>NZ_MKZM01000008.1:0-4603979 GCF_002803325.1 Paenibacillus sp. GM2FR | reverse complement strand
AGCCCCCCTCAAGATGAGATTTCCCAACTAGTAAGACCCCTTGAAGACGACGAGGTAGATAGGTTGGAGGTGGAAGTGCAGCAATGCATGGAGCTGACCAATACTAATCGGTCGAGGGCTTATCCAAACATATTTCAAAGTGCAAATTTCGTTTCGTATCTAGTTTTCAGGTGATCAATCACTTGAATTGAATAATGTTCCCTGATAGCTCAGTTGGTAGAGCACTCGACTGTTAATCGAGTTGTCACAGGTTCGAGTCCTGTTCGGGGAGCCATTTATGGAGAGGTGTCCGAGTTGGCCGAAGGAGCACGATTGGAAATCGTGTAGGCGCCAAAAGCGTCTCGAGGGTTCGAATCCCTCTCTCTCCGCCACTATTATTTCAAGCAAGGCCCGTTGGTCAAGGGGTTAAGACACCTCCCTTTCACGGAGGTAACAGGGGTTCGAATCCCCTACGGGTCACCACTATCTTAATTGCATCAGGGGATGAGAATCCCGTCGATTCGTCGGAGGATAACTTCGTAAGCAGAGGCTTCGCAGTCTCGAACGAAGTGAGAGTATCCCCTACGGGTCACCACTTTCTTTAAAAAAACACTTGCTTCTTATATCAGATTTTGATATGATAAAGGTCGCTTTGTTACGGAGGCTTAGCTCAGCTGGGAGAGCATCTGCCTTACAAGCAGAGGGTCGGGGGTTCGATCCCCTCAGCCTCCACCATCAATCATCCCCAAGAAGTGAAGCTCATGCTTCGCAGGTAATTCCGATTGCTTTTCGGGGATCCTATACAAGCAATCCTTATAATGACGCGGGGTGGAGCAGTTCGGTAGCTCGTCGGGCTCATAACCCGAAGGTCGTAGGTTCAAATCCTGCCCCCGCAACCAATTTATATCGCGATAGCGATAATGCCTCGTGGAACTGTGGTGTAGAGGCCTAACATGCCTGCCTGTCACGCAGGAGATCGCGGGTTCGAATCCCGTCAGTTCCGCCATTCTTTACAACTTTGGGATGAGATGAGTATCCGATATGGGTTCCGTCAAAGTTCGCGAAGAGCTTTAAGGCTCGGTAGCTCAGTCGGTAGAGCAGAGGACTGAAAATCCTCGTGTCGGCGGTTCGATTCCGTCCCGAGCCACCATGTACGTTTTATAACTTTATATGCCGGTGTAGCTCAATTGGTAGAGCAACTGACTTGTAATCAGTAGGTTGGGGGTTCAAGTCCTCTCGCCGGCACCATTCTGGAGGATTAGTGAAGTGGCTAAACACGGCAGACTGTAAATCTGCTCTCTTCGAGTTCGGTGGTTCGAATCCATCATCCTCCACCAGTTTTTAGGGGCATAGTTTAAAGGTAGAACAGCGGTCTCCAAAACCGTTAGTGTGGGTTCAATTCCTGCTGCCCCTGCCAATCGTATCACAGTGTTTCAATATGGCGGTCGTGGCGAAGTGGTTAACGCACCGGATTGTGGCTCCGGCACTCGGGGGTTCAATTCCCCTCGATCGCCCCATATTACAAAATCATATTGGGGATTAGCCAAGCGGTAAGGCAACGGACTTTGACTCCGTCATGCATAGGTTCGAATCCTATATCCCCAGCCATTGATTTTTATGTTTGCGGACGTGGCTCAGCGGTAGAGCATCGCCTTGCCAAGGCGAGGGTCGCGGGTTCGATTCCCGTCGTCCGCTCCATTTTTATTTCTGGCGCCATAGCCAAGTGGTAAGGCACAGCTCTGCAAAAGCTTTATCCCCAGTTCGAATCTGGGTGGCGCCTCCATAACAAAACTATGTGCCCTTAGCTCAGCTGGATAGAGCGTTTGACTACGAATCAAAAGGTCAGGAGTTCGAATCTCTTAGGGCACGCCATTATGTAAGCCGGTGTGGCGGAATTGGCAGACGCGCGCGACTCAAAATCGTGAGGGAAACCGTGGGGGTTCGAGTCCCTTCACCGGCATCATCCAAAAGGAATGTAGACTATCAACGTCTGCATTCCTTTTTTTGTTGCATCTAGATCGGTAGAGATCCAGTGCAGGGTTGGACGTAGGTCTGTAGGAGGCCCCGCCTTAGGTCTAGGTCTAAAAACCGTCCCCAGGCCGTTTTAGTGAAACTCGAAATTACCTAGAATAGAGTCATAAGGTTGAACAAATGAAACAACGATCAAACAACAGAAAGGCGGTGTATAAATGAGAAATTCAAAAGGAAATGGAATGAGTATCCTGTTGATTGGTTTAGGGATCTTGGTTCTCCTGGGAGTATTCGGTCCTCTGCTTGGATGGTTGCTCAGTCTTCTAATTCCAATACTGATGGTCGCGTTGGGATACTACGGGATCCGGAGAGGTAACACCTTGATGGGATGGGTTATTCTCGGTATCGGTGTGATCTGGTTGATGGGTAAACTGTCTTGGCTGATCGGTCCGATCCTTGGAGTTATCTTAATCATCTACGGGGTGTCCCGATTGAAGAATGGTAGACCGCGTTATTGATAAAAACCACTACATTAAATAACATGCATGAACAACAGATCATGATAGATGAGGAGGGCTAAGCCAATATGAGTGTTTTCCGGCGGATAAGAGACATAACCGTAGCAACATTGAATGAAAAGCTCGAGCAGAGCCAGGATCCGGTTCGATTGATCGACCAGTTCCTACATTCAACCAGACAGGACATTGCAGAGGCTGAGAAGCTGCAGCAGCAATGCCAAGTACATTCCAGACAGCTGAAGCAGCAGGTGGATCAAGCGGAAACCATGCGCTATAAACGCGAAGAGCAGGCGCTGCTTGCATTGAAGGCCGGCGAAGAACATCTTGCCAAGCTGGCATTGCAGGAGAAGCTGATCTATGAGGAAAAGATCGAGCAGTATCAAGGCCTGTTATCCTCAAGCCTGGAGTCGCTAAAAGAAATCGAGGAGCAGCTCGGCGAGCTGCGGATGGAATATCAGACGGTATACAGCAAACGCCAATATTATGTTGCCCGAGTGGAAACCCTTCGTCTTCAGCAGAAAATGAATGAACGTACGGGCTCCTACGGCGGCGGCCATGACGTACCGAAGATGTTCAATCGCCTCGAAGACCGTATCAGCGACTGGGAACTCGAAGCCAGAAGTCTTCGCGATTTACGCCGCATGGGGCAGGAATACATGGAACAGGCTGGTGAATCGGTCTCCACTGTATTAGAAAAAGAACTTGCCCGCCTGAAGCAGAAGCTGAATAACAGCGGAAAGGAGTAACCATGACTAGATTGTACCGTTCCACCCGAGACAAAATGTTCACAGGGTTGATCGGCGGTATATCCGATCATTTCGGAGTCGAATCTACCCTACTTAGAGTCATATTTGTAGTCAGTATCTTTTTCACAGGCGGTACAACGCTGTTGATCTATCTGATTGCATCCCTTGTAGTACCTAAGGAGCCGTATTATCACGATCCGTACGGTCCACAGGGAAGACATGGTGGCGGATACCGTTATAACGATCATCCGGGCCCTGGTCCAGGCTACAACAGCTATAACGATGCTTATGGACGTCAAGGCTATCCTAATGAGCATGGAAATTTTGGTCCCAAATATGACCGTCCCAATGGCACAAGAAACAACGCGCCAGCGGATTCCGACCTGGATGCGATGATGAAGGATATTGAGAGAAAAGCCATGCAAAAAGAAATCGAAGAATTAAAGAAAAAACTTTCGAACTATGAGAAGGGAGATAAATAACATGGGAGTATTTAAAAGAATTAAGGATATGACGAAAGCATCGGTGAATGAACTGCTGGATAAAGTAGAGGATCCGATCGTAATGTTGAACCAGTACCTGCGCGACATGGAGGCAGAAATTCACGAAGCAGAGGTAACGGTTGCGAAGCAAATGGCTAACGAGCGTCGTATGAAGCAGCGCGTCGATGAGGCTGTGAAGATGGCGGCACAACGTGAAGCTCAAGCTGAATTGGCTCTGAAAAATGGTCAAGAAGAAGTGGCTCGCAAGCTGCTTGAAGAAAAAATCTATTTTGATCAAAAAGAAACCGAGTACGTGGAATTGCACCTGCAATCCGAGGCTCAAGCGAAAGAGCTTGTAGCTCAGCTGCATGAAATGAAAGACGAGTTCTACAAAATGCGCAACAAGCGTAATGAGCTCGTAGCCCGTGCTCAAATGGCTAAAGCGAAGAAGCAAATGTCTCAAGTGAGCAGCCTGCACACGATCGAAAGCGGCAGTGCGTCGATGGGCTTCCACCGCATGGAGGAAAAAATTATGCAAATGGAAGCAGAAGCGGATGTGCTTCGTGCCCCATACCGTCCTAACAACGCAGTATACACAAGCCCCGTAGATGCTGAGAAGCAATTGAAGGTGGATGAGCAACTGCAAGCTTTGAAAAACAAAATGGGGAATTCTTCGAAGTCCGAGTAATTCCTCTAGCAAGTCAGTAAAATAAGATTAAACCGTATTCGAACACCATGTTCATATGATATGCTATACGAATGAGATTGTCGTATAGTACAGGCAAAGCCATACAGTGGGGAACGTCTCACTGATATGGCTTTTCCGAGCTTATATCTTGGTCATCAAGGAGGTGCGACATGGACAGAAACCGCTGGATAGCAGTTGGTTTAATCAGCTTGGGTATTATTATGCTTTTCGGCCGATGGCTTGGTTTCTTCACCATTGTCGCCCTGATACTCATGTTCGCAGGTGTCCTTCAGGTCAGACAAGGCCATTTGAAGAAGGGATACATTCTGCTCGGAGTAGGTGCCGTACTGCTGCTGCTGGAGCATCTCATGTTGATTATCGGCATCAGCTTGATATCACTGGGTATTTTTTATGGCAAGTCGAAGCGAGCCCATACGACGACAAAGTACATTCAGAAGCAGAACTTTATGTCCAACTTTGATTGGGACCGGGCTCCGTGGGTGATGCGCAGTCTGAGTGTGTGGCATGTGCTTGGAGAGGCGGATGTGGATCTATCCCTGGCGCTTCCGGAGGAACGCCAAACGGTCCTTATGTTCCATGGGATACTGGGGGATATTGATCTGATGATTCCGGACTATTATGGAGTGGAGATCGAAGCATCGATCCTGTTTGGCTCGATTCATATGGACGACCGGAAGGAAACCGGCATATTAAACCGCGTGCGGTATCAATCACCCAATTATGAGACCAGTGAATATAAAGTGAAATTTATTGTTTCTTATTTGGGCGGAGATTTGAATATAAGAATGACATAATCAACGTATGTTTTGTGTAAACCATTCAGGAGGGTTGCCCCGTGGAAACGGAAAAGAAAGCAAATATGATTACCCGAAGTATGCGTGAGGGGACCCTTCTGGGATTGGTTGTCATGCTGGTTGTCCTATATTTATTATATACATATGGTTATCTTCAACCGTTTGAGACGTGGAAGAACCGGATCGAAGCCGGCATTACCCTGGTATTGCTGCCGATTGGGCTGGGAGCAATCTATGGCTTCTTCCAGGGATACCGAATAAAACGGAGGGTCGATCTCGTGAGGGAAACGCTGGTAAACTGGGAAAAAGGCAGCCTTACGGATGTGATGCCGGACATCGGTGAAGACGAAGTGGGCCGGCTTGGAGAACAGCTGGTGAAGATCAGCAAACGCTGGGAGGATCAAGTGTCTTCCCTGCAGCGGTTATCAACGAACAATGCCCAGCTTGCCGAGCAGGCCAGGGTAACAGCAATTGTGGAAGAGAGGCAGCGTCTGGCGCGCGAGCTTCATGATGCGGTTTCTCAGCAGCTGTTTGCCATCTCGATGACGGCAACCGCTGTGGGCAGGACGCTGGATAAGGATTTTGACAAAGCGCAGCGCCAGGTGGCTCTGATCGAGGAAATGTCGGCTGTGGCCCAGTCCGAGATGAGGGCGCTTCTTCTTCATCTGCGGCCGGTTTATCTCGAAGGGAAAGCACTGGAGCAAGGGCTGAAGGATCTGATCAAGGAATTGCGGATTAAAGTACCTATGGAAATTACGTTTGAAATGGACGATGACATACATTTGCTTAAAGGGATCGAAAATCATCTGTTCCGTATTATCCAGGAGGCTATGTCGAACACCCTCAGACACTCGAAAGCGGAGAAAATGGATATCCGTATTCACCGCAGGCAGAACACTGTTCGGGTGATGCTGCGTGATGATGGAATCGGGTTTGAACTGGACGATAAGAAACAGACTTCCTACGGTCTATCGACGATGCAGGAACGGGTGACGGAGATCGGGGGCTCGGTACAATTCATAACAGCACCGGGTAAAGGGACTCGAATTGAGATCGTTGTGCCACTCATAAATGATGAACGTAAACGGGGGGATGGAGATGGAAACGCCGATTAAGGTGCTGCTGGTGGATGATCATGAGATGGTCCGGATCGGTTTAGCGGCTGTGCTTGGTACAGAGGACGGCATCGAGGTGGTTGGTGAAGCGGGCAGCGGCGAGGAAGGGATACGCTTAGCGCAGGAATATCATCCTGATGTGGTGCTGATGGACTTGGTGATGGACGGGATGGATGGAATCGAGACGACGCGCCAATTGATGAATCAGTTTCCGAATCTTAAGGTCATTGTACTGACCAGCTATCTGGACGATGAGAAGATGTATCCGGTTATTGAAGCAGGTGCGTTCAGTTATTTATTGAAGACATCCCGTGCTTCTGAAGTAGCTGATGCTATACGTGCAGCCGCACGCGGGCAGTCGGTGCTGGAGTCGCAGGTTGCCTCCAAGATGATGAATCGATTCCGGCATCCGCAAAATGAAGCACCGGCGCATAACGACCTTACGGACCGGGAAATGGAAGTGCTCCGACTGGTGGCGCAGGGCAAGTCGAATCAGGATATTGCCGATGATTTGATTATCGGCATCAAAACCGTGAAGTTTCATGTAACGAATATTTTAGGCAAGCTGGGGGTAGAGGATCGAACCCAGGCTGCCATCTACGCTTATAAAAATGGGCTGGCTGAGTAAGGAATGCCGGCTCTTTTTTATGCGATGATCGTGACATAAACAGATCCAAGATGCTGAGACGTTGAGCGTGGTACAAAAGCAGATTCATGATGCGATGCGTGAGTTATAAACATATCCATGTAACCATGAGAGGCAGGCTTAAAGACTCCCGGATCGGGAGCTTTTTTTATTTAGGGACGGGGAAGCAAGAATGTTTACATAAAGCCCGGTGAAGGCTCTTTTTAACAAGCGAGGTATAAATCTGCGGTAACGAGGCCATCCTTTTTACTAGATTGATAGATTCGAACGGGGAGGCGTGACTGACCATGCGGAAGATGCGTTTACAGATCGTTGTGATGATGTTGTTGCTGTGCGGGGCAGCAGGTATGATGGCGGGTTTTGCGGGAACAACGGAAAGCAAGCGAAACGAATCGGTTCCGCATGTGATAGAAGCGTCAACTTCAGTTTCAAGTGGAACAGGAGAAAAAGATGTCGATGGAACAACTGGAACCGGGGTAGCTGCAGATAGCGATTTAACGCTACTGGCAGCGCTTGGGCAAGAGCATATGGAAGCTTCGGCCATGCTCACGGTAAAAATTCAAGGTGAAATGATAAATTCCATACCAAAAGATCAAGCTAAGACAGCAGCTGAGCAGCTGGCTCGTACCATGGGGCTCTCGGGGATTACGACGTCCCCGCTTCAGGGAAATGAAGTGTTCCAAGCAGAAGGCGTGCTCTCCGGTGTATCCGTCCTTCTGGATTGGGCCCACACGAAGGCGGGCCATAGTTATGTCAGAGCTATGCTTGTCGGAGAAGCGGCTGGGCAGACCCGGGAAATGATCGCCTTACAGCAGCAGATTCAAGAGATGATGAAGCAAGCAGGCATACCGAACACATGGAATGCGTCCATTCAAGGGTATGCATCGGAAACCGCAAGCGTTGATGGGACGATGGCTCAGGTAGAAGAGACTGTGGCCCAAAAGTTCCCGCTTCGCTCCGTAGAGGATTATGCTGATGAAAAAACACGAAGCCGTTCATATGAGGCTCCTTCACTGCATGCATCTGTGATAAGTGGCGACACGCCGATTCATATGCAGATCGCAGTGCATGAAGATTCGATGAAGAAAAGTAGTAGAATAACGATCGGATTTCCCGTCATTACAATAGAATATTGAAAATGATTTCTGAAACTCCGATGAAAAAATGCGGATTGAGATAGCATACTTGAAATGAATATGCTAAAATGTCATCACATCGAGTTAAGTGCCGATGCATAAAAATACACTATAATTCATAGAAAGAATGAGGAGCCATGGCTGAAAATCAAAATCTAGATACAATGAAGACACCGGGAGCTGTATTTTTCATCTTTGGGGCGACTGGTGATTTGGCAAGACGTAAGTTGTTTCCGGCGATCTACAGTCTTTATCGTGAAGGAAAACTGGATGAGGATTTTGCGGTAATCGGCGTGGCGCGGCGTCCGCGCACCCAGGAAGAGTTTCGGGAGGACGTGTATCGTTCGATTCAGGAATTCTGCCGATATAGTTCGGAACAGGATAGTGAATGGAATGCATTTGCACAGCATTTTGAATATAAATCTTTAGATATTAACAATATTGACGGTTTCCGTGAGCTTCGTGAACAAACGGAGCAATTGGAAACGAAATTTAATATACCGGGTAACCGCCTATTTTATCTGGCGCTTGCACCGGAATTGTTCGGCAGCGTATCGTTTAACCTGATGAAGGGCGGTATGCTTGACGGAGAAGGCTGGAACCGTCTTGTAATCGAGAAGCCGTTCGGTTACGATCTGGAGTCGGCTGCCAAGCTGAACGAAGAGATCCGTAAAGTGTTCAAGGAAGAAGAGATCTACCGGATTGACCATTATCTTGGTAAAGAAATGGTACAGAACATCGAGGTCATGCGTTTTGCGAATGCTTTCTTTGAGCCGCTTTGGAACAACAAGCATATCGCCAACATCCAAATTACGCTTGGTGAAACGGTTGGCGTCGAGGAGCGCGGCGGATACTATGATCATGCCGGGGCTCTAAGGGATATGGGCCAAAACCATATGCTGCAGCTGCTGACCATGATTGCGATGGAGCCGCCTAGCCGATTGCTCGCAGAGGATATCCGCGACGAGAAGGTAAAAGTGCTTCGTTCCTTGCGTCCGTATGCCACACATGAAGAAGTGAAGAACAACGTGGTTCGCGGTCAGTATACGAACGGTTCGGCGGGCGGTAAAGATCTGCCGGCTTACCGTGAAGAGGACAAAGTGAATCCGGAATCCAATACGGAAACCTATTTTGCGGCCAGAGTATTCGTGGACAACTTCCGCTGGGCGGGCGTACCGTTCTATATCCGCACGGGCAAACGTCTGCCGGTTAAGACAACCGAGGTGGTTGTCGAGTTCAAACGGATGCCAACCAACGTTTACTTGGGACAAAAGCATTCCCTGGAACCTAACCTGCTCGTCATCCGCGTGAATCCGATGGAAGGCATTTACGTGAAGATAAATGCGAAAAAGCCGGGATCCGAATCCGAGATCGCTCCTGTAGCGATGGACTTCTGCCAAAGCTGCATCGTGGGCATTAACTCTCCTGAAGCGTATGAGCGTCTATTGCATGACGCGGCTCGTGGAGACTCCACTTACTTTACGCGCTGGGACGAAGTGGCTTCGGCATGGTCCTTCGTGGATCGTATCGCCAGTGCGTGGAGAGAGAACCAGGGCGAGCTGGAATCGTATCCTGCGGGCTCGTGGGGACCTGTCAAAGCAGATGAGCTGTTGAAGGAAGACGGATTCCACTGGTGGCCGGTTAACGGTCAGCTCGAGGATAATGTGGTGTGGTTGAAAAACTAAGATCATTTTCTATAATTTACGTGTTAAAAATCATCCTCATGCGCAGGGCGCATGGGGATGATTTGCGTATGAATTGTGGTACAATGATATACATGACTTTAGTTACGAAGGGATAAGTGAAATGGCAAAGCTAATAGATGAACTGCAGCAGGAAGTGGATAAGCGCCGCACGTTTGCGATTATTTCCCACCCTGACGCCGGTAAAACAACACTGACCGAGAAGCTGCTCTTGTTCGGGGGCGCCATTCGTCTGGCTGGATCGGTTAAAGCTCGTAAAGCGAGCAAGCATGCAACGAGTGACTGGATGGAGATCGAGAAGCAGCGGGGGATCTCGGTTACCTCGTCTGTTATGCAATTTGATTATTTAGGGCATCGGATTAATATATTGGATACGCCGGGTCACCAAGACTTCAGTGAGGATACGTATCGTACGCTGACGGCCGCTGACAGCGCCGTCATGTTGATTGACGTAGCCAAAGGGGTCGAGGCTCAGACGATTAAATTATTCCAGGTGTGTGCGAAGCGGGGCATTCCGATCTTTACCTTTATCAACAAACTCGACCGCGAAGGGCGCAGCCCGTTCGATCTGATGGAGGAGCTTGAGCAGGTTCTCGGCATCCGCTCCGTACCGATGAATTGGCCGATCGGCTCCGGGCGTGACCTGTGCGGCGTGTACGACCGGGTCAAGAATCAGGTGGAATTGTTCCAAGGCGACGACCATTCCACGATTCAGGTTCAGAAGGTCGAAGGCTATGAGGATCCGATCATTCGGGAGATGGCAGGTGATTACCTGCATGATCAGTTATGTCAAGACCTCGAGCTGCTGGATGTTGCCGGAGACCCATTCGATCTGGAGAAAGTCATGCAGGGTCAGTTAACACCTGTATTCTTCGGAAGTGCGATTAACAATTTCGGCGTCCAGACTTTCCTGGAAAACTTTCTTCAGCTTGCGCCGAAGCCGGAGCCGCGCCGCAGCACGGACGGTGTGGTGGAGCCAACCGATGAGAAGTTCTCCGGATACGTATTTAAGATTCAAGCCAATATGAATCCGGCTCACCGGGATCGTATTGCTTTCCTGCGGATCGTATCGGGCAAGTTCGAACGCGGTATGAGCGTGAAGCATGTTCGGGTAGGCAAGGAAATCAAGCTGGCTCAGCCGCAGCAGTTTTTGGCGCAGGATCGAGATATTGTGCAGGAGGCATACCCTGGTGATATTATCGGTCTGTTTGACCCGGGCATTTTCCGGATCGGGGACTCGCTTAGTCAGGGACGTGAAGTTGTATTCGATGAGCTTCCAACGTTCTCACCGGAAATCTTCGCTAAAGTAACGGTGAAGAATGCGCTGAAGCATAAGCAATATCAAAAAGGGATTGATCAGCTGACGGAAGAGGGTACCATTCAGGTATTCCGCACCGTGAGTTTCGACGAGACCATTCTCGGGGTTGTCGGGCAGCTCCAGTTCGAGGTCTTCGAGTACCGGATGAAGGGGGAATACGGCGTTGATGTCCAGCTTCAACGGATGCCGTATCAGTTCGCTCGCTGGATCGTGGATGACAATATTGATCCGTCCAAGTTCCGGATTAACTCAACGCTGGTCAAAGACAAGAAGGATAACTACGTTGTCTTGTTCGAAAATGAGTACGCGATGAGAACCGCCATCGATAAGAATCCAACCGCCCAGTTTCTTGAGACCGCTCCGTAAGCGATGTTATAAATATGCAATGTAAAGAACAATCCCCCAGCTTCACAGCTTGGGGGATTGTTCTTGTTTGTTGACCATGGGCTTATCCTTGAAGGTTGCCAGGCGTAACGGTTTTCAAATGATCATGGAGGGAAGAGACAAGGCTGTTCTGCTGGGAAGCATCCATGTCTTTCCACATCATTTCAAACATTACACCGAGTCCCGGCAGGGCAGCTTCAGGCCCGTCAACGGAACCCTCGATCATGGAGCGCAGCTCTTCTTCGTCCTGATTGTGGACTTTATGAATGACGGCCTGCCTTAGATCTAACAATATGGACATGGACATGTTCCTCCTTGTTATGAAAGGGTCATTGTGTAATGTGCCCGTTCCAGGGCAGTTACATTCAAGTATTCGGGACAGTATGATATACTATTATCATGATGATTATGGATGACCTAGGCTCGTGGGGGGATATATAAATGGCTAAGAAGCAGTACGCAGTAATCGGTATGGGGCGTTTTGGCACGAGTGTTGCCAAGGAATTGAGCAGCATGGGATTTGATGTATTAGCCGTAGACGCGAGCGAACAGCGCATTCAAGAAATCGCAAGTATGGTCACGCATGCCGTATCGGCGGATTCAACCGATGAAGAGGCGCTTCGGGCGCTGGGCATACGGAATTTCGATGTGGTTGTCGTAGCGATCGGAGAAGATATTCAATCCAGTATTTTGACTACGCTGATATTGAAGGATCTTGGCGTACCGGCCATTATCGTGAAAGCGAAGAATGAGCTGCACGGAAAAGTGCTGAACAAAATCGGTGCGGATAAGGTGATTTTCCCTGAGCGGGACATGGGGCTTCGGGTTGCCCACCATCTGGTGTCACCAAATATTTTGGACTATATCGATTTGTCGGACGACTACAGCATTATGGAGATGCTTGCTACAGGAGATCTGGTCGGTCACAATCTGATAGAGCTGGACATTCGGGCACGATTCGGCTGCAATGTCATGGCGATTCGAAGTGATGCGGACATGAACATTTCGCCAAGTCCGGATGACCGGATTGAGGAAGGCGATATTCTCGTTATTGTGGGGCACAAGAATGACTTAACGAAGCTGGAGCTTGCTTATCCGAAGTAAGGCTGTCCACTAGCGGGTATGCTGGTTGAGCTGGACTCGGTTTTGTATATAAGTAAAGAACGGATGGATTAACCATGGAGATACTATCGCCTCAGAATGCCAGAGTGAAGGGCTGGTCACAGCTGCAGGAGAAGAAACATCGAGACAAGCAGAACAAGTATGTGGTGGAAGGTATTCATCTCGTGCAGGAAGCACTGTCATCCGGGGCGGACATCGAGTGCGTCGCTTATGATGTCGAGAAGGGCATTCCCCAAGAACTTCGTTTTATATCGGATACAGGACAAGGTGCCGAATGGATCGGTGTATCCCATGCCGTCATCTCGAAGGTCAGCGATACGCCGTCACCGCAGCAGGTGTTTGCCGTGGTCCGCAAAGAAGCACGTCAATGGCAGGACCTGATCCTGCGCGAGAACGGTTTGGTTGTCGTTATGGACGGTCTTCAGGACCCGGGGAATGTGGGAACCATCATACGAAGCGCAGATGCCGTAGGAGCTGCTGGCGTGGTTCTGGGACGCGGCTGCGCGGATTTGTATAACCCTAAGACGCTGCGTTCTACCATGGGTTCCCTGTTTCATCTACCGGTGCTGGAGGGCGATCTGCTGAGCATTTTGCCGGAAGCCAGGGAACGAGGTGCCAGATTGGTCACCACCATGCTGGAAGGGAAGCGTTCCTGCTTTGAGTATGATTTCAAAGGGACAAGCTGGATCGTGATTGGTAGCGAAGGGCGGGGGGTCTCACCTGAGGTCGCGGAACTCGTGGACGATGCCATCCGTATTCCCATGCCGGGGAAAGCCGAATCGTTGAACGCGGCTATGGCGGCATCGGTATTGATGTACGAGGCTTTACGGCAAAGAGAGTACCCTGGCCAATAAAGACAGGAGCGGCTCGACAAGGCTGGAAGTGATTAGAAAGCAATGGCTAATCATATCCGGCTTTTTTTATTTAAGAGATAAGAAAGCATAAACTTCAGAGGCTTACTCTCCTTATCTCGCAAGAAAAACTTCCGCGAAATGCGGTCTGTCTTCTATGAAAGTACGTCGATGACGTTTTTTTATTTTTGTCAGGGCTGGAAACAATAATGTGGGTATGTTTGAAAGGAGTAAATCCCAATGTACGAGCAAAAAACCAAAGAAACCGATCACAGCGTGGTGGAGTTTATAGAGCAAGTGGATTCGCCGAAAAAACGGGAGGATGCTTATCGTTTGTTGGAGGTTTTTGAGGAGACGAGCGGTTTTCCGGCTAAGATGTGGGGACCCAGCATCATCGGCTTCGGCTCCTACCATTACCGCTACGCTTCCGGACACGAAGGAGATGCCCCGTTTGTGGGTTTCTCGCCGCGCAAAGCGAAAATCAGCCTGTATTTTGCGCCGGGCGATGAGAAGCGGGAGGAGCTATTGACGAGTTTCGGTAAACATACGGCCGGGAAAGGCTGCGTCTACATTAATAAAGTGGCGGACATTGATAGGGAAGTCCTGAAGCAGCTGATTCGCGAATCGATCGCCTTCTTGAACAAGACCTACCCTGCTCAGCCCTAGCGAGTTTAAGTCATGAGATGCTGACAAGATGCATGGATTGCCTGGTTACGAAAGCTGGACCCTAGGGTGTGTTGAATGGATAAAAAGGTGAATATTGGTATTTGACATAAAACCATTTGGTGTCCTATAATGCATGAAGGGAAACCAAATGGTTTCATAATTTTAAACCTAAGCGAGGGATTAATCAAATATGGACAACGTATCAAACGGCAAGCTGCCGGATATTCGTCATACGCTTGTGCTGAAAGCGCCCATCGAGAAGGTGTGGAAAGCCGTGGCTACGGCTGAAGGGATTTCGGCTTGGTTCATGCCCAACAATTTTGAACCGGTGGAAGGCTTTGAGTTTCAATTGAATGCAGGCCCTTTCGGGAATTCACCATGCAAGGTCACGCTTATTGACGAGCCTAACCGTTTGTCTTTTAACTGGGGCAAGGATTGGAATGTTACGTTCGAACTGGTACAGCAGGGAGATCATACGGAATTCACGCTCATTCACGGCGGATGGACAGCGGATCAAGTGACCGAGTTCGGGGAAGCTCACGATATCGTACGAGGCCGTATGGACAACGGCTGGGCAGGCATTGTTCAGAAGCTTGCGGGATACGTCGAGGCCTAATCCATGTCGCAGCCTGCTCCGAAGCATGATGTTTATCAAGCGATCGCGGATCCGACACGCCGTAAGCTGCTAGGCTTGTTAAGTGATAAGGAAATGCCGGTTAAAGAAATTACAGGGCACTTCTCCATGACTCGAACCGCCGTCTCCAAGCATCTCCGAATTCTGGAGGAAGCGGGACTTGTGCAGGACCGCAAGGTTGGACGCGAAACCCGCTATCGGCTGGATGTTGAGCCGCTTAAGGAATTAAAGGATTGGCTCGCTTATTTCGACCGGTTCTGGGAGAATAAACTGTCGATGCTGAAGTATTATGTGGAAGATCAAGAAGACAATCCGAAGAACGACAAGTAGTCTTTCTTGAAAATGAGAATCTATAAGGGAGAAGAGTGAGGATTACCCATCCTTGCTCTTCTTTTTTGCTGTTTGTCCGCATACCCTCTATACAGGAGAGCTTGCCATGGTAAACATGCTCCTCGGGGCGTAAATAGGGGGGACCAAGCATGAGACGAAAGAGATGGGGAAGCAGACGTTTATCCTTTCCGTCCCTGTCATGGCCCAAACCAAGGAGAGCTTATAGACCACCGCGGAGAGGTTTTCGGCCCGTACCACAGCATCGGGGGCGTCCTCAGGCTGCCAAACGGCGCAGCGTGAAAAAATGGTGGCTGATCGGCGCTCTGCTCCTTGTGTTTGGGATCGTTGAGTTTTTTATGTATATTGAGCAGAATCTGCGGCCGCCGATCATGCATTTAGCCCAAATCAGGGTAAAACAGATTGCCACTGAAGCCATTAATAAAGCCATCACCTCTCAGGTGACGCAGGGTAAGGATTTTGATAATCTGGTCAATTGGAAAACGGATAGCTCCGGCAAAGTGACGGGATTCATGCTGAATTATGCCGAGCATTTGAAAATCACATCCCATACGACGCAGGTCGTGCAGAGCACGCTGGACGAAATCCATAAGCGCAAAGAGCAAATTCCGCTGGGACAGGTGCTAAAAAGCCCGATCATCGCGTCATTCGGTCCACAAATTCCATTGAAGATCGAACCGCAGGGAGCGGTAAAGGTTCAACTGGATACAAGACAGCAGGGTGCGGGCATCAACATGATTTTGGTTGAGGTATTCGTCCACATTGTAACGGAGGTAGCGGTTGTTGTTCCTTTTGACATGGAGCCGCAGATTGTGGAAACCGATATTCCCATCTCTTATCTGCTCGTGGTCGGCGATGTGCCGATGTATTATTATGACGGTCAAGGAAAGGCCGTCGGCGAGAACAAGGCAAGCGCGCCAAGCATAGCGATACCGCCGCCCGTTACGAATGAGAACAGCCATCATTCGGAGCAGGAAGTCCCGCCTGCAACAACGCCGGACCAACCTGCAGACGGAACAACGACACCTCTGGAACCTTCACCTGGCGGAGCGGACTTATCCGGGCAAACGGGGGGAAACAACACCGGCGGCTAAGTGCTGTTTAATTTCACTTTTGGCACTATCGTATGGAAGCCGCACCATGATTCAGTTGCTATTTATGTATGTCCTTAACGGAGAAAACGCGCCCCCTGGGTTGAACTTAGGAGCGCGTTTTTTTCTTCGAGCGTTTTTCTTCCGTTTCCCAATGCTTCAGCAGCGGGTAAGGATCGAAAGCCCATTCGTTTAATCCGGTATCCCGGTAGATGCCGTAATGGAGGTGTGGAGGGAATTTGCCCTGGGTTCCCGGCTTGCCGTAACCGGAGCTGCCAACCCAGCCAAGGGTTTGACCCGGCGTAACGACGTCTCCGAGGGAGATCCCTTTGTCAAAGCCTTGCAGATGGGCGTAATAGTGGTAATGATTGTTCAAATCACGGATGCCGATACGCCACCCGCCATATTTATTCCAGCCCTTGATTTCAACGATGCCGTAACACGTACTCCGGACAGGGACTCCATAACTGGCAAATAAGTCCGTTCCTTCATGAACCCTTCTTCCTCCCCAATTGCGTCCCATGCCAAAGGTGCTTCGGTATGAATAGTTGCTTTTGACCGGGAGAGGAAATGCATGGTCGAACAAGTCCAGCTTCCCAAAGGTCTCGTACAATTTGGCGTATTGCATGACGCGCTGAACCGCCCGCGTGTTCTGGTAGTATGACCAGAGCCCGATGCTGAAATCATCAGCAGCATGCCCGTAGGGGGAAAGTCTCGCTGCAACGGTATATAGCAGGTCGGTATCATTATTCCGATCTGCCTTGCCATCCCCGTCACCATCCAGCCCGATGCCGGAAAACACGCTGATCGACGTCGGATTTACATCTTCCTGATTGGGATTTAACGCGCCGGCCCATCTTGTGGAGGGGATGAAGATTCCGAGCGTCCGGTCCGGATGTTTGCGATCCTTGGGGTGGACTCTAGTCAGTGTCCGTTCATACTGGTCAATAGCAGCCAGGCGATACCAAGGAATTTGGGTAACGGTGGAAATCTCATCGTATAACGACTTCCGGTCTTCAAATATGGCTTTAGCATCCGTTGTTTTCACCGTATCGTCTGCCGTGCTGGTCGCAATAGAGGCGGATGCGGACACAGGCCCGCACATGCAGCAGGCCGCTGTCAAGGCAGCCACAGCTGCAGCCGTGCAGCGAATCATGATGCTGCTTGCTCTCAATGGTTGAAAAATCCTCAATGTGTCCTTCTCCTCCTTTTGGATTGTCATAATTAAGGACGGACAGTTATGCCTACACTGTAGGGTGAATCGAAACAAGGATTTTTATCCATGCCGCAACTAGATCAATCTCATATCGATGCGAAACAAGTAATATGATGGTTTTCATGATATAATATGGGACAGCAAACGATGGGGTATGTCTTGAGTTACATCAATAAATTCGAAAGAAGGTTTTTTCTTTGTCTAAAACCAAACAGCCAAAACCTGACTGGATTCGAATCAAGCTGACTACTGGCGATAATTATAAAGAAATCAAAAGCATGATGCGATCCAAGACACTACACACGGTGTGTGAAGAGGCTCGCTGTCCGAATATTTATGAATGCTGGGCTAACCGTACGGCAACCTTCATGATCCTGGGTGATATTTGTACCCGGGCCTGCCGATTCTGCGCTGTTAATACGGGACTTCCAACGGAACTGGATCTTCAGGAACCGGAACGCGTAGCGGAAGCGGCGGAACAGATGAACCTGCGTCACTGCGTAGTAACAAGCGTAGCACGGGATGATCTGAAAGATGGCGGGGCTTACATATTCGCTGAAACGGTTAAAGCCATTCGCAGACGTCTGCCGCTATGCTCGGTGGAAGTGTTGATTCCGGATTTTATGGGGAGCGAAGAAGCGCTTAAGATCGTAATGGATGTGAAGCCGGACATTCTGAACCATAACATTGAGACGGTGGAGCGAATGTCGGATCGGGTACGCGCCAAAGCCAAGTATACCCGTTCACTGCAATTGCTGAAGAATGCCAAGGCGATGCAGCCTGATATTCCGACCAAATCCAGCATTATGCTGGGTGTCGGCGAACAATGGCATGAGATTCTGGAAGCGATGGACGACTTGCGTTCGGTGGGTTGCGATATCATGACGATCGGCCAATATTTGCAGCCTTCGCCGAAGCATTTGAATGTGGAAAAATACTATACGCCGGAAGAGTTTGCGATCTTGAAGGAAGAGGGAATGAAGCGCGGATTCAGTCACGTGGAATCCGGTCCTCTGGTGCGCAGCTCCTACCATGCACACGAGCAAGTGAAATCTGCAGAGCGCAACAAGGAAGAGACCGTGCAGTCTTAACCTTTGGAAAGGCAGGGGAAGCTTTCAATGATCGTTATCGGAAACAAAAGTTATGAAGTGTTAAAGGACCATCGAAACGGCTGGAATCTGGAAGCTTTCCGGGAGCGGTACAGCGAGGTGCTGGACCGTTATGACTACATCGTGGGAGACTGGGGTTACAATCAGCTTCGGCTTAAAGGTTTCTATCGGGATAATCATCCTAAAGCTGCCAAAGATTCTACCTTCTCCAGCATGTCCGATTACATTAACGAATACTGCAATTTTGGCTGTGCTCACTTTGTGCTTCAGAAAACGAAGGAGCAGAAGGATAGCAAAGAGCACGCCAATTCCAAAGAACCTGTGGAGATTCGTGAAACACCCCCCAAGGAAACCAAGGGTGAGGGGGAAGTGAAGGGAAGCAAGGAGACCCCGCAGGAGGGACCTAAACCGGGCAAGGAGCATAAGGACCAACGCGAGCGGCGTGAAGCCAAGGAATCCAGACGCGAGCCGCGTGATCCTAAGGAATCCAAGGAGAAGGAAGCAAAGCCTTCCAAGGAGCCTAATTCCCCGGCTGAACAACCGCAATAAAAGAAGAACGGCCACCTCTAAGGCAGGTGGCCGTTCTTCTTTTATTCGATATCGGAAAGTATTAGCCAAGAAATGCATCACGGACACGATTCCAGAACGGGAACGGCCGATAGCGTGCAAAACTGACCTGCTGTTCCGCCACTTGACAGCGGACGGATACGAGGTCGTCAATCGAGATATTCACATGATCGATCGTAAGCAGCAGACGCTGTTCTTTACGCGAGAATATATCACAGTGATGATGCTTGGGCAGAAGCAGCGGTGAGCCCAGTGTACGGAAAATTCGATTGTTAATCGAGGCGATTTCCGCGATCTGCAGAGCATCGATGGAAGGATGCACCATCGCTCCGCCGACACTTTTGTTATAGGCCGTGCTTCCGGACGGCGTAGACACGCAGATCCCGTCTCCTCGGAACATTTCAAAGGTTACATCGTTGATGTCAATCTGCGCGACAACGGTACCGTCAACGCCTTTAAGCGTAAATTCGTTTAAGGCAATGTAAGAGGACGTTCCTGATTTTTTATGAATTTCCAGTTGAACCAGGGGGTACTTGACGAGGCGCGGCTTCACGTTGCCGTGTTCGCCTTCTCCGCTCATATGATCAATTAGCTCTGTCAGTTCATCGGCCTTCCAATCAGCATAGAATCCCAAGTGGCCCGTGTGGACACCGACAAAAGCGAGGTCAGGAATACGGTCAATAAAAGTATGGAAAGCATGCAGCATCGTACCGTCTCCGCCGATCGAGACCACAATCTCCGGAGATTCTGCATCCAGCACAAACCCCCGCTGTTCCGCCAGCTTGTGAAACTGCTGGGTCAGCTCGACAGACAATGGGTCACCGCGGTCCAGAACATAATATCTCAAGTTGATAAGCTCCTTTGTAAGGTTATATAAAGATGATAATCAATCTTGGAGAAGAACACAATGTTCACCTTGGGAATTTGCGGATTTTCTGCTGCAGTCCTCGAATGATCTGAATAAACAACGCAACCGCAATCAGGAAACCGAGCAGGATGCAGAAAGCCGCCATAATATGGGTATACCCGTTTAGGGCGGAATCCGAAACAGCCGGCAGCGCCATAGTCGGTATCGAAGATCCCATGACACTTCTCCACAGCAGCAATACAGCGATTGCGGCAATCACACCATGAATCAGTCTTGCAATGACAAAAGGGAAATATCTGAGGTTGGTAGAGTTCAGGATGCTGATGATCTGGGCATGAACGGACAAACCGCCCCATGACAATATAAAGGCAGCCGCGGCCGCTTTGTATGGCAATGGAATTGCAGCTCCCGCTTCGCCGGCATATCGAGCACCGAGTGTGACCTCAAACAATCCGCCTACGATGGCAGTGGATAAGGATTCAGGCATCCCAACCAGAGATAACAGCAAACTGATAACCTCGGTTAGCGCAGGCATGACACCGGCGCGGGTCCAGAGTTCAAGAAACACGGAGAAGAAAACGACGAGCCCGCCGACAACGATAATAAGCTGAAGCGATGACTGTATCGCTTGTCTTAACAAGGTGCCGAGGTCCCGGCCATCCTGCTCGCGCGCAGCATGCATGGCATGCAGGGCAGACCTGAGCCTGCTTGTCTTAGCCTGGGACAGACGAAGTGAGTCGGTTATTGTTTTGGATTCATGTCTGCCATGAAATCGCATAATCAACCCCACCAGGAAACCTCCGCCATAATGGGACAAGGCAAGGATCAAACCGATCTTGGGGTCATGAAAGAAGCCGATGGAGACCGCTCCAATTAAAAATATAGGGTCAGAAGAGGTGGTGAAAGCAACAAGCCGCTCACCTTCCTCCCGGTTTACCATTTTTTGTTCCCAAAGCTTGGCGGTTAATTTGGCACCGACCGGGTATCCTGAAACATATCCCATTGCTGCAACGAATCCTCCTGCGCCCGGAATACGAAACAACGGTCTCATTAAAGGATCCAGGAGGGTGCCAATCAGGTGCACCACGCCAAACCCCAGCAGTACCTCTGAAATAACAAAAAACGGGAACAGGGAAGGGAACAGCACATCCCACCATATCGACAGGCCACGGAGTGCGGATTGAAGCGCCGCTTCGGGAAATAAAGCCATTAGGACAATTACGCTGAGCAGTGCCGCCACGAGCATGAGCCAGCCCATTTTTTTCATGGTCATAATAAGGAATACGCCCCCTGGCATCGATGTGAATGATAGAAATATAGGTCCGTTGTTAAAAATCTATGCAGGTTATAGGACAAACAGTATAAAAAACATGAGAAAGCGGTTACATTCGTGCTTTATTTTCGGGGATATTGTGCTATAATAAAAAACATCAAAGCACATCTTTCGTATTATGTTTGGATGGAGTGATGATCATGAGCATAGTCGCAGGTATCCTAGTATGCGCCTTCGTTTATGTTATACGTGCTTCTCTCGTCCAGAGTGAAGAGGACTGGCGCAGTTATTAATAAGTTCTAAAAGGTGCTAACCCTTGCTTAGCGCCTTTTTTTGTTGTTTTTTGCTATAATGGATAGGTACATCCAATCAAAAGCGAATCATAAAAACAGATGGGAGATTAGCGGATATGAATCCGAACTTAAGCATCTATGATAACCTCGGGGGTGCCGAGGGTGTACGTTCGCTCGTCGAAGCGTTTTATCCGAGAGTGCAGCAAAATGAGCTGCTTTCCCCATTGTTTCCGGAAGATATTATGCCGGTGATGGAGAAGCAATATATGTTCTTGAGCCAGTTTTTTGGAGGGCCAGCCTTGTTCTCGGAAGCATTCGGACATCCGATGATGCGGGCCAGGCACATGAAATTCCCGATTACGGATCGTCATGCCGAAGAATGGCTTGGCTGCATGGCAGGAGCCCTAATCGAAATTGGCGTGGAGGATGAATTACGTGATTTTGTGCTGCAGCGTCTGTCCGGCCCCGCCCACCATTTCGTGAATACTCCTTAGTGCCATAGACCTACATCTAAACAGGAATTAGAGGCGAATGAAGGGATGGCGAATGGCGTGAAATTGGAACCCTTGTATTCCATCAAGGTGGTATGTGCGCACTGTGAGCATGAATATGTAACATCCAGGGTGAGACCCAGCTTTAAAAAGGCATACCGTACAGATACGGATTTTTGCGCTTATTATAAATCGGAGAATCCCGATTTTTACGTAGTGCGGATCTGTCCTGAATGCGGTTTTGCCTCCACGGAAAACTCGACCCTGAAATTGAACGAACGGCAGAAGTCGCTCTTTTACGAGCAAGTAGGATGCCGCTGGGAGAAGAGGGAAATGGGCGGGTCCCGCAATCTGGAGGATGCTCTGGAGTCGTACAAGCTGGCTCTCCTCTGCGCGCAAGTGATCGGGGAGCGGGATCGCATTGTGGCCAGCCTGCTGCATCATATCGCTTGGCTGTACCGATATCAGGGTAACGAGGATCAAGAGAAGCGGTTTTTGAGTTATAGCCTGGAATCCTATATCCGAGTGTTTGAGCTGGAAGGGGTAGGGGCTAATGATGCTAGGTTGCTGTATCTGATCGGGGAGATCCATCGCAGGCTGGGCCAGTTTCAGGAGGCGGTTCAATGGTTCTCCAGAGTGGTCCAGGATGACAAGATTATGGATGCCGCGATGATACGCGCATCCAGAGAGCAATGGAAGCTGATATCCGAGCAGATACGGGAGCAGAAGAACGCGGCACTCCAGGCGGAGTCCTAAAGCCAACAGCCCGCTGAAGGGTGGGTCAGCAGGCTGTTGGATCTCACGTATAGGCTAAACTCATGCTCTACGGTGAAGTCAGCGTAATCGCTGATCCGTGAGCAAGTAGTCGATGTCGCTGTCCAGCACGGTTACTTTGTTGTGACAGCAGGGGAAGATCAGCAGCTTCTTTTTCCCTTCCCTTACGCTTATCAGCTCTTTGGGTTTCATCGGCAGCAATACATTGTCGGTTCCGCAGAATGGGCAGCTGTGTACATACACGTCGTTTCCAACGACATCATAAGGCCAAGTATTGGAAAAAGGAATCATGAGTTCTCCGATGATGGGGACTCATCGTCTTTTTTTGTTGCAGTCGCTTCCTCATTCTTGGCAAGCTCGGCAATTTTCTGCATTAATATATGCTGAGGCATATGCATCAGCTGTTCCAGCGGAACGCCCAGCTGCTTGGACAATGTAACCGCCGTCTCGGGTGATATTTGCAAAGGTCTCATGGCTTCTAGCTCCTCCAGCAGTAAATTGGTTGTAGCAGTGATAACATAAATTGAGTTATATATAGTTATACACTTTTCCCTAAGTCCACACAAATGATATTCCGCTTGAATTCATATTTTATTTAGAAAGGTGATGAATGATCGATGGCACTTCAACAAACTTGGGATTTGGAATCGATATTTCCCGGAGGTTCTTCCTCACCGCAGCTCGTGAGCTTTCTTGAGGCTCTTGAGCAGGATGTACATAATCTTCAGCAAGCCGTTAAAGCATTAACCGTTCCGGAAACCCTGGAGGGCGCAAACAGCCTTGAACGCTTCCTTGAGCAGTTCCAGAGTGCCTATGCCCGTATCCGCGAGGTCTCTGCATTCGTGGGCTGCCTGACCGCGCAGAATGTGAATGACAAGAAGGCGGTTCAATTATCCGGACGGGTAACCTCGTTGTCCGCGACCCTGCAATCGGTTAAGAACCAATTCGACAACGTTCTTCGTGGTATGAATGACGAGATCTGGACCGCTTGGACCGGTACGGATAAGGTATCCGAGCTTGATTTCGTATTAAACGAAAGCCGTAATCTTGCGAAAGATAAGATGAGTCCTGAGTTAGAGAGCCTGGCTCTGTCGCTTGGCGTAGACGGTTATCATGGATGGGGAGAGTTCTACGATACCATCGTGAAGAAAATCCAAATTCCATATGAGGAAGACGGTAAAACGGTTATGCTGTCCGCAGGACAGGCGTTCAATAAAATGCATGATCCTCGCCGGGAAGTACGTCAATCCATGTTTGAGAAGTGGGAGCAGGCATGGGGAGACTCCGCTGATTACTGTGCGGATACTCTTAACCATTTATCCGGCTACCGCCTGAAGCTGTACGAGAACCGCGGCTGGGATGATGTCTTGAAGGAGCCGCTCGCGATTGGCCGGATGAGCCGCGAGACCTTGGATACCATGTGGGCTGTCATCCAGGACACGAAGTCGGTGCTTGTGGAGTACCTAAACCGCAAAGCGAAGCTGCTCGGTCTGGAAGGCTTGTCTTGGACGGATGTAGATGCCCCGCTGCGCACTTCCGCAACCAAAATCTCATATGACGATGCCGCGGTTAACATTGTGGAGCAATTCCGTAAGTTTAGCCCGAGATTGGCGGATTTCTCGCAAATGGCGTTTGACAAGAGCTGGATTGAGGTCGAGGATCGTCCCGGCAAGCGACCAGGCGGTTTCTGTACTTCCTTCCCGGCCAGCGGCCAGACCCGGATTTTCATGACGTTTGGCGGAACGGCTTCGAACGTTTCGACCCTTGCGCATGAGCTGGGCCATGCCTACCATCAGCATCTGATGGGCGGAATTCCGGTGCTTAACCAGAAGTATGCGATGAATGTTGCTGAGACGGCATCCACCTTTGCCGAAATGATTGTTTTTGATGCGATGGTGAAGGGCGCCGGCAGCCAAGAAGAAAAGCTGGCTCTGCTGGAAGAGAAAATTCAGAACAGTGTAGCCTTCTTTATGAATATTCATGCACGTTTCTTGTTCGAAACTCGCTTCTATGACAAACGGAAGAGCGGTCTGCTCAGCAGCGAGGAAATTTCGGAATTGATGGTGGAGGCGCAGAAGGAAGCCTACTGTGATGCTCTGACATCGTACCATCCGCATTTCTGGGCATCTAAGCTTCATTTCTATATTACGGGCACGCCGTTCTACAATTTCCCGTACACCTTCGGTTATATGTTCAGTACGGGCCTCTACGTTCGGGCATTGGAAGAAGGTCCGACCTTTGCGGATAAATATGATGCCCTGCTTCGTGACACCGGCATAATGTCCGTGGAGAATCTGGCGAAGAAACATCTGAATGTGGATCTGACCCAGCGCGATTTCTGGCAAAGTGCGGCTGATTCCTGCGTATCCGATATTAGACAATTCTTGCAAATGACAGAACATATGGCGTGAAATGTTGATTTTCATCGGAAAAAGGGATGAAAGAATTTGTTAGAGGACTTTTGCCTTCCAATGCATGCAAATTCCAACCTATGAAGAAGCCCTCTGGGGCTTCTTTTTTTGTCGTAAAAGATTGAAAGTTGACGCAAAAAAGGAGCCGAAAACTAAATTATTTGTGCAATTTTAGTAATAAATACCCAAATGTGTTGAATATTGTTGATACATTGATTCCTTTACCCTATAATGAGTCATAAGCCCTAATAATAGGGAAGATTTACTAATAAAGGAGGGAGAAGAGATGGTAAAACTAGATCAATTATCACTGGCTAGACAATTGGACATCGTGTTTAAAGAGCTGGAAGAAGAGTTGGGAGGTCTAAGTTCAGGGACAGTATTTGTACAAATACGAAACAATGTAATTGGTAAATTTGGCATACGGCATAATCCATTGGCTGGGCGAAACGGGGTCATAGCTCCACTTGAGGAGGGGCTAAGTGAAGCTCAACAATTCTCTTTTCGTACGATGGCGCTTGAAAGTCTGAAACATAAACGCCACTGGACACACGGCGAAATCAGTTATGAATTTATGGTACGACAGGGCATTGTCGTTGTAGATGCTGTACTTGAATCCAACTATAACATGGCCAACTTGATGATTCGGTACCCTCGTAATACATATGCCGAAGCTGCTTCGGAATCCTGAAATCATTTATCATATAGAACATATAACGAAAGAGGCGATCTTTGGGGAGAAGATCGCCTCTTTCTAATTACGGCTGGAGGGAAGAGATGCGAATTACAGGTTCGAACGACCCGATAATTGCTGCTCAGCCAATTGTACCAGACGTTTGGTGATGTAACCTCCCAAAGAACCGGTTTCACGGGAAGTATAGTTACCCATGTAACCGTCTTGTGGAATCGTTACGCCCAGTTCTTGAGCAGCTTCCATCTTCAATTGTTGAAGAGCTGCAGTTGCTTGAGGTACGACAAGATTGTTAGAAGAACGACCTTGAGCCATGTCATGTCACCTCCTTTGATGTTGTATGTGGATATTATGACTGAATCCTAGGAATCTCATTCGTGCTTGAGGCATATCATTGGTTGGTAAAATTATCCGTATCACTGAAATGGTCCTTTATCTTAGACAAACAAGAGCAGCCCTTTGAAATCAAAGGGCTGCTCTTGTTGAAACATTAAGTATATAAAGATTATAGGGTTCGTATGGAATGGCTGAATTCCCCTTACTCCGCCTCCGGCGACGTTTTTTGGATGCTGATCTGGGTATTCAGGTCCACGGTCTGTCCCGGTTCCAGATGAATCAGTCCGGTTTCTTCGTTCGGCAGATTTAAATTGGGTGCGTTCGGAAGCCAGGTATATGGCTCGATGCAGAGGAATTCCTCCGCGACGCCTTTTGTATAAAGCACCCAGTGCTTGAAAAAGGCACGGTCTGCCGAATAATGAATTTGATAACCGTCATCCCGTTGAAGCCTGGCTTCGGCTGGTTTGTCCTCTGGGATTTTCAATATCGTGTCAAGGTCGGCTTCCTTCAGGTTGAGTCCGGTATTCAGAGGTTCCAGATGGCCAAGCGGTGAAAGATCTCCGGTTGGAATCAGTTCGTTATTCAAGGTGTAAACGCCTTCTACAGGCAGATCCAGCGTCCAGCGCTGCGGTTCACCATCAAGCAGGAACCACGTATGGTAACCCATGCCGAACGGGACAGGGCTGGAACCCAGATTCGTTACACGAAGACTCTGCGAGAAGCGGGTCTCCTGAAGACGGAAGGTCATTTCCAGCTTCAACGGTACTGGGAATTGGGCAATCCATTTCGGATCATCCGATGATATGAACTCTGTCGAAACGGCGCACCCATCATCCTCTTCCTCTATGTCGCTGACACACCAAGCCTGTGATCGGTGGAGACCGTGAATATGATTGTCGTTCGCGGTATTTTGATCAAATTGGTACGATGTTCCGCCGTACTCAAAATGGCCTTTGGAAATCCGGCCTGGCGGAATGAGCATCGGGATGCCGAAGTGGTATGGCTTCTGAAGATAGAAGGCAAGCTCACTTTCATCTGGTTTTCGGAGGATTTCGCGTGAGTTTTCAAGGTCTTTGATTCCAATGACATTGTTACCAAGACGAGGAAGGAGAGTCACTTCAAGACGGCCGCTGTTTAAAATATAGGTGTCGTAACCATTCCACTGGCCTTTGGTCACTTGATTCATATCGATGCTCCTTTACTAACAGAAATCATGGTCTGGACGATTAACCACATCATAACAGATTTTTGCGGAAAGGGTAAAAGAAATGCTTCAAAACATTGGGCGACTTGATTCTAAAATGGAATTGACAAGGCAGAGCAAGAGTTTTATCATTGCATGTAATAGTGATCCAAAAATGATTGAAACACGATGACAAGGACAAGTAAGCAGGTGCGGCCCATCCTTCAGAAAGCCGGTGGTTGATGTGAACCGGTGGATCCGCTTTGCTGAATGGACCTTTGAGTGCTAGGCTGAACAGGGATTATACTGTTATTCCTTAATATGCCGGCCGGGTATTCTCCGTTACAAGAATGGAAGGCTGCAGTTTAAGTATTAGAGTTGCTGCAGCGAATAAGGGTGGCACCACGGTCTCACGTCCCTTGCGGATGTGAGGCCTTTTTGCGTTCCTATATGTTCCCCTGGAGCGGGGCAGACTTTGGATTAAAAAATATTTAAATAAATGGAGGGCAAGTCATGAAAACTGTATTATCGGGAATTCAGCCGAGCGGCAATTTGACACTGGGCAACTACATCGGAGCCATTAAAAATTTCGTTAAGCTCCAAGACGAGCATGATTGTTACTTTATGGTTGTCGATCTGCATGCCATTACGGTACCGCAGGAGCCAAGCTCGCTCCGAGATCGCTCCGAATCGGTGGCGGCACTGTACGTAGCAGCCGGTATCGACCCGAATCGTGCCAATATCTTCTTGCAGTCCCATGTTCCTCAGCATGCCGAGCTCGGATGGATTATGACAACGATGGTAAATATGGGCGAATTGGAACGGATGACGCAATTCAAGGACAAATCGGAAGGTAAAGATTCCGTAGGAGCCGGTTTGTTTGTCTATCCAGCGCTCATGGCTGCAGATATATTGCTGTATAATGCCAATCTGGTACCGGTCGGAGATGACCAGAAGCAGCATTTGGAAATCACGCGCGATTTAGCTGCACGGTTCAATCATCGGTTCGGTTCCTATTTCAATATTCCGGAACCGTTCATTCCAGAAGTAGGCGCACGAATTATGTCGCTGGATGATGCTTCTAAAAAGATGAGCAAGAGTAATCCGGTGGAGGGCAGTTATATTGCGATGCTGGATACGCCGGACCAAATCCGCAAAAAAATCAGCCGGGCTACAACCGACTCCGGGGCCGAAGTGGTCTATGACCCGTCCGCTAAACCAGAGGTTAGCAATCTGATGAGCATCTACTCGGAGTGCGCTGGGGTGTCCTTGCAGGAAGTGCAGGCGCGTTTTGAAGGAAAGATGTACGGGGCATTCAAAAAGGAGCTTGGCGAAGTTGTAGTAGCCGCTCTGGAACCCCTTCAAAACAGATACTACGAAATTCGCCAAACCGGTGAAATCCATGACATTCTGGCCAAGGGAGCAGAGCAGGCACAGAAGACCGCAGCTCAAATACTGGATGGCGTCAAGGACAAAATGGGCTTTCTGGCTCCTAAATAAGCAGGATTCTTCCTAAGAAGGCCTGCGTTTGGATTTGATAATGAATCCCCAGCCTATGTTGAGAATGGAGAGTAGAGCCAGACCGACAGCCAGAAATCCGTTGTAACTGATGGATATGGCCGAAGCGGTCAGCAGGACGATCGAAGAGACCGCAAACCATAGGGATAAGCCTTTACTCATATGAAAAAAACCTCCATAGATAAAAATTAAAAAAATACGTATAACGCTGCAAGAAGGAGCCATAATAAGTTTGCAAGCTTGCACTGGAATAACAGACATTCAGTGAAGGGAGATATTTAATATGGCACGCCGCAGCAACAATTTGGTTGTACCTCAAGCTACTGCAGCATTACAACGTTTGAAACTCGAGGCTGCTCAAGAACTAGGCGTAACGATTCCTCAGGACGGTTACTATGGTAACTATACTTCCCGTGAAACAGGGTCCCTGGGTGGATACATTACAAAACGTTTGGTACAGCAAGCAGAACAGGCTCTTTCAGGGTCTGGCCGCACGCTGTAATCTCTTTCTCATAACGTGAGTATGGAAGCCCGGAGCGCTATGATTGCGCTCCGGGCTTTGTATTCATATTAAGGATTCGACACCCGCCTTTGCTACATAGACAAATTGTGCCTTAAACAACGGCATAACGTCAAGATTATATCGCTTCCAAATGTCACTGAATTGTCATATAGATGGAACGAATTCCGAATGATTGCTAAACACTTTTTACTAATGATATGATAAACTTTATAGCGGAGGCAGTACTTCCTCCATAACGACAGATACAAGGAGGAACGTTTACACGTGGATAATCACTTGAGATACCAGGCTCCTTCAGAATCCGCAGCACTTGCCTCGGCAGCGCCTGCACCTCCCGATAAGGCGGGGACTTGGAAAGATTTTATCACGGTGACGAAACCCGGAATCATCCGGTCAAATTTGATAGCGGCTTTTGCCGGATTTTGGCTAGCATCGCGTTGGGATATCCAATTTGGATTGATGATTATGACACTTCTCGGAACCGTGCTGGTTATGGCTTCGTCCTGTGTTTTCAATAACTATTTCGACAGAGAGCTCGATATGAAGATGGAGCGTACACGGAATCGCTCACTTCCAACCGGACGGCTGACACCTAAGGTTGTTCTTTGGTATGCCATCATTCTTGGAATCGTTGGACTAGCCATGTTATTCCTGTTCTCAGGGGTATTGGCAGGTATATTCGGAGCGATTGGAATGTTCGTATACGTTGTGGTATACACATTATGGTTAAAGCGCTCATCAACATGGAGCACGTCGGTAGGCGCTATTTCCGGAGCGATGCCTCCGGTGATCGGCTATGTGGCCGTAACAGGAAGCGTAGATATGGCTGCGGTTTTGCTGTTCGCTCTACTGTTTCTCTGGCAACCCCCGCATTTCTGGGCGCTGGGCATTCGCCGCGTGGAAGAGTACCGCGCAGCAGGCTTCCCGTTGTTGCCGGTCGTAAAAGGAATTAAACGCACAAAGTATCAGATGATCCCTTACCTGGTACTTCTTATACCGATCCCCATCCTGATGTACGCGTATGGGTATGCCGGTATATTCTTTCTGGTTATCGGACTCCTTCTGGCAATTTGGTGGCTCTACGCCGCACTCCAAGGTTTCCGTGCCAAGGACGATGAAGCTTGGTCCAAAAAAGTATTTATTATCTCCATCAACTACTTGACCTTGAGCCTGATCGTTCTCATACTCAATACCACCTTTTAATAGGTGGAAGGGCTTTAACGCTGCACTAAACCTGACAAGAACAGGGATTGCCTGAGACGAAGGGAGAACGGGGAAGGTCATGAATGCATTCAAACGTTACAAATGGACTTGGGTACTACTCGCTGTATGCGTAATAGCAGCTATTTACCTGGTGTACAACTCGCTAGGATTCGGAAAAGAAAAGTTTCCTATCGTTCGTGAGGTTGCCGCTTACTCCATGGAGAATGTGGATGGAAAGACGATCACATCGGACGATACCAAGGGCAAGGTGAAACTCATGTACTTCTATTTCACCAGCTGCCCGGATGTATGCCCGATTACGACACTGGTTCTTTCGCAAATACAGGAAGACTTGAAGAAAGAGGGCCTCTTCGGAAAAGAGGTTAACTTCGTGTCCATTTCCTTTGACCCGGAAACCGATACGAAAGAGAAGATTAAGGAGTTCGGGGACCGTTTCTATGCGGATTATAACGGTTGGTACTTCCTGCGCGGAGATCAGGAGGAAACGCGGAAGCTGATGCAGGACTCTTTCAAAATCCCGCTACTCGGCAATAACTCGACGAATTTCACGCATGGCAATTCGATTGCATTGGTTGACCGGAATAACAATATTCGGAAGACCTATAATGCAGCAGACCCGGCCCAAGTGAAGACCGAGGATATTGTGAAGGACATTAAGACCTTAATTAAGGAATAATTTATAGGTAAAACCAAAAGGCGCGCTCTATCGTTAAAGATGGAGGACGCCTTTTTTTATTTAAATAGGGATTTCGGATGTATATACGTTGTGAATGAGATTTTGGACAAATTAGACAAGGTTCATCAGAACTCAGCAGGAGGCGGGTAAATGATGAACTCTTCCAGCCCGGCCTTCTCTAACTGGGCAATCAGGTATTCGTCAGGCGTTCCTTCAACTCCGGCGTATCCCCGGCGTGTATAGATGTGTTCGGCATCAGGAAAGACGTCGCGCAGGGCACCGCGAATTTTTTTGCCGGAGCTGTCGTTATCCATAAAAAGATACACCTCTTGATCCTTCACCTGTTTATGAAGGCTTTCCAGCTTGGCGGTGTTTAACGTTCCGAATGTGCACAGGATGGTTATATCCGATGTCAGCAATCGGCGTAGTCGGCTCCGGTCGTTCTTGCCCTCTACAATGAGGAATATCGGCATCTTTTTCACCTCTGTCATGATACGGAGATCCTTGGCAGCATTCCCCGGGAAATGATGATCTGCCGTCGAATGATGGTTGTGTCGAATGGTGTATGTATAGTGTAACTTGTTTTTTACCGATCATGCAAAGCAGGCAAAATAAAACGGCCATCCACTGGATGGCCGTAACAAGGTTAACCCATGTATTCTAGTAGAAACAGCTCAAGATGATGACGAGCAGAATATACAATACAAGAACCATCCCTACAGAATTTCCATGGCCTCCTGTATGACAATGTTTATGATGATGAACATGACTCATGATTACTTCACCCCTTGGTTAGATGTCCGTGGTCATTTGCCACACTGTATCTTATGTGGATTTACCCATATGGATTGTGTATTGGCCCATCCGCATCTTTTTGGGCGCTGGCTCAAGCCCGGTACAGCTTCCTTAGACGGTTGAGATTGGGGTTTCTGGTGAGATGGCTGTTAAAGGTGCTTCACGATTGCGTTTGGGGAGCAGCAGGAGCACGGTCATCAGCATCAGAAACGCGATAAAATAAGGGGACACCACCGTTCGGAGCTGTCCAGCCGCAATAGGACCTACAAAGGAACCCAGCGACATGGCGATGGATTGCAATGAGAATACTTTCCCGAGTCTGCCTCCGCCGCTTAGCTCGATGAAGAGTGAAGATAATGCCGGAAACAGCAATCCTTTAGCAAGCCCGAGTGCAAACAGGATAATCATAATCGGTACTTGATGCGCGGCGGCGAGGGCGTAGAAGCAAATAGCCAGCCCCAGTACGCCGACGGCCACTCTGATATGGGGCGCATAACGATTGAGAAACAGCATGCTTAATGTGACCAATGCTCCAAGACTAATGACGGAGAATAGAAGTCCGGTGGACATAATGCTTGCCAGCCCGCTTTCCCGCAGCGGTATTTCAAAGAACAGGATTCCTTGAGAGCATGCGATAGCAAACGGGATCAAATATAAGCGCAAACTAAAAGGAAGCCGCGCCGGTGTCCCATTGTTGATCGGCACAGCCTGCCCCTTATCTTTAGCGTTGGCTGACAGAGGCTTCGGGAGACTGAGAAACGCCATCAAGCCGGTAAAAATCAAAAGCCAGCCCAGACTCTGGAATGTACCGGAAAATCCTGCTTTGGCTACAATGAAAGCTCCGGCGGCCGGGGACAAGACAGAGGCAAGGGTGTGGACCACGCCATGACCGGACATATATTTGCCTTGCGTAACAGGATCCCGGGAGAGTGACGCAAGCAGTGCCAGACAGGCAGGTGACAAAAAGGCCAAGACGAAACCGCTGATCGAGCGGAGCACGAGCAGCTGCCAGGGCAATTGGACATGAGCCTGGAGCAGCAGAATAACACCAGCAGCGGTTAAGCTGAAAATAATGTAGCGTCTGCTGCCGTGCCGATCGATCAGATTGCCTGCAAGCAAATTGCCAGGCAGATGGGTTAAAGCATAAATGCCCATCATCCAGCCGATGAACGTAGGGGCTGCGCCAAGGGAGATGGCAAAGGGCGTCAGTACAGGATACTGAGCATGCAAATCAAAAAACGCCAGAAACAAAAACATATAGAGCCATAAAGCGGTTTTCAATATGGCACCCTCCTATCCGGCAAAAGTTGATATGTTACTACTACTTGTACGTTCGAAAGGGCAAGCTTATACCTTTTTGTGAAAAGACCCGGTTGGCTGACAGTATTGCGGGGTATCATGTATAATTAATAAGACGGCCATGAACCGCCGTTTTTGAAACGATGAACGGGAGTGAATTGAATTGGATACTCAGGTCTGGATTGAATTTCTCAAACAAAACTGGCTGGTCATTGCCATCGCCTTAATTGTCTTGTTTATTGTGCTGAATGTGGTGAGAACCGTTATTAAGTGGGCGCTTGCCGTACTCATCATCGTGGGATTGCTGGTGTACAGCGGAATTTCCCTCGATAAAATCGGCGAGGTTGTAACCACGGTGAAGGAAGAAACGGTGGATACGATAAAAAAAGAAGCGCTGAACATGATGATGAAAGAAGCGAAGGAAGCGAAATATACTTCGAATGGGGACGGTACCTACTCCATTAAAGCTCCCAATCTGGAGCTGAAAGGAAATTCTGGTTCCGAAGAGGTTGAAGTGACGTTCCGCGGTGTTTCGGTAGGAAAGTGGGATATCAACGATACGATTCAGAGCTTTATCGACGATGCCAAGAGCAATACGGCTTCGAAATAAAAAGATGAAACGCAATCGGAAGCGATGTATGAGGGCAGCAGCTTTTTAGTACTGCAGCTCGCTTACATCGGTTGACAAGACATCATGGGGAGAGGAGGGGATACCGTTGATGTCGGCATGGAAGGATAGTGTGCTGAGTGGGAACGGAATCACCATCTTGCTGCTGCTGATTGTGGCTTTTTCACTATTGCAGGGATGGAGTCGCGGAGCCTCCCGGTCAGCCGGGAAGCTTGTTTTTTTTCTGGGGGATGCGGTGCTGCGCCTGGTCGGGCTTGCGATCTCCGTTCCTTTTACATTATGGTTATCGCCTAAAGCAGGCGATTGGCTGGGCACGGCCGCAAGTTTACCGAATCGGGAGCTGCGCTTCTGGGAACAGGTTTATTATACAGCCGTAAAATCGCTGGCGGATTTCCCGCTGCTGCGGTTTGCGGTGCTGTTTATGTTAAGTTACGCCCTTATCGTATTTATGCTGCGTCTGCTCGTTTCCCTGATCATGGGAGGCAGGCTGGGACTTTTCGGAACGAGAAAAGATACCTCGGCATCACTGCTGAGCCGGCTAACAGGTGCTGGAATTGGTGTCATCATGGGAGCTGCGCGGAGCATTATTGTCATTGCGATCTTATTCATCTACGTCAGTCTGAATCCCGATCACGGCTTTAGCCGGTATGTTGAGGCTTCACCGGTTTATCAGCAGGGAGCGAGGGCTGTAATAGAGCCTTTGTCGGGTTCTCTCGTCCGCGAGAAGCTGCCGGTCTTTACCCAATCGGTACAGGAAGAATTGAATGGGATCATTCAGCGGAAGTATGAGGTCATCGACCACAAGATTCCCGAGGGCATTGAGCAGACGGCAGCCCATGTCGTGAAGGGCGCGTCAACCGATGAAGAGAAAGCGCGAAAGCTCTATGATTGGGTTGGCAGCCGGATCGCATATGATCACGACAAAGTGACGCTGTATGAAGAGCAGCGGATATGGAAAGAGCAGACACCACAGGATACGTACGATACAAGATTAGGCGTGTGCATTGATTATGCCCGGCTGTATGCCATGATGGCCCGGTCTCAGGATCTGAAAGTCCGGGTCGTAACCGGCAGGGGATATAATGGGCAAGGCGGTTATGGCCCGCATGCCTGGAATGAGGTCTACTTGAGTGAAGAGAAGCGATGGATACCGCTGGACCCGACCTGGGCACAAAGCGGCAACTGGTTTAACCCGCCGCGCTTCAACGAGACGCATATTAAAGAGCAAGTGTTTTGATCGGTGTGTTGATATGGAGAAGGGCGGACTTTTGAGCAAGGGAAGTCCGCCCTTGCCTATCAGGAGGGCCCTTCCAGATGAAGTGGGGGGGCGTTTATGTTAATATGGGTTTATGTGATTGTGGATAAAGGGGAGAAGCATACGTGAAAGGGTTTAGGCCGGATAAGCGCAAACAAGAAGAACGAGATGCCGGCAGTCAGTTTAACTTGCGGGTTAATCTATTTTTTTTCAGCACTTTTATCATATTCTGTGTCATTATTATACGTCTTGCTATACTGCAGTTTGTTGAAGGGCCTGAGCTAAAAGAGCTCGAAACCGGCGGGCAGGTTAAAAATTTCCCGCTTCAGCCGATCCGGGGCAGCATCATCGATGCTTCCGGAACGCCGCTTGCCTACTCGACACCCTCCCAAGCACTGTATTTAACGCTGTTAAAGGATTACAGTTCATCTGAACGAGGGAAGAAGAACCGTCCGGAGATCGAAAAGCTGGCCGAGGAAATGGTCAAGGTCTTCGAACAGTATGGTGATCCAAAAGCCGAAAAGTTGACGGTGGATGATGTGATCAAAGCGATGGACCTGGAATTTAACAAGCAGCCGGGTTATGAGCCGAGACGCATTAAGGCAGATCTCTCGACCAAAGAAGTGGCTTACTTTATGGAGCATAAGAACGAGTATCCTGGGGTCGAGGTCGTGGAAGAGAGCCAGCGCCAATACAACCCGGACAAAATTGCCGTTCAAACGATTGGTTATTTGAAAGAGTTCCGCGGCATTAAGACGCTGGAAAAATATAAGGAGATCGATGAGCAGAACAAGAAGCAAAAGGATCCGGGACTCATCTACACGGAGCAGGAGAAGGTCGGCGTAGACGGACTCGAAATGATGTTCCAGGATGAGCTGCGCGGCAAAAACGGATATATCGGTATTCCAATTAATCCGCAGAACATGGCGGACGGGGTGCCAACCATGATCGCCCCGGAGAAGGGTTACAATATTCATACGACGATCCATAAGGATATTCAGAAGGTTACACAGCAGGCGATCATCGATCAGCTGAAATGGCTTCATACCAATACCGTTTCCGGTAAAACACATCCGAATGCGCAAACGGGTTATGCCGTAGCGATGGAAGTGGATACCGGGAACATTGTCGCCATGGCCAGTATGCCGGATTATGACCCGAATGTGTGGGAGAATGGAACCGATGATTGGGAAACCGTCATGAAGTATTACGGCAACGGAACGATCTCTCCATACAGTTCCGGTCGATCCGGGAACAATCTGGAATCGGTTGTGCTGCTCGGCTCCACCATGAAGCCTTTGACGGTATTGATTGGACTTAATGAAAAATTGTTTGGACCTAACGATTATTATTATGATGGCGGTGCAGCATTTTTCGGTAAGGATAATACGAGAGTTCGGAACTCAGGCGGTAAAGCCTATGGATCTTTGAATGCCCGACAAGCGATCGAGCATTCTTCCAACGCCTTTATGGTTGACTGGATCGGGGAACGACTGTATAACAAATACGGCTCCAAATCCGTTGAAATATGGGATGAATACATGAGGGAATTCGGGCTTGGGGTATCTACCGAATCCGGCCTGCCGAAGGAGCATAAAGGAATCATCGAGTATACCAATATCGAGCAGGCGGGAAGTTATCTGGCTGCCATGGCATACGCTTCATTCGGACAGTCCGGTAAATATACGACGCTCCAATTGGCACAGTATGCCAGCACGCTTGCCAATCGGGGCGAGCGCATTCGGCCGCAGCTTGCGAGCAAGATTGTGGATCAGGATGGCAATGTGATCAAGGAATTCAAACGCGAGGTATTGAATAAAGCGGAATTCCCGCAGCAGTACTGGAATGAAGTCATTGCAGGGATGAATACGCAGGGACTTCGAGCTTTTGAAGATTTTAAATATGATTTTGCGCGGAAGACAGGAACATCCGAGCAGGATATTTATAAAAACGGTACTCGGATCCGGGTGGAGAATGGGGTGTTCATCGCCTTTGCACCACGGCAAAATCCGAAGCTGGCCGTCGCCGTCGTCATACCGGAAGCAGGCTTTGGTTCCCAGAGTGCCGCGCCGGTTGCCCGCAAAATTTTCGATGCGTATGACGAAATTTACGGACTCGACGGTACGCCTCACCCTAAACAAACCGAGGGTGGAAATGAGGATGGCAGTTCCAACGAATAATAGGAAATAGCAAAACGGCAGCCAAGAGCCCTCAAAGGGTTGGCTGCCGTTTCTTTATTTGTTACACATGGGCGTCCGGAGCCTTGTCCGCTACCAGATTCAAGACGACGCCAAACTCCAGCAGCGCTTTGAGTCCGCAGAGCACCATGGTGTATCCTCCCATGGAATCCATAGCTCCCTGCACCATTTCATCCGCACTGCCTGTAAATCCGGAATGGGTAATGGCAACGAAGGTTTCATGATCGCCGCGTGACGTGAATGCCCACTCGGTCCTGGTTTGGTCCGAAGACTCGATTGCGATGCGGCGGTTCACTTCAATATGTTGAACGTACACGTCATCATGTACCCCATACATCTCCCAAACCCAGCGGATATGATGGCCTTCCTCAAGCTTGCCGCTGCTTTTGGTAAACCAGAACTTGGTTGTGATCTCAGGGTTGATGAAAGCCTCGAATACTTCTGAAACCGGTCTTCGAATCAGCATCTCTGCCGTTACGACGGGCTTCTCATTGAGTTTGGTCATATGATTTTATGACTCCTTTCGGGGTTGTCTTCAGTAAGTATCGTAGCATAAAAGAAATCATATTCTTTCTTTTACATTGCTCATTCATTTCAAGGGCGTGGGATTTGTTCGAGCGCTTGGGGAATCCTAGTTGATCCTAGGCTTTTTCTCCGTTTTGGCCCGTCTGGGGGCTGCTATTCATGAGGGATGTTTTGACGACCTGCCTTTTGTGGTAAAATGTCGTTATGTTTGCTTGTGATTCGTAAGGGGGTTAATACCATGAAACATAAATATCGATTATTGGCACTGGATATGGACGGTACGCTGCTGCGGGACGATCATGAGGTGTCCGAGGAAACGGTGAAGTGGATCAAAGAGGCGGTACGGCACGGCATTCACGTCTGCCTCTCGACAGGCCGGCCGTTTCAGGATGCTTATCCGTATGCCAAGCAGCTTGAACTGACGACACCGATGGTAACGGTGAACGGCGGGGAGGTATGGCGCGCGCCATATGAATTGCACCGCCGGGCGCTGCTCGACAGCAAGCTTGTGGAGCAAATGCACGCACTTGCCATTGAAACCGGATCATGGTTCTGGGCGTATTCAGTAGAAAGATTGTATAACTCTGAGAACTGGATCGGCGATGTCGCGAATCAGGAGTGGCTGAAGTTCGGTTACACCACGAATGATCATGAGGTACGCCACAACATTCTGATGCGCCTGCAGGATATGGGTGGACTGGAGATCACGAACTCCTCGCCGGATAACCTGGAAATCAATCCGCTCGGCGTTAACAAAGCGACCGGAATCGGACAGGTGTGCGAGCTGCTCGGAATCAGCATGTCCGAGGTCGTAGCCGTAGGGGACAGCTTGAACGACCTGGCTGTGATTCAGCAGGCCGGACTCGGCGTGGCTATGGGCAATGCCCAGCAGACGGTAAAGGATGAAGCGGACCTTGTGGTTTCCAGCAACAATGAGGACGGTATCGTTGAGGTCATCAGGGATCATATTTTGATCGAAGGGTGAGATGTTGATGGACGTATTGGGCTGGATTATCGTCATCGCTCTGTTTATCATTGGGATGGCCGGAGCGATTTACCCTATTCTGCCGGGGGTTATCGCCATTTACCTGGCGCTGTTTGTTTACGGCTGGTTCTTTACATTCGAGCATTACAATACATGGTTCTGGATTATTCAGACCATCATTCTGGTGGTGCTGTTCATTGCCGATTATGCGGTTAACGCCTGGGGAGTTAAGAAGCTTGGCGGTTCCAAAGCCTCGATATGGGGCAGCACCATCGGACTGATTATCGGACCGTTCGTCATTCCCGCTTTTGGATTGATTATCGGACCGTTCATCGGGGCATTTCTGGGTGAAATGCTGGCAGGCTCGGGACCGAGCAAATCCATGAAGGTTGGTTTCGGATCGGTCATTGGATTGTTCAGCAGCATTGTGGTGAAGGTTATTTTACAGCTCGCGATGATTGTTATTTTCTTCATTTGGATTTTCTAATAGACGCTTAGGAATCGCTGTAAGAGGCGCTTTGGAGGAGAAAGAAGGGTACGGTTTTGTCAAAGAAAGAGTCATTTATTAAAGGCACCATCATCTTGGCCGCTGCTGCGCTGGTAGCCCGGGTGCTGGGCCTTGCTCAGCGGGTGCCCCTGGAGCATATGCTGAATGATATTGGGGATGCCTCGTTTACGATCGCCAATAACGTATATTTAATGCTGTTAACGGTAGCAACGGCCGGCATTCCCAGCACGCTCAGCAAAATGGTATCCGAGCGTCATGCTTTGAACAAGCCTGCGGAGGCCCGGCGTGTCTATCATGCTGCACTTATTTTTGCCGGAGCAGCGGGTGTAATTATGACGCTGCTGCTTTATTTCGGAGCTCCTTATTATGCGACCCATATTGCTAAGCAGCCGGAGGCGGCCGCGGCCATTCAGGCACTCGCCCCAGCGCTGCTGCTGTTCCCGGCCATCGCCATGATGCGGGGATACTTCCAAGGGCGCAATAATATGACGGCTGGTGGCATATCGCAGATTATCGAGCAGATTGCACGGGTTCTGACAGCGATCGGCGTGGCCTACATGCTGCTGCGGATGGGATACGACGATACCTGGATCGCGGCCGGCGCCTCCTTTGGGGGCGTACTCGGCAGTATCGGAGCATTTGCCGTCATGCTGTACTTCACGGTAAAACTTCGCCGAAGTGATCGTGAGCTCAAGATGCCGGCGGCGGACCGCTCCATTCCGCTTGGCGGGATATACAGGGATATATTCACGCTGTCTATACCGATTGTGCTGTCTTCCCTGGCGGTTCCGGCAGTTAACTTTATTGACAGCTCCATCGTGAAACCGCTGTTGATCGGGCAGGTTGGTCTGGGACAAGCCACCGCAGCCCTCGCGGTATTAGGAAACCGGGCGCAGAGCGTCGCGGGAATTCCGCCGATTCTAGCCATTGCCCTCAGCACCTCGCTCATTCCGATCATCTCTGCCGCTTTTGCGAAGAAAGATCAGGAGCATTTGGAACAGCAAGTATCGCTGGCTATGCGTATAGCCATATTGACGGGGATGCCGATGGTGATTGCGCTATGCGTTGCTTCCTATTCCATCAATGGTTTACTGTTCAGTTCCTTGGGCGGCAGCGGGATTATTGGATTTCTGACGTTCGGTACGATTTTCCAGATCACGATGATGACGACAAATTCCATTCTTCTTGGAATCGGCAAGGCCAAGCTTTCGATGATTCACGTGATGATCGGGGTTGTGGTCAAGCTTGCAGCCAGCTTCCTGCTTGCTCCGTTCTTTGGGATTTACGGTATCATTGGGAGTACGGCTCTTTGTTTCCTTGTCATTACGATACTGAATATAAGATCGATTAAAGCAATTGTATCCTTCTCCATCCTGGGCAAACGCTGGACGGGCTTCGTACTGACGGTGCTTGCCGCCGGTGGAATCGGATATGGCCTGAATCTGGCCGGTATTCAGATGGTTGATGTCATGCCGGCACGGTTGGCATTCCTGCTGACTTGCCTGGTTGTAGGCGTGGCCGTGGTCATTATATATCTTGTCCTGCTGGTGGTGTTTGGCGTATTGCGCCAATCGGAGCTGAGCAGTTACCCGCGTCTTTTGCAGAAGGTGTTCCGTCCGCTTATGAGACTGCAGCCTGCACGTATGCGGGAGCGGGGATAAAGACATAGACACTGAAGCGTTTTGAAAAAACGCACATCGGAAGCATAAGCTTTGGTGCTGAAAATCGACCTTTTTGAACACGCACTTATCGTGTGAATAGAACCGAAAAGAGACCTTCCTTGCAGTATCGGGACGGTCTCTTTTCATTTTAATGCCGCCGCTCGAACGGATCAGACACATCATGGACGATGGAGGTTTTCTCCAGAGCGGCCCGATGGGCGTGGGTGATATCCGGCAGTAGCGGCCGTAACGGTTTACGGATATGCCTGAACATCGCGCGGCCCTGATACCAGTCGTACCGGGGAATCGGCTCGGGAGTTTCATCCTCCCAGATCTCTTCAAGATGAGGGCTATACAGACGTTGGCCACCCGGGAGCCATTCCGATGTGATGAGGTCAAATCCCTCATGGCCATGATTCATGGCTTGCTCAAGGGTCGGCGTAAATAAGGCCGGCCAATATTCGGCGCGCGATCCCTGGTGCTTGGTGGACCGTGCGAATGCCAGCACGGCGCGGTATATCTCCTCATATCCAAATAATAAAGCATACAGCGAACGGCCTGCCTTGATCCGAATGGACAGGTCGTCAAACTTGGGTAGGGTAAGTCCGGCCAGTGGCCTGGCTGGGGAAAGGGGCTTTTGGGCAGGGCTTGCGCCCGACTCCGTTCGATGGACTTGGCCCAACGGAAACACGATTTGATTCAACCGGGTCAGCTCATGCATCCGAAAGAAGGGATCCTGTAGAATATGCTGTCGGTAAAAAGGATGTCTCGCCACTCGCCCCTCAATATAATTCTGTTCATTAATGATGAGACCCACCGTAAGCAGCGAACTGCCCTGATCCTGCCAGAACTGCTCCCAGAACGGTGTCATGAACGATGAAACATGAAAGTGGGGGAGCAAATGAAATAGGGGCTTCCCTTTTTTTCGACTGTGTATATAGAGAAGCAGCTGGGGGTAGGCGTCCTGGAAGATCAGCGCATTGCAGCGTTCCAAGAAACGATACAAATTGCTCTTGAATGTGGGATCCATGAGATCCGACATCAATCCGCCCTTCAGATCGCTCATATTCCACCCGGCATTACGCGAGACCATATGGGCCAGCAAGGCCCAATGCAGCTCTGGATGTGACACATAACAGTCCAAATAGGCTTGCGTACGAGTCACATTGCTGCGGTTGGCTTCGGCTGCGGCCTCTTGAATATGATGAATCAGCTCCTGCTCATCTTGAGATAGCTGAACATCTGCACCTGGCTCATGAATCCGAATGTCGCTATACCCTTGCATAGAAGGGTACGGAAACGGGGAAACGCTCTGCTGGAGATAGGGATGAGAGGAGAGAATGTTCTTGAGCTGCCTGCGAATCGTTCTAACGGCTGTGGGATCCCATTTCAATTCATGTCTGCTTGTCCGGAGTTTTAAGGAGAATCTCCACGATGCGATCATTCCCGACCATGATTCTGTCAGGGCTAGCGGAAGGGTTGCCGTCCATGACCGTACATCCTTGCCCAGGTTTTTTTTATCTTTGGGTCCGTTCGAGTGCATTCGGGGTCACCTGCACTTTCTAATGGTTAATCCCAGCCTGTGAACATCATAATGTCAGTATGCTCTAAAATTTGACTTCCACTCAACATTTTGATTCACTAAGGGTGAAGGAATTCGACGTAAAGGGGAGATAATCAATGGAAAAAATCACTTCAGAAGCAGAATTTCAGGTTGAAATCCAGTCTCCGCGACTGACTGTTGCCGTATTTAAAGCAGACTGGTGCGGCGATTGCAAGTTTATCGATCCATTCATGCCGGAGGTTGAGACGAAGTTCTCAAACCAATTGACTCTGGTAGAGGTTGACGTCGATGCTGTCGGTGACGTGAGTCAGCAGCAAAATATTTTGGGGATCCCCAGCTTTGTTGCATATTCCGATGGACGTGAGCTGGTTCGCTACGTTAACAAACTCCGCAAATCGCGCGAGGAGATTGAAGATTTCCTGCAGCGTGCCGTGGACGTATACAGTACGATTCATAAGTAAGAGTGACCATAGCACCGCCGCCTTGATCTATAACTGGCGGCGGTGTTGTTTTACATATCGGATAGAGGTAGGGCTACGAAGTCAAGTACCTGCATCATGAAGGTTTTTCTCATTTTTGAACATTTTGTCACAATCGCTCAAGTGACCGTAGCCGTAGAATCAGGTATAATGAAATGTGGACTGTGTACGATGCGATCCTGTAAAGGTTTAAATAGTGAATATGAGCAGCAGGTGAGATAAGTGAATGATAAACAATTAAAATGGCTGAGTTACATAACATGCTTAATTATGTTCTGCGCGACTTTCGGGGGCATGGTTGTGACTAAGACGGGCTCGGGACTCGGTTGTGGTCAGGAATGGCCGCTGTGCAATGGTAAATTTGTTCCCGCTTACACGGTATCCTCCATGATTGAGTATTCCCACCGGGCTGTCAGCGGAATGGCGGGTTTGGCGGCGCTGGCTTCGCTGATTGCGTTCTGGAAGTACAAGCGGGATCGCCGGGATTTGATGGCTTATGTTATCGGGACCTCGGTATTCGTCGTGGTGCAGGCGATCATGGGGGCGCTAGCGGTGGTTAAGCCTCAATCGGCCGCGATTATGGCGCTGCATTTTGGCTTCTCGCTAATTGCTTTTGCGAGCTCCGTCATGCTGGCTCTGGGTATGCGGCGGGTAGAACAGGCGAAGGGGCCCGTAGACTTGGAACGTCTGCCTCGGGTAAGCAAGGGTTTCCGTAATCTAGTCTGGGGCACAACCCTGTATAGCTATATCGTCGTTTATATTGGTGCATTCGTTAGCCACACCGATTCCCGGGAAGGCTGCTCCGGCTGGCCGCTGTGTAACGGGGAAGTGATCCCGGAGCTGAGCGGTGGAGTCGGCATCGCTTTTATGCACCGGGTGGCAGCGCTTCTGCTGCTGATCGTGGTGGCGGTGATGGGGCATTTTGCATATTGGCGCAATCGCGACAACCGGGAGGTACAGATGCTGGGCATTTCGGCAACCGTGCTCTGTCTGCTGCAGGTGTTTAGCGGTGCCCTCATTATGGCAACGATGCATAACGAGGAGGTTTACGTATTCTCCGCACTGGGACACACGCTGCTGATCTCGGCCTTATTCGGCGTACTCTGTTATTTAAGTGTCCGGGTATGGCAGCTCAGCAAGCCGCTTGAAGCTGAGATGCGGCCGGGTCACAACATGCCTCGTGAAAAGATCGTATAAGTAAAGAAGCAAAAACCATGAAACAAAGAGATCGAATGTAAGGCAACATATGTTAAGCAAAGTCCCCGGGCCAACGTTCGAGGGCTTTGTTGTATAGAGAGGGAATTGATATACCAACCGTCTAACCGTCCGCTCAACCTGTCTGATTTAAGGAAGACGCTCGAAGCGGTACTGGAAAGGTTTGATTCGGCAGCGGATTTGTTTATATTTATTAAGATTGACGAAGCCGATAACCAGGGAATATCTCAAGTCGCTCCATTCTGTGGGGGTTGTCTGGTCGTTTCGTGGGCATTCTATGTGAACGAACTGAAACACAACCGGGATACCCCGGTGAGTTATTCCCGCGTGAGGATAACGTGAAGACGGTTGAACGCGGTGGAATCACTATTTAGACAAATAGCGGTCCAAGAAGAACCAAGATTAATTTGATGACGCGAGGGGGTACCGCCATGCTTCGTATGTTACTTGGGGAACAGCCCCGGCACAATAACGGACTGCTTGAGGAAGCCATCGAATCGATGGTCAAGACAACCCGGCTGCTGCAGAAGGAAATGGAGAAAAATCAGGATCCGACGCATGACTTTCGCAAGCTTGAGATTTGGACCCGGGGGTTGATCGTTTCCCTGGATGAGCTGGAACAGAGCTGGAATGCGGCAAGGCATTTCAGTCAATCGGTCAAATCGGGTTACATCGATGACATGTCGATTCAGGAGCAAGGGGAATATCAACGATATGTGTATTTTTACAAAAACGGCTTCATACGGGTATTCTCGATCCTTGACAAGCTGGGGACGGTGTTGAACGATTTGTACGATCTTCATACCTCCAAGGTGAAGGCGCATTTCTCTTATTTTACGGTCCTGCGGCAGTTTAAATTCCTGAAGGCCCACGGAGAGCTGGCCAAAGAGCTGGAAGCGATCAAGGAGCGTTACAAAACACCGCTGAACACACTTCGGAAACGGCGCAACGCCGAAATCCATTACATGAATTCCGAGATGCAGGATGATTTATGGCAGCGTCATCAAGGGCTGTCGGACAAGATCGAGCTGGAGGATATCGATCAGCACCTGGACGATCTCAAACAAGGTGTCGATATGGTATGCCGGAGTCTGGCGGCCTCTTATAAATATACGAACGAGCTTTGGGGGAAAAATGGAGTCAGGGCTTAGGCACAAAATCGCCATGAAATTCCTTTTGACAAAAACCTGAAAAGAATCTATACTAACTATTGCATTCATTAAATGTAATTAAATCAGATCAAATTAATCGGAAAAATTTCATATCGATGTTTTCTTATCGAGAGAGGCGGAGGGACAGGCCCGATGAAGCCCGGCAACCGACTCCAGCGTGTAATTGCTTAACGCAGTGGCGCTTGGAGTGACATGGTGCTAATTCCTTCAAAGCTGCAGGATATCCCTTGGCTTTGACAGATGAGAAAAGGCGTTGACTTTTACGTAAAGAGGGCCCTTTTTGATTCTACAAAAAGAGGCTCTTTTCTTTTGGGTAAATAGATATGAAGCTTCGGAAAAAGGAGGATTATCGGATTGATTGAGCTCAAGCAATTGACGAAGCAGTACGGAAAAGCCGGAACCTTAACCACTGCGTTGTCCGAATTGGATTTGTCGATTGAAAAAGGAGAAATTTTCGGAGTGATTGGACACTCCGGTGCAGGTAAAAGTACATTGATCCGTTGTATCAATTTGTTGGAGCGTCCCACCTCGGGCGAGGTGTGGGTGAACGGTAAGAACTTAACGTCGCTTGGCAAGAAGCAGCTTCAGACGGAACGCCGCAAAATCGGCATGATTTTTCAGCACTTTAACCTGTTATCTTCCGCGACGGTGTACGATAACATTGCGTTTCCGCTGCGTCTGATCAAGACGCCGAAGGCTGAAATGGAACGCAAGGTATCCGAACTGTTGGCTTTGGTCGGCTTGGAGGCCCATCGGGACAAATACCCGTCCCAGCTATCAGGCGGGCAGAAGCAGCGGGTTGGCATAGCCAGAGCGCTCGCAAGCGATCCCGAAGTGCTGCTGTGCGACGAGGCCACTTCGGCGCTTGACCCGCAGACGACCGATTCGATCCTGCGCCTGCTGCTGGACATTAATAAAAAGTTTCATCTGACGATCGTGCTGATTACCCATGAGATGCATGTGATTCAGAGCATATGCGACCGGGTCGCCGTCATTCATCAAGGCGGCATTGTGGAGCAAGGGCCGGTAACGGAAGTGTTCCTGAAGCCGAAGCATGAAGTGACCCAGGAATTTATCCGCCAGGAGATGGACAGCGGCGAAGCGCTGCGGCTGGCCATTCAGGGCCAGGCGAATGGACCTTCAAAGGCGGTGCAGATTACGTTCCTTGGTTCGAGAACGTACGAATCGATTCTGTCCCATACCGTTCATGAGACGGGCGTGAATTTTGCGATTCTGCAGGGCACGATCTCCACGATCAAAGAAACGCCGTATGGCCAGCTCATCGTCCGTTTCGAAGGGGAAGAGCGTGCCATAGAAGATACGATCCGGAAGCTGCTGGAACAAGGATTAGACGTGGAGGTGATTCATTAATGTTCGGGCTTGATTTTACCCAGATCGACTGGAAAGAGATATGGACGGCAACATTGGATACCCTTCGGATGCTGGGGGCTTCGGCATTGTTCAGCTTCATCATCGGACTGCCGGTTGGCGTGCTGCTCTACATGGCTGCAAGATCTACATCCGGTTTGGTGCGCTTTGGTTACACGATCCTGTCGTTCATTGTGAACATCCTGCGTTCGGTTCCGTTCATTATCCTGATCGTTGCGATGATCCCGATTACGAAGTCGCTCGTAGGTGTTTCGTACGGCGTGCTGGGAACCATTCCGCCGCTCGTGATCGGCGCTGCCCCATTCTTCGCCAGGCTCGTGGAAACGGCTTTGAATGAAGTGGATAAAGGCGTGATTGAGGCGGCTCATGCCATGGGCTCCTCGACAAGCCAAATCGTATGGAGGGTTCTCCTCCCGGAGGCACGTCCGGGTCTGCTGGCGGGGATGACCATCACGATTGTAACCCTGGTATCTTATACCGCGATGTCCGGTCAAGTCGGGGGCGGCGGATTAGGGGATTTGGCCATCAAGTATGGCTATTACCGTTATGAGACCGAGATCATGATTCTGGCCGTTGTGTTGATGATCGTGCTGGTACAGCTGCTGCAAATGGCAGGAGATCGCCTGGTGCGGCATTTTACAAGAAAATAACGGGATTGATGAGGCTTCAAGGAAGACAACATATAAATAATATATTTTTTCGGAGGGAGACTTTTAGAATGAAAAAATGGACATTAGCATTGATCAGCTTGACCTTGGTTACGGTGCTGGCTGCGTGCGGCAGCAAGCCTGCGGATAACGCAGCTGAGCCAGGGGGAACAACAGGAGGCGGTGCTCAAGAGACGGTAACCTTGAAAGTAGGTGCTTCACCTTCACCGCACGCCAAAATTTTGGAGCATGTCAAACCAGCGCTTGAAAAAGAAGGCGTGAACCTGGAAATCGTAGAGTTCACGGATTATGTTCTGCCTAACACGCAAGTGGATTCCAAAGAAATCGACGCGAACTTCTTCCAGCACAAGCCTTACCTGGATAACGAGATCAAAGAGCGCAAACTGGATCTTGAGTCCGTGATCGCCGTGCATGTGGAGCCGCTGGGTGCGTATTCCAAAACCATTACATCTGCGGATGAGCTGAAGGATGGAGCTGTTGTAGCCATCCCGAATGATCCTTCGAATGCGGGCCGTGCATTGACCCTGCTGTCCAAGAATGGCGTCATTAAGCTCGAGGATGAAACCAAGCTTGAAGCTACCGCCAAGGATATCGTGGAAAATCCGAAGAACCTGGAGTTCAAGGAAGTTGAAGCCGCCATGCTGCCGCGTATGCTGGATGAGCTGGATCTGGCTGTCATCAACACGAACTACGCGCTGGAAGCGGGACTGGACCCAACGAAGGATGCACTCTTTATCGAAGACAAAGAGAACCCTTATGCCAACCTGCTGGTAGCTCGTCCGGACAACAAGGATTCCGACGCCATTCAAAAATTGGCGAAGGCGCTGACTTCCGAGGACGTGAAAACCTTCATTGAAGAAGAGTACAAAGGCGCCGTCATCCCGGCATTCTAATTCGAGTTCCAAAGCTCGAATATGCTGAATATAAATTTTTCGTATTTGTAAAGAAAGGGCATTATCCCAAAAGAGACCTATCGGTCTTGAAGGATAAGCCCTTTCTTTTTTTGTGTCAACGCCCATCTCTGCCGGGTTGCAAGTTGTTAGGCCTTATCAAATCTTTTATACTGAAGGAAGGATATCCATCTAAGGAGGGAAAGCCTTGAAGGGAAAAGTGGCGCTGATTACAGGCAGTGCGACAGGTTTGGGAAAAATGACAGCTTTGTCGTTAGCCCGGCAGGGATGTCATCTAGCCATAAATTATGTAAACAGCAAGGATGAAGCGGAGGCGCTTTCCCGTGAGATTGAGGGGTTTGGCGTGAAATCCATTGCAATTAAAGCCGATATCGCCAGCGAACGTGAGCTGTATTCATTGGTCGATCAGACGGAGGAGCGGCTGGGCAGCATCGATATCCTTGTTAATAATGCGGGACCGTTCATTCGGGAGCGTCGTCTGTTCTCAGAGTACAGCCGCGACGAAATCGTACATATGGTGAATGGCAATTTAACCGGCGTCATGCTGCTGGACCACCGCGTTCTGCCAGCCATGCGGGAGAAAAAGTGGGGACGCATCATCCACTTCGGTTTCGGACATGCCGGAGAAGCCCGCGCGTGGCCTCAACGTTCAGCCTACGCGGCTGCCAAGGTGGGCCTGGTTTCCTTTACGAAGACGCTTGCGGTGGAAGAAGCACCGTATGGAATCACCGTGAATATGATATGTCCGGGGGACATCCGCGGAGCAAATAAAGAGAAGACCATCGATGAAGTGTCAGGCATTCAAGATGGGCTGACCCCGCGCGGACGATCGGGAAGCGGGGAAGACGTTGCGAGAGTGATCGAATACCTATGCCTGGATAAGTCGGATTTCATTACCGGCAATATTATGGATATATCCGGCGGGCTGGACCCGATCCGCCCGTTGATTAAACCGGAATAACATATCATTCTCTAAATAGCTCCACAAAGTGGAGCCTATGCTTCCGATTCTTATTCCAAATACTTTGAGGGGACCCCAAAACACATAAATGCGATTAAAGAATGGCTTACGCTTCGCTGAAAACTTATACATTCTTTAATCTCAAAAAAAAGAGTCTTGATTCCACGAGGGAACCAAGACTCTTTATAGTTAAAGAAGATTTAGAATACTTGAACTACTTCTTGAATGCCTTCTACTTCTTCAACCAGGGCGCGTTCAATCCCTGCCTTCAGAGTAATGGTGGAGCTAGGGCAGCTGCCGCATGCACCCATCAATTTCAGCTTAACGATGCCGTCTTCAACGTCAACCAGTTCCACGTCACCGCCGTCGCGCTGCAGGAACGGACGAAGTTTATCAAGCACTTCAGCCACTTCATCATATACAGTGGTTTGCGTGTTTTCACTCATCTTGTTCAACTCCTTTCCTCCCTATATTATAGTACATAAACCGGCAAAATAAAATGCCAATCTTAAGGCAGGTCTTATAACAATGTCCATTATCATTGAGTTTTGCACAAGCAATTCCTATTTCGGCACGGATAAAGTTCTCCAGACGCTTGAAGCCGAGTACGATTGTCAAGTCATCGAATACGGCTGTCTGACCAGCTGCGGTCAGTGCTACCTGATGCCCTTCGCTTATGTGGATGGCGAATGGGTCGAGGCCCCTACGGCAGAAGAACTGCTTGACGTTGTCAAAGCTAGGCTCGAAAGCTTTCAGGACAGCGAAGAGGAAAGCTGACGCTGATACCTGGCATATTCCGTAAGGAGCAACAACGCGTCTGCAACCTACCGGGAGCTAGTAGTGACGCTTGGATTTCCAGAGAACACCGCTCTTCAATATCCTTGGTACCCGGCCCAGCACAGAAGTGCTGCCCATGAGTCCAAAGCCTGCATGTTTGCCGAGGGAGCCGAGGGTTCCCTTGAGCTTCAGCGGAGATACCTTTGGCGTATCCTCACGCCATATAGCTTTCATGACATGTCCCACTTGCTCGGCTTGAGCCCCGGCCGCTTGCGCGCTCGGGACGAACGGGAGGCTTGCGCAGTCGCCGATCACGTATACTTCCGGATGGGACGGAACCTGATACCACTCGTTCAGCAGAATACGTCCGCTGCGATCTTTTGGCAGATCGAGATCCTGTACGACCTTTACGGGCTGAATGCCCGCCGTCCATACAGCCAAGTCGGTTGGGATAGGCACATCCAGATTGTACACGGCGTCCTTCTCGACTCGGGATACGGAAACGCCGCTGTGGATATCCACATGGTGTTCCTCAAACCAGCGATGAATATAAGCAGACAAACGGTTAGGAAAAGAAGAAAGTACCCGCTGTCCCCGGTCCAAGATGGCGATATTAAGGTCAGGCCGGCTTTCACGAAGATCGGCAGCGAGTTCGATGCCGCTTAAGCCTCCGCCAATGATATGAACATGACCATAAGGTCTGAGGTTGTTCAGGTGCAAATAGGTTTCCCGGGATGCAGAGAAAGATTGCAGGCTGAACGTGAATTCTTCAGCGCCCGGTACGCCATGATAACGGTCCGTACATCCCAGAGCAATGGCGAGTTGATCGTATTCCACGGGATCGTTGTTCGTCAGGTTAACAAGCCTCTTCTCCAGATCAATGGATGTGACTTCACCATATACAATTTGGAGGCGGTCATACACCGGGAATTTAACACGAACGGCGGTATCGGCCACGGTGCCTGCTGCCAGCGCGTAATATTCGGTTTTGAGTCCTTGGTACGGCATGCGGTCGATGAGCACGACCTCCACGTCCGGAGGAAGATAGCTGCTGAATAATTCTTGAATTAGGGCAAGACCACCATAGCCTCCGCCGAGAATGACGAGCTTTTTCATAAATTTCTTCCTTTCTCAAGAGATAAGAAGGTGAGCGCCGATTCGCAAGAAAAACGCCGCTAGAAGCGGCTTAGGTTACCCACGCTATATTATCTCTTTAACCTGTTTTCCGTTTTTTGGAACGTCTCTCGTTTGCTTAAATCCCTGCTGGTAAGACTTATTCGTAAACCTTGATCTCGTTGTAGAAGGTATCGCGTTCAACCGGAATCCGGCCTGCGCCTTGAATGAGCCAGACGAGCTCTTTGCGTGTCAGCCCTTCCGGTGTTAAAGCTCCTGCAGCATGGCTGATACGTTCTTTCAGGATCGTACCATGGACGTCGGAAGCGCCGAAGCTGAGAGCCACTTGAGTTAATTGCGGCCCGATATTAATGAAGTACGCTTTGATGTGGTCGATATTATCGAGCATCAGACGGCTGATGGCAATGGTTTTCAAATCTTCGTAGGCCGAGTTGCGGCGCATGATGCCTGCATTCTTATTCTTCGGCTGCATGGACAGCGGAATGAATACCATGAATCCATTGGTTTCATCCTGAAGTTCCCGAATTTGCAGCATATGGCGGATCCGGTCCTCATGGCTTTCGATCGATCCGTACAGCATGGTGGTGTGCGTCTTCATACCAAGCTTATGTGCGGTACGGTGAACATCGAGGTATTGATCGACGTTGGCTTTGTCCACCTTCATCTTCTGACGATATTGGTCAGACAGAATTTCGGCGCCGCCGCCTGTTAAGGATTGGAGACCTGCTTTTTGCAGTTCTTGGAGTACTTCCTTTGTGCTAAGTCCGCTAATGCGAGTGAAGAATTCAATCTCTGCCGCGGTATAGGCTTTCAGAGTTACTTCCGGGAAACGCTCGCTCAATGCCTTCAGGGAATCTACATAGTACTGGAACGGCACATGGTTATTATGTCCGCCAACGATGTGAAATTCACGAATGCCGGGATGAATATGCTGCTCGACATACTCGATCATCTCAGCGCCGGACAGGGTATAGGAGCCTTCCTCGCCTTGATCTTTCCGGAAATTGCAAAAAGCGCAGTGGGATTCGCATACATTCGTGAAATAGAGACTCATGTTCTCAATGAAGTAAACTTTTTTCCCGTTCTTGCGCAAATTGGCTTCATTAGCCAGCTGCCCGAGGGTCAGCAGGTCATCGGTTTGATACAAATACACACCGTCTTCAAGATTCAGGCGTTCGCCGCTTTGGACTTTCGCAACGATCTCGGCCATTCTCTGATCGGTAAATGGTGTCACAATTGTGGACATGTTCAATCCTCCTGTTCACACTTGACCTGCATAGAAGATCCAGCAGAAAAAGCGATCATAAAGTGAATCACTCCCCTAAGGGAACGGTCCGTTTATAGTGGTATAACAACAAACATCAATAATGGGCTGAATAATTAAATAAGTTTGTGAAAAAATATACAACTGTGGACCAGCCATAACCTTTGCCGCTTTTTAACCGGGGTATGTGACAATTATCCAACAGTTGCCGCCCATGTTCCTTCCCTATTATAAACCTGACCCCTCGGGGTAGCAACACAAATAGAGGAATTGAAAATAGGTTTGTCATTACATATCAAAAGCCATCATAACAACCTTGAGCGAATTCGCGAAGAGGAGTATACTTAAAGAGTGAACGAAAAGGAGGGTGACCTATGATTACAATCAGCGACTCAGCTGCAGAACGTTTAAAAGAAATGCTTGCTGAACAGGAAACGCCCAATATGTTCCTTCGACTGGGTGTCACTGCCGGCGGTTGCAGTGGTTTTTCATATGCAATGGGCTTTGACGATAATGAAACGGAAGCAGACGTATATATGGATCTGCAGGATATGAAGGTCGTTGTCGAGAAGGACGATCTGAAATACCTGAACGGCCTGGAAATCGATTTTGAGGAATCCGGCATGACCGGCGGCTTCACCATCCACAATCCGAACGCGACCGTAACTTGCGGCTGCGGTTCGTCATTCCGTACGGCAACGGATGCGGGCAAACCGAACGAAGAGCCTTGCTAATAAGGACGCTCTAGAGGGTTAAGCCTAAGTCAACAGTTAAAGACCTCTCCCGACAATCTTTGTCGGAGAGGTCTTTTTTGCGCTATGGGAAACATTAGCTAGAGCCATTTGAACCCAAAAAGCAGCCAACTCCGTGTAAAGGGGAGGCTGCTTTTTTTTGGGTTCTACCTATCCGATCAAACCGGAAAGAAGAAGGTATCGTTCAGCATCAGCACAATCATGCCGGCGGCCACAAGCGAAAATACGATGCAGCCCGCTCCGAGTCCTCTGCGCTTATCCTTGATGAACTTGAAGCCCATAATAAAGATAAGAACGGTGATGGCGGCAAGGGCAACCGACATGCCGACAATGGCAATCCAGTACAATATTTCAAACAACGCTGCCAAGGTGACAAAGCCTCCTTTATGGGTATCCCTGGTGATGGATGTATTACGGACAAAGCTCTGTTCTTACTATACGATAGATCACATCATTTGCAAAGGGAGGCTGCCGTGAGGCCACAAGAACCCCAATTATTAGGCATACCATCACGGACAATCATCCAAGACAAAAAGCGGATAGGGGAATAGGATAACGTATGTCATGAATAAAAGGAGGCGAAAGCAGCATGGCGGGAAGACAACTGGCCAGCAAGTGGCTGAAGACGGAAGCGCTGCTGACCGATCCGCAGGTTGCTCCCTACATTCCGGCTACCCAGTCGTATGGAGGGGATACCCTGGTCTCAATGCTGGCCGAACACGAAATGGTCGTGATCAAGCCGATTATAGGAACCGGTGGTAACGGAGTCATCCGAATACAGAAGGACGGAACGGGATACTTGGTAACCCATAAGAGGCGTACTGTTCATGTAGATACATTGAATTCCCTGTTATACGTATTGAGCAGAATGAGACTGAGACGGCGCTATATGATACAGCAGGGTATTCATCTGGCTAAAATTCAGGGACGTCCGCTGGATTACCGTGTAAAGGTAGTCAAGGATCGAGGGAGATGGGTATTCCGGGCCATGCTTGGGCGGCTCGCGAGCCCAGGGCTTTTCGTGACGAATATTTGTAAAGGGGGGACGCTGCTTCGTTGTGGTCCTGCACTCCGGCTGTCACTGCCCCATATTAATGCAAAGGAAAAGCGCAATGAAATGCGCCACGTAACCAGACAGTGCATAGCGATACTGGAATCCCATTTTCCAGGGATCGGGGAATTGGGATTTGATTACGGATTAGACAACGAGGGCAAGATTTGGATTTTGGAGGTTAATACAAGACCAGGCTGAATTTTTGTTTAATAATCCCAAATGAAATCGTTTATATGATTTTTTAATAGGGTAATAAAAAAATAACCACAATCTACCGATATTATAATTGATCAATTTTTTTTATAGTAGATTTTCCCCATATCCTGTGTATAACATTTATCCCCATAATCCACTTTGATATGACCCTGTTTTTTACACTTACCAACAAATTATACACAGGATTTCCACAAGAGGTTGTGGATAAGCGAACAGTTGTTCCGTTTTAGCATGTCTGATATGATAGATTCAGGAAATTTGAGGAAGGGGTGTGAGAGGGATGGCTATGTTGACGGATGAGATGCTTCTCGATTCCTATCATATGGCTGTTGAGTTGAAGTTGGAGCGAGAGTTCATCACTCTACTGCTAGCCGAAATTCATAAACGGAACTTGGACACCGATTCCGGCAGCATCCTGCATTAATCAGATTTTTCGTATATAGAATAGATAAATTACGACATGATACGTATATAATGTGGGAGCTTTCAACCAAGTTCTACATATGGTTTGAAGAATAGAAAAGGTATCTTCGATTCCGGGGCGGCGCAACCCCTCGGAATGAAGATACCTTTTTTTCTGTGAATATAGATGTATATAAAGGTAAAATCCTCAATGACCTTACAATTTCATGTTACTGCTGTGGCCCGGAGCCAATCTGGCTTCAGGATCGAAGTAAACCTTGGCATTGTTCACGGCGGTAGGTGCTTCACCAAATCCAACAGCGATCAGTTTGACCTTGCCCGGATAGGTGGTGATATCGCCGGCTGCAAAAATACCCGGGATACTTGTTTCCATACGGGAATCCACCACAATGGAGTTGCTTTCGATGGCGATGCCCCATTCGGAGATCGGACCGAGGGAGGACACAAACCCGAAATTGACAATGACATTGTCCACTTCAATCTCTTGCGTCTCTTTGGTTTTAATATGCGAAAGCGTAACCTTCGTAATCGTGTCCTCACCGTGTAATTCAGTGATTTCGGTTGGCGTAACGATATTCACCTTCGATGCCATTAGCTGCTCAACGCTATGCTCATGGGCACGGAATTTGTCACGGCGGTGAACCAGTGTAACCTGCTCGGCGATCGGCTCGATCATGAGCGCCCAGTCTACCGCGGAGTCGCCGCCGCCGCTGATGAGAACCTTCTTACCTTTGAAGCGGCTGAGATCGTTGACGAAATAATGAAGGTTGGTCTTTTCGTATGCTTCTGCCCCTTCAATCTCCAGTCGACGAGGTTGGAACGCTCCTACACCAGCTGTAATGATAACCGCTTTGGCATGGTGTTCGCCCAGATTCGTTTTTACGACAAAATGACGTTCTTCGAGTTTTTCGACAGCCTGTACTTTCTCTTCAAGACGAATGTCCGTTTTAAAGAGCTCCATTTGGGCCGACAGATTGTTCACAAGCTCTTGAGCGGTTACTTTCGGAAAGCCTGCTACGTCATAAATATATTTCTCAGGATACAGCGCAGCCAATTGGCCTCCAAGCTGAGGCATGCTCTCGATAAGTTTTACCGAAGCTTGGCGCATTCCGCCGTAAAAAGCAGCAAACATACCTGCAGGTCCGCCACCGATAATCAAAAGATCCGTCATATTGCTGTCTTGTGGCATCGTTGTCATGCGGTAAGCACCTCCATAAAATGAGTTTATATTCGAATCAGACAGACGTTCTTGTCCGGATAAAGCTGATTCAAGAATTCCTTACCTATTATAATCGTCCCGAACCGGCATGAAAAGACGAGAATTGAGTTAAAATACCTAACAATGGAATGGATGCGCTTACTTAGCAAGTAAGGGGATAAATGGCGGAATCATTTGCACATTATATGGCAAAAAAATTCTTGATATTTGCATAGTTTATGCATATGATTAACGTGATAACTTGTGTTCATTACAGGGTAGTCCTATATATTGTCAGCTGGTGCAACAGTAAGGGAAACCTTAGTCTTGCAGCTATTTTTGAACCTTTAATGAACCATCAGGTCAAATGATGAAACGGGCTCTGATAAGGGCTCTTCTCTTTTTTTGGATGCAATTTCACAGAATGTTAACATGTGCACCATACTGTATATATAAAGAGTAAGCTGGAAGGAGCAATAGAATGAGCAGCATACCGAAGATCGTAATCCTTGGCGCGGGTTACGGGGGCATATTGACAGCGCAGCGGCTGCAAAAAGAGCTGAATTATAATGAGGCCGATGTTACATTGGTGAATCGCCATGATTATCATTATATTACAACGCATTTGCATATGCCGGCAGCAGGAACAGACAGCATTGAGAACACCCGGGTATCCATTTCCAAGTTGATAGACGAATTCAAAATCGACCTGGTCAAATCCTCGGTTCAGGAAATCCGCCTTCACGATAAGAAGGTTATTCTTGAAGATGGAACGTTATCCTATGATTATCTTGTCATTGGACTCGGCGGAGAGCCGGAAACCTTTGGCATTCCAGGTCTTGCAGAGCATGCGATGACAATCCGAAGCATCAACTCGGTACGATTGATTCGTGAGCATATTGAGTATCAATTCGCTTTATATAAAAATGAACGCAGACCGCAAGAGCGCATTAACTTTGTGGTTGGCGGCGCCGGATTCAGCGGCATCGAGTTTGTAGCCGAGCTGGCGGACCGCATTCCGAGACTGTGCAAGGAATATGACGTCGATCCGACGCTGGTGAATATCTATAATGTCGAAGCCGCCCCTGCCGCGCTGCCGGGGTTTGCACCGGAGCTGGTGGAGTACGCCATGAACGTTCTTGAGAAGAAAGGCGTTACCTTCAAGATGGGCATTGCGATCAAGGAATGCCTGCCAGGCGGAGTCATTCTGAACAATGGCGAAGAGATCCGGGCGGCAACGGTGGTATGGACCGGCGGCATCCGCGGGAACCGTCTGGTGGAAGCAGCCGGTTTCGAAACGATGAGAGGCCGCGTCAAGGTTGATGAATATTTGCGTGCTCCCGGATACGAGAACATTTATATTATCGGCGATAACTCCCTCATTTTTAATGAGGAAGGCAGACCTTATCCGCCGACCGCCCAAATGGCGATGCAGCAGGGCGTGTGCTGCGCCCAAAATATCGTTGCGGCGATTCGGGACAAGTCGATGCGCAAATTCGAGTTCCATAATAAAGGCACGGTTGCTTCCCTCGGCCGGGGCGAAGGCATTGCGGTTGTCGGGGATAAGAAATATCAGGGATGGAAAGCGGCTCAGCTGAAAAAGTTGGTTGATCTGCGCTACCTCTTCATTATTGGAGGAATTCCGCTCGTCCTGAAAAAAGGTAGGTTTCTATAAATGAGACACTGCAGCGTTCAAGTACGGGGGCTGCTCACGAGAGATGAGCTGGATCGCTATAATGCGCTGATGGAGGTCGGCTCCTATCTGGAGTCGCAAGAGAAGTACGATCTGGCCTATACCATTCAGCAGGAAGTCGACATTCTCATTCTTCCTGCTATTGAGCGGCTCAAGGATAAAGGACGTGCCCGGGACCGGGCGACGGCTGAATATCTTGAAACCTTGCGTAAGCAAGAGCAAGATGAGGACGACAGTGAGTAATAGAAGAAGGGATGCTCTCATGATGAGAGCATCCCTTTTTGTGTGCATGCTTTTTATGTGCAGAAGGAATTATACCTTCATTAAATCTGTAAATGAAGCCTGATCGAGCAGGTTGCCAACATAGAAAGGACCAAACTCGCCGAAACGCGCACTGACTTCGTCAAATCTCATTTCGTACACGAGTTTCTTGAACTGAAGAGCGTCGTCGCTGAACAGGGTTACGCCCCATTCCCAGTCGTCGAATCCAACGGAACCGGTGATGATCTGTTTCACCTTGCCGGCATAACCGCGGCCGATCATCCCATGGCTCTTCATCATCGATTTGCGTTCATCCATGCTCAGCATGTACCAGTTGTCCGACAAATCCCGCTTTTTGTTCATCGGATAGAAGCAGATATGCTTCGATTTTGGCAGAGCCGGCTTTAGACGGGCAATGACATGCGGATTCTGCATCGGATCCTCATCGGAGGAGCCGGCCAGGTAGTTGCTCAGCTCGACAATGCTTACATAAGAATAAGCCTTGGTGGTGAACTGGGCGAACGTTGTTTTGTTAAAGGCATTCTCGATCGCGTTCAGCTCTTCCAGCGTCTCGCGCAAAAGCATGAATACGAAATCGGCTTTTTGACCGACGATGGTATATACAGCGGTGCTGCCCTGCTGGGCAGCTTCGACGGCATCCCATTCCTCGAGGAACGCATTCAGCTCGTCCAGCGCAAAAGCACGTACTTCTTCATCTGCAGCTTTCCAGGCCGGCCAATTGATGGTGCGGAAATCATGCAGCGCATACCAGCCCTCAAGCGTCATTGCAGCTTCGTTCATGTGATCACTCCTAAACGTTATGTTCGTTATAATTGAAGCGGATGACCGCTTGCATTAACTTCCTATATTGTACTGTAAGCGCAGTCGGAAGGGCAAACGCCGACACAATGTATTCACGATTGTTCGTTGATCTGTGACATTATTTTTAGTAAACTAGCTATTAGCTAAAGCTTGGTGTGCTGTTTCTTGCTGCAATAAAGTAGAATAGCTGCTACGCGTAGGTGATAAAGAAGAGGTGAAAACAGCGATCATGCTTCAATTTATTCCTGTGCTCGTGCTGATGATTTTGTTTTTTGTCATGATGTTCGGTATCGGTTTTATCCTAAATATGTTGATGAAGACGACCTGGTTTCCTTGCTTTCTGTTCGTGATTGTCATTTTGCCGGTCGTTGTATACAGCTTGTGGGATCGGGGCCAAATGTCGTTCTGGACTCACGTCGGATCATTCCAACTGGTGGATTACTTAACGGGAGTTGCAGGTCTGATTGGTGCCTACATGAGCGGATGGACCATTAAGACATTGCGTATTAAAGGCTTTAGAATGTTTTAACGCGCTAGGCGCAAATTGAATGTAGTGTTGATGGCGGCTCTGCAATACCTGGGGGCCGTCATTTATTATTTGTGGAAGCATGCAAATGGCGGGCGCACGAATTCCAGAATTTTTGATGCGAAAGAACCGACTTCGAAACGACGGATTTATGATAGAATAGAGGAAGTCTATTTTTGGGCGACAGGGGGAGCATAAACGATGCGCATGACTAATTTTTTACATTTTACCGAGAACCACCGTTACTGCGTATACCGTGACTTCTGCTTAAGCGGCCTGGATGACAAAATGCTTGGTTCGATTTATCAACCGATGGTTGGCGCGTTTGCTGTCAGTCTGTACCGTCTTCTCGTATCGCATGTGCCGGTGGAGAAGGTGGGTTACTCGGCCATTGAACAGCAGCGTAGATTGTTTTTGACATTAGGGCTTGAGCCTAGTGAAAAAGGACGCCGCTTTCTCATTGAGCAAACTTCCAAGCTGGAAGCGGTAGGTTTACTACAGACAAGCCGGATGTTTGTCCCGGAGACGGATGACCATATCTATGAATATGAGCTGCAAGCACCGCTCAGTCCAGCGGAGTTCTTTAACACCCAGCATCTGACGCTGCTGCTTCGCGACAAGGTGGGGAAATTCGCCGTTCTGTCGTTAAGAGAAGAGCTTTGGAGCAAGGAACCCCTTGAATGGTCCGGTATTTCCTTCAACAAGGAGAACATTTCGGTTCCCTTTTATGATATTTTTGAGCTGAACACGCATGTCATTGATTATGAACTGGAGCAAGCGTTGGAAGAGGTCGCGGTGTCACGGAAGTCCATGGTGCCGCCAAATCCGCAAGGTGAAGGTCTGAACTATGCGGATATTATTCTCCGTTTCCCGCGTGAATCCCGCAATCGGGTCTTTGTGGAGCGTCTTCGCTACGACCATGAGCAGATGGGCATTGTGAATTACGTGGTGCGCAAATACGATCTCAGCACGCAGGATTTGTGCCGCCTGCTGGATGAGGACGGCATCTTTACCGAGCATGGCGAGGTCGTGCTGGATGATCTTCAGCACAAGGCCAGTCTTCACTTTAGGCAGGGAATGAAGATGCAGGAGAAGCGGCAGATTACGGCGGGCAAAGTCGTTGCCTTGCATCAGGAGATGACGGCCGATCCGGAAGAGCCGGCACAGGAGCATGCGGTAGAGATGGAATATTATGTAGAGGTTCCTGCTCAGTTCCAATCGAAATGCGATATTCACCAATATAATATGATGCTTCGCAACGAGCCTTATACCCGGCTGCTGCAGACCTTCTTCCCGGGCTCGGTTCCCGCGCAGTTTTTGGACATCTTCGAAAAGATCGACTTGAGCTACAAGCTGCCGGGTGAAGTCATCAACGTGCTCATTCATTATTTAATGTCACTCATGGCCGCAGGCGGCGAGCAGCGCATCAACCGTAATTTCGTGGAGGCCATTGCTTCCAATATGCTGCTGAAGCAGGTGAACAGCTATGAGAAAGCTGTTCAGTATATACGTGATCAAGCCAAGATGAAAGGCAAGCAGAAGGCAACCACACAACGTACGCGTACATACGCTAAAGGCGGAAAGGTGAAGCCGGAAATTCCTGTAGCTCTGGAGACCGATCAGGCGGAGGCCGTATCGGATGAGGAATTCGAGGAAATGATGCGATTTGCGGCAGAAATGCAGGCTGGCAACAAGAAGGGCGGATAAAGAAATTCTGCTGTAGAGAGGAGGGAACAAGAGATGGAGTCCCTTGGTGAACTGCTGGAAAGCATGAAAAGTCCTGCGCTCCGGCGCAGAACCGAGCAGATTACGGAGGATTTGCTCAGGAATCCTCTGATTCAAGCATTGCGGAGCGAATACCCGGAGATCGATGATCGGGTTATACGTTTGAATTTAAGCAAACTGTATCAATATGCTGGAGATCAGGCCCATTGCAAGGCGTGTCCGGGTCTGGACCGGTGTCCGAATGATTTCCAGGGACATTTCAGCAAGCTGGATATCCAGCGGATGAACGGAACCGTGGAGATCTATGAGCGAAAGGCGCCGTGTTCCCTGCAGATGGCTAAAACCAATGAGGATCAGATCAAAAAACGGATTCGCAGCTTTTATGTCGATGAGCATGCCTTGAACGAAGGTTATGATAATATGGAGATTATGGCGAAGGATCGCTTGCGTGCACCTGCGGTCCACCAGGTCTTTAAGTACATCCGGGATACGAAGGAGAATGGCTTGTCCCCGCGCGGCTTGTATCTCACCGGTTCGTTTGGTACGGGTAAGACCTACCTGATGGGCTACCTGATGCATGAGCTCGCGAAAGTGGGCCATTCGGGCGTTATCGTGTATATGCCCGATTTCGTGGAAGATCTGAAGACCATGATGCAGGACGGCCAGAAGCTGAAGGACATGGTGGAGACGATGAAGCATTGCGATCTGCTGATCTTTGACGATATCGGAGCGGAGAATTTGAATCCGTGGGTTCGGGATCATGTCCTCGGTTCCATCCTGAATTTCCGGATGAACCGGCTGCCGACTTTCTATACGTCGAACTATCCGCTCGACGGGCTTGAACAGCATCTCAGCTTCACGAGCAAGGATGGCGAGGAGCTTCACAAAGGGCAGCGGTTGATGAACCGGATTGCGCCTTTTGTGGATGTCGTTCATTTATTTGGCGAGAACCAGAGAGGGAAATTCTAGCATGGCAAGCAAACTTCCTATGGACAAACTTCCCTAAATTGTAAAAAGTCTGATCCCGTTAGCGTATGGAACGCGGCAGGATCAGACTTTTTATTTGTGCACAAGGAGTCATCAAGTATTAGCCGACCAAGAACTTGATAATGACGAATCCGAAAAAGATGATGGTCATGAAACCGAACATCCCCACGAAGCCCATCATCAAATCGCCAAAGTCATTGCGTGGTTCTTCATTGATGTGCTCCCGTGGATCGTTAACGCGTACGTTTACATCCATGGTGCTTGCCTCCTCAAAAGGTGAACATGCCGTGCCAACACGAAAAACTTGACAGTCACCCGACTTGTTACTAGTAGTATACCCAATGCGCAAATCATTTGTAAAGATTGCATAAAAATCCCGTGAAATCCTCTTTCTTTAGGTGAGTATATTTCACTTTTTCCGGCCGATTGTGGTATACTAAATTCGTCGACCCATTCGACAGTTATGATTCGCACTATACCTGATCTTATCCTGTGAGGAGGAGAATACAATGGCTATCGTCAATGTTACCGACCAAACCTTCGTGAATGAAGTTGAAGGTCAAGGAACGGTTGTAGTTGATTTTTGGGCGCCGTGGTGCGGCCCTTGTAAAATGCTTGCTCCGATTCTGGACGAATTGTCTTCAGAACTCGGCGATGATGTAAAAATTGCTAAGGTGAACGTGGATGAGAATCCGGAATCCGCAGCACGTTTCGGCGTGATGAGCATTCCGACCATGATTTTCTTTAAAGACGGCCAGCCTGTCGATAAAGTGGTAGGTCTGAACTCCAAAGAAGCCTTGAAGGGCATCATTGCAAAACATCAATAAGCAGAATTGTCCATAGATACAATCTGCTTTCATACAGCGCCTTCGGTTAAACCCGGAGGCGCTTTGTGTGGTTATTCATAATGGTTTACATTTAGGGTTAATACTATATAATCTCCTTGGAGAGGAGGAACAGCATGGACGATTATGCCAAACAGCTGCAGGAGCAGGAGAAGTCGCTGGAGAATATCCGCCACAAGCTGGCATTGCTGCCGGACCAGCCCGGCTGTTACTTGATGAAGAATCATGAAGGCACGATTATTTATGTGGGCAAGGCCAAAGTGCTGAAGAACCGGGTACGCTCTTATTTTACCGGAAGCCATAACGGGAAGACCCAGATGCTGGTTTCGGAAATTCGCGATTTTGAATACATTGTGACCGGCAGCAACATGGAAGCCTTGATTCTGGAATGCAACCTCATCAAAACCCATCAGCCAAGATTCAACGTGCTGCTGAAGGATGATAAAACCTATCCGTATCTTAAAATAACGAATGAAGAGCATCCCCGTCTGGAAGTGACCAGAAGGGTGCTTAAAGATAAAGCCAAATACTTTGGCCCCTACCCGAATGCTTATGCGGCACAGCAGACCAAAAAGCTGCTGGACCGGATGTACCCTTTGCGCAAATGCGGCGTCATGCCAAAAGAAGTGTGCTTGTATTATCATATGGGCCAATGCTTGGCTCCATGTGTGAAGGAAATTCCGAAGTCTGCTTATGAACAGATCACCGGGGAGATTACGTCATTCCTGAGCGGCGGGCATGAAGAGATCAAGAAGGAACTGCAGCGCAAGATGCAGGAGGCCGCGGAGGATTTGTATTTCGAGCGTGCCAAAGAACTGCGGGATCAGATCATCCATATCGATACGCTAATGGAGAAGCAGAAGATTACAACAACGGATACGCGGGACCGCGACGTATTCGGTTACGCTGTGGATAAAGGCTGGATGTGCGTTCAGATTCTGTACATGCGCCAAGGGAAAATGGTGCAGCGCAACAAGTCTGTTTTTCCGTTCTACGGCGATGCGCACAGCGACTTTATGTCTTTTATTGCCCAGTATTACAGTGATAATCCTGCATTGCCGCAGGAAATTCTGCTGCCTGAGCCTCTGTTGATAGACGAGGCTGATCCAGAGTCGGTTGCGGGAACGGCTGCGGATGAAGGTGGACGAAACGCCGAGGCAGCCGTGGTTACGGCGAATCCGCTTTCCGCAGGGACATCCGATGAACAGCAGGCAGCCCTTGCCGAGGCACAGGAGAAGCAGGCGGAAGCTGCTGGCATCGTGGATGCAGCCGGAGGGGCTGCCGCCCTGCAGGAATGGCTCGGCGTGAAGGTGCATGTCCCGCAGCGCGGCTTGAAGAAACAGATGGTGGGCATGGCATTGGATAATGCGAAGGTGTCCTTAGACGAGAAATTCCGCTTGATTGAGCGCGATGAAGAACGCACCTCGGTCGCAGCGGCAAATCTGGGCGAAGTGATCGGCCTCCAGTCGCTGAACCGGATCGAGGCATTTGATAACTCGAATATTCAGGGGACCAATCCGGTATCGGCCATGGTCGTCTTTACCAATGGGAAACCGGACAGGAAGGAATACCGCAAGTACAAGATCCGTACCGTGCTGGGACCCGACGATTATGATACGATGCGTGAAGTGATCCGGCGGCGGTACGAGCGCGTCTTGAAGGAGAACTTGCCGCTTCCCGATCTGATTGTGGTCGATGGAGGGAAGGGACAGATTTCCGCCGCCATCGATGTACTGGAGAATGAGCTGGGGTTGTTTATCCCGGTCTGCGGGCTTGTGAAGGATGCCAAGCATAAAACAGCGCAGCTCATGGTTGGAGACCCGCCGGAGCCGGTTACGCTGCCCCGGGACAGCCAGGAGTTCTATTTGCTGCAGCGCATTCAGGATGAGGTTCACCGTTTTGCGATTTCCTTCCACCGCGAACAGCGCGGCAAATCGATGGTATCCTCTAAGCTGGATTCCATCCCGGGCATTGGAGAGAAGCGCCGCAAGCTCCTGTTGAAGCATTTTGGCTCGGTCAAAAAAATAAAAGAGGCTTCAGTCGAAGACTTCAAGCCCCTTTCAATCGGTGAGAAATTAGCAACGGAAATTCTTAAGGTACTTCGTGAGGAGGAGTCGTGACATACGGCTTCTCTTTTTTTGTTGGATTGAAACGGTAAATCGCATACGCAATCATCGCCGGAAGTACCATGTAGAAAGCACCGATCAGCAAGTTGCTGGTGTCCTTGAGCAGGATCAGGCTAATGCCCATCAAGATGCTGTTAAAGATGACATGGGAGAACATGGCCGCCAAATACCCGTATTTCAAAAAGATGTAGCTGAACAGCAAGCCGATGATAACCAGTTCAATGGGCCGGGAAATTACAGGGTATATCGGATAGAGCGTATGCCCAAGCGCCCAGACGAGCGAGGTAATCAAACTGGCCACAAACGTATTGCGGACGATCTTTTTCACCATTTTGATACCGAACAGTCGATAGACGGCCTCCTCGGATATGCCGGCCAGCCAAGCCATCAGTGGAAACAGCCAAGGATAGAGCATGTTATAAGGCGACTGTGTGGCATCCGTGGTGGACCATGTATTTAAGGTTAGGCCCAGAACGACAAAGATAATGGATTGGACCCCGAGCAGGATGAAAGCCCACATATACCCCAGCTTCATGCTGTCCAGTACATACTGTCCGTATCCGGGTTCTTTGGCTCGAGGCCATGGATTGAGTCCGTCTTCTTTTTGCCATAGCCCGTTGCCCCCGACAAGGGAGAAATAGAGCAGCGCGGAGAAGATAAGCGAATAGACCGCATAAAAAATCATCATTCCGATTATACCGGTTTGCGACATCCCCTCGGATTGGAAAACGGGAATCAGATTATACGTATTCAGCATCTGAATGATAAACAGCAGCGCCGATAGGAACAGGCCGCGCTTAAACGACGTATAGGCTCTGGTCTTCACGCTGTATACAATCGCAAGAATGCCAAGGATGAGGGTGAACAGGCCATACCCTGCAAGCGTCAGCAGCGTTGCATCCTGTGTCTGCTTGTTGACATAGGCGGAATGGGCGGCCGGGACTGAAAAGGATGGCTCATAGGAGCGTAATTTCCCCTGTTCGAAGGTGAAACGGTGCTCCAATCTGGAATCGCCAATCTTGGATTCCGGGTCCACATACCGGAGCCGGGGTTCCCCTTCCCGCGTAACCAGCTCCAGTTGCGACGGATCATAGCCCGCTCGCTGGAGCCAAGGCTCTGCGAGAGCTTGCTTCTCGGCAAATGACATGCCGTCCTCGACGACAAGCAGCATCTGCCTTTGTACATCGCCCTTGTTCAGCTCAATCCGTTCATAGCTGGAGCGGGCGAAATCGTACGAGAAGCCGACGATGCCTGAATTTTGCATGTGCACGTCCACATTGAGGGCATCGCCTCCCGGTTCGCTGAAGCGAACGCGGTATACGTCATAGGGATATTTGGCTTCATAGGTTTTGTTGTATTCCGAAAGTTTCTTTTCCTTCGCCAGATATCCGTAAAGTTCCGATTTGGATTGATATGTAACCAATGCGTCATCCGTTTTTGCAGCCGTAAACTGCAAAAACTCCTGAGCAAAGCTTGAAGCCGCTTGCCGAGCCTGCTCCTTGGATATGATATTCGGAGTTGCCATCTCGGTCGAATCCGGATTCGTCGACGGAAACACCTGAAATAATAGGAACAGAATCAGGCCGACTGCGGCAGGCGCGATGAGCTGTTTCAGATTGGGCTTCAGCTTCAAGGCCTCTCTTGCACGATTCATGAAATTCCTCCTCTAAGAAAGTTGATACTCCCACTGGTATTCGATATGCCTGATTAAGAACGCATAGAGTCAATATAACATAGTTATGAAAGTCATTAGCAGCTTATCCCAATATCCGGAATAATGAAATAAATCGATGAAAATGAATGAAAAGTTTCGAAAACGTTAGAGAACCCTATGCTTGTATTCTTGAATATGCCCAATTCGCGTTCTTTTAAAGATTTTTTGGGTGAAAAACGGCATTGGGTTACGTACCGGATTGCGTTATAATCACATCATGCTTTAAGGAACCGAATATTCCAGCCGAATTTCGTACTGAAAATGGGGGAACCATGTAATTGGGGTGAATTTCATTATTCCTAGAATAATGAATAGGGCGACCTGTGGAAATGCCCGAATCCGTCAGCTAACCTCGTAGGCTGCAGCACAGGAACCAGACCGTAAGGGCACTGCGTTTTCCAGTGTCTTTTTTTCTTGATTTTTTTAAGAAGGTGACCGATTGAACTCTAAATTTAACTGGCTCAGGCTGTCTCCGCCGCAGATTCTCGTGCTTGGGTTTGCAGCTATTATCTTCATCGGGACGGCGCTGCTAATGCTGCCGATTTCCACAAGTACGGGTGAACCGCTTGAGTTTATCGATGCCTTGTTCACTTCGACATCGGCAACTTGCGTAACGGGGCTGGTTGTGGTGGATACAGGAACGACATTCAGTTCCTTCGGAGAAGTCGTGATCATGCTGCTGATCCAGATCGGCGGGCTCGGCTTCATGACGATGGCCACTTTATTTGCCTTGGCTCTCAAAAGGCGCATATCGCTCAAGGATCGTCTCATTTTGCAGGAAGCGATGAATCAGTCCTCGATGGAAGGAATCGTAAGGCTGATTCGCAGAGTGCTGTTGTACTCCCTCATCATCGAGGCCTGCGGCGCTGTCATTCTATCGATTCGTTGGGCGTTCGATATGCCGCTTGGCCAGGCGATTTATTACGGTGTCTTTCATGCGGTCACGATGTTTAACAACGCCGGTTTCGATTTGTTTGGTGATTTTCGGAGTTTGACCGGGTATGTCTACGATCCTGTAGTCAACGTTGTCGTGATGTTTTTGATTGTCTCAGGCGGCATTGGATTTATCGTCCTATCCGATCTGATTGATTTCCGGAAACAGATGAGACTTTCCTTGCACTCCAAAGTGGTGCTCACCATGACGGCTACCTTGCTGCTGGTTGGATTTATCGTCATTCTTATATTCGAATTCACCAATCCGAGGACGCTCGGCTCCCTGAATTGGGGCGGAAAATTCTTCGGCGCGTTATTCCAATCCGTAACGCCGCGTACAGCCGGCGCGAATACTATAGATATTACGGGGCTTAGACAGGCCACGCAATTTTTTATCGTGATTCTGATGTTTATCGGAGCATCCCCAGGGTCAACCGGGGGCGGTATCAAAACCACAACCTTCACCATTATGGTGGGGGCGGTCATCGCCATGATGCGCGGGCGTGAAGACATCGTCATGTTCCGGTATCGCCTGGCCCAGGAGCGGGTGCTGAAGGCACTGACCATTGCATTACTGGCCCTGCTGCTCGTTCTAGCCGTATCGATGATTCTGTCAACGACAGAGGAAGGGGACTTCCTGGAGATCCTCTTCGAAACGACGTCCGCCTTCGGTACGGTGGGTCTCTCCATGGGCTTAACGCCTGATCTGACGGTGTTTGGGAAGGTATTGATCAGCATTACGATGTTTGCAGGGCGATTGGGGCCTTTGACGCTTGCTTATGCACTGGGGCCGAAAAAGGGTAAAGAATTATATCGTCATCCGGAAGGCAAAATGATTATTGGATAAGGAGTACAGGAGAGACATGAAACCAAAGCAATTTGCAATCATCGGTTTGGGACGATTTGGCGCCAGCCTGGCGCTTGAGCTGATGGAACAGGGATATGAGGTGCTCGGCATCGACCGCAATGAAGAGGTCGTCGAGGATATGAGCGAGCTGCTGACGCACACGGTGGTGGCGGATGCTACGGATGAAGAGGTGCTTAAATCGCTTGGTATCCGTAACTTCGACTGCGGGATTGTTGCGATCGGAAACGATATTCAGATGAGTATCTTATCTGCCATCTTGTTGAAAGAGCTTGGTGTTGCCATGGTCGTTGCCAAGGCAATTTCGGTGCTGCACGGCCGGGCACTGGAGAAGCTGGGCGTGGACCGGGTGATCTTTCCGGAACGGGATATGGGGATTCGGGTAGCCCATCAGCTTGTCACGCCCAACCTGCTCGACTATATCGAATTATCCAAGGACTATCTGATTGTGGAGATGACGGTCACGGACTGCATGGACGGAAAAACGCTTAGTGAGCTCAATACGAGGGTTCGCTACGGTGTCAGCGTGGTGGCCCTGAATAAACAATCCGGCATTATCGTAGCCCCGACAGCCATGGATGTGGTGAACTCCGGCGACATTATGGTGGTTATCGGGTCCAATGATAATGTGGATCGCTTTGAGTCTGAGGTCGTGAATATGCTGGAAAAATGAATATAGAAGAAAAACCTGACGACCTTATATCCGTCAGGTTTTCTTCATTTTATCCTCTTCGAGCTTACGGAACAGGATTTCCGTTTCGTCAATCCAGCGGCTGGCCGCCTTGCTCAGCTCCGAGGCCTGGCCGTAGATCAGCGAAGTCGTTCGCCGGGTTTCAATGAGTGCCGGAATATGAATGTCAACAAGCCCGTTATCGGACAACAGCTGCGGCCTCAGATAGGATTTGGGCAGCAGCGCGGCCGCCTTGCAGGTCGGGATGAGCCTGACGATTGCTTCGAAGGAGTCGATCTCCATCCGGATATCCGGCATAATGCCCCAGCGGTGGAACAGGTCATCCGTCAGCTTGCGGTACCAGGTTCCGGTCGAGAAAATGATCATCGGCAAGCCTTGAAGCTGCTCGATGCCAACATCCTCGATTTCCGCCAGCGGATGTGAGGACGGGATGACAAGCTCCAGATGGTCATCAAACAGCGGGATGCAGTTCAAGCCCGGCTGGTTGATGGAGGAGGCGACAATGCCGACATCGACCCGTTTATCCCTTACATAAGATACGATTTCATGGGTCTTGCCGGTGATCAGCTTGATTTCCGCTGCCGGATGACGCTCCATGAAGGCATTGACCAGCGGGGGCAAGGTAGTCTGAAGGGTGGTCAGACTGGCGCCCAGGTTGATCGAGATCTGATCTCCCTCCCGGTAATGGGCCAGAGTCTGCATGAATTTGATCTGCTGCTGTCTCTGCTCCAAGGCAAAAGTGTACACAATCTGCCCGATGGAGGTAAGCTCCAGTCGTTTGCCCCGGCGGTTGAACAGCTGCAGCCCGAGCTGATCCTCCAGCTTGGCTATTTTTCGGGACAGGGCTGGCTGTGACAAGTTAAGCAGCTTGGAGGCTTGGTTTATGCTGGATTGCTCTACGACGACGGCGAACATGTCCAGTTCTTCGAACATGGAATTCCTCCTATATAAAATAGACATGCGTGCAAAACATTGCTTATGCGTATAGATTATAACGATTAATAATTATATTGCAATTCCATTATAAGAAAAAAAGGAGTAACATGAAACATGACACAAGTTGTTCACACGAATGCCGAAATAGGCAGCTTTTTGTCGTTGCAACGGTTAATGCGTGTTCATAAAGGTCGGTTTAGATGCCGAGTGGCTTCCTGATTCACTTCGTGATCAAAAGCGGGCTTTTTGAACAACCTTCTTTAGGACAGGGCAAGTGTAATTGTTCTGAAAATAGGAAAGATTGAAAATGAAAACGCTGCACATTGGAAAGGGGAACGTCAACTGATGAAAGGGTATTATTCCAGAAAGCTGCATTCTTTACTCGGTGTCATACCGCTTGGGGCATTTTTGCTCAGCCATATGATTTCCAACTTTAAGGCTTTCGAGGGTGGAAAGGAAGGCTTCGCGAGCGCGGTCCATTTTTTGAACAGCATGCCGTTGATATTTTTCCTCGAGCTGTTCCTGATCTGGCTGCCACTGCTATATCACGGTGTCTACGGGTTATACATCGCTTACCAGGCGAATAACAACGTGGGCAATTACAACTATGAACGGAACATCCGCTTCACCATCCAACGGATCACCGGTGTTATTACGTTCGTTTTTGTTATCTGGCATATGTACGATACGCGTTTCCAAATCATGATCGGCAAAATCACGCATGACGATTTGGGCGCCACGATGCACGGCATCATGAACAATCCGATTCTGTTTACTCTGTACGTCATCGGCGTTGTTTCGGCAGCCTTCCACTTTACAAACGGCCTGTGGGCGTTCCTCGTTAGCTGGGGCATCACCGTCGGTCCACGCGCGCAGAAGGTATCCACTTACATCTGCATGGGCTTGTTCGTAGTGATGAGCTTGCTGTTCGTTCTGGCTATGACAGCATTCCGCAGTTCCGAATTCCAGGCGGCGACAGCAGCGATCGATGTAGTTAAGACAGTCTTAAGTTAAGGGGAGTGAACGAAAAATGGCATCTAATATTATTGTAGTGGGCGGTGGCCTCGCCGGGCTGATGGCAACCATCAAAGCGGCCGAAGCAGGAGCTCACGTTCATCTATTCTCGCTTGTACCTGTTAAACGCTCTCACTCCGTGTGTGCGCAAGGCGGCATCAATGGAGCCGTGAATACGAAAGGTGAGGGTGACTCTCCTTGGGAGCACTTTGACGATACGGTGTACGGCGGCGACTTCCTTGCGAATCAGCCTCCGGTCAAAGCGATGTGTGAAGCGGCTCCGGGCATTATCCATTTGATGGACCGCATGGGCGTTATGTTTAACCGTACGCCGGAAGGCCTGCTTGATTTCCGCCGTTTCGGCGGAACGAAGCGTCACCGGACCGCATTTGCCGGCGCAACGACCGGACAACAGCTGCTGTATGCGCTTGACGAGCAGGTTCGCCGCTGGGAAACCGCGGGTCTTGTGACCAAGTACGAGAACTGGGAGTTCCTGAATGCGATCATCGACGACGAAGGCGTGTGCCGCGGTATCGCTGCCCAGGATCTGCGCTCGATGGAGATCAAGGCGTTCAAAGCTGAAGCCGTCATTCTCGCAAGCGGTGGTCCTGGTATTATTTTCGGAAAAACGACCAACTCGGTGATCAACACGGGAACAGCGGCCAGTGCCGTTTATCAGCAAGGCGTTCATTATGCCAACGGCGAGTTCATCCAGATTCACCCGACAGCCATTCCAGGCGATGACAAGCTCCGCTTGATGTCGGAATCGGCACGCGGTGAAGGCGGACGGATCTGGACCTATAAAGACGGCAAGCCCTGGTATTTCCTCGAAGAGAAATACCCTGCTTACGGAAACCTGGTGCCGCGCGACATCGCTACGCGTGAAATCTTCTCCGTCTGCGTCGATATGGGACTTGGCATCAATGGCGAGAACATGGTCTACCTGGATCTCTCCCATAAAGATCCGAAAGAGCTGGATGTGAAGCTTGGCGGTATCATCGAAATTTATGAGAAATTCATGGGCGACGATCCGCGTAAAATTCCAATGAAGATCTTCCCGGCAGTCCATTATTCCATGGGCGGCATGTGGGTCGATTACAACCAAATGACGAACATTCCAGGGCTGTTTGCAGCCGGAGAATGCGAGTATCAATATCACGGTGCGAACCGTCTGGGAGCGAACTCTCTGGTCTCCGCCATTTACGGCGGTATGGTGGCCGGACCGAAGGCGATTGAATATGTCAAAGGTCTGAAGAAGTCAGCTGAGGATGTTTCCTCCACGGTATTTGATCGCGTAGCGAAAGAGCAAACGACCAAATACGAAGGCCTGCTCAAGATGGAAGGAACCGAGAATGCATATGTGATCCATAAAGAGCTCGGCGAATGGATGACCAACAACATGACGGTGGTTCGCTACAATGACAAGCTTGAAGCTACCATCGGCAAAATCAAGGAATTGAAGCAGCGTTACCGCAATATCAATATGACGGATACCTCCCGCTGGAACAACCAGGGCGTGGCGTTCACGCGTCAGCTGTGGAACATGCTGGAGCTGTCCGAGGCCATGACGCTGGGCGCGCTTCTCCGGAACGAAAGCCGTGGCGCTCACTACAAGCCGGATTTCCCTGATCGTAACGATGAGGAGTTCCTCAAGACAACCAAAGCAACCTGGACGCCTGATGGACCGCAGATTTCATATGAAGAAGTGGATGTTTCCTTAATCCCGCCGCGTATTCGCGACTATTCGAAAGACAAGTAAGAAGGAAGGGGGATTTACGATGTCTCAAACGGCAGCCGCCTCAAAGAGCGTTAAGTTTATCATTACACGTCAGGACAATCCGGAGACGAAATCCTATACTGAGGAATTCGAAATTCCGTACCGTCCCGGCATGAACGTCATTAGTGCGCTGATGGAAATTCAGCGCAATCCCAAAAATGCACAGGGCCAAACAACCGCACCTGTATGCTGGGACTCCAACTGCCTGGAAGAAGTGTGCGGAGCTTGCTCCATGGTCATTAACGGCAAACCGCGCCAAGCGTGTGCGGCACTGATCGATAAGCTGGAACAGCCGATCCGGATTCAGCCGATGAAGACATTCCCGGTTGTAAGAGACTTGGTGATCGACCGCAGCCGCATGTTCACGGCGCTCAAGCGCGTCAAGGCGTGGATTCCAATCGATGGCACCTACGACCTTGGCCCTGGACCCAAAATGGCTGAGAAGAAGCGTCAGTGGGCTTACGAGCTGTCCAAATGCATGACATGCGGCGTATGTCTTGAGGCTTGCCCGAACGTCAACGAAAAAACGGACTTTATCGGACCAGCCGCTATTTCCCAAGTTCGCTTGTTCAATGCTCACCCGACAGGTGAGATGAACAAGGAAGAGCGTCTGGAAGCGCTGATGCAGGACGGAGGCATTGAGGGCTGCGGCAACTCGCAGAACTGCGTGCGTTCTTGTCCGAAGGGCATTCCGCTGACGACGTCCATTGCGGAAATGAACAAGGATACAACCAAACACCTGTTTAAGCGCTGGCTTGGCGTTTAATCGGTTTAGCTTCAACACCAAGGCGTCTGACCGGGGCATGACTTCGGTACAGGCGCTTTTTTTGTTATATGATAGGAATGATGTGTTTTTAGATTTTGAATTTGAGGTGAGTCACTTGATCAGCGAAAGACCGATTACGATAAAGGATATAAGCGAAGACCTGGTCGCTCTGGGCGTACGGAAGGGAATGACTCTGCTGGTCCATTCCTCGCTTAAGAGCGTGGGCGGATGGATTGTTGGCGGCCCGGAAGCGGTTATACTGGCCCTGGAAGACGTACTGGGCGATGAAGGGACGCTGGTGATGCCGACCCAGTCTGCGAACTTAACCGACCCGAAGACATGGGGAAATCCTCCGGCCGACCCGAAATGGTGGGATTTGATCCGCGAGGACATGCCTCCCTATGATCCGGATCTGACCGTCACAACAGGGATGGGGATCATACCGGAAGTGTTCCGTAAGCAAGAAGGGGTCATTCGAAGCCTTCATCCCCATGTTTCGTTTGCAGCACGCGGGAGGGACGCGAAGGCACTTATGCACTCCCATCTGCTAGATTACGGCTTGGGAGATGCCTCGCCGCTGGCACGCTTATACGAAGCGGGGGCCTACGTGCTTATGCTGGGTAGTAGCTATGGCAATAATACTTCCTTCCACCTTAGCGAATACCGCGCGGATTGGGGAGGGAAGGAGGTGGTAACCGCCCACGCCCCAGTACGCAGGGTGCAGGGCGCAACCGAGTGGGAGGCATTCCAGGATATCAACTATCATTCCGACGATTTTGAAGCGATTGGCGCCTCGTTTGAAGCGCAATGCCCCGATGCATATAAGCATGGCCGTATAGGAAAGGCAGGCTGTGTGTTGGCAGAACAAAGGGCCATGGTGGACCATGCCGTGCAGTGGTTGGAGAAGAACCGTTAGATGCTAGCGCATGCTGGACGGCTTTCGTTCGACACGCTGTAGGTGTTTTGGCACGCTATTCTTACATGAAATTCAGTTGGGCATGAACGTTTATTTAGATGAGCAAGGGCCAACTACCAGCGACCTCCAGGTGCATAAATACCGTTACAAGGGTAATAAAGATGTAATGGTACGGCCTGCAGTTTCAGGCCTCAAGCCAAAGGAGGGACTTGAAGATGTCATGGTGGATGTGGCTGCTCAATTTGACGGGCTTCCTGTTGTTGATATATTTGTTCTACAGTATGGACAAGAAGTGGTCCAGCAGGCCTTTGCTGCTTGCTCCACTGCTCATTTATGTCCTGGTATCGGTTGAAGATTTGCTGGGGTGGATCGATCTGATGAACGTGGTGCCTGGAGAAGGCGGCATGCGTGCTCTGATCTTGTTGTTTGCATTATGCTCCGTTATTTTCTATGTGCTGTACATATTCGACAAGATTGCAGACTCCGTCCATCGGCATGTTGATATGAAAACAACCCTGGTTCGGATCAGCACGGCCGCGGGAATGTGCGTTTTGTTTTTCACGATGGTGTATATGTCGATCTATAAGCTGTTCGGAGGCACTTCCTTCGAAGGCGAGAATATCGGCCAGGATTTGCTGAGCCAGTTCATTACCTTCCTGTATTTCAGCATGGCGACGTTTGTCACCGTCGGGTATGGCGATGTAGCCCCAGTCGATAATACGTCACGGCTTGTCGTGGTGTTAGAGATTGCCTTCAGTTTCATTACCGTTGCGTATGCGCTGTCCATGCTGGGAACGCTGCGCCGGATTTTTACACCCGGCGATGACGGCTTGGATGTGACTGGCAGCGAAGAGAAGTCCAAGGCCAATAAGCCGCATCGGAGAAAGCATTCATCCATGTAAAAGAGGCGCATCTTTGACGATGCGCCTTTATTATTTGTTCAAATGGGCAAGTGATCGAAGTCTTAGTTAAAGCTACGGTTTCATCAGCTTTTTCAGAATGCTTAGCCCGTTCTTGGAAGGGTAGCGGAATTTAAAATCGAATCGGTTAGTCTGCTTGAGCACACTCTTCTTATGGGAGAAGGTATGGAAGCTGTATTCCCCGTGGTAGGCGCCCATCCCGCTCTCGCCGACACCCCCGAATGGAAGGAAGGGAGTGGCCAGATGCATCAGCGTATCGTTGACACATCCCCCGCCAAAAGAAACCGAGGAGAGTACGTAATCCTGAACATCTTCATTCTCGGTGAACAGGTAAAGCGCCAGCGGCTTGGGACGGCGATGAATCGCTTGGACAGCTTCGTGTACATCATCATAAGTCAGGATCGGACACAGCGGGCCGAAAATCTCTTCTTCCATGACCGGCATATCCCAAGTGATATCGTCCAGCACGGTGGGCTCGATGAGCAAACGTTCCTTTGAGATGCTCCCGCCATGGCGCAGGGTTCCGTTGTTCAGAAATCCGGACAGCCGGTCAAAATGCTTCTCCGAAACAATGCGCCCATAGTCGGGATTGGTTAGGGGGTTCTCGCCGTAGAACGAAGTGATGGCGTCTTTCAGGTGCGCGATGAACTTCTCCTTCACCTTGCTGTGTACAAGAACATAATCCGGCGCAACGCAGGTTTGGCCGGCATTTGTATATTTGCCGAATGCGATACGTGAAGCCGCCAGGGCCAGGGGGGCATCCTCGTGGACGATACAGGGGCTTTTGCCTCCAAGCTCTAGCGTCACCGGGATCAACTGCTTGGCGGCGGCTTCCATGACGATTTTGCCGACATGGGTACTGCCGGTAAAGAATATATAATCCATCGGCTGCTCCAGCAGGCTCGTGCTTACCTCAGGTCCTCCCTCCACCGAAGCCACGTATTGCGGCTCAAACGTCTCCGTGATGATGGACGTAATGAGTCCGGATACGTTGGGTGTCAGCTCGGAGGGTTTTACAATCGCGGTGTTCCCGGCGGCCAAAGCTCCGATCAGCGGAGAGATGGCCAATTGCCAAGGATAATTCCAGGGAGCAATAATCAATACCGTTCCGTAGGGTTCAGCGTAGACCATTCCCTTGCTGCCTATATGCGTCAATGCGGTTTTGACTCGCTGCGGCTTGGCCCAACGCTTCAGATTTTTTATGATAAAGGAAAGCTCCTTGTAGACAATCCCGATCTCGGTCGTAAAGGCTTCCTGCTCACTTTTGTTCAAGTCTTTGCGAAGGGCCTCGATGATATCGTTTTCCCTGGCAATCAGAACTTGGCGCAGCCTGGTCAGCTGCTGCAGACGGAAATCCACTTCCTTGGTGATGTCTTTATGAAAAAAATGCCGCTGAGCTGAAACTAATGCAGCGATCGAATCGTTAACAGTCATACATAAACCCCTTTCCCTTGCTATTCCATATATATGAATAACCGTAAGGCCGTTAAAACTTATACTCTTTTATTATTATATAGGAGGATGTCCACCTATGAGAAATCCATCCTCGGCAGCTCCCCATGACAAAGCCCATGACGGGGCAAAGCGAGAAGTCATGCAGACGAAGATGTCGCGCCGCCAATTTCTGAAGATCGGTGTTTCCGCCGTGGTCGGCGTAGGCGTTGCAGGCGGGGCTTACGCATCTTTATGGGAGCCTCGTCAATTGGACGTTAAAAGACTGACTTTGGCGCTTCCTTCACTGCCTAAGGCTTTTGACGGGACGAAGATCGTTCAGTTTAGCGATATGCATCTGGGCTTTCACACCGGGGCAAAAGACGTGGCCCGTGTGGTACAGGCCATTCAACACGAGCAACCGGACATGATCTGTTTCACAGGGGATATGGTGGACGGCAATACAGAGGATATGAGGGCTGCCATTCAACCGTTCACCGAGCTGAAAGCCCCTCTCGGCTTATTTTCCATATTGGGTAACCATGATTACGGGGACGTGGAGACACTGATCTCACTGGAGGAAGAGGCCGGATTTCAGGTGCTGCGGAACACCGCCGTGAAGCTGAGGCGGGATGGTGCCGTCATCGCTGTGGCAGGTTTGGACGATGTTTTCTGGGGCCAGCCGGATCCGGAAGCAGCCATTCAGGATTTACCCGACGGGATGTTCAAGCTGCTGCTGATGCACGAGCCGGATTATGCAGACACAACGGCAGCCTATTCATTCCATCTCCAGCTGTCGGGACACAGCCATGGGGGGCAGATCCGTTTGCCCTGGGTGGGCGAGGTGATCACGCCGCCCGGTGCAAAGCGTTATGTGCAAGGTCTATATACCATCGGCTCGCAAGGCATGCTGCTTTATGTAAACAGGGGAATCGGCACGACGCAGCTGCCTTTTCGTTTCTTATGCAAACCGGAGCTTACCGTGCTCACCTTGCGCTCTATGGCATGAGGGGAATGAACGATATGATCTGAATATTTCAAGATGATAGGATCACTTGGAATTTGTTACACAAATGAAATATACCTGTTATCAAACTCTAACAGCCGCGGGTTAAACTTATCACATGACCCCCTTTTGAGAATATATATTATGTTTTGGACCCGGTAACGGGTCCACTTTTTTTTGCCTATTTTGCTGTGCTTCCTATGTAAATACAAAAAACAGAAGGAGGTGTACCCCATTAAAGAGGTACGGTCACCTTCTGTTTTTGTTCGAAGTATACCCATTCCGTGTATCCGATTTCTTTGAGCACTTTGGCCACTTCGTCAAATTCATCTCCGACCCGTGACGGTTTGTGGGCGTCGGAGCCGAAGGTGACGTCAACGCCGTGATGATGCGCGACCTCCAAGATGGCGCCCGATGGATACCAGCCCCCGCACAGCTTGGTTTTTCCGGAAGTGTTGATCTCGATTGCCAGGCCCGATTCCGCGATGACTTTCAAGGTTTCCTCGATCGCTTCGTCGGCCTTGATTTCGGAGAAGAGCGGATAATTACCCTTCATGGCATCCATATGGGCGATGATCTGGAACATTCCGCTTCGTGCGGATTGGCGGATCAGATTGAAGTATTCCTCTTTATCGGCAACCTGCTGCTGCTGGGTCAGTTTCTTCCAGCGGTTTTTGTTGAAGATGCTGACATCCCTGACGTGATGGATGGAGCCGATGATGTAGTCAAAAGGGTAGGCCGTTAACGCCTGCTGATAAACCTGGGCATGATTCGGAAAATAATCGGATTCAATGCCCAGCAGGACTTTGATTTTCCCTTCATATTCCCGCTTTAAGTCCAGAACTTCTTGTACGTACCCCGCAAAATCCGCTTTGGCCATGGAGATGGCCGGAAAGGGCTGCTCTTCCGGGCTCCCGAAGTATGGAGTGTGGTCCGAGATTCCAATCACCTGTAAATCTGCCGCAATCGCAGCCTCGATATAATCTCGAATGTTGCCGTCTGCGTGGCCGCAGCGGAAATGATGGGTGTGCAGATCAAATTTCATGTTGACCTCCTTCATATCGCTTGATTGGTTATTATTCTAGGATGGATGAAGCGTTATTCGCTGCTGATGAACTGTGTCTCGGGCATGCCTTTCAAATCACTGAGGAATTGACGCATAGCGGAGCTGACGTATCGTCCGCTCTTATAGATTACGCCGACAGGGTGGCTGACTTCAAGCTCGCTCAGGGGAACAATCTGCAGGGTGCCGTTGCGCAGCTCCGTCGCCACGGACTGCTTCGATATAATCGCTGCGCCCAAATTGATCTCGACCATCCGTTTAATTTCTTCACTGCTTGACAGTTCCATAACAACCTGCGGCTCAATGCCGTGTTTCTTCATCACGTCATCTGCGAAGCGGCGGCCGACGGTGTCACGCGTTAGCAGAATGAGAGGGGTTCCGCCCAGCACATCCATGCTTGCTGTGGAGAGTTTGGCTAGCGGATGCTGAGGGGATACGACAAGCTCAAAGGTATCGTAGTACAGAATGGATGTGCTTAAGTTGGGATTCCGCTCGATCAGATAGCCGATCCCGATGTCGATGAGACCGTTCTCCACGCTGTGGTAGATTTGTGAAGAGGCCATGGATTGAATGGTTGTTTTAATGTGAGGGAATTGATCCTGGAAGTAGGAAAGTACCCGTGGCAGGATCTGAATCGCTATGGAAGTGGTTGTACCCAGCTGAATATGGCCCTGGGGAGTTTGATCAAGGTCGGATAGCCGCTGCTTCAGCTCATCCACGATCCCGAGGATCTGTTCGGCATGGTCCACGAAGACCTGACCCCGGTCGGTTAACGTCACGGGCTGACTCCGGTCCACCAGCACCGTTTTAAATTCTTCCTCCAGGCTCTTGATCTGGGCGGATACCGCCGGTTGTGTCAGATTAAGAAGCTCTCCCGCTTTGCGAAAGCTCATCGTTTTGGAGATGGTAATAAGCGTTTCCAATTGGCTGATGTTCATAGCCTTCCTCCTTACTTGATATATTCTTCCGCTCATCTATCGCGTGCAATCTGTATGATTTAAATTATAGGTTATTCTTCCCGGTGGAGCAACGAAGGGGGAAAACATAGCGGTTTTCGGATAAAAAGATGAAAAACATTTTAATTTCCATTTAATTATTATTAAAAGATGGGGAAACCTTCCGATAATAGTAAAGTAGACATAGAAAAAAGGTGAGACCAAAGGCCCGTTTAAGCGAAAGGATTATCTTCGTACTAAAGCGTTTCAAGCGATAGCTGACATGGCAGGACAGTTGTTGGAATGAGGGCTGTCGCTATTTTGTGATGATTTATTACAAGGTATCCATTATAATGTTTAAATATATAGGTGGGACTTTGGGACCCTGACCAACAACCCAGTGAAAGGGGCGTAATGAGGAATGAAAGCGGAAGTCATCAATCCTTTTTTAGAGTCCGCACGACACGTGATCGAACAAGTCATACAGGTTTCACCTTCCACGGGGAATCTTGGGGTCAAAGAGATCGGATATTTGGAGAATCATATCTGGATCCAAATCGGCATGACAGGCCAAATGAACGGTGACATTGTATTTGGAATTCAGGAGCAGGTAGCCCTGCAGATGGTATCGGTGATGATGGGCGGCTATGTCATTACCGAGATGGATGAGATGGGACAAAGTGCGATTTCGGAGCTCGGCAACATGATCAGCGGCAATGCCAGCACCATTTTATCGAACCAGGGCGTCAGCGTGGATATTACGCCTCCCAAAGTCATGAAGTCGGATAGCACATCCAGTCTTATCCAGAAGAAGGCACTTTGTATTCCGCTGAGAATGGAAGGAATCGGAGAGCTGGATATTCAAGTCATGATTTCATAAAATAGGAGTAACGAACCCAATGCCCGTGTATGTAAGGCTCTTTAATGTTAAGGAATCGAGAGCTGTGCCGGCGAAGAAAGGGATATGAAATCATGCTGAAAAATAAAGTTATCGTCGTTACGGGAGCATCCAGCGGAATCGGCGCCTTGATCGCGGAGAAGCTTTCTGCGGAAGGAGCATACGTGGTTCTGTGCGGCCGTTCGGCAGAACGTCTGCAGGAGGTGGGTGCGCGAATACCAGGCCCCCATGAGCTTGCAACCATGGATGTTCAGAGCCCCAAGCAGGTGCAGTCTGTCATGGAAGGCCTTCTTAGCCGCCATGGCAGAATCGACGTGCTGATTAACAATGCCGGCTACGGCAAGTTCGAAGCTATTATGGACATGCGTCAAGAAGAGTTTCAGGACATGATGGACGTCAATTATATGGGCATCGTGCGCTGTACGCAAGCTGTGCTGCCGGGGATGCTGAAGCGGGGGGACGGCCAAATCGTCAACATTGCGTCCATGGCCGGAAAAATCGGAACGGCCAAATCCACCGCCTATTCGGCCACCAAGCATGCCGTGCTTGGGTTCAGCAATTCACTCCGGCAGGAGCTGCGGAACACGGGCATAACCGTATCTACTGTAAACCCTGGCCCCATTGATACCCCGTTCTTTTCCTTGGCAGATCCGACAGGCGGTTATGTCAACAATGTGAGCTGGTTTATGATGAAGGCCGAGTATGTTGCGGATCAGGTCGTGAAGCTGGTGAAAAAGCGCAAGGAAGAACTCAATCTTCCGAGGCTGGCCTCATTGGGCATAAGGCTGTACCAACTGTTTCCGAGGTTTGCCGACCGCGTGTCTTACAAATGGATGAATAAGAAATAACGGCTGCGGCGCTACAACGCTTCGGTTTCGGCAACAAGCTCCTGAAGCAGTGCAGTGGCTTGTTTTGTTTTTTCTGTATCGGATGAGAGCAGTGTGATTACCTGGTCCAAGCGTTGCTTGTAATTTGCCGGCTTGATGGGAAAGGTTTCGATCATGGCTACCGCACGCTTCTCATTGATGCAGTACAACTCGTTTTTGGCAAACAGCACTTGATTCAAGCACGAAATGCAGCGGAAGCAGTGACCGGTAACATAAGTGATATCATCGCTGGCAGCTGTTTTATCCGCAAGCATCAAGGAGAAGGATGCTTCGAAGGTAAAGAAGCCGACCATCGCATCCTTTAATGCTTTTGGATAGGGAGCCGTTTTGGCTTTCAAGGTCTGTATTCGGTTATCCGAATCTGAGAGTATACGACAAATCGCAAGTTCCCCCATATACATCACATTCAGATAGGCATGCGGATGTCCGGTTTGGTAATGGGCTGACACCAAGCCTGCGGAACCGTCGTCGATGATGCTGGACACGCGGTGTACATCACGGAATAAGAAATCCACATGATAACCCTCGATCACTAACCATCCTCCCCCGTTAACCCAGGCACCCCATTCGCCTAATGAAGTGATAATCCCATCCCGATGCTCGTCATCTAATTTCTGTGCCACCCTAGCGATGTTCTCCACCTTGAATCCTTGTGATTCATCGTAATAAATGCCGATATCGATATCGGAATCCGGTTTGGCGGTTCCTCTGGCTCTGGATCCCCCGAGTACGACCCCTATAACGCCGGGAACCTCCCGAAGTTCTTCCGTTATCCGTTGAATCAAACGATCTACTTGTGAAGTCATGCATGTTCTCCTCCTTTATATGTTTCATACGGAATCGATCTCCCCTTATGTATACCTTAGCCTCATGGATTCAATTTTCTCCCGGGTCCATTGAACCGCTTCAGCTGGCGAGAGGATGGTTGCTTCCTCTCCGAGACGCCACACATAGTCCGAATAGAAGATGACGTCGGTCGCTGGTATTTCAAGCTGAACGACTCCGCTGCCATCCTTGTATTTATGGATATGGGGACCGAGGCGAGTATCCGTTTCAAGCAGCCAAACCCCTTTAGAAGTTAATTGTACCTCAAACGGCTTCATTTCCCCATCCCGGTTTTCCGGTATGTCACGAAGCGTTTGGCTGGCGATATCTTCACGGATTGCTATGGACGCATTGGGACTGGCCGCAAGGATCCGGTCGACTCTGAACTGTCTGATATCCTCTTGAGTGAAGCAGTAGGCCGGACAATACCAGTAACCCGAGCTAGCATACAAACCGATTGGCTGAATATGCCGCTGGCTGCTTCCGGCGGATGATCGATAGGAGATGGTGACCGCTTGCCGAACCATGACGGCTTCCATTAGCGTTTGTAAAATCTCGGTGGACATCGCACGGAATGGACTGTGAATCATTACGCGATCCTTAAGACGATCGATCTGCTCCTTGGTATCTGCCGGCAAATAATGATAGAACTTGTGGAGCGCCGTGGCGGCTCCGTCACCGAATGGCAGCGTACTGAAATAGCTTAGGGATTGGCAGGCAAAAAAGATGGCGATCGCTTCGCTTTCCGTAAAACTGATCGGCGGCAGCATCCGCTCCTGCAGCAATCTGTAGCCGCCCCCCCGACCTTGCACAGAGTAGATGGGAACGCCGAGCCCGCTCAGCTCATCCAAATCTCTTGAAAGGGTTCTGACGGAGAGACCGAATTCATCGGCCAGCTCTTTTACGGTAAACGATTTTTTTGCATTGATCATCATCATTAATTGAATCAGGCGCTGTGATTTTTGCATGGGCAAACCTCCGTCTCTGTATCATTTATTTTATCTTATTCTTTAAATAAGACAATATTTGTCTTATTTAAACGATATGATGTTCTCAAGAAGCAAGGGTTCACGCTGAATCCTTGGAACGGGGTCCATTATGGGAGGAGAAGATAGAATGAAACAAGAAATGTTAAAAGAAGAGCTGGGATTTGTTTTTATTTATGGAGCAGGATTGAACGGAGGAATATGGGATTTCGTGGTGGAAGGGCTGAGTCATCCGTGTCTGAAAGTGGAATATCCGTTGCGGGATCGGAATGTGATTTCCGGACATCATTTGGGGCTGGAGGATTACGTAAACCATATGACGGAGCAGGTGAGAGCGTGGGGGACGAACAAGTTTGTCATTGTGGCCCATTCCCTGGGCGGGGTTTTGGCTATGGACCTGGCATCCCGGTTAGGCGACCGTGTTGCCGGCTTTGTTGCCATCGGTGCGGCCATTCCTAAGCGCGGCGGTTCGTTTGTTTCGGCGCTTCCGTTTCCCCAAAGGGTCATCATGCCGATCATCTTAAGAACGGCAGGCACGAAGCCGCCTGAATTCGCAATCCGTACTGGGCTGTGCAGTGATTTGCCGGAGGAGCAGGCCTCCCGAATCGTAGCGGAGTTTGTTCCGGAATCCCGCAAAGTCTATACGGATCGCGTTCAAGCGTCTATTCCCGATGTGCCGAAGCTTTATGTGAAGCTCACCCAAGACAAAGAGTTCGGATTATCCGTGCAGGAAAGCATGATAGCCAATCTGATTGCCGATGGGGTGGAGAGCCTTAGCACCGGCCATCTGCCTATGCTGAGTGATCCCCGTGGAGTCCAGCGGATTCTGGAAGGCTTCGTAAATCAACTGAAAGCCAGCCGTTACCCGGTTATCTCATCATAATCTGATCCCGTCTTGGTCCGACGGAAATTGTCTTAATGGGAACGCCAATGGATGATTCAATGAACTGCACATATTGCTGTGCGGCTTCCGGGAGCTCGTCAAAGGATCGGATGTGCGACAGGTCGCACGTCCAGCCCTTCAGTGTTCTCAGAACAGGCTTGGCAGACTGCAGATCGGCCGTTACCGGAAAATGGTCGATGATGCTTCCGTCCTCTAACTCGTAGCCAACGCAGACGGGAATGTCATCCAGATACCCCAGGACGTCAAGGGTGGTGAGAACGGCTTCGGTAGCTCCCTGCACCATGCAGCCGTAACGGGTGGCTACCGTATCAAACCATCCCATTCGTCTCGGCCGGCCGGTCGTAGCCCCGTATTCGCCTGCATCGCCGCCAAGGCGGCGGAGTTCCTCCGCTTCATCTCCATGCAGCTCGGTCACGAAAGGGCCAGCGCCGACACAGCTTGAATAAGCCTTAACCACAGCAATGACTTGGCTGATGGCGTACGGCGGCAGTCCTGCTCCGACCGGTGCATAACCTGCCAGCGTGGAGGAGGAGGTGGAGAACGGGTAGATCCCGTGATCCGGGTCCCGCAGTGCCCCTAATTGGCCCTCTACGAGGATAGGATCGCCTTTCATATAAGCTTGCTGCAGCAGCGTGGTGGTATCCTCGATATACGAAGACAGGAACTGGAAGGACTCCAACAGTTGATTGACCATCTCATCAACACTTAGCGGATTTCTCCCGTACAGATGCTGCAGCTGCACGTTCTTGATGGCGAGCATCTGCTCGAGCCGTTCACGAAGTCGCTCGGGGTGGAACAGATCGGCGACCTGAATGCCCAGCTTTGCATATTTATCCGCATAGAATGGTGCGATCCCGCGTTTCGTAGAACCGAATCCCCGGGCACCGAGCCGTTCCTCTTCCAGTTCATCCAGCAGCCGATGAATCGGAAGCACGACTTGGGCGCGCTCCGATATAAACAGTTTGGGGGCGGGGACATTTCTTGCTTCCAGCTCCTGCAGCTCCTTGATCAATACCTCCATATCCAAAGCCGTTCCTGGACCGATGATATTCGTTACGTTTGGATAGAATACACCTGACGGCAGCATATGCAGAGAAAACTTCCCAAAATCGTTAATAATGGTATGCCCTGCATTGCTTCCTCCCTGAAATCGAACGACATACGACGATTGCGCGGCAAGAACATCCGTCATTTTTCCTTTGCCTTCATCTCCCCAATTGGCTCCTACTATGGCTGTGACTGTCAAAACGTGTTCGCCTCCTACGGTCTTTTTCTTTTACAGGGCTCATTATATGAGTAAAATTATCATAAATAAAATTGATATTAGTAATAGTAGACATTAGTTTCATTTATGTTATACGATTCTGTAGAGAAGAATACGGATAACGGATGAATTCTAAGTTGATCTTTCAATAAAGGTTCCCGTTATTATTCGATAAAATCGAGGTCATCATGATGGAAATCAATATGGAGTGGTATCGTGTCTTTTATTGGACTGCACGGCTCGGCAGTTTATCGAGGGCAGCGGAACACCTGCATATCACCCAGCCGGCCGTCAGCCATACCATTAAGCATTTGGAGGGAACGATCGGAGGACCACTGTTCTTTCGGACAACCAAGGGTGTTAAACTCACGTCGGAGGGTGATGTGCTGTTTCGCTATATCGAGCAGGCCTTCAGCTTTATCGAGATCGGGGAGAAGGCGATTGCGGACATGCATAATTTGCATAGCGGCGAAATCAATATTGGAGCAAGCGATACGCTGTGCAAGTATTATTTGCTCCCGCATTTGGAGTATTTCCACGCCACCTATCCGGATATTCGCATCCGTATCTCCAACCGCACAACCCCGGAAACGTTGACCCTTCTCAAGGAAGGGAAGATTGATTTTGGCATCGTTCATTTACCGGCCTCCGATAAACAAATCGATTTTCGGGCCAGTTCCCCGATCCATGATTGCTTAGTTGCCGGTAAGTCATTTGCGGAACGGACCCAGTTACAGCACCCGTTGTCCCTGCGTGATATCCAGAACTACCCGCTGCTTATGCTGGAGAGGGGCGGGAGTACAAGAATGTATGTCGATCAATATGCCGAGCTGCAGGGCGTCACGCTCAAACCCGAGTTCGAGCTGGGCAGCATTGAGCTGCTGGTTCAGTTTGCCCGGAGCGGCTTTGGATTGGCTTTTGTCATCCGCGACTATGCTAACGAGGAATTGCAAGCAGGTCAGCTGATCGAGGTGCCGCTCTATCCGCCGATTCCCGAGCGCAGCATAGGAATTGCAACGCTTCGGGGTATTCCGCTATCTTCTGCCGCCAAGTCGTTTCTTTCTCTTTTGCCTTAAACAGACGGGTGACCGTGCCTATTCGAATGGCCATGTATGAAGTGCTGTTCACTGCCGTTTAGGATGTTTGATTTGGTGAGGACTCCTGTTTTGGCATATAATGAAAAAGGACGAACAAGACTGGTTAGGAAACACGCCTGCTACCACCACTATGAAAGTAAACAAACCACATGTATCGGAAGGTTTTTCTAGCGATATCAGGCAGACGCGCTTTGGAATGATAGACTTCTGATATCTAAAAAAAGGATGGACTAACATATGACTGCAACTACATTTCATACATTAGGAATAGCCGAGGATTTGTCCTCCAGATTAACGGAGTTTGGCATTGTCACGCCTTCTCCCGTTCAGGCTGAGGCGATTCCGCCCATACTCGAAGGCAAGGACGTGCTTGCAACTTCCCAGACAGGCACAGGAAAGACACTTGCCTATTTGCTGCCTGTGCTTCAGGGCATCGATCCGGAGATCAAGGGAGCCCAGAAATTGATTCTTGCGCCGACGCAAGAGCTTGCCGTACAGATTGTGAGAGAGAGCGAGCGTTACGGAGAAGCCCGCGGAATCGGTGTGCTCGGACTTATCGGCGGTGCCGCGGCCAAGCGTCAGATCGAGAAGCTTAAGCTGCATCCGCAGCTGATTGTAGGGACACCGGGACGAGTGCGGGAACTGATCGAAATCCGGAAACTGAAGATGCACCAAGTGACCACGATCGTAGTGGACGAGGTGGATCAGGTGTTTAATTTGGGCGGTGCCGGCGATGTGGATCGCATTCTGCGCAGTGCATTACGTGACCGTCAATTGGTATTCTTATCCGCCACGGTGAGTCCGGAGACGGCGGAGCTCGTCAAGAAGGAGATGGATCAGCCGGTCGAAATCGGAATCGATCCGGAGCAGCGGACGCCGTCCGCGCTGGAGCATTATTATTTTGTGACGGAAGAGCGTGACAAATTGGACATGCTGCGCCGCGTGGTCCGGCATTACAATCCCGACCGTGCAATTGTCTTCGTCAATGCCACCGAGGATTTGGCAGAGGTTGAAGCGAAGTTAAACTATCTCGGCTTAAATGCGGCTGCCATCTATGGTGATGCTGACAAGATGACTAGAAGCCGGGTTCTGAATGCGTTTAGAGAAGGGCGTACCAAGCTCTTAGTGGCTAGCGATGTCGCTGCCCGCGGACTTGATATCGAAGGGCTCGGCATGGTGATCAATTACGATCCGCCTATTGATGCCGAGCATTATACGCACCGCGCGGGACGTACTGGACGCATGGGACGGAGCGGCATGGCGATAACGCTTGTAACGGACCGTCAGACGTTCATCATGCGCAAGTTCAATCGCGAGCTGGGCATATCGATTGAAGAACGTGCTCTTTATGGCGGGAAGGTTAGATCCCCGCGTTCTACACCAGAGAATCGAGGACATGGCCCACGTGGGTCAGCCGGAGGTCCTGCCCGAAAAGAGAAACCAGCCCGAAAGCCTGCTTCCACCAGCGCCAATGGAAAGGCGGGAAGCGGAAAGGCATCAGGTGAGCGTCAGAGTGAAAGGGAGCGGGACCGCAAGAACAAGGGCGCTCCGAAATGGTTGAAGAACAAGCCTCCTCGGAGCTAATGGCTGTAAGCTCCATAAACGAGGGTTTGCAACCGATATGTTGTTTTCGGGTCCGATTCAACGGATGTGGTCGACATCATAGGGACCGGACTTTTCAGAATAAGAGGTGATCGATAATGAGTGAACAGCCGGTATTGTCTGTTCAAGGATTAAGCGGCGGGTATAGCATGAACCGACCGGTTCTGCATGACGTAACCTTTCAGGTTGAACCGGGTGAGATGGTGGGTTTGATCGGCCTGAACGGTGCGGGCAAGAGTACCACGATGAAGCATATTCTCGGGCTGATGAATCCGCAAAAAGGGAGCATTCAGGTTCAAGGAAAGAGCCGGACAGAGCATTCGGAAGCCTATCACGGCGCCTTGGCGTTTGTTCCCGAATCCCCGCTGCTGTATGAGGAGATGACAGTACGCGAGCATCTGGAATTTACGGCGCGCTCCTATGGCGTATCCCGTGAAGATTATGAGGCACGTTCGGAGCAGCTGTCGAAGATGTTCCGTATGGAAGAGAAGATGGACAGCCTGTCCACGCATTTGTCCAAGGGGATGCGCCAAAAAGTGATGATCATGTGCGCATTCGTAGCCAGACCGTCCCTGTACATCATTGACGAGCCCTTTCTTGGGCTTGATCCGCTTGGGATACGCTCGCTGCTTGACTTCATGCTGGAGCTGAAGGCATCCGGCGCCTCGGTATTGCTAAGCTCCCACATTCTCTCCACGATTGAGAATTATTGCGACCGGTTCATCGTGCTGCACCGCGGCAGCATCATTGCTCAGGGGACGCTGAAGGAAATTCAGGATCAAGCCGGGAGACCTGGCATGTCGCTGGAGGAGCTGTTTAATGTGCTGATTCAGGACGGTAAAGGCGAATGAATCTGCGTGAGCTGTATGTCAAACGACGCGGGCAGTTCTGGGGTGAAATTTTCCCCTATCTGGGTTATGTCATACAGAGCGGGGTAGCCGTCGTATTTCTGTTTCTGCTGATTGCATTCGCTGCCTGGTACACCGCACTACTGCAGCAAATCCCGCCGGATCTGCCGATTCGCTGGATCATGATGATTTTCCTTGTGCCCCTCATGATCAACAGCAGCATCCGCACATATCTGCGTCCGGCCGATACGGTGTTTCTCATTCCGCAGGAATCCCGGATGAAGGAATACTTCAGTACAGCATGGTTCAGCGGCGTCATATATAAAATCATCGGCTTAGGACTGGTGATGTTAATCCTATGGCCTCTATACATACGCAGCGATGTTTCGCCAAAACCGCTGCTGGCTACGTTTGTTGTGCTGACGCTGTTTAAACTGTTGTCCAGCTTCGGCAGCTGGAAGGAGCAGCTTATGGTGTCAAGGAACGCGGCAGCAGCCTACCGGGTACTCCGCTGGATCGTTCCGGCGCTGAGCTTAGCCGCCTGGTTATGGCATCCAACGGGCCGTGCCCTCCTATTCATGGCGCTGCTTGGCATCACGTATGTTGCCGCCTTGTCCGTACCCGTCAAGCACCTGGTCGCTTGGGAACGATTAATCGCCGTCGAGGAGAGACAGGCGAGCCGGGTGATGATGGTGCTGAGCTGGTTCGTGAATGTGCCTCAGCGTGGGCAGCGTGTCCATGCGCGAAAATGGCTCTCCGGATGGGGAAAGGGATTGGCGTGGAAGAAGGAAAGCGCCTATCGCTTTCTTCTCATTAAGAGCCTGACACGCAGTGATATTCTAGGCATACTGATTCGGGTCGGACTGCTGGGTGCTTTTCTTGTATGGGCAACCCGGGATAGTCTGGTATCGGCGATTGTGTATCTGGTCAGCCTGATGATCATCGGACTTCAGTTGTCTGCACTGCGAAAGCTTCACCCGGAATCGTTCTGGCTGCATGTCTATCCGCTTCCCGAAGGAACGCGCCGCGACAATGAAGGGAAGCTGATCTTCCAGGTGCAGCTGTTCTGGGCTGTGCTGCTGTGGCTCCCACTGATTCCGAGCATCCTTAGTGCCCCCGGACGTATATTGGGTACGCTGGCTGCAGGTATCGTGCTTGTGTTTCTGTTTCGAAGCGCTGCTGCCCGGAAGAGCCGGCGTGAAGACGATGACGACGAATAAATGGGAAGAGGCCGGGACGTTAACGTCCCGGCCTTCTATTATCATTATAGTATGGGTTATTCCGTTTGCAGAAATCGCAGTGCGTGGTGTGGCGACCTGCGATTTCTGTTCGGCTGTTATCTAGTTGTCATTACACCCAGAAAGAACGAGTGATGATAACGAGCAGGATAAAGAGAACCAGGATTGCTCCAACTCCGTATCCACCGCCGTATCCGCCGTATCCGCCGTGTCTTACTTCTTCAACTGCACCCATGTTCATTCCCCTTTCGGTTCGTTGATTTGTAGTACACGGTATTGTATGTAGCTAATCGTCTATGTGTATGGGCGAGCGTTTATATAGGGCAGAAGAAAAAATAAAGACCGGGGATCGTTCTCCCCGGTCTTTATATGCTTGAACGGTTATATCTGTCAGATGCAGTGGATCATTAAGCTTTCTGCAGGTCTTGAATCCCTTTATAGACCAGGTCGAACAGATCCTCCAAATACTCCTCGTCAATACAAGAGAAGGCGATCCGGAGATCATGCTCGCCAAGGGCGATGGTTCCTACGCCATACTCATGGATGAGATGGGAACGGAGCTCCTCGGCGTTTACGGTGTTCAGCTTCAGGCACATGAAGTAGCCGGAGTTGAAGGGATAATATTCCCAGGCATCACCGTATTTGCCGCTGTCGAGAATGGACTTCACTTTGTTGGCTCGGCCTTTCATAATGACGAATTTCTCTTCCTTCTGCTCGTGGAATTCCGGCGCCTTCAGCGCCTCCAGAACAAAGGTTTGCGAAGGGTGGGAGGCGCTGGATATCGTGGCCCGGATCATGCCGAGCGTTTTCTGCTCCAATGCGTCCAGCACGTCTTTATTATCTGCCGCAAACGTGATAAAGCCGACACGGAATCCCCATACGAATTCTTCCTTGGTCGCACCGTCAACCTTTACAGGAAGCACGCGAGGGTGAAGGCCTGCCAGACGTCCGAATAGCGATTCCTTCAACGAATTTTCGAAGAACAATCCGAAATACGCATCATCCGTAACGACGACAATATTAATGCCGGCTTCGGCCGCCTCCTGGATTGCGGACACGATGGCGGCTCCTTCCTGAGCGCCAGGCGTATAGCCTGTCGGGTTGTTCGGGAAGTTCAGCAGAACGACCGCTTTGCCTTTATCCTTCTGGCCTAGCAGAGCCTGACGAAGTCCTTCGGCGTTAAATTTCATATCGTCCGTAAAGAGAGGATAGGTTACATGAATGCCATGGCGGCGAATGCCGAATGTCAGCTCATAATTCTCCCAATTTTTATCGGGATAAATAACGGCGTCTCCTTCATCCACGAATAAATCGGCTACGATGCTAAGACCATGCGTCAGCGCATTCGTGACGATGGGATTGCTGAAACTCTTGCCTTCGAGCGAAGGGTTCTCCTGAATCATCTTGTTTCGCCATACGGAGCGCAGCTCCGGCTTGCCTGCCGGAGGGGCATACGGATACAGATCCTTCGGCTGGTAAGCCGAAAGTTTGTCTTGGATGACGCCCAGATGCATCGGGACTCCGCCTTCGGTTGCAATACCGATCGTAGCGTTATATTTTTTCGCATGGCTCGTCGCTTCCGCAGACTGGCTCAGGATGCCTTCTTTCGGGAAGTAGATTTCTTTGCCGAGTGTGGAGAGCATGTCGTACACATGCGGATTGCCGGCTTGCATTTTTCCATTCAATTGACCAACCAATGGGTTCATGAACTGATTCCTTCCTTCCGAATACTTTTGGTTAAGGTAAGAGCAGGTGACAAGTTGCCTTTACGTTTTCATTGCCTAACATTATACCACCTACCCCGGGAACCGTCACGGATAATTGTAATGCTTTAACGCGGTCAAGGATGATACTTGCATATCAGCCCGGCGGTTTCTTCATCCCGCTCTTTGCCGCGGCATTCAAGCCTTTCGACGACGGCCTGGAGCCGATCCGGCTTCAGGTTCTGGCCGAACTTGAACTTGGCGCTCATTCGCTGCGGAGCGAGCTTGATGACCGCTACCCCTTTCAGTCTGGGGATATAAGCCCGGTCACTCGCGTCAATGGTGCGGTATCCGCCTTCAGGCTGCAGCTTTGTCATCAGTGCCTCCATCGCAAGCGCCTTTTCCTCCAGATCATCCACGATCACCACCTCGCCGATCGCCGTTACGCTTTTGAAGTAGGCCGTGGCCGGGCAGGCCATCTCCGGATCGGAGAAATAGGAAGGGATCAGTGCATACTCGTCAGCTATGGTAAAGCACACGGCGGGCGTCCGGCGCAGATGCTCCATTTTTTCACCCATCCGGCTGCCGTGAAAATAGAACGCTCCGTTAACATAGGCAAAGTTCAATGGCGTTACACGAGGGATTCCCTCTTCATCGGCTGTTCCAAGGAAACCAAAGCTCATGCCGCTGAGGAAATCCTCGATTTCTTGTTGATCCTCCATCGCAAATTCGTCTCTTCTCATGATTAAACGCTCCCCCTATCATTTTGAATAACAGTTTACGATGATCATTGACAAGGAAAAAGCGCCAATTTAGAGTAATTTATATAGTCCAATTTCAAAAAATGATAGAGGAGTCGTCATTATGGAGCTGGGATTGCCGTTCGAGACGTATGTGGAACAATATCGATATAAATATTTGGCTCTATACCACGCACTTCGTGCTGCCATTCATAGCGGCAAGCTGCCGGAAGGAACCCGCCTTCCCGCCACACGCGAGCTGGCAAAGCTGTATGGCGTGTCCAGAGGCTCGGCCGCGCAGAGCTATGACATGCTGATGGCCGAAGGTTATGTTGTTTCCAGGCAGGGCAGCGGAACTTACGTAGCGGAAGGGATCGCTATGGTCGACCAGCCGCCGCCGGTCGAGGGAGCGCCGGTGCTCTCGGCATGGGGGCAACGACTGGTGAGCCAAAGCGGGGAGTATACCTCGGCACAGATGATGCTGAGAGAACCTCCCCGAGGTACAATCTCATTCGCGAATGCACGGATGCCCATGGAGGATTTTCCTTATTCGGAGTGGAGGAGCGCGTTATCCTACGCCGGCGGAAGCGGGGGCATCGAGCTTCAGAACGGAGCGCCGCCGGAGGGGGATCTCGAACTGCGGCAGGCGATAGCCGGACATCTGCGTTTTACGCGGGGAATCCAGGCCGACCCCGAGCATATCGTGATTTTCAGCGGATCCATGCAGGGGCTTGTCCTGATGTTTCAGCTGCTGGTCGATCCTGGCGATCAGGTGGTCATGGAGGATCCGGGCTATCAAGGCATCTATCGGGGCATCAGCCTGAGCGGCGGGATTCCGCTGCCATCCCCGGTCGACGATGCCGGATTGATACCGCATGACTGGGACGCCGGCCTGCTTGTCGTAAGCCCCAGCCGTCAATACCCGACGGGAGCGGTGCTGCCGTTGGAGCGAAGAAGGGCGCTGCTGAATTGGGCGCGAAGCCGTCAGGCCTTTATTATCGAGGATGATTACGACAGCGAGTTCCGCTGGGGCGGCAAGCCGATTGAGCCCTTGCGGATGCTGGATAACGAGGGACGTGTCATCTTTGTCGGTTCGTTCTCCAAAACGATGTTTACCGGGCTCCGCATCGGGTATGCAGTGCTTCCCCCAAGCCTGGTTGAGGCGGTTGTGCAGGCCAAGGCGCTTTACGAGCCGATTTCACCAGCTGTATTGGAGCAGCGTGCGCTGGCACGCTTTATTGTGCGAGGGGGTTACGGTCGGCATCTTAGAAGAATGACCCGGCTGTATGGCGCGCGGTATGAGGCGCTTCGCCAGGCGATGGATACCCATGCCTCCGAACTGTTTCGTCTTCATCCCGGCGATGCCGGCCTGCACGTTTATGCGAACTGGCTGCGCTCTGAGGAAGAGTATGTCCTGTTTCAAGAAGCTGCACGCAAACGCGGCGTCATGTTTCGGGATGCATCGGTATATCATCGTACCCCCAGGTTACCTGCGGCATGCTTCGGCTTCTCGCATCTGGACATAGCCAGCATCGAAGAAGGGGTTACCCGGATTGCGCAGGCGTGGCTGGACATGCAAAAAACATAAAAAACGGGTATGATGGAAAAGAGGTCAATTTTTGAATGAGATGAGGGGGTTATGACGTGATGCTGAATGCATCGCCGTCTTCTTTTATAATCATGCCTGCGCTTGCCAAAATCGTATGTGAGCCGGGCTGGAAATGGCAAAAACGCGAAAGACCCATGCAGAATTATGATTTGTTCTATGTATGGAGCGGTGAAGGCACGGTCGAGCTCAATGACGAGCCCTTTGCCGTGGGAAAAGGAAGCTGCTTTCTGTTCCGACCCGGAGATCATACGAGCGCGACGCACAACCCGCAGAAGCCGCTCGTATTGACATATATCCATTTTGACGTGACCGACCCGGTCCAAGAGATTCCGGCATCTTATCGGAAGCTGACGGAAACGATGGATTTCGAATATTTGCTCGCGCGTTACGTGCGTTTGTATCTGGACAAGCCCTATGGATCATTGGAGGAGGGGCAGCTTATTCTGAAACAGCTGATGATTCATCTGCTTCGCTCGGATCTCGCTGAGCCGGTCGTCAAAAAAGCAAGCAATCAGCTGTCAGAGGCGATCCATGAAATCGCGAATTATGTCCGCCAGCACCCGGGGATTCCCCATCGGGTCGAGGATTTGGCGGCTAGAGCGGGGTTGTCCCCCCGTTACTTCTCGATCAAGTTCAAGGAACTGATCGGCACGCCGGTGCAATCCTATATCATTCAGATGCGGATTGAGCGGGCGCAGCATCTGCTGCTGCATCAAGGGATGAACGTAACGGAGGTTGCCGACGCGCTGGGTTACCGCGATATTTTCTTTTTCAGCCGGCAATTTAAGCAGTATACGGGCAAGAGCCCATCCGAGATTCGGTGATCCCCCGCCCTTCCATAACTTACCTGAGTGGCCGAAGGGCAGATGGGTTTCATAGCAAGCGATTTAGGGTAAAAACGAAATACAGTTTCATTTTATGAAGGGGGGAGAGAGGAATGAGCCCAAGAAGACGGGTGCGTGGACGTTTCTTCAGTCGTGGTGGCTGCGCTATTTTCAGAAATCGCTTGCGCCGCATGAAGACAACGACTCAGAATCATCAGGATGTGTGGTTTTAATGAGACTTGGCCTACATACGGGGAACGTTGAATCCCGTTATCATATACGCTTTTCTCTGGATGAACGCAAAGGGAGCTAAACGGCTCCCTTTTTTCGATATGTTTTGGGGTCCCCGCAAAGTATTTGGAATAAGCATCGAAGCATAGGCTCCACTTTGTGGGGCTATTTAGTGGATGCATATACGGATAGGGACTCTGATTACGTTGCGAAATTTTGTTATATTAGGAATATGTATAAGGCGCTGAACGCAGGGGTCTTAGGAACATGGACCAGGCAGGCATTTCGGATAACAGAAGGGTGACGGGAGTGAAGGAGAGAGTGGCATTGGCAGAGCAAGCGGTGATCCGGTGGTAGCGGCGGGAGCAGGAAAGGTTGCGCTGATCACGGGCGCGTCGAGCGGGTTCGGACTGCTCATCAGCCTGGAGCTGGCAAAAGCAGGTTATGACGTGGCTGCGGGTCTGCGCAGGCCTGAGGCGGCGGCAGAACTGTTGGCCCGAGCCGAACAAGCAGATGTTGCCGGGCGCATTCACGTATTTCAGCTGGATATATGCATCGAGGAACAAGTCAAGGCCGCTGCTTTGGAGATAGAGCAGAGGTATGGACGCTTGGACGTACTGGTGAACAATGCCGGCGAGGCGGTAGGCGGCATGGTGGAGGAAGTGCCGCTCAGCGGCTGGCGAAAGCAGATGGAGACGAATTTTTTCGGGACCGTATCGGTAACGCAGCATATGCTGCCGCTGCTCCGCCGTACCGGACATTCCAAAATCATTCTCATGAGCAGCATTAGCGGCGTGGTCGGCTTTCCGGGTTATGGACCTTATGCGTCCTCCAAATTTGCTTTGGAAGGGCTTGGCGAAAGCCTGTCCATGGAGTTGATGCCCTTTGGCATCGATGTCGTGCTGATCCAGCCCGGTGCCTATGGCACGCCGATTTGGAACAAAAGCTTTGGGGAGCTTGCGGTAAAGGAAGGATCACCCTACAGCGATCTGCTGAAGGGCGTGCTGGAGTATTCCGAGCGGACAGCCAGGGGAAGCGGGGATCCGCTGGAGGTAGCCAGGCTTGTGGCAAAAATTGCGTCCATGGCTAAGCCCAGGTTCCGCTATTTGCTGCCCCGAGGCACGCGGCTAACCGCATGGATCAAGGGCGTGCTGCCGGATCGGCTGTTTCAGCGGATCATGTATCGGATGCTGGGACGGCGTTAATCATTCATGCCGCGAATGATTCATGGCCTTAACTTGTAAAATGCGATGTTTGGTAAGGTGAATGGGATTACCCTTTTCTGGCTGGGGACGGATGAAGCAAACCGAGGAGTTCCCCCATCTTCACCTTGGAGCCGGGTTCCAGGTCACCGCGCGGAGTAAACGTGCCGTTCTCCGTCAAAAGCACGACGGTAGAGCCGAATTCAAAGTACGCGAGCTCATCGCCAATCCCGTATTTCTTCACGTTCTCGTCAGCATAACGGATGCTGCTTACGTTCATGGCTCCGACCTTCACGACGGCAACTTCGCCGAACTCATGCGCAATATAGGTAATGAGGCGTTCATTGCGGCTGAGCACGTTCCGAATATGGGTCATCGCAAAATCGTTCACAGGGTAAACGCGGCCCTTCAGATGCTCGCTCTCCGCCTGAACACCGGTTACCGGGGAATGAATGCGATGATAATCGGTCGGGCTTAAATACAATACGAAAGCATAACCGTTGATGTAGTTTTCCATTCTTGGCGATTTGGCGAGCAGCTCACTCAGGGTATAATCCTGTCCCTTGACGCTCAGAATGGTGCCGGCGTTGACGGCGCCCATTGCCGAAATCGTGGCATCGACCGGGCTTACCATAGCGTCGGCGGTATCATCTATGGCGCGCAGGCCTATTTTTAACCGGCGGGAAAAGAACTCGTTCAATGAGCGGTATTCATGGATTTCTTTCTCCGCTTCATGCGCCGGAATTTGATAAATTCGTATAAATGCAGGTATTAGATGACGGCTCAGCCGGCTGTGGGAACAATGCCCCATGATTCGGGACAGCCACTTGCGGGAGGATAGCTCAGTCATCAGACGCAGCAATTGTTTAGCCATGTCATTCTCCTTTGTGCATAGGTGTCAGCAATAAACGTTGGTGGAAAAGCCAACCACTCTGATATTGACATAGAATGAGATGGAAATCAATAAATAGCCATTTTTGAAAAAAGGCTCTTGCTTATTCCGGAGCGAATGTGTATTTTAAAGTTAACATGAAACCGAATAGGAATACGGGGGCTTGAGTGAATCAGGCTGAGATTGCAGCTGTTATCCGCTGTTGACCGTTAATCTGAACTGGGTAATGCCAGCGTAGAGAATATCCGACCCTGCCTACATAGGGCCTATTTTTCCGTCTGCGCGTTTTTCCAGACGGTTTTTTGTTGTGTTTACACAAAAATAGAGGTGGAGAGGGGAATGTGTTGTTATGGGAACGTCTGTGCAAGAGAAGTTGGGGGTTCAGCCCCGAAAAGGGCTGCGGTTAAGCGATATTTTGGTGACGGTGCTGGTATCGCTGGTGCTTGGCGTCATTTATCATTTCTGGGGTTCGGTTTACAATCTGTTAAAACCGCTGTTCTTTGAAGCGGATGAGTTGTTATACGGCATGTGGTTCGCTGCAGCCACGCTTGCTTACTTGCTGATCCGCAAGCCGGGAGTGGCCATCATCGCGGAAGTGGCGGCGGCCCACGTGGAAGTGCTGTTTGGCAGCGGCTGGGGATTGACCCTGCTGCTGTATGGCCTCATTCAAGGACTGGGGGCAGAATTGGTATTCGCGGCATTCCGTTATCGGAGCACCTCCGCGTGGACGCTGGCGATTGCCGGAGCCGGCGCGGCCATCGGCTCGATGATCATGGACTTCTATTACAGTTATACCGATGACCTGCAGACGTGGATGTTCCTTGCCAAATACGGCATGCGGGTACTCAGCGGCGCCGTCATTGCAGGCCTCCTGATGCTCCTGCTGGCCAAAGCGCTTGACCGTACGGGCGTGACATCCCTGCTGCGTCCTGCGTCGAAGAAGGATTACGAAGCACTGGATGATCCGCGCCATGTCTAATGCCACGGTTAGCCAGGTTCCGGCTCAGTCCGCTGAGATGCTTCCGGAACCGGCCGTGTATGTGGAGGGATTGCGTCTGAAGTATCCGGGCGAGGAGCGGCTGATGTTCAAAGACCTCTCCTTCTCGGCTGTCCGGGGGGAGAAGGTGCTGCTGCTCGGTCCGAGCGGCTGTGGCAAATCCACGCTGCTGCAGGTGCTTAGCGGGATGATTCCCCGCGCAACGGAGGTGCCGATGAAATGCGAGGCCCAGCTGGTTCCGCGTTCTTGGGGTTATGTGTTTCAGGATCCGGATACCCAGTTCTGTATGCCGTACGTGGATGAAGAGCTGGCTTTCGTGCTGGAGAATCTAAGTGTCCCACGCGACGAGATGAAGGAGCGGATGCAAGCGGCCCTGGGCGAGGTGGGGCTTGATCTTGAGGAGCTCCATATGCCGATCGGGCATTTGTCCCAAGGCATGAAGCAACGACTGGCGCTGGCATCGGCTCTGCTGCTGGAGCCGGAGGTCCTGTTCCTTGACGAGCCGTCTGCGCTGCTCGACCCGGAAGGCAGGGAGCAAATCTGGTCCGCGGTGAAGGCCGTTTCGGAAGGGCGTACGCTGATCATCGTGGAGCACCGGATTGAAGAAATGGCCCAATACGTGGATCGTGTCGTGCTGTTCAGCCCGGATGGGGTGATTCTGGGCGAAGGTCCCCCAGCAGCGATATTCGCTGAATATGAGCGGGAACTCCAAGCCTATGGAATCTGGTATCCCGGCGTATGGGAAGATTACGCGGAGTCCCGGGCAGGCAGAGAGTTATTCGCCCCGGTCGACGCGCTGGGCAATGAGGCAGGTGATCTCCTGTATGAGGCTGCTCTGCCATACGCTCAGCATGGGGAAACTGTCATTCAACTGGCGGATTTCAGGGGGATGAGATGGGATAAACCTGTCATCACCCTCCCTTCAGCCGAGGTGGTTCCGGGACAATTCATTGCGGTGGTTGGGCCGAACGGAGCAGGAAAGAGCTCGCTGCTGCTCAGTTTAATGGGGCTGCTTCGCGCCGAAGGAACCTATGTGCTCTGCGGGGAAGAGGTCATTCAGGGCAGGCGCAGGAAGGTGCGGAAGAAGAGAGAGCAGCAGCTGCGCCAAATCGGATTCGTGTTTCAGAATCCAGAGCTTCAATTCCTGACGGAACGCATCGGCGATGAGGTGGTTTACTCCCTGCTGGTGGATCATGTGCCGCCGGAGGAAGCGAAGGCGCAGGCCGACCGCTGTCTGGAACGCTTTGGACTGAAGGGCATGGAAGCTAGGCATCCGTACCAGCTGTCGACAGGTCAAAAGCGTCGCTTAAGCGTGGCTACGGCCATGGCAAGACAGCCGTCTGTGCTGCTCCTGGATGAGCCGACCTTCGGACAGGATGCGCGGAATACGTTTGCGATTCTGGAGATGTGTGAGCAACTGCGCCGCGCGGGAACCGCCATTCTCATGGTGACGCATGAAATGGAGATCGCGCAGCGGGTCGCCACGCATATATGGGAAATCCGGGAGGGGCAGTTGACGTCAAGCATGCCTTCCCCCCGATGGTGTACCGGGACGGAATCCGGACGGGAGACCGGCGGAGCGAATGGCGCTGATGAGACTCGCGAAAACCTAACCGGGGCCGATCATCGCCTTACGGGGGTGAACGCATGAATATATGGAATCCCGTGCGGATCACTTGGCTGCACCGCGCGAATCCGGTGGTGAAGCTGGGACTGATCTGTGCGCTGTTTTTTATGACGGTGTTAACCCATGATCTTGATTTTGTCATGTATCAGGCGTTGATCTTTATGATCTGCCTCGTGGTGCTCAGCGGGGTGAAGCCGTGGAAGATGCTGCTGTTTTTCATACCGTTTCTGCTTGCCTTTATTTCGTCTTCCTCTTCCATGATGCTGTTCGGCAAAGGGGAGACGATCTGGTGGGAGTGGGGATTGTTCCGGGTATCGGAAGAAAGCTTTTATCGGGGGCTGCATCTGGGGTTTAAGGGAATTGCCTTTGCCTCGGAGGGGCTGCTGCTTGTTACGACAACGTCCTCGGTGGATTTATTCTACAGTCTGATGCAGAAGCTGAGGCTTGCGCCCAAGTATGCTTACAGCTTCATGGCTTCGATCCGGCTGCTGCCCATGGTCTGGGAGGAATATGTAATCCGCCGCCAAGCCTTGAAGGTACGAGGTGTCCGCCCGATTCGCGGCGTTCGCGGCATGGTGAACCGCGCAGGACTGTATGTGGTGCCGCTGCTGGCGCAGAGCATCCGCCGGGCACACCGGGTGGCCGCGGCGATGGAGGCGAAGCAATTTGACGGGGATCGGGCGAAGGCTCGAACGTATTATTACCCGTCACGTTATTCCCGCTACGATCTTCTAATCATAGGATTACTCGCAGCCGCTGCCTGCTGTGCTTATGTGGCAGCCGGATATTTTCCTTGGTTCGGCATTGGCGACGTGCGGTTTGATTAAACGGTTGTTTCCTCGATGAGGGCCTGCTTATGGTGTGTAAGCAGGTTCTTTTTTTATGAGATCAGAATAACTTCAAAGGGCCTGGATTTCATGCTGATTGAGGCGGTATAATACTAGTGGTACCAGAAAAGTATTTACAGTACCAGAAGGGGAGTTTATTCACGTGCGCGAGCGAATATTGAATGAAACGATCCGCTTGATTCAGCGGCAGGGCTTTACGTTTACGGTCAGTGATCTGGCCCGCGGCCTTGCGATTAGCAAACGGACGATCTATGAGCATTTTTCATCCAAGGAAGAGATTGTCGAATATATCATTGACGGGATGATCCGGCACATTCAGCAGCGCGAACGTGACATTGCGGCGGATGAGGGGCTTACCGTTCTGGAGAAGATTCACCAGATTCTAATCTGTCTGCCCCAGGAGATGGAGAAGATGGATCTGGGGATGCTGCCGGATTTGAAGCGGTCGCATTATCCGCAATGGGAGAAGCTGGACACCTTTTTCCGAGAGGAATGGGGCATTGTTACCGAGCTGATGGAGCAGGGCATGGCCGAGGGAAGCATCAAGCGAATTCACATGCCGCTGTTCATCGATCTGTACCTCGGGTCGCTTCATCAGATTTACGATTCGAGGGCGACGGTGAAGCATCAATTGCCGCTGGGGGAGCTGCTGCAGTCCGTCATGGATATTTTATTGTTCGGCATTGCCGCTGAGAAACGGAAGGAGTCTTGAGAATATGCATTGGTTATATTTAAGTTTGGCAATTCTGTTTGAAGTGGCGGGGACGCTGAACATGAAGCTGTCAGAGGGGTTCAGCAAACCGCTGCCCAGCGTGCTGCTGGTGGTGTTCTATATTTGCAGCTTGAGCTTCCTGACGCTGAGCCTGAAGCAGATTGAAATATCCGTGGCTTACGCGATCTGGTCGGGACTTGGCATCATGATCATTACCGTCATCGGATATATGTTCTTTGCGGAGCAGATTAATGGCCTGAAAATATTCTCGATCCTGCTGATCATCGCGGGTGTCGTTCTGCTGAATTTATCCGGCAGCGCGCATGCGCAGGAACAACCGAAGACGCACCAGTCCGGTCACTAAGGACGATAGAAGGAACCGGAATCTGCGGGAGGGCCGTACTCGTGCGTAGAATGGAAGAAGGACCGTGCGCGAACACGATCCCCGAGTACAACGTACCGCCATAAGAGCGGCCTTACTATAGGAATTCGATCAGAAATAGACCGTGATCCTGACCAAGGGCGGTCTATTTCTTTTTATGGAACGAAAGTATTAACACAAAGTCATTAGAAACTAATTAGGCTTTAGCCGGATGGAAGGAATCAGTCGAATGGAATATGTTACACGAAACCAGCATGGGCCATTTTGTTTTAGGTCGCACTTCATATTACAATCCGTCTTCCCTTATCGTTTGACGATCCGGTCAAAAAATGCCCGCATTCTAGAGCTTTTTGTCATGGAGGCCGACCATGCGCATTGGCATAAAACCGCTTTGAGCATGCGTTTGCCCTTAGGAATGCGAGAACTTTTCTTTTTGCCAGCACTCTCATGGTTGCCTGGACATCCCCCCGCCCAAGAGCTGGCATGAGTTGATGAACGTCCAGACCGCAACAACGTTCTAAAATAGCGTCCATTGTGCATCCCTCACATTTAAAAGATGCGGGTCATGCAGCCTTCGATTTGTATTTTTGTACACGTGCTTCATGCGACACTCGGCGGTACGCATGGCTGCAATAGATCAGTTTGTGGGGTTATTTTAGTTTGAGCGGTTATTTGAAGATGAATCTGAATATACCTCGGAGCCGTTGTTTCCAGTATATTAGAGTTATGGACGTAAAAAGAAAGGCGTGAATGACGTGGCTTCGAACATACTTCTTGTAGAGGATGACAGCTCGATTGGCGAAATGGTAGAGAGCTATTTGACGATGGAAGGTTTTCAGGTGGTGCTTGCCAAAGACGGAGAGGAGGCGCTCGAGTGGTTTGCCGAACGAGATTATGACCTCGTACTGCTGGATATGATGCTGCCCAAGATCAGCGGTATGGATTTTCTAAAAAAAGTCAGGGAGAAAAGCCATGTGCCGGTACTGATCGTATCCGCAAAGGATGGGGAAGTGGACAAGGCGCTCGGCCTTGGTTTTGGCGCGGATGACTATATTACGAAACCTTTTTCGATGATTGAGCTGACGGCTAGAGTGAAGGCCGCTATCCGCCGCGTGACGGCTTATGCAATAGCACCCCCAACTGAGCAAAATAAAATCATCCGGGTCCATGAACTAGAGATGGATCTGGATCATTTGACCGTGACCAAAAACGGCCAGGAGATCAAGCTGACGGCCAAAGAACTGCAAATCTTAAAGTTGTTTATGACGAATCCGAAAAAGGTATTCACCAAGCAGCACATTTTCACATCCGTCTGGAATGACGACTATTTCGGCGATGAAAATGTCATTAATGTGCATATGAGCCGTTTGCGCGACAAAATTGAAGATCAGCCCTCCGATCCGCAGTACATCAAAACGCTGTGGGGCATCGGCTACCGTTTGGGGGAATTTTAGTGGTTGCCGTTCTGCTGATTGTTGTGATCATGTTGGCGTTGCTGAATGTGATGCAGTGGATGGGTCGGAAAAAAAGAGCTAAGCAGCTTGGCTACATCATCGATAAACTGAATACGATTAAGGATTCGTCCTCGCAGGAGCAACTGCTGCTTTTTACGGAGGATCCAGGATATCGTAGACTGTTGATTGCTATCAATCACTTGCTTTTGCAAACCAGGCAGTCCGAGACAGGATTTATGCGTACAGAAATCGCAATGCGCCGAATGTTGGCAAACATATCGCATGATTTGAAGACGCCGCTTACCGTGGTGCTCGGTTATATCGAAACGTTGAACCAGAAGGCCGACTTGCCAATGGAGGAAAGGGAGCGGCTACTGGATAAGGTGCATACGAAGACTGTAGAGATCGTAGAGTTGATCAACCGTTTTTTTGACCTGGCCAAGCTGGAATCGGGGGATAAGGAGATGCCCCTGACCCGCATACATATCAATGAAATTTCCAGAAACAGCATGCTGATGTTTTATGATCTGATCGAATCCGAAGGGTTGCAGGCTGACATCGATATTCCGGAAACGCCGCTTTATGCATGGGGCAATGAAGAAGGACTAAAACGCGCATTAAACAATGTGCTGAGCAATGCGATCCGTTATGGTTCACAGGGCAAGGTGATCGGCATGAAGCTGCGGGATGAACAGGGCCGGGTGCTTATCGACATTTGGGATAAAGGCAAAGGTATTCATGAACGGGATCAGAAGCTTATTTTCGAGCGGATGTATACGCTGGAGGATTCAAGGAATAAAAGATTCCAGGGCAGCGGTTTGGGTCTGACGATTACGAAAAGACTGATCGAGCTGATGGGCGGGGAAATTCGCGTCGCAAGCAAGCCGTATGAACGGACCGTTTTCACGATCTCGTTAAAGAAGCTATCGTAGCGCGGCTTCTTAACATCATATTAGTGCTAGACAAAAAGCGAAAGTAGCGGAGGAGACGGAATCGATTCTTACGAAGCTGAAAGATTTTTGGGAAAAAAGCAACTTTGGAGGCATTTGCTGCATTCGCCTAAAAGCTTTCAGAAGGAAAGCTAGCATCGGAAGTAAATGTAGCAATTGTTTATTCCAACACATCCCCAACTGTTTCATTAGTAATAGGACGCAAGAAGAAGCTCGCTAACGCTGCGAACCAAACGTAAATCGTAGCTGTAAATAAATAGTGAAATAACCCTCTGATGTCACGCTACAATGGCTGGCGTCAGAGGGTTTTTTGTTTGATTCTCGTTCTTGGGAACGATCCCACCGTATTGGGAGACCATGAGAAATCTCTTAAACGAACGTGTCGGTGATGCCGAAAAGGACAAAGAAATGCTGAAGCAAATTTCGCCAGTGTTCCACGTCGATAAGATCGTAACGCCATGATTCGTGGCTCAAGGGGCGAATGATCCGCGGGTGATGAAGGACACGGCTTTACCAACGAAGAGAACTTGTTCGATTTCTTCAATACAATGATCAAGTTTTTGGATAAAAATCTGAAGCCGTAGAGCAAATAAGGTAAGAGTTGCTAGGGAATAGGTAACACATCTAATACAGAAGAAAGGAAGACTAAAGTAGAGTTTATTTTCAATAGCAGCACCAATTTGGATCATATTGATCTGACTGGTTGTGAGTGAACCGGTCTTTGTTTATTCCATGTGATATGATTGTTTATAATCGAGTCGCTTTCTACACTTAAGAGATTCGTAAGAATTGCGCAAGAAATATGAAAATGTTGGCGGTTATACTATGATCAAGAGATAAGTGAGAGGGGTAAATATAAATGAGTTATGTCATCAGTACCCGCCATGTCAGCAAAACCTATAAAGGCAAAGATGTTGTCTCTGACGTCAGTATGAATATCAAGCAGGGGCAGATTTACGGACTGCTCGGTCCAAACGGAGCCGGTAAAACAACGCTAATGAAAATGATGCTGAATCTGGTCAAACCAACCAGCGGTGAAATTGAAATATTCGGAGAGAAGCTTACGCCTTCATCGGTTGAAATGTTTAAACGCATTGGCAGCATCATCGAGTATCCGATTTTTTACGATAAAATGACGGCGATTGAAAATCTGGAGATGCATGCGGAATATATGGGTTATTATAACAAACATGCAATTAAAGAAGCGCTTGAGATGGTTAATCTAACTTCCATCCAAGGCAAATCGGTATCCGAATTTTCGCTTGGTATGAAGCAGCGCCTGGGCATGGCCCGCGCCATTATAACCAAACCCGAGCTGCTCATTCTGGATGAACCAATCAATGGACTTGATCCGGTCGGGATTAAGGATTTTAGAAGTTTGCTGAGCATGTTGAGCAAGGAGTACCGGATGACGCTGCTGGTCTCCAGCCATTTGCTGGGTGAGATCGAACAAGTTGCAGATACGATCGGCATTCTTCAGGGCGGCAAATTTATCCGCGAAGTGTCTATGGATGAGATGCGCAGCGAAAACACAGATTATATCGAAATTGTGACCCCACAATGCAAACAAGCTGTATTTGTACTGGAAAATCAGCTGAAAGTCAGCAATTTCAAAATCGTCGGTGATTCAGCCATACGCATTTACGAGTCCAAATTTACGCAGCAGGAATTGACCAAAGCGCTGGTACTGAATGATGTGGCGATTGAATCGATAAACCATAAGCATACTTCGCTCGAGGAGTATTTTATGCATCAGATTAGCGGAGGTGAGCAGTATGCTTAAGCTGATCCGTATGGAGATGAAAAAGCAGAAGTTAAACTGGTTTTATAGAGGGGCGGTTATTGCAACGATCCTATGCGCCGGTTTCATGCTTCTTATAGCCTACACGGAGGGGGGCGGAGATCCTGCATTCGGGAGTTTCGCCGATATAGCCTACACGGAGGGGGGTGGAGGTCCTGCATTCACGAGTTTCGCCGATGCGTTATCGATAGCGGGGCTACTTTGCCGTGCGGTATTTATCGTGTTTGCTTCAGTCTTGCTAAGCAGACTTATTATTGAGGAATACAAAAATAAAACGATCAGCTTATTGTTTACGTACCCGGTCGAGCGTAAAAAACTGATCATGGCGAAAATGCTGCTGGCTCTGGCTCTTACGTTTGGAGCGATGCTCATCTCGACTTTTATTACCTGTATATCCATTCTGGCTCTGAACAGCCATTTTCAGTTTATTCCGGGAAAATTGGAGGCCGGCGTACTACTGCATACGGGGATCCAATTGTTGATCCAAACACTGTCAGCAGCGTGTCTCGGCCTCATTCCTTTATTCTTCGGGATGCGAAAAAAATCCGTACCGACAACGATCGTGTCCTCGATCATTATCGTGGTCTTAGTCAGCAACAACAGCCAGGGCCTTTCGCTTAGCAGAAATATAACGATACCGTTGATCTTGGGAGTTATCGGTCTCCTGATTGCTTATCTCTCGTTCCGCAACGTAGATAAGGTGGACGTGGCTTAACTAAAAAAGCACTCTTCTTAACGGCAGCTTCGCCTGAAAGAAGGGTGCTTTTTTAAGGAGATACCTACATGAATTTGGTGTTCATCTCCGGGGAATTCGGCCCGGCTTAGCTCCGGCATTTTGTAGTGCATATCCATCTCGGATAAAAAAGCGATCCGGCTGGGCATGATGCCTTTGTTGGTGCGCGTATTTTCCGCCAAACTTCAGTACATATCCCCAGTATTAAGACTTAAGAAAACATTAAGAAACAAGAAAGGGAAAAGATAGAATCATTTTTTAAAATAATGGCATGGGTTTTTGGTTTGCCGCCATCTAACTAAACAAATGCCTTTCCTGCAGGGAATAAAGGCGAGGTATAACTGCAGAAGACCGATTCAAAAATGGAAAGGAAAGATGTGACCATAATGAACATGTTAGCTACCCTTACGAAGGCAAGCGCTCAGTCGGTATGGATGGCTTGGGAAGCGGTTTTTGATCAAATCACGAAACTGCGCAGCGCCGGAATAAAAAGATACGGGATTTGCAAGCTGGTCATCCGCCGGCATCATGGAAAAAACCTGAAGTGCCAGGACGGAGAGTGGATTTATTCGGGGGATTGGGTCGGTGAACTCCATTTGGACAACCGGCAGGTATTGGAGCTTTCCAGAGAGCTGGGGGCTGACCGGGCCGCGCTTTTGACCGCAAGAATGCTGCGGAGATCGATCAAGCAAATTAGCGAGGCGATGGAGACGGAACCGGAGCTTGCGCAGGTCAAAGCTTTGACTGGAATAACGCTGCTGCACCGCGGTATTATTCACGGGCTCGGTTTTGAGCTGCATCCGCTGGAATCCAAGGGGTTTCGCGTGTTCTCTACTTATTATTTGCGGCTTTTACTCAGGGTGCTGCATCCGGTGGGGCGGGAACGCACGAAGAAAAATGCTCCCAAGCTTGTGCCCAAAATGCTGATGCTGACCAGAAAATCATTGCTTTTGCGTTATTCTAAGGAAACGGCATGAGTATGGTGATGCTGAATCTGCTGCTGATGTTTGTCTTTATCTATATGATCATTCCATATGTTATCACACGGATCTGGGGATTTGGGGTAACCCTGCGCGGCCGGCGTGGCCGGCAAATCGCTTTTACCTTTGATGATGGCCCAGACCCGCAGCATACTCCTAAACTGCTGGATCTTCTCAAGAAAAAAAGGATCAAGGCGACCTTTTTTGTACTGGGCAGCAAAGCGGAGCGATACCCGGAGCTTATGAAACGCATCCACATGGAAGGGCATCAAATCGGGATCCACAACTATTCCCATCTTCCCAATTGGCTAATGAGTCCGCGCCATATCCGGAACAAGCATGTCCACCGGTCTGCCGATATCATCGAACGAATCACGGGCGAGCGCCCGGCATTTTACCGTCCTCCATGGGGGATTTTGAATTTAGGCGATTTATTTGCTTTGCGAAAATACCGGATCGTGCTGTGGTCGATCATGGGATGGGATTGGGGCAAGGGGAGCAAAAACAAACCGCTCAAAGAACGGATCTTGGATCAGCTTGAACCTGGCTCGATTATTTTGCTGCATGACAGCGGAGATACTTGGGGGGCGGAGCCTGATGCCCCAAGCAGAATGATCGCAAGCCTTGAGGAAGTGATTGACACGGTCCATAACCAAGGGTATGAATGCGTCCGCGCCGATGAACTGCTGCATAAGCCGCATGATTCGCGCAGCGACCTTTCAAAAGGCTTTCGGGTTGGATGATGCGTGTAATATTAACAAAGAATGATCATGGCCCCAGATACTTTTAATAAAGCTGTGTTCGAACATAAAGGTACAGCCTTATGGATTTTGAGGTTGTGCTTTTTTATTTTGCATGTTTACAAATGGAAAAGTGTGGATTATTATGGCTTTAATTGATCTATAAAATTAGAACAAATAAATTATATAGAATGAACTATAAATTAGATCGGGGAGATATATGAATGAAAAACGAACAATCACAATCCGTCGAGATTTCCGTGGAGCAGGCCAAACTACTGGGTAGCGCGAAGAGAATTAAAATTATTGGAGCACTGGTTGAAACGGCGAAAACCTCCAAGCAGGTGGCTTATGAACTGGGAGAATCCCCGGGCAGCATTCATTACCATATTCAAAAGCTTTATGATGGAGGACTGATCGATCTGGTGGAAATCCGGACGGTGGGCGGTATTGTAGAAAAATATTATAAGTCCAAGGCCAAATGGTTCAACTACCTGTGGGACCCAGCTGATCGATCCTGCACTGGCTGATGATTATGAGGCAGCTTCTAGCACAAAAATCAACTTGCGTATGCAGCTTTCGCCTGAACAGAGGGAAGAGACGATGGCGGAATTCAGGTCTTGCTCGAAAAATGGGTTGCGTTCTCCTCAGCCTCCAAGATGACTAACAGCGAGGAATATGCGGTAGGCATTAAACTGGTTTCAGCAAAAAGTCCGAATAACAAGGCTTAATACATAGATCCGGCTCAAATGTCGGCGCTTCCCAAAATCCTTGATAAGAAGCTGCTTACGCAAGGAAACTCCTTGTTCTCCATTTGCTATCAAGGTATCGAAGTGGCGAAGTGGCCCGCAATGCGTTTTCCGGTGCTTTGATTATTGTACTCGGCGCTGTTTCGCTCTATCTATGGAACTCGTTGGGATTTTTCATCGGAGCTCTTTTGTTTACCCAACTGAGAATCAAAATACCAATCGGTAATTCTTATAACAACGTCATTTCAAATATTTGATGACGAGACGAATCGATCGAAAACATGCCGGGATCATTTGATATATCGGATATGAAAGAAAGACAGTATTCTCGATCCTGCTGATCATCGCAGGGGTCGTTCTGCTGAATCTATCCGGCAGCGCGCATGCGCAGGAGCAACCGAAGAACACCAGTCCGGTCACTAAGGGCGATAGAAGGAACTGGAATCTGCGGAAGAGCCGTATCCGTGCGGCTCTAGTTCCGCTGCAATAATGTACTATGCCCCGCTTCGCCTCCAGCTCTATAATGACAAAGGAAATTCCTTTGTTAGGAGCTATCATCATGAATCTGTCTTCGTTTTTTATTTACTGTTTTATCGTGGCTTTCTCGCCGGGACCGTCCAACATCGTCATTCTGTCTTCGGTTCAAAACTCCGGCATGAAGAAGACCTTGCGCTACATTGCCGGAGCCTCCATCGCGTTTTTCTTATTAATCGCTGCTTCCGTCGTATTGGGCCAGCTGCTGTCTACCGGCATGCCCATCATTCTGCCGATCTTGCGGATCGTAGGCTGCCTGTTCATGCTGTATCTCACGTATCAGGTTTATACCATGGACGTATCCAAGTCCGGCGCTAATCAAACGGCATCCTTCACGTCCGGCTTTCTGATGCAGTTTCTCAATCCGAAGGTGGTCTTGTTTACGCTAACGGTCATTCCCAGCTACGTCATGCCGTATTATACGGCTGGCCCTGTCATTTCGGCGTTTGTTGTCGCGGTATCATTAATCGGGCTGTCCGCGTATATGACCTGGGCCGTGTGCGGTAGCCTTTTTCAAGGAATTATGCAAAAATATCGGAGAACGACCAACACGATCCTGGCTTTGTTTCTGCTGTACTCGGCAATCGTCGTATCCGGCATACCGGAGCTCATAAAGGGGTGATGGAAGATGGAGCAGTTTATTTATAAAAAAGCGGTGGGCATTACGGCGCTGTCCGCGAGCCTGACGGATTTCAAATATAAAAAGCATTATCACGAGGAGTATGCCCTCGGCGTCACGCTGCGCGGCATTCAGAAGTACTCGCTGGACGGCAGTCAGCAGGCCTCTTACCAAAGCGGGGTTATGCTGTTCCATCCGGAGCAGAAGCATGATGGCTGGTCCCAGGAACGAACGGGCATCGATTATGTGATGATTTACATTCACCCGGAGCTATTCCTGGAATTGATTCAGAAAAAGGATATCGTTCGGTTCCAATCCCCGATTGTCTATCACGCCGGGCTGCGGAAGAGCATCCTGGATGTGACGAGGTCGATCTTCACCGGTCAGCCGGAGGCAAGAAGCAGCGAGCTGCTTCTGGGTCTGGCGGGGCATTTTAACGAGGATATTCTGAACCCGGATAGCCGGAAGGACAGCGTGTTTACGCGGAAGGCCAAAGACATGATGCAGGATTATCTGGATCACGTTCTCCGTCTGGACGAAATAAGCGGGGAGTTCGGGATGTCGAAGTATCAGTTCATCCGTACGTTTAAAGCGAATACCGGGTTGTCTCCGTATCAGTATTACCTGAACTGCAAAGTGGAACGCGCCAAGCATCTGATCGAGGACAGCCGGGATGTATATCAGGCCGTTACCCAGTGCGGCTTCACGGATCTTGCCCATTTAAATCGGCATTTCAAGAATGTGTACGGCACGACGGCATTTGATTATATGTCCCATCTGGATAAGTGAGGCGGCAGGCGCCGATCATTCGCGCGATTTTTCAAATCAGGCTTGGCATTTGTGAATAAACTCCGTTATAATGTGTATAGAATGTAAAAGGGACCGTGCGCGAACACGATCCCGGCGTACAACGTACCGCTATAAGAGCGGTCGGCTATAGGAAATCCGATCAGAAATAGACCGTGATCCTGACCAAGGGCGGTCTATTTCTTTTTATGGAACGAAAGTATTAACACCACCAGCGTCGCGAACGAAATCATTAGCGTCAATGTTTGGTATACTTCCATGGCATCACCTCCCATCCTGGGGAGATTAGCCGACCGCCCTTATTAGCCGATATATTGTACTTCCCAAATTATAGCATACAAGCCCTGCGTTTAGGGGCTTATTATGGTCTGGTCGAGAGAAGATTTAGAGCTTTTCTATGTGACTTCAATCCACTTCAGCGGCTGTTACGTATAGCATGCGGATTTTGATATATGGCTCAGGGATGTTAATCTGTATTTGGATTATTTGAAACTAACTCAGGCTTTAGCCGGATGGAAGGAATCATTCGAATGGAATATATCTATGAGTCAGCCCAGCGCAGCTACGAGGATTTCGCCAGCGGCCGGGTTCTGTATAATGCGCAGGGAACGACTTCGTTTCCTGTTAGACTAGCCAGTGAGATTGCGCAGCGGTGCTTTCAACTATTGGAGAAAAAAGGGGTACAGGGGCCTTATACCTTGTTCGATCCCTGCTGCGGCGGGGCGTATCTGTTGACGGTGGTGGGCCTGCTGCACGGGCAGCGCATTCATCGCGTCATCGGTTCCGACATTAACGCAGAGGTGCTCGGAATAGCCGAGAAAAACCTGTCGCTGCTCCGCGAAGAGGGGCTGGAACAACGCACCGAACAGCTGAAAGAACTATTGGCGTTGTATCAGAAGCCGTCTCACCAGGATGCGCTGCAAAGCGCTGGCCGATTGAGGGAGCTGTTAAGGTCCTCGCGTGTGGAAGAGACGGCTTGTTTTCAAGCTGATATCACCCAACCGGAGGAAAACTTGGCCTCCTGCAAGGGAACCCATATCGTCATGACCGATCTCCCTTATGGTGACCTGGTTAGCTGGGGCGGCGGAAGCGATGAGCCGGTGAAGGATTTCTTTAACGGCATTCATTCCATCCTGGATCCTGGCCGATCCGTGGTTGCGGTCATATCCGACAAAGGGCAAAAATTAAAGCATGACCGGTTTCAAAGGATTCATCATATGAAGGTGGGCAAACGACAGGTAGCCATCTTTGAACCGCTTTGAACGGAGTATGGCGGACCGAACTAAAGAACATTCCATCCGTCCCTGCAGTTAACCACTTATATGAACTATTCTCCATAAGAGGCTTCAACAACAACCCGCTTTTGATGTCATGTCAGGAGCGGGTTGTTCTTTTTGGTCGTAAGAGGGAATTAATAATGCGGGAATCTTCCACTGTAAATCGGGAACATACGTTCGCTTAAAATCTAAAAAAATATAGCATTTCTTGTGGAATGCCAGCTCGTAGATAGAACTCATGTAAGGACTCACCCGGTCCGGGAGCCAGATCCGCCGTCAATAGGGCAATGGCAAAGCGGTTCGCTTGCCGCTCCAGCTTGCCCGGACTGAAATAGGAGTGCTCCTCCAGAAAAAAGCGGCTGATTCCCTTATGGAGACGGTCATGCCCGAGCTCATGCGCGCATACGAAGCGCTGCCATGGCGGTGGCAGCTGATTGTGGATGACGATGAATCTCCGCCTTAGTTTACGGAAATACAGCCCTTTGGTCGTTTGGCCTAAATCTGCAAATCGAATATGTATGCCCAAGGATGTCGCAATTTCAAAAGGGCAGCTGGTATGATGTTTTTTGATCAGCTGACGGATTAAGGGTTGTAAAAAATCATCCATGCCGGTTCACCTGCAATATTGGTTTTGGTTGAATCGTTGTAATCTTTATGTATCTCCTTATCACGTAGATTTATTTCTTGCGCTTGTTCATCTGCTTGGCTTCCCAGAACAGTCCGGTCAGGACGTCCTTGATGCGCTGCTTGTCCTCCTCGTTCAGAGGGACGCCATCAAACATGAGCTCACCGTCATCCTCAAGCATTTTCTTGAAATCCCGTTTATCCCTGGAGGTTGCCCAAGCGGGAGCCGAGATATCTTCGTGCTTGGCAGCATCCTGCTGCAGATAACCTGCTTTATTCATCAGCTCCTCATAGGGTATTTCGAGTGCCTCCGCCATTTTACGAAGCGTTTGCGGCTTGGGTATGCCCCGCAGCCCATTCTCGATTCGGGAGATTTGCGATCCGCTGATGTCGGCGGCTTGGGCCAGCTGATTGATGCTCCAGCCTTTGTTCTCCCTCATCTCTTTCAAGTATGATCCAAATATGCGTTCCACGTTCCGGCCACTCCTCACCATAGTCCATCTGAAACATCTACTTATAGTATAAACACATCCCCTTCCTTTGCCAACAGGTAAAATAAAAGAGAGCATCATTGCCAAAAGGCAAGAATATGAAAGGTATGACTCATATTCCCGTGAATAGTTCGCTCTTTTGAAGGTTTACGCCGGTCTCCAAATAGTGGTATATTAATGAAAAATACGAACAAAATACGAACATGTGAGATGAGACAACCTTCTGCCAAATGGCAAATCAAACCTCGACAATGACAATCCAAAGGGGAGTGTTTCCTAATGAATCCATTTTTACCGGAATTGGATCGCAGAAAGACCCAAAGTGCTGTTGAAGCGATATTCGAGAAATATCGTATCTATAAAACCATTACATTCGAAGTCAGGGAGACGAGCGTGACCGCATCCTACGCGGAACGATTCCACGGACCGACCAACGTCACCTCGGACCAAACAGCAGCGGTTGCTATATATAATGTAGATATGCCTGCGGCCAGGAAGCAGTATTGCGAGACGATCGAGTCAATCGTAGAACGGCTTGGCGAGCGGGAGCAGACGCTGATTCGGGAACGGTATATGAAGCAGGACGACGTATTCGATTACAAAGTGTACAACCATATCCTTGAGCCGCCGGTCAGCAAGGATACGTATACCAAAATCCGTACGCGGGCCTTCTACAAACTGGCACTGGCTCTAGCAGACAGGGGGCTGTTGAAGCTGCAGGAGTTGGAGAAAGCCGCAAAGAGCAAAATGAGCTGAATAAGCGCCGAGCGAGCATGGATCATCAAATCGAGCCAAAACCGGAGGACCTCAGAATGGAGGCGCTCCGGTTTTTTTGTTTCAAATGGAGGGCAACGTTGTTGAGGAAGAGACCCAAGAGAACTGGTATATAATCAAACAATACGAACATAAGTTCGTACTATTTTCCGCCGACATTCCACTTAAAGTTCCGCATTATCCGTCCCATAAGACGTCAGCGCATCCGATTTAGGGGTGTAAGATTGTATTATCGGAAATGAAGTTAAACAGAGCATACCGAACACACACCGTGTAGATGTGAGCCGGCCTTAAGAAGGACCGGTTTTTTGCTGCGGCTTTAGGCTTTGATTTCTTCATTTCCGATCCCTATATGAAAAGAAAGGAGGGGGCCGTGTTGCACAAGCATGCGACCGTCGTAAGAAGCTGGCTATCCCATCACCGACCGGAAGTCACTCGGCCATCTGCGGAATGAGAGGGGCGGTCAAGCAGGCCGTTCTAGATATCGTTCCGGAGCTTGAAGGCCAAATATATGACGTATATCCGCCGGATGGGGTAAGCGAGCCTTTTTATGGCGTCATGACGCTGGGAGAGGACGTTTGGAAATCCTCATGGGCAGGGTACCGGCAGGTGGTGCGATTGAAGCTGTATGCGGATCGTTCCGAATTGCTTCAGTTGGATCGCTGGGCGGAACTTCTTATCCCGGGACTTCATCGCAAGCGGGTTATCGGAGCCGATGGAAAAGCATTCAAGCTGCATTATTTGGGTGTGCCGGAAGCCGACAAGTTCGATTCTGATTCAGGCAAAATGATCCGGATCATGCGATTCGGCGTCTATATGCCGCAGGCATCCGGGGCTGGTTCCACCGGACAACCCGACGAGTGGCTGCATACGCTGACAGCCTGGACAGGAGATGTGCTGGGCGATCCTTGGCGCACCTATCATACGGCATGGCCGGCGGGACGGGAAGGTCACGCCGTACTATGGCGGATGACGGGCTGCGAGACCAAGATGGCGGGAGCCTCGATGTTCGAGGTTCGCAAAACCTTTACCGGGCATATTGCATCTCTTGATTCCGCGGAAGAGCAGCTGACAGCTGCAAGGCTGGTGGAGGAGCTCGGTGCCCAGGTCCAGCTGAAGCTGGATTCACAGGATCGCCGCTATGTATCCGTTGCGGAGATTACCTCCGATATGCAGGCCGATCCCATTCTGGACGGGCAGCTGAAGCTGACCCTGGCGCAGCGGAAGATGCGTTCACCGGAGGAAGCCGCTTTGATCAGGCGCGTTAACGTTCATCCAATTTTAAAGTGAGGTGGTGACAATGGCTGTGAAAAAAACACTCAAGACTGAAGCTCGCAGTATCAGCGCTCCGCGATATGCGCTAGATGAACTCGAAACACACGCCAAGGAACTGTTCGAGGTTCGGGCGGAAGTGCTCGCAGGTGCCATGTATGGGGCAGACGGAGAGCTGTTCACGGTAACCGAAGTCAAAGAAAGAATCCAACAATTTATGAAAGCGAAGGTGGACTAAACATGGCAGGTGGAACATGGGAAAGCACAAATAAACCGGTACTTCCGGGTTTGTATATGAATTTCAAGGCAGCCGCCGCGTCGGCTATTCAAGGCGGATCCCGCGGTACGGTTGTCGTGCCGGTTAAAGCCAATTGGGGACCGGTGCACGAGTTCGTGGAGATCGGCAGCGAGTTCGCGATTTCCGAAATGTATTCTGCGGACAGCCAAGATGGGGCTACGGCTTATGAAACGCTCTATTTGGCCTTGCTTGGGGGTCCAAAGAAGCTGCTGGCTTATCGTTTGGCGGACAATACGGCGGCAGCGGCTAACGTTACGCTGCAAAATGCGGAAGCCACACCTTCCGACGTGTTGAAGCTGCAGGCCAAATATCCGGGCAGCCGGGGCAACGGCTTCTCCGTAACCGTGCAGCCGTCGCTGATTAATTCAGGGGCACGTGAGCTTCGTCTCTATGAAGGAGCCAAGCTGCTTGGCACTTATACAAGCTTGGACGGGACAGCAGCGTCGATTGCAACGCAGATCAATGAAGACGATGAGAACCTCTGGGTAACGGCTACCGCATTGGAAGGAGACGGCATTCCCGCTGATGTGAACGGAGCCGTGTTGTCCGGGGGCAAAAGCGGCAACGGCGGCCTGACGAATGCAGATTATATCGAGATGCAGGATGCGGTCGAAGGCCAGGAATTCAATGTGCTTGCCCTGGATTATGCTGCGGATATGGCTCTGCTGCAGAGCTTTGCGGCGTGGGTGAAACGTCTCCGTCAAGAAGGACGCGGCGTGATGGCCGTATTCGGCGGAAGCGCAGCGGACGATACCTCCAAGGATGCAGCCAAACTGGCGGCAGCCCGCTCGCTTGCATTGAACCATGAGGGGATTATCAATGTAGGCACGGGGGTGCGTCTGTCCGGCGTGAACTACAGTTCTGCCCAGACGGCTGCTTATGTGGCCGGGCTGATTGCCGGTCAGCGCTTGAACCAATCCGCTACATATGCGGTAACGCCATTCGAGGACGTGACACGCCGCTGGACGCGCTCCGAGCAGGAACAAGCCGTACGCAACGGCGTGTTCGTCCTGTTCTATGACGGACGCCAGGTGAAGGCGCTGCGCGGCATCAACACGCTGGTGAATCCGGCGGAAGGCCAAAACAATGCCTGGAAAAAAATCCGTTCCATCCGCGTGATGGATGCGATTCATGGGGATTTGCAGCTGGCCGCAGAACAGACCTACATCGGCAAGGTGAACAATACGGAGGAAGGTCGTCTGGCACTGATCGGCGCCGTGAAGGAATACCTCGCTTCGTTGTCGCTGAGCAATGTCATCGAGCCGGATGGCTATGACGTCATTCTCGATCCGGCGTACTATGGCGATTCCGCCGTGAACACGCCGGAGCCGGATCAGGTCTTCCTGCAGTGGAATGTGAAGCTGACCGATGTGATGGAGCAGCTGTTCGGTACATTTTACGTGCAATAACGAGTACGTCGATCAGCATATTTAAGATGAGACGGACTGCCCGGAGAGGGCTTTTTTAAGAATAAACTTAACGAAATCGAGGAGGAACTTAACATGTTGGATGCTTCAAGAGTCATTATGGGGACATACGGCCAGGCGTATATTGACGGGGTTTGGCAGACGCATATTAACAAGCTGGAAGCCAGCGTGGAATTGGAGAAGCGCGAGCTGAAGCTGGTCGGCAACGACTGGACGGTACACAAAAACGGCAGCAAAAAAGGAACCGGCACGATGAGCGGTTACAAGGTCACTTCCGATATGATTTCCCGCGGCTTCACCAAATTCGATATCATCTCCAAGCTGGATGATCCCGAGTCTTATGGCCATGAGCGCGTTCGCCTGATCCGCTGCATGCCGGACAAAATCCAGCTGGCCAACTGGACGGCCGGCGAGGAAGTGCAGGAGGAAACCTCGTTTACCTTTGAGGGGTACGAGCTGTTGGATCCGATTCAGGGGGATTAAGGGCTGTTTGCTTAAGCACGTCTTGAGCGAGTCAAAAAGTGGGGGTTCGCCCGGCATGGCGTGTCTGGTTCGGGCGAACGTCGCCCGCTAAGTTTAGGGCTACTATTTTATGAGTAAAGGAGATATACGTATGAGCTTGCACGAGAACATGAGCGAAGAGCAAATTTTGGACAGTCTGTTTGAAGCGGCAGAGAAGCTGCCGGAGGAAACGGTACGCATTAAGCGCTTGGATATGCAGATGGTGCTGCAGGGCTTGACTTCAAGCAAGGTGGACAGCATCCGCGAGCGCTGCACGGTTCGCCGTACGGTGAAGGGCGCGGTGGACGAGAAGGTGGATACCGAAACCTTTAATGCGCTGCTCATCTCCGAAGCGACGAGCAGTCTGTCGGTGAAGGGCTTGACGCTCAGCGGCTGGGGCGATCCCCGGATTACGAGCCGCTTGAAGCTGTCGGGGGGAGAGCAGGCGGTCCGCCGCATGCTGCTGGCCGGAGAACTGGATGCCGTAGGCGATAAAGTGCTGGAGCTGTCCGGCTTCGGGGTCGAGATTGCTGACCTAAAAAACTGATCGGCTCCGGGGGAATGACGACGATGCTGTATCATCTGTGGGTCCGGCATCACCTTCGTCCCGGAGATTTTTGGCGGCTCCCGCGAGGCGAGCGCCTGCTGCTGCTTGCTTTCTCCCAGGAGGAGATCGAGGGCATGGCCGGTCAGAGTGTGAAGTGAACAGGAGGTGAAACGAAATGGCTGAAGCCATGAACTATCGCATGAATCTGGTCATCGATCCGAAAAACGTGATCAAGGCCAACCGCGAGCTGCGGGCGATGGAGCGTTATTTTGAGCGGATCCAGGGACGCGTCATGCGAATCGGACGTACCCGCATGGCGCCAGAAATCGTGCTGAAGGACAGCGCCTCGAAGGGGCTGGACAACCTGCTGGCCAAAATGCAGCGGGTGAAGTCGCAAGTCATCCAAGCCTCGGCGAATGTGAAGCTGAATGTGCAGAAGCAGGTTGATACGAATCTAAACCTGAGCGTGCAGAAGCAGATCGAGGCGAGCGTTCAGGTGGATTTACGGGCGGCAGGGCTGGATTTTTCTCCGTTGACCGATGCGTTGACGGCGAATACGACTGCTGTGGATAAGCTTACGGATGCGCTTGGATCGCTTCAGCTTGGAGGCGGTGGGAGCGGTAAAAAATCTGGATGGGATACGGCTCTAGGCATATTAGGCGGTGTTATCACCGTGGGTTCCACTATGAAAAATGGTGGCCAACTATATGGTAAAGGAAAAAAGATGCGCGAAGCATGGAGTAAAGATACACCAGCTCCTACACCAGCCCCTAGGACGGCACCTAGGCCCAATGGGGTTAGAAGGGGGGGCGGCCGTGGATCCAATTCCAATCAAAGCCAGGCTGCCCCGACCCCGAATAGCCAAGGGGATAAGCCACTAACCAAATGGGGTAAGCGTTTTAACAAAGCTGAAACACTGGGAGATTTCATAGAAACTGCAGGCAACACAGGAAAGGGAGCTGTGACATTACTCAAGGATGCCGTGGGTATGACGAAAGGAATGTTTGGAGGCGGCGGAGGCAGCGGCATCGTTTCCGGAGGTGCGGCAAGCGCTGCCAAGACCGCTGCAGGGTCAGATGCAATAAAACAGGCAGCAGATGGCGGTAAAGGAGCTAGTGCAGTAAAAAATGCCGGCAAAAGCGGCCTAGGCTCCGGCTTGATGAAAGGGCTTGGCAAACGCGCCCTTGGCCCATTAAGTTATATAGCCGATGCGACCGCAATCGCTACCGCAAAGCCTGGGAAGGAACGAAACCAAGCGATAGGATCTACCGTCGGCGGCGGCATCGGAAGCACGATCGGCGGCATCGTCGGATCCGTGATCCCGGTTGCAGGTACGATGATCGGCTCAACGCTCGGCGGCACCGTAGGAAGCTATATTGGCGAGAAGGTGGGCGGCGCCATTTCCGGGATTGGTGACAAGTTCAATGAAGGTAAGGAGATGGTGTCGAAATGGTTCTCCAAGACGTTTTCCTTCGGGAAAAAAGACAAGGAAGCTGCTCAACCGAAGGAAACCCCTTCGAGTGCAGCTGCCCTTCCGGCTCCCATCATCCCGAAACCAGCGCCGGTTGATTTCAGCAAGCCGCTGCTGCCGAATCCAGCATTGAACCCGACATACGGTCCGTACGTGCCGCCTAGCCATGCTGCAAGCATGAGTACTTTTGGTCCACCCGCGAGTGCAGCGCAAAACCAAGCTTTTGCAGGGAAGCCAACGTCCCCGCAATCTGTTCAGATCAGTCCGGAACAGATGAGCACGATATCCGGCTTGCTGATGGATTTCAAAACAGAGACAACCGTGAATTACAATCTACCTTCTGGCGCGGTGCAGGTAACGGTGCATGAGGAGCACCCGATCGATGTAGAAGGATTGATTCTTCTGATCGGGCAGCGGCTGAGAGCCGAATTCAGCAAAGCGGCCCAGAACCGGAAACCGACTCCGATGGCCTATTGAAGATGATGGTTAACAGCAGGCATGAAGTCGGTTCGAAGGCATCCATACAGAAAGGAGGGGGCCAAGGTGGAGTTTCTTTTGAAGAACGGAAAAGGCATGACATTCCGATTCCCGGTCAATCCCGAAGAGGTGACCATTTCACGCCAAAAGGGATTGGAAACGGCCACGATTCTCAACTATGGAGAGTTTGATTTTCCGCAAGGGAATCGGATCAAGGAGATATCATTCTCTTCATTTTTCCCACAAGAGTATGATGCAGCTTATTGCAAAGGTAAAGAGACGGATCATATTAAACCGCAAACCGCGATGAATAAACTTAACGAGTTTCTGGCATATAAAACGCCGTTGCAATTCGTCATTACCAAGACGGCGGTGAATGTGCTGGTGTATGTCGCTTCCCATCAGTCCACGTTCCGGGGCGGGGAGCTCGGGGATGTGTATTTTGACATCACGCTCCGGACATGGAGCGACATGAAGGTGGCCAAAACAGCAGGCAGCAGCGGGGCTGCCGGAACGAATAAAAAGCCCCGGGCCGACATGAAGGAAAAGAATAAGACGTACACCGTGAAGTCAGGGGATTCGCTTTCCAAAATCGCCAAGCTTGAGCTCGGGGACAGCTCGAAATGGAACCAGATCTACAAGCTGAATCAGAAGACGATCGGTAAAGATCCGAACGCCATCAAGCCCGGGCAGAAGCTGGTGCTGTCATGAGTTACAAAGTCATTTTGCAGGATCAATACGATCTGTCCCCTTTGGTGGAAGCTATCAACCTGAGGGATTCGCTTGAACAAGTCGCTTACCAGGGAACCGTCAATCTGGTCGTAACGCCGGATATGCCGCCGATCTCGCCGGGAATGGCGATCCGAATCAGCGGAATTCCATACGGTAAAAAGGACTATGTCCCTCTGCTGCACCCGGCTGTCGTGTGGGAAGTGGAAACCTCGAATAACGGCGTGAAGCGGATGACCCTCACACTGTACGATCGGACGGTATATCTGGACAAATCGGAGGATGAATATCTGTTCCCGGCAAAGCAGACCGCTACCCAGCGATTCAAAAAGTACGCGGCCGACTGGAACCTGAAAATTGCGGTACTGCCGGATACCGAGAAGCAGCTGGGGCGTTCCGTTTACCGGACGCAGTCGATTTATGCGAGCATGTTCGCTGATCTGCGGGAGACGGCAAAAGCCGGCGGCAAGCTGTATCATCCGCGGATGATCTCTTCAGGGCTTGAGCTGTATGAGTTGGGAACGAACAAAGACGTCTACATCCTGGAGGCTATCACGGATACGACGCAATCGCGGACGTTGGAGGGCGCGGCGACCAAGGTCAAAGTGCTGGCGACAGCCGCAAGCGAGTCCGGAAAAGAAGTTCCTTCCAAGGTGATGGCCATCGAGGAGAAGGATATCGCCAAATACGGCCAACTCCAGGCTATTATTCAGGATGATGAAGTGAAGTCGCCTGCGGCTGCCCGCCAGCTGGCCCGGAGCAAACTGAGGGGGATTCGGGAGACCATCTCCCTGAATGCACCTGATGTCAATACGATCCGCGCCGGAGATGCGGTCATGCTGGGCTCAATGAAACTGCTCGTGATTTCCGTCAGCCGTGAGCTCGGTAGTCCCGGAAGCATGATGCTGGAGCTGGGGAGTTATGACGATGTAAAAAGGAGGTTTTACCTTGAATAAAGACCCCTATGGACAATTGGCGTCCTCCTTATATGCCTCAATGAATAAGCAAACCCGTCAAGCCATGGGCGGTGTAGGGGCCGTGCTCGGCACGATAACCTCGACGGGACTCAAGCTCGATGATTTCAAGCACGAGCTGCAGGACTATATGGTGGCGGAGCTGCCTGGAATGCTGTCCTTGCCCCGTTATACGGCAAAGGGCACCGTGACTTTGGGGGGCCAGCAGCAGGATATGACGTTTGAAGCCGAAGAGAACGAAGTTGAAGATACTCTTTTGGAATTGGGAAAAGGCCTGAAACCGGGAGACCGCGTGCTCGCCGTTCGGGTCAACAGCGGTAATGACGTTGTTGTTGTATGCAAGGTGGTGAGCAGTGGTGGCTAATTTATTCCCGGAAGGCGATGACATGATCTGGACGGATGCGACCGATCCGGAGGTGCTGGAAGGAGACGGGGCTGTTTTTGGACGGAGCTGGCGGTATGATTTTGAAGCCGGCGAGTTCGTGATGTCCCCGACCCGGAAGATTCCGGTTGCGGACGAGAAGGAAGCCTGGGTCATCTGGTGCGAAAAAGCGATCCGTACGCCGCGATACCGCCATTTGATCTATACGCGCGACTACGGCAGTGAGCTGGAGGAGCTGGTCGGAAAAGGCTATGACCAATCTCTGCAAGAGAGCGAGATTCAGCGCATGGTCACCGAGACACTGCTTGCGGACGCGCGGACGGAGAGCGTGGATCAGTTTCTTTTTGAATGGGAAGGAGAAGCTTGCCGTTTCAGCTGCCGCATTACGAGTGTCCGGGATGAGACGGAAATTATAGAAAGCGTGGTGATCTGATGGCAGATTTGCCGTTATATTTGTTGGATCAGACGGAAGAGAACATTATGAACCGAATGCTGAACAAAGTGCCTTCGGACATCGACAAGTCGGAGGGCTCTTTTATTTGGGATGCGCAGGCGCCGGTTGCGTTTATGCTGTCTGAGGCCGCCTTGTGGGCGCAGGAGCTGCTGCGTCGAGGCTTTGCGAGCACGGTAGCAAGCGATCATCCGGATATCCGTTCCGCCGAACTCGATCTGAGGACGGCAGAACATGGGATTACCCGGAGGGAAGCGGTCGCTTCGTCCGGCAGCGTTCTGTTTACGGGGAAGCCGGGGACGACAGTGCCTGCCGGAACCTACGTAGCTACGCCAGCCGATGAGGGCTCCGGGGAATCCTCCGTGGAGTATGTGACCACGTCAGGCGTGACGCTGAGTGACTTGGGTACCGGTACGGCCCCGATCCGAGCCGTCACGCCGGGCAGTAACGGCAATGTTCCCGCAGGCGTCATCCAGCTCATGATGACGTCGGTCAGCGGCGTAACATCGGTTACGAACCCGGAGCATACACGAAGCGGGACGGATACCGAAAGCGATCAGTCGCTTCTGGAGCGTTTTTATGCCAAAGTCCGAAGTCAGGGAACGAGCGGCAACAAAGCGCAGTACATGCAGTGGGCCAATGAGATTGCCGGCGTTGGCGGCGTGGAAGTGGCACCGTTGTGGAAAGGACCCGGTACCGTCGGGCTGTATCTCATCGATACGGACAAGCGTGCGGCTAGCCGGGATATCGTGGATGCCGTTCAGCAGTACATTGACCCGTCTCAGGATGGACAGGGCGAAGGCGTTGCCCCGGCGGGTCCGGTTATCACGGTGATGCCTGCCGCGGAAGTGGCGATTGATATCTCCGTCAAAGTGCAGCGTACGCAGGAGCAGCCTTCAACGATGGAAGAAATCCGGAAGCTGATCGAGGACGGCGTTCGCACGTATTTACAGCAGATCGCTTTTAACCGGAAGGATCCTTTGGTAAGGTACACGCGTATTGCCGCCGTACTGCTGGATATTCCGATTATCGTCGACTACTCGGATTTGACGATTAACGGCCACACCGAGCAGCAAAACATCGAAATTGGCTCCGGTCAGGTGGCGGTGCTCGGGACGGTGAGCGTGAGTGAATAATACCCGAATGAACAGCTTGCGGGGTCGCGAGCTGTTTTCTTATCTTCCGGTCTATTATGAGACCTCCCGCGTCATGTTATCCGATATGGATGCCAAGGGCAGCGAGCTGGACGCGCTTTACCAAGCGCTGAACTCGGCTGCAGATCAGTTTTTTGTCCGCACAGCCACCTGGGGCTTAGAGCGCTGGGAGATGGAGCTCGGCATTCCCACCGATCGGAACAAGCCGATCGAGCAGCGACGGGCAGTGCTGGAGTCCAAGCTGCGTGGTGCGGGAACCTTTTCGGGAGCGCTCGTGAAAAATGTGGCGGAGGCTTATGACGGCGGCACGGTTGAGGTATCTTTTCAGCCTGAGGAATGGGGCTTCACGGTTAAATTCGTGGATACGCTCGGCATCCCGCCGAATCTGGAGGATTTGAAGGCGGCGATCGAGGAGATCAAGCCGGCGCATCTGGCGGTGGCGTATGCGTTCCGTTTCTATACTTATGTTGAACTTGCTGCGAGTGGCCTGACATACGGAGACGTGGCGGCAACGGGAAAAACATATGGGGCAATTTATAATAGGGGGTTGAAGTAACATATGGCACTAACAGCAGTTTTAGGACTGCCGCTCATTGACGACACAATGACGGCGAACGTTGTTAGAGATCTGAACGCTCTAGCGGAAGATATCGATAGCAAAGTAATGCCAAAGAAGGGAGGGGTACTAGATGCGGGAATGATAGATGTAACCGACGGAACACGTATTCTTCGACTCGGTTCCGATACAAATGATCCATGGATCGGTACGCCAACGAATCATGATTTTCGATTTATCACGAATAATCAAGTGCGCGGTCGAGTTACAGCGTCCGGTTCTTTTGTATGGCTGGATCGTATTTTGACCAGCCGTGCCGGGATGCAGATCGGACAGGATTCAATGGCAGCGAAAAACTTCCACCTTGTTTCAGATGATGTGTCCACAAAGCCTGCCTTACGAATCTATAACGGCAATTACGGTACCGGTACACGAATGTTTGGAATCGATACATCTGGACACATCATGATAGGGAGCCAAACAGAGGCATGGAATACCGAAGGATGGTCCAAGGTAGTTGATATTTATCGAACCGGTAACCTAAACCTCACGCTTCGGACGGATCAATCGCAGGGGGTCCTTGCCGTTCATGATTCAGGATTCTACGGATGTAATCCGGGTCTTATTATCGGGACTGCAACGGCCCAGGAACTTTCTTTTGTTGTTGGTAAAACTCGGCGCGCAGTTTTCGGTACAGACGGATCCTTTACAGTAACTACCGGAGCCATGGGCGTCTCGACGTCCCAAGATGCTTATGTTTTCTTAAATGCTGGAAATATACCTTTAAATGGATGGCGTAATAAGGCGATTATTAATAGTGTTAATGACGCTTATGGGGGGGCAGGTCTTATTTTTCGAGCTACTCGACCAAGTGATAACGCCTTAATTGATATAAAGTTAAATTGGAATAAAGGCGGCGGCGATATTATGACGGAGTCGCATGTCATCAAATCAACAGCCACTCCATCAGGTGGGTTCGACGGTCAAATATGGATTCAATACTCATAAGGAGAGGGGGGCTATTTCATGGCGCTAAGTGTATACGTCGGAGGCACATTTCGGAACGTTTCCAACGTTCATACTCGTGTAGGCGGAACATGGCGGAAAGCAACTCAAGTATGGGTAAGGGTAGGAGGTGTTTGGAAACAAGTTTGGACAGGTCAAGGATTTAAAGTATTGGCTAATATGAATACAACTCACGTCTGGGGCTATGTAAATTCTGTAGGAAACTATGTTTATACAATTGGTGGATTCGCTGGAGCTATTGCGGATGGATATGAATCAAAACGTAATGAGAGGTACGATCCATTAACGAACACGTGGTCGTTTATGGCGGATATGCCTTATAGAAAGGTAAATGGGGCATCTTTCGTTATTAACAATGAGATTTATATGCAGGGTGGCAACGCTGATTACTACGTAGGGGTTGTCTATAGTCCAACTACGAATACGTACAGAAATTATCAAGCAACGGTATCTGGAGAATCACAATTCTCCGGCACTATCGGTTCATTTGGATATACAGCAGGTGGTCTTGATGGTGCTCTCTACACATATACCTTTCAGTACAATCCAGCAACAAATAGCTCTACGAGGATGGCAAATATGCCCAATGCCATGGCATATGGAGCCTCTGCCGTAGTAAACAATAGTCTCTACACTATCGGTGGTATGACGTCTGGGAACCGTTGGACGAACAACGTATATCAGTTTACACCAAGCACCAATACCTGGATGCAAAAGGCCAACGCATTGTTTGCAAATGAGCGGCCATGCGCATGGACATATAACAATAAAATTTATGTATATCGACTATGGAATCAACTTGATGTGTATGATCCAGTAACAAATTCATGGGTAACTTTGCCGGATGTTTCACCAAGTGGACAGTCCATCTACGGAACAAAAGCAGCAGTTGTCGGGAATAAGGCTTACATTCCAGGAGGTGTGAACGCCAATAATGGCACGTTTTCATATCAAACGTTGGAATACACAATGGGGTAGGGAGGTACCAAATGGAATACAAAGGTAGAGAATTAATCTGTACAGAAGAGGAGCTTCAACAGTTTATCGATGGGTTAACCATTATGCATCAAGTGTATAAGTTCACTGACAAGTTCAATGGACAGTTTATTCATAACCCGACTGGAAATGAGAACGCACGTTATTATGTATTACAGGTCGGAGACAGGACGTTTCTTCAACCTCATGCACCATTTGAAATGGGGATTGTTCCGATCACGGAGGAGAATGCGCTTGAATACATTGAGCGTCACGCTGACGAGTTAACCGATATGGTTATATTTGAAAAATTCGCTGTTCAACCAGAAGATTCCCTAGAAGTTCTAAAAAAGAAAAACTCTGAATTGCAAATCATAGCTGACGAGTTAAAACAACGCAATGCAGCAATGCAAGACGACCAACTTTTTATACTCGAAGCACTCGCAACCGCAGGCATTATTTAAATATCTGGGAGGTGATTTTTTTGTTGACAGCAAGACAACGCATGGTACGAGGTTATGGATTCGCAATCTTTGAAGATGGTACTCGAAGATTCAATTCCGTAGGACATAGCTATCACGAGGACATTAAGGCATATGCAGCCGCTAATTTTGGAAAGGACAAGATCGACGGTGCACTTTCTACTGAAAGAATTACTGAAAATGAATACCAGGAAACGTTATCGCTAATTGGAACTGACCAGGCAAATGAATGGTCTGGTATTTAAGGAGGAAAAGGTATGGAGGAAAACACGCAGGATATCCGGCAGCTTGCAAAGCTGCGTCTGCAGGAAATTCACGCGCAAATGTACGTACTGAGCGAAGAAGCCAGAATTATTAATGGTTTTCTTACTCTGAGAGATCAAGAGGAAACCAATACTAATCAGACTGACATTCAGATGAAACATTTTGAATAGTAACCATTGGCGCTCGCTTTACTTCTCTTAACATAATTCAAGGTACTTACCCGTGGGAAAATGGATTTTGTTAAAAACTTAAGATTATTACACCATCGGCATTCAACCTGGAAGGGGAGGTAATCTAGTATGATCTCGCAGGAAATACAAGGTTCTTTGAAAAGAGTTTTGCAGGCGAAGTTTTCAGATATCACAACGTTTTTGAGAGAGGACAACGCACAACTACCACCAGCCCCATATTTCCAAACCGAGCTAGCACTAGCCGAGCTCGAGCCGATATCGACAAGTCGATATACGGCTCGTTTTCGTTTCCGAATCTCTTACGTACCAGTGGAAGGAAAATCAGTGGCAACGATCATGGACGAGATGCTGGAGAGCCTAACATCCCTGGAAGTTGAGGGTCGACCATGCCGCGCCTCATCAGTTGCGTGGGAGCGGCCAACGGGGAATGATGGGGCAGCGGGAGAAGGATATTTTCGCGCAGAGTATGTCATTCAGATGTCAACGGATCAGGAAGAGAACGACATGAAGATGCAAACATTGAAACAGGGAGGCGTATTGAAATGAGTAAAAAAGAAACAGCAAAAGCGTTCAACAAGCAACAGCTGACACAATCCAAACAATTCAGTAATCGCGAGAAGGATGTGCTGAGCGCCATTCTCGAAGAGGGCAAAACGTACACCGTTCAGGAAGCGAAAGAGCAACTCACCACATTTTTGAAAAAGGAGGTCATCTAAATGGCCGGAGGAACATGGACAACACCCAACAAAGTAAGACCAGGCGTATATACCCAAATCTCATCGCAGGAGCAGCCGATCGGGCGCGTAGGTGAAAGGGGGCTTGCGGCACTGGGCTTGTCCCTTCCATGGGGAGAGCCGCAAAAAATCTTAACCATTAAACCAGGCACCAATCTGGTTGAGGTGTTAGGTTATGATATCACAGCACCACAGTTGCTCGGAGTAAAAGAAGTGCTCAAGCGAGCAGGTACACTCCTGTTGTATCGCTTAAATAGCGGCACCCAAGCTACAGGTTCCGTTGCCGGTCTCAAAGCAATCGCACTTTACGGCGGAGAACGTGGGAATGATATCCAGATCGTTGTTGAGAACGCGATGGATGATCCTGGTAAGTTTGTGGTCAACACGCTGTTGAGCGGCAAAGCGGTTGACAAGCAACTTGTAGCCAGTGCGGCCGAACTGCAGCCGAACCTGTATGTAACCTTTGCACCGGATACGGGCGATTTGGCGGCAACGGCAGGATTCGCTCTGACAGGTGGCGCGAACGGCACCGTGACGAACCAAGAGCATGTGGACTTCCTAGCCGCGCTTGAGGTCCAAGACTTCCAGACCGTTGGCCTGTTGTCCGCAGATCCAGCTCTCAAGTCACTGTATACCGCATTCATCAAGCGGCTTCGCGAGCAGGAAGGCAAGAAGGTCCAAGCTGTATTGTCCGACTATCCGGCTGCGGATTATGAAGGAATCATCTCCGTGAAAAATGGCGTTGTTCTCACTGACGGCTCCTTCGTGGACAAGGTCAAGGCAGTTGCTTGGGTCACTGGCGCCACGGCTGCGGCAGCTGTTAACGAATCCCTAACATACGCGGCTTACGATGAAGCGGTGGATACCGATGTTCGTTTAAGCCATACGGAGATTGAAGCAGCGCTCACGAATGGTGAGTTTCTGTTTAGCTACAGCGGCGGTAAGGCCGTGGTCGAGCAGGATATTAACAGCTTTACATCGATTGAGCCGGCCAAAGCGCGACATTTTTCCAAAAACCGGGTGGTTCGCGTGCTGGATGGTATTGCGAATGATTTGAAGCTGATTTTTGAGAAGTCCTACATCGGGAAGGTAGACAATAATGTGGATGGCCGGACTCTGTTCTGGGCGGAATGTGCGGCGTATTTTGCGTCTTTGCAGAATATTGGGGCTATCCAAAATTTTGATGCGAACGAAGATATAGTGGTGACGCCGGGTACAGAAGGCGATGTGCTGTTTGTGGATATCAAGGTACAGCCGGTAGATGCGATTGAAAAAGTATACATGAAAGTGAAGGTGGTCTAAGATGGCATTTTTGCGGGCAAGCGACACGATTTCGGGGCAAGAGGGTAAGGCATTCGTCAAAATTGGCGATCGTATGGAGGAAATGTTCTACATTAAAACACTGGAAGCCACGGTGGAGAAGGAAAAAGCCGAGCTGAAAACGATGGGCCAACGCGCCGTACAGCATAAAGCCATTGGCTGGAAGGGCAGCGGCACGATGACCATTTATTATGTGACCTCACTGTTCCGCGAGCTGATGATGGAATACATCCAGACAGGGAAAGACGCCTACTTCATGATTGAAGTGCGCAATGAGGATCCGGGTTCGTCGACGGGGCGTCAGACGGTGATTTTGGAAGGGGTCAACCTCGACAGCGTGATTATGGCTTCCCTGGATACTGAAGCAGAGGCGCTGGAGGAAGAAGTGGCTTTCACGTTTGAGAATGTGCGAATTGAGACGCCGTTTAACCCATTGGCCTAATACTTAACCTGAATGAGGAGGAAGGAATATGAGCGATTTTAGTATGTTTTTTGCTGGGCAGTCGTCTGCGGAGATCACGGAGGAATTCGTGGTCTCTGTTCGTTTTAAGAACGCGGAAGGGAGCCCTGTGCCTTGGAAGCTGCGGAGTATCACGGAGGAAGAAAACCAGGAGTGCCGCAAAGCGGCTACGCGTAAGGTCAAGGGTAAGAATGGCGTCTTCACGCCGGAAATTGACCCGAACGACTATATGGCGAAACTGATGGTATCGAGCGTCATTTACCCGGATTTGAAAAACAGCGAGCTGCAAAAATCTTACGGCGTGCTTGGTGCAGAATCCCTACTCCGCAAAATGCTGCTGCCCGGCGAGTTCGCCGCGCTTGGCGAGCGGGTCCAAGCTCTGAATGGTTTTGACCGCGATATGAACGATCTGGTAGACGACGTAAAAAACTGATTAAAGAGGGTGACGGTGACGCGAACTATGCGTACTACGCCCTCCATGAACTGCACATCCTTCCTCACCAGCTCATGGCGATGTCGGTCCGGGAACGGGCCGCCATCTATGCCATGATCTCGATGCGGGTGGAGAAGGAGAAGCTCGAGCGAGTCCGGAAGCGGAGATAGGTTGTAGAAGAAGGGGGTGAAGGAATGGCGAATACTCAAATGCTTGTTCCACCAAAGATTCTGAAGGCATTAAGCAACTGGGATAAACTCGTTTTTGAGCAGTCGTTTATATTCGGTTTGAGTTTTGATCATGCGACCAAAAAAATAAAAGAAGCTGAAACGAAAGTAAATGAAGCGGCAGCAGCTCAACAAAATCTGAATGCAGAAGTGAAAAAGGGAGAGAAGGCATCAAGTAAATTTAGCAGTGCGCTTGGTGCAATTAAAGCTGCGTATAATGGAATGAAATTCATAGCGGATGTTTCCATCATACCAGCGGCAAAACAACAAAATTTAGAGAATGTTATCCAGAGCAAAATAGGAGATCCAGAGGTTGGCTCGGCTATGTTTGAAAAATTTAAGCAAGATGCATTGAAATCGGGGGCCGATGTCAATAAAACTCTCGGAAATTCAATATCTTTTATGAACATGACCAAAAACTCGGATGAAATTTCTACGTTAAATGGTTTTGCTGAGCGTTTAAGCAAGCTTTCATCTACAGGGAAGAGTTCGGGAGATGCCGCTGCTGCCATAATGAGTGCGATGCAAGGTGACACTAGTTCACTTGCGAAAGAGTTTAAGATACCTGAAACCAACATCAAACAATTTTCCAAGGAAGTGGCATCATCCAAGGGCAATTTCGGAGCATTTTTAGCGTCAATGGATCAACTCCTACAGAAATCGGGCATGACGGAAGAAGCTCTTCAAAAAATGATGGACTCTCCTGTGAGCCAGTGGCAAAAGATGTTGGGATATGTGAACAATTCCTTTATTCAAATAGGGAGCGGGGCGCTTGAATCTATAATACCTATTCTAGATATCATTAACTCTGCGTTTGAATCAGGGGCATTTGAACCGTTTTTTAGCATATTGAATTCAGGACTATCTTTATTAGCTCAAGGGTTCTTATGGATTGCTGAAATGATCCCTCCAGCCTGGGAATTCATTAAAGCAACGATCGCTGGAGTCGGTAACACCATTTGGAATCTGATCACTATATTTATGGGGTTACTTCCTGTTATTGCTTTAGTGGGAGTTTTTTTCGCAATGTTAAATGCAGGTTTAATCATGGGTAGAATATCGGCTTACGCGTTTGCGGCAGCTCAATCCGTGATGGCCACGATTACGAACATAGCTGCAGGAGCGATGAGAATATTTAATATGGTGGTTAAAGCTAATCCTCTTATGCTATTAATCTCTTTAGTTATCGCTGCTATGGCCGCGTTCGGGGCTTGGAAAGTGGTGACACTGGGCCTTAAGCAGATATTTAGCAACGTCTTCGGCTTCATTGTAGATCTGGCGCAAAATACGGTTAACACTGTCATTTCCGTCATTAACGGGATCATCAAAGGTGTTAACGCGGTAGCGGGCTTCTTCGGAAAGGTTCTTGGTGTGGATACCAAGCAAATCGCCGAGATTGAATATAAGGCAGACTTTACGAACTTCAAGGATACTGGACAGAAAGCCATAGAAGATTTTTCGATGGATACATTCAAGGATTCATTCATGCCCGATAAGAAGATAGGTAAAGACAACGAGGATCTTTTAAAACAATACAACAACGGCAAAACCGGATACGATGTTACCGTTCCAAAAACAACCCCGACCCCGTCCATGCCTGCTATGCCCGCCATGCCAACAGCCCCAATCCCGGTAGCCCCTGCGGGCGGCAGCATCGATTCCATTGGTAAAGTGGATAACTCGGTGGACGTGGCAAGCGAGGATCTAAAGGTGATGCGCGATTTGGCGGAAGTGAATGCGATCAGCAATATGATCACCCTGACGCCGACCGTGCAGATGACGACGGGAGATATTAATTCCGGGGCCGATCTGGATACGATCATGTCGAGAATTAACCGAACGCTGGAGGAGCAGTTTGTGTCCAGTGCCGAGGGGGTGTATTTGTAACATGAGCGATTACGGATTTTTTCTGAGCTTCAATAACCAGGAGGAAGTTTTCCGATTTCCGGTGAATCCGGAGCGGATTGATGTCAAAGATAGCGGTGAAGGCAAATCCTATACGGTCGCGGGGCTTGGCGAAGTGAATGCGATTCTGCATCCAAAGCTGACGGAGATCTCATTTGAAAGCTTTTTTCCGGGGAGAGTGTATCCCTTTGTCCATATAGGGTCTGATAAGAAGCTGAAGCTTCCGATTGAATACGTAAATACCATTAAAGGCTGGATGGAGTCTCGAAGGCCTGTTCGCTTTGTCATGACGGGGCTTGTTCCCGATCCGCTGAGCGGTACGGATGGCAAGAATGTGGTACGGGCGATGAAGTCTTTTGGCATCAACATGGCGGCCTCCATTGAAAGCTTCAACTGGAATACGATGTCCGGATCGCCGGAGGATATTGAGTTCTCAATTACGCTCAAACGCTATGTGTTTTATGGGGCTCGGAAGGTGGTACCGGTAAAAGACAAAAAAGCGGCAGCTGTGAAGAAAAAAGACCGGCCGGATGACCGCAAAAAACCAACCTCCTATACGGTTGCCAAAGGCGATACCTTGTGGAGCATTGCCCAAAAGCTGCTCGGCAGCGGTTCCCGTCATACCGACATCCAAAAACTGAACGGAATCAAGGACCATGAGGTCCGGAAGCTGGCCGTCGGCCGGGTTCTGAAAATTCCTTAAAGAGGTGGCATCGTGATCGAACTGATGATTGACCGCAAGAACGGAAGCGTGTGGGATTTGGGGCAGATCGTAACCGACATCACATGGAAAACAAGCCGTCAGGCGAAGCCGGCAAGTCTGGATATCAACTATGTGAACGATGGCCTGGCGCAGAGCAAGGCATTCGAAGTGGAGAACGGCGACATTGTGCGCTTCCGAAAGGATAACAAGGATCTGTTTTATGGGTACGTTTTTTCCAAAGAGTGGGGCATGGACGCCCAGGTTAAGGTAATGGCTTACGATCAGCTGCGCTACCTGTCCAGCAACGACACCTACCGGTTCACGAATGCCAAGGTGGAGGATATCATCCGGAAGATCGCCAAGGATTTTAATCTGAAGACAGGCACGCTGGCCGATACCGGCCATACGATCCCTGCAATGCTGGAAGCGGATAAGAAACTGATTGATATCATCTGCAAGGCCCTGGATTCCACATTGATCGCGACCAAGCAGTACTATATGTTTTACGACCGGTATGGCGAACTGACGTTAACCAACATCAACGACATGCTGCTTATGCTTGCGGTGGGGGAAGACAGCCTCATGACGGATTTTTCATATAAAAAAAGCATCGACAACGAGACGTACAACCGCATCAAAGTCGTGCGTGATAACAAGGAAACGGGGAAGAGGGACGTGTACCTTTACCAGCACGGACAAAACATTGCACAATGGGGTTTGCTCCAGCTATACGAGGTTGCTGATGAGAACATGAACCCCGCTCAATTGAAGCAGTTAGCGCAAAATTTGCTGGAGCTGAAGAACAGGGAGCAGCAGACGTTATCGATCGAGGCTATTGGAGATTTGCGGGTCCGTGCGGGAAACACGATCTATGTAAACCTTCCGGAAGAAGGCTTGAAGCCGTATCTCATCGATGAATGTACGCATAAATTCTCAGACGGTACGCATACAATGTCGCTGAATATGAAGGTGGTGTAAGCAGGGATGCTGGATATTATCAAAAAAGCCAGTCTCAGCGCCGTGGGAAGCACAAACCCGATGGCGGTGCTGTACGGCACAGTCACATCAACACATCCTCTCGAGGTGAACGTGGATCAGCGTTTCAGCCTGACGGAGGATTTTTTAGTTATCGGAGAGTCGATGACCGAGTATAAGCTGAACCTTGGCGGCGCGGAGTATGTGATTCGAAAAGGGCTGGAAACGGGAGACACGGTGCTGCTCATTCGTTACCAGGGCGGGCAAACGTATCTCGTGCTGGATCGGTTGGTGAAGCCGTCATGATCCCGCAAGGAGGAACGCTGCAACCGGGTAGCGAGATCGTGGAAACCTTGGAGCAGCCTAGTCTGACGTATGACTTGAACTTAGAGAGAGGGATGATATCTGGTCACATTGACGGTCTTGAGGCCGTTAAACAGGCTGTCGTCAAAATCCTTCAGACTCGCCGTTTTGAGCATCTGATCTACAGCAGCAACTATGGGCAGGAGCTGGACTCCGTCATTGGCCGTGACCCGTTGTGGGCCTATGCCGAGATTGAACGGCACATCAAGGAAGCGCTGCTGCAGGATGACCGCGTGTTGTCGGTGGATGATATGAATATTACCTTTACGGGCGAGCAGGCGGTGGCGGAATTTACGGTCCGAAGCGTGTATGGGGCTTTCAATATGACCAAGGAGGTGAGAGAGGATGGTTGAGGAACAGACGTACGAAGCCATTCTGGAACGGATGATGGATCGAATCCCGGATGGTATGGATAAAAGGGAGGGCAGCATCATCTACGATGCGTTGGCACCTTCTGCGACTGAGCTTGCCCAGATGTACGTGGAATTGGGGTACTCCATGAACCTGAAATTTGCCGCGACGGCCTCGGGTGAATTTTTGGATCGGAGCATTGCCTGGTCGGGACTGACACGAAAGCAGGCTACAAAAGCACAGCTGCTGGGGCAATTTTCGGGCAGTAACGGCGCCCCGGTGGATGTGGCTATAGGGAGCCGTTTTTCATTGGATCCTCTGAATTACAAAGTCATGACCCGGCTGGGTGCAGGGCAGTACGTGCTGGAATGCGAGACGAGCGGGAAGGAAGGCAACCGCCGATTCGGCTCGCTGCTTCCGCTGGAATACGTAGAAGGCTTGGTGAAGGCGGAGCTGATGGAGCTCTGGGTACCTGGCGAAGATACCGAGTCGGACGAAGCGTTATATGACCGATACCGCGAAAAAATCTCCCGTCCCGTGACCAGCGCGAACCGGAATCAGTACGAGCTGTGGGCGAGGGAGAAAGCCGGGGTCGGCAAGGCCAAGGCTTTTCCGTTATGGGACGGTCCGGGCACCGTCAAGGTGGTGCTGCTGGATAACGAGATGCGATCACCTACGCCTTCCGTTGTGGAATCAGTGCAGCAGCATATCGATCCGACCATGGATGGTATGGGCGAAGGGGCAGCTCCCGTCGGTTCGGTGGTCACCGTTGTAGGGGCGGCTGAAGTGCCTGTCCATATCGAAGTGCAGGTTACGCTGCTCAATGGGGCCGGCTTGGATGGTGTGCAGGAAGCGATTGAGCAGGGGGTGCGCCAGTATCTGAAAGACCTCGCCATGTCCGACCCGTTGGTCCGGTATAACCGGATCGCCAACGTGATTTTGGATATTCCGGCTGTCATCGACTACGAGATATTGACCGTGAACGGAGGAACGGACAGCATTCCGATCGAACCGGAGGCGGTAGCTGTCCTGGGGACGGTGACGGTCCGATGAGTAAAGCCGAAGCCTGGCTGGGTTACCTGCCGTCCTTTTATCACGATGTTCGAGAAATGAAAGCCATTGCCGGAGCTGAAGGGGCTGAGTTGGACAAGCTGGCGCAGGAACTGGAGGATCAGTTGGACCAGTATTATCCCGAAACCGCTACGTGGGCGCTATCCCGGTTCGAGCAGGACTTGAACATTCCGGTGAACCACGCCAAGCCGATCGAGCAACGTCGTTCGGTCATCATTTCGAAGATGCGGGGGAGCGGCAAGGTGTCTGCTAGCATGCTCAAAAATGTGGCACAAGCCTATGAGCGGGGCAGCATCGAGGTATCCGTCCAGCCAGCGGAGTATAAAGTGACGATTCATTTTAGAGATACGTTGGGCATCCCGCCGAATTTAAGTGATTTGAAATCAGCCATTGAGGAGATCAAGCCAGCACATATGGCGGTCGATTACGCTCTGCGTTATCTCACCATAGCCGAGGTGGAGGGCATGACCTTTGAGGAAATATCAGCAACAACACAAGACAGATTGTTGGGAGGAGGAGCCTAAATGACGAATCCGGTTACGCCGAATATCGGATTGAACAAAATCGATCGAACCTCGCCGTCCACGACGTATTTCGATCTGGAGAAGTATGTTGATCAGAACGCGGATGCTGTAGATCGGTTCGCGGGTGAAAGCAATGAGGCCATCAATGCACTGGAAAAGCGTTTGGATACAGAAGAACGTAGGGAAGTCGTACTGCAGCCGGGGCTTCAGATCGTGAACGCAGAGCGGAGCGCGCCTTTTAAGTTGAGCGGGATTAAAGGGCGTACTTTGGTGAATTTGTTGGGGCGGGATGGGGGATGTGAGGATGTCAGCCCGTGGAGTGACAGCCGGAGCACTCATGCTCTAGATAATGTGAATAAAACAACTGGAGTCAATGGATTCAAAATCACCACTACAGCGAGCAGTGGTAACGCTGGTAACATCTTTCGTAGGATCAACAATATCGATAAAACCAAGCACTATGTTTTACTAGCAGATCTTAAGAACGGCAATGCAACTAGAATCGTATTACAAAAACAGAATGTAGGTATTGGCGGATCAGCTCCATTTATGGAAGTAACGGATAATACAAAGTTTTCAACAGTAGCGGTAAAAATTCAACCAGCTTATTTCAGTAGTGATGATACTATTGCCGTTTTAGTTTATGGCGCTCAAGGTCAATATGGGTATGCTGATGCAATTCGACTATACGAGATTAGCGAGGCCGAATACGCTGCACTAGACGATATGAGACCTGAACAAGTCGCTGCCGAGTATCCATACGTCGATAGCGTTCAGCCTGTACGAAATCCGTTCGTGATTCGGTACGGGGAAAATTTGTTGCCATCCCTCATGAGTGCGCAATTTACAAACACTACCTCTTTCGCAATTTCGCAATATGAATGGTACAACCCAACAGGGGCAGATGCCGTTGCTGGGTACTCTTATGTTCAATTTAGTGTTACTCCTAAAACAACTTACACATTAAGTGCGGATGTAGCTTCTAATATTGATCATGCTGTATACCCATTGGATCTTAACGTTCCTGACCCTCCGAAGAAGTGGAATTCCGAGACATCATTCACCTTTAATAGCGGTAATAATACGTCACTTAACTATTTAGTAAGAGCGTCCGTATCTGGTAATCCCGCTAGGCTGAGAAATCCTATGATTACACTCGGCTCCACGCCTAAACCATTCAAACTGCGTGAAGATTCCATACTTGCGCTGCAAACGGACTTACACGCCGATCCACTGACAGGCACGAATGCTGACGAAGTGTTCGAAAAGGACGGACAATATTTCAAGTTGGCGAAATGGAAGAACATTACGTTAGATGGTGCACAATTATACACTTTTCAATCGTCTAAGACAGGGTTTAAATGGATTAATTTCGCTATAACTAATGGACCAAAACAAAATAAAGATAATACTTTTCATATGACTAAATTTGATGGAAGGGATGTTAGGCACATACCCGGTTCCTTAGGTGTGGGAACTTTACCCGATCAGATAGATTATGATGCAGTTAATAAACTGGTATATACATCAATCTTTAACTCTGAAAGTGGGTGGGGCGATAACTACTTGCCAACAGCCGACGAGATTAAAGGGTATTTTATGGGTTGGGTAATGCGTGATTTAAGCGCCGGACCCTACAACGACTCAACAGGTGCGGCTCAAAAAACATGGACACCGATAGGATACGTACCTCCTGCGCACTGGAATAGCACTTGGGAACATTTACGAAAGTCAGTACCAGTAAACGAGGTTTCCCCCTCTGTTAACGATAAAACAATATCGTCATACCAACTTGTTTACCAGCTCGCAATGCCAACGGTCGAGCCTATCGTATCCGAAGGTATGCTGACTTTTAATGAGGGCGATAACCAGATTGAGGTAGGAACGGGGCTTGTGCTACGCGAACGGGTGAATCCTTTACTATATTCGCCTAACGGGAACTACTACGCTAACAATATTGCATTGCGCGGCGGTCTATTGAAAAATAGGGTTTCTAGCATAGTCCAGGTTTACTGTGACGGTAGGATTGATAATTCAGCAAAGATCGAAAATGATGCTAACGCAAACGGCAAAAAGCATATCCGATTTTTACCGTCAGACTTTGACCAAACCGTCGCCTATTCCGCTACTTACCATATGCTCGACAAGTCGCCTATTGTACCATTCATTGGATCGTACGCTGTCAGCGAAAAGGCCATGCTCCAAGAAGTGACCGATGCCGTGCAGCAGAGTGCGACCGTTGTATCCGTGTTGATGAACAAGAAGGTGGACAAGGATCAACCAGGATGGATTACACCTACATTATTAAATGGTTGGTCATGCCCTAATTTAGAACTCCCTATTAGATATAAAAAGCAAAATGGAATAGTTTATATTTTTGGTCGAATCTCAAATGGGGCAGTCGGATTTACTACGGAACATTCAGTTTTTATTTTACCGGTGGGATTTAGACCTTTGAAAACAATGTACCCCACAGTCAATGATGCAACATCTAACTCCAGGTATATTGCTATAAATCCAGGAGGCAATGTTAACATAGAAGCTGGTGGAAACACCGATATCAATCTCGATGGAATTTCCTTCCTAGCCGAACAATAAGGAGGTATCACATGAAAGCCGTACCTAAAGTAAATATAGACGGCCTCTATTTAGAGGACACGCTTGTGGACGATACCTTTTCCGGTGTCGTCCCTTTTTATTCCAACATGGAACAAGGACCACCAGATGTTCTAACCACAACAGAAGGCGTTACGAAGGCAGATGGTGAGGCACCCAACGAATCAGAATCCAACATCTCCGGCTACATCATCGGCATTTCAGTAACTCCGGGCTTGTTCCGCCCGCGCTTTGATTTAGGAGCCTGGAAGGCATATGAGTCTGCCGTAAGCGCAGCACAAGATTCATTCCAACAAGCCTTATCTAAGTGGCAGGCATTCCCGGAAGAGCAGCGCGGCGACATGCCAGTTCTGGTGTCTCCGCCTCAGCCGATACTATGGATCGAAGGTCTAACCCCAGAAGAAATCGAGGAGTTAACCAGACCTCAACCAGTAGAGCCTAATGAAATGGATCGCTTAGGTAGCGAGATGGTAACGCGGGAATTGGAGGCCTTGGAGCTGCGTCAGCAGAACGAGGCACAGGGTGCTCAAATTGTGGGGCTTGAATTACGGTTGTTATCACTTGAAAATAGCTGATCGAAAGGAGCGGAGGACGATGTTCGAGAACGATTTTGAGCGTTTGAAGTACTACTATGAAAAGAAGTGGGCGCAAAATTCTCAATTGAGACAATATGTTGCATTTGGCGTGATCACTTCGGAAGAATATGAAGTCATCACTGGCGAGGCATACTAAACGCTGCTTTGAATGGCCTCACATGAGAAAAAGCTTCAACGGAGAAGGCGGAATCATGCTGGAGAAGCGAAGCGGTCGCCTTTGTCCACGGATTTTAACCCTATCCATTAGTTTTCAGGAAAATCCGGGGGCAACAGCGATCGGAAGAATGATCCGCAGACGAAGTGATGTACATGCTAAAAGGGTTTATCTCTCGCTTAAAGCACCTATGAATAACTTTAACCCAAGCCCTCGGCTCCCCGAGGGCTTTTTCACACCTTCAAAACCATTATAAAGGAGGAAGTATTATGTATGAGCAGATCGGTCAGCTGTTTAAGATGCTGGTGGCGGGGACGGGGGCCGTGACAGGGTACGTCTGGGGCGGATGGTCGCTGCCGCTGCATCTGTTGTTGTGGTTCGTGATGATCGATTGGTTGACCGGATGGGGCGCGGCCTGGATGAACGGCGAGCTGCGCAGCCGAATTGGATATACTGGGATTGCACGCAAAATGACCATTTTTCTCATCATCGCCCTGATGCATCTGGTGGATCGGGTGCTGGGGGAGATGAATTATTTTCAGAATACGGTGATCTTCTTCTATCTTGCGAATGAGCTGCTGTCTATTATTGAGAACGTCGGTAGAATGGGGGTACCGATCCCTCAGTCCCTGCGTAATGTGGTACAGGTTTTCCAGATTAAATCCGAAGAAGGGGAAAAGACAACCGCCCAAAAGGAGGAGAAAAAGGATGAAGCCCTCTGAATTTATAGCCAAGCTGGCACCTATTGCTACTCAGGACATGCGTCAGTACGGGGTACCTGCCTCGCTTACGCTTGCCCAGGCGATCCTGGAATCCAATTGGGGAATGAGCGGTCTAACGCAAAAAGCAAACAATCTGTTTGGCATCAAAGGAACCGGTCCGGCGGGAAGCGTCACCATGAAGACAACCGAATACCGGGGGCAGACACCCTATACGACCCATGCCCAGTTTCGCAAGTATAACAGCTGGAGTGAATCGGTTGCCGATCATACTAGGCTGGTCCTGAATGGCACGCGCGACAAGCCACAGCGCTACCATGGCGTATTGTGGGCGGATTATAAAACGGCGGCGACCGAGATTTGGAGAGGGGGCTATGCCACAGACCCCAATTATCCCAAAAAGCTCATTTCCATTATGGAGCAGAACTCGCTCTATCAATATGATGTGCCTAATCCAGAGGAGGAGGAACGCATGAAAATCGAACAATTAACGGCCGAGCTGCAAAAAACACAAGAGCAGATGCAGCAGCTTAGTAAGCAATATGCTTCTGCGATGAAACTGCTAGCCGAGCAGAGCAATGACATGAAGCAGATGAACAAAAGGCTCAAGGTTGTAGAGACGGAGAAACCGGCTAAAGTTCCAGCTTGGGCGGAACCGGCAGTACAAGCTGCACAGCAGGCAGAAGTATTACATGATCCTGAGGGCAGTTTTGATTTTTATCGAATCATGACCGTGCTGCATCGTCTGGGAATTTTCGATAGACCGAGCAAGTGATCCAGAAATTATCAATGGCAGATGCTTTCGCAAGTTTCATCTATATAATGAAGCGTTTTTTGAGTGATGTTGAACAATAAAGCTGCCCAACCGTAATAGGACGGTATGGGCAGCTTTTGTTGTATGGGTAGATATATATCCGTTGGTGCTCCACTAGCATCTTTATGCTCGGTTATTCATTTCCAAAATGTGCTGTTATTGTGTGTCCGAGTCGTCTTTTTTTCTCGGCGCATTTCATGCCGGTCGAATTGTTCGATAAATCCCTGTCCATGCATTCACATTAATAATAATTCACTACGTAAATTACCTTACTTCACCCTCACCGTCCCCACTGCCTGCGCTTGATTCCCCGCATGGTCCGTAACGGTATAGATTACCGTGTAGATCCGGCTTTGACCGCGTGCCGATTTTTCCGCACGCAGCCGGAAATGGGTATCATGGGTACCGAATTCGGCATCCTGAATATCCGGTCCCCGATCGCCTCGATTGTCTTTACTTTCGTTGTTACCCGTGTCCTTATCTTTCCCGTTCAAGATCTCCTGGATATCTCCGCTATGCCCCTTGCCCTCTGCACTTTCCGTGGTGATGGAGGTCAACACAATGGATGCAACGCCAGAGCCTTCATCGCTAGATTCGAGGTCAGCGTGAATATCGACCATTTTGTGGTTCGGCGCCTTCAGTACGGAAGGCGAGAGTGTAACCTTCAGCACCGGGGCGATTTTATCGATGTTCGATACGGTGGCCGTCATGGTGCCTTCGTTGCCGTCCTCATCCACATATTCGAAGGTAAATGAACCATTCTCCGTAAACCTGTAAGTAGGAGAGCCGCCGTTATTGGTAACGGTAAACGGACGATTCGAGACCAGGGCTGCTATAACGTCCTTATTCGTCGGGGCCATCGTGCTGTACTCCAGGCTCACGGTGAAATCGGTATACGTGACGCCAGGGGCTGCCGTAAAGTTCTCGCCGATATTGTCCAGTGTGTTACCGCTTAGTTTGATATTCTGGCCCGCCTTGAGCTGAATCCCGTTGCTGTTCCCGGTAATGGTATTGTTCAGAATCTGCACGTTCTCCGGGTCTCCGGCTCCAATGCCGCCCGCGTTGGTGTCCCCGTTGTCGTGTTCGAGGAGAATGCCCCAATAATGCTCGGCGGTGTTCTGGCGGATCGTGTTGCCCTTGATGATCGTGCCTGGTCCGTTCAAAATGTTGATGCCGGCGGCGTCCGGAATGTTGACGGTGTTCTCGATTCGGTTATTTTCAATGATGGTATCCGGTGAGCCCATCGATACAACGATGCCTTCCCGCGCATTGCGGATCGTGTTGTCGTGGATATAGTTTTGTGGACCGGATTTGCTGTGGTTGGTCGGGGCGGTTCCTCCGGTATTGCCGATGCCGATGCCGCCACCATACGGCATGTCGGTAATCAGGTTATCGTGGATCTCGTTAAAATACTCCAGCTCCCCATGCAGATCAATCGCATCCAGCCGGACTTGGTGGAATTCATTATGCCGGATCACGTTGTTATGGGCCACATATTGGATGAGTGCGCCGTGACGAAGATAAGGCCCCTCGAAGGAAGAGTCCTCGACCAGATTCCACCTTGTATCATTGGCAAAACCGTTACGGTCGACCTTCGGTACGCCCTGAATGGATACGCCGTACCCGGCACCGCCCGGCCCAAGGTCCGTGGCATTTCGGAACGTGGTATTGCGGACGACGATATCATGGCTGTTCTCGATGCGGACGCCCATGCGGCTGAATTTCTCGATCGTCACGCTGTCGATCGTGATGTTGTATGAAGGCGCCTCGCCATAATTGGCGGCAATGATCATCATGTCCGGACCGCCGACATCCGGGTTGTTGATTCTGTGATCGGTCGAATATTGGCCTTCCCATGCGGAGGTCAGCGTCAGATTGGAGATGGTCAGATCATGCTGCTTCGCGGATCTCATCATCGTACTGTTCCGAATCTTGTTCAACGAGGTCTTCAGGATCGCACCGTTCTGGCTCTCCCCCCGTAAATTGACCTCCGATTTCAGCATCAGATTGGTCAGTCCATCAGGTGTACTGTTTAAGTTGTATATGCCATTCGGGAAAAACACTTCGTCTCCCGGGAGTGCCTCATCCATTGCTCGTTGAATCGCCGGTCGATCGTCCGAGCCGTTGTCTGCAGGATCTGCTCCGTAATCGATAACGTTCAGCGTCCTTCCGGTAGCAGCAAAAGCCTGATGTACCGGATGGTCGCTGCCGTCTGCATTCTTCATGCCGGGAGCGGTAAAAGGAACGGTTCCTTCCGGAGGCTGCGGCACAAAATCCGGAATAATGGCCACAGGCGTATCCCCGTTAGCAAAAGGAGGGTAGATATGGACTTCCGTTAGACTCGTGTAGGCACTGCCGTCCGAATTTCCGCGCCCGATCAGCCTCACGTAACGTGCGCTCGTGTCCGGAACGTTAAATGGCTGCATTGCGGTGGTGGTACCGCTGCTCGAACCGTTGAACAGGGGGGTCCAGGTTACTCCGTCATCGGAGGTTTCGATATCGATCTCCGTCGCGCGAACGTCCCCTTTATAGAAGGCAATGCCCAGATAACCGATTTCTCGGGCCTCGCCGAGATCATACATGATCCACGGACCGTCGCCGGCGGCAGACCAGCGGGTGTACAAATTTTGATCCAAGGTATTATCCTCGATGTTGCCGTCGCTGCCGCTTGCCGTGACCGAGGTCACAGGCCAAGGCGCTAAGGGAGCGCTAAGCGTTGTAACCGACAGCGTCAGCGGAACCGGACTGACGTTTCCGGCGGCATCCACGGCCTCGACCTTATAGCTGTACTCCGTGTGCGGAGACAGTCCTTCTATTTCATAGCGGGTGATGTCGGAGCCCAGTTCCATGACTTTGACATCGTTTTGATAAACGTTATACTTCGCGACGATCTTGTTGTCCTCCGCCGCAGGCCATGCCAAATGCACATAATCTTCGCCAATGCTGCGAATGGACAGGCGGCTTCCGTCCGTCCAGGACGGTGGCGTCGTATCCTGACTGGAATCCACCAACTCGCTAACGACCAGCGCAGGTCTTGGATTACTGGAGCCGTTGGCTTCCTTGGTATAGATATTGACGCTGACACCGGTATGGGCTGCATCCGCAAGGAGAAACGATACGCTGCCATCTGCTAGATGACTGCGGACATAGTCCGTCACATCGACGCTGTACACCTCCGGCCGGCCGCTATTCTCGGCCTTCACCGTAAACGACCCCACATAAGCGGCCGAATCGAGGCTGTTCACGGGCGCATTGTTCCAGGTCAGATCGCTTTCGCTCCAGGCTGTATTCTGGATCCCGTAGAGGGAGAGCTCAAGCTCCGTATTGCTGGTGCCTTTTTTCGCGGCGACCTGGAATTCGTAGCGGTAATCAGGATCGCTCAGGGTGGAAGCATCGAATTTGAAATAGGCATATTTTTTGTTGGTTGTACCGGACGATACGCTAAAAAGGCCGATGCTTGTGCCGGTAGCTGAATTGATATTGGTGTCGGGTTTGGAGCTGTCGATCAGGGCATCGTCCGAGGGCACCAAACGGCCAACCTCAACGGGAATGCCCGTGGAAGGATCGGTTGGGTCGGTGGGGTCGGTCGGGTCCGTCGGATCAGGAGGCGTGTAGCCGTCTTTGTAGAGGATCGGCGTGGTGACCTCCAGATTCTTCACATGCTGCTCCATGAAGGCCCAAGCTTCCGCATCCGCGGTTGTTTTGGCTTCCCCGGTAAAGCCATGGCCCTGGCCGGGAACGATTGCGAAATCGACTACAGGAACACCGGCGGCCGTCAATTGATTGGCGAAGGTGACGCTGTCGGTATATGGGATGGTGGCGTCCGCGTCACCATGCCGGATCCAGAACGGCGGATCATCGGGAGTGGCGTACGTTCCGGGCATGGCAAGCCGTGCCTCAATCGGGACGGATAAGGCGTTATGCCCGCCGAGCAGCTTCGTGACCGAACTGTATCGGTCAGCAAAATCGGTCGTGAAATCGGCCGGTCCGTACCAGTCCACCACAGCCTGCACCTTGGTGGAGTATTCCGGCCAGCCTCCGGCGCCTTCGATATCGGGAAGATGCACCGTATCTCCGGTATCCAGGGTGACCGTATCCTCCTTGGTCAGGTCTCCCGTCGTTCCAAGCAGGGAAGCGAGATGCCCTCCCGCCGAAGTTCCCCAAACGCCGATACGACTCGGATCGATGTGGTATTGCTCGGCATGGGCGCGCAAATAACGGATGGCCAGCTTCACGTCTTGAATCTGGGCCGGGTAAGGCGCTTCGGGGGTTAGCCGGTAGCTTAAGGAAACGCCGATATACCCGCGTTTAAGGACATAGTTGCAGATGCTGCCGAGAGCGTTTTTGCGGTCGCCTTTATTCCAGCCCCCGCCATGAATGTAGATCATGACCGGCATAGGCTCGGCTGGCGGGGTGCTCGGAACGGCAATCGACGTATAGAGCTCGCGATCCCCTGCTTTGCCGATCAAAACGTCCTCATAGAGGGTTACGCCTTCCGGCGCAGGGTATGGACCGGTTTCGGTCGGCGGGGGTTCAGGCACAGGATCGACCGCAGGCGGAATGCCCGGTATGGCCTGACCGGACAGCGAGACGCTGTCGATGTACATGTTGGCGTTCATCGGATCACCTACCCGGAACTGGATTCGTACGTTCGGATTGCTGCTTGCTTCCGGCGGCAGCGTCCAGATTTTCAGCGTGTTGGATTCGCTGCGCGGTGCTTCGGGCGTTCCCGGGGTCAGCTTGAAATCCTCCAGCATGTTCCAGGTCGCGCCGCCGTCGCCCGACCACTCGGCCACAATGCTGCCGCTGACATAGGATGAGGCTCTTGTATAATAACTCAGCTTAATGTTGCCGTAACCCGTCGTATTGACGGGCAAATAGACGGAATCGGTCACGTCGATCTTCATAAGGTTCGGCGTAGAAGGAGCGCTGCCGGATACGGAGGTTTTGGCTTTGCTGCCTCCATCACCGGTCTGAACCCAAGGCAGCGGAATAACGACGCCGCCCGTGGTACCGTAGCGCTCTGAATCAAAGTTATCGGAGAAGAACAGAATATCCGGTCCTTCTGGTTCCGGTAGGGGCTCGGAATCCGAGGCAACAGATTCATCCGCAAGATCGAATTCTGAAACCGATTGTGCGGATACGGCACGAAGCTGCCCCGGGGATGCCATAACGCTTATGGTGATCAGCAGGCAGAGGATCAGGCATGAGATTCGGTTCAATGTCTTCTTCAACGTTCCATCCCTCGCTTTTAATTTGTAGTTAAAGCGTGTGTAAGAAAACCCGGAAGCAGGCGCGTGACTGCCCCGGGCATGGGATTGACAAGTGGATGTTAAGGATGCAGGTGCGTTAGAGAGAAGAAAGTAGCTTTCACATGGTCGGATTGATCCGGGGTGGTATCGGATTTGTTTTGGTTATAGACGCCTGCTTTGAAGTACAGATACTTATCGTTATAACCGCTAGGGAGGGTATGCGTCACGGTGCTGGCCGATCCGCCCTCTGGGGTTACTTTCACCGTCATGAGAAGCCCGGTCACTTTGATTTCATAGCTCCATTTCTGGCCGAGGGCGATGCCGTTTGCAGGATTAAGCTGGCTTGGTCCGCCGAGAATGTTCACCCAGGTGTTGTTGTTGTCCAGATCATCGGTTCCAAAATAAACGGCACCTTTGCTGTCCGAAGGACGCTTGTGGTAATAGAGCCGTATCGGTTCGGTGCTTGGGCCATGGATTTGCCCGACCACGACGCGGCCGATTTTATCGGCTTCGTTCCCGCTGACGGATACACGATCCACGCGTAAGGTAGCCTTCATCGTTCCATCCACGCCGCCGGCCTGAGATTTTATGGATGGGGAGGAGGTAGAGGTTACCCAGTTGTTGGCCCATGAGGAGGCGCTGTTCGTCGACGGATTCAGCATTTCCCGAAGCTCGGAGCGGGTGTAAGTGCTGTTCGTGGTGGTCTCACCGATATTAGGCGATGTGAACACCATGCCGCCGGTGACGGGATCGGTAAAGAACCAATCCGGATGCACATACCCGCTGGCGAGTGCTCCGGCCTGGACCTCGGACGCGTCAGGCAGGGTGATTTTCCACTTGCTTAGGTCAAAATTGCCCGAAGGAGGCTTGGCAGGGTCAAGGTCCCCGCCTCCTCCATCCGCAGTGCCTCCCCATAGCTCAACCTCCGTATAACTATTCCATTGGTTGGAGGTGTTGCCGTAGCCCACAATGCGTACATATCGGGCTTCCACGGCGGGGATGGTGAAGGATTGCAGCTGGTTGTTTTGAACGCTATGGACAGCGTTTCGTGCTTGAAGCCAGTTGGAGCCATCGGTTGAGGTTTGAATATCGAAGGTGAATGTACGCGTATCTCCGTTGTAAAACGCGATCTTGACCAGTGCAACCGGTTTGGCGGACCCTAGATCCAGCCTCAGCCAAGTGCCGTCGCCTTCGCCGGACCAGCGTGTGCTGAGACTGCCGTCCACCGCTTTCGATGCATCGCAAGCGCAGCGGGTGTCATAGCTGCTGGCCGATGCGGAAGCCGAGTACTTGCTCTCTCCAGCGGCAAATCCGTGTCCTTCAAACATTGGAGCTAACAGCATGGCTGCACTGATCAGGCAGAACGTTATTCTTTTCGAAAAAGCATGCCTTCGTTTCACAGCAATCCCTCCCGTATAATGGTGCAACCCTTATGGATATCATTTCCCTCCTTTCCGTGGTGCGCTTTAATACAGGAATGACAGCGCTTACCTAACAACGTAGCAAGAATGCGCGCACAGGTCTTGTGTTAATCCTATAAGCGCTTGGCGTTTTTGCATAATGGAGGAATTATTGAGGCCTCTGCTCCCTGAGGGTGCGAGATAGCGCAGTAGAGATGCAATCATCTTGTTAATGATTTGCCCCATCCATCACCCTGACGGGAATATCGTGCTTAGCGGATAGCCGACGTGACAATACGGGTATACAAAGAGTGAATGGCTTACCTTCGAATAACATTTTTCTTTCGGATCCCGTATGGCATATAATCATAAGAACGAACGATTCCGAATCGACCATAAATAGATAAAAACAGGAGTGGGATAAATGACACTGAAGGAGCTTAGAGAGCATCGCCAATATCCGGAGCAAACGAAGTCCGATGCTTCACGCGCGGTATACGAACGGGATTATTCGCGCCTGATTCATTCGCCGACGTTCCGCAGGCTGCAAGGAAAATCACAGGTATTCGGTGCCGGCACCGGCGATTACTACCGGACGCGCTTAACGCATTCGCTTGAGGTGGCGCAGATTGCGCGCGAAGCGGCACGGAGCCTGACCCGCAATTATCCCGAAGTGATGCCGGAGCAGGCGGACAACGCCGGGCTGATGATTGATCCCGAGGTGGTGGAGTGCGCGGCGATCGCCCATGATTTTGGGCATCCTCCGTTCGGCCATAAGGGCGAAGAAGTGCTGCAGGGCATTCTGCAGAAGCACATTGACCGGAGAACCGAGAAGGAGCTGACGCGTCAGCCGGGTACGCCGACACCGGAGCAGGCAGCCGAGGTGCAGCAGGCGATGCGGCGTAAATATGAGCATTTTGAAGGGAATGCGCACAATTTTCGGCTGATCATGTTTTTGGAGAAAAGAGAGAACGTCAACGGACTCAATCTGTCGGATGCGGTGCTGCTTGGCATCAATAAATATCCGTTCTCCGGGTTGGATAACCCCAAGGGGATGTACCGGCATGAATGGGAATACATCTCCCATATTCGGAAGGAGTGGCAAATTCCCGGCACGCACCGAACGCTCGAAGCGCAGCTGATGGATCTTTGCGATGACATCGCCTATTCCGCGCATGATCTGGAGGATGGCATCAAAGCCGGGAAGATCGAGGTGCACGAACACTTTTTGCGGGACAGTCACCTGAACAAACTGATCGTGGAGAAGATCATGACGCTGGAAGACGAGGTATGGAAGGGATGGACCAAGGAGCAGATTCATCCGAAGGTGGATACGGTGCTGGACGAGTTTCTGAAAATCTGGAACGAGAAAATGCCGACCTGCGAGAATGACTATTCCCGTACCCGGCGGGAGGTCAAAGCCTACTGGGTCAGCCTGTTTGTAGGCAGCTTGGGCGTAATTACGAACGGGGATTGGAAAAAGGTGACGTTTGTCAAAGACGGTGTGGAAGATGAGGATATGCTGCGTACGGTCAGCGTCCTGAAGAGTTTCGCTTGGGTGACCATGATTCGCGACCTGCGGGTTCAGCGCCTGCAAAAACGCAGCGAATGGATCATCAAGCGCTTGTGGGATGCTTTTCTGGATCCTGTCGCCTCCACGGCGATCATTCCGTCCGACTGGCTGCAGCGTTATGAGGCAGATCAGAAGCGGGATCAGCCGATCTGGACGTGGGAGCATATGGTGATTGATTATATCGCAGGGATGACGGACGCTTTTGCCGAGAAAATCTATAACGAGTTATATGGACTCAAGGTAGGTTCGATCTATGATTTGGATTAGTAAGAGCGAACAAGGGGGATGGCATGAGTAGCCAATTGAAACTAAGCGTGCTTGATCTGGTTCCGCGTTTTGGAGAGAGCTCGTTCGAAGAAGCCTTGCAGCAAGCCGTGACACTTGCCCAAAAAGTGGAAGCATGGGGCTACGGGCGCTACTGGGCTGCGGAGCACCATGATCTGGAGCATCTGTCCTGTGCATCGCCCGAGATTTTGCTGGCTCATATCGGCGCCAGGACAACGCGCATCCGGCTCGGCTCCGGGGCCGTGCTGCTGCCCCACTACAGCCCGCTGAAGGTGGCGGAGAATTTCCGTATGCTGGCATCGCTGTATCCCGGACGCATCGATCTCGGGATCGGGCGGGCACCGGGAGGTTCAGCCCATACGAGCATGGCGCTTAGCGGAAATTTCCTGGGTCATGTGGCGGATTTGCCGCAGCGGATTCGGGCTTTGACCGAGCTGCTAGAGGATCGGTATCGCTATGAAGACGTGCTGGTAGCAGCGAAACCGGTGCCCGTAACTCCGCCCGTGATGTGGATGCTCGGCACGAACACGAAGAGTGCGGGGTATGCGGCCGAATTCGGGACGGGCTATGTATTCGGACAGTTTATGAGCGATACGGACGGGGCGGAAGTTCTCCAAGCTTATAGGGAAGCTTTTGAGCCAAGCGCTCATTTGCAAGAACCGTGCGCGATGGTGGCGGTAAGCGTGGTTTGCGCGGAGACGGAGGAACAGGCAAAGAAGCTTGCAGCACAAATTTCCCGACCAGGGCAGCACGCGATGCCCACAAACCCGTCTGGTTCCGATTCGTCAGACCCATCCCGGCGGCTTATCATCGGCACGTCTGCAAGTGTACGAAACAGACTGCAGCATATGGCAGAACAGTATCGGTGTAACGAGTTCTTGATCGTCACGCCGGTGAGCGATTATAATGCGCGGCTGGAATCCTATCGGCTGTTAATGGAGCAGTAGTGACTGCTGCACATATATAATAGAAGAGAGACGAAATAAATGATGAATTCAAACGACGATGACATGACCTTTGGTCCGTCTTCCATGAGTGGCAAGTCCTCTTATCTGTATACTTATACCTGTCATGAAACGGAGCGGGAGCTGTGCTTGATGGAGCTGACGGAGCTGTTCGGTCATGAGCCTGACGGTGAGGATTGGCTGGTAAGCGAGTTATGGGTTGATCCGGATCGGAGCCCGTTCTTATCGGCCTGCATCGATGTCAGAATGACTGGGGAATCCATCGAACGAATGGCCGAGCAAGCAGGCCGGATTGACCTTAACCATGCGACCTTCAAAGTTGTCTGCCTCAAGGCGGGAGATCGGTTCGGTTATGAACAATCACGCGGGTATGAACGGATGGTAGGCTGCCAAATAACAGGAACTGCACAGATGAAAGCTCCGGATGTCACGCTCGGTATGGTGTCCACAGGCGGCATGTGGAGATTGGGAATACTTCTTGAACCTGAACGTGCATGGCTGAATCATAAACAGAAGCCGCAAAATTACTCCACAGGTCTCAGCTCGCGCATCGCGAGGGCACTGGTCAACCTGGCTGTTCCTCGGTTAGGCGGGGTCGCGCTCCTGGATCCCTGCTGCGGCATGGGAAATGTATTGATTGAGGCGTTGTCGATGGGAATCACGGCCGAGGGCCGTGACATCAATCCGCTTGCCATTCGGGGAGCGAGGGTGAATCTGAGGCACTACGGTTATGATGACAACAAAGTTGCCATTCAGGATATGAATACAATGCAAGGTCATTATGATGCGGCTATCCTGGACCTGCCGTATAATCTGTGTTCCGTTTTCCCGGAGGAAGAGAAATTGCAGATGCTCCAAAGCTTACGCCGGTTGTCAGATCGAGCTGTCATCGTCAGCATAGAGCCATTACGCGAGTTGCTGCTGAGTTCGGGCTGGAAGGTCCTGCGTCATTGCACGACCCGGAAGGGGAGTTTTGTGAGGGAGATTTGGCTGTGCGAATAATGGGGTATATGATCTATTCCCCAGGATCATAACGATATTTCTCTAAATCAATGATGCCTTTGGGATTGACGGCAACGCCTTCGTCCTGAAGGTACAGCTCCTGCATGAGTCTGGACTCATCATCCTTGATGGCGATTTCTCCTTTTGCGTTGACGACCCGATGCCACGGCAGCTTGTGAATGTGACTGAGGGTGTGAAGTATTCTGACGACTTGTCGTGCGCCCCTTGGGCTGCCGGCCAGTCTGGCCACTTGTCCATACGTCATGACATATCCTTCCGGAATGCTCCGGATCACTTCAATTACACGTTCCGTATACGGCTGCATCGATTCTCTCTCCCATTGCGTTTAAAAGTAGTAAAAAAAAGAAGGGCGTCCCGGAAGGCATGAAAACCTCGGGACGTTCCTTTTGTTGGATGGATCTTGTGGTCTTTGTTGCAAGATCGATCCCCGGCTCCTTAAAGAGCAGGATTAAAGCTGTACTTAAGAACTTGTTACCTGGTCTTAGTACGACTTGCTATAGTCTATCACATTTCGGGACAGCGGCTTACCGCTTACATAGCTCTGTAAATTTTCCAGGAAAATATCCACGGCACGCTCGCCGTAGCGATCCGTATCACCCGCCATATGAGGGGTCATGATGACGTTGTCCATGGTCCACAGCGGATGGTCTGACGGAAGCGGCTCTTCCTCGAACACATCAAGTCCCGCACCCGCCAATGACCCGGATTGAAGTGCCTGAATCATGTCTTCGGTTACTACGGTTTGACCCCGGCCAACGTTAACGAAGAAGGCGGAGTTCTTCATCGCCGAGAATCTTGCCTTATTGAACAACCCACGGGTATCATCGGTGAGCGGCAGGATGTTCACGATATAATCGCCTTCAGCCAGCGCTTCATCGAGCTGATCGACCTTATACATCGCTTCCACGTAAGGATCGGACTTCCCGGAATGGCGGACCCCGACGGTCCGCATACCGAACGCCTGGGCCACGCTCGCCGTATGACTGCCGATCTGGCCGACGCCAACGATGACGATGGTTTTGCCTGCCAATTCCGTGAACGTGCCGGACGTGTCCCATTGGTTGTTCGATTGCTGTCGAATGGCGAGATGAAGGTTGCGGTTGAAGGCCAGTATCATCGCAAAAATATGCTCCGTGATCGGAACGCTATGTACGCCGCTGGCATTGGTAAGCTGAATGCCCTTTTCTTCGAGCTCTTTGAGCGGCATTTTATCCACGCCGGCTGACCATGCCTGAATCCATTTTAGTTTACTGTCCGCAGACAATATATCTTCCTGGATGGAGCGTGACCAGCCGATCATGATTTCGGCATCCCGAACGATGCTTGGCGTAAGCTCTTTCGCTTTGGTAACCAACAGCTCATAGTCCTGGGCGATATCCTTGATTTTTTGCTGTTGTTCCGTGGTTAAGTCGTGTATGGCAACGATTTTCGGCATGGTGCTACCTCCTAAGGAATGTGATATAAACCAGAATAAAAGCGTAACGCTCTTTGGGAACATATTATCAGAAATCATAACGTTGCGCATGGACGAACTGTCCAGATTGGAAAAATTGTACATGAATTATTGTCCGTTTTATGGTAAATTGAAGCTTCATCATATTTTTAGGCGAATTTGATGTACCCCTCATACTATTTTCATGTCATATTGCTCAAACTATAAACGAACCACGAAAACATGGTGCCTTATTGCAGCCGGTGGCTGCTTAGGATAAAGAGATTGGAAGGAAGTGTCTTAGTTGAGCCATTCGGCTGAGGGAGCTATGGATCGTTTATTTGTTGCCGTACATCTGCCTTCGGAGGTATCTTCCCGGATTCAGGATTGGACGGAAACATTGGTGGAGCAAGTGACTTTCAAAAAATGGGTTCATCCGCAGGATTACCACATCACCTTACAGTTTCTGGGCGATACGCCGTCAAATCGGATAGCGGAGTTCACGGCGGCGCTGCAGGAAGTCGCCAAGGAGCATAAACCCTTCAGGCTTGGCCTTTATGATGCCGGCGTGTTCGGGGCAAGCGCCTCGCCAAGAATTTTATGGGCGGGAGTCGGCGGGGACTTGAATGCTCTGTCTCAGCTTCAGCAATCGGTGGTATCAAGGATGGAGTCTTTCGGATTTGTGCCGGAGGAGCGACCGTTTCGTCCGCATATTACGGTTGGCCGGAAATTTCAAGGAAATCAAAAATTTTCATTGGATGTTATCGGAACAGGACCCAACCCCATCCAGTGGGAAGTGCAGCAGCTCGTTCTTTTTCGAACAAATTTGCATGCAAGTCCGATGTACGAAACAGTAGGTGTGGCGCGGCTTTCAACATTTTTCTGAAATTGAGGATAGAATGTTCATAAAATTACCATGTTTTCAAAGCCTAAAAATGTGGTTACATAGTGTAGGAATGTGCCGACATCATAGGAGGAAAAATATGGTTATGAACGTGCTACGGCAAAATCGCTGGGTTGCGCTGCTCATTGGAGCGCTCTTTGTGAGTTTGTCTCTTATAAGTTTACTTGGAATGCAGACAAAGACAACGGAAGGGGAAGAACAGCAGCAGGATATGCCGAAGTTCGTGACGGCTGCACCGGCTACTGAGCCTGACCCGGATCGATTCGTAAAAGAGGCGAGTACCAAGCAGGATAGGGAACCTGTCAATATTTTGTCTTCAATTGTTTTCCAGGAGTGGAATAAGCCGGGGAGCAAGAGCCATGCTTTTTCAAGCGCAAAAGGCATCGGTTTGGCTGAAAACGGATATTGGAACTCGCAACAAGCATTGAAGACTGCAGATGAGAAAAAGAAACCATCGAAATCTCAGACTGCAGACGGGAAACCGGCAAAACAAAAGGGGACGCATGTCGTCAAATCTCAGACTGAAAGCTTATCACCCCCCACAACTTTATTCTTCACAAGAACAAATACGTTAACCCAGGATCAGAAAGACAAAGCGACCTGGACCTATGATTTGTCAGCTGAAGAACTGCTTCTGCTCCAGAAGATTGTTATGGCAGAAGCGGAAGGCGAACCGTACGAAGGCAAAGTAGCAGTTGCTAACGTTGTCTTAAACCGGCTGCGGTCAGCTAATTTTCCCGATACCATTACCGATGTCATCTATCAAAAGCACCAATTTAGTCCTGTAGCGAACGGGCGTCTTAAACGTGTCAATCCGAACAAAGAGACGATTAAATCCGTGAATGCGGCACTTCATGGCCAAAAAGAGGTAAAGGACGATACGTACTTTTTCCTGTCTTTGAAGCTGGCTCAGGATCTGACGGTACATCATTCAAGAACGTTCGTTAAAAAAATAGGAAATCACTCTTTTTACAAGTAGTGCCCGTATGGGTAAACTAGGATGTAGGAGGTGTGTTTAAGCATGAATATTACGTATTACGGCCATTCTAGCATTTTGGTGGAAGAAGGCGGAGTTCGTGTGATCATCGACCCGCTGCTATCAGGGAATCCAGGCTCCGGCATCGAGCCCAAAGACGTAAAGGTGGATGCGGTTGTGCTGACGCATGGGCACTCCGATCATTTTGGCGATTGCATCGAGATTGCGAAACAGAATGATTGCCCGATTATCGCGGTCTATGAACTCGCCGTGTATTGCGGCAGCCTGGGAGCCAAATCCCATGGAATGAACATCGGCGGAAGCGCGCAATTCGATGGCTTTAAGGTGAAGTTTACCCCGGCCTTTCATTCTTCATCCATTTCGGTAGGGGACACTTGGATCTATGCAGGGCAGCCTGGTGGCGTCATTCTGACGATGGGCGGCAAAACATTCTATCATGCAGGCGATACGAGTTTGTTTGGGGATATGCGCTTGATCGGAGAGATGAATCACATTGATGCAGCTGCGCTGCCGATTGGGGATTTATTGACGATGGGTCCACAGGACGCCCTGCTGGCCGCACAGTGGATTCGTGCGAAGCATGTCATCCCAGTACATTACGACACGTTCCCGGGCATTAAACAGGATGCAGGGGCCTTCTGCGACGAACTAGCCAAAACAGGCATTCAGGGTCATCCATTGAAGGCTGGAGAAACGCTGGAGATATAGATGGGTTTTTCATGAAAAAAGCTTCCCTGTCTTCGTGACAGGGAAGCTTTTTTTGGGGTAAAAGTGCAAAAGCGGGAAACATAGAACATGCTGCAGATATTAGGGCTGGTCCGCTAACAGTTTGACGGCATCTTCATGATAACCGGGCATGCGCCCTTCGGTCAGCAATCCCATCACCTGGCTGGCACAGTGGTCGGGCTCCAGATGCGGGATGCGCCGCCGGCCTGCTCCGTTACGTTTCTTTGTCACCTGATCATAATGATCGGACAGCAGGTTCAGCCATTTGTCGATGACGGAAGGAGAGTCCAAAATTTCCGCATAGCCTTCGCTGACAAAGAAATGGGAATTCACTTCTTCCTGTCCCGGGATAGGCTCATAGAACAGCATAGGAATTCCCTTGGCAGCTCCCTCCGTACATGTCATACCGCCTGGCTTCGTAATGAGCAAATCCGACACTTCCATGAGTTTATGTATATCGTCGCGATAACCGAGAACATGAATGTTGGGATGCTGAAAGATCGGGTCTTCGCGCATGCTGGCAACCAGCTTCTCGTTCTGTCCCATACAGAAGACCAGCTGGATATCATCGGCCCTGCTGGCCAGCTTGCTGAGCAGCTCCTTGTTGAACACGAGGCCCCATCCGCCCCCCATAATCAGCACGGTTGGCATGTTCTTTAATCGAAGCTCGGCTTGAAGCGCCTCTCGATTGCTTCTTTCCCAGAACTTGGGATGGACCGGAATGCCGGTCACATGAATGTATTCGGGCTGAATGTCCCGCAGCAGCAGCATTTGTTTCACATGATGCGTTGATACGAGATATTCATCCACTTCCGGATTGACCCAGGTGCCATGGGCATCATAGTCGGTAATCAGCGTATAGAGCGGAACCTCAAGCCCTTGACGCTTCAGGCGGGAGACCACGGCATTAGGAAAGGGGTGGGTACATATGATGAGATCCGGTTTCAGCTGCTCGATGACCCGCTGGGCCTGCGCATAGAATATGCGGTGCAGCGCGAGCCGCGTCAGACGGTTTAACGATTTCTTATATTGCGAACGGTACAGCATGCCGACAAGGCGAGGCCGGGTGCTGACGGTTTTTCGATAAGCGGATAAGATTAACGGCCCCACGGTTGGATTCAAAAAATTGCCAAGCTCAATGACACGGCAGTGGATGCCGGGATTCATCCGTTGTATACCTTCAGCCAGCGCATACGCTGCTTGCGTATGTCCTGTGCCGAAACCCTCGGAAAAGAGGAGCACTCTTGTATATCGCATGGTTTCACCTACTTCTTTCTCCCTCTATCTTACAAAACAGGAATCATTTTTTGAAGAGCGGCGCGAAAAAAAAGAGTATGCATCATAAGTATACGCGCAAAAGGGAAAAGCATTTCAATTATTTTACGTCTGGGAGTCAGAGTGTACCCTACATTAGACGTCATGATGAGATTTGAACCCTGCATTCAAAATATTAAAAAATTTAACGAAAAGATATTGCAATGAATCCGATAATCTGGTAAAGTGATTTTTGACCGAATGACCGAAAAAGTATTTTGGTCAGTTTTGAAATGAAGGCCATTTTAAAAAGATCAAGAAGGAGGGGTAAGCATGTCAGCTGTGGACCGTCGGAAGCAGGTGCTGGGTGCTGCCTCCAAGTCGTTTGCTTTGTTCGGATATAAAGCGACGACGATGGAACAGGTGGCAAAGATTGCGAATGTAGGGAAAGGTACGATCTACACGTTTTTCACGAATAAGGATGAACTGTTTGACGAGATTTTGCTGTCGGCCATTATGGAGATGAAGCGTATTGCCGAGCGGGAGATTCGGAAGGACAGAGATTTCTTCGACAATCTGTATCGGGTGCTGGATGCGCTGCTTGAATTCCGAAGCGAGCATGAGCTGTTCATTAAGCTATCGCAAGAGGTTCGGGATATTGGCACGCCGAAGGCGCATGAAGGGTTGACGAAGGTGGAGAATGGAATCGTCGGGTATCTGGAGGGAATTGTGGAGCAGGCCATATCGATCGGCGAGCTCAAGCCGCTGGATGCTCAAGTGGTATCCTTCGTGATGCTGAAGCTGTATGTTGCGCTCACGACCGACTTCAATCAGCTTCACAAGCCGCTGAGCAAGGAACAGATCAAGGAATATATGATGGTGTTCTTGGCTGACGGGTTGAAGGCCACTACGTAAGAAGGATGTAGGAACCTCCTTCGTGATGAGGAAGGCGGACTCTCTAGGCTTGAGGGATCGTCTTCCTTGGCAGGGATCGTTTTTTTTGGCCCAAACTGACCAATTGAGGATATCGGTCATTCTGTACTGGAATGTGATCTGCCATGAGGCAGATTCATGTCGGCTGGTTATTTAGAGAAAAAAAGGAGAGAGACTGGATGAAGTCATTATCTGTATTTGCAAAAGATCTTGGCGCTGCCGTTCGGAATAAAAAAATATTGATTCCGATCATCGCCGTGCTGTTCATACCGGTCATGTACAGTGGTATGTTCCTCGGGGCCTTTTGGGACCCGTATGGAAAGATGGAGGATTTGCCCGTTGCGGTCGTCAATAACGACCAGGGCGCTGTTTTTGAAGAAAAGACGCTTCACGCTGGCGAGGATTTGGTTGCCGAGCTGAAGAAGGGAAAAGATTTTAATTGGCAATTCGTTGATCGGCAGGAAGCTGAGCAGGGCATGAAGGATAACAAATACTACATGACCATCAGCATCCCCGAGAATTTCTCACAGCAGGCGACAACTTTAATGGATGACCATCCGCAGCCTGCGCAAATCGTATTTGAACCGAATGAAGGCTACAATTTTCTGGCGGCCCAAATCGGCGGATCTGCGGTGAAGCAGATTCAGTCCAAGGTGTCCGCGAAGGTGACGGAAGCCTATACGGAAACTTTGTTCGATCAAGTAGCCAAAGTGTCCGATGGCTTGAGCGAAGCGGGAGACGGCGCAACCAAGATATCCGAAGGTGCCGTAAAACTGGATGACGGCGCCGTGAAGCTGAAGGAAAATCTGGCTAAACTCGTCAGCGGCACACAGGAGCTTCAGGATGGAATCGCACCTTTAACACAAGGTGTGCAGGAACTGAATAACGGTGCAGGCAAGCTGAACACAGGAGCTGGCACTCTTGCTTCCGGCTTGGATCAGCTGAAAGCGGGTCACAGCAAGCTGCAGGCCGGAGCTGAGGAAGCAAGCAAGGGTGGTGCCAAGCTGCAAGCGGGGATTGAATCTGCCGCAGCCGGCAGCACCGCTCTGAATGAAGGCCTGCAAGCCAACCAGGCAGGGGCTTCCCAGCTTGCGGCAGGCGCGAAAAGCGCTCATGAAGGCAGCAGCAGCCTGAAAGCCGGGCTGAATCAATCGCTGGAGGCTACGGCTTCCCTGGAGCAAGGCGCCAAAGCCGTTGCAGACGGATTGAAGAAGCTGGCTGAAAGCAATCCGGAGCTGGCGCAAAGTCCGGAGGTTCAGCAGCTGCTGGCTGCGAGCCAATCCGTTGCCTCCGGCACAAGCGGGCTGAATGCCGGCCAGAAACAGCTGGCACAAGGCGCAGCCGAGCTGAATCAAGGCACGCAGCAGCTGCAGGAAGGCGCCGGCAAGCTGAGCGCCGGAGCGAACCAGCTGGCTGAAGGCGGCAAACAGCTCGCAGCTGGCGGCCAAGAGCTGCTGGCTGGTGCCAAACAGCTGAGCGCCGGTCAAAGCCAATTGGCTGACGGCATGAAGCTGTTCGGCACGAAGCTGAGCGAAGCGGCAGCTGGCGGCAAGGAGCTCGCAAGCGGCGCAGCCACCCTTTCGCAAGGAACGGAGCAGCTTGCAGGTGGAGCGGGCAAGCTCGGAAGCGGCGTTACCACGCTTGCCGACGGCTCGAAAAAGCTGGATTCCGGAGCCGGTGAGCTGGTAAACGGGATGAGTGAATTGAAGGAAGGCAGCGGAGAGCTTGCAGGCAAGCTGAACGAGGCTGCCGACAAGACAGGCGATATCAAAACAACCGACGAAACGGTCACCATGTTTGCCGGACCGGTACAGGTTGAAGAGCACAAGGTGAACGAAGTGCCGAACTACGGTACGGGATTCGCACCATACTTCCTGTCGCTCGGTTTGTTTGTCGGAGCACTGCTCTGTACGATTATCTTGCCGATCCGCAGTGCATCGGTACCGAATGCATCGGGCTGGAACCGGTTTGTCAGCCGTACGCTGTCCTTTGCCGGTATGGGATTGATTCAAGCCTTGCTGGCAGCGGTCGTCATGCTGTACGGATTGAAGCTTGATGTACAGAGCGTTCCGCTCTTCTATCTCTTCTCTATTGTTACGAGTTTGTCGTTCATGTTCCTGGTGCAAATGTTCGTGACATGGCTGGATCAGCCTGGACGCTTCGTCGTCATCGTTATTCTGATCCTCCAATTGACAACAAGCGCAGGCACCTTCCCGGTAGAGCTGATTCCGAACTGGATGAAGGCATTGAATCCGCTGCTGCCGATGACTTACAGCGTAAAAGGCTACAAGGACGTCATTTCCACTGGAAGTTTCGACGGCATGTGGGCCAATGTGGGTGTACTGGCCGGATTCGGTCTGGTATTCCTGGCACTGACCGCCGTGTACTTCCTGGCTACCCGAAACAGCAAGAAGGCAGCGGACACCGATACAGCGGTGACTGCATAAGCAAGATATCTATTATATGAAGGAAGAGGACTTCCCCGAAGGTCGATCAGATCTCGGGGAAGTCCTTTTTTATGAAGAGATGTTTGGAGCGGGATGGCGAGGAAATGAGATAAGGTGAACAAAACCACCTGTTCGGAATGTTTTATTTGCATGTTTTTTTGCACTATTCTACATAAGTTTTAACTTTGTATTGTGATAACTCTCATAAAAACAATTCTTATCAAATTCATAAAAACTTTGAATTGCCTGCACTGTATGACGGTGATAAAATATATAGAACTAATAAATCTTACGTGTCAGGTAAATGTTACCCCTTGCCGCTTTTGCACAATACTGCATCACCTCAAGACAGTGTGTCCACTGCAGGAGAGGATTGATGTCCAACCTTTATGATTTCTGTTATTGATCAGCAGCATTTTATTCTATACAAAGAAAGGTTGCATCTTATGAAACATACTGATTTTCCCCAGAAACAGGGCCTCTATGATCCGCAGTTTGAAAAAGATGCTTGCGGTATGGGTTTTGTTGCCCATATCAAGGGTAAGCCATCCCATGAAATCGTTAGCAGCGCGCTGACCATGCTTGCCAATATGGAGCATCGCGGCGGACAGGGCAGCGAGCCGAACTCCGGTGACGGCGCTGGGATTATGTTGCAAATTCCTCACTCCTTCTTCTCCGCCGAAGCCGCGAAACTGGGCTTTGAGCTTCCGGAAGCCGGGCATTACGGTGCCGGCATGCTGTTCCTATCCCATGATCCTGCTGTCCGCTTGGCCCATGAGGACCAGTTGGCTTCGATTATTGCTGAAGAAGGTCAAACCCTGCTTGGATTCCGTGATGTACCAACCCATGATGAAATGCTGGGTAAATCCGCAAAAGCGGCAAAGCCGTATGTCCGCCAAGTGTTCATCGGACGCAGCGCCGACATTCAGGATGATCTCTCGTTCGAGCGCAAGCTGTATGTCATCCGCCGCCGTGCCGAGCTGGCGATCCGTTACAGCGGCAAGCCCGAAGGCGACAGCTTCTATGTATCCAGCCTGTCCTGCCGGAAAATCGTATATAAGGGCATGTTAACGACGGAGCAGGTAGGGGAATTTTACTTGGACCTGCAGGAAGAGGGATTGGAATCCGCTATCGCGCTGATTCACTCCCGTTTCAGTACGAACACGTTCCCAAGCTGGGAACGCGCGCATCCGTACCGCTTCATGATCCACAACGGCGAGATCAACACGCTGCGCGGAAATGTAAACTGGATGCACGCCCGTCAATCGCTGTTCGAGCATGAACTGTTCGGAAGCGATCTGGAGAAGGTGAAACCTGTCATCAACCCGGACGGATCCGATACCGGTATGTTCGATAATACATTTGAGTTCCTGTATCTCAGCGGTCGTTCCCTACCGCATGTGGCCATGATGATGGTCCCTGAGCCGTGGAGCAACCATGAGAGCATGGATAAGAGCAAAAAAGCATTCTATGAATACCACAGCACGCTGATGGAGCCATGGGACGGCCCGGCTGCGATGGCGTTCACGGACGGTGTTCAGATCGGGGCTACCCTGGACCGGAACGGATTGCGTCCATCCCGTTATTATGTAACGAAGGATGATCTGATCATTCTGTCCTCCGAAGCGGGCGTACTGGATATTCCGCCGGAAAACGTGCTGTACAAGGACCGCTTGCGTCCTGGCCGGATGCTGCTCGTTGACACGAAGGAAGGCCGGATCATCTCGGACGAAGAAGTCAAAGCAAGCATCGCCGCGGAACTTCCATACTCTGAATGGCTCGATGAGCATCTGGTAGAGCTTCATGATCTTCCTGAAGCGCCGGAACTGCCGGATCCGAAGCATGAAAATGTACGTCAGCTGCAACAGGCGTTCGGTTATACGTATGAGGAGCTGCGCAAAGTCATCGAGCCGATGGCGATCACGGGTGCGGAAGCTGTCGCATCCATGGGATACGATGCACCGCTTGCAGTGTTGTCCGACCGTCCGCAGCGGCTGTTCAACTACTTCAAGCAGATGTTCGCCCAGGTGACGAACCCGCCGATTGATGCGATTCGTGAAGAACTGGTCACTTCAACGGCAACAACGATCGGTCCGGAGCGCAATCTGCTGAAGCCGGAGCCGGAAAGCTGCCGTCACATCCGTCTGGACTCGCCGGTGCTCTCTAATGAAGATTTTGCGAAGCTGCGCCACGTTCGTCGTCCCGGCTTCAAATCCATGACCATTCCGATCTTCTTCCCGGCAGCCGAAGGTGCACAAGGGCTTCGCCAGGCGATCGATACCCTCTGCGAGGCGGCGGACCGGGTTATTGCCAAGGGCCATAACATCTTGATCTTGTCGGACCGCGGCGTGGATAAAGACAATGCTGCGATTCCATCGCTGCTTGCCGTATCATCTCTCCATCATCACCTGATCCGTCAGGGAACCCGAACCAAGGTGGCAATTCTGCTTGAATCCGGGGAGCCTCGCGAAGTGCATCATTACGCCTTGCTGCTTGGTTACGGCGTGAGCGCGGTCAATCCGTATCTGGCGTTCGAAACACTGGATGACATGATTTCCGAGGGGATGCTTCGCGGGATCTCGCATGAGAAAGCCGTGAAAAATTACATTAAAGCGGCAAGCAAGAGCGTCGTCAAAGTTTTATCGAAAATGGGGATCTCCACGATCCAATCTTATCGCGGGGCCCAAATCTTTGAGGCTGTCGGCCTCAAAGAAGATTTCGTAGAAAGCTATTTCACGCGGACACCATCCCGTATCGGAGGTATCGGTCTGGAAGAAGTGGCGGAGGAAACCCTGGCCCATCACGAGCGTGCCTTTACCGATAAGGATGGGAACGATAAAGCGCTGGATTCAGCCGGTGAATATCAATGGAGAGCTGACGGGGAAGAGCATTTGTTCAACCCGAGAACCATCCATTTGCTGCAGCAGGCTGTCCGTACCAATGACTATGCAACTTACAAGAAATACGCAGAGCTTGTGAAAGGCGAGAATGAGCAGCACCTTACGCTGCGCTCACTGCTCGAAATCAAGCCGGTCGGCGAACCGATACCACTCGATGAGGTTGAATCCGTAGAATCCATCATGCGCCGATTCAAAACGGGCGCAATGTCATTCGGCTCGATCAGCAAGGAAGCGCATGAGAGCCTAGCGATCGGGATGAACCGCATCGGAGGCAAGAGCAATACGGGCGAAGGCGGAGAGGATCCGGCCCGTTTCATCCCGGATGCTAATGGCGATTCCCGCCGCAGCGCCATCAAGCAGGTGGCTTCGGGACGTTTCGGCGTAACCTCCAACTACCTGGTGAATGCGGACGAAATCCAGATTAAGATGGCCCAGGGCGCGAAGCCGGGCGAAGGCGGACAGCTGCCGGGCCGTAAAGTATATCCTTGGGTAGCTGAGGTTCGCGGTTCGACGCCGGGTGTTGGCCTGATCTCGCCGCCGCCGCATCATGATATCTACTCCATTGAGGATTTGGCAGAGCTTATTTACGACCTGAAGAACTCCAACCCGCGTGCGGATATCAACGTGAAGCTCGTATCCGAGGTGGGAGTGGGTACGATTGCTGCGGGTGTTGCGAAGGGCCGGGCGGATATCATTCTGGTCAGTGGTTACGATGGCGGTACGGGTGCTTCGCCGCAAGGCTCGATCCGTCATGCGGGTATGCCTTGGGAGCTTGGCCTTGCCGAGACCCATCAGACGCTTATCATGAACAATCTGCGTGACCGCGTTGTGCTCGAGACAGATGGCAAAATGCTGAACGGACGCGACTTGGTGGTAGCGGCTCTGCTTGGAGCCGAAGAGTATGGGTTCTCTACTGCACCATTGGTTGCCATCGGATGTATCATGATGCGTGTCTGCCAAATGGACACCTGTCCGGTTGGCGTAGCCACTCAGAATCCGGAGCTGCGTAAGAACTTTACAGGAGATCCGGAGCATGTTGCCAACTTTATGCGATTTGTCGCTCAAGACATGCGCGAGCTGATGGCAGAGCTTGGTTTCCGCAACGTTAATGAGATGATTGGACGTACCGACTGCTTGGATGCCGTCAAAGCGGATCATCACTGGAAGAAGAAAGGCGTGGATATTTCCGCATTGCTGTATACGCCGGAGCTTCCCGAAGGCAGCACTCGCTATCGTACGCAAAGACAGAATCATGGCCTGGAAGAAACGCTGGATATGCGTTCACTGCTCGCCAGCGCTGCGCCTGCATTGGAATCGGGAGCAGCGGTGGAAGGTACCTTCCCAATCACAAACGTGGATCGTGCAGTGGGTACCATTCTGGGCAGTGAAGTCACCCGCAAATACGGTGCTGCCGGACTGCCGGAAGACACGATTCAATTTAACTTCGTGGGTTCCGCAGGCCAGAGCTTTGGTGCCTTTGTGCCGAAAGGGATGACGCTGACGGTTGAAGGGGATGCGAATGACTATATCGGTAAAGGTCTTTCCGGCGGCAAGCTGATCGTGAAGCCTTCACCGAAAGCAACCTTCAAAGCGGAGGAGAACATCATTGCCGGTAATACCGCGTTCTATGGTGCTACAGGCGGTGAAGCCTACGTAAGAGGCATTGCCGGCGAGCGCTTTGCCGTTCGTAACTCGGGTGCGAGCATTGTCGTTGAAGGTGTCGGCGATCATGGCTGTGAATATATGACCGGCGGCCGGGTAGTCGTTCTCGGGGAAACCGGACGCAACTTCGCAGCCGGGATGTCCGGTGGTGTAGCCTATGTCTATGATCCTGAAGGAACTTTTATGGATCGCTGTAATCTGGAGATGGTGCTCCTTGAGCGCGTGGAGGATGCTGCAGAAGCGGAAGAACTCCGTCATCTTGTCCAGCAGCATGAGCAGTACACCGGCAGTGTGCCGGCACAGCAAATTCTAGGAGACTGGGATCAGGCGCTCAGCCGCTTTGTCCGTATCATTCCGAAGGATTACAAACGTATGCTGCTGCATATCGAAAAGGCTCAAGACCAAGGCCTGGCGGGTGAAGCTGCGCTCCTCGCCGCATTTGAGGCGAATATGAGAGAGCTGGCTCGTACAGGGAACTAGCATCTGTTGTTATGTTAATCAGAAACCACATTGTGTTCTTTAATGAATGCAATGTGGTTTTTTTTCATATATAAAATAAGCTGTGATGAGTGTTATTAAGAAATTTATATTTTTCAACAAAATATTCCAAAAGAAAATTCGACAAAATTAGAACCCGAAGCATAGGACAAAGGCTCCACAAGACGACAGCATCATGTGGATTCGTTCGTTATAATATTGGTAAGTAAGTTGTTTAATAGGTTTGTTGCTGTATATATGGTAATTTCAACACGTATTAGCAGCTGGGATGGAGAGGAAATTATAGATAAGCGAGGTAGTTGTGGAAATGAGTGTGGACAAGGAGAGAGGCTCCGGAAGCACCGAGCAGCGGCTTGACCAGCAGAAAACGAACATCGACATCAATAAGCTCATGACTCAATTGGGAATCCATCCTGATAAATGGCTGCAATTGGAGGAACGAAAAGATTAGATATGATCTCATGGTGACAAGAAAATCCCCGACATGTTGGGATAGTCGTATCCTACACGTCGGGGATTTGTAGTTCTTGGGCATGGAGCCGTTATTTCATGGCCCGTTCCATGCGGACAAATGCAATAAATCGCTTGGCTTCATCTTCAGTTAGTTTACGGCCGTCCACTGTAAGGTTAAAGCGTTCCAATAAATCCTCATCGGATAGTTCAAGTCCGTCCACAAACGATCGAACCTCCGCATCAAGCACCGTTTTTTCCTGTGTCGTTCTCCCGATCAGATAATCTATGGATACGTCAAACAGATCTGCCAGGCGGGTCAATGTTTCGAAATCGGGCTTGCGCCGATTTTTTTCATAATGGGATAGTGCAGCACGTGTAATACCGACAGAGGTAGCGAGCTCTTCCTGAGTCCACCCATGCTGTTCACGTAATTCAGATATTCGTTCTCCGTAGTTCACGCATTGATCCCCCTTTCGAATGGCTTGTATCTATAGAAGTTAGTTGAATAGATCTAAAAGTTAAAATTGCCGATTATTATATACATAAAAAGACTACTTTTTATTGACTAGATACAATATGTATCGTATTATAAACATTAATAAGATACATATTGTATCTACAATGTAAAGGTTTGGGTACAGTTAGTATCATTTTATCCATTGCAGAAATGTCCCATACCAAAAAAATTATAATAAGGAGCGGATGGGTTACCTCCAATGTTACGAGAACGGCAACACCAAATTACAGTAAGGATTAGAGTCATGCAGATCGGGGAATTAACCATTCATGGGAAAAGTCATTCCGTTACGCCGCTAGAGCTGCTGCCAAGTGGTCTTGTATTCCTATGTCCTTGGGAAATACCGATTCATTCTAATGTTATATTGGGTTACGAAATTGATGATAATGTGGATCATATTTTGCTTTCGGGCCGCATTGAATCAAGGGGACTCTTTTACGGACGCCAATTGTATCATACGGAATTCCATACAGACGTCGATAAAAAGACGCGTATCGTGGGTATGTTGAACCGAATGATGTTCGGTCACAACGAGTCGAATAAAATGAGTCTCTATAACTGAAACGTAATTCATGGATAGCCTGCAGCGAACAGGTATTCACGATGAATCATTATCATGGTTTATTGATATTCTACTATATTTATGTTGCTTGGTCATTAGTTCTTTTACCTTAAATCCTTGTGCATGATGAGGGATAGATCTAGAATAACGTTGTTTTTTCCTGCGATTAATGAAACTTCATTATATGATTTCATATGTAGATTTTTATTTAAACTTATAATTGGAGTTGTATATCTAGTTCAATGTAATCATGAAACATCCTCGATACATATTTCTGCGAGTTCCCTTTCTCCTGACCCTTATTCACTACGAATTCAATGTATTTATTGATAAGCGAATGATAAAAAAGCGATAAAACAAGACTTTCGCTCACCATACCGATGATGAAGGAGATTCTTTAAGTCGTGATTTAACGTCGACCTATAACGGAACGTGATAAGGTCAACGCAATGGAGGGCATCACTGGATGAAAATGACAAGGAAATGGGTCCTGTGGCTGCTGGCTATGCTTATACTGCTGCCTTCAGCTTATCTTCTGTATACGTATCAATCCATTAAAACGACAGCAAATCGGATTTACGAAGAACGGGAGCCTTCGCCAGTTATTCCAACCTTCGTACAGGATCGGACGACCATTCGGGTCGGAGAAAAGAATATGAAGGACGCTGATCCATTTACTGTTCTGGTTTTGGGCGTAGACCAAAGGCCCTACGATCGTGGGCGATCCGACGTCATGATATTAATGGCAGTAAACCCTGCAAAGGGGTCAGTACTGATTTTTAATATTCCACGTGATACTAGAACTGATATTGTAGGACATGGAACGGTGGATAAAATCAACCATGCCTATGCCTTTGGAGGCGTTGAGATGTCGGTCAGCAGTGTCGAGAATTTTTTGCAATTCCCTATCGATTACTACATTAAAGTGGACATGGAGGGATTCTCCAGCATTGTGGATTCATTGGGTGGAGTCACCGTAAATAACCATATGCGGTTCGAATATGCTGGCTATGACTTTGATCAGGGGAAGCTGAACTTAAACGGTGATGAAGCACTGGCATTCTCGCGTATGCGGTTTGAAGATCCTAAGGGAGACTTAGGTAGAAATGCAAGGCAACGGGAGGTTCTGAAAGGGATCTTAAATAAGTTAATAAGGATTTCGACTGTCTTTAAACTGGAATCGCTTCTGGACAACATTGGAAACAGTGTCAAAACGGATATTTCGTTTGAAGAGATGAAGATGTTTGTAACGGAGTACCGTCAACAACTAAACAAGCTGGAGCAGGTTGAAATTGCTGGCCACGGTCAAAAAATGAATGGAATTTGGTATTATATCGTCGCTGATCAAGAAAGAGAAAAGATAACGTCTACTTTAAGAGCGTATATGGAATGACTCGTAACACAAAACCCCCTTTTTGAGTAGAGGGGGTTTTGTGTGTGAAGTAGAATAACGAAGCTTTCGGTTATTTTGATTATATTGGAGTGGGGGGACTAAACAGACTATCTTCCAATGATTTGATCAATCGTGGTTTGAAATACGTCCGCTAATCTTGTTAGCGTTTCCAGATTTGGTTCTCTGCGGTCCTTTTCATAATGTGATAAAGAAGCCCGACTGATACCAATAAGCTCGGATAGCTCTTCTTGGGTCCAACCTTTTTGCTCCCGCAATTTTGCAATGCGAGATCCATATGACATCCATACTCACCTCTCTACAAGTTCCATTAATTTAGAGCAAACATACATAACATAAAACAACTAATATGATACAAAATGTATCCTAAATTCCGTTGATCGTCAATACATATTGTAGCAATTATTAAAAAATTAGAAAAAAATGTATCCTTCTTCATCACTCCGTTTTAAGGATATTTCGGATTCTGTAGTCTCGTCGGGATTTGATTTATTTACGTTTGACAAAGAGTAACAATTTATATAGAATTTTTGTAGTGGATACATTTTGTATCATCCTGTACATAGAATAGAAGCATCAATCCCGGAGAGGAGATGACGGGATGAAAGAAGTGATGATGTATTGCGTCAGTTGCTGTCGGATGCTTCCCATTGCCCAAAGCCACAGCTTGTATAAAACCGGCTTCTATAAGCATAATGTTCCGGCGGGGGTCTGCAAGGAGTGTCAATCGGCTTTGTTGGTGCATCGGAAGTAGACGGCTCCATTAAAAAGCAGTATAGGGGTCATGCATTTCAACAATTTTGTCCTTTGCTCTAGTATTGTATAATTGTGGAGATTGACATGATACAAGGGCAAAGGAGAATAGATTACATGAAGCAGGAACCGCTGGTAAGACTGCTCGGGGTTACGAAGAAAATCTCGTCCAAGGTTTTGGTAGATCATGTGACTTTAGATATCCCACCTGGACAAATCTTCGGGTTTCTTGGGCCGAACGGGGCAGGCAAGACAACGACCATTCGCATGATGGTCGGGCTGATGTCCATCACCCAGGGGGATATTACCATCGGGGGCTACAGCATACGGAAGAATTATGAACAGGCAGCCGCGCAAATTGGGGCGATCGTCGAGAACCCTGAGATGTATAAATTTTTATCTGGATATAACAATCTGAAGCACTTTGCGCGCATGATGCAGGGCATTACCAAGGAGCGAATCGATGAGGTAGTGGAACTTGTCGGGCTCGGGAATCGGATTCATGAGAAAGTGCAGACCTATTCGCTGGGGATGCGCCAACGGCTCGGCGTGGCACAGGCACTACTGCATCGACCGAAGCTTCTGATCCTGGACGAGCCTACGAATGGCTTGGACCCGCAGGGCATTCGGGAGCTGCGTGATTATTTGCGCCGATTGACGCAGGAGGAAGGGACGACCGTATTCGTCTCCAGTCATTTGTTGTCTGAAATGGAGCTGATGTGTGATACCGTTGGCATTATACGTCACGGCAAGCTGATTGATATCCGGCAGCTGCGGACGGCCGAGGGAGAGCGGGTGTTTGAAGAGACGGCTTTTACCGTCAATGACGCGGATGCAGCGGCAGTACTGCTCCAAGAATTCCAAGTGTCAACCCGCGATCACCGAATCATTGTCCGCGGCGACGAGAACATGATTGCGGATATCAACGCGGTATTGGTCGGGGCGGGCATACGCGTGTATGCCATACAGCCGGTGACCCGGTCGCTAGAGGATCAATTTTTGGAAATGACGGGAGGGGGATCCGTTGTTGAATAACTTTACCCGTCTTGTTGCCAATGAGAATATGAAAATTTACTATCGCGTACGGACATGGGTCATGCTGGGGATTCTTCTATTGTTTAATGCGGCCATGCCTACCATGCTGTACTTTACGAATGCGCCGATGGATGTCTGGACCGTATTTACATGGACGGAGAGTTTCACCATCTACCTAAGTACCATATTCACGGTGATCGTCGCGTCGGACATCGTGGCCGGGGAGTTTGCCGGAGGCACCATCAAATTGCTGCTGATTCGGCCGTGGAGCCGAGGGAAGATTCTGTTGTCCAAATTCACCTCCCTGATCCTATTCGGTCTGCTCTGTGCAGGAATCACGGCCGTGGTGGGGATCGCCATGTCGCTGCTCTTGTTCTCCGGCAACACCGGATTATCGGGTGGATTCGAGGGATCGTCGATGAACAACTCCCTGCTTCTCCTGCTGACGGATACGATCCAGGCACTGGTCATCTCGCTGATTGCGTTTATGCTCTCTACGGTATTTCGTTCTGGCGGTCTGGCGATTGGATTATCGCTGCTGGTCCTGTTCACCAAGGATATTTTCGGTTTTATCTTTAATCCGGAGCGGTTTGAATGGGCGAAGTATTTACTCTTTCTCCACACCGACCTGAGCGGCTATATCCAGTCGCCTGTCGGACCGGGGGGAGTAGGATTAGGTTTTTCCATCACGATTCTGGGTGTTTATTGCTTGTTGTTCATGCTCATCTCTTGGTTGGTCTTTACGAAGAGAGACGTGGCAGCCTAATGATAAGAAAAGAGCTCCTTCTGTCCGTGTGAATCACAGGGATGGGAAGGGGCTCTTTCATTATATCGGCTGAAAGAACTGGCCGATCGATATAAAACTGCCGGGTTCGGGTGGTCGCCGTCCATATGCTGGGTTAACCTGCTTCCGAGCGCTGGAGCGGCAGTGTGGTGTCCGTTGACTCCGCAGTTTCTTGACTGGAGGTTTGATGCTCCATTCGGCTAGCTCCATTTAGGAGTCCGCCTTCCATAACGATTAGGGAAGCGGCGTAAACATCCCCATACATTTGCCCGGTAGGCGTAATAGTCAGTTTGTTTTCCGCCGTCACATCGCCGTACACCTTGCCGGCGACGATGACTTCCCGAGCGGAAATATTGGAGCGGGCAATCGCTTCTTCGCCGATGGTGACACAGCCTTGGCTTTCAATGGAGCCGTTAAAGCGGCCGTCAACCCGCAGGTTTTCCTCGCATTGCAGCACGCCCTCAACTTCGCTTCCTGGTCCAATTAGCGTATCCGTTCGCTGGGAAGCCCGCTTGTTCTTGTTTTTCTTTTTCATATTACATTCCTCCTCATCATAAATGGATGGTGTTTACTGCAGATAAGGCAACGGGTCAATCGTCTGGTTGTTTTTGACGACCTGGAAATGAAGATGAGGGCCTGTGCTTCGCCCGGAGGATCCCAGCTTGCCAATGGCTTCACCTTGATCGACATGATCGCCTACCGACACGTCCAGACTGTCCAGATGCATGTACCAGGTCTCCAGACCATTCGGATGTTTGACCACGATATAAAGCCCCCGGGCTCCGCTGCGTTCCGCTGCCGTCACCTCACCGGCACCTGCAGCATAGATGGGATCCCCAGTTTTACCGGCAATATCGATGCCGGCATGATAGGCCGAACGCCCGGTAAAAGGATCGCTCCGATAACCGAAATTCGATGTCAGCCGTTTAGAGGTGGTTGGCCATAGAGAGGGCGTGCCTTCACGTTTCTCTTGGGTCTCCTGGGCTTGATCCAGCGTGCGCGGAATATGACGCTCCATGCGTGAAATCAACTGCTGAATCTCCTCGAAATCATCATGGGTCTCCCTTGCGAGACTTAACATTTCATTCTCATGAACGGCAATGAATTCCCCTCCGACATGCTGCTTATCCTCCGCTGTGATGGAGGAGGTCTGTCCTGACAAGCTGCCGTGCTTCTGAATAAACTGCTGAAGCTCCTGCTCCAGCTGCTGAACGCGCTCCATCTGGACCTTCGTTTGCTCTGCTTCACCCGACAGCTGAATGATAGCTTTGTTTAGGCGTTCTATGGCTTCTTCCTTGTCGGTAACTGTCACTTCCATCTTTAAAGCTTCCAGGCTTTTCAGCATCAGCTGCTGCTCCAGTCCCGAGATCGTTTGAGCCGACTGGATTTGCAGGGAAACGATTAGTCCGGCGATGGACAAAATAGCGGCCGCGGGCACCGCTATCATGAGAGGCTTGGACAGATGGATCTGTTTGACTGAATGCTGGGCATCCCGAAGCACCAGCAGGGTTAAGCGTTGTTTACGGTGTGTGGTTTTCATGGCATCTCCCTTCCATACATCGTTTGTGGATCATGGTACCCGCTAGACTTGGCCAGCTCCTTATCTAGTATGTATTCTATTCTTTCGAAGAACATGTCAAAAATTATTAGATAAGAGAACTTATTCAGTATGGTGCGTCATTGGGTAATTGAATAAATACATATGAAATTGGTCAATGATGTAGTGTAGTTATTCGGTTCAAAATACCACTATTCTTCATGGTGAGGAGGCTGCCGGTATGGTGTGGCTTCTGGTTGCACTTATTATTTTTATTTTGCAGATGGTTGCAGTGCTGCTGCTGGAATTTCGGAATCCGTCCAAGGCCGTGGCCTGGCTGTTTATTTTATTTTGCCTCCCATTGATCGGGTTTGTACTATATTTCTTTGTGGCGAGGGACTATCAGAAGCGGTTGAAGATTCGCAAGCGGGGCTCCAGACTGTTTCAGGAGCTCAGGGGGCACCTCTGGGATCGGGCCGCTGTTGTCCGGCACAAGGAAGGTATGAACAATGCCGGATTTCATCATAATGACCGTTTGTTCAATCTGCTCAATCACTTGTCGGAGAGTCCGATCACGGGGTGTAATCAGAGCCGCGTGTTGACGGACGGGGAAGAGACTTATGCTGCTATGTTGAGCGCTATGGAACAGGCCAAACACCACATCCATGTGGAGTTCTATATCTTTCGTCATGACCGGATCGGCACGAAGTTTCAGGATGTCATGATTCGAAAGGCGCAAGAAGGCGTGAAGGTACGCCTGGTTTGTGACGGGCTGGGCAGTTATAAACTTAAGAAAACGTTCATTCAGCGGTTCAAGGAATCGGGAGTGGAGTTCTATTTCTTCCTGCCCGCCATGGTTTCGATGTTCAGCCGCAGAATCAATTACCGGAATCACCGTAAAATCGTCGTGGTGGACGGCATAATCGGTTTTCTTGGCGGGATTAACGTCGGGGACGACTATCTGGGCGAATACCCGAAAATGGGCTACTGGCGCGATACGCATCTGGAAGTAAAGGGAGATGCGGTGTACTTCCTGCAAAATGTGTTTCTGCACGATTGGAAGCTTGCATCCGGAGAACGCATCGTGGATTTCGGGCTGTTCCCGAAGCATCAATGCACGGGGGATGAGCAAGTGCAAATATTGAGCAGCGGACCGGATCTGAACTGGAATGCCATCCAGGAGATGTGCTTCGGGGCGATTTCCGTGGCCAAGGAACGGATATGGATCACAACGCCGTATTTCATTCCCGATGAAGGGATATATGAGGCGCTGAAGACGGCAGCGGTGAGCGGTGTGGATGTACGGATCATTATTCCGGATCGTGCCGATTCCCGTTTTGTGAAAATGGCGAGCTTGTCCTACGTGGAAGAACTGCTGGCAGCGGGAGTTACCTTCTACGAGTATGAAAAAGGGTTCATCCATGCCAAGGTGCTCATTGTGGACGAGCTTCTAGGCTCGGTCGGTACGGCGAATATGGATATGCGGAGTTTCTTCTGTAATTTCGAGCTGACAGCCGTACTGTTTGATCAGGCCCCGATAGAACGGTTGGTTTCGGATTTTAAGGAGGATCTCAAACAGAGCCGACTGATTGACGCGGAGGTATTTCGTCAGCGCGGAAGATGGCAGAGAGCAGCCGAAATTTTATGCAGGATGCTGTCACCCTTATTATAAAAGGAATAACTTACATGAGATGTGGGAATGACGGAAATCCGAGTAAAAAGCAGGATAAACTGCGAAAAGATTATGTCCAGCTTTTGTTTATATGATAGAATATTTATAAGGGTTTCACTTATAAATATAAATTAGCTTAGCTTTCATAAGTTGAACGGGGGAGATTTATGTCAAGTGATGTGAAGATTCTTGCGCCAGTGAAAGCGGAGCAGCAGAAGCCGGAGAATCCCAAGGCAGGCTCAACCACCTTGAAGCTTCTCCGTCGTCTGGTGTTCTTAACTTTCGGTGCGGTACTGATGGCAGTAGGGCTGGAGATCTTTCTGGTACCCAACAAAATTATTGACGGAGGCATTACCGGCGTATCCATTATGGTTTCCCATATCACCAATGTTCCGCTAGGTATATTCCTGACATTGTTCAACCTTCCGTTTTTGTTTATGGGGTATAAACAAATCGGGAAAACCTTTGCATTATCTACGCTGTTCGCCGTAGTGATCATGTCCATTGGAACTTATTTTCTGCATCCCGTCGATCCGATCACTATCGATCCGCTGCTTGCGGCCGTGTTCGGCGGCGTTCTGCTTGGTATCGGGGTTGGTCTTGTTATCCGGTCCGGCGGCTCCTTGGACGGAACGGAAATCGTAGCCATTTTGATCAACAAGAAGACACCGTTCTCCGTCGGCGAAATCGTGATGTTCATTAACGTATTTATTCTTGGCAGCGCAGGATTTATTTTCGGTTGGGATCATGCCATGTACTCGTTGATTGCTTATTACCTGGCGTTTAAACTGATTGACATTACAATCGAAGGCATTGATCAATCCAAATCGGTTTGGATTATCAGTGATAAGCATAAGGAGATCGGTGATGCGCTGACCCAACGTTTGGGACGCGGCGTAACCTATCTGGATGGTGAGGGCGCTTATTCCGGGGACAGCAAGAAGGTTATCTTTGTTGTCATTACCCGTCTGGAAGAAGCGAAACTCAAATCGATCGTGGAAGATTGGGACTCCCAGGCTTTTGTCGCCATCGGGAACATCCATGATGTGAAGGGCGGCCGCTTTAAGAAGAAAGCCATTCACTAATAACCATGAAGTGTTATGTTCCACCCATGTTGAGAGTTAACACGGGTGGAACATTTTTTTGTTTAAGGGGCATCTGCGTGCAGGCGAAGCGCCTTCTTCTCTCGCCCATATTGACGAATGATTCTTGTCATCGCCTGCACTGCCGCGGATTGACCCACGGCCTGGTTCACGGTTCCGGTGAAATAGAGTCCTGATTCGGGGTGATGGAAGGCAAATGCGCCGGATTGCCCCCAGTGACCGATAAGTCCTCGCCCTAGGCCGAATGGAGAGAGCGGCTGTCTTGAAATGCCGATGCCATAGAAAAAGGGTCCAGGTGCCCATAGAAAATTCCATTGCCTCTGGAGCTCATCCAAATCGCTGATCGGAAACAAATCCCCGTTAAAAAAGGAGCGCAGGAACATCATCGTTTCCCTTGCCGTTGAGACAATGCCGCCTTCCGCTCCGATGGACGCCATGTACAAAGGAAGGTCCAAACGCTTTTTCTTATAATAGAAAGGAATGGGGCTGGTATCCTCGGGATCATCGAAAAAATACGTTTGTGTCAGATTCAGCTTGTCGAAGATGTACTCCTTGAATACGTTCTGAATGGATTCGCCCTTGATATTCTCGATTATTTGTCCAAGCAGCCTGTAGTTGGTGTCGGAATATTGGGCTCTATTTCTTTGGCCAGGTTTGAATTTGGGCTTTAGCCGTCTGGCTGCATCCAATGTTTTGTCCAGACTCCAAGCCTGATCATGCCCGGCAATGAGATCCGAGAAGACGTCCCCGGAAAAATAGTCCGGGATGCCTGACGTATTGGACATTAACTGTTTGACCGTGATTTCTTCGGTGTAATCCCTGTTCTCCATCATATGGAGTCCCGCCATGATCTCTTTTGAAAGGTACCTGCCGATTGGATCATCGAGCCCAATCCGCTGCTCCGCCCGTAATTTCAAAAGTACAGCTGTCACGTACAATTTGGTCACGCTGGCAATGAAATAGCGGTCCTCGGTCTGCATCTCCCCGCCGCTGCTGACAAGGGACAGGGATTGCATCTGGTCCTCAACGCATAAAACCGTGCTAAACACATTCCTTTTATTAGCGAGCCGAGCCAAGCATTCATCCAGAAGCGACTGCTCCAGGTATCTTCCCATTCTCCATATACCTCCCACAGATTGTTATTTATCGATGCCTTATTACAGCTTCACTTCTCCTGCTGTTTCCGCAAACGAGCGGCACGTATGAAATCTTCAGCGGCTTCGTCCATCATATGGATCATCTTGATGTCATCCATACTCTCCGTGAATAAATCATTGGCTAGCATGACACAGAGACCTGTCTGAAAGGTTTGCATTTTCAATAAAATAGATTGCAGCTCCTGATCAGAAAATCCCGAAAGCTCCGGGTCCTGCTTCATCAACACGATAACCTCACGAATTTGTTCCGGGGTATTCTTCATATGGGGATTGTTCTTCATAATCAAATCCCGGTAGAGCACAGGGTATTCCTTGGCGAACCGGAGACTTGCCATGCCGATATCCCGGAACGGCTGCCCGGATTGCTGCTCTGTAATCAATCCTCTGGCCACCTGGAAGGCCTTTTCGACGACCTGTTGAACCAGTTCTTCAGCATCGTTGAAATTGACATAGATCGGCGCGATGGAGCTGCCCAGACGTTCAGCTACTTTACGAATCGTAATGGACTCGATTCCATCGGTCTTGGCAATGTCAAATGCGGCTAGCACGATATCTTGTTTGGTGAACTTCGTTTTCGGTGCCATGGCTGTCTGCAACTCCTTGGATTAATTATATGTAGAACAATCGATATATATCACATGATATATATTAATTATAAAGCGGAATTGGACCAAGTTCAACATATTATGATGAAGCGTTGCTGGAGGTTAATTTGAAAATCCAATAAAACCCACTTATAATAAGAACATATGTTTGTTAAAATAATAATAGTTCAAAATACAGTAATAATACAGGATCAGAGGGGAGGAAGAGGAGTGGCTCGTACGTTATATGAACGGGTAACGACCAAACAGACTTTAAACAGAGTAAAGGAAGAGAGGATGCCCTTCGATTGGTCCATTAATCCGTACCGCGGATGCGGGCATGGATGCAGCTTTTGCTATGCCCGCGCTTTTCAATCCTTTATCGGTATGGGGGCGGAAGATGAGTTTCAGCATCATATCTTTATGAAGTCGAATGCAGCCGAAGCGCTGGAGAAGCAGTTATCGAGTGCGGCGAGGAAGTTTGATCATGATATTGAAGCGATGCGCAGATCGATTGGACAGGTTACGATCGGAACGGCAACCGATCCGTATCAGCCGATCGAGGGCAAGGAGGGGATTACGCGGGAGTGCCTGAAGCTGCTCGCTAAATACCGCATCTCCACGAGCATTACAACGCGTTCTCCGCTCGTGCTCAGGGATTTGGACATATTGACCCGGATGGAGAATGTGTCCGTTAACATCAGTCTCAACACGCTGAATGGGGACATCATCCGGAAGCTGGAGCCGGCATCGCCTCATCCGGAGGGCAGGCTCGATACGATCCACCGATTATCGGCTGCAGGCATACGAACGGGCTTGTTTGTGGCGCCTGTGCTGCCCTTTTTGACGGATAAGGAGTCGGAACTGAGGGATCTTTTGTCGCAGGCGAAGGTGAGGGGTGTTTCTTTTGCGATGATCTCGTTACTGAGACTGTCGCGTGACGTGAAGAAATGGTATATCGAAACACTTAAACACCAGTTTCCCGAAGTGGTACAGCCTTACCGCGAGTTATATGGACAGGGCGCATATGCCGAAGAGCATTACGTACGTTCCTTCAAATCGATGGCGGCCAGGCTGCTGAACGAATATGAGCTGAATGGACTGACCACGGGGGCATCTACTGCCATAGTGAGTGAATCCGGGACGATTGCAAGCGGGACTTCTCAAGAGAACGAGACGCAGGAAGGCGCTCGCGATCATCTTCGTTCAGTCCGGGACCTGGCTGCTCCTGCACAGCCAAGGAAGCTGCCTCAACCGGCAGCGCCAGTCTCCGGCAAGGAGCTTATGCCGGATATTGAGCAGTTATCCTTTCCTTTTTGACGATCCCTTTCCTTGGGGCTTCAGGTGTCGGATGACGTTCTCTATCGGTTGGGGAGGCAGGCTTTGAAGCAGGTCGCCCTTCTCTTTTAGCCGTTCTTCAATGTTCAACAGATGAAATTCCGTGGGAGAAACATCCTGACGGACCTCGTCCCAAGTGAGCGGTGTGGAGACGGTCCCAAGCCGCCGGGCCCGCGGGGTATATGGAGCAGCGAGTGTCCTTCCGCTGTAATGCTGAAGATAATCGAAGTAGATCTTATCGCCGCGATTTTTTTTAAGCCGTTCGATGGTGAACAGCTTAGGGAACTTCTCGGTTACATATTGCCCCACGAATTGGCCGACCGTACGAAGTTCATCGAACGTAACGCCTTCCGGAATCGGAACGATGATCTGCACCCCGGTAGCGCCTGAGGTTTTTGGGACGGAGGACAGGCCCAAGGAGCTCAGCACGTCCCCTACAATCGCGGTCGCTTCCATGATCCGTGGCTCCTCCGGCAGCGTAGGATCCAGATCAATCATCCATTCGCAGGGCAGAGTGCTGCCTGCCAGATGCAGGGAAGGGTGAAACTCAAGCGCAGCCAGATTCCCCAGCCAGAGCAGCTCCGGCAGTCCGTTCAACAGCACGTAGTTAATATTTTCGTGGACATAGGTCTGAACAAAAGGCGGCAGCGGCTCCGGCGCATTTTTCTGATAGAAGGATTCGCCCTCGGCCCCGTGCGGATACCGGATGGTCGTGAGCAGCCTTCCCCGGCAGTATCGGAGCAGGAATGGGGAGATGGCCGCAAGCTTTTGCAGATACATCGCTTTGGTAATGCCGACTTCAGGCCATAGCGGTTTGTCGGGATTCGTAATTTGAATCTCCTGTCCCTCGATCGTCAGGGTGCCTTTGACGGTACGAGCCATATTGTTTACACCCCCTCAATCGATACGAGTTTGGGATGGCGCATCATGCCATCCTGACTCCACTCGAGAAATGTGACCTGAACCGAAAGCGGCTGGCTAAGCCAGGCCAGCTGTTCTTTCTTCAGGTCGGTATGAAGCGTATTCCATATCGCGTCAGCACGATGGCTCTCGGCGTATTGCAGCAGCCTCTTCTTCGTCTGCTCATTAAGCCCCAGGGAAGCCCGGCCGATATAGTTGCCGTCGTCATCGGCAATGACGAGGCTGGCCACGCGGCCTTCCCTGATAATCATGGCGACGGCGGTGGCTGTCAAGTTCACGGCAATCTTTTTCTTGTACCAATCCCGATGTTTCTTGCCTTCACGATAAGGAGAGGAGAGGCGCTTCATCACAATGCCCTCCCATCCCCGTTCTTCGGCCCAACTCCATAAATGCTCGCCTTCAAGAAACAGATCCGCGGTCAGGAGGCCCGGCGTGTCGGAAACGATCTCCTTCAGGCGGTGGTGTCGTTCAAGATATGGCAGCTTGCGCATGTCTTGGTCGCCGTCCACCAGAATGTCAAAGAGAACATAAGTAAACAGAGGAGCGTTCGTGCTGACCGCACGCGAACGCTCCCGCTGAAGAACTTTCTGAAACACGGGACGACCAAGCTCCGGATGAAAATAGACAACCTCGCCATCCAGAAGAAGGCGCCGTTCTTGCAGGCCGGATAATGCCTGAACGACTTCGGGATACAGAGAGGTTTTATCGAGCAGCTTGCGGGAGTATAGCGATACGCGGTTTTGGTCAATTCCGGCGAGTATGCGCACCCCGTCCCATTTCAGTTGATAACCCCAATCCTCGCCCGTCGTGATCTGATCTGTTGAGATGGGTGCCATCGGCTCTTTGGGCAGTAGATTCTGCAATTGTCCCATACGGATCAGGATGTGGAGTCGGTTTTCTTGGATTTGGTTGTCCGGCGCTTCGGCTTCGGTGCGTCAAGCTCGCCTTCTCCGCCGCTGACTTTGGCAGCCGGTTCTTTGGCAGCCGTCTTCCGGGTTGTTTTACGCGGCTTCGGTTTGGTGCCCGGATCCGTTCCGATCGGCTTTACGGCTTCGATGCTCGCCTGGAGAGCAGCCATCAGATCGACAACGTTGGTCTCCTGACGAGCAGGGGCAATTTTGATTTCTTCGCCGGATACTTTGGCGTTGATCAGATCCAGCAGACGTTCGCGATAATCATCCGTATATTTCTCAGGATCAAAGGGAGTCGACAGCTGGTCAATCAGCAATTTGGCCATATCGAGTTCCTTGGAGTTAACCTCGGTTCTTTCAGGCAAATTCGGGACCTGGGAGATCGGCCGGATCTCATCCGGGTAGAAAATCGTCTCGATCGACAAGCATTCATCGAGCACCCGGATCGCGGCCAGACTGCTCTTCGAGCGAATGGCGATTTTGGCAATGCCGATTTTGCCGGACTGCTTCATCGCTTCCAGCAGGAGTCGATATGCGTTTGCGCCTGCCTGATCCGGAGAAAGGTAGTACGTCTTTTGAAAATAAATCGGGTCAATTTCGGTCAGATCCACAAAGTCCAGAATGGTAATGTTTTTGCTGTTCTGCTCTGCCAGCTGCTCCAATTCTTCTTTTTCGAACAGCACGAATTTCCCCTTCTCATACTCGTACCCCTTCGTAATTTCCTCCCAGGCAACTTCCTCTTCACATACCGGACATTTACGGATGTAAGAGAGCGGGCTGCCGCATTCCTTGTGAATGTACCGCATCGAAATATCCTTATCTTCCGTAGCCGAGAACATCTTGACGGGCACGTGTACCAGACCAAAGCTGATCGCGCCCTTCCATACCGTATGCATTCTATGAAACCTCCTATCAAATTCTAATATGTTTGGGTATGACCGTGTAGTAAACGTAATAAACGACTGCTATAAATTTTTGTACTACCTCTATTAGTGTGCCCAAAAAAAGACTCTAGTATGAGTTATAGCTCGAGATTGCATAATTAGAACCGGTTTGTGGCATATTGACGATGAACTCTGCCTGTATAAGGAGGTATTTTTCGTCATGATGGAGCCTAGAGAAACCGAAACGTCGGAGGAGATACAGAAGGACAGGGCCTCGGATCATTCCGCTGCAGAAGCGGTGAACGGGGACATGGTGGATTGGAACAGCCTGACCTCGGAGGAGAGCGAGATCTCTCGGGAATCTACGATGTTTGATATTGACCGGATGATCAATGAAGGCCTTGGCGGAGGCAATGTCACATTGGATAATGGGCTGATCGGCCCTTCCACAACCGATACGATGGACGTCGTGGACGAATCGCCAAGAAATATGGAGAAGGAGGATTAAACGTATGGAGATACAGCGCGCCGTGGAAATTTTCAATTCCAAGGATACTTACAAAGTCAATCTGGAAGGGGAATCGGTTTGGATCGAGCATGTGGATCAGCAGAAGGGGATGGCCACCGTCCAGGTTGGCTCCCGTCCGACTAATACGCTGACTGTGAACGTAGACCGGCTGCAAGAAGGCGAATAGCTTCTTAACGGGGAGAGGCTCTTGGCTTACGTCTAAGCGTTTAATAAACACGAAAAAAACACACCTTGTACGGGTCCCATATCGCCGGACACCGGACAAGGTGTGTTTGCGTTGATGGTGGTTAACGAAGCTCTCTAAAAAATAGTCGAACATCGTCAGTCAGCAGATCTGGAGCTTCCAATGCGGCGAAATGGCCGCCTCGGTCGAGCTCTGACCAGTGAACGACATGATACTGTTTCTCTACCATACTGCGAATGGAGAGATCCTTGGGAAAGACTGCTACGCCGGTGGGGACCGAGGAATATGGTGCCGGCGCTCCCCAATTATTGGAGCTTTCTTTATAAATTCTTGCGGAGGAGCCTGCCGTAGCTGTCAGCCAATAGATCGAGACATTCGTAAGAAGGAGCTCAAGGTCTACCGCATCCTCAGGAAGATCTGCCGTGGGATCGGTCCACTCCTTAAACTTCTCCACAATCCATGCAAGCTGCCCGACAGGGGAATCCGTTAAACCGTAGGATAGTGTCTGGGGTCTGGTCGCTTGAAGGATAGCATATCCGGAACCATCAAATCCCCCGCCGGCTAATTCATCATAGCGCAGTTTCTCTGCGGCCGTAAGGTTCTCGCTTTCAGCCGGATCTCCGGTGGGAAACACCGATAGACCGTTACAATGAACGCCTACGATTCGCTCAGCAGCGATCCGGCCTAGTTCTGCTGAAACCATGCTCCCGGTATCTCCCCCTTGTGCCCCATAACGCTCATAGCCCAGGCGGCGCATTAATTCATCCCACGCTTTAGCGACACGTTCGATATTCCATCCACGTTCCGTTGTATGCCCGGAAAAGCCGAAGCCTGGGAGGGACGGGATTACGAGATGAAATGCGTCGGACGGATTCCCACCGTACTTCCCGGGATTGGTGAGCGGTTCAATCATATGCGTGAACTCCACAATGGATCCTGGCCAGCCATGGGTTATGATTAGAGGAAGCGCATCGGGCTCAGGGGAGCGAACATGCAGGAAGTGAATGTTTTGCCCATCGATGGTGGTCATGAATTGGGGGAATTCATTCAGCATGGCTTCATATTTACGCCAGTCATAGGAATCCTTCCAATAGGTTGATAGCTTTTTCAGGTAAGACAGCGGCGTTCCATATTCCCAATGATTATCCTCCAGGTCATCAGGCCACCGAGTGCGGGCCAAACGTTCCTTAAGGTCAAGCAGGTCCGACTCTGGAATTTGAATGCGAAAAGGAAGTATGGCTTTTTCTGAACATGGGGCTGTATTCGATTCATTCGTGGGGTTCATAATAATCCTCCTCAAATCTCTTGATCATTGTTATGGTTTAACTATAATGCTTAATCTTTGACTACGTAGTGTCAGTGTTTGCAACCCGGTTTGACGTTTCTATTCTCATCTCAGTCATGAAGGCGAAACTCATGTTCTTGCAGCCGGTTGGGAGGACCGATATAATGAAGATCAAGTATTTTGAGATATGGGCAAACTAAGTAAAGGGTGGGTTATCAGTGAACAATGGCCGTACGGAGGGCCAGTTTCGAATGATTTCAAGCAGTCTGGAGGAGACGGAGCAGCTTGCTGCCTGGCTGGCCGCGAGGGCGGAGCCAGGGACTGTCATCGGTCTGGACGGGGATCTTGGAGCAGGGAAAACGGCATTCTCCAAACAATTTGCACAGCACCTTGGTGTGAACGGGGTTGTGAATAGCCCGACATTTACGATTATTAAAGAATATGAGGGGCGTCTGCCGCTCTACCATATGGATGTGTACCGTTTGTCGATTGATGAAGCGGATGAGCTCGGGCTGGATGAGTATTTTTTTGGTGAGGGGGTTTGTCTCGTAGAGTGGAGCAGCCTGATCACCGAGCTCTTGCCTGAGCGGTATCTGCATATCCAGCTAGAAACGACAGGCGAAACGCACCGGATTATCACACTTTCAAGCCAGGGCGAGCCCTATGGCGAGTGGTGCCGGGATTTGAATGAAAAATGGGGTAGCTGGAATGAACAACAATGACACGAAGCCGCAGCAGCGGTTTTTGGCGCTGGATACGTCTACGGCATCGCTGGCGGTATCCGTGATGGAGCAGGACAAGCTGCTGTCGGAAGTTAACACGAATGCGGACCGCAACCACTCGGTGCATCTGCACCCGGTGATGGCACAGGCGCTTGAGGAAGCAGGCCTAGGCATGGACCAGATGGACGGCATTGCCGTAGGTGTAGGTCCGGGTTCTTATACCGGAATTCGGATTGCGGTAACGGCTGCCAAAACATTGGCATGGGCTAATCACATCCCGGTTGTCGGGGTATCCAGCCTGCATGCCTTGGCATGGGGGGGCTTGAAGTCTGGATGGCATCAAGCCGAGCCAAAGAAGGGAGTCCACTGGGTCATTCCGCTGCTGGATGCAAGACGGGGACAAGTGTACACGGCATTATTCGCTGCCGATTCAGAGAGCCAAGGGGATGCGCCGCTACGTATGGAAGCAGATGGTATTCGACTGATGCAAACCTGGGTGGAAACCATAAAGGAACGTATCAGCAAGCTGCCTGAAGAGGAGCGCCCGGTTTGCATTTGGTTTATTGGGGAAGTGGAGCTTCATGCCGAAACCGCCCGAGGGCTTGAGCCGTGGTTTGGAGACCGGCTGCATATTCATCCGTATTCGCTTGAAGGCCGCTGGATGGGGTACTTGGGAGCGGCCAGATTGCTCGCGGGGGAAGCGGATGATGTGCATACACTAATACCCAACTATACACAGCTTTCCGAAGCGGAAGCGAACCTGCTGCGTAAGCGGTGAAGGGAGCGTAGGATTCGTCATGGATCAGCAGAAGAAGCCGGTAGATGGTGAAGACGGTTTGTCCTTTCGGTTGATGACCTTGGAGGATATTCCGGAGGTTCTCGAGGTGGAGCGCGAAGCGTTTACCGTGCCCTGGACCGAGGAAGCTTTTCACAATGAACTGAAACTGAATCATTTTGCACGTTATATGATTATGGAGTACGAAGGCCGAACCGTAGGGTATGCCGGCATGTGGACGATCGTGGATGAAGCGCACGTCACGAATATTGCCCTGCTGGAGCAGTATCGCGGACGCAAATGGGGCGATCGGCTGCTGACGGAACTGATGAAGACCGCTGCTTATATGGGGATGGAGAAAATGACGCTCGAGGTTCGGGTGTCCAATGACGTTGCCCAGCGTTTATATATCAAAAAAGGGTTTAAACCAGCCGGTGTCCGGAAGGGGTATTATTCCGATAACCAGGAAGACGCACTCATCATGTGGGCAGATCTGCCCCCTTATCGGGAGGACGATGGCGAGGAAGGAAGTCAAAGGCTATCATGAAGGATGAAAAAATAGACCGGCAGCACAGCTGCATATTGGCGATAGAAACGAGCTGTGATGAAACCTCGGTTGCCGTCGTAAAGGATGGCTGCGAAGTATTGTCCAGCGTCATTGCCAGCCAGATTGAAACGCATAAGGCATTTGGCGGGGTGGTGCCCGAGGTGGCCTCCCGCAAGCATGTGGAGAGCATTACGTTAATTATTGAGCAGGCCGTAGCCGAGGCCGGGATCGAAATGAAGGATTTGTCGGCGATCGCCGTCACGCAGGGTCCCGGTTTGGTCGGAGCGCTTCTCGTGGGCGTCATGGCTGCCAAAAGCCTGGCTTTTGCGCTGGGCAAGCCGCTGATCGGCACGCATCATATTGCGGGCCATATTTACGCAAACCGCTTTGTGGGCGATATCGCCTATCCTTGCATGGCGCTGGTTGTTTCCGGCGGCCATACCGAGCTGGTCTACATGAAGGACGAGGGCAGCTTTGAATTAATCGGCAGGACGCGGGATGATGCGGTTGGCGAAGCGTACGACAAGGTGGCCAGGGCGCTTGGCTTCCCGTATCCCGGAGGCCCGCATGTCGACCGTATGGCCTTGGAAGCCGAGGAGGTCGTGGATCTTCCCCGCGTATGGCTGGAGCCCGATTCTTATGACTTTAGCTTCAGCGGTTTGAAGTCGGCTGTATTAAATGTCGTCAATCAGAGCAAAATGCGTGGAGAGGACGTTCGGACGGAAGCGATAGCCCGGGGCTTTCAGGAATCCGTTGTGGAGGTGCTCGTGGAGAAGGCGGTTCGCGCGGTCAAAGCATACGATGCCAAACAGCTGCTGCTGTGCGGTGGCGTTGCCGCCAATCGCGGGCTCCGTAAAGTTTTGGCTGAACGATGCGAGCAGGAAGGGATTCCGCTAACGATTCCGCCATTTCAGTATTGCACCGATAACGGGGCGATGATTGCCGCCGCGGCCCATTTGAAATGGAAGCAGGGGAGCTTTACGCCGCTCGATATGAAGGCGGACCCGCAAATGTCGCTGGAACTTTGGGCGGAACCATTAAGCTAAAGCGTCTTGACACGTCTCTATATAGGACGTATAATCATGATCAAATTCCAGAATATTGAAACGCAAAGAACAGGACCAGTAAGGTGAACCTTGGATGAAGAGAGCTGCGGGACGGTGCAACGCAGACGAGAGGGACCTGAACTCACCTGGGAGCGGAGCAGGGGAACCTTGCGCAATAAAATGCCGATCCGGCATGGATTGAAATTGCGGAGTTTGACCTTGTTACGGGATGGCCTCCGTGAGAATGGCTGCGCACAAATCATTTGTGATTTGGCGATGGAGGGGGCTTTAAGGTCCGGGAGACAGCGGTATGAACCCGGGAGCTTAGAGTCAACAAGAGTGGTACCGCGATAGGATAGCCTGTCGTCTCTTGAATAAGAGACGGCAGGCTTTTTTGCATTCTTATTAGGCAGCTAATGATTTGATCAAGCAGAATTAGGCATATGACAACGAAACGGTGTGAAAGAGGCATGATACCCGGTGAAGGGAGCCGGATATCATGAGGTTTTTCCTAACAGCATATCGTGTAAACGCGATGAACGGGAGCAGTAAAAGGGAGCTGTCTACAGAGAGCTGCGGGTATGGTGTGACGCAGCGGCAGCAACCTTCGAATCTCGCCCGGGAGCGGAAGAGGGGAACATCTTGCATCGGCTGGTTTGGTCCATGGATCGGCTGCCAAGAATGCAGGCTTTATCCTCTTACGGCGTTTCCTCCGTCATCAGGATGTCCATCTCTTCATGTCCGGCCGGTATGAAGAGATCATGGACTTGAGTGGATGCGTATGTGTCGCGGTAGAACAGCTGCGAGCGAGGCGCGTCAATTAGAGTGGTACCACGGAGGGTTCTAAGCCCGTCGTCTCTTGTATGAAGAGATGGCGGGCTTTTTTTGCTGCCGGCAGCAGCAGGGTGGGATCGGACGCAAGTCGACGTGCGGACGTAAAGCGAACATATCGAGCAGATGGGACAACAAGCTTGTAGGAAATCGGGCTACCATAACCAAGGAGGATTATACGAAGATGATTGAATCCATGAGAACCATTCAAATATTCGATACCACATTGCGGGACGGGGAACAGGCGCCAGGAGCAAGCCTGCAGCCTGAACAGAAGATTGCGCTGGCCGGAAAGCTGGCGGAGCTGGGCGTTGACGTCATGGAGCCCGGATTTCCGGTGTCCAGTCCCGGGGAGTTTGCCGCAGTGCAGGCTATCTCAAGACAGCTGCAGCAGGTGGAAATATGCGGATTCGCGCGTGCTGTAAAAGGGGATATTGATGCTGCCGTTAAGGCCACCCAGGACGCGGCCAGAAGGCGAATCCATCTGTTTATTTCGTCTTCCGACATTCATCTTCGCCACCAGCTGCGCATGAGCCGTCCGGATGTGGTGGCAAGGGCACGTGAGATGACTGCTTATGCGAAGCAGTTCAGCGACGTGGTGGAATTTACGGCGATGGATGCCTCGCGTACCGGTATTGACGACTTAATTGAGATGGTGGAGGCCGTCATTGAAGAGGGTGCAACGATGATCAATCTGCCCGATACGGTTGGATATGCACTTCCGAATGAATACGGCGAGATGTTCCGACGCGTGCGGGAAGGTGCCCGTGGCGGAAAGACGGTCGCCTACAGCGCCCACTGCCACAATGATCTCGGTCTGGCTGTGGCCAACAGCCTGGCCGCTATTGAGAACGGCGCCAGCCAAATCGAGGTTACCGTGAATGGAGTGGGCGAACGTACAGGCAACTGCGCACTGGAGGAGCTGGTCATGGCTCTATCTACCCGGGGTGACATGCTGCGGGCGGAGACGGGCATTACGGCCGAGAAGCTCTATGAAGTATCCCGTCTCGTTAGCGGTGCGATGCATTTTCCAATTGCCTACAATAAGCCTGTGGTTGGCCGGAACGCCTTCCAGCATGAATCCGGCATCCACCAGGACGGACTGCTGAAGGATCGAAGCACCTACGAGATTATGGACCCGGAAAAGCTGGGCATCCCACGGAGCATGATCGTGCTGGGTAAGCATTCCGGTCGTCATGCACTGAAGGACCGTCTTGCCAGGTACGGTGTTCAGCTCAAAGGAGCCGAGATGGAGTCCTTGTACGACACCTTCAAGGAGACGGCTGACCGTCAGAAGGTGGTCAGCGATGATCAGCTGCTGCAGATGGTGAGCAGTACATTGGGCAAGCCGGCACAGGTATATGAGCTGGCCGAGGCGCAGGTCATTTCCGGCACGGGAAGCAGCCGGGTTGCGGCCGTCACGCTGCGCCATCTGAGCGAGCAAACGGAAGCCACCTACTCCAGCGTGGCGGACGGTCCTGTGCAAGCCGTTATTTCGGCGATCAGCCAAGGCATCAGCAGCGACATCCGCTTTGGTGATCTGGAGCTTCACTCATTAAGCAGCGGCGAAGATGCGCATGCCGAAGCAGCGGTCACGGTGGAGAAGGCCGGCAAGATCTTCCGCGGCACAGCGGTGCACCAGGACATCGTCATGGCGGCAGGTCTGGCTTATGTTGCTGCATGCAACTCGGCGTTGATGTCGGTATAGACAGGGAGGTTGATAAGGGGAACCTTAGAGTCTCCCCTGGTATTTACTTAGCATTGGCATAAGCGACCTTCCGAACCGGATTGAGGAGGGTCGCTTTTTTCAAAATTAAGCTCAACATAACTTGCAAATAACAAGAGGTAAGTCTATATAGAGGCCTATTATATAAGACATATAATTCTGTCAAGTTGTGAACAACGTTATCCACATATTCGCCGAAAAATGTGCATAAGCAAGAAAAATGTCGATAAATCGGTCTTTTGCAAGATGCTGAAAAGAGGGGACAGGATTTTCAAATTTACCGGTGGAAACTGTGGATAATGTGAATAACTTAGTGGATAAAGCTGGATATAGGACCAAGGATGCGCGTATAATAACAAAAAAATGGCCGTTTCGGCCATTTTCATGGTAAACTTATGCACCATTACTGGGGATAAGTTTGTGTATAAGTGCAAAACTCCATTTGAAACACTTTTGTGAATTTTTTTTAATCTTCCAGCAATGACTCCCATTCGGCAAAAATTTGCTCAAGCTGACTCTTTTTCTCCTCTAACGACTGCTGCCGCTCTTGGAGTGCCATATAATCCTGATAGATCTCCGGCAATGTCATCTCGGTTTCCAATTGAGTAATGTCCGATTCCAGGGCGTGAATTTGCTCCTCCAGGCTTGCAAGTCTGCGCTGACGGTTTCGCTCCTCCCGCTTTGCTTGCTTCTCGGCTTCAAAGGAAACGGCTCCCTGTTTCTCGACGGCAGCTTCAGCTTTCCCTTCCTGTTTCAGGGTGTGACGAGCAAACGGCTCGGAAGGTTCGTCATTCATATCGAGAATTTCCTGCTTTTTCTCGGTATAGTCGTCATAATTACCCAGGAAATGTTGAATGCCGTCCGGATGAAGCTCGATGATGCGCTCGGCCATTTTGTTAAGGAAGTAACGGTCATGGGATATGAACAATAAAGTGCCTTCGTAATCCATCAGTGCCGATTCCAAAACCTCTTTTGCAAATAAGTCCAAATGGTTCGTAGGCTCGTCCAAGATGAGCATGTTGGCTTCCAGGAGCATCAGCTTGGCAAGCGAGACTCGTGCCTTTTCCCCGCCGCTTAAGGAACTGATCTTCTTGAGCACATCTTCACCGCTGAAGAGGAAGTTGCCCAGAACGGTGCGGATACGGGCTTCTTCCATATGCGGATAGGTGCCCCATAGCTCTTCCAGAACGGTATTGCTCGGATTCAGCTCGGATTGCTCTTGATCGTAGTAGCCGATCTTCACTTTTGTCCCCCATTGAAGCGATCCCCCCGTTGGTTTCAAGGTACCGATCAGGCATTTCAGGAGCGTCGATTTGCCAACCCCGTTGGGACCGATCAAAGCTACGGTTTCCCCGCGGCTGAGATCAAAGGAAACCTGTCGGAACAGCGGCTTGTCCTGTTCGAACGCAAGCGCAAGATCCCGCACATGAAGGACATCCTTACCCGACATATACTCGGCTTCAAAAGAAAAATGAGCTTTTTTCAAATCGCCCAGCGGTCTGTCGAGCCGTTCCATTTTATCCAGCGCTTTGCGGCGGCTCTGTGCGCGCTTGGTCGTAGAGGCCCGGACCAGATTTCGCTGAATGAAGGTCTCCATGCGGGAGATCTCATCCTGCTGCTTCTCGTATTGCTTCAGCTGGGATTCATATTCCGCTGCCTTCAGTTCAATATACCGACTGTAGTTGCCCGTATATTTTTTGGAATGGCGGCGTTCGATCTCCACAATGGTCGTTACCAGACGATCCAGGAAATAGCGGTCATGGGATACGACAAGCAACGAGCCGGAATATCCGCGCAAATAATCCTCCAGCCAGGTGAGGGTGGCGATATCCAGATGGTTCGTCGGTTCGTCCAGCATGAGCAGATCGGGTGCCTGCAGCAATATTTTTGCAAGGGCCAGCCTTGTCTTCTGCCCGCCGCTTAATGTGGCAATGGACGTATCCGGCGAGAAACTGCCGAATCCCATGCCGTGCAGCACGCTGCGGATGCGTGTTTCGATCTCATAACCGCCTTGATCCTTGAACCAGTCCGAACGGATCGCATAACGATCCAGAAGCTCCTGGTATTTCTTTGGATCCTCGCTCGACTTCGGGTCGGCAATTTGTTCCTCCATCTGACGCAGCTCGCGCTCCATCTCCAGAAGGGGAGTGAAGACATCCAGCATCTCGTTCCATATCGACGAATCGGACTGAAGCCCGCTGTTCTGGGCAAGATAACCAACGGTAGTTTCCTTAGCCTTGAAGATTTGTCCGCCATCATAAGACATCTCGCTGGCCAATATTTTGAGCAGCGTCGATTTCCCGGCTCCATTGACTCCGACAAGGCCGATTCTTTCGCGTTCAAGCACCTGCAGATTGATCCCGTCAAGCACGGGCGTAACTCCGTATAATTTCGTAATGCCATTGGCTTGCAGCAGCATGTTATGTGAAACCTCCATCATTCTATATGTTTGTACCATTAATTCTTCATTATAAGAAAAACGTCTACCGACGTACACTCTCAGAAGACAGACCGTTTTTGGAAGCTGTTTTTTTTGCGATATCAGGATGGTCATGCTTTGAAGTCTATACGATCTGATATCTTAAATTAAGTGTACATGAAAATGACCGAACAATCGACCATGATTGGCGACTTCCGGCATTCTTGGCTAAAGGAAGGAACAGTGGTAAACTAAACTTAATTATAAGCGTGAGAGGAAAGATCACGTGTTGAACCCTGAGGAAGATTTGAAGCGGGTATCCGCAAAAGCTGCCCTGCGCAAAGCGATGGCATTGCGAAGGGATGAATTATCTGAGGAAGAGCGGGCAAAGCGGTCGCAGCAAGCCTGCGAGTTTGCTTCGGAGGTCATGAATCGGTTTCAACTTCAGAGCATGATGATCTATGTCCCCTTTCGCTCCGAACTGGATTCCCGGCCGCTTGTTGAATGGGCATGGAAGCAGGGGATTCAGGTTATCGTCCCGCGGAGTTTGCCCCAAGACCGTTCGATGGAGTTGTATAAGCTTCAGGCATGGAACGAACTGATCCCCGGAGCCTACGGCATTCCGGAACCAGATCCGTTGCGGTCGGAGAAATGGAATCACCCTGGACCTGATATCATCTGGGTACCCGGGCTTGCGTTTGACAGAAAGGGCGGAAGGCTTGGGTACGGAGGCGGTTATTATGACCGGCTGTCGGACAGGCTTAACCAGGGAGCACAAGACAACTCTCGTCAGATCGTGAAGCCCTTGTGGGTGGGAATCGGTTACGAGGTTCAGGTCTTGGAGCATGTTCCCATGGAAGAACATGATAGGGTACTGGACGGTTTGGTTACGGAACTGGGACATACCGTGAAGGCCGGAACTGCAGCGGAGGGATAAGAGATGGAATTGAGTCATTTTAATGGCCAAGGCAGAGCACGCATGGTGGATGTTAGTGATAAAGATGTAACGGCCCGGACAGCGGTAGCGAAGACCACGGTCCGTATGCATCCGGATACGCTGATTCGCATCCAGGAGGGGAAGATCGGCAAAGGAGATGTGCTCGCCGTAGCACAGGTTGCGGCCATTATGGCTGCCAAGAATACGTCGAACTGGATTCCGATGTGTCATCCGCTGCCGTTGACCGGCGTGAATGTGGAGTTCAGCGATAATGCTAGAGATGAGTTATATATAGAAACGACTGTGAAGACCACAGGCAAAACCGGCGTTGAAATGGAAGCCTTGACCGCAGCTTCCGCCGCTGCGCTGACGGTCTATGACATGTGCAAAGCCTTGCAAAAAGACATGGTCATCGGCCCTACCTACCTGGTAAGCAAAACCGGTGGGAAGAGCGGGGATTACATACAAGAAACAACATAGCATTGAATAGAGACAGGAGAATCGGACGAGTGGGAAGGAGAGAGGGCAGATGGTGTGGAAAACGGCGATCCTGACGGCGAGCGATAAAGGTTCGCGGGGGGAACGCGAGGATACGAGCGCTCAAGTGATCCGGGAATTGGTGGAGGAAGAGCTGAGCGGAGAAATTATTGAATACCGGATCGTACCGGACGAGCCGGATGAAATTATCGCGGCATTGATCGAGCTGACGGATTATTATCAAGTGGATCTCGTCCTCACGACAGGCGGAACGGAGCTGGCGGTCCGGGATGTTACCCCGGAGGCAACCAAGCGGGTCATCGAACGCGAAGTGCCCGGCATTGTGGAAGCGATGCGCGCTACCGTCATGCAGAAGAATCGGAGCGCGATGCTGTTTCGGGGCGTATGCGGCGTCCGCGGCCGCACCTTGATTGTCAATCTCCCGGGCTCGCCAAAAGGCGTGCACGAGAATCTGGCTGCGGTCATGGATCAGCTTCCGGAGGCACTGCTGATGGTAACGGGCCAGTATCGCGAGCAGCTCTAAGTGATATCCTATTAGATAATTATGTAAATAATCTGTCACGTTTCTAGACTGTATATGTGATTTACATTATGGTATGATGGCGATATATGAGCTTGTTTCAACTGCTGTAGTCGGATTATGGTCATTAGTTAACACCTGTTGTAGTGCAAGGCATGATGGATTTAGATCATCCTGAAGTCCTTTTGAAGGCATTGAGCAGGACGAGGAGGAGAATCGATATGAGTACAATTGGAGTGCCGGGTATTATTTTACTCGTCATTTTGGCGCTGCTCTTGTTCGGACCGAACAAGCTTCCTGAACTGGGACGCGCGGTCGGAAGAACATTCCGGGAGTTTAAGGACGGTGCCCGCGAGATTATTGCTGACGATGCGCCGGCGAAGAAGAAAGAAGAGGCTCCCCAGCAAGCCGTTGCTGCTGAACCAACCAAGGTTGAAGACAAGCGTCTTCCGGAATAATGCAAGGTTTGAAGTCCCTTCCTTCGGGAGGGATTTTGTTTTGTCAGGGTCACATATAGGGTGGTGGTTAACATGTCGGAGCAAGTGAAAGATATGGCGCTTGTGGAGCATTTGGGCGAGCTTCGCAAACGAATTATAATCGTGCTCGTGGTATTCGTAGCAGGACTGATCGGGGGGCTGTTTGTTGCGGACCCGATCTATCACTATTTGACGGCGGCCGAAGAAGCCAAGAACTTTGAACTGCATGCCTTCTCCTTCTGGGATGGTATCGGGATCTACATGAAAATCGCTGCCATTTTCTCACTCGTCATTTCCGTTCCGCTGATCTTCTATCAGTTGTGGGCGTTCGTTAAGCCGGGACTTCGCAAAGAAGAGCAGAAAGCGGCCATTCGTTATGTGCCTTATGCATTTCTTCTGTTCATCGTGGGGATTGCATTCGGATACTACATCGTGTTTCCGATGACACTGTCGTTCACGACGGCGATTACGCAGGGCATGGGGCTCCAGGAAACGTACGGAATTACAAATTATTTGAATTTTATGTTCAATCTCGTATTGCCGCTGGCTTTGCTGTTTGAGCTGCCGCTTGTGGTGATGTTCTTAACGAGAATTCGCATTCTGAACCCGCTGCGGCTTCGTAAGATGCGCAAAGTGGCTTATTTCGCTCTTGTATTCATTGCGGTTGTCATTACGCCGCCGGACTTCATATCCGATTTCCTGGTCACGATTCCGCTGCTGCTTCTCTACGAATTCAGCGTGTTCCTGTCTTCCGTGATCTACCGCAAGCAATTAGAGGCGGATATGGAACGGGACAACCGGTACGTACGGGTAGACGAAGAGGATTAACAGAGATTATAATCGTTTTGCAAAATAGGATCGCATGAGAATAAGAACAACCCGCATAACCTCACTCCACGGAGTATGGTTTGCGGGTTGTTTTTTTGTTCAAGGATCGAATGGGTAGAAATCAACTTCATCATTGCATCCGTTCTCGTTCTTCAAGGGAAACATTTCATAACGTCTTAACCTTCATCTTGAACATATCTCCCCAGAGCCAGCGCTGCGGTTTCTTGCATCCGGGCCTGCAGCGTGCTTCCTTCCACGACTTTCACCCGCAGTCCGAGAAAGCGAATACGGGAGAGCAGAAAGTCGCACTCATCCTCCAAATAACAGACCTTAATGCGGTAGGTGTCGGACTTTTCATCATAATGCACGGTTTTGTCAAAACAGGAGAAGGCGTATAGGATCCGTGACAATTCCGCATGGTATCGTCGATGGATTTCAATGAGGGCTTGCTTCTCCCGATTTTCTATCAGCTTCTGCAGCCGTTCCTTAATGCGGTCGATTCGAAAAGACGGGAGTGAAGTCCCTTGGATATATAGAATATGTTCGAGCTTCGTGTACATAAGCCCTCTACGGTTCTTGCTGTACCAGATCAGCATCCATTCCCGTTTGATCATGGAATACTCTAATTTGTACGGGAAGCCGGACTGATTGCTGCGCGTTTCTCCAAGCTTTGTGCGGTAGCTTAAGCGAAAGCCTTGATCCTGCATGATCATTCTTCGCAGTGTTCGAAGATGGGGATGGTATACGCTTCGTTCTTGTCCCTTGGCCTTCTCCAGGATAATCTCCTTCATCTCGGCACCGCTATGCTCCATGTGAAGGATTTGTTCGAGTCGCTTCAAGGTTTTAGGTGTAAAGGCGTTAGCTGCCTCAGGGTGCACCAGCATCATCTTGAGCCATCCCCGTTCTTGTGCCGTTATGGCAATCGAGTCGGTTTCCTCAAGTCGCGTCATAATCTGATAATTAAAAATTTTCTCGAACGGATTCTGGCTCATAATAAGCGGCAATCTCCTTCCATTCCTTGATGAACTCCAGGCGAAGGGAGCGGGGCTTGAGCACCTCGCAGCTGGAGCCAAAGCTCCGGAGCCAGGGCTTAATTTCACTAGTGCCGTTCACTTCGATTTCATATAGAAATGAAACGTCGGATTCCATGGTAATAGTCCCCCATTGTCCCTGTGTCTTGACTCGATTCAGGACGAAGTTCACTTTGCTGTCCTCCGGGTTATAGAATCTGGCCACGACCTTGGTGGGACTACCGGTATCGGTAACCCAGCTGTGTTCGAATTCGGCCAGTACTTCCTCCAATCGCTGTTGGAAGACTTCCTCTTCAACCGCTTCGCCTTCTTCGATCTGAGTCAATCCCTCCATGCGAAACTTCATGAGACCTTGCCTGCCTTTGCTCTTTTGGTGATGGCCTGAAAAATGGTGTGCAGATGCGCCTCATCCAATATGCGTGAAGGGTAATGATATTTATAAATATAGGCCGGGGCCGAGTGTGCAGTGATGTCACGATTGCGCAAGGCCCTTTTTAAGTTGTCTCGCAGCATATACCCCTGCACGGATGGGAGTTGCGTGTTCGACATGACGTCGACATAATCGTACAGATCAAGGAGCTCGTCATCCGACAATGAATCGATCAGATCACGGGCTCCCTTATACCGGTAAGGCCGTTCTGCACCTGTCTTCACGATGACTCCGACTTCCTCCAGGTATTTGAGATCCCCGCGTATGGTCTTCTCATCGGGGAGGGATTCCCCGTCAGGGAAGTGATCGCCGCATAGGTCGATCAGTTCTTTCGCGGTTAACTGCTGATGCTGCAGCTGGGTGAGGATCATGGACAGCCTTAAGCTTTCCGAGGCCTTAAGCGATTTGCCGCGGAACAGCAGCAGCAGGAGCGGATCCGCGGTTTCGTGGTAAGAATAGCGCAGTCCCTCGGACAAGGTGGCGCTTTGTTCGTCTGAGAGCTGCGGCTGAAGGGTTTCGATCATGTTTTTTAAATTTCTGAGCGTTTTATCATAGGTATGTACCGAAATACCAAGGCGATCGGCCAGTTGTTGCCGGTTGTATGCTCCTCCGGCCAGCGCCAGAATGCGAAGGAACTGGATTTCTTTATCGAAGCTTTCCCGAGCCATGGCGCCTCCCTCAAATCATATATTAGATCGTACGTGATCCTGTCTGTAACTATTGTAGCAAGGATATGGAACCGCATAAAGGAAGGATATTGTAACAACTTTTGTTATCGCCATACTTTCGCCCTGTTGAAATAGGAACGCTTGGAAGACAATAAGAATATCGGAAATCACACGGCACATACTAAAGGAGAGATTTCGGATATGAATATAACGCAGGAAATGAAATCGACAATTCAGCAAGAACTTGATCTGATTGAGCGGGAGGAAGGGGTTCTTATCCTGTATGCCTGCGAGTCAGGCAGCAGGGCCTGGGGCTTCCCGTCGATGGACAGCGATTATGACGTAAGGTTTATCTACATCAGACCCGTGGACTGGTATTTATCCATATTCGACAAGCGAGATGTGATTGAGCGGCCGATCAGCGACAGGCTGGATATGAGCGGTTGGGATTTGAAAAAAGCACTGGGGCTTTTTCGTAAGTCGAATCCTCCCCTGCTCGAGTGGTTGGAGTCCCCCATCAAGTATAAGGAGACGCTTGGCATCGCCCAGCAAATCCGCAGCATATCACCGCTTGCCTTCTCGCCTAAATCTTGCATGCACCACTACCTGAACATGGCCAAGGGCAATTACCGGATGTATTTGCAAGGGGGAGACGTTAAGATCAAAAAGTATTTCTACGTACTGCGTCCGATTCTGGCATGCGACTGGATTCAGACCTATAACGAGATGCCTCCCATGGAATTCGAGCTGCTTACGGATCGCCTATTAGATCAGGGAAGTGCACTGAAACAGGAGATCAATCAATTGCTTCTTCGCAAACGTTCGGGTGAAGAGATGGATGTTGAACCGAAGCTTCCTATTATTAACGCATTCATCGAAGAGAAATTGAACGGATATGAGCTGCTGGTCAAGGATAAGAAGCATCAAGATATGGATCTGGATCAAAGGCTGGATGCTTTGTTTCGGAACGCACTGGTTGCAGTATGGGGTACAGGCGGACCGCAGTTATTCAAGGTTTGACGAAAGGGGAGGGTTAGTTGGTTTTCAGCCGTACAGTTGTACCTTACGAATCAGGCATATTTTGGCTGGCCATGGATACAATGGAGAAGGGGGTTTAGGGACAACCCCGATCAGAGTCCCAATTGCAAAAAAATGATCAAAAAATCATGCAAAGGACTTGAAATTTTAAGACAACTTGAGTATCATAAAATTGGTTGTTAGCACTGAGGGTTGTCGAGTGCTAATACATAAAGCTTTGAAAAAAGCATCACAACATATTTAAAGGAGGCTATTTTTTCATGATCAGACCTTTAGGTGAACGCGTATTGGTAGAACCGATCGAACAAGAAGAAACTACGGCATTCGGGATTGTACTTCCTGACTCTGCTAAAGAAAAGCCGCAAGAAGGTAAAGTTATTGCTGTAGGCAGTGGCTCCCTGAAAGACGGCGCACGTGTACCTTTGGAAGTTAAAGAAGGCGACCGCGTCATTTTCTCCAAATACGCTGGAACAGAAATCAAATACGAAGGTAAAGAATATTTGATTATGAAAGAAAGCGACATCCACGCGATCTTAGGCTAATGAACGCCTGAATATATCTTTGGTTCACTATTTCATAATCCACTAGGGAGGTATGTAATACCATGGCAAAAGACATTAAGTTCAGTGAAGACGCCCGTCGCGCAATGCTTCGCGGTGTAGACGCTTTGGCAAATGCAGTTAAAGTAACACTCGGACCGAAAGGCCGTAACGTGGTTCTTGAGAAGAAATTCGGAAGCCCGCTCATCACGAATGACGGTGTAACCATCGCTAAAGAAATCGAGCTGGAAGATGCATTCGAGAACATGGGTGCTCAGCTTGTTAAAGAAGTAGCTACCAAAACCAACGATGTTGCCGGTGACGGTACAACAACAGCAACGGTTCTGGCACAAGCTATGATCCGTGAAGGTCTGAAGAACGTAACAGCTGGCGCTAACCCAATGATCATCCGTAAGGGTATCGACAAAGCGGTTAAAGCAGCTGTGGCTGAGCTTCAAAACATCGCGAAAGAAGTTAAAAACCACCAGGAAATCGCTCAAGTCGCTTCCGTATCCGCAGCTGACGAAGAAGTAGGTCAACTGATTGCAGAAGCTATGGATAAAGTGGGCAAAGACGGCGTCATCACCGTTGAAGAATCCCGCGGCTTCTTGACAGAGCTGGAAGTTGTAGAAGGTATGCAATTCGACCGTGGCTACATCTCTCCATACATGATTACCGATACGGATAAGATGGAAGCTGTTCTTGAGAATCCATACATCCTGATCACTGATAAAAAAGTAACCAACACGCAAGAGATCCTGCCGATCCTTGAAAAAATCGTACAGCAAGGCAAACCGCTCGTTCTGATTGCGGAAGACATCGAAGGCGAAGCGCAAGCGATGCTGATCGTGAACAAACTGCGCGGTACGTTTAACGCTGTCGCTGTTAAAGCTCCTGGCTTCGGTGACCGTCGTAAAGCCATGCTGCAAGATATCGCTGCATTGACTGGCGGCCAAGTGATTACGGAAGAGCTCGGTCTCGACCTGAAAACAGCTTCCATCGATCAATTGGGTACTGCTCGTCAAGTGCGCGTAACCAAAGAGAACACCATCATCGTGGATGGTGCTGGCAACAAAGAAGACATCGAAGCTCGCGTGAAGCAAATCCGCAACCAATTGGAAGAGACCACTTCCGATTTCGACAAAGAAAAACTGCAAGAGCGTCTGGCTAAATTGGCTGGCGGCGTAGCGGTTATCAAAGTCGGCGCGGCTACGGAAACGGAATTGAAAGAACGCAAACTGCGCATCGAAGATGCCCTGAACGCAACCCGCGCTGCGGTTGAAGAAGGTATGGTATCCGGTGGTGGTACAGCGCTCGTTAACGTATACAACGCTGTTGCTGGTGTGCAAGTAGAAGGCGACGAGAAAACAGGCGTGAACATCGTTCTGCGCGCTCTGGAAGAGCCAATCCGCACAATTGCAGCAAACGCTGGTAAAGAAGGTTCTGTTATCGTTGAGCGTCTGAAAAAAGAAGAGATCGGTATCGGCTACAACGCCGCTACAGACACTTGGGTGAACATGTTCGAAGCAGGTATCGTTGACCCTGCGAAAGTAACGCGTTCCGCTCTTCAAAACGCAGCTTCCGTTGCGGCTATGTTCCTGACAACTGAAGCGGTTATCGCTGACAAGCCAGAACCAGAAAAACCAGCTATGCCTGACATGGGCGGCATGGGTGGAATGGGCGGCATGATGTAAGAGGGGGTATGATCCCTTGATTTATAAGGGTTTATGAATATGGGGAAGGCCATTTCCCCACATTTTCCCCACATAAGTAACATGATTAGAGGCTTCTCATGAGTTCACTGAACTTGTGGGAAGCTTCTTTTTTCATGGTCTTTGTTACGTGCGTATAGACATTACGAGTGGTGTCATCGTCCTTATGTCCAAGACGTTCCATAATCTCGGTTAGTCCGACTTTAGCCTCGGCAAGTAATGAAGTGTGGGTATGTCGGAGAGAGTGAGGAGTTAATTTTTCATTCAAACCGGCAAGCTTAAGTAACCGGCGCATACGATTTTCTATTGTCTTGATAAATTCTGGATAACCAGCATTTAAGGGGTCGGTCTTGGCTATTACAAAATCACCGTCATGGTAGGTAGTCCGGTACTCCATCATGATTTCCTTTTGCCATTGCCTTTTTATTGTGAGAATTAAAAGGATGTGGTATATAATGTTCATACATAAAGAATTTCTGTTATCAAGGGTGAATCATGATAATTCAAGTAGAGTGGAAAGAAATTATAATTTCATCAATTGCATTAATTGGGGCTATTTGGGCTGGGGTTCAATATCTTGTTAAGAAATTAGTGGATCAACGCTTTAATAAGAGGCTTGAAGATCATAAATTTGAACTGCAAGTTCTCTTGGAAAACAACAAATTTGACTTTCAAAGAAAAGTACAAGACTTCTCACTGTATACATCAAGGAAACACGCTATTTACGCAGAACTATATGATCTATTCCTTCGTGCTGATGGATATGTTAGAAGGTTATTAACTCAACCTAATATTACTCTTCAAGATTTTTATGATAAGCAAGATTTAGCCTATAATTTATCAAAGGCAGATATCCCTGTACATATTGCAAATCGTTTTGTTGAAGATTGGGAAAATAAAAATCGAGAAGATACAATACGTGAACTGATTAAGTACCTTGAACAATTTGAATATATTCGAACCAAAGATGCAGTGAATAATGCTAAAAACACATTCCTTGTTAATAGGATTTTTTTGAGTGAAGAGACCCATAAAATAATGAGCGAATTAAACCAAATATACGCCAATATTATTTTTACTCAGGAAGTAATGGGAAGAGTTCAGCCACAAAAGAAGCTAATAAAGAACTTAACAGAGGCAGTAAAAAGCGAATTGGCTATAGGATATTATTCATAGAAAATGCTGGCTAAAGAGGATCAACTCGAGTGATTCTAGCCACTCTCCATAATCGTGTATATTTGTAACTAGGAAATCGAGAAGAGGACACCACAGGGGCATGAATGCCCTGGTGATCGGGGTCGGCCATTGGGCCGGCCTATTTTATTGATATTCCTAAAGATATTTTAAAAAAGCGTAACCTTTTTATGTTTGGAGTTGTTTATTAATATGAATATCCATCCTTAAAGAAAGGAGAACACACTTAAACTAGGGACGTTCTTGTTGGCATTTGCTCTAGTTTTTTCGGCTATGGGAGTCGTTTCAGCCGAGGTTTCACCTGAGGAAAAACACTTACAGACAGCAATCACAGAAGGGCGATCTACCACCCCAATTTCAGAGCTAAGTGAAGAAGAAGCCAATCGAGTAATCGAGAAGCTCAATGAAACTGCTGAGGTAATCGAAGTTGAGGTTACTAGACCAAGTACGACACCTGGAGCAAGCGTTCAAGCCGTTGATGTTGCTGTTGTTAAAGTACGTCCTACATACGGGTTTTACAAAGTTAATGGTGTAACCGGCCATGTTTCCGTACACTTAGAAGTATGGGTTGAAGGTGGTGACATAGCTACCTTAATCAACAGGGTCAGGGGTTATGCGGCTTTTTCCACAAATGTAGAAGGCCAACGAGAGGAGATTAATTACGTTCCTTTCCCACCAAATAAGGTGGTGTATGTTACAGAAGAAACCGATATACGCATAGATTATGATACTGATTTGGTAATGTGGAAGGGTTATGCTACTGTTTCTTTATTAGGTGGATGGTCTGACGCAGATATTTTCTTCGATAACGAAAGGTACTTATAAACCATTTCGTTACTACTTAAAGTAATGAGATCATGACGCGTGAACAAAAGTGTATTATTGGCGTGCAGCGCACAAGACTGCACGCCATTTTTATTCAGCCATTCGTTGACCTGGTTTGATAAATCCTATTTAAGGGAGTTTTATTAAAATGAAGATTTTTTCTAAAATCGATAGGCAGGCACTTAACGATCAATATGATGTTGCTTCTATGCATCAAGATACGATTAAACAGGAAGTGCATTCTGTCAGAGACAATAAAATAGTAACCCGAACAATTGTTGATGGTGATATAGAGTTCACGGAATCAGTATTCGACCCAAAGGTAATAGCAGATGTTATCGTTGAAAACATAAACATTCAATTATCATTGTATCAATTTTATGTCTATTACAGTGGAGTTGAGAATAAAGAAGCACATAAAAAGGAAAAATTAGTTTATGAGCTTCGTTATCCCAATGAGGGAAGCAAGGTAAGTAATGAGTTATTATCTAGTTTGCTTTCTGTCTTTGATTCCTTGAATGTGGTTTACAAAAAAAATATGATGATTATTGCTGCGATGCTATCCGATATAGATACAAAAATAAAAATCTATGATCTATATAAAAAATTATATGAAAAATCTCTGTTGAATCCATTTATTGTAGCATTTACAAACGAAATGAAAGTAGGGGAAATGGAAATCATGGGGAGTGCTGTCTTTCAATATGAGCCTTTCCTCGACGATATAGACCCGATTATTTTGAATCAGAAAGAAATAATGTTCATTGATTATATTGAGCAACAATTGAACCTATCCGATTATTTCATGTTTTATTGCTATGGTTGGAATGAGGATGATGTTGCGGCCAGTGTATTACTGAAAAAGCTAGCCAAATATTTTAAAAGAATATTTTTCACTTCAAAGCCTGATCCATTCTCTTCGGAGCTTCTCATGATATATGCGGAGCGTAAGTGATTCATTGAGTGATATGCAACGGTCATTACGTAGAGCAGCAGATGCCCGCCCTGGCAGAAGGTCATCAACTGGACTAAGAAAGGTATGCTGCGTTCGCCGGCGTTTGTGGAGTTTATCCTTTGATTGGGAAATGCAGGAATGCCCTTCTGGATGTCGAATTGTGATGTCGAGGGGGTGAAAATTACCAATGAGCAAATTAGTTTTTTGTTTTAACGGAACTAATAATATCCGGACGATTGATGTTGGTGATGATGCATCAGAGGTACTTGAGCGCATTAAGCATCAAAAAACGGGATGGATTGAATTGAAAGAATGTACTATAAACTTGGATAATGTCAATTATGTGGTCGATAGAAGAAAAACAAAAGGACAGCGTATCCTTTAAGTAAAGCACCCCTGTGGGTGCTTTTTCTTTTAAGTAAATTCTGAGGGGAGGAGGTGATTCGAGTGATAAGAAATCAATCTATTTACATCTGTCCGTCATATATCGAATTAAATAAAGAATGGTACAAGAATATAAGCTTAGATATAATTGCGATATTACAAAATAAGAAGGGTGATAAGAGTGAATGTAGAGTTGCCAAAGGATAAAATCTTTTTGTTCATTAAATTCAAAGTCAACTTAGATCACCTTGAGTCGATTCAATAAGGTCGGCTATATATGAACAACGGCGGATTCTTCAAAGAATTAGAAAGAAATACTGGTTACCCAGGTGTAGGCGATAAATACGAAATGACACAGCTTCTAAATGGTGCGAGTGTCATTATAACCGATCCAGAGACTAATGAAGAGGTTGAAATTGAAGGGGTTATATCAACTTCTATTAGTCTGAATGCTCATTTGAAAATGCCTTTGTTTTGCCTTACGCAGATTGATTCTACTTCATTACGTATCGTAAAAGAAGAGGAACATTCGGTAGACTGTGTTTTAGATTTCGGTGGCAAAGACATCGAGAACATTATTAAAGACTTCGGAAGATATGCTCTAATAGTAGCAAATATCGGGGAGTTTCAAAGGAGAATTTTTAATGCTGCGAAGGAATCCGATCTTAATGTACTTCAAAAAAGTGTAGTATATGAAGATTTCAATGTTACTTCTCGTGAGCGAATTTTAGCTCAACGCAACAGCGACCCTAGATACTTCTTTTTTAAACGTAAAGAGTTTGCTTATCAAAGAGAGTATCGAGTAATTTTGCCTGGTGTTCAAACTGATACCTCATTCTGTTTGGACATTGGGGATATATCGGATATTTCGCATATTATTGAGGTGGAAAAATTTGATGGTATGGTCTTAAAGCTACATAAATGAATCATATTTGATTTATTACCTTCTTGAATAAGCAAATACTATAATTGAAGGGCAAGACAAGGAGCACAGACGTTCTTCGGGTCCTTCCAGCACCTCAGGAACACTGCGGGTGCGGACGACCCCGATTTTTCGCTAGATTTTAATTTTAAAAAATACTTCCGCTTCCGCTTCGGTCTGTCCGAATTGGGGGCGTTTTTAATTTTTGCTTCGAAATTAAGCAGCCGAACTAGCGAAGTGAAAAAAATGATCAAAATTCGGAAGTTGAGGTGAGATAATAGGCAAAAAGAAAGCGGAAGGGATTCGCAGAGGGTTTCTTTTGTCCGATGAATTAATTGAGAGTAACTATAAAATTCATTGGAGGTACGCCATGAAAATAACACGAAATTCTATACCAAAACAAAAGCAATCAGAGGTACAAGATATCAAGGAAAGAGTCACGAAGTATATTCCAGGGAAACATGGGCTTATAGGCATCGTCATACCGAAATGTGATGAACCAACGAGCGCGCTTGATGACCTTTATAGAACTCTTGCTAAAATTGTTATTAATCAAGCAAGAAGAGAAGCAGTACGGAAGCAACAACTGTCAGTTGACGACTGCCTGCCCAAGGAGTTTGTAATTAAATGAACACTGAACAACAAATTGAATTTCTGAAAAGAAGGCTCGTTGATCTGCAGCAATATGTTAACCGGGAAATTGAATTGATTATAGATGATATCAAGCGACTGGAGAGAAAAGAAGAAGATCATAAGACCCAAATGAGTGATTTCAAATTACCAGGGGTATGTGATGATTCTTGGAGGGATCTCCCTGAGGTGATGAGGCCAACTGATATTAAACAAATACTAGGGATTGGTCAACAACAAGCGTACGAACTAATAAATTCTAATCAGTTTCACTATGTACGAGTAGGGCGAACTATCCTTATCCCTAAAAAAGCGTTTATTAATTGGTTAGAGGGTAATAACAAGGGATGATAAGATATCCAGTAAACTCGGCTTACCACATTCCCCACACATTTCCCCACATAGTCATTTTTACTCGGTAATATCCGACGGAATCAACAGACCGAAATCCTTGATACACCGGACTTTTTAACAATGGGGGGAAACAGAAAACCACCCAAAAGCATGGGCGGCATGATGTAAGTAAGGCCCCAAAAGCCTGTCATATCAATGAAAAAGAGACCTCTCGGGGTCTCTTTTCTTGTATCGACAATTACAGAGAAGTGATTTACAAATATATGCCAACTTGACTATCCTTAAAAAAGAATAACTGAAGGCATCGGTAAGAAAATCCCTGCTGTCCTGTCATATATCCATCTGACAATCGAGGAGCAGGAAGCTGGGGAGGTAACTATTTGGAGGGGTACCCAAGTACATTTCATTTATAGATAGCAAAAAGAAACTACTAGCTATGCCCAAGTAGTTTCTTTTCTACGTCTAGTCGTATTAATCGACTCACATGTTTTATTTCCTCGAATGGTACCCAGACTGGCCCATAAACACTCCGCATCTCTAAGCGATCTGTACAAGCATCAGGTATGCCTTGTAATACTGCGCCATCAATAAGGTATATCGTCACATTTTGCTTCTTCTGTATGGCTATTTTCAGTTCTTTATCCCACATTTGACTGATCACGCACCCATGACTAAAGTAATAATGTCAGTATATCAAAGGGGGGTAAAACTTACTATAATTTATTTGAACACGAGTACATGTCTATATGCTATCCTTCAGTTTACCGACAACGTCCTCCATCTCGCGTTCCTCTATCTGGGTAAACAACGCTTAAGGGTATATCTGACTTTGAATCCGTTATGACTCGGTTCCAAGCGAAAAAGGCGGATAAGATCGCTGCATTAAATATCAAAGCAATAAAGTCATCATTCCAAGCACAAAAAATATCGATCCCAAGCAAATGGAAATTAATCCACCGAATTTCACTAAATCAATATAAGTATCGCTTGGTTCAGAATCTCCTTTGACTTTCCATCCCTCATTCATTCTCCATCCGAATGTCGGATACTTTCTAGCAAGAATGCCAATGCCTATCAAGACGATAGCAAAAAGAAAAAGTGTGCCCCATGGCATAGCGTTACCTCCCTGCACCAGAGTCGATAGCCCCATTAGAATCAATATACCACCAAAAAATCCACCTATTGATGCACCAACCTGGGTTTTTAATAAATCATGATCATCCTGTTCGTAGTCGTCCGGTAATTTTTTTCCCCATCGAACCCAATCGGAATCCGGATTTTTGAAGTTATATCGGCAAAGTATAATGATAACGACGCCAAAAAACATCCAAAACATGTAAATCAGCCCCTTGATGATACATACGCAGTGACAAAATGGAGGTTTCAGTAAAGAGAAGTGAACATGGAGAATGGGGAGTAAATGTTATAAGAGATAAAGGGAACTACAGAGAAAAAAAAGTCCTGCTCTAATTGAGCAGGACTTTACCTTCGTTTCCTCGGTTCTTCGCTTTAATTAATGGCGCTCCGGGGTACGGCGTCTTAGACCAACAAGACCAGCTAGGCCTATTAATCCAAGCCAACCCCAGTCTGTGTCATTATCATTGTTTGCTGCGTTGGTGTTATAGCTTCTTGCGTTTACGTTGTTTGTGTCCATGTCATTTGCATTCATGTTATTGTTTTCGGCGGAAACAGGGACAACCAGCATTAAAGCAATGCTCAACGCAGCAAGAAAAGACATACAGATTTTCTTCAAGTTGTTGACCTCCTTTCAGTATTAAAATGTATGGGCAGGTACCGACATTATGGTGCCCATAATAAACCTTAATAATCCTTTTTTAGGACTTAAGAATAGTGACCGCTAATCCTTGTCGGATACCCGGGCAATTCGTAAACCGAAAGGTTTACTTTGCCTTCCGAATAGTGAAAGTGTCCTGATTTCTTCTGTTTATCCATATCTGGAAAACAGCCCCATTTCATCAGAGAATTATGAAGTTTGTTGGATTCCAATTCCAGAGGATCGAATGAATAATTAAAAGGGATTGAAAATATTGACAAATATTATTTACTAAAGGGGTAGAATTATGTCTAGAAAATATTTACGATTTTGGATTGCGTGTGTTGCCGGGCTGCTGATGTTTGGGTTAATGCCCGGATTTAGCCACGCGGCTACCGATTCGGTGCAGTCAACTGTCGAATGGTCCAGGGATTACGGGAGTAACTCCGCAGGAAATGAAGTGATCCCGACTTCTGATGGCGGCTATATAGCCGTTGGAGGTATCTTCGAGGCTGGAAAGTATCAAAAGGCTTACATTTTAAAGCTTGATGCAGAGGGCCAGGTTGAATGGGAACAGAAGCCTATGTATCCTACTACGAATAGTATGGCATACCGGGTCATTGAGACGAAGGACGGCGGATATCTCGTAGCCGGTAACACGAATTCAGAAGACGTACCGATTGTTGGTCAGCTGTATATAATCAGACTGGATTCATCGGGCAATGTATTATGGGAGAAGGTACAGGATGATACAATTCATAGTACCCCGACTGCAATTGTCGAAACGGAGGACGGCGATTTTTTTATAGCCGGGAGTGGGTCCGTAGGCTGGGTTGCCTATGAAAAAGCCTATATTTTAAAGATTGATATAAAGGGTGAGACGTTGTGGTATAACAAATACAATTATACAGACAGCGTAGAGTTTAACGACCTTATTCCGGCCAATAACGGAGGGTATATGGCCGTTGGCAGCGTAGGGCGGGCGGAATATGAATCGGGAGACCTGGATGCGATGCTGATGGTCAAAATCGATGATCAAGGCAAAGAGGTCTGGTCGAAACAATTCAAAGAGCAGGCTAGCAGATGGTCTGCATTTTCCATTACGGCTTCGGAAGATGGGGGTTATGTCATTGGCAGTGGAAAAAGGGTCAACCGTAATCATGTGAACGTACTGACCAAGACGGACCTGAACGGACAGGTACAATGGGAAAAAACATATCGAGACAGGACGAATTCCGAATACTTCAAACGTCTTGTCCGCACCAAAGACGGCTATGCCATGCTGGGACAACATATTTCTCAAAACAGTCTGGATTACAAAAATCAATATGATGTGCTGAGCGTCGATGGGAAAGGCGAGTTGATCAGCAGGGAATTATTTAAGGGCCCTCCCATCAACAACGTCGGAAGTGCAGCGGTAACTCCTGACGGCGGATTTATTTTTCCGGGAACCGTTAAGCGGGGGGACGTGACTAAGTTCCAGCTGATGAAGCTGTCGCCTTCAGTGAACATACCGCCTGTCGAACGTACGCTGACGGGCATCTCGTTTACGGAAAAGGATAAGAAATTGAAAGCAGGTACAAATGTCTCCACCGTGCTTCAAGCGGTTTATTCCGACGGCACAAAGAGCGATTTGTCCAGCGCCGCGGATTATGTGTCGGCGGACAGCGCCATCGTGGAAATCGACGCCTTGGGCCGGATTACGGGGCATGAGCCGGGGAGCACCTATGTCGAAGCAACATATGAAGGTTTCGCGGCCAGATTGAACGTTACCGTGTTCCCGGAAGACACGGACGAATTCGATCCTGTCTCTGGCTATATCAAACTCGATTCTTACGAGTATTCGCTTGCGGAAGGCACGATGCTTGACTTGAGGGTCATATTGCGTAACTATATCAACCAAAACGAAATCGACATCACAAGGCAAACCACATTCACCAGTGATCATCCGGATATAGCCGAGGTGGATGAGGAAGGAAACCTGATCGGACATAAGAGGGGAATAACCAAGATCTATGCACAATATAAGGGAAGCATCATTTCGGCCAACGTGCTGGTGGTTCGTGCATCTGTGCCTAAAGAGGATTTGCAGTCAGACTCGGACGAGTCGGCAAAAGGTGCAATTGTAGAACTTTCACCCTTCATTTTACCGGATTAACTTCAAATCCATTTCTAAATGGACCGAGCCGCTGTCTCGCGGATCGGTTATCGTTTTGCGAGCGATGAGAGTCCCTTCTTCATTATAACCCTCAATATCAAAAGGTATGGAGGCTGGCGACGGCACAAACACGAACCAGATCATTCTTCCAGGTTCAGCTGAAGTCAGTTTAGCGTTAAAACTACCTTCGCCCCTGATCTTGACGTTTACTTTTTTTATCGAGGGGTCCAGGATATCCCCGAACACCATGGGAAAAGGGGTAGAGATAGGGTCTAATTCAGGAAGGCCCATGTAATTTAACGCCGTTACGGATTGTGAAGATTCGCCGATTCCATAACCGCCGCCCCAAACCCATTTCCAACCGATCCATGTTTTTCGCACATATTCGACTTGCAAATGATGGCTTCCCGCTTGGTAAGGCCGTTTCATAAATAACAGAGTACCTCCTCTCACGGGTTCTCGGTGAATGATATACATGGACGATGGGCCTCTAAACTGTTCAACCGCGTTATCCGGGGTCTTCCCGAGGGGGATATGAAGGATACTGTTAAGCTCCAGCGCTCGTGACATGCGTCGATCGGATAGTCCACCTGGGCGTTCCATCACATAGATTATGGCGTAGAAGAGAACGGCTGAAAGTAACATCAGTATGGCAGTCATCCCGATGATTCGTTTGCGTTGGACTTGCATAACTCTGTTCCACCACCAAAAAGTTTATATGATAATTCCTTTAAAATCGAACGTCGACTCCAACAATATACCATAATTCAGGTTCCGCTTGGCTGTGTATGAGGAAAACAGAAGATAATAGATCAGCTTATGTTATGGTATGAAATGTCCGTGTACTTAACTCCAGCAGGGAAACTCCCGTTTTTATGTCGAAGTTTGAAATGGGGGTGTTTACATGCTTAAAAACATTGAAGGTAGAGCTCTTTAGCGATTCCCATCTGGACGATTTGCAGGATCAGGTGAATGAATTCCTGTATCATTTTCATCCTGATGATGTGAAGGATAAGCCGCACCGATGTGTGACCACAGTGATCAATGGGGTACTCACCACTTTTTATGTCCCCCTAATGAAGCTTTAAGGTTTCATTAAGCTACATATCTTATGATGGAATCACCTCTTAACAATAGATTAGGAGCCCCTCTAATTCCGTGGTTAGAGGGGCTTCTCTTGTTTACATACCTTTTTTGGCCGCGCGTGGTTTGATTGTTGCTATTTTTTTGGGCTATGATAGACTAGTGTTTTTTATAAGCCATACCAATGTTGTAAAGAGAGTAGGAGAGTAATGGAAGATTTCATCTTGTGGTTGAAGTACCTGCTGCTGGGGATTGTGCAAGGGGTGACGGAGCCGATTCCGGTATCCTCCAGCGGTCATTTGATTGTCGCCCAGAGACTTATGGGCATGGAGCAGAATGGGCTGTCGTTCGAAATGCTGACTAATGCGGCCTCATTGATTGCGATTGCGTTTATCTATCGCAAGGATTTGCAGAGATTGATCGTGAACGGCCTAAGTTATTTACGCACACGAAAACCGGAGTATAAGTCCGACTTCATGTTCATTCTGTATATTATTGTAGGTACTATTCCGGCCGTCATTATTGGTCTGTTGTTTAAAGATCAGATTGAAGAAATATTCGCTTCCGTACGTACGGTTGGCATTGCGCTGCTGTTTACGGGGGTAGCCCTTTGGCTGATTCGGAACCTTCGCGGCCGCAAGCTGGACAATGACCTGTCATTCAAGGACGCGCTTATCGTAGGTTTGGCCCAGGCGGTTGCGCTGATCCCGGGTATCAGCCGATCCGGTTCGACCGTCATTACGTCAATCGCTGTGGGGATGAAGCAGGAGACGGCGCTGCGGTTTTCCTTTATGCTGTACATCCCGATAAGCCTCGGAGGCATGGTGCTGGGCGTGTCGGATATCGCATCGGATCCCGATTTTTCATCGCTGTTCATTCCCTATCTGATCGCATTTATCGCAACACTGATCTGTACCTATTTTGCGATGAAATGGTTCATGAATATCATGGCGCGCGGGAATCTGAAATATTTCGCTTATTATTGCTTTATTGTTGGCATATTGCTGCTTATCTTCTTATAAGAATGGAGGAAGCTTCTCGTAGGTTTGTTAAACTTGCGGGGAGCTTCTTTTCGTACAGTGAAAAGCGGAAAAGAATGTTATAACAGAGGTATAAGAGGTAGCTAATAGGAGGGTGATTATGATGACAAAAAGTCCTTTTCAGTCCGTCATTACATCGGAGGAGGAGCTTCGCGACCTGTTCGGCGAGTCCAATCACGTGGTCAAACATAAAGCGATTGATCGATTGGATCATCACTGTAAAGACTTCATTTCCAAGAGTTCGTTGCTATTTATGGCTACTTCGGACGCATCCGGTTACTGCGATGTTTCGCCCAGGGGAGATGCGGCGGGCTTTGTGCATGTGATGGAGGAATCCTGTTTGGTCATTCCGGAACGGCCGGGCAATCGACGGTTTGATTCGCTGCGGAATATCTTGTCCAACCCGAAAGTCGGCATCGTGTTTGTCATACCGGGTTTGAAAGAGACCTTGCGTATCAACGGCAGCGCCGTCTTGGTTAGGGACGAAGACATTTTGGATCAGCTCAGCGTACAGGGCAAACGGCCATGGCTTGGCATCGGGGTACGGGTCGAAGAATGCTACATCCACTGCGCAAAAGCTTTCATGCGTTCGCAAGCTTGGAATCCCGATTCATGGATACCAAGCGAACAGCTGCCGAATCCGTCCAAGATCATAGCGGATCATGTGAATCAGGGTAGCGTGACGGAGGAGTCCGTTACCCGAGGAATGCAGGACAGTTACACTAAACGTCTCTATTGATATTCATTTATAATAGGTTTAGCGATATAAGGAAACGATGATACATGACGGTCAGATTGAAGATAAGGGGACCAATAGCTTTGATAACGACCAGAGAACAAATTTTAGACCGATTACATAAAGGAATACAGACGCAGGAGCGATTGATTGGCGTTGCGGCAGGGGCAGGAATCTCGGCAAAATATGCGGTTAGGGGCGGTGCCGATCTGATATTGGCCCTGAATTCGGGCCGATTTCGGCAGATGGGGCTCGGCTCCCTGGCGGGTTTCATGCCCTATGCGAACTGCAATGAAATGGTGATGGAATTCGGCTCGCGGGAGATTCTGTCGGTGGTCCGTGACATACCGGTAATCTTCGGCATATGCGGGACAGATCCAACCATTCAGCATCCCGATTACTTGGCAATCATCCGCGGCAGCGGTTTTGCCGGCATTATCAACTATCCGACCGTGGGACTGATTGATGGACAGTTCCGTGAAGCCTTGGAGGAAGAAGGCATCACCTATCTGCAGGAGGTGGAGGCCGTCCGGGCCGCTCATGAGCAAGATATGTTTACGATGGCTTTTGTTTTTACTCCGGAGCAGACAAAGTGGATGCTGGATGCGGGAGCCGATATCATCTGCGCCCATTTGGGCGTCACGGCAGGTGGGTTGATGGGCACCACGAAAGCATGGTCGCTGGAGAAGGGGGCGGAAATCGCAAGAGACATATTTGAAGTATGTGACGACTCGGGCAGGCGGCCGATCAAGCTGGTGTATGGCGGTCCGGTCCATACGCCGATCGATGTTCAGTATATGTATGACAACACGTCAGCCATGGGCTACGTGGGTGGCTCGAGCTTTGAACGAACGCCGACGGAAGAAGCCATTGTGGATGCAACGTTTCGTTTTAAGGCAACGGGCCATCTGGAGCAGGATCGGCAGCTGATGGAGAAGCTGACGCGGCTCGAAGAGCCGATGGATTATGTTGCTTTTGTAAAGGAGTATGTTGCCGAGAATTACGCGGGCCCGATTTCAATGACCGAGCTGGCAGAGCGAATTCATGTTTCACGAACGCATCTAAGCGCGCTTTTTAACAGGGAAGTGGGATGCAGCTTTCCGGAATATATAGCCAAATACAGGATTCACAAAGCGCAGGAAATCATGAAGCGCAGCAAGCTGTCACTGGGCAGAATAGCGGAGCTGGTAGGCTACCCTGACTATGTTCATTTCAGCAAAACCTTCAAAAAATACGCGGGAACTTCCCCCCAATCCTATCGTCAGCATATGAAAGACAAATATACATAAAGATCGTACATCGATACGATCCTTTTTATTTGAAAGCGCTGTATTATGGTCTTGTAGGGATCCTATGCCGGACCGTCAGGACGGGTGCAAGCGATCCTGAGATGAGATATGGAGGAGGTCTGCACGGTGAAGACGGTAGCTATTGCGGGGACATTTGATTCGAAGGGTGCCGAGTTTTCATACGTTAAATCCGTTATCGAGGGCTTGGGATTAAAGACGTTTACGATTCATAGCGGTGTGTTCGAGCCGATGTTCACGCCGGATGTATCCAACATCGAGGTTGCAGCGGCAGCTGGTGTGGATATACGCGAGATCGCGGCCCGGAAGGACCGTTCCGCAGGGACTGAGGTATTGGCTCAAGGAATGGAAAAAATCGTACCAAAGCTGTATGCAGAGGGCAAATTCGACGCCATGCTGTCATTCGGAGGTACTGGAGGTACTTCGATCGTCACAGCCGGCATGAGGGCATTGCCGATCGGCGTTCCGAAACTGATGGTGTCCACGGTCGCATCCGGCAATACGGCTCCTTATGTGGGGACAAGTGATATCATCATGTTCCCGTCCATCGTGGATGTATCCGGACTGAACTCGTTTTCAACCAAAATATTTACGAACGCGGCGCATGCGATTGCCGGTATGGTTCAGTTCGAATCGGCGCCCCCGATGGATAAGAAGCCGCTGGTTGCAGCGACGATGTTTGGGGTCACGACCCCTTGCATCGATTATGCCAGGGCGCATCTGGAGTCGCACGGGTACGAAGTGCTTGTATTTCACGCAACAGGTACCGGCGGGCAAACGATGGAAAGCCTCATTGAGGCCGGATATATAGACGGTGTGCTGGATTTGACGACAACGGAATGGTGCGATGAGCTGGTGGGCGGCGTTTTGGCAGCTGGTCCGCATCGGCTGGAAGCAGCCGGTCGCTGCAAGGTGCCGCAGGTCGTATCTACAGGAGCGCTGGATATGGTCAACTTTGGCCCTTATGATACCGTGCCGGAGGCTTTTCGGGAACGGAATCTGTACAAGCATAACCCCTCGGTTACGCTGATGAGGACCACGGTGGAGGAGAACCGGCAGCTTGGCGAGAAGATGGCAGAGAAGCTGAATGGTTCGCAAGGTCCTACGGTGCTTATGCTCCCATTGAAGGGCGTATCGATGCTCGATGTAGAAGGTGAAGCATTCCATGGACCGGAAGAGGATGAGAAGCTGTTTGATACGTTAAGACAACGCATAGACCGTAAAACCGTTGAGTTGATCGAAATGAATACGGACATTAATGATCAAGCCTTTGCCGTGGCTGCGGCCGATAAGCTGATGGAACTGATGAAACAGCAGTGAGTTTGGCACAGGCAACACATTAAGCATCACACTGAAGGAGGAAAAGATCATGGCAATGACAACAAGAGCGGAAGTGTTGGCGAAATTAAAATCGGAGGTAGCAGCCGGTAAAGTACTATTGGGCGCGGGAGCAGGTACGGGCATATCGGCCAAGAGCGCCGAAGCCGGTGGCGTAGATCTGATCATTATATACAATTCGGGCCGTTACCGGATGGCTGGGCGCGGCTCGCTCGCCGGATTGATGGCGTACGGAGATGCGAACCAGATTGTGGTGGATATGGGGAATGAGGTATTGCCGGTCGTGAAGCATACGCCGGTGTTGGCAGGTGTTTGCGGCACGGATCCGTTCCGGATCATGGATATTTTTCTGAAGCAGCTGAAGGAGCAAGGCTTTGCGGGTGTGCAGAACTTTCCGACGGTGGGCTTGATTGACGGCGTATTCCGGGCGAATCTGGAAGAGACGGGGATGGGTTATGATCTTGAGGTCGAGATGATCCGGAAGGCGCATGAGTTGGATTTGGTGACAACGCCGTATGTGTTTGACGTCGATCAGGCGAAGAAGATGGCCGAAGCCGGAGCCGATGTCCTGGTTGCTCATATGGGTCTTACCACGAAAGGCACCATAGGTGCGAAAACCGCATTGACACTTGATGATTGCGTTGAAAAGATTCAGGCAATCTGTGATGCCGGTAAAGCCGTCAACCCGGACATTATGATACTGTGCCATGGCGGTCCCATTGCCGAACCTGAGGATGCGGCATATGTATTGTCCAGAACCAAGGGCGTGGAAGGATTCTTCGGAGCATCCAGCATCGAACGTTTTGCCACGGAGGTTGGCATTAAGCAGCAAACAGAGGCATTTAAGAATATCTCGAAATAAATCGATAAGATAAAGAGTGATCGGAATCATCTGGAATGATAAAGACTCCCTTCAAGGGAGTCTTTTTGGTGTACAGTGGCTAGATCATCGGGCTGATCGGTCTAACTCGCATATGGATCAGAAAACAACGCGTTAACAACCTCTCTAGCATCCGGCGACTTACCCGCGGTTTCACTTAATCATCATCCTTGTGCTTGCTCTTGGATGCAGCTACAGCAAAGGCGATAATGATAAGCGGAATGAAGATAAACCAAGGGAGCGTAATCGTCGTCCCCAATAGTACGGCAAGCAGTAACAATCCAACCATGCCAATAATAATGTACAGGCAGCCTCTGCCAAACGTCTCCATTATCCATCAGCTCCTTTTGACAAGGATAACGTAATGGACAAGGTCCAAGTTTCGCGAATCATGATAAAAAGGCAGAAGCCTTGCCCTTGCCATCACGCCCTTACGGTCACGCTGACAATGAATGAAGGTTTCCACCCAACCTCAGTGTAAAGTATGAAAAGCATACCAGATCAAGTCTCTTTTTATCGTTGTTCATCTTTAGCGTTCATCTTATAATTCTTCAGTGCGCTGAGATTAGCCCTGGAATTTCCAAGGGGCGGTTTTTTGTCGCCAGGCTGCTCAGGAAGACGGTGCAGTACTTCCCGGAGCAGGGCATTATTTTCCCACACGATTTCATGGATTTCACCTACCGTATAGAACAGCGCGCCTGAGATAGCACCGCTAATCAGCCAAGTGATACCGGTTAACCAATTGCCTTCCATTATGATGTGAACAATGCCGATACCTCCATAGGGATGATAGATTAATCGTACCAAAAAAAGGAAGACATAGGTATTGCGTACACGCTGACATCAGCCTTCTGCTGCCGAGTTGCCTCCCTTTGAATAGGGAAAGCAATCATGATAGTATCAGGAAGGAACCAGTGGATGAAGGGGGCTTGATGGATTGTGGCTAATATTAAAGAGATTGCCAAGCTTGCAGGCGTGTCGGTATCGACGGTATCCCGGGTACTGAATAACCACCCTTATGTCAGAGAAGATAAGCGGACACGCGTGTTGGAGACCATGAAACAGCTGAAATACGCCCGGAATATGAATGCAGTTCATCTGATTACAGGTAAAACGATGAATATTGCCATCATGCTGCCGTTTATTAATCATGCCTACTTCTCCTTACTGATGGAGGGAGCCGGCCAAGAAGCGCTTGCCGCTAGCTATCGCCTGATCCTGTGCCAAACCGGTTATGTGCCGGATAAGGAAGTGGAAGTGCTGGAGATGCTGCGTAACCGGGAGATTGACGGCATCATTATTTTATCGTCGGCCGTGACTCCGAAACAGATCGAAGCTTATTGCGCTTATGGACCGATTGTATGCTGTCAGGATGCGGGCGAACGATTATTTTCTTCTATATATATAAACCATGCGGAGGCATTCCGCAGTGCCATGCAATATTTGATAAAGCGGGGACATCGACGCATCGGCTTCACGGTGGGAAGACTGGACAGTCCGAGCACGAGAGCACGCCAGGTGGCATATGAAGAAGTGCTTAAGGAGATTGGAGAGCCTTACCGCCAGGAATGGATTTTGGATGGTTGTATCGATCTGGAAGACGGTGCGGCGATTATGGATCGGCTGTCTGCTATGGAGGAACGCCCAAGCAGTTTATTGGTAACGGGTGACCATGTGGCCGCCGGTTTGATCTATGAAGCCGAGAAGAGAGGACTCTCCATTCCGCAAGAGCTCGCGGTCATCGGTTTCGATAACCAGCCGATCGGCAAAATGCTGGGTCTCACCACGATTGATAACCGACTGTTTGATATGGGTTCCGAGGCCTTCAAGATGTTGTATGCGCATATTCAAGGGGAGCAGAAAGAGCCGATTCGCAAGGAGCTTGCCTTCGAGCTGATCGAACGCTCATCGGTATAATGGCTGCATAGCCAAGTTCTAACAAATGGATTACAAAGTTCGACAATTATGATATTCTTATTTAAACAAGTTCCATGTTTCACAACGTTAACGTCTGTAGCTGTCTGCAGGCGTTCTATTCTGTATTATAGAAAGGAGCATAACCAAAGTGGATGCCCTTGAACAGTTTAAAAAAGCTTCCCGAATCAAAGTGATTCCCGTTATGCTGATTCCGGTTGCTTTGGGAGCACTCGGGGCTTATGTATGGACAGGTGAATTTCATATAGGCCTTTTTTTATTGACCTTAATCGGGAGCGGCGCTGCCCATCTGTTCTCCAATATGGTGAACGATTTGTGGGATTATAAGAATGGAACGGATACGGAAGCACAGGAGCATGTGGATGCGATCTCCACGAACTCCGGTTTTCTGACGAAGGGCGTCTGGTCGCTCCGTAAATTCGAGATCGTTACCTGGACGCTGTTCGGGATTGCTGCACTGAGCGGGATTATCCTTAGTTTGATCAGTGGCTGGTGGGCTTTCGTCTTCGGCGGACTTGGCGGGTTGATCGCTTATTTCTATGTCGCACCACCGATTCAATTCGGATATCGCGGCAAAGGTTTCAGCGAGATTGCGATTTTGCTATCCTTTGGTATTTTGCCGGTGATGGGCGCATACTACGTTCAAACCTCACATATGGATGTCCGGGCGCTGCTGCTGTCACTGCCTATCGGGCTTCTGACAACGCTGATTTTGTTCAATCATCACTTTTTGCATTGGCAGGCAGACCGTCAGGCCGGGAAGAAGACCTTGGTTGTGGTATGGGGTGAAAAAAGAGCGCTGAGTTTCTCGCGGGTCCTGCTGCTGTTGGCCTGCTTATCCTTGATAGCCTGCGTGTTGGCCGGGGCGCTCCCGCCTTACGCATTGATTGCACTGCTTACGATTATTCCGTTGTATCTTGTCTATGGAAGACTGAAGGACAGCAATCGTTCCGAAGCGTATTTACCGCTGATGGGTGCGTCAACGATGACCACTATGCGCTGCGGCGGCGTGCTGATCCTATCATTGATTATCCAGGGAATCATTCAGACTTTGTAAGGAAGAAGGGGAATTAGATGGAACAACAACGCGTTTTTGGTGATTTTCACTCGATCCTGTCCGAGAGCGGGACTTGGAAGATCGGCGGTTTCCCGCTGCCGGACGGTTCATTCTGGGAATATCGCGAGCCGAATGCGGTCGTAATCGTCCGCAACGGCATCCTGTACGTGCGCGCGCCGCTCACCCGCCAGAATGATCAAATCCAAATTCTTGATAATGCCAAGCATATGTACTACTCCAACGAAGAGGTGGAAGTGCCGGAATCCGGCGAGGTGACCTTCGAGCTTCAAATTCGGGCACGCACCCAAGGTACGGTTCCCGGCGATCTGTATGACGGCTACGTATCTTTGAACCTGCTGGATTTCAGTACGGGCGCAGCACTGGACTTTTTTGCTTCGAATGACAAATACGCCAGCGTGTATGCCGTCCTGCCGTTTCCGGGCGTGCAGGTGCCGGAATCGGACAAGACTCGTTACTTCTGCATTTTTAAAGAGGAAGATACACACTTCACACCGCGGGAATTCAACACGTACAAAATCACGTATAACCGTGCTGATGACGAAGCCATCTTCTATGTGAACGGTGAAGAGATCCGCCGGGAGAAGAACATCCCGATCAAGTTCAACAAATTCACCATCGCTTTGGGCATCATGACCGAAAAAGACCTTACGCCGCAGGGCAGCGTATCCGTGCATGGACAAACCGTGATTGCCGAATACTCTCCCGTGACGGTTACGATAAAAGAGTAGTGTTTATATAGTAGAAAAAAGATCATGCTCATAGATGTGGGCATGATCTTTTTTCGTGTAAGTGGCTCGGCTGCGCTTTAGAGGGCCTGCGGCGCGTTATTTGTCAGAGATGATAGGAGAAGCTGCAACCCGAAACGAAGAAGCCAAGCCGGCAAGCCTGTGAGTCCAAAAGGGATTCACAGCATGTCTGGCCATTCGGAGGTCGAGCCAGGGGCAGTCCTTCAAGCCAAGCCGGCAAGCCTGTGAGTCCCAAGGGGGATTCACAGCTTGTGCGGCCATAGGCCAGGCACGCTGACCGTGTCGAACGGGTCAGCTGAGCCTCTCCCCCGCCCAGCCCCCAAAAAGCCATCCCAGACGAAAGGGATGGCATTCTTTTAGTGGGTGGAAAGATTGGAGGCCGAGCCCAAGAAAAGAGGATGTATCGGTGGAGGAGACCTGGCGTTCGCCTTTGAAACCGGGAAAATACCGCAAAAATATCATCCTGTTTTCCTGGTTTCAACAGCGACCGGAGCGGATACATCCTCCTTAGAACAGAGCCGACAATCTTGATTAAGCGGGACGGCACCGGGGACCAGCAGTCCCTCCAAGCCGGGAAGCCTGTGAGACCAAAAGGGGATTCACAGCATGCCCGGCCATAAATCTGGCTAGCTGACCGTGTCGAACGGGTCAGCTTAGCCCCTCCCCGCCCAGCCCCCAAAAAGCCATCCCTGAGAAGAGGGATGGCTCTCTTTGTGGGAAAGATTGGAGGCCGAGCCCAAGAAAAGAGGATGTATCGGTGGAGGAGACCTGGCGTTCGCCTTTGAAACCGGGAAAATACCGCAAGGATATCATCCTGTTTTCCTGGTTTCAACAGCGGCCGGAGCGGATACATCCTCCTCAGAACAGGAGGCCGACAATCTTGATCACTAAAAAAGAAAGCCACCCCATATACCATGGGATGGCTTTAACCAATTTATTTCAGATCTTCAATCGAATTTGCTTCCACATAGGATGGAACCACCAGTCCGGTTTTTACGCCTTCCATGTTAGCGCCAAGGTCTTCGACTTGGTCCTTGAACTTATCCCAGTAGTCGGCATGCGTTAATGGCAGCCAAGCGGCTACAGTTGCATCCACGTCGCCATTGGCAACGCCGGTCCACATCGGGCCTGCTTCGACTTGAAGCGCGTCAACTTTGTATCCGAGCTTGTCTTCCATGATCACTTTCAGCAGATTGGTGCTGGCGATCTCGGAATCCCAGGCCACATAACTGAATTTGAAGCTTTTGCCGTCAACCGGCTGTACGCCTTCGAGCCAGGCATCCACTTTCTCCGCATTGCTGTCTGCCCATTCCTTAGCGGCAGCTTCAGGGTCTTGGCCTTCTTGAATCGCCGTCATAATTTGGCCCATATCGTCGGACGTCCATTTGAAATTGCTCAGGAACTTGTAAGCTTCCGGATGATCTTCTTTCAGTCCAAGACGGGCAACGGTATGGATCTCTTCCGCTTCACCATATACTTTCTTCGGATCTTCCAGATACTTCAGATCATACTTGGCAAACATCCAGTGCGGAGTCCAACCGGTAATAATGATCGGATCCTCGTTCTTGATGGCCTTATCGAGAGTTGCCGTCATGGCTGCGCCGGAACCTTCGATCAATTTCCAATCGGTCAATCCATATTCCTCAATAGCGGCCGCCGTAGCTTTCATAATACCCGCACCTGGATCAATACCGATGATTTCATGTTTCACTTGTTCGCCGAGGGAAGCAGTGGAACCGCCGTCAGCCCCATTGTCCGTCTTTCCATCCGTACCGCCGTTTCCGCCTTGTCCGCAAGCAGAAAGGATCAGAATAGCAGCCAAGCTTAGCAACAACCAAAATTTCTGTTTCTTCAAAATTAAGCACCCCTTTTTTTCGATTTAAATATATTTTGTGTAAAGCGGTCGAGGACAATCGCCAAGATGACGACAGCCAAGCCGGCTTCAAACCCTTTACCAATTTGCAGCTGAGTTACGGCCCGGTAGACCTCGGCACCGATACCTTGGGCACCGATCATCGAAGCGATGACGACCATCGACAAGGACAGCATGATAGTCTGGTTAATGCCGGCCATCAAGGTTGGCATCGCCAGTGGAAGCTGAACCTTGAACAATTTCTGTCCAGAAGTCGAACCGAACGCATCCGCGGCCTCTGTGAGTTCACCTGATACTTGCATAATGCCAAGACGGGTCAGGCGAATCGTTGGCGGAATGGCGAAGATAACCGAGGCGATCACCCCTGGAACCACGCCCAAGCTGAAGAATGTGACGGCAGGGAGCAAATAGACAAACGCCGGCATGGTTTGCATAAAGTCGAGAACCGGTATGATCACCCGAGATGCCGATTTGCTGTAGGCCGCCCATATCCCCAGTGGAACACCAAGGATAACGGAGATCAATGCTGCCGTGATCACGAGGCTAAGCGTACTCATCGTCTGTGACCAGTAGCCCAAGTTATCGATAAGCAGAAAACCGATGGCTGTGAACAAAGTCAATGGCAGACGGCCTAATAAATAGGCAATGACAGCCAGAATGACGATGAACAGATACGGATGAGGGAGCATGAACAAATCGGTAAACAATTGCACGACGTTTTCAATGATGAAGGCGATGGCGTCAAAGAATCCGGAAAAGACGTCTCCCATCCATTCAACCAAGGAATCAACCCAGCTAGCGAGAGGAATCTTAGGCATCTTGCGTCACCTCCTCGCTCTTGCTTTCTCCGGCCAAGGCACCAAGAACAGCACCGCGGACGATAACGCCCATCAATCTGCCGGTATCATCCACAACGGCCAATGGCACTTTGGACATACTTGTAATTTCAAACAATTCATTCAGCAATGTATCGGGTCCGACACTCGGACCGTCCGTAATAAGAATATCCGCAAGCTTGCGGTTATTCTTCATGGCATCCGACGCATCCTCGGCCGTAATGACGCCAAGCAGCTTCTTGGAACGGTCGATGACGAACAGGTTCGAGATTCCCCGTTCACGCATAAGCTCCAGCGCAACGCGAGGCCCGCGATCCATCGTAATGGTCTCCGGACGGCGCATAACCCGGGAAGCGGTAAGCACCTTGGACAGATCGACATCTTCCACGAACCGCTCAACATAATCATTGGCAGGCTGTGTCAAGATTTCCTCCGGCGTACCGATCTGTACGATCGAGCCGTCCTTCATCAAGGCAATGCGGTCGCCGATTCGAAGTGCTTCGTCCAGATCGTGAGTGATGAACACGATGGTTTTCTTCATTTTGTCCTGAAGCTCGATCAATTCATCCTGCATGTCTCTGCGGATGAGCGGATCCAGTGCGCTGAAGGCTTCGTCCATCAGCAGAATCTCCGGATCATTGGCGAGTGCGCGGGCAAGCCCGACTCGCTGCTGCATGCCGCCGCTGAGCTGATCGGGCATTTTATCCTCCCAGCCCTTCAAGCCTACGAGCTCAAGTGACTTCATGGCCGCTTCACGGCGATTGCCCTTGGCTACCTTTTGAATTTCTAACCCGTACTCCACATTGTCTACAACCGTACGATGGGGGAACAAGGCGAACTTCTGGAACACCATGCTGATTTTTTTGCGGCGAACTTCCCGCAGCTGTTCCTTGTTCATTTTTCGCAAATCCTTGCCGTGAATCAATATTTCGCCCGATGTTGGTTCAATCAACCGATTTAGCAAACGGACCAAGGTAGACTTCCCGCTGCCTGACAGCCCCATGATCACGAAGATCTCGCCTTCCTGAATATCGAAGCTGACACGGTTAACGCCAACCGTTATATTCTTTTCTTTTGCAATTCGCGCTTTACTCCAGCCTTGCTCCAGCAGTTGAAGCCCTTGTTCCGGGTTCGCGCCGAACAATTTGCTGACTTTGTTAACTTGCAGAATAGCCAAAAGTACTCCTCCTTTTTATTGTATAGAGACGCGTCCATTTGACCGAGTCTTCTTATTCCTGTCGTCTCGTAAACCCATGTCACCCATTGTAACAACCGATACGTAAAGTATCAAACGTTATATCCGTACGTAAAGTACGTACAGTAAAAACTGTACAAAGTTATCCTTTGAAATGCTCCCATATGCTCCGATATCCTCCAGAGCGATCTTCTTTACTTTTAAAATAGCTTTCCCTACAATAGATCAGAGAATGTGTGTGGATTCTGCTTGTTTAGATTTCATTGAGATCGTTCACACTACACTTCGAGTCCACCTAGTTTTGTTATGTTGACATGACTTCTTGGATGGCTACAGATAGAGGAGGCTGCAAGCATGGGCTTGTACCATTTAGATGATGAACGGCAGGCAGCCGTGCATAAGATTCGTAAGCGTGTCATTGAAAATATTGGACGAAATATGGATTTGTACGGCATTCCACTCTCAACGGGACATTTATACGGACTGCTTTATTTTGCGGATAAACCGATGAACCTGGATGAAATGGGACAGGAAATGAAGATGAGCAAGACCAGCATGAGTACAGGCGTGCGGACGCTGCTAGATTATAAAATGGTAAACAAGGTGTGGGAGAAGGGTTCCCGCAAGGATTTGTATGAAGTGGAGTATGACTGGTACCAGACCTTCTTGGATTTCTTCGATATTAAATGGCGTAAATCGGTGGAGAGCAACATTCTGGTCCTGCGCAAAGCGCTCGACGAAACAGAGAAGCTCCGTAAAGCGCATGAAGATGACGAAGAGCTGGCAGCGGTGCTGCAAGAGGATCAGGCGAAGATGCGCGAGGCCGTTGCTTACTATAAATGGCTGGAACGATTAATTGATACTTTTGTGGATGGCGATATCTTTAAGTATGTGCCGAAAGAACCGCCGGAAGGTGAATCCTGATATTGAAAATGGGGGAATTCCCCAGTATAATGTGGAGTAAGGCAATGCTTACCCAAGAGGTACAACCTGATTTTATCGGGTTGTGCCTTTTTTTGTTATCTGGCATTGTCTGGATGAATAACCGCACGCAAGTGCATGTGGTGCAAAAATAGTCAGGAGGGGTTAGAATGGTCAGTATGTCCTCAAGAATGGTAGAAATTGCAGATTTTCCATCAGTTCACCTAAGCAATACCCGAAGTTTGTATGTATATCTTCCACCCAGTTATCATGAGAATACGGAGAAGCATTATGCCGTACTCTATATGCATGACGGGCAGCATGTATTTGCAGCGGATGAGCGAGGCGGCTCGTGGGATATGCATGTCACCGCAGATCGCTTGGTTTCCGAAGGTCGGATGGAAGAGATTATCATCGTTGGTATCGCTACGGTTCCCCATCAAAGACTGAACGAGTACTTCCATGACAATCCAAGGATGCATCAGGTATTCGATCCCCCGTTTGCCGGCGAACGGTACGAATCATTTATTATTGAAGAAGTCATGCCATATATCAATCAGACTTATCGCACGTTAAGGGGCCCGGAGCATACGGCCATGATGGGTTCGTCCGCGGGCGGGATCGTCACCTACAATATCGGCTTCCGCAGGCCGGATGTGTTCGGAAGCATTGCGATCATGTCGCCTTATTTCGTCAAAGCCCATTTTGATGCTCAGGGGGAGCTTAAGGAACACCCCTTCTATGAAAGATACGGTACGCACCCAAATCTTAAGTTATGGCTTGATATGGGCGGTGCGGAAGGGGTCTTCATGGAAAAATATGCACGGGAGGAAGCGGAACGCTTGATCCAAGACGGCTTTGTGCCGGGAGAAGATCTCATACTGTTCCTTGATCCGGGGGCGGCTCACAGTCAAAGCGATTGGGCAGGCAGAGCGCAGGCGCCACTGCTGTATTTTTTCGGCGACATTGGAGAACCGGCCTCGATTAAGCTGTATGGAGATGGCGTCGTAGGGGTAACCGGGCCCGTCAAACAACTGAATCCGGTCATTACATACGACAGCGGATTTGTGCAAACGTTGATGAACGGAACGTATCATGTAGAGGATCCGGAATTGCTCACGCTGCTGCCGGACGGAACGCTGAAGCCTAGAACTCCCGGCAGTACCCGGATTACGCTGCAAATCGGAAGCTTGATCGCGGATAAAGAGATTACGATTGTAGAAGAGCTGCCTGAGCTTGTGAAAGTCACGATTCAGGTGAAGGTACCGCCTTCCACGCCGGTTTCCCCCGCGATCTATGCCGGATTTGAGATTCCGTACTGCGGAGAGGGCTTATATAGGGGAAGTGCGATGGTACCACATGGTTTGTCTTTTACGTTCAAGGTATCAAGAGGCTTTGGACTGCATGAGAAGATCGGGGATCCTGAAGTGAAACGGCGTTCTTTTACGGCATCGTCCGAGATGGAGCTGTTTTATGAGGTTGAGGACTGGGATGCTTGAATTTGAGTTGAATTGTAATCGGAGGATGAATCGGCATGACCATCAGATCAGCAAGACCACAGGATGCAGCTGCAGCGATAAGGCTGCTGTACGATGCGCTGCACGATGTGGCGCATCAATTAACAGGGGAAGACAGTGAAGAGAAAGTGCTTGAAGTGCTGGAGCAATATTTCCGGGCGGACGAGGGCAGGCTTAGTTACCGTCAGGCTGCCGTGAAAGAGATCGACGGCGAGGTGGCCGGCATGATCGTAGCTTACGGCGGCGATCAAGCGGCCGAATTGGATCGTCCGATGTTGGATCGTTTGCGGAAGCTTAAGAATGACCCTTCCATAGCGCTGGACAAAGAAGCGGACGAGGATGAGTACTATATCGATACGCTATCCGTTTCACCGCAGTTTGGAGGAAAGGGGATTGGTTCGGCTCTTATTCAACATGCGGAGAATCGGGCAAAGGAGCTTACCTATCGTAAAATTGCTCTCGCCGTGGTGACGGACAATCATCGCGCCCATTCTTTGTACGAAAGACGAGGTTATAAAACAGATAAGGAAATCATGATTAACGGGCATGTTTATTATCATATGGTCAAACCCGTTTAGAAAAAAAAGAAACAATTTATAAGCCGCCTATTTACAAATGGTAATAGGTGGTTTATTATTGTGTCATATCGATCTAAAAAATTAGAATGATAAACTAAATTAGAACAAACGAAAATAACCGTATGAATTACACAATTAGAATGGCAATTTCATTTAGAATGGAGTGTTTGCGTCATGGATCAAGATCAAAATCAGAGCATTGAAATATCGGTGGAACAAGCGAAGCTGCTGGGCAGCGCCCAGCGGGTGAAAATACTCGGAACCATACTGGATATCGCCAAAACCTCCAAGCAAGTCGCGGATGAATTGGGAGATTCGCCGGGAAGCATCCACTACCATATCCAGAAGTTATATGACGGCGGTCTGATAGATTTGGTGGAGACCCGGACGGTCGGCGGCATCGTTGAGAAATATTATAAATCCAAAGCGAAGTGGTTTAACACCAAGGGAACGCAAACGATGGACCCGGTTCTTGCCGAAGATTATGAAGCAGCGACCCGAACCCGAATTAGCTTGAGGCTGCAGCTGAACGCCGACCAATATGAAGAGATGACAAAGGAATTCCGGGAGCTGCTCGAAAAATGGGTGAACAAAACCATCGCGACCAAAGGGGAAGACAGCAAGGAGTATGCCGTAGGGATCAACGTGGTTTCGACGGAAACGTCCAAATAGGAAGGGGCTTCAAAGCCTCTTCTCCCAAACTATTAAATTTAAAAATGAAGGAGTTGTTTCTTTCGTGGAAATATTAAAGAATCGCAATTTTCTGCTGTTGTTCGTTGGCCGAATCCTTACGAATATCGGCGACAGCCTGTACGCGGTAGCGGCCATGTGGCTGGTGTATGATCTGGGGGGCTCGACGCTGTATACGGGACTTGCCGGATTCCTCTCGATTCTCCCCCGGATCATTCAATTGTTATCCGGCCCGATGATTGACCGCGTTCCTTTACGGGGGCTTCTGGTGTACACCCAGTTGTTTCAGGCGGTTCTTCTGTTGATCGTTCCGCTTGCATTTTATTTCGACTTTCTGACGGTTGGCGTTGTGCTTGCGATAACACCGATTCTATCCACGCTAAATATGTGGGTATATCCGGCCCAAATGTCGGCCCTTCCTAAAATTCTCGATAAGAAGCAGCTAACGCAAGGCAATTCGCTGTTCTCCTTAGCCTATCAAGGCATCGATGTCGCTTGTAACGCAATATCCGGCGTATTGATTATTGTGCTGGGCGCAGTATCCCTTTACTTATGGAATTCGATCGGTTTTTTCGTCGGAGCGCTGTTATTCTCGCAACTGAAAATCAAGAAGTCTATCAAAACTTCGGATAACAACGTAAATAACACATCGCCGAAAAGCACCGTAACTTCCAAACCTAAGCGTAATGCCCTTAAAAATTATTGGGCGGACATGAAGGAAGGCCTTAGGTACATTCTGGCAACCCCGCTCGCACGGGTACAGATGGGGATGATCGTCATCAATGCTGCGGGCGGCGCTACCTTTACGGTTATGCCTGCGTTCGCCGACAGCCTCGGTGGAGCCGGCGTCTACGGTATATTGCTTATGGCCCAGGCTTTCGGGAGTTTGCTGGGAGCGATCCTGGCTCCGTATTTGAAGCTGGAGCGCCTGCCCCTTGGATATATTTTTGCCGGAGCGTTTTGTTTATCGGGCGCTGCCTGGTGTCTCAGCGTATTCACCCCATGGACATGGCTTGTCGTTCTGGTATATGGTCTGGCCTGGTTTCCCGGAGGCATTACGAACGTCATCATTAATTCGGTCATTCAGAAGGCGATACCCCAGAAAAGATTGGGTACGGTGTTCGCGGCAGCTAGCGGGCTCAGCGGAATTGCCATGCCGCTTGGCAGCCTGATCGGAGGTGCTCTTGGCATTGTTGCGGCAGGTTCCTCCGTTATCGCGGGATGCGGAATCGTCGTGCTCTGCGTAGGGATCTTCTGGATCTTTGACTCGACTACCCGCAGTCTTCCGTCACCTGACAATGTAGATGAGGAATGGTTTGCGCCTTATACGAATGAAACTCCTGAGAATTCCATTTCTATGCAAACAGCCCCTTAGAGTTGGCTAACGTCGATCATCTTCCATGCTTTACAGAGGGCAGAAGAAGATGGCCCGTACTGGAATTTCTCAAAGATTGAACCGGGGATGAATCAGCGATCGACGGATTCGCCCTCGGCTCTTTTTTTTTCGCTTAAGTGAAGTGCAAACGCCTGCTGCGTCCCACCGTAACGGTGCTTGTCAGGCTAGTCTGCATAATGTGACCAAGTCCCTCATAGACATGTATCAATCAAGTCAAAACAAGTGTTGAAGGGGATGATGACATGCGCCGGATTTCATGGGTGCTGCTCGCGGTAGTATTATGCTTAACAACAATACTGGCGGGATGCGGGAAGAAGAATGCAGACAGCGTTGTGAAGGATCTGGGCAAGGTGGCTGATAAGCTGGAAAGTGCCAAGGGCGCTTACCAGGGAGCGGGCGTTATGACCATACATACCGGTTCGGCGCCGCAGGAGTATCAGGTTGAGGTATGGTACCAGTCTCCATCTTACTACCGGATCAGCTTAACCAATGGGCAAAAGGATATTACGCAAATCGTGCTTCGCAACGATGACGGCGTGTTCGTTCTGACGCCGAGCTTGAACAAGAGCTTCCGCTTCAAGAGCGATTGGCCGGATAATCAGGGACAGGTATATCTGTACCAAACGCTGCTTAGCAGCATTTTGAGCGACAACACCCGTCAGTTTGCCGAGGATAAGGATAGTTATGTGTTTGATGTGGCTGCCAATTACCACAGCCATTCCTTGATTCGTCAGAAGATTTGGCTCGCCAAGGACAACTACACGCCGAAACAGGTGCAAGTGTCGGACTCCGAAGCGAATGTGGTGGTTGAGGTGAAATTCAACACCTTTACTTTCGATACGAACCTGACCAAGGATTCGTTTGATACGAACAAGAATCTCAGTGCCATGAACGATGCGAAGGGGACGATGGCGGAAGTGGACGAGAACGGGATACCGGTGGTTTCCACGACGGAGGGGAACGGTACTCAGGGAACCGAGGGCTTGACGGAAACGGCTGCCGGCGGCGACATGGGGTCCTTCGGCATCATCTATCCGGAATATGTGCCTGCAGGGGTCACGAACAAGGACACCATGGAAGTTCCGGAGAGCAAGGATCATGCCGTTATTCTGAAGTATGACGGTGTGTACCAATACACGATTATGGAATCCAGACCGGTGGATCGTGCGGTTTCCCTCGTACCGGGCGAGGCGGTGTATATCGATTTCACGACGGTTGGCCTGCTCACCGGCGATCAGCAAAGAACGCTGACCTGGAGTTCGGAAGGCGTAGAATACCGGATCACGAGCGCCAACCTGCCTGTCGAAGAAATGAAGAAAGTCGCTGCTTCCATGCAGGGAGAATCGGGTAAATAATACGAAGTAGGCGGATACCGAGCATTGAAGGAGGGCAAAATTCCGACAATGAGGCCATTCGCCTCTTTTCCAAATAAAGACACTCCGTCCGTGGGCCAATCGCCATTTCTTGCAGATATTCCGATGTTTCACCAAGTTTCGCCACCCGGGGGAACCACGAGCCTCATAAATAAGCAGTTTGTCTCAATTGACAGTTGCTCCCGGGAACATTACCATTAATCTATTGTAAAGCATAATGCTTTTTTCAAAATGGTAAGAAGGTGACTGGAATTGCAAGCGATATATCGACCTACCCTGGCGGAGATCAACCTGGACCATCTGCGCGCCAACTATAACGCTTTTCGTGATGCGCTGCCAAGCCACATGAAATTGCTTGCTTGTGTGAAGGCTAACGCCTATGGTCACGGAGCTGTAGAAGTGGCACGCGAACTTCAGCAACTGGGGGTGGCTTACTTAAGCGTAGCTTTCCTGGATGAAGCACTCGAGCTTCGGCAAGGAGGCATCTCTAGCCCGATCCTGGTGCTCGGTTATACACCACCGGAGGCTGTAGAGATCGCTTATGAGCATGATGTAACCATAACCCTGTTCAGTTCGGAAGTGCTCCAAGCGATAAAGGCACTGCCGGTCCAGCCGGAGAAGCCACTCAAGGTACACATCAAGATTGACAGCGGAATGGGTCGTTTGGGCCTGCTTCCAGGCGAAGATGCGATTTCTTTTATAGAAGAAGTATTTTCGCTGCCGCAGGTTGTTGTCGAAGGAATGTTTACCCATTTTGCAAGAGCGGATGAAGAGAACAAAGACTATACGTTGGGACAGTACCGCCGTTTTCAGGGCGTAGCGGACGCTCTTCGGGATAAGGACTACCATATCCCGATCATACATACGGGCAATAGTGCTGCTGCAATTGATACACCCGAATTATCCTATGATATGGTTCGTGTCGGCATCGGCTTGTACGGACTGTATCCTTCGGATGAGGTGAATCGAAAGACAGTGAGCCTCCGCCCTGTCATGACGTTAAAGACAAAGCTTGTCTACGTCAAAAATTTACCTCCGCATTCCGGTATCAGCTACGGGACGAAGTATGTAACGGAGGAGGAAGAGCAAATTGGAACCCTTCCCATCGGTTTCGCCGATGGCTTCTCTCGTATGCTGAGCGGTAAAGTGGAAGTATTAATACGCGGCCGCCGCGTCCCTGTAGTCGGAACCATCTGTATGGACCAATGTATGGTATCGCTCAAACCTTTCGCCGATGAGGCGGAACAAATTAAAGCTGGTGAAGAGGTTGTACTCATCGGTCAGCAGTCTGGCGAATGCATCACGGCAGATGAGCTGGCGTCCAAGCTGGGGACGATCCACTACGAGGTCGTCTGCATGATTGCCCACCGGGTACCACGTCAGTATATACGTGATGATATACCCGTGAAGACCGTAAACGCACTCTGGAGCAACCTTTAAAAAGGCATGTCACCCTAAGTAATTTATTCAGGAAAGAAGGAATAAGTACAGACCTTCCCGAATTAGGAATATGTCGTTAAAGTCTGTACGAAAGTGTCGATTGTAGTTTATAATGATATGCAGCATACTTGATATACCTTCGGCATATATATTCTTTTGTATAATTTTCCTTGAATAATGTAATACTGGTGCACAGGCGAGAAGGTTGTGGGGGTGTAATAGAGGGTGGCCAATATGCAGAACACCAAACGAATCATGATCAGTTTACCGGATCATCTTTTGCAGGAAGTGGACGGGATCGCTCAGCTGGAAAATTCCAACCGCAGTGAGCTTATTAGGCAAGCCATGAAGTTGTACCTGAATGAACGGAAGAAACGTTACATTCGTGAATCCATGCAGCGAGGTTATATGGAAATGGCCAAAATTAACCTGACCATGGCTTCTGAGGCGTTTCACGCGGAGGAAGATGCAGACAACACTCTAGACCGCTTAGTAAGCGGGGTGTAGACAGTGATCGTTAAACGGGGCGACGTATTTTTTGCGGATTTATCACCTGTTGTCGGTTCTGAGCAGGGCGGCGTAAGGCCGGTCCTTGTCATTCAGAACGATATCGGCAACCGGTTTAGTCCGACTGTGATTGTTGCAGCCATTACGGCACAGATTCAAAAAGCCAAGCTGCCGACTCACGTCGAAATCGACGCGGCGTCGCATGGATTTGACCGGGATTCCGTCATTTTGCTAGAGCAGATCCGGACGATTGATAAGCAGCGGCTAACCGACAAAATCACCCATCTTGATGATGAAATGATGAGTAAGGTGGATGATTCCCTGCAAATAAGTCTGGGCTTGATTGATTTTTGATTCCATTCAAGCGCTAACGTTTTCCACATAGAATGTTATGACTAAAAACCCTCAAGGAGTGACTCCTTGAGGGTTTTTATATGGAGGTATGGATGACGGCTCGGCAATTGCTGCATGAGACTGGAGATGGGTGGATTACGTGTTTGTAGGTATGAGGATGTAGGCCGTAGTGACCGCCGCTGCAATAAACAAAAGGCAGGCAACGGACCAGGCAATCGCATGTTTGTCATTCATCTAAGGTGACCTCCTGATTTTAATGAGGTGTGGATAGCCGGCAGCTGCATTTTCGTACTATAAGAATATAAATAAAATCTTAAAATCAGATGAAATTGACATTAAAAGCAGCTTAAAGCCTTATGAAGTGAGCGATGTAGTGGAAATGAGCGCTTAAGTTTGGGATAATAGCAAATATAGTTTCATTGAAGAAAGAGGGATATCATTGTCTGAATTAGAAGCTGTTGTGGAAGTAAATGAAGAACAGATTCGCAAGGAAGAATCGAAACGGATCGTGAAGCAGATCGCAAAGGAGCTTCAATTGTCCGAAAAACAGGTGCGCACGACCGTTGAACTTCTGGATGAGGGCAATACCATACCGTTTATTGCGCGTTACCGTAAGGAAATGACAGGCGAACTGGATGAGAACCAGTTACGTGATATTGAAGAGCGGACAGGCTATTTGCGCAATCTCGAGGTCCGTAAGCGGGAAGTCATCCGCATCATAGAGGAGCAAGGCAAGCTGACGGAAGATCTGAAGGCGTCGATTACAGCCGCCGTTAAGCTGCAGGAGGTAGAAGATCTCTACCGTCCGTATAAGCAAAAGCGTAAAACCCGGGCAAGCGTCGCCAAGGAAAAAGGACTTGAGCCGCTGTCGGAGTGGATATGGTCGCAGCCGAAGCAGGCTGATGTGATGGTTGAGGCAGCCAAGTATGTCGATGAGGAGAAGGGTGTGGCTTCGGCAGAAGAGGCTGTGCAAGGCGCGATGGATATACTGGCCGAGAACATTGCCGATGACGCAACCGTTCGTTCCTGGGTACGCAGATACAGTATGGACCACGGCATATTAACCTCAGAGGCGAAGGATACCGAAGTGGAATCCGTATACGAGAACTATTACAATTACCGGGAACTGGCAAAGAAAATGCCGCCACACCGGATTTTGGCCATTAACCGGGGAGAGCGCGAGAATATTCTGAAGGTGGGGCTTGATGTTCCTTCCGAATCCGTTCATGCGTATATCGGCAAGCAGGTGCTTAAAGGTCCTTCTGCCGTCACCGACATTCTTACGGCGGTGATCGAGGATTCATACAAACGTCTTATTGCTCCATCGATTGAACGGGAAGTGCGGGGGGAGCTGACGGAAAAAGGGGAGAATCAGGCGATCTCCATCTTTGCGGGGAACCTGCGCAGCCTGCTGCTGCAGCCGCCGGTGAAGGGACGCTGTGTGCTGGGCGTTGACCCGGCATACCGTACCGGTTGTAAGCTTGCGGTGGTCGATGATACGGGCAAGCTGCTTGAGGTAGCTGTAACCTATCCGACGCCGCCGGCCAACAAGAAGCAGGAAGCAGCCGCAAAGTTTAAAGAGCTGATTGCAAAATACGGCATCAAGCTGATTGTCATTGGAAACGGTACGGCATCCCGTGAAACGGAGCAGTTCGTTGCTGAAGAAGTCATTGCGGAACTTGCCGACCCTGAGCTGGCATACCTCATCGTCAATGAAGCGGGAGCAAGCGTGTACTCGGCATCGAAGCTGGCTCAAGAAGAGTTCCCTGATCTGGATGTCGCCGAGCGCAGCGCGGCCTCGATTGCACGCCGTGTGCAGGATCCGCTGGCCGAGCTGGTGAAGATTGATCCGAAATCAATCGGCGTGGGCCAATATCAGCATGACGTAACCCAGAAGCATCTGGAGGAGAGCCTGAAGGCCGTCGTGGAGTCTGCGGTTAACCATGTCGGGGTGGATGTGAATACGGCATCGCCGTCGCTGCTCTCCTATGTGGCTGGCATCAATGCCACCATTGCCAAAAATATAGTGAAATACCGGGAAGAAAACGGGAAGTTTGTCAGCCGGAAGCAGCTGCAGAAGGTTCCGCGTCTTGGTGCCAAGACCTACGAGCAGTGCGTGGGCTTTATGCGGATTTCGGAAGGCGAGAACATATTGGATCGTACCCCGATTCACCCGGAATCCTATGCGGTGGTTGACCGTTTGTTCAAAGAGCTTCAGGTAAGTCTGGACAAGCTCGGAAGCAAGGAGCTCGCTGAACTGCTGGATGCCCAGCAGCCGGAGAACCTTGCCGTGAAGCTGGAGGTTGGGGTGCCAACGCTGCGTGATATACTGGACAGCTTGCAGCGCCCGGGACGCGATCCGCGGGAGGAATTGCCGCTGCCGATTTTCCGTCAGGACGTACTGAAGATCGAGGATCTCATGCCGGGAATGGAGCTGCAGGGAACGGTACGCAATGTCATCGATTTTGGCGCCTTTGTGGATATCGGCATCAAGAGCGACGGCCTGGTGCATATTTCCCAGCTGAGCGATGGATTTGTCAAACATCCGATGGACGTTGTTTCCGTGGGGGATAACGTTACCGTGTGGGTGCTGAATGTAGATTTGAAAAAAGGCCGCGTCGGATTGACGATGCGCAAGCCGAAAGATCAGTCATAAGATCTGCTTAATAGAAGAAGAGCCGGAACTCCTTTGGGGAGAACGGCTCTTTTTTTTCGTAATAGGTCCGGACAAAGCTAATGGAGCATGTCCCGGCGGTTGGTTTAGCCATGATTCAGCTTTAACAGCAGGACTTTTTTATCGTATCTCTCCAGACACCAGTGATATTTTGCTAAAATTTTGGGTTCGACTGTGGGAGCAGATACATCGAATTCATGAAAACCAAACTTCTTATAGAAATGCTGCAGCTCCTCAAACGGAATGCAGTATACGGTTTCCAAGCCCAATCTTTTCGATTCTTCTACCAAAAACGCGACGATTTCGTGCGCAAGAGATTGTCCTCTAAACTCGTTCAGAATATAAATACCGCCGAGCTCCGCCTCGTGGTCATTAAGTTTAACCAATCGGCCGACTCCTGCATCGTCGTCTTGCGACATCACGATCGCAATGATTTCATTGTCCAGTGTGCTTGGCTGGAACCCGATGTGTTCGTATTGCTGATTGACCCAGGTCAATTCTGCTGGAGTCACCCTTTTGATGCTCATGACTACTCACCTCAGCTTGATAATAATATATGTTGAGATACACTGCTCCCTAAACTAACGCGTCGGCTTAACGCTCGCTGTCCGATTGCTGCTTTTTCTTCGCCCGAAACCGTCTGACCTTCATCAGATTGCCGCACATTTTATCGTCGCAATAACGTTTGGAACGGTTCCGTGTATCGTCATAATATACCCACAGGCAATCCGGATTTGTGCAGATGCGAAACCGGGATAATTCGCCTTGCTCGATGGCTTGCGCAAAGGAGCCGGCAATCTCGGCAGTCACTGCTTGCAGGCCCGGATTTTGGGGGATATAAGACAGCTCCAAGTTTTGATCCTCATCTATTTCCAGATGGCGAATAACGGGGCCAGCAGCCATCCAGCGGTTCAATGCCTCTATCTCCCTGAGCGAAGGTGGCTCTCCCGCGACGATGTGTTGAACACATGTTCGAAGGAAGGAGCGAAGCTGCCGGAGAAGTTCCAGTTCATCCGGGGTCAGCGGCAGGTTGACTTGAAGCTGATATTGGTTCATGAAATCGGTGAGCCAATCCTCACGGGCAAGCCGGTCCTCGGATCGGCCGCTGCCTCTCCAGTCATGCCATTTGCTATTTATAAAATCATCCCATAACATGAAACCCATCCTTTCTCATTCATTATTGTAACAAGTGAAGATTTATGTTACTAGTTACTTGTAATGAAGTCTAAACTGTGTTAATTTTTATGTAACATTCTATTTCACTTATGGTGGTTACAAAAAACGAGGCGGAGGCGATGGTGGTTATGAACATGAAGGAACTACTGCTCCAAAACTGGGATTATACGATGGGGCAAGAGGATTGGTATCCTCCAATTCTCCCCGCCCTGAAGGATGTGACGGTCGAGCAGGCTTTGTGGAAACCGGAAGGGCAGGCGGCGAATTCCATTTGGGAGAACGTGCAGCATTTGCTGTATTACAAGCAGCGTCTGCTCGCGAGATTGGAAGGTACACCGCTTCCTGATGAAGGGATAGGCAATGACGAGACGTTTCTCATTCATGACCCAAGCGAGGAGGCATGGAATATGGCTCGGGAGCAGATTCAAGATGTTCATGGCGCTTTAAGACACAAGTTTGAGGAGATGCCGGAGGCGGAGATCATCGAATCGCCTCAGCGAATCCTTAGCTTAATTATGCATGATGCATATCATACGGGACAAATTGTTTTTCTCCGGAAGCTTCAGGGCTCCTGGCCAGCTAAACGCAGCTTTCTATAAGTTCAAAATTCGACGCATTCAGCCCTAATCAAACGCAAAAATAAGCCGGACAGGGTGTCCGGCTTATTGTCATACATATGGATCGGTTGCAGTGCCCTAACGGGCATTCGAGTTTTCTTCACCCGGGGAATTCCGGTAAAAGTACCAGCATTCGTTCAGCAGCTTGATCTGACGTCTGTCCTTTTTACGAAAAGCGCGTGTCAATTGATTGCAGAGCCATTGCGGCAAGGGTATCTCCTCCTCTTGCTAATTCCATCTGTATGGATAGCATATGGGGAAAAAGCCCAAAGCGTGCAGGTCTACCTCGATTATTGCGCTTCTTCCTCGTACCACTGCTCAAGCTGCGCTTGGAGAGCCCGAATCTCGGTAAGCAGCGAGATGAGCGGATATTCCGTTTCCTTAAGGGAAGCAAAGGCCTGCTCAAGCTCATTTATGTATTCCAGACCACCTTGAATGCTTAGCGATTCCTGCAGCAGATCCAGATTGTCGCATTCCGCTACAGCAAGAGGCAGCTGAGGTTTGCCTGCGGCGGTGAGTTTATCAATTTCCTTATTGAGGCGTAAATTTAGAGCACTGAGCTGGTAAGCATAGTCACTGGGCATTTCGACAAATAACAGCTCGTCCTGTCCTTTTAAAATAACGTAGCGCATGTTCGGCATGATTGCAGGTTCTCCCTCCATACTTTCTACTTGACAGTGTAGCCCAGAGAGAAGTTAAAATTCAAGTAGCATTTATAAGGCAAAAGGAAGGATCGGACAGGGTGACGATGAACGAGATGAGTAATGAAGAACTGCAGGCATGGGTTGAGAAAATCTCGCTGGAGAGCTTTCGGGTTCCGTTCAGGCACAAGGCGACGTTTAACCGGCGATTGTCCTCGACAGGCGGCCGCTATTTCATGAAAAGCCATCATATCGAGATCAATCCGCATCAGCTGGCTACGCACGGCAGGGAAGAGGTGGAGAAGATCATCAAGCATGAGCTGTGCCATTATCATCTGCATATTGCGGGCAGGGGATATCGGCATCGGGACGCTGATTTCAAAAGCCTGCTGCAAGCCGTTGGAGGGAGCCGTTTCTGCAAATCCTTGCCGAAGGGCAAGACTGCGGGCCGTCGGGAGCCGGAACCTTATCGATATAAACTTCGCTGCAGCGCCTGCGGGACTGAATATCTGCGCAAACGGAAGATGAATCCGGCCCGGTATCGGTGCGGAAAGTGCGCCGGACGCCTTACGCTTCTGAAGCTTGACTCCCCTATGAAGTCATGATAAATTATTAATATCCAACTTAATGTTCCCTGATAGCTCAGTTGGTAGAGCACTCGACTGTTAATCGAGTTGTCACAGGTTCGAGTCCTGTTCGGGGAGCCATATGGAGAGATACCCAAGTGGCTATAAGGGGACCCTCTGCTAAGGGGTTAGACTGCGTAAGCGGTGCGAGGGTTCGAATCCCTCTCTCTCCGTTGAGCGTTACATCGAAGAAAGCTCCCATCACAAAGTGATCGGGGCTTTTTTTGCAAAGGGATGAGAACCCTAGATAGGGTTCGTCGGAGCATAAGCGGCGTTAGGTATACTTCGCAGTCTCGACCGAAGGGAGAGTACCCCTTTCTCTTTCGTTGAACTTGAATGGGGGAGAGCTCAATGAAACAGATTATTGCCATGGGTGGCGGCGGTTTCTCGATGGAACCGGATAATCTCTTGCTTGATCGCTATGTTTTGGCACAAGTATCGAGAGAGAGGCCTGAAGTGTGTTTTGTTCCGACGGCAAGCGGGGATGCGGATGGTTATGTTGAACGTTTCTATCATGCTTTCCGGACACTGCCGTGCACTCCCAGCCATCTGTCACTGTTTCAGCCGAACTTTGCCGATCTTCGGTCTTTTGTACTCAAGAAGGATATCATCTATGTTGGCGGGGGCAATACCCGGAATATGCTCGTCTTGTGGAAGGAATGGGGCTTGGATCAGATACTCAAAGAGGCTTATGAACAGGGTGTCATCTTAACCGGTTTAAGCGCTGGTTCCATTTGTTGGTTTGAGCAGGGAGTGACGGACCCGTTGAACGGGCCTTTGTACAAGCTTGAGGGTTTGGGTCTATTACAAGGCAGTCATTGCCCGCATTATGATGGTGAGAGCAAAAGAAGACCTGCCTATCATAAACTCGTGCTTCAAGGTGAATCACAAGCGGGATATGCTGCTGATGATGGGGCTGCATTGCATTTTATGGAGGGACGGTTGCATAGAATCGTAAGCTCAAGGAAAAATGCATATGCATACCGTGTGGAGCGCGAAGGGAATAGCGTTCAAGAAGCGAAGTTAACGCCGGACTTTTTAGGCTGATTTATTGGCCGAAAAAGCTCCAAAAATAAATATTAAAATTCACGAAAAAAAAGCTTGCCAGCTTTTTTGAAATTATGCTATACTCAATCTTGTCGTCACGGCGACGTGGTTAAAGTGGCCCGTTGGTCAAGGGGTTAAGACACCTCCCTTTCACGGAGGTAACAGGGGTTCGAATCCCCTACGGGTCACCACTTTCTATATAACTTTGGGAATGAGAATCCCGTCGGTTCGTCGGAGCATAACCCTCCGTTAGGATAAGCTTCGCAGTCTCGAACGAAGAGAGAGTATCCCCTACGGGTCACCACTTTCTATATAACTTTCTTATATGGCAGCAGCATGATTGTCATCGAGAGCCATTAGCTCAGTTGGTAGAGCACCTGACTTTTAATCAGGGTGTCGAAGGTTCGAGCCCTTCATGGCTCACCATTTTTATGAAGTAACGAAATGATGTACCCCTTATATTATGCGGTAGTGGTGGAATGGCAGACACGCTATCTTGAGGGGGTAGTGGGTGTATACCCGTGGAGGTTCGAGTCCTCTCTACCGCATACGAACATTAAGAAAAAGCTCCGCACTTTGGTGTGGGGCTTTTTTTTGCGTTTAAGATATCAGAAAGTAAAAATTTCGAAGTATGGCCTACCTGATATCGCAAGAAAAACAACCTCTAAACGCGGTCTGTCTTCTCTAGAATGCACGTCGATAGACGTTTTTTCTTACATCAAGGTTTACATAGGATTCATCACGGTTTCCATCGATTTTCAGTGCGCGTTTATGCAACACTGGTGTTTCATCTCTGGTCAGGAGTTTAATATCATAACGTGGACGAGCAGCAACTTCAAATTACCTATAAGGAGTGATTCAGAATGGCTAATAACAACAATGGAAAGATGAGCCGTGAAGAAGCAGGACGTTTAGGTGGAGAAGCAACAGCGAACAACCATGACAAAGAGTTCTACCAAGAAATCGGACGGAAGGGCGGCGAAGCAACTTCCCGGTCCCATGACAAAGAGTTTTATCAGGATATCGGTAAAAAGGGTGGAGAATCCACGTCAAACTCCCATGATAAAGAATTTTATCAAGAAATCGGCCAGAAGGGCGGGGAAGCGACTTCCGATTCCCATGGCAGGGAATTCTATGAGGATATCGGACGCAAAGGCGGCGAGGCTACCTCGGATTCCCACGGACGTGAGTTCTATCAAGAGATTGGGCAGCAGGGCGGCGAAGCCAGAAGCGGCAGCGGCAGCAACGGGGACGGCAAGATGAGCCGTGAAGAAGCGGGCCGCAAAGGCGGCGAGGCGAGAGCAAGGCAGCGCCAGCGGGGGAACTAATGACAATCCGGCGGATTTGAGAAGAAGTTCCCCTTGGAGGGGACTGAAATTCTCGCATGCGAAAGATCCGCCTCATATCATACCATTTGAAAGCAGCAGCTACGACTCCCTGACAGGGAGTGCGTGGCTGCTTTCTTTTTGCCTTGTATCGTCATGCAGCAAGGTGGAAAAGAGAAGATCGTGCTGGACTTTTGGGACAGTGTGTGATAATTATATGATAATGATAACCATTCTCATTTAAGGTTGGGGTCTGTACAAATGGTAAACCTATCGACGAATCGTAGCAGCAAAAAAGATCCGCGTGAATACAGCGGGCTCATGGCCCGTTTATGGAATATGGATATTGTTCATGGGCAAGAGCTCTCCTTAGAGCAACAGCTGGCAGTTCAGCCAGCCCTAATCATCCCACTTAGCGGAGAAACCTGTTTACTACAGGCAGAGCAAATGACCCGTATGAATAAGGGATGTGTTTATTTTTGTGCAGCGGGGTCTACTTTTGGAATCACGAGTGCCGATCACAAGAATCCTGAGGAATACGAACAGGCTTCGGTCGCGATCCTTCATTTTAGTTTCATGGAAGGGATATCAGGCTGCGGTCGATTGCAGGAGGTGGACGGCGCCGCTTTCATGCCCTATGACGGCATCTTTGTCATCAGCTCTCCGGACCGCTTGAATCTCGTCTGCCGGTCGATGTATAAGGATTTTCACAGCAAGGAGCCCATGAAGCAGTGGAGAGTTCAGCTGGATTTTCAAGAGCTGCTGTATACGATGATTGCCGAATGCAGCCCTTACTCCAAGAATGATAAGCGGCAAGCACTGGAGCGGGTGAAGGAGTATATCGAGGAGCATTATGATGAAGATTTAACGATTGAACAATTGGCGACACTCTCCGAGCTGAGTCCTAAATATTTTGTAGAAGTATATAAGAAGACGTATGGGCACAGCGCAATGGATTATTTGGCGCATGTTCGATTGAACAAGGCGAAGCAGCTGATGCTGGGCTCGGATTCTTTGCTGCGTGAAGTGGCGCATATGGTGGGGTATAAGGATGAATTTTATTTTAGCCGCAAGTTCAAGAAGGCATTCGGGATCTCTCCCTCGGTGTATATGAAGACAAGGAAAAATAAACTGGCGATGTACGGCTCCACAGCTCTTCTGGGTTACGCCATGCCGCTGGATTTTACGCCGTATGCTGCTCCGCTTCATCCAAAGTGGTCACAGCATTACTATAACCTTCTTGGGCCGGATATCCCTGTCCATCTGGATGCATACCGCCAGAATCATAACAAATATGCCAATCTGGAGAAGCTGGCCTCGGCACGTCCCGAGCTCATCGTCTGTGCACAAGGGGTGGAGGATTGGGAGAAGGAGCAGCTTCGGCTGATTGCACCTCTCTACGAAATGGCGGAAGAACAGGAAGGGTGGCAGTTTAATCTGTTGGGACTCGCTAAATTGCTAAACAAGCTGCCCGAAGCAGAGCGATGGATTGAAACGTTCCATCATAAAATATCAACTTACCGAGAGAAGCTCCCCGCTGAAATGATGGATGAACGCACGCTTTTGACCGCACGCCTGCATCAGGATGAACTTATGGCTTACAGCCATCCGGGCATGAAGGAACTATTATTTGATTATTTTAATTTTCAACCGGCTAAGCCTATGGATCGGGAGGATGCAGGATGTTTAACGATTAAGCAGATCAAGGAGAGCCGCGCAGACCATATTCTGCTCTTGATCCGTCAGGATTCCGAAACGCTGGCGAATTGGAGAAAACTGCAGGCAACGCCCGAGTGGATGACCATTCCCGCGGTGCGAGATGGAACGTTCCATCCATTATCCTCTTACCCCTGGCGCGAATACTCTCCCATTGCGATGGAGCAGATGGCGGAGGAGGCCTTCCGGTTGTTTTCCGGAAATTGTCCATGAGGAATCCGGTTATTTGTCCATGGTGCTTAGAGAGCAAATCCTATACTATGATCAATAATGATAATCATTATCATTTGTTTTGATCATAGATCATGGAAGGGGTATTTGGAGAGAGATGAAACGAATGAAATGGGTTTTGGGGTTATTGCTGGCATTTGCGTTGGTACTGTCCGCTTGCGGTGGAGGTAATGACGCTAAAGATACAGACGGAGCAAGCACGAATAATGCAGCAGAAAGCACGAACACAGCCGGGGAGGATAACGCTGCGAAAGAAGAAGCGACCCCCGCTGCGTCCGATACTAAAGTTGTGAAATACCTCGATCAGGAATATACGCTTCCGGCCAAAACGGAGCGCATCGTCATCACGGGTGCCGTTGAAGCCATGGAGGATGCCATTGTGTTGGAAGTGAATCCGGTTGGAGCGATCACCTTCTCGGGTAAATTCCCGCCGATGTTTGAGTCGATCACGAAGGATGCTCAGTCGGTTGGTGAGAAAATGGAGCCGAATTTTGAAACGATCCTGTCTTTGAAGCCGGATGTGATTTTGGCATCGTCCAAAGCGAAGCCTGAAGTCATTGAACAGTTGAACAAAATTGCTCCCACGATTCCGTACTCCCATATCTCGACTAACTGGAAAAGCAACCTGAGATTGCTCGGCGAGTTAAGCGGTAAACAGGAACAAGCGGAACAGGCAATCGCGAAATATAAAGAGGACTTGGAAAACGTCAAAGAGACAATTGGAGATAGTCTGAAGGACAAGAAGGTTCTGGCGCTTCGGATTCGTGCAGGCGAGATGTACATCTACCCGGCAGGGGTGTTCTTTAACCCGGTGTTGTATGAGGAATTGGGGATTGCAGTACCGGCTGAAGTAGCCGCAGCCAAAGCGCAGGAACTGATCTCGAAAGAGAAGATTGCAGAGATGAATCCGGATTATGTATTCGTACAGTTCTCGCCTGATGAGAACAAGGATACGCCGAACGCCCTGGAAGAGCTGCAGAATGATCCGATCATGAAGAACTTGAATGCATTTAAGAACGGCACCGCTTTTGTCAACGTGGTGGACCCACTCGCTCAAGGTGGAACCGCGTACAGCAAAATCGAGTTTCTGAAAGCTGCGGTCGAAAGTCTGACAAAGTAACATTCATCATTCCAGTATAAACCTATAAGGCGTGTTGTTCATGGGGTTCAAAAAATCACTGCCGGCTGTCATCCTTGTGATGGCCCCGGCGGTCTGTTTATTACTCATAGCGGCCTCCATCCTGTATGGAGCCAAAAATATTACGATGGATACCGTTTGGGATTCCATCTTTGCTTTTGATTCGGAGAGCATCGATCATCAGATCATTGTGAGCTCCCGATTGCCGAGAGTCGTTGGCGCCATGCTCATCGGCGCTTTTCTCGCGGTATCAGGCGCGTTAATGCAAGGAATGACAAGGAACTATTTGGCGTCCCCATCCATCATGGGGGTATCCGACGGTTCGGTGTTCGCGGTGACGCTGTTCATGGTATTTATCCCGAACGCCAGCTCCAATATGTACATCGTCAGTTCGTTGATCGGCTCAGCCATCGGAGCAGCCGTCGTGTTCGGCTTGGCATGGCTTATTCCTGGCGGACTCAGTCCGGTTCGACTGGCAATACTCGGAACCGTGATCGGAACGTTTCTTAGCGGTACCGCGGAGGCATTGGCGGCGTATTTTCAAGTATCGCAAAATATCAGTTTCTGGTACAATGCCCGACTGCACGCAATGGACCCGGAACTGATCAAACTGAGCATTCCGTTTGCCATCGTCGGTTTAAGCCTTGCCGTTGTATTATCCAAATCGATCACGCTGCTATCACTCGGGGACGAGACGGCCAAGGGACTCGGTGTGAATACATGGCTGATCAAAGCCCTTACGATGCTGGCTGTTGTCATTCTAACCGGCGTATCTGTGGCGCTGGCGGGTAAGGTTGCCTTTGTAGGCTTGATTATTCCTCATATTGCCCGTTTCCTGTCCGGCTCGGATTATCGATGGATCGTACCGGTGTCGGGCGTGCTTGGCGGCATGTTTCTTGCATTGTGCGATATTCTCGCACGCTTTGTAAATTACCCGTTTGAGACGCCGGTGGGTGTTATTACTTCGTTGATCGGCGTTCCTTTCTTCCTCTATTTGATCAAGACGAGGGGAGGGGCTCAGCGTGCGTAATACCTACTATCGATTCCCGATTGTTCTGACTGGAGGAATCTTGGTTGTATTGACTGCCGTATATTTCAGTCTGACCAACGGGACGTTTGATATGTCCATCAAGGAAGTATTTCAGACACTGCTTCGGATGAGTCCCAATTCCGATTTTGAACTCGTTGTGTTTGAATTCAGGTTGCCGCGTATCGTGCTTGGCGCTCTCGTCGGGTTTGCGCTGGGGATGGCCGGTGCAGTTATCCAGGGGGTTACCCGCAATGGACTCGCGGATCCGGGTATCCTCGGCATCAATGCAGGTGCAGGCATGGCGGTTGTGTTGTTTATGTTCCTGCTGCAAGGGCAGATCACGATGACAGGCTGGCTCGGGGTTATGATGATGCCGATGTTCGGTATCGCTGGCGGCTTGGCGGCGACTACGGCCATATTTATGTTCGCCAGAGAAAACGGAAAGCTGGATCCGCAGCGGCTAATTCTTGTGGGGATTGCGATTGCATCCGGCTTTGGTGCTATTACGATGTTCCTCTCGCTGAAAATGAATCCATCGGATTATGAGATGGCCGTAGCTTGGCTGGCCGGCAGCCTTCACAGCGCCAACTGGAAGTTCGTGGTCACCATGCTTCCTTGGCTCATTTTGCTGCCGCCTGTCATTTGGCTCCGCTCTCAAGTGCTCGACTTGTTCCAGCTGAGCGAGGAAAGCGTGAAGAGTGTCGGGGTGTCCGTCGAGCGCGAGAAAAATGTATTGCTTCTATGCAGCATCGGTTTGGTTAGCGCGAGCGTTGCCGTATCCGGCAGCATTGGGTTTGTCGGTCTGATCGCTCCGCATCTGGCAAGGCAGCTGGTTGGACTGCGGCACAGGCATATCATCCCGATCAGCGGTATAGCAGGCATGGCGATTGTGGTCATAGGCGATTTCATCGGCAGAACGATATTCGCTCCGGCCGAGCTGGCTGCAGGCATTGTGGTGTCCGTGATCGGGGTACCGTATTTTATCTATCTATTAATTCGCATGAGAAAATAAAAGCAGCTTTCGGGAGGATCACATGAATCGTTATCAACAGCTGGTGGTTGAGGACAGGGAACTCATACTATATTTACCTCCTTCTTATCATGAGTCGGACCGTTCCTATCCTGTTGCCTATGTACAGGATCAAGGAGATATGTTCACGGACTGTCTCAACTATCTGAACCATCTGTTTGCAGCAGGCCAACTCGTCGAGGTCATCCTGGTCGGGATATCGTCAACAAATCGGAACCGTGAGTATACGCCTTGGCCAGCCGAGCCGCTGCTGGAGGGCAATCCGCCTTTCGGCGGGGAGGGCAGAGCTTATGTCGATGAGGTTGCGGATGTCATCAAGGCATACATAGACAGACATTACCGTACACTCGCAGCCCCCGAGCATACAGCCATCATTGGCGGTTCCTTTGGCGGTTTGATCTCGATGTTCGCGGGGTATTGGCGGGCCGAGACCTTCGGACGGATCGGGATGCTGTCGGCTTCGTTATGGTATGAGGGGGTTATGGATTACATCAGGGAGCAGGGGAAATTGCCTGCCGGGGTGAGGGTGTATATGTCCGTTGGACAGTTGGAAGGTGCGTATAAGGAAAATGCGCAAAAACATATGTTTTCGAATAACGTCGAGGCCCATCGATTCTGGTTGGAACAAGGGGGGAGCCCCGAGCGGCTCCAGCTGGCGGTAGATCCTGATGGGACCCATGATCCCATCTTTATGGCCAGAAGATTTCCGGATGCGCTGCGGTGGTTGTTCGTCAAGGAAGAATATGACCAAGAATCCGAGATGGTGCGAGCTCAGCATGAGGGTATGGGTAATCACGAAAAAGGCGAAAAGCACGAAAAGGATGAAGAGCACGATAACCGCGATGACCATAACCATGATAACCGCAATAACCCCGATAACTGCAATAACCACGAAAAGGATCCTCTGTTTTGCATACCGGGAACGGTGACATGGTCCATGCAATCCGACGTCACAGGCCGTGAATACCGCATTTTCATTGCCGAACCGATGGGGCCGCCACGCGAAGGGGGGTATCCTGTGTTATATTCGCTGGATGCCAATGCGACCTTCGGATCGCTTGCAGAGGCAATCCGGCTGCAATCCCGGACGCCTCGGGGCATTCCTTCGGCGCTTATTGTCGGGATCGGCTTTGACAGTGACAGTCCCATCGTGAGCAGTGAGCGTTTTTATAACTTTACTGAATATGCTGAAGACCATGAACTGCCGGTCCGTCCTAACGGATTGGATTGGCCGGAAACAGGCGGCGTCGAAGCATTCCTTACGTTTATCGAGCAGCAGCTGAAGCCGGCCGTGGAGCGGCAATACGAGGTGAACCGTTCAAAGCAGGCGCTGTTCGGGCACTCGCTCGGTGGTTATTTTACCTTGTATACCTTATTCACCAGACCGGAGACCTTTTCGCGGTATATTGCGGCCTGTCCCTCGGTGTGGTGGAAGAACTACGTGCTGTACAAACGATGGGAAGAGGGAAAAACCCGTTTACAGCAGAGTGGACAGCGCAAACAGCTGCGTCTGTACGTGGGAGCCGAGGAGAAGCCGTCCATGGTTCAAGACGCCAGGGAGCTCTATGCATTCCTCAAAGGGCATGATGAGCTGCTGGAGACTACGTTTAATGAAGTTGAGGGAGAAGGCCACGTCTCGGTACTGCCTGCTCTGATAAGCCCTCTGCTTCGTTTTGTGAACGCGTAATATGAGAATGATGCGTTAAGCATGAATAAGCAGCCTCATATCCGTGATAAAGCCGGATATTGAAGCTGCTTATTTCGTGTTGTTGTATGTAGGCAGAGAGTTAATCGAGTAATTCCGGATCATCAAGGATGGATGAGTACTTGGGGTATAATCTGCGAATGCAATCCGGACAGATGTCGTGGGTGAATTCAATGGGGAGGCGGCTCTCCAAATAGCTCTCCACGGGCTCCCATTCTTCCGCGTGGTGAACGTATTTGCATACGGCGCAGATGGGAATATGCCCGGGAAGGGGAAAACTGTGAGCCAGCGCTTGTTCCAGCAGCAGTTCCTTACGTTTGAACTTCGTAATATCCGTAAATGATATCATAGCTCCGTGAATACGACGGTCCTTGTTGATAAGCAGCGGCAGTACCTCACATAACACCCAATTCTCTTGGCCGTTCCATGGCACTGCATATTCAAAGGAATAATCAGGCTGCTTACCCAGCATAACATCTCTTACGGAGGGCACATCCAGCTCATGGAAAAAATGATCGAATGAAGCCAAACTCAAGGGCTGGGAAGCGATATTAAAAAAAGATGCCCCCTGCCATCCAAACTCAGGGGAAACACCATATCTTTCGGCCATGGTAATGAGTGGATCGTTAATTTTGTCTATGATGCCATCCGGCGTAATGATCATCAATCCTTTATTCAAGGAATGAACCGCATTATTCCAAGATGTGATCATGGTATCGTAGGGCAAATGACTCGCTCCTCGTACTGAATAGACTCATGAGTAAAAGATACAACGAACAATGAGTACTATGGTATAATTTAGGCAATATATATTTGATTATACACGTAATTAAGTGGTTTTGCAAGAGAAAAATACGTACATAAGTAATTTTCTTTCAAAGAGAACTAGGAAGGCGGTTGTTTGATGCAATCTATTTACCAACGAATCGAACATCTCATAGAAAGCCGAGGTATGACCAAGAAGGCGTTTTGTGAAACCCTCGGAATCAGCACAGGAAATTTTGGTGATTGGAAGAGGGGGAAAACAACGCCGAGCACGAATAAATTGATTGAGATTGCAGCATTCTTTTCCGTAAGCTTGGACTGGTTGATTATTGGCAAGGGCAACCCTACCCGAGTCAGGGAAGCGCGTGGGGAGTATGGAGTGGATGCGGAATCGTCCGATCTTCCCTTCATGTCCGGATTGGCAGAGAATGAGAAGGAGTTTATCCGTGAATATATCGAGTTCTCAGCATACCGGAAGGAAAAGCGAAACGACAAGACTTAGCAGCTCATACGCCTAAGCCCATGATCCACAATTTGGTTCTTTACTTTTGTATGATGGAACAGTATAATAGGGAATGTTCGCTACAGAACATCCCTTACAACATGCGGTAGTGGTGGAATGGCAGACACGCTATCTTGAGGGGGTAGTGGGTGTATACCCGTGGAGGTTCGAGTCCTCTCTACCGCATACTTCATAAAGAAGCTGTTTATCAAGAGGAATTTTTCCTTTGATAAACAGCTTTTTTTATTTGCTTTGCGAGTCGGGACATGCTGTTTCTTTTGCGAGTTGGCCTATTTATCGTTTCAATTTGTGCTGCAAGTTTAAAGAGTACATGTAGAGATCATAATAGGGCATGAAGGAGATGAACGAGCATGAAACCATTATACACAGCAGATGTAAAAGTCATTGGAGGGCGCGAAGGCTCTGTTGAATCTACGGATGGGGTTCTTAATCACAAGCTAAGCATGCCGAAGGAGCTTGGAGGACCGGGCGGTGGCGGAACCAATCCGGAGCAGCTGTTTGCTGCCGGCTATGGCGCCTGTTACGAAAGCGCCCTGGCTAATATCGCCCGTAAAGAGGGCGTCGAGCTCAAGGACGTTGTGATCCACTCCCAGGTCATGATCGGAAAGGACGAGGGCGCTGACGGCTTCAAGCTTGCGGTGAAGCTGAAGATCGAAATGCCGGGTATCGAACGAAGCCAGGCAGAGGACCTTGCGAAGAAGGCGCATGCATTTTGCCCTTATTCCAAGGCAACCCGAGGCAACATCGACGTGGAATTAAGCGTGAGCTGACCATAAAGAAATTCGGATGGCCCTCTGAAATGGAGGGTCATCCTTTTTGTCGGCTTACGATGCGGAATATGAAACTTTTTACATGATACTTCGTATTTCAGTTAAAGCTATGAATTGGAAAGGGGCGCTTAAGATGAGTATTGAACAAATGATAGAGGAACGGTTTGTATGCAGCAAATGCGGAGGGAATCACTGCCAGACGAAAGAGGTCTCGATGTCAGGGGCCGGGCTGAGCAAGATGTTTGATATTCAGCACAATCATTTCCTATTTGTTTCCTGCACGAACTGCGGATATGTGGAAGTGTTCAACCCGGATATATTAGAAGGTAAAAAGAGGGGGCAGCTTGGCTCGATCCTGGATGTGTTCTTCGGTTGACATCACCCCTAAAATTCTTTAATATGACTAAGTACCAGAAAGTACAAACCAGTCATAAGGAATTTAAATAAAATAAACGGGTGATGAACATGCCATACAGACCGCAGATTGCAAATGTGACCACAGCTGGAAGCAATGAAAAAGAAGGGCTTTACGAATTCATTATCCACACGGCTGACGGAACGGATATTCGCGTATTCTATAACCGCTTCCCGGAATGGAAACTGACTGCGCTTAGCCGACTTGGGAAAGTACCTTGCCCGGTTTGTCGTAAGGATTTCATATGCAAATGCATGGAGAAATTCTCGAACGAATTCGATCAGCAGATGAAAGACGGCGAGTGGCTGAACAAAGCTGCTGAGTAATAAACCAATAAGCGTACTTGATCAAGCGTAGGAGAGGGCTCCTGCGTTTTTTCTTGTTTTAGGCCTGAAGGGAGCCAGGAAAGATATGAAGGATCGTGCAACCGAAAATCATGAAGAGTATGCGATTGTACTGATTGATGGTGTGTGCCATTTGTGCCAGGGTCTGACGCAGTTCATTATCAAGAGAGATCCTGCGGGTGCCTTTCGTTTCGCTTCGCTGCAATCCGAGATTGGACAGGAGCTGTTGAGGCAGGGAGGGCTACGTGGAGATACTACGGAAACGATGGTGCTGATTGAACAGGGGAGGTATTACACAAGGTCGACGGGAGCTCTGCGGATTGCGCGGCGTCTTCGCTTTCCTTGGCCGCTGTCGTATATCCTGATTCTGATTCCCCCATTCTTACGAAACCTGGTGTACCGCTGGGTAGCGAAGAACCGTTACCGGTGGTTTGGGCAATCCAGTGAATGCATGATCCCGACGCCGGACATTCGGCGCCGGTTCTTGTCCTAATCCACTTGTATTAATGATGATGTTCTGCCGTACCTTCTTGAAATGTCGGAGTTCCTGCTTGCAGGTAGGCAAGCTCGGCCTCGGACAGTTTGCCAACCGCGAACGGTTTTTGGGGAATGATGATGGAACCGTTGTTGCCGCTGTGCAGCTTGATGAAATACAGCCCCTCTTTATCGAAGGTTTTGGTTACCGTGTACACGCCATCACCGACCTCTACCGCGTCTGTCATGGGATCCCGCAAGGAGCCGTCATGGCTCCACAGTTCGTAGTGGACAAAATCCGCACCGGGTACTCTTTGGCCATCCTGGGTGAGAATGATTTCAATGGTCTCCGGTTGACGCACAGATAACGTCTCCGGAATGTTCACCTCGGCGATCAGCGGGATTTCTTTTTCATACCGGTTGGCTGCTTCGGGACTGGCCGAACAAGCGCTCAGCAGCAGGACCGACAGTAGTACGGATAATATAACACGGCTTTTCATGATCATGGACCGCCACCCCTTATTATAGTTAGAGTATAGAACCGAATCAGGCATTCAGAAATGTCTTGATCGCCGGTACCCTCCGAACGATGACATAATCGATGATCCACACGATGATGAGCGACAAGCCAACAAGCGGGAACAGGATCCCCAAAGCGATGAGCAGCAGAAGGAATACCCACATGTTCTTCGCTTTAACCTCGGGTGCTTTTGGTGCCCCCAGTCCGTGCTCCGGTTTTCGCTTCCACCACAAGTACAAACCGCTTACCGCAATAAAAATGATGCCTATGCATATAAGCAAACTGAAGATCTGGTTGACGATGCCGAATTGGGTTCCTTTGTGCAGGGTAATGCCCAGGGCAACGGCTTTGCCGACGAATCCGTAATGATCATAGCGATAATCCGCCAACACCGCGCCGCTGTACTGGTCGATATGCATGGTAGCTTCGTCCTGCGCTTTCGGCGGATAGGCCGACAACGTGTACACGCCGTCCGCTTGCTGCGGAATGCTGATGGTGTAGCTTGGATGGATCCCCTCGCTTCGGGCTACGTACATGACATCTTCGATTGGAAGCGGCGTAAAGTCGGAGATGGTGGAGTTAGGTACCTCCAGATTTTCGGCCGCCCAAGGGACCTCTGCGACTTCCTTCGTCTGAACCACATGGGAGGATGGCGCACTGCCTGACCAGATGGAAGGCGGATAGCCGGCACCGGTATTGGTCGCCACGGTTTGGAAATTGCTGCCCCACAGGCCTGACCAGGGCAAACCGGTCATGACGAGAAACAGCATGCCTGCCGCGATCCAGAAGGCGGGAACGGCATGCAGGTCCCTGCGAAGAATCTGCTTGCCCTTGCCGAGCCTGGGGTAGAGGATACCCGCGAGGCTTCTTTTCTTTTTGCTTTTGTTTTTATTTTTCGGGAACCACAAATACACTCCGGTAATGATGAGCACGATCGCCCAGCAGGCGGCAAGCTCCACGATCCGGTCCCCGATGGTCCCGACCATCAGCTCACCGTGGAACTCCTCGATTTTGTCCATGATCCGGTCTTTGTCTTTCAACTCGCCTATCTTCTCTCCGGTATAAGGGTCCATGAAGACGGTCATGGATTCGCCCTCTGAGGTCAAACTGATCTCTGTAGAACGGGAGTCCGACTCGCCGGGGCGGTATTTCGTGATCGTAGCGTCAGGGTAGAGTTCTTTCACTTGTCCGACCAGCTTGCTGGGCGTTACCCGTTCAACCTGAGGTGTTACCGTGTAGTAGTCCCGATATAGCGCTTGTTCAATCTGAGGCTTGAATAAGTAAACGGAGCCGGTTACAGCCAGGATGATCAGAAAGGGAGCAAAAATGATGCCGGCATAGAAATGCCATCTCCAGACGGTTTTGTACCATGCGGCAGAGCTTGGATTTGGCGGTGGACTTTCATTTGGTTGGATTGCGGGAGGTTTCTTGTTCCCCATGGCTGGTGGCTCCTTTTCCATTACGGCTAAAATTTATATAAGATGAACATGAGCGTTCATTTCACATATCAGATGAGTTTACTTCGGGGCCCGGAAACCGGCCTGGACGGCTTCTGCCTCGCTGCAGAACCACTGCTCCTGCTTCGTTCGCTCATAGTATGGGGATTCGGGAGTGTGGTAGATTTTTTCACCCTTCGAGTTGATGTTGCCTTTGATGTCGCAGCCTTGCTTGTACTCTTGTCTGTTCTCGTTCGGAACTTGGGATGCCGCTGTGTTATTACGGCTGCTGTTCTTGTTGTTTGCGTCGTCCTGCTCCTCCGGATGGAAGCCGTCTTCCTGGGCATAGTTCTCTACGCTCCATATGCCGAGCGCCTGGTCGCGGCTGATCCGCTGCAAATCATCAAATTTGTCCACATAGCGGGTGTTGGGCGGATAGATATAGGCCACGCGGGCAAGTCCTTCTTCAAGCAGCGATTCCTGGACCATTTTTCCGTCGGCATATACATACGCAAGCAGCCTGGAGTATTTATCGCGGTTCGGACCGATATCGAACTCCAATTCAAGAAGGTCGGCTTGTTCCACCAGATCCTTCGTAAAAGCCTTGGCTTCGGGCCCGAACGGCTGTACGCCCAGCTTCGGATGGCTTGTCTCGGGCGTGTCGACTAGCAGCATGCGAACATTCTCTTTTTTACCTTCGAACATCACGCTGATGGTGTCGCCATCAACGGCTTTGACCAGTTCTACGGCTACCCGCGGAAGATTCAGATCATCGGTTGGATAGGTCGTTGGTTTTGAATTCGTCGTGCTGGTGTTTGTCTTTGCCTGGGAGTTAGCGGTTGTTGCGATTCCTTCGTTCGATGTCGCCGGGGACATCAGCGGCTGGCTGCAGCCTGACAATAGCAGCAAGGCGGTTAGCATAGCGGTTAACATTCGTTTGTTCACTTGTTGTCACTCTCCTGGCTTGGATGTTTGGTTCAGATGGTTTAGGAGTTTATGTAATGTTGATTCTATATAAGTAGTTCCTATATAGAGAACATTCGTTCTAAGCCTATATAGTAGGACATTTATCTTTGTTTTGACAATAGTGATTAAGGGCTATCTGTATATCAAAATAAAATCTTGCCGTTCTGCTGCAATTGTGATATTCTAATGTCAAATTATAACAGGCAACGGAAGCACCGTTCATGGACCGCATATTGCGGCCTTGGACGGTGCTTTTTTGGCGTTGTTACAGAAATGAGGGATTGGCTTTATGATACCGGCCCGACTTGTGCTGGCAGTGCAGGATTCCCGGTATGTTGAACCGCTGCTGAATTATTTGCATGGAAGCTCTTATGGTACGGCTCTGCAAGTGACCGCATTTACGCGCACGGATTCATTTCTACACTATATGGAAGTGGGGGAAGTGCCGAATCTGGTCGTGGGGGATACGGAAATGCTGGAGAGTTGGCTTAGCCAGGGGGAGACTTCGGTTCCTTGGCTGCTTCTAAGTGAAGGCCATTCATCATCTTCTCTTTTAGAGGGGGGCAGCAGTACATTCAAGTATCAACCGCTGCCTCAGCTGATGGAAGTCATCATCACCCACTGTAAGCGAAGCGGTGGGGCGCTGGAGAAACTGAATGTCGGAACAACCTCGGTGATTGGCATTGTATCTCCCCTGAGCGGGAGCGGGAAGTCAACGATAGCCATGAATATGGCGAAGCAGCTGGGCGTGCTCGGATTAAAGGTGTTCTATCTCAATTTGGAGACGGTGAACAGCAGTGCATTATTTTCTTCCGGTTCGGTGGGCATGGAGGGGAGCTTTTCAAGATTGTTGTATGACATTAAGGCGTCACAAGAATCGGCTTCGGGGAATGAGTTGTCGATAACCCCTTATATCATCAGACATCACGGCCTGAAGTGCGATTCCTTTGAGCCCAGCTTCAATGTAAAGGAAATCACGGAGATGACCATGGAGGACACGGCTTTGCTGCTAGCTTCCCTTGCAGCGTGTAATTCATATGATGCCATTGTCGTGGATACCGAGGGGTACATGGAAGAACGAATGCAGACGGTTCTGGAGCAGGCCGGAGTGCTGATCTGGGTTTTATTGGATGATCTAATGAGTATGTATAAAAGCGGTGTGTGGATGGATCAATTGGAGCTCAAGGCTCCCGCGCTTTTCGGAAGTCTGAAGAAGCGGAGCCGATTCATTGTCAATCGTTACACAGGACAGCTTGTTAACGGATTCCCCCGCAAGGATATGAGCATAGACAGCGTACTGCCTTATATTCCTTCATGGAAACAGCTCCATCGGGAAGAACTGCTGTTGTCCTCACCCATCTATCAAAGGGAGGTATTGAAGCTTTGCCAGCAGCTGCTGGAGGGCACGGGTATCATGCCGGTTCATGCGGGTGGTGGGCAGTGATGATGGAGGATCCGTTTAAGTCGGTTCGTGACCAGATTCGTTCCGAGCTTGACATGAGTACGAGCATTAACAATTCGGAATTGATGGCCCGCATCGAGGAAATGGTGTGGAGGAGACGCGAGCTCATGGAGCTGACAGCCGCTGAGAAGCGGAGGCTGGTGCGCAGGGTATTTGATTCATTTCGCGGGTTGGATGTGCTTCAACCATTAGTGGATAACCCAACAATTACGGAAATTATGATTAACAGCCACCAGGACATATTCATTGAACAGGATGGCGAGGTCAAGAAGCTGGCGCTCCAATTCGAGTCTCAGAGCCGGCTGGAGGATATCATTCAGAGCATTGTCGGTACGGTAAACCGGGTGGTGAATGAATCGACGCCCATCGTTGACGCCAGATTGAAGGATGGCTCGCGGGTTAATATCGTGCTCCCGCCCATCGCGCTGAAAGGGCCGAGCATGACGATCCGGAAGTTTCCGGAATCGCCGATGACGATGGATGACCTGGTTGGAAGGGGCGCCCTAACAGAAGAGGCGGCGGAGCAGCTACGGATCCTGGTTAAGGGTAAATACAATATTTTTATAGGCGGAGGGACGGGTTCGGGGAAGACGACTTTTCTGAATGCATTATCGCAGTATATTCCGCCTGATGAACGTGTCATCACGATCGAGGATTCGGCGGAATTGAAGATCGTGACGGTTCCGAATCTTGTGTCGCTGGAGACCCGGAATGCCAACACGGAAGGCCGGGGGGAAATCGCGATACGCGATCTGATTCGTTCCTCCCTGCGGATGCGTCCAAATCGGATCGTGGTGGGCGAGGTACGAGGCAGCGAGGCGCTGGATATGCTGCAGGCGATGAATACGGGGCATGACGGAAGTCTGTCGACGGGGCACGCCAACAGCACGCAGGACATGATCAGCCGTTTGGAAACGATGGTGCTGAGCGGTGCGGATCTTCCGATCGGCGTAGTCCGTCAGCAGATTAGCTCGGCGATTGATATTTTCGTTCATTTATCCCGGCTTAGGGACCGATCGCGGCGCGTAACGGAGATTAGTGAAGTGATTGGAATGGAGGGCGGCGAGGTGTTACTGAATCCGCTGTACCGGTTCTGCGAGAAGGGTGAATCAGGCGGCCGGGTGATTGGGTCTCTTGAGCCTTGCGGCAACCCGCTTCAATCGGCGGACAAGCTTCATATGGCCGGGATTACGACTTGGCCGCTGCAGAAGATGATGGAGGTGACGCCATGAAGCGATCTGGCGGTTCGGTCTTGACGCCTGAAGAGGGTCAAGGCGAGCGGGTGATCAAGAGGAGTAAGGGGGCTGGAAAGCGTGAGCAAGCTACCCCAGCTCGAACCAACACTCTCCCGGATTACGGCGTCTATCATCTCTCGCTGAGACAGAGAACAGCATGTGTCATCCTTGGCGGCCTTTTGTTTTTCTGCATCGGTTATCTGTTTTATCACAATCTGATTTTGTCGCTGCTGCTTGGAACGGGAGGTCTGACGGTCCCTAAATTTTGGCGACGGTTTATGCTGGAACGGAGGCGCAAGACGCTGAATCTTCACTTCAAGCAAGCTCTGTATTCCTTGTCCTCATCTCTGTCGGCTGGCCGCTCCGTGGAGAATGGGTTCAGGGACGCGGTACAGGATTTGCTGCTGCTGGATCCAGGAGGCCATAGTGATATGATCTTTGAACTCAAAGTCATTGTGTCCCGTTTGGAGTACGGCGAGCCTATTGAAACTGCTTTGCAGGATTTTGCACGAAGAGTGGGGATGGAGGATCTGACGAATTTTGCCGATGTCTTCTCGACTTGCAAACGAACAGGCGGTGATCTGGTTGAAGTCGTGCGCAGAACCTCTTCTGTCATCGGAGAAAAGCTGGATATTCAGCAGGAGATATCCGTCATGATCGCCCAGAAGAGGTTTGAATCCAAGGCGCTTCTTGCAGCGCCGTTCCTCCTGCTGCTGTTCATGAATATGACATCTCCCGATTATATGGAGTCCATGTATAGCGGATCGGGGATCTTAATCTCTACTTTTGCACTGGCGGCTCTAGGAGGCTGTTTCTTATGGATCACCAAAATGATGAATATCAAGGTGTAAGGAGGTGAGGCGGGCATGCTGACATGGATATCCGGCGCGCTGATGGTTCTGCTTGTGGGTGGTTGGGTGGTGCTGAATCAAATGTGTGGCGAACGGCACCATCGTCTTGGCAAAGTGCCAATGGAAGGTCTTAGGCTGCAGCGGTTAGCACCGCCTCTGTTGTTTCTGCTCGAGCGGGGAAAGGTTCCGATGCGCCTTCCAATTGTATTCTACCGGATGCAGGGTTCCGTTCAGAAGATCCATGGATTGCGGCACAGCACAGAAATGACGTTATTGTTTATGGCCGAGGCACTTGCGTATACATGGCTTATTTTGATCGGTGGCTGCCTGTGGACATTGCTGTTGGGGGATGTACTCGGACTTCTGGCCGGATTGGGATTGGGTGCATTGCTGCCCGTCGCTTTGGTAAAGGACCTTCATAAAAAGGTCACACTGCGCGAGCAGGATATCGTGATGGAGCTGCCGGAGCTTTTAAACAAGATTGTGCTGCTTGTTGGCGCCGGTGAGACCGTGCAGCGGGCGGTCATTCATTGTGTAGAGCGGAATAAAGACATGAACCATCCTTTGTATGTCGAGCTGAAGCGAATGGTGCTTGAATGGGAGGGAGGACATCCGTTCCAGCAAGCCTTCGAGCAGTTCAATAAACGGTGCGGCGTTCAGGAGGTATCGATATTTACAACAACCGTCCTGCTTAATTTTCGGCGCGGCGGGAATGACTTTGTCCTGGCACTGCGGGATTTGTCCCGCGTGCTGTGGGAGAAGCGCAAGGCCATTGCAAGAACAAGGGGCGAGCAGGCCTCCTCAAAGCTGGTGCTGCCAATGGTGGTCATTTTCATGATCGTGATTGTTTTGCTCGGAGCGCCTGCATTTATGATGATGAACATGTAGAAGGGACCGGTGTATGAAATATGATGTTAAGCATGGCAAAGAACGGGATGAAAGCTTTTTGGAAGGATGAGAAAGGGATCGGAACGCTGGAGATGATCCTGATCCTAGTCGTTATTTTGATTATCGCGCTTATATTTAAAGATCAGATTACGGCCTTGGTGAACAACTTGTTTAAAAACGTGAACAACAAGAGTAAAGAGTTCCTTGAGTAAACGGCTGCCGAGAAGATGGAAGGACGAGACAGGGAGCTTCACGGTGGAAGCCTCCCTGGTTCTTCCCATCGTACTGATGGTGACGGTATTGCTTCTGTTCCTATGCTTGTATATCTACCAGCAGTCGATGCTGGTTCAGGCATCGGCCGCGGCTTCCGAAAGGACCGCGTATAGCTGGGACAACAGCCACAAGTTCGCAGCTACGGGATCCGTAGAGCAGGGACAATATGATTCGTTATATTGGCGGTTAACGGAAGATAACGTAGTCGGAACTCTATTTGGTTTGGTAGGGGGAGACAGTACGAGGTCGATTACACTGCCGCAAGGGGAGGCTGAGGGCGGAAAATTGCCCGAGCTTAAGCTGTCCAAGGGCGGCACGGCTGTGCCCGCTAGCATGGCGGGAGAGATGCGTTATACAAATCAGCTGCTCATTCGAAAAGTAACGACTTCGTTAAATGAGCAGGTAACTCTGACGCCGCTGAGTCGAATATTGGACGATGGAGGCCAGATCAAGGTCAGCGCACAGTCGATCGTAGTTGATCCTGTAGAGTTTATTCGTTCGGTGGATCTAATGCGATATTACGGATCGAAGTTTCAAGGCGGGAGAAATGGAACGGATAAGGCAGCCGCTGGAGAAGTTCTACAAAAGTTCGGAGGTTCGCGATAGTCATGACGAAGCATGGGAAAGCGCGGTCTAATCGGAGAAGGAGAGACGGGGGCCGATCGTCTGATGGATCTGTATCTGTTTTTTTGATTATCGCCCTGGCAGCCGTATTTATGTTTGTAGCTATCTTTATTGATTATTCCCGCATAGCGGCGATGAAGGTTCAAAGCGAGAGGCTGACAAGAGCAGCCGTACGCTCCGTGATGTCCTCCTATGATCCGCAGCTGCAGAAGGAATATGGATTATTTGCCCTTGGAGACACCAGCGGCGATCTCATTATGGGCAATGTGCTGAATGACAGCATGAATCCGGGAGAACGTAGCGATGCATTCCGGTTAATGGCAATGGAGCTCGATAGCTCGGGGCTTGAGCTGCAGCGTCCGCTGGGGACTTATGACATCTTCAACCGGCAGATTATCGAGGATATGAAGTATAAAGCGCCGATTGATTTCACTTTGGAATTAGTGGGCAAGTTCAAACCGTTATCGCAGTCCCTGAAGGAAGCTTCCAATACGGTCGATGTCCTTAAGAAGCTTCGCAAATTGTATGACAAGCGGGAAGCGGCGCTGGATGAGATGCTGGCAAAGCAGCGGAAGGCAGGCGAGCATGTAATCCGGCTTTCGAAGCTGGTTATGGATCCGCCGGCACAATCGATCTCTGACATTTCGTTGGGGGGCAGTATGAATACCGCCGCTGATGTGGCATCACAATACGAGGATTTTAAGGCTAAACAGCAGGAGGATGCAGACCGGCCTCCTAAGGAAAAACAGTATACGCTGCTGGTCATGGCTTACCGGAGCGGAATTTCTTCCATTGGCTCAAAGATCTCGAGGGAGGCCAGCCGAGTTCAGAGGGAGAATGACAAGCTTCTCTCGGATTCGCATCAATTATGGGAGGAAGCAAGGAATCTGAATGAAGAGATGAAGCAGGTCATCAAGGATTCCGAGAACCGTTCATCTAATAAGGGATATGATCAGGTTACGAATGACGTAACACCAGGGTCTAACGATTCATCCGGGGCAGAAGCGGAGATGATTCAATCCATTCGGAAGCAAGCTGACAAATTAATTCATAGCGATGAATTCTTGAACGGCTTCCGACAGGAGATTGATCGCCAGGAGAGTCGATACCAACAGGTTGAACGAGCGGTTAGCACTCTTCAGTCTTCTCTGGGGGGAGAGGGAATGAAGGGAACGGTGCTTGAAGCCAGTCGCACATTACAGCACTTTGTATCTAATTATGGAGTATCAGGCAATGGAAATATTATAGATCGGCAGCAGGCGTCATTGGAACAGTTCCGCACATCGGATAAGGAACGCAAGGCGATGGAGAAGCAGGCCAATCAGAAGCTGAAGCAGGCATCCAAAGTCATGGAGGCAATTAACGGGTTGAATGGACAACATCAGGCTATTATGGATGAGTTTCGTGAACTCCAGCAGTACTATGACGAAAGTCTTCAATTTAATGCCGAAGCGGACAGTATGAGTAAGGGAAAGCCTATGGATGATGATCCGTATGATGCCGGTAAACAGGCGATGGATAATATGGATGGTATGTTTGGATTTATGGGGAACGTGCTTGGCGGTGTCAGGGATGAACTGTTTCAAAATGAGTACGCCGTTCATTACTATCAGCATTTTGATATTGGGAATTTAACCGGGATGGTTGATGGTTCCAACACTGGCGGGGATGTCATCCAGGAGTTCGCCATTGGGAACCAGGAAGTGGAGTACATTCTATATGGATTTCATAACCCCGCCGGGAATATCTCGGCGGCCTATGCAGAGATATTTGGTTCCAGACTCGCGATCCGGACGATGGAAGGATTCATTGCGAATAGTAAATTGGGAAATCCGTTGGCGATTTTGGCGGCAGCGATTCTGTATGGGATTGAGAAGGCCATTGAGGATATGATCCAGTTGTGTCAGAAGGGGAGCGTTCAACTATCAAAGTATGTCCCCGTTGAGCTGACTTACAGGGATCATTTACGAATATTTCTGTTTATTCACAGCAATAACGAGAAGAAGCTATCGCGCATGTTGGCGTTGATTCGATTGAACACCGGCACCAATCCTGCGGAGCGATTTACCTACGCATCAGGAGAGGTCAAGACGGCCATGCGTTTATGGTTTCTTCCAGGGGTGACGAAAGCGATCGGCGTTGTATTTGGAAGCGATGGGGACGAAGTTCAGGGAAGTCGTTACATGGTAAAGCGCAAGGCGGATTTTTCCTATTAGGATTAGGGGTACTTGAATGAAACGATTATCGGTAATACAGAAACCTCTCCATAAAGGTAAAGCGTCATCGGAACAAGGAAGCGTGGTGGTGGAAGCTGCACTTGTGCTGCCGATGTTTATGTTTTTTGTCATTTTTCTCATTTATATCGTGCAAATGACGTTAATATCGACAGCACTCCAGAATACCGTTTCGGATACGGTCAAAACCGTAGCGGCTCATATGTATCCCGTCTCGCTAGCCGTACAGGCCAATGCTGGTGGCAGTGGGACAGGAGAAGGCTCACCAAGCACATCTCATTGGGAGATTCCCAAATTGTCGCTTTCTGATTGGGTTTCGAATTACAGCGACTCTCTTCCTGCTCCTGTTAATGAGTGGATCACGCAAGCTGTAGCGTCAGGCGAGGAGCCGCTGCAGCAGCTTAAGAACCAAACCGTGGAAGCCGTACTCGATCCCGTGGTCAAGCCGATGATGAAACCGTTCATGCCTGATAATCTTCTGGACTATGATCGAATCCATGTGTCCAATGTTCACATTCCCAATCTGAAAAGCGGAGCGAGTCCTTATTTTGGGATTGAAGTGAATTACGCGCTTCCGATCCGGGTTCCTTTCTTGAACAAACGCATCGTGCTGCAGGCAAAAGCTCAGGAGAGATTATGGATTGGCGACACCGGTGAAGGAGGAACGGGTTCAGGGGACGGCTCGGGGACAAGCGGGGCGATCGAGCTGCTGGAGAAGCCGAATCCGGCCGTTGCCAGCAAGCAGGCTAAGGTAAAAGTAAAAGTGGAGCCGGGCAGCAGTGCTCAATTGTCAGTCTATTATAAGAGCGGTCAGAGTACGGCTAAATATTTGGGTTGGGAAACCGCGGACGGTAACGGCTATATCGAGTGGGAATGGAATGTAGGCTTTAATACAACGCCGGGAACGTGGCTGTTTGTCGTAGAGACAGCAGACGGGCAGCGGATTGAGGTGCCGTTTACGGTAGTGGCGCGGTCGGGTTCATGAGGCGTTCGAAAGTAAGGTTATGAAATAAAAGTTCCAAAAAAAGAATCGCATTATAAAGGCGTCCAGGATTTGCAATCTAAAGAAGTGTCCAAGAGAAGCAATCTAAGAAGCGTTTTAAGAGAAGCGTTCCAAAGAAATATCCAGGAAAAGTCCTTCCAAAGAAGCAATTCATTGTGCATCCATTTAATGTTCTATTAAGGCTGTTCCTTTGAATAGTCGCGCGGGGGAGGTTGATACGTGTGGCCGTTGCCTTTGGTATTTGTGCCGTTTACCTGATTGCAGCATTCATTACAGACCTTCGTTCCATGAAAATACCGAATGTATTAACCGTTTCGGCGATGCTGTCCGGTCCTGTCTATCATGGCGTTCTGGACGGGTGGAAGGGGTTGTTCTTTTCTTTGCAGGGTCTTGGAGCAGGGTTTCTTATCTTGTTGATCATGTATTTTATAGGAGCTGTAGGAGCGGGTGACGTTAAGCTGTTTGGAGGGATTGGTGCCTGGACCGGCTTATGGTTTACCTTACAGGGCATCATGTACTCTGTCCTTTTTGCCGGTGTCATCGGGTTGCTCATCCTGCTCTGGCGGCGGGAAACGATGAAGCGAATACGCAATGTCGTTGGCAGTATCGCCGGAGTTTTTGTTATGAAGAGCTGGTTGCTATGGCGCAACAGCCAGGAGGAACACTTGCGATTCCCCTTTATGATGGCTGTCCTTCCTGGCGTAATCAGCACGTATGTAGTACTTCACTTATAGGAGGGGGGAGCCTATGCTCGGATTAAAGGTGGATTTTAAGCAGAACGGTGGAACCATGATGGTGCTGGACCGGGCTGAAGGAATCCAATCATCAGAACTTAATCATGTACAGCTGGGAATGATCCGTTCTTCGAGAATCCCTCATTTTCTGAAGCTGCATATGAAAGAAGTCGATTACAAAGTAACGTTGGAATATGATATTACCGGCAAAAAAATGCTGTCTCAAGCGTTGAAGAGTGAGCGAATGACGCTGACCGAATATTTTGGATTGCTGCTGCAGATCGTCACCGCTCTGGAGGACAGCAAGTTGTATATGCTCCAACCCGAGAACTACATTCTTCATGAGGATTATCTGTTTATTGAAGGTTCCCTGCATCTTGGCACTTTATATTTAACTTATGTTCCCCTTGCAGCTAGCGAAGCAAGCAGCAATCGTCTTCCGATTTTGCTCAAAGAGCTAATGACAAGGTTGCTTGCATCGGTGACGGAGTTAAAAGGGGGAGGGATACAGGCACTGATGTCGTTCTGCAGTGAACAAAGCTTCAATCTGCCGGGACTAAAGAAGCTCGTGGTCGAGCTGTTAGCTGGAGAGGGTGAAGAGCATCGTGCTGTAACTCAAGCAAATGCAGCAGTGCCTTCAGGTCTGAATCAAGGATCTCCCTATACCGATAGTCAATCAAGCAGCTTGGGCTCCAAGCCTGCATTCGCATTTACAGAACCGGCTCGTGGGCGGACAGCAATGCCGCAGACGGAGAGTGACATCCACACGGATAAACAGAGTTTAATCCGAGGTCTGACGGAACGTACGAATGAGATGTTTGGGAAGAGGGGCAAGAGCGAGGAAATGAATTCTCATGGGGGTCGAAGCCCCTTGGGTTCAACTCCTCCGTGGTTACCTGATACGGATACGGATGATACAAATTCAGATGATGCGGACAATGACAAGACTTCACCGGTTCGTACCTATATTTTGTTAGGATGTTTGCTCGCCGCAGCGGGAGCTTGGAGATTGTTGTATATGAATCAGCGCTCTCCACTGATGTTGGGGGTATCGGTTGGGATTACGATTCTACTTGCTGCAGTAGCCTGGCTTGGCTGGACAGGTAAACTCCAGCTGCTATCACGGAGATCCGGCGATTGGTCCGGTTCCCTGCCAATGTTCGAGTCAACGGAGCTTAGCCCGCAGGAGCATTCCAAGTGGAAGTCCGTCCCACGTTTTCAGGCGGATCCTTTATCGGGGCTTCTTGGGGATAACTCGGAAACAGACGCTGGAAAAGCAGCAGCAGAGCTTGAGGAGGGGAAAGAGAATTGGAGATGGCGGGTTCCTAAATCTCCAGTTAACTCCGAGAGAGTTCACCATTCAGCGGGATATCCCGCACAGTCTCCGCAGGGCCATGCTTACTCGCGTCCATCTGAGGCAGCAGCTGCGGCAGAGGATTCGTATGGGGAAGAGGGGGATTATTATGCCCATTTGTCTCAACGGACGGAGGTGCTTTCATCCTCTGGAGGCGGGGGAGCTACCGTCCTGCTAAGTCCGGATGCTGCAGCCCGTCCAGCCGTGCAACATTCAGCAGGAGTTTACCTCGAACTAAACGAACCGAATACAGCCACCCCACAGCGGATAGAACTGCATCAGCCCCATTTCATCATCGGCCGTTCTCCCGACGTAGCCCAATTCGTCGCGCAGGGAGTGGGGACTTCACGGGCACATGTCGAGCTTTCGCGCGAAAGCGGAGGGTACGTCCTGAAGGATTTGGGTTCTAGAAACGGTACGATGTTGAAAGGAGAATCCATGGTGCCTTATAAAGAATATCCTTTGATGGAGGGGGATGTTTTTATTATTGCGGGATGGTCGTTTACCTTGCGCAGGGATTTATATTAATACGGGATTATATAGTAGAAGTAAGATTTACGTAGCTATGATTCTAAGAAGTTTAGAGAAAACTCGGATTATTGCAGAAAACCAAAGGTGTACCCTAATTTTTAGAGGGGCCTTTGGTTTTTTATTTTTACTAGATCTATAAAAAACATCTGGTATGATGATTATGGTAAAATGTACCGATTAACTATACATGACTAGCTTTGTATATGTTAACGATTAATTGAAAAAACATCTTGTGTTTTTTGATTCATGTGTATAAGGAGGACTTTGATGTGTCTGAAGATTTAAATAGAGAAATATTGAAAGAGCTAAAAGAAATCAATAATAAACTAGACACCTTGAACTCGTCAAAAGGAATCTCAGGAACTCTAAAAGTTATTGCCCTGATATTCGGGTTTTTAGTGATAGGACCTTTGCTTGTAGGGATAATGGTGTATCTATTTAATTTAGCTGGCTAAGGTAAATAGCCCCTGCCAGAAGCCCAGACGGACAATCCCGGAAGGGGCTTTATAAGCTCCAACAAGAGTAACTCGTCCAGCGATGCTGGTGTGGCGTGTAGTCGATGCTTTTTTGTGTAGAATCATCTATAGGTAAAAATGAATTCTTTTTGTATGGTACCTTGAGAACAGCACTCTACTCATTGAGGTCACTGTCATAGCTGGAGCTGGAAATTTAGCTGCAACACCAGTTTTTCTCGCAAACCGAAAGCTCTAATTTGTTTATTCTCCAGCCCTTTCATTGCCTCTCATTGCCTCCTGCTCGCGGAAGACGGAAGGAGTCAGGCCATACTTTTTCTTGAATAGAGTGGAGAAGTAAGTGATATTGTACATTCCGACCGATTCACTGATTTTGGCTGCAGTCTCATGGGTGGAAGCAAGCAAATCCCTAGCTTTCTCCAGCCTAGTGTGATTCAGGTATTCACTGAACGATTGACGGGTTGCTTTTTTGAAGAGCTTACCCAAATAGCTTGGCGACAGGCCGGCAATGTTGGACACCAGTTCCAGAGATAAGTTTGGCTCGGCATAATGTTCCTGGATGTAATTCTGAACTTTTTCAATGATAACATTGTGCTTCTGGGCATTCATCCAGAGATTCTTCTCTTCGATTAATGTGCAGATATTAAAACAATAGCGATTGAAAGTTTCCTTGATTTCCGTCAAATGTTCGGCGGATTCAATATCGGTCACCGCATCCAGATACTTGTTGAAATTGGAATCGGGCACATGCTGCAAATAGTCAAAGTGCTTGAGTAAGGATAGCATGAGCTGGATGCTGTATGTAATCACCTGATTGATTGAACCGTTAGAGATCTGTTCTACGAATTGTTCGATTGCATCCCGTATCGGCTCCGGCTTACCGGACTGCACAGCATCGACTAGCTTCTTCTCGAAGGCGCTCGGATAACTCAAGGCCGCCATCATATGGGGGCGTGTCGCTATGGCATCCAGAATCGATTCCTTCCCGTAGATCAGCCGGTATTTAACATACTGCTGCGCCGAAGTATAGGAGGAAGGTACATTCTTCCTGCCATGGCTTATATCCCCTATGCCTATGGATACCGTCACCTTGAAGTAACTGTTCAGAAAGCTCTGAATATTGCGCAAGGCAGCCTTGAGCTCCTCTGGCGGTTGGTTATTCGTGCATTGAAGGATTGCGACAGCTTCATTCCCCCCCCTAATCAGGTAATCGCATTCCCCGATATGTTCCAGCATCTCTTTTGCAATATTGCCTAGAGCGAAGAGCAAGAGCATCAGCGGCTGCTGCTCCACCTCCATCCTCCCTCTTGTTAGTTCCAGCTCATTGATTTTGAATACAAGCACGCAAAAATAAGGCCCGGACACTTTCTCGTCGATATCCCGAATTAATTCGCTCGGAACTGAATATTCCAGCGGATGACCCCGGAGCAATGAATGCAGATAATGCTCACGAATCGTTCGGGAAGAGCGGTTGATCACGAATTGCATCGATTTTTCACGTTCCTCCAATGAATGGAAAACCTCGGCCATCATCTTATATTCATCTATGAACGGCGAACCGGAGACCGGAGAATCCGTGTCCGGCATGATCTTCTCAAACAGCGTCGATAACGGTCTATAAATGCTCTTGGTCAGAAAAATAGAGATCAGCAGACCTGTCAGTACAATCCCGGCTGTCACAAGCAGCGTAACGTTGCGGAGACGGTCAATGTTGGAGATGAGTCCGGAGTAAGGGGAAACGCTTACAAAATACCAGTCCATTTTCTCCGACTTCACATAAGTGACCAGATGCTTTTTATTTTGAATATTTGTTGTGAAGCTGTTCTCTTCCTTGTCCTGATTTAGAATTTGCTGCACATACTGTTCCTCGGACCAATCGTTCAGAAATAAACTTGAATCGGTATGGGAGAGCACTTTGCCCTCTTTGTTGATGACAAAAACGTTGTTGGCGGAATCCGTTTTGCTGATTTTGCGGATCGTCGTCAGAATCGACTTTTCTTCCACATTGATATAGATAAGCGGGTTGTCGGAGGTCTTAAATGAAAAATCCGGGTACAGCAGAAAGGTCAGGAGCTGAAGCGGCGCATCGTTGTTGCGGTCGGCAACGGTCAAGCTACGTGGATAGAATTCCATGTACCGCTCCGCGCTAAGGGTGATGAGCGAGGAGTCGAATGGAAGCCCGGCAGTATCGACGGCTGTTCCCGTAGAAGGCCGGTAGATCCCGGCACTGTAAATATAAGGATACACACTTATAATCTGGTTCATTTGTTGAAATATCCGATAATTGTTCGTCTTGTCCTCCAACGTGTCATTCAGGAATGAGGTGATCTCAGGCTGGATGAGCAGCGCATTACCGATTGTCATGACTTGGTTATAGACGACCTCCGAGGCGTAAGTGATTTGGGATAACATGGCTTTGGAATTGCGATCGATCTCCTTGACGGCGCTTTTGGAGAAGAGAAGGAAGAGGACGCCGGACAGCAGGCTGACGGTTAGTAGAACGAGCAGGAAATATGAAATTGTAAGTTTTTGAAACGCCTTGTATCGAACAAGCCGATTCATGGTGTTCCGCATGAAGAATTCCTCCCAATGCCGTTAATATAACCACTTCACTATAGGACATATATGGCTAAAAAGGTACTCCTTCACGCAAAAATGAAAGTCAGTCCGTTTATTTGAAAGGTTTGAGCCGCATGTCAATACTGTCCATTCTTATGTATCCTCCGATATTGGGCTGGCGTCATTCCATACACCTTTTTGAAGATGGAATAAAACGTGTTAAGCGACGAAAATCCGTATTTCTGGATGATCGGCTCAATCGGCGAGTCGGAGGCAAGCAACTCCTGACAAATGTAATTTAGGCGCTTCTCCGATATCTTCTCCGTAACCGACTGGTTTGTCTCCGCTTTATACAAACTGCGGAAATAGTTCACGGACAGACCCAACTGGTCGGCCAGCATTTTTGCGGACAAGTTCGAATCGGTTAATTGTTTTTCAATGAACTGGTCCGCCTGCTCGATCAGGGCCGCGTTTTTGGACAGACTGCGGGCAGCCTCAATGTCTTCAAGCGTCTTGATTATAAGCGCTTCCATCCAAGGCACTACGTTTTCCATCGTCTCTTGCTGTATGATCTGATTCTCGATGGAAGTCAGCCCCCATGAATGGGGCAGCGGCTGACTGGAGTGCTCCTGCATGAGCCGGCGTATGTCCATAAACAAGGTAATCAACGACATTTTACATTCAAAATAGGGCAGTCCCCGCAGCTTGACCACGGCTGAGCGTATGATTTCCAGAACTATATCCGCGTTACCCTTGGGAAGAGCCTGAGCGATCTGCCGTTCTTTGTCCACAGGCAAATGATACAGTTCTCCTGGCGCGTCGGCCAGCCATGCTTTCATGATGAGCGCTCCGTGCCCGAATCGGAACCGTTCGTGCGTTAGTTCATACGTCTCCATATATACCTCATGCATGTCGGTCAGGCTGGGCAACGTCCTACCCCAAGCGACGGTCGTGCCGATTGACAAATACTGCTCCACTAACTGCTTAGATACTTGCAGCTTCTTCGCAAATTCCTCGGACAATGGAGCCGATAAGACAACCGCCACGTGATCGTTCCCCATGTCCACCGTTTGCAGCTTGTGCTTGGAAAATTGCAGCGACTCCTGGATAATATTGGACATTGCAAATCGGAGTAGACGCCGGTCTTTCTCCGGGTAGGTCTCCGTAAATTCCGAGAAGTGGTCGATCCGGAAGATGGCTACCGATAGCTGATCTTCCGGCAGAGCAATTCCCCATTCTTGAAATTGAGAGCATATTTCCTCTGCCGTATGGTAGATCCCCCCCAGAAAATCCCGTAAAAACCGCTCCCTACCCAGAATTTTAGTATGCCGCCAGTGCTCGGTCAGTTCATAAATCTGCTTGTGTTGGGCTGTAAACACATGGGATAAGTAGTCAAGTTCATTTGCGCTGGATCCTTCGCCGGGCTTTTCCGCTTGATGCTGCCGCATCACTCTGCTGATCAGTTCTTGAATAGGCGAGTACACCCGTTTGGAAATCAGAACGATAACGGTCAATGATGCTGCGAACAGAATGAGGAACAAGATCAAACTTGTGTTGCGAAGAACCGTGATTTTTCCCAAAATGACAGACTTCGGGATAGTTTCGATAAAGGTCCAATCCTGAATGCCTTTGATGGAGGAGCCTGCGTAAACCATCAGTTGCTCTTCCTGATTGCGGGGCTGAAACAGCTTCCATCCGCTTTCGCCCTTATTCCCTTGGCTCCTGAGCTCCGCAATTTGTTCCTGATTCAAAGGAATGCTGCTAAAAACCGTCTCATCCCGATCATTCAGAACAGTGACCGACCTGTTCGCATAATTCGAATTGTTCTGAAGCAAGGTCATTAAATTATCAGTATCTATATTCAGAACGAAAGCCGAGATGGAACTGCCTTTTTCGTAAAATCTTACGATGCTAATCACCTCTTTGGCCTTAATCCCGACAAGTGGAATGGACAAGACTCTCGGAATGAGAACGCTGTGATCCGTTGTAGCCGGATCCTGCAAGCGCTTAATAATGTCCTGGTCGTAAAAAGCTTCCGCATCACTCAAACCAAGTCTGGAATCTACTACAGTATTTGTGTAATCGTTGATTAGGTATACCGAATCGATAGACGGATTGGCGTTCTTAATGTCGATAAGCCGTCTCCATACCTCATAAGTTTCAAAATCGCTGTATTGATCCGAAAGGGCATTCACCTTGAGGGTACTGTCATCGCTGGAGGAGAAGCTGAATTCCAAAGACCATTCCACCAGTCGCGCTGTGTTCCGGGCACTGTTCACTAGCAAGGATTCGGAATGATCGCCGATCTCTTCCAGAAGTGTCTTGGAAGACTGCCAATAGAGCAGCGCAAAAGATATAGCCAGAACCAGAACGTTTGCACTGACAAAATAAAAAATAAGTTTCATATAAGTAGGATGTCGCTTCAGAGAGGTGAAAATTGGAAACCTGAACTTCATTGCTCTAAATCCCCCGTTATTAGAATCCCCGCATATAATTTTCAGATTATTAATTATAGCATAACGAGCAATCCGGTCTGCAGAATCGGTTATTTTCGAGGGTAGTGTTGTTTTTGGGAAGTTCGTAAATCTGCGCTTGCAGGAAAAATTGGAGCTTGCTGGAATTGTCGTTGCGGTAAGGGCTCGGTAAGGTGAAGGTATAAATAACGGGACGAAAATGTGATTGCCTGTTTCGATGAAAGGGGGAAGTAAAACTATGCAATATCAACTTAATGCAAGGAAACGGCCCGTGCTGAAGCATATTGTTCGTAATCCTTTTCTTTATGCTATGGCCGTGCCGGGGCTGCTGTTCTTTCTCGTGTTCAGTTATTTTCCCATATACGGGATTATGATTGCCTTCAAAGACTATAATTTTGCCAAAGGAATTACGGGAAGCGAATGGGTCGGTTTAAAAAACTTCAACTATTTTTTTACTTCAGATGACTTCTGGGTCATACTGCGCAACACGCTGATGCTGAACATGCTGTTCATTTTGTTTACTACGGCGGCTGCTGTATTAATCGCGCTAATGTTCAATGAAATTCGCAATAAGTATTTCAAACGAATTTCGCAGTCTCTCATTTTTCTTCCTTATTTTATGTCCTGGATTGTGGTAGGAATGATTGTCCAATCCTTGTTTGGCGGGGAAGAGCCGATGATCAATACTTGGCTGCAAAGTTTCGGCTTGGAACCGGTCAACTGGATGTTTGAGTCGAAGCTGTGGCCTTTCATTCTGACGGTGATCCGCGTATGGCAAGGAGCCGGTTATCTTTCGATTATTTTTCTGGCCGCGATTACCGGCATATCGGAGGATTTGTACGAGGCTGCCCGGATTGACGGGGCGTCTAAGCTGCAGATTGTGTTGCGCATTACGCTGCCGTTGCTCGTTCCTACTGTGATGATCATGACTTTGCTGGCCGTAGGCAAGATTTTCAACGGGGACTTTGCCATGATCTATGCCATCATTGGAGACAATTCCTTGCTGTATCCGACTACCGACGTCATCGACACCTTCGTATTCCGCTCCATGAGACAGTTGCATGACTTCGGCATGTCTTCGGCGGTTGGCCTGTTCCAGTCGGTTATGGGTCTGATCTTCGTCATTGCCGCCAACTGGATAACCCGAAGGGTGTCTAAAGAATCCGCTTTATTCTAGGAGGTAACGATGAGACAGAAACAGAGTGCTGCGGATCGAACTTTTACGGTATTTGCCTATACGTTCATTTTATTGTTCACCTTATTTTGTCTGTTTCCTTTTCTGCTGATGATTATCGGATCGTTTACGGACGAGGGGGAACTGATTGCGCATGGGTATACTTTATTTCCGCAAAAATTATCGCTGGACGCTTATAAAGCGGTTTTGCAATCGGATGTGCTGCTGAGCGGCTATGCGGTCACGATTTTTATCACCGCCGTAGGCGCATTAAGCGCGCTGTGCATTTCCGCAATGCTCGGCTATTCTCTGGCTAACAAGCGGAATGTCCTGCAAACGCCTTTTCTGATTTTTTGCTATTTGCCTATGCTTTTTTCCGGGGGCATCATTCCGTTTTATATTGTGGTCAGTCAGTGGCTGCATTTGCAAAATACCGTTTGGGTGCTTATTTTAACATTATTATGCCAGCCGTTCCTCGTCTTTTTGCTTGTCAGTTTCTTCCGCACAATTCCCGAGGAATTGGAGGAAGCCGCAAGAATTGACGGAGCGAATGAGATGAGAATTTTCTTTCAAATTATGATACCGATCTCGAAGCCGATTCTGGCTTCCGTCGGTCTCTTTTATGCCCTGAACTACTGGAATGACTGGTTTATGGGATTGATGTTCGTGGATAATGAGAAGCTGTTCCCGCTGCAATTGATTCTGCGCCGGATGGTATCCAATATGGAGGCCGCCAGAAATCTCATTCCCGCCTCGGCAGCCATTGCCGTAACGCCACCAACCTATGGCGTGCGGATGGCGACAACCGTGCTGACGATCGGCCCGATTGTCTTGCTGTATCCCTTGCTTCAAAAGTATTTTGTCAAAGGTCTAACGGTAGGAGCTGTCAAAGGGTAATCGAGGAGTTCCGGCATTAACCGGATCAGCCCGGTTAATCATAGATACTTTTTTCTTCATTATATAGAGGGAGGTTAACGAAATGAGATTGAAAAAATGGTTTGGCGCGGTGACGACCACAGTATTGGCTTTGTCATTGATGCTGGCGGGCTGCGGAGGCAAAACGGAGACAGGCGGCAATAAAGGGAATTCACCAACGAATACGGAAAGCACTACATCCGCACCGAAGGAAACGGTGACGCTGAAAGCTTATTTCCCGGGGGATAAGCCGGCTGGCTTTGACGATGTGCTGCAGGCGGTCAATGACAAATTGAAAGCGGACAACGTCGGAGCGGCCTTGAATATCAATTTCTTGCCGTGGTCCGATTACGGGAATGCGGTATCTGTGAAGATGTCTGCCGGGGAAGATTTCGATATGTATTTGGATGCCCCATGGTTGTCGATGAATCAGATGATCGCCAGCAATTCTTTGCTGGAACTGGATGCCATGGTGGCCGAGCGTCCGGAGCTTAAAGCGTCCATTCCCGATGAAATGTGGGAATATAACAAATTCGACGGCAAAATTATGGGCATTCCTCTTGGCACCACCCAAGGCCCGGTATACGGCCTGCTTATCCGCAAAGATTTGCGCGAGAAATACGGATTTTCCGAGTTGAAAACGCTCGAAGATCTGGAGAAATTTTTGTATACGGTCAAGGAAAACGAGAAGGACGTCAGACCCTTCGTCATTAACGGCATCAAAGCCGATAAACTTCCATTTATCCTGAGCGAATCCGCTAATCTGGCGCTCGATGAAGTGCTGGAAATCGGCGTCAGCATGTTCTCCTATTCAACCAAGGACAAGAAAGTTGTCGGTCAATGGGCAAGCCCGATGATTGCCGATGGTTATGAACGCGTCACCAAATACTACAAGGATGGCATCATTTCCAAAAATATCGCGCAGGAGCAAAATGCGGAAACATTGTTCAAACAGGGCAAATATGCGGCAACCTACTATGCGGCTGACGGTGTGGAGGGATTGAAATATTCGGATATGCTGAAGGATGGCAGCGACAAGCTTGAGGTTTTCGTTCCAAACGGCGATAAGGCCAAGCCGTATACCGCTTTCCAGCAATGGAATTTCCTTTGCATTCCGACTTCATCCAAGCACAGCGATTTGGCTCTGGACGTAGTCAATTGGTTATCCATTAAGGAAAACCACGATTTGATGGAATACGGCATTCAAGGGAAGGACTGGGAGCCTGTCGGCGATACGAGCTATAAGGTGCTGTCCAACTATTCGTTCCCCGGCTTTGTGCTGACCTGGCGGCCAACGCTAAACCGCACGCCGGATACGATGATGCCGGATGACAAGAAGTGGTTCGACTTCTCCGCCGACCCGGCTAATTTCACGCTTAGTCCGACGTCAGGTTTCAGCTTTAACGCTGAAAAGGTGAAGACGGAATATGCCAAAATTACGCCGCTTCACGATTCGGTTTTCCTGCCGCTTAGTCAAGGTGTGCTGTCTGCGGATGAAGGGAAGGCGACGCTGGAGGAAAAAATGGCGAGCCTCGGCGGACAAAAAGTGATCGATGAAATTCAAGCGCAAATCGACGCCGTTACATCCGGTAAATAACAATCATTGAAAGACGGAAAGAGGTATCTCACATGAACGTAAAACGCTGCGCGCAAAATCCTGTTATACGGACCCGGGACGTTGCACCCTCCCGCCCCAACTTTCAAGTGCTTGGAGCGTTTAATGCAGGCGTTGCGCAAGTACGGGATGAAATTATTCTGTTGCTGCGCGTTTCGGAAGCGCCGGTATCGGACCGGGGGGACGAAGTGCTCGTCCCACGGCTTAACGAAACGGGCACCGATGTACTTATAGAGCACTACGACAAGGCCGATCCGAGCTATGATTTCTCCGACTCGCGCTTCGTAGTAAGGGACGGACGAACGGTCATGCTCACATCTTTATCCCATCTGCGGGTGGCGCGAAGCAAGGATGGCGTTCATTTCGACATCGAGCCTCAGCCGGCCTTGTTTCCGGAACACGCTCTGGAAGCGTGGGGGATTGAAGATCCGCGCGTGACCCAAATCGGGGACATGTATTATATCACTTACAGCTCCGCCTCCGCTCGCGGCGTTGGCGTTGGCCTGGCGGAGACCCGGGATTTTCGAACATTCAAGCGTCACGGGCTTATGCTCGCTCCCGAAAATAAGGACGTCATGATATTCCCGGAGAAAATTAACGGCAAATACTACGCTTTGCACCGTCCGGTGCCGAAGTCGTTCGGTTCCCCCGAGATGTGGATTGCCGAATCGCCCGATCTCATACATTGGGGGAACCATCGCTTCCTGATGGGGTTAAGCGAACAAGGCTGGGATTCGGCTCGTATGGGCGGCGGCGCGGTTCCGATTCGAACCGAACGCGGCTGGCTTGGGCTGTACCACGGCGCGGACAGCAAGCATCGCTATTGTATGGGCGCAGTGCTGCTCGACTTGAAAGACCCGGCCAAGGTGATAGCAAGATCTCGTGTACCGGTATTGGAGCCGGAAGCTGCATATGAGGTGAATGGATTTTTCGGCGAGGTCGTGTTTTCGTGCGGAGCCATTTTACTAGATCAAACGATCCGCATGTATTACGGTGCCGCGGACGAAGTGATGGCTATAGTGGACATCCCCTTGGAGGTTATATATAGTACGTTTATTTGAAGGGTTGAGGGCAGTTTTTGCTGCCTTCTTCAATCCATTAATGTGAAAGCGTTATCAACAACTTTTTGAGCTTAACAAGGAGGAGTATGAGAATGGCTAACCCAAGGCAAAGGTTTGTAAAGAGGTGGATATGTCTTACTACGGTTTGTTTAATGATATCATCGATATTTTTATACTCGCCCGTATCGGCGAGCACTCCCGAGGAAACGAATGCTTCTCAAGAGATCGCTGATATGAAAATGATGAAAAAGCGTATGGTTGATTTTTACATCTCCAAAGATATTATAAATGACGGAACGAACGGTCGGGTCGAATGGACCTTCAAATCACAGGCAGGTACTTATTTATCCAATCAAAACCCTGATGGAAGCTGGGGCGATGTCGATTACACGAGTACAACTTCCGCCGCCAATGGGAGAGGTTGGTCGCCCTACCTTGCCTTAGACCGGATGCAGTCGATGGCGCAGGCGTTTGCTGACCCGAATGATCCAAACTATCATAGTGCAACGCTGTTAGATGGTATTCAAAAGGCGCTGGATTATTGGTTCACGGTAAAGCCGACTTCAACCAACTGGTGGGAGACCGGAATCGGCAAACAACTAAGGCTGGAAAAAATTGCGCTTCTATGTGAAGGATATTTATCGGCAACGCAAGTCTCCAATATTATCGGCACGTTAGACAGCAGCCCACACACTGTCGATGGAGCCAATTCGTCCTGGTACAATCAAAATTATATGTACCGGGGCTTACTGCTGGAGGATGCCCAGATCGTTCGGAACGCCGTGAATGCGTTTAACGTACTGTCGAATGTGACTACGACGGTGACGGGAATCCAGTCGGACATGTCTTTTTTCATGCATGGCAAAACGAATTATACGACGGGCTATGGAAGAAGCTTTGCCAGAGATATGTCATTCTGGGCCTACATTACCTCGGGCACCGCGTTCTCGTACAGCGAGGCGGCGATTGATTCGTTATCGTCATATTTGTTGGACGGCACCAGGTATCTCGTGAGAGGCGATGTTGCCGATTTGGGCATGGGGATGAATGGACCTGATTGGCCGGATTATGCGAGCGCGGCTTTGACCTTCTATGAAGATCCGTTGCAATGGATGCAGACGGCCAATCCGAAGCGGGCTGCGGAGTTTGCCAGTTTCCTTGACAATATTCGCATGATCGGCACGAACACGAGCAACGGACTGGACGTGAGCAATATGACGCAATGGCAGACGCTTGTTTCCTCCCATATGCGAACTGACTACGGAATTACGGTCAAGATGGCCTCCAGCACGGTTAAAGGCGGCGAATGGAGAACGATTCATCCCAGCGGATATAACCTGTTGTACTGGACGCCGCAAGGCGCCACCGCCATTCAGAGAACCGGCGACGAATACAGACCCGTTTACCCGTTGATGGACTGGGCCCATGTTCCCGGTACGACGGCTCCGTACGCACTCACGAAAGACGGGAATTTCAACAATCCCAAAACGTTTGTAGGCGGAGTGACAAATGAGCGTTATGGGGCCACCGCATTTGATTTTAACAAGCTGAATACAAGCGGAAAGAAAGGCTACTTCTTTTTCGATGATGAAATGGTGGCGCTTGGTGCAGGAATCGCTTCAACGAATACCGCGGCGATCCACACGACATTGAACCAAAGTCAGGCGATAGGCGAAGTTCTCGTAGATGGCAATCCGATAGCAGACGGAACGATGCAAACGGGCGGACGCTGGGCCTATAACGATCATATCGGCTATATATTCCCGATTCCGACGGATTTTCAAGTAAAACGGGAGACGAAAACCGGAAAATGGAGCGACGTCATCTCGGGAAGTTCAACGGAGGCGATGACCAAGCCGATTTTTTCGATTTGGCTCGATCATGGCGTGAAACCCACAAACGCTTCCTACCAATACATTGTATTGCCGAACAAAACCTCCGAAGAGGTCAGCAGCTACGCGAGCGACAACCCGATAAGTATTCTTTCGAATACATCGTCCGTCCAGGCTGTCCGGCATATGTCTCTGGGAATTGCGGAGTTGCTGTTTTATCAACCCGGAACGGTGACGGTGAGAGACGGTTTGATTGTCACAGTAGATCAACCCGCCATGGTTATCGTTGACGAATCTTCAGCACCTGTCCGTATTTCGGTCGCCAATCCCGAAACACCGGGGATTACCGTGAACGTGACGCTGGATCGGAACGGAGAAACATCCACGACAAGCTATACGCTCGGCAAGGATACGTTCACAGGCCGAAGCATGACTTTGAATGAGGGAGCCTCCATCGACGACAGCGGATTCGATCTCGCTTACAGTAAAGGAGCGACCGCTTCATCCAGCAAAGACAACTTATATGCCTCGAAGGCTACGGATCTCTACAGAACCTCGTATTGGAGTTCAAACGATTCGGATAATGAATGGATTTATGTTGATTTGCAAAATCAATTTTTGATCCATAAAGTTAGGCTAAATTGGGAGAAAGCGTACGGGAAAAGTTATAAAATTCAAGTATCGGACGATGCTGTCACCTGGAAGGATGTTTACTCAACGACGACGGGTGAAGGCGGAATCGAAGACATTTCATTCAGTCCGGTCAGTGCCAGGTACGTTCGTATGCAAGGGGTTCAGCAGGGTACCGGAAATGGCTACTCACTTCATGAATTTAACGTTTATGAAGCAGTACCGCCCAATCTTGCAGAAGGCAAGCCGGTAGTGGCAAGCTCGTCCAAAGCCGCGAACGTGGGGCCCGGTTATGCAGTCGATGGCTCAATTAGTACCCGTTGGGGATCTAACTATTCCGATCCGCAGTGGATCTATGTCGATCTTGGCTCTAGCAGGTCGATCCAGGAGGTCGCTCTACATTGGGAAGATGCGTATGGAAAGGCGTACCAAATTCAGGTTTCCGACGACGCGACGAATTGGACTACAGTTTACAGCACCACAACCGGAGACGGCGGAATCGATAGAATCTCCTTCGAACCCGTGAATGCCAGATACGTTCAGATGTATGGCACGAAAAGAGGGACCACATACGGCTACTCGCTCTGGGAATTTAGAGTATATTCGGCTCTTGCTACCGCTCCGGACGCACCTGCCGATGTGCATGCCGTCGGTCATGACGGGTCCGCTGAGGTAAGCTTTGCCGCGCCGATTAATACCGGCGGAAGCGAAATTACAGGCTATAAAGTAACCGCGTGGGCAAACGGAGAAGCTGTTGCGACGGCGGAAGGTTCGGACAGCCCAATCACCGTCACCGGTCTGACGAACGGTACGGCGTATACCTTTACGGTGATCGCAAGGAACGGCAAATGGGAATCGGCCTCGTCCGCGCCGTCGAACGAAGTGATCCCGTCGCCGGATGAAGTATCTGTTCCGGCTTCGCCTGCGAATTTGACGGCTGCGCCCGGTGATCGATCCGTAACCTTAAGATGGGACGCTTCGGCGGAAAGCGTCACCTATTCCGTATACCAATATGAAGGCATGGCGGCGCCGGCCGATCCGGGCAACTGGCAGCTGGCTCAAGCCAGCGTAACGGAAGCCACGTATACGGTAACCGGGTTGACGAACGGAACGAGCTATGCGTTTACGGTGAAAGCCGTAGATGCGAGAGGCGAGAGTGATTTCTCCATGGCCGTGACGGCGACCCCGAATTCGACATTGTCGCAGGTTCCGGCAGCGCCGGCTCATCTTGCCGCTTTGGCGGACGACCGGAAAGTTTCGCTGAGTTGGGATGCCGTGGCTGGAGCGGATCGCTATGTCGTTTACAAGTATGCAGGGTCTACGGCTCCGGTGGATCCGGCCGATTGGGAGCATGTGCAGGCGAACGTCACAGAAACCGCATACACAGTAACCGGCCTGACGAACGGCACACGATACGCGTTCTCAGTGAAAGCCGTGGGAGCAGGGGGCGAGAGCAAGTTCTCCACTGCCGTGACGGCGACGCCGAAGGCTTCGCAACCGGAGACGCCGAAGGATCCGCTACCAGGGGCGCCGGTCAGCGGCAGCGGCACAGGCAGTGGCATTGATACTTCCGTTATCAAATCGGCCAACGGCATCATCCTTATTCCGAGCGGCAGGACCGGCGAGGTCAGTCTCGATAACGAAGTTATCCTTACGGTAGGCGCAGGAGCGGCGGAGCAAGAGCTGCGCATTGAGATCGAGAAGCTGCTCAGTACGGCAAACCTCGTATTCGATAAGGAAACGCTGGTCAGCAACGTCTTTGAATTGACGAAAAATATGGCTGGAAACTTCAAGAAGCCGATCGTCATCTCGATGAAGTTCGATCCGTCTCTCATAGGAGACAATCAAAGAGTTGCTATCTTCTACTATGACGAAGCAAAGAAAGTATGGATTGAAATAGGCGGCGTCGTGAAAGGCGATCGAATTACGGCCGAGGTGGATCACTTCACCAAGTTTGCGGTCATGGCTGTAGGCGAGAAGAAGGTCGAAAGCGGCGAACCGAACGAGCCGGCGCCATCGTTCACTGACATAGAGAGACATTGGGCGAAGAGCGCCATCCTGAGCGCGGCGGGCATGAAGCTTGTCAGCGGCTATCCGGATGGAACGTTCAAGCCGAATGCCGCCATTACCCGCGCCGAGTTTACGGTCATGCTGGCCAATGCGCTTAAGCTGGAAGGAGCAGGTTCAGCGGCTGCGTTTACGGACGAGGCCAAAATCGGCGGATGGGCGAAGCAAGCGATCGCGAATGCGGTTGAAGCAGGTATTGTGAGCGGGTACGCGGACGGCAGCATCCGGCCGAATGCGCGTATTACCCGCGCGGAAATGGCGTCGATGATCGCTAGAGCGCTTCACCTGTCTGATGAAGCAGGCGCAACGACCGGCTTCGCGGACGATAAGGATATCCCGAAATGGGCGAAAGGCGCGATTGAAGCGGTTCGCAAGCTGGGCGTCATGAGCGGCCGCGGCGACAATAAGTTCGTTCCGAACGGTACTGCGACCCGGGCGGAAGCAGTGACCATATTGGTGCGGATATTGGAGCTTGGTACAGAACACTAAAACAGAGCTAACAGCAGGCACAGCGTAGGAACAGATAAGTTCCTCATGCTGTGCCTGTACTCGTGTTCAAGTGTTTCTTAAGACCTTTGCGGAAAAATTGGACGAAAATGTGTCACATTGTCAGGTGAAAAAATGGGAGTGGGCGTGTTCCAGCCATTCGATTCAGCGGCTTAAGCGCGATCGAGGTAGGTGTGGGCTCCGCTTAATGATGATCCCTTCTCGTCTGACGAATTTCTTCTTGTGGTCGATCTCTTTGAATTTTTCGGTCAAAATGAAAATCAGTTCGGAAATTTGAAAGCCCTTTAATCGAATCGTGAAAGCGATATCCGGTATTTGAAATTGGAAACGCTAACCCGCTGCTATAGAGTTAGAGCAAGCGTTAACGCAGCCCAAAAATGTACACTGCAAAGAAGGAGGATAAGAAATTGGAAAAGAGACAACGACCGGCATTCGGCATGTTTTCTGATATCCGTAGGAATGGAACATCTTACTTGCTGGTCCTTCCGGCGATGGTTTACACGTTTATTTTCGGGTATATGACGTATCCGTATATACTGATTGCTTTCCAACGATTCAATTATACAAAGGGCATATTTCATAGCGAGTGGGTAGGATTAAAGAACTTCGAGTTCTTTTTCGGGTCGAGCAAGGCGTTTACGGTCACCTTTAACACCATCTTTCTAAATTTGCTCTTTATTGTCTTTGGAACGCTGACGGCACTGGCCATCTCACTGATCCTGAACGAGCTGCGCAAGAAGCTGTTCGTCAAAATCAGCCAATCCATGATGTTGTTTCCGAACTTCATTTCCTGGATCGTCATCAGCTATGTGCTGTATGCGTTTTTTTCTATGGATATGGGGATCGTGAACAAATTGCTGAACCAGCTTGGTCTCGTCTCGGTCAACTGGTACACCGAGCCGAAGGTATGGCCGGCTGTTCTTACCGTCATGCATGTGTGGAAAGGAGCAGGGATGAGCGCGATCATTTATCTGGCTACCATCAGCGGAATCGATGAGACGTTGTATGAAGCTGCCGAGATTGATGGGGCTAACCGGTGGCAGATGTGCATGCGCATTACGATTCCGTTGATGATGCCTACGGTGGTTATACTGATGCTGCTCTCGGTCGGCAAAATCATGTACGGCGATTTCGGGATGATCTACGCCTTGATTGGCGACAATGGCACCTTGTATTCGACCACGGATATCATTGATACGTATGTATTCCGCTCTTTGCGTCAGATTGGCGACCCTTCCGAAGCTATGGCTGTCGGATTGTTCCAGTCCGTCATCGGGTTTATCCTAGTCTTCGGCACGAATTCCATTACCCGCAAATTTTTTAAAGATGGCGCGTTGTATTAGAATCCGGTTTCGGCGATAGATTCCCGAAGAAAGGTTTTAGGAGGTATAGAAGTGAAGACGTTTTCATTCAGCAAGACGATTATGTATGCTCTCATTACGGTTTATTCGGCGCTTTGTTTGCTTCCAATGCTTCTGGTTTTGATGATCTCGGTCACGGATGAGGATGCCATATTGAAGAACGGATACAGCCTTTTCCCGGAGGAGTTCTCTTTGTATGCCTATAAGCTAATCTTTACAGGGGGTTCCCAGGTCATGCAGAGCTACGGTATTTCCATCTTCGTCACAATTGTTGGTACGGTGCTGGCGATTCTGATTACGTCCATGGCTGGCTATACGTTGGCGAATAAAAATGTGAAATACCGCAATCCAATGGCGCTCTATTTCTTTATTACCATGATTTTTTCGGCGGGAATTGTTCCCTGGTATCTGATGAATCGGTCGCTTGGATTGACCAATAACATCTTCGCTTTAATCATTCCGTCGCTGTTGTTCAGCCCGTTCAACCTCTTCCTTGTGCGGAATTTCATGAGCGGGATTCCCGACTCGCTGCGAGAGTCGGCAAACATAGACGGGGCCAGCGATATTACGATTGCCTTCCGGATCTATCTTCCTTTATGCAAACCGGTATTGGCAACGATTGCGCTATTCTACGGACTTGATTACTGGAACAATTGGTGGAATGCAATCATGTTGATTGACAGCAAGGATTTGTACCCGCTGCAATTTATGCTGCTGCAAATGCAATCGGAGATCAGCATGCTGAACGAGATGACGATGCTGGCCGGAACAAGCGACATCACGCTTCCTTCAGAATCGGTCAAGATGGCAACAGCGATCGTGACGATCGGGCCGATCGTCTTACTCTATCCGTATTTGCAAAAGTACTTCGTGAAAGGCCTGGTTATTGGTTCTGTCAAAGGCTGATATACTCCCCTTCGGGGTTAACATAAATTAAGCACTTTATAGAAGGAGGTCAATATTTAATATGAAAAAGTATGGTGTGTTTCTATTGGCTGTGGTGCTTGTCCTTTCGACGTTAATTGGATGCGGTAAGGGGGACAATTCTTCAGTCTCCAATTCAGAGAATAATGACAAGCCTGCCAATACGGTCAAAATCAAATATTTAGTTCCAGGCACAGAGCCGAAAGACTACAAGGAAGTGTTCCAAAAGGTCAATGAGAAGCTGGCTGCGGACGGTGTCGGCGTTGAGGTGGAAAAAATATATATCCCGTGGGATGCGTGGGATCAGAAGCTGAACTTAATGCTGTCCACTGGAGAAGATTTCGACCTGTTCCACGTCATGCAGGACCGCACGCCGTTCTCGAGCTACTATAACCGCGGTGCACTGGCGGATATCACGGATGCGATTGAAAAGCATGGAGAAAATCTGAAGAAATATATTCCGGATGATATCTTCGACGGAGCTAAAATCGATGGCAAGTATTATGCCGTTCCCTCTTATTGGGTTGAAATGGCGAGTGAAGGTCAATTCAATATTCGTCGTGACATTCTCGCCGAGAATAATCTCAAAGAGCCGACGACTCCAGCTGAATTGATCAGCGCTTGGGAGATTGTCATGAAGAACTGGAAGGGAAGCAATAAGCCCTATCTTGGCACTCGCGCTGACTTTGACCCGATCTACCTGCATACGTCCATCCTGCACCGGACTTATGACACGTTCCCGTTTACCGTGAAGGATAAGTTCTTCTATGTGAATCAAAGCGGCGAGGTTAAGTCTTGGATTGAGACCGAAGAGTTCAAGAAAGATGCGTCTTTCATGCGCGAGCTGTACACAAAGGGCATTACCAATCCCGATATCCTGGTCATGAAGCAGGAGCAGGTAGATGCACAACTCGACAGCGGTGAATGGTTCGTCCGTTTGGGAACTGGCGGAAGCTTGAACGGGCTCAAAAAGTACAATCCAGAAGCCACTGTAAACGATATCGGCGTTGTATGGTTTAACCCGGAGAAAGAATATATGCGTCCGCTCACCTTCAAGAACGGAAATGCCGTACCGGTAAATAGCAAAAATCCGGAAGCGGCCGTCAAATTCATGGATTGGATGCTGGCAAGTCAAGAAAATTATGATCTTGTACAATATGGCATTGAAGGCAAGCACTACACCAAGGACGGTGAGACGGGCTTTAAGCCGATCAAAGATCCGAATAACAATAATAATCCGGGGTATAGAGGTTCTGATTCGCAAAACGGCAACGTAAACTTCATGCGATTTGACTTGGAGAGCAGCATTCCAGATAACAACAAAGTCTTGTTTGAGCCAAATCCGAATGCAATCAACAGTATCGCGGCGAATTTTATTTTTGACCCGACGAATGTAAGGGCCGAATACACCAATATTTTGTCGGAAGCTTCGGCAAGCATCACTCCGATTTATATGGGGGTTCAAGAATACGATAAGGCCTTCCCGGCTGCACTAGAAAAAATGAGGAAAGCCGGTCTGGATAAAGTGGTTGCTGAATACCAGAAGCAATTTCAGGAGTATCAAGCTTCACTTAAATAAACGAGTTGAAAAACAAAAGGAAGGTGTGGAGGAATTTTGACCTTGCAGAAGCAACGAATTGAATTTGAAGCGACAAAAACGATCTATGAAAGTGCAACCTTGAAATTTCATGGCGTTGATGGTTTTGATGTCTACAATATTTCGATTCCATTCAAACGGGATGGGAAGCGCTATTTGTTCGGGCGGGTAGAACGTCGCGAGGAATGGGCCCGCTCTTGGGTCCGCCTGTTCGAGGAAACGGGACAGGATGAATGGAGCGTGGTGGAAGATAGCATGATCTATACGCTGGAGGACCCTTACATCAGCGAGATCGGTGATGAGCTCGTAATGGGCGGGACTCATGTGCAATACCAAAGTGGAAGATACAGCACATTTTTCGGTTATTTCTTTCGGGGCACCGACCTCCATAATTTGTACTACTTCACGACCGGACCTAACAAAATGAAGGATATTCGCCTTGTTCCGTTGTCGGACGACAGGATCGGCGTCTTCTCGCGTCCGCGCAGCGCCGAGATGAGGGGCAAATTCGGGAGCGAATCCATGATCGGCTTTACGATCATTGACAGACTGGAAGATTTGACTGCGGACGTCATCGAGAACGCACCTTACATTCATGGCATTTTCGGGGAAGGCGAATGGGGAGGCGTCAATCAGGCGTATCTCCTCGACAGTGACAAAATCGGAATCATTGGCCACATTTGTTACTTGGATAAGGATGAGAACGGAGGGGAATTGAAGGTGTACCTGAACATGGCCTTCGTCTTCGATCCAGCCACCCGTGAGTCATCGAACCTTCATGTGATCGGTAGTCGTTCCTGCTACCCGGCAGGACCTGCCAAAGCACCGTATTTGGTGGACTGTGTTTTTTCTTCTGGCATTGTCATGCGCCCGGACGGCAAGGCTGATCTTTACAGTGGTCTTAGTGATTGTCAGGCAGGACGCATTACGATCGACTATCCTTTCGCAAGGCATGGGCTTCTTGTTTAGAAGCTCATGGGAGAATTCGCACTCGCGAAGGACACGTTGATAACCCGGAAATTGTACTTTTCAGCTTACAAGGAGGATAGTAATAGATGAAAACCTCGAATATGCCCAACATTGGAACGCTGGCGTCCAGCCCGTTCATTCGTCGCCATCCGGCCAACCCCGTGTTGGATGCGGCACGTGTGCCGTATCCAACCGCACTTGTCTTCAATGCAGGCGTCGCTAAGTTTAACGGCCGCTACATCATGGTATTCCGCAATGACTATGGCTCGCTGGAGAAGCAGATCATTGATCCGCATCATACGACAGATCTCGGCATCGCCTTCAGCGACGACGGCATTCACTGGACGGCGGGGCCGAAGCCGATCTTCAAGCTGCACGACGAAGAGATCGTGCGCGCCTATGATCCGCGTCTGACGGTCATTGACGGCCGCTGCTACATGTGCTTCGCCGTAGATACGCGGCACGGCATCCGGGGAGGTATCGCAGTAACGGACGATTTTGAATCCTTTGAAGTATTGAGCATGTCAACACCAGACTTGCGAAATATGGTGCTATTCCCGGAACGGATCAACGGCAACTACGTCCGGCTGGAACGACCGTTCACGGTATATAGCCGCGGCGGAGTGGACCGATTCGACACCTGGATCTCGGAGTCGCCGGATCTGATCTATTGGGGCCGTTCCGAGCTCCTGCTGGCGGTGGAGCAGGTGCCGTTCGCCAATGACAAGATCGGTCCGGCCGCACCGCCCGTGAAGACAGATAAGGGCTGGCTCACTACGTTCCATGCGGTGGATATTGATTCCGCTAGAGGGAAGAACGGCTGGGAGTCGACCTGGAAGAAGCGGTATACTGCCGGCATTATGCTTCTCGATCTTGACAATCCGAAGAAGATCCTTGGCATGAGCGCATCGCCCCTGCTTGCGCCTGAGGCACTGTACGAGACGGATGGGGGCTTCCGCAATGATGTCATTTTCCCCGGCGGCATGGTGCTGGAGGAGGATGGAGAAGTGAAAATCTATTACGGGGCCGCCGACACAGTGGAATGCTTGGCTACCGCTCATGTGGACGATCTAATCCGGCTCTGTTTGGAGGGATAAGGATGGGGCAGGCGGAACGCCTCATCTTTCCGTCTTCAAATTAGTACAAGAATTGCATGATACCTGCGGTTCGGATTATATCCTGATGTGGAACAAACCAGCCCGTGGGGCATGTGCGGAATTCAACCGCCATGCACCACGGGCTGACTGGGCTTTGTTTCTCTTTTTTGTAAGCCTGGCCGATCCATTAAACTCAACAGACTTCTACTTATTGATCAAATGCTGATAAGGCTTGTAGTCGATTTCCTTCTTCTGGAGGAAGTTCATCAGGAATTTATAATCCCGCTTCGGCGTAGCCACGATGTAACCTTTGATGCAGTGATCCCGGGTGACTTCGGTTGCGCCGGATTCGACGGCGATTTTGCCGATTTCGGCTGCAATGGAGTGTTTGGCGATATCCCGGAACGGCCCCGGTACAGGCTGCACTAGCTCGTTCAGAAATGCTTTGGATTCATCCGTCCACAGCGGGCGGCTTCGCTCTACCCAGTAATTTTGCCAATCTAGCTTTGATTTGCCGTCGGCTTTGGGAAGCACTTTCAGAAACTTGCGGAACATGAAAAATCCGCCGATGCCCATCAGCCCGAGCATGACCCATCCCCAGAAGGCAATGGAGTTCATGAACCATGACGGCGGTGCACTGGACGACAAATAGCCCATGACGGCCCCTGTGCTGTTCATCTGTATATCACCTCAATGATTATTGTCACATGACACTTTCATGAGAATTATAACGCATTTCTAGATTTATTTCGATATACAAGCTAAAATAGGTGTAATTGTGTGTTAAAAAAGGGGGATACAGCATGTTGAAAATTGGTTCCCACGTGTCGTTTTCGGACAAGGGATTGCTGACTGCGACGGCTGAAGCCACGTCATACGGCTCCAGCTCGTTCATGATATATACCGGCGCACCGCAAAATACGCGCCGCAAGCCGATCGATTCCATGTTTATCGAAGAAGGCAAGGCTGCCATGCAGGAAAGCGGGATCGAAGAGATCGTGGTCCACGCGCCGTATATTATCAACCTCGGATCGTACAAGCCCAATACGTTTGAGCTGGCGGTCAGCTTTCTGCAGGAGGAGATTCGCCGCACGCATGCGGTCGGCGTGAAGAACATCGTTCTCCATCCCGGCGCATATACCGATAAGGATGCGGAATACGGCATCGACCGAATTGCCGAAGGGCTCAATGAAGTGCTCGGCGGTACGGATGAGACCGAAGTGAAGATTGCGCTGGAGACGATGGCCGGCAAAGGCACCGAGATGGGACGCAGTTTTGAAGAAATTGCTTCCATTATTGATAAGGTGAAGTACAATGACCGTTTGGCCATTTGTCTCGACACCTGCCATATTCATGATGCGGGTTATGATATCGTAAATGATCTGGACGGCGTCCTGGAGCAGTTCGACAAGCTGATCGGACTCGACCGTTTAACGGTCGTCCACGTGAATGACAGCAAGAATCCGCGTGGAGCGGGCAAAGACCGTCATACGCCAATTGGAACCGGATGGATCGGCTATGAAGCCATCCAAAGAGTGGTTCATCATGAGAAGCTCCAGGGCAGACCGTTTATTCTGGAGACGCCGTGGATCGGTAAGGATCCAAAGACGCAGCGTCCGATGTATGAGATCGAGATTGCGCTTCTGCGCGGGGATGTGGAAGGCCGTTTCGGGTCAACTTTTGCTGAGCAAGTAGAAGAACTGGGCGCTTTCTTTGCCAAGGAAGGCATCGAATCCCGTTCGTTTGTGCTGGATACCTGGACACTGTTGAAGAATGATGCCAAAGCCAAAAAAGCCGATCCGCGCGAACCGATGGAGCGCCTGTACGATATGGTCATGGCAGCAGGCCTGCTGTCCGACCTTTCGGAGGAGCAGATCAATCAGCGCCTGATCGCTTGGTTGTCCGGTGCTCCCCTGAATTCATAAGCTTCATTAAAAATGGCTTTATATTAAGAATACTAAGGCATTCTCAGGATAACGTCCGCATGTCGCGGTATGTTTTCCTGGGAGGCCGTTTGACGTTAATTGCAGATTTAAAAGGAGGATCACCGAGTCTCATGGAAATTCACATCAAGAAGGATCTGCCGTCTGCGGCAGGTCAGTACCCTAATCGTGCCCGCATGCTGATCTCCTGTCCGGATGGACCGGGAATTGTGGCAGCGGTCTCCCAGTTTCTGTACCAGCATGGCGCCAACATCGTTCAGTCTGACCAATACACGATGGATCCGGCCGGCGGCATGTTTTTTATGCGGGTTGAATTTGATCTGGAGGATTTGAATACAAAGCTTCCCAAGCTGGAAGAATCCTTCCGGGAAGTTGCCGATCAATTCCGTATGGAATGGAATATCTACCATGCAGCCCGTAAGAAACGACTGGCGATTTTTGTTTCCAAAGAAGATCACTGCCTTGTTGAGCTGTTGTGGCAATGGCAGGCCGGCGACCTGGATGCGGATATCGCATTGGTCGTAAGCAACCATCTGGATATGAAGGAATACGTGGAATCGTTCGGTATCCCGTATCACCATATTCCGGTTACGGCGGATACGAAGCCACAAGCGGAGCAGCGTCAGCTGGATGTGATCGGCGATGATATCGACGTGATTATCCTTGCACGTTACATGCAGATTATTTCGCCAACCTTTATCGAACATTACCGGAACCGGATTATCAACATTCACCATTCCTTCCTTCCGGCCTTTGTCGGCGGCAAGCCTTATGCGCAAGCTTATAACCGCGGGGTGAAAATTATCGGAGCCACTGCCCATTATGTAACCGAAGAGCTGGATGGCGGACCGATTATTGAGCAGGACGTGCAGCGCGTTAGTCACCGTGACGATGTCAACGAGTTGAAGCGTATTGGCCGTACCATCGAACGCGTAGTGCTTGCAAGAGCCGTCAAATGGCATGTCGAGGATCGTATTCTGGTGCATAACAATAAAACGGTTGTCTTCAACTAACGATTGCAAATAAGGCTGTATTCGGACGATTCATCATAGATAGTACAATGGAGCAGCCTAACACTTTAACGCTGCAATGGATTACCCCTTGATCCCGCTCCTCTTATTGGAGTGGGATTTTTATTTATGGAAGGAAACGTCAAACTTTTTATAAATTCGACTCGTCAATATAGTTGAACTTGTGAAGAGAACCTTTACATACGTCTTATGAACCTATGTGTCATTTTTCATGCGAAAGCAATTTATATGTGGAGAGGGGAATCATCAGTTGTCGTTTTATACAAAAAAAACGTGGATGTTGCTGCCGATGGTGGCGCTGCTGATTGTTGCAACGTTATCCTTGTCGATTCCGGCCGGAAACGTCTACGCCGACGGAGCGAAGATTGGGATTCAATCCGAAATGGGTTATCAAGGCAAGATTAAACATGATAAATGGAATCCGCTCAAACTGACCTTAACCAGCGACCGGGATATATCCGGTGACGTGGTTGTGCAGATTCAGAACTACAATGGCTTTGGATATCAAACTTCCTACGTCCAGCAGGTCGACCTGCCGAAGGATACGCCGAAGGAAGTCGTGATCGGCATTCCAGGGGCCGTGCTGAATAAAGATAATAACCAGATCCTCTTCTATGAAGGATCTTATACCAAGGGGAAGCAGATTCCGTTTGCCTCAGGTAAAAATTACGTGCAGGCTTCTCCGTATCAAGGCGCACTCATCGCCGTGTTATCCGATGATCCGGATACGATGAATTTCATGAATGTCCTTAACGGCAAGGGCAACAGCGTGAACGTGTTCCCGCTTAAGAACGCCAGCGTTCCATCGGATGGAATGCTGCTGAACGGACTGGACGTCATCGTGATCAACAATTTTGCTTCCGATACGCTGTCAGAGCCGCAGCGCAAGGCGATTACAGATTGGGTAAATAGCGGCGGCACCCTGATTCTGGCCGGTGGCGCGGGATATACCAAAACAGCGGCGCCGTTTGCCGACATAACGCCGGTCGTGGCGAATGGCACTACAACCGTGAACTCACTGGCCGAGCTGGAGAAGCTTGGCGGGAAACCGCTGAAACTGGATGGGGCCTTTACCATTTCTACAGCGAAAGCGGTGGAAGGCGCCCAAATCGGGATTGAAGCGGACGGACAACCTTTGTTTGCCTCGAAGGCCTATGGCCAGGGAAGTGTTCAATATGCGGCTTATGATCTGGCCATGGAACCGGTGAGCTCATGGGCGGGCCATCCGGATGCGTGGGCATCGATATTGCGCAATAACCTTCCCATGATGGGTGCGCAGAATGGCATGTACTCCAATTCGCTTATGGACAGTTTGAATTACGTTTTGGAGTATTTTCCATCGTTGAAGATGCCTTCCTTCACTCTGTTGTTGTGGATGCTCATTATTTATGCGATCGTTGTTGCGCCGCTGCTCTACTACATCTTGAAAAAGGCGGACAAGCGGGAATGGGCATGGTTCTTGATCCCGATCATTGCCGTCATCGCGAGCGGTTCCGTCTACGTGGTCGGTTCATCGGACAAGACGCGGGAACTCGCGCACACCATCAACTTGATTGAACTAAACGGTCAAGGGGATGCGGTTAAATCGACGGCTTCGGCATTTTTCACGCCTCGAAGCGGGAACTATGCTTTGGAGTTTCCGGAGAATACGTATTTGAGAACGGGGCAGTCTCAGAACAGGTTTGGAGGAATGGGCGAGAATAAGAATTTTGTCCGAGTGGAGCAGGAGTCCACGACGCTGGAGCTTCGCGACATGTCCCAATGGTCATTAGCCAAGGTATGGGTGGACAATCAAGGGACCGAGGAGATGGGGCGTCTGGGCATGGATTTGAAGCTGGATCCCAAAGGGGAATTAAACGGTAAGGTCACCAATGACACGATTAACGATTTGACCGAGGTTGTGTTGGTTGTCGGAGGCAAAGCCTACAAGCTGGGAGATATCAAGAAGGGAGAGGCGGCAGCCGTTCCTCAGGACCCGAAACAAATCATCAAATTTACGGGCGGTGACTTGTCCGGGATGCTGTACCCTTATTCGCAGAATGATCCGAAACAGCGCGAGCGCGATATTTTGTCCCAATACGGATATTCCAACAGAATGGTTAACAGGGATGCTTACATTTTGGGATGGAGCAAGGATCATTTGACGAATTATACGCTGAAAGGCGCTGAGGTGGACAGCGATCAGCTCAATTTCTGGATACAGCCGGTGGAGATGGATTGGGGACTGAACGGGGAGATCAACATTCCTTACGGCTTCCTGTCTCCTGAGATCTCACAGGTGAATGCGCCGATGTTCGGGGTTTACCCTCATGGGGTCGAAATGGGACAGGGCAGCTTGATTGCCGAATTCCCATTAATATCTGAAGGCAACGTAAAGTATTCGGAATTGTCCATGAAAGGCACCAAATTCAACAACAACGTCACGATGGAGATCTGGAACTCCAAGAAGAGTGAATGGGAGCCTGCTACAAACACGAACAATGTGTTTACCATTACCAAAAATCCGGAGCAATATATCGTAGGGAATCGGATCCGTTTCATGATCACCGCCAAGGATCAGACCAACTTTATGATGCCTGAGCTGTCTGTGAAGGGGGAGGCCACTCCATGATCGAAATTAGAAAACTGAGTAAAAAATACGGAACGTTCCATGCGTTGAAGGACATCAGTCTTCATATCGAAAAAGGGACGGTATTTGGATTTGTTGGTCCGAACGGAGCAGGCAAATCCACGACGATGTCCATATTGGCCACCTTGATGCTGCCAACATCGGGCGTTGCCAAGGTCGGCGGCTATGACGTGACCCAGCATCCTAAAGAGGTCCGCAAGCGAATCGGCTACATGCCCGACTTCTTCGGCGTGTACGATCAGTTGAAGTCTACTGAATATTTGCATTTTTACGGGGCAAGTTACGGCATTCCGCGCGCCGAGCGGGAACAGCTCATTCCGCAGCTCCTGGAGCTCGTCAACCTGAGCGACAAAGCGGATACGTACGTCGACAGTCTCTCGCGTGGCATGAAGCAGCGTTTATGTCTTGCCCGGTGCCTGGTGCATGATCCGGACGTACTGATTCTGGATGAGCCGGCTTCGGGGCTGGATCCGCGGGCGCGGATCGAGATGCGTGAAATCTTGAAGGAATTGAAGCTTATGGGCAAGACGATCATCATTTCGTCGCATATTTTGCCTGAGCTGGCGGAGATGGTGGATGAAATCGGCGTGATCGAGCACGGCGAGATGGTTGCCCAAGGCAAGGTGGCCGATATTCAGAGCCGTCTCCGCGTGAAAAAAGTCATCCACATCCGCACGCTCGAGCGCGAAGAGGAACTGGCCGAGAAGTTGCGGGACGAACCGTTTGTCACGTCGGTATTAACGGATAACACGGGCGTCCATGTTCATTACGGCGGGGATGATTCGCAGCAAAGCGCTCTGCTGCGGCAGGTGGTCTCCTGGGAAATTCCGATTGTCTCGTTTCAGGAAGCGCAGAGCAATCTGGAGGATGTATTCCTCGAAATTACCAAAGGAGGACCCCGCGAATGAATTGGAGCAGAAAGCTAATTAATCCGGTCATTGACAAGGAATTTCGGCTGCGGATGCGTTCTACGCGTTCCATGCTGTCGGTGTTATTTTATGTGTTGGCGCTCGGAGCCGTTGCGATGGGCTTCATTTACCTTTTCTTATATTTGGGACAGCGAGGACCCCAGCGATTCGATCCGCAGATGAGCCAAATGATGTTCTATGTGCTGAGTTTTGCTCAGCTTGTCCTCATCGCGTTCATGGCGCCTGCTCTTACCGCCGGCGTCATCAGCAGCGAGCGGGAGAAGCAAACGCTGAGCATGCTGCTGACGACGCAGCAGAGCTCGGCGACGATTGTGCTGAGCAAGCTGGTGTCGGCACTCAGCTTCATGACATTGATCGTGCTGGCCACCCTGCCGGTATACAGCATTGTTTTCCTGTATGGGGGGATTTCGCCGAAACAGCTCATATCCGTCTTTGTTTTTTATTTATTCGTGATGCTGCTGCTCGGTTCGCTTGGCGTGATGTTCTCGACTTTATTCAAAAGAACCATCGTTGCGATTATTGTCACCTACGGTGCGGGACTAATTATCTTCCTTATAACAGGGCTGCTGTATTTGTTCTTTATGGGGATTGAACAGCAGAATATGTATCAAAGCGGGCAGGCGCCAACGCCGGGCAGCTATTCCTGGGTCGGATATTTGCTGGGTCTGAATCCGGCCGGGGCGATGATGAGTTTGTTTAACCCGTCCTTCTCAAAAGAAGTATTCCTGCTGCACGGCGGAAGTTTGAACAGCAAGGCACCCATTGAATTGTGGCTGGAATTTTTCATCGTCTATTCGGTGGTGATCGTTCTCGCGCTGTGGGTTGCCGTACGGAATATCCGCCCTGTCGCAAGGCGGAAACGTAAGGATAAGAACGAAGCACAGCTCCCGCAAGAACCGGAAATGACGCGGGACGAAGCGTAACCTAAAGCATAAGAGTACGCTAAGGAGGAAGAGCAATGGACAACATCATGCGTTTTATCGAAGCTGCGAGACGGCGGCTGCAGCGCTTCCGCATCATCACGTATGTTTTATACGGACTGATGGCAGGGTTTGCCGCGCTGCTGCTGCTTCTGGTGCTGGGGAGATTCGTGCCCATAGCCTGGCTTCCCGTCGCATCCGTGGCCGTTCCTGTCGGGGCAGGCTTCGTGGGCTGGTTATGGGGATGGCTGCATCGGGTTCCGATCGAAGAGGCCGCTTCAGCGATGGATCATGTTCCGGACGGAGCGGAGCGAAGCGACATGATGGTGACGGCACTATCGTTCAAAGAAGAGGAATCGCAGGCCGCTAAATGGCAGCGCGAGCAGGCGGAACGCTATGGTGCACGTTTTGCGGAGCAATTGCCGGAGCGTCTTCCGTACCCTAGTCGTAAAAGACATCTCTTGATCTGTGGCGCTTCGCTGGCTGCCGTGCTCATCCTTGTTTTTGTTCCAAACCCGATGGATAAGAAGGTGGAAGCGGCAAAAGAGGTGCAGAGCTGGATGAAGGAGCAGGCAGCCAAAACCGAAAAGCTTGCGGAAGAGATCCCGAAAGAAACGCTCAATCCTGCCGACAGTAGGAAACTGCAGGAGAAGCTGGATGCCTTGAAAAAAGCGCTGGACCGTGAGAAGCATCCCGAGCAAGCGCTGGAGAAGCTGGAAGAAGCGATGAAAGAGCTGGAGAAAATAGCGAAACAGCAGGAGGAAAAAGCAAAGGCATTGTCTGAGCTGGCTAAGCAAATGCAGCAGGAGAAGGCGTTGTCCCAGGTGGGAAAAAAGCTTGCCGAAGGCATGGCTGATGAGCTGAAGCAGGAAATGAAGAAACTCACCGAGCAGGTGAAAAAGATGTCCCAGGAAGAGAAGGACGAACTGTCCGATGCTTTGAAAAAATTGGCTGAGGAAGCCGCCAAGCAGATGGAGGACGGGAAGCTGGAGCAAGAGCTCAAGAAAGCGGCCGATTCGCTGAAGGAAGGCAAGCTGCCGAAGGAGCTGGAAGAAGCGCTCCAGCAGCTGGCCGAGGAGCTGGCCAAAGCGGCGCAAGCCAAAGCCGCGGCGGACAGTCAATCGCAATCCGCCGCTTCGCTGGCGTCCTCTCTTGCTTCGCAAGGACTGAGCTTGGCCGATCAGATGACGGCTGCCGGGATGTCGGTATCCGATGCCTGGAGTAACGGCGGCAGTGCCGAGGCGCTGGCGCAGGCCGGATCCGGGGAAGGCTCGGGAGAAGAAGGCGAAGGCTCGGAGGGAAGCTCCGGGGAAGGCGGCTCCGGGGCCGGTCAAGGTCAAGGTCAAGGTGCCGGCAGTGGGTCCGGTTCGGGGAGCGGCTCTGGGTCAGGAGCAGGCTCCGGCTCAGGTGGCAGCGGCAGTGGAGGATCGGGAAGCGGGACCGGCAGCGGAGCCGGCCTTGGCTCAGGCGGTCGCGAGCTTGTGACGATCCCCAGGGATTACAAGGGTAGCGGCAATGTGCAAAACGATTCCGGCCAGATCAAAGGCAGCGGCGGAGATATTCAGAAGGGCGGCGTTTCGCCGACCGTTCCCGGCATGTCCAGGCCTTATGAGGAAGTGTACCGCGATTATGAGACCGAAGCGCGCAAAACGTTAGATCGCAATCCGCTGCCTGACCAGATGCAAGGCTTGGTTGAGGAATATTTCATACAGATCAATCCGAATCCGTAGGGGATGGAAGAGCCAACCGATCACGGAAGCTAGAATGAGTACTTGAACTTTACCAAGAAGATGGAGGTTTCGTCCATGTCGGATATTGCAGTGAGACCACAGGAATGGATGGAGAAAATATCAGGCCTGCGGGAACATATCGGGAAGGTGATTGTCGGGCAGCAGGATGTTGTGGAGCAGATGCTCTGGTGTATCTTTGCTGGAGGGCACGCCCTCCTGGAGGGGATTCCGGGCCTCGGTAAAACGATGCTCGTCCGCACGGTGTCGGAAGCGTTGGAATTGTCCTTTTCCCGTATTCAGTTCACGCCGGATTTGATGCCGAGCGATATAACGGGCACCAACATCTTGTCGTTCGGGCAGCATGGAGACACCGGGATGACCTTTCAAAAGGGCCCGCTGTTCAGCAGCATCGTGCTGGCTGATGAGATCAACCGGGCTACGCCCAAAACCCAGAGCGCCTTGCTGGAGGCCATGCAGGAGAAGACCGTCACGGTGGGCGGGGTAACCCATCAGCTGCCCAAACCTTTCTTTGTTCTGGCGACGCAAAACCCATTGGAAAACGAGGGGACGTATCCCTTGCCGGAGGCGCAGCTTGACCGCTTTCTGCTGAAGATCGAAGTATCGTATCCGAGTGCGGATGAACTGAAGGAAATCGTGAAGCGGACGACGTCCTCCCACGAATTCCAGGTGGAACGACAAATGACCGGAGACGAGCTGCTGGAAATCCAGCGCGGAGCCCGGGAAGTGCTGGTTGCCGAGGAGATTTTGGACTATGCGGTTCGCCTGCTCATGATGACGCATCCGCAAGAGGCTGCGGCCCCGGAGGCGGTACGAAAATACGTCCAGTTCGGTTCCGGACCGCGGGGCATTCAGTCCATCATATCCGTGAGTAAGGTCCGTGCATTGTGCAGCGGGCGGATGCATGTATCGACGGGGGATATTCGCGCCGTGGCTTTATCGGCGCTGCGCCACCGTTTGTTCCTGAATTTCGAGGGGCAGGCGCTCGGCATCACGACAGACCATGTCATTCAGGAGGTTCTGCAAGCGCTGGAGGCATCCGCGTGAGCGGGGGCGGGCACCTGCTTCCTCCGGAGTGGCTTCCGCGTCTGGAGCGATTGAGTCTGGAGGCCAAGCGACGGGTTGCCGGAACACTGCAGGGAAAGAGACGATCCCGCCGGCTTGGTTCATCCCTCGAGTTCGCCGATTACCGAGTATATTCTCCCGGGGATGATGTCCGCAGGTTTGACTGGGGCGTCTATTCCCGTACGGGAAAAGCATTCGTGCGTCAATTCATGGACGAGCAGGAGCTGACAGTCAGTCTATTCGTGGATTGCTCGGCATCCATGGGGGCCGAAATGTCATCATCATCTGAATCATCGGCTGCGGATCCGGCGGGAACGAAGGGAAGCCCGAAATGGCTGCTCGCACGTCAACTCGCCGCCAGCATCGGCTACATGGCATTGTCCTCCTACGACAGGCTGCAGGTCGCCTGTTACAGCCGTTCGATTAACGCCCGTCTTCCGATCATGAGAGGAAAGGGCTCGGCCCATCGTCTGTTTTCATTCCTGCAAGGGGCAGAAACGGGAGGTGAGGGCAGCTTGGGTGCCACGCTTGCCGTTCCTGGTGCACTCCCCCGGCAGCCGGGGATGACCTGGGTGTTCTCGGATTTTTGGCTGGAGGGCGGCGAGGAGGAATTGTTCAGAGCACTTTCCCTTTTGTCCGGTACCGGACAGGAAGTGGTGCTGGTGCATGTTTTGTCGAGGGAAGAACTGGAGCCTAAATTGACCGGCGATTTGCGATTGGTCGACAGCGAAACGATGAGCGGCAAGGAAGTGGCATTGACGGGTAAAGTGCTCGATGCTTACAAAGAGGAGCTGGAGCGGTACCGGACGATGCTCTCCCGCGTGTGCGCGGAGCGGGGAATGTCTTACGTGCTCATTCCGGCGGATATGCCGCTTACGGACGCGATGTTCGGGGTACTGGCAGGAGCAGGACTGGTTACTGGATAAGGCGAGATCTCATGCAGGGTCCGGTGTCTGAGCATCTGCCGGATGTTCTCCGCTTTCGAAAGCTTGGCGACAAGGGAACACCGGTAAATACACAAGCTATGAATAGTAGGCTTCACTAGCACCTGTCTGTGATCTCTAGAAACGAACAAGCAGGAAACGCATTAAATCTAGGAAGAGAGGATAGGCCTACATCCGATGCTTGGGGAAAACAGGCAAGTCTCGTTAGTCAGGGTCCACGGGAGTAAGGAGGGGACACGTTGGGGATTCAATCTTGGCTGAGTTTATGGTTCGGTTTAACGCTGCCGGCCATCGTGCTTATGTATATGTTCAAACGAAAATATGTGGATACAACCGTTCCCAGCCACTTGCTGTGGGAGCGGGTGCTTCGGAACCTGGAGGCCAACAGGCCGTGGCAGAAGCTGCAGAACCGGCTTCTGCTGTGGCTCCAGCTGCTTGCTGCTGCGCTGATGGTCTTCGCACTGATGCAGCCCTTTATGCAGGTGTCTGGCGGAGGCAGCGCCCATGTGGTCATCGTTGCCGATACCTCGGGCAGCATGAGCGCGCAGATTCAGCCTTCGGCCGAAGGTGAAGCCGCATCCAGGCTGCAATGGATGCAGGAACGAATTAAGGAATACGTGAAGGACCAAGGGAGACGGAGCGAGATCACCCTCCTGTCCGTGGGAGCAAGTCCCATGACGCTGGTCTCCCATGAAAGCGACCGCGCCGCCATCGATAAGGCCGTGGATGGGTTGCGGCCCTATTACGGCCAGGCATCCTACAGGGAAACCTTATCGCTCGCTTCCGCTCTGACACGGGAAGAACATGATGCAGAAGTCGTTATTTTTACAGATAGCTATTGGAAGCAGGATACGGCTCCCATATCGTTTCAGGTTCCAGTATCCGTGGAGAAGGTACAAGGGGAACACCCTCTTAACGTTTCCATCGACCAATTCGGCATTTCACTCAAGGGTGAAACAGGTTCAGCCTATGCGGCGGTCGCCGTCCTCAGCACGAATGCCAGGGAATCGATGTCGACCGAAGTGAATCTTTACGGAGATGAACAACTGCTGACCAGCAAGGTACTTGAATTGGAGCCGGGGAAGAGATTGACCGAATCCTTTGCCGATCTGCCGTTTGCCGAAGTGTACCGACTTGAATTAACCCGGGATGACGGGTATGCGGCAGACAATCAATCCTTTGCATTCGGTTTGGGTCACGGATCTTCTCGCGTCCTTCTGCTGACTTCGGGCAATTTGTTCCTGGAGAAGGCCCTGCAGCTAAGCGGAGCCGAAGTCACCCGGGTTGCCTTAGATGGCTCCGAAGACAAGAAGGATGAGGATCCAGGCCCGGATCAAAATACGGACAAGGGCAGCGCCGCATCGGATGTACCGCCCGTACCCGATGGCGAATTTGATCTGCTCGTCATAGACGGGAGCATGCCGGAAGGGTTCAAGCAAGGGAAGTGGGCGGAGCTGGCTGCCAAAACGCCGCTCTGGACGATCGGCGGAGAAGGTTCCAAAGTCGGAAGCCAAGGAGGACGCGCCGTGCTTGCCAAGCATCCGGTGACCGCCTACGTAACCTTATCGGGCGTCTATTTCGGCACGCTGGTGGATCAGGCCCCTGTCTGGGGGGAACCTGTAGTCAAGCTGGGGAATCAACCCATCGTCTATGCGGGAAGCGAAAACGGGCGACCGCGATTGTCGTTTAATTTCCTGCTTCAGGAAAGCGATCTTCCGTTGTCGCCGGAATTCCCGGTCATGGTCAGCAATGCACTGGAGTGGATGACCTCAGGCAAGGGAAGCGGTCTAGGCCGATATATGGCCGGCACGCAAGCGGATATCCCGATTGCGGCGGATACGGTAGCGGCCAAATGGGTACCCAAGAGCGGTCTTGCTCTTACTGACGGCCTTCCTGCTGCGGAAGCTCTCCGGAATGAGCAAGGGATATCGCCGGTACAGCTCGTGCCGGAATATCCGGGGCTGTACGCTTTTGAGCAGCAGAATGAAGCTGGCGAGAAGCTTAGCTTTTGGCTTGCTGTAACGGCAGACCCGTACGAGGCGGATTGGAGCAACGATCAAAGCCCGACCGTGAGTCAAACGTCACCGAATTCGGATGATCCGGCGGCTGGTGATCGTGCCGGGATGTCCGGGGACAGCGAAACGGCAAGCCGTGCCGGTTCGTTAATGCCATGGCTGGCTGCCTTGGCACTTGCTGTGATCGCAGCGGAATGGGGGGTGTACCAGCGTGGGCGTTCAATTTAGCCAACCATGGTTGTTGCTGCTGTTGATTCCGGCAGGAGTGTTTCTCTATTACGCATACACATCGGATTTTCGGCTCAGCGGTTTTCGCAAGAAATTGGCCTTATTTTTTAGAACCTGCGTCATTCTGTTATTGATTCTTATGCTTTCGGGTCTGCACGGTTATACCGTCTTGCGGGATAAACAGGTCGTGTACTTGGCGGACCGTTCCGACAGTATGGGGGATTCGGCCCGGATCACGAACTGGATTAACGATTCCCTTGCGGCAAAAGGCGAGAAGGATGGCACGGCTGTAGTTTCTACAGGTCTTGAAGGCGCCGTGGAACGGCGTTTATCCTCTGCCGAGAATGCAGGTGCCTCTTTAAATGCGCTGCTGGAGCAGCAGTTTACGGGGCTGGAGTCCGGTCTTCAGCTCGCGGGAAGCTTGTTCGAGGGGAACAGCGATTCCAGAATCGTGTTGATTTCGGACGGGGAAGAGAATGTAGGCAGCATGGCAGCGGCGGGAAGGCTGCTGAAGGATCGGGGCATTGCGGTTGATGTGCTTCCGACTCCGAAGCACGCGATCCAGGATGTTGCCGTGGAGGAACTGAAGGTACCGGATAAACTGTATCAAGCAGAGTCGTTCTACGTGGAGGTCATGATCCGGAGCACGTTTAAGACCTCCGGTGAATTGCGCATTTACGAGGACAACCGCGAGATCGGCCGGGAAAGAGTGGACGTAACCCCGGGCGAGAACCGGTATGCCGTGAAAGGCCTGGCCAAGAATCCGGGACTTCATCGTTACCGTGCCGAAATCTTCATGGACGGGGATGAAGCATCCGCCAATAATGCAGCGTTCGATTTTACCCGGGTGGAAGGTCCGCCGAACGTACTGATCGTTGAAGGAACCCCGGGAACGTCGGGTAATATCACGGCGGCACTCGAGTCCGGAATGATCGGCACCGAAGTGATTCCGCCGGAGCTGCTTCCGCTGGAAGCGGCCAAGTATGCCGTATACGACAGCATCATCTTTAATAATGTCTCGGGCAGTGACGTCGGCGGCAAACAGATGGAGCTGATCGAGCAGGCGGTCCGCAGCTTCGGCATCGGGTTTATGATGGCGGGGGGCGAGGACAGCTTCGGGATGGGCGGATATTTTAAAACCCCGATTGAAAAAGCGCTGCCGGTCTCGATGGAGCTGGAAGGCAAGCGGGAGATTCCATCGCTTGGTCTCATCCTCGTCATTGACCGTTCGGGGAGCATGGATGGCAACAAGATCGAATTGGCCAAGGAATCGGCCATGCGCACGGTGGAGCTGCTGAGAGCCAAGGATACCGTCGGCGTCGTTGCTTTTGACGATCAGCCGTGGTGGGTCGTTCCGCCGCAGAAGCTCGGGGACAAGGAAGAGGTGCTCAGCAGCATCCAGTCGATTCCGAGCGCAGGAGGAACCAACATCTATCCTGCCGTTTCCTCGGCGCTTGAAGAAATGCTGAAGATTAACGCCCAGCGCAGACATATCATTCTGATGACCGACGGACAATCCGCCATGAATTCCGGGTATCAGGACCTGACCGATACGATGGTGGAGAACAAAATCACGATGTCTTCGGTAGCGGTCGGGATGGATGCCGATACCAGCCTGCTTCAATCCTTGGCGGATGCGGCCAAAGGACGTTATTACTTCGTTGAGGATGAAACGACGCTGCCGGCGGTATTCAGCCGGGAGGCCGTCATGCTGGCCAAATCCTATATCGTGGATAAACCCTTTGTCCCGGCCGTTCAGAATGCGGGCGATTGGGCGAGTCTATTCCAGCAGGGCGTTCCGGGGCTTTATGGTTATGTTGCTGCAACGCCGAAGTCTTCCGCCCAGACGGTATTGTCCAGTCCGGAGCCGGACCCCATCCTGTCGCGCTGGCAATACGGATCCGGGCGAACGGTGGCGTGGACGAGCGATTTAAGCGGAAAGTGGTCCAAGGAATGGGTATCGTGGTCCGGCTTTGCCAACACGTTGACCGAAATCGTGAAGTGGACGTTCCCGCAGTTTACGTCGTCGCCCTATGAAGTGACAACCGAGACGGCCGGCAACCAAGTAAAGCTCCAAGTAATTGCAGAGGGCGAGAATCCGCCGGAGAAGCTGAATGCGGTGATCGGGGACGATGAAGCCGGCGAGCAGACGGTAGAGCTTATCCAGGAGGCTCCCGGCCGTTATACCGGACTGGTCAACGTCACGAAGCCGGGAGCCTTCCTCATGTCTCTAGAGGATGCCAGCGGGGAAGAAGCACTGCAGGCGGCGCCAGGCACCGGTTTTGTCGTGCCGTATTCTCCGGAATACCGGCTGTCCTCCGGCAGCGGCGAGGAAGCCATGAAGCGGCTGGCCGAGGTGACCGGTGGCCGTGTACTATCCTGGGATAACCCGGCCGAAGTGTTCGACCGGCAGGCGACCTCGCGGATGAAACTCCACGATTGGAGTTATCCGCTGCTGGCGGCGGCCCTGCTGCTGTGGGTCGCCGACATCGCCGTGCGGCGCCTGGCTCTGCCATGGGGCGCCATCGGCGCAAGGCTGGCCGCCCTGCTCCGCAGGCGGCCGGCACCTGCCGGCGAGGCCGCGCGTGACGCCGGCCTCGAGCGGCTGGCGGCGCGCAAAGCCCGCTCCGCCCAGTTCTACGGCGGCAGCTCCGCGAAGCCGCCGCAGGCCCCGCCCGCGCGCGAGCGCAGCGGCGCGGCCCATGGTGCCGGGGGCGGAAGCCCTGCCCCGGCACCCGGCGCAGCTCCGGCAGGGGGCCGCAAGGCCCCGCCGGAGGCGCGCGATTCGCAGCGGGCGGATGCCCCGCTGCGGGAAGAGCGGCCGGCCCAGGCGAAGCCGGCCGCAAGCCAGGGCGCGCGCAAGGGAAGCGCGCCCCCGCCGCCTCCCCCGCCGCCGCAGGCGCAGGGGGACGGCCAAGGCCGGCCCGAGGGAACCGGGCCGGCTCCGGAAGGAGGCTCCTCCATGGATCGCCTCCTCAAAGCCAAAAAACGCGGCACGCGCTGATGTGCCGCCTCACGCTTCGGTCCAGCTGTTCAATATACAGCCGGACCGAAGCTTTTTTTAATTGTCGGATGAAGTAACTTTTTCCATGCCGCCGATGTCCGTAAAATCGTTTAACGGATGTCGAATCCGGTTATAACCGGACTATTAAGGGAAATAATGCAAGGGGGATGTCGCTCTCCCTGACGGCTTTTACACAACTTTGACAATTACGTTATGGAAATGAAAGACGTGTGGTGATACAATAAGAGTCAAAATGATATTCTCAACATTCCTAACTGCTCTGATACCATATGGATTGGGGCTGGAGGGGCGTAAGAAGCCTTCATTTTCGAAGCTTACTATGGAAAAGATTTGAGGAGGACGAATCATGACAACTGAACATAACCAAACGATCGACAACCTGTCCATCGCAACGATCCGGACATTGGCGATCGACGCGATCGAAAAAGCAAACTCCGGTCATCCGGGCATGCCGATGGGGTCTGCACCTATGGGCTACCAACTGTTCGCGAAGACGATGAACCATAACCCGGACCAACCGGCGTGGATTAACCGCGACCGTTTTGTCTTGTCTGCAGGCCATGGCTCCATGCTGCTCTACAGTCTGCTTCATCTGAGCGGTTATGACTTGTCCATTGAGGATCTGAAGCAGTTCCGTCAATGGGGAAGCAAAACCCCGGGTCACCCGGAATTCGGCCACACGGCCGGCGTTGATGCAACGACAGGTCCGCTTGGACAAGGCGTGGCCATGGCTGTAGGTATGGCAATGGCTGAAGCTCATTTGGGCGCGACTTACAATAAAGAGAGCTTCAACGTGGTTGACCACTATACGTATGCGATTTGCGGCGACGGTGACATGATGGAGGGCGTGGCTTCCGAGGCAGCTTCCCTGGCAGGTCATTTGAAGCTTGGCAAATTGATCATGTTGTACGATTCCAACGATATCTCTCTTGACGGCGAGCTCAGCCTGGCATTCTCCGAGAACGTAGCGAAGCGCTTTGATGCTTATGGCTGGCAAGTGCTGCGCGTAGAAGACGGTAACGATTTGCCTGCGATCGAGAAAGCGATCGAGGAAGCGAAAGCCGATACGAACCGTCCGACGCTGATCGAAGTGAAGACCGTCATCGGTTACGGCAGCCCGAACAAACAAGGTAAAGGCGGCCATGGCGGTACGCACGGTTCTCCGCTTGGAGCTGATGAAGCGAAGCTGACCAAGGAATTCTATAACTGGGTATATGAAGAGGACTTCCATGTGCCTGATGAAGTGCGCGAGCATTTTGGCAAAGTGAAAGAACGCGGCATCGCAGCCTATCAAGCTTGGGTTGACCAATTTGCGAAATACAAAGAGGCTTACCCGGAACTGGCAGCGCAATTCGAGCGCGGCGAATCCGGTGAACTGGCTTCCGGTTGGGATAAAGACCTTCCGAAATACAGCGCGGATGACAAAGCGGTTTCCACTCGCGTGGCTTCCGGTAAAGCGCTGAACGGTTTGACTGCAGGCGTGCCGCAGCTGCTTGGCGGATCAGCTGACCTGGAAAGCTCCACCATGACTCACCTGAACGACCTGGCCTCTTTCACGGCGGACAGCTATGAAGGCCGCAACGTGTATTATGGTGTTCGTGAATTCGCAATGGCCGGCGCGATGAACGGTATCGCTCTCCATGGCGGACTGAAGATTTTCGGCGGCACGTTCTTCGTATTTACGGATTATCTGCGTCCGGCTGTACGTCTGGCTGCCATCATGAAGCTGCCGGTTACGTATGTGCTGACTCATGACAGCATTGCTGTCGGCGAAGACGGTCCTACGCATGAACCGATTGAACAATTGGCTTCCCTGCGCATCATTCCAGGTCTGACGGTGATCCGTCCTGCGGATGCCAACGAAACTTCCGCGGCATGGGCTTATGCGGTTGAGAACACAGACCGTCCGGTAGCATTGGTGCTGACTCGTCAGAATCTGCCAATCCTTCCAGGCACGGTGGATCATGCACGTGAAGGCATCAAACGCGGTGCTTATGTTGTTGCCGATGCGAAGGATGGCAACGTGCAAGCTCAAATTATTGCAACGGGTTCCGAGGTTCAGCTTGCCGTTAAAGCGCAAGCAGCATTGGCTGAAGAAGGAATCGCCGTACGCGTCATCAGCATGCCGAGCTGGGATCTGTTCGACAGCCAGGATCAGGCATACAAAGATTCCGTGCTGCTTCCTGACGTAAAAGCCCGTCTGGCTATTGAAATGGCTCATCCGTTCGGATGGGAGCGTTATGTCGGAGACAAAGGCGACATCCTGGGCATCAACACATTTGGCGCATCGGCTCCTGGCGACCGCGTCATTGCCGAATACGGATTTACCGTTGAGAACGTGGTTAGCCGCGTAAAAGGCTTGCTGTAATCCAACGGATCTAACTCTATATTGATTTTCCGGCACCCGCATCCTGCGGGTGCCGTCCATATATCAAGCCATAACGATGTTGGAGGAGGAGAGTTTGTCGATGTCACAATTTAAGAATGCTACCGTTACAAAGGCAGCCAACGTTTACTATGAGGGGAAGGTAACCAGCCGTACGGTGCTGCTGGAGAATGGCGAGAAGGTAACGCTCGGTATCATGCTTCCGGGAAGCTATGAATTCGGAACGGATGGCCCTGAGATTATGGAGATTTTGTCGGGCGATTTGCGTGTCCTTCTGCCCGGAGAGCAGGAGTGGTTAGAGATTCAAGGATCCGCTACCTTTAACGTTCCGGGCAATTCAAGCTTTAAACTGGAAATCCGCACCGTTACGGATTATTGCTGCTCTTATCCGACCATGTAATAGATTCAGCGCTGCACATGACTTCGTGTCCGTAAATAAACAACAAAAAGGCTCAGAGCCGTTGGCTCTGAACCCTTACTGTCAATGCCGGATGTCAACGCATGCGGTTAACGGTGGTTGTTATAATGGACTTATTCCTCCGGGATCGTCACGATCTCGCCTTTATATCCGGGAGCCCGGTTGTCAAGCTCTACGTATCCTTTGCTCCATTCCTGATTACGGTCGAGCAGTTTGTAGCTGGTGACGCCGGAAGGATAACGGAATGCGAATTCGGCTACAGTCCAGTTTCTGGCATCAGGCTGCTTACCGATCTCGGCTTGAACCGGGGGCAGGAAGAACAGGTTCTGATTCGCAGCCGCTTTGGCGGAGTAATCCAGCTTGCCTTGCCATTTCAAATATTTGACGCCACCCTGGATCTCGTAATATTCGGCGATGTCGTTATCGACCAGGAAGAAGCGATTGGATTTGCCTTTTGGAAAATAATAATCCACGCCTTGCATTTCCACAGGGAGCATTTCCAGCTCAGGTTTCTGCAGATGGGATGAATAAGGCAGCTTGGCTGCAGCATTCCGGGCGGTGGTCAGATCGGAGCTCTTTAAGTCAGCGAGCATAGTGGCATCTGCCTTATTGATATAAGCTGTTTTTAAAGAGCCATTCCAATAGACGCTGGCATCAAAAGCTTGGGCTACGGCCCTCAGGGGAATCATGGTCTTGCCTTTATGTAGCAGCGGGGCTGCAGGCAGTGCCTTCTTAACTCCGTCCACATCCATGTGGGCGTTTCCGGCCGTGAGAATCACCGTTCGATGGTCGCCCTGAATCGTCACCTGTTTCTTGCTGTTGTCGTACTTCATGACGTAGTTACCCAGAGGCTTGAGATCGGTAAGGGTAACAAAGGTGGTGCCCTGCCTGATCAGCACGTCACCGCTTGCGGTAACATTGTTAATCGAAGCGGTTGGTTTGGCTGCGGCAGAAGCCGGTGAACCGGCTATTGCAGGAGACAGAACAGCGGTTAGTATGACAGCAGCTGCCATTGCTTTTAATCTTTTGGTCCATTTCATGTTGTAATTCCTCCCTTTGCATAGTAGACGGAAGTGAAATGCAAAAAGTTTCTTTCCGAGAGGAAAATGATGGAATGACCAAAAAAATAGCTCCTTCCTCCTAGTCCGGATGAACCGCAAACCAGCAAGAAGGAGCCATTATAAGATATAGCACGGCTTGTTTGTTATTACTGCTGCTGTCCGCCGATTTTTTGGCCGATCCAGGCTTCATAGCATTTCACGACAGCGGAAAGATCCTCTTCGCCATAGCCTTCGCTGGCACCGGCTTGAAACAGGCTCTTGGCCAGATTCAGCATAGGGGAAGGCATTCCGATGCCATCCGTGAGTGAAGAGGCCAGCTTGAGGTCCTTGAGCATGAGCGCAAGCGAGAATTGGTTGCTGAAATCGCCCTCGATAATTTTGCGTCCCTTCAGCTCTGCCGCTTTGCTGCCGGCCGATCCCAGCTGCACAAGCTCCAGGAAGTTGTCAGCGGGAATGCCTGACTTCGCGGCGATGGCGAAGCCTTCGGCTAGCGCCAGATTGTTAATGCCCACAATGGTATTATGCGCAAGCTTCGCAACAGCGCCGCTTCCGTTAGGTCCCATGTGGATGACTTTTTTGCCCAGGGTGTCAAATACGTCCGCATGCGCTTCGATGACGGCGGCATCACCGCCAACCATGAAGACCAAGGTTCCATCAATCGCTGCAGGCTTGCTGCCGGTTACCGGGGCATCCAGGAAGGAAGCGCCGAGACCGGATACGGCGGAAGCCATTTCCTTGACAAGGCTCTCGGAGATCGTGCTGCAGTCAATGACGGTCATCCCGCTCGTCAGGGAGCCAAGCAGACCATTCTCGCCATAGAATACATCGCGGATGGATTGGTCGTTGCTTACCATTGTAATGACAAGATCTTGTCCATCAGCCGCTTCACGAGGCGTCTCCGCAATGGAGGCTCCCTGTTCGGCGAGCGGACGGCACTTTTCGTGGGTGCGGTTATACACGGTCACATCGTAATCCTGCTTCAGCAGATTGGAGGCCATGGGAGCGCCCATGGTGCCCAGTCCGATAAACCCGATTTTTTTCATAGCTATATCACCTTCGATTATGGATTCCTGATCCACTCTATCTTAGCATGGGTTCCTGAAACGAAGCCAGCGTTTGTGAGGAATGGAAGCGGGAAGGAAATCCGCGCATGAAGAATAGATGACAGTTGGCCCGTGAAACTTGCGGTCTTTATTAAATTAAAGTATCCTATTTCTAAATTCACAGGAGGTTTAAGGCATGTCTAAAAAAATCAAGTTTGATTACAGTAAAGCATTGACTTTTGTCAACCAGCACGAAGTTGATTATTTCGCAGAGCCGATCCGCACAGCTCATGAACAGTTACATAACGGTACGGGAGCCGGCTCCGATTATCTGGGTTGGATCGACCTGCCGACGCAGTACGATAAAGAAGAATTCTCGCGCATCCAGAAAGCGGCTGCCAAAATTCAAAGCGATTCGGACGTTCTGATCGTTATCGGAATCGGAGGTTCCTACCTCGGGGCACGCGCTGCCATCGAAATGCTGTCGCATTCGTTCTATAATGAGCTGTCGAAGGACCAGCGCAAGACACCGGAAATCTATTTTGCGGGTAACAACATCAGCTCCACTTATGTGACTCACCTGCTTCAATTGATTGAAGGCAAAGATTTCTCCGTCAACGTCATCTCCAAATCCGGCACAACGACAGAACCGGCTATCGCATTCCGTATTTTCCGTGCGGAACTGGAGAAGAAATACGGCAAGGAAGAAGCTCGCAAGCGCATTTACGCTACAACGGATCAAGAGAAGGGCGCCCTCAAGAAGCTGGCTACCGAGGAAGGCTACGAGTCCTTTATCATCCCTGACGATGTGGGCGGACGTTATTCCGTGCTGACTGCGGTCGGTCTGCTTCCGATTGCTACGGCAGGCATCAACATTGAAGAAATGATGCAGGGCGCGGCGGACGCATCCAAGGAATACAGCAGCCCGAACGTAGCCGAGAACGAGGCTTACCAATATGCGGCGGTTCGTAATGCGCTTTACCGTAAAGGCAAAGGCATCGAGATCCTCGTGAACTACGAGCCTTCCCTGCATTTTGTATCGGAATGGTGGAAGCAGCTATATGGCGAGAGCGAAGGCAAGGATTACAAGGGCATCTATCCGGCTTCCGTCGATTTCTCTACCGATCTGCACTCCATGGGTCAATTCATCCAGGAAGGCAGCCGCAACATCTTCGAAACGGTCATTCAGGTTGAGAACGTATCCGAGCATATTACGATTGAATCGGATCCGGACGATCTGGACGGATTGAACTTCCTGACCGGGAAAACATTGGATTTTGTCAACAAAAAGGCCTTCCAAGGCACCATGCTGGCTCATACAGACGGACAAGTTCCGAATTTGATTGTGACAATTCCAGATTTCACTCCCTATTCGTTCGGATATCTGGTATACTTTTTCGAAAAGGCCTGCGGTATCAGCGGCTATCTGTTGGGTGTCAACCCGTTTGACCAACCGGGCGTAGAGGCGTACAAGAAAAATATGTTCGCATTGCTCGGCAAACCTGGGTATGAGAAAGAGAAGGCCGAATTGGAAGCTAGACTTTCCGAATAACCTGACACTTTCATTGGATTAGACGTAAGACGCTGAAGGAAGCAGTCCGCTGGCATATCGTTGCCGTGGACTGCTTTCTTGGCAATATAGAGGTGGTTGTAGTTTCATGCTGGATCGTTACAAAACGGTACGTCAGGCGGGCTCCAAAGAGATTGTCATCAAGAAATCGCGTTTCATCGGGCATGTGATGCCGGTTGAAACGGAAGAGGAAGCCGTCGCTTTTATTGAAGAGATCAAGAAAAAACATTGGAATGCTACGCATAATTGTTCCGCTTATATGATCGGCGAGCGGGATGAGATTCAGAAGCAATCGGATGACGGGGAACCGAGCGGAACGGCGGGTAAGCCGATTCTCGAGGTGATCCGCAATCAGGGGCGGAAGAATGTAGCCATTGTGGTCACGCGTTATTTTGGCGGCATTATGCTGGGTGCGGGCGGATTGATCCGGGCGTACACCGACGGAGCCGTGGCTGCAATTGAGTCAGGCGAACCGATTACAAGGGTTCTGCATCGGGAGATTTTCGTGGAGCTGGATTATACCTGGCTGGGTAAGGTGGAGAACGAGCTTCGTAACCGGGGCGTTCGAATGGGAGAGACAAACTTTGCCGACACGGTAACCTTGACCTGCTTGCCGCTCGATGGTGATGCGGAGAGCTTTATGACTTGGATGGTGGATTTGACACAGGGGCAGTCCTTGATCACGGAGGGAGAGCGGCTTTATTTTATTGAAGGGGAATAAAATAATATGGCAAGAAGAGCTGTAGAACGCGAGTTGTCGAGAGAGCGGATACTGGAAGCAGCCAGGCATTTGTTCATAACCAAAGGATACAGGGCCATATCGATGCGAAGCATCGGGCAGCATCTGGGTTATAGCCACGGCTCCTTGTATTATCATTTTAAGGAAAAGGCGGAGCTTTTCTACGCCATTGTCATGAAGGACTTTAATGATCTAAATGATTTGCTGTTGGATGTCTCGGGAAAGCCTCCCTGTGACGGGGTATCGAAGCTGGAGCAGCTGATGCTGGAATTCGTTCGTTTCGGTCTGGATAATCCTTACCAGTACGAAATCATGTTCATGATTCGGGACGAAGAGCTGCTGTCCTACTGTCGCTCTGAGCAGGGACGCTGTTTTGAAATGTTTGCTATGCTGGTCCGTCAGTATTTGCTTGAGGAGAATTACAGTGAGGAAGAACGGCGAACCGTTCCGCTGACTTTGTTTTTGTCGCTGCATGGATTTATATCGTATTATATTCAGGACAGAATTGGTTTTGATGAGATTAAACCAGCCGCTCTTACCCATATCAAAGTGTTATGCCGGAGTCTGTACAGCAGGGTCTGATCTTTAAATGCTGCCAAGACGTGCAGTTTGATACTTCAATCCGTTACAACGACCTAGCGTTGAAACGTCAATCACCTAATGAATAAAACACAGACAGGTCCACACGCCCCCTAGCATGTGCCTGTCTGCTTTTTGTGTTGTTATACATACGCTGGCGTCAACATACATCTTATTTAAGGGATCATCCTTCCATGATCTTCACATGATATTGGCGCTGCCATGGACCGTCGAATTCGCAGAAATAAATGCCCTGCCAACGTCCGAGAAGCAGGTGCCCGTTCTGAATGATAACGGTCTGGGAAGGGCCGCAGGTGATCGATTTGAGGTGGGAAGCGGTGTTGCCCTCCGCATGGCGATACTTGGGATGATTCCAAGGATAGACCTCATCGAGCGACATCAGGACGTCCCGCTTCACATCGGGATCCGCGTTCTCATTGATGGCAATCCCCGCCGTCGTATGCGGACAATAGATCAGGACCGTTCCTTGCTGGACCCCGCTTTGTTTTACGTAGGAGTGGATCTCCCTTGTAATATCCCTCATCTCATCACGACCTTGCGTATCCAATTCACCGGTATACAGCATGTACCATACCTCCTCATTTTTTAAGAGATAAGAAAGTATAAACATCCGAAGCTTAGCATCCTTATCTCGCAAGAAAAACTTCCGCTAAATGCGGTCTGTCTACTGAGAAAGTACGTCGACAGACGTTTTTCTTCCCATTTCTATTATTTTACCCGATAAAGTGCAAAAGATGGATTGACGATGGGATTCCGCTTTTGGTAAAGTATGTGTAAAGAAAACCAAGTATACAAATAGGAAATATAAAGATGGTTTGGGAAAGTGTCGACCGGAATGCCATCCGGAGGCGGGAGGGATACGATATGACAACATGGATTCGTCATAAAGGTTGGACTTGGGGGTTTCGAAGTACCGTACTGCTTTATTTTCTTGCCTTGATCGTACTGCCGATCTTTGGGGTATATGTGCAATCATTCTCTGCAGGATGGAGTCATTTTACGGAGAGCATTATGGATCCGATAGCATGGAAAGCTGTGCTGCTTACCATCAAGCTGGGCGTCATCTCTACTTTCATCAACGTGCTTGTCGGAACGATGATTGCATGGGTGCTTATACGCTATAAGTTTCCGGGAAGGACGCTGCTGAACAGTCTGGTCGACCTGCCCTTTGCGCTGCCGACAGCCGTAGGCGGTCTGATGATATTGCTGCTGCTAGGACCCGGGAGCTTTCTCGGTGGTTTGGCAGAGAAATTGGGTTTTGAAATTGTGTTCCACCAGCCCGCGATTGTGATAGCGATGATGTTTGTCACGTTTCCGTTTGTTATCCGGGCGGTTCAGCCGCTGCTGGAGGAGCTTGACCCGCTGGAGGAAGAAGCGGCCTATACGATGGGGGCTTCCAGGACGAGAACCTTTTTTAAGGTTATCCTGCCGTCGATGCTGCCGGGGATTATCAGCGGAGGGATGCTGGCATTCTCAAGGGCATTGGCCGAATTCGGTGCCGTTGTCTTGGTGGCCGGCAACATTCCGGGAAGAACGCTGATTGCATCGGTTTTTATTTTTGGTGAGGTCGAGAGCGATAATCCTGCTGGAGCAGCTGCGGTGTCGATTCTGCTCCTTACCCTCTCTTTCATCATCCTCTGGGTGATCAATGCCGTTCAGCAGAGGGGGAGACGAGTTTGAGACGTCTGTGGATCGGACTTACGTACGCCGTATTTATCATTCTGCTAATCATTCCCCTGTCCCGAATTGCGATCGGCGCGTTTGATAAAGGGCTGAGCGGGTTTGCCGAAGGTCTGTTCAGGCCGGAAGCCTTGCATGCCCTGATGATGACGGGTCTTATTGTGGTATTCGTTACGTTCTTTAATGCGTTATTTGGCATCATGATGGCGTTGTACCTGGTACGGGCGAATTGGCTCAGCCGAAAGATCAAAGGCATCCTGAACAGCATTGTCGATCTGCCCTACGCTGTATCGCCGGTTATCGGCGGTTTGATGATTGTCCTGCTGCTCGGACCTGACAGCATCATTGGCGGTTTTTTTGAAGGGATCGGGTTTAAGGTGGTATATGCTTTCCCGGGCATGGTGATCGCGACACTCTTCGTCACGTTTCCACTCATGGTTCGCGAAGTCATGCCTGTCCTGCAGGAAATTGGAAATGATCAGGAACAAGCGGCAGCGACGCTAGGGGCATACGAATGGACAACGTTCCGGAAAGTAACGTGGCCTTCCATCCGGTGGGCTGTCGTATATGGCCTGGTGCTCACGGTAGCCCGTTCATTGGGCGAGTTTGGTGCCGTGCTGGTGGTGTCCGGTAATATCATGAACAAAACTCAGACGGCGACGACGCTGGTATATCAGGATGTGGAGAATTTTAACGTGGCTGCGGCGAATGGCGTCGCATTGGTATTGGCTGCCTTCTCGGTAGGACTTTTGCTGCTGATGGAATGGGCCAAAAAAAGAAAGGATGTGCATTGATATGCATGTGGAAGTTCGCGATCTGAACAAGCATTTCGGTACGTTTCATGCCGTCAAAGATGTCAGCTTTGAGATTGAGAAGGGACATCTGATCGGACTTCTGGGGCCCAGCGGAGGCGGTAAAACGTCCATCCTGCGCATGCTGGCCGGGCTTGAGAATCCGGACTCCGGACAAATCTCCTTTCATGGCCAAGTCGTCAATGATCTACCGCCGCAAGAGCGCGGGATCGGCTTTGTGTTCCAGAACTATGCCTTGTTTAAACATATGACCGTGTTCGATAACATCGCTTTCGGTTTGAAGGTGAAGAAGACTCCCAAAGCCATCATCAAGGACCGGGTGATGGAATTGGTGGAGCTGACCGGTTTAAAAGGCTTCGAGAGCCGCTATCCGCACCAGTTATCGGGCGGACAGCGTCAGCGTGTAGCCTTTGCCAGAGCGCTGGCGCCCGAACCGCAGCTGCTCTTATTGGATGAACCGTTCGCCGCCATCGATGCAAAGATCCGTCAGGAGCTGCGCTCCTGGCTTCGCGAGCTGATCGAGCGGGTCGGCATTACATCGATTTTTGTTACGCATGACCAGGATGAGGCGATTGAAGTCGCCGACGAAATTATGATTATTAATCAGGGGCGCGTTGAGCAGAAGGGGACGCCTTGGGATATTTACAAGGAGCCGAAGACGCCGTTTGTCGCTTCATTCATAGGGGAATCTACCGTGATTTCGAGCGCGGCCGAGCTGAAGGGATTTGAGGCAGCGGCTAACAAGAATGCGACGCGTGCGCTGATTCGCCCGGAATATATCGAGATTGGAAACAAGCATGATTTCAGCGTGCTGTCTGCAACGGAGACGGGGATCGTTCGTCATCTGCATTTCCGCGGCAGCGAATGGCTGGTGGAGGTGGAGGTTAAGGGACATAAGCTGATCACCTACCGTTCACTGGAGAAGGAAACGCTGTATCCGGGTCAAGAGGTCCGCGTCCTCGTTCACCGGGCTTATCTCTTTAATGAGGAGCACAGCTGGATCGAGGAGAATCGACTGAAGGTCGACCCGATGCCAATTATGATCTGATGGGTCAAAATATCCGAAGGGAAGTGGATTCATTCATGCGGATCTTGAATATGAAACGTACCTCATTCCTGCTGGTTGGCATGGCGCTTCTCTTCAGTTTTTTCATGGCAGGATGCGTCAGTGATCAGCCGGATAGCGAGGAAGTGACATCCCCAGCCGGAGAGAGAACGATCGTTCTGGGCGCGTATAGCGTGGCCAGAGACGCCCTGTCCGAGATCATCCCTGCTTTTCAAGCGAAGTGGAAGGAACAGACGGGAGAAACCATTCGGTTTCAGGAGTCCTACGAGGCTTCCGGAACACAAGCTCGTGCCATCACGGGCGGATTCGAGGCCGACGTCACGCTGCTTGCTATGGAAGGGGATGTCGACAAGCTGGTCAGGGAAGGGCTTGTGGACCCCGAATGGAAATCTCAGCCGTATAACGGCATGGTGACACGTTCGATTGTCGTTCTCGGCACGCGCGAGGGAAATCCGAAGGGGATACGGGATTTCGACGATCTGACCCGATCGGACGTTAAGGTGCTGTATCCGAATCCGAAGACCTCGGGCGGTGCGCAGTGGGACATTAACGCGATCTACGGCGCGGGGCTGAAACAATCGGAAGAGAACGGAAAGCGTGATCCTGCCGAAGCGAAAGCTTTCCTTGAAGCGGTTCACCGCAATGTGGAATCGCTCGATAAAAGCGGGCGGGCTTCGATGGCGGCCTTTGAATACGGGGTCGGAGATGTAATCGTAACGTATGAGAATGAGCTGCTTGCCCGGATTGCCCAAGGCGTCCAGTATGATATCGTTGTGCCGCAGCATACGATGCTGATCGAGAATCCTGCTGCAGTCGTCAAGCGTTTCGCTGAAAAACATGGCACGCAGGATGTATCGGCGGCTTTTGTGGAGTACTTGCGCACGCCGGAGGCGCAGAGCATATTCGTGAAATATGGGTTCCGTCCGGTTGAAGAATCGGTGTATGAACAGACGAAGGATCAGTTTTCCAACCCGCCGGGGCTATTCGATATCGAGTATCTGGGCGGATGGGATCACGTGCGCGAGACGCTGTATTCCAAGCGCGGAGTCTGGTATCAGGTGCTCGCCGGGCTATGACGCTCGATCGCAGACGGAGCGATTGGATGGACACATGAGGGTGACTCATGAGGGATAGTCGTGTGCTGAGTTCCGTTTCGTAAATGGCCCGTCGATCAAAAAAAGAGAAAGCGAGCCGTCCAGGATCTCCTGGGCCGGCTCGCTTATTTGTGTAGAGAACATTAGCAATCGTTTGAATGACGCCTCGTGTGCTGCAAGGATGCCACGTATACGGATTGTGCAGTAACAATTTTGCTTTATACTTGGGCTTTCCGAGCTTCCCATTCTTCGCGCAGAATGCCCATGCGAATGGAATCGTAGTAGACGCCCGCGTAATATCTGCACTTCCGCATGCGGCCTTCGAGTTGCATGCCGACCTTCTCCGCGCAGCGCATCATTCTCGGATTGCCGGACCAGGTGGTGATGCCGACACGGGCAATGGTGAGATTTTGAAACAGGCATTCAATCCACAGCGACAGCGCTTCGGTGCCGTACCCGCCGCTCCAATGGCTCGGATCGTATATCAGGATTCCGGCTTCCAGCCAGCGTGAGGCTTCATGCTCCCAATAGAACGTGACGATGCCAATCGTCTTTCCCTCCGCTTCGATGAGCAGGTCATTCGGAAATTGATCGGTTTCGAAGTCGGCGTTCCACTGCGTTTCAAATATTTCGTAGGAAATCGGCTTGAGCGGGAAATAAGGAGCGTCGTATTTTTTCCATTCCGGATTCTTGGTGCCATAGATCAGATTATATAAAACCGGGGTATCCTCGGGTTTCCTGGATCTTAGCGTAACTTTGCTGCCTTCAAGGCGGATTTTTTGCATATGTAGAAATTCCCTTCGCTCTGTATTCTGTATAGGCTGAAGTACGGTGCTGATTCTCTACATTGTAACGGTGATGAAGTTGATTGCCAACTGAATTTGGATAAATGCTCCTTTATATGAAACATTAGGTGACGTCATTCCGTCAATAGTAGATAGACAAAGAATCTGACATTGAAGGGGGACAAGGTTATGCGGAAAATAAAGATACTCACAGGCCTATGTTTGCTTATTGGGCTTACCGCTTGCGCTCCGGGCAGCGAGATCCAATCAGGGGAACCGCAAGACATTGTGCATAAGCAGCCCAAAGTGAAGGAATTGTCGGCTCAGGAACGCAAAGAGGTGTTGACCAAGATTGATACCGGCATGGTGGAAGCGCAGAATGATTTTGGCTTACGATTGCATCAAGCGTTATCGAATAACCCGGAGTACTCGAACGGTAATCTGATTATTTCTCCGTACAGCATTACGCAAGCTTTGGCACTGGCCTATAACGGGACAGCGGGCGATACGGCCGCCGAGATGTCCGACGTACTTGGATGGAAGGGCATGAGTGTGGCCCATATCAACGATGGGAACCGCCAGCTGCGATCATTGCTGGAGAACGGGGGAGGCGTCGTGCTGAATGTGGCCAATTCCGTGTGGCACCGGCCAGGTCTTAAGCTGAAGGAGTCCTATATGGAAGCCGTAAAGGACAGTTATGGCGCGGAGGTCAGGGAGACGGACCTTAAGCAGGAGGAAGCGATGAATGAGATTAACCAGTGGGTGAATGACAAGACCAGCGGCATGATCCCTTCGATATATAATGAGCCGCCAGGGGGTGTTGCGGTCCTGATCAATGCCATTTATTTCAATGGAGGATGGACGGATGAATTTGATCCGGCGAATACCGTGGATGAAGAATTCACGCTATCTGACGGCACCACTCAAAAAGTCCCGATGATGAAGCGGGAAGGACGATACAGCTATAAAGAAGGGGAGTCCTGGCAGGCCATTCGCATTCCATATGGAGACGGCCGGATGCATATGCTGGTCATCCTGCCGAAGGAATCCTCATCGATGGATAAGCTGCATCGGCAGCTGTGGAAGGATGCGTCCGTCTGGAAAGGCGATTACTCGTACGAGACGGTTCAGCTCGGTCTGCCCAAGTTCAAGGCGGAGCAGAGCTTCGAGCTTCCGGATGCCCTTAAGAGCCTTGGCATGGTCAAAGCGTTTGATACCGCCGAGGCTGATTTTAGCGAAATGGCCGAACAAGGGGATGGATTTTGGATCGATCATGTCACACACCGGACAATTGTCGATGTCAGCGAAAAAGGGACAGAGGCTGCAGCTGTGACAGCGGTGGGAATAACGGAAAGCGCCGAGCCTACCGAGCCGATCGCCATGAATATCAACCGCCCTTTTTTCTTTGCCATTGAAGATCGGGACACGGGTGCATGGTTATTTATGGGGTCTGTTTTGAAACCGTAGCATATACTATACCAACATGCGCCTGCCATAATTTTCACCCAAAAATAGGCAACTTTGTTATAATGGTCGAATAAGACTAAAATGTATAACAAAGGGAGAATAGGATGTGCCTATGACCATACCGAAGCCGAATTTATTCATAGGTTCTTCCAGAGAGGCCATCAAGTATGCAAGGGCGATCCACGAACAGCTCAAACGATCCGCTCAAGTGACACCTTGGTACGGCGGAACGTTCGGGGCGAACATGTATACGATGGAAGCTTTGGAGAAACAGCTGGCGTCCAGTGATTTTGGTGTGTTCGTCTTTTCTCCGGATGATGTCGCACTCATTCGAGGCAAGCATGTATTTGTTACCCGCGACAACACGTTGTTCGAGATGGGGCTGTATTGGGGAAGGCTCGGGCGGCGAAGGGTGTACTGCATCATCCCGGATCAAGTGGAGGCAGACAGCAGCTCCGTTCAAGACGTTATTGTTAAGGATTACCATCTACTCTCCGACCTGCAGGGCTTAACGCTGCTCGAATACGAACTGCGAAGCGATGACGATTACAAATCAGCGGTCGATGTCGCTTGCGGGCATATTCTGAGTGCGATCGAAACCGAAGGGTTCTACAACAACCCGAGCACCGTGATTGAGCAGAAGGATGCAGAGCTGAGGCGCAAGCAAAGTGTGCTGCATTTTTTCTGGGAATATAATCGAAATGTGCATGTGACGGATGAATCGGAAAAATATCATGCACTGAGTGAAGCTGTCCGAAACTCCTTGCTCCCGCCGGCTGCAGGGGATTTCAGGGTGACCGGCGCCGCCTTCTGGGGCCGAAGAGATGAAGGCATTGCCCAAATTGGGGGTAATGTAGGTAGAGGACGGTATTTCCCGTTCGATGGGAATAAGGAACATTCGCCAAGTAACCAGTCGATTTATGTGATGGATGTCTATAATAGTGGAAAATGGGCATTTTATCACGAAGAGGAAGTTGCACAGGTGTATGTGTTCTGCTATCCTTTAGGTGTAAATCATGTATTGTCCGTGCATTTTACGGGACATGAGATTCTTACGGATGAAGATCTCGCGGAGGTTGTAGAACAGAATCGTGAGCTGCTTCGTACCATCAGGCATTTAGTTGGAGGGGATTCGTCGTGAGCAGGAATGAGAAGAAGAGAACGTCAGGTCATCCGCAGGGGTCCGCCAATGGCAGCAGCTGGGTGGTTCGGGGACCCGTACCGATGATGAGTACGCTGAAATCCCGGAAGCGCTCGGTTAGACGCCCAAGCAAGAATAGTGTATATGTTGGTCCTTCCGTAGAAGGTGTAGATAAGAAATACGTCAAGGTCATCAGCGGAGCCGTTGACGATAATAAGCCCTCGTTTGCTTAATGAATTGCTATCATAGCCATATCTATCGTATGACAGAAATGACGAAAGACCGTTCGGGATGAGCCGGGCGGTCTTTGTTTTTTCTTTGTGCGCTTATACAATATAGGGACAAGGTTTGCATAACCAAGAACGAATCTATAAACACAAGTGGGGGATGCCATGTGAGCGGGGATACATTAACTTTTTTGGGAACGGGAGATGCCATGGGCGTTCCAAGGGTATATTGCGATTGCGAGGTATGCACGGAAGCCCGGAATACGGGAATCAATCGGCGTTTGCGCTCTTCCGTGATGGTGGAGTGCGGCGAAACGTCCTTCATGATCGATTGCGGCCCGGATTGGCGCTCGATGATGGAAGGGCTGGGAAAGCGGAAGATGAGCGATATGCTGGTTACGCACGCCCATTTTGATCATATCGGCGGCCTTCCGGAATGGAGCGATGCTTGCAGATGGCAGAGGGAAAAAGGTCGGTTATACGCCCCTGCCGAGGTGCTGGAGCAGATTGTACGCCAGTACCCATGGCTTCCACGCCAGATGGAGATGACGGCTGTGGACGATGGGATGACGCTTGGCGGCTGGGAGATTTCCTGCTGGAAGGTAAACCATGGCCAGAACGGGTATTCCTACGCATACCGGTTCCAGAAGGACGGGTACACATGGGTATACAACTCGGATTCGATTAATCTAAGCCTTGAGGAAAAGGAGCCGCTGAAAGGTGTGGATCTCCTGGTGCTGGGGACCAGCTTTGTTCATGAAACCGCCAAATTCGAGACGCGCTCCGTCTATGACATGAAGGAAGCGGCAGAGCTGCTCTCCGAGGTGAAGCCTCGCCAAACGGTGTATACCCATATGTCTCATGACGTCGATGTTCGGAAGGAGCTGCCTCTTCCGGAGGGAGTCCGTGTGGCGAGGACGGGGATGACCGTAAAGCTGAGTAAATGAAAAAAATAGTGAGTTTGTGTGACTAGGAGTGCAAAAATGTAGCGGAGGCGATTTCGCAGCCCAGTGGGATGCCTTGCACAGGTTTGAAGGCTCCGCTCTCTTACACAGACCTGGCCATGCCGTATCGATCAGGGTACAGCAGCTTGAAGCCGGCATGCTGGTACAGCTTGATTCCGGGCACGTCCGTGATGACGGTGACCTCGGCTCCGCTTGGTGCTATTTTTTTCAGGCGAGCCAGCAGTTCGGACACGATCGTATCTTCAAGCCCTTGATCCCGATAGGAGTCCGCAACCATAATATCCACCAGTTGAAAATAGAACGCGCCATCGCCCACGACCCTTCCCATCCCGATTAGCTGGTCATTGCCGTCTCGGGCTAGAAGGGACAGCAAGCTGCGGTTTAGCGCCGTCTCTATGGCCGAAATCTCAACCTCAGGCAGTCCTGCATCTAATCTTAGGTCCATGTATTCTTTACGCTGTGGACATTCTTCGGTTATGTGCATATTCATCATAATCAGCCTCCCGCTGTTAAGAAATGAGTTCCACTTGCCTCTACAACACTCAATATACAACATTGATGCAAGTGAGAAGATGCCTTGTAGCAAATTCAACCAAGCCGAGGATGTTGTCCCGTAGACCTTCTCATAGCACTTTAATGTTTTAATTTAAGGTTTGCCAATGGCCTGCGATTCTGGTAAAGTAGGTTCTCAATCGTGATTGGGGAGGGAACCGGCGTGCATTACTACAAGCCGAAAGATATCGCCAAAGAGCTGCAAATCAGCACGAGTGCTTTAAGGCATTATGAATCTTGGGGAGTGGTACCCCCTCCTGACCGGAACGAGAAAGGATACCGTTTATACACGCAGATGCATCTGGCCTACTTCCGTTGTCTCCGCGCCATGTTTCCCGGGTTCGGTTACGCGGTTACTTATGATGTGATTCGCCACATTCAGAAGAGGGAGATGGATGAAGCCCTCTGGATCGTGAATGGGGAGCAAGTCAAGCTTCAGCAGGAAAAAAATATTGCGGGCGAAACGCTTGCCTTGCTCGAGAACCCGGAGCTTAACATTATCAAAGACAGAAAGCTCAAAGCCCATATGACGATCGGGGAAGTCGCCGAACTGACCAACGTGGAGTCGTCCGCCATCCGTCACTGGGAGAAGGAAGGGTTGATCACCCCGGATCGAAATCCCGAGAATGGATATCGGCTGTACAGCCCATCGCAAGTCAGGCAGATTTTGCTGATTCGCTCGCTAAGGCGCACCGTGTATTACTTGGAGAGCATCAAGGAGATTATTCAGGCCGTGGAGCATCAAAGCATTGAGCAGGCCCAAAAAATGGTTCGCGAAGCGTTATCCGTCATTCATAAGCGGAATCTGCAGCAATTTAACGGCATCCATAAATTGATGGAGCTGTGCATGGAGGTAGGCCTGCTGGAGTTCAACGATGCGGCACTTCTGAAGCCGATTCTAACATTTAACCCGGACCGGGAATGATGGATAGGCCGAGACGGCTTTCCGCTGCCCATTTACTTGTTAATGAACCCATGGACTCAATGTATAGACATGAACAAGCCCCCATGGATATCATGGAGGCTTATTTGCGTATATCTATTTGTCCCGGATATTAACCTCGGTTAAGCACGAATTTATCAATGACATGTTTCACGCCGTCTTCGTTATTCCCAAGCGTTACGTAATCGGCAATCGCCTTAAGCGGCTCAATCGAATTGCCCATAGCGACGCCAAGTCCGGCGGCCTCCAGCATTTCGTGATCGTTCCAGGAGTCGCCGACAGCGATGGTTTCCTTGAGATCGCAGCCAAAATGATCGGCTAGGAAGGTGAGGGCATGTCCTTTCGTGCCTTCCTTATGCATGAATTCAAGAAAATGAGGCTTGGATTTGGTAATATGCACTTCATCGCCCAGCAGCTCGCGGAATACAGGGATCAGTTCATCCAGATAGTCGGGATCGTCAATAATGAGCATTTTCGGGGTCGGCTTCTGAACCATCTTCATAAAATCAGGCTCGATATAATACGGCGTCCGGTTCAGGGCGCAGTAATCGATCAGCTTCTGGTTCTCTTCACGGGCATAAAGCTTGTCATCGATGTAGGTTTGCAGATGGAGATTATGCTCTACGCAGTATTCATACAGCTTCACGGCAGCGTCGACGGGAACGAAGCGTTCGTAGAGAACCTTTTCGTCGAGCAGATTTTTAATTAAGGCACCTTGGTAGGTGATAATAGGAACATTAAGTCCGGTTTGACGGGCAATTGCCTGAGCCGACGCATAGGCACGTCCGGTTGCCAGTGTCACAACGACACCGTGGGCTACGGCTTGCTCAAGCGCCTGCTGGACGCCGGGGGTTACTTCCTTATCGTCATTGATCAGGGTGTCGTCAATGTCGATCGCCATCAATTTGTAAGTTGTCATGGGTATCTCTCCTTTGGATTCTGTCTCTGTCTTTAACTCTATTGTACCTTCTGTGGCGCAGACTTCAATTCCGCAATCATCATTCCTGCCAAAATGCATAGACAACCGATGCCGCCGGTGAGCGTAAGCCGCTCTCCCGCAAACAGAATTCCGGTCAGTGCGGCGAATACCGGCTCCGTTGCATAGATGATGGCCACCCTGGACGGCGTCGTATATTTTTGACAGACAGTTTGGATCCAGAAGGCGAATGCGCTGGTGGGTCCGATGGATACCACCAGTGCCCACAGCACGTTCGGTTGGGTTAGCTTGTCCATCAGGTCGGTTACATTGCCGACATGTTCGGTTAGTGCAGATGCCGCTAAGCTAAATACCCCCACGACAGCCATCTGGAGCGCCGCCAGCAGCAAAGAGGGATATCGACCGGCATACACGCCCGTATAACCAATATGGAGCGCAAAACCGATGGCGCAGACGAATACCAGCAAATCCCCCTTATTCAAGCTCATGCCGGAACCCGTGAAGGTAAGCAGATACAGACCCGCTGCCGCAAGCAAGGCACTGATCCAGGTGAATCTGGAGATGGAGTGCTTTAACAGGGCATAGGATATGAAAGGGACCAGCACGACGGACAAGCCGGTAATAAAGCCTGTATTGGACGTGGTTGTGTACAGAAGGCCCGCGGTTTGAAAGGCGTATCCTATAAATAAAAAAAGACCCAGCAGGCAAGCATGCAGCAGCATTTTGCCGGATATTAGCTTCCACTGGCTCCGGTAAAAGAGGGTGATGATCAATGCAAGGAGCAGGGCCGCTCCCAAAAAGCGGACGGAATTGAAAGCCATCGGCGGGAGCACGCGGACCGCATGCTGAACGATGAGGAACGTAGATCCCCACATCATAGCCACCAGAAGCAGGCTGAGATCGGCAATTCGTGAGCGATTCACTCGGTAGTCATCCTTTCTTGAAGATGTGAAACTCCTGATGAGATTCCCGTGCATTCGTCCCTGGTCGCAACCTTGGGCAAGTGATCAAATTGTATCCCATATCAGAGAATCGGACAACCATTTTTAAGCCTAACCCAAGTGGAAGGGGTAGACAAAAAGAGGATGATTTTGCTATACTATTGAACCGAACGTATATTCTCATAACCCTGGGCTATCGGACGTGAAGACGGCAACGATCCATCGATCCCATAGTCAGCATTGAGCTTAGAAAGGAAGATTGTCATCATGATGGGCAGAGCTCATTTGATTATTAGCACAGGGGTCACGTTATCCGTCATGGGCATGAGCGGAGTGCCTGTCACATTGCCGGCTGCCGCAGTGGCTTTGGTTAGCGCACTGCTTCCCGACATCGACGAGCCCAACTCCCTGCTGGTTCGCAAAGCCATTCCTTCCGGGCTGCTGCGAATCCTTCAGCTGGCGATGATTGGCGCAGCCATCTTCGTTGTCTTCTACGGCAAGGAGTATGCCCCATGGAACATCGCCCTGGCCGGGCTGATCGGGGTTGTTTCGTACCTGCCAAGCCGGACCCTGCGCCATATTGTCATGTTCCTGATCGGTCTCGGACTGATATCCTTCGGGCAGGACTTCAGCCCATGGAACACGATCGCAGGCAGCGTGCTCATTGCAGGCTCCTTGGTAACCCACCGGGGGTTAACCCATACCGTCTATGCCGCAGCCGGATGGACGGGTCTGCTGTATTTTGCATCGCAGGGCAAGATCGACGGGGAAAGTCTGTGGTTTGCCGGCGGTTTATCCTACTCGATTCATTTGCTCGCAGATGCACTGACCAACCGCGGAATTCGTCCGCTTCCTCCATTCAAATGGAGAATTAAACTGAAAATCATGAGCACCGGAAGCAAATGGGGACGCACGGTAGAGAATGCATGCATTGTGTTGACGCTGGTCCTTGTTTGGTATGTGTTTATGGCCTCCTCTTGATCCGAGGTATTCCTGTTTGAAATGAAAGAGCCTCCCACCCTTATGCAAATTGCACACGGGGCGGGAGGCTTATTTAGATTTCAGCCGGATCTATTCCTCAAGAAAGATGAGGCCGATTAGATCGTCGAACTCCAGGTTGCCGAAGTAATGCTTGACGTCGATGCCGGATAGCGCCGTGCGCACCGCGGTTTCTTCATACCGTTTGCCGCGCAGCAGGTTTTCAATATCCGCCACATCGCCGACGCCGAAGAAGTCGCCGTAAATCTTGATCTCTCCGATATGCCCTTCACGGATGTCCATACGGATATCGATAATGCCCACCGGGAACTTCTTGGCATGCTTCACATTGCTTTCAGGGGATAGTCCATAGTTCCAATCCCAATTCTGGTAGCGTTCTTTCGAAATCTGGTTGATGATCTCCCAGTCCTTCTCTTGAAGGACATATTGGGGTACTTGATCAGGCTCCATACCGAAAATCGAGCGAAGCAGCTCCGCGCGGAACTGTTCAATCGTCATATCCGTACCAAGCAGCTCCTTAATGTTCGCCACGCGGCTGCGGACGGATTTGGTGCTCTTGGATTTGAATTTTTCCGGATTGGCATTCAGCGATGCTTGTACATCATCCAGGTTCAGGTCAAACATGAGTGTGCCGTGGCTGAACATGCGTCCCCGCGTCGAGAACTGCGCGTTCCCCGAAATTTTCTTCTCGCCGACCTGCAGGTCATTCCGGCCGCTGAGCTCGGCGGGTACGCCCATCTTTTGCAGGAAGTTGATGACCGGCTGCGTGAACTTCAGGAAGTTGTGGAAGGACTGTCCGTCATCCTTCGTAATGAAGCTGAAATTCAGGTTGCCGAGATCATGGTAAACAGCCCCGCCCCCGGACAACCGGCGTACAACCTGAATGTTGTTGTCACGAACGTATTCCTGGTTGATCTCTTCGATCGTATTCTGATGCTTTCCGATAATAATGGAAGGCTTGTTGATATAAAAGAGAAGGTAGCTCTCGTCCATGGACAAGTGCTTCAAGGCATATTCTTCAATCGCTAGGTTAATGGATGGATCATGGATCCCCTGATTATCGATAAATAGCATAGTATCCTCCGTCGTCACAATTCAAAATGTGGTGCTTCCAGACTATTGTAAACCAATTTTAAGACAGAGACAAAGCATTCCATGTTGACGAGTCAGGGACGGTAGCGACATAATGATGGCATTACATAACGGCAGGGCTTGCAAGAGCCAAGGCATGGAACAGGAGGAGCCCTTATGAACGACAAAAAACAACCCTTGATCGAGGTGTACGGCCACGGAGGGGACGTGGAGACGGCGGCTGCCGCATTCGGAAGGCAAGCCTCGGCTTTCCTGGATTACAGCGCCAATATTAACCCGCTCGGACCGCCGCAAGGGGTAATTACGGCCATACAAGAGGGAATGAGTGCAGTCATTCGTTATCCGGATCCGGGACACCGCAAGTTTAAGGAGCTGCTCGCAGCGGAGTTAGGCACCGATCCCCGGCGAATCTTAGTCGGCAACGGGGCGGCCGAGTGTATGGCGCTGTTGTTAATGGGCCTTACGCCAAGGACTGTGGGCGTGGTTGACCCGTGTTTTTCCGAATACCGGGAGTTGTCCTTAAAATTTGGCTCGGACATCCGCTCCGTGTGCGGACATCCGGAGAGGGACTGGCGTGCAGACAAGGCGGATGTGATGGAGCTGTTGGCTCGCACGGATCTCGTGTTTTTGGGACAGCCCAACAATCCGAACGGGGTTCAGTACAGCCTTGAGGATATCCGTGAAATAGCGGCATGCGCAGAGCAAGAAGGGACCTGGCTGGTGCTGGATGAAGCCTTTATCGACTTTATTCCGCTTGAAGACAGACAGACCCTGATGCCAGAGCTTCATCACTATCCTCGAACCGTGATTGTCCGATCGATGACCAAGTTTTATGCGATTCCGGGTTTGCGGCTCGGGTATACGGCCGCGCATCCCGATGTGATACGCAAGATGGCAGGCAAGCAGGTGACATGGAGCGTCAATGGACTGGCGCTGCTTGCAGGAGAGGCATGTCTTGGCAGCGGCAGGGACTACGAGCAGAATACGCTGCATTTGATTCGCGCAGAGCGCGAGAAGCTCATACGGGGTGTACGAGCACTGGGGCTTGACGTTACGCCGGGGGAGGCCAATTTTCTACTCATGGAGCTTCCGCGGCCCTGGAATGCCGAGATGTTTCAGTCGGAGATGGGGAGACGCGGCGTGCTTGTCCGCAGCTGCGCCATGTACCCGGGCCTCGGTGAGCGTCATATCCGGCTGGCCGTTAAACATGTCGAAGATAACGACAGGCTGCTTGCCATTATGGCGGAGGTTTTTGGGATTTCCTCTGAAGAAGAAGCAACCTAGGGTATCAAGCGGCAAAAAAGAGTTTGGGATCAGGCGGATTTAGATCATAGAGAGCAGGGAGAGAGAAGCATGGCCGTACCTTTTCTGAAAGGCAAGAATCGCTTATATCGTTCGAATGCGTGGCAAGGAGCGGTGGTGTCCCTCGAATCGGAGCAGGAACAGCCGCATATCCGCATATCGCTTCCGGAGCCGGCTGCGTTTATTAGCAGCGCTATATATGGCGGCGGATTCGTACGTTTGGATCATATCGTGAACCGTTATGTGGACCGGCATTATGATTGCAGCGACCCCGTGAACGATATGTTTAACTTTATGGGTGCTCACGGTTATCCGGCTGAATCCACAGCTGGATTGATGACGGCGGTAAAACTGAAATATGCCTCCATCCGGGAAGAGCGGAGTGAACAAGTTTCCATCCTTTGCTGCACCACCGCCGGCGTGGGCAATGCAGCCCGTGCCGGGTCGAGCCGGACGACCTTTGCGGCTTACCAGCCGGGCACGATTAATATTATGCTGCTGATCGACGGGATGATGACGCCGGCATGCATGCTGAACGCCGTGTTGACCGCGACGGAAGCGAAGGCCGCCGCGCTGCATGACCTGGGCGTGAAGGATCATGAAACCGGAGCCGTCGCGACCGGGACGACAACGGACGCCATGGTCCTTGGGGTCAGCGGCAATACAGCCTATGGCGTAAATCACCATTATGCCGGAACCGCAACCGATCTGGGCGGCATGATCGGCCGCCTTGTCTACGAGAGTGTTACGGAAAGCATTGTCGCCGAAAGAGAGGACCGGATATGACCGTCGTGTGGGTCATTTGGGCTGCGGTCGTGTTGGACCTGCTGATCGGAGATCCGAGATGGCTCCCCCATCCCGTCATTGGCATGGGGAAAGCCATCCGCCGGGTTGAAGGCTGGATTCGCCATTGGGCGACTTCCGCTCAGAGCCTGAAGCGGGCGGGGATACTGCTGCCGGTGATCGTGGCCGGCGGCTCCTTCGTGCTGGCGTGGCTGCTGCTGGAGCTGTGCGCGGCGATTCATCCTTGGCTTGCGTGGGGGGTGGAGATCGTGCTTATTGCGACTACGATTGCCATCAAGGGGCTGCGAGAGGCAGGATTGGAGGTCTACGGCCATCTTCGCTCCGGCCATATCGCGGAGGCCCGGCGCGCGCTCAGCATGGTTGTCGGGAGAGACACCGGCCATCTGGATGAACCGGAGATTGTGCGTGGAACGGTGGAGACGGTTGCGGAGAATATCGTGGATGCGGTCATCGCTCCGCTGTTTTTTGCTCTGATCGGGGGAGCGCCGCTGGCGATGGCCTATCGGGCCGTAAACACGCTCGACTCCATGGTCGGTTATAAAAACGAGAAATACCAGCATATCGGCTGGGCATCCGCAAGGCTGGACGATATGGCCAATTGGATACCGGCACGCCTGACCGCAGGGCTGTTGACCATGGTAGCTGCGATGTTTTCGCTGCAATGGAAAAAAGCAATCAAGATGGTCAGAAGAGATGCGCGAAAGCACCCCAGTCCGAACAGCGGCTTCCCGGAATCGGCCGTTGCCGGTGCTCTGGGCATTCGTCTGGGAGGCGAGAATTCCTATCAGGGTATCATCTCGTTCCGGGCTTACATGGGGGATGCTGATCGCCCGCTTGAAGCGGAGGATATCCGGGTGACCAACCGTTTGCTGCTGGGCGTATCGGTTTTGTTTACGTTACTGGGTACCGTGGTGCTCGGACTTGTTGCCGCATCAGGAGGAAGGTTATGGATATGAGGATCACGCTGCATCTGGTCCGTCATGGCCGCACGCTGTGGAACGAGGAGCGCCGTTATCTCGGTCACGAGGATCAAGGGATTCTGAGGGAAGGCAGACAGCAGCTTCTCCCGCTGCGGGAAAGGTTTTTTACCGGGCAGTTTGTCCGGATCTATTGCAGTGATCTCCTTCGATGCAGGCAGACGCTGAATGTTATCCTATCGGATTCAACAATGGCTGCTATTCCTGATGATGAAGCTTTGGGCAGGTTTATACCGGGTGTCGAGTATGATCCGCGCCTGCGCGAGCTTGATTTCGGGGATTGGGAAGGGAACACCTACGAGGATTTGAAGTCGGATGCCTCCTATCGGCGCTGGATTGATAACCCTGCAGAAGTTACGCCGCCGAATGGGGAGAGCTGGGAAGCGTTCCGTTCCCGGGTTCAGGCATTTTTGACCGGATTGTCTTTGGATTTGAAGGAACTGTTGCATGTGGAGGAAGATCCGGATACCCTTGTGCAGGCAGAGGCAGAGGCAGAGGCAGAGGCAGAGGCAGAGGCAGAGGCAGCTGGCTACGGCCTGGGAACACAGAGAGCGGGGCTTGATGTGCTTGTGGTCACCCATGGGGGCGTTATCCGGCAGATCGCCGCAGCCACCCTTCCGCATACGGAATTCTGGGGGACGCAGGTATCGCCGGGCGAGGAGCTCAAGCTGCAATTGACATGGGATGGAGAACGCTGGCAAGGCGTACGGGTAAGCGAATAAATGAAATCGTATGATATCGGTGCGGAATGGGCGATAACGGGATGAATCCGTATCCTGATGCATTTGAAACGACCGAAACTTTCGGTTGTAAGAGGAGGGTTTATCGCCTATAATCTTGGGCAGAGAAACCATGCTTGGCCTATCATACATAAATTCATATTATTTGCGAGGGTCCCGGACAGAAGGCGTTATTGTCTTTCTGCCGGGTTAATAGGGAAGCCGGTGCAAGTCCGGCACGGTCCCGCCACTGTGAAGCAGGGACTTCTCCATATGCCACTGAGCCATAGCGCTTGGGAAGGCGGAGAAGTCGTTACAGCCTGCAAGTCAGGAGACCTGCCCTCGGCGAATGAATGACGGTCCTTCGAGGAGAGGATTACGTTTGCCGAACCCATGCAGTTTGTATGGGCGGAAGTTTAAGGCGCTATCTGTGAACGGTTATCCAGATGTCCTTATGTTAAAACGTAATCCCTGAGTCCTTGTTTACGAGGAGTCAGGGATTTTTGCTTCTTTTGGAGTATGACGATTGATGTTTTTCTCCCGGTAAGGATCAGTTGAAGGAATGTAGACTTGCAGCGCCAGGTTCTCAATTATGTATAGGGGGATTTCAAGAGATGAAAGCATTGAACAAAACATGGTCCGTACTTCTGGTAGCCATACTGATGGCCCTGGCCTTGGTCGGCTGTGGAGGCGAAGAAGCGGCGCCGAAGGATACAACGCCGCCTGCACAGCAGGAAGAGCAGAATAACGAAGCGCCGGCAAATTCCGGCGAAGAGCTTAAAACGGCGTATCCGCTGACCGTTAAGGATTCAACCGGGGTTGAAATGACGTTTGAGAAAGCTCCGGCCAAAGTTGCATCCCTGACACCGTCCGAGACGGAAAAACTGTTCGCCTTGGGCCTGGATGAGGAAATCGTTGGCGTGTCCGATAATGACGATTATCCGGAAGCGGCCAAATCCAAGCCTAAATTGGGCGGGTTTCAAGTGAATGAAGAGGCTATTATTGCAGCCGATGCCGATGTGGTATTTGCCGCTTCGATGAATGCCCAGAATGCCGAGAAATTGCGTGAGCTTGGCGTTACCCTGTTCGTCAATGATCCGAAAACCATTGATGCCGTGATGGAGAACATCGAACTGATCGGGCAAATTACCGACCGTCAAGCGGAGGCGAAAGCGGTCGTGGATCAGATGAAGCAGGAATTGGCTACCGTTACGGAAGCCGTGAAAGCCGTGAAGGATGAAGACAAGAAGAAAGTATACGTAGAATTCTCTCCGGGATGGACTGTCGGCAAGGGCGAGTTTATGGATGAGATCATCACCTTAGCTGGCGGCGTCAACGCAGCCGGCGATGCGGAAGGCTGGTTCGAAATCAGCGAGGAAAATATTATCGCTGCGAACCCCGATGTCATTTTGTACACGGACGATGTGGTAGATGAAGCAACCAAGAAAACATTGGATCAGCTGATTAAGGAGCGAGGCGGCTGGGATCAGATCGATGCCATCAAGAATGATCAGGTCATTTCCGTGGATGCGAACCTGCTGAGCCGTCCGGGTCCCCGTGTGACGCAAGGGTTGATTGAAGTGGCGAAGGCCGTTTATCCGGAACTGATGAATCCATGAGTAAAAAACTTGCAGGATTCGGTGCGGCCGGCATACTCCTATTACTGTTAACCTTGGTTGTCAGTCTCGGAATCGGCTCCGTGCACCTGCCTGTGAGAGAGATTGGGGCGATGCTGCTGCACCGGCTGCCGGGAATCGGCGATTCCATCGTTCCGGGCTGGGAAGCTTCCTCCGAGCAAATCCTCATGAAGGTGAGATTGCCGCGGATCCTGCTTGGGATGCTCGTTGGAGCCTCCCTGGCGGTGGCCGGAGCCGCCTTTCAAGGCGTACTTCGCAATCCGCTGGCGGATCCGTTTACGCTCGGTGTATCCTCGGGTGCTGCGCTTGGCGCAGCATCCCTGATTTTTTTCGGGATGGAATACTCCTTTGCCGGAGGTTACACGCTGCCGCTGGTAGCGTTTATGACCGGAGCAGGCACCCTATGGGCTGTTCTGCTGTTGGCAAGGGATCAAGGAAAACTGCCGATCCACGGGCTCATTCTGTCCGGTGTGGTGATGCAGTCGTTTCTGGGCGCCGTCGTTTCCTTTTTGACGGTCATGTCCAAAGATACGGTAAACCAGATCCTGTACTGGACGATGGGGAGCCTGAGCATGCGTGGATGGTCGTATACGGCCATCCTTTTCCCGTATTTTATCGCAGGTTTTATATACTTATGGAGCAGGTCCCGGGCGCTTAATATTTTGTCGCTGGGGGAACGGCAGGCCGCCCATATGGGCTTGAATGTGGATCGGCTGAAGACCAGCGTGCTCATCGTGGCTACCCTGCTTGCCGCCGCAGCCGTGTCGGTCTCCGGCGTGATTGGATTCGTGGGACTTGTGGTACCGCATATGATCCGGCTGATCACCGGCTCCGATTATCGCGTCATTGTTCCACTGTCGGCTCTGGGCGGCGGGATATTCATGGTCTGGTGCGATACGGCGGCACGGTCCGTGCTGGCACCAACGGAAATACCGCTCGGTGTGGTTACGGCATTCATAGGCGCTCCATTCTTTGCGTATTTGCTATACCGGAACAAAAAACGGCGCAGGGAGGGTTTATCATGATTACAGCTCAAGGACTTGGCAAAGCCTATGGCAAGGTGCCGATTCTTGAAGGCGTGGACCTTCATATTGCCGAAGGGGAATGGTGGGGAATCATCGGTCCGAACGGAAGCGGTAAGTCTACCTTGATGCAGCTGTTATCCGGTGTGGAGAGTCCTACGAAAGGAATCGTGACGCTTCGGGGGAAGGCGCTTGGACACTATAATCGAAAGGCACTGGCCCGGATCGTGGCGGTGCTTCAGCAGGAAGGGCTTGATCCTACCGATTTTACCGTCCGGGAAGTGCTGGAGATGGGAAGATTCCCATTCCTGAACTGGCTTGGCCGTGAAGAAAAGGATGCAGCACCGCTCATTGAGGCCGTTATCCGAAAGCTGGATCTGCATGGACTGGAGGAACGGCGGCTTACCGAGTTAAGCGGCGGTCAACGCCAGCGTGTAGCACTTGGCAAGGTAATGGTCCAGGAGCCTTCGCTGCTGATGCTGGATGAACCGACGACTTATCTGGATATCCGCTATCAGCTACAATTCATGGATATGGTGGCGGAGTGGCGGAACTCGTCCGGGATTACGGTGATCAGCGTACTGCATGATCTGAATCTGGCAGCTCAATTTTGCGACAACCTGCTGGTGCTTGATCAGGGAAAGATCGCGGGGGTTGGCAAGCCGGAGGAAGTTTTGACAGCGGCGTATATACGCCAAATCTTTCGGGTGGAGCCCTCGATTGTCGCCCATCCCGAGAATGGTGCTCCGCAGGTGCTGTTAACGGCGAATAGCACGTGGTCCTGACCGATGTTGCCGCATGTTCCGCTGGGGATGTAAGATTTAGGAACAAGATATGAGGAGGTCGTTTCATTGACGGATACAATCGTGAATCGTTTAAATCGCATCATGGCAAACATTAAACCGCTGAGCGTGGAGGTGCAGAACGAAACAGCCGCTTATTTGGATACGCTGACGAAGCCTCCGGGCAGTCTGGGCAAGCTGGAGTCGCTAGCGATCCAATTAGCGGGGATCACAAGGAATATGAAGCCGTCGTTCACCCAAAAATCCGTCGTTGTCATGGCTGGTGATCATGGAGTCTGTGAAGAAGGAGTCAGCGCATTTCCGGCTGAGGTAACGCCCCAGATGGTCATGAACTTCCTGAATGGCGGAGCGGCTGTGAATGTGCTGGCCCGTCAGGCGGGGGCAAACGTGCATTGTGTGGACATCGGTGTTGCGATCGAGCTGAACCATGAGAAGCTGATGTCGCGGAATGTCGGCAGAGGAACCGCCAATATGGCCAAAGGGCCCGCGATGACAAAGGAAGCGGCACTGCAGTCCATTGTAACCGGTGCTGAGGTAGCCGCCGAGTTGGTATCGCAAGGAACGCAAATGTTCGTGACCGGGGAGATGGGCATTGGGAACACGACACCGAGTGCGGCGATCTTCTCCGTTCTGTCCGGCAAACAGCCATCTGAAGTCGTGGGCAGGGGAACCGGCGTAACCGATGAACGGCTGCTACATAAGATTCGAGTTGTGGAACAGGCTATACAAGTTAATCGACCTCATGCCGATGATCCCCTCGACGTGCTCGCCAAAGTTGGAGGTTATGAAATCGGCGGGTTGGCTGGACTGATTCTGGGTGCGGCTGCCCATGGCTGTCCCGTTATCATTGACGGCTTCATATCCAGTGCGGCGGCGCTGGTTGCCAAATGCATCTGTCCGGACGCCCTCCCCTATATGATTGCCTCTCATGTTTCGCATGAACAGGCACATGTTCTTCTGTTGAAAGAGCTGGGGCTGCATCCGATGCTGCAAATGGACATGCGTCTTGGCGAGGGTACAGGCGGAGTACTGTGCCTGCATCTGGTCGAGGCGGCGTGCCGAATCATGAATGAGATGGCGACGTTTGAGAGCGCCGGAATCAGCGGAGGGTCCATATGAGCCATCGTGGAAGCGTGTTGGTAACGGGTGGGGCCAGAAGCGGGAAGAGCTCATTCGCGGAGAAGCTGTGCATGAAGCGCTCGGAGTCCGGAACGTACGTGGCGACTGCGCAAGCCTATGACGATGAGATGAGGGAGCGGATCCGAATTCATCAAGGCCGTCGGCATGATTCCGCCTACGGTTGGGAGACGGTCGAGGAGCCTGTCGCCCTGCCGGAACTGCTGGATACGCTGGGCCAATCCCAACCTGATGCCCCTGCGGTGGTAGTGGACTGCCTGACGCTGTGGCTTACGAACGTGCTGTTGCAAGCCGAGCCTGAAGGAAGTGCCGCAATGGAAGAACGGCTGAGACTTCAAATCGGCAGACTGGCAAGAGCGGTGCAGGGTTATCCGGGAATGGTCATTCTGGTAACAAATGAAGTGGGGTCGGGGATTGTTCCGGAATACCCGCTAGGCCGAATATATCGCGACTGGGCAGGGATTATGAATCAGAGGCTGGCCCAGGCATGTGATGAAGTGTTTTTGGTGACTGCGGGAATTCCGATGGAAATCAAGAGCAGGGAGTATCGCATATGAGCAAGATGATCGAAGCGGCTGCGGCCGCTTTTCAATTTCTATCGAGGCTGCCGGTGCGGAGGGAAATTCCTTTTACGCCGGAAGTGCAGCAACGGAGCGTCATTTTTTATCCATTGGTAGGGGCGGTTATCGGTATTATCGTTGCCGGATTGGGACTGGGCCTAAGCTTTGTGCTGCCTTCTTTTCCTGCTGCTGTCATTCTGCTGGTTGTATGGGTAGCGCTGACGGGAGGGCTGCACCTCGATGGCTGGATGGATAGTGCTGATGCGCTGCTCAGCCATCGTTCGCGTGAGAAGATGCTGGAAATCATGAAGGATAGCCGTGTAGGTGCGATGGGGGTCATGGCGTGTATGCTGCTGCTCCTTCTGAAAGCTTCCTTGATCGTGTCTGTGTGGGATTTGTCAGCCGGGGCATGGAAACAAGAGGCATGGCTGCTGGTGCTCGCTCCCGTTTGGAGCCGCTGGTTTATGGTCCACGCGATGTATCGCTGGCCGATGGCACGGGGGAGCGAGGGTCTTGCCGCTCTATTTCACGGATTGACCGCCGGAAGGAGATCGATGGCAGGCGTAATGGCCGCCCTGTTAACGCTAGTTATTGTAGGTTTGCTATGGATCACGGCAGGCGAGACTAATCTGGGGATGATTGAAATCGGAGGAACCCTTGTCATACCCATCATCGCCTGGGCGGCTGGAAGTTTAACGGCAGAACGGATGAGCCGAAGACTTGGAGGACTGACGGGAGATACTTACGGAGCGCTTAATGAACTGATTGAGACGATTGTGTTAATATTTGTGGTTCTCCTTTTGAAGTTTACATGATATGATAGTAGAGTGATATCAGTGGTAATCCGATCAACATAGTCGACATAATCCGCATCGATGGGAAACTAACGATTTTTGACAGGAATTTTCTCAATCGGGTAATGATATGTTTAGAGTGGGCTGTAATGGATATGAATACATACTAGCGCACTTATGACATGAGGATGGAGCACATATATCCTTATTTAAAGAATGGGAGGAATCATTAGGATGGAAACGCTTTGGGTTATCATCAATGTCCTTGTTCTGATTCTGCTGGTCGGTATTTTGTACTGGATGCAGAGAAAGCATTACTCGTTTACCAAACGCGTGTTTGCCGGACTTGGATTGGGTGTGTTGTTCGGAGTGGCACTGCAGCTCATCTATACTTCGACCTCCGATGTGGTGGTGAAATCCACCGATTGGTTTAATCTGATAGGATACGGTTACGTTAGACTTCTGCAAATGATGGTCATTCCGCTTATCATGGTGTCGATCATATCGGCCATCATGAAGCTGAAGGGCGGAAAGAATCTGGGCAAAATGAGCGGGCTTATCATTACGGTGCTGCTTCTGACGACAGCCGTAGCCGCTGCTGTCGGGATTACGACCGCGCTGGCCTTCGATTTGTCCGCGGTGAATATCCAGGGCGGTGCTGCGGAGGAGCAGCAGGGTGCCCTGCTGCAAGAGCGGCTCGGGGATGTTGAGGGCCGTACGCTGCCCCAGCAGATCCTGGATTTCATTCCGAGCAATCCGTTTGCCGATATGACGGGGGCACGAAGAACTTCGACGATTGCGGTCGTCATTTTCTCGGCCTTCATCGGGATCGCCGTTCTCGGGTTGGACCGAAAAAACAAGGAGCAGGCGGAAACGTTCCGCAACATGATCTCTGCGGTCTACGGCGTGGTTATGCGCATTGTGACGCTGGTGCTTCGTCTGACGCCTTACGGGATTCTGGCACTCATGGCCAAAACGATCGCCACGACCGATCTTGCGGTGATCATAAATCTGATCGATTTCGTCCTTGCTTCGTACGTGGCTTTGATCGCGATGTTCATTATCCATCTGGTGCTGCTGGCGATATTCGGGTTCAACCCGTTCAAATACGTCAAAAAGGTGTTCCCGACGCTGACCTTTGCCTTTACGTCGCGTTCCAGCGCGGCCACGATCCCGCTTAACGTGCAGACCCAGAACAAAAAGCTGGGCGTCTCGGAAGGCATCGCGAACCTATCGGCATCGTTTGGCGCCACGATTGGGCAGAACGGCTGCGCAGGCATTTATCCTGCCATGCTGGCCGTCATGATTGCGCCGACAGCCGGCGTGGACCCGACCTCGTGGTCGTTCATCCTTACCCTGATCGTGGTCGTGATGATCAGTTCCTTCGGTGTGGCGGGTGTCGGAGGCGGAGCTACCTTCGCATCGCTCATCGTGCTCTCCACGATGAACCTGCCGGTTGCCTTGGCGGGCCTGTTAATTTCCGTCGAGCCGCTGATCGATATGGGACGGACGGCACTGAACGTGAATGACTCCATGACAGCCGGCGTGATTACCGGGAAAGTCATGAATGAAGTGGATAAAGACGTGTACAACGACGACAACATTGAACTGGATATGGTTCAGGCATAACATATCCGTGGGAGCCATCTTGAAGGCATTGTTTCTGCCGGAGGATGGCTCTTCTAGTACATAGAGAAAGCCCGAATACCGTATGTGAAACGGTAATTCGGGCTTTTTTCGTATGCTGAACATTGCATTATCCGAGGATGGTCAGTTCTTTCGGGAAAGAAGTCAACACCTCGACGCCATCCTTGGTTACGATCACATCGTCCTCGATCCGCACGCCGCCTACGCCTTGCAGATAAATGCCGGGCTCGATCGTGAATACAGCCCCCGGCTGCAAAATGTCCTGGTTCAACCCGTGGATGGATGGATATTCGTGAACATCCATGCCAAGCCCGTGCCCCAAGCGATGTACAAAAGCTTGTCCGTATCCTGCGTCGTCAATCACTTTGCGAGCGGCTTGGTCAATCGATCCATAGGTTACGCCGGGCTTTACAGCCTGAATGCCGGCCAGGTTCGCTGCGAGAACCGTCTCATAAATGTTGACGGCTTCGGGCTTCAGCTCGCCTACCGCAAAGGTACGGGTAATATCCGACGCATAACCCCCCGCATACACACCCAAATCGAACATGAGCAGATCCCCTGCTTCAATCCGGCGCGTACCGGGAACACCATGAGGCAAGGCGGTGTTGGGGCCGGATAATACCATGGTGGCGAAGGATGGAGCATCCGCACCCAATTTTTTCATTAAGTACTCCAGTTCTGCCACAACCTCAATCTCACTGACGCCGATTTTGATCTGGGCGAGGCCTTGTGTCAGAACATCCTCAACCAGTCTTACTGCATGCTTGATGATCTTCACTTCATCGGCCGATTTTCGGATTCGGAGATCTCGGAGCACAGCGCCAACATCCTCGATCCGGTTCGCGTTCACATGCTGCTGCAGCTGCTCATAACGGGAGACGGTAAGCTGATCCTTCTCTAGCGCCAGCGTACCGGCTGCGCCTTGAAACTGCTGCTTCAGCAAGAGATACGGATTATCGGTATCCTGATGCGTGACAATATGCTTAACCGTTGAAGCAGCCTCGGCTGCGTCTGCATCCAACGCCGGTACGATCAGCACCGGATCATTCGCAGAGGAGAGGAGCAGGCCCAAAAAGCGTTCATGGGGATCACTCGCAAATCCGGTCAAATAGTAAACATGCTTGGGGTCAGTTACCAGGACATGATCCCAGCCCTGTGTATTCATGGATTGTAGCAAACTTTGCATTCGTTCATTCATCCTGTTCATTCCTTTCTTAATCCGAAGACGGTTGTCACACCATTAATGTTAGGGTATCGCGTTCAATCGCGTAAGTAAAGTGGAGGGACTTGGCGGATGGCTTGTATTCGTTCAGATTTCACTTTATTTCTCGTTGATCTCGATTATGTATGTGCTGGTTACTATTTTATTCCCGGTATTCGAACCCGAGACGTGGAATTTGATTACGGATAAAACGTCACCGGGTTATAATCAAGCGCTCATCCAGCTCATCATATTTGAGACCGTGTTTAATGTGATATTTGTTATCACCGCAGTCATCGCATTATTTATACTTTATCGCAAAAAAAAGGCGTTTCCCAAATTGATGATCGGTTATATATCATTTAGTTTGCTGGTAAGCATCGTGGACTATGCTGCTGTTAGCCAAATTGAAATTATGGCTCAGGGGGATAACGGGAAATTCATGAGTGAATGGATCCGGTCGTTATTATACGCCAGTATCTGGATCCCGTATTTCATTCGCTCCAAGCGTGTGCGAAACACCTTCGTAAATTAACGCCTTGAAAAAATAGAAGCGTTTTTTCGCTGCCTCTTGTACAATAGATCTCGTACAAAAAGATTACGCATCTATTCGGAGGTAGGGCATCGTGACGCATCAATATCGTATCGATTATGCCGTCAAAGAGGATTTGCCGGCCATTGTGGACATTTACAATTCGACGATCTCAGGCAGAAAAGTAACCGCCGATCTGGAGCCGGTCACGGTGGAGAGCCGTATACGCTGGTTTGAAGAGCACAGCAACGATTTTCGTCCGCTGTGGGTTATGCGGTCCGATGACGGGATGGTGGCATGGATGAGCTTTCAATCCTTTTATGGTCGTCCTGCCTATAACGGCACAGCTGAGATCAGTATATACGTAAACGAGAAATATCGCGGCATTGGTGCCGGCAGCATATTGATTCAGAAGGCAATCGAGGAGAGTCCGCGCCTTCGCGTCAGTAATCTGGTCGGATTTGTATTCGGTCATAATGAACCAAGCCTCAAGCTGTTGAAGAAGTTCGGCTTTGAACAATGGGGGCTTCTCCCCGGGGTTGCGGAGCTTGACGGCATCAAGCGGGATTTGGTCATTGTAGGTCGTGCCGTTTAAGTGTCGATTCGTTTAATGGATTGATTTATGCTGTTCTTTAAAGTAGCAGACTAACCTATAAAAAAGCTGTCCCTCCGGTAAATGAGAGGACAGCTTTTTCATGGTGTTATGATATTGACAGGAAGCATTCGCGCTGTATATTTGGATATGTTTAATTTCTTGATATAGTATAAGGGGCTTTAAGTTCCAGAGGAAACGGGAGGTTATATTCGATATGAACACAAACATAACCAATATGAAGCCGATACGGTTTCTGGAAGGCGAGCGGATCTACTTGCGTCCCTTTGGAGAAGAGGACACCGCAGCGTATTTTCAAACGCTGTTTAATCCTGAAACACGGAGGCTGACCGGGACGAAGCAGGCTTTTACGATGGAAGGGGTGCGTCGGTATATCGAGGAGAAATCCGGTAATCATGACACCATCCTGCTGCTGATCGCTTTATCGGATAACGATCAGATGATTGGCGACATCGCGCTGCAGGATATCGATTATGTGAACCGGAACGCCAACATGCGAATCGCCCTTGATAATGGTGAGCATCTTGGCAAGGGGTACGGACCGGAAGCCATCAGGCTTTTGCTCGAATACGCTTACGGAATCCTTAATCTTCATCGGATCGAACTGCAGGTGTTTGATTATAACAAGCGTGCCATCAAGGCATATGAGAAGGTGGGCTTCAAGCGCGAAGGGGTTCAGCGAGACGCTTTGTACTACCAACATCGTTACCATGATTCCATTATAATGAGCATGCTGGAGGAGGAATACAGGGCGCTGTACCATCAAGGGCAATAGCATCCTGGCTGCCTGAACCATGAAGTTGCGTGCAAACCATTCGTGGTTTTCTGCATTCCAAACCCTTGCCGCCATCTAGTACGCTTGGGGTAATGTCGGATGTAAAGGATGTGCGTGATTTGAAAACAGAGATTCATATATATCAAGCGGAACGGAAGGATCTGGACAAGGCAGCCGCTCTGTTTAATCAGTATCGTCAATTCTATAAGCGGGAAGCTGATTGGAATGGGGCCGAGCAATATATCAGGGAGAGGCTGACCCAAGGCGATTCCGTAATTTATTTAGCGGATTGCAATAGCGGGGGAACCCTGGTCACGGCTGGCTTTCTACAGTTATATCCATCCTTCTCATCGCTATCGATGTCCAGGTTGTGGACCTTGAATGATCTGTACGTGGATTCCGAATATCGCGGGCTTGGTATCGGAAGGAAACTGCTCCATCAAGCCCAAGCGCACGCCCTTCAGACCGGAGCCAAGGGGCTGACCCTGTCCACGCAGCTTCATAACGTGCCTGCTCAGCATTTGTATGAATCCGCAGGGTATGTGCAGGATGAAGAATTTGCGTATTATTATTTGGATTTATCATAACGCAGGGTCATCAATAACAAACAAAGACGATACCTCCTTCCGGAGTATCGTCTTTGTTTGTTATTGATATATCGAGCGTATTTTGCGGAAAACCTCAACCCGGGCTATTTTAAGTTCCCACATCTGGTCCAGCAGCTTCCGCTGCATATCTTGATCATCTGTTGCTTTCAGTTCATTGTACAGGGCAAACATGCGGTCATTGATTTGGTTCACGCATTGCCACAGCTCTTGTTCCGTGCATTCCTCCGACTTCACTTGGTTCTCGCCCTGCGGTTCCTGCAAGTGATGAAGTGTACGAATAATGTCTGCTTGCCACTTCCGATCTTCTAAGCGAATAGCCAAACCGAGAAGATCCAGATAATCATCGAGGGTCAGAGATGTCGGTTCTTTATCGCATTGATCCAAGTTGAAAGCCCCCTTAGCAAACTGCTAATCATCTTTATACCAAGTATTATACTTGGTATTGTGAGTTTTTCAAGAGGAAAAATAACGAGTATATTGTGATAAACATGCTTTCGCTTGTTGCAACCATGCGAAGGAATCAATATAGTTAAATGTGACCGTATTTTTCCAATCCAAGGAGTAATATGAATGAAGGTAATTCTCGTAGATGACGAACCGTTGGCCTTGAAATATTTAGAACGTCAGCTGTTAAAACTGGATACCCTGTCTATAGATGTAATAGGTACATATACGAATCCCTATGAAGGACGAAACGAAATACTTGCAAGGGACGTCGACATCGTGTTTTTGGACATCAGCTTGCCGGAATTGAACGGCATTGAGCTGGCAGAGCAGCTGCTTGAGCAGAAGCCTCATCTCTGTATTGTATTTGTGACGGGGTATCACGAATATGCAGTCACCGCGTTTGAATTGAATGCTGTAGACTATATTGTTAAACCTGTCCAGATGGATCGAGTCGCCAAAACGATGGAGCGTTTGCGAAGCCGCATAGCTTCCAGGCCGGAAGAGGTCATGGAGCCCCATCGTAACATTCGGATGACAATGTTTCGCCAGGTTATGATCGAGCAGCCGAATGAGCAGGGGCAATTCGCTCTGCTTCATTGGCGGACGACCCGGGCTCAGGAGATATTCATCTATTTGCTTCAGCATAGAGGACAGCTTGTACGAAAATCGGCATTGATCGACATGTTATGGCCGGAGTTTGATATGGATAAAGCCTATCCTCAGCTGTACACGGCCATTTATCATATCCGAAAAACACTGGAGCCTTTTGATACCCGATTCCAAATCACCAACACGACGGAAGGCTATGTGCTGAATATCGAAGGCGTGCAGCTGGATATTGAGGAGTGGGAGAACTGGTTGATGTCAAATCCCTCCGTGTCGGCCGAGTCCATTGAAGGACATATTGAAATGATGAAGTTGTACACGGGAGACTATCTGCAGGAATATGACTATTGGTGGGCAGAAGGGGAGCGTCAAAGGCTGAAGGAGCTGTGGCTTAGCGTTTCTTTGTCCATGGCGGAATGGTATGTGGATCAGGAACGCATCGATGAAGCCATATTATGCTACTTCTCGATCCAGAGACAGCACTCCCTGGAGGAGAAGGCTTATTTTTCATTGATGAAAATATATGCTTTGCAGGATAACCCAGCCCAGGTGCACCGTCAATTCAGTCTTCTGTGTCAGGTGTTAGAAGATGAGATGGGCGAGGAGCCCAGCCCTTACATTGTGAAATGGTACGATGAATGGAGTAATGGAATCCAAGTCACTAATATGAAATAGATCTAATAGCCAAGCCCGCATACGATATGAAATCACCGGTTGTTCAACCGGTGATTTTTTGTATATTTCTGCCCGAATCTGTGGTCCTTCCGGTGGTTGTTCAGAAATTGTAGAGGATGGTCTCCTATACTATGGAGTGAACCATAACAATCGGGAGGTACATGATTCGGTTATGAAATTCATTCGGAAATTTAAGGAATCTTCGCTGCATAAGGCCATGGGTTTGGAGCTTGGAACGTTTCGGGAGATCGAGCTTGATGCGGAGAAGGACCTCCAGCATTGCAGAGGTTTCTATGTTCACTTCAACGGCAAGCGGATTGGCATCGTTGCTACGGATGAGGGTCCGGTATTTCTGTGTGGTCAGGAAAAGTACTTGCTGGATGACCGTACCGTTCATTTTTTGTTGCAAAAAAATGCCGAGGTTAACACATTTATCTTCATGTGGGACGGGGGAGTGAAACTCCAAATTCCCTATTTGCGGTCGTTAATCGAGTACAACGGAAAATGGGTGGATGATTCAATTTTCGACTTTTTTTCGTGGATCTATGAAGCATCCGGGAGAAAAAGATTCTACTCTTACTATACGGTGAAGTATGTATCCGCTGCGGAATTATGTCCGCACCAGCCGCTGCAGCGTCCGGGCAAGACCTTATCGTTTGTATAGGGGCCGGACCCGGCCCGTTTATTTATTGGACTTTATGGAAAAGGAACAGACAACAGCTCCGTAACGATGTAAAATAATGGACAGTTATGTAGTGTTGTTGATTTTTTTACAATATGTTAAAAGGGACTGTTATTATTGTCGACCTATTCCAACTTGAAATCGAAACCGATCTCCGGCAGCAGGCTGCTGGGGATTACTTTTCTGTTTATTGTCATCTTACTTTCCGTGCGGTTGGCGTATTTTAAAATCATCATGATCCCTGAGGAAGTTCCGTTTCAGCAAGGCGTGCTGGATCTTCGGGATTGGCAGGCGGATTCACGCAATACGGTCGCGCTGAACGGGGAATGGGCCTTTTATCCGAATCAGTGGATGGGCCCGGATAGATTATCTCAAGGGGAGCGGCAGCCTGTCGCCGATCCGCGCTGGATACAGGTTCCCGGTCCATGGGAAGGCGTAAACGAGAACGGGAACCAAATCGGCTTTGGAACCTATCGTCTCAAGCTGCTCATACCGGAACGTAACGTAGCTTACGGCCTTTGGATTACCGATATCCGTACGGCCTATCGTTTGTATGTAAACGGCGAGTTATTGTACGAATCCGGTCATCCCTCCGATGAGCCGGAGACCCATGTGGCAAGAATCGTACCCCATGTCGAACTCATCCCTCCGGCTGCCAATGAAGAGCTGGATATCATCCTGGAAGTGAGCAATTATCAATATGCCGATTCAGGCGGCATCAAGCTGCCGATCAAATTTGGGACAGCTGAAGCGGTGATGAAGGGGAAAGCGTTCTCGGAAAACATGCAGCTGCTGGTGTGCATTGTGCTATTTCTTCATGTCATGTATGTCTTCATTCTGTATCTAATCGGCTATCGGAACAAAGGCCTGTTTTATTTTGCGGCTCTTATCCTGTTTACGCTGCTGGCTACGCTGGTTGACGATGATAAGCTCCTGCTCGTTTGGCAGCCGGCTATCCGTTTCGAATGGTCAGTGAAGCTTAAGGTTGTTGCTTATGTGGCTATATCCTTATGTTTGATTCTGTGCACCAAGCACTTGCTCCGACCGAAAATCAAAGAAGGATTTTACCGGGCCTATACGATCTTTGTGGTTTCGTATGCCGTCGCCTATTTGCTGCTGCCGTTTCATCTGATGGTGCATCTCTCTACTTATTTATCATTAGTATTAATAAGTTCGGTGCTGTTCCTGCCTTCGATTGCCAGGAAGGCGGTCAGCGAGCGGACGGAAGCGGCCATATTTATCTTGCTGTCGGCGGTTGCGGTTTCCTGCAACATTATCCTAAGCGGAATTTTAAGGTTTCGGTATTTTAAGGAGCTGCCTTATTACCCGATTGACCTAATCGCTGCGTTTCTCGGATTTGCTTCCTTCTGGTTTATCCGGTTTGCCCGAAACACTGTGGTGCTGAGGGAACAGGCAGAGGAGCTGCAGCGGGCAGACAAGATGAAGGATGAATTTCTGGCCAATACGTCCCATGAGCTGCGAAATCCGCTGCATGGCATGATTAATATGGCGCAAACGCTGCTGGAACGCAAAGGGAGTTTACTTCAGCAAGAGGATCGCAATCACTTGGAGCTGATTACCGGCATTGGCAGGCGGATGTCGCTGCTGTTGGATGACTTGCTGGATGTTTCGTTATTGAAGGACAAGCGGATCCGGTTGAATGTGCAGAGCATCCATCTCGGTTCGGCTGCACAAGGCGTGCTGGATATGCTCCGTCCGATGGCGGAGGGCAAGCGAGTCGAGCTCGTATGCGAGATCGCGGATGACTTTCCCAAGGTATGGGCGGATGAAAGCCGCTTGGTTCAGATTGTATTCAATCTGATTCACAACGCAATCAAATATACGGAGTCAGGCCGGATCGCGGTGACTGCCGATGTCGTTGATGGAAGGGCCTGCGTCCACGTTCTTGATACGGGGATGGGGATGGACGAAGAGACGTTAAGACGGATATTCCTTCCCTATGAGCAGGGAGATTCCAGCTTTGCCGCGGCGGGAGGCGGGTTGGGGCTTGGACTGAGCATCTGCAAGCAGCTGGTTGAGCTGCATGGAGGAGAACTCTCGGTGTCATCGGCTCCGGGACAGGGGAGTTCCTTTACGTTCACGTTGAAAGTGGACGATATGATGAGGCAGGAGAATACGGATAAACAGGAGTTTATTGCGGGCTCCTCGGCTTCAAATTCAGAGAAAGAGAAGGAGAGGCTATCTAACATGTCAGATAAACAGGATGATGCCGAATCCGAGGCTAAGAAGCTTTCTCGTCAAACCGATGGCAGGCTGCTTATCGTAGATGACGATCCGGTTAACCTAAAAGTTATCCATCATTTGCTTGAAGACGAAGGGTATCAGATCGTGACCGTTACCCGGGCTGAGGAAGCCCTTCAATTATTGGAGCAGGGAGAATGGGATCTCATCATATCCGATGTGATGATGCCCCAGATGTCAGGATATGAATTGTCCAGGACGATTCGGCAGAGGTATATGATATCGGAGCTTCCGATTCTGCTGCTAACTGCAAGAAACCGGCCTGAGGATATCCATATGGGCTTCATCTCCGGAGCTAACGATTATTTAATAAAACCGGTGGATCATCTTGAATTAAAAACAAGGGTACGCGCACTGCTGGAGCTGAAGCGGTCCATTAAAGAACGGCTGCATATGGAAGCGGCTTGGCTCCAGGCTCAAATCCAGCCGCATTTTCTGCACAATACCTTAAATTCGATCGCTTCTCTTAGTGAGATTGATCCTTCCCGGATGATTGCGCTGATTGGAGAATTCAGCCACTATCTGAGAGCCAGCTATGATATCAGCAATTTGGAGCGTTTTATCCCGTTGGAGCAGGAGCTTGGCTTGGTTCGCTCATACCTGTACATCGAGGGGGAGCGGTTTGGGGAACGGCTGCGTGTCCGTTGGCATATTTCCGAGGAAGTCGCTGTTCAGCAGTGGAAGCTTCCCCCTTTGACCATGCAGACGATTGTGGAAAATGCGGTCGTTCACGGGGTATTGGCGCGGACCCAGGGAGGCACCGTAACCATCCGCATCGTAAGTGAAGCTGAATCCGCCAAGGTCATTATTGCGGATGATGGTGCCGGGATGGATCCCGAGAAGCTTCGTTTGATGCTGGGAAGCGGACAGCGTACCGGCAAGGGAGTCGGCCTTATGAACACGGATCGGCGTTTGAAGCAAGTCTATGGGCAAGGGCTCATGATCGACAGCACAAGGGACAGAGGAACCACGGTGTCGTTTGTCATCAGGAAGATGGCATAATGAAAGCCTAAGCCTATTAAACCTATAGTCTATGAATCTTGGACGAATCCTTGAGGTATGGGTTAGGATGGAGAGATAATGATCCATGTACATTATTCCTAGGGAAGATACGGAGACGTAGTTAGTTGATGGCAAAAAATAAAACTTACGTAACCGAATTCCCGGTCTTGAATCCGGATCAACCGTCGCGCTCTTATTACCCATGAATATCACCATTTTCCCGAAAGAGGGGGAAATGACAGCACCGATTCAATCATATAAACGTCGGACAATCGATGGGCAATATGCGCTGATGATGTGCAGAATGCGCTGATGATGTGCAATATGCGCTGATGATGTGCAATATGCGCTGATGATGTACAGAATGCGATGATGACTGTGCGATATGCGCTGATGATGTGCGATATGCGCTGATGATGTGCGATATGCGCTGATGATGTGCAATATGCGATGATGACTGTGCGATATGCGCTGATGATGTGCAATGTGCACTGATGATGTGCAGAATGCGATGATGACTGTGCGATATGCGCTGATGATGTGCGATATGCGCTGATGATGTGCAATATGCGCCTGATGACTGTGCAGAATGCACTGATGATGTGCAATGTGCACTGATGATGTGCAATATGCACGGATGATAGGCAATGTGTACTGATGATGGGTGATATGCACGGATGATGGGCAATGTGCACGGATGTATGCGGACAGGAGGTCCGCTATTTTCCAACAACTGTGCCAAATTCAAGGCTTTGCTGACACCTAATCCGTTATTCTCGGCTTTTCCCTATTTTATGGTGTAATATGCCGGCAATAGCGGAACACGTGTCCGCTTAACCTTATGTTTAGCACCTTTGCTTACAAATAGCGGAATCACGGTCCGCACGGAGTTGATCTAATGCCTGTGCACCGAGCGCGCTGCTGCCTGTGCCCGTGGGCACTGCTCCCTGTGCGCGCTGCTGACTGTACAACGTGGCACTGCTCCCTGTGCGCACTACTCCCTGTGCGTACAGTTCTCTGTGCGCACGTTGCGTGGCCCGGGGTATGCTTCCGATGGCCGTCGACCTTATGACAAAGAAGCCATCTCTTGAAGCGACGTAAAGATCAACGGAAAACGGGTGGATCATCAGGCTCTGGTGATTATAAATCCGTCAGAAGATATTAAGTTTCCTAAAGTGAAAATAATCGATCATTTTGGCTCAATCAACGGGATACGTTAGTTGAAATGACAACCGCGGCGGATCAAGACTTTTTACTTTGAATAAAGGTGGACCTCATGATCTCTTCTTTCTTAGTTACGATTTATAGTGTTTTCCTGCCCATATCGCTGCCCGTCATCGGCGGAGCACTGCTCAAGCGGTTTAAGGGCATTGAAACCAAGGGGCTTTCGGCCCTGTCTTTATATGTGTTGAGCCCGGCTCTGATCTTCGAGACGCTGGAAAAGGCTTCGATTACCTCGAATGAAGTCACGGTAACGGTTGCATTTTGCTTGTTGAATGTGATCGCCCTATGGGCGCTGAGTGCCTTCGCCGGTAAAATGCTGAGCTTGTCCCAGACAGAGAAATCGGGGCTCGCCTTGACCACTATTTTTACCAACAGCGTGAATTACGGGCTTCCCCTCGTCCTGCTTGCCTTCGGGCAAGCAGGGCTGGATAAAGCTTCTGTGTATGTCATCGTACAGATTATCATTATGAATACATTAGGGGTGTATCTGGCAGCGAGATCTCATTTTTCGGCTGTAAAGGCGATCAAATCAGTGTTTACTCTCCCCTCGGTCTACGCGGCGGCACTCGCCGTACTCTTCCGGCTGACGGACTTTCAGCTTCCAGAAGGGTTGAATACCGGCGTTTCTATGCTGTCCGCGGCTTATGCGCCGCTGGCTCTTGTCATCCTAGGAGCCCAGATGGTGGGGGTTCGTGAGAGCGGCGCTTCCGCCGTCTCCAAGCGTGGATTCTGGTCGGGCATGGCGATGCGAATGCTGGTGGGCCCATTGGTGGCATGGGGATTGCTCGCGATTTTATCCATTGAGGGAACATTATTTGCGGTTATCCTGATTTTGTCGGCGATGCCTGCAGCCGTGAACGCGGTAATCCTTGCCGAAGAATACGATGCCGCACCCAAGTTGGTATCCAGGTGCATTCTGTGGACTACACTGGCTTCCTTTATCGTTCTGCCTGCCATGATCGGTTTTCTCTAAGCCTGCCATCTCCTGCCTGAAGATTGGTTCAATCTCAAGACGTGTGTGTAAAGAGTAGTAAGCGTCAAGAGATACCATCATCTGCAACTAAAAGAATCGGATGGAGGTGGAGACTATGAGCAGGCAGCGTGACCGAGACGTGGAGATCGAGACCCGTAATATCGAGGAGCGTAACGACTCCAGCAGGGTAGCATCTACGTTGATTAAGTATGTTGCTTATCTGATTATTTTCTTTGGATTCTTGTATTTCCTTATCAAATACGTATTTCCGATGTTCTAAATGGAGCAGATGGTATTCGTTAAAAAGCCTCCCTTTCGTGGAACGCGAAAGAGAGGTTTTTTATCATGGATCGGCTTTTTTTATATCAACTTCACCTTCTAGTCAGGCGATTCACCTAGCCTGGAGTGATGAGCTTTACTTCGCAGCTGGGATCATCAAATCTTCCAGCTTGGTCTCTTCATCAGACCAGTTGGCGAGCAGTTCTTGAATATACCGGATGTCCGAATCGTCCGGATCATAGAAGTAATCGCCGCGGATCACTAAATCTTTTCCCTTCAGCATGTAATTCTCAAATGTAGGTGGGGAGTCATTAAAAAATAGGTTTTCGGCCAGATTGAGAATGAAATCGGAGTTTAAGTCCATCGTAAGATTGCCGCCTCCGATATGAATCAACTCCGGGATTTTCGTTATATTTTTCAATTCGAATACCCGATCCATTAAGGAGTTGAGGAATATGCGCTGACGCATGGTGCGGTTGAAATCCGAATCTTCCCGGTATCTGACATAATTTAATGCATCTGTGCCATCGTAAATCGGCTTGTTGGGCTCGATCCGCAATTTGATGTGACTCGCCTTCTTGTTCTCGATGACTTTATCGATGGGGAGTTTAATCCCGTCCAACGCATTGACGATATCCGTTAATCCGTAGAAATTGATGGCCGCATAATAATCGACAGGGTGCTGAAACAGATGCTCAACCGTATCAATGGCCATTTTGGCGCCGCCGTGGGCGTAAGCGGAGTTGATTCTGGAGGTGACTCCCCTGCCGATGACTTCGGTGTATGTATCCCTGGGAATGGAGACGAGCAATATTTTATTAAGGTCTGGCCGGATGACAGAGTAGATGATCGTGTCGGAGCGGGCAGGCTCGTCCTCGCGTTGATCAACGCCCAGAAGCAAGACCGAGAATGGTTTCGTTGCCTCGGCAACAGGCTCGGACGAATCAGGATTGTCAACAGGTTTGTAGGACCGGTCCAGCGTATGTTTGATATCTTTCGCGAAAAAAGCATGAAACACCATCCAGGACAATTCTTTTCTGAAAATATAACCTAGTCCGCCTAAGAGAATCAGTATAGATAAGGATATTCCTATCCATTTTTTGAGTTTGATATGGTGTTTAGATTTTCGAGGACGTCTGATAGGATACGTTTCGTTTCGATTTTGGCTGGGATCCATGGATTTCCTCCTTGAATGTTTTGGGATCATGCAGGGATGCTGGATTATGTTTAAATAGGGTTAATTTACCAATACATTTGTGATAATTATAGTGAAAAACTCAGGAAAATCAACATAAAATTACATTATATCCCATATATTTTGAAATTTGTATATGTAACACCTGATTTTGGGTTATAGGACAGCGGCTTCACCGTTGACTTTAGGGGTTAATGTAACTATGATGGTTACATGCTAATCATCTGAAGATTTGGTCCGTCAGGAGGGGTCACATGAACATAAGCAGCCGATTTGCAGTGGCCATTCATATTCTCTCCGTGCTGGAGATGAATAAGGCTGGCGTCAGTACCTCAGATTATATTGCGGAGAGTGTGAACACGAATCCGGTGGTTATCCGGCGCATTGTAGGCATGCTGAGCAAAGCGGGCCTGGTCGAGGTTAAACCTGGCGTAGCGGGAGCGAAGCTGGCAAAGCATCCGTCCGAGATTACGCTGCTGGATATTTATCATGCCGTTCATGTTGTGCAGGAGGATTCCCTGTTTGGCATTCATGCGAATTCAGACGCGAAATGTCCTGTTGGCAAACATATTCAAACGGCGATCGTTCCGGTTTTTTCAGCCGCCCAGAAGGCCATGGAGAACACGCTGCATGAGGTGGATCTGGAAGAAATCGTCCGGAAAATTTATGCCTCTGCGAATGAAACATCAAATGAATAAGCGAAAATCACACGCTCGATCCTATGTAGGATGGGCGTTTTCTTTTGGCCAACCATTGGAGACACTTTGGTTCACCTGTAAATTACTGGATTTGACAACGAGGCCGTCCTGTAACTATAATGATTACAAGTAAGATGTAACTGATTTGATTACAAGTTGAGCCTCTCGTTGACCTGAATATATGTAATGAACAAAACAAACAACAATTCAAGGAGTGAGAATATGACAGCTATTATACATCCATCCACAAAGCTCGGACCGGTCTCTTTGCGGATCAGTAATCTGGCACAATCCGTACGCTTTTATACGGAAGTCGTCGGTTTGAAAATGCTTCGCCAGCATGGCCGTATTGCCGAATTGACGGCAGACGGGAAGCAGCCGCTGCTGATTGTAGAGGAGATTCATGATTTGGTAAGACCGCAGACCCGGACGGCAGGTCTATACCATTTTGCGATCCTGGTTCCGAATCGGGAATCGCTCGGGCTTGCGCTTGCCAACCTGATCGCGCATAACATTCCTGTCGGCCAAGGCGATCATCTGGTCAGCGAAGCATTGTACATTAATGATCCGGACGGAAACGGCATCGAGATTTATGCCGACCGACCAAGGGATACCTGGAAGCGTGATGCCAAAGGAGAATATGTGATGACCACGGATCCTGTTGATGTTGAGGGGCTGCTGGCTCTCTCCAAGGACAAGGAATGGTATGGACTTCCTGAAGGGACCGTTATCGGGCATGTACACTTCCATGTGTCCGACCTGCACGATGCCCGCGTATTTTATTGCGATGTTCTGGGTTTTGAGCTGACAGCCCATTATGGAGGCGCTGCGTTGTTTATATCCGCAGGAGGATACCATCACCATATCGGGCTCAATGTTTGGGCAGGACTCGGTGTACCGAACACTCCACGGAGCGCTGCGGGTATGGAAGATTATACGATTGAGCTTCCGAGCCATGAGGAGCTTGAGGCGGTAACCGGCCGTATCCATGAGGCGGGGCTGCGTCTGGAGCAGCGCGATGGTGTCTGGGCCGTTCAAGATCCCTCGGATATCTGGATCCGATTGGTTGTTGCTTAAATAATAAAAGTCGAAGAGGCCTGTCCGCTATGTTAGCGGGCAGGCTATTTTTATGAGCTATCCGTTATCTTTATCAAGGAAATTATATCCGGTCTAATTCCTCCAGCGTCCGAAGCATGAACTCCAATATATTCGGGATATCTCCCATCTGTTCTTCGTTGATCCTGCGGGGAAAGCGAAGCTCGATCGTGTTGTGGAGCGGTGCCGGATCATCGCTGTAGGTGTACCGTAACGTTTGCAGCGGCGGAAGCTCCGGATTCCATATCTCCTTTATGATCTTGGTGATAGCCGGACAAGCTATGGAAGCATCAGCGATGTTTTTATGAAAGCGGAGCTTCAGCTCGCAGGCCGGCTGACCCTCCGGAATTTCCAAAATCTCGGCCGCCAAATCCCGGAGCCCGGTCTCCAGGCAAATTTCGGCCGAAGTCGTGGATTGCGCAGCCAGCTCGAACCGGAGGCTAAAACTTCTGGACAACGTCGCCATATCCAGAAGATCCTTTCGATCGGTAACACGAATGATTTCATCGAGGTTGTCGAGGTCGTAGACCGCATTTTCGATGCCAACCTTTAAATTTTCGAATATTGTCGGGTCAAACATGAGGCACATCCTTTGAACATCATAATGACATACATACGATTGGGAATAATATATCACAATTCAGGTGTTGAAGGGCAACATACTGGGCCTATGAGCCGCGATCTCTCCGCGTGATTTCCTTCGTTTTATAACAGTATTGCCTTAATCGTATCATGTTGACCCACGCTCGATTTCCAATTTGCGTAGAACCGAAAAATCCTAGGAGCAGCAAGATTGACCCACGGGTAAAAGTCATGATAGGATGAACACGAATAACAGTAAAAATAAATTTACCGGTAAAATATATGGAGGTGTTAAAATAAAAATGACGGGTATCTATAAAATTAAAACCCATGAACAGCTCAAAGCGATTGCCGATCCACTGCGTACTAAGATACTGATGAATCTCGTGAAGGATGCCTACACTGGACAGCAGCTAGCCGAGATACTGGACATTACACGGAACAATATCTATTTTCATCTGAAGGAGCTGGAGAAGCACGGCATCATTCATGTGGTGCGGAAGGAAGAGAAGAACGGTATCGTGCAGAAATACTATCGTGCCGTCGCAAGCCGCTTCATACCGGAGGATCATTTGCTGCCAAGCCTGGATTTGGTGGAAACGTCCAGACAGGTATTTATGGAGACGCTCGAGGTTACCCGGACGAAAATCGAGAACGCACCGGCCTCCTCTTTTACCTTGAACAGCGCGAGCGAACACCACAGGAAAAACATTGCGGGAACCTACCGCTTTCATGCAACAAAGGAGAGCTTCCATGCTTTTGTGGACGAGTTCAAGCAGCTCATGAATAAACACTTCACGATGGAGACGGCCGAAACAGGCAGTACGCCTTTGTCCGCAGAAGAAAAGAATTACTATATGTCGTTGATCGCATTTCAAGATGATCAGGAGGATATCACCGTTCGATAATCCTTGATGGGGGAGTAGTACATATGGAGAATAATCAATATAACGTCGTTATCGATGATGCATGGTTTACCGTATCGCAGCTGGATGAAGCCACGTTTGCAATCAGTGAATACGGACATTGGGAGAAGGTGCATTCGTTTCTGTTGATAGGGGACGAGCGTGCTGCATTGATCGATACGGGCCTCGGCATCGACAACATGAGGCGGATGACGGATCAGCTGACGGATTTACCTATGATCGTGCTAACCACGCATGTTCACGCAGATCATATCGGCGGTCATGGGCAGTACGGGGAGATTTATGTGCATGAGGCTGAGGAAGACTGGCTCGTCAGCGGCATTCAGAAGCTTTCCATTGAACAAATCCGCAAGGACATATCACGCGATATCACGAGGCCGGTACCAGCTTCCTTTGATCCGGCAACCTATACCCCTTATCAGGGGCAGCCGACCGGCCTGCTTCGGGATGGAGACGTCATCGAGCTTGGCGGACGAAGTCTGGTCATTTACCACACACCGGGCCATTCTCCCGGGCATATCGCGGTATTGGATACAAACCGAGGTTACTTGTTCACAGGGGATTTATTGTATGATGAGACGCCGGTATATGCTTTTTATCCAACGACAAGTCCGGAGGATCTCGTAAACTCACTGGAACGGATCGCGAATCTCGGTGGCGTAAAGCGAATTTATGGTTCTCACAATACACTTGGACTGGACCCGGCATTGCTGGCCGTGGTTCAAGAGGCGGTTCGAGAGCTGCGGGAAAAAGACCTTGTCCGATTTGGAACGGGCATTCACCGGTTCAACGGATTTTCGGTTCAATTTTAATAGCACCGTCATAAGAAAGAGCCGCCTGCAGATCCGAAGTAATCTGGATCCGGAGGGCGGCTTTTTTTACGCAAAAACGATTCTCTCAGGGGATAAGCTACTTCCACATGTTGATGAGCATCTCGGCGTGGTACGACAAATCCATCCGCGCTCGGTGCTCAGGTAGATCCGGAGGGCCGAGCTGTCTGTGGTCCGGACCACCAGTTCTTCTCTCCAATCACCGAAAACTTTCATTGTATGGAACATTAGAGAATGACAACATACAAAAAAACAGAGTTTATTCCGGTAGCCATACATAAAAAAGAGAAGTTCAATAAGCCTTGCACCGATGGGTACAGGGCTTATTGACCCCATGCTTCATCCGGAACTCCGAGCAATTAGCGAACGGCTTGATCTCCCACAGTATGGCTGATGGTGTGTCATATCGGGCAGTAACATTCGGTCACTTCTTTGGGAAGGCGTGTCATATGACATTTTGACACTGTTGCACATGACAACGAGTGCAGTAGGATACAGAAATATCAAGTTCATAAGACATGAAAGGAGTCTAATCTATGAAGAAATGGCTGAGGGAGTACCTGCTAAACTTTTGTTTTTTGATGCTGACTTTTGGAACTGGAGTGTTTTACTTTTGCTACTATCTTGTAGGCCTTGTATTTGGCTTCAGCATGAGTTTCACCCTGATCGGGATACCGGTCCTCACCTTTGTCATGCGAACGTCACGGACCTTCATGAATTACGATCGGATTCAGGCGAAGTTTTATACGGACATAACGATCGAACCTGTTATGAAGAGAACATCATCCGGCTCCTACTGGAGTCAGGCTAAAGTGGAGCTGTCCGACATCCGAAATTGGAAAGCCGTATCGGTGCTCATGCTGAAGTTTATCGTTGGCATCGCTAGTTTGTTCAGTGCCGTTATCTTCTTTATCGTTCCCATTCTATGGATATTGGCCCCATGTATCAGTTCCTTTGCGGATATCAACGTAGGACATATTCGCATCGATACCTTGCCCAAGTCCCTGCTTATGATGGGAGTCGGCCTTCTGTTTGCTTATGCAGGGTCATGGGCGGCTAAGGGAGCGGCGAGATGGACAGGCCGGTACACGCAGTGGATGTTTTCGGTTTGGAGGTAGACACACTGTTGGGGCCGTGTCATATTAGGGAGGAACCGTGAAGGAACTGCAGGGAGTGAAAGCTTTTGTTTGATATAGTGAAACAATGGAAGTGGTACGACTGGGCGATGCTTTTAATTCGCATGATGGGCTGCATCTCCCTGATCATCACATGTATAGAGTTCAGGAACCAGTTTACCGTAGCGTTATGGATCGTCGTCATGTGGGAATTGGCAGCCTTCTCGATACCCTGGTTGTGCCTGCTTCTGAATCATAAAGCATATTTGATCACCGAGGTCTTACTATCAGGCGGAATCGCCGTTTATTTGACTTCCTTATTCCCGGGGGCCTACTTGTCGTTTATCATTCCGGCTTTTCTGATGGCTGCGAACAGCTATGGAACGACGTACAGATGGACAGGCCCCCTTGCGGCTATCTTGGTTCCAATACTGATCAAGCTGTATGCCCCGTCAACGGATTTGATACTGATGATCGAGCATGTTGCTTTTGCGTTTGCATTAGGATTTGCCTTTCATCTGTTGATGGCCAACTACAGCCAGAACGAAATGATTCGGACACATAATACGATATTGGAGCAGTATTTATCTCAGGTCGAGCGGGTCACGCTGTTGGAAGAACGGGAACGCGTGTCCAAGGAACTGCATGATACGATGGGCCATACGTATACTGCGGTCATCATGGGCTTGGAAACGCTTCGTTCTACGGAAACGGATGCAGCAGCTCAGCGTAAGCTGTCCAATCTGCTGGAACTGACGCGGAGAAGCCTGGATGAGGTCAGAGGGTATTTGCATGAGCTGGATTCACCGCAAGAGCAGCTTCCCTTGGTGCAGTCACTGAGACAGGTGACAGAGGATTTCGAGCGCAATACCGGGGTAAAGGTAGGACTTAGAGTGCTTGGTGAAGAGTACCCGGTATCCCGGCAGGCCAAAATGACCTTCTACCGTTGTCTTCAGGAGTCCTTAACGAATAGTGTGCGTCACGGTAATGCGACGAGGGTTGACGCCGTGCTTCAATTCGAATTGCAGCAGACCCGGCTTGAAATTCTGGATAACGGCAGTGGAAGCGTGCAAATCCAGGAAGGTTTCGGTTTAAGCGCCATGAAGGAAAGGGCCTATCGCCATCAAGGCCAATTATCGGTTTATTCGACTCCTGAGGCAGGAACCGTCGTGACCTGCAGCTTGCCTAGAATTTCGGAGCCTGCAGATGAAGTCATCCGGCTTATATTGGTGGATAATGAACCTTTTATCAGGGAGAGTCTTGGCATTATTCTGGAATCGGAGAAGGACCTTGAGGTGGTAGGACGTGCAGAACATGGGGAACATGCCTTGGACATGTGTGAGAAGCTAAACCCCCAGCTGGTGCTGATGGATCTGGAGATGCCCGTGATGGATGGCATTACAGCCACAAGGTTGATCAAACAACGTTGGCCGTTAGTGAAGATTATCATATTCACCACATTTGAGCAGAGGGGCAAAGCTGTAGAAGCCATGCGAGGCGGAGCGGACGGTTATTTACTGAAGTCGATGGAGCCGCGTGAACTTGCCGAGAACATACGAATCGTGTATCGAGGGGGGACCTTGATGGATCCGGCGATTTCGGCGAAGCTCTTCGATGGGGAAGCGGGCGATTTCATGAAGGAAGAGGGTGGCTCAGCATCTGTAATCGAAGCCGATCCAGCGTCCTCTCCACTTCTGAAGTTATATGATCTGACACCAAGGGAGATTGAGGTTCTGAAGTATCTCTCCCAAGGATTGCGGTACAAGGCGATTGCGATGAAATTGTATCTCTCAGACGGGACTGTGCGGAATTATGCCTCGACTTTGTATGCCAAGCTGGGCGTCCGCAACCGGGACGAAGCGGTAGAAGTTGCAAACCAGGCCGGACTCTTATGAGCCCAGCCTGGTTTTATTTCATTTATGTTCCCTCTATGGAAGCACATGTTGATGAAAACCCATCAGGAGTCCATCATCAGTAACTGCGGTCCATGTTTTTGCCGTAATAAATTTCGTCCATTTCCAGTTTGATGCGCTCGGTGATTTTCTGCTGCTCGGCATCGGATAGCTTATCCTTTGTGTAACCGAACAGATAATTGTCCAGATCAAACTGCTTCAGCTTACATTTGGTGTGGAAGATGTTTTCCTTGTATACGTTGACATCAATCATATCAAACAAATCCTTGGCTTCGTCTGGAATATAGTTCTGAATGGAGCTGATCTCATGGTCGATAAACAGCTTGTGCCCATGAATATCCCTCGTGAAGCCCCGAATTTTATAGTCGATCGTCATAATATCCGTATCAAAGGAGTGGATCAGGTAGTTCAGGGCTTTGAGCGGGGAGATTTCCCCGCAGGTCGACACGTCGATATCAGCCCGGAAGGTGCTGATCCCCTCGTCCGGATGGAATTCCGGATACGTATGGACGGTAATATGGCTTTTGTCCAGCTGCAGCACCACGTTATCCGGCAATGGACCCGGCGATTCGTCATAGGATTCCTCCGGCACCTCCACGACGGGGCCCTCGGAGACCAGCACCGTCACGCTGGCGCCCTGCGGGATATAATCCTGCTTGGCAATGTTCAGGACATGGGCTCCGATGATTTCGGCCACATGGCTCAATATTTTTGTGAGTCGATCCGCATTATATTGTTCATCAATATATTCTAAGTACGCTTCTCGTTCTTCTCGGGTCTTCGTATAACAGACATCGTACATATTAAAGCTGAGCGATTTCGTCAAGTTGTTAAACCCGTGCAGGGTAACGCGTTCTTCTGGTGTCATATCCATATGAATGTCCCCTTGTGTCATTAATATATCAGTTCGAGTACCTATTATTTCCGAAACCGGCGATTCCTAATCTGCCCGCGCGTCGCCTTCTGCGTTAACATTAATATGTTCTTACCCGCATCGGGTTCAACATTAACAGATGGTTCTGGAATGATAGAGACAAGACTCGGAATATAAAACAAGAAAAGGACATCCTGCGCATGCAGCATGTCCCTTCATATTTCCCTATAGGATCTGTATTACCGATAACCATCATGCTTCCCAAACGTCACGATTACTCCGCGAATTCCAGTAGTTCGTTCATATTGCTAAAAGGGTCCCGGATCGCGCTGTATAAACCGGGAGGGCAGGGCTGCGGGGTATCAAAGACCTTGCTTTATTGGCAGCATAAAATGCCTTCACCGGATTCCATGTTGGATTTTAAGCTGGCCAGCATGCCTCTCCATGCATCCACATGCCATTCCCGGGCTTGCAGCAACGCCTCGGTATCCTTCCAGCCCGTGTGCTCCAAGGTGATTCTCGTGCCGCCGTCCTGTTCAGGTCTAAAAGACACCTTGACCGTGGTCAAATTCCCCTGATTCATCGTTTCCGCAAAGGGATCGGGTCCTTTCCACTCAAAAGCGAGGATATGCGGCTCGTCATACTGCAAAAGGATGCAACCTGCGGTGCACATCGATTCACGATTGGCGGGGTTAAAATAAAGCTCGAATTTCCCGCCCGCCTTCGGTTCAATTTCCGCAGCCGGCGCAAACCACTCGGTTATCCTCGCAGACTCCGTCCATGCTCGCCAGAGTAGATGCACATCGGCCTGAATCACGGTTTCTTGAACAATGGTCATATGTATTCCTCCATCATTTAGCGCTCATTGTTTTCGGATAATGCTTCTTGCAGTTCCATTATAAATGGACATGGGCTTCAAAAATTCTTCTACCTTGCGCTGTTATTCCGATCCTTCTCAAACAAGAGCAAAGGCAGATTGACAACAATCGGCGGGTCGTAGGGCAGAGGCTCGCGCAAGGTAATCTTCACGGCGAGATCGGTTCCTTCGTCGATATGGACAGGATCCTCCAGCTTGCCGCGCAAGGATTTGCCCAGCAGAAAATAATCCCGTGGATTGAGGCTCCAGGGGATGCCCGCTGCCAGCATATAATACGTGCCGTTTGGAATGCCGGTTAGGATACAGGTTCGGTTCTTATTGACAGCCGTACCGGAAACAGGCCTCTGATCAGGCACGGGTCTTGGGAACAGACCGACGTAAATCATGCCGCGAAATGCCTCGGGAGCTTCGATCCGGCAATGTATTCTGGGCAGAGCATGTCTTTCTTCCTCTGCCCAGGCTAATGGCTTATGCTCATATTGATTCACGTAACGATGCAGGGACTCGGTGGTGGAGCGGAACCTTTTCGGAGACAGACCGACAAACTGCTTAAAGCGGGTATTGAAGGTGCCTGGACTTGCCAAACCGATGCTCATTCCGATTTTTACAAGCAGGGAAGGACTTTGAAGGAGCTCAATTTTGCCGGATTCAACCCGGAGCGCGGACAGGTATTGCCTGAGCGATATGCCGGTTACTCGTTTGAATACTCTGGAGAAATGGAAGGGGCTATATCCCACTAGATCGGCGAGCTGCTCGGTCGTCATGGGCTCGTCCAGATGCTCCTTCATATATTGAATGGTTTGATTTACGGCTTCGGTATGTGCGTCATTCATTAGGATCACCAACTTCATTTTTTGGGCTTTACATGATAGCAAGCCTTTTTCCACATTTATGAAGTTCTCCTTGTCGAATGCAATTTCCTTCCCCGATTCGGTTGCCCATTCATGGAAAGGCCGTTAAACTTAAAGGATGAAGGCTTTTCGAAACGGAAAACCAAGGTGAATTAAGGAGTTTTTATCCATGAATGTGGAAACAAATGATAGAGAATCGATGAATATGGATACTGCGCGGGATTATCTGCAGAAATATTACGGCTATCCTGATTTTCGGGAGGGCCAGAAAAAAATCGTCGCCAGTCTACTGACGGGTCAGGATACGCTCGGGATTATGCCGACGGGCGGAGGCAAATCGATCTGTTATCAGATTCCGGCGCTCCTGTGTCCGGGTCTGACGTTAGTCGTATCGCCTTTGATCTCCTTAATGAAGGATCAGGTGGATGCACTCACAACAGCGGGCGTGGCGGCAGCCTATATCAACAGCACGCTCAGCGGCAAGGAAGTGAACGAGCGCATACGTGCGGCCAAGCGCGGAGAACTGAAGCTGTTATATGTCGCCCCGGAACGGCTTGAACTGGATTGGTTCCGGGAGGAGATGGCCGGTCTCGACATTTCGATTGTGGCTGTCGATGAAGCGCACTGCGTATCCCAGTGGGGGCATGATTTCCGGACCAGCTATCTCTCGGTCGCTCCTTTTGTTAAAGGGCTCCCGAACCGTCCGATTGTGGCAGCCTTTACGGCCACGGCCACGCCTGAAGTGATGGAGGACATGCAGCGTCTGCTTCGACTGGAACAGCCGCAGGTGTTCGTGACGGGTCTTGGACGCGATAATCTGGAGATGTCGGTGCTTCGCGGTGAGAACAAGCGGGAGTTTGTGCTGGACTATGCGGCCTCGCATACCCACCAGCCGGGAATCATCTATGCCGCCACTCGTAAAGAGGTGGATGATTTATGCCAGCGCCTTCAAGCCAAGGGGCTTCTTGCGGGGCGATACCATGCCGGCATGAGTGACGCGGAGCGAGCGGAGAGCCAGGAGGCTTTCCTCTATGACGATATTCGCGTTATTGTGGCAACGAACGCATTCGGTATGGGGATCGATAAATCCAACGTCCGGTATGTCATCCATTACAATATGCCGAAAAATATGGAGTCCTACGTGCAGGAAGCGGGTCGCGCCGGACGGGACGGGGAGCCCAGCCAGTGCATACTGCTGTTCAGCGCCCAGGATATTATGACGCAGAAATTTCTGATCGAACAGAATCCCCAGGAGGGTGAGCGCAAGCAGAACGACTACCGGAAGCTGCAGCAGATGATCGATTACTGCTACACCACCCGGTGCCTGCGCAGCGCGATGCTGGATTATTTCGGGGAAGAGCACGAAGATAAGCCCTGCGGTACGTGCAGCTCCTGCACGGATGACCGGGAGCTTGTCGATATCACGGTGGATGCTCAGAAAATCTTCTCCTGCATCCACCGGATGCGCGAACGCTTTGGCGTGTCTATGGTCGCCTCCGTGCTGAAGGGCTCACGGGCGAAAAAAGTGCTGGAATACGGCTTTGACCGCCTTCCAACCTACGGCGTGATGTCGAATCGGACCGAGAAGGAGATATCCGAGACGATCAATGTGCTCATCTCGGAAGGGTTCCTGGCGCTGACGGAAGGCCAATACCCTGTCGTGAAACTGCAAAGCGAGGCGGCCGATGTGTTAAAAGGGCAGCGCGAAGTGATGCAGCGCGTTCCGCGTCCTTCCAAAGCCGCAGGCAGCCAGCGCAGCGGCAGCCGCCGCGATTATTCGCCGTCAGCCGTCAACGAGACGGTGTTCGAGCAGCTGCGCTTGATTCGGCGTGAGCTGGCAAGCAAAGAGCATGTGCCATCCTACATCATTTTTAACGACGCAACATTGCGGGAGATGAGTGTGGTTTGCCCGCAAAGCGAGGATGAGATGCTGAATGTCAAAGGGGTCGGCGAAGTGAAATTCCGTAAATACGGCCGTCCGTTCCTGGAATTCTTCCTGAATGGTCAGGGCACATCGAGTGTCGGTGACGACTTGTACGACTATGAATAATAGGCTGGCATAACCGGCAGAAACTAATTTAGAAGGAAAGTGGACCCTACCATGAAAGTCATACTATCAACCTTGAATGCCAAGTACATTCATACCTCCTTGGCCATTCGCTGCCTGAAAGCATACAGCGAGAAGGATTTCGATATCGAACTGACGGAGTACACGATTAAGGACCCCGTGATGAATATCGTCTCCGACCTGTTCCAGCGCAAGCCGGATGTGATCGGATTCTCCTGTTATATATGGAATATTGAAGAAACGATTAAAGTGATCGACATCGTGAAAAAGATTATGCCGGAGGTCACGATCATACTGGGTGGACCTGAAGTATCCTACGATACGGAGTATTGGATGAACCGGCTGCACAATGTCGACTTTATCGTCATGGGTGAAGGCGAGGAGACCTTCCACCATTTGCTGCAAACGATAGAAGGTGACCGGAAGTATCATTTCGTCTATGGCGTAGCTTACCGCAAGCAGGACGAAGTCATTGTGAATCCCGGGAGACCGAAGAGCATTCTGGCGGAGCTGCCTTCCCCGCATCGTTTTCCGGAGGATATCCCGCATCTCGGGAAGCGGGTGGTCTATTTCGAGACCAGCCGGGGCTGTCCCTTTAGCTGCCAGTTCTGCCTGTCGAGCATTGAGGTGGGGGTTCGCTATTACGATATTGAACGGACCAAGGCGGATATTCTCTACCTGATCGAGAACGGAGCGAAATTGATCAAGTTCGTAGACCGCACCTTTAACATTAAGCGGGATTACGCGCTTGAAATGTTCGAGTTTTTGATTGAAAACCATGGCGGCTGCGTGTTCCAGTTTGAGATCACGGCGGATATCATGCGTCCCGAGGTGCTCGATTATTTGGCGAATAATGCGCCTCCCGGCATTTTCCGGTTTGAAATCGGGGTGCAGTCAACCAACGATCCGACAAACGAGCTGGTGAAGCGTCGCCAGAATTTCACCAAGCTGTCGCGCACGGTGACCATGATCAAGGACAGCCGCAAAATCGACCAGCATTTGGATTTGATCGCAGGTCTTCCGGAAGAGGATTACGATACGTTCCGCAAAACGTTTAACGACGTATTTGCGCTTGGGCCGGAGGAACTGCAGCTAGGCTTCTTGAAGATGCTGCGGGGAACCGGGCTGCGGATCGATGCGGACAAGTATAACTACACTTATATGGATCATGCTCCGTATGAGATTCTGGGCAGCGACGTGCTTCCGTTCTCGGATATCGTCCGATTAAAGAGACTGGAGGATGTGCTGGAGAAGTATTGGAATGCGCACCGGATGGACCATACCCTGAATTATTTGATGAAGCATGAATTTACGTCGCCGTTTGATTTCTTCCAAGAGTTTGGCGACTACTGGGAAGGACAGGGCTGGCAGAAAATCGGCCATCAGCTCGAGGACCTGTTCACCCGTTTAACAGCTTTCCTTGAAGATCGGAAGACCCCGCATATGGACGTTGTCTCCGGTCTGATGAAGTTTGATTATTTCCTGGGCCATAAGTATAAACCGCGGAAAATATGGTGGGATCATACCCAGGACAAAGCGCAGTGGACCGCCAATGTTCGCAAAATCGTTGAGGAACCTGCGGCCCTATCCGCCGGTTTTGCCGATCTGGGGATTACGGAGCGCGATCTGCAGAAACATGCGATGATCGAGGTGCTGCCATTTAACCTCAGCGATGCCATCCAGGGCGGCACCGGATTCCCGGACAACGCCGACCATGCAACGATGCTGCTGGTATTGTACCAGCAGAACGAAACAGGGCAGCCACAGTACTACACCATGCCTGTGGAGTTAGCGAAGCAGGCATAGTAGAGGAAGCGAAGGACAACCCTTTATCGGAACTTGAAACGAGCGGCTTGTCCGTTTTGGCAAAATATCTTTCTTCAAGGTTTAGGGATAGGTAAGGACTGATAGGATTGAAAATGTGATCATGCCCCCCTCGTTATCGTAACGGACGGTATCCTGGGCGTTCCGGAATAAAACACCCTTGGGATCGGTATTCTAATCGCATCAACCGATGAGGAGGGGATGTTTATGAACGGGAAACAGAAGGGGCGGGAACAGCATCCGCAGGACGAGCCCAGCATTGCGCCGGGCATGGAAACCAATGACGATCTGCGCGAAGAGGCTACGGAGGATGAAGTAGCGCATGGCGAGTACACCGAGGTCACGCAGTTGATCATCGACCGCACGCCGAACGAAGAAGAGTAAGAAGCTGGGCTGTCGCGTTAAGTAGGTTTACTTACTTGACGGATAGCTTGTCTGATTAAAAAAAAGCGTCATACAACAGACAGAGGGGGTGTCCCAAAAAGGTCAATTGACCTTTTGGGACACCCCCTTTTTAATTCGTCCTGCATCATTCTTTTACATCATCCGTTTCGATTCTTGCGGTGTCTGCTGTCTCATGCGATCCCGCTGTGTGCCGTTCGAGCCAGTCGAGAACATGTGCCGCTACTTCATCCCGGTTGATTTCATGCAGCATTTCGTGGCGGCCGCCGGGATACAAACGGTATTCAAGATCCTGAATGCCATGTTTCCGGTACAATTCGATCAACCGTCGTACGCCTTTACCGCGGTGTCCGACCGGATCATCCTCGCCCGAGAAAATATAGACCGGCTTATCCTTTAGAAGGCATTCCATCAGTTGAGGTTTATGAATCTGGGACAGCAGCTTGAAGAAATCATGGAAGAAACGAGCGCTGCATACCTGACCGCAGTAGGGGTCGTTGATATACTTATCCACTTCCGCTTCATCCCGGGATAACCAATCAAATGGAGTGCGAATAGGACCGAAACCTTTGTTGTAAGGGCCGAACACGATGGCGTTCAGCATCAGACTCCGGTGCGTGTTTCCTTGGAGGCGCATTTGGGCCGCTGCCAGATTCAAACCGAACGCTAGCAGTCTCTGGGGACCGTTGGTCCCGGACAGCATGAATCCGTCGAATAATCGGCCGTTCGAACACATGATCTTTTGGGTCAAAAAAGATCCCATGCTGTGACCCATCAAGTAATGTGGAACATCCCCATGGCGCTTTTTAAGCTCGGAAGCAAGAAGCAGCAGGTCTTCAATCATCCCTTCGAATCCATTCTCCCCGGCATCGCCGAGAAGCGTAAGGCCGGACGTTTGTCCATGACCCCGATGGTCGTTGCAGTACACGGCGTAGCCGTGTGCTGTAAGCAACTCGGCAAGCTCCTCGTATCGTATGCCGGTTTCGCACATGCCATGCGCAATTTGCACGATGGCACGAATAGGGTGGTCCGGCTCGGGCAGCCATTGATATACAAAAACATGCATGCCCTGCGTATTCAGCATCGTAAACGTGTCGGTTTGCATTACAGGCCTAACACCTCCACAAAAACGAATGGTTATTTCAATTATTTATACCCTGTTTAAGGAAGATAGGAACGAAGAACCGTAGATTGCCCATCCAATGTATATGCACCCAGGTTAGCTGGCAGCAGGAAGCATTGTCCGGAGGTATAATCGATGGAGCCGTTATCCCAGCTGAGGGTTCCTTGACCATCGCATACCACCACGATCGTGAAGCTTTCAACTGAAGTGGACAAGGACCAGGCACCGTTAACAACGCCTTTTTCAACTACAAAATAAGGAGATTTGGCAAGCTCAAGCCATTCTCCAGGAGCGGTTCCCTCCGTGCTCATGGTAGTTGCGCCCGATCCTTCATAGGCCGTCACGTTTAAGGAGTCCTCAATATGAAGCTCGCGCGGCTTACCGTCCAGCCCTGGTCGATTATAATCAAAAATCCGGTAGGTGGTATCCGAATTTTGCTGAATTTCCGCCACGACAACGCCCGCACACAGCGCATGTACCGTACCGGCAGGTATGTAGAATGTATCTCCGGCTTTTACGGACACTTCTTGCAGCTGGTCCATAACCGTGCCGTTTTCCATGGCCTCTTTCAAAGTCTCGCGGCTGACGCCTTCTTTCAGACCGTATATGATTTTGGCGTCCGGCTTCGCATCCAGCACATACCACATTTCAGTCTTGCCCAGCTCGCCTTTCGGAAGCCCCTCATAGTCATCGGTCGGATGGACCTGAACGGAGAGGTTGTCATTGCAGTCAAGCAGCTTGATCAGCAGCGGAAAACGTCCGTTAACCTCGGAGAATCCTTTGCTGCCAAACCACTCCCGTCCGAATTGCTCCCGAACCTGATCAAGACCGCGGCCGGCAAGTTCACCGTTCACAATGCTGGTTGTACCGTTCGGATGGTCGGCGATCATCCAGCCTTCTCCGATATGTCCTTCAGGAATATCCAAGCCGAATTGCTCCAGGGCACGGCCACCCCACACACGTTCTTTAAATTCGGGTTGGAACAACAATGGATATGGTTTTGTCATGGTAATCATCTACCTTTCATCATGTTTGGAATATGCTATGGATGTTGTAAAGTGCGGCACCTCTCCTAGAACTTATATCATATCGGCTTCTTCCGTTCCAGTGCAATGAGATATGGCGCTTCGGAACGCTGAAGACCACGATATAATATCGTTTGCACTTTGTGCTGGGGCAATTCCGCCGCCCAGGCCAACACGGCGTCCGCTTCGGCATCGCCGCCCTTGTGGCCTGGATACAGCACGATGGTGATAATGCCGCCGGGGCGGAGCAGCTCGATGGCAGCCTCCAGAGCCGTCAGTGTGCTGGCGGTTTCCGTCATGATCCGTTTATCCGATGAATCTGACGGAAGGTAACCGAGATTGAACATGATCGCACCCATGCGGCCATGCTCGCGCTCAGGTACGCATTCTCCCATAAGCGCATGGCTCTGATGGTGAAAAGTAACCTCTGCAAGGGTGTCTGGGGGTTCCTTGTCCAGCCTATCACGAGTCAGCTGCAGCGCCTGTTCCTGAATATCAAAAGCGTACACTTTGCCCTTTGAGCCTGTGCATTTGGCTAGATACAGCGTATCGGCCCCGGTTCCGGCCGTCGCATCCAGCGCAATGTCTCCAGGCCGCAGCCTTTCGGACACGAGTTTGTGGGCAAAACTCAAAACCGAGAGGAAGCCCATCAGGATCCCCCCCACAATTTACCCTGCCATGTATCCCGGCGTTTAAGCTCGGCGTCAATGCCGTTAAGCACTTCCCATTTCTTGAGACTCCACGTCGGGCCGATCAAGAGATCCCGTGGAGCGTCTCCGGTCAGACGATGAACAATCATATCCGGGGGCAAGAGCTCCAGGCTGTCTGCGATAAGGCTGATGTATTCGTCCTGCTCCAGGAACCGCAGCAGCCCGGCCTCATATTGTTTCACCATCGGCGTCTTGCGCATGAGGTGCAGCAGGTGGATCTTGATTCCCTGCACATCCATCTTGGAGACCGCTCGGCCGGTGGCGAGCATCATGTCATGGTCCTCTTGCGGAAGGCCATAAATGATGTGTGTGCAGACACGGATGTTATGCTTGCGCAGCTTTTCGACCGCTTCCAGATAACATTCGGTATCATGGGCACGGTTGATCAGCTCGGAGGTGGAATCATGGATCGTTTGCAGGCCCATTTCCACCCAGAGATAGGTTCGCTCATTCAGCTCCGCCAAGTATTCCACGACGTCGTCAGGCAGGCAATCGGGGCGTGTCGCGATCGATAAGCCGACAACACCCGGCTGCTGGAGAATGACTTCATAGTATTCCCGAAGCTCTTCGACCGGAGCATAGGTATTGGTATAGGCTTGGAAATAACCGATGTACTTGGCGCTCGGCCACTTCTGGTGCTGCCGGTCACGAATGGTGTTGAACTGGGTAACAAGATCATCCCGACGCCGTCCGGCAAAATCACCGGAGCCGCGGGCGCTGCAGAAGGTGCACCCCCCCTTGGCAATCGTGCCGTCGCGGTTCGGGCACGTAAAGCCCGCATCCAGCATAACCTTGAATACTTTTTCCTCGAATTGGCTGCGCATTTCGTAATTCCATGTATGAAATCGTTTGTCGCCCCATAACGTTGGGGCGGGTTTAAGTGGTGTACTCATGTGTGCTCCTTTTATAGCCGCATAAGATGAATAGAGACAGACAGCCTATAGCCGTGCCTCCAAGTATACATGTTTGACTTAACCTTTACTTAAGCAGATATGTCCATTGTAACAAAAAATAAAACTTTGCGTTATATGCAGGTCTTCAAGCCTAATTAAAATGTTGTTACTTGAATGAATTGCATATAATTGGTATATTTAAAATAGAAAAATAAATATATGATTCAAGCAATTTTGGCATGGGTATATATCGGATAGGATTCATATTTGTGTGACGTCATGGATACAATAATACCGTGAGGTGATTACGAATGAATTCATCGACAGTAAAGAATGAGAGTAGAGACAAAATCGCTGTGGAGCTTACCCCGAACGAAGCTTTAGCCCTTACCGGCGTGGAGTTTAACTCCAACCAGGATGTGAAGGCTTCGGCACGTCGCAAGATTCGGGCCGCCTTTGAGAAGACGTTTGATTTTGCGTCGGAAGAAAGGTAGATTATTCACAGTTTAACCATCGCGGAACCCCAATTCCAAATATAAGAAAGAGGAACCTAAATCCTTTGCGTTAAGCAGAGCATAGGTTCCTTTTTCTATGGGGCTCTTTACTTTTGGGATTAACTTCGTCACAATAAATGCAGTATCGGGATATCATTCTAAATTTACTTGGAAAGTTTCGGAGGTATGACATGCGTTTACGCGGAAGAAAAGGTATACGGGAAAATCTGGAGCAGCAGGAAGACCTGGTCGTTTTGGACCCCGGTCAATATAGAGGAAAATGGGCTTCATTATTTGGCAATGACCTTCCGATTCATGTTGAATTCGGCATGGGCAAGGGCCAATTTATCAGCCAGATGAGTTACAAGCATCAGCAAGTGAATTTTATCGGGGTGGACATGTACGACGAGCTGATTCGCCGTGCAAGCGAAAAGGGACGCAATGTCTGGGCTCAGGACGGTATCGATACCCCGCCGAATTTGAAGCTGGCGCTGTTTAATATCGAGAACGTCGAGCAGGTTTTTGAACCCGGCGAGATCGAACGTTTATATTTGAACTTTAGTGATCCGTGGCCAAAATCGAAGCATGCCCGCCGTCGTTTGACGCATCCGCGTTTTTTGGACAAGTATTCCCAGATCCTGAACGAGCGCGGGGAAATTCATTTCAAGACCGATTCGGTTACACTCTTTGAGTTCTCCCTGAATGCATTTGCCGATTATGGCTTGCAAATGACGAACATTTCGCTGGATCTGCATCGTGACGGATTGAACGAAGAACACGTAATGACAGAATACGAGACCAAATTCGTCGGTCAAGGTATGCAGATTCATCGCTGCGAGGCTATTGTCGGCAAGGAAGCACTTGCTTCCTACCATAAGAACCGCCTTGAAAAATACGGTAAATAACGTCCGTACACTAGCGTTTTCCCAATGATAGCGTTTGCATCTATTATAATAGTAGGAAATCTATCAACTGCGATGACATGTTCGCGAAAAACGACGCAAAAAAAGGTGTGCTCCTCTTCAGGAGTACACCTTTTCGTTTTCCAGCATATCGATGATGCTGCGTGCGCTTTGCATCGGATGGAATCGTTCGATGTCTCGCAAATTTTGCGCCCGTTGCTGTTGGATTACGTCGTATTGATGAAGCAGTTTGTTCATCCAGCTGCCAATAACCTCCAGCGAGTGGATAGGCTCACCCAATCCCTGCGCCGTAAAGTATTGGCAATTCTCTTCTTCCTGCCCCGGAAGAGGTTGATGGAACAGCATCGGGATTCCTTTGGCAAGGCCTTCGGTGCATGTCATGCCGCCAGGCTTCGTAACGAGCAGATCCGACACCTCCATCAGCTTGTCGATCTCGCGCGTAAAACCCAAAATCCGGATGTTCGGATGCTGGAACCGAGGATTGTTCTCCATCTCCTCGCGTCCCTTGTCGTTATTGCCGAGGCAAAATATAATCTGTACTTCTTCCCGCCATCGGGTCAAAAATTCATGCACAACTTCGTCATTCATGATGCCCCAGCCTCCGCCCATCACAAGCACGGTAGGCATATCGGACAGATGAAATCGTTCCCTGATTTCCTTCTTGCTCGGATGCGTCCAGAAGTCGGGATGGATCGGAATGCCGGTGACCTGAATTTTGGCTTGCGACACCCCGCGATTGAGCAGTTTTCGCTTCACTTCCGGCGTGGACACGAAATATCGGTCGACCTCAGGACTAATCCATGTATCGTGAGCATCATAATCGGTTATAACGGTACACAGAGGCACATCAATGCCCAGCCGTTTCAAACGCGAGATGACCGCACTTGGTATAAAGTGGGTACACACAATGATGTCGGGTTTGAGCTGTCTAACCACGTTTTTGGTGCTTGTGTAGAACATTCGGTGAAGAGCTAAAGCCGTAAAGCGGTTAAAGGACTTTTGATGGCGATACATGTACCCGACCAATCGTGGGCGAGTTGTAATCGTCTTTCTGTAGGCCGAAATGATCAGTGGAGCGATTTTAGGGTTCAAGAAGCTCCCGAGCTCGAGAACTTTGGTCTGTACGCTAGGCGATAACTGGCGCAGGCTGCTGGAGAGTGCATGAGCGGCCTGTGTATGGCCTGCACCGAACCCTTCAGATAACAGCAAGACTCTTTTTTTAGCCACTACTTTTCACCCGTTCTGCAGCGTTATTCTTTAACTTTAACATATCGACTTTGGGAAAAGAAATCAACCATTCTCCGCTTGTGTTTCAGGGACTTTGGTCCCGGAAGCGGAAACTTTATTCGGCAAGCTGCTCGCTGGCACCTTGCTACTTAAGGAGTTAGTCAGCGGCGCGCATTTTGTAGAAAATCAGGGTCCGTGGTCTTTTGACTTGAGTATGAGATGCCGCTACAATGATTCAAACGGACATCAAAAAGTTTATTAGAGAAAGAGCATTGAAAAAACGAAAACTTTTTGGGTGTCTGTTGCGTTTATTTATTAACGGACAAGTCGAAAAAGAAAAAATGGGCAGCCAAGAGAAATAAAAAGCAAGAAAACGGATGAAAATAAGAACTAAAGCCGTTTGAAACGAAGCTTGCTGGCAAACGGGATTGCAAGCTGAGCTCTTTTACGAAGTTTTTCCGTAAATTAGAGCATTCCACGGTTTTGACAAAAGATTCAAAAGTGTGGAAAATCGTGTATGACGTGCAAAGTTGCCCCGCGGCACCGAGGCTACTAGAAGGACAGACACAAGTCACAGGGTCATAGCAACAACAAAAAAAGCGAAAAACTTAGAGAGAAAAAAATAACAAACATTCTCGGGTTATAAAAAGGGGGTAACGGAGAATCATGACAGACGCCATCTTTATCGCGCTCCAACTATTCTTGGCCGCGGTGGGTGTGTACCAGTTCGTATTCTCTTTGTTTGGTCTGGTCAAAAGAAAAAAGAAACAACAGTTCGAACCCAATAAATCATTTGCAGTGTTAGTTGCTGCGCATAACGAAGAACAGGTTGTCGGGGCATTAATGGAGAACCTGAAACAGCTTAATTATCCAAAACATCTGTACGACGTATTTGTCATCTGTGACAACTGTACAGACCGTACAGCAGAGATCGTCCGTGCCCACGGGATGAACGCATGCGTGCGTACGAATCAGAATCTCCGAGGCAAAGGTTATGCCATCGAATGGATGCTGAAAGAGCTCTGGGCGATGCCGCGGCAGTACGACGCGGTCGTCATGTTTGACGCCGATAATCTGGCGGATCCGAATTTCTTGAACGAAATGAACAATGATCTTTGCTCTGGAGCGAGAGTTATCCAGGGATATATCGATACCAAGAACCCTGAGGATTCCTGGATCACTGCTTCTTATGGGGTGTCTTACTGGTATATCAACCGCTTGTGGCAGCTTTCCCGCAGCAATCTGAACATGGCGAACTTCCTTGGCGGTACGGGAATGTGCTTTGAGACCAATCTCTTGAAGGAGATCGGCTGGGGCGCAACCAGTCTGGTTGAGGACTTGGAGTTCACGATGCGCAGCGTTATGCGCGGGGTGTATCCGAAGTTCAACTATGACGCGAAGGTATTTGACGAAAAGCCGCTTACGTTTAAGGCTTCGGCCAGACAACGCCTGCGCTGGATGCAGGGTCACTTTACGGTTGCCCGCCGTTATTTCTTCCCGCTGCTGTGGCGTGCCATTAAAGAACGCAGCCTTGTGAAGCTGGATTTGGCCTTGTACGGAGTCAACGTTTACATCGTGCTGCTGACTTTCTTGTTGACGGCCATCATCTGGGTGGACAGCTCATTCTTCAATGGTCCGAATATCGCGAACCTGTACGGTTATTTACCGCTATGGCTGAGCTTTACAGCGATCGCGGCGAATGTGTTCACGTTCATGATCGCGATGATTCTGGAGAAGGTGAAGTACAAGAAGGTGTACATGTATCTGGTGCTGTTCCCGATTTACCTGCTGTCGTGGTATCCCATCACGGTGTATGCGTTCTTCACGCAGAACAACAAGCAGTGGAGCCATACGGAGCATACCCGGGTTGTGCGTCTTGAAGAAGTTCAAAGCAAACAAGGCTGATCCAATTTTTTTATTCCATCTGTGTTGACAGAAGATAGGATGACCTGTTATACTATCCTAGTCTGTTAAACAGAATATCTGATTGCAAGCAGAAGCGCCGCTTCTCACCTGACCGACATGTGTTGGCTGGTTTGATCACGAAATCAATGAATGGATTTAACTTCATTTGTGAGATGAGTATCAAATAGGGATGTCGGTGATTAACCCGTCATCCCTTTATTTTTTTTGCAAACAGGAACAACAAGTAATTTGGAGGTGGAGGACTATCAGTAAGGAACATATGATCAATGACGAGATTCGGGCCAAGGAAGTACGTTTGGTTGGTGCCGAAGGTGAGCAAATCGGGATCAAGCCGATTCGTGAAGCACTGCAAATGGCAATTGATCTCAATCTGGATCTGGTGAACGTGGCCCCTCAGGCGAAACCGCCGGTATGCCGCATCATGGACTACGGTAAATTCCGCTATGAGCAGCAGAAGAAAGAGAAGGAAGCACGTAAGAACCAGAAAATTGTGGATATCAAAGAAGTATGGTTCCGAGCCAACATTGAGGAGCATGATTATCAAACCAAGCTTCGCAATGTCGTTAAGTTTTTGAAAGACGGCGACAAAGTGAAATGCTCTGTGCGTTTCCGTGGTCGTGAAATCACCCATGCTAACATTGGTCAAAAGATTTTGGAGCGCGTGAAGGTGGAAGTGGCCGATCTCTGTGTCATTGAACGTCAACCGAAATTGGAAGGCCGAAGCATGATTATGATTTTGGCTCCAAAAGCCTAAGAGAAATTAGAGGAGGAAGTACTACAATGCCTAAAATGAAAACACATAGCAGCCTGAAAGGCCGCTTCAAGATTACTGGTACTGGTAAAGTTAAACGTTATAAAGCTTACAAAAACCACTTGCTTTCCCACAAATCCAAGCGTGCGAAGCGCGTATTGTCCAATAGCCCAGTTATGGCGCCTGGAGATGTTAAACGTTTGAAGCAAGGTCTGGCTAACTTGAAATAGTAAACAACAATTATTGGGAGGTCTTTTGATATGGCACGAGTTAAAGGCGGATTTGTCGTTCGTCGTCGACATAAAAAAGTATTGAAGCTTGCGAAAGGTTATTTCGGTTCCAAACACCGCATTTTTAAAACAGCGAACGAGCAGGTCATGAAATCCCTCGTTTATGCATACCGGGATCGTCGTACTACGAAACGTAATTTCCGTAAATTGTGGATCGTTCGTATCAACGCGGCTGCTCGTCAAAACGGTCTGTCTTACAGCAAATTGATGCATGGTCTGAAGCTTGCTGGCGTGGACATTAACCGTAAAATGCTGGCTGATCTGGCTGTGAATGATCTGAACGCGTTTAATTCTTTGGCTACTGTAGCTAAAGAAAAAGTGAACGCTTAATTATACGTGTATGAAGAAACCGCCGTAATATTACGGCGGTTTTTTTATTTTGCGCTCCTGTCCGTCATACATTGGCATCGTAAGCGCTGAATGATGGGCATGAGGAGTTTTTTACCTATCTTTAGCCATCGTAAGGGCCATGAAACAAGCAAGTGAACTCCTTCCGGAATAGATTGAAATGTATATTACCTGAGGAGGGATCTTATGCACAAGCCTGTCAGCAGGGCAAAAGTGAAATCATATGTGGGCAAACAGATCGTAGCGTATAAGAAGGACGGGACCATGGTGGCAGGCAAGCTGGTACGCGTTTCCGGCAACCGCCTTTTTGTAGAACCGGCAACCAAGGGGAAAAAGGTGAAGACCAAGGCGATTATTCCGCTCGCATTGTTTGACCTTCTTGCCATTGGGACGGCACCTTATGCGTTCGGTGGAGGCTATGGTGGCGGATTCGGTGGGTATCCGGGAGGATACGGCGGCTTCGGACCGGGGTATGGCGGCTTCGGGCCGGGCTTTGGACCTGGTTTCGGACCAGGCTTCTTCTGGTAATTAGAGGAACCAGATCTTCTCCAACTCATAACATCGGCTGGGTTCGATCATTCTTGTCACCGTATAGCCAAGCTTTCGGTAAAAGTTAAGTCCGGTATGGTTGCCAATATCCACCATAACCTTGGCGCGTTTGCATCCGCGGGATACAGCGAAACGTTCGGCATGTTCCATCAATCGGACACCCCACCGTCTTCGCTGTGCGGTGGATGCGACGGCCAGCATATCGATATACAGCAGTTCGCCGTGCATCATAAAATGGATAAAGGCAATGATTTTATCGTTATCCTGAGGCGAAGCAACAAGGGTCACGCCGCGTCGTAATCGAGAGGGAATATCCTTGCGGATGATGTCCAGCTCTTTTTTGGTCATATGGGAAAGCGGGACGAGTTGGGACTCAATGAGTTGTAGAATCATCGGATCATCCAGCTCCGGTGTTCGATAGCGGATCATCGTGTTGTTTCCTCCCTTCACCGCTATTAAGGATAGCTCCATTTATCATATGTAGCAGGGTTTAAGAGCGTGTTTTGCATCAAGGAGGAGAAGGGATTGCTCCAATTGTGAATGAAAACCTTTCATCGGAAGTAAAATAAATGTGTTGACTTCTGGAATGAATGAATCATATAATGTTTCTAAACATTTTAACGAATATATCCAATCGGCAATGATGAGGACGAAGTTTAAAGGGCTCTTTTGCTCAGAGAGTGGATGGATCAGCTGAAACCACCACCAAAACCCCTTTTATACGAGCTCACCTCGGAGCTGTTTCCCTGAAAGATGCTACGCTATGACTTTATCGCATTAAGTCGTAACAGCGTTTATTAGGGGGAATCGTCTTAGTCCACGTTACGGACTGCAGATATTGAAGAGCTGTGTTCATTGTGTTCTTCATACCTGCTGAGGCTTTACACTGCGAAGTGTAGGGCAAACATGGGTGGTACCACGGAAGCTAAACCTTTCGTCCCTCACACGGAGATACTCCGGGTGTGGCGACGGAAGGTTTTTTTGTTGCTTGAAGGAAGAGTGCCAATATTTGAGAGGAGGATGACTGATGAGCGCGCAAACTCCAGAAGTGCGGTCTACAGAACAATTACGAGAGAAATGGTTGAAGCCTGAAGTGATTACCGGATCGGAAATCTTGCTTCGGAGTCTTCTGCTCGAAGGTGTCGAATGCGTCTTTGGGTATCCGGGCGGAGCGGTCCTGTACATCTACGATGCCATGTATGGCTTTGAGGATTTCAATCACGTCTTGACCCGTCACGAACAAGGTGCCATTCATGCAGCTGACGGTTACGCTCGCGCAAGCGGCAAAGTCGGTGTGTGCATAGCGACTTCAGGACCGGGGGCAACAAACCTTGTGACCGGTATCGCAACAGCTTATATGGATTCCGTTCCGCTCGTTGTGATAACCGGTAACGTTGCAACAACCCTGATCGGTACGGACGCTTTCCAGGAAGCGGACATTACGGGCATCACGATGCCGATTACGAAACACAGTTATCTGGTAAGAGATGTAAAGGATCTGCCAAGGGTGATTCACGAAGCCTTCCATATTGCTTCTACCGGCCGCAAAGGTCCGGTACTGATCGATATTCCGAAGGATGTATCCGCGGCAACCACGCTGTTCCAGCCGGAAGAACGAATTCAACTGAGAGGATATAATCCTCGGACGGTACCAAACAAACTTCAGTTGGATAAATTGGCCCGTGCGATTGAGGAAGCCGAGCGTCCTATGATTCTTGCCGGCGGCGGCGTGATTTACTCCGGAGCTCATGAAGGTCTGTACGAATTCGTGAATAAATCCGGGATTCCGATCACGACAACGCTTCTGGGTCTGGGTGCCTTCCCGAGCGGTCATGACTTGTGGACAGGAATGCCGGGCATGCACGGAACCTACACCTCGAACCATGGTATTCAGCAGTCGGACCTGCTGATCAACATCGGGGCGAGATTCGATGACAGGGTTACAGGCAAGCTGGACGGATTCGCGCCACATGCGAAGATCGTTCATATCGACATCGACCCGGCAGAGATCGGCAAGAACGTGCCAACCGATATCCCGATTGTCGGCGATGTGAAGACCGTGCTTGAGATGCTGAATCCGCTCGTTCCATACGCTGCGAAAGCAGATGCCTGGAGAGACCAGATCAGAAAATGGAAAGCCGAATACCCATTCCGTTACGTTGATTCGGATACGGTGCTGAAGCCGCAATGGGTTATCGAAATGCTGAACGACACAACGAAGGGTGAAGCGATTGTAACGACTGACGTTGGCCAGCACCAAATGTGGTCCGCTCAGTATTACAAGTTCAACCAGCCGCGTTCCTGGATCACCTCCGGCGGTCTTGGAACGATGGGCTTCGGATTCCCGTCCGCGATTGGTGCCCAGATGGCCCATCCGGATCGCCTGGTCATTTCGATCAACGGGGACGGCGGCATGCAGATGTGTTCGCAAGAACTTGCCATCTGTGCCATCAACAACATTCCGGTAAAAATCGTTGTCATCAACAACCAGGTGCTTGGCATGGTTCGTCAATGGCAGGAGCTGATTTACGATAACCGTTACAGCCACATCGATCTGGCAGGCAGCCCTGATTTCGTCAAGCTGGCTGAAGCCTACGGTGTCAAAGGACTTCGTGCCACCACGAAAGAAGAAGCACAGCGTGCTTGGGCCGAAGCGATGGAAACACCGGGACCCGTCCTCGTTGAATTCGTTGTAGAGAAAGGCGAGAACGTGTATCCGATGGTGACGCAAGGGTCGACAATCGATCAAATGCTGATGGGGGATGCGTAAGATGAGTACAAAACATACCATTGCCGTACTAGTGAACGACCAGCCGGGTGTCCTGCAGCGCGTATCCGGGTTATTCGGACGCAGGGGCTTTAACATCGAGAGCATTACCGTGGGGCAGTCGGAGGAATCCGGCCTGTCCCGGATGGTTATCGTAACCACGGGTGATGAAACGACGCTGGAACAGGTGGAGAAGCAGCTTTACAAGCTGATCGATGTCATTAAAGTCATCAACCTGAGCTCGAAACCGATGGTAGCCAGAGAGCTCGCCCTGATCAAAGTAAAAGCCGAGCCTTCGGCCAGACCGGAAATTATGGGCGTTGTCGAGACTTTCCGTGCATCCGTCGTGGATATCGGCACAGCCAACCTGATGGTTCAGGTTGTTGGCGATACCGTCAAAATCGATGCCATGATCGAGCTGCTTAAGCCGTATGGCATCCAGGAGCTTTCCCGTACCGGGGTTACCGCGATGATTCGCGGTAATGCGTAATTATTTTATACGATTGTCTTGAACCGGGATCACAAATTATAGCTAATATCAGCGTTAGACACCTGCATGTCATGAGCGGGTGTCTCAGCAGATCGAGAATGGATTCGGTCTATTGAGATACCCGCTCATCATGAAGGGTCTTTAAAATCAAAGGAGGACTTATACAAATGGCAATTACTACTTATTATGAACAAGATGCAGAACTCAGCGTGTTGAAAGACAAAACAATCGCGGTTATCGGTTATGGAAGCCAAGGTCATGCTCAAGCGCAAAACCTGCGTGACAGCGGACTTCAGGTTGTCATTGGCCTTCGTGAAGGCAAGTCGTTCGACAAAGCGAAAAATGATGGTTTCGAAGTGCTTCCTGTAGCTGAAGCCGTTAGCCGTGCAGATGTGGTACAAATCCTGATGCCGGACGAAACACAAGCATCGGTGTACAAGAACGATATCGAGCCAAACCTGAAAAAAGGCGCGGCACTGATGTTCTCCCACGGTTTCAACGTTCATTTTGGTCAAATCGTAGCTCCTAAAGACAACGACGTCCTTCTGGTTGCGCCTAAATCCCCAGGTCACATGGTTCGCCGTACGTATGTTGAAGGCTTTGGCGTACCTGGATTGATTGCAATCGAGAAAGATGCAACTGGACAAGCTAAGGCGATCGGTCTTGCTTATGCTAAAGGTATCGGTTGTACTCGTGCAGGCGTTATCGAAACTTCCTTCCGCGAAGAAACCGAAACCGACTTGTTCGGTGAGCAAGCGGTATTGTGCGGCGGTGTATCCGCATTGGTCAAAGCCGGTTTTGAAACATTGACTGAAGCTGGATACGCGCCGGAAATGGCATACTTCGAGTGCCTGCATGAGCTGAAATTGATCGTGGACATGATCTATGAAGGTGGTCTTGCAAGCATGCGCGACTCCATCAGCAACACGGCGGAGTACGGCGACTATGTAACAGGCCCGCGCGTGGTAACCGAAGATACGAAGAAGGCAATGAAAGAAGTCCTCTCCGATATTCAACAAGGTAAATTCGCTCGCGACTTTATCCTTGAGAATCAATCGGGACGTGCTTTCCTGACAGCTACCCGCCGTAACGAGTCCGAGCATCCGATTGAAGTGGTTGGTGCGGAGCTTCGCGAAATGATGCATTGGATCAAGAAATAAGAATATATAGAATTCATAAGGAATTCTTCCGGGTATAGAGCAGTCAAGCATGAGATAAGATGGTGCTGCTGCATGGGACCCGTTAGATTAAGCAGCCGGCGGCAGGGGATGAAATCAACCTGCCGCCGGATGTTTACGTCAAGCGATAAACTTCAAGGAGGTGCCGACATGCGAAAGATTTATGTCTTTGATACAACGCTGAGAGATGGAGAGCAGTCTCCTGGCGTGAATTTGAACACTCGGGAAAAGGTGGAGATCGCCCTTCAACTCGAAAAGTTGAAAATCGACCGCATGGAAGCAGGGTTTCCAGCGGCGTCACCCGGTGACCTTGCTGCTGTGAACGCAGTGGCACGAGCGGTTAAAGACGTCACGGTCATTGGATTGTCTCGTTCCAGAGAGAGTGACATTGATGCGGTTCGCGAAGCGCTTCAGGGAGCACAGGATCCATGCATACACGTGTTCCTGGCGACTTCCCCGATTCACCGCAAGTTCAAGCTGCGGATGGAGAAGGAGCAGGTGCTGGAAACGGCGCAGGCCTCGATCCGTTATGCAAAGAAATACTTTTCCAAAGTGGAGTTTTCCTTGGAGGATGCCGGCCGGACAGAGCTTGACTTCATGGCCGAGGTCGTCGGCATGGCTGTGCGCGAAGGCGCCAATGTCGTGAACATTCCGGATACCGTGGGTTACTTGAACCCTTCGGAATACGGGGCCATCTTCAAATACTTGAAGGAAAATGTTCCGGATATCGAGAAGGTGCAGCTGAGTGCGCACTGCCATAACGATCTGGGCATGGCGACGGCGAATACCCTTGCTGCCATTCTGAACGGGGCCGATCAGATCGAAGGCACGATCAACGGAATCGGTGAACGTGCAGGCAATACCGCCATCGAGGAAATTGCAATGGCGCTCGAGACGCGCTCCGAATTCTTCGGAGCGAAGACGGGGCTGGTCTTGACCGAAATCGCCCGCACGAGCCGCCTTGTGAGCAAGCTGACCGGTATGGTTGTGCCTGGCAACAAAGCGATTGTCGGCGCGAACGCATTCGCTCATGAATCCGGCATTCATCAGGACGGCATGCTGAAAGAGAAGACGACCTACGAAATTATGACGCCGGAGTCCATTGGGCTCAAAGAAAGCAAGCTGGTGTTAGGCAAGCACTCCGGCCGTCATGCTTTCCGTGAGAAGCTGCTGGATCTGGGTTACGAGCTGAGCGAAGAACAGGTGAATGATGCATTCGCCAAATTCAAGGTGCTGGCTGACAAGAAGAAGGAAGTATCCGATGAGGATCTGCTGGCTTTGTTGGAAGAGAAACTGATCGATACGCCGGAAGTGTTCAAGCTGGAAACGATCTTTGTTGCTTACGGCAATGAATCAACGCCGACGGCGCGGGTTCGCATTGCGACCGTGGATCAGACGATTGAGGAAGAGGCTGAGGGCAACGGTTCCGTGGACGCGATCTATAACGCGATCGACAAGGTGACCGGCGAAGAAGTTACGCTTGCGGATTATTCGATCAAATCGGTTACGCACGGCAAGGATGCTCAAGGCGAAGTGCATGTGGTGCTGTCGCAGAACGACGTGGCGGCGCAAGGCCGCGGCTTGAGCACCGACATCCTGGAAGCGAGCGCAAGAGCTTACGTGGATGCGGTTAATGTGCTGATCGAGAAACGCAAAACGTTTAGCCGGCGCGAGCGCGCTACACTGTAATCCATACTTGGTGTGATGGAAGCTCTGCTTGCAGCGTGAGCGCTGAAGGAGCATACCATGAAAAAGAGGGGCCACTGTTGAAGCGGCTCCTCTTTTATTTATTTTATGATGCTGTTGGCCAGCCGTGAATGCTTGTATCAGATACTAGCACCGAGCCTTTAGCTCTCATAGCAGTGTGCCGATACCTGTTTGATGCAGCTGATCAACGAGATAAGACAGCGTTTCATTCGGTCGTTGAAGCGGTATCCTTATTTTTACCAGGCATAGGCCTGCGGAGCGGCGCCGCCCGGACCCGGGAAAATTTCATCCAGACGCTTCATTACGGATTCATCGAGTTCGATCTCAAGCGAGCGCAGGGAGCTTTCGAATTGCTCCAGCGTGCGTGGCCCGATAATCGGTCCCGTAACCGCCGGGTTCTTAAGCACCCAAGCAAGGGCGACGTTGTCCTGCGGTTCGCCGAGCTCTTGGCAGAGTGAGGCGAACTGTTCCAACTGCGAGCGGTGCTTCTCCACGCGCTCCGCGTTTCCTCCGCTGCGCGAGCCCTCGATTTTTTTAAGCGCATTGCGTCCCAGCAGTCCCCCGTCCAGCGGGCTCCATGGAATAACGCCGAGTCCGAGCTGCTGCGAAGCGGGGAGCACTTCGAGTTCCGGCAATCGGCAGGTCAGGCTGTATTTATGCTGCTCGGAAACGAGACCGAGGAAGTGACGGCTCTGGGCCGCGGCCTGCGCAACCGCAATCTGCCAGCCGGCAAAGTTGCTGGATCCGACATATCCGATTTTTCCTTGATGAACCGCAACCTCAAAAGCGCCCCACAGCTCGTCCCAAGTGACGGAAGGATCGACGTGATGCATTTGGTACAGCTCGATATGGTCGGTCTGCAGACGCTTCAGCGAAGCTTCGAGATGACGGCGAAGTTTATAGCTCGACAGCCCGGCTTCATTGTTGGGACCATCCAGAGGATCGCTCATGGAGCCGTAGAATTTGGTAGCCAAAACGACTTTCTCGCGGCGCCCCCCGCCTTGGTTAAACCAGCGTCCGATGATGGTTTCGGTCAGGCCGGAGTTCTCGCCCCAGCCGTAGATGTTCGCCGTATCGAAGAAATTGACGCCAGCGTCAAGCGCTGCATCCATGATGCGGAAGGCTTCCTTTTCATCCGTAGCAGGACCGAAATTCATTGTCCCCAGACACAGACGACTTACTTTCATACCGGATTTACCTAGAGCTGCGTACTTCATAATCGATGATCACTCCTTGGTCGTTTAGGGTATAAGACAAATTCACCCCTATTGTAGCGTATTGGCAGAAAAATGTAACTAACGGCGTGAAGAGTTCTGGAGCAGTGATGAGGTTTATCAGGGCTATGAAACCTCGCTCTACAACAGCAAATTCTTCCAGAGCATCTTGTCGGACGAAAGCATGAAGGGCAGGGACAGTTATTACGCTCCGGGAAAGACTGTTCAACGATTTCCAGAAGAAGCATCCCATTCACGTACCTGATCGTAACGAGTTGTTCCAACAAGCAGACCTGTAATATACATTCTCTCTTTTCTGGTTGGCCAGTTAAAGGCAGAAGCGGGAGATGGATGGATGATCAAAAGTAGCAGGAGCAAGCATCAAAGCTCAAGAAGTAAGAAGTAAGAAGTAAGAAGTAAGAAGCAAGAAACAACCAGCAAAAAGAAAGTCTAGGAGTAACCAAGCTCCCAACAAGATGTTACCTTGAAGAGCCGCCCCATGCTTATGCATAGGGCGGCTCTTCAAACTCCCACCACCCTTGTGGTCGGGGAGATTTGCTCTTCTCCGTTGAGCCTGCTAATCCGTTCGGCTTCGAAGCACGGAGAGGACGAATCGATTCCGGAAAAGCGAAGCGGTCGCCTTTGGAGCCGAATTTCAACCGCAACATTGCAATCCAAGAAATTCGGCGACAACAGCGATTGGAGGAACGATACGTAATCGGAGCCACCCACATTAACTCTTCGAAGCTCTTGCATAAAGCTGCTCTCATTAAAGCCGCTCTCGATATTAAGTCGCTCTCGCGATATTAACTCTTCGAGCATCTGCACAACTCTTCACGCTGTCATCTCCCTGATCACATTCCCCCTACTTATAGGCAAAACGAATTAAGTTCATAGTTTCTATATCTTGGTCAATCGAGGGGGAAGTATGTTACAACAGTAACTAGATGATTAAATACGACCAGTGTATAGATAAATAAGGAGTGACGAAGAATGGCAGAAACGAAAAAAATCGCGGTAATTGCCGGAGACGGTATCGGTCCTGAAGTAGTGGCGGAAGCGGAGAAGATCATAAAACGTACCGAAGAGGTGTTCGGATATTCATTTACGACGGAACATGCCCTGTTTGGCGGCATTGCCATTGACGAGAAAGGGACGCCGCTGCCAGAAGAAACGTTGAATGTATGTAAAAGTGCCGATGCCGTATTGCTTGGTGCGGTGGGCGGACCGAAATGGGACAACAATTCGAAGGAGCTTCGCCCGGAAACGGGATTGCTTGGCATCCGTAAAGAGCTTGGCCTGTTCTCCAACCTGCGTCCGGCTGTCATTTTCGATTGCTTGAAGGATGCGTCCACATTGAAGCCTGAAGTTCTGGAAGGCACCGACCTGATGGTCGTTCGTGAGCTGACAGGAGGCATATACTTCGGTGAGAAGTTCAGACGTGAAGGCGCTGGTGGAGAAGAAGCGGTAGATACCTGCGTATACAACACGGCGGAGGTAGAGCGCATCGTCCATCAAGCCTTCGAGATTGCACAGAAGCGTCGGAAGAAGCTGGCTTCCGTCGATAAAGCGAACGTGCTGGAAACGTCCCGCTTGTGGCGCGAAACGGTAAACCGCATCGCTCCTGAATATCCGGACGTGGAACTGGAGCATGTGCTGGTAGACAATTGCGCGATGCAGCTTCTGCGCCGTCCGTCCAGCTTTGACGTGATCGTAACCGAGAACATGTTCGGCGACATTCTAAGCGATGAAGCAGCCATGCTGACAGGTTCCATCGGGATGCTGGCATCCGCATCCATGGGCGAAGGGGCTTTCGGTCTGTACGAGCCGGTACACGGTTCGGCACCGGACATTGCCGGCCAAGGCTTGGCGAATCCAATCGCAACGATTCTTTCCGTAGCGCTGATGTACCGCCTCACGTTTGGCTACGAGGATGCGGCAGACGCTATTGAACTCGCAGTTGCCGAGGTGCTTGATGCCGGACACCGGACAGCAGACATTGCCGTGGATAAGAGCAAAGCGCTCAGCACGACGGAAATGGGCGATTTGATCGCCGCGGCTATCCGTTAATAAAGGAAGCGTTCGTTCAAAAAAAATCCTTATTTATAATAATTATAATAAAGTAACGTCTACAATCTTGACTTTGATTAGCCTCAATGATAACATTTCTATTAAATGTTCATAGGAACATAGCATGTAGAAAATACACGTATTTTCTTACATATGTTAAGGAGGAATTCAATCATGGCAGAACGTTTGGTTGGTAAAGCGGCTCCTGATTTCACAATGGAAACTGTATCAGGTGACGGTAAAGATTTTGGTAAAGTAAGCCTGTCCGACTACCGCGGCAAATGGCTCGTATTCTTCTTCTATCCGCTTGATTTCACATTTGTATGTCCAACTGAAATCACGGCTCTCAGCGATGCTTACGATCAATTCAAAGCATTGGATACTGAAATTCTGGGTGTAAGTGTTGACTCTATCCACAGCCACAAAGCTTGGATCAACACAGCTAAAGAAGCGAATGGTCTGGGAGCATTGAACTTCCCGCTGGCTTCCGACATCACCAAAAATGTAGCAAGAGACTACGGTGTTCTGATCGAAGAAGAAGGCGTTGCTCTGCGCGGCTTGTACATCATCGATCCAGAAGGCGAATTGAAATATCAAGTGGTTAACCATAACGACGTAGGCCGCAGTGTAGAAGAAACGCTTCGCGTTCTTCAAGCACTTCAATCCGGCGGATTGTGCGCTATGAACTGGAAACCAGGCGACAGCAACCTGTAATTCCATTTCGTTAAAGTGAAGGCAACCCTCATTATCTGACATTATGTGCAGGTAATGGGGGTTTTTTCACCTCTGATTTTATTGGATGAAATAGGGGAAGACTCTTGTTTAGAGAACCGCATTCTGCGTTGATATATAATTAAATATATAGGCTTACAGACTTATGTTTAGGGAATCGCGCCTAAAATTTTAATCGAGGTTTTTTTCATGAAGGAATTAGCGGGACTGAAAGCGAATACAATATTTTGAAACGGTAGAGAATCCACAAAAGGAGGGTGAACGATATGAGTTTTTGCTGTGGGGCTAGTATGATGGGTACAAAGGGTACACTGAAGCATTATCGCACTCAAGTACATAATGTTCCCCTGCTGTCTTGTCCGGTCTGCCATCGCGTCGAGGTACATCATCGGGTAGAGAATGAGTATGAAATATTAGCTGAATATGCCCATGGTGACGGAGCATCCCAGGTGGATTTTCAGGATTATGTGATGGAAGATGAGGATGCGATTTTTGAGAATGTTGTCAACCGGGAGTCGGAGGATCCGCTAACGGTGGTGCAGAGTCAGATTGATATGTCGTTAGATCTCCTGGTGGTTGCCAAATGGATGGAGGATGAGAAGTGGCAGGGCGAACTGAAAAGACGGCTTGCCGTGATGAGTCAGCGCAGGCTCCGGCTCCAGAAGCAACCTTAATGCAGGAATTAATAAAGCCTCGTGAATGCCCGGGGCTTTTTTAATGTTTCAAATCAAACAAAAGGGGGTAATTGTTTATATTAGTTGTTTGAAAATAGGTGTTATATACAATACATAAACAAAAATACATAAGAGTGGAGAATGGTATTTTTATGCAATTTTCCATTTTTCGACAGGATTTCTGATTGACGTTTCTTTGTCTCGATGACTATCATGGAAGGAAGCAGATTCGGGCTGCTTCTGATTCAAAGGCGGACAAGCTGAGTTTTGCAAGTTTTTTTGTCGGTTTGGTGAGTTCAACTTTTCAAGAAAAGGGGGAGCCATCTTGTTGAGTCAAATCCGTGAATCTGAGCTGCAGGCAATTCGTTCTTTTCATTCCAGCCAGCTTATTAGGAACAAGTATGAGAACATACTGGAGAATCTCGACAGCGGGATCATCCTCTTTGATAGTGACGGTGTGTTGGCATTTGTTAATGTACAGATGGCAAAATTACTAGGTGTATCCCGTAAGTCGCTGACTGGCTGTACGCTGACCCAACTGTTGCGTCATCCCCAGCTATCCAAATTTAAAAAGAGGAAAATACTTCGCATTTTTCGGGAAACGGTATTCCATCGCAAGAGATTTCATGAATTGGTTGATGAATATGGCAGATCGTGGCTGATCACGATGACTTATGGGGACCAGATGGAAGGCGATTTTCTGATCAGCGTGAAGGATGTATCCGACTTCAAACGAATTGAGCAAACCGCTTATCAGAACGATAAGCTGGCCATGCTGGGAAAGATCTCGGCCTCCATTGCCCATGAGATACGCAACCCGCTCACCTCCATCCGTGGCTTCATCCAACTGCTTCGTCCGCATCTCGTAAGTTTAGGTAAGGACGAGTATGCCAGAATTATACTTACGGAGATCGATCGTGCGAATGATATTATATATGAATTTCTAAATTCCTCCAAGCCCTCGGCTCCAGAAACCAAGATTGTGTCCGTATCCTCATTATTGAAGGAAGTCGTTCTGCTAACTGAAAGTGAAGCCTTAATGAAGGGATGCCAGATTAATCTGCATACCGATAAGACCCCGCCTGCGTTTATATCCGTGGATGTGAAGCAGATCAAACAGGTGATTCTGAATATTATTAAAAATGCCCTGGATGCGATTAATGAACATCATGATGAGAACATCACCGGAGTGATTGATATTTCCGCCCGCGATACGGGGAAACATATCAACATCTGTATTTCGGATAACGGCGGCGGCATGGATCAGAATACACTGAACCATCTGTTCAATCCGTTCTTCACGACCAAGGAGAGTGGAACGGGGCTTGGATTATCCGTGAGTTACAGTATTATCCGGAACCATGGCGGCTCGATTGCCGTGGATAGCCAGATAGGTGCCGGGACGGAGTTTGTGATTACATTTCCCAAGTTGGACGTTTCGGAAGTCTAAGATTGTACGATACGTGCCTGAAATGAATACGAGAGCAGCTGTTCCGATGGAATGGCTTTTTCTTTTTTAGGAGGAGAAGAACGCATGAAGTGGACATTAAAGGACCGTTTATCATCCGGGCATGTGCATACCGATGCCATCATTGTTCCCGTAACGAAAAAACAAGCGGCGGAAGGCGGTGTTTCCGAGTCGTGGGATCCGCTGCTCAAACAGTTGGCCGAGAATCGGTTATTTGACGGCACTGCCCATCGGTCATTCGTATGGCCGGAGAGCATCGAAGGCGGAGCGCGCCTATTAATTTGGCTGGGCCGTCCAGAAGGAATTCTGACATCCGAGCAGCTGCGGCTGCTTGCAGCACAAGCGGTAAAAGCCGCCAGGAAACCGGGTGTACGCAGTGCTGCCATTCAAATTCCGAATACGATGGTCAACTTCACCGCGGAACAGACTCCGCAAGATGCTGCTCAGGCTTTAACTGAAGGTTTTATCCTCGGAAGCTATCGCAAACCTCATTATAAGCGTGATGCTTCCGAGCAAACGAATATAGAAGAAATCCTCTATTATATAGAAGGCGATATGGACGCGGAATTTGAAGCCGGGTGGACAAAGGGGATGTCATTAGGCGCAGCGATTGGGGAAGCGACCTGTCTGGCACGGGATTTAACGAACCTCCCCGGCAATATGCTGTTGCCGGAAGACTTGGCCCAGAAGTCGCTTCAGGTTGCGAAACGGTACGGTTTTGAAGCCCAGGTGCTGGACGAGGAAGGAATTGTCGAGAAGGGCATGGGCGGCCTCCTGGCCGTCGGTAAGGGCAGCATACATCCACCGCGCATGATTGCGATCCGTTATCAGGGACGGGAGACGTGGGAGGATGTTGTCGGCCTTGTTGGTAAGGGGGTTACGTTTGATACCGGTGGCGTCTCGCTGAAGAGGGCATCCGGGATGGAGGATATGATCAGCGACATGGGCGGGGCGGCTACCGTACTGGGCGTCATGGAAGCGCTGGGACGGATTCGCCCCAGAGTAAATGTAGTGATGGTGATTCCGTCAGCGGAGAATGTGATGAGTGGTAGCGCCTTTAAACCCGGCGATATCGTCACGACACTGAGCGGTCGCACCATCGAAGTATTGAATACGGATGCCGAGGGCCGTATCGTGCTTGCGGACGGAATGACCTATGCCAAGCAGCTCGGGGCTTCGCGATTGATTGATGTGGCCACATTGACGGGGGCTGTTGTTTCGGCTCTGGGGGATATCGCCACTGGGGCCGTAACCAATGATGAGACCTTTTTACAGGAGCTTATTGCCTCCTCCCGGAGGGCCGGCGAAAAAATATGGCCGCTGCCATCCTATCCGGAGTTCTGGGATAAATTGAAGAGTGAGGTGGCGGATTTACGAAATCAAACGGGCCGAGAAGGCGGGACGATAACAGGCGGTCTTTTTGTGGGGACATTTGCTGATGGGCTGCCTTGGGTGCATTTTGACATAGCAGGTACGGCATATTTATCCAAGGAGCGGGGCGTGGATCCTAAAGGGGCAACCGGCGTGCTCGTCCGCACCATCACCGACTGGATACTCAAGCAGGCCCAGGTCGCCATGGATTGAAGAGCTTGTTATGAAATGAAGAGGCAGTGGCAGTCCGATATCCCTTTGAAAAACGTCCGTCCTTCGGACGTTTTTGCTTTACTTTTCAACCGGCATTCAAGTATGATGAAGAGAAAAATTGCCGAGAGGAGTTTAGCTTAGAATGATTAAGAGTAGTCAGACAAAGATTGTAGACTGTACCATTCGCGATGGCGGACTGGTCAATAATTGGGATTTTAGTGTGGAATTCGTACAAAATTTATATGCGGGCCTGAATGAGGCTGGCGTGGACTATATGGAAATCGGTTATAAAAATTCGCCTAAACTGCTGAAAGGCGCTGATCAAGCGGGCCCTTGGCGTTTTCTGGATGATGAGTTCCTCAGAGAAGTGATTCCTCATAAAGGTAAAACCAAACTGTCCGCACTTGTAGATATCGGCCGTGTGGATGAAGACGATATTTTGCCGCGCGAGGAAAGCTTGCTGGATCTTATCCGTGTCGCTTGTTACATCAAAGACGTGGATAAGGCGCTGGCGCTGGTACAGACCTTCCACGATCGTGGATATGAGACTACGCTGAACATCATGGCTCTCTCCAACGTGATGGAGAATGAGCTGTTGGAAGCTTTTGAGCTGATCAGGGAGAGCGTCGTGGATGTGGTGTACATCGTCGATTCTTACGGAAGCCTTGATCATAAGGACATGGAATACCTTGTGAATAAGTTCAAGATGCATCTGCCGAACAAACGTCTGGGCGTTCATACCCATAACAACATGCAGCTGGCGTTCTCCAACACGCTGGTTGCTGCAGATCTTGGCGTTGAGCTTCTGGATGCATCCGTGTACGGTATGGGACGTGCGGCCGGCAACTGCCCGACCGAGCTGCTGGTAACCCATCTGAAAGGGACGAAGTATGAGCTGCGTCCGGTTCTGGACATTATCGAGCGCTACATGATCCCTCTTCGCGAAAAAGAAGAGTGGGGTTATATCATGCCTTACATGATTACTGGCACCCTGGACGAACATCCACGCTCCGCCATGGCACTCCGTGCATCGGACGATAAAGACAAAATTGTGGATTTTTATGATAAATTGACGACGCCGGAAGTGACTTTCGACAAGAAATAGGCAAGGTGCTCTTGCAGCCTTGCTACCTATATAAGTTAAGGAAATACAGCATCTTTCCCTCCTCGGAAGGATGCTGTTTGCTTTCTAATACGGACAACCCATTTTCCATAAAATACATGTTGAAATTATATGTTCGACATGGTATATTTATTTTTGTCTTCAAAAGACAGCATCTTCACTATCGGGACGTAGCTCAGCTTGGTAGAGCACCTGGTTTGGGACCAGGGGGTCGCATGTTCAAATCGTGTCGTCCCGATTCGCTTATGAATTAGGGCCTCGCAAAAGTAATCGAAATATGCTCCGAAGCATAGCGTCACTTTTGTAGGTATATGTGCGGGTGTAGTTCAATGGTAGAACTCCAGCCTTCCAAGCTGGTAGCGTGGGTTCGATTCCCATCACCCGCTTATAGTTAGAACCGGAAACCCTTGGTGACAAGGGTTTTTTGTTTGCTTTTTTTGAAATGTGAATGGGACCGGAATAAACATGGGATAGCAGGCATTCAAATATATAGTGACTCCGTAATACCCCTTTTACAAGCGAAGAATATCTGTTATAATGACCATAATTTCATTCCAAGAATGCGAGGTAACCCAGTCCAATGAAGTAAGACACCCTTTTCTCTAAACAACTGCATGTGGTTTTGCAGGCGTTTCTCTACGGCGGTAGAGGGAGAGATTTGGTGTGTCTGAACAATGTGACTGGGGTACCTCTTTTTGTTATGTCAAAACGGTGCTCTTATGCAAAACAATCACATATACGGAACGGATTTGCAGCTTCCGCTAACGGCCGAGGTTATTGAGCTTCATCTCAATAACAGTCAAGGCTGGACTGGAATGAACAGCCGAAGTCGTGTCGGTCGTGCGAATTTGTCCCGTTAATCAGACCAGACCCATACCTCTCTTTATAACATCCGCCGCAGGCCAGCGCTTGCGGTTTTTTAGTTTTTTCAAAGAGAGAGGATGAGGCGATATGACCATGATTCTAAAAGCGAAAGATATAAGTATGGAGCTCCAAGGAAGGCCGCTGTTTGAGGGCATTCAGCTGGAGGTGGCGGAGGGAGAACGGATTGCGCTGTATGGGCGTAACGGCACCGGCAAAACCACGCTCCTCTCGATCCTGGCCGGCGAGCTCGAACCGACCTCGGGCGTTGTGGAGACGATTCTCCCACGAGAGCGCTGGGGCTGGCTCAGGCAGCAGGATGAGCCGGACGAAGTCGATAGGAGTGCTATCGATACGGTGCGCAGCCGCAGTCACCCAACATTATGGCAGCTGAAGCTTCAGCTTGCCGCAGTCGAGCGGCGGATGAACGGCGGCAGCGCTGCAGAAATGGAACCATTGCTTGAGCAATATGGCAATCTGCTGGAGCGCTACGAGTCCCAGAACGGTTTCCAGTGGGAGACCGAGGTGGAGAAGGCGATGACGATGCTGGGCATCGGGCCGGAGGTGTGGCCTGTGTCCTACCGTGAGCTGAGCGGAGGTCAGAAGACGAAGGTCATGCTGTCAGGGCTCCTTGTATCGGCACCGAAATTTTTACTGCTCGACGAGCCTACAAACCATCTGGACAGCGACAGCTTGGTCTGGCTGGAGCAGTGGCTGGTGTCGTCCTATAAAGGCACTGTGTTGTTTGTATCCCATGACAGGGAATTCATCGACCGGGTAGCAACCTCCGTATGTGAGCTGACCTCAGAGGAGCTACGGCGTTACAGGGGAGGATATACGGATTACCGCCGCGAACAGGAGCGGGAGCTGCGTGAACAGGAGACGCTTTACCGGAAGCAGGAGCTGGCCCGCAAAGCGCTGGAGGAATCGATCCGAAGATACGAGGAGTGGTTCCATAAAGCGCATAACGCGGCCGGGGACGTCAATGATGTCAAGATCACCGCCAGCTTTTACAAGGCCAAGGCCAAGAAGAACATCTCAAGATATCATGCCAAGGAAAAAGCGCTGGAACGGCTGGAAGCAGAGCGGGTGGATAAACCGCGAAGCGGTCCTAAGCTGAACATGGAGCTGGAAGGGGAAGCTTTCGGCGGCCGGACCCTTGTCCAAGTGAAGGACATCTGTTTTGGATTCGGAGATCAACCGCTTTTTAATAAACTCACCTTCTATCTGAACCGTGGCGACCGGTTGGCCGTAAGAGGCCCTAACGGGAGCGGGAAAACGACACTGCTCAAGCTGCTGCTGGGCGAAATCGAACCGCAGGAGGGCCGGATTACCCGAAATCCTTCCGTCAAGATCGGTTATTTCTCACAGGAGCTTGAGGGGCTTGAACATGAAACCACGCTGCTGGACAGTCTGCTCGTCATTCCGGGAATGACGGAGAGCCGTGCCCGTACTTTGCTGGGCTCATTCCTCTTCAGGCGGGACGATGTGTTTAAGAAGATGGGGCAGCTGAGCATGGGGGAGAAGTGCAGAACGGCTTTTCTCAAGCTGTATTTCAGCGGGGCGCATCTGCTCGTATTGGATGAACCCTCGAACTACCTGGATGTGGATACCCGAGAGGTGATTGAACAAGTACTCGTGAGCTTTCCGGGTGCAATTGCGCTCGTATCCCACGACCGGTATCTGGTGCGCAAAATCGCGAACCGGCTGCTCACGCTGAAGCCTGGAGAAGCTCCGATTTGGTTTGAGGGAAGTGTGGACGAGGAGGAAGAACAGGCCTCGCGGACCGGTGTGATCAGGGGGAATACGGAGAAGGACAATCGGCGGATGGAGCTCGAATACCGGATTCAGGAATTACTGGGCTTATCAGCCGAAGATCTTGAAGCCGGGGACGAGGCGAGCTGGCTTGCCGAGATCAGGGAGCTTCGGGCTGAGCTGGTCAGGCTTCAGTCGGAATAAGATCAAGGATCGCGATTAAAATCAGCCAGATGGGGTTAAAATGGGGAAATGAAACTTGCCATATCTCGAAAGGTTGCATATAATAAACCCTATATATTTGCATATGTAACAAATGCGTGGATGGAGAAAAGTAGCTAGTGCCTCTTTACAGGGAAGGGATACCGTAGATTGAGAGTGTCCCTAATAGAAACAGGCTAGTGAAGTTCGCTCCGGAGCAGTTCCCTGAACACGGCATGCTGCCGCTCAGTAGGGGATAACGGGTCCGATTCGTTACGTCGGTCAAGTGAGCATGATGAGGCATACTCAGGGCCTAAGGCTTTTACCGCCTTGGTTAGGGTATGAAACATGTTAACAAGGGTGGTACCACGGTCTCTTCGTCCCTTTTCGGGAGGAGAGGCCTTTTTTGTTTTCAGTACAATGATGGAGTTTACAAAGGGGTGTGCGAATAGCCATGAAGGAAAAATTAGAAGCATTAAAGCAGGAAGCATTGGCGCAATTGCAGGATGTTACCGATCCGCAGCAGCTGAATGATTTGCGGGTGAAATACCTTGGCAAAAAAGGTGCCTTGACGGAAATCCTGCGCGGAATGGGAGCGCTGAGCGCAGAAGAGCGTCCCGTTATCGGCCAGGTGGCCAATGACGTTCGGGGCGCGATCGAGGAAGTCATCACCGGCAAGCAGGAAGCATTCCTGCAGCAGGAAACGCAAGAGCGTCTGCGTGCAGAGAAGGTGGACGTAACCCTTCCGGGCCGCAAGCTCAGCCAAGGCGGGGTTCATCCTTTGAGCAAGGTGATCCAGGATATCGAGGATATTTTCATCGGGATGGGTTACCAGGTAGCGGAAGGACCCGAGGTGGAAACGGACTACTTCAACTTCGAAGCGCTGAATCTGCCGAAGAATCACCCGGCACGTGACATGCAGGATTCCTTCTATTTGACGGAAGATCTGCTGATGCGTACTCAGACATCCCCGGTGCAAGCCCGGACGATGCTGTCGATGCAAGGAAAAGCGCCTGTCAAAATCATCTGCCCGGGCCGCGTATTCCGCCGGGACGACGATGATGCGACGCATTCGTTCCAGTTCCACCAAATCGAGGGCCTCGTGATCGGCGAGAACATTCGCATGAGTGATCTGAAAGGGACGCTGCTGCAATTCGTGCAGGAGATGTTCGGCGATAACACGCAGATCCGTCTGCGTCCAAGCTTCTTCCCGTTCACGGAGCCGAGCGCGGAAGTGGACGTATCCTGTGTAAGATGCGGCGGCAGTGGCTGCCGCGTATGCAAGCAAACAGGCTGGCTTGAGATTTTAGGCTGCGGCATGGTTCATCCGAAGGTGCTTGAAATGGGTGGTTATGCCCCTGAGAAGTACAGCGGTTTTGCTTTCGGTATGGGGGTTGAGCGGATTGCCATGCTGAAATACGGCGTGGATGACATCCGTCACTTCTTCAACAACGATACAGCATTCTTGAATCAGTTCACGCGGATCTAATTTTAACGATAAAGGGAAGTGAATAGACAATGAGAGTTTCAACCGATTGGTTGTCCGATTATATTTCGCTCGAAGGTGTAACCTCAGAGGATTTGGCAAGCCGTATTACTTCGGCTGGTATTGAAATCGATGTGATCGAGAAACGGAATCAAGGCATTAACAAAGTGGTCGTAGGCTTCGTCAAAAGTAAGGAGAAGCATCCTGACGCAGACAAGCTAAATGTATGTATCGTGGATGCGGGTCAGGAGGAAGATCTCCAGATCGTGTGCGGAGCAAAAAATGTGGATGCTGGCCAGAAGGTGCCGGTGGCGCTTGTTGGCGCGAAGCTGCCTGGCGGTATGGATATCAAGAAGGCCAAGCTGCGCGGCGTGCTTTCCCAAGGCATGATCTGCTCGGCGAAGGAACTGGGCATGAATGACAAACTGCTGCCTAAAGAGCTGCAGGAAGGGATTCTCGTCCTTCCGGCTGATACGGAAATCGGCAAACCCATTCTGGATGTGCTGGGTCTGAACGATGAAATTTTGGAGCTGGATCTGACGCCGAACCGCTCCGACTGCCTCAGCATGCTGGGAGCAGCTTACGAAGTGAGCGCCATTCTGGGACGTGAGCTGAGTCTTCCGAACCCGGAGAAGGAGATTCTGGAGGTTCAAGATGCAGCAGCTGATCATATCTCGGTTACGATTGGTGCTGATGAGCAGTGCAGCCATTACGCGGCACGTTACATTACGGGAGTAAAGATCGGTCCTTCTCCGCTGTGGATGCAGAACCGGTTGATCGCAGCAGGCGTTCGCCCGATCAGTAACATCGTGGATATTACGAACTATGTGATGCTGGAATATGGCCAGCCGCTGCACGCTTTTGATGCCGATCAGCTGAAGGATGGCGCGGTACACGTGCGTATGGCTGAAGCTGGCGAAACGATGGTGACGCTGGACGGCACGGAGCGCCGCCTGGAGCCGCATATGCTGGTGATTACAGCAGGGGGCAAGCCGGTGGCATTGGCTGGCGTTATGGGCGGCCTGGACTCCGAAGTAACGGACAGCACGCTGAATATTTTCCTGGAATCGGCGAAGTTCGATGGCGGTACCGTCCGCAAAACATCCCGTCAGCTGGGACTTCGTTCGGAGGCAAGCTCCCGCTTCGAGAAGGAAGTGGACCCCGCCGCAGTTATTCCTGCATTGAACCGTGCAGCGGCACTGATGGCGAAATATGCCGGCGGCGCTGTCCATCAGGGAATCGTCGAAGCAGGCAGTGCCCAAACCGAGCCTACCGTGATCACTTTGTCGCTGGAGAAGCTCAATCGTTATCTGGGTACGGAGCTGTCTCTGCTTGAAGTAAAAACGATCTTCGCCCGATTGCATTTCCCTTGCGGAGATGCGGGCCAAGGAATGGTGGATGTTCAAGTGCCGACCCGCCGCGGCGATATCGTGCTTGACGTGGACCTCATTGAAGAGGTTGCCCGTCTGTATGGATACGACAATATTCCGACAACGGCGATTGAAGGTCCGACGACACCGGGTTCATTGACCATCGCTCAGGCCATCCGCCGCTCGCTTCGTCGTTTGCTGACGCATAGCGGATTCCAGGAGGTTCTGGGTTATTCCTTCATCCATCCGCAGCAAGCGGAAATGTTCACTGCGCTGTCGTCAGATGGCACGGCGGTTAAGCTGGCCATGCCGATGAGCGAGGACCGCAGCGTCCTTCGCACCAGCCTGCTTCCGCAGCTGCTGGATATCGCAGTATACAACCATAACCGTAAGCAGCCGGACCTGGCTCTGTTTGAAATAGGGAACCTGTTCCATACGCATGAGAAGACGTTGACGAAGCAGCCGCTGGAGCGTCCGGTTCTCGGTTTGCTGTTGTCGGGACGCAAAGGCAGCAAGCAATGGAATGTCCAGCCGGCCAAAGTGGATTTCTTCGATTTGAAGGGGGCACTCGAAACAGTGCTAGATTACCTTGGAATTCGCGCAGAAGACATCACCTACGAGGCCAACGGACCGGTTGGCTTCCATCCGGGACGTTCCGCATCCGTATATGCGGGTCAAGGCGAGAACAAGCGGCTGTTAGGTGTACTTGGACAAATTCATCCGAAGACGCAGCAGGAGCTGGATTTGGAAGATACCTATGCTGCCGAGATTCTGCTTGAGCCGCTGTATGATCTGACCAACGCCCGCGTTGTTTACCGCGATTTGCCTAGATTCCCGGGCATGGAACGCGATCTTGCCATCGTGGTGAATGAGGAGGTTGAAGCCGGCTCCCTGATTCAAGTGATCAAGGACAATGCAGGTGAGCTTCTGCAGCAGATTCAGGTATTTGACGTCTTTACGGGCAGCAAGCTTGGAGAGGGCAAGAAGAGTATTGCCATCTCCATGACGTACCGTCATCAGGAACGGACGTTGACCGATGAAGAGGTTGCCGGCGTCACGGAAAAAGCCGTTGCTGCCCTTCAGCAAACTTTTGGCGCAGAATTAAGAAAATAGCAGGAATTGTGAACGCCCGCATCGAATCCATTACATCAGAGATTCGATGCGGGCTTTTTTGCTCTAAATTGAACTGGGATTTGCATCAGGACGCCCGCAGGGTACATAATTATAAGCACAAAACTGTGTTATCATATACCAAACTTCGGTCTGTTTTCTTGAGGTTCGTCTACAGATGTTATCTCATATATAATGAATGTAGAGAATAGACCATTTCAGACATCATAGAATCTACACATAATAGAAGGAGGGCACAATTTTGACTACATCGGACCGTAAAAGCGTTACCGTAGACATCTACGGAACTTCCTATAAACTCGTTGGCAATAGCAGTGATTATACCAGACAGGTAGCGAATTATGTAGATGACCGCATGCGTACCATATCCAAGGCGCACTCTCGATTGGATACCCCGCGCATTGCCGTCCTAGCTGCAGTACATATGGCGGAAGAAGCTTTGCAGAAGCTGGAGTTTCAGAATGAGGCCAAGCAGATGACGGCCGAGCGGAATGAACTGCGCACGGAGCTTGCCAAGGTGCAAGGACTTCAAATCGAGCAGCAGGAGAGACATCGTCAGCAGTTAGAGCAGCTGGAGCACAAGCTGGCGGAGCAGACAACGCTGGCTGAGGAATACAGGAAGTCCAAGGAGAATCTAACCGCGGAGTCAGAGCGTACGAAGGAATTGCTCCAGAAGGAATCCGACCGCGTGGCGGAACTGCTGAAGGAGAAGCAGCAGCTTGAAGCACGTCTTAAGGAGCAGCGCGAGAAGCTGGAGAGCGGCCATAAGCAGTCGATTGAAGATATGAAACGCCGCTATGAAGGACAAATTTCGCAGATGACGCTCACTCATAAGCAGGCCATCGAGAAGCTGGAACAGAGTCTACGGAACGCTGCGAAGCAGGCCGAAGAGAAGCTGGCTGAGCAATTGAAGAAACAGGAGAGCACCTATAAACAAGAGGCCCTCCTAAAGGAGCAGCAGCACTCGAAGACCGTGCAGGATCTGGAGCAGAAGTATACGAAGACGGTGCAGGATCTGGAACAGAAGAATACGAAAACCGTGCAGGATATGGAACAAAAGCATACGACGACCGTCCAGGAGCTGGAGAAGCAGCTTAACGAGCAGCGAACTCGCGGCGGGCAGCTCCAATCACGCTTGTCGACTGCGGAGAAGGAACTGGGTGCTGTAAAAGCGGAATCGGACAAGCTGAAGGAAACGCTCCAATCGTCCAGACAGCAAGCCGAAGCCTCTTCGCAGGAGTTGGGCTCCTTCCGTACGAAGGTGGAAGGGCTGACGAAGGAGCTCGAAGGCCTGAAGCAGGAATCCGCCAAGTCGGAGGAAGAGCGCCGTCGTCTGCAGAAACTTGTGGTGGATGCGAATCAGACCTCCCGCAAACAGCAGGAAGAGCTGCAGCGTTTAAGCAGCGAGCTCCAATCTTGGCGCACGCTGGCGGATCAGCGCAAAGAGGAAACCGGCGAGCTGGAGATGAGAATTGTCGAGCTTATGGAAGCGAACGAAAGCCTGGAAGAAGGAATGAAGGGACTTCAGGATGAGATCCAGGTCATGAAAGACGAAGCTGACCGGAGCATGTCCGAGCGCAGAAGTGCCCAAGAGGAATTGAAGGAACTGCAGCTTCGTCATGAAGAGCTGGAGAAACTCACGAAGGAAGCGGGAATCCGAGAGGAAGAGACCAGCAAACTGTACGCCATGCTGGAAGAAGAGTACGATACGGTGTCGAATCAGCTGGATGAGCTTCGCAAGAAGGCGGCTGCCAGTGAAGAGCGCGCACGTGAACTCGCCGAGCAGCTGAGGGATTCAGAGGAACGTGCCGTTCAGTGGCAGGAGCAATACCAGCAATGGATGGCGGAACGGGAACAGCTTGCCGAGGGCAGCGAGAAGCTGGCCGCAGAGCGTGATGAGTGGAAGCGAACCAAGCTTGCTCTCGAAGAAGAGCTCCAGTCCTGGCAGCAGGAAATTGCGTCCGCACGCCAAGCCTGTGAGCGCCTGGAAGGCGAAAAAAGTGAAGCAGCACAGCAGTATTCCGATTTAGGTGAACAGTATGAGCTGGTTATGCACCAATATCGTCTGCTCCAGGCGGAGCAGGAATTGAAGGCGGAGCAATCTGCGCAGCTTGAAGAAGAACACCGTAAGCTGAAGGAAGAGTATGCGAAGCTCCAAGTTGAATATAATGAGTGGATCGAGTTGATTGAGCAGGATCAGCGTTAGGCCATGGCGAAGATGTGAACCTGAAAAAACCTCCGGATTAGACAGAGGATACTCTGGCGATCCGGAGGTTTTTTTCGTGAGGAAGACCTACTTATTCTTCGACGATAAGTTTGGATATCATTTTGCTGTGACCCGCTCCACACATAATGGAACACGAAACTTCGAATTCTCCCGCTTCATCCGGCGTAACAACCGTGGAGTTGTTTTTACGGTCCAGCTGCAGGCCAAGCGCAGGAATCATAACGCCGTGGTTGCCGTCTTCGTTCTCGTACGTAATCTTGACGGGCACCCCTTTCTTGAGACGATATTCCTCTTGGTCGAATTGAAAATTGGTACCCTTAATCACGAGTTCAGCTTCCGGTGCTACGCCAGTATCCGAGATCCCTGAATCTCCCTGGGACTCTTTCTGGTCTCCGCCGCAGGCAGCCAATACAAATAGGAGCATACATGAAACAAGTAAAGCTATGCCTTTTTTCACTATAATCTCTCCTGACTATGAAATAATTGTGAAATATAATTTCCAATCTTTATGATAGCGCAGAAAAAGATTGGATGCACATACGTGTTATGAAAAATTGGTGAACGTGAACGGTTTCTAACGATGATATGGATTTACTTTATAATATAGGGGAAGATGGAAATAAAGGAATTGAGGTTTTACCCAAAATGAAAACCCCCTGCGCAGAGTAGCAACAAGGGGTTAATGTGGGGAATACAGCTGCCGATCGGTTCGTTCAAGAAGATGGTCCAGAGGATTCCTCTAACGAAGCGGGCGTTCTTCTATCTTATTCTTTGCGGTTTTTGCCTGCTTCAAAAGGGGTGGAAATCGGAATGAACAGATCGATGATCCCGATGACCAGTGCAGCAAGCAATGCGCCCAATACGGAGACGCTAACGCCTCCAACGATGAATTGGGCAAGGTAAATCACGAGTGCGCTCACTAGGAAGCCCACGATGCCACGTCCAAACGGCGTGACTTTTTTGCCGAAGATGCCCTCGATAGCCCAACCAATCAGAGCGATGACGAGTGCAAGCAACAGGGCGCTTCCGAATCCGCCGACGGAGAATTGAGGGACAATCCATCCGACAACCATAAGAACGAGCGCGGCAACGATAAATCGAACAACGTGCCCGAGAAATTGCATGGTACCTGCCTCCTTAGAATAAGACTGGAATGTTACGCAGAATTTATTTTGTTCAATAGGGCCGTCGGTTATGTGTGGAAGGATTTTGGATTCCTTGGCGAATTCGTATCACTTTCGATATAATATATGCATTGATTGAGAGGAGTTGTGAACTTCTTGAATGACAAGATTTTGCAAACTTTAGAATACCGAAAAATTTTAAATACATTAACACAATACACTCAAACCTCCATGGGAAGTGCGAGAGCTGAACAGTTAATGCCTGAAACCGACCTGGAGGCTGTAAAGGATCTGCTTGCGGCTACCGATCAAGCCTACACCGTAGACAGACTTAAGGGCAATCCGTCTTTCCGCGGGATTACCGATATCAACGACGCTCTGAAACGGGCCAGAATCGGGGGGACGCTCAATCCCCATGAATTGCTGGCTACGTCGAATACGATTCATGGATCTCGCCGAATCAAGCGGTTTATAGCGGCGATTCATGAGGACGAGAAGATTGAGACCCTCTATAATCTGAGTGATCTTATTTCGGAGCAGAAGCCCCTGGAAGATGCCATTCGGCTGTGTATTGATGATGCTGCTGAGGTGCTGGACTCCGCAAGCGCGGAGCTTGCCCAGATCCGGCGGGAGCTGCGGGGCGGAGAAGTTCGCATTCGCGAGAAACTGGAGTCCATGATTCGATCGCAATCCGTGGCGAAGATGCTGCAGGACCAGTTAATTACGATACGCGGCGACCGTTTTGTCATTCCCGTTAAAGCGGAATATCGCTCGCATTTTGGCGGCATCGTGCACGACCAGTCCGGGTCAGGCGCGACGCTGTTTATTGAGCCGGAATCCATCGTAGCCATGAACAACAAGCTGCGTGAGACGCGAATGAGGGAAGAACGGGAGATCGAAGTGATTCTGCAGAAGCTGACCGCTCAGGTCGGCGAACAGGCTGAGCTGCTGTCCATTGACTTGGATCTGATCGGCCAGCTCGACTTTATTTTTGCCAAGGCTCGTTTGGCCCATGTCATGAAGGCTTCACTGCCAAGAATGAATGACAGAGGTTATATTAAGCTGCGTAAAGGCCGACATCCGCTGATTCCGGCGGATCAGGTTGTGCCGCTTGATGTGGAATTGGGCAATTCCTATACTTCCATCATCGTCACGGGTCCGAATACTGGCGGTAAGACGGTTACACTCAAAACGATCGGGTTATTAAACCTGATGGCGATGTCCGGACTCTTTATTCCAGCTGAAGAAGGCAGCCAGATGTGCGTGTTTGACGCGATCTACGCGGACATTGGCGATGAGCAAAGCATTGAGCAGAGCCTCAGTACCTTCTCCAGCCATATGACGAACATCATCCGCATCTTAAGCCAGATGACACCGAAGAGTCTGGTGCTGCTTGATGAGGTGGGAGCGGGGACGGACCCTGCGGAGGGTTCCGCTCTGGCGATTTCCATTCTGGAGCATATCCACCGCATGGGCTGCCGCATGATCGCGACGACGCACTATTCGGAATTGAAGGCCTATGCATACGAACGAAAAGGCGTGATCAACGCCAGCATGGAGTTCGATATCAATACCCTAAGCCCGACCTATCGGCTGCTGGTAGGCGTACCTGGACGCAGTAATGCGTTTGCCATTGCAGAACGTCTGGGATTGCCGGGATCCATTCTGGAATTTGCCCGGGGCGAAGTGAAGGAAGAAGATCAACGGGTGGAGCATATGATTGCATCGCTCGAAGAGAACCGTCACACCGCGGAAGTAGAGCGGGAGAAGGCAGAGCAGGTTCGGAAGGAAATGGAGGACTTGCGTCTTCGCCACCAACACGAGCTTCAGAAGCTGGAAGAGCAGAAGGACAAGCTGGTTGATAAAGCTCGTGCGGAAGCGAGACAGATCGTGGACAAGGCCCGGAGCGAGGCCGAAGAGATCATTTCGGATCTGCGCAAGATTGCCCAAGAAGAAGGGGCCTCCGTTAAGGAGCATAAGCTGATTGCAGCCCGAAAGCGTTTGGATGAAGCCGAACCGCAGCAGGGCAAGAAAACGGGCGGCCAGCGTTCAGCGAAGCAGCAGCGCAGCATTGAGCCTGGGGATGAGGTGCGGGTATACAGCCTGAATCAGAAGGGGCATGTCGTGGAGATGTCCGGCTCGAAGGAAGCGGTTGTTCAGCTCGGCATTATGAAGATGAAGGTGGCGCTGGATGATTTGGAGCTGCTGTCGAATCCGGCAGCAAACGCTAAACAAGCGCCGAAACAGCATGCGACCGTCTTGAAGCGGACTCGCGATACCAACATCCGGAATGAGCTGGATTTAAGGGGCGCGAATCTGGAAGAGGCGCTGATCGAGGTGGATCGGTTTATTGATGAGGCATTTCTGGGGAACCTGGGTCAGATTTACATCATTCATGGCAAAGGCACCGGGATCTTACGAACCGGAATTCAGGATTATTTGCGTAAGCACAAACATGTGAAGAGTCATCGGTTAGGTAATTACGGCGAAGGCGGTAATGGCGTTACCATTGCCGAGTTGAAATAAGGAAAGTAAGAAATCAGGAACCGTTTTCTCCTTCAATCGTATAACATATCATCATAGGGTTCAGAACGACGGGATGCGAAAGGTGCCGCATCCCGTTTATATCAGGGAGGAAATAAGGTAATGACGGAAGCGATTGATCATTTGCTGACCCATCCACTTGGGGTGCTCGTCGGCTATTTCTCGGTTGCGATACTTGCACTTATTGTTTACTTGTATTGCTTTGAATTGGTTACCAAGTACAATTGCTGGGATGAAATACGCAAAGGAAATGTTGCCGCGGCCATGGCGACCGGCGGCAAGGTCTTTGGCATCTGTAATGTGATGCGGTATAGCATAACGGCTAATACGTCCATTTACGGCATGATTAAATGGTCGTTCTTCGGGTTTATACTGCTTTTATTGGCGTATTGGTTGCTTGAGTTCTTGACGCCTGTGTTTTCGGTAGATGAAGAGATTGGCAAGGATAATCGCGCAGTGGGCTTGATCGTACTTCTTATCACCGTATCTTTATCTTACATTATTGGAGCAAGCATCATTTAATGGCTTCGGGAGGAAAAGGACGATGAAATATTTACCGCGGATATTGTTTGCGGCTGCCTTGATTTTTTTTGTGGCGGGTATTGTATACTTGATGTCTCAATAAAAATAAAGTTAACAGGGCCATTTATGGCCGTTTGAATAAGGAAAGGGATGAATGATCGATGGAACCGACGGTTTGCCCATGGTGCCAAAGTGAGATTGTATGGGATGAAGAGATAGGTCCCGAAGATACTTGTCCTCACTGTGCGAACGAGCTTAAAGGCTACCGCACATTGAATATCGCATTGGAAGAAGAGGAAACACAGGAAGATCCGGAGGAATATGAAGAGGCTTACGAGGCTTCCGATGAGGAGGCGGGTGATCTTCATCGTATTTGGGGATCCGACCATGAATCGCTGTCCTCTCTTCGAACCGTGGATAAGTACGGGGAGGATCACGACCTATTTGCATTTGAGGAGACCGTAGAGGGGATCCTGGACCAGCAAGAGGAAGTTCCCGAGTGCTTGCATTGCAGGGAGTATATGCTTCATGCCGGAACGCAGCACGTGAGCGGGGAAGGCTTCCAGCCGGTTAACGCAGCCTTGATTCAAGGCCCTATACTGCAGCCGCCATATGACTTAAACGTATACGTGTGTCCCGGATGCTTCCATGTACAGTACAATCTGGCAGAGAATGATCGGCTTCGGATGATCAAGAGTTTTATCCATAAAAAGGAATAGAGTTTACGGAAAGGCGCAATATGCCGATCCACGGCTATCTTAAGGAAACTGCTTGCGGCGGTTTCCTTTTTTTTGTTCATGAAGTGGGGATTAGAAGGGTAAAATACCTTGGACTTCAAGTGTGAGGGCAAGGGAGGAACTGTATATGAAGTTGACAAAGGACCCCCAGGCTATGCTTCTGTTATCGGTTCATGGGTTGTTTATACTATCGAGTGCATTGTCGGGTACATTCCTCAACGTATACTTATGGAAAAGCCGCCAGGATTATACGATGCTCGGTTGGTTCACGATTGCTCAGCAGGTCGCATTGGGCTTGACGTTCTGGGCCGCCGGCAAATGGGTGAAGGAGCATAACAAAATGAATGCGCTTCGCCTGGGAATTGCGGTGTCCGGCCTGTTTTATCTATGCGTTCTGTGGACAGGGCGGGACGCCGTCCATTATATTTGGCCGCTTGGCCTGCTGTTCGGCGTGTCATTAGGATTATTCTGGTTAGCCTTTAATGTGGTTTATTTCGAGGTTTCGAGCGCGGAGAATCGGGACTGGTTTAATGGCTGGATCGGACTCCTGGGCTCCATTACGGGGATTATCGGTCCGTGGCTGGCGGGTTGGATCATCACGATGATGCATGGGGATCGGGGCTACCGGTTTATTTTTACCGTATCGATGGTCATCTTCGCAGCGACGGTGGTGCTGAGCTTTTTTCTGCGAAAACGGCCGGTCCAGAGCGACTACCATTGGCTGGAGGGGGTGAGCCGGCTCAAGGAGGGCGGCGTTTGGAAATACGCCGTATTCGGATTGGCCGTTCAGGGAATCAGGGAAGGTGTGTTTTCCTTTCTCATTACGCTCCTTGTTTTTGTGGCGACGGACCAGGAATCGAAGCTGGGGCAATACGCATTGATTACTTCGGCGGTTTCGCTGGTCAGCTACTGGGCCTGCGGTAAGTGGTTCAAGCCCAAATTTCGTAAAACCGGCATGCTGGTAGGTTCGATATTGATGCTGCTGGTCATTTTGCCGCTGCTGTTTGCCGTCAACTATACTACGCTGTTGGTGCTGGGAATCGGGACGTCGCTGTTTATTCCCCTGTACATGATGCCGGCTATATCGGCCAGCTTTGATCTTATGGGAGTGAATGAGGAAAATGTGGAGAAGCGGGTGGAACTGGTTGTGCTCCGGGAACTCAGTCTAACCGTAGGCCGAATTACGGGTCTGCTTGTGTTTATTCTTGTCCTGTCATTTAGACAGGACACGTTAACGGTGACGCTGCTGCTGCTGTTTCTGGGGGCATCCCCTATCGGATCATGGCTGTTTATACGAAAGCTGTTTCCTTCCAAAGGACAAGTCACCTGAACACCTGAAGCCTAATCGCATCCGCTCGCGTCAAAAGCGTCGTGCCAGTTAACGAACGGTGAGTTGATAAACAAGAGACAGCGTTACGGCGCAACCCTACAACTTAAGAAGGTATCTCCAAGGCCCCATGGCCAATAAGGAGATACCTTCAATTATTTTATGTCATTTTCAGGTCGATTGGCCGTATCAAGGAGAACCATTTCAGCTCTTCGGGCTCACGTCCTGCAATCGTCTCGGCCAGCAGATCCGCAGCGATCATGCTGTAAACGGTCCCGTTTCCGCCATACACCTCGATAAAGTAGCTGTGCGGATACTGCGGGTGTCTGCCGATCAACGGGATGCCGTCTTGGGTTGTGGCAAACACGCCGGCCCAACTGCAAGCGATTTTCAAATCCGTCATATGGGGGAACAGTTTCTGGATTTCATTTAGCAATCTCCGGCCTCTCGGTTCAGCGTATTCCTCTGGTTTGCCTGAAGGAGGAAGCGGTTCATCCAGCCCTCCGGCTATGATTCGCTGATCCGGCGTTGTCCGGAAATAGAGATAAGGGCGATTTGTTTCCCATATGAATGCTCGCTCGTACCATGAAGACAGATCGGATACAGGCTCCGTCAGGATGGCATAGGTGTTGAGCAGCTCCGCTTGATAATCAGGCTTCCATTCTTGGGTGCTATACCCGGTGGCCCAGATCACGTTCCTGGCGAGGACGCTTCCTTGGTCGGTTAAGACGGTGACATCGCTGTCGCTATACCGAGTTTCCTTCACTTCGCTATTTTCGTAAATTCGCAGCCCATGCTCCCAGGCATCTTGAAGAAGATTATGCCCAAAACGGTAGGGATCGACTTCGGCATCGCCGCGAGTATAGATGGCGGCTTCTTTTGAGAACGGAAAGTTAGCCTTCACATGCTCCCGGCTCCAGTACTCCACATCGAAGCCCTTTCGTTTGAGCAGGTCATACTCATGGCGAAGCATGCCGACATCTTGGGGGTTACTGGCATAGTAGAGGCTGCTTCGCGGGGTCAAGCCGGAATCCCTGGACAGATGATTTGCAATTTCGGTGAGCCGACGTACGGCGTTTCTGCACATCATGTAGAAGGAGGAGCCCTGTTGTTCGTTAAATTGTTGGATCAGATCAGATAGGGGGCAGTCGTTGGAGAATTGTAACAGCCCCGAATTGGCGGATGTGCTGCCTTCGCATACGCGTTTTTTGTCCAGCAGGACGGTGTCCACGCCTTGCTTGGTCAGCACATAGGCCATCAGCGCACCGCTAATACCGCCGCCGACAATTAGCACATCACAGCTGAGCTGTTCTGATAGACCGGGGTATCTTTTTACAGGTTCGGTGTTTAAATATTTCCAGGGCGTTGTTCCGCCGGTCAGTAACATGGTCCCTCACCCCCTCATTGTCACATCGTTATTAGTTTGGACGTTCCTTTCGTATTTAATGACATCTCACGACATAGATTTTTATATAGGTGGCATACTAGCCCTGTGCAACCTAATTGGAAAGGGGAACAAACACAAAGATGATACCTAATCAGCAATTACAGCCTCTAACCTCAAAAGAACTGGACTATATTGCGGACTGCATTTCCAACGAGAGCATGCTGGCCAAGCATTGTGCCGCGACAGCCGCAGCCAGTCAAAATCCTGCAATCCAGCAGGCGCTGCTGGGATTCGTAAGTCGCCATGAGCAGCATCTCGATACATTGATTAACTCACTGCAGATCCACAGCAATATCGCGCCGACGCAGCCTCAATAAGAGGAGATATAGACCAGGATGCATAATTGTTAAGGAGGAACGACTTATGATAACGTCTAATGGATCTTCATACCTGCCCGAAGAGGATATGCTTAGCCCTATTCTGGGAGAACTGAAACGGGTCGTGCGAGAGTATACGACAGCTACAACGGAAGCTTCTTGTCCTGATGTCCGTCAAATGTTTACGGATCTGACTGCGGATACACTGAAGCTGCAAGGTGAATTTTTTAATATGATGAAGCAGCAGAACATGTATACCGCGCCTCGGCATGCATTGAAATACGATGTGGACAAGCAGTATAAGCAGGCGCAGCAGTCCCAGCAAAAAACACGGGAAACCATTAATCAAAAAACTTCCGGTATGGGCACGTACGCGCATCATCCGAATGTAGCGCCGCATACCAATAATGTAGCCCCTACATCTAATAATGTAACCCAATAATCCCATGGTTAACTCAAACAATAAGCCGATGCATCACTGCAGCCCGTTGCTGCAGTGATGCATCGGTATTTTTTTTTGCACATCCCGTGTAAGTTATTGTAATATAAGTATTAATCTCTGTTCCGAAATATCATGCATGATTTCCGGAATAAGTGCTGGAGGATACGTATATGGAAGAGCTTAGCGAATTGAAACTGAAGGTGCTTGACCTGCTGAAAGAAGACGCGAGAAGATCGCCGGCTCTACTCTCTACTCTACTCGGTGTAGATGAGGAAGAAATAAAGACCTCCATTGCGGAGCTTGAACGAGATCACGTTATTGTTAAGTATGCGACCGTTGTCAACTGGGGCAAGATGGAAGACGAGAAGGTTACGGCGCTGATCGAGGTTCAAATTACACCTGAGCGCGGAAGAGGCTTTGAAGGAATTGCCGAGCGGATTTATTTATTCCCGCAGGTGAAGTCGGTCTATCTTATGTCTGGCGCCTACGACTTGCTGGTTGAAGTGGAAGGCAGAAACTTGCGTGAGGTGGCCAACTTTGTTTCTGAGAAACTGTCACCTATCGATTCTGTATTATCGACCAAAACCAATTTTATTTTAAAAAAATATAAACAAGACGGGATTATTTTTGAAGAACGTCAAGAAGACAATCGTCTCCTGATCTCGCCGTAAAGGAAGCGTGTGCTATGATTGTGAACGAACAGCAGCTTGCAGAAAATAACAGGAAATCGATGAGCTCCTATTTGGCGCCTAGGGTCAGGGACATTCAACCCTCCGGAATCCGGAAATTTTTTGATCTCGTCAGTGGAAATAAGGATATTATCACACTTGGTGTCGGTGAGCCTGATTTCGTAACGCCGTGGCATGTACGAGAAGCCTGCGTGTATTCATTGGAGCGCGGGTTTACAGGATATACGTCCAATGCCGGTATGCCGGAACTGCGGGAGGCGATCGCGGAATATTTGAACGACAGTTTCCACGTGACCTATAATCCTGCCAATGAAATGATTGTAACCGTAGGCGGCAGTGAAGCGATTGATCTGGCGCTGCGTGCCTTGATTGTACCCGGTGATGAAATTCTGATTCCCGAGCCGTGTTACATTTCTTACTCGCCGATTGCTTCAATCGGTGGCGGGGTACCCGTTGGTATTGAAACGACGGCAGAGCATCATTTCAAACTGACGGCCGAGGCGCTTGAAGCGCAAATCACGCCCAAATCGAAGATTCTAATCCTGTGCTACCCAAGCAATCCGACGGGAGCCATCATGACTTATGAGGATTGGCTGCCCATTGCAGAAGTGGTGGAAAAACACGATTTGATTGTGATCTCCGATGAAATCTATGCGGAGCTCACATATGAAGGCAAACATGTCAGCTTTGCCTCGATGCCAGGCATGATGGACCGCACCATACTGGTGAGCGGCTTCTCGAAGGCGTTTGCTATGACCGGTTGGCGTATGGGGTATGTGTGTGCTCATGCCGATCTGATCGGCGCCATGCTGAAAATACACCAATATACGGTTATGTGTGCACCCGCAATGGGGCAAGTCGCCGCGCTCGAAGCATTGCGCAACGGTATGGGGGAAAAGGATCGAATGGTTGAATCCTATAACCAGCGGCGCAGGCTCGTGGTTCAAGGGCTGCGGGAGATCGGTTTGGATTGCCACGAACCGCAGGGAGCGTTCTACGCATTCCCGAGCATCAAGGGAACAGGACTCGGCTCGGATGAATTTGCCCAGCGCTTGCTGACCGAGGCAAAAGTGGCTGCAGTACCAGGCACCGCATTCGGGCTTGGCGGGGAAGGATTCATCCGCTGCTCTTATGCTACATCCATTGCCCAACTGAATGAGGCCTTGGAGAGAATGGGCAATTTTGTGGAAAAAATAAAGTAGGCAAGGAAATCGTTGAACTTTTTCCTTGAATTAACAAAAAAATCACTTTCCATTGGCAAAATATATGTTATAATTTTATTTTGGGGGCAGAATTTTACTTTCCAAGGAGGGATCACCAGTGTTTTGTGATTATGAATTGTCAAACTACCGTGGTGACTATACGGCTGAAGACAATAATCACGGTAAATGGTCAATTAAATCAGCCAAATCCACTCCTCAGGAAATTACCTTGGAAGACGAAATTCATATGCTTCGCCGGAAGATGGAACAAATTTTTTTGGAAGAGCAGTCCTTCACATCGGAGATTGTTATCGAGATCAGCAGTTTGCTGGATTTGAAGATCAACGAATATATGAAGGCCCATCCCAAAAAGAAACTATAAAATACGACATGATTGAATAATACAAGGCTGCTCTGAGGCTAGATGCCTCACGGATCAGCCTTGTTTGCGTTTAAAACAATCCCCTGGTGCAAAAACTCGTCCCGGAATCATGATCAGCATGGGGCTTATTCTGCCGTAGAGGGACCGTTATTGGAAATTATGCTATAGTTGAGCATAATAAGAAAAACGTCTATCGACGTACTTTCTCAGAAGACAGACCGCGGTTAAAGGAAGTTTTTCTTGCGATTATAGAATTGCTCAGCTTCGCTGAAACTATAAATTCTATAATCTTAAGAAATATGGTGTGTTCGTTCAATATGGATCGGACTTTGAAATGGAGGAAGATGTGATGAAGGTATATACGAGAACGGGAGATGCGGGGGAAACTTCAATTATTGGCGGTCGTGTGCCCAAGGATGATCCGCGCATCGAGGCGTATGGCACGATCGATGAATTAAACAGCTTTGTCGGTCAAGCCGTATTTTTGGCCAAGGAAGCCGACTTTGAGGAGCTGCATCTTCAGCTCGTTCGAATCCAGCATGAACTGTTCGATTGCGGCTCGGATCTGGCCTATGCGAGACCTCGTGAGGATAAACTCAAGGTAAGCGCCGATCTTGTGGATAATCTGGAGGCATGGCTGGATGCATTCGAGGAGAAAAACCCTCCGCTTGAGCGTTTTATCCTGCCAGGCGGAAGCGCGTTGTCCTCCATGCTTCATGTATGTCGGACCGTATGCCGCCGAGCCGAGCGGTTGACCGTTTCGCTGCAGCGAACCACGGAAATCAATCCGGAGGTTCGCCGCTATCTGAACCGATTGTCCGACTATTTCTTTGTGACTGCGCGGGCAGCCAATGTGCACGCCGGGATTCCGGATGTCGAATATGAGCGAAGTGGAAAGGTGTTTCGGTAATTCATGAATTTGTATTATCCGCCAATCAGCTATGTCGTGTCACCGCAAGAAGACGGCATGCAGCTTAAGACCATTTTACAAAAACGAATGGGGGTATCCCGTAAGCTGCTCTCGCGCCTCAAGTTGACCGAGCAGGGCATCATGCTGAACGGGACCCGTGTATACATTAGCGTTAAAGTGCATGCGGGAGATCTGATCGAAATTCGGATGGAGCAGGAACGGTCAGACGATATGCTGCCCCAGCCGATGAAACTTCATATTCTGTACGAGGATGAGCATCTGCTTGTTCTGAACAAGCCGGCAGGGATCATCGTGCATCCGACGCACGGTCATTATACGGACACACTGGCGAACGGCGTTGTTCACTATTGGCAGGAGAAGGGCTGGAATTACCGGTTCAGAGCGGTTCACAGGCTGGATCAGGAAACCTCCGGCGTGCTGGTGGTGGCGAAGAATCCGTATATTCACCAGCATGTTTCCGAACAAATGATAGCCGGCACGGTTGACAAGAGGTATGTAGCATTTGTTCATGGCAAGCCTGCTGTGCCGTCAGGCGATATTGACGGTCCGATTGATCGGGATCCGTTAGAGCCCCACCGTCGCATCGTAACTCCGGATGGATATCCTTCATTGACACGGTATCAGGTATGCGAAACCTATCCTTCCGCATCCTTGGTTGAGTTGAAGCTGGAAACGGGCCGGACCCATCAAATTCGGGTGCATATGCTTAGCATCGGCTGTCCATTGATTGGAGATCAGATGTATAGGCACCCGGTTTACAGCGATCGGGAGTCGCCATCAGATGGGACGGAAGCTGCTTCCTATGAGAACGAGGGACCGGCAGAGCCGGAAGCCGCATCCATCATGAGGCTGGACCGGTGCATGGGCAGGCAGGCGCTGCATGCGGCAAGCCTGACGCTGATGCACCCGATTGAGGGGACCCCGATGGTATTCACCGCTCCGCTCCCTGAGGATATGAACTTTCTGAGAAACCTGCTTGCGGAAGAGGCGACCTAATTTTCAAAACAACATGAGAAGGAGAACGTATCGAATGAGCAAACTGAAAGTATATCAATACCCGAAATGCGGGACATGCCGTAACGCGGTGAAATGGCTGCAGAACGAAGGGCATGAGCTGGAACTTCAAAATATTTTTGAGCAACCGCCAAAGAAGGATGAATTAGCCGACCTTATCGCCAAGAGCGGCCTGGAGCTGAAGAAATTTTTCAATACGAGCGGCGAGGTCTACAAGGAAATGAACCTGAAAGACAAGCTGCCTGGACTCTCCGACGAGGAGAAAATCGAACTGTTGTCGTCCAACGGAAGATTGATTAAGCGTCCGATCGTGACGGACGGCAGTAAAGTGACCGTCGGCTTCAAGGCGGAACAATATCAGGATTCATGGCAGAAGTAGAATGGCCATTTTTTAGCCGGAGACAAGGACAGGCCCAATAAAGGCCGGTTAAAAGAGCTGATGGAACCCGATTGTTGAAGGGCAACGATCCGGCATTGACGCATTCTCCTGCTGGTAAAGGTAGAGCATCCCAAGGTCCTTGGACCGCCGGGATGCTCTTTTGTTTTAAGAGATAAGAACGTATAAACATCCGAGGCTTAGCATCCTTATCTCGCAAGAAAAACTTCCGCTACATGCGGTCTGTCTACTGAGAAAGTACGTCGATAGACGTTTTTCTTATGAACAGCCAATGATAGGAAATTCAAAGAAATGCCTTGTGACTAGCCCAAGTCTATATAGGGATATGGTATAATGACAAGGTATATTTAAGGTTATATCAGAGAAGTTAAAGTTAGGAGCGATCATGACTGTGATACCCAATCAACAACCATCCTTAATGCTTGTAGACGGGATGGCTTTATTATTTCGTGCTTACTATGCGACCGCGTCAAGCGGCTATATCCGTCGAACCAAAGCGGGTGTGCCGACCAACGCGATTTACGGCTTCCTGCGGTATATGTGGGATGCTATCGATAAATTTCAGCCTACCCATGTGGCGTGCTGCTGGGATATGGGCTCAAAAACATTTCGTACAGAGCAATTTGCCTCGTATAAAGGGAATCGTCCGGAAGCGCCGGATGATTTGGTTCCGCAGTTTTCGTTGGTGCGTGATGTGACGGAATGCCTGGGAATTCCGAATCTGGGCGTCGTGGGCTATGAGGCTGATGATTGCATCGGTACGCTGGCCAGACGGTATGGGGATAGCATGAATGTCATGATCCTGTCGGGGGACCACGATCTGCTTCAGCTCGTGAACGATTCGACTTCCGTCATTATTATGAAAAAGGGACACGGCAATTATATGCATTATACCCCGGAAACGTTGTATGCCGAAAAAGGACTTTCCCCAAGACAGGTGATCGATGTGAAAGGCCTGATGGGAGATACGAGCGATAATTATCCGGGCGTACGCGGGATTGGCGAGAAAACGGCGGTCAAGCTGATTCAGGAGTATGAATCCGTGGAAGGCATTCTTGCGAATCTTGATTCGCTGACCAAAGGGGTCCGCACCAAGATCGAGGCGGATCTGGAAATGCTGCATCTGTCCCGGGCTTTGGCCGAAATCCATTGCGAGGTTCCCATGGAGTGCGAATTGGATCTATGCCGCCTGAGCGTGGATCACGAACGGGCATTAACCAAACTGGAGGAGCTCGAGATGAAGAGCCTCGGCCATCTTTTTGGGGTGGCGGTGGTTTCCTAGTCATGTGGAGACCGTTTAATTTCGGAAGAACATCAATCTTGACCGGGTTGCTGCTTGGGGCCATGCTGCTTCTAATATCCGCATGTGCCTCCAACCAGACTCCTTCAACCGATACCACTAAGCAGCCCTCAGGGGCTGAGAAGAAGGTGGAAGTGATTGTTTCGGCAGCAGCAAGCCTAAAATCCAGCCTGGAAGAGACCGGACGACGATTTGAAGCAGAGTTTCCGAATGTTACGCTGCGTTATAATTTCGGCGGTTCGGGCTCTCTTGGACAACAGCTCGAGCAAGGGGCGCCTGTAGATTTGTTTGTATCCGCGGCAACGGAGCCGATGGATCGACTGGTCGAGAAGGGGATCGTACAATCCGATGCGGTTCAGTTGATGTTTCGGAATGCGTTGGTGCTGATTGAGCCTGTTGGCAAACAGAACGTGAAGCAGTTATCGGATCTGCTCAAACCTGAAGTACGCGTTCTGGCTATCGGGCAGCCGGATACGGTACCGGCCGGGGAGTATGCGAAGGATGCTCTTCAGAATGAAGGCCTTTGGGATGATGTCGAATCCAAGGCGGTGTATGCCAAGGACGTGACGCAAGTTCTCGCTTATGTGGAGTCGGGGAATGCGGATGCCGGTTTTGTGTATAAAACCGATCTGAAGAGTTCGACCAAGGCAAAACTTGCGCTTGAGGTCGACCCGGACAAGCACCAACCGATTGAATATCCTGCAGCGGTTCCGGGCAATGCCAAGCATCCGCAGGAGGCTGAGGCGCTCCTTGAATTTATGCGGAAGCCCGAGATCAGGGATATCTTCACGGAGGCTGGATTTGAGGTAGCGGAGGCGTCGCCGTGACCACGACCGAAATGTTCTGGATGCCGGTATGGCTGTCGATAAAAACATCACTGCTGTCCAGCATCATTGCCTTTATACTGGGATCAGCGGCGGCACGCTGGATGTCCCGGCGCGCGTTTGTCGGCAAAACGGCCGTCGAAACGCTGCTGATGCTTCCGCTTGTGCTTCCGCCCACGGTGGTCGGCTTTCTTCTGCTTGTCATGCTGGGCAGAAACAGCTGGATAGGTTCAGCTGCCGAATGGCTGTTTGCCAGGCCCATCATTTTCAGTTGGGGAGCCGCAGTCATAGCGGCTATAGTGGTCTCGTTTCCGCTTGTGTATCAGAGCATGCGGGTGGGCTTTGAGTCCGTGGACCCGGAGCTTGAGGATTCGGCGCGATCGGCCGGGGCCGGTGAATGGCAGGTGCTTCGCTGGATTACGCTGCCGCTGGTCCGCAGGGCAGGCGTATCGGCGTTCATTCTGGCTTTTGCCAGAGGCTTGGGCGAGTTTGGGGCAACCTGGATGGTTGCAGGCAATATACCGGGCGTCACGCAAACGCTGCCCACGGCGATTTACGTTGCGGTTAGCAATGGCGAAAGCGGGCTGGCATGGGCGTGGACGGCGGTCATTATTTTGTTCTCATGGCTGTTACTCGCCGCGTCAGGAACGGGCAGAAGCAGAGAAAGCGGCAGGTAGACTTGACGGGAGCACAATGTTTACATATGCTTCGAATAGAGCTTGTTAGCAACCAAATAGAGAACAAGGCACAGCACATCGTGGAGAGGATGGAAGAAGCATGAGTTTACTTGGAGCAATTGAAGCAGGAGGAACCAAGTTCGTTTGCGGCGTGGGTATGGAGGATGGAACGGTTGTGGAGCGAGTGAGCTTCCCGACAACAACCCCGGAAGAAACCATGGCAAACGTCTTTAACTTTTTTGCTGATAAGGATATAGAGTCGATCGGAGTCGGTTCTTTCGGACCGATTGATCCGGTGAAGGGCAGCCCGACTTATGGCTGCATTACAACGACACCGAAGCCGCATTGGAGCAATTACAATATTGTCAAAGCATTGGAAGAGCGTTTTCATGTTCCGATTGGATTTGATACCGATGTAAACGGAGCAGCTCTTGGAGAATATACATGGGGCGCTGCCCAGGGACTGGATAGCTGTCTGTATATCACCATCGGAACGGGAGTAGGAGCAGGCGCCGTGGTAGCTGGTGAATTGATCCACGGCTTGTCTCATCCGGAGATGGGGCATATTTATGTGCGCCGCCATCCGGAAGACCGGTATGAAGGGACCTGTCCCTATCACGCCGACTGTCTGGAGGGGCTTGCAGCCGGTCCGTCCCTTGGCAAACGTTGGGGAGTTCCCGGCGTGGAATTGACGCCGGATCATCCGGCTTGGGAGATGGAAGCTTATTATCTGGCTCAAGCGCTGATGAATTATGTCCTCATTCTGTCCCCTCAGCGTATTGTGATGGGCGGAGGCGTTATGAAGCAGGAGCAGCTGTTCCCGCTGATCCGCACGAAGCTTCAGGAGCTGCTGGCCGGATATGTTCAGCATCCAAGCCTTCATGACGGGATTGATCAATTCATCGTTCCGCCGATGCTCGGCGATAATGCGGGGCTCTGCGGCGCATTGGCGTTGGCCAAGCTGGCAGTAGATGAGGCGAAGAGCGTTCAGGCTTAACCTTATTTCTTAATTTCTTATATAGAGTGAGCCAAAATTGGTTTGATTTTATTACAGATTATGGTATTATGGTTTCAACAGTATAACGTATGGAACGGGAAGCACCTTTCTTTGTCGCTGCGGCGGAGGAGAGGTGCTTTTTTGCGTTGTATCATCGTTGTGCTGAATGCTTAAACGGGAGGTATTTGAGGGATGCAAATTGTGTTCATGAATCAGATGAGCGGAGCGGATGAGTCAGGTCATCTCCGTTCTGCTCAAGTATGGATCGGTGAGGAAGAGGGGGGATGGCAGCTCGGTTGGCGGAATATGGAACCGGACGGTGAAGTATCCGACGAGGAGTGGTATGAAGGGAATTCATGGAATGAGTTATTATGCGTGTACCGACATCAATTAGCGAAGAAGCTTGGAGAGGGCTTCCGGCCGCTTGTTGAGGGGGTATTCCATGAACCCGGAGAGACGGGAGGCAAGAATCTTCGTGTGCAGAAGCTGCAGTGCTACAGTGAGCTGTATGGCTCGGAGGAGCTGTACACGGAGCTGTGTGCCTGGCGCAGGAGAAAGGCGGCCTCCGGAAGAAAAGCCCCTTACTTCATTGCCAGCAATCGGGTGCTGCGCATGATTAGCGCCTTCATCCCCCAGAATGAGGAAGAGCTGCTGCAGCTTCCGGGAATCGGGGTCAGCAAGGCCTCGGAGCATGGGGCGGAGTGGCTGGAGATCACGACGAAAATCGAGCGAACCACAACCTTTCCATTGGATTGGGTTTATAAGCAGCTGCAGGAAGAAGTGTTCTTGTCCTGGCTGTATAAACAGAAGGAGCAGCGCTACAAGCAAGAGCTGGACCGCTTCCGAATCCGTCGTACGATGCTGCTTGGCATAGCAGAGGGAGCTTCGCTGACCCAGCTGGAAGAGCGCACCGCGTTATCTCGCCGGGATTTGGTTGAGGAATTGGAGGGGCTCGAGAAGGAAGGTTATGACACGGAGCAGCTGCTGGAGGTAGAATTGAATACGATGACGGCTTCAGAGCAGGCGACGGTATGGAAGGCTTTTGAAGAGCTGGGCGATACGTTTCTTAAACCGGTATTACAACGGGTATATGGAGAAGGACAAGCCCGGAATGGAGAGGTAGAAGAGATTGGCGGAACGGAGAAGCTGTATGAGCGGCTGCGCCTGATACGGATTCGCTTCCGGCGGGAAGAGCCTGGCAAAGCGAACGCAGGCTAATCCGCACGAACGAAATCAGGACGGATTTCCTTGTGCAAGGAGATCCGTCCTGATTCTGTCTGTGGAGATGTGATATTTCATATCCAGTCCTTTTTGCGGAACAGATAAAACATGAGGGCACCGGCAGAAATCATGATGCCTATAACTACATAATATGAATATTTCCAGTGAAGCTCAGGCATATTGTCAAAGTTCATGCCGTAGATGCCCGTAATCAGCGTCAGTGGAATAAAGATCGTTGTAATGGCGGTAAACACACGCATGATTTCATTGGCCCGATTGGCGATACTGGATTGGTAAGCCTCTCGAAGGTTCCCCATAAGATCCCGGTAGGTCTCGAAGGTTTCGGAAATTTTCACGGCATTTTCATAGATATCGCTGAAATATTTCTGCAGCTGGTCATCGATCAGCCGGAGATCTTTTTTGTTAAGTGTATTGATAACTTCCTTCTGCGGACCAAGCACCTTTTTCAACCAAAGAATCTCGCTTCGCAGACCGATAATCTCGCTTAAGTGTGTTTTTTTGGTATGCATCAGGATGTCTTCCTCCAGCTTTTCAATCCGCGCCTCGATGCGGTCCCCGACGGAGAAATAGTTGTCCGTGACAAGGTCGATCAAGAGGTAAAGGAAGCGGTCAGGCGTGCTGACTTCGTCCTCCCAGAGAAGCGGCTTAACGGTGCGAAGCTCGTGGATCTTTTGCTTGGTTACCGTAATAATAAAATGTCTGCCCAGGAAAACATTCAATGCCCGAAGGAAAATCTCTTCGTCGTCAAACCGGATGCTGTTCACGACGATAAAATAGTGGTTCTCGTATATTTCAATTTTGGGACGCTGCTCCTCTTCGCTGAGGCAATCCTCAACCGCAAGATCATGCAGGGAGAAGAGGGGCTGCAGTTCGGCTAAATCATCCACGTCCGCATCCAGCCAGTAGAAGCCGCTGGCCGGAGGCGTCAGCGTCATTTCGATGTCATCAATAGGGGTAAATACGCCCGAATCGACCAACCGGATTTTCATCTGATATCACTCCTTTGTCAAATACAAACTGCTTGGTTCAGCAGTAAAGGCACAGGATATCAGCCCACCGGTATACAGGCATGATTCAAGGAAGGTTAGAATACGATAAAAGCGCATGAAAAATAACGCCGCCCTCTGCCGGTAAGCTGATCTTAATCCTATGCGGTTGTGCGTCTTGTGCATCCAGTTTCTGGCTCGGGTCACCGTCCATCTTCCATGTCACCTCTTTCATACTCGGTTTTAAACAGCACTTGTCTAGTATAACGCCGGGTGTAGGACCTTTCAAGTTGAAAATCCGGTGCAATCAAGGGCCATTTGTACAGGGTATGGAAACCTTCGGTGAAGTGTGACGGACTTATGAAAAGGTTCTTGACGAAAAATTGGGAATGATTTAAAGTAAGTATCAATTACGAACCATTTAAGACAACTGAATAAAGCGAAATCTTATCAAGAGCAGGTGGAGGGACTAGCCCTATGAAACCCGGCAACCGGCGGCAACATCGCACGGTGCTAATTCTTGCAGGAGATACGACGCTTCTTCGAAGCCGTTGTATAGTCTGACAGATGAGAGAGGCGCATTGTGATACGTATATGATGACCTTTCTCTACTTCGAGAAAGGTTTTCTTGCGTTTATACAGTCTAACGCTCTTTCTCACAGCTTTTTATGGATGTATCATTTCATATTTCGAAGGAGTGAGCCACAATGCCAATTAAAATTCCGGATGCCTTGCCGGCAAAGGAAGTTCTGGCTGGAGAAAACATTTTTGTCATGGATGAGAGTCATGCATTTCATCAGGATATCCGCCCATTGCGAATTGCTATTCTGAACTTGATGCCAACCAAGGAAACGACGGAGACCCAGCTGCTGCGATTGATCGGTAACTCCCCGCTCCAGGTGGATGTTGTTCTTCTTCATCCGAGTTCCCACGTTTCGAAGAATACGTCGGCTGAGCATCTGAAATCATTTTACAAAACCTTTGAAGAAGTGAAGAACCGGCGTTTTGACGGCATGATTATTACAGGAGCTCCCGTCGAGCAGTTGGAGTTTGAAGAAGTGAATTACTGGGATGAGCTTACTGAAATCTTTGAATGGACCAAGACGCATGTGACCTCCACGCTCCATATCTGCTGGGCATCGCAGGCCGGGCTTTATTATCATTACGGCGTGCCGAAATACAGCCTCGAGGAAAAATGCTTTGGCGTATTTCCACATACGATCAATGAAGCATGTACCAAGCTGCTTCGCGGCTTTGACGAAATGTTCTTTGTTCCGCATTCCCGTCATACGGAAGTTCGGCGCGAAGACATTACAGGTGTTGACGATTTGGTCATCCTGTCCGAGTCCGAGGAAGCAGGCATTTATTTGGTATCCAGCCGCGATGGAAAGCAGATTTTTGCCACAGGGCATTCCGAATATGATGCGGACTCTCTGAAATGGGAGTATGACCGGGACGTTGCCAAAGGAATGGATATCGCGCTGCCGCGCAACTATTACCCGAATGATGATCCAACAAGGACGCCTCCGTCCATCTGGCGCGCGCATGCAAACTTATTATTTACTAATTGGCTCAATTACTATGTATATCAGGAAACGCCGTACGATATTGGTCCGCAAATATAGCAGTATACGGGAGGAGAGTTTGTGATGGAGAAGAAACCTTTGAATATAGAGAGCCGGCTGGCACAGATCGGGTCGGTGCAAGAACCGGTAACCGGAGCCGTGAATTTTCCGATTTATCAGGCTACGGCGTACCGCCATCCCAAATTAGGCCAGAGCACGGGGTTTGATTATGCCCGTACGAAAAATCCGACCCGGTCGGTATTGGAGGATGCCTGCGCCGAGCTGGAATCCGGTGATGCCGGCTTTGCTTGCAGCTCGGGCATGGCTGCCCTTCAGACGATTTTTGCTTTGTTCGGCCAAGGGGATCATCTGATTGTATCGCTGGATCTGTATGGTGGGACGTATAGGCTGCTGGAGCGGATTATGTCCAAGTTCGGCGTAACGGCTACGTACGTGGATACGAATGACCTGGATGCCCTGGAAGGGTCAAGACAGCCCAACACGAAGGCTGTCTTTGTCGAAACGCCGACCAATCCACTTATGATGATTACGGATATCGAAGCCGTCTGTACGTGGGCAAGGCGCCATCAACTGATCAGCATCGTCGATAATACGCTTTTGACTCCATATTTCCAAAGACCCATCGAGCTTGGGGCGGATATCGTCATACATAGCGCCACCAAGTATTTGGGAGGACATAACGATGTGCTGGCGGGTATCATCGTAACGAAGGGCAAGGAATTATCGGAGGAGATGGCTTTCCTTCATAACTCCATCGGCGCGGTGTTAAGCCCGACCGATTCCTATCAGCTGATGAGAGGCATGAAGACGCTTGCGCTGCGCATGGATCGGCACGAAACGAATGCCACCGCAGTGGCGACATTTTTGACAACTCACCCAGCGATCGGCGAGGTATATTATCCTGCCCTGCCGGATCATCCGGGACATGACATACAGAACCGTCAATCCAGCGGCAACACCGGCATCTTCTCCTTCAAGGTGAAGGACGCCCGCTATGTGGAGCCCGTGCTGCGGCATATTAAGCTGATTGCGTTCGCCGAAAGCCTCGGGGGCGTCGAGTCCCTGATGACATACCCAGCCGTCCAGACCCATGCGGACATCCCGCTTGAGATTCGGGATGCGATCGGTGTGGATGACCGCTTGCTCCGGTTCTCGGTCGGCATCGAGCATGCGGATGACCTGATCGCGGATTTGGATGCTGCGCTGGGCGCAGCTATGGCTGAAGTGGAAGGGAGCACGGGAGAATGAGCATCGATAAAGGCCCATCAGGCTTGGAAACGCAATCCAAGCAGTTATCAACAAAACGGGAGCGCGAGGAAGAACTCCGTTTCGAGACGAAATTATTGCATTTCGGCGGGGAAATCGACCGGGCAACCGGCGCCTCAAGCGTTCCGATCTATCAAGCCTCTACGTTTCATCATGAAGATATCTTTAACCCGCCCCAACATGATTACAGCCGTTCCGGCAATCCGACGAGGCAGGCGCTGGAAGATTATATCGCCCTCTTGGAAGGAGGCGTACGCGGTTTCGCTTATGCTTCCGGTATGGCCGCGATCTCCAGCTCGTTCATGCTGCTCTCCGCGGGCGATCATATGATCGTGACGGAGGACGTGTACGGCGGGACCTACCGCCTGCTGACCAGCATTCTGAGCCGTATGGGCATCGAGAGCACCTTTGTAGACATGACCGATCTGGATCAGGTGAAGGCGGCCCTCAAACCGAATACGAAAGCTGTCTATATGGAGACTCCTTCGAACCCGACCCTGAAAATTACCGACATTGGTGCCGTGACGGATTGGGCGAAGGAGCAAGGCCTGCTTACCCTGCTGGATAATACGTTCATGACGCCGTTTTACCAGCGTCCGATTGAATTCGGCGTGGATATCGTCATCCACAGCGCGACCAAATTCCTTGGCGGGCACAGCGATGTGCTGGCAGGTCTCGCGGTAGCCAGAACCCAGGAGCTTGGAGACCAATTGAAGCAACTGCAAAATGGTTTGGGCACGGTGCTTGGGGTTCAGGATTCCTGGCTCCTTATGCGCGGCATGAAGACACTCAGCACACGAATGGCCCACTCCGAGCAAAGTGCAGCCAAGCTGGCGGCCTGGCTGCAAGGGAGAAGCGATATTGAGCGAGTGTACTACCCTGGCCTCTTGAATCATCCGGGACGTGAAGTCCACGAGAAGCAATCGAGCGGTTATGGTGCGGTCATCTCCTTTGACGTCGGCTCAGGCGAGCGCGCCAAGCAGGTGCTGAACCATGTGAAGCTGCCGCTGGTAGCGGTCAGCCTGGGAGCTGTGGAGAGCATCCTGTCGTATCCGGCGATGATGTCGCATGCAGCGATGGGCGAGAAGGTTCGGCATGAACGCGGCATTACGGATGGTTTGCTCCGTTTCTCGGTTGGACTCGAGGATGTGGACGATCTGATTGCTGACCTGGATCGGGCTTTTGCTGCCAGTTACTAAAGATTTGCATGGAAGCAAGGACTTCATTTAAAGATATGCCAAATCATAGAATTCGGCATCCTGTCACGGACGGGATGTCGTTTTTAATGCCGGATTGTGGTAGGATGAGATAGAAAAAGTTTTACTGGTGATTTGTTATTTTGCTCTAAGTAGGGAGGCTGCAAGAATGAGTGCGGTAAACCGTATATTGGATAAAGCTTTACGCGGTGAGCGTCTAAACCTGGAAGATACCGTGACGCTTTTTGAAAGTGACGAGATTGAGAAAATTGGCCATGCGGCGGATGTGATGACAAAGCGCCTGCATCCGGATCCTATCACAACATTTGTTATCGGCCGGAATATCAATTACACGAACATATGTGATGTATTCTGCCGTTTCTGTGCTTTTTATCGCAGACCGGGCTCTTCCGAGGGCTATGTTCTGCCCGATGAGACGATTTTCCAGAAGATTCAGGAAACCGAGGATGTGAACGGTACTGAAATTCTGATGCAGGGCGGAGTCAATCCGGATTTGCCTTTCAATTATTATACGGACCTGCTTCGTAACATCAAGAAGCGGTTTCCTAACATTACGATGCATTCCTTCTCCCCAGCGGAAATTATGAAGATGGTGGAGATCTCCGGGCTTACACTCGAAGAGGTAATGCGCGAGCTTCACAGCGCGGGTCTGGATTCGCTGCCTGGCGGCGGCGCAGAGATCTTGGATGATCGCATCCGTAAAAAAGTCAGCCGTTTGAAAGGCACATGGCGCCAGTGGATGGATGTCATGCAAACGGCTCATAAAGTCGGCATGAACACGACGGCAACCATGGTGATCGGTCTGGGCGAAACGATGGAAGAGCGTGCGCTCCATATGCTTCGCGTACGTGATGCTCAGGATGAATGCATTCAGAACGGTTATGATTCCAAAGGCTTCCTGGCCTTCATTCCATTTACGTTCCAGCCGGACAATACAAACCTTAAGCGTGAACGCGAAACGCCGGAGGCGTACTTGAAGACGGTAGCCATCGGTCGATTGGCGATCGATAACGTTCCGAATTTGCAGTCGTCCTGGGTAACGATGGGGCCTGAGATCGGCAAACTGTCACTCAGCTACGGCTGTAATGACTTTGGCAGCACGATGATGGAGGAGAACGTGGTTTCTTCCGCAGGAGCTGTGTATAAGGTCAATATTGAATCGATTATTCAATTGATCCGCGAGACCGGTAACATTCCGGCTCAACGCAATACCCGGTATGATATTCTGCGCGTGTTCGAAGATAACAGCACCGTTGAGCGCGACTTTGTCATGCAGAACTAATTTTATACTTCATGAAAAATCCGCAAAGCGGGCCGAGCAACTCGGTCCGCTTTTTTTATATTGGGATATTAGAAAGTATGGTTTTCATGGAACTTAAATCGATCGACATTTTTAGTATGCGCGCCATTTATTAGATATTCTTTCGGACTTGCTTGTTTTTCCAAGCAGGAGTTCCGTATATCCCCGAGCGGGTCCCCATATACTGAAAAGGGAACTCGAAAGGAGTGATTCCATGGAACTGTTCAGCATTTCTGTCGGTACACGGACGGAAGACGAGAAAAAGGCGTTTCACCGTATATTGTCAGACAAGCAGAAAGAGCTACATAAACAATGCAAGCAGCTGAAATTCACATTCAGCGCTTCGGATGACCGCGTGATTTGGACGTGCTCCGGCAAGCTTCCGCTGTCCTCATGGACCGCATCGGCCGACACGCTGCGCCGGCTCACTGCCGAAGCAGTCACTGCTTATATTATGGAAGAGAAGGAGCAGGAGATTGCTGCACGGTTAATGTTCTCGGAATTCGAGTTTGATGATGAGGAAGAAGCGGGGCGGATTCTGCAATGGTTTTTGATGCTCCTGCAAAAAGAGGAAGGCCCGTCCGCGGACTTCTGGCAGAGCCGCAGACGCAAGCTGTCCGAAGGCATATACCAATGCCTAAACGAAGCATCTGAGCTCAATCTGGATGGATACATGACCTTCCGGCTTCAGTCCTATGAACAGGAGCTCCGCGAGATGGCGGAGTATGCAGTGGATGAATTTATGCTGGATCAGCAGTACGAGGAGTTTGTCAGCCTGCTGAAATATTTTGTTTATTTTCAGGAGCCCAAAATGCCGCTGGTTCACGTCATTCATAAGGGGGAGGAGGATTTCCTGCTGCTGGATGGCAATCTTCGCCCGATTGAACGTCCTCGAGATGAAGGACTCGTTATGGAAAGGCTGGACCAGGATATGGAGATTGAAGATATGGTGGTCAGTACGCTGATTTCGGTATCTCCGGCCCGCATGATTATCCACACGAGGCAGCCTGAGCTTCCCGTCATCGTGACATTGGCCCACATCTTTGATAACCGCGCCGAAGTATGCTGCAGTTGTCCGGAATGCAGCGCGCTTCTCGGAAGCGGACGAATGATGACTTGACGCACCGAAGCGGTCAGGATTATAATTACTGATAAATTCACGTAAAAGCTCTGACAAAGACATGAATCAATCCGGATTTGACCGCTCAGAGAGAGGAAACCTCGGCTGCAATTTCCTCCGGTTCGCCATTGATTTACCCCTTTGTAGCTGTGTCGTCGAACCCGCACGTCATGATGAATGCGGATGAGTAGGCTTCACCGGTTCATGACCGTTACTCAATGCTGATGAAGGATCTTAATCGTTTATGTACCCGGTACATAAGGTGATGGAGAGATCGAATTAGGGTGGAACCACGGGTATAACACTCGTCCCTTCGCGGGACGGGTGTTTTTTGCATGTTCCGGTATCTTTCGTTGAAGTCCAGGCGGGCACCTCAGCGGTCCATGCCTGTCTTCGCGGGGAGACTAACGCGTCCTTCATATATGGAAGAAACGTGAAATACTTTTTGGGAGGAATACAAGGTGGCTATTAGCATTAAATTGCCTGACGGCTCCGTACGGGAGTATGAGGCGGGCAGCAGCATTGAGGATGTGGCTGCGTCAATCAGCAGCGGACTTAGAAAGAATGCGGTCGCGGGAAAAATGGACGGGATCGTCGTGGATCTCTCGACACCGCTTCAGGACGGAGCTTTGATCGAAATCGTAACGCAGGATACACCCGAAGGGCTTGAAGTGATGCGCCATAGTACAGCGCATTTGCTGGCTCAAGCAACCAAGCGTTTGTATGGAGCGAAAGAAGTAAAGCTGGGCGTGGGTCCGGTCATTGAGGACGGCTTCTATTATGACATGGATCTGGAGGAGCCTTTGAATCCGGAGGACCTGCAGAAGATTGAGAAGGAAATGGAACGCATTATCGGCGAAAATCTTCCGATTGTCCGCAAGGAAGTAAGCCGTGCGGAAGCGCTGCGCATCTTCGGCGAGCTCGGGGATCCGTACAAGCTGGAACTGATCAATGCCCTGCCAGAGAATAGCGTCATTACGATCTATGAGCAAGGCGAATTCTTTGATCTCTGTCGTGGACCGCATGTCCCTTCAACCGGCAAGATCAAAGTATTCAAGCTAATGAATGTGGCAGGCGCATATTGGCGCGGCGACAGCAAGAACAAAATGCTTCAGCGCGTTTACGGTACGGCGTTCGTGAAAAAAGCGCAGCTCGATGAGCATCTTCATCTGCTGGAGGAAGCCAAGAAGCGCGATCATCGTAAGCTGGGCAAGGAATTGCAAATGTTTACGTTCTCTCAGCTTGTTGGACAAGGCCTGCCGATCTGGCTGCCAAACGGCGCGAAATTGCGCCGTACCCTGGAGCGTTATATCGTGGACATGGAGGAGCGCCTCGGTTACCAGCACGTGTACACGCCTGTCCTCGGAAACGTGGAGCTGTACAAAACTTCAGGTCACTGGGAGCACTATCAGGAAGATATGTTCCCAAAAATGGAGATGGACAACGAGGAGCTTGTTCTTCGTCCGATGAACTGTCCTCACCATATGATGGTATATAAGAGCGATATGCACAGCTACCGGGATCTGCCGATCCGTATTGCTGAGCTTGGCATGCAGCACCGCTATGAAATGTCCGGTGCACTGACCGGCTTGCACCGCGTGCGCGCGATGACGTTGAACGACTCGCATATTTTCTGCCGTCCGGATCAGATCAAGGAAGAGTTTGCGCGGGTCATTCAGCTGATCATGACCGTCTACAAGGACTTTGGCATCCATGACTACCGCTTCCGCCTTTCTTACCGGGATCCGCAGGATACCGAGAAGTACTTCCAGAACGACGAAATGTGGGAAATGTCCCAGCGCATGCTGCGCGAAGTCGTCGAGAGCCTGGACATGCCGTTCTATGAGGCCGAAGGCGAAGCTGCCTTCTACGGACCGAAGCTCGACGTCCAGATCCGTACGGCTCTAGGCAAGGAAGAGACGCTGTCAACCGTTCAGCTCGACTTCCTGCTGCCTGAGCGCTTTGAGCTGGAATATGTCGGTGACGATGGCCAGAAGCATCGTCCGGTCGTTATCCACCGCGGTATTCTGGGCACCATGGAACGCTTCACCGCCTTCTTGCTTGAGAATTTTGCAGGTGCGCTTCCGCTGTGGCTGTCACCGGTGCAGGTTAAAGTCATTCCGGTTTCCAATGCCTTTGAAGACTATGCCAAGGAAGTGGCCGAGAAGCTTCAATTCGCCGGTATCTCCGTAGAGCCGGATCTTCGCAACGAGAAGCTGGGCTACAAGATTCGGGAAGCACAGCTCGAGAAGATTCCTTACATGTTTATCGTAGGCGAGAACGAGAAAAATGCGGGCGCCGTTTCCGTCCGCAAACGCGGCGAAGGGGACATCGGTGCCCAGCCGCTGGACGAGATCATCATCAAGCTTCGTGAAGAAATTAACACCCACGTCGTTTAAGTTTGGCTTTAAGTGCATGTTCAAAAAGGTCGATTTTCAGCACCGAGAAGGTTGGATGAAGCTAGGGAGTGAGGAGCGGAGCGTACGATTTGGGTACGTGAGCACTGGAAGGCCCGGCTGAATTCAAGATTCGATGCCGAGCTGCTTCCCGATTCGCTTCGTGATCAAAAGCGGACTTTTTGAACAACCTCTATAAGTAACAAGGGAACATGCAAACCTCTGCCATCACGTATATTCTATTTGGGAAGTGGGAACCCTCGCTAGTAAGGGGGAGGTACTCACATGATCCAATGGAAAAAATGGCAGAGGTTTTTTGCTGGTTTTATTTTATCAGCCGTCTTGTTTAGTGCAGGTTCTTCAATAGTAGAAGCCCACAATCTGATTCTAAGCGAATCCTATGGTTCGACGGACTTCAGAAATGTATATGATCCGGCCGGGGAAATTCAAGGCTCCGATTACGTGGAAATGTCTCGCTTCTATGCGCTTCGTGTAGTAGGTTTTAGCGATATGAATAGATACTTGGAAGTTCCGGATACGGGGCCAAAGGCCAGCCAGCCGGGCAAGAAACGGGAATCCATGCCTGTGCTTGCCCCCAGGGAGGACCAGGTGCTGCATACGGTGAAGGTAACCGCTACGGGGTATACGGCAGGTTATGAATCGACCGGGAAGAAGCCGGGACATCCTCAATATGGAATCACCTACTCCGGGGTGAAGGTTAAACGGGATCGAAATACGCTATCTACGATTGCCGCGGATCCGGATGTATTTCCGCTTGGCAGTATTCTCTATATACCGGGTTATGGTTATGGAATCGTAGCGGATATCGGATCAGCGATCAAAGGGCAAAAAATCGATCTTTATTTCTCCACAACCAAACAAGTGTTCAAGGAGTGGGGGAAGAAGGACGTCGAGGTACAGGTCATTAAAACCGGAAGCGGCAAATGCACGGAGGAAATGCTGAGAACCCTGGATACCGCGATCGAAACCTATCGTTTCCTGCCTTCATCCGTTCTGGAGGAAGCCATTTAGGGTGATTATGGCGCATAGATTGGCAGTAAACATTTAAGAATAATGCCTCCCTGTTCATCACATACTACTTTTCGGGGGCCAAACCCCTGAAGAGGATGATGGTATTGCATATGAACAGGGAGGTGAATACTGTGGCTAAAAAGAACAAAGTACAAGAAAACTTTAAAACACCGAATGAAAAGTTTAACGCTGAGTTTGCTGAAGATACCAGCATAGCCAGCAACCCAAAAGGGAATTCCAAAGTTCAAGAGAACTTCAAAACACCGAATGAAAAGTTTAATGCTGAGTTTGCTGAAGATACCAGCATCGCCAGCAATCCAAAAGGAAATTCGAAAGTTCAAGAGAACTACAAAAAGCCGAACGAGAAGTTTGATGCTGAGTTTGGCGAACTGAACACACCAGGGGACCATTCCGCTAACCGTTAAGGTTTAGATGTCAGCGTCCGTTCGTGAAATAAGACCTCCGCTATAGCGGGGGTCTTTTATTTTGATGCTTTTCCCATTTTTATCCATGGACTCAGTCTCAAGACCGAGATCAACTTCATTCCACCGCCGCTAACCGGTTCATTGCAATATGTTGTACACTGTAGTTAAGAAAAAATAGAACTGGAAGGCAAGGGGATGACCATGAGTAGAAAAGGATGGAGCCAGCTTAGCAACGGATTGCTGCTCATCGGTATTGGTGTGGTATTTCTTCTAAATCAGCTCGATATGATACATGTGGATCTTGGTTATATATTCTCGACCTTTTGGCCGGTGTTTATCATCTGGTTCGGGCTGCAAAGCTTAATTTATGCCCGTGGAGGAGCACTATGGGGCTCCGTTGTGCCGATCATTATCGGATCGTACTTTCTTGGCAGAAATCTGGATTTGATTGACTTCTCATTCGGCGATCTGATCAAGTATGCGATTCCGATTATCCTGATTGGGTTTGGATTGCAGGTTATTTTCAAACCGAAGGATCATACGCCACCGCCATCGCCGCCAAGTCCGGATGACTTCAGCTCACATCGGCGCGACGATTACAATATCCCGGAGCCGCCTGAAGCGCGTCCGCTTGATTCTTCTCTGGATGAAGAATTTGAACGGAGATTTGGTAAAACAGACAAGGCTGACAAGACTGAGAATACCTTGCCCGATCCTGAACTTGAATCACAGGATTATCATGAGCCAGGTAAGGGTTACCGCTGGCAGGGGCAGCATCATGAACGCCAGCGCCAGGACCGTCAGGATCGCAGCCGGTTCAGGGTTCATGTGGATTTTGACGATAACGGCAGAAGCTACGGCGACGGATCGGAATATAAGGATGAACAGCACGGGCACCATCATCATCATCAATCTTGGCATAGCCATGATGCGGTGAACAAGTCCTCTTTTATCGGGGACGTGCATATGGGAAAAGATTATTTTCAGCTCAAGCCGACCAATATCTCGCAGTTCATCGGTGATACGGTGCTGGATCTGACCAAAGCCCAAATCCCTTACGGCGAAACGAAAATCAACATCTCGGCGTTTATCGGGGATGTCAAAGTATTCGTTCCGAATGATTCGGATGTCGGCATTCATGTCACAACCAACTCCTTCATTGGCGATATGAAGGTGCTGGAGGAAAGCCGCAGCGGCTTTATGAGTAATGCCGGTCTGGAAAGTCCGCATTACAGGGAAGCGGGTAAGAAAATTCGAATCACCGTTAGCGTATTTATCGGTGATGTCAAAGTGAATAGGGTAGGATAACCGTTATGATGGGGATATTGAAAAATACCAAATGGGTGATACTGTTTTACTTTCTGTTGATTGGAGCCGGGGTTGCTGTTTTCCTGTATACAGCAAACCAATCCGGCTACATACATATTGAAGATAACCGGCTGTGGGTGTATTACACGGTCGGTGTACTTCTGTTTACGGGGATTGCTGGATACATCGCGGGACAGCGCATTCAGCGACCGCTGGACCTGCTCCATCTGAACATGCTGCAGGTTGCCAAAGGAAATCTGAACGTACGGCTGCCGGCCATGGAAGACGGCTCTTTTTCCAGAGTATACGATGAGTTTAACGGAATGACAGAAGCGCTGGAGAAGAAGATGAAGCTGCTGCAGCGCCTGGGTGAGCAGGATGTCATTGAGAAAGAGATTGCCGCGGAAGCGGCAGTGCTTGAGGAACGACGCCGGATGGCAAGGGATTTGCACGATACGGTCAGTCAGCAGCTTTTCGCGATCCACATGTCGGCATCATCGCTTCCGGCGGTTCTTAAGCGAAACCCGGAGCAGGGCGATAAAGTGCTCGGCCAGTTGATTGAGATGTCTCACGTGGCTCAGAAGCAGATGCGGGCGCTGATTGCACAGCTTCGGCCTGTTGAACTGGAAGGAAGAACCCTAGAGGAGGCACTTGAACGGTGGTTCCCGGATTACTGTCGCCAAAATGGCCTGAAGGGCATGAAGGATGTTGAACTCTACGGCGGGGTATCGGATGCGATTGAGCATCAGCTGTTCCTGATCATACAGGAAGCAGTAGCTAATATTGTGAAACATGCCGGTGCAGGCCTTGTCAGCATGTCGCTTCGTGAGGATCAGAAACGCGTGATTTTAAGCATCAGCGACGACGGGGTTGGGTTTGACGAGGTGGCGGGCAAGCAGGGTTCATACGGGCTGTCCACGATGCGTGAGCGGGCCGAAAAGCTTGGTGGACAGGTCGATATTATAAGCAAAAAAGGCGCAGGGACGACCGTTCGCGTGAATATTCCGTTGTTTGAGGCCGAGGGCAATCAGGGACCGGCTGCGGAAGAGGGCAAGGATGAGGAAGTGCTGGCTGAGCCAGTGGAATAGAGAGGGGACAACATCATTATGGGTACGATTCGGATATTGCTGGCGGATGATCATGATATGGTTCGTATGGGATTAAAAACGTATTTGTCGCTGGATCCGGGATTTGAAGTGATTGGAGAGGCGGCAAACGGCCAAGAGGTCGTTGATATGTTAAGAAATGGGGATGAGTCAGACCGGCCGGATCTCATTCTGATGGATCTGATGATGCCGGTGATGAACGGGGCGGAGACCACGCGTGCGGTCATGTCCGAGTTCCCGGACCAGAGGATCGTGATTCTGACCAGCTTTCTCGAAGACGAGCTTGTGGTTGAGTGCATTGAGGCGGGGGCTGTCAGTTATGTACTGAAGACCGTTTCGGCCGACGAGCTCATTTACGCCCTTCAGGGAGCTTTCAGGGGCATGCCGGTCATGACCAAAGACGTGTCGGAAGCACTCACCCGGGGGATCCGCCGACATATGGTGAACGGCGACGATTCCGGGCTTACCGAGCGCGAAAAAGAAGTGCTGCTGCTCATTGCCGAAGGCAAGAGCAACAAAGAGATCGGCGAAGAGCTGCATATCAGCATCAAAACGGTCAAAACCCATGTCAGCAATTTGCTGATGAAGTGTGAGTTGGAAGACCGCACGCAATTGGCGATTTATGCCCACCGTAAGGGATGGGTGAAAATATAGCGACTCCGTTCGGATCAGATTTCCCCTTGACGCGGCCTTAGCTTTCTTTTTATCTGCCTTTTAATTGTTTTTAAGGTACTATTAAGGTTTATAGTACACAATAAGAACAGTTAATCAATTAAACCACTTGGAAGCAAGTGATTTTAAATAGGAGGTAGACCTATGGACGACCAAAGAAAGCGCTACGGGTATCCGGATGATGAGGGAATGAACAACGAGTCGAATAACAATGAAGCACCGAGACGTGAGGAAGCATCCACGAAGAATTCGTCTTATTACTATTCTTACGGACCGTTTCAGTCCATACCCAATGAACGCGATGATCAGCAGACAGAGCGACCATATCAGAGCCGGGAATCGCAGGAAGTGGAAGTTACCGCTCCGCAGCCTGTCAAACCGATTCCATCCTCCGGTTTCTCGCAGTCACATTCCTCCGGAAGCCAAGGGGGCGGCGGGTCTATGGATTCGATGAAAAGAAACAAAGAATGGAACTACAGCCAGAAGCCTAAAAATTCTGTGAAGACGGTGCTGTTGTCCTTCTTGGCAGGTGTCCTCGTGATCTCAAGCCTGATGTTTGCCGCTGACCGTACGAACCTGTTTACGCCGGATGCGGCGTATTCATCAGAGCCAGCCCAAGAAACTTCAGCCAAAGTCGATGATAACGGCGGAGCTACTACAGCATCAGCCATGATTCCGTCAGGTCAAGGCGATGTATCGGCGGTCGTGGACCAGGCGAGTCCAGCCGTCGTGCTGATCGAGACGCTTGTGAACAGCAGCAATCGTCAAAGCACGAATCCAAACATGAATGATCCGTTCTGGTACTTCTTTGGCGGCGGACAATCGAACCAGGGAGGAAATGGCGGAAACGGTGGAAGCAGCAATAACGGAGGTCAGGAATCCCAGCTTCAGCCTTCCGGCATCGGCTCGGGTTTCATCTTTGAGAAGTCCGGATACATTTTGACGAATGAGCATGTGATCCATGGCGCCGATGTGATTCAAGTGACGGTACAGGGTACCAAAAAGCCGTATGAAGCGAAGCTGCTCGGTTCTAGTTATGAGCTCGATTTGGCCGTACTTAAAATCGAAGGGGCCGATTTTCCATCGGTGCAGCTAGGCGACTCCAACTCGCTGAAGGTCGGTGAATGGCTTGTAGCCATCGGTAACCCGCACGGTTTTGAGCATACGGTAACAGCAGGCGTACTTAGCTCGAAGGAACGCGAGATCGATATTCAAGGAACCAATGGTGAGGATGATCGTAATTACGAGCATCTTCTGCAAACCGATGCTTCGATTAATCCGGGTAACTCCGGCGGACCGCTTCTCAATCTGAAGGGTGAGGTTATCGGGATGAACGTAGCCGTCAGCGCGGAAGCGCAAGGGATCGGGTTTGCGATTCCGTCCAGCACGATCAAGGAAGTTGTGGAATACCTGAAGAACAATGAGGAAATTCCGAAAGAACCGGCTCCGTTTATCGGGGCAAGCCTGGGGACGGTCACTCCGCAAATTGCCCAGTCCCTCGGTACCGACGTAACGGAAGGATCCTACGTTGACAGCGTCGTATTCCGTTCGCCGGCTTATGAAGCAGACCTGCGTCAATATGACATCATTGTGGGCGTGGACGGGACGAAATATCCGACCTCGCAGGATCTGATTGAATTGATTCAATCGAAGAAGGTTGGAGACAAAATTACGCTGAATGTGGTTCGTAACGGCAAGAACATTGACCTGCCGCTGACGATCGGTGATAAGAACGATTTCGATTTAACCCAACAGCAGCAACAACAGCAACAGCAGCCGTAACCCTGGATAGGCGTGACAACAAGCGGAAGGGACCGTTCCCTTCCGCTTGTCTTGTCCTTGAGGCGACCGATATAATGGGATTGTAACGTCGTATTAAATATAACGCTAGAAGATAGAGGAGATGCCGCTATGCGATCCCGGATATTAATTGTAGATGATGATGAGAAGATTATTTCCATGCTGCGCAGGGGACTTGCGTTTGAGGGCTATGACGTCCTGACCGCATCCAACGGAGCGGAAGGCTTGAAGGTGATATTGAGTGAGGAGCCGGATGTTGTCGTTCTGGATGTGATGATGCCTCAAGTCGATGGATTTGAGGCATTGCGCAGACTCCGGGAAGGCGGAAGCACAGTACCTGTGCTGATGCTGACCGCGAAGGATGAAGTGGAGAATCGGGTAAAGGGACTGGATACCGGAGCAGATGATTATCTGGTCAAACCCTTCGCCCTGGAGGAGCTGCTTGCCCGCGTACGGGCCTTGCTGCGCCGTAAAACCGGTGATGATTCATCTAACCACCGACTGACCTTCGAGGATCTCGTGATGGATACGGATGCAAGGGAAGTTATTCGCAGCGGGCAGAGACTGGAGCTCACCGCGAAGGAATTTGAGCTGCTGCATCTGTTTATGCAAAATCCGAAGCGGGTGCTGTCCCGCGATTTAATAATGGATAAAATATGGGGCTATGACTACAGCGGGGAGTCCAACGTGCTGGAGGTTTATATCGCCATGCTCCGGCAGAAGACCGAGGAACATGGAGGTAAACGGCTGATCCAGACGATCCGCGGAGCCGGCTATATTTTAAGAGGAGATAACTAGCATGTCTATTCGGTTAAGACTGACAGCATGGTATACCGGCATTTTATTCGTGACACTGCTGATATTCAGCTCGGCGGTGTATGGCTTTGTTCATTTGTATACGTATGAGGAGTTAAAACAGCGGTTGGTACAGGAAGCAAATAAGATTGGTTACACCTCCTCGTCTGTTGCTCTTCTACCGGATCGTTCCTCCGCGCTTAATATGGAGGCAGCTGATTTATACGTTCAGCTTTATACTTTCTATAATGGATCCATCTGGAGATCTGGCAATATGGAGTTCAGTGGTTTGCAATTTGAAAATCCAACTGTAGAAAGAGCATTAAGTATGAACAAACCCGGAGAGTTTAAACGTTTTTCTTTCGAGGGGGCATCCTTCCTTGTATACGAATCCCCGGTCGTTGAAACGAACTCAAGGAAATTATTCGGATGGCTTCAGATCGGAGTAAGTACGCGAACCATCGAGCAAACCCTGGATAGACTCCAGTCCATCCTCATCATGGGATCCGCAGCAACACTTGTCATTGCCTCAACATTAGGCTTGTTCCTGGCACGCAAATCCATGAAACCGATCGGCAAGGTCACGGAGGCGGCCGAGCAGATTCAGAAGGGGACTGACCTCAGCGTACGAATCGAATATGATGGGCCAGAGGACGAGATTGGTCAATTAATCGGGACGTTTAACGGGATGCTCGAGAGGACGGAGAGCTTTTACAAAGAGCTTGAGGATGCCTATGCGGCACAGCGCCGGTTTGTATCGGATGCTTCCCACGAACTCCGAACGCCGCTGACCACCATCCGGGGGAATGTGGATCTTCTCCATAAGATGTGGACGGAAGCCCCTGGTGAAAGAGCGAATATGGACGAAGAAACGATTAAACAGATCTCGATTGAAGCGGTGGGCGATATTTCCGACGAAGCGAAGCGGATGAGCAGACTGGTGAACGACATGCTGTCTCTGGCACGGGCCGATACCGGCCAGACCTTTGAACTGGATCCGGTCCCTCTGCAGCCTTTGGTTGAAGAGGTCGCACGGCGCGCTCATTTCCTCGATAAAACCGCTGAGTGGCATGTTGGAGAGCTGTCTGTCTTGAACGGTGTCTATGTAGAAGGAAATAAGGACTACTTGCAACAGATGCTGTTTATCTTTATCGAGAATGCGTTCAAGTATACGCCGGAGGGTGAAGTCAGCCTGGATGTCGTCCTGTACAAGGGTCAGGTGGGCTTGCGGATTTCGGATACGGGGATCGGCATGGATAAGGATGAGGTTCCGTTCATATTCGAACGCTTCTACCGTGCGGATCAGTCGAGAGGCATCACGAGCGGAACCGGACTCGGGCTGTCCATCGCCAAATGGATTATCGATGAGCACAAGGGCTCTGTCGAAGTTGTTACCCGAAGAGGGGAAGGCAGCACCTTTATCGTCTGGCTCCCCGTCGTCTTTGCTCCTCCTCTGGAATAGGTTATAATAGACTAGATCGCTTATGTATTACTACGGAAAGCAGGTGGGGATCATCGAAGTCTTGAAAATATCACCGAGAGGTTATTGTTACGGTGTCGTCGACGCCATGGTCTTGGCGCGTCAGGCGGCGCAGAATCTGGATCTTCCTCGGCCTATTTATATATTGGGCATGATTGTGCATAACAGTCATGTCACGCAATCCTTTGAAGACGAAGGCATCATTACCCTGGACGGTCCGAATCGAATGGAAATTCTGAGCCAGGTGGAGAGCGGAACCGTAATCTTTACCGCACACGGGGTCTCTCCCGAAGTACGCAAGCTTGCACGGGATAAAGGATTGACCACGCTCGACGCCACTTGCCCGGATGTGACGAAAACCCATGATTTGATCCGGGATAAGGTAGCCGACGGATATGAGATCATTTACATCGGGAAGAAGGGGCATCCCGAGCCGGAAGGGGCTATCGGGATCGCACCGGAACATGTGCATCTGATCGAGAAGGAAGAAGAAATTGAACAGCTTCAGGTAAAATCATCCCGAATCATCATTACGAACCAGACCACGATGAGTCAATGGGATATCAAGCATATCATGAAGAGTCTGCTCGATAAATTCCCTGGAGCGGAGATTCACAATGAAATTTGTCTTGCAACGCAAGTCCGGCAGGAAGCGGTAGCCGAGCAAGCCGGTCAGGCGGACTTGGTCATCGTGGTTGGCGACCCGCGCAGCAATAACTCCAACCGTCTTGCCCAGGTATCCGAAGAGATAGCAGGCGTACCGGCTCACCGCATTGGCGATGTGACGGAACTCAGACGGGAATGGCTTGAAGGCGTAGGCAAAGTGGCAGTGACATCAGGGGCATCCACACCGACTCCAATTACCAAAGAAGTCATTGCCTATCTGGAACAGTATGAACATGATCAGCCGGACACTTGGGAGATCAAGCGTACGGTGAATATGAATAAATTGCTTCCACCTGTACGGGTGAAGAGCAAGTCATAAGAGACTTTTCTAAATACAACCGTCGCGATTTGGTCGTGACGGTTGTATTTTTTTGTTGATATCGGTGCTTCTTTAGTATTAACCAGTCATCGTTATACCACAGGGCCTCTTGCTTGGAATTATATACGCCACTGTTATTCATTGATTAATATCATTTTCATGATCACCTATGATATATTAGGGGTTCCAGCCCATTGACATTACAGAAAATGGTTTATAACATACCAGCACAGCAACGTTAAGCTAAATGTTGATGATACTATGAATGGCTTAGCCAAATAGAGCTAATTGAAACTCTCCCCTTGTGGTGAATGGTGGAATAACCGTTCATGTGAAATGAACCTGACACTATTGACGCAAGGGGATTTTCTATGCCTCAGATTAAATATCGGGAGGGTGAAGTTAGATAATCTGGCCTGTTAAAGCTTCCTTTTTAGGGACTCTCATAACCCCGTGAATATCCCATGCCCTGTAAGCGTTTCATTTTTCAATTGAATAATATCATTTTTCGTTGAATAGGCAAATGTTTATATGGGATCATTTATTCTACAATGTTAGACATCAGGTAAACTTCATGGCATAGAACACACGGGGGGTTGGACATGGCACAGATATCCGTAGAACAGAAGACTGTTCCTAAACGGAAGAAAGACAATGGATTTATTCGCTTCTTTAAACAGTGGGATATTCAATTAATGGTACTTCCTGCGCTCGCATTAATTTTTGTTTTCAGTTACATACCGATGTATGGTATTCTGATGGCTTTCCAAGATTTCAATATTTTCAAAGGCATGGGAGGCAGCGCGTGGGCAGGCATGAAGCACTTCCGGATGTTCTTTGAATCACCAGAGTTTACGACCGTAATGCGGAATACCATCGTAATCAGCTTACTCAAGTTTTTGATCGGCTTTCCAGCTCCGATCCTGCTTGCGCTGATGCTTAATGAAGTTCGCCATATGTTCTTCAAACGATTGGTTCAGACCGTCAGTTATCTGCCCCATTTCTTATCCTGGGTTATCGTATCAGGGTTTGTGGTTTCCATGCTGTCTACAGATAATGGAAGTGTAAACATTCTATTAGAAAAAATGAACTTGATTAAAGAGCCTATTAACTTTCTATCCATTCCTGAATACTTCTGGGGGATATTGGTGACCACAGGGCTCTGGAAGGAAATTGGGTTTTCCTCCATCGTTTACTTGGCGGCTGTAGCGGGTGTAGATCCCCATATGTACGAGGCTGCGGATATGGATGGAGCGAGCAAATTCAGACAGATCTTTACGATTACATTACCGTCCATCATGCCTGTCGTTATCATCTTTATGATTCTGGCAATAGGTAGCCTGCTCAATGCAGGATTTGAGGATATTTTACTCTTGGCTAAGAACCCTGTTTTAAGAGAGGTATCAGATGTAATTGATACTTATGTTTACCGAATTGGTATTGAAAACTCCCGGTTCTCTTATGCAACGGCTGTAGGCTTGTTCAAAGCGGTAATCAGCGTGATGCTTCTGACCATTGCCAACGTGGTAGCACGCAGATCAGGTAACAGTCTATGGTAAAACGAACATCGTATAGAGGGGAGCGATTAGATTGGTACGTTTAGGATTCGGTGATCGCCTCATGGTGATTATGATCTATGTCTGTTTAGCATTTTTGGCCTTTGTGACCTTTTATCCTTTCTGGAATGCACTTGTAATTTCATTTAACTCCGGAGCGGACACATCGCTTGGAGGGGTTACATTCTGGCCGAGAGATTTTACATTGGAGAACTACGAAATCGTGTTTCAGGATAAACGCTTGTTGAACGGCTTCGGCATATCCGTAGCACGTACGATCATTGGAACGATTACTTCGATTCTCGTAACTTCCATCTTCGCATACGGCATGACCAAGCGCGAACTGATGGGCCGCAAATATTACATGATTATGTGTATCGTGACCATGTATTTCACTGGCGGATTAATTCCAAGCTTCATGCTAACTCGTAGTTTGGGCTTGATGGATTCTTTCTGGGTGTTCATTATTCCCGGTTTGGTAAGTGTATGGAATATGATCATATTCCGAACCTTCTTTGCTGGCTTGCCTAATGGCTTGGAAGAATCGGCAAAAATTGATGGTGCGGGTAACTGGGGAATCTTCTTTAAGATTATCCTGCCATTATCGGGACCGGTTATTGCCACTTTGTCATTATTCACGGCGGTATATCACTGGAATGAATGGTTCTTACCGAGTATTTACATCAATAAAGAAGAATTGCTGCCCATTCAGACCATATTACGTCAAATACTGAATTCCAACATTATGTCTGAGCAGATGAGTAATTTGGACTCGGCATCTCAGGCCGCTTTATCTCGAATGCAGAGTGTGACCACGAAATCTTTATCCATGGCCACAATGATTGTCGCTACCGTTCCGATCATCATGGTATACCCTTTTGTACAGAAACATTTTGTTAAGGGAGTACTGGTAGGATCGTTGAAAGAGTAGCACATGCATGGCAAGCCATCCTGTTGTTTGAAGCTTAGCTTTAGACATAAATATCAAGGGGAATTTTGAAAGGGGAAATTAGAGAATGAGGCTCAGAAAAAAATCTTTGGCCACATCGGTTACTGCGTTGTTAGCAGCGGCTTTAATGCTGTCAGCATGCAGCGGTGGTACTAAGACTGCTAACCCGACTCCTAGCGACAATGGAACCAGCACACCGCCAACCGAAGCAGTATCGGAAAAATTTGTACTGGGTGAGCAACCGCTTGATTTTAGTTTTTATGGACACTATGACTGGTACACCATGCCTACATGGGGAGAAGATGCCGCAACGAAGTGGATTAAAGAGAATAAAAAAGTTGATGTAAAAGCGGTCAACTCCCAAGGTAATGCTCAACAAAAATTCAACACGATGATTGCTTCCGACGAGCTCCCTGATGTTATTTGGTTGGAGCGAGGATCGGATGTTGAAAAATTGAGAGAGAACGGCATGCTCGTACCTTACGATGACTACTTGGATAAATATCCGAACCTGAAGGAATGGTTGGGCGAGGCGGGAATCAACATGCTTCGTTCCCCGGATGGCAAGCTGTACCAATTCCCTAACTGGTACACCAGTCAACCGAACGGAAATGCAGGGTATGTAGTTAATAGCAAAATTTATAAAGAGCTTGGCGAGCCTAAGCTGGAAACAACGGACGATTTGACTAAATACCTGGAAGCTGTCAAGGCGAAATACGGAAACTCTGTAGTTCCTTATGAACCAGGTATTGAAGGACAAGGGATTGATGTGTTGTACTCTGCTTTCAAAGAGGATGCAATGACACGTTGGATTACCATTCGTGGTGTGCCTAACGGAGATAAACTGACTTCGATCTTTACGGATCCAACATATCGCGAATCGATGCAATATGCAGCGAAGCTGTTCCGCGATAAACTGATTTCTCAAGATGCATTGACTCAAACCGCTGACCAAATCAAGGAAAAAGTAATGACAGGCCGCGTTGCTGTATATGCAGCTTCCAGCCCGACTGAAAATGCAATGAACGCACATGCGGAACTCGTTGCAAAAGATCCGGAAGCCGGTTATTTCATGATCTGGCCGATTCATAAGGAAGGTCTGGATAAGAATAAAATCTTCCCAGGAACCTATACTCAACTGGGTTGGAACGTAAGCGTTATTACGAAAGCTGCAAAAAATCCTGAAGCGATCTTCGCTTTCCTGGACTGGTATACAGGTCCTGAAGGTCAAACACTATTAATGTGGGGACCGGAAGGCGGATATTGGGATGGATATGAAGAAGATGGTATAACGCCTAAGTTTACTGAAAAATATGTTACGGATGCTGCAGGTCTTGGTAAGTTGCAAGCGGAAACAACAAACCTCCAGTGGAACGGAAACACGGTATTTATTGATACAGCAAAAGCGAAATACGAAAGCACCTTGCCAGAAGAAGAGCGTAACTGGTCAACTCGTTGGCAGTATGAAATAACTTGGAAAACGCAAGCGAATGCAACGGAATTCATCAATCTTGATCCGGCCCCAGAAAGTGAAGAAGGTATTATCCGTCAGCGTGTAGAAGATATCTACACAGAAGCTAGAGCGAAGGCGCTGTTTGCGAAGGACGATGCAGAAGTATTGGCTGTCTTGGACAAAGCAGAAGCGGATGCTCAAGCAGCTGGATATGATAAGCTTCTTGCATTCAAAACAACGAAATGGCAAGAAAACTTGGCTCAAATGAATGGTCAAAAGTAGAATAACGTAAACCGAAAGGGTATGCTGCATCCGCAGCATACCCTTATCGAAATTTAGGGGAGAGGATACCCATCTATAAAGTGCTGCTGGCTGACGATGAAATACTGGACCTAGAGGGCATGAGGAGCTTTATTCCATGGGAGAGTCTTGGAATGACCGTGGTTGATTCGGTCAATAATGGATTTGCAGCATGGGAAGTCCTACAACGAGAGGATATCGATATTCTCGTGACGGATGTTCGCATGCCCAATATGACTGGTATTGAATTAGCGCAAAAAGCGCTGAAGATACATGATGAATTACAGGTTATTTTCGTAAGTGGTTACCAGGATTTCAGTTATGTTAAACAGGCAATCGCATTAAACGCTTGTAATTATGTGCTGAAGCCCATGGAGGACCAAGAGCTGATTGAAGAGTTGACAAAAGTTCGGCTTGAGCTGGACAGACTCCATGATCGTAAGGAAACAGAACGGGCTTATCAGCTGATGGTACCGATTCTTAAAAATCAGTATCTGCTGCAAATTCTCCAGAAGCCTTATGACGGTGCCATGCTGGGTATTATTAAGCGGGAATATCAACTTCATGAGATAAACTGGCCCGTACGAGTGATATTACTTGAAGTGGATGATGTCAGCTCATGGCGAAGCAATCAGTACGAGGTTGAGAATCAGAGGGGGTTAAATGAGCAGTACTTCACGAGTTTGCATAAGCAGCTGGAAAATTGCGGATTCAGGCATATCTGTAAGGTAACAGACCAGCGGATGGCCATACTCATGGACACGGCGAAAGGCAAGGAAGAGATTCAGTCATTGTTGACGGCGCTAGGTCAAGAGTATCCCCTTACCGTGACCGTAGGTGAGGGAGGGACTGCGAATCGGCTTGAAGAACTTCATCCGTCCTACGTTATGGCAGAGGGGGCCCTTGACTATAAAATGTTCCGTGGAAAAGGGAAATGGATCCTTTATAACGAAGTGCCGACAGAGGACCGGGAGGACGCGAAAAGCCTCGATCTCAGGCTGGACTCTTTATTTACCGCTATGACGAATTATGAGATCGTCAAAATCCACGACGAAATCGAAGCCATACAACTGCTTGCATCCAATATCCGCTCCAAATTTACGGTTCGGAATCTTGGAGTATACATTATATTGAAGTTGGACGCGCATTTGCATACCATGCACGAAGACCTGTTTCGGATGCTGGGAATCGAACTGAAAAACCTCGATGTACTCTTGCAATTTGAAACGATGGACGATATTTTCTCGTGGTTAAGAATGAAAGTGTTTGAGATATCGGAGCAATTGAAATTTCGCAAATCGTCCAAAAATGGACGCCTTGTTGAGGAAATTATTGATAATATAAGAGAGCGGGTACACGAGAATATTACGCTCCGGGATATGGCGAACCGTTTTTCCTTTTCTCCTAACTATCTAGGTGTTCTGTTTAAGGAAGAAACCGGTTATAATTTTAGTGATTATGTCATCAAGCTTCGTATGGAGCGAGCCAGAGAACTATTAGTCAGCACGAAACTTAAAATATATGAAGTGGCTTCTCAAACGGGGTACCAGTATTTGCCTTACTTTAGTCGTCAATTCAAAGAGATGTATGGAATGACACCGTTGGAATATAGGCGTAAACACTCTTAACATACTACTATACCGCTTGTAATGAGGTTGTGATTAGGTTTGGCGGGGAAATTCGAGCGTATCCGGGTCAAAATCCCATTTGGCTTCAAATTAATGATTTCTTACTGTGTATTCATCATCATACCGGTATTGCTTGTAGGAAATATCGCGAACCAGGTATTTATCAAATCGATTAGAGAACAAACGTATAATAACATTCAGGGTACCCTGCACCAAATGAGTGATAACATTTCGTATAAAATGGAAGACATTGTCCGCGTTTCCGACATGCTCTACTTTGATTCGTCCTTTAATAACCGGCTGCGTTATTCAGAAAGTACATGGGTTAGCTACGATACGATGGTCAATGTCCTGATTCCGAAGCTGGAAACGGCGATCAATACAGCGAACTCCAAGGTTTGGTTGTCTATTTATTTACGGAATGAAGAGTTAAGGGAAATTTATAATAATTATAGTTACTCTGATCCGCTTGAATCCAACACGCGTTTATTTGATATATATCAGTATGAGCGTCTTGAGGATAAGACCTGGTACAAGCTCTATCCCCAAGAGGAAAACTATGGATCGACGCTGGAATGGAAGCAGGTTGAAAATGATGCGGGCAACGGTCGCATTTCGCTCTTGCGCAGGCTGATAGACATCAGTTCTATACAGCTGCAGGAGATTGGATTCGTGCGAATCAATGTCAGTTTAGAAGATATGTTCGAAAGCATGGATTATAACAAAATTGGTGATGGGACAGCGTTATATTTGTCGGATTCGCAAGGCAGAGTCATTCTTTCCTCAGGCGGGGTACAGACAACCGTGTTTAAGGAGAACGAGCTGCGCAATAATGGAGACTTGCTTATTCGTAAGCCGATTCCCGTGCTCGGCTGGAATCTTATCGCTGTCGTTCCTGCAGACATTGTGGAGAAAGATACGGTGAAAATCCGGAACCTCACCCTGCTTATTTGCCTCATTTGCATTGCTATATTTTTTATAGTCAGCATTGTGATATCCAAGTATTTCAGCTTACGCGTATCCAAAATCGTTTCTGTTCTGGATTCTTTTCAGGAAGGTGCATTTCATAAACGGGCTCAGTTCAAGGGGAACGATGAGTTTACACATATCGCTTCAGCCCTGAATGATATGGGCAGCAATATCGGCAAGCTGATTAATGAGGTGTATCTGGCCGACCTTCAGAAAAAGCAAGCGGAACTGGAATCGCTGCATGCGCAGATTAATCCGCATTTCCTATACAACACCCTATCCTCCATCAGCCGTCTGGCGCGGTTTGGGATGCTGGACAAGCTGCAGCGCATGGTGATGGACTTAGCGAAGTTTTATCGTCTGTCTCTTAATGATGGACGGAATATCATCTCTGTGAAGAATGAGTTGGAACAGGCTCAGGCGTATGTAGACATTCAAAAGATTAAATACGACGAACGGATGCAGGTTACTTATGATTTTGAGCCGGAAGTGGTCCGGTATGAAACCGTGAAATTGATTTTGCAGCCGTTTATCGAGAATGTGCTGGAGCATGCCTGGACCGGGGATTATATACATGTTCGAATTACCGCCAGAGTGCTGGAAGACGTCCTAGAGTTTAAAATTATCGATAATGGCGTCGGGTTCCCGCCCGGCAGAGTTCTGGACAATACAGGCGGGCAGGATCTTACGAATGCCGGATACGGTATTCGGAATGTGGATCAACGAATCAAACTTCATTATGGCAGCGAATACGGGGTCACGTTATTCAGCCGTGCCGGTATTGGGACAACGGTAAGAATTGTGATACCCCTCGTGAAGCGCACCGTAGCGGAAGGACGCAGCAAAACATTGATGTAACAGGTGGTCTATATCTCCCGATCGTTCAGGCTTGAAGAATGGGCTTGACGAGGGGAGATATTTTCTGTATATTTACTTTATCGGTTAAAAGCATAAAAGCTTAAAAGCGAACAAGCGCGAAAGTGGCTATCACACATTAAAATGGAATATATTCAGAAAGAAGGTTTTATTATGATCGTTATTACATCCAATCAAATATCAGAGGAACAAGTTCAGCATATCGCAAGCGAGATTGAGAAGGAAGGACTGCAGGCTCACGTATCCCAGGGGGCGGATCGTACCGTGATCGGGCTGATCGGCAGCGTGAACCCGAAGCTTGCGGAGCATCTTCGCCAAATGAAGGGCGTAGAGAATGTGGTTAAAATCTCCAAGTCCTATAAGCTCGCGAGTCGTGATTTTCATCCGGATGATACCGTCATTGATATTAAAGGCACCAAGATTGGCGGCGGCAATCTGGTTGTCATGGGTGGTCCATGCGCCGTGGAATCCGCACAGCAGATTGACGAGATCGCTCAGCTGGTTAAGGCAGCAGGAGGACAAGTGCTTAGAGGCGGTGCTTTTAAACCTCGTACGGGACCATACAGCTTCCAGGGCGTTGGCGTCGAAGGTTTGATCATGATGGCGGAAGCCGGGCAAAAACATGGCCTGTTGACGATTACGGAGGTTATGACGCCCGAATACGTGGATATTTGCGCGGAGTACGCCGATATTCTGCAAGTGGGTACCCGTAATATGCAAAATTTCGATCTGCTTCGAAAACTGGGTACCTGCGGCAAGCCGGTATTACTGAAAAGAGGTTTCAGCGCAACCTATGATGAATTCCTGAATGCAGCGGAGTACATCCTTGCCGGCGGCAATCAAAATGTCATGCTCTGTGAACGCGGAATCCGAACATTCGAAACTTACACCCGCAATACGCTGGATTTATCTGCCATCCCTGTTTTACAAGGGTTGAGTCACCTTCCGGTCATTTCTGATCCGAGTCACGGAACGGGACGACGCGAGCTTGTCGAGCCGATGTCCAAGGCATCCGTGGCGGCTGGGGCAGACGGTCTTATTATTGAGATGCACACGGATCCGGACAATTCCATGACAGGCGACGGGGTGCAATCCCTGTTCCCGGATCAATTCGCCGCATTGCTTAAAGACTTGGAGCAGCTGGCCCCATTGGTAGGCAAAAGCTTTGCGACTGCGAAAGCACCGGCTTCTGAATTTGCGCGCGTATAGCTTCTGGTCAGAGATAAGGAAGAAAAACAACGGTGGCCAACCATGCTTATCTCGCAAGAAAAACTTCCGCTGAATGCGGTCTGTCTACTGAGAAAGTACGCCGATAGACGTTTTTCTGATAAGCCGTTGTATACCCGTGGATAACGTTCAGCACATCGTTATGGTTCGCCATTTCCTTAATTTCTAATATAAAAGACACCTGCAAAAAGCTTGCAGGTGTCTTTTTTCTGAGTTTACATTAACTGGTTTTTCATGTAATATAACTTAACATTGTTTTCAAAAATACCTTACATAGGTATTGACGTCAGGTTATCTCCCGGCATATAATGACGAAAAGAAATCGAAAGATTATGAACATTGTTAAGCTGTTTAAGTCTAAATGTTCGGAAATTGGGAGGAAGAGACATGTCGGTAGAGAAAGTATTGCAAACCATTAAAGAGAACAATATTGAGTGGGTTGATTTTCGTTTTGTAGACTTGTCGGGACGGGTTCATCATATTAGCTTGCCGGCTTCAGAAGTAGATGAAGAAACATTCGTGAATGGGGTCGCGTTCGATGGATCTTCTATTCCAGGATTCCGCGGCATTGAAGAATCGGATATGGTTATGATGCCTGATCCGGAGTCTAGCTATATCGATCCGTTTACAGCACATCCTACGCTTAATATTATGAGCAACATCTATACTCCGGAAGGGGATGCTTACGAGCGTGACCCGCGCGGTATCGCGGCTCGTGCCGAGCAATACCTTCAAGAGGCCGGTATCGGAACAGCAGCATTTTTCGCACCGGAATCCGAGTTCTTCCTGTTTGATGAAGTTCGCTATGAAAGCTCCATGAACAGCTCCAGCTATTTCGTAGACTCCGAGGAAGCACATTGGAATACGAACCGCAAGGAAGAAGGCGGCAACCTTGGTTTCAAAGTTGGCGTTAAGGGCGGATATGTTCCTGTAGCACCTGTGGATACTCAGCAGGATATCCGCAGCGAAATGTGCCGTTTGCTTGATGAAGCAGGACTTCGCGTTGAGCGTCACCACCATGAAGTAGCAACGGCCGGCCAAGCAGAAATCAATTTCCGTTTCGATACATTGAAAAAAACAGCTGACAACTTGTTGATCTATAAATATATCGTGCATAACACAGCACGCCAATATGGCAAAACGGCTACGTTCATGCCGAAGCCATTGTTCGGGGATAACGGAAGCGGCATGCACGTTCACCAATCCATTTTCGATGGTGACACCCCATTGTTCTACGAAAAAGGCGCTTATGCTAACCTGAGCGAAACAGCGATCCACTACATCGGCGGTATTCTGTACCATGCGCCTGCATTAATCGCTTTGACGAATCCGAGCACGAACTCCTTCAAACGTCTGGTACCAGGCTATGAAGCACCGGTTAACCTCGTATTCTCCAAAGGCAACCGTTCTGCCGCAGTGCGGATTCCGGTTGCAGCTGTAACGCCTAAAGGCTGCCGCATCGAGTTCCGTACACCGGATTCCACGGCGAACCCTTACCTTGCATTCTCCGCTATGCTGATGGCAGGCTTGGACGGTATCAAGCGTAAAATCGATCCTACCGCACTCGGTTATGGACCATTCGATAAAAACATTTATGAATTGTCCGACGCCGAGAAGAAAGAAATCCGCAGCGTACCGGGTTCCCTGGATGAAGCTTTGGATGCACTTCAAGCAGACTATGAGTTCTTGACAGAAGGCGGCGTGTTTACGCAAGAATTCCTCGAGAACTTCATTGAGTTCAAGCGTGCCGAAGCCAAAGCGGTTAATATCCGCGTTCATCCGCACGAGTACTCCCTGTACTACGACCTGTAATAAACAACGTTAAAAAGCCTAGGGCATGATGCCCTGGGCTTTTTTTGTTACACATATAAAGCCTAACTAGGCTTAGGTGAGGATTACCATACCAAGTGAGATAAAGAGGGATTCTCTTCGCTAGAAGCACCCCCGTCACCTCAGCTCTACTCTTTAGAAGTAACCGTAGTGGTGCGTATTGCTTCCGCAAGATTCACGAACGATGAGTTCAGGCTCTACGACAAAGGAGCTGACGGGTGATTGTTTATGGATAAGGTCATAGAGCATGAGCGCTGCCAAGCGGCCGATTTTCTCTTTATTTTGCCGAATCGTCGTTAGTTTGGGTGTTGTATATTTGCACGCCTCAATATCGTCACAACCGATGATCGATACATCGTCAGGGACATTCAGACTATGTTCCTGAAGTGCTTGGATGGCTCCAATCGCAATCTGATCGGAGGCTGCAAAGATTGCGCGGGGAAGAGAACCCGCCTGGATCAGCCGTGTCATGGCTTTATATCCGCTGGCCTCATGAAAATCTTCACCGCTTTGGAACCATTCCGTACGGGCCGGAAGGCCGAAGCTGTCCATGGCGTTACGATAACCGGCCTCACGCATGTTGGAGATTTCAGACTCCTTGCTGCCTCCGATGAACCCCAAGTCTCTGAAGCCTTGAAGATAGAAATGCTCCACGACCTTCGAGGACATTTTATAATTATCGGACATGATATGCCCCGACATTTCGCCGAACAGTTCAATATCGACCCCGATACACGGAATGTCGCTCTCATCAAGCTCTTTAATCGAGGGCTCGATTTCCTCGCCGGATATAATGACACAGCCATCCACCTGATAATGACGACATCGGCCTAGGTAGTCGGCGTCATCCCCTTGGAATTTCTCATTCGAAAAAAACAGTAGATCGTAACCGAGTACCCCCATTTGCTTTTTAAATGAATTCAGAACTTCAACAAAAAAAGGATGGGTAAAATCGACATTCAGCTTTCCCGCAAATATGATGCCGATTAAATTAGATTTCTTGGTTGCTAATGTTTTCGCAGAATTGGAAGGGGTGTATCCCGTCTCTTTCATAATTTCCAACACGCGTGCTTTGGTCTCCTCGGATACATCACTATAGTTGTTGATAATCTTGGAGACGGTGGATACGGATACCCCGGCCATCTTAGCGATTGTTTTGATGTTTAACGCCATGCGAAACGCCCCTTATTCTGTTTATGATGTCACTTCATAATTTTCGTAAGTTTTCGTTAATCATGATTGCCTTGTCTGTAAGTGCAAGGTTAAGGAGAGAAAGAGTGGTTTTATACGTGTTTCCTGCTCAAAATATGTTGTTTAGGTATAAGTTTTTATATGATCCGATGGAGTGATAACGGAAAACATATCGATAGAGCCTACCATTGTGATAAGTATTAACCAATCTGGTTGAAACGTATACAGCACTGATTCGAAACTGTTTCGTAAATTAGTGTATCTGCTTTAACCAGGTAAGTCAATGAAGAGAGTAGCTATGATGCTTGTAATAGAAAGGGATAAGGCTGAATCGCGTTCAATAACAAAATATTGTGGGAAAGAGAAAAAAGCTTTGACAAACAAAAAATAATGAGTAATAATAGGCCTTGCGAAACCGCTTTCGGTATATTTCGTTAAATTACGAAAATTTATAATAAATGTTTCGTAACATCAAGATGGTACTGGGCGAGAAAAAGCGGAATGATGAATCCGGTTTCATAATGAATTGCACTTTAATTTCAGGGGGTAACGAAATGATTAAGAAATTATCAGCAATACTTTTGGCGGGTGCTCTGACTTTCTCGCTAGCGGCTTGCGGAAGCAGCGATTCAGCCGATAAGGGTACACCTGCGAAAGGTGATAAAAAGGTCATCAAAATTTTACACTGGAAACAAGATAACATCAATAAAGCGGTTGAAGAGATCAACAAGAAATTTGAAGAGAAATATCCCGAGTATACGATAGAGTATACCACTACGGGTCCGGATGACGAATACAAGCAGGCGCAGAGAGCAAGAATTACCGCGAATGACGTCGACGTTTTGGCTGATTTATCGGGAATGAGGCTCTCTCCGCAGGAATGGACACCGGGAGCGAAAGTACCGGATTGGCAGCAATGGATTGATACGGGATTGATCGCGGATTTATCCGACCAAGCCTTCATTAAAAATTATAACGCTAACGATATCGAAAAAGCCGGAACTTATAACGATAAAGTGTATGCTGTTCCAACGGGCAAGGTTGCGATGTCGGGCCTGTTCTACAATAAGGAAATCTTCGAACAGAATGGATTGAGCGTGCCGAAAACGTGGTCGGAGTTCATCAAGCTGAATGATGATCTGAAAGCCAAAGGCATTACCCCGATTGTTGTTGCAGGTAAAGACGTATGGCCATTGAAACTTCCTGTATTTGCTCTGCAAGCTAAAATTCTGGGCGGCGGAGATCAGCAGAAATGGATTGAGGGCGTGTGGAAAGGCGAGACGGCTTACAACGATGAAGAGGCAATCGAAGTATTGGAAAAAATGAAGACGCTTCAAGACAATTACATGATTGACGGATTCATGGGAATTGATTATGCAACGGCACCTTCCTATTTTGCCACAGGAAAAGCAGCCATGCTGGCTGATGGTTCTTGGGATGCTCCAACCGTCGCAGCAGCAAATCCGGAGCTGAAATTCGGTTACTTCCCGCTACCGGCTACGGAAGATGCAGCCAAGAATTCCTCCTTTGTCGGCAAGTATGACGTAACCTGGTATGCTGCGGAGAAAGGACCGAACAAAGAAGGAGCCCTAAAATGGCTTGAATTCTTCTCCGAGCCGGAAAATTACACGACATTCGTGAAAGCTGCCGGTTTCATCCCGACACAGGATAACATTCAGACGGAAAGTGAATTTATTGATAATGAACTGACTCCATATCTCGGAGAGTTCGAATTGGCGTACGAAATCATGATGATTAACCGTCAAAATATTGGCGAGCATCTGGCTGCAGAAGGCGTGCATACGGAATTCCTGGCACCGGGCGGCCCGTACAAAACAGCAAAAGAACTGGCTGACATTCAACAAAAAGAATGGGAAGCTGCCGCTCCAAAATAAAGATTCTTCTATTATAAAGAGACCTATATAGAATGAACCATACTGTAGTCGGGGTCTGTGCAGCAGGCCCCGACATTCATTGAAAAGGGATTTGCGAGGTGAGAGAGATGTATCCATTTGGAAAAGGATTTAACCGATTCATACCCTTATTGCTGCTGCTGATACCGATGGCGTTGTATATCGTGTTTTATTTTGGACCATCGATCCTGACGGTCATCTATTCCTTTACCGATGTCAAGAACCTCCCGGGCAGCACGTACCAGTTTGTCGGGCTTGATAATTATAAGGAATTATTTTTCTCGGGGAACTCAGGGGAGCGGTGGCGTTCCATCGTAAACACCCTGATCTTTATGTTCGTTGTTACGATCGTGCAGAACGGGGTCGCTCTGTTTATCGCCGTCATCATTAACCAGCGCCTAAAAGGCGATTACTTCTATCGTGCGGTATTCTTCCTGCCGGTTGTATTGGGCGTAGCTGTCGTCGCTCTGATCTGGGGGATGATGTTCGATCCGTTAAACGGACCGGTCAATCGCCTCTACGACGCCCTCTTCGGCTATCAGGACATGTTCTTTGGGAGCTTCACTCACGCCTTCGGCTATATTATTTTCGTCCAGATTTGGATGTACATGGGCTACTCCATGCTGATCTTTCTGGCCGGGCTCCAATCCGTCCCGAAAGATTTATATGAGGCGGGTCATATTGACGGCACCAACAAGTGGCAATCCTTCCGTCATATTACCTTCCCCCTGATCGCACCGTCCTTCACGGTGAATATGCTGTTATCCATCATTGGCGCAATGTCTACCTTTGATATCATTCTGGCGACTACAGACGGTCGCTTCAATACAAGGACGATGGCGTATGACGTGTACAAAGAAACGTTCCGGGGAAGTTTGGAAATGGGTCTTCCTTCGGCTCTATCCGTCATACAGTTCCTGATTATTCTCCTCTTTGTTGTGGTGGCCGTCAGACAGACGCGGAAGAGAGAGGTGGAATATTGATGCAAAATTCCAAAACCACGCAAATCCTTTCTTATGGCGTCATAGGTTTGCTGCTGATTCTCTACGTTGTTCCGCTTCTGCTCGTATTCAATGTATCGCTGAAATCCTTCAACGAATATTTGCTCAACCCGATCGGGATCGTTCAGAACATCGAATGGGGCAATTACACGCAAGCATGGTCTGAGGGCAATTTCGCTGGCTATTTCACGAACAGCTTGATTTATACGGTAACGGCGACGGTATTGACCATCATCGTGTCGCTGTTTGCGGCGTTTCCGGTCGCGCGCGGATATGTGATGTGGAGCGGATTCATTTATATGTTCTTTTTGCTGTCCCAGTTTCTTCCGAATCCGATGGTTGCCCAGTATAAACTCATGCTGTCCTTCAAGGAGAGCGTTTCGTTCTTCGGCTATGATACCAAGCTTGGTTATATATTGCTGAAAACGACGGGAACGGGCGTTGTGTTCATGATGTTTGTCGGCTACATCAAGTCGATCAGCCGCGATTTGGATGAGGCCGCAGGAATGGATGGTTCCGGATATATCCGTTACCTGTTCCAGATCATTCTGCCGCTGATGAAGCCTGTTATCGCAACGGGCGTCATTCTGACCGCAATCGGAATCTGGAATGATTTTGTCGGGCCGATCATGTATCTCCCGAGTCCGTCCAACTATCCTATTACGTTCGGTCTGAAGGAATTCAGGGGGCAGTACGGGAATAACTGGCCGCTGCTGGCATGCGGAATTACGATCGTAGCTGCGCCATTGATCATTCTGTACACGTTCATACAGAAATATCTGGTGGATGGTGCTCTTGCAGGAGCCGTCAAATCCTAAGGCATAGAGGGGAAGAGATCGTGATATGAAATCAACAGGATGGAAGTTTGAGGGGAACCAGGGTGTCTTTAAGTTAAGTGATCCCGGACATCATAACTATTTATATTTTCCTTTAGTGAATGAGGCCGGCATGATGTCGGCCGTCACGCCGAATCTTCACGGTGAAATGACCAGCAGTCATAATACGTTTTTCATGTCGCCCGTATCGGTGGAGGATCTACATAATTCCAAGTCCGCACGTAATTTTTGGGTGCACGTTGACGGGCATGGCGCATGGTCCGTAACCGGCAATTCTGCCAAGCAGAACGCAAGCCGGTTCATGAACAAGGAAGAAGAAAGCCAATTGGAAGCCGGGTTTTTATGGCATAAGCTGACGCGGATGAACGGGGAGGCCGGACTGCAAGCGGAAGTAACCAGCTTCGTTCCGGTGACGGATGACAAAATCGAATTAATGAAAGTAAAACTGACCAACGTAGGCGGGCAGACGCTAAAACTGACCCCTACCGCGGCGATCCCGCTGTATGGCCGTTCGGCAGACGACTTAAGGGACCATCGTCACGTAACATCCCTGCTTCACCGGATCTTTGTCCATCGTAAAGGGATTGAAGTGCAGCCTGCTCTCTCATTTGACGAGCGGGGTCACCGTATCAATCACGTATCCTATAGTGTGCTGGGGGCGGAAGCGGACGGTGCGGAACCGATCGGTTATTTTCCGGTGCTCGAGGAATATATCGGGGAAGGCGGCGCGCTCGATTGGCCTGAGGCAGTCATTGCCAATAAGCCAGCAGGCGCACAGGCAGGAGACTCCGTGGAAGGGTACGAGGCTATAGGAGGTTTGCGGTTTGCGCAGGTTCAATTGCTGCCGGGTGAATCCAAGGTCTTTGTCATGGCAATGGTTATTTCAGAGGATCGCGCAGACACTGAAAGGCTGTCTGAAACGTATTTATCGGAGAATCGCTTTGATGGGCTGCTTGCTCAGAATGAAGCCTATTGGAATGACAAACTGAATACGGTATCCTTCCAGACCGGAGATCAGCAGCAGGACTTGTGGATGAAATGGGTAACCTTGCAGCCGATATTGAGGCGCCTATATGGCAACTCATTTCTTCCTTATCATGACTATGGCCGCGGAGGGCGTGGATGGCGTGACCTATGGCAGGACTGCCTCGCATTGATGATCATGGAACCGTCCGAGGTCCGGTATCTGCTGCTCAATAATTACGCGGGTGTCCGGATGGACGGAAGCAATGCCACGATTATCGGAACGAAGCCCGGTGAGTTTATCGCTGACCGGAACAACATACCGCGCGTATGGATGGATCACGGTGCATGGCCATTCATGACCACGCTGCTTTATATAGATCAGAGCGGGGATTTGGATTTCCTGAAGCAGCCGCAGACCTATTTCCGCGACGTATTTGTTAGTCGGTGCAAGGAGAAGGACAGCGGATGGCTGCCTGAGCATGGGAATCAGCTCTTAACCGTGAACGGTGAGGTATACGAAGGTACGATACTGGAGCACATGCTGCTGCAGAATTTGGTTCCGTTCTTTAATGTCGGTGAACACAATAACATCAAGCTTGAGGGAGCAGACTGGAATGATGGTCTCGATCTTGCCCCGGACAGAGGCGAGAGCGTAGCCTTTACTGCGTTCTATGCAAGCAATTTGATGCAGCTTGGCGATCTGCTGCTGGCATGGCAGGACGGCGAAGGCGTGGAGTTTCTTGAAATTGCGGAAGAAATGGCCGTGCTGCTTGATTCGGTAACGGCTCCCGTCTCCTATGACGATGTGCAGGAGAAGCTGGAACTGCTTGATCAGTATTATCAGGCCGTTAAAGTCTCCGTCACCGGAAACAAACGAAAGTTTAGCGTTGCGGAAGTTGTGAAGGATTTGAAATGGAAAGCGGACTGGATCATCCGGCATTTGCGCAGCAAAGAATGGATTACGAGTCAAGAAGGATACTCGTGGTTTAATGGTTATTACAATAATGACGGAGCGCGCGTGGAAGGCGACCATCCCCTTGGCGTGCGCATGACGCTCACAGGCCAGGTCTTTGCTGTGATGGGCGGAATTGCGGACGATGAACAGGTAGGACAAATTACGAAGTCGGTTGATCGGTATTTAAAAGATCCGAGCATCGGCTATCGTCTGAATACGAACTTTGGCGAGATTCAGCAAAATCTGGGGCGGGCATTCGGTTTCGCGTTCGGGCATAAAGAGAATGGAGCCATGTTCAGCCATATGAGCGTCATGTACGCTAACGCTCTTTATAAGAGAGGTTTCGTCCGAGAGGGATACGAGGTATTACAATCGATTTACGATTTGAGCAATGACTTTGAACGCAGCCGCATGTATCCGGGAATTCCCGAGTACATCAACGAGAAGGGAAGAGGGATGTATCCCTATCTTACCGGTTCGGCAAGCTGGCTTTTGCTTACCATGCTGACCGAGGTCTTTGGCGTGAAAGGAAAACTGGGACATCTGCTCTTGGAGCCGAAGCTCAGGCCTTCGCAATTCGGAGCCGATGGCATTGCCGTTGTGCATACGCGATTTGCGGGTAAACAGCTTCAGATTGTATACAGCAATCCGAAGCGATTGGATTACGGAAGCTATACGATTCAATCGGTTACGCTGAACGGCGAGAAGATTCAGCTGCGCAGTCAGAAACCGGGGGCAGCCGAATTGGATCGCAGCTTGCTGTCCGCGTTATCCGATGACGAGTGTCAACGGATTCGTGTCGAGCTTGCCTGACACACGAGCATACAACATTTTGGAAGCCCTGGCAGGCAAGTCGGCCGGGGCTTCTTCATCATGAATGGAGCGATTTTTTTGGGACATCAATTAGCAAACGGACAATTGGAAGTCGATATAGCGGAGGTTGGTCGTTACCAAGGCACGCGTTTTGACCGGACCGGTTTCATTACCCAGGCCAAATTGACCGAGAGCGGTCACACATTCTGTGTTCATGAGTTTGCGGATGGGTTTAACCCTCAGGGTGGTTCCGGGTTGTGCAACGAGTTTGGACTGCATGAAGGTATGGGGTATGCAGAGGCCGAAGTAGGCGGGTGGTTTCCTAAATTAGGGGTGGGCCTTCTTCAACGGATCAGCAAGGACTCGTATCACTTTCAGTATACGTATCCGGTGGAACCCTTCGATGTGGATATCACTTCGGATGACGTGAGTATCACCTATACGATTCATCCTAGGAACGTCAAGGGGTATGCGGCAAAGCTCGTTAAAAAAATCTCGATTCAGGACACGGCGTTGACGATAGATTATGAGCTCTTCAATGAAGGGAGCCAAAGGATAGATACGGAGGAGTACATTCATAATTTCATAGGGATTAATGAGGAATCGGTAGGACCCGAGTATAAGCTCAAGCTGCCTGTCCCTGTCCGTTTTACGGAGGTCGAATCGGATTATACCTCGGGCCTGCTGTCTGTTCATGATTGCGAGGTATGCTGGAATGAGAGACCCCACAAGCCCTTCTATGGGAGAATGCAAGGCTTTAACGGCAGCGATTATCCTTATTCCTGGCAGCTAACGCACAGCGCCAGCAGGGCGGGAGTGAGGGAGATCAGCGATTTTACGGTGGCGCATATGGCCCTGTGGGGGATCGGCCACGTTATTTCGCCAGAAGTGTTTATTCGATTAAGCCTGGCACCCGGAGAAAAGAGATCCTGGAGCAGAAAGTATCAATTCTTTTGCTGGTAACCGGAACAATTTAATGTGAATAATTACACTTGAAGGTCTATGGGATTGTTGCTATGATTAGCGTTAATTAGCATTCATAGTAGAGAAAGGGTGGAGAGTCTTTTGAGCAAGAGAGCATACAATTTTAACGCAGGACCTGCTGCATTGCCGCTTGAAGTGTTGGAGCGCGCCCAGGCCGAATTCGTCAATTACGGGGATACCGGCATGTCAATCATGGAAATGTCTCATCGCGGTGCTGTATATGAAGCCGTTCATAACGAAGCGCAGGCGCGCCTGCTGTCCCTGCTGGGGAATCCATCCGGCTACAAGGTGTTGTTCATTCAAGGCGGTGCAAGCACGCAATTTGCGATGATTCCGATGAACTTCTTGGGACAAGACCAGGTTGCGAACTATGTAATGACGGGAAGCTGGTCTGACAAGGCGATTAAAGAAGCCAAGCTGATCGGCGAAACTCATGTGGCAGCCTCTTCTGAGGAGAGCAAGTACATGGCTCTGCCTAGTCTTGAAGACATCAAGCTGTCGGATCATGCAGCTTACCTCCATCTTACTTCCAATGAAACGATCGAAGGCACGCAGTTTAAGGAATTCCCGGATACCGGTTCGGTGCCGCTTATCTGTGATATGTCGAGCGATATCCTCAGCCGTCCGTTCGATTTGAACCAATTCGCGATGGTCTATGCGGGTGCCCAGAAGAACTTGGGGCCGTCCGGCGTTGCCGTTGTGATCGTCAGAGAGGATATGATTACAGATTCTCCTAAACATCTGCCGACTATGCTCCGTTACAATACGTATTTGAAAAATAACTCGCTGTACAATACGCCGCCGTCTTTTGGCATCTATATGATCAACGAAGTGCTGAAGTGGATTGAGGAGAAGGGCGGACTGCAAGGCGTTCAAGAGATGAACCGCAAGAAAGCCGCGCTCATCTATGATGCCATCGATAACAGCGAAGGCTTCTACCGCGGATGCGTGAATGCAGAGGTGCGTTCCGATATGAACATTACGTTCCGTCTTGCCTCTGAGGAGCTGGAGAAGGAATTCGTGAAGGCATCGGAGCAAGCAGGCTTTGTCGGCTTGAAGGGTCATCGCAGCGTCGGCGGTTTGCGGGCTTCGGTCTATAACGCCGTTCCGTATGAGAGCGCTCAGGCGCTGGTAGAATTCATGCAGCAGTTTAAGAATAGTCACAGCTAATATTATACAAGATTACACAATGATAACCTTCCGCCGGTTTGGCGGAAGGTTATTTCTGGATATCCCGGGAAATCGGGAGGGAATCGGTTATAATAAAAATAAAACAGATGAAAAGGTGGACTTATCAACATGGCATTACACATCGTACTAGTCGAACCGGAAATTCCAGCCAATACGGGCAATATCGCCAGAACTTGTGCCGCAACGGGCACCCATCTGCACCTGGTCCGTCCGCTCGGCTTTAATACCGATGACAAAACCTTGAAACGGGCCGGGCTGGATTACTGGTATGCCGTACATATTGAATATCATGATTCCTTTGAGGAGCTGCAGGCACTCTATCCCGAAGGACGCTATTTCTACGCCACGACGAAGGCAACCAAGCGTTATATGGATATCGAATATCAAGACGGAGATTTTTTGGTGTTTGGCAAAGAAACCAAGGGACTGCCTCCGGAGCTGCTAGCCGCGAATAGCGAGCATTGTATTCGCATGCCGATGACGGATAAGGTGCGTTCGTTGAATCTGTCCAACTCCGCAGCAATTATGGTGTATGAGGCATTACGTCAATTAGATTTCCCGGGTATGGAATAAATTTTGCAAAACGTTGAGTTTTTTCGGGAAAATCATCCAGTATACCTAGTTGATATTGAAAAAAACTAAGAAATTCTTAATTTCCAGCAGGATTCGACAACTTTTTATCGAACTATTATACTAGGCCCTTGTTATCAGTTCTGAACTGTGGTGTCAGAAATCACTTGTTGAAAATGAAAGAGGTGTACAATCGTTATGAAACCTGCTGGTGTTGTTCGTAAAGTTGATCAGCTGGGAAGAATCGTTCTGCCTAAGTCTCTACGCAAGAGATATCAAATGAACGAGGGGGATCCCGTAGAAATTCTTGTACAGGGGGACCATATTATATTGGAGCGCTATCGTCCGAAATGCGTCTTCTGTGGTTCTATGGACGGAGTAAGCGAGTTTAAAGAACGCTATATCTGTTCACAATGCATGTCCGAAATGCAGCAGCTTCCCAAACATGCCTAGTACCTCACACGAATTACTTTTTGCGCATCGCTAATGAGCGGTGCCTTTTTTGTCCCTCAAAAAAATAAAACTCCCCCGATATACGAGGGAGACGCCTTACAGGCCTTTGGTTTTATCATCATTGTATGACGCGGTCCAAATGCCAACCATATAAAGGGCGAATACGAGCATGACGATCCAAAATGTTAATGAGAAAGACATCCTTGCCACCTCCTGCTAAGCTACTCTTTATTATAACCACCTTGGGCAAAAAAATAAACGAGAATATCAAGCCGGCTCCATTATTTGAAAAATAAGAAGTGCGTGGGTACCGGCCGCAGACTTCCGTCCGACGGTTTGTTCACGACGCGGCCGTTTAGGATTAGGGATGCGGACCCGCCGCCATCCAGATTATAAGCGTCAATCACGCCCAACTTTTTAAGCTTGTTCTGCAGCTCCTGCAGCGTGGCTCCCGATTTGCCCTTCTCATCATATCCTTCGGTAACCAGAATGAGCAGCTGATCGTCCTTGTAATTGCCGATGACGGTACGCGGTGCCCTGCCGGGAGTTGTTCTCCATTTCTCGGGTATTGTCGTTTTGCTGCCGTTTTTGAGCAGCACGGGTACAAAGGTAGCACCGAACATAGGATCAAGCCGGTCAAGCTCGCTCTGACTGTAGAACTTGCCACCGATCAGCTTGCCGGATTTGCTCATGCCGACAAAGGCAAGATCCTTAAAGCTCGGTTGAAACCCCGAGACGTATTTGCCATCATAATAGGTCGTGCTCAGCGGATGTCTGCCCCCGTTCCCGTCAGCGTATCCACCGGCATTAATTCCCGCAACCGCACCATGCCTGCTTACGGCACGCATGGTGGTTTCGACGGACCCGGGTCTGCCGCTTTCGCTTCCAAGCGACATTTTCATCGCGGAAGGGTCTTTCAGTTTGACCTTCATCGCATACCCGTGATAGGTGCCGGGATTGATCTTGTACAACTCAATTCGAATCCGGTCACTGTTGACCGTTTCAATAGGGACACCCAGTTTGGTGGTGATCCGGCGATTATAGATTTGCTCCGGGCGCGCGGCTTGCGATTCCGCTGTTTGCAGAATGGTTCCTACTGTGGCGGTTGTCTGCCGATAGAGCTTGGCCGTTTTTTCAATGGAGGATATCGTCTGCTCCGCAGAGACGGCAGCTTGATCCAAATCCTGTTTAATAACGGCTGACTGTTCCGATATGCTGCCGGATGGTATGTACTCCGCGGTTTCGTGCGACAGACGCGGCGGTTCCGTGATTAACCACATACACAGCAGCATTCCGATAAAAGGTGCAATGGCCAGCATAAACGTACGGTTTAACTGCTTGGGACGGATATACTTCAGTTTTCTCACTTCAGCAGCTCCATCTTGCGTTCCAGCTCCTTCAGCTGTTTCTCAACTTGGCTTAGTTGACTGTACAGCTTGTTGCTGTTGTCTGTTTTGCCGCTAGCCTGATCCTTGGTAAAGGTCAGCAGCTCATTAAACGACTGAACCTTGCTCTGCATTTCGTCCATTTCCTGAACCAGCTCGTTAAACCTTTGGTCGTACTCTGCTTTGAATGACGCCATCTCCTGGCGCGTATCCTGCTGCAGCTGCACCACGACTTGCTCCTTCAAGTGATTGCTATATAGGTAGGCTGCGGTGGTACCCAGCCCGATGAGAACAATCCAAAATACCCAGAACCATTTGGTGGATGGCCCCTTTTGCTGCACTTCCTCACGGGATTTATAGGGGGTATTGTGTTCCTGCTCCAACATTGGCATTTCATCACCCCTCAAAAACTATCATTTTTTCCAAATTTCATTCTAACATGTCAGAATTACTTTCGCAAAGACGAACCAATAGCACTTGTTTTTATGAAAAATAGATTGCCTAGAAAGATAGAGTGGGATACAATCTGTATAGATTTGATTATCAAATAGGATACATATAAGACATTCGCCATGCATACCGTCAAAGGCCCTGCGCCTATAGGATTAATTAACCTTTTTTCTATACGAATAACGGCTCCGAATTGCGTCTATCCATATCTGCAAACAACGGGGATTCGCAATACCGGATATGTAAGAAATTGACGGCGCTTACTTAATAGAGATACTAGAGATTCAAGATTGTTGATACAGGAGGTCTATTAGAAAATGAATCAGTGTTGGCGGGTAGTTATCGTTGGCAGTCAACCTACAAGCATGCTGGGAACAAAATTGATTTTGGAAGAGCAGCAGGATCTGCTCGTGGAGGGAATGACCTCCTCGGATTCAGAAGGGCTTCGAATGGTCGGGGATTTGCTTCCTGACTTGGTACTATTGGATTATCATTTGTCGGAACATACCTCGGAAGCCGTATTGGAGCAGATGAAGCAGCTGTCCCCGAAGACCCATGTCGTCATTATGACCGACAATGATGGCCTTCCTTTGCTGCAATCCTTGATCAGTCGCGGTGCTAGCGGCCTATTGTCCAAGCAGGCATCCACATTTCAGCTCATACATATGATTACCGGACTCCGGGAAGGCGTCGCCTCGCTGCCGCTCGACTGGGTAAGGCAAGGCATCTGGCCGTTAACGGCCTCTGCAATGAACGAAGGCGGACTCCAGCTCTCCGAAACGGAGGCTTTTATAATGGAACGGATCGTCCAGGGCATTACATACGACAAAATCGCCATGGAAATTCAGGTGAGCCGCCGCTCGATTGACAATTACCTCCGCAAAATTTATGTGAAGCTCGGGGTATCCACCCGTGCGCAGGCGATCGAGAAGTATGCGCTGTATACCCGCCAAGGCAGGCAAATATATGCCTAATGCAGGATTAAGGTATAATATATACATATCAGGAATACCTTTTAGAGGTTGTTAAGAGGCTCCTGAATACAAAACCGAGGTTTTGATAACGGTTAGAGGAGGGACTTCCATGCAGTATTCCTTTGCTTCCCGTGCACAGACCCTTTTGTCATCCCCGCTGCGCGATATCAGGGAACTTGCGAAGCGGGATTCTTTTATTTCCTTGGCAGAAGAGCTGCCGGCCGAAGAGTTATTTCCTTTGCATTCACTGGCAGAAGCGGCGACATCGGTGCTCTCCGAGGACCCGCTCGCCCTGCAGTACGGTGAGGCAGAAGGTTATGGACCGCTGCGCGAGTGGCTGAGCGAGGACTTTTCCAGGCGTAAAGGCCTGAGCGTTCAGCCCCAGCATATTCTGCTGACAACGGGCACCCAGCAGGCCATTGATTTGCTGGTCCGGGTGTATGTGGACCCAGGCGATCCGGTGTTGGTGGAGAATCCAACCTCACCGGGACTGCTCCAGGTGCTGCGTCTCCAAGGTGCCGTCATCGTGCCTGTGGAGGGAGATCAAGACGGGATGCTGCCGGAGCATCTTGAGGCCATGATCCGGCAGCATAAGCCGAAGCTGCTGATGGCTGCCCCCAATTTTACCAATCCCACAGGCGTGATGTGGAGTTTGGAACGGCGCAAGCAGGTGCTGGAGCTGTGTATCTCGCATGGACTTCTTATCGTAGAGGATGATTCTTACGGCGATCTTTATTTTGCAGACGCCAAGAATCCGAAGCCCCGAATTCCTTCCATCTTCTCACTCGAGGAGCCGCAGGGAGGACATGTTCTGTATGTGGGCTCGTTCAGTAAAACCGTAGCGCCGGCGCTGCGTACGGGATGGGCTGCCGGGAACCGGCGCTTGATTGAGATGATGACGGCTGTGAAGCAGATGGCCGACTGGCAATCCAGCATGCTGAACCAGCGGATGCTGCATCATCTGCTGGAATCAAAGCATTTTAAGCTGGAAGATCATATCGCCATGCTCAATCGGGAATACGCAACGAGGCTCAAGCTGATGGTGGAGCTGCTGAAACGCAGCGCATGGAAGGATTCAAAGTATGCGGTGCCTCCCGGGGGGATGTTTCTCTGGGTACAGCTGCCTCCGGGCTTGAATGGGGATGCGCTCTTAAGAGCCGCTCTATTAAAAGGAGCTGCATTCCTGCCAGGCTCGATGTGCTCGGCAGCAGATCGCACCCGTGAGTGTATCCGGCTGAATTTTACGCATCCGGGGCGGGATGAGCTGCTGCTCGGCATGAATCTCATCAGCGAAGCCGTGATGGAATTTACAGCCCGGAATTAGACATGGAAGGTTTCTTTTTGCGAAATCGTGTATAACATAGCAAAGCTGCTGATTGAGCCTGATTTCAGGTTCGGAATAGAATCAGCAGCTTTTTTTCATGGGCGAATGTTTGCTTGCTTGAGGGGCTGCATATAAAATCTATGATTTCACTACGGAAGCATAATCTGCCAGGGCCTGTACGCCGGCGGGCGTCAGCACGTAGCGTCCGCGGCTCACCCGACGGAACCAGCCGTAGTAATTGCGCTGCAGAATGTCAGCCGCCGATCCCACCCCGCTTCGATCCCGTACAGCCGCCGGAGAAATGCCGGTGAGCACCGCAGGGGCAGTTCCTTCTTGCCGCTCATGACCCTCCGGGAGTTCGCGCGAGCCCAGCTGCTCCACTTCCGCCGCATTCATGGCAGCAGCAACGCGCAGCGTTTTCTCGCGATAAGCGGTAACCAGCTTGGCCCTCGTCACCCCGCCCGTGTTGTAATCGCCGCTGCGCTCACGAAATTCATACAACAGGCGTTCCTTGCGCCTGATGGCGGTCCGACCCTTCTGCACGGCCATCTCCGGCTCACAGAGCACCTCGACGAAGGGCGCTTTGGTTTTGTAAAAGGTGACCGTAATGAGTCCAAGTCCCAAACGTCCGCAGAGCCCCGTCAGCTCCGACCAGCGCTGATTGACGGCTCCTTTCTTCGCCCGGCTCTTCTCGACGGCAAGGTAAACGTACGGGGTCAGCTTCAACCGCTCGATACCCTGGAGCAGAAGGGCCAGATTGAATGTTTTTTTCAATTCCACAATCAGCGGTTCATCGGCGCCCTCTTTCATGCCGACAAGATCACAGTGGCGCACTTCGCCTTTCACTTCATAACCGTTCAATTCAAAAAAGGCCTTGAGGGGAGCGTACAGCTCGGCTTCATGCTTTATCGCCATGATGACTCTCCTTTTATTCGAAAGATGCTTAATGTCAAGTTAATGTAATTTCAGTATAGCATGGGGACGGCTCGCGTGGCGTACCCGAGTGTAGAATGGACCGGTGGTTAGATAAAATTGCATGCGCATGACTTCGAAAATAAGGTCAACTATTCCAAGTAAGTCGCATAGGTATGTAATACACTTTTTCGAAAATGGAATGTTTTCTAATGACGCTGTGGAATGGAAGCCAATCCCCATAAACAGACTCATAGGAGGTAGCGAAATGGATATTTTCGAACGCATAGCATCGTATCGGGCAGAAGGCGACCGTTTGGCGTGGAGCGGCACATTCAGGGAATACATTGAAATACTTAAGAAGGATCCCTCTCCAGCCATGACGGCACATGCCCGTGTATATGACATGATCGAATCCTACGGTTTCGAAGAGAGCGGGGGCCAGAAAAAATATAAGTTTTTTGAACAGGAAATCTTCGGTCTCGACCGAGCTGTTGAGAAACTCGTTGAGGAATATTTCCATTCCGCGGCCCGCAGACTGGATGTTCGCAAGCGCATACTGCTGCTTATGGGGCCCGTCAGCGGCGGGAAATCCACGCTGGTTACGCTGCTGAAGCGCGGCCTGGAGAAGCATTCCCGTACCGACCGGGGAGCGGTATACGCGATCGCCGGCTGCCCGATGCAGGAAGAGCCGCTGCATTTGATTCCGCTGGAGCTCAGACCGGAGATCGAGAAGGAGCTCGGCGTCCGAATCGAGGGGAATTTGTGCCCGGCCTGCCAGCTTCGGCTTAAGACCGAGTACGGCGGTGATATCGAAAAGGTTGAAGTCGAGCGGATATTAATTTCCGAGGAGAACCGGGTCGGCATCGGTACGTTTAGTCCATCGGATCCCAAGTCGCAGGATATTGCCGATTTGACCGGCAGCATCGATTTCTCCACCATCACGGAATACGGCTCGGAATCGGATCCGCGGGCCTACCGCTTTGACGGCGAGTTAAACAAAGCCAACCGTGGTTTGATGGAGTTCCAGGAGATGCTGAAATGCGACGAAAAATTTCTGTGGAATTTGCTCTCCCTGACCCAGGAAGGGAACTTTAAAGCGGGTCGGTTTGCGCTGATTAGCGCGGATGAACTGATCGTGGCCCACACCAACGAATCCGAGTATAAAGCATTTATCGCCAATAAGAAAAATGAGGCGCTGCAATCCCGAATGATTGTCATGCCGATTCCGTATAACCTGAGAGTCAGCGACGAGGAGAAGATCTACTCGAAGCTGATCGGCCAAAGTGATATGAAGCATATCCATATCGCGCCGCACGCGCTTCGTTCTGCCGCGATATTCTCCGTTTTGACGCGCCTGAAGGAAACGAAGAAGCAAGGGATGGATCTGATCAAGAAGATGCGCATGTACGACGGGGTGGAAGTCGAAGGATATAAAGAAGCGGACCTGAAAGAAATGCAGAATGAGTATCTGGAAGAAGGCATGTCCGGGATAGATCCGCGATATGTCATTAACCGGATATCCAGTGCTTTGATTAAGCAGGATCTTCAGTGCATTAACGCGCTGGATATGCTGCGGGCCATTAAGGATGGGCTGGATCAGCACGCTTCGATTGCCAAGGAAGAGCGGGAGCGTTATCTGAATTTTATCGCTGCCGCACGCAAGGAGTATGATGATCTGGCGAAGAAGGAAGTCCAGAAAGCCTTTGTGTATTCCTTTGAGGAGTCGGCCAAGACGCTGTTCGAGAATTATTTGGATAACATCGAGGCATTCTGCAACTGGACGAAAATCCGCGATCCGTTAACCGATGAGGAGATGGATCCGGACGAAAGATTGATGCGTTCGATCGAGGAGCAGATCGGTGTCTCGGAAAACGCAAAGAAGGCTTTCCGGGAGGAAATCATGATACGCATCTCGGCTTATTCCCGGAAGGGCAAAAAGTTCGAGTATAACAATCATGAGCGCCTGCGCGAGGCGATTGAGAAGAAGCTGTTCACCGACCTGAAGGATATCGTCAAGATTACGACCTCGACCAAAACGCCGGATGCCGTGCAGTTGAAACGGATCAACGAGGTTAGCTCCAGACTGATCGAAGAGCATGGGTACTGCCCGGTATGCGCGAACGAGCTGCTGCGTTATGTGGGCAGTCTGTTGAATCGGTAATAACGAATAGAAGAATGGAATGCCATGAGAAACCATCTGTGAATTCGGGTGGTTTCTCATGTTTTGGGATGAAATGGCCCGGTTTGTCGGTGCAAATATACACACAATTAGGACTTTGGCATTATGTCTGTATGGTAAATATAGTCTATAATGGACCCTAAGTACTTGAACCTGTGATATGGATCACGCTATTTAGGAGTGGATTTTTCGAAATGATTGATGTTTCCCCGAAAAGACGCCAACAGTTGGAGTATATCGGATTGGATGAACAAGGGTTGGAGCTGCTGGCCAATCATCGTGACGTGTTTGCGAAGGTAGTTGAAGAGGTCGTTAACCGGTTTTACGCGCAGATCGGGACGCAGCCGCACCTGATGCAGATTATCGAGCGTACCTCGAACGTGGAGCGGCTTAAGGAGACCCAGCGGGTATACTGGATGTCGCTTGCGGCAGGGAGAGTGGACGATGCTTATATTGCCGAACGGATTAAGATCGGACAAGTTCACTCCAGAATCGGCCTGAAAACAGATTATTATCTTGGAAGTTACATGGTTTATCTGGACATTGCCACCGATTTACTGAAGCAAATCGTACCGGATCAGTGGATCCACGTGGTGCATGCGCTGAGCAAGATGTTTAATTTGGACTCCCAGCTCGTCCTGGAAGCTTACGAAATGAAAGAGAAAGAGAAGATCAACCATTTGGTATCGGATCAACAACGAATGTTGGAAGCGATTACAAATGCAGTTCAAGAATTAACTGCCATGATCGTGGAGCTGGATCAAAGCGCAGCCTTAATGGCAGACAATGCAATCAAAACTGCAGAAGCCCAAGATAAAGCGCATTCGCTGACTTCCGAGCTCGGCGAGGAAATTCTACATATTGAGCAGATGGGCAGCTTGATTAGGGAAATCTCGGATCAGAGCCACTTGCTCGGTCTGAATGCGGCGATTGAGGCTGCTCATGCCGGGGAGTTAGGCAGAGGCTTCGAGGTGGTTGCCGGCGAAGTTCGAAAGCTGGCCACCAACTCCAAGAAGGCGATGGATGAGATTCAGGACAAGGTTAGCGGCATTATTCGCAAGCTGGGTCTTGTAGAGCAGGAATCGGAAAAAACGTCCATGAACGCACGTAATCAGGCGGCAAGCTCGCAGGAATTGGCTGCTTTTGTGAAAATGATGGAAAAGCTGGCCGATGATTTGGAATCGCTTCAGCATGAATATGATGTTCAGAAGCACGATGTCCAGGAGGAAAACGTATCCGAGAAGGTAAGTGTATAACAGGGATCCGAGAGCGAACAGATGATGTGTGCGCTATATGAAATGAACAGCAGCACCCGCGAAGGAGGAAACTTACCCTTCGCGGGTGCTGCTGTTATATGGCGCCATATTTGTTTTTCAAGCGTGGTTAAATAAATCGCCGATGCAGCTTCTTGCCGTCATAGGAGAACAGGATCGGTTTGCCCTCGATCATGCTATGCAGATGCACGGGTTTGCCCCAGAGCCGGTAAACATAGGGAATGGTCCGCTCCATATATTTCAGGTCAAGCTCAATGCCCTCGTACAGATGCCTGATCATCAGTTCGCCGGAGCGGAGATGATCGCCATCGGTTACCACGAGAAACGGCGAGCCGCCGTTTACGCGGGAGACGACCAGCTGGTCGCGGATATTTTCCCACGCCTTATCGGTGATTTTCCACTCCGGTCCTTTTTTCTCAAAGACATAGAGGTCCAGATCCTCCACCAATTCCTTTGTCAAATAATTGCGCAGGAAGGAGATATCGGAGTCGTATTCACGGACATCAAACATCTTATCCCGGTCCCAGCGGCGTTCGATATCCTCGAAGATTTTCAGCCCAAGGTAGTAGGGGTTCAGGCTGTGGCGCGACGGCTGCACAACCGAGGCATTAAGCTTGGCGAATTCCACCGTTTCCTCGCTGGTCAGGTCCATCTCCCGCAGAATACGCTGATGCCAGTACGAAGCCCAGCCTTCGTTCATGATTTTGGTTTCCATCTGCGGCCAGAAGTACAGCATCTCCTCCCGCAGCATGCTCATAATGTCCCGCTGCCAATCCTCCAGAATGTCGGAGTGCTCCTGAATAAACCACATGATATCTTTCTCCGGCTCGGGCGGGAAGCGTTTAGGTGCTGCCGGCGATTTGTCGGCTTTGTCTTCGCCGTCTTCGTCCATATCCCATAAATCGTCGTACCGGCCTGGAGGCTTTTGCCGCTTGGCTTCCTCTTTCTGCTCCTGCATCCGCCGTGCGGTGTACCGCTGCTTATCCAGTTTATCGGGCCTCACGATATGCGGATCCACATGCTCTTGAATCGCCAGCACCGCGTCGATAAACTGCTCAACCGCCTCCGTGCCATGCTCAATCTCATAACGGGAGATGCGCTCGGCAGTAGCCGACATGCTCTCGACCATATTGCGGTTGGAGACGGAGAAGCGGGCGTTGTTTTTAAAGAAGTCGCAGTGTGCAAGGACATGGGCGACAATGAGTTTATTCTGAATCAGGGAGTTGCCGTCCAGGAGAAACGCATAACACGGATTGGAGTTGATCACGAGCTCGTAGATCTTGCTAAGGCCGAAGTCGTACTGCATCTTCATTTTATTGAAGGTTTTTCCGAAGCTCCAGTGGCTGAACCGGGTAGGCATGCCGTAGGCGCCGAAGGTGTATATGATGTCTGCCGGGCAGATCTCATATCGCATAGGGTAAAAATCAAGGCCAAAGCCTGTAGCGATCTCGGTAATCTCCGCAATGGAACGTTCCAGTTCCGCGATCTCGTCTTGGTGCACGAGAATCCCCCCTTCGTCATTAAAAACATGGTTCTTATCATTTATATGGGATCTTGCTGCAGATATGCGGGCAGAAGAGGGACGCCGGGAATATATACAGGCCCCTGTCAAAAATTGTACATCCTCTCGGTCTGCAGACTTAGCAAGCTGCCCGACTATGTAACGGTGACCCTTACGATGCTTTGCGTTATAATGGGAATAATCCAGCGGTTTGGCAAACTTCTCCATTTATTTACCGATGGATAATAAGATGAGGTCAGGGAGGCAAATGAATGATCGAATTTCCTAAACCCGATGTGGAGCAATTTTTTCAAACGTATGGCATTCGTACCTTCGGAATCAGTGCAGACGAATCACGGCTTGTATTCAGCAGCAGTCTAAACGGAAAATTCAATTTATGGGCCATGGAGTTAGAAGGGGAGACATCCTACCCATACCCGCTTACATACAATGACCAGATCGCAAGCTTTATCAAGCTGGACCCGGAAGGGCGGCATATCTTAACGGCGTTTGACCGTGACGGGAATGAGAATTATCAGTTTCATGCGCTGCCCTGGAACGGCGGCGAGCCGATGCCTTTGTTCGAAGGGGCGGATGCGGATGACAAACATTATTTTGTGCATCTATCGGAGGACGGCAAGCGACTGTATTACGTTACGTCGAAGGGGAATCCGTCCTTCCTGAATTCGCGCGTATATCATCTGGACACCAAGGAGGATCAGTTGCTGCATGAAGGCGAGGTGACGTCGACCGAAATGTGTGCTGTGAGCCCCGACGAGAGAACCATCGCGTATACGAAAGTGTATGCCAACACCTACTATGTTAGTTACGTGAAGAGAGAGGGCGAAGAGCCGCTGTGCTTGACGCCGTCGCCGGAACAGGTGCATATTTCGGGGGATGTGCTGTTTGCCGGCAATGACCAGGTCATTTTTGCAACAGACTTTGAATCCGAATTTTCTTATGTGGCCCGTTACGACATCCCGCAGCAAAAGTTTGAACCGCTGTGCCGCATCGACCGGGAGAGCATTCAGCTCTTGCGCTACCATAAGGATTCACGAACCCTCTACATTGTCACGGAAAAAGGGGTGGAGGATCGACTGTATGCCTATTCGCTCGACAGTGGTGAGTTAACTGCCATTCCTCTCCCATCGGACATCGTGGAGCAGTTGAACGTGACAAAGTCCGGCAATCTGTACCTGCTCGCCCGCGGCGCCGTGAAGCCGCTTAACATTTACCGCTATGCGGATGGCGCATGGAGCATGATCACGAAAAACGTTCTGACAGGATTAACCGACGAGGACATGGTGACACCGGAGGTTGTGACGTATCCATCTTTTGACGGCATGGAGATTGAAGCGCTCCTGTTCCGCGCCAAAGATCACGTGGCGAACGGTTATACGGTATTTTGGCCGCATGGCGGCCCGCAAGCCTCAGAGCGCAAGCAGTTCCGCTCCATGTTCCAGTATATCCTGGCCAAAGGGTATCACATCTTCTGTCCGAACTTCCGGGGAAGCACGGGTTACGGCAGCTCCTTCGTGAAATTGGTGGAACAGGATTGGGGCGAGGGACCGCGCAAGGACTGCTTGGCAGGCATGGATTGGCTGTTTGAGCAAGGCATCTCGAGCCGTGAGAAGCTCTTCGTGATGGGCGGCAGCTATGGCGGTTATATGACTCTGCTGCTGGCAGGGCGTAATCCGGAGTATTTCAAAGCGGCCATTGACATTGTTGGCGTCAGCAACCTGTTTACCTTCTACCATTCGGTACCGGAGCACTGGAAGCCGATTATGGAGCGCTGGATAGGCGATCCGGAAAGGGATAAAGATCGCTTTATCAAGGACTCGCCGATTACATACCTGGATGGGATGGTGAACCCGATGCTGATCATCCAGGGGGCTAACGATCCGCGTGTCGTCAAAGAGGAATCTGACCAAATCGTGGAAGCCTTGAGGGCGAAGGGCCGTGACGTAGAGTATCTCGTGTTTGAAGACGAGGGACATGGCATTACGAAGAAGGCCAACGAGAAAATCGCTTATGCGCGGATGGTCGAATTCCTGAAGCGTAATCAGTAAGAGTCGTATGAAAAAAGAGGCGTACCTTAAGGTCCATCGGACTCTGAGGTATGCCTCTTTCCCGTTTAGTTATCCAGATTCTCGCTCGGATTCCAAAGCTTGATTCCATCGTCCTCCAGGATACCCAAGGTCACATCCGAGATGTTTGGATCCTGGGTCAGCAGGGCGTTGATTCTCATTTTGGAATGGCCGGCCTCGGCCAGGCTCATCCCTTTCTTCAGCTCAATGTAGGCCTCCACATGATAGTTCCGGCCTTCCTGCAGGATACGAAGACGATTGATATCGCGGACATCCGGATCGCCGAGAATGATCTGGGAGATCTTCTCTTCCACTTCATTCGGAGCGGCGACTCCGATTAAGCCGACCATATTGTCATATCCAACCTTAAAGGCGACGCCTACCATCAGACAGCCGATGAGGATCGTGGCGATTCCATCCAGGATGAGGAAGTTGAAGAAATGTGCGAATATAATGGCAACCAGAGCAAAGAGGGCGCCCAGCGTAGCAACGATGTCTTCATAGAACACAAGCCGTGTAGGCGGGGCGGCGCGGCCGGCATTTTTGAAAGCCGCTGGCAGCAGGGCAAGGCCGGATGCTTGAACGCGGGTTTCCTTCATTATCTCTTTCATGGCTTTCATCAGAATGGAGCCATCAATGATAACGGCAATGGCCAGCACAATGAAATTAAGCCAGAAATTCGTGGCTTCTTCCGGATGTTTTAACAGCTTTAAGCCTTTCAGGATCGTTTCGTAGGCCATGATGGTAACCACGATCACCGCGACCATGCAGACCAGATTAATGACCCTGCCGAATCCGGTGGGGAACTTCTTGGTCGGCTTCCGCTCGGCCAGCACGCTGCCTACGAATACAAACCCCTGGTTTACCGCATCGGCCACCGAGTGCATGGCGGATGCAAACATCGTACCGCTGCCGCTGACAGACGCCGCAATCCCCTTGATTATGGCCAATCCCGTGTTGCCCAGTGCCGCAATGGCGGATGAGGTATTTCCTTTCTTAATGAGCTGCCATGTGTTCTTCAATCCAAACCCTCCGTCTATAATGTCGATTTCTATAAATCTGAAGTATATATTATCATATCATGCCAAATTAAGGGTATCCCCATCCCTTATCTTCACAGGAAACATGATGACATACATATTACTTAACATGTTTTTTGTTACATTAATCATGATTTACTCATATCTTCATTTCTTACCCAATACATTAAGAATATAGTGGAAAATAAAGGGATGTGGGAAACGAAACGGTTGGTTAGCGGTCTTTGGCATGATGTGGAGAATCGAGTTACCCCCTTGATAACAAAGCGTAAACTGCCTTGCAGCAAAGTGAAAAAACATGAGGAGGAAATGTTATGAAAGCGTTAACAAGTCCGGAGGCAGCGAAAGGCAAGGCGAACGAGGAATGGGGCCTGATTATATGCTCCAGATGTGATGAAATGGTGGATACGATTCCAACCGACGGAGTGAAGATCATTTATGGATATTGTGGAAAAGGGGAATGCAAAGGCACAGACCCTCAAGATTAAACGATGGTGATGATTAGACCGAATGTAAACAAAGCATGCTTATCGGGAGGAAACCTCCTGAAGCATGCTTTTTTAGTGGAATTATGTGGATTTATAACCTTTTCTGATAGGGGTTAAAAAAATGATTGATACCTAATTATGCATTTTTGAACGAAAATATGTTGCATATATATTATATATGACGTATTATATCGGCAAGTAGAGGAAATGCACGCAGGAGGGATCACTATCGAACTGACGACAAGGCAGCAGGATATCGTCGATATCGTAAAAAAACATGCACCCATTACAGGAGATCAGATTGCGGAGATGCTGAATGTCAGCCGAGCCACCCTTCGTACCGATTTATCCAAACTGGTGGTTCTGGATTATATTGATGCCAAGCCTAAGGTGGGGTACTTTCTGGGAAAGCGGGGTACGCGCGACCGGGAGGAGAAGTTTCGCCTTCTCAAAATGAAGGTTGGCGATCTGCACGGTGTTCCGGTTATTGTGCGTGAGACCACGACGATCCATGAAGCCGTTGTATCCTTGTTTCTGGAGAACGTGGGGAATCTGATCGTTACCGATGCCGACGGCCATCTGGCCGGGATTGTGTCCCGCAAGGATCTGCTAAAGGTAACGCTTGGCAACCCGACGGCATCCTCCATGCCGGTAAGCCTGATCATGACCCGCCGGGCTAACGTGACAACGGTGCAGCCGGAAGATACGGTACTGGATGCCGCACGAAAAATCATCAATCATCAAATCGATAGCCTGCCGGTTGTTGTTCCATCCACCACGGGGAAGCCGGGGGAACACTGGAAGGTTGTGGGTCGGATTACAAAAACGAATATTATCAAAATGCTGCTCGACATGGTAGCCGAGGAATAATGGGAGGAATCGGATGAATCAGGCATTAACTCATTTCATAGCAATCTGTTCGGACTCCATTGGGGAGACGGCTGAAGCGGTTGTGCAAGCTACACTACGCCAGTTCGAGCTTCCGAATACAGAGATTAAACGTTATATGAACGTTCGCGACGAGGATGAATTGACCGAATTGATGGAGGAGGTGGCGCGGCGCGGAGGCTTTGTGGCCTACACGCTTGTGCAGCCGGAGCTTCGCGAGGTCATGCGGGAGGAAGCTGTGCGGCTCAACATTCGTACGGTGGATATTATGGGGCCGATGATGCAGGCATTTGCCGATACGTTCAACGACTATCCCAAACGACTGCCGGGACTGCTGCATCGCTTGGACGACAGCTATTTCCGGAGAGTCGACGCGATGGAATTCGCTGTCCAATATGACGATGGCAAGGACGTTAGCGCCATTTTGAAGGCGGACATCATCTTGCTGGGCGTATCCCGAATTTCCAAGACCCCGCTATCGATGTTTCTCGCTCATAAAGGCTACAAAACGGTCAATTTTCCGATCGTGCCGGAGATGTCTCCGCCGTCGCAGCTCAGAGAAGTCACGAACGGCACAATTATCGGACTTACGATCGAGCCGGAGCATCTTCTCAAAATCCGCAGCGAGCGCTTAAAGGTCATGGGACTGCCGCATCAGGTGCAGTATGCAGCCCTTGAGCGGATACAGGAGGAGTTGGATTACGCCCTGTCGCTGTATGCGGAGCTCGGATGTCCGGTCATTGATGTCACGGATAAGGCGATTGAGGAATCCGCAGGACTGATCATGAATTATCTGAAATAAGCTGCACCGGTAAGGAAAAAAGCAGAAGGAGGGATTCATTCATGGAGAGTTCATTAGTATTGGAGCTTGTAAGAGTAACGGAGGAAGCGGCACTGCAATCCGCCCGGTGGACAGGAAGAGGTGACAAGAACAGTGCTGATGAAGCCGCGACGGTTGCCATGCGCAAGCATTTTGATTCCGCAGCGATGGATGGGGTCGTTGTCATAGGGGAAGGCGAGATGGATGAAGCTCCCATGCTCTATATTGGAGAGCGCGTTGGGAACCGCAAAGGTCCGAAGATGGACGTGGCGGTGGATCCGCTTGAAGGAACGGAAACGGTGGCCAGCGGGCTGAACAACGCGTTGTCCGTGATTGCCGCAGCTCCCCGAGGCACCCTTCTGCATGCGCCCGATATCTACATGCATAAGCTCGCGGTTGGACCCGAGCTTGCGGGCAAGCTGAGTTTGAATGATCCGATTGAAGTAACCCTTCGAAAAGCATCGGAGATCTTATCAAAACCATTGTCGGAGATGACGGTATCCATTCTCGATCGTGAGCGACACAACGCGATGATTAAGGCTTTGCGAGAGTCCGGGGTAAGGATCAAACTGCTGAGCCACGGGGATGTCATGGGTGCGATCGAGACCTGCACGGACAGTGAGGTCGATCTCTATGTGGGTTCTGGAGGAGCTCCGGAAGGCGTTCTCGCCGCCGCCGCTTTGAAATGTCTGGGCGGAGAAATCCAGGGACGGCTTATACCGGAAACACCGGAGGATTTTATCAGATGCCAGGATATGGGGTTGGAGCATCCCGAGCAGCTGCTGACCATGGAGGATATGGTAGGCCGCGAAGGCGTATTATTCGTGGCAACCGGCGTGACGGCTGGCGATTTCCTGCGCGGCGTGAAGTATATGCCGGGTCAGCGGGCTGAAACGCATTCCGTCATGATGTACTCCGGCACTCGAACCGTCCGTTATATCCGCAGCGTTCATCATCTGTTTCAAAGCAGTGAAACGTTAGCTGCCGCTGCATCTTCTTAATGCATATGCAGGGCATCTATAACATAAAGGCACGCCAAAGGTTAACTAACCTTCGGCGTGCCTTTATGCGTTGTTAACGGTTTAGCGCAGCGGATGCTTAACCGTGTCTCTTCCGTCCGAGCATCAGCCAAGCTCCGCCAAGCACAAGCACTACGGCAATAACAGGCTGCACGACGGACAGGTAATTCAGCACGGGTCCGATAGAGAATACCACGAAGAACAGCAGCGACAATACAGTCAGAATGTTAATCGGGATGAGCAGCCACTTGTTACGCGATCCGAACCAGTAAAACTCGAACAGCCCTGCCGCAACGGCCAGGATAAAGCCGGGCCACATTGAACCCCATGAGTCGAACAAGGAAGCGATTTGGCTGACAATACCGGCTGTGAGCAGAATGCCGCCCGGTATCAACAGTCCGATGCCCTGTCGTCCAACCAGCGAGAAGTACATCCAGTGAAAAAACAGGCCTAACGGGATCACGAACAAGGTAGGCCAGAATGTGGCGAAGATGGAACCGGCGCCTACCGATCCGCCTTGGTTTAAGAGCAAGTATGCGCCGAGCAGGATGAGCAGCGGTGCCAAGATTGTACGTTTCGTCATACAAACTTCGTTCCTTTCCTTTTGCAGATTGATTAATCCAAGAATACCATGCAATGGATGGGGATGTCCTCGGTCCTTCGGGGAATGTTTCACCTAGACTTTAGTCTAGGATGACATGTTTAGCCAATAGTCAGCCCGTGTAATAAGGTCCTAAGCGTCCGGTGGGCAGGCTTGAGTACAGAAAAACAGTCCTGCGGCAGAACGTTACATGGCAGGACTGTTTTTTTCGAAAGAAGGATATTATGAAGGCTTCTTGGTATACATGAGTCCGACGGTTTGAGGACCGCAGTGGCTGCAAATGACGCAGCCCGCCGTAGAAATGCTAACCTGCCGTGCGCCTGTTTTCTCCTGCAGCTCCTTCTGCAGGAAGCGGGCTTCCTCTTCGGCCATGGTATGTACAACAACGATCAAATCATTGTCCATCTTATCCACTTGAGTCAGCGCATTCTGGATCATTTGCTCCAGCGCCTTCTCTTTTTTGCCGCGTACCTTGTAAGCGGGGATCATACCGCCGTCTACGACTTTGATAACCGGACGGATTTTCAGCAGGCTGCCAATGATGTTTTGCATGCCGGAACAGCGTCCGCCTTTATACAAGTAATCCAGCGTATCAACAACGAATTCGCATTCCACTTCATTTACGGTACGGCTTAATAGCTCCACAATTTGCGGTATGGACGAACCTTCATTGGCCGCGTGAACAGCCTTCATAACAAGCAGTCCGATACCGGAGGAAAGATTGCGTGAATCAAACACGGTAACCCGGCCCTCGGGCAGCTCACCTGCGGCTATCAACGCATTTTGGTATGTGGAAGAAAGCTCTGACGAAATGCTGAGGAACAGGATATCCTCGCCTTGCTCAATAGAAGGCGTGAAGGCCGCAATAAAGTCGGACGGAGAAGGTGCCGCTGTTTTGGGAAGGCTGCCGATCTGATCGACTTTGGCGTATAGCTGTTCCGGCGTAATGTCGACTCCGTCGCGAAAGGATTGTTCTCCGAATACGACGTAGAGCGGAACGATGCCGATATGATATTCTTCTATCCATGAAGGTGGTAAGTCGCAAGTACTGTCAGCAAAAATTCTAATTTTACCAGACATGAACATCTCCCTTTATCAACTAATTGAATCTTGTACTACTAGAATACCTTGTTTGATGAGAAAAGGGAATGCTCTTGTCGTTTTGGGGCGAGTGCTGTGAGCATACTCCAAATAGGCGGTGATTGTGCAACATATTCCATAGGTTTCCCGTTAATTATAATGGAGGTGGTTTTATGGCAAAGCGAAAGCATTTGAGCAAAATCATCGCGGCAGCTGCCGCAGCTATGCTGCTCATGGCAATTACGGCATGCGGCGGCGAAGACCCGACTTCTCAGCCGCCAGTTGATCCGAATCCGGTAGAGGATGATGTTAAGGAACCAGCTGAACCCGTCGAAGAGCCGAAGGTCGAGATCAAGCAGGGAACCGGTACCTATGTAGGTCAAATCGATAACAATTCCGTTGAAATTGAAACAGCAGATGGCCCTACTGCGTTCCGGCTGGGCGAAGGTATGGACCAAGTCATATCCAAACTTCAGGGAGATGAGTCCGTCTCGTATGAGTATTGGGAGCAGCCCATTGAGGGCGATGAAGAATTGAAACAGCTGATCCTCACCAAGCTGACGGTGGAAGAGGGAGGCGGGGGCACGGGTTCAGAGAACGCGCAGCTGCCTGCAACCAAAGATTTTGAACTTGAGCTGGAGGGCATGAAAGAGACCAAAACAGCTAAACTGGCCCAGGGTGACGGCTACGCGCTCTATATTTTTGATATCTTTTCCTTTGATGCAAAGACCAACAAGCTGACCATGAATGTGGATCAAGATTATTATGTCGAGATTACGAAGCTGCCTTCGGATTATAACGGGGACGAACTCAAGCTGGAAGCGGAGAAAGAGCTTGCCGAGACAGGTAAAGTTCGTGAAGCTGACGACCATGAGAAGCATAAGGGCATGGAGGATGCGTCCGTGTATATGATAGGCGAAGGCGAGAACCTGACCAAGATGTACATTGTGGATGAGATTGACGGACAGGGCTATATTTTCCGCGTAAATAACCCTCACCGTGAACCATCCGAGGGGTTTGCCACGCATGTCTTTACATCCTTGAGCTCGATCGTTAATCAATAAGGCATATAAAAACAGCCTCCGCTGTTTGGCCATATGGCTAAGCAGCGAGGCTGTTTTGTTATTCATATCGGATGGGCGCATTCATTACTTGGACGTCTCCAAATATTGCTTAATAAAGCGCAATGCATTTGCGTCCCGTTCCGTGCCTTCACGAATGCCCGCAAACATTTCTTTCTTAAGGACAGGCAGTTCTTCGCCAAGCGGGCTGCCCATAATATCCACGGCATACACATGCTCCGAACCGTCTTCCTCATTTTTTCCCTTGACCAGCATCTCCGGTGTGAGCAGTTCCTTCAGCTCGCCTTCAACCTCCGCTTCGAGCGGACGTACCATCCCTTGATTGCCAATCCAATCAAAGGCGGTCTGATCCATAATGTACAGGTCCGGTCGCTCGGTGGACAGGACAAGCAGTGCCTTTTGCAGCATGGCTGCATCCTGCGGATTGTTGGAATCCAGAGGCGGTACATAGTTAATGTTAACGGTTACGCGTTTCCAATCGGGGAATTGCGCCAGAATCGCGTCTTCGATCGGCTTGAGGTCCTGTCCTCCATCCTGATTCATATAAGATCCGAGGAACATGACTTCCAGATCAACCGGGGGCAGATTGGCCAACCGTTCTTTCTCGGCCTGATGGTTGAAAATGCTGATCACGATATAAATGAGTACGCCGACTAGAGCAATTCCGCCGAGCACATGAAATTTATAATAACGGAAGAAATGATCGGTTTTCTCCGCTGTCCCGGCAAACCTTTTATATTTGCCGTACCGTTTCTGATTCATCTCTTCCAAAGCTTTACGGTTCTCTTCTTCAAGGATGAATTTATAGGCTTTGGTGATTTCGGCAAACTCGGCTTCGATCTCCTCCGCCCGGTCCGGCTCCCGCCTTTGATGTGAGCGGGTTTGGCGCATGAGCAGCGTATACCGGTCGTCGAGCTGTTCCTTGGTTGCATCCTCCGGCAGACCCATTCGCTCATAGGCTTCTTTCAATTGGTCCATTCATGTCACCTCTTCTATACTGTGAGAGTTTCCTATTTACCAGTATATAGTGTAGAGGTGGCAGGTTACAAACGTTTATGTGATGTTTCGACACTTGCCGGCTTGATAATGGGTAAACTGTCATGAACAAGCAAAAAATGCCGAATGGAAATGATGCGATATGGTAAATGATTCATAGCTTTCCTGAATGATTATGAATGATTTTGAAAGTTTTAGATTGTTTTTTGGAATGATTATGGTAGTATATGCTTTGAGGGGGGATTCGATTATGCTGACGGAAGAAAGATACCGAATCATTTTAGAGCGCTTGCAAGAACGCGGCGTCGTGAAGCTGCAGGAATTGGTTGAACTCCTTGAAGCTTCGGAATCAACAGTTAGGCGTGATTTGATCGACCTTGAAGAACGTCAATTATTAAAGCGCATTCATGGCGGAGCGGCTCTGCCGAGCCCTAAGATACAGGAACCTGGAATTGAGGAAAAAACGTTCAAAAACATTCAACAAAAAAATGTCGTTGCCCGTTTAGCGGCAGCACAGGTGGAAGATGGAGAAAGCATTTACCTCGATGCGGGAACGACCACACTGGCGATGATACCGTTCATCGACGCGAAGGATGTCACGGTTGTTACGAACGGTTTATCCCATATCGAAGCGCTGGTCAGCAAGCGAATCAAAAGTTATCTACTGGGCGGCATGATGAAAATTCATACCAAAGCCGTCATCGGCAGCATCGCGCTGCAAAATATGGACAACTTCCGCTTTGACCGTTGCTTTCTGGGCACGAACGGTGTGGATGTAGAGATGGGTTACACCACGCCCGATCCGGAAGAAGCCTTGATTAAGCGGCGCGCCCACCAGCTGTCCGCCTCCAGTTATGTCCTTGCGGATTCAAGCAAAATAGGTGAGGTTTCCTTCGCCAAATTGTTGGATCTGAACGAAGCGACGCTGATTACAGAGCCCTTGCCGGAATCATGGAAGAAGGCCATTTCACAGAAAACCAAAATAATTGAGGGATCATGATGATATATACAGTTACACTGAATCCTTCCATCGATTACATCGTGGAAGTTGAGCATATCGAGCTTGGCGGTTTGAACAGAATGACCCGGGACATGAAGTTTCCGGGCGGTAAAGGAATTAATGTATCGCGGGTGCTGAACCAGCTTGGAGCTGATAATACGGCCATCGGTTTCCTTGGCGGATTCACCGGTCGTTATATAGACGAGATGCTGGGCAAGGAAGGAATCTGCACCGATTTCGTAAATATCGCGGACGATACCCGCATCAACGTCAAACTTAAGCATGGCGAAGAGACCGAGATTAACGGCCTGGGTCCTATCATCAGCGACGAAGAAACGAAAGAGCTGCTTCATAGACTGTCGCAGCTTCAAGCAGGGGATATCGTTGTGTTGTCCGGCAGCGTTCCGCCTTCGCTGGGACCTGACTTCTATGGCCGTCTTATCGAAGCGTGCCGGAAGAGCGGCGCCGAATTCGTGATGGACACCACCGGAGAGGCGCTGATGAAGGCTTTAGCCTGGAAGCCGCTCCTCGTTAAGCCGAATCATCACGAACTGGCCGAATTATTCGGAGTCGTGATCGACTCAAGCGAGAAGCTTGTGGAGTACGGCCGAAAGCTGCTCGAGCAAGGAGCACAGCATGTCCTTATCTCCATGGCCGGCGAAGGGGCGCTGTTCATCACGACCGATCGGGTATATCACGCGAGCGTACCGTCAGGTACAGTCCGTAATTCCGTCGGGGCCGGCGATTCGATGATTGCCGGATTCGTCGGTACACTTGCGATGGGCAAGGACCCGATCGAGGCATACCGGACAGGGGTCGCCTCGGGAAGCGCGACGGCGTTCTCGGACGATTTGGCTGTGCGGGAGACGATTGAGCGACTTCTTCCGCAGGTTAAAATCACGGAGTGGTAAGTCGCTTTACATCGAATCACGCGTTATGGTGCGGCTATGGCGTGGTTGTCATCACGATGATATCAAGGGAGTGTGAACCAGCATGAAAATTACGGATTTAATGATACAGGAAACGATGATCATGGACCTGAAGGCGGTCACGAAGGAGACAGCTATTGATGAACTGATCGCAAGCCTGGCTGCAAGCGGGCGGATCAACGATCCGGTCTTGTTCAAAGAAATGATTCTGAAGCGTGAAGCCGAATCCAGTACGGGGATCGGGGGCGGCATCGCGATGCCGCACGCGAAGACGAAAGCGGTTAATGAACCGACCGTCGTGTTTGCCAAGAGCAGTGGGGGCGTGGATTTCGAAGCGCTGGACGGAGAGGCGGCGTATGTGTTTTTCATGATCGCTGCCCCGGAGGGAGCGGGAAATACGCATCTTCGTACCCTTGCAGCGTTATCGCGGCTGTTGATCGATACAGAATTCATCGCCCAATTGATGGATGCGAAGACGCCCGAGGAGGTAACGGCTTTATTCGATTCCAAGCAGGCGGTAGAAGAAGCCGCCAAAGCTGAGAGGGAAGCGGCTAAAAAAAGGGAAGCTGCACAAAAGGAAGCCGAGAACAACCGTCAGGAGTCCGTCGGCGCTCCCGAATCTGACCAACGGAATGCTTCTGCAGGAACTTCGACTGCATTTGTGGTTGCCGTCACGGCTTGCCCGACCGGCATTGCCCACACATTTATGGCTGAAGACGCCCTGAAGAAGAAAGCTCAGGAGATGGGCGTCGAAATCCGGGTGGAGACCAATGGCTCGGAAGGTGCGCAAAACGTGTTAACGGAAGAGGAAATCCGCAGGGCGGCAGGCGTCATCATTGCCGCTGACAAAAACGTGGAGATGGCCCGCTTTAACGGAAAGCCTGTGCTCCAGCGACCTGTCAGCGACGGTATCCGCAAATCAGAGGAGCTGATCCGTAAGGCGATGAGCGGTGATGCGCCGATCTACCGCAGCGAAGGCGGCGGTGAGCCGCAGGCGAAAGGCGCGGAGAAGGGCAGCATAGGCACGAAAGTGTACAAGGATCTGATGAATGGTATTTCACATATGCTGCCATTCGTCGTAGGAGGCGGCATTCTTCTGGCCATCTCCTTCCTGATCGAGCAGCTTGCAGGTGAAAACCATCCCCTCTTCCAGCTGCTGCAGACGATAGGCGGGGGAGACGGCGCCTTCCACTTCCTGATTCCGGTTCTGGCGGGATTCATTGCGCTGAGCATAGGCGATCGCCCGGCATTGATGCCCGGCATGGTCGGAGGCCTGATGGCCCTCAATTCAAATTCGGGATTCCTTGGCGGGCTTGCGGCAGGTTTCTTGGCGGGTTATGTGGTGATCCTGCTGCGCAAAGTGTTTGCCGGCCTGCCAAGAGCGCTTGACGGCTTAAAGCCGATTCTGCTGTATCCGGTTGTCGGCCTTCTTGTCACGGGGACAATCATGTTCTACTTGTTCGATCCGTTCTTCAGCTGGATCAATCTCGGTCTGATTGATATTCTGAACAATCTGGGTACCGGCAACGCGGTGATTCTCGGTCTTATTCTGGGCGGGATGATGTCGATTGACATGGGCGGTCCCTTCAATAAAGCGGCTTATGCATTCGCGATCGGCGTCTTTACATCCAGCGGCAACACGAACGGGGCCATGATGGCTGCGGTCATGGCCGGCGGGATGGTTCCTCCGCTCGCCATTGCGCTGGCAACAACGTTTTTCAAACACAAATTCACGGAGCAGGAGCGCAAATCCGGCGTGACCAACTACGTGATGGGTCTTTCCTTCATCACGGAGGGCGCGATCCCGTTTGCCGCAGCCGACCCGCTGCGCGTACTAACTTCCTGTATCCTGGGCTCTGCGGTTGCCGGCGGGTTGACGCAGCTGTGGAGCATCAACGTGCCTGCGCCCCATGGGGGGATCTTTGTTGCCGCTCTGGCCAATCATGCGCTTTTGTTCTTGCTGGCCGTTCTCATTGGTTCGGTGATATCAGGCATGCTGCTAGGACTATGGAAGAAGCCGCTTGAGCGCAAATAGATTCATGTAAGACAAGACATAGCGAGTTTGGGGTAAGCATTTTTGCTGACTTCCGACTCGTTTTTTTTTCATTGTCGGTTGGGTCATTTCTATAGATGACCGCATGTTATAATCTAGTCGTGATAGAAAATGAAAGGAGAGATAGTAGAGATGATGGAACAGAACAGCAAGGGTCGAGGTCCCGGGCAGCTTATCGAAGAAATCAACCGCACGTCCACAGCCGAAGGGATGGCGGCGGTATGGTTTCTGGGACAGGAGAGCGTTGTCCTTAAGGGTGGGGAGGTTGTCATCTACATCGACCCTTATATGTCGGATGATCTGGAACGCAAAGCGGGATTCCAGCGCGCATTTTCTGCACCGCTGAAGCCGGAGCATATCACGAATGCGAGCATGGTGCTGATCACCCATGAGCATGACGATCATATGGATCTGGGAACGATTGCGGTCATAGCCAAGCAGAATCCGGAGACCGTCTTTGTTGCACCGGCTTGCTGCCATGAAGCGATGAGAGAGGCTGGTGTTACGCCGCAGCGTTTGTTCGCGGCAGTGTGCGATCAATGGCAGCAGTTTGAGGGCTTCCGACTGATGGCGATTCCGGCTGCCCATGAAACCTTGGATGAGCATGAACAGTTTGGACACCGGTTTGTCGGATATTTGGTGGATATCCAGGGCGTGTTGATCTACCATGCGGGGGATACCGTCGTATATCCTGGTTTGGTAGAAAGGTTACAGGGGCATTCGATTGATATCGGGATGGTGCCGATCAACGGGGGAGATGCCTTCCGCCGGAAAGACGGGATCGTTGGAAATATGGGCTTCCGGGAGGCTGCAGAGCTTGCCGCAGCATCGAGATTCGATCTGACGATTCCGATGCATTATGATATTTTCCCTTGGAATGGAGAGAAGCCGGGGTATTTCGTGGATTATTGTTATGAGAATTATCCCTATATGAAGACCAAGGTGATGGCACGGACCGAGCGTTTGATTTATGTAAAAGATTAAAAGCGAAAGGCGTCCAAATCGATCACGGTGGAATTTTTTTTCAAATGCGGGACAGCAAGTCCGCAATTTTTCGAAATGACAAGCATATAAATGAGACATGCCCTTATAAATGGAGATGTGGGAAATGGTGTCATTTCGAAAACATGTCATTATCGTGATCGGCAGTTTTCTGATCGCGATGGGGACCAATTTTTTTCTTGTCCCGCATAAAGTTTTGGATGGTGGAGTTATCGGCATTGCTCTGATTGCTAACTATGTATTTGATCTACATATCGGATTCGTCATCATTTTGTGCAGCATTCCCATGTTTATCGCAGCCTGGATATTAAATCGCGAAATCTTTTACAATAGTCTGTCAGGCATGCTGATATCTTCATTTATCATCGATTTGCTTTCACCGCTGCAGCAGGTTTTTTTGCGATTTTTTTCCCCGAATGTCATCCTTAGCGCGCCCCTGGGCGGGGCATTGATCGGAGCCGGACTTGGATTTATGCTAAGAAACAATGCAAGCACGGGCGGAACGGACCTCTTGGCGCATTTCCTGGCTAAATATTTGCCATTAAATGTAGGCGTCATTATTTTGCTGATGGATGCGGTTATCATCGGGTTCGGAGGCATCCTGCTATCGGGAAGCACCTTCATGTATTCTGTTCTGACGATCGTAGCAGGCGGGTTTACGACGGGGATGTTCACTCAAAAGCGTTGGTTCAAAAAGAGAAGGATTAAATAAACAGACAAGCCTATCAAGAGTTGACTCTTGATAGGCTTGTCTGTTTTCAAAAAAAATAGTTAGAGAAAATCATATATCATAACAGTACAAATTTTTTTATCTTTGCGCCTGGGCTTCCTTAAAGGCGTTAATATAAGCGCGTGCCTTTTCTGTAATCAGATTGAAGTCACCGCTCTTCAGTGCGTCCTTGGTTAGGTCCGATCCGATCCCGACCGCAAATGCGCCGGCCTTGATCCATTCATGCAGATTATCCAGATTCACGCCCCCGGTTGGCATGATGTTGGCCTGCGGGAGGGGGCCCTTCAGGGATGGAATGACGGATGGAGAGTACAAATTCCCCGGGAAGAGCTTAATGACATCGACGCCAAGCTCAAGAGCGGCGACGATATCATGAACGGTTACGGCACCCGGCATAACCGGGATGCGGTAACGATTGCTGAGCAAAATGGTATCGCGGTCGAAGCCGGGCGAGACCACAAACTCGGCACCGGCAAGAATGGTGATTCTGGCTGTTTCAGCATCCAGAACCGTGCCTGCGCCGATAATGGCATAGTTATCCGCTTGCGGATCGTTGGAGGAATACATTTTGGCCAGCGTTGTAATGGCTTCGGTAGCGAACGGTACAGTCATGGTTACTTCGATAACCTTGATACCGCCTTCAATCGCATGTTTGGCAATCTCGACAACCTCTTCGGGGGAATCCCCGCGAAGGACAGCGACGACGCCTGCATGATGAATTTGTTCGATCAGTCTTAGTTTTTTCATGTTTACACTCCTTCTCGTCTATGAATGGATTCGAAAGAAAAGATGACTCGTTTAAAGAACAGGAGTTAACGTTCGATATGAGCAGCGTTCCCGCGCCGCTGTTGTACCTCTTCCCAGGTCGGAAGTGCTTCCCAATCACCAGGCGCTTGGATCACCAGAGATCCGGTTAAGCCACCCAATGAGAGAGCCTCTTCGGGTGTCCAGCCTTTGGCGATGCCAGCGAGGAAACCGGCACAGAAGCCGTCGCCTGCGCCCACGGTATCCACCACTTGATCCACCTGCTCAAAAGGAAGGGAATAGGTGTGGTTCTTGTGGACAATGACATTGCTCCCATTGAAACTTTTGATAATGGACATGGTGGGAAGCTGTCGCAGACGATCCAGGATCACCTGCTCGTCCTCTGTTTCGAACAGCAGCTTGCATTCATCATAACCTGGTAGAAAATAATCACAGGCTTCCGCAAGCTCCAGCAATACAGGACGAGCCTCTTCGATATTCCATAGCTTGAGCCTGAGGTTTGGGTCAAAGCTGATCAGGACGCCATGTGCTTTGCATACGGAAATGACATGCCGTATCGTCTCCAGGCAGCTGCTGCTTAAAGCTGCGGTGATGCCTGTAAAATGAAGGATACGGGCATTGGCTATGTATTCGGAGTCTACATGGTCCGGGGTCATTTGACTGGCAGCAGAGCCTTTGCGGTAGTAATAGACGGAGGATTGACCGCGAACGTTCTGTCGCAGCATAAGACCGGTCGGTGCAGCATCCGTTTGTCTGGCGGCGGAAATGTCGACACCTTCTCCTCGAAGCGTTTTCAAAATACCGGTTCCGATCGGATCGTTGCCGAGTTGACCGAACCATCCGCTGCTGCAGCCAAGTCTGGAGAGCCCGATAGCGAGATTGCTTTCGGCACCACCGAAGGATTGTGCCATGCTTCCTCCTTGTCCTATGCCCCGTGTGCCTTCCGGATATAGTAATCCCATCGATTCACCGAACGTGATGACATCGATAGGACGCTTACCATTCTTCATAGAATCTACCCCCTTATATTCAGTCTCCGTTTACTAACACTTTACCCTGATGGGGAGGATAACTCAATAATAAATAACACAAGATAAACAACCTCCTATCAAGAGGGATAGGAGGTATGCATGGGCCTTACATGTTTATGGAGCAAACAAAAACAAATGGTTAGAAACCTTTATACTGAGGCTCTTCCTGTTCAAGCTGCTGAACCCGCTGGGCCACTTGGTCCACGACTTGTTGTGTTTGTTGTGCTGCAGCCGTGAACAAATCTTTGGCATTTTGATCTTGCGTGGACAGTGCAAATTGCTCAAGACTGGCTTGAGCGCTTTTTAAGGATGAGAGACATGTTTTGACGTCGGATGCTACGGTCATTGGTTTTTATCACTCCTTTCATGCGTAATAATGTACGCATTTTGCAGAAGAACATGCATGAAGCATGGACTGGGAAATAATGGTGTGATTTCTATAGGGATATTTGACAATAATCTATAGAGTGATTATCAAGTCAAATGAGGAGGTTTTATTGTGGCCCAATGGTTGGAAATTGTACTTAGAACCTTATGTGCTGTGGTCGTGTTGTTTCTGATGACAAAACTGCTGGGCAAGCGGCAGGTTTCGCAGCTATCTTTTTTTGAATATTTAACGGGGATTACGATCGGCAGCTTGGCGGCCTATATCTCCTTGGATCTTGATGCGAACTGGTATTTGGGATTAGTAGCGCTAGGCGTGTGGGTAGCCTGCTCATTAATTATTGAATTCCTGCAAATCAAGAACAAGAAGGTCAGGGACTTTATCGATTTTAAGGCGACCGTGCTCATTAAAGATGGCAAGATATTAGAAGACAATTTAAAGAAAGAAAGACTGTCTGCCGATGAGTTAATGGAGCAGCTGCGGAAAAAAGACGTGTTTCAGGTCGCTGACGTGGAATTTGCCATCATGGAGTCAAGCGGAGAGATTAATGTGCTGCAGACGCGTGAGAATCTGCCTTTAACTCCTAAAGATCTTGGTATCCAGGTAGCGCCGGAAAAAGTTGCACAGGTTGTGGTCATGGATGGTAAAGTCCTGGATGAACCGCTGCGCGTTATGGGCTTCAATCAGGGATGGCTGGTAGAAGAACTGGACAAGCAGGGCGCAAAGATCAAGGATGTATATCTTGCCCAGGTCGACACTTATGGACAACTAACCGTCGATCTGTATGATGATCAGATCCAGGCTCCACAAAATGAGGAGCGAAAACTGCTCTATGCGAATTTAAAGAAATGTCAGGCGGATTTGGAGTTATTCAGTCTCAGTACGAAGAGTAAAAAGGCCAAGAAAATGTATGAGGAAAGCTCCAAACAGATCGAGAACATTATAGCCGAGGTAAAGCCAATCCTGAATACTTAATTCACCACCGCCGAGTCATAATTCGGCGAAAATCAGAATAGGATATTTTTGTGTATTACAAAAGGAGCCGGTTGCCGCCGACTCCTCGCACAGCAGATCATCACCTGCAAGGTGGATATTTGCTTGCAACCAGACGTAAGAAATAGATTCATCTGTACAAGGGACGGGTCTATTTCTTATTATGGAAGGCAAGGATCGAAACGACCAGAGTGGCGAACGATATCATTAAAGCCAAAGCTTCATTCACGCCCATGCCTATCACCTCCTGCTGCCACCCTTGCCAGCTGGTCTACTGTACTATATAATATGCCAATTGCTTACAATAAAAGAACCTTTTTGTAGGAAGCGCTTACATAAAATGTTGATTTTTTGACGAGATAAGATAGTATAAACTTCAGAGGCTTATCATACTTTCCTTGCGAAGGAGAAGGCTATAATCAGTATAAAAGGTGATGGACCCAGAAACTAAGAGAGCGGCAAATGCTGCTCTCTTATTTCGTTTTTCATTTAGATATCGATACAGTTTCAGATTCAAGCGGGTTTATGATTCGCTTTAGGTTTTTGTTGACCCTTGGGTTTGCGTTTGCGGAACAGGGAGACCATCCAATATAAAATGGGGATGAACTCCATAAGAATAAAGAACATCGCCATCCCGAAAGAATTGAAGTCCTGGAGAAAAAGGATCGGATTTTGCGAATACTGATATGCTATCACGATAGCGGTTCCCCCAATAATGGCGATCAGCGGCCCATCCATTTGCTTCAGGTGAAGCAACTTGGCAAGACATCTTACACTTACGTGGATGAGAAAGGCGCTATGGAAAAACATCGAACTGCTCCATAAGCCAATGATAAGCGGATCGGAGTTGCCGAGGAACCCACTGGCTGAGCGCATTAATTCAACAAGTGGATATTGCATCTCCCGCCCTAAATAAGGGCCGAAATTCAGTAAAGCAGAAGCCCATTGGAGCAATATGCCTATCGTCACCAGCATCCCGGCGGCGGCGAGGTTTCGAAATGATTTCCGGTTAAATTGGATATAGGGAGCGAGAAAGAGGAAGACGATCCATTCCGCGAAGAATGAAAAACAGAACAGGGCATCCTTAATGGCCGATTCATAATTGTGATGCCTGACCATCGCAATCATCATATCAAAATGGGCTTCCTTGAAGAAAAACATGTTCATGCACACGATCGCAATGACAATGACGAGAAAGAGCCCGTCTGAAATATAAATCATCGTTTCCATGCCCCATCTGGCGGTAATCATAACGACCAACCCCACGATCAGGAGCACGAACCATTGAGGAGACTCACGCATGTAATTGGTGTCGAAGAATAAGGTGAAGCTTTCGATATCCATTCCTATGTAATTGATCGACCAGAAGAAAACCAAAGCGACGACCGGGATATGAATCCATTTGCTGACAAGTTTACTGCCGAAATCGATCCAGGGTTTCTGAGAATCCCACAGCGCGAGCTTTACCGTAAACCACAGGAAGATTAAACTCATCACATAGCCGCCCAGAATCGCAGCCCATCCTAAGTAAGCAGAGTTCCACAATAGGGGACTGATCAGAAATCCAGTAGGTATGGCGTTAAGGTAGACAAATCCGAAACGGAACAGCTGCCAGGGAGTATTGCGCATGTTGGGTTCGTACATCCTTTCCGTCATAGATTATAGTCCTCTGTGAAAGTACGCCGATAGATGTTTTGGTTATAGGTTATCAAGCCAACCGAACAGCAGCATAATCAGATGGTTGGGGGTCAGCCGCTCGTGAGAAAGCAAGGCGAATAAATTCCAGACGGTAAACGCAAGGATCAGCAGGAGAACCGTCCATTTTTCACGAGGTGCTTTTGCCTTCTTCTTCGCGATATACCATTCCACCAAGGAGTACACGAGGAACAGAAGAGCGAGCATAAGCAAAACCTCCTTATTTCGGATTCATTTTGAGTACGGATCCGAAGTTTCGAATCTTGATGTCGGTAACAACCTGGATCTCCACTTCGTTTTTGTAATAATCGGGCCAGTCGGCACGAACCTTTTGCCAATGATCCGGATAGTTCCAATCCACCAGCATGCCAAGCTGCAGGATGTCTGCTCCTACTCGCTGCGATGTATGAAGAGCTTTTCTTAAATGACCGGCGATTTGATCATTGAGCTCACGCTCGATGAGCTCTTTCACCTGCAGGGTATCAAGCTTCCTTTGCTTTGGTTTGTATATGACATCGCCCGTTCCGCTTAGCTTTACTGTGAACACCGGATGACCCGAAACCATGCGTACGGACTTATTGGATCTGGATGTGATGACAAACACGCTTGCTTTCTCGCCATCACTCCAATGAACAGTATACATAGGACCTTTTACCTCGTTTACTCCCCAACTGACGGCAAGCGACTCCTTCATCGGGAGTGTGGCAACGAGTTTATGATGACGGAAAAGCGCCGTGCCCTGAATCCCTGCCCAGGGTTCCAGTTTCTCTTGGTCGGCCACCATCGGCTTCAAGCCTGCTGACAAATAGTTCAAAGCATAGCCTTGATTGGCCGATTCGGCATAGAGGCAGTCCTTCAGGTTCGTCACGATCATGTTGTGCTGGTCTGCAAAGCGGGTGAGCACCTCCGAGGGCATCTGCTCAAAGACCGGCGTCAGCTCCGCGACTTTTTTAGCGTCTCCGGGTGCAACCATTAAATAAATATTCAGGTTGGTTGTCGGTTCTCGCTGAAGCCAGTCCGTAAGCTCCTCTAATCCCGCCTCCGCGAAGCTTTTGCCCACGATTACGACCTTGGTGTGACTGAAGTCAAAACGTCTGGAAAGATCCCGTTGAATCAGGTGCAGGGCATCCTGCACGGTACTGGAGGTCTTGGTTACCATGGCATACGGGTCACCACCACCTTGGCCGCCTGCTTGGCTTCCAGATGTAAGCCGATTTGGAAGGGGGGCACTGATCGTAACTTCTACGGTGTCTTTTTGCTGACCCTTATTCACATACATGGCAAATACAAAGGTTTGCTCATTGATTTCAACCTTGGTCATCGTGAAACCGCAACCCGTTAACAGAGTCAGGGGAAGCACCAATTTGAACAAGTTAAACCATTTGAGTAGAGGCATTATGGCTTTCTTCTCCTTAAATTGTTGGAAGACGCATAGGTTTTAGGCCGGTTCTTCATCAGCATGGATGGTGCCCGCAAAAAGGTATCCTTCCATTCGGATATCACAAGCGGCGCAACCGGCTGCAGATAAGGCGTATTAAACGACTTCAGGGAAGCCATGTGGCCATACACAAGGAAGGCAGCGGCAAATACGCCGATAAGGCCGAGTGTCCCTCCGAGAATGAGTATGGGGAAACGCAGCAAGCGGAACGCAAGCCCAAGCTCGAAGTGCGGAATGATATAAGAAGCGATTCCGGTTATCGAGACCACAATGACCATCGGGTTGGATACGACGCCCGCTTCCACTGCGGCCTGTCCAATGACGATGGCGCCGATAATGGATATCGTCTGCCCGACCGGCTTCGGGATCCGGGTTCCGGCTTCCCGCAGCGCTTCAAAGGTTAGTTCCATGATCAGTGCCTCCGCTAAAGCGGAGAACGGGATATTCTCACGCGATGCCGCAATGGTGATCAGCAGATCGGTGGGTATGATGGATGGCTGAAATGTCGTGATCGCCACATATAGTGAAGGCATCAGTAATGAAATAATGGCGAACACGAACCGGACAATCCGGATCCAGCTGGAGGAGAAGAAGCTGTGATAATAATCCTCGGACGACTGCAGCAGGGAAAATAGAGTGACAGGCACGATTAGTGCCGACGGCGTTCCATCCTGCATAATGCCGACCCTGCCTTCAAGCAGAGAAGCGGCAACGGAATCCGGTCGCTCTGTGTATTGAAACTGCGGAAACGGGGATTTCACGCCTTCCTTCATTTGCTCAGACAAGGTGCTGATCCCGAAGGTGCCATCAATGGATATGCTATTCAGCCGCCGGTCCACTTGAGCGACAACTTCGGGTTTGCATAAACCGTCGACATACACCATATATACGGCGGTCTTGGAATATTGGCCGATCTGATAACGTACGGTTTTGAGGTCCGTATGCTTGATTTTGTGCCGGAGCAGCGATAAATTCGTGCCAATGTCTTCGATAAAAGCTTCTTGCGGCCCGTTCACCACGAGCTCATTCTGAGATTCCGAAACCGCCCGTTTCTGATACAACGCGATGTCAAATAAATAAGCCTCTGCCAACTGCTCCACAACCACTACCGCTGTGCCTTCGACAATCATATTGGCAATATACTCCGCCGAGGAAGATCGATGAAATGGAACCGACAGGACATCTCCACGATCCATACGGTCAATAAAGTCGTTAAAATTATGCTGAATCAACGCGGCTTCCTTAATCAGGGGTTTAACGATATGTTCGTGCAGGGTGCTGATATCCACAATGGATTCAATGTAGATGGTGGTGCACGTCGATCCATGGATACGTAAGGATTGATAGATGACATCCTCGCAATTCGCAAGCCGCTCTTTAACAGGGTCAAGCAGTACGTGCTGCGCCTTCGTTTTCACTTTCGTTTTCCCCTCCTTTTGCCGGTACGTAGTAAAGGCTCATCCTCTTTAGAATGCCGTGTTTTTAGCAATTTATACCGAATTTTCCAGAGGAACCGGCTAGGGCAGAAGAGGAGTTGAGATTAAGGCAGGGACAATGCAACTTGCTTCTGAAAAATAAAAAAAGCGCCTAGGAAGGGGGTTCCAGGCGCTTTTCCATGTGAGCTTTAATTAAGACTTTGATTTTCCTCTTCGAATGGATTTTTTGATTTTATGAAGCAAGGGTCTACGGTAAACGGAGAGCATGATGCGCAGCAAAATATAGAGTATCAATGTAGACAGGATGCTGTTGATGAGGGCACCGACAAGAAAGTTGACGCCCATATCGCCTAATCTGCCAAAATGGCTCGTCTCAATTCGATAATCCGTCTCAGGCACAGGCACCGAGAGGGCATCTTCGATTTCAAAGGTTTGGGGAAATGTGGTGAACAGATGCACAAATACCCCGATTCTATAGTTTAAATAGAACAGGATCGGCCACAATACGGAGCCTGCCGAAGCTGCAAGGAAGGCGGAGGGGATGTTCGCGCGAACCAAGCGAGACAACAGCGGAGCCAGCAGCAGATCAATGCCAAAGGTTGGATACCAGCAAGGGAAGAAGCCTACGGCAAAACCGAGCGCAATTCGATGATCGCTATTTTGCATGCGGAGAGTCCGGAGAATATAGTATTTCAGTCGTCGAATGTATTTATGAAGCAAAACCGTCTCCTCCTGCACGTACTAAATACAATAATGAAGGGATTGGAACCCCAAATCATATGTAGGGGATTCTATTTATAATAGGAAGAACTTTCAAGAATTATATAGTAGTGCTTGTAAACCGTCAATCGATGAAGGATCAATATATGTGTGGAGTATTACTTTGACATGCATAGTAATATGCGTTATATTATACCCATTCCATTCCGTTAGGGAGGTCCGGGTATTTGATTGAATCCTTACATAACAGTGATTTGATACGTGGCAATATTGATACCTTTATTCTGCGCGTGTTATCGGACGGGGATAATTACGGCTATCAGATCATTAAAGAAATTTCGCTACGAAGCGGGAATCGATTTGAGTTGAAGGAGCCTACATTATATTCCAGTCTGAGAAGGTTGGAGAAGCAGGGATTCATCCGTTCCTATTGGGGAGAAGAAACCCAGGGCGGAAGGCGCAAATATTACAACCTCAGCCAGGAGGGACAGGGACGCTTGCTGCAAAATCAGGAGGAATGGAAGGCTGCGCGCGAGATTATCGATGTTCTGATCGGGAACGGAAAGGAGCTGACAGATCAATGACCAACAGGCATGACTTAGAGATCTTTGTGGACCGTCTATTTGCGAATCAACGCAAAACCAAGGAAGTGGTAGAGCTGAAGAATGAGGTTCTCAGCAATTTGGAGGCGCGGGTTACGGATTACATGGAGAACGGCATGGAATATCAATCGGCCATCAGTCTGGCGATCGATAACATCGAAGATATCGAGGCCCTCATTGACGATAATCAAAAAGTTTACAGCTACCGTTTCCGGTATGACCTTGTTCAGAGCGCGCTTATTTATTCCTTGTTGGCGTGGATCGTCACCATCCCGGCCCGATTTTTGCCAAGCGGTATAGGGGTGAACACCCTCCTGCTGTGCGTCGTTGTCTTAACCGGAGCGGTGTATCTTTCCATGTCACGGCATCTGAAACGGTATGAGAAGCAGACAGCTGTCATCAACGCAGGCAAATTGGCCAAATGGAGCAAAGGGGCATGGTGGCTGTGGTCGATATTTATCGTCGTTGTATCCATGTACACCTTCGTGATTCAATACGGCAGTGATCTATGGTTTGGGCGAGAATTGCGGATCGATGGGCCCTATTCGTTCTATGTGACCGTCATGCGATATGCCATCCCAATGACGTCGGTCATCATTCCGCTGCTTGTCCAAAAGGCTTGTAAACTAACCCTTCGACTTGAGGTGAATGAACCATGAGCAGAAAAAATTGGCTGATCGTTGCACTCCTGCTTGTCGGCGTAGCGGGTATGGCTGCATTAGAGGGAGTCATCAAGCCCAGGGCCAACGAACAGGCCGTTCAATATGAAGCGGCGCAGAATGATCCGTTAACGCATGATATCCGGAATTCGTTAGGCTTCGCCAGCCCGTATATGGGGAATGCCGGGAACCTGATTAATTTGAATGCTTCGCTTCCGATGCGTGACATCGGGCGCACATTTCAGCTGTACCCGGAGGAATTGACGGCCGAGCTCCGATTCCAGGCCAGGGCTGGTGATCTGCAAGAGGAGAAGCTGAAGCAGCTGCTGGTTTATAATTCCACTGCGAATTTTGCCATGATTGATAATTTGCAGAAGCTGATCTTCGTCTTTGAAGACCAAGCCTTCACCATCCGGCGGGACGAGGTGGAGTCGTGGTATGGCAGCCAGGTTACGCTTGCTTCATTACGGGATGCCGGGACATGGGAGAAGGAAGTTCAATCCCGTCTTGATGATAGGAAGTATGTTAGTGATTACGTAGAGAACCTGGTTGAACGTAAGTATCTATAGAGATAAAAAGCGTGCAGTAGAGTTAAAGCGAAGGGGAGTATAGAGATGGGAGCGGAGCAACGCCAATTAAGTTTGGGTGCTTTTCTAATGAATTACGGCCATCATATCGCCGCTTGGCGGCATCCCGGTTCGGCGGGGGTCGGAGCCGTGGATTACGCTTTCTATAAGCGCTGCACTCAAGCAGCCGAACGCGGGAAATTCGATATGGTATTCCTTGCGGACAACAACTCAATTCCATTGATCGAGGATTTGCAGACGAATGTCAGCTTTCTGCAGCCTGAAGCGCTGACCATGCTCAGCAGTCTGGCTGGCGTTACGGAGTATGTTGGATTAGCCGGCACCGCATCTACCACATTCAACGAGCCCTACGCTTTGGCAAGGCGCCTCTCCACGCTGGATCATATCAGCGGCGGCAGAGCCGCATGGAATGTGGTGACCTCTACGAAGGATGCAGAGGCACGCAATTTCGGCTCGGCTGTATTAATGGAGCACGGGAAGCGGTATGAACGGGCGGAGGAGTTTCTACAGGCTGTGACGGGATGTTGGGACAGCTGGGAGGACGATGCCCTTGTGTTGGATCGGCAGAGAGCTGTCTTTGCGGATACGACCCGGATTCATCGGGTGCATCATGAAGGAGCGTTTTTCAAGGTGGAGGGTCCGTTGAACATGCCCAGATCTCCGCAAGGCAGGCCCGTTATCATTGAAGCGGGAACCTCGGAAGCGGGAAGAAGGCTGGCAGCCCAAACAGCCGATGTTGTGTTCACGGCCTGTGAGAGTAAAGAAGATGCGATAAGGTATTACCGCGAGTTTAAGGACTTGCTCAAGGAGTATGGACGGGAAGGGGAAGAGGTGAAGGTGCTGCCGGGCCTGCTGATCTTCCTCGGAGAGAGCGAAGCCGAAGCTTTGGCGTATCACCGGACGTTCAGCGAGCTCATCGTGCCGGAAGCAGGGGTGAAATATGTATCTCAATTGCTAAATGCGGATTTGACCGGATATCCGGTAGACGGTCCGCTGCCTGATCTGCCGAGGGAAGGGAACAGCAGCCGGGCGATCATGATTATGGATATGGCTGCGAAATCGGGCATGAGCATTCTGGAGCTTGGCCGGCATTACGCGGTCTCCAGAGGTCATATGACGATGATCGGAACCCCGCAGCAGATTGCCGATCGGATCGAGGATTGGTTTCGAAGCAGGGCTTGCGACGGATTCAACATAATGGCCCCTTTGCTTCCGGGTGGTCTCGAACAGTTTGTGGATCGTGTAGTACCGCTGCTCCAGCAGCGCGGCGTGTTTCGCGAGGACTATACAGGCAGAACGTTACGGGACCATCTCGGTCTCATCCGGCCGAAAACCCAACATGAAAAATAATTGACGACAAAATTAGACGGTGCTATAATCCTACTTAACATATCGGAAATAATAGAATTAATGCACATTCTACCGGACAGCCGGAGATGCATCCTTGGATCAACTTGTGATCCGAGGTGTGTCTTCGGCTGTTTTTTTAGATATCAGACTTCGAAGCAGGGGCTTTCCTGATATCGCAAGAAAACCTACCTTCGAATCGCGGTCGCTCATCCTTGAAAAAACCCCGATAGAGGTTTTCTTATATGAATCTGACGAGGAGGCTGCAATGATGAAGTATAGCGCGCTGGGCAGAACCGGAGTTCAAGTGTCGGAGGTGAGTCTGGGGACGATGGCCTTCGGGCGCTGGATCGATGAGAGGGCTTCGGCCGCCGTATTGGACCAGGCACTTGGTTCTGGCATTAATCTGATCGATACGGCTGACGTGTATGGCACGGGCATGGATAACGGAAATGTAAACCAGCTGGGGGAAGCGGAAGGCATTCTAGGCAGGCTGCTGAAGGAGCGAAGACAGGACATTCTCCTTGCAACCAAGCTGCATAACCGCATCGGACCCGGCATCAATGACCAAGGTCAAAGCCGCTATCATATTTACCGCGCGCTGGAGAACAGCCTTGCCCGGCTCCAAACGGATTATATCGATCTCTATCAAGTACATCGGTTTGATGAGTTTACCCCGCTGGACGAGACGCTTGAGGCGCTTACGGATCTTGTGCGTCAGGGCAAAGTTCGCTATATCGGCTGCTCGAACTACGCCGCTTGGCAGCTTGCCAAAGCCCACGGCATCAGTGCGCTGCATGGCCTTCGCCGATTCGAGAGCGTGCAGCCGGAATACAGCCTCATTACGAGGGAGATCGAACGCGAACTGATCCCCTTTGCCCTATCCGAGCAGGTCGGGGTTATCGTGTACAGTCCGCTCGGCCGGGGCATATTGTCCGGGAAGTACCGGGCGGGCGAAGCTCCCCCATCGGACTCGCGCCTGGCTGCAGGTGAACAGCGATTGCAATTGCTGCTAAACCAGCGGCATGCGCTTTCCATCGTGGAAGGGATCCGGCCGCTGGCCGAGCAGCGGGGATGGACGCTTCCGCAGTTCGCCCTGAACTGGGTGCTCAGCCGCCCGGGCATCACGTCAGCCATTGTCGGGGCATCCAAGCCCGAGCATATCGCGGAAACATTGAAGCATTCGGATGAGCGGCTGACAGAGGAAGAACTGCAGGAGATCGACCGCTTAACGGAGGAACTCCGCGGATAAAGCGGATATATAGGTGACACACCCATACAGCACGATATCAACGATAACCAATATGAATCAGGAAGGTGACACAACCATGAGTTTAAAACGTCGTCAATTGCATCTTGGATTGTTTTTATTCGGGACAGGCTATCATCCAGCGGGCTGGAGACTGCCCGAAGGCAAGACGGACGGGGCTTACGATCCCCAATTCCTGAAGGAGGTTGCCCAGAAACTCGAGCAGGCCAAGTTTGATTTCTTCTTCTTGGGGGACCGGTTGGCCACGAGCGCCGATATGCAGCATTTATTCCCTTCCCAAATGACGCGGCTGGAGCCGTTTACGATGCTGTCCTATCTGGCTGCGGCAACGGATAAAATCGGTTTGATCGGCACGGTGAACACCACCTATGCCGAGCCTTACAACATCGCCCGCTTCACGGCATCGCTGGATCATCTTAGCCAGGGCCGGGCCTCATGGAATGTCGTGACAGGCTCCGATCCGCGGGCCGCACTGAATTTCAGCCGGGAGAAGCATTGGGATAACGCCAAGCGGTACGACTACGCCGAGGAATTTATCGAAGTTGTGAGCGGGCTGTGGGACACCTGGGAGGATGACTCTCTTCCGCGGGACAAAGCAAGCGGCGTGTTCGCCGACGGAAGCAAGGTGCACACGCTGGACCATGTCGGCGAGCACTTCTCCGTCGCCGGGCCGCTGAACATTCTGCGCCCGATTCAGGGGCAGCTACCCCTAATCACGGCGGGAACCTCCCTGCGCAGTCAAATGCTGGCGGCCAAATATTCCGACATGGTCTTCACCGGAACGAATGTGAAGGAAGTCGCCGTGAAATTTTTCAAGGAAGTGAAAGGCCGTCTGGCGGAGTATGGAAGGGAGGATTCGGATTTGAAGGTCCTGCCGGGGCTGGTTCCGATCGTGGGCCGGACGGAGGAAGACGCACGGGCCAAATATGCGGAGCTGAATGAACTGGTTGTGACCGATTACGATCTGGGTCCGCTGTCGGATAAGATCGGGATCGATCTAAGGGGATATTCCCTGGAGGATCCGCTGCCGGATGTATCCGCTTCGGAAACGGCACTGCAATGGGCCGACTTGGCCAGAGGGGCCAACGGGCGCGAGGATATTACGGTCAGGGATCTGTTCTATTTCTTCACCGTGACGGTCCGCGGGCATCTGCTTGTTGTCGGCAGCGCGACGCAAGTGGCGGATATCATCGAGGAATGGTTCCGGGATGAAGCGGCTGACGGATTCAATGTGTGCCCGCCTTATATGCCGGGTGGACTGGATTTGTTCCTGGAGTTGGTTGTCCCCGAGCTTCAGCGTCGGGGCTTGTTCCGTACCGAATATGAAGGCAGCACCTTCCGGGAGCACTTGGGATTGAGCCGCCCCGGGAACCGCTATGATCTGATTGCGAAGGGGTGAGCCTGATGGGAACGAGGAAAGCCAAGAAATTCCGCGGCATCTGGGCAGGGCAGGCGGTTTTGCTGCTGATTATACTGGTCATCTGCGAGCTTCTGGTTCGTACGGAAACCGTCAGCAGCCTGTACCTGCCCGCACCTTCCCAGGTATTCCGAGAGCTGTTCAAACTGTTCGGCGACGGGGAGATTTGGAAGCATCTGTATGTCACCCTGGCCGAATTCGTTGCGGGCTACGGCATTGCCGCCCTTGGCGGTTTGGCCGTCGGCATGGCTCTGGTGCTGATCCCTTGGGCGGAGCAGTTCTTCCGGCCGTATCTCTCGGCGCTGATGGCGATTCCGAAAGTCACGATTGTGCCGCTGCTTGCGCTTTGGCTCGGGATCGGGGTCACGCATAAAATATCGATTGTGTTTCTGTTCTGTTTCTTTACGATCACGGTCAATACGATGACCGGCATCAAACAGACGGCGGACAATCATCTGAAGGTCGCCCAAGTATTCGAGGCCACGCGGTACCAGACCATCATGAAAGTGATTTTGCCATCGGCTTCGCCAACCATTTTTGCGGGTCTGCGCCTATCGGCTGCAACCGGACTGGTCGGGGCTCTGTTTGGGGAGATGCTCGCGTCGAAGGATGGCCTTGGGAATATTCTCGTGAAGGCGACATCGCTGTATAATACCGCGCAGGCCTTTGCTATCGTAGCGCTGGTTACCGTTGTATCCGTACTTATTATTTCATTCATCGATTTGTTGGAGCGCAATGTGTTCTTGAAATGGAAATCATCATAGTTCATCAGAAAAAGCTTCACTTACAGGGGGAGAGATCCATATGAACAGAAGAGAAATACGTCCATACCTTATAGCTCTTGCGGCGATATGGCTGATCGCCATGACGGCCGGCTGCGCAAGCGGTCAAGATAGCGGCAAGGGAGCAGCATCGTCCACCGGAGACGGAGAAAGCGCGGCAGGCACCAAGCTGGAGAAGATCCGGTACGCCCCGCTTAGCGGCGTCAGTGGATTGGCGGTGTCCTTCGGGGCGGAGAAGGGATTCTTTGAGGAGGAAGGGCTTGACGTCGAATTTATCACCACCAAGGACCCGATTGCCGGTCTGACCAGCAAGGACATTGACGTGGTTGACGTGGCCACGACGACGGCGATTGTGGCTGCGGGCAAGGGCGCTCCCGTCAAAATCGTCTCCTCCATGTTCCGGACCAAGGGGCCGTTCTATCTGATTGCCTCGCCGGAGATAAAGAGCGTGGAAGACCTGAAGGGCAAGAAGGTGGGCATCGCCGTGTTCGGCAGCGGGCTGGAGGTGTATACGCAGGTCATCCTGAAGGAACATGGGTTGGAGCCGGAGGATGTGACCTTCATTGCCAACAGCACGCATCAGGCGGCTTACGCGAGTCTGGAAACCGGGCAGGTCGACGCCACCATCATCCATGAGCCGTTCGCTTCTCTTGCGGAAAAGCAGGGGAAAGGCCATATCATCGCTACAGGATGGGATTACCTGCCGACCTTCCACACCGGTGTGCTGGCGGCGCGCGACGGTATTCTGGATGAGAAACCGGAATTGGTCGAGAAGCTGCTGCGGGCCTATTTCAAATCCCAGGAATATGCGAAGAGCCATCCGGAAGAGTACAAGGCTTACTATCTGAAAAATATCGAGATCGATCCCGAGGTGCTGGATCTGGCGCTCGAGCGTGAAGAGGTGCTGTGGGAGAACAATCCGGACGTGGACATCAATGCGCTGAACGACACCCAGCAGATTCAGAAGGAATTGGGCTTCCAGGATGAGATCTACAAGGTGGAGGACATTCTGGACCTCAGATTTATTCCGACAAAATAAAGTGTGGCAGGAGGCCTTCCTATGTCTGGCTTTACGGTGAAAAATGTCTCGAAGGTATATGACGGTGATCTTCCTACGATCACGCTTCAACATATCAATTTGCAGGTCCGGGACGGCGAATTCCTGTGCATCCTTGGGCCGAGCGGCTGCGGGAAAAGCACGCTGCTCGAACTGCTGGCGGGGTTGCAGCTCCCGACGGAAGGCGAGATTTTGCTGGATGGCGCGAAGGTTAAGGGACCCACCCGGAGCTCGGGGGTTGTATTCCAGGATGCATCCCTGTACCCGTGGCGGACGATTTCACAGAACGTGGGTCTCGGGCTGGAGCTGGGCGGCATGAAAAAGACGGAGCGGCAAACGCTCGTAGACAAATATCTGAATATGGTCGGTCTCCAGGGATTCGGTTCAAAATATCCCCATCATCTGTCGGGAGGCATGCGGCAGCGCGCAGGGATCGCAAGGGCACTCGTGAGTAGTCCGAACATCCTCCTGATGGACGAGCCTTTTGGCGCGGTGGATCATCTTACCCGGCTTCAGCTTCAGTTAGATCTGCTCCGCATATGGCAGGAGGAGAAGAAGACGGTGGTATTTGTGACCCATGACGTATCCGAAGCTGTTTTTCTCGCAGACCGAGTCGTCCTGTTGTCCCCGCGTCCCGGGCGAATTCACCATATTTTCGACGTTCCCCATGAGCGTCCACGCAAGCGGGAGGATGCCAGTCTGCTGAAGATTCAGAACGATATCTACTCCGCGATTTATGATGTGAAGACGGAAGCGGATTTGGAATTTACTATTTAAAAACAGCCGCTGGAAATCAGAAGGGATGTGAAGCTATTGTCAAATGTCGTAAGCAAGGAATGGGTGCTGGAACAGCTGCAGTCGAACCCGGGTCAGCTGGTTATCGCGGATGTCCGATTCAGCCCGGGCGATCCGGGTTACGGCTTTGAGGCTTACCAGTATGAGCATGTGCCCGGCGCCGTATTTGTTGATTTGAAAAGGGATCTGATGGATCCGCCAGGCGAGCATGGCGGCCGGAGTCCGCTGCCGCAACCGGATGAGCTGGCCCGGCGATTCGGCAATCTCGGAATCGATGCGAGTACGCCTGTCGTTGTCTATGACGATGACCTTCGGCCGGAAGGAGCTCGGTTATGGTGGATTTTGAAATACCTGGGCCATGGGTCGGCATATATATTGGATGGAGGATTCGCAAGCTGGAAGTCAGCCGGATATCCGCTTACATCGAAGAAGAGCGAGGTAACTCCGCGTGTATTCCAGGCAAGTGTCCAGGAGGATTGGCTGGCTGATGTGAACGAGGTGAGGGCAAAGCTTGGCGCATCCGGCGTGACCCTGCTCGATTCAAGGGACTGGAAGCAGTTCACGGGAGAAACGGCGCCGCTGGATCCGGTGGCCGGACATATTCCGGGGGCGGTGCACGCCTTTTGGAAGGACGGGATGGACGAGGACGGTACATGGAAGGGAGCAGAGCGGCAGCGGGAACGTTTTGCCGGAATATCTCCCGAGGATGAAGTGATTGTGTATTGCGGCTCCGGGCTGTCCGCGTGCCCGAACGTGCTGGCTTTGCAGGAAGCCGGATACGGTAAGGTGAAGCTGTATGCAGGCAGCTGGAGTGATTGGATCAGCCATAAGGACAATCCGGTGTCGATTGGGAACGTGTAAAGCTGAAGAGCCTGCGTCTCACGCAGGGCAACGTCAACCTAGGTAACATACGGAGGGTTTGTCGACCAGATCACTGGAGGCACAGCCATGGGCTGTGTCTTTTTGTTGTTTTTTACCTGATGAAGGCAGGCGTAACTGCCAGGGTTCCACGGTAGCTGGAAACATTCTTTTTTTGTGAGGGAGGGATATCATGTGAAGGAGTTGGCCTTTGAGTATGCCGAAATGAAGTACTGCATACCGTCGGATATGGAAAGAAAGGGCGGAATCTGGATTCTCCGTACAGGCCGCAGCACGGCAAAACCCCATTATTACGTGGGCCCCAAAGTATCCGAAAACTATTCGCTGCATTTTGTTCTAAGCGGAAAGATCTCACTGGCTTACGGGGATGAGGAGGTCACTTTGTCGGAAGGGGACGTCTTTTGCCTGTTCCCTCATACGAGGTTCAGTTACTGGGAACCGAATCGCCATTCGGAGCCGTCGCTGCGTACGCAGTGGGTCGTCCTGGATGGAGAATTAACCGACAGTGCATTGACCCGGATCGGGTTACATCCGGGCAAGCCCTTTATGTTTGCCGTGATGAAGGGGGAGCTGCAGGCGGTGTTGAATCAAATATACGGGTGTGTGGATGACGATACCATTGGCAACGAATTTGGGCGACAGAAATGGTTATATCAGCTGTTTGAACTGCTGGCTGCCGCCACGGTCAAAAGAGGGAGTAAATCGAACTGGCTCGAGCAAAGCGTTCATTATATGGATTCCCATTACATGGAGGGGATCACGGTCACGGATGTCGTCGAGTATGCCGGCGTACACCGGACGCATCTGTATTGTGAGTTTATTCGGGCGTATGGTATCAGTCCGAGTCATTATTTAATGAAGCTGCGGATGGAGCGGGCAGCGGTGCTGCTGACCGAAACCGATGTGTCCGTGACGGAGGCTGCTTTTTCGCTGGGATATTCCAACCTCCACACGTTCTCGAGAGCGTTCGCTAAATATTACCGAACGTCGCCTAGCTCGTATCGGCAGCAGCACGTGCCGGTACCCATATAGTGAATCAGACGGGTAGGATAACAAGACTGTGACAGGGTGGAGCATAAGGCCCGTTGCAGTCCTTTTTTGCTTGGCAAGGCAGCAAGGACCGTTAAATAGTGTCGTTTTATCCTTGAAATGGCTAAGATTTCCAAATGATTTGCGTGTAGGATAGAATGGATCAACCATTCTTGGTGGTCACACGGCTATGAGATGAAGGGAGGGATCGAGCGGTCAGGGGGATGAGCAGCACGGGATCTTCGAGCTTTTTTCCGTTTATTACATTTCAAGAAAGAGGTGTTATTCATGAAAAAGCTAAGTGTGTTCAGAAAGAAAATGACGACAATGCTTATGGCTGGCAGCTTGTTATGCGGATTGTTGGTACCGATTCAAGCGTCGGCTGCCAACGTTGCATTTAATGAGCCGTTGAACGGCACGAACCCTAATCTGTTTTATACTTCCGATGGATGGGCGAATGGCCCGGATTTCGGGGTGGGCTGGAAGGCGGCAAACCAGGAGTTCTCTAACGGAATTATGGCTTTACGGCTTGACAATGCGGGATGCCCTGCGAGTTGCTCGGGCAAATCCTACGCTTCCGGTGAATATGCGACACATCTGAAGTACGGCTATGGCCGGGTTGAAGCGCGGATCAAAGCGGCTAAGGGAACGGGCTTGGTGACGAGCCTCTTTACGTATTCCGGTCAAGCCACAGGCACGTCCAATGACGAAATCGATATTGAAATCCTGGGGAAGGACACCACGAAGATGGAAACGAATTATTTTACCAATGGCGTAGGCCAGCACAGCACCATCATTAATTTGGGGTTTGATGCGTCGCTCGATTTCCATAATTATGCGTTCGAATGGTCACCCTCGTCCATCAAGTGGTACGTAGACGGCCAACTGGTTCATACGGAGAATGGCTCCCGCGGGGCGCTTCCGACGAGTCCGGGCCATATCATGGTTAATCTGTGGTCAGGATCGGGACCGGCTGAGATATGGACCGGAACATTCAATTACCCGGGTTCGCCGGTACGCGCGTACTATGACTGGATCAAATTCACGCCGGCCAACTAATTTATCGGGTATTCGGCAGATGATTTTATCAGGTATGTTGGAGTTTCTTTGATTAGCATCCGCTTATTGTTCTGGAATCATCGCACCAACAAGCTGTCCCAGGTCAGAAATGACATTTGGGGCAGCTTTTTATTTACAACTATGAAATATAGATGGTAGAGTTTTTTACAACAAATGTATGGATGCAACGCTTACAAGAAAATATCGGTTATGGAGGGATTTATCATGCCATCGATCATGCGGGAAGAAGCGATACCGAAGGAAAAAGTAATATTAGCCAAGAATTATCCGATTTTTGTCGCCGATACGATTGGCGTGACCAGCCCCTATCAGAAGCTTCATTGGCACAACGTGCTGGAGATAAATTACATCAAATCCGGTATGGGTTACTACATCATCAACGGGCAAAAATTTGAATTCCAGCAAGGGGATGTACTGCTCATCAACTCGAATGATCTTCACTGCGCTTACGAGACGAAGGATCTTGTCATGACCGTCATTTCTTTTGATTCGACTTGGTTTATCCATAACCTCCGGTTCGATCCGGAGCTGTTCAGCCCGTTTCGCGAGATGGGCAAGCATTACATGAACCTGATCCCCCGCGACCATCCGGCCATGGGGAAGCTGCGTTCGCTGCTGTTTGAGCTGCAGGAGGAGCATGTGGGGGAACAGCGGTCTTACGCTACGGTAGTATACTCGCTTCTGCTCCAATTTCTTGCCACCGTAAACCGGCAGTGCCGGATCGAAGGGGAAGGCGGAAGCGAACCCAGCATCAGCGAACGGCAGCTGGAGAAAATGCGTCAAGTCATCATGGTGATGGAGCAAAATTTCGCCCACCCCTGGACGCTGGAGGAGTTGGCTTCCCTGGTCTATCTCAGTCCTTCCAGGTTCAGCGAAATATTCAAGCGTGCGGTCGGCATGCCGCCCCTCTTGTACCTGATCCACATTCGGCTGGAGCAGGCGGTCACGATGCTGGAAGGAGGCCATATGAAAGTGATGGACGTCGCCCTGGAATGCGGCTTCCGCACGCTGACCAATTTTAATCGTCTGTTCAAAAAGCACATCGGCATGACGCCGAAGGCTTCACAAAAGCAGCATTCCTAAAAACCAGTGAAATAGTGCTGGTTTTTGCTTGTTTTAGCAGAGAAATGAGCCTGGTCAGGCGATACAATAAAATGGCAAGCATCTCAAGAATGTGTCAATAAACCTAACACAAAATAAAAAGGGGGAGATGCCCATGCCGCAAATCGGGATCGGCAGCAGGACGGAGACACATGTGAAGAAAGGCCGCTTGCGCCGCTTTCTGAAGCAATGGGATATACAGCTGATGGTGCTTCCGGCCATGATGTTCATTCTGGTTTTCAGCTACATTCCCATGTACGGGGTACTCATGGCGTTTCAGGACTACAGTCTGTTCAAGGGGTTTCTGAACAGCCCGTGGGTCGGCTTCAAGCATTTTGAGATGTTTTTTGGGGCGCCGGAGTTCTGGACCATTATGCGGAACACCTTGGTCATCAGCCTGCTGAAGCTGTGCATCGGGTTTCCTGCACCGATTCTGCTCGCACTGATGCTCAATGAGGTTGGGAGGCATTCCTTCAAACGGATCGTCCAGACGATCAGCTATCTGCCTCACTTCTTGTCGTGGGTCATCGTCTCGGGCTTTGCGATCTCCATTCTGTCCACGGACAACGGCAGTCTGAACATTCTGCTGCAGAAGCTGAGCCTGATCGATGAACCGATCAATTTTCTATCGGAGCCGAAGTACTTCTGGAGCATCCTGACGGTAACGAATGTGTGGAAGGAGATCGGTTTTTCCTCCATTGTGTATTTGGCGGCCATTGCGGGCATTAATCCCCAACTGTATGAAGCGGCTTCAATTGACGGTGCGAGCCGTCTGAAGCAGATCATCTCCATCACTATTCCGTCCATTATGCCGATCATCGTTGTGTTCTCGATTTTGGCGATCGGCAACTTCCTGAATGCCGGCTTTGAGGACATTTTGCTGCTGGCTGGTAATCCGGTATTGCGGGATGTCAGCGACGTGCTGGACACGTACGTCTACCGGATTGGCATTCAGAACAGCCGATTCTCCTACGCTACGGCGGCGGGTCTATTCAAGGCGATCATCAGCGTATTGTTGTTGGCCGGAGCCAACTACTGGGCCCGACGGTCGGGGAACAGCCTATGGTAGGGCAGAAAGGGGAGAGATGCATATGAGGCTGTCAAACGGAGATCGGGTATTCGTTGGGTTCATCTACGGCTCTTTGGCATTGCTGGCATTTATCGCGCTGTACCCATTCTGGAACGCTGCCGTCATCTCGTTTAACTCGGGGACCGACACGATGCAGGGCGGCATTACGTTCTGGCCGCGCGAATTTACGCTGGAGAATTACCGCGTAGTGTTCAAGGACGAGCGCCTCATTGACGGGTTCGTCATCTCGGTGCTCCGTACGGTGACCGGTACTTTTCTCTCCATTGCAGCAACCGCCATATTCGCTTATGGCATATCTAAACGCGAGTTGATGGGCCGGAATTTTTATATGGTCACCTGCATCGTGACGATGTACTTCAGCGGCGGACTCATTCCGAATTATTTGCTTATTCGGGAGCTGGGCCTGATGAACTCGTTCTGGGTTATGGTCGTACCAGGCATCATCAGCGTGTGGAATATGATCATATTCCGGACGTTCTTTAAGGGCATCCCGCCCGGCCTTGAGGAGTCGGCCCATATCGACGGTTCCTCGAACTGGGGCGTATTCTTCCGAATCGTGCTTCCGCTATCGGGACCGGTCATTGCGACGCTGTCGTTGTTCACGGCCGTGTATCACTGGAATGATTGGTTTGCGCCAAGCATTTACATATCCAACACGGATCTGCTGCCGATCCAGACGAAGCTTCAGCAGATCCTCAATGCCAACATCATGATGGAACAGATGCAGAACATGGATGCCGCGGCGCAGGGCCGGATGAGCGCGATGAAGGCCGTAACGACCAAGTCCTTGTCCATGGCGACCATGATGGTGGCAACCGTCCCGATCCTGTGCGTATACCCGTTCGTTCAGAAGTATTTTGTGAAGGGCGTATTAATCGGTTCTTTGAAGGAGTAATTCAACAGCCATCTTGCCAAGGGTTTGAAGCGGCAGCTTTGACCATAGATGAATCATGAAGGGAGCACTTGGAATGAAAAAAAGGGGAAAAAGGCTTCTATCTGCATGGTCAGTCACGCTTGTCATCATCATGGCTTTAACGGGATGTTCGGGTTCGGGAGGGAATGCCGCAAGCCCGGAGAAGGAAGGCCCAAGCTCGCAAAACAATGAGAAACCAGCCGGAGAGGATACCTTTGTGCTGGGAGAGAAGCCGCTGGAATTCTCGTTCTATGGCCACTATGACTGGTATACGATGCCGGATTGGGGCGCGGATCTTGCAACCAAGTGGATCCAGGAGAACAAGAAGGTCAACGTAGTTCCGGTCAGCTCCGGCGGCGTTGCCAAGAACAAGCTCAGTACGATGATTGTGTCCGGGGAGCTGCCGGATGTCATATGGATGGAACGGGGCGCGGAGGTCGAGAAGCTGCGTGCCGAGGGCATGCTGGTGCCGTTCGACGATTATCTGGATAAATACCCAAATCTGAAAAAATGGGCCGGGGAATCCACGCTCGATCTGCTTCGCTCGCCGGACGGAAAGCTGTATCAATTCCCGAACTGGTATACAACGCAGCCGAACGGCAATGCCGGCTATCTCGTCAATAAAAAGATATACGAGGAGCTTGGATCGCCAAAACTGGAAACGCCGGATGATCTGTACGCCTATTTGAAGCAAGTGAAGGCGAAGTATCCGGGTGTCGTTCCTCTGGAGGTTGGCCAATCCGCAGCGGGCGTGGACATCATGGTGTCTGCTTTTGCCGAGAACCGCCCGTATACGTTTAACAGTATGATCGCCGTACCCCAGGGGGATCAACTTGTGTCGCTGTTCACGGATCCCGTTTATCGGGAGCTGCTTCAATACATGAGCCGATTGTACCGCGAGAAACTCATTACGCAGGATGCCTTCACGCAGAAGCTGGAGCAAGTCGAGCAGAAGATTCTGAGCGGCAACGTGGCGGTTTATGTAGCCTCCAGCCCGACCGAATTCGGTTCCAAGGGCAACAATCTGCTGAAGGCGCAGGACCCTGATGCCGGTTACATCATGATATGGCCGGTACACAAGGAAGGATTGGATCGCGACAAGATTTTCCCGGGCGATTACAAGCAGCTAGGCTGGAATGTCAGCGTCATCACGCAAGCGGCGAAAGATCCGGAAGCTATCTTTGCTTTCCTGGATTGGTTCACCGGTCCCGAGGGCCAGCGGACGATCATGTGGGGCCCTGAAGGCTTGTACTGGGACGGGACGGACGAAGAGGACATGCCGCTGTTCACCGATAAATTCACCAGCGATGCGAAGGGGCGCGATGAGTTGATGAACGCCACGGTGAACTTCCAGTGGAACGGCAACACGGTGTATGTCGACAATTCCAAGATGAAATTCGAATCTACGCTGCCGCCGGAGAAGCGGAACTTTGAAACGTATTGGCAATCGGAGATTACCTGGAAGACGCAGATGAACACGACGGAGTACGTCAACCTCGATCCGGCAGGCGATTCCGAGGAGGGCATAATTGCGCAGCGTGTGTTCGAAATTTATGAGCAGGCAAGAGCCAAGGCAATCAGCTCGGCCTCCTCGGATCAGGAAGTGCTCTCGCTTCTGGATAAGGCAGAGGCAGATGCGCAAAAAGCGGGTTACGACAAGCTATTACAGTACAAAACAGCAAAATGGCAGGAGAATAAGCAGAAGCTGAAAGCATCGAAATAAACGTCACGGCGAAGCCGTCCATTCCTTCAGGGGCTTGCGGAATATGCGCTGGCATTCGCTGGGCAGGACGGCTTCATGAGCCGGGCATCATAGGAGAGATCATACTTGAATTACTACTTGGGAGTCGACGGCGGAGGAAGCAAGACGCTGGCCGTCGTGGCGGACGGGACAGGACGAATCGCTGGAAAGGGAATGGGCGGCTGCGGCAACCATCAGCTTGGCGCAGCGCGTGCGGAAGCAAGCATCAGGCAGGCCGTTGAAGAGGCGCTTGGACAGGCGGGACTCGGGCGAGAAGACATCGCCTGCGCATCGTTCGGGCTGGCGGGAGCCGACCGCGAGGCGGACTTCCGCATCTTGCGGCCCATGATCGGCGCCATGGGCTTCAAGAAACACCATATCGCCTGCGATACCGTCATTGCCATGAGAGCCGGCACAAGACAGAGGGACGGCGTCGTCCTTATATGCGGAAGCGGGACGAACGGTTATGGCGTCAACGCGGCAGGCGAGGAGGTTCAGATCGGAGGATTCGGTTATGCGTTCGGCGATTTCGGCGGAGGCGCTGACCTGGCCGTCGAGGTGTTTCGGACGGTCGTTCGTTCCTGGGAAGGCCGCGAGAAGCCGACTTCATTGACGCCGCTAACGCTGGATGCGCTTAGGTTCGGCAGCGTGGAAGAGATGTTTCACCGATTTTTGGACGAGGGCAGAAGGGCGCCGCATACACTGGCGAAATTGCTGTTTCAAGCCGCACCCGCCGATGAAGCTGCAAGAGAGATATTGGAAAGGCAAGGCATGGAGCTGGGGAAGGTCGCCAGCGCGGTAATTCGTAAGCTCGGCATGGGCAATGACGCCTTCGATGTCGTGCTGGCCGGCAGCGTCCTGACCCGGGGAGAAAGGGATTACGTCGTTCCGTATATTGAGTCTCAGGTTCTTGCGGCAGCCCCGAATAGCCGGGTGCGCATTTTGGCCCTTGAGCCCGCAGCGGGTGCCGTCCTGCTCGCAATGGATGAGAACGGCGTGGTTCCGGGCACAGCCGTGTATGAACAATTGCAGCATGAGCTTGCCGTGAAGGAGAGGAATGTGGAATGGATACTGGATTGAAGGTTGCTGTTATCGGGGGCGGATCCTCGTATACCCCCGAGCTGATTGAAGGTTTCATCCGTCATTATGAGTCGTTTCCGGTGACGGACATCGTCCTCGTGGATATCCCGGAAGGCCGCCGCAAGCTTGAAATTGTAGGCTGTCTGGCCCGGCGGATGATTGTGCGAAGCGGATTGCCGATTCGCATTACGTTGACCTTGGACCGTCAGGAAGGACTGAAGGATGCCCATTATGTATCGACTCAGATGCGAGTCGGACTGCTGGAGGCCAGAGGCTGGGACGAAACGATCCCCCTGAAATACGGGATGCTCGGGCAGGAAACGACCGGAGCCGGCGGCATGATGAAGACTCTGCGTACGATACCGGTGCTATTGGATATATGCAAGGACATGGAGGCATTATGTCCGGATGCCTGGCTGCTGAATTTCACCAATCCCGCCGGGATGGTAACGGAAGCCGTCATGAAGCACTCCGACATCCGCTCCATCGGTTTGTGCAACTCCCCCATCGCCGCTTACAAGTGGTTGTCCGGGCTTTACGAGGTGCCGGTCGAGCGAATCTACTGTGAGTTTGCCGGATTGAATCATCTGCACTGGATCAGCCGGATCGAGGTCGATGGCGTGTCGAAGCTGGAGGAGCTGCTGGCAACGGGAGGGAGCTACTCAGCTCGCAACGTGCCGCAGCTTGCCTGGAACGATACGCTGATCCGGGCGATGGGCGCGATTCCATCCTATTATTTAAAATATTATTATCTCCACCGGGAGATGCTGGAGGAGCAGCAGGCTGCCGCGGCCAGAGGCGAGACAAGGGCCGAAACGGTCCAGCGTCTTGAGGATGAGCTGTTTGAGATTTACAAGCGGCCGGAACTTGCCGAAAAGCCGAAGCAGCTTGAGCAGCGCGGCGGCGCTTATTACTCCGAGGCGGCTGTCAATTTGATGAAGGCCATTCATACGGATAGTGGGGAGATTCAAACATTGAACGTGATGAACGGCGACACGCTGGACTTCCTGCCGGCGGATGCCAGTATCGAAGTGAACTGCGTCGTGACGAAGAACGGCGCGGTGCCGGTACCTGTCGAGCGAGTGCCGGCTGCGGCGATCGGCCTGATCCAAGCCGTGAAGACCTACGAGAGCCTGGCCATCGAGGCAGCGGTCACGGGCAGCAGGGAGAAGGCGCTGCTAGCTCTTAGCGCGCATCCGCTCACCGATTCCGTCAGTGCCGCTGAAGCCATGCTGGATGAGATGCTGGAGAGGAACCGTTCGTTTTTGCCGCGATTTTTTCAAAAGTTCAAAGCTTAGGAATCCAAATGAAGCCGGCAGGTTATTGTAACGCATATCGTTTTTCCAGCGTCCATGAGCAGCCTGCCGTGATTTTACCACCTGGGAAACGTAATTTATGCTAGAATGGGATCAGGTTTTCAGGAGGCGTTCGAGATGAAGACAACAATCGTTCACGGGCAAACTTATAGGGGGATTAGCGCATAATTGCCCTTAAACTGCGTGCTTCCCCGCCTATGAAAAGGGGAACGACGATTTGAAAACATGGATATTGAAGCAGTACGATTACCACGTATGGGCTAACCGGAAGGTTTGCGAATATTTGCAGGGGCTTTCAGGAGAGGTATACCGCAAGGAGATTGTCAGCGTTTTTCCATCCATTTATGACACGATGGTGCACATCTATGTCATTGATTCCGGCTGGCTGTCGTTCTTTAACGTGGGAGGAGTCACGGAGGTATCGCCTGCGTACTTGGAGAGTCTGAAGGATTCGATCGATCGGCTGGTTGCGGAAACGGAAGGCAAGCGAATCGAAGAATTGGGCCAGTTAATGGACGATCTGGCGGCGCGCTTCCGGTTGTTTATCGAACAGCACGAGAATCTGGACACCATCTATCCGTCCGGAGATTTTAGAGCCAGCTGCCTGGATTATATCCAACATATAGTTAACCACGGGACCTATCATCGGGGGAACGTAACCGCGATGCTCCGGCAAATCGGCCATCCCGGCACGCCTACCGACTATGGCTATTATTTGTATACCATAAGCCACTAAGCGTCCATGATTCAAAATGGGAAAAAGCCTGGAACATCGCGTTCCGGGCTTTTTTTATGGGTCCGAATCACGCTTAGTCGGTTGTTGCGTTTCGGATCACGGATACGCTCGATTCCCTGACGATGAGCCGCGGCTCGAATTGCACGCGCTCGTATTGCCCGGTCTTTTGCTCGCGAAGCCGCTTCAGCAGCAATTCCGTCGCAAGCCGGGCCACTTCATCGCCCATGATGGACACCGAACTGATCTGCGGCGTCGTGACGGTGGTCCATGCATTGTTATCGATGCCGACGACCGCCACATCGTCGGGAACCCGCACCTTTAGTTCCTTAAAACGGTTGACGATGCCGATGGCAACCATATCGTTAACCGCATAGATGGCATCCGGCATATGCTTCAGGCCATAAAAATAGTCCGCCGCGCGAACCCCCGTCTCAAACGAGAAATCCTCCCCGAAATAGACAAGAGACGGATCGACTTGCGTCAGCGATTGCTCATATGCCCAATACCGCTCTTCGATTTTATCTTTGGGCGCACCCGCGTAGGCAATGCGGTTCCGACCGATTTTCAGAAGATGCTCCATGACAAGCCTGCCCTCCTGGCGTGCCAGGCCGACGATATCGGCTTTATACTCATCTCCCAGCTGTTTCCCGTAATTAATAATCGAGACGGGGAGGCTTGATTTGTTAATCAGGTCGCCCAGTGTTTTGGGATAAGCCAGCGGCATGATTATCAGGCCGTCCACGTGCAGTTTTTTGATATCTCTGACGATTTCCAGCTCGTTTCGGGCATTCCCGGCCGTATTGATCTGAACGACCCGATAGCCGTGCTGTTTGGCGGTCTGTTCGACCGACCAGGCGATTTCCGGGATGATCGCATTTCGGATGTCAGGCACGGCCAAGGCGATTTGATTCGTCTGCCGAACCTTCAGGCTTTGAGCCGATGTATCCGGACTAAATCCGATTTCTTCGATCACCTGCATGATCCGTGCTTTCGTTTTCGGACTGATCCCCTTGGTGTCGTTGATGGCTCGGGACACGGTTGCAATGCCAACGCCCGCTTGTTTGGCGACATCTTCAATCGTCACTTTTTTGGGATTCACCATATTCAAAAGGTCCTCTCTATATCGGAAACGTTTCCTGTTCTTGTTCTTATTTGAGATCTTAATGAAGCAATATCTATATTATAACATTAAGAATACCTTTAAATCATGGAACACCTCGACGAAGAAAAGAGGTGCGAGGGACGTTGGCGTGTAAGTAGCTGCAGCTCCCTGGAAAAGCCGATGAACTCTGATTGTCGATTGTCCATGACTTTTCATACATTTTAGTCGATCGTGTTTGACAGATTGTCAAAACTGTGACATATTTGATTTCGGAAACGTTTCCTGTTTTGTTTTTATTTTTTCGAACCCATAAGGAGATGAAGACAATGCAAGCATTGCGCTGGCATGGAGTAAAGGATCTGCGTTTGGAGACGATTGCGGAGCCTCAAGCAACGAATGGAAAAGTGAAAATCAAGGTTGAATGGTGCGGGATTTGTGGCAGTGATCTCCACGAATACGTGGCCGGACCTATATTTATACCTGTGAATACGCCTCACACCCTTACCGGAGAACAGGCTCCGGTGGTTATGGGCCATGAATTTTCCGGCCAGGTGGTAGAGGTTGGCGAAGGCGTTACGAAATTCAAGGCTGGTGACCGCGTGGTTGTTGAGCCTGTATTTGCGTGCGGAAAATGCGCGGCTTGCAGACAAGGTAAGTACAATCTGTGCGACGAAATGGGCTTTCTTGGCCTTGCCGGCGGTGGCGGCGGATTCTCCGAATATGTAGCTGCGGATGAGCATATGGTGCATAAAATTCCGGACAGCGTCTCGTATGAACAAGGAGCTTTGGTAGAGCCTTCGGCGGTCGCTTTGTATGCCGTACGCCAAAGCCAGCTTAAGGCAGGAGATCGGGCGGTCGTATTCGGTGCGGGACCGATCGGTCTGCTTGTCATCGAAGCATTGAAGGCAGCAGGGGCGTCCGAGATTTACGCCGTGGAGCTGTCTGCCGAGCGTAAACAAAAGGCCGAGGAATTGGGTGCCATCGTCATTGATCCGAAGGCCTACGATGTAGTTGAGGAACTTCATCGCCGGACCGGCAGCGGGGTAGATGTCGCATTTGAAGTGACGGGTGTTCCGCCCGTACTGAATCAAGCGATCAATTCTACGAAGATCGGCGGTCAGATTATGATTGTCAGCATTTTCGAAACCTCCGCTCCCATCGTGCCCAATGACATCGTGATGAAGGAACGTAATATTACCGGTATCATCGGTTATCGCGATGTATTCCCGGCTGTCATCAGCCTGATGGAAAAAGGATTCTTCCCGGCGGATAAGCTGGTCACCCAGCGGATCAAACTGGATGAGGTTATTGACCGAGGCTTTGAGGCCTTGCTCAAAGAGAAGAACCAGGTGAAGATCCTGGTGAGCGCTCACTAATATCGCAGCTGCGCTTCGCAGTTGCATAACTTATGAAAGACCGCGGATGCGGTCTTTTTGTTTCGCGGAATAAAAAGGTTGCCTTCGAGCTGAACCAGAGCAGTGCATAGCACTCGCTCTTGTGCGCAATCAAGCTTTAGCCGTGACACAAAAGAACGGCGATTTCCTCCTGCATGACCGGAGGCGATCGCCGTCTTTTTTTCTGAAAACCGTTCAACTTAATCTTTGATCAGCAAATATATAAAGTAGGGCGCTCCAAGACAGGAAACGACCAATCCAACCGGGATTTCGGAAGGGGCCATCAGGTTCTTGCCAATCATATCGGCCACAAGCAGCACCAGAGAGCCAAGAAGCGCAGAGACAGGCAGCATTCCCTGATGACGGGGGCCCACCAGCTTACGAGCCAGATGCGGAGCAACCAGCCCCAGGAACGCGATGCCGCCGCCAACGGCCACGCAGGCGCCAGCCAGGGCAACAGAGATGAACAGCAGCGTTCTACGCTCGCGCTCCACCGTGACCCCAAGCCCGGCAGCCGTGTGGTCCCCCAGGTTGAGCACATTCAAATGTTGCGATTTATATACCGCCCAGGGAATCAGCAGAAGGATCCACGGAAGGATCGCAGCGACATATTCCCAGCTTGCCCCCCAGATGCTTCCGGACAGCCAGATGGTGGCCTGCATGAAATTGTTGGGGTCCATCATCAGCTGGAACACGATAATCAGCGCCCCGAAGGCCGCGTTGATGCCAATCCCCACAAGCACCAGCCGGATCGGTGTTACGCCTTGCTTCCAGGCTATTGAATATATGAGAAAGGCGGCAAGAAATGCACCGACTAGGGCGGCAAAAGGCATGATATAGACGGACCATATGCCGGAGCTGAAGGAGCTGCCTTGGAAATAAAAGATATACAGCACGACGGCCAGTCCTGCTCCGGAATTAATGCCTAGGATGCCCGGGTCTGCCAGCGCGTTCCGCGAAACACTCTGCAGAATAGCGCCGGAGACGGCGATTCCCGCTCCGATCAGGATGGCAATGACCATGCGTGGTAAACGAAAGTGCATCAGTACGGTATAATTTTGCTCAGATCCTGTCCCGTTGAATGCTTTAATGACCTCAGCCAGCGGGATTTTCATCGTTCCCATATTCAGGCTGACCAGAAATACGGCGAATATGGCCAGCAGCAGGATCATCGACACGGACATGATTTTTCGCGTTGTATTCATCGTTACAGCCCCCTCCCTTCCCGACGTGCAAGATAGAGGAAGAAAGGAACGCCGATCATGGCCGTAATTGCGCCGACAGGCGTTTCGAACGGAGGGTTGATCATCCGCGCCCCCACATCGGCAAACACCAGCAGAAGTGCTCCCATGACAGCGGAGCAAGGGATGATCAGCCGATAGTCGGGACCTACGATGAAGCGAACGATATGCGGGATGACGAGCCCCACGAATCCGATCGTTCCGCCTACAGCCACCGCTGCGCCTGTCAGTAGCAGTACAACGAGCGTGCCCAGGAACTTCACGGTTCCTGTTTTTTGGCCAAGGCCGGTAGCGACTTCCTCGCCCAGGCTCATGACGGTAATGGATCTGCTGAGCGCCAGCGCAATCAGCAGCCCGACGATGGCGACGGGGATCAGAAGTTTCACGTTCATCCATTGCACACCCGACACGCCTCCGGCATACCAGAAGCTGATATCCTTGGCTACGTTAAAACGGATGGCAATGGCCGAGGATATCGAGCTCAGCAGTGCGGTAACGGCTGATCCGGCCAGCGCCAGCTTGACAGGCGTCAGTCCCCGCTTGGATAACGAGCCGATGAGAAGCACGAGTCCCGCCCCAAGGCCCGCACCTGCAAAAGATAACAGCATGAGCGTGGTGATGGACGGCGACTCCATAAAAGCAAACCCGATCGACATCATGAAAGTGGCACCTGCGGTGACTCCCATAATGGAAGGGGAAGCAAGCGCGTTTCTTGTCATGCCTTGCATGATGGCTCCCGAAACCGCCAGGGAACCGCCGATCAGTGCAGCCGCCAAGGCCCTCGGCATGCGCAGTCTCTGGATAATCTGGTGCTGGGTGGAATGGGCATCGAAGCGGACAAACGCCTCCCATATGGTGGACAATTTAATGTTCGAAGCGCCATAGATAATCGAGGATGCCATCGCGGCGGCCAGTAGACCAAGCCCCAGGAGAATGACGGCCGCCGCTGTTTTGGGGCGGTAAATGGATTTTGCGTTTGTTTTGTGATTGGGATGATTTGCCTGCATGTTCACCTAAACCTTTATGTTGATAAAAATATTAAAATAACGTATTGTAAATGAGAATGAATTTCATTATCATGATTAGTGTTATTATATCACTTCATGCGTAGAATGCTAGTGATTGCGCCAAAAAAATATACATAGGGGGAAACGAAAGATGAGTCTTTTCAAGAAAAAAATATGGATTATCGCAGGACTGCTGGCAGCTTTCACGCTGCTTGCAGCTTGTGGAAATAGCAAGGAAGCAGCCGGGAACGAGCCAACGGAGGCCCAAGCGCCAAGTGACCAGAACAACGGCACCGAAGCCAAGCCGGACGAAGGAAGCACAGAAGCCAAGACAGAACGCACGTTGACAGACGCTATGGGCCATGAGGTAAAAATTCCGGCGGAGCCGAAACGAGTGATTGCTTCTTACTTGGAGGATAACCTGGTGGCATTGGGTATTACTCCGATTGCGCAGTGGTCGGTCAAGGGCGGAAGCGTCCAGGATTATCTGCAGGACTCATTGAAGGATGTGCCTACGATTGAGCATGATCTTCCCTTTGAAGCGGTAGCGAGCTTCCAGCCGGATCTATTGATTATGGACTCGGCTTCCATGGTCGAAGGCAACAAGTACAGTCAATACGAGAAGATTGCTCCAACCTACGTCATCGGCAATGAGGTCAATAACGATTGGCGCGAAGAGCTGAAGAAAGTGGGAGAAATCTTTGGCATGGAGGAGGAAGCGCAAGCGGCGCTCGATCAATACGAGCAGAAGGCCAAAGATGCCAAGGAGCAAATCCAGCAATCGATCGGCGGTGAATCTGCTGCAGCGATTTGGCTTGTCGGCGGTAAATTGTTCGTCGTTAGCGAGACGTTGTCCAGCGGAGCCGTTATGTACGGTGACTTGGGTCTCACGGTTCCGAGTGTGGTGAAGGAAATTTCGGCATCGGCTACGGGCAACTGGTCCTCCATTTCCCTAGAAAAATTGGCGGAGCTCGACGCGGATCATCTGTTCTTCATTAATAGTGACGGCGAAGGGGCAGAAGTGCTTCAGGATCCGCTTTGGGCGAATATTCCGGCCGTTAAGAACGGCAACATCTATGAATATGGAAAAGATACGAGCTGGCTGTATACCGGCACGATTGCCAACAGCCAGATCATTGATGACGTGCTGGAGAGTTTGGTGAAATAAACGTTATGAGATTGAACGTGCAGCTGTCTTCCCAGTGTTGATCGGGGAGGCGGCTGTTTTGCTTTGGATACTTTAACCTGCGCTTTGCTGATTCTGGATATAACACATGGGATTTTGAGCAGGAAAACATCAGCACCCAGAGAACTAATTAGCGAGGTGGTTGACTGCTATGCCAGAATATACGCTGGATAGGGAGGAGGCTGGAGAGATTGACCAAACCCCCATTGTATGGTGTGGGTATCTTTGTACCGGTGAGTGATTTGAAGCGTTCAACGGCATGGTATACCGAGATGCTGGGCCTCGAAATCATTCACAGGGATGAACCCGATGCTATTGTCATGCGAATGAACGATGAGAAAGTGAGCTTCTGTCTGGTGCGCTCCGATGAGGTGAAGCAGCCGGTTTTTCCTAACAACAACTATGGTGTAGGACAGTACTTCAATATCCACACCACGGATGTTGGCGGGATGCATCGGCTGTTGAAAGCCAAGGGAGCGGATGTGGGCGATATTGAGGATTTTGATGGATTCCAAGGCTTCTCGCTGATGGACCCGGACGGCAACCGGTACGGCGTGACGGCATAGCAAAACCAAGGACAGCGGTACAGGATCGACAAGACATGGTGTCACTCTTAGTAAAAAGAGCAGGATATCGTAATAGCAAAAACACCCGTCGCTTAGCAAGGATGGGTGTTTTGCTGTTTGATTGTTTATGGAATGCGCATCGGCGATAATCCGCTATTCCTGATCCCGACAGTGCTCCTCGGCCGCTGAAGTAAACTCTTCCTCATTCTCGGAAGCAAGCTTGTCACCGTATTGGTCCAAACGTTCAGGGCTGCTGGAAGGACCGTCGTTCTTAGGTTTGCTGTTTCTGCCTGTCATGCTGTATTCCTCCTTATGTGGGGTTCTCATCGATTGCCAACGTACGAATGATCGTACTTTGCGAACGTTTATGTTGTTCCTGTTTTGGCGCGGGATTATGCACGTAAGCCTCTTCTTTCTGTTCATGAAGTAATGATGAACGCGCCCGAAACTGCTTGTTCGTATTAGCCGTGACATGATACCATAATAGAATTTAGAAGATTCATAGATTCAACACGCTAATACGAATACGATATGGATATCACGGAGGTTGCGTAAATGAAGTTAGTGTCATGGAACGTCAACGGATTGCGAGCCTGTGTAACGAAGGGCTTTATGGATTATTTTCAACAGGCGGATGCCGATATATTTTGCGTGCAGGAGACGAAGCTGCAAGCCGGGCAAATTGAGCTTGATTTGGGGCCGGAGTATCAACAATATTGGAATTATGCAGAGAAGAAGGGATATTCGGGAACGGCGATATTTACGAAAGTCGCACCACTGTCCGTACGCTATGGTCTGGAGGAGGACAGCGAGCCGGAGGGCAGAGTGATCACGCTGGAGTTTGAGGACTTCAATCTTGTGAACGTATATACGCCGAATGCGAAGCGTGACCTGAGCAGGCTGGATTATCGGCTGGAGTGGGAGGAACGGTTCCGTGCTTACTTGCTTCAGCTTGACGAACGCAAACCTGTGATCGCATGCGGCGATTTGAATGTGGCGCATCAGGAAATCGACCTGAAGAATGCCAAGTCTAATCATGGCAATTCCGGCTTCACCCTGGAGGAGCGCGGCAAGATGACCGATCTGCTGGCAGCGGGCTTTATTGATTCCTTCCGTCATTTCTACCCGGACCGTACGGACGTGTACAGCTGGTGGTCGTATATGGCCAAGGTAAGGGAGCGGAATATCGGCTGGCGCATCGATTATTTTCTGACGTCTGCCCGTTTAACCGAGAAGCTGAAGGATGCCGAGATCGACTGCCATGTGATGGGAAGCGATCATTGCCCGGTGAGTTTGACGCTCAGCGAGACATTACGTTAAGACTGACTTTTTTAGAAAAAAGCCAACCGGAGAGCAGGGGACTGAATAACAGCCTCGCCTACGCCGGTTGGCTTTTATATTTGGGAGCAAAGGTGGCGTTTATCCAATCTGATGTTTCAGCTTGTCCAGAAAGATCGAGGCCGGCTTTGACAGATGGTGGGTTCCGGGCTGTACCCACCCGAATGAGGAAGCAGCGTGGCCAGGGGGCATCTCCAGCTCCAGTGTTACGATGTTTCCGGAAGGTATGGGGGTGAAGCTGGAGAAGGACAAATCGACCCCCACCGTGACCGCTACATTCTCTTCGACGACCTTCTGTATGACCCTCGTCTGGTTGGTTGAGAAGAGCAGCTCCATTTTCCCGTACTGCTCCTCGAATTCATCCATTAGTTTGAACAGACTGTCATCCTTGTAGAGAACCAAGGGGTATTTACGCAGTTCTTCCGGCGTGATCGATTGCCGCATGGCGAGTGGAGATTGACGGCTGACTCCGACCACGAATTTGCTCTCCAGCAGCTTGCCGAAATGGAGGCCGCGGTGTTGATGAATGATGGAATCATCGACAAAAATCAAACCGATATCCGCATGATTTTGTTTGATATCCTCAATAATATCAAGCGTTGCTTTTTCCGTGATTTCGAGTTTGATTTGGGGAAAGTCTTTTTTGAATTGAATAATGGCATCGATGGACAGCGTTAAGGGTACCGGAACGGTAGCAATCCGCAAAGATCCGCTCAGCAGGTTGGAATATCCTTCGGCCTCTGATTTCAGCTCCTGAAATTGTTCCAAAATGGCATAGGCTTTCTGGAGGATTCGCTGGCCCTCGGCTGTGGGAACGGCACCAAGCCGCGATCGGGTGAACAAGGAGAAACCGAACTCGGCTTCCAGGCTGGACACCGCTTGGCTGACGGCGGAAAGGGTAACGTTGCAATTCTGGGCTGCTTTGGTTAACGATCCTGTTTTGGCAGTCTCCACGATATATTCCAGTTGTTCAAGATTCATATGACTCATCCTTAATCTATAGTTAAGTAATATTAATTAGGTTTAAATTTACTTAAATATAACGCAGCGTTACAATGAACACAAGGACATGGACACACAATGTTCAAATAATAGCGCTATTTTACCCTAGGAGGTCATTGATAATGTCAGAACAACGTGTAGCGGTAATTACCGGCGGAGCGAGCGGAATCGGTCGTCAGGTCTCCCTTAAATTTGCAAGAAAAGGCGATCGTGTCGTCGTTGCCGATTATAATGAGGCTGCCGGTCAAGAGACGGTGGACATGATCAAAAAAGAAGGCGGCGAAGCCACTTTCGTTCAAGTCGATGTTTCCAAACAAGAAAGCGTCGAGGCGCTTGTGGATAAAGCGGTTGAGCTTTACGGCCGCATCGATGTCATGCACAACAATGCGGGTATTGGCGGGGCTGGACCGGTTCTCGAGCAAAATATGGATCTCTACCATCGCACCATTAATGTGAATCAGCACGGGGTTGCTTACGGTATTATTGCGGCAGGCAGAAAGATGAAAGAGCTTGGTATTAAAGGCGTTATCATCAATACAGCATCCGTATTCGGATTCCTGGCTTCACCTGGCACATTTGCTTACCACGCTACAAAAGGCGCCGTCATCATGATGAGCAAATCGGCTGCGCTTGAACTGGCGCCATATGGCATTCGTGTCGTTGCCGTTGCTCCCGGAGCAGTGGATACACCGATTATCCAGGGCTATAAGGATTCAGGAATGCTGGATTCCATGAAAGCCAAAGTCATGGGCGGAGAATTAACACAGCCTGAAGTTGTAGCGGATACCGTGTATCTCGTGTCTCTGGATGAAGCTGCTGCGATTACAGGCAGCGTGGTCATGGCTGACCAAGGCTATGCTTCATTTAAATAATCCGTTAGGCATTTAATGGCAACGTATATAGAGCATTAAACATACAGAACCTCTCTTTGGAAGGAATGCAGGCTTAAGCCTCCATAACTACGAAGGGAGGTTTTCTTGGATTTCCTGTCAAAAGATTTCCTCTCTCCACAAAAAACAGGTAAAATAGAAAGGAAATTTAAAAGACCATACATATGGTGTCAGACGACGAGTACTGGAAGAGAGGTATATAAATATGATCATTAAACCTAGAACACGCGGATTTATTTGCACAACGTCCCATCCTGTAGGCTGCGAAGCCCAGGTGCAGGAGCAGATCGATTATGTGTTAAAACAGCCTGGAATCGAGGGGCCGCGCAATGTGCTGGTCATCGGCGCTTCCACCGGGTACGGCTTGTCGGCCAGAATTGCTGCCGCCTTCGGCTCCCGGGCAAATACTGTAGGTGTGTATCGTCCCAGCCAGGCAACCGAGAAGCGGACCGCTTCGGCAGGCTGGTATAATTCGGTCGCTTTCGAGAAGGCAGCGGAGGCCGCAGGCTTAAAGTCGTTCAGCGTGACGGGAGATGCTTTCACGCAAGAGACCAAAGCCAAGACGGTGGAGCTTATCCGCAAAGAGCTGGGACAGGTTGATCTCGTGGTGTACAGTGTTGCCTCGGCTCGCCGTACGCTGCCTGACACGGGCGAGACGGTCAGCTCCGTATTGAAGCCGATCGGACCAGCCTATACCAACAAGACGGTAAATTTCCATACGGGTGAAGTGACAGAGGTAACGATTGAGCCGGCCACGGAAGAGGAAGTAAAGAACACCGTTGAGGTGATGGGCGGCGATGATTGGGAACTATGGATGAATGAGCTGGCGGAAGGCGGCGTATTGGCTCCTAATGTGACCACGATTGCGTTCTCCTATATCGGCTCCGAGATTACCAAAGCCATTTATCGGGATGGATCCATTGGACAAGCCAAGGATCACCTGGAGGCAACCGCGCTGAAATTGAACGAGAAGCTTGCTGCCGGAGGCGGACGCGCTTATGTGACGGTCAGCAAAGCGTTAGTGACCCAATCCAGCTCGGCGATCCCGGTCGTTCCGCTGTACGTATCGGCGCTGTACAAAGTCATGAAGGAGAAGGGGCTGCACGAGGGCTGCATCGAGCAGATCTATCGTCTATTCTCCGATCGTCTCTATAAAGGGCAAGAAACGCCGGTGGATGAGAAGGGGCGCATCCGTATCGACGATTGGGAACTTCGTGATGACGTGCAAGCTGAGGTAGCCGAATTGTGGAGCAAGGTTACGAGCGAAAATATTGAAGAACTGACGGACCTTGCCGGTTACCGCCGCGAGTTCTTCCAGCTGTTCGGCTTTGAAACCGACGGCGTGGATTACGATGCGGATGTTAATCCTGTGGTCGATAATCCGAAAGCCATTTAACGAGCAAAAGCGAGTCCCGGACATGACCGGGGCTCGCTTTTTTTATATCATCTTGAATATACGCATCCGTATTGGCAAGTCCCTGATTCATTCAAGATAAAGGGATGTAGATTTGGGCTTTAGCGGCATGTACCGAGGTTCTCAGTTCCAGGCTGTAGAGCGCCGGGTTTGGCGTAAGACCCCGTTGCTTCAACTGCTGGATAACATAGGCATGAGACTGGTCGGTATCCTCCCGATCGGAATGTCCTTCATGGGTATACATGGCATATTCCTGTGTCGGCAAGGTTAAACCCACCATCCGCTCCGGCGTATCACCGATCGCCATCACCTCGATTCCGGCTACATAGTGGTAGATCTGCTGCCGGTTCAAAACAGCTGCAATATATAAGGGATTCGACGTTTTCTTGCGAATATAAGGAATTTCCTCCATGCGATCCTGGAGTTCCTGCCAGAGCTTTGGCTTGAGGGCTTGGGACATATAGTAGGCCGTAAAAGGAAGCTTCATCTCCAGGCCGACGATCAGGGTCTGCGGTTTGATGATCCGCTGAATGGATTCATTCGTCTGCGCGGACCGTTCTCTCTTTTGCCGCGATGTCAGAATGGAGTACCCGCCGTTTTTTCCCTCATTGGCATACAAAGGAACACCTAGACGAGACAGCTCATGAAGATAGCGGAGCATCGTACGGTACGAAACCGAGAATTCTTCGGCTAACTCGCCGACGGTGAAGTTTTGCCGTTCATACACCCGCTGCATGACCTTAAGGATCCGTTCGGTTTTGGGCATGTTTTCGCTCCTATGATTTTTTTATACTGTGACAGTTTCTGGCATAGTTCAAGTATATAATGAAACCAAATATATGATAAAGGAGCATTTACTAATGACAACCGATCAACGAAACGAAGCAGCGGTTACGAGTAAGGAAGCTTTTCAGGCGATGGGATTGAAATGGGAAGGCACATTTGCCGAGGCGGGTGCAGGCGGGATACGTGCGGTGCATCGGACCCTGCAAGAGCGGCTGGCGGAGATACCCCATGCCTTACATACCGACACGTTGCTGGGGCTATCTTACCATGCTGTTCCCGGCGGTGACGGATTTATCCATTACGCGGTTGTGGAAGTGGAACGGATCGACGCAGTTCCGGACGGGATGGTTACGATATCCGTTCCTGCTCTAACCTATGCCACTTGTACTCATCGGAAAGAGCAGAGCATCGATCAGTCCTATAACAATATCTATGCCTGGATCAAAGAACAAGGTTACTCGGAATATAACCCGGATCATTTAACGCATTTCGAAAAATATCCGATGAGTCAGGATCCTTATGCGGATGACCCCGAATTTATCATCATGATTCCCGTTCAGGTTTGAGAACATTTTGAAAGAAAATGGATAGGGGGTGCTCACCGCGCGGTGTCGATATGAAGCTCATGTTCATGGTCTTTGTAGCGGTGAGCGAAAAAAATCATCGCTTCAGCGGAAATGTACTATGCCTTTCTAATCACAGGAATCCACAATTCGTTCTTATACTCGTCCGGAGGAAGATAGCATTCGATGGCAGGAAGCGGCGCGAGATCATAAGCATGGGATGGTATCCACTCCGTATAGAGACGTTTCCACATCTCCGCAATGCCGCTCGGATCTCCTTCCAACTCGAAGACGGCCCAAGTGGCGGCAGGGAAATGTCGCTGCACCATCGGTTCCTGAGGCGTATCCTTGGATACGACGGACATGATGTAGTCAAAATGCTCATTCTTCCCATAGTCACCGTCTGCACAAACACCCAGTATTCCCCGGATCGGATGGTCCTGCACACGATAGTTCCATAGCTTCTCGAAAATGCCCTTCTCCTGGGCCTCCTTCCAGAGGCGGGGAACGTCTTCATAGGCACACTGCGTGCTTACCTGCTCCTTGAAACCGATAACGGAGAACTCCTTCATTTCTTCGATTCTGTAATTCATTTCGGCAGCTCCTCGCATTGAGAATTGAAAGGAGATGCGGGGATAGGCTTTCAGTTTGGTACCCGCCTGGCGTGCGGCCGTCGGCGTGGTGCCATGCATGTTCTGGAATGCACGCGCGAACGCCTCCGGGGAATCATAACCATATTTAAGCGCAAGGTCGATTACTTTGATTTCGCTGTTTTGCAGCTCGTAGGCGGCCAGTGTCAGCCGGCGTCTTCGTATGTATTCGGACAGCGAAACATCCGTAATGAACGGAAACATGCGCTGAAAATGATAGACGGAGCAGCAAGCGATCTGAGCAGCTTCAGCGTAATCGATCTCCTCGGTTATGTGCGCTTCTATATAGCCAATGGCCTCATTCATCCGCTTTACCCAATCCATCCGGTCATCATCCTTTCTAAGATCAATATATAAGAAGCTGCATCCAAAAGGCCTAGCCGTTGCTGCACGGATATCGCTAGCCCGGTTATTTTTAGCCAGACCATCATTCCAATTAGGCAAAAAATACAGCTTAGCGGTTTGGTGTATACGGATAGGAATGTCCATACTTTACGAGCACATGCCACAGCTGTTTGAGATGCTGGAAGGTTTCATCCAATGCTCCCCAGTCGCTCCACTCGATCGGATCATGGTGCAGTTGAGCAGCCGCTTTACCGATAATGACTGCATCCAGTTTGCCCAGTGAGCCTCCAAACCGTTGATCGATCCGCTTGGCGAGCGGCGGCATGGCAGGTCCCCGAAAATCATCCGGAACATCCTGTACGGCAAGGCAGAAGCCTGGATGCCAGGACAAGGTGAGGTTATACCGTTCACATAACGCATGGAGCAAGTGCCCGATCGGGGTGTCCCTATAGGACGGATCGGCCACCAGGGCCTCCACATCGCTGGACAAGTCGATGACACCATGGATCTGCGCTTCAATATAATCATCCAAGGAACGACCGAGAGGCCCGGAGAAACCGGTATGCGAAAAAGGCAGATGAAGAATGCGTTCCAGCATGGATGGAATGTCCACATTAGGGAAGCCCAGGGCCGCGCCAGTGGACTCGACTTGATGCAAGAGTGCAGCGAGAATCGAATTCCATTGACGGATGGTGCCCACAAATTCAGGACCTGCATGACTGTCTCCGAATGTAAAGGTGCAGCGGTTCAATATATTAGGGGAAAGCACCAAAAAACAGGAACCGAAGCGGGGCGACGCACCATCGGCATAATGCATGAGATTGAGTGCCCCGTATTTGGGCCGCTCGTCATTATGTACGCCGGGCTGCTGGTAGGCACCTCCAAACAGGAGCCGTTCCCATTGGTCGCGGTCGCCGCCCGGGTAGGCGGTTTTGCTTCCATTCGTCACGCTCGTGATGAACTGGTTATGATATATGCCTTCTGCCAAGAGGGATTCGATGACAGCGTGCCCGGTGGGCCGTATCCGATCCGGATGGAAATTCAACGTGACGCGGGCAGACTTTCCGATACTGGTTAACAGCGAGCCGACCGCCACGGAATCTTTTCCATGTTTCCGCAAGATTTGCTCCGTCATGTCCAAGGCAGCCATTCGTTGGCACGCCGCTGTGGATTCGACATGAAGAATCGCTTGTTGCTGCGCTTTAGATAACCGTTCGTTCATCATTGGATTTCCTCCATACTCTCCATACTAGACAACGATCGCTATAATCCTCATCATTTCTAGCCCACGAGTAGAAATTCCTCTATGGCTGCCGCAAATTAACGTACTTTAGGCCTTATTTGGATGGATTTATTGGGAGGGAAGAACTCGCAATGATTGCCGCTGACCAGCCATCATGCTTTAATGAAACTAACATAAACGTATATGAGGGATGGAGGTATTATATATGCAGCCTAATTTCAGCATTCAGGATAAAATCGCAATCGTGACAGGGGCCAGCAAAGGCATCGGTTATGGACTAGCCCAAGCGCTGGCAGCGGCAGGGGCCAAGGTTGCCGTCATGGCACGAAGCAAAGACTTGCTGGGTCCATTGGTTGAGAAAATCTCACAGGCAGGGGGTCAGGCCAAGGCCTATGAGCTGGACGTCCGGAATGTGGAGCAGATCCGAACCGTGTTCGGTCAGGTAGCCGAGGATTTCGGCCGGCTCGATATCGTGGTCAATAACGCGGGTCTGGGAGAGGGAATGCTCGCGGAAGACATCACGGAGGATTACTGGGATGAGATGATGGACGTGAATTTGAAGGGCGTATTTTTCTGCTGTCAGGCCGCCGGCCGCATCATGCTGGAACAGGGGGGCGGAAAAATCATTAACGTCAGCTCCCAGGTGAGTGTCGTTGGGATTACGGAAGGGGCTGCCTATTGTGCCTCCAAAGGCGGCGTGAATCAGCTGACGAAGGTGCTGGCGCTGGAGTGGTCCAGTCGTGGCGTGAACATCAATGCCGTCGGTCCTACGTTCATCCATACGCCGGGAACAGCCGAGCGATTGGACTCACCCGATTTCCGCGACGGCGTACTGGCACGGATCCCGGCAGGGCGGATCGGCACCATTGGCGATGTGGCTGGAGCCGTTATTTATCTCGCCTCCCCGGCATCCGATCTCGTGACAGGCACTTTGCTGCTTGTGGATGGCGGTTGGACAGCACAATAAGGCTGTGTTCGTAGAGATACAATCCGTCGATCGAGGCCAAGACGATGCAAACCCGTCAGCGGCGAATCGATAAAACAATCACGATGCTGAACGAGGGACGCTCACAGTAGAGATGGTCTGGATAATGGAAAAAAGAGCAGGGTAACACGGGGCGCTTAAAAAGCGGCCTCTTTTTTTATGTAAAGGATCAATTAGCTGACCAAAAAAGAACCCGGTCTTGCTATAGGCAAGTTACCGGGTTCTTTGACGATGGTATGGGCCGGGTTATTTTAACGGAACTTGCTTGGACAATGCTTCGAATTGCTGCAGATGTGGAGCAACCTTGGCTTGAATGTTCTGGAAATATCGGAGCGCGGCGTCGTTTTGACCCTGTTCAGCCGCCGAATTGGCCGGGAAGATCGAATAATTATGGTTGACGGAACCGTTCTTGTATTGAGCGCTGAACATTGTTCCGTTGGCCCAGTTTTTTTTCATGTTTTGATTGGTGCCCATAACCACGAGCAGTTCCTTGCCTTTCTTGTAGGTAAAGCTGTAGTCGGGATCCGCGACGGCATGAATGACATCGTATCCGCTGTGGAAGACGCCTGCCTGGAATGTCCCTTTCTGGATCTGATTCCATCGGACGGACCCGTCGGGCAATGTTACCTTATGCGTCAGGGTGCCTTCGCCATCCATTTTGTCGTTGTTCCAGCGGCCGGTGTATACCACCTTATGTGCTTCGCCGTCGACTTGGTATTCGTTGATGTATTTACCGTTTCCGGTGCGCTTCCCGTTAACGAAATCGCCGGAATATTGCTTGCCATTTCCCCACTTGATCGTGCCGCGTCCATTGGGCTGGCCGTTAGCCGTTTCACCGTAATAGGACGTCCGCTCGGAGATCTGTATCCATTCCTTGGCGGAGGCCGCATCGACGGAAACCGGCAGCGAGGCAAAAGAAGAGGCCATAAGCGAAGCTGAAAGTGTTAAGGTTACTGATAATGCCGTTATTTTTTTCATGAACATGTAGGCTCCTTTGTTGATATGGTTCTATTATACACTTCGCGGGTTACTTCAACATTCCTCTCTATGTCCTATATAATGAAGCGGAAGAGAATGGTGATTAGGGCACGGCCTACACGGATACGGTTTTATTTTTGAATGCAAATGATAACGGAGGGAACAGGATATGACACATGAAGAAAACGCCACAGGCTGGGACGCGATTGACGAGCAGCTGCTGAAGCTGTACGGGGAGCAGGAGCCGAAACATTACGGGGCTCTAATTCCCTATGCTCTGGGAGGACCCGATCCGCTGAATGGAATCAGCGCTTATACGTCGAATGCCCCGAGTCCGCATTGGCATATGGTCACTTATGGTTTTAGCGAGCTGTATGACAAGGAATCGGACAATCTGGAGGAGAGCGGTTACGGATTCGAATTGACGTTCAGGCTGGCTAAGCAGGAGGATGAGGAAGATCCGCCGACGTGGGCGCTAAATCTGCTTCAGAACATGGGGAGATACGTGTTTAACAGCGGGAATGTTTTTCGCTCGGGGGATTATTTGGATGCCAATGGGCCGATCTGCCTGGGTGCCGATACGCAATTGACCGCACTCTCCTTTACCCTGGATCCCGAGCTGCCGGAGATGGATACACCGAATGGTCGGGTCGAATTCCTGCAGATGGTTGGCATCACACGTGAAGAACTCGAGGCGATGCAGACATGGAATACGCTGGGCGTATTACAAGCTTGTGCGGAGTATATGCCGCAATACATAACGGATCTGGATCGGGAATCGCTGCTGAAGGTACCTTCGATTTCGGAAGCCGTTGACCGAGGGACAAAACAAGAGGGCTCGAACACCGGATTTCTCTACGTGAGCCAGCTGGCTTTTGAACCGGGGAAGAAGGGGTGGTTAAGTAAAACCCCGGCTACATTACAAATAGGCGCCAAGCAGGCCGAAATTATCGGGAAGCTGCTGCAGGGCCGAATTCTGAAGGATAAGAAACTGAGCCTTGTCGGTTCGGACGTTCGGGTCGTATTTGAGCCGGGGGAGGAGAGTCGCTGGACTGCGGAGGATGGAGATGTTACCCTGGTTTTGGACGATCGGACCGCGGGTGAATTTTCAAGTCGATTGCTGCCAAAGGTCAGCACCTTCGAGCTTTCGGGCCTGCAAGGAATCCGGATTGAAGTTCTGAAGACGGAAATCAAGGATCAAGAAGGAAATGTTGTTCAAGTTATCGGATAGACAGGTATAAAAATGGAACAAAAACAAATAGAAAGAATTTCCTGTCCATATAAAATAGTTTACAATTTGAGTGATGTCTATATACTTATACTTTAAAGCGGTACATAAACATCATGCCACAGGAAATGGTTCTGACAAAGGGAGGATTACATTGAAAGCATCTATTAAAGTAGGGATCGTAGGTTATGGAAATTTGGGCAAAGGCGTACAGAAAGCAATCGGGCAAAATCCGGATCTGGAGCTGGTAGCCATCTTCACGCGCAGAGACCCGCAGCAAATGCCAGCCAATTCCGGTGCTCGCTTCGAGCATATATCAGCGGCAGAGCAATATATCGGTAAGATTGACGTTATGATTCTGTGCGGCGGTTCGGCTACGGATTTGCCTGAGCAAACGCCACAGCTTGCCAGCATGTTCAATACAGTAGACAGCTTTGACACACACGCGAAAATCCCTGAGTTTTTCGAGGAAGTCAACAAAGCGGCGTTGGGCGGAGGCCATGTCAGTGTCATTTCGACAGGTTGGGATCCGGGCTTGTTCTCCATGAACCGTCTGCTTGCCGAAGCGATTTTGCCGGAAGGAAAAGATTATACCTTCTGGGGCAAAGGCGTGAGCCAGGGCCACTCGGATGCCATCCGTCGTGTTCCCGGGGTGAAGGCAGGCGTTCAATATACGGTTCCAGTAGAAGAGGTTATCAACCAAATCCGTGCTGGTGAAACACCGGAGCTTGCCACACGCGAGAAGCACCGGAGAGATTGCTTCGTTGTAGCGGAAGAAGGCGCGGACCAAGAGCAAATCCGTCAAACGATTGTGTCGATGCCTAACTATTTTTCCGATTACGATACAACCGTAACGTTCATTACGCAAGAAGAGCTTGAGGCTGAACATGCAGGTATGCCTCATGGCGGATTTGTTATTCGCAGCGGCGTTACCGGAAGCGGAAATAAACAAATTGTTGAATTTGGCCTGAAGCTCGACAGCAACCCGGAATTTACGGCCAGTGTGCTGGTATCATATGCAAGAGCTGCCCATCGTTTGAGCAGAGAGGGACAGCAAGGCGCCAAGACGGTGTTTGATATCCCGCTGGGATACTTATCGCCAAAATCGGCTGAAGAGCTCCGTAGCGAGCTTCTATAAGCTGCAAGAAGCCCTGCCGCATATGCGGCAGGGCTTCTTTTTTTTTCTTATTTATACGATACCTTGTGCGATCATGGCATCGGCCACTTTGATAAAACCTGCGATATTGGCACCAGCCACAAGATTGCCGGCTACGCCATACTCCTCTGCAGCATCTACGGCACTGCTGTAGATGTTTTTCATGATCTGATGCAGCTTCGCATCCACCTCTTCAAAGGTCCATGACATTCTCATGCTGTTCTGGCTCATCTCCAGCGCGGATACGGCAACCCCGCCCGCATTGGCAGCTTTAGCCGGTCCGAACAGCACGCCGCTGCTGATGAACTGCTCAATCGCTTCCAGCGTGGAAGGCATATTGGCTCCCTCACCGATGGCTTTTACACCATTCAAGATGAGTGTTTTCGCTGCTTCTTCATCCAGCTCATTCTGCGTGGCGCAAGGCAGTGCGATATCGCATGGAATATTCCAGATGCCCGTGCAGCCTTCGGTATATTCGGCATGCGGGTGAATCTTAACGTATTCGCTGATCCGCAGGCGATCCCGTTCCTTCAGCAGCTTGACGGTTTCGAGGTTAATTCCGTCCGGATCATACAGATATCCGTTGGAATCACTGCAGGCGATGACGTGTGCACCGAGCTGCTGTGCTTTTTCAATCGCGTAGATGGAGACGTTGCCCGAGCCGGACACAACCACGCGGCTGTCTTTGAAGCTAAGGCCTTGCGAAGCCAGCATCTCCTGTACGAAGTAAACGCAGCCGTAGCCGGTTGCTTCCGTACGTGCCAAGCTTCCGCCATAGATGACGCCTTTGCCTGTCAGCACGCCAGCCTCATGCCCTCCGCGGATCCGCTTGTATTGGCCGAACATATAACCGATCTCGCGAGCGCCAACGCCGATATCGCCGGCAGGCACATCGGAATCAGGTCCGATATGGCGGTACAGCTCGGTCATAAAGCTCTGGGTAAAACGCATGACTTCCTGATCGGATTTGCCTTTCGGATCGAAATCCGAACCGCCCTTGCCGCCGCCGATGGGCTGGCCCGTGAGCGCATTTTTGAAGATTTGTTCAAAGCCGAGGAATTTGACGATGCCGGCATAAACCGAAGGATGGAACCGGATCCCGCCTTTGTACGGACCCAGAGCGCTGTTAAACTGGACGCGGAACCCGCGGTTTACTTGGGTTTTGCCTTGATCATCCACCCATGGTATACGGAAGGTGATCATTCGTTCAGGCTCGACAAGGCGCTCCAGAATACCATGTTCCCGATATTTCGGATGCTGGGCTAAAACAGGGACGAGGGAATCTACAAATTCCCGGACGGCTTGATGAAATTCTTGCTCGTGCGGATCTCGGGCCACCACTTGGTTATAGATGGATTCCACATAGTCTTTCGCGGCAGTAAGGGGTGAAGAAACAGAAATATTCGTAGTCACTTTTGCGATGCACTCCTTCAAATCGTTAAAGTAGAATTGCGTGATAAATCGTCGGTTTTGCTGAAAAGAAAGCCTGTCTCGGACAATTTGTACTAAAACATTAAAAGTTTGCACTCAGCATTTTTAAGTTAAAAAGAATTGTATAGAATCTTGCCTCGTATTACCAATAAAATGTTTTTTGCGAACTCATTAAATATTTCTATAAAGTTGTCATTTGGTGTAAGTTAATAAGCTATAACCCTGTGTTTCGTGTAGCGAAAATGCAAAAAATAATCCGAATTTGTCATGGAAAAATACAAATAAAAGGAACTTTGGCTTCAACCTTTTCGGCCTATTTAGCATCTGAGGTCATGGAAAAATTGGGATATTATTACAGATTCTTAAGGCGTAAAAAAGTTATCGGCAGCGATGCTGAAAAAAAGATCGAAACCTGCCCGAAGGCTGTTTCGATCTTTTTTTCATACTAAGGATAAGTCCGGTCTTATTTCGAAATATCAATAAATCCTTCGCCAAACACGTCGCGTACGTCATGGATCGTGACAAACGCATTTTTGTCCTCGGCCCGGACGATTTTCTTGAGCATGGAGACTTCCTGTTTACTGATGACGATGTAAAGAACATCTTTGGTCTGGCCGGTGTAGTATCCATAACCCCGGAGCACGGTCACCCCGCGGTCCATAATCTCCGTAACCCGAATCGCAATGCGGTCATGATGAGTCGAGATGATGGTAACGGCCTTTTTCGGATTCAAGCCTTCAATAATGAACTCCATCGCCTTGGTACCGATATAGAGGATGACCACGGTGAACATCACCTTCTCGATCCCGATCACAAAAACGGACAGTCCCGCCACGATCAGGTCAAAGAACAACAGGGCATAACTGATATTCCAATCCCAATATTTATTCGCCAGGCGGGCCAATATCACCGTACCTGCCGTTGTCCCGCCCACCCGGACGATGAGTCCAATCCCGACGCCGGCAAACAGTCCGGCAAATATGGCATTGATCACCGGCTCATCCGAAGCGATGCGCCAGTTCTCCGTCAAATGAAGGAACAGAGAGTGAAAGGCAACAACGATAATGGTATAGACCGTCGTTTTTTTATCGAGAAGCTTGTAGCCGACAATTAGCAAAATCCCGTTAATCACGATGCCGACCAACGCCGGGGACCATTTCAGCACATAATACAGAATGATGGATATCCCGGTAACGCCGCCTTCGCCAAAATCGTTGGGAATGACGAATAAATTGACGGCCAGCGCAAAAATAAATGCCCCGATGAGCAGCATGATCATATCAAACGCTCTTTTTTTCATACGATATACCTCCATGACTTTCAACAAGCTCACAAAAAAAGCGACTAAAGGAAAAAATCATCCTTTAATCGCTTTATGCAAACACAGGTTGCGCAGCTCTTTTGATATTCTCATTATAATAATCATTACATGGAATGTAAATGATTTTTAATTCACTGTGAGTAGTCGAATAGGAGCGCAATATTTCGAAATGGGGCCTGTGATAAAACTAAAAGTGAAAGAAGAAGAGGAGGAGATGATGAGACCATGAATACATTGAATGGGAAGGTTGCCTTGGTTACGGGCTCCAGCCGAGGCATTGGACGTGCCATCGCGATACGATTGGCGAAGGAAGGAGCGTTGGTAGCCGTTCACTATGGCAAGAACCATGAGGCCGCGGAAGAGGTCGTCAGCGAGATAACACAGGCCGGAGGAGCAGCTTTCTTGGTAGGGGCGGATCTGGCCTCCTCGGATGGAATAAGTGCCCTGTACGGGTCGCTGGATGAGATGTTGAGAGCACGAACCGGTGACACATATTTGGATATTCTGGTCAACAACGCAGGGATCGGTTTAGTGGAAACCATCGAGGAGACCACGGAGGGAAGCTTTGATGAAGTGATGCGAATGAACGTGAAGTCGCCATTCTTCATGATTCAGCAGGCTCTCCCGCGCCTTCGAGACGATGGGCGCATTATCAATCTATCTTCTGCGGTAACCCGAATCTCCTTGCCCAATATTCCAGCGTATACAATGACGAAGGGGGCCATCAATTCGCTGACCCTCTCCCTGTCGAGCCAATTGGGTTCACGCGGGATCACGATCAATGCGATACAGCCCGGCTTCGTTGCTACCGACATGAATGCCGCCATGCTTCAGGACCCAGCCTCTTTCCAGTTCGGAGCCGGCTATTCGATCTTCGGCAGATGGGGTGAGCCTGGGGATATCGCTGATATTGCAGCATTTCTGGCTTCTCCGGACAGCCGCTGGATCACCGGTCAATGCATCGATGCCAGTGGAGGATCCCATCTGTAATGACTACTTTTATCGAGGCGGTCCGGTTCACGCATGGCTGCTTTGATATCTTCAAAGACCGTGCGCTTGTGCACGGTCTTTGTTGTTTAGTACAAGTCATAGATCGAAGGACCCAAGGAATTCCTTACATCGATGGTACGATCCCTTTTTTCCAATTTTTCTTTTATAATGTTGGAGAAGTTCCAAGGCAGGAAGTACCAGGATGGAGGAAGGCCAAGATGTGGAATATCGATTTTGAGCATCAGTATGACAAACGTTCCGGTGCGACCGGTGAACAAATGGCACGTTTTGTTAAGGAGTGGAATACGGAGCTGTCTACGCAAGAAATGGAGGATATTAAGGGAAGACAAGTGAATCCTTTTCACAAATCGTCGCCCTTTTACGATCAATATACGCCGCTCGATCCTGCAGGCTGGAAGCTGCCTCAGAGGGATCTCCCTGCAAGCTACGTGGATTTAATGAAGTACTCCAACGGCGGGGAATTTCAACAGGGAGAACGTTATTTCCAGTTCTTTAACACGGAGGATCTGAGGGAGATGAACCTGGCTTATGAGCTGCCGGAGTATATGCCGAATGCGGTATCGTTTGCCATGGATGGAAGAGGAAATCATTATATGTTCGATATGAGGGAAGAGCCGGTAAACGGTGAATATCCGATTCTGTTCGCGCATTCCGGCAGCTTGGGCTATGAGGACTGCGAGCGGGTTACCGATTCTTTTCTTGCGTTATGTACGGAGACATGGGAGCTTTATTAAGCCTGACATAACAGAAGAGCCCACGCGCCATGCGTGGGCTTTTGCGTTTAGCGGACGAGGAATGGCGCTGTCCCATGTAACGATAACGATGATGATTAAGCCAGTACTTCAACAGTAAAACCGCCCGGAGCTTTAACGTAGAAGGTCCATCCGTGGGCTCTTCGGGGCTCTGTGACATCGAAGCCGTCAACGCTTAGGCGCTGATGAATCTCATTTACCTTCGCTTCGCTTTCCTGAATAAAGCCAATATGAAACGTCTTGGGATAGTTAACCTCGGTACCCCGCATTAAGGTCAGCACCATCCCTTGCTCGTCAAACAGCGCTGCAAATGACTGACCACGCTCGCCTCCGATTTTGAGTCCGAAATAGGTTTGCAAAAATTCCTTGGCGGCGGTTACATCGGTTACGGTGAGATTAAGATGGTTCATTATCATATCGTAAACACTTCCTTCCTATGGAATGTGATTCTTCATTCAAGCGTAGCACATTGAAGCAAGAGGAGATCTTATGCAGGTTTAGGGCAGGAATGGGCGGCAAAACCCGTCAGATAAGTCGAATGTTTTAGATAAGGCTTTGTTTTTATATGATCGAAAAAAAGCTTCCGCAACGGATTATCATCACAGATGAGCGGAGCATCTGGTATAAAAACATCACATTAATTGATAATGATTATCATAATCAAGTGGGTGGAATGGCTCTCTAAGAAGAATTGATACATAACAAAGGTGCTCTCCTGAGTCTTGTCATACAAGATGAAGGTAGAGCGCCTTGTTTTTTTATGTGATCCTATTCTTGAACCTCCTGGCCCAAAGTATAAAGCCCCCTGTGGGAGACGAATTAAGAACGTATTTTGCTAAATAATCTGCTATACTACTCAGTAGACTTACCCCCTTATTCAGAAAAAAAGGTGAATTTTCATGCTTTCATTTACTAGACTAACCAAATGCAAACCCCCGATCCCGTAATTTCTTTGCCAGCCAACTTGAGATTTTTGAATGATAAGGGGGATGTTAGCTGTGCAAAGAAAAATCTCAAATCCATCCATCTGGTTATTAATTATCCTTGTGGGTTTCCCGCAAATTAGTGAAACGATATATACACCCTCATTACCGGACATTGCCCATCAATTGGGAGCAAGCAACAATGCCATCCAACTGACGCTCAGCATTTACTTCCTGGGTTTTGCCTTCGGGGTGTTTTGCTGGGGAAGGCTCTCGGATTCCATCGGACGTCGTCCTGCCATGCTGTGGGGCATCCTGGTTTATGGAATAGGCAGCTTGGGCTGCTACCTATCCGGTTCGGCCGAATGGTTATTGGTGAGCCGATTCATTCAGGCTTTCGGTGCCAGCACCGGCTCGGTTGTCACCCAAACCATTTTGCGTGAGAGCATCGATGGAGCCAAGCGTCATGCGGTGTTTGCCCAGATTTCGGCAGCGCTTGCGTTTACGCCCGCTATTGGGCCGCTCATTGGCGGATGGGTGGATCAATCTCTTGGTTTCAGGGCGGTGTTCTTGACGCTGGTTTTGATGAGCGCCGCTATTTTGGCGTGTACCTGGACTTCTCTGCCTGAAACCAGGGTCAAGGCTGTCTCGAAGATGAACACCCTCTCCGTGGCCAAGCGCCTGGTCTCCGACCGCAGAATATGGGGATTCGGTTTTCTCATTGGAGCCACCAACGGCATATTGTTCAGTTACTATGCGGAGGCTCCGTTTATTTTTATTGAATTTTTTCAGATGAGTCCCGGCGGGTTTGGTTTCTTTGGTATCTTTGTTGCGACGTCATCCATCCTGGGTGCGATGCTGTCGAAGAAACTGCTGACCCGGCTCCAGGCTGAGCGCATTATCGTGATCGGCACGATCATTACGATGCTGGGTGCCCTTTGCCTTACCGTTCTTGCTGTAAGCGAAATGAGCACTACTATAATAGACATGGTGTTCATGGTAGCGTGTATTTTTATTCTTTTGCTCGGCATCGGAATGGCGATTCCGAATTGCCTTAGTTTGGCGCTGAACCAATATGGAGATGTGCTCGGAACGGCAGGAGCGATCTTCGGATTGGGTTATTACGTTGTCGTCAGCCTGATTACCAGCGGCATGAGTCTCCTTCACAATGGCTCGTTAATCGTGATGCCCTTGTATTTTCTTGGTCTTGCGGTAGTCATGGTCTGCGTGAGCAAGAAGCTTGCTGGATATGCGCGGAGGTAGTCCGGCATTTTGTTTAAGTTTCATATAGGATTGAAAAGAAGCTGTCCCCTTTCTAGCAGGAGGGGCAGCTTCTTCTTGTTCCACTGGATTAAGTCTCCCTTTCGATTCGGAGGTTCCAAAAATACTGTGTGAAAATTCGAGTCTAATGGTTTATTTTAACACCTGTGAGCTCTCCCCAGTTTTAGGAATGCATCTTTCACTTGAACGACCATTTCATCCAAATTCTTGATACTTGTTGAGCATTCTTTTATGGTCATAAATCCTAGTGCCCCATTGTCATATGACATTTTGAAGTGTCTTGGCATTGTGGGTGACGAAATGACACTTGTGGATATGACAATCCTTTTGCCATACTCGGTTCAGCCAGTTGTTATGAGGCAAATACATTTTGAGGAGAAACCATGTATGAATAAAAAGACTCGCACCATCGCGGTTCTGCTATTATCCGCTATGGCAACGACCGCATGTATCCCAGCTAGCAGCTCGACAGCTAGCGCAACAATGGCCACACCCATTGCATCTGTAAGTTCTAGCTTGGAGGGGCCCCGCGATGCCAAGGAGGTAGAAGCATTTGCAGATAGCGTTATTACGGACGTGATGAAGAAGTATAACACAGTCGGTACTAATTTTGCGGTCGTGGCCGATGGGAAAGTGTTACTAAGCAAAGGTTACGGTTATGCCGACAAAGAAAAGAAGATTCCCGTTGATAAAGACACCGTTTTCCAGATCGGCTCTGTTACCAAGACATTCACGGCCTTGGCGGCAATGCAGTTGGTCGATAAGGGAAAAATCGACTTACGAGGCGACATTCAAAAGTACTTAGGAGGAGTGAAAATTCCGAATAAAACGGGGAAAAACCTGACCATGTATGATCTGCTTACCTATTCAACCGGATTTGATTCACCCGATATCGCTTCGTATTATTCACCGGAATATGTTAACAAAAACTTTCAAATAAAGGATTTTGTCAGATCACATATGTCAGCGGTTGTAAGGCCTCCGGGGGAAATATACACTTATGACAATTTTGGGTTTCTGCTAGCAGGGTATGCGGTAGAGAACGTCTCGGGAATGCCCTATTCGAAGTATATGGAGAAAAACATTTTCAAACCGTTAGGCATGACCTCAACGAATGTGCGAATTACGCCTGAGCTATTAGGCAGAATGTCTGCTCACTATGGACCGAAGGGTGAAAAAATCCCTATGGATGGAACTATTCCTACAGAAAAACCTGAAGGTGGTATCGTCTCAACAGCAGATGACATGGCAAAGTATCTCTTAATGCATCTGAACAAAGGAAAGTATGATGGCAAAGAAATTGTGAGTCAAAAAAGCATAGAGCAAATGCAAACATACCAGCTTTTTGCTGATAAAACGATTCCTATTACAACAATAGGGTTTGAAGGCTACTTCCATGAGAAGATGAATGGTCAACATGTGGTTCTAAAAGGAGGGAATGTTACAGGGCATTCATCCCTGATTGTTATTCTGCCTGAGAAAAATACAGCCTTGTATATGTCCAACAATGACGACAACCCCTATGTGAGCATTGACGTGTATGAAGCATTTATGAATCACTATTATCCAAGAAAGACAGAAGTTCCAAAGCCAACCTATTCGGCAATCAGTGAGCAGCAAGCCAAAGCGTATGTCGGACTATATAAAAACACGCGTATTGATGCCATGAGGACTAAGGTTTCTTATTCGAACGGGAACTTAGTTTTGGAAGCAGGAGCTGCAGGCAAACAGATGCTGAAAATGATCCATCCTTTATTGTTCGAAGATGAATCAGGTACTAAAATTACGTTTAAGAAAAACGCAGCTGGCCATATCGCATATATGTATTCTACGAGGCTACCAGACTTAGTTGCATTTTCAGAAAAAATTAACGTTGATTCACCTTTCTCTGATGTACCTGCGAATAGTAAGTATAAATCATATATTAACAATCTTAACGCTTTGAAAGTCATGATCGGGAAGTCTTCCCATATCTTTGATCCAAAAGGAACGATGACTCAGGGAGAATTCTCAGAAGTGCTGCTTCGCGCCCATGGGATGCATAAACAGCCTTACATGATTGAACCCAATAAGAAACAGATGAAAGCCGGACTGCCTAATTATCAGCCTAATTCTCCGATCACTAGACAAATGGTGGCGGTAATGATCCAAAACCTGAAACAGGTAGAGCCTAGAACGAAGGTTAAACTGAGTGGAAAAACGGATGCCTGGGCAGTGGAAGCGATCAAGGCGCTTGTTTCCCAAGGTATCATAGACCCAGATACCAAGGTTAAATCTGATGGCTCCGTGAACTTCCGTTCAAAAGAACTTTTGAAACGTCAAGAGGCTAGTGCCTTATTGGATCAAGCATTTAATTACTATATTTTACCGATTAGTCATTAATTTACCCGACTCATGAACCCCCAGTCAAGTATATGCCTCAGGGGGAGAGGCGCTTTATGGACGAACTGCTCGCACTGCTCCCGCAGGAGCTGAATGAGGAGGCATTCCGACTCTGCAGTCAGCTTCTGTACGAGGCCGGTGTGGAGCCGCTACCGCTGCTCATTCCTTTTTTTAGGCACCCTAACCTGGAGGTTCGTATCCAGGCTGTTTATCTGGCTGGAAAATCAGCGGACAAGGCGAATTATCTGCCGGATTTTATTCGGGCCCTGGAAGACGAAGAAGTACGTGTGCAGTATACCGCACTGCAGGCACTGGGGGAGGTCACCGATCCCGGATTGATGGAAATCTATGAACGGCTGCTGCGCAAGCATAAGACCAACAAGGATTACATCCGCTCCAATATCAAGGTGCGGCTGGAGGAATTCGCCTTTGCCTCATTAGAGGAGATCGAAAGAGAGATTCCGGCAGATTGGACGCATGTGCGGGGCTTGTTGAAGAAGATGGCGGGTCTTTAACGGTGGCATGAGGCTCAAATGGACTTTTTTCATATAGAATTTCAATTTCCTTTCAAAGAAATGGAGGGCGACCGGGATGAGTGAACCGTGGGCTGCTTCGATGGACGGGGTTCCCTGGAACACGGACAAAATGAACAGCGCTGTCAAACAACTGCGGAACCGTGCTACGATCGGTTTTGTTGTCGGGGTAGACGAAGCGGAAGATCTGTTGAAGCTGGATGAACAGGTGTTCTCCAAGCGTCCGGACTTGATTTTGCATATCTATCATGCAGAGGTGAAAGGTCGTTATACGGAGGAATTTTTGGAGAAACTCTCAGGATTGAAGTTTGTCGCTGCTTTGCACATGGATCTCAAACAGCAACAGGATTTGAATAGGCTGGGTGCGATGGATCGAATGGAGTTTCTAAAGATACGCTCGCCCAAAACGCAAAATCTCGATTTTATCCGGAATTACAAGTTTTTAAAATACCTTGAGCTCAGTGGCAAATTTGATGATCTATCGGCGATAGCGGACTGCGTTCAGCTGGATACGATGGTCCTGAACTGCGCGATCGACCAGCTGGATTTTGTCGTGGCTTTGCCGCTGATGAAGTATCTGGCCATAGACAGCTGTACTTTGAACGGTTCGCTGGAAGTGCTGGCTAACTCTAATATAAGTATGCTGAGGCTCTCTGCCGTCCGAAACCTGACGAATATCGATGCCCTGGCGGTATTGGATCATTTGGCTTTCCTTCACTTGTCGCTGCCGAAAGTTGAGCGCCTGTGCGATTTCTCGCATATGCGAAATCTCCGACAGCTTGAACTGGATTACATGAAATCCTTGCAGGAGATCGGGAACTTATGGACCGCGGACCGGTTGGAGGGTCTGATGTTAAAGGAGATTCCTACAAGGATCAAAGCGCAAGCCTTGGACGGCTTGGCGGATATGGATTGCCTGCGGCAGGTAGACTTCCGTTTTATCGATTCCGGCAAAGGTCGTATTGCCGCCATGCGTAAGCGAATGACTGAAGCGGGCAAAGAGCGTCTTCTCTACGAGAATATCCCCGAGGAGAAGCGGATACGATCGATGGCTCTTGAGCATCTGTCAGGAATCCTGATGTAAGAGTGCAGATGGCATATAACAAGCGATAAGCCCGCTATCACAGCGGGCTTTTTGCCGATCTTTGGATTCCTCTCCAGTCGCCAGGGGGATCGAGAAGAAAACGCCAGGTAATAAGTATTAAGCTCTGGTGCCATGTGAACCGTGCACGTCTTCCTGCCATGAATCAGCGTGATGAGCAGCTCTGCCATCAGAGAATTTAATGTTTATCATTAAATAGTTATTGTTTTTCATAAATAAACACCTTAATATATACTGTAAGTTCACATGAAAAGGAGATTGCCCATGAACGGAATCGAATTCAAAGCTAAACCTGGCTTCAAAACAATGCACACTGCGCTTAAGATCGGATACTGGGGAGGAATCGGGCTGCTCGTTGCATTCGTCTGTTTCAATCTATGGATCGGATTGAAGCCCCAGGACTTGTTCTCTGCAGAGAAGGGAATTGCGCATTGGTCCTTCTCGGTACCGTTATCGGATACGGTGAGGAATAGCGTCTTGGTTCCTTTTACTTATTTTCAACCGATCAATCCCGACATGTTCGATGTCAAGAACGCATATCTGGTCGTCAGCTTGACTAATATCGTACTTGTTTTCTGGGTTTACCTCTACTCGATCGGTCAGATTCGCCATATGATAGGAAGCATACTTAGCGGAATCAGTCCGTTCATCCTGGCGAATGCCACCCGTCTGAGAAGGCTGGGAATCGCCGTAATTTTGTATTCTTTGCTGGCGAAGCTCATTCTCAATATTCTGATCTGCCTGCTCGTCACTCGCATCTTCTCGATCAATCTGGGCGGTATCTCTTTAATCGGCATTATCATCGGTATACTCGTTCTGTTCGTGTCCGAGATTTTCAAGTACGGCGCTCTTCTACAGGAAGAGCATGATTCGACTTTCTAAGAATGGAGTTTGAAAAAAGTGCCGATTATCATACGCCTGGACCGGGTTCTGGCCGACAAAAAAATGAAATTGAATGACTTGGCCGACAAGGTAGGAATTTCGAACGTCAATCTGTCCAATCTGAAGACGGGTAAAGTGAAGGCCATCCGGTTCTCCACATTAGAAGCGATCTGCGAAATTCTGGACTGTCAGCCGGGAGATATTCTGGAATTCGTTCCGGCCGGTAGCGACAGCTATGAAAACGAATGAAAGGAGCTCTTCGGCCGGACATCTGATATACTCCGTGACCATTAAATCCGATGAACAACCGGAACAAATGGCGTTTCAGGAAACGAAGTATTTCAAGGCGAAAACAAAAGAACACTACAAAATTGAAGCGAAACATCGAGCTAAAACATGGATACGGGTAACGATGTCGCCACATCCTCGGGTCTACTTGTATGCAGTTACAAAGTGCGATTGTCATATTTGCAGTAAATCTAAAACGAATACCGAAAATAACGAACTAAGGATTATTGAGGGGATGCAACCGAATTTGGCCAAAAAAAGAAGACATCCGTCCCTAAACTGGGGATAGATGTTTTCTTTTTGATTGAGCATGTCGACAAAGATGAAAATCTGGAAGTTCTTCAGTGGCCCGCGTCGGACGCGGGTTCTTCGTTTTTATTTCTCGCCAGTCGCCACCGGGTTCTCGCTGTACGAAATCCAATCGCTCCAGCTGCCGGCGTACAGCTTCACATTGCCGTAACCGGCTTCCTCCAGGGCAAGCACGTTCGGGCAAGCAGTGACGCCGGAGCCGCAGTATACGATGATCTCGGCATCTTGCGGAATGTCGGAGAAATGCTCGCGGATCGTTTCGGTTTCCTTCCAATGCCCGGAGTCGTCCAGAACACCCTTCCAGAAGTAGTTCACCGCCCCCGGAATATGTCCGGCCTTGGTGTCCAAAGGCTCCTCGACTCCAGCATATCTGCGGGGCTCACGGGAATCGATAATCGCTTGGGTACCCTGCACCAACGCCTCGCGCACCTCATCTACGAGGACCAGTTTATCGGGCTTAAGCTTGATTTCATATGGTACCGGAATGACGATCGGTTGTTCATCCGTTACCGGGTACGAGGCATTCTTCCAAGCTGTAAAGCCTTCATCCATCACATAAGCCTGTTCATGCCCGGTGTATTTCAGCAGCCACCATAGTCGGCTGGCCATGGCTCCGCCCTGGTCGTCATAGATGACGACACGGCTGCTCCCCTGAATGCCGGACTGGCCGAGACGCTTTGCAAGCTGATCCAGGTCCGGCAGAGGATGGCGTCCGCCATGTTGGGAGATAGGGGAGGAGAGGTCCTTCTCCAGGTCGAGATAAACGGCACGCGGAATATGCGATTCCTCATAAGCGGCTCGTCCGCTTTCCGGCTTGCCGAGGGCAAAACGGCAGTCGACGATGACCAAATCCGGTTCATAGAGTCTCGCCAGCAGCCATTTCATGGTCACGATATTATTCATATACCAGGACACCGCCTTCTATTAAGAAATAATGAGATTAGGTAACCGAATTATATCATATTGCTGCATTTCATTACGTATATAACTAAAAAGTCGACCTGTCTCATAGAAGGATGAGATCAGGTCGACGATACCAGAATGAATGATGGCAAGAATCAGGATAAACGCTTTATTTCTTGATCGCTTGAAGCAGCATGGAGGTGTAAGCCTCAGCACCTTCCGGCTCCAGATGGACGCCGTCAGACCGGAAGTATTCCGGATGATCCTTACTGGCTGAATACCAATCCACCAGCGTAACCTTCGGGTTCTGGGCAGCCGCTTTTGCCAGCATGCCGTTGACGTTCTGTTCCCAATCACGTGGAACCCGTGTGTTGATAAGCAGAATTTGCTTAGCTGTATCCAGCGGACGCAGAAGAGAATCCAGATCCTTTTTCGAGAAAGCGCCGTTGGTTCCCAGTCCGATGACGATAATGCCGCCATCTATCCGGTTCTGGGCTTTCATAACGGGAATCAGGTCATCGGCCTGACGCATTTGGCGGCCTATCACCGCATCGATGTGAATGCCGGGCAGCGATTTCTCCAGATAAGGGGATACCCCGAGCATGACCGAATCTCCAATGGCCGTGATGGCGGACTTGGATACCGGAGGATTTTGAGGCTTATTCGTTGGCTTCGTAGGATTGCTCTCTTTGCCGGTCGTTTCGGTTGCCGCGTCCTTGGAGGGATCCGGCATATCCGCCTTATCCTCACTAGGCTTACCCGCTTTATCTTCATTCGGTTGATCCGGGATTGTTTTCTCGGAATCCGCGTTATCGGGGATTTTGCTCCCTGCGTTGGTTTGATCGTCTTCGTTGTCTGTTTCATTACCAGCAGGATGGTCCGGCTCTTTGTTTCTGCCAGCATCGTCATCGCCAGAACCTGTCGCTCCATCCGGAAACGGCATCTGATCCGGTGTATCCTCGGAGTCCGGCTTCTTAACTACACCAGGCTGCTTCGTGTCGGTAGGCGGAGGGGTGATGTTCCCATTCGTGCCTACAGGAGGCGGAGTTTGTCCTTGCGGTGGCTCCATCGTTCCGGGCTCTGTGCCTTCAGTCTGATCCGGTTCTTCCAGGGCAGGATCAAGGTTCAGCATGGCAGCGATATCGCCTACCGTTCTCGCAGAGGATACGCTGCTCATCATCCCCGAGCAAAAGATGCCGATTAGCATTAGCGAGCTTAGCGATACGACCCAGCCTCTTAACGAAATCGAACGGCGCCGAATGGATCGGGCCTTAAACCATATTTTTTTCAGTCCGCCATGCCGTATCGGTTCTTCAACATACTTCCAGGATAGGGCGGCCAGCAGTACGCTTGCCGCAATTTGCAGGGCAACCTGAGGCAAACTCAAATCGCCTGTACCGGATGCAGGTGAGGTCAGGATCATTACCGGGTAATGCCATAAGTAAATCCCGTAGGATCGAACGCCGATCCATAACAGGGGCTTCCAGCTTAACAAGCGGCTGATTGAAGCGCCCGGGTGCGCCAACACCGCAACGAGAACGGCGGCAGCAAGAGAGAAGAGGAACATGCCTCCTTGATAGAGGAACGAATCGTAACGGTCCACCTGCCACATCATAGAGAGTATGATAAGCATTGCCGCGGCGCCGGTCACGTTGAGTCTGCGCCGGGAAGCCCTTGAAACATGGGTGGACAGCTTCCAGCTGGGCCATACGACAGCCAGCCCCGCTCCGATGAGCAGACCAAACGCTCGGGTATCCGTTCCATAGTAGACCCGGCTAGGATCATCTCCCGGCTGATAGATCACTGCCATAGTCAGAGCTGAAATCGCGGCTCCGGCAGCAATGAAAGTGAACAGCTGTCCCCTGCGGGGGAAGAGCTTGAGAACCGCTAACATGATCAGCGGCCACAGCAAGTAGAACTGCTCTTCCACGGCAAGCGACCAGAAATGCCCCAGTGGAGACGGTGGGCCAAATGTTTCGAAATAAGATTGCTGCTGAAAAATAAACTGCCAGTTGCTTATGTATGTAACCGCGCCGAGCACCTCACTCCGAAGCGTAGCCAGTCGCGATCGGTCAAACAGCGTAACCCATACCACAAGGAAGAACAGCATGAGCAGCATGGCCGGGAGGAGACGCCGGAACCTTCGTATCCAGAAATCTTTCAGATCGATCCGGCGCTGATGATGCCATTGTGATGCGAGAATATCTGTAATGAGATACCCGGACAGAACGAAGAATAAACTTACTCCGAGAAAACCACCGCCGACAAAACCAAAATTCCAGTGGTATCCCATTACTCCGATCAAGGCGAGGGCCCTAAGTCCGTCGAGACCGGGCATGTAGCGTGAATGTGGCTTATCTGATACCGGCACGGGAGATCGCTCCTTTCGAAGGATCTGCGCTTATGCCGCCCTGGAACAGCCGCTGCGATAATATGTAGGACATATTCTCAAACGTCTGGGTGCTGAATAGTGAATGTGTCATTTGGAACATGGTAAACCTTCCCTTTCCTTTATAGGAGGATATCTTAAATTAAGGAGACGCATATCGAATCCTGTAATATCCTGCAACAAGATGTCATAGCTAATACTATCATTCCAGGAAAATCAGAAGGTGACAAAAAAGTGAAGCTACGGCTACATTAAGATGTCAATAATAAAACAGATTTTTCATTTGAACTGGCAAGCCTTTATGCTGAGCATATCCATTTTTCGGCAACGAGCTGTTAGCTGTATCGCAGGAGGCCATAAGAAAGAGGAGGCCCTGCCTCCTCCAATATCCTGGATGATTCGACACCCATGATTTTCCTTTTGTTCATATAGTATACGGATTAGAGCGCGGCTCCTTGCCGTTTGCGAAAAAAGGTTTTGAGTGCCTCGTACACTTCCCCTTTGTCTTTGATGACATGGTACATGAATTGGTCCAGCTTGATATTCTTATAGGCCGACATCAGCGTGCTGCTGCGATTGTATTGGTTGACCTCACCGTAACCGAACATGTTGCTAACCTTCAGCAGTTCGCCAATGAGTTTGACGCAGCGTTCATTATCGGACGTGAGATTATCGCCGTCGGAGAAATGGAAGGGATAAATGTTGTATTTGGTAGGGGGATAACGGTGATGGATAATATCCAGCGCCTTCTGATAAGCGGATGAACATATGGTTCCGCCGCTTTCACCTCGTGTGAAGAACTCTTCTTCGGTCACTTCTTTGGCTTCGGTATGGTGGGCGATAAACACGATTTCCACTTTCTCGTACTGCTTGCGGAGGAAACGGGTCATCCAGAAGAAAAAGCTGCGTGCGCAGTATTTCTCAAAGGAGCCCATGGATCCGGATGTATCCATCATAGCGATAATGACCGCATTGGACTCCGGAATGACGGTATCGTCCCAGGTCTTGTAGCGCAGGTCGTCCGGACTGATGCCGTGGATGCCGGGTTTGCCGTCTCTGGCATTGCGGCGCAAATTCTCCAGGATGGTGCGCTTCTTGTCAATGTTGGACATGATGCCCTTTTTGCGGATGTCGTTGAACACGATGGATTCCGTCTCGATCTGCTCTTTATCCTTGGGCTGCAGCAGCGGGAGCTCCAGTTCCTCAAACAGCATATTCTCCAGTTCTTCCAGGCTGACCTCGGTTTCCACGATGTCCTGCCCTGCCTGATCGCCGGCTGATTCACCTTTACCGGGCTGGGCTGATGAAGGGTCGCGTCCAAGGACGTCTCCAACCTGACTGTCACCGTCGCCCTGACCGACATGCTTTTGCTTTTGGTAGTTATAGATGAAACGGTATTCGTCAAGGCTTCGGATCGGAACTTTAATGATCTGCTTACCGTCAGACAGAATAATGTTTTCCTCGGTAATAAGGTCGGGCAGGTTGCGTTTGATGACTTCACGGATTTTATGCTGATGACGTACCTGATCCTGGTAGCCTTTGCGGTGCAGCGACCAGTCTTCACGGGATACGACAAACGACAGAGCGTCTTCATTTTGCATGGACAGTCACCTCCCAAGTATAGCCTTGACACGGTTGCCGTCTTTTCGGCTGTAGTATTTCATTATATTCGGGAGAAAGAGCGATATGTGAGTATGAATCCGGGTTTGTCGTGAAAAAGACACTTAACCTGGGATGAATCAGGCAAGTGTCTCGAAGGGGGGACTCCTTAAGCATTTAATACGAATAGGAAAAGGGCTCCGATGGTGATGATGACTACGGCATTTACGATGGTGGCAATGACGGCGACAGCACGCTTGCGCGTTTTGGAGAAGCAGCCTACAATGCCAAGCACCAAGCCGACGATATTGATGACCATGACGATGATGAACACGGCCGCCAGTGTGGTCATCGCTTCCAGCGTTTCCTGAGTCGGCTCAAGGATCGGTCCGTTCTCCGTCATGTAAGGCTCAATCATCGTGGTGCCAAGCGCGCCGAGCAGAATATACCCGAGCAGCGTCACGATCGACAGGATGAATGAGGCGATGCCGAAGCGGGAGTTTTTTCTGTCCTCGGGTGGAATAAATGTGGTTTTGGGTCGTTTGGGTGAATCTTGATCCTCGGATGGGGAGGAAGGTGATCGTTGATCCATGTGCATAATCGCTCCTAACTTAAGAATTCATTCTCTAATAGGTTCATGTAGGTCTTCTATAAAAAGACATCCTTATTAATCTTTCATAAAATGGCCCTGAAATCAAGTCCAAGGCGCTTGCATACCGGTGGAAAAGCTTCTTCGAATCCGTTAAACTTAATTTGATTACATAAGGACACGGATGTCCGCTGACAAAAGGGGTTGAAAAGGCATGAGTCGTAGATTCATCGCATGGGGGTCGATCCTGATGGCATTATCTGTCGCTATCGGAGCATTCGGTGCCCATATGCTGGAGGATAAGATTACGCCGGACGAACTTGCCATTTATGAGACGGGAGTCCATTATCATATGATTCACGGACTTGCGGTCCTGATTACCGGGATTGTGGCGAAGGTTTTGGGCGAATCCCGGAAGCTGTTCTGGACAGGGACTTTATTCATCGCGGGAACCATCATATTTTCCGGAAGTCTCTACGTGTTAAGTATATCCGGCATCAAGTGGCTTGGCGCGATTACGCCGATTGGCGGTGTCTCCTTTATCGTGGGCTGGCTGATGCTGATGTCTTCGGCGCTGTCCCGAAAAAATGCTTGATTCCAAAAAAAGAACGGCTTCACCGATCCCTTCTTATGGGGCGGCGAAGCCGTTTTTTTTAATGTATGCCGTTGACGTGATACCGACTCAGCTGACGCTGAACTCGTCAATTTCGTTGAGTTTGAAGGTATACACCTGTTTCTCATCAACATGATAAACGTTGACCAGGAAATTGCTTTCGTCATAGTTGAGAATCCGGCAGGGCAGACTGGTCTGCTTACCGTGGCGGTTGGTTGTCAGCCGAACAAGGCGATTGTCCTTACTGTATACTTTAATCCATTCAAAGGGATCATTTCCGGTGAGTGGAGTTTGGACAGGAGGTACGCTTGCAGCGATCTTTTTTTCCGGCGAGGATGTCGCAGGCGGCGCAGGTTTCTCTTTCTGAGAAGTGGCAGAAGCCATCTTCCCAGAGGCTCTGCTAATAACGGAATCTTTCTTGGCTTGAACCAAGGTGTTGATAATTTCTCCAAGCTCCATTCCGGACTTAACCCGGAAATCGACGACTTCAGCCTTGTCGTTCAGCATTTCTAGCAAATATTGCAAAGCCAGTGCGTTGGAGGAACTCTTGACCAGAATATCAACGTTGAATAAAAAGCCGTTATCATCGGTGGCAGGAATTGTGTTCATAGCTTTTATCATTCACCAGCTTTCACAGGGTTTCTACTGAATCAAATATACCATAATTTTCGAATATTCATAGTCCTAATGTCATACATATTTCATCTTTATTCTAATGACTTACGAGTCATTCGCACCATAAGTGTGGGCTGGAATGCATAATATCAGAGACATTCGCACCATGTCGGTTCCAAGAGAATAAACATAATTCTAAGCCGACGTGAGGGGAGGTTTGTTGATATTGGTGACTTTACTGCCGATCGATATTGAAGGACATACCGTAATGGGCGTCGAGGTAAAGCTTCCGAAAACAACGCTGCTGGCCGTTTACACTTCCCGCGGCTATATTATGTGCGGTGCACTCGATGTGGGCCTTCTTAATGAAAAGCTTGCGGACCGCAAGATTATCGCAGGAAGAGCCGTAGGGGTTCGCACACTGGAACAGCTGCTGGAGGCACCGCTGGAATCGGTAACCCTGGAGGCGGAGAAGTGGGGCATTCATCCTGGCTTGGCTGGCAAGGAAGCGATCCTGCGCATGTTATGAGTCATGTATGCCTTACGTTACAAGAGTGATTCCTGTGCGGATCGCTCTTTTTTTAGAGAAAAGAAAGGTCTGCACTTCAGATGCACTAACATGCAAACCGTAAAAAAACGGACAATTCGGCTGGAGGGCCGTTTGTCCGTTTTATGATGTCATTAAACCTTCGGATATAGCGGCTATTCGAACAAGCTTTTTAAGCTCTCATGATAAGGAGCTTGCACGACGCCTTTTTCCGTAATGATTGCTGTCACATATTCATTCGGCGTAATGTCGAAGGCAGGGTTGTACACTTTCACGCCTTGCGGCGCTGTGCGCTTGCCGAAACCTTCCGTGATCTCTTCCGCAGGACGCTCCTCAATCGGAATATCGGCACCTGTCTTCGTATTCAGATCAATCGTGGACAGCGGGCACGCCACGTAGAAAGGAATGCCGTGAGCTTTAGCCAGAACCGCGACCCCGTACGTACCGATCTTGTTGGCGACATCGCCGTTTGCAGCTACGCGATCCGTACCGACGATAACTGCTTGGATCCACCCTTTGGACATGACCATGGCAGCCATGTTGTCTGCCAGCAGCGTAACGTCAATCCCTGCCTGTTGGAGTTCAAAAGCAGTTAAACGCGCGCCTTGGAGGACAGGTCTTGTCTCATCCGCGAACACCTTGATGTTTAGGCCCTGTTCATGAGCCAGATACATCGGCGCCAGGGCGGTCCCGTATTTGGCAGTCGCCAGTCCGCCCGCGTTACAGTGGGTAAGCACACCCATACCGTCTTTGAAGAACGGCAGCGCGTTTTCGCCGATGCGGCGGCATACATCCTCATCCTCGGCACGAATGGCCTCGGCTTCGGCGAGCAGCGCCGCATTCAGTCCTGCCGTATCGAGATCCGAATCCGCCAGCTTCTCAGCTGCAAGCTTGATGCGGTCCAGCGCCCAGAACAGATTGACGGCCGTTGGTCTGGAAGTGGCGAGATAAGCGCAGGTTTTTGCGACTTGTTGCAGCCAGCCTTCGTTATCGCTGGCTTCAACCTGCATGCCGCCAAGGACAGCGCCGAATGCTGCCGCGATGCCGATAGCCGGCGCGCCGCGGACTTTCATGGAGTGAATCCCTTCCCAGACTTCCTCCGGTGTATAGAGCCTAAGATAGACGATCTCTTCCGGGAGCAAGCGCTGATCCAGAAGGACCAGATGGTCTCCTCCCCAGTAAACCGAGCTTAGCGGTTCATAGGTGCTGGCATTGCCGGTAGTCATACCGCTCATATCGATACCTCATTTCCTTTAATTGCTTGTGTAATCAAAGTTAAAATGTCCTCAAAGGACTTCATGCTGCGGTGATGGCGCACTAGATTTTTGCCGATGGCAAGCGCTTTGCGCTGCGCAGCTTCTCTGGCCTTATCATCGGGTATGGTGTCAATGTCTGCAACATGGGACAATCCGACGATGCGCCGGATCATTTTGCAGCCCGCGAATCCTGCGGTATCCTTCAAAATCTGCGACACATAATGGTCCTGGTAGCCTGGTGTGCGGGACATTTCGTCCAAGAGGTCTTCGTTCCACAGCAGGCGGAAGTTGTTCTCGAAGTGGGTCCATACGTCGCTTGCCATCTCGAGGAGTCGGGCTTCCCGGGCAGCCAGCGTATGCTCGTCCTCACTCCAGCCCGGCTGTGCCGCATAGTTGAGCAGCAGGTTGCCGATGACCGCACCGATATCGAATCCCATCGGGCCGAAATAAGCGAATTCCGGGTCGATGACCTTGGTGGATTCCGGCGTGACGAAAATGCTGCCTGTATGCAAATCCCCGTGGAGCAGAGCCTGTGCATGAGTCAGAAACTTCTCCCGAAGCAGCGCGACTTCAAAGTGAAGCGGCAGGTCGGCGCGGAGGGCTTCCGCTTCATCGGCAATGCTCTGCGCATAATTGTTATTGGCGGATTCGCGGTATGGATCTTCGAAGATTAAATCTTCGGTGATTTTGCATAAATCCGGATTGACAAAGCGGCCGGCAAGTTCCTTCTTCTTCTGTTGGTTCATCCCGAGATCCGACGTGTAGAACAACGTTCTGGCCAGGAAGCGGCCGATATGCTCTGCGAACTTCGGATAGGCATTGCCCTCAATCAGGCCTTTGCGCATGATGGTATACTCGCTCAGGTCTTCCATTACGGTGTAGGCGAGCTCATCCGAATAACCGTATACTTCGGGTACGAGGTCGGGGCAGATGGAATACTCCGTCTCCAGCGCCAGACGTTCGATACGGGCCCGGTCGAGAGACAGCGGCCAGGATTCGCCTACAACTTTTGCATAAGGAACAGCTTGCTTGATAATGATACTATCAGTCGTATTTTTGGCGGTGACATGAAACACCAGATTGAGATTGCCGTCGCCGATTTCGCGGCATTCGAGCTCGGCATGGTCCGGGAACCGGCCCGGTATACTTTTAGCTAATTGTATAGCTTCTTCCGCGTTCAACGGATGATATGCAGACATGGATGGTCACCCCCAAATAGTATAGAAGAAAAACAAAGCCAACTTTTTTGCTTGGTATTACCTAGTATAACGTTTTTTCGCGAATTTTGTATAATTTTTTGGCAAGACGAAAGGTTTGCGAAACTGATTCGCTTCGTAGTCCTAAGGGTAAACTACAAATAGACGCCCAAGCACAGGATGTACTCATATATTAATGAAGGATTAGCATTAGCAGATGGTACCAGTTACAATGGGTAAACACCGCTCTGCCGAATGTTCCTTTGACGCAGTACAGGGTGCATTTCATATAGAAAAGGAAGGGATTAACCATGGCAAAAACTACATCTGGCAAAGCTGCAGGAAAAACGAAGAACGCAAGTCTGGAGCAATTGTTGAATCAACAGGTTGCGAACTTTAACGTGCTCTATGTCAAACTCCACAATTATCACTGGTATGTAACCGGAGAGCAATTCTACTCCCTTCATGTTAAATTCGAAGAATTGTATGATGAAGTTACGCTTAAAATGGATGAGGTTGCGGAGCGCCTGCTGTCGATTAAAGGCAAACCGGCTGCAACGATGAAAGAATATTTGGAACTTGCAACGGTCCAGGAGGCTTCAGGCAACGAGGATACCCGCGGCATGGTACAAGCCTTGATTGAAGACTTTGCAACCGTATCCGAGGAGCTGGCGGAAGGCATCGAAATGGCCGAGGAAGCCGGAGATGCGCCAACAGCGGACATGTTCACCGGCTTTAAAGCCGATCTTGAGAAGCATATGTGGATGCTGCGTTCGTTCCTTGGATAAAGCGTGATACAACAGAATGATGCCTGTTCTTTCCTTAGTATTTGCAAGAGCTGAGGGTGCCGGTCACCTTGCCGTGTGCCCTTTAGCTCATGCTGTTGACCTGAGCACCGTCTGTCAACGCGCGATAAACGCCGGTGCCGGATGCCGTAATGACTCTCGGGAGCAACAAGCACATATGAAGGGGAACAGGGCGAACGAAACAGGCTTGGCCGGTCTATCGGTCATGCCTGTTTTTTAATTGTTACGGTTGTCTGAATGTTGTCTGCAAAACGCTTGTCCGGTTGAAATACGTCATATTTTATTATAAAATGGCTTGAGAATCATTGATAATCAGTTTAGAATGATTATAAATAAATAATTATTTTTTGTTTTATGAAATCAGGGCGTCCAATCCTGTTATCATATAGGACAACAATACACTACCTATTCAACGGAGGGAATCTAATATGTCAACCAAGTTTGTCATTGAAGGATTGAAAGCAACAATCGAAGGCAAGGAGATCCTTAAAGGTATCAACCTTGAGATGAAGGGCGGAGAAGTTCATGCCATCATGGGACCAAACGGTACAGGCAAAAGTACTTTGGCTTCCGCGTTGATGGGGCATCCTAAATATGAAGTTACAGAAGGTAAAGTATTGCTTAACGATGAAGACGTGCTGGAGATGGAAGTTGACGAGCGCGCACTCGCAGGTCTGTTCCTGGCCATGCAATATCCGAGCGAAATCGCCGGCGTTACGAACTCCGACTTCCTGCGCAGTTCCATCAACGCACGCCGCGGTGAAGGCAATGAGATTTCCCTGATCAAGTTCATTCGTCAAATGGAAGGCAAAATGAAGGAGCTTGAGATGAATCCTGAGTTCGCTCACCGTTACCTGAACGAAGGTTTCTCCGGCGGTGAGAAGAAACGTAACGAAATCCTGCAAATGATGATGCTGGATCCGAAAATCGTTGTGCTTGACGAAATCGACTCCGGTCTTGATATCGATGCTTTGAGAATTGTAGCGAACGGTGTAAATGCCATGAAATCCGAAGAACGCGGTTTCTTGATTATTACCCACTATCAGCGTTTGCTTAACTATATCACTCCAGATTACGTTCACGTGATGATGCAAGGACGCATCGTAAAATCCGGCGGTCCTGAACTGGCACAACGCCTGGAGGCAGAAGGTTATGACTGGATTAAGGAAGAGCTGGGCATTACTGATGAAACTGTAGGTCAAGACGCGTAAATAGACGGGAGGAGGAAACGATATGACTACACAAACCATTCTTCCGGTCAACGCTGAGGCTCTGAAGGCATTGTCCGAAAGGAAACAGGAACCGGCCTGGCTGACAGACAGCCGTCTGGCTTCTCTGGAACTGGCTGGCCAGTTGGAACTGCCCAAGCTGGAGAAACAACGCATCGAGCGCTGGAACATTCAAAGTTATGGTGAATATAAAGAGAGCAGCAAACTTGCTTCCCTTGACGAATTGCCTGAGCAGGTAGCCAAACTTGTCGAAGGTTCAAGAGAAGGCGGCCTGGTTATTCAACGCAACTCGGGAACCGTACATGTAAGTCTGGCTCCGGAACTGGCTGCCAAAGGCGTCATTTTCACCGATTTGGAAACAGCGGTTAAAGAACACGCGGATTTGGTTAAACCTTATCTGCATCAAGCGCTTAAGAATGACGAGCATTCGATGGCCGCTCTGCATGCTGCTGTATGGAACGGCGGGGTGTTCCTCTATGTTCCTAAGAATGTGGAGGTCGATGTCCCTCTGCAGGCGGTTATGCTGACGGATGATGCCGAAGCCACATTTGCTCCGCATGTGCTGATCGTAGCCGAAGCGAACAGTCAGATCACTTATGTAGACAACTACGTTTCGGATTCCCTGGCTGCGCCGGTGACCCATAACGGAGCGGTGGAAGTCTTCGTTAAAAACGGCGCGAAGGTGCGTTATGCTTCCGTTCACCAATTGGCTGGCGAAGCAACCGATGTTACGTTCCGTCGTGCGGTGCTGGACAATGACGCTTCGATCGAGTGGATTGTTGGCGAGATGAACGATGGCGATACAGCTAGCGATACCATGAGTATTCTGAAGGGCAACGGTTCGACATCCGATGCGAAAGTCATCGCGGTCGGCTCCGGCTCCCAGAAGATCAATTACACTACCCAAGCGAAGCATTTCGGCAAGAGCTCGGCGTCCCAGATGATCACCCGTGCAGTCATGCGCGAAGAGGCACAAGCCATCATCAACGGAGTTACCAAGATCGAGAAGGGTGCAACGAAGGCGGACGGACAACAGACCGAGCGCGTGTTGATGCTCAGCCCGAAAGCTCGCGGCGACGCGAACCCGATTCTGTTGATTGACGAGGATGATGTAACAGCTGGACACGCAGCGTCCGTAGGACAAGTGAATCAGGAGCAAATTTACTACCTGATGTCCCGCGGTATCTCGCGTACCGTGGCAGAATCCTTGATTATTTACGGCTTCTTGGCTCCGGTTGTCAGCGAAATTCCGCTTGAGGGACTTCGTGACCAACTGCAGGGGCTCGTTGAAAGGAAGCTGGGACAATGATCGCCTCTGTCCGTGAGCAATTTCCCATTCTTCATCAGGAGATCAACGGACATCCGCTGGTATATCTCGACAATGCCGCGACATCGCAAAAGCCGCAGGTGGTCATAGATGCTATCAAGCGGTACTACGAGTGGGAAAACTCCAATGTACACCGCGGGGTTCATACACTCGGCAGCCGTGCTACCGATGCTTATGAAGGAGCCAGGGAGAAGGTTGCCCGTTTCATTAATGCCGAGAGTTCGGAGCAAATTATTTTCACCCGCGGTACGACGACGGCCCTGAATCTGGTAGCTTCGTCCTACGCTCGCTCTGTTTGCGGTCCTGGGGATGAAATTGTCCTGACGGAAATGGAGCATCACAGTAATCTGATACCGTGGCAGCAGGCGGCTATCGCCGTTGGCGCTACGCTGAAATATATTCCTCTGCAGCCTGACGGCACGATCCGTGTCGAAGATGTGGAGGCACTCGTTACCGAACGGACCAAGGTTGTAGCCATCGCTTACGTATCCAACGTCATGGGCGTTGTGCATCCCGTAAAACAAATTGCGGAAATCGCGCACCGTCATGGTGCCGTCATTGTGGTTGACGGTGCGCAAAGCACACCGCATATGAAAGTGGACGTCCAGGATCTGGATTGCGATTTCTACGCTTTGTCCGGCCATAAGATGTGTGCTCCAACAGGTATCGGCGCATTATACGGCAAGAAGGCGCTGCTGGAATCAATGGAGCCGATCGAATTCGGCGGAGAAATGATCAATGATGTTGGATTGTACGAATCGAACTGGAAGGAGCTCCCTTGGAAGTTTGAGGGGGGGACACCTATCATTGCAGGGGCTGTCGGTTTGGGCGCTGCCATCGATTTCCTCCAGGAAATCGGAATGGATGCCATCGAGCAGCATGAGACGCAGCTTGCGGCCTACGCCATGAACCGCATCTCCGAGATCGAAGGCATTTCCATTTACGGCCCCCGTGAGCGAAAAGTGGGCCTCGTTACCTTTAACCTTGGCGACGTGCACCCGCATGACGTGGCCACGGTGCTGGATGCACAGGGGATTGCGATTCGTGCAGGACATCATTGCTGTCAACCGCTTATGCGTTGGTTAAAAGTATCCTCTACGGCACGTGCGAGCTTTTATCTGTATAATACAGAAGAGGACGTTGATCGATTAGTTAGCGCCTTAATCCAGACAAAGGAGTATTTTGGCGATGCAACTTGACGATTTGTACAGACGTGTCATCATGGATCATTATAAGAACCCCCGCAATCGCGGCAAGTTTGAAGAAGATGCGGTAACCATCGATTTGAACAATCCGACTTGCGGAGATCGCATTTCCTTACAGCTTAAGGTAGAGAACGGCGTGGTAGCCGATGCCAAATATACAGGGGAAGGCTGCTCCATCAGCATGTCTTCCGCTTCGATGATGACGGACGCCGTAAAAGGCAGAACGCTGGATGAAGCGATCAGTCTGGCGGATCGGTTCTCCTCCCTTATGAAAGGCGAGGCAGTAGATTTTGACGAGTACGAGGATATTGAAGCCCTATCCGGTGTTAACAAGTTTCCTGCACGCATTAAATGTGCAACACTTGCGTGGAACGCACTCCGAAAAGGAATAGACGCGAAGTAAGTGAATCAATAGATCGATAGGGAGGTAAGTTAAATGGCTAAAAAAGCACCAGAAATTGGAGAGTATAAATATGGTTTCCGTGACGAGCACAAAGCTATTTTTCAAACCGGCAAAGGTTTGACGCGTGAAGTGGTAACGGAAATTTCCAAAATCAAGAACGAGCCGGAATGGATGCTGGAATTCCGTTTGAAAGCACTGGAGCAGTTCGAGAAAATGCCAATGCCTCGCTGGGGCGGCGATCTCGACGAGCTGGATTTCAACGATATCCAGTACTATGTAAGACCTTCCGACAAGCAAGGCAAGACTTGGGAGGAAGTGCCTGCCGAGATCAAGGAAACCTTTGATAAATTGGGTATTCCGGAAGCAGAGCAGAAGTTCCTGGCGGGTGTATCCGCACAGTACGAATCCGAAGTTGTTTACCATAACATGCAAAAGGATCTTGAGGATCAGGGCGTTATCTTCATGGATACCGATACGGCTCTCAGAGAGCATCCGGAAATCTTGAGAGAATACTTTGCAACGGTAGTGCCTCCAACGGATAACAAATTCGCCGCATTGAACAGTGCTGTATGGTCTGGCGGAAGCTTCATCTATGTTCCAAAAGGCGTGAAATGTGAAATTCCGCTACAAGCGTATTTCCGTATCAATTCCGAGAACATGGGTCAGTTCGAACGTACGCTGATCATTGCGGACGAAGACAGCTTCGTGCACTACGTAGAAGGATGTACGGCTCCGATCTACAGCACGAACTCGCTTCATAGCGCGGTAGTAGAGATCATCTGTAAAAAGAATGCACGCGTTCGCTATACAACCATTCAGAACTGGGCGCCGAACATCTACAACCTCGTGACCAAGCGTGCTGTTGCTGAAGAGAATGCAACTATGGAATGGGTTGACGGCAACATCGGTTCCAAGCTGACCATGAAATATCCTGCCGTTATTCTGAAGGGTCGCGGTGCAAAAGGGATGGTATTGTCCATCGCTGTAGCAGGCAAAGGCCAGCATCAGGATGCAGGAGCCAAAATGATTCATTTGGCACCGGACACGACTTCTACCATCGTATCCAAGTCCATCAGTAAGCATGGCGGTAAAGTAACGTACCGTGGACTGGCTTCCTTCGGCCGCAATGCAGAAGGAGCGAAAGCCAACATCCAGTGTGATACACTGATCCTCGATAATGAATCGACGTCGGATACGATTCCTTACAACGAGATCAAGAATGACAACATTACGCTGGAGCATGAAGCGACCGTATCCAAGGTGTCCGAGGAACAATTGTTCTACCTCATGAGTCGTGGCCTTAGCCAGTCTGAAGCTACGCAAATGATCGTTATGGGCTTCATCGAGCCATTCACCAAAGAACTTCCGATGGAGTATGCCGTTGAGATGAATCGACTCATCAAGTTCGAAATGGAAGGCAGCATCGGCTAAATAGTTCTTATATACACAGGGGGCAAATCACTCGGGCACGAGTGGTTTGCTCCTTTTTTTATGCTTGGGTGTTTACGCTATGTTGGCTTATTGTGACTTTTATGGTTGCGTGGCGTGAGCCGTCTCGACAGGACACGCGTTTTATTTTGCCAGAAATCAAGAATGAGGGGAAATGGAAATGTCACAAAAGCACGCAAAAAAACCGCCAGCATACAAGCCGGACGGTTTATACGGGCTATTTAAGGGAAGAGGCTAGGCGAAAACGCCGGTTACAGAAGTATCTCTTGGATCTCGGTATTGTACTCTTTGGAGAGGTCGATGAATCGATCCTCGGTCTTCACAAGCGGACGGAAGTAATCCGAAGGATTGTTCATAACGATAATGCCGGATTCGCCAGTCGTCAGCAGAACCTTTTTGCCGATAAAGTTTGGCAGCATCTGCTGGATGAAGGCATGCGTCGGCCTGCCGTTCAGCTTACCAAAACTAAGACGATACAGCTCCCGAAGTACGGTTAACAGCTGCTGCTTGGATTGATAGACCCGAGTCGTTGTCATCGCACTGTATACGTCGGCTACAGCGCAAATATGAGAGTATGGATGAATCTGATCGGCATGGAGCGCTCGTGGATACCCGGAAGCGTCATCCCGTTCATGGTGCTGGAGCGCGACTATAGCGGTAACTTTATCATCCATGGATTCAGAGATCATCTCATAACCATAGATGGTATGCAGCTTCACTTCCTCATATTCTTCAGAAGTCAGCTTGCCTGGCTTGTCCAGTATATCCCTAGAAATCTTGCTTTTGCCGATATCATGGAGATAACCGGCTTTGCCGATTTCATATGCTTCCTTGTCGGAATAACCCATCCAATCCGCGATATAATACGATAACATTCCAACTTGAATCGAGTGCCTGTAGGTATAATCGTCTGTGCCATTAAAAAGCAAAAGCAGGGAGACGACATCCGTATGCTCATTCAGAGAGCCGACTAAGGGTCTGAAAACATCGTCCACGACGGACTCATTGAATTTACCGGTTTGTGACGCTTCCGCAAATAAGGTGGAGCACCCGTCAAACGCAAGATTGAAATGGGGTTTAACCTTGTTGTATGAATCTGAAATTTCAGCTGATGAATCGAGGGATACAGACAGTGCCCGTGGCTTTATTTCTATGTAATCGATACCGTGCTGCAGTAGCTTGGATATATCCTCAAAACGAAGGGTTGCTCCTTTTTGTAGAACATGAACGCCGTTTGTGTTGTAAGCATCATGCTGCATTTGATCACCGGGTATCAGGTCCGTGACATGTACTCTCAAATCATTGCACCTCTTGCCCTTATATAAGTAAAAAGATCAAAACTATCTTAGCAAGAAAATTATGGTTTTACAATGAGAAATCATGACTTATTGCCTAACGGTTGGGTCCCAGGGTCCGGTCTGCGGTCCTTTCCACTCCGAACCATCGTCCCAGATCTCTTTCTTCCAGATTGGAACGGATTGCTTCAATTGTTCAATGGCATAACGGCTGGCCTCATAACATGCATCTCGATGCGGGGAGGATACAGCGATAACCACACTGGTTTCTCCAATACCGACCGTACCGATACGGTGGGAAATCGCACATTCCGTGCCGGGCCATTGTCGAAAGATGTCTGCGCATATTTGCTGCATCTCTTTTAGCGCCATCGGGATGTATGCTTCATACTCCAACGTAACCGTTCGCATCTGGCCGGTCATCTCTCGCGTTGTACCTACAAAGGAAAGCGTTGCTCCATGATTATCATGATGAACCTTGGCAATGGTTGCTTCTACGGACAGCGGGTCGTAGGATATAGAGCACTTCCCATCTGCCGAGGACCTGGATCCGGAGTCTTGCGGGGCGGAGCCGTCACCACCGGACACAGGCGGAATCAGAGCTACCTCGTCGCCGCTCTGAATAAGCTGTTCCGAAGGCGCATATTCTTGGTTGACCGCGACAAAAGCCGTGGCAATCTGGGCTTTGGCATCAGGATAAGCATCACTAAGCAGCAGCTTTAATTCCCCGGCTGTAAGGGGAAAGCCCGGTACGTTGAACGTAAGCGAAGCTGTGCCGATCCGATCAGCTAATCCTGCAAATAGTAATATCGAAATGGTTGTTGACATTCTTCATCACCTCGTAATTCTTATGGGCTACAATATACCATATTCTTCGCTAAAATGTTATGCTTGTAAGACCGGAAATTATCGAATAACGAACTTGGGGAGGGGGCCGCCAGATGGGGTTAGGAAGCAACAAACAGAAGCTGACGATATTGTATACCAACGATATACACAGCCATTTTGAAATGATGAGTAATGTGGCGGCACTTATTTCCCGGGAAAAGACGGCTGCCGGTGATGGGGCAATCGTACTGGATATCGGTGATCATATGGACCGGGCATCCGTGGAAACGGAAGGCACCATGGGCCAAGCAAATGTGGATGTCATTAATTTGACAGGATACGACGCCATTACGATTGGCAATAACGAAGGGCTCACCATTTCGTATGATGTTCTGGAGAGTGTATACGCCGGACTGCAGTGTCCCGTTGTATGCTGCAACATAAGTGAGACAAAGAGCGGTGATCCTCCTCCATGGATGAAGCCGCATGTGATCCTGGAACGAGAAGGCATTCGGATCGGGCTCACCGGCGCAACGGCTGCTTTTGCAGGATTTTATCAATTGTTAGGCTGGGAAGCCGGAGATCCGGTACAGGCTATTGCTGAGCAAGTGCGGGCGCTTCAGGGCCAGTGTGATATCATGATCGTTTTATCCCATTTAGGACTAACGATTGATAAAAGATTAGCAGAAAATGTTGAGGGGATTGATGTTATTCTTGGTGGTCACACCCATCATATCCTCGAGGAGCCTCTGATGATCGGGAAGACCGCTGTCTGCGGTGCAGGCAAATTCGGACAATATGTAGGTCGTCTCGTCATGCAGCGCAGTCATGCAGAAGATCGCTTTACCTGTATAGAGGGAAGTCTGCTGCCCGTGGATAAAAACTTGATGGAACCCATCGTAGAGCAGGCGATCATGAGACACCATGAGCTGGCAAGAGAGAAATTAACGGAGGCCGTAGCCGTTATTGACCGTAGTCTGCCCATTCACTATGAGAAGGAGTCGCCGTTTGCGAACCTGCTGGCTCAGGCCGTGCTGCAGCACACGGATGCCGATTTTGCCATCGTTAACTCAGGGCAGCTGCTCGGACCGCTGCCGGAGGGCGAGATCAGCACCGGTATGCTGCATGGCCTGTGCCCGTCCCCGATTAATCCCTGCGTAGTGAAGCTGCGCGGAGAACATATCTATCAAGCACTTGAGGAAAGCCTGCTCCAGGAGTTCAGCGGGAAGAAGATACTGGGCTTTGGCTTCCGCGGTTATATATTAGGCGGCCTGGCAGTTGATGGATTGAAGATTCACTATGACAAGAACGGAGAGCCTTATCGCAAGATCACACATATCTCTATGAAGGGACAACGGCTAGAGCCGCAACGAGAATACAAGGTGGGAACACTCGACATGTTCACTTTCAAAATCGGATATGAGTCGTTGTCACTTGGTAAGGATACGGTATATATGCTGCCGGAGTTTATTAGAGACTTGCTGCGAAGTGAGCTTTCGAGGCCCGGTTCGCTTGAAGAGTCCATGATCCCACGCTGGATATCCTGACAATCCCCGACTAACTTCCTTTGGCCGAGCATACATATGAGGAGGACAAAGGTAAGGGAGGGGAAGGACCATGGATTTTATCACATCCATTATATTGGGGATTGTGGAAGGAATAACCGAATTCATTCCGGTGTCTTCCACAGGCCACATGATTTTGACGGCTAAGGTACTCGGTTACGACGATCAAACTCCGATCATGAAGACGTTTGAGGTTGTCATTCAGCTTGGCGCCATTATGGCGATCGCGATGGTTCACTGGAATCGGATTTTGAACCTGCTCGGCTGGAGCCGAAGTGAGCCGTTGACCAGGAACACGCCTCGAAGACGATTGAATTTGATCCACATCTTTTTGGGGATTGCACCGGCTCTGCTGGTTGCTTTTTTTGCGAGGGATTTCATCAAAAGTCTGTTCCATGCTCAGACGGTGTTGTTTGCACTCGTTGCCGGCGGTATTTTTATGATTTTTGCAGAATGGTACAATAAGCATAAAGTTCAAGTAACATCGCATGATTTGGATGATATGACATACAAGCAGGCCCTTCAGATTGGCGTCTACCAGATCATATCCGTATTATGGCCGGGATTTTCCCGTTCGGGCTCCACCATCTCCGGTGGCATGCTCAGCGGGGTAAGCTATAAGGCATCGGTCGATTTCTCGTTCATTATCGCGATTCCCATTATGTTTGCCGCAGCAGGATATGAATTACTGGATTCTTATCGATTTTTTACAGTAGACACGATCGGCGTATTTCTTGCCGGATTCATCGTTTCGTTTGTTGTCGCTTATTTTGTCGTCTTAGCCTTCATGAAACTCATACAGAAGATAAGGCTTACTCATTTTGCGATCTACCGTTTTGTTCTCGCTGCCGTTTTTTGGCTGTTTATCATGCATTAAGCAGGAGGAGACATAAGGAGGAGATCCGGCTTCTTCGTATCGTGATCCACTGAAGACTAGACGCTATATCCCACACAAGTTTGATCATAGCAGAGGAAGTGACGGATTTTGCGTCTTATACCTATCAACGCGTTGAAGCCGGGGATGGTTCTTGGTAAAAGAATATATAATAGCGATGGTTTAATCCTGCTTGCCGAAGGCGTGGAGCTGACAACAGGGCTGATCCGCCGTCTGGGCACGTTGGAACTCGGGTATGTCTATATCGAGGATCCGATGACAGAGGATATCATGGTTCCGGAGTTGTTGACCGAGGAAACCCGGCTGCAGGCGATCCAGTCGATTCGGACGAGCTTCAAAACCCTGGAGAACCAGGCTGCTCTGAAGGGAAGCTTCCTTCATTTAGGCAAAACGTTCTCCGGGATGATGGAGTCGATTATGGATGAAATATCGGATCATGACGAGTGCATGGTGCTGCTGACCGATATGAATACGAACGATTACAACTTGTATCATCATTCTCTTAACGTATGTCTGTATTCAACGGTTCTTGGCGTGTCTTACGGGTATAATCGGGAGGAGCTGAAGGTGCTGGGCTTGGGCGCATTGCTTCACGATATCGGCAAGACGAGGATATCCCAGAAGCTGCTGAATCATCCAGGACGGCTGAGCGAGGAAGAATTTCGCGAGGTTCAGAAGCATACCGAGATCGGGTTCAAAATATTGAAAGACGAACCGAACATTCCGCTGCTATCGGCGCATTGCGCCCTGTCGCATCATGAGCGCCTGGATGGCAGTGGTTATCCCAGAGCCTTGAAGGGACCTGAGATCCATGAATACGCCAAATGGATTGCGATTACGGATTCTTACGATGCGATGACAACGCAGCGGGTGTACAAGCCTGCCTTGTTGCCGCATCAAGCGGTTGAGGTGATGTATGCTGGCTCGGGAACGCTGTATGAACAGTCATTTCTGGCGATGTTTCGGGATCGGGTAGCGATATATCCTCCAGGCATCACCGTGAAACTGCATACGGGTGAAAGTGGAGTGGTATCCAAAATTCACGCACATGTGCCGCATCGACCCGTCGTCCGCGTATTAACGGATGCCGAAGGCACCCCGCTATCTGCACCTTACGAATTGGATTTGTCTGAAACACTGGCCATTATGATCGCTGGTATCGGGCGTGCACCATAGATCAAACTTGACCTTAAGGAGGTTGACTCGTGAGACGTAACGGCCATACAACATTGCTGCATACATGGGGGCGACAGATATACCGCTACCGTAAAGCCATTGTTGTGACCTGGCTTCTTTTGTTTTGCGGTCTGCTTCCGTTTGCGTTCAAGCTGCCATCCATTCTGCAGCACAACGGGTTTACGCCGAAGGATAGTCCGGCCCAGATCGGGATTGAGAAGCTGGAAGAGGGATTAGGATTGTCGGCTGCCTCGCTGGATATTGTCGTAGTCAGTCAGCACGATGAGAATCTGACGGCTGGCACGGCGCAGAGGCGAATATTGACGGAGCTTGCGCCTTTGCGAGCCCGTCCTTATGTCAGGGATATTGATATGAATATGGCAGCTCATAAGGCAGGCCAGGATCATATCGTATCCGTGACGGTGCTGCTGGATCTGGATGCCACGGAAGCCTTGAAGCAGTTTGAAGAGATTAGAGACTCGGTTCCCGACATCACGGGAGCGGATACTTACATAACAGGGAATACCGCCATCTTCGCCGATATGAACCAAGCCGTCAAAAGCGATATCATCCATGCCGAGATGATAGGCATTCCCGCAGCTCTGCTCATCCTGGCGGTTGTATTCGGAACACTGACTGCGGCGCTCCTTCCATTGTTAGCCGGTGTTGCCAGTGTGGTGGTCACGATGGGAATCTTGTATTTCGTCGCTTTGGCCGACGGTTCGATCAGCAATTTCCTTCCGAATGTTGTAACGATGCTGGGCCTGGCCGTCGGTATCGATTATGCGCTGCTGGTCGTAAGCCGCTTCAAAGAAGAGATGCGGATACGGAGCGGAGATGTGGGAACTGCCCTGGCTGTCACTTGCGCAACCGCCGGCAAAGCAGTGATGTTCTCCGGGGCGGCGGTGTTGATCGGTTTTGTGGCGATGAGTTTCATAGACCTGCCGATCTTCCGTTCCTTCAGCATAGGCGGCATTACCGTCGTGCTGTTATCGGTGCTGGCCGGTAACACGCTTCTTCCCGCATTATTGGCAATATTGGGCCCGCGCATCGATGCGCTCCCTCTATTCCCTGCCGCATACCGGACGCTCCGGGCACGGCAGACCTCCGGTATGTGGAGAAAGCTCTCCAGATTTGTTATGGCGCATCCTGTGACCATCTCTATCGCCGCGATCGGTTTACTGCTGGTGGCGATTTATCCGGTTCGGCACATGAATATCGCCATCCCCGCGGCCGAAGTGCTTCCCCCCGCCTATGAATCCCGTTATGGTCACGACCTGCTCATACAGGCTTATGACGAACGTGAATTGAATTCGATCGTTGTGGCGGTAGAGCTTCCGGCCTCTTATGAGGACTCGCGCAGCATCGAGCGAATGAAGGCATATACGGATGAGATACGGATGATGCCGGGCGTGAAGCAGGTAGAGAGTTACCTGAGCATTGGCAGAGGATCGGTGGAAGAAGCATCGAAGTATTTGTCCCGCGAAGATATCCGCCAGCAACTGGAGCAGCATCGTTTTGTTAGGGGGAATGTAGCAGCCGTCGCCGTGATCCCGGAATATGGGGAATCCCATGCACTTACGATGCAGCTTGTCCGAGAGTTACGGACGATGGACACGAATGAGCTGACGACCTATGTTACCGGAAGCCCCGCATACAAACTGGATATCATGGAAGCCATCCAACAGAATATCTCCTTCGTTCTGGTCTTTGTGTTTGTAGTTACCTATGTCATTCTGCTCCTGGCGTTTCGGTCGGTCTTGCTCCCTTTAAAAGCAAGCGTAATGAACATGCTCAGCCTCGGCGCCGGACTGGGTATCGTGGTGTGGGTATTTCAGGAGGGAATAGGCGCGCAGTGGCTGGGTGTTTCCTCCACGGGATCCATCTTTGCGCTTTTGCCGATCCTGATATTCTGCGTGGTGTTCGGCATATCGATGGACTATGAAGTCATGATGCTCTCGCGAATGATGGAGAATTATGAACGGACGGGGGACAACGAATTCAGTACGGCTGAAGGTCTGGAGAGCACAGGCGGGCTGATTACAAGCGCTGCCCTGATTCTGGCCGTCGTCGTGGGTGCGTTTGTGTTTACGGATAATGAAGTGATGAAAGCGATCGGTTTAGGCCTGACAGCAGCCGTTCTGCTGGATGCCACCGTGATTCGGGTGCTGCTTGTGCCTGCGTTTATGAAGATGATGGGCAGAGCGAATTGGTGGAGTCCAAGTTGGATGTTTCCGGCACATAAGCTTACTTCCAAAGAACGTTCGGACAAACATGGGGAAACCGGATGATTTCCCAGCCGAATCAAGCAGAAGCCTTCTGTTTGGGTATGTTATAATCATATAATGGACATTATCAAAACCGTAGAGTACATAAAGCGTAAGTTGTACTGAATGAATCGGTAATTCAAAGAAATAAGGTGAGTGAACCATGAGTAATACAGCACAGCCATTTCCATCAGCCGTAAGGCCCATTTCGCCGAGTTATGATCCTTGGGATCCGATAACCTCACTGCGCGAGCATGGTCGTCATGTGCTGACCAGTGTGGAAATGACAGTGACGCATCTTTGTAATATGCGCTGTGAGCACTGCGCTGTCGGTGATATGCTTGTGATGAAGGAAGCTCCGATGCTGCCCCTCGATACGATGCTGAAGCGATTGGATGAGGTAGAGCATCTGCAGACAATCAGTCTGACGGGCGGTGAACCGGCATTTCTGGGGAAAACGGTGGATAACGTGATTGTTCCCTTGCTCAAGTATGCCAAGGAAAGGGGCATCCGGACCCAGATTAACTCCAATCTGACGCTCGATATGAGTCGGTATGAGAAGATGCTGCCTTATCTGGACGTTATGCATATCTCATTCAATTATTTGAACGGGGACGATTTCTATGAGGTCGGATTTGCGAATAGCGCACGTCCTGTCTCCAAGGAAACGGCATACAAAATGTACGATACGATGCTGGTCAATTCGGAGAAGCTGAGTGCAGCGGGCATGTACATATCCGCTGAATCGATGATTAACTACCGGACGCATACGAAACTCAGCGGCATCCACAAGCTGATCAAGGATATGGGCTGCAAACGGCATGAGGTTCACCCGATGTATGCCTCAAACTTTGCTTCCGCTCTGCCCGTATTGCCCTTGAACGATACGAAAGCCGCCATCCACCATTTGCTGGATGTCCGGGATCGGGATATGTGGATGCTGTTCGGAACGCTGCCGTTCTATGCCTGCAGCTCCGATGATCATGATCAAGAGATCATTCGCCGCCTGCGGCAAGAACCGAACGTAACGGTCCGGAATGATCCCGATGGCCGTAATCGGGTGAATGTGAATTTATTCTCGGGCGACGTGTATGTAACGGATTTTGCTGATATCCCGGCTTTTGGTAATATTAAGGAACAGAAGCTTGACGATATTTTTAACGAATGGACAACAGGACACCCGTTGAACCAAACGGTTAACTGTCACTGCGATGCCGTGAGCTGCTGTGGGCCGAACCTGTTGGTGGCCGACATGTACTACCGGGGTGTGGATTTCAAGTCAAGACAAGCAAAGACAAACTAGAACCCTAGAAAGAAGGCGTGTCATCATGGCGGAGGAATTTGAGGTCGGGAAACTGATTTTGAATTTGCTCTTGGTTTTCCTTCTCGTTTTGTTGAACGGCGTGTTTGTAGCCGCTGAATTTTCACTGGTGAAAATGCGTCAATCCCGGTTGACCCAGCTCGTTAGCGAAGGGAACCGGCTGGCAGGCATTGCCCTGAAAGTAAACCAGAAGCTGGATGCCTATTTATCCGCAACCCAGCTTGGGATCACATTAACTTCCCTGGGTCTTGGCTGGATTGGGGAGCCTGCTATTTCTGAATTGCTGGTGGCCCCCATTATGCATAGCATTGGATTTACGGATGAGCGATTGATCGGCACAATATCAGTGGCGGTGGGCTTCTGTATTATCACCTTCCTGCATATTGTGTTAGGGGAGCTTGCACCGAAATCTTTGGCTATTCAGCGGACCGAGGGCACGGCTCTGATTCTATCGGCGCCGCTGCTCTGGTTTTATCGTATTTTTCTGCCGGTGATCTGGGTCCTGAATGCTTCCGCCAATCGGATTTTGAAGATGGTGGGCATCGAGCCGGCAAGCGAGGCCGAAGCCGCCCACTCCGAGGAAGAGATTCGGATTCTGATGAACGAGAGCGCAAAGAGCGGTGTTATTGACGAGAACGAGATGAAATTAATGGACAACCTGTTCGATTTTTCTGACTTGAGAGCCAGAGAAATTATGCTGCCAAGGACGGACATGGACGTTCTTTTCACCAATTTTACCTTGGAAGAGAATCTTCAGATCGTCAACGAGACAAAGCATTCCCGTTACCCGGTTGCAACGGACAACAAAGACCGCATTATCGGGTTTGTCCACATTACCGATCTCTTGCTGGCGGAGCCTGAGAAGCAGCGTGATCTGGCTTCCTTGATGAGACCGATTATGGACGTATCGGAATCGGCGGAGATCAGTGAGGTGCTGCGGAAGATGCAGGCAAGACATGAGCAGCTTGCGCTCGTGGTGGACGAATACGGGGGGACGGCCGGTATTCTCACAGCCGAGAAGATTCTGGAAGAGATTGTCGGGGACCTGTACGATGAATTTGAAGATGAGCGGCCAGAAATTGAAGTGTATGATGAGTACTTTTCAGTGGACGGGCGGATGCTCATTGAAGAAGTGAATGATTTGACCGGCTTGATGATTGAAGAGCATAACGTGGATTCCATTGGCGGTTGGTTGTTCAAGGAGCTTGAAGGGAACCCGGCGGTCGGGAAGAAAACCGCCTTTAACGGGGTGGTCTTTGAAGTAGAGGAGTCTACACGGTTGCGTGTAACTCGCGTCATGATTCATCAGAAGCTCGAGAGCAGCTTCATTTAGAACTAGCAAGACTCTATTTGTTAGGAAGTGGATTATGTCGATTAAGCAGCTGATATTTATCGGTCTCGGTCTCCTGTTGCTGTACGGAATGTTTACGGTTGGAGCTCCGTTCTTGTTGGCCATCGTGATTGCTATTGCCTTGGAGCCGTTAAATCGGCTCTTAATGAAAAGACTTCGGTTGAACCGCATCGCGGCCGCAACGGTGACAAGCACGCTATTCCTTCTTTTGATGCTGCTGCTGGCTTATTTGATCGGTCTTCAGGTGTTTAACCAGCTGGTCGAATATTGGAGCCGGGCTCCGCAATATTTTGAAGGGGCCAACGAATTCCTTCAGCATACGATTATTCAGGCGCAAGACATGCTGAACGGCATTTCGCCGGGTCTTGCCGACAGTCTTACCGAATTTATGTCGAATATTTCTTCCTATGTGCAGTCGCTTGTCAATACGGTATCATCGACATTTTTGTCCTTTGCCAAAACGCTGCCGAACCTGTTTGTCACGTTCATTGTATTCTGCGTAGCGGTGTACCTGTTCGCTTTCAGCCTCGATACGATGCGTGAGAAAGTGTTGTCGCTGTTTGATGAGACATCGCAGTCGCAGGTGAACGAAGTGCTGATCAGCCTGAAAAAATCAATTTTCGGATTTTTGCGGGCACAGCTGATCCTCAGCCTGTTTACGTACGTGATCACGCTGCTCGGCTTACTGGTATTAGGTGTTAACTATCCACTTGCTATCGCCCTGCTTGTCACCATTGTCGATATTCTGCCGATTTTGGGCGTAGGTTCCGTCTTGATCCCATGGTCCATCTACCTGCTCGCGGTAGGTGATATTTTTACAGGACTTGGCTTGATCTTCATGTTCATTCTGATTACGGTGATCCGCCGCGTACTGGAACCGAAGGTTATAGGGGATGCCGTTGGAATCGGCGCATTGCCTGCCCTGGTCAGCATGTATGTCGGATTTAAGCTGGTTGGTGTGATCGGATTTTTTATCGGCCCCTTGGTCGTTATTATCTATTCCGCTATGCGTAAAGCGGGCTTGTTCCAAATTAAAATCAAATTTTAAGGACAACTCCATGAAGACCCTTTTCCCGGAAATATTCCAGGGAGAGGGTTTTTTTGTCATTTTGGAGTTCATTTTCTGGGCGGAAGACATATGTTAAATACGAAGAGTCCTTGATAACAACGGATCGTAACGATAAGGAGGAAATCCCTTTGAAGGAAAATCCAGAGGTGCGCGTATACCCGGTATTTCATTCGCCATTTGATCCATGCCCGCCCAAGCTTTACAGATCGTATGTGGTACCTGTTAACCAGTTTGTCGTGTTTCAACCGCCGGGTCTGCCCCAGTTTAGCCCTGCCGAGGCGCTAAGGCACGGAACGTTATGGCCATCCTTGTATAGCCCGTATACTTCGCGAAAATTTAAAGGAGAGTGATATGCGGTGAATGAAGCCAGACCCCAGGTTGGAGATCTGAAGTATTACGAAATGCTGGAGCAGCTTCAGGCATTGGATTTTGTCCTGGTGGAGCTGAACCTGTTCCTGGACACCCATCCGGATGATCTCAAGAGCATCGAGCAGTTCAATAAACTGACACAGGAGAGAACGGTGCTAGCGAAGCAATTTCAAGAGCTGTATGGGCCGCTGCAAAATTTTGGCCGTGCTTATTCCAGGTATCCGTTTGAATGGGCCCAGGGTCCTTGGCCTTGGCAGGTTTAACAATGACGGTATGGCAAGGGGGCTGCGGCTTTTTTTTACCTTATGCAAGCAGCCCTTATGAAGAGGAAAAGCGAGAACAAGGAGGCGGAAGAGCCTATGTGGGTATATGAAAAAAAGCTTCAGTATCCGGTACGCGTCAGTAAATGTGATCCAAGAATGGCGAAGTTCTTGATTGAGCAGTACGGGGGGGCCGATGGGGAGCTCGCGGCAGCGCTCCGCTACTTGAATCAGCGTTATACCATTCCCGATAAGGTGATCGGGTTGCTGAACGATATCGGAACCGAGGAATTTGCGCATCTTGAAATGATTGCCGCTATGGTGTTTAAATTGACGAAAGATGCAACGGTTTCGGAGATGGAGGCTGCCGGACTAGGTGCGCACTACGCCAATCATGATCATGCGCTGTATTATGAGAATGCCGCCGGGGTCCCTTGGACAGCAACCTATATTCAAGCAAAAGGCGATCCGATTGCGGATTTGTATGAGGACATTGCGGCAGAAGAGAAAGCACGCGCTACATATCAATGGCTCATCGACATGACGGATGATGTGGATTTGCAGGACAGTCTCAAATTTTTGCGGGAACGTGAAATTATCCATTCCATCCGCTTCAGGGAAGCTGTAGAGATCATCAAGGAAGATCGGGCAACGAAAAAAATATTCTAGGGGAGCGGATATCGTTTCGACATCCGAATGAATAAAACGATGACAGGCCCGGTTGATATCTTTCCGGGTCTGTCATTGTTTAGGTTAAATAGGAGTTATGGGGGCCATTATATCCCGTGCGGCTGCTGATCCGAGTCATGATAGGGCAGCCGGACCGTAAATGTAGTTCCTTGCCCCTGCTGGCTCTCTGCCTGAATCGTGCCACCATGAGATACGATAAATTCCTTGGCAATCGCCAGACCCAGTCCCATGCCGCCTTGATGCCGCGCACGTGCTTCATCCGTGCGGTAGAAGCGGTCAAAGAGAAAGGGAAGATACTCCTCCTCAATCCCTGGACCTGTATCCCGAATATCAATTCGAAGCATGCCGGAAGCGGGCTCCTCTTGTAACGCGGTGTGGACAAGCCCGCCTTGGGGTGTATACCGAACCGCGTTGATGAATAGATTCAGAAACGCCTGTGTGGTTCGGTTTGGATCCACAGGAACGGAAGTACGCTCCGTAGCGCTCGTCAAACGCAAGGTCAAGTTCTTGGCATCGGCATCTGGCTCGATGCGCTCCTGTATCTGACCCAGAAGATCCAGCATGTCCGTGGGTTTCCGAACCAGCGGCAGCTGCTTCGCTTCGGCCAGAGATAGTTGATGGAGATCGCCCACGAGACGGGTTAAGCGAATCAACTCATCCTGGATGGGGAGCAAGTGTTCCGGCTGGATCGGTTGCCTGCTCTGTTGAAGCAGATCCAGCTTGCCTCTTACGATCGTCAGTGGTGTTCGAAGCTCGTGCGCGACATCAGCCACCAGATTGCGGCGGACCGTCTCGGACTGCTCGAGCCTGGAAGACATTCCGTTGAAAGCAACCGCGACCCTTCCGTATTCATCCTCCGAGGTGACGGGAGCCTGAACACCGTACTCGCCTTGACCGAGTCGTTCGATGGCCGGTACAAGTTTGCGCAACGGCGCGGTCAGCCTCCGCGATACCCAGTAGGCGGCTCCGAGGGAGAGCAGGACGAAGAGGACAGTACCTCCCCCCAACAGAATGATGATGGAGGTGGGCGTGCCGATCCGAAGCTTGGTCAGGTTTGCCACATCCGTATCATAATAATACATGTCCGCGATCGGTTCGCCTTCAAAAAATAACGTTCGTTTAACCCCCAAGCGTTTGATCTGTTTCTCCACCGCATCCCCCTCATGCAACAGAATCGTTTGTTCCCTGGATACCAGCAGCATACTTTCCTGACGGTCGGCTGCATGCGGACTTTCGGCTAACCATGCCTTATCCTGTATGGCATTGAAGGTCTGCCCGTTCTTTACATAGTAGCTGAGCAGCTTGTCCTGAAGCTGATTCAGTTCTTCTTTGCGCGAGGTTTGCAGTATGACATCCATGGAGTCGCGGATCACGATATACGTAAGAAGGACGAATACGGTGCTGAATCCGATAATAAACGACGACATCACGATGAATATTTTGCGTCCAACACTCATGGCTGCTGTTCAAACCGGTAACCGAATCCATACACCGTTTTTATAAAAACCGGCTCGGCAGGGTCATCTTCGATTTTTTTGCGGATCCGGCTGATATGGGCGTCTGCGGTCCGTTCATCATTATGGATATCGTCCTCCATGGCCGCTTGAAGCAGCTGCAAACGGCTGTATACCACGCCCGGTCTGGAAGCAAGGGTAAGGAGGAGCTTGAATTCGGTAGGAGTCAGCTGGATCTCCTGGCCGCGTTTCCAAACCCGGCATTGGGTTTCCGAGATCGTTAATTCGCCGCGCTCAAGCAAATCTTCGGATACCGAACCGCCTTCCATTCTGCGCAGAACTGAACGAATCCGGGCAGCCAGCTCGCGGAGTGAGAAAGGCTTGGTCATATAATCATCCGCCCCTACCTCAAGCCCGATTAGTTTATCCGTCTCCTCAATCCTTGCAGTAACCATAATGATGCCGACACGGCTTGATTTTCTGAGCTCGCGGCATACCTCAATGCCGCTTAATTCAGGCAGCATCCAATCGAGTATGACCAAGGAAGGCTTGAAATCCCTCGCTTTGGCCAAAGCCTCCGTACCTGTGGCTGCGGTAACAATCTGAAATCCCTCTTGCCGGAGGAATGGCTCCATAAATTCTATGACTTTCCGTTCATCGTCCACAAGAAGCAAGGTATGTGCCATGCTGAATCCTGCCTTTCTTTTGATTCGTTAGGTTTAACCCTAAATCCACCCCATTATATACGGTTTCCAGCCGCAATTGGAAAATTTCACGGAATACGCAACCCATCATCACAAGATCACAACATTCCGGTGATAGGATGGTACCCGTAAGATTATGAAATGAGAGAGGGGAGGGATACCGATATGAGTCAACAAGCTTCATCTGTAAGAAAAACACCGCTCGCCGTTTGGATTTCAATAGGGCTGGCATGGATTTTTGTTGTTTGCATTGCCATTCAGACGCTATTTGCCGGGATGGCGCTGTTTCACGATGGTTCGATGTGGAGGAGCCATACCCTGTTTGTCCATTTTTTTGAAATTGTGCCGCTGCTTATGCTGCTTTCGGGTTTTGCAGGCAAGCTGCCCGCCAAGTATAAATGGAGATCATTGGTCCTGTTGTTATTGGTTTTCAGCCAATATTTCACGGCCAATTTCCCTGGTGCGGGTGCATGGCATCCGGTTATTGCCATCGGATTGTTCTGGCTCGCGGTGGATACGGCGCGCTCCGTACCGCCGTCCTATCGTCAGGGACAGGAGGGGTAGATTGAAATGAAAGGCCTTGCGGTGTTGGTAATGGCTTTAATCGGAGGTTTTGCGGGCGGGGTCATTCTGAATGAAGTAATTGCCGTGATATCGCACGTGTTATATGGAGGAGACGAATATGGGTTGAAGGGTATCAAGTATCTTCCGGTAATTACCTCTGTATGGTGCGCTGCCATATTAATGATTTGGCGGCCGCGTCCGGCCTTCAAACGGTAACGCCAATCAGGTGGCACCTACCGTCACCCTATTACCCTTCAACCGCCAGCGATACCCAAACGAACAGGATATAGAATAGAATGGGAATCATCACTCCCATGGACAGCAGCAGCCATACAAGCGGCGTCCGGATCATCTCTTTAACAATAACGATCGGGCTGCGGACATACCGTCCTTTCTTAAGGCGGTTCACCATCCGCTTGAGAATGGCAGCTTGTTCATGAGGCTCATAGCGGCTTAGCTCTGCCAGCAGCTCGTCTTCCAGCTGCCCAATTGACGGCGCAGTATCAGACTCCCTTGTTCCAGGCATGTCAATCACCCTCTCATTCGTACTCGTTATATGTATAACAACTATAAAGCTCCCCTAGTTACGCATATTTTATAGGCGATAGATCAAAAGTAATGAGGAAATGAGGTTTGCAGATGTGATATGGTTCCTATATGATGAGGAAAGATTAGACTAGAATCAGATTATATGGAGCAAAGGGAAGGGAAGGACCAAATTGGAAAATACAGCAACGTTGATCAAGCCGGAAGCGATGATATTTGACATGGATGGAACGCTGTTTCAGACGGAGACCCTGCTGCTGCCCGCCTATCACAAATTGTTCGACATTTTGCGTGAAGAGGGGCATTATGAGGGCGAAACGCCGGATGAGGAGATCATGCTTGGATGTCTGGGAATGCTGCTCGAAGACATTTGGAAGATTGTCATACCGAATGGAACGCAGGCGGCCCATCGCCGTGCCGACGAGCTGCTGCTGCAGCTGGAGCTCGAAGGCTTAAACAATGAAGCAGCCGTATTGTATCCTGAGGTGAAGGAGACGCTGGAGGAGCTTCAACGGCGCGGCGTCCGATTGTTTGTTGCCAGCAACGGCCTGGAGCATTACGTGAAAGGCATAGCCGAAGCGAGAGGGATCATGTCGCTTTTTGAAGGCGTCTACAGTGCCGGAGAGCATGGAACGGCTTCCAAGGTGGACTTGGTAAGACTGCTGCTGGATGAACACGATATCCGGGACGCCTGGATGGTAGGGGACCGGTCATCGGATGTGGAGGCAGGCAAAGAGAACGGACAAACCGTCATTGGCTGCCGCTATGCAGGCTTTGGCGGGGAGCAGGAGCTGAAGGGATCCGACGTCGTTATTCATTCTTTTTCACACCTGCTGAAGCTTCATGATCAAGCCGAGTAGATAGGATAGATAGGAGTCACAAAGGCTGTTCCCAAGAGTAGCAAGTACCCTCTTGGAAACAGCCTTTGTGCGTTTCTGGCTTACGCATTTTTCGCGGATTTTTTTTGACTGTACACCCACAGCGCATACTCCAAAGGCTTCACCATGGATTCACGGTAGGCGGCCATATCGCCGATTTGGGAGAAGACTTCCCTTGATGGCTTCGGATTCACCTCGAGGAGAAGAATTCTTCCGGTTTTGTCCACGGCCAGATCCAGGGCAAGCTCGCACAAGCCTCCATACTGTCCGTCAAGAAATTGGGCTACATCCACACCGAGGGAATCGGCTTCCTCGCGAATGTTGGCGCGCTTTGCCGGATCCGTGATCCATTTACTTAACAATTCTTCCATCATGGTCGCGCGTCCGCCGCCATGCAGGTTGGAGGTAACGCTCTTCGGCGCCCCGACGCGCCCCACGCAACCGGTCACTTGCCATTGGCCTGCTCCGTTTTTCTGTACGAGCATCCGGTAATCATGCACTCTTCCATCCGGGAGTTCGAGCTGTATCCCTTCTTGAACCAGATATCGATCTTTATTGCCCCAGCCCGACAAATATTGCGCCAAATGGCCTGAAGGCATTCGTTTCGGTCTAATGATGCTCCGGTTGGAATTGCGTCCCCGGATTTCATACGTGCCCGTAACACCAGGGACCTTCGTAATCCGCAGAATTCCGCGTCCGCCCGTTCCGTTGATCGGTTTAAAATAGACGGTAGGATGAAGATTTAGCATCCGGTGGATATCACCTGCGCTTGTTACGATCCGGGTATCCGGCAGATGGGGGCGGAAGCGTTTCTTGGTGGACAGTACTTGATGAATCGTCCATTTGTTGCGTAATGGCCTGTTCAGAAACAGCAAATACCGATAGCGGGAACGAAAGCGCAGCAGCTGTTGAAAGCGGGGGCTCTTTTGAATGCGGCAGCGATCAAAGATCATATTGGGAAACGAGCGCCATTTCCGGCTCCATCTCCGGTGATCGGGATCGTATTCCATGGCGTTGATCAGGCCTTGGGTGCTGTTAACGTCGGCGGGAGTGAAGACGTAAACATCAAGCCCCATCGCTTTTCCTTCCCTGATCATATGCTCGTAGATATGTCGCTCCTCCAGCGTTTTCCGTTCATCCAAGTATAACGTCATAATACCTAATACGGGTTTTGACACAGAAGTTCACCTTCTTGAACAGAGTCAGCACGAGATGCTGAAGAACTGTGGAATGGATGCAGGGGAAGGGTTCCGCTCATAACGAGCGTAGGTTTACCCGTCGGACCTTGCTCAAGCGCTATGGCCTGGAGCCCTGCATGAAAGCACATTTGCAAGCTTGCGGAATGATCGGCCGCAACTTTGCATCGCAGCCGCCCGAATTTGGATAATTGTGAGCGGATCAGGGAAGAGCCGATATGCCGGTTGCGGTATAGAGGGTGTACAGCAACCATACAGGCATCTTCTCCATAATCCGCCGCTAAGCAAATCCCCACAGGTATGCGTCCGATATCGCTTCGAACCGTAGCTGCCATGATCGAGGTGCCGGGCTGCAGCAGATCGTCATAGGATAGCGAGGCCAGGCGCTGGTAACCTTCACGGGTTAAACGTTTGTTGCCGTAACGCCGGAAGAAATCGCTGCACTGTTGTCTGGCAGGCGGCCATTCTTCCGGGCTTGAGAGAGTGAGACATGAGATTTCCACATGATCCCCTCCTTTCATGTCTTCCTTAACCGATGCTTTAGATGATGTAGGGACTATCTTTGATTGATCAGGTATTCGGAATATTGAAAAATCCGCTCCAGTGATTTTTTCCGGATCGCGGGTTCGTCAAATTTCATGGGTCTTGAATTGGCTTCGAAGAACCAAAGGACGCCTTCGCTATCAATTCCGAGGTCCATGGACATTTCGCCATGGATCTGACCGGAGCTCTTCTCAATCTGCCGTGCCATATGCACGGCTGCTTTCTTAACTTCGCCTAGGATGGCATCGGACCGTTCCTGACCGAATACAATCGGAAGCAGCTTCTCCGGATCCTCAATCGTTCCTCCGCGAGGAACATGCGTGGTTATGCTCTTGGCGCCGGCCATTCGAGCTCCAATTCCTGTAACTGCCCAGGCACCGTATTCGTTCTTTTGCACAAGTATACGGAGGTCAAAGGCGCGACCGTGGACCTGGGCCAGCTCGATTCCCTGCTGGATCAGGTATGAGCTTCCTTTAGTCTCCTGATAAACCCGGTTCCAAAGCCGCTCTAAGGAGGCTGCTTTGTATGTGGTGCTGTTTTTGTTGTTCTGTATCTGTATGCGGTAGGGGAGCGATTTGTTTTTCTGGTAACTTACCCTCATGATTCCCTGCCCGGCTTTGCCGTCCTCGGGTTTAAGATACAGGTAAGGCTTCCGCTTTATCATTTCATATAAAGTGGGGTAACCCTTCAAACGCTTGGTCAGAGGTGCCCACTTTTTGGTTAACCGTGATTTGTTCAACCATGCAAACAGTCGCCACTTATTGAAGAAGTGTGGATTGTAGATATCGATATGGGGATGTTTTTGGCATTCCTTGATTTTGCGGCGAACCCAAGGGAGCGCTTCATCCTCTCGGTAGGGGATCCGGTTATATATAACCTGGGGCAGAGGGCATAGCCTCTGCTCCCAGGAATGGTCGTTGTTCAGCATGTAGCCCTTGACGGCACCCGTATCAAGCTTCAAATCGCGTACAGTCACTACATAGACCAGAAAGCCCATATCTTTTCCCGTCTTGATGATTTCCTGAAAATTTTGCCGGTTGCCCCTGAACATCGTATGCGAATCGTGCATGGTCAGGATGGCTACAACCGGTCTTCCATCACTCTCCACTCGGTTGATCACGAGTCATTCCCCCTGTGGAAGCCGCTGAGATACATACTGTGTTCAAAAATATGCTCGACCGATGCTTTTCCTTCCCCTCGCAGGGAAGGGTGGTTGAATATCGATCGGCCCGGCTTCGAATTTGCTTCAAACATCCATATTCTCTCGTTATCATCTATTCCGATATCGAATCCGATTTCTCCTAACAGATGCGGATGATGATTCTCGATGGCTTCCGACATCGCGATGGCGGCGTCCTTGGCACGCTCCAGCACATCTCGCGCTTTGGAGCCGAAGGCCCGGCTGAGCGCCTGCTCCGGCGTCATCAAGGAACCCCCGTTCTTGATATGCGTCGTGACGCTTCCCCGTCCGGCTTTTTTGGCGCCGATACCAACCACGGACCAGCGGTTTTTGCTGTTCTTATGCATATGGAATCTGAAGTCGATGGGGCAGCCATCGATTTCAATAAGGCGGATTCCTTGCTGAATAACATAGTTTCGCAGCTTGGGGCCGTGTTTAGCCTGAAGCATACGCATCAAACTATTAAAGTTCGGGAACTTGAGGAGGGTGTTGCCCCCGTTTCCGTGATATCGCGCAAAGTATCCTTTTTTGGGAAGATAGGTCAACCGGTAAATCCCGAGTCCTAAACTTCCGGCTGAGGGTTTATAATAAACAAAGTTATGGCGTTCCATCATATCCTTAATCCGCTCGGGACTAGGATTGTTATACGTTTCCGGCAAATATTTGCCTGCCTGCACGTCGCCGTCCAGCTGTGAGTACACATCGGATTTATTGAAGAAGGCCCAGTTGAAGAACTTGATGTTGCGCTTCAGAAACCGATCTCTCAGTTGATTGGTAAAAGGGGAGAAGTCGGTTTTCCGGCTAGGCAGACGATTGTAGACGACATCAGGGAGTGGAACGGTTTTGCGGACAAAGCCGCCGCCGGAACCGAGCATATAGGCATGAACGGTTTCGCGCTGCCAGTTGATATCCCGGGGGGCAAAGGCATATACGAACATTTTTTTGTTACCCTCACGAAGAAGCTGACGAATATACGAGGTTCGGGCTCCAAAAGGACTGGATGGATTATGCGGTCCGTCGGACAGAACCCCAACCACGGGCCCCAGCTCGATTTCTCCCTCACGGGGGGAATGAATATAGACAGGGCCCTGTCTGGGAACGTGGATTCCGTTTCGGACACCATTGCTTAAATAGATGTGTTTCCCCGATCGCTCTATCGGTTTCACAGCAGCGGACACCGTGTTGGTACCGATGCGAAGCTTAATCGATTTCCTGCTTGATAGCCCCAGGCTCTTTAGAAGCGAACCGGATAAAAAGACGACTTTTTCGGGCTGCTGCGAGAAATGAATATTTCCGAAATTCAAACTCATGTATTTACCCTCCTAAGTTGTCGAAGCAATAAATAACGGGCGTATTGAATCGGATGTTCGACGGACAGCCGGGCTGCGTGACCATCTCCCGTTAGTGTAAATGCGCGGCGGCCCGGTTTGGAGTTGACCTCCAGGATCCAGACCCGTCCCTTTGTATCCACGCCAAAATCGATTCCAAGCTCGCCAAGTCGGCCGAATCCTTCTTCGAGCAGAGACGGAAGCTGAGCGGACAGATCCCGGATGTTCTGAATGATCTTCATAGCCTTTTCTTCTCCGAAATCAGTCGTTAGATAGGGAAGGGCTGGAAATGCCGTGCCTCCTCCGTGAAGGTTTGAGGTCAGCCCTTGGCTTACGCCTTGCCGTGCGGCGATTCCTGTGATGGACCATCTGCCGCGGTCATTCTTTTGAACCAATGACCGAATATCAAACGGATCCCCGTTACGGTTGCGAAGCTCCAGGTAGGGTTGAATGATAAACCGGCGTCGGCCGGTAAATCGCCTCACCCATTCGTTCATCTCTTGTGCGGGAATGGTCTGCTGAAATATGCGATTGCTCCGATCCCTTCCTTGCAGTCTGACACGCTGCTGATCTGTCAAAGCGAGGTACAAAGTATGACGGCCCTGAGAGCCTCCGCTAGGCTTCATGAAAAGTCTGCTGCCAAAAGCCAGCAAAGCCCTGCTCAGTGATTCGGCCCCCGCATAACTTAAGGTTGCCGGCAGATAAGGCCTTAAGGCGGAAGAGCGCTTTAATAATTGATGCACTTTCTGTTTGCCGGGCAGACCGCGTGACCACAGCCTTACGCCCTGCTGCAGCATTCGGTTCAGACACTCACCGGCGGCAGCCGTTTCCTCACCGTTTCGATGCAGACATCGGTCATAGATGACGTCAGGAGGAGGAAAGGTGCGGAAACTCCAGCCTTCTCCCGGATTGAAATGATATCCTTGGATCCTGTCTATGGAGCTTTCAACACCAGAAGCAGGGGAGGCATCATCCGGACAAAAAACAAATACCTGCATGCCGAGTTCCTTGGCCTTCGAGCTGAGTTCTCGGAGAAATTCCTTCTCGCCAAAGGGAGGGAAGCCCGGTTTGCGGCATACCATGACACCCAGGGTGCCTATCTTGTTTGAGGACATAGGGTTCTCCTTTTTTAGAAACCCGTCAAGTATTGACAGTACTGAACGAGTCGTACGGCTGACGGTCTTACTTTGGAGTCGGCATTCAGCGGTGCGTTTTCGCCTTTGGACGGCTTGGAGTTGACCTCTAGGAGCCAAATGCGTCCAGTTGTATCAATCGCCAAGTCAATGCCCAGCTCTCCGAAATGATAGGGAATGGCAGCCTCCAGTCCATGAGCAATATCGAGTGCCGCTTGATTCATTCGGGCGGGGGCCGTTTGCTTGGAGGTTAACGGGATACTGCTCATGGCAAGTGCGTCCTTGACGGAAGATAACGTACCGCCTCTGGCAAGATTGGAAACAAAGTGGTTTCCGCCGGCAATACGGGCCACGACCGAAGTCACTGCCCATTTGCCATTTTTGTTTTTATGAACAAGCGCGCGAAAATCAACGTTTCGCCGGTTGATGCGAATCAAATCCAATCCTTGCTGAATTTGATAACGCGTTTTTTTTATTTTCCCGGATAAGCTGCTGAACAGCTTTGGAAGTGAGGAGTAGGTATTCTTCTTGCTTCCTTCAAGAGAGGTGGTCATCGTTTGATATTTGCCGTTCTCTTGGCGGGATATCCGGATGATGCCTTTTCCCAGACTTCCCCGCACCGGTTTCAGGAAGAGCGTCCGATAAGTGGCGCACATTTTTTTAAGCGTCGGATAACCGCTGAGCAAATAGGATTCGGGCAAATATTTCTGGAGTTTCGCATCAGGTCCGAGTGCCTCGAAGACATCGGATTTATCGAGAAATTTCTCGTTAAAGATATGGGTGCCGAATCGCGATTTTACTTCTCTCATAAAATGCTGTACGCTAGGACTATTCTCCAGTTTGCGGGTAGACAGCCGGTTATTAATGACGTCCGGAGCTGGAACGCTGAGCCTTTTCCATCCCGTGTCATAGACAATAGCTTCAAGTGTTGACGGGTTCGAACCGATCATGTCAGGGGTGAAAAAATATACATATGCGCCTTGTTTCTTGGCCGCGTTGACCATTTCCAGGCAGAAAGCTGAGATCGATCCGAAAGGTTTATCAGGTTCATCCGGTTGGTAGCGGCTGACCATGATCCCGATAAGCGGACCGAGCTTCAGTGTTCTTTCCGTTGGATAATATTTGACATTCATGACGGTACGCGGAAGAAGTCCCGAATGGCTGAATACGGAAGGGCTAAGGGCCAGCGAGTTCGATTTTCCTCCCGAGGTAACACGGATTTCCTGCTTGAAGGAGCCAAAGGCAAGCTGTATCGGTGAATCTGTCGGGATACGGAGCTGTCTTATGAGCCGGTCACCAAGCTTGATATCGTTATCCGAAAGCTGGGCTGAGCGGATTAATTGAACCGATACCTTGGATTTGGTGTTGGATTTGATCTTGGATTTGCGCATGATGGATCTCCTTCCGACAACAACTGGATACTTAAGTGAACAGACAAAGACTTCATCTGATCATTGCATGTAATGCATCATATGAGGACATATATCCCTTGGTGATTGTACTGCTCGGGAAAAAGGAGTGCTTAAAATGCAGAACTGGCTGTTTATTTTGGTGAACGTGTGCGTTGCTGCTTTTGTTGGCGGCATAACGAACCACTTTGCGATAAAAATGCTGTTTCATCCCCGTGAAGAAAAAATCATCCTGGGCCGCCGCGTACCCTTCACGCCAGGGCTCATTCCAAAGCGTAAAGACGAAATAGCCGAGTCGTTGGGACGCGTGGTCTCGGATTACCTGGTGACAAGCGAGGGCTTGCAGGAGCTTATTCGTAAGCCGGTATTTCGGGGTAAGATAGAGGACAGCCTCTATCGGAAGCTGGAGGAATGGAGCCGGTCGGAGCTGAGCTTCGGAGACTTGGCGCTAAAGGTATGGAGCTCCGAACAGTGGGAGCAATTGAAGGTCAGGGCCGAACAATCGGCCCGCCAGCTTACGGCCCGGGGTGCCGCAGCAGTATGGCACGGATACGGGTTGGAGGCAAAGCCGCTGAAGGAGCTTGTTCCCGGCTGGTCGGAGGAAACGATTCAGGGCTGGAGCGGAGCTGCCGCCGATGTTGTGCTGAAGGAGCTGAAGAACACTCTGCTGTCCGCTAAGGGGCAGCTAATGCTATCGGATGTGGCTTCTTCGCTTATCGATAAGGCTGGCGGGTTTCTGGGAACGATGGCTTCGATCTTTGTGGATGAGGATAAGCTGGTCCAGAAGCTGACGCCCATGCTGATTCAGCAGCTGGAGGGAGAGAAGATCCGCAAGACCATCACGGATATCATCTCAGGAAAGCTGTCATATTACGGTGAGATGCCGCTCGGAAATATCATCGAACATGCTGCGGGTGAGCCTGGTCTAGCTTGGATCACACGCACATTGGATGACAAGCTTCCTTGGTCCAAGTGGATTGAGCGAATCGAGTTTCTTCGCGTAGACGAGGTAATTGGACCGCGAATGCCTGCCATTAAAGCAGCTTTGCCTGGACTGCTCGATAAGGGACTTGGCTTTCTTGAGCGAAGCATCCCTGCGGCCATGAAGGCTGTTAACTTACCGCAGCTCGTTCAAGAGCAGGTGGAGAAGTTTCCAATTGAGCGGCTGGAAGAGATCATCCTGAGTGTGTCCGGCCGTGAATTCAGGGCCATCACCTGGCTTGGGGTTCTGCTGGGCGGAGTGATTGGATTGTTCCAATCCATGCTGACGATGCTGTGGAGATAAGATTTTTGATGGAGTAAGGCGAAAGGCGAATTAAAAAACGGCGTTTCGGCCGAATATATTGGAGGAATAACGAATGAACATTTATGACAAAGCACATGATTTGGCAAAAGCGATGAAGGAAAGCAAGGAAGTAGAGGAAATTACCTCAGCTATGAAACTCGTGGATGCAGATCCGGAGAGCAGACGCATGCTGGATGACTTCCGTCAGCGCCAGATGGAGCTTCAACAGCGCATGATGTCCGGCGATATGCCGGCACAGGACGAAATGGAGAAGATGGAGAAGCAGTTTGAGGTGCTGAGCCTGAACCTGAACATCCGCCGTTTGTTTGACGCTGAGCGGCGTCTGAGTGTCATTATCGAAGACGTGAACAAGATTATATCGGACAGCCTCCAGCATCTGTACGGACCAGCCCAACCATAAACGATCTCTCTTCATCAGGTTGCGTGCCGATAACTTCAAGACAAATTCGGTATATTTTTAAAAACTTGTCTCATAAATTGCGCAAGCTCCTCATAGAGTAGAAATATAGATTTCAGAGAGTAGAGGAGCTGCGTTTACAATGAAAAAAAAGAAGAACAAGTTTAAACACACCGCGTATCTATTGGTTGCACTCGGCATGTTGATATACGCCCTTCCCAGCATTTCTTTCTCTGGCGGGTTCTCATGGGTTTCGCTGTTCGGTGCAGTCTGGGCAGGATTTGCCCTACTCGTGATCGGTTCGCATCTCTATTACCTCATCGGTGTAGATGAAGCGAAACAAAAAGCGCTCGATGAGATCCGCAAGGAGAAATTGCATCAATGGGAATTGAAATGGCCTGAGGAGCAGAAAAGCCAGGAAGCCAATTAAGAGTCAAATCACAGCGGAAGCTGTGATGAACAAAAACCTCCCTTTAAGGGATACGGTTTGGATCGCCCATCCGTTATCCTTCAGGGGAGGTTTTTTGTATCTGACGGGTATGGGAGCGTCATTGGACGTGATATAATAGATACAGTATGGTACAGATAGTGTTCTGGGGGTGTAACAGTTGGACGTTCGAGATGATACGATTACCAAACACGAGCAGTTGGTTCAGCATATTGAAAGTTTGAAGGTTGGAAGCAAAATATCGGTACGACGGTTAGCCAAAGAGATGGGCGTCAGCGAGGGTACCGCTTATCGGGCGGTGAAGGAAGCGGAAAGCCTGGGCATCGTGGTCACGAAGGAACGGATTGGCACGGTTCGCGTGGAACGGAAGCCGCGGAACATATCCGAGCAGCTTACGTTTGCCGATGTCGTTGAAATTGTAGAAGGGCATGTGCTTGGCGGTGCGGAAGGGCTTAATAAAAGCCTGCATAAGTATGTGATTGGCGCCATGAAGGTGGAGGCAATGATCCGATATATCGATGCCGGAAGCCTCATGATTGTCGGTAACCGTGAAGATGCCCATTTCCTTGCACTTGAGCAGGGGGCGGGGGTGTTGATCACCGGCGGTTTCGGCACCAGCCGGGAAGTGAAACAGCTGGCAGACCAGCTGCATCTGCCCATTATATCGTCTAGGCATGACACGTTTACCGTCGCCTCCATGATTAACCGCGCCATTTTTGACCGTTTAATCAAGAAGAAAATTATGCTGGTGGAGGATATCGCTCATGATAAGCCGAAGAATCATCAGTTGAAAAACTCCGTCACGGTTCAGGAATTCAAACGGATTTCACAGGCGACCGGGGAAATCCGGTATCCGGTAACGGACGAATGGAACCGGGTCATCGGCATCGTCGGGGTTCGGGATGTGGAAGGGCTCGCCGAAACCCAGTCGATCGAGAAAGCGATGACCCGAAACCCCGTGACGGCAAGCATGAAAACTTCGCTCGCCTCAGCGGCGCAGATTATGATGTGGGAAGGGATCGATTTTCTGCCGATTGTGGATCGCAACCGAAAGCTGCTTGCTACGGTCACCCGTAAAGAAGTGCTTGGGGCACTGCGGGATGCGCGAAACCAGCCTCAGCTCGGCGAGACGTTTGATCAGCTGATCTGGAACGGAATCGCAGAGGATCGGGATGAGGAGGGGCGTTTGTTCTTTCACGGTTTTATCACGCCCCAAATGGCTTCAGAACTCGGAACGATTTCGCAAGGGGTGCTCACGACCGTGATGAGCCAAGCGGCGGTTAAAGCGGCCAAGGATATCAGCGGCTGGGATCATGTGCTGGACCATCTGTCGACGTATTTCATCCGGCCCGTGCAGATTGAGGATCCGATCGTCATTATGCCGAAACTGCTGGAGATCAGCCGTCGTACCTGCAAGATGGAGATTGAGATCCAGCATCAGACAAACCTGATTGCCAAAGCGGTCATGACGATGCAGGCGATCGATCACGGCTAACTCAAACGCCGGACAACATAAAGGGGCATCCCCAGGTCGCAATGGACCTTCCGGGATGCCCCTGTTCGTTCAATTTCACTTAGCTGGCTGTCCGCGAATTTTTCAGTCTGCTGTAATAGGAGCGGCTTCTTATGCCGGAAAATATATTAAATGCTCCAAGCACCAAGAACACGGCCTCTACTATGACAGCCGGCGTGGAGCCGCTGAACAGAAACATGCAGACTAGCGAAAGGGAAACCAGCATAATGCCCATAAAGAGGTTCATCATGGACATATAGATGCCGCGGTCAGCGGGATCCGCTACTCGGCGTGCGCGAATGCTATACAGGGCGGCAGCTACCACGGACACAACGAGGATCATGTATAGGATATAGTGGATGACTGTGATCATGGGAGGCTCCTTTGGGTCCATAACAGCTTAACGATTGACGATGTCGACGCCAAGCGTGTTAGATTCGATCATGTACAATACCGGTATTGTATCATGATCCGGTTGACTTTGCATCCACATGATCAAAGCTAACCCAGATTTGCAGTACGCCTTCCATGACCAGCATGGTCCTGATCTGGACCTTGTAATCTTTCTCGCGAACCGTATAGATTTTGTCGCTTAGGAGCGAGCGCGTCAGCTTGCTGTCGGCGTCGATATCAAACACGTTGCGGCCGCGAAGGGCAGCCAGATCGTCGCTCATAAGCCTGACGAGCTCTTTGATGATGACGGGATCCAGCGGCACCCTGTCGTTTTGCTCGCTGCGGATCTTGATTTCCTTGATGACCGTGGATTGTTTATTGTATTTTTTTAACGAATCGATGTCTTTTTTATACTGTGCGATTTGGATCTGCTGGCCTTGATTCGTTTCCCATAGTTTATTGTAGGCTGCATGATAGACCGAGTTGTAGACGATGCTGCCGACAACCATCCCCAGCACGAAGATGGAAGCAACCTGATAGAAGGGGCGGAAGCGGTGGGCTGGAGGTACCCGCATGGATTAACTCCGGCTGGAGCACACCCATTTGACCAGCTCACTGCCCATGTGTGCTCCGAGAAATGCAAAGCCGAGATATAGAATTTGTTTGATCGCAGGGGATAAATTGCCGACGGCCACGTTGCTTTCAATGACCCGCATCGGATCAATGGTGCCTCCGATGGCAGCCGCAAGCGCCCATATCTTAATCCGGTCCGCAACTTCTAGCATGGTCTGGGTGGGGGGCTGCAGGGACAACACGGCGCCCACGCCTCCCACCATGGCTCCCCCCAGCACGATGCCGAAGGCTATAAAAAAGTCCAGGATTGCTCTTGATAAAAAAACACTCATGCCCTCATGTCTCCTCTCTTGTCTTGGTGGATGTCACGGCAACCGCCTGTCCACGTACTCCCTAGTTTCATTCTATGGGCGGGCCTAGCGGGATTATGATAAAATGGTATAAAGACTTTTTAAGATACTCTTGGATTGATTTTAAATATACATGTACCGGCGAAAGGAAGGCGTTACGATGAGCTCTTTCGTGCATTTGCACGTGCATAGTGAATACAGTTTGCTCGATGGAGCGGCACGTATCGGTGACCTGGTGCGGGAAGCGGCGGCGCTTGGAATGAAATCGCTGGCGCTGACGGATCATGGCGTGATGTATGGTGCCATACCATTCTATAAAGCCTGTCTGGCGCAAGGCATCAAACCGATTATCGGCTGCGAGGCCTATATCACGGCAGGCTCCCGCAAGGAGCGGGGAAGCCGCAAGGATCAGCCGATCTATCATCTGATTCTGCTTGCCAAGAATGAGACCGGCTATCGCAATTTGATGAAGCTGTGCTCGATCGGACATTTGGAGGGGTACCATTACAGACCCCGAATCGATATGGAGGCACTCGCCGCCCATCATGAAGGGATTATATGTCTCAGTGCTTGCTTGGGAGGCGAGGTTCCTCAGCATCTGCTTCATGGACGGGAGGCGGAAGCAAAAGTCGCTGCGCTTCGTTACCAGGCGATTTTTGGAGAAGATTACTACCTGGAGCTGCAGGATCACGGAATTCCGGAGCAGAAGCGCGTGAATCCCCAGCTGATTCAGCTGAGCCGCGAGACCGGCATTCCGCTGGTCGCCACCAATGATGTGCATTACCTGGCCGAGAGCGATGCTGAAGTTCAGGACGTCTTGATCTGCATCGGCACGGGCAAAACGGTGGAAGATGAAGACAGGCTGCAAATCCAGACGAACCAGCTCTATTTGAAGGGCGGCAGCGAAATGGAGCGTCTGTATCCTCATGTGCCAGAAGCTATATTAAATACGGCTAAGATTGCGGACCAATGTAACCTGGAGCTGGAATTCGGCAAGTCGATTTTGCCGGAATACAGCTCTCTTCCGGAAGGGAAAGATGCAGCCGAATACTTGCGGGAGCTCTGCTTGAACGGGCTGCAAGAACGTTACGGGAATACGGAGCGGTGGCAGGATGAAGCGCAACGCAGCGAGTTGGAGCAGCGTCTGAACTATGAGCTCGGCGTCATCGAGAACATGGGCTTCAGCGATTATTTCCTGATCGTATGGGATTTTATCGCCTATGCCCATCGGCAAGGCATCGCGGTTGGACCGGGAAGGGGTTCATCGGCGGGCAGCCTGGTAGCCTACACCCTTCAGATTACGAATGTGGACCCGATGAAATATAAATTGTTGTTTGAACGCTTCCTGAATCCGGAGCGGATTACGATGCCGGATATTGATATCGACTTCAGTGACGAGCGCCGGGAAGAGGTCATTGATTACGTGGTGGATAAATACGGGAAAGAGCATGTCGCCCAGATCATTACGTTCGGTACGATGGCGGCAAGGGCAGCCGTCCGTGATGTGGGACGTGCGCTGAATGTGCCGTTCGGGGATGTGGACAAGGCGGCCAAGCTGATCCCTAACCATCTGGGCATCAGCATCGCAGGTGCGATGGAGCAAAGCCCGCAGCTGAAGGAGCAGTACGAGAAGAAGCCGAAGGTGCGCGAGCTGATTGATATGGCAATGAAGGTCGAGGGCATGCCGCGTCATGCTTCGACGCATGCGGCGGGCATTGTCATTTCCCGCGATCCGCTGACGGATGCGGTGCCGCTGCAGGAAGGCAGCGAGAAGACGGCGCTGACGCAGTATTCCATGGAGAATCTGGAGAGTGTGGGGCTGCTCAAGATGGACTTTTTAGGTCTGAGAACGTTGTCCATTATTGAGCGTACGCTGAGATGGATTCAAGAATTGACCGGCAGAACACTCGATTTCGAACAAGTGCCGGATGACGATGATCTAACGTATGAGATGCTGGGGCGCGGCGATACCACGGGCGTATTTCAGCTCGAATCCGCGGGCATCCGGCGGGTCTTGAAGGATCTGAAACCTTCGGTGTTTGAGGATATCGTATCCGTCAATGCCTTGTATCGCCCGGGTCCCATGGAGTTTATTCCAAAGTTCATTCAAGCCAAGCATGGCCGGATTGAGCCGGAGTATCCCCACTCGGACCTGATCCCGATATTAGGCGATACGTACGGCATTATCGTCTATCAGGAGCAGATCATGCAGATCGCTTCGACGATGGCCGGCTTCTCGCTCGGGGAAGCGGATTTGCTGCGAAGAGCCGTTTCGAAGAAGAAGCGCGAAGTGCTGGACCGGGAGCGGAGCCATTTCGTTTCGGGCAGTCTCAAGCTCGGTTATAGCGAGGATGAGGCCAACCGCGTGTACGATATGATCGTCCGGTTCGCGAACTACGGATTTCCCCGTGCGCATGCCGCCGCCTACGGCGTGCTGGCCTTCCAGACGGCTTATCTTAAGGCGCACTATCCGGTTCCGTTCATGGCTTCCATGCTGACTGCCGTTATGGGCAGCCACCGGAAGGTAGCCGAATATGTGCTGGAGGCACGGCGCCTCGACATCGAGGTGATGCCGCCGGACGTGAACGAAAGCGGAACGTATTTCACGCCTGTCATGAGCGGCCCTGCTGCCGAGGGCGGCGATGATGAAGCCAATCGTCCGGCCGGAGGCGGAATCCGATTCGGGCTTGCCGCGATCAAGAACGTCGGCACGCAAGCGGTGGAGAATATCGTCGAGATCCGGCGTGAAAAGCCGTTTGAAAGCCTGCTCGATTTTTGCCGCCGGGTGGACCTCCGCGTATGCAACAAGCGTGTGATCGAGTCGCTTATTCAGGCGGGGGCTTTCGATTCCTTGCAGGGGCATCGTTCCCAGCTGGTTGCCATGCTGGACGAAACGGTCGAAGCGGCCGTGAAGTGGAGAAAGGAGCGGGATGATCTCCAGATTCAGCTCTTCGACTTCGTGGAAACGACGAATTGGGACATTGAATATCCGGACATCCCGCCTTATACCGCAAGTCAACAGCTCGAATTCGAACGTGAGCTGCTGGGTATGTATTTGTCCGGCCATCCGCTGGACGGCTTCGAAGATACGCTGACGGAGTCCGGAGCTGATCGGTTAATGGATCTGCATGAAGCGGAAGATGAGTCGATGGCTACGGTTGCCGGGATGGTGGTTACACTGAAGACCATTACGACGAAACAGGGGAAAGCGATGGCTTTCATGGAGTGCGAGGATCAAATCGAGCGCTGTGAGGTCGTTCTCTTCCCAGAAGTGTGGAAGCGAAGCGCGCATTTGATTGAAAAAGGCGCGCTGCTCGCGATACGGGCGAAGGTCCAACTGCAGGACGAAGGCTTCAAGCTGCTGGCCGAAGAAATCGCTCCGCTCGAGGCGCAAACCTTGAGCCAACTGGTTCAACGAAGCAAGCTGCGGGGAACAGCGAGCGGCAGAGGAAGATCCGGCGGAGAGAATAACGGCCGGGGCGGAAAATCGGGGGCAGCCGGCATGCAGCCGGTTTCGGCCGGTAATTCATCGGCAGTCCCGACCCCGGAGCCGCTTGCCGCCCGCCGTGGTCATGATTCGACCCCAATCGGAAACGAAGCATCGGGCAGCAGCCTATCGCCCGAGAAGGAATCTCGTACCGTCGTATCGAATCATAAGGCTGGGCAGCGTGTGTTTGTGAAAATAACAGCCGATGCGGAACAATCAGAGCTGCTGGTGAAGCTGAAAGAGCTCCTGCAGCAGCACCCGGGGCATGTGCCGACGGTGCTGTTTTATGAGCGAAGCCAGAAGGTGCTTGCGCTTAGCGATGCCTATCGGATCAAGCCCTCGACAGAGCTTTTTGCCGAAATGGAGAGCATGCTGGGCAAGGACACCGTTAAAGTGAAGTGACATGAAAATTTAAGAACGTTTCCCATCCCTCCCGCATACAATTAGGACACTACAGGTAATGTTGGCCGAGTATTCGCATGAAGAAGGCTCTTCATGATAGAACCGGAATGAAAGAGCACGGCCAAAGACGCGGGGGGGATTTGTGATGTCAATGGACTTGGCAGAAAGCATGCTCAGCCGCAGAGGAGTCAGCGTAAGCTCCATCGCGGATATTGTGTTGAAGCTTCAGCAGCGTTATCATCCGAAGTTAACCATCGAGCAATGTGAAGAAAGCGTCCGGGCGGTTCTCGGCAAGCGCGAAGTGCAGTATACGCTGTATACGGGCATTGCGCTGGATGAGTTGGCGGAGAAAAAACTGCTGCCGGAGCCGCTGCAATCGATTATGGAGCAAGACGAACCGCTCTACGGAGTGGATGAGACCATGGCGCTTGGTGTCACGAGCATATATGGCATGATCGGACTGACCAGTTTCGGTTATCTGGACAAAGAAAAAATTGGTGTAATTGAGATATTAAATGAAAAGTCCGACGGGATTCATGTGTTTCTGGATGATCTCGTTGCAGGCATCGCCGCTGCCGCTTCCTCGCGCATCGCCCATAACAATCCCGATGCGGCCCATTACACCGCGGGTTCTGACTGATTTGCGCGAGCGGTGTCGAATCGCTGCATAAGGGTACAGATTTGGCTTTCAGCCCCCTGCTCTCTTTGTTGAGGTAAAAACTGAAGTATGTTATCATTATCCATTATATCGGCTCAGGATATGCCTGTGGGACGAGATTAGGGGGATCTGAAAGGCATGTGGACGGTAATCTATATTGCGCCAACTGCAAAGGTGGCGGAAATGATCAAGACCAGGCTAACGGAAGAAGGTTTTTTGGTTCAAAGCCGTCCTGTGAATCTTTCCAAACAGCAGTTTGAGATTTTGGTACCCTCCGGAGAGCTTGAGGAAGTACAGGAAGTGTTGAATTCGATATTGCACCCCTAGTTTCATCTGGGTTACATAGCGAAGCTTAGCGTACGGATCGGCGATGTGCTATTGCAGCGGCCATTCAAATTTACGGCTGGAGAGGTGTAGTTGTGTTTAAAGACTTGTTTCAGAAAAAAAGGAAATACGCAACGATCCCATCGGAACGACTTGGGACGGCAGGGCAGCCTCAGGAAGGCGAACGCCCGAAACGGGAAATTCCGGAAGGTCTGATGAATAAGTGTGCTAAGTGCGGCACCATTCAATACAGCAAAGAGCTTGAGAAGAATCTGAAGGTGTGTCAGGAATGCGGACATCATATGCGCCTGAACGCGGTAGAACGGATTGCGATGACGCTGGATGAGACAGGCTTTGAAGAGTTTGACGCGGACATGATCTCGGTGGATCCGCTCAAATTTCCGGGATATGCGGCCAAGCTCGAGCAGCAGAAGATGAAGTCCGGTCTTCATGATGCGGTTATTACCGGTCAAGGCTCGATTCTCGGCCAGCCTGTTGTGGTAGCCGTGATGAGTTTTGATTTCTTCACGGGAAGCATGGGCTCCGTCGTCGGGGAAAAAATCACCCGAGCGATCGAGTTTGCGACGGACAAGCGTTTGCCTCTCATTATTTTCTCGACCTCCGGCGGTGCCCGGATGCAGGAGAGTATTCTCAGTTTGATGCAGATGGCCAAAACAAGCGCTGCCCTGTCCAGGTTTAACGAGCTCGGCGGGCTCTATATTTCAGTGATAACGGATCCGACGACCGGCGGTGTATCCGCCAGCTTTGCGACGCTTGGCGACATCAATATTGCCGAGCCGGGAGCCGTATTCGGCTTTGCGGGCCGTATCGTTATTGAACAGACCATTCGCCAGAAGCTGCCGGATGATTTCCAGACAGCGGAGTTCAACTTGGCGCATGGTCAGCTTGACATGGTTATTCATCGGAAAGATATGCGCTCCATGCTTGGTAAGCTGCTGGAGATGCATACCGTGAAAGGGGGATTCTGATGTCAGGCGAATTGCCTTTTGAAATGCCACTTGCCGAAATGCGCAAGAAGATTGATGAACTGAAACAATTCGGACAGGAAAAAGGGATCGATTTCACGGATGAAATCGCCCGCCTGGAAGAACGATATAGTCGTTTGGAGGAAGAAATCTATTCTTCGATTTCGCCTTCCCAGAAAATGCATCTGGCCCGTCATCAGCAGCGACCGACGTCGCTTGATTTGATCCAGTTGATCTTTACGGATTTTATCGAGCTGCATGGAGATCGTCTCTACGGGGACGATCTTGCCATTGTCGGCGGCCTGGCCAAACTCGACGGCGTTCCCGTCACAGTGGTCGGTCAGCAGCGCGGTAAGGATACGAAGGACAATATCGCGCGTTTCTTCGGAAGTCCACATCCGGAAGGCTTCCGTAAAGCCCTGCGACTTATGCAGCAGGCGAACAAGTTCAAGCGTCCCATTATCACGTTTATTGATACAAAAGGCGCATATCCGGGTAATACAGCAGAAGAAAGAGGTCAGTCCGAGGCGATTGCCCGTAATCTACGGGAAATGTCGTCCCTTGGGGTGCCTATTGTTTGTGTGGTCATCGGCGAAGGTGGAAGCGGCGGTGCTCTTGCGATGGCTGTAGGCAATCGTGTGCTGATGCTCGAGCATGCCATCTATTCCGCCATTTCACCGAACGGCGCCGCATCCATTCTGTGGAAGGATGCATCCAAAGCGGATCAGGCTGCGGAAGCCATGAAGATCACCGCTAAGGACCTGCTTGAAATGGAAGTCATTGAGGAAATTATACCGGAGCCTAAGGGCGGTGCGCACCGCAACTATGAAGAGACGGCCGCCGCCATTCAAAGCGCACTGATCAGCCAGCTGAAAGAGCTGTCCGTCATGGATGCCTGCGAGCTGAAGGAAGACCGGTACCGCAAATTCCGCAAGATCGGCGAATTCGATTTTGCAAAGGCGGAACAGGAAGACGTGATTCTGTAAAAGTCTGATGAGTATGTGACGATATGACAAAGTTCCTATACAAATGAGACTTTTTGTAGTAGATTTAGTTGTTGGAAAAAGAGATATAGAGAACCCTTTAATAAACGGAGGAAACCCAAATGCGCAAAACAAAAATTGTATGTACCATCGGTCCTTCCAGTGAATCGTTGGAAAACACCAAGAAGCTCATTATGGCCGGCATGAACGTGGCTCGTCTGAACTTCTCCCACGGCGACTTCGAGGAGCATGGCAACCGGATCAAGAACATCCGCCAAGCTTGTGAAGAGTTGAACAAAACGGTAGCGATCCTGCTTGACACCAAAGGACCGGAAATCCGTACAGGCAAACTTGAAGTGGAACCGATTGAGCTTGTACAAGATGAATATATCACCCTTACTACCGAGGAAATCCTAGGTGATAAGAATCGTTTGTCCATTACTTACAAAGAGTTGCCGCAAGATGTTCAAGTCGGATCCACGATCCTGATCGATGACGGTCTGATCGGTCTGACCGTGGTGGAGATTCAAGGCACCGAAATCAGATGCCGCATCGTCAATGGCGGAACCATTAAGAGCAAAAAAGGTGTAAACGTACCGGGAGTCGCGATTTCTCTCCCAGGAATTACGGAAAAAGACGCCAACGATATCGTTTTCGGGATCGAACAGGGCATCGATTTTATTGCCGCTTCCTTCGTTCGTAAAGCAAGTGACGTGCTTGAAATTCGCGAATTGCTGAAGAAGCATAATGGCGAGCACATCCAAATCATCTCCAAAATCGAGAACCAGCAGGGCGTTGACAACCTGGATGAAATCCTCGAAGTATCCGACGGCTTGATGGTAGCTCGTGGCGACCTCGGCGTAGAGATTCCGGCTGAGGAAGTTCCATTGGTTCAAAAACGTATGATCGAAAAATGTAACCTGGCTGGCAAACCGGTCATTACGGCTACGCAAATGCTGGATTCCATGCAGCGCAACCCGCGTCCTACCCGTGCGGAAGCAAGTGACGTTGCCAATGCGATTTTCGACGGCACCGATGCCATCATGCTGTCCGGCGAAACGGCTGCAGGTAAATACCCTGTAGAATCCGTACTGACCATGTCCCGTATCGCAGAGAAAGCGGAATCCGCACTGAACTACCGTGAAATGTTCCTGAAGCAGCGTATTGCTCAAGATACCAGCGTTACCGAAGCAATCAGCCAATCCGTTGCGATCTCGGCACTTGACCTGAATGCTAAAGCCATCATTTCGTCCACGGAATCCGGTCAAACGGCTCGAATGGTATCCAAATACCGTCCAGAGGCTCCTATCGTCGCTGTCACGACTCAAGACAGAACGTTGAGACGTTTGGCACTGACTTGGGGCGTAACGCCGGTTAAAGGCGAACAGGCTTCTTCTACGGATGAGATGTTTGATTATGCGCTGCAAGGCGGCGTGAAGTCCGGACTCGTGAAAGAAGGCGATCTTGTTGTGATTACAGCAGGCGTGCCGCTGGGCCGTTCCGGCTCAACCAACCTTCTGAAAGTGGATCAAATTCCACAGGAGAAGTAATACAACAGTCAAGAATCCGCTGGATTCTGAATATAGCTGCATATAAGCAATGGACGATGATTATAATCGACCATTGCTTTTTGCATAGATGAGGGGGTGATGTTGATGCCTAAACCATCCGTACCGGCACCAAGTCGCTGGTTCTGGACTTCCTTTCGGGTGCGTTACCAGGAAAGCGATCAAATGGGTGTCGTCTATCATGCTAACTATTTAAACTGGTTCGAGATCGGGCGTACCCAAATGATCCGTGAAATGGGATTTACGTATCGCGGAATGGAAGAAGAAGGCGTCCTGCTCCCGGTGGTTGATCTAGATATCAAGTACCGCCAGCCTGCGCGGTATGATGATCTTGTAACGGTGTTTACCAGAATGACTGCTTTCTCCCCGCTTCGAATACACTATGAATATGAGGTCCGTTTGCTGAGCGAGCAGGAGCAGGCAGATTTGGGGACGATGGATCTGTCTCCCGAATCCGGGCTTCCCGGTGCCTTGTTAACGGCAGGCGCGACCCGTCATGTATGGCTGAATAGAGAGTGGAAGCCGGCCCGACTGGATAAATGCGCGCCAAAGCTGTATGATGCATTGAGGGACACCCTTTGGGGGAGGAAGGAGTAGCTTCATGTTCAAATGGTTGCTGGCAGCGATTATCTTCGTGCCTGCTATTGAAATATTCGGCTTCCAGTTCGTTGCGGATCGCGTGGGCGGCATGAATACCTTGCTATTGACGCTGCTGACCTCTGCGGTTGGCGTGGCCATGATGAGGTTCGAAGGCCGCAAAGCGATGGAAGATGCCAAGCAGAGAATGAATTCGGGCATGGTTCCGGGTGCTTCCATGGCCGATGGTCTATGTATATTTGCGGGTGGAGTACTACTTATTCTGCCGGGCTTTGTAACTGACATTATCGGATTTACGCTGATATTTCCGCTGACTCGCCCGCTGTATCGGATTTTGCTGTTGAAATGGATGAAGAAAAACATGAAAAACGGCAAGATTACGATATTTCGCAGATAATACTAACAGGCATCACCCATAAGACCGGCCCCTCAGGGGCCGGTCTATTTATGCATGGAGCACAAGAGAGTATCAGGAAATATCAGGGAAGATCAGAAAGTACCTCTATCAATCCTATGATAATCTGATCACTATAGCCCTATGATGAGTCAAACATGTCCGTCCGACTGCTACCTGAACCTGCCCCCGATAATATAATTCCTAAGGTCCTTGAATACATGGGCCCGGTGAAAAGCATCCAGGATGACAAGCGACACGGGACCTACAATCAGCCCCAGAATGCCGAACAGCTTGAGCCCGACGAACATGCCCAGCAGGGCGGCGAGCGGGTCCAGTCCCACACTGCTGGCGAGCACCTTGGGCTCCATGATCTGCCTGACGATCAGGATGATGCTGTACAGGACGGTGAGTCCGATGCCGAGCGTCAGGTCGCCCGTCATAAAGGCATACAGCGACCAAGGGATCAGGACGATGCCGACGCCCAGGTATGGGAGAAGATCCACCAAGCCGATCAGAAGACCGATGGAGAAGGCGGAATCGACCCCGAGCGCATAAAGGGTGATCATGACGATAAGTGCCGTGATGGAGATGAGAATCAACTGGGCCCTCGCGAATCCGAACAACGCTTTTTTCAGATCTGAGAAGATATAGATCATGGGTTTGCGAATGACGCCCGGTAGGATGCGGAGAAGCGCGCGATTATGGCGCTCCCAGCTGTTGCTGAGAAAGAACGTGGACAGCAAAACGACGATGAGAATCGTGCCTAAGTTCGGCAGGTAATAAATAATTTGCAAAATTCCGTTAAAAATACCAGTAACTAAATCGGTCACGGCCGTGCCAATCGTTTGCGTTGTGCGGGTAATATTCTGATTGATGGTATCGTGATAATTCGGGTTGTTCTGATAGAACCGGCTAATCTCATTGATGATATTCTGGAAGCTATCATTCTGCGTCCAGGCGGTCAGCCATTCCATCCAGGCATCAATATGGAGATTGAAGGACTGGGACAGGATAATCAGCTCCTTGACCAGTCTGGTGACAGCCGCAGTGAGGATCAGCAGAGCCGCTCCGAAATACAGCAGCAGGGACAACGTGACAGCGAGCCACCGCGGCAGCTTCAAACTCCGCTGAAGCAGGTGGACGCAAGGATTCATGGCATAGGCGATGATCCAGGCCAGAAGGAAGGGATAAAGCAGCGGCAGCAGTACATATATCAAATAGGCGATCACGAAGATGGAAGACAGCACCCACACTCCCCGGCCAAAACGCTTGAGCATCAATCGTTCCAAACCATCACACTCCTTTGCAGCACTTCAGGGACGAGCAGAATCGCTCATTCCTATACGTATGCAAGGAGTTTCAATATAAGGATAAAGAGTTGGAAAACGCTTGTCTTCATGATTCGACAATGAGAATTATCACAGGTATAATGGAATTGTAAGTGATTTCAAAAAAATGTTTATGGTGTCGATAAAACAATTTGATGCGGCGAATGTCGCTGCTCATGTTCACATATCAGACAAAATCCAGTATGATATGAGAAGGTTTGTGACTAGGACCATAGCAATTTTTTTGCGCGTTTTTCTTTTTTATCCGACTTCATGAAAATGTTTTCATGATTGTCAAAATAGTTCAGTTTATCCCGATCATAAAGGAGAGATGTTGCATGACAGCTACCAAGGGTTTGGAAGGCATTGTAGCTACCACCTCCGCGATTAGTTCGATCGTCGATGGCGTTCTGACTTACCGTGGATATGATATTGACGATCTCGCAGAACATGCAAGTTTTGAAGAGGTAGCCTATCTGCTCTGGTTCGGAAAACTTCCGAATGCCGAAGAGCTTAAAGCCCTTCAACAAGATTTGAGCGACTATGCTGCCATTCCGGATGAGCTTATCCAGCAGATCAAATTGTATCCGAAGGATACCAATACGATGGCTGCGCTTCGCTCAGCTGTATCCGCGCTTGCTCTGTATGACGCCGAAGGCGACGATATGAGCCGTGAATCGAACGAGAAGAAAGCGGTTAAACTTCAAGCGCAGCTTCCGACGATCATTGCTGCCATCGCCCGTGTTCGTCAGGGCAAAGAGCCGGTGGCTCCGAAAGCCGGCGTCTCCATCTCGGAGAATTTCCTGTATATGCTCAGAGGCGAAGACCCTGATCAGACTTCGATCAAGGCTCTGGACCAGGCACTGGTATTGCATGCGGATCACGAGCTTAACGCATCCACGTTTGCTGCCCGTGTAACCGTAGCCACGCTGTCCGACATATATTCCGGCGTTACTTCCGCCATTGGCGCGCTGAAAGGACCTCTGCACGGCGGCGCGAATGAAGCCGTCATGAAGATGCTGAACGAAGTCGGTTCGATTGATCGGGCTCAGGCTTACATTCAGGAGAAGCTGGACAACCGTGAAAAAATTATGGGCTTTGGACACCGCGTATACAAAAACGGCGACCCGCGAGCGAAGCATCTGCAAAAAATGTCCCGCGAGCTTGGTGAAATGAAAGGCGACACCACGCTGTACGACATGTCGGTATTGATCGACGAAACGGTTACCAACCAAAAAGGGCTGAAGCCGAACGTTGATTTCTATTCCGCATCGGTCTATACGCAGCTCGGCATCGAGCAGGAATTGTTCACGCCGATTTTTGCCATCAGCCGTGTATCCGGATGGACTGCGCACATTCTTGAGCAGTATGAAGGCAACCGTATCATCCGCCCGCGCGCAGAGTATACAGGGATGACCGACCAAAAATATGTGCCGATAGAACTTCGCTAAGTGGCTGGCAATCATGTACAATAGGCTAGAGAACCGCTCAAACGTGACTGAATCGCGGGTGGCGGGTTTCTCTGTGCCTATTCACGCGAGTATTTTGGGAATGGCTAGAGACAAGAACCATATTCTAAGGAGGAACTCATACTCATGAAATTGGAAAAATTCGCATTACCAACCGAAGGCGAGAAAATCACGATTGATAACGGAACCCTGCAGGTGCCTAACAACCCTGTCATTCCTTTTATTGAAGGTGACGGTACAGGCCGTGACATTTGGAAAGCTTCCAAGCGCGTCCTTGATGCAGCCGTAGAAAAAGCATACAACGGTTCCAAGAAAATTGCCTGGTATGAAGTATTTGCCGGTGAGAAGGCATACAATACATACGGTGAATGGCTCCCGAACGATACGCTTGAAGCGATTCGCGAGTACATCGTTGCTATTAAAGGACCACTTACAACGCCAATCGGCGGCGGTATCCGTTCCCTGAACGTTGCCCTTCGCCAAGAGCTGGACCTGTACACTTGCTTGCGCCCTGTTCGTTACTTCAACGGCGTACCATCTCCGGTAAAACGCCCTGAGCTGGTTGACATGGTTATTTTCCGTGAGAACACGGAAGACATCTACGCAGGTATTGAGTATAAAGAAGGCTCCGAAGAAGTGAAGAAAATGATCAAGTTCCTTCAAGACGAAATGGGAGCAAACAAAATCCGCTTCCCGGAAACGTCCGGTATCGGGATCAAGCCTGTATCCTCCGAAGGTTCCAAGCGTCTTGTGCGTGCAGCGGTTGAGTATGCGATCAAGCATGGCCGCAAATCCGTGACACTGGTTCACAAAGGCAACATCATGAAATTTACAGAAGGTGCCTTCAAAAACTGGGGGTACGAAGTGGCTGAAGCTGAATTCGGCGATAAAGTGTTCACTTGGGCTCAATACGATATCATCAAGGACAAAGACGGCGTAGATGCGGCTAACGCTGCTCAAAAAGCAGCTGAAGAGGCTGGCAAAATCATCGTTAAAGATGCGATTGCCGACATCGCGCTGCAGCAAGTTCTGACTCGTCCAACCGACTTTGATGTCATTGCGACATTGAACCTGAACGGGGACTATCTGTCTGACGCGCTGGCTGCACAAGTTGGCGGTATCGGTATCGCTCCAGGGGCTAACATCAACTATGTAACAGGACATGCGATTTTCGAAGCGACTCATGGTACAGCTCCGAAATATGCAGACAAAGACGTAGTCAACCCTGGTTCCGTTATCCTCTCCGGCGTCATGCTGCTTGAGCACCTCGGATGGCAGGAAGCGGCTGACCTGATCTACAAAGGTATGGAAACATCCATCAACAACAAAACTGTGACTTATGACTTCGCCCGCCTGATGGAAGGCGCTACCGAAGTGAAATGCTCCGAGTTCGCAGACGAAATCATTAAAAACCTGTAAGGAGGAGATTCATCGTGGCAATTACTCGTAAAAAGATTACGGTAGTAGGTGCTGGCTTTACAGGTGCGACTACCGCCCTGATGCTTGCTCAAAAAGAACTGGGTGATGTGGTGCTGCTGGATATCCCGCAGCTCGAGAACCCAACGAAAGGTAAAGCGCTGGATATGCTCGAAGCAAGTCCCGTTCAAGGATTTGACAGCAACATAGTCGGTACGTCCAACTATGAAGATGCAGCTAATTCCGATATCGTAATCATTACAGCAGGTGTAGCCCGCAAGCCGGGTATGAGCCGCGATGATCTCGTTAATACCAATGCAGGGATCGTAAAATCCGTATGTGAGAACGTGAAGAGTCACGCACCGAACTCCACGGTTATCATCCTGAGTAACCCGGTGGATGCCATGACCTATGTGGCATACAACACACTCGGCTTTCCTAAGAACCGCGTAATCGGTCAATCGGGCGTACTGGATACGGCACGCTATTGCACCTTCATCGCGCAAGAGCTGAACGTATCCGTTGAGGATGTCCGCGGTTTCGTTCTGGGCGGCCATGGCGATGACATGGTTCCGCTCGTTCGTTACTCTAGCGTGGGCGGCATTCCGATCGACACGCTGATTCCGGCTGAGCGCATTGAAGCGATTGTGCAGCGCACCCGGGTCGGCGGCGGCGAAATCGTCAACCTGCTGGGGAACGGCAGCGCATACTATGCGCCGGCTGCTTCCCTGGTCCAAATGACGGAAGCGATTCTGAAGGACAAGAAACGGATCATTCCGGTTATTGCACTTCTGGAAGGCGAGTACGGTTATGACAACCTGTTCATGGGCGTTCCGGCAATTCTCGGCGGAGACGGCATCGAGCGAATTTTCGAGCTTGAGCTGACTGGCGAAGAGAAAGCTGCACTTGATAAGTCAGCGGAATCCGTGCGTAACGTAACTTCGGTTGTGAACCTGTAATTGAATCAGGATTCACAAAATCGTCTAATAATGCAATCCCGTCCCGTGATTCGGGACGGGATTGCTTTTCTTTGGATGATCTCTCCAGTATAATAAGAGACGATGAACTTGATGTAATAAAAATCACACTTATGACTTTGGAGGAATTGTTTATGTGGAATGTGACATTTTTTCTGCATATGGTCGGCACGGCGGCGCTAGGGTTTTACTTGATCCTGCCGTTTGTTGTTGGCGGTATTCAGAAGCTGTCTCTCGGCGCTCAAGAAGGAGCCGTTAATACAATTCGAGTAGCGAACCGTTTTGCTCAGTACGGTTTGGTTATTCAGTTGTTGACTGGCGGATATATGATGTCCCAGGGCGAGTATTCGGTTCCTTGGATGATCATTGTAACGGTTCTGCTGCTGGCGATGTTTGCGATTGGAGGCATTATGGGCAAACCCCTGAAGAATGCGCTTGCAGGAATCCGCGAGAAGCGTGAAGTGAAGGAAGAAACGGGTAAGCTTAGTACATTCAGCGCGTTGTTGTCCCTCCTGCTGCTCGTCATGATTTTCTTCATGGTATTTAATGACATCATCTAAGAACAGCTACATATGAAAGAGAAGCCGTCCGTTTATTCGGGCGGTTTTTTGATGTTACAGCAATTATATATTCCGGGGGGTCCCGGCAAAATCTTGACTGGACTTTAGGCGCAAGGCCCGGTTTTTGAGGAGGGTTTTTGTTACGGGAAAAGAACCGCGCTTACGTTTGATCCCGTTCAATATGGGTAAAAACAATAGCGAAGGGCTTTTTATGAGAATAAGAAGCCGCGTCGAACGCATCCTATGAGAGGTAGTTTGAGATACTGACCTGAAAGGAGAAATGTTCATATGCCACAAGATCAACAGAAACAAACATTGCCGCCCCAGCATCAGGATCACAGACCCGGAACCGAATCGGAGATGCACCCAAAACCGGAGTTTGAAAGCAACGAGTACAAAGCAGCCGGTAAGTTACAAGGAAAGGTTGCGCTAATTACCGGAGGCGACAGCGGAATCGGCCGTGCGGTTGCGGTCCACTATGCCAAGGAAGGCGCGGACGTATCCATTGTGTATTTGAGCGAGCACAAGGATGCGGAAGAGACCAAGCGTCAAGTGGAGCAGGAAGGCCGTAAATGCCTGCTTATCGCCGGCGATGTTGGCGACGATGCGTTTTGCCGCGATGCGGTCACCGAAACCGTGGAGAAACTTGGGAAGCTCGATATTCTTGTCAACAACGCAGCCGAACAGCATCCACAGAAGAAGATTGAGGATATTACCAAAGAACAATTGGAGCGGACATTCCGTACGAATATATTCGGCATGTTCTATCTGACGCAGGCGGCGATGCCGCATCTGTCCAAGGGAAGCTCGATTATTAATACAACCTCCATTACGGCATATCGGGGAAGTCCGCAGCTGCTAGATTATGCATCAACCAAGGGGGCTATCGTAGCCTTTACGCGTTCGTTGTCGATGAACGTGGTCGGGCTAGGAATCCGGGTGAATGCCGTTGCGCCGGGACCGATCTGGACGCCGCTGATTCCTTCGACGTTCCCGCCGGATCAGGTAGCCGAGTTTGGGGCGACCCAGCCGATGAAACGTCCGGGCCAACCGGAAGAGCTGGCTCCTGCCTATGTATATCTGGCTTCAACCGACTCTTCCTATGTGAGCGGTCAAGTGATCCACGTGAATGGCGGCGAAGTCATTAACGGCTAAGACGTTTCGCTCGCTAACAACCGTTGGTTACAACATAACATGGAAAACAGAGCGGACATCCGGGGCTTCGGCCCGGATGTCCGCTATTTTATCATGGGTGAGTTTAGGAGAGGTTACGGGGCTTACGGAGAATCAGATGCTTCTAAAACCGGAAGGAAGCACGCCGGTTTCCCGGATCGCTCTGATCTGTGCCAGCGTCAAACGACGGTTGGAGCTGATAATGGATTCTGGCTCTTCGCCGCGAATAATATCATCCAGATCGGCGATGTTGGTGTTGCCGCGGAATACCCTGAATCTGCCCCTGAAATTCGTCTCCGAGAACAGGACCAGGGTTGCATTGGAACTGGTCGAGAAGAATCTCAAGCTTTCAATGTCCCCGAAAGTTCTCTCGAGATTACGGATCCCGACGTTACCACGAACTACAAATCGGCGTCCTCTGTAAAACTCGTTTCTAAACAAGGCAAGCCTTGGAAAGACCACCTGGGAGATTGAGGCTTTCATCATAGCAATCACCTCCTTTCCTTAACCAATATATGTGAGATTCATAGATTGGTATGGTCGATGCGACGGGGAAAATCAACACATTTTCTCTACTCTTTCATTTTTTGAAGTAAACCCTTTCATGTGCGAAATGATATGATATGATAACAATATTGGCCGTTTATAATGATTCTTTTTTGCTATCATGTCAGGGTTATGAAAGAGAGGAGTTTACCAACGTTATGAAATTATTTGAAGAGAGCATGTATCGACTGATTGTAGAAACCTCCACGAATTTGCCCGGGGATGTGCGAAGAGCAGTCAACCGCGGGCGAGCGTCTGAGGATGCGGCAACGCGAGCGGGGCTGGCACTGGCAACGATCGCTCAAAATATTGAGATGGCCGAGCAGGAAGTATCGCCGATCTGCCAGGATACCGGCATGCCAACATTCATCGTGCATACCCCGGTGGGTGCGAACCAAATCGAGATGAAGAAGGCGATTTACTCCGCAGTGATTCGTGCCACGAAGGATGGCAAGCTGCGTCCAAACTCGGTGGATTCGTTGACTGGCGCTAACAGCGGGGATAATCTCGGTCCTGGTACGCCCGTCATCCATTTCGAGCAATGGGAGCAGGATAAGGTGGATGTCCGTCTCATCCTGAAAGGGGGCGGCTGCGAGAACAAAAACATCCAGTACAGTCTTCCTGCAGAGCTTGAAGGGTTGGGGAAAGCGGGCCGCGATCTGGACGGAATCCGCAAATGCATCATGCATGCGGTGTATCAAGCTCAAGGACAGGGCTGCAGCGCCGGATTTATCGGCGTAGGCATTGGAGGCGACCGGACGACCGGTTACGAGCTTGCGAAGCATCAGCTGTTCCGTCATGTGGAAGATGTGAATCCGAATGAAGATTTGGCGAAGCTCGAAGATTACATATTGGAAAATGCAAATAAGCTGGGGATCGGCACGATGGGCTTTGGCGGAGAAGTTACGCTGCTCGGCTGCAAGATCGGTGCGATGAACCGTTTGCCGGCAAGCTTTTTTGTATCGGTTGCTTATAACTGCTGGGCATTCCGCCGTCAAGGCGTATTGGTTGAACCGGAAACCGGGGAGATCACAGACTGGCTGTATGAAGCGGGCAGCGAGGTGCAGATGAACGCAAATTCCGAAACGGCTGTTTCTCAAGCCGAGGACTCCGGACCAAGTGATTCCAAGAGCCGCGAGGTGGTCCTGCAGACGCCAATCAGCGAGGAGCAAATTCGTTCCCTGCGCGTTGGGGATGTGGTGGTTATCCGAGGCGAGATGCATACCGGACGGGATGCGCTTCATAAATACCTGATGGATCACGATGCTCCTATCGATCTGAACGGATCCGTGATTTATCACTGCGGCCCGGTTATGATGCAGGATGAAGAGGGATGGCATGTCAAGGCGGCAGGCCCGACAACCAGCATTCGTGAGGAACCGTACCAGGGCGATATTTTGAAAAAATTCGGCATTCGCGCGGTCATCGGAAAAGGCGGCATGGGTCCCAAGACGCTTCAAGCGCTGCAGGAGCATGGCGGCGTGTATCTGAATGCGATCGGCGGGGCCGCCCAGTATTATGCGAGATGCATCAAAAAAGTAAACGGCGTGGATTTCATGGAGTTTGGCATTCCGGAAGCGATGTGGCATTTGGAGGTCGATGGCTTTGCCGCCATCGTCACGATGGATTCGCACGGAAACAGCCTGCATGCCGATGTGAGCAAGGATTCGGCACAGAAGCTGGCCATGTTTAAAGATCCGGTGTTCTCCTAATCCATAGCATATGAAGAAGCATTGATTGGCCACAATGAGCCGGTCGATGCTTTTTTGTTGAGCTTGGGATTGGGACTCTTATTTCGAATTTTCGTTGCGGTTTTCGCACGCTCCGGTTTATGATGAAAGTCAAATACGTCAATTCAGTCATAGGAGGAAACAGGTGAGAAGTTTTGGACTGGCCTTTGCATCTTGGTTTGAAAAGTACACCTTTCTCTTGATTCCCGGCTCGCTGGTGCTAGGCTGGCTGCTTTCGGATGTTTTGCTGGACTTTGTACACTGGATTCCTTATCTATTCGGTTATATCACGCTGGTTATGGCGCTTGGCTGTGGGATCCGTCATCTGCAAGGGGTTCGCAAACGCCCCTTTGCCGTTATGTTAACGCTCTTTCTTGCCCATGCGGCAGCTCCGTTGCTTGCCTATGGACTGGGCTCGGCCGTGTTTGGTGCGCACTCGGATTATACGATCGGCTTGCTGTTATTTGCGATCATTCCGCTGGGAATATCCTCGGTGATGTGGGTCGGTAGCTCCGGCGGCAGCGTTCCGTTCATCTTAGCGGTGGTCGTGCTGGATACCATACTCAGTCCGCTAGTCGTCCCGGCTTTGATGGATATGTTTATCGGAGATGCGCTGGTTACCTGGAATGCGTCTGAGCTGATTCTCGATTTGCTGACGATGGTGGTATTGCCCACTCTGATCGGGGTGATGCTGTATGAAGGTTCCAAAGGACGGATTAAGGACTGGTCGGCTCCCGTAGCCCAGCCGATATCGAAGCTGTTTTTTATGCTTGTGGTTATGCTGAATGCAGCAGCCATCGCTCCCCATGCAGCAGGCATGAAAGAGGAGATGCTGGTGGTCGTCCCGGTTGTCTTCACGCTGATTGTGATCTGTTATTTGCTTGGTTATTTTGGCTCGTATGCGATGCTGGGACCGACACGGGAAATGCAAATTACATTTACATACGCGTCCGGAATGCGTAATATATCACTCGGGATGGTGCTGGCTACAACTTATTTCTCACCCCAGGCTTCGATCCCGGTAGTGCTGGGCATTATGTTCCAGCAGCCGGCGGCAACCTTCATTCATGCGTTATTTCACCGAAGACGCACACGGACGGTAAGTTATCCAAAATGACCACGCGGCAGAAAGAGGAGAGACCATGAGGCAGTATCGCAATCGTTTGACTCTAATTATGCTTACTTTAATTGGGTTATCTATGCTCGCGGCAGGACTGGCTATGGTGACGGTATTCAAGCAGTCCCATATTCAGCTGCTGGAGGACAATATGGTCCGGGAGATACGGCTTCTGCAGACCATGATGGAGTTTCCGGATACGGACAGCGCGGATGCTATTTCGTATTATACCAACAGATCCGTGCAGCTTGAGGAACTGTCCGATGCGAGAGTGACGTTTATATTGAAGGATGGTAAGGTGATCGGGGATTCGGAGAGTGATCCGTTAACCATGGATAACCACGCTAATCGTGAGGAGATGCTTGAAGCCGTAAAAGAAGGCCGCGGGAGTACCATTCGTCGGAGCGATACGCTTGAGCAGGACATGCTGTATGTCGCTCTTCCGGTCAAGGCCGGAGAGAATTTCGACGGATTCGTCAGATTGTCCGTCAGTCTCAAGGAAGTGGACCAGGGAGTCAAACAAGGCTGGACTGTGATGGGGATCGGCCTGCTGGTGCTGTTCTTGATTGCTGCCTTGGTGAGTTATCGCGTTGCCAAGGGCTTGACATCGCCGCTGGAGAAGATCACGCGCGTAGCCAGACGGATATCGCGCCTAGAATATGATGCGAGGGTGAAGATTCACCGTAAAGACGAGATCGGTCAATTGGCGCAAGCCATTAACGGAATGGCCGACAGCCTACAGACCCAGCTGCGGACGATACGGGATAATGAAGATTTGCTGCAAAGCGTTCTAAACAATATGACAGGCGGTATTGTCATGGTGAGCGGGGCAGGCCAGATCATTCTTGTGAACCGTGCTGCCGAGAAAATGCTCGGCATTAATGCCGAAGTGATAACAGGCAAATCGTACCGTGAGCTCAAGCAGCATTATGAATTGACCAAACTGATGGAGGAAGGCCTGGAGAGCAAGGAAGGCTTCCATGAGGAGCGCAACATTTATTATCCGGTGGAATCGATCATCCGCCTGGATGGGGTTGCGATGATGCAAGAGGAAGAGCAGGAGTCTTATCGAGGCATGCTGTTCCTGCTGCAGGATGTAAGTGATATCCGCAGACTTGAACGCATGCGGAGCGAATTCGTAGCCAACGTATCTCACGAGCTGAAGACTCCGCTTGCCGCGGTTAAAGGGTTTGCCGAAACGCTGCTTGGCGGCGGGGTTACTGATGAGAAGACATCTCGCTCCTTCCTCCAGATTATCTATGACGAGTCCGAACGGCTGAACCGGCTGATCGGTGACATTCTGGAGCTGTCCAAGATCGAATCCAAGCGGATTCAGATGGATTACTCGCCGATTCATCTGTCGGCGTTCTTTGATACGATATCCGAAATGATGCGCACGGTCGCGGAGAAGAAGCGGATCAGCCTGGAGCTCGACATTCCGGAAGAGCTGTTTATGGAGGGGGACGAGGACAAGCTCCGCCAGATTTTTATGAATCTGCTCTCGAATGCGATCAGTTACACGCAAGAAGGCGGACGAGTAAAATTAACGGCTCGTGAAAAGCATAGTAATGGGAATGCCGAGGATATTGTGGAATTCATTGTTAAGGATTCCGGGATTGGCATTCCGAAGAAAGACCTTCCCCGTATATTTGAACGATTCTATCGGGTGGATAAAGCGCGTTCGCGCGGATCAGGCGGAACGGGGCTTGGACTATCGATCGTGAAGCATCTGGTGGATCTTCATCACGGAACCATCAAGGTGGAGAGCGAGCTGGGAATCGGCAGCTCCTTCATCATTGAGCTCCCGGTATTGCAGGAAACGGCCGATACAGGAAGTTAACACTCCGTTAACATTCTGTTGATATACTTGCATGAGCAGTCCAATTATCAAGATAAGGGCGGGGGTAACATTGACGCAACGCATGCTTGTTATTGAAGATGAGCCGACACTTTCGCGGCTGTTGTCCTACAATCTGACACAGGAAGGCTTTCAAGTCGAGGTAGAGGAACACGGTACCGCAGGTTACGAGAAAGCGTCGCACCATGAATATGATCTGATTCTGCTGGATGTCATGCTGCCTGGCATGAACGGCTTTCAGATTTTGGAGAAGCTTCGCAGCAACGGAATTACCACGCCGATCATCATTCTGACCGCGAAGAACGCCGAGGAGGAAGTTGTTCAAGGCCTGAAGATGGGGGCGGATGACTATATTACCAAGCCATTTGGCGTATCTGAGCTGCTGGCCCGTGTATCGGCCGTCATGCGCCGGGTGTCCGGTCACGCCGATGAAGTAAAGACGACAGACCATCAAGGAAATGTCATTTCACTTGGACAGCTGGAAATCTATCCTGAGAAATACGAGGTCCGGCTTGGCGGTCAGAGCATTAATCTCCGGCCGAAAGAATTTGAGGTGCTGCTCTACCTGGCCAAAAAACCGGGCGTAGTGTTAACGAGGGATGATCTGATGAACGTGGTCTGGGGCTTCGATTATATCGGCGGTCAGCGAACCGTGGACGTTCATGTGAGTTCCCTGCGCAAGAAGCTTGAGCTCGATCCTGAATCTGTACACATTGACTCCATTCGCGGGGTTGGTTATAAACTCGTAGTGAATCCGAAAAAAGGCTCCCATCATTCCGTTTGAAATGATGAGGGGTCTTTTTTTTTGGGTCTTTGGTCAGATTCTGACCTGTCTAATGTCTCATATCCCGGCCATGATCCTTCCGTAGTTTACACTCCCTTAATCATTCGAGTATATTCCCATAATACTTGTCCGGTAAGATGCGTCTAAAGGACCAGATGAAGAAGGGGTGAAGGCGCATGACACTGCTTCAAACCAAACCGAATCAGACAGAGAGAATGAAGATGGAGGTAGAGCCGGAACTTGATGAACAAGTAACAAGCGAGCCTGAAGCAGGCGCATTATATCGGCATTACATAAGAAGGGTCCCTGTTATAAGAAAATCTGAATCCTGCCTCGATGTGCTGAATGTGTTTACGAAGGACCACCGTATTCCGTGCGTTATTTATTGCGATGAGGCAGATACACCGGCAGGACTGATCATGCGGGATGTCTTTTACCAGCGAATGATGGGCAGGTTTGCCGTTGACCTGTATTACTCCAAGCCCGCCTTTCAGTTTGCGGACCATCAACCGATGCGTGTCGATATTTCCGAGAAGGTCGGAACGCTGCTGGAATGGTCCCTGCAGCGCCCGGATTCAAAATTTTACGATTGTGTCCTGATCACGGAGGCTGACCGGCTGCTGGGCGTGCTTACCGTCCGGGATCTGATGAGTCTGTCCAGCGGGCTTCAAGCGGAAGCGGAAGAGAAGCGGGAACTGATCCTGCAGGAAAGCTACCGGCATACTCGGAACATTCAATCCTCGTTAACTGAAGTCCGAACGGCAGCAGCGAGAACAAACTCGGAATGTATACGCATGAGGGAGTGGTCACAAACCGGGAAGGAGAAATTGGATCTTGTCCGGACCTCGTACCTTGGCCTTGTGGAGGATATGACGAAGCGTGAAGGCCAGGCCTCCGAGCTCGCTGCCGATGCCAGCCGAATATTTTCCATCACCGGCATGATTACCGAGCTTGCAAACCAAAGCAGTCTGCTGGCCATGAATGCCTCGATTGAAGCCGCACATGCCGGCGAGCATGGGCGGGGATTTCAAGTGGTTGCGGCAGAGGTACAATCGCTGGCAAAACAAACGCGCAAGCTGTCAGGGGACATATCGCAGCTGCTCGAGCACATCCAGCGCCTGGCAGCAGATACAGCCAAGGGGGCAGTTTCATCGCTCAGGGAAATCCAATCCTGCGAGGGGTATGTAACGGAAGGTGCCCAGATGTTTAATGAGATGGACAACGCCGTTCAAGAGGTTCAGAAGTCCGGTAATCACGTTTATCAACTGGCCGAGGAAACCGTGAAGCGTGTGGAGCGGGTCAAGGATGAGCTTGCCGGAATGAACACCGGTGAAAATTCGATCATGGAAGAAAGTTCGAATCTATAACTCTACTTTTATTAAATATTTTACACTACGTTTACATTTCTCAGAAACTGCTATTACATTCCGGGATTAATATCAATATTGTAAGTAGGAAGTAGAGACAACAACCATTTTGAAGGAGTGGATTCGTTTGTTTAAAAGAAGGGGTCGTAAACCAGCAGGTATTCTCGTATTGGTGTTAATGCTGAGCACGCTTTTGGCGGCATGCGGAGGAGGAACAACTTCCGGCGGTGCTTCCGGAGAAACTACAGACAACGGTTCAGCACAGCAAAACGAAGGAAGTACTGCAACAGCTTTGTCAGGAACGATTGAGATTGACGGTTCCAGCACACTGCATCCATTAACCGAAGCGATTGCTGAAGAGTTCGGCGCAGCTAACCCGGATGTCCGCATTCCGATTGGAACAGGCGGAACAGGTGGCGGATTCAAACGCTTCAATAATGGAGAGATTCCAATTTCCAATGCATCCCGTCCAATTAAAGACAGTGAAGCTGAAGAAGCAAAATCCAAAGGCATTACCTATCATGAGGTTCTGGTAGCTTATGACGGATTGTCCGTTGTTGTTAACCCGGACAATGATTTCGTAGATAAATTGAGCGTAGATGAGCTTAAGAAAATTTATGAGCCGAACAGCACTGTAAAAACATGGGCTGACGTTCGTGAAGGATGGCCGGCAGAGGAAATCAAAATTTACTCGCCAGGTACAGACCACGGAACATTCGATTACTTCACAGAAGCGATCAACGGTGAAGCGCAAGCAAGCAGAAACGATAGCCAAATTACGTTCAGTGCCGATACAAACGCAGTTGTACAAGGGGTTGCCGGCGACAAGAACTCCATCGGATACTTCGGATTCTCGTTCTATGAAGAGAACCAAGACAAATTGAAGCTGGTTCCGATCGATAACGGTACGGCTACCGTAGCTCCAAGCATGGAAACGATCAAGGATAACAGTTATGCTCCATTGTCCCGTCCGCTGCTGCTCTATGTTAACGATAAAGAGCTTGAGCGTCCAGAAGTGAATGCGTTCATGAACTTCTACCTTGATAATGCCGCTAGTCTTGCTGGCGAAGTTGGTTTCGTACCGCTTCAAGATGAACAGTACAAAGAAGAAAAAGACAAGTTGGCAAAATAATTTAAAGACTACATGCCCGAAGGGAATCCTTCGGGCAACCGATAGAAAGGGAAGAGGAGAATGAACAAAACTTCACCCGTGGCGGTAAACACAAAAAGCATGACATTCCGTCGAAGCAAAACGCGCACCTCAGACAAAATCATTCCAATCCTGCTCGGCTTGTGTGCCATGCTTTCGGTGTTTACTACCATCGGTATTGTATATACGCTTCTACAGGAATCCGTGATCTTCTTCAAGGAAGTGCCGGTATGGTCCTTTCTGACAGGAACGACATGGAGTCCGATTCTCCCTCCAAAAGAATTCGGCGTGCTGCCCCTGCTGGGCGGCACATTGCTGATTACAGGCATTGCGATCTTATTCGCAGTGCCTATCGGCTTGGCATGCGCTATTTATCTTAATGAATACGCTCCTGCCCGGGTTCGGGGGGTTGTAAAGCCAGTGCTCGAGGTATTGGCTGGTGTACCAACGATTGTTTATGGATATTTTGCGCTTGAAACGGTAACGCCATTCCTTCAAAAGATTTTTCCCGATATGGGTATATTCAATGCGCTAAGTGCGGGTATTGTGGTAGGGATCATGGTCCTGCCTATGATTTCGTCTCTAAGTGAAGATGCGATGCGCGCGGTACCTAAAAGCCTTCGTCACGGAGCATACGCGCTGGGTGCTACCCGATTTGAGGTTGCGCTGAAAATTGTGCTGCCTGCCGCTCTGTCGGGGGTCGTATCATCCTTCGTATTGGCATTCTCGCGCGCGATTGGCGAAACGATGATCGTAACGGTTGCGGCCGGCGCTACGCCGCAGCTGACGCTGAATCCGCTGGATAGCATTCAGACGATGACTTCTTATATCGTTCAGGTAAGTATGGGTGATGTTCCGCGCGGAACGATTGAATACGGCACGATTTTTGCTGTAGGTCTGACCTTGTTTGTCATCACCTTCTTGCTTAATATATTGGCGCAGTGGGTCGCTCGCCGCTTCAGGGAGGAATACTAGATGGAACAATTGAATCTGGGAGATAGCAAAGGAATCAACCGGAGACGCCGTAGTGACCAGACGCTGCACATGATATTCCTGGCTTGTACCAGTATCGGTATTCTTGCCTTGATGGCTTTGATTGTCACGATCGTGATGGATGGTGTTCACAGACTCTCACCTGATCTGTTCACCAACTTTCCGTCACGTATCGCGGATAAAGCAGGACTGAAATCGCCGATTGTCGGCACGGTTTATCTGCTTCTGCTCATGGCCCCGCTGTCCTTCGTATTAGGCGTGGGCGCAGCGATCTTTCTCGAAGAGTATGCAGGACGCAGCCGCTGGGTTCGGCTGATTCAGCTGAATATCAGTACGCTTGCAGGGGTTCCTTCTATTATATACGGTATCCTGGGACTGGCGATTTTTGTACGCGGCATGAATCTTGGCCGCAGCCTGCTCTCCGGGGTATTAACGATGACGCTGCTGGTGCTGCCGATTATTATCGTTGCCGCTCAGGAGGCGCTTCGCGCCGTGCCTAAGAACCGGCGCGATGCTTCTTATGCGCTGGGCGCAACGAAATGGCAAACGGTATCCAGCGCCGTGCTCCCGTCAGCGATTCCAGGAATTATGACCGGGGTTATCCTGGCTTTGTCTCGTGCGATCGGCGAAACCGCACCGCTGATCATGATTGGTGCCTTAACGTACGTGGCCTTCTTGCCGGAAAATCTGCTCGATTCGTTTACTGTCATGCCGATCCAGATCTTTAACTGGGTATCAAGACCAAGTGAGGCTTTCCACGAACTGGCGGCTTCGGGTATTATTCTGTTGCTCATCATGCTGTTCATCATGAACATTGCAGCCGTATGGATCCGGAACAAGTATTCGAAGAACATCTAAGATACGCATAAGCAGATCTAATCGTGAAAAAGGAGACATGAATAAGATATGGAATCCATCATACAGATTAAGAAATTAAACCTTTACTACGACACGTACCATGCGCTTAAAAACGTGGATCTGGACATTCCGGAGAAAACGGTGACGGCGTTCATCGGACCGTCGGGCTGTGGTAAGTCAACGCTGCTGCGTACGCTGAATCGGATGAACGACATGATTCCTTCCACACGGATTGAAGGCAGCGTTCAAATCGGCGGGACCGAAATCTACAGCGAGGAAGTCCACGTTGAAGCCCTGCGCAAGCAGATAGGGATGGTATTCCAGCAGCCGAACCCGTTTCCTAAATCGATCTATGACAACATCGCCTACGGGCCTCGTCTCCACGGGATCCGCAGTAAAGCGGAGCTTGATCAAATCGTGGAACAAAGCTTGAAACAAGCCGTGCTGTGGGATGAAGTCAAAGATTATCTCAAGCGGTCCGCGCTGAGCTTGTCCGGCGGCCAACAGCAGCGTCTGTGCATTGCCCGGGCACTTGCCGTACAGCCGGATATCCTGCTGATGGACGAAGCCACGTCCGCGCTGGACCCGATCTCGACACTGAAGATCGAAGAGCTGGTGCAAGAGCTGAAGAGCAAATATACCATCGTCATGGTTACGCACAATATGCATCAGGCTGCACGCGTATCCGGGCAGACGGTATTTTTCCTGAATGGCGAAGTGGTTGAATCCGCAAACACCGATACGCTGTTCTCGACACCGTCGGATGCACGTACCGAGGATTATATCTCGGGCCGGTTCGGTTAAGCCATTATCACGACTATGATCTTTCTTAAAAGTAGATAGGAGGAGCATCACATATGATCCGGAGAATTGAGTTTGATCAGCAGCTTGATGAGCTGAAAACCTTGCTGCAGGATATGGGCAAGCATATGGAGGAGGCACTGGCAAGCAGCGTAGAGTCTCTCCAGACCTTGGATGCGGAGAAAGCGCAGGCGGTTATCAAGAATGATGTGCAGTTAAACACAATGGAAGAGCAGATCATGGACATCGGCTCCCGCTTGATCGTGACCCAGCAGCCTGTGGCGAAGGATTTGCGCCGGATTTTGGTTGCTTTCCGAATCGCCAGCGATTTGGAGCGTATGGGAGACTTGGCTCGGGATGTCGCTAAAGTTACGATCCGTCTGCAAGGCCAGAAACTGATCAAGCCTTTGGTGGATCTTCCGCGGATGTCGGATTTGGTGCGTGCGATGGTTTCGGAATCCATCGAGTCCTATCTGACGGAAAATACGGATCTGGCTTATAAAATGGCCCAGGATGACGATCAGGTCGATCATTTGTACAGCGTCATTCTGCAGGATCTGTATGCGCATCTAACCTCCGATCCGGATTCGGCCAATCAGGCGATGCTGCTGATCATGGTGGGCCGTTACATTGAACGGATCGCCGACCATGCGACGAACATTGGAGAGAGCACCGTGTACCTTGTAACGGGTCACCGTCCCGACCTCAATCAATAGCATAATGAATTAGTCAAACGCTGGCGAAAGCTGGCGTTTTTTTGCGAGAATTTAGAAAATTCCAGCGAAGCGGAAGCAATTCTTTAATCGCATTTATATATTGGGGGCCCCCGCAAAGTATTTGGAATAAGCATCGAAGCACAGGCTCCACTTTGTGGGGTTATTTTGCGTATGATTAGGAAATCATCGTGAATCGAACGGATTGTTCGGAATTGACGGTAACCTATGTTATCATGTGGAAAGGAAGTTATATTGGTGCGAGGTGTTCTATGGACAAGCTGATTTTAATTGATGGAAATAATATCATTTACCGGGCATTCTTCGCGATGCCGCCGCTGACTAATGCCAGCGGACAGCAGACGAATGCGGTTTACGGCTTTACAACCATGCTGCTTCGCTTGATTGAGGAGCATAAGCCGACCCATATGATGGTCGCATTCGACGCAGGCAAGGAAACGTTCCGGCATGCGGATTTTCAGGATTACAAGGGTGGTCGCCAGAAGACACCTCCCGAGCTCTCCGGACAATTCCCTTTGCTGAAGGAGCTGCTGAAAGGCCTAGGCGTATCCCAGTTTGAAATCGGCGGTTATGAGGCCGATGACATTATCGGCACCATTACCCGTCAGGCTGACGAAGCCGGCCGGAAGGTGATGGTCGTATCCGGGGATAAGGATATGCTGCAGCTGGCTTCGGAGCATACTACGATCGCGATGGTCCGCAAGGGCGTTACCGATATCGAGTATTACGGACCGGAACAGATTAAGGAGCGATATAACCTGACGCCTGATCAGATTATCGACCTTAAGGGACTAATGGGCGATGCTTCCGATAACATTCCCGGCGTTCCTGGAGTGGGTGAGAAGACGGCCCTGAAGCTGCTTCATGAATTTGGGTCCGTTGAAGCCGTGGTGTCACGCACAGATGAACTGAAGGGCAAGATGAAAGAGAAAATCGAAGAGCATGCCGATTCCGCCATACTCAGCAAGAAGCTGGCTACGATCTTCCGCGAAGTACCGCTGGAGCAGTCGCTGGATGAAATGGCATTTACAGGCCTGAATGAAGAGACGGCAGGACCTGCACTGGCGAAGCTGGAGTTTAAATCGCTAATTGAACGGTTAAACCTAAGCACAAGCGGAATGGGCGGAGATGCGGCTGAATCGAAGCCCGAAGCGAAGATTGACGTGACCCTTGTGGACACAAAGGGGCTTAAGGAGGTTGCCGATAATCTGACCCAGGTGACCGTACTCCATGTAGAGACGCATGGGGACAACCCTCATCATGCCGAGGTGATCGGACTCGCGCTCGCTACAGAGGAACGACAGTACTTCATTCCGTTTGAGGTTCTGAAGTCGGAAGGGGCAGAGCCTGTCCGTACTTGGCTTGCCGACAGCGAGATCCCTAAACGCGGTTATGATCTGCACCGCATTGATCTGGCCCTCCATTGGCAGGGCATCGCTTTTGCCGGCGCGGCATTCGACGTTCATCTGGCTGCATACCTGCTGGACCCGACCGAATCCAATCAAAGCCTTAGCGGCCTGGCCTCCAAATACGGGCTTGCGTATCTTCAAGCCGATGAGGACGTGTTCGGTAAAGGAGCAAAGTACAAGGTTCCCGATATGGAGAAGCTCAGCGAGCACATGGCCAGAAAATGTTTGGCCGTATCCGAATTGGTACCTGTTCAGGAGAAGGAACTGGCTTCCAATGAAATGCTGCCGCTGTTCCATGAGCTGGAGATGCCGCTGTCCCGAATTCTGGCCGATATGGAGAAGCAGGGCATTGCCGTTAATGCGGAGGCTTTGAAGGAGCTGGGTCGCGAGTTTGAAGAACAGATCGAGAAGCTCGTACATGAGATTTATGAGATTGCCGGGACGGAATTCAATCTCAATTCGCCTAAACAGCTGGGCGAAATTCTGTTTGTGAAGCTGGAGCTTCCGGTCATCAAGAAGACCAAAACCGGTTATTCTACCGATGCCGAGGTGCTGGAGAAGCTTGCGCCTTATCACGATATTGTCCGCTTGATTCTGAAGTATCGTACCTTGGCCAAGCTGCAATCCACCTATGTGGAAGGTCTTCTGAAGGAGATTTCATCACAGACTGGTAAAGTGCACACGTACTATCGCCAGACGATTGCCGCAACGGGGCGTCTGAGCAGCCAATACCCGAATTTGCAGAACATTCCGATCCGTCTGGAGGAGGGCCGCAAGCTGCGCAAGGTCTTCGTTCCGTCCGAGCCGGGCTGGAGCATTTTGGCGGCGGACTACTCCCAGATTGAGCTGCGCGTGCTTGCGCATATCTCGGATGATGAGCGGCTGAAGGAAGCCTTCGTCCACGATATGGACATCCACACCAAGACCGCGATGGACGTGTTTGGAGTCGGCGTGGATGAGGTGGATTCCAATATGCGCCGATCCGCGAAGGCGGTTAACTTCGGCATTGTGTATGGAATCAGCGACTATGGCTTGTCCCAGAACCTGAATATTACCCGGAAGGAAGCCGCGGCGTTCATCGACCAGTATTTCGAGGTATTCCAGGGTGTGCGGCGTTATATGGACGTGATCGTCAAGCAGGCGAAGCAAGACGGCTATGTGAAAACATTGCTTGAACGCAGACGCTATCTGCCAGAGATTAACGCCAGCAACTTTAACCTGCGGTCTTTTGCCGAGCGGACGGCGATGAATACGCCGATTCAGGGAACCGCTGCGGACATTATCAAGCTGGCCATGGTCCATATGGACAAGGCGCTGCATGATCGTCAATTGAAGAGCCGCATGCTGCTTCAGGTGCATGATGAATTGGTGTTCGAGGTGCCGGAGGATGAGCTGGAGATCATGAAGGAATTGGTGCCGGACGTGATGAGTCAGGCACTGAAGCTGTCGGTACCGCTGAAATCGGAAGTCAGCTATGGCGAGAACTGGTACGAAGCGAAGTAAAGCTGCACACGGTGCCAGCCGATAGAGGATTGTTTACAGGGATCATGGCGTGAAGAGGGGGGCCATATGCACCATACCTTTCCACAAAACCATGGTCCCGCTCTGTCCCAACTTCCGGTATAATGGGAGATGAGGTGAAGTCATTATGCCGGAATTGCCGGAAGTAGAAACCGTGAAACGAACACTTAACCAATTGATTAAAGGTAAGCATATAGATCATGTATCCGTACATCTGCCGCGGATTATACAGCGTCCTGACGATATTGAGGCCTTTGCGTTTATGTTGAAGGATCATACCGTGGAAGGCGTAGAGCGCCGCGGGAAATTTTTGCGGATATTGCTGGACGGACTGGTGATCGTGTCGCATCTTCGGATGGAAGGGCGTTACGGGCTGTACCCTGCCGAGGAGCCGGTGGAGAAGCACACCCATGTCATATTCCATTTCTCGGACGGCACGGAGCTGCGCTATAAGGACGTACGCCAATTCGGAACGATGCATCTCTTTGCAACAGGGGAAGAGTTCCAGCATGCTCCGCTTGCCAAGCTGGGGTATGAGCCGCTGGATGATACGTTTACATTCGGAACCTTCAAGGAAGTCATCGGCAGCAAGAAAACGAAGATTAAGGCGGTGCTGCTGAATCAGGCATATGTGGTCGGCATCGGCAATATATATGTCGATGAGGCATTGTTTCGAGCCAAGATTCATCCGGAGCGTAATGCTAACAGCCTGAAGGATGCCGAGCTCAAGCGACTGTATCATGCGATTGTGGATACACTGTCCGAAGCCGTAGACGCGGGTGGATCTTCCATAAAGTCCTATGTCAATGGACAGGGTGAAATGGGGATGTTCCAGCATAGTCATCAGATTTACGGACGGAAGGACAAGCCGTGTCATACATGCGGCGGACCGATTCATAAGATCGTGGTTGGCGGACGGGGGACCCATTTCTGCCCGAAGTGTCAGCCGGTAAAGAAGTAATCCAATAGGCGTGCACCCATTCCTTTCCCTACACATATAATGTGGAACATATGTGGAGCGCATGGAGCTGCTCTTCTTCATGAATGAGCCGCTTGATGTGGAGCTTACGAGGAGGGAAAAGGGTGCTCAGTCATATTTTCTCGTCTGCGCTGCTGGCCATGGCGTTAAGCCTGGACGGATTTGGCGCGGGGGTTACATACGGTCTGCGCAAAACAAGGATACCGCTGCTGTCTGTATTGATCATCTCGCTATGTTCCGGCTTGGTGCTCGGCGCCTCCATGCAGGCAGGCGCGCTGTTGCAGCGGTTCTTATCCCCATCTGTGGCGTCCGTGATCGGAGCCGCCATTTTGATTCTGCTGGGCTTATGGTCTCTATATCAGCAAGTTCGCAGAAAAAACGAGTCTGATGTGCAGCCGGTTTCTAATAGGGATATTTCCCAGTCCCTTATGGAAACGAAGGCGGCTGACTATCAAGTGAAATCACGACGTGAGGTTAACACGGCAGGTCAAGAGCATGTTCAGCGGGCGGTATTCTCTCTTGAGATTCCAAAGATCGGCATTGTCATTCAAATTCTCCGCAGTCCATCAAAAGCGGATCTGGACGACTCCGGCAGCATCTCCCCGTGGGAGGCGATGTGGCTCGGGATCGCGTTATCGCTCGATGCGTTCGGAGCAGGACTTGGCGCTGCCATGCTGGGCTTCTCACCGCTAGGTACGGCAGCTATCGTTTCCTTGTTTAGCGGGATATTCCTGGTGCTGGGCATGAGGGTTGGTTTACGCTTTGCATCCAAGGGCGGCATGCGTTTTATCTCTTATTTGCCTGCTTTTTTGTTAATCGTCATGGGTATAATGAAGCTGTTATGAGGTGAAGTCATGAATATCGGTTTAACCGGAGGAATTGCAACAGGCAAGAGCACCGTGTCCTCTATGTTGACCAAGAAGGGAGCACTTCTCGTCGATGCGGATCTTATCGCCCGGGAAGTCATGCTCCCGGGTCATCCGGTGCTGGGTAAAGTGACCGAACATTTTGGACAAGCGATCCTGTTTGAGGACGGTACGTTGAATCGAAAAAAACTCGGGGAAATGATCTTCCATCATCCCGAGCAGAGAACGGTGTTGAATGAGATCACGCACCCGGCGATCCGGCAGGAAATCCGGGAACGGACGGAAGCATATGAGCGGCAGTATCCCGACCGGCTCGTGGTAGCGGATATTCCGCTGCTGCTTGAGGCAAGGGAGCAGTATTCTTATCTTGACCAGATTGCTGTCGTTTATGTGCCGCGAGAGCTGCAGCTTGAGCGCCTGATGGTGCGCGATGATCTTAACCGGGAAGCGGCAGAAGCGCGTTTAAACAGCCAGATGGATATCGAGGAGAAGAAGCGTCTGGCGGATATCCTCATCGATAACAGCGGAACATTGGCCGAAACACAGCAGCAGGTGGACAACCTGTGGGGCAGGTTGGTTCGGTTATGAAGTGGCTCCGTAAAAAAAGAGTGCTGCTCCTGCTGTTTGTTTCTTTTGTAGCGCTGCTGTTTCTGAGCTCGAACTGGATGACCTTGCTGTATCCGATTCATTATAAGGATGAAATTCGGAAGCATGCCGCTTATTATGAGGTTGATCCATTCCTGGTGGCTTCCATCATACGAGTAGAAACGAACTTCAAGCCGGGCAAGGAGTCCAAGAAAGGCGCGCTGGGCATTATGCAGCTGATGCCGGATACGGCGAACTGGGCGATGGAAATGGCCAAGCTGCCGTCGGTGAACCTGCTGAGCGTGAAGAATGAAGTGGATGCGAATATCCAGCTCGGCACCTGGTATATTCAGAACCTGCACAAGGAAATGGACGGCAATCCGATTGCCGCCATCGCTGCCTATAATGCAGGCCCCGGGAACGTCAAGAATTGGATCAACAAGGGCATGTGGGATGGAACCTACGAGAATGTGAAGAGTATTCCCATCGGGGAAACCCGTCACTATGTACAGCGCGTGATTTATTATTATAATCAATATACGGATGTGTATAAGGACGGCTTTTAACGAAAAAAGAGCGCTGGACAGGCTCTTACATCGAGCCGTCCAACACTCCTTTTTTAAGGAAGAATCAATTATTGACCGGAGAATTGACCAGCCAATTGTTGCTCGGCCAGGGTTACAAGACGCTTTGTGATGTATCCCCCGATCGAACCGTTCTCGTAGGAAGTCATGTTACCTTGGTATCCGTCTTGTGGAATGGAGATACCAAGTTCTTGAGCTACCTCGTACTTCAATTGCTCAAGAGCAGCGTTTGCGCGAGGAACAACCAGGTTGTTGGAGTTGTTGTTGCTTTGTGCCATGTTAAGTTCACCTCCTTGGGTTGGTAAAAGTATTATGTCTCGGGTTTCGCATTTTCATAACATAAAAGAAAAAAGTTTTGCTGGTAAATTTTTCTTAAGCGCCATTAAGGCTAAAATACGCTGAAACGAAGGAAGTGAAGTTGACTTTATGAAATGTCCATATTGCAGTTATGCCGGGACGAAAGTGCTTGATTCCAGGCCTGCCAACGAGAATAAATCCATCCGCCGCCGCAGGGAATGCGAGCAGTGCAGCAAGAGATTCACAACCTTTGAGATGGTGGAGGAAACGCCGCTGATCGTCGTGAAGAAGGACGGAAGCCGCGAAGAATTCAGCCGGGAGAAGGTACTCCGCGGTTTGATACGTGCATGCGAGAAGCGTCCGGTATCGGTGGACCAGCTGGATATGATCGTATCGGATGTTGAGAAGGCACTGCGAAATACCGCAGCAGCAGAGGTGGAGAGCCGCCAGATCGGGGAGCTTCTGATGGAACGGTTATATCCAGTCGACGAAGTGGCTTACGTCCGGTTTGCATCCGTGTACCGGCAGTTCAAGGATATCAATATGTTTATGAAGGAACTGAAAAGCCTGCTGTCCAAGGATACGGACGGTCAGGAGCTGTAAGAGCGCCGGGGTTCCGCGTGATCCAGGTGCTCTTCCGGTGCTCCCATGGCGCCCATCCTCATTATCGATAAGTGACATGATATAGAGAAGTAAAAGGGATACAGCACGTCATCAAAAAATGTGAAAAACATGTTGACATGCCTGCTGATTTTTTATATGATATAGAAGTCGCTTACGGGGCCTTAGCTCAGCTGGGAGAGCGCATCGCTGGCAGCGATGAGGTCAGGGGTTCGATCCCCCTAGGCTCCATATGAAGAAAACCCTTGATGGTACATCAAGGGTTTTTTTGTTTTTTAATGACTTGTTAATTCTTTTCAGAAAAGGTCTTGGGGGCGAATTGGGGACGAAATTGAATACAATGATGGGTAATCAATTTAAATCATGAAAACAAGCAGCGTGGGGGTTCCCGGCGCTGCTTGTTTTATTTTCGCGACCCGATCCTATCCAGGACAAACAATTTGCAATTCAAGTAAAGAAAGGACAGGGGCGCACTGTCCTTTCTTTATAGATGAGGATGAACGCGTGATGAGTTTACGGTTCGATCAAGGTTTACAGATCGACTTTCCAGTTGCCCATCATCTTGGCGACTTCCGGATCGCGGTACGATAAGAAAAGACTTTTCCGCGTATCGAGGGTGGAAATTTGTTCGATATCGTCCGCGTTCAACGCAAAGTCGAAAATGTTGAAGTTTTCGACGATCCGCTCTTTTCTCACTGATTTTGGAATGACAACGACTTCACGTTGAACAAGCCAGCGCAGCACGACCTGAGCGACGGACTTGTTGTATTTTTCCGCGATCGAGGTCAGCACTTCGTTGCCAAACATGTTGTTGCGTCCTTCAGCGAGCGGCCCCCACGATTGGTGCTGCACTCCCTGCTCTTTCATAAAAGCGGTGTTCTCGATTTGCTGGTAGAAGGGGTGCGTTTCGACCTGGTTGACGGCGGGCACGATTTTGTTATTCACGATGAGGTCCATAAGTCGATCGGGCAGGAAGTTGCTGACACCGATCGCTTTGATTTTGCTTTCGCGGTACAGGTCTTCCATCGCACGCCAAGCGCCGTAGTAATCGCCAAACGGCTGGTGAATAAGGTACAGATCGAGATAGTCGAGCTGCAGCTTCCTCAAGGATTTGGCAAACGCCAGCTTGGCACTCTCGTAGCCGGCATCCTGAACCCAGAGCTTGGTCGTGATGAACAGCTCTTCACGCGGTACGCCGCTGCGCTTGATCGCGCGTCCGACCGCTTCCTCATTCAGATAACCCGCGGCGGTGTCGATCAGGCGGTAACCGGCCATCAGCGCTTCATATACTGCATTCTCGCATTCTTCAGCATCGGGAATTTGGTAGACTCCGAAGCCGATGATCGGCATTTTCACTCCGTTGTTCAATGTTACAGTTTGCATTGTAATTCCTCCCATGGTTCAAATGTAAAACGGCAAACGGCCGCGAATCCCGTGAATCGGGCACCTCAGCGGGGCTTCCGCTTTCGGTCGATTTGCATTACAATAAGCCTACTGCCTTCGTGTTACACGAAGTCAAGCCGTCTTCAAAAATTTATTTTCCAAGGAGGATTACACATGCATACGGTCAAAGAAGCCGCCCTGATTACGGGACTTACCGAGCACGCCGTGCGCTTTTATACGGATAAAGGCCTGGTGCCAAGCGTACAGCGCAATCAAAACAACATTCGGATGTTCGACGAAGAATCGATCAACTGGCTGCATGGCGTCAAATGCCTCAAGCAATCCGGGATGCCGATTGAAGTCATTAAAACGTACGTCGACCTCTGCCTCGAAGGGGATTCGACCATTCCGCAACGCTACACTCTCATAATGGAGCATAAAGAAGCGGCGCTCGTTAAGCTCGAAGAAGCCAAACAGCACATTGCCCATTTGGAACAAAAAACCGTCCTATATCAGGCCATTTTGGAGCACCGCGCTCCAGACACGACCAATCCCGGCAACTGGGACAAAATTCAGCATATGCATGGTGACGTATTTTACTCGCCTTCGGTTCGGAAGGCGTGAGAGATATTCGTCCGCACATCAACCGCATCGAAGAAAATCTTCGGTTTTAAACTCCTGATTGGCTTGGCAATGAACAAGAGCCGCGTCACGCTAGATTGAACTATCGGGTACGACAGTATTATGGTTGATGATACGCATCCCCGTGCTGTCTGTAACGGCAAGTATTAGGACCTCCTTTTGCGGAGGGCCCCTTTTTCCTCAATTTGTTCAATTCACATCTGCCAATACTACCCAAATCATTGATTAAGTTACAAATATGTGCGTAATTACATTTCCGGGTTCTTTGCAAATACAATGGGAATATTAGATTTCTAAATTAATTTGAAGGAAGTGTGTTACATGAATCTTTTTTAGCTATCTAAATCTAAATGTGATTTTAAAATTGAAACGCCTATTCACCTTCCGTGAATACCTGGTAATATGGATGTTGACACTTATTTTATGGTAAAGTAAGACAAATCTCGGGAACAAATGTTATATTCACAAATATTTCAAAATTTAATTTAACAAATCCAAAGAAGAGACAGGAGTTTTTAAAATGACAAATAAAGTCGTACTCGAAACAGCTGCTAAACAATTTGCGGAGGCGACAGCCAACCCTCCCTATTTGTTTGATCATGGCCCGGTGAAAGGCCGCGAAGTCGTCGATCAAGTCCAATCCGGCTCTGTGAATAAATTGCCGGTTGAAATAGAAGAATTGACCATTAACGGCGGCCCTAAGGGTAGTGTGTCTCTTACCATTGTCCGCCCGCAAAATGCACCGAGCGTGCTTCCGGTTATTCTGTACACACACGGAGCCGGCTGGGTATTCGGTAACGCACATACGCATGATCGACTGATCCGCGAATTGGCCGTTGGCTCCCAATCTGCAGTTGTGTTCACAAATTACAGTTTATCTCCCGAGAATCGCTATCCGGTAGCGATCGAAGAAGTGTACGCGGCACTCGACTGGGTGGCAGAGAACGGGAGCAAATACGGATTTGATACCAACCGTATTGTAGTAGCCGGTGATAGCGTCGGAGGCAACATGAGCGCAGCCATTACGCTGATGGCCAAAGATCGAAAAGGGCCGAAGATTCACAAACAATTGTTGTTCTACCCGGTAACGGACGCTTCATTCGGCAACGATTCCTACATACAATTCGCCGAAGGTTACTTTTTGCGTCGCGACGCGATGCAATGGTTCTGGGATCAATACACAACGGATCCGGAGCAAAGAAAAGAAATTTACGCATCTCCTCTGCAAGCGACAACTGAGCAATTGGCTGGGCTTCCTGAAGCTCTGGTAATTACAGGCGAAGCCGATGTATTGCGGGACGAGGGTGAAGCGTATGCCAATAAACTGCGGGAAGCCGGAGTTAGAGTAACGGCTGTTCGCTTCCAAGGCATCATCCATGACTTCGTGATGTTAAACGATTTGGCCGATACCGCGGCTGCTCGGGGAGCACTTCTACTAGCTAACGCTTGGATTCAGGTATAATCAACCCGGTTCAAGCACCTTTAGTAGATCCGAAGGTATCATCATTTTCGGATTTCAACTTATCTATATATTCTTTTCCTACTAAGAGTGAAAGACTTAAAGTTTCTCTTGCCCCAAAGTGGAAGACGGCACCTTTGGAGACATGCACGGAACTCCAGGTACCGTCTTCTTTTTTTTCAGATTCGACCGTAAAATTCGAAAGGAAGGAGCGGAGGATGTAAGTACTGATACTGTAATGAGGGTGACTGGGAAGGCGCCTGTCTCCTTCCAACAATTTGCACAGAGACACGCAGAAATCTGGATGCGGTAATTGGAATGGAATCAACAAAAATGAATATCAACAATACGTTGATAAATACGTTTCAAAATTAAAGGTCTAAAAAAATCCCATCAATTATGAATGATGGGATTTTTTTATTTATAAGAGATTTGAGATACCAAAGACGGCAAAGTATATAAGTTCTTGTCATAACTTAACGACAAGAACTTATATACGGAAAATTGACACTGTACCGGCTATACCACCACTGCGGTTCCGCTGACGGCCACCATCAGCATTCCCTCACGAATAACTTCATAGTCGATGTCCACTGCTATAATGGCGTTTGCCCCCAGGCGCACGGCTCGATCTTCCATCTCGACAAACGCTGCATCCCTTGCTTCCTGCAGCTTGTTTTCGTAAGCCCCTGAGCGCCCGCCGACAATATCGGTAATGGAGGCCAGAAAGTCCCTCACTACATTAGCACCCATAATGACTTCGCCGGTCACAATACCGATATACCTTTGAACAGGGTAACCTTCAATGGTGGATGTCGTTGTAATAATCATGCGTTCTTCCTTCTTTCAAATAGATTTTTATAGCGAATACATGTAAAAATAACTTCCGAAAAAATGGCCCTTGCCAATCGTGAAACCAGGTTGGTACACCGCCCCCAGGATGTTGATCGCCTTGGTGGAGAAGGTTGCCTGATGACAATGATTGCATGACTAGAAGAATACGACCCATTTTTCCAGCGTGTGTGTCTTCCTTTTATTACGCCGACAGAGGAGGATTGGTTGCACGAGTGGACGTAATAAGCGGGTACGGATGGTTGTCAGGCGCCAGCCGGACAGCTGACGGAGACGCTCACAGGCGTTCACGATCCATATTGTTTTGACCGACTCAACCGATTCCACCTATAAATATATCGGAAACTTTGACCGGGCAGAATTTACCCGGCAATAAAAAGCAAAGCGTCCCACAAGCCTTTACTTCAAGGCTTGCGGTGCGCTTTTTTGAAGCAAACATATGAAGCGAATGAATGAATCACTGATATATAATTTATGATTCAGGACCGCTGCATTGAGATTTAACATAGAATTTACAAGGCTTTTACAAATATATCATTGAATATGTCAGTGACATTCATTAAGTTTAAATCAGATCCCTTGCGGATTACGAGTCGACTCAACGATTAGAGGGATAATTTGATGAAAGATGTACGTTTGATTAAACAGAATCAATTATATCACCGGGTGGCGGATCAGGTAATCGAGATTATTCAAAGTCGTAGGCTGCGGCCGCATGATCCTGTTCCATCCGAAGGAGAGCTTGCCAAGCTGTTCGGCGTGAGTCGAATGACAAGCAAGCTGGCGCTTCAAAAACTGGCAGAGCAGGGACTGGTATACCGCCTGCCCCGAAGAGGGACCTTCCTTGCCCAGCCGATAGAAGGTTTGATGGCCGATGGAGGAACTTCTCCCCAAGTCACCGAGGCGGCGCCGAACGTGGACAGGCTGGTTGGACAGATCGCACTCATTATGCCCCATCTATCCGATTACACTTCCAGAATCATCGCCGCAGCCGAGGCTGAAGTGCGAAAGCACGGGTGCGACCTCATTTTAAAAATGACGAAGGACTGCGACGATGAGGATCTTTGTCTGGAAAGGCTGGCCGAAGGAGGGATCACCGGTATCATTCTGTTTCCTCAGGGGCGGAAGACCTGCAGCGATCAGGTGCTGCGACTAAAGCTGCGCAAACTGCCGCTGGTGATCATCGATCGTATTTTCCATGAAGTGGAGATTGATTGCGTGTATCACGACCACTATACGGGCTCTTATCAAATGACGAAGTATTTGATCGAGAAGGGGCACCGGGAAGTCGGATACACTTCGAATCCGATCGACAATATCACAAGCCGGAAGGAACGGTATCAAGGCTATATCCAAGCGCTGCTCGACCATAAAATTCCGGTGAAGATCCAGAACATTCATTTTCGAAGCGTCGCTTGCGATACCAGCCGCATTAATGAGTGCGATCCGGAACAGGAGCAGTTTATTCTCGACAACCCCCGGATGACGGCCATCATGTGCGGGGATGACCATGTCGCCATCTCGACCATTCACACCGCACTGCAAATGGGGATTCCGGTTCCTGAAAAGCTGTCCATCGTCGGGTTCTCCGATATTCAGTTAGCGGCATATATTCCGACACCGCTTACGACGGTTCGACAAGATACCGAGAAGCTTGCCCGATCGGCCGTTGATTTGCTGATGAAGCGCGTGGGCAACTCCAACGAAAATCCCATCACCATTAAAATTCAAACATCGATTGTAGAACGACAATCCGTTCAATCCAGGACGTAAAAATGGATCACTACAGTTTGCATGGCAAGGAGACATGACTTTGAAAATTCACTTTCTAGGAACTGCAGCCGCAGAAGGCTTTCCCAATGCCTTTTGCCGCTGCGAGCATTGCAACAAAGCGCGGGAGCTTGGGGGAAAAAATATCCGTACGCGAACTTCCGCCATCCTGGACGATGTCATCAAGTTTGACTATTCCCCGGATTCCTATATGCAGGCGCTGCGGGACAATATCGATCTGGGAGCAATCGAGCACCTGTTGGTGACGCATTCGCATATGGACCATTACAATGCTGCTGATCTGGAATCCCGCAGGGAAGGAATTGCGCACGGCCTTCAGCATCCGATGCACATTTACGGGAATGGTACGGTGATGCATCACACGCGTGCCGCCATCGGCCGATTTGAAGGACAAAGGTATCAATTCCATCTGTTGCGCCCGTTTGAGACCTTCGCTATGGGCGATGCAACGGTAACGCCATTGTTGGCGGATCATGACCGCATGGAAACCTGTCTGTTATACGTGATCGAAAGGGAAGGAAAAAAACTGCTGTACGGGCACGATTCGGGCTGGTTCCCGGATGCGACATGGGCATGGTTAAAGGGCAAAAATCTGGATTGCGCCATCCTCGACTGCACGCATGGATATACGGGGAACTCCCGCGACCGCAATCATATGTGCGTCGAGACGGTGCTGGAAGTCCAGCGCGAGTTCCAAAAAGAAAATATCCTGAAGCCTGAAGGCCAAATCGTCGTCACACATTTTAGCCATAATTCCAAGCTGCTTCATGAGGATTTTGTCCGCATCTTCAGCCCCTTCGGAATTTTGCCGGCATATGACGGATTGATCATCAACATTTAAACCAAATAAAATGACACGATCAAAGGAGAGTTAAGGGAATCATGAGAAAACTTTCAATGGCGCTACTTCTCATTATGTGTGTGATTGTATCGGCTTGCGGAGGCGGCAACAATGCCGGCAATGCAAACTCGGGCACTTCGGAGTCCGGGGCTCCGGCCGGGTCGGAATCGTCGTCTACGGAACCGGTCCAGAATGAAAAGTTGATCGTGTATACGAATGCGAACTCTGACGGCCGCGGCGAATGGCTGATTGAGAAAGCGAAAGGTGCGGGCTTTGCCATCGAAATTGTCGGAGCGGGCGGCGCCGACTTAACGAACCGGTTGATTGCCGAGAAGAACAACCCGATCGCGGACGTCGTATACGGCTTGAACAATATGCTTTATGAGAATTTGAAAAAGGAAGACGTTCTGGCTAAGTTTGTTCCAAGCTGGGCCGGAGATGTGGAGCAGGGCTTGAACGATCCGGAAGGCTACTATCATGGCCTTGTGAAGCAAGCGATTCTGCTTGGGTATAACCCGAACGAATTCACGGCCGATACCGCGCCAAAGGACTGGACCGACCTTTATAAGAACGATGCGTACAAAGGGAAGTACGAAGCTCCTACGCTGCTTGGACAAAATACGCCTCGTCTTATTGTAGCGGGCATTCTGACCCGTTTCCAAGATCCGAATGGTGATCTTGGTATATCCGAGGAAGGCTGGAATGAAATTCAGCAGTTGTATGACAACGGCGTCAGCGCAGTCGAGGGCGAAGACTTCTATGCCAATTTGGCCAGCGGCAAAACGCCGCTAGGGGCGCTCGTTTCCGGAACCCTGCAGCAGAAGGAAGAGCAATATAAAGTGAAGGCAGGCATTGTCAGTCCCGAAGTCGGCGTACCGATGGTCGTGGAACATGCAGCGCTCGTGAACGGAACGAAGAAACAGGCAACGGCGGAGCGGTTCGTAGAATGGCTCGGATCCAGCGAAATTCAAGGAGAATTTGCGGCTGAGTTCAATGCCATGCCGGCAAATACGAAAGCGGTCGAGCAAGCCAATGATTCCGTCAAGGAGCTGTTTACTTCGTTAAAACCACAAGATTTCGATTGGGCCTTTATTGCCGAAAACATGGATCTGTGGGCGGAGAAAATCGAGTTGGAGATTATGCACTAAATAACGGAATGGAGTCAAGCCGGCTGCATATTGGGAACGCCAATATGCAGCCGTTCATTCAAGTCCAACAAAAAGGAAGATAATAATATGATTACATTCCAGAACGTTGACATTAAATTCGGAGAATTTCATGCGGTCAAAAACCTTAATTTGCATATTCGGGAAGGGGAATTCTTCACGTTCCTCGGTCCCTCGGGTTGCGGGAAGACGACGACCCTCCGCAGTCTGGTCGGGTTTATTATGCCTACGAGCGGACAGATCCTGCTGAAAGACACCGACATTACCCGTTTGCCGATCGAAAAAAGAGAGATCGGGATGGTATTTCAAAGCTATGCGCTGTTTCCGACGATGAATGTGTACGAGAATATCGCTTTTGGCTTGCGTGTCAAGAAGTCTTCGAAGGCGGAAGTGGACCAGAAGGTAAAGGACATTGCCCGGAAGGTTGATCTGAAAGATGATCAGCTGTTCAAGAAAGTATCGGAACTATCCGGCGGCCAGCAGCAGCGCGTTGCGATTGCCAGGGCGCTGGTTTTGAAGCCGAGCATCTTGGTACTGGACGAGCCTTTATCCAACTTGGACGCCAAGCTGCGGGTACAGCTGCGCAATGAGCTGAAACAATTGCAGAAGAAATTCGGGATCACAACGATTTATGTCACGCACGACCAGGAAGAAGCGTTAACGCTGTCCGACCGGATTGGCGTATTCAATCATGGGGTCCTGGAGCAAGTGGGCACGCCCATGGAAGTTTACAATCAATCTCAAACCGAGTTTGTATGCAATTTCATAGGAGATATTAATCGGATCGATCCACGGATGGTAGAGAACAGCCGGTTAAAGGATATTGTTCAGCCAGGGAATATCGCCTATATCCGCAATGAGAAGGTAAGCCTGCAACCCCTGCAGGGGATCGATACGGTCCAACTGAAAGGCAAGATTGCGGACCGGGAATTTTACGGTTTATACAGCAAGTACGTATTGGAGATTGCCGGCGGCGGACGGTTAAAAATCATCGAAATAGAAAGCCCGCTCGTCCATCATGAGGTCGGTGACGATGTGGACATCTACCTCCTGGCCCGCGATATTTTGCAATATCCGATGAAGGAGGGGGAAGCATGAAAGCCCGGAACCTGAGCACCCGGCTGGCTTCCATAAACCCTTTCTCGATCCTTTTATACGGGTTGATTGTCTGGTTTGTCATTGCCTTCCTGATTTATCCGAACTTGAATATTTACGGCGAAATATTCTTTAAGGACGGCAAATTTACGCTGGAAGCGGCAGAGAAGCTGCTGTCGTCCGAACGCGCGATGAGAAGTTTATACAACAGCTTTATTCTCGCTTTTTCGCTTGTCATTACGGTAAATGTGGTGGGCATTACGCTGGTTTTGATTTCGGAATATTTCGATATCAAAGGCGCGAAGATTTTGCGGTTGGGTTACTTTACGACCCTGATTTACAGCGGAGTCGTGCTGGTGTCCGGCTATAAATTCGTCTATGGCGAAGAGGGGTTTATGACCAAGCTCTTAGTTCAATTGTTCCCTTCCTTTGATACGACATGGTTTCATGGCTATTGGGCGGTTCTATTCGTCATGACGTTCGCCTGCACGTCCAATCACTTTCTGTTCCTGAGCAATGCGATTCGCAAAATCGACTTCCAAACGGTGGAAGCCGCGAGAAATATGGGGGCGTCTACGGGGTATATCCTATGGCGGGTCGTACTTCCGGTCCTGAAGCCTACGATCTACGCGCTGACGATCCTGACTTTTCTCACCGGCCTGGCTGCGACGTCCGCGCCGCTTATCCTGGGGGGCAAGGAATTCCAGACGATTACGCCGATGATTCTGACATTCTCGAGAAGCATGACGTCAAGAGACTTGGCTGCGCTGCTGGCTCTTATTCTCGGAGTGGCCACACTGGTGTTGTTGACCGTGATGATCCGGTTCGAACGTAAGGGCAACTTCATGTCGGTCTCCAAAGTCAAATCGGAGCTGGTCAAACAAAAAATCCGCAGCAAATCCGGTAACATAGCTGCTCATATTCTGGCTTACGGCCTGTTTGTTCTTTACATCGTTCCGGTTGTGCTGATCATCATCTTTTCGTTCACCGATGCGGCCAGTATCTCGACCGCCACGTTGAATTTGAACAGCTTCACGTTGGATAATTATATTCAAGTGTTTTCATCCATGTCGGCATTCAAGCCTTATCTCGTAAGTATTCTATATGCCGCGGGAGCCTCGGTCATTGTCGTCGCATTGGCGCTGGCCGCGTCAAGGATCTTACATAAATATAAGAACAAGTGGGCGCTTGCCCTGGAATACGCATTGCTGATTCCGTGGATTCTGCCGTCAACGCTGATTGCAATCGGACTGATCGTAACCTTTAACACGCCAAAGCTGATGATCGGGAATACGGTGCTGGTTGGCACGGTCTGGATGCTTCTGATTGCTTATGTCATCGTCCATATTCCTTTCACCCTGCGAATGGTCAAGGCCTCCTTCTTCAGCTTGGACAGCAATCTGGAAGACGCTGCAAGGAATTTGGGTGCCAAACCGTTCTATACGTTCAGAAAAGTATTGCTGCCGATCATTCTACCGTCGACGCTTGCTGTTCTTGCCTTGAATTTCAACGGAATTTTGGCCGATTATGACGTTACCGTGTTCCTCTATCATCCTTTGTACCAGCCGTTAGGAATCGTCATCAAGAACAGTACGGATGCGCAGGCGCTAGCAGATACCAAAGCGTTGACATTGGTGTATTCGGTGATACTGATGATCATGTCCTCCGTTACTTTATATTTCGTTTATGGAAGAAACAGCAGATCTTGAGGGCAATGACTTTACTTGCACATAGAATCGCGGTCATCGGGACTGAGCGATCCGTCGTGAATCACTTTTGGGATGATTCCTGTAGTAAACAGGAGTCATCTTTTTTATTTCAATAGGTATCTGTATAGCTTTAAAGTCAGCAAGGCATGCATCACCTATAAAGACGAATCCAAGTTTACCCTTTATACTATAATCATTCCTGAGCTATGATAACGGAAACATTCTTCTTTTGCGAAACCGCTTACTATTGGGGAGGCCTGACGATGAATATCAAGCCAAGGTACCGAGGCCTTAGACAATTAACGTGGCAATCGATCCGGGTCAGGATGATTGGAGGATTACTGCTGGTCGTCATGCCATTGATCGGATTTCTGTTGTATTCCAACATTTACGCCATTGATGTAGTCCGTAATCAGGTAGCAAGTTCCAACAAGGATTTGCTGGTACTCTACAGGGATCAAATTGATGCAAAACTGAAAGAGGCTGACGATTATCTCATTGAATTGATGATAGGAACGGATTTGAATGAATTGGATTATGCTTTGAATCCGGAAGAACGATTTTTCGCTTCCCAGCGCGTTGCTGCCAATCTCTCCAGCTCGATTTCACGATATAGCGTCCTAGACGGTCTGTACGTATACGAGCCTTCCAGCGACAATTATTATTATTCGTTCCAGACCCGCTCGACGTACGAGGACCGGCAGTATATTAGGTCGCATGTATACGAGACTTTGAAGGCTGGCGCATCCCCTTTGGAATTAAATCGAAAGAAATGGTACGTCCAGAATCATAACGGCCAAACCTACCTTATCCGTCTATGGAAGATGAAAAACGGTACGACAGTAGGCGCTTGGTTGAATGCTCGTTCCTTTCAAACCCCGCTTGAGCTGCTAAGCGTTGGGAATAAAGGAGCCGCCCTCCTGATCGATGACGGAGGAAAAGCGATGGTCAATCAAACCTTCATCCGCGATAGCGGCGTCGAGGTGCAGCTCAATCCGCAGTCCTATTATTTAACGGGAACCTCCAGCCGTTATTTGACGGTCGGGGAACACTCGCGGTTGGGCGAGTTCAGCTTGTATGCTTTTATTCCGGAAGAGACGATATTGCAGCACCTGCCCACCTTAAAAACCATTTCTACCCTATTGCCTTTCGGGTCCGTGGTTATTCTGATCATCGGATTGATTTTGCTTCGAAAGTGGCTGCTGGTTCCCATAAACCGACTGCTCAGAGCGATGAATCGGATCCAACAAGGCCATGTCGACACGCAAATCCGGGAGTATCCAACCTCCATCGAGTTTCGAGTCATGAACGATACGTTCAATAGCATGGTCGGACAAATCAAAAGCCTCCGGATCAACATTTATGAAGAGCAATTGAACAAGCAAAAAGCGGAGCTTCAGCATTTGCAATTGCAGATCAAACCGCATTTTTACATCAATGCTCTGAATATGATACATACGTTGGCCCGCAGAAACGATGTGAGGCGGATTGAGGACATGTCGCTTTATATGGTCCGTTATTTTCGCTACATGTTTCAAAGCAATTTGACGTTCGTTTCGTTAAAGGATGAAATCCAGCATATTCGCAATTATCTGAACATTCAGGAGCTGAGGTTTCCGAGCCAAATTGTCCATGAAATTGAGGTGCCGGACTTTCTCCTGCGGACTCCTGTTCCCCCGCTTGTCATTCAGACGCTCGTGGAGAATGCGATGAAGCACGCCATATCACTCGATGAGCCGGTTCGGGTTCAAGTCCGGGTGGAAATGGATGAGTCTCCGGAACGAGGACTCATCATTCAGATTCAAGATACAGGTCCCGGTTTTAAAGAGGGAATGATTGATAAAATCGCTGCCGATGAACGGATCATCGACGAGGAGGGAGAGCACATCGGCTTCTGGAACTTGAAGCAAAGGCTGCGCCTTCTCTACGGAAATCGGGCAAAGGTGGAGCTGCGAAACGTTCAACCGCACGGAGCCATGGTTGAACTGAGGCTTCCCTTCTCGCCGGATGGGGGCACGACAGTATAGAAAGGGGCATTCCAAGATGCTAAACATGATGATCGTTGACGATGAGAAGCTGTTAACCGACTCGCTAAAGTCGGATGTGGATTGGCAAAGCTTAGGAATCGAAGCCGTTTTTACCGCTTATAATGCCCGCCAAGCCAAGGAAGTGTTTGAACAGGAACGGGTTGATCTTATTTTGTGCGATATCGAGATGCCTCAAGAAAGCGGGCTGGAGCTGCTTGCATGGGTCAGGAATAACTACCCGCAAACGGAGACCGTGTTTATGACATGCCATGCCGAGTTCAAACTGGCGCAGCGAGCGCTCCAGCTGGGCAGCTTCGATTATTTGCTCAAACCGATTCCGGGCGATGAGCTCCAGCAAGTGATCGGCAAAGTCGTGGAAAAAATCATGAAAGATCAAGAGGTGCAGCAATATAGCCGGATCGGCCAGTTCTGGGCGCGTCATCAACCGCTGCTAGCGGAACGGTTATGGCTTGACGTGATCAACCATACGATCCCTTCACATCCCGAACACATTCAAAGGGCGGCGGAAGAGCGAAATATTCCCTTCGACCGGCGTATGAGACTCCTTCCCATCCTGATCTCCGTGCAGCGCTATCACAAAACGTTTTCTCCCCGCGACGAGAAGATCATCGAATACGCGTTGATGAACAGCGGCGAAGAAATACTGCATGTTCACGGAAACGGGCTGCTGTTCGGATTAACTGAAGGTAATCTTCTCGCGCTAATTCCTTTTGAACGGGAAGCGGAATCGCTTAAAGAGACGCTGCGGAATCGCAGCGAGGAATTCATAGCATCGTGCACGGCATGGTTTTATTGCGACGTATCGATCTATATTGGGAATGCGGTGTTCGGCCATGAAGTGAGAGAAATGGTCGGCCAGTTGGTGCGATGGGACAAAGGCAATGTGACGTTTACGAATAAGGTCTTCGTTTGGGGGAGCAAGCAGCCTATCCATGACGCCATTAAGATCCCGGACATGAATGCATGGTCGATCATGCTGAAAGAGGGACAAGGTGATCAGGTTGTGATCGAGGCCGAGGTTGTTTTGAAAAGCTGGATCGGGACCGAAGGGCCCGGGGCAGAGACGCTTCAACGCTTTCATCACAACTTTCTCCAGATGGTATTTTACGTATTGAAGCTTAAAGGAATCGAGGCCCATCTCCTCTTCGAAGACGAAGCGTCCGAACGATTATACCAACGGGCCGTCCGTTCGGTATCGGACATGATCCTCTGGGTGAGGCATACCGTCAACACAGCGATGGAATCGATGGGGACTCTGCAGCGAACGGACTCCATCATCGATAAAGTGGAACAGTTTATTCAGGAACGGATCGAATCGGAAGAGCTGTCCCGAGAAACGGTGGCGAACCATGTTTTTCTCAATCCTGATTATCTGGACCGTTTGTTCAAGAAAGAGGCCGGGGCATCCGTCACCGAATACATCATGAGGAGGCGTCTGGATCTGGCAAAAGATTTGCTCCTGAAAACCAATTTGCCGATCGGCGCTATCGCTTCGCAAACCGGCTATTCGAATTTCGCCCACTTCTCTCGGAGATTCAAAAAGCAGTTCGGCATGAGCCCTGCCGATTACCGCAAGCAAGCTGCCAACGGCTCGATCAAGGAAAAGTCGATTTGATGCAAATTCCATGTCGAAATCGGAGTAGTTGTTGGACATGGTGGCCCGTACAATGAAAGCAGGCTCGGAATGATCCGAATCCATAAAAAAACAGTACGGGGGATGGATATGAAGAAAAAGTGGGGATGGTTTAGTCTGTTGCTGGCTTTGATGGTCATGATATCGGCCTGCGGGGGGAACGATTCGAAAGGAAATTCCGCAGCAGGCTCAAAAGATGACGGCGAGACTTCCTCGGGTGCATCCGATGCTCCTTATGAAGTGATCTATGCATACCCGACATTTGACAGCGTACCGGCCGACATCCAGCTCGTTCAGGATGAAATCAACAAGATTGCCAAAGAAAAAATCAATGTGACGGTAAAGCTGCTGCCCATCAGTAACAGCGCATTCGCCAATCAAGTGAATCTGATGATGTCCAGCGGCGAGAAGCTGGATATGATTGCGATGCTCGGAAACTACAGTACTCAAGTGGCCAAGGGCGTACTTTATCCGATCGGAAATATCATGGAGAAAAACGCCCAGGGAATTATCGACGTCCTCGGCACCGACTATTACAATGCAACCAAAGTGGGAGGCGTAAGTTACGGGGTACCAAGCATAAGGGACTTAGCACAGGATTATGGCTTTGTCATGCGAAAGGATTTGGTGGATAAACATAACATCGATCTGGATCAAGTTCAGACCTTCGATGACTTCGAGAACATTTTCAAGATCATTAAAGAGAACGAACCGGGCATGGCCGGAGCGGCCAACTTGTCGAATGGTTCGATTATGAGCACCTATGCTATACATGACCCGCTCGGCAATAGTCTAGGGGTCTTGCTGAACAACGGTCTTGACGATTTGAAAGTCGTTAACTTGTTCGCTTCAGAAGAATATGAGCACATTCTACGGAAGCTTCGGGAGTGGTATCTCGCCGGATATTTAATGAAAGATGCCGCGACCAGCCCTGAGTCTACAAACGTGTTGGTGAGTAATGGAAAGGCAGCGGGTTGGATGTCCGCGATGAAACCCGGATTCGAAGTCCAGGAAAGCCGGAACGTCGGCATGGAAATGACCGCCGTTCGTACCTTGCAGCCTGTCGCCAAGACGGATACGGTCACGAACGTTGCCGTCGGTGTCACCTCCAATTCGGAAAACCCTGAGAAAGCACTGCAGTTCATGAACCTGCTATATACTGATAAAGAGATTGCGAATTTGATGGTTTGGGGCATCGAGGGCAAGCACTATGTCAAAGTCGAAGGCCATGACAATATGATCCGATATCCTGACGGCGTCACAAGCGATAACGTTGGATACAAAAACTATGGCTGGATGCACGGGAATCAGTTTCTAACCTATGTGTTCGAGGGAGACGACCTTGGTATTTATGAACAGATGGACGAATTTAATAAATCGGCGGCAAAATCGAAAGCACTCGGATTTTCATTCGATTCTGAACCCGTAAAGAATGAAGTAGCCGCATGCAATAGTGTGCTTGAGCAATACCGGAGAGCATTGGAAAGCGGAATCCTGGATGTTGATAAGACGCTGCCTGAATTCCTCAATAAGCTTGAAAATGCTGGCATCAATAAAATTATCGAGGAAAAACAAAAACAGCTTGACGAGTGGGCTAGCGAAAACGGAGTACAATAAGCGACGGGGCGATCCGATCGGCAGTCGATGCCGATTGGATCATCACTTTCGTGCGGTAATTTATTAAAGAAGGGTTGTGCACCTATGACCAGAAGGAGCGGGCTGAAACGGTTCAGGAAATACACGCCTCTATATCTCCTTATGCTCCCGGGAATCGCTTATCTCATTATCAACAATTATGCTCCTATGTTCGGCATGTTTATTGCTTTTAAAAATATTAATTTCTCGGCCGGAATTTTTGAAAGCGACTGGATCGGCTTTAAAAACTTTGAATATTTGTTCAAAACGACAGACGCCTTTATCATCACGCGGAATACGATTTTATATAATGCCGCCTTCATCGTGATTGGCACCGTGCTTTCCATTGCCGTCGCCATCTTGCTGAACGAGATAAGAGTCAAGGTGCTGTCGCGTTTCTACCAGAGCGTCATTGTGCTGCCGCATCTTATTTCTTTTGTTGTGGTCGGTTACTTGGTATATGCGGCTCTTAGTTTAGAGACGGGTTTCATGAACAAGACCATACTTCCCCTATTCGGAATCGAGAGCATCTCGTGGTATACCGAACCGAAATATTGGCCGGTGATCTTGACGGTGGTCCAACTTTGGAAGAGTGTCGGTTTCTCCTGTATTATCTTCCTGGCTTCCATTATCAGCATCGATCCCGAGTATTATGAGGCGGCAAGATTGGACGGGGCCTCGAAATGGAGGCAAATTCAGTCAATTACGATTCCGTTGATTACGCCGGTGATCGTCATGCTTACGCTTCTGAGCATCGGCCGCATGTTCTATTCCGATTTTGGATTATTTTATCAGGTGCCGATGAATTCAGGCATGCTCAACGATACAACGAACGTTATCGACACGTACGTGTACCGAAGTTTGATGATCATGGGGGATATCGGCATGGCTTCGGCAGCGGGCGTCTACCAATCCATTGTCGGGTTCGTACTTGTTCTGAGTGCCAACTATATCGTGCGTAAATTCAATAGGGAGAACGCGTTGTTCTAGACCGAGAATAGAGGTGCAATACAATATGGCTTATGAAAGCAAATTGTTGCAGTGGTCCGCCCATGTGATCCTAGGATTGTTTGCGGCGGCATGTTTGATTCCATTTGCTTTGCTGATCGTATCTTCGCTGAGCAGCGAAGCAAGCATTATCCAGAACGGATACTCCTTTTTTCCAACGGAGTTAAGTTTGGATGCCTACCATTATTTGTGGACGCATGTCGGGGAGCTTGGAAGGGCCTATGGAATCACGGTTCTCATCACGGTCATCGGTACGGCAGTCAGTTTGGCGATCAGTTCCATGCTGGCTTATCCGTTGTCCCGCCACGACATGCCTTTAAAGAACTTTTGGACGTTCTTCGTATTCTTTACGATGTTGTTCAACGGCGGGCTGGTTCCAACTTATATGGTCTATACGCAGCTCTTCGACATCAAGAACACGCTGTTCGGGCTGCTCATACCGGGACTGCTCATGAACGGTTTTAACGTTCTTCTGGTGCGGACCTTCTTCATAACTTCCATTCCTTCAGCCTTGCTCGAAGCGGCCAGCATCGACGGGGCAAGTGAAATTAAAACATTTTACCGGATCGTTCTTCCGCTGTCGCTTCCTATCATGGCAACCATCGGCCTGTTTCAAGCCATCGCATACTGGAACGACTGGTTTAATGGACTGATCTATTTAACGGACACGAGATTGTTTGGCATCCAAACGATTCTGAATAAAATGATGACAGATATCCAGTTTCTGACGAGCAACAGTAACCTTGCCAGCACGGGTGCAGGGCAAGCCATCATGGAATTACCAAGCACGACCGTACGTATGGCGATTGCCGCTATAGGGGTATTGCCGATTCTGATCGCGTATCCGTTCTTTCAGAAGTACTTCGTTAAAGGGATTACGATCGGAGCGGTGAAGTAAACCATTGCGACGATTCAATGAACGAATAAGGAGAAACCATTGTGGAAATGACATACCAAAATCCTGTGATTAGCGGCTTTCACCCCGATCCCAGTATCTGCAGGGTCGGCGGCGATTATTATCTTGTAACGAGTTCCTTTGGATATTTTCCGGGAGTTCCTCTTTTTCACAGCAAGGATCTTGTGCATTGGACGCAGATCGGCCATTGCTTGACAAGGAAGGAGCAATTGGATCTTCGAAATGCAGGCACCTCGACGGGGATATACGCTCCAACCATCCGTTTTCATCAAGGCATGTTCTACATGTCCACGACCAATGTTTCTGTGGGAGGGAATTTCTATGTGTCCTCGGAGGATCCTTGCGGGGCTTGGTCCGATCCGGTATTCGTTGACCATCCCGGGATTGACCCCGATTTGTTTTTTGACGAGGATGGAACGGTTTATTATACAACATCGTGGAACCAGGGGATCTATCAAAGCCGGATTGATATAGAAACTGGACAGAAGCTCTCCGAGGTCCGTTTATTATGGAACGGAACTGGCGGGCAATATCCGGAGGCCCCGCACTTGTATCGGGTCGGGGCGTGGTATTACCTGCTTATTTCCGAAGGAGGAACAGAATACGGACACATGGTGACCGTGGCCAGAGGCAAGCGGCCCGACGGTCCGTTCGAGAGCTGTCCGCACAACCCGATCCTGACTCATCGGAGTCTGTTAAAGCCGATTCAAGCTACAGGCCATGCGGATCTGGTTCAAGCCCCCGACGGCAGCTGGTGGGCGGTCTTCCTCGGCATACGGCCCGTCGGTTATCCTCAGCGCCATCATCTTGGCAGAGAAACGTTTCTCGCCCCTGTATCCTGGACAGGGGACGGATGGCCTGTTATTGGAGAGAACGGCGTCGTTCATGAGACGATGCCATCAGGGAACCTCCGATTGAAACCCGTATCGAGCCCTCCTGTAAGAGATGATTTTATAGACTCGGAGCTCGCGCCATATTGGAATTTTCTTCGGTCACCACATCCGGATCATGGGTCCCTGACCGAGAAGGAGAGCTGCCTGACATTGAACGGTTCAGCAGCAACATTAAACGACGACGCACCGGCCTTCCTCGGAAGAAGACAGCAGCATTTTAACATGAAGGCTTCAGCGCATTTGACTTTCGTGCCGCAGCGGGACGGCGAGGAAGCTGGATTAACCGTGTTCATGAACGAGCGGTTCCATTACGAGATGGCTGTGACGCGAATCGATGGTCGCCGAAAGATGATCTTTCGCAGAAGGATCGGAAGCTTATGGAAAGTCGAAAACGAGGCGCCTTGGTCTTCGGATTCGGTTGTGCTCACCATTCAAGCCGACAAAGAGAAGTATGCGTTCGGATTTGCCGACTGTGGCCAGGAGCCTTGTTGGTTCGGTGAAGGCGAATGTGCCATGTTGGCTACGGAAGTTGCCGGCGGGTTTACGGGCGTGCTCATCGCCATGTATGCCACAGGCAACGGCGTTCGTTCCGTTTCGCCGGCACATTTTGATTGGTTTGATTACCAAGTCCTTGAGGATGGGGCATCATAAGAAGACGTATTTAAGGGGCATCAAAATATCATATTGTCGAACAGATCTGCTGGCTTATTCGAAGAGAAAAACCAACCCACATGAAGAGATCCCAGAAGTTGGACATTATATGAAGCTTGTTCATTCAGAATCTTATCTGCTAAATTTTGTTTTATTAAGAGCATCTGGCATATAGGCGGGGCGACATTCTCCCAGTGCTCATCCTCTGTGGCCTCCATATGCGTCAATAAACTTTTATGAGTATCCTGTACGAAATGATACCCGCGTACACATGGACAGATCGAATATCCGGTTAGACATGAAAGGCAATGGACTCCAGCATATCCTGGAATCCATTGCCTTTTTTGGCGTTGCCTTAACCTTGGACCGGCTTGATCGTGTCACGTATGACCAAGCTTGTAGGCAGCATGACTTTCTTATTGCCGTAAGACGAGCCTTCGGTAATTTCGAACAGCAGCTTGGCACTCTCATAGCCAAGGACATCGAAATATTGCTTCACCGTGCTCAAGGCGACCTTGGCGAATTTGGAGCTCTCGAAATCGTCAAAGCCCATGAGGGATACTTGTTCGGGGATACGAATGTCAAGTGCGGTGAGCTGTTCGATTACCTCAAGGGCCCGCTTGTCGTTCGCGCAGAACAGCGCGGTCAGTTCTCCGTTATGGATAAGGCTCGCCAGTGCAGCATAGTCCAGTTCCTTATCCAGGAACAAGAGCGAATCGGGAATCGGAATGGACGCATCCGACATGGCGTTGCAATAACCGTTATATCGGTCAACCTCCGGGCTCAGATGATAGTCGTAAGCCGCAAATCCGATTCGTCGATGTCCTTGCTGTATCAAGTATTCTACCGCTTCATAAGCACCGTCATGGTTGTTACAGGTGACAACGTTGACCGGATAGCCGGAAGGGGAACGATCAAGCATAACGAACGGAATCGATTTTTTGCGAATCTCTCCCAGATAGCCCTTCGCAGCTTCGGGATCGGAGGAATAGATGAGTAATCCTCTTAGCTCCGTTTGAATCAGCCCCAGAATGAGCTCACGTTCCTGTTCGAAGTCGTTCTCCACGAATTCGATGATCAGCTTGCAGCCATGCTGGCCTAGAAATGACTGAATGCCTCTCATGATCTGCATATACGAACTGTCGTACAGGTCGACGCCGGAGATGACGAAGGCCACCAGATTGGAGGTCTTCTCTGAGACGGCTGCTTGGCTGGCGACAAAGCTCCCCTTACCTCGGACGCGGTAGATCACGCCCTCGTTCACCAGCTCAGACAACGCTTTACGCACAGTGATGGAGCTGACATCCAGCAGCTTGGAAAATTCCGACTCGCTAGGTATCCGATCGTCCTTCGTAAATTCCTGATTCTCGATTTGGGATAAGACATAGTCTTTTACCATCTGGTACTTTGGCAGAGCCAAGTCCTTCTTGCTCAAGTAGGTTCACCTCGTATCAACATTTCCTCAATTATAGCGCATATTACTTTAAAAAGTATACGTACTTGAAGCGTAACCCGGAAAAAGATTTTGTCGAATAGGCCGGAATTTTTCGGGAATTAAGCAAGAAAGGAGCGAAATGATATAAAATCTTTGAATTTTATGATGGTTTGTATTACTATGGGGTCGAATAAAGTATGTGTTTTGATTGACTTATAATAATAACTTTTAACCTTAACACCTGGCAGAAAAAAGAATGGTGCTAAACCAAGCCGCAATCGGACATAAAAACGAGCCGCTGGGGAATCCAGCAGCTCGATCTTGGAATTTCTTCTATAAGGTTACAATGGCGCCTTCCTTCTCGAACGGGTAGTCGATGACGATGCGCGCCGCTTCGGTATCGCCGATGCCGCTGTACAGATTGACTTTGCCGTCGGGACGCATTTCGATGCCGGCGGTGAACGCGCAGTCGGTCAGATGCTGCTTCTTGGCGGGGCCATCCGGATAACAAGGACGGGTGCCGATGATGTTCAAATTCGAGAAATGATTCGTCTGCGGGTCCAATACGAAGGCCATGTTCATATAAGTCGATGTATCTCCTTGGGCGTAGCAGATATGGCCGATGACGCCGATCTTCCCGCTATCGAGCAAGTAGGCCTGGTTGCAGCCGCCCCACTCATCCTTGCTGAATAATCCGCGGATATAAGGGGCGTTCTCGATGACTTCGGGAGACAGGTCGTCCAGGCTGTCAATGACGGTGAATCCTACCAAGGATTCGCTTCCGAATTCCTTGCGAATCCCTTCGCCGCGCGGCCTGGAGAAGACGCCGATCCTCCCGTCCTGGAGCTCTACGAGCCGAATATCCTTCATATAATCCGGACCGGTCGTGAAGTAGAAGAGATCGTGAAGATCGCTGCCTTTGTAGAAATAACCGTAGAACGTATCGAGCCGTCCCTGCTTGTAACGGACATGCGTGCCGCCCAATACGAGCTGTTTGTGGATCACGCTAATATAAGGGTCCTCAAGCTGGTAAATCATCGTATCCGGCACGGCCGTCCACTCGTCCGGACCGCTCTGCTCGAACAAGCGAACCCACGACCTCGCCCACTCATGTCGCTTCTCCACGCGTCCGTAAATGTAGCGCTTGCCGTTCCATTGAAATGGAATCGTAGGGTTGTAGACATCGAAGCCTTCGACTCCGTGGAAGACAAGCTTGGCGCTTTCATAAATGCGTTGGTTTGCTTCGAATTGGTGACGCAGTTCCAGTAAGTTCATTCGTGTCAAATCTCCTTTCAGGCTTCAATAACCACTCTATCCTAATCGAAAGAGCTGCTCCCGATCTTGCTCTATTTTGGAACGCTTTATGGTGCTTTGACATCGGAGGAAGTTATCGGTATACAAACAAGGAGGGATATCGCCTATGTTGAAGCTTTATGCGGCGGACGGCATTGATTCTGAAATTCAGGCCCACTATCGGCTGATCGCTTCGGTGCGCGATACGATTGGCATGCATACGCACGACTTCTTTGAATTGTTTCTTATCCTGAAAGGAAGCGTTGTGCATGTCATTAATGGGAAAAGGCAGCTGCTGCAGGAAAATACACTCGTGTTCATACGGGACCGAGACGTTCATTATTATGAGCAGACGATGGACAGCGATTGCCAGTTCATCAATTTGTCGTTCCATCGCGAGGTCCTGGACGACCTCATGGCTTTCTTGGGAGGAGGGTTCCCGAGCGAAAGACTGCTTGGGCCGGCCATGCCGCCGTCGACCTTGCTGTCCAAAACGGAGAAGGAATATGTGCGGTACCGGCTGGACCAGCTCAGTCTGATCCCGCAGGAGAAGAAGCTGGTCGTCAAAGCGGAGGTAAGAGCCATCTTGACCGACCTGTTCTCCAGGTATATGAAGGCTGACGCGGATCCGATTGAGCTTACCGGACAGCCGGAGTGGTTTAAGTCACTATGCCGAGAGGCGAGGAAGAAAGAGCACTTCACGCGGGGAACGGCTGTGCTTGTCCAGCTGTCGGGCAAATCGCATGCCTATGTATGCAGGATGTTCAGGAAGCATCTGGGAATGTCCCCGACCCAGTACATTAATGAATTGAGAGTGTCTTATGCCGAGAATTTGCTGCTAAATACGGATATGGACATCGTGGACATCAGCCTTGAGATTGGACTTGACAACGTCAGCTACTTTTACGACTTGTTCAAGCGGAGGCATAACCTAACGCCTCATCGATATCGTCAGTTCGGGACAAACCGAAGATAGTATGCTAATTAAAGGTGAATATATAAACATTTTTATGTATTGACGATGAAAATAGTATGTGTTATTTTCTACTTAGCATAACAAGTTATAAGGCATCATGATAATCACATCAATAGGGGACGGTAGCCGGAAGCAAATGCGTTTTCGACGAACGTTAGGATACGGTCTGGGGGTGAAAATGAATGCGCTTACATATAAAACGAACCAAATGGCCAGGCTCATGCGGCCTCGAGCAATAGCACCAGCTGTATCCGATCACAACGTGTTAAGTGAATAGTGCGTGTTCAAAAAGCCAGACTTTCAGCACCGAGAAGGTTGGATGAAGCTAGGGGCTGAGGAGCGGAGCGTACGTTTTGGGTACGTGAGCACCGGAAGGCCCGGCTGAATTCAAGATTCGATGTCGAATAAACTTTCAGTGCTACTTCGTGATCAAAGCGGGACTTTTTGAACAACCTCTAACAGTCAGGAGGTGTTCCTTTGAAGATAACCACTAACAGGCTGGTGGCCAGGATCGTCAAGCACCGCTATCTCTACCTTATGGTGCTTCCCGGCTTTCTGACGCTGTTAATCTTTCACTATTTTCCGATGTACGGAATATTAATCGCTTTCAAAGATTTTAATGCTTCCAAGGGGATTTGGGGGAGCGAGTGGGTGGGGATAAAATACTTCACTTCTTTTTTTAACGATCCGATGGCGTTCAGGGTTTTAAAGAATACTTTGCTTCTCGGTTTGTATACTTTATTTTGGTCATTTCCCGCACCGATCATACTGGCTCTGTTGTTTAATGAACTGAAAAACAAGGGCTTTAAGAAGCTTGTGCAGACGGTTTCTTATTTCCCGCATTTTATTTCGGTCGTCATTGTTGCGGGGATGCTTAAGGAATTTACGGCGAGAGACGGTTTGTTCAACCATATTCTCGGCTTCTTCGGCGGAGACCCGATCATGTTTCTTCTCGAGCCTGACTATTTCCGGACCATCTTCATCTCTTCCGGCATATGGCAGGGCGTCGGGTTCGGCACGATCATCTACCTTGCTGCATTAAGCGGAATTGATCCTACCCTGTATGACGTGGCCGAGGTAGACGGCGCAGGCCGGTGGAAGAAGGTTTTGCACATCACATGGCCGTCGCTTAAGCCGACCACCATTATTTTGCTGATTTTCGCCGTCGGAGGAGTCCTCGGGAGCGATTTCCAGAAGATCATCCTGCTCTATTCGCCTGAGACTTACGAAGTAGCAGATGTCATCGGATCCTATGTTTATCGTCAAGGTATACTAGGCGCTCAATACGAGTACACGACGGCCATCGGATTATTCATGTCGGTTATTTCCTTTACGATCCTTTACTTGACCAATTGGTTAAGCCGGAAAGTATCAGAGACGAGTTTGTTCTAGGTGGTGGGATGTTGAAAAAGGCTAGTTTGGGCTCCAGAGCTTTCGATGTATTCAATATTGTTATCATGCTATTCATCCTGATTGTTGTGCTGTATCCGATTCTGAACATTATCGCCACATCGCTTAGCGGCACGCGTTACATCTCCTCGGGGAGCGTAACGATTTGGCCCAAGGGATTTAATCTGGAGGCGTACACGACGGTATTTCAGGATCCGTACATCTTTAAAGGATATCTGAACTCGATCCTTTATGCGGCCGGCTCTACGGGCATCATGCTGCTGTTTACGGCACTGATGGCGTATCCGCTCACGATCCCGGGATTTGCGGGCAAGAAATTTCTGACCATTTTTCTCATGATTACGATGTTTTTCGGCGGCGGCTTAATACCGACCTATCTGCTTATGCGCGGTTTGAATCTGTTGGATACGGTCTGGGTCATGATTCTCCCCGGTGCGATCAGTGCTTACAATGTGTTTCTGTTTCGGACCTTCTTTCTGAATATTCCTTCTGAACTGAAGGACTCCGCCTATATCGATGGGGCGAGTGACTTGGTGGTTCTCTTCAGGATCATACTGCCGTTGTCGAAAGCGCTGTTTGCAACCTTTGCTCTATTCGGGCTGGTCGGAAGCTGGAACAGTTGGTTCGAGGCTTTGATTTATTTGCGAGATCAGGATAAGTATCCCTTGCAGATGGTGCTCCGAAACTACCTGTTTACCTTGGATACGACAGCGATTCAAGGACGGGTAGGAGGCGGCGCGGTCGCCATCAATGCCCCGGGGGAAACGCTTGATCCCAAGGCGGTACGAATGAGCGTCATCATTATTACCATGTTTCCGATCATGTGTATTTATCCGATCTTCCAGAAGCATTTCACCAAAGGGATATTCGTCGGCTCCATCAAAGGCTAAAAATGCGGATGCGGCGGTGTAAGCAAGCTGCGTGCGCAGTCGTGACCTGTAATGAATAGCAGATTTGAAGAAGCGGTTCATTGTGCAAATTAGGGGGAAATGGAATGAACAAATTGGCAAAAATGCTTGTCCTCGGCTTGGCCCTACTGATGGTTTTTTCCGGATGTTCGAATAATTCCAAAACATCCGATACCCATGAAGAGAATCAAGAAGTCATGCGCTTTTCGGTCACGCTGCCGGCAAACGGCGTGGATAATCCGAATAGTCTGGTGGGCAAGGAATGGCACAAACGCATGGAAGCTTATATGGGCAAGAAGGTAGAAATTGAATATAACTATATTCCTTCTTCCGAATATGACGAGAAGGTCAAGCTTATGATCGCGAGCGACGATCTGACAGACTTCTTCGTGACGCCGTTATTCTATGATACGACCGAAATGGCCGAACAAGGCCAACTGCTCGAGTTGGGCCAGTATCAAGATTTAATGCCGAATTATATGAACTACATTAGCAAGGTAAAGAACGGGATGAAGCGGGTGACGGATGCCGACGGCAACATGTTCACCTTTAAAGAAACCTCCACGCCCAGATTCCCGGAGGATCGCGGCATGCTCATCCAGAATACGTCTGCTTACCGCTATGACGTGTTCGAGGCCAATAACATCAAAATTCCGGAAACGCTCGATGAATTTTATGATGCTGCCAAAAAACTTAAAGAGCTCTACCCCGATAAATATCCCGTTGCGACCAAATGGAATAGCTTGAGATCGCTGTTCTCCGCGAACCATATCCGGGATGAAATTTTCTGGGACGGCGAGAAATACGTATACGGAGTTCTGGATGAAGGATATAAAGATGCGCTCCAATTTGCGAATAAGCTGTATGCGGAGAAGCTGTTAGATCCGGAGTATACCATTGATACAGACGATACGCTGAAAAGAAAAGCGCTGAACGGCGACAACCTCATGTGGCTGACGCAGTGGTTTACGACGCCGGCTGAATACACGAGAACGGCCAACGACGGGAAGATTTTCGCGGTTTCGCTGTATCCCGACAATCCGAAGTACGGAAAAGCCTGGCAGGAGGTTGTGAACGGCAATACCCCTGACCTGGGCTGGGGGGTCTACGGCGTGAGCTCGAAAGTTAAAAACCCTGAAGAATTGATCAAATTCATCGATTATCAATATTCGGATGAAATGATCCAGCTCATCACTTGGGGAATCGAGGGCACGACCTATACGATCGGGGAAGACGGCGTTCCGACCTTTGTCGACTCGCTGAAAACGGCCAAGGATCCCTGGTTGGAGGGCGATAAATACGGCATGCGCGCAAGCCGAAACCATAACCCCGGCTTGCAGATGGTGAGTGATGCAAGAGCGTTCGTGGATTTTGCCGCGACCGATTATACGGTATTTAACGGCAAATATGAAGAGGTGCCGATTGAGAAGGCGGAATTCCTGACGAGTCTGCCCATGCCCGAGAACGACTATGTTCCTTCCTGGTTGAGCGAGCCGTCGATTCAACTCACGGGCAGTGAAAGCCAGCGAATCTCGGAAATTATGAACCCGATCAAGACGTTCGTTACGGAAGAACAGGCCAAATTTGTAGCAGGCAAGAACAGCTTCGACAATTGGCAGGCATTCATCGATAAGGTCAATAAAATGGGCAGCATTGATGAAGCGCTGAAAATCTATAATGATGCTGCACAAAGAGCTCTAGGAAACGAATAGAAAACGTCCCTCCGCTGGATGGCCGCTGTGGAGGGGCGGTATGTCGCAAGGCGATAGGATCATAGATAACGAAACCATAGGATGTGAGAAACCTTGAGTGAAAAAAAAGAGATATTATTCCATGTGGAAAAGCTGCTAAACAAAAGAGATCCATTTATGATGACGAAGCTCTCTTCTATCGATTTTTCCGGTTTTACGACCATGGAACAACTGTTCATTCATGAAATGGATGGACAACCGTTTGAGAGTTTCGCTTCGGGCCAACGGTGGGGAGAAAATTGGGGATACGGCTGGTTCCGTGGGGCCGTCATCGTTCCCGAGGAGGCTGAAGGCAAGCGGCTTGTGGCCATGCTTGATTTTGGATCTGAAGCGACCGTATACATAAACGGTATCGTGAGCGGCGCAAAGGACCTTAACCATCATTACGTCACTTTAACCCGTTCGGCGAAAGCCGGCGAGGCATTTGAAATCGTCGCGGAGGCGTACGCCGGCCATGCGGATTCTCAGCCGACGTTCGGAGAGTCGCAGCTCTGCGTTTTGGAAGAGGAAGTCTACCAGTTTTTCATCGATTTGGAGTGTTTGTACGATCTTCGCAATCATCTGGATGCCAAATCCCTCCGGGTTGCGGAGATTGATCGTTGTCTGACTCAGGTGTTCGCGACGATTGATCTGACCCTGCGTCAGGAATCGCTCTGTGAGAACGCAAAGCAGTGCCGGAAGTTGATGGAGCCGCTCCTCTCCTGCGTGAACGGTTCAACGGCGCCGACCCTGTACCTGATGGGACAGTCCCACCTGGATGTCGCCTGGCTGTGGCCGATCGCGGAGACGAAGCGGAAGATTGCGCGGACCCTGTCCAATCAGCTGGCGCTCATGGACGAATATCCGGAATATACTTACACCCAGAGCCAGCCGTATTTGTTCCAGCTGGTCAAGACGTTGTATCCGGAGCTGTATGCGCGAATCAAACAGGCGGTGAAGGAAGGAAGGATCATTCCCGAAGGCTCCATGTGGGTGGAGCCTGATACGAATCTGCCCAGCGGCGAGAGCCTGATCCGCCAGGCGCTGCACGGCAAGCGGTTCTTCAAGGATGAATTCGGCGTGGACAACGAGATGCTGTGGCTGCCTGACGTATTCGGCTATTCCGGAAACCTGCCGCAAATCATGAAGGGCTGCGGGATCCATTATTTCGCGTCTACAAAATTGTTCGGTACTTATGATAATGTAGCGGACCCGTTCCCGCATAATACGTTCATGTGGGAAGGAATCGACGGCTCGCAAATTTTGACGCATCTGATGAACTACGGCGACTACTACCCGATTCGGATCAACCCGTCGTTCTTAATTCATCAGTGGAGCGATCGAGTCCAGCTTGAAGGTATTTCCACGCGCCTCACCCAGTTCGGGCACGGCGACGGGGGTGGCGGCTCCAATCGGGATGATCTCGAGTTTATGCGCAGGCTCGGCAATTTGGAGGGCGTTCCCAAGACGAAGCATGGCTCGCCGATCGAATTTTTTGAGGATCAGATCGAAAAAGGCATTCCGGATGCCAAATACGTAGGAGAGCTCTATTATCCCGCTCACCGCGGGACGTATACGACGCAAGCGATCATCAAAAAGCTGAACCGAAAGGCAGAAATCGGTTTCCGCGAGGCTGAGCTTTGGGGGGCTGCCGCGGAGCTGCTGTATAACCGGAATTACCCTTACGAGGATCTGGATCAACTATGGAAGGTGCTGCTGCTGCACCAATTCCACGATATTCTGCCGGGCTCATCCATTCATCGTGTCCATGAGGAAGCCCAACTTGAGCTGAAGGAATTGAATCAGAACGTATATGACATGGCTTCAGACGCAAGAGATGCGCTCACGGACGACGATGTCTCCCGGGTTACCGTCTTTAATTCCCTGTCCTGGCCGAGAAGAGAACTGGTCGCGCTGCCTGCCGGCGTCCACGGAATTGCGGACGGGAATGGAGCGGTTATGCCGGTGCAACTACATGAAGGCGTTCGCTATGCCGAGGTGGAAGCTCCTTCCATGGGCTGGTCGACATACAAGGCGGGACCGGAAACGGCGGATGTTTCTGCCGTGTCTGCAGTCCTTGCAACGGAATCGCATATGGAGAACGAATGGATCGTGCTCGAAATGAACGAACAGGGCGAGTTTACGCGTATTTTTGACAAGGAGACCGGCACGGAATGGGCGGCGGATCGCTGCAACGTCATGCGGATGTACCGGGATCAAAATTCGGATTTCGATGCTTGGGAGATCGATCGGCGCTACCGCTTGGCACCCATCGAGCTGAAAACAAGCGCCAAGGTATCCGTTACCGCGAACGGCCCGCTCTTCGCGAATATTCGGGTTGAGCGCGAACTGAACCAATCGACCCTGATCCAGGATATCCGGCTTTGTGCCGGCAGCCGCCGGGTGGAATTCCATACAACGATTCACTGGCGAGAGAAGAACAAGCTGCTAAAAGTCGATTTCCCTGTTCGCGTTCATGCGAACGAGTCGCTGCAGGAAATTCAGTTCGGCTACGTCAAGAGGCCGAATCATGCTTCGCGTCCGCATGATGCGGATCGTTACGAAGTGGTTCAGCATAAGTGGTCGGCGCTTGCTGAAGCGAATCGCGGCTTCGCGCTGCTGAACGATTGCAAATACGGGATTTCCGTCAACGACAACACGATGAGCCTAACGCTGCTTCGGGCTCCGACGTGGCCGGATGAGACGTCCGATCAAGGGACACATCATTTTACATATGGATTTACGTTCTGGAACGGCGCGTTCCTGGGCAGTCCTGTCGTGCGGGAAGCCTACGAGCTGAACTATCCTGTCAGCCTCGTGTCTGGAGGAAGCCGGGAGGAGCAATCGCTGCTCTGCATCGATCAAGCCAATGTGATCGCGGAGACGGTCAAGCTTGCCGAAGACGGATCGGGCGATTGGATCGTCCGTCTGTACGAGAGCAAGGGAGCCTCCGTAGCGTGCGAGCTTCACGTTGGGCTGTCCGTTAAGGTCGTTTATGAAGCAAATATGCTGGAGGAAAAGAATGCGGAATTGCCGCATGAGGACGGAAACGTACAACTTCAGTTCCGTCCGTTCGAGGTGAAGACGATTCGACTCCAATTGAATGGGAGGAACAAGGGATGAAGCTGAAAGAAGGACAACGCCTGGTCATGATTGGCGACTCGATCACCGATTGCGAGCGTAAATATCCATACGGGGAAGGGCTGTTCCAGGGCGTCGGTAAAGGGTATGCCGCACTCGTAGACGGGATGCTGCAGGCGGCATATCCCGAGCTCTTTATTCGCGTGACGAATATGGGAATCGGCGGCAATACGGTTCGGGATTTGCAGGCCAGATGGCAGACGGACGTGCTGGATCTGAAGCCGGATTGGTTAACGGTCATGATCGGCATCAACGATGTATGGCGGCAGTTCGACCAACCTGCGATTCCGGAGTCGCATGTGAGCCTTGAAGAATATGAGCAGACCCTGGAAGAATTAGTGCGTTCAGCGCTGCCCGGTCTGCAAGGACTCGTGATCATGACGCCGTTCTATCTGGAGCCGAACGACCAAGATCGTATGCGCAGCCGGATGGATGAATTCGGACGCGCAGCCAAGAGGGTTGCGGAGCGGGTAGGCGCATTGTTTGTGGATACGCAGGCCGCTTTCGCCAGCCATTTCGACTACGTGCATCCTACTGCGCTGGCGTCCGACCGGGTGCATCCGAGCTTGACGGGTCATCTGCTAATTGCGCGCGCACTGCTGGAGGCGATCGGCTTCGATTGGTCTCGCATGCGAATCGGCTCCTGACGTCAACTGTCTTAGTTGTTGGAATAATTCCTCATCAGCAGATTTATGGGTTCGAAAGACATTTCTACACAGAGAACAGCCGCGCGAGCTTGAGCGGCTGTTACTCACAAAGAATAATGTATTCGCTTACATTATAAGCTTCGAGACGGGGCTTCCTCATATCCCAAGAAAAACTTCCGCTAAATGTGGTCTGGCTTCATTGAAAATGCACGTTGATAGACGTTTTTTATTGCTCGATCTCAAACATTGCTCCCATGCTGCGAAAGGAGGTGGTTAGTGAGGAGTTCATCCACGGAGAAGCGATGCCGCTTTAGCTTCACTTCGATTGCTTGACCGCGATAGCAAACGCATCCAGAGTTATTTCGTACCCATGGCTGCAGATATGGTTTGAACAGACGGTATCGTGTCAATGCAACGATTTCTTTTTATCAAAACGATAAAGGTCGGGAGGTAAGAGAAATGAAAATGAAACAATGGAAACGTGCGGGGATATGGACGTGCATCCTGCTGATGGCCATGACGGCGCCGGGGGCCGCGATGGCAGCGCAGGCGGCCGGAAGCAGCGCCGAGCAGGATGTGAGCAGCGAGAAGATAAAGGTCCAGAAGCCATTCATGATCAAGGTCGTGGATGCCGAGACAGGCAGGGGCATTCCTCATGTCCAACTGAAGACGACGAACAGTGTGCTGTATTATACGGACAGTGCCGGTATTGTGGCATTCGACGAGCCAGGTCTGATGGATCAGACGGTCTTCTTCCATATGTCGAGTGACGGCTACGACATCCCCGCCGACATGTTCGGCAACCGGGGGCAGGCCGTACAGATCACACCCGGGGGCATGATTACGCTCGAGATGAATCGGATCAACATTGCAGAGCGGCTGTACCGACTGACAGGCCAAGGCATTTATCGCGACAGCTTACTCGTTGGCCAGAAGCCACCCATTAAGGAGCCGCTGATCAACGGCTTGGTCATGGGACAGGATTCCGTGCAGACGATCGAGTACAACAATAAACTGTACTGGTTCTGGGGCGATACGGACAGACCGGCCTATCCGCTGGGGAACTTCCGCGTGACGGGTGCGACTTCCGAGCTTCCGAGTAAAGGGGGACTGGACCCGGATGTCGGGGTGAATCTGGACTATTTTACGAATGAAGATGGTTTCGTCAAAAGTTTGGTGCCGCCTCTGCCTGATGGTGCAGGCATAGCCTGGGTATTCGGTCTGATGACCGCCAAGGACAGCGCCGGGCAGGAGCGTCTGCTCGCCGGCTACAGCACGCACAATCCTGAACCCACCGCCTTCGGCATTCTCGCCTTTAACGACAAGACGAAGGAATTTGAACAAGTTGTCCAGTTCCCTTCCAAAGACGACTGGCGTCATCCGGGCGGACAGGCGACCTACTACGAGGAGGGTGGTAAGGGATACTGGCTCTTTACCGAACACCGAATTCCGAATTTGCGCGTTGCGGCCAGCTATGACGCCATCATCGACTATACCCAATACGAATCGTTTACTTGCCTGACGCCGGGAACGACATACAACGGGGCTGAAACGTCGCTGGAACGCGATGCGGATGGCAAGCTTGTATGGGGCTGGAAAATGGACACTCAGCCGCTCAACCAAGAACAAGAGAAAGAGCTGATCCAATTAGGCCTGATAAACGCTGATGACCCGCATTATTATCAATTGAAGGATATCGATACTGGTGAAGACGTTCAAATCGCCCAAAGCTCCATTGAATGGAATGAATATCGGCAGCGTTACGTGATGATCGCGCAGCAGGTACTAGGCAAGACATCGGTACTTGGGGAAGTCTGGTACGCGGAAGCACCATCGCCTCAAGGTCCTTGGACCAATGCCAAGCATATCGTTACGCATAACGACTATACTTTTTATAACGTAGCCCAGCATAAACACTTCAACAAGGACGGCGGCCGGGTCATCTATTTCGAAGGAACCTATACGAATACATTCACGAATCATGTCCCAACGCCGCGGTATAACTACAATCAAATCATGTATAAACTCGACTTGGCGAATCCGAAGCTAGGGCTTGAGCCGGTTCAAGGAACAACCGGTCAATAGAGCGCCAGACCACTTAAAATAACCGAATAAGGACCTTTCCATAAAGTGCTGTAGGGCTTTACAGGAGAGGTCCTTTTCGGCTTGAGTCTGCTCATGGGGAACAGCGTCCTTAGCTGCCGCTTCTCCATGATAAGCTGGGAGGAGCGATATTTTTACCAGTGGAGTCCGCGTGGATTTCCCGATACTGCTTCGGAGTGAGATTCGTGAACTTCTTGAATGCGGAGAAAAAATGCCCTTTGGATATGAAGCCGCATTGATCTGCGATCTCGAGCACCGAGAGCTGGCTGGAGATCAGTTTCTCTTTCACTCTCTCGATTCGTTCCTGAAGTATGTACTCCGACAATGACACGTTCATGACCTCTTTGAATAACTGCCGGATATAACTTACGGAGAAGGAAAAATTGTCGGCTACCTGCTCGATCGACAATTGCGCATCCTGCAAATGGTTGTCCACGTATTCTTTAATCTCCAAGACGATCTCTTCCTTGCGGCTTGAAGATTTCGGAACTTCCGTCTCGGACGCAAGCATCGTGACGATGCTCTCCAGCCATGCTTGAAACTCGGACAGCGTGCTGTACCGCTCAAGCAATTGGTGGATGCTGCTGATCTCGTGCAGGACGCTGGACTTGTTAAAGTTTTTGAGCAGATCGTAGGTAAAGTAGGTCAGGTTAAGCTTACAGTCGCGATAAGGCAGCTCATGGACGTGCTTCATCTGCTGACGCAGCAGAACGACGGCGGTCTCCGGGCGGCCGCGACGGATCGACTTGATGATCTCGGTTGTCTCCAGCGCCTCAGACGCAGAAGGATACCCTGCCATAAACTCTTCATAATCACTCTCCAGAAAAATTTGCTTCTCTCCGTTAAGAAATCGCAGCTTCGTCAATTCGTGGATATGGTCATAGATGTTTCGGATATTGGCGCCGAAGTCATAAGCATTGCTAACGGCGGTGGTTGTATCCACGTTCAGGATGCGTGCCACCTGATTCTGCGTCTCCTCCAGAAGACGTTGAAGTTGAAGCCCGCCCGATGCAGGGCCACCAACGACCAGAATGATGTGGTCGCCACCCATATCCAAGCCTTCGGCCGCATAAGAACCTGCGCCAATCACTTCTTCGCTAATATTGCGTATGGCGTACTTCATCAATTTCCGGGAAGGGAAATCGTAACGTTCGCAAAAGACCGTATAGGCTTCGATCCGAAGAACGGCCAAAAACAAAACTTCACAGGAGGCCAGTTTGGTCCGGGTCTGAATATATTCGTAGCTCTTGGTACCCGGCGTCCCGTGCAGCATCCACTGGGCGAGAAACTCCGTTCGAACGAGCTCGGATTGGTTTCTCATGGATGCATGAAGCTGCTCCACATTGTTCAGCAGCATATCGATGCCGTCGTGGATCCATTGAATATCCGGCTTGGCATCAGACGTGGAGTTGGCGAATGCAACCTTTCCCCGCAGCTTTTCCGACAAGAAGGTGATGGAACGCAAGGAACGGCGAGAACTCCAGAAGAACAACGAGGAGAGGATTGCCAATAGCAGCAATGTATACGTTATCAATTTTTGCTGGAATAAGGAGATATGGCGCGTCAAAATATGATACTCGGTCGAGTAGTATACGGACCAATTTTCAGTAGTCAGCTTGGCTGTATTGACGAACCATTTCTGATGCGGCAGCCGAACTTGAAAATGGCTGTTCTGCTGCTCCCGCCCTGCTTGATAAAGCTGTTCGTTCAATGCAGGATTGGACGCGCCTAACAGGACGAACCCATCCTTGTCGAGAATCCGAATGTCTTGCTCCGAGGAGACCGTTTGGCCGAACAGAAGCTTCGACAGCAGCGGTTTATCAATCAGGAGTACGAGATAGAAGTCAGACGGCTTCTCGGGGGTAGCAGGCAGAATAAGGGCCAGGGAGTCCGAGCCATCCAGCGAATGATGAAAGAAGCGCAAATATTGGCGGTGGAATGATTTTACACGCTCCAGCATGCTCTGGTCGGCAAAGGATTCAGTGCGGACGATTCCGACTTTGGAATCGACGATAAGATCGTTCTTCAAATTAATCAGATAGGATCGCTGGATGAGCGGTTCGGTGGACATGAAGTTGGATTGGGCGACGAGCGCAGCATGGTCGATGAGCGGATCTTTGCTTGCATCGAAGAACCAGTTCTGAATATTCTGATCGGCGTACATGCTGAGCCCGTAAGCTTTCAAATTGCCGAGAATCATTTCGGCCTTCGAAGCCAGGTTGTTGACTTCGTTCTGCGAATTGCTGCGCACCTCCAGCATGGTGTATTTTGCGAATTCCGCAGACAGTAAATAGACGAAAGGAATAATGGAACAGATCAGAACAGTGGTTAGTAATAGAAAGGTCCGAAAATAGGTCTTCTGTAATATAGGTTTGATCTTCATATAATGCCAGCACCCCTTGCTGATGGATTGACGGTTTAAGGGTAGATCTATACTGCCTCGATAGAAGATACGAACCGGGACCTCCTTACTCAATCATATCCTGACCTTTGTGTGAAGTCCTCATTTTGACAAAGTAGAAATTAAGATGATCCCGGAAGCCGGATTACCGCCCAATCCTAAAGTTCAGTACCCCTTGTGACACAATGAGGACTATTCCGAAGTCCTCCTTCCGCACATAATAAACATGGTCAGGGTATGGCCACATCAGACAGACCAGATCGAATGGAGTGATACTATAAATTGAGAATGCTGAAGGATTTAGTAAAGAATCGGAACTTGTATTCGATGGCGATACCGGGAATCATCTTTCTCGTTGTCTTCTCCTACATTCCTCTGGCCGGACACCTGCTGGCGTTCAAGGACTTTCAGATCAGCAAGGGCATATGGGGCAGCGATTGGGTGGGGCTGGACAACTTTCGCTTCTTTTTCTCCAATCGGGATTGGATTCAAGTTACGGTCAATACCGTTTATTTAAATGCGATGTTCATTCTTTTCGAGTTGGCCTTTGCCCTTATCATTGCACTCTTCTTGAATGAGATCCGCCTGAAATGGTTTAAGCGTACGATCCAATCCGTCGTCTTTCTGCCTTATTTTATTTCATGGGTTGTCGTAGGGTATATGACGTTCATTCTTTTCAACAATACGGACGGCCTGATTAACCGTGTCCTGAATATGAGCGGACTTCACACCGTGGATTGGTACCAGACCCCATGGGTATGGCCGATTATTCTAACTTTGACACGAATCTGGAAGAGTGCCGGATACTACTCTATCATTCTGCTTGCTGCCATTACCGGTTTCTCCGCCGATTATTATGAGAGCGCCCGCCTGGACGGAGCCACGAGGTTGCAGCAGATGAAATTCATTACGCTGCCATTGCTGAAGCCGCAAATGATTATCCTCGTGCTCTTGGGAGTCGGACGGATCTTCTACGGGGATTTCGGCATGATCTACGGAATTATCGGGGATAACGGGATTCTATTCCCGACGACCGATGTCATCGATACGTATTCGTACCGGGCGTTAAGGCAGCTTGGCAATTTTAGCATGTCATCGGCTATCGTGTTCTATCAGTCTATCATGGGGCTTATCGCCGTCGTTTCGTTTAATGCACTGGTTCGGAAAATCGATAAGGATTCCAGGTTATTTTAATTTCGTGAAATGAAAGGGAGGTGAATTTCATATGAATCGTCCGGTTGCTATGATTCCGTCTGCACGAATCCGACGGACAAGCGGTTTCTCCGATAAAATGGCGATATGGTTGTTCGGGCTGTTATTGATTCTATTTGCGCTGGTTTGTTTGTTCCCGTTCTGGCTCATGGTCATCAATTCGTTTGCCAGCACCCGAAGCCTGGCGCTCCACGGATACTCCGTCTGGCCAGATGAGTTCACGTTGGAGTCATATCGGTTCCTCCTTCAAGGCAAGCAAATGTTCACCAGCTATGGCGTCACCATTGCAGTAACAGCCATCGGAACCGTGATCGGCCTCGTTGTCACTGCGTTGTTTGCTTACGTGCTGGCCCATCCGAAGAACCGATACAGCGGCTTCCTCTCGTTCATGACCTATGTACCGATGGTCTTCGGCTCGGGGCTCGTCGGCTTCTATCTTCTGGTCGTTCAGTGGCTGCATCTGAAAGACACGCTATGGGCGCTTGTGCTCCCCTATGTCATGAATCCGTTCTTTGCGTTTATCTTCGTCTCGTTCTATCGCTCGTTGCCTTATGAGCTGAACGAATCGGCTAACATGGACGGCGCCGGAGAGTGGACGATCTTCTTCAAAATTATTAGGCCGATCTCAACGCCGGTTATAGCAACGATCAGCTTGTTCTACGCACTGCAATATTGGAACGATTGGTGGCTGTCGCTTTTGTTTATTGATAACAGCGATATGTACCCGCTCCAGCTGCTTCTTCGGCAGCTCATGTCGCAGATGCAGCTCACGTCGCTCAATCATGGAAACGTACTGACGCTGCCGCCGGCGGAAGGGGTCAAGCTGGCTACAGTATGCCTGACGATCGGTCCGATTATATTTTTCTATCCGATGGTTCAGAAATATTTCGTCAAAGGTCTGACGCTCGGCTCGGTGAAAGGCTGAGGCTGGGGCTTTACGCGGATTGCCGAGCGTATCGATATAGACTGGCCCAGCCGCGGATATATAAGTTGATTATTTGAAGGGAGTCATGTACATGGCCAAATCAAAACGCAAGTTCATGGTGACGGCGCTGCTCGGACTGGCAATCGCTTTGTCCGGGTGCTCCGGATCCGGCGGGGACGCCTCCGCGCCCAAAGATTCCGGGGAAACCAGCGATCCGTCCCTCGAGCCGGTCACTTTGGAGGTTGTCATTCCGGGGGCGAAGGAGGCGAACTTCGAGCAGGTGCTGGAAGAGGTCAACAAGAGGTTAAAAGCCGAAATCAATACACAGGTTAAATTTACATTCATCGACTTTGCCGATCTTAATCAGAAGACCAACGTTATGCTGGCTTCGGGAGAGAGTGTGGATTTGATTTTCGACGCCCCATGGCTGCATCTGGAAACGATGGCTGCGCAGGGGTATTACGAGGAATTAAGCGGGCTTCTGGACCAATACGGCTCCAACGTGAAAAAGACGAGACCGCAACAAATGTGGGAAGCGAACAAAATCAACGGCAGCATCTATGGCGTTCCTTTGGGAAGCGCCTATACCCAGGAAAGGTCGGTCTTCATCCGGAAGGACTTGAGAGAGCAGCTGAATCTGCCGCCCGTGAAGACGTATGAGGATCTAAAAGCTTATCTCTATGCCGTTCGCGACAGTAACTCTGGGATCACCCCGCTCCTTGCTGGCGCGGACGACGTCACCTACAGCTGGGTCAACTGGCTGATCCGGGACGATACCAGCGTCAACATTCGCCCGACAAATTTTGCGGGAGCCAGCTTGATGCTGTATTACAAGGGCAACGATGGGAAGGTCTACAATTTCTTCGAAACCAAGGAACCTAAGATCTGGTCCAATATCCAGGATGTCCACCAGCTGTTTGTTGATAAAATCATGTCGCAGGACGTCTTGACGAATAAAAGCGGTCCGGGAGAAATGCAGCTCCAAAACAAAGTAGCGGCCACGCCCCAAATGACCTTTGGCATTCCCAAAGCGTACAATGACCAGTTAAAGCAGGTCGTGCCGGGCGGAGAACTGGAAGCGGTTCGTCTGTTTGATCTAACCCCCGGAAAGAACTTTTCCAATTTCAAGATGGATAATTTCATCTGCATTGTAAAGACGAGCAAGCATAAAGAACGTGCGATGATGTTCCTCGATTGGGCGAACCGGCAGGAAAATTACGATCTGTTGGAGCACGGCATTGAAGGTGTGAACTGGAAATCAGTCGGCGAGCACCAATATGACACGCTGAACAACGATGGCGGCATCGTCTCGTTCCAGCTTATGCTGAATCCCACGTTAGAGCGGGAGTGGGTCGGTACTGACGAAGAGACTCAAGAGTACAGACAATTCATTACGCAAGCTGACAACTTCACGAAGGACATCATGACCGGCTTCACCTTCGATCCGACGCCAGTAAAGAACGAAGTGGCCCAGTTCGCGACCATCCAAGCCAAATATTATAGTGGATTATTTAACGGGGCACTTGATCCGGATGAATACTTCGCCAAGTTCAAAACGGAAGGCGAAGCGGTGCTCACGAAAATCCAGAATGAGCTGCAGCGTCAGGTCGACGCCTTCTTGGCAAAATAAAAGTGTTGAAATTCGACTTTTTGACTTCGAGTCTGAGGGGGGGATGATGTTGGAGTTTAGCTTTACCAAATTTGCCAGGCTGATGGGGAGATTCCATCTGACCGAGAAAGAGAATCCGAAATGCGGATGGGTCAACAGCGCTGTGTTTCTTGCCTTCCGAGGTACGGCCATCTCGATGACGGCTGAGGATTCCGACGGCCAGGATTACGTTGAAATCGTAGTGGACGGTGTCGCACGTAATTGGATCAATCTGAAGAAGGGGGTTCATGAATACATAATCGAACAGGGGCTGCCGGACGGTGAACACACTTTAGAGATCCACAAGCGAACGGGGATTCTGAGCGGAAGTATTGCCTTTCATCATTTTTCGCTGCCTGACGGCGGAAGCTTCCTTGCCCCGCCCGCGGCAAAACCACTCCGGCTTGAATACTTTGGGGATTCCATTACGGATGGAGCAGGGATCGGCCATCCGCATGTGCTTGCTGAAGCTCCGCATCTTGACGACGGATACATGTCCTATGTCGGGATCAGCGCCAGAATGCTGAATGCGGAATATCATACGATGGCCATTTGCGGGATTGGCGTTTGGCAGGATGCGGTAGGGTTCAAACAAGGATTGCCGGAACATTTTTTCGGGACGCTCGGCAAAGGGACGGCGCCATAGGACTTTTCCCGGTATATTCCTGATGGAATTGTCATTAATTTGGGCCAAAACGATTATTCTACGCCAATTGATGATGAGGCATATATTGCCGCGTATATTGAATTCATCCGGGTTATCCTGGAAAAGTATAACGATCCCTATATCTTTTGCTGTGTTGGAACCATGAATAACAACTATCTGGCGAGTGTGAATAAGGTGGTGACCTATTTCAATCAAAGTGGAAATAGGAAGGTGTTTGTAGTGGATTTAGGACTGATTCATCCAGAGGTGGAAGGATGGGGCGGCCGATATCATCCCGGTTATCAGACGCATTACCGAATGGGCTGGGAGCTTGCCTCTTTTATATCCGCCAATACCGGATGGGAATTGCTTAAGCGTCCGTTAATCGCCACGGAATGCGTGTTCTAAATCGTTCATTTATCGGGAAATGCGAGAGATGCGGCTACAACAAAACTAAGCAGAGACACGAATGCAAAATCTTGAATATCCTCCAAACTCAAAAAGGACCGTCAGGGCGAACTCCCCTGACGGTCTTTCTTGCACGAAAGCTCTTTTACGTGCCCAGGAATCTCTTCATATCCTCTTCCACATTTGTAATGCCGCCGATTCCGAACTTGTCGACGAGAATTTCGGCCGCGTTTGGCTAGAGGAAGGGAGGGAGCGTCGGCACCAGGTGAATGTTTTTTACGCCAAGATACAGCAGGGCCAGCAGTTTGGGCTAGAGTCATAACTCGGTTGAAAATTTTTAACGCGTTTTGTTCACTTTTCTTACATTGAAAATAAAGTCAGAGGTTTTTAACGCTTTACAGAAAAAAAGGTGTAATTTTTTTATAATGGTAGAAAATAGGCGTTAAGCTGTTGGCTGTTTTAATCATGGCTGTGGAAAGATCGAGTTATATCAAATTCTGATTACCTTTATAGAAAAATAATATAACGTGATTTTTATTGACATATTTAAGAGAATTAAAATAACATAAGAATTATTTTCATCAAGAAGGAGGCAGCTATGAGCTTTAAAGAACAGTACGAAGAAATTGCAGGCGTTGGACGGACCATATTCGATAACCCCGAACTTGGCTACAAGGAATTTAAGACCCATCAAACCGTGACCGATTTTTTGAAGAAGGTGAATCCGGGCATCGAGCTGCAATCATTCAGTACAACCGGGCTTCGGACAACCCTCGGCAGCGGCAAGCCGCTGAATATCGCTTTTATTGCGGAATTGGACGCCGTTTACGCTCCAACGCATTGGCAATCGGATAAGGAGACGGGAGCGGCACACAATTGCGGTCATTATACGCAGGTGGCGATCGCACTGGCTTTGTACAAACATTATGTTGAATCAAAGGCGTACGAAGCCCTTGATTATAGTCTAACGTTTATTTTCATTCCTGCTGAGGAGTATTTGGATCTCGCCTATAGGGACGAGCTGCTTGCCAGCGGTAAGATCTCCTATTACGGAGGGAAACCCGAAGCGATGAAACTCGGCGTGTTCGACGATATCGACATCGGACTATGCGTACACGCCATGGGTGGTGAGTTTGCAGAGCGCACGATCGAAATCAACTGCGACCTGGCTGGATTCCTATACAAGCATTATACGTTTACCGGAAAAGCAACCCATGCGGGTTTCGATCCTTTCTCCGCCAAAAATGCCTACAGCATGTCAACCCTGTTCAATGTGGCGTTAGGGCTCAGCAGGCAGCAAATGAAGGACAGTGAGAAGGTTCGCATGAATCCGATCGTCCTGGAATCCGACATGTCGACAAACGTCATTCCCAACCGGATTACGGTGGGCAGCGATTTGCGCACCCAGTCGGTCGACTACATGAAGGAAGCGGCCTCCAAAATGGACGATGCGGCCAAGGGCAGCGCGCTGGCACTTCAAGGCGAGGTCGAGATTAAGACGCAGATGGGATATTTGCCGTTCGTTCAGGACCGGTATTTGTCCGAATTCGTGCTAGAGGCGTTCCAGGATAACGAGGAGATCTCCCGTATTTGGAACAATAACGCCATCAGCGCGGCAGGAGACATTGGCGATCTGGCCTTCATGATGCCTTGCATTCAGATCGGCTACAGTGGTTTTACGGGAACGATCCACGGCGACGATTTCAAGGATATCGATCCCGAGTTTATCTATGAAGTGTTCCCGAGATTTTTAACCCAGGTGCTGGAGCGAATGAGCGGACGTATCGATCGATCGAAGCTCTACCGTCGTACATTTGCCGAATACGAGCAGCTCCTTGCGTCGATAGTTAGCTCCAACTAAGAACAGAAAAGAGGACATCATGGCATGAAGTTAAAACTACAGTATCTCTATTTGCTTGCATTCGTGCTCATTGTAATCGCGGTTGCCGAATTTATCGGCATTCAGTCGATCCAGGTGGGCTCCGTAAAAATCAGCCTGCTCCCACTCGTATTCGCCATTTTGATCACCATGGTGCTCGGCTTGTCGATATTCCGGAAAGGCTTTATGCGGAAAATTTACAGCAAGGAGAACGTCGGTTTCTCCAGCAAGTATCTAATCTTCATTATGCTGCCGCTTATGGCGAGATACGGCGCCGACGTTGCTCCCAGAATTGAAGATATATTAAAAGTTGGCTGGGTGTTCATCATTCAGGAAATCGGCAACCTGGGTACGATTCTGCTCGGACTTCCGATCGCCATTCTGCTCGGCCTGAGAAGGGAAGCCATCGGCGCTACGCTCGGACTTGGGAGGGAAGGGGAACTTGCCTACATATCCGAGAAATATACGCTCGACTCCGACGAAGGCCGCGGGGTGCTGTCCCTCTATATTATAGGCACCCTCTTCGGCACGCTGTTCTTCAGCATTCTTGCGCCGGTCATGCTTGCTGCCGGCTTCTCGATCGAAGCGTTAGCCATGTCCTCCGGCGTCGGCTCCGCCAGTATGATGACAGGCTCTTCTTCCGCGCTAGTCGCGCATTCTCCTGAGATGACGGAGACCATTAACGGATACGCTGCTGCGAGCCAGCTGCTTACCAGCTTCCTCGGAACGTATACGATGGTATTTCTCGCGGTGCCGCTGCAGCGGTTTATGTACAAATTAATGGTCAGAGGTGAGAAGAAATGAGCACCGGTTTGAATAAATACGCAAAATACGCCCTCGTCCTGCTGCTTAGCGTTGGTCTTATCTTATTTACGGAGCAAATGAAATTCATCAAAAACGGCGAAGGTCATATTACGTTAGGGACGATAGCGGGCTTGGCCGTGCTGTGGCTTTTTTCCTTCATCGGCGTTCTGATCTCGACGCTCATGAAAAAAGCTCCGCTGAAATTCTTGCAGGACTTCCCGGTTCTCGGCTGGGTATCGATCGTTTCGCTGATCTGCTGCCTGATCTCCGATGTGTTCGTGGATGCCATTGCCAACGTCAACTTCTTGTCCATTACGACCCCGATCTTGGCGTTTGCCGGCATTTCCGTTGCCGACAGGCTGGTTGATCTTCGCAAAACATCGTGGCGCGTCGCCATCGTTGCGGTTTTCGTGTTCACGGGCACGTACGTGGGAAGCGCGCTGTTATCAGAGCTCGGCCTTTATTTGTCCGGTAAGTAAATGAATCTATTTACAAGCATTAAGTCTGAACCTTGTAAGCTTGCTCCTCCTTTAATGCGACCTCACCTTTATATTCGCTCTGAGACACCAAAAGGTTCAGTAAAAAAATACAGGCAGAAGGTGACCGAACCATTCCGGTCACCTTCTGCCTGTTTGAATATGTAGGCGCATGTTGCCATTTATCGTTCTTCCCAGGCCATGACGAATTCCGTCTGACCGGTATCCTCGTCGATGGTTTCTTCAACGACGGCAAAGCCGTTCCGGGAATAAAAACGAAATGCGTTCCCGTTCTCTTTATATACCTTGAGCTCGAGTTTAGGGCTGCGTTCCTTCACGAATTGAAGAAGAGCCCGGCCATATCCCTTGCCCTGATCGCCAGGGTGAACAAACAAAGCGGCCAAGGCATGCTGAACGGTCGATATAAAGCCTACCGTGGCGCCCGCTTCCTCCAGCACATAGGTATCGGCCATTGGCAAATACACGTCGCGCATGTCCTTTTGCTTGGATTCCCAGTATTCGGGGGTGATGAAATGGTGGGCCTCCTTCGAGGCGGCCAGCCAAATGTCAATGACGCTGTCCATATCCTTATCGGTCATCAATCGAATCTGCATCGTATTATTCACTCCAGTTTATTTAACTTTTGTTACGGATATACGCCACGTATTGTAAAAGCTTTCCTGCTGCATGTCAATTCACGATCCCATTTGACCCTCAAATTATAAAGTGATATATTTATCACGTAAAGTTACAAATACATCACTTTTGGAAGGGGCGTTTGCGATGAAAATCATTCTTCGATTCGCGATGGGACTGCTCTGGATCGGTATTGGCATTCAGAGACTTACTCAACAGTCGTACCCGCTGGCTTTATTATTTTTGGCAGGAGGCGTTCTATTTGTTTATGCAGGCTGGAAAGGTTGGAAAGTCGGCAAGCAATGAGGGGGAGGAGCGGCGGCATTTATTAAGCATGAAGGGATTAGCTGCTTGGTACCGTGCGGAAACAGACGCCGTCATCTCGAATCTTAATTTGGAGATTGGCCCCCATCAGATCATAGGTTTGGTGGGATTGAACGGGGCGGGTAAAAGCACGCTGCTCCATGTCCTGAGCGGCATTCACCGGCATTATTCGCTGGAGCGGCTGTTGTGGAAGAACGAGGAAACTTCGCTGACAAGCCCTGCATTTAAACGAAGCCGGTATACCGTGTTCTCGGAGGACGAGTCGTTCGAGTATTTTACATTCGAGGAATATGTAAGGCATGTGTTTCAATCCTACGGACAAGAGGTTCGTAACGAAATCTTGGACGAGCTCGTTGCAGGATTCAAATTTCAGAATTACAGGAACTCATTCTTGGGCCAATTATCGATGGGCAGCAGGAGAAAGGCCTATCTGATCACAGGATTTGCGCTGCGTCCCGAGCTGCTGCTGCTGGATGAGCCGGTCAACGGACTGGATTTCGAAAGCACGGAATTTCTGTATCGAATGATGAACGAGTACAGGAGACATGGGGCGATCTTGTTTTCTTCCCACGTTCTGGAGAGTTTATGCCTTACGTCGGACAGCATCATCATTTTGGAAGCCGGATCGATCCGTCATACCTTTTTGCAGGGCGACATGGATCCCGAGTTTATTAGAGGGGTACTGAACAAGTGATCTCGACATTTCATGGATTCGCCAAAAAGTTCCTGGGGTCAAGCTACGACCGTTTGTGGAAGCATACCGCAGCCCTGCTTGTTTTATATGCGGCGATGAGCAGCCTCGATATCGATTACCATGTAGCCTTGAATGTATTCATGACGGCCATCTCCGTATTTACGTTCGGCATGGTGGTGAGAACCTTATCGTCGGACGATAACCGGAGGAAGCTGAAGGGGGCGTTCATGCTTCCATCTAGGCCAAGCATGTTCAACGCAGCTTATTTTTTTGCGGTAGCATTATATACCTTGGTCACCAAGACTTCGTACATCCTCGTTCTTTATATGTCGGTTTCTCAATTTACGGGTATGCATGCGCTGGCATTTCTGCTTAGCTTCCTGAATGCGGGGTTGACCGCCTTCGTGGTATTCGCTCTGCTGAACAGAGGGAAAAGGATGCCGGCCTGTTTCTGGATGCTGCTGCAAGCGGCGCTTTGCCTGCTCCATGACCCGTCCCATCGTTTGTTGGGAATGCTGATCAGCACGACCCTTCAATGGCTCATCCTGTATCGAACGGATCCGTACCGATATTACAAGGATTTGAAGATGACGGAGCTCCATGCAGCGCCGATTCGAAACGCTTCGTTCCTCCGGTATTTAGGGCGCTACCTATTCTTCCATAAAAGCTATCTATACAATACGATCGCATTATGTTTATTTGCAGGCTTCATGGCGTTTATGCTGGAGCAGATGCAACTTGCCTCGTTCCTGCCGCTCGGATTCGCGGTCCTATCTTTCAACACACCGATCGGCATCCTGTTGTCCAGCAATCGGGGGCTTCACCGGAAAATCCAAATGCTGCCCGGCCAATTTCAACGTATCGGAGTTGCATACGGATTGTTTATACTGGCAGTAAACTTATTCATATACACGATCTACTTAGCATGCTGGCATATGTTTCATGGATCGGTAGAAATCATGTATTATGTACTTAGCGTATTATTTGCCGCCCAATGCGCCATTTCGACCGTTTGGCTCGAATGGAAACATCCCGTATTCCATTGGCGGGTGGAGAGCGATTTATGGCATCATCCCCGTAAATATGCCGTTCCGCTCATGATGAGCCTATTGGCGGTCACGGCTATAAGCATAGAGAGCGCCGTTTATATGGTCGCTCTGTTGGTGGGGATCGAGATGGCTCTGATTTTTAACCGCAGGAGAGGAATCAGGAATGTATAAGGGACAGCGAAAGCGTTACGTACGAATTGGTAAGCACGGATGGCTGCTTGGTTTGTTGGGGTTTAACGGACTGCAGTATTTTAAGACCCATGATCCTTCGTTTTTGTTTTACTTTAGTTTTTTTAGCTTTTTCAGTTTCTATTTCCATGGGAAGCTGGCAGAAGAGATGCCGGATGAACGGTACTACATGAATGCCCAGAAGGCGAGGTCCATCACCATGTGGGTGCCGGCCGCATGTCTGTTTATGATCGGAATCGGCAGCATGTTCTCCTTCGGAACAAGAGAATTCATGATCATTGTGAGCGCAGCGGGTTGGGCAGCTACGTTTCTGACGTATTCCATAACTTTTTATTATCTGGATAAATATTGTTAGGTGGATGCCCATGGAACCATTCAAATGCAATTTAAAAAAGTACAGGCAGTTAGCGGGAATGACCCAAGATGAGTTGGCGGGCAAGGTTGGAGTTCGCAGGGAAACCATCATTCGTCTGGAGGCGGGCAAATATAATCCCTCCCTAAAGCTGGCGATCGATATTTCACGGGCGGTGGGAGCAGCTATTGAGGAATTGTTCATATTCGATTAAACCACGGTGATGCATTTAATGGGTTCGAGTATCCCACGAATGCGTCATTTCTTATGTCCGCTTAAAAACCAATTAGTTCTTGAAAAAACTTATAAGTCATACTACAATCATACTAACGAATAGATTCGATACTCAATTCTTATCTTCAACGTCAGATCTGTATATTTAGTCATAGGAGGCATACATCCATGTATACTATTCGAAATAAAACGGTCTCTCGTCTTGTTGTAACCAGTATGGCCGTGGCGCTTCTTGCATCGCCAATCTCTACCATTCTGTCCGGGTCCGAGCATGTCGCAGCTGCTGCGTCTGCTGTGGACAAGTCTTCCCATAACCTAAAACCGATTTGGACGAAGACGTTGGGAGATCCCAGCCGGATCGACACCCAAGCTACATTAATTAAGAATAACTTATTCTATACCGTTGGTAAGAAATATATTGCTTTTGACGCTTTGGCAGGCAAAACCCGCTGGACGTATCCCGCCGCAGCCGTCTCACAGACCGTAACGGATGGCAAATCGGTATGGTTTACGGATGCGACAGGCCGACTGATTAAGCTCAATGCTGCAACCGGTAAGCTGCAATGGAAAGTTAAAACACAATCCCAGCCAGGAAAGAAGGAAAGCTACGTGAACTACAGCTTGCATGCAGCCGACGGTGTGATCTATGTCGGGGATGCGTATGGGTTGACGGCGTACTACGCGTCAAGCGGTAAGGTGAAGTGGAAATTGAAGGGCAGCGACCAGGGGTATAAAGTACTCCAGACGGGAAAAATCCTTGTTGTCTCCACCATCATCCATGGCGCTTTGACCACTAGCGGGTTACAGGGGATTGATGCCCAGAACGGCAAAGTAAAATGGACACAGACCGGCGGAGACCATCAAGACATTCTCTTTTCGAATGACAAATCGCTCTATACGCGTGACGTAACCGAAGGCATCGATGCCGGATTTGCAGCCAATATCGATGAAATGAATCTGAACAGCGGAAAAATAATGGCTACCCGGTCCTACATACCCGTGGATTTCGTGGAAGATCAAAGTGCATCCGATGTCGTATCCGACGGGGAATATTTCTATGTCATTGAAAAGTATGATGAAACTCAAAACAAAGCTGTAGTCTCCCGATTCCCGACGGATAGTCGTTCCAAAGCCGAGCCGGATAAAACCTATGCATTTGAAGCGGGAGTGGCCGAATGGTCCCTCGGAGATAAAGGCATCGCCTATGTAAGACTGGAAAACGGCAAGCTGTTAACGATCGATACGAATAGCGGACGTACGCTGGCTTCCGCTCAATACAAAGGCACACCATTGCCGACGCTCATCGGACAAGACGTGCTAGTCGTTCAGCATGGTGGGCAGATCAGCGGCGTCAAGAAAGCTGCTGCCTCCCAGTAACGCATGTCGAATATTAAAAATGATTCACAATTCGCTAAACTTACAACATACTTAAAGTTACTTTAAGACTAAAAGTCGACCTAAATAGGTCGACTTTTTGGTCATTCACCATTTTGGTTCGTTCATATTCCGTTCATATTGACGTCACGAGCAGTTCATCTTCCTTGATTAAACTTACTTAAGCACCACGCGGAGAGAATGAAGTTACATTGCCTGAGAACGGCAGCTAGGTATTCGCTGGTGAGGCCGGTTCGAGGTTCAATTTGAAACCAAACTCCATACCCTTGTATATATAATAGTACAATAGTTATTACATTATAGGATTGAAATTAAGGAAAGAGGGAAGCAATGCCTACTATACTGGTTGCTGACGACGATGCGAACATTCGCGAACTCGTCTGTTTATTTCTTCGCAACGACGGATTCACAACAGTCGAAGCCGCTGACGGCAAGGAAGCGCTTAGCGTCTATGGCTCAACACCCGTTGATCTTGTCGTGCTTGATAATATGATGCCGATGATGGATGGTTGGACGTTATGCAAGGAGCTTCGAAAAGCCAATCCGGATTTGCCGCTGCTTATGCTAACGGCAAGAGGCGAAACATGGGAGAAAGTAAAGGGTTTCGAACTTGGGACGGACGATTATTTAACGAAACCGTTCGATCCGTTGGAGTTGACGGTTCGCGTTAAGGCATTGCTGAAACGATACCGGATGGGCTCCACGCAGACGATCCAGTTCGGCAACGTCATTCTTGACAGGCAGACCTATAAGGTGATTAGAGGGACGGAGTCGCTCACGCTGCCGCTCAAAGAGTTCGAATTGCTGTATAAGCTGGCTGGAACACCCGGACAAGTCTATACGCGCGAGCAGCTGATCGATCAGATTTGGGGAATCGATTACGCAGGAGATGATCGAACGGTTGATGTACATATTAAACGTCTTCGCGAAAGGTTTGCGACGACACCTGATTTTCGGATCGAAACGGTGCGCGGGCTAGGGTACAGGCTTGAGGTCTACGAATGATCAGATCCTTATATATTCGAGTAGTCCTGACATTTCTAGTGTCCGTTATTGGGGGCACGATCCTATCATTTTTTATGTCTACTTGGATGTTCAAAGAAGAGTTGAACGAGAACGCGCAAATCAACTTACGCAACTTCGGTCAAGACGTCGTCCGGATTTACAAAACTCTTCCGTTACGCGAAGCGGACCTGTTCGTCAGTGAAATGAAGCAGCTCGATTCCTATTATATTCGCATTTACGAAGCAACGGGTCAGTTCCAGTCTTACGGTAAACTTAACGGACATCAACCTGCTGCAGTAACGATGGAAAAACTAAAGAAAGTAATAGAAGGAGGCGTTGTTCAAGACACGCCGAATGGTATTGCTACGGTTCTTTTAGGGTTGCCGTTGAAAACGGAAATGGGAACGAAAGCGATGTTTTTGGAAATGCTCGCCCCCCCATCTACCTCTTTTGTTGTCAAGTGGGGATTGATCTTTGCAACCAGTTCTCTGATTACAGGGAGCTTATTGATTCTCGTTGCCTCCATATACTTGGTAAGGCCAATCAAAAAGCTGACCCAAGCGACTAGGCGTATTGCAGCTGGAGATTTCAGCGTCAAGCTGAATATTAAGCAAACAAGTGAGCTGGGTACGCTGGCTCGCAGCTTTGAAGACATGATGCACGATCTGCAGCAGCTGGAGCAGCTGCGCAGGGAATTCGTAACGAACGTGTCGCACGAAGTACAATCACCGCTCACCTCGATATCCGGTTATGCTCAAGCACTGAAGCAAGTAGACCTCTCAGAACACGAGCGAAGTCGTTATCTGGATATTATCATCGCTGAAGCGAAACGGATGTCCAAAATGAGCGATAGCCTGCTTAAGCTGAGTTTGCTTGAATCCCAGTCACAGCAGCTGGGGCTCATCACGCTCAGCCTGGATGAACAGATCAGGCGGGTCATTGTGGCGCTCCAGCCGCAATGGACCGCCCGCAGCATTCATTTTGAGCTTGATTTACAGACCGTTAAAGTAACGGCTGATCATGATCAATTAAACCAGGTATGGACGAACATCATTGGCAACAGCATCAAATTTTCCGAGGATGGCGGCGTGATCAACGTCAGCATCAAACAAGATACTAAAAACGTGACAGTCCGAATATCCGACACGGGCATAGGTATTTCTCTTGAGGATCAGAAGCGTATATTCGAGCGTTTCTTTAAAACCGATCGTTCTCACAGTCGTAAATATGAGGGCAGCGGCATGGGGCTTGCCATTGTGAAACAGATCGTGTCGCTTCATCAAGGCGATATCCGAGTGGAAAGCGAACTTGGTCAAGGAACGACGTTCATTGTCACCTTGCCAATCATGACGCCAATGGATTAGTCAGATTCATGGGGCAGCGATCCGCAAAAAAATACGATGATGACGGTAAGTGAACACAGATCGTACCGAATCAAAGGATGCGATTTTTTCAAAGGTACGATGAACAGGGGAATCGCGAAGTGAACCATATTTTGCACAGACCATGGAGCCTGTGCTTTTTTTGTCCCATGTACTAGAGTACATTTTGCACAAATCGGGCTCCATGAATTGAACATGTAAACGTTAGTTAGATCTGACTTGCCCCGATATAAGATCGGAGGCTTTCTATCAGGGGTGTTACCGGGCGGCCCAATAAATGCTCCAGATCGCCAGAAGTGGAAGCCGTATCGATTTTTCTTAAAAAGCTAAATATCCAATGCTGCACCTCGTTGATGGGACATAGGGATATCGGTTTGCCCGTTAGCTCTGAAAGAGTGGAGACCACATTGTCGAAACTCCAAACGGCTGGCGCAACAAGCTCATAAGTCTTATTCGAATGGCCCTCAACGGATAGTACCCCCGCTATGGCGGCCGCCAGATCGGAACGCGTAACCGCGTTGAACTGCCACGATCCCGGATGTACGCGAAGATTGCCTGTCGATATGGCCGCATGTAAATCCAGCGCTTCAATAAAGTCCATATACAAACCACTGCGAAGAAAAGTATAAGGAATTCCGGTTGTGCGAATGGCATGCTCGGTAGCCAAGTGCAAATGGGTCATTGAAATGTCGCTATGTTCAGGAAAGGCGAAGCCGGTGTATAAAATATGGCCGACGTTCGCTTTTTTTGCGGCTTCAATCACATGGGCATGCTGCCGCAAACGAACGGTGTCATCGGGGTGGGGGCTGGAAATGAACAACAGGCGCGAAGCGCCGGCGAATGCCTCCTTCAGGGAGGCGGGTTCATCGTAGTTGCAGAATCGGACCGCAATTCCCTGCTCCTCCAATGATGCCGCAGACTCCATCTGGCGAACGCAAGCAACAATTTGATCGGGCTGAACATGGTGAAGAAGCTCTTTGATAATGAAACGGCCGAGCCGTCCACTGGCTCCTGTAATGACGATAGACATCGAATGTCATCCTTTCCTTATCGGATTAAGTGCTTAACTAAATCGGCGTAAAAATATCGTTACGCTTCCTTTAATTTTTGGAGAAGGCCCAGGAGCTGATTTAATTCAGGTTCAGTGAGCACGTTCATTTTTTCGGATATCCGCTGCCTGTTCGCGGGCAGGTTGTGGATCAATAGACGCTGACCTTCGCTTGTAATGGTGATGACCGACTTTCGACCGTCCCGGGGATGGGGTTCCCGGCGAATCAAGCCTTCATGTTCCAAGGGGGTAAGCAGCAGACTGATATTGGGCTTGGTTACACCGATTTTTTTGGCCAACTTGGAAGGAAGCATCGTTCCTCCCTCTTTCATAAGCTCAACCAAAATCCGTATTCTGGCTCCGTTCAGCCCTTGCGATTTCCAATAGCTTTCGGATACGTCGACCAGCTTTGCCGTTGTCTCCACCAGGGTGAAAAAAGCAAGGGTGGGCAGCGGCAAATCCAGCACGTATTGCTGCAGGTCGTCCAAAGTGATCATGCCTCCCATATAGTTAAGTCCTTAACTATATTTAATGTAATTCTAGAGGAAGCTATTGTCAACGGACGAAATTCTTGAATCCGTTCGTTCCAGGTAAAGCAATAAGCACTTGCATGATCGCAAGTGCTTGTTGGCGTGCTTTAACGATGCGAGACAGCCTGCTTCCTGTACGCTCCGGGGGTCAAGCCCGTCAATTTTTTGAAATTGCGATGAAAGTGCGTTAGCGTGGCGTATCCGCAGATTTCAGCGATATGCCCGACAGACTCCTCATGATTTCGCAGGAGCTCTTTGGCCCGGGCGATCCGTTTTGCCTGGATGTAACCCGTCAGATGCAAACCGGTGTACTTCTTGAACATGCGGGAAAAATGGGCGGGGTCTACCGCTGCTTTGGCCGACAGAGCAGCTAGTCCAATAGGCTGGTCCAGATGTTCGTGAATCCATTGGATGGAATCCATCAGCCAGGCGGGGCCAATCTGGGAGTGGGCCGTTTGTTCTGCGGACAGGGTACTGATATAGCGATTGATATGCAGCAGTAAGGAGCGCAGCTGAAGTACAAGCGCCTCACGGAATCCCAGCTGGGCAAGTCGGATCTCTTCCGAGATCCCTTTCAGGATGTCCTCGATATAGGTTTGGTTCGACTTGGGCAATTCATAACGATAGGACCCTGTTTTTTGAGCATATTCAAAGCAGCTGAGGATAGAGTATTGCAAATCGCTTCCATTCGCACCGAGGACAAGCGAAGGCGCAAAGAATAAAGCACTCGAAACAATCGGCTGGTCCGGGTCAGGGAAAGAGCTGTGAATCGTGTTTCCAGGTATGATGAAAAGGTCGCCTTCTTTCTTCTCCATCAGCTTGTTTTCAATAAGGAAAGTACCTTTTCCCTGGTACACATAAACCAATTCGTAAAGATCATGCAAATGATGGGGCAGCTCCAATTGGGGGCTTTTCTTAGTCCGATGAACCAATTCCATCGGAAACAGGGGATCCCCTTGAAATGGTTTACGCAGGGGAGTCATGACCACCACTCCTTATCCTCTAATAAGAACAACCATATCAAAATAAGTTATAAAAATGCAATCCTGAGCTATTTTTGTACACAGATTTTGAACGTACAATAAAGATAGCGAACATGACACCTGAAAGGCAGGGATGTTTATGAGATTGGATGCCCACCAGCATTATTGGCTGATTGAGCGAGGGGATTATGAATGGATCACGCCGGAGGTTCCGGAGCTTTATCGAAACTTCCTGCCCTCCGATCTTAAGCCGCATTTGGATTCGCACCAATTGGACGGCAGTATAACGGTTCAGGCGGCACCGACTGTGGAAGAGACGGACTATCTGTTATCGTTGGCGGATCGCGATTCTTCCATTGTCGGAGTGGTAGGATGGATCGATCTGTTCGATCCGGAGCACCGCCGGCATTATGAGCGATTTCGGCAACACCCGAAATTTATCGGCTTTCGCATCATGATTCAGGATATGCCGGATGCCAATGTGATCCTGGAGCCTTCATTCATCCAAGCATTGAACGAATATGTCAAGGATGATGTTCCGATTGATCTTCTTGTTCGGAGTCATCAGCTTGAGCCGCTGCTGAAGTTAATCCAACAGGTCCCCGGCATCCGCGGAGTCATCGATCATCTGGGCAAGCCGCCGATCCGAAGCGGACAGATCGAACCCTGGGAGAGCTTCATGAAACAAATCGCCCGTTTTCCGCGCATCTACTGCAAGCTCTCCGGTATGGTGACCGAGGCGGAGCATCGCCGGTGGAGCCAGGAAGATTTTAATGCGTATGTACATAAAGTGACGGCGATGTTCGGTCCTGATCGGGTCATGTTCGGCAGCGATTGGCCTGTGTGCCTGCTATCGGCTGAATATGACCAAGTGGTTGACGTACTGGCAGAAGCGCTGCCGAAGCCATGGGGGGAACGGGAACATGCGCGATTGTTCGGTCTGAATGCCAAGGCATTCTATAAGTTGGAAAAGGATGGTGTTCATCATGAAATACCGTAAGTTAGGCCGAACCGGTCTGGATGTTTCCGTATTAGGCTTCGGAGCTTCTTCGCTAGGCTCCGTCTTTCGGGAAACCGACGACAACGAGGGAATCCGCACCGTGCACGCAGCCATGGAGGCGGGCATCAATTTGATCGATGTATCCCCTTATTACGGATTGACGAAGGCGGAAACCGTGCTTGGCAAAGCTATTCAGCAGGTACCGAGGGATAAGTTCATCCTATCAACGAAAGCAGGCCGTTATGGCGAGAATGATTTTGATTTCACGTCCAGGCGGATTATCGACAGTATGGATGAGAGCTTGAAGCGACTCCAAACCGATTACGTAGACATTCTCTTTTTGCATGATATTGAGTTCGCTCCCGCATCCGTTGTGATGGAGGAGGCCCTTCCTGCACTCCAGCTCTTAAAAGAAAAAGGGAAAATCCGGTTTGGAGGGATTTGCGGTTTGCCTCTGCAGCTGTTTGAAAAACTGCTGCCACAAGTCGAAGTGGACGCCATCATTTCTTACTGCCATTATTCTTTGAACGATCAGACGCTTACCGGTTTGCTGCCGCTGCTTGACGAAGAGGGAATTGGGCTCATCAATGCATCTCCCTTATCTATGGGCCTTCTCGGTCCCAGAGGAGCGCCGTCCTGGCATCCGGCTTCAACGGAAATCAAGGAAGCCTGCAGACGTGCGGCTGAGTATTGTGCTAAAGCTGGAACGGATATTGCGAAGCTAGCCGTGCAATTCTCAACCTCGAATGAACAGATCCCGACGACGCTGGTCAGTACGGCCAATCCCGACAATATAAAACGTAATGCTGCTTGGACGGAAGAGCCGCTGGATCAAACCCTCTTATCCGAAGTATTGAAGATATTGGAGCCCGTACAAGGGCGGACCTGGACAAGTGGACGTCCCGAATACAATGAAGGCATCGGATTATGAAGAGGAGGCTGCTGGGATGAAGGGAATCGTATGTCAAGGGATCGGGGAATTTCAATACCGCGAGGATTTGCCCGAGCCTCCATTGCTCGAAGGAGAAGCCATCGTCCGCATCAAGCGGATCGGGATTTGCGGCACGGATCTGCATGCCTATCGTGGTAATCAGCCTTTTTTTACGTACCCGCGTATTCTCGGCCACGAGCTATCCGGTATCATTGAAAAAGTCGGAGCTAACGAAGAGGGATTGAAGCCTGGAGACACCGTCTGCGTCATTCCTTACATTCACTGTGGGGAATGTTTGCCTTGCCTTAGAGGCAAGACAAACTGTTGTAGATCGTTGAAGGTGATGGGCGTGCATATCGATGGCGGCATGCGCGAGCGCATCTCCGTTCCGATTCGCCATTTGATGCGGACGGAAGGGCTGACCTTGGATCAGGCTGCCTTGATAGAACCGCTTGCTATCGGGGCTCATGGCGTTAAACGGGCGAACGTGACCCGCAAGGATACGGTTTTAGTCATCGGAGCCGGTCCGATCGGACTCGGGATCATGGTTTTTGCCAAAGCGTTGGGGGCTACCGTTATGGCCATGGATATGAACGCTGCTCGGTTAGCCTTCTGCAAAGCCTGGGCAAAGGTAGATCATACCATCCAGGCGGGAGAAGAACCGTCCGTTCTTTCGGCTTTAACGAATGGTGAATTTCCCTCCATCGTTTTGGACGCAACGGGAAACCAACAATCCATGAACAACGCTTTTCATAGGGTGGCACACGGGGGGACCCTGGTGTATGTCGGTTTGATCCAAGGAGACATTACATTTCAGGATCCCGAATTCCATAAACGGGAATTAACGCTGATGGGCAGCCGTAACGCGACCAGGGATGATTTCCATGATGTGATGAAGCGGATCACGGAAGGCGGCATTGATGTAAATCCGTACATAACCCATCGATGCCGTTTTGACGATTTAATCCAAGAATTTCAGGGCTGGCTCCGTCCTTCCGCCAAGGTGATTAAGGCGATGGTGGAACTTTGAACCATCTATTTCTTAATTGTATTTTGCAGTGTATGATAACAGTATGTCTTCATTCTTTCCGCGCAGGTTCTCTTCCATTGACGGATGAGGATTTTGCCATATCCAGCAAATCGTAAACGGTTACATTAGAAATCACGGCGGGTATGAAAGGGATATGCCCTGGTAATCTCAGGGCTTTTTTTAATGGTATTCATACATGTATGAATGCGAAAGGTTACAAAGCTGCAAGGGGGACAGGTATGAAACCCATATTCAAGATCATGATCGTGGATGACGAAATGCTTGTCAGGCAGGGAATTAAGCATCTGCTCAATTGGGAACAGGAAGGGTACCAAATCGTCGGAGAGGCTTCTAACGGTTCTGAAGCACTGAGTTTGATGGATGAGGTGAATCCTCACGTCATTCTTACCGATATCGTAATGCCTGTCATGGGCGGGGAGAAACTGGTCAAGCTCGTTAAGGAAAGGTATCCTCACATTGAAATCATCGTGCTCAGCAGTTTCAGTGAGTACGATTATGTCCGGTCTACTTTTCAGAGTGGTGTAGCGGACTATATCCTGAAGCCGAAGTTGGAAGCCGATTATCTGTTATCCATCCTCAATAAGACGACGGCCAAAATGGTCGCCATGAAGCCGGAGGATGATCCAAGCGCGGATCGAGAGGAAGGGCAGATCTTGCAAGCCATTGAGAAACTTATGACCGGATATGAGACTGCGCTGGAACCTGTGGTGTTGGATTCGAAATTCCCTTATGGACAGTATTTGTTCTTTGGGGCGGATATGAAACATATGAAAGATTCCGGTGACAAATGGAGTTTCGGAAACGAACTGGAACGAGGACTCCAGAAGCTTGCTTTGTCCGAGATCGTGTATATGCGGTTGAAGTTTATCAACGATACGGCGCTTTTTCTGCTCAATGTAAGTCCTGAACGCTGGGACGAGCTTGTTATTGAACTCCGGCATCTCATCTCCCAAATGGCACATTTTTCGAAAGAGACGCATTTCGTGATCAGCCGAAGCTTCACAGAATTTAAGAGTCTTGGTGAGATTTATCATGACAATTATTTAAAACTCATGCGATATGGCTTTTTCCTGGAGGATCGGACTTTGATTGAACATGAACATTTGCCGGCCCTTCCGGATGCGTATCTCGAATATGACATGGGTGAATTCATGGAGCAGTTGAAACGTAGGCAGTACCAGAAGGCCTTCACCGGTTTTTTGGAATACGTTCACCTGCGTTCGATGGATTATCGTACGGATATTTTCGAATTTAAATCATTTCTGGGGAATTTCATATTTAACGTAACAACCACGTTTGGAAAAATGAAGGTGGAGACTGGGAGCCTGGAGAATGCCAAATACGATTATTTCCGAAAAATAGACGAAGCCAGGTATGCCGGAGAAGCCATCGCCGTTGTTGAAACCTTTATTCAGGAAGCTGAACGCGCGATAGGCGAGACGAATACATCGGTGAATCCCAATATGACCCGGCTGCTCGAATATATACAGGACCATTACGCAGATCCCATCACGCTCACGGGGGTGGCCAGGCAATTTCACTTCAACGCTTCTTATCTGTCGAGTTATTTCGCTGCGTATAACGGAGAAGGTTTCAGTGAGTACCTCAATAAAATTCGGTTGGAAAAAGCCATGGAGCTGCTCATGACAACGGAACACACGATTTCCGATATCAGCGCAAGCGTGGGATATTCGGATCAGAGTTATTTCACCAAGGTGTTCAAGAAGCAGACCGGCATCTCCCCGAGCCAGTTTCGGAGACAAGACATGCGGGAGATACGGGAATCATGATCGCAAATGCTATAAACAAGCTTAGAAAACAGGGCCTATTCCTTAAGCTGTTTCTTGTGACCCTCATCAGCATCGTTACCGTATCACTCCTGACGCTGTCCATTACCATCAGCATGTCGGAAAAATTATTTCTGCAGACCTTCAGCATCACGAACGGCAAGCTGTTGAACCAGATGAAGTCAAACCTGGAGTCCTATAATAACGCTATAGCAACCGGTGCCACCATGATCGCCCAGAATGCGGCAATCCGCAGCTACTTATCAGGCGGAGAGACGGAGGCTGTGGCGCTTGCGATGAAAACGTACCAGATGACAGAGGGCATGAAGTCGATTCAGTCCAACTTTAGCGCCTATGACGTTGGCATCATGATCGTTGGAGCGAATGGCAGAAGTTATTCTACCGATCCTTGGTATTGGTCTGTCTCAGCCGAGGAATTGAAGGATCACCCGATTACAAAAGCAACCATGGCTCATCCTGCGCAAATCTTATATCAGCTCTATCGCGGCGAGGATCATAGCGCAGGCGCACAGGAGCCCATGCTCGTTGCTTCCAAAGCTCTCTTTGATCAGTCGACCGGCAAAATTTACGGCACTCTGTACGTGATCATTCGCGACCGGAATTTTAAACCCTTCTATGCGAATTTTACAAGCGAAGGCAATGACGTCGTGCTGTTGAACGAGGAAGGGGTCATTGTATCCAGCAACAGGACCGAATTGATCGGGATGTCGGATGAGGGACTGCTTCAAGAGGTCGTAACGGATCAGGGCGAGGGAGAGGACAATCAATCTGCCTATGTGATGGGGAACGAACGAATTGTGTTCTCGGAATACCTGCCGGAATTTGAATTTTATTTGGTCAATATGATCGACAAGAAAGCCGTGACCGGACAGATGGTGAATGCCAAAGCCGTCACCTTGACCATCATGGCCATCGTTGCGATATCACTTATCATTGTTTTTCTGATCACCCGGCGGATGACGCAGTCACTCCGTGTCCTCGTTGGACAAATGTCGAGCATTCCGACGAGCGGATTCGATCATCATGTCGATGTTGCAAACAGCAGTTATGAAGTCAAGGAACTGGGAACGGCGTATAATTATATGCTCGATGCGCTGCATGATTATGTGGATCGATTGATGGAAACCCAGAAGCAGCAGCGAAATGCGGAGCTGGCGGCGCTTCAAATGCAGATCAATCCGCATTTTTTGTACAATACGCTGGCTTCGATCAAATTTCTGGTGCAGCAGGGCAATAAGGAAAAAGCTGCGGGTACGATTAACGCGCTCATATCGCTCCTGCAAAATACGGTCAGCGATATTCATTCCACCATACCTGTCCGGCAGGAGCTGGAGACGCTGAAGCATTATGTATACATCAATCATGTGCGTTACGGAGAGAAAATCCGCGTTCATTACTTTGTGGAGCCGGATAGCCTGGATTATCATATGCCGAAGCTCATTCTTCAGCCTTTTATTGAGAACGCATTCTTCCATGGGTTCAACATCAAGGGAGAGGGAAGGATTCTAATCATGATTGCCGTCCAGGAGGATCAGCTTGTATGTGAAGTTGCAGATGACGGGGACGGAATGAATCTGGAACACAACCCGTCGGAAGAAGACCCGCTGCCTGCGCCGATGAGTAAACGCCAACTGTTCTCCGGCATCGGGATACGCAATGTGGATGACCGAATTAAATTGATGTACGGCGAGAAATACGGGGTCAGCATTATAAGCAAACGCAGTGAAGGAACAAAAATCATCATTACGCTTCCATTGACCCAAAGCTAAAGATATTACAAGAACCTAAAAATAGTACCAGAGCCGGTATGAAAGCGAAAACAGGATCCAATAATAGCACCAAAGCTGACAAAGATAGTGCCAATGAAAACGAATACAAAATGATAAGATGGAGGCGTAGTAGAGAAAACGCTTCCATCTTTTATTGTTTTCAGACTAAAAAGGGGGTTTACGCATTGAAAAAATTTATGAGTTTACTGCTGGCCAGTGTTGTTCTTTTGTCGGCATGTTCCTCGGGTGGTACGGAAGGCGGTTCTAGCAGCAACGGCAGCTCTAGCGGTGAAGGCAGTGCTGCTCCAAAAGAGATTACGGTTTGGGCTTGGGACCCGGCATTTAATATTGCCGCCATGAATGTTGCTAAAGAAGCTTATGCCCAAGTGAATCCGGACGTCACGATTAATGTTGTAGAGAATGCGCAGGCCGATATCGTTCAAAAGCTGAACACCGGGTTGAATTCCGGTTCCACCAAAGGGTTGCCTAACATCGTGCTCATTGAGGATTACCGTGCACAGAGCTTCTTGCAAGCGTATCCGGATTCTTTCTACGAATTGACGGACGTCGTGAAAGTGGACGATTTCGCGGATTACAAGATCGGCCCGACCAGCGTTGACGGCAAGCAGTACGGCGTTCCGTTTGACTCCGGCGTGACGGGAATGTACGTACGAACGGATTATCTTGAGCAGGCAGGCTACAGTCTGGACGACCTGCAGGACATCGACTGGAAGCAGTACATCGAGATCGGCAAAGCCGTCAAAGAGAAAACCGGCAAAAGCATGATTACGCTAGATCCTAATGATCTGGGACTCATCCGCATGATGATCCAATCCGCGGGGGCATGGTACACGGCGGAAGATGGCCAAACGCCGACGATTGCAGGCAATGCTCCATTGAAGGAAGCCTTTGAATTGTACAAAGAAATGATGGATTCCGGCATCGTGAAGGTGAACTCAGACTGGAGTCAATTCGTTGGAGCATTCAACAGCGGTGAAGTGGCTACCGTGCCGACCGGCAACTGGATCACGCCTTCGATCAAAGCCGAAGCTTCCCAATCCGGTAAATGGGCGGTAGCCCCGCTGCCTAAGCTTGCGGCAACAGAAGGCTCTGTCCATGCTTCCAACCTGGGCGGCAGCTCCTGGTATGTGATGAATGTAGACGGCAAAGAAGCAGCAGCGGAGTTCCTCGCGAAGACGTTTGCTTCCGACGCTGAGCTGTATCAGACATTGAATACAAAAGTCGGGGTGATCGGCACCCTGAAAGCCGCCGCAGGCGGAGAAGCTTACGCGGCAGCGGATGAGTATTTCCAAGGGCAAAAAGTCGTATCGGACTTTGCGACTTGGACTGAACAAATTCCTAACGTGAACTACGGCATGAACACGTACGCCATCGAGGATATTATGGTCGTTGCCATGCAGGCGTATCTCGGCGGTAAAGATGTGGATACCGTTCTGAAAGATGCGCAGACGCAAGCCGATACGCAAATTCGTTAAACACACTCAGGCAGTACCATATATATGCCCTTGCTCCTTCTTCTCCTGTAAAGTGGACATCTGCTGAAGGAAGGGGAGCGAGGGCTTTATGTTCTCTATCCGTAAGAAATGTGATCAACAGAAGGGTGTGGAGTGGTGTGAATACAGAACAAGCCAGGCTAAGCCCGCAAATTCACAAGGGCCTTAACAGTCAAAGGCGGATGCGTTTGACAGGTTGGTTCTTTGTCCTTGTACCGGTTGTCATGATTAGTATTTTTTATTTTTATCCGATGGTTCAAGCGTTAATCCTATCCTTCAAATCAGGCAGAGGCAGCAATCTTCAGTTTGTCGGTATAGACAACTATATTCGCCTGTTCAGCGATACCACCTTCCTTACGGCCGTCAAGAACACATTTATTTATTTACTTGTTCAGGTCCCGGTCATGCTGGTGCTGGCGCTCTTTATCGCTGTGCTGCTCAATGACGATCGATTGAAGTTCAAAGGTTTTTTCAGAACGGCGATTTTCCTGCCGACGGTAACCTCGCTTGTCGCGTACTCCGTCGTTTTCAAGTACATGTTCGGAGCCGACGGCATCGTCAATAAATTTCTGGTGAATCTTCATCTCATCCAGGAGCCGATTCAATGGATTACCGACCCTTTCTGGGCCAAAGTGACGATTATCATTGCGATCACCTGGCGTTTTACGGGCTATAATATGATTTTCTATTTATCCTCACTGCAAAATATTGATAAATCCGTATATGAAGCTGCCCGCATCGATGGTGCGAATGCCTTCACGCAGTTTTTCAAAATTACGATTCCGCTGTTGAAGCCGATCATCTTGTTTACGACGATCACATCGACCATTGGAACGCTCCAGTTGTTTGACGAGGTAGTTAACATCACCAAGGGTGGTCCCGGAAACGCAACGATGTCGATATCGCAATATATTTACAACCTTTCCTTCGAATACACGCCTGACTTCGGATACGCGGCTACCGTTTCCTATTCGATTGTACTCATGGTGGTCATATTGACGATGATCCAGAACAAAGTTGGAGGTGATAAGAGATCATGAGAACCAAACGCGTGTTTACTTACCTGTTTTTAATTATCGCTGCTCTGGTCTCCATCTTCCCGTTTATCTGGATGGTTGTCAGCGCCACCAATCCGTCCGTGGACGTAACGAAAGGGACGCTGCTGCCGGGTTCGCACCTGGTCAAGAATATCAACAATCTGTTCAGCTCCGTGGACATGTGGCAGGCTCTCTGGAATTCCGCGAAAATCTCGGTGGTGACTACCGTGCTTTCCCTGCTGGTAGCATCAGCGGCGGGTTATGGATTTGAGATGTACCGCAGCCGCGGCAAAGATATTGTATTTAATATCCTGCTGGCCTCGATGATGATTCCGTTCGCGGCGATCATGGTGCCTTTATTTCAAATGTTTGCCAAAGTATCGGGGGTTGTGCCCTTTCTAGGCATTGATACGGCAGGGGCTGTCATCCTGCCGACATTCACGACGGCGTTTCTCATCTTCTTCTTCCGTCAAAGCACAAAAATGTTTCCGAAGGATATGATGGAAGCCGGTCGCATCGATGGGCTTTCGGAGATCGGCTTATTCTTCCGCATCTATATGCCGACGATGAAATCGACCTATGCCGCCGCAGCGATTATTACCTTCCTGAACAGCTGGAACAACTATTTGTGGCCGCTGATCGTACTGCAGTCGCCGGAGAATATGACCGTGCCGCTGCTGATATCGAATCTGGGATCAGGCTATGCTCCCGACTATGGTTTGATCATGTCCGCGATTGTCATTACGACGCTGCCGACGGCGCTGGTGTTCTTCATGATGCAGAAGCAATTTGTTGCCGGAATGACAGGTTCAGTGAAATAAAGTTGGAAAATGGAGGGAAACAGATGAAACAGCAGCTTGAACGAGGAGTCGCGCCAAGCCTTGCCTGGTTGTCCGACCCCGGCATATTTGCGGTAAGCAGGATGCCCGCGCACTCCGATCATCGGTATTACGAAACGATACTTGAAGCCGAACAGCTTGGAGAGATGCCTTGGCGCCGGAGCCTGAATGGAAGCTGGAAGTTTAGTTATGCTCATAATGCCAAGGAACGTCAAGCGGATTTTTATAGAATGGACGTTTCCTGCAGAGGATGGGATGATATTGAGGTTCCCGGACATATCCAGCTTCAGGGGTATGGGCAGCCGCAGTATGTGAATACGATGTACCCCTGGGATGGTCAGGAGTTTCTTAGACCCCCGATGATCTCAGAGGACCACAATCCGGTGGGCAGTTATGTGAAGTTTTTCAACGTTCCTCCAAGCTGGTCGCAGCGTCCGCTGTATATCTCATTTCAGGGAGTTGAAACGGCTTTCTATGTATGGCTCAACGGGGAGTTTGTTGGCTACAGCGAAGACAGCTTTACGCCGAGCGAATTTGACCTCACGCCGTACTTAACCGAGGGTGAGAATAAGCTGGCTGTCGAGGTTTACCAACGCAGCACTGGAAGCTGGCTGGAGGATCAAGACTTTTGGCGCTTTTCCGGTATTTTTCGAGACGTGTATCTGTATACGGTACCGGACGTTCATGTGCAGGATCTGCATGTTCAAACCGATTTGGATGAAACGTATGAACTTGGAACGCTGAAGGCAGCCATGCAGCTCAGGGGCAAGTCCGCTTCGAAGGTAGTCCTTGAGCTCAAGGATCCAGCAGGAAATCCAGTGGTCCGGGGCGAGACCGGAGCTTCCGGGGGGACGGCGTCGATTGCGTTAGCTGCCGGGAAGGTCCAGCGGTGGAGCGCAGAAGAACCTAATTTATATACGCTGTACGTATCCGTCTATGACGCATCCGGAAACCTTGTGGAAGTTGTGCCGCAAAAGGTAGGCTTCCGCAAATTCGAGATGATCGACAAAGTGATGCACTTAAACGGCAAGCGCATTGTATTCAAAGGTGTCAATCGGCACGAATTCAATTCCCGCCGCGGACGCTGCATTACGAAAGAGGATATGCTGTGGGATATCAAGACATTAAAGCAGGCGAATATCAACGCCGTACGGACGTCGCATTATCCGAATCAGACGCTGTGGTATGAGCTGTGTGATGAGTACGGCGTGTACGTCATCGACGAGATGAATTTGGAGACACATGGATCATGGCAGAAAATGGGGGCCGTTGAGCCATCCTGGAACATACCGGGCAGCAGGCCGGAATGGCAGGATATCGTGTTGGACCGTGCGATTTCCATGATGGAGAGAGATAAAAACCACCCATCGATATTGATCTGGTCTTGCGGCAACGAGTCTTATGCCGGAGAAGTCATTCGGAACGTTGCGAATGTTTTTCGGGAGAAGGACCCTACCCGGCTCGTGCATTACGAAGGGGTGTTCCATAACCGGGAGTATGACGATGCGAGCGATATGGAGAGCCGCATGTATGCCAAACCGGCGGATATTGAACAGTATTTGCAAAACGATCCTTCCAAGCCCTACATCAGCTGCGAGTACATGCATGCCATGGGCAATTCCGTCGGCGGTTTGCATAAATATACGGAGCTGGAGCAGAAGTTTCCGATGTATCAAGGCGGCTTCATCTGGGATTTCATGGATCAGGTTATCGTGAAACGTGATCGTTATGGCAAGCCTTTTATGGCTTATGGAGGGGATTTTGATGATCGTTCAACTGATTACAATTTCTCCGGCAACGGCATCGTCTATGCGAATCGGACATGGTCCCCCAAAATGCAGGAAGTGAAATTCCTGTATCAGAACGTCAAGCTGATTCCGGATCGTTGTGGCGTCGCGATCCGAAACGAGAACCTGTTTGTGGGTTTGGATGCTTATGAAGTTAAATATTGCCTGAGTTTAGAGGGAAGGAACATCTACAGCGGAGCGGTATGCACCCAGGTTGATCCCGGTGAAGAGCGATATGTAGAGCTGGAATTGCCTGAGGCTGGGTATCCAACCGGTGAGTATACGCTGGACGTTTCACTCGTGCTCAAGAAGGAATCGTTATGGGCGGAAGCCGGCTACGAAATTGCTTTTGGACAGCATGTATTTTTAGTGGAGAACCCGTTGGCTGTTGACGCTCCTGACCATACGCAAGCGTCGGAGGCGGAACGCCTGAAATCAGATTCAGGAGTTTCGCACGATACGGCTGCGAATGATTTCCGTGTAGTTGAAGGGGACGTAAATATCGGCGTTCATGGACGTGATTTCTCCGTTTTGTTCTCGAAGCAGGCAGGGACCCTCATATCCATCAAGTATGCGGGACGGGAGATGATCTCTTCGCCGCCGGTGCCGCTCTTCTGGAGAGCGATGACGGATAACGATAAAGGAGCGGGACTGCCTTTCGATTCCGCGCTTTGGTATGCTGCAAGCCTGACCCGAAGAACGTTAAGCTGCGAGCTTATGGAGAACTCGGACCGCGCGACCGTGACCTACGTGTATAAACTGAGCGTGTCCGAGGAAATACGGGTGCGTGTATCGTACACGGTATTTACCGATGGCAGCATTCAGGTAAAGGCGGGGTACCAAGGAGAACCGGGCTTGCCGAAGCTGCCGATCTTTGCCCTTACGTTCAAAGTACCGGCGGACTACGACAACCTGGATTGGTATGCAAACGGACCGGAAGAGAATTATATCGACCGTGCGTTCGGAGCTAGATTGTGTCGCTTCCGCAATCGTGCGGCGGATAATGTATCAGCCTACTTGGTACCGCAGGAATCGGGCAATCGTACGGGGGTGCGCGAAGTATCCATAACTAGCGATCAAGGCCATGGCATTACGATTGAGGCCCCATCGGCAGCACCGGTAGAAGCCAATATATCGCCGTATACCGCATTCGAGCTGGAGAATGCGACGCATCATTATGAGCTGCCGAACGTTCACCATACCGTTGTTACCATTGCCGGGCGGCAAATGGGGGTTGGGGGTGACGACAGCTGGGGGGCTCCGGTTCATGAAGAGTATCAAATCGATCCTTCGACGGACATGTTATTTGAATTTACGATTCGCAGAGCTTAATGTAAGCTTCGATAACCGTTGCCCTAATATTAGGGTTGGGGGAATAGAAAACGCCGAAATCCTTATTTAAGGGCTTCGGCTTTTTTATTTTAGCTACCGAAATGGACAAGAATCACTGCCCAGATGGATGAATTGACACAAGAGGGAATAGTGTATATATTATATATATACGGTATGCACTTAATTAACAGCAGTGGGGTGAACGGCATAAAAATCATATTATCCAACGCATCGAGCGATCCGATTTACATACAGATTATGAACCAGATTAGACAGAGTATCCTGAGCGGAGAATTGCGCGCAGGCGACAGCCTCCCTTCCATTAGGCAGCTTGCTAAGGATTTGCAGGTTAGTGTTATTACCACTAAGCGTGCCTATGAAGAATTGGAGAACGAAAGGCTAATCGACTCCGTCGTAGGCAAGGGATGTTTCGTATCAGGGGCAAATAAAGATTTCATCAGGGAGCAGCGCATGAAGCGATTGGAAGAGCAAATGATCAATATCATTCGAGAAAGCAAGGAATTAAACATGAGTCAACAAGATGTAATCGATCATCTGACTCTACTGTTCGAGGAGGAACAAACACCATGAATGCAATCGAATTACGAAATTTAACGAAAACATACCCTCTTTTCAAAGTCGATCATGTATCTCTGGATGTGAAACAAGGCTACATTACCGGACTCATTGGTCCGAATGGTGTTGGTAAAAGCACCTTAATCAAGATGATGCTCGGCATGATCCGTCCCGATTCCGGCAGTGTAAAAATACTCGGCCTGGATATGCCTAATCATGAAGTCGACATTAAACAGCGCATCGGCATTGTCTCGGATGATTGCTTCTATTATGAGCATCTTACGATTCATGATACGAAGAGAATGATCGCACCTTTTTACAGCCATTGGAATGAAAAGAAATTTAACCGCTGCCTCGAACAATTCGAATTGTCTCCTAAGAAGAAGGTTGAAGATTTATCCAAGGGAATGAAGATCAAACTCTCCCTTGCCATTGCTTTATCCCATGAGGCTGAACTCCTGGTCATGGATGAGCCGACTTCCGGACTCGATCCTGTGTTCAGAAGGGAAATGCTTGATCTGCTTGCGGATATGATGCAGGACGAAAAAAATACGATTATCTTCTCGACCCATATTACGACGGATTTGGACCGCATAGCTGACTACATTACTTTCGTCAATGACGGAAAACTCGTATTCAATGAAGCGAAAGATGATGTGCTTGAGAGATACGCGATCGTGAAGGGCGACTTGCAACTGATTGATTCGGATATTCGTAAGGAGTTTATCGGAATTCGTGAAACGGCGCTTGGTTTTGAGGGCTTAGTAGATAATAGACAAAAGGCCGCGAAGCTGTTTAGCAATAATGCTATTTTAGAAAAACCATCCTTAGAAGACATTATGTACTTCACGGCCAAGGGAGGACGAGTTCATGCTTAATTTGCTTCGCAAAGACCTCATCGCTTTAAAAAGCTCACTGTGGACGATTCTTCTTTATCTCGCTGTATTCAGTGTCGCTTTTATACCAAAAAGTGAAATGTCTATTTATTTTGTAGGAATCTATACCGCTTTCGGCTCCATTATTCTCGCTACGATGATCGATATCAAAAACCATAACCATAAATTTCTGGTCACGCTGCCGATTAGTCGCAAACATATTGTTCTAGCCAAATACATAACAGCCGTCATATATACCCTTTTTGGGGTCATTGCTTCTTACGGGATTCACCAGCTCATTAATCTTTCATTCCCGCAGCTTGAAAAGCCGGATTATACGGTATGGTCCATATTGGTTTCAGTAGGAATGCTGCTTGTTCTCATTTCTATCTATATGCCTCTTTTTTACGCGCTTAGTAAAAAAGGAGCCGGAATTATCAATGCCGTATTCATGATCTCCTTAATCATCCTGGCACAACCTGCAGCGGTGCTAATGAATATGGTGAGCGAGAAAGGCGTCATTAGCGACCAAACCTTACTTCTTATTCTAATTGGTATCGTAGCCGTATTCATCGCTTCCTATTTCTTAACGGTAAGCCTATTTACTAGAAAAGACTTATAAGAGTCCCGCGGATGCATATTAAAATTAGGTGATAAATGCTAAAAAAGGAGAGCACATCCATTGAAAGATACACAACATAAAGCTCGTTCTTTCCGGAATGGTTCACACCTTATAAAACCCAAGAACACAACTTATTCACTGTCAATTTTGCCGTTACATTACTCCCGGCAGCTTTAATAGGTGCAGTAAAGGACCTTGTTTCTAGAAAATGAATTCACGACACCAGAGAAGAAAAAGACGAAATACCAAAATGCACAAAAGGCCCGACTTTAAACGATGTCGGGCCTTTCATTGTTAAGGCATAAACGGGTAGTTGAAGACCCACACCGTCGATGCCATCAGAATGTTAAGGAGACCCTTCATGCTGAACATGATATCGTCCTTTGGGTATCACATGGGGAGAGCCTGACACGGGGTCTTGGATTACCGAGCAATCCAGCCCGAATATGTCTTTGATCATCGTGCTCGTAATGACTTGTGATGGCGTACCTTCAGCCACAAGCAATCCATTATGGAGCGCAAAGATATGGTCGGCATAACGGGCGGACAGGTTGATATCATGCAGAACCATGACAATCGTCGTTCCATATTTTCGGTTTAGGTCTGTGAGCAAGTCAAGAATTTCGATCTGATAAGTAATATCTAAAAAGGTTGTAGGTTCATCGAGCAGTAAAATATCGGTTTGCTGCGCCAGCGCCATAGCGATCCAGACGCGCTGTCTTTGACCGCCGGACAGCTCGTCGATGTGATGATTGGCAAGCTCCGTGATATTCATGATTTCCATCGCTTCGGAAACGGCCTCTTCATCTTTTTTTGTCCACCCGCTAAACCACGACTGGTGTGGAAACCTTCCGCGTCCCACCAAGTCCGCGACGGAGATCCCTTCAGGAACAATGGGAGACTGCGGCAGCAGACCCAATACACGAGCCAGCTCTTTGGGCGGTATATGGCCGATAGGCTTTCCGTCCAGCGTAACTTGACCAGATGTAGGTTTTATCAGCCTTGCCATGGTTTTCAGAAGCGTAGATTTTCCGCACCCGTTGGCTCCAATAATCACGCTGATCTTATGACTGGGGATGACAAGATTAATGTCGTGAATGATGGTTTTATGATCGTATCCCGCTACCGTTTGCTCAGCTTTAAAAATATGCGTAGGTTTCATTATAAATTTCCCTTTCGATTCATTCGGATCAGCAAGAAAATCAAATAAGGCGCTCCGAGGATTCCGGTTATGATGCCCACAGGAAATCGGACCTCAAAAGCAAACTGTCCGACCAGGTCGGCAGCCAAAACCAGATTCACGCCAACAAGTCCCGCCGGGATTGCGTTCGAAAACCCGACGCCAACCAATCTCTTGGCGATCGGTCCCGATAAGAAAGCGACAAAAGCGATGGGACCCGTGGTAGCGGTAGCGATTGCGATCATGCAGACGGAGCTTAAGATAAGGACCATTCGGGTCAGGTCCGTATTCACGCCGAGAGACGCGGCGGATTGTTCTCCCAGTTCCAGTACACTTAGATGTTTCCCCAGCATGACAACGATAGGCGTACCAATCAGAACCGATATCACCAGAGCCGGAAGCTCATGCATTTGGGAGCCATTAAGGCTTCCGCTAAGCCATCTGAACGCTGTCGGAATGTCTTGCTCCGCGCCAACCAAGAGAAGATACGATATGGCTGCGTTCAGCATGGCCTGCATGCCGATACCGACCAAAATTAATCGTCCGACGGAAAAAGGCTTTGCCCTAGACAACAGATAAATGAGGGTTACGGTAGCCAGACCTGCGACCACCGAAGCAATGGAAACAACAGCATTGCTTGTATGAAGAATGATAATGCAAAAAACGGCCGCCGCGCTCGAGCCGGAAGTAATCCCGATGACATTCGGGTTCGCAAGAGGGTTACGCAGCATCGTCTGGAAGGTGTTACCGGCCAGGCCAAAAGCAAATCCGGCTAAAAGGCCGGCCAGCATTCTCGGCAGGCGTATAGTATTCAAAGCAAAAGATACCCCTTTGATGTTCTCTCCCGAAAGTGCCCGGACGACATCCTGTACGGGATAAATGGTACTCCCGAGTAAAAGCATGGCACAGCAGAGCGCGCAGGCAAGTAACGCAAGGAAGCTGGTAACAAGAATCCATCGACGGCGTCTTTGACGCCTGCCTGCCATAATGAACGCAACAGTTTTATTTTTCATAATGAACGCACTTTCGCTTTCATAGCTAATATGATTAGGATCGGTGCCCCGATAAAGGCTGTGACTACCCCGACTTCAAGTTCTCCGGGGCTGCCGACCAGCCTGCCGATAACATCGGATATCGTTAATATGACAGCTCCCGAAATGGCAGACATCGGTATAATATAACGCAAGTCGGAGCCAAGAAGAAGGCGTATGACATGCGTTGACAAAAGCCCGATAAAACCGATGGGCCCTGCCAGCGCCGTAGTCGCCCCGCATAAAAGAACTCCGGCAAAAGCCGCACCAAGCCGCAGTACTCCTGTACGAACGCCCAGTCCGGTCGCGACGTCGTCTCCAAGCGCCAACGCATTCAATGCCGAGGACGAAATGATGCCTAACAGCATGCCGACTCCGAGAAACGGTGCGAACGTAGCCATATCGCTCCAGTTCGCTGAACCCACGCTGCCCACTTGCCAGAATCTGAATTGATCCATGACATAGGAGCGTGGAATCATGATTGCGCTAACTAACGAAGAGAGGGCGGCGCTTGTGGCGGCTCCCGCCAACACAAGCTTAAGGGGCGTAGCACCGCCACGCCCCATGGAACCGATTCCGAATACAAACACTGCGGTAATGGTTGCTCCAGCTAAAGCTAGCCAAATATATTGATTTGCGGTGCTAATATTCAAGAACGCAATTCCGCAAACCACAAACAATGCTGCGCCGGTGTTGACGCCCAGGATGCTCGGGTCTGCAATCGGGTTGCGAGTGACGGCTTGCATAAGTGCCCCGGAAACGCCGAGTGCCGCACCGCAAAACAAACTGAAAATCGTTCGAGGAATCCTTTTGCGGACCACGTTTGCTCCGTAGGAATCGATGTCCGGATGAAATAATCCGTCCATCAATTCATGAAATCGGATCGGCCGGGAGCCTAAGGTGAACGATGCGAGCACGCTTATACCGAGCAAAACCAAACATATCACCAGAACCCATGTGAAATTTCTCGGAATGCGGGAGTTTAGCACTTTGTTTTCTGAAACGGATGAACTATTCATTTACTTTGCTAATAGCTCCTGCGAGTAATTCCAGATAGTCATCGATGGTGTAAGAGATGGAAAGGGGGTTCGGATTTCCGGAAGCCGCCAGTGGTGTGCCGTTGCCAATAAATACGACGGAGCCTCTTTGAATAGCCGGAATCTTGCCAAGCAGGGAATCTGCTTTAACGGCTTCATATAAACTCTCATCACCATATCCGACCAAAATGTCCGCATCGTTCAGGACATCAGCGTTCTCAGCGCTTAAATTCAGCGAGTAGTTGGTAGCATCGGTAATCTGACTCGTAACACTTTCAGGATATTCCATTCCAAGCTCCATCAGGAAAGAGCCGCGAGGGTCAGCAGGGGTATAGATATGCAATTTGGACATGTCTTTCGCCGAGAAATTGACCCAAACTACTTTCTTACCTTGCATCTCAGGATGCTCGCTTGCTTTTTCCTTGACCAGGTTCTCCGTATCCTTAATGAGCTGTTCGCCTTCCGCTTTCATGCCCATGCCGGTTGCATTTAACATCACTTGTTCCCGCCAAGTCGTGAGCCAAGGAGTCGTCGGGTACGCCACGACCGGAGCGATCTTGGTTAGAATATCGTAGTCTTCCTGCGTAATTCCGGAGTAGGCTGCCAGAATGACATCCGGGTCGGCATCGGAAATGGCCTCGAAATCAAGGCCGTCCGTATCCTGAAAAACATTAGGCTCACTCACGCCAAGTTCCTTAAGCTTTTCAGCGGTCCAAGGCAAAAGTCCGCTGTCGTCCTGAACGCCGTAATTCGCGGCAGAAAAGCCTACAGGAACAACGCCAAGAGCAAGAGCCACATCATGATTAGCCCATTGAATCGTAGCTACACGTTCAGGCTTGCTTTTAATGACGGTCTCGCCAAAAGCGTGCTTGATTACGATCGGATATTCAACATCTGTATCTTGGGAAGCAGGTGTTTCCGTCTTAGGCGTTTCTGTGCTTGACGAAGCCTTTTCCGTCGCAGCCGGTGCAGGTGTTGAGCTTGATGGCTGGCTCGAACAGCCGACCAGCAGAATCAGGATCATTGCCGAAATAAATAATGCCCTTAATGAAACTTCACGTTTTTTAATCACGGACAAACCTTCCTTCTAATAAAATGGTACAAATTAGCACATGAAAATGATAATCATTATCATATATTGGTGTGGATGGCTTGTCAATGAAAAATTCTCGATCATACTTTGCAGCATTTAATGCATGACCTATCCCATTTGATGGAATATACACAACTGAAAGGAACTGTTAAACTTAGAAGCAGTATGTTATATTTTGGATAATCGTTCATGGCATTTCAGAGGGAATATATAATGTTCATTTCGATATTTCGTCGAAGGATAGAATTTATTTCCCTGTTATGTTAAGACGGAGGTGACCGAATGGAACGGAATGATGATCCAAAAAATTCAGCTCTTGCTCCTGAAGAAAATCAAAGTGAAGAAAAGGAACGACGCCCCATGTCGACCAGCAGCGGACTGCTGGAATCGGCCATCGACAAATTTGCCAGAGAAGGCGGCTTTGACGATTTGCCGTTGAAGGGAAAGCCGATTAAGATCGAAGACGGAGATGTTCTAACCGGGATCATGAAGAACGCGAATTACCAGCCAGCATGGGTTGAGCTGAGAAAAGAAATCGCCGCCGACATCAAGCGGCTCTTGGAGCGCCAAGAGTCGAATGCGATTCCAGAGACAGCGTTCGAGGCCATTAATCAAAAGATTATAAAGTACAATCGAATGGTTCCGAATCCACAGCTGCAAAAAGGACTCCTGTCCGAAGTGAATTTGCACGCAGCCTATGATAAATGGGAATAGCTCATGAACTCAAATGTGCTTCTCCCCGTTACCGTTCAGGGGACCAGGTGAAGAAAACGACGAAAAGGACCTTGAAGCTATCGCTTCAGGGTCCTTTTTTGAATATGATCCATGTCTCGATGTGGGGGTCAAGGTCGACCCGATCGGAGAGCCGAGCTCCCAGCACTCACCTCATTTCATTCCGCCAAGCATCCAGCTGCTTCTGCACTTCCTGCCGTACGTCGTCCATGCCTGCTTGCTTCAGCTCCTCGTTAAATTTGGGAAGGATCGTATCCACATCGACGGAGCCTGTCATGAGGCTCGGATAATATTTATGCCAGACCATCTCGATGTGATCGGTTTGGACGGTCAGCTTGGATAGATCGGGCGTAAAGCCGAGCACGGTGGACTTGACGACGCCAGCGTTGTATTTGCGGAATTGATCCCATTTGTCGAGGGGGTCCGGGTTATCGCCGCCCATGGTTTTCAGGATAAACCAATTCCCCTGCGTGTATTGCACTCCTGCATAGCGGCTTGCAGGCGCATCCGGAATCGGGTCGCCATGGCTGTCCTTGTCCGTAGTTAGAACGACTTGCCCTTGTTCATCCAGTGTATAGTGCACGCCTTCAATCCCATAATTAAACAAGTTTCGTATTTCCGGGTCGGTATTGAGCAAATTCAGGAATTTAATGCATTCCACCGGATGCTTGGTATTGGCATTCACCGTCATGATGCCTCCCCGGACGGATTCCGTCGTGACGGTGCTTGGGGTTACGGGATTCGCTACAATCTTGTAGCCGCGATCCTTGCTCCAAGTTGTCTCCGAGAGCGGACCGCCGCCTGAAGACTTCCAGAACACTTTGGCCCCTCGTTTAAGTCCTCCCGGCTCTCGCAGGGCGGCATCCTCATTAATGAAGCCCTCCTTGTAATAACGCCGTAACGTCTCCAGCACCTGCCGCGCTTCCGTGGTTTCGAAGATATTCACGACCTGAGCATTCGGGTCCAGTGATTTGATCATCAAGGGCAATTTATGGTTCATAATATATTCGTATCCATATAGAGCGAAGAAATTGTGGGAATCCCGATCCAATTCCATGGGGATGTAGGCCGGCTCTTCCTGATGAATCATCCGAAGCAGCGGTTCAAGCGATTCCAGCGTATTGTACTTGGTAATGTCGATATTATATTTACTCACGATGGAAGCGGGGTACATCCACTGATCCAGCACGGCTAACTCTTTATTGGTCGGCACACCGTAAATGCTGCCATCATTCATACGTACCCCTTGCCAAAAGATAGGGTCAATGGCGTCGTACATTTCCTTGCCCAGGCCGGCAAGGTAGTCATCCAGCTTTAACCAGGCGCCGCGCATCGCGGTGGTTGCATAATCGGGTGCAAAAGCAATATCAAACGGACTTCCGGCGGATATCAGCGTGTTCAGCCGATCTTCATACTCCTGCCAGCTTACCTTGACATAGGTGATGGTCACGCCGATTTTACGAGCCATGATTTCATTGATTTTATCATTGACGAGCTGCAGATCCTTGTCAGGCTCACCGATCGTATAATAGATCAGGTTTACCGTGTCCCCATCATACGTTTCGTCGTTAGATCCAGGCTGCTGGAAGCAGCCGGTTGTATATGATGTGAGCAGCAATAGGAGACTGATGATCATGAAGACGCGTCGGGGTCTTGGGTGCCTTAACATCGATTATCCTCCTTTTTTCGCCGCGTTTGTTGTTAACCTTTTCCCCGCAGTTCAGAAGGAGATTTTCGGAAAAAGCTGTGAAAGTGCGTATAGAAATAGTTGAGATTGTTGTAGCCGACGGAAAATGCGATGTAGGAAATCTTCTCATCTGTCGATTGAATTCGTTCTTGTGCAAGAAGCATGCGGTAAGCCATAAGGTATTCGGAAAACTTCATGGCGGTTTCTTTAAGAAACAATTGTCCTAGGTAGGTGCTGTTCATCTGGAAACGCTCCGCCACGGATTTCAAGGTGATATTCTGAGCATACTCTGTCCTGATCATCAGCAGGATGCGGTTGACCAGCTTGGATAAGCTGTCATAGCTTACACCTAATACCGGGTCCTTGTTCAGGCTTTCGCCGTTCCTGTTACCGATCGCACCGCCCAGATCTTCGACGATGATCTTCTCAATCACTTGCTGCAGCTTGGTGCGTTCGACAGGCTTGAGCAGATAGTCTTTGACGCCACAGCGAATGGCTTCCTGGGCATATGTAAATTCACTATAGCCGCTCATAATGATATATTTCGTAGGGATTTGAAATTCGTTCAGCCTGCGGATCGCTTCATATCCAAGCTCCTTGCCAATGCAAACATCGAATATGGCGACATCCGGCAGCAGGTCGACCCCTTTGGACATGGCTTCCTCCGTGGATTCGCAGGTTTCGATCCGACCAAATCCGTATTGTTTCCAATCCAGGATTCGCTTCATTCCCTCCAAAATCTGAGGTTCGTCATCCACAATCATCAGTTTGTACATGTTCAATCACCTCTTTTGAAATCCGCACGGAAATGTTGACTCCAGCTTCCTCATTATTCGCAATCTCGATCGAAAAGCCGTCACCATAGAAAAAGTGAAGGCGCGTATATACGTTGCGCAGCCCGATACTATGGGAAGAAGGCTCATCATGGTTAGACAGTGTGCTTCGAACGGTATGTAAACGATCCGGAGGAATCCCGCGTCCGTTGTCCACGAACTCCAGAACATAACCGTCTTCAGCTTCAAAGCCATTAACGACATACAAATTAAACTCATGATTCGCGTTAAAGCCATGGATGAAAAAATTCTCAGCCAAAGGCTGCATCCAGAATTTCACGGTAGGGATGAAGAGCAGCGCCGGCTCTACATTGACTTGATAATAAAAGCGCTCGGGATACTTAAACTCCATAATCTCCAAGTACTTCTGCAGCAATTCCAGCTCGCTTGCAATCGAAATGATATTTTCCTTTTTGACGATGTCGCGATAGAGCGTCCCCAGCGTTGCAATGGCGTCGGCGGTGTCCCTGTCCTGATTGACAAGAGCCGTGGAGCGGATAACCTCTAACGTGTTGTATAAAAAATGAGGGTTGATTTGGTGTTGAAGCGCTTTCATTTCAGTTTCCTGCTGTTTGATCTTTAACAGATATTCATTACGGATATGCTTATCCAGCTGCTGAATCATATCGTCCAATTCCCGGGCGATCATGCCGTATTCATTCCGACGGTAACGGGCAGGGCGGTTAGGCGTAAAATTGGCCATCTTCACGCGTCCAATCGATTGAATGATACGGCGCAGGAAGAGGGCATCATCCCGCATATTGTATGCAATGAGCAGAAGCACACTAATCATGGCCGCCAATATGATCAGAAAGATGGTGATCAGCATCCCGGCATGCTGACGAATAAGCATGGATAAATCGATGATGCTGACGAATTTGAAATTAAACTTGGCGGATGGGAAGGAGACAAAAAAGATATGTTTCAAAACACCTTTAGAAATAATACCGTGACTGCGTCCACTCGCCGCGGCTAGTCGGGATAATTCCTCCAGATCCCGGTCCTGTTCGTTACCGATCAAATATATTTCACCGGAAGGGCTGACGGCAGCTGCATTCCCCAATCGAAAGCTTTGAACGGATTTAAAGACTTGCTCACTGCTGACCAAGAAGCGCAGCTCTCCGAATTCCTGGGAACCTGACGTTGGATCCGACAGTTTCTTGCGATATACGAATCCCTTCATCAGGGTGTCGCGAAAAGCTTCATCCGTATTCGGAAGCCCGAAGGTAAAGCTTGCAATTCCGTTATCATTAAAACGGACGACATTGCCATACTTGTCGGTATGCGTGCTTATCTGCGTAATTTCACCTTGCGCCCAGCTGTACAGATAGGTCTTAACATCCTCCGGAAAAGAAACCAGCGGCTGTGAGAATTGGCTGTTCTGCAGCCTGCTGGTTAAGTATCCCTCAGCACTGCTGCTTAAAAAGCTGCGAGCATCATCCATCAGACCGGGATTGGAATAGATTCGCTGCATGTAAGCCTCGATGCGGTCGGCATCATACTGCAGCTCATTCTCTACACGCGAGAAGGCATTAGCCGCCTCGATACGGGCATTGCCAACCCATTGATTCAGCAGCATGGCACAGGTCAGCGTACCCAGCGTGAGTCCGATGGCCACGACGAAGATGACATAGGCAATAAACTTGTGACGATATATTTTGATTTGTAAAAAAGAGCCCATACGACACCTCGATTGCAGCAGGTCGTTGAAACAAGTGTTGCTAATCTCAATTTAACACGATTAATGCCTGGCTTCATAGATCGTAAGGGAAAAAGCACCCCTTAAGAGAGACTCATTAAGGGATGCGCTTGATTGTAATCTTACTTGAAGTAAGTGTTGATTTGCTCTTGGGCAGCCTGCATAATCGTGTCCATGCCGGCTGACTTTAATTCAGCCGTAATCTTCGGCACCATTTTCTCCGGATCGGATGCGCCTGTGATCAGTTCATATTTGTATTTATCCCATACGGCCTGGCAGTTCGCCACTTCGGTCTGAAGATCGGTGATGTCCAGCGCAAAACCTAGGATCGTAGAAGAGGTCGCTGCATCGTTCAGCTTTTTAACCTGCTCCCATTGATCTTCAGGAGCGCCCTTGGTCACCGCCAAATTGAAGAATGTGCCTTGGGTGTAGGCTGCCAGCGGCCAAGTATCGGATGTACGCTCAATCACCTTTTCGCCATCCACATTGTTGTAGTCTACGCCTAATTCGCCGAAGGCCAGCATATTGCGAAGTTTGGGATCCGTATTCACCAATTCAAGGTATTTCAAAGCTTCCTTCTTATATTTGGAATTGGCCGAAATCGCGTTGAGCGAGCCTTGAATCGTACTGGTTGTATAAATAGGTCCATAATGCTGAACCATATCGTACTTTTCAACGGCATCATTGATTTGCCAGCTGACTTCGGCTCCCGGGAATGCTTGGGCTGCAAAGAATGGTCTGCCTTTGTCGTTCTCCGTTTTTGTCGGAGCATCCGGATTGATGATGCCATCCTGGTACCATTGATGCAGCAGCTTCAGATTTGCCATAACATCAGGCTGCTCGAGTACAGAGACCACCGTGCGTGATGCATCGTCCGCTTTTACGCCGATGGGAGGGAAGCCCAGGGTTAAATCGTCATAGTCGTTAAAGAAGCCGTTCAAGCCTTCGCCTTGCGTCATCGGCAGCGGATAGAAGCTTTTGCCTTCGCCAGCCTTCATGTCATGGAGCGGCTTATCCAGATCCTGCAGCGTTTTGATATTGTTGATATCAATATTGTACTTTTGCACATACTTATCATCGAATACCCAGTACTGCGTCAGCGCGGAATCCTTGTAAGTCGGAACGGAATAATATTTGCCGCCGATTTTTGTACCTTCCCATACCTTCTCGGGAATCAGTTTATACAAGTCGGGCGTTTCGCTCTGAACCAGATCCGTAATATCGGCAAACGCGCCCATAGTGACTTGCTTACTGTATTTACCGCTGTTCGTGAACATGATGTCAAATGGTTCGCCGGTATTCACGATGGTGTTCATTTTGGTGTCCCATTCGCCCCAGCTTGCTACCTTGATGTCGACCTTCACGCCAATTTTCTCGGCTGTGTAGGCATTCATGGCATCAACCGCTTTGTTGAAATTGTTCGGCACCTGGCCGCCGATGGTCCACCAGGTCAACGTCGGGATATCTTTGCTTGTTTCGGTGTTCTCCTTCGGTGTGTCCGTTGTCTCCGCAGATCCATCCGTCGCTGCTGGAGACTTCGAGCCGCCGCAGGCTGCTAAAGCGGTCAACATGAGTGCCATTACGCACAGAGTAGAGATGAACTTAAAAGCTCTCTTCATTTCCAATTCCCCCTTATTGAAGTTAAATCGCTTAAGTGTTGTACAGCGTGATTTATCATAAACCAAGTTTTGCTTGGCTTATTTCCCAATTAGCCCTTCACAGCGCCGACTGTTAGCCCGGAAATAAAATATTTCTGGAAGAAAGGGTAAGCGAATGCTACGGGCAGCACGATGAGAATGGCGACCGCCATGCGGGCGGATTCCTTCGGCATCGTCGCAACGAGCATGGCGTAGCTTACGCCCATGCTGGCGGCATTCTTGGCCAGTGCATCGACATTGCTCATTAAGCTGTTGAGCAGCGCTTGCAGAGAATACAGGTTCTGGTTGTCGATATACAGCATCGATTGGAACCAGTCGTTCCAGTAAGCAAAGCAGAGAAACAGTCCGATGGTGGCGATGACCGGCAATGAGATCGGCAGAATGATGGAGAAGAAGATTCGCAGCTGGCTCGCGCCATCGATTTCAGCAGATTCGATCAGCCCATCGGGAATCGTGCTCTTGAAGAAGGTTTTACATATGATCACGTTGAACGATGAAACCGCGAGCGGTAGTATAAGTGCCCAGACGCTATCTTTTAGCCCTAGCAAATTCGTATTAATGAAGTAGCTGGATACCAAGCCTCCGTTGAATACCATGGGGATGAATACCACCCAGGTCAGAAAGCCCCTGAGCTTGTAGTTTGGGCGAGAGAGCACGTAACCCATGGAGGCCGTCAGCAACACGCCGAGCACGGTACCGACCACGGTAACGAGGGCGGATACCCCAAGCGCTCGCAGAATCATCGTTCCCTGCTTGACGATATAGACGTAAGCCTCCGCCGACAAAGCAACCGGGAGCAGGTGATATCCGGTCTCACGGATGGACTCCTCACTGGAAAAGGAAATGGATAGAACAACAACTACGGGTATGACGCAGAGCAGCGCCAAGATGATAAATATCAGGTTGAAGAACAGGTTGACGGCTTTGTTTGTACGGTTGAACTTTTCAAGGCCCGTCTCGTAAGTGGTTTTTGGTGTCATCGTCTTGCCTCCTTACATCATCGCGCTATCCGGATCGATTCTGCGAACAATCCAGTTAGCGATCAGAATCGTTGCGCATCCCAGAACAGACTGTACGAATGCGGCTGCGGATGCCATCCCTACGGTGGCGGTTTTCAGTTGTTTATACACCATGACATCGATGGTGGTCGCCACGTTGAACAGCGAATTGGAATCTCGCGTGACCTGAAAGAACAAGCCGAAATCCGTGTAAAATATGCGTCCGACGGCCAGTATGAACATCATGACGATCACTAGCTTGAGCATGGGTAATGTAATAAATCTTGTCTGCTGCCAAATCGAAGCGCCATCAATAACGGCTGCTTCATAATAGGTGCTGTCAATGCTCGTGATGGTTGCCAAATAAATGACCATACCATATCCCAGGCCCTTCCAGACATTTAAGAGAATCAAAAACAATGGCCAGTATTTCGGTTCCATATACCAGTTAATAGGATCGCTGCCCATACTGACGAGCATTTGATTGACAATCCCTTTATCGAAGCTTAAGAATGCCCAGCCTACCGCAGATACGACTACCCAGGAGAGGAAATAGGGGAGGAACATCATCGTCTGATAGACTTTGCTTGCTTTGCGGCTATGGAGGAGTCCGATCATAATCGCGAATAGAACGGGCAGAACAATCCCTAGCACGATAAACACCATGTTGTATCCAATCGTGTTTCGAATAATGATCCAAGCGTCATTCGATTTGAACAAGAATTCGAAGTTTTTGAAGCCGACCCATGGACTGTTAAACACATTGCTCAAAAAGCCGCCGCTGATCCTAAAATTTTTGAAGGCGATAATGATCCCGAACATCGGTAAGAAACTAAACAGGATGTACCAAATCGTGGTCGGCAACGCCAAGAGGGTTAGTTCCGTATCCTGCTTGTGCCAGCGTATTCGTAAGCGCTTTCGTTTTTCTTTTGATTCGGCTTTAGAGCTCATGTTTGTCACTCCTTACGGTGTTATCTCGCTTGTCGTGCATTTGTTAGTTTCATTGTATAAGAGGAAGATTCGATGCTTCCAGATAACAAACTTGATACTATAGTCAACAAACGTTAGATTCGAAAGATTTATTGATTGTATAGGCAACAGAAAAACACCTCTGATCGGGATCAGAGGTATTCATTATCCACTATGATACTGCTGAAATGATCTCATCAATTTTAATCCAACGCGATTCCTCTTCGGCCATGGACAGTTTGATCTCCCGTCTAAACGTGTGGATCAGCACGACAATCCCAGTTAATTCCGTGTCCTCATATTCATCGAATAGCCTCACGGTAATCATACGGTGTTCATGAAATGACTCGGCGAGCGCACTCTCGATTAATTCCATTTCTTGCGGATCGAGCGTTGGCCGATCTTTCCGCCCCTCTTCCAGTTGCCTACGAATGATGGTTTCTTTGTGCTCCGGCAGCATCATCCGGCTTGATTCCCACAGCCCATTACCCTCAAGCTTTTTTCGTGTTGTCATTTATAGTGTCCTCCTATCTTGGCTGATCGGTCCAACGCTTGGCCTGCGTCTGTTTTGGATACCGCTCGAATCACAATCGAATTCCCATATTTATTTTTTAGGGCATCGGTCACCCGTTCAAGTGCCATCGACCGCTCCCGTCCTGTATCAAACAATGATATTTGGTATTCCGTATCCGGGGAAAACTGTGACAAGCTAATACCGACCCTCCGAATCGGCAGGCCGTCCCAATACGTTTCAAGCAGCCGGCATGCCCAGCGGTAAACCTGATTCGTAATATTCGATGGATCCTCCATTTTCATCTGCCGGCTAAATCCCGTGGGGCGGTCAAAGTCGGCCCCCATACAACCGACCGACACCACATGCCCCATAAAACCAAGGCCGCGGCATCGCTGGCAAACCAGCTCTGTCAGCTCAAGCAGCACGACCTTGATTTCTTCCAGCTTGGTATAATCCCGAGGGAGGGTCATCATGTGTCCAACCGATTTAGGGTCAACCTGGTGCGTACCTGGCCTTACCGGGCTATCATCGATTCCGTTGGCAATTCGCCAGTACATCTCGGCTGAAATATCGGAATTTTTACCGAATTTACGGCGCATCATTTGCTTCAATTTAGCAAGAGGCGTCTGAGCCACGCTGCCGATCGTGGGCAGCCCCATGACGTTAAAGTGGCGGGTCATCTTGCTGCCGGCCATAAACATACAGCTAACGGGCAGTTTCCAAAGGGTATCCGCAAGCGAGTCCTTGGACAAAGTGTAGATGCCGGACGGATTTTTCTTGGCGTAGTTATCACAGGCCGTTTTAGCAAGGATTTTGGTTTCACCGATGCCGAAGCGGGCGTAAACACCCGTAGCATCCAGGATATGACGCTGAATGGTTTGGGCTAACTCATCGGGTGTGCCGAACAGATGCAGCGAACCGGTAACGTCTAGAAACTGCTCGTCGATACTGTAAGGCTCAACTAAATCGGTATAACTCTTGTATATCTCCGTGATTTGCATCGAAACGTCAATATACTTCTGCATCCTGGGTTTGATGACGACAAGATCCGGACACTTTGACAGCGCCTCCCCTAATCGCTCTGCCGTCGTTATTCCTTTTTCTTTAGCAAGCGGACAAGCAGCCAGCACGATGCCTGAACGTCTTTCCGGATCCCCTGCAACGACCAAAGGGCGATCTTTATACTCTGGGTGGTCTGCTTTCTCAACAGATGCATAAAAGGACTGGCAATCCCCTAACATGATCACTCGGTTAGATGATTTCACAACGGACTCCCCTTATCTGCGATTTTTAGCCCCAGGTAGGTGTACGATCGCTGCTCGATCTCTGCCTCAATCAGCCCCCACAGTATGGACAGCTTGTGATGATACCCTCTACAGATGAATTCAACCTCAATCCCAAGCCTTGTTTTTCGATCCTCGTAAACCTTAATGGCATATTCACGCATTTTTCTACGAGCTTGAGCTAAATCGGACAATGCGGCTGCCTGCAAATGGTCGATGATCGCATTCGTTAGCTCTAGGGTCTTTAAATCGGCTCTACATAGGATCGAACGGTCATGCTCTAACACATCAAGTAAAAGGGGTAATAAAATATAATCCTTCACCAGTTGGGTTTCATCTGGTTTCAACCCAATACTCAACATCATTAACCACCTCATTGACGGGAACGTTTGTTTGTATTATATGCGAACATTCGTTCTTTTATCAATGTAAATTATACCCTTATGATGACGAACCAGAACTCACAAGCGGTACCAATCATAATCAGTGATTAAAGACCCCGACCTGGAACCTTTCAATCAACGGATGGTTTTTATTCAGATTCACTTTCATTACAAAGTCGGAAGGGATCTCTTTGATACAAAACGAAATATCCTCCTGTAAAAATTCCGGCTTTTCATGATCGTAAAATTTCCCGGCCGCTTCCGACTTTCGAATCCGTTCAATGGTGTCCTCGGCAGATATACGGTTAGTGTCTTGGAGAATCTCCGCTATATATTGTGCACAGGCCAGATCATCATCGCCAGACGGATGCGAAGCAATTAAATTAATCATCATGTCGTCATCTTCTTTTAATAAGTTTCTCTTTATAAACGCTGCTGTTGTTCTTGCATTGGTGAACCCGGTAACGAATAGGTGCTCGGTGCTCAGCGCGTTTAAGGTTGCTGTAACTCCATTAGTTGTCTTCTGGATCAGAAATTTCTCCCGAAGATCAAAGTTGTGTAAACGTACAGGCGAATTATCCAGCTCAAACCCCGGAATCGGCAGCCCCTGTATCTCTCCCGCTAATAAAAAGTCAGGATCGATTTTCTTTAGGCGTAAGGCGTCGTCCAGAGTTCCTGCCAGAATGATACCCTGAACCCCATTGATAAAGGCATAGTGCGCTACGGTAAAAGCCCTTATGACATCAATTACAACATTGATGTGTGATGCGTCCAACGTATGATGGTGTCCTTGAATAATCTTTATCGGCATGTCGTATCCCCTTTCACCCGGCATAGTGGGGGTATGTTAGTAACAGTATATTGGCCCAAATCCAAGGAGTGCTCAAATCCTCTAAGGCTTCGGCAGCAATGAGGGAATATTAAATCCGGATGTGGTGATAATTAGGAAGCATGTACAAATCAAGAACATGCCCTGTATTACACGAATTTCAAGTCCGAGGAGCGATACCATGGAAAAGACCAAAAAGCGAAAACTGAATATCAGCTTTCATAGCGATATCGACCTGCAGACCGACTCCGCGGAGACAAAAGACAACGAATCTTCGGGAAAATCAAAATCTTCTAAAGGCTCAAAGGGTCAAGTGTGGGAGTTTATCGCACTGGCGACGATCCCGATCGTGCTCGTTTTCGGCAATTCCATGCTCGTCCCGGGGCTTCCTGAAATGCAAAGGGAACTGGGTATCAGTAAATTCCAAAGCAGCTTGATCATTACGATTTTCTCCTTGGCAGCAGGCTTGTTTATTCCGATTATTGGTTATTTGTCCGATCGATTTGGACGCAAAGTTATTATTATCCCTGCCTTGATCATATATGGAGGTGCCGGTATTCTGGCAGGATTCGGCGCCATCTGGAACTCTTTTGCGGTGATTATCTCCGCGAGGGCAATTCAGGGGCTTGCGGCCGCCGGAACAGCACCGATTGCCATGGCCCTCGTCGGCGATTTATACGATGGCGGGACGGAAAGCAAGGCACTGGGCCTAATCGAAGCCTCCAATGGGGCAGGGAAGGTACTCAGCCCGATCATCGGCTCCCTGCTTATGCTGATCGTATGGTATGCATCCTTTTTCGCGTTTCCCGTGTTCTGTGCGTTGTCGTTACTGGCCGTCATTTTTATGATCAAAGAATCGAAACAACATTCAAAGCAAGAACTAAGGAAATACCTTGGAAAAATCAGAGACATCTTTAAAGAAAAAGGCCGCTGGCTCATCACCGCTTTTTTTGCCGGTTCGCTAGGGCTATTCATTTTGTTTGGCGTACTATTTTATCTATCCAACATTCTTGAAGACAAGCCTTACAACATTGACGGGGTCATGAAGGGCTTGATTTTGGCCATTCCATTACTTGGGATGGTTATCACTTCCTATACGACCGGAAGCTTGATCAAGAAAAATGGCCTGCTGATTCGTTGGCTGATGAATATCGGGCTGATTGCCATGACCCTTTCTCTGGCGGCTACACTTTTCTTTTTTAAGAACATTTACATGTTTATCGGGCTGCTGACAGTCAGCTGCATTGGAACCGGAATGCTTCTTCCTTGCTTAAATACGATGATTACCGGCGCTGTTGAGAAAAGTGAGCGAGGAATGATTACGTCCCTCTATAATAGCTTGCGATTTTTGGGGGTTGCCGCAGGGCCACCCTTGTTCGGGTGGATGATGGATAAATCGGATCATGTTGTTTTTATAACAGTATCTTCACTATCCTTGGTTACTTTAGGTTTGGTGTTCTTTTTGATTAAGCCGCCTCGGCAGATCGGATGACCGGACAAATCCCTTATGACAAAAGATGGGCACCTGTCAATGGGTATGAGCATATTATGCCAATGTCATTGGATTAAACGACTAAATCAAAAAGAATTGAGGAGATCCTAGAATGAACAGTTCCCTGCGAACAGTTTGGCCCATGGAAATATGTGATCCGAGCGGGCTGCGCGAAAATCCCGAACACGGCAAAAAAGACCACGACACCTACGGGGTCATGGAACGCGGGATGACGATGGTTATTGATAAAGGCCTGGGTAGAAACATGTTTTCAGATGTGATCGAAACAGCCTCGGATTACATCGATTGCGTCAAATTCGGTTTTGGGACGGCTCCGCTGTATAAAACGGAAATGCTGCTATACAAGATCAATTTAGCCAAACAACATGGAATTACGGTCATGCCCGGCGGGACCTTGCTTGAGACAGCTGTGCAGCAAGAGGCCGTCCCCGCATTTTTTAATACCGTTTGCCGTCTTGGATTTAACGCTATAGAAGTATCTGACGGTACGATTGAGATGTCTCGAAAAAAACGAACGGAACTTATCCGGGAAGGTAAACAACGCGGACTTCGGGTCTTTACGGAATATGGTAAGAAACAATCCGGTTCCTACATCGACGCCGAAATGCTCGCGTATACGATGGAAGCGGATTTAGACGTAGGCGCCGAGTTTATCATCGTTGAAGCTCGCGAGTCCGGACTAGGTATCGGTATTTTCGATAAGCATGGCGAGTGCCAGGAAGAAATGATAAATAATATCATCGACAACGTGTCGGATGCAAGGAAGCTGATTTGGGAGGCACCTCTTAAGCAGCAGCAAGCGATGCTTCTCCAAAAATTTGGATCGAATGTACATTTGGGGAATATCCAACCCACCGAAGTGCTTTCCCTTGAAACGATGCGCCGGGGACTTCGTCAAGATACGTTTGAACTCGGGGTGAGAGAGAAACATACAGATGGATTTTGTTACGTAATTTAAACATAGACCAAACCACAAGAGAATGATAAATACTAGAGGGCTGCCTATGGATATCTCCAGAGTCAGCCTATACATATTTTCGTTAATGAGATCTATCCCGGAATCCCCTTTAGGGAACAAGCATACACTAAAAAAGCAGGACTGGCTTGTTACTCTAATCTATGAAGGATGATTCCGTGTGAATTTACAGATCATACCCGGGCGAAAGAACCCCTTTTTCTTGCGTCATATTTCTAAGAAACTCTTCTTCATTACCGCCGGCTCCATCATTCAAGGTTTTGCCATGGCCATGTTCTTGTTTCCTCACGCCATTCCTTCGGGGGGAGGAGCTGGGATCGCGGTGCTTCTGAACCATGCGTTCGAGATCCCAATGAGTCTCGGACTGTGGCTAGCCAACTTTATTTTCCTCGCCTTTACAGTCCCTTATCTTGACGGTGTCAGTGCCTTCGGGACCATATTTGTTATAACGGTGACGTCCGTTTCCGTTAATTTCTTCGAGGTGTTCTTAGAACCCCCGTTCGGCAACGTATGGATCGATCTTCTATTTGGCTCGGTTATTCTCGGAACAGGTGTCGCCATCCTCATAAAGCAGAGGGTATCGAATGGGGGAATCGGTTATGTTGCCTTAGCCATTTATAAGTATAAAAGAATTAACCCCGGTACCTCATTGTTCTGGATGAATGGAATCATATTCGCCTTCACGGCCTATGTGATCGATTGGAAAATTATTATCCTTGCAGTTGTATGCCAGTGGATATCGACCCGGATCATTAACTGGATTCATCAGTTTCCTCCTCCTAAGTCGATCTATGAACCCGCTTGGCGCAAAAAGTGATTCTGTGTATGGACATAAGAGTGATTGACAAATATAACAAAAATATGGAAATTTGGGTCGTGCGGCCTATATTAAATGAAAAACAATGTAAGTTATAGTTTGAATATGTCATAACATGTTTGAATATTCGACAAATTCACACTTCGTAGTACGATAATAGCAAACCCACTGAAAAGTGGCGACGCAAAGCTACAGGGGCTAATGTGGAGCTACTTAAGACCGCGATGCCAGCCAGTTACCGAATACGACGGAAGCCTCCGTCTGTTTTGTTGTGGTTATCATAATGGATGGGGGTTTTTTATTTTTCGCTAGGAGCTGCCGAATGCAGCCGCGGCGATGAATAGGAGATCGATTCCATTATTAATCGCTTATTCTTACAAGGGAAGAAGGGAAAATAATGGGTCAAAGAACACTGGTAGAAGCAAACAATCATTTTCCTAATATCCTCAGTATGACTGAAATAAAAGAAAGGTTGATTGAACGGAAAGAAATTCTTTATTTGCTCCAAGAGGAAACAAGGAATATGAACGATTTGCTGTCTATACCCTATCTATTTGTTATAACAGATATGGATGGAACCGTCATCGATTATTGCGGAACGGGTTCGTTAAAAAGTTTTCTCGAGAGAAATAATATGAAAAGTGGGACCTCATTGGCAATGGAAGACGCAGGAAATAATGCCATTTCATTATCCATGGAACAACAAACGCTTTCTGTCGTAGTTGGGGCCGAGCATAGTAATCGCTTGTTTTCAGAATTGGCGTGTGTTTGTACTCCCCTTCGAATAAAAAATGTGATCATAGGCTACCTGGGCCTAAGTTTTCATTATTTACACGAGGTTACATTTGCCATACCACTCATTGAACACTTGGCCAAGAATATTGAAGAAAAGTTACCTCAAAAGGATCCCATTCTGCAAAGGGAGCTGATCTATTCTCACTTTCACCAATATGAATTAACGAATCGAGAGAAAGAAATAGCATATGGGTGGCTGGAGAATAAAAATGTACCTGAAATTGCTGATACTTATGGTATTAGTCAAAGCACGGTTCGTACTTTTATTAAAAAGATATATGCAAAAACGAGAGTCAACCATAAAGGAGGATTTCTTAAAAAATTTACATAACCGTCATAAAAATTCTTAAGACAAAGATTACCCAATTCTGGGTATTTTTTTTGTTTGCGTCGAATTTTATAATGATAAGTAGCTGTAGCTGTAGCTGTAGCTGTAGCTGTAGCTGTAGCTGATTCGCGTTATCGATAAGATAAGAGCTTCAATTCTTACGGTTTGAAAAAGTTTGTCCCAGGAACTGTGGCAACGGTCATCAATCACTTGTTACGACGGGGGTGGATGAACAAGATGATTTCTATCGAGAGCGAGCTCGAACAAGTAGCGAAAAAACTCGAACTTCTCCGAAGAGAGCTTGAGCGGGTGGCCAGCAGTTTCGAATTGGTGCATCAAGATGTTGTCGCCATTTCACAGTCGTTGGATAAGCTGATTGTTCGTTACATGCAATTAAAAAACCAAGAGGAATATATCCAAAAGAAAGAGGAAGGGCACAAGGGGGAAGTCAGCGTATTTGAGAGACAATGACAAGAGATAGAGGAGAATGGGCACAGAAGATACCTTCTGTGCCTTATGTATTTCTGCTAGCAGCCGCGTGTGGGTACTCTATCTAAAAGATCGAAATAAGCTCCTGGGTATACGGATGCCGTTCATCCGAGAACAAATGATCGCGGTTGAATTGATCCACAAGCCTGCCGTCTTTCATAACCAAGATTCGTTGGCTCATTTGGGCTACAGCAGCCAAATCATGTGAAATAAATAAGTAAGACAAATTTAAAGAAGAGCGAAGCTTCGTCAATAAAGCCAGAACGGCCCCCTGTGTGATCACATCTAGGCTTGCCGTAGGTTCATCTAACACGACAAGTTCCGGTTCGATGCTTATCGCACGCGCAATCGTTACACGCTGGCGTTGTCCTCCGCTTAATTCGTGCGGATACTGATTCGCTAAACGCTCGGGTAGTTCAACGGCGTCAAGAAGCTGCTTGACGAAGGCCTCCTTAGAGGTATAGGAAAAATGCCGGAGACTGAGCTTCTTCCGGTACTGCTCGTACGGGTCTATCAGTGAATCCTTTATCTTGAGCTTGGGGTTCAAAGCAGCGGATGGATTTTGGAACACGATCTGCATCTTTTGTCGGTAAGGGTGCAATTGCCGCTCATTAAGCTGTTCAATCGCTTCATTCTTGAAATGAATCGCGCCTTCGTCGATCGTCTTGATTCGCAGCAAGCAGCGGGCGAGCGTGCTTTTGCCGCAGCCGCTTTCCCCGACAAGACCAAGACATTCCCCCTGATTCAGTTCGAAGGAGAGGTTGTTAATGGCAGTTTTCTGTCCCTGATATGATTTCGTAAGTTGTTTAACAGATAACAGCTTCATACAATCTCCGCCTCCCGTACACCCGATGAAAGTCGGTGATTTAGCGTTGGGGCCGCATGGATCAATGTTTGGGTATACTCGTGCCGAGGATGCGCAAGAACAAAGTCTTTTTCGCCCGATTCAATGATTTGGCCCTCTTTCATGATAGCCAGACGGTGGGCATAACGTTTGACATGGCGCCAATCATGGGTGATGAATAGAATGGCAAAGCCTGTCTCTTTTTGTTTCATTGCAAGGAGCTCCAAAATCTTATGGCCGGACACACTGTCCAGCGCCGTGGTGATTTCATCGGCAATTAATAAATCCGGCGACAGCAGAAGCGCCATAGCAATGGAGACCCGTTGAAGCTGCCCTCCGCTTAATTGAAACGGATACCGATGATACATGGATTCGTCTAACCCAACGGAATCTAGTGCAGCGAATGCGCTGAGCCGCCGAGTTTTGGAATCGGAGATACCGTGAGCTTTCTGGTATTCTTCAAAATGCTGGCCAATCGTTCTGAAGGGTGTAAATGAACCTTGGTAATCTTGAAAAATATAGGCTAGTTTCGAGCCGCGAACGGTTCTCATTTGTTTAGGTGATAAAGACAAAAGATGGAGTTCTTTATAGTATATGTTCCCTTCGACCCGCAAATTAGGTGGGAGCATTTGACCAATTGCCAGGGAGAGCAGGGATTTTCCACTGCCGCTTTGTCCAACCAGCGCATACCATTCTCCTTCACGGATGGAGAGTGTGACGTTATCGATAATCTTCTTGTCTTTGCTGCTTATGGAAACTTGCTCGACGGACAGCGTCATGATCGCACCTCTTTTCTTACATCAAAATGGTCGCGTAAATAATCGCCCAGCATATTCGTTAGCAGTACAGCGAATACAATGGATAAACCGGGATATATCATTAATTCAGGCTTTGATTGGAAATAGGGCCGAGAGTCGTTAAGCATGGCTCCCCATTCCGGAGTGGGAGGCTGAGCCCCGAGTCCAATGTATGAAAAGGCGGAAATGAGCAGGATAATCTTCCCAAGGTCAAGGCTTGCCAGTACAAGAACATGTCCCACGATATGAGGAAATAAATGCTTGCGCATGATTTTGCCCGAAGATAAACCATTGGTTCGAGCAATCAGAACGTAATCTTTTTGGGACTCCGATAATACTGTGCTGCGAACAAGCCGGGCATAACTGACCCATTTTACCATCACAATGGCAAGCACAAGGTTGCTGATCCCGGCTCCAAGCAATCCGCTCAGAACAATCGCGACAATCGTATCGGGGAAAGACAGAAATCCATCGGCAATACGCATGAAAATACGATCCACGACCCCTCGTTTAAATCCTGAAATAAGACCAAACGGGACTCCAATCACAAGAGAAACCATCAGAGCCAGTAAGCTGAAACCCATCGTTTGTTGTCCTCCCAGCAAGAGCCTGGTAAGAACATCCCGGCCGAGCTGGTCTGTTCCGAGCGGATGCCGAAGACTCGATCCTTGAAGGCGATGATCCAGGTTTGTTAATGTTGGATCATGTCTTAAGAAAATAAATGCGTAAACGATAACCAATAAAACAAGGAACAGACTAGCCAGTGCGAAGCTCCCTTGCCAGCCCGGCTTTTTTATTTTTGGCAATGGTGAAGACAAGCCTTTCATCCCTGTATTCCCCTTTCTTTGAGCTTCATTTCAGGGTTTAAATATCGGTAAGACAAATCCACGCCTGTGTTTACCATAAAAACAATAATGGCCATCATTAAAATGTAGCCCTGGATAAGGGGATAGTCTCGTTGGCGTATGGCATCCACGACAAGCTTTCCTACCCCTGGGTACGCAAATAGAACTTCAATGACTAACACCCCGCCGATCAAGCTTCCTAAACTGACGCCGAAAAAGGTAATGACAGGAGGGAGGCTGTGCCTGAAGGCATGCACGAAAAAAATTCTCCTCTCCGACAGACCTCGCGCTCTCGCGGCACGGATAAATTCCTGGCTAAGCGAATCAAGCAAGCTGGAGCGGAGTAAACGAACATATACACTGGAAATCGCCAAACCAAGCGTCAATGACGGCAAGACCAGGGTAATCCATCCGTCTCTTCCCATAATGGGCAGCCAGTTCAAGCGCACACCGAATAAGTCGATAAAAATAAGGCCAAGCCAAAAACTTGGAACGGCGGCTCCAAGAATGGATAGGATTCTGCTCAATTGATCTATCCAGCTATTCCGGTAAAGGGCGGACAGCGATCCGAGCGGGATGGATACGACCAGCATAACGATCAACGCACCGACCGCTAGTTCGAGTGTAGCCGGCAGTCCCGTTAAAATGACGTCCATTACGGGTTGACCCGTGATATAAGAGCTGCCGAAATCAAGCTGAACAAATTTAACCAGCCAAAGTCCATATTGGACAAGCAGCGGCTCATTGAATCCCATTTCCTCTCTTAGGGCCTCTACCTGCTCCTGACTTACGGATAATTCATCCACGTTCAAAATGGTTAAGACCGGATCGCCAGGGGCAAGTCGAATGAACAAGAAGCTGATAAACGTAATAAATAACAAAAAAAATAAGACTTCCGCGAATTTACGAGTAAGGATTCGGAGCATTTAATTCACATCCAACCGGTTTGTAATCATGTAATATTCACTGCGGGTAGTCAGCCAGTTTTTCACTTTGTGTTCGTTATAGGCAACAATGGTCGAAGGATGCAGAACAAACGAATTAATCATGTTGTTGTGAACATAATCAGCGGCTTGTTCCGAAAGCGAAGCACGTTCTTCTTGGTTCACGGTTTGATTGAGTTGATCAATAATGGCCGTCAGTTCAGGACTTTGAGCACCGGAAAAGTTGAGAGCGCCCGTTGGGTGATACGTTGCATTTAAGTAATAACCGGCGTCTCCGCGCGGGGCCGTTAGATTACTGTACGTAGCGAGATCCCAATCGCGGTTAGAAGCCATATACTCCTCGGGGATATCGATCTGGCGAATCTCAACGTCGATTCCGATTTGTTTGGCGTCCGACTGAAAAACTTGAGCTATTAAAGGCAAGTCTGCTCTTGCACTATAGGTCAATAAGGTGAAAGTCAATGGTTCACCGTTTTTTTGCATTTTCCCATTCACAAGTGAATATCCCGCTTTCTCCAAGTGCTTCACAGCGATGTCTGCACCCGTTTCGCTCTGTTCGTAAGTGGGGGCAAAGGGCAATGAAGGTAAAAATGGGCCGATAGCGGGTTCAGCGTAGCCTAACAGAATGGTATCTACAATCTTCTGCCGATCAATCAAGGCATCCACCGCGCGGCGAACATGAACGTCCTGTAAACTTTCGCGTTCCATATTCATGGTCATTTGATGCACGCGGAACGTCGCAGTCGACTCCACTTTAATTCCACCCTGGGCTTGCAATGATTCTAAGCTTTCTGTCTCCGGGCGATACACGATATCCACCTGACCGGATTGGAGCGCTAGCGAACGGGCATTGGCATCCTCGTTAAAGGCAAACGTCACGGAATCAAGGTTGGAAGCCCCATCCCAATAGTCGTCATAGCGTTCAAGCTCCAGCTTGCTCCCCGGCGAGAACGACTTTAATACGAAAGGACCGGTTCCTATAGGACGGTTTATAATGTCTTCTTCCGTTACGTCAATAATGGATACATTAGGATTAACAAGCTCAGAGACAAACTCGGGAAACGGTTGCTTTGTTGTGATTTGCAGTGTGTAACCGTCCGCTTCAATCTTTTCGATTTTGAGTGCATTCTGAATAGCTACACTCTCTTTTAATGCCCGTTCAAGGGAAGCCTTCACCGCATCAGCATCCATGACATGACCGTTATGGAACGTAATATTCTCCCGTAATTTAATCGTCCAGTGCTGACCATCCTCACCTTCCCAGCTTTCCGCCAGCCAAGGCGCGATCGACAGATTCTCTTCATCCAGCCGTACCAGCGTTTCGGTTATCCCCGCCCGTAACGGAACATAACTTGAATCAACATGAGGATCTAAAGACTTCGTTGAGAAATTATAGAGAAAATCAATGTGCTTTTTCTCCTCGGCGCGTTGGGAGGGCCGGGCGCAAGCGCTGATCAAACTGATGCATACCAATAGGATGCCAAGCTTCAGAAAGTGATTTCTTATGTACATATGATGATCGCTCCTTTATTCGTAAACATTACGATCTAAATAATAGCTTAATGATCCTGTTGTGACAAGAAAATTTTCTGTTTGGATTTCAAGGTGTCGGGGGAAAAGGATCAAATCCCCTTGTTTTACTGGTGGTTTTAAGATTCGGCAGGGGATTGAATGCAATAAGTTGACCTTACGTAACGTCAATCTATTAATCTTGGGGAAAGTAGGGTTTTTGATGGGGGGATTGTAAAAGTGGTTGATAATCGAACAGTAATGGAGTCTGGAAGATGTATGGAGTGTGGAGCTAAGGGGATCGATGGGTTTTCATGCTATGAATTATTCGGTTTTCCTCTTGTCTGGGAACATCGTGATCCAGCGTTATATGCTTTACATTTTTGGCTTGTTTCATGTTATATGCTGCAGCATCCTTCCAACTATACAGAGGAAGGTTACCGATTGCTGGTTGATTTATTTACGGATGCTTATGATCATGATTGGGATACCGCCTATATACTCAAGAAAAATCGAGAGTTAGTAACCAAGGTGGGTAAAATAACAAACCCTCTTCCGAATAACGAAAGAAAACGCAAATCTAAATTTTGGTCAATGACCATAGAAGATATCTACTTGGGCGGTGGAACAAACGCCATCGCAAATATCATCAAGTGGAAAGAACAAATACGATATGAATTAAAATAAGAGAAACAACATTAAGATTTACTAAGGCAAGAAGTAAAAAAGATGACCTCCGAAATTCGGAGGTCATCTTTTGTCCTCATGAATCCATTACCAACACCCGAAGGGAGGTGCGGCGGAGGATTCGCGAAGCCAACCAGCAGCCGCTGACGGCGATAACAAGTGCGATTAGAGCCAGGCCAATGGCCAGAGGCCATTCCATGATAAGCGGCAGCTTGACAATCCCATAAGTAGAGAGCAGACCGCGCAGCACGGCCGGCAATGCGTAGACACCGCAAGCGATACCAACAAGCGCACCGAGCGCAGCCAGTCCGGCAATGCCGCTTGTCAGGGCGCGACGGATGTCGGTTGCAGTCAGGCCAAGCGAGGCATAGATGCCGTATGTTTTCGTTTCCTTCCGTATGTGTAAACGGCAAGTCGTATAAACAATAAGACAAGTGACGGCCATGAACAAAAGGGCCAGCATGCTCATCGGAATGAGCAAAACTGCCGCAGCTTCTTTGAATACGGAATCAAGCAGCACTTCCTGCTTCAGCGCTTGGATGGAGGGGCCATAGCGTTCGTTCAGCTGCTGCACAACCGCATCGCTGTCCTTATTGTCCTTTAGCTGAATAAACCCCGCGTCCGGATTTAGCTGCTCCACCAGGTCCGAGGTGACTCGAGCGGTGTTCGACATATTCGAGATGGACTGAAACGTGCCGGTGATCAGCAATTGATGCGGTTTTCCTTCAATGTAGATCGTGAGTACGTCGCCGATATCTTTTTGCAATTTACGGGCGATATTGATTCCGATAGAAATTTCATTAGGCAGTGCAGGATTACGTCCTGCCAGCGAGGCGTAACCCATCTCGTCCATGTTTCCTTCCACGACCGTCAAAGGGAGGCTGAACGTCTGTTGAGGGTTGCCATCCCTCCCGGTCTCAGCGATGGCGCCGGTGGCTGACCCGGACCAGTTCAGGTTGAGAACCCGAGCGTCGTTTTCGATATAAGATTGCATTTCAGTTCGATCCAAATGCTCCCCATTGATAACCATAATGGCGATATCCGCATCGTCATAACCCCACTGAGCCGACGTTTCACTAATGCGATAGACACTGGTTACCAGCACGGCGCCAAAGACGAGAACAGCCACCGTGATGCTCATTAGCAGAAAGATCAGTGCTGCGCTTTTTTTGTTGCCGCTCACATGCTTCCAGCCGATGACCGTGGGTACGGACCATCGATCCAGCAGTCTTCCACCATGCTGATGGGTACGGCTGTGCGAAGACTCCGACATGCCGTAACGGATCGCTTGAATGGGCTCGATATGGCGTGTCTTGGCAGCATACAGAAGGACGCATAGAAGGATGATGAGCAATAGGCCGAGGCCAGTCCAGATGGCAACGTCTGCCGCTTGAACGGGAACAGTTGCTGTGTCGGATTTGAGGAAAGACAGGGAATTCTGGATGATGACATCTGAAAGGAGGCGGCTTGCAATCAGAGCGGGTACCAAGGCGATAACCGCCATGAACCCGTACTGCAGCATATAAGTGCCGATGATTCGTTCGGAGGTCATGCCAATTGATTTGAGAATGCCGATCGTGCGGTAATTGGCAAGGATCGTGTCTGTGATTGTAAAGCCGATCGTAAGCAAGGCGACGACGATCATGACCAAACCGAGGAAACTCATCACAAAGCCGATCACCTTGTTCATGATAAAGTAAAAGGCCGACAGTTCGGCAAACGAAACGCGTTCCTCCAAAAACGGCGATCCGAGCGCCTGCTCAAAGCGCTGCCAATATTGCCCGCTTTGTTCGGGATGCGCATAGCGAAGCGACAACATGTAGTGTTCCGGCGTATCCAAGCTGCCCATGGTTGACCGATAGTCGGCTTCGTTCATCCATATGCGGGCCGTGGTCGAGAAAGGACCGCCATGGGATATGTCGATGACAATGGCGCCGATCGTGAATGGTACGGGTACCGCCCCTGAGGTGAACATCAATTCATCGCCGATGTGCATGTCGTATTTGTAGGCAAGCGAGGTGGGGATCCAGATCTCGCCGGCTTCCGGAACGGTCAGATGCTCAGGGCCTGAACCGGGAAGAGGATTGTTGACCCCGTGCGGCATCGGAGGGGTATTGATCATATACAGATAAAGATTGGGCAACTCTTCCCCGTTAAAGACCAGTCCCGTCCACGGCTTGTAAGGGATTAAGCTGGAGGCGGTTACGCCTTCTTGGCTGGACCACCAGTCGGCCACCATTTGTTCGTCATGCAGCCCGCGGGTCATATTTATGACTTCATGGGCACCCTGAGCAGCCGTATGGCGATCGTTGAATACATTTTCCGTATTCATCAAGACCGTGAATGCGGTGCTGACTAATAGAGCGGATAGGGCAATAAGCAATGCAATCAGCGTGTTTTGCATTTTTCTTTTGCGCAGGTTGCCCCAGCACAGTATCAATATAGATCGCATCTCTGACTACCTCCTCCCGGTGACATAAGCAAAGATCATCGCTTCCCGTTCGGACGCTTGTTCCGGCGTATAGGGCCCCATATCCAGCGTGCCGCCGATCTTGCCGTCGCGAATGTAGATGAGGCGATTGCCGCGGCAGGCTGCCTTCATGTCGTGGGTGACCATGACAATCGATTGACCATCCGCATGCATCCGGCTCAATATATCAAGCACCGTAACGCCTTGTTCATAGTTCAGGCTGCCGGTAGGTTCATCGGCGAAGATGATGTCCGGGTTATTGATGAGCGCCCTTGCGATTGCCGCCCGCTGCTGCTGACCTCCGGATACTTGGGAAGGCAGCCTGCTGCTCTGTTTACCAAGGGACAGATTAACCATCAACTCATGTGCCCTTTGCCGTACTTGTTCCTTGTCCTGATTAGCGATATATCCAGGGAGGGCAATGTTATCGAACAGCGACAGATCCGGTACAAGGTTACTGTTTTGATAGATAAAGCCGATCCGATTTGCCCGAAAACGTGCAAGCTCCTTGGCTGAAAATTGGTCCAGGCTCTGTCCCTGCAAACTGACTTCTCCGGTGGTTACTTCATCAAGTCCGCTGAGCAAGTACAGCAAGGTGGACTTTCCCGACCCGGAATCGCCCATGATGACGGTAAAGTCTCCTTCATATATGGACAGATCGACATTGCGGATGGCATGAAATTGTTCCTTGCCGGTGGTGTAGGTTTTGCATAAATGACCGGCTTGGAGCATAACGGTTTTGCTTGAAAGCATAATATGATCTCCTCTCTTTATCTCCCACTGCCATCAAAGTATAGAGGACGAATCTTGCACATTTGTTATCAAATTATAAATAAAGTATGACAGGAGTCAGCTGAGAGGTAGAGTTAAGCAGAAGGTCGTTCCCTGCTGTTGTTGGCTGTGAAAAGAGATCGCGCCTCCATGCGCCTCCATGATATATTTGCAAATCGACAAACCAAGTCCGACCCCTTGGCGCTCGGTCAATTGGCCGGCAGTTCGTTGTGAAACGTTACCCTGGTAGTACCGTTCAAAAATAAAAGGCATATCCTGCGGGGATATCCCGCTGCCAGTATCGGAGACGATGATGTGTAAGCAGGATGTTTCCGTTTGTTCTTCAACAGCGAGACGAATCGTATCCCCGGGTTCCGTATGCTTCAGTGCGTTTGTGACCAGATTGGCAATGACCTGCTCGATCCGTACAGCATCGAAGCGGACAAGTAAGTTAGGAATTGCAGTAGGCTCTTCGCAGCGTACGCCCATCGTTCGTATGTAATGGCTCAATGCCCTAAAGATAGGCTCCAGCGTTGGAGCGCTGTATTGATCGATCGGATGTACAGCAATCTGTTCCAGATCATGCAGCGCGTGCAGCAGCAAATCGTCGACGAGCACGGCCATTTTGCTAGTATTTGCGTGCACGACTTCAAGGTAAGTCATCGCACTTGGCAGATCGGGGCACATCCCTTCGCGAATGGCTTCAATATATGCTTTGATTGTCGCCAGCGGAGTTTTCAAGTCATGAGACAGATTGGATATGAGTTCTTTATGCGACTGGTTGTGCGCAGCTTGCTGGATATGTAAATGACGGATCTCTTCACGCATGAGATCAAATACGGCATAAAGCTCCCCGACCTCGTTGCCGCTTGTCCATTCGGCGCGCTGCTCGTAATCGCCCTTCAATATGGCTTCCGCGTAAGGCTTAAGCTCGGCAACAGGCTGGATCAGGTCATGCCGCACCCGGCGTCCGATGGAGAAGAATAAATAAAGCAGCGTCAAAAGCGCCAGTGAGAGCATGATCCATGGCACAAAGCTAAATGAGTCGAAGGAGGGCATTACTGGGGCCAAGGCAGAAGCCGGGACCGCAAATTGGGCGTAACCCACAAAGGTTTTGGTGCTGGCATCCTGCAGCGGAAAAGCGAGATGATAGTAGGGCGGTTTCCTATCGGAAATACGAAGCGTATAGTCCAGTTCGAAGCGTGGATTAATTCGTTGTTTCGATGAATTTTCGCTATCATATGTCACCGTTCCATCAGGAAAAACAACCTTGAGGCCGACCCGCGTCTCCTGAATCCAGTCGGTTAATTGCCGCCGGATCGGGGCATCGGATAGCAGCAATTCCGCATGCTCATTTTCCAGGGAATGGACGATCGGATTCGTCAGTACGCGAATGTGCTTCATGATTGTTGACAGAGCCGGCTTGTTTGAGGAGCTAATAAGAGTGAGCCAGACGACAGAGAGTATGATCGTGATGATAGATATACCAGCAGCCCAGCGTCGTTTTGAATACCAAGTTTTCCAGTCCATAGGGGCTACTCATCTCCATCGGGAGTGAATTTATAACCGACGCCCCACACCGTTTTGATGTAGGAGGATTTGATTTCGGTTCGTTCCAGTTTATCGCGTAGTCTTCTTATGTAGACCGTGATCGTATTATCCTCGACATAAGCGGAATACCCCCATACATGATCCAGCAGCTGCGATTTGGTAAACACCTGATTAGGGTTGGAAGCCAAAAAGTACAGCAAATCAAATTCTTTGGCGGATAAAGAAATTTCCAGTTGTCCGGCCATGACCTTGCGGGCATTTTTATCAATCGAAAGGGCGCCGAATTGCAATCGCTGCTGTGGGGATACCTGAAGCTTCGGATCCGCGATTCGGCGCAAATGTGCCTGAACGCGGGCGACCAGTTCACTGAGCGAGAAGGGCTTGGTCATATAATCATCGGCACCAAAACCCAGGGCAAGGACTTTGTCCGTGTCGCTGCTGCGGGCGCTTAAAATAAGGATGGGCGCAGCCGTCAATGTGCGGAGCTTGCGGCACACCTCAATGCCGTCAGCATCAGGCAATGTCAGATCGAGAATGATAAAATCCGGCTGCCGGTGGCGGACTGCCTGCAATCCGTCGCCGGCATTCTCCGTGATGAACGTGCTGAATCCCTGAACACGTAAATAGTCATTCACAATGCGCGAGATATCCTGTTCATCTTCAATGATCAGTACTGTTTTAGCAGAATTCATTCATAAGTCGCCCCTGTTCCGTATGCTTGAAATGGTGAATCCATTATAGCATGGGCCGGAATGAAGGATAGGGAAAACAAGGGGAATCTTACCAGTTGAAGGCTTGGTGTGCAGTGAAGAAGCGTTTCCATGCCTGAATCCAGTCATTAGGTTGACAGCGGAGATCATTTATCTTATATTCATTCATATACTTATTCGTAATGTTTACGATTAATGGAAGAAAGAGTCAAGCGACTCGGAAGGAAAAGAGGATTTCAATGCAAAAAGGAATACATCCAACCTTTCAAAAGGTCATATTTCTGGATGCGAGCGTAGGTTATAAATTTCTTAGCGCTTCTACGAAGACTTCTTCGGAAACGATGGAATGGGAAGACGGTCATACCTATCCGGTTATACGTGTGGATTCGAGTTCTGCATCGCATCCTTTCTTTACGGGGAAACAGAAGAATGCCGAAATCGGCGGGCGTGTCGATAGGTTTAAGCAGCGATTACATTATAAAAAGTAATCCAGTCACGAACTATGGATCGATAGGAGGCGTCGATGGATAGCTTTACGAAGAAGAGAATAAGCGCCATTCTTGAAGCTTATATCGCTCTTAAGGTTCCTGGTGATTTAAGAGCGGAGGTACGCTTAACCTACCGGTTCAATGAGAGGACCGTTATTCTATCGGAAGAAAGACCTGATTGGCTTCAACGAAAATGGGATTCCACCGAATTGGTTCATTTTTGCCTGAAGGAAAATGGATGGCGCGTATACGCCAGACAAAACGGCAATGAGTGGGCTCCCCTATCTTCCATACCGCCCAGCAATGATTTTGAAGATGTGCTGGAGCAGGTGGAAATGGATACGCAAGAGGTCATCTGGGTCACATAACCCCATTTAAATACCATGATTCATGCAGTGAAGGAGCAGCAGCCGACAATGAGCAAAAGCAATGCTGGCCCGCGTCTTCCCCGGGCCAAGGGAATTGATATGGCAACCTATTATTCGCCTAGGGATTGCGCCAAAAGGGCAAGGCATCTGATCTTGTCCGAGTTTAATCAAAAAATCGTGGATGAGTTTGTTTCGATTTTGGGAATGAGGGAGGAATTTGAGAAGTTTCACGTTCCCATTCCTAACAAAGTCGTAATGTACGGCCCCCCTGGAACCGGAAAAACCTTAACGGCTTTCTATCTGGCTAACGTTCTCGAACTTCCGCTTGTCCTGGTTCGCCTGGATGCGATCATCCATAGCCACCTGGGTGAAACGGGCAGCAATATCCGCAAAATATTCGATTATGCAGGCATGTTCCCCTGCGTGCTGTTTCTTGATGAGTTCGATGCCATTGCAAGGACGAGGGACAACAACGATGAAGTTAAGGAGATGGCGCGTGCCGTCAATACATTACTGCAATGTCTCGATGACTTTGGGGATAAGAGCATTATGATGGCGGCCACCAATTTGGAGAAGGATCTGGATCAGGCGGTATGGCGCAGATTCGATACAAAGATGACGTATTCGTTACCGGACAAGGGAAAGAGGCAGCAATATATCCAAATCCTGATTGGAGAATTTCAATGTGATGAGGCAGCTATAACTGAAGTTAGCGAGCAGCTTGAAGGCTGCAGCTTTGCCGACATTGAGCAAATTATTTTGAAAGCCAAACGAAAAGCGATTATAGAGCGGCAACCGCTGCAAAGGAGACATATCCAAGAATCTTGCGATGAATATAAGCCTGCTGCAGCAAGTTCTTAACTTAAATAAAGGGAGGTATGATGACGAATGGCGAAAAAATCCAAAGTCGTGAAGGAACTAAAAAGACAGGAGATAGTTGCTAAATATGCGCAGAAACGCAGGGAATTGAAAGAAAGGGGCGATTATGAGGCCTTGCAGAAACTGCCACGCGACTCTTCCGCAACAAGGCTGCACAATCGATGTGCAATCAGCGGCAGACCAAGAGGTTACATCAGTAAATTCGGCGTTTCCCGAATCGTGTTTCGTGAACTGGCCCATAAGGGACAAATTCCGGGCGTGAAGAAGTCCAGCTGGTAGCATGACAGGTTCACGGTTACCTAATCTGTACAGAACTCAGTAAAGGGACGGTTTTATTGGAATTCTTAGGTGAACAACAGCTATCGGGTTATTCCCGATAGCTGTTGTTCATCGTTTCGGATCAGCCCGCGGCTTTCCTTATTTTGTCCATGTGCCGATCTTATAGGCTCCGTCTGAAAGGCGTTCCGTATTAGCAAAATCAACCCCGGGTTGGTTCGTGGACGGATTAAGAATCGCGATGGCCAGCTCATAGGTTCCGTGTGGCAGCGCGTTGGTGGAGATAGAGCCTGAGGCCGTATGCAAACCAGTCCTCCAGGTTCTTAAGTCCGCAGAAGTGGACTGGCGTGCTACGATATGGCCCCCGCTGCGCAGTTGAACTTCAACAGGCCAGTGGAACGGGAAGTGTTGAACCCCCTTATTTTCCACGACGATGGATACATCGAGCGTGTCTCCGGTATTCACTTGCGGATATGCAGCCTTGTTCACAACAAAGTGATAGCCCATTCGTTTCTTCAGCGTATCCATATTGCCCTGCAAAGGATTGCCCAGCGCCAAGGAAGCTGGAGAATTCGGTCCAAGCCAGCTTGGTTTGCTAAGCTCGGTTTGCCGCAGCGTCTCATTAAAGCCGCTCCCTGTCGTGAGCGCAGCATTCAGACCATAGGCGCCCCCGTAAAATTCGCCGCCAGAGACGCGAGTGTCCCAGAAGTTGGCATGGTTTGGCTGCTGCTGGCCGATATCATCCCAATAACCGTTCTGTGTGCCGGTATACCATCCCCATTCGGAATCAAAGCTCGGCTGATCTCCGAACACGTCATTATACATGCCGAGAATCAGACCCTTGTTATTATTATTGGCCAATTCGACGCTTCGTCTGATCAATAGCTGCGTATGCTCCTCCTGATCGGCAAACGCATCGATATAGTGCTGAATGTACTGGTTGGAAATGGGGTTCGGAGGAAATGCGCCCGTATAGTTGCTTTCCCCATTAGGTCCGATATAAGGCCAGGTGTGGAATTCCGCCCAATGGCCGAGTGAACCGATTTGCACAAAAGCGATCGGGCTGTCAGCCGTGTCGTAATGCTCCGCAATCGCTTCGATCGCAAGTTTGTGGCGGGCGATCAGATAATCGGAGCTGTAATTAGGGGAGAACCCCGTGTTGTTGCCGGCTCCCATACCACCGGTTTCATCTTGGTAGGCCTTACCTGGAGATTGTCCCAAACTCACCATGTCATTGTACAGCCAGTCAGGAATATCCCGGTGAGGCGCGCCCGAAGGACTGTCCAGAATAAAGCGCAGCACCACCTTGACGCCGCGGCTTTGCCAATAGTCGAAATGATTGGACGTTTCAATCGCACTGAAATCATAGTTGCCTTTTGTTGGCTCTAGCTCCTTCCAGGTGACACCGGCATACACGAGACGGTGGTCCTGAGGGTAATGGGTTGATTTGGCTGAAGGAGCCCAACCCTTAAACGGGTTATTGAGCGGATCATTCAGCTCGCTTGGGTGAAATTCGATCATTTCTTCTCCGGGATTACCTTCATTAAGCGTATAAACGGGAAGCGGCTGGTTCTGCGCTGGCAGGCGATTGACATCCGAATGGTTGTCCAGGTAACCCATGTTCACGCTGCTGCCTGCAGCAAGTCCAAGTGTGGCGAGAGGGAGTGCGGCTTCAATAATAGATGAGGTGCGCACGTATTGAGAAGAAGGGAGGGTGGAAGACCAATCCCAATTCCAGCTGCTGCCATTCCCGGAGTAGCGGTAAAGCGATTGATTTTCGAAGAGCCATTCAATGCCGGTCGTCCCCCATCCGAAGGCTTGATATCCGGTCGTAGCATTCTGATCCGTATTCAGCCAGAAGCTCCCCGTTGTCGTGCTAAGTCCTGAGCCTTCCACAAGCAGATAAAGATTCTTGTCATCGTGGGAAGCCTTTAAGACGCTAGCGGTTCCCGAATTCGTGGAAATCACCGGAAGCCCTTCCCAGTCACTCGGATCACCATCGACAACGATCGAAGCGGCTTCTGCAGTCGAAATAAAGAGGGAAAAAGGGGACAAGGTAAGGAGAATGGCCGTCATCGTAAAAATAGCGAACGTCATTTTCATGTGAATACCCCATGCTTTCATGTCAAACCTCCTCACAGGATGATTGGTGTCATAAAGCTGCAAGTCCAAACGTCTTGTTAACATTGGATTCATTCTACCGAATCCGAAGCTCTCACCTCCTTTCCAATGCAGCTTCCTAACTTCTTACACCCCAGAAAAAAAGAGCACCGTGTCCGGTGCTTCATGTGCAATGCGTTGATGAATGTATTCATTTCGACTTCCTAGTCTCCCTTTAAGTGGAACTGCGTACGACCAAGCGGGTAGGCAAAATGACCTTCTTGGGGAGCAGATGATTTCCGTTCATTCTGTCGATCAGGTTGTCGACGGCAACCATGCCAATTTCTTTTGTCGGTACATCGATCGTTGACAGAGGAGGATTGGAATACTTGGATACCTCGATATTGGATAAACCTATGACAGCCACTTCATTAGGAACGGAAATGCCGTTGTTATACAAGCCGTTGAGGGCGGCCATGGCCATTAGATCGCTGCCTGCAAAGAAGGCGGTCGGGCCATTTTTGGTTTTACATAAATGATTTATTTTTTCAATGCAGACCGCTTCATCCCACATGCAATCAATAACCCAATCGGGATTCACCGACATTCCGGCAGCATGCATGGTGGCGTAGTAGCCTCGGTAACGGCGGCTGTCTTTCAGGTTATTCGTTAATCCGCTTCCCCCGATATAACCAATCTGGGTGTGGCCTTTGTCAATGAGATGATTGACGGCCATCGAAGCAACATTGTAATGATCATAGCCCACATTATCGATATCCCCGCGCTCGGTATCAATCCCCACGATATAAGGAACCTGCTTGCGTATATACTCATAGGTTTCGCTGTTCAACGATTCCATAAGAATCAGACCGGTAATCGGTTCGCTGAAGGTATTGAAAAGGATCTTGCTGTCATTCAGTTCGATTCCAGTCCGAATAAAGGAAATGTTATATCCCGCACTCAGCAATCGCTCTTCCACACCAGATAAGATCGACATGAAATAAGGATCGTTGTATTTATCTTTTGTAACGCTTAGTACACAACCAATTTTGATATGCGACTTACTTTCGGAATGATCCTTGGTTGAAACTTTTCGCTTGGGACTTGAAGTGATTTTATAGTTCAACTGCGTAACCGCCTGCCAAACTCGTTCCCGGGTTTCGTCCGTGATTTTATATTTTGTATCGTTGTTTAAAACTCTGGATACGGTGGCAGTAGATACATTTGCTAATTTAGCAACATCCCGAATGGTACTCATAAATAAACACATTCTCCTTTTAAGTTACGAATAGTCACCATTTAGAGTTTATAGGAATGTTACACGGTAAACAATGATGGACTCGTTGATCGTTATGTTGCGTTTCGTGTTACGTGAGTTTGTTACGTTCTCTAAGTTTATATGTATTCATGATTAAAATCAATCATAACATGTTTCTGTCGTGCTATGTTACCTGAAATTTTAAAAAATTAAAAATTGTTATTGCAAGGATATATAGGGATGATATAACATGAAATCACGAAACGATTGCAAGAATTTACGTTGTTTTGTTACGTAAAATTAACGTAACAAAACAACGACGTATGGTAAGCAGGCGGCGGGGGGGCTGATCAGAACATGGACAAAGCAGTAACGGTTTACCCCATTAGGTTAGAAGACATCCTAAACAACCCGGGCATTGGTTTTACAGCAGCACCGGGGTTAATGGGGAACCTGGATCGGATCTGCGACAATCGAAGGGAAGAGCACAAGAAATATAAGTTCACGGAAGACAGCAGAACGTATAATCATCCCGACAGCAAAGTGTATTTCTGCAGCGTGCGCTGGCGGGACGTGGAAGTTCGCCAAGGGGAATACAGGTGGGAAGTCCTTGAGGAAAAGCTGGACTACGCAAAATCGATGGGCTGTACGGCCGTGGTTCGCTGTTCCCCATACGCGTTAAGCGAAGAAGATGATATACCGGCTTGGTATCGTGCGGAATATCCGGAGGAGCCCGACTTTCCGTTCTGGAGAGTAGACCCAGAGACCACACCATATGTGCTGTATTGGTCTAGCTTTATCCAGGCGTTTGCCGCACGGTTTGACGGACACCCGGTCATAAGCTCAATTGATTTGACGATTGTAGGGGCCTGGGGAGAAGGCGGCGGGACCGAATTTTTAAAGCCGGAGGCCATTAAACGCATTACAGATGCCTACTTGGACGGATTTAAAATAACGCCTCTCCAAGCTCTGCTGCATGATCCCCTGTCGATCAGCATTGTAAAAGAGCGCAAAGCCAAAGTGGGCTTTCGCGTCGATTGCTTGGGTGATATGGGCGGCTTTCATGGAAATCAGTGGTCTCATATGACGGATTTCTATCCCCAGAATATTCAGAATTTCAAGATGGGAGATGCCTGGGAGAAGGCTCCGATTCTATTTGAAGCATGCTGGCACATGAATGATTGGTATCTTCAGGGCTGGGATATGGATTATATCATTCAAGAAACGCTGAAGTGGCACATCTCTTCCTTTAACAATAAAGGAACGGTAGTCCCCGAACCGTGGAAAGAGAAGGTTAAGGCTTGGCTGAACAAGATGGGATACCGCTTTGAATTGAGGAAATTCACGTACGATTCGAGGGTGAATGCGGGTGGTCAGCTAAAAATCAGTGCATTGTGGGCTAATGTAGGAGTAGCCCCGATCTATAATCATTATCCGCTGGTCGTGAGGCTTACTGGCCAGGATCAAACCTATACGCTGCACAGCGGGGAGGATATCAGGGAGTGGCTGCCGGACGAAGATATTGTTTGGGAAGAAAGTTTGGGTTTACCCGGTAATATGTCCGAAGGTGAATATCGTTTGGAGATTGGCATCGAAACCGGTGTGAAGGAAATCGGGAATATCCAGCTGGCCATCGAGGGAAACAACGACGGCTATTACCCGATGGGCAAGCTATTCGTTGAACAAGGGAGGAAGGCATATGGAGAGTCGGATGAATTTTAAAGAGTGTACAACCATTTGTGATTTTGATTACCTGCCGGAAGGCTTGGAAGCGAAATACGATCGCTATCAACCGGATGGCAAGCCCCATCTCATTCCCAGGGATTTCCTGTCTGGAATCTTTGAGCAGCATCAAATTCCTGAACATACCCGGCAATGGCTCATTCATGGGGTTGAGGCGATAGAAAAGGACGCCGTACTATTTCACTTCACCCAATTTTTAGTGGAGGATATGTGCACTTTGCGCAATCGCTGTGATGAGACTCATTATACGAATATGACACCAGGAAGCATGAAGCAATACGGAGAATTATACTCCTTTCTTTTGCTGCTGGCCTGCGTTGTTCCTTCCATGAACAAGCTGGAGGCGCGTTCCGTACCTAAAGCCTACTACGAGCAGATCCCTCAACAGCCCCTGAAGCCTCAATTGGAAAAGTTGGTGCTGCACGGCGATGCCAAGGTTCATGATTTTCCATGGGTGATGAATTTTTATACCTGCTCCATCTTTTTGTTAGACCGGTTTTATTTTATCCCCTACCGATTTGAGGATCCCTTCACCATGTTCCGTCATGTGAACACGCAGGAGGTCATGGCCCTTCGGCACGCAGGCGAAGAATTTCGCAGTGATGGACAACGGAACGGCATCAATGATGTATATGATCTTCAAGGAAACTTCACCTCGGAATGGCACGAGAACGCCGAGTTTGTTATTGCTAATCGGATAAATCCCATGGGATTCGTTGAAAGAGAAACGACGCCGATCCTAAAGAAAGAATGGGAACCGGTACTTCAAAAAGGGGATACGCTGTTAGCGCTTCACATTCCATCCGGACCCGGATACACACCGGACAGGCTGAAGAGTTCCATGGAGATGGCTGCTGCATTCTATGACCAGTACTTTCCGGAGTTACCCGTCAAAGGCTTCTGGAGCTCAAGCTGGCTTTATGATACAAGGCTGTCGCTTATCCTGGACCATGAAAAAAGCAATATCGTCCTCGTTCAACAACAATTCTATAACTATCCGACCATGGAAGGGGACGGCATGCTGCGTTATGAAGCGTTTGGTGACAGGAGGGCAGATCCGGTCCGAAGCCCCGGCGAATATACAACCTCACTGCAAAAAGCAGCAGCGGCGTATATGGAAACGGGAGCCCGTTTTAACACATTAAGCATGATTGTATTAAGGGAAGATATTGAAAGGATTGGCAGCCGGCCGTATATAACCGATGCAGATATCGAGCAATTTCACAGAACCGTTGACAGCCATTTGCAAAGGAGAGAAGAGGATGGGGAAATACTCGCTCGAAAACTACGAGAAGTATAAAACCGTAAAAATCCGACCGCAACCCCTATTGAACAGGGAGTTTGATACAAGCCTGGGGCAATTCGAATACGTCTCCTTTTCCTGGAGAACGCTTGAGCCGGTTCGAGGAGAATACAGGCTTGAAGCGATCCATGAAGCACTGCATACGGCCCAAAATCCCATTCTTGTCCTGGTACCGGAATTGCCGATCTGGGCTCCGGATTACGCGCCTGATTGTTTTGCGGCTTTGATCCGAAAAGTCGGGAGCTATATTGACTCCGACAGACGCTTAACAGCCGTTCTGATATCAACCTTAGCTGACAGTAAGGAAGAATGGAACGCTTATATGGAGTCGTTTGAGGTGCAGACGCTGCTAGCCGAACTGCAGAATGACAGACTGATTCAGCATCTAAGAGAACGCAGTCGAGGGTTTGGCCTGCTGGTGAAGTGCAGTGAGGAGAATTGGATCGAATGCTGTGAGGCCTTTGCCATACATAAGCTGCAGAAGGCATGGAAGCGCTACCAGGTGGTCCTTCATGTAACCGATGACATTTGCGGCCCTCATACCAGACGCGAGGCATATCGCTGGCACGCCGGCCTCTCCAATCTGAATATAGGGCTTGGATATCATCTGGCTTTACGTAGACTGACTTATCCGGAAACCGTATATAGCCGTGGGAGTTTGCCGCTGCGATTCTGGTTTGTCAACGGGGGCAGTTCGAGAATTTATCGGGAATTTCAGTTATGGGTGCAGTTAAAGCAGGGGGAGGTTTCCTACGAATATCCCTTGCACGCAGCCACGCATTCCTGGTTAACCGGGGACCTTGTCCATAACGAGATGGTCCCCTTGAAGGATATGTTACCGGGAAGATATACGCTGAGTATAGCACTCTATTTCGAAGACCGGTCGTATATCCCCCTACATATACAGAATCCGCAGCAGGATGGGTATTATGAGGCAGGCACAATACAAGTCGAACTATCCGATGAGGATCCGCTCATGAATATTTGGGATACTTATTATCCGGAAGGATATTATCCCTTGGAAGATCCTGTGGTTCCAGAACAGGAATAGATGTTTCGAACAAGATGGTTAGGACAAATACGAGTTTGCTGGAGGTTATGGATTTGAAGTTAGCATTAATCGGCGCAGGACAAAGAGGCATGATCTACGCAAGGCATGCATACCCAAGCGAGGACATTGTTGCGGTCGTTGAACCGGATGACAGCAGAAGAAAGGCGGCAGCGGACGAGTTTCAGATTCCCTTGGAGAAACAATTTGAATCCGTGGATGAATTTTATCGGCTCGGCAAAATTTGCGATGCCGTCATTGTTTCTTCCATGGACCGTGATCATTACGCGCAAACGATGAGAGCGCTTGATCTTGGCTATGATATTTTGCTGGAAAAGCCCATTTCGCCAAGTCCGGAAGAAAGCTTGAGAATACAACGAAAAGCCAATGAAACAGGTCGGAAAGTGATTGTATGCCATGTACTCAGATATACGAACTTCTTTGCGGAAATCAAGAAAATCATCGATAGCCAAGAGCTCGGCAAGATCGTGACCATTCAGCATAACGAGAATATCGGCAATTTCCATATGGCGCACTCCTTTGTACGAGGCAACTGGAGGAGAAGCGACCTGGCCAGTCCGATTATCATGCAGAAGTCCTGCCATGATATGGATATTCTGGCCTGGCTGGTGGACAGTCAAGCGAAACGGATCTCTTCCTATGGCAGCCTGACTTATTTTAAGGCGGAGAATGCACCGGCAGGCAGTGCGGAACGATGCCTTGACTGTAAGGTAGCAGCAAACTGCCGATTCGATGCAAGAAAAGCCTATTTGCCTATAAGGGGCCAATGGCCCGCTACCGTCATTTCGGCGGATCAGAGCGAAGATGGACTGCTCCAAGCGCTCGCAACGAGTCCTTACGGACGCTGTGTTTATCGGCTTGACAATGATGTGTGCGACCATCAAGTCACCGTGATCGAGTTCAAAAACGGAGTAACGGCAACGTTTAATTTAAGCGGATTCACCAACAAAATGTACCGTACGCTCAAAATCATGTGCGAGCATGGGGAAATTCGAGGCGACGATAACTTGAACATTATCGAAGTCACCCGCTTTAACTCCAATATGGCAGAACCCGTTCAGCAAACCGTCATTCGGCCGGCAACGGTGAGCGGTGGACATAACGGCGGCGATACCGGTCTGATGAACGACTTTTTGGAGAATCTGGGGAATGCCGACTTCAGCAGCAGATCCTCCATCGACATGTCCGTCGAAAGCCATATCATGGCCTATGCCGCGGAAGAGGCGAGAATTACGGGTACCGTGGTCGATCTGGATCAACTTAAGGAGAGGCTGCAGCAGAGCATTTTGGCATAATCGTTTAATCACATTGCAAAGGTAGTGATGAAATGGGTTCCGTGGTTAAGGGGTTTCTATATGAAATAACGAAAAACAGAATACTGTATCTGATGTGCGTGCCTGCCCTGATCGTGCTGATCATGTTCTCCTATATCCCTTTTGCCGGGATATGGATGGCCTTTACCGATTTTAATGTGGTTGATGGCATCTTCGGCAGTGAATTTGTAGGTCTGGACAATTTCAAATACTTTTTCTCGGAAAACAGCATGGGATGGAAGGTTACCTATAACACGCTGTATATCAACTTTTTTGGTCTCATATTAGGCATTATCATTCCCGTCAGCATTGCCATTCTGATCCATGAAATCCGGCATAAAACCTACAAAAAAGTCGCTCAAAGCATGATGTTTTTTCCTTATTTCATATCGTGGGTCGTCGTTGGGGCGATTCTGTACGGCATCTTCTCCACGGATGTGGGCGTTGCCAACAATATACTGGAGTTCTTTGGAGCCGAGCCGATAAGGTGGTACTCCGAGCCTAAATATTGGAAATGGATCATCATTTTGTCGAGCGTTTGGAAATGGAGCGGCTACAGTTCCATTGTCTATATGGCAGCGATGTCCAATTTTGATGGAAGCTTGTACGAAGCGGCTAAGGTGGATGGCGCCAACAAATTGCAGCGGATTTTTTACTTGACCGTGCCCATGCTGAAACCAACGATCATCGTCTTGAGCTTGCTGAGCGTCGGCAGAATCTTCTACGGGGACTTTGGGATGATTTACGGCATCGTCGGCAACAATCCGGTCCTGGCTGAAGAAGTAACGGTTATCGATACATACGTTTATCAGTCGATGCGCACGCTGGGCTTTTCTTACTCTACGGCAATCGGGCTCTTCCAGTCCTTGATGGGACTGATCCTGATTACGGCTGCAAACCAATCGGCTAAGAAAATAAATGACGGAGAGGGTCTATTTTGATGAAACAAAAGAATAGATTGCTTGGCGATCAATTGGTAATAGCCTTTGCCTATGTTTTCATCGGTTTATTCGCGCTCGTGTGTCTGTATCCCCTTGTTTTAACCTTAAGCGTATCCTTTTCTTCGGAACAGGCCGTTGCGAGAAACGGCTATTCGATGATCCCCTTAAGTCCCAGCTTGGATACCTATAAATATATCTTTGTTAATAGTGGGATGAAACTGCTCAAATCCTACGGGGTAACCCTGTTTGTAACCACTGTGGGTACGGTAGGGGCTCTGCTGATTACCAGCATGATTGCATTTTCCCTATCGATCAAAAAGCTGAGATACCGCAACGTGCTCGCATTTATTAGCAACTTTACGATTATCTTCTCGGCCGGCTTAATTCCGTGGTACATGGTCAGCGTCAATTATTATGGATTGAAGAACAGCATTCTGGCCTTGATCCTGCCTTCCATCTTCAGCGTATGGAACATGTTCCTGATGCGCACGTACTTTGCAAGCATCTCTCCATCTTTATATGAAGCTGCCGAGATGGACGGCGCCAATTATTTTACGATCTATGTAAAAATAGCCCTCCCATTAAGCAAGACCGCATTGCTGACGGTTGGATTAATGTATGCGCTTCAATATTGGAATGATTGGTGGCACGCTCTGATCTTTATTAACGAACGCGATTTATTTCCGCTGCAATATTTCCTCTACAACATTCTGTCGAACGTCAATGCGATAAGCTCGGGACGTATTCCATCAGGGGCGTCAGGTAACATCACATTGCCAGCGGAGACCGTGAAGATGGCCATTACGGTCATTACGATCGGTCCGATCATATTCCTGTACCCTTTCATTCAAAAATACTTCGTGCACGGGATTATGGCCGGTGCGGTCAAAGAATAGACGCCTGCGTGGTTACTGGCCGATACCGGCTTTTAACATAGATTAACCATTTTATTAGGGAGGGTCTTTCATGAAAGCAAGGAACATGCTGATCTTGTTGGTCTTATTGATTGCGTCCGTTTCGGTCATGGCGGGATGCAGCGGCAGAAAAGAGGGGGCAGCCGAGCTTGAAACCGTCACGATTCTGTATCCGGGGGAGCGAAGCGATCGGATGAGCGAATTTCTGGATAACGAATTCGCGGAGAAGATGGCAGCCGATCTTGGTTTGAAGGTTGAAGTCACATTTGTGCCGTGGGCTCAGTATTGGGAACAAAAAGATATCATGCTGGCCGCAAATGAACCGATCGATTTATATTGGGATGGCCTCCCGGACCTTTCTACGATCGTCAACAAGAAACAAGCCATGGTATTGGATGATTTAATCGAGGAATATGGCCAGGATATGCTAAAAGTCCTGCCGATGGAGCAGCTTCAGGGTGCAACGATCGATGGGAAGATTCATGGCATTCCATCCGCATATGCACCATCCTCCGCCATGTACCAGCTGGTGGCCGTTCGTCAGGATATCCTCGAAGCGGTGGGGATGACGGACTTGAAGACGGCTGACGATTTAAAGGAATTCGCAACCAGGGCGAAAGAGAAATTCCCTGAAATGAAGGGGCCCGCCGATATTATCTTTAAACCGTTGACCCGATATTTTACCGATGAACAATATAACTGGATCGCCGTCGAAGATTTGGTTGTATTCGGGGAAGAAAGCAAAAAAGCATACAGCTACTATGAAACGGAAGCGTTCCAGGAAGTCGCGAAGTTTAACCGCGGCATGTATGATGCGGGGTTATATACAGAGGATTTGACCATCAAATACAACGAGAGAGACTCCCGCATGCAGACGGGCTTATACTTATGGGTTGAAGGATCTCTGGGCAAGGAAATGGAAATTGTCGATGCCATCAAAGCCAATGCGCCGGAGGCCGAGGTTAAAACGTATCTGTTAGCCGAGGATAAACCGCGTTATGTGACGGCTGCAGGCGGAGAGGTGCTGGGCATACCTGTGAATGCTCCTAATCCGGAAGGAGCCATGAAGTTCGTGAATTGGATTTATAAATCCCAGGAGAATTATCTGTTTGCTCTCTATGGCGTTGAAGGCAAGGATTACGAGATTGTGGATGGAAGAATCAATAAACTCACCGCTAGCGAGTTCTTCTATGAATGGATGTTTAGAAATCAAAATTACCAATTGTTCGGGCCGAATGTAGCACAAGAGTCCATCGATAAGTATAAGAGCTGGGATGATCAGGCTGTTCGATCCGAATCCTTGGGATTCCGATTCAATAACGAAAAGGTCAAGTTAATCGAGACGGCCCTGAAAGAAGTCGCGGGTAAGGATTTAGCCGCTATCCGTTCCGGTTTCGTCGATTTTGAGACGGAGTATCCCAAAGCCATCGAGAAGCTGAAGGCGGCGGGCATTGATGACTACGTCGCTGAGATCCAGCGTCAGTTGGACGAGTTTTTGGCTGGGAAATAAAAGCGTAATGTCTACTTTTGTTGTACTTCTAACAGGCTAAACTGCAAGCTAGGAGGCTGAATTGAGATAGCAGATGTTTAAACTTAAAGAGGTATTTTCTGAATAAGGAAATACCTCTTTATTTATATATGAGGATTTCATTCATAGGAGTTTTATAACAAAAAAGGCTGCGCACTGGGTCTGATCCAAAGCCTTCATTGACAATAAGTGCCATTCTTATGTACACTTTTTTTATTCCGACTGTTCAGTATAAATAAAATCAACAAAGATACAGGTGAAGAAATTATGCCCAAATTAGGAATGGGACCGAAGCGCAGGGCAGAGGTCGTTAATGCCACGTTAACCTGCATCAGCATGTATGGAATTGACGGCATGACACTGGATAAGGTGGCCGATCATGCAAACTGTTCCAAAGGAGTTGTCACATATTATTTCAAGAATAAGGATCATCTGACGATCGAAGCTTTCAAGTCGTTCTTGGCATACTATGGGCTGAAGATCGAATCCGGCATTGAGCATACGATGACACCGGGAGAAATGATGGATCTTGCCCTGAAGTTTATGCTTCCCCCGCTCAGCGATGACGCGGATCGAATGATTAATGTGTCGCAGCTGGAGGGGGTCGACAAGATGTATATCCCTTATGCTGATCAAGCTAAGCTCTTTGTACAGTTTTTCTCAAAAGCCATGCTGGATCGCAATTTGCAGGAAGTTGTATCGAAGAGTTACGAGGCTGATCTCCAAGGCATCGCCAAGATCATGGAGTACGGCAACCGGACGGGGCAGATGTCCGTTGAAGATTCCCGCGATGCCGCCTATGGGCTGATGGCGATGGTTATTGGCCTGAGCTTTTTTAGAGTAGCGAACGTTCCGCCCGTCAAGGACGAGGATAACCGGTACATATGTGAGGATTATGTAAGAAGACTTACCCAAACAGGAGGGTGACTATGAATATAGAGAAGATTGAAACAGATGGAGGAACGATAGCGGTCGTACGCAGCAATGAGATATTAATAGAGGATGTGCAATCCGCATTGGATCTTATGGCAACCGTGCAATATGAAACGGGCAGCCGTCGTATGGTGATGAACCAATCGGTATTCAGCGAAGCCTTCTTCGATTTGAAGACGCGCCTTGCAGGCGAAATCCTTCAGAAGTATATCAATTATCATGTGAAGGTTGCGATTATCGGAGATTTTTCTGTTTATCCAAGCCAAAGCTTGCAAGACTTCATTTATGAATGCAATAAGGGGAACGATTTCTTTTTCTTGCCGAGCGAACAACAAGGAATAGAACGGTTAAGCAGGTTGAGCTAAGAGACGAAAACGGGAGGAAGACGGTTGTCAGTACCTGGGTTTTATCTAAAAGGATATCCGATGCAGAACATTCCAGCAGGCGCAATTCAATTAAGGGACGACCGTATAAAGTCTTCGTGGACGGTCGAGGTGAACGCTTTTCAGCTTGCACCGGTTCCTGTTACGAAGGCGCTGTATTTCTCGCTTATGCCACCGTGGGCAGGTTTTGCTGACGTCACGCGGGTTCCGATCGTCGATGTATCATGGAACGATGCAATTCACTTCTGTAACGTGCTATCTCGGCGTTCAGGTCTAAACGAATGTTATTCGGTCACGGAAGATGGTGCGTGTGTGGAGTGTAACTGGGAAACGGATGGCTACCGTCTTCCGACGGAAGCAGAATGGCAATATGCGTGCAGAGCCGGGAGTGATGGCTATCGTTACGGAGAGCTTGATGACATCGCTTGGTATGAAGGGAATTCCGGGGGCGCCCTGCATGAGGTAGGCAAAAAGAGGCCCAATGCGTGGGGGCTTTACGATATGCTCGGAAATGTGTGGGAGTGGTGCTGGGATGTATACGATCCGGACGTATACGGCTCATACAGAGTATTCCGCGGCGGGAGCTGGGCGGAAGAGGCCAGGGGCTGCGGGGCGACATGCCGCCGGCGAAGCCACCCGACGTTTCGGATTGAGGATCTCGGGTTTCGACTGGCGAGATCGATTTCACGATAAAGCTGATCCTTCGGGACCAGCTTTTTTTGATCGTGCAGCACCTAATGAATTTCCAATAAACGTATCGAGACGCCGTCAATTTTCTCCAGATAGTAATAGATGCTAGGTCAATCCTTCACTATAACTAGATATGTTACATAATCTAACGCGATAAATCTTCGTATAATTGCGTATAGACAAGGCTGGAAGACATCAGTAAGATTGGGTTTAACTTTTCGTGGGGGGTGTGGGGAGTTAAGGGGTGCCAGGGGTGAATTGCCGTAGTGTTGATCAAAAACCAGGAAATTCAAGGGATAAGGAGGATAAGAAAATGGTACATGGACCAACATTCAACAATCCGATCGTAGAGCAAGCAGCCGATCCTTGGGTATGGAAGCATACGGACGGCTATTACTATTTTATGGCAACGAGACGCGGATATCTGGAGCTGACACAATCGGCAACCTTGACCGGACTTGCAGAGGGACGGAAGAAAACGATCTGGTCTCCGGAAGCCGGCGGACGCCATAGTTATAACCTGTGGGCGCCGGAAATCCACCATCTGGACGGCAAGTGGTACATTTATTTTACAGCGAATGACGGGGGAGGCGACGAGTCGCGCCAAATATGCGTGCTGGAGAACGGGGAGCCTGATCCAATGGAAGGCGAATGGACATGGAAGGGCGCGCTGCCGACCCCCGTACCCGGCCTGGACGGTACGGTCATGACCGTAGGCAATCAGCTTTATTTCCTGTATGCGGGGTACGGTCATTTCCCGGATTATGGCTCCGCTCTATACATCATGCGCATGACAAACCCTTGGACATTGACGGGAGATCATGTATTACTTACCGCCCCGACCCTGTCCTGGGAAAAACAAGGCGGAATGGCCATTAACGAAGGACCCGTCGTCCTTCAGCGGAACGGCCGCATCTTCCTGGTGTACTCGGCCAGCACTACCTGGTCCGAGGATTATGCGCTGGGAATGCTCACGATGGATGAAACTGCGGATCCGATGGACCCGCTATCCTGGTCTAAATCCATGGAGCCTGTATTTTGCAAAAGCGTGGAGAACGGGGTGTACGCTACCGGTCACAACAGCTTCACGCAATCACCGGATGGCAAGGAGGACTGGATTGTTTACCATGCGCTTCCAGAGCCTGGAGCAGATACGGCCTTACGCTCGACCCGTATCCAGAAATTCGGCTGGAAGCAAGATGGAACCCCGGACTTCGGTGTCCCGGCCAGTGATTCGCAGGCCATAGCGATACCGTCCGGAGAATAATGTATGCGGCTTCATAACGTAAACGAACAGGTATCCCGAGAGGATCGATGATGACGGCAAAGGTGCGTCAGATGCCGCAAGGGTGTAAGTGAATATTCACAGGATTCGATAAACCCCCATTCATTACAGATTATCTGTAATGAATGGGGGTTTATTACGAATGAGAGTGAATCGTGAGGGGAACGTGATTTCATAACAAAAACGGCATTTTTAATCGGATATTCCTTTTGGGATAAGGGTTATCAGTTTATGGATTGTTTCCGATATCTCGATAAACAAAACAAAGAATAAAGAAAATGACTAATTTTAATTACTGAAATTATGTATGAAAGCGTTGACAGAATGAAGTAGTATGCTTATACTTCGGTTAAAGATACAGGATAATTGTATTAAATGAAAGTGTAGGGACTGGTAATGCCGTCAATTTACATGTGAGAGGGGATCCATTGGAATGGCCAAGAGGAGGAGTTGCATTTCAGACCGGGGGGGGCTTAGACACTACGAAGATTGAAGAACGAAAGATAGCAAGCCTTAAACTGGCACCCCTGAAAAAACCACGGAATATTGATCCTCTCAGGCGCTAATGCTGGGGGTGCTCGCAATTATTCATATCATGGGAGGTTAAGCATGAACAGAACGATGAAGCGTTATTTCACTCTGTTATTCATATCCATTTTGATCATTTCGACGGTAACCGCTTGCAGCGGCAAGGCAAATAACGAGCCCGATAATACCGTAACCCAAGAGGAAGGCGTAGAGAAGAATGAGGTGACGTTTGAAGATATCAGCGGGGACATACGCGGCAATAAAGCACCGACGCAGGAGCAAATCGATGAGGTCAACAGCACACTGAACGATACATATCTGGGCGACGTTTTCGAAGAAGTCATTCCTAGCGATTATTCTGCTTATCCCGTTAAAGGCGATGTGGTGCTGGATGTATGGATGCCTGCCAACTCCAACATCCCGGATATGAATAATCACTTGGTTCAGAAGCAGGTAGAGAAGCTCACCGGCATTAAGGTGAACTTCATTACGCCGCCCGTCGGGCAGGAAGCGGATGCCTTTACCTTGATGATCTCCTCCGGCGAGCTGCCGGATATCATCATTGACCCGGGCCGTTATCCGGGAGGCTTGGAAGCGGGGGTAAACGACGGCGCTTACCTCGACTTGACCGACCTGATGGAAAAGCATGCCCCGAATTATTCGGCATGGCGCAACTCGGACGAAACGAGAAGAAAAACGACCGTAACCGATGATGGCAGGCTGCTGGGCTTCTACGGGATCGCTCCATATTCCGAATGGATCTGGTTCGGCACGTTAATCAAGCAGGAAGCGCTGGATAAGACAGGACTTCCAGTCCCGACGACGATAGATGAATGGTATGAATTTCTGAAGAAATCCAAGGAAGTCGGATATAAAGCACCGCTGAATTACGGATCGACGTACGGCCAAATCTTTACCGGCATCATTAATGGCGCATATGGCGTCTGGGACTGGACCTTCCTGGATGAGAACGGCAAAGTCGCATGGGGTCCTGCACAACCGAAAGCCAAGGAATATCTCGCGACGATGCAGCAGTGGAATAAGGAAGGCTTGCTGAATCGGGATTGGGCTACCGCCGATTTCAATCAACGGATGGCCAGCGCGATATCCGACGATACGGCCGTCATGATGGACTCACCGGATACGATGTGGAGCTACTGGAAAGTGCAGAACGATATTGATTTCGTGGGGGCGCTGAATCCTGTTCTGAATGAAGGGGACAAATCCGCAACCACCTATAAAAACTTCAAAAGAACCGGAACCGGTGCAGCCATCACCACTCAGAGCAAAAATGTCGAAGCTGCAATGGCATGGCTGGATTTCAACTTCAGCAAAAAAGGCTGGGAGCTCATTAACTTTGGCGAGTACGGCACGGTGCATTTGGTGGATGAACAAGGAATGCCTTATTACCCTGAAAACAGTTACATCTACAATGATCCGGACGGTCAGCCGGTCGACGTCACACTTTGGAAATACCGCTGGCACAGTTGGCCGAACATTCGCGATGAGCATAATGCCAACCCGTTGATCTCGGCGAAAGGAAGCTATTCCGGAGATATCCGAAAGAATTGGACGGAAAACATGGATACCAGCATGGCGATGCCGCCGATCACCTTCACGAAAGAAGAAGCCTCGCGCGAAGCCGAGCTTGGAAACCAATTGTCCACGCTGCGCGGAGAATACTTTGCGAAGATCATTATGGGCGAATTGCCGGTTGATGCTTACGATAAATTTTTGAAGGAAGCGCAAAGTATGGGGCTGGACGAATTCTTAAGTCTCCATCAGGCAGCCTTGGATCGGTATAACCAACGATAGTTTTCATAATAAGAACAGGTGGTTGATTCATGGAGATATTACGGAAAAACAGGGGAATAGACCATGTCCAGACGCCCTCGGAGCCCAAGAATACCAAACGGTTGATTCAAAAGGATCTGAAAAAGAATTGGTTCGTCTATCTGATGGCCCTTCCCGTCGTGGCGTGGTTCTTGATCTTCTGCTACGGGCCGATGTGGGGCGTCATGATCGCATTCAAGGATTTCAAGCCCTTGCTGGGATTCGCGGATAGCGATTGGGTGGGATTCAAACATTTCATCGATTTTTTCTCCGGACCCTATTTTTGGAGAGTCGTCAAGAATACGCTCCTGCTGAATGTGTGGGGCATCGTGTTTGGATTTACGGCACCGATTATCCTGGCATTGCTGCTGAATGAAGTTCGCTCTTCCAAATTTAAGCGGACCGTACAAACCATTACGTATATGCCGCATTTTATTTCACTGGTGGTTGTGTGCGGGATCATTCACATCTTTACGGCCAATGAAGGGGTCGTCACGCAGCTGCTCTCATTCATAACGGGAAAAGACTACTCATCCCTTCTCGGGTATTCCAATTTGTTCCGTCCGATTTATACCTTCTCCGGAATCTGGCAGAGCATCGGATGGGACAGCATCATTTACCTGGCTGCGATGAGCTCCATCGATCCTTCGTTATATGAAGCGGCCGATATCGACGGGGTCGGCAGGGTGAAAAAAATGTGGTACATTACGCTGCCCCAGATCAGTCCGGTCATCATCATCCTGTTTATCTTTGCGATCGGCGGATTGATGGCTTCCGGTTACGAGAAAATTATCCTGCTCTATAATCCTTTAATCTACGATACGGCGGATGTCATCGCTTCCTATGTTTACCGCAGGGGCTTGAGGGAAGCGAGCCTAAGCTATTCCACTGCCGTCGGATTAATAAGCTCCATCGTGAATTTCGGGCTGTTATGGATGACAAATACCATCGTAAAACGCAGGTCTGAATCCAGCTTATGGTAAGAGAGAGGGAAGGTTATGGAGGATATCAAGCAACTCAAAGTGAAACGAAGCAGGAAGCATAAAAGCATAGGAGACCGCATATTCGACTTTACGAACTATACGCTGTTAACCGCGTTAACGTTGGTGTGTTTTTATCCCATATTGCATATCTTGTTTGCTTCCGTCAGCGATCCCAGCGCCTTGATGGCACATAAAGGGGTATTGTTAAAGCCGCTGGGATTCACGCTCGATGGTTACAAGCTGGTGTTTAAAGACAACAGCCTGCTGAAGGGGTACATGAATACGATCATTTATGTGGGACTGGGCACTTTGGTCAATATGGTCATGACGATATTGGGCGCGTACGTCCTCTCCAGGCGGGACTTGTATTTCAAGAATTTCATCATGATTCTGATTACGATCACCATGTTTTTCGGCGGAGGACTGATTCCCTGGTTTCTGTTAATGAAGGACATCGGCTTGTACAACAATCTGTGGGCGATGATTCTGCCGACTGCTTTAAGCACTTGGAATATCATCATTTTAAGAACCGGATTCCAATCGATTCCGAGAGAGCTGGAAGAAGCGGCATTGATTGATGGCGCAAGCCAGGCCAACATCCTCATCACCGTGATCCTGCCGCTGTCGAAAGCCACGCTGGCCGTTATCTTCCTGTACTATCTGGTTGGCAATTGGAACTCATGGTTTAATGCCATGGTCCTGCTGAAGGACAGGGAACTGTTTCCGTTACAGCTGTTAATGAAGGAGATTCTGGTCGCCAATGATTCGACGGCCACCACGATCGGCAGCGCGGGCGGAGTCGTTATTAACAGCGCCCAGAGCTCGACCGCGTTCCGGGAGCTGGTTAAATATTGCGCGATCGTGGTTTCAACGGTGCCTATATTAATGGTGTATCCGTTCCTGCAAAAGTATTTCGTGAAAGGCGTTTATGTGGGTTCGATTAAAGGCTAGATCTTCAACCGTATAGATAGAGATTGAATCATTAGGAGTGAGTTGCATCATGTTGACAGAAGTTAGCAAGGCACAAAAGGTTCGCCATGAATATCCGAGACCCCAGTTTCAGCGCAAAGAGTGGTTAACCCTCAATGGCGAATGGGATTTCCGTTTTGATGATGAAGCCATCGGCGAGGATGCAGGGTGGTATCAGGCGGAAGCGCAGGCTTCCTTTACGAGGAAGATCAACGTTCCCTTTACGTTCCAAAGCAAGCTGAGCGGCATCGAAGATCCTTCCTTTCATGATGTCGTGTGGTACCGCAGAACGTTCGAAATTCCGCAGGACTGGAACGGAAAACGGATCGTGCTTCATTTCGGTGCCGTGGATTATATGGCCAAAGTGTGGGTAAACGGGCACTTAGTAGCCATGCATGAAGGCGGGCATACACCATTCCAGGCGGACATTACGGCTTCGCTCGTGAAAGGAAGCAACACGCTCGTGCTGCGGGCGGAGGATTTCAGCCGCGACGTCACCCTGCCGCGGGGCAAGCAATACTGGCTTGAGCATTCGGCAAGCATCTTCTACACCCGTACGACCGGCATCTGGCAAAGCGTGTGGTTGGAGCCGGTGTCCCCGGTACATCTGAGCAAAACGATGATGACGCCCGACATCGACCGCAACGAAATTCGCATCCGGACCTTCCTTGAGGGCTATAAGGCGACGGAGGACCTCAAACTGCAGATCACCGTATCGTATAAAGGTGAATTGGTTGTCGAAGATCAATATGCAATCCGAAACCCGGAGCAGCTGCGGACTATCGGGCTGAGCGATTTTACGGACCATGGTCTGGGACGCCTGTGGAGCCCCGAGCATCCCAACCTGTACGATATCGAATTCCGCCTTGTTCAAGATGGGAACGTCGTCGATCAAGTATCCAGCTATTTCGGGATGCGGAAGGTATCGATCGAGAACGGCAAACTGTGCCTGAATAATCGCCCGTATTTCCAGCGGCTGGTGCTGGATCAAGGTTACTTCCCCGAGGGAATCCTGACGGCGCCGTCGGACGAGGCATTAAAGCGCGACGTGGAGCTGACGAAGGAGATGGGGTTCAACGGCGTAAGAAAGCACCAAAAGACGGAGGACCCCAGGTTCCTGTACTGGTGCGATAAGCTTGGCCTGCTGCTATGGAGCGAGGCGGCCAACGCGTACGAATATTCCGAGTCGTATGTTCGCCGCTTCACGGCGGAATGGCAGGAGATCATCGAGCGGGACTATAACCATCCCTGCATCATAACCTGGGTCCCGCTGAATGAAAGCTGGGGTGTTCCCAATGTCCAGATGGATAAGCGCCAGCAGCAGCATGGGCTCGCCATGTACCATCTAACCCAAGTCGTTGGACGATAGCAGACCGGTTGTATATAACGACGGATGGGAGCATATGACCACGGACCTGGTTACCATTCACGACTATGAGTGCCGCCAGGAAGTGTTGGAAGAACGGTATGCAACAGCCGCGTCCGCGGTGGAAGCGATGCCGGCGAACCGAAGAATATTCGTCGGCGGCGCTTCTTATGACGGCCAACCCATTCTCGTATCGGAGTTTGGCGGCATTGCCTTCAAGAAGAGCGAATGGGAGGGCTGGGGGTATTCCGGAGCCGAGAACGAGGAGGACTTCCTGATCCGGCTCAAAGCCGTGGTGGATCCGATGTTCTCATCCCCGGTGGTTCAGGGATACTGCTACACGCAGCTGACGGACGTCGAGCAGGAAATCAACGGCCTGCTTACGTATGACCGTAAGCCGAAGGCGCCGCTCGAAACCATTCGCAAAATCATGACGGGCCAATAGGAGGTGGAGAAAATGGACGCGACGCATGCCTATGAAGGCGTATACCATAACGAGAAAGCCGTATTCCTGCGGGCAGGAGCTTATGAAGCGGTCATGCTCCCGGATATCGGCGGGAATTTGATATCGTTCCGGGACCTCGATAAGGACTACCGGTTTCTCCATGAACCGACGCTGGAGGAAATGCCGGGCTTCAAAGCAAGACCGATGATTCATGGCATTCCGGTGTTGTTTCCCCCGAACCGGTATCAAGATGGCCGGTTCCGGTGGAACGGTAAAGTCCATCAGCTCCCGGTCAATGAAGAGGCAACCGGTCATCATCTGCATGGATTTCTGTACAACATTCCATGGGAGGTCGATGAATACGGGCATTCCGGGGAGGAGGCTTATGTGACGGTGTCTGTCCGCGTGGATGAACGGCATCCGGTATTCCGAAGCTTCCCGTTCCGCTTCCATATTCAGCTTCGGTACGGCTTAAGCCAGCAGGGGTTATCCCAGCGGGTAACGATCACCAATACAGGCCAAGAAGCGATGCCGTGTTTGCTGGCGTTTCATACGTCCGTTAACGCGCCATTTACCGGGCAAGGCCACGCCCGGGATTACCGCGTAAAGCTGACCGTCGGGAAGCGATGGGAGCTGGATGGGCGCATGCTGCCCACCAGCTCCCACCAGGAGCTGTCCGCGAATGAGCAGGCCATGCAAGGTTCCGGCGTCTATCCGTTCTTTGAAAGCATGGACAATCACTATACCGCCGCGCCTCAAAACGGAAGGAACCGGATGGAGCTTACCGATGGGACGGAGAAGGTAACGCTGGTTTATGACGTAGGGACCTCCTATAAACAATGGATGATCTGGAATAACAAAGCGACCGAGGGTTTCTTCTGCCCTGAGCCGCAGATCAATTTGGTCAATGCACCCAATATGGATATGGAAGCCGAAGAAATCGGGTGTTTCAGCCTGGAGCCGAATGAAATCTGGGAAGAGACCAGCAGGCTGTATGTCAAGGAAAGCCGAGGCTAAAGCCGCACGTGACAGCCAGCCAAGAGATAAATGCAAACAAATTCAACATAAAAGAAGGAGTTAAACATGTCTGAATTAACACTGCCGCGTCCGGAGTACCCCCGTCCACAATGGGTGAGACCCGACTGGATGAATCTGAACGGTTCTTGGCAATTCGAAATCGATCATGGCAGAAGCGGGAAGGAGCGCGGATTCCATGAGCCGGGACATGATCTGTTCGGAACGATCACCGTTCCTTTCTGTCCCGAAAGCAAGCTGGCCGGCGTTGAATATAAGGATTTCATGGCAGCCGTATGGTATAAACGGGATTTTACCGTGCCTGAAGAATGGAAAGGCAGCATCCTGCTTCACTTCGGGGCTGTGGATTACGAGACGGAAGTATGGGTAAACGGTGTATCCGTAGGATCGCATCGCGGGGGATATACGCCCTTTAGCTTTGATATCACTTCGCATGTGATACCGGGCAAGAACGTAATTACCGTCTGTGCGGAGGATGACGTCCGTTCCGGACGCCAGCCGCGCGGGAAACAGAGCGGACGCTTCCACTCACATGGCTGTGATTATACCCGTACGACGGGGATTTGGCAGACGGTATGGCTGGAGCAAGTGCCGGAGGCCTATTTGTCCGACATGAAGCTGGTGGGTGACCCGGATAATGGCTGTGCCCACCTCGAGCTTAGGATCAACGGGAACGCAGCTGGCCATAAACTGTCCGCATCCGCCCTGTACGAGGGGAGAGCCGTAGGGAATGCGAGCGCTGTTGTATCCGGGCATTCCGTCAAACTTACCCTTCCACTGTCGGAGGTTCACTTGTGGGAAGCGGGGCAGGGCAGGCTGTACGATCTGGAATTAACCTTGCAAGGACGAGATCAGGTGAGCGACACCGTCCAATCCTATTTCGGGCTCCGAACCGTTATGCTGGACGGAATGGCATTCCGCATCAACGGCAAATCCGTATTTCAGCGCCTTGTGCTGGATCAAGGCTTCTATCCGGATGGAGTCTATACGGCTCCGAGCGATGAGGATCTCCGCAAAGACATCGAAATTTCGATGGGACTGGGTTTTAACGGCGCAAGGCTTCACGAGAAGATGTTTGAACCGCGCTTTCTATACTGGGCAGACCGGTTAGGATATCTGGTGTGGGGAGAGCATGCGAATTGGGGGCTCGACATTACCACGGCGGAGGGATTGTCCCATTTCCTACCGGAATGGCTTGAAGGGATGGAGCGCGATTTCAATCATCCGGCCCTCATCGGCTGGTGTCCTTTCAACGAGACATGGGACCGTGACGGTGCCAAGCAAAATAACGACGTACTGCGCATTGTATACGAGGTCACGAAGAAAATGGACCCGACGCGTCCCGTGATTGATACGAGCGGCAACTTCCATGTCGTAACGGATATTTTCGATATCCATGATTACGACCAGAACCCGGAGACCTTTAAGAAGCGATATGAGCCGATGAAGAACGGTGGAGAGGTTTACAATAGCTTCCCGAATCGGCAGCAGTATGAAGGCCAGCCTTATTTCATCAGCGAATATGGCGGCATATGGTGGAATCCGGACCAAAAAGACGAGAAGTCCTGGGGTTACGGCGACAGGCCGACATCCGAAGAAGCGTTTCTAACGCGTTATGCGGGCTTAACGAATGTTCTGCTGGATCATCCGATGATGTTCGGTTTTTGTTATACCCAGCTGTACGACGTGGAGCAGGAAGTGAACGGATTGTATACCTATGACAGACGTCCAAAATTCGATCCCGACGTGATTCGCCGCATCAATTCCCGTAAGGCCGCGATTGAAGATTGAGCTGTTGTCATGACCGTTATCGAAGTAGGCGGTGTTACATTTCTGTGTGGTGTATGATTGCATATTATCCGAAAGGAACGTGACGAAGGATGAAGGTGAATTACCGGAATAAATTATGGCTCACGATATGCGCATTCCTTATTCTTCCTATGGGTCAGGCGACACATGCGGCTACGCTTCAAAATAACTTCTACAACGTGGTCATGCAGGAGGGAGCAGATCCATGGGTATATAAACACACCGACGGGTTTTACTACTTCACAAAAACGACCGGCGGAAATGTGACCATATGGAAGTCCGCACAGCTTACCACTATGGATGCAGCTCCGACGAGGGTCGTGGAAACGGGCTGCTGCAGCATCTGGGCTCCCGAATTGCACTACATCAATGGCGCCTGGTATATCTACTATGCCAAGGATGACGGGGATAACGTCAACCACCGCATGTATGTCATGGAGAACACGTCGGCGGACCCGACGCAGGGAACCTGGCAGTACAAAGGCCAGATTACGGACCCGACGAACAAATGGGCGATCGACGGCACGGTGCTGCAAACAGGCGGTCAGCTGTATTTTATCTGGTCCGGCTGGGAAGGGGACATTAATGTGCGGCAGAATCTGTACATCGCCCGCATGAGCAATCCTTGGACGATTGATTCGAACCGCGTTGAAATCGCAAGGCCTACGCACAGCTGGGAAACGAATCATTCCCCACATGTAAACGAAGGGCCTCAGGTGGTTGTGCGTAACGGTCTCATCAACCTGGTATACTCGGCAAGCGGAAGCTGGACCAACGACTATTGCCTGGGTCTCATAACGGCCAGCACAACCAGCGATCTGCTGAATCCGGCATCATGGAGCAAACGCAGCCAGCCTATATTCAAGTCCGGTAACGGTCTGTTCGGACCGGGTCATCATTCGTTTACCAAGTCGCCCGACGGTACGGAGGACTGGATACTCTATCATGTCGCCAAATACAATAATGCCGGGTGGAATCGCGAGGTTCGAACGCAGAAATTCACGTGGCATGCCGACCATACGCCAAACCTCGGCGTTCCTGCGAATCCGAATGCTCCGATAACCCTGCCTTCCGGCGAAGCAACACATACCCGCTACGAGGGTGAGGAGGGAACATTCGGCGGTGTCGCCTATGCATCCCAAAGTCCTAACGGCTCGGGAGGGATGAAGGCCGGTCATATCGATACGCCGGAGAGCTATGTGGAATTCTCGGTGCATGCCCCATCCGCAGGCGAATACGTTCTGCTGGCCCGCACGGCGAACGGAACGGCCGGTGGGAATTGGTCCCATCTTATGCTCAGCGTGAATGCCGGAACGCCAAGCAAGTTCCATATCACGAATAAAGGCTGGGAGAATTGGGGCCTGTCCACGGCAAGGGTTCAGTTAAAGGCCGGCGTGAACAAGATACGTTTCTCAAAAGGCGAAGGATACGGAGAAATCGACTTTTTCGACATCAAGCCGGCGAATTAGGACACAGCGGATGGCTTAGTGGACCGAAAAAATAAAGCGTAACAAGCTTGATCATGGATGGCTTCCGGTTCTCCCGGAGGCCATTTCTGGCTAAGAAAGGAATGATTTTCTTCGACCAGTCTAGACTTATGTCCTATGGCAAAAGGCAGGGGAATGGTGGATGCAAGCCTTTGCAAGCATGATTGTTTTTCATTTCACTAAGAGATAAGATGAATGGTAATGAATATGTTTAAAGGAGAGCGGATTTGTGCTGGAACTTGGTTTTAACGACCCGGAAAGACTGGTCACGGTAGCTCATGCCTTGTCAACGCGTTCTCGGGTTGATATTCTAAGGCTTTTGAATTCCAAGAATTTGAATATCATCGAAATCGCCGAGAAACTCAAACTTCCCGTTTCGACGGTGGCGAGCAACATCAAAGTGCTGGAAGCGGCCGAATTAATCAATACGGAATTGCTTCCGGCTTCGCGCGGGGCAATGAAAGTGTGCAGCCGGAATTATGATGATATCCATATTGCGTTGAATTTGAAGAATTCGGTCCCTAAGGGAGTCACGCATGTCTATGAGGTCGATATGCCGATCGGCCATTACAGCGATTGCGAAGTATCGCCTACATGCGGAATGGCGAATGCCGACGGGTATATCATAAAGGAAGACGAGCCGGCGAGCTTTTACCATCCCAAGCATGTCAATGCCCAGATCATCTGGCTTCGCAAGGGATACCTGGAATATTTGATGCCGATGGATATTCCGGCCGGAGCCCGCATCGAGTCGCTTGAACTGTCCATGGAGATGTGCTCCGAGGCCCCTAATTATGATCATAACTGGCCTTCGAATATTTCGGTGTGGGTCAATGGCGTGGAGATCGGCATGTGGACAAGCCCCGGCGATTTCGGGGATCGGCGCGGCAAGCTGAACCCGAATTGGTGGTACGATTGGGCAACGCAGTACGGGTTTCTCAAAACATGGCGCGTCGATGATGAGAAGACGACGCTGGACATGGAGAAGGTATCAAGCGTTACATTGGATCAGCTGAATATTGCCGCGAGCCCCAAATTGCGGCTGCGCATCGGCATCAAGCCCGATGCCGTGAATCAAGGAGGGCTGAATCTGTTCGGCCGCCAGTTTGGAGATCACGAACAGAATATCATCATGCAGGTAAAATATACGATGGATCAGGATGGGGAAGACCTTTAACCATGCTTTTTGGAAATGGCCGAAGGCTTAGTGTAGAGGTAGAGGCAGAAGAGGCAAGCTTTAGGGCGGTAGCCTTTTTGACGGAGAGGTTTCCCGTTTTTATAAAGGAAAAAGTGGCAGTGCAGAAGGTATTTCTGTGCTGTCGCTTTTTTTGTTTACCGTCAGTAATAGTCGGAGTACACCATGGATCCTTATCGATTGAGGATCATTTCATAAGAAGAGCCCATTCATCTCCCGGTTTACATTCCGTTTAAATAGGGGTGCTACGATTCAAACATCATCCATTAACAAAGAGGAGGAAATCATAATGGAGCATGGATACAGAAAGAAAATAGAGCCTACACCTGGCGACTTGGCCGTTGAGGCTTACGGGCTGGTCAAAACATTCGGCGATAACCGTGCCGTGGATGGCGTGGATCTGAACGTGCGTACCGGAACGATCTACGGAGTGCTTGGTCCGAATGGGGCAGGCAAGACGACCACCATCCGGATGCTGGCGACCTTGCTAAGACCGGATGCGGGTTCGGCCCGAATCTTCGGACATGACGTGCAGGCGGAATCGCAGGTCGTTCGTCAGTTGATCGGGGTAACCGGCCAATACGCGTCGGTGGACGAATCGCTCAGCGCCACGGAGAATCTAATTATCTTCTCCCGTTTGCTTGGTTTGGGGCGTACGGAGGCACGGCGCAAGGCCGATGAGCTGCTAGAGGAATTCGGTTTGTCGGAAGCCGCGAAACGGCCGCTGAAAAATTTCTCCGGCGGCATGCGGAGAAGACTGGATCTGGCCGCAAGCCTGATTGCCCAGCCGCCGCTCATCTTCCTGGATGAACCAACGACGGGGCTGGATCCCAGGACGCGTTCCCAGATGTGGGATACGATCCGCCGATTGGTGAATACCGGTTCAACGGTATTGCTGACCACGCAGTATCTGGAAGAAGCGGATCAACTGGCAGACCGCATCGCCGTTATCGATTACGGCCGGGTCGTGGCCGAGGGGACGGCGGATGAACTGAAGATGTCGGTAGGCACTTCCTCGCTGCATTTGACCGTCCAGCATTCACAGGACATGGATCGCGCCCGCCATACCGTGGAACAAATGCTGGGCGTCCATGCCAATGTATCGCCGGAAGCCGGAAAGATTACGGCTCCGATGGCTAATGCGGGTCTTGTTACAGATCTGCTGATCGAGCTGCGCGCGGCAGGAATCGGCTTGTCCGAGATGAGTGTGCAGAAGCCGACCCTGGATGAGGTGTTCCTGACGATCACAGGCCACGGCGTGAAGGAAGACGCTGCCCAAGGGTCTTATGAAACCAATGATAGAGAGGTGGCACGGGTATGAGCAGCACCATGATTCAGCCTGGGACGGAACGTCAGCTTAAGAACCGCACGAGTTTGGGGCAGACGATCCGAAATTCGTTGACGATGGCCTACCGCGGGCTGCTGAAGCTCCGGCGCACGCCCGAGCAGTTGTTTGACGTCACGTTTCAGCCCATTCTTTTTACGCTGATGTTCACTTATATTTTTGGAGGCGCCATCTCCGGTGACGTGGCGAGTTATTTGCCCGTCATCATTCCCGGCATCCTCGTCCAGACCGTGATTACGACTTCCGTCGTCACAGGCGTTCAGCTGCGCGAGGATATGGATAAAGGCGTATTCGACCGATTCAAATCGCTGCCGATTGCGCGCATCGCACCGTTGGCTGGTGCCCTGCTGGCAGACACGATTCGGTATACCATTGCAACGGTGCTTACCTTTACGATGGGATATATTATGGGATATCGGCCCGAGGGCGGCTTGGGATATGTTGCTCTTGCGGGGGTGGTCGTCATTTTGTGCTCATGGGCCATTAGCTGGATCTTTGCTTTCTGCGGCGTGATTGCAAGATCCGCCTCCGGCGTGCAGGGGATATCGATGATCGTGCTGTTTCCGCTCACGTTTCTCTCCAACGCGTTCGTGCCGGTGGATACGATGCCGGGCTGGCTGCAGTGGTTCGTCAATATGAATCCGATCTCGCATCTTGTGACAGCCGTTCGGGATCTCACCAACGCCGGCACTGTGGGCTGGGATCTCACGATATCCTTGGTTGGCGCCGCGGTCATCGTGGCCATATTTGCTCCCATTACGGTTCGTGCGTACATGCGCCGCACTTGATACCAAGAGGGCAAAACTACCGGTGTTTACCCATGCTGCCGGGGAAAGCAGGACATCTGTCCGAAACGCAGGTTGACATCGAATTATGAATTCACTATACTGTCTGTAATCTTATAAGCGACATACGTTGAAAGAGCCCAGTAGCAGCTTGGTCCCTGTTCTAGAAAGCCGGGGGGTGATGGAACCCGGTACACACCAAGGCGGCGAATTACACTCTGGAGTATCTCGGGTAATGCCGAGCGGAAACGACGAACGATATCTCGTCTAATGAGCGGCATGAATGACGCGCGGCAGCGTGCAGATCATTCGTGCAATCTGGGTGGTAACACGGTTAATAATCGTCCCTATGTCTATAACAGACAAGGGGCGATTTTTTGTTTTTCAACGAGTTGGGCGTTTCGTTATAAGGAAATTACTGAATTGAAGGAGTGTAAACACTGTGAATATTATCGACGAACTGGAATGGCGCGATGCGATCAACCAACAGACGGATGCCGAAGGCCTCCGGGAGCTTACGAATGAAAAATCAATCTCGCTGTACTGCGGCGTAGATCCAACGGGCGACAGCATGCATATCGGTCACCTGATTCCCTTCATCATGCTCAAACGCTTCCAGCTTGCCGGCCATCGTCCGGTCATTCTGATCGGGGGAGCGACCGGCACCATCGGCGATCCAAGCGGACGTCAAACCGAGCGCTCGCTGCAGACACTGGAGCAGGTTCAGGCTAACGTCGACGCGTTGACCGGACAAATGAAAAAGCTCTTCGTAACCGAGGGCGACAATCAAATCCGCATGGTCAACAACTACGACTGGACGCATAAAATCAACATTATCGAATTCTTGCGCGATTACGGGAAAAACTTCAGCATTAACTCGATGCTGGCGAAGGACGTGGTTGCGAGCCGGCTTGACAGCGGCATTTCATTCACGGAATTCTCTTACCAAATCCTGCAGTCGGTTGACTACTTGCATCTGTACCAGCATGAAGACGTACAGCTGCAAATCGGGGGATCGGACCAATGGGGCAACATTACAAGCGGCCTGGACCTGATCCGGAAGAAGGAAGGACCTGAGGCAAAAGCATTCGGCCTGACCATTCCGCTCATGCTGAAGGCCGACGGCACAAAATTCGGCAAAACGGCCGGCGGCGCGATCTGGCTCGACCCGAACAAAACAACGCCATTCGAGTTCTACCAGTTCTGGGCGAACACCGACGATCGCGACGTTGTGAAATACCTGAAGTACTTCACGTTCTTGACCAAAGAGCAAATTGATGAGCTGGCCGAAAAGGTGCAGAGCGAGCCGCATAAACGCGAAGCGCAAAAAATGCTGGCTGAGGAAATGACGAGATTCGTGCACGGCGAGGAGATGCTGGAGCAAGCCAAGCGCATTACGGCGGCCTTGTTCAGCGGCGATATTAAATCCCTTACGGCCGATGAGATTGAGCAGGGCTTCAAGGAGATGCCGACATTCGAAGCCACGCCGGAAACGAAGAATATCGTGGACTGGCTTGTGGATCTGGGCATCGAGCCTTCCAAGCGGCAAGCTCGCGAGGATATCACCAAAGGCGCCATCTCGATGAACGGCGAGCGTATCAGCGACGTCGGTCACGAGGTGACAGCCGACCAAGCGATTGGCGGCCGGTTCATCATCATTCGCAAAGGCAAGAAAAACTACAGCTTGGTGAAAATGTCCTAGAAGACGGTATAACCATCGGGGAGAACGGTGTCCCTGGACGAAAACACCCGTAAAAAGCCGCTAAACACGTTTCAAGGTGCTTAGCGGCTTTTACATTAACAGGTTAGCCAGAATCTTCTGGTTGGCCTTTTTACTAGAGATGGGAAAGAATAACTTCGGAGGCTTACCCTCCTGATCTCGCCAGTAAACATTTGCTATATGAGGTCTGTCTTGAGAGGGTTCGTCGATTGGCGTTATTCTTTTATTTGAAAGTTTCTCTCTTTTAATAGGATAATATCTGTAGTGTTAAAGGAGGTAGATGATATCATGAACATTCAACTGCAGACCGAGCTGTGTGAGCTGTTCCAAATCCGTTATCCGCTCTTTCAGGCAGGAATGGCCGGGGGACCGACGACAGTTGAGCTGGTCGCCGCCGTATCCAACGCAGGCGGACTCGGGACGCTGGGTGCGGCTTATATGGAGCCGGCTGCCATTCGCCAGAGCATTCAGGAGATTCGCAAGCGGACGGATCAGCCTTTTGCCGTCAATCTTTTTGCGCCCAGTGCCCCGGATGGCCAAGAGCGAATCGGAGAAGTTCAACAGGAGCTAAACCGGATGCGGGATGACCTTGGCATTCCCCATGCAGGCAAGGATCTCGTAACTACCCCGGATTGGTTCGAGGAGCAATTCGCGGTTCTGATCGAAGAGAAGGTGCCCGTCATTAGTACGGCATTCGGGATTCTGGATGAGCCTCATATGCAGCAAGCGAAAGCAGCCGAGCTTCGGGTTGTTGCGATGGCAACCACGGTCCGTGAAGCCATATTGGCTGAGCAGGCAGGGTGTGATGCCGTCGTTGCCCAAGGCAGCGAAGCGGGCGGACACCGTGGAACGTTTGACATTTCGGAGCACACGATGGGTGCCCAAATCGGAACGTTTGCCTTGGTACCGCAAATCGTGGATCGCGTCAAGATTCCCGTGATTGCCGCCGGAGGCGTGATGGATGGACGCGGACTCGCGGCATCGCTTGTTCTTGGAGCCCAAGGCGTTCAGATGGGGACGCGATTCCTGACCGCGGTTGAATCGGGTGCGCATGAGGTTTACAAACAAGCGCTGCTTCGGAGTACGGAAGAGAGCACGGTGATCACCAAAGCGTTCTCGGGCCGGCCTGCAAGGGGCATCCGCAATGCATTCATCAGGCAATGGGACGAGAGCGGCATGGAGCCGCTGCCCTTTCCTACGCAGAATACGGTGACCCGTGACATTCGAAACGCAGCTAATCGCCAAGATAATCCGGAGTATATGTCATTGTGGGCGGGGCAAGGCACAAGAGGGCTGACTTCGGGACAAACGGCAGCGGATATTGTGGCCGAGACGATCCGGGAAGCACTGTTGTTCTGCGTGAATCCGATCATTTAAAATGAGAGCGGATTATGCTATACGCTTAGGAAAACATGAAGCAGCAGGCCACCTAAGGAAAAACCTTGAGGCGGCCTGTAAAGCTTTTTGCTAGAAACCGCCGTAAGTATCTCCGCCTTCGCCGCTCCACGTCATCTCCACGAAGGAGGATGGATTGGAAGACGTCGCTGTTTTGGAACCGGAAGCGTAGAGCCCCCCGGCAACCCCGGTCATTGTATAGTCGGTATATAATTTGTTCGAAGTATAGTTCGTGTAAATCATCGCTCCCGACATATTGGATGCGGTTACGTTCTTAAGCTCCAAATTGCTTCCGTAGGACACTCCGTCCGAGGCCGTGGTTTTGCTTGTTCTGAACGCCTGGCCCGTGGCTGCATTGTTTTTGACCGTGGTGTTGATAATCTGTACATCATTGGCCCGCATGAATATTCCGTTGTTGCCCACGGTTGATTCCGGTACCGTATTCTGAAAGTCAACCGTGCTGCCGATCACTTTGATATGATGCGTGCCCTCTTTGAAATCAAAGCCGTCGTTTTTGGTCTGTATGGCGCTGCAATTCAGGAACGTAATATAACCGCTTCGATCCGGATTCGGCAGTGTGGTCCAGTTCTGATCGGCATCCCCCACATAGAAGCCCTCGCCGAATTTTCCGCCTTGCCCCGCACTTTGTGCGGTACTGTTCGAGACAAGCCAGTATTGGCTGTTTTTCCGAATCTTGAACGCTTCTGCCGTCGTATTTTTGACCGTTACGTTGGTTACGTAACCATGTGAGGCTTCGATTAGAAGCCCTTTGTTCGATTTGGCATTGGAGTTAATCGTCACATTCTCCAGCTTGTAATAGCTGTTTTTGATATGGAATGCGGCATTTCCCGCCGATGCCGTGAAATGAAAGGTAGCCCCGCCGCCCGTGCCGCGAATCGTGATGTAATTGCCTGACGATCCGCTCCTGGAGGTTGCAATGGTTCCATCCGACACCGAGTAGCTCCCGGACACTTCGATAATGTCGCCGGGATTCGCACTGGCTAAGTAGCTCCGCAGCGTCGCAACGTCACCGGCCGGGACCGTTTTGGTTGCCGCCTTTACAATGTGACCAGGGTAGAATGCGAATACAAGCATGAAGCAAAATAAAGATACCATGCCAAACTTGAATGATGGCTTGATCATCATGAAACCTCCCCGCTATTTTGGACACTATTCATCGTACCGTCGCATTTTTGCCTTGCGTTTTTTCTGTGCGAAACACATCACCTCACAATCAGAACTATTGTTTAAGCGCTCTAATTATAATCCAATCCCAATATCACATTGCTGTTCGAAAATATCATAATTTCGTCTGCATTCGATACTGAAGGGGCGTCATGCCGTACTTTTTTTTGAACATCGCGATAAAATACGAGGGGTAGTTAAATCCGGTCTGTTTACTGATGTCTTCGATTGTCAGAGACGGCAAGCCAAGAAGCGTTCTGGCTTCATCCAAACGCTTGTTGTTTGTATATTCAATGATGGTCATGCCCATCTGCTCTTTGAACAGCTTGGACAAATAACTGGGGGAGAAATGAAGCTCTGCAGCCATTTCGTTAATCGTAAAGGATAGATGATAGTGCTTGTCAATCCACCTTACCATGGCGCCGACAGGCTCGATCGAACCAGCGGCTGTATGATACTTGAAGCCCCCGCTGCGATCCGGCGAGTAAATATGGCTATTGAAGTAGGTGAAGAAATGAAATAAAAACAAGGCGACAACTTCCTTCTGAACCTTGGTCGGAACGCTGGCCAGCATCTCATGCAGCTGCAAAAACTGATTTTCCAAATATAAGGCATCCTTGGACGACAGATGAAACACCTGATTGGACCACGGATGCTCCAGCAATTGTGAAACAGCGGTTGTCAGCTGTGGGAGTGCGGTGAGGAAACGCTCGATGACGGACGCTTTGATTTTCAGCAGGCTGCGAATGTAATTCGGCGGTACGATGACTTTAATATGGTGAATTTGAAAAGGTTTAATCAACACCAGGGTGCCAGGCTTCAGCGAGTACGTTTGATTATTGACGATATATTTTCCGGCGCCCTCGTGAATGTACAGGATCTCCAATCCTTCATGATAATGAAAATATTCCACCGGCTCTGTATGGACGCTTCGATAGTTGAACAGATACAAATTGTCACGCCAGGGAATCGAATGGTGAATTTTCATCTGAAACCTCCTTTTGCATGAATGATAGGGATGATAGGATCAATTACAGGGCCTCAAGCATTTCGGATACATCGTATGCCTAACCCTGCAAATCATGCTTCTGATACTCAAACCCTAAGCGAATGGATTTAACGTACAAGAGGGAATTCCGGGAAGCCGTCGAACATTTTATCATAATATATATGTTAAAAAATGCTGCAATGACGGCATAACGGGGGTTATGATGTCCACGCCTATTTTGTCTACAAAACTGTATATACCTCCTCCCCGATCCAAGGCTGTTCTTCGTCCCCGCTTGATCGAGCGTTTGAACGAGGGGCTGCTTCTGCAACGAAAGCTGACTATGATTTCCGCCTTTGCAGGCTGCGGTAAAACCACGCTGCTCAGCCAATGGACCGAAGGCTCCCCGCTGCCAGCCGCCTGGCTGTCATTGGAGGAGGGAGACCGTGAGCCGGCAAGATTCCTGGCTTATCTTGCGGCTGCCCTGCAAACCATCGGGGTTGATATCGGAGAGGGCGTCATGAGCAAACTTCAAGCGCCGTCCCCTGTTCCTCTGCCGGTCGAAGCTATCGTCACGGCCATCCTTAATCACATTGCGATCCTACCGGACCGTTTCATTCTGGTTCTTGATGATTACCATGTGGTGGATTCCAAACCGATCGACAGCGCTCTGGGCTTTCTCATTGAGCGGATGCCGCCGCAGATGCATGTGGTTATCGCCAGCCGTCACGATCCCGATCTGCCCTTGGCCCGGCTGCGTGCCCGGGACCAGTTGACGGAAGTGCGGACATCGGACTTGCGTTTCACATCCGCTGAAACCTCTGAATTCATGCGACGCGTCATGGGACTGGATTTGTCAGCGGAGGATGCTGCGCTCCTTGAATCCCGCACGGAGGGCTGGATTGCCGGCCTGCAATTAGCGGCGTTGTCCTTGCAGGGCCATCAAGACGCGGCCACCTTCATCCGATCCTTCGGCGGCAAGCACCGTGATGTACTGGACTATCTGGTCGAAGAAGTGCTGCAGCAGCAGCCTGAGGGCATTCAGGATTTTTTGCTGTACACCTCCATCCTTGACCGGCTGTGCGGTTCATTATGCGAATACGTTCTGATGAGCGAAGCTCGTGATTCTCCGCTGAACGCCATCTCCGGGCAAGAGACCCTGGAGTACCTGGAGCGCGTTAACTTATTCATTGTTCCGCTCGACAAGGAGAGGCGCTGGTACCGATATCACCACCTGTTCACGGATGCACTGCGGCAGCGTCTATCTCGAAAGGGCACTTCTGCGGTTGGCGGAGAGAGGGATGTATCCGAATTGCATCGTCGTGCAAGTGAATGGCATGAACGTCATAAACTTCTGCTGGAAGCTTTCCACCATGCGATTGCCGCGCAGGATGTGGATCGGGCAGCACGTCTGATTGAAGGGGAGGGGATGCCCCTGGTTTTCCGTGGAGCGATAGGCCCTGTGCTCCATTGGCTGGATTCCTTGCCTAAGGAGGAATTGGATGCAAGGCCCGCTTTAAACGTGATGCATGCTTCTGCGATGTTAATGGTCGGCCAAATGACCGGTATCGAACCTAAACTTCAAGCCGCCGAGACTCATCTGCATGCTGCGGAGGACGATTATACCCGGGATCTTATAGGGCATATCGCCTCTATACGTGCCACCCTTGCTGTCAGCAAACATCAGCCGGATACCATCATGGCCGAATCGCGCCGGGCTTTGGAATTCTTGAATCCGCATAATCTGCCTGTCCGCACGGCCACGATATGGACGCTGGGATACGCCTACCAGTTGCAGGGGGATCGGGCCGCGGCTGGCAAGGCGTATCAGGAAGCCGTAACCATCAGTCAGAAGATTGGGCACATGATGATCGACATGATGGCGACGCTCGGACTCGGAATCATTCAGGAAGCGGAGAATCAGTTATATGTTGCGGCCGAGACGTATCGGCGTGTTCTGCATTTGGCAGGTGACCCTCCACTGCCGGCAGCATGCGAAGCGCATTTGGGCCTGGCCCGAATATGCCGTGAGTGGAATGACCTGGATGCAGCGGAACAGCATGGGCAGCAGGCCCTCTCCTTGGCCGGGCAGTTCGAGCATACAGACAGGGTCGTGGCCTGCGAGGTGTTTCTCGCAAGGCTGAAGCTTACACGGGGAGCGGTGAGCGAAGCGGCTGCCATGTTAGCCAAGGCGGATCACTTCGCCCGTCAGCATCATTTCGCGCATCAGCTGCCCCATATTGCCGAGGCACAAGTGCTAGCCATGCTGCAGCAAGGGAATGTCCGTTCAGCGTCGCAGCTTGCCCAGAAGTATGATCTCAAGCTCAGCCAAGCCCGAGTGCTGCTCGCACAGGGGGATACGGCGGCAGCACTGGTAATACTTGAACATTTACGAGCAGATATGGAAGTTAAGGGATGGGCGGACGAGCAGCTTAAGGTGATGGTGCTGCAGGCTTTAGCCCTTCACGCCCATGGGGAGAAACGGAGAGCGGCACAGGTTATTGCGGATGTGCTGGAGATGGGCGAGCCGGGCGGCTTCATCCGGATGTTTATCGATGAAGGGCAGCCGATGCGGAAGTTACTAAGCGCAGCAACTATGAGCAAACCGAAGCAGAAGCTATTTAGGGAAGCCGTGAGCAAACCGAAGCAGAAGCTGTTAAGGGAAGTTGTAGACAAACCGAAGCAGCTGCCCTTAAGAGGAGCTGTAGACGGGCCGGAGCAGAAGCTGTTATGGCCCATCCATGATTATCTGGAGCGGCTGCTGCATGCATTTGATGTTGAAGGACTAGAAAGTGGAGTTACATCAGTATTCGTTCCAGGGTTTGTTCAGCCTGCGGAGTCTCTGATTGAGCCGCTTAGCCGGCGGGAATTGGAGGTTCTGCAGCTTATTGCCGATGGACTATCGAATCGTCAGATTAGCGAGAGGCTTTTTGTTGCCCTCAGCACTGTGAAAGGGCACAACCGGATGATTTTCGATAAACTTCAGGCCACGCGCCGTACCGAAGCTGTAGCGCGCGCACGAGAGCTGGGTTTACTGTGAGTGACTGACGGTCGGTCGCAGAATGGATATTCATCGATAGCTATCTCCCTTCCGATATCGCTGTTCATGAGAAAACCATACTTAAGTATCTATGTTCCAGTGCCTGACGGCAGATATACTGATTGCAAATGCAGGTTTGGAGGAAACCCATGAAAGCAATGGTATGCACCGCTTATGGATCACCGGCTGTGTTAAAGCTGCAAGAGGTAGAGAAGCCTATCCCAAAAGAGCGCGAAATTCGGATCAAAATTTACGCCACCACCGTCAATTCGGGAGATTGCCGAGTACGGGGATTACGCAGTCCTCTTGTGTATAAGATTCCCATGCGATTGGTGCTGGGTCTGAGAAAGCCAAGACAACCGATACTCGGGGTGGAGCTGGCAGGGGAAGTAGAAGCGATAGGCAAGGATGTTACGCGGTTCAAGGTAGGCGATCAGGTCTTGGCATTCAGGGGAATGCGATTCGGTACGTATGCCCAGTATATCTGCATGCGCGAAGACTCATTTTTGCTGATGAAGCCCGATCATGTGACTTATGACGATGCCGCCGCCGTATCTTTCGGAGGAACGACGGCCCTGCATTTTCTTAGAAAAGGGAACATCCGGCAGGGGCACAAGGTTCTGATTTATGGAGCGTCCGGTGCGGTGGGGACGTTAGCCGTACAGCTTGCTAAGCAGCACTATGGAACAGTTGTTACCGGCGTTTGCAGTACCGTGAATGTGGGGCTGGTGAGGTCGCTCGGAGCCGATCAGGTCATTGATTATACAAAAGAGGATTTGACCACAAGCGGAGCGCGATACGACATCATCCTGGATGCGGTCGGTAAACTGCCGAAATCCAGATGCAAGCATTTGCTCACCCCGGGCGGGAGCTATGTAACCGTTGAAGGGCAAGGGGTGGCCAAGGTGCTGATGGAGGATCTGAGATTGCTTGCGGAGCTGCTTGGAAAAGGGAAGATCAAGCCGGTCATCGACAGAAGGTATGCATTGGAGCAAATGGCTGAGGCGCACCGGTACGTAGATGAAGGACGCAAGAGGGGCAGCGTTGTCATCACGGTGGACCATGATCATTGAGGAAAAGTCATCATTCACGGCGGGGCATGATTATGACAGCAGATGAAGCAAGGCATCATTCAAGGATATAGACAGCCATCCAAGCATGCCCCCGGACCACACCGTGCTGACACAGGGAGCAGTGCCACCGCACGATGGTACTCATTGACTAGCCGATCCTGCAGAGGGTCGGCTTTTCTCATCGGAATGAGGGGAAGCGGTGATCAACATCCGGATTATAGCAGGAAGAAATCTCTAAACCTTCTACTAGGAAGTGATATATAATGTGATCACATATATGAATTCCAAGGGAAGGGCTGCTGCATACGATGTCTAAAGCCGATAATATGCTGGCTATTCTATGGCTACTGAAATCGCGAAAAAGAATCACGGCAAAACAGCTATCGGAGGAACTGGGCGTGCATATCCGAACGATTTACCGGAATATCGATGCCCTGTGCATTTCGGGTGTACCCGTCATTTCGGAGATTGGACGCGATGGAGGGTACTACATTCCTGAACATATCAAGCTGGAGCCCCTGTTTTTTGATGCCGATGAGCAAAAGGCGCTTCTTCATGCCGCCGCATTCGCACGGGAAGCGGGGTATCCGTCCATCGATCCGCTCCATCGAGCCGTTTCTAAAATAAAACGATATACGAATCCGGAGCAGCTGGAGCGTTTGGCGCTTCACGAGAACAGCATCGAGGCCATCCATCCGCCCGCAGCATCCGGGCTTACCTCCATGCTGCATGAGATCGAGGCGGGGATCGACCGGCAAACCAGTCTGGTAATCGATTACGCAACAGGCTATGACGGTGTCAGGCAAACGCGTACCATAGATCCATATGGGCTCGTCCATTGGAAAAGCAAATGGTATGCGGTGGGCTATTGCCATTTGCGCGGTGAAATTCGCTGTTTCCGTGTCGACCGTATGAGCGATATCCGGCATACCGACAACACGTTTGAACGTCCGACGCCGTTTTCCCCGCGGGAGTATGTATTGGAGAGCTTACTGTCGGGGCAAGGTACCGAATCCAATCCTCATTTGGTTTCCGTGCATATCCAAGGGATCCCTCAAGCTTTGGACGATCTATGCGCGCACTGGCTGCTCAGTCAAGCCCTCGTCGAACGTACGGCGGAGGATGCGGTGTTCAGGCTGGATGAGCATACGTTATACACGCAAGTTGCCTACTACCTTTTGTCGTTTGGCGGGAAGATTCGAATCATCGGGCCCGAGGAACTGAAATCAGGCATGATCGACATTGCGGAGTCCCTATTAAAATATTATCAATCCTAAGCATAAACACTGACCTTCTTTGTCAGTGTTTGTATTATATAATAAACTCCATCAGATTGCGTCAGGGAGGAGAGAGCACGATGGCAGGCACGATTTTTAAACAAGAAGTGATGAAGGCAACGGAACGTTCGTGGGAAGAATGGATCGTAGTCCTTGGGCAGGAAGTGGGTCCGCTCTGGTCACACGAGCAGATCCGAAACCATATCGTTGAGCAGCATCGGATATCCGATGAATGGGGCGAATGGATCGCTGTCATGTATGAGCAGATCATGGGGCGTGTGCCGGTCGGCGTATCCAAAGATGCCGGGGTGCAGATCGGGGTCAGAAAGACGATGGCCGTGACGAAAGAGAGAGTTTGGGATTTCCTCATGTCTTCTGAGGGACTGCCCTTATGGATCGGAGATGTCTCTTCTCTGGAGCTGCAGGTCGGGCATGAGTATGAGTCAAAGGAAGGCGTGTCCGGCAAAATTACGGTGGTCGTACCTTACCATAAGCTGCGCTTAACTTGGAAACGCAAGGAGTGGGACAACCCATCCCGGCTGCAAATTTATGTGTTGTCCACGAAAACGGGAAACACGACCATTGCGATTCACCAGGAGATGCTGGATGACGTTTATATGAGAGAGATCATGAGGCGCTATTGGGATGAGATGCTGACTACCATACAAAGCCGGGTGATGGTGCCCAAATGAACAGATTCAGTTATTCGGTTCTAAGGGTGAATTGATTGGATTGAACTTGATTTGATTGAATTGAATTGAATTGAATTGATGGATGGATGGATGGAGGGATGGATTGTGTGGATCGACCGCCCGTCCGATTTGTAACGATTAACCTACTGTGTCGAACGGATAGAATGAATCGAAGGACGAGGATGTATTGATGGACGGATTGTATCGATTAATTGGATTTTATCCATCGATGGAACTGACTTGTGGACTGATTGCATCGGTCAATTAGATTGAATTGATGGTTGTATTGTGTTAGTAGATTGAGATTTTGTTTGTCCGAGGAATACCAGGCCGCTGAATAAGGGTGTTGACTGTTGGATCGTTTGAGGACAGAGGATCCGCTATGAAGTCTCGAGTGATGGGTTTTGGGTAATATGATGACACCAGATCCGCTATTACATAGAATATGGCTGTTAATCGTGGTATTTAAAGTAAATAGCGGATTCTGAGTCCGGAAGTTCGGGTAAAGTGGCTGTTTTTTTCGAAATAACGGATCTGGTGTCCATTAGTTTGTTTATTTGTATCTTGGATATCTGCAAGAACTTCAATACCCTCAATACCCTCAATACCTGCAATGCTTGTAATATCTGCAAGAACTGCAGGACCTGCAAGAACTGCAAGAATGCAAGAACTGCAGGACCTGCAATATTTCCAAGGACTGTTGCATGCTCCGTCCTTACTGCCATTACAAGCGGAGTTGGTAGGTATGGGCTCGTGTTTGGCTGACTGTTGCAACGTTTGAGGACAGAGGTTCCGCTATTAAGTCTCGAATGATGGGTTTGGGGTTAAATGAGGACACCAGATCCGCTATTACATAGAAAATGGCTGTTAATCGTGGTATTTATAGTAGATAGCGGATTCTGAGTCCAGAAGTTCGGCTAAAGTGGCTGTTTTTTTCGAAATAACGTATCTGATGTCCGCTTAGTGTAACTAACATTCGTCTCCGGATACTGCAATACCTTCAATATCTGCAAGAACTGCAAGAACTGCAATATCTGCAGTACCTGCAAGAACTGATTCATGCTCCCGTCAGTGACTGCCATTACAAGCGCAGTTTATAGGTACGAGCTCGTTGTTTTCCGCTTGCTATGTCCAGAATCTGGAGCTCGACCAGTTTATGCAATAAGCGTCGGGTGTGCCGGTCACTCACCCTAAGATGATTCGCGAGTTCTAATGGGGTTATCGGGCGCAGCAATCGTCGCGCAAATCGGACAGCTTCTGCTTCCAGCCAACTTAAGGACGCAGGCACATCCGACGCCACAAACCTGCCGACGAAGGATAAGATGAGCTGCTGGCATTGTTTTGGCTCATCGACGATGGAGGGGTAGGCAATGGGAAGGAATGTCCAACCATCCAGTGCCAATAAGCAGTGACGGCGGCATAAATCCTTAAACCTTCTGACGTCCAGATCGCGGGCATGCGGTCCGTATCCTTGGATTTCGATGCCTCCTCTTCCATCACCGGGCATATAGGCAAGGTCCAAATAACGATAACCATTGCTGAAATCGCGTACTTCCCATTCCGGATGCAAGTCATTGAAATTACCGATCGCCGGAAACCATACCGAGCGCAGGAACTCTACGGTGCCGTGGCCTAACCCTTTATGAAGGATTTCGAGCCTGCGGGGATTCTTTTCATTCAAGATATTCGTGTGTATCCAGAGCTCATATTGTTGATCAAACCGTGACATGACCAGTTTCCCTCCTTAGTAATAGATGGAATGCGATTGCGCTAGACAATAAAAAAGCCGCCCCATACAATGCAACCCCAATCCTTCATTGGGGCACTTTGCGTAGAAGCGGCGTGTTCTTCACGTCCTTATGATGGCTAGTATAACTCGTGTTTTGCGGGTTTAGCAATAGGTATTGCTTTCAGGCTATGCTTAACAGCGATATAGTTCTTCCAATTGATTAAAAAAGCATATGCTGGCGTGATATTTGCAAATTTAGGCCATGAACCGCTTTCCGTTACGATCGAGAGTGGTTTTTTTATGTTGCCCCCATAAATATGACGTCATATATAACGAAATTAGACTATTTTACGAATATATATTGTGTATTATTTATTTATATTGTACATTAATAACATGAGATGATTATTAAAAATGCATAATTGGAGGTGAGTTGAAACCAGAAGAGTTTGAAGCGAGAATGGAGGTTCGGTCTGTAAATGATCAGGAAGCTGATGGCGGGAAGTTCGAACACAATCTGATACCAAGAAAGGATGAGTGAAGTATGGACAATTCTGTTAAAAGGGTGAATATGGGTGTCATCTTGTGCAGGCATTGCAATGCTCAAATCGATACGGTGGATACCAATCGAATCGCTACCTTCTATGGCGTGTGCGATCAGCCGGAGTGCCAGCAGCTGCACAGCCGCATGCATGTATCAGTAAGTGATGTAATAGACCAAGAGTAATGACAGGAGAAGGCTGGTTCCCAAAAACGTACCACTTGATGTGGTGCGTTTTTGCGTTGAACGAAGAATGCGAGTGCTGCGCGCTCTTTCGAGTCTAAGTAAATGCTTTGTTGACTGACAGCGGGTGCTATCGCACTTGTCGAACTCGGGAGCTGCGTGCTTAGTCGTGCTTGTAAAACTACGGCACTTGTCTAACTAAATGCTTTGTTGACTGACAGCGGGTGCTCTATCGCACTTGTCGAACTCGAGTGCTGCGCGCTCTGTCGAGTTTAAGTAAATGCTTTGTTCACTGACAGCGGGTCCTATTGCACTTGTCGAACTCGGGTGCTGCGTGCTTTGTCGTGCTTGTAACTACGGTGCACTTGTCTAAGTAAATGCTTTGTTCACTGACAGCGGGTGCTCTAACGCGCTTGTCGAACTCGAGTGCTGCGTGTGCTTAGTGCTTGTCAAAATACGAGTATCCTATCGCGCTTGTAATAATACGATACTGTGCGCACTTATCAAACGGCGGGTGCTCTATCCACGCATGTCACAGTGCGCCTTGTCGTGCTTGTCAAACTACGATGCTCTGTGCATTTGTCAAACTGCGAGTACCCTGTACGCTTTGTCTATTGCAAGTCCAAAGCACTTACTTAATCAGTGATTTCGTTTGTCGAGCAAACCTAACGATCGGATGAATTGGCATGGTCTTCCCGATGAAAAGTGGCCCTTAAGGATGCCTTTCCATCATGCTAAGATAAGAACTGTCAAACCGCCAATATCCAATGGGACCACGGCCCTTCTAACGTCTTTCAATCCCGAAGGTCCACATTCATTTTATATCGAGTACGCGGGAGGTTGTCATTTATGAAGATATTCGTAGCGGGCTCCACCGGAGTGATCGGCCAGCGGTTGCTTCCCAAACTGGTGCAAGCCGGTCATGAAGTTACAGGCATGACCCACAATCCTCAGCGGAAAGGGTTGATCGAATCATGGGGAGCAAGAGCGATCGTGGCGGATGCCTTTGATCGACAAGGGATGATAGCTGCGATCGGGGAAGTACGGCCGGATGTCGTTATCCATCAGCTCACTTCGTTAAGCCAATGGAATCTGGAGGATAATGCGAGGATTCGGATGGAGGGTACCCGCCATCTGGTAGAAGCCGCGCAGATCCATGGCGTTACACGAATGATTGCCCAGAGCATTGCCTGGGCATACGAGCCGGGGGAGCATCCCGCCGCCGAAGACGCCCCCCTGGATATCCAGGCGCCTGCACCTCGCAAGTCCACGATAGACGGTATCATATCGCTGGAACATGCCGTTGCCCAAATGCCAAACCACGTCATTCTAAGGTACGGCATGTTCTACGGTCCCGGCACGTGGTACGACGCCAACGGGGTCATGGCGGAAAAGGTAAGAACTCGAGCTCTTCCGGCAACGGACGGCGTTATATCATTTCTCCATATCGAGGATGCGGCGAATGCCGCTCTGCAGGCATTGGACTGGCCGGCGGGTCCGGTTAATATCGTAGATGATGAGCCGGCTGCGGGAACGGTATGGCTGCCGGTGTATGCCGAAGCGCTGCAAGCGCCATCTCCAGCATATCAAGCGGGGAGCAAGCGCGGCGAGCGCGGCGCTTCGAACGCCAAAGCCCGGATGGAGTACGGCTGGCAGCCATTACATCCTACGTGGCGAACAGGGTTCGGGCAATCGCTGAGTTGAGAGAGCTTAACAATGCGCCAACCGATTCCTGCCGTTAAGAGTATATACACAAAAGAGTATGCTGTTCACAATACACACCGTGATCGATCTGAAAGGGTAACATCTAGAGCATGTCCCAAGCCGCGCACGGTTCGCACAGGTAGCAGTGCGCACGACTCCATGGAGACGCTATAAGACTTCCAGTCATTTCGCTCCCTAATATGCAAGAAGCCAAATGCCTGCCGGTCAGTGGTAGATTCAAAGAGCTCCTTGTTGATATGGGAATGAAAAGAAAGCTATAGTTAATAGAAAGGATGGATGGCCATGAGTATGACTGGGCCGAAATCGAGCTGATTTGACTCACACTCAATAAGGAGGGGCTAGCATGACAGAACGGCTGCCATGTCGAAGCGAAGGCTGTTCCGCAAGGATACTACCGGCAACCGCGGCCAAGACCGGCGGTTATTGCATGCCGTGCAAGCAGGAGATGGAGCGTAAGGAACGGCAGCGTTACATAGAACAAAATCGGAGAGACATCAACTTATACGAAGGGATTACAGATCCCGTAGAGGTCCTTAAGATCATGCATGCCCCGCTGAAGCGGGATCCATTGATTCGATATATTCCCTATCCGCAGAAAAGAGAAGAGGTATATTCGGCGTTATCTCCAGGCGAGGCCGAACGTATGCTGAATTTTGCCCTTGATCTGCTGGAAGCGGGCGATGAGGACACCTGTCAGGAAATTCTTGTGTCCCTGATCTGCTATCAGAACAAGTCGCTTGAAACCTGCATACCAACATTGCTGGAACGTAGTATCTATTACCCCGGCATTCTGTTCAAGGATGCCTCTGCCCGGAGCCGGGACGAGCTGCTGCAACAAGTAGAGCAGGACAGCGATCATCGCAACCATCTGCTGCTTGCCCTGGCTTGGATCGGAGATGATCAGGTTGTGCACCAATTTCAAGAATGGAGGTCCGATTCTCCATCCTGGGCGGAGGAACTATATGTCCCGCCTGAAGCTTACGCGCATGAGGGGGGCTGGGAGCTTACGGAGAATGGGGGCAAGCGCCGGTTATTTTTCAATGAAAGCTTCGCCATAGAGAAAAGGGTGCTGTCCGAAAGCACATGGATAGCGGAACACGAACCCGCACAATTTTTGAAGGAGAATTCCGCGCTCTGTCCATGGTGCGGGCGTCGCCTGACCACCCTGACGGATCTGGACATCAGCCACCCGAAGCTTCGATTCCTTGGATTGTCTGGAGAGAGGCTGCGGGTGAGCACCTGCGTGACCTGCAGCTGTTACGATACGATCTATATGGATGTGGATTTCCATGGGAAATCCGAATGGAGCCAAGCTAATAGTAGACAGGGTTATGTACCGGAACCTGATTCCGAGGAGGATGATAGAAGCTATGCAGCGGCGGCGCAGTCTTTACGGCTTGCACACCATCCTCGCAACAGCTATTATGCGGCCTATTGGACGCTCGGTCCGGCGGTTTCGCAAATCGGCGGCTACCCGGCTTGGATTCAGGACGCCGTATACCCTTCCTGCCCTTGCTGTTCCCGAAGCATGACATTCATTGGGCAGCTGGATTGGGAACAGATTGAGGAGTATGGGGAAGGCATTTATTATATGTTCCTGTGCGCGGACTGCCAGGTCACGGCAACCTTGTTTCAGCAGACGTAGGCTTGCTCTAGCAGCGATTTGAACAGTTACTAGATCGGTATGCTAGTTTTTCCTTTCCAGTATGGTTTTTCTCATATGGAGGGAATACCGTATCCAGTTAAGTCCGGTGATCCCGCAGTTGCATTGGTGAACGGAAAGGTGACACGTGATGACGTCAGCGTTCCATTTCTGGCCAATACGAGCATGTTTCCATTGGAGTTGATTACATCACAGCTAGGCATTCCGATGTCCTGGAATAAGACGACAGGCGAGGTGATCCTGGGGAAAAACACCATAAGGAAAGCTTGATGAAGGCACGCCATACGGCGTGTCTTTTGCTATTCTGAGGAAAAGCATCCATAACTATATATAGAGAAACACATCCAGTCCCCACCTCATCGGCAAGGATCATCTTCTCAACCCCCTCTCTAATCGCTGTCCGTGACTCATCACTTCACCGGTGTGAACATCCGATTTGCCTCTACAAACGAAGTAATACCTATCTCCATGGGGAATCTCTCCTTTAAGATTTTTAACACGTATAGGTCATAAGCTTTATTTAATTACGGGTGCCGCAGTACCTTTGGTCACAGCCCAAAATACAAGAGCAACAGCACTGACAGAGGCCCCGAGCACGCATACCCCACTCCAGCCGAAGTGTGCGTAAATATGGGTTGAAGCAATGGAACCGGCAGCACTTCCGATGGAATAAAAAATCATGTACCCGCCAACCATCCGACTGCGCGCCTTCGGGCGCAATGCAAAAAGCATACTCTGATTCGTAACATGCACGGCCTGTACCGCCAAGTCCAGCAGAATAATGCCAATGACCAAGGCGAACAGCGACCGTTCCGTGTAGCTGATTGGCAGCCATGACAGCAATAGCAGGAACAATGCAATCCCCGTCGTTCTTTGTCCATAACCCCGATCAGCCAGCTTACCGGCCTTTGCTGCAGCCAATGCACCCACGACGCCCACGAGACCAAACGCGCCGATAGCCGAGTGCGAAAGGGATAGCGGTGGCGAGCTCAGGGGCAGTACCAATGGGGTCCACAAAATGCTGAAAGCCGTAAAAATCATCATAGCCAATACAGCACGGATCCGTAATAACCGTTCTTGCAGGAACAATATCAGTACCGACTTTAGCAGTTGAGAATAGGAAAGAGTCTTTACCTTACGCTCAACATTTGGCAGCACCTTATATAATGCGTAAACCATCAGCAGCATCAACACGGCAGACACCAGATAAACCGAACGCCACCCTGCAAGATCCTTCAAAACCCCTGAAATGGTTCGCGCAAGAAGGATGCCAATCACAATTCCGCTGGTTACCATACCTACGGCACGCCCTCTCTCAGCAGGGGCAGCTATGGCAGCAGCGAATGCCACAATGGTTTGCGTTACAACGGCAAGCAATCCGACCAAAGCCAAACCTGCGAAGAGCATCGTGCCGGAGGAAGCAGTACCAACGATAACCAGAGCCATTATGGAGATTACCATCTGACCGATAATCAATCGGCGCTGGTTCAGCAAATCCCCCAGAGGCACCAGCAGCAGCAGGCCCAATGCATAAAAGACCTGTGTGACGGTAATCAGAATTCCGATGATGGAATAGTCCATGTTGAACTCGTTCGATAGTTGATCGAGCAGCGGCTGTGCGAAGTAGATATTGGCTACCGACATACCGCAAGCAATCGCAAACAATAACGTAACGTTACGAGTCAGGGGAGTACGATAAACGGATTCGGTCGAGGTCACCGTCACCTGTAACGCATTCGCCCCTGTGTCGTTTTTGACGGCTACCTTTTCTGTAATATCCTCCATTTTTGTATATTCAACCCTTTCATTTTTATGTACCGATCAGTATGGTAAATTTCCCGATAAATATATCTTATAAACTCATGCCGTGTCAACACGTTTATTTTTGACGATTAGGATGACATCTATTATGTTGGTTTTATCCTGACATATAAAGAAAATCGTTATTTGACAAGAGCATCGGTACATCATAAAATTAATTATACTGATTGGTAATAAAATGAGCTGTTTACATGCAGTTGTGATCATGGAGTTTCCTAAAAATAAAAAGTAACGAGAGGTAATTCATTATGGGGCGAATCCGCGAATTTGATGAAGAGAACGTATTAGATGCCGCAATGCAGCTATTTTGGGAGAAGGGATATGAGGCTACCTCATTGAGCGATTTGACTTCCAGAATGGGCATTCAGCGGCCAAGTATATACTCTGCCTTTGGAGACAAAAAGGAACTGTTTGAAACCGCTCTGCGCAAATATACGAGGTCGCATGCTTCCGAGGTGCGAACCAGGCTACAAAACCATCGAACGGTTAGAGAGGCGTTTCGAGCTTTTTTTGAGAACGTGGTTAATGAGGAATATTCCGAAAGCCGCAGCCGAGGATGCTTTTGCATTAATACGATGGTCGAGCTTGCGCCTCATGATGAGAAATTTGAAATTCTCACAAGGGAGCATCAGATGTACCTGGCGGTCATATTTCAAGAAACCATTGAACGAGGTATACAATCGGGCGAGCTTGCGAGTGACACAAACGCCAAAGCTTTATCACAAGCGCTCATCGTATCGCTAATTGGGCTGACCGTCATGTTGAAATCCCGTCCAGAGCGCGCATTCGTAAATAATACGATAGAGGTGACTCTTACATTGCTTAGATAAATGGTCATCCTAACTGGAACGTTTAAAAGGTGCTATTCCACGAAATGAATGATTTCGTAGGATGCTATCGAGTTTCACGGTCGTGTTGTTACAGTCGTCCAATCATAGTAAACTGTTCTAAAAAAACAATAGTAGGTGCATCGATGAATATAAACATACGGACAGGACGAATAGAGGACCTTCAAGAAATCATGGCTTTGATTGCACGCTGCGTTAGTGTCATGCAGGCTGGAGGCAGCGATCAATGGGATGATCAGTATCCGAACCGGGAGGTCATCGGTGAGGATTTACAGCGTGGAACGTTGTTTGCGGCTGAGGGCGAAGGCCGTATTTTGGGGATCGTTGTCCTCGACGAATCGCAGGCTGAACAGTACCAGACCATTAACTGGAGGCAGGTAGAGGGACCGCATCTGATGATGCATCGCCTTGCTGTCGATCCGGAAGCACACGGACAAGGCATTGCGCGAAAATTGGTAGCTTTCTCCGAAGAATATGGCGCACGCGAGGGTTACCGAAGTCTTCGATTGGACACCTATGCCAAGAATACGGCGGCGCTCAGGCTGTATCAGGGCTTAGGTTATGACCTGCGGGGAGAAGTGAAATTCCCGGGAAGAGCGGCAAGCTTTCCGGTATTTGAGAAGGTGCTTGGATAAACAAGCCATGAAGTTAGTCTGCTGAGGATCAGCACGTATGCTGGTCCGAGGCGGACTTTTGTTGTTTTAAGGAAATCAACGATTTCTTGGATCAAGGCGTTGGGCATGTCGGGATGCCCATTTTACTTTCTATTTAGATTTTTTTCAAAATAGGTATTGCATTTCGGTGCAGGAATGAGAGATAATGTATTTAGATGAAATTCTAAATAGAAATCTGGTGATGCACATTGGGGTTTCCGGAAACATTCAAGGCGTTATCTGATCCGGTGAGACGGGACATCCTGGTTATGCTCAAACGCGGCAAAATGTCAGCCGGTGAGATCGGTCAGCATTTCGATATGACCGGGGCGACCATTTCGTATCATTTGTCACAGCTAAAGAAGGCCGGACTGATATTTGAAACAAAATATAAAAATTATGTTTACTATGAGATCAACGTGTCCGTCTTCGAAGAAATCATGCTGTGGTTTTCACAATTTAACGGGGGGAAACAAGATGAGGAAAAAGAATAGTTCAATGCTGGTTATAACAACGCTGATATGCTTGTTGCCGATTATTTTATCGATGACGCTGTACAGCCAATTGCCTGAGCAGGTGGCTGTTCACTGGGACGCGGCGGGCAATCCGGATAATTACGTGTCGAAGGCGGTTGCGGCGTTTGTGCTTCCGTTGATTACGGCGGTTATTAACGTCATTGTCCATGTAGCGCTTAACAACGATCCTAAGAAAATGAACGCTGCCCCGGTTTTAAGAACGATGGGTCTATGGCTTATCCCCGCGCTGTCTCTCATTCTCATGCCGATCACGCTGTTCAAGGCCATGGGGGCCGAGCTGCCGATCCAGACGATTGCACCGACTCTCGTGGGCATGCTCCTCGTGGTCACCGGCAATTATTTGCCGAAGAGCAAACAGAACTATACGGTGGGCATCAAGCTGCCTTGGACGCTGAACAGCCAGGATAATTGGAATAAAACGCATCGTTTTGCCGGGTACCTGTGGATGACAGGCGGAGCGTTCATGATCCTGACGGCGTTTCTGAAAGTGAATCTTGCCGTCGCAATTGTTCCTGTCATTATACTGATTGTGGCGGCTCCAGCGATTTACTCTTTCTCTTTGTTTAAAAGGGGCGTGTAACCGCCGGGCTGCAACATATGAACTATAACGAATCGCAAAACAAGCTGACTCCATAAACGATGGGTCAGCTTGTTTGTTTTACGGCAGAGTGCGAGCCTTGCTGTTCGAGATGCCTCCGTTGTAGTAGTTATAGACACTGCGCCGCACGAGGATGAAGCTTATATTTCACGACATGTTTGCCTTGCGATCCGGTTACGGGAATCAGCAGACCCTTATCGCAAAGAGAGTGAAGGAAGCGAAGGGCTGTACGATGATTCAGTCGCAGATGCGTTTTCACGTCAATCAGGCGCAGGGGCCGTGCCAGCATGCATGCAAACCGGATGATTTCGCGTTCCGTTACCGACGATACGCTTGTTGAATGTGGTTCTGCCAGATACCGGCGGCTCAGGACCTTCCGCAGGAGCATGATGCACAGTTCCGGACGATCGGTCACATCATCGCAAGCAAATGAAATCACCTGATACCCCATGGCGGATAAAAAGGTTTCCCGATTCAGCTCGTCGCAATATTTCTGCCGGTCCGTCTCGGTTGTATACGTGCTAAATGGTTTAACCTCAATGATCAGTCTCAGATGCGGAGTGATGAAAGCGAAGCTGCAGTAATAGGATCGTCCGCACCAATCCAGCACCTCGAATTGTGGATGTAAATCGCGAAAGTGACCACGCAGCGGCCACCAGACTTTTTGGCAAAACAAGGTTTCGGCCTCACCATGCCCTCGTTCCAGACGGCCTCTTCTTTCTCCAGTCCTGTTGCTCAGATGATAATACATAAAAATCCCATATGCCTTCCGAAAATCCATTCGACCGCATACCTCCCTAAATAAAAAAAGAACGCCCCGGCTTCATTCCAAATTAGGAATGCGCTGGGACGTTCTTCGTCTCTTACCACTCATTATAATCAAATAGGTGATCGTTTAACCACAGGCTATCTCATGAAAATTACGGGCTCTGTTCAAGCACTGCTTCCCGGGTTCTTTTGCTGCGCCAACGAAACATGATCCGGCGCAGCAATTTGATACAATAGCCAACCAAAAAAGCCGAAATAACGGTACCCTCGCGTACGCCTTCAATCGAACCGAAAGCAAACAGCGAGATGACGATACCGATGGACACCAGGGTCCAGTCGAATATGATCTTGATGTTCCCGAATTCGGCACCTAGTTTTTCAGAAATGACTTTCACGATGCCTTCGCCCGGGTTCAGGATCGAATTAGCGATGATTTGAAGATAGATGCCGATCGCCAGAATCATGCAGCCCGTCAGTAATGCTAAAATTTTCATGAAATACATCGTAAAGTTGAGCGAACTTACGATATACGCCCCCATATCCAGAAACAGGCCAAACAGAACACCGACAAACACTTGCAGGTACTGCATCCTGGGAAACTGCTTACCGAGCAGGAGGACCTGGATCACTACAAACAGCAGGCATAACAGGATGGTCATCAGTCCCATGGAGAGGGGGAATTTTAAACTCAGCACATACGGTACGCTGGCAATCGGGGAGGTTCCGATATTGGCTTTGGTCACGAGAGCCGTGCCAAGTCCCATTAAGAATAGTCCTGCAATCAGGATGATATATCGTTTCATAAGCTGCCTTGTCATGGTTGCATTCCTTCTTCTGTGTGATATAGATGGATCCGCCGCGACTAACATCAAAAAATGATAGCAGCTTTCATTATATCACTAAACAACGACAGCGAAGCAGCTGTAAAAAAATTGAACCGGAAAAAGCTGAACTCCATAGTCATGGAATCCAGCCTTCCTCTTGCCTTATTTACCGTACGGATCAATCGTCTGAATGGTGCCGTCCTCATTGTAGGTCAGCTCGGTGAACTTGACGCTGCGTTTGTTGTCGGCCCCGCCGGAGAGGGAGCTGTCATGGTAGAAGAGATACCATTTATCCTGAAACTGAACGATGGAGTGATGGGTCGTCCAGCCGATAACAGGTGTTAGAATCGTGCCTTTGAACTCGAAAGGCCCCGTTGGACTTTGGCTCGTGCCGTAGACGATTTTGTGTGTTGAGCCGGTAGAATAAGAAAGATAGTAGGTGCCGTTGTATTTATGGACCCAAGGTCCTTCAAAATATCTTCGCTCTTCATCCCCCGCGACAATCGGGTTGCCCTTCTCATCGACGATGGATATTTCTCGCGGCGTCTCCTTGAAAGTAAGCATGTCGTCGCTCAGCTCGGCGACCCGCGGTCCGATGGCAGGCGCATCCGCGGCAGGTCCTTCCGCATCCGGAATATGCGATCCGGTCTGCCATTGTTCCAGCTGTCCGCCCCAGAGGCCACCGAAGTAAATATAGGCCCGGTTATCGTCGTCCACGAATACGGCAGGGTCAATGCTGTAACTGCCCGGGATGTAATGAGGCTCCGGCTTAAAGGGGCCGGAAGGCGAGGAGCTTGTCGCTACGCCAAGTCGGAAAATATCGTCATGATCCCTGGCAGGGAAGTATAAGTAGTACGTGTCGTTCTTGAAGGCGGCATCCGGTGCCCACATTTGCTTCTTCGCCCATGGAACATCCTTCACATGAAGGGCTTCGCCATGGTCCACGCATGGAGCATACACATCATCCATCGAGAGAATGTGGTAGTCTTCCATGTCATACTGGTCGCCGTTATCATTGGACGTGTTCTCGTGATCCAGGTCATGGGATGGATAAATATAAATTTTACCCTCGAATACGTGGGCGGAAGGGTCCGCGGTATAGATATGGGTTACGATCGGTTCGTTAGGCTGTACGGGTTTGGTCATCACGTTTCCTCCTTGAATCGTTGCATTGTAAGCGCTTGTATTTATTCTATCAGACGCTTTCCACTCAAAAAACCTAATAAAATTAGGTTTTTCACCTAAAAATATTAGATCTTTTTTAGTTGAGCCTTAGAAGTGATTCCAAATTACCGTCTTTTCTACCGGTAAACGGGTAGAAGGATGAGCCGGAACGGTCTTCTTACCGATCGCAACCAGCATAACGGGAACCAAATGGCGCGGAACCCCGAATGCTTCCGTGAGTAGGCTTGCGTTGTATCCGCCCATCGGGCATGAATCAAGACCGCGTGCCTTTGCAGCCAGCATGAGCTGCATGGCGGCCATGGAAGCGCTCCGTATCGCTTCTTCCTGGGCGAGTTCAGGGGCGTTGGTGTACGAATTCATAATTTGCCGAACCAGATTCGTTTTGACCTCCTCTGGCATGAACCCTGCCTGAACCGCTTGGTCATATATCGCTTCAGCATGTTGATGGGCCTGCAGGTTTCCCAACACCGCGATGACAGCGGAGGCTTCAACGATTTGCCTTTGTCCATATGCGATGGGCAGCAGTTTTTCTTTGGCTGCCTTATCTGTAATGGCAAGATACGTCCAATGCTGCAGATTCCAAGCGGAAGGTGCGGTACTCGCAATCTCAAGCAATTCTTGAATCTCTTCATGACGGAGGTTGTGCTGCGGGTCAAAATGTTTAACCGCTTGACGTTCACGTACAGTAGTTAAAAAATCGGTATGCGAGATGGATGACATACGAATCAGCTCCCTATCACAGTTATCTTCATTCTTAAAGCTGGGAAGGTGTTCCCCAAGCGGCGAACGGTTACTTGAAATATAGGATAATGATGCGTTTGAAACCATTCCCTATTTTCACAACTGTACCGATACAGTGGTGAGGTCCTGTATAATAAGAGTCACAAGGGGGCGTGATCGTGAAAAAGTATTTATCCATTCTTACCGATATGGAATTAAAAATTCAGGAAGGCCAATACCGTTCAGGGCAGAAGCTGCCTTCCGTTCGAAGTGCGGCACAATCCTACGGGTGCAGCATCAGTACGGTGATTCGTGCCTATTCCGAGCTTGAGAAACGGCACGCCATTTATTCGGTTTCGCAAAGCGGCTATTATGTCGTCCAGAAAGACGGGGATTCGGATAACATGGATAAGAGTTGGATTGATTTTGCATCGGCCTCTCCGGACGTGAATGTATTCCCGTATCTGGATTTTCAGCATTGCCTGAACAAGGCGATTGATACCTATAAATACGAGCTGTTTACCTATGGCGATCCGAAAGGGATGGAGAAACTGCGCCATACGCTGGTCTCCCATCTGGCAGGAGCTCAAGTGTTCACTACCGCGGAGAGGATCATGATTACGGCGGGCGCCCAGCAGGCACTTGAGATTTTGACTAAAATGCCGTTTCCCGGCGGAAAGTCCGTCATTCTGGTCGAACAGCCTAGCTACAATAATTATTTGCAGTTGTTGGAGAGTGAAGGAGTACCCGTTATCGGAATCGCGCGCACGGCAGCTGGCATCGATCTGCAGGCTCTGGAGGAGCATTTCCGCTCCGGACATATTAAATTTTTCTATACCATGTCGAGATATCATAATCCGCTGGGCACTTCCTACAGCGCCGAACAGAGGAAGGCCATTGCGAAACTGGCGACCCGATATAACGTCTATATCGTCGAAGACGACTATATGGCCGATCTAGGCGAAGAACGGGGATATGATCCTGTCTATGCGTACAACAGAACATCGCACGTCGTATACCTGAAGAGCTTCTCCAAGATCATTTTCCCCGGACTACGCTTAGGAGCCGTCGTCCTGCCGGAACGTTTGCTTGAAACGTTTCATGCTTTCAAAAGTTATGGGGATACGTCGCTGCTGTCCCAAGCGGCGCTCGAAATTTATATCAGCAACGGGATGTACGAGCGGCATAAGCAGAAAATTTACAGCCAGTATGAAACCCGAATGCAAGCCCTGAATGCCGCTTTGCAGCGGTACGAGGGAACCGGATTCATTGAAGCCATGCCCGGCGACGGCGGCATATATAAACTGTTTAAGCTGCCGCAGACCGTTAACCTGGAGCGATTGATCAGGCGGCTGCAAGAGCGGAACGTTCATGTGGTGTCCGGCAAGCTTTTTTATCTGTCCGACTACCTTATGCGCGAGAAGTTTATACGTATCAGTATTTCCAGAGCGCGATTGGATCAGATCGAGGAAGGGGTTCGTGTTATAGTGGAAGAAGTAAAGCGAGAGGTCGGAAATCACTGGTAATGCCATATCGTGGAACGAAGGAGCGAGGCTTTTCATGGAGCATAAGGAAAAAGTATACAACACCGCGGTCGAAGCTACGCTGGAGGTCATCGGCGGAAAGTGGAAACCGGTCATTCTATTTCATCTTACCTTCGGTAAAAGACGCAACAGCGAATTTTTAAGCCTGATTCCCCAGATCACCCAAAAAATGCTGACACAGCATCTGCGGGAGCTGGAAGAGGAGGGCATTATATTACGCAAGACGTATAATCAGGTTCCGCCCAAGGTGGAGTATGAATTGAGCGAGTATGGCTGGAGCTTGAAGGAAATTCTTCATTTGATGTGCAGATGGGGAGATATTCATATCGAACGGAAGTATGGGGAATCGGCCATGGTGCTGGAGAAGCCGGCATTTGAGGATCGGCATTAAAAGGTGTGATAAATGAAAGAGCCGACTATTCCACGTATAGTCGGCTCTTCGTCATGCAGCTTGCGCGATGATTTATGGAATAACGTTACGCCGCCGGAGCTCGTCAAAGATATTCATGAACATGGCTTCCGTATCGACATACTCATGAAAACCGAAGCGGCGTGCCTTCGAACCGTCTGCAAAGAAATCATAATCCCAGGAGAACACAAAATCACCGAACTTCCAGGATGAAACCTCTTGATACGTGTGCTCCGCAAGTCCATGCAACTCAACCATACGATTCCAGACCGGCTCTTTATCCGCCATGACCGTTTCCAGATTCATCTGCAGGGGCGGCGCGGTTTCCATGCCGAAATAATTCGCAATCTTCGGCCACAACTCGTTCCAGCGGAACAGGTCCCCGTTCGTGATGTTAAATGCTTGATTGGCGCATCGTTCATCGGTAGCAGCCCAAACCGTGGCCTTGGCGAGCAGATCGGCATCGGTCATCTCCAGCAGACTGTGATAGGCTCCCGGCTTACCTGGGAAACGCAGAGGAATGCCGAGCTCTTTTGAAATCGAGGCATAGACGGCAATGACCATCGCCAGATTCATCGGGTTTCCAAGGGCAAATCCGCTGACAACGGATGGACGCAGCGCGGACCAGGTCCAGGCTTTGCCTTGCTGCCGTTCCTCCAAAAAGTTCTGCTGATCGATATTGAATTCTGGCGGCATATGGTTCGCATCCGTCTCCCGGGCCGGCGTCTTGAATGGACCGAGATGCGCGCCGTATACCTTGTAGCCCTGCATCAGGCTGACATGCTGCAGATTGGCAGCAATGGGCTCGATAGCTTCCACGACATGGACAAGCATGGCCAGATTTGGTGCGACAAGCTCGGCCCACGTTGGCCGGTCCTGATAAGCCGCATAGAAGATATGCGTCACTTCGGTCAAAGAGCTTAATTTGGCAATCGTATCCTCCCGATCAAGCAGGTCGGCGGAGATATAACGTACGCGGTTCGTGGAATCTCCGCCTCGGCGCGATACGCCGACGATATCCCAGCCTTGAAGCGTCGAAAGGTGCTCGATGAGGTTGCGGCCGATCACCCCGTTGGCCCCTACAACCAAAGCTGTTTTTTGCGAATGATGTGAACGTTGATCTGTATTCATAGGTTCATCTCCCTAACGTGATGTTCTTGATTAATGTCATTTTGCACGTTAGGGTTCGGCTTGAGAAGTACGCACTTTGAAGTGATATAATTACTTTTTGGTAATGTTTAAGTTATGCCAACCATTTTTCAATCTAAGGAGATACGATGAGCTCACCCTATCATTTTCATGATGGCCAGTTCGAGTGAGAAAAATGTTATTATTTTGAATATATTATACTAAAACCTGCTTTTCTCATCCGATTCAGATAAAAACAAAGACAGAAATTGGACTCGACAACCTGCTCCCATCGGTGATTGGGCTACCACACCCGCTGTAAATGGAGTCGAGGCATCCATTCCAAAGTATCGAATCAATTTCCAAGCTTCACCATCCGATGAGTAGTAAAAAGAAATAGTTCTATCCTTCTTCGTTATTTTTAGATAAGGCTTGCTAACGAATACACGCTCGGAATTACAATCATCCGAAAAGCCGTTCTGGGTAACAACGGACACAATCGTAGCATACTCACCATTGTATTCAAAACATAGCTTGGCCCAATTATTCTCGTCTGCCATCAACATCAAGCACCCGGAATCATATAAATGGAGCATATCTACCTGAAGCTGCGTTACTAGCTGGAAGGTAGAATCAACCTGAAGGTGAAGATAGGGGGCAGAATGAGCTATATGTTTTCCTCCAGGGTCTTTGAAAAAGTCTGCCTTCGACGGGGCATCCATGATTAGCCGGTCATCTGATGTAAACTCCCAATGCTCAGGCTCATTCAACCACATTAATTTCTGTCTTGTTTCGGGATGAAATAAATTCATACTCATAACCATCACTCCTCTATTGGATTGAATGCAAACTTCATGTTGAACCAAGCCGGGCAGATTCTAGCATATAACATATACTCTATGTACTTCGTATTTAGCATGTTTAAGTTCTTGATCTGAACTACATATATAATAAACCAGGTGGCATCATTTGCAAGAAAAAAAAGGTAGAAAAGGAAATGTATCATCATGCTTGTTCCGTAAGTTTTCATAAGACCCAGCCGTTTTTGAGTTGATGATATCCTCGACATCGAACTGCCGGATTCCAAATAAAAAGACTTCCGGTGAATGAATCGGAAGTCTTTTTTTTGAAAGGGAATGTTCATCCCGGCGGTCGGCTAGATATAGGACAGAAACAGGGTCGCGATGCCAAAGTAGATGACAAGCGAGAGAATATCGTTAATGGTTGTAATTAACGGTCCCGAGGCCACGGCCGGATCAATTTTGAATTTGAACAGAATGAGCGGAATGATTGTACCTGCCATCGTGCCCACGATGAGTGTTGCAATCAACGAGCTTCCGACCACAAACCCCAGATAGAGATTGCCCTGCCAGAAATATGCGATCAAGGATATCAGGATCCCGCATGTGACCCCGATCATCAAGCCGACCTTCAGCTCTCTTGCTAACAGCCGGTACACCAGCGATTTGGTCATTTCTTTCGTAGTCAGGCCGCGTACAATAACAGCTAGCGACTGCGTGCCGGTATTGCCGGTCATTCCGGCAATCATGGGCATGAAGAAGGCTAGCGCCACAACCTGTGCCAGCGTCTCTTCAAATCGGGAAATGATCGTTCCCGAGATCAGACCGATGAATAAGAGCAGGATCAGCCACGGTAATCTTCGAAAGGCGGCAACGGTTGCTTTGGTGTTGAAGTCAATGGATTTGCCCCCGGTGGCGTTCATTTTTCGAATATCCTCATCGGCTTCCTTGATGACGACGTCGAGAATATCGTCAACCGTAATGATGCCTACAAGTTTGTTATCCTGTTCAACGACGGGGATGGCGACCAGATCGTATTTTTGGATCATCTGAGCGACTTCCTCCTGATCGGCATCCACAGGTACGGACAGCACCCGGCTGTGCATGATATCCACCATATATTCATCCGGTTCGGCCAAGATAAGACCCCGGTAAGACACCACGCCCATCAGTTTCTTGTCTTGGTTTATGACGTACAGATAGTTGATCGTTTCGGAAATGGAGACGTAGGTTTTCAGCTTCTGGACGACCTCGGATACGGTGTAATGCTGGGGAATCCACACGTAACGATTGGTCATGATTCGGCCCGCAGTTTCCGGCGGGTATTTCATCAGGTTCAAGACAAATTGGGATTCCTCGTCCCGCATTCCCTTGAGGAATTCGTCTTTCTGCTCAGGTGACAGCTCATCCAGCAAAATGGCGAGGTCGTCGTTATCCATCAAGTCCATGATGATGGCCGTTCTTTCTTTGCCCAGCCTGCCCAAAACTTCGATCTGCTGGTCATGCTCCATTTCCTGAATCATATCGGCCAGCTGCTCCTCGTTCAGAAACTGCAGAAATCGGGTCTGGTCCGCATCGCTGAGATGGCTATGTATTCTGGCCAGGTCATAAGGAAGAAATTCATCGATCATTCGCTGAAAGTCATTGGGTGTTTTTGCTTTCAGACTCTCTATAATGTCCGGCATCCATTGCTCCAGTGTCCGAGTATTCACGCCGACAATCCTCCTTTCTGATTCCGTTCTATAATAACGAAATGATTACGTATTATAGGGTTCACCATAACGACTTATTATTAAACAATCCGGATACGGCGAGCGGATGAAAAATATAGGTGATGGACGAGAAAAAAGAGTCCGCAGCATCAGTTGCAAACGGTTGCAATTTCAAATAAGATATAGGCGCACAAATCTAAGAGTAGGGGTGAGTATATGAAGTACAGACGTCTCGGAAAAACCGATCTGAAAGTATCGGTAGTCGGTGTGGGAACCTGGCAGTTTGGCGGTGATTGGGGGAAGGATTTCAACCAACAGGAAGTCGATGCCATTTTAACGCATGCGAAGGAGCTAGGCATTAATCTGCTCGATACAGCCGAATGTTATGGTCCTCATCATATGTCCGAGAATTTCATCGGTGATTTCTTGTCGCGCGACCGCCGCGAGGATTGGGTCATTGCCTCGAAGTTTGGTCATCGATGGCATGAGCAGTGGGAGAACGCATGGGATACGAAGCAGATTCGAATTCAGCTCGAGGAATCACTTAAAGCGCTTCGTACCGATTACATCGACCTGTATCAATTCCATTCCGGCTCGGATGAAGTGTTCAACAATGATGAGATGTGGACGATGCTGGACAAGCAGGTTCAGGCGGGAACCATCCGTAATCTGGGCATTTCTATTGGAAGTAACAGAAACATCTATCAAACGGATAAGGCTGCGGAGGTGAATGCCAAAGCCATTCAGGTCGTGTATAACCGTCTGGAGCAAGCTCCGGAGGAAGAGGTTCTTCCTTCATGTTTGAAGCAGGATCTTGGAGTATTGGCGCGAGTTCCGCTTGCAAGCGGGTACTTAAGCGGAAAGTATAAGCCAGGGACGGTCTTCAGCGATAACGTGCGCAAGAACCGTGACCAGGACGAGATCAACGCCAAGCTGAAGCTTGTGGAAGAGATTAAGCAGAACGAAGTGCCGGAGGGCGTGAATATGGCCGAGTGGGCGCTGGCCTGGTGCTTGAAGCATCCGGCTGTCAGCTGCGTCATTCCAGGCTGCAAGAGCGTCGAGCAGGTGGAGGCAAACGCGAGAGCCGTGGAGCTGGATTTGGTTCAAGACGACCATCCGGGTGCATGGAAATCTTAAAATTAATACTGGCCTCGACTCGAATGCGAAAAGGCGATGACAGAAAAAGCACCCGCGGGTGCTTTTTCTTGTGTCATCCGTATCTTGTTGGAAACCGATCAACCATTCGCTTCTCAGGCAAGAATCGAAATTTAAAGTTCACTCGATGATGCGCGGGATGGTTCAATGCGATGATGCCGCGGTTTTCCTGAACGATTCAATCAGGCTGGTAAAGCTGTCCCCTTCACGGCCATTCGCCAACCCCCGCTTGAAGATCTCCAGAACCGCTTCAGGCAATGAAGCGTCAACGCCTGCATCCTGTGTGGTATGAACGATGTGCTCAACGCTGGCAACGCCCATGGCGAGCCGATCTACGTCCCCCGGATATTCTCCTGCATCGATGCGCGGGGTATAGAACTCAATGAATTGTGGCAGCGAAGCCATCGTGCTGATTGCATGTGACTTCAATTGCTCTGCCGTGATGCCGTTCGCTTGTCCTACTGCAACAGCGTGGAGATAACTGAGCATAGCCGTCCAGAACATATCCATTCCGATCTGATAATACAGCGCGGCGAGTCCAGGATCTTCCCCCCTGTAGTCCGTGCTAGTCAACACTTCAAGCACCTCCTTGTGTGCCTCGAAGACATCCAAGGGTCCGCTGTAAAAGGTGAAGGATTCCGACTTGCCGATTCCCGACGGAGGAACCTGCACACCGCCTGTTAGATGCGAAGCACCATGTCCGGCCAGCCATTTGGCTGCTTCCCGGGCTTTCTCCGGGGTGTCCGAGCTTAGATTAACGAATACCTTGCCGGCGAGGCTTTCTATGGCATTTTCCAGGATGGCGTACATTGCGCTGTAGTCGGTAAGACTTAGAAGCACTAGCTCATTGGCATCCAGTGCTTCCTTAATTGTAGAGGCTCCGACAGCTCCCAGTTTGATAAGCTCATCGGCTTTGCTGGCCGTACGATTCCACAAGGTGACTGCGTGGCCATGGTTTAGAAACGTGCGTGCCATCGCTTGGCCCATCGGTCCCAGGCCTATGATCGTCACTGATGATTGACTTTGCGTACTGTTTTTCATATTGAATTATAGCTCCTCTCGATAAGTCTAACCCCATGCTAAACGATGACACTGGTGTCAAAGTCAACTGCTGAAGTTCGGCTTATGATTCTGTGATTTTGCAGAGCGGATATTTCAGTGTGATAGACTCATTGCACGGGACTTTGTTATAGTTAACTTAACGGGATTTTTTGGGGAGGAACCAGATGAAACCTATTAATAAACTTAGCATTCAAGATGATTTTGTTGGTTTTTACTTGCTGAAGGAATTAAATATGAGACAGACCAACGGCACGCCGCCGAAAGATTATTTTGACATTATTCTCTCGGATGCGAGCGGCCAGATTTCGGCCAAGTACTGGGATGTGACCATTCAGGATAAAGAAACGTTCCTGCCGATGCAATTAGTCAAAATCCAGGGAACCGTGCTGAGCTACCGGGATCAGCCTCAAGTCAAAATCAGCCGAATCCGCAAGGCAACGGATGAGGATGGCGTTTCCTTGACCGATTTTGTGAGGGCTGCGCCAATTCGCCCCGTGGATCTGTTACATACAATTAAACTTACGATGAACGAGATTGCGGAGCCGCAGGTACGAAGCATTGTGCAGTATTGCGTGTCGAAGGTGGAAGAGAAGCTGATGCATTATCCGGCTGCCAAAACCTATCATCATGCCTATTTTGCCGGACTTGCCTATCATATTGTCCGCATGCTGGAGATTGGCGATTTCATCTGCAAGCAGCGGCCGTTTCTGAATCCGGACTTGATCAAGGCCGGCATTATCCTGCATGATATCGCAAAGCCGGAAGAGATGATCGCCCAGATGGGCATCGTTACGGACTACAGCAACCAGGGAAAGCTGATCGGACATATCGCCCTGGCATCCAACTGGATCGTGGAAGCGGCCATTCAGAACGACATCGCGCTGGAATCCGAAGTGGTTTTGGGCTTGCAGCATCTCGTACTTTCCCACCATAACCTCGGAGAGTGGGGGAGCCCGGTTCAGCCGCAAACGGCCGAAGCCGTCGCGCTGCACCATATCGACCTGCTGGACGCCAAGCTGCAGATGGTGGAGGACGCCCTGGATACGACGCTTGAAACGGAGCCATGGACACCGATGATCCGCGGACTCGACAATAAGGCAATTTATCGGTTAAAGGTATAACGATTGAGGCATCCCCCGATTCATGGGATCGGGCAGGATGCCTCTTTATGATGCCTCGGGAGGCTTATGATTCTTGGATCGGTATGGTAAAGCGGATTGTCGCCCCGCAAGGTGAGGTATTCTCGGCGGAAATATGCCCTCCATGATGCTGAATTAGAAGTTTGGCGATATACAGCCCCAGACCGGAATGCCCTTTTTGTCTGGAGGAAGGATGTTCTCCTTGATAAAACTGCTTAAATACCTGCTGCAGATCTTGCTGCTTCCCAAAGCCTGCTCCATTATCCGTAACAGACATCATCACCTGCTGCTCGGTGAGTTCGATACGCCATAGAATCTGTCCGGCTTCAGGGGTATATCGAATGCTGTTCGAAACGAGATTATCCAGAACCTGCATGATGCGATAAGGATCCAAGATGACGGGTTTCTTGTTCATTCGGTTATCATTGATTTCTGTATGGAAGGTTATGTTCATATTGCTGCATAAAGCGGTATATTCCATGGTTTTTTCATCCGCCAGCTCCTCAATATCCACGGGAAGGGGCTGGAGCCGAAAAGACACCTTTTCAATTTCTGCGATGGTGTTCATATCCTGAAGAAGTTTCGAAGCACGTGCCGTGTTGCGTTTGATGACTTGCAGATATTGCGATCGTTTGGTTTCATAAGACTCCCCGCTCATCTGCTCCAGGCCTTCAACATGTCCTTGAATAATCGTAAGCGGTGTCCGAAGGTCGTGAGCGAGAGCCGCAAACATGGTGCTTCGATCCTGCTCCAATCTCCATTCCCGCTCGATGGATTGCTCAAGCTCTTGACGCATGTCCTCAAAAGCATTCGTAAGCCGGTTAACTTCCGTTATGGACGATGTTCCTGTCATGGAAAAGTGTAAGTTTCGCTCTTTAATCTGTTCGGCTCCTTGCAGAAGCTGCTGCAGCGGAGTGCTGATCTTTCGGCTGAATCGCCTTCCGAATATCAGAGTGAACAGGATGATATACAGAAAAGGGGTCAGAAAAAAGGCCAGGAACCCGAAGGTTACCAAAGGATTCAGCGCCGGATTGGCTGCCGTCACCTTCAGGTTGTATCCAAGCAGAAGAGCCCCTGCAAGATCTCCGTCACTGGAGACAACCGGAATGTACTTAACGACTTGATTCATGCTTCTGTGGATCTGGTTTAAGCGTGCCATGATCTTCCGCCGGTCAAGCGATTCGTAGAGAGGAAGATCCCCGTATAAAGGTTCGCCGGTAAGGGACACAACGAGGTAGGACATGCCCTGCGAGGGGATTACCTTTTCCAGATCGGCTTGTCCCTGCGTGCTGATGACCGAATCGCCCCGGGCCTCGACGTATTCCGAAATAACAGGGATTTGAGCTTCGTAATGATTCGCCGGGAGCGCGATGTCATGGTTGAACAGGTACCCGAGCAGCAGCACGAGCAGCCCCCAGGTTACAAGCGTAGCCAGCAGGCTGCAGGCCAGAATCGAGACGAAATGGCGGGCGAACGTGTTTTTGATGGAACGCTGCTTCATCATTTGGGATCCCACTTGTAGCCAATGCCCCATACGGTTTGAATATAGCTGCGGTTCTGTGCATGGGCGGCCAGCTTGGCCCGGATTTTCTTGATGTGCTCGGTAATGGTAGCGTCGTCCCCCTCGGCGTCAAACCCCCATAACTTCTCGTAAATCTGCTCTCTGGAAAAGACCTGCCCCTGATGCATCGCCAGCAGTTCCACGATCTGATACTCCTTATTCGTCAGAGCGATGCTGTGCCCGTTGCAGCTAACAGCATGTCCCTTGCAATCGATCGTCAGGGCTTGGAACCGCAGGATGCCTTGTTCTTTTTGCGTGTGGATTCTCTGTTCTCGCCTAAGATGGGCATGGATTCTGGCTTTCAATTCCGCGAGGCTGAAGGGCTTGAGCAGATAATCGTCCCCGCCCGCAGCCAGCCCTCGTATCCGGTCCACTTCACTTTGGCAAGCACTCAAGAACACAATGGGACACTGCGTCCTTTCCCTAAGGTGCTCGCAGACCTCAATGCCGTTCATCTCGGGCATCATCACATCGAGTATGATCAGGGACGGTTGTTGTTTGCTCTGGATCAATGCATCCCGTCCACTTCCGGCAGTCAGTACGTGATAGCCTTCAAGCTCCAGCGCGTCTTGTATAAAAGAGATGATCTCTTCTTCATCATCTACCAATAGGATCGTTTCGTTTGCCATATCGATTACTTCCTCCAAGAAATAGCTTTTAAAATATATCTGATTAGTGTACACGTCATTTCTAAAGAATGAATAAAGAAAGTTGGATTACTTGAAGTTTATAAGTGCCCATACTTCAACGGAGCAGACGGAATCATTCTGGAGAAGCGGCAGCGGTCGCCTTTGCTCACGGATTTCAACCATTCTTTAGTGGATAGATAGAAATCTGGGGGCAACAGCGATCGGAAGAATGATCCGCATGCGGAGTGATGTTTAAGCTACTGTAAATTTACAGGTTAGTAGATGAGTTTCTTTATCCTTTCTTTATGATTGTACCTTAACCTGAAGGCACATTGATAAGGAGGTACAATGATGGCAACGAATCTACAGCCAAGAATAAGGCTCATTGACAGTTTGAGGGGATTTGCACTATTAGGCATCTTTTTGGTGAACATTACGTTTTTTACGACATCGCTACAAACGATTTCTTTCGGGGTCGAATTATGGTCAGGCTGGTACAATGAAGTCCTGATGCTGCTGCGCGGAATTGTCATTGACGGCAAATTTATTTTGATTTTCTCTTTCCTGTTTGGTTTTGGCATGGTGATGTTACAGGAGAGCAGTCAGGCAAAAGGCCGGAACTTTAATCGCATCTATGCTCGAAGGTTGACGGCATTGCTTCTGATCGGTCTGATCCATGGAATCCTGATTTGGTACGGAGACGTTCTGACCCACTATGCACTCATGGGTTTTCTACTGATGCTGTTTCAACGCTGCAAGCCGAGAACGCTGCTGATCTGGTCACTGTCCCTGCTGCTGCTCGTTCCCGTTCTCCTGACGGGAGCAAGCCTGCTGAGCTCTTCGGCCGGACAAGTCTTTGAGCCGTTTAGCCAGGCGGATGCCCATCAGATCGGAATCTATTTCCAGGAGCGGGATGCCGCCATATACGGTGAGGGGACGATGGCCAAGATCATCGCTCAGCGGCTGAATGATTACATCGGCTCCATCTTGAATATGGTGGTCTTTTACCCGCAAGTATTAGGGATGTTCCTAATGGGTGCCTACTTCTGCAAGCGCCGTATTTTGCATGAGGTCCGGAAGAACCGGAAGGGGATCATCCGATTGGTCGCGATGGGCGGAGGTCTGGGTCTTGTCCTTCAACTCGTGATGTCGCTGGCGGAAGGACTTCCATCCTGGGGCGAGGCCGTCGTTTTATTCGTTGGGGCACCACTCTTGACCCTGGGCTATATCGGATTGTTTGCACTTTTATACCAGAACAAATCGTGGCAGAAGGTGTTGGATCTATTTTCTTATCCGGGAAAAATGGCTTTCACCAACTATTTGCTGCAATCGATCCTTTGCGGATTGATCTTTTACAGCTACGGATTGGGGTGGTACGGAATGATCGAACCGATCTGGCAGATGGTGATGGTATTCATTATCTTCGCTATGCAAGTTGTATTCAGTAGAGCCTGGTTAAAGCGGCTTCCGATCGGACCATTTGAATACGTTTGGCGCATGTTTACGTATTGGGGAAATCCGGTGAAACAAAGAGAAAGGGTGCATGTTTCTTCCTGAAGAACAAGGCCGCCCATTTAAGTCTTCGCTGCATCAAAGCACCCAAGCTTTAAATAAAACTCTTGCATTATCGATCCCGGGTGTAATACAATGCTTCTTAATTAACCAACACGATATGTTATAACAAGCGATGATGGAAAGAGTAAGCGAAAGAACGTTCCTGACAGGAAAGGGCCGCCACCGACTGAGAGCGCCCGGGCGAAGGTTCTCCGCTGAAGTTCATTCCGGAGCTGGTATGCTGATAATCTGCATGTTTCGTGCAGATGGTAGGTTTACCCGTAACCCTTGCGTTAAGAGGTTCAAGTGAGATGTGTTTGCTTTTTTTTGCATATCTAATAAGGGTGGTACCACGACTCCTCGTCCCTTTCCGGGCGGGGGGTCTTTTTGTTTTCATAAACTAGAAAAATAGGTGAGGGAGAGATTTCAGATGAGTCAAGGACGTTTGGAACAATTAAGATCGGAGCTCGATTCCGTTAATCTTCAGCTGCTGGAGCTGCTGTCGGAACGGGCACGGATCGCCCAGGAGATCGGTCAGGAGAAGCAAAAGCAGGGAGTTCCTGATTTTGATCCGGTACGCGAGAAAAAAATGTTGGATACTCTGGTGGAGCATAACCAAGGTCCTTTTGATAATGAAACGGTGCGTCATTTATTTAAACAGATTTTCCAGGCGTCCTTGAAGCTGCAGCAAGTCGATCACAAGAAGCATTTGCTGGTGAGCCGGAAGAAGAAACAGGAAGATACCCTGATTCAACTGGGCAGCACCATCATTGGCGGCGGCACGCCGGTCATGATCGCAGGGCCGTGCTCCGTTGAGAGTTATGAGCAAGTACGCCAGGTTGCGGCTGCCCTTAAGGAAGCAGGCATAACCGTCATGCGCGGCGGCGCGTTCAAACCGAGAACGTCGCCTTACGATTTTCAGGGCTTGGGCATTGAAGGTCTGAAAATTCTGAAGGAAGTGGCGTCCGAGTTCGGGCTGAAGACGATCAGCGAGATCGTGGACCCTGCGCATATCGAGCTTGCGTGCGAATACATTGACGTTATTCAGATCGGTGCGCGGAACATGCAGAACTTTGAGCTGTTAAAAGCGGCGGGCGACGTTCAGACGCCGGTGCTGTTGAAACGCGGTCTTGCGGCTACGATCGATGAGTTCGTGCACGCTGCGGAATACATCGTGTCTCGCGGCAATACGCAGGTGATGCTGATTGAACGCGGCATACGGACGTACGAGAAGGCGACGAGAAACACCTTGGACATCTCGGCGGTGCCGATTCTGAAACAAGAAACGCATCTTCCTGTGCTGGTGGACGTGACCCATTCCACAGGCCGCAAGGACATCCTGGCTCCTTGTGCCAGAGCGGCTCTAGCTGCAGGTGCGGACGGCGTGATGGTCGAAGTTCATCCCGATCCGGCTACGGCGTTGTCCGATGCGGCGCAGCAGCTGAATATTCCGGAATTCCATGATTTCCTGGCGAATGTGAAGAAGTCCGGATTGCTGTAAACCATGCATTCTTTGGCCTCTGGAAGATAAAGGGTTGACAAAACGATTCTCATTCCTTAAGATAGTTATCAAAATTCATATCGAAATGTTTTGATTAGAAATAGTAAAAGCGAAATGACTTTTCAGAGAGCCGTTGGCAGGTGTGAAACGGTAATGTCGTTCCCTTTGAACTCGTCTATGAACAGCTGCCTGATCATGTAGGGTTAGCCGGAGTTCCACCGTTATAGGGATAGATGGTGATGGCCATCGAAGAAGATCATTTTGCATAAAATGAATTAGAGTGGTACCGCGGGTTCAACCCCGCCTCTATACGTAGAGGCGGGGTTTTTTTGTTGGTTAAATTCCGGGTTTAACCAACCCCGCTTGATATAAATCAACGAAATGAACGATCGATTATCGAGGAGGAATATCAAATGGAACGCAACATTATTGTATTGGACACGACTTTGCGCGACGGAGAGCAGGTTCCGGGCGCCAAACTGAACGTACAGCAAAAGATCGAATTTGCACAGCAGCTAAAGCGGCTGAACGTCGATATTATCGAAGCGGGTTTTCCCGCGTCTTCGGCAGGGGATTTTCAAGCGGTTCAGGAAATCGCCAGAACCGTGGGAGACAGCGTCTCCATTACTGCGCTTGCACGCGCGGTGAAGGGCGATATCGATGCCGTATATGAAAGCATTAAGCTCGCGCAAAACCCGCTGATTCATATCGTGCTCGGCACCTCGAACATCCATGTGGAGAAGAAATTCAACCGTTCCAAGGATGCCGTGCTTCAGATGGGCGTGGATGCCGTGAAGTACGCCAAAACGCTGCTGCCCCATGTGCAGTATTCGACGGAGGATGCCTCCAGGTCCGATTTTGAATATCTGTGGACAACGATCGAAGCCGTCGTGAAGGCCGGAGCAACAATGATTAACGTGCCGGATACGGTCGGTTACGCCGTTCCGGATGAATTCGGCGAATTGATCCGCAAAATCAACGAGCGCCTGAAGAATCTGAACGATCAGGTTGTCCTCAGCGTTCACTGTCATAACGATCTGGGGCTTGCTACGGCAAATACGCTCAGCGCAGTGAGAAACGGCGCCGAGAAAGTGGAATGCACCATCAACGGTTTGGGGGAGCGCGCAGGCAATACGTCGCTTGAAGAAGTGGTCATGGGGCTGAAGGTCCGGGAGAATCACTTTAAGGCCTCCACCAACATCCGGCTTAAGGAGCTGATCCGAACCTCCCGGCTGCTGACGCATTTGACGGGCCTGGATGTGCAGGTGAACAAGGCGATTACGGGCGAGAACGCATTCGCGCACTCTTCCGGTATTCATCAGGATGGTCTGCTGAAGGATAAGCAGGTTTATGAAATTATGTCGCCGGAGGAAGTCGGCGCCGACAGCATGGAGCTGATCCTGACGGCGCGGTCCGGAAGGCATGCGTTCAAGAATGCGGTGGAGAAGCTGGGCTTCGAGACAGGCGAAGGCGAAGATTTTGAAGCGCTGTTTGAGAAATTCCTGCAGCTTGCCGATGCCAAGAAGGAAGTATATGACCATGACGTTTTTTATCTGGTGACCCAGCATCGTACCCATGAAGAAGTCAGCAGTCATCTGTATGAGCTGGATTCGTTCCAGGTCGTGACCAATGATCTGTATCCGACGGCAACCGTGAAGCTGAGAAAAGGCAGCGAGACGTTCAGGGACAGCATGGTGGGGGATGGCCCGATCGATGCGCTGTACAGCGCCATGAAAGCGTTGGTCGGTTTGGACGTACAGTTGAAGGATTACAAAATCAACAGTCTGTCCAGGGGAAAAGAGGCCATCGGCCGGGTGAATATCCGAATCGAATATCAAGGCAAAGTCTATTCCGGGCGCGCCATGGATACGGATATCATTAAGGCAAGCGCTTTGGCTTTTCTTAACGGGATTAACGCGGTATTGCTTGATGCCGGCCAGGATGCGCAGGTGCAAGCGCCGGTGGATGCACGATAGTTCATGTTATGAGATGGTTGCGTTCACCAAAGGCCAAGTCATAACAGTAATGTAATGCTGGTGCGGAGGGTGGATACCTCACGTCTACTACTAATGTAGATGGGGGGTATGCGGCCGCCCGCATCGGATTGTTTTTTAGAAACATGCTTATTGACCGATCGTTACAAAATATATATAATGAGCTGGAAACTATAGGAGAGGAGCCGCTCATGATGCGAAGAATTCGGAGGGATACGTCCTTGCTGCGAAATGGCATGTTCATCCATGCAGAAATTTAGAGTGGGCGAGGTGTATTATTTTTTTGTAAGGTTCTGTACCAAACGGTAAAATAGTCGGAGTTATTGCGTTTATTTTTGTACCGAAAGTTACAAAACTATAGAATCATCATGATAGGAGTTGTTCCCATTGCCATTTTCCATTTATATATTGGGTTTAATGATCTTCTCGATGACAACCTCTGAGTTTATGGTAGCAGGCATGATGCCTTCGCTTTCAGCAGAATTCGGCGTTTCGGTTGCAGCCATCGGGTATCTCATTACCGCTTATGCTGTCGGCATGATTATAGGAGGGCCGCTGCTGACGGTGGGGCTTTTAAAGGTGCCGCGCAAACAGGCTTTTATGATCTTGGCTGCCATCTTCCTTGTCGGTCAGACGCTGGGCGCTGTCGCGTCCACATATGAAGTAATGATGGCGGCCAGAGTGATCACGGGCATCTCCTCTGCGGCAGCGTTTGGCGTATCGCTTGCGATTTGCTTTTCCCTCGTCGGTCCGGAGTCGCGTGGAAGGGCGGCGTCGATCGTCCTCGGCGGTTTAATGGTGGCAACGGCGATCGGACTTCCGCTGGCGATGTGGATCGAGCAGCTGCTCGGCTGGCGCGCCAGCTTCTGGGCCGTGGTGGTTCTGGTGTCGGTATCCGGTTTGGTAGGGCAGTTTACGATCCCGTCCTTACCCAGACCTGAATCGTCCGGCATCCGGGGAGAGTTTGTCGCCCTAAAGAATCGCCATCTATGGGCTGCTTATGCGACTAGCATGCTGATTATCGGAGCTACCTTTGCCGCATTCAGTTATTTCTCGCCGATCTTAACCGATCTCGCCGGCTTTGGCGCTCGGGCGGTTCCGATCCTGCTTGGCGTTTACGGCGTGGCAACGGTGCTTGGCAACATGGTCACCGGCAGGCTGGCAGATCGATATATGATGCAGATCCTCACCATTGGGTTGGTCGCTCTAGCCGCGGCTTTAGTGGTATTCGGATTATTTGTGCACTGCCAGGCGATAGCTATGATTGCGGTTGTGATCGTTGGTTTGGCGGGTGTGCCCATGAACCCGGCCATGGCGACCCGGGTCACCCGGGTTGCCGATACGGGATCGCTTGTTACGACGGTGCATGGGTCCGTTATCAGCCTCGGCGTTGTCGTTGGTTCCTCCATGGGAGGAATGGCGATCGATGCCGATTATGGCTTGGCATCGCCTCTATGGGTTGGGGCACTGCTGGCTGTTCTCGGCCTGCTGTCCCTGCTGCCAGCCGCGCGAGGTGGAGGAAAAGCACAGCCTTTGTCTTCCGATCAATGATGGATTACCTGAAACCACCATCACCGATTATAACGGGGGCTGGTGGTTTATCAAACAGGGACTCCGAGAACCCTTCCACGACCCACTTGCTCGCATCACCACTAAACGGCAGAAATGCCGTTTTTTTTATTATGAAGAAATAAACGCCCCTGCTTGCACATGACGCAACGTCATGTGTAAGAATAGGATGCAGGAGGTGCGGCATCTGGAAGAAGCAATGTATACGGTAGGTCGGTTGGCAGAGATATGTGGTACCACCGTCAGAACTTTGCAGCACTACGATAAAATCGGATTGCTTGTGGCGACTCGCAGCGGAGATAAGAACAGCAGATATTATACCGAACATGATTTGGTGAAACTCCAGCAAATTCTATTCTATAAAAATCTGGGATTCACCTTAAAGGAAATACAAGATCAGTGCTTGGCTCTCGGAGCCAAAGGGGATCTTAAGCAGATATTGCAGCGTCAAAGCGACGTTCTTTTCAAGAAAGAGATGGAGTTCCGAAGTGACCGGGCCTATATAGATGCGATGGTGGCGAGCCTGGAGACGAATCATCCTATGAACCTGGAGACGATGCTGGGGCTCACTGTGAACAGAAGGAAACATATTTTATTGGATTATCAGGATATGTCGCTTCCACCACAGGCAGCACAGGCTTTCGAAGAGTTTTTTCCGGATCTCGAGACCGCACTCCAAGTATATTGGAAGTGGAAAGAACTGGTTCTGGAGGCGTTCTTGCTGACCAACAATGGGATTGACCCTGGCAGCGAAGCTGGATATGTCTTCGGCGAGAAGTGGCATTGCTTTGGTTCAAAATGCTACGCAGGACAACGGGGAGATCTTAGACGTTTATCGGGCAGGTTATGCATCAAAGCAAACTTGGCCGCAGGAGGACCGTTTTCTCATGGAACATTGCGATTCTTTTATTGAAGCGGCTCATCAGTCTTTTTTGAAGAAAGGAGAGACAGATGGTGACAAATGATAAGCCTACCGGGCGTTTCCTCACAGAGAAGGGAAAGGCAAAGTTTGAGGCGGCTTATGAAGCTGCCATGAAGTTTCTCCCTCCGCCGCTTGAAACGAAAGATATTGAAACTGCATTTGGCCGTGTACGGATCTATCGATTTACCAAAGAAGAACATAAGGGGAAAGAGCCGCTCCTGCTATTGCCCGGACGCTCGTCATCCACTCCGATGTGGGAGCCGAACCTGCCTGGACTTATGAAGGAACGGCCGGTGTATACTCTCGATCTGCTGGGAGAGCCGGGAATGAGCTGTCAAACACAGCCGATCCGAAATGCTGAGGATCAAGCCAGTTGGTTGAGTGAGGCATTGAGCAAAGTGGATGTAGAAACCGTCCATCTCATAGGCGTTTCCATTGGAGGCTGGACGGCCATGAATCTTGCAAGACACGCTCCATCGAAAGTGGCAACGATCAGTTTATTGGATCCGGTCCTTGTTTTTGCGCCTCTGTCACTTAAAATGATGGCTGCCTCAATTCCTGCATCCGTACCGATCGTTCCCAAGTTTATCAGAGAGAAAATGCTGAGCTGCATTTCAGGCGGAGCCAAAGCGGATGACAGTGAACCAATTGCAAGGCTGATAGAGTCGGGTATGGCAAATTATAAGATCAGCCTGCCGACGCCGGATTTGATGAGCGCGGAGGATTTGAAGAACATTCATATCCCCGTATTGGCTCTAATGGCAGAAAAAAGCACAATGCATAACTCGCAAAGAGCGGTGCAGCAAGGCAAACCCATGTGCCGAATATTCAAATCGAGAACTGGCCTGGCGCCTCGCATGCCATGAATGGCGAGTTTCCGGAAGAGGTGAATGCAAGAATACTTGCTTTTGTTGATCAGCATTCTGATAACGAACTTATCTAGTCAATGACAGACGGCTTCGGCCGTCTTTTTTTATCCTCATAACCCGGTACTTTAAAGAATACATGAACGGGGTGTAGAGAGGTTGTTCTCCTCCCAGCAAACGGACAGCATAGGAAAACACATGCGATCAGAAGAAAGTACATGTTAATTTTCGGGAGTTGGATGTTATTATGAAAGCGCTTTAGGTTTGAGGTGAGACGCTCAGGGGGATAGGGATATTCCGGTTCATAGGGAGATGGGCAGCTCGAAATCCGAGCCGCGATGCAGAAGCGACAAAGGTAAACAATCTGTCAGAAATATGGAAGGAAGCGATGTGGATGAGAAGAAAATGGAGTTTGATTTTGATGAGCACGCTAATTGCCTTAACCGCGGTCGGCTGTAATGGTGCCAAGGAAGCGGATGGCGGAACCTCCGGTTCTTCCGGCGCTGCCGCTGATGGCAAGCTGTCTTTCACGATGTCCATGGCAACCAGCGGAAACAAACATGCCGAGCGTTCGAAGGACGTAAATGAAGAGAGATGGGTGAAGGAGCTTGAAAAGCTGACCAATACGGATATTGAACTGACCATGCTGCCGCTGAAGGACTTCGACAGCAAAATGACTTTAATGTTTGCCTCTAATGATATTCCTGACGTCGTTCAGAACGTGGGAGGGGCTACAAGCAAGGGAATGTCCGGTTCCGTGGAAGCAGGCGTATTTATGCCGCTTGACGACTTGCTGAAGGAGCATGCTCCGAATTTGATGAAGAGCGTGCCGAAGGAAGCCTGGCAGGAGACAAGCTATGACGGCAAAATTTACGGAATACCGGCATGGCTGTCCAACCCGTCCCGGAGAGGGCTGTATATCCGGACCGATCTGCTGGAAAAGACAGGGCTCCCGGCACCCAAGACGGTGGATGAATTTCTGGACGTGATGCGTGCGATGAAGAAGGAAGGCGTTGAGTTCCCATATCAAATGCGGGAGAACTTTAAATATGCGGACACGATTCTGGGAGCGTTCGATGTGCTGCCATCCCAGTACGAACTGCAGAACGGGGAGGTCGTTCCCAAGTTCTTCGACGTGGAAAATATGACAAAGGCGCTGGAGACCTATAAGACCATGTACGATGAAGGACTAATTCCTAAGGATTTTGCGACCCTGACCTCCAGTGACTACGGCAAAAACATTGAAAGCGGCAAATCCGGCATGTGGTCCGCCAACGCCCAGCTTCTGTCAGGCTTCCGCGGTAAGCTGAAAAATGCCGTGCCGGACGCCAAGGTTGATATCATTGCATCGCCGCGCGGTCCGGAGAACACCGGAGGCCATTTGCTGTATTCAAGCATAAATACGTCTTACTATATTAACAGCAAGGTCTCAGAAGAGAAGGCCATCGGCATTATCAAGTTTTTTGACTGGATGCTGACGCCGGAGGCAGAGACATATTTCTCGTTCGGCATTGAAGGCGAAACTTTCACCCGGGAGAACGGCGCGATCAAGTTTACGCCGCCATCCACGCCTGAAGCCATGGACGAAGACGGTTTCCGCGGCATGTTCTGGTTCGTCCACGATATGGTGTACAACAAGGCAAAGGAAGAGCTGACCGAGGACGGGCAGGACATGATCAAGTTTATGGATTCGGTGGTCTTCAAGGAAGGGCTGGGGTCGATCCGCTTCTCCCCGGCATTGGAGGCTTATTCCAAATATCCGGACACCGCGCCGCAAGGCGATGACGTGGGGCCAAAGCTGGTTCTTGATCATATGATCAAGATGATCTACGGCAGAGAGCCGATCTCGGATTGGCCGAAAGTGATTGAGGAGTACAAGAAGAAGGGCGGCCTTGAGATTATTAAGGAAGCCACAGACCGCTACAACGAAGGAAAGGGCGTTGTCGTCTCGGAAAACCGGAAATAATCGATTCATGAAGAAAAGGAGATGTACACATGAGCTTGCATGACAGGAGCGGCAAACAAGCTGTATTCTTCGAGCGAATCATGGGGCTGCCGGTCTTCGATACCCATACCCATCTTATCGGTGACCGGCTTGGTGCAAGGGACTTCTGGGAAATCGCCCATTACTTCTGGTTCTATCGAGAGCTCCAAGCCGGTGGCTACCCGGATGAGGCCGATAAATTGCCTGAGGAGCAGCGAATTGCAGCTTTTCTAAAAGCCTATCGATCAACGAGAAGCACGCTGATGAACTGGGTATTCACCTCCATTATGCGTGAATTATACGGAGTCATCATCAAGGATGAACATTCGGTGCGGGAAGCCATGGCTCGCGTTCAGCATACATCCGCCGAACAAGGCTGGGCACAGCAAACGGCAGACCGAATGAATATCCGCCGGTTTGTCGTGAATCATCCGGAACATGCGGCGTTTCAAGGCATGCGGGACGATGCCGTATTGATCCCCCGGATTGACGGAGTGCTGGGTCCATGGGTTGACCGGATCGTGCAATCTAATGATCCGGCCAGGACCTTTCTGGATGTGGGAGGCGAGATTGACTTGCTGCTCGGCGAATTTCGCGAAGCTGGTCTCCCGGGCATCATGACAACGCTGCCGCGGTATGAATCGAGCTCGCACATCCGTAAGGAAATTGGGCCGGCAAGCGGGCGTGACGACATTCTAATGGAGCTGCTGCACGTCCTATGTGGTGCTGCGGCTCGGAACGGCCTGCTCGTTCAGTTGTTTTTGGGAGTGGAGAGATCATGGTGCGGTGCGGCGTTCCCTGCCAATGATACAGAGCGGATTCTAAAGCTGACTGCTTTGTTTGAGTCGTACCGTTGTGAATTTGAGCTTGTGCTTGCATCGGAGCTGAACAATCTCGATGCGGTGCAGGCAGCCTGGAATTTCCCGAACGTTCATGTCGGCGGCATGTGGTGGTTCAATTTCCGAGCGAGCACCTACCGGGACAGCATGCAGTACCGTCTGGAGGCACTCCCGGCAAGCAAGAGCTCGATTATCGTCTCGGATGCCCGCTCTATGGAATGGAGTTACGGCAAGATTTTGCTTGTGAAGAAGCTGGCCGCCGAATTTCTGTGGGAGCGGGTCCTATCTGGCTGGATCGACGAGGAGACGGCACTGCATACGGCAAATGAATGGTTCTACGCGAGTGCCATGAGACGCTATGGCATTCGTTCGGAGGATCATGACTGAGGAAAATAAGGAAAATAGTTTGACATATCGATAATTCTCGATATAATGATACGTATGAAACCAATCGAAGTGTTTAAAGCATTGTCCAATGAATCGAGGCTTGAAATATTGCAGTGGCTCAAGGAACCGGAACAACATTTTACGCCCCATGAAGGGATTGATATGAGGAAAGTCGGGGTATGCGTAAGCCAGGTGACCGAGAAACTGAATATGACGCAGTCCACCGCATCGCAATATTTAGCGATTCTACATCGGGCAGGTCTGATCAAGACAGAGCGGCTTGGGAAATTCACGTATTATACGCGGGATGAAGAGGTTATCCGGGAAATCGGAGAGTATTTGAAGCAGGAGATATAGCGCAGGCACTGAATGATTCCTTAAGAAATAAGGAGTATTCAGTCTTGCTCCGTAATTCACATCTACATATTGCGATATGTATTTTTATCGGTTTAACATATCGACAATTCGCGATATATAAATATTAAATAAAGGAGTGTAATTCATATTATGACGGGTGCTTGGAAGATTTATTTTTTGGCTATCGTTAGTTTTTTAGTAGGAACGTCGGAGTATATTATATCGGGAGTTTTGGATAAAATTGCAGATTCGTTAGGGATTACAATAACCGCTGCTGGTCAGCTAATCACGATTTTCTCATTGGTCTATGCGATCTTGACCCCCATTCTTATGGCGCTAACCGCTAGAGTGGAGAGACGGAAGCTGTTGGTTTATTCATTAGGCATTTTTGTGATTGCGAATCTACTGTCATTTGCCCTTCCGGGGTATGTTCCATTTGTGATTGCGCGCGTTATGATGGCGGTGGGCGCAGGGATGGTAGTTGTAACTGCACTCGGGATTGCCGCCAAAATCGCGCCGTCGGGCAAACAGGCGAGTTCGATCGCTACGGTCATCATGGGCTTCACGGCTTCCCTGATCATTGGCGTCCCCCTCGGCCGTGTCGTAGCTGCTGCTTTTGGATGGAAGTCAGTGTTCGGTTTCATTGCCATTCTGGGGGTTGTTTCCATGATTGTGCTGCATAAGGCGATTCCGAAAACAAAAGGAGATGCTCCCGTACCGCTGCTCCAGCAATTCGCGCTGCTCAAGAAGCCTAAAGTTGCACTCGGTTTGGCGATCACGTTCTTCTGGCTGGGCGGGTATTCCATTGCCTATACGTACCTGTCTCCCTACCTTCTTCTTGTTAGCGGCCTGAACGAAGGTCTGATTAGTGCAGCACTGTTTGCCTTTGGCATTGCCAGCCTCATTGGCTCCAAGTTCGGTGGATTCAGTACGGATCGATGGGGAGTACCGCTTACTTTATCCGGTGGCATGATTCTGCATATTCTCGCGCTAATCGTTCTGACTTTTACCCAAGCAGCCGTATCTGTCATTCTCGTGTTTGCGATTCTTGTTATATGGTCGTTATCTGCCTGGTCTTCCGGTCCGACGCAGCAGTATAACCTTGTCCGGCTGGAGCCGAATTCATCCGGGGTTATGCTGGGCCTGAACCAGTCCGTGATGCAGCTCGCCATGGCTGCGGGCGCAGGCATCGGAGGGGTTGCCGTCGAGCAATGGTCCTTGTCATCCATTACCTGGATCGGTGCCGGGGGCGTTGCCATAGCCATGATAGTGTCGTTTGTTCTTTTCCGATTAGGGAAGCAGGAGAGCGCGGCGCGCGCCCCATTGGAAGCTTAATGGGATAACCGCTGGCAACGGCTACGCCGTGACGGAGCCTGATATGCTGCATCTTTAAGACGGTCTGAAAACGTAAGAATCCATAAGACATCGTCCTTCTCCAGCGAAGAACCGGACATCAATTTGACGCCCCGAAATGAGAAAGTTTATGCTATGATCAATGGATGGCGGAAAATTTGGTTCCAAATTTTGCGAAGGAGGAGATGCGATTGGCTAAGCTTAAAGATATCGCCGAACGGGTCGGGGTATCCATATCTACGGTTTCGCGGGCCATCAGCAATGATGCAAGCCGTCCGGTCAACGAGGATACCAAGCAGAAAATCCGGCAAGCGGCGCTTGATCTTGGTTATAAACTACCTGAGCCATCCCAAAGCGTGCATATTAACGGCATGGCCGATAAGCGGGTTGTCTGTGTCGTTCCCCAAAACCTGATGGACGACCACCCGTATTTCTCAACGGTTCTTGCCGGTTTCCATAAAAAAATGGAGGAACTCGGACAGCCCCCGGCAATCGTTCGTACATGCGAGGAAGTCGGCGATGCGGACAAAATACGCCACATGCTGAGGGAGACAGGCGCTCAGGGGATTGTAGCGGTCAGTTGGTACGACAAGGAGCTGTTTGAACTGATACAGCAGGCCGGGGTTGCCATCATGGGCGTGAGTTTGAATGATGACCGGCTGACCGTGCCGGTTGTAGACTGTGACCGGATTTTATCAGCAAGGGCAGCCGTACGCCACCTGATTGACCAGGGACACACGCGAATCGCTTATATCGGGGGCCCTGCGTATTCCAAGCAGATGGAGAGCGAAGAACGGTATGTCGGATATAAATTCGCGATGCTGGAAGCCAACCTGGAAGTGCGCGAGGAGTGGCTGATGAATACCGGATGGAATGTGGATCGGAGCTTCAGCAAGATGTCCGAGTTATTGGGGGGGCTTCCCAAAGAGTTATGGCCAACGGCTGTTTTTTGTGCCAGCGACATGCTTGCCATTCCGGCCATGCGTGCCGTTGTCGAGAATCGAGGGCGCATACCGGAAGATATCGCGATCGTGGGGATGGATAATATTGATGTAGCCCAATATACAACGCCCCCGTTAACCTCCGTCTCCGTACCGAAGTACGAAATCGGCAGGGTAGCTGCCAAATCCATCGTGGATTATTTGGACGGGCACTTCAAGGTGGCAACCAAAATATTACTGCCATGCTCATTGATTGTTCGGGAGTCCTCCAGTTTTACTAGAGAATGAATTTAACTACCCCATCATGTATGATTAGTTGACATATAATATATAAGAGGATCGTCGTACAGCTGCCGGCTTGAAATCCAGCAGCTGTTTTTCACGCTTTTTCACCCAAATATCAATATTTTTGTGCCAAAAGAGTCCAAAAAAATGTTTGACAATGCCATATCGCTATATTATCATGAGTGCAAATCAATGAAATATTTGGAATGGGATTTCTGGTTTAGGAATTCGAAAAAAAGTACTCTTCGTTTCATTTCACCCTATTATTGATTGCGTTTTCATTCCCTTGATATAAAGAAATGTTAATAATATATTAATTCCTCTCATTCATGAATTAGGGCCCTTCGCATTGTCTGCGTAAAGCCTTTCGTGTATCAATATTTATCCAAATATAATCCAAAATAACGGAGTTTTATCCAAAAACAATCCAAAGAAATGAAATAATACCTGACTTATTCGGGTTTTATTTATATCATGATTTGGTGTTACTATACCTAACATATAGTGCGCCACAATAACCGTATTGACTTATGGATAGCTGAGGCGGTGGTAGCTTAGTCATATGACGGAATGCAGAGAAAAGGAGGGAAATCATAAACGAGTACTTTCCAAGCTCCATGCATGTGAATTGGAACTGATCCGCTGAATGAACGGACACCCCGTGCTTTGATGGCATGTCAAGATGGCTTTGCTAGGATTAAGAGGTTAACCCAATCCATACATACGAGGTGATGCTCATTGGCTAATACGACCCTGCAGCCCGCAGCAATCGAGGTACCTGAAACGAAACGTAAGCGCTTACTGTGGAATCGTGTTTTACGCAATTGGCAGCTATATGCCCTGATTTCACCGGTCATCGCCTATTACATCCTGTTCCAGTATGTTCCGATGTACGGCATCCAGATCGCCTTTAAGGACTTTATAGCAACGCAAGGGATATGGGGCAGTCCGTGGGTCGGCTTTGAGCATTTCGATCGCTTTTTCAACAGTTATTATTTCTGGCGCCTGATCAAGAACACACTGGGCATCGGGTTATACAGCCTTGCTGTCGGTTTTCCGATCCCGATTATTCTGGCTTTGCTTATGAACGAGGTTCGGGCTGAACGTTTCAAGAAATTCGTGCAGACCATCACGTATGCTCCTCACTTTCTATCTACCGTGGTCGTTGTCGGCATGATGATGATTTTCCTATCGCCCCGCTACGGCATCATCAATCATTTTATTGAAATGTTCGGCGGTCAGCCGATCAATTTCATGACGGAGCCCTCCTGGTTCAAATCCCTGTACGTTCTGTCGGATGTATGGCAGACCATGGGCTGGAGCTCCATTATCTATTTAGCAGCCCTTGCCGGCATAGACAGCCAGCTGCACGAAGCCGCACGTGTCGATGGTGCGACCAGGCTTCAGCGCATATGGCATATTAACATCCCAGGCATTATGCCAACGATCATCATCCTCTTGATCCTGAACATGGGCAGCATTATGGGCATCGGGTTTGAGAAGGTGCTCCTGATGCAAAACAACCTGAATATGGAGAGCTCCGACATTATTGCCACCTATGTCTACCGAATGGGGATTCAGAATGCCGAGTACAGTTTCTCCGCAGCCATCGGATTGTTTAATTCCGTCATCAATTTTGTCCTGCTGGTTGCCGTGAACTTTATTTCAAAGCGCGTGAGCGAGACCAGTCTTTGGTAAAGAGGGGAGCGAAAGAGCCATGCAAATCGAAACCAGAGGGGACCGCATGTTTAATGTTATCAACTATACGATTCTGATCCTGGTTACCATCATTGTTATGTACCCGCTGGTCTTTGTGCTCAGCGCATCGTTTAGCGACCCGCAGGCGGTTCTGAGGGGCGAGATGCTGCTGTGGCCCAAGGGAGTCAACCTGAATTCCTATGTGAAAATATTTCAGAACAAGGATATCATCAGCGGCTTTACCAACACGCTGGTGTATACATCGCTGGGCACGTTCATTAATCTCACGATGACCATCCTTGCGGCCTATCCGCTGTCGCGGAAGGATTTTGTCGGCCGAAATGCCATCATGGCGCTGCTGGTCTTCACGATGTTTTTCAGAGGAGGACTCATTCCGACGTATTTGCTGATCAAGAACCTCGGCATGCTGAATACGCTCTGGGTCATGATTATCCCGAATGCCGTATCGATCTGGAACATCATCATTATGCGTACCTTCTTTCAGCAGTCCATACCCGGCGAACTGCAGGAGGCCGCGACGATCGATGGATGCTCGAACATTAAAATTTTGACCCGGATCATACTGCCGCTGTCCATGCCGATTATCGCGGTGACCATTTTGTTCTATGCGGTCGGTCATTGGAATGCGTTCTTCAATGCACTTCTGTATTTATCGGATAAAGATAAATTTCCGCTGCAGCTCATCCTGCGCGAAATTCTGATTCAGGGGCAAACGAACGACATGGTCAAAATGTCGACCGAATCGGCGATCAAGCAGCAAAGGGAAGTGGAGGGCATAAAGTACGCGGTGCTGGTCGTGGCTAATATTCCCGTGCTGGTGCTCTATCCGTTCCTGCAGCGGTATTTTGTCAAAGGCGTGATGATTGGGGCCATCAAAGGATAATTCCTTGTATGGATAGATGGATGGAACATGAAAAGGGGAGGATTACGGATGAAGCTGAAGCAATGGGGAAGTCTTCTGTTGACCTGCATGTTGTCGGTATCGCTGGCGGTGGGCTGCAGTTCGAAAGGTTCGGGAGGAACGGCTGAATCGGACTCCGCGGGTGAAGGGAAAACAGCGATGAATGAGACCGGGTTTCCGATTGTCAGTGACAAGATGACGGTGACCGGATTTGCCGGAAAGTTCTTTGCCAACGCCGACTGGAACAACATCAAGCTGTGGCAGGAATATGAGAAAATGACCAATATTCAGGTACAGTGGGACACGGTGCACAAAGACAACTTGGCGGAAAAACGGAATTTGCTGCTCGCCGGCGGCGATTATCCGGAGATGTTCTATGCTTCCGCATTCCCGAGGGCAGATTTGCTGAAATACGGCAAGCAGGGCGCTTTTATCCCGCTGAATGACCTAATTGACCAATATGCGCCGAATTTCAAGGCATTGATGGAGAAGTATCCGGTCATTGAGAAGGGGATTACGATGCCCGACGGCAACATTTACGGGCTGCCGACGCTGTATGATCCGGAGTTCCGGTCCGTGCTGTACGGAACGCCGTGGGTGAAGTCGGAGTGGCTGACCAAGCTTGGCCTTCAAGAGCCGCAGACGCTGGATGAATTCTACGATATGTTGAAGGCGTTCAAGGAGAAGGATCCGAACGGCAACGGCCAGAAGGATGAATATGCCTGGGGTGGTGTGGGAACCGCCGGCATCGTCAACTATTTGCGCGGTTCGTTCGGCCTCAATTATCACGGAACCTCGAACATTAACGTGGATACCGATCCGGCGAGCGGAAAGGTCCGGTTCATTCCGACGGATCCAAGATACAAGGAACTGCTTCAGTTCGTGAACAAGCTTTACAAGGACGGCCTGCTGGAGCAGGACATCATGTCCGTGAAGAGCACGGAGGTGGACGCCAAAGGCGTAGAGGGTCTTCTCGGCGTGGTTGATAATGTGGACCCGGTCGCCATCTACAACCAGGAGGGTTATGTAGGACTTCCGGTATTGAAGGGGCCGCACGGCGATCAGATGTTCAGCGCCACAGGCTCTCCGCTGGGGAACATCGGGATGTTTGTCCTGACCGATAAAGCGAAGAATCCGGCCGCGCTGATCCGTTGGATGGATTACTTCTACAGCGACGAAGGCATCCGCATGTTCTTCATGGGCTGGAAAGACGATACGTATAAGGAAGATGCAGAAGGCAATGTGGATTACGTGGACGAGATCAAGAACAATCCGGACGGCCTCAATCTGGACCAGGCGGTAGGGCAGTATCTGATATGGCCTGGCGGATATTATCCGGGCTTCGTGACACAGAAGTATTTCAAGGGAGCGGAAGGTCTGCCGACGTCCGGAGATAACGCAAAAAAAGCCGAGCCGTACGTCATCCCTCAAGACAAGGTTTGGCCGCCGTTTAATTTTACGGCCGATGAGCAGTCCGAGCTTACCGGTATCCAGACCGACATTCACACGTACGTGGATGAGATGCGGGATAAATTCATAGCCGGCAACGAGTCCTTTGAGAACTGGGATCAATATGTAGCAAACCTGCAGAAGATGGGGTCGGAGCGCTATCTGGCCATTTACCAGTCCGCGGCAGACCGATATACCGAATAAATGCGAGTACCAGAACCTAAAAGGAGCGACATGATATGACACAATTGAAAGCCATATTGATCGGGGCAGGCGCGCGCGGCGCCGGGGGTTACGCCCCCTATGCCCTGGATTACCCGCATGAGCTGACCTTCGTGGCCGTAGCCGAGGCCGATCCGGCGCGGCGCATCGGTTTTGCCGAGAAGCATGGAATCCCGCCGGAGCGGTGTTATGAATCCTGGGAGCCGCTGCTGGCAGAGCCACAGCTTGCCGATATCGCCGTCATCTGTACGCAGGACCGCATGCACTATGGCCCAACCATGCAGGCTTTGGAGAAACAGTATCACGTGCTTCTGGAGAAGCCGATGTCTCCGGAACCGAAGGAATGTCTAGAGATGGAGCAGGCTGCTATACGTAACAACAGGCTTTTGACCATATGCCACGTGCTGAGATATACCCCTTTTTGGAGTACCATCAAACGCGTGCTTCAGGAAGGGACCATCGGCGAGGTGGCTTCGATCCAGCTGAACGAGAATGTGGGATATTGGCATATTGCCCACAGCTTTGTGCGGGGGAATTGGAATAACTCCGACAAGGCAAGCCCGATGATACTGGCCAAATCCTGCCATGACATGGATGTGCTGTCGTGGTTGATGGACCGTCCTTGCACGCAGGTCACTTCGTTTGGCTCTCTGATGCATTTCCGTGAGGAGCAGGCCCCCGAAGGTGCGGCCGACCGCTGCCTTGATTGCCAGGTGGAACCAACCTGTCCATATTCGGCACCTCGGTTTTACTTGAGCGATCAATACAAGGGATGGGCGGGGCATTTCACCCAGGAGCTGACCAAGCCGAACATCATCCAAGGGCTTCGCGATACGGACTATGGCCGCTGCGTCTATCGGAGCGATAACAACGTGGTCGATCATCAGGTTGTCAATATGGAGTTTGAGGGCGGCGCCACCGCGATGTTCAGCATGTGTGGATTTACGTATGAACAGGAGCGCAGAATTCAGATCATGGGCACCCGCGGCGAGCTTCGGGGAGAGGAAGGAAAGATTACGGTTTACGATTTTCTGACCGGACAGAAAACGGAGATTACCATTCCTTCACAGTCCAGCGGACATGGCGGGGGCGACAGCGGAATTGTGTCCAGCTTCTTGAGAGAGGTTCGGAGCTATAATGGGCAGGAGAGCCTGACGTCGGCCAATGCCTCCGTACGCAGCCACCTTATTGCGTTCGCGGCAGAGAAATCGAGGCTGAATCACGGCCAATCCATCAATTTGAACGAATATGCGCAGGAATTGATGGCGGAAGAAAACGCGGTGAAATAAATGGAATTATATTAAAAATACATCATGTGAGAAATTCATAATAGATAACAAGAAGAAGCCGCCGATCTCGTAGATCCGCGGCTTCTTCTTTTTTATTTCACCTGATCAATGGACAGGCTGACTTTATAATTCCCATACTTCAGAAGCTCTTCCAGAAAATCATTCAATTCCTTGGGCGAGCCCGCCCGTACCCTGAGCCAATAACAGCCCTCACCGCTGACGCGGTGGGTTTCGGCGACCATGTCGTGGGACTGAACAAAGGATAAGAAGGGAGAATGAGCCGTATTTAACGCCAAGAACATGGTGATAAAAGCATGTACGGCCAGACCGATTTTGTCCGGGTTCCAACGAAGCGTAAAGCCTTCGATGACACCCAGATCCTGCAGCTTACGAACACGGGCCCCGACAGCTTGTCCCGTCAAATGCACCCGCTCTCCGATGGCTTTGTGGGACAGGCTCGCATCCTCCAGCAGGTGATGTAATATGCGAAGATCGACTTCGTCGAGTTCATGAGCGCTTGGCATGGTCATATCCTTTCACGATGAAAGTGAGTCCCCCTAATACCTTTCACGAAGCTGTAGGCGGGAAGTTCAGCGTTCTCTATAATGGGTTCAGAACCATATTAAATGAAACAAAGGGGAAATGAAAGTGAAACTTCAACTGATACGTAATGCTACGTTAAGAATACAGTACGCCCATCTTGAACTGCTGGTCGATCCGATGTTTAGCGAAGCCAAGGCGAACCCGCCGGTCATCAACTCCGCGAATGACAGACGGAATCCGCTTGTACCGCTGCCGTTCTCCGTGACTGACAAGGTCCATCCGGATGTGGTGCTGGTTACGCATCTGCACCAGGATCACTGGGATCAAGCTGCGATTGATGCACTGCCAAAGACGAAGCCGATCCTGTGTCAACCGGGGGACGAGGATACTTTGGTTTCGCAAGGCTTTACGTCCGTGACGGCAGTCCAGGAAACCCTGGAATATGAGGGGGTTACGATAATCCGAACCGGTGGTCATCATGGCACGGGTGAGATCGGTCAGATGATGGGACAGGTATCCGGTTTTATTTTGAAAGCAGAAGGACAGCCGACCCTGTATATAGCAGGAGATACCATCTGGTGTGATGAAGTGAAAGAAGTTTTGGATGTCCACAAGCCTGATATGACGGTTGTCAACGCCGGCGGTGCCCGGTTTCTCACAGGAGACCCGATTATCATGGATGAGGACGATGTGATCGAACTGCTGCGTCATGCTCCCTACACGAAGGCGGTTGCGGTCCATATGGAAGCCATCAACCACTGCCTTGTGACAAGAGAGGAGCTGTCCGGTCGTCTGGCAGCGGAAGGTCTGCGCGATCAAATTGAAATTCCGCAGGATGGTGAATGGGTCGAATGGAAAGTGTAATACGCAACAGCTAAGCACAGCAGCGGGAAAGGCTGCTGTCAGCCGCTGGTTTCTGTAGTAGTAGGACTGTCTGAACATGATATAATCTATGCAGGAAGCTCCGTGATGCGGAGCTTTTTTGTTGTCCCACCTCATCTACTGCTTTTCATCAAAAATAATCCCTATTCCAACAGGAACGATATTTAATCCTGACATACTAGATGTCAGGATTTATGTTTTAATATTCGATTCAGAAGTCAAAAAGTACGAAGCGCGAGGAGTGTTAACGATGAAGCTCGACCGGCTGCTAGGCATTACAATGGAAATGTTGACCAAAAAAAGAGTGACGGCCACGGCGCTTGCCGCCCGGTATGAGGTCTCGGTTCGTACGATCTACCGCGATGTGGACCTCATTAATCAGGCCGGCATTCCGGTTGCTTCCTATCCCGGTGCGGATGGCGGGTTTGAATTAATGAACGGGTTCTATCTGACAAGGCAGCACTTCTCCGTTGATGACTTTTTGGCCATCTACAATCTTTTAAAGGGCATCGAAGGGACTGTGAAGGGGAGATACACCAGCATTATGAATAAGCTCGGAACCTTGCAGCCTGCCCTGTTGAACGGAGGATGTCATGAACAAATCCTATTCGATATGAGCACGTCGAAGCATGAGCGGGCATGGGTTCAGCCCATTCTGAATGCCATGGAATGCTCGAACCTGATAACACTTCAGTATACAAGTACATCCGGCAGCTGCTCGGAGCGGCAAGTGGAGCCGCTGCAGCTGTACTGGGAACAAGGCGTGTGGTATTTGGAGGCTTACTGCTTGTTAAAGCAGGCGAAACGAATTTTCAGAGTATCGCGCATATCCAGTCTTGAAGTATCCACCGACACGTTCCTCCCAAGAGGTAACCTAGAGCGGGAGGATCGGGAGGCGGTGCAGGGGATACAGGCTCATCTCCGCTTCGATTCATCCGCCGGACCGCGGGTGACCGAGCAATTTCCGGAGGCCTTCATCTCCGGCGAGGGGCTTCTTGATGTCCAAACTATTTTTTACACCAAAGCTTATGCCATCTCGGTGATCTTAAGCTACGGTTCAAAGGTGGAGATCATCTCCCCGCCGGAGCTGAAAGAAGATCTGCTGCAGGAGATGGAGGAAATCCGTAAACGTTATGTAATGATGAACAATCCAAAAATATGAATCGTAACCCAACGATATCAGGGAGGAAGTTCAAAATGACCATTTTGATAACAGGAGCAACAGGAACCGTAGGAAAACACATCGTGCAGCAGCTTGTGCAGCAAGGCAGCGAAGTGAGAGCAATCTCACGCAATCCGCAGCAAGCGAAAGTACCGGAGGGCGTTCAGGCGGTTGCCGGAAATCTCAATGACCCGGAAAGCCTGATTCCCGCCCTGCAAGGCGTAACGGCCATGCATTTGATCATCTCCAGTGATGAGGCGTACGGGTCCCTGCAGACGGATCCGCGAATTATTGAGCTTGCCGAGGAGGCAGGCATAAAGCGGGTAACGGTATTGGTAGGCTATGAAGAAGGTCCTGTCGAAGCTGCCCTTCGAGAGAGCCAAATGGAATGGACCTTGCTTAAGCCAGGGGAATTTATGGCGAATATTCTGGTGGATTGGCAGGAGTCGATCCGCACGGAGGGGGTAGTCCGCGAGCCGTTCGGCCATGCGCTGAGTGCGAGAATCCATGAAGCCGATATTGCGCGGGTTGCCGTCGCCGCACTTCTTGAGGTGGGTCACCATGGCCAAGAATATTTCCTTACGGGACCGGAAGCCCTCTCGCGAACGGAAGCGGTTCGGATCATAAGCGAGGTAACAGGCAAGGACATCCGTTTTGTCGAACTGACCGAGGAACAGGCGAGAGATCAATGGAGAGCGCAAGGCTATGACGAGGAATCGATTGAGTTTTTTGTGCAAATGGGAAAAAATCCGCCCGAGATCGGTTATACCGTATTGCCGACGGTGGAGGAAGTCACGGGGCGGCCAGCAGCCACGCTTGCTGATTGGGTCCGTGATCATCTGGACGATTTTTAAGAGTAAGCCAGCATGACATTCTAAAGGCTATTTTTATAGGAAGAGGAGGAGCTGTGAAACTTGCCTTACGCCATTGAAACGAAGGAGCTTCGCAAATCTTACAACGGCATGGAGGTCGTTCGAGGAATCGATCTGCGAGTCGAACAAGGAGAGTTGTTTGCCTTGTTAGGCCCGAACGGCGCCGGAAAAACAACGACCATCCACATGCTATCCACCCTGGTTAAGCCGGACGGGGGTTTCGCAAGCGTGGCCGGTTTTGATATTGTGGGCAATGCCCGGAACGTTCGGAGAAGGATTAGCCTGACAGGCCAGTTTGCAGCACTGGATGAAGGGCTCTCCGGTCTTCAGAATTTAATGCTGATATCAAGGCTTTACGGTTATTCGGCGAAAACGGCTCGATCCGTAAGCGAGGAGCTGATCGAATCCTTTGGACTCAGCGAAGCGAAGGAGCGCGCGGTGCAGCATTACTCTGGCGGGATGCGGCGGCGGCTGGATATTGCCGCCAGTATCGTTACCGAGCCCGATGTTATTTTTCTGGATGAGCCGACAACAGGCCTCGATCCGCAAAGCCGCAATCAAGTGTGGGAGGTTGTAGGGTCTCTTTTGAAGCGGGGAACCACTGTGCTGCTGACGACGCAATATCTGGAGGAAGCTGACCAGTTAGCGGACCGGATTGCCGTGATGGATAAGGGGAGTTTGATTGCGGAAGGGACGCCCCGCCAATTAAAGGCTTCCGTTGGCAACAGAACGTTAACCATCCAATTCATCGAACCGGCCGATCAGCGCAGGGTCGGTACTTTGTTAAACGAGGCACACGCGCTGAACGTATTGGAGGATGATCATCCGTTGGTACTTAAAATCCCGGTGGAGGACGCAAGTGCCGCCACTGAGGCTCTGCGTACGCTGATGAATAACGGATTCGCCATTGAATATTTCGCCTTAAGTGAACCGAGTCTGGATGAGGTCTTTCTGTCACTGACCCATGCGAAGTCGAAGGGAGGCAGAGGCAAGCCATGAGTGTAAGCCAACATACAGCGAATAAGAACGGCGTGCTGCCTGTTCGTCAAGCCGATATCGATCATCCCAATGCCCTGACGGCGATCCGAATCTTTATGTGGAGAACTTGGCAGCATACGAAGCATAACGGGTTTGGTCTGGTGATGGATGCGGTTCTGTCACCGGTTCTGCTGCTGCTCATATTTAGTTACTTGTTCGGCGGTGCCATGGCCGGGTCAACCGGAGCTTATATTCAATTCCTATTGCCCGGCATCCTCATCCTGACGGTCGTTCCCATGACGGTGTACAGCGGAACCACGATATGCTCGGATATTACCAAAGGGGTGTACAATCGTTTCCGAACGCTGCCCTTTTGGCAGCCCGCTTCCGTCATCGGCTCCATCCTTACGGATGGTTTGCGTTTTACGGTCGGCGTTATCGTTGCCCTGGGTACGGGGCTTGCGCTGGGCTTCCGCCCCGAGGGCAACGCCATCCAAATGGTATGCGCCATTGCTTTCATTTTGTTTTTTGCATTCAGCGTCAGCTGGATATTTGCGCTGATCGGCGTTGTGGCCAAGCGGCCGGAGACGGTGTCGGGGTCCAGCATGATCGCGATATATCCGCTGCTGTTTGCCAGCAACATTCTGGTGGATTCGTCGACGATGCCGAAATGGACGGGCATTCTTATCGATCTGAATCCGATCAGCATGGCGGCAGCCACGGTCAGGGGACTGATGAACGGCACGGCTACCATGGCCGTGAGCATGTTCGGAATCGGGGTCTGCGTGGTGATTATCGCTATTTTCGCCCCGCTCACGCTGTATCTGTATCAGACAAAAAACGAGCGGTAAGAGACACAAAAAAACCAGGTTTGCATGAGCATGCAGCCTGGTTTTTTATCTATGGTATGTCATTTGCGGTTGATGTAAATCGTATCACTATTTTTGGACCCACGATAAATACACAATACTACAACGGAAAGTATAAGTCTATATTTTTTTCGGGAAACCCCTATACTTAAAGCTATTCTTTAGCAAAGAGGGGGAAATCGGAATGCTGAATCGAAGCGAAAGCGCGGAGCGGGCATATCTTGAGTTTGTATTCAAGGAGCTTCATCGAGCATCGGAGGAATTAGAGGGGAAGGTGTCCGACTCGTATAAGGAGATCATTGAAGCGAAGAAATACCTGTGGGTGAACATGGCCCAATTGGATGCGGCGGAACGGGCGGCCAACCGGGTTGATATTTCCTTGTCGATTGATACGGGAGAGAAGACGGTATCGAGGCTGCAAAGGATTCGCAAACTGCTCGCCTCGCCGTATTTTGGCAGGGTGGATTTCCGAACGAATGAAACGATGGAAGAAGATGCTTACTATATTGGCATCCATTCTTTCACGGACGGAGGGAGTCAGGAGCATTTCATCTATGATTGGCGCTCGCCGGTAGCAGGCTTGTTTTATGATTACAATGTCGGTCCTGCGTCGTATGAAGCCCCCATGGGCAGGATGCAAGGCGAAATTACCGTCAAAAGGCAGTACAAAATCAAAGACGGTCAAATGGAATATATGATTGAGAGCTCCATGAACATCAATGACGACGTGCTGCAGAAGGAGCTCAGCAGCACGTCGGACGAGAAGATGAAGAATATTGTGGCTACCATCCAGCAGGAGCAAAATGCCATCATACGAAACGAAACCGCAAATGAGCTGATCATACAGGGGGCGGCAGGTTCAGGCAAAACCTCAGTGGCTCTGCACAGGGTAGCTTTTCTGTTGTACCGCCATAAGGAGACTTTGAATTCCAGCAACGTGCTCATTATATCCCCCCATAAAGTATTCTCTGATTATATATCCAACGTTCTGCCAGAGCTTGGCGAAGAGAAAATCATGGAGGTTACGATGGAGGAGCTTGCTGCCAAAGAGCTGGGAGGATTATGTCAGTTCCAGACCTTCTCCGAACAGGTGGACGAAATCGTGCACGCCCATGACGAGCAGGCTATTGAACGGATCCGGTATAAGGCCGGGATGCACTTCGTGCACGAGCTGGAGGCTTATATGAAATATGCCGATGAGCAGTTCTTCCTGCCTGCGGATATTCAGCTGAAGGGCGTATGCATTTCGGCTTCGGAGATCATGGAGGGTTACCTTGGCACCATGACCATGCCGCTCAGGCAGCGATTGGAGAAGACGGCCTCCATCCTGTCAAGCCGGGTTCGTACGGAGGATGGAGAGAGGCTGACAACCGCAGAAGCCAATAAAGTCAAAACCGCGATCAAAAAAATGTTCAAATTTCAAAATGCGCTCAGCATGTACAAGGAATTCTTCTCGCATAGGAACAAACCGGACATGTTCGTCATGATCGGAAGGAAAACGATCGAGTATGCTGACGTTTTTCCGCTGCTGTATCTCAAAATGTATTTGGAGGGAAGCACATCATACGATATGGTGAAGCATCTGCTCGTCGATGAAATGCAGGATTATACACCGATTCAATATGCCGTGCTCTCCAAATGGTTTTCGTGCAAAAAAACGATTCTTGGGGACAGCAACCAGTCGGTCAACGTATATACGTCCACTTCACTGCATGATATCAAGGGCGTGTTTCCACATGCCGATACGATTGAACTGTTAAAAAGCTATCGCTCCACGCTGGAGATTATGGGACTTGCGAAGCGAATCCGTCCGGGCAGCACCATGATTCCCGTGGAGCGGCATGGAGAAGAACCGCAGGTGATCCGGTGTCGTGACGCCCGGGAGGAGCTGGCGTTCATTCAAGAGCTTAGCCGTCACTTTTTAGATTCCGGGCTGCAGACGATGGGGATCCTATGCAAAACGTCCTCGCAGGCCCGGCAGGTGTACGAGTCCATCAGTGAGCTTGGGGGCAGCGTGAATCTGCTCGATTTTAGCAGCGACCGCTTTCAGGATGGGATTACGATCACCTTCGCCCATATGGCCAAGGGCCTGGAATTCGATCAGGTTATCGTTCCTTTTGCGGACGGCGAAAACTATCGTTCCGAGATGGACCGAAGCTTACTCTACATTGCTTGTACCCGGGCCATGCATAAACTTTCGCTGACCTATTCGGGTGAGCCGGCAGCTTGGTTGGCCGTGTGAGCGTGAGCCGAAAATCAGGATAGCGTCATCCATGTCATCCATAGAAACACCTTTTAAGGAAGTCGCAACCGATGCTTGCGGCTTTTTTTCTTAAGACCATGCATAAGATTTCAGCGAAGCTGAGCCCATTCGATCATCGCAGGAGAACTTAACCTTAGCGCCGCTTCTTAGGCATTACTTCGATAAACGTTTTGGTTATGTCTGAATTTGAATAAATCATATGGCGTTTAGGAAGGAGGACTGATTTATTTCTCGAACCTATTAATATGAGAGTAGCACAGCAAACGTATGGAAGGAGGAACGTAACGGGCTAATCAATCCAACAACGGGACAGGAAGTGATATGGGACATTGGACTCTCATCGAATACTTGGAGATTTTTTCAGGAAGACGTGGCCGTTTTATGTATTGTCGATTTGCTGCCATTTGGTAGCCAACATCATTCACGTGAATTTCCCAAGGGTGCTGGGCCATTTTACGGATGAACTGAAGGATGGTTTATTGTCTGTCGATGGCATCGTGCGTTACAGCTGGACGCTGCTGGGCATCGGCGTCGGCTTTGCCGTCATCGGCGGGATCGGCCAGTTTCTGGTTATGTACACGGGGCGGTATTTCGAATTTATGAACCGGCGCCGATTGTTTGTCCACTTTACGGGGCTCAGTGAGCGATTTTATTCCAAGCATGGCGTTGGCAAGCTGCTAAGTTATTTCATGAATGACGTGACTACGGTAAGGGAAGCCATCTCGATGGGGATCAATCAGACGGCAAACTCCTCCATCCTGCTGGTTTCCACGATCGTCATGCTGCTGATCACGAACGTACCGCTGTATCTGGTGGCTGCGAGCATCGCCCCTTTGCTGCTGATTCCGGTTATTGTTGTTTGGCTCGGACCGATTATCAGAAGAAGATCGCTGCAGGTGCAGGAAGCGCTGGGCTTGATGACGGAATCCGCGGAGGAGCAGTTTGGCGGGATCCGCGTCACCAAGAAGTTCGCGGTGGAAGATACGATGAAGCGGCGCTTTGGGACGACGGTGGACCGCATCCGGGACAAGCAGCTGCGGCTGGTACGCGTATCATCGCTCTTTCAATCGATCATTCCGTTTCTGGGCGCCACCTCACTCATTATCGCCCTCTTATTCGGCGGTTACCTGACGATTCTGGGACGCATTACGGTCGGAAACTTTGTCGCATTGACGCTTTACATTCGCATGCTGATGAATCCCCTGCAGCAGATCGGCAATGTTATTAATGTCGTTCAGCGCGCGAGGGCTTCGCTTGACCGATTGAACGACCTGCTTGGCAAGCAGGCCGATATTAAGGAACTGCCCGGCGCCAAGGAGCTGAATCAGGAGATCCCGGGCATTGAAGTGCGTGATTTATCCTTTTCCTACGACGATGTGGATGGTCAAGAGGAGGGGGCCAGACAGGTTCTGCGCGGTATTCAATTGGATGTTCCGCCAGGATCGACGCTAGGCATCATTGGCCGAACGGGAAGCGGCAAGACTACGCTTATGAAGCTGCTGCTGCGTACCTATGACCCGCCTCCGGGGAAAGTGCTGATCGGGGGGGAGGATATTCGGAAGCTTACATTAAAAAGCCTGCGTGAAGGGATCGCCTATGTTCCCCAGGATGGCTTCCTGTTCAGCTCGACCATCCGCGAGAATATTGCCTTCTATAAACGGGACACAGAGCCGGCAATCGTTGAGGAAGCGGCACGAAAAGCTCGGGTGTATGACAACATCGCAGAGTTTCCGGACAAGTTCGAAACCCGCCTTGGGGAGCGAGGCATTACGCTTTCCGGAGGACAGCGGCAGCGGACAAGCCTTGCACGGGGCATGATCAAGGATGCACCGATCCTCATTCTGGATGATAGCGTAAGCGCGGTCGACGCGGTGACGGAGACGGAAATCATGGAGACGATCCGGGATATCCGCGATGGGAAGACTACGATCATTATTGCGCACCGGATCAGTGCACTGAAACATGCCGATGAGATCATCGTCCTGGATCAGGGAGAGATTGTTCAGCGGGGTACGCATGAGGAATTGCTGTCGAAGGACGGACTGTACCGAACGCTGCATGACATTCAGGAAGAGGGGATGAAGCATCATGGCACAGGCCATTAACAATTGGCAGCTGGACCAGAAGGCGGATCTGAATGCCCCTCAGTCCAAGCCCAAGTATATATCCACATTCCGTGCTTTATCGGGTTACATGAAGGAATATCGGCTGATCTTTGCCGGGTTTATCGGCTGCACCTTGATTGCCATATCGGCAGAGCTGCTGCAGCCGTACCTGATGAAAATCGCAATCGATGATAATCTGATGGTCGGCAAGAACGATTTTCGGAGCCTGATGGTCATTTGCGGCATTTATTTTTTGTTATCGCTGCTCAGTATGGTGTTCACCTATTTGCAAAATAATTTGCTGCAAAAGGCGGGGCAGAGCATTGTAGCGAGCATTCGCAAACGGCTGTTTGCCCATATATCCAAGCTGTCGATGTCTTATTTCGATAAAGTGCCGAGCGGTAGCTTGATTACGCATGTATCCAGTGATACCGAAGCGATTAATCAATTTTTTAACCAGGTGCTGCTCAGCCTGTTCCGCGACGGCTTCACCTTGATCTTCATTCTGATCCTGATGTTCCAGCTCGATGTCACGCTGACCTTATACTGCTTGATCCTGCTGCCGATCATTGCAGGGATCGCCATTGCGTTCCGGCGTTATATGCGCCACACCTACCAGATGGCCAGAACGCGGTTATCCCGGCTGGTGGCCTTTGTGGCCGAGAATCTCTCGGGGATGAATCTGATTCAAGTTTTCCATCAGCAGAAGGAGCAGGAGAAGCAGTTCGAGGAACGGAACGGCTCTTACTTCAAGGCCAATATTCGGGAGATCCGGACGAATGTGCTGTTTAACCGCTCCTACGAAATATTGAACAACTTGGCCATTGCGTTCGTGACGTGGCTCGGCGGACAAGCCGTCCTGGGGACAACGCTGGAGTTCGGCGTGCTGTACGCCTTCATAACGTATATCCGTTTATTCTTCCAGCCGATTAACACGATCACCCAGCAGTGGAATACGCTGCAATCGGCGACGGTGGCGATTAACCGGATATGGGGTCTCTTGGCGATTCAGCCTGAGGTTACCGATCAACGCAAGCCGGCGGCCATTGAGAAAGCAAGCGTCGAGGGACGCGTTGACTTTGACCGGATCACGTTCGGTTACGAAGGCGGAGCGCCGGTTATTCAGGACCTGGATCTCCATATCAACCCCGGAGAGATGATCGGAATCGTCGGAACCACCGGAGCGGGAAAAAGCTCGCTCATCAGTCTCCTGTGCCGTTTCTATGACGTGAACGAAGGAAGCATTCGGATTGATGGAATCGACATCAGAGAGCTCGCACAGTCCGATCTGCACCGGATGGTAGGCCTTGTTCAGCAGGAGCCGTATCTCTACTCCGGGACGGTGCTGGACAATGTACGGTTGTTCGATGAGACCATCTCGAGGGAACGGGTGATCGAGGCTTGCCGCTTTATCGGTGCGGATTCGATCATCATGAGGATGAAGGAAGGCTATGACACCCGGTTGTCGGAGCGGGGGAGCGGCCTGTCCGCCGGCGAGCGGCAGCTGATCTCCTTCGCTCGGATCATCGTCTTCCAGCCCAAGATTCTCATTCTTGATGAAGCGACCGCCAACCTGGATTCGCATACGGAGCAGCTGATCCAGAACGCGCTGCAGCTCGTGGCCGAAGGGCGAACGACCCTTGTTATTGCCCATCGCCTATCTACCATCATGGGGGCAGACCGGATTCTGGTCATGAGCAAAGGTCGGATCGTGGAGCAAGGCACGCATCAGGAGCTGCTGGACTCCCATGGGTATTATGAAGAGCTGTATCTTCACTCCCAAGGACAGAAGCAGGAGCATGAGACTGCCCGTTCATTGAATCGTACAAAATAACCGCATCAGATTCTTGCCAGAGGACGGAGCTTTCATTAGCGCTGTCCTCTTTTTTTATGAGCGTGCGATTAGGGAAGCCGTATTTATAAGGCGCTTGACAACAAGTCAATGAAGTTCAGAGCCGTTCTGGAGACGTGATGATCCCTCAGCCAGATCAAGGCTGTGGAAGCCGCTGCCGGGGTGTCCTTGATTTTGAAGGCATGAACAGATGCAGGCACGTGCTGCTTGACCAGCGTTTCGGGAACAATCGCCACGCCAAAACCCGAAGCGACCAAACGCAGCAGCAGCGAAATGTCGGAGCATTCGGCTACGATGTTCGGCTGCAGTTTCTGTTCCGAGAAAGCCATCTGGATCGTATAATACACGCCTAACCCTTCCGTACTTGGCAGAATGAGCGGATACTGCGCAATATGCGGGAGGGTTATCTCCTGTTCGATGGATGGCTCAGAAGTGAGCATATAAAAAGGCTCCGTCTGCAGATGAAGGATCGAGAAATCATCCAATTCAAGCGGCAGGCGAACGATCGCTACTTCAAGCGACCGGTTTCTCACGAGCTCACAGAGCTGATACGACTCGTTCTGCTGAATTTTATACGAAACCTGGGGGTATCTTGCTTTGAACTCATGCAGCCATGACGGCAGTTCTAACGAAGATAATGTATTGATGCCAAGACTCAGCGTACCCTTATCGCCGTTCCCGACCTCTTTCACCTCGGCTTTGGCCTCTTCCATGAGCTGGGTCATCTGGAGCGCATATTTATACAGCGCTTTACCCGATTCGGTGATTTCAAGCCGCTTCCCTCTACGATATACCAAGACGGACCCGAGCTCTTCCTCCATTGCTTTCAGCTGTTGGCTGAGAGGCGGCTGGGATATATGAAGCCGGTTGGCGGCAAGCGAGATCGTACCTTCCTCCACGATGGCAATAAAATAGCGGAGCTGTCTGATGTCCATAGGTTGATGCAACCCTCCTTGTATATGAAAAACCTTAGTGAATTCAATTTTTTAAGTATTTTTCATATGGTTCTGTCTCATGTTAGCATACCAATATACACGATAGAAAGAGGAGGGAGCATCGAGTGCCGCGTTTATCAGCCATTCTATTGATCCTTTTCCTGTCGGCCTGTCAACCCAATCCGGAGAAAGAAGAGGTGCAGAATATGAATCGTGAACTCATTGAATATGCCGAGCAAGGCAATACGGAGCAAGTACGACAGCTTCTTCAATCCGGCGCAGACATCAATGCGACGGATGAGCGAGGAAGAACGGCCGTGATGGCTGCAACCTACCATAATCATGTCGGAACGGTAGAGGCTTTGATCCAGGCAGGCGCCGATATCAATATTCGGGATCATCAACTGAACAATGTATTTTTGTACGCCGGTGCTGAGGGAATGATGGAAATTTTGCAGTTGGCGATCGATGCTGATGCGGATGTGACGTTGACCAACCGTTATGGCGGGACGGCTCTCATTCCGGCCTCTGACCGCGGACATGTGAAGATTGTTCAGGAGCTGCTGACCCGGACCGACGTCGATGTGAACCATATCAATAATCTGAACTGGACCGCACTGCTGGAGGCTGTTATTCTGGGTGACGGCAGCGAGAATTATCAGCGTATCGTGAAGCTGCTGCTGGATCATGGAGCGGACCCTCGGATTTCCGACGGGAATGGCGTAACTCCCCTGCAGCATGCCAGGGAGCGGGGATACCAAGAGATCGAACGCATCCTATTGGATGCGACGCTATAAACAAAGAGCAAGTCAAATAGAAGGCAGTATAAGCGAGAAGGGGATGAACGCTATGAACGAACAGAGCACTGCATATTGGCTGCTGAATGTCCGTCTGGAAACAGGTTATCGCTGCGAAGATGACGTCGTGATCGGAACCGAAACGGGACTTTTTCATATGAAAATAGAGAATGGGGCTTTCTCAGAGATCCGCCCGGCGGATGCTTTGCCTGATACGTTATTGCCGACTCGGGACATGTTGGGGGATCTAATGCTCCCATCATTTAGGGATATGCATATCCACCTGGACAAAACCTATTATGGAGGCCCTTGGAAGGCACCGAGCCGTCCGGCTCACGGAATATTCAGCCGAATCGAGGAGGAAGAGAGACTGCTTCCGAAGCTTCTTCCTACCGCCAAGGAAAGAGCGGAGGGGCTGCTGGATCTGCTGCTGCGCTACGGGTCTACCCATATCCGCTCCCATTGCAATGTGGATCCTGTTGTTGGCTTGAGAAATTTAGAGGCCACCTTGCAGGCGGTTGAAGGATACAGGGAAAAAGCTTTTGTTGAGATTGTAGCATTTCCTCAGCACGGCTTGCTTCGAAGCCAGTCCGTCTCCCTGGTCAGGGAAGCGCTCCGGAACGGAGCAGCGCTTGTTGGTGGTCTGGATCCCACAACGGTGGATGAGAACATGGAGAAATCACTGAACACCGTGATGGAGCTGGCGGTTGAAGCCAACGCCGGCATTGACCTGCACCTGCATGAGTCGTCGCATGTAGGGCTGAATACCTTTAAGTATGTAGCTGACCTTACGGAGGAAGCGGGTTGGAACGGGAGAGTCACGCTCAGCCATGCGCTGGCTTTCGCGGACGTCTCACCAAGCGAAGTGGATGAAGTGGCGATTCGGTTGGCGGATCTGGGCATTTCCGTCACCTCTTCCGTACCGCTTGGCCGAACCATCCCGATTCCGCAGCTGCACCGCTGCGGCGTAGACATTTCGCTTGGGCAAGACAGCATTATGGACCATTGGTCCCCGTTTGGCAAAGGGGATAATCTGGACAAGGCGGGCACGCTGGCCGAACGCTTCCATATGTACGATGAGCGTTCGCTCGGACAGGCTCTCGGGTTTATTACGGGAGGCGTGACGCCGTTAGAACAGGACGGCCGTTATGCCTGGCCTAATGTCGGAGATGCGGCGGACGCGGTGATCGTAGAAGCCAGCTGCTCCGCAGAAGCCGTTGCCAGGAGGTCACGCCGCCGGGCCGTGCTGTTCAAGGGAAAACCGGTTTACGAAGCATGATATAGAAACAGCCGCTGCATGCCGGGCTTTTCCGGTGTGCAGCGGCTGTTGTTGGTTAATGGGCTACGGAGTTGTTATTCCCTGAAGTAGGGAGACTCCGCTATGATTTCCTTCCAGGGAACATAAGTAGCCTCCACCACGGATTTACCGCTCTGCCTCAAATATTCGGTTACGATCCGATAGCCGATGGCGTAACCCGCATAAGGCGGAATGCCCATCTTCGTGAACCCGTAAAAGTCCCCTTCCAGATCCCCGAACATGTAACCTCGTATCTCATTGAACCCGGTTATGTGCAGCGCTTTCCGGTAGCGCGGCAGGAGCTCGCTGTGCTGGTCCTCGTCCAGGGAATGAACCCAGGGTCCCAAGTGATCCTCCCCGTACATCTCGGCGGCAAAAGCTTCGGCGAGTCCTTCCAGCACAAGGTATTGAGCGACCGTTGTCTCTGCGCTCCATGGCTCGTAAGAGAGCCGGACGTTATGATGGAATTCATGTGCCGTAATGGCTGCGAGCCTTGGCAGATTATAATCGTTCGGCCACACAACAACCATGATTTGCCCCGGCGTTCCCCCTGAGCCTGTATATCCGGGATGCGGGCCGAACCGCTCATGATCACCGAGCGCCAGGGTGAAGAGCAATTCCCCCAGCTCAATGCCGTGAGCTTGCGGTTTCAATGCAGTATAAGCCTTCATCACGGCTTCCTTGCACCGGCTCCAGGAGCCGGCTTGTTCAAGTCGGGACAAAGCCTGGAGCGCCTCTTCAGGATGAGCGGCCAAGCGGTATAATCCCAGCAGCTGCGTCATATCGTAATCGTCCTGCCCTTGAGGCATACGCTTACGTATCGTGTCCATAAACGGCTGAAGCGGCTGATTCACAAGCTGCTCATATGCGGAGCTCCGCAGCTCAGGCGCAGATTTCAAAGCTTGTTGTTGATGGGTTAGTGTATCGATAGCGATCAATTGCATGTTGATTTCCTCCTCTAACCGGAGCATGGCTGCTCCGTATTATCATGAGGATAATCCTTTACGCTGCGTGAAGGTCAAGCCCCTTATTGACGAACGCTTTTGACAATGAAACCGTCTCCTGCCTTGTTCGGATTAGAAGGAATGGAGGTGACGCTTAGATTCTGAAGCATAATGCCCCCATCATCCGCCGTGAGTTTGGGGCTTTTCCCATTGACGCGGCAGCAGGAGAAGGCGACGGGGGATAATCGTGCCATGGTCGCAAGAGCCCCATTGACCTGCGGCGCTTCGACGATCCATTCCGCCGAGGTCTGTGGACCATTGTACCGCTGCAATGTGCGAAAGGTCCAGTTCCGGGATACGTTTCGAAGACAGATCAACCAGTTCGAGCCGCTGCGCTTGATGATGCTGGCAAGCATACGGTCGCCCGGCTGAATGGGCAGCGGAATGATCGTAACCGAGGCGGGGAGAATCTCCCACCAAGCATAATAATGAGCCTTGCCGTCTATGAATTCATGACCCGTTCCGGTCTGTATCAGATTGCTGTTGCCGAATCCGTCAATGCCGATCCAAGCCGAGGAGTAGGACGCCCCGCGGCTTGGACGAACAAACGGCACATTCCATTTGGCGGAGATCCGTTTGAAAGCCCCTTTTTTTTCAGTGATGCTGTACCCGCTCCAATTGCTTGATATCCATCCGATGTTACGACGCGGCTTGGCTGAAGTGTCAAGTTGGCATGTATGATTCCACTGATCTATCGTGAGAATCCCCATATCTCCACCGCCTTTACTAGATTGATAGTATATCTAATGAAGAATCGGTAGAGTTGGTATGGGTGATCTGTTAGAAAGTTATTGCACGGCTTTGAGGAACGTTGTTCCTTCGTAAAGCCCTCCCTGCAGCAAACTCAATGTCCATGGGAGAGAACGGCGATGTCTCGGTTATCATCGAGGATCAAGCGACGGGCGCAAGTTTAGAATCGGCATTTCATAACATGTGGAACGATGGACAGGCATTTAAGGCTTATGGGGTCATCGACACCTCATTATCGCATGCTAGTTAAGATGCCTTAGCGCAAAAACAAACAGGATCATCGCCCCTAAAGAAGTGATGGTTCGTACATGATTCCAGGGCAACCAGCGTTTCAGGTAGTTGTTCCACACCTCGCCACCAGCACTGCTTCCCGGGTCAACGGCGGCCAGTGCGTCATTTAGCGGGACGTTGAACGCCATCGTTACGAGGAATCCTGCTAAATAGAGCAGGCTGGCGGTAAGCAAGTATAACGAGCCCGGTTCCCCCCAGCGCATAAGGGATAGGACTGCAAGGACGATACTCGTTAGGGCAGTACCTGTAAACAGTGCACCGAACGTCGGGTTGAGTATGGTTGCATTAATGGACTGCATGGCGTTGATCCCCTGTTCGTTCGGAATCCGGGCCAGCGCTGTCATTATAAAAGACGAGAAAGCGAAGAACAGCCCGGCTATGAGTCCTGATCCAGTTACCGAGAATAAAGCCAACAAAAAAATCAAGCGGTCACTCATGGATGGTATACCTCCAATGTCATAGGTTATTACGGGTATGGTTCCAGTAAGTTCATTTAATTGTTTGTACATACAAATATAATGGGGTTTCCAGCAAAAGTAAAGACCTAAACATGCAGAGACTTCATAATCAATCTATAGACTCAGAAATACATATTAATATTTTCTATTTCTGGTAATTAGTTTGTTATGTCGCCCGTTATGAAAATAAAGAATATGAAGAGAAAATGCCGAAGGAATGGCTGCTGCACGTTGCTTTCATATCGAGTGGCCTCCTTTCAACGAAAAAAAGTTCAGAATATCCACACTATTTTCAAAATAGAGTTATATATACGCTCTCGTAAGCGTATACAAATTTTGGATAATATATCAAATATGCTGCAGCCAAAAGGAGGGATCCGTATGAAGTCAGGTAAGAGGGGATTTTGGCTAGTAACGACGGCTTTATTAAGCGTTTCTTTGTTATTCGGTTGTACCGGGGGGAAGGGAACGCCGGCCGATACAGGTGATCCGGAGCCGGGAAAGGATGGAGAAACGGCTAAGAAAATCATTACCGTTACGTTTCGGGATGACGGAATCGGCGAGAACGGAGCGTTCTATAAATGGCTTAAGGAAGTATCGGCCAGTTACCCCGATAAAAGTGTAGAGATTAAGCCGACACCGATTCAGGCATCGGAAGGCGATTATTTTGCCAAGGTGGCCTTGGCGCTCAAGTCTAAAGATACGGCGCCGGATATTGTGACAGAGGATACCTTTATCCTTAACTCTGATGCAAGTGCAGGTTATCTGGAGCCTCTTGACGATAGATTGGCTGCGTGGGAGGACTGGGGCAACGGTTCCTTTATCGAAGCGATGAAGAAGGGGGTCACCGCCAGCGATGGCAAGGTATATGGCGTTCCGTACAATACGGATTCCAGGGGACTCTGGTACAACAAGGACATTTTCAAACAAGCGGGTCTTCCGGAGGATTGGCAGCCTAAGAATTGGGAAGAGGTCTTAAGCGCTGCGCGAACGATCAAGGAGAAGGTGCCTAACGTTGTGCCGATCTGGATGAACATGGGCAAGGCTACAGGCGAAGCAACCTCCATGCAAACCTACGAAATGCTGCTTTATGGAACAGGCGAAAGACTGTATGACGATGCCAGCGGCAAATGGATTACGAAAAGCCAGGGCATTCTGGATGCGCTGACTTTTGTGGAGACGGTGAATAAAGAGAAGCTCGGACCGCCGCTCTCCAAAGTATTGAATGGCCAGGCAGGTAACACGGCTTCCCGCGAATACCTGCCGCAGGGCAAGCTGGCCATTTCACTTGATGGCTCCTGGATTACGGGCAACTATATGGAATCAGGTGCGGCGCCATGGCCTGAATACAAAGATGTGCTTGGTTTCGCACCGATGCCGACCAGCCAAGGGCAGGACCCTGGTTCGATTACATTGGCCGGAGGGTGGGCGCTGTCGATTCCAAGCAACTCCAAGAATAAAGACGAGGCTTGGGAATTTATCAAGTATGCGCTAAACAAGGAAAATACTCAGAAGCTTGTCATGTCCTCGGGGAATATCACGGTACGTGCCGATGTTGCCAAGGATCCGGAATATACGAAAATGCCGTTCAACGAAATCGCGACCGAATACCTGCAGAACGCAGAGTTCAGACCGGCGCAGGAGAAGTATCCGGAAGTGTCGACTCAAATCCAGACGATGGTGGAGTCCGTGGCAACGGGAACGTCGCCTGCGGATGCCATGAATAAATATGCGCAGGACGTCACCCGCATTGTCGGAGCGGATCATATCGTGGAGAAATAATCGGCTATAAGCAAAACCAGCTTGCTCAAGCACTCCATTCATCGCGGAGGCTTGGGCAAGCGGTTTTTCAGATCATCCGTATGGAAGGAGAACCACACATGAGCAGTCTGTCCGTGGACGTTTACCCGAAACGAAGAAAAACGTATACCTGGCTCTTTTTTTTGCTGCCTTCAATCGCGATTATGCTCGTGTTTTTTATATATCCCATCCTGTTAACGTTCTTCTATTCCTTCACCAATCTGGCGTTAACCGGCGAAGCGGCGAGGGAGCTCAAGTTTATCGGCCTTGACAACTATACCCGGATGTTCCAGGACCCCACGGTTCGAATCAGTATCTGGAACACGCTGGTTTTCCTCATCGGCTCGGCGGTGATCGGGCAGCAGGTGCTGGGATTTCTAATCGCGCTGCTGATGAAGCAGCGGAACAAGACGTTTCGGCGGGTGATTGGAACGATTGTGCTGGCGGGCTGGGTGACGCCCGAGATTGTATGCGCCCTTTGCCTGTACAGCTTTTTCGGGGATGAGGGCACGCTCAATGCAATTATCACTTTTTTTGGATTTTCGGAAGTGACCTGGCTGTTTACCGTCCCGATGCTGACGATCATTCTTGCGAATATTTGGCACGGCACGGCTTTCTCGATGCTGGTATTTCAAGCAGCGCTGGATGACGTGCCTAACGAAATCGAGGAAGCGGCGGTGGTGGATGGAGCCTCCAAGTGGAAAATCTTCACGCGCATCATCCTCCCTTACATCAAAAGCACCATTACAACGAACATGATGCTGGTTACTTTACAGACGCTCGGGGTGTTCGGGCTCATCTATGCGATGACCGGAGGCGGTCCGGGCAACTCCACGACAACCCTGCCGATCTTTATGTACAATCAGGCGTTTGTAAACTATCAATTAGGCTATGGAACCGCCATTTCGCTGCTGCTGCTGTTGATCGGGATTGTCTTAAGCCTGCTGTATATCAGGTCGATGAAAGAGTAACCAGAGGTGAGATCATATGAATGCCAAACAACGTAAATTAATCTATCGTATTCTGCCGTACGCGATCCTTACGGGGATCGGCATATGCTTTGTGCTGCCGCTGCTCTGGGTGCTCGTGGCTTCCGTCGATCCGAATGCGATGCAATCGCTGAAGATGCCCAGCAAGGTTACCGGCGCAAACTATGTCGAGGTGATGACCAGCAGCGAGAACCAGCGTGCTTACCTGATTGGTCTGGTGATGTCGCTTGGCCAAGCCGTATTGGTTGTTCTTCTGGCGCTGCTTGCAGCTTATCCGCTATCCCGTTATCAGATGAAATATAAGAAACCCTTTATGCTGACCATTCTATTTATGACATCGCTCCCGATTACGGCTGTGATGGTGCCTGTTTACCAGCTGTTCCTGGGGCTGAAGCTGTATGACAATATTTTGGGCGTCATTTTGTTCTATGTAGCGTCGTCCATGCCATACGGGATATGGATGATGAAGAATTTCATGGATTCCGTGCCGAGCGATCTGGAGGAAGCCGCCTGGGTGGACGGGGCTTCGGTGTTTACGGGAATGCGCAAGGTCGTGGCACCGCTGATGGTTCCGGGTATTTGTACGGTGGCGATATTTACCTTCTCGGGCAGTTGGGGCAATTTCTTCGTCCCGTATATCCTGCTGCAGTCGCCTGAGAAATTCCCGGCTTCCCTGAAGCTCTATCAGTTCTTCGGGCAGTATGGCATGGTCGATTACGGCAGCCTGGCCGCCTTCTCGGTGCTGTACGCCATCCCGGCGATCATCATGTACATTCTCTCCCAGCAATTCATGTCCAAGGGCTTCGGGCTGCAGGGCGGAACGAAGGGATAGGAAAAATAAAAGAATGCAGGGCATCGGGTGCCCAAAGTAGAAAAAACGGCAGCCATGCCGTTTTTTTGTGTTTGGCGAAATCTTTACCGTGAGCTGTATTGTCCCAATCAAGCATGGCCCTGCCTGGGGCCGAGGTCCAATGAATCGCGAAGACGCTTGATATCTCGGATCGGAGGCAAACCGAACATGCGGGCATATTCCCTGTTGAACTGAGTGGGGCTCTCATAGCCGACCTGAAAGCCGGCATCCGCGGCTTCGGATGTTTCCGAGAGCAGGAGCCGGCGGGCCTCTTGCAATCGGATTTGTTTTTGATATTGAAGCGGGCTCATGGCGGTGATTTCCTTGAAGTGATGATGAAGCGAAGAAGGGCTCATATTGACGGCTGCGGACAGGTTAGCGATGTGTAAGGGCTGATTATAATGCTGCTCGATCAACTGGGCCGCTGCCGCGATTCGCTGCGCATGACTGCCGCTGACGGCAAACTGTTTCAGGGATTGGCCTTGTTCTTCTTGAAGGATTCGATAAAGAATTTCCTTCGTGATCAGAGGAGCAAGGACGGGAATATCCTTTGGCGTATCCAGAAGGCGTACGAGTCGGACGACGGCATCCAGCAGCGCTTGATTCATCGGGCTGACAAACAGGGCTTTTTTGGAATCGGATTTCTTAGGAGGAGTCCCTTGGCAGGATTTGAGTAAATCGAAGATCTGATGTCGATCCAAATCCAGCCGAAGGCACAGGTAGGGCTTCTCCGGTGATGCTTGAATCACTTGGCCGGATAAGGGCAATTGCAGCGAGACGACAAGATAACTGGACGGGTCGTAAAAATAGCATTCCTGTGCCAGCATGATTAGTTTTCTGCCTTGAATCACGATGCACAGTGCGGGCTCATGAATCGAGTGAATCATTTCCGACTCATTGGATGCCCGTATAAAAGATAGATCGGCTATAGCCGTAGCATGCGTACCGTCAGTACCCGTGTATTTTTCTATGTATCCTGCAAGTTCGTTCTGCAGACTGATTCCTTCATGATCTAACATCCCGGTTCGATAAACCTCCTCCGATGGTATCTGATTTAATCTTAATCAAGTTTGTAGGAATAGGCAAGAATCGTGGTGGATTCGGCTACCGAATGAATGCTGTGTGAACGCATAATAAGAATATCCTCGATGGTTGAAGACAGGACGGTTATTCATGAAATTCAAGAGGATCAGATAAGAGGAATGGGGGTATATGCAATGGATCCAGCTCTTAACGCGAATGGGGTGCAGCATCCCTATGCAGGCATGTGGGTGACCAAGGACGGATATATCCGCCACGAGCTGCTGCCGAACGGTCGTTATGATGAAGCACGGGGTCGGCGCAAAAGCGCCTATCAAGGCCGCTATTTCATTCAAGGCGATCATATCGAATATGTGGATGACACCGGATTTACGGCTGACGGTGATTTTCGGGACGGCGTTCTCTATCATGCAGGGATGGTATTGTATCGGGAAAACTGACCGTGCGTTTATAGCAGAAGACGGCTTGGCTTGGAAGTTCAGAACAGGATCAGGAGGAGAGTTGTATGTCTAACGTAAAAGGAAAAGTCGTGGCCATTACAGGCGCGAGCAGCGGGATCGGCGAAGCGGCAGCCCGGTTGCTGGCTCATCATGGCGCCCATGTGGTTCTTGGGGCAAGAAGAACGGACCGGCTGGAGAAGCTTGCTTCCGATTTGAATGGGGAAGGCGGCTCAGCGGTTTACCAATCGCTGAATGTGGCTCATCTCGATCAAATGGAATCTTTCATCGACTTGGCGGTAAGCCAGTTCGGGCGGATGGATGTCATGCTCAACAATGCCGGGGTCATGCCTCTATCACCCTTGGAGGCCTTGAAGGTGGACGAGTGGAACCGGATGATCGATGTGAACATCCGCGGCGTCCTCCATGGTATCGCAGCAGGGCTGCCGGTGATGCAGAAGCAGGGCTTTGGCCAATTTATCAATATCGCTTCCATTGGTGCGTACGAAGTATCGCCAACCGCAGCCGTTTATTGTGCCACCAAGCATGCGGTTCGCGCAATCTCGGAGGGCCTGCGCCAGGAGGTCGGCAGCGGTATTCGGGTCACGCAAATATCGCCGGGCGTGACGGATTCGGAGCTGGCCGACAGTATATCCGATGATACGGCCAGACAGGTCATGAAGGAATATCGAAGAATATCCATCCCGGCGACTTCGATTGCGCATGCGATTTTATACGCCATCGAGCAGCCGCCGGAAGTCGATGTGAATGAAATCATCATCAGGCCGACCTCGAGTTCCGCTTAATTCAAGGATACGTCCATGATGAGAACAACCCCCTATGGAGCGTTGGTTCATATTACCGAAAAAGCTAAGGTCTGAGCACAAGCCGTCAGGCTTCTGCATGAGGGAAGGGAACAACAACTGCATCAGGGAGCTAACGAAAAAGCTGTTGAATTAAATCTCAACAGCTTTTTTTGTTGGAAGGATTTGTTATACTTTAGTCGTGTAGCTACATGAGGGTGTGTATAACGTAGCTGTAATGATATTTTTAGCGTGATGAATGGAGGAGTATAAGTTGGGAGTTAAACGCATTGTCGCAAATGTCGCAACGAAGGATGTCGCCGCAGCCAAGACGTTTTATCAAGATGTGCTGGGTCTGGATATGTTAATGGATCATGGCTGGATCACCACTTATGGCTCGCAGGAGAGGATGAGCATACAGATCAGCTTTGCTTCCGAGGGAGGCGGCGGCACGCCCGTCCCGGATCTGTCGATCGAAGTGGATGAGCTAGAGACTGTGCTGGATGCGATGAGGCGGTCAGACTTTTCCATTGAATATGGACCGGTTGATGAGCCTTGGGGAGTAAGACGCTTTTTTGTCCGCGATCCGTTCGGGAAGCTGGTCAACATTTTGATGCATCTGTCACATGATTGAGTATACGTGGGTCAAGTCGGTATCCTCGCATGCGTGCTCATATTCTACCTGGTTCATAAGGGTGAACACATGTGATATACTGTTTATAATATAAACAATTAGCAGTTGCCATCAGAAGCTAGGATGCAGAAAGGATACACTGTTTATGTCAAACGATGAGAGTATGGATTCGGATATTGGATCCAAGCTGCCCAGAGGGGCGGCTCTTAGCTGGGGATTGGTAAAGCCGCCGCAGCGGGGACCGAAACGGGAGATGAGCCTGTCGCAGATTGTGGAGACGGCTATCGAGATCGCCGATAAAGAAGGGCTTTCCGCTGTCTCCATGAATCGAATCGCGTCCTCCTTGGGTTTTACCGCCATGTCGCTGTACCGGTACATTTCCAGTAAGGACGACCTTTTGCTGCTGATGCAGAACGCCGCGTGCGATATTCCCATTCCGCCGGAAGATTCTGCCGACTGGCGCGAGAATATGCGGGTCTACGTCAAATCGACGATGCAGGTATTCCGGGATCACCCCTGGTTTGGAGACATTCCGATTACGGGTATTCCCATTACGCCGAATAATCTGCGATTTATCGATTGGGGTCTGCGGTTCATGACGGATCTGCCGCTGAATGATTATGAGCGGATGTCTTTGATTCTCTTGTTAAGCAATTACGCTAGATCAAGCGGCATGATGCAGCGGGATATGGACCGCGCCATACAGGCAGGCTCCACCCCGGAACAGTTCAGTGGAATCGATTATACGGCAGCGCTGAAACAGCTTATGAAGCCGGATCGGTTTCCGTTCCTGTATCCGGTTGTGATGTCGGGGGTCTATACGGAAGACAACGAGGAAGTGAATCCGATTGGCAATGACATTGATTTCGGGTTAGAACGCATTCTGGACGGCATTGATCATTATCTCCAGACCAAGACACAGCCGGGAAAGTCGGACAAGTAATGATATCGGCCAAAGTTACAGTTACAGGTCGTGGTGGATAAGAGAGTGCAATAAGAAAGTGCCGTAAGAGCATGCAGATAAGAGTGTATAGTAAGAAAGTGCAGTAAGAGTGTGGAGTATGAACTTGCCGTAAGAAAGTGCCGTAAAAGCGCGCCGCAGCTGGGTAAAAAAACCGATCCTCGCATGAGGATCGGTTTTTTTGCTGGTTGATTAGGCCAAAGCGGATGTTTTAACAAGCGTCGGGTTTGGTAGATATCGTTCCGGGACGGACATGACATCCGCTGGAAGGCAGATGCCATGTCCAGAGTGGCTCTTAAAAAAGCAATGCTACATCGTGCGCACTGCTCCAATATGCGCACGATGCATGGTCCGGGGCATCCTTGGATAGCTGTCGCCCCCTATGCATATTTAGCGTCGCCCAGCTTTTCTCTTAAAGGTCCACATGCTCCATACCATGGAGCCGATAAGGATGAACAGACACCATCCTATTGCCCAGCCGATATGACCCTGGATGGAACCTCCCGTCAGCAACCCACGAATGGACTCGATCACCGGCGTGATCGGTTGATTGCTTGCGACCCCTTGCAGCCATCGCGGCATCGTCTCCGTAGGAACGAAGGCGCTGGAGAGGTAGGGGAGGAAGAGCAGGGCGAATCCATAGCTGCTGGCCGCTGCCGGACTGCCTGCAACGAGGCCGATGGCGGCATAAAGCCAGGTGAAAGCAAAGATAAAGAGCGCGATCAAGCCGATGGCGAGAATCCAATCCAGAAGTCCGGCTGAAGGCCTGAAACCAACGAGCAGAGCCACAGCGATAACGACGCCAGTTGCCAGCATGTTTCGGGCAAGGCTGGCTACCACATGTCCTGTAATAACACTCATGCTTTGAATGGGCATCGTCCGGAAGCGGTCAATGATGCCATTGGTCATATCTTGGGAGACATCGACGGCCGTGCTGGACGATCCGAAACCTGCGCATAGCAGAATGATTCCCGGCACCACGTAGTCTACATACTGTCCGCTGGGATCAATGGCGCCGCCAAATACATAGGTGAACAGCAGCATCAACATGATTGGCAGCATCATTGCCGTAATCATCGCCTCCGCGTTCCGGATGCTGTGACGCAAGCTGCGACCGATAAAGACGGTCTGGGTGACCGCGAAGGACGTTGTTTTTGTATTCGAAGCTGTTGCTCTCATGATATGATTTCCTCCAATTTCTTGTCGGTTAGCGACAGGAATACATCATCCATATTCGGTCTATGAAGACTTACGCGCGTCTCATTCGGTATCAGGCGAGTGAACTCTTGAAGCGTCTGCGCGACGTCCCCGATGCTGCCGCTTGTCGGAATCCTGTGAATCACCTCTTCGTGTTCGTTACGGAGCTCCAGCACTTCTCCTCCGACCCGGGCCTTCAGCTCGGCCGGGCTTCCCTCAGCAACGACTCGCCCGCCATCCAGGACCGCGATCCGATCCGCGAGCTGATCCGCTTCCTCCAAATACTGCGTGGTCAGCAGTATGGTGATGCCCTGGCTCTTCAATTGCAGAATGATATCCCACAGGGTACGGCGGCTGCGTGTATCCAGTCCCGTGGTCGGTTCATCCAGGAACAGCACGGGCCGCGGAACGACAAGGCTGATCGCAAGATCAAGCCGTCTCTTCATCCCGCCCGAATACGTCTTCACGCGCTTGGCGGCAGCAGCAGTGAGATCGAATTGTTCGAGCAGTTCGGCGGTTCGCAGGCGCGCTTCCGCTGCAGATAGACCGGACAGCCTGCATATCATCCGCAGGTTCTCTTCCGCAGTCAATACTTCGTCAACGGCAGCGAATTGGCCGGTCAGACTGATGGACTGCTGCACATCCTGCTTGTGATGGCGGAGATCAAATCCGTTAATCCTCACGCTGCCGGCATCGGGCGTCACCAATGTGGACAGGATGTTGATCAGGGTTGTTTTGCCGGCCCCATTAGGACCCAGAAGAGCAAATACGTTTCCTTGCGGCACGCCCAGGTCGATCCCGTCCAGCACGGTTTGGTGCCCAAAGCTTTTGCGAAGTTGCCGAATCTCAACAGCATAGTTACTCATTGTCAGAACATCTCCTTTAATTAATTGTATATATAATAAACAGTTTAATTGATAATTAGTATATAGCATAAACAGTTATTGTGCAATACGATTTTTTTGCGTTTGGAATGGTTTGATGTTCCAGGAGGATAGGGGTGTCGGGGCATAAAAAAAAGCCTGACGCGATGTAACAAAACATCAAGTCAGGCTCTTATAGGAATTAGTTCATGGTATATGCGATCTTATCGTTACGAACGATCGGATTCGTCATAAAGCTCCAGTTCAATGACGGTATTGCGTTTGTCGGGGAGCGGATAGGTGAAGTGTTCAGGCCGCGCGAAATTCACAAATGCGTCCTCGATGAATTCCGCTGCGCTCCATGGGCGGCTGAGGAACAATTCGTATCCGTCCGCGAGCAGACGGGCCTTCTTCACCTTGTCGGCCATGCCGATGAGATTGATCGGTCCGATGGACTCCTCAAAGACGTGGGCATACAGCTTATTGCCTTTTTGGGTGTACCGACCCCAATCCGGCTTCGGATAATCAGCGGCCGCGCAGCCATAGATGCTGTCGCCGTTCTTGCTCATCCAGTCACCGATTTCCTCCAGCACGTCGAGGCTCTCCCTCGGGATGACGCCTCTAGCGTCTGGTCCAACATTCAGCAGCATGTTGCCGTTCTTGCTGACGCATTCCACCAGCTTGCGGATGATCGTGGTTGCCGATTTGTAATTGCGGTCGGCGGCTGCATACCCCCAGTTGTTATTCAGCGTGATGCAGGCTTCCCACGGGATCGGGGCACCTGTCTGATCCACGACGCCGTGCGGCGGAATGATTTGTTCAGGTGAAGCGAAATCTCCACTGTAAACGGAAGGATCGGTAGTATAGATGCTGCCTCCGCTCTCGCCGCTGCCTTCGAGCCGGTTGTCGATGAGAATGTGCGGCTGCAGCTCGCGGATCATCTTCATCAGCTCGGTGGCGCGCCACACTTCGCCGCGCATGTTGCCATAGGAGAAGTCAAACCACATAATATCGAGCTTGCCGTAGCCTGTCAGCAGCTCTCGGACCTGCCCGTGCATGTAATCCAGGTATCGGTCGAAGTTTTTAGGATCGCGCTTGAAGGCTTCGTTCGCGCGCATGGGGTGAATACGGTCTCCATAGGCCGGATAGTCCTCATGGTACCAGTCGATCAGCGAGAAGTAGAGGCCGACTTTAAGGCCTTCTTCACGGAAAGCTTCCAGAAACTCCTGCACGAGGTCCCGCCCGGCTTTGGTATTCGTTGATTTATATTCCGTCAGCTTGCTGTCGAACAAACAGAATCCGTCATGGTGCTTGGCCGTCAGCACCGCATATTTCATGCCTGCTTTTTTGGCCGCTTTGGCCCACTCCCGCGGATTATAGTCAACGGGATCAAATTCATCGAAATAGGTCTGATAGTCTTCGATGCTCATCTGTTCCGAGCTTCGGAGCCATTCGCCTCTGGCTGGGATCGAGTAGAGCCCCCAGTGGATGAACATGCCGAAACGGTCGTTCTGGAACCATTTCACACGCTGGTTTCGTTCCTGGATGACTTGATTGGTTGGAGTGGTAGTCGTTGTCATGGATTCAAACCTCCGATTCTTGGAATTGTCGAGTTTGATTTTAACAAGAATGTGTTAGTATGAATAGATAATTACTTAACTCTGACGGGTATTATAATAACTTTAGAGGATAATCGAAGATGAAGAATGAACGAAATGAACATGAAGCCATTCAGCAGATGCTCCTGAACATGCAGGTTCAGATCTGGGAGGCCGAAAGAACGCAGTGCTGGCCGGAGTGGAAGGAATTCGACTACACCGTGTCTTACAACAAGCTCTATTTTATCCTGGATGGGGAAGGATGGGTGAAAATCGGCGATGAGGAGCTGTATCCCGTTCCGGGTCAATTGGTTCTGATGCCGGCACGGACCAGGCAATCCTACTCTGTCATCAGCGGCCGCCCCTATCTTAAATACTGGTCGCACTTCTCGGCGACCGTAGGCGATTCCGATGTATTTTCCTGGCTGAACGTTCCCTATTGCTATGATTTGTCGGGGAACGCAGAGATGCCGGCATTATTCCAGCAGCTGGTCGATGCGCATCGCTCCGATACCATCGCCGCGCGTTTGCGGGAAAAGTCGGTGATGCTGGACATCCTGTCCCGAGTGTTCGAACACCAGCACCCGCAGATTCATAAGGACAAAATGGAAGATATGGGCAGGCTCCACAAAGTGCAGCAGTACATTAAGAATCACCTGCATGAGGAGATTACGCTGGAGCAGATGGCGGGGACGCTGCATTTGCATCCGAATTATTTTATTAAGTACTTCAAGCGGCATTTCGGGATCACGCCGCAGAAATATTTAAGCCTTAAGCGGATGGAGCAGGCCAAACTCATGCTGAGAACGACCCCTCTGAGCATCAAAGAAATTGCGGACGCAACCGGCTTTGAATCGGCGAACTATTTCTCGAAAACGTTTCGTAAAGAGGTTGGTTACAGCCCCTCGGAATACCGGAACAATATATAGCAAAAAAGAGGCTATCCCAGAAATTCGATTCGGGGAAAGCCTCTTTTCTTCAGACCAGCTATATCTAAAAACCTTTTCCTCCAAGCGGTTTAAGCTTGAGCGGCTCCGCGCCGGCGATCAGCGGCCGTCCGCGCTGGAGCAGCTCGGACGTATCGGCTCCCTGCAATGAAGCGGCATGCGCGTCTTGGCTGCTCCACAATTCCGTGACCCATACGGCATTCGGATCGCTGTCCGAAACGTTGACGATATAGAGTTCACAATCTTTGTTATCGCTAAGCATCGCTGCTGCTTCGAGCAGGATCTCTGCAAGTTCATCCCGTTTTCCGGGATGGGCGATCAACTTTCCGTACATCGCGAATTTCTCCATCGGGTTCACCCTTCCTTTTTGGTCATGTCGCTTAACATGCGTTCGTAATGGAGCGCCATGCTTGTCGTGATTTCTGACAGTTTCAGAACAAGAGAAGCGGGCTCCAGAATGGTTAAAGATTTGCCATAAGGGAGAAGAAAATAGGGAACATAGGACGTCAGCGAAGACGTATCCAGTCGGAAATGGGCTTCTCCATCACAGCGTTTCACAAGCGTATGTCCAAATAACCAATGCTGACTTAATTCATTCAGAACATGCTCGTGGCCTTGGATGACGACATGGACCAGCCGTTCATGGCTGCCTTGATCGGGCAGCAGACTGCCAAGCAGTACATCCTTGGCCGAAAAATCAGCGGGCCTTTCAAATACATGTTCTGTCGGCTCCAGCCCAATGATCCGATCCACGCGGAAATTGCGAATCTCTTGACGCAGATGGCAGAAGCCGGCGGCATACCATTGACCCTTCCAGTGGATGATGCCGTAGGGGTCAAAGTTTCGGGTAATGCTGGCGCCTTCCCTGCCCTTCGAATACGTCATTTTCAGGGTTTGCCCGTGCGCCGCGGCACTTTCAAGCGTCTGAAGCAGCGGCCGCAGCCCCTTATGGACAGGAGGCTGCAACACCGAGACGCCGCCGCTGTGCCGTTCGATCTGAGAAAGCTGCTCTTCGTTCGTATACAGCTTCAGCTTGTCAATCGCCCGCTGCAGCGCGTCGGTAAACGGATAGCCGCTTTCTTTGGCAAAGATCGAAGCATGCACCAATGCCTTCTGCTCTTCTGCATCAAACATCAGTGGGGATTCGGCAAACTGTCCGAGGATCCGAAAGCCGCCGTTCGGCCCGGAATCGGCGATGATGGGCGCGCCGCTGGCGCATAACGAATCGATGCAGCGGTACGCCGTTCGAACATGGATTTCCAGTTCATCGGCAATTTGCTGTGCGGTCATCTTTTTGCCCGAGCGGAGCATCCACAGAATCGACAGCATATTATCCGCTTTAGACATCAAGCGTGCTCCTTCCAGATGGGGAGAATCCCCATGTTACTTCGAATAAATTGTATCCTTTTTACACGAGCGGGTCCATGCCCTTGTCGATCCAGGAATCGTAGGTCGGACCGTAGAGCTCGGGAATCCGCAGGCCGGCTTGTCTCATCAGCACCGTCATCTGTCCGCGGTGATGCGCTTGATGAACCAGGGTAAAATGCAGGAATGCCGCATTGGTCCAAGGCTCTCCGTCGAATTCACGGGTAGCGCGAAGATCATCCTCGCTCCATTGTGATTTCACGGCATCCAGAAAGGCATGCCGGATCCGGCGGTAGCTGTTCTGAATCTCGGCGGCGGAATCCGGGATTTCCTGCTCGCGGGACGGGCCTTCAAATTGTAGACCGAGCATGGTCATGTACTGAACCGACATGACCAAATGCCATGCCAGCTGACCGAGCGTGCGATGCTGATCCGTCATGGCGGTTTTGAGCGAATCGTCGGTTAATGCGTCCATGACTTGTTCCGTGATCCGTGCCTCTTTTAACCATTCTGTCGTAAAATCCTCTAGGCTCATGTTCATGTGTAAACCCTCGCTTTATATTAGGATGGATGCTGTAAGTCGAGTATATTACATCATTCCTGACAATTACGGTCAGTGATTATGGGGAGAAGATGAATTTATGTATTTCCGTGTTTAGCCGGAAATTATCTGCATGGTCTATAGAACCCTCTTCATTTATAATGTATGAGATTTAAAGATCGTGCCGGATATCGAATATAGGGGGTGTGCAGCATGCAGGACACGATTCGCGAAATCCCGGGGGCAGATCAATGGCTGACCGTTCAAACGGTTGCCAAGGGCTGGTCGGCAGATCGTAAATACTATGTTCAGGATACGGAAGGCCAGGAGTGGCTCCTTCGATTATCCGATATCTCTCAATATGAGCGAAAGCGGTGGGAGTTTGAAGCGGTAAAAAAGCTGGATCCTATCGAAATGCGAATGTCCCGTCCGATTGATTTTGGCGTCTGCCATGAGGGCAGGCAAGTATTTTCCCTGTTCACATGGGTTCCGGGAGAAGATGCAAGGGATGTGATTCCTTTGCTGGATTCTGAGGAGCAGTACCGGCTTGGCGTTCAGGCAGGCAGATATTTAAGCGAAATGCATCGAATTCCGGCTGAAAGCGGCTTTGATACGTGGGCGGTTTATTATCATTCCAAGATGGATAGGTACATCAAAAATTATGGGAGCTGTGGCATCCGACTCCCAGGTGCGGACAACATGATTCGTTATATGGAGGAGCATCGCTATTTGCTTGAGGAGCGGCCCTGTGCTTTTCAGCATGGGGATTATCATATCGGCAATATGGTGGTTACTCCAGAAGGTGAACTGGGCATCATCGATTTCAACCGGGCGGATTCCGGTGATCCTTGGGAGGAGTTTAACCGGATTACATGGGATGCCGTAATTAGCCCGTGGTTTGCATCCGGTCGTATTCACGGATATTTCCAAGGTGGAGAGGTACCGGATTCATTCTTCAGATTAATGGCACTTTATATCGCGAGCAATCAGATTTCCTCGATTCATTGGGCGATTCCCTTCGGAGAGCAGGAAGTGGAGGTTATGCTGAATCAGGCGCAAGAGGTACTGAACTGGTATGAGGGGTTTCAGACGCATATACCAAACTGGTATAAACCGATGCCGAGGTCGTCTTAGCCTATCATTGACAGGATAGCAATCTAGAAGAATTTATTGAAGCCACAGCATGATACGATAATAAAAAAACAGACGGAGGTTTGTACTCATGTCATCAGCGGATATTCGGTTTGTCGGCGGAAACAATATTGCCCTTAAAATTCCGAAGTACAAGTATGAGGAAACGGTGCATTTTTACAAAGAGGTTTTGCAGCTGCCTTATTTGGGCTTCAAGGATGGTTCACACCTCTTTCAGCACGGCCCCAACAATTTATGGCTGGATTGCATGACTCACTATGCTCAGCAGGATGTCTGGTTAGAGGTCACTACGGATCATCCCGAGGCGGCCGCTTCCTATTTGAGAGAGCGTCAGGTGGATCGCAGGGATGAGGTGGAGGTTTACGAGAACTCGCAGGGCTACTGGATATCCGATCCATGCGGGACGATCATTCGGGTGAATCCCAGAAAAGCAACCGAATAGGCGTGCGACCCGGCGTATGTGTTTGCCGTTGAAGACACGCATCCCTTGAGACTTGAGGTTATGTCGAAACCTCCAACACGCATCCGGAAGATTTTAGCTCACTCACTAAGTTTCATGAACCGGGACACAAAATCACTAATTTCCATGAAACGGGACACAAAAAACCAAGCACTTCCTATCCAATCCAAAGGTTGTGAGAGGAGATGCTTGGTTTATTCTTGTCGCTGTGAATTGACGCTACGGCTTCAGAACCACCTTGGTGCAGTCTTCTTCATGATCGCTAAATATCCGATAGGCATCGCTTGCTTGTTCCAGTGGAAGTCGGTGGGATACAATCTCGGTTGGATCAAATTCCCCGGCGGTGATCTTCTTGAACAGCTCCGGCATATAATGGATGACGGGGGCTTGTCCCATGGTAAGGGTAATGTTCCGTTCAAAAATATGGCCCAGCGGGAACATGTTGTACAATGAGCCGTATACGCCGGTCAGCTGAACGGTACCGAATTTGCGAACGGCATCGATGGCAATATCAATTGCGCTTAACGTTCCGCCCTGGAGCTTCAGCTTTTGACCGATGGCTTCCATGGTTGACTTCTTCCCGTCCATGCCGACGCAGTCGATCACAATATCTGTTCCGCCCTTGGTGATCTCGCAGATGTACGCGCCCATATCATCATAGTCTTCAAAATTGTAGATCTCAACGTTGTTCATTCGCTTTGCTTTTTGCAGCCGGTAAGGAAGGCGGTCCACGGCGATTACCCGTTTAGCCCCCTTCATCCAGGCGAATTTCTGGGTCATCAGACCGACCGGTCCACAGCCGAGCACCGTGACGGTATCGCCTGGCTTCACGCCGGCATTCTCCACGCTCCAATAGGCCGTAGGCAGAACGTCGGACAAGAAGAGAAGCGCCTCATCCTCCAATTCGCATGACTCGGGGATGACAAACGGCATAAAGTTCCCGTACGGTACGCGCAAATATTCAGCCTGCCCGCCAGGATAGTTGCCATAGCGTTCAGTTAAACCCAAGTAACCTCCGGTATGAACATCCGGGTTGCCATTGGAATTGTCGCACTGACTCTCCATATCGTGATTGCAATAGTAGCAGTGGCCGCAAGAAACATTGAACGGAAGAACGACGCGGTCGCCTTTTTTCACGCGGGTTACGTTAGCTCCGACCTCTTCTACTATCCCCATAGGCTCATGGCCGATCACGTAATCTTTAGTCGCAGGCATAGCCCCTAGGTATATATGAAGATCGGAACCGCAAATAGCCGTAGAGGTGATGCGGACGATAATATCATCCTGAGTCTGGATGGAAGGATCCTCCACGTGTTTGACCTGAATGTCTTTTGCGCCTTGAAATGTGACTGCTCTCATACGTTCCCTCCTCAGCGATGTACAGATGTTATCTTGTTAATACCCGATATGCACTTTTATTAACATCCCCATCGCTATGAATGCATATGCGCTGCTAGCGCAACAACATAGTTTGTGGAAGAAGAAAGGCCAATGCTGAACCATAGGACGATCACGGTGATAAGATTACTGCTGATTCCATAAATGGAGGGGCTTAGAGCAATGATGAATGAGGCTAATCGTTATTTGGAGAATCTTAGCTCGCAAGAACGGGATATACAAAACGAAGTGAATAATGAGCTGCTGACATTAACGAGAGAGAAGGGGGAGTGGACAGCGTGTCAAATGTAATTTCGGATTCACCGGACTCAGCGGACGTTATTTGATCCGATAAGAGCTAAACTTCGATTCTAGCGGACATGAGGTTCGTTATATGCTTAAAAAGTCCGTTTTTCCGCAGCGAAAAGGTTGAATAGCGGACTGGGTGTCCGTTACCATATGAGATTGGCCTAAATCGTGGCAAATAACAGATCTGTGGTCCGTTCGCAGCTGTTTGTTTGGGGATGCAGCTGTATGTTGGGGATGGCAGCCGTATGTTTTGAATGACAGCCGTTTGCTTGGGATGGCAGCCGTTTGCTTGGGATGGCAGGCGTATGTTTGGGAATGGCAGCGGTATGTTTGGGAATGGCAGCGGTATGTTTGGGGATGCAGCTGTATGTTGGGGATGGCAGCCGTATGTTTTGAATGACAGCCGTTTGCTTGGGATGGCAGGCGTATGTTTGGGAATGGCAGCGGTATGCTTGGGATGACAGCCGTTTGCTTGGGATGGCAGCCGTATGTTTGGGATGGCAGCTGTTTGTTTGGGGATGACAGCCGTATGTTTGGGGATGCAGCTAATAAGTGATGGGGCCGCATAGGGGCACACCCCCTGGGAAGGACCCGCGACCCCAAAATCCGCGATGTTCACAGCATATGTTTGTTTGTAAGGACACGCCCATGGCTGATTTATTCGATTAATCGAAGCTGCAGGCCAACATGGCCATTTTCTTCGGTCATCAAGCCGCCCCCAAGGATAAGCTTATGAATGGCGTAATAAGGGGGTTTTCATACAAACCAAAGAACGCGTATTGTCAGGGAGTCGGTTCTCCCGCCATACGCGTTCTTTTTTTAGAATATTACTTTTACTCTACGGACTGTGCTGGGTGTCAAAAGTTACACGAGCTTCAGATACTCTACGATCGTCAGCAAGCCTTGATCGAAATTCTCCAAATTAAAATGCTCGTTCGGAGCGTGCAGATTCTCGTCCGGCAAGCCAAAGCCCATCATGACGGCAGGTGCATCGAGCGTGCTGGACAGCTTCTCCACGATCGGGATGGACCCGCCATCCTTCGTAAAGAGGGCACGCGTGCCGTAGACATGCTCGAACGCGTCCGCGGCTTTTTGCAGCATCGGATGGGATGGATCGATGTTAAAGGCGAATGCTTTTTCCTTCGGCTTAAAGGTAATCTTCGATCCGACGGGAGTGTGGGCATGTAAGTGGGCTTCAATCGCGTCAAGCACCGCTTGCGGATCCTGGTCTGCTACCAGACGGCACGTAATTTTGGCATGGGCCTCCCTCGGAATGACCGTCTTGCTGCCTTCTCCTTGGAACCCTCCATATACGCCGTTCAGCTCAAGGGTCGGACGCGCTCCCACGCGTTCAACGAAGGAGAACCCTTCCTCACCGTACAGGGAATCGAGGCCGAGATCCTGCTTCAGCTTATCCTCGTCGAATTCCTGCTTGGCAAATTCCTCGCGCATTTCAGGCGACAGCTCGAGCACGCCGTCATAGAAGCCTTTTACGGCGACGCGGCCTTGCTCGTCATGAAGCGAGGAGAGCAGGGAGACGAGGGCATGCAGGGCGTTGGGTACCCCGCCGCCATATGTACCGGAATGAAGGTCGGTATTAGCTGTTTCCAGAGACAACTCCAGGGAGCATAATCCGCGAAGGCCTGTAGAAATGGCCGGTTTGCCAGGTGCGAGCAGGGACGTATCCGAGATCACGATGGCGTCAGCAGCCAGCTTGTCCTTATGGTTGTCAAGGTAGAGCGGGAGGTTCGGGCTGGACACCTCTTCTTCGCCTTCAATGCAGAACTTGATGTTGACCGGAAGCTCTTTCTCTTGCTTCAAAATGGCTTCAACGGCTTTGACATGCAGGAACAGCTGGCCTTTGTCATCCGTTGCTCCGCGTGCATACAATTTACCGTTGCGGATAGCCGGCTCAAAGGGCGGCGTTTCCCACAGATGAAGCGGATCTACAGGCTGTACGTCATAGTGGCCGTAGACGAGCACGGTCGGTTTGCCTTCGGCATGCAAATAGTCTGCCGTAATAATAGGGTGTCCTGCCGTTTGATGAACTTCCACATGCTCAAGTCCCGCTTCGGTCAGCTTGCCTGCGAGCCACTCGGCAGCCTTTGCCACATCGCCTTTATGCTCGGACAGGGCCGAAATGCTCGGAATGGACAACCATTCCTTCAACTCATTCAGATGGGTTTCGCGGTGTTCAGCGAAATACGCTTTATAATCAACGCTCATGATATAGGGATCCTCCTTCAATATACATTGGCATTCGATAGATGCCGTACCTTACTATTCTAACCGTTTTTCGAAGAATACGAAATATAGCGGGATTAATCTTGAATCGTGTCATGACTCTCTTCCGGCTGTTGTGATGCAAAATTGTCCAAAAGGTTTCTCCAGAACATCCGCAGCGCGGGACTGATCAGCTTATTGCGGTGGCGAACGGCATAAATCCGGCGCTCGGGCAGCCAGGACGGAATAGGTCGTGATTGGAGTTTCCCCTCTGCCAGTTCTTCTTGTATGGCAGCTTCTGCGATCATGCCATACCCCAGACGGTGCCGAACGGCTGCTTTCAGTGCTTCGGTTCCCGAGATTTCCAATGATATTTGAAGGTGGATATGATGTTTGTCAGCCCAGCGGTCAATAAGCTGTCTGCTGATGGAGCCTGGTTCATGCGAAACTAAGGGATGTTCGACCAGATCGCTCGGAATTAAATCACTTATGCTGGCGAAGGGATGATCCGAGGCAAATATAAGCACCAGATCATCATGGACCAGCGGCTGTACGATAAATTCCGGCTCATCTACTTGCGTGTTCGATATGATGCCTACATCGAGCTCGTATTTTTTGACTTTCTCGATGATATAAGCTGCCGGTCGGACATCCAACTGGATGGACAATCCCGGATAATTAAGTTTCAACTGTTGCAGAAACGGCGGTAACAGGTAGGTAGCGGGAGTATGGGTGCTGCCAATGGCGAGTACTCCTGCAGCGGTTCCGCGGAAGACATCCATGGTTGATGAAGCTTCCTCAGACAGGGAATGGATCTGCGATGCGTAATGATAAAAGGCTTGACCGGCTTCCGTAAGCTTGATGACATGGTAGGACTTGGTGTGAAACAGGGCAAGGCCAAGCTCTTCCTGCAGCTTGTTTAAATGGAAGGTGACGGTTGGCTGGGTAATGCCCAGCTTCTGAGCCACAAGGTACAGCTTCCTCAACTCCACGGTAAGCACAAATACTTTTAATTGCTGTAAGTTCATGTTGCTATCCTCTCTTTCCATTTCATCATTGATACTCTTAATCTTATCTAACATTTGATAGATATTATTTAACTCTTTGTTAACGCAGCGATAATTTTTAATTGAATTTGGCGCGTTATGCTGAAATGGAACCAAGAAGGAAATCAGAAACAGGAGGGTGACATGAACCAAAAAAGAGGCTTTAAACACGGGATATTCATTGCATTAACTGCGTTGATGATGATGTTGTCGGCTTGCGCGCAATCGGATGGACAGCAAACGGTTCGATCTCAGGAAACGACCGGACCTATTACCAGCGGAAGCGGAAGTACCGCCGGACAGTCGGACGTATCCTTGAACAGCGACGACGCAGAGGATACCGGAGAAACGATCTACTTATACGGAAATGATTTTGTAGATTTCATTGCTCCGAAGTTTATGGAAGAGACAGGCTTCAAGATAGAAGCCGTGCATTACGGCGGGGGAGAAGCATTGGCCAAAATAGAAGCCGAGCAGGGTAACCCGCAGTGGGACGTCCTGATGATGGATGGGCACGGCTCGGTGCGCAATTTGGCAGATCGCGATTTCCTGATGACTGACTGGGAGCCTGAGAATCTGGGGAATCTGTCCGAAAACGGAAGGAGTTATGTGCCCAAAGATTTTTCATACTTTCCTGTCGGCATTCATGCGGCCGGGGTCATCGCTTATAACACAACGCTGGTAACGCCGGAGAAGGCACCGACGACCTGGGAGCAATTTTTTGCCTATGACGGCCCTGTGGGTCATGCAGATCCGGCCGTAGCAGCGCCTGCCTATCCGCTTGTATCTGCTTTTTTTGAGCAATGGGGTGTCGAAGCGGCAGAGCAGAAATATGAGCAGCGTTTTAAGAAGGAGCTGCATGTCTACCCCAAGAATGGTCCGGTCGGAAAAGCATTGTTAAGCGGAGAAATCGAGGTTGCGGCACTCCAGGAGCACAATGCTTATGAACTGAAGCTTGCAGGTGAGCCTATTGAGGTGATATGGCCGCGCGAGGGTGCGCCAGGCAGCTTGCGTGTTGTAACGATCAGCAAACATACCAAGAACCCGGCAGCGGCCAAGGCGTTTGTGGAATATATGCTAAAACCCGAGACACAGCAGATGTTAACGAATCAGGATTCAACGGACAGCTTCTTTACGCCGCTCGCTGAAGGTGTGTCAACGCGAAGTGAACGTGAACCGAACGGAGCCTTTATGCTGCCTTCTGCGAAGTGGGCCTCAGAGCATGAGGTTGAGATCAAGACTTGGTTTGCGGATCAAAACGTAAGGTAGGCACATAACATGAATACTTCGGAAGCTCGCTATGGAGGCGGGGTAACCCTCCTCCTGTTTGTTTTTATTTTTCTGCCGCTGCTTGCCGTGCTAATCAACGTGATTTTCCCTGGACTCTTTTTCGGTCAGATCCAGTCCAGCAGCTTGGGCTTGATCGGAGACATATTTCATCGACCTCTGTGGAAACAATCCCTCCTGAATTCAGTCACATTAGCGCTGGGGACGGCTACGTTCGGTACGATCCTTGGAGGCGTACTTGCTACCATCCGGGCAAGATGGAACTTTGCAACAGCAAGATTGCTGGATATGACGGCGTGGGTTCTGCTGATCGCGCCATCGTTCATGATTGCACAGGGCTGGGTATTGTTTGCCAGTGCGGATGGACTGGTTCATCAGTGGCTGGGGCTGACATGGGTCACCTCATTTATATTTCAGCCTGCCGGACTTGTGTTTGTCATGTCCCTAAGCAAATTCCCGTTAGCTTACTTGGCTATTATGGCAGCTTCGGAGTGGAATATAAGGCAGTTCGGTTATGCAGCCAGGCTGAACGGCGCGAGGCCTTTCACCGTATGGAGAACCGTCGAATTGCCACTGGCACTCCCTTCTTATGTTGCGGGCTGGACCCTGGTCTTTATGGATTCGATCGGCGATTTCGGGCTGCCTGCCGCATTGGCAACTGTGTATAAATTCCCGACGCTGACCTACTCCATTTACTCGGCCATTTACCAGTCACCTGTACGTTTTGATATGGCGGGAGTGCTGGCATTCTACCTGGTATTGATCCTGGTGCTGGCGATGACTTTGCTGATGGTGACCCTCCGTAAATCCAGATTCGACTTTCTGAATGCGAGAGCAGTCAAAATGGAGAAGGTTAAACCGCGGTTTGCCTGGATGTACAATCTGTCCATTACGGTTTTTCTTTTCCTGAGTCTCGGGATTCCGATTGGGACGAGTGCAGCGGTATCTCTGCTGAAACAGGCAGGCGGAGGCCTGAATCCGGGCAATTTCACGCTGGATCATTATCGTGAATTATTTGCAGGACAGGCTGGGGATCACCGGCTGCTCGGTTATCTGGAAGGAATGTATCATTCACTCGCAATTGCAGCCGCAGCCGCATTGTTTAGCATGCTGATCGGGTTTGTTGTTGCCTACATGCTGACCTTCACGGAGTCTAGGCTAAAGCCCATGCTTCAGCTGTTCTCCATCATATCCCTCGCGGTCCCCGGCGTTGTGCTCGGGATTGGCTATATTTTCATATGGAATCAGAAATGGCTGGAGCCTTTAGGACTCCATTTATACGGAACCCCCTCGCTGCTCGTGATTGCGGGTATAGCCGGTGCCATCCCCTACGCAGTCAGGGTCCAGCTTGGAGCGTTCGGCAATTTGTCCGGCACGATGCTGAAGGCAGCCGCTATCCAAGGGGCGAGCATATTCGAACGGATGCGGGATATCGTACTGCCCATGGTGCGTCAGTCTTTGCTTATCGCGATCCTGGCTTCGTTTGGAACCAGCGTGTTTGATTTGGCCCTGGCCTCGATGCTGAAACCGGCTAATTATTCACTGATGCCACTGGTTATCGACAGAGCTTTTGAATTCTCGCGCTACGGCTATGCTACGGCTGCTACCGTTGTAAGCTGCGGCACCGTGGTGCTCATCATCGTACTGCTTCAAGCTGCGGGACGTCTTGTATTTCGATGGCTGGATGGCAATAGAATGCGGTAGACGGCAATGGGTATCGATAGACGTGATCCAACTTAGAAAGGATGGAGAGTGGAATGATCTTAAAGGTAAAGGGCGTATCGAAGTCATTCGGCTCGCAGCAAGTCTTGAAGCCGATCACGTTTGAAGTGAGGGAAGGGGAGCGCATTTGCATTCTCGGTCCATCCGGCTGCGGAAAATCGACGCTGCTGCAGATGGTTGCCGGACTGCAGGGCATAGATTCAGGCGAGGTAGAGATGGCGGGGGTCACCGTTGAACGGGGGAGACACTATATTCCCCCGGAGAACCGGCCCATTAATATGGTGTTTCAAGATTATGCCCTTTGGCCGCATATGACGGTGAAGCAAAATATGGAGTATGGGATGAAACGCCGAAAGTTAGACACTAAAGACAGAGCGAATACATTAGATCGACTCCAGTCGCTTCTGAAGCTGGAAGGCTTATTGGACCGCCTGCCGGCCCAACTGTCTGGTGGTCAGCAGCAGCGAGTAGGCATAGCGAGAGCGTTGGCAACAGAGCCAAAGCTGATATTAATGGATGAACCGTTGTCTAATCTGGATGTCAAACTTAGAACGGATATGCGCGGTGAATTAGCCAGATTGCTCGGCGAATTATCCATCGCTACCCTGTATGTGACGCATGATCGTATGGAGGCATTTACGGTCGCTGATCGAATCCTGATTTTACGGGATGGAGGAATTGACCAATTCGGAGAGCCGAGGGTGTTGTTTGAGAGACCGGCAAGCCCTTGGGTTGCGCAGCTCATGGGCTACCATAATCAGCTGGAAGCCAAACTGACCCAGGATGGACAGCCTATGGCCATGCTTGCCGGGAGTCCGATAGCCGGGCTCCGCATCGGCGTGGATAAGGGAGACGGCAGGGCCGTGATGATGGTCCATCCTGAATCCATCCGGATTTGGCGCGGCGAAGCTTCGCAGGAAGGGAGCCTGCTGAAGGTGACGGTGGTGCAGACGGTATACGAAGGAACAAGATGGAGAGTCATTGTGGAAACGGCAGATCAGCAGCCCATTCATTTATTCCATGATTGCAGCGTGGATGCCGGAAGCGAATTGTTGATACGACTGTCTCCGGATCAAACCATGATCTATGCAGACAGCAGTATGTTAGCCCCATGAGCGAGGTGTACGCGGTTTCGGATGTCCATGGTTACGGTTATCTGCTTGAAACTCTCCTGCGGCATGTACATTATGATCCGGAGGTGGACCGCTTGTTCTTGCTTGGGGATTATGTAAATAAGGGACCGGATTCAGCAGGGACACTGGATTATGTGGAGGAACTGCGAGATTCCGGTGCTATTGCGCTGCAGGGTAATAACGAACGCAAATGGCTGCATCACCGACCGGAACAAGCAGGGCTTGCGGCTCCCAGGCTCAAGAAGTATCAGCAGTTCATAACAACAATGCCGCTATGGACCGAGTATAATCAATTCTTGTTTGTGCATGCAGGCATTCGGCCCGGAATTCCGCTTCATGCTCAGAGCCCGGAAGAATTAACGGAAATTCGCGAGCCGTTTCTTCTGTCCCCCCGATGGTTGGATAAGATGATTGTGTTTGGTCATACTTCTACGTTTCGGTTGGGTGTACCGCCAGAGGAGCTCTGGTATGGCGACGGTAAGCTGGGTATCGATACCGGCGCAGGACACGGATATTATTTAAGTCTGATTAATCTGACCTCGGGTATACAGTGGTCCATATCGGTTATGCGGCCTGAGAACATTACGTGCCGGAAGATGAAAATAACGGGAGCATCCGGTCTTCCTAAATAATATACTTCCATATAAACAAGAAATACGCAGCATCGCTGTTGAATCGTGATGCTGCGTATTTCTATGGAGGACTCATCACCAGAGGGTTGATCAGAATTGATCCCAGCCATTTCCAATGAGCTGGCGCTGCAGGAATGGCAACTGCTGCTGTTGTTGAATGAACTGCTGACGCTGTTGTTCTTGTAATTGCTGCTGCGAACGGAACTGCACTTGTTCTTGAGTTGGTAGTCGCTGTGGTTCAGCAGCATACGTTCCATGCTGCGGTTGATCCTGAGCCTGGAACTGCTGCTGGAACAACTGCTGCTGCTGCTGTTGTTGTAGCAGCTCATAATCACGGTTCACAGTGCCTTCTTGATGATAATAGTGCTGATTATGATGAGACGCATGAGGCTGATGTTTCATCTGTCCTTGCACTTGCCCTTGCTGCCGGCAGTTTTTGGGCGGCCCGATGACAACCGTGTCGGTGATCGGCGCCAAGGTCTCTTTGACTTTGGCTTCATCTAGGCAGTAGGTGTGAGCGAACACGCTGGCCGGCGTCAATCTCAAAAGATCCGAACCTCCAATGAATTCAGGCACCGGCGCGTCAAAGACCGCGATCAGGTGCGTGTTGTCAACCGTCGCCATTTCATAATGCCACCAGCCTTGGGGCACAAGCGCAACCTGACCCGGCGTTACCGTGAAGTTCAGCAGCTCCTTCGTAAACGGATTGATAAGGGAGACGATGGCTGAGCCGGAAACGACATAGACCAGCTCCGTTGCATTCTGATGGATATGCGGCTCCACTACGTTTCCGGTACTGAGATATATATCCAGCAGGGAAGCGTTGCCAAGCGTGTTTAATTCTTTTACGGAGAGAGAATTAATGTAATTCTGACTATCTTTTTTGAAAAAAGGGTTATTGCTCATATCGTAAGTATACCGAACGGAGGGAGAAGTGAAATCCATATAAGAGACCGCCACTATTGATTCCTGCCCTTCATAATGTAATAGGCGTTGACCCATAACACACGTTATGCCCATGGGCAAACATCCGTGAGCCCATTTTATGAATCAGCAGATGCAAGCCGCCCGCTGGCAGGGCGGCTTGCGCTTAAATCCTATGGTGGGCAGGCGAGGTCAGGCCGATTTCGGTATGGAAATCGGGGACTTCCGACCAGCCGAGAAGCTGACCAGTCCTGCAACCAGGCCGAGCGCGAGCACAAATCCACCGAGCCATGGATGATATTGAAGCGTGGACGTTGTATTCACCATGAAGCCTCCTGCACCCGCGCCTGCGGCTAACCCGAGATGCACAATGGAGGTGTTTAGGCTGAGAATCAGATTGGAAGAGCCCGGAGCCTGCTGGATAAAATAACTCTGAACGGCCGGACCCGCCGCAAACATGGACAGCACCATGATTCCCATCAGCACGAGCCCTATGAACGATTGGCCGGCGAGCAGCGGAAGAAGCGCGAATACCGCGATATGAATGAGCGTGCTGAGGGTAATCACTTTCGCAGGCCCAAACCGGTCGACCCCATATCCGCCGAGCCTGGAGCCAATTGCTCCAAAGAGTCCAAAGCCGAGCATAATGATGCTGATGCCTGACGGCCCCATATGGAAAATATCCTGGATAAATGGCGTAACATACGTGAACAGTACCGAGTTACCCGATTCCCGGAAGAACGTGAGCAGCAGTGCGCTCACGATGACCACGCTCCCCAGCACTTTGAATTGCTGGTGAAAGGGAATAGGTGCGTCCCCTTCAACATCCGGCAGGAGTCTAATCAGGACAAAGGCGACCACCAGACTGAGCAGAGCCAGCAGCAAAAAGATGGATTGCCAGTTCAGCAGATTTGTGATCCATATTCCAATCGGAACGCCCAGCACCATGGCGCTGCTGAAACCCAGCACGATGGTGCCGATGGCACGGCCCAACTTATCCGGGGACACCATTTTGGCTGCGGTCCCCATTGCGGCAACGAGATAGACGCCTGAGCTAACACCAAGGATGACACGGGAGGCCATGAGCATCCATACCTCGGTGCTGAAATAGGAAACCAGACTGCCGGCAATGAACAGCAGAAGCGAGCCGAGCAGTACTTTTTTACGGTTCATCCGAGCGGTCAGCGAGACCAGAAACGGTGTCCCGATCGCAAAAGCCAGCGAGAAAGCGGTAATCAGCTGGCCGGCAAAGGCCAAGGAAATATGAAGGTCGTCAGCGATCGCATACAGAATACCCGAGACGACCAGTTCCGAGGTGGCGGTAAGAAAAACCCCAAGCGCCAATAAATATATCGTAAATCGATTCATATCTAATTCATCCTCTCGATAGGAGATCAATACCCTCTGCGATCATGGCTAGCACATGTTGCAAGCGGGTTGGTATAACTTGAAATCTCTTTGTGTTTGTATTATAAGTAGCGCGCATATATTATGTAAGAAGGCAAAGTATTTGGATATTATCCAATCATTTTGACTAACTTACGATTAGTTAGTGGTGGGGTGAGGCAGTGGAACCGATAAGAGAAGACTTTCAGGAAAAGCCAGCGTTCAATCATATCTGCTCGGTGCTGCAAATTCTTGGAGCCAAATGGGCGTTTCTCGTCATCGCGCAATTAGCTCAAGGACCGAAACGGTTTAATCAGCTTCATCGGGATGCAGCCATCATCAAGACGCAATCCTTAACGGATGTGCTCCGGCATTTGGAAGGCAGCGGGATCGTAAGACGCGAGGTATTCCCTACCGTTCCGGTCTCCGTGGAGTATTCATTGACCGAGAAAGGGCTGGACTTCCTGGATTCTTTGCAGGAGATGGAGAAGTGGGCCGAAAAATGGGGCGTGGAGCAATCCTCTTGACTGCTGCCACAAAAATAGTACACATATCAGAAAACTCATTTCCCAAGGTTTATAACAGGAAATGAGTTTTCTTTTTTTTGAAAATTACGTATTCTTATAGATAACATTTTCAGATTGGGTATGAAGGACAGGGAGGTGGTCGCCGCTTGCGAATCCATAAGATTAACCTGCTGACAAAATTGTTGATTTCCTATTTGCTTGTGCTGATGTTTCCCGTGATTGTCATCCTGTGTTATTACTATCCGTATTCGGCAGAAGTGGTGAAAGAGAAGGAAATGGACTGGAATGCGCATATTACGGAGCAGTTCATGACATCGATGGATACGTTTACAAGGTATGTGTACAATCTGCCGTTTGAACTGGTGCAGAACCGGGAATTCAAGATGTATAAGGCGGAGGAAAGCGACTACCAGCGGGTGCTTATTGCCAATGAGATGAAAAAATACAATGCAACCGATGCGTTTATTTACAACACCTTGCTGTATGTGAAGAACATCGGTTATTTGTTTTCCAAAACTGGAAGCGCATACAGTCTGGACGACCTTTCCATTCCGGGCGTCGGTTACTATTATGAAAACTGGGCGCATGAAGATATGATCCAGACCCTGAATGATCTTAATTCTCCTATCGTCAGGCCTGTGGAGAATGTGGTTGTGCCCGGCAATAACCGGGTCAGAATGCTGACCTTCGTACAGCCGCTGCCGGTAGGAGGCTCGAATTCTCCCGGAGCCGTCATGATCATGGTCAGGGAGGATACGATTGTCCGGATGATGAAGTCCGTTTCGGAAACCTATAGCGGTGATTTTTATGTGTTTGACGGCCAGGGAAGGCGATTGGTATCCTCCAATGATACGTCATACCAATCCTCCGATGATTTCAGGAATCTTGTGCACGGCATAGGGGAAGAGTCAGCATCCTCTTCGGGCATTTACCAAATCAGCGGAACGGACTATCTGGTGTCGTTCTCCGTTTCGGATAAGAATGGCTGGAAATATGTGAGTCTGCTGCCGGTAACTGAGTCCCTGCAGGGCATTCGGACGATTCAGCTGAATACGGCCATCCTGGTCGGGCTGATTCTGCTGCTTGAAATGTTCATCATCTACGTATCCATCCGGAAGAACTACCAGCCGATCCGCCGTTTGGTTGATCTCGCCGTTCAAGTTTTTGAACCGCGGGAGCGGAAACACATGAATGAAATCGATACGATCAAATATACGTTGGAGGAGCTTTCGCTGGCCAACAGCAAGCTGGACGAGCATATGAAGGGATCTTTGCCGATTATGCGGGATAACCTGCTGTTTGAGCTGGTGAGCGGGCATATTGCAGCCTGGGATGATTTTGAACGGGAAGCAGGAAAGGTCGGTATCCGGTTTCATCATGATTACTTCACGGTTGCCGTACTATGCTGCGAAGCGGATGGAGAAGGGATAGAGAAGATACTGGATTACTGCCGGAACTATGAAGGACGGCTGCCGGATGATGTCCAAGGCTATTTCTTTAAAAGCATCTATCAACAGGAATTGATTCTGGTGTGCTCCCATGAGGAGAATTTCCCCCTCAAATCCTGTCTGGAACGGATGCAAGATGAAATATTGGAGTATACGGGCCGGCGAACGGTGATTGGGATTGGCAAGCCTAGCGCAGCTCAATTGCCGGTGGACCTCCATCTCTCCTACCTGCAGGCGCTCCGCACGGCGGAGTTTCTGCGCATCCGGAAGACAGCGACCGTGCTGATTTTTGACAACCTCGAGGTCCCCCAAACCGGAGCCGTATCCTATTTTGCCGAAATCCTGCAATCCCTCGAACTTGCGATCCTCAAGAACGATGCGGCCATGCTGGCCTCTTTGGCGGAGCGATTGATCGGTTATTTAAGCAATGACAGCCTGCCGCCGCATATGATACGGAGCGTGTACCTCAATACGGTTACCGTCATCTTCAACGGCCTCCAGCGGTTCCGTCATGACGATCAGAGCCTGCTTCGGCTAACCGAGGCGGCATTTAACCACCGTTATACGCTGGAGCAGATGATCGGAATTATCAGGGAGAGTTGTGCCAAGCTGTGCGACATGATCAGCGAAACGCTCCCCGTGTCCCGTTCGGCATCGCAGGAAGAGATTCTGTCCCTCATTGCGGAGAAAGGAATGGATCCGAACTGCTCGCTGCAGATGATGGCCGATTATTTTGATATGTCGGTCTCTAACTTCAGCCATCACTTCAAAAAAACGATGGGGCAAAATTTCAAAGAGTATATCGATCAGCTTCGCATCCAGAAATCCATTCAGCTTCTGCGGAACAGCGAGGAGACCCTTGAAGCCATCTCCCAACAGGTCGGGTACACCAACACCTCGAGTTTTATCCGTTCCTTCAAAAAGATGGTGGGCACGACACCCGGACAATATCGGAATACACATAAAGCATAAAACGAAGACCGCTGATGCCGACTAAGGCAGCTTTACAGCGGTCTTTTATAAACTTTTTTCTTTATAAGCTTCTGTGCCGGCGCTTTTTTAAGCAAAGCAGCTTCAATTTTTGAACATATACAATATTTGAATTACCTTCAGCGGGCCAAACTGGATACGCTTTCAATCGATTGATTATAAGCGCTTTCAAAAAATGAGGATGCTTAAAAAACTGTTCGTTTACGGGGCTCTTCCCCTCCGTTTAGAGTGATATGTGTCCCAAGGCAAGGCCAAGACATGGCTGCATTTCCTATGGACCAGACCAACAAACCAAACCAGGAGGTAATGGAATGAAGAAAAGGGTAAACGTTTTCATCTCGCTCGTCGCCATCACGGCCATGTTGTTAACAGGCTGCAGCGGGGCAGGAGGCGACCAGAACGAATCGGCCGAGACGCCCGGAGAGCAAACCGGCAGCAAAGTAAAGCTCACCGCCATCATTACCAAGCACCCGCTCACGAAGCCGCTGGCCGAAATGGAATGGCTGCAGAAGGTTGAGGAAACGGCGGGCGTGGACATCGAATGGCAGGAGATTACCGCAGACTGGGGACAGAAGAAAGGGACGATGCTGGCTAGCGGAGATATTCCCGATCTGTTTATCGGGCCGAACGTCATTACGGATGCCGACTTTGCACAGTTCCAGGGGCTCTTCCAGGATCTGTCCGGCATGCTTGATCAAGCACCCAACGTACAGAACATGTTTAATGAAAAACCGGATACCAAAGTGATTGCAACGCAGTCGGACGGCAAAATATACGGTCTTCCGAAATACCAGCGGTTCTGGCCGGCTTCCGCCAGCAGGCAATTCATTAACCAGCAGTGGCTGGATCACCTCGGCCTGAGCATGCCGACGACATGGGATGAGCTGTATGAAGTGCTCGTGGCCTTCAAAGAGAAGGATGCCAACGGCAATGGCGATCCCAATGACGAGATTCCGATGGATTGGCCGGGAGGCATCGGCGGATATTTTAACCCTGCGGTCCTCTTGGGCAGCATGGGCATCACGCTGACAGACGGCAGCGGGCAGGGTTATTTCGTGGAGGACGGACAGGTGAAGAACTTCCTCACCGATGACCGGTACAAAACGATGGTCATGTTCCTGAACAAGCTGTACAAGGCCGGGCTGATTAACCCGGAAGTGTTCACCCATGATTATACGAAATATCAATCCATTGCGCGCGGCGAAGGGGACACAGCCAAGGTCGGCTTCACTTGGGGATGGGTGGCTTCCGACCGTTTCGGCGAACAGCTGGCACCGCAGTATGCTTCCATGCCGCCGATGAAGGTGTCGGCAGATTATGCTGGGAAGCTGTCCTGGAGTTATGATCATTACTCCCTGAACTATGGAACCAACCATATCGTGATGTCCGCCAAGACCAAGAACAAGGAAGCGGCCATGAAATTCATCAACGAGCTCTATGCTCCCGAGGTGGGTATGCAAGTGTTGTTCGGATCCATCGGTCCGAATATTAAAGATAACGGAGACGGTACATATGCCGTTTTGCCTCCTGCCGATGCCAAGATGGATCCGGGCACATGGAAATGGACCTCAACGATGGCGGACAACGGCGCATTTTATATTCCCGATTCCTTGAAGCTGACGCTCGGCACCGATATGCAGGAGGTGCTGGGACAATCGGAGCCGCTAGAGGCTGCTTTAGAAGACGTGGATCCCGACAAGGACGTGTTCCCCGGCATGTTTATTAAATATTCCACCATGGACAATAACGCCATGAGCCTGAACAACACCAACGTGATGAATCTGGCGGAATCCAGCTTTGCCAAATGGGTGACCAAGGGCGGCGTGGAAGCCGAATGGGACGCGTACATCAAGGAGAGCGAGAAAGCAGGCCTGAAGCAGAACTTGGAAATCATGCAGAAATATTATGATGACTACATGAATCAAAACTAGGAGGGAGGATATGGAATTCCGTAAAAGACAGAACACCTTCAGACGAGATTATCAGCTGTGGATTATGATTTTTCCGGCGATTGCCGTTATTCTCTTGTTTAACTATGTCCCGATGTACGGCATCCAGCTTGCGTTTCGGGATTACGATTTCAGCCAAGGCCTGACCGGCGGAGAGTGGCGAGGGCTCGCCTACTTTCAACAATTCATCGACAGTTACCTGTTCACGGATTTGATGCGAAACACGTTTCTGATCAGTCTGGCCACGATCGTGCTCGGCTTTCCGGCTCCGATTATATTAGCTCTCATCCTTAACCAGATCCGCAGAAAAAAAATGAAGCAGCTGATGCAGACCACCGTATACCTGCCTCATTTCATATCCATTATCGTGCTGGTCGGCATGCTGAATGTGCTGCTATCCTCCGAAACCGGAGTTGTCGGTCACTTTATGAAGGCGGTGGGGCTGGGACATATCAATTTGTTAGCCTCCACCTCGACTTTTATCCCGGTGTATGTGCTCTCTGACATATGGCAGCATTGCGGCTGGAACAGCATTATCTATCTTGCAGCCTTGTCCACCGTGGATCCCCAGCTGTATGATGCTGCCAAAATCGATGGGGCCAGCCGATGGCAGACGATCCGGTATGTCGACATTCCCGCCCTCATACCCACCATCATCATCCTGTTTATTCTCAGCATGGGGAATATCCTCGGGACCGGCTTCGAGAAAATATTCCTGATGCAGAATTCGCTGAACCTTCCCGTCTCGGAGGTCATTGCCACCTACGTCTATAAAATCGGGATCATCTCCAATCAATTCAGCTTGGCTTCGGCCATCGGTTTGTTTAACACGCTCATCAATTTCGTATTCTTGTATGCGATGAACACGATCTCGAAGAGAATGTCGGAAACGAGCCTATTCTAATGATCGGGGAAGGAGAAACGGTTGTGGAACATGAACTTACCAGAACGCGCATCAACGGCAAGGAGATAGCGTTTAAGGTCACATTGGGTTTTCTGTGCGGTTTGATTTTTTTGCTGATCGCCTATCCGCTGTACTTTATCATCATTGCTTCGTTCAGCGACTCAACACTCGTCTCTACGGGGAAGGTTATGTTTATCCCTAAAAACATCAGCTTTTTCGGTTACCAGGAGATTTTCAAGGATATGCGGATTTGGACGGGGTACCGAAATACGCTGTTTTACACGGTATTCGGCACCTTGGTTAACATGCTGTTTACGCTTCCGGCGGCTTATGTGCTGTCGAGAAAGGAATTTCGCGCCAGACGGATCATCATGTTTATTTTCGTGATCACGATGTTTTTTAACGGCGGGCTGATTCCTACCTATTTGTTGATGAAGGGGCTTGGCCTGACCAACACGATCTGGGTGTTTATACTCCCCTTCTCCGTGAATGTGTTCTATTTGATCATTGCGCGGACCTTTTTTGAGAACTCGCTGCCGCAGGAGCTGCATGAGGCGGCCGTCATGGACGGCTGCTCCCATTTCACCTTTTTCTTCAAGGTGGCACTGCCGCTGTCCAAAGCCTTGGTATCCGTCATCGGACTCTATTATTTGGTGGGGCATTGGAATGACTTCTTCACCGCGCTGATCTACATCCGGGACACGAAGCTCCAGCCGCTGCAAATCGTTCTGCGGGATATTCTGCTGTCGAACCAGGTGTTCTCGAGCGGTGCAGGAACAGGCGGGGATGCAGGAGGGTATGCCCAGCGCTATGCCGATCAGATCAAGTACGGGGTCATTATCGTATCGACGCTTCCGATTCTGCTCATTTATCCGTTCATGCAAAAATATTTCGAGAAAGGCGTCATGATCGGCTCCATTAAAGGGTAACGCGTTCGGCGAATGTACGAATCAAGCTTAGAAGAGTAGACAAAAAAAGGGGGCTGTCCCGAAAGATCCTGGATCTTGGGGGGACAGCCCTTTTGGAATTACGGCACATCAGAATACGAGAAGCCCGGCAGGCAATATGTATAGGGGAAATGTAACGGTAACTTATGACTGATTCCGGATCATATCCACGAAGTTCATGGCGGCAGCGGATAACGATTCATGCTTGCGGGTGCAGACCGCAATGATATTTTGCAGCTCGATTCCATCGACATAGACCCGGCTCAGTTCGCCGCGCTCCACATACTCCCGCACGACAAGTGAGGATACAAAGTTTGCGCCGTATCCGGCAATGACGGCCGTGATCGCTTCGTGCAGACCATTGAATTGCAGCGTGATCCGCGGGGAAGGCGCGCTATGGGTACGACATAAGGCAAATAACCGCTCCCGCGTTGAACTGCCTTCCTCCCGCATAACAAAAGGCTCTCTCATCATCTCATCCAGGGAGATGCGCTGATTGGCGTAACGGTGATCGGGGGATACGACAAACCATAACTCATCCCGGAACAGCTCCTCGGTCCGTATCGTATTCGGAGATTCCTCTGGCAGTCCGCCGTATATCGCAAGATCGACATCCATATGTAACAGCTGCTTAAGCGCATCGCTAGAATTCGTGGTGGTTATGCTCATTTCTACTTCTTCGTACCGCTGCTTGTATTTCGCCAGCCAGGCCGGCAGGAGAAAATGGGAAGGAAGATAAGTTGCCGCCATCCGGATTTGTCCCCTCGAACCGCTGCGATAATCCAGACAGAATTGTTCAATCTGCTGCTCGACAGAGAAGAGTCTTTTGGCAAGCGGGACGAGCTCGGCACCGGCCTCCGTCAACCCGATGCCCCTGCCTTGTGGTTTGAACAGCGTAAGGGAGAGTTCCTTCTCGAATTTTTTTACCTGGGCTGTTATGGCGGGTTGGCTTATATTTAACAATTCGGCAGCACGGGTAACACTACCCGTTGTGGCGATGACGTGAAAGAGCCGTAATGCGTGTAAATTCATGAGAAGCGCACTCCTATCCATTCATATATTCAAGTTATGTAAGTTGCTTAAATATATATTATATCTATAACAATAAATCACATACAATGATTTTGTAAGATCCAAATGGAGAATAAGGGAGGAAACGGATATGAAAAAGAAGGAAGCTGCAGCTGCAACTTGGGAAAAAGTGGACGATTACCTCACAGAACATTTGATTCCTTATGATGAGGTGCTGGAGAAGGTGTTAGCTGCAAATCGGGAGGCCGGATTGCCGGAAATTGATGTATCCAAGGCTCAAGGTAAGCTGCTGAACGTCATCGTTCAGATCAAGGGAGCCAAACGAATTTTGGAGATCGGTACACTGGGAGGTTACAGTACGATCTGGATGGCTAGGGCGATTGGGGATGGCGGGCAGCTGATTTCACTGGAGCTTGATCCGCATCATGCCGAGGTTGCCAAATCCAACGTGGCATTGGCCGGACTGGAGGATAGAGTGGAAATCCGGGTAGGCGATGCCCTGAAACAGCTGGAGCAGTTGGCCGAGGAGAAGGTGGAGCCGTTCGATCTGATCTTCATCGATGCCGATAAACCCAACAATCCCAATTATTTGAAGTGGGCGTTACAGTTCTCACGGCCGGGCACCGTCATGATTAGCGATAATGTGATCCGGGATGGAGAAGTTATCGATCATCACAGCACAGACCCCCGGGTGCACGGTATCCGCAAATTCATGGATATGCTCTCCGCCCACTCCGCCATTTCCGGCACGGCAATTCAAACGGTGGGAAGTAAGGGGTATGACGGATTTTATATCGGAGTTGTATCGTGAGCTACTAGACTGAAGCATCTTCGGTTTGCGGCGATGAGTAATAAGTTAATGGCAGAAGGAAAAAGCCACACTCGGCAATCGAATTCGCAAGTATGTTTTAAAAAAGGAGGTATCCAAAGATCTTAGATCTGGCGGGATGCCCTCCTTTTTCTGTTAAGAGACGCTATTCCTCCGAATCCGGGATGACAAAAGACACGCTTGTCCCTTCATGGACCTCGCTTTGAATGGTAAGACCGCTCCCATACGTCTGAATCAACCTGCGATTCGTGTTGTAGAGGCCGATTCCTTTTTTGTCCTCTCGCGGAGCATCCAGCAACTCCTGTACTTTTTCTCTGCTCATTCCCATGCCGTCATCCTTGACCACAATCAGCGTGGAAAATTGCTGACGTTCAATACGAATTTGTACGGTTCCGCCATTGGCTATTTTCATAATACCGTGCTGTACCGCATTCTCGACCAGAGGCTGAATCGTTAAGGGAGGAAGCAGGAGGTTCATATTCTGATCCACGTTCCATCTGACATGGAGCCTGTTGCCATGTCGCTCCTTCTCAACATACAAATATGCGCGTACAAGTTCGAGTTCTTCCGATAGTGAGACAAATTTGCCGGAGTTTTGATATTGAAAGCTGATTTGCAGGTATGAACTAAAAGCCTCGTTAAGTTTTCGCATTCGTTCCACATCAATTTCACTCAAAGCGTGGATTGAATTCAAGGTGTTGAACAAAAAATGCGGGTGGATTTGCGCTTGCAGATAGGCAGCTTCCATACGCAGACGCTCGTTCACGGACTGCTTTAGCGTAATCAATGACTGGATACGGTATTTAAGCTCCATCGGATCCACTGGTTTCGTGACATAATCGTTGGCACCGGCCCGAAACCCCGCATACATGTCGGAGGGCTCACTTCGCGCCGTCAGCAGAAGCACAGGGAGCTCGGAAGAGGAATAACGCTCTCTTATCTTCCGTGTCAGCTCGTAACCGGAAATCTGCGGCATCATGACATCAGCGATTACCAAATCCCATGACCTCGTTCCGAGCAATTCCAGCGCTTCTCCGGCCGAAGTTGTTAATTGCAGGTGGTAAGGTTCAGACATCAATATACTCGCAAGCACTCGCAAATTTACAAGGTTATCGTCAACGGCTAGGATGTTCAACTGCTCTTCCGCTGACGGGACTTCTGCGGTTTGGAGCGGCTGGTCATTCAGGTCGTTCCGGCTTGCCGCCATTTCTTCATAAGCCTCGAACCGAACGGCCGATATATCGGGGGACATCTCTACGTCAGTCGAATCAGCCAAAGGAAGCGTGAAGGTAAACGTTGAACCCCTTCCGATTTCGGAGTGAACCGTCATCCAGCCGCCATGAAGCTCGACCAATTCTCTGCTGATGCTAAGGCCCAAACCTATGCCGTTGGTGTCGCCGTATCCGGGATCGCCTTGTTCGTAGGGCAGAAATACCCGCTGCTGTGTTTCCTGATCCATTCCCGTTCCCGTATCCGTTACCTCGATGAACATTTGTCCGTTCTTGGCGTTGGCCGTTACGGCAATGCTTCCTTCCTCGGTATGTTTGATGGCATTATGCAATAAATTCATGAGGATTTGCACAAGCCTCTTTTCATCAGCCATAACTGGAGGGAGGGCTTCGGATGTGTCGATATTCATTTTCAACTGCACGGCTTTTCCTTCCAGCAAATACTTCAGGATATCGATAACGCCATTTACGATAGAGGGAAGAGATAGCGGCTCGGCATGCAGTACGATTCGCTTTTCCCTCAGCCTTACGGCGTCGAGTAGATCATTCAGCAAATGCGACATCTGGCGTCCAACCTTAACAAGGAGCTGCATATCCTCCGCACTTCGATTGTTCATATTATGCTGTTCCCTGTCCGAGACACTCTGGGCGATATTCATGATCCCGTGCAGCGGCGTTCGCAGCTCATGTGACGTCTGGGCCAGAAACCGGTCTTTCATTTTGTCCGCTTTCTGCAATTCGCGGTTGAGCTTGCTGATTTTATCGACGTTGCGGAAATAACGCTTAAACCAATAGGCAGAGAAACCGATGATGGCCGCGATGACATCAACGGGGTAATACACTTTTGGAAGTTCCTGATATTTAATGAGTGCTCCCCAAATAACACTGGAGAAAACACCACTGGCTGCCAAGAGCAGAAAGATCGCGTCCTTCCTGCTTGCTGCCACCATTCTCCCGAACATATAGATCGAGATGATGATTGGCAGTATATAAAAAACGGTAAAAACTTTATACTCCACCGTCCAGAAAACAAGCGAAGCAGGCGCGATTGCAATAAATCCGGAATATAGAAGCAGGGAAACGCCATAAGCGGTAAACCATCGGCTGCGGGTCTTCAAGGTGAAACTTCTGGTCATTTTCAATATGAAAAAAGATAGCCAAGAATAAGACAAGATGGAGATTTTAAGATCCCAAGCGTAATTGATGGGCAGCCATTTCAGCAGTAAATCGTCATCTGACACTACAATCGTGACGGATGCGGTGAGAAGCAGCAGAAAAAAATCAAGAAGTGTCCATTCCCGCGGATTGAATAAGAACAAGATGCAGGAATACAGTCCGTGAAGGATGAGCACAACGAATGTAATGAGCTGAAGGTCGATGGAAAGTCCGCGTTCATCATGGATGGCTTGGCTGGATCCCAGCTTGATGGAATTTACAATTCCGCCGGCGAACGGATTCTCAAAGTTGGTAACTCGAATGATCAAGTCAATTTCTTGATCAGCAGGAGCGGGCATATAATCGACAACGAAGGGACTTCGAGCCGGTGAATAGGTGTCTTTGCCGTCTTCTCCGGTCCTGCCCATCTCTCCCATCTTAAGGCCGTTTATCTCGACGCTCGCCGAAGCCTGAATCTGTTGGATCCAGAACGATAGGGGAGCGGTTAAGGATGGATCGACCAGAATACGAAGCCGATAGGTTCCGGTACCATAGGCAGATCCGGATTCCTTCGTTTGGCTCCCCCGCCAATTTCCCGGAACCTGCACATAGCGATGCTGCGGATTGGTTTGCTCCAGCTCTTGTTTTGTGGCAAGCATGTCAGGATAGAACTCCCATTCTCCATCCAATGTTATGGACTTGGAATGAATGAGGTCCCAGCTGCGTAAGTCGAGCACCCCTTGGGAGGCTTTCGGATGGTGGGGAGGAACGAAGGTCTCGATCCAATACCACCGAATGCTGAGGAGCACGGACAGAAAAACAGCAACTGCCAATATATACTGAAGAATCTTTTTAATTTGAATGCGATAGGTATGGTTTGCAGATCGTGTTGGCACGGTTCACGTTCCCTTTTAGGTTTGGTATGGTTTAAGATCCGAGAATTCTTCTTCTTAATATACGAGAAAATGTGACGATCGTATAGCTATTCCCCAATAAAAAGCATTCGCTCGGTTCTTTGGTAGTAGCCCCAAGTAATGACGGACAAGCGTTCCGTTTACCTTTAATGAAATCGGGTAGAAAATAACCGCCTTTTACCTGTCATGAATCAGGAAAAAGGCGGTTATTGTGATCATGATTAGATTTGGGTCATTCTTTATAATGGCTACATTCCTACGTCATGCCCGGATGGACTGCCCTTTGCGTCCTGCTCCTTGGGAGTGAACGGCCACCAGTTGGCCCGGCCAAAGATACGGACCATCACCGGTACGAAGAATGGCAGGAACAGGAGTGCATAGAGCACAAGTCCAACCAGGACAACCGTTGCGATCTGCATCATGGACAGTACGCCGGACGGGTACATCGCCGCAAAGGTACCGCCAAGGATGACCACCGCAGACAGGATGACCGTACCCATGTTGCGCATGGCATGCAGAATGGCATCCTGAACATTCCAGGACTTGTTTTCGTTAAAGCGCGCCATTAGGAAGATGCTATAATCCACTCCAAGCGCGATCAGCATGACAAAGCTGAAGAACGGAGTAGCCCAGGTAATGCCGGAATACCCGAAGCCGTGAACGAAGATCATCTCCGTAACGCCGACAGCCGTAAAGTACGTGATGAGCAGTGAGACAATCAGATAGATCGGCATCACGATGGAGCGCAGCAGCACGACCAGGATAATGAAGATTCCGCTCAGCATGAGAATTACGGTTCGCGAGTAATCTTCATTCGATATGTTCTGCAAATCGTTGTTCGTGCTGGTAATGCCGCTGATGGCAACCTCGGCGTTCTCCAATTTCGTGTCGTTTACTGCGCGATCCACCGCCGCTTGTATCTGTTCGACGCTGCCCAGCGCTTCTTCGCTGTACGGATTGGTTGCCAGAACCACATCCAGCGTCATCACTTTGCGGTCATCGCTGAGATAGGTATCGAATACCGTCTGGAATTCTTCATTCTCAAGGGCTTCCTGCGGAATGAAGAACCCGCTGAGCTCTTCATCCTGAACGTCCTGGATCTGCTGCAGATAATCCTGAGCGGAATGCAGTCCGTCCGTAATTTGTTTCAATCCGTCCGCACTGGAATTCAGTCCTTCCGTCAGCTCTCCGATCTGGCCGGTTAGGTCGCCAAAGCCGTCGGCAAGCTGCTTTTGGCCGCCCTGCAGCTGGTCCAGACCGCCCGTAATGGAAGGAATTTGGCTCACGATCTGTCCTTGCCCATTAGCTGCCTGCGAAAGGCCGGATTGAAGCTCGGCGATACCGGCCACGAGCTGCTGAAGACCGTCGGCAAGCGCCGTTTGCCCGGCAGCTGCCTTAGCGTAGCCGGCATTGGCTTCCGATAATCCTGCAGACGCGCCTTTAAGCTGCTCGGAGATTTGTCCTAACCCTGCTGCCAGCTCGGCTGTGCCTGCGGCCGTTTGGGTAACGGTACCTTTAATGGTTTGGTAGTCGGTATCCTGAACGAGTTCCGGATGGCTGCTCTCCAATCCCGTGAAGGAGCCTTCAAGTCCGCTCAGTGCGGCCGCAACACCGCCCAGCTGCTCTTTAAGTCCGGCAACGCCGCCGTCAAGAGCTGTTAATCCGGTATCAAGCTGTTTATAACCTTGGAGAAGCTGGGCATGGGCTGCAGCTAACTCTTTCGCGCTTTTCGCAGCCTGCGCAAGTCCGGTTTTGAGTTCGCCTGCACCTGCGCTGCCGCTCTGGATTCCTTTTTGAATGGCGCTGAGGCCTTGGCCAAGCTCCGTGATGCCGTCCTTGAGGTCGGCGGTTCCCTTAGTCAGCTCTTTGGCTCCCGCTGCGGCTTCATTCAGCTTCGGCGTATTCTCGCTGAGCTGCTTGCCTGCTTCGGATAGTCCATTCTGAATCTGGGTCAGTCCGTCTTGGGACTCTCCCAATCCTTCATTTAACGTTTTGACTTGAGTTGGAATGAGGAAATCGTTGATTTGCTCACCGGTTGGACGGGAGAGCCCGCGTACGCTGGACACGCCATCCACCTTTTCCACTTCACGGCTGATTTTTTCCGCGAGTCCCATGTATTCCGCCGTATCCATCCGGTCATCGTTCTTGATCACGATGGTGGATGGCAGCGATTGTCCGGGACCGAAGCTGTCCGAAATAATGTTAAAGCCCTTAACCGAAGCGTAACTTGGCCCGATTTCCTCCAGGCTGTTAAACGACAGCTTGCCGCTGTACGTAGCCAGGAAAGGGGCCACGATAACAGCTACGACAAGCAGCGCAGCCCAAGGACGCTTAAGAGAGAAGGAACCTGCCGCTCCCCAAAGCTTATTTTCGCTATGCTCCAGCTTGCCGCGTGACGGCCAGAAGAGTTTCTTCCCAAGGACCGCCATGAAGAACGGCACGACTGTAACCAATGCAAGAAGCATAACGGCGATGCCGATCGCAACCGCAACCGCGGATTTGTACAGAATGAATTTGGATAACCCGATAGCTGCAAAGCCGACAAATACGGCAAGCCCGGAATAAAGCACGGTGCCGCCGGCTTTTCGGTAAGTCTCGATGATCGCCGTCTTGGTATCCTCCGACGTGGTGAGTTCTTCCTTAAACCGGCTGATCAGCAGGATGCAGTAGTCGGTCCCGATACCGAACATGACGGCCACCATAAAGATCTGGGTAAAGGTCGATATCGGGAAGTTGAACTGGTCCACGAGAAAAGAGACAACCGACTGCGACACGATATAACTGAGCCCTACGGTCAACAGCGGCACGAACGGTGCGACGAAGGAACGGAATACAACGAATAGTATGAGGAGAATAAAGACGACTGTAATATATTCCGTTTTCTTCAGGCCTTCCTCCGAGCTGACGATGGTATCTTCATTAATGAGTCCTTCGCTTGTCAGGTAATGATCCGCTTGAACGCCTTCGAGCACCTGATCGACCTTCTCGGGCAGCTCTTTCACCGCTTCCTGGCCTCCGCTGACCTGAAGCGCGACCATGATGGTCTTGCCGTCTTTGGCAATCAGTGTGTCTTCCAGCTCCGTTTGCGTGAACGGTTCATTGATGGAATCGATATGGAGGCTTTCTTTTTTGTCATTTAAAGCTTGAACGCCCTCCCGTATGCTCTCCTTATCCGTTTCGCTTAACCCATCGGGTTTATTGAAGACGAGCGCAACCTGGTGAAGGGTTTCCCCGCCCTCGCCGCCGGAGGCTTCCTTGAGAATTTCAGCAGCGCGTGAAGAGGTGTAACCGTCCGGTACGGATAATTGCCCTTTCTCCCGCACCAAGTCCGACATGGATGGCGCGAACAAAAACAGCACGACTGCGGCTGCCAGCCACAGCACGATAATGGCCCATCTTGCTTTCAGTATGGCTTTCAATTCTTTCTCCCCCCTGATTCCAACATCAATTGCCCCAGTTTCTCGAACATCGAGATAAACATTTCGATATCTTTTTCTTCAAAATGCTGCAGGTAAGGGGAGATGATCTCCCTCATCTGCTCCTGGGCAGATTCAAAAATCGTATGTCCGTATTCCGTTAAAGTCAGATAAACCAGCCTGCGATCTGCTTCGTCCCGGGTTCTGTCAATAATGCCGGCATCCACGAGACGATTGACGATAGCGGTAATCGAGCTCTTGCCGACGGCAAGCGTTTCCGCCAGATGGGATGAAGTACAGTGATCCATGCTGTTGATAATGCGCACAACCTGAAACTGGTCATTGGTCAGATCTTCACCGAGATGTTCCCGAATCTGGGCGTTAATCCGCCGGGTGACCAGCAGGTAGACATCCACATATCGGTCGATCCATTGCTTTGCCTTGTCGTTCAACAATAGTTCTCCTTTCAAATAGTTCACGTATGAAATAGTTTCATTAATGAACTATATGGCAGGAGGAAAGAAAAGTCAAATGTCCGCATGACGGAAAAGGCAGACGGCCCTGGAATAAAATCCTCTTGGCCGGTCTGCATGACGTTTAATCGAACAGGCAATGTCCTCGATCAAAGGGGGAGGCTAGAACTTACCTCGGGTAATACGAATATCCCGGATATTTCACGACAGGCCACTTTTCCTTGCGCAAAGCATCGGTGACTTCGGTTCCAACTCTCAGGTTATCCTGGACCAGGTCCCGAGGGGTCAAGGCCATCCATTGATTCAGGGAAACATCCTCGAACCGGTCGCTTCTGAACATTTCCAGAAACCATAAGGATTCCGTGCCCGTGTTCTGTATGTAGTGGCCGAAGGCAAAGGGGACATATCCCACATCACCGGCTCTGTAATCAAAGGTCCGCGCCGCTCCATTGCCGGCAAACACGGTCATGCGTCCTTGTCCGGCCAGGTAATACTGCCATTCATCCTGATTCGGATGCCAATGAAGCTCCCTCATGGCGCCCGGTTTGATCTCAACGAGCGCGGCTGCAACGGTTTTGGAGATCGGAAAATTGCTGGAATCCACGATTCTTACGCTTCCGCCGGGGGTTATGATCGGTTCTTGCGCCAGCAGCCGGTGCTTGAAACTTAGCGGCACTGTTCCGTAAGGGGATTGGACCTTCTGGCTTTCGAGCGAACCTGGCACCTGATCCTGAAAAATATAAACCTGTTCCTTCGGGATATGGTCAAAAGCGTTCTCCGGAACGCCGAAGTTGGCGGACAGCACATCCTTTGGCGTATGGGCAAACCAGTCGGAGATCGATAAGGTGTTCAGGTCCGAGAAGTGGCCGTCGTCAAAAACCAGCAGGAATTCACAGCCTTCCTCGAGTCCCTGGATCGAGTGGGGGAGACCGGCAGGAAAATACCACAGATCGCCGGGCCCCACATCCGCGATGAAATTTCTACCGCTTGCATCCATTGCCGTAATTCTTGCGCTGCCCCAGATCATATAGGCCCACTCGGCCTGCTGATGCCAATGAAGCTCCCGAACGCCGCCGGGCGTGAGGCTCATATTGACGCCCGCCAGCGTGGTGGCAACCGGCAGGTCCCGTACGGTAATCTCCCGCGACCAGCCGCCATGATTCAACTGCATATGCGTGTCGGAGAACGACATTTTCAGATTGGGCATCAAGCCCGCATCCGTTGCCGGTGGCACAAGCATGTCGGGATTCTCGATATCCCTCATCACATCCCGAGGGCCATAGTCCGGCCCGCCTGCTCCGTCGCTGCGTATCGGCTGTGGTATGCGGTCATGAGTTCCTCTGTTCCGGTTCTGATCCTCCATCAATCTGCATCTCCCTCCATATGGTTTTTACGTAACCTATCCGGTTAAACTGCTATCCATTAAGTTTATGAGCCAGCGCTTGGCTAATATGTTGAGGAATGCGAGGTCATTCCATGGCGGGTTTCGCAATGACATATCTCACTTCAAATCGATAAGACAGTTGACATTTGAAAGCGCTGCACATACAATAAGTCTCAAATAGATCTATGATAGATCTATCATAGATTCAGGAGGGACACGCATGAACCACAATGAGCTGCTGCTTGCTTTCTATGGCGATGATTTCACGGGCTCGACGGATGCGATGGAGGCGCTGGCCCGAAGCGGTTACCGCACGGTGCTGTTTTTGGAAGCTCCTTCGCTTGATCGGCTTAAGAAGTTTGTAGGCCTGCGCTGCATAGGGGTAGCGGGTACCAGCAGAGCCAAATCCCCTGAGGATATGGAGACCGAGCTCCGGCCGGTGTTTGAGAAGCTGTCCATGAGCGGTGCGCCGCTCGTTCACTATAAGACATGCTCCACCTTCGATTCTTCACCGGAGGTTGGCAGTATCGGCTGCGCAATTGGGGTGGCAAGAGACTATTTTCCCGATCAGGTTACGGTTCCGCTGCTGGTCGGAGCCCCCCGCTTAGGACGCTATACGCTGTTCGGCCAGCATTTTGCGAAAATGCAGGATACGGTGTACCGCTTGGACCGGCATCCCGTCATGTCGCAGCATCCTTCCACGCCGATGCATGAGGCGGATCTGCGTCTTCATCTGGCGGCGCAGACGGCCGATACCATTGCTTTGATGGATATTGTCGAATTGGATGGAGACCAGGATGCGGTTCTTGGCCGTTATCGTGATAAACTGGGAGAGAAGCCGGGAATTCTGCTGTTCGATGCGCTGGATGAGGACAGGCTCAAGCGTTGCGGGCAGCTGATTCAGGACAAGCCGGAAGGGGCGGGGGCATTCGTTGTCGGTTCGTCCGGCGTCGAATACGCCTTGGCCGCCCATTGGGATGAGCTTGGACTTGCTTCCCCTTCGCTGGAGGATAGCACGGCCAAAGCGCCGGTCCGGCCTACCGATACGATTCTGGTGGTGTCCGGGAGTGCCTCGCCGGTCAGTCGGCTTCAGATTGAGCGGGCGATAGCCGCAGGGTTCCGCGGCATTCGCATTACGCCAGACGTGATCGAGGATACCCATGATACTGCCCAGTCGGAACTTGTTCAGCAAGCTGTAGACATTCTCGCCGAGGGACAAAGCGTGGTGCTCTATACGGCGCTTGGCCCGGAGGATGAAGCGATCGGTGAGACGCGAACGCGGTTGAAGGCCATGGGACTGATCGGAGCGGAAGCGGGCGAGTTTATCGGCAGAAGCCTCGGGAAGTTAACGAAGCGGGTCATGGATCAAGCCAGGCTCCGCCGGATTGTCGTCGCTGGAGGAGATACCTCCGGTTTTGTCACCAGCGAAATGGGCGCCTACGGGCTGGAGATGATATGGGACGTGTCCCCCGGGGCTCCGCTGTGCAGGGTATATTCGGATGACGCCGGCCTTGACGGTCTGGAATTGGCCCTCAAGGGCGGGCAGCTGGGATCGCCGGATTATTTTATCAAAGTACGGGATGCCGGGTTCCCTGAACCGGATCAATAGCATGGGATCAATAGCCAAGATAGGAGAATCAACGAATGATGATGGATAAAAGCAAAGGGACCACTTCTTCTCTTCTGTTAAAAGACGTGGCCTACAATGAAATCAAGGAAAGCATTCTGAACGAGAAGTTTGAGCCGGGACGATTCTTGTCCGAGCGGGAATTGATTGAGCTGCTGGGGATGAGCAAGACGCCGATTAAAGCAGCGTTGACGCGGCTGGAAGCTGAGGGCTTTGTCACGGTCTCCTCGAAGCAGGGCATTATCATCAATGATTTATCCGTGAACCGGATCGTGGATATCTACGATCTTCGGATCGCGCTGGAGACGTTCAACTGCCAGCAGGTCGAATCCAGACTGACGCCGGAGCAGGAGCAGGAGCTGGAGAGCAATTTAGCCGAAACTGCCGATATCGTCAGCCGGCTCGACGTCAAGAATTTCGCCCAGGCCGACCATGATTTCCACCTGATCATATGCGAGTGCACGGGCAATCAGGAAATCCACCGGGTGCTGCTGAACTACCATGATCATCTGCAGCGAATCACCCGGCGGCATCTGCGGAAGGATCCGCACCGGATGGAGAAGTTCCTGGAGGATCACTGGAAGATCTATGAAGCCTTGAAAACCGGCAAGGAGAGCAGCGCCGACGTGATGCGCAAGCATCTGCAGGAATCAAAGCAAGCGCTATTTATATAACAGAGAGATACGGGATCACACCGCGATTTTGAATTACATCAAGGGGGAGAGACAATGAAGGCTGTATATGTGGAGGATGCGTACAAAGTTGTCGTTAAAGACGTGGACATACCGGAGATCGGGGCAGGTGAGGTGCTGATCCAGGTAAAAGCAGCCGGCATTTGCGGCTCGGATATTCATACCTACAAAGGACTGCACCTGTTTCGGAAGCCGCCTGTCATTATCGGCCACGAAGTGTCCGGAGAAATCGTAAAGGTGGGCAAGGACGTCACATCCTTCCGGATCGGCGATCGGGTAACCGTGGAGCCCCAGGTCGGCTGCGGCAAATGCAATTACTGCCTGACGGGTAGAACGAATTACTGCGCGGAGCGGGGAGCACCGGGCCTGAAGGGCTGGTACGGTTCGATGGCGGAGTATTTTGCGGCGCCGGAGGCATGCGTCTTCAAACTGCCGGATCAGCTGGACCATGAGCTGGGCGTGCTGGTTGAGCCCTTCGCGGTAGGGGTCCATGCGGTACGCAAGGCCCGGATCGAAGTCGGAGACAAGGTCGCCATTCTCGGTGCCGGACCGATCGGGCTGCTCGCCATGACGGCTGCGAAGGCTGCCGGCGCTACAACGCTCATGGTGACGGACGTCATGGAATATGCGCTTGAATCGGCGAAGGAGATGGGGGCTACTCACACCTTAAACATCCGCGGCAAGGAACGTTGGACGGAGGAAGCCAAGTCGGAAATCGATGGCGAATTTGATAAGGTGCTGATTGCAGCCGGGGTTCCCGGGATCGTGGATGATGCCCTTGCCTTGCTTCGCAAAGGCGGCCGCTGCGTAACGATAGCGATGTTCCATGGCACGCAAACCTTCGATATCGTGAATCTGCAGCAAACCGAGAAGGAAATCGTGGGCTGCATGACGTATACGCGCGAGGATACCATATCGGCCATCGATTTATTAGCCAGCGGAGCGGTGGACGTCAAAGCCGTCATATCCCACCGACTGTCTTATGAAGATGCAGCGGAAGGGTTCCGCCTGGTAGACAAGAAGGAAGATTCGTCCCTGAAGGTCATCGTCACCTTTTCATAATCAACATTTCCCCGCAGCTTCTGCTTCTAGCGGCGGAGGCTGCAGGAACTTCATATCAGATTGGGGGAACGACAAATGTGGAAAAGACTCGCAGTTGTCATGGTGGCTGCACTGCTCATTGTAAGCGCTTTATTTATGACGAAGCCGAATACGGATGAGGGCCCGATGAAGCTGAGGCTCGGTCATATTACGGGCGAATCCGATCCGTGGCATCTGGGCGCGCTCAAATTTGCGGAATTGGTGAAGGAAAAAACGGGCGGCGAGATAGAGGTAGAGGTGTATGCCAGCTCGATGCTCGGGAATGACCGTGACCTGATCGAAGGGATGCAGATCGGATCGGTGGATTTTGCGCTGCCGGCGGGCGTGTTATCGAATTTCTACAGTCCTTATGCCATCTTGGAGCTGCCGTATTTGTTCCGGGACAAGCAGCATTTGGAGAACGTGCTCTATGGGGATGTCGGCGATGAACTGAAGCAGAGCTTGCTCGACAATGCCGAGGTTCGCGGTCTGGAGTTCTGGATGAGAACCCCGCGCGAGCTGACCGCCAACAAGAAGATTGAAACGCCAAGCGATCTGCGCGGCTTGAAAATCCGCGTGCCGGAGATTCCGGCTTCCATTGCGGCTTGGGAAGCGATGGGCGCGACGCCGACGCCGATGGCCTTTGGCGAAGTCTATTCATCGCTGCAAACCGGGGTTATTGACGCGCAGGAGAATCCGGTTGCTTTTACGGCCAGCTCCAAGATTCAGGAAGTGCAGAAATATATGATGATGACCGATCATGTATACGGTTACGTGATGCTCGCGATGAGCGAAGTGACGTATCAACGCTTGAATGAGTCTCAGCGGCAGGCTATTGAAGAAGCGGCCAAGGAAGCGACAGAATACGAGAATCAGCTGGTCTTTGAACAAGAAGAGCAGATCATCAATGAGCTTAAGGAATTCGGTACGGAGTTTGTGGAAGTGGATAAGGGACCGTTCGAGGCGGCAGCCAAATCGGTGCATGAACGCTTTGCCAACATGTACGGAAGAGAGCTGTACGACAAAATTATCAACACGCCATAACTATTTTTTCTTCAAGAGGGGGGATAAGCCATGCGGCAGACATTAAAAGCGATCGATACGCTCAACAAACTCGTGGGCATCGCAGTGGCCATGATCCTGGGTGTCATGTCCATCCTGATTATCATGCAGATTATATACCGGATTGTCGGATATCCGCTTCACTGGTCCGAAGAGCTTGCCAGATACTTGATGGTTTACCTTGTATTCCTGGGTTCCTCGCTGGCGCTGCGCCATCATCGGCTGGTAGCGATCGAGCTGCTGCCGGAGCTGGTGAGTGAAGTCAACCGAAAGGTGATTCGAATCACCGTCATGGCGATATGCATCGTGTTTTTCGTTCTTTTGCTGGTCCAGGGCATCGATATTCTGGGCCGGGTCTCCGTACAATCGTCAGCAGCGATGGGGCTTAGCATGTCGGTTCCTTATGCAGCTATTCCGATTGGAGCGGTGCTGCTCATCATGAATGCGGTAGCGGTCATTCTGGAAACGATCGTTTCCGATACCATACCGCCAGCGAAGGAGGAAGGATTATAATGCCTATCGTACTATTCGGATGTCTGATCCTTTTCTTCGCCATTAGTGTCCCAATTGCCGTATCGATGGGGATGGCGTCGGCGGTAGCGATCTGGTGGGAAGGCGGCACGCCGCTGCTTGTACTCGTACAGCGCTCGTTCACGTCAACGGATTCATTCCCGCTCATGGCGATTCCGTTCTTCGTGTTCGCGGGTACCTTGATGGAATTCGGCGGGATTTCAAGACGACTGGTGAACCTGGCGAATGCGCTTACAGGCCATTTGCCTGGCGGACTCGGACTTGTAACGATTGTAACCTCGATGTTTTTTGCCGCTATATCGGGTTCTTCCGCCGCGGCAACCGCGGCGCTGGGCAGTATCCTGATTCCGGCCATGATCTCCCGGGGGTATCACAAGAACTTTACGGGTGCCCTTCAAGCGACGTCCGGTGAGTTGGGGGTTATCATTCCGCCAAGCATTCCGTTGATTCTATACGGGGTAGCTGCCGAAACTTCCATCGGCGATCTGTTTATGGCGGGTCTCATTCCGGGAATTATGATTGGTTTATCGCTTATGATTGCCGTTTATATTATTGCGAAACGAAAAGGCTATGCGCGCGAGAAGAGAAAGACGCCGACAGAAGTATGGCAGGCCTTTAAGGAATCCTTCTGGGCCGTCCTGATGCCGATCATTATTCTTGGCGGAATTTACGGCGGTATCTTTACGCCGACCGAGGCTGCCGGCGTTGCCGTAGCGTACGCATTCATTGTCGGCGTATTCGTATATAAAGAGATTAAATTCTCCAAGCTGATTAACATTCTGACGCAATCCACGATTACAACATCCGTGATCATGTTCATCATTGCAAGCGCCGGGTTGTTCAGCTGGATCATGACGCGTGAAGGAATTCCGCAGGCGGTTGCAGGTTTCTTCGTGAACATATCCGATAATCCGATTGTGTTCCTGCTGCTGGTCAACGTGTTCCTGCTCATCGTGGGCATGTTCATGGAATCCAATGCGTCGATCATCATCCTGGCCCCTCTGCTGGCGCCGGTAGCAGCTGAATTCGGGATTGACCCGACCCATTTCGGTATCATTATGATCGTCAACCTGGCAATCGGGATGTGCACGCCGCCGCTCGGCATCAATCTGTTCATATCGGCCCAGATCGCGAAGATCCGACTGGATCAGATCACAAAGGGGATGGTGCCGTTCTATATTGTGTTGATCATTGACCTGTTGCTGATCACGTATCTTCCGCAATTGTCGATGTTCCTGCCGAACTTGTTAGGCGGTAAATAGCAGTACGGGTCGAGCTCGTCAAATGAGTGGTTAAATTTGAAGTAGAATAAACGCTGAAATACAGGAGGCAGATATCATGGCTAGCGCGGAAACGATTAGAAAAGAACTGCAGCATACCGGCAAATATATGATGCAATATGACCTCGCGTGGGGTAATGCGGGGAATATCTCCGCCAGAACGGAAGGGGACCGTTATGTGGTTACGGCCAGCGGGACTTTCCTTGGCGAACTGGAAGAATCGGACCTGATCGAATGTGATCTGTCCGGAAATGTATATGGAGCACAGGGGCGCAAACCGTCCAAAGAAACACCGATGCATCGGGCGATTTACGAGAGCCGTCCGGAGATCGGCGCAGTGCTCCATGCTTCTCCGTTCTATACAACACTTATTGCCTGCTCCGATCTGGAGCTCCCGTCCAACATGTTCGTAGAGACCATGTATTATCTGGAGCGAATCGAACGGGTGCCTTACTATCATCCGGGCAGTGACGCGCTGGGCGAGGGCGTTCGGGATAAGGCCAAGCTCGCCAATGTGCTGCTGCTGGAGAACCATGGCGTGGTTGTGTACGATACGACCATTCGCGAAGCGCGGATGGCCCTGCAAACGTTGGAAGTGGCCAGCCGGATGCTGATTACGTCGATGAGCGCCAAGGTGGGGATTCAGGGTCTTGGTCCGGAGACGGAGCGGGAATTCCTGGAGAAGGCAGGTTATAAGCCTAGGCGCGATTGGAGCTTGTAGGATTCGCGAAAGAGTGAGAAGAAGCATGCTTCCGGATGAAGAAGTCCGGAAGCATTTTTTTATTGTCGGAACATGGAAGGAATGCTCTATATGTCTTCGCGGAAAGGTGCAATACGTTTTCCAAGCGTGAGACCCGTCCATACCAGCAGCAGGGTGATCGGCAGGGCGATGATGGTTCCGAGGGCGAGTGAAGTCATATTGATGATGTCTGCATGAAGCAGGCGATCGAGCGCATATATCCCGTACGGAATTTCAAGGATGGCGGCAGTAATGACACCCGGGGTGTATGCCCACAGGGCGATCGATGCTCCCACGTGTTTCACGCCATCCAGCAGGAACACCGTAACAAAGCCCGCGAACAGCGCATTGAATGGGCTGCTGCTTTCGAAGTTAAGAGCTGTAAAGGCCGTTACGCTTGTGAGAATGAAGCCGATCAGCAGGACGGCAAATGTGAATTGCAGGGTAATGTGTTTATCCCATGGAATGGAAACAGGCGAGAATGGGGAGACCCTGGGGTTATTCTTGTTCTTCCTTAGCCACCATTCCATCGTGGCGATCTCTTCTCCATCGTGAATGAAAAATACAACCGGCAGCAGCCACAACATCATGGCGAAACTCCAATCTGGCATGATGGACAGCATGATCCTCATTTCTCCCTTCCATCTAACAATATTAGCGATACGGATATAAATTGAGTAAACACTCAAATTTAGTGGACAAAAGAAGCTGATGCAGAGAGGTTCTTTCTGTTCTGCGATCAGCTTTTCTATTCGATCCTTCCTGAGATGAACATCGCGACTTAGGATTCTTCATTAAAACCGTGCATCAGCAGCCGGACGAGCTCGCGAATATAGGATTCGTCCCCGAGCGGGAGCGCTTCCTGCCCGAAACGGGAATGGAGCATGCAATAGACCAGGATGGAGGAGGTCAGCATCATCATCGCAACCTGAATCGTTTGTTCCGGTTGATCCTTCGATCCCGCCGCCTGTTTGAGTATGCTGCTGCCTGTGGTCCCAAAACCTTCGATCAGCCGGGACACCTCATTGGATACCTCGGCATCCCTTATGAGTTCAGGTGACCAAATGAGCATCAGATAATCCATGTTCGTCCTGAGGAACCCGAGGTACGCTAAGCCGTATTGAAACAGGGCTTCCTCCGCAGGAAGCTTCGACAGTTCACCCGCATCCTCTTGAAGCTGCGCAACAAAGGAAAAATTGTTCACGAGGTAGAGCAGCAGCTTCCGCTTATCTCCGAAGTGGTAGAAGATTAGCCCTTCGGCAACGCCGCTTTCAGAAGCAATCTCTTTGGTTGTCGTCGCATGAAATCCCTGCTGCGAGAACAGCTTCAGAGCGGCGTTCAATATCCGTTCCTTCTTGGCATTTCGTTTGCTTGTTGTAGGCATAGGCAGATGGCTTCCTTTTTTGATTACATGATGAATTTAATTTACTGAGTGTTTACTCAAGAGTATAATCGATTCCCAGGTATTGTCAACCCTCGAAATATCAAGGCATGGAATGTTCTAAATTTTCATTGTTATTGATAATAATGAAGGGAGGATTTGTATAAAGCATGCTGCCTATGTGATGGAGAAGAGGAGAATCACATCAATTGCTTGCCTGTTTTTCGGCATGCAGTTTATGTGTTTTTTTGTTCTCTTTTTTTACGAATCCTTGCGTCTTCTCGAATGGCAGAGCGAAATTTTCGAAGAAAGGGGAATGTCGGTTGTCTAATAATGAAAGCGTTTTACACAGCAAGAAACCTAAAAGCGCAGCGATAAGAAAAAGGCTCTGGGGTGAGCATGCTTTAGCCTATGGATTTCTGGCACCCTCCATCATCTTGTTTATGATGTTCCTGTTCTACCCGATGCTGAAATCGGTTTATCTCAGCATGACGATAACGGATCCGCGGGGTCAGGTTGTTGAATTTGTATGGTTGGAGAATTTTATCCGGCTTCTATCAACCGAATCATTCTATAAGAATCTAGGCGTAACGCTGATGTTTATTGTGTTTACCGTGCCCACCTCCCTGATATGGTCACTGTTTCTTGCCGCCATTACCCACAACAAGCTGCGAGGGATGAAGGTGTTTCAGTTTGTCTTCTCATTGCCGATTGTCATTTCCGTGGGGACCGGCTCGATTATATGGTTCTTGCTGTTTCATCCTACGGCGGGCATGCTGAACTATTTTCTAAGCCTCGTTCATCTCGGGCCGATCCCTTGGTTAACCGATCCTTCCTGGGCTCTGATCTCGATCTCGATCATGACGATCTGGATGAACATGGGGTTTCTGTTTATTGTGCTGTCCAGCGGTTTACAGGGAGTTCCGGAGGAAATATACGAGAGCGCAAAAATGGACGGCTCCGGGCCGATCCGGACCTTTATCCAAATCGTACTGCCGCTGCTGTCACCCACGATTTTCTTTGCTTTGATTGTATCGGTTATCGGTGCATTCCAAGCCTTCGGACAAATTCACATCCTGACCAAGGGTGGCCCGATCAACTCCACCAATGTCATGGTTTACTCCATTTATCAGGATGCCTTCGTCAATTTCCGGTTTGGCATCGGCAGCGCACAGGCACTGATCCTGTTTGCGATTATTCTGCTCCTTACGCTGCTGCAGTCTAAAGTTCTGGAAAAGAAGGTGCATTACCAATGACTCTGCGCGGAATCACGTCCCTGTTCACCTATCTGCTGCTCATCCTCCTGTCTTTGATTGTGTTATATCCGCTTATCTTTACGGTGTTCTCATCCTTTATGACCGAGAAGGAGGTCGCTAATTTTCCACCGCCGCTCTTCCCGTCGAGCTTCTATCTGGGTAATTTTACGGAGGCCATCTCCGGCTTTCCGATTATTCGCTTTATTCTGAACAGCTTCATCGTCTCGTCGGCCATCATGATCAGTCAGGTCATTACATCGAGTCTGGCCGCATACGCGTTTGCATTTCTGAATTTTAAGGGCAAGACACTGCTGTTCGGACTTTTCTTGTCAACGATGATGATTCCTTGGGAAGTCACGATTATTCCCAATTATCTGACTATTAAGGATTGGGGCTGGATGGACAGCTACCAGGGATTGATTGTGCCGTTTATGGCAGGGGCTTTTGGCGTGTTTTTGCTGCGCCAGTTTTTTCTGCAGCTCCCGCGTGAGCTGTTTGATGCGGCGAAAATCGACGGGTGCGGTCATATCCGCAGTTATCTGTCCATGGTGCTGCCGTTGTCCCGGTCTTCCATTGCTACCTTGGCGGTGTATACCTTTCTGACGCACTGGAATCACTTCTTGTGGCCGCTTTTGATCACGAACCAGGCCTCGATGCGAACCGTGCAGATCGGGGTGGCTATGCTGCAGCATGCTGAGGTGATGTCATGGAACCTGATTCTGGCCGGCGTGACCATCGTGCTGATCCCTTCCTTTGTGCTGCTGGCATTTGGCGTTAAACAATTGGTGCGCGGAATTACCGCTGGTGCGTTGAAAGGTTAGTGCGGTGGTTGGCCTGTCATAGACAGGTTTATCATAGGAAACATTTTACGAACGAAAGGGGAGGGAATCGCGGATGAAAAGAAGAACGAGGCTGGTTAGTATCGTGTTAGCTGCGATCATGCTGCTGCTTAGCGCATGTAACATTAACATGGGCGAGGAGTCTGAAAAAGGGGGGGATCCCGTACCAAAGACCGATGCCGGCACTCAAAAAGTGGTGTTCTGGCATGCGATGGGAGGCGCGACAACCAAGGTGGTTGATCAATTAGTCGCTAACTTTAACGCTTCGCAGGACAAGGTGCAGGTAGAGGCGGTATATCAGGGAACCTATGATGACCTGTTAAGTAAACTGAAGGCGTCGATGGGTACAAACGAGGGACCGTCCGTGGTCCAGATGTACGAGATCGGCAGCCGGTTTATGATCGATTCCAAACTAATTACACCCATGCAGGAGTTCATCGATGCGGATCAGTGGGATGTGTCGCAGCTAGAGCCTAACATCAGCGGGTATTATACGTTTGAGGATAAGCTGTATTCCATGCCTTTCAACTCCTCTAATCCGATACTGTATTACAATAAAGACCTGTTCAAGGATGCAGGGCTCGATCCGGAAAGTCCGCCCCAGACGTTTGAAGAACTGAAAATCGCGGCAGACACGATATCGAAAAAAGGGAAGGCGGTTGGAGCGAATTTTGCCATATACGGCTGGTTTATGGAGCAGTTGTTTGCCAATCAGGGTGCGGAGTATGTGAACAACGGCAATGGCAGAGACGATTTGGCGACCGAGTCGCTTGTCAATACCGAGCCTGGTGTGAAGGTGCTGACTTGGTGGAAGGATCTGATCGATTCCAAGGCAGCCAATAATCTGGGACGTAAAACCGATGATTCCAAGAAGGCCTTTTCGGCCGGTCAGGTCGCCATGATCCTGGACTCAACCGCAGCCTTGAAGGGACTTGTGGATAGCGCGGAAGGCAAATTTGAAGTAGGCACAGGCTTCCTTCCGAAGCCGGAAGGAGCGGGAGAAGGCGGCGTTATCGTGGGCGGAGCAAGCCTCTGGATGATGAACAGCCGTCCGGAAGCAGAGCAAAAAGCCGCATGGGAGTTTATTAAATTTTTAACCTCCCCATCGGAGCAGGCATACTGGCATATCAATACCGGGTACTTCCCGATTACCACGAAGGCGTATGAAGAAGAAAGCGTGAAGGAGAATCTGAAGAAATTCCCGCAATTCCAAACGGCCATTGATCAGCTGCACCAGACGAAGCTGGTTAAAGCGACCCAGGGGGCGGTGATGGGCGTATTCCCCGAGGCAAGACAGATTGTGGAAGGTGCGATTGAGGAGGTACTGAACAATAAAAAGTCACCACAGCAGGCCTTGGACGACGCAGCGAAAGAAATTACGACCAAAATCCAGGATTATAACCGTACCGTGAAGTAGTATAGATGTGGAGCCAGGGCTAAACGGTGGGTGAGGAGCAGCGAGAAACACCTCTTCATTGAGTAGAGGCAACCTGTGTATGCCCGGGTATTTGATTGGCATGGAGGTTAGATAGAAACCCACCTCACAACCGCAAGCGACGGAATCATGATTACCTGCGTTCTCTTGAGGCTATACTGGTGGTGTTTGAGTTTACAAAAGAAACGCGAAAGCGTATACTCAGACAAAATAACCGTTAATTAGAGTACCTCACCGAATAACAGCTACTTCGTGAGGAAATTCCCTTCCTCTTGTGTTAACACTCACATTTAGGGCGTATATAACGTTATTCGAAACTGAATGCCCCTATCCCGGATGAATGCGATTAATCGCGCTTATCGGATGGAGGGCGTTTTTTCATATCGTGGCGGACATAGACAGGGGATAGACAAGATGAGCAGATTGACGAAGGAATTGGCGCAAGAAATTGTAACGCGGACGATGCAAGTGATTCATTATAATGTGAACGTCATGGATGAACGGGGGCGGATTATCGGTTCTGGCGACCGCTCGCGCTTATATCAGAAGCATGAAGGGGCGCTCATTGCGATTGAGAGGAAAGGTCGCTTCGAGATTGACGAGGAAAGCGCGCGCAAGCTGCAAGGGGTGCTGCCCGGAACGAATCTGGCCATTCACTTCCAGGGCGAAGTTGTTGGGGTCATTGGCATTACCGGCGATCCGAACGAGGTGACCAAGTACGGCGAGCTGGTGAAAATGACGGCGGAAATGTACTTGGAGCAAGCAGATCTGCTGGAAAAAGCCCAATGGGATAAGCGGATGAAGGAGGATTTCCTTCAGTCCGTCATTCATGCGGACGGCAAGGATAACGCCATGCTGCGCCTCCAGGCGGAACGGATTGGCTTCCATCCGGATAAGGCGCGGGTTGCATGCATTATGGAGCTGACCGGTGCGCAGGACGCGAATTCATTGTCTACGCTCAAGCAGGTGGTTGAAATATTGGAGGGTCGGCCCGCCATCGACCTGATCGCCATTCGCAATACGCGCCAAATCGTGTTGTATAAGCCCCATCTCCATCCGCGGGAGCCGAACACCGATATATGCGAAGGCATCCGTCACATTCGCAGGCTGCTGGAGGAGAAGCGGATTGCACCGCTCCGCATTGCGGTTGGCAAGGCGTATTCCGGCATCGACGGCTTAATCGCGTCTTACCGTTCCGCGCAAGATACGATGCGGGCAGGCCAGGCGATATTCCCGGAGCAGACGGTATACTACAGTGAAGATATGCCGAATGAGACCGTGGCAGCGAACGTTACGCCTTCGTGGGTGGTGGAAGAGCTGAAGCGGCTATGGTGGCGATTCGCGCAGGAGGATAAGAGCGGGGAACTGCAGCAGACGCTGGCGGCCTATTATGATGAGAACGGCGAGCAGCAGCGCATCGCCGAGCGGCTGTCGATTCATCGGAATACGCTTCGCTACCGGCTGCAGCGCATTCATGAGGCGACCGGCAAAGACCCGAAGCATTTTCGCGATTTATATACGCTGATGACGGCCCGCTGGCTAAGCGCGCTAAGAAGAGAGGAAGCCGGAGAGTGACGGCGTCTGGAAGGAACATGCATGATTTGTGCATTTGAACAAAAAACATGTTCTATAAAGCGCTTTATTTCATTTTTATGCATGATGAAGCGCTTTCACATTACAGGTACAGTCATAGTATAACGAATGGAGACAACACATTAGGGGGTCTTGACTATGGACGTATCTGTAACTGTACTTGGTGCTTTGACGGCATTGGTTGTGGCGATTGTGCTTATATTGCGTAAAGTCCCTCCGGCCTATGGCATGATGATTGGGGCACTTGCCGGGGGGGTCGTCGGCGGAATCGGGCTGGTTGATTCGGTGAATTTGATGATGGAGGGCGCGAAGGGCATGATTCCGGCCGTGCTGCGCATCCTGGCAGCCGGCGTGCTTGCCGGCGTCCTGATTGAATCGGGCGGCGCGAAGACGATTGCTGAAACGTTGGTCCGCAAGGTCGGCGAGACGCGTGCGCTGTTTGCGCTGGCGTTCGCGACGATGGTACTGACGGCGGTCGGCGTATTTATCGACGTCGCGGTCATTACGGTGGCGCCGATTGCGATCGCGATTGCGCAGCGCGCCGACTTGTCCCGCATGGCGATATTGCTTGCCATGATCGGCGGTGGGAAGGCCGGCAACATTATGTCGCCGAATCCGAACGCCATCTCGGCGGCAGAGGCATTCAATATTCCACTGACATCGATGATGATGGCAGGAATCATACCGGCTGTCCTTGGGCTTTTTGCCACTTATCTGATCGCGAAGCGCCTGTCCAAAAAGGGAACGAAGATCACGGGCCAGGAAAGCGTAGACGACGGCGCTCAGCAGCTTCCGAGCTTCCTGGCGGCGATGATGGCTCCGATCACGGCGATTGTGCTGTTGGCACTGCGCCCGCTGGCCGGCATCGTCATCGATCCGGTTATCGCACTGCCGGTCGGCGGCCTCGTTGGCGCCTTGTGCATGGGCCGCATCAAGCAGATCAATCAATTTGCGGTATCGGGCTTGGGCAAAATGTCGGGCGTGGCTATCATGCTGCTCGGCACGGGGACGTTGGCAGGCATTATATCGAATTCGCAATTGAAGGATGTCATCATCGACAGTCTAGCCACCTCCGGCTTGCCGGCTTACTTGCTTGCGCCAATCAGCGGCGCGTTCATGTCCTTGGCCACCGCTTCGACAACAGCCGGTACCGCGGTTGCCAGCTCGGTGTTCGGCTCGACGATTATGGGGCTTGGCGTTGCTTCCCTGGGGGCTGCGGCGATGATTCACGCCGGGGCGACCGTCTTTGACCATATGCCGCACGGCAGCTTCTTCCACGCAACGGGCGGAAGCGTCAATATGGCGATGAAGGAGCGGCTGCGTCTTATTCCGTATGAGACCGCAATCGGTCTCGTTTTGGCCGCCGTATCGACACTGGTGTTCGGCGTGTTCGGCTGGTTCTTGTAATCTGCGGCAAAATGATGGTTCAGGCAGTTGGTTTAGACTGATGGAGAGGGAGTGGAGAGAATGAAGGTTGTAATTGCTCCAGATTCATTTAAAGAGAGTTTATCCGCATTAGAGGCATGTCATGCCATAGAGAAGGGAATGCGCGCCGTATATCCCGAAGCGGATATCGTCAATGTGCCGATGGCTGACGGCGGGGAGGGCACGGTGCAGTCTTTGGTGGATGCGACAGGTGGACGATTGGTTCACCGCGAAGTGACGGGACCGCTTGGCACCCCCGTGACCGCGTTCTACGGCATACTTGGTGACGGAAAGACCGCGATTATCGAAATGGCGGCCGCCTCGGGACTAGCGCTTGTGCCGCCGGAGCAGCGCAATCCGCTCGCGACGACGACGCGCGGCACCGGCGAGCTGATTACGTCGGCGCTGAACGAAGGCGTCAGCACGATTATTCTCGGCTTGGGCGGCAGCGCCACGAACGACGGCGGCGCCGGCATGGCGCAGGCGATCGGGGTGCGGCTGCTTGACGCTCATGGCTCGGAAATTGGCCATGGCGGCGGAGAGCTGCATCGCATTGCCCGCATCGATACGGGCGGAGCCGATCCGCGGCTGAAGCAGGTTGCCTTCGTGGCTGCGTGCGATGTGGATAACCCGCTGACCGGAGAGCGCGGCGCCTCGGCCGTATTTGGCCCCCAAAAAGGCGCCGATCCGGCCATGGTACAGCAGCTTGACGGCAATCTCGCCCATTATGCGGCGATGATTCAAGCATGCTTGGGCCGCGACGTGGCCCAGATTCCCGGCGCTGGCGCAGCCGGAGGGCTTGGCGCCGGTATGCTCGCTTTTTTGGCCGCTGAGTTGAAGCGGGGCGTGGATATTGTTATCGAAGCGACGGGGCTGGCTTCGCATGTGAAGGATGCGGATCTCGTCATTACGGGAGAAGGCCGCATCGACGGACAGACGATTTACGGCAAAACGCCGATGGGCGTGGCCAAGACGGCCAAGCGGTACGGAGTGCCGGTCATCGGCATCGCGGGCTCGCTTGCGGGCGGGCATGAAGCGGTGCTTGAGCATGGCATCGATATGGTGTTCACGATCGTGCCCGGCGTATGCAGCCTGGACGATGCGATAAGACAAGCCGCCGCCAATATGGAGCGTACAGTGCGCAATATGGCGATGACGTTAAAATGCGGTAGCAAGTTGGCTTGAATAAGATGACGATTAGAGACGGGCATGATGGAATTCGAGTATAGGATTTGATTGGCAATCCTGTTGCTAAGGGGCCGTCCCATTAGTAAGTCTGCTTACTCGATGAGACGGCTCAGTGGATGAAAAAACAGCAAAAAATAAAGGAATGGCGGTTCCAGGGAGGTCAGCCCTGTACCGCCATTTCTGTCTTTGACGAGGGATATTTTCCTCCAAATCCATTAATGGTTTGGATAGCACCTCCATTTTACCGAAAAACGGCTTCTTTGCGTCTAAAAAAGTAAGAAATCTGCCCGGCGTAGCGGAGAGGACAAAAGGATTCCGGACAAGCGTCAGTGTTCGCCATTACCCCCACAGTTCGTCTTTACCCAGAACCATTCCAAGAAATGTGGGGGCAACTGCGATGGTAGGAACGATTCGTACACGGAGTGTCTTCTAACAGCAAGCAGGGGTCCTCCCGCAAGATCTAAGATCTTGCGGGAGGACCCCTTGTGACCCCTTACCGTGATTCCGCGTAATACTCCACAAGGAAATCACGGAACGAAATCGCGGCCTTGGACAAGTACCTGGATTCCAGCCATGCAATTTGGAATATGCGGCGGGCCAGAGGCTCCTGAATGCTTAGCTTCGTCAGCTTTAATTCCTCGCCGCTTCTGCATTCACCGATTAAAGCCACGCCAAATCCGGAACGGACCAAATCGGCTATGGTTCCGGGATCCTCCACCTCGCAGACGATCTTCGGCTGAAAACCGGCTTGTTTGCAAAACTCATTATTCATCTTCTGATACGGATGGCCTTCTTTATAACCGACAAACGATTCTCCTGCAGCCTCGCTTAAGTGAATTTGATTTTTTCCGGCTAAGCGGTGGGTAGGGGGAACGGCTAAGAACACCTTTTCGACGAGCAAAGGCAAACTGCGTATATCCGGGTGCCGGATGGGCATGGAAGTGAGAAAGAAATCAACCTCATTATGTTCAATGGTCTGAACCATATCCTCCATCGAAGACTGGATGATATGAAAGTTGACTTTCGGATGTTTGCTTAGAAACAATCTTAAAGGCTCACGGAGCTGCTCCATGTTGGATAGGGCCATATGAATGCGCCCATGCTCCAGTCCCGCCAGATCCTCGACTTCCCGCCGTCCTTCTTCCAGCAGCTGCAGCGCTGCTTTGGCTTTTGCCAAAAATGCTTTGCCATACGGATTGAGACGGATTTGCCGGCCTTGGCGTTCAAATAACGGAGCGCCCAGATCCTCTTCGAGTCTGGAAATGGTCTTGCTGAGCGCCGGCTGAGCAATATGGAGCTCCTCTGCAGCTTTGGTCATATGTTCAAGTCTTGCTACGGTTACAAAATACTTCAGCTGTAACATTTCCATTACGGTCCACCGCCCTTGCTTATATACTCCAGTATATATATACATAGACAATTTTGTATTTTTTATTATCTATCGATGATTATAGAATGATCTCAGAAAGAAGATCAAGGGATTCATGAAAGGATGATCGATATGAGAGCCGCTGCGTTTCGTACGATTGGACCGCCGGATGTCCTGCGTGTCTTGGAATTTGAAGATCCTCAGGCCGGTAGCGGTCAGGTAAGAGTTAGCGTCAAGACAGCTGGCGTACAGCCGGCCGACTGCGGAATCAGGGGGAGCGGCTGGGCACCGCCCGGCGTGACATTGCGGATGCCGCAAATCCTCGGTAACGAGTTCGCCGGAACGATAGATCAGGTAGGTGAGGGGGTCACCGGCTTTGTGGTTGGTGAGGACGTCATTGGCTGGTCTGTACTCGCCTGCTACGCTGAGTATGTGGTGGTCAGCACAAATCAAGTGGTACGCAAACCGGATTCCATGCCTTGGGAAGAAGCCGGTGTCTTGACCGCATCGGGGCAAACCGCTCATACGGCACTTGGGACGTTAGGGGTCGGTCACGGGGATACAGTTTTGATTCATGCGGCAGCGGGTGGCGTGGGTTCTTTTGCCGTCCAAATCGCTCATGCCTGGGGAGCCCGGGTCATCGGAACGGCAAGCGAGCGAAATCATGATTATCTTCGTTCACTGGGTGCTGTTCCTGTTGTTTATGGCCCAGGTCTTGTAGACCGGGTCAAGGCTGCAGCCCCCGAGGGAGTGAGTGCAGCGCTGGATGCCGCCGGGGAAGAAGCGCTGCGGGCTTCGGTGGAGCTTGTCGGCGACCGGAGCCGCATCGGCACGATTGTAGCCTTCGATCGGGTAGAGGAATTGGGCGTTCGCGCGATCCGCAGTCAGCGATCCAAGGATCGATTGGCCGAACTGGTTCAATTATATGAACAAGGGGAACTGAAGATCCATGTGTCCCGGACGTTTTCGCTGAGCGAAGCGGCAGAAGCGCATCGTATCGTGGAGTCCGGCCATGTTCGGGGGAAGGTCGTGCTGCGAATAGACCAGCCATGAGAACCGCGCATGATGTTGGAGGAATGATTCGTGCGCGCAGCGTCATACAAAAGACGGAGGGGGCGTCCCAGACTAAGGTCCAGGAAGAAACTGGTCCGTGGCAGCGTGTTAACTTTTTCCTTCACGATATAATGGATATATACATAAAGAGGAATGGACGTGGAGGTTTTTATGAGAAAACAGAGTATGATGGCAGTGAAAATCTCATCGCTGTTGATATTTGCCGTACTGGTGGGATGCGATGCCGCCAATAATGCGGAGGAAGCATTAAATCAGGAGCTTGATAAACTAGCGCAAGTCGGAAATATTGCCGGCGATTCAGCGCTGGCTATCAGTGATCAAGTAAAGCGGGAAGGGAAAGAGTTCGAGTTGACGACGGCTCAGGAAGCGGGAGCAGCCGAGGGACTGGGCATCGACCATGCCGTAGGCAATATTGAGCTCATCGCTGTACCCGGTAATGAGATCAAAGTAAAAACCACCGTATGGTTTAACGAAACCTTCTTCAAGAATGACAATATTCGTACCCAAGTTACGGAGCAGGCGGCCACTTCTTTTACGCTCAACGACGGTACGCTGGAATTAAGAACGCACCCTAGGGAGGACTCCAGCAAGAGTCTATGGGATTGGTCGCAGAAGCAATTTGGCGATTCCGGATTCATGATTGATTATGTGATCGAAGTACCGGAAGACCTGCACCATATCCGCATCAAGAATGATGTTGGAAAGATTCGGCTGAACGAATTGAAGGGAGCTTTTGAACTTCAGTTGGGAGCCGGGGAAATTTGGCTCGGTAAAACCGAAATCACGGGCAATTCCAAGATCGTATCCGAAGCGGGCAGCGTGAAGCTGGATCTAGAGCAGATCGATAAGGACAGCACGCTGACGGCCACCACATCGGCAGGCAGCATCACGGCTACGTTTGCGCCGTCCATGAAATATACGCTGGATACGCAAACCGAGCTGGGACAGATTACAGGCGCAAGCCGGGGGCAGAGCGATGTAAACGGCGGCGGAGCGAAAATATCCCTGACTACCTCCGTCGGTTCCATCAAAGTTAATCCACAAACGGCACATGACAGCTAAGAACATGCCAGACTCCATAACGAGCTAATCGCTTGGAATAATCGGCGGAAACTCTTCAAATCCCTCTAGTACATAAGGTTATCAAGGATCAATAAATATACAAAAAAACAAACACGGACGGAGCTTTCGTGTTTGTTTTTTTTGTATGTGTAGACCATAGCGCGAATTGGAAATGGGGCTTACATTAACTTCAATACTTGGCACAGCTGATATAGATAGTGCACGCCGCGTATTTGGTTATGGTTGCGGTAGTTGAGGTATACAAGCGTGTCCTTGAGCACCCGTCTGGCATTATGAACTTGATGATGCTCGAGTTCATGCAGTACATCTTTGATGACTTCCAGCGGGTAATTAGCCGAGCGAAGAATCCGAATGATCATGATCTGCCGGATCTGCGCGCCATCGAACCTTCGGTAGCCGTTATCCTGATCCCGGGGCAGATTAAGGACGCCTTCCTTCTCCCAGTGGCGGATGGCCGAGGTAGGAACGCCGGTCTCTGCCGCAACCTCCCCGATAGTCAACTCTCTTTTCCGGCCACGGGCATCGACAACGTCAAGCTGCTCGGTTTCCAGAATGCGGATGGTCCGCTCCGCGAGGATTTTATCCTGCTGCAGATTGGCCTGGACCTCGCTTACGATCCATAGCGCTTCATCCAGCTCGTTCTCCTGCAGTTTGATCATCACTTGCTTTGTAACGTCTACGCCGAAACCGGGAAACATGGCTCTGATGCATTCAAAGTAAGCGGCATGCTCCTCGGTATATATCCGGTAACCGTTCGAAGCACGCTTCGCAGGAGGGACAATTCCCCATTTTTCATAGTGCTTGAGCGCACTTGTGGTAACCCCCAGTTTCTTGGCGATATCAATCGGTCTGATACCCATGATGGTCCCCCTTGCCACATGCGGATCTGCCTGAATCCTTTTTTCTGGGGGATTGTATCATGAAGCATGGCTCAATGAAAAGCCTGCCGGGAAAATGGCGGATCCTCGTCTTAATCTATGTCATGATGATTGTCGTTCCAAAAATGCGCGAATGTATTGGATGATTTCCGGTCCATGTGACTCCAACGCAAAATGCCCGGCATCCTTCAGGATGTGAAGCTCGGCTTCGGGCAGATCACGCAAATACGGATGGGCCCCGTTCTCAGGGAAGATGTGGTCACCTTGTCCCCATACAATAAGCGTTGGTGGCTGCGCATCCCGGAAATACTGCTGCCAAGCCGGGTACAACGGAGGATTTGATCCGTAATCCAAGAACAAATCCAGTTGGATATCCTGGTTGCCGGGGCGGTCCAGCAGCGCTTGATCCAGCGTGTAGGTGTCCGGGCTAATAAGGGAGGTATCATGGACGCCATGAGTATATTGCCACTTCGTTGCCTCGATGCTGGTTAACCAGCGCAGGGCCTCGCGTTTATCCGGGTTCGCGGGATCTTCCCAGTAAGCTTTAATAGGATTCCAGAATTCTTCGAGCCCCTCATCGTAGGCGTTCCCGTTCTGAATGATCAGGCCTCGGATTCGCTCGGGTTGTCGCGCCGCAATCCGGAACCCGACGGGTGCACCATAGTCCATAAGGTAGATGTAGAAGCTCTTGATATTTAATTGGGCGAGCAATTCCTCGATGAGCTGACTGAAATGGTCAAAGCTGTACCGGAACTGATCATGGTCAGGCGCACTGCTGTAACCAAAACCAGGATAATCCGGTGCAATCACGTGGTACTGATCGGCAAGGGCCGGAATCAATTGACGATACATATGGCTGGAAGTCGGGAAACCATGCAGCAGCAGGACAACAGGCGAGCCGGGAGCCCCCGCCTCACGGTAAAAAATATCCAAACCTTCGATTTGAGCCGTGCGGTACTGGATTTTGTGTTCCACTCGATAAACGCCTCCTTGAATAACCTACGATTTTTTATGATGCGTTTGCTATGTAGATCCTTTTGACTGGTCGGAATGATAAGAAAAAAGCACCCCCTGTGATTTTATTAACCATCATAAACGATTTAATGGTATTATATATCCTAATTATTAACCTGTAAAGTGTTGTTTTGAGTATTAAAAAAGGAATCTTAGATGATTTATCTAAGATTCCTTCGTTTGCTGCTGTTTCTGACGCTCCAGATAGGCAGCGACCTTCATGCGGTTCCCGCATGTTTTGGGGCTGCACCAGCGCCTTGTGCTATTTTTGCTATTGTCGTAAAAGCGAAGCACACACGCCGGATTTTCGCATTTTTTCACCAATTTCAGGTCATGGGTGGTTAAAAAATCAACGGCAGATGCGGCAACCGGGGTCAACAGATCCAGCGGCTTGCGAAAAAGCATCCGGCTTTTGCGGCTGTACGCGTTCCCTTCCGCCACAAGCGTTGTGCGAAGGATTTGCTCCTTCAGCAGCCCATTGACATACTGCAGGCTAGCTTCTGTTGAACTCTCGTTCACACTGCCCGGCTGAATCAGATGATAGAGGTGGTCGCGTAGCAATCTGGCGGCTTCCACGATTCCGGCTTCCTCCTCGTTGCCGTTATATACCGCCTTGCGCAGGTTGCGTTCCACCACCGACAGCAGGTTCGCCTTCACCATCCAATCCAGTAAAGAATCGAATGTATCCAGCAAATCCAGCGGTTGACCGTTGACAGCGATCTTGGTATTGACGAAATCCAGTACGGGATGGTTGCCAATAAAATAAAATTCGGGTGCGATTTTTTTCGGCATAGGTACCGCTCTCCTCAGAACGTACGATAAGTACTTATTTGTAGCCCATTATATAGTCAATGCTGTGTTTACACAAATGAAACGGCACCAAACATTATACATAAACCTTAAAGCTCCGTGACGGCTTTTGATATCGAAATCGGCGATAGATCAACCTTTTTATGTTTGGGATTTTGTACTTGCATCAATGTTGTAAGATGGGTTTGTAAAATGAAGTATTGGAGCTAAGGTTCCAAAATGAAAGAGTATTCGAAGCGAGTTTTATGGTGAAGGTTCTCAATGAAGCTCAGCTCCACAACACTTTAGGAGGTTTGGAAATGGAAGGAACGATTAAGATTCGCGGTGCCCGGGAGAACAACCTAAAGAATGTTTCGCTTGAAATCCCGAAGTACAAACTGGTTGTCATGACAGGGCCGTCCGGCTCCGGGAAGTCGACGCTCGCAATGGATACACTGCAGCGGGAGTGCCAGCGGCAGTACATGGAATCCATGGGCATGGTGTCGGACTCGGTCAGCAAGCCGAAGGTGGATTCGATTGAAGGACTTTCCCCGTCGATCAGCGTGGGACAGCACATTACGAACCGGAATCCAAGATCCACCATCGGAACGGTGACGGATATCTACACGCTGCTTCGAATTCTGTTTGCCAAGCTTGGTGAACGTACCTGTCCGTCCTGTGGCGATACGGTGATACCTCATGTGGATGGAGAAGCCTATCACGGACTTGCGGATGAGGAAGAGATCAGCGATTCCCACGAGACGGTTCATTGTAGGCGATGCGGCCATGGTCTCGAAAAATTGACGATGTCGCATTTTTCCTTTAACAAGCCGGAAGGCGCATGCGTAACATGCAGCGGACTCGGTCAAACGGTGAGTCTGAACATGGGTGCCGTGTTCCGTCCGGAATTAAGCCTAAGAGACGGCGGGGTGGCAACGTGGTACAGCGCTCTTACCGATTATAACACCAGCATTCTGAAAGCGGCAGCCAAGTATTACGGGTTCGCATTCGATGAGTTCATGCCGCTTCGGGATTATGACGAGGTTCAGCGTGATCTCCTGTATTTCGGCGTTGAGAGCGAGCAGTTCAGCCGGCATTTTCCTGAGATGAAGCCGCCGAAGTCCGTAGGACAAGGCAAGTACGAGGGTGTAGTTACCGGAATATGGAGAAGGTACCGGGAGAAGGGGAGCGAGTCCGGGGAAGCCTCCCTGTTTCATGAGCATGTCTGTCCGGACTGCCACGGAACGAAGCTCAAGGAGGACAGCCGCCGCGTCCGGATAGAGGGCGTCTCCATTAACGAAGTCAACGCCTGGTCGATCGGGGAAGCCTTGAACTGGATGGAGGCACTGCTGAAGAAGCTGACGGCGGACCAATTAATGATTGTGGAACCGCTCATTCATGATTCCGTCGTCAGACTACAACGTATTATGGATGTCGGATTGGGTTACATGTCCATGGAGAGGCAGGTCGTCACCATGTCAGGCGGAGAAGCCCAGAGGCTTCGGCTCGCATCGATTCTGGGATCAGGCCTCACGGGGGTACTTTACATTTTGGACGAACCGACAACGGGACTGCATCCCAAAGATACCAGGGGACTCATCCAGGTTCTGAAACAACTGAGAGATTTGGGCAACACGGTGCTCGTCATCGAGCATGACGAAGAAGTGATGCGGGCCGCTGACCATATCATTGATATCGGACCGGGTGCGGGAACGATGGGCGGTACGGTTGTCGGTCAAGGAACGCTGGAGGAATTGATCCATAATCCCCAGTCCGTGACCGGATCCTACTTCCGGGATAACACGAAGCTCACGGCACCGAGTCGGCGCAGGGCTGGAAACGGAAGCCTGCTGACGATCAAGGATGCACATTTAAGAAATCTGAAACATATCACGACGTCTTTCCCGCTCGGCTGTCTCATATCGGTGACAGGCGTATCGGGATCTGGTAAATCCACACTTTTGTTTGATCTTCTGGCGGAATCCGGAAGTGATCAATCAACTCCAATCGGCTGCAAGGCCATCACAGGTTGGGAATCGGTAGGGCAGCTGATTACGGTTGACCAATCACCGGTATCCCGAATGCAGCGCTCCAACATTGCTACGTATACCGATGTTTACACCCATATCAGAAACTGGTACGCCAGCTTGCCGGAAGCCAAGGAAAGTCAATTGACGGCCAAGCACTTTTCCTTTAACACGCAAGGTGGGCGATGCGAGACATGCCAAGGCCTTGGCGTCGTGTCCGTGCATATGCACTTCCTTCCGGAGCTGGAAGTACGTTGTCCGGATTGCAAGGGCAAGCGGTTTAAGGAAGAGGTTCTGCGCGTGACCTATAACGGTTACACCATCTCCGACATTTTGGATATGACCATTGAGGAAAGTCTGTCGATTCTGGAGGATCGACCGAAAATCATGGAATTGACCCAACTGCTCTGCGATGTCGGACTGGGGTATTTGAAGTGGGGGCAATCGGTGAGTACTTTATCCGGCGGTGAGGGGCAGCGGATTAAATTGGCCAAGGAACTGAGCAAAAAAACGAAGAATCACACGCTGTATTTGCTGGATGAACCTTCAACCGGGCTTCACCCGGGAGATGTCCGGCAGCTGCTCGTTCTGTTGAACCGCTTGGTGGACGCGGGGAACACTGTGATTTTGGTTGAACACAATCTGGATTTGATCTGGAATTCCGATTGGATCATCGATATCGGGCCTGGCGGGGGAGCAGCCGGTGGATCCCTGGTGGCGACAGGAACGCCCGAAGAAGTGGCTGCAGTGGAAGCCTCGTTTACCGGCCGCTTTATCAAAGAAATCTATATGTGACGGGTTGAACGAGAAGGGAGGAAGTTTGTATGGAGCAAGCCGTAGATGAGAAAGGCAAGGTAACAAAAACCACGGTTCGATATTTTATCAAGCTGCTGCGTTCTTCGGGCATTCCGAAGCTGGTGCTCTTTCTGGCGATCGTATTAAGTTTGGTCGGGGCGGTGACGGGACTTATCGTCCCGCTCATCACCGGCCAGCTCATCGATAATTTTGCCGCAGATGCGTTTAATATTCGCATGGTCGGCTTTCTGGCCGTCCTCTTCCTGCTGGAAGCCGTGGCCAGCGGACTTTCGTATTATATGCTTGCCTATGTCGGGAACCAGACGGTGAACAAAATTCGGAAACGGCTCTGGACGAAGGTGCTAGCCTTGCCGGTTCCGTTCTTCGACAAGCATCGCTCGGCCGAGACGATGAGCCGTGTGACCAACGACACGAATGAAGTAAAGACGCTGATCACGGATCATCTGATCGCTTTTTGTTCGAATCTATTGACCGTTTTGGGGGCGGTTGCCATATTGTTTTACTTGGATTGGCGGATGACCCTCATTATCCTGATTGCCGTTCCGGTCGGGTTCGGCATATTAATGCCCATCGGCGGAAAAATGTACAAAATCTCCATCAGTATGTATGGACAGCTGGCCCAGCTGTCCGCCATGCTGACCCAGGTGATCGGCGAGATCCGCCTGGTGAAAGCCTCCAACGCAGAACGGAGGGAGGAGAAAAGCGGGTACGAGGATATGGACAGCCTGTATCGTTTTGGCATGAAGGAAGCCAGGATCAACTCGGTCCTGATTCCGTTGATGTCGATGGTCATGGTTGTGCTGCTGGTGGTCATCATCGGATACGGCGGCGTTCGCGTCTCTTCCGGCGCGCTTAGCGCAGGCGAGCTGGTATCGTTTATCCTGCTGCTGTTCCAGATCATGTTTCCTTTCAGCCAGTTTGCCACGTTCTATTCCCAGCTCCAGAAGGTGATGGCGGCAACCGAGAGATTGCGGCTTATCCTCGAATATGAGCCGGAGAGCGACGATCGTGCGGTGCGTACTGCACCGGAAGGGCATCGGGACGTTGCATTTAAAGAGGTGACGTTTGCTTACCATGAAGGCGAGACCATTCTGTCCGAGGTATCCTTTTCGATACCTGCCAAGAAGGTCACCGCGCTGGTAGGACCCAGCGGCAGCGGCAAAACCACCGTGTTTTCCTTGATTGAGCGGTTCTACACGCCATCCGGCGGGGAAATTTACTTTGGCTCGGAAGCGATCCGTGATTATACTTTGGAGTCCTGGCGGCGAAAGCTAGGATATGTGTCCCAGGACAGCCCGCTGATGACCGGAACGATCCGGGACAATATCGTCTATGGACGGGAGGAGCCGGTCTCCGACGAGGAAATTGCCGAAGCGGCGAAATTGGCCTATGCCGAAGGATTTATTGAGGCCTTGCCGAGAGGATATGACACGGAGGTTGGGGAGCGAGGCATCCAGTTATCCGGAGGTCAGCGTCAACGGGTGGCGATTGCAAGGGCGCTGCTTCGGAAGCCGGACATCCTGCTTCTGGATGAAGCGACGGCAAGCCTGGACAGCGACTCCGAGCATGAAGTGCAGAAGGCGCTGAACAATCTGATGGTCGAGCGTACGACCGTGGTCATCGCGCACCGGTTATCGACCGTCGTCGAGGCGGACCAGATCATTGTGCTTGAAAAAGGACAAATTACGGGAAGCGGGACGCATGAGGAATTGATCCGTAACCATCCATCCTATGTCGAGTGGGCGAAGAAGCAGTTCCAGACCGGGGAATAGGTACGGGGCGGGAAGGATTATTTACTGCCTGAAACGAATATAACGACAAAGTGACATAGCCTTTAGTTTAGATGAGATTAGAGGAGATGAGCAGAGCATGGCGCAGATCAAAATTTACGGCGTCCGGGAGCAGCTGAACCCGGTGAAGGAGCAGCTGTCGGAAGTGATACATTCGTGCGTGGTAGACGCATTTGAACTTCCGGCGGATAAGAAATTCCATCGGTTTTTTCCCATGAACGGGGAGGATTTCCACTTCCCTGACGGCAGAACGGATCGCTACACCGTGATCGAGATCAGCGTATTTGAAGGTCGTACTGTGGAGGCCAAGAAACATCTGATTCGATTGTTATTCGAACGGATTCAGAATACGCTGCATATCGCACCGCAGGATGTGGAGATTATGATATTTGAAACACCGCAGCATAACTGGGGAATCCGGGGGTTGCCCGGGGATGAATTAGCTCTGGGTTATAAGGTGAATATTTAGAGCATCCAGAAAGCGCGAAGTGCTTAAGGGACAGTCCAAGCGACTGTCCCATTTTATGGTTATGGAGAATGCAGGACTCCCCACTTTCACTCCTTCAAACGTTCTATAATAAGATTTAAATCGGCAACCAGCTTGGTCATGATGTCGGCTGCATCCGAGACTTGCTTAATGGATTCAAAATGTCCCCGGAACGCTTCGACGATTTCATGAGTATGCTCCGCCGTTTCACTTGTAAACTGGGTCATTTCTTGAATGGACTGATTCATTTGGTCGGAACCCGTATTTAACTGCTGTGTGGATGCGGAGATTTCTTGCATTTGGAGCGCTACCTGCTTTACGGCATGATAGATTACTTCGAATGAAGCCTTCGCCTGATCTACAACCTGCAACCCGGTGTTCATGTTGTGGTCCACTTGGCCGATGCTGCCTAACAGATCGGCGGTTTCTCTATGTATAGTCCGGATCAGCTCCGTGATTTCCTCAACGGAGGCGGAGGATTGCTCGGCGAGCTTGCGGATTTCACCCGCTACAATCGCGAACCCTCTACCGGCCTCGCCGGCTCTTGCCGACTCGATGGAAGCGTTTAATGCCAGCAAATTCGTCTGGCTTGCAATACTTTGAACCACCTGCAATATATGTCCGATCCGGGCAATATGGTGGTTTAACGTATTTACCGCCTCTTGCGATCTAGTGACGGATTGACCGGTATTTCTGATCTCGGATACGATATTACCGATCATATGACTGCCGAACTCTGCTTGTCTGGCGGATTCTTCGGATGCAGCTGCGGCTTCTGTTGCCGAAGCTGCCACATGCCGGATTCCTACAGCAATATCGCCAATGGCGGCGGTATTCGCTTTCATAACATGTAACTGATGATGTGCTCCGGCGGCTACTTGCTGAACAACTCCGCCAAGATGCTTGCTGATCTCTGTGCTGTGCCCTGATTGACTGCTTAGCTGCAGCGCCGTGTCATTCAATTGGAGGGAGGTCTGCGACAATTTCGATGTGATCTCCTCAATGATCGCGGCACGCTGTTGATGCTGCTCCTCTTTTAATAATGTTTCGATCTTCAGTGTGCTGAGAATTTGCCAGCTGGTTGCTGCCGATGTGAAGATCAGGAATAAGGCATGTATGAGAAGCATGGTGAGCGAGTAACTGGTTGTTCCGAACACAAGTTCAGGAATGACCAGATAGCCAAGCAAATGGTGTATGGCAAATATAGCCGTCATCAATATGATAAGTCTTATATCTTTATAATAGGATAATGCAGCAACAACCATAAAGATGGAAAAGTGAAATTCGACGTGACCGCCTGCGCCGGCAATCATCGAAACGCTTCCAAGCGTAAGGATGAGCGTGTGTAAGTACGGAATCATCGGATGATCCGAACGTCTTGCATAGATGGCCAAAGTTATTGCCAGTAGAACAATAGGGAGGGCAAGCAGCATATACAATGTAGGGCCGAACTGACTCTCCATCTCGGATGATGTGAGCATGCCATGTGCATGCATGGTGTGATCAAACAGATGAAATTTCCGGGCGAGCAGATGTACGATGCCGGCAATAACCATGACGGCCAGTGAGACTGAATTCATAAGCTTGTTCTTTTGTTTCAGCATAAAAAGTTTATCGCGCTCCTTATCTTTCGATATAATGACATGAAAACCTCGATATATCCTACCGTATTTGACAGGAGTTAGCGTTTTCCTTCAAATCGAGATATATAATTTTAAAATATGAAAAATGGTTCTATACGATTTATTTATCGGTATCTGAATTCAAAATTAAAGAGGGGGATATTCTTGACCTTACAGCAGCTGAAATACGCCATTGAAGTAGCCAATCGAGGCTCGATGAATGAGGCGGCCAAACGCTTGTTCATTTCTCAGCCCAGCCTGTCCAACGCGATCAAGGATCTGGAAGAGGAGCTCCGCATTACGATATTCGAGCGGACCAACAAAGGCATATCATTGTCCAAAGAGGGCGCGGAGTTTCTAGGATATGCACGACAGGTGGTAGAGCAGGCCGAACTACTGGAGGGGCGTTATCTGAACGCGAAGCCTTCTCCGCAGCATTTTTCGGTATCCACACAGCACTATGCCTTTGCGGTTAATGCCTTCGTGAAGCTGGTTCAGGAATACGGACAGGATGAATATGAGCTGGCATTGCGGGAGACGAAGACTTATGAAATCATCCAGGATGTCAAGACCCTGCGCAGCGAAATCGGCATTCTGTACCTCAATGAATTTAATGCCAAGGTGATCAACAAGCTGTTGAAGGATGCAGGACTGCAGTTTACCAGCTTGTTTACGGCCAGACCGCATATTTTTATCAGCATCAAAAATCCGTTGGCCAAGCAGTCCATCGTGACCATTGACGAGCTTCAGAATTATCCGTATTTGTCATTTGAGCAAGGGGAATACAATTCGTTCCACTTCTCTGAGGAAATCCTCAGCACGCTGTCCCATAAAAAAAGCATCCGTGTCAATGACCGCGCGACCCTGTTCAATCTGCTGATTGGTCTGAATGGCTATACGATTTCAACCGGGGTGCTGAGCGCTGACCTGAACGGGAACGAGATTATTCCGGTTCCGCTCGCATGCGATGAGACAATCAACGTCGGATGGATCAGCCATAAGAATGCGACCCTATCCAAGCTTGCTGCCGCTTATGTCGAGGCGCTGCATGAAGCGATATCCACCAGATTTTGATGGGTATAGCTTCCAGCTATAGTTAGCTATAGTTTATAAGAGTTACTGTACAACGACAGCAGTATGGTATACCTTTCTTACAGAGAAATTTTTTTTCGGTGAGGGGGAGGAACCATAGATGAGTAGAGCAGTAGAGAATGCATCCAAAAGAACGGTGACCCCTGAGATTTGGAACTCGTAATCAAATAGTCATCCCTCATATCCCCCCTGGGAGGTATCGGAAAAGGATTCCGATAACCCGCTCAGGGGGATTTTTATTAGCGGTTGGACATGATCTGGTTACGGAATTCCCCCGGCGACATGTTGGTGGACTGCTTGAATACCCGGCATAAATAATGGACCTCCATTCCCACCTTCCTCCCGATTTCCTCCAGCGTCAAATCCGTGGTCATCAGTAGACCTTTTGTCTTCTCGATCCTGACTTTAATAATATACTGCACAGGTGTCATCTTCATTTTGGATTTGAAGAAGCGGATGAAATAGTTGGGATTATAATGGATAAGTCCTGCCAGCTGTTCCACGCTGACGTTATCTTTGATGTGCTCCTCGATATACTGGAATACCGTGTTCAGCTTCTGCATATCGGGCAGCATGGACAGCGAGATTTGGCCCTCGGGAACGATGTCAAGATAATGTCGGACAAGCTTCATCAGTATTTCGTTCCTTTGCAGTGGGGCGGTCCAGGCGCTGCTCCGATAGGCATCGATCAGTTCCTTGAATAACAGCTCCATATATGACTCGTCCGGCACATCCAGCACGTGGGGAAGATGAATCAGCTGAAACAAGTTCAGCGTGTCCACCTTGGCGGTAAAATGGCACCAGAACTTCCTGTAGGTATTGTCGCCCACGACAGAGATGGAATGAACCGATCCGGCTGGCATGAGCACGATTTGCCCGGGGGAGGGATGATATTCTTGTTCGTCGATCTTAATCCAGCCTTCCCCTTCCCTTATAAAATAAAGGGCGTTATAGGACGGCCTCATATTAAAGAAGCGCCAGTTCTGGGACACTTTATCAACCTTGGCAATGGATAAGCGAAGATTCGCGTTAGCCAGGTAGTTCTGAATCAACTTCAGGTGGTTAATATCCATTGGCTGCCCCCTACCGGTTGTGTATTTTGGATACATTGATGTGTTTTTTATGCATTTCAAATCCGAGCGGCATTCATTAAGCTAAATGAGAAATCGCATTCCATGACATATCAAGGGGGAGGAAATGAATTCAAAGCTTATGGCTGATCTGCCATTCCATCAGGATATCAAAGGAAATCGAGGAGGAATCGTTAAGGAATGATGATGATGAAACGGATTAAGAAATACGCAGTAATCGGGTCCGCGATATTATTAATGACCGCATCCATTGCATCTGCCGAACCTGCGGAGATCAGTAAACGGACGGTGACGGATCCTGCTATGGCAAATACCGCCGGGATGCCCGAAATTGAATCATCCGGAGCGACTGATTCCGCTTGGTCGGCAGGAACGCCACTGGACGTACTTAAGAACGATTTCAGCATATTTTATAAGGAATTGCAAGCGATTCCATATTTCGCTGGCGGCGGTGTTGCTGCAGTAGGGGATACGGCATTCAATATCAACGTGCCCGATTATATTCCAACGATTTCGGCAGCCCGTTACGGCAAAGGGCGTATCGTTGTCGCGGGGAGCAAGGAGTATTTCAATCTGACTGAGTCGGCGGGTGATACTGCCGGTAAACTGGCCCGGAATATTTTATGGTGGCTGACGGAAGATGCCACCACGAATCAAGGTCAAGGAAACGATTATACGAACCGCTATGAAGATGCATTGAAGAAATCTGGGAAGAAGGTTCGATTGATAACGACCTCCGCCGGGCTTACGGTAAACCCGGATTTGCCCATTGAATTGGTGAAAATCGACAGTTGGGATTCCGTAAACCTGAATCCGCAAAAATACGCGGCAGCCTATGTAGACCCAACGATGAAGGAAAAGGATCTGGATGCGCTGGATCAATATCTAAGGTCAGGCGGCGGCATTGTCGTGGCGGATAACCTGAGCGGCATCGAGGGAATAACGCGTGATACCCCTGAGGAAATCGTGCTTCAGGTCGGTAATCTGAGGGGAGCCAGACTGAGCCGTGATTTTGCGATTCAAAAGCTGCTTAACCGGGCCGGGCTGACGCTGATGAACCGAGGCTCGGAGTCTAGTGTGGGCGAATCGGCATTGACCTATGAGCAAGCCAACAAACATCATATCAAGACACGGCTTGCTCAAGGCAAGGAAGTGGAAGAGGGAACGATCACTTACGATCAAATCGATATCGGCCCGCCGGGCACCCCTGCGAACAAAAAACAGGAGCGGCTCTACCATATACTAAACGAGACACTCGAAACACTATCCAGCGAATCCCCGCTGTACGCTTGGGCAGATACGGAGGCCGGCAGCCTGCCGCCCGCCGTGTTCCCGATCCAAAAATTTCAGCAGCCCTATACGAATGCGCTGCATAACTTCCGCTTCAGTCATTTTACCTTGGATCCGGCCAACGAGAAATCTCCGTATGCCGACGCATTTCCGGGAGTAGTTTCGGAGGAAGCGGTCATCGTGAACGACCGGGAAGTCGAGGTCGACTTTGATTTCCCCAATACGATGTACACGCACGCCCTTCCGTCGAAAAACTGGATCAGTACCGGATTGTATGCACCCCCCGGTAAAGTGATTACGCTTGAAGTACCGGAAGGCGTGGAGCATTTAACGGTTCAAATCGGTTCGCATGATGACGATTTGAGAGGATCCGGCAAGTGGGGACGAGTTCCGCTTATCGTAAACCACCAGAAGCTGACCCCGGGCATCCATCAAGTTAACAGCCCATATGGTGGCTTCATATATCTCATTCCCCTAAAGGCGAAGGATGATTTCCGGGCAACCGTCAAGATCAGCGGTGCGGCGGAAGCACCGTATTACGTGCTTGGCAAGACTACGCTTGAGGAATGGGAGAGCATTCGCACCGGGCCGGTTGCCGTCCCTTTTGCGGAGCTTCAAGGCGAACGTATTATCCTGACGTTCCCCTCGGATTTGATTCGCCAAGTAACCGACCCGGAGGAGTTAATGCGGACCTGGGACGAAATCTACGACAGTTATGATGAACTGGTAGGTCTTGATCCGGACAGGGCGATGCCGCATACCGCTCATCAATTGAATCGCCGTTACGTCGCCGACGGACAGATCTCATCGGGGGCAATGCATGCGGGATATCCGATCATGATGCCGTTCAGTTATGCGGCCAACCTGCTGGATGTCCATTATGTAAAAACAAGCGCTTGGGGATTCTGGCATGAACTTGGGCATGAATACCAGCAGCGGACATGGACCTGGAGCGATGTCGGGGAAGTGACCGTTAACCTGTTCTCACTTTATACCCAAGAGAAGTACGGGAATGCCTCCGAACTATTGAAAATCGGGAATGACGGCAAGAATTATTATGACCGGGGAATCGAATTTGTAGAACGTCATGATCCGGCAAAAAAATACGGTCAAATCGGCAATTATGAAAGACTGGTGATGTTCAAGCAGCTTCAGCTTGCTTACGGCTGGGAATTCTATACCCGGATATTCGAGAAATACCGCGAATTATCCCGCGATGAAATTCAAGGCACGGTCGATACTTTTGCCGTCATAGCTTCTCAAACGGCTGGAGAGGACCTGACTGAATTTTTCGACAAATGGGCAATAGGTCTGACGGAAGACGGAAAAGCAAGGATTGCCTCATTGAATTTGCCTAAGCCGCAAACCGATATTTGGACGTTAAGAGAATAACCATGAAGAAGCCATGCTTTCTCGATTGAGGAAGCATGGCTTTTTTGTTTATGCAATATAACATATTTTTGTGCAGGATATTGCATGCATGTGACTTTTTGCATACAATGGAATGGTAAATGATATGTACGTTAAGATACTTCGGATCCACGGGAGGAATTTCATATGTCCAGTCAATCGTTAAGCGCTTTCTTACAGGATAATCTAACGGAACTCAAGCAGCAAGGGCTCTATAATACCATCCAGCCTCTTGAAAGTCCGAATGGCCCGCTTATTACCATTCAGGGTCGTGAATTCGTGAATTTATCTTCCAACAACTATCTCGGACTGGCGAATGATGAGCGATTGAAAGAAGCGGCCATCCGGGCTACGACCGATTTCGGGACCGGAAGCGGCGCTGTTCGCTCCATCAACGGAACGCTTGCACTTCATGTAGAGCTTGAGGAGAAGCTTGCGCAGTTCAAGGGAACCGAAGCGGTGCTGACGTATCAGTCCGGTTTCAATTGCAATATGGCGGCGATCTCGGCGGTGATGGGTGCCGGGGATGCGATTTTGTCGGATGAATTAAACCATGCGTCCATTATTGACGGCTGCCGATTGACCAAGGCGAAGGTTATTCGTTTTAACCATTCGGACATGGACGATTTGCGTTCGAAAGCGAAAGAAGCGAGAGAATCCGGTTTATATAACAAAATTATGGTTATTACCGACGGCGTGTTCTCGATGGACGGCGATATTGCGAAGCTCCCCGAAATCGTGGAGATTGCCGAAACCTATGATTTGATCACTTATGTAGATGACGCGCATGGATCGGGTGTACTTGGAAACGGTGCGGGTACGGTGAAGCACTTCGGTTTATCGGAGCGGGTAGATATTCAGATCGGCACGCTGTCCAAGGCGGTTGGAGCCGTCGGCGGTTATGTTGCCGGATCCCAGGATCTGGTGAATTGGCTCAAGGTCCGCAGCCGACCGTTCCTGTTCTCCACGGCGCTGCCTCCAGGCACCGTAGCCGCTTGCATCACGGCTATCGACATCCTGCGGAACAGTAAGGACCTTCAAGAGAAGCTGTGGGAGAACACGAGATACCTGCAGGAAGGGCTCAAAAATCTTGGCTATTCTGTCGGCCGTACGGAAACTCCGATTACGCCTTGCATCATTGGAGATGAAGCTACCACCCAGAAATTCAGCACCAGATTGTACGAAGAAGGCGTGTATGCCAAATCGATTGTATTCCCGACGGTGCCAAAAGGCACGGGAAGAGTTCGGAATATGCCAACCGCCATCCATACGAAGGAGATGCTGGATCGCGCACTTTCCGCATATGAAACCATCGGACGCGAGCTGGGTCTGATCTAATAAGGGGGCACAAGTGATGAAACGAATTATGGTAACCGGTGCGCTCGGTCAGATTGGCTCAGACCTGGTGGCAAAATTGCGGAAGATATACGGCGAAGAAGCGGTTCTCGCAACGGACATTCGCCAAATTCAGCATGAAACGTTGCAATCAGGACCGTTCAGAATACTGGATGTAACCGACCACCACGCTTTCCACGAAGCGGCCAAAGAGCACCGGGCGGATACGATTATCCACCTGGCAGCCCTGTTGTCCGCCAAGGCAGAATCCAATCCTGCCCTGGCGTGGAACCTGAACATGGGCGGTTTGTTAAGCGCGCTCGAGACGGCACGGGCATTATCCTGCCAGTTCTTTACGCCGAGCTCCATCGCGGCATTCGGAGCGGACACCCCGAAAAGAGCAACGCCGCAAGACACGCTGCAGCGCCCGTTAACGATGTATGGAGTCAGTAAGGTTTCCGGTGAGTTGTTGTGTGACTACTATTACCATAAATTCGGAGTGGATACCCGCGGATTGCGCTTTCCCGGGCTGATCTCCCACTCCGCGCCTCCAGGCGGGGGAACGACAGATTATGCGGTTGAGATGTATGTAGACGCCATCCGCAATGGCAGCTACACTTCTTATATTGATAAAGGGACCTACCTTGATATGATGTACATGCCGGATGCGATTTCCGCCATCATGACATTGATGGAAGCGGATCCGTCCAAGCTGAAGCACCGTAATGCCTTTAATGTCACGGCAATGAGCGTTGATCCTGAGGGGATTGCGGCCAGCATCCGCCGGCACATACCGGATTTCAGCCTCGACTATAACGTGGATCCTGTCCGTCAAGCGATTGCGAATGAATGGCCGGATTCCATCGATGCAACTGCAGCACGCGAAGAATGGGGATTTGATGTACAATATGATTTGAACCATATGACCGATGATATGGTGTCAAAGCTTATGGAGAAGCCGCAAGCGGATCAGAGCAAGATCAGTTAACGGCTTAGTTTCAGAAGGAGGATATGGTTACACTTGGAACCCATTCATAAAAAGGTAGGGAGAAATCTGCAAGCCATCCGCAAATCACGGGGCCTCAGCCTCGATAACGTAGCCGAGTTGACCGGTGTAAGCAAAGCCATGCTGGGACAGATCGAGCGGGGGGATTCCAACCCGACGATCTCCGTATTATGGCGCATCGTTAGCGGCCTCGGCATTTCATTCACCACGCTCATCGAAGAGGCGGAAACCGAAGTAACCGTGGTATCACCGGAGGACGTGGAGCCTTTTCACGAGGCCGAAGGCGCGTACCGGGTATACCCTTTGTTCTCCTACAACCTGCGCACTAAATTTGAGTCCTACATGGTTATGATGGATCCGGGCTGCGATCACGGATCTGAAGCTCATAATGATGGCGTTGAGGAGTATATTTTTGTACATCAGGGGGAGCTGGAGCTCTGGCGCGAAGACGAAAGCTACACCGTGCCTGCCGGAAGCTCCGTGCATTTCTCGGCTAACCGGCCCCATCGGTACGTGAACCCTGGCAACGAGACAACGAAATTTTACACGATTATTTTCTATGCGGATGCCGCAGCCAGGGGCTGATCATTAGAAACAGTTATACCGTTTGATTACCGTCAACCGAATATTAAGAAAAGTTAGTGCCGCCCGGAGAAAATACAGCCCGATCTTAAAAATCGACTGTATGGTGTTCCGGGCGGCCGTTTTATATTTAGGACGTGGGAGAAGAGGCCGCAGGGGGAGGTGGAATTGAAATTATTCGTTTCTCATTGTGATTACAAAATCATTGACAAAGGAGTTGAACGGTTGACTATGGGTTTCCACACCAAAAAGTGGCTGAAGCTGTTATTGGCAGTTGCGTGCGCGCTTGTGGCCGTTCCGCCAGCAGGAACGACACTGATGGCGGCCAATGGTATGACAGAGCAGGCTGATGTTCATTTATTAGACTCAAACACGGCCGCGAATATGGCGACCCAACAGGATCTGGATGTTATTTACAAGGATTTGTCCGGTTATCCGACGGTATCGGCCACGTATAACGGGGGGGTTGCCGCCATCGGAGATCAAGCCTTCGTTCTGGCGGTCAACCCCGACACGACGCCAATTCTTGCGGCTGCCCGTTACGGAAAAGGCAAAGTCGTTGTTGCAGGCGACGATTCTTATTTCAAGTTTACCCCCGATATTACCGATGAGCGGAAGACGGTGGCCCGTAACATCCTCCTGTGGCTGACCGAGGATTCCGAGACGTTGACCTATCAGGAGGCATTGGAAGGCAAGGGCCGATTACCCATGTTGTCGGCAACGTGGAAGAATTATACCATCGAAACCGATGTGCCGATCGATCTGGTCCGGTTGGAGCAATTCACGCCTGAGCATTTGGATCCGTCCCGCTACCCCGTAGCTTATGTTGACGGCACGCTGAAGGATAGTGAGATCGACGTCCTCGAGGATTACGTCGCGCAGGGTGGTCATGTCGTAGTCCCCTTAAAGGGATGGGTGATGGAGCAGTATCCGCATGTCTTTCTCGGGAATGAATATCAGGGCCGCTCGGGCAGGCTCAGTGAGGATTTCCCGGTACAGCGCCTTTTGAACCGGATGGGTCTTGGTCTGATGAACAATACGGCATCGACTCGAACGGAAACTTTGCCTAAATTGACGCCAGAGCAATCCGCCAATTATCACTCGCTAAAGCTGCTAGAGCAGGCTGAAGCGATTGAGGCAGGAACGCTGTTGCCAGATCAGGTGAACGTCGGGCGGCCGGGCGCCGGCGCAGATAAGAAGCTGCAGGTCATCGCTTCGGTGACCGGTGGAACCGTCAGCAGCATCACCCCTCAAAGTCCGCTGTATGCCGTGATCGAGCAGGATGCCAGCGATTTGGAGTCCCAGCTTACGTTTCCGCTGGATCGATCCAAAGCGCCCTATACCAGTGCATTGTTAGCTTTTCAATTAGGGCGGATCGGCAATGATCTGACGGCACCCAAATCCCCTTATGCCGATCAATTTCCTGGAGCCGTTCCGACGGACGCCCCGCGGGTGACGGGACAATCGGTTCACGTGAATTTTGATTATTCAACCTTTGACTATTTACGTCAAGGCACGGTTCCAAAGAATTGGATCAGCACGGGGATATACGCGCCGGCCGGGGAATGGGTGACGGTTCAGGTCCCTGAAGGCACGCAGCATCTGGATGTGCAGGTTGGGGCACACACGGACAATTTGACAAGTAAAACAGAATGGGAAAGACCTCCGGTCATAACGCAGCGAAAATCGCTTCTTCCGGGTGAAAATCGGATTCGCAGCCCGTATGGCGGTCTGATTTACCTGATTCCGACCAAGCCGCAGCCTGGTGTTGAGACGAATATTGAAATCAGCGGCGGGGTTCAAGCGCCGTATTATATCCTTGGAGAGACCTCTCCCGATCAATGGGAGAACGCTGTTCGTGATTATCCTGCTCCCTGGGCCGAACTGCAGGGACGCAGAGTGATCTTGACGCTTCCGTCAGAGTATATCAGGCAGCTTGGAGATCCGCAGCAATTACTGGAGAAGTGGGACGCGATCGTGGACTATACAGAGGAAGTTGCAGGGCTTTCCCCGAATCAACCGCTGCCGCATAAGAGTATAGACCTTCCGTTCCGTTATGTTGCGGATCGACAGATTAGCGCGGGTTATATGCATGCCGGTTATCCCATCATGTTCCACATTGATCCTTCCGCGGGTCATGCCGTTGACATATCCCGCGTAACGCAAGGTGGATGGGGCTTCTGGCACGAGACCGGCCACGAATATCAGCAAGGAGCTTGGAACTGGAACGTAACGGGCGAAATTACCGTTAATATTTATTCTTTATATGTCCAAGAAAAATTCGGCAACAGCAGCAACTTATTGATTCGGAACGCGGAAGGAAAGGACTTCTACGACCGCGCATTTGATTATATCGAAAGCGACATACCAAACAAGTCGTTCGGCAGCTCGGGCCAGCTGGATCTCTTCGGTTATCTCGTGATGTTCCGTCAGCTGTCGCTAGCTTACGGGTGGGATTTCTACGCTGAGCTTCATAAGGCGTACCGGGAGCTGCCAGCATCGCAGCTGCCTGCGACGAACCAAGAGGAGATCGATACGTTTGTGATCATGGCATCCACCATCGCAGGTGAGAATCTGACGGAGTTCTTTGACAAATGGGCGCTGCCGTATTCCAAAGAAGAAGTTCGTTCCCGCGTTGACGCCCTGAATCTCCCGATGCCTTCGCAGGAGGTGTGGCGGCTGCGGGAGACGCATACGCTGAACGCTCCTCCCGAGATCAAGGCCGACATGGAAGCCGAATGGAACCGTGAATCGGTGAAGCTCACCGTTGCCATGACAGCGGAAGCCGAAGCGGCGGGCATGCGAAGCCAGTACAAGATTGGATCCGAGGGCAAATGGACGGATTACACGGCTCCCATACTTGTAGAAGCGGAAGGCGAGACAACGATACATGCCCGGGCGGCCGCGATGTCGGGCGTGACAAGCGACGAGGCTTCCAAAACGGTGAAGATCGACCGGACCGGGCCGGAAATTAGGGCAAACGTGACCCAGTCCGTATACCAGACCGAGCGGTTCACCATCTCACCTCAAATCACGGACTCATTAAGCGGTGTATCCGGCGTCATCGTGGAACTGGATGGCAAGGAAGCTGCAGAAACGCTGGTTAGAGACCCGTTAACGCTAACGGCCGGACCGCACACTCTTCGGATTATGGCCGAAGATGCAGCCGGGAATATCACGGCTCGCGAATACCCATTCGAAGTCGTTGTCGATCAGCAACAGCTCGACGATATCGTGAGAGCAGGGGAAGAGAAGGGCTGGATCGACAACCATGGCATCTCCCAAAGCTTATTGGCCAAAATCGCGGATTTCCAGCAGCACCCGGCCGGAAGCGAAGCCGCCGAAGATGCGCTGACTTCGCTGGAGCACGCCATCAAAGCACAGCAGGGCAAGCATATCGATGCAGGCTTCGCGGAGCTTCTTCTTGGGGACATAGCCTACATTCGAAGCCGAAGCGAGGTTTCCTAGCAGCTTACCTTCATGCAAGGGGCGGCCTTTCCGGCCGCCCTTTAAATCTTTCAAGACCATGCAATCACTAAAAAAATCAGTCCGAGATTAAATTTAGACCATGTACCGGCTTAAGAAAGTATTGCACAATTAGAAAACACGGCAGTGTTCAACCGCCAAACGGATCTGTAAAGTAGGTGCATAACAAACAAGAAGTTCGCACAGCACGCGAATAAAAAGGGAGGCGAATGATATTGAAGTTAAACAGGTTTAAGCCATTCTGGATCGTTCTGCTCGCTGCCGTCACAGTCATGACGGCGGCCGGCTGCAGCGGCCCGGACAAGGATCAACCGGTAGCGAAGGAAAATCCTGAATCCCCACCGGTTTTATCGCAATTAAGTTATTGGGTGCAGATGGTCAGTCAAGTATCCGCCACGATGAAGAGTTATAACGATATCGAGGCGTATAAGGAACTGGAGAAGGTCACCGGCGTGAAGGTGGATTTTCAGCATCCGCCGCAGGGTCAGCAGGCTACGGAGCAGTTCAACCTTATGATGACCTCGGATAAGCTTCCGGATGTCATCGAATATTCATGGGCCGGTTACCCTGGCGGTCCGGAAAAGGCGATCAAGGACGGCAAAATTATCAAACTCAACGATTTGATCGATCAATATGCCCCGAATTTTAAAAAGGTGCTTGAGGATAATCCGGAATGGAAAAAAGAAATCATGACCGATGACGGCAGCATATACGCGTTCCCTTTCCTGCGCACCGACGACAGGCTCAAGGTATTTCTGGGACCGACGATCCGGCAGGATTGGCTTGATAAGCTTGGACTTTCGATGCCAACCACCATCGATGAATGGTACGCCGTGCTGAAAGCATTTAAGGAGCAGGATCCGAACGGCAATGGTGAGGCTGATGAGATTCCGCTGTATCTGGCAAAGGGCGATGTCGATACAACGACAGCATTTCTCGGCGCATGGGGAATCAATGCCGGATTTTACCAAGAAGACGGGGAAGTAAAATACGGTCCGACGGATCCGAGATTCAAGGAGTTTTTAATGCTCATGAACCAGTGGTATAAGGAGGGACTGCTTGATCCGGACTTTGCCACGACCGATGCGAAAATGCTGGAGGCGAAGATCACCGGCGGGCAGATCGGTTCCGCCATTCTATACACAGGCAGTGGGATCGGCAAGTATGGAACGCTGATGAAGGATAAGGATCCGAGCTTTAGGCTGGTGGCAGCCCCTTACCCTGTGATGAACAAAGGCGACAAGCAGATTTGGGGTTATAAAGACCACGCATTTACCGGGGTAGGGGCGGCGATAACGACCAGCAACAAAAACCCGATCGAAACCGTCAAGTGGCTGGATTACGGATATTCCGAGGAAGGCACCCTGTTGTTCAACTTCGGAAAAGAGGGCGTCAGCTACACGATGGAGGACGGCAAGCCGGTGTTTAAGCCGGAAGTGTTGAACGACAAGGCCGGGCTGCCGCTGATCCAGTCCATGTCCAAGCATAACCGCGCCACTTTCAGCGGACCGTTCATGCTCGATATTCGGTTTGATGAACAATATACCACCGAGCCGGATCAGCTGGAATCCAAGATCATCTGGGCCGAGCCGACCATGGAGAAGAAAATGCCGCGCACAACGCCGACCCAATCCGAGAGCAGCCGCTATGCCTCCATTATGACGGATATCAACACATACAAGGACGAGATGTATTTGAAGTTCGTTATGGGTGCCGAGCCTTTGGATCAATTTGATAAGTACGTTAAAACGATTGAAGGCATGGGGCTGAAAGAAGCGCTTGAAATACAGCAGAAAGCCTTGGAGCGTTACGGACAACGGTAGATCGCCCTGGAGCGGCGGAAACATTCTTTCTGTCTCAGCCGCTCTTGGCGTGCAATTTATTTTTGGAGGGAGGGATTCGATTGTCTGCTGCGCAGGATTATCTCCTTGAGCATCGCAAAGGGAAATGGTCAACGATTGTTAAAGATTTGAGACGGAACAAATTCGTTTACATACTAGCGATACCCGTCATTCTGTACTATGCCGTCTTCCACTACGGCCCCATGTACGGCCTGCTGATGGCTTTCAAAGACTTCAGCATCGCTGACGGCATTTGGGGAAGCCAGTGGATTGGCTTTGAGCATTTCCGCAATTTCTTCGACAGCTATTATTTCGAACGCCTTCTGCGCAATACTGTGCTGATTAATGTTTACGAGCTCATCTTTGCGTTTCCGGCACCGATAATCCTGGCCTTGCTGCTGAACGAAATCCGCAGCCGCCTGTTTAAGCGTACGGTCCAGACGATATCCTATTTGCCGCATTTCGTATCCATCGTCGTCGTGACCGGCATCATGTTCGATTTTCTCGCAAGAGACGGCTTGATTAATCAGCTCCTGGGCTTTTTCGGTATAGAATCGATCCCGTTCATGAGTGAAGCGGGCTGGTTCCGCCCCCTATATGTCGGCTCCGGCATTTGGCAGGGCGTGGGCTGGGGATCGATCATTTATCTGGCGGCGATCGCCACCATCGATCCGACCTTGTACGAGGCAGCCAAGATGGACGGGGCAGGGCGCTGGAAGCAGATGCTGCACATCACGCTGCCGGGCATGCTGCCGACCATCATCATCATTTTTATTCTCAATATGGGCTCCATGCTCAGTGTGGGCAGCGAGAAGGTGCTGCTGATGTACAGCCCTCTTACCTATGAAACGGCGGACGTGATCTCGACCTTTGTATACCGGAGAGGGGTTCTGGAGACGGATTACGGCTTTACGACCGCCGTCGGATTATTTAACTCGGTGGTCAGCTTTATCTTGCTGGTTCTGGCGAACTCGATCAGCAAGCGGGTCAGCGAACATAAACTTTGGTAGAAAGGGGCGTCGGTCATGGCAAACAAATTATCCGCCGGAGAAAAAATATTCACCTGCTTCAACGCGCTGATCATGATAAGCCTGTGTTTCGTCACCCTATACCCATTCGTATATGTTGCCTTCGCTTCGGTCAGTGATCCCGCTTCCCTGGCCCAGCACCGCGGGCTGCTGTTGATGCCGCTCCATATCAATTTCGACGCCTATAAGGCGGTGTTTGAAAATCCGATGATTACGACGGGTTACCGCAACACGCTGATCTACGTCGTTGTAGGCACGGTCATCAATCTGGTGGCTACCGCTATCGGCGCGTATGTGCTGTCCCGCAGAAATTTGTACTTCAAAAACCTGCTGATGATGCTGATCGTCATCACCATGTTTTTCGGAGGCGGCCTGATTCCGACTTATCTGCTGATCAATAATCTAGGGATGCTGAACACGATCTGGGCGATGCTTATCCCGGGGATGATCGGGACGTTTAATATGATCATTATGCGGACCGCCTTTCAGTCCGTCCCGATAAGTCTTGAGGAATCGGCGAAAATCGACGGTGCAAGCGATCTGATTATTCTGTTCCGGATCATCATTCCACTGTCCATGCCCGTCATCGCGGTCATGGTTTTATGGTATGCCGTGGGGCACTGGAATTCGTATTTCGGCGCGCTCATCTACTTAAGGGACCGGGAGTTGTTCCCGCTTCAGCTCGTGCTGCGCGAAATCCTGATTACCAATACAACCGACAGCATGATGACGGAAGCCTCGGGAGACCGGATCGCTATCGCGGATACAATTAAATATGCGACGATTATCGTATCGACATTGCCCATTCTGCTGCTGTATCCGTTTTTGCAAAAATATTTCGTCAAGGGCGTTTTGATCGGCGCCATTAAGGAATAGGAGGAGAGCGATGACGGACTCATTGGAAACCGCATTGGAAAGAAAGAACCGGATGCAGTGGTGGAAGGAGGCCAAATTCGGCATGTTCATCCACTGGGGCGTTTATTCTCTGCTGGGGCAAGGGGAGTGGGTCATGTACTTCTCCAAAATTCCGGTCAAGGAATACGAGAAACTTGCTGCGGAATTCAATCCGGAACAGTTTGATGCCAAGGCATGGGTGGCTTGCGCTAAAAGGGCCGGCATGAAATATATCGTCATCACGGCCAAGCATCACGACGGTTTCGCCATGTACCATTCACGGACGGATCCGTTTAATATCGTCGACGCTTCTCCATTCGGCCGAGATCCCTTGAAGGAATTATCCGAAGCCTGCAGGGTGGAAGGAATCCGGCTCTGCTTTTATTATTCCCATGTGATTGATTGGCATCATCCGCACGCGATCCATGACACGTACAACAATCTATGGGACTACGAGCTGGAGAAAAAAGCGTTCTTCAGCTATTGGAACCATAAAGCGAAGGGGCAAATACGCGAGCTGCTGACGGAATACGGCCCAATCGGCCTGCTCTGGTTCGACACGTCCGGGGGATTGTCGAAGAAGGAAAGTGAAGCTATCGTGAGCATGATCCGCGAGCTTCAGCCCGAATGCCTGATTAACAGCAGGGTGAGCCATTGGCCTGATTTCGGGGATTATCAATCCAAGGGAGATAACGAAATCCCGATGCATGGCGAGGAAACCAGGGAGTGGGAAACGCCGATGACCCTTAACCAATCGTGGGGGTACAGCACCAAGGATCAAGTATGGAAATCGGCGGATGCTTTAATCCGCAAGCTGGTGCACATCGTCAGCAAGGGCGGGAATCTGCTGCTCAATGTCGGTCCGACAGAAACAGGCGTGATTCCGGCAAAGTCGGTTGAACGTCTGGAGGAAGTGGGTGCCTGGCTTGAGCGAAATGGAGGGGCGGTATACGGCACCAGTGCAAGCCCGTTCCCCTATGAACTGGAATGGGGGGCCGTTACGGTGAAAGGGGAGATGGTTTACCTTCATGTATTCAATCACTATTGGCCTGCTGAAGAACTGGTATTGAACGGAGTGAAAAACAAAGTTAAAAAAGCTTACCTGCTGGCGGACGGGAACGCCAGTGGCCTCCCTGTGGAGCAGAGCTATCATCTGGAAACGGATCATTATGCGATGCGGATCCGGCTGCCGGAGCTTCCCCCGGAAGATTATGTGTCGGTTGTCGCATTGGAGGTCGAAGGCGGGCTTGAGGTAGACCGGGGATTTATTCAACAGGCACAGGACGCCATTAAACTGGATTTGGTACTATCGGAAATAACGACAGGCAGCGGGATGAACGAGGCCCGGTGGACCTTTAAGGCAGCATCGCCCGGCGTGTTTGAAGTCGTGCTCGTTAATTTCAAAAAATCCGGTGCCGTCTGGGAAAAAGAATATGATCATGAAGTTACCGTCCGGGCAGCAGGGCAGACGGCAGCTTGCGTTCCCAAAGAGGATGTGGTCGTCAGCGACTCCATATCCTGTCAGCATCCGTATACCGAGGTTCACTCGTCGATCGGTCGCATCGTGATTGAGCAACCGGGCACTTATGCGTTGACGTTATCGACGAAGCTTGCCAAGCCGAAGCCGAACGGACCGGAAATTTGGCAGGCGGCGTCCGTGAAGCTTCGTTCGGTGCGATTGGTTCAGGTGTAGAACCTTGCTGTACCCAGCCTATAGGCTTCACGTATGCCGTCAAACGGGAGGTTTGCACTTATCTTTTGTGATCGGATTTTAAAGGGTTAGGAAGGCAGTTTGGCGAAGGATTCAAGATGATAGGTTTCCATACATTTTCTTGGAGGAATGCGTCATGATCTCGATACCCAGCCTTCTGCCCGGCAAGCGCAAAAGCAGCCGGGGACGTGTCTTGAAAACCATGATCGTTTCGTATATGTTCATACTTTTGCTGCCGATGACCGTTGGACTGTTTCTGTATGAACGGGTGGAAAACGTGATGGAAAACAATGCGGAGCGTTCAAATTCGGCGATGCTGGAGCAGCTGCGGCTTTCCATGGACAGCAAGCTCAAAGAAGTGGATATATTGGCGAAGCAAATCATGTTTAACCCCAAGCTGGCTAATCTGCTGAACCTTGATCGGCATGATCAAGGGGAATCGTATCGTCAGGTGGAGTTCGTCCGCGATTACCTGAACCGTTATCAAACATTTGTAAGCGGATTCGTAAAGGATTTCTATGTTCACCTGCAGTCGGGAGACGTCATCTTGAAGCCAGGCATGCGAACCGATGCAAGAGCCTTCTACGACAAGTATTACCGATTTGAAAATATGGATTTTGAAACTTGGAAGCAGAGCATGCTTGGCCGCTACCACAACATGTCATTCCTGCCCTCCGATGTGCTGCTGCAGAGTCCGAACCAAGGTAACGGCAACCCGGCGGACGTGATCACCTACGCGCAATCACTTCCGGTCCATGATGTGTCCGATATCCGGGGAACGCTCGTTATCATGATCGATGGGCAGCAGGTTCAGGAGATGTTCCGGCAAATCGAGTCCGCAAATGACAGCGAGATTTATATAGTCGACGGGGAACACAGAGTCATCGCAAGCTCCTCGGGCACGGAACTGTCCGAACAGGTGACGGAAAGGCTTGCCGGACCATCGGGATTGTTTAAAGAAATGCTGAACGGTACGGACAGCATGATAACATTTACGGAATCCAAGGAGGCGGGCTGGCATTACGTGTCCGTCATGCCGATGGATAGTCTCATGGAGCGAGTGACGCAGCTGAAAAGAATGGCTTTGTCGGTGTTTATCGCATCACTTCTCGCAGGAGCAGGCGTCGCATGTTGGTTTGGGTACCGCCAGTATAGCCCCATTAAACGCGTGGTTGATGCCATTCTCCAGGGAAAGCCCATTCAGGGTAAACCAGCCACCAACGAATATGATTTCATTTTGCAAACGATCGAAGGATCATTTGTAGAGGAGCGGGATCTGAGGGAGCGATTGTTCCGGCAAAGCCCCGTCATCCGAGCCGATTTTCTGTCAAGGCTCATTCGCGGTTACATCGATCCGGATCATGCAGGGAAGGAGGGAGGGCCGTCTTTAACGACCATGGGCATCCACTTCCGGTCCGATATGTTTGCAGTCATCATCGTTCAGGCAGTGGATATTACAAGGCTGTCGCCGGAACCATCGGAGCAAGATTGGACGCAAATCCGGTTTATTGTCTCGAATATCGGCACGGACATTGCGAATTCGGGCCACCAGGGATTCGCCGTCGATATGGAACGCGACCGGGTAGCGTTCCTGGTCAATTTCCATCCAGTTGAGAGCGGGGAGGCTGAGCTCTTCCTTCATGAATTTGCCGAACGATTTCTCCGGGTACTGGAGGATCGTTTCCATATTTCCGTGACGATTGCCGTTAGCAGCATACACACAGGAAACGGAACAATCGGCAGTGCTTATCTCGAAGCCATGGCCGCTCTGGATTACCGAATGTTCAGCGGAAGAAATTCCATCATTCACTTCGGTCATGTGCGGGACATTAAGCATCATTATTACTATCCGATCGAATTCGAGACGCAGCTTGTCAACCATGTGAGAGGCGGAGACAAGGAGAACGTCGCTAAGCTGCTGGACAATATTTATACGATGAATTTTAACTCGGCGGGCATGACCCCTGAACTGGGCAGATGCTTGTTCTTCAATATCATAAGCACATTTCTGAAAATACTGAATTTGACGAACACGGATCATGAAAGCCTGCTGGGCCCGAACTTTGACCCTGTAAAGCATATATTCGGTTGTGCCACAAGTGATGAAATGCAGGCTGAGACGAAACGTTTGTATGAAAAGCTGACCCGTCTCTTTCATACGGAGCACAGCGATCATAGTATCCAGCTGCAACGGGATATTATGGCATTCATCGACAGGAATTTAACCGATTATAATTTAGGACTTGGTATGATTGCCGATCATTTCGGCATGACGCCTCAATATATCTCGAGTTTCTTTAAGAAGATGAATCGATGCAATATCACCGACTATATTACCCGCGCGAGGATTGAGAAAGCGAAGACATTGATGGAGCAATCGGAACTGACCAATGCGCAGTTGGCCCAACTGGTTGGCTATACCAATGATGTTGTGTTCATCCGGGCCTTCAAGAAGTTAGAGGGGGTCACCCCCGGCAAATATCGGGCGAGCGCTAGCGGATAATAACGTTGAACGCGAGAGAGGAGTGGCCAATCAGAAATGGAAGCGATTCAGGAACCTTTAAAATACGGCGAGGTAACGACATGGACGCAGCAAAGGACCGAAGCCGCCATCGAATTCGTTCTTCATCGGATCGATCAGAATTTAGACATGTTCTCCAATCGTTTTCCGTCCCCTGCCAGCCGCAATAATATCTACGAGACAATCGGCAACACGGAATGGACCTCGTCATTCTGGACCGGAATGCTGTGGCTGGCTTATGAAGTCACGGGAGATGCCAAGTACCGGTCGACTGCGGAGCTTCAGCTCCACAGCTATAAGGAGCGCGTGGAGAAACGAATCGCCACGGAGACGCATGATCTGGGATTTTTGTATTCATTGTCCTGCGTTGCCGCATATAAGCTGACCGGGAATACAGAAGCGAGACGGATTGCCTTTGCCGCAGCAGACCTATTAATGGAGCGGTATTTCGAGAAAGCCGGTATCATTCAGGCTTGGGGTAAGTTGGACCAACCGTCACAGCGCGGCCGAATGATCATCGACTGCTGCATGAATTTGCCTTTGCTCTATTGGGCGACGGAGGAAACCCGCAAACCGGAGTATCGTCGTGCCGCCATAAGCCATGCACAGCAATCCGCTCGTTATTTGATCCGTGAGGATTCCTCAACGTATCACACGTATTATATGGATGTCGAGAGCGGAGAACCAAGGTTTGGGCAAACGTCCCAAGGATATTCGGATCATTCGTGCTGGTCCCGCGGTCAGGCCTGGGCCATTTATGGTTTACCGCTCAGTTATGCATATATGAAGGAAGAATCGCTGCTGCATGATGCGGAGCGGGTAACGAATTACTTTTTGAATCGGCTGCCTGAGGATTATGTGTGTTATTGGGATTTGATATTCACCGAAGGGCTGGAAGAGAGAGACAGCTCGGCCGCCGCCATTTCGGTATGCGGAATGCTGGAACTGGCAAAGCATTTGCCTCTCTCACACCCGCGGCGCCGTACGTACGAGAACGCGGCACTGCGCGTTTTGGGGGCATTAAGCGATCGCTATACGACGGTATCGCTCCCAGGATCCAACGGCATTCTGCAGCATGCGGTGTACGGAAAGCCGCTCGGCAACGGAATTGACGAATGCTGCATTTGGGGGGACTATTTATATTTTGAAGCTTTGGTAAGGGTCTATAAAGATTGGGATATGTACTGGTAAATGAAGAGGATTCATATTCAAAAGACAAAAGTGAATGTATGCGGTACCCCTGCATCAGCGTGGCTGATGTTAGGGGTGTTTTGTCTGTCTGTTTGGTTATGTTGACAAAATAAATTAACTCGTGTTAATTTATTTACATAAGTTAACTTTAAAGAGGTGCTAACACAATGGATCCGGATATCTCATTAAGGGAATTAAAGAAAGCTAAGAACAAAATCGCACTGTATGAGGCGGCACTATCGTTAATGAAGGACCGGATGTTCAGCCAGGTTATGCTGGAGGACATTTGCAGGCGAGCCGAAATATCAAAAGTCACTTTTTTTAAGTTTTATCAACGCAAAGAGGATCTGCTGATTTATTTTATGCGGGTATGGCTGACTGAGCGGGTTATCGAGATCGACACGGAAGGGAAAAAAGGGTTTCAGGCGTTCCGGCATCTGTTGTCCCAAGTGGCTAAGGAGCATCAAGTGAGGCCGGGCATGATGCCGAGCCTGATCTCCTTTCTCGCGGAGCAGAACATGCAGCCCTGCATGCCGGAGCTAAGTCCTGCCGAAGTATCGCTGCTTTTTCCCGGTCACGAGGAAGCGGGGAGCCAATCGCCCAACATGTATGCCTTATTCGAGCGGTTCATGAAGGAGGAAGCTCAAGCCGGCAGGCTGAATAAAGCCTTAACCTTGGAGCAAGCCGTACAGATTTCTTTCACTGTTTTTTACGGGGCGTTTCTGACGGCCCAGTTGTACAATTCCACGGAAATCGGCTGCTTTTACGAAACGCACTTAGGTCTGCTCGAAATTAAGGAAGGGGAGTGAGCAAGCATGAGCAAAGTCATTCCAGGTCGATATACCGCACACATGGAAGGATCCTTCGTTGTATTCGTGATCGGGTTTCGGATTAACAAGTGGTGGGCGGTCCATAAGTGGCTGCCTGTCATGAATGCCATGTCCCCGATGCTTCAGGAGCTGTACCGGAACAAGGAGGAGCTCGGCTTCATGGACGGTACCTATCATTTTTCCGGCAAGGGACTCACTCTTATTCAATATTGGAGGAGTTTCGAACACCTGGAGCATTATGCCCGTCACGGAGCCAATCACCTGAAGGCATGGCGGGATTTCAACCGCAAGATTGGAACGGGAGGGGACGTAGGGATATTCCACGAAACCTATTTGGTTCCGGAAGGACAATATGAATGTCTGTACAACAATATGCCGAGGTTCGGTTTGGCAAAAGCGGGAGCCCATGTCCCCGCGACGGGACGCAGGGAAACGGCAAGCCGGCGGCTTGGCCGCGAGGGAGAACCGGCAGTGCCGACTCCTCCAAATCCGTAGTTCCGGTCTATAGTCGGTTGATCTCCCTCTGCTGCCGCAGCTTATGACTAAGGATAATTACCATAGGTCATGGGCGGCGTAAATGCTGTGGAAGTCGTGAGGCTTTAGACATGTTTTTCTTCCACGCTCCAAAAAAGGGTTGGTAATCCCCGTTTATTCTTCTATGATGATATTACTTCAAATCGGCGATGAGATAAGGAATTAGTTCGCTTTAGGGGGATGCCTATGGGAAGAAAAGCATGGTTTTACCGTCAGCTTTTATCGTATATGCCGGTCTTCTTTATCGTGATTTCCTTTGTGTTTTTTGTCTTTTTTCAAATGCTCGGTGAGCAGTCGCGGAAGGGCGCGATTCAGGCCAATGAGACGATGATTCAGCAGGCGATGCGATCGGTGGATAATTCGCTGAAGGCTATCGATCAGATGCTGGTGCAGGAATTGCTGTTCAACCCCGATATGTCGGGATTTTTCAATCAAGAGGATCAGGACAACGTCTATTTGAACATGCAGGCGGTGAAGGCCATGAAGCAGTTCAAGGTGTCCAATCCACTGGTCGATTCCATGGTGCTCGTGCGGACCCAGGATGAGTTCGTCCTGAGTACTTCGTCCTCATTTAACTTACAGGATTATGCGGATTATGACTTTCTTAAGCCTTATTTGGGCCAGGTCAATAGTGAGGCCAAATGGAGTACTGTACGGAATTTCCGGGAATTCAGCTTCAATAGCATGCAGCATGTGATAACCCTGGTACGAGATGCGCCCTTCGTTACCCATGGCAAAGGCGTTATTGCCGTCAACATCAAGGTGGACGCCATACATAACATGATTCAGGGCATGGTTAATCCCGATGTTAGTTTCATTCATATGAAGGATACGCAGGGGCGGTCCATGATCCCCGACACCTCAATAGTCGAAAGCGGGGAGCTTGTCTCCCAAGCGGTGTCGCCATATACCGGGTGGGTATATGAGGGAGGACTAACCCAAGGCCGAGTGGTTGGTATCGTCAGCCAGCTGTACAATGTCTGGTTTATCGTCGGCTTGCTCATGTGCGTTGCCGGGGTCGTCTGGATCGTATTGGTTACACGCCGAAACTATAAACCAATTGAAGCCATTGTATCCCGGATTCATAACTATTCGCAGTCCAAAACGAGCGCGCTGATCCATAACAGTAAACAGGATGAGTTCGCATTTATCGAATCGGCACTGGAAAGCATGCTGGAACAGGCGAGCAGCTTTCAGCAGCAGCATCGTGAGGATTTGCTGCTGCGCAAAGCGTACCTGTTCCAGCAGCTGATGGAGGGGCAGTACCCATCCCATATGGAGCAGTGGAATGAGCAGCGCGATGCCATGGGACTGCCGGACTTGTCCACATCCCAGATCGTCAATGTCATCGAAATCGATAAATATCCATTGTTTTGCGAGCAGTACCCGCAGCAGGACCAGTATTTGATCAAGTTTGCCTTAAAAAGCGTCGTTCAAGAAATCGCAGCCGGGCAGGATACGATGCTTTGGACGGAATGGATCTCAGCCTCGAAGCTCGGAGTTCTCGCGGCGGCGGAAGACCAGAATCCGAATCAGCATGTAGCCATGCTGCTGGAGCAAGCACGCCAGTGGGTGGAGGAGCATCTGAAGCTGACCATAACCGTGGGCATAGGGGAGAAAGCGGAGCGATACACGGAGATCCCGGAATCCTATGAGCAGGCACTCACCGCATTGAAATACAAAATGATCCTCGGCGAGAACCGAATCATTCATTACGCCCAAGTATCCGGGGAGGAGAGGGGCCATGCATTCGATTTTCTGAACCTCATTCGTTCGATGGCCCAATCGTTCCGACTCGTCAATAAGGATTGGCAGGAGAAGTACAACACCCTCATCCATAACATCGGACAAAACATGCTGGACCGGGACGGCGTGGTGAACCTGGCGGATTACATGGTGTACTCGTTGGGACGGGAAATGTCATGCATGGCAAAAGAATTTCAGGATTTGTGGCTGACAGAGGGACAACCTGCCTTACGGAATGCCCTTCAATCGTCCGATACGCTGGAGCAGCTGGAACAGGACTTTGGCGAAGCTTTATCCAAGCTGTTCGAGAGCATGCTTGCTCTCATGGAGGGCAGATACCATGCGGACACGATTCTGAAGGTGCGGAGGTTTATGGAACAAAACTCGAGCAACCCGGATCTGTCCCTTAACTATTTAAGCGAACGCTTCAATATGAACTGGAAGACGCTGAGCAAGCTGTTCCGGGAGGAAACCGGCCAGAAATTCGTGGATTATTTAATTGAGCTGCGGATGAACCACGCCCGGAGACTACTGGAAGAAACCTTGCTGCCCGTACAGGATATCGCCACCGAAGTCGGGTATTCCAATGTCATTTCGTTTGGCCGGATGTTTAAAAAGCTGATGGGAATGTCGCCGGGGGATTACCGTGAGCAAGCTGTTTTTAGGCAGCAGAATTACGGGAACTAACAACCCATCTGAGCCCATCCATGCCTACATGAACCAAGTAGAGAGTCCTGCGGATGAACCGTCCCGCGGGCCTTTTTGCTGTAAGCGGAGATTAGTTTAGCGACGGAAAAAGGTTTATCGGCCTCACGGCCTGGCAGCCCTAAAATTACACCTTGCCCGCGGAAATACGTTGATTCGGAGAATCTTGTTTATTGATCGGATGCAGCCGTCCGCTCTAGACTTGGGATCAACACAAAGCGAAGGAGGGTGACCCCATTGGCTCGTATGAGCAGCGCAATCCCAGTACCTGCAGATGCACAGGCACCAACGAATCTACCACCGAACAAGCCCATGAACCGAACGAGGAAGAAGCTGATGAAGCACTGGCAGTTCTACCTGCTCGTATTCTTCCCGTTAGTCTACATCATCCTCTTCAAATACGTTCCGATGTTCGGCGTCTTGATTGCATTCAAGGAATACAACGTCGTACAGGGGATATTCGGCAGTCCCTGGGTAGGATTCGATTATTTCCGGCAATTATTCGATGCTCCGTTCTTCTGGCAGTATGTCCGCAACACGCTAGAAATTTCCCTGTACGGCCTGCTGGTCGGTTTCCCTGCACCCATTCTGTTGGCGCTGGCACTGAATGAGATCAGGAACGGCCGCTTCAAGAAAACCGTCCAGATGGTGACATACGCGCCGTACTTCATTTCAACGGTGGTCATCGTTTCGATTCTGATCGTGAACCTCTCGCCCAATACGGGGCTGATGAGCAATCTGTTCCGGGCGCTCGGGCTTGAGACCGTTGATTTCCTTGGCGTGCCGGAACTGTTCAAGTCGATTTATGTCTGGTCCGATGTGTGGCAGTTCACCGGTTACGGCGCCATCATCTATATTGCGGCCTTGGCTGGAGTCAATCCCGATCTGTACGAGGCGGCAAGAGTGGACGGGGCAACCCGGCTTCAAAAAATCATCAATATCGATATCCCCAGCTTGTTTCCGGTCATCGTCATTTTGCTCATATTGAATCTTGGCAACCTGATGAGCCTGGGCTTTGAGAAAATTTATCTCATGCAAAACCCGCTCAATCAGAACACGTCCGAGGTCATCTCCACCTATGTGTACAAGGTCGGTCTGCTCGGAGCAAATTTCAGCTTCTCTGCCGCCATCGGCCTGTTCAATTCCATCATCAATTTCATTCTGTTGGTTATCGTCAATTACGTATCCCGAAAAGTCTCATCCACAAGTCTATGGTAGGAGGAATCGCATGAGCAGGTCAACCGTACGGGAGTCCGCTGCAGACCGGATTTTCCTTGGTATCGTGTATTTGTTTTTATCCGTCGTTCTGATCGTCATTCTGTTTCCGCTGCTCCATATTGTAAGCGCATCCTTCAGCTCCCCGGGTGCGGTGTCCTCGGGCAAAGTGTGGCTGTGGCCGGTGGATGTGACCTTGATCGGATACAAAGCGGTGTTCCAGAATTCCAACATTCTGATCGGGTTTGGCAACTCGCTGTTCTATGCCGTTGTCGGCACGATCGTAAACGTTGCATTCACGGTGATGCTTGCCTATCCGCTCGCCCGCAAAACGTTTTACGTTCGCAACATCATTATGATGCTGCTGGTGTTCACAATGTTTTTTGACGGTGGGCTCATACCGAACTATTTGCTCGTGAAGTCGCTCGGCATGCTCGACACGCGCTGGGCCATGATTATACCGGGTGCGCTAGCTGTATTCCAGGTCATCATCGCCCGGACTTTTTTTCAGACGACGATCCCCGATGAACTGGCTGAAGCGGCGGAAATGGATGGGAGCAGCGACATTACCTTTTTCCTTAAAATCGTCCTTCCGCTTTCGAAGCCCATTCTGGCCGTGCTCGGGCTGATGTATGCCGTCGGCCATTGGAACTCCTATTTCAATGCCCTGATTTATTTGAAGGACAGCAGCCTGTTTCCGCTTCAGATCTTCCTGAGGGATATTCTGATCCTGAATTCCGTCAGCGCCGAGATGGTGACCAACGTGAATGAGCTGCTGGTCCGCGAAGGGCTGAAGGATTTGCTGAAGTATTCGCTGATCGTGGTGGCAAGCGCCCCGGTATTGATCATTTACCCGTTTGTGCAGAAATATTTTGTCAAAGGCGTAATGATCGGGTCCTTGAAAGGGTGATTCCTATTTCGTGAAGGAGGTGGGGTCGGCATTATAGAATAGGGTATTTCCGATGTTCGGACATATAGGGGGTATATGCAAAAATACGGTTTCGCTTACGAAGTACGCGCAGGTATTCCATATTAGGGAGGAATTGATTTGAAAAGGTTCACTGGATTAGGTTTAAGTCTGGTTCTCGTGGCAGTGCTGGTTCTATCCGCTTGCGGCAAGACAAGTGAAACAGGAACTGAAGGTCCGGCAAGCCCTCCGGAGTCAGGGGCACCCGTTGAACTATCGGTATTCGCTCCTCAGTCCGCCGGCATCGAGAGCCTCGATGTCAATCCGTTCTCCCAGCATATCGAAGAGAAGCTGGGGATTACGTTCAAATGGAATACGACGCCCGACGCGGTATTCAACGACAAGAAACTGCTGATGCTGGCCAGCGGAGACTATCCGGCGCTCATTATGAATGCCGGCATATCCAAGGCGGATCAGATCAAGTACGGTATGCAAGGGGCCTTTATCCCCTTGAATGAGTTAATCGACAAGCATGCACCTAACATTAAAAGAGCGCTAGAGGAAGTCTCCTATTTAAAATCGGCGATGACCGCGCCGGACGGCAATATTTATGCGCTTCCGAAGGTGAATGAGTGCCTGCACTGTACGTATGGCCAGCGGATGTGGATCAATACAACCTGGCTTGAGAAGTTAGGTCTAGAGATGCCAACCACTACCGATGAGTTCTATGAAGTGTTGAAAGCCTTTAAGGAGCAGGATCCGAACGGCAATGGCAAGGCCGACGAAATTCCGATGACCACTTCGCTCGATGTGTGGGGAGGAGGAGTTGATGCCTTTTTGATGAATGCTTTTATATATAACAATGGCACGACTTATTTAAGCGTGAAGGATGGCAAGGTGATTTTGTCCGCGGCTGAGTCCGAGTGGAAGGAAGGTTTAAAATATCTCAACAAGCTGTACAGCGAAGGTCTGATCGACAAAGGAGCGTTTACCCAAAACGGCGATGCCGTCAAGCAGCTCGGCAACAAAGCGGACAATGTGGTCGGCGCCGTTGGTTATGCGCTGATCAGCAGCGTGCTGGAACCAACCGATGCCAAGCCCCGCCATAAGGAATATGATGTCGTACCCCCGCTGAAAGGACCGAATGGCGTGCAGCTTGCAGGTTATAGCGTCGGAGCAGGGGATGGATCGTTTGTCATTACGAACAAAGCGACGGAGGGGCAGCGGATCGCGGCAATCAAGCTGGCGGATTACCTGTTCTCCGAAGAAGGCACCGTGATGACCTCCTGGGGCTTTGAAGGAGATGGATGGCGGAAGGCGGAGTCCGGTGCGCTTGATTACAATGGCGAGCCGGCCGCATACGAAGCGTTGAAGCGGGATGTACCCGAGGGATCACTTGACGTAACCTGGTGGCAGCTTGGAACGATGCTGATGGTGAACTCCCTCCGGGAATCCTTTGTCGCTCCGGAAGATCCGCTTGGCAACGGAGCTTATGAGTATCGCTTGTGGCTGGCTGCGAAGAAATACGAGCCTTTTGCCAAACCGGAGTTGGTGTACCCGACGGATGTGTTCATCGATCCGAAAGACGCCACCTTCATCGCACAGATTCAGAAGACGATTCAGGATTACGTGAAATCGAATCTGGCCCAATTTGTAACCGGCAGCAAGGACATCGAGAAGGATTGGGATGCCTATGTCAGCGGATTTAAGGGACTGCAGCTGGATAAGTATCTGGAGATTCATCAGAAAGCATTAGACAACCAAGGATAGAGGTATAGGAGGTTTATCGCTTGCACAATTTCATTGAATACGCTGCCAATATTAAGCCCTCGGAACGTCAATTAGCCGTCCAGGAGATGGAGTTCTACGCATTCTTTCATTTTACCATCAATACGTTCACGGATATGGAATGGGGCACGGGAAAAGAAGATCCTGCGCTGTTCAATCCGGCGCAGCTGGATGCGGATCAATGGGTCAGCGCTTGTGTCAGCGCCGGGATGCGCGGCTTGATCCTGACCTGCAAGCATCATGACGGCTTCTGTTTATGGCCGAGTCAATATACGGAGCACTCCGTGAAGAGCAGCCCTTGGCGAAACGGGCTTGGGGATGTGGTGAAGGAGGTTGCCGATGCCTGCAGGAGAGCGGGGATCAAGTTTGGCATCTACTTATCCCCGTGGGACCGGCATGAACCGTCATATGGCGATTCGCCGAGGTATAATCAATTTTTCCTGAACCAATTAAGAGAATTGCTGACCGGCTACGGCGAGATATTCTGCGTCTGGTTTGACGGAGCCTGCGGCGAAGGCCCGAACGGCAAGCGTCAGGAATACGATTGGGAAGCGTACTATGCCCTGATTCGGGAATTGCAGCCGAATGCCGCCATTTCGGTATGCGGACCGGATATTCGCTGGTGCGGGAATGAGGCGGGGCATTGCAGGGAGTCGGAGTGGAGCGTCGTTCCTGCGTCGCTGCGCCAGAATGAAGCGATCCAGGAAAAGTCGCAGCAAACCGATGACCGGGCGTTTGCGCGCCGCTATGAATCGAGTGAAGAGGATCTTGGCAGCCGGAACGTCATTCAGGGCGAGAAGGAGCTGGTATGGTATCCGGCCGAAGTCAATACCTCGATCCGTCCCGGCTGGTTCTATCATACGTCCGAAGACGATAAGGTCCGGTCACTGGAGGAATTACTGCATATTTACTACGGCTCGGTTGGCGGCAATGCCACTTTTCTGCTCAATATTCCGCCGGATACCCGCGGATTGGTTCATGAGTTCGATCTGCAGCGTCTGCAGGAACTCGGGGACGCCATTCGAACAACGTTTGATACCAATCTGGCTGCCGGTGCGGATATTACGGCATCCGAGACGAAAGCCGGATCGGATGCACGAAATATGGTCGATGGCAGCAAGAATACGTATTGGAGTCCCGAGGAGGGTACGGAATACGCCGTGATTGAGTTGGACCTCGGGCAAGCGATCGATTTCGATCATATCGTATTGGCTGAATACCGGTACGGGCAGCGGATCGAGCGCTTCGAGCTTGAATATATGGAAAATGGGAACTGGCACGCAATCCAATCCGGGACGGTGATCGGGCGCAAACGCATCTGCCGTTTTCCCGCTGTGCGGACTCAATATATCCGGCTTACCATTTTGGAATCGAGATGGTGTCCGCGCCTGTCGGGCTTTGAAGTATACCGGAGCTCGAAGGATTGATGGGAGCATTCTAACATCTGGCGGATATCCGGTATGGAATTCCGCTATGGAATGCCATGATAAGGCGGCCATCGCAAAAGGGCGGTGGCTCCTTTTTTTCGAAAACGTAAATTTTACCTTCCGTTCCACCCAGATTAGTGTAAGATGTACGTGAAAGCACCCCATTTCATTGTAGAGAGGATGTAACCTGCATGAGCCATTCCGTATCTTTTGAGACCCGGCTGTTGAGCTCTTTGACCAAAGTATTTGCCGATGAAGAACTGTCCCAAGCCTCGTATGACAAAGGGTCTTCGTTTGGCAATGAGACGTTCTCGTTTCAAGTTGCTTACCGTTCCAATCGCTTGTTGAAAAACATCCGAGTTCATCTGCAATCCGCGTTGAGCGAACGGATTACCGTCCGTTCTGTAGGCCTGGTTCCATCGGAGCTGCCCACGTATCATGATCATGACGAGTTTATCTTAAGAGCTGCTCCCGGGCTGTATCCGGACCCGTTGCTGCCTTTGGCATCAGAGTCTGTTGTAACCGGATGCCCGAACCAGTGGAGAAGTTTATGGATTACGGTACAGCCTGAGGGTGAGATTAAGGGCGGTACATATGAAATCCGGCTTCGTTTTGAAGCGGAATCGGGGGAGTCGCTTGGGGAAGAGGTATTTACACTGGAGGTGATTCCGGCAACCTTGCCGGACCAGACGCTGATTCATACGGAATGGTTTCATGCCGATTGCTTGGCGAACTACTACGAGGTGGAGATTTTTAGTGAACGGCACTGGACGTTAATCGGTCAATTTATGCGGACCGCCGCTCAGCATAGCATCAATATGATCCTGACCCCATTGTTTACGCCTCCGCTGGATACGGAAGTGGGCGGAGAACGGCCAACGGTGCAGCTGGTTGACGTGGCTGTTACCCAGGATGGAACGTATGCGTTTGGGTTTGATAAGCTGGACCGCTGGGCAGACCTGTGTAATTCTAATGGGATTCAGTACCTGGAATTCTCGCATCTTTTCACCCAGTGGGGAGCCGGGCATGCGCCGAAGATTATCGCTAACGTGAACGGAAAGCCTGAGAAGCTGTTCGGATGGGAGACGGATGCAACCGGAGAAGCGTATCATGCCTTCATCCGGCAATTCATACCGGCCCTCACCGGTTGGATTGAAAGCCGGGGACTTGAGCAGCGCTGTTATTTCCATGTATCCGATGAGCCATCCGAGTCCCATCTGGAGGCTTACGGTCATGCAAGCCGGTTGATGAACGAGCTGCTGCCGGATTACCCGATCATTGACGCGCTCTCCGATATTTCGTTCTATGAGCAGGGGCTGGTGAAGCGTCCGATTCCGGCCAGCAATCACATTGAGCCTTTTCTGGATCAACAGGTAACGCCACTGTGGACCTATTATTGCTGTTCCCAGTACAAGGAAGTGTCCAACCGTTTCTTCAATTTGCCTTCGGCAAGAAACCGGATCATCGGGATTCAGCTGTATAAGTTTAATATCGAGGGATTTCTCCATTGGGGGTATAACTTTTGGAATTCGCAATACTCGAAACGCGCCATTGATCCGTTCAAGGTGACGGATGCGGATTGCGGTTTTCCTTCCGGGGATGCTTTTGTGGTATACCCTGGTGAAGAAGGACCGATTGAATCCATTCGGCTGAAGGTATTCCAGGAAGCGCTTCAAGATTTGAGAGCGCTTCAACTGCTGGAGACACAGATCGGCAGGGAGGCTGTGCTACAGGCGCTGGAGGAAGGGCTCGAAGAGCCGATCACCTTCAAGACGTACCCGAGGGATCAGGAATGGCTGCTGTCGAAGCGGCAGTGGATCAACGATAAGATTAAGGAAAGTTTGGTTGTGAAGTAAGCGGGCTGGCAGCTTATTTAGACTAATCAGGCGATTTAGGCCGCATGAATCATCCGTAAAACTGCCCCATCTTCTTTAGAGAAGGTGGGGCAGTTTTTGATTTGCATAACGGCTGCTTTTTCCTCGCCCGGATGGTTTCTTCCAGGATGCATACTTGCTTAGGCGAGTTCCATTATGGTTCCATGGTTAGGGAAGATGGCATGTTTCTAAAGTATACCGATGTCAAGGGCAGACCGATCATAGAGATAAGATGTTTGGGGTACTGGGAACGTTTAGCCGTACCGGGTAAACCACGCCCGAGGCGAAAGAGGCCTGCCGTGGTTCTAGTGGTATCTCCGAAAATATGCCATCATAAGAGCAAGGGGGAACGGACGATGTATTTGGATTTCAAGTTGGCGAATGACCGGCCGGCCTATATTCAAGTCAAAGATTACATGAAGCGCTTGATGACGACCGGCGCGCTGCAAGCCGATCAGAAGCTTCCCTCCACGCGTGAGCTAAGCGCGCTGTTTCGAGTGGGCCGCAATACGGTGCTGAGCGCGTACTCGGATTTGGAGGACGAAGGCTTTATCTATGCGGTCAAAGGGCAGGGGCACTTTGTTACCCCTTCAATCAGCGGAGCTTCGCTGCAGCCTGAAGGCAAACGGCTGGACTGGGGTCCTCGCCTGAACGAATACGCCAGGCTTGCGGAAGCGCATGATCTGATGAAGCACGGTATTCGAGCCGAGAAGGGCTCTATATCTTTTACAAGCATCGCTCCCGATGAGAAGCTGTTCGACCTGCAAAATGTCAAGCGTGCATTCCTGGACCGGATGTCGCTTGAAGGCGATGTACTTCTAAACTATGGTTACGCCAAGGGCTATAAACCGCTTATTGATTACCTTCTCCGTTACATGGAGAACAAGGGCGTGAATATGGAGGGTAAGGATATGCTGATCACCAGCGGTTTTACGGAAGGCTTAAGTCTGGTGTTATCGGCCTTGAACAAAGGGCATGGCCGCATCCTGTGCGAGAATCCCACCCATCATACAGCCATTAAAAATTTTAAAATGCACGGGTACGCCATTACCGGCGTTGAGATGGAGCATGACGGCATCAGCCTGACGGAGCTCGCGCGCGAGCTGTCGGAGCGGACGTACGACATGGCCTACCTCGTGCCTTCCTATCATAATCCTACAGGAATCGTGATGTCCCACCAGAAGAGGCTGGAAGCGCTGCGGCTTCTGAATGAGCACGAGATTCCCGTTATCGAAGATGGTTTCAACGAAGAGCTGCGCTATTCGGGCTCGCACATCGCGCCGCTCGTTGCATGTGCAGGCGGCGAGAACAACAGCGTGATCTATTTGGGCAGCTTCTCCAAGATCCTGTTTCCCGGCCTGCGAGTGGGCTGGGTGCTAGCCGACAAAACCCTGATTCATTATTTGGAGAGCGTGAAACGTGCCCGCAGCATTCACACATCCACCCTGGATCAATCCCTGCTCTTTCAATATTTGTACAACGGCAACTTCGAGAAATATTTAAAGAGGGCGAAGGCCGAGTACAAGCGAAAATATGAGCTTGCGATCCGCTGCTGCGAGGAGTGGATCCCAATGGAGCGGTTGTCCGGGGACGGCGGGCTTCACCTGTTCGTCGAATTCGGTCCCGAATTCCGAACCCGTGAGCTGCTGGAAGCCTGCTCCGCCCAGGGCGTGGTGTTCACGCCAGGCGACATTTTCTATACCGATGGCGGGGGCCATCACACCATGCGTCTCGGATTCTCCCGCGTCTCCGACGAGAATATCGAGCAGGGGATTCGGATCATCGGCGAGGCGGCAAGGAAGCTAATGTAATCGGACTGCAACAGAGGTCGGAAGAATAATCCGCGCGGAGTGATGATTAGCATCCAAGGAATGCTTCTTTGAGAAAAAGATCTTCTGACTTCAACGAAGAAGGCAGAATTATTCTGGAGAAGCGGAGCGTTCTCCTGAAAGCTTTCTAACGGAAAGCTCGCTTCGGAAGCCAATGCACCCGTCGGATTTCAACTACGAATAATCAAATCAGTAGAAATCTGAGGGCAACAGAGATCGGAAGAATAATCCACATGCGGAGTGCTGTCATACTAAACTTTTTAGGAGGTCTACATCATGAAGGTTGGCGTCATCATGGGAGGCGTATCATCCGAGCGGGAAGTTTCGCTCATGACCGGCAAAGAGATGATCGCGCATTTGGATAAAAGCCGCTACGAGGTTTATCCGATCGAGATTAACGATAAACGCGAGCTGATCAGCAAAACCGAAGGCATCGATATGGCTTTGCTCGCCCTGCACGGGCAATATGGGGAAGACGGGACGGTGCAAGGCACACTCGACTCCCTGGGCATCCCGTATACCGGAAGCGGCGTTCTCTCCAGCAGTGTCTGCATGGATAAAGACCTGAGCAAGAAGCTGCTGCGGTACGAGGGATTGACTACAGCCGATTGGGTCATGGTCAGCAGTATGGAGGAGCTGGCCGCCGCCGACGTGGAGGGACTCGGTTATCCTGTCGTGGTGAAGCCGAACGCGGGCGGGTCCAGCGTTGGTACTCGGATCGTGCGTGATGCGGCTGCCCTTGCCTCAGCGGTAGAAGAGGCATTGCGATGGGACCGCTCCGTGATGATCGAGCAAATGATCGAGGGGGAAGAGATCACTTGCCCGGTTTTGAAAGGTGAGATGCTCCCGATTGTGTCCATCAAGCCGAACTCCGAATTTTTCGATTATACATCCAAATACGAAGAGGGCGAAGCGGATGAGCAGGTGATTGAGCTTCCCGCCGAACTTCAGCAGCGGGTGCGTACGGCTGCGCTTCAATGCTATAAGGCGCTGAAGTGCAGGGTGTATGCCCGGATCGATATCATCCTGAAGGACGATACTCCTTATATTTTGGAGGTCAATACGCTCCCGGGTTTAACGAAGAACAGTCTGCTGCCAAGAAGCGCGGAAGCGGCGGGTTATTCGTTCAGCGGACTTCTGGATGCCATTATTGAAACTTCATTATCGGAACGAAAAAGCGAAGGCAAGGAGTAGAAGCATATGAATACAACGAGCAGCTTTCTAACATCAACGGTGCAAGTCATGCCGCCTTCCGGCATCCGGCAATTTTTTAATGCTGCGGAAGCGGATGGTGACGTCATTTCTCTCGGCGTGGGTGAACCGGATTTTGTGACGCCCTCGTGTGCGATTGAGGCTTGCAAACGAGCTCTGGAGCATGGCCGCACGATGTATACGCCGAATGAAGGGCTAACGGAGCTAAGGGAAGGGATTGCGGAATATCTGGTTGCCGGATTCCAGCTGCAATATGAACCGACGAGCGAGATACTGGTCACGGTTGGCGGCAGCGAAGCGATTGACCTTACGCTGCGGGCGCTCATCTCGCCGGGGGATGAAATTATTATTCCCGTGCCGGGATATGTCGCTTATGCTCCTCTTGTGCAATTGAACGGAGGAACTGTCGTCGAACTGGAGCTCTCCGCAGAGCATGACTTCAAATTGACGGCGGACGCGCTGCAGAAGGTGATTACACCCCGGACGAAAGCGATCGTTGTTAACTTTCCGAGCAATCCGACAGGCGCCGTTATGACCTATGAGGATTGGCTTCCGATTGCACGTCTTGCGGTTACGCACAATTTGGTGGTGATCTCAGACGAGATGTATGCCGAACTTACCTACGGCCGCACGCATACCAGCATTGCTTCGCTGCCTCGAATGCGGGAGCGCACCATCGTCATCGGCGGATTTTCCAAAGCCTTTGCCATGACGGGCTGGCGGGTCGGATACCTCTGCGGCGATTCCCACCTGGTGAGCGCCATGGTCAAGATTCATCAATATACTGCACTCTGCGCACCTATAATGGGGCAGATTGCGGCTCTCGAATGTTTAAGGAATGGACTCGAGGATCGGGACGTAATGAAGCGGGCTTATGATGAACGCAGAAGGATGTTTGTGCAAGGTCTGACCGATATCGGCCTAGGCTGCCGCGATCCTCAGGGTGCTTTCTACGCTTTCCCCAGCATAACCGGAACGGGTCTGGGCTCGCAGCAGTTTGCGGAGCGATTGCTTCGGGAGGCAAAGGTCGCCGTTGTACCCGGTCATGTGTTTGGCGCCGGGGGCGAAGGCTTTATTCGCTGCTCGTATGCAACTTCGTCCGATCAATTGAGCGAAGCACTCGATCGAATGGATCGCTGGCTTCGAACGCATGCAGGTGCTGACCATGGTCTGCCCACCTTACAGAATTCTTGAGAGTTTGCGGTAATCGGTAGCGGTAATCCCCTCCAGTCTGCGGAAGATTCGGCTAAAATAATGAATATCCGGGTATCCGACCCCTTCGCCAACCGCCTCGATCGAGATGTCGGATTCCCGGAGAAGCCGACGTGCTTCCCGGTGACGAACGGTTTGCACGAATTCACTTGGCGGCATCCCGGCAAAGCGTTTAAACAATTTGGCGGTATGATCCGGGCTTAACATCAAATGCTCCGCAATCACTTTGTTGCTCCAGTCTTTGGCTGGAGTTTTTTCGATTTGAGACATCAGTTCAATCAATTTGGCATCGTGCGGTGACGTTTCCGTCAAGGCCTGGGAAGGATGCGTCCGAAGCAGTTGCACCAGCACATCCAGCATCAGCCCTTTGCAAGCAAGCTCATAGCCGGCGGGACGCAGGGTGAATTCTTCCACGATTCGTTCCATCATCTGAACGCAAGGCAATGGTGGCGTGTAGATTACACGGGAAGAGAGTGGGGGGAATTCGGAGGACACCGCTTCATGCGCGAATTTATCCGTATCCAGCACGACTTCATTCACGATCATGTCCGCTTCGGTCTGAATGTCCAGCTCATCAAAAAAATCAAAATGAATCCCCAGAAACCGCGCGTCAGGATGGGAAACCACCTCATTCTGGTGGTAAACACCGGACGGCAGAAAAATCAGCTGACCGGCCTCGATGCGATAGCGGTTCCCGTACATCGTTGTAGCGGCTTCCCCTTGGTATACATAGAGCAGCTCAAAATCGTATAACCTGCGCTGCGGGAGTGATCCCGTCGCCATGCGTTGAAACTGCGCATAGTGAATGCAGGGTGACCATTCGCGAAAAGGCGCTTCGCGTTGTATCGGAAAATCGAGGTCCATATCGACCATTGTATGCTCACTCCCAAAAGTTTTTAAGAGATGGTAAATAGAACGGATTTGTCCAAATAATCACTTTTCTATCTAAATCATTTGGTGGAAAATTTATTTATTATATAAGTATTATTACATCCTAAAGGTTTATTTACAACTTGACGGAAAAAGTCAAATGATGCGTTTCAGAAAACGAGTGTTACAACATCAACCTATTGATTTTAGGAGGGATTCACGATGAAGAAAGGGATTAATATCTGGTCGTTCCCGGGAGATGCTTCCATCTCCGACTGCATCCGATTGGCAAAAGAAGCCGGGTTTGAAGGAATCGAATTGTCACTAAACCAAACAGGGGAGCTCGGGCTGCAGGCTGGCGATAAAGAAGTACAGGCCATAACGGCACAGCTGAAAGAAGCGGACCTGGATATCGCGGGTTTGGCGACAGGTTTGTATTGGGAATATCCGATGACCAGTGATGATCCGGCTGTCCGTGAGAAGGCCATGGATATTTGCAAGAAGCAGCTGGAACTTGCGTCTGCTTTCGGAGTGGATGCCATACTTGTGATCCCAGGGGCGGTCGGGGTCGATTTTGTTCCTGGTTCAGCCGTCATCGATTACGAATATGCCTACGAGCGGGCTCAAGAATCCATTCGCAAGCTGGTTCCTTACGCGGAAAGCGCCGGCGTTGCCATCGCGATCGAGAATGTATGGAATAAATTCCTGCTGTCACCACTGGAATTGCGGACCTTCATCGATGAGATCGGTTCCGAATATGTCGGCTCCTATTTCGACGTAGGCAATGTTGTGAATAACGGTTATCCGGAGCACTGGATTCGGATTTTGGGTAAGCGGATCAAAAAAGTCCATTTCAAAGATTACCGCAGACAGGCAGGCGGGCTTCACGGTTTTGTCGATCTGTTGGCAGGGGACGTTAATTATCCGGCCGTCGTTGAAGCGCTGCGTTTGATCGGCTATGACAACTATGTTACGGCAGAGATGATCCCGGCGTATACCCACTATTCGGAGCAGATCATATTTAATACATCCAATGCAATGGATGCGATTCTTGGACGTACGCCATCTTTGCGCAAGCCAGATGCACGCGAGCATCAAGGCCAATCATAATAAGGGATACGGAGGGAATAAGGATGCTGAAAATCGGGATTTTGGGATTTGGTTTCATGGGCCGCATGCATTTTGACAATTATGTTCGACTAGCCGAAGAGGGTGCGGACATCCAGCTGGTGGCGATTTGCGACCTGCGTATCGATGAGCTTAAGGACAGCAAAGCCAACGGCAATATGGCGACCGAACGGGATGTATACGACCTGGAGCCCTATCATCTTTATGACCATGTGGACAAAATGCTGGAGCATGAAGAGCTGGATATTGTGGATGTATGCCTGCCGACTTATTTGCATGCAGACATGTCCTGCATGCTGTTAGAGCGGGGCATTCACGTCATGTGCGAGAAACCTGTCGCAGGCAGCTCCGAGGAAGCCTGGCGCATGGTGAAAACAGCCGAGCGCGCAGGAAAAACGCTCATGATCGGACAATGCCTGCGTTTTTGGCCAGCCTATGAATATTTAAAAGAATGCGTGGAGGACGGCCGTTATGGAAGCATCGTTGCAGGCGAATTCTTCCGGGGATCGGAGCCGCCTCAAGGCTGGTTCCTGGAAGGAGACAAGAGCGGTGGCTGTATCACGGACATGCATGTGCATGACGTGGATATGATCCATTGGCTTATGGGCAAACCGGAGCGGGTATCAACATTCGCCAAAACGATGATTAAAGGGAGCTCGTACGATATCGTATCCACCCACTACAGTTTCCCGGATGGCAAAGTGATTAACGCTCATGCGGATTGGACACTGCACGGCGAACACGGTTTTTATATGGGATATCGGGTGAATTTCGAGGAGGCTACGCTGGTGTTCGAGAATAATAAACTGACGGTGTATCCTGAAGACGCTCCAGGCTTTACGGCTGAGCTGTCCGGGGATTCTGGCTATTACCGTGAACTCCGGTATTTCATTGAGCATGTAGCACAAGGAGAGCCGGTAACGGTATGTACCCCAGAAAGCGCTGCCGGATCGCTAGAAATTATTGAAGCCGAGATTCGTTCCGCGAGAGCGAACGGCGCTTTGGAGGCCGTATCGGGGAAACAGGTGGTCTCTTAATTTTACTTACTTTAGAGTAAAACCAATAGAAACAAGGCCAATCAGGGAATAGCCTGATTGGCCTTGTTTCGTTAATGAGTCACGGCTGCGTATCAAGCAATAGCCTTGACATCCTGCAGCAAGAACTCTGAATGATTGTGTGAATGTTAAGCTCTGAATGTTTTCAAGAAGTCTACGGCGAGCTTGATATCCGCTTCCGGATTGGCTTTCACTTCACGTTCGATCGTCAGATACCCCGTATAGCCAATATCCTTGAGAGCTTGCAGGTAAGCATTCCAGTTAACGCCGCCTTCTCCAAGCGGCACCTCACGGAACTTCTCGCCGGATTCCGCCATATCGGCAATTTTGTCATGGTCAAGGGCAGGTGCCTCGTATCCGAAATCGCCGTATACATCACGAGGGTCGATGTAATCAACCAGCTTGATTCCGTCCTTCGCGTGCGTATGAACGATATAATCCTTCAGGTTGTACACACCCTGTACCGGATCGTCCCCAGTGACCATGACCATATTGGCGGGATCAAAGTTAACGGATACACCGTTGGAACCCAGACCGTCCAGGAATGATTTCAAATGAGCCGAAGGCTCCGGACCTGTCTCGATGGCAAAGAATGCGTTCATGGACTTCGCGAATGTGCTAAGCTCCAGGCAAGCTTTGTGCATCGTTTCGTATACGCGGCTGTTGTGATCTTGCGGCACGATACCGATATGCGTGGTGATGATATTGGTTCCCAGCTCCAAGCCGAGCTCCATGATTCGCTTGGATTTCTCGATTTTAGCCGCATTTTCAGCAGGGTCCTGGAAGCCGTGTCCGCCAAGGTCACCAACGAGGGCGGAGATTTCAAGTCCCAGTGAATCGATGTAATCCTTCAGTTCTTTTCGGGCCGCAGCAGAGAGGTTGGCCGGATCCATTTCGCCGTGAACGGCATAGATCTGAACGCCGTCTGCACCGACTTCCCTTGCTTTAAGAAGACCATCTCTTACTCCAACCCGAAAGCTGTCAACAATAACGCCAATTTTGTTAGGCATGATAGGTTTCGACATCCTAATATCCCCCTTATATCATCCTTGTGTCATCCATAAGCCGTCTGCTTTAAGCTTCGTTCCAGGCTTTACGGAGATATTCCAATCCAAACTTAGCTCCCGTCCGGCAATCTTCCAGCCCCTCGAATTCAATCGAGATGTAGCCGTCATATCCGGATTCCTTCACGATGCGAACGACTTCCGGCATATCGATATCGCCTTGGCCGACAATCGCGCCACGCAGCCAGTTGCCGCTGGAGGTGTTAAACCAACCGGATCCAGGCGCGCGGTGAGCCGGGCGATAATAGAAGTCTTTGAAGTGAACCATCGAAGCGAGGCCGATGTTGTTCTTGACAGCCACGGTGGACACCTCATCTGCACAGAGGAAGTTCCCGATGTCCAGGGTTGTTTTGAAGTTAGGGTGATTAACGGTCTGAACCAGCGCTTTTACGCGGTCGCTATGCTGAATGAAATAGCCATGGTTCTCCACGCTTGTGGTAATGCCGCGTTCTGCCGCGTAATCGGCTATGATACGGCATGCATTGGCCAAACGGGGAAGCTCCTCTAGGAAATGCGTGATGGACAAGTCCTTGGAAGAGCCTACGTCATGGCGCATCAGCTTGACGCCAAGCGCAGCTGCAATGTCTACTTCGCCTTTAACTCGTTCAATCTCCGCTTCATAAGCAGCGTCATCCAATTCCGCAAAATTAGCGCCGATGGCATAGTTGGAGATTTCAAGTCCTTTGGATGCGGCATGGGATTTAATCGTATCGATCAACTCCGGTGTTTCCTTCAGGTTAAAGCCGAGCGGAACGATCTCGATATGCTCTCCGCCGATTTCCGCAACGTAGTCGATGACATCGGTAATGGTCATTTCGCCTTTGTTCATGGCCTGGTACAGGCTGTACGAGCTTATTCCTAGTTTCATAAGAGAACTTCAACCCCTTTTTCGGCGGATTCATAGATCCCGCACAGAATCTTCATGATCTCAACGCCGTCTTCTACCGGGCTGAGAGGTGACGTGCCGTTCTCGATGCTGGAAATGAAATGATTGACTTCGCTTTGGAAAGCCGCGTCAAAATCGAATCCTTTGTTGTCCGTTTGAGGCTGGATGTTGATGATGGTATCGTGCTTCTCCGTAACGATGACCACTTCAGGATCAATCTCGAATCCGCCCTTGTCTCCATACAATTTAACGGATTGCAGATTTTCCTTCGAATGAAGTGTGAAGCTGACGTCCACCAGTAAAGAGGCACCGTTCTCAAAACGGATCATCGCATTCGCCATATCCTCAACCGTGTTCTTCTCAGCGTCATAGTCAGCCGCTTTGTAGAAGGAGAGGTTGCGGACGTTCGAGCGATTGCCCAGCTTCCGATATGTATTGGCGCTGACAGAAACCGGTTTGGGGCGACCCATCATGTACCAGCACAGATCAATGACATGCACGCCGATATCGATAAGAGGTCCGCCGCCGGAACGCTCAATGTCTGAGAACCAGCCGCCTGGATTGCCAAGACGACGAACCGAGGAAGCCTTCGCGAAATAGATGTCCCCGAATTCACCCTTGTCTGCAAACTCACGGAGCATCTGAGCATTAGGGTCATAACGTCTTACAAAGCCGACCTGAAGCAGCTTGCCGGAGGATTTAACGGCTTCCTGTACTTGAAGCGCTTCCTCAACGGTACGGCAGAGAGGTTTCTCAACCAGGACGTGTTTGCCCGCATTCAGTGCCGCAATACTGATTTCGGCATGCGTATTGTTCCAGGTACAGATGCTTACTGCATCGATTTCCGGATCAGCCAGAAGTTCATTATAATCGGTGTACACTTTGGTAGCACCGTATTTTTCAGCTGCACGCTGTGCTCTTTCTTCATTTAAATCGCACACGGCCAGCAAATTCGCGTTCGCATGTTTCTGATAGGATTGCAGATGCATAGCAGAGATCGATCCCGTGCCAATGACGCCAACATTAATAGATTTCATGAGTTCACTCCTCTGAATTTACTGCATTACACTTTCGTATTATAATGCTTTTAGAGGAAGACACCATGATAAACCGTGCTGTTTGTTTGTACAATTGTGCTGTCTTACTGGAAGGAGATCAGAACATTGGACACAACACTGCGAGAACCGATGACGATGCCGGATCCTCAGTTTCCGATCAAGGTTCATCGTTGCGAGTTTGATGGACGGGGACAGGTTTTGTTTAACCACCATTGGCATGAACATCTTGAAATTTTATACATTGTATCAGGGGAAGCGAGCCTGGAGTGCGGCTCGTCCACCTTCACGGTCAAGGAAGGCGATATGATCGTCATTAACCGGAATGAGCTGCATTACGGCCTCAGCCTGTCGGATCATTTGTTTTATTATGCGTTAATCGCGGACTTCTCGCTGCTTCAGAGCCATTCGCTGGATGCAACCGAGATGAAATTCATCACGCCCATCACCCAGAATCGGCTGATCTTCGAGAATCGAATTAGCGGGGATGATGCGCTAGCCTCCATGCTGTCTATCATTCATGAGCTGGAACAGCGGGAGTTCGGTTATGAGCTGGCCGTCAAATCAGAGCTGTATCGGCTGCTTACGCTGCTTGTACGAGGTTATGTAGCGACGGTTCTTACCCTGGATGAGTACATCGAGCGGATGAAGAATGTGGAGCGGTTTGCCCCGATATTCAAGTATATCGAGGAGCATTACCGGGAGGATTTGTCAGTGGAGCTCCTATGCGGCATGGCGGGTCTCAGCCGCTTTCATTTCAGCCGTCTGTTCAAGGAGATCAGCGGCCGGACCGTGACGGAGTATGTGAATGAGACGAGGCTTAACCGGGCGGATTATCTCCTTCGCGAAAGTCCGCTTACCGTATCCGAAATCGCGGCTGCGACCGGGTTTAATGATATTTATTATTTCAGCCGAACCTTCAAGAAATATAAAAGCATGGCTCCATCGGCTTTACGGAAAAAGTGAGAATCGGCTTTAAAGGTTCTGAATAGGCTCCATGTAGACATAAGTATAAAAGCAACCTATAATGAATAATCATATTTATTGCATAAAGTGGCGGAGATAACGGAGAACCCTTTTGCTTAAATGCGTACTGTATTTGGTATGCATTCCTAGCAGAAGCGGTTCTTTTTCTTATTATGAAATAGGTTCTTTATTTTAAATTCAGAGGGGAGAATGTCAGGTGGACACAAGCTTATCCGCCAAGATGCGGACCCAATATTTGCAGGGCATGTCGGCAAAAAAGCTGGATGTGCTGGTGATTGGCGGCGGTATCACGGGTGCGGGAATTGCTTGGGACGCCAGCTGCAGAGGGATGAGCGTCGGATTGGTGGAAATGAATGATTTTGCTTCGGGAACAAGCAGCAGATCAACGAAGCTGATTCATGGCGGTCTTCGGTATCTGAAGCAAGGAGAGATCGGCTTAGTACGTGAAGTGGGTTCTGAACGGGCACTGCTTCACCGGAGCGCTCCACATCTGGTGGAGCCAATTCCCATGCTGCTCCCAATTTATAAAAAAGGCACGTATGGATATCTTGCCAGCGCGATCGGGTTGTATCTGTACGATTGGCTGGCGGGGGTCAAACGCAGTGAACGGCGGAAGATGTTCCGGCGTGAGAGTACCCTAACCCTTGAACCGCTCTTTCGAAAGGAGGGATTGAAAGGTTCCGGTTATTATTATGAATACCGAACCGATGATGCGCGATTAACGGTTGAAGTGATGAAGTCTGCAAGGGCCAAGGGAGCGCTCATCGCGAATTACGCCAAAGTCCAGGAATTCATGTATCGGGGAGGAAAAGTAGTAGGGGCTCACGTAGAAGACCAAGTGAGTGGTAAGACCTATACGATATGCGCCAAAAAAATCATCAATGCCGCCGGGCCATGGGTGGATCAGATCAGACTCAAGGATAACTCGCTCAAGGGAAAGCGGCTGCTCTTAACAAAAGGCGTTCACCTGGTGGTGGATCATGCCAAGCTTCCGATACGGCAGGCTGCTTATTTCGATGTGCCGGGTGGCAGAATGATTTTTGTCATTCCAAGAGAGGGCAAGACCTACATCGGAACGACCGATACCGTGTATGAGGGGGCGATTGAGACGCCCGGTATTACCGAGGAGGATCGGCGGTATCTCATCGATGCGGTAAATCATGCCTTCCCGGAAGCAAGGCTGAAGCCGGACGATATCGAATCCGGATGGTCGGGGTTACGGCCACTCGTCCGCGAGGAAGGAAAAGGTCCTTCGGAAATATCGAGAAAAGATGAGATGTTTATATCCGATTCCGGATTGATCACCATTGCAGGCGGAAAGCTGACCGGATTCCGGAAAATGGCCGAAAAGGTGGTGAACCTTGCAGCCAGACAGCTTCAAGACGCTGATGGCACCATTTATCCTCCTTGTACGACGGATCGGGTTCCTATCAGCGGAGGCGACCTGAACGGCCTCACCTATGAAGAGGTTCGGAAGAAGTTAATCAAGCAGGGTGAATCCCTCGGCATCAGGCCTAAAGATATAGTGACCCTCATGAACAGGTACGGCTCCAATACGATGGAACTGATGAACCGGATCGGTGTCTCTTCGCAGGAAGCAGATACGATCGAGTCTCGATTGTTACGTGCGGAAATCGAGTATTCCATCGACTATGAGATGACGATGACCGCAGTGGATTTTCTGTTAAGAAGAACAGGCTGGATATTATTTGACCGGCAAAAAACCGAGCGAATCATAGCACCCGTGATGAGGCTTATGCGAGAATATTTAGAATGGAATCATGAGGAAGTCGACAGGCAGTGGGAGCTGCTGCAGGATCAATTGCAGTTGGCATGGGGGATGGCGGAAGGCATCAGGATGGAACGGTTTACGGATTCGCCGGATCGGGAAGGCGTAACCGAATCGCGCTCCGACGAGGAAGCCGAGCAATCCACCGCCATGTCGGCGATGAATCGATAGGATTTTATTTACGAGGATCATCTTGTCAAATGTAAAATGTGGATGTAGTATAACCATATAAAGTTATAGAGCTGGGCAGAGATGATGAGAAGCCCTTTGCATAACGAGAATCTTTCATTTGTCATGAGTGAAGGCTTTTTCAATGCAAAGTGCTTCTCATTTTTTTGTATCCGCGTGGAACTGCTTGTCCAAAGGACTAAAGGACATGACACCATCATATGTATACTTTACGGATGGGGACTGTGGGTCCAACAGAACTGATCTGACCAGAACATGTCCAATTTACGTTTACGGGCGAAAATACAGATTGAACATGCAGAGGAGAACGAAATATGGATCATTATTCAGGGTATATTTTTGATTTGGACGGTACGATCTATCTTGGGGCTGAGGCCATTGATGGTGCGGTGGAGACCATTCATTATTTGCAGGGACTGAATAAGAAGCTATTGTTTTTGACCAACAAAACGATAGATTCCAGGGAAAACTATTTGAAGAAATTAAGGAAGCTTGGCATTCAAGTGGAACTGAATCATATATTGAATCCTGCGCTCGTTACGATTCATTATCTTCAGAAACATCATCCCGGCGCAAATGTGTATGTCATTGGTGAGGAAATATTGAAGAACGAGCTGTTGGACAATGGAATACGATTCGCATCATCGCCGGAGGAAACCGACGTTGTGGTTGTGTCGTGGGATCGGGATTTTCACTACCGTCATCTGGATTTTGCCTATCAGGCGATTAAACGGGGCGCCGAAGTGATTGCCACCCACCCGGATCGAACATGTCCGATGCCTGGCGGCGATGTCCCGGATTGCGGCGGCATGATCGGTGCCATCGAAGGCACTGCCGGCATCACAATTACGACCGTCATGGGCAAGCCCTCCGTCTTGACGGCACTGACGGCTCTTGATATTTTGGGAGTGAAGGCGGAAGATTGTCTGATGTCAGGGGATCGGCTGGAGACGGATATCAAGATGGGAAATCAGGCAGGGATGAGTACGGCAATGGTGCTGACCGGGGTATCGAGCAGGGACGATCTGATGGACAGCAGCGTGAAGCCCACCTATGTGTTGAATTCGGTCTACGATATTTATCTCAGCGGTTCTGCCGTGAAGCAGGCAGACGAAGCAAAGTCATGATGATTTACAAAAATATGCCGGGGCAACGGGAGAATTGGAGATGTTGCTGCGGCAACGAGGTGAAAATATGAAAACCAGTGTTGAAGGTGCACAACGAATTTCGTATTGCTTGAAGCGTAAGCCCATTATTACTTCATTAATGAATGCCGAGGAACTTCCTGCTGTATTAGCGACCGAATCGAACATCGTGTTTATTCTTAAGACCGATATTTTTATCATCGAATCGATCGTCGAGCAGATTCGGGAGGCGGGCAAGCTCTCGTTTGTGCATTTTGATCTGATCGAGGGAATCGGTAAAGACAAAACGGGGGTTAAGTATTTAGCTGAAAAGGTTGGCATTGACGGTATTGTCACGACAAAAAACACGGCGATTGTAGAAGCGAAGAAACTGGGCTTGTTAACGGTTCAGCGTCTGTTTGTATTCGATTCCGTTTCCCTGGACAACGGGATCAAGATGATTAAGGCCTCTAATCCGGATGCTATTGAAGTGTTGCCGGGCATGGTGTGTCAGCGGATCATGGAACGGATTCGTGCAGAGGTGGACGTGCCCGTCATCGCAGGAGGACTCATGATCGATTTGGAGGATTTTGATACAGCTTTGAAGAGCGGTGTAATCGGCATATCCACTTCCAGCAAAGAGCTGTGGCGCTGGCAGGATGAACATATGGTATAGCGAAGAGCCGCCTTACATGACTAAGATGGGTGGAGATTAGGGAATGGATGTGTTTCAACTGGATACGGAGACCATGCTGATGCGGCTGCTGTTCGCTGCATTGCTTGGCGGTTTAATCGGTTGGGAGCGGGAACGCAGAAATAAGCAGGCCGGTTTAAAAACCCATCTCTTGGTGGCTGTCGGATCAACGCTGATTATGCTGACTTCCATTTACGGTTTTGATTCTGCACTGATCAATCATCCCAATGCGAGGTTTGATCCTGCCCGGCTGGCGGCACAAGTTGTAAGCGGTATCGGTTTTCTTGGTGCGGGGGCTATATTGCGGCGTTCCAATCATATCATTTCAGGTCTTACCACGGCGGCAACCCTATGGGTAGCAGCGGCTATCGGTTTAAGTGTCGGCTCCGGTTTTTACTGGCCCGCGATCATAACGACAGCGATTGTTCTGGTCAGCACGCTGGTGTTGAATAAATTGGAATCGAAATTTCTCTTTATCAAAAAGTCAGGCAGTTTGAAGATCATCATTGAGGCTGGAGACCGTCCGGTTCATGTGAGCACCATTACCGAATTGCTGCAAAAGGCAAATATGACGGTGGAAGGCATGATCGTGAATAATGATACGACGGAAGACGATTCGACCAAGGTGACGATGGAATTCCGGGTGTATTCTTTTAACAGCAAGGGAATTAACGGATTGTTCGAGCAATTGTGGCAGGTAGAGGGAATTAAGCAGGTTCGCATGAACTGGCGAGATTAAGAGCTTATCGGATTTGTTTGATGTGTTAATGATACATGGTCAGGTCCTGTGATTGGACTATATATGCTGGACAGGGCTGAGCCCGGGTGGAACCGGACTCAGCCCTTTTTTCGTCTTCTATGGGGCGGCAGATGTATTCAGGGACGAGCTTCCTAAGGCCTTTGCTTGAGGGCTATCAAAAGCCGGGATGCTGCTGGCAATCAGGAACTGGGCTGCGTAATACGTGGTCATGATCCATATGTTCGAAAAGCGGATATCGGCAACAAACATGTTCCAGGACAAGATCGAGTCCGAGATGACAAAGAGCAGGCTTCCAACCATCGCATATCGATTCCCGGTCATGATGGCTGTCCAGAGCATGAATGAAATGACAGTGATATAAGCGATGACAGGAATAATCAAAGCCTGTTCTCCATTCGATTTGAGCGAAGACACCAACTGGATGCCCATCCAAACCGAATAGCCTGCAATCGGAACGATGCTAAGTAGGCGAGGACCTGAATAACGCCACTGTCCCAAGAAGCCGGCCGTATAGAACAGATGTCCGATCAGAAAGGCAGAAAGACCGACAACAAACCAGATGAGCGTCCCGTCACCGATCATGCAGAAGAACAGTCCTGTTAACAGCAGATAGTGAACCTTAGAGGCATGGGGCGGGAATTGCCGATAGGCAAACAGGATGATGAGCCACATCGGAATGAGCTTGAACAGCAGTTTCATGACCAAGGGTTCGGATGGAATGAAGAAAATATAAAGCAAACTCATAATCAGGATGATCAATGGCAACATGTATCGTTTCAAATACAGTCCTCCTATGCGTATGTAATCTTAATGTTAGACAATTCTTCTTGCAGCGTCCCAATCCCTCTTTCTTCTCTCCGCATGAAAAAGGAATGTAAAGCAAATAATGGAGTTAACTGAAGAATGGGGGTACCCGACATGATACGCTACCGATCTCGTAACCGCCGCCCGGCTCCCGCCAAGAAATCAGAGGAGCAGGCGGTATCCCCGAAGTCAGGGTCATCCGTGATTTCAGGCCATATACAAGAGCTGCTTAATCGCATACGGACCGAGTCCGGGGATAGCCCGGATATTGTTACCCGGCGTTTGAAGCTGGGCGGTCAACCGGAGGAGAACTGCGCCATTGTATACTTGAACGGGCTCAGCGATCCTGAGATGGTCAACCATTTCGTAATGGATTCCCTCCTGCGTTTAACCCCCGATTTATGTAAGGGTGAGGGACCCGATGCCTTCCTGGACAAAATCATGAAGGATGGGCTGTCAATGGGCGAATCCAAAATAATGACCGAATGGAACGACATGATGCTGGCCATTCTGTCCGGGGATACGGTGATCCTGCTGGAAGGTGCTGAGAAAGCCATCGTGGCGGGGACGCAGGGCGGGGAATGGCGATCCGTTACCGAGCCGACCTCCCAGCTTGTTGTTCGCGGACCCAAGGATAGCTTCGTGGAGTCCATAGCCACCAACATATCCCTTATCCGGCGGAGGATGAAATCCCCCGATCTCTGGCTCGAGACTATGAAAATTGGCACCGTAACCCATACCCACGTTGCTCTTATGTATGTGAAGGGAAAAGCAGATCCCGGGATCGTAAAGGAGATTAAAGAACGGCTGAATGGCATTGAGATTGAAGGTATTCTGGAATCGGCTTATATTGAAGAATTTATACAGGACAAAACGGTAACCCCTTTTCCCACGATCTACAATACGGAGCGTCCCGATGATGCCGCCAGTAAATTGCTGGAGGGAAGGATCATTGTCCTGGTTGATGGTACCCCCTTCGTTCTGGTCCTTCCAACCTTATTTGTTCACTTCTTCCAATCACCCGAAGATTATGCACAGCGATTTGATATTGCGATTGTGATGCGGATTGTCCGCTATCTCAGTTTTATTATATTGATCTTGGGTCCATCGGTTTATATAGCCCTAACTACCTTCCATTACGAAATGGTGCCAACCTTATTGCTAATCAGTTTGGTTGCTCAACGGGAAGGGGTTCCGTTTCCCGCCTTTGTCGAAGCGATGCTGATGGAAATCGTATTTGAGATTCTGCGTGAGGCCGGGGTGAGGATGCCTAGAGCCATCGGGCAGACCGTCTCGGTTGTCGGTGCTTTGATTTTGGGACAGGCAGTCGTTGAAGCCGGGCTGATTACGCCAGCCATGGTCATTGTCGTGGCTTTGACCGGTATTGCAAGCTTTGCCATACCAGCCTATAACCTGTCTATCGCCGGACGCTTAATACGGTTTGCTTTTATGATACTGGCCGGCATGTTCGGATTTTACGGGCTGACGCTGGGATTAATCATTCTGGTTGCCCATATGAATAGTCTCCGTTCGTTCGGAGTTCCCTATCTATCGCCGATCAGCCCTTTCCGATTACGGAATCAAAAAGACGCTGTCATCCGTATGCCTTTCAAGTCGCTCCAAGCGGAAGCCTTGTCCGCAACTCATTCAGGCAGCAGTCGACAAAAAGGTGCTTCGGGGGCAGTTGCATCGCAGGAAGCTGGGAATACATCCGGTTTACACTACCGGAATGCCGAGAGGGATAACAGTAGTGCCGGGGACCGAAATACGGCTGTTCCAGCCGCTGAGGCCAATCGTAAATAACGTTAGGGGTGTGGCCGGGATATGTGCAGATACAGATGGTGGGTTATCGTCCTCCTATGCTGCTGCCTAAGTACGATAACGGGCTGCTGGGATGCGACTGAATTGAATAAGCGGGCCATTGTTGCCGGTATCGGCATTGACTGGAAGGCAGAAGAGCAGCAATATATGATTTCCTTCCAGACCATCATTGCGGATGAAATATCCGGCAAAACGGGCAGGGGAGCGACACCGACATCCATATACAAAGCATCCGGAAAAACGATCATCGAAGCGCTGCGAAATACGTCTCGAAAAGTACCGCGTATCATTTCGCTTGCCCACACGGGATTAATTGTTATATCCGACGAGGTGGCAAGAAACGGAATTATCGATCTATTCGACTATTTGGACCGCGATTCCGATATTCGATTGACGACCGAAATATTGGTGGCCGCAGAAGGGCAAAGGGCGGAAGACGTGGTTGCTGTATTGACGCCCATCGGGAAGATTACGGCCTTCGCGCTTGTACAGAAGATTGAGTTAACCTCGAGACAATTAAGCGAGAACTTCCGTGTAGAGGTGGATGATGTCATTCGGGATCTGCTCGTTCCCGGTGGCGGGCCTGTCATTAACGGCGTTTTCATCGAAGGTGATGCGCAGCGAGCCGTAAAGAAATCCAATCTTGAAAGTTCGGAGAGCGCGGGTCTGGGCGTTATCTCCAATCTGGCTATTTTTAAGGGCGACAAACTTAAAGATTGGATGACCAAGGAAGAGAGCAAGGGAACCGTGTGGATCAAGAACAAAATGCAAGCAACGCCATTAAATATAAAACTTGAAAATGGACAGGGCGAAATTGCATTGGACGTGATGCGATCAAAGACCCGGCTGGAAGCGAAGTTTAAAGATCCGATTCAACCTGTTATCCACATATTCGTCGAACTTAACTACTCGATCCGGGAAGTGATGAGCGACATCGACCTGCGGAATCCGGATTCGATGAGAACGATTGAAGCAGCCGCTAACCAAGAGGTGGCTCACATTCTGAAATTAGCCGTGAAAAAGTGCCAGGAAGCGAACAGCGATATCCTGGAATTCGGCCAAACGGTAGAGCGCGCCAGACCCGAAGCTTGGCACAAGATGAAGGGGCGATGGGATGTTATCTTTCCGCAATTGGAAGTGGAATATCATGTGAAATCCGTTGTGCGTAACTCACAGACAAGAGATCGATCCTTTAAATACAACATGAAGACCCAGTAAAGGAGAGCTGAAAAGTGAAGGTGAAAATCAGTCCGCTGCAGTTCTTCTCGTTGCTGGTACTGTTTCAGTTCGGAACAACACTTGTGGTGAACATGGGGCTGCAGGCTGGTAAGGATTCGTGGATTGGGCTGCTGATTGGCATGGTAATCGGGACGATGATGTATTCGCTGAATGTTTACTTATACTCCATGTTTCCTGATCATTTGCCGACGGTTTATTATCGAATATTGCTTGGGAAATATTTAGGGGGATTGGTGGGGGTATCCTACTGCGTGTTTTATCTGTATACAGGCTCCAGAGATATCGTGGACGGAGGGTTATTGGTAATGGCTTCGGCAGCCCTTAAGGAGACACCCCTCCTCATTGTCAATCTGATCATGGTGATGACCGTTGCTTTTGTGCTTCATCAAGGTTTGGAGGTGCTTGGGCGTACCGCTTTGATCTTCTTGGCGATTGTTCTGCTGATCAGCGTATTCAGCGCCCTGGTTATCGTATTTTCATCGATCGTGGAAGTCCATCGCTTGCTTCCTGTTCTGGGTAACGGCATACAACCCATCATTGAATCTGTATTGAAAAAAAATATGAATTTTCCGTTTGGGGAGTTGATCGTTGCTACGGTCCTCCTTCCGCATCTGAGCCAGCAGAAGAGCGGGATTAAGGCAGGGTATCTGGCTATTTTATTCAGCGGAATGATGCTGGCGCTAACCTCTGCCGTTACCATTTCTGTGCTTGGGGACAACATCACGGAGCGTTCGGTTTTTCCACTGCTGACGATGGTCGGAAAAGCCAATATTTCGGAGTTCATTGAGCGGACGGAAATTCTGATCGTGATGGTTCTAATTATTGGTGTCTTTTTCAAAATAAGTCTGTATTATTATGCTGCATTGATCTCTGCATCCGAGCTGTTCAACATTCCCTATCAAAAATTGATTTATCCTTTCGCTTTGATCATGCTCGGTAATTCGATGATTCTCGCCCGCTCGTATAGCGAGCATCTTATGAAAGGAAGCCAACATCTATATACGGTTCTCCCTATATTTTCAATCGCAGTGCCCTTGCTGCTTGTCCTGATCGGTTTGATACGCAGGGTAAGTTCTGAGGGAAAGGCAAAGTCCGAATCTAGCTCCGATTCATGAACCTTGTCCCGCGTTTCCAGGACTTTGGTTTGAATCACGGGGCTTTTTATTTTTGAATGCCCGATAACAATCGGGAAGGATCAGGAGACATAGCAGCACCGTAACCGTTAGCTTCTCTATGATGGAGAATAGAGTAAACTGCCAGTTGATGATAAAGTTATACCATGGGAACCCGAACAGACAATCTGTAAGCACGGTATAAGAAAGGCAGAGGGAGCCTAACAGCAGGATGATCGCATATTTTTTGATATACATCGTTATTTCCTCACATTTCATATGGTTTATGACACGCCAATCCATGACAACGTTGTATTAGTATGAAGGGTTTATTGAATAAACATACAGTGGAGAGTTTTTATCCAATCGAGACGGCTGGGACAGAAGTATAGTAAATCCGTTTATAGATGGGCCTAAGGGTTATAGATCTTATATAATGAAAATAGATAGTGAACCGGGCTTTAGGAGGGGAGAGTTTGTGATGAAGAAACGTCAAGGCGTGAGAAGGCTGCTGGCTGGGATCGTGGCGGTAGTGTTAGGGATGACCGGTTCCGTGGCATATGGGGGAGAAGCTTGGGCTGCGGACACATCCTCAGGTGGACCTATCGAAGTTCGGGTGAATGGAGGCCGACTTCTGCTGGAATCACCTCCCTTTATTCATAACGGCAGGGTGATGGTGCCTTTCCGCGGCATTTCAACAGCGATGGGAGCCGAAGTGCGTTGGGACCAAGCCAAGCAGACGGCCATTGTAAGTAATGGCACACATACAACGAGTTACACCGTGGGGCAGAATCATGCCATGAAAGACGGCAAAGCTGTGACCCTGGATGCCCCGCCTCTGCTCAAGGAGGGACGTATTTATATCCCCCTCCGATTCTCGGCAGAGGGTCTGGGAGGTAAGGTTGTTTGGAATAACCAGGCTAAAGAAGCTATGATCTATCCGTTACTCACACCGAAGGAGGCAGAAGCAGTTCTGTCCAAGATGAGTGATCAAGCGATGACATTTTTGAAAAACAAGGATTTTGAAAAGCTTGCAGAGCTCGCTCATCCAAACGGGATCACTTTTTCCCCTTATGCGCATGTTGACCGGCAGAAGGATGTCACACTTGGCAAGCAGCAGCTGAGGAAGGGATTTAACCACGATACCTTATACCGATGGGGTGAGTATGATGGCAGCGGAGAACCAATCTCGATGAATTTTGAGAACTATTTTAATAAATTCATCTATACCCGCTATTTTGCCGCAGCGCCATGGATCGGTTACAACCAATCCAAGAGCGAAGGAAATACGGTGAACAATGCAAGCAGCCAGTATAAGGGAGCTGTCATCGTCGAGTATTACTTCGATGGAGTTCATCCTGATTATGCGGGGATGGATTGGGAAAGCCTCCGGCTTGTATTTGAACAAGATGGGGAGAACTGGGTGTTATCTGGCGTCATACATGATCAATGGACCATCTGAGATCAACTTGAGCTGTCGAAACCATATATAGTTTGATGGTTTCGACATTTTTTTTAAAAAAATGCTTGCTTTTTAACTCTGGGCGTAATATACTCTTAATTACGGTGATCAACTCGATCACGACTTACATAACATGCGGTCGTGGCGGAATTGGCAGACGCGCACGGTTCAGGTCCGTGTGGGCTAACCCCCGTGGAGGTTCGAGTCCTCTCGACCGCATCTATGAAGCAAAGCTGTTTTTCAAGTGGAAATTTAACTTGAAGAACAGCTTTTTTCGTTCCTCTTCATGTGGAAATCGCGTTATACTAAACAAGAGGAACCGTTCAGCTTTAGGGTAAATTCGATGGAGTTGGATTTATAATATAAGACCTGTTAGCATTACTGGCTGGTTATTATGAATACAAGGGGTGTGATCCTGTGATAAAACCTCGAAAAGGGCTTAGCTTTATTTTGTTGCTGCTTGTTGTCGTTAGTTTGTCTGTTGGATGTCAATCGACGGATGAGGGGAATACGGCTGAGCTTCCGGTACCGGAGCAATCGGTGAATTCTTCGAATGAGGATGCCCCGGAGACAGAGCCCTCATCCGGCTCAGAAGACGATGACGCCGCGGGAAGCGGTGCTGTTGCAGAACCGGATGAGGATACGGACGTTACTCCAGATCATCAGGCCGCTGAGCCCGATGTGGATTTAGCGGATGTGACGGCGGTCCGGCTCATTAATCATAGCTCGGGCTGGATTGGCGGAGAAGGCTGGATTGCTTTTAGTGATAACGGTGGTACGGAATGGGAGGTTCAAGCTCAGCCGAAAGGCACCGTACGTCAAATCTTCGCGCTGAATGGTAAGCAGGCGTGGACGGTGATGGAGAATAACGATCTGTACCGCACTATGGATGGCGGGGAGACGTGGATTCGGATTGGAAGCACGCCGAATGCCGGATTTCTCCATTTCACATCGCCTGAAACGGGATTCAGCGGTCAAGCCAAAACCGAGGACGGAGGCAAAACTTGGATCAACCAGGATATACCGGATACGACTGTCGGCCGCCCTGCCACGGGAGCTATCACCGATGAAGCTGCTGAAGCTCCCAGGAACGAAGGCGCTGCTGTGTCTTGACCGTTATATGTTGTTTCTGCGAGGCCCCATAACGAATGAATAACAAAGAAGGCCGGAATCTCCGGTCTTCTTTTTGTGGTTCTGCCTCCATTCTCAGCGAGGAAGAGGCAGAACGATGAATCGTATCGTTCATTAAGGCAACTCTTTGAATATCATTCGGGAGCCTAGCCAAAGACCAGCCGTTACTCCGAATAAACCGAAGAGGACCACCAGGACGATCAGATTCAAGGAGTGCCAGCCCAGCAGGAATCCAAAACCGCTTCCCATGGTTGTTCCGGCCAGCAATCCCAATGCAGCACCAATTTGCTTTTGACGTAGCGTCATCTTTCTGTCACCTCAATTGTTGGATGATGCAAACGGAATGTTACTTGTATTCCCTGATCATCTCGAAATATGCCGTAACAGAAAATAAGCCCGGCTTAGCCGGATCGACCCGGCAAGCTGAGCATTGGTTGAATAGTAAGTATGGTTATAATATAACGTGCAACTTCAATTAGGAATTTTGCTTTAATGCGCAATCTGCGAATAGAACAGATTTAGGGATACGGAAGAACTGTTCCGCTTTTTCCTGGAACGCTGCTGACGGCACGGTGCCCTGGTGCAGCCATTTGCGGAATGTGCCGGGATGAACGCCGATCCAGCGGCTGACATCGCTTACCGACAAATCATGAACCATGCACAGACCTGTCAGAATCCGATTGCTAACTGGTGATCGTGTCAGGGTGCGTTTCATGAAACGGGAAGGCGCCGGCTGACAGATTAAAGGTGACTTGTCCAGCAGTTCTTCCCTGAAGAGAATGTGGCGGGGATAACCCAAGTAGTCACAGGCCTTCTCCAGGTTGTTTTTACCGGGAACGCGTCCCTCATATACCCAGGCGCTGACACTACGGGAGGATACTCCCAGTTCCTCGGCCAATTGCGACAATTTGATATCGTTGGCCATAAGTACGGCTAGTAGGACGCGGTTGCGAATTTGGCAGCGGGTCGGCCGGCGAAAGCGCTTGACTCGCACACCTTTCCCCAAATATTTACGATTGATCAGGGACCACGCCTCAATGGAGTGTTTTTCTTGCTGCAGTTGTGTAGGCATAATTCCTCCGATTTTTTTAACACAATACTACAATATTCGACACTCACTTTTCAATAGCCAATCATCAAACAATTGTTTCCATTTCGTTGTTACCTGATTTATAAGTCGGATGTAATGGTCCGATAGACCTACCTGTTGGATTGATTATTTTGATGTATCGTTCGCTTTTTCATGATATTTATAGAGGGGAAAGAGGTTATAGACGAGGATGTATGGAGTCAAATCCGAACGATAAACGAATTATCTATTGACTCATTCGTAAATCCGTTTTATATTAACTATGGTTGATGAAGAACAAAGAAGCTTATTCGTATATCCCTGAAAATAAGGTTCAGGGGTTTCTACAAGGGACCTTAAATTCCTGACTACGAATAGGATGCGCAAGCATACCTATTCGAAGCAGGATTTTTTTGTGTCCAGAAGCGGTGTGCAGAAGCGACAGTCAAACACACAGGGGGATATGATGAGCAAATATGATGTTATCGTTGTGGGTGCCGGTCCGGCCGGTATTTTCGCTTGTTATGAACTGACATTGAAGTCACCAGGAAGCAAGGTGCTGCTGGTTGACAAGGGACATGATATTTACCGGAGAAGCTGTCCGATCCTGGAGGAGAAGATTAAGCTCTGTCCACCGGCAGTAGGACGTAAGGAATTTGCCGGTTGTTTGCCGGCCTGCTCGATAACAGCCGGATTTGGTGGGGCGGGCGCATACAGCGACGGCAAATTCAACATCACCACGGAGTTTGGCGGCTGGATGACCGATTATTTGCCCGGCTCCAAAGTCATGGAGCTCATCCAATATGTCGACGCTATCAATCTGGAGCATGGAGCGACACCCGCCATTACGGACCCGACAACAAATGCGATCCGGGATATTGAACAGCGTGGATACGCAGCAGGCCTGAAGCTGCTGCGTGCTCAGGTAAGACATCTTGGAACCGAGCAGAATTTGGAGATTCTGAAGTCGATATATGAATATTTGAAGACTAGAATTGATATGGCTTTCCGGGCGGAAGTCGAGGACATTGTTACCGTCAAAGAAGACGGAACTCACCGCGTCACCGGCATTGCGATGAAGGGCGGAGAGGTCCATGAGGCGAATCTGGTGATGATTGCTCCCGGCCGCGACGGGTCTGCCTGGTTGACCGGCATACTTAAAAAACGCAGATTGAAAATGCATAATAACCAAGTAGACGTGGGCGTTCGGGTGGAAACCTCGGATGTGGTCATGCGCGAGATCAATGAGCATTTGTATGAAGGCAAATTCATCTTTAACACCTCGGTTGGAACCCGGGTGCGTACGTTCTGCAGCAATCCTTCCGGTCATGTTGTGGTTGAGAACCATAGCGGAGTTATGGCAGCCAATGGCCATTCTTATAAAGATCCGGCATTGGGATCAGCCAATACAAACTTTGCGCTGCTCGTATCCCATAAGTTTACGGAGCCGTTTGACAAGCCTAATGAATATGCGCGTGAAATTTGCAAGCGGGCTAACGATCTATCCAGCGGCGGGGTCATTGTACAGAAATACGGCGACGTGCTCCGTGGCCGGAGATCCACCGAAGGCCGAATTCGCGAAGGATTTCTGGAGCCGACGCTGAAGGAGGCCGTTCCTGGTGATCTTGGCTTGGTGCTGCCGTACAATACCATGAAAAGCCTGATCGAGATGGTCGAAGCCCTTGATAAAGTCACACCGGGGATTGCGTCGGAGCACACGCTGTTCTACGGGGTGGAGGCAAAGTTCTACTCCGCAAGGCCGAAGCTGTCGGAGTCCTTCGAGACGGAAATCAAGGGGCTATACTGTGGCGGGGATGGCGCCGGAATTACCAGGGGGCTTGCTCAGGCGGGAGCCGCCGGCGTCTGGATTGCCCAGAACATGCTGAACCCATTAAGTTCGTGATTGCAGCGGTTGTTCCCTTAAATAGAATGCTGATTTTTGGAGCACATTCTGGTGTAAGCCAGACGGTGCTCCTATTTGGTTAGATCTGGCGCAGCTGATATGTCCGATATGTTGGTGGGAGCGATTTCTTTTTCCGGACGAACGGGGTATGATAGATACGAAAGATTTACATAAATGCTAGAGATGGAGGAACGGACGATGATTAAACATATTGTTTTTTTCAAACTGAAGGACTCATCCGCCGAGAATATTAAGAAGACGGTTCAGGTGCTGCGTGATATGGATGGCAAGATTCCGATGCTAAGATCCCTTGAGGCGGGTGCCGATGTTATTCGCTCCGAGCGCTCATATGATTTGGCTTTGATCGTTGAAGTGGACAATCTTGAAGATTTGCAAGCATATGCCGTTCATCCTGTTCACCAGGAAGTGATCCAATACATTAATACGGTGAAAGATCATACGCTTAGCGTAGATTTTGAAGTGTAGGCAATGATATAGACCTTACAACAACAGGCTGGAGGAGATTTGCGGTGTATTATGTGAATCAAGAACAAATTGAACGGCGCCTGAGCGCGATTCCCGAAATTGCGGAAGGGTTGCGTGCTGCGGCACAAACATGGGACGGAGGCCTGGTACTGGGCTTGGTTCAGGAGCGTGCGCTTCATCTGGCGATCGAAGTCGTAACGGATGTCGGCAGCTACTTGATTGACGGATTTATTATGCGGGATGCCAGCAGCTATGAAGATATCATGGATATTAATCATGAGGAAAAGGTGTTCCCCGAAGAGGTTCATAAGGTGCTGCTTGAGCTGGTACGATTGCGTAAACCGCTTGTACAGGATTACTATGATTGGGACAGGCATGCGCTTCATTCTTTAACCTCGATTCTGCCTGATGTGCTGGAGCAGTTTGCGGGAAATGTCCGTGAGTATTTAAAAAACGAGATGTACTGATGCTTGTATAGTACAATTAAGAGATATCCCATGATGCCATGGGCTCTTCCATACGATTCATCCATAACAGACCTTCAGGGAATCCTTGAACGGTCTGTTTTTTGTTGGCTTCCTTACGAGCGCTGGCATGTTCCGAAGCTTTGGGGATCCTCGTGGTTTTTCGGTGCCGGAATAAAAAAACGCCGATGTTGTGTCAAGACAAGCCCATGCTGCTTATAATGCATCAAGCGACTAGGCATTCGCCCGGTCGGACGAAAGGAGGAGTTCCCCATGACAGAATGGAGTGCGCTGGCCGCTGCCATCGGCATCGTTCTGATCGCGGTTGCGGCGGTGATCATGATGCTGTCGGTTAAAAAGCTGATCGGGCGGGCCGAGACCATGCTGGGCCGCCTTGAGGAAGACAGTACCCGATTGACGCAGGAAGCCTCGCAAGTGCTGGAGCAGGCATCCGTCTCGTTAGAGATGATTCAGCGACAGCTGGCGGCCGGTGAAGCATTTGCCGCTTCCATGTCCGATGTTGCGTCAGCGGTAGCCAAGACGGCCGATGCGGTTCATGCTGTAGGGAAAAAAGCTTCCATAACCGCCATTGAGCATCTGGAACGTGCTCGCCTCGATAATGAACGGCAGATCGGGGAGATGTTCCGGTGGGTTGATGCCGGAATGACGCTTTGGCATTCATGGAACAAGTACACCTCCAAGTCCGGCGAAGGGCAAGCCAAATAGAAGGAGAGATGGAATATGAAAGAGAAGAGCAAAGGACTCCTCTGGGGAGTATTGATCGGCAGTGTTGCAGGTTCTGTTACCGCACTTCTTCTGGCTCCAAAATCCGGCAAAGAGCTTCGGAATGACATTGCCGACGGCGCCCGCGGCATCGGCACCAAGGTGCAGGAGGCAGCGGAGAAGGTAGGAGAGCAGGGGGTTAACCTGATCGGCATCATGACAGATCGGGCGGAGAACGTGATCTCCGACATTCAGTCCTGGCGCAACCGGCAAGAAAGCTGGCTGGCGGAAGAGGAAATTGCGCAGGTCTCCTCGTTTGACGAGGATTTTGAAGAAGAGGATTATGCAGCCACTGTTACTGAAGTGAAGATCAACGATGAATCCAGGATCAAATAATCGCTTCAGCACATCATTTACGAGGATAAGGATTACGCCAAAATACATGAAAGCCGGGGCGGCACAGAGCCCCGGCTTTGCTGTGTATAAATGATTCGAAATAAAGTCCCGATTACTGCCCTTTGCTCCGGTAATGGAAATTCGGCGAACGGATGTCGTTATGATAAGAGGTGTGGAAAATATGTGTTGTAGCCGGCGAGACCGGAGGAATCAGCCAGCTCCAATCCCCTGTGAGCTCCCGCCCGGCTTGCTGTTCGCGCTGTTCAAACAAACCGAATTGGGCTGCTGCTGAATGATGGTCTACGATGCTGACGCCTGCTTTCTTGAAGGAATAGAGCACGGCAGCATTGAGTTCAACCAAGGCGCGATCCCTCCATAAGGTCGTCACGCTGGAAGTATCTTGACCCATCAGCTTGGCAATAAGCGGAAGCTTGTTGTAGCGCCCTTCGTCTGCTAGGTTACGGGCTCCGATTTCGGTTCCCATATACCAGCCGTTGAACGGTGCGGCCGTGTATATAATGCCGCCGATTTCAAGCAGCATGTCCGAGATGAAAGGCACCCCATACCATTTTATCCCTTCCTCTTTAAGAGCTGGAAGTTCGGGATGCTCCAAGGGGACCTCCAGCACGTAGGCTTCAGGTATCGGAAACCACTCCGGCGGCTCATTCCCCTGCTGCACAACCAGCGGCAGCACATCATAGTCGGTCAAGTCTCCCCGCCACCCCAGCTCCATGCATTCCTTCGTGAAGGATAGGGAAGCCGGGTCGCCAATCGTCCCATCCGGCGTTTCGTAACCCGCATACCGAATCAATTGGTGGTTTTTGATCATAAGTGGGGCCTCCCCTGGATGTGCGGCCCTGAAAATCGTAATCGTTGGCATGATTTTTCCGCCATTGGTGGCACTCTCGATATGGTGGAGAAGTGCTGAGAAAATGTCAGCGGTCTCCGTTAAGTGCCTGGCATCGAATACTTTTAGGCGATCCCAAAACAGTCTGCCGATACAGCGGTTGCTGTTTCGCCAAGCCATTTTGGCCCCGTGCGTCAGTTCCTCGAGCGTATGCTTATATGTACCTGTCAGCTTGATCTGTGAGCGGATGTCCCTGAGCCGGGCCTCGGTTTCTTCCGGAGAACGGTTTAATTCTGCATAACAAAGCTGGATATACTGCTTCGCAGCTTCCATAAGGTCGGTATGATGTATGTTGTCATTCACGTAGAATTCTCCTTTACTATACGCGCGCTTACTATAGTATAAACTACCTATGGTCACCGACTGGCGCAAGAGTCCTACAATTGCTTGAACAAATAACCAACTCTCTTTGCAGCGGCGCCCTTGTTGAAGATAGGGGGGAATTGGGGTAAGATTTAAGGTACATTTCGATCCGAAATGACATATGGTATCACAGTAAACCATGAATTTGACAAGAAGGAAGCGGTGGGTTCGTGCAGCAAGCAATCGCAATACTAGACTCGGGTGTCGGCGGGCTGACTGTCGCTAAAGAAGTGATGAGACAGCTCCCGAGAGAGAAAATTATTTACTTCGGAGATACAGCCCGCGCACCCTACGGACCCCGTACGCCGGAAGAAGTCCGTTTATTTACGGAGCAAATTGTAGATTATTTAATTCAGTATGATCCTAAAATGATTGTGATCGCCTGTAATACGGCTACGGCGGCGGCGCTTGATTATATTTCGTCCAAAGTGCCTGTACCGGTCATCGGTGTCATTCACCCAGGGGCGCGTGCCGCCATAAGTGCAACGAAGACCGGTAACGTCGGCGTAATCGGTACAGTCGGAACCATTGGCAGCGGAGCATATACAGCGGCTCTGAAACAGCTCTCGCCCTACATCGAGGTGGAAAGTCAAGCCTGTCCCGAACTGGTACCGCTCGTCGAACACGGATTGTTCCGATCCGAGGATGCCCTGCAGGTGGTGCAAGAATCCTTGAGAGGCATCAAGGATACCTCCATTGATTGTCTGATCCTGGGCTGTACTCACTATCCGTTCCTGAGGAATACGATCCAAACCGTCATGGGGCCGTCCGTGAAACTGATCAGCTCCGCCGATGAGACGGCTCGCGAGGTCAGCACGATTCTGTACGATAAAGGCCAGCTCGCGAGCAGCATGGAGAGTCCGGTGCATCAATTTTTCTGTACAGGGGATCCGGTCATTTTTCAGAGCATTGCGACCGAATGGCTCGGAGAGCATATCAAGCGGACACCTGTTGTCTGGCAAATTACGAAGCTATAATTCACAGTTCATACCTAAGAGCTAATCTGAATGAATAAGAGCAGGAAACGCAGGCAGGACAAGGAATAAGACCTTGTCCTGCCTTTATTAATTTCCGGTGCCAGGATTAGAAAAAGAGCGGGACTCACGCCCCTTTTTCGATCTTTTGCATCATACATGTTGGACAACCGGCCGCTCATATACATGGAATGGACGCTAATTGAAGCGGCTCTGCCGCGGAAAGGAATCCATTATGCAGCAATATGTCGTACAGAAAGGCGACACGCTGAGACGCGTGGCTGCCAGATATAGTCTGGCGTATGAACAGCTGATTACGGCGAATCCATGGGCGGCGCAGCAGCCGTATCTCCAGCAGGGGCAAATGCTCTATCTTCCTGCATCGTTGCGCCGAAGGTATGTCATTCAGGAACATGATACCTTTGATAGCATTGCCAATACGTTCCGGTTTCGGAAGGAAGCCTTGGAAGAACTGAATCCCGGGTTATCGGCTCATCATCTGCCACAGGGAAAAACGATCGTTCTGCCGGGTACCACGCATAAGCGCATGATACGATTAACCGGCGAATACGGACCGGGGGATCTGGAACGCGATATACAAGAGATGCAGCTGCGCTACCCTGTTATCGAGTGGAGTGTCATCGGCCGAAGTGTGCTCGGCAAACCACTATATGCGGCCAAAATCGGTAAAGGCCCTAAGAACCTTCACATTAATGCAGCACTGCATGCCAATGAATGGATCACAACCCCTTGTCTGATGCGTTTCATGGAGGAATACGGCAGGGCATTATCGCAAGGGTCGCCGGTTTATTTTCAGGAGCCGGATGCCTGGTACCGGAACTATACGTTATGGGTTGTGCCGATGGCAAACCCGGATGGGGTAGAGCTCGTACAGGAAGGAGTCACTCCTTCTCATCCATATTATGAACGACTGCTCGATTGGAATGGCGGACGCGAGGATTTTCGGCGCTGGAAGGCGAATATGAACGGCGTGGATTTGGGTGACCAGTTCCCTGCACATTGGCATGAGGAAGTCGCGCGTAGGGGGAAAGTCCGCCCCTCCCCGCAGGATTATGCGGGGACTAAGCCGCTTAGCGAGCCGGAAGCCGAAGCCGTATATCAGCATACATTATCGATATCTCCGGAACGGGCCATTTCCCTTCACAGCCAAGGCAGGGAGATCTATTGGAATTACAGGGACTACGAACCTCCGGAAAGTGAGGACATGGCCAGAAGATTAGGTCAGGCCGGCGGTTACAGGCCGGTGAAGCTGCAAGGCAGCGATGCGGGATACAAGGATTGGTTCATTCAGCAATACCGGAGGCCGGGCTTTACCGTGGAGATTGGTTATGGGATGAATCCGCTGCCGCTTGAGGATTTCGAGGATCTGTGCGTCGAGGTGGGATCCATTCTAGCTGCGTTTATGTCTTTGGAATAGGATATTTTGAAACGAAAAGGTCTATTTAACGTATACAATATAGAAGAATTCGGCCGCTGCTTTCATGGATCACAAGGCAGTGGCCTCTTTTCGCCCTTTTACCGCTTGCGGCCCGGACGGAATATGGTTTATGCCGGGATTTCTTAGAGATTTGCTATTTGGGTAATGATATAGACATGCTGCGTGGAATGGAGGGAACAACATGAAGTGGAGAAGATTATGGTCGCTTCGGCGCTGGACGCACGTATTCCAGCGGATATTCGGTTATTTAACCTCTTCCCGGGTTACACTCGGGGACAAGCTGTTATTCCTGGTTCCGGTTGTGCTGTACTGGGTGCTGCCGGACTTTATGCCATTGCTGCCGATTGATGATATCGGAGTTACGATGCTGCTGATGAACTGGTTCGTATCCCGCGTCGAACGGAAATATCCGGGCCTGCACGGTGAGGATCAAGGCACCGCCAAGCGCGTACGGTAAATGGGCTTCGGGCTGTAACAATACAGACAGGACCCTTGCGAAAAAGCCGGCAGGGGTCTACAATAACATATTGAATGAAACATCCGTGAGGAGATGAATATACGTGAAATGTAAAATTACACGAAATGCCGCCAAGGTGTTAAAGCGAGAGCTGGACAAGGAAGAGAACAAGGACAAGAAACTTCGCGTGCTGGTTACCCATGCGCATGGAGATCATGCCCACTACGGTCTGGATCTGGATACGCCGAAGGAAAATGATGTCATCGTAACCACAGATAAAGAAATCGATGTCATTTTGGAGGCGGGACAACCTTTCCTGGACGGCGTCAAAATCGACTATCTTTATTTTCCTGAGGAAGGCTTTGTGATTACGAATCCGTCCCAGGGCAATCACGGCGACCACTAGGTTACTTCAGAATAAAGAAGGTAATGTACAATGGCTAATGATATTCGCGTCTGCGAGAAGTGCAGACATACGAAGTTGAAGACAATGATCCCGAAAATTAAGAAAATGGTACCGGATGCCGACATTAAGATCGGCTGTAAATCCTATTGCGGTCCTTGCGGCAAACGCGCATTTATTTATATCAATGGCCGCTATGTCAGCGCGCCTACCGAGGATGAAGTGCTGGCAAAAGCGCTGCCGTTTGTGAAATAACAAACAAACAGCAGGCTGTTTGACACACCTTCATCAAAGTTTCGTGGTATTCCCATTCTACGGGTATAGTTCCTGGCTCCGCCATCCATGCTAAGAGGGCAACAGGAACAATAACTTTAGAAGGGAGCATCCGTCATGAACAGTCACGATTCCAGTCTTCATTCCAACAATCCCAGCAACAGCGCGCTAGATTCCGTTGAGAAGCTGCACCGTGCCGTATCCTCGGCAATGTCCCACCCGACGGAACAGCTGATTCAGCAAGCGGAGAATTCGTTATCCCACACGGAGCAAGCGGTTTCCCAGGTGATTGAGAAGGGGAACGAAAACGCGGTGGAATTGGCCGAAGAGTTGTTAGGCGAAGAGAAGGAACGTCTGTCCAAGCTTCGTTCAGCTAAAAAGTAGTTTATGATCCTGTGCAGTCCGTTCAATAGCTTTCGAGCTAATGAGCGGACTTTTTGTCGTTTTTATACGCATTTGAATTATATACTTGATTCCGATATATATTTTTGTTAAATTGTTGTCATGGATAGAACAAGTTTAATTAAAGGGCATTTGGAAATGTGCGTATTGGCCATTCTGAGCCATGGCAAAAGTTATGGTTACGAGATCATGAAGGAGCTGGAGAAGCACCGACTGAAATTGAAGGGAGTAGGAAGCATCTATCCAATCCTGTCCAAGCTAAAAGATCAGGGATGGGTGACGGATACGAGGGAGCTTAGCGAGAGCGGCAAAGCCAGAGTGTACTACGAAATAACGCCTAGCGGAGATTTGTTTCTGGATAAGAAAATCCAGGAGTGGCAGGAGCTGCAGCAGGATATTCAATCATTGCTTTCATCGAATGTGCAGCGAATGGCCGATGGCGTGGAACAGGAGAGCCAGAGATCATGAGTTTGTCCTATGAAGAAGAGCAATTTATTGCGAACGTTCGCCGTGAGTTGAAACGGTACGATATTACGTCAAGCCAGATGGATGAAGTTGAGGAACAGATTCAGGAACATTTGGAGGCAAGCCGGGAGCATGGGGAGTATGGTCTTGAAGATCTGGGCTCTCCCAATATGTATGTCAGGGATTATGCAGAGGTGCAAGGTTTGGTTAGAGTACAAGACGCCAGGGATCTCGAGTCTGTTCCTAAAGAACCGGGACCGCGTAGCGGGCGGTTGAGCGTATGGGGCTTTCTGAAATATCCACTGGTCTATACGGTGGTTTATATCATATGTCAGCTGTTGTTTTCCTTCTCATTAACGACGGCATGGGTGAAGGGGTATGAGATAACAAGCTTCAATCTGTTGTACCGGATATCCGATCAGATGTGGTGGAATATGATGTTGATCGTATTCAGCCTTTCGATTTCGGCACTCGTTACGATTCTGGTCTACGTCTTCGGTAAAAGAAAATATAGACGTTCCCTGTTTACAGAAGGAGAAAGCGTGTTATGAGAAAGAAGTGGACGCATGTCGTTCTAACCGTTCTGGCATTCGTGCTTCCGACATGGGGGAATGTAGTTAAAGCGGAAGAAGTCATGGCTGATAAGGTTGACATTTACATGAAGGCGGCGATGGAAGAATATCAAATTCCGGGCCTTTCCGTTGCCATCCTACAGGATGGGGACATGGTGTTTACGAATAGTTATGGCGTTACAGCAGAAGGCAGTACAGTCAGCTCCAAAACTCCATTTTTACTAGGATCCATCTCCAAATCCATGACGGCGTTAGGGATTGTCCAACTTGTGGAGTCGGGCAAGGTGGATTTGGATAAGTCCATTGGAGCCTATCTGCCATGGTTTGCGGCTGAAGCGTCTTCTGAGGTGTCATCGATAACGATAAGGCAATTACTGGCTCAGACGAGCGGATATAGTACATATACGGGCTTGGAGTATTCCGATGTGGGTGCGAAGGATGCTTCTGGCCTGAAAGAGAATGTGCGCAATCTCTCGAACGCGATGCTTAGCAGGACACCAGGAGAACAACATCAATACAGTAACGCTAATTATATGATCCTGGGTGCAGTTCTGGAGGAGGTCTCGGGTCAAACCTATGCCGATTATATGGAGCAGCATGTGTTTGGCCCGCTGGGCATGAGTACGGCTGCAGCCGATGAGGAGCGAGCGGTTCGAACCGGATTTGAACAAGGGTATCAATCGTGGTTCGGCTATCCGCGAGTGAGCAGCGTTCCCTATGACAATAGCGGTGCTTCTTATGGTTATATCACGGCGAGTATCGAGGATATGACGCGGTATCTCCAATTTTTGCTCGAAGATAACGACATGCTGCTGAGTCGCGAATATAAGGAGCTGTTCTTGTCACCTTTAGTTCAGCATCGACCGGATCGTGCCTATGGTTTTGGCTGGAGAATAAGCGAGACGGACCAAGGCGAGACCCTGATATGGCACTCCGGATCAACGCCGGAGGCACGGGCGGAAATCTTCTTCATCCCTGAGCGGGGCGTAGGGGCCGTTATATTAACCAACAAGGATCACATTTTGGAGGAAGCCAGATTGTTTCAGGTCTCCAAGGATTTGAGGGGGATATTAGATGGACAAGACCCAAAACCGCCTTCCGCTGGAGTCCATCCGGTGATTTGGGGATTGGCGGGAACTTTGATCATCCTGCTCGCTATTCTGATATGGTTGCTGCTAAGAATGAAGAAACGCAACTTGAAGTTATATCTCACGCTTCCGCTGAGTTTGGTTTTCTTTGCGATGTCAGTTGGCATCATTCCGCTCTTCATGCGTCTGACAAGCTCCCCTTGGAATTCAATACGGCTCTTTGCACCTGACATTGCCTATATGACGCTAGGGATTGTAGCTATCCTGGCATGGATGGGGCTTGTGCTGATGTACGGAACGCTTGTCAACCGGAGAAAACAGCTTGAGTCGGTTACCCGCCGGACTTGATATAAGAAATGCAATCAGGAAACTGATGATCCTTTCATAAATGCAGCTTGGCGTGCGTTTTCGATTACTGCCTAGCCAAAAAACCAACCAGGCTGATGGATAAGATCAGCTTGGTTGGTTTGGTTTAAAGCAGCCTCACTCAACAGCGATCAGAGGCTAAAATAAGATTTGAAATTTTCTATCGCTAAGCCCGGTTATCGGGCATTCGCTTCGCCCTGCGATTTAAATAACTTCAGCAGGTCATACGTGATCACTTGATCGGAAATCCGCAGTATCTCCTGTGTCTCATCATAACCGTCACGACAGGCCTGGATATCGGTCGGCTGACGTGCAGCGAGATCGTAGCAGGTTCCCCCTTCAAGTCCGGCCGTCTCGGTGGGCAGGTAAAACACCTTCTCATCGGAGAATGCGCCGCTGCGCAGCGGAATCAGACGCGGATTGTCATGAAACAGATGGCTTCCGATCCAGTAATACGGTTCTTTCGGAACGCCGAGAAGATGAAGAATACTTGGGGTCACGTTCATCATGCCGGAGGCTTCCGGATATACTCCGGCATGCCCTCCATCAGGCAGGCGGATGAGCAGGGGAACCTGGTTCATGATTTGCTCCATGTCGAGCGCATTCAGCTCTCGTCCCAGGAATTTCTCATAGTCGGCTTTTTCCTTGATCGAATTGTCGTGATCCCCATAGATGATCAATATGGTGTTATCCCACAGTCCTTGCTGTTTCATCTGCTCGACGAACTGGCCGAATGCTTCATCAACATAGTGGATCGACTGTAGATAGTTCCCGAATATCGAGCCTTCAAAAGCCCCAGTATCCAGCTTCACACCATCCTTGGGGACATAATACGGATGATGACTCGTTAACGTAATCAGGAAGGAATAGAAGGGCTGCTTGATGCCTTCCATTGCATCCAGCGATTGCGCGAAGAACGCTTTGTCGCTCAATGACCATCCCTCTACATCGTTCATTTCAAAATCCTTCTTGCTGTAAAAACGGTCGTAATTCATCTCCCGGTACATCGTGGTCCGGTTCCAGAAGCTGCTGTCATAGGCATGGAACACGTTTGCGCCATAACCCTGTTCTTTCAGAATCTCCGGAAGCGTATCGTACTCGCGATCAGCATATCGCGTAAATACGGAACCTGTGGGCAGCGGAAGCAGGGAGCTGTGGGTGACAAAATCCGCATCGGACGTTCGCCCTTGACCGGTTTGATGATAGAAATGGCTGAAATACATACTGTCCTGCATCAACCGGTTGAAGTTAGGGGTGATTTCCTGCCCGCCGATCGACTGGCCGATGACAAAATTCATAAAGGCCTCCGTCTGAATCATGATGACATTGCTGCCTTTATACTTTCCGAACAAGGCGTCCGCACCGGACGGCTCCATACGTTTGGCATCAAACCATGCCTTGATCTGATTGATTTCCTCTTCCGCCAGCTTGGGCTGCCCCACGAGATGATCTCGTCCATAACGGTAGATATCATATCCGTGAAAGCCGATCAGTCCCGTCACATTATACAGCGTAATATTCCACCAATTGCCTTCAAAGAGGCCAACGGCCCATGTATTGGATGCTTTCTTGATAGGAACGAAAGTCATGACCATGCCCAGGATGAACACAAGCGTGCCTGTTACCAACCGGCGAATGATCCGGCTCTGCCGATGCTGGCGGTATTCCCCCGGGAGTGTATAGGTTCCAAGGGTGGATCTCCGTTTGCGGAACACCATGACGGCGGTAAATGGGACAACAATAAGCCAATCGATAAAAAAGAACAGATCGTACGCATGAACCAGGGAACGAATGCTATCCCCGAGGGAACCAACTTGTCCGGCCTGCATAAGCACCGGCACGGTTATGAAATCATCGAAGTAGCGGTAATAAATCAAATCGGCGTACAGGATCCCCGTCCATAAGAGATTTAATAAAGTTAAAGCCGCAAGCCGGCCTCTTGCCGGAAGCCACAAGGTCCAGAAGGATATCAGCAGGAGTGAGCCGACAGCGATCACATAATCGGCCTGATCCAGCTTCATGTTGGTAATATGGAGATGATGATCAAGCATGACCAGCTTGTACATCATGAGGATAAGGAATAATAAATATGCGGTGTACCGGTAATGCAGCCCTTTGGAGACCCGGCTTCGGATATCGCTCCATGATGGGGATGAGAGCACGTGGGTATCCTCCTTTATCTCAAACTAAAACATTCTCGAAACGCGGTCAGTCCTCTATGCAAGAACGTCGATAGACACTTTTCTAATTATAGCTTGGCCCGGCATGAAATCAAACGACGATGCAGCAAAAAAGCCGCCCAAGGGCGGCGTTTGCAAGAAGCGTCATTTCGTTATTCCACCGATTTGTTACGCGGCGGCAAGGGGCCCAGGTATTGATAATACTGGCATTCGATCCGGCCATTGAACAGCTTGCGGCGCTTGTCCGCCTTGCGGCCGAAATAATGCTCAAATTGCTTGGTCGGACTGAGTGCGAAGAAGGACCAGGTCGGGAGTGAATGCGTTACGGATCCGAGCTGGCGAATGAGACGTTCAACCTCCTCTTTCTCGCTTAACCGTTCGCCATAGGGTGGATTGGTGATGATACAACCATATTCACCTTCAGGTATGGCTTTGGCTGCAGGGAGGACCTTAAAGTCGATTTCGCCGGCAAGTCCCGCGCTTTTGGCGGCGGCTTTGGCTACTTCGATCGCTTTCGGGTCGATATCGCTTCCGGCGATATGCAGCGGAATATCGTCCTTCACTGCGTCAAAAGCTTCCTCGCGCGCATCCTCCCAGAGGTTGTCCCCAATAATATCCCAATGCTCGGATGGGAACGAGCGGCGCAGGCCGGGAGCAATATTCCAGGCCATCATCGCGGCTTCGATCAGAATGGTGCCTGAACCGCAGCACGGGTCATACAGCGGACGATGGGCGCCCCAGCGGCTTATTTGCAGCAGAGCGGAAGCCATGGTTTCCTTCAGCGGAGCTTCCGTAACCAGCTTGCGATAGCCGCGTTTATGAAGGGCTGGTCCTGTGGTATCCAGGGTCAGTATGGCTCTATCCTTCAAGAGAGAAACCTCGACTACATAACGGGGGCCGTCCTCGGGGAACCATTCCGTACGGTGCGAGAGCTTCAGCTTCTCCACGATTGCTTTTTTCACGATGCCCTGACAGGCGGGAACGCTGCTAAGCTGCGATTTATGGGAACGCCCTTCCACAGGGAACTCGCCATCCGCCGGAATCCACTCCTCCCATGGAAGAGCTTTTGTTCCTTCAAAGAGCTCGTCGAAGGTAAAGGCTTTAAACTCACCCATCTTGACGAGAATACGGTCCGACGTCCGGAGCCACAGATTGCAGCGGCAAATATCAATCAGGTCACCCGAAAAGGTAACTCTGCCATTTTCTACTTCCATGTCGGTGTACCCGAGCTCTTTCAACTCGCGGGCAACGACGGCTTCCAGCCCCATCGGGGCCGTCGCGATCAATTTTAATCGAGGCATTAACGATGTCAACTCCATTTAACATGTGTACGGCGATAGTCGCCGCCGGTTCAATCTATATAGTATAGGCGATTGCATTGACTAAGACAATTATCATATGATAGTTCTCGTTAGGTTTAACGGGAAACAGCGTATTTTATCAAGATAAAGGAGGCGGCTTCATTGCTTACGACCCCTGATGATTATGTTAACCAATTATACCCTGAAGATGAAGAGCTTCAGTATGTGATAGAGGCCATCCGCGAGCATGGGATGCCGGAGGTTTCGGTGGCACCGGCATACGGCCGACTGCTGACCATGCTCGTCCAGACAGCCGGCGCAAGGAATATTCTCGAAATCGGCGCCCTTGGCGGCTATAGCGGAATCTGTCTGTGCCGAGGACTTCCTGCGGACGGCAAGCTCACCTCACTCGAGCTGAAGGAAGAATACGCAGAGCTTGCAGGCACGCATTTGGAGAAGGCCGGATTCCAGGATCGGGTGGAGTACCGGATCGGGCCGGCTGCGGACAGTTTGGCAGCGTTGAAGCAGGAAGGACGGACCTTCGATTTTTTCTTTATTGATGCGGATAAGGAGAACTATCCTCTATACTTGGATTATGCCATGGAGCTTGCGAATCCGGGTGCCCTTATTGCCGGGGACAACTGCTTTTTGCGCGGCAGAACGCTGAATTCCGACAAGAACGGTCCTTCGGTTCAAGCGGTACGCCGGTTTAATGAAGTCATTGCGACGGACAAGAGGCTGGTCAGCACGCTGCTGCCTGCTTATGATGGGCTGATCCTGGCACGCGTTAAAGGATGAAATCATAAACCGATAATAACAAGGGGCTGTCCTCGGGTCGATATAGACCACGGGACAGCCCCTTGTTGTTTGGATTGGGAGACTACCTCCTTCTTTAGATGAAAGACTCCGGGGGATCAACGATATTTGGGCGAAGGCTTTTGCGAGAACAGCTTTCGTCTCACCCACATCATATTGATGATCAACAGGCAGCCGGACGTAATAAACAATCCTTCGATTCCGATGAAGCCGGATAAGAATCCGCCGATCACCGCCCCCAGCATGTTGCCAAGCGCGAGCGAGCTTGTATTGAATCCGAAGGAGCGGCTTTCCATGCCGTCCGGCGTGTAAGAGCGAATCAGCGCGTTGACGCTCGGCAGCAGCCCGCCCATGAAGACGCCCATCATGAACCGCACGATAATCAACTGCCACACCGATTGAACGAAGGCTTGCGGGATCAGCGTAAGTCCCGTCCCGATCAAGGCGTAGGTCAAGATGCGGTGTGCGCCGACCTTGTCGCTGAGCTTGCCGAGAATCGGGGAGGCGATCATATTCGACAGACCTGTCACCGCTACAACAAACCCGGCCCATATCGCAATATCCACCGCGGATCCATGAAGCTTCTGAACGTACAGCGGGAGCAGTGCCATGGGACTGATCATGGCGAATTGCAGCAGGAACGTGACGGCGAATAACGCCGGCAGCTGCGGAATGTGGCTCAGCTCCTTGAGCCCGGCAATAACCGAAGGCTGAGGCGCCTTGGCTGCCTGCTCGCGGTTGAAATTTTCCTTAACGAGGAACAAAGCAAGCATCGAGGCGGCAAAGATCAGTCCGCCAGTGATATAGAAGATCGGCCGGAATCCGACCCAACTGGCCATGAGTCCGCCGATCAACGGACCGAGAATCGTGCCGGCAACTTGTCCGGACTGCATGATGCCCATCGCAAATCCCATTCGATTCTTGGGCGTTGTGCCCGATACGAGCGATATCGCAGCAGGGTTAAATCCCGATATGGTACCGTTCAGCAGACGCAGAACCAGCAGATGCCATGGATGGGTAGCAAAGCCCATGCAGGCAATGACCAGCGCCATGCCGAAGCCGGAGCGCAGCAGCATGATTTTGCGTCCGTATTTATCTGCGACTTTTCCCCAGATCGGTTGAAAAATGAATGATGTCAGGAAGTTGGCTGCGAATATCAATCCTGCCCATAGTCCTATTTCCCGGTCTCCAACGACATTCAGGTCTTGCGCCAGATATAATGTCAGGAACGGGGTGATCATGGTCATCCCGGAGTTGACCAAAAACTGTCCGAACCAAAGCACAATGAGATTGATTTTCCAATTGGTCAATGTGCCCTTCACTTCCTTTCTAAGCTGTCGAGCCCGGAATGACCGGACGAATGGTGGAGCTACCCTAAAAATGCCGTTCTTCCAGTATAACATATTTAAAAAGTGCCAAAAGCTAACAATGTCATAAGATTGTCATGTGATTTTCATAGGATGTCCATGTAAGACGGTTGTTACTTACTTTTAAAAAGGGCATAATGAAATTTAGGAAACTTTATACACATTGATGGGGGCCTAATCATGACCTATAACGATCAATTCATCCGCGCTTGCCGCAAGCAGGAAGTGAACCACGTTCCTGTATGGTACATGCGCCAAGCGGGACGCTACGACCCGGAGTATCGAAAGATTAAAGAAAAGTACTCCCTACTGGAAATATGCAGTCAACCGGAGCTGGCGGCAGAGGTAACCTTGATGCCCGTACGGAAGCTTGGTGTGGACGCGGCAATTTTATATTCCGATATTATGAATCCCGTTGCCTCGATCGGGGTAGACTTCGATATTGTGAAAAATATCGGCCCCGTGATTGATAATCCGATCCGAACTGCGGCGGATGTAGAGAAACTGCGCCCGATTGATGTCGAGGGAGATCTTGGACATGTCCTGGAGACGATCCGTATCCTGGATAAGGAGCTGGAAGTGCCGCTAATCACGTTTGCCGGCGCTCCGTTCACGATTGCCAGCTATCTCATCGAAGGCAGACCATCCAAAAACTATCTTCGAACAAAAGAGCTCATGTACAGTGAGCCGAAGGTATGGTTCTCGCTGATGGACAAACTCGGGGATATGGTGATCGCTTATTTGCGTGCCCACGTCGCTAACGGTGGGAAAGCGTTTCAATTGTTTGACAGCTGGGTGGGGGCATTGTCTCCACAGGATTTCCAAACGTTTGTGCTTCCAACCATTAAGCGTATTTTTGCAGAGCTTCAGGATCTGAGTGTTCCGAAAATTTATTTTCCAGGCGTGAGCTCAGGCGAGCTGCTGCCAACGCTTACGGATCTGAAAACGGATGTCATCGGTCTTGATTGGAGAGTGTCCATTGCAGAAGGACGCCGCCGCTTAGAGCATAAGTATGCTGTTCAGGGCAATTTGGACCCGACCGTTCTGACCGGGCCGATGCCGGTCATCCAGCAGTATGCGAAGGAGATTATCGATCAGGGGATTCAGGAGCCCGGCTTTGTGTTTAATCTAGGGCACGGTTTATTCCCGGAGGCTTCGCTAGAGAAACTGCGTGAGTTGACATCGTATATTCACGAATACTCCGCTCAGGCACTGCAGGCAGGTGCACAACGCTCTTAAATGTTGAATATTTTATTAGTCAGAGGTGAGATGGTATGAAGAACAAGATTGGCGTGTTGGTTATGTCCTACGGCACTCCGGAGAGCATGGAAGGAATCGAGAGTTATTATACCCACATCCGTCGCGGGAATAAGCCGTCGGAGGAGCAGCTCAAGGAGCTGACAGACCGCTATGAGGCGATTGTGGGGGGCGTGTTTCCACTCCGCGAGAATACCGACCGGCAGGTACGCACGCTGCAGGATACATTAAATGCGGATCCTCGCGCGATCGATCTTGAGTTTGTATGCTATCAGGGACTGAAGCACGCAGCTCCGTACATCGAAGATGGCGTTGAGCAAATGGTCCGGGACGGCATTAAGGAAGCCGTCGGCATTGTGCTGGCTCCTCATTACTCCACCATGAGCATCGGATCCTACGTGAAGCGCGCTCAGGCCAAAGCGGATGAGCTGGGACTTGAGATTTCGTTTGTGGAGAGCTATCACATGCATCCGAAACTGATCGAGGCCTTTGCCGATCGGGTGTCCGCCAAGCTGAACCAGTTCGAGGAAGCAGGGGCTGACCGGGACAGCGTGAGAGTGCTGTTCAGTGCTCACAGCCTCCCGGAACGCATCTTGTCCATCGGAGATCCTTACCAGGAGCAGCTGCTTGAGACATCCAAAGCCGTAGCCGAACAGGCAGGCGTCAAGCAGTGGCAGTTCACATGGCAAAGCGCTGGCCGGACGGCGGAGCCTTGGCTGGGTCCGGACATTCTGGATACGCTGCAAACGCTGAATAAAGAAGAGCAGGTCGAGGATGTGCTGGTTGCGCCGGTCGGTTTTGTCTCGGATCATCTTGAAGTCCTGTATGATCTGGATATTGAAGCCAAGAGCATTGCCAAAGAAATGGATATGCGGCTCGAGCGCATCGACTCCTTGAACAGCGACCCGCTTTACATGGAAGCGCTCAGTGATTCCGTGATCACCTTGATAGGCCTGTAAATCCGTTATTACCCGAAATTCGAATAGAATGCTTAGATATGAACTCCCCGGCGACGGGGGGTTCTATTCTTTATAGGGAAGCTGGTATAATGGGGGGAGCGACTTATTACGCGAGCTCATAAGGGAATAAAGGAGTGACCTATGCATCTGTCACGATCAGAGAAAAGCAAGGCCGAAAAGAAGGCCCGTAAGCAGCGAACCGGACAGGTTTGGATCATACTTAACTTATGTCTGATTGTTATGATCGCTGCTTTGCTTGTCTATCATTTTAAATTTAAGGAAGATCCTGTTCAGCAAACGGCTTATCTGCCTGGTATGCCGGAATTTGGCATGGAAGGGGATCGAACGGATAGCCCAGGCTCCGGACAACAAGCTGACGGTGAGGGGGCGGATCCGAAGCCTCCAAAGACGACGGAGACCGGCGACCCCCCAGGTTCCGATATGACCGAGCCGGAGGGCAGCGCAGCAGAGGATCCTGCTGATTCCGCTACCGCCAAGCGGGTGGTGATGCATTTTGCCGGGGATACCTTGTTCTCGGGCAAAGTGGAGGATGCGCTGAAGAATCACGGGTATGATTATCCCTACATGAATCTGGGTACGGCATTTCTGGAGGATGATCTGACCGTTCTTAATCTGGAAACGCCCGTTACGAACGGAGGCGTTGGCGCCGCCAATAAGAAATTCGTATTCAAGTCCTCGCCGGATGTATTGCCGGCCCTTCGAGATGCCGGGGTAGAGGCCGTTAATCTGGCTAACAATCACATCCTGGATCAAGGCCAAGAAGGACTTTTGGATACCCTGAAGCATCTGAAGGACCATGATATCCGTTACGTGGGGGCAGGACGGAATGAGGAAGAAGCCTTCGCGCCCCAGTATTTCGAGCTTCAGGGCATGACGGTTGCATTGCTTGGATTCAGCCGTGTGCTTCCGGAGACGACCTGGTACGCGCTGGAAAACAGGCCGGGGGTGGCTGGGGCTTATGATCATGTGCTTCCCAAGGCGGTTAAAGCGATTCAGGCGGCACGTTCCAAAGCCGATCTGGTGGTCGTGATTGCCCATTGGGGAGAGGAGCTTCATAAGGCGCCGAATGTCCATCAGATCAATCTGTCACGCGCGTTCATTGACGGTGGGGCTGACCTGATTATCGGCGGGCACCCCCATGTGCTGCAGGGATTGGAGCAGTACAAAGGCAAGTGGATTGCGTATAGTACAGGTAATTTCATATTTACCAAATCGTCGAATGAAGATACGTGGAAAACAGCCGTATTCCAGGCATCATGCAGCAACCAAGGAGACTGTGACTTGAAGCTGACGCCTTACCGTACGGAGATCGGACAGGTCATCCCGCTTGAAGGCAAAGAAGCTGAAGACTTGCTGAAAGAGGTGGAGAAGCGCTCCGTCGGCGGCGTCAAAATAGCGCTTGATGGTGAAGTTATAGCAGGCAAGGCTGTGGAATAATTCGTTAAATGTTACATCAAGGAGGTCCCACCATGAATAATTTATGTGTGGCTCACCGGGGGTTCTCCGGTAAAGCACCTGAAAATACGCGCGCAGCCATTCAGATGGCGATGGATGAACCCTTCGTGCATTGGATGGAAATTGATGTGCAACTGACTCAGGACGGGGTCCCTGTCGTGATACATGACTTCAGCGTGGATCGTACGACGACCGGGAAGGGCAAGGTGAAGGATCTGACCTGGCAGCAAATCCGTAGGATGGACGCCGGCGAATGGAAGGGACGCCAATTCAGGGGAGAGCAGGTACCCTCGCTCGATGAAGTCCTGCAGCTTGTCAAAGGCCGATTGAAGCTTAATATCGAACTCAAAACGAGCGGAGACATGTATCCCGGTCTTGAGAAAGCCGTTTTGGAACGGATTCATGCCCACCGGATGCTTTCGGATGTGGTGCTTACTTCCTTTGAACCGAAAGCCTTGATCAAAGCGAAGGAATTGGATCCTGAAGTGAAAACCGGACTTATTATCGATGCGCATCCTCGCAATTTGGTAGCACGCTTGAAGCAAATGAAATGCTCCTTTTTATCCATCGGCTACTCCCATCTGGATGCGGCCTTCGCGTCGGATTTGGTGAAGAACGGCATTACGCCGATGGCCTGGACGGTGGATGATGCGAAGAGCATGAGATCGCTCGCTCGAATGAATCCCGCCATCATGATCTGTACGAACCGCCCCGATACATGGGGTCAGATTTTTATTAATAAAATAGCACCCAAAGTTCCATTCTGGCGAAGAAAATGGAGGTTTTAATGTATGTGTGCCCTGGTGAATAACGTTTATTGTGTAGGTCGTAATTATCAATTGCATGCGGCGGAGCTCGGCAATGCCGTACCGGAAGAGCCGATGATATTTCTAAAACCGTCGCATGCCGTCGTTCCGCTGGACGGCAGCGTGCTGAAGCTGCCGATGGACCGCGGCAGTCTTCATTTTGAAGGTGAGCTTGTTATACAACTCGCGGAGGATTACGCGCCAGGTAAAAGTGTTGATGAGCTTGTAAAAACGATGGCCCTTGGCATCGACTTCACGCTGCGTGACGTACAGTCGGTCATTAAGGAGAAGGGACATCCTTGGACCGCGGCAAAAGCGTTTAAATCTTCCGCACCGCTTACGCCATCCATAACGTTTCCCGGAACCGCGAAGCTGGCGGATATGGATTTTACCGTAAGGAAGAACGGCGAAGAGGTACAGCGCGGGAATGTGAAGGATATGATCTTCTCCCTCCAGCGCATCATCGATTACATCGGCGAGCATTATGGCCTTGGCCAGGGTGATTTAATCTTCACGGGGACGCCGGCTGGCGTAGGACCGACGGAATCCGGCGACGTGTTCGAATTGTACTGGGGAGATGTCCGTCTGGGCCGCTGCGAAATCGGGTAATCTGATATGCTTTAACATGGGAGGGGTCACAGATGGATTGGCTGATCGGAGCGGCAGGTGCCCTTATCGTGGCAGGAGCCGCGTACAGGAAACGATCGCTATCGGAATCCGGAGCCGCAGCCGCTATTCTGATGGGTACCATATATTACGGAGCAGGGAACGTGTTTTGGTTCGGAACCCTGCTTCTTTTTTTCATTACGTCCACACTGCTTTCCCGATACGGGAAGCAGCGGAAGGCAGACCTGGAGAAATCCTATGCCAAGACCGGCCGGCGGGATGCGGGCCAGGTATTCGCCAATGGCGGCATCGGCATGGTGCTATGTCTGTTAAATGCATGGTTTCCGTCCGAGCTGTGGGTATTCCTGTTTATAGGTGTGATGGCTACGGTAACGGCGGATACCTGGGCCACGGAGGTAGGCAGCCTTAGCCGGAAGCCTCCGCGCTCCGTGCTGAACGGCAAGGTACTGACCGCCGGGGAATCCGGCGGCGTCTCCTGGGTCGGCTCCACGGCTGCAGCGGTAGGGAGCATACTGATAGGCGCAGGCGGATGGCTGCTTGCCGGATGGAGCGGCATGAATGCAGAGATATTGCCGTATGTCCTTGCAGCCCTTGCGGGTGGATTGGTAGGAGCTTTTGCCGATTCGTATCTCGGAGCGACTTTACAAGTGATGTATCGCTGCCGTGTGTGCGGTAAATCGGTGGAAGTATCTCATCACTGTGGTCAAGATACCGTGCGTACGCGCGGCGCTGCCTGGATGTCCAACGATGCAGTTAATCTGGTCAGTTCACTTCTCGGCGGCGCGGCAGCTTATGGGATTGCAGTGCTTATTGCGTTATAATGTATCCATCTTACCGATGAAACAACGAATCAACGAAATCTATAGATGTAAGTAGGGATCATAACAATGAATATTTTGACCGTCGAACAGGTAACAAAAAGTTATGGAGACAAAATTCTGTTTCAAGATGCGTCCTTCGGAATGGAGGATCAGGATAAAATCGGCATTATCGGCGTTAATGGCACGGGGAAATCCACATTTCTGCGCGTCATCGCAGGGATCGAGCCGCCCGACTCCGGTAAAGTATCGATGGGCAATCGCATCCGGGTGCGTTACCTGGCACAGAACCCGGAGTTTGATCCGGACAAAACCGTCCTGCAGCAGGTGTTTGAGGGCGGTCTTCCGGAGATGAAGGCGGTGCGGGAGTACACCGAAACGATGGAGCTGCTGGAGCTGCATCCAAGTCATGAGGAGCTGCAGCAGAAACTGCTGAAGCTCAATCAGACGCTCGATACGCTGCAGGCGTGGCAGCTAGAAAGCGATGCGAAAACCATCCTGTCCAAGCTGGGCATCCGGAATTATGACGCGAAGATGGGGACGCTCTCAGGCGGCCAGCGTAAGCGGGTGGCATTAGCCGCCGCTTTGATCCAGCCTTCCGATTTGCTCATATTGGACGAGCCGACGAACCATATCGACAATGAATCCGTCGCCTGGCTGGAGCAGTATTTGCAGAAGCGCCGCGGTGCGCTGCTCATGATTACGCATGATCGGTATTTTCTGGATCGGGTGGCCAATGTCATGCTGGAGCTGGATCACGGACGGCTGTTCCGGTATGAGGCGAATTACAGCCGTTTTCTGGAGCTGAAGGCAGAACGCGAGGAGCGTGAGGCCGCTTCCGAGCAGAAGCGCCAGAATTTGCTGCGGAGCGAGCTGGCTTGGATTCGCAGAGGTGCCAAGGCCCGTACAACCAAGCAGAAGGCGAGAATTGAGCGTTTCGAGAAGCTCAAGGATCAGGAGATGGTACACAGCTCCGGTGAGCTGGACGTATCGGTCGCTTCCACCCGCTTGGGACGCAAAATTCTGGAGATCGAAGGTCTCCAGAAGAAGATTGACGACAAAACGTTAATTCAGGACTTTTCCTACATTGCCGTTCCCGAGGATCGGATTGGTATCGTAGGCCCGAACGGCAGCGGCAAATCCACGCTGCTCAATCTGATTGCCGGGCGGATTCAGCCGGATGGCGGGGAAGTCGTGCTCGGACCGACGGTCAAGCTCGGTTATTTCACGCAGGAGCATCAGGAGATGGATGGCAGTCAGCGCGTGATTGAGTATATCAAGGATGAGGCGGAGGTTGTCCGCACGGCGGACGGCTCGGCGATTACCGCGGCCCAGATGCTGGAGCGATTCCTGTTCCCGCCCGCGCTGCAGTGGACGCCGATTGCGAAGCTGTCCGGAGGAGAGAAGCGCCGGTTGTATCTGCTGCGGGTGCTGATGAGCGCGCCGAATGTGCTGCTGCTGGATGAACCGACGAATGATTTGGACATTCAGACATTGTCTGTCCTGGAACAGTATTTGGATGAGTTCCCGGGCGTCTGTATCGTAGTATCCCATGATCGTTTTTTCCTGGATCGAACGGTGGACAAGATTATGGCGTTTGAGGGCAAGGGTCAGATTCGTGTCCATGTTGGCTCCTACAGCGAATATGCGGAATGGATGCAGCGTCACGGCGGTGAAGCTGCCGGGAGCAAGACGGAAGCATCCAGTTTCAAGTCAGCGTCGGGGGATAATGGAGGTTCGGACAACAGCTCGACTAAAGAAGCGCCGCGGGAGCGCTTGAAATTTAGTTATAAAGAACAACGGGAGTATGAGCAGATTGACGGTCTCATCGAGGATACCGAGAGCAAGCTGGCATCCATTCAATCGGAGATGGAGACCGCCGGCAGCGACGCAGCCAGGCTTCAGGAGCTGATGAAGGCTCAGGAAGAAACGGAGCGTGAGCTGGAGCATCTGATGGAGCGCTGGACCTACCTGAACGAGCTCGCAGAGAAGATTGAACAGAGCAAGAAATTGTAATGATTCAAGCGATCCATATCAATAGGAAAAGGGGTGTCCCCAGGCATAATGCCTTGGCGGGACGCCCCTTTGTTAGTATCAGGTTTCAGCGAAGGCTGAACCCTTTTGATCATCGTAAGAACAACATCCACCAAACGCGGACGGTCTTTTGTGCAAGTACGTGGATAGACGTTGGTTATGAATGATTTACTTTACGTAAGCTGCGAGCAGTTTGACGGTGTTAAGAACGGCTTGTTTATGCGTTCTTTCCATCGCGTGGGATGCATGAACGCCGGGACCAATCAGCGCGGCCTTGATATTGCTGCCTGCGGAGAGCGCAGCGGAAGCGTCAGAGCCGTAATGAGGGTAGACATCCACCGCATAAGCAATGCCTTCGCTTTCGGCCAGCTGGATCAAACGGCTGGTCATGTCATAGTCGTAGGGACCGGAAGAATCCTTCGCGCAGATGGACACATCGGTTTCCTTGCAGCTCAGGTCATCGCCGATGCAGCCCATATCGACCGCAATCATTTCGTTGATGTCGGCAGGAATATAGGCAGCGCCATGTCCCACTTCTTCATAGTTCGAGATGAGAAGCTTCACATTGTGTTTAGGCTTCCAGTTATCCCGCTTCATGCTTTCGAGCAAGCCGAAGAGTGCGGCGACACTGGCTTTGTCATCCAGATGGCGCGATTTGATGTAACCGCTTGGCGTAATGACCGGACGGGCATCAAAGGAAACAAAATCTCCAACCCCGATGCCGAGTTTCTTCACATCATCGGCCGACTCCACCAACTCGTCGATCCGGACCTCCATATGGGCTTCCTGGCGCTTGAAATCGCGTGCATCGCTGTACACGTGAACGGAAGGATGGGTAGACAGGATGGTGCCTGTATATTTCTTGCCGCTGCGAGTATGGATGATGCAGTATTCATTCTCAATGCTGTTCATCATGTATCCGCCAACGGAGGTAAGGCGGAGTGTGCCCTCTGATTTCACGGCACGAACCATCGCGCCAAGTGTGTCCACATGAGCGCTCAGACCAACCGTACGGCTGCCGTCTTGTCCGGGAACGGACAGAATGGCACCGCCTTTTTCATTCCATTCCAGCGAAACATCAAGCGTTGCGGCTTCCTGTTCGATCCGCTTCATAATGTCTTGGGTATAACCCGTAGGGCTCGGAGTATCGAGCAGTTCTTTTAGCAGGTCCAGCACATAAGTTTCATTCGGTTGTATCGACACGAATTGTTAAGCCTCCTTGGTTCAATCGAACACCTGCCCTATTCAGCGGGGGCGTCCTTTTGTTCTTTCTTGCTTTCCTCTTCCGCAGCTTGTACTTCCGGGGTGTATCCCGTTACTTCACGGATATGTATAAGTTGCTCCGCTAACGAACGGATCTCCTTCTGCATTTGATATTGACGGTAAATGCCGAACGTACCGACAATGAGTCCCCCGATCAGCGAGCACCCGATAATCAGCAGAATCAGCGGTACATTGACGGTGCCGAATAACAGATTGACTGCGACCGGATTGACGTTGATGACGGCGAATACAGCCGTAATCAAGGCAAACAATAAGGCTGCGATTAGCGACCATTGAATTTTCATGGGGAACACCTCCTTCCTCCAAACAGTATAAAATCCCTTGCCTGTAAAGGGCAAGGGATTTTATTCCACTGGTCAATTGAGATTCGCTCATCCTGCAATAGAGGATGTTTATTTCGTCAATTGCTCCATCTGGCTGATGATGTCTTCAAACACGCTCATCGCCTCACGAATCGGCTCCGGTGAGGACATATCCACGCCGGCCTTCTTGAGAATGTTAATGGAGTAATCGCTGCCGCCGCTCTTCAGGAAGCCGAGGTAACGGTCAACGGCAGGCTGGCCTTCCTCCAGGATTTGCTTGGAGAAGCTGGTCGCAGCCGAGAAGCCGGTCGCGTATTTGTATACATAAAAGCTGTTGTAGAAATGAGGAATCCGCGCCCATTCCATGCCGATCTCCTTATCCACCTGCATGCCTTTGCCGTGATATTTCACGTTCAGCTCATAATAGATGTCGGATAGATCCTGAGGAGTCAGGGATTCGCCGCTCTCCGCGCGTTCATGCACAATCTTCTCGAATTCGGCAAACATCGTTTGACGAAATACCGTTGTCCGGAATTGATCGGCATAGTAGGTGAGCAGGTACATTTTCTGCTTCGGATCCTTGGCATTTTTCAGCAAGTAATCCATCAGCAGCGCCTCGTTCGTGGTGGATGCCACTTCAGCCAGGAAGATGGTGTACTGGGCGTCGCGGTATTTCAGGGCATTGTCGGAATAGTAAGAGTGAAGCGCATGACCCATCTCATGAGCAAGGGTAAACATGCTGTTCAGGTTATCTTTATGGTTCAGCAGCACATAAGGATGGGTGCCGTAAGCGCCCCAGCTGTACGCGCCAGTCCGTTTGTTCTCGTTCTCGTATACATCGATCCAGCCGTTGTCGTATCCTGCTTGCAGGCTGCTCAGATAATCTTCGCCCAGCGGCGTAAGACCTTCCTTGGTCATTTGCTTCGCTTCTTCGTAAGTAATATCCCACTTGTACTCTTCTACGAGCGGAGCGAACAAATCGTACATGTGAAGCTCATCCACGCCCAGCAGCTTCTTGCGGAGCTCCATGTAGCGGTGGAGAAGCGGCAGGCTCTCGTGAATCGTGTCGATCAGGTTGGTGTAAACTTCCTTCGGAATGTTATCGCCATAGAGCGCCATTTCGAGAACGGAAGGGTACTTGCGCACGCGGGAATAGAAAATATTTTTGTTTACATTGGCACTCAGCGTAGCTGCGATCGTGTTTTTCTGCTTGCCGTAGGTTTCGTACACGGCTTTGAAAGCACGCTCGCGAACTTCGCGGTTCGGGCTTTCCAGGAATTGAATATAGTTGCCGTGCGTGAGCTCGACGTCCTTGCCGTCCTTGTTTTTGATTTTCGGGAATTTCATATCCGCATTGTTAAGCATGCCGAAAATGGTCTGCGGCGCAGAGGAGAGGTTGCCGACTTGAGCCAGCAGCGCTTCTTCCGTCTTGGACAGAACGTGCGCTTTCTCCCGTTTCATTTCGGTCAGCGTGAATTTGAATTCCTTGAGGGAAGGGTCATCGATCAGTTTATCCAGTTCCGCTTCGGACAGGGACAGAATTTCAGGTGTGATGAAGGAGAGGGCTTCTCCGGCTTCCACGTTCAGTTTCTTGGCTTTGGCAGTCAGTGCTTGATATGTAGGGTTTGCCGTATCCTCATCATGGTGCATATGGGCATATACGTATAAGCGTTCGGCGTGATATGAGATTTCGTCTTCGAGCTCGAAGCATTCCTTGATGGAAGCTGCGTTGGTTAACTTGCCTTGATAATCGGCTGTGCGTTTCAGAAGATTCTTCAGCTCCGCAAAGCTCGCATCCCAAGCCTTCTGGTCAGCGAATAAATCTTCAAGCTTCCATTGATGCTCTTTAGGGACATCAGCGCGTTTTAACAATTGTTCCATGGAAATCCTCCTTGAATGATAGGTATTAGTTGGAGTCCGGGTTCCTTCAGATAAGACTTCGTTGCGGGTAGTCGATAGAGCGATCAGGCTGATTGCAATCGTAATGCAGAGCACCTTGGCGCCTCTCATGGCATCATACCTCCTCGAATTGAAGCATCCGAGCGATAGTATGCCGCGTACCCGCCACTTTCATCCTATAAATTTACGAGGAACCCAGATTCAAGAAGCTGTATACAATAAGGTAAAAGGCAAACAAGATGAAGGCGACGGCAATCAGGGCCATCCCCTTCCTCAGTCTTGGCGGTATCTTATCCCGGTACATGATCATGATGGCACCGAGACTGAACGCGAGGATAATGAAGATGACGATATTCGTATAATCCATGCTCTACACCTGCTTAAAAGCAGCCATCATGTCTCTCCACTCATCTTCCCGGCCTTCAAAATCTGCTTTGGGGAAACGGTTTTGAGCCCAGTGCATCAAGGCTGGCCGACTCATAAAGGTATGGGTCTCTTCACCCCACTGGTCCGAAATTTCGCGGAGAACGATGTACCGGCCCTGAACTTCAACCGTCATCATGTTCCACTTGTCTTTTTTGTATATTTCATGTTTTTTGATCATATGCATTCTCCGTTTGCTACTTAGGCTTTTGGGTAAATGATAACGCACTCGCGGGCGTAAAAGCAAATAATCTTCTGTTAAATAGTGGCTCAAAAAAAGCCCCTTAGGGCGAATTGACGGATTGCATTGTCAGAAAACATGGGATATAATATGGATATTCGCCATAGATGGCGGTATTTTTAGGAGGTTGTTCATTTGAAAGGTACAGTTAAATGGTTTAACGCAGAAAAAGGTTACGGCTTCATTTCCGTTGAAGGTGGCGAGGATGTATTCGTACACTTCTCCGCAATTCAAGAAGAAGGCTTCAAGAGTTTGGAAGAAGGTCAAGCGGTTGAGTTCGACATCACTGAAGGTAACCGTGGTCCTCAAGCAGCCAACGTAACAAAACTGTAAGTTAGCTCCCAATACGGAGATCTTATAGAATTACCAAGGCATGAAGCACAGTTCTCGGTTTAGAGAACTGTGCTTTTTTGTGTTCCGATGGGTCAAGCCATTGTCATCAGTAAGCAAAGGCAAGTACGGATGAATATCTGGTCCGTACTTGCCTTTGCTGTTTTTGGAGCAAGGGAGGAAAATGCAAGCGGGTAGTCTAAACGCTGATCCCGCCGACATTCATATCCTCCGGCTTGGCAAAGAGGTGCCGGTAAAGAAACCCGAGACCAGCGACAAAGGCCAAGAGGGCAGCGAGCTGATAGAAGGCGGGTCTTCCTGCGGCTTCAAACAGCAAACCGCCGAAGGCTCCGCTGAGAAGTCCTGAAACGCTTGACCAGAAGATAACGAATAGAGCCATGCCGGTCGCGCGGTACTGCCAAGGGATGATCCGGGTAATATACCGCACGGCGGTTACATAGAACACGCCGAACGTAATGCTGTGAAGCGACTGAACCGCGAGTACGGACAACGGGTCAGATGCAAGGGCCATGAGCAGGAAACGGAGCGCGAACATCAGGCTTGCAAAAGCCAGCAGGGGGAAGCTCCTTCATCTTGTCGCCATACTTGCTTAGCAGGAAGAAGATCGGGATCTCGCTGGCAGCCGAGACCATCAAGGACCAGCCGATGAGTCCTTCGCCTGCACCCAGGTCGGATAAGGTAAGCGTGAGGAAGGCTTCATTCATACGGTGGGCGATGGTAAGACAGAACGAGCAGCCGAAGAACCACAATATTTCTTTGGAACGCAATATCTTGAGGAGGGCTGCCAGTTCCACAGGCTCCGACTTGGCAGCAACTCCGTCGCGGAGAAGAAACGAGCAGAGCAGCGTGAACACGCCGATTCCGATGCCGATGGCCAGTGTGGCCGATGCGCCCGCGGCACCGATGGCATATCCAATAGCAAGCGCGAAGAACGCGTAGCCGAGTGAGCCGAATACGCGAATGACGGTAAAGCTGCGTCCGTACCTCTGTGCCGTTTGGATCGCCATCGTATCCGCCAGGGGATAGACCGGATAGTAGAAAAAATAAAACAAACTGATTGTAATCAATACAACGCCGAAGCTTGCAACCTGCCACAAAACAAGCATCGTGACAAGCTGACCGATTATCAGAATGTTCATAATGCGTTTGATGGTCCGGTATTTGTCGCTCGTGTAACTCCAAATCATATTGGAGAACATGGATATAAGCGGGCCGATGGCATACAGATAACCGATCTGTGCGCTGCTGAAGCCGATTTCTTTGAAATATAGCGGGAAATAGGAAATGACGAGAGCTGTCGTGCCAAATATCGTAAACATAAAGGCGCGCAGCCAATTCTGATCCGGTCTTTTCGTAGCGGGAAGTTTCATGCTGGGGTTCTCCGTTCTTTTTATGAACCCGGCGCATATACGCAATTCGTGAGGTTCATGGTCTGTTATTCAGCTCCGACTAGTATATAACATATCGCAGAATGGAGATAGATGGATAATAGGACGCGCTCAACTACCCTACGCCGTCAATGATTTGTGTTATTTGTGCAAAATGAACGATCATATTATAATAGGTTTGATTTGGATAGGGATAAAAAGACAACCATGTGGAGGCAGAGTTCATTGAATAATCAAGAGCTAAGCCGTAAGGTTCCGCGCAGTCCGGTCGGGCTGATGAGCCGGGTGTACAAATTCATACTCCCGGAAGTGCGGATCGAATTGGAGAAGTGGCGCCGGGAGGCTGAGCAAATTCCGGATGAGGAGCTACGAAAGCAGGCACTGGCCAGTATAGATAACAAAAGATTCCACTGCCAGGGCGGTGCGGTGTATGCCGCAGCCAATCTGCCGGAGAAGCATATTCTCATTCCATTGATTGTAGCTTACCAGACAATTAGCGATTATCTCGATAATTTATGTGACCGTAGTACTTCGCTGGACCCAGCGGATTTCAGACAGCTCCATCAGTCGATGCTGGATGCCGTTACGCCTGAGACTGAGCCGGCCGATTATTACGCACTCCGGACCGAAAGGGAGGATGGAGGTTACCTTCTCCGTCTTGTCCAGAAATGCCGGGATTGCATCGGTCAATTATCAGGATATGAAGCGGCAAAGCCCTACATAAGGGATTTGGCTGGGCTGTATACCGATTTGCAGGTATACAAGCACATCCATCCGGATAAGAGGGAAGCGGCATTGCTTGAATGGTGGTCCCTGCATGCTCACCGGACACCGCATCTGCGGTGGAATGAGTTTGCGGCAGCAACGGGATCAACCTTGGGTGTGTTCATGCTATTCTTGGCTGCAACCGATCCGTTTCTGGATGACGAGGATGCTTCGTCCATTCATGCGTCTTATTTTCCGAATGTATGCAGTCTCCACATTATGCTGGATTATCTTATTGATCAAGACGAAGACAGGCTGGGCGGCGATCTGAACTTTTGTAATTATTACGAAGATGCCGATACGATGCTGAACCGTATAGCTTCCATTGTTGAGTGGGCCCGGAAGGATGTCAGAACAATTCCCTCGACCCCTTTTCATCGTATGATCATTGAGGGGTTACTGGCGTTATATTTATCCGATCCAAAAGTCAGCGAGCAGCAACTGGTTCGCTCCGTATCCAAACGTTTGATGAAGAAGAGTCCGATGACCCGGATCTTTTTCTACGTCAACAGCCGATGGATTCGCAAGCATAAGCATGAGTGACATTGAAGGAGGAAAAGAAACATGGCAGAGGTTAAAAAAATTGCAGTTCTTACAAGTGGTGGCGATTCCCAAGGGATGAACGCGGCGCTTCGCGCCGTTGTACGCAGCGGTCTGTATTATGGTCTTGAAGTATATGGCATTCAGCGCGGTTACCAAGGACTTCTGGAGAACGACATCGTCAAAATGGATCTTCGCAGCGTAGGGGATATCATCCAGCGCGGAGGCACGATCCTTCGTTCCGCCCGCTGTGAAGAGTTCAAGACGGCGGAAGGGCAGCAGAAGGGTGCCGAGATTCTGAATCAGCATGGCATCGACGGGCTGGTCGTTATCGGTGGGGACGGTTCTTACCATGGGGCGAACAAGCTCAGCAAACTCGGAATCAAAACGATGGGCCTTCCGGGCACGATTGATAACGATATTTCCTTTACGGATTATACGATCGGCTTTGATACAGCCGTGAGCGTTGTTGTAGACGCCGTTAACAAACTGCGTGACACGATGTCTTCCCATGCGCGCTCGTCCGTTGTAGAGGTTATGGGACGCCACTGCGGCGACATTGCGCTCCATGCGGGTCTTGCTTCAGGGGCAGAGACCATTCTGGTGCCGGAAGTGGAGTACAACCTTGATGAAGTGGCAACCCGCTTGCGCGAAAATTTTGCAAAAGGCAAGCGTCACAGTATCATCATCGTAGCGGAAGGCGTCGGACGCGGCGAGGATATCGTATGTGATCTTAAAGAGTGCCATGCCTCGATCGATGCACGGGTAACGGTGCTCGGACATATCCAGCGCGGTGGAGCTCCGACTCCGTTTGACCGCAACCTGGCAAGCCGTCTTGGCGATTTTGCAGTTCGCAGTCTGATTGACGGCCAATCCGATAAAGGATGCGGTATCATCAAGGGTGAGCTGGTCCTCACGGATATTGACAAGGTCGTTAATACGAAGAAAGAATTTAATCGTGAACTATATGATTTGGCATTGCGATTATCCCAATAAATTAGGCCTTGTCCTAATTTCGGACGATAAGCAAAAAGACCGTCTCCCATTGCAGAACGCATTCTGCATGGAGACGGTCTTTTTTTAGCGATGAGAAAGTATACACTTCAGAGGTTTATCATCCTTGTCTCGCAAGAAAAATCCGCTAAAAGCGGTCTGTCTTCTGAGAAGTACGTCGATAGACGTTTAGGATGCGGATCGGGCTTGCGCATTGACTTGACGTGCGAACTTGCGTTGAACTTTGACCAGACGCATCAGCATCAGGGCAGCGCCGACGGCAAGGCCCGTGATTAAGCCGATCCAGTAGCCGAAGGCTTGCCAATCGGTGTAGTTGGCGAGCACATATCCTACTGGCAGGCCAATCACCCAGAACGACAAAAAAGCGAGCATGAAAGCGACATTAACGTCCTTATAGCCCCGCAGCGCCCCTTGGGTCGGAGTGGCGATAGCGTCCGAGATCTGGAAGAAGATCGCGAACAACAGAAACTGTTGGATCAGCGCCACGACCGCAGGCTCGTTGGAATATAATCCGGCGACCTGGCGGCCGGCCATAAACAGGATGACAGCCGTGATGAGCGACAGGATAACGGCTGTGCTGATGCCGAGTTTAGCGTACTTCCAGGCATCCTTCATGCGTCCCGAGCCGGCCTCGAAGCCTACAAGGATCGTCAGACTCATGCATATGCTTAACGGCAGCATGTACAGTGTCGTAGCGAAATTCAGGGCCGCTTGGTGTGCGGCAATGGTCGCCGTATCAAAGCTGCTCATGAGCAGCGTCACTGCTGCGAAAACAGCGGTCTCGAGGAAGATGGAGAACCCGATCGGCACGCCGATTTTTAACAGGCTTTTCCATGCACTCAAGGAAACACCCTGAAGCTGCCTGAAGATGCCGAATGGAGAGAACGGGTGATTGTTATGGATGATCACCATGGCAATGATGAGAACGGTCCAGTATGTAATCGCGGAAGCGAGGCCGGCGCCCACGCCCCCCATTCTTGGAAAGCCCCAGAATCCATAAATGAATAACGCATTCAAGCCTACATTCACCGGCAGGGTAATCAGCGTGATCACCATGGAAATTTTAGTTTGCCCCAGAGCATCGATAAAGCTGCGGAGCACGGTGTAGGCGAATAGCGGAATGATGCCGATCGATATGGCGGCGAGAAACTGGGAGGCAATCCGCCGAACTTCCGGCTCGAGGCTCATGGCTCCAAGAATGCCCGGTACAACGGCATACCCGATCCCAAGCACGACGATGGCGAGTAAGATGGACAGCCAGAGCGCCTGGTTAACTTGGTAAGCGACTTTATGTTCCTGACGCCCGCCAACGAGCTGCGAAACGATGGGGGTTATCCCCATCAGAATTCCGCTGAGGCCGGTTTGGACCGGGATCCAGATGCTTGTAGCGATCGCTACGCCTGCCAAGTCAGCGGAGCTGAATTTTCCGGACATGTTGGTGTCAAAAAAAGTAATGGCCGATAAGGCTAGCTGTGTAATCAGAATGGGGATAAGAATAATCGCGAATTGCTTCAGCTTTCCCCGTGTTGTAGTGGTCGGTTGCATGTGCGATGTGCCTTTCTTATTGTAGTTTTTATGATGCTGCCCCCATATTGTAGGGTCTTGCTAAGGATGGGAACAATAACTGGCTTATTGAGCGGCGAGCCAGAACTCAACCAGCGGTTGAATCGGAGTGCGTCAGGTTTGCATGTTCAGGGCCCGAAGCCCGGCCCTAATCTTCATCATAGCATCTGCTGTCAAGTAAGCTCACCGATCGATTTGAACGCAGAAAAGGGCCGGTCCTGTTGATGGGCCGACCCTTAACGAATGGATAATTGAATTATTTATGAGTGACGCCTTCCGTATAACGGTTGGAAGCATTCCAGAGTAAATATTCATCGACGTTTGTATCCTTGAGGGCGCGAATCTGCTCCTCGATTTCCTTTTTACCGTACTTGGCATAATTTCCGCTTCCAAGCCAACTCGCGGTAAAGTCCTGAATCCAAGGCCGAATGATCGGTTTTTGATCCCCCAGCTCTTCCAGCTTTTTGTGGGTATCTTCCATGGAGCCTTTGATGGTCTGGTATGGAGCCTTATCCGGTACAGGGGAGCCGAACCAGCCTGCCGTGTAATGGCTTGGGTATACCATCGGACTGATGACATCCACGTTCTTGGAAATTTTGACGAAGTCTTGGCCGATCCCTTCCGCCGCGGGTACCGAAGCAGCATACCCGAAGATGTCAACGGATACGCGTATGCCGAGCGGCGCCAGTTCTTCCCGGGCATATTGCACAAAATCGGATACCACGTCCACACGCGATTGATCCGTCTTGGTATATTTCAGGGAATCGGCGCGTTTCTCAAAGCCCTCCGGAAAACGGACATAATCAAACTGGATTTCCTTGAATCCGAGTTTTGCGGCTTCCTTGGCGATTTCGATGTTGTAATCCCAAACCTCTTTGCTGTACGGGTTAACGAAGCTGTCGCCCCCGCCATTGGTCCAGACGCTGCCGTCTCCTTTACGGAAGGAAAGCTCCGGGTTTTTCTTGGCAAGAATGGTATCCTTGAACACGACAACTCTGGCGATCGGATAAATATCGTGTTTCTCCAGCCGCTTCATCAGCTGCTTGATGTCTTTGATAAAAGGCTGGGATTTACCGAGTTCCTTCAGCTTCGGATTATCGGTTTTGTACGTTATGTATCCTTCATCGTCCTTGATGTCAATGACCATCGCATTAAGATCGGTCTTGTCCATAAGATCCACGAGCTGATTCATTCTGGAGCCGCCTGCGCTATAAGCCGTTACATAAATGCCCTTGACTTTAGGCGCGTCAATCTGCGGATCGATTTCCGTCGTGTTTGGCTTGATGCCGGAGTGTCCTTGACCCTGGTTGTTATTTTGGTGCATGCCCTGAATCATGGCGGTATTTAACGAAGCCTGAAGTTTGGCGGTAAGATTGTTGTCTTGCGGACTGGAACCGCCGAAGCCCGCGGACGCCAAGATGAATAAAGCCAAGATGATATTCATAATTACTCTCTCCCTTGTGTACATTCACATCATGATTATAAAGGAACGGATGCCTTCAAAAAGAACAGGATTGTTACAATCGACAATAAATTGGAAACGGCGGGTGAGCGTACTTAGTTCATTAAACGGGTCGAGGGCGTTTTAAACGCTAAAAATCGACATTTGTGGCAGTTGGCCGTGAACAACATGTGAACATGGGGAGTGACTAGCATCGGAATATAACAACCATAAGAAGGTGGATAGCGTTTACAGCAGCTTACCCTGCTTTGGTGGGGAATGACGTGCTTATAGAATTTACATTTATCCATAAAAAAATGCCGTTACTCACCGGTGAATTTTACCGGAGAATAACGACACTTGTCGTGCGATATTTACGTGTAGCATTAAAATTAATGAAGCGGCGTTTGGTTCTGATGCTCGCAAATGCTGAACTGAATGATTTCAAGAGCGTCCTCCTGCTCCAGAATACTCAGCCCGTCCCTAAGAACGATCATGGAATTCAGTTCGTTCTGTCTAAAGAACGGTATCATTTCCGGGAACCACTTCATGACGATTTGTGACAATTTTACCGTTTCCATTTCCATAAAAATCACCCTTTCCTTCCAAATTGGTTAGGCAGGACGTTCTTTTGTAAAACGGAAAAACAATTAAAATTGGGCCAAAGCGATGCCCGGGAAAAGATCTCATGAATATTGTAGGAACCGCGCACCAATATTATACCACAAATTTACCACACCCTCACAGGTGGTAAATATTTAGTTCTTGCGGAATTGACCCATGACAGCCGTGGTTTCCACGATATTAACGAAGGCCAGGGGGTCTGTCTCCGTAATGATTTGTTTTAGCTCAGCCAGCTCATATCGCGTCGTGACGGTCATTAGCATATCCTTTTCTTTATGACTGAAGGCCCCCTCGGTTTTGATCTTGGTTATACCGCGGGGGCGCTTAAGCAGCTTCTCCAGCAGGGCTTCCGTCTGGTTCGTGACAATAAAGACCGTAACCTTGATATGACTGACATGGAGCATATCCACCATTTTTCCGGCAATATAGATGGAGGCCATGGAGGCGAGGGCCAGGTTCCAGTCGTCTTCCAAATAAGCAACTGCCATTATGACGATGGCGTTCAGCGTCACGAGCACACTTCCAACGGGGAAGTCCCGGTATTTCGTAACGAGGGAGCCGATGATATCAAAGCCCCCGGTGGAACCGCCAACTCGAAAGGAGAGCCCGGTGCCGAATCCGACAAGCACGCCGCCGAAAACGGAGGACAGCAGCATGTCGGTTGCAACCGGAGTAACCGGAATGAGCTCCAGGAATAGGGTTGTAACGATAACCGAGAGAACGCTGAGACCAACGAACCTTTTGCCGAGCTTGAACCAACCGGTTATAAGAATCGGGATATTGAGCACAAAATACAGGATGCTGATATTTAGCGGCGTGAAATAGCCGATAATCAGAGCGACGCCGGAAACGCCTCCGCTGAGCAGATGATGGGGAATCAGAAACAAATTAAATCCGCCGGCGATAATGATGCCGCCGAACACGATCGAGAAATAGGTCCATAGACGCTTCAACATAGGAATCACCTCCCGGTTATTATGACTTCTTTAAGCTTGCTGGTATTCCAGAAATGTTTTGTGATATAATGTATTGGATATTCTTGAGTAGTCCGTTACATTGATAACTTTGCAAGCTTATCAGGATGATTATACATTAACCAGTCACCATACTGGTGATAAGAGAAATATACCGGTTCACCTCGTGCAGAAAATCCTGCTGGCCGGGAAAGCCTATAAACGTTACCACTACTTAAGAATACAGAGAAGAAAGTGGAAGTCCACAGATAGAAGGAGTATGAACCTATTGAAAAATTTCGCAGATTTTGGCTTGGAGCCGCGCGTGCTGCAAGCAATTACCGAACTTGGCTTTGAGGAAGCCACACCGATCCAATCCCAATCGATTCCGATTGCCCTTACCGGCAAGGATATGATTGGACAAGCACAGACAGGTACTGGTAAGACAGCAGCATTCGGCCTTCCTCTTATCCACAAAATCGCCAAGGAAGAGGAGCGTATCGTCGCTCTCATTATGACACCGACCCGTGAACTTGCCATCCAGGTTGCTGAAGAAATCGGTAAACTGTCCCGCTTTAAAGGAATCCGTTCCTTGGCTATTTACGGTGGACAGGATATCGGGCGTCAGATCCGCGCTTTGAAAAAGAAGCCTCAAATCATTATCGGCACACCAGGTCGACTACTTGACCACATCAACAGAAAAACCATCCGACTTGATGATGTCCAAACCGTTGTATTGGACGAAGCGGATGAAATGCTGGACATGGGCTTCATGGAAGACATCCAGTCGATCCTTAAGCTTGTTCCTGAAGAACGTCAAACCTTGCTGTTCTCCGCAACTATGCCGGCTAACATTCAGAAGTTGGCATCCCAGTTCCTTAAAGAACCTGAGCATGTATCCGTTATTCCTAAGCACGTTAGTGCACCTCTGATTGACCAAGCATATATCGAAGTTCCTGAACGTCAAAAATTCGAAGCCTTGAGCCGCCTTCTGGATATGGAGTCGCCTGAGCTTGCGATCGTCTTTGGACGTACCAAGCGCCGTGTTGACGAATTGGCAGAAGCATTGCAAAAACGCGGATACTCGGCAGATGGCCTTCATGGCGACCTGTCCCAGCACCAACGTGATACCGTTATGCGGAAATTCCGTGACGGAAGCATCGATGTCCTCGTGGCAACCGATGTGGCAGCACGCGGTCTCGACGTATCGGGCGTTACCCATGTTGTGAACTTTGACTTGCCGCAAGATCCGGAAAGTTATGTACACCGTATCGGACGTACAGGCCGTGCGGGTAAAGAAGGTACAGCTTGGTCCTTCGTAACTCCTCGTGAGATGGATCATCTGTACTTCATCGAGCGTGTGACTCGTCACCGTATTCCACGTAAACCTTTGCCTACGATCGCTGAAGCGATTGAAGGTAAACAACGGATCATCGCTGAGCGTGTGCTTGAAATCATTGAGCAGGGCGAATTGACCGAGTATAAAGGTCTTGCCATTCAATTGCTGGAGCAGTACGATTCCGTACAATTGCTGGCAGCTGCAATGAAAATCCTGACGGGTGACAAGAAGGAAGGCTCCGATATTCACTTGACTCCGGAAGATCCGATCCGCGCAAAGCGCCGGAAGCCGGATATTCGAAGTGGCCGCAAGCCAAGCGGAGGCTATGGCGGACGCAGCAACAGCGGTGGCGGCGGCTATCGTCGTGAAGGCGGTAGCGGTGGCGGTGGTAACCGTGGCGGCTACTCCAAAGGTGGATACAACCGTGATGGCGGCAGCAGCAGTTATGGCAACCGCGATGGCGGTGGCTACAACCGTGACCGCAGCAATAGCGGTGACCGTAAACCTCGTTCCTACAGCGGCGGCGGCGAACGTCGTCCTAACCGGGGCGGAGACGAATAGTATTTAAAGGTTAACTTCTTCTGAAATGAAGTAACCGAACATTAAAAGACGAAGCAGCTGCTCACACCAAGTGGAGCCGCGCTTCGTCTTTTGTTCATGTTTAAAGAAGATGCACCCAAGGTGCATCCCCTTTAAACTCGCAGTTTTAGGGCAGTAACATCCGATCTGTTTCACTTCATGACTCAAAGAGACATTAGATGTAGAATGTGCTGAGAATAATGACAAGGAGAATAAACAGAACCAGGACAATTCCAACATTATTTCCGTAGCCGTAACCGCCGCCACCTTCACAAGACATACATAATCCCTCCTCTTTAAATTTGGAAATTCAAGCTTGTTGAACGGATTACGAGATATCGTATGGGGAAACCACGGCGATGGATTGGACATTCACCCAGGTGCGTTTAAATTAGGCTCTGGCAATGCATGTACCAAATAAGGTATATTAATAGATACATGCATGATTTGAGTGAGGAGGAAACGGATTTGGAAATGAAAGGAGCCATGGGTGGCTTATACAAGCTCACCGAGTGGATTACCCGAATTGCTTTTTCGAACATCTTGTGGGTTATTTGTACATCGCCTTTCCTGTTTATCGTTCTAACCAAATTCCTGATGGCCGTTCAGACACCGGAGGCGCATAATGAGCAGCTGCTATCCAACTGGGTTCTGGGAATATTATCACCGTTTGTTTTGTTTCCGGCTACGGCGGCTTTATTTACCGTTGTACGCAAATGGGTGATGGGCAATCCGGATGTGTCCGTATTTAAAACATTTTTCAAGGGTTATAAGGAAAATTACAAGCAGAGCATGATCGGCGGTATTTTTTATACGCTGCTGTTCGTGATTATGTACGTGGATTACACGGTTTATATGACGCAGCTTGATGGTTTCCAGCTTGTCGGCATTGTGATGCTCGTGCTGCTTATCGTGCTGTTTGTCTCCCTGTTCAATTTCTTCTCCATGGCCGTTCATTATGAGATGAAAACGACGCAGCTGTTGAAAAATGCGGTGCTGCTGACATTGATTCGTCCGTTCCGCGTATTTTCGACTTTGATCGGAAGCGCTGTCTTGGCGTATATCGGCACGCAGATGCCGGTGCTGTTCGTGTTCTTCCTGTTCTGCCTGATGGCATTGTTCGCGTTCTTTAACTTCTATGCCACCTTCACCAAAATGCAGGAACAGCAGGAGAAGATGAAGAAAGCCGAGGAAGAGGAGTCCGAAACCGAACAAGCCCTTCTGGAAAGCATGGATTCTGCCAAAAAGGGAGAGAACGGATCGAAACCTTAAATAATGCGAGGTTTACTTTTCCGGCAAAACCCCCTATAATAAGACTACATCCTGCGATGTTCGTTTCGGTTTTCCGTTGTTTTGAACCAATGACGATGTCTAGGGAGATCTATACGTAATCGTGGCTGAAATGCCCTGTCTATATGACAAGGGGAATTCATAAGCGGTTCTGCGGTCACCCACCTGCTAATGCAGGTTCGAAGACAATGTTTACCGGACGGCATAGGCGGGTTTCGTTTAACCAATGAATGGGCACCTCTTTTATTTCGAATTCGAAGTGAAAGAGGTGTCTTTTTGCTATATATAAAGGTTTGCTGAAAGCATAAACAATGTTAAACTAGAGTATGGAAAGGAACGGTCATTTATAAAGGAGGAACGGTCTTTGTCATTAAAACGAGTTCTAATTGGTATCGTGCGCAGCTATGACGGCACAAGCGACCGTGCTAAAGATCCCAAGCTGAAGACGCGTTATTACAATCTTTCAAAAGAAAAGTGTTTTGAAGAGGTTTCCTCGACACTGAAAAAAATTCCGGGTTACAAAGTTCTGCATGAGGTTAAATCCGTGGGAGAAATCACGCTCGAGAAAAGAACCTCGTTTGGACGTACACTGGACATTACCGTATCCGTGCTCGGCATCAGTCCGGTTCGCAGCGCAGTTGATATGTATTCGGCGTCCCGCGGTTCCCTAGGGGATCTGGGCGCGAACTACCGGGTTATCTTGAACCTGTACGCTGTTCTGGATAAAAAACTGAGCAAGTATAAAGTGGATGCTTAGTAGAATAAGAAAAAGCGGGAGAGCTGCTCTCCCGCTTTTTAAAAGTGTGCAGTGTATGTAGCCTTTGGCGTATTACCGCAAAGATTTTACTGCATCGATCGCGGCTTCGTAATTCGGGTGCTCCGTCATTTCACCAAGGTATTCTACATAGGTGATGGTATCGTTAGTATCCACGACGAAGATCGAACGCATGTCGAGCTGGAATTCCTTGATAAGCACGCCGTACGCTTCACCGAAGGAACGCGATTTATAGTCGGATAGCGTAATGACCCGGTCAACGCCTGCAGCTCCGCACCAACGGGCTTGGGCGAACGGAAGGTCGGCACTGATCGTAAGGATCACCACATCATCGCCTAGACCAGCTGCTTCTTCATTGAAACGGCGCGTCTGAGCATCGCATACCCCGGTGTCGAGGGAAGGAACGACACTGATCAGCTTGATTTTACCGGCATAATCTTTAAGAGATACGTCTTCGAGCAGGTTTTTGCTCACTGTAAAATCCGGCGCGGCATCACCAGCCTTGAGCTGTGGTCCGATGAGTGTAATAGGATTGCCTTTAAAAGTGGCAGCTCCTGAACGTTCTTGAGCCATGAGAAATCTCCTCCTTGGATATCAAAGTTTGGTGATCAGGTTCATGGTACATTATAATCTTTTTAAAAAGGGAATGTCCACTATGGGCACCCCTGCCTGGTTTAGGATGAGGAGGATGCTATGATATTCGTACGTTATGAAAATTGGAAAAGTTATTTGCGTTATTATCCCGTTACATCGCTGCTGCTTGTGATCAACCTGGTGATGTTTGTAATTACATCCTTTGACGGCGGTTCCAGAAACCCGGTTACGCTGCTGAAATATGGAGCTTTATCGGATTTGCCGCAGTTCGTTGATCAGGCATGGAGATACTTTACGGCGATGTTCCTCCATAACGGATTTGACCACTTTTTGTTCAACAGCTTCGCACTGCTGGTATTTGTTCCCCCGCTGGAGAGAATCATGGGGAGCTGGAAATTTGCCATTCTGTATCTGCTCAGCGGTGTTCTCGGTAATGTAATCGGATTGGCTTATTATGAGCGCATGGAGGACTATACCTTCCTTGTAGGCGCCTCAGGAGCCATATACGGAGCTTATGGCGCTTATCTGTACATCGCCCTGTTCCAGCGGCATGTCATGGATGAGTCGTCCCGCAAGACGCTGTTCACCCTGCTTATTCTGGGGATACTGTTCTCGTTTACACCAGGGGTCAGCCTTGTAGCACATGTCGGCGGATTGGTAGGCGGATTTTTCCTCTACGGTCTCATGATTCGATTATTTAAACGTCGAACATAATCGGACCTTAGAGGGTCTGTTATAATAGAATTGGATGATTTGATAAAGTCTTCAAGTCTTCTAGGGAATAAGAATGGAGCGATAAAAGGCGTGGAATTACGACAGTTGCAATACTTTGTAAAGGTTGCGCAAAAGGAACACGTTACCCAAGCGGCAGAAGAGCTTCATGTGGCTCAATCAGCCGTCAGCCGTCAAATACATCAGTTGGAAGAAGAGCTTGGTGTTAATTTGTTCATGCAAAAAGGCCGGAATCTGCAGTTAACCCCGGTAGGTCAGCTTTTTTGCAAACGGGTGGAGAGCATTATGAAGGATTTGGACCGTGCGGTCGTCGAGATACATGAATTTCTGGACCCGGAGCAGGGGGAAATCCGCATCGGATTCCCTCACAGCCTGGGCATCCATTTGATTCCGTCCATTGTGGCTGAATTCCGGAAGAAGTACCCGAACGTGAAATTCCGGTTCAAGCAGGGGATGTTCCCGACACTGATCCGGGACGTGGTCGGGGCTGAAGTGGACTTGGCATTTGTGTCTCCGTTTCCGGATCGCCATGATCAAGTGGACGGAGATATCGTCTTGACAGAGGAGCTGTTTGCGATCCTGCCGCCGAATCACCCGCTTGCGGGGGAGCAGACCATCAAGCTGGAGCAATTGAAGGAGGAGCGCTTTGTGCTGTTCAGCAAAGGCTACTCCTTGCGCCCGATCGTATGGCATGCCTGCCTGGAAGCCGGGTTCACGCCGAAAATTGCTTTTGAAGGCGAGGAGACGGATACGATCCGCGGGCTGGTTGCGGCCGGCATGGGGGTCAGCCTGCTTCCTGAAATGGCGCTGTTCCAGACGAATCCGCTGCAGCCAGCACGCGTCCGGATCTCGGAGCCGAAGGTAACGCGTTCCATCGGTCTGATTCACCGCGCGGACGAGAAGCTGCCACCGGTTGCGCAAGCCTTCCGTGCGTTTTTGCTTCAATATTTTGGCATTGATCCGTCGCCGAAAAAGGAAGGTGCGGGGACTGACGCATCAACTCCCTAACCTGGCTTCATTAATCAAAAATAACATATAAAAAAGAGGGCTTTCCTTCTCCACCCATCCATGGTAGAGAGGAAAGCCCTTTGTTGTTGTGCGTATTGGTTTATTCCCGGTTGCTCGTAAAGATCATGATATACCGGATCAACTCGAGCAGAGAGATCAAGGCTGCAGCGACGTAGGTCAGGGCCGCGGCGTTCAATACTTTAGCAACTCCGCGTTCTTCGTCATTGGCGATATAGCCTTCTTGAACCATCAGCTGACGGGCACGGTTACTTGCGTTAAACTCGACCGGCAGGGTGACAAGCTGGAAGGCAACGGCGCAAGAGAAGAAGATAATGCCGAGACCGACCAGGTTCATGGCTTGGAACAGGAATCCGGCAATCAAGAGAAACGGAGCGATACCCGATGCGAAGTTAACGACCGGGAACATCTTGTGACGGGCTACAAGCATCGGATAGTGCTCGGCATGCTGGATCGCATGGCCGACCTCGTGACAAGCAACCGAGACGGCCGAGATGGTACGTTCATAATAAACGGGCTCTGACAAGCGCACAACGCGTTTGGTCGGATCATAGTGGTCGGAGAGCGTGCCTGGCACCGGTTCAATCGGCACGTCGTGGAGTCCGTTGGCATCCAGCATATGCCGGGCCGCATCGTATCCGGTCATGCCGGTGCTGTTCTCAACCTTGGCCCATTTGTTAAATGTGCCTTTAACCCGGAACTGAGCCCAGAGCGAGAATATAAAAGCGATAATAATGAGAATAAACATCCAGTCAGAATACATGTATCATACCCCCATACAAAGTTGTTATTTGGTTCTTCACCATTTACATCGAAGTGAACTGGTTCAGCAAGATTTGTAGCGACTCGATGCAAGCAGCCCCTTTAGGAAGAATGTTAGCGAGTACCTCCCGGGCTTGACTTGGCTTTAATTCACTTAGAAGCGGGTTGAGTTCCTTCACATCCCGTTCCAGCTGTTTCATCTGTATTTCGAGCTTAGTTAGCTTCTCCGTCATTTCGGAATCATCGGGAACCGACTTCCAGCGATCCAGCCTCTCCTTAATCTCATCGAGAGTATATTTCTCTTGCTTTAACTGATTAATACGTTCGAGAGTGCTTAAGGTTTCAGAACTGTACAACCGGTAGTTTTTTAACGTCCGTTTCTCAGGGGAGATCAAACCCAGCTTCGTATAGTAGTCAATGGTTCTTTCGCTGATTCCGGCAACCTTGGCCAGCTCACCGATCCGGAAAAGGTTTCCTCTCGTGATCCCCATCATTCATCACCTCACAAGCTTTCATTGAATGGACATTAATGAATGCATTTATATTTTCATTTTAATAGAAATATGATACATGATCATGAACCATACAGTCAAACGTCATAGTTGTGACAAAAAACCTTGAAGCTTAGTCTTTACTTAACTATACAGGATGTTAGACGATTTGCACTGCATGCACTTAATGTTAGATTATATTACATAAGTGAAGTTTATTTTGAAAAAAACCGTTGCGGATTTTCATTATCCCCCCTATAATGACAATATGAATTCAAGGTGATGTTATATTAGTTTACATTAAGGGGAGTGTAAAACATGAAAAAAAGATGGCTAGGTTTAATGGCGGGAGTAATCGCATTGCTTGCATTCCCGGCGAGCGCATTCGCCGCTGATGGGGGAGCCACGAATGTTGAATTAACGGCTGGCTTGAACTCCGTGTTCGTATTCTTGGCAGCATTGCTCGTATTCTTCATGCAAGCAGGGTTCGCATTGCTGGAAGCCGGATCGGTTCGTATGAAGAATGCAGGCCACGTTGCAGGTAAAACCTTCCTGACCTTCGGCATTTCAATCGTCGCCTTCTGGGCGCTAGGGTTTGGCCTGGCATTTGGTAACGGGAACAGCTTTTTCGGATTTGAAGGTTTTTTCTTAAGCGGTGACAATGCGGCCGGCTCTTTTGATTCCCTGTCCGCTTACGATGTGCCAACAACCATTATGTTTCTGTTCCATTTATCCTTTGCAGCCGTATCCTTGGCTATCGCTTGCGGAGGTATGGCCGAACGGGCGAAACTCAGCGTTTATATCGTGTTCGGATTGCTGTTCACCATCGTGATTTACCCGATTGTTGCTCACTGGGTATGGGGCGGCGGCTGGCTCGGGGCTCTGGGTATGCAGGACTTTGCCGGATCGACGGTTGTTCACTTGACAGGCGCTACAGCTGCGTTGGTGGCTACCGTTCTTCTGAAGCCTCGACTTGGCAAATATAATAAGGACGGGAAGCCTAACAGCATTCCGGGTCACAACCAGGTTTTATCGGTACTCGGCGTTTTCATCATCTGGATCGGCTGGTTCGGATTTAATCCAGGCAGCACCATCTCCGCACTCACGGACGGCTTCTTCGGTTTTGTGGCATTAAACACGAATATCGCAGCTGCGGCAGGTGCGCTTGCGGCGTTGCTGATCTCTTGGGCGGTTCTGGGCAAAGCGGACATTCCCAGCATGCTGAACGGTATTCTCGCCGCATTCGTTGCGATCACGGGGGCTTGTGCATTCGTGGAACCTTGGGCGGCTGTCGTTATCGGTGCGGTTGCCGGTACGATTACCTTCTTTACGGCTCAGTGGTTTGACCGCAAAGGCATTGATGATCCTGTATATGCATTCTCCGTACATGGTATTGCCGGGATGTGGGGTGCCGTATCCACCGGTTTGTTCGCAGCACCGAGACTTGTTGAAATTACAGGCGTAGGCAAAGAAGGCTTGTTCTACGGCGGGGGCTTCGGTCAGCTTGGCGTTCAGCTTTTGGGCCTGGTCGGCACGTTTGCATTCGTTCTCGTGATCTCATTCATCATTCTGTATATCATGAAAGTTACGATGGGTATCCGCGTAACGGAGGAAGAAGAATTGGTGGGTCTTGATATCAGTGAACACGGAACTTACGGATATCCGGAGCAAATGAAACTTCTGGCGGAATCGGAAGGGAAGTCCCCTGAGTTTCGTTCCGGGGGCAAAGCGGTACCTGGAAGCGACACGGCTTTATAAGTACTAAATTCTAGATGGTTCATGAATATGTAATAAGGAGGCCGCGGCATGAAACCTCTGAAATCCGTCAATCTGTTTCCGGTATTCTCGGAAATTCAGACAGCAGCAACAGCCCAGCAATTACGAGATGAACGGATCGTTTGTCAGAACCATCTGATCGAGATGCGTCATGACATGGAGCTGAGAGAGTGGATCGCATCCGTCAATACGATGCACGATCTGATTGGACAGCGTGCCGCGGCAATCTGTGAGCAGGACATGTGGGAGGCTGGCTTGGGCCGGCCTCCTGCGCGTTATGCGTTTGTTGCTTTTGGCAGCAGCGGAAGGCAGGAAGCGACGCTGTGGAGCGATCAGGACAACGGTTTGATCATTGGCGATGAGCTGGAGGAGGATCAGCTTCCCTTTTTTCGGGAATATGGCCTTCGGCTGGTGAATCTGCTGGAGTATGCAGGCTATCCCAAATGTTCGGGAAAGGTGATGTGTTCCGAACCCTTATGGAGCAAAAAGCTTGGCGATTGGAAAAATCAGATTAGCGAGTGGTGTGGAGATCAGCAGTGGGAGCCGATTCGCAATTTCATCATCGCTTCGGATCTGCGTCATATAGCGGGAGATGGCGAGCTATCGGAGGCTTGGACCGACCATTTCCGGAGCTCGGTCGAGCTGCATCCGAACATCGGCTATGCCGTACTGCGAAACACGGTCAAGCACAAGGCAACGCTTAATGTAATGGGGCGAATTGTGACGGAGCGGTTTGGTGAGCATGCCGGTGAATTTGACGTAAAGTATGGCGTCTACATTCCCCTTGTGAACAGCATCCGCACGATGGCGCTGCAAAGAGGCATCACCGAAACCTCGACGCAAAAGCGGATGGAGAAGGTCATGCTGCTTGAGGGCGGCAATTTGCTGCTGGAAAGCGTACAGCGTGCTTTCTTGACGGCTCTTCGATTGAGGAATAACACGCCCCATCGGGTGGAGAACGGGCTGATCACCAGCAGCGGGTATATTTCGCAGGAGCAGCTCAAAAACAAAACCATGCAGTACGAGCTTCGCGATACGCTTGGCGTTGTCAGACGGATACATCGGTCATTGCAGCGAGAGCACCGTTTTGCGGAGAGGAGGAACCCATGACTGAACCGGGACAATCGAACGGGGGCTTCTGGAGATCGCTCCGTTCGGGTAACTTTAATTCCGCCATCGCTTCCATGCGCGGGGCGCAGACGGCGCAGCAGCTGGCCTTCATCCGATCCCAGATGAAGGATAACCGGAGGCCGGAGGTGCTGGGTACCCCGCTGGACGAGCTGGAGGTTGTCGTATTTGATCTCGAGACGACGGGGTTTAATCACCAGCACGGTGATGAGATTTTGTCATTCGGTGCAACCAAGGTCATCGGGGAGCAAGTGATTGAGAACGAAACCTTTCATATGATCGTTAACAGCGGTGCTCCTGTTCCTCCATTCATTGCTGAGCTGACAGGCATTACGCAGCATATGGTTGATGCAGCCCCGCCTTTAATGGAGGGGCTGCATGATTTCATGGCTTTTATAGGAGGCAGGGTGCTTGTTGCCCATGCCGCTGCGCATGACCGCGGATTCCTGAACGCAGCCTTGTGGAAGACATCGAAGGTTCGATTAACCCACCGGCTCCTTGATACCATGATGCTTGCGCAGAGATTATATCCTGAGCAGAAGGACTACAGTCTGGATGAGCTGCTGCGAAGCAGCGGCATTCCGGTAGAGGGCAGACATCATGCTCTGTCCGACGCGCGCATGACCGCCCGGCTGTGGGCGGATTATATGCAAGAAATTCAGGCGCGCGGCCATGCAACCACGCTTGGAGATTTGTATGTCTATTTAAGCGAGGCGTAAACCCCGAGTATGATGGCTGCACGTGATAGCTCATTATTCGATTTGGATTTTGCAAGGAATCGGGGCGAGGGAGTAGCATTCCGATCCCGGATGCCCCCAGGAATTGGATGGCAGATCGCTGGTTAATTCTGAGGCTTCTGTTCCCCGAATAATTTTGTATGCATGAAGCTGCAGTGGTTTCAAGCCTGGAGCATATGAAGTTGAAGCTGCAGGAGATCCGATGGCATATACCTGAAGCAGTCCGCCGAAGGATGGAAGCTGCAGCAGATCCTCTTCGGACGGCTCAGGGGATGTGTGCGGGTGACTGTGAAACAAACCGACGATTCGTTTTTCAGTCAAAACCAAGCGGGTCCATTGAACAGGATCCAGATGAAAAGAATGCAGCGGAAACTCCGCTGTATTTTTTACGGGAATAAATTGTGTAACGGTTACCGATCGGCTTGTTGCGCTGGAGTGCCCGATAAGGACACCACAAGCCTCCTCTGGCAGACAATGATACGTATAGTCCGATATATGCTGTTGTACCGCCGCGTGCAGCAGAAGCTGCTCCAGGGCCGTGTCAGACGGGTTCATCTTTTTCCCTCCCGGGCTGTAATTGGAGTCGATCGCGTGTTTGAAAGATTAGGGTTTCAGGGTACAATAGGGACTATAAGTGCGTGTTCAAAAAGATCGATTTTCAGCACCGAAGCTTATGCTTCCGATGTGCGTTTTTTCAAAACGCTTCAGTTGGATGAAGCTAGGGAGTGAGGAGCGGAGCGTACGTTTTGGGTACGTGAGCACCTAAGATGTTTCCGCAGGAAACATGACTTCGTAAGCATCCGCTTAGGCCCGGCTGAATTCAAGATTCGATGCCGAGCTGCTTGCTGATTCGCTTCGTGTTAGATATAGAATTTATGAGTTATCAGTGGAACTGATGAAATTCTATATCGCAAGAAAACCTACCTATGCATCGCGGTCGCTCATCCTTGAAGTGGCCTCGATAGAGGTTTTCTTATCAAAAGCGGACTTTTTGAACAACCTCTATAACTAAGTTTAGCAAAGGAACCTATACCTATGAAACGAAATATCATCATTATCGTCCTGCTTGTTGTCGCGGCAGGCGCTGTAATCTATAATCAAGCCGGCGACAATATCCAGGCCGTCTTCATGCAGGAGAAGCCGCTCCCGACGGAGACAGGTGCCAAGGCCGGGCTGCTTGCCCCTACCTTCACGTTAAAGGGGATGGACGACAAGACATATTCCGGCGGCGGAGCGCGCGATAAAGCGATGGTCGTCAATTTCTGGGCATCATGGTGTGAACCGTGCAAGCAAGAAGCCCCGGAGCTTGATAAGCTGGCAGCGGAATATGCAGATGAGCTGGAAATCTACGGCGTGAACGTGTCCAAGTATGACAATGAGAAAAAAGCGCGTCAATTCGTTAAGGATTTTGAACTCCGGTATCCGATCCTTCTCGATCCCAAAGGAGAAGTGTTCGAGGAGTTGTATAAAGGCCAGGTCTTCCCGACGAATGTGCTGATTGATCGGAACGGCGTGATCCAGGAAATCATTCTTGGCGCTCCGGATCCCAAGGATCTTCGCAAAAAGGTAGCCAAGCTGTTGAATTAATTGTGAAGCGACAAGCGGCGGAAACTCCCGGAAACACCAAAAAAAGCGCGGCCACCATGTTCATGACATGGCGGATACGCGCTTTTTATATTGAACGCAGCCTTAGTGATTAACCAACCCTTGCCTTGCCGCGGACTCATGCACCTGTTCCGGTGAGATTTGGCCGAGGAGCGCATAGCGCATACTGTCCACCAGCGCTTCCCAGCTCGCCTCAATGACGTTGCTGGAGACCCCGACGGTGTTCCAGGAATTCTCAAAGTTCTTGGATTCGATCAGCACCCGTACTTTGGCTGCCGTCGCATCCTTGTCATCCAGCACCCTTACCTTATAGTCAGCAAGATGCATTTCCTTAAGTGTCGGGAAGTATTGGACCAGCGCTTTACGCAGCGCGTTGTCAAGCGCATTGACCGGACCGTTGCCTTCTGCCGCGGTGTAGATGCTCTCGCCGGCAACGTTGACTTTGACGAAGGCTTCGGAGACGACGGGCTGGCCGGCTGATTTCTCTACCAGCATTTTGAAGGATTCAAAGGTAAACAATTCCTTGAGCTCTCCGTTCGCTTCCCGAAGAAGCAGCTCCAGGGAGGCATCTGCGCCCTCGAATTGATACCCTTCATGCTCAAGATCCTTGATCTTTCCGATAATATGCTTGGATTGTTCACTAGCCGGGTCAAAGTCAAGACCCATGTCCTGCGCCTTCGATACGATATTGCTCTGCCCCGCGAGCTCGGAGACCAGCACGCGCTGCTTGTTTCCGACCTTCTCCGGTTCGATATGCTCGTACGTTCTGGAATCGCGCAGGATCGCCGAAACGTGGATGCCACCCTTATGGGCGAAGGCGGCGTTGCCGACATACGGCTGGTTGACAGGCATGTTGACGTTGGCGATTTCACTGATATACCTTGCGGTATTCGTCAGCGTGCGGAGGTTATCGTCTCCGATGCACTCGTAACCCAGCTTCAGCTGCAGATTCGGGATGATGGAGCACAGGTTCGCATTACCGCAACGCTCACCGTAACCGTTCATCGTTCCCTGTACATGCTGGACACCAGCCTGTACGGCACTCAGGGTGTTGGCAACGGCAAGCTCGCAATCGTTGTGGGTATGAATGCCGAGCGGGGCGCCGGGCAATGGACCCGTTAAAGATGACACAATGCTCGAGATCTCATGCGGGAGACTGCCGCCGTTCGTATCGCACATGACAAGCCAATCCGCACCTGCCTCCCGTGCTTTGGACAATACGGCAACAGCATACTCGGGATTGTTCTTATAGCCGTCAAAAAAGTGCTCGGCATCAAAAATCACTTCGAGGCCTTTTTGCTTCAGGAAGGCGATGGAATCATAGATCATGGCCAGATTCTCTTCGAGTGTTGTCTGAAGCGCGGTATGGACGTGGAAATCCCATGACTTCCCGACCAAAGTGGCCGCAGAAACACCGGATTCCAGAATTCGAAGCAGATTGGCATCCTGGTCGGCAATAGAGCCTTTGCGGCGCGTGCTGCCAAACGCGGTTACTTTTGAGGTTAGACCGAGATCCTGGACTCTTTTGAAAAATTCGATGTCCTTGCTGTTGCTTCCCGGGATACCGCCTTCAATATAATGAACACCAAGAGCATCGAGTTTCTTGGCGATTTTGACCTTGTCGTCCGCCGACAAGCTGATTCCTTCGCCTTGGGTTCCGTCGCGAAGTGTCGTATCAAAGATGGAAATGGACTTAGACATGATGTCCTCCTTTGGGTGTCCGGGATTGGACCGCATTGTTTATAATTTTGTATTATAGCATTTCTTTGCGGGAAAGTAACAGAGTAAAAAAACAAACGACCGATAGGGGCTTATTCTTGACCCCTGTTATGGGGAACGGTATGCTGGAGGCGTTAGGCTGGCTGGTAGTCATGCGTTCATAATCCTACGAACAAGACGTTAGAGGCACTCTTAATGTCTAAACAAGTTATAATGGAATGGGGCATATGCGATGATTCAATATTCTAATGACAAGGTGACGGTTTTTCAGAGTGCATTATTCCAAACAACTTCAACGGTCATCGAGCTGGATGATTGTATCATTATCATGGATCCGAACTGGCTGCCGCACGAAATCCGTGAGATTCAGGAGCATGTTAAGGCAGTCCGGGGAAACCGAGAGATGTATCTGATCTTCACGCATGGGGACTATGACCACATTATCGGCTACAAGGCGTTTCCGGACGCCAAGACGATCGGGAGCGCGGGACTCAGGGATCACCCGGAGAAAGAGAAAAAATTGAAATTAATTCGTGAGTTTGATGCTTCCTATTATATTACTCGCGATTACCCCATAGAATTCCCCATGCTTGACTTCGTTATCGAGGAAGATGGGCAGCAGCTTATCCTCGGCTCTGCAACCTTGACGTTCTACAGAGCGCCCGGACACACGAAAGACGGCCTGTTTACCTTGGTTGACTCCGTTGGCGTATTTGCTGCGGGTGACTATTTATCCGATTTTGAGCTTCCCTTTATTTACGACAGCGCACTGGACTACGATGAAACGATTCGCAAAGCTTCATGGATTTTGAAGAAACATCCGGTATCCCTGCTGATTCCGGGGCATGGCCGGCATGCGACAAGTCGTTCCGACATGGAGCGAAGAGTGGAGACGGCCCGGAGCCACCTGGAACGTCTGCGACAGGCGGTTATGCATGGCGATGATGCGGCGCTTGACCGGTTGCAGCAGGAGCACGGATTTGGATCCGAATTTACAGCGGCATGTCATAAAGAAAACGTAAGAATCATTCAAACCGAACTCGAAAAAGAGGCCGGCAATTTAGAATAGGAAGAACCGTACCAAAAGAAAGAAGGAATTCTGCGTGGGACATATCGACAATTATTATCCGGCCAGCGGCCGCGTTATACTTCATGTGGATATGAATGCATTCTATTGTTCTGTACACGAAGCGGAGGAGCCGGAGCGCTACCGGGGCAAACCCACGGCTGTTGCAGGCAGCATCGAGCTGCGAAAAGGCGTCATTGTTACCTGCTCCTATGCGGCACGGTCGCTCGGGATCCGCACTGGAATGAACGTGAGACAGGCGCTGCGGATTTACCCTGACCTGATGATCATCCAACCGAATTTTCATCTGTACCGCAAGTATTCCAATGCATTCATGAATATAGCTTATGCATATACGCCGCTGCTGGAAGCGACTTCGATTGACGAATGTTACCTGGATATAACGGGATCGAAGCAGTTCGGCACCCCCCTGGATATCGCCCGGGAGATCCAGGAGCGCATACGCGAGGAGCTGTCGCTGCCTTGCTCCGTCGGCATTGCTCCCAATAAACTGCTGGCCAAGATGGCCTCGGACATGAAAAAGCCCAACGGGCTGTCCGTGCTGCGGATACGGGATGTCCCGCAGGTGCTCTGGAACAGACCCTGTGCAGAGCTGTTCGGCATCGGGAGCAAGACCGCTGATAAGCTGCGTAAGCTGAACATCCAGACCATCGGACAGCTCGCCGCTGCCGATGAAGGCCTGCTGACCTCGACATTTGGCGTGATGGGGTCATGGATGAAACGGGCAGCCAGCGGCATCGACCATGCTCCTGTCAATGCGGAGCGGGAACAGAGCAAATCGATCGGACACACGACCACGCTCCCGCAGGATGTTACATCGGCGGAGGAGGCAAAAAGAGTGCTCCTGAATCTGAGCGATCAGGTAGCGCGCCGGCTCCGCAGGCAGGGTCTGATGACCAGCGGCATCCAGATTACGCTGCGCACACCGGATATGAAGACCATTACCAGGTCGAGGCATCTGGCCATCCCGACGGAAAATACCGAGGATATCTACCGGGAAGCGTGCGAGCTGTACCACCGGCATTGGAAGCAGGATAAGCCCCTCCGTCTTCTTGGCGTTACGCTGCAGCAGCTTATGGCGAAGGAGGAATCCGCCATTCAGCTGGATTTGTTCGATTACGAGAAACAGCCGAAGAAAGAATCGCTCACCCGGGTTATGGACGAGCTGCGCAATAAATTCGGTGAGAGTGCGGTGCTGACCGCCGGCATGCTGGGAGATGATCCGTCGTCTTTAATCCGCAACCATAAGCGGAGAGGAACATCTTTACAGATGGATTTTGCAAGGGATCTGGGGAACGAAAATAAAAATGCCGTCCAGCCAACCTCGAAGGACCCGGACATGGATTAGCCTTTTTTTGATAGTTGAAGCTCCTTCCATTCCTTAGAGCACAACTGATTTTTGTCGGAAAATGTTAGGAAATTTATTTGTATTCCTAAAAAAATTGTATTAATATATGTAGATGGTGGCGGGATACCGTCAGCTTATACTATGTTTATAGAGATGTTTATAGATATACAGGAGGAAGAGAGACTATGGCGAAGTTTACTTGGGTAGATAAAGATACCTGCATCGCTTGCGGCGCATGCGGCGCAACGGCACCCGATATTTACGATTACGACGACGAAGGCCTGGCAGAAGTCATTTTTGACGGAGACAACAACCGCGGGGTAACCGAAATTCCGGAAGATATGCATGACGATATGCTGGATGCATGCGACGGCTGCCCAACAGATTCAATTCGGATTGCAGACGAGCCGTTTAACGCAGAATAACCAGTACCGCTTTAAGCCCTGATATTCCATCTTGAACTTATACCGACGCCCTCTGCCCGACAAAGGCAGGGGGCGTTTTTTCGTAACCTTACAATTCATACATAATTGGAGCAATGATACCGATATACAGGATAATAGAGGTAAAAATGTCATAAAAGGAGGCTCCCGAATGAACAATTCGCTGTACCTCAAAAGGTATGTGGAGACGCATCCTGATAATAAAATGGCCTGGTACCTGCTGGGCAAGGAGTATGAGCAGGCCGGTGAACAAGGCAAGGCAAATTATTGCTATAACAAGGCCGAGGGGGTCTATGAAGCCTTCGAGCTTAGCCAGGTCCCTTCCGATATATGGAAAAATTACGAACAGCGCTTATTGGAGATGGAGAAGGACAAGGACCGCAGGCGAAAAAGAACCCGGCGTTTGCTTGCTGCGCTGGTGTTATTGCTGCTCGTATTTATTCCTCCGGCCCAGGCGCCGGGTTCCGTTCCCGGGGATGTGGCATCGGATGTGTTCCCGCCGAATGAGCCGGTATCCGCCTCGCCCGTTAACAAAGAGAAGCGGGATTCGCTTAAAGAACCGCTGTACACCGCCGTTACTTCCGGCCAGGGAAAGGATTCCGCCGGAGCCCTGTCCTTATTGCTCCGGCATCCGCAGGCATTGCCGAATTGGTCGGTTGCGCTTGGGATGAAGCCATCGGGCAAGTGGCTGTTATGGAGCAAGGACATGGAACGTTTATACGGATTGCATCGGGATGCTAAGGGCGCTATTGCGATCCAGCCATATGAAGGAGCTGCATTGGAGTGTGATTGCGAGCCTGCGGATAGTTCGCAGCTTAAGCGGAGCGCGGGGCAATGGGCGGATCTGCAAGTCGAGACGGCCGTGCTGCAGGAAGCGGTCAGCCAGTATAAGGCTCGGCATGGACGCCTGCCTAAAAGCTTGAATGAACTGACACGCCCGTATCCGAACAATTGGCTGTCCGGCCGTTCGAAAGCGATGGAGGAGATGTTTGGAGCTTTAATGAAGCAGCAAGCCCAAGGAACTGACGGCCCAGAGGACCAACCGGGACAGCAGTCGCCTGGGAACGAACCGGAAGAGCCTGGATATTGGGGGACTTCGCCGAACGGGGATCCTTTTTTTGAGCAGCCGCTTCAGGTCATCATTGACCGGAAACGTCATCGGCTGGCCGTCGTGAGCGGCACCGTCATGCTGCGCAATTATGCGGTCGGGCTCGGAGGAGTGAAAACGCCGCTGGGTGATTTTCATATCAATGACAAGGTTGTTAATCCGAACGGGACCACAAAGGGCCCCTATGGGACGCGGGGAATGCAGCTGTCCGATACGTTGTACGCGATACATGGTACGCTGGATGTGGACAGCATCGGAGCAAATGAATCTGAGGGCTGCATTCGTATGCTTAAGGAGGATGTAGAGGAGCTGTTTGATCTGGTTCCGATGGGAACCGTCGTGAAAATTCGGGAAGGGGTTCTGCCCGAGAGCCTGTGGACGCCGAAAGAGCGTTTTAAGCTCAAGCATGCCCAGGGGCAGACCAACCCGGGCAAGGTGTATCACTGGCTGGATTAAGGCTGGGCGATCACAATCAGAACGATAATCAGGATAATAAGAAGAGCAATGCCGGAGCTAATCCATAGTATGGCCTTCTTATTAACCTCTTCTTTTTTCTGCTGCAAGGTTGGAGGCTTACGTTTGGCTGACATGTCTTTCCCCTCTTTCTCTCATGATCGTTAAATATGATTTGTACAATCTTCCTTTATTGTAAGGGGTTTGTCCCGAAATTGCCATATCGCTTTCTCGCCAGGACGAACGCCCCGGTTTACGCTGAAGAACTTTCTTTTTGAAACAGAAACGGATAAACTGAAGGATAGAGAAATAACTGGATGAGAGGAAGAGTGGATGTGCTGTACCGCAACATAGGCAAACCTATATTTTTTAAACTCGACCCCGAAAAAGCCCACCACCTTGTGGTTGGCGGCCTTGGACGTGCCTCCGGCGTGGTTGGCGCAGACGCTGTCATGCGAGGGATGTACGGTGTTAGCGAAACACCGGATTTGGCAGTGGACCTGTTCGGTCTTCATTTCCCGACACCGGTCGGACTTGCCGCCGGATTGGATAAAAATGCTCAGGCCGTCAAAGGATTCTCCTCCATCGGCTTCGGATTTATGGAAGTAGGCACGGTGACCCCGAAGGGACAACCGGGCAACGAACAGCCGCGCTTGTTCCGCCTTCCTCCGGACGAGGCACTCATCAACCGGATGGGCTTCAATAACGAAGGGGCCGAGGCGATGGCAAAAAGGCTGTCTGGACTCAAGGAACGCCGTATTCCGGTTGCCGTCAACATCGGGAAGAACAAGGCGACCCCGAACGAGAAAGCCAACGGTGATTACGAAGCTTGCATTCAAGCTTTATTTCCGTATGGCGACTTTTTTGTTGTCAACATCAGTTCACCGAACACGCCGGATTTGCGCAGCCTTCAGCATGGGAGCGAATTGTCATCCTTGCTGGAGGCCGTAAAGAACGAAATGTCCCGCCAAGCCAAGATTCATGGAGGCGAGAAGGCCGTCCTGGTGAAGATTGCGCCGGATGTAAGCGATGAGGAACTGGAATTCATGGTAGATACGATTCGTGCAAGCGGGGTTTCCGGCATCATCGCCACGAATACGACGCTTTCGCGGAAGGGCCTGACGCACAGTAACGCCAAAGAAACCGGCGGCCTTAGCGGGAAACCGCTGCGTAACCGGTCAACGGAGATTGTATCCCGGATATATAAGCAGACCGGCGGTGCGCTTCCAATTATCGGGTCTGGCGGAATTTTTACGGCAAGTGATGCTTATGACAAAATACGCGCGGGCGCAAGCCTGGTGGAAATTTATACAGCACTTATCTATGAAGGGCCTGAGGTGAACCGCAAGCTTCATTCCGGTCTCCGGGAGCTGCTTGCACGGGATGGCTTCAGCCATATTTCCGAAGCCGTCGGGGCTAATCATCGGTAAAGGGGTAAAGACAGGAGGCAAGGCGATGGACGTTAGAGACTGGGGGACATTTTTGCTTCCGTATGAGCAGACCGTTGAGGAATTGAAGGTTAAATTCAAGACGATGCGTTCCGAACTGAAAAAGCGGGAGGAATACGCACCTATCGAATTCGTAACGGGTCGGGTCAAACGGATCTCGAGCATACTGGACAAGGCGAAACGCCTCGATGTGCCGATGGACGAGTTGGAAACCGGGATTGAGGATATCGCAGGCATTCGGATTATGTGTCAGTTCGTGGAGGATATCCGGCGGGTAGCCGAATATATCCGGGCACGGAAAGACCTGACCGTATTATATGAGAAAGATTACATTACCAATTTCAAAGAGAGCGGCTATCGGAGCTTTCATATGATTATCGAGTATCCGGTGCAGACGGCTCTGGGGCAAAAGAAAGTGCTTGCCGAAATTCAGATCCGTACGCTGGCCATGAATTTCTGGGCGACGATTGAGCACTCGCTTAGCTACAAGTACCGGGAAAGTCTGCCGGATGACATTCGGGCACGGCTGAAGAAAGCCGGAGAAGCGGCGAATACGCTGGATACGGAAATGTCGAGCATCCGGGAGGATATATTGGAGGCGCAGCGGCAGTTCGAGGACGATTCCAATATTACGACACAGGTGCTGAACGCGATACACAAGCTGTATTTCTTCCACCTGGTCAACGAGGCGATTGCTTTTCAGAGCCGGTTTAATGCGATATTTCAGGATCATGACATGGATGCGATGAAGGTGCTTCTGGACGAGGTGAAGGAGCTGCTGGCCGAAGCCAAGAAGAAAGTAAACGAACATGAGTTATGAACCGCTGTATGTCGCTTACCTCGTCTACTTTAACCGGGATCAAGACTACTTTGAATGCCATGAGGTGCTTGAGGAACTGTGGCTCGCGCGGGAGCGGGATCCCAGGTATAAGGGGCTTTTGCAAGTGGCTGTCGGGCTTTTTCATTTCCGGAACAACAACGTAAGAGGAGCATACAAAATGTTCACAAGCGCTGTATCCCGCCTCGAGGGTTATCCCGGCGATGAGCTGGGGATCTCGATGGGGAAGCTGGTGAGCGAAGTGCGGGAATCCGCCAAACAGCTGTCGTCGTATAGCGTTCATCCATTCCCCTATAGGGATTTGACGATCGAAATTGGGGATACTGAGCTTAAGCAGGCAGTTCAGTTGGCATCGGAGCGCATCCAGCCGAACATTCCGCAGCGGCGAAAGCCGGAGCGGGCACATTCCAAGTAACCCAAGGAACAAGTGAAAAAAGAGCTGCCCGTCTGTAGAGGGATCTACTTTTGGGCAGCTCTTTTTTGTATGACCGTACAGAATCAGGATTCGGTACCTTTATATTTGTCATCGATGAACTGTTTGATTTCGTCGACGGATTTTCCTTCATCATGGAGCCGTTTGGCATCCTGCAGCTCGGTCAGGCAGATGCCGCACTGGGCGCCATGGTCCGTCCATTTGACTTCGCCGTCCTTGTTCTCGGCAATGAAGCAGCGGTGGAGGGAATCATGGTAGCCGTTCTCCTCATCCATGCAGCCGCAATAACATTTGATTTCCTTGATGATGTCCTCTAGTTCGCCGACCGTGGCATAGGTTGCCTGCGTATTGTCGGTATAACTCGACAAGAACTCCGGCATAACCGTCAAGCTGGCCGTTGTCTCATATCGTTCCGAATCGGCGCCGTGCTGATGCCCGGCAGCGGATTCTTTACCGCCGCATGCGGTCAGCAGCATGCCTGAAATGACGAAGGTAAAGAGGATGGCGCGAGTGCGGTTCATTTCGTCACGCTCCCTTTATACTTATCCAGGAATTGCTTGAAATCATCGATGGAGTAGCCTTCACTGGAACCTTCCGGTTTCAATCCGCCGACCATGCGTTCTTTCTCTGCACCGTTCTCGAAGTAGACCAGCGTCGGGGTAAACTCGATGTTGTACTCTCTCCAGCCTTCCTGATACTCGCGAAGATTGTACTGGTGCATCGTAATGCCGGCATCATCCGCCAAAGGCATCAGTTCCGGGGTCGTCGCACGGCAGTGCGGACAGTCGGATGCAAAGAAGTACACAAAGAAGTTCTCTTTGTTGTCGACCTTGCTCTTCAGCTGATCCGGCAATATAATTTGCTGGTAGTTCGGATCATTAAGGAGCTCTTGCGTAGCCGGGTTCAGGCTGGAGACCTTCTTGCCGCCGTACAATTCGCTTGCTTCTCCTTGACCGTTCAAGAAAATGAGTGCAGCAATCAATAAGACGAAGACTCCGCCGAAGGCGTATAGTGCGGTGTATTTATTCTTTTTTTTGCGGTTCATGGATCCACCCCCTAATGATTAATAATAAATAAGGACTTGTCCTTTTTAATGTAGTTTATTATACAATATTAAAAGTCGGAGCGGAACATGCGAATGTTTGCTTCAACACGGTGAAAATATACTTCAAACGATACGATACAGAACAGGTAGGTACTATGTATGGCATTACGACTGCCCTCGCCGTTTCTGGCGAAGATGAAATCGCTGCTCGGCGAAAACTATGACAATTTTATGAAGTCTTATGAACAAGCCCCGAATGCGGGCATTCGGGTGAATACCCTGAAGATCAGCAGAGAGGAATTCATGAAGTTGTCCCCCTTTGATCTTGCCCCCATCCCCTGGTGTTCAACCGGTTATTATACTCAGGCTGGTGAACGTCCGGGACGGCATCCTTACTATCATGCGGGGTTATATTATATCCAGGAGCCAAGCGCCATGGCTCCGGTCGAACTGCTTGGCGTAACGCCGGGAGATCGGGTGCTGGATCTGTGCGCGGCTCCCGGCGGCAAATCTACGCAGATTGCGGCAAAGCTGAATGGGCAGGGGGTATTGGTCAGCAATGATCTTCATCCGGACCGCACCAAAGCGCTTGCCAAAAACTTGGAGATGTACGGCGTACGGAACGCCGTGGTGCTCAATGAGGATCCGGAGCGGATCGCAGGTGCATTCCCCGGATTTTTCTCCAAAATATTGATCGATGCCCCCTGCTCCGGCGAAGGGATGTTCCGCAAAGACGAATCCATGCTGAAGTACTGGGAAGAATCGTCTCCGCTCAAGTTTGCGGAGATGCAGCGGGACATCCTGAAATCGGCTGCTGCCATGCTCCGACCGGGAGGTCGGCTGGTGTATTCTACCTGTACCTTCTCGCCGGAGGAGAATGAAGGGATGATTGCGGAGTTTCTGAATGAGCAGCCGGATTTTTACGTGATCCCGGTGGATCATTCGGAATCTTTTTCTCCGGGGGAAACGAACTGGATGACGGGACAGGAAGATGTGAAGGAGGACGTGCTGAAGCAGCTTTCCGGGACCGCAAGACTGTGGCCGCATAAGGTCAGAGGCGAAGGGCATTTCATGGCTGTGCTTCAGCGGGAAGGCGAGCCGGACATGCATGAGGCTGAACGGGAACAAGCTCCACTATTCAAGCCAGACGCCTTGGTCAATGGGTCGCTTGCTGTAACTTCCCGCACAGAGCACGCCCGTGAGCGTAAAGGAAAAGCGGCCCTTCGGGAGGAGCGCCCGGGTAAAGCAGGGAAATACGGTAAAGGTGCAGCGCGCCAACAGGGATCCCGCCGGAGCGGAGCAGATTCTCCATCGGGTTCGATTGCGATCAATCTGTTCCAAGCCTTTATCCGCGAGCAGCTGGATATGAAGCTGACCGGCTATCCCGTAATCTACGGGAACCATGTGTATGTCTCGCCCCTGCCGGAAGACCGGCTGAAGCAGCTTAAAGTGATTCGTCCCGGATGGTATATGGGACAGTTGAAGAATGAACGGTTTATACCTGGACATCCCTTGGCTACAGCGCTTCAAGCGGATGAGGCTGTCAGATATGTCAGCCTGTCCTCCGAGGACGGAGAAGCGGTCCGGTATTTGAAAGGGGAAACCTTGTCGATTCCGGAAGAGCGCGTGATTTGTCGATCGGGTGCTGAAGCGAAGGGTTATGTGTTAGTGTGTATAGACGGATACTCGGCCGGTTGGGGCAAATGGCAGGCAGGAATATTGAAGAATGAGTATCCGGCAGGGTGGAGGTGGACATCGGTATGAGTGCTAAAGGCAAAAAAACAACGCAAAGATTGGACAAGGTGTTATCCAATCTTGGATTCGGCTCGCGGGCCGAATTGAAGAAAAAGGCCAAACAAGGGAGCATCGTGGTCAACGGAACGGTAATGAAGGACCCCGGTAAACATGTTGATCCTTATACGGATATCATTGAGTTTGAGGGAGAGACCGTGCAATATCGGGAATTCGTGTATCTCATGCTGCACAAACCTCCGGGCGTCATTTCGGCGACCGAGGATCTTCGTGACCGTACGGTGCTGGATCTTCTGGATGAGGAATACCTGATCTTCGAGCCGTTTCCGGTGGGCAGATTGGATAAGGACACGGAAGGACTGCTGCTGCTTACGAATGATGGTAAATTAGCTCATGAGCTGTTATCGCCCCGGAAGCATATTCCGAAAACCTATGAAGCGATTGTAGAGGGCTGGGTGGACGATGAGGATGTGCGGTTGTTTGCTGCGGGTGTTACCTTAGATGACGGATACGTGACCTTGCCCGGCGAGCTGGTGATCCATTCCCATGAGGAACGAGGCGACGGTGTCCAGCTGTCCCGCATCTCGCTGACGATCCATGAAGGCAAATTTCATCAGGTCAAGCGGATGTTTGAAGCAGTAGGCAAAAAAGTCGTTTATCTCAAAAGAGTCAGCATGGGCGAGCTTCGATTGGATGAAAATCTTGAAATCGGGACGTACCGGGAGCTGACCGAACAAGAACTGTCTTTGCTCGGAAGGGCATGATCACGATAGAGAAATAGAGACTAAAGGATGGATGGAGAATGGCATACAAATTGGTAGCACTTGATGTGGATGGAACTCTGCTGAATGATGATCATGAAATCACGGAGAAAACGCGGAACACCGTGATGGAAGCCGCAAAACAAGGAGTGGAAATTGTACTGTGCACAGGCAGAGGACCGCTGAATTCGATTCCTTTTATGAAAAGCATGGGTCTAGGCGGTTATGTCATCAGTCATAACGGTGCGGCAACGGTAGAAGTGGAGACCCATAACATCGTTCATCAGTTCGGTATGGACCCGCTTCAGCTTGAGCCCTTCATGAAATACTGCCGTGAGCACGGGGTGCATTTTGACGTAAACACCGCATTCGAGATGTATGTGGACCAAGTGGAGGAACTTGCCGGCCCGGTGCGTTCGATGTACGAGAACTACTTGATGCTGCCAAGCAACTTACCGACATGGGAGGAGCTGTCAGACCCGGTCGTCAAATTTACCACCTTTGGTGAATCCGCCGATATTGACCGCGTTTACGCAGATTGGAGCCAGTGGACGCTTCCCTTCAACATGCTGCGAAGCGGAGAGTACTTCATCGATCTGATGCATCGTCAAGCATCCAAGGGAAGCGCGCTTCAGCAGCTGGCAGCAAGAAGAGGTTATGAGCCGGACGAGGTGCTTGCCATCGGCAATTATTTCAACGATATTACGATGCTGACCTACGCAGGGATGGGGATTGCGATGGATAACTCTCCGGTCGAGGTCAAGGCTGCAGCCAATGCGGTGACAACTTCGAACAATGAGGACGGCGTACACGAGGCACTGGTGAAATACTGCTTGTCGTAAATCGACTGTATTATGAATGAGAACCCGCCACAGGACACTTGGACAAAGTGCCTGATGACGGGTTTTTTGCGTGGTTTGGAGCCTGTTAACAGGTTTCACTAAGAGCATGGGGACAAGCATTTCCTTCCAAATTTGGATTGACACGCTGCAAATGGCATGCTATTTTTATCAGTGAAAATGATAATCATTATCAATTATTAAAGCTGGTAAACATGCCTGCATAGCCTGCAAATCGTTTTATCGTAAAAAGGAGGCAACTCATGCGTACGGAAGAAGAGCTGAACATAGATAGCGCATTGGATTTGGATCGTAGCGGAAGAACCAGCCTGGTTGAGATTAAGGAGTTTATCGATTGTCATTATAACGAGGCGTTAACCATTGGCCAACTGGCCGGAATGGCTAATATTTGTCCAAAGTATTTCGTGGACCTGTTTAAGAAGACATTCGGTCAGACCACGATTGATTACCTGACGCATGTCCGCATGAATCACGCCAAGCGTTACTTGGCTGAATCGGACGATCGGCTTCGGGATATTGCACAGCGAGTCGGTTATAAGGATGAGTTCTACTTCAGCCGTATCTTTAAAAAGAAGGTGGGCATTTCGCCGTCGGAATATGCCCGAAATTCGAGGCAGCTTATCGCGGCCTGTTCCTCTTCGATCATCGGGCAGCTGGTGGCGTTGAATGTCATTCCTGCCGCGGCGCCGCTTGACGCGAAGTGGACCCCATTTTACTACAATGCCTACAACTCGGAGATCAAGTCCCGCTTGAAATTGACGAACCCTTATCCGGACAGCCGCTTTGAGGAAAATATCGAGCAGCTATTCCGGGCCAAACCTGACGCCATTATCGGTATGGATCATCTCGGTCAAGAGGAAATCGCCAAGCTGGAGCCTATTGCCCCCACCTTAATTGTTCCGTCCCATGCAGGGTGGAGGAAGCAGCTGGAGACGATCGCAACATTCCTGAACAAAGAAGAACAGGCACACTCCTGGATCGAGCAGTATGAACGGAAAGTGGTGCATGCCCGCTCACGAATGCAGCAAGTGGTAGGAAATGAGCGTGTTGCCGCGCTGCGGATATATGGGCAAAGCCTCTATATATACGGTAACCGGGGCCTTGAGGAGGTGCTGTATCAGGATTTGCAGCTCCAGGAAGCCTGCGGACTGGATACCATGCGTAATCAACAGATCACGCTGGATGATTTGCTCCAGATCAATCCGGACCGGATCCTGATTGCGGTATGCCCTGAAGCCACATCACGCCGCTATTGGCTTGCACTTTTGCATTCTGCGAAATGGCATACACTCCGAGCTGTCGCTCGAGGCAGCGTCTATATGATCTCGTCCGATCCCTGGTTCGAATATTCGGCTCTTGCCGTGACGAGAATGCTGGACGAGGCATTGCTGCTGTTTACAGGAGATAGTCCAAACGGAGTTCTGGATAAAAGCCATGGTGAATCGTTTGCTACGTAATATATACTCGACTTAATTGAGAATCATTATCACAGGAGGAGATACATTGTGGCAGAACGTTTTAACCGTGGAAAAAGAAGTTGGAGGATCAAAACATCAGCACTTGTGTGCTGTGTTATCGTCATAGGCTTGTTGTCAGGCTGTGGGGGCAAGGCGGATTCCGAAGCAGCGGGCGGCGATCAGCCTGCAGCGAAGAAGGCTGCGGTTGAGACGTCCAGTAAGGTGGAGGGCAGCCAAACGTCGACGGAAGAAACAGGGACAAACAGTGAGGAGACGTCACCCAAGGAGGAGCGCACGGTAACGGATGAACTCGGGCATGAAGTGAAGATTCCGGCGGAGGTGAACAAAGTGTTTGCACCGAACATGGAGGATTCTTTGCTGAAGCTCGGCGTGAAGCCTGTGGCGCAATGGGCCAACGGCAAGATGGGACACACCTATTTGCAGCAGGAGCTGGACGGCGTCCCGCTGATTGATTTTTCAGGAGGCTTACCTTCACCTGAAGCCCTGATGTCCTATGAACCGGATCTCATCGTGCTTCATACCGAAACCTATGCTGCGGACGGTACATATGAGAAATATGCCAAAATCGCGCCAACGTATGTGTTTAAAAATGCTTCCGGTCATGTTGAGAAATCGCTGACCACCTTGGGGGAACTGCTTGGGAAAGCTTCGGAGGCCGAGACTGCCTTGAAAAATTATCAGCAAAAAGCAAGCGAAGCGAAGGCGAAGCTTCATTCCGTGGTGGGGGACAAGAACGTTGCCATCATTCGTTTTGCACCTAGAGGCGTCAGTTTGATGGGCGGAAATTATCTCTGCGGATATGTGATTCATCAGGATCTGGGACTGGGCAAGTCCAAGCTGGTCGAGAACGAGAATGCAGCTAACATCTCGCTGGAGATACTGCCACAGCTGGATGCGGACTATATTTTTGTCATTAACGCCTACGATCAGGGAACGGAACGCTTAAAGGAAATGACGGAAAGCCCGATCTGGAAGGGCATGCCGGCGGTCAAGAATGGGCAGGTGTATGAAGCGAATAACGAATACTGGCTGGGAAGCGGCCTTATTGCCTACGAGAAAATCGTGGATGATGTCGTTCGCTCCATCACGGGTCAATAGGGAGGCACTGCATGAGCAACCATACGCCTTACGTTGATATGATGCGGCGCAGCGTAGAGCTGCCCCATGCGGAGCATTGGGTGATGCGCTCGAGGGTAGGGCAGCGCCGCTACCGAATCATTGCGGCACAGCCGATGGGACCGGCCCCGCCGTCTGGATATCCGGTCATCTATTTACTGGACGGCAACAGCGTGTTTCACACGATGGTCGAAACACTGCGCCTACAGTGCCATAGGCCGGACAAAACTGGGATATTGCCGGCGGTCGTAGTCGGTATCGGTTACGAGACGGAGGGGCAGTATGCCCCGAATCGGTTCTATGATTACACGCCCTACCCCAACATGAAGTTCAAGAACAAGCTGGATGGGGGTTCCGTACCGGAACAGGGAGGAGCGGCTGAGTTCCTGCAATTCATCGAGGAGGAACTGAAACCGCAGATCGAGGGCGAGTTTAACATCGACCGCCGTCGCCAGACGATATTCGGTCATTCCCTAGGCGGGCTGTTCACGCTCTACGCCATGTTCGCTAAACCGCAGGCATTCTCGTGTTATATCGCGGGCAGCCCTTCTATTCACTGGAATCAGGAATATTTACAAGAGCTGGAGCAGCGCTTTGTCGAACGCGTCAAGGAAGAGCCATATCCTGTACGGTTGCTGCTTGGCGCAGGAGAGTTCGAGAGGTCCCATGTCACCGGCAATTGCATCAGCGCATCCCAACTCGCTGAACGCCTGGCTCTTCAGTCCGGGTATGGCATGCATGCCGAATTCAAGGAATTTGAAGGTGAAGGGCATTTGTCCGTGCTGCCTGTCCTCATCAGCAGAGCGTTACGGTTTGCCCTCCATCCTCAAGAATAAGGAGATGATCACCATGGAGAGTACAGGTATTAGAGGGAAAGTAGCCCTCGTGACCGGTGCAGCCCAAGGGATTGGCGAAGCGGTGGCACGAGCCCTTGCCCGGCAAGGAGCCGTTGTCGCGGCTTGCGACCGGAAGGAGGCCGAGTTGATCCGCCTTACGGCAGATCTATGCAGCTCAGGCGTACAGGCAGCGGCTTACAGGACGGATGTCAGCTGCAGTGCCGAGGTTGAAGCGATGGTCGAGCGGATTGAGGAGGAACTCGGTCCAATCGAGATTCTCGTTAACGTTGCCGGAGTGCTGCGAATCGGTGGGGTTGAGTCGCTTCGCGACGAGGATTGGCAGGCGCATTTCAACGTCAACACCCACGGCGTATTCTACACGTCACGCTCGGTCGTAAGGCGGATGGCGAGCCGTAATTCCGGAGCTATCGTGACCGTGAGCTCGAATGCATCCAAAGTTCCGCGGGCCCAGATGTCGGCTTATGCTGCTTCCAAGGCGGCGTCCACGATGTTTACGAAATGCTTGGGGCTCGAATATGCCCGTTATCATATCCGTTGTAACGTGGTTTCCCCCGGCTCTACGGATACCGAAATGCAGCGTTTGTTATGGAAGGATGATCAAGGTGCAGTTCCCATTATCGAGGGGGCGCCGGATTCCTTCCGCGTCGGCATACCGCTTGGTAAAATCGCCCTTCCTTCCGACATTGCGGATGCGGTCGTATTCCTCGTATCCGATCGGGCCGGGCACCTGACCATGCAGGACGTATGCGTGGATGGCGGCGCGACGCTAGGATGCTGAGCATTCGCGGATCTCATGATTTTCTAACTTCAATATACTAGGTAGGCTCATAAGCAGAGAGGAGACTGAAATGGTACACTATGATGCTCCAACCGCAGCCGAGGCTGCGCAACTTATGGAACAATACCGGGTCGGTTCGTCTTTCTTCTTCTCATCCCCGCGCAAGACGTTGTTAACGCATGGAGAGTATTCAAGGTTGCCGGTTCCCGCGGGGACCGATCACAGATCACTGCCGGAGCGCATCGTGGAACTGCTGGAATGTGCGAAGCAAGCGGGCCGGCCGGATGCCGTTGTTGTAGGCGCCATACCTTTTGACATTCAAAAACCGGCCAGTCTGTTTATTCCGCTAACGGCCCAGTGGCATGATTCCCTTCTATTCTCTGCAGGCAAGGCCCCGGAAATGCCCCGAATTTCCAGTTACAAGGTCCTTTCCGTTCCGGAGCCGGAGGCGTTCAAGGAAGGCGTGAACCGACTGCTGGAGCTCATTCGTCAAAAGAAACTCCATAAAGCGGTGCTTTCCCGAACGCTGGATATCACGCTTCCCCATGCCTTGTCCATTCCTCACCTATTGAATCATTTAGCGTACCATCACTCCCATGGCTATACGTTTGCCGTACCATTGGCACCCGAGTTGTCCCACACTTCAAGTCCGGATGCCGTTGCATCCACCAGGACGCTGTTTGGCGCAAGCCCGGAGCTGCTCGTTACGAAGAAGGGGCTGCGGATCAAAGGAAATCCGTTGGCGGGCTCTGCGGCGCGGAGTGCCGATCCCATTGAAGATCAGCGGCGGGCGGCAGCCCTACTGTCATCCGCCAAAGACCGATATGAACATGCCATCGTAATCGATGCCGTAGCATCGGCCTTGCAGCCTTATTGCAGCAAGCTGGAGGTTCCCGCCGAACCTTCGCTCGTACAGACAAAAGCCATGTGGCATCTGTCTACCGAAATCAACGGCGTCCTGAAGGATGAATCGATAACGTCATTGGAGCTTGCCCTGGCGATGCATCCGACGCCGGCAATCTGCGGCACGCCGACCGCTGCGGCCAGGGAGGTCATACAAGAGATCGAGCCGTTCGATCGCGGCTTCTATTCGGGAGCCGTTGGTTGGTCGGATGCCAACGGGGACGGCGAGTGGGCCGTGACGATTCGCTGCGCGGAAACGGAAGGAACCTTATTGCGGGTGTTCGCTGGGGCCGGAATCGTGACAGGCTCCATAGCGGAAGCCGAACTAGCCGAGACGTCAGCCAAATTCCGCACGATTCTGGCTGCCATGGGCTTGAATGAACAACAAACCACGATGTTGGAGGAGGAATGAGGGATGTTGACAGGTTGTAAGGCTTGGCCGGAGGAGTTTGCCGCCCGCTACCGGGAGGCAGGCTGCTGGCAGGGCGAAACCTTCGGTGAGCTCCTGCGGAAGCGGGCGGCAGCGCACGGGGAGCGGATTGCGATCGTGAGCGGCGATCAGCGCATAAGCTACGCTGAGCTGGACAACCGGGTGGACCGCTTGGCAGCGGGATTTCTTAAGCTCGGAATTAAAGCACAGGAACGGGTTATTATTCAGTTGCCGAATATCGCTTCATTTTTCGATACGATCTTTGCGCTGTTCCGCATCGGGGCAATTCCGGTTTTCGCTCTGCCTGTCCACCGCCGGAGCGAAATCGTATATCTATGCGGCTTCAGCGAAGCTGCCGCTTATATTATTTCGGATCAGGATTCGGGATTCGATTACCGTGACTTGGCAGCTCAGGTTCAGGCATCGGTTCCTTCGCTGCGCCATGTCATCGTTGCAGGCGACCCGGGCTCCGGGTCATTTCTATCCCTGGATGACCTGTATCTTGATGATTCGGGCAGTCCTTCACGCGGATTAGACGAGGAAGGTCCAGATTCTGGCGATGTCGCGTTCCTGCAGCTGTCCGGCGGGACGACCGGACTGCCGAAGCTGATTCCGCGCACGCATGACGATTATATTTACAGCTTGCGCATGAGCGCCGAAATCTGCTGGCTGGATAAGGAAAGCGTTTATTTGGCGGTGCTGCCCGTCGCGCATAATTTCCCGCTCAGCTCGCCGGGCGTGCTGGGGACGCTGTATGCCGGGGGAAGGGTGGTTCTCGCCCGATCAGCGAGTCCGGATGCGGCCTTTCCGCTGATCGCCTCCGAGGGCGTCACGATCGCGGCGGTCGTCCCGCCCCTGGCCTTAATCTGGCTTGAAGCGGCACCATCCCGCTCCGAAGACCTGTCCAATCTGCAGGTGCTGCAGGTAGGCGGGGCCAAATTCAGTGCAGAGGCGGCCAACCGCGTGAAAACGGTGCTGGGATGTAGGCTGCAGCAAGTGTACGGGATGGCGGAAGGCTTGGTGAACTATACCCGGCTGGATGACCCCGAAGACATAACGGTGCATACGCAGGGGCGTCCCATGTCCCCGTACGATGAAGTGAGGCTGGTCGATGAGGATGACGCCCAGGTAGCTCCCGGCGAAGTCGGGGAATTGCTGACACGGGGACCTTATACGATTCGCGGCTACTATAAGGCGGACAAGCATAACGAGAAGGCTTTTACATCAGACGGTTTCTATCGAACGGGTGATCTGGCGAGCATGACACCCTCAGGATATCTGGTGATCGAAGGTCGTTCCAAGGACCAAATTAACCGCGGTGGCGACAAGGTCGCGGCCGAGGAGGTCGAGAACCATCTGCTAGCCCATCCGAGCGTGCACGATGCCGCCGTGGTCGCCATGCCGGACGAGTATCTGGGCGAGCGGACCTGTGCATTCGTTATCGTTCATAACGGTACGGTTAGCGGCAATGAGCTGAAGGTGTTTCTCAGAAATAGAGGGCTCGCTGCGTACAAAATCCCGGATCGGGTGGAATTTATGGATTCCTTCCCCCACACAGGTGTCGGAAAAGTAAGCAAAAAGAAGCTGCGGGAGCTTGCGGCGCAGAATCAGGACGCACGGGTGAATATTTCAAAATAACATAGAAATGAGGAGATATTAATGGCACTTCCTAAGATTTTACCTTATCCAATGCCAGGGGAGGCAGACCTGCCCAAGAACAAGGTGGCATGGACGGCGGATCCGAATCGTGCCGTGCTGCTCATCCATGATATGCAGCAATATTTCATCGACGCGTTTACACCTGATCAATCGCCTGTCGTGGAGCTGCTCACCCATATTCAGAAGCTGCGTTCCTGCTGCGCAGAGCTTGGCATTCCCGTGATCTATTCGGCGCAGCCCGGGGGCCAGGCACCGGAGCAGCGCGGTCTGCTGCAGGATTTCTGGGGATCCGGCATCAACGACGGTCCCTACCAGAAAAAGTTCGTGGATGCGGTCGCGCCGTCGGAACAGGATATGCTGTTAACCAAATGGAGGTACAGCGCCTTCCAGAAAACCAATTTGCATGACATCATGCGCGAGCAAGGCCGCGACCAGCTGATGATCTGCGGGATATACGCTCACATCGGCTGTCTGCTGACCGCCAGCGAAGCTTTTATGAAAGACATCCAGCCGTTCTTCATTGCGGATGCCCTTGCGGATTTCTCGGAAGAGAAGCACCGTCTGGCACTTGTTTATGCTGCCGAACGCTGTGCCGTTACGCTGACCACGGAACGCTTAGTTGCTTCGTTAATAACGCAAGAGCAGCGTTTTGTCTCGGAGCATTCTAAAGCTCCAAGCGGGGAGGCAAATACCGTGGATGCTGCGAAGGGGCAATCGCTGCTGACGCTGCAAACCTTGCGGGAGAACGTAGCGGAATTGCTGCAGGAACAGCCCTTGAGCATCGGTGAGGATGACCATTTGATTGAATACTGGGGACTGGATTCCATTCGCATCATGAGTTTGGCCGAGCGATTCCGGCGTGAAGGCTTGGATATCAGCTTTGTGGAGTTGGCCGAGCAGCCGACACTGGCAGGCTGGTGGGGATTGCTGTCGGATAAGCAGAACGTGTGCGTGTCACCGCCCAATTATGATTACTATACGGTGTAAAAGGAGGGAATGGATATGCTTGAGCAGAAGAGGGAGCGCTGGTCGCTGTCCGGCGCGCAGCTGGGGATTTGGTATGCCCAGCAGCTGGACCCGGACAATCCGATATTTAACACGGCGGAATGCGTTGAGATTCGAGGACCTGTAGATCCGGTTCTATTCGAGAAGGCTTTGCGTCAAGTGGTGGGGGAGGCTGAAGCCTTGCATGCCCGCTTCGGCGAAGATGAAGACGGTCCTTGGCAGTCGATCGATCCATCTCCTGACTGGCCTCTTTATGTGATGGATGTGAGCGGGAAAGAGGATCCTCATCTTGCTGCCCAAAGCTGGATGGAGCATGACCTTGCCCAAGCCATCGACCTATGCCGAGGACCGCTGTTTACGGAGGCGCTGTTCAAGATCGCCGCCGATCGCTACTATTGGTACCAACGCATTCATCATATCGTGATTGATGGATTCGGCGTATCGCTTCTGTTGCAAAAAGTCTCCCAATTCTACACGGAATTAACAGGCGGAGTATCTTCCGGCATTGGAGCGTTCGGCAGGTTCCGGACGATCCTGGAAGAAGATACGTCATACCGCATGTCGCAGCAGCTCGACTCGGATCGCCAATTCTGGTTGCAGCGCTTTGCCGATGAGCCGGAGGTGGTCAGCTTAGGGGGACAGGCACAGCGTTCGGCACGGAGCTTCTTGCGCCGTTCGGCTCAGCTTCCGACCTCTTCGACGCTTCGCTGGCAGGCGGCTGCGCAAGCTGCAAGGACAAGCTGGCCGGATGTGATTGCGGCTGCAGCAGCCCTGTATGTACATCGTATAACAGGCGCTGAGGAGGTTGTGCTTGGATTGCCGGTGATGTGCCGCTTAGGTTCGTCATCCATCCGCATTCCGGGCATGGTCATGAATTTACTGCCGCTCCGGGTGCGCGTTAGGCCCGATATGAGCCTGATCGACCTGCTGCAGGAGGTCGCACGGGAGAATCGCGAGATCAAGCGGCATCAGCGCTACCGGCATCAGGACATCCGGCGCGATCTCAAGCTGCTTGCGGACAACCGCAGGTTATTTGGACCGCTCGTGAATGTGATGCCTTTTGCAGAGGAATTGAATTTTGGCGGTTTCGGCGGCAGCGTCCGCAATCTTGCGTCCGGTCCCGTGGATGATTTGACGATGAACGTGTATGGCGGATTGGGCGGGAACGGGCTGAGAATCGATATGGATGCCAATCCGCTGATCTATAGCGCAGAGGAGTTAGAATCCCATTTACATCGCTATTTGTATTTGCTGGACAGCTTGGCCGAAGCGGAGCTGATGGATCCCGTCGGGAGCTTGGCCTTGATTTTGCCGGAAGAACGCGAGAAGGTGCTTTTTCAGTGGAACGATACGACCCGTTCCTTGCCGCAGCTAAGCGTACCGCAATTATTTGAAGAGCAGGCTGCACGTACTCCTCAGGCGGAGGCGGTCATATGCGAAGGGTTATCCCTTCGTTACGAGGAGTTAAATAGGCGAGCGAATCGCCTGGCCCGTTTGCTTATTGCCCGTGATGTAGGGCCAGAGCGGATCGTGGCACTCTCGCTTCCGCGGTCGGTGGATATGATTGTTGCCATCCTCGCCGTGCACAAGGCTGGGGCGGCTTACTTACCGTTAGATCCGGATTATCCGGACGAACGTATCGCTTATATGCTTGAAGATGCGAAGCCGGCATGCTTGATAACAACACAGGAACTGGCTGGAAGTTTCGCAGCTGTCATGGAAGACAAGAACGTGGTCGTGCTGGATGCTCCGACTACTCTCCAGCGATTGGAGCGGCAGGCGTTTCATAATCCTGTCGATACTGATCGCATACGTCCGCTGCTGCCGCTTCACCCGTCTTACGTGATCTATACCTCTGGATCAACCGGTCGGCCAAAGGGGGTCATGCTCACGTTCGAAGGTCTTGCTAATCTGCTGTCGGATATGCGCGGGCGTATGGGAATCGGGGAGCGGGACCGCTGGCTGTCGGTCACCACGATGTCATTCGATATCTCGGTCATGGAGGTGCTGCTGCCGCTGGCATGCGGTTCGACGCTCGACATCGTGATGCGGGATACCATTCTCGACGCATCGGCGCTCATACGCCGAATGCGGGAGACGGGGACCACCGTCATGCAGGCGACCCCGACGTTATGGCAGTCGATTGTCGCTTGCCGTCCAGGAAAATTTGAACGGCTCAAAGTCATTACCGGGGGCGAGGCGCTGCCGGTCGGTCTTAAGCTTGCGCTCCAAGATCTGAACTGCGAAGTGAACAATCAATATGGTCCGACGGAGACAACGATTTATTCGACGGCGGCCAAACTCGATCATGAACGGGAAAAGCCATCCATCGGGGGACCGGTGTGGAATACGAGACTGTATGTGCTCGATTCTTCACTTTCCCCGGTTCCGCCAGGGGTAACGGGCGAGCTGTACATTGCGGGCACTGGGCTTGGCCGGGGCTATTTGGGAAGATCCGACTTGACGGCGGAACGGTTTGTCGCGGATCCCTTCGGTCCTCCCGGGTCCAGGATGTACCGGACCGGCGACCTTGCCCGCTGGCTGGAGAACGGCTGGATCGATTATTTGGGACGTGCCGATCATCAGATCAAGCTGCGCGGCTTCCGGATCGAGACGGGGGAGATTGAGTCCGTGCTAGTCACTCATCCGGCAGTGGAGCAGGCCTTTGTCATGATTCGCGAGGATCGGATCGGTGATCGCCGGCTAGTGGCTTATATCGTCCCGTCGGCAGCAGGGACAGACCCCATCGATACCGCAGATTTACGGAATTACGCCGCAGAGAAACTGGCCGAGTATATGGTGCCTTCTGTGATCGTTGCCCTTGAAGCGCTGCCGCTCACGCCGAACAAGAAGGTGGATCGCAAAGCGCTGCCCGTGCCTGATGTTCGGTTGGCGGCCGGGCGTATGCCGCGAACGCCGCAAGAGGAAATGCTTTGCACGATTTTTGGCGAGGTGCTGGGCTTGCCGAGGGTTACCATCGACGATGATTTCTTCGAGCTTGGCGGTCATTCCCTGTTAGCCGGCCGGGTCATGGTCCGTATCCGGGAAGCTTTCGGCGTAGAGCTCAGCATTGGCAGCCTGTTTGAAGCGTCAACGGCGGCGAGTCTCGTCAAGCGGCTCGATCATGCGCAAGCGGCAAGACAGGCTGTGCGTCCTGCGGCAAGGGGCGAGCGCTTGCCGTTGTCGTTTGCCCAGCAGCGGTTATGGTTTTTATACCGGTTGGAGGGTCCGAGCCCGACCTACAATATTCCCCTTGTGGCCCGCTTGTCAGGTGAACTCGATCTGGCAGCGCTGCGAATGGCACTGGGTGATGTGGTGGCTCGTCATGAGTCGCTGCGCACGGTGTACCCTGAAAATGATGGGGCCTCGTATCAGCACATTTTGGATGCCGAGGGGACACGACCGAAGCTGATGGTGACCGAGATCAGCGAAGCAGAGCTTGCGGATCGATTGGCCGAAGCCGTTAGGTACCGTTTCGAGCTTGCAGCCGAAACTTCCCTGCGGGCTGAATTGTTCCAGCTGGGCGATCAAGAATTTGTACTGCTGTTGCTGCTGCATCATATAGCGGGAGACGGCTGGTCGCTTACCCCGTTGACGCGGGATCTATCGGATGCCTACGCAGCACGGTGCCTGGGGAGTGAACCGACATGGACTCCGTTACCGGTACAATATGCGGATTATGCCATTTGGCAGGAGAAGCTGCTTGGCAGCTCGGGCGATGAGAACAGCCTGATTGCCCGCCAGCTGGAATATTGGACCGGAGCGCTTTCCGGCTTGCCGGAGCAATTGGAGCTGCCTACCGACTATCCGAGGCCCGCCGTGGCCAGCTATCAGGGCGGAAGCGTACCGTTTCCGATATCCCGTGAGCTGCATCAGCAGTTGAATGCGCTCGCGCAGAACAACAGGGCGACTTTGTTTATGGTGTTTCAGTCTGCGATGGCTGCGCTGTTTACGAAGCTGGGCGCAGGGACGGACATTCCGATCGGTAGTCCCGTCTCGGGTCGGAATGACGACCATCTGGATCATTTAATCGGTTTCTTTATCAATACTCTTGTGTTTCGTGTGGACACGTCGCAAGACCCGCCGTTCGATGAGCTGCTGCAACGGGTTCGGGAAAAGAGCCTGGCAGCCTTCGAGCATCAGGATGTGCCGTTCGAGCGGCTTGTCGAGACACTGAACCCGCCGCGTTCCCGGGCGAGGCATCCACTCTTCCAAGTAATGCTCGTGCTGCAGAACACGCCGGAAACTTCGCTTGAGCTTCCGGGAATCACCTCGAGGCTGCAGCTGCAAAGCGTGGGCACGGCGAAGTTCGATTTAACCTTCGAACTGACCGAGCGGCGTGATAGGAACGGCGAACCGGACGGAGTGGACGGCTTCATTGAATTCAGCTCGGATTTGTTCGAGCGCAGCACGGCGGAAGCGATGGCGGAACGATACGTGCGCATATTGGAAAGTGCTGTCATTGAACCGAGTAAAACCATCAGCAAACTGGATGTTTTAACCGCTCATGAACGGGAAGAAATCCGGCGACAATGGAGTGCTCCGCTGCCGGTCACCGAGCAGGCAACCTTGCCTCAGCGGTTTGAAGCGCAGGTCAGCCGCTCGCCTCAATCGATTGCGATTATCCATGACGGCCAGTCTCTGAGTTATGAAGAGCTGAACGAGCGCGCCAATCGGCTGGCTCACTTGCTGATTGCATCAGGCGTCGGCACGGAGCAGATCGTAGCTCTCGCCCTGCCGCGTTCGGTGGATATGGTCATCGGCATTCTGGCCGTGCTTAAAGCGGGAGCCGCTTACCTTCCTCTGGATCCGGAGTACCCGGAGGATCGATTGGCTTACATGATGGAGAATGCTTGTCCGGTATGCGTTATTACGAGCATTCACCTGATAAACCAGCTGCCGAGTTACGCACGATTCATGCGTGTTGTCGTCGATGAGCCTGAACAAGCTTTGCGATTGCAGGGTTATTCCAAGGAGAATCCAAGCGACCGCGAGCGCCTCGGGCTGCTTATGCCGCAGAATGCCGCTTATATCATTTATACTTCCGGTTCCACCGGCAAACCGAAGGGCGTGCTCGTGCCGCATCAGAATGTCATCCGGCTATTCGACTCTACCCGGCATTGGTTTCAATTTGATGAGACCGATGTATGGACTTTATTCCATTCGTATGCCTTCGATTTCTCGGTATGGGAAATATGGGGGCCGCTCTTGTACGGCGGTCGGCTCGTCGTTGTTCCGCATACGGTCAGCAGATCGCCTGAAGAAATGTTAAGCTTGCTGGTCCGGGAAGGCGTGACTGTGCTGAATCAGACTCCGTCGGCGTTCTATCCATTGATTCAGGCGGATCGGGAGCAGGCGGGGATAGGGCAGAAACTGTCACTGAGGTATGTTGTATTCGGCGGCGAAGCTTTGGAGCTTGGACGGCTCACGGATTGGTATCGGCGTCATGCCGACGATGCCCCGCGTCTGATCAACATGTACGGTATTACGGAAACCACCGTGCATGTCAGCTATAAGGAATTGAATCAAAGCCTTGCGCTGCCGGGAGCAGGCAGCCTGATCGGTGAATCGATTCCGGATCTGCGGGTATACGTGCTCGATGCCAGGCTCCAGCCCGTTCCGTATGGTGTTATCGGGGAAATGTATGTTGCCGGCGCAGGATTGGCACGCGGGTACTGGGGTCGTCCCGACCTTACTGCCGACCGGTTTGTGGCGGATCCATACGGTCCGCCGGGGACAAGAATGTACCGAACCGGCGACTTGGCAAGACGGTTTGCTGACGGCACCCTGGATTATTTGGGACGGTCCGATCACCAGGTGAAGATACGCGGCTTCCGGATCGAGCTTGGCGAGATCGAATCGGTCCTCATCCGTCATGTGGCACTCTCGCAGGCGGCCGTCATGGTGCGTGAGGATCAGCCCGGAGACCAGCGGCTTGCAGCTTATGTTGTCGGCAAGCCCGGTGAGTCGCTTTCGGGTACGGAGCTGCGCCGTTATGTCGCCTCGCTGCTTCCTGATTACATGGTTCCATGGGCATTCGTATGTATGGACAAGCTGCCGCTTACACCTAACGGAAAGCTTGATCGCAAAGCGCTGCCGGCTCCCGATATGGCGCCAGATGCGGATGGGCGCAATCCGCGAACGCCGCAGGAGGAAGTGTTATGCGAGCTGTTTGCCGAAATACTCGGCGCCAAGCGGGTCGGCATCGATGACAGCTTCTTCGAGCTCGGCGGCCACTCTTTGTTGGCGGTCCGGCTCATCAGCCGGGTTCGCGAAGCCCTTGGCAAAGAATTAAGCATAGCAGCTTTATTCGAAGCGCCTACCGTAGCGGGACTTGTCGACAAGCTTGAGATGGGCGGCGGCAACAGTGCGCTGCAGGTCGTGCTTCCGCTTCGGTCGCATGGAGATCAAATTCCGCTGTTCTGCGTGCATCCGGCAGGAGGATTAAGCTGGTGCTACGCCGGTTTAATGAAGCATCTCGGCATGGATTATCCGATATACGGCCTGCAGGCAAGGGGAATTGCCCAGGCGGAGGAGCTGCCGGAATCACTGGAAGAGATGACGGCAGATTACATCAATCATATCCGTTCCCTTCAGCCAACGGGGCCATATCGACTGCTCGGCTGGTCTTTGGGCGGCAATGTCGCTCAGTCCATTGCGGTACAGCTGCAGGAAGCGGGTGAAGACATTGAATTGTTAGCCATACTGGATGCTTATCCAAGTCATTATTTGCCGATCAAGGATAAACCCGATGAAGATGAGGCTTTGACCGCGCTGCTGGCGCTTGGAGGCTTTGACAGGGAAAGCATTGAAGCGGGTCTTGGGGACGCGCCGTTAACGATAGCGGCCGCCCTTGAATTGCTGCGTAACGAGAGCAGCGCGCTCTCGTCCCTTGAGGAAGAGACGATCATGAATTTGAAGACAACCTATGAAAATTCGGTTCAATTGTTAAAGGCTTACGTTCCGAAGCGGTTTGAGGGAGACATGTTATTCTTCCACTCCACCATCATCCCCGATTGGTTCGACCCCATTGAACCGGAGATGTGGGAGCCTTATGTGGGCGGCAACATCGAGCGACACGACATCGAATGCCGGCATAAGGATTTATGCCAGCCGGGTCCACTGGATTATATCGGCAAGTGCATTCTAAGCAAGCTTGAGGAAATGGCATCTAAAACAGAGACAACAACGGACAGGAGGGAACTCATCCATGACCAATCCTTTTGAGCAAGCCGACGGCAAGTTTCTTGTACTGATGAACCATGAGGGCCAATATTCGCTCTGGCCGGGTTTCGCGGCTATTCCGGTCGGCTGGAATCAGGTTCTGGGACTTACCACACGGGAGGAATGCGTCTCCTATATCAACGAGAACTGGGTCGATTTACGGCCGCGGAGCCTGTATGCCGGCGCCGGGTCAATACCGGAACCTAGGTCATGAGCCATGGGCTGAATCCGAAAAAGGTATTATGCATCGTCTATGTGGCAGCGATGTTTGTGGTTGCTATGGACGCCACCGTGCTGAACGTGGCGCTTCAGACGATCAGCCGGGAGCTTGAAGTTCCGCCTGCGGCATCCGGGGTTCTGAATGTCGGTTATTTGGTCAGCTTAGCCATCGTTCTGCCGATGGCGGGCTGGCTTGGCGATACATGGGGAACCAAGCGAACGTTCCTCTTGGCCCTGGCTCTTTTCACGGGTGCATCCGTATTGTGCAGCTTTGCTGACAGCTTGGCAACGCTGACCCTGTTTCGCGTGATCCAAGGCATCGGCGGCGGCTTGCTGACCCCCGTCGGCATGGCGATGTTGTTCCGCATGTTCCCGCCGGAGGAACGCGCGAAAATCTCCCGGGCTCTCATCCTGCCCATTGCGATTGCGCCTGCAGTCGGACCGATTGTGAGCGGTCTGCTCCTAGAGTATTTGACCTGGCGGTGGATCTTCTACGTGAGCTTGCCGATTGGTTTTCCCGCGCTAGTGTTCGGTCTATTCTGGCTGAAGGAACATCAAGAGCCGGATGCCGGCAAACTGGATGTGCCGGGTTTGCTGCTGTCCGCGCCGGGTCTTGCGCTGGTCATGTATGCCCTGAGCCAGGGTCCGCTGCATGGGTGGAACGCCCCGCAAGTATGGAGCGCCGGCTTGGCAGGCATCCTGCTGCTTGCTGCGCTGGTGAGGGTAGAGCTAAGAACTCCAAAACCGCTGTTGGATTTGCGGCTGCTAGGGAATCGCTTGTTTCGGACGACGGGTTTCATCGCGATGTGCGCTTCGGCAGGGTTGCTGGGTATGCTGTACGTATTCCCTTTGATGTATCAGAACGCCCTGCATGTGTCCGCGCTGGATACGGGGCTGACGACGTTTCCCGAAGCCATCGGACTTATGGTTGCCTCGCAGCTCGTACCCTGGACGTATCCAAGACTCGGTCCAAGACGGGTGATCATGATGGGATTGGTGGCCACCGCGTTTATCTTCATCATGCTAAGCTTGGTAGATGCCGGGACGAATCCGTGGTTTATACGGGTGCTGCTGTTTGGCGTGGGAATTTTCCTCGGGCAAACGGTGGGAGCTGTTCAGATTGCGGCCTTTGCCACCATCCCGCCTGCTTCGATGGGACGCGCTTCGACCTGGTTCACGGTGCAGAACAGGCTTGGTCCTGCGATAGGGCTGGCCGTTCTGTCAGGCATCTTGGCTGCCGTTGGTACGGGGACTATGAGCGCGACAGGGGAGGTGGAGCCGAATCTGATGGCATATCGAGCAGCATTGCTCGGGGCTGCAGGCTTCCTGCTCATCGGTGCTGGAGCGGCGTTATGGATTCGGGATGCCGATGCGGCGTCTACGTTTCGTAGACCATCCGCCTCGAATCCAGCGAAGGAACGGACGGCCCCGGTCGAGAGCTGAACGTAAGGGATTGCAAGATATGAATGAGGAGTTTGGGATTTAAGCATTGAGCGAAAAAAAAGCATGTCATGTGAGGAGAATCGGACCTACCGGAAAAAGCTGCTGCCGTTTAGAAGTTAAGGATGCAGCCTATGATGAGTAACAAAGGGTTTGGTTAGGTGGATATAGTGAAGGCTGTCTCTCTGTTTGTTTATGCAGAGAGACAGCCTTTTTTACGCGTTTGAACGTATGTTATACATGGTTATGTTCCATCGGTATTCGGTTCGGAAGGGTTACTTGGGATTTCGCAAGCCTTTGGGCAGGTGATTCTTGAGCTGTCCGCCGCTGGCTTTGCCCCAACCCAGAGGTAATCCATCCGTGGTCACCAACGTCCATCCCCGGTATTCGGAAGGAATGGAGAGCACCTCTCCCCGCAAATAAGCAGCTATCTCGGCTGAATCTGAAGGCAGATCCCAGCTGCGGGCAGCTGGGCCAGGATGCAAGGACATGGCGAGGGCATGTGCCGGTTCGATTCGGTTCTTCTTCAGATGAGCCAGATGCAGACCTGCACGAGGCATCTTCAATCCTTTTAGCTGCTTGTCATTCCATGCCAAGCTCTCACTGACCGGAAGCCAGTACAGTTCCTCACCGAACAATATCGGAGTACCGCCGTTAAGCTCAAATCCTGGGATGTCCTGCTTCGCCCAATCTTGAAATGCAGTCAGGGCGGAAAGCGCAGGCGTGTGTTTGCTGCCTCGGTTTGATTTAGCCGGGAATTTACTGCTGACCGCAGAGTAACCGAGGTCTTCATTTAAAGCTTCGGGAGCCGCCGATTTGACCAAGATAGCAACAAAATGCCCCTCCCCCCGCTCCAAGTGGGGCCACAAGCGCTTCATTTCACGCAGCTCCATATCGGGATACTGCGAAAGAATGTGCTCAATCATCTCTTCATTCTCCGCCGTATTGAACGTACAGGTGGAATAAGCCAGGGTTCCTCCCGGTTTGAGCATCCGGTACGCCTCCTGGACAATGTCCCACTGCCGGGCAACGCACAGATCCACATGTTCAGGAGACCATTCCTCAATCGCAGCGGCATCCTTTCGAAACATGCCTTCACCGGAGCATGGCGCATCAAGCATGATCCGGTCAAAGCAGGCAACGAAATGGCGGGATAGCTGATCCGGTGCCGCACTCGTAACGACGGTATTCATAATTCCCATACGTTCCACGTTCTCGGCCAGAATCCGCGCCCGTTCGGGATGGATCTCATTGGAGACAAGCAGTCCCCTGCCCATCATCTTGGAGGCAATATGGCTTGTCTTGCCGCCAGGAGCTGCCGCAAGATCCAGGATGGTCTCTCCGGGCTGAGGGTTCAACAGCTCGACCGCGGACATTGCCGAGGGCTCTTGAATATAATATAGTCCAGCAGCATGATAGGGATGTTTGCCTGGACGCAGGCTTTCATCATAATAGTATCCGGTGTCACACCAGGGGACCGGCGTCAGCTGGAATTGCCGGATGAGGTTTTTTACGCTGTCTGCGGCATGAACCGCTTTCAGCTGGTTAAGACGCAGCCCGTGGGTGCGGGGCAAATCGTAGCTGTCCCAAAAATCGCACGAGGCATCCCCGAGAATATCATTCATGCTGGCGACAAAGCCAACAGGCAATAGTTCCTTTCTCATTCGTTATATTGCTCCTTCTTTAGAATAAGGTACATGCTGTAGTTAAAGGCAAAAAACCCAGTTCAGAGTTCTTTTTTTCTCTGGCTTTAAGGAATCGGTCATTAGTTTATCACGTTGCCGCAGGCGTAGTAAAGAAATGTCAAGCAAAAAAAAGACCGCCCACTTCATATAGTGGGCAGCCTGAGCCTGTGTTATCCGGCGGATTCCGTTGGTTCGGTTGATGAGGTTTTTAATGACCGGTAATCGGACACCTTGTTTTTGCCGGTCGTTTTGGAATGATACATCGCTTTGTCGGCCTGCTTCATGAGTTCATCGCCGCGAACGCCTTTGCGCAGTATGCTGTAGCCGATACTGATGGTCACGATGCTCTCGCTTGCCACCCTGGCACGGATGTTTTCGGCGACCTGGGCGGGTTTGACTTTACGGTCAACCACCAGGGCGACCAATTCCTCACCGCCATACCGGCCGGTAATTCCGATACCTTCAAGCTCTTCCTCCATAATGGCGGCGACCTGCTTCAGCACTTCATCGGCTCTGGCATGGCCCTGGGTATCATTCAGCTTCTTGAAATTGTCGATGTCGCAGAAGATCGCGGATATCTTCAATTCCTGAGACGCGTAATGGTCCAGATACTTCATGAAATGCCTGCGGTTGTAGAGCCCTGTTAATCCGTCCGTTATGGCGGACCGGTAGATGGACTGCATCAGCTCGACAATGCGTCTGAACAGGATAAAGAACACGATGCTGTAGAAGAGCACTGGCAGCGCGAGTGCCAGTCCCTGAAGAACGGGCGACAGACTGCCGGAATAGGTATGTATGGCTTGCAGAATAGCCGAGAAAGCGTAAACGGCAAGTCCAATCGCATATTTGATCGGCTGTCCGATCCGCGGGGTGACTTGGGTATAAGCCAGGTAGAACGAAACGAGCTGAAAACCATCAAAATATATGCTTTGCCATATCGGGTCCAGGGTGTAAGGAAGAAATGAGGGAAGAATGAGCGGAAGCATAAGAAGTAGGGCTGACAACAAGGGAAGCCAATAATGCATGGTCTTGATTTTACGGTACAGCATGACAACCGAGACGTTCAGCAGGACAAACGAAAAAAGCTGAATGAAACGGAGGACGTCCGATTCCGGTGAAAAAACAGGTTTTCCCGTCCAAGCTGAATGGATGTTCAGACCCTCGTATGTCATAATGAAGAAGAAGGCTGCCGCCATATATATGTAAGCATTCTTGCGCTGCTTGCTGTACATAAAGAGACACATGATCAGCATCATGAGCGCGATATAAGCTCCGCATACAGCAAATATGGTGGGTAGTGGAGAAGTGGACCAGTAGCTCAATTCATAGGACAAATCGATTCACTCCTGAGTAGGGATAGGTTTCCTTTGCATGAAACATATGTTCTAATATATCATATCGAAAAAGAATCTGAAAAGAGATTTAGAGAAAGGGGGATCCCCATGAAACTTCTTCAAGCATTATTCTTCCCTCCTGAACAGCCGGGCGGCGTCTCGTCCATGATTCCTTATTTGCAGGAGCGTTTTCATTCCTCCCGTTGGGAGATGGAGATGTTCTGGCTGCCCAAGCGGATCCGCAACAAAGGCCAGGAGGATCCGATATTCCACACCTTTGATTGGAAAGAGTTCGAAGACAGTCCGATCGTAGCCAAATACCTTCAGACCTACCGGGATTACCTGTGGTGGACACGTCTGCGTCTTCAAAAGCCTTATGATCTTATCCATAGCCATCATCCGATTGCAGGCATGTCGATGAAAGCCGTATTCCCTGAGGTTCCGCTCATCCAAACCGTGCATTCCAGTTACGAGCGCGAGCTCATCCTGAACGGAAGAATCAAAGAAGGAGGGCTGGAGCACAGATTTCTGGTCTCTTTATATAAGGAGCTTGAGCATATCAGCGACCGTCTGTTGACGGTGTCGAACTCCTTCAAGGATTACATGGCTCCGTACGTGAATACGCCCGAATCGATCGGGGTCATCCATAACGGATTTGATGATAAACGATTTAAACCGGTGCCTCATGAAAATGCGGTTCCGCAGTTGATTACGGTATGCCGTCTGGTACCTGCAAAAGGATTGGATATTCTGCTCCAAGCCTGCGCGGAACTGAAACGCAAAGGATATGATTACGTCCTCCATATTATCGGCGACGGACCTTCCCGTCAGGAGCTCGAGGAGATGGCCAAAACCTTGGACATCTACCAGGAGACGATTTTTTACGGATATACGCTGCATCCTGAAGAGTTCATGCCGTTCTTTGATATCTTTGTACTGCCTTCAAGAGCGGAGGCGTTCGGCTCGGTGTTCGCAGAAGCGGCACTCAGCTGTCTTGCCCTGGTAGGCACCGATGTCGGCGGCATCGCCGAGCAGATTGAGGATGGGGTAAACGGCCTGCTGGTACCGCCGGAGGATCCGATGGCACTCAGCGTTGCGCTTGAGAAGGTCATCAGCGATCCGCTCTATCGTTACGAGCTCGCCCGGACCGCTTCGGATAAGGCGAAGAATCAATACTCCCTGTCCAGATCCGTGAATGAACTGAAAAAAATGTATTTGAAATTTCAACCTAAGATAGAGAGTTAGGGATCGGTTATGACTTCTTTTCGATTTATGCATGCTGCAGATTTACATCTGGACAGTCCGTTTATCGGCATAAGCGGACTCGATGACAAGCTGCGGTCGTTCGTACAGGAATCTACGTTCAGGGCGCTGGAGCGCCTCGTTAAACTCGCCATCGACGAGCAGGTTGATTTTATCGTCATCAGCGGGGACATCTACGACAGCTCCAACATTTCGCTGCGCGCGCAGCTTCGCTTCCTGGATTCCCTTAACCGTCTGGGAATGGAAGGGATTGCGGTATATGCGATCCATGGCAATCATGATCCGCTGGACAGCACCAAGCTGTCCATGACGCTCCCCTCCCATGTCCATGTGTTTGGGGCCGAACCTGCAAGCGTAACGGCAGTTCGCCGATCGGATCGTCAAGAAGTGGCGGTCATCGCCGGCATGTCGTACCCGACCTCGAAGGTCACGGATAATATTGCGGTACGCTATCCTGCCCCGTCATCCGGGCTCTACCATATCGGACTTCTGCATGCGAATGTGGATGGGGATCCCCAGCACGAAACCTATGCACCCTGTACAAAAAGGGAGCTGATCCAGGCCGGATTTCATTATTGGGCGCTCGGACATATTCACTCCCGTCGAACCTTGCAGGAATCTCCTTATATTGTGTATCCGGGCAATATCCAGGGACGTCATGTTCGGGAGACGGGGCCCAAGGGATGTTATATCGTCGATGTGGATGGGGACTTCAACTCAAAGCTGAGCTTCCATGAGCTCGATTCCATGCGCTGGAACATCGTTGAAGCGCCACTAGATTCCTGTCAGGATGTCGATGAATGGAGACGCTCGCTGGAATCCATTCTGAACGAAATAGCCACAGCGTACGCGGATGGACTGAGCATGATCCGTGTTCGGATTACCGGACGAGGTTCGGTTCATCGTCAGCTTGAAGGCGGATATGTGCTCGATGAGCTGCTGACCGATCTGCGGAGAAGAGAGGCCGCGAAGGGGCAGACATGCGGCTATCGGGGATGCGTCTGGATCGAGAGCTTCTCCCTTCATTCCGGGGACGCGATCGACAGGCAGAGGCTGCTTGCGGAAGACAGCTTTGCAGGGGACTTGCTTCGTCTTGTTCGAGGAGAACAGGGACGGGTTCAAGATCCTGACGGGGTTGTTGCCAAGAGCCTGGAGCCTCTGCTCGAGCACGCGGAAATCCGTTCTTTGCTGGACGAGATCAGTCCCGAGGAAATGCTGGATTGGGTAAGTAGAGCAGAGGAACTGACCTTAGGGTTATTGCTCCGCGACCGTTCGCAAGGGGAAGGTGCCGGTATATGAGACTAGAGCGGATGAACATTCAAGGCTTCGGAGCCGTCCGGGACAAGAGCCTTGCGATCGATGCTCCTGTAACCGTGCTGTATGGGCCGAATGAAGCGGGAAAGAGCAGCGTCCTGTATTTTATCAGAGCCATGCTGTACGGATTTCCGGGCAAGGGCTCGCCGGCAGAACGCGGCGAACCTTCGGGGGAAGGCGTTCACGGCGGCGAGCTGCGTTTACTGGATAAGGAGGGAGTGCCTTGGGTGATCCGGCGCTACAGCCGTTCCAGAGAAGGACATTCAGCCACCGGCAGAGGCGAGCGCGTACATATTCATAAACTAGCGGATAACGGGATCGTGATCGAGCTTGGACAACAGGAGCTGGAGCAATATGCCTTGGGCGGCGTGTCCAGGGATATGTTTCGTCAGCTGTTTGCCATTTCGTTAAGCGAGCTGCAGGAAATCCGCAGTCTGCAATCTGCCGAGATGAGCGGTTACCTGTTCCATGCCGGAATCGGCGGCGGGGGCAATATACTGGAGGCCGAACGCAAGTTGTCCCAGGAGATGGACAAGCTGTATAAGCCGCGCGGAAAGGTTCAGCATACCGCTAAGCTGCTGCAGTCCATCGAGCATTTAAGAACCCAGGTTTCGGAGAGCCGGACTTTCGTTCCCCGCTATAACGAGACCGTTACATCCATTCTGGAAATACAGGACCGGTTGAGCCTGCTGGAGCAGGATCGTACCAGGGACGCCGAGGATTTGTCGCTGCTTCGAAAAGCGCAGGACATTCATCCGGCTTGGCTGGAATGGCGTGAGGCCAAGTTGGAATTGAAGGAACTGATGGACAGTGACAACTTTCCTCCGGATGGAATCACCCGCTACGAAAAGATGCAGGAGGAGGAGCGCCTTCTCCTCGCCCAGTCGATTCGCACCGAGCGGGCGATCGAGGATGCGGAGCATAAGCTGAGCGCTCTCCCCTTGAATGGTTTCATGGAACAGTATGGCGAACGGATTGAGGAGCTGTGGGCGAAACGAAGTCTGCACGAAGCCGGAAACCGGGAGCTTGCCGAGCTTACGGCCGAATATAAATCTCAAGAGATTCGGCTGGAACAGCTGCTTCGGGAAATTGATCCGGCATGGACCCGGCAAGAGCTGCTGGCTCTGCCTTTATCCACCTCGGAGCGCGAGGAGGTACGGCGAATCAGTACGGCCTTTGCCGGGTATGATCGCCGGATGGAGGCGCTGTTCATTGAACAGCGCGGGGCCCAGCGTTCTGCAGCGGCAGCCGAATCGGCGCTGCGAGAAGCCAGGCGGCAGCTGCGCGAGGAGATGGACCGGGGACAAGAGGCTTTTGCCATGATTAAGCCGGCAGCGCCCCAGGAGACCGCCGCACTGTGGAATCAGCTGCAGCTGGAGATCGAGCGTTGGCGTGAACGGCGATTGACCCGGACTCAGCCTGTGCCTGCTTCCACGCGTCAGTCGTCGAGGGACAGATTCCCTCAGATGTACGCGGGTCTGTTGGCGGGAATGGCTGTTATGACATTCCTGCTGGTAGCCGTATTGTTATGGACGGCAACCACGGAAGCCGCCGTGGTCTCAGGTATCGTGATGCTGATTGGTATGGGTTATGTTTTCTGGAGCGGTCAACGTAGCCGGGAGGTTTATGGTGCGGCTTCGAATGAGACCCAGGTTCAAGACGGGCAGGGAACGGAGCATGTAGATCATCTCTATTCCAGGCTCGTCTCTGCTCCTTACGCGGCGGCCGCAGCAAGCACGATTCCGGGCAGTCGAAGGGACAAAAACGCAGCTCTCGCTCGCGACCCCTTCATGGTGGAGGCGCAGATGCGCGAGCTTCGATCCGTGATGGAGGGCTGGCAAGCATGGAGGCAGCGGCTTGATCGATTGACGTCCGATTGTGCGGCGGCTGAGGAGAAGGCTGCGCTGCAAGCGGCTGAACTACTAACGGTTCAGGGCGCCATTGATCAGGAAGAGAAGCGATATTTGGAGCTGGAACGGCAGTGGGAGGATTGGCTTATGTCCCGATCACTCCCGCAGAGTCTGTCGCCTGACGTGATGCTGGACGTATTCGTCAAAGTGGAGCAGGGGCAGGAGCTGATCCGGCAGCAGAAATCGCTTGGAGTGAAAATGGACGTGCTGTTAAAAGAGGCGGAGGATTACGTCATCCAATGCAATGAGATCTTTGCGGCGGATCCCCAAGGAGACGCTAACGGCAGCCGAATCCCAGCCGTCGCTGAGCTCGGCAACGTCCATTCCAGATGGAAGACCTATCAAGAGGACTCAAGACAGAGGAAGGCTCTTGCAGAGCGAATACAAGAGCTGCGCAAAGAGGGGGCTGCGATTGCAGAGGAGCGGGAAGGGCTGCAGCTGCGCAAAGCGGCTCTGATTGCATCGTCCCAATCGGCAGACGAAGAGACCTTTCTTCGTATGGGAGCTGCTGCGAAGCGCCGTGAGGAACTTGTTCGCACGATCCGCCATCACGAAATTACCATGTTCAGCGGATGGGATGATGCGGGTCGCCGGCAGCTTGAACAGCTGTTGGAGCTGACGGATGCTGCGGAACTTGAAGCACAATGCATCAAGAAGGAGGAAGCCGTATCCGCCGCGATCCGCCTGCGGGACGAGCTCCAGGAACGGCGGGGGCGGCTGCTTCAGGAGAGAGAGTCACTGGAAGCAGCGGGAAACCAGGATTCGGCCCTGCAGCAGCTGGAGGAGCAGCGATCGGCCCTGCGGGAATTAGTCTCGCAATATGCGGTACGTTCGATGGCCTCCGAATTTATCAAACGCACGCGCCGCATGTACGAGGAAGAGAAACAGCCGCAGGTGCTGCAGCTGGCATCCCGATACTTCTCCATACTGTCCGGCGGCATGTACAGCCGGATTGTCATGCGGATGGGGGATCAGAGCCTGCTGGCAGAACGCCCGACTGGTGAATGGGTGGAGAGCAGCAGGCTAAGCCGCGGCACGGCGGAGCAGTTATATTTGGCGATGCGGCTCGGTTTGATCCAATCGATGCCGCATGCGGCTGGGTTGCCGTTATTGCTTGATGATCTGTTTGTTAATTTTGACGGGGAACGGCTCGGACATGCGCTCGAGCTTCTCTCAGAATTGTCGCAAGACCGGCAAATCGTCATGATGACGTGTCATCGACATGTTGCGGAGCAAACCATGGAACGCATACCCAATGCACAATTCATCACGATGCAGCCATAAGAAGGGGGCTTCCCAAAGGCAGATTTACCATCCTTTGGGAAAGCCCCTTTATTTCCCCCTGATTTCGGGGATTCCGAACAAAGTCAGTCGGAGCACCCAGAGCAGACACAATCCCCCGAACATCGGGTAGAGGAGAGAGAGCAAGGAACTGAATCCGAACTGGCTGAAAAAATAACAGAACACCATGATACCAAGGGTAATCACTCTGGGCGAGAGCGAGGTTCGCTGCTGAACCTGCAGGGTAATGCCGTAGATATTCGCCACGAAGGTGCTGAAAATTTCAAGGAAGATCAGAATGAGATAGATGATCTGCACCAGCCAGCCCAGTTGGTTGGCGATGCTGCCCATCGGGATTTCGAATTGGGCGATGCCGGGCATATGGGCGGACATCGCAAAATGTGCTGCCATCAGCATAAAGCCTACACCCGTGCCTCCAATGATGCCTCCCCAGGTTACGGTGCGGGCGCTTTCGGTCTGGCTCCCGAGCGGGACCAGCACCGGCATCGCCATTACCAGGTTAAAGGCGGTGTAGAGCAGGGGCGCAAGCCAAACCGAAGGCAGGCTGTGGTCCGTAGTTAAGGTTAAGAATCGGGTGGCACCCGGCGTTTGAATCGTCTGAGAAATAATCGCAAGCGATAAGGTTAGCATCATGGGCACAACGAGACTATTCATCGTCATGATGGACTGGATGCCTTTTCTGAGAATGAAATAGGTTCCGATCATCGTGACAAACAACCCGGTCTGGTAACTCAAATTTAGATGCTCCACAAAAACAGAGCCCGCGCCGGCAAGCATGATGCTGTTGACTCCAAGCAAAATGATAAACATAAAGCGGCTGATCCACACGCCGGCTTTCTCTCCAAACAGGAATTTGTTCAAGTCCTCAAAGGATTTGGCCCCGATCCGTCTGGATATCGTCATGATTTTCGTTCCGAGCCAAATGAATAGTCCTGTCGTAAGCAGAATGGTAAGGGTAGCCCAGTGACCATATTGGGTAAAGAATTGAAGGATTTCCCGTCCGGTAGCAAAGCCAGCGCCAACGATGGTTCCGATATATGTAAAGGCGATCTGTAAAACACGAATAGAATTACGCAAGCCCCGCATCCCCCTTGAAAGTTAATCGTTCTGCATAGTACAAGGTATGCTTGGCTCAGCTGGGACATGACTCCTACCTGTCCCAGGTCCTTGGCTGGAGGCATGACCCATGATTAGTGCCAGGCAGCGGAGATCAATGTCAGGAATGATGACGGAAACCGTACAGTTAAATGACGGAGTATCCGTTTGTACTTGCCGTACAAGGAGGAATATGTTACTTTTACGACAAAGGAATCGTGGGAGGTCTTTGGGATGGATTGGTTGAAGGAGCGGATCATCAAAGAAGGTGTCGTGTTGTCGGATCAGGTGCTGAAGCTGGATGCCCTGCTGACGCATCAAGTGGACCCGGCTTTAATTATGGATATGGGCCGGGAATTTGCGGCGAGATTTAAAGAGAGCGGCGTGACCAAGGTCGTGACGCTGGAATCCTCCGGCATTTCTGTTGCATTTGCCGCGGCGCTTGAATTGGGAGTCCCCATGGTATTCGCCCGGCGCAAAAAAACGCTGCTCGCCGATCCAGACGCCTTATGTGAGCGGGTTCCGTCTTTCACCAAGGGCATTGTCACGGATATTATGGTATCGCGCCAGTTTATCGGTGAAGGGGATAAATTGCTCTTCATTGATGACATTATCGCGAACGGAGACGCTGCAAGAGGCCTGATCAAGATCATTGAACGGGCAGGGGCGGAATTAATCGGGCTTGGCGTTGTGATTGAAAAGAGTTTCCAGGCCGGAGCGAGAACGCTGCGCGAACAGAATATTCATGTGGAGTCGCTTGTCACCATATCGTCGCTTGAGGACGGCAAGATTACGTTCAGCTAGGATCAGGATTATATCAAGCGCTTATGGCATGACAGGATAGAGCTGAAAGGTAGGCCTTAAGTCATGAACGTTTGTACCCTGGCCTTTGGCGTGCGTAATCATGGAAATTCGTAGACGAATTTAAATGCATTTCAGCCTAAAATCACAACAAAATCTTTTCGCCTCCGTGATTTTCGCTTATAATAAAGAGGTAGGCAAGAGAGAGGAGGCAGCACCATGGGGAAACAACCTGTAACCGAGCCGTTTTTGATTGAGAAGCTGAATGAAGCAAAGGTACATTTTGAACGTGCTTTGGATTGTAAACATACGGAGTTTGATGATCTATATCCCTATATGATTGAACATCCTCAGTTTTTCTGGTACAAACGCTATGTTGCCTGGTCAGAACTGCTGACGATTGCCGGATTGTGTGAGGAGGTTTCCTTCGAGTGGAAGGAACAGTTTACGCCTCAGCAGGTAGAATATATCGAAAAGCGCGTCATGTCTTCAACCGTTCTGGATTTTTGGTACGAGAAGAATGACAGTATCGAGCCGGCACAGCGTTAATGGGTATATAGAACATCTCTTAGTCGGGATGTTTGTCGATATCGCAACGCATTCAAAAGACCTAAATGATCTCATTTAGGTCTTTTTTTGCACAGTAAGTTTATGAAGGAGGTATGGTGATGATTAGCGATGAAAGACTTGATGAGCTTAGGCTCTCTGGCGAATTGGTCCGGGTTGTGCGGGATGGCTTGGAGACCAATGATATTATAGGCTTTGTCGTAGCCTGGGACCCCGAGCAGGTCATTATACGCCGCAGAAACCGGCGGGTCGTTAAACTGGATCGCCGCTACAGCTACCAGCTTAAAAAAGATCCAAGAGTAAGCCCGATCGAAGAGTAGGCATAGATCTCGCACTCGTCGGACAACTTAACCTCGCATCAAATTTTTTGTGGAAGAGGTGCTTTAGGTTATGGAAATGTCCAATGACAAGGTTTCGGCTTATAAGAATGAAATTCTGAATTTGAAGCAGAGCATGCCGGATATGGCAGAGGCGTATCATCAGTTCACCGGCGTCTGCTTTCAGGATGGCGAGCTGGATGAGCGAACGAAGCAGCTGATCGCACTGGGGATCGGACTGTTTGCCAATAATGAGCTGTGTACCTTCTATCATATGGAGGAAGCCCGTGCGAAGGGAGCCTCGGATGCGCAGATTATGGAGGCTGTAGCCGTGGCGTCTGCCGCCAGCGCGGGACATGCTCTCTCGCAGGGACTGACCCGCGTGCAGCATAATCTTCATTGATTCGCGATCACCAATAACCGTCTCACCGGAGCAATCTTGTTCAGGGGGAGACGGTTATTCTCTGTTTAAGGGGCAGCGATTTAGCGGGCGGAAACAGCGGCAGGAGGATGGGCTTGCATAGAGGACTCGGTCTCGGGCGAGACCAGTCCAAGATAGGCTCGCATGCGGTCCATCATCTCCTCACGGAAGGATGGCCATAGAATGTTCATCGAACCAATGTAACCACGACATGCATATCGCGCCTGGATTCCTTCCTGGTTTTGCCCGATATCATACACCTTGATCGCCCGCTTGGTAAATTCTTGCTTCACCTCACGAAGAAGCACAGCAGCCCGTTTGGCTCCGTTCCCCACAACCTCTACATACAATTGAGGGCTCTTGAAGACACCGCTCTCCTGAATGATTCGGCAATCCCTTTCAAACACCTTATGGATGAACATCAGCAGCAGATAACTTTTGATCAATGCTCGTTCCTCCGTCGTAACAGCCGGTATGGCCATCAACATCACCGCCTTTATATAGAAAATGGTTATTGAATGAGAACTTATGTTCTTATTTTAACCGAAAAACAGGTTTTTAATCAAGTTCAAAAAAAATGTTGACTCGATTCACATGGCGTGATATTATATATCTTGTCGCCGCTGATAAGGACTTGTCTCCTATAAGCGATGAACATGATACGCGGTCGTGGCGGAATTGGCAGACGCGCACGGTTCAGGTCCGTGTGGGCTAACCCCCGTGGAGGTTCGAGTCCTCTCGACCGCATTCTTCTGAAGAAGCTCGTAAACTTGCTTTTTAGCAGTTTACGAGCTTTTTTTGTGTTTAGATTTGGAAGGGGCGGGATGTAAGACTTTAACCAAAATAAATGATGCGCGTATTATATTAAATAATGAAATATATGGATAATTGAAAGAAGGGATTGCCTTGCCAGCTAAGTCATTGGATCCTCAGGAGCAGCTCGCGGCCTATGCTTGGCTGCAAGCATTGGGGACGAATATTGCCGCGCTTGGTCAAACGAAAATGCTGTCCAAAAGAAGGAAGCAGCAAGATGAAGGTCAACGGCTCTCCATCCTTGGAAATGCGATGCAGTCGATAGCCAACGCCGCTCAGGCTAAAATTACCGCGGAGCTGCGGGGCACGGCTGCGAATAAGAAAGCCAACGATCTGACGGTGGCCGGCAATCTTCTGCAATCCGTCGGAAATGCGCTGCGGGTCATTGCGGGAGCGGGGGATTCCTGAATGACGATGCTTTTTACTTTTTGAAGGGGAGCTGAACCGAATCAATAAGGAATATGAAACAAGACGTTTTCCGGCGACGGGACGTGTCTTGTTTTTATTTCTTAGTAAAAAGGTTGTGTGTCTATGCTGAATGCACCTTGCTTACATATTTGCATACCTTTTCTCAAACAATACGGTTAGGTGTACATTAGCATGAAAATGAATGGAAAGGGGAGTAACCATGCGGAACGTATATAAAAAATCGGCTATCTTGCTATGTGTGGTATGGATCCTCGTGAACGCAGGTCAGATCGGATATGGGGCGGGAGTGATGAGGATCCCAGCGGCAGCTCCTCATCATCAAGAAACAAAAGAGATGCACAAAGAATCCGGGAGCAGCAGGCATGGTCAAGAAGCGAAAGTTAAAAAGTTAGCCGTCATCATCGATGATTTTGGCAATGATCAGAAAGGGACTCAGGAAATGCTCAATCTGCCTGTCAAGATCACGGTCGCCGTGATGCCTTTTTTGTCGACAAGCGTGAAGGACGCCGAAGCCGCGCATCGTCAAGGCCATGACGTCATTATCCATATGCCCATGGAGCCAAAGCAAGGACGATCTTCCTGGCTAGGACCGGGTGCCATTCTGAGTTCGCTCACCGATGAGGAGATTCGTAAACGCATGGAAGAGGCAATCGATTCGGTCCCTTACGCCGTAGGGATTAATAATCATATGGGCTCCAAGGTTACCGGGGATGAGCGGGTCATGTCCATTGTACTCGAAGTATGCAGGGAGAGAGGGTTGTTCTTTATCGACAGCAAGACAAACTACCGCAGCGTGGTTGGCAAATTGGCAGCGGAGAAGGGGATGCCGTCCATCGCCAATGACATATTCCTGGATGATGTTCATACCGTTCAGCACGTGAGTAAGCAGCTGCAGACTGCGGCACAGCATGCGGAAGAGAGAACATCCTGCATTGCCATTGGCCATGTCGGCAAATATGGAACGCGAACGGCAGAAGCACTGAAAGGAACCATTCCGAAACTGCAGACAAAGGTGGAGTTTGTCGGTATCAGCGATCTGGTCAGAGAGCATTCAAGCTGGAGGCCTGATCCGCTTCGTGCGCATTAGCGCAATAGCAGAACCGATGGCAATGTAATGGCATCTTGTGAGTAACTGGACGGTACAAAGGTTATCGGACAATGGTCAGCCCACTCCCTGCACGGCCATAAAAAACAATAGCCTTCCATACAAGGTCCCGGTGATTCGGATCCCTGTATGGAAGGCTGTACTTATGTTGAGGTGCATTCAATTTATCGGATACGGGAATCGGTGAGCTTGAATTGTCCTACCAGCTGCTGCATGGATTTTGCAATAACTTCAACATTGCCGGAAGTGTACCTTACGCTTTCGATTTCCTGTGTAAGCTCCTGTACCTTGCTCTCCACATCCTTGGAAATCTTCCGGTTCTCCTTGCTGACCGATGCAATTTTCTCCATGAGCTGTACCACTTTATCAACAGCCTGATGCTTTCGCAGATCATCCTCGGCAGCGGCGGCGAGCAGCTCGGAGGCAGCGGAAACCAGCAGATTCCCTTCTTGCACGACCTTGGTTCCTTCCTTCATTGATAGCACGGCTTGCTGGGCGTCTTTATAGATATGGCTGATAATTCGATGGACCTCTTCCGTGGACTGTCTGGTCAGTTCGGACAGCTTCCGGATTTCGCTAGCAACCACGGCAAATCCTTGTCCGTGTTCTCCGACCCGCGCCGCCTCAATCGAAGCATTCAGGGCCAGTAAATGGGTTTGGGAGGATATTTGCTCGATGGCGTGCAGCACGCCGGTGACCTCCTGAACGGTTCCCATGAAATTCCGGATCGTCTGATTCGTTTCCTCGACTTTTGAGGAGATATGGGACATCTTGTCTCCGATACGGACCACTTCATTCTTGGCTACATCAATCTGTTGATTCGCTTGCCGTTCCAGCTGGCGTAGGGTCTCCCGCATCTGTTCCGCGCTTTCCTTCACCGCATCGATATCCTGCAGCTGGCTGCGCATGCTGCGAATCATCTCGCTAATGTTGCCGCTGACACGCTGTGCGGAGGTAACGGTGACGGCCGTTGTGTCATTCATGACCAGTTGGCTGGCGGAAACATCGCCTGCCGTTAATTTCACCTGCATCATGATGCTTTCCAGGGAGTCGATCATATTATTGATCCATTTGGCTAATTCGCGCGTTTCGTCCTGATCGAATCGGTGAATATCCAGCCGCTGCGTCAAATCGCCGCTGCCTTCGGCATTCATGCGGATGAACCGGCTGAGGTTGCGAAGACGATCTGCGAAGCGCCCGATTTCTTTACGGCCGATCAGGTAAGAGGTAAGAAGGCCAGAGACCAAGCAGGCGAATCCTCCTACAATTGCGGCGAATGCAGGTGACCCATAAGCAGCAGTAACATAAACAATGAGAGCGATCAGAATACTGGACAAAAGGGTGGATCCGCCATGGAGCTTAGCGTGTCTAAAGCGAATGCTGCGAATGCGGTAAACCTCTTCCAAATCTCCTTCGCACATCATTCCCCAAACATCCGGACAATGGGGCAAGCGGAACGTGACGCCTTTGCCGATCACGGAAATGTGGCGGTAATCGGAATATCCCGGAAAGACCACGAACAGATTGCTTCCGTTCGCAATGGTATTGGCTACTCCCGGGTGCAGCTGACCCGTCGCCGGATCGGTGAAGATAAGCTCAAGCTCGGTATGCTCTTTAACGGAAACGGTTCCCCAATCGGTGGTAACACCGTCCTTCAGGTTCTCGCCATGAGTAAAGGTTCGATCTTCAAACCTGCTTCTGGAAAGAGCGGTTCCGGGAGCGATGTGATGATTCATTTCGGGCTTGGCCATGAAAATGTAGTTGTCGCCGGAATCAGGGTAAACGTGGCCGGATTCCCGCTGGATTAAATCTCCGATCACGTCATTCGGCACACGGCCGCACAGGATGCCGGCAAACGTGCCGTTCGTGTAGATGGCATTCATGAACAGAAGCGTCATTTTGTCGTGAAAGGTAGAGGATCGCGGGCCAATGGTCAACGTGATGGGGTCGGCATATGGCCCAAAGAGCAATTTGCCGGTGTCTGAACCGGTAAGATAGGTGATCGCTTGGCCCAGAGGGCTGCTGTTGCTATAGCTGGCTCCAATGTGTGAAGCATATGTAGAGTACGTGACTTCACCAGAGGGGTTCAACAAGAATAATTCCGTAAAGTCGGTAGCGCGCGAATACAAGGCAGAGAAGAGCTGTTCCTGATTCAACCGGGTGTCTGAAGACAAAGGGCGAGGACGTTCGCTGCCGACTTGCGAATCATGGGGGTTATCCTTGTTCAGCTGCTCCTTCAGTCGTTCCAGATGTCCCCAATACTCATAACTCCAAGTGAACAGCAGTTCTTTACGCGTTTCGGCAATACCTTCGAATATGTCTTCAACATCGTTCTTCAAATTACGATTCAGACGCCATGAAATCCAGAGCGGAAGTCCCTGGCGATAGCCAAGCCAGTCCAACATCGCGATCTCCCCCAATTCCTATTTGAGTAATCTATCTTTCTATATGTTAGTTATACTATCATAATATCCCGGAATTTCTATCACAATTTCAAAAAAAATGATACTTTTTTCATATTGATGTTAATTAAAGTTACATAATATAAGGCTGATAGACCTAATTATTGGAGCAGGCAGGTCTATATAGCAAAAAAACAGCCCCTAACTACAGGGCTGTTAAATAACTGATAATCCCGTCGGCAATGGCCTCGGCGATCTGCATTTGACCGTTACGGCCGGTTAATAATGTCCGGTCCTCCATATTGCTGAGAAAGCCGGTTTCCACAATGACGGCGGGTACTTTGGTTTGATTCAGCAGATAATATGGTTTACCTACCATGATGTGATTGTTGTTACGGTAAACCAGATTCAACTGCTCTTGAATGGTGTCCGCAAGCAGGGTGCTGCGTCCCTCGGATTGATGCAGAACGATGCCTCCGCGCTTGGACGAGTTCTTTCCCCAATTCACATGAATGCTGACCACCAACTTGGTCGGGATTTCACTGCTGAGCTGCTTGCGCTGCGACAGATCGCGGCGATGCCTCGAGGAGCTTCGATGCCAACGGTTGTCGTCGCTAAGCGCGTAATCGGCATCGCGGTTCAGGACGGCATGATAACCTTCCTTGCGAAGCAGCATGAACAGTCTGCGCGAAATGGCCAGGTTGATATCTTTTTCGAGAATGTCTCCATACGACGTTCCTCCATCGATTCCGCCATGACCCACATCGATCATAATGACATCATGGGCAAAAGGGTGCAGCTGCCTTAGTTCTGACTGGTCGATCTCCTGCCCTGAAGAGTGGGTGGATTCCGGCGTTTCGGTCAGTAGCCTTGTTGTCGATATGGGGATGGGATGAACGGCATGCGCGGGGCGCGTCATGGCTTGCTCCTTCACTGGATAGGCTTCCATAACAGAACTCGGGAGTGCCAGTGTAAAGAGAAGCATCCATACCATGGCTGTCTTAATCATGTTGGCTCCCTTCTTTCACGTAAAATTTTCGGCTTTTTTAGAATGTGCATTTGGCGGAAAAATCATGCTGTTCAAGTGCGTGCGTCTAGAATCGATCGAAATGGAGCAAACTGATACTGGGATGTGGAAAAACCATAAGGAGTTGATTCGTATGGCTAGCGGCGATGAATTGATCAAGTACATTACCGAACGAGTGGTTCATTATATAGATACGCCTAAGGACGTTCGGCGCCAGGCGAAGGTGAAGGAATCCTGGACCACAAGGTGGTTCGGCATGATTCCGCTCTCCATGTCGCTGTGGAAAGAGGATGTAACCACCAAACGCAAAAAAAAGACAAAGTAGCTGCTGCTGCATGTTATTATGAATCCGCATTTTGTACATCGTGCGAGTTGCTTCATGTGCGCACGATCTCCGGTTTGGGGCGACCAAGCTCCTGGATGGCTGTCGACCCATGTGGGTGAACAAGTTGTAAAACGCCGTGAAATCATAAAGGACGCTGCCCTGTGAAAGGGCCGCGTCCTTTTGTCATTTATGGCATATTTTGCAGGAATGAGGGCTGTTGTATGGGATGGCATATGATATTCGTAAATCGCTTGTTAGCTGCCGAAGCCGTATTCTTCCGGCTGAGCATAAAATTGTCCCTGCCCGATTAACCGGGATGCCGGCAGGAAACGGAGGGTGTCCGTATTCCGCAAGGGAACCGAAACATATAGCGCAGCCGGGTTCTCCTGATTCCCCGATGACCAGCGATGCCAGCCGGTTAAGTTAAAAGGTGCGCCGTAAGCGGCATTGCCTTTTTTGGACTTGAATATCAGGGTGGAGTGCTCCTGCAGTAAATTCCGCAGATCGGCGCTGCTTCGGGCCGTTAGATTGCTTGAGGTCAGCCACAGCAGATTATCGTAAGGATCAAGAGAGTCCCCGGATGCGATGGACGGCGTTCCGGCAAACCAACGATTCGACGTGGATGAAGCCACGAGTCCTTTGGCTGCGGCAGGCAGGGATATGGATACCGGCTTAGTCTTTGTTTGTGTCTTCTGAGGCTCATCCGGGAGCGCTTCGCTGTTCAGTGCACTAAAATAGACCGGCTTTTTGCCGGGGAGCTGGACCTGCCAGACAGGGGATACTTCATACAGCTTACGCACGATGCTCCCTTGAGGCAATGATCCTCCGGCCTTCATAAGACCTTCCGCAGCGAGCCGCTCTTTCAGCGGAGCTTGGCTGTAGGGAAGGGTCGAGCCGATCCCGTATTCACTTAGGATATATCCACCCTCTTCTCCTGCACTGATAATCATGTATCCTTGCGGCAGTCCTTCAGCGGAAATCGTGACCAGCCAGCCGTGCGTGCCCGGACCGAGCGGGGTGAATTCGAGTTTTGCTTCGTCCCAGGTCGTAAATGGCGCATGGGCCGATAATTGAGCGACGGTCTCCTCAGCAAAGTCCATCAAACTCCCGGGCACCTGAGCCACGGCTTTGTTCGGATTAACACCTGAAATGCCTAATATATGATGATCCGCTGTAAACGGAGTGCCTGTCAGACTAAGGCTATCCGCAGAATTGGAAACATCGGCTTGGCTTGCGGCAGCTATGCTTGCCTGCGGCTGGACCGTGCTGAACGACAGGATGGTCGTTACGATAACGGAGACAGACAACATTCGATATCGGCTCAACTGCTTATTATAGGGTGATCTGGGCTTAAAATCCTTGTCATTAGGGTTATGAAGTTTCATGTTCCACCGTTTCAAATCATTAACCGCCTTTCCTTGGCCCTACACGCCATGGATGTGATGGAATCATCATATCGGACAAGCTCTGCAAAGGCTGTTGCAAGCTGTCGCGGCAGGAGAAGGGAGAATGGTTCTTTTTTTGCCTGCTTTTGTAGAGGGGCGTCATGATGACGCACCCACAGGCGAACATAGATGAAATAGACCGCAGGTTATGACGGACAAGCTCACTTTCGGCTCGTACTGCCACTGCATTTCGGACCGGCGGTTCTTATATTGCTCCTCGATAAGCGCTTTTTTCTCTTCGTCCTGCTCCTTGAGCAGGTCCTCGTAATAGCTGTCGATGACCAACAGTTCATCTTCAAGACGTTCTCTTGCTTTTGTGGCCCAGTCATAGTCGAGCTTGCTTAGCTTGTCGATGAGATGGTTCTCCAGCGCATCTACGGCCTGCTGCAAGGTGAGCGCAGCCGGGCGGACATGAACGCTCTCCGGCAAGCGGGGCGTCAGTTCGCGTCCATTCAGGACCGCCGGGAAGTCTTGGGCGATCGAACGGCTGGATAGTGAGATGCCGAGAAAAAACAATTCCTCCCGCTTGAGATCACAGCTGAACTCCACCTTGAAACAGACGCCCAGCCACTGCTCATACGGAGTGGAACGGGCTCGCGGACGCGGCTCGGTCTCGCGCTGCTGGAACAGATAGACGCATTTGCCTTCCTCCCGGGAAGCATTCCAGATCTGTGCGAGCCGGCTGCTGCCGTAGCCGATGTTCTCCCGCTGAATGCGGCCGGGACCAAGGATAGGCAGCACCGGGGCATTCCCATAAAAGCGGGCCAGGAGCGGATCCTGCGCAGGCGCAGCGAGCTGCGCTTTGGTTTCGGCTTCTTTGGTCTTTGCCAGCCGTTCGTCGTATTTTTCCGGATCAAACACGAAATTGAACGACAACGTTTCGGCGGGAGCGCCGGTACGTTCCACGAAGCCCCAGTAATACGGGCGGTTGGTGAGCATTTTGTCAGCTTGCGGCGACAGTTTCACGGTGACGTGCTCAGGCGATTTTTCAATGACGGTGCATTCGGTGGCTTCCAAATAGGCCATGAAGTGCTGCTGCACCTCCTGCGGCGTCATGGTCATATTAGGCCTCTTCCTCTCTCAGATTTTCTTCGACGATGCTTCCTTGCTCGATATCCTGTTTAATATGGTGAATCGAGTCACCCAGTGTACTGATGCGCTGGCGAATTTCATCATCGTTGCCGGACTCCAGCATGATTTTGTACAGGCTCTTCTCGATGGATTCCTTCTTCTCGAACCGCTCCAGGATGACGTCCAGTCCGCCGATGACCATCTCGAACATGTTGATTTTCTCGTGCAGCAGATTCAGGATATGCTCTTCAATGGTTCCCGACGTGGACAGGTTGTAGATCTTCACGTCATTGGTCTGGCCGAGACGATGCACACGTCCGATCCGCTGCTCGACCCGCATGGGATTCCAGGGCAGATCAAAGTTGATCATATGGTGGCAGAATTGCAGATTGATGCCTTCACCCCCGGCTTCCGTCGCAATCATGACCTGCGCCTTGCCCCGGAAGAGGTCCATCATCCAGTCCTTCTTGCCGCGGTTCATGCCGCCCCGGTACGGTACGGAGATCAGTCCGTGATCGCGGAAATAATTGAGCAAATATTCCTGCGTGGCGCGGTATTCCGTAAATACAATGACCTTCTCGTTCATTTGCTGGATCAGCTCAATGGCTTTTTCCGCCTTGGTGTTGGCTTTGATGGCCTTGATGAGATAGACCAGCTCCCAGATTTTATCGCGCAGCGGCGAGTCCTCCGGCAGCTTCTTGGACAGATTAACAAGAGTCACGAAGACGGCATCGCGGCTGCTGCACACTTCACGCTGGAGGGTAACGAGGGACAGCATACTGCTTAAATTTCCCCCTGCTGCCTGATACTGATCTTTGACGAAGGACGTGACGCCGTCGTATAATGACTGTTCTTCGGGCGAGAGGCTAAGCCCTACATTGCGGACGGATCGCTTGGTGAATTTCACTTCGCCTTCGCCGCGGCGGTTACGGATCATGACCTTGGACAGCTCATCCTTGAGCTGATCCTGGTTCTTGGGTCTTCGTTTATCGACAACAAAATTAGCGGCAAACTGCCCTTGGCCTCCGAGCTGACCCGGCTTCAGCAGGGTGATCAGATTGAAGAGCTCGCTGAGATCGTTCTGCACCGGCGTGGCCGTCAGCAAGAGGCAGTATTTTTTGCGCAGCTTTTGAATGAATTGATAATTGGACGTTTTCTTGTTCTTGAGCTTATGCGCCTCATCGATGATGAGCATATCGTACTCCTCGTTCAGCAGAATCTCCTGATGCGGATCGCGCTTGGCCGTGTCCATGGAGGCGACAACGATATCATTGCCCCAGGAGTACGCTTTTTTCTGCGCAATCGCGGGAATGCCGAACTTGGAGTTGAGCTCGCGAACCCATTGCAGCACAAGGGAAGCCGGAACCAGTATCAACACTTTGGATACCAGGCCGCGCACGATGTATTCTTTTAAAATAAGGCCGGCTTCAATCGTCTTCCCAAGTCCCACCTCATCGGCCAGAATCGCTCTGCCCGACATCTCGAACAAGACGCGTCTTGCGGTATCGGTCTGATGGGGGAGCGGGGACAAGCCGCCAAGGTGCTTGAGGCATTGCAGTTCTTCAAAGCTTGTAACGAGACGCGATTTCTCGCCCTCCACGGCAAGCTGGGCCAGACGATAGTCACCCCAAGGTCCGCCCTTGTCCAGTCGACCGGCGAGATCGTCAAACCAGGAACGGTCGATCTGCAGTGGAACGGGAAGGCGCGGGTCGAAAATCATGCCTGAGTCGGCAGATGGCTGATGGTTCATGTCGATCTCCTCCTGTTGTGAAAGATTCCGGGCCAACGGTGTATATGTAGTATGGACGAAAAAAGAAGTCTTCATAACCTTGCACGGATTCGGAAGGGCGTGGAATAACCCGAAGGGCGCACGGCTGCTGGAATTGGATATTTTCATCCTTTTTTTTCATAGGGAATGGCGAAAAAGAGAGCGAGAGGAAGAAAGCGGAAGCTTGCGAGCGGGAGCTTGGATTTGTCGGCTTAATTTTCACAATATCGGCATAGTTAACCTATATATAGTGTAGTATAATGAATTAACAGCACTATATATGGTGTGTATAGTGGTTTTTGATGTTTGACCGGCTACATAACAGGTTATGTTGTTGGTGAGCGCATATACTGGGGAATCTTTTTAATTTTATATCTTATATAGGAGGTAGTTGCTCTTGAGTACGATGCAGAATCAGCGGCTGGAAGGTTTAAGCGAGAAGATCTTTTTGGACCGGTATGCCTGGAAGGATGCCGACACCAACAACGCTAAGGTAGGCGATGTGGTGCTCGTTCTGACGAAGGATGATCCTAAATTTCCGACCAAGGAAGTTGGCGAAATCGTGAAGCGCGAAGGCCGCAAGGTCACGGTGAAGACACGGAAGGGCGAGCTTGTGGAATCGGATGTGGAGAAGCTGACGTTAACCATCGAGAAAACGCCGGAAGAAATGTGGGATCGACTCGCGGCCGCCATGTCATCGGTTGAGGCAACGCCGGAACTGCAGGAAGAGTGGCGCGGGAAGTTCCGCGAGATTCTGGATGATTGGAAGCTGGTGCCGGGCGGACGGATTGCAGCCGGAGCGGGTGCAAGCGATGAATTGACGCTGTTCAACTGCTACGTGATTCCTTCACCGAAGGACAGCCGGGGCGGTATCATGGAAACCCTGTCCGAGATGACCGAGATTATGGCACGCGGCGGCGGTGTCGGCATTAACTTGTCTTCCCTGCGTCCTCGGCGCGCGATTGTAAGAGGCGTGAACGGATCTTCAAGCGGTGCGGTATCGTGGGGCGGATTGTTCAGTTATACAACGGGATTGATCGAGCAGGGCGGAAGCCGCCGGGGTGCGCTCATGCTGATGATTAACGATTGGCATCCGGACGTGGAGGATTTCATTACGGTAAAGCAGACGATGGGACAAGTTACGAATGCGAACCTGTCGGTATGCGTCAGCAACGATTTCATGAAGGCCGTAAAGGAAGATCTGGACTGGGAGCTGGTGTTCCCGGATACTACCGATCCGGATTATGATGAGCTGTGGGACGGCGATCTGGATAAATGGAAGAAAGCTGGACGCAGTATCATTCCATATAAAACGGTAAAAGCACGCGAGGTCTGGCATACCATTATCGAATCCGCGTGGAAATCGGCAGAGCCGGGCGTCGTCTTCATGGAATACTACAACCAGATGTCCAACAGCTGGTATTTCAACCCGATTATCTGTACGAACCCTTGCGGTGAGCAGGGACTCCCGGGCTGGGGCGTATGCAACCTGTCCGCGATGAACCTGTCGAAGTTCTATGATGAAGCGAATCATGACGTTGCCTGGGAAGAGCTGGCGACAACGACGCGTTACTCCGTGCGGTTCCTGGATAATGTCATTGACCGGACGCCGTACCATTTTGAAGAAAACGAATTAAATCAGAAGAAAGAGCGGCGCGTGGGTCTCGGAACGATGGGTCTGGCCGAGCTGATGATCAAGCTGAACATCCGTTACGGCAGCCCGGAATCGCTGGAGTTCCTGGATAAGCTGTATGGCTTCATCGCGCGCGAAGCGTATCTTGCATCCGCCGATATTGCCGAGGAGAAGGGTTCGTTCCAGGCATTCGATGCCGAACTGTACCTGCAAAGCGGATTCATGAAAAATATGACCGAGGTATATCCAGAAGTTGCTGAAGCGGTACGCAACAAAGGTGCACGCAACGTAACCGTCATCACCCAAGCACCGACAGGCAGCACGGGTACGATGGTCGGAACGTCGACGGGTATCGAGCCGTACTTCGCCTTCAAATACTTCCGTCAAAGCCGTCTCGGCTTCGACGAGCAGTTCGTCCCAATTGCCCAGGATTGGCTGGACAGCCATCCGGGTGAGGAGCTTCCGGACTATTACGTCACGGCGATGAGTCTTTCCGCCGAGGATCATATCCGCGTGCAAGCGGCGATTCAGCGTTGGGTGGACAGCTCCATCTCGAAGACGGCGAACTGTCCGGCGGACTTCACGGTTGAAGATACGAAGCGCCTGTACGAGCTGGCATTCGATCTGGGATGCAAAGGCGTAACGATCTACCGCGACGGCAGCCGCGACGTGCAGGTGCTGCAAACGGAGAGAAAAGAAGATAAAGCGGCCGAAGCGACAACAGCTTCTACTGCGGAAACAGCGCTTGAGCAAAGCGCGGCAGGGCAAGCGGCTGAGGATGCGGCGAGCGTGGAGCCGGCGGCTGCAAGCATGGCCGTGACAGCCTCACCGAGCAAGAGCGGGCTGGATAAACAATACAAGAAGCGCCCGCAAGTGCTGCGCGGCGCGACCTATAAAATGAACACGCCGTTCGGTATGGCGTACATTACGATCAACGATCTGGACGGCATTCCAAGCGAAATCTTCCTGAACGTCGGCAAAGCCGGATCGGATGTGTTCGCGATGGCGGAAGCCTTGGGCCGCGTTTGCTCCCTGTTCCTCCGTTACGGGGACCATGGCAATAAGGTGGAGCTGCTGATCAAGCACCTCAAGGGCATCGGCGGCACCGGCGCGATCGGCTTCGGCGCGAACCGCGTCGAGTCCATCGCCGACGCCGTGGCGAAGGCACTCGAAACGCATGTGGCCAACAACGCCGAGGCGGATCATGACCATGATCCGGCACCGGTCGCGGCCACGATGGCGCCTGTCGATGCAGGCGAAGCCGGGGCAACGCCAGCTGCTGGATATGGCGGACATGGCGCGCACGCAGGCGGGGGCTCCATGTCGCTGGATCTGTGCCCATCCTGCGGCGGGGCATCCTTGATTAACATCGAGGGGTGCAAGACGTGCGGGAACTGCGGGTATAGTAAGTGTTCGTAAGGAAGTTGAACTCTTCGTTTAGAAAACATTAAATAATGAATAATGAATGATCATTTCAAATGCATTGGAGATTTCCGCGAAGGCGGGGATCTCTTTTTTTATGGTTCCGGCAGAGCGATGCCGATAGTATGGAGTTCTTTATAGGGGATGACATAGCATTATGACGGGTAACTCATTCTGGCAAGAGACGAGACTTTATCCCATGGTTTTACTTCCCTTTATGGTCTTGTTATTTGCAGCGGCAATGATTAGTCGAAGCCTGTACAAATTGACAGGAAATATTTGGCTCGGTGCAATGGTGAACACATTGATCATAACGATGATTGGAGTTGCGAACACGGCTACCTTGGTTTCTTTTCAGACCTAAAAGCACATGTGGAATTTATGGTAGTGCAGGGGCATGCAAGATAGCTTACAAAGACAAGAAGGCAGTCGATGTTAGAACAGTCGGCTGCTTTTTGTTATGCTAACGGGCAAATTAAAACCGGGAGATGTTAATCTCGTTTACTGGGATTTGTCGTTTTGATCATACAAAAAGTCCCTTTCAGGGCGGGCTATTTTCTCAGGTAAAAGAAAATCCACCCTCCCCATCAAAGAGTCTATGGGTATTCACATCCAGCTGCACGACGCATATCTTCCATCCTAATGGAATAAAACGATGGCGTCTTTCGTAATGTATATATTGAACATATTGATTGAAATGTGGTGATTCGGATGAACCCAACGGAAAGAATACCTTTGTATCAGATGGTTCAAGAGTATATACGCGACTTGATAACATCGCAAGTATTGAAAATCGGTGACCGTATACCTACGGAAAAGGAACTCATGGAGCGTTTCGGAGTAAGCAAGATTACGGTGGTGAATGCCCTCTCCGGATTGGTCAACGAAAGAATCATAACGAGGGTGCCCGGAAAAGGGACTTTTGTAAGCGATCCTGAATATGAAATTCCGATGACACCTCCTAAAAGTGCCGTAAAGCCAATCCATAAAACTAGCGGAGAAACGCGGACACGGTTGATAGGCCTAATTATGCCGAGCATTTATGACTACTTTACCATTAGGCTTATACAAGGCATTCAGCAAGCACTAAATGAGAACGATTACCGCTGCGTTATCTATTTATCAGAGGGCAACCTAGATAAGGAAAAAGAGGCTATCCAGACATGCAGTAAAATCGGAGTGGAAGGCTTACTGATTTTCCCGGTTGACGAGGAATTATTCAACGAGGAAATATTAAGCATGAAATTTGCGGGTTTTCCGTTCGTTCTCATCGACCGTTACCTTCCTGGGGTGGAAACTCATTATATAGCATCAGACGGTAGGCTTGGCGTTAACATGGCTGTCAATTACCTGTGGGAGCTGGGGCATCGTGATATCGCTATTTGCTCTGATTCGCCCATACAAACCGTTACTGTTCAAGAGCGGATCGATGGATATATGAATGCCTTCAAGGAAAAGGGATCACTCATTAACCCTGCCCACATCGTAACCGATTTTGAAATCGGAAGTTTGGTGCAAGCTCAAACACATCCCCTATACCGCTATATTCAAAATCGAATGGCAACGGCCTACATTACGCTAAATGGAAGTCTTGGCGTGAAAATCTATCAGATGGCGCGTCAAGCTGGATTGAAGGTGCCTGAGGACATATCCATCATCAGTTTTGACGATCCGACTTCCATCATCGAAGGATACAGCACGTTCACGCATGTTAAACAGTTTGAACGAGACATGGGTTACCGTGCGGCTTGCACGCTGCTTGAGGTCATTAACAGTGAAGACGGGCAACACGGAAAATTCGTTAAAACCCTAGTGGAGCCGGAATTGGTGATTGGCGAGACGACGGGAAAAAACGTTTTCTCCACTTCATGATATCAACACCCGCTACTCTCTTATATATAGGTAACCTAATAACGAGTCCGACGCGCTTTCTATTCGAACGAAGCGAGGGCGTTTGGGCTCTTCTGCTAGGTCAACTACAACTTCCTCACATCAAATCCCCCCCCATAATAAGTCCCAAATCCATAAAGAAATTCAGCAGAAGCTCTTCCAACAATTTCATATGTATATATTGAATATAATGTACCCTCATCAAGGAATAAAGCGCCTGAAAAGAAGGATGCGAGAAGGGGTGCTTAATCCGTTATTTATAACCTAAAGAATAGGAGCATCCTCTTGCTCAACAACCGCTTTCTTTTCAAGCAGCCCCCATGCATTCATTAATGCAACCACCAGAACCTTTTTGACCTGAAGATTACTTTTTATCCAAATGAGGAAATTATGGAATGATTTCAACACCATATTGAATATATTTAAACTATAGATATGAAACCGCTTGCAATAAAGGAGGGGGAGACAGTCGCTATATACCGTCGAAACATCGAAAATCATGGGCATTGGCTCTGTTCCTAAGCTATCGGGAATGGATTCGTAAAAATCCGATACGACGAAGATGTAGGAGGTGTTCGGAAAATGGTATCAAAGGGTGTGGTTATCCCTGGATTTGAGCAATTAAAGAAGAATAAGAAACTCAGTAAAATATGGTATTTCAGGCATATATATTTATTTTTGCTTCCTGCTCTTATCTGGTTTCTGGTGTTTGCTTACTATCCGATGTACGGCATTATCATCGCATTCAAAGATTACAAATTCAATTTGGGGATATTGGGGAGTCCGTGGGCAGGCTTTAAATATTTCGAACAGTTTTTAAACGATTCCAGTTTTTACGATGTACTCCGCAATACGTTATCCATTAGTGCCCTTAAGCTTTTTTTCGGATTTCCAGCTCCATTGATCCTGGCCTTAATGCTCAATGCCGTCATGCACAAAAAATTCAAAAGAGTGTTTCAAACGATTTCCTATCTGCCGCACTTCGTTTCGTGGGTCGTAGTCGTTACCTTACTTCAAAAAATCCTGTCTCCGAACGTTGGGCTTATTAATGACATTCGCTACCAAATGGGTTTGGATCCGATCTTTTTTATGGGAAAGCCGGAATTATTCTATCCATTGGTCATCATTTCCGACATCTGGAAAGGTGTAGGCTGGGGTTCGATCATTTACTTAGCCGCGTTAACGAATATCGATCCGCACTTGTATGAAGCTGCGGAAATCGACGGGGCAGGTCGATGGAGCAAACTATTTAAGATCACGCTTCCATGCCTGACTCCAACGATCGGCATATTGCTCATATTCTCCCTCAGCGGAATACTGAACGCGGGTTTTGACCAAATCTGGCTGATGCAGTCCCCGGCCACATTAAGCGTCTCGGAGATATTGGACACCTATGTCTTAAAAACAGGCCTACAACAGGGGCAACTAGCCTATTCCACGGCCATTGGTTTATTCAAGTCTGCGATTTCGCTGCTGCTCATCGTTGCTGTCAATAATATATCCAGACGCGTGAGTAACGTATCGTTATGGTAATCAGCTAGCACTGAAGACAAGGAGGTGTGTGTATGGGTGTGAGAAGGCTGACGCCAGCAGATAAAATGTATATGACGCTTAACTATGCGGTGCTGCTTTTATTCTGCGCTACGGCACTCTATCCATTTATTTATTTTCTAGCCCTTTCTTTCAATGACGGCTACGATGCGATGAAGGGTGGAATCTATTTTTTTCCTAGAGTGTTTACATTAGAAAACTATGCTAAAGCTTTCAGCAACCATTTGATCTTGAATTCGTTTTATATTTCCATTACCCGAACCGTTGTGGTCACGGTTGCCTCCGTATTTTTGACGGCCTTATTAGCCTACGCACTTTCGCGGAAAGGTTTGCCCGGAAGAAAGTATATCGTATTCTTCTTTTTCTTTACGACGTTGTTCAGCGGAGGACTTATTCCGACGTTTATCCTGTTCCGGCAAATCCACATCCTGGATACGTTTTGGGTGTTGGTGCTGCCATCCCTATATAATTTTTTCAATGCGATTATCATGAAAACCTTCTTCGACGGGATCCCCGAGGGTCTGTCGGAGTCGGCCCGAATCGACGGGGCAAGCGAGTTGTCGGTATTTGCAAGAATCATACTACCTCTTTCGATGCCGGTGCTTGCTACCATTGCCTTATTTGTTGGGGTGGGCGTGTGGAATGACTGGTTTACCGGTCAGTTTTTCATACAGAATGAAAACCTTCAACCTGCAGCTACGTTTCTTAACAAGATGATCAGCGAAGCGTCTTTCCAGTCGATGACGTCGTCCTCGGGAAATAGCGGATCTGCCATTCAAAACATGACCGAGGCGCAGATGGAGCTGCGAGGCGTAACGCCGGAAGCCTTGAGGATGACTTTCGTCATTATCATAACGACTCCGATCATCTGTGTGTATCCATTCCTTCAGAAATATTTTGTGAAAGGCGTACTGGTAGGTTCTCTTAAGGAGTAGTTGGTATAAAAGGCTGTGCCTTTTATATAAATAATCTTCCAATGGAAGGGGATTGTAGGATGAGAAAGAACAGGCTCAGGAGTGTGCTTGGCATAACACTAATCGTTTTCATGCTTCTCGTGACGGCATGCTCGGGAACAGGAAAAGAAGAGGGAACAGGCACGGTTGACACGGGTCCGAAAGAGCAAGGTACTGAAGAAATAAAGCCGGTAACCTTAACTTTCCTCAGTGCTTGGAACGGTGGCGGAGCCGGTTTCCCGCAGGACCAGGAGAATAATCCCGTAGCCCAGCAAATTAGGGAAAAAACCGGGGTCACGTTGAAACTGGAATCCATCACAACCAGTGAAGTAGAAAAACTAAACACCATTTTTGCTTCCGGTACGGTTCCGGATATCGTTAACGCACCTTTCTGGTCTACGACAGGAGGAGAAGGACAAGTCATCAAGAAGGCGGCCATGGAAGGACAGCTTCTGGATTTAACCCCTTATCTCGATAAATACCCGAATATTAAAAGACTTGTGACGACCGGGATCGCGAAGGATTTTGCCGAGTTCGATCTCAACAGTCCCGAATTTGAAGGCAAGACCTATCTCATTCCTACGGAGACCCCGGACGGGACCCCTGAGAGCATTCATAATTGGAATTACGGCCTTTTTGCCAGGGGAGATATCCTGAAAGCATTAAACGTAAAAGCGGAGGATATTGATACGCAAGAAGAGCTAGTTGATCTATTGATCAAGATCAGAGATGGCGGTTTCAAGGATATTGGCGGGAAGCCGGTCATCCCTGCCGGAACCATGTGGAATGGATGGGATTACGGCCAATTCCTTGCCGGGTGGACGGATTACACGATTTCGGACTACCGTGAAGTGGATGGAAAACTGATTCACTGGACGCAGTCCAAGGATCATGAAGCTAGGTTGTTATACATGAGAAAGTTATTAACGGAAGGTTTGTTTGATCTTGAAGCCTTCAACAATACGAGCACAACAGCGAATGAAAAGCTGACGACGGGCAAGCTTGCCGTATTCGGAGCCCAGCCTATGTTAGTTGATTTACAAAAAACGCTTTATAAAACGAATCCGGAAATGCAATATGAACTGCTCGGACCGATGAAGAATAAGAGCGGAAACATTCGAACGCAAGTGGAAAAACCCGGCCGTTCCGGTTTCCCTGCCCTTTTCTTAAGCGCTAATATCAAGGATCCCGATGCGGCCTTGCGGTACATTGATTATGTCAACAGCGAAGAAGGCCGATTGCTTGCGTATTTCGGGATCGAAGGAACGCACTACACGATGGAAAACGGGATACCCCAATGGATCCCGGATGTGAAAAAACAATTCGATGAAAACCCGGATCTGAAAAGAGACGCAGGGCTCAGTTATCTTCCGGGAAGGTTCATCGGGGCATTCTCCTCTGAAGTCACTTGGCCTACGCCGGAAGATCAAAAAACGGAGTGGCAAAAGCTGGAGGAAAGTTTCTCGGCAAAAATGCCTATCAAAATCATAGACAAAGTAAGCGCCAGCTACCTTGCAAGAGAGTGGCCTAAATATCAGGAATATATCGATAAAACCAGCAGTTTGAATTTCGATGAGGAATTTAAGAAAGCCTTTTTTGCGGCGTCAGATGAAGAAGCTCTGAATATGCTTCATAGTGTTCAAGAAAAATTTAGAGCTGCCGGCGTGGAAGAAATGGCGGAGTTCGTGGCTCAAAAAGCTGCAGAACGGGATGATGTCGGGTTCTAGTGAAGAGGTTTGCGGGATGGTGTCACTGCCATCCCGAATATTTCATGAATACTAGGTCAGTCTTCTTTTAAATATGCAAGAGAGGGGACAACTCATGTTAAACCCGGTCGTTTCAGCAGGCGCATTCACTGAACTCGATAAGTTTATGTTCGAATCGTGGGGTTATTTTGTCATTCCGAATGTGCTGTCGAAAGAGGAGGTCAAAGAATGCCTGCAGGCATCAATTCGACTTCATGAAGCGGCAGGTACAGTCGGTTGGGGTCAAGTCGGCAGAGGGTATGAGTCTGAACACGCTCTTGAAAACTTAATGGATCATCCCTCGGTTTTACCGAAGATAAGGGGGTTACTTGGCGATCGATTCATTATGCAGTCCGGGTGGAATACGATGCAGCCGGCAATGGGGAGGATGGGAGGCTGGCATCAAGACGGATCCAGCGCCTTCGATTTTAAGAATCTGGGGTACCCAGTCCCTCTTATTCAGCTCCGTGCTTCATTTTTATTGACCGATCAGGAAGAACCCGGCATGGGGAATATGGAGTTGATTCCAGGCAGCCACCGCAGTCTCGTTCCACTACCGGATTCAATCCGGACTGCAAATTCGGGTACGCCGATCAGCCATGTGATATGTGCGTCTGCAGGGTCAGTCCTGGTGTTTCACAACGCAGTATGGCATCGGGCGTACGAACATAATTGGGATTACGACCGCTATACCATGCATTACATCTATAGCCCTCCGTGGGTAAAGCCCTCGGACCGTTTTCATAACGATGTCAACTTTATGCAAAGAACTACGCCTGTGCGAAGAGCTTTAATGGGGGATTTTTCAAGGCCTGATGCGCCATTTGGAGCAAGTTATACGCCACCACCCTTTGAAGAAAACTAAAATCTTGTAAAAAAATACAAAAGATGACGGAGGGGAAACCCATGTTGAACGTTGCGATGTTAAGTAAGTGGCATGTTCATGCAGATGATTATGCAAGAAGGTTGCAATCTCACGGTAACGTTAAACTCACGGCAGTCTGGGACGAACAGCCTGAGCGCGGAAGCGAATGGGCTGCCCGATTGGGAACGGATTTTGAAGCGGATTTGGATACGCTGCTAGAGCGGGAAGACATCGATGGGGTCGTGGTGGATGCCCCTACAAGCATGCACGCTGACGTTATGGTAGCTGCCGCTGAGGCCGGCAAACACATTTTTACTGAGAAAGCCATGGCTCTTACCGTCCAAGAATGTGATCGGATATCAGCGGCGGTACGTAAAGCAGGGGTCAAGTTCTGCATTTCATTTCCCGCTCGCACAAGGCCTCACCAATTGTTCGCGAAGCAGCTGATCGATGACAAAGTATTAGGGGATGTCACCCTTTTGCGCATTCGGAACGGCCACGACGGCGCATTGAACAATTGGCTTCCGGAATACTGGTACGATGAGAAGCAAACCGGCGGCGGAGCGATGATGGATTTGGGATGTCATCCGATGTACTTAGCCAGTTGGATGTTAGGTCAGCCCAAACGAATCACCTCCATGTTTCATTATTTCACCCATCGTGCAGTGGAAGATAATGCGCAGTGCTCCATTGAGTTCGTCAACAACGCGGTCGCATTGGTCGAAACGAGCCTGGTGACGTACAGAACTCCTTCCGCTCTCGAGATTTACGGAACGGAGGGCACCTTGATGATCTCAGATGATACCGTCAGAGTCATCTCGAAGAAGCTCGATGCCCCTTTTTCCGGATGGATCTCACCCACTCAACTTCCTAAAGAGCAGCCGCTTCCGATCATCCAATGGGCGGATGCCTTGATTCATGACAAGCCGATGCCCTTCGGATTGGAAGAGGGAACGAAATTGACGGAGCTATTGGAAGCGGCATACATCGCTCATAAGGAAAACCGAACGGTAGAGTTCAAATAACGCGAGGGAGGGAATTCCATGAGAACCGTAAAAGTAGGGATCATCGGTTGCGGAATGATTGCGAACGGCAAACATATGCCGTGTTTGTCCAAGGTAGACAACGTACAGATGGTGGCCTTCTGCGACTTGAAGCCGGAAAGAGCCGAGGAAGCCGCGAAAAAATACGGCACGCCTGACGCAAAGGTGTTTACTAATTACAACGATCTGCTTGCCATGGAAGAGATTGAGGTCGTGCATGTGCTAACACCGAACAGCTCGCACGCGACGATTTCCATTGATGCGCTCGAAAGCGGTAAACATGTCATGTGCGAAAAACCCATGGCGGTCACAGGTGCGGAGGCCAAAGCGATGTACGAAGCCCACTTGCGAACAGGCAAGAAGCTTACCGTCGGGTACCAGAATCGCTCCAACGCCAAAAGCCAGCTGTTAAAAAAGATGATCGCCGATGGGGAGCTTGGAGATATCTATTTTGCAAAAGCGGTCGCTACCCGAAGAAGAGGCGTTCCGACATGGGGCGTGTTTCTGGATAAAGAGAAACAGGGTGGCGGTCCCATGATCGATATTGGAACCCACTCCCTGGATCTGATCCTATGGTTGATGGATAACTATGAGCCGGTGAGCGTCGTCGGCAGTGTCTTCCATAAACTGAAGTATACCGAAAATGCCGCGAACGAATGGGGGGCCTGGGATCCAAACGAATTCGAGGTAGAAGATTCGGCGTTCGGGTATGTGAAGTTCAAAAACGGAGCGACGGTCATCATTGAAACCAGCTGGGCCCTGAACATTGCGGAAGGTGGCGGCAACCTGCTGTGCGGAACGAAGGGCGGGGCGGATTTTGCCAAAAATGAACTGCGGATCAATGGCGAGCGGGACGGGAGCTTGTTCCTGAATAAAATCGAAGTGAATCCGAATGCACGAGAGCAATTCAGGGGAGAAGAATTGACGGATTTCGAATATGAAGCCAAACAATGGATTCACAGTATCGTGAACGATACCGAACCCTTGGTTAAACCGAGGGAAGCGATGATTGTTTCACAAATATTAGAAGCGGTGTATGTATCCGCAGATACAGGAAAAACCGTTTATTTTGATCAGGAATAAGGACGTGAAATAAAGAGCGCTATTCCGTGGTAATTTCCCCTCATGGTAGACAGTGAAAAAAGAGTTCATGGTAGTGGGGGAGGCTTCGAAGAACGAAGGCCTGCAGCATAAGTCATGATCATGACCTGCTGCGGGCCTTTGTTTGTGTTCGGGGGAAGAAGTGCGATCGGGGGGACATGTTCAGCATGAAGGAGGCAAAGCATTCGATTCACTTATTCAACAGAAACTTGAGAAATTCAGGAGGAAGAATCACTTATTCTGAAGAATTATTTAATACCGTAAACTATCAACCTATGTAGGGGAGCAGGGTATGAGAAGGGGTTAGGATGAAATTATTCCTTAAACGGTTAGTTGCGTATTGGTTTGTTATTATTTTTATTGCATTTATTCTTATTTTCCTTCAATTGCTGATGTATAAAATAACTTCTGGCTTTCCCTTTGATTATTTACAGAGGGGGATTGAAATAGAGATTTGGGTACTTTTATCCATGTCCTTGCCAGTTTGGACATATTTTATTACGTTTGAGATGTGTAAACAGCAAACTATTGGAAAACGACTGTTAAAGTTAAGGGTTATGAATAAAGACGGATCAAAGATCAATTTTTATCAAGCATTATGCAGAACCTTTATAAGACTGTTGCCATGGGAGCTAACACATGTAATTATTCTGGTTCCACAACCCTGGTGGAGTATTGAAATGCCTAAGAATCCATATTTAATTTTAATTCCCAATATAATTTTGGTTCTATATATCGTAGTTTTATTTTTTAATAGAGGGAAAATAGGTATACATGACTATTTTGCACACACGAGAGTAAAGGAAATATAAGTGAGTTTTCTGGTTGACTGTTCAAGATGGCAGCAACCTCTGAAAGGAGAATATTAGTTGCATATCAATTTTGAAATAGATGATTTTATTAACCAAGCGGATGCTTCCGCTCCATTAGTAGCAATGATGTGTGGAGTAGCAGGATCAGGAAAAACAACATTGGCTCAAAGATTTGAGAAGAGAGGTTTTGTACGTCTTTCCATTGATGAAGAAATCTGGGCTACACATGGTCGTTACGGAATTGATTACCCCATTGAAATGTATGAGCAATTAAAAATTGAAGCCGAGTTAAAGTTGCGTAATGAACTCGTCAATCTCTTGAATGAAAAGCGCAATGTGGTTGTCGATTTCAGTTTTTGGCAACGAAAAAGACGAAATGAATATAAGAAGTTAATTGAAGATGGAGGCGGAGTGTGGAAACTAATATATTTGAAAGTTCATCCTGATGAATTACGTGAACGACTTCGCATTCGGAGCCAGCGATTCGATGCCAATGCAGCATTTACAATAACAGAAGATATATTATCTTCATTCCTAGAGGGTTTTGAAGTGCCTACTGGTGAAGGGGAAATGATCATAGAAGCAAATAGTTAGATTTTATCTTGTTTGGCTTAACTAAAGATGAATTTATTGAAAAGCAAATGGAAGATGGAGAATGATTATAAAGCTCATCAAGGTTGTTAAAACGAATCATCCGAAACAGGAAAGGATGGGAGAGAATGAAATTAGAGACTTTAACGGTGCCCTCGTTTTGGAAAACGGAAATGAAACAAAAATATTATCAACTTTATGAGGAAAACAGCAAGTTGGTTGTTCTGTTCCCCGGAAAAAACTATCCTTGTGATAAACCAAGTCTACATTTTGCTGGAACTTCCGCACTTCAAAGTGGTTTTGACTTAATGGTACTGGAGTATGGATATCAAGCTGCGAGAACGAATTTGGATATTAATGATCTGCAAAGAGTAATAGATGAAAGCCACGAATCGGTTCAACGAATCATTGGCAAGTACAATCAAGTTGTTTTTATTAGTAAGAGCTTAGGGACAATAGTTGCTGGAGAAGTTCATGGGAAACTTGAAATTCCAATAAAACATTTATTTTTGACACCAATTAAAGACACCATTCACTATATCAACAAGTTTAATGGACTTGTGGTTTATGGTACAAAAGATGAAGTGTTTCATCGTGAACTTGCAGACCAAATTAACATAGACAAAGTCAGAGAGGTCATTGAAATTCCTAATGCAAATCATTCCTTGGAGACCAATAATGTAGAGGAAAGTATTGAGATTCTAAGTAAACTTGTAAGGATATATTTGGATTTTCTAAAATAAGGATGTCACTCATGCTAACAATTAAAAGTAAAGAGGCATCCCGCAAGATCTGAGATCTTCTGGAATGCCCCTTTGGAATGTACCCTCTACAATCCTCAGTTCATATTTTATATCTTAGCAGGCGACGGAGCCGCTCCTGACTTCCGCTTGGCTAGATCCATCTTACGCTGCAGCATGCCGAGCACGATATCCGCAAGGATTGCCAGCACCGCGGCAGGAATGGCGCCTGCAAAAATCCGCAGGGAGTTGTTGCTGTTCAGTCCAGCATAGATTTCACGTCCCAGCCCGCCCCCTCCCACGAGGGGAGCGATCGTTACCACCCCGATGGCAATGACGGCTGCGATACGCAGGCCCGACATGATATACGTCAGCGCCAGCGGAAAACGCACCTTCACGAGCATTTGGAAGGGGCTCATCCCGATTCCTTTTCCGGATTCCAGATAGCTGGGATCCACCTGTTTTAACCCAACGTACGTATTCCGCACGATGGGATTCAGGGAATATAGGAAGAGTCCCACCATGACCGTTGTCGTTCCGAGTCCCATCCATAACATGAGAACCACTAACATGGCCAAGCTCGGCACTACCTGTAGGATGTTGGTGATAAACAAAATGATTTTGGCCGCCCATTTGCTTTTAGAGCAGAGGATGCCAAGCGGCACGCCGACGATGAATGCCAGCCCCAGCCCGATAACGACCATCGTAATATGCTGGATGAAATACTCCCAGAGCAATTCTTGATTTCGTGATATATACGACAAAAAGTCGGCAAATGTTAAATGTTCACTTTCCATGCTTACCCTCCTTTAGCTTTTCAAGAGGCCCTGCTCTTTCAAATACGCGATGGCGACCTCCCGCTCGCTTTTCTTCTCAATGTCCACCTGATAATTAAGCGATATCATCGTATCTGCATCCAGATGACCGATTAAAGGCGCTATCGTATCCTCAATTTCAGGATGCTTCTTCAAAAGGTCGGAACGCAATACCGGACTTGCGTCATATGGAGGGAAGAATTGCTGGTCATCCTGAAGCGTCTGCAATTGGTAGGCTTTCAGCCGGGAATCCGTTGAATAGGCCAGCACAATATCCACCTGCTCATTAGCTACCGCGCTGTATACCAGGCTGATTTCCATGGGGAAGACCTGACCAAATTTGATGTCATACGCTTTGGAGAACGCCGGATATCCATCCGTGCTTCTCTCCAGCCACGTCGTATCTACACCAAGCTTCATGGTGGCCATGTCTTTTTTGACATCGGAAATTTTGGTGTACCCGTTGGCTTCGGCCAGATCCTTTCTTACCGTGAATGCGTAGGTGTTCTCAAAACCCAGCGGATTCATCCAGGTAAACCCAAAGTACTCCTGAAATCCATCCTGCGCCTCCTGCAAGACTTTCGCGCGGTCTTTGGTACCGCTGATCGGGAAATGGTTGTTGAAAATTTCACCGGTATATAATGTCGCCATTTGAACGTCGTTTCGTTTCATCGCATTGATGACCAAAGAACTTGATGCCAGATCCGGGATAATATCCACCTTCAGATCGGTTTGGTCTTCAATCAGCGCTTTATACATTTCGGCAATAATCTTGGTTTCGGTATAGGTTTGAGTGCCGATCGTAATGTCGCTTTGAATTCCGCATGCGGAGGTAAAAACGGCAAGAGCCAGCATGCAGACTAACATCGGTATCCTCTTGAGCTTTTTCAGTTTCATCACGCCTTCCTTGTTCCGTCCGGCCCGCTGTTTACGGTTGATGTAACTCATATCGCAGCGTCCCGGGTCTGAGTCTGATGGTAGTGTTTGCTTAGCCAGCCCTCAAGCAGCCCAAGCAGACCGTCAGCTACAAGTGCCAGGAGTATAGCGCCAATGCCACCGATGAAGATCATCTCGGGCTTGTTGACGCCAAGTCCAGATACAATAAGCTGGCCTAAACCTCCTGCACCGATCAGGGAAGCCAGTGTTGCCCAGCTGATGATGTACACGGTCGTAATGCGGACACCGGACATGATGTAAGGAAGCGATAAGGGAAGCTGAATTCTCAAAATCGTTTGGGCGGTGCTGTATCCCATCCCCCTGGCCGAATTGAGCACGCCTTTATCCACGGACTGAAAACCGTCATAGGTATTCCGCAGAATTGGCATCAGGGAGTACAGAAACAGCGCCAGTATGGCCGGCTTCATGCCGATGCCGAGCAGTGGAATCAGTATCGCCAGAAGTGCCAGGCTTGGAATCGTCTGGAACAGGTTCGTAATGAAAAACACGATGCTGTTCAGCCAGCCGACCCGGTTGTAGACCAGCAGGATTCCGATCGGTACGGCAATAACAGTCCCCAAAAGCACGGCAGAGAATGAGAGGACCAGATGCTCCTGCAATGCCTTCAGAATATCCGGATAGCGATCTGTGATGAAACTCCAAAATGCGTTCATATCACTCACCCTCTCCGTTCAGCACCGGAGGAACCATCGTAGGATAGACTTCGGCCAAATGTTTAACCACACTGCCTCTTGTGATTAATCCGAGGAACCGGTTATTACTGTCTATGACAGGGAGATTACTGAGCTGATGGCTGTCCATGATCTCGATGGCCTGCGGAAGCGTGCTTCCTGAAGCTACGGAAAAACGGACCGGATGCATAACGTCCGCCACAGTTTTGCCTTCCTCGCCGTATTGGTCGAGAACCCGGTAGATCGAAACCGCTCCTTGGAGCTGACGGTTACGGTCCACGATCAGCAGCGAATCGACCCGCTTCATTTCCATCATTTTGATGGCTTCGGCTAATCCCCGGCTCGGGAATGCCGTGACCGGATTCGTAATCATCACTTCATCCACAAGCGGAATTTCATAGGCGCTTTCATTTTCATTTTGCAGACGTTTGGAACCGATAAAGTCACGTACAAATTCGTTTGCGGGATGCCGTAAAATGCTGTCCGGTTTACCCGTTTGAATCACTTCACCATCTTTCATCAGAACGATGGTATCCGCAATTTTAATAGCTTCATCCATATCATGCGTAACAAAGATAATGGTTTTATTGAGCTCCTGCTGAAGCCGGATCAGCTCATCCTGAAGCTGCTCGCGGCTGATGGGATCCAGTGCGGAGAACGGCTCATCCATCAGGATGATATCGGGTTCAGCAGCCAGCGCTCGCACTACGCCTACACGCTGCTGTTGTCCGCCGCTAAGCTCGGATGGATAGCGCGTACCATAAATGGTGTGGTCCAGTCCGACCATGTCCAATAATTCATTAACTTTTTGATCTGTTGTGTCTTTATCCCACTTCTTCAGACGTGGAACCACGCCCGCATTCTTGGAGATGTTCATATGCGGAAATAAACCAACGCTTTGAATGACGTAACCGATATTGCGCCGCAGTTCAACCGGATTCAATCTCGAGATATCCTTACCGTCAATCAGAACTTTACCCGACGATGGCGTATTGAGCGCGTTGATCAGCTTCATGGTCGTTGATTTGCCACAGCCGCTCGGTCCGATGAGGACGGTAATTTCCCCTTTTTTGAATTCGAGATTAATGTCTTTCAGCGCGTGAAAGCCATTATCGTAAACCTTGTTCACATGCTCCAGTACTATCATCCAATCGCCCCTTTGCAAGCAGTATCCATATTATGCGGAGCATTTGGCATATCATCCATCGGGGACCCAAAAATGTTGGGGGAAATGTGGTGCTAGAGTTAAGGGAAGGCTTCAGCATTGTTATGTAGAAATGGAAAATGAAGCTAAGCAAGTTAGCATTAAAAGAAATCAAAATGGAATAGGATTAAGCGCATGATTAAGGGGTGGAGAACAATCTAAGAGGAAGCCCTGAGGGTACTAACAATTTAAGTTGAGAATCTTCGTTATGGCATTGACTTACATACCCAAAATTCCACCTTTATATGCATTATAGCTTTCCAAACTGTGCAATCCCTTGTTACATCCATCCGAAGAAGTATTCCAAGCCTGTATGCCCCTGTTCGTATTACTTCCCTCAGCCCAAATGGATATATGCAAAATGCGTAAGCAGGCAACGAGTTCCTTTCGAGTAGGACTGTATAACTGCAATAATATGTTTAATACAATTACCCACTTCGCATTGGATTGAAACATGTATATCGAACGATTTTGATTTTTGGTACCCCAGGTCCAAAACTGTCCATGAAGTAAAACCGGCTCTGTAACGACATTGCTTAACTGAAAAATATGGCGATCCAAGTTTGAGATTTTCAAGTATTGTACTATGATAAACGTGATTCCATTATGGATTCGATCAATGGTATGGGACAGTGCCCCTTACTCATTCATAGTTTAGAGAACTGCATACCTAAAGGAGTGGTTGAAATGGCGCGTGTATTATTTATTAATGGCGGATCAGAGGGACATATCAATCCAACGATTGGTGTTGTGCAGGAGCTTATTTCTCGTGGGGAAGAGGTCGTGTACTTTTGTATAGAGGCTTTTCGGGAGCGTATGGAGAAGACGGGAGCAACCGTTCGAACATTTGACGATCAAAAATTTATAAAAGCCTTTATTTCAGGTGGAAGAGATTATATGCTCCAAAGAATCAACGGTCTTTTACTTACGGCAGATATCGTCATACCAAGCGTTCTTGAACAGATCAAAGGAGAGCATTTTGATTATATCATCCATGATTCGATGTTTGGCTGTGGGCGATTACTTGCTCAAATTCTTAAGCTTCCTGCAATCAACTCTTGTACTACTTTTGCACAGACACGAGAATCATTCGATAAAATGCTGGAAGCATTTTTTAAAAATGTCCCTGCAGACATCGTTAAACCGATAAACGATACATTTCAAAGCCTGACGGCAATGGTGAAGGAAAAATATGAGGTGGAGATCGATTCGCCTTACGAAGTGTTTTGCAATCCAGCGCCGCTTACGATCGTTTATACAACAAGGGAGTTTCAACCTGAAGAAGAAGCATTCGACCAAACGTATCAATTTGTAGGGCCATCCATCTCTTCACGATTAACGCAAGAAAACTTCGACTTTACTGCCATCGAGGGGAAAAACCCCATTTACATATCACTGGGTACCGTGTTTAATCATGCAATGGATTTCTATAAGCTTTGTTTTGAGGCATTTGGAAACACGGAGCATACGATTGTCATGTCGATTGGGAGTAAAGTCCAAATTTCTGATGTAGGGGAAATTCCTAAAAACTTCATCGTTAAAAATTACGTTCCACAAACCGTTGTACTGCCATACGCTAAATTATTTATTACACATGGTGGAATGAATAGCACCCATGAAGGTCTGTATTATGGTGTTCCGCTGATTGTCATTCCACAAAACGCGGATCAGCCGATCATTGCGGGGCAAGTCGCCAATATCGGAGCAGGCATTACATTACACATGCAAAGTTTGACTGCAAATCAACTACGTGAAGCTGCAGATCACGTGTTAAGCCTTTTATCTTTTAAGAAAGCGGCTGCAAATATTAGGGAATCCTTTCGACAATCTGGTGGGTATCAACAAGCTGTTGATGAGATTTTCGAATTTAAGTGTCAAGATAGATCTGAATAAAGAGTGTGCACTTTAAGTAACACGGGGCTCCGCAGGACCAAGAGCACAGCCAAGAAGCTGCTGCAGAGATATTCGGCAGCTTTTACTGTGCCAACTGGCAGCAACACGTCAGTCGATAAATGATTGAACTGCGAGGGAAGATCGTTGATTCGAGTGAAGAAATTACATCAGATAACAACGTATTCACACTGCAGGACTACCATGCCTTGGTTGCCAGATGTATAATCATGGAAGAATGCGTAATTTAGTTTTTAGTTTATTAAGGGGGTAATATCTTGGGCTTTTTTTCGATGGCAATGTTATTTCAAATCATATTCATTGTTTTATTAGTTATACTGTTTTTTGTTGGATTATTTCGATTTGTAAATAGATTCATTCTACACACAAAAAATACAAAAGAAAGCTTGAGAAGAATAGAAGACAAAATTGATAGACTAAATCAAGAATTAAACAAGACCAATGAATAATGATAAAAACGTAGCTCGTGAATACAAGAGGTTATGCGAAATATAACAAACAATATATAGCAGGGTGAGTCTTAGATGCCGGTAAATTACAAAATGCCAGAAACCTTAGAAAAGCTTGTTCAATTGGATAAGGACCTACATCAACGAAATGGGCATACTGTCGATCATTATATAGGTTTTTATATTAGCTTTAATCATGATGATGACAGATATGAATGCACACCAGAGGATGCTGTAGTTTTTGGGAGAACAGGGGTAGGTGGGGACCACTTCGCTTTTTACACGTTTAATCAATCTATTAAAGATTTAGAAGAGGCCCCAATTATTTTTATACAACCCATGTTTTTTGAAAATGCAGTAAACTTGGTTGCGAGAAACCTTAGGGATTTTCTAGCTTTATTCATCACCCTTAAGGAACTTTATGTTTTAGAACGTTTTAAACTTTATAAGAGCAAGTCAGATTTTATCAAGGATTATAATGAGAATTATTTGAAGGATATAGATTTACGAGAGAGTGGGCTTAAATTTTTTATTGAAGAATTAAGGGACAATGTTGTTGAAGGAATTACTGAGATTAATGATGCATACGCATACATTACTAATTTAAGAAAACATATTTCAATTGACATAAAAAATAGTGACGATTCTTAGTATTTCAATGATGCCCTCCACTTCGCCTAACCCCTCGGTAAAGCCTGTATAAGATTTTAGGAGATGATTCGATGACTGCCAAGCCACAACTGGTATTAGATTTAGCTGGTGTATTAGTAAGTAATTTTTCATCTGCGGTTTGGCTCAAATTATCTGAAGGTTCCGAAATCTCGTTTCAAGACATCAGAGAACAATTTGATGAGATTCGAAAAGATTTATGGACAGGAAAGATCAAAGAAGAGGAATTTTGGGGATGGATGAGCCAGCGAATGAAGCAGATCAACAAAGAGCAAGCCAGAGAATTATTAATGCAATCACTGGAACCACTCCCTGGCTTAAATTACTTGGCTGAGTGGAGTGAAATCGCAGATATCCACATAGTAAGTAACCATTGTAAGGAATGGTTGGAACCAATATTAGAAAGAGTAGAACCGTATACCAGGAGCATAACGATTTCAAATCAAGTAGGTTTAAGCAAACCCGATATACGAATTTTTCAACATGTCGGGAAACAATTTGAATCCGGCCAAACGGTTGTTTATATTGATGATCAAGAAAAGAACTTAATCCCGGTTATCGAACTCGGATGGAAAACCTTGTTAGCAGATAAAGAGCATAAATGGATAGAACAAGTTGAACCGATGCTAGGAGAGAGCCTTTTGTAAGCAAGTCGAGAAGAGGGACCATAAGTATAATAAAGTATTTACACTTATTTAGGGGGAGAGAACTTGATCAGAAAAGAGATTCAATTGATTGAAAAGTTAATTGAAAAAGCTGTAAACATCTCAGATATATTTGATGGAGCAACAGAAATTATGGATAGATGGGATAAGACATTTACACTAAACATTAGTGATGATGTAAAAGAAAGCATTTATTACAGTCAATATAAGTGGCATATTTTTAGTTATGAAATACAAGGTTGTTTGAAAGAAAATGCAGCAAGAAATGCTTTTAATACTGAAATAAAAGATGAATTATATGTAATGTACCAAAACTCTCCCGATGTATTTCTATACAGTAACGCAAATGCCATAGTCGCGGAGGATTTTGATTCTCAACAAGATATATATATTTTTGATAAAAACTTTACTTGGACGTATGTGAATACCCATGAAGACATGTGTGGGCCGTATTTTTACAAAGTGAATTAATGTCGTCAGACTATCCGCCTAAAAGAATAAGGAAGTTTGGGAGGGATTCAGAAAGTGTATAGAAAACCAATATTCATCATTTCCGTCATCTTGTGCTTACTAATTAGCGTAAGTTGTAGTAATAACAACGAAATGGCTACTGACGACATTGACAATATAAGTTTAGAATTAGTTGAACAAAAAGAAGAATCAAATGGAACAATGTTCACACTAAAATTACAGAACAAAACTAGTCATATTATAGTACAAAATAATGTTTATTTAAGTTTTCCCATAAAAATTGAAAACGGTGCTAAAGGGAATGATTTTAAGATCGAGGCTAGAAATAATAAACTCAATATTGATCCAGGAGAAGAATTACTTCTTACTGTATTTGCTCCGAAGGAAATGTATGAAGGAAACCGTAATATTGACTTAGAAGAACCTCATATCGAGATTAAAGGTTTCTTTAATCAAGTAACTGAACTAAATCAATTCAATATCATTGGACGGCATCGTACTATGGTTGGTTTTAAGGGGGAATGACTGTCTCCCTGACGTGTTTCATGAACTGAAGCCAGGCAAGTGACCCCGCATTGGCTAATTCCGTTGGAGCTAAGATAAGAAGGTTATTCTTCTCTTCAAGATACAGGAGAGAGATAGCTTTTAACGACATTTTTTCCCGAGGTATAAGGAAGAAGCTCAGACAACAAATACCCAGCCTAAGATAAGAACAGTCTCAGGCTGGGTTGTTTCTTTGTGACCAAAACGTTATAAACAATTCATGCATTCGTTGAAATAAATCTGTGGTCCACTAGGCTATGACTCCATAAGTTGGCAAGAAGAGATGATGCTAAATTGTGAGTACTTTAAAGTGCTCTATAATGGAGAAATAATTGGGGGAGCTATGATATTTATAGAAAGCAATCAAGTACATAATCTAGGGCGAATTTTTATTGACCCAAACTATCAGAATCAAGGAATCGGTAAAAAAGTAATGAAAGACATTGAAGGAAGTTTTCCGGATAGCACAAAATGGTGGTTGGATACTCCTAGCTGGAGTGTCAAAAATCATCACTTCTACACCATGTGCGGGTTCACCAAATTCAGAGAAGAAGATGACCGTACATTTTCGAGAAGATTTTATAGGAGCTGAATTCATGTTAGTAGATGTTTTTTATTATATAAAACTTTCTATGAGTATTTTTATTTTTAGTTTGCTAATCACATTGATTTTAATATTGTTAAAAAAACCTGCAGTTAATAAATATGCTGTGGGTATGTTGGCAGTTGTTTCTAGTTCTGTATCAGGAGTAAATATGATCATCTCGGGATATATAGCAGATGAAGTTCCATCTGGAGGAGACCCAATTACCTTGTATATGTTTTTTGTTGTTCTATTATTAAGTATAGTGAGCATGATTTTAGTTTCAAGAAAAAGGGAAGAAGAAGTAGAATGTAATTAAAACTAATGAGTGCCAGCAAGCTGTGACTAAAGTTAATTTAACCTGAGAACTGCGAGGACAAGAAAATGACAAAGAAGTTATATTACGAATCCACTCATATTCGGGAGTGGGAGACACGAATAACACGAAAACTGGAGCGGGAGGACGGAACCTATCTGGTAATGGAGGAGACGGCCTTTTATCCGCACGGCGGAGGGCAGCCTTGTGACCTAGGGTGGATCGATAAAATTCCCGTTCTTGATGTCGTCCAGGAGGAAGGAGAAATTCTGCATAAAGTCGAGCGTTTTCCTGAGAAAGAAGTGGTTGGCTGCCGTTTGGATTGGGATAGAAGATTCGACCATATGCAGCATCATAGCGGCCAGAATCTCCTGTCTGCCATATGTCTGCAAGTATGCCAGGCGGAAACACTCAGTTTCCACCTGGGTCAGGATTACGCCACCATTGATATCGCCCGATCTGACCTGGCTCAGGACCAGTTGATGATGCTGGAGTTGGAAGTCAATGATCAGGTTTACCTTAATCGAAAGATAACGAATTATGTTGTGAGTCGGGAGCAGGCTGCCGCCCTGCCGCTGGTGAAGCAGCCGAAGGTAACCGACGATATCCGGATCGTAGAAATCGAAGGTATCGAATATAACGCCTGCGGCGGTACACATGTATCTGCAACCGGTGAGATCGGAATGATCAAACTGCTGAGAGCCGAGAAGCAGAAGGGGCATATGCGTCTCTATTTTAAATGCGGATATCGAGCGTTAAAAGAATTTAATGCCGGAATGGAGATTCTCGGCAGCCTTTCGGCTAGGTTTAATACCGCAAAGGAAGAGATTCTGGATCGGATTGCAAAATGGGACCAGGAGCAGAAGCAGCTCCAGACAGAATTGAACGCCGTGAAGGCCGAGAATGACGCTTACCTGGCCGGGAAGCTATTGGCCGAACGTCAAGGCAGCCTGATCAAACATGTTTTTGCGGACAAGCCGCTGAAGGATATGCAGAACCTGGCGGCTAAACTCACCGAAGAAGCTGACGTTATCGTGCTGTTCGTGTCCAACGCCGACCATAAGGTTGTCCTCGCCCAGGGAGGACAGAGCGGACTTGCCTGCGGTGCGTTCTTGAAGCAGTATCTGGCCGATTATCGCGGTAAAGGCGGAGGCAGCGACAAGATAGCACAGGCCGGTTTTGCCACCGGAGAGGATGCCATGGCGTTTTACCATTTTGCAGCACAGTCATTAAGTTAGCTTGAAGAGGTGTAAACGGTCTATAAGTAGAAAGCATGCAAGCGGGTTAAGCGGCAGTTTTTATAACCAAGGGATGTAAGCCCCTAAGTGTGAATAAGACGGAAACTCACGCATACGGTCATGAATATTCATCCTTTTCCACTGAATAAATAGTTCGAAACGTGTTGGGGCTTAAAAGTTGCAATCAATGGCAGTTGAGCCCCGAATAAACTGCGCACAAGCTCGACATCACGCCTCAGCCTAAGATGACTATCTATGCTGGGGCTTTTCATTAATATACAGAACGGTATGTGAAATCTTGCAATCATGAGTTCCAGTTCAAGGAGTAATTTGAAAATATCGAATAAGGAGAAAAATGATGAAACGTATGCCATTTGAACGTCCAACCGAGCATTATGATGAAAATTTGATTACTATTGATGAGCAAATTTGTGCATTGTTGAAACAACGGAAGGAACTTTCAGGCAACAATCCAGGTTTTCCGCCATTTGAGTATATTTCACAATGGGCGACAACGTTTGAACTTTACGAGGATTTTCTTAAAGCCGTTTTTGGAACGTTTATGGGTGAAGAACATTATAAACCCATGGTTGATCCAACAAGGTTCAGAAAACATATTCCGGTTTTAAAATCAGTTGTAAAAGGAGCATTCTTTTATACACTAAACTCAATACGACAATACGCTAATGCAAGTGTAGTAACATTCAGCATTGATTGGGACATGACAATTGAGCAGACTTCAAGTTTATATAGCCTTAGCCATTTTGAATTGTATGTTGGAGAACAATATGATTGTCGAATGACCAATGGCGGGAGTTGTTCTGGTCATGCATCCTATAACTATGTAATATCTCCACCATTACCTGATGATATTTCAGGAATGGAGCTAGTGTTCAAGGAATTTAGTAAACCCTTTAAAAATAATGAGACAGGTACTGTAGTTGTCTTCAGAGTTGAATGAATTGAAAGTATTAAAATGATGATGTATGTAGGTATTTCGAAGAAAATCGCTGTGTTTCGTGAATGAGTTCCGAGAAGGAGATAAAACATGAGGGACATCATAAATATAAAGAGACTAACTACATTAGAAGAAGCTGAATTATTGGATCAAGAATTTGCTAAGCGTTATGGGTGGTATCGACAAGGAGATTATGTTCACAAGTGCCTAAATGAGAACAATACCAATAAACGAGTAACCATGATTGCTTATTACAATGATTCGTTAGCGGGATGCTGTCATTTGATCTATGATTCTCAGTATCCTCATTTTCTTGATAACAATATCCCGGAGATTAATGATTTGAACGTATTTCCTGAGTATAGAAGAAAGCATATAGCAAACAGATTATTTGATGAATTAGAGCTTATTGCGTCAAAGACCTCTAAATACATAGGGCTAGGTGTAGGGCTGTACAGAGATTATGGAAATGCCCAACGAATGTATACTTCTCGTGGATACGTCATGGATGGTAGGGGCATGTGCTATAAAAATATTCCGGTAAAACCGGGAGAATCCGTTATGGTTGATGATGATCTATTAATTTATTTAGTTAAAAATTTAAAGAGCAACTTGTAAATCTTTGAAAGAAGTGACGGTAAAAAAGATTATAAATGTGAGGTGCAGAATGATGAAAACCTTTACAGTTGCAGTCGTACAATATAATTGCAGTGAACCTGATCAAAAACTAAATACGGAAATTGGATTGAGCTACGTAAAAAAAGCCAAAGAGCTTGGAGCAGATATTGTATTATTTCCGGAGTGTTGGATAACAGCATATGCCTTTCCCGACATCGTTGAAACCAAGCTCCCCGAAGAAGAGATAGAGAATCATCCTGACTTCAAAGCTTGGTATGAGGCGGCATTAAACGAAAATAGTACAGCCTTAAAAGCTTTTCAAGAAATTGCTGAAGAATTATCGATTGGAATTGTCATCACGGGTTTTACAAAAGGGGTAAAGCGTCCCCAAAATTCAGCATTTGTAATTGATCGTAAAGGTGAAATTTTATTAAAGTACAGCAAAGTCCATACATGCGATTTTGATACTGAACGTATGCTTGAGCCTGGTACTGAATTTAAAGTATGTGATTTTGACGGTGTGAAGATTGGGGTCATGATTTGTTACGACAGAGAGTACCCAGAAAGCGCAAGAGTATTGATGTTAAAAGGGGCAGAAATCATTTTGGTTCCCAATGATTGTGGAACCATGGAGCCTAGATTACAGGCACTTTCAACAAGAGCATATGAAAATATGGTTGGTATTGCGATGGCGAACCCTCCTGGTGAAAATGCGGGATGTTCTTGTGCCTATAGTCCAATGATGTGGGACCCTGATGGGAAATCGGTCGATAACACCATTATGCTGGCGGATAATGTGTCGGAAGGCGTATTTATTGCAAAATTTGATCTGGATGAAATTCGTAAATATCGTAATCAAGAAATGATGGGCAATACGTTTAGGAAAGTGAAAGCTTATAAAGAGTTACTTTCTGAAAAAGTAGATGCTCCCTTTATACGATAATAAACGGAATCAATTTAAGCGAGGGATCATGGGAATTGCGGAGAAATAAGAGGAGTCTTCCAGTTTTTAAATCTGTAAATTTAAATATTATGAGGGTTTGACTGTGAATCTGAAATATAAAATCAATGATAACACCGGTTAATGGAATTATATAAACATGAAAGACAAAAATATGTTGAAGGGAAAGTTCCAATTGTGTGGGAGATCATACAAAAGGCACATATTTGGTCACAAGAAATAGGTTGGAAACCAGGTAAACCGGATCTGTAGGCGGAACCTTTGAAACTTTCAGAAATAATAGGGGGATAGCGTTATGGAAATCAAACTTCTTCCCGTTATAGTTCAAGAGAAAGAAACATTATCGAACATGTATCAATATTATCATTATGATTTTAGTCGATATACGAATCAGGATTTAAATGATGATGGAACATATGGGGTGAATATTGATTTCTATTGGGAAGGCGACCCTAGATGGAACCCGTATTTCATTTTATCTTCAGGAGTAATCGTAGGATTCTTAGTTGGCTTTTTGAAAACTTAGATACGGATCCAGACCCAACGCATGTAATATATGATTTTATGATTTTGAAGAAATATAGAAGAAATGGGATAGGCCGCACCGCAGCCAAACAGGCATTTGACTTATTCAAAGCAAATTGGAAAGTAGCTCAAATGGAGAGTAATACATCTGCCATATCTTTTTGGAGAAAAGTAATCAGTGAATATTCCAAGAATAATTACATCGAGAGATACAGGAAAGATTCAAAGAAATACATTCAAGAATTCAGTACAAAGTAGTAACATTTTGCTTTCACGCTGTGGGACCTAGCCTACTGAGATCTCTTTATCTTAGTTGAAAGGTGAAGTGATTTTAATGAATTCTGGGGTGATTCAGTGATAATTAGAATTGCGACTAAGGAAGATATGGATCAACTCATTCAAATGAGATGGGATTTTACACTGGAAGACGATTTAGATGGAAAATTAAAAAATGAAACCTATAGTGACTTCTACGAGGAGTGTTACGAATTTTTATTAAATGCTTTTCAAAGTGATATTTGGAGTATTTGGGTTGCTGAAGAAGACGGCATGGTCGTGTCCAACATATACATAGAACTCATTCACAAGGTACCGAGACCAGGGAGAATTACACATCCCTTTGCATATATGACGAATGTGTATACGAAACCTGGTTATCGAGGTAAAGGAATAGGAAGTAAATTAATATCAAAAATCAACGAATGGGCAAAAGAAAACAAATATGAATTCATTATTGTATGGCCCAGTGATGAAGGTGTTGATTTTTACAAAAAGAATGGTTACCAGCATTGCAAAGAGCCAATGGAAAACATGTTTGGTGAGTAAAGCAGTCAGCGAGTCACTTAACCTAAATTGACTTTATATCGAAGAAATTTATACAAGGAGAAATATGATGAATCTACCAAAACATTTTGTCTCTGCTGCTGCGGTTGTTTTGAATGATAAAAATGAAATATTACTGATCCGGGGCCCGGAAAGAGGCTGGGAGATGCCAGGTGGAGTGGTTGAAGTTGGAGAGTCTTTGGCACAAGCAGCAATCAGGGAAACCAAAGAAGAAGCTGGAGTGGATATTGAGATTATAAGGTTTTGCGGGATATTCCAAAATGTGAAGGAGAGTATTTGTAATACATTATTTCTTGCTAAATACGTTGGGGGTACACCGGTAGCTACAACAGAAAGTCTTGAATCAGGGTTCTTTCCAATGGATGAAGCATTGAATATGGTAACCTATATGAATTTTAGAGAGAGAATCGAAGTTTGCTTAAGACTAGTTGATGAGCCGGTATATATTGAGTTCTAGAAGGAACAAGCGTGAAGATAACTCAGGAAATACAAATGCTTCGTTTAACAACATTTTCACGCATCTGGCCATTATAAATAAAAACTCAACGAAAGAGAGTGATCTCTGTGAAGGTAGTCGAACTTCATGAAATGAAATTAATCGGAATAAGAGTAGTATGTCCCGGCGACCAGTATGTCAATGAGATCCCCAAGGCTTCTGTTGAACTTAAAGAAAGATTGCATGAGATTCGTGACGTCGTAAAGCCGGTAAGACTTGTTGGTGCATTCATGGTTGAGGATGTATCGGAAGAGGAAGATGGTTATTGGGTATGCGTTGAGGTGAATGACATGAAACAAGTTCCTGAAGGGATGGTTTCTTTAGTCATTCCAAAACAAAAATATGCAGTCCAACAACACAAGGGGCCTAATTACGAAATTAGAAATACATATGAAAAGCTCCATCACTGGATACTAGAAAATAACCATGAACGACTGCTTAGATCCTGGCATCTGGAGATTTCGGATGAATGGGGACATGGGGAAGTGAATCATATGGAAGCAGACTTGTATGACACCATTAAATAGATTTTAAGGTTGAGATAGACGGTGTCCCATTCCAACGGAATAAATTGCGCCATTTGGGTCTTCCTGTTATAATTTTGCGTATGATATGTGATTGGGGGTTATACCGATGGCAATGCTGGATTGCTCATTAGCTAGGAAGTCCTCATGCAAAGCCTGATCTGGGGCGATACTTTGCGTGGGGTGCGATAGGATGAATTCGATCGCCCAACCTTAACTTTATCGTTTCTAATAACAGGCTTTGCACCTTCATTTTTAATAAAAATAAGGGGCTGAAAGCTATGAGTACACCATTTATTAGAAACCACCAGTTTAATGTGATTAAAAAACAATCGGATTTCCTTCTGAAAACATTGCGAACGATCGCGGATAGAAAAGTACTGGAAACGGTCAGGTATCGTTCCGTAATGAACATTATGGAAACATTTCCGGCTATGACAGAGGATCAGAAGCGGATGCTGGGAGAAATATCGACCATCGAGAAGGCCGATGATTTCCAGAGATATCTTAACGGATTAGAACCTTATCTGGAGCCTTATCCGACGATTACGCTGAAACAGATTCAGAAGTTATTTCCTAAAAATAAGAAGCTGAAAGTTCCGGATCTGCAATCGATCGACTTTCGATATGTAACGTATTTGGGCTGGGTGGATATAGCCACTAACAAGTTATTTATCGTGTATCCCTTCGAAGGAAGATTCATCGGGATTGAGGGAAGAATTACGCCGACCAACAAGAAAGGGTACTGTCTGTTCTGCAACCGGCATCAAGAGCTTGCCTTGTTCTCGGTCAAGACCAAGCCGGCCGTTGCTTCACCGGATAATCTTTCGTTCATTGGCCAATACGTATGTTTGGATAGCCAAGCATGTAATCACAGTATTACCGATACAGGGGCGCTTGAAAAATTCATTCTCTCCGCCAGCAAGTAAACACAATATCAAGAATAGGCTGCCTTTTAGGGCAGCCTATTTTGTACTATATTCCCGTTTGAAGAACATAAAAACCATGAAAGGGCGTTGAAACATATGAACGATGTAAGCTTAGTTAAGCCTCAGCTAGAGCTGAAAGATGACTACTTATCATTTTATCAAGAATGGAGAGAATCCGGTGAGGATATGATTCCTTGGGTCATCAGCAAGGATCCAAGTGATTTTCAGGGAATGTTGCAGGAGCTCTCTAATCAAGAGGAGGGCATTGGTGTAAAAGAAGGCTGGGTCGCAGATTCAACCTTTTGGTTAGTCGATAATCATCATAGAGTATTAGGTGCGGCTAATATTAGACATCAACTAACCGAACATTTGTATCATGCTGGCGGGCATATTGGCTATGGTATCCGCCCGTCAGCAAGATTAAGAGGCTATGCGACAAAACTATTGGAATTGTCCTTGATTGAGGCTAAGAAACTGGGGATAAACGATGTCTTAGTTGTCTGTGATGCCGGTAATGTGGGATCTGAAAGAACCATTATCAAAAATGGTGGGAAGCCGGATACCGATTACATAGAGGAAGACGGAAACGTAGTTAAAAGATATTGGATCAAGAATACTTGACAGTAGCGATCCCGCACACGTCTGCTAGAAAATAATAGATCGAATAAGTCCGGGAGGTGCCATCGTTACCCCCTACCGGACTTTTTTAGGCAGCATTGCGGCTCAATAAAGGTTTGAGTTGTTGTTGCTCCGTCCACCTTACTCCCTCACATATTCCACCGAGTATATATGCGTCCTCGTTAAATCAATGACCTCTTTAATAAAATCCTCCTGGGATTCCCTGAAATCGTTTCGGATCCAGTTCAGAATCAGTCCGTGGAAGCCGTAGGCCGTGTACCGTTTAAAGTAATCCATGTTAACCGGAGTATGGTTAATCGTTTCGAATATAAATCGTTCCTTGTAGATTTTTACAATCGTTTGAGGGAATTCCGTGTGTAGTCCCGGCAAGGTATCCTCGTATTTAATCAGCTCAAAAAAATCACGATGCTCGTAAATGTAGGCAACGATATTGAAGGACGGCGCACTGAGGTTTGCCGTATATACTTTGTGCCCCGGGATGTAAGGCTTGCCCACCGATTCTTCCAGGCCACGTAGCATGGAGGCCAGCAAATCCTCGGCTAACTCGATTTTATCCTGGTAATGGACATAAAAGGTGCTGCGGTTATAAGAAGCCTTATCCACGATGTCTTTCACCGTCACGGCATGATATCCCTTCTCTTTTACAAGTTGAATAAAGGCGGATTTCAGATGTTCTTTCGTACGATTTTTTCGCGCCGATGTCACGATTTGTTCATGATTCACGAAAAGAGCGCCCCCCAAAAAGACAGTTTTGTTCTAAGTGTTGACTAGATCGACACTTCATAACAGGTTAATGATTGTGAAATGTGAACAGAATAGTACAATTGAATTGTAGCAAAAATAGTACTAAATTTAATATCTTAAATTGCTTCTAATTAATATAGTACTATTTTAATCCATTATACGGGGGTATCCAAGATGGGGAAATTACTAAACAAAGTAGCTGTAATTACCGGTGGTGCATCCGGCATCGGTGCGGCAACAGCACGCCTCTTCGTTGAAGAGGGAGCCAAGGTGGTGCTTGTTGATTTAAATGAGGAAAAAGGTAAGGCGTTTGAAGCCGAACTGAAAGCGAATCATCACGAGGCGCTGTTCGTCAAAGCGAATATAACAAGCGAGGAAGAAGTAGCGGGCATCTTCAAACAAGCGATTGACGCCTTCGGTAAAGTTGACGTTGTATTTAACAACGCAGGGATCGGGCGCGTTCATTCTTCGCATGATCTGGAGTACTCCGAGTGGCGCAACACCGTAAACGTGGACCTGGACGGCGTATTCCTGGTGGCACGCGAAGCTATCCGTGAAATGTTAAAAGCTGGCGGAGGCACGATCGTCAATACCGCATCCATGTACGGCTGGGTCGGCTCGCCTGGTTCCGCAGCCTATAATGCAGCTAAAGGCGGGGTTATTAACTTGACGCGTTCCCTGGCACTGGAGTATGCGGAGCAAAATATCCGGATCAACGCACTATGCCCGGGCTTTATCGACACACCGATCATTCCGGAGGAGAGCAAGCAAGCGTTGGCAGCGGCCACTCCGATGAAGCGTCTGGGACAAGCTGAAGAAATGGCAAAGGCTGTTCTGTTTATGGCATCGGATGACTCTTCATTCATGACGGGAAATACCCTGACGGTTGACGGTGGATATACAGCCCAATAATGGGTGAGCTTAAACGTAGAGAGAATCATGACATCTTACTAGGAGGTATACACCATGAGCAAATTTGATGGAAAAGTGATTGTAATTACTGGCGCAGCAGGCGGGATCGGAACGGCAGCCGCGAAAAAGCTGGCGGAGCAAGGTGCCAACCTTGCCCTGGTCGATTTGAACCTGGAAGCCGTCCAACAAGTGCTCTCCGATTTGGGTCTGGATGATTCCAGAGCGATTGCGCTGCAAGCCAATGTCGCCATAGAAGAGGAAGTCAAAGCCTATGTGGATGCCACGGTCGAGAAGTTTGGCAAAATCGACGGCTTTTTCAATAATGCAGGGATCGAAGGAATCACCGCAAATGTAGAGGATTATCCAACCGAGACTTTTGAAATGGTCTTCAATGTCAACGTGAAGGGGGCCTTCCTTGGTTTGAAATACGTTGTGCCGGTGATGAAAAAACAAGGATATGGCAGCATCGTAAATACCTCCTCCGGTGCAGGCCTTATCGGTTCGCCAGGATTTGTCGGATACAATAGCTCCAAGCATGCCGTGATCGGCATGACAAAAGTGGTAGCATTGGAAGCTGCTCCGTTCGGCGTCAGAGTGAATGCCGTAGCGCCTGGGGTGATCAATACCCGCATGATGCGTCAAATTGAGAAAAACACCGTTCCTGAGGATGCGGAAGGTGCAAGAAAAGCATTTGGCGCCGCCGTTCCGCTCGGAAGATATGGGGAAGCGGAAGAGGTAGCCAACGTCGCCGTTTTCCTACTGTCTGACGATGCCTCTTATGTCACGCAATCCATATATACCGTGGATGGCGGCCAAATCAACCAGTAAAGTTTATAAATAGCCTAGCATACAGGGTCTTGGTCCGGTGTTTATACCGGTCAAGACCTTTTTTACATTCATTAGGAGTAGCAGTGCAGCGGCCTATTTCCCTCTGTTTATAGGTGGGTCATTTTTCATATTGGGGTCTTGCGGTTTTTGGAATATAATGGTGTTACTAGCTCCCGCATGAGGAATGGAAGGATCCGAAAACAGTAGTGCACGTAAAATGGGAATTAGAAAGGGGATAGGAAGTGACGGAGATCAGCCAAGTCCGTATGGAAGACCTGTGGTCGGTTCGAAGAGAACGTTTAGGTAATCGATGGTTAATCGGCGTTCAGAATCAACTTCCACAGTCTTACGAGGACGAACAGCGCTTGTTTGCAACCCTTAAAGCCAGAAGAGATGAAATACAGCATCAAACAGCTGATCCGAATACGTACATGGTGATCCATGATGACGGGTCGAAGATGACGGTAGCATTGATGGTAAGTCGTATCGGGGATATCCCGGAGGGCATGGTATCATTGAATCTTCCGGAAGAGGAGTACGAGGTTTTCCGGTTTGAAGAGAAACATATTTGTTCATTCTGGCAGTATTTCTGCGAAACCGATCATCGGAACAAATATGGCGTCAATGCAGCCAAGGCACGATTTGAAACATTTAACGACACCTTGCAGCCGAATGGCGTAACGGAAATTTATTATCCGAAAGAATAGGAATGGATGTCCGAACATGTATCATGGATGAGTAGCTGCGAAGGGAGGAAGGGATATGCGCGCGACTGAAGATATCATGCAGGTATGGAGGAAGTTCAACGACTTTCCAATGGAAACCTTAACTAAAGCCTGGCACAGCCTAATAGACCCGGAATGTAAACAACGAACAACGGATGTCATGAAAGAGCATCGAGCATTATATGGAACGTCGGGCAATTGTTTTGATTTGGCGATTTGGTTAATCGATGAATTCAGACAGAACAAAGTACCCTGTTATGGAGTGCTAACGGAGCATTTGCATGTCGCCGTGGTCGCCGTCAACGAAGAGGGCCACAAATATTTCTGCGATCTTGGAGATCAATGGATTGATCCTATTTTGTTGGAACCGGGCCATGAAGCGTATACGGAAGAGTTTGTGGATGGTTTTTTTCCAGGTTCGTTCATTAAACTGAACACCCAAGCGAATCGTCTCTGGGTAACCTACAGAAGACCAAACGGAAAGGAAAGCAGCCAAGAATTCGACTTGACGCCCATATCCGATGAGGCATTGATCGAAGCGGGGCAAAAAACGCAGCGCCTGTTCAGCGATCCGCTTGTGGAAAAGCGGATTTTTACGGATCAGCAGGTTCTCCATTGGGAATTCGATAATTACGAAAGCTACCTAAGTTCCAAGGAAGGCCGAAAAGTGGAGCCTCAGCTGAAGGATATCGAGGAATGGGCAAAACGAATACATACAATGAGCGGGATCCATGAAGAAGTCGTCATACGGGCATTGGAAGTCTACTTGAAAAAGTCGTCTCATCCTTAACCCGTCACCCAAAAAAGGAATAAACAGCTATTGCCGTGCAGATTGCGGATACAGGAGAAAATGCTGTAATCCGCATCAAGGACAATGGTGTAGGCATGCCGGTTCATATGGTGGAGCATAGACCTTGTGTATTATGGTCTTTTAAGGGATGAATATCTTTGAGAGAATAGCTAAGGAATGGTAGGGAAGTAGAATCCGAAAACAAACGATTAAACGGGTATTTTTGTCTTTAACCATTCTATAACTCTGGTAATATACTATATCATTCCCAAACAAGGAGTGATATAAATGGCAAACAGTGATGTACGTCTTGCGCTTTGGTCAGGCACTAATTTTTCCGTTCGTCGGATTCTCTTCAGACGAGGAGGCGTTGCGGTTCGAGACCTTGGAGCGTTTCGGTTTGACAATGTTCTTTCGAGTTTCCGACTCAGAAATGTTGCGCAGAGCTCTGAAATAACGCTTGTATTGTTTTCGAGAATTAACTTTCAGGGAGCGTTCCGTGTGTTCCGTGGCAGCCAAAACGTAGCGAACTTGGCGAATTTTAACTTTAACAATGTGACATCTTCGTTCATTGTTGTAGGACGCAATCTTACGGACGCTGAAATATCCCAAATCCAAAGAACTGCTAGACCGCCTCAAGACATCCTCGTAATTAGACAGTAATACTGAGATAGTTGAATGAAATGAAGAACCCAAAAGCGGCTCATTCCTCGTGAGAGGATGGGCTGCTTTTGTATGATTAGTTGAACCATTCGACAAAGAAGTTCCTTATACCGATTGAACGTATGATTAATACTGTTTTAAGAAAACCTCATCGATTCATTTAACAGCATATTGACAATAACAAGAAGCATGTTACTATATTACCGACAGACAGTCGGTCTAGAAAAGGAGGGGAATCATGCGAGTCGTAAAAAAAGCGGAAGAACGCAGGAACGAAATCCTTAACGCGGCGGAGGAGCTTTTTGGTCAGAAGGGCTTTGACGGCACAAGTACAAACGAAATTCTCGAAATGGTCGGGATTGCGCGTGGAACCTTGTATCATCACTTCAAGTCAAAGGAGGATATCATGGATGCGCTGATTGACCGGTATACCGTCCGGCTGTTGGAAGGAGCACAGGTAATTGCCGCGGACAAGAGCATACCTGTAGTTGAGCGCATCATCCGCGTTGTGATGGCATTGAACATAAGTGGCAGCGACGAAAATGGAAGCAGCAAGGAAATCATGGAGCATATTCACAAGCCGCAGAATGCGCTAATGCATCAGAAGATTCAAAAGGTCATCATCCATGGCGTTCCGTCGATTCTGACGGGCATCATCCGCGAAGGCATCGAGCAGGGGATGTTCAGCACGCCGTACCCGTATGAATGCATGGAAATGGTGGTGATCTATGCGAATACCGTGTTTGATGACGATATGGTTGCTATGACGGACAAGGAACGAGGGAAGCGTGTTCTGGCCTTTGTTTTCAATGTCGAGAGGCTGCTCGGTGCAGCAAGCGGAAGTCTTATGGACGTTATGCAGATGTTTGGTGGAGGAGATGAAAGCAGCCTTGAATAAATCAGGGAAGTCTTTCGTCATTCTGTATAAGTTAAAGTCGGTTAAAATGCTTGAAACAGAGGTGTCTTATGTACTCCAGAATAATCCGCAATGATCTTTTAAAAAGCAAGGCCACTACGCTAACAACCATGATATTTGTTGCTGCTGCGGCTATGCTTGTTTCGCTCGCGGCGATCCTCGTCGTCAATCTCTCGGGTGCGCTGAACACATTGATGACACAAGCCAAAACCCCGCATTTTATGCAGATGCATTCCGGTGAAATAGATTCTGCGCGACTTTCAGCTTTTGCGGAGCAACATCACAATGTGGATGATGTTCAGGTGATGGAATTTCTCAATATGGACGGTGCGCGGATACGATTAGGCGAACATTCACTTGCGAATAGTGTCCAGGATAACGGATTTAGCATGCAGAGCCAAAAATTCGATTATCTTCTTGATCTCAACGGTAGCATCATTAATCCCGCCATCGGCGAGTTGTATGTTCCAGTAAGCTATATGAAGGATGGTACCACCAAGGTCGGTGATAAGGCGGTTATTAGCGGGAAGGAGTTTATCGTTGCAGGATTCCTTCGGGATTCACAGATGAACTCTGCGCTCTCCTCCTCCAAGAGATTTCTTGTACATAAACATGATTACGCGGAAATTAAGAGCCTCGGCAGCACGGAGTATCTGATTGAGTTTAGATTAAAGGATTTGTCCGAGCTCGGTTCATTTGAAGCGGCTTATGCCTCCGCAGGCCTTGAAGCAAACGGACCAACCGTTACATATAAGCTTTTCAAAATGATGAACGCACTTTCCGATGAGATGATGATCGCGGTTATACTGCTTGTGAGCGCGCTTGTCGTGGCCATCGCATTGATGTGTATACGTTTTACGCTCCTGGCGAAAATCGAAGACGACTATCGTGAGATTGGCGTGATGAAGGCAATAGGGCTGCGGGTTTCCGACATAAAGAAGATGTATCTTGCGAAGTACGCAGCGATTGCCGCGGTGGGTAGTATGCTCGGTTTTGCACTGTCGGTTATGTTCAAAGGCATACTTCTTGAAAATATACGGCTTTATATGGGGGAAAGTGAAAATTCCTCTTATGCTTTGTTGTTCGGAATCATCGGCATACTGCTTGTATTCCTTGCCATGCTCGCCTTCGTAAGCGGAGTGTTGAAGCGCTTTCGGAACATATCCGCTGCAGAAGCCATACGCTTTGGTACTTCGCAGGAAAAAAACACAGGCGCCAAACGTTTTAATCTAAGTGGAAACAGGCTGTTGAATACGAATGTTTTCCTCGGTATCAAAGACGTTCTCGCACGGAAAAAGCTTTATGCTACAAGCCTAACGGTACTGGTGATTTCTGCATTTATCATGATAGTTCCACAAAATCTGTACAACACCATTTCATCTACAAGCTTTATCGAATATATGGGGATCGGAAACTACGATATACGTGCTGACATACAGCAGACGGATAACATTTCAGAGAAAACGGCTGAACTACGAAATGCGATGAACAACGACCGTGCCATATCTAAGGTTGCCGTCCTTACAACAAAGGCATTTAAAATCAAAAGAGAAGACGGTTCAGAGGAAAACATAAAGGTCGAACTTGGCGACCATTCCATATTCCCAATTGCCTATTCCAAAGGCAGAGCACCCGCCGCAGAGAATGAAATTGCACTGTCGGCTTTGAACGCTGATGAGCTGAGCAAGAAGGTCGGTGATGTCATTACACTGGTGATGGAGGGCCGGGAGAAGAATCTAACGGTAAGCGGAATATATTCCGACATTACCAACGGCGGCAAAACCGCAAAGGCGGTATTCACCGACAATTCGGCGGATATGATGTGGAGCATGATCTCCGCTGAACTTTCGGATAAATCTCTTGCCGCCGCGAGGATTTCGGACTTTGCGGATAGGTTTGATTTTGCCAAGATTTCAGACATTGATGAATTTATTGCACAGACATTCGGTTCAACGATAAATTCTGTTAAGAAGGCCTCTCACGCTGCTATGGCTATTGCGCTGATGATATCGGGACTGATTACACTGTTGTTTATGAAAATGCTTATTGCTAAGGACAGATATCCCATTGCCGTTATGAAAGCCCTCGGTTTTACGAACTCGGACATGAAGTTGCAATATGCTTCGCGTTTGGTATTTGTTCTGATTGTCGGTATTGTTCTCGGAACTCTCCTGGCAAACACGCTCGGAGAAATGCTTGCGGGTGCGGTTATCTCTTCGTTTGGAGCGTCGACGTTTCATTTTGCGGTCCATCCGCTTTCGGCGTATCTGTATAGCCCGCTTATGATGATAGCCTCGGTGCTTATCGCAACGATCATCGCCATATCGGGCGCAGGACAAATAAAAATATCCGAATATATGAAGGAGTAGGCATATGGAAAAGATGATTATCGGTGATCATATCGTAAAATCTTTCGGCGAGGGCGACGAACAGCGTAATGTTCTGGACGGGGTGTCCGTCTATGTTAACGAGGGCGAGTTCGTTGCTGTTATGGGACCATCTGGATCGGGAAAGTCAACGCTAATGTTTGCACTGAGCGGGACGGATGGCGTGGATGGCGGAAAAGTCGTTTTTGATGGTAAGGATTTATCGACGCTTGGGGAGAATGAGCTTGCAGATATACGCAGAACCAAAATGGGTTTTGTGTTCCAGCAGCCGACGATGCTGAAAAATCTGAATATCCTCGACAACATCATTCTTCCATCCATGCGGGATAACCGGAAAAACGCGGCGAAAATTTCACTCAAGGCAAAAGAGCTTATGAAAAGGGTAGGCATTGCAGAGCTTGAAAAACGCAGCATTACCCAAGTTTCGGGTGGTCAACTTCAGCGCGCGGGAATATGCCGGGCGCTAGTGAACAGCCCGAGAATTATTTTCGGCGACGAGCCTACGGGGGCACTCAACTCCATATCCGCTCAGGAAATCATGGACATATTTTCTGAAATCAATGCAGACGGTACCGCGGTCATGCTTGTCACTCACGATGCACAAGTTGCAGCGCGGACGGAGCGCATCATGTTTATGCGCGATGGGAAAATGGTAAGTGAACTCAAGCTTCCCAAGTTTGTGGGAACGGATATGGATGGCAGGGCCCAGAAAGTTATGGTGAGAATGCAGGAAATCGGAATATGAAATCAACCTCACTTCAAGCCGCAGGGCTATCGCCCTTGGTTAATCGGATGTATAATTATGGAATCATTTGATTCGATCGATAATTACACTTGATTAGTCATTGAAGCGAAACATCAGTCATGAAACGGGGGGTGTTATACGATGCATGAACAGTCCAAACATTTCGTTGCTGTTTCAGCTTTAGTGAAGAATGAGGATGGACATGTGCTAATGGTTCGTACGCGTTTGCGTTCGGATACGTGGGAACTGCCAGGTGGCTTCGTAGATGCTGGCGAGCCGTTGGATCAGGCGGTGTGCCGGGAGTTTCTGGAGGAAACGGGAATGGTGATACGCCCTGTAAGCATATCCGGCGTTTATTACAACGAGAGGCTTCATGTCTTGTCCGTCGTTTTTCATGCGGAATACGTCAGCGGAGAAATAACCATTCAACCTGAAGAAATTGTGGAAGCGAAATTTGTAGACTTGGATGATACGAACCTGGATAAATACATAACAAGGCCTCAGATCAAATCACGCTTGTTTGATGCCATCCGTGCAGAGAGTTCGGCCCCGTATGAGACTTGGGATTTGAACCCGCCTCGGTATAAGCTGCTGTCCAGATTGGACGGGGAACCGCTGAATGTCAAAACGGCATTTTTACTCACGGGGGAGCCTCGGATGGGTAAAACGACGATGATCAAGGAACTCGTACATCACCTCGGCCCTGATCTTTGCGGTGGATTCTATACGGAGGAAATAACGAACTCGAGTGATCGAATAGGTTTCAAATGCGTGTCCGTTAGCGGGGAAAGCGTCGAGATTGCACATGTAGATAGTCCCAGCAGCACCCGTATTGGAAGATACGGAATGGATGTAGAAGCATTCGAGGATTTTGCCGTGAACATACTAGAAGACGCCTTGTCCTCCAAGAAAATCATTGTCATCGATGAAATGGGATTTATGCAAATGCTATCTGCCTCTTTTCAAAAAATAGTACAAGAGATTATTTCTGATCATCGGATTGTTCTTGGGACGATACCCGTAGAGAGTCACCCTGAAATAGATAAAATTAAATATCAGAAGGAAGTAAGTATCATCAGCTTGAATGAATTCAATCGTGACACGATATCCAAAACTTTGTTAAAGGATATTTTGCAAGCCTTGGAGGGTGAATGATATGCGGATCGAAGATATCTTTTCGGATCTCCCAACATTGGAAACAGAGAGAACGATTCTAAGAAAATTAAGAAGCGAAGACGAACAAGATATCTTTCAATACGGATCGGATGATGACGTATCGAGATATACCGCTTGGCCGACGCATCGAACGATGGAAGATACCCGTATCTATTTAACGAAGGTGCTGCAGAAATATGATCATCATGCAGTCGCCCCTTGGGGAATCGTGGACAAAGAAACCGGAAAGATCATCGGAACTTCGGGATTTATGGCTTGGAACGTCCATCATGCTAAGGCGGAGTTGGGATATGTCTTGTCCAAGGATTATTGGAATCTCGGTTACATGACCGAAGTAATCAGGGCCATCCTCTCTTTTGGATTTGACAGAATGCAGCTGGTAAGAATCGAAGCAAGCTGTCTACCGTTAAACCTAGGTTCAGCGAGAGTGATGGAAAAGGTCGGCATGACCTATGAAGGTTTAATAAGACAGACGATACTCGTTAAAGGGAAACATGAAGATCTGAAATTATATTCGATTGTATTGGATGACTACCGGAATCCGAATAACGTCCCTTAACGGGCCTTGGCCGAATAACACTCATCGTAAAACCCCCTCGTTCATGAACGAAGGGGTTTTACATGGAATGATCAGCAGGTAAGCCGATTACTTAGCGGATCTCCCGGCATACATGTTCCGGTACACGGCCGGGGTGAGGTTCTCGAACTTTTTGAACGTTTTGATGAAATAGCCCGTATCGCAGAAGCCCAAGTCATCGCTCACTTGATGGATCGGCGAATCGGTTGATTCCAGCAGCTGCTTGGCCCATTCAATCTTGAGCCGGGCGATGAAAACGGAGAAATTCTCCCCTGTCTCCTTCGTAAATGTGCGGCTAAAATAGCTGGGGCTGATGTGGCAAAGCTTGGCCATCTCTTTCAGGCTGAAATTCTCATGCTTGTGCGCAAAAATATAGTCGAACGCGGGTTGAAGCACTGCATTCGAAGAGATAAACCGCCCAGCGCCATTCTTCAATTTCGTATCGATCAGTGCACCCGACAGCTCCTGCTGTATGGATTGAATGCTGCGGACCGCACGATCGGATTCGTTAAAAGTCTCAACGGAAGTGGGCGCGTCCATGTTAGCCGTGAGCACTTTTTTGTACATATCAACCGTGGTATGCTTTTGAATCGCTTCCTCCACGATATAAGTGCTTAATTGCAGCAGCAAGTCCACACACTTCGTTACTTCCTCGTAAGACAAGATTGGCAGGGCGTTGTAGTCCGCTTCGAGTTCTTTAAACTTCCGGTTTGACTCCACATTGGGCGGCCGAGACACGATCTGCTCCAGCATTGGCGCGTCAGGTTCCCGGAGCTTAAGCTGTCCGGCCATGATCGCACCAAGATATTGGTTATCGATGATGATCGGAATGGCGATATCGATAATGTTGAAATGGCACAGATAGATGTATGGTTTGTTCTGGCGAACCGCTTCAATACCGGCTCGCGCGTCGCATTTTTGACAATACTGCGAAAGATGGCCATCCTGGCGCACGCCTTGGCAGAAAGGCTGACAGTAGCTGTGTTTGGTCACGGGAACGCCCTTGTAATCGACCGTAAGGATTGCCATTTTGGTCACGAGCGATAAGGAATCCTGCAGCTTCTCCCACTTCTCCAAATCAATGATTTCTTCTAAATCGAACCGGGATTTGGACATGACGATATTCTCCTATGAACATAATAGAAATTCTATTGAATATTATAGCGAATAATTCTACTAAAGGACAAGATAATACAATTTACCATGTGAATGACAAAAAAACACGATAAGAAAACGCTTTATTCCGATCTCATTGTTTCATGCTTCCCTAATGAGTGAAATCTATAATAATACATATAGTCAATCTAGGAGGAATGAAAAATGAGAAGGGCGTTTATCAGTCCGACAAAATATGTGCAAGGTGAGAACGAACTGTTGAATTTAGGTTATTTTGTAAAGACATTCGGAGATTCCGCTCTGCTGATTGCCCATCCCGATGATGTTGCACGGGTGAAAGACAAGCTGGAGTCAACGAAACAGAAATTCAATATAACGCTAGTTGAAAGCGGCTTCCGTGGGGAATGCTCCCGGCAGGAGGTTGCCCGATTGCAAGCTTTGGCGAAGGAGCATCAATGTGCCTGCACGGTTGGCCTCGGCGGAGGCAAAGCCATTGATACGGCAAAATGCGTAGCCGAAGGCGAGGCTCTGATTATTGTCCCGACGATTGCGGCAACCGATGCACCGACAAGCCATTCGGCGGTCCTCTATACCCCGGAAGGCGAATTCGATGATTATGCTTATTTCAAACAAAGTCCTAGCGTTGTTATGATTGATACAACGGTTATTGCCAAAGCACCGACTAGATTCCTTGTTGCTGGAATGGGAGACTCGCTCTCTACCTATTTCGAAGCAAGAGCGACGGCTCAATCGTATTCCAATGTCAATGCTGGTTTGCCATGCGGCGTTCGCGAAGGCGTGTGCGGCGAGGCCAAAGGGACGATTACATCGCTGGGGCTTGCAAAGCTATGCTATGACACACTGCTTGAGAACGGATACAGAGCAAAACTGGCCTGTGATCAAAATATCGTGACACCAGCCTTGGAGAATATCGTCGAGACGAATATTCTGTTATCGGGACTAGGCTTCGAGAGCGGCGGTTTGGCAGCGATTCACGCGATACACAATGGCTTGACGGCTTTGGAAGGAACCCATCATTATTATCACGGCGAGAAGGTAGCCTTCAGCACGATTGCTCAATTGGTGCTTGAGAATGCGGACCGGGAGGAAATGAAGGAAGTGCTGGACTTCTGCCTGTCGATTGGTCTCCCTGTATGCCTGGCGGATATCGGAGTAGAGCAAGTGACCTACGAGGAATTGCTCGAAGTGGCCAAGAAGGCATGTATTGCCGAGGAATCCATTCATTCAATGCCATTCCCGATTTCGGAGGAAGCGGTAGCATCCGCGATTATGGCCGCTGACCAGTTGGGCCGTCAATACAAATTAAGTAAGGAGATATAAGATGAAGAAAATCATGAACAAGCCGGAAACCTTGGTTCGGGAAATGTGCAATGGGCTTGTGCTGGCGCATCCTGAGCTGGCGTTCAACCCTAAATTTAAAGTGATTTCCAAAAAAGAAATCAACCCCAATAAAGTTACGCTGATCAGCGGCGGCGGAAGCGGGCACGAACCCGCCCATGCCGGATTCGTTGGAAGCGGCATGCTGGATGCGGCCGTGTGCGGCGATGTGTTTGCTTCCCCATCCCAAATTCAGGTGTATCAAGCGATCCGCAGCTCCGCGAGCAATAAGGGAACGCTGCTTATTATCAAAAATTACAGCGGCGACATCATGAACTTCAAAAATGCGGCCCACCTTGCGAGCGAGGACGGTATCCAAGTGGATTATGTGAAGGTCGACGATGACATCGCCGTTGAAGACAGTCTCTATACAGTAGGGAGAAGAGGGGTTGCCGGAACGGTGCTCGTTCATAAGGTAGCCGGAGCGGCCGCAGAAGCGGGACTGTCCCTGCCGGAAGTGAAAGAAGCGGCGCAGCATGCGATTAACCATGTTCGCAGCATCGGCTTTGCGTTTACCTCCTGCACCGTGCCCGCCAAGGGAACTCCGACGTTTCATATCGAAGCTGACGAGATGGAATACGGCGTCGGCATTCATGGCGAACCGGGAATCCGCAGGGAGAAAGCCGTTCCTGCAGATGAGCTGGCGCAGCGGATGGTCACGTCTTTGCTGGACAACTTGCAGATGAATGATTCTGCGGAGCACGAAGTTGCCGTATTAATCAATGGATTTGGCGGCACGCCGCTGCAGGAGCTGTACTTGCTGAACAATTCCGTGATGCGCGAATTGGCTTCCCGGAACAAGCGGGTATTCAAAGTCTTCGTCGGCAACTATATGACCAGCATCGATATGGCAGGCGCATCGGTGACGATCATGAAGCTGGACGAGACGCTCAAGAAGTGGCTGTCTGCGCCATGCGATACGCCAGCACTGTCGGTTAAGGGATCTTTTGAGCCCGTGAACTATACCGAGGTTATCCATGAACAGAAGTCAGAGAACACGGTATCGTATAAAAACAATACGGATGCTGACGCAGCAGTGATTAAGAACAACCGGTTATCCTTGCAAAATATCGTATATCTGATCGATCAAATGAGCGAGGTCATCATCGAGAACGAGGTGCCGTTCTGCGAGCTTGACGCCCATGCCGGAGACGGGGATTTCGGCATGAGTGTCGCTAAGGGCTTCAAGCAGCTCAAGGCGGAGTGGGATGATATTCTAACCCACCATCTTCGTGATATCGGCGATTTCCTCGACGCCTGCTCGATGATCATCATGGAGCATTGCGGCGGGGCTTCCGGACCGATCTGGGGATCCGCATTCCGTGCAGCGAGTAAATCTGCCAGTCAGAAGCAGGAATTGTCCGTTCAAGAGGTCGCAGATATGATGCAGGCCGTTGTGAAAGGGATCCAGGATACGGGCGAAAGATCGTTCGGAAGAGGAGCGGTCGTCGGCGACAAGACATTGATCGATGCACTCGTGCCGTTCGCGGATGCCTGGACACATAGTGCAGAGCAGGGCGAAGAGATGAAGCCGGCAGCGATCAAGGCGGCAGAGGCAGCGGTTCTCGGAGCGCAGAAGACGGCAGACATCGTTGCCCGAATGGGAAGAGCGGGGACGGTAGGCGAACGCAGCATCGGATACCCGGATGCGGGCGCACACGCGCTCGGGGTTATTTTCACCGAGCTTGCCAAAGTGATGAAGTAATGTACAAAAGCGGTATGTACTTTTCGGAGAAGATGTGCGTTGTCATAATTAGTGATAATATTTTCATAATTTATGAGAAAACTTTTTCACAATTAGCGAGAAATGTATTTTTATACAATTGATATGCATGTTGTTGGTGACATTCCACACTTATAAAATATTTAGTTAATCTAGGGCGTGTATGCAAACTGTGACCCTATAATTTGGGTAATTAATAAGTATGATGAGACGATATGAAATACGTGACGACCAATGGGAAAAGATTAAGGACCTACTGCCACCGGAACGAAAACCACAAGGAGGGAGACCCCCGAAAGACCATCGTCATATGCTGAATGCCATGTTATGGATTGCACGCACCGGTGCCCCTTGGCGGGATTTACCGGAATACTACGGCTCTTGGTCCAGCGTTTACAGCCGATTTCGCCGCTGGCAAATCGCCGGCATTTGGGACAAAATCTTAGAGCATGTCTCCATTGAACCTGATTGGGAAAGCGTCATGATTGACGCGACAATCGTCCGTGTCCACCAACATGGATCGGGAGCAAAAGGGGGGGCCTCAAGCAAGCAATAGGGCGTTCTCGTGGCGGACTAACCACCAAAATTCACGCCGTGGTTGATGCTCTCAGCTACACCTGTGATACCCAGTAAGAAAAATCGCCGCAAACCAAGAAAATGGGATAACGAAATTTACAAAGAACGGCATCTCATTGAATGTTTTTTCAATAAAGTCAAACATTATCGTCGGTTGGCGACTCGCTTTGATAAGTTAGCAAGCTCATTCAAGGCTTTTTTAACGCTGGCATCCATTATGGTCTGGCTCGCTTAGGTTTACATACACGCCCTAGTGAAGAGATCATTATGTTCCGTGCTTTTTTAAAGAAAATAGATATGGATCTTCCATTTCCTAATCCTTCGAACATAGCAGATCCACATTTGGCCGCTAAGATTTATTACATCTCAAAGGGTATTCCATTTTATGTCATGAAGCTGATGGAAAGGGCTACCTACTTTGCAGCTCTGCAAGGCGCTGATCAAATCTCAGAAATTCATATGGCTCAGGCACTGCCAAAACTAAAACAGGTAGCTAGGCCATATGTAATTAATCCTTTTACGGATATGAATTTTGATTTAGCATCAGCCATCAGCAGCGAAACTGACGCAGAAGATAGATTCAAAGAAAAACTTATGGTTAATAGCAAAAAGTCAAGACGAAAAAAAGCCGCAGTTGAGATGGGAAAAGCCGGAGTCTAATGGGACTCCGGCTTTTTAATGTACGCGCTGCATCGGCGTATCACTAGGGTGAAAGTCCTGAACAGGGGCTGGCGAGCGCCTACCGTTATCCAAGGGCAAGGGGGGCTTTGTCCGATCCTACGACACCCATTAAACAAATTGAAACTCATTTTGAGCTCAGTAAGTAATGGTCTAAAGCCTGGTTGTGGATATCAGCCAGGCCTCTTTAACTTACATTCTAAAAAACAAGCTTTATATCCATGGAAAGTGAAATAAAAAACTTGTCTACAACACAGGTTGTCCGTGAAAGTTATGTCAAAATCTCAATTTTGTGCGAAAAGATGTTCGGATTCTGGACCCTCATTCATATCATGGTGGCGAGTGACGAATCTTATGATCAGCGGTGTGATTAGTTCATTAATAATGCCTAAGTATTCTGTGGATTTATACAGATAGTTCGCTCCCTTTACTTATTTGGCTTCTGACATAAATGATTCTGATAGCATGCAGAAAGTAGGGCTGCCACTGTTTTTTTAAAAGGAAGGTATGCATTAATCCAAGATCAAATATCTACAAGAAAGTGAGATACCAGATGCCTGAATTTGTTGCATTATGACTGCAAAATCACCCGTTTTACAATTTAAATACTATTCTTTACACAGAACGGCACTTTTTCGACATGAAACAACAAATATTCTTATTTACTATTATTGAATTTACAACTTATATTTTTGGAGTATTCAAGAAAATTTAATAATTATTAGGAGGGTGATTGAAGATACTAAGTTTGATTAAATAGTAATTTCATACATAGGAACATTCACTAAAATGATAGCCATTCATACTCATTATGCGGTTATCGGTACGTGTATCAGCAAGGAGTTTCGTGAATATCAAATTCTTTGAAGGCTTAAAGTTTAACTTTTTATCGTTGCCCCAAGAGTATCCATTTTAATTTGAGAGGTAGGTTTACCGAGGTAATGCGTAAACATTTTATTGTTAGGACAATGGTAATAGTGCTAATGTTCACCTTTTTGATGCAACCACATGTTGAAGGGGACAATCAAGTACTTACGTATGATGATAAACTTGATATTCCTTTAGTAGATTCAATTATTGGTGATAAGCGTACTGACAGACAAATAAAGCAAAGTGGCGTTGAAGTCCTAAATGAAAGAACGATTAACTCGAAGACGTTTAAAGGCCCAGGAAATAAAAAGACAGTTCGTTATGCTAATCAACCAGAGCACTATTTTAGTAATGGGGAATGGAAAGAAATAAATACTAATTTCAAGAGAAAAACTACAAGTGACTCTATAGGTGTGATGGATGAAAACAACTATACAGTGGACATCATGAAAGATTATCCAGGAGTTAGAATCAAAATGGATTCTTACTCGATTAAATATGAACCGGCCAATATCGAGACAGGTAGCAGAGTGAAAATAGTAGAGAATACTGTATCATACTCTGAATTATGGAAATATACCGATCTTATTTATTCAGTAACTAATAATTCAATTAAAATGTATATCGTTATTAAGGATGCAAAGGCCCAAGATGAGTTTAACTTTAATATTAAAACTCAAGGATTAGAGGCAGTTCAAAATGAAGATCAGTCTGTTTCTTTTTTTGATGTAAACGGTATCAAAAAATTTGAGATTCCACCTATGTGGGTGAAGGGTAAAAACAGCGAAATAAAACATTTCGAGAAGATTGGAATAGACTTAACCAAAACAAAGGATGGATATAATTTAAAAATAAAGCTTGACGATTCGGGGCTTCAGTATCCTTTAGTAATTGATCCTTCAACTGTATCTTTTTTTGCATATGATTATTCAAACAAAATTTATATTGATACGTATGAGATGTACACTGACGAAATTGAAGAGGTAGTCTTTACTAACGATGTAATTGATCTTTCTAGTTCGGATAGCCCTAACTATCCAATGAATGTTTACTTCGTTCATCAAGATGTGGAGACGAATGGTGAGACTATTCCACATGGTTATTATGGTTGTTGTTCGCCAGAACCAGGTGTCGATGGTATATCCGCAACTAGAGTAGGTCAAACCGATGTTTATTTAGGAAGTCATGGAGCTATCAATGAACTAGTATTGAATTCGGAAGAGATTAGTAATTTATTTGGTAATAGAAAAGTCGTGTCTGGTGTAGCATTTTGGGTGCCAGAATTAGAGATGGATTATGAAATGTATAATTATGTTTACATAACTTACAATCCTTCGACGGTAAACCCGCCTATCATTACTAAGACAAGTTATGACAATAATTTCAAATAATAGCTTGGATTAACCCCGCTAACATACTCGATGAACCCGGCATCAAACAATGAATTATCTGAGAAAACAGCGTTACTCATTTTACCAATGGAGGATGATCCATCAGATACGTCATACCAAGTCCGGTTTCCACAATGTCCCGCCGTTACCCCAACGTCCTTTAAATTTGCTCTGCCGTTAAAGGATAATGAACAAAAATTCGTGCTTGCTGTTGATTGCATATCAATTTGTTCTCCGGGATACATATTATAGGCTAACGGTTCGTAAACCGCTTTCTCTTCGTTTACTTTCCAGTGGATAATATCAGAATTCCCCTCTTTTAAAATAGCTGCTTCATTTGCTTTATTAGGTTGAGTAGTAGTAATGGCTAAAACACGATTGTTTTCAATATCTAGTCCAACGCCTTGCAAATCAAAGGCTTTAGCCGATTGGGACAGACTGTTTTTCACAGCTTCCAGTTGCTTTTCTGAATATTGTACTTGTTTAATCTCAAAAGTATCCGGAAAATCACTTAATTTCCGAATTTCCAACTCTATTTCAGGGGTTACTTCGGTTAATAGAAAATATTTTTGGCCTTCAATAGAGGTATAGGTTCCCCCATAAATATCACTATAATTTGTTTGCAAATAGATAGAGATTTCTCCATGATCCTCATCCCGTTTAGTTTTCTCAGGATTACTTTCTTCAAAAGGAATAACTGACTTAATGGCGTTTGGAGGCGCGGGGCCAAGGTCTACTTTAATTTCCCCTCTTTCATTGCTTTCCAGATTACTTGAGACAGATACTTGTTTGGTTTCAGAAAAAGCCGTTCCTGTTATCAAAAAGAACGATGAGACAATTATTATAAATGATGACAATTTTCTCTTCACAACCTCAATCCCTTCAATAAATTTTTGGCTCTATTTATAGAACGCATAAACCTCGTGATAGGTTAACCATTTATTGAAATTTTTTTTGTTGTTAGCATTTACTGTAAATTCACTTACTATCAGAGGATCCGTTTTTTTAACATTTCGGTTTTTAATTTTTATCTTCATATCTTTTAACTTCTATCGCTATAGCTTGAGGCGGGCTCGTAAGCAAAGTAGTTGGAGCTGTTACCGTAACTCTCTCACCAATTTCTAGATCCTCGTATAATTTAATATCTGTTATGTGGTAATAAATAACATCGTCTGGATTATCATTATTTAAATAGTCGGACAACTCATTATTGGCTGCGTCATTTTTAGATATATTTCGTACGACCGCAATCATAGGTGTGTTATCATCGTTAATTACCTTATCAAAAATAAAGTCACCTTTCTCTACCTTGGATTGATTGCAACCAATGATTGTGCAACATAGTAATATCGTTATTAATGTTTTGGCTTTTTTCATTTCTGTTCCTCCTAATTCATAGTTTGGATTAGTCTCATTGATGTACCTGAACTCACTTCACAGAAATTATTACATTGCTTAGTCTTAAGTTATTGCTGTAGCAAGATGTGGAGGTTGAAACGCTTTTGATAGTTGTAGATGTTAATTCCCAAAATGAATAGCCATAAGTCCCTTCCCATGACAGATCCATCTAAACTCAATGCAGGAAATAAATAAAATTGGATATAAAGGATTAAAATGTATATAATAATATATAATTTATAAAGACAATGTAATCTATAACATGAAAGGGGCATTAAGATTATGACTGTTACAAGATTTAGAAACTTCCCATTCATCATCAGATTAGTTTCTTTATTATCAGTTTTTACTGGTTTTTTGTACCTACCTTATTTTCTAAATTTAGGATTACCGATATCTCTCGGTCCAGAAATAACTCAAGCCACGATGGCTACAGAAAAGTGGGCATTATTTGCTGTTTTTGGTGGTTTCGGATTATTTGCCGGTTCTTTCTTATATAATTTATCACAAAGCCAACGTTATAAACGCTTTATTTTAGGAATCACGCTTTTTTCCATGTTATTACTAATTTTAGCGCAATTACCTCCACTATTTTTGTGGTTTTATGTGGGAAGTGCAGATTTCTCGTCGACAAGTTTACTGGGGCTTTTTTTACATTTAATATTGTTAGTTCTTGCTTTCTGGGGAGGCATAGCTACAATGCTTGCTTTTGGTAAAACAAACGTCACTTCCTAAGTAACAAAAACCTTTATATTTATCGAGATGCTCTATAATCATTCTCCCTTCCGTAATTAACAAAGTAACTGATCTAGAAAAATAATTAACAAGGCGATCACTCTCACAGAGCGATCGCCTTGTTAATTTCGTAACTTTTATAAGATTGGTATTGCTCTTAATTTCTTGTATTCTCCAGTTTCCAGTAAAGGCCATTCGGCTGAATTCCTTCTGTCCCGATTTCAACGGAGAAAATATTAGCTTCTGAATCTCTAGCTTTTTTTAAATCATCACTACTTGCTTGACCTTCGATTTCGATAAAGCCTTTGAAATCAAGATTTTGATTTTCTACTATTTGTTTTAGAACATCTTCATTAAGACCATTAAGTGCAATTGTAACTCTATCCCCTTTTTCATTAAATGCACGAGCATAAAATACAGAAGAACTAAGTTGGTTCTGCTCATTCATAGTAGTGACTTCTTCAAGAGTTAAAGGTTTGTTAAAAGTAATTTTATACTTGTATTCTTGATCTACAGCGGATGATAAGACACTATCGGCCAGACTTATATATGAAGCAATGTCATCTGCAGTCTTCAGACCTTTATAGGAAGGGCTCACAACCTGTCCCTCGGAGTCATTACTCTGAAGCTCAATTTGATTCAATATTTCCATTTTTTCGTCCCAGGTTGGTATGTAAGACTGATCTAACATCAAAGTTGACATTGTCGATAAATCATTCCAGTAATGACCTGCCAATGAATCTGTAGAGTTTGGAATAGTATTGAAATCTCCACCTGGAAATAATGGAGAGCCACTCATAGACGAATAAGCAATCATGTAAGGGTTACTGGAACCAGACTTTGACCATGAAGCATAAAAATTATAATCGACCAAATCTTGAATTTCAGCTTTCCCGACTGCTACAACCTCAATTTCATCAACTTTTCCATCTGAATTATCATCCTCGAAATCGAACTTAGGATCAGGTAAGTTACTTGAGGCACCGCCACCAGAATCAAGAGCGCTCTTTCCATTATCCCTAAAATCAAAGGTAGGGTAATTTGCCACCCATGACATATAGTCAACTTGGCTAGCAGACCACCAAAAATCCAACTCGTTATATGCTAGAGTGGATGAAATTTTTTCAGCTGTAAAAGTTCCGGAAATAGGTTTGTCCCAATTTGTCAATGTATTATTGGTCCAAGTTTTTGTTGCGGCAAATGCACTTGTAGAAAAAGCAGAGAACGAAAGTGCCACTACTGCTAAACATGTTACGAATTTTTTACTAGTTAAAGTCAAACTACTCACTCCTTGTAAGCGTTATATTAGTATACATAAAATTACTTTAATACTAACTTCCCCCTCCTTTTTTAAGTTTTTTAAGTGTCCCTTACAGCTACTTTAATGCGGTGTACAATAATATAACGATTATAATTACAAATTCTTACTAAAATACATAAATTTATTTCAAAATTTGATATTTTATGGGGGAGTTTAAATGAGCATACAAATCAAGACTTCAATCAACGAGGAGAAAAGGGGTACAGACATTTCTCCAGAAGAAAAGGTCTACCGATTGTATTATCACTATTTGTATTGATTAAATCTCTATAGTCTCTTTTTAACTCATTTATTAAGATTCCTTTCAGAGAAATTTAGTGTGAAATTTGTTTGTGCAGGTAACGAAATTCCTGAGTTTTCATCAGAAGTCGCTAGATATAGTAGGATTCAAAAAGTAGTGTAAAACAAGCTAAGTGTCAGACCTCGATCAGTTATCGAGGTCTTTTTTTGTGCATTAATCGTATTGGAGACTAATTGTATACACTAAATACATTAATTTGTATATTTATTCAGTTCCTCGATTGCTGATATTCTCATCAATTATGAATTTTAATACGATTATTCTTGTTTTCTTAATAGTCCTTCTCAATAATTATGAAAACGCCTCTTGATATATTAGTGTTTTTACAGTGCTTTCTCTCAAAAATTATGACATCACACAGAAGAAGAAGATGCCAGAGGCATGAATTTTCAAGCAAATTCTCACTTCGTGGCTTACGTCCTTCGGTCATCAGATGTATAATCATGGAAGAAGCAGGCAGCAAGCGCCCCAGCCTAAGATCAATGCTATCTAAGGCTGGGGCGCTTTTTGTGAATTCAAGGATGTTATATGAAATTATGGATTCTTTTGATCAAGGAAAGGGAGTGTTTTCCATGGAACTTCAAGAAATCAATCAAAAGTTAAAAGAAACAAGAGACGAATTACTTGGAATCCTTAATGGATTGAGCGGAGATCAATTAAACCAGAAGAAAGACTCAAACAGTTGGAGTATCAGCCAGGTATGTCAACACCTATATAAGACAGAAGAATTATATGTGGTTGCTATTAAAAGAGGATTGAAGGGCAAGGAAGATTCAATTATTGAGAATAAACCTTTGGAATTTCTGCTGGACAGAAGTAGAAAGTTAGAAGCACCTGACATTGCTAAACCAACCGATGAGATTATAGAATATCAAGAAATTGTCGAGAAACTGCATCATTCAAGAGAGAAGCTAACGGAACTGCTCCATTCATTAGAAGACCCGTCCGTGCTAAGCAGAAGACATTTCACCCACCCCGTCTTTAAAGAGATGTTATTAATTGAATGGGTTAAATCACTGTACTTGCATGAACAAAGACATATTAAACAAATAAATGAAATGATCGAAGGATTTAAATAATTCTTTTGCTTACTTTGATATGATAGGGACAAGAAAATAGTGGGAAGTGAGGAGAAGTGGTGGATAAAAAAGCGAAAAAGACTTTACTCCAAACGTTCTGGTCATCCAGCGGCTGGAAAAGCAGTCCTTTGCCGTTCGTTGGGGAGGATTTTGATTACGCGAAGAGCATGAGGCTGATGTTCGACCCCATCACCATCAGACATGATGAGCTGGTCCAGCGGCTGCACTGCCTGCATCAGACGGTTACAAAAGAAAAGGTGGCAGCTGCTTTTCTGCACAGCTTGTCCACGAAACAGGTCCATTTGCGAAGCGCGCTCTCCAGCTGGGCGCTGACCTCGCGCCAGCCTCTTCATACGTACGAAGAGCGGCGCTCGGCCGTGCCGAATTACAGCAGCTGCGGGGATTGCAATCACGCGGGGCTGCAGTCCGACCGGGATTATATGAATGCCGACTTGAATGTGCTTAATTTCGAACGGGTCAAATGGGGAGGCATCCGTTTGAATCACCTGCTCTACTGCTGGCTTGATCTGGAGCTGTTGAGCCATGAGGAGAGCTTAACGGTGGATGATGAAGATATCGCCATCCTGCGGGGTCTGATAGAAGCCGTTGAAGACTGTACCGAACAAGAAAGCCCACGTCATTTGGAGAAGCGCTGGAAGGATGTTTTACCTTCAAGCAAGCATGAACGAGACGTGCTCATGGAAGTTTGGGGATATGCCGGCGTGCTGGTTCCGCAGGATACACCTCGCACGCGTCCGAGGAGAAACGACGATTTTTTCTCGATGTCGGAGTGGCAAGGAAGCGACGGGTATTCCCGGGATGCGCTTCAGTATTATTTCGGCGAATATCTATAAATCGCACTTTATCACAATAGGTTCAAGTTTGCGTGCCCGTTTAGGATTATAGGGGAGGGTTAGAATGGAGCAGCAATATCACACGTTGTATGATCACGGGAAGCTGTCTTATAGGAGGGAAAGCTTGGACCATCTGGGAATGCCCGATAAGATGGCGGAAACGCTAGTGCATTGGGGAATGCCGGACTTTGATCCGCAGGAGCCTCCTTTGGGTCTTCTGTTTCACGAAGCGTTACCGCTGCAGGATGTTCATGGAGCCTATATCGCGATCGGAAGGGAAATCTGGAGCGTAGGGCTTCATGTCGCGATCAAAAGGGATACAGGGGTGGTATGGGCAATAACGGAGGGCGGTACACAGAAACCGACCTATATGAACGCCTCCATCGAGAGCCTGCTCGCCTTTATGGATCGTGTGCTTCGATTCAAACAGCAAAAGGAGCGCTTGCAGCCCGATCCTCCTCCCATGATCTTGACGGTAGAACAATCTCGCCTGATGCTTGAGAAGTTCAGGAGAGGGGAGATCAAGCCGAGAACCCGACCGGACGCCTTGCAAGCTCAGCACGAGTGGAAGGCGGCCTTCGAACAAATGATGCTGGAACTGAAAGACATGGACCTTACTGCCGTCCGTTCCTCATCATGGTGGGGAATTGTGCTGGAGGAAATGAAGGAGCGCTTGAGGTAGCACAATGGGGCTTCATGGCTGCACAGCATGAACAGTCGTTACCATACTCCTCGAAATCCACATGGTGGAGTTAGAAGTAAGTCCATTCATGGATATCATGGAAAGTAGAAAAGAAAACGACATACCAATGGATTTTATAAGATCAGGTATCTACATAATCGAGAGTAGGCCTGGCTCCACTATATAGAATTGGACTTCCTACATATGGATAATTGAAGACATATCAGAGAGGAGCTTCAAATGAGAAGCATTAAACCAGGTCGTGGACCATCGGCCATGGGAGCGGTTGGGAGTGTTGCGGTTGGAATTTTCGGGATTTTCTGGACGATATCGGCAGCAAGCATGGGGGCTCCTGTCTTTTTTGTTCTGTTTGGAGTCGTCTTTGTCGGGGTCGCGATTGTGCAGGGAATTTTTCATCTTAAAAATGCTACTGGAGCTAACCGCATGTCGATCTATGATATTACCGACGACGAACCGGATCCATTAGACCCTTACCTTAAAGCGAATTCAAGGCAAAGTGTTAACAACGAAGAATTTAGACAGGATGGCGATTTCAATTTCTGCCCGTATTGCGGGAGAGCGATCAAACATGACGCGTACCAATATTGTCCGAAGTGCGGAAATGACATTGGGGAGAGGCAGTAGTCTTACTGGGAGTGGCATTTAAAATGACAGAATGGGGAGGATTAAACTTTGGGATTTCATGACACGTACAGATTTGGTGTGCATGCCATCATATCGAATGCCGACGGCAAGCTGCTCTTATTAAAACGGACCTATGGGAATAAGGGATGGAGTTTGCCCGGTGGCGGGGTGGATCCCGGCGAAACGATCCATGAAGCGATTTTTCGCGAATGCCGCGAAGAACTGGGCCATACCATACAAGATGTGGTCTTGACCGGATTTTATTACCACAGCCACATCAATGCACAGGTCGGCATTTTTCGTTGTTCGATCCCGCCTCAGGCGGAAATTATCCTTAGCGCAGAGCATTCGGAGTATAAATGGGTCGAGCTGTCGGAGCTAAGCGAAGTTCAGCGATTAAGGGCCATGGATGCATTGGCTTATCAGGGAGAAGTCAAAAGCCGGGCGTTTTAGGGTTCATTCCGTTCTTCATAGAGCTGTAACCGTTACTGTCCATGTTCAAATCAACAACGCTACGTTAGCCAGCACCGTGCACGATGCTCCATCCCAAGCAGTAGACGAATCCAAACAGCCAGCCATCATAGAAAAGAGGCTAACCGTGAAATCGGTTAGCCTCTTTGTTTTCGGTAAAGCCTGATCCAAGGCTTATGACCTAAAGACCATTGCATGCGGATGAAGCCCTACTCCTTCAAAGAGCCAATCAACAACCCTTTAATGAAATACCGCTGCAGGAACGGATAGAACAGCACCACCGGACCGATCGTCAGAATGGCGGTGGCCATCTTCACCGATTCCTGAGGCAGCGTCTGGGTGCCGAGGATGGCTCCGCTGCTCTGCATCTGTTGGATCATGCTGATCTCGGAGTTCAGCTTAAACAGCAGGTACTGAAGGGGATACAGCTTCTCGTTGTCCACCAGCATGATGGCGTTGAACCAGTTGTTCCAGTAAGCAATGCCGTAGAACAGCGTAATCGTGGCCAGGACGGGCATGCATAGCGGGAAGAAGATTCGGAACGCGATATAGAAGTCGCTTGCGCCGTCGATTTTGGCCGCCTCCGTAAGAGAAGGCGGAATTTGGGACATGTAGTTCCGGACGAGAAACAGGTTGAACGGGTTGAACACCAGGGACGGGATGATCAAGGCCCAAATCGTATTGTTCATGCCGAGATTGAGGTTGATCAGGTACCAGGGAACCAGGCCCGTGTTAAACACCATCGTAATGAAAAAGAACAGTCCGAGCCCATTGCGGTAACGGATATGCTTGGCGGCCAGCGTATATCCGGCCATAGATGTAATGGTGACCGCAAGGATCGTACCGATCACCGTCACGAGGATCGAGATCATGTAACTCCGGTACAGCGGCGTGCTGCCGAACAGGAGCAGCTTGTATGCATCCAGCGACAGCTCGGTCGGAAACAGCTGGTAACCGAACTGCTTAATGCTGGCTTCGTCGGTAAAGGACACCATGAGCACAAGCAGCATGGGCAGGATGCAGAGAATGGAGATGATGCCGATCAGTGCTGCATTCACGGCGTCGAAAAATTTAGGTCTGGACGTCATCTAAGTTTGGCTCCTTTCCGAATGGTTCCGGCTCGCTTTAGAACAAGGCGTGGTCCGGATTCACTTTTTTCACGATTTTATTGCTTCCCCATACGAGAATAAAGCCGACGACGGATTGATACAGTCCGACAGCCATTGCCTGTGCCGGATTCCCGATGGTGCGGAGGGAACGGAACACATATGTGTCGATGACGTCTACGGTCGGATAGAGCAGCCCGTTGTCCTTCACGATGGCATAGATCATGTCGAAGCTGCCGTACATGATTTTGCCCAAAGCGAGCAGGGTCAAGATGGATATGGTCGGCAGCATGAGCGGAATGGTGATATGGCGGATGAGCTGCCAGCGGGTAGCGCCGTCGATCCGGCCGGCTTCGTAATAACTGTCATCAATCCCCGTAATGGCCGCCAGATAGATGACGAGGTTCATCCCGAGATCCTTCCAGACCGCCGCGGTCGTAAGAATCCACGTCCAGTATTGCGGAGAGGCATACCAGTTGACGGGATCGACATGGAAGAACGCCAGGATCCGGTTCAGGATACCGTAGTCGGTCGACAGCAAGCTGTAGATGATGTAGCTGACGATGACCCAGGATAAGAAATGGGGGAACAAAATCGTAGATTGGGTCACCCTCGAGAACCAGCGGCTGCGGAGCTCATTGAACAGAATGGCCAGCGCCATGGCTGCGAGCGTGCCAACGATGATGAATAGAAAATTGAGCTTCAAGGTGTTGAAGGTGACCTCCCACGCCCGGGGTGACGAGAAGAAGAACTTGAAATTGTCGAAGCCGACCCAGGCGGAATTGAAGAGTCCCGTCTTGAAGTTGAATTTCTGGAACGCAATGAGCATGTACGGAAGCGTGAAATATCCGAAGACCAGCGTATAGATGGCAGCCGGTACGACGAGCAGGTAGGCGGATCCGTTCGAGCGGATTTCGCGCAGGAAGCCGGAGCGGCTTTTTTTCATTGGTAAGCACGTCCTTTCGTTTGTGATGGCGGTTGCAAGCGTCTGCAGTTCTGATTCGAGTGTAAAGAGAGTTACCGCGGGCAGTAAACTATGAAAATAGAGTTTGAACGGATTGAAGCGAGGAACGTCTGCTTTAAAAAACGGAAAAAACTTTGAATTTGAGTATTTTGAAGCATGTCGTCCGGATTGAATAAAGGCCCAAAAGCCTTTGTTTTATAAGGGATTTAGCCGATGAAGTCTATAAATGAAAGATGGGGGAGGAAAATAAAGAATGCGTTTTCATATTGATGAATGCCCTGAGCAAATGTAAGATGAGAGTAAAATATGAATCCGTTCCAAGTGATCGGATCGCTAGGAAACACTACTAAATTGACATATAGATTACATATAATGTTAGCAATATTCATGAGCATTGAAGATTTCAGTTTAACGATACAGACCAAATGGCAAGGAGGGAGAATATGATCCGGCAGCGATTATTCCGTTATGCAGTGTATCGAAATATGTTTCTCAGCTTTGTTTTACTCACGGCAGCCATGATTGCCCTCGTAACCGTCGTCCTGTACATGATGTTCTCCTGGAGCACCGCGAAGGAGGTAGGGAACATATCCGAGTCGATGCTGAAGCAGAACAGCGCCGTATCCAGTGTCATCCGCGACCAGGTGTATAACGTGGGCAACCTTCTGCTCAGCGACAAGGAGATCGTGAACGCCCTGTTGGACAAAGAGGCCGATCCGGTGAAACAGTATGGCGTGTTTGGCACCCTTAACCGAGTCCAGTCCACATACCCGTTCATTCATTCGATCGGGATCTACAACGGCTCGAATAATACGTATTTGAATACGAAGGGGATTACCAAGGAGCAGGAAATGGCGCTGCTGGAGGAGATCAACAGCAAGAATACATCTTATTTTCACCTGTTCCCGCGCAAGATATCTTCTGCCACTTCGGCGAACCGGAGCGAAGACGTCCTTACATTCGTCCTCCTTCCGAGCTATTATTCGCCGCTAAGCTCCAAAGGAGCGATCGTGATCAACATGAGCACCGACACCATCCAGGATCTGATCGGAGGCTACCGCAACGAAGCGGTGGATTCGCTGCATGTTATTGACGACAATGGAACCATCATCACCCATTCGGATCGGTCCCGCTTCATGGAGGATATATCGCAGGAATCCTATGTCCAGTCCATTCTGGCATCGGATGCGGAGAGCGGTTATTTCACCCGCTCCATTGACGGCAGCAAGAGCCTTGTTACCTATGTCAAATCCAAGGATATGAACTGGACGTATATCAGCGTAAGCCAATATCATAATCTGCTGTTCAACATGCAGGCCCTCCGAACGTCGGCGCTGGTTCTCGCTTTGGCCTGCTTCGCCGTCAGCATGTTTTTATCGATCTGGCTGACGCATCATGCATACAACCCGATCCGCCATCTGCTGGAGAAAATGAGCGCCATTCCGAAGATAAAGGACCGTCGGCAGATCAACGAATTTGCGATATTGGACACAACCTACGCCGAGATGACGGAGAAAATGAAATCGATGGAGTCCGCGGCTTCCGCTGCACGCCAAGCCCATGTTCTGCAGCTGCTCAAGGGAGGAGATGAGACGGCATTCCGCCGTTTGGCCGGGGAAGGCAAGGGCCCCTATTTCCTGGCGGCGGCTCTTTTGCTCGATAGTCAGGACGGCTCGCCCGGCGGCGAGGACGAGGAGCTCCAATCGTATTCCTGCGCAGCCGTTGCCCGGGCGGCCCAGCAAATGCTGGAGCCGGAGGGAGCGAGCGTGGCAACGGTGGGGGACGGGACCGTGGCGATCATTCTTCCTATGAAGCAGAACCGGCCTCCGCTCCATGTATTGGGCATGCTGGAGGAGCTGCAGGGCGAGCTGCTCCGCACGCTCCGCGTGTCCGTCACTGTCGGCATCGGAACGGGAGCGCAGACATACGAGGAGCTGCGCGAATCGTTCGATTGCGCGCAGTCCTGCTTCCAGCAGCGTTTCTTCGAAGGCAAGGGGAAGATGCTCCATGGCGATCCGGTCATCACCGCGGAGGTGGAGCATTCCGAGGCGCAGTATCCGGACAAACGGGAGAAGCGCATTATCGAGGCCATCAAGCTGCAGCAGCGGGATAAACTGGAGAAGGAAATCGATCAGTGGATCAAGGAAATTCGCGATTACAACTATCATGAAGTCATGTTTTTCATCAACCAGTTCATCGGGGGCCTGTACAAGCAGCTCAATGTCCATACAGTGAAAAATCGGGAAAGCGCGGATCTCTTTCTTGACTTTACGCGGCGGATTACCCGCTTTCAGACGCTGCAGGAAACCGCGGATGCCCTGAAGGATCTTGCCCTTAGGCTCTGCAGCCTGTCCGAGGAATCGGGAGCGGTAAGGCATGCGGAGGTGGTTGATTTTATCCAGATGTACGTACGCAAGCATTATGCAAGGCCGGACATGTCGCTCGAGCAGGTTGCGGGCGAGGTGAAGCTGTCCCGCAGCTACGTCGGCAAGCTGTTCAAGGCGCATTGCGAGCTGTCGTTCAACGATTACCTGAATGCCGTTCGACTGGAAAAGGCACGGGAGCTTCTCGCGAGCACCGAGGAGTCGGTTCAATCGATCAGCGAGCAGGTGGGCATTCTGAATACAACCTATTTCTATACGCTGTTTAAAAAGCACTACCAGATCTCGCCGGCCCAGTTCCGAAGCCAGCAGGCGATCGAGACGAAAAAGGCGCAGTGACGGTCATTTCTAGCGTTTTAAAATGGCGAAAAGAATCATTTTGAAGTATACGTCATCCCTAATGTCTCCTTAAGATAGGAATCGTACCGCATGACCAAACCAAATGAAGACAGGGGGAGACACGCATGAAAAAAAGGAAAGCGCTAGCACTATGGTTGGCCGCGATATTCATGGTTACGGTGATCGCGGGCTGCTCCGGCGGAGGCGACACCGACGGTGAGAGCGGATCGGCGAGCGGAGAGAACGGCGGCGGGGACAAGCTGCCGGTCCGGTATTTGCTTCCGGGCTCCGCGCCGCAGGATCTGGAGTCGGCGGTCAAAGCAATCAACGAAAAGCTTGAGGCCGATGGTCTGAACCTCACCTACGAACCGACGTACATTGCATGGGACGTATGGGATCAGAAGACCAACCTCATGATGTCAACGGGCGAGGAATTCGAACTGATCGCCATCATGCACGATACCAAAGGACCGACGGTGCTTGCCGGCAGCGGCGGGATCATTCCGATCGACGATTTGCTGGGTCAATACGGCAGCGAGCTGAAAGCTTCCATGCCGGACTGGATCTGGGAATCGTCGAAAATCAACGGCAAGATCACGTACGTGCCGAATTTCTGGGCGGATACCGCTTATAACGACGGCATGTTCACGATCCGCACCGATCTGCTGGAAGCCAATGGCTTGAAACCTCCGACATCGCCGGAGGAGCTGCTCGATGCAGCCGAGACACTGCAGAAGAACTGGCCGCAGGACAACAAGAACGTGTATATCAAGATGCTGGAGGAGCCTGCCTACTTCCTGCATACGACGTACGACACCTATCCGTTTACCGTGGCGGACAACATGATTTACATCGATCAGCAGGGGAACGTGAAGTCTTGGTTTGAAACCGAGGAGTTCAAAAAAGACGTGCTGTACATGAACGAGGCATACAAGCGCGGGCTGATTATGAGTGATCTGCTCACAACGCCGACGGAAGTCATTAATCAGGAGGAGCTGGCCGGACGTTATCTGTATCGACCGGGCGACGTCGGCTTAAGCGACGCTATTCTTCAGTCATTCCCGGACGCAAAGCTGGATATTTACTATTTGGCCGACCAGCCGAAGTTTAGATCCTACGCGATCCGGAATTCCAACGGGATCTCGGCCACGTCTCCGCATCCGGAAGCCGGCATTCAATTTTTGAATTGGGTGTACAGCAGCCAGGAGAACATGGATCTCGTACAAAGCGGTGTGAAGGACGTGCATTGGAAGGATACCGGCAAGAATACGAAGGATTATCTGGCCAAGAACGAGAACGGTTCCCCGGCTTATGAGCTTCCGTACTGGCTGCTCGGCCACGTCGAGATGAACCGTTACCCGACCAATACGGATCCTGCTCGGCTGGAGCGCCGTACGACGGTTGCGGACGATGCCGTGAACAGCATCACAATCGGCTTTACCTTCGATCCGACCAACGTAGCATCGCAGTACGCTAACTGCATTGCCGAGCTGAAGACCAGCGTTTATCCGGTCATGCACGGGGTCGTGAAATACGAGGACGCCTACGATAAAATGCTGGCCGCAATGAAGTCCGCTGGTCTCGATGAGGTCGTTGACGAATACAAACGGCAATTCGATGAATGGAGAGCCGGTCAGTCGTAAGTTCAGGCGCGATCGGCTGCAATGAACATGATTTTTAAACAGGGCAATTCCTCCCGGCTAGTGCCGGGAGGAATTGCTTTTTTTCGTGCTTTAGCCATGAAGAAGGTCGTGTGGAATTTCGAGTCGAGTCTAAGGGGATTCAGGAGTGATCATGGGCGCCGCCTTACGGCTTCAATTCTCCGATATTAGCTAAATTCGAAGTTTTCTCTCAAAAGTAAAGTGTTCAAGACAGGGATTCCCGGGCTAGAGTAAAGGTCATACGAAGCCTCGAGGCTTCTCTTGGATCTAGAAACGACAATTACGATCAAGACTGACCGCACAATAAGAGCGGAGCAGCATAAGGAGGACGTTGTTCAATGAACAAGCAATCACAAGCCATCCGAGAAGGCTGGCAATGGTTTACGGAAAGCCGGTACGGCATGTTTATTCATTTCGGGCCTTATGCCCAATACGGGCGGGGCGAGCAGGTCCTGTTCCGGGAACATTTGGACCAGGCCGAATATGCACGGAAAGCCTGCGAGTGGAATCCGGAGTTCTTTGACGCCGAGCTGTGGGCATACACGGCGCGCAAGGCAGGGATGAAATATGCCTGCTTGACGACAAGGCATCATGACGGATATTGCTTGTGGGATACGGCCACAACGGATTATTCCAGCGCGAAGCAGGCGCCCGGCAGGGATCTGGTGCGCGAATTTACCGATGCGTTCCGGGCCCAGGGGCTTCGGGTCGGCTTATATTACTCCTGGATCGATTGGCGGATTCCGGCATACTTCGACGGACCGGAGAAGGACCCGGAGGGCTGGGAGACGATGAAGCAGTATTTGCATGCGCAGGTGGAAGAGCTGGTCACGAAATACGGGCGCATCGACCATTTCTTTTTTGACGGGGTCTGGCCGCGAACTGCGGAGGACCTGGACAGCATCAAGCTGGTGGAACGGATGAAGTCGATTCAGCCGGACATCCTGGTCAACAACCGTCTTGGACTGTCCGAGGAGGAGAAGCTGCATGCGGATGGCGGCGGCGGCTCGGGCGATTCCGAGGTGCTGGGCGACTTCGGCTCGCCGGAGCATGTCATCGTCCCGGACCAGAAGCGGCTCTGGGAATCCAGCCAGGTCACCACGTGGAGGTTGTGGGGGTACACGAACGGCGAACGATGGCGTCCGGCCGACGTCCTGCTCGACATGCTGTGCGAGTGTGCGGAGAAAGGGGGCACCGTCGGCGGCAATCTGCTGCTTAACGTCGGACCGCAGCCCGACGGGCAGCTTCCGCCGGCTTTCGTGGAGCGGGCGCTGAAGATCGGGGAGTGGCTGGACGTTCACGGCGAGGCCATCTACGGCTCCGACGGCGGAAACCTTACGGAGTTTATTACTTACGGGCGGCAGACCATGAAAGACAATCATCTGTATCTCATCATCCGTTTCTGGGATGGGCGGCCGGTGCTGAGGCTGGCGGATCTGGTGACGCCTGTAACACGGGTGACGCTGCTGACAACGGGACAGGAGCTGCCGTTCCGGCAGGAGGACGGCGTGCTGTGGATCGAAGGGCTGCCGCGGGAACGTCCGACCGAGCTGTTCCCGGTCATCCGCATCGAATGCGAGGAGCGGCCGCAGACCAATCAATGGGGAGTGGACCGACTCTGGACCGGCGACCCTTCCCGGATCGCCGACTGGGCCCGAACGCGCGGCACATCCGTATACGTCGACGGCCAGCCGCGGTCGAGAAAGGAGTAAACGATGAGAACGCTGGTATTTTACGACGAGCATTTTCCTTACGAAGGCGAACGCCCGTCTGCAGAGGCACTGGGGCGATTGCGGGACTGGGCGGAGATCGCAGGTTCCGCGGACGTGGCTGAGCGGCTGACGGAAGGCGGCTGGGACGCGCTGGTTCATCTGCACGGTCCGTACTTTCCGAAAGCGGCTTGGGCCGCCATCGAAGGCCATCTGAAGGCCGGCGGCGGTCTGGTTCATGCCGGGGGCGTGCCTTTCCGCAGGCCGGTTCGAGAGCTGAACGGAAGCTGGCATGCCGAACGCGAGCAGCTGGCTTATCACCAGCGAATGGATATCCATGATGCGCTGGCGGTCGACGTGTCGCGCGTCCGGGAGATGAAGGCCTCTGCCGAATTCCCGATCCTGCAGGGGCGCGAGGAGCTGTTCGGCATGGAGCCGACCTGGGGCTTGACGCTGCATCCGACCAAAGCGAGCGACATCCCGGCCGAGATGGGGGCGTGCGGTCCGATGGACGCCGTCATCTCGCCGCTGCTGGTCGGCGTGGACCGTGATCAGCGCGAGCGGTCCGCTCCGGTTGTCATGCTGGAGCAGCATAAGGGCGATTACGCCGGGGGCCGCTGGATTCTGATCAACCAGCAGCTTAGGGCATCGTTCTGGGAGATGAAAGGGATGGACGCCCTGAAGGAGCTGGCCGAATACTCGGGCACGGGCGTGACGGAGCTGTGGCTGAAGCCGAACTATGCCTCCTACGAGCCGGGCGAGCAGATGCAATTGACGATCCAGCTGCAGACGCTGTCCCGGACGTCCGCCCCGGCGCACACATGGCATTTTGCGGTGAGCGTCATCAAGGAAAGCGACGGTGAGACCGTCTGGACCGGACACGCGAAGTCGAAAGCCGGCAGCGAACAGCGGGATCTGCGGCAGCTTCGCTTGTCTGTACCGGTACGGCTGGATGCGGGCTTGTACCGGATCGTTTGCGAAGCCGAGTCCGAATCCGGGGAGCGCCGCAACCTGACCCAGGCGGTATGGGGCGTCGACCGTTCACTGCTGCAGGCGGGAGAGCGGTTGGAATGCGGACGCGATTACTTCCGCCGCGGCGGGCGGGCGGTTCCGATCGTTGGCATGACGTACATGACCTCGGACGTCGCGCGCAAATTTCTTCATCTGCCGAACGTGCAGCGTTGGGATGCGGATATGGCGGAGATGAAGCGGGCAGGGATCAACCTGATCCGGACGGGCATATGGACGGGGTACCGGATGATCATGTTTGCCGACGGCCATGCGGCCGAGGACGTTATGCGGGCGATTGATGCCTTTGTCCTGACGGCCAAGCGGCATGAGCTGGAAGTGACGTTTACGTTCTTCTCGTTTGCGCCCGAAGCCTGGGAAGGCGTGAACCCCTACCTGGATCCGCGATCGGTGGAGGCGCAAAAGCGCTTCGTCGCCTCCATCGTGGGACGTCACAGGGGCACAACCAACGTGCATTGGGACCTGATCAACGAGCCTTCGCTTTTCGATCCGAAGCGAATCTTCGAGGGGCCGGTATCGATCGGGGACCGGTTCGAGCGGCAGGCCTGGTCCGAGTGGCTCCGGCAGCGCCACGGGGAGGATCTTGAACTGCTTCAGGAGCGCTGGAACATGACGCCGGGCGAGCTGCCTTCATTCGAGTCGGCGCCTGCGCCGAGTCCGGACGACAAGCTGTTCAACAGCGTGCTGCAGCCGAAGAAGTGGGGACCGTGGATCGATTTCACGCTGTTCACCATGGACATGCATAATCGGTGGGCATCCGAGCTCATCGCCACCATTCGCCGCTCCGATCCCAGCCAGCTGGTAACGGTCGGGCAGGATGAGGGTATCTGCTCCCAGCGCCCGTCGCCTTCGTTCTACGGCCCCGCCGTCGATTACACGACGGTCCACTCCTGGTGGCAGAACGATCACCTGGCTTGGGACGGCATATTTACGAAAACGCCGGACAAGCCGAATTTGATTCAGGAGACCGGCATCATGCACGTGCAGCGTCCGGACGGCATTGCCAAGCGGACGGAGGAAGAGCTTCGCAGCATCCTGGAGCGGAAGTATGCGTATTCGTTCTCGACCGGGGGCGCGGGTGCCGTGCAGTGGATTTGGAATATTAACTACTTCATGGACAATGCCAACGAATCCAACATCGGGGCGCTTCGGGCGGACGGAACGCAGAAGCCCGAAGCCGATGTGTCCTATGACTTCGGCCGCTTCATGAAGGAAGCAGCCGGCTTGTTCGACGATGAACGTCAGCTTGAGGATATCGCCGTCGTTTACCCGTATTCGAATGATTTTTCCAGCCGGAAGCTGGCCTACGAAGCGACGACGAGGGCTATGCGCGCATTGACGTTCGGCATGAACGTCCATCCGCGGGGCATTGGCGAATATCAGCTCGAGGATCTGAAGCGTTATCCGGCCAAGCTGATCATCGTGCCGAGTGCGCATAATTTCGACGAGGCCGCGTTTGCCCAGCTCCTCGACTTGGTAAAGGAAGGGAGCACGGTCTTGTGGACAGGCCCGCTTCGGACCGACGCGTATTGGGGGCCGGCACCGCATCGCCTGCGGCAGGAGATAGGCGAAACCGTCCATGCCAACGTTCTTCGCGAAGAAACGCTGGAGCTGGCGGGAGCGCATTTCGCCGTTTCGTTCGGTGAACGGAAGATTAACGCGCTGGCGGTGGATCGTCCGGCGGGCCGGTTGGATGGGAGCCTAGAGCCCGTCACGGTAACCTTAGGTTCGGGACGATTCATCTGGTGCCCGCTTCCGGTCGAAATGAACGATCGCTGGGAGCCGATCCAGGCGCTGTACGCGGAAGCTATCCGCTCCGCAGCCGTTTCGCCGGAGCTGGAATGGCTAAAGGGAGGCGAGCTGCCCGGGATCTACGGCCGCAAGCTGGCGTTCGGACAGGGAAGCTTGTACATTTTCGTCTCCGAGCATGGGGCAAGCTCAGAAGTTGAGGTAAAGGACCCGGCATCCGGGACGGTCTACGCCTTCGAATTGGAACGGGAACGGACCGTGATGTTTACTACCGATGCCGGGGGACAAGTGCGGACCGTATACCGGCCGGCGGAGGTACGGATCCGGCAGAGCCAACCATCTTGAGGCGTACTCGCCCCTCAAACGGTTGGAAGAGGGTTCTTGCTGTTGACCTGGATAGTCACGGTGCGGCGCCTCCTTCTGCACGTTACGCATAGAGGGAGGTTCTCCGGCCGATCGGATCGTGCCGGGGAACCTTTTTCTTCCATCGGGAACGTCGGAAGGGCTGCTGCTTGGGCTATGCGGCGTTTGAATCCGATGGGGAAGAGCCTAAAGCCGAGCCCCAATAGGATGTGGGAACATTCCAATGAACGGTTAGCATGTCATTATTTTGAACGCTTTTAACAAAAAGAAAGGGTGTGCGCGCTATGGACTACAAGGATGCTGCATGGCCGGTTTCGCGGCGGGTCGAGGACTTGCTGGAGCGGATGACGGCGGCGGAGAAAATCGGACAGCTGATCCAGCCGTTCGGCTGGAAGGCTTACATAAGGAACGACGACGGTACGATCAAGCTTACCGAGGAGTTCAAATCGCAGCTTGCGGAAGGAGGAATCGGTTCCTTGTACGGTACGCTGCGGGCCGATCCCTGGACCGGGGTGACGCTGGCAAACGGACTGTCCCCGCGGGAAGGGGCGGAAGCGGTTAATGCAATTCAGCGTTACGCGATGGAGCACTCCCGGCTGGGGATTCCGATTCTGTTCGGGGAAGAATGCTCCCACGGACATATGGCGATCGGGGCGACGGTGTTCCCCGTACCGCTCACGATCGGAAGTACCTGGAACACGGAGCTGTTCCACAGCATAAGCCGAGCCGTTGCCGCCGAGACAAGAGCTCAGGGGGGAGCGGCCACCTATTCGCCGGTGCTGGACGTGGTACGGGATCCCCGCTGGGGCCGGACCGAAGAAACCTTTGGCGAGGACCCCCATTTGGTGGCCGAATTCGCGGTTGCCGCCGTGCAGGGACTGCAAGGCGAACGCCTTGATTCGCATACCAGCCTGCTGGCTACGCTGAAGCATTTCGCAGGCTACGGCGCTTCCGAAGGGGGACGCAACGGAGCCCCCGTTCACATGGGCCTCCGGGAGCTTCACGAAATCGATCTGCTGCCGTTCCGCAAGGCCGTTGAAGCAGGCGCCTTGTCGGTTATGACGGCTTATAACGAAATCGACGGAGTCCCTTGCACGTCCAGCCGGCATCTGCTGCAAGACGTACTTCGCGAGGCGTGGGGCTTTGACGGCTTTGTCATTACCGATTGCGGCGCGATCCATATGTTGGCATGCGGTCACAATACGGCCGGATCGGGTGTGGAGGCGGCGGCCCAGTCGCTAAAGGCCGGAGTCGACATGGAGATGTCCGGGACCATGTTCCGGGCCCATCTTCACCAAGCGCTGGAGCAAGGGCTGATCTCTGAAGACGATCTGAATATGGCAGCCGGACGCGTGTTGGAACTGAAGTTTCGCCTGGGGCTTTTTGATCGGCCTTATGTGGATCCAGCCTGGGCAGAGCAGGTCATCGGCTGCAAAGAGCATATCGCTCTGGCCTACCAGGCCGCGGCTGAAGGCATCGTGCTCCTGAAGAACGAGGGGAACCTGCTGCCTCTGGATACGAGCAGCGGGACCATTGCCGTCATTGGCCCCAACGCCCATGCGCCGTACCATCAGCTTGGCGATTATACCTCCCCCCAGCCGCCGGGGCAGATCGTAACGGTGCTGGACGGCATCCGCCGACGGCTGGGAGACAGCCGCGTTCTGTATGCCCCGGGCTGTCGCATTCAAGGCGATTCAAGGGAAGGCTTCCCTCGGGCGCTGGCATGCGCCGAGCAAGCTGATGTCATCGTAATGGTGCTTGGCGGCTCCAGCGCACGGGATTTCGGGGAGGGCACCATTGATCTCAGAACCGGTGCCTCGGTCGTGAGCGGGGATGCAAAGAGCGATATGGAATGCGGGGAAGGGATTGACCGCTCGACCCTGACGCTGATGGGTGTGCAGCTGGAGCTGCTGCAGGAGCTCCATAAGCTCGGCAAGCCGGTGATCGTCGTTTATATCAACGGACGGCCGATTACGGAGCCGTGGATCGACGAGTTTATTCCGGCGATCATCGAAGCTTGGTATCCCGGCCAGGAGGGAGGCGGTGCCATTGCGGACATGCTGTTTGGCGATATCAACCCGTCCGGTCGTCTGCCGCTGTCCATTCCGAAGGAGGTCGGCCAGCTGCCGGTCTCTTACAATGCCAGACGGACCCGGGGCAAACGTTACTTGGAGACGGATCTTGCGCCGCGGTATCCGTTCGGCTTCGGCTTAAGCTATACGGAATTCCGTTACAACCGTCTGACGGTCGAGCCGGCCGTCGTCCCCATAGGCGGCGAAGCCACGGTCCGGATCGACGTGACCAACGCGGGAGCACGGGACGGTGCGGAAGTCGTTCAGCTGTACGTCTCGGATTTGGCCGCCTCCGTGACCCGTCCCGAGAAGGCGTTGAAAGGGTTCCGCAAGGTGTTCCTGAAGGCCGGGGAGACGCAGGAAGTAACGTTCACCATCGGCAGCGAGCAGCTGGAGTTGATCGGCCTTGACCTGAAGCCGGTGGTGGAGCCCGGCGAGTTCCGCATTCAGGTCGGCCCCGACTCGACAAGAGGAGAGATCGCAAGCTTGATGGTGGAAGGCTAAACGGTCCGTACCGCAAACTTAAACCATCTTAACGATACAGGTTCAACCCGGCGAAAGCGGATATGCTGAAGTTGTTGGCCGTCCTTGCTGAAGCCGGGCAACCGGTCGTGAATAGTCGTGTAACCGTTATTGTCCGCATTCCTCCTGTCTTCAATCGGCCAGGAGAAGCGATCATGGTAACGAAGTGGAGGCGAACGATGATGCTACTGTGGTTCAAATCGATTTATCCCAAAATCGTGGCCGGCTTTTTGTTGGCCATTACGCCGGTTTACGCCGCTGCCCTGTATATGAACGAGTCCGGGCTTGCGAGCGTGGAGCAGGAAATTACCCAGTCATTGAATGCGAGGACTAATTTCTTTATGCGCACGCTGGAACAGGAGCTGCGATCGACGGTGCTGCTGATGAACGATTTGTCGCAGGACTCGGACTTGCAAAAGCTAAGCACTATCGCGCCCGCCATGAGCCGTTCCGAATATTTTCAGGCGATCAACCGCCTCCAGGGCAAAATGCGGCTGCTGCAAAGCTCCAATCAATACGTTCAGGAGGCCAAAACCTATATTCCGCTGATTGAGAAAACGATTGAGCAGGTGTCGTACGAAGGAGCCATGCCGCCGGAACAGATGAAGGCGCTTGAGGAGCATCCCGATCGGGTCATTTTTGAGTGGAAGAACAAGCTTCTGCTGGGTATGGTATATCCGGAACGAATGCGAAACGACAATCCGCCTAATTTTGCGATTGCCGCGGAGCTCTCCGTACCGAAATTGCAAACGGCGCTCCTGCAACTGGCCACGGGGGACGGGGGCGCTGTTCTCATCGGCGTGGACAATAGCTGGGTCCTGACTCGGGAGGACGCAGGCAGCATCGGGCCTCGGTTAGTCGAACGCATTGAGATGGAAGCGCTAACAAACACGGAGTTTTCAAAGCTCCCCTACAACACGAAGGTAAGGGCGGATGGGGCCAATTATTGGGTGAGCGTGGAGCGTTCCGCCTTTTTGAATGCCGATCTGGTCGTGTATGTGCCGGAGGACGAATTTTTGGGCCCGCTTGGGAAATACCGCCTGATATTCTTCGGGCTGTCGGGCTTCTCCCTTCTTGTGGTTATTCTGTTCTCGGGTTGGATCTACAGGCGGATTCATCAGCCGCTTCAGCGAATGGTGAGGACATTCCGCAACATCGATTTCGACAGTCCCCGGGTGGAGCTGCGCCACAAGCATCATGACGAGTTCCACGATCTGTACGAGCAGTTTAACCATATGGTGAAGCGTCTGCAGGTACTGATTCACGAAGTGTTCGAGCAGAAAATCCGTTCGCAGCGTTCCGAGCTGAAGCAGCTCCAATCCCAGATCAACCCCCATTTTTTATATAACAGCTTCTTTACGCTCCATCAAATGGGAGAGATGCAGGATTACGAGAATATCGTTCGTTTTACGAGGCATTTGGGGGAATATTTCAGGTTCATTACCCGCAACGCTGCCGACGAAGTTTCGTTGAAGGCGGAGGTGGGGCATGCCAAGGCTTACGTGGACATTCAGTCCATCCGTTTCCATAACCGGATATCGGCGTATTGGGATGACATCCCCGGTGATTGGGAGCGACAGGACGTTCCGCTGCTCATCCTGCAGCCCTTAATCGAAAATGGATACGAGCACGGACTTGAGGAGAAGGAAGCGGACGGGCAAATCCGGGTGACCATGGCCGCTGAACGGCATGTCCTGCATATCATCGTGGAGGATAACGGGGAGACGTTGACGGACGAAAAGCTGCGGAACCTGCAATCCATGATCGCGAATTCGGACGTGAAAGGAGAGATCACCGGTTTATCCAACGTGCATCGACGCCTTCGATTAAAATTCGGGCCTGCGGGCGGATTGACCTTTTCGAGAAGCCGATTAGGCGGTTTGAGAATCGATATGACACTGCCAAAGCAAGAAAGGAGCGAGATGGATGAAGAGCAGGTACAGAATACTGATCGTGGATGACGAACCTTTTATCGTGAACGGGCTTGCGGAATTGTGCCTTGGCGCGGAATTTCTCGAGCTTGAGGTGTATAAGGCTTATTCCTCATCGGAAGCCTTGAGCTGGCTAAAACGGGCGAAAATGGACATCGTTTTGTCGGATATCAAAATGCCGGGGTTAAACGGCCTCGCCCTGCAAAAGGAAATATCCAGGCAGTGGCCCCATTGCAAAGTGATTTTTTTGACCGGATACGACGACTTTTCTTATATCCAGGAGGCCACCCGGCAAGGGAGCGTCGATTACGTTCTTAAGGCGGAGGGAAACGATGCCGTGCTGAGCGCGATCGAGAAGACCGTGGAGCTGCTTGACCAGGAGATGGAAGAGGGAAGTCTGATTGCCAAAGCGAAGGACAATATGCGCATGTCGCTGCCGTTTTTACAGCAGCAGTACGTGCTGGAGCTCATGCAAAAAGCATCCGGACATATTCGGCGGGAGGAGCTGGAGCAGCGCTTTGCGGAGCTGGAGATGAAGCTGGATCCCGGCAAGCCTTGCCTGCTGCTGTTATGCCGGCTGGACGGCTGGCGAAGGCAGGATGGTCCATCGGCCCATTCGCTGATGCTGTACGCGGTCCAGAACATCATCGGCGAGCTGCTCGGCCCGATGACCGTCGGCATGGCCGTGGAGTACGGCAGGGCCAAGATGATCTGGATTTTGCAGCGCAAAGAGGAGGGGGAGGAGCATCCGGAGGAGGTTCAAAGTCCGGCGGCGGAACGGGTCCAGCGTTTTGTCTGCGGGATGCTGGAACAAATTCAGGACGTTTGCAAAACGCTTCTGAAATTGAAGACTTCGTTTGCCATGGCTGGCGAATGGGTTGATTGGGAGCGGCTGCCGGACAAATTCGAAGGGCTGAAGCAGCTGCTGGACAGCGGCCTCGGGATCGGCCACGAATCTTTGTTGACCGAAGCCGGTGAGCGCAGCCGCCCGGATCGTATGGGGCATTTTCCGGGGCGCTCTCGCTCGCATCTGAAGCGGATGGAGCTGCTGCGCGGCTGTCTAGACAACGGGGACCGGGAGGAATTCATGCAGCTGCTCCATGAGGTGACCGATACCTCTTCCTTCCCGCCGGAGGTTGAGTATTTGCTGAAGATGGAGGTATATTACGGCCTGGTGTTCGTGATGATGCCGTCTTTGGTGGATATGGAGGCATTTTGCCAGAACGTGGAAGGGGGAGGGGCGGTCGATTATATCGCACTGACCCATCTGGAGGAACATGATTCCTGGACGGAGGCAGCCCGGTATTTCGAAAGACTGGCAGACATCATCTTCAGCCGGAAAGAGCAGGGGAAGCAGGATCAGCAGCATGAGGTGATTGCCAAAGTTCAACGGTATATCGAGGATCACTTAAGCGGCGACCTGTCCTTGACGCAGATCGGGGAGGCGGTGGGACACAACCCTTCGTATTTGTCCAGATTGTACAAACAAGTGACCGGTGAGGGCCTGTCCGAGTCGATTAATGCGGCTCGGCTGGCCAAAGCGAAGCAGCTGCTGAAGGAAACGACGGACAAAATCCATGTCATTGCCGCCGCGGTGGGTTTCAGTTCTCCGCCGTATTTTTACCGCTTTTTCAAAAAAACGACCCATTTGACGCCGCAGGAATACAGAGAACTTCACAACATGTAAAGAGAAGATATCAAAGTAAAGAGCTTGGAGTAGATAGCTCTTTTTTTGTTCCCTTATACTCTAAACAAACATCGAATTCAAGGAGGTCGCAAACATGAAGAGAAATAAGATCTTGTCCGTATTGTGGATCAGTATGCTGGCTTTCGTGTTTGTTTTAAGCGCTTGCAGCAAAGGGGAAAATGGCGGAGGCAGCGCGGTTGGTTCATCCACCGATAGCGAAGCCTCGGCCTTGGAGCCGGGCGACCCGTTCGGCAAGTATGATCCCCCCATTCAGCTGGATGCCGTCCGGTTTGTGGGAGAAGAAGTGAAGTTCCCGTCCGGACAGGATATTAAAAACAACGTGTGGACCGACCTTTATAAGGAAATGGGCATCAACCTCAACTATAAATGGGTGGTGACGGGTCAGGAGCAGTATGAATCCAAAATGAATATCGCGATTGCTTCGAATGACCTCCCGGATATCATGCAGGTGACGCCGGAGCAGCTGCGCCAGCTTGCGGACGCCGGGCAATTGGCGGACTTGACGCCCGCTTTCGAGAATTTCGCCAGCGATGACCTGAAGAAGGTCATGGAGATCGAGAAAAACGCGCTCCCTTCCGCGACGTTTGACGGCAAGCTGTTGGCGATCCCGTCCACCCAGCCGGTCATCGGCGGCTCGGCTCCGCTGCTGTGGGTCCGGGAGGATTGGATGGAGAAGCTGAATCTGCCTGAACCGAACACGATGGATGACCTTGTGGCCATTGCGGAGGCGTTTGCCAAGCAGGATCCGGACGGAAACGGCAAGGCGGATACCTACGGACTTGCGCTGACTAAGGATATCGGATTAAACAGCTCTTCGGTAGGTTTCTTTAACGGCTTCGGCGGATTTCCGCAGATTTGGATCGAAGACGCGGAGGGACAACTGCAGTTCGGCAGCATTCAGCCGGAGATGAAGGAAGCGCTAGCCAAGCTGCAGGAGATGTTCAATAACAAGCTGATCGACCCGGAGTTCGGCGTAAAGGATACCGTCAAGGTCTTTGAATCCGTGACCACCCACAAAATCGGCATGCTGATCGGACCGAGCTGGTATCCGGCATGGCCTTTCTGGGACATGGTGAAAGAGGATGAATCGGTGAATTGGAAGTCCTACCCGATCCCGTCTTTGGAGGGCGGTCCGGCGACGGTGCAGATGCCTTTTGCCGTATCCCAATATTACGTGGTCAAAAAGGGGTACGAGCATCCCGAGGTCATCGTCAAGCTGGCTAACCAGTATTATGAGAAGCTGTACAGCGACAATGCCGAATTTGACAAGTACGGCCAAATCATCGAAGACGGCGTATCCATCGGGGTCAACAAATATTCGTTGGTTGAGGTCGTCAATCCGAACAAAGACCTGATCCGGCAGGAGGAGCTGGCCAAAGCACTGGAATCCGAAAGCGACGCGGACATCACCAGCGCCGAAACGAAGATCATGTTCAAGGAGTTTCAGGACTATCTCGCAGGCAACAATCCGATGGGCTGGTCCGGCTATGCCGCCAATGGTCCGGAAGGCTCCATGAAGCAGCTTCGCGATTTGAACGATGCGGGCAAAGTCATCTCGAACGGTTATGTCGGCGCTCCGACCGAGACCATGGCCGACAAAAAAGCGACGCTCGACCGGCTGGAACAGGAGACGTTCATCAAAATCATTTTGGGCGAGGCAAGCATCGACGCCTTTGATGAGTTCGTGACCAATTGGAAGAAGCTCGGCGGCGACAAGATTACCGAAGAAGTTAATGCATGGAAGGCCGCCAGATAAGAAGTTCGGCTAACGGGAACAGGGGAGGGAGGTTTCTGACACCCGCCCCTGTTCTCTTTTCACCACCTGCTGAAGGCGAATGGGATATACATTGACAGACAGGAGGATCGCCATGTTAAGCAAAAAATTTCGGCGGCAGTGGCCGCTTCATTTGATGATCTTGCCCGGCATCGTCATCGTATTGATTTACAGCTATTGGCCGATGATCGGCATCGCCATGGCCTTTCAGAAATTCGTGCCGTTCAAAGGCCTTTTCGGCTCGGATTGGATTGGGCTGGACAATTTCCGCTATGTGTTCGATTTGCCGGAAACCGGTCAAATCATTTGGAATACGGTGTTTATCGCTTTCATGAAAATCATCGGAGGATTGGTCGTGCCGATCCTGGTCTCGCTGCTGCTGAATGAGCTGAGGAACGAGCTGATCAAACGGGGCGTGCAGACGCTCGTCTATTTGCCGCATTTTTTATCGTGGGTCATCCTCGGGGGAATTTTCATCGACATTTTGTCGCCGACAAACGGGATCGTAAACCAAGTATTGGGCTGGTTCGGCATCGAGCCGATTTTTTTCCTGGGCAGCAACCAATGGTTTCCTTATACCCTCGTCATAACGGACATCTGGAAGGAGTTCGGCTTTAGCACCATCGTCTATTTGGCTGCGTTAACCTCCATCAATCCATCCCTGTATGAGGCGGCTACGGTCGATGGCGCAAACCGCTGGAAACAGACCTGGCACATCACGCTTCCCGGCATGATGCCGATCATCATTTTGCTGGCGACCCTCTCGCTTGGGAACGTGCTGAATGCCGGTTTTGACCAGGTGTTCAACTTGTACAGCCCGCAGGTGTATGAGAGCGGGGATATTCTGGATACGTTTATTTACCGGATCGGCATGCAGGGCGCCCAGTACGGGGTGGCCACGGCGATCGGCTTGTTCAAATCCTTGATCTCGTTCGTCTTTATCGTGACGTCCTACGCCCTGGCATCCAGGTTCGCCAATTACAGAATATTTTAGGAAGGAAGGTGTCCCTATGCATAAACCGTCACTCAGCCGCAAATTCTTTCTTGGCTTCACCTACGCTTTTCTGATCGGTCTGGGGCTGCTCTGCTTTCTTCCCATCGTTCATATTCTGGCGGTTTCCCTCAGCTCCAAAGGCGCGGCGACGGCGGGGATCGTAAAGCTGTGGCCCGTCGATTTCACGCTTAGCTCCTATCAGTACGTGCTGAATAAACCGCAATTTATGGTAGCGATGTGGGTCACCGTGCAGCGTGTCGTTCTCGGGACCGGGATCAGCATGCTGCTAACATTGCTGATCGCCTATCCGCTGTCGAAGGAACCGCGGGATTTTAAATTCCGCACGCAGTATGCCTGGTTCTTCGTGTTCACGACCCTGTTCTCCGGAGGGTTGATACCGAGGTATATGACCATCAGGGATACGGGGCTGATCGACACGATGTGGGCGTTGGTCATCCCGGGCGCTGTAGCGGTGTTCAACGTGATTTTGCTGCTCAATTTTTTTCGAGGCCTGCCTAAGGAGCTGGAGGAATCCTGTTTTATTGACGGCGGCAGCTACATCACCAGCCTGTGGAAAATATACGCGCCGCTGTCGCTGCCGGCCATGGCTACCGTTACGCTATTTACGATCGTCGGCCAATGGAACGAATGGTTCGACGGACTGTTACTCATGAATTCGCCGGAAAAATACCCGCTGTCCAGTTACCTGCAGACCGTTATCGTTCAGACCAATCTAACGTCGATCAATGCGGACGATGCCGCGGCCCTTTCCGAAGTGTCCAACCGAACGTTTAAAGCCGCGCAAATATTCATCGGCTCGCTGCCCATTCTGCTGCTCTATCCCTTCCTCCAGCGTTTCTTCGTCAAAGGCATCGTGCTGGGCAGCGTGAAAGAGTAATCCGAATATGCTCTATATTTTGTTTGATCCGCGTGCCTCCTTTTTCGGAACATATGGTATAATTTCCTAGTCAGGTGTCAGGTGCTAGCATCGTAAACTCAGGCTTACCGATATAGCAATCAAGTAAGGAGAGAGCAGAATGAACAAACCTTTTCTTCAATTGTACGACTATCACATGTGGGCGAACGAAAGAGTATGGAATCATTTGCAATCCTTGCCGGAAGGCGTGTTTCTCCAGGAAGTGAACCTGGGCTTCAAATCCATCGCCGAAGTTTTCGGTCACCTTGCAGCTGCGGAGGAAGTTTGGTTTGCCCGGATCAAGGAGGAAAGTCCTCCGTCGCTTGCCGCGAGACCATTCGCGAATATGGAAGCAGTTCGTCAATACATGAGCCAGCTCCAAACCGAGCACCATGAATATTTAGCGTCGGTTGGCGATATGGGGAAGGTTGTGACTTATCACAATACTGCGGGTGAGGCATTTCAGAATTCGATTTCGGAGATTCTCCAGCAGGTCGTAAATCATGGAACCTACCATAGAGGCAATATCACGACCATGCTTCGGCATTTGGGACACAAAGGAATCATAACGGATTATATTGCTTTTTTAAGAGTGTAGCTTAAACGAAACCACACATAGGGGACTTCCTGTGTCATGATCTCATGAGCCGGGGGAGTCCTTTTGCTATTTTTACCAAACGGAAATGAGGATGTAAAATAGATTGAGAATGCTCAGGTCAACAGAAGGATGATCGGAAGTCGTTTTATGTAAAGAATGTTTATAAATATCGTTGGTATACAGCTTCCTACTGCTCATTTGTATGATATAAGGAATGACCTCATAGCTATAGATATTCATAGGATCAAAAGAGCGACGCGAGTGAAGTGCTGATCACATTCGAGGAATACAAAAACACGAAACCACATACTACCTAATTAGTTTATTTGAATGTGTATCAGGACGATCAAGTCTTGGTCCACGACCCGCCCCGGGACATCCGTAGCCATCTTGATGAGCTAAACGAATGGTTTCAGGATGGGACGCTGTTCACGACATTCGATGGCGCGCTGCCTCGTGATATGGATTCTAAAGATTGGGACTACCAAAGAATCCTCTATCGGCCGGAAGAGAAGCGGGAAGTGTAGTGAGTGATCATAACAGCTGAGTTAATGGGAAATAAAAAACATTTATAAAAAAGTGAGGTTATTCCAATGTATAGTTTGTACGGAGCGCTGTGTACGGAGGTGTATGATCTGAGCAAACCGTTAGGTTTCTCGTTTGGCGACGTGGAATATTATGTAGAGCGCCTAAAAGACGTTAAGGGCAAGGTGCTGGAAGTTGGATGTGGATCGGGCAGGGTATTAATCCCGTTGCTCCAAGCAGGCATCAACATCGAAGGCGTGGATAATTCGGCTGCGATGCTGGATTCCTGCAGAAGAAGATTAGCGGAATTGAGCCTTGAGGCTAAGCTGTTTGAAGACGAGATGCATAACTTTTCGTTGGCGGATGACTACGACGCCATTATCATTCCAGCAGGATCTTTTCAGTTAGTGGAGGGACGCGAGCGGGCGGATTCGGCTCTGAAACATTATGCTTCTCATTTGACGCCTGGGGGTAGATTGATCGTGGATCTGTATATTCCTACGGATTTAGACGCGAATCACACCTCGACTAGAAGCTGGGAAACTTCCGATAACGAAGTCATCGTTCTGGAGGAAAGACGTACGGAATGCAATCTGCTTGATCAGCGCATCGTCTCGATTCTGAAATATGAAAAATGGAAGGAAGGCCATCTGGTTCAGACCGAGCTGCAGCGGTTTCCTCTAAGCTGGTATGGGATGCATGAGTTTGAACTCATGCTGGAGAAGCAGGGATACGAAGAGATTACGAAGTCGGCTGACTATCGCTGGATGAATCAACCTGTAATTGCGGGTCAGATGATGACATACGAGGCTAGGAAGGCTTTAAGGGGGCGTTAACAGTCATTAGGGCGTTTATCCGAGGTGCCATAAGAAACTTTCGCAGAAAATGAAGTGAGGTGATGGTATGCCGTATGATTCAGACTTAACTGCTTCAGATGTGGAGCGATTGCTCTCATACCTCGATTATTTTCAAAATCCCAGGTCCGTTTTTTACCACGATGTTAATGGATATCGATGCGAAAGCCAGGAAATCCGAAGTTTTCGTAAAGCCTTAGATGATGTCGGCTTCCTCATGGTATTTAACTGGAGCGAATGGTTAGCGGAGAACGAGGTTTATCGAGATTTAAATAATCATATTGGGAGCAGCATTAGCAGCGCCGATCTGGTAACCCTTAGAAAATTGATGACCAGTTATGTTCGCGGTGACCGATTCAATGAAGGGTTATTCATCAGCGTATGTATGAAAGGACATGTTGCTGAAATTTTATTGCGACTGAGAGCGTTAAAGGGCTTGCTATGCTGACAACCAAAGCGATTTTCCTCGACTTTTATGGGACTGTAGTTCATGAAGATGATGAGATCATTCCTTTAATACGCCGGAAAATTAAAGAAAGTTCTCGTAAAAAATGTACTACTCAGGAAATAGGGCAATACTGGTGGACATCATTCTCGAAGATGTTTCAAGAAAGCTACGGGGAAAACTTTGATACTCAAAGAAATCTGGGTAGGATGTCCCTAAGCATGACGATAGACTACTTCAAAGCGGATTGCATTGCAGAGGAGATCATACAGGAGCAATTTGAGCATTGGCAAAGGCCAGGCATTTATGAAGATGCTCTCTCATTTTTTAAGTCGTGTGAATTGCCCCTATATATCATTTCTAATATTGATACATCAGATGTAATGGCAGCCATAAAGTTTCACGAATTAAAGGTTACTGGCGTGATTACGAGTGAAGACGTTAGATCATATAAACCTAGGTCGGAAATATTTGCAGAAGCACTTCGAAGGTATGATTTAAAGAATACGGAGGTACTGCATGTCGGGGACTCATTAACAAGTGATGTTATAGGGGCTCAAACATTGGGAATACGAGCCGTTTGGATCAATCGCATGAACAAAATGAAGCCGGATCATATACAGCCCGATAACATCATAAAGAAGCTGACGGAATTAGAAAGGATCATCTAGTGCGAAATATGTAGGAACGATAATGAGGAGAAAGCGGAATCAGCCCGAGAGGCTCGAACTCATAAGAACTTATTATATTGAAGGAGAAGTTATAGGCGACAGTGAAATAGAAGCCAAAGAAGAACTCATAAAATTAGCACATGATTGGAAGGTAGAGTAGGGAAAAACTCTTGGCGCCGGTTTAATGACTCGATAATGCCAATTTCGATCTGGAGGGGTTCATGAAGGTAGCAAAACTATTGTGTTGATTGTCATTACATCATGTAAGACCAACTCTGAAGGTTCAACTACAAATTATGTGCATGTAACGGAGCAGCCGGTTGAGCTTATTGAATCCAAACTGGAATTCATTCCGGAGATTCCAATATACATCCCGATTGATGTGGCAGAAGAAACCGCCTCTTTGGAATCGTATGAAACCAAGCAAGGGAAATTTCAGGAAGTGGTATACCATCATAGGAATAATGATAAACAGCAGCTTTATAATTTAATCATTACGTATGATGAGACTGACCAGATATACAGTGAACAATCCATTGCGAGAGGGAAGACAAGCCACGCTCTGGAACATGGCATTCAAGGATATTATGAAGAAGATGATGATGCTCAATCATTATGGTGGAGAAATAACGGCTTAACGTATAGATTTGTATATTTTCTTAATGAAGGACAGCCTAAGTTAGATAAGCAAGAATTAATTCAGTCCGCCAACTCAGTTGTGCCGCTGCAACCTAATGGAACCCGTTAATTCAGAAAAAGATAGCTTCTGTTTTTATTGATGTAACCCTATGGAAAAATCGGTAGAATGTATACAAGGCATCCGGACCTTTCGGATCCGGTCTTATGGGAAGATGTACAGCTCTGGACGGGAACATCATGATGATTGTACTAGAAAATAAATAAGAAACGGAAATGAAAAATCATATCAGAGGGGGAGAGAGCATGATACAATCCATTGTTCATATCGCGTTAGTCGTGAAGGACTATGATGAGGCCATCGCATTTTATACCGAAAAGCTGAATTTCACCTTGATTGAAGATACATACCAGCCTGAACAAGATAAACGCTGGGTGGTCGTAGCACCACCGGGATCGGTCGGCACAACGATATTGCTTGCGAAGGCGTCCAAGCCAGAGCAAGAGCCATTTATAGGCAACCAGTCGGGCGGCAGAGTGTTCCTGTTCTTGAATACGGATGATTTCTGGAGAGATTATCGTGAAATGGTATCGCGGGGGATTGAATTTGTAAGAGAGCCCAAAGAAGCGGATTACGGCATGGTGGCGGTATTTAAGGATTTATACGGCAATCTGTGGGATTTGCTGGAGTTGAAGGAAGATCATCCATTGATGAAACGAACGAAGTAATTGGTATATTGATCGTTCATTCAAGAAATTACAAGGAGGGAGCAGCAGATGTCTCATATTCTCAATCTTATTGTCATTGCTGCACATCCGGATGAACCTGAAATCTATGCAGGCGCGATCTCGGCAGCTTACGCGGAGATGGGTCATCGGGTCAAGTTCGTAACGCTAACCGATGGATGCTGTGGTCATCATGAAATGAGCGGGCAGCAGCTGGTCGAACGTCGGATTCAAGAAGCTCATGAGGCAGCAAAGCGGCTTGGGGTGCTGGAATACGTCGTTCTGCCCATTCCCGATGGCGAATTGATGCCCACGCTCGAAGTACGCAAGGAGATGATCCGTCAAATCCGTGGCTGGGAGGCGGATATCGTCATTACGTTCCATCCGGACGGTCCCGGTCATGTAGATAACCGCCATGTCGGGAAGGTCGTGCGGGATGCGGCCGATTTTGTTGCGAATGTGCCGAATGCCGTCCCTGAAGTGCCGTCATTGAAGAAATCCCCGATATTCCTGCTGATGCCGGATTACGCGGCACGAGCGACGTATCAACCGGATATGGTGTTCGATGCAGGAGCCGTCATCGAGAAGAAATTGCTGGCCTGCGATGCCCATGCTTCCCAATTCTATGAGTTTGCACCTTGGCAGGGCGGTTTCTTGGAAGCGGTACCGAATACTTGGGAAGAGAAGCGGGATTTTATTCTGAAGTATTGGGATCGGTTCCTGAGCGTCTCGGACGAAATGCTCCCTTCGCTTGCGAAGCAATATGGCCAAGATTATGCAGCCAGCGTACAATATGCAGAGCCTTTCGAAATTGCGGACTATGGCAGAAGACCGAATGAGGCTGAAATGAAGATTTTGTTCCCTATGTTAATCCTGTGTAATCTATTCTTGGTTAAATAAGAAAAAGAGCGGATTCCCTTCTCAGGGAAATCCGCTTTCTTTATATGATCTGAATAATAAGCTTACACCTTCTCTAATGGTGATTCTGTAACTGGACAGAATTCGGGATTCGTCGAACTTAAGCGTTCGGCAAATTGCGGCTGGAGCTTGGCAAGCTCCGTATAATAACTTCCGATCACGTGGTTTCCGCTCACCGACCCATTCTGGAAGGTCAAAGGCCATTGGGTATGCACGTGGCTGTAATAGTACTTCTTCTCCCGTTTCGGCATCTTGTAGATATGAGGCGGAGCATGCGTTACGACATCGAACAGGTTGGCAATACGGGAGCTGCTTCGAACATATTTAGCAAAGGCCTTGGCAAAATCGGGATCTCCCACACGAGGGGACCCGTAGGTAAACACATAGGGGGATTGGTGGTCCGTGTTGACGGCAACATCGACTGCGCATAAGGTTGCGAGTGCTCCTCCAAGGCTGTGGCCTGTAATGAACAGTGTCTTGTGTGTAGGAAGTCGGTTAAGCGCCGACATCACCTGGCCGCGAGCAGAGGCGTAGATGTTAGTGAAACCGCGGTGTGTGAGAGAAGAGTCCTTCATATATTTGAAGTTTTTTTGGGAGGCGATGGCATCTGAGATCCAGTTTGTCGTTGAACTTGTTCCCCGAAAGGCAATAATAATTTCGTCCGGTGATTCTAGAATAAAACCAAAGCGCTCGGACACGCTGATTAAGGAGTTCGCCTCAATAGTGTCATAAAGCGAATAATTTAGCGGAAGGACAAATGAGCCGTCCGTATTGGTGAATTGTGTATAGGTCTGTCCGCAGATCGCTGCCAGAAAAATGGCCCATTGTTCTCGTTCCATGCTCGTACCCATGCACATCCCGCCCTTCTGTTCTCCTACACTATATTAGGGTGTGGAAGGAAAGGTGCCTATACGCCTGAGAATAGCGAATCCACCATCAAGTCCAAGCTTAACACGGATTTTATTATCAGAAGGGTTTGGGTAGAACCGAGTTATATGGTACGATTCAATAGACGTTTTTGGTTGACAGGTGCATCAGCATGCACGTCATCAGATTGTACTTTAAAGATACATAGAGAGCAGGGTTATAAAGAATGACGGACAATATTCAACAACGCTTCCGTTTCAGTGAAGCACCCATCTGGGAATTACAGCGGACTTACTACGAAGAACTGGGGATGAAGGCTTGGAATAATGACCAGGTTCCGCAGTATATTACGAGCAACCCTATGATTGCAACGGCTTACGCCGAAATTATATTCGGATTCCTTCGGGACCGCGCCGATCAAGGCGATCTAACCGAAACGGTTACGATTCTGGAACTGGGAGCCGGAGCCGGGCGCCTCGGTTATCATGTCCTGCACAAGCTGTGTGAGCTGAGAGATTTTGCGGGTATAGCGCTGCCCCCTTTCCGCTATGTCATGACCGATCTGCCGATTAAAAATGTTACGGCATGGAATCAACATCCTGCCATGCAATCCTATATTGAACAGGGACTGCTGGACTTCGCGAGATTTGATGCCGTGCATGATACAGAATTGAACCTGGTGGTATCGAAGACAACGATACGTCCTGGAGATCTGAAGCAGCCGCTGCTGGTTGTGGCTAACTATTTTTTTGACGGCATTCCGCAAGAATTGATCTACGTGGGAGAAGGCAAGATTTATGAGAGCGATGTTGTCATCGAATTTCCGGATCAGCACGACAAGCTCAAGCCGGCTGAAGCACTGGAACGTATGAAACTGGCATACGAGCACAGCCGCGCACCCAGATACGAGGAGGATACCTACCCGTACCGCGATGTGATTGCCTATTACCAGCAAGAGCTGGAGGATTCACACATCCTGTTTCCGGAGGTGGGTTTGACCTGCCTGGAGCGACTGAATCAGTTATCAACGTCAGGTTTCATGCTTCTCACTGCGGATAAAGGAGATCATCGTATCGATAATTGGAAGTTCGCCGAACCGCCGCAATTAATTTACCATGGCAGCTTCTCTTTAACGGCTAATTATCATGCACTGCAGCATGTGTTTGAGCAAAGGGGCGCACAGGCGATTTTCCCCACGCAGCATTATAAAAATATTAACATCGGCTGTATCCTCATGCTGGAAGGACCGATGAGTTATACGAATACTCGGATCGCTTACCGCCAATTTATTGAACGCTTCGGACCTGATGAATTCTTCTGCATGAAGGAATGGATCGACCGGAATATTGAGAGCATGGGCATGCAGCAAATATTGTCGTTTTGGCGATTGGGCGGGTATGACGCCGAGTTCTTCATTCAGAGTGCAAAGCGTATCTCGAATTTGCTGCCGGATGCCAATGACGAAGAAATGCTGGATATTCGAACAGGCATCTACAAGATGTGGTCATCGTACTATGTAATGGAGCAGCGTTATGATCTGGCATTGGACGCGGGGCTGGTGCTGTTCGAGATGGATATGTACGAGGATGCGAGGTTCTTCCTGAAGGAATCCGTGGAAACGGATGAAGACGAGCCGGTGCCAACGGTTTTATATTGCTTGGCGATCTGCTGTTATGAGCTGGGTCTCGACGAGGAGGCTCTGGAATACACGCGTGAGGCGCTTGTTCTGGAGCCTGATCATGAAGAGGCCTTGGCACTGTTGAAATGTTTTGAGTAAAACACGTATTTCTTCATGTCCGCGAAGGAAATTACGTATTCTTCTCAGAATCGCATAGGAACGACGCACGCGACCCGGCCTCTGAGATTACAATAAGGCTGGGTCGTTCTGTATTTTGAACCTGATCCACTTACGATTCAATTCGCACAGATGGCCCTGCGAGGATTCGGGTAGTGGAGTATAATGTATAAGGACATGAACGTAATGATGCTGACAGAAAAACATACAACGATAGGTGAAAAACATGAGAATAGCTTTTTTTGATTCAGGTTTAGGCGGTTTAACCGTGTTATCGGCGGCTATGAAGGAGCTGCCGCATGAAGACTTTTTGTTTTATGCGGACACCCTCCATGTGCCATATGGTACCAAAGCCAAGGAAGACGTGAAATCTTACATCCATCATGCGATGGAAACGATCATGAAGGAAGAAGTCAAAGCCATCGTCGTTGCATGCAACACGGCAACAAGCATGGCGATTTCCGATCTGAGGAAGGTTTATCCGATCCCGGTGATCGGGATGGAGCCGGCCGTAAAGCCGGCCGTCGAAATCAATCGTTCCAGCGGGAAGCGAATCCTTGTGCTTGCCACGCCGCTGACCTTAAAGGAATCGAAGTACAGAGATCTGGTTCGACGAGTCGATAGCATGCATATCGTGGACTCCCTTCCTCTGCCGGAGCTGGTAGAGCACTGTGAGGCATTGAACTTCGATCAAAAGGTCATGAACGCATACTTTACGAAGCAATTCGAATCCTTTGATATGAATGAATACGGAACCATCGTCTTGGGCTGTACCCACTATCCTTTTTACAAAAGAATCTTATCGGATCTGCTGCCGGATCACATTCGCATTATAGATGGCAGTAAAGGAACCGTGAACAGACTCATTCAGGTATTAAGTGACCATGATCTGCTCAGCTCCAGCGGGAGTCAGGATGTAAAGCTATTAAATTCTAGCCAGTCCACGGCATACACAGACAAGATGGAGAAAGCGCTGAGCATTTATAGAGAAATAGAGGGATAGAGAACTGGCAATTGAACCCGCTTGCAGCGCTTCCTCAGTGGTTATCGATCTATGCAACGAAATAAAATAATAAGACACACTTGACCCGACCTAAGCAGAGCAAGATCTATAGGGCGGGTTTTGTCGTTAGAAGGGGACTTTTTATGAGTGATCCGTTCCAGAAACTAATTTCATATACTCAAGCCTCTCAGGAGAAGTATGGTGCTTCTGCCTCCGCTTTGTTCATCATTCAAGATGGTCATGCCGTAACGGAATGGTATTCTGGACAGCATCATTTTAAGAGTGGCGCAAGGGGTTCGGATGCTGAACAAATATACGGAGAATTATAGTGAAGATCAGACCAAGTTTAATGAAACATTTTACGAGTGTTTGCGGTTATAAAGGGTATACGTGTTAATGAATATGGGCGAGGAGTGAAAGTCCAATGACGGAAGCCCGTGCAATCCTATTTGCTGCTCGCGTTTTATATAGGAGAAATTAAGAGGAGGATGAAAAATGGGGAGAGTCTTTTTGTCCGGTCCAACCATGGTATTACTTGTTAAAAATATTGACCAATCGATTCATTTCTATAAGAATTTGGGCTTTCAATATGAACTAGTAGGCGGTCCCGAAGTTCAGCATGTTCATATGACCAGAGATCAGGTGACGTTTATTCTGCATCAAGCCGTGAATCCCAGTGATGTTAAACCCTATTCATCTGTTCAGGGAGGGCTGTATTTTGATGCTTTTTGTTATACCGACGTTCGGGCATTGCTTGAAGAGTTCACTGTAAAGGGGATCTCCATTGTAAAGGGACCGGATTTGAATGATCATTTTAGTGAGTTTACGATTGAAGATGTGGACGGGTATCGTATTTCATTTGGCGGATAATCGGTAAAGGCTTCTCATTCAGATACTCATTTCCATGCAGGAAGGACCGGAGAATTGAAAATAAAGTTATTATTCAACATTAGGAATCATTACATTGAAGGATATACGAACGGAGGTGCTGCTATGACAACGATACCTGAAGGCTTCATCTACTTGAAGCCATGGGAAGCCGAGACCTCGGAAAGATTCGCGGAAGAATTATATAAGGAAATCTCGAGGAACCATATTCTGTTCGGAGTTCAAGTGAAGACCGTAGCAAGAAGATGCGATCGGGATGATTTTTTATTTTCTTTATTAGATGAGCAGGGGACGTATGCGCAGGTGCATTTAACCTGGAAACATGAAGAGTCGGCGGAATGGCCGAAGACCGTGATGTTTAGTAGTTTTGAAGAATGGGTGCACGCTTCGATGTTACCTGGTAACAAGTATTTTTAGAGATCAATCTAAGAACGGAAAGGATGCATTCTACATATGATCAGTTTGATTATTATCGTTTTGATAGTTGGCTTGGCCGGGATAATCAGCAATCAGTATTCTGCACTGAGAAGGATGGAGCGCATGCAGCGTTCATTGGATGAGCTTAACACTAGAATACAAGAGATAAATCATCATCCTAAACAATGATATTATTTTTTATTGAGTGAGGTTAGCCTTGCTAAACCAGCAGAGAAGGAATCTGGGAGCGTATTCGCCTTAATTCAGATCCATGTGGGAGTATGATATGAACCCTTTTAAACATTCTAAAAAAGAAATCAGAACGAAGTTTGAGATCGATTTGCTGCACCAGGCACAAGCCAAAGAACCTACGAAACCACCACATCCTTGGCGTCACGAGGTTATCATTCCAGCTGCTGGGTGTATTGCGTGCGGATGGGATGCCGATGAGAACCTGGTTCTGATCAGCAGCAATGGATACAGTATTACGCAGGCCAAGTCAGGAACCTTGATTCACAGAGAGCGGGATTCTGAAGTAACCGAAGATCATATTAGCGAGAACTACTTGAGTTTTCGTATTCCGCAGAGCGGACAGGATATTGCGATATTTGGATTTGAGTCTGGAGACGGGATTCACATGACGAACGATGGCTGGATGCTGGAAGTTATTCACCCTTGGTGGCCAAGGGCTTCCGTCGTATTGGATCAGGTGTTTGTCCCTAACTATGACTATCTCAAAAACGCCTCGATGATCGATTTGAACCGGCTGGATGGAAAAATAAAAAGTGGTTTTTCGCACTCTGGTCAACATTTCGTTATTCTGGGGTCTGGCGGAGCACTCTTGTATTCTAGGGAGTAGCAGCTATATTCCTATATAAGAGAGGGCGTTATGTCTAACGCAAGCTTACAGCTGCAGGACGGAGGAAAAATGAAATGTCTAGGGACCTTTGAAATATCCATTGTGTGGGATGAAGATGAGCAGAAGCCAATCGAAGAGAAGATCCGAAGCTTAACATAAGAGCAACCGATGAGGAAGGGGATTCATTTCGGATGATCAAATACAATATTTGTTTTGTGCGGCGCGGTGATGAGGTTTTATTATTGAATCGTAAATCCCCGCCCTGGATGGGGTGCTGGAATGGTGTAGGAGGCAAGCTGGAGGCGAACGAAACCCCGCGAGACTCCATGTTACGTGAACTGGAGGAAGAGACACGTATACAAGAATACAGACTAACCTTTAAAGGCGTAGTGACTTGGTCCGTCAACGGTTCTATTACGGGTGGTATGTATTTATATCTAGCAGAGGTGCCTGAGGATTACATCTACCATACTCCGATCACGACAGCTGAAGGCATATTGGATTGGAAACCCGTTAAATGGATAACGGACGATGCGAATGTTGGAATTGCAGCTAATATACCGGGTTCGCTCGAACTTATCTTGGAAGATCCGAATTGCTATGATCACCGATGCACGTATGAGGACGGTAAGCTGGTCGAACAAACACCGTTTCAGATTAGTGCCTCGATTGAAACGGATGAAGCGATGAGAGAGGCGATGGATCACTATCGGGTAGAGGGAGTTAGGATTTAATCTCGTTAGAAAAAGATACGCAAACACCACATGACCCGACTTAGATAGGAAATATCTTAGGCCGGGTTTTGCTTTCAGTATGAGGAGCTCTGGAAGCTCGCTGGAAGAGTGATATAAAATCCTAAAGGTGTTGCAGGCCATATGGATATGAATTTCGCTTGCGCACGAGTGGAGCTTGCAGGGGAGTTCATTAACCGTGTGAAGCACATCATTAAGGGTCCATAAGGGTCCTTAAGGGTCCATAAGTCAGGCGAATCATGGTTAAGGATTCTGAGATTCAAAGAGGAGATTGATCAGCATAATGGGCAAATTTATTGGAAGGGCGTTAGTCCCCATATCCTATGGACTCTTGCTTGCAGTGATCTGGCTGCCTATCGGAATTATAATCTACATGAACCATCTGGCTGGCGGCATTACTTTGAAATACATCATGCACTTTTTACTCGGTTTGCCCCTAATTGCCGTTTTGATCGGGTTGATCTGCCTTCGAAAGAAATCGGGGTATCACATTTTTTCCGTTTCATTTTTATTGTTGACCCTGTTGATTACTGTGCTTATGACTATAATCGCAGAGTCCTAATGATAATGATTTAGGCAATAAGGGGAGTGTAACAACTGGACTCATGAAAGTAATAGCCATTCCGAAGACCCTGGAGCACTGCTGCTCCAGGGTCTTTTCAAATCCTATCAATATAGTTTCTCTTAAGGTCCTCTTAACGTAGATTTAACATTGGCAGCCGTATAATGGTGGGGAGGTGGTAGAAGAGATGCGTCTGCTAATAATCGAAGATGATCGTGAATTATCCCATGTTATGAAAACCGGACTAGAAAAAAGCGGCTTTCATGTCGATGTCGCGAACCAAGGAATCGAAGGCGAAGATAAAGGGTTTGCCAACCGGTATGATGCTATTTTGCTTGATTTGAATTTGCCTGACAAAGACGGGATGGAGATCCTCTCCTTTCTACGGGAACAGCATATCGACACGCCCATCGTGATTGTTACGGCACGGGATGAAGTCGTTCAGAGAGCACTAGGATTAAACACGGGTGCCGATGATTATATCATCAAACCTTTTGATTTTGTCGAGCTTGAAGCCCGGATTCAAGCCGTCATCCGCCGCTATTATGGGCGAACGAAGAATGAGATTGATATCGGCCGAATTCGAGTCTGTCCCCGTACAAGGAAGGCTTACATAGATGGAATGGAAATCGCATTATCCGCCAAGGAATTTGATATATTGGAGTATCTGGCAAGCCGAAGCCCGGATATCGTATCCAGCGAGGATATTGCGGAGCATGTGTACGATGAGTTTTTTGACCCGTTCTCGTCGGTGCTAAGGGTGCATATTGCGAATTTGCGCAAGAAACTAACGCTGCAAGGTGGACAGGGGCTGCTGATCACGATGAAAGGGAACGGGTACCAGTTATGCGGTCAACATCGATGAAAGTCAGCCGAATTCTTCTGTATTACTCCCTGGCGGTGACAGCCTGCCTGATTCTTGCTTTCATTTTTTTCATTCGTTCCATATCCGCCCCGGAGACCAACCTCCCTAAATATTTTTTTATGTTTAACATGAACAAGGTGACAACGCTCATTCAAAACGGGAGTTTTGGCGGCATGTCCTTCCTCGATCTAAAACCTTCCGTTATTAACAAAAGAAACCTGGAGGATTATTATGTTGGAGCGCTGCTTCAGCATATCCCGATCTTGGTTCTATGTCTTGTAGGCATTCTGGTGACAGGGACCTGGGTATTGTCCAAAATTTTGAAAGCTCAGCATGAGAAACAGGCCCTACTCCTAGCGAAGCAATTAAGCAGTATGGATGAGGAGCATATCATCATGGAGCAGCACCCTGCCATTGTTAAGGCTTATCAGGAGATTAAGAGTAAATTCGAGGCGTACACCCTGGATTACGTCCGCCTTAGTGCTTACGTGACTCATGAACAGAAAAACATCCTGTCCTTGCTCCGAGCCAAATTGCAGCTTTCAGACCATGGAGAGCTGACGGAAGAGGTGGACAAGGTGACGGACAGCCTGGACGATATTTTGACATTGAGTGCTTCCAAAGAGAATACGACCATGGACATCGTCGATACCGCCCTTGTATGCGCGGATGTGTGCGACGAATACCGAAGGCTTCACCCGAACATCCATTTTGATTTTGATGACGATGCCAACAATACGGTGATCGGGCGGGAGCTCTGGATAAATCGTGCTGTCACCAATCTGGTGTCCAATGCAGTGAAGTATGGCGGGAACAGTGAAATCCTGGTGTCGGTAAGCAACAGGAAAGGCAGTGTGATTATAGCTGTCTCCGATGGAGGAGAGGGCATTGACGAAGTGGAGCAGGAAAAGCTGTTCGATTACCAGTATCGGGTCGGCAAACTCAAGAAAGACGGCTACGGGATCGGGCTTAGTCTGGTACGACATGTGTGCGAGCTCTGCGACGGGCTGTGCTGGGTAGAGAACAGAGGCGCTAAAGGCACTACATTTTATATGATTTTTCCAGAGGCCTTAACATTAGATTAACATGGCATTCGTTAGAATGGGATTGTCCATGAGGATGCAGTGAACCGGTTCGCTGCACCTATGGCCAAAAACAATAGGGAGGATAACCATGTACATCTTTCAACATGCCATGAAAAACATCGGCCGTAACAAAGGACGAAATATGCTGATGGGTATCATCGTCCTGGTCATCATCATTGCGACCGTCATCTCACTGATTATCAATAACACGTCAGGCAGGATCATTGACGATTATAAAACACAGTTTGGCTCCAAAGTTAGCTTGGCTCCCGATTTAGAGCAAATGTACAGCAAGGGGCCAGATTACGAAAAAGTCACATCGGAGCAATATTTGGAATTTGCCGAATCCGAATACCTGAGTCAAAGCACCTTTTCCGCCGTCGTACCAAGTGCCAGTGATACCGTCAAAGCGGTGGACCAGGATAACGATCCGAAGGGCGGAAATATCAAGCTTCAAGGGCCCGGCGGAGCGTCCAAAGGAAATCCAACGATGAAACTCGTGGGGAATTCAAACCTGGAGACTCTTGCCGAATTCTCGGATGGACAGAGAACACTGGCTGAGGGGGAAATGTATCAGGAGACCAATGAAAGTATCGTAAGCAAGGAGTTTGCAGAGCTAAACGATATCACGGTCGGAGACACGATTGAGGTAAACAGTGTGATGGGCGAGGGCGATCCGTTTACATTGACCGTTACCGGAATCTATCTAGACTCCACGGCCGAATACGGGGACATGCCGATGGAGATGAGTTTCATGAACCGCCGCAATGAAATTTTGACGAGTTTTGATACGGTGATGGGGGACGACCAAGCGGCAGCGAGTGCTGTTAACATTCAGGCCACTTATTTTCTGAAGAGTCCGGATCTATTGCCTGATTTCGAAAATGAGCTGCGTGATAAAGGGCTTCCGAGTTCCTATACGGTAAGTACCGATGAGGAAAGCTATGCCAAGGTAGTCGGTCCGGTCGAAGCGATGAAGGGAATCTTTCTGACTTTTATGATCGTCGTGATTATTCTGGGCTCCATCATCCTTGCGCTGCTGTCTTCCATAACGATCAGGGAGCGGAAATATGAGATCGGGGTTCTGCGGGCGATGGGGATGAAAAAAGGCAAAGTCGCTGCAGGGCTTATCAGCGAGGCGCTTATGATTACGGCAGTCTGCCTTATAGTAGGGCTGGCCGTTGGAAGTGCGCTGTCGCAGCCTACGGCCAACACCATTCTGCAGAATCAGATCGAAGCGGCGGAACAGACAAAAGCCGCGAGCGGTCCCGGTAAATTTCTGATGGTCGGGGGACAGAGCAATATGAGCAATGTAACAACCCCGCCGATCAGCCAAATCGATGTCGGGCTGGGAATGGATACCCTTTTACAAATCGCGCTTATCGCGCTGCTGCTGGCAGCAGTATCCAGCATAATGAGCATCAGCCGAATTACGAAATACGAACCCATTAAAATTTTGATGGAACGGAACTAGGAGGCGCTTAAGAATGAGTGTATTAGCCTTACAGAATGTATCGTATCGCTATGAGGGTGCAAAGCAGCTTGTTTTGAAAAACGTCAATGTGGCGTTTGAGAACGGCAAAGTGTATACCATTGTAGGAAAATCCGGTTCCGGCAAATCCACCCTGCTGTCGCTCCTCTCCGGTCTGGACGTATGTGCGAACGGAGAGATTCTGTATAAAGGAGACAGTCTGAAGTCGCTGGACCGAGACTATTATCGAGCGAGGAGTATCGGCGTTATTTTTCAAAGCTTTAATCTGCTCACTACGGCGACGGCCGTCGAGAACATTGTGCTGTCCATGAATATAAGCGGAAGCAGGGAAAAGGACAAAAAGGCGTTTGCCTATTCGCTCCTGGAAAAAGTGGGGATCAACCGGGAAACGGCAGATCGCAGAATATTGAAGCTGTCGGGGGGAGAGCAGCAGCGCGTCGGCATTGCACGGGCCTTGTCTCACAATCCGGATGTTGTCATTGCTGATGAGCCGACCGGAAATTTGGATCGGGATACCGAAGCCGAGGTATTGAATATTCTGATGTCCCTCGCTCATGACCAAGGAAAATGCGTCATTATCGTCACCCATTCCAAGAAAGTCACATCGGTGGCAGACGAGGTGTGGGGACTCTCGGAAGGAAAATTGCTGTATATCAAGTCATAATAATTAAAGTTTATATAGAGAAAGGCTGATCCTATATGAGCAAAAAGAAAATACATGTCTTCAGCATCATTCTGTACGTACTTGCCGGCTTGTTAACGCTGTATGCGGCTTGGGCAGCGGTGGAGTCTCATGGTTACATTAGCAGCATGGTGGAACAGAATCAGATCAGCGTGAGCGGAAGCGAGTATGATATTGTCAACTTCTATATGGCCAATAGTGCACAATATGTATTATTTGCTGTTACCTTGGGAACGCTGGGTTGGATCTTGCAGAAGAATGCTTCGGGTCCAGCAAATCATGTAACCTTCGAACGGCCGCAAGCAGGTCCGTCATCCTTCCAGGAGAGACGAAATGAAGCGGACGGGGAAGATTTCGAAGAATGGTTCCGGAATAACGAGAACTAATATACAACCATCGTATTTACATCAAATGAACCTCCTAATTGGAGGTTTTTTTGGTTCCTTCCCGGGCACAAATCATCTATGATAGGGGAAAGGGAAATTTTTCTATTTCATATACCACTCTGTAATTCTTGAGGGATCATCCAATTCATGATCGGGAGGAGATTGTGTTGAAGGACACCAGCTTGGACTTTTACGATGGGCTAGCGGATACATATCATTTGATATTTAAGAATTGGCATGAAACGGTTCAATGGCAGGGTGCTTTCTTCGATAAGTTTATTCGTTCGTTATACGCAGGGGAACACGAGCGGCCGATTCATCTCCTGGATGCATCATGTGGAATAGGAACACAGGCTTTGGGAATAGCGCAGCATCATTTTACCGTAACGGCTACGGATCTTAGTCCCAAATCCATTGAACGAGCCAAAAAGGAAGCAGACAAGTTGGGGGTTCATGTTCATTTTGGCGTCGCGGATTTCCGCTCGCTGGATAAGGATGTTCCAGGACAATTCGATGTCGTCTTGTCTGCTGACAATGCTGTCCCCCACTTACTGGACGACCAAGAATTAAGCGTGGCTTGTCGGAACTTTTACGTGAAGCTTAGAGACAAGGGGCTGCTGATTATATCGATGAGGGACTATGACGAGATTCGGCAGAACCGACAGCGTGCAACGGTACCCAGGGTTATGGATGAAGGAAAACGTATCGTTTTTCAAGTGTGGGATTGGGCTGAAGGTGGAAAACACTATATAACCAACCAATTTATTATGCAAGAGATTGACGGGGCATGGAGGACTGAAGTTAACAGCACATCCTATAGAGCTTTATTGAGAACGGAATTAAGTGCAATATTGGAGGAAGCGGGATTTGCCGATATCAGGTGGCATATGCCTTCGGAATCGGGCTTCTATCAACCGATTGTGACGGCTAGGAAATTATAAACGAGATCCACCTGAGGTAAAATGAGTTTTTTCAATATTTGAGGAGGAGTCATGGATGGCAAAATTATCAGGTCCCGAACAAGTCATGGAGTATCTTCACGATCTTGAGCATCCACTCAAGGCTGAAATCGAGGAAGTAACGAGCTTCATATTAAGCGTCGATGATCAAATAACCGAGCAGATCAAATGGAATGCACCCAGCTTCTGCGTTCAGGGAGAAGACAGGATCACTTTGAATTTACAAGGGAAAGGTTTCTTTCGCATCATTTTTCATTGCGGTGCAAAAGTTCAAAATCATGACATCAAGGGAGTCATGCCTGAGGATACTCTATTGGAATGGGCCTCTAATGATCGGGCAATCGTGAAAATATTTAATTTAGACGATCTAGAGGAGAAGAAAGAACCATTAAAACAAGTCATCATTAGATGGATTGAAGTGATGAGTAAGGGTTAAGCAGGGAGTAATATGTTGTTGTTCAGCTCTACAAGCTGGCGATTAAGTGAAGGGGTGACTCTGTTGAATAAAGTGATAGATTATTATAATGCCTTCGATGAATGGGGGCGCTTGGATAGGGAGCCCATTGAGTTTGTTGTCAATCTGCATCATATCTTGAGTATGCTGCCTGAGAAAGGCCATGTGCTGGATAACGGTGCGGGACCAGGGAAGTATTCCATGGAATTAGCGAAGAACGGTTACGATGTGACCTTAACAGACCTTACGCCAAGATTAGTTGAGATTGCGGCTGCTAAAGCCGAGGAACTTAGGTTAACCGACCAGTTCAAAGGGTTTCACCGTGCCAATGCCAACAATCTTAGTCTGTTTCAAGATGGGTTGTTTGACGCCGCACTTATGATGGGACCTTTATATCATTTGCAGACAGAACAGGATCGTTCCACGGCTGTCCGGGAATTGTATCGCGTTACACAAGCGGGAGGCTACGTCTTTGTGGCATTCATGACTCGAATTCGGCATCTGATGACCTCTTTATCATCTCCGGAACATTGGAAACCGAATGATAATATCAGCAACATTAAGGAGTTTGTTAGGACCGGGATATTCAATCATAGCGATGAAGGAAGATTTACCGGTGCGTATTATTACAACTTGGAGGACATCAAGCCGTTTATGGAATCGCATGGCTTCGAGACGATTAAATTGATAGGTTCGTCAAGTATAGCAGGCTCATTCAAGGCAGAGCAGTTCGATTATTGGCGGTCTCGAGGGGCAGAGGAGTTTCAAGAAGTGATGAACCTGATCTACCAGGAAGCGGAGAACCCAAGCATTTTGGGAGTCTCGTCTCATTTGTTGTACATCGGGCAGAAACGGCAGGCGAATGGTTCGACTTGATATTCCTGATGAGTACACATTTATGGATGAAGAACTCATTGAAGTTTTAAAGAATAGAGTGTCAGCGTGCATAGACGTTCCTGATTAGGAATTATAGGAGGGGGATGAAAAAATTAATTAGAAGATTGGTTGCAATGTTGGTACTGGTTCTTATCATCTTAGCAGTTACCTGCCCCAATGAGGCCGATTATAACAGATGGTTATCGAAGGAATATGGAGTTACATGCGTAAACACAGGAACGGAAAATAAATGCAGTAAATCCGGGAAGGAAATTCGTTTTAAGTCAGGGCATAGAACCTATGCTGCAATCTATATGGGAGTCGAACAAACATATTCGGAAGATAACAAGGATTATCAATTACGAGCCGTTGGAATTCTGAATACTTTTTTTGAATACTAGTTGAGTGAACAAGGAGGATAGTTGATGAAAAAGGTAGTTGCAGGTGGGTTTTTATTAATAAGTGGAATTATACTTTACTTGAGTGTGCATATACCGGCAACATTATTCGCTTCTAAATTAGGCAGCTGGACAACCCCTCCTGGTAGGCTAGGTACAGCCTTAGCAGAAATGGGAGCAGTAGCAGCAATCAATGGATCTATTATTCTAATAATTAGTGGTGTAGTCGTGATTTTGTGGGGAGCTTTTGAGGATGAACTGATAAGACTGTACAAGTACAGCAAACGACGAAGCGACATAGAGAAAAGTGCAAATGAACACATCCATTAATTCAATGCAATTTTTACAAGTCCAGATTTTGAGGTGTGATCTTGTATAAGGAAGGGACGAATACCATGAACAACATGATCGTTCACGAAGTTACCGACCTGGGTGCAGTAGACATTACCGAGCTCTTGACTGAAAGTAAGGAAGAAGGATTCAGGAATATCCATAGGCTAGTGAATGAATATAATGAGGGGATGAATACGTTTCAGCATGAAGATGAAGCCTTGTTTGAATGTCGGGTTGGTCATAGAGTCATCGGCATTTGCGGGTTAAACCGTGATCCGTATTCTGGCGGAAGCATAGGCAGGATCCGCAGACTGTATGTTTTAAAGGAATGTCGGCGTCATGGAGCCGGGAGAAGGTTGGTGGAAGCGGTAATTCATAAGGCCAGCAGCCATTACACCAAGCTCGTGTTGAAAACGGACAATCCCAAGGCGGCTGAATTTTATAAGAATTTAGGTTTTAAGGAAATTGCTGATGATGAAATAGTCACGCATGAACTTGAGTTATGATGGTATCCTAATGTCCCGCCTCGATCTGATAGAGAGCTTTCAACGGTAAGAAAGACTGCCATGAAGGCAGCCTTCCTTACCCCTCGTATGCTTGTTGTAACGTCTGCATGTCGATTTTTGATTTCGTCTGGAGTAAAGCTTTCATAACTCGTTCCGATTTTGCAGGATCGGGGTCGGTTATCATTTCGCTTAAGTTAGCCGGGATAATCTGCCACGATACACCGAACTTGTCCTTCAACCAGCCGCATACTTGTGCTTTTTCGTCCCCACCCTCAGATAGCTTCTCCCAATAATAATCCAGTTCTTCTTGTGTCTCGCAGTGCACAATAAACGAAATGGCTTCGTTGAATTTGAAATGCGGACCGCCGTTGAGTGCAACGAAGTGTTGTCCCTCCAACAGGAATTCCACGGTCATTATTGCTCCTTCCGCAAACTCATGGTTGTCATTCTTCTCTGCACCGTAGCGCGTGATACGTTCGATCTGCGAATTTTTAAAAATAGATACGTAATGCTGGGCTGCTTCCTCGGCGTGGTGATCAAACCACAAGTTTGGTGAAATCTTTTGGACTCTATTCTTCATCATCCCAACTCCTTCATCACAGATAATAGAATGTAAAGTAATCGTATCATACCCTTCTTATCTTGATTTCTTTTCGATTGCGATTTATTCCTGCTGCTTATGATTTTCGCATAACAATGCATTTAGGAAATTGTGTGATGGTTGCAGGATAACGGATGTCTCATGTGAAATCCATTAGGTGTGGACGATGAAAGATACGGCTTCGATTCGGATTTTGGAAAAAAACGGCTTCATTATCTGGGGGGAAGATAAGGGTTATGCCCATGCTCGTGGTGAAGAAGTGGAAGAATATATTCTCAAGCTTTCTTTTTAAGAATAACGGAGGTTAAAACAATGAGTGGAAGTCATTTCATAATCACGGGAACTTCAAAAGGAATTGGCGAGCAATTGGCCTATATGCTTCTAGAGAAGGGCCACATTGTACATGGAATCGCGAGAGGAACGCCGGAAAGATTAGGCACTCACTCAAATTACAGGCACCATAAATATAATCTGAATGATACTTTGGGGCTTGAGGAGCTTATGGATCACATATTTGAGGAGATCGATCCCGATCACGCAGATAGGATCTGCCTTATCAATAATGCGTCCATGCTGGAACCATTGAAGGCCATTGAACTATGCGATGCTACAGATATTCATATGAATGTGCAAATCAGTCTGATTGCACCCATGATCTTAACGTCCTGCTTCATCAAGAAAACGGAGAAGCTCTCCATTCGGAAGAAAATCATCAACATCTCTTCAGGCTCTGGAGCATATCCAGCGCCTACGATGAGTGTCTACTGCACGGCGAAGGCCGGAATCAATATGTTTACGCAGAGTGTTGGAGCCGAGCAAAAGAACCGGAAGAACCCGGTGGAGATCATTGCGGTCAACCCTGGTATGGTGGATACGGAAATGCAAAGACTGGCCAGAGGAAAAAATGAGCAGGAATTTGAAATGGCCAAAGCGTTCACCCATGCGTTTGAGTCAGGGCAGCTGCTGTCTACAGAGGAAATCGGGGCTCATCTGTTACATATCATCGACAAGAATTTTGAATCCGGAAGCATTGTGAATTATGACGAAATCTAAGGGACCTTGTGCAAGTATATCTTATCTATCGGAGGCTGTTGATATGATGATGCCAACCCATATCGTCGCTGTAGGCGGCGTGATTGAGAATGAATGCGGTGAAATTCTGTTGGTGAAGGACCGTAGCGGCTGGGTTTTTCCAGGTGGGCAGGTGGAAGCCGGAGAAAATCTAATGGATGCATTGATAAGAGAAATCAAAGAGGAGAGCGGCATGGATACCATCGTTTCCCATCTGATCGGCGTCTATTCCAATACATCAACCTATCCGGGACATAGCGGCGTTGCTGTGGTTCCAACGAAAGTGATGATGGATTTTGTGTGTAAGCCTACGGGGGGAGAACTGAGCACTTCGGATGAAACGACAGACAGTCGTTGGATCGCTAAGGATGAAGTACTTCAATACATTAAAGCCCCGGCCATTCGTACGCGATTTCAGGCTTATTTGGATTTCAATCGAGAGGTCGTCTATATGGAATATATCACGAAGCCGGAGTTTGAAATTAAGCTGAGACGGAATATATAAAGGCTTTGTAATGGTCAATCATGTATCGAAAGGAAAACTCGCATGGAAGAAGTCATTGTAACACCATACAATCCGGACTGGAACAATGAGTTTGAACGGGAACAAGATAACATTAGGTTGGCTTTGAAGGGGCTTAACGTACACATCGAACATATCGGGAGCACGTCTGTGATGGGTTTAGGGTCCAAACCGACCATCGATATGATGGCTGGTGTTTTGAGTTTAACATCAGTAAATGAACATTATATAGAGAATCTGGCCAGAATCGGGTATGAATACGTGTTTAAACCGGAGTTTCCGGAGCGGATGTTCTTTCGAAGAGGGCAATGGCGGGCGGGGACGCATCATCTACATATTTACAAATACAAGGGTCCGCAGTGGAATGACCAAATTTTATTCAGAGAATATTTAAAGAACCATCCGGACACCAGGGATCAGTACTATGCCTTAAAAAAAGTTCTGGAAAGCCAGTACAAACATGACCGCGTAGCCTATACGAACGGCAAGGCTGATTTCATTCGTGAAGTGATCCAAAAGGCAAGGTTGGATAGACAGTTAGAATCTTGATGCAGAAAGGAAGTAAAGAGGATGTCCGAATATTACTGGGATTCCAAAATCGATTACCTGAGGAATACCAGATGGTTATATTACAATGACGACTACCTGGAGTTTTTGATTAAGAACGTCTGGAAAATGCATGCTCCCGTTAACATTGTGGATTACGGTTGCGGTTACGGGTATCTTGGACTGAAGCTGCTCCCGCTTTTACCCGATGGGTCAACCTACACAGGTATAGACAAAGGTGAAGATTTGATCAAGGAAGCAAGGAAGGTTTTTGACAAGCTGCCATATACCGTTGAATTCATTCAAGGAGATATAGAGGAAATCCAGGTGCATCGTCAGTACGACATTGCGCTCTGTCACGCGTTTTTATTACATATGAAGAGTCCCCGGGATATCCTTCAGAAAATGATCGACAGTGTACGGAACGGCGGCCGGGTCATTTGTTTTGAGCCCCATTGGATCGCTAATGCGGCGAATTTTGGTTTCGATGATGGTTTGCAGCATTCCGAAGTTGTCCGTCTAGGCGTATTACAGAAGCTGTATGAAGTCGACGCCAGCCGCAGCGGCAAAAACGGGAACATCGGCATGAAGCTGCCGATTCTTCTAAGTCAGCTGGGATTACGGAATGTGGAATGCCGAGTAAGTGACAAGGTGAATTTTTTGGATCAGAATATGGATGCAACAGAGAAGGATCGGCTTCTTCAGTCCTTAAAGGAAGAAGGCATTGGGCAGGAACTGGAAGATCAGTTTAAGGTAGTGGAGCAGCTTGTACAGAGAGGTTTGACAGCGGAGGAAGCACAAGAGCAATATACCGCCGAACTCAAGTTGTTTAAGGCGTTTGATAGCGATTCGTGGATGACTTACGCGCCGAATATGAAGATTTCTTTTGGTACGGTTAGCCGAGAATAAACTTACAAAAGGAGCCCTATGAAAATTGGATTGGTAAGACATTTTAAAGTTATACATCAACTCGATAGGAATTGGATGTCGTCGGACCCGTTCAATTCTTGGGTGGAGGCTTATAACAACGCTGAAATAGACTTAACGATAGCTTCTCGGAATGGAATGTCTGCATATCCAGTGATTTATCCCGAGCCATTCAGACAGCAGAAACGATATATCCAGGCCCTATCATCGCAACGAATCGGTTAAGAGAGATTGAGGTTCAATCGATTCATCCTTTGGGAAATCTAAAGCTGCATTACCACATGTGGCTGCTGATGGGACGTTTGGCTTGGTATTTTTCTCATAGCTCACAAGTGGAGGGGAGATCCGAGACCTTGGATCGAGCGAAGCAAATTTTAGATTGGATCGAAGAGCGTTACCGCAATCGCAACGTATTAGTGGTTAGCCATGGCGCATTCATGAAAGTGCTGACTCAGGAATTGTCCAGAAGAGGTTATCGAGGCAAGCGATTTGTAAAACCTAGGAATGGTGCCATGTATATTTTTGAAAAATAAGAGGGTAGAACGTTGACGAGACCCAGAAGGAGTGATCCATCTTTACGAAAAAGAACACTACAACGACTGCCTCCAATAATAAATCGCCAACTGGGTTCTGTCCCGGAGCTCCAGCTTATCCAGTATGATCGACAGGGTATTGCGCACGGTTCCTTCGCTGATAAACAATTGCTCGGCAATTTCCCGATTTGAGCAGCCTAAAGCAACCAGCTCGAGAATATCGTTTTCCCGCGGGGTAAGGTCGGCACGATTCTCTTTTTCGGGCAGCATCAAGGTTTTCAACACATTGACATCCACAACGGAAGTACCGGAAGCCAAGGCACGCAGCTGTTGTGCCATATTGGAGACCTGCGTCGATTTCAGCATGTACCCCTCGGCTCCGGCTAGCAGCGCTAGGCGGATATTATGCTCATCTTGGAACGTGGTCAGCATCATAATCTGCACTTGGTGCCATTTTTGCTTGATGAGCCTCGCCGCTTGGATTCCGTCCATGCCAGGCATCCGAATATCCATGAGGACGATGTCCGGCAGGACCTCTTCGCAGCATTGAATGGCTGCAGCGCCGTCATTCGCAGTGGCCGTTACTTTCATATCCGGTTCTCTGGATAGAAGCAGCCGGAGACTCTGACATACCAATGGATCATCATCTACAATGAGAATGTTCATCGAATGCCTTCCTTTCCTGTAGGTAATACGCAGACCAATTGAAAGCCGCTGGATGTATTGGTGGAGATGCTGCCGCCTGCCGCCTGGGCTCTTTGTCTTAGGTTGCGGAGCCCGGTTCCAGGCAGCGAGGAGGAATCCAAAACGCCGTCATTTTGGACGCTTAACCGCACGATATGTTCATTGACGTCCAACGATACTTCAACGTGTTTGGCTTTGGAATGACGTACCGCATTGGTTAAGGCTTCTTTGAGACAAGCATTCAGGATGACCCACAGATGGGCAGCTATACGGGATGTATCTCCATAAATTTGCAGCTGTACAGGCATCGCTTTGAAATTACGGCAGATCTCCTCCAGGCTCCGAATGCCGGTCGCTTGGACAGGCTGCATATTATGGACTGTTTCCCGCAGTTCCAGGGCGCTGCTCGACAAGCGCATCTGGGCTTGAGCAAACATGTCTTCCGCTTGCGGGTCATGCTCCCTCCATAATGTTTCAAAAGCTTGAAAGGCCAACATCGCGGCTGTTAATTCATGGCCGACTTCATCATGCAGCTTCTGAGAGATCCGATGGCGCTCTCTCAGCTCGGCAAGCTGGGCCGTTTGCACATTGGCCATAAGCAGCTCACCCTTCAATATTTCCAACTCGTAGCGGTCGCGACGCTCCTGATCGGCCTCCAACCGATAATGATGGATTTGTTTGGACCAACATAAAACGATCCATCCTGCAAATGAAGCTTGAACGAGTAAGAGAAGAAGCGGGAGGTTAGGATGGACATAGCCGATAACAAGCGCTGCCAGAATGGGCAAGGAAAATAGCGGTTGACCGGCAAGCATGGTTTCAAATAGCGGCAGAGCCAGTCCGAAGCTGGCCTCCGGCCAGTATGGAATGATGGACATGCATAGGATCTGGTCGACCATTGTTGTCCATGTAGGAAGGGAAAACCGCCATCGGGCTAATGCCAGGATCACTAAGGCAAAGATCAGGCTGAAGCCTTCGGTCCCGGCATCTCCCATAAACCAAAGAGCGGCCAGAAGCATTAGGGCAAGTATTCTCCAAATCACTACGGCGATGCTCGGGGACCACGAATCGGTATAGCTTTTCATGAAAACCTCCCATGGCAGTTGTTCTCCCCATATCGTAACATATTCTTCAAGCCAGTTTCCTTCGGCTGCCAATCAGCATAAAAGCGATCGAAAACAATAGCAGTGTCCCGAGCGGAGTGAGTTGTTCCGCGAACACCTCCCCGTTCCTAGCCAGCATGATTCCCTCATGGAGCCAGTAGGTCGGGGATAACATGGCGATTTTCTGCAATAATGCAGGCATAGCCTGAATGGGAAATAAGGTTCCTCCGAGCAACGCCATGACCATGATGATTCCCAGCATGACGGCCGTAGAGGATTCAGGCTGGCGGAACATGGAGCACCAAGCGAGAGAGAAGCTAATCGCGGTGACCGAGAACACACTGAACGTGCTGAAGAGTTGAATCAGACTGCCAAAAACATCGGCATGCAGCAACCCGGCGCCGATCGTGACCACGGCACTTTGTCCTACGAGCAGTAGAGCGAAAGCAAGCAGATTCTGAGATAAATACTTGAAGTGCGTCACCGGGGCAACGCCGATCCGGGTCAGAATTTTATTCTTCCGATCCTCCATGATCATATGAACGAGTTTGGAGGCTGTGAATAACAGCAGTATTCCATAGAAGTGATACCCCAGCGGTAAGCCATGCCAACCGCCCACAGGGAGGAAAACGACGGCTGCGGGAAGGCCTAACAGCAGGATAAGATTGGGCAAGCTGCGGACGCTCCGAATCAGCGCGAAATGAAATATCGTCAAGCGAGCTTCCTCCTCCCAAGCCATGCGCTGATCATCATACATATTACGGTTAAGGCTAACAGCAATAATATGCTAAGGTACGCTTTCCCTTGCCCGCCATCGACAAGCATCTCCAAGATGGACATTTTTCCGAGGGATACCGGATTCCCATAGGACGACATGAACTCAAAGAAACGATGATCTGGAAGAGGGAACATTAATCCGGTCAGGAGAATGAAGCCGATTCCGAGGATTTCAGATACCCTTTCAGCCAATTTTACGTTGTGGATGGATAATGTCAGCAGCAGATGTACGGACTGTGCAAACAAGGAAAAAATAATAAAAACCAGCAGGACCCAGCCGAGCGATCCCCACGCGATCCCGAACACCCAGGTTGTGAATAACACCAAGACCAATCCTTGCAAAGTACTGAAGAGTGTGCAGGCAAGAATAAGAGAGCTTGAATAAACCGCTACGTTAATAGGGAGCGAATAGATTCTCCATTTCCGGGTTTTAAGTAAATCCATATCCAAATAACTCATCAAATACGTGCCGCCAAAAAACTGAACGCCCATAATGGTCGTAACGACCATCAAATCCAGCGGAGGAACACCGTTCATGCCTTCATAGGGTCCGATAACGAGACCCAGCACGGTAATGACGACCAGTGGAAGGACCACCAGAAGCAGCTGCCCGATGGGTTCGCGTATCAGGCGAAGCAAGGAGAAGTATGTCATCCTGAATAGAAGCATGTTAAATCCCCTCCGTGTCACGTAATTGCTTACCGGTAAGCGTAAGGAATACGTCTTCAAGCGTGGGTTTCTCCGCATGGATGGATAGGACGCCACCCGCGCTTTTGGCCAACGACAGGATACGATCCAGATTTCCTGCACCTGCTCGTGATATGATCTTAATTTGCGTTCCTGTCAAAATCACTTGCTTGACTCCATCCAGCTGTTTGATGTTATCGATCAGATCCTCTGTCAGCTCCACGACCTCCAGCTTGATCTTCTCTTCATGTTGGATATTCTTTACCAACTCATCGATCGTCCCCTGCGCAATGACATGGCCTTGATCCATAATCACGACACGGGACGCGAGGGACTGTACCTCTTCCATGTAGTGAGTTGTATAAAGAATGGTCGTCCCCCTTTTTTGCAGTTCGCGTACCGATTCCAGGATGTGATTTCTGGATTGGGGGTCGATTCCAACCGTAGGTTCGTCCATGATCAGGAGCCTGGGCCTGTGAATGATAGAGCAGGCGATATTCAGCCTCCGCTTCATTCCACCAGAAAATTTGGAAGGGCGTTTATGGGCTTGATCCGTTAATCCGACGAACTGGAGTGTTTCCATTATTTTCCTTTTCAGTTCAGTGCCTCTTAACCCATATATTCCACCGAAAAAGGCGAGATTCTCTTGTGCGGTAAGATCCTCAAAAACGGTGACATCCTGCGTGACCAGTCCAATTTTTCGTTTGACCTCCAGCATAGGGCCGCTTAGCTGTTTACCAAACAGCTCGATGCTTCCGGAATCGATGTCAATTAAACCGGATAACGCATGGATCAATGTGGTTTTACCTGCACCATTCGGTCCAAGAAGGCCGAGTATTTCGCCTTGCCTGATTTCTAGATTGACATGGTCCAAGACAAGCTGATGTCCATAGCGCTTAATGATATGGTTCATCGTAGCGATTGTCATCCGAATCCTCCTTTGCTTGAGTGCTTAGCTTTATTATCGCAACCTGGCAAAAACGTTCATAGTTACAATTGTAATGAAATCGGCAGGGGACCGCGTGTTGAAATATGATGCCGGATACGTTACCATCATGGAATTAGCAAATGTGTAATCGGCCAACAAAGGAGTCGTATCTGCGATGACCAAGGTACTTGTAGTAGATGATGAGATCAGTATCTCAAGCGCAGTCGCTTATGCGCTGCGAAGGGAAGGTTATACGGTGGAGACGGCAGGAGACGGGCAGGAAGCGCTGGAGCGTGTGGAGTCGTTTGATCCTGACGTGATGGTGCTCGATGTCATGATGCCGAAGCTTAGCGGGTACGATGTTTGTCGCAAGCTCGAGGAGCGGCAGCGCCCTGCCATTTTGCTGTTGACGGTGAAGGACGATATTGTGGATAAGGTGCTTGGGCTGGAGCTTGGTGCCGATGATTATATGACGAAGCCCTTTGACATGCGGGAAATCATCGCCAGGGTAAAAGCATTGTCCCGAAGAAGCCGTACTCCTGAAGCAGCCGGGAAGCAAGCCCCGGAACAGCATGTGATCCGGATATCCGGGCTTACCATGAACCTGTTAAATCGCACCATTCACGTGGAAGGAAAGCCCCTTGAGCTGACCCCGAAGGAGTTTGATCTCATGGCTCTCCTGGCCCGGAATCCGGAGCGGGTATATTCGCGCGAAGCCTTGCTTGAACAGGTATGGGATATGGATTTTGCCGGCGGAACCCGTACGGTAGATATTCACGTGCAGAGGTTGCGCAAGAAGCTGGGGAACCAGCATGACGTGATCCAGACCGTGTATGGCATCGGTTATAAAAGCACGGAGATTCCATCATGAGCAAAAGAAAAGTGCGTTTCGGCTTAAAGTGGAAAGTCGCACTTCTTCTCGCCTTGCTGCTGATCGCCGTTGTTGTTGTTCTAAGCACATTGGTTCTTGCCGGGATACGGGAGGATCAGCGGGTGCGACTGGAGCAATCCTTCGCCCATGAAGCAGAAGCTGCCAATCTCAGGGTTCAGCAGGAATTTTTGACGAATCCTCAAACGCAGCCAGATGATTTTATGGAAAATGTCGGTCAACGGCTAGCCGTCGATCTTGGAACCCAGAGCGGCATGCCGGTAACCCTGTACAAGCTGGATGGTACATTCACGGGGACTTCCCTTCCGTTTCAGCCCAAAATGGATGTACAAGACGCGCTTGCACACACGGCGCAAGGGCGTTCCGCTTATATTACCGAGGGTGACCAGCTGCTCTATCTTGCCCCGCTTCGGAATATGGATCAGCCGATCGGAACGATTCAATTCCACGCTTCCCTAACTGAGCAGCACGCTTTCTATGATCGAATCCAGAACCTGTTTATCGTGACAGGCCTTGCGGTGCTGGCCGCCGGCTTCCTGATCGGTTTTCTATACGTCTGGCGGCAGGTGCATGTCATCAGCAGGCTGAACCAGGCTGCGCAGAAGATTGGCGAAGGCGTCTATCTTAGCGAGCCGACGGTTAAGCGAAGCGATGAGCTCGGCGAGCTGGCACAAGGCATCTATGAAATGAGCGGGCGAATTTCCTCCTCGGTGAGCCAGCTGACGGAGGAGAAGCTGAAGCTGCTGGATGCCATCGAACGGCTGCAGGAGCTGGAACAACAGCAGAAGCAGTTTATCGGGAATATCAGCCATGAGTTGAAGACGCCGCTGACTTCCATACTCGCTTATGCGGATCTGCTTGAAATGTATCGTGACGATCCCGCGCTGCTCGAGGAAGCCAGAGGACAGATCAGCAAGGAAGCACAGCGTCTATACCGCCTGGTAGAGAAGGCGCTTCAGTTATCGTCCATGGATATTTATGAATTCGAAACCCATGCGGAGCACATAGACCTCATGCCGATTCTGCAAGAGGCGGCAGCCCGGTTAGAGGCCAAGGCAGAGCAATCTAACATTGCGATTCAATCATTCCTAACGGAGGGTAAGGTATGGGCCGATCCGGAGAATTTGATGCACATGGTTCTGAATCTGCTGGATAACGGAATTAAATACAATAGGCCCGGAGGGACCGTCACACTCTCGAACGAAGTGAAGCAGGATGAGCATGGCCATGATCGGATGTTCATAAAGGTAAGCGATACCGGAATCGGAATTCCGGATGAGGCCCGGGAACGGATCTTTGATCCTTTTTACACGGTGAGCAGCGACCGCTCCAGGGTTCACGGAGGGACAGGGCTGGGGCTAGCCCTGGTACGCAATTTGGCGGAGAAGCAGCATGGGTCCGTTCAGCTTGTGGAATCCGGTCCCAGCGGTTCTACGTTTGTGATTGTCTTGCCGATGAATCGGCCACAATCGTCAGAGGTTATTTCGACAGAAGAAAGTTCAGACTTGGAATAAGGTCTGGGCTTTTTTTAAATGTACATCTTTGTTTACAAGTTCGTTACAAGCTCGATATCGTATCGAGATATTTGCATTCTATACTGAGTTCAACAGGGAAAGAGGCGGCATGCTTAGACACATTAGCTGCAGCTGCCGAAGCTCCTTGGGGGAATGCTTAGGAGGAACCTGTTATGAAACATAGATTTGGGAAGCATGGGTTCAAGTTGTTGTCTGTAGTTGCTGTTGCTGCAACGCTTGCGGCCTGCCAGTCCCAGGATCGGTTGACGATCGTGGAGCCAGGCAACAGTCTAACTGTCCAGTACCCTGTATCGAACGCCGGAGAGACGGCATCGGGGGAGCGCAAACTCACGGTTGTGGAAGGGGCGAGTGGGCAATCCAGTCAGGAAGTGGTCGTGAATCAGGCGCATCGGATCGCCTCGTCCAACATTGAGGCATGGCTGTCGGAGAATGAGGTCAAGGTGCTTACAACCAAGCTGATCAAGGAAGCGACCGAAACGGAAGAACCGCAGTATGATTATACCTCCGAAGCAGTGAGTGTAAGCACAGGTGAGCGGCGTAAGCTGACGAATCATGAAGAGTCGCATCCAGGCGAACATCTTGTCAAAGAAGAGATCTCGCCAGACGGTAAATATAGCTTTGTTCAGAAATGGAGGGATAAGTACACAGCTGACAATTTCCTGAAGGATTTGAGTACAGGCAAGAGCATACCGGTTAAAGGTGACAATTACATGGAGATTGGGGGATGGCTGGATTCCGACACCTATGTTCTCGCAGCAGGCTCCATGAGCGGCAAAGGCGATATTCGACTCATTTCCACGGACGGCACTTATACCACCATAGCCATTGAGGATGAGGATGTTGAATTTTACAACCAATTTGGAGCGAGTAAGGGCCGCATCTACTATACCGATGTGAACCAGGTGCTTAAGGTGGTTGAACCCGGACAGTCGAAGCCGATACATCTCATTGAAAATGTATGGAACTTTGCGATTTCTCCGGACAGCGAGTACATTGCCGTCTCAACAGCTACCAGCCCGGGAGGGGACCAAAGCAGCAAACTGCTGATCTATGACGCGGCCGGCAGTTTGCAAGGTTCTCTGATCGGAAAAGGCAATTTGATCTCGTACTTATCCTGGTCGCCGGATTCTGCCAGATTAGCCTTTGATGTGTACTCGGAAAATGAGAGCGGGATGAACGGCGTGTATGTGTTTGATACGGCTTCCGGGAAAGTAAGCTGGATGGCGCCTTATTATTCAGCGGTGCATCCTGCGGCCCATCCGGTCTACCCACTGACTTGGAGTCCATCTGGAAAAAGACTGGGAATTACGATTGAAGATAAAGAAGATTTAATTGCAACGTATGTTATTGATTTTCAATAAAGATATCGTGCTTCATACTATGACTCATCGACTTAGAGATGTTGATGGGACAACGAGGGGAATGGTTGAAATGAAACAATTAAAAAAATCAATCGTGGCAGTTGCCGTGCTAGGAATGACGTTAACGGGAGCCGCGGGTGTCTATGCGGGAGCAAACCTGGAGAAAATCTCGGCTTACCTGAACCACAGCATCGGTATCCAAGTGGACGGTACCGTTTATAACACCGGCAAAACATTGACTCCGATCACGTATAAGAACACAACGTACCTGCCGGTTCGCGCAATTGCCAATGTGCTGGATGTTCCTGTACAATACGATGCGAAGAATAACCAGGTGCTGATCGGAAGTAATCCTGGAAACGGTCAGACGATCGAGCTGATCAACGTGAAATACAGCGATGCACAACTAAAAGAGATCAAAAGCGCATTCGCCAAATTTGATGGTTTCCAAACACCGTATGCTCCAAGTCAGATGGTAAAAGGAGATATGTATCAGAAGACGGGTGCATCGGGAGATGGCGTTAACATGCTGTTCAAACACATGACGGTATATATCTCCCCAAGAGACTACTCTCATGGATATGACAGCAAACCGGTAACTCTGTCCAATGGGACCAAAGCAAAATGGTATACACCGGATGATACGGACATGCTGGGGTTTCAAATCAATGACCGCTTCGTGACGATCAGCTCTCCGGATCATTCTTTAAGCAAAGCACAGCTGGAGAAGGTTGCAGTAAGCGTTGCCCAAGTGCAATAAATATAGAGACAAACCATAGGAATAGAGATATGGCTTAGATATGAAAAAGGCGAATCGTGGTTCTTACGAGGAAGCTTGCAGGGTGAATGGATACCCTGCAAGCTTTTTTCATTACAAGAGGCTATTTGGGAAGAGATATTTCCTGGGCAATCTAATCTGGCAAAAAGATGGGAAATCGGAAGGGAGTGAAAATTAGGGATGTACGTAATCAATAAATCTTATTATGATAGGTTTACTCGAAATGGCTTACCATTTCGATGTTATATGAAATATGGGATGATATGAAAAGAGGAGCCGCCATGAATAACATACAAAAATTCATTAAAAGATTTAAATTGAATGTGATTCATGTGGATGGAGTTCCGGAGTCTTATAGCTCGGAGGTCTACCGCTTAACCCTGTCGAACCAACAACAAGTATATTTAAAGATCCCATTCAATAAGGTGAAGTTATATCGTGAATTTGCTATGTTGCAACGATTGGCTGGGAAGCTGCCTGTTCCGAAAGTTCATCAATATTGGGAAGGAGATGATGAAGTCACTGGCGCATTGCTGTTAGAATCCATTCCCGGCCTACCTATAACAGGCGTTATCCCGGATAAACTTGCCTATGAAATCGGAAGTTTGCAAGCGCAAATGCATTCAGTAAACATGCCGGGGTACGGTTACGATACGCCAGACGGATTTCATGGTTTACCCGATAATCATTGGCGTTCCTATATACGTTGGAATTTTGAAAATTGTAAACCAATATGCCTGGACATATTGGAGCAGGGGCTATATGAAAGATGCGTCGCATATTTTGATAAAGCATATTCAAGTCTTCCAGAACCGGATCCTCCATGTGTTGTTCATTTAGATTTTAGACCGGGAAACCTATTGGTTCAAGATCATAAGATTACAGGCATTATTGATTTTGAGAGCTCCAGAGGAGGGTCATCCGAGATTGATTTCACGAAAGTGAATCGATATATCTGGGAGAGGAATCCAGCTACAAGAGAAATATTTGAAGAAGGTTATAACAGCATTAAAACGTTAATTGATCTTAAGCGAACACTGCCCTTTTATTCATTATATGATTCATTTTGTGGGGTGGCATGGTGTGCCAAACGAGGGATTGATAAACACAAGGCGTTTTTAAATGAAAATCTCGATGAATTAAAGAGAATAACAAACTCACTAGATGAGATGAATATATAAGATGACCCCAAGAAAAGAGACAAAAAAGAGCAGCGATAAGGCTGCTCTTAATGATAGGTTATGCATTACGCTGCAATAACAGATATCCGCTAATATTGGATGTTCTTTGGCGGAATACGATTTTGAAACCTACATCATTATCTAATAAGCAGGCTAAGGCAGTTCTTAGCAATGCATTCGGCGTCAAATCAGCTCGGCAAGGAGAAGCATCGCCAATGACACGGGCAGCAACGATTCTACGCGCGGAGCCCGCAACAAGAGGGTTTCTTGACCAGCTGATTAATACTAAATCCGGTTGAGGAACAGCGCGGACACGACCCATTCGATTCACCCCTTTTACTATAGTAGAGTCAGTATATTAAATGACAAGTTGATGAGAAGTGTGCAAAGCAAAAGGCGGAGTTTTACAAAATTAAAGTTGTAACCCAAAACGGACGAAAGGGGATATGTAATGTGAATCCTATGAAAATGAAGGACATGATCGAAGAGTATGTGAGGCTCTATAATTCTTTTGATGTCGAGGGGATGGTAGCTCTTCTGCATAAGGATATTGAATTCAGAAATAATTCTAGCGGATCGGTGGATGTGGAGACAAAAGGAATCGAGAAATTTCGAGAAATAGCCGAACAGTCCAAGTCGTTATTCTCCTATCGCTGTCAGACTATCGTTGGTTATTCGTTTGAAGATGACAAAGTTCAGGTTGAGATTGATTACGAGGGTATTCTTGCCAAGGATCTGCCTAACGGTATGAAAGCCGGCCATAGGATTCATATGAAGGGAAGCTCCGTATTTGCGTTTAGAGACGATAAGGTAGCAGTGATCGAGGATTATAGTTGATTGGGCTGGATGTATTTTGGAAGAGTTTATATAAAGTCGTTTAATTCCAGGAATATCGCAACTCCATATGGTATTATTTGGTTTAATGTACGCTCGCTTGGGAGGACGATGATATGGACATCGAGTTAAAGCCGGTCAATCGAAAGAACTGGGAAGAAGCATTAGCACTGCAGGTTTTGGACCCACAGCAGGGGTTTGTGCCAGCGGTAGCTGTATCTCTAGCCAAGATTTACATCAAGCCGGATGGTGAACAAGTCGAATACATTCCTTTTGCGATATATGACGGGAACCGAATGGTCGGATTTATCATGCATGCTTATGAAGTGAATACAACCGATGGTTATTGGATCAACGGCTTTTTAATAGATGCAAAAGAACAGGGCAAAGGATATGGCAGAGCAGCTATACTCCAGATGATTACATGGATCCAAAGCCAATTTCCGCAATGTGAAGAAATACGCCTGACCGTACACAAGGATAACCGGATAGCGAAAACCTTGTACAGCAATCTAGGTTTTGCGGAAACGGGAAACTGGTTTGGCGATGAGGAAGTTCTGAAGCTGAATGTGCTATCTAACCAAGAAGTTAAGAGAAAGAGGAGTAACGAATTGCCGAAGATTAACATCCATCGAAGCAGTCCTGAAGAAGCACAATCAGTACGGACGAATCTGATTAAATTTAATGCACAGTTTATCGCAGAAGATTTGCAGCAGAATTACGAGGAGATCAACTTACATATAAAAGATGAGAATGATGAAATCGCAGGCGGTATCAACAGTGTATTTTGCTGGAATTGGATTGAGGTCGATATTCTGTGGGTCGATGATCGGCTTCGAGGACGGGGATACGGCTCAAGATTGCTACAGGAGATCGAGAGGATCGCAAGAGAAAAGCAATGCACATTCATCAAGCTCAATACCTTCAGCTTTCAAGCGCCGGTATTCTACCGTAAACATGGATTTCAAGAGATAACTCGCATTGACGATGCCCCAAGGGGTCATCAGCATTATTACTTTATTAAGTATTTAGAGTAGGCGAGTCTAAAACCAACAACCATCCGAAGGAGCTTGAGATGATTAGACTGCAACCCGTTGATAAGGATAATTGGACCGAATGCATTAAACTGAAAGCGAAACCGGAGCAAGAGGGCTTTATTGCCTCCAATCTGTATTCGATTGCCCAGTTTCAATTTCTTGAACATTTTGAAGCAATGGCGATTTATGATGAGCAGACGATGGTCGGATTCGCGTTGTATGGCTTGGACTCCGATGACGGGAACTACTGGATTTACCGTTTCATGATCGACGGGCATTATCAAGGGAAGGGATATGGCAAAGAAGCACTTCGAATCATAATCGAAGAAATCCGAAACAAACCTGACCGGACGGATGTCTTGATGATAAGTTTTGATCCGAAGAACGAACGGGCCAGGCAGCTTTACGTCAAAGCGGGGTTTGAGGAAATCGGCGTCATGCCGTGGTCGGATGGTGAATCCGTAGCGAAACTGATGCTTTGAACCCTTGGTCTATAAGTATGTGGAGAGGATTATGCTGATATGAAAATCATCGTGACTGGCGGCGCCATCATCCGGGATCATCAAGGGCGAATCTTGCTCCAACGACGCTCGGACTACGGCAATTGGGGACTTCCCGGCGGCGGTATGGAGGCAGGAGAATCCGTTGAAGAGACGATGAGACGGGAAGTGCTCGAAGAAACGGGGCTGGTCGTCCTCGATCATGAACTCTATGGGGTTTATAGCGGACCCAGAATGCAATATCGTTATCCGGACGGAAATGAAGTCGTGTTTGTCATGTTTATTTTTAACGCCACGGCGGATTTGAGAGGGAGGACGGAGGAGCAAGGCAGAATACTGATTCATCACGATGAGGATAACGAGTCGTTACAGTTGGAATTCAAGGCATTGCATGAGATTGAGCTAGAGGACATCAGCTCTGTGCAAAGACCGGTATTTGAGGATCTGCAAAGCGGGAAGGCAAACATTTTAAGAACTTGAATATGTCTTGTAACACGATAAAAAGGGAGTGCCTACTGTTTGCAACAGTTGTGCACTCCCTTTGTTAACTTAACTAGAACTTGGGTTCATACCATATGGTTTGGGTAAAGTCCTGGAACTTATCAGAGTAATAATACATAACTTCAATGTTGTTATTGTCGCCGGTTGCTTTTTGACCCTTGCTTCGGATAATGGGGATGAATTCTGCATAGTATGCGCCATTCAAGGAGATTCGAACAGGCTGCTTAGGGTTGCTCAACTGCTCGTAAGTATAATAGGATGGCTCCCCGTTCACGTTGATCTGCAAGTCGATTTTCTCCGTAGCCTTCAAGGCCAGATAGAATTCCGGCAGGGCATCGCGATTCACCAAAGCAAAGTCAGAAACCGGACTTTGTCCGTGTCCTGATGGGGAACCCGCATAGATAAAATTTCTTGTGCCATTCGGAATGAGATCATCCGGCGATGGTTCCCGGACATAGTCGCTGCCACTATAATAGTCGTAAATTCGATGCAGGACAACTGCGGTTTCTGCTAACGTTACCTTTTGATTCGGGCGAAAATACCCTTTCGTATCGGGTTTCATGATGCCGGCCTCGGCAAAGCCGAGCACCGCATAGGCTTTGACGTAATCGAGGTCGGAGGCTAAGGAAGGCCCATATTTTTTGTCTTGCATCAATCCGATTTCCGGTGTCAATGGCTGATAGGCATACTTCCATTTCTCATATTGGTTGTAGGAATTGAAATATCTTTTGGGTAGGTCTTTAATCGCCCGCAATCTCGCGATATCCTCACCGTCCGATAACTCCAGGGAATAACCAATATCATCAAACAGCGCATTCAGCGTAATCAACAAGTCCCAGCGTGTTAACACTTTCTCCGGTATATACTTGAAGGTTTCATTGCCATAATTGATTTTGTCGGCGGCTCCGATTAATCCGTTCGGCGCTGAAGGTATACTGCCGTATACATCCTTAAAGATCTGGTAGGATGGGTGCCCATAAGGGACGCCGGGAATGTTGATATTCTTATCGGCTTCGACCCGGAAATCGGTAAACAACCGGTGAACCATAAGGGTAAGATCGGATTTGGTCACCATCTTGCCTAACGTTTTTGTCCGATACTCCATGTTCTCAAAAACCCCATGGGATCTAAGGAAATCAACGGACTCATTGGCCCAGGCATATTTGTCTTGGTTGGATCCCGCCGCGCTTGCCATGGATGTCATGCACAACGATAGAATAAGGGTTAAAGATAATAATAGACGCCACCTTTTTAGAAACATTTGAATCCTCCTGTATGTATCTATGTATTGGATTAATATTCCTCCATTGTAGTCGACAAATTATGACAGGAGCAATTGTTTTTTCTGAATGTTTACCTATGGATTGGGAGTTAGCCTGCGCCCGTTTCAGTTTTTTGAACGTCTCGAATGAGGAGCGAATATCGGGGAGATCGAAAGATAAAGGTATGATTTAGACGGGAATTTTTTAAATGTAACCGTTGACATTACGGAACAAAATGGTAATATTTTAAGTCATTAGATATTTCGGTTGATTTCAGCACCTAGCGGCTTGTATCAGATCACGTAAAAACAGGTTTCTGCCATCTTGGATGGTGAGTGCAATGCAGCTTATCACGGAGGAGGTAATGCATGGGGAATGATTGGTATGACATGATCGCACGCAGAAATGGCGGCTACAGAGGAAGAGCGGTGTGTACCGTAGTCGGAAGGTCGGCGGGAGAGGTGTTTGAGGAGCGGTTAGTGGAGATGCTGCCGCAGTTTCATTCGGTGCTGGATGCAGGCTGCGGGCATGGCGAGTTCACGCTCCGGATGTCCAGGCATGCTGAGAACATCATCGGTTTTGACAATTCCGCAGAGATGATCCGAATCTCCCAATCCTTACTCGAGAGCAGTGGAATCGGGAATGTGGAATTTGTGTATGCCACAACGAAAACCGAGATGCCCTTTCAAGATGGTCAGTTTGATCTCATCTATGACCGCAGAGGACCCACCTCGATCCTTGAACATCCCAGGATATTGGCCTCAGGCGGCACCATCATCGGCATACATAATGATGTGACTGCTGTTCGAAGGCGATTGTCGGAGAACCGCTACATGAATGTCGAGATCGAGGAGTATAATGAAGCGATTACTTACTTCCCGAATGCCCGCGAATTTGCATTGTTTCTGTCGGATACGCCGGGTAATCCCGATATCACCTTGCCGGAAATGAAGGGTGAACTCGAGGCTAAGATACGGGAGAATCAGATCGACGGGCAGCTTGGAGTCCATGAACACAAATACATCTGGAAAGCGATGAAGAAGTGACATCAAATCGTTTATCATACCGAAAAAGGAGTGTTGCGTTATGGATCATGAGTTCAACCGGAAGTGGCTGGAGGACAAATTTGAAAACATCCGCAGCCGTACCTTAAAAGTGCTGGTGCAGTTAAACGATGAGCAAGTCAATTGGCGGCCCAACCATTCCAGTCTGAGCATATCGACGTTGATCAGGCACATTGAAGGTAACATTCAAGAGCGGGTCATGAAAGGGATTCTACATCAAGAAGTTACGCGGAACCGGGAGGAAGAGTTGACTCAGGTATTTGTCAGCCGGGATGATCTGATTCAGATCGTGAAGAACCGATTTCAGTTTCTGATCGATACGGTAAAATCCATGTCGAGTCAGGACTTTGAACGGGTTCAATCGGTACGCGGAAAAGAACGGAGTAACCTCGACATCCTGCATCAATGCGCCACGCATTACTCGGAGCATATGGGTCAGATTTTTTACATCGCGAAGCAGTGTTTGGCGGTTCAATATAAATCCACATCGATCTAATAAGCAAGTCCCCCTTAGATGGCGTATCCGGCGATCAAGGGGGACTTTTTATTTTACGGTTGACCTGGAGAAGGGATCTGGTGGGTCTCTTTTTTCTGCATAATGCTCGTCAGCGGCTCGGGCTCTCGATACGTGATCGATTCATTAATCCCGGCATCCAGTTGCCCGTTATTGAACTGTACGCCTATAAGATGCGTGCCGGATGGCGACGAGATGCCCAAGGAACGTCCGCTGGTGGAGGTTCCATTCAGCCCCTGATTGTTCCCCGGCGTGAAGACGGCCAGCAGTTGAGAAGGCGAGAGCTCATCTCCGGAGGTATTATAGTTGGCTAGGAACTGCTCCATACTCAGGTCATAACAGCAGGGCTGCTTCTTGATCCAGATCACTTTAGTTTCATTAGGGCCGATGATGGTGTTCGTGCTGTAGCGATCCTTCGTAAGGGTCCAGCGGTTGGACTTGGATTTATCGAACGGAAGCGCAGGGTCGTAATAGTAGTAGATTTGGTATCCTTCCAGGTCGATTTCCCGGTCATTCGGGTTGTAGATCTCCACATAATTGTAATTTCCTTGTTCGTTCGAGTTAGCGACCACCTCAGTGATATGAAGGGCAGTGGTCAGAGGCGGCTTAGGCACCGTTTCTTCGGTCGTTTTGTTGGATTTTTGCAAGGTGCCTTCCATCATGATGGGATAATGATCGCTAGGGTATTGGCCGTTTTCATTGTAGTTGATAATCTCGCTGTGCAGGACATTCCAGTCTTGGTTATGCAGAATCCAGTCAATCCGGTTTCCGCTGCCGCCGCCCGTAGGGTCCTTATAATTATGGAAGGTTCCCAGGTCATCGTTGGTGCGTTTCTTGGCGGTGACATGTCCGTCCGACAGCCCGTTGCTTGTAAAAATCGAATGCGTATCGCTTCCCGGAACGGTATTGAAATCGCCGGTCACGACCACGGGGATATCCGAGGCAAAGGCCTTCATTTTGTCGACAATGAGTGCGGCGCTCTTCTGCCGGGAAACCTCGGATTGGTGATCCAGATGCGTGTTGACCATATAAAAGGTTTTGCCGTTCTGAAGATCTTGAAAGCGAACCCAGGTTGCCATCCGCGGAATCTGGTTACCCCAACTGGCGGAGCTGATCGTCTGCGGCGTATCGGACAGCCAGAAGTGAGACTGTTCCAAGGGCTTCAATCGCTCCGTATTATAAAAAATCGCCATGTACTCCCCTAAGTTCCCGCCTTCACGTCCGATTCCAATTCGGTCATACCCCGGCAGATCGTTCTCTATATCAACGATTTGCCGGTGAAGTCCTTCCTGCGTCCCGATGACATCCGGTTTATGCTCCAGAATCAGGTTCTTCGTGACAGGGCGGCGCTTCTCCCAAGGTTGACTGTCGTTGGCGGCATAACGCAGGTTGAAGCTCATCACGCGCAAAGGTCCTGACGATGCTTCGGCCGTGCTTGCCAGTTCGCCGGAAGTGGATAGCGAAGCCGACGTCAAAAATGTAAGCATCATGAACAGGCTGGTGATTTTGGGGATTCTCATTAAAGTTCCTCCTTCGTCATGTGCAAGATGATGTTTCTTCTAAAGCCGGTAATTAAGTAGGTTTATCCTGTCCTCCCTTCCTGATTTGCCCATATCATATCTTATTTTTAGCGGGTTGCGTATTTACAATATTTTAGGTTTTTGCTTTCCTTTTGGATATTGGTGGAGGAAATGGTTGAGTGTATCAGGAATATACCATTATGAATCGAGGTGATTATGGTTTGAAGACATTGAATTACGGTTCAATTATCAGCTCTTTGATTATCGGGATTTCCATCGTTGCGGCGAGTTTTATACTTCAGGGGACTGAGGGTTCAAAGTCTGTGCCAGCTGTTGCGGATGAAGCCTACTTGGTGCAATCTGAAAGTCCGTTAATGACTCTTGAACAAACCGCTGAATTCTTGAACCTGACCGAGTATCAGGTGAAAAATATCATCTCAGCCGAGAATGCGGTAAGAGGGCAGGGGGCTGCTGCGGGTTCGCGGTTTCCTTATATTGTGGTGCAAAACGAAATCTATATTAGCAAAATGGGGCTTATCTCATGGCTTGAGGAGGCTACGCAGGAAAGAAGGGTGTATTGATTCTGCGTTAGTTACGATCTAAGGCCCTTAAACTAACATGAAGACGGACAAAACCTGCACTCAACCCGAGGTTGAGTGCAGGTTAGCTTACTCTACTTCCGCGTTATGTAGCACATGATCCCGGAAAAGTTTCATCAGGCTGTTCGTGATATGTAAACCTAGCCCCACCGCTTTTTTTATTTCGCCGGTCATTCCCGGCTCTTGCGGTGGGTCGGTACATGAATGAGGCCAAGAAGAGCCATTGTATCTGCAGGGCCTTTTGACCTCAACGCTGTAATTAACGTCTCAAGAGCACCGCCTTCCGAGTTTCAGCTCACCTGTAAACACCCATTTCAGGTTTTTAAGAATACGCCGAGCTCCCTTACTTTCCCTGTGCCCGATGTTGCCGCCAGCTTCACGTACCGGGTGAAATGTGTATTTTGCAGCAGAAGCGATTTTTCCGTTTCAGGCTCGCCGCCGGATTCCCAGAAAAGCATATCGGTTATGCATTGATTGATTTTGCGCAAAAAAGCGTTACGGATATCCCGGTCTCCCATAAGATGATAAAAAACGGTTAACAGGATGCCAATCTCATATCTCTGAAGTCTAGATGAAGATTCGAAGCGGTCCGGAAGCAGATTAAAGTTCACCCTTTCCAGCTGATTCAGCCGCAAAGCCAGATCATAATGCTCAGCCATCGGTTCCAGCCCGGTTACGTGCGCACCTTCGCGAACGAAATGCCGCGCGTAATATCCGATATTGCAGCCGATATCGATCACTTTCGTACCGCGAAGCGAACGTGAGCCCAAGAAATCCATCATGATATCAAGTCTTGTCGGATAGATTTGGTCGCGCTCGCTTTTCAAATGAAGATAGGAAGGGTGCAGTATGGGCGTATAAATAAGGTTCCTTTGATATCTCTGAAAAGAATCGGCAACCTCCGAAAGCCCTTCGATATTCATCCAGTGAATATAATCTTCGCAGGATATTTTGACTTTAATGCTCCTTTTACCTTGGCAGTACAAAAAAGTCGACCTGTGATGCCCGTCCCTCAGGTTAAAATAACCTCCTGCGCGATTAAATTTCACCAAAGGCGGATTTTGGTGTAAAAAAGCGCTATTGGACGATAAATCCACCTTCATCATGTGAAACTGATTTTTCCTAAAGGCGATGACCTCTTGATCATTTAAAGGTGGTTCGATTCCCCGGGTGATATAGATTTTCTTATACCAATCCAGGTACGCCGACGGGCTGGCTTGTTCGTTCATGAAATATCGGTACAGGCTTTTGTGCGAATTAAAACGCATGATTGGAATATCAGCGGAAAGCTTATGATGTTCGTACCAGTGATCGGTGTAGTTCGGAACATCCTTTTTTCCTTCCTCCGTGACCAGATCCGTGAACAGCAGTTCAATCGGGACATCAACATGTAAATACCCGGACATCGCTCACCCTCCAATTTATCGAAATCCCCTTACTTCGAAGAAAATAAATACGTTGAAAAATCTCGGTTAATATAATCTTTAAAATGCCTTTTGGCTTTAACCGGGAAAGCATCAAGTTCCTCGGTTGTCCAGATGCTGCGGTGGGCCTCGAACTCATTGCCGTACACCGTACCTTGCGGCCATTCCGTTCCGATGGGAATGTTCAGCAGAACGTGCTTGCTTCTTGCAATGCCAGCATTCAGAAGGGTAACCGCCTTGTCCTTTTCGAAGTGCTCCAGAACATCACCCATGATTATGACGTCATATTCTCCGGGCGAAGAAGACGGAATAAATTCAAAAGCGTCAGCGATGTGAATCTTATCGTAGAAATACGAATGGTACCGATCAATGTTTTTAGGAAATATTTCGATTCCTTCCACCCTTACCTTCCAATCCTTGCGAAATACCCGACCTGACCACACATCGAGGAATTCGCGGCATAACATGCCCCAGCGGCCAAATCCAACGCCGACATCAAGTACCGAGGACGGTGAAATTTGACGGAGTAGTTCCACGCAATATGAAATATTTTGCCAATTGGATGTTCCCATATTCTTCTTCCCCTCTAATTCTTATTGAGGCGATGGTCCTAAGCGTTCATCATGAGATTGATGATGCGGAAATCCGGAAGGAAGTATTCTTTGGGGAGATTGGCGGAAATCCGGTCCCACACCTGTCGGTTGACAACAATATGCGGCTGGGAAAGCTGGGTTAAAAACAACCCGTTGTATCTGTCCCCGGGAACCTGATGCACGTTCATGACAAACACCGCCTTTTTAAAATTAGGATTGTTTTTTTAGAGACACCTGCTCCGAATAAACCTCTGTCAAACGCTTGACCATCGTCTGGAGAGACCGGTTTTTTAAGGCCCACGCCAGCGCATTGTCTCCAAGCCTGCGCCGGAAAGATGGATCTGACAGCAACCGGCCCAAGTGCAGATAAAGTACATGCGCGTCTCCCGGAGGCGACAGCAATCCATCAACGTTATGCCGTACCGCTTCCTTTAATCCGCCTGCGCTGGATGATGCGATGGGAAGACCTGCTAGCTGTGCTTCCATAACCGAGTAGGATAGGGTTTCCATCAAACTGGGCATTGCGAAAATTTCGGCCTGACTCAGCAAATAGGGGACGTCCTCCCGGCTTCCCAGGAAACGCACCGCCGACTGAATGCCCATCCGGAGGCATAACTCCTCGTATTCCTTGCGCTTGTCCCCGTCTCCGACCAGCCAGCACTCCCAGTCCTGGCGGTCTACATACAGCCTGCACAAGGCATTCAGCAAGACATGGATCCCCTTCTCGTAGCTAAGACGCGAAGTGCTGATGATCACGGTTTTACCCGTGGGCTTCGCGATCGGATTTAGGGAAACCGTACGCATGCTGCTGTGAAAAAAAGGGATGTCGATGGCGTAAGGAATAAGAGCAATCCGTTCGGACGGAGCCCTAAATTGATGAACCATCACTTCCTTAAGCCATTCGGAAGCAAGAAGGATTTTATCGCTTACCGAGCTTCCCAAGTATTCCATAGATTTATAGTATTTCCAGACCAGGGAGCTCATCGGGTCTTCCGAAGAAGTTTTGTTGTTCTTCAGCATATCCAGTACCGTGAGAGCCGCAGAAGCGTGAATGGAGGTCACCAACGGTATCCGTTCGGGTTTTATGCGTTTTATGGCAGCGGCGGCAAGAACGTCCTGCGCGTGTATGATATCGTATTGGTCAAGACCGATAAAAGCGAGCGATAACTCCATGTTATACCTGTCGGTCTCCGCCCCCCTGACCCAGGGATGCTCGGCAATTAAAGGCGCGGTGGCAGGGGTTATCTTGTGATCGAACATTTCTTTGAAGTGAACCTTCGGAACCTCCTGGTTACCGTTGAAAATATAAAATCGGTTCAGTCCGTTCCCAAAAAGATCCACCTGATGCCCTTCTTGTTCAAGTCCCTGTTTCACCTGCAACATATATTTCCACACTCCGCCGACATGCGGGATTTGAAAATAGGTAGCCAGCAAAATTTTCAAGGCTTCCGCCCTCCTGTTAGTAATACCTGTCTTCGCTGCTCCAGCCTGTCGCTATATATGGCCTGAAGGGCCGCGAATTCTTGCTTAAGGGCGTTTTGGTGCTTTAAGGTCCCCATGTTCGGATGATAACGGTAGTGCAGAAGAATATCATGCAAGTAATGAAATTCGTAACCGGTGAGCACGACCCGGCACCACATGTCGTAATCCTGCGTGTATTTAATCTTTTCATTGAACATGCCGACCTTTTCAAAAAGGTGTCTTTTCATCATGGTGGTGCAGCCATTAATCGGACATGCAGTTTTTAATCGATCAAGCAGCTCCATAGTTGAAGAAAACGAAAAATTAGGGGCTTCTTGGAGCACTATGTTCCGTTCGTTGACGAAGTTGAAGTTTGTACTGCTGATCCACGCTCCGCGTTGCAGCATAAACGAAATTTGGCGTGCTATTTTGTTGGGGAGATAATAGTCGTCCGAACTAAGCCAAGCGATATAATCTCCTTTAGCTTCTCGAATACCGGCGTTAAGAGCGGAAGCCGTTCCCCCGTTGATCTTTCGGATATACCGGATGCGGTCAATATAAGGAGTTAGGAGATCCATATGCTCGGAAGACCCGTCATCGACCACAATGACTTCCATCTCAGGATAGGTTTGCGCCAAAGCACTCTCTACGGCTTGTTGAACATAGGAACAGTTGTAAAAAGGGATAATAACTGAAACCCTCGGTAACATGTTTTCTTGCCTCCCGCCCGTGTCTGACCCCGGTTAGGAAAGTACCGGCTTTCCGATCGGGCTTTTTATAAATTCATCTTGGGTTAAATAGATCAGCTGATCGACGCTCCATTGAAAGTAGGAAAAAACCATGGGACCTTCCACTTTTCGCAGCATTCGCCGTTCGCCGTAGTAAATATGACCGTTCGGGGAGCAGTACAGGCGTCCGTTTAGAACCGGGTGCTGAAGAAAAAAAGAGGTGCTAATGGAGTGTCCAACCGGCAAAGAACGAACCAAGGAATCCGGGACATGCACGATTTCGTCCATTTGGCACCGCAAACGTCGGAACACTTCCCCAGACTGGATCGGGAACAAACGGCTGTCCATCCACAAATAAATCCCAGATCCGCTCCCCTTTACGAATACAGTTGCCGGGGCGCACTTCGCCCACGGTCCCGAAGCCGCCGTCACGCCTTCTCCAAGAGGATACGGGCGAAGCAGCATATCCTCAAGTGGTATGATTTTATTGGTCATTAGTTTGTAAAAATAAAAGGAACTGGAATCCATAACGGGCCGTTTTTTGCCGTGTTCAATCAGAAATACAGCCGAGCCCGAACCGCGGACAAGCGTTCCATCGGGAATCTTGGTAATCATGTTCTGGGCATGGTTATTATTAATAGTACTCCCTCCCTTCACCAGTCTTCAATAATATACTCTTTGCTTTAGCAGCCTGACCCGACGCGTGACTCTATCTTCAAAAAAAAGACTCCTTGCAAGAGTGACTTGCAGGAGACTAGAGGCATCATTTATATTCAAAACCAATCGAGTTATCGTAGAACTGAGTCCTATTTATCTGCCGTTGCCGCGTGAATTGAGCAGATTCGGGACTAAGGCTTCGCATGGTTTCTGGATTTTACGGATCCTTATGGACAAGCTTGGATCATTATGCGCGAGAAGGGGAGTCATTTGTATTGAATTTTCAACAACGCCGCGCGATTGCACGTTATGTGCTTTAACGGTAGAATGATGTTAATCAGCCAATATTTCATCCAAGAACCCTCCTCGTGGTTAACGCCAAAGGTGGGTTCTGTTTGTTTATGATCATGTGCAAAGGGATGTGGATATGACGGAAAATGGAAATGTTCTTGTGGTCAACGTTACCCTTTTTCAAGGGGATCAAGTGCTCATCATCCAAGAAAATAAACCTTCGGTGCGGGATACCTGGACCTTCCCGGGAGGGCGCATCGAGCCTGGGGAAGCTATGCTTGAGGCGGCTATAAGAGAAGTGAAGGAAGAGACAGGTTATGATGTCCAGTTGACAGGCACCACAGGCGTGTATCCATTTATCAGCAGCTTGAATCACCCAGTCATCATGTTCCATTTTACCGGAGAAGTGGTGGGGGGGCTTGCTTCAATTGGGAGCTGGCGAGATTAAAGATAGCCGGTGGGTTAAGCTGTCCGATATCCTGGCGGATGACAGCATGGAATTCCGGGATGCTGCCGTGATGAGACAGATCGTGGAGAATCTCAAGAATGGCGTTCAGCACTCGCTTGAATTGTTTCATCCTTCTTTGCTTCTAACTTCAAGCGAATCGCATAATCATATTTCTTAGCGTGTCATTTCGTGTTTTTTCTGAATAAAGGAGTGAAAGAGGGATGATCCATTTTAAAAAAATCGCTTTTGGCGGATTCGTTATGATTGGTATGTTCATATTACTGTACCTGATGACAGAAACTCTTCATGAAATTCAAAGATCGTATCAAGATTTTTCTCCTCAGCTATTTTTCTTATTAAAGATGAGCCTATGGGGATTCCTTTTCGGAGTTTTAATAGAGTGGAGAGCGCTAGGATATGTGATTAAAGGGCATATTCATGTAAGCTGGTTACTGTTACCTGCTATTATACTTATGGTCGTGGTGTTTATTCCGTGGATCTATTGGGCAGAGTGGTTTGGCTTAGGAAGGTTTTTCGTTATAGAGGTGTTAGGAAAACCGGAAATTCACATGCTGCTTACCGTATTCTCAGGTGTATTGTTTATACGATCCGTTGGAGACAACAGATATCGGGGCTAAGCTATGACTGGGTTTAGTAAAGGGTATGGCAAGATGGTTTAGTGCTGTTGTGAAACACAGATCCTTTGTTGCTTGGAACCGTAGGATACGATGATGTATCGAGGAGGTAAGGAAGTGGGCGGTATTCGTTTTCCCCTTGGTTCCTTTGAGCCGATAGAAGAGCCAACATTAGAGGAAAGGCATAAGTTTATACAACGCATTCCGACGATCGCACCGACGCTTCGGCAAATCATAATGAAATGCCCCCATGCTCTGCTTCGATATCCCTATTGTGAAGAGGGTTGGAGCATTCAGCAAATCGTGCACCATCTGGCTGATAACGACATGAACGCATACTTGCGATTTAAACGTGCATTGACCGAGAATGAGCCGCTGGCAAGCTCGTACCGGGAGGATTTATGGGCGGAGCTGAGTGATTACACGGAGGTTCCCATAGAGAACTCGCTTTCGCTTCTGGAAACACTTCATTTTCGTTTTCTTATCCTGCTTAAGGATTTACAGCCTGAGGATTTCAAAAGAACGATGAGAACTCAAGTGCTCGGCAGTATTACCCTGGATATCGCGCTGCAGCGATTCGTGTGGCACAACCAGCATCATATCGCGCAGATTACATCCATATTGAACCGTGAAAACGCGAAGTTACATAAGGAGTGAGGCTAATTGAGCTGGAGATCGAAGTATGCTTGGCGTTAATAATAGCGAACAGATTCTAATCATCCATTTGATTAGGAATCCAAAGGAGCCATCAAATCATGGGAATGTCAGACTACTATAAGGATCTAAGAGAAAAGATCGGAAACCAGTTAATATTTATGCCATCCGTTGCGGGGATTATCCGTAATGAGCAGGATTTTATTTTATTTGGAAGAAAGCATCAAGAAGCATTATGGGGACTTGTGGCTGGCGCCATCGAGCTTGGGGAATCCCCGGCAGAGGCGATGACTCGCGAAGCGAAGGAAGAGACGGGGCTTGATATCGTACCTGAACGAATTATTGGAGTATATGGTGGAAAAGAACGCCGATATACGTACAGCAACGGACATCAAGTGGAGTACCTGACCATTGTGTTCGAGTGCCGCGTCATCTCGGGTGAGTTGGATCGTGAGAACGACGAGTTTGCGGAGCTCGTGTTCTTTCCAGAGGATCAACTTCCGCCCATGGCTTTAAAATATCCGGAGCATATTTTCATCAAAGCGAATGGAGAGCGGGCTCTATTCTGAAGGGGATGACAGACTGAAATCTAAAACGTATGCATGAACTTAACTTGGAGGTGAGCGGCCTATGTCGGAGAGCAAGGAAGCAAGATGGAATCCGCATGCTGCCGTTCTTGGTTTGGTCGTAGGCATATACGTTGTGATCTATGCCGGAGTAATCATCCGGTTGATCTACCACTATCATATTGTATTGTCTTTTTTATCGGTAGTATTGGTTTCTTTGCCTGTTCTGTTGCTGCTGCTCATTCTGTATCTAATATCCAAAACATCGAGGAGCAAGTTACATCCCACGCATTATTGGTCGACTGGCATTATCGGGGTACTTCTCTTATCTTTTTCAATCTACGCCTTAAGTTACAACCAATCGCAGCAGCACTTCGATTACAACCGTTGGGTTGGTTATCCAGAACAAAGATCGATTATGGTGGACGATTTTTTAGAGAAACATGATTTGATCGGATTAACTCAGGGGGAAGTGACGGACCGCCTCGGTGCCAACGACAATGCCAAATGGGCAAATGGCGATGACGATAAAGCTGTGTATGATCTTGGATCACTGCGAAGGGTCGATTACAAGAGTGAGGGTCTTTTTATTTACTTTGATGAGCGCGGGTTGGTCAATAGCTATGAGATTGTACCGAAGTAGGATATACAGAGGTGATCCCTTTCCTAGACCAAGACAACAGAAAGCAGGTCCGCTATGACGTTAAAAGCGATATTTTTTGATTTGGATGAAACATTAACGGACAGAAGGGCGTCGATTGACTCGTTCATTGAGCGATTGATTGCCAGGTATTTCCCGGACTCCGATGAAGATACTCAGCTTAGGATAGCCAAGCGATTTAAGGAGGCGGATCATAACGGTTACCGGGATAAGCGCGAGGTGTATGAGATGCTGGTCGAGCATCTTCAGTGGGTGAATCCGCCTACGGCCGACGAATATCTGACATTTTTCAGGGAAGAAATCCCGCTATGTATCCAGCCGATGGATCAGCTGTTTCCCGTACTCCGTCATTTGAAGTCTCAGGGATTGAGGCTTGGCATCATCACCAATGGAACCGTTCAAGTTCAAGAGGGGAAGATCCGTCAACTGGGTATACTTGAGTATTTCGATTCCATCGTAATTTCCGAAGAGGCTGGCATTAAAAAACCGGATCCAAGGATCTATATGAGGGCTTTAGATCTGCTTAACGTACTGCCATCAGAGACGTGGTTCGTGGGAGACCACCCGCATAACGATATCATTGGAGCAGCGCAATGCGGTATCAAACCCATATGGTGTACGAGAGCTGGAAGCTGGGACTACTCCGAAGAAGTAAAGCCGTACAGGACCATACATAAGCTGGAGGAATTGATTCGTATTTATACCGAACACGATGAGGAATGGTAAGCGGCAGCGTAATGTTAAGGACGCGGGTCACTTCATAACCTTTAGATGCCTTAGATATTTATGACGAGAGGCTTTTGCAGGGAAGCTTGAGTGAGGTGGAGATCACAAATGAAAATAAAACAAGTCATCGGTTTGCTCATCAATGCGCTTGTCTGTCTGATCCTGGTTCTATTCGGAAATGCGATGACACCCATACCCGGCGGCAGTTCCGGTAACGGCAATCCCGCCATCCTGCTGCTTATCCCTCTGAGTATCCTTTTTCTCGTGTTGGTCTATCAATGGATTCGCGTATGGAAAGGTGTGAAGGTATCCCTGAGCAGGTTAAGCCTCTTGATCTTAGCTCTGACCGGCTATATTATAACGGGTTATATATATCAGCTTCATAGACTCGAAATCTATAGAACAATCCAAGCTGAAGCAATCGAATCCAGATATGGTGAAGTGGACTGGGTTCATATCGAATCCATCACAACCGGTATTTTATCGATCCATATGAATAATCAATTCTTTAATGTAAACACGTACTTTATGATGGTTGCCTTCTCGCTTCTATTGTGTTTCGGGTACAAGTTGATCCAAGGACTCTTGAACAGAAGACAGCGAACATCAGTGAAGAATTAAACCTGGAAGCAGGTAGGATAGGGGATGGCATGTTATGTCTACGAACGGGATTTACGATAAGCAGGCCGAAGCTTATGAGGCCATGGTTAGCAAGCAGCCCGATTTATCGGGTATCATTCATGGTATCAGACCATACGAGGGCTTGAATGTACTTGATTTGGGGGCAGGATCAGGCCGATTATCTATGGTGCTTGCCCGTGATGCCAAATCCTTGATTTGTACCGATATATCCGAGCCGATGCTGAATATTTTAGATGACAAATTATCCGAAGTTTATGATTCTCGCAATTGGACTACCGTAGTCGCTGATCATCGCAGCCTGCCGGTTGATTCCTCGAGTGTAGATCTGATCGTATCGGGCTGGAGTATTAGTTATCTGGCTGATTCAAGCCATGAGCAATGGAGTGACAATCTCGGACTTGTCATGGCAGAGCTGCAGCGCGTTTTGAGACCAGGCGGGACGATCTTGATTCTGGAAACGATGGGAACCGGAACGGAGACACCGAATCCTCCCGATTTCCTAACCGGCTATTACGCTCAATTGGAGCATCGATACGGATTTAGCCATCAGTGGATTCGAACGGATTATGTATTTGATACAGTAGAAGAGGCACTGCAACACACGGGATTCTTTTTTGGAGAAGAGCTAACGGACAAGATCCAGGCGAAACAATGGTCAACCGTGCCGGAGTGCGCAGGGATCTGGTGGAAACATGTTTAAGCAAAGGACGAAGGATGTGGCCTCGTGGAGCTTCTAATGTATGTGGTTTTGTTTATTCTTAACATTCCGATATACAAGTGGGTGTTTAGACGGATTTTTAAGGATGTGGACGATCTGAAGCAATCGGTGAAATATTCGTTTACACCGGACATCATATCCTTGTTTCGAGGACGGTTTTGGAAGGATCAATTCGGAGAGCTGAAGCTGTCCGTTTTCTATATTTGTTGTTTGGGAATCTTCGTCATAGAGTGCGTAGTTGTGACCCAGGTGGTCGATGTGATCTTTCAATGATTCAAAGGCCATCCAAGCGTCATTTTGACCTGGATAGCCTTTTTATTGTGTACCAAACGGTTACTTCCCGCCGACTTGATAATGATGCTTCACATATTCAATGAATCGTCTTGCCGCAGGCGAGAGGTAGCGGTCTTCGCGCCATTTTAAGCCAATCTCCCAAAACCAGCCTTCATCGGTAATGGGAATCCACGAGAGACCTTCCAGCATAAGGCCGGCCGTTTTCGGCAGAACGGAGACGCCAAGTCCCTCTTTAATAAAACCCGCTACGGTGGTCAAATCTTCTGCATCGTACGTCGAAGACAGAATAAAGCCGGTATGCTGAAATCGCGATTGAATCGTGGCTCGAAGGCCGCAATTATGCTTCAGGCCGACGAACGGCTCTCCGGACAAATCCATCAGACTTAGGGAGGGACGTTTCGCCAAGCGGTGGCGGCTTGAAACCACGATATATAAAGGCATGGTTCTCATGACCAGCCAGTTATGTTGGTCCATAGTAGATTCCCTAGATGTAATCATGAGGTCCGAATGCCCTTTTTCCAAATGTTCGTCAATATCGCCGAGGTTTCCCTGGTTTAATTCAAAACGAACCTTGGGATGAGCCAGCTGATAGGTCCTGACAAGAGCAGGGACGAGATCGACCCCTAAAATATTCAGGTAAGAAACCGAAATGATCCCCGTATCGGGATTGGACAATTCTTCGATTTCCTGCATCCCGTTTTGAATGTCCTGGAGTGCCTGCTCCACCCATCTGGCAAACATGCTGCCATAGCGGTTAAGCTTCACATTACGGCCATTTCGTTCAAAAAGAGGGACGCCCAGCTCGCTCTCCAACTTGGAGATAGCGTGGCTTAATGCCGGCTGCGTGATGCTGAGCGCTTTCGAAGCCTTCGTCATATGTTGAAGACGGGAAACCATCAAAAAATACTCCAGCTGGGTAAGCTCCAATCTTCAAGCACCTACTTTATATGAATTTTATTTATAAATTTTATGATTATTATAAATTGGACGTTATGAAAGCGTCAAGGTAAGATATCTTTGTCTTCAACCGGACCGGGGGAGGATAAGCGGCGTCAAGCCTGAGGAATATCACATCATAAGGAGTGAAGCGTTATGATCGAGATAAGCGAGAAGCAGCTGCAGAGTGTAATTCGCACATTTTTATCGGCAAGCAATGATCATGATACAAACCGGATGCTTTCATGCTTCGGCAAGGATGCTATAGTCGTCGATGACAGCAGGGAGTTCAGGGGCAAGGCAGCCATACAGAAATGGAGCGACGACGAATTTATCGGCGCACGGGTAAATGTCCGGGCGACCAACATTCATCATCGCCTAGACCAGTACATCGTTTCAACCGAAGTAAATGGTGATTATCCGGCAGGCCCTTGCGATTTTGAATTTTGTTTCACGGTGCAAAGCGGTCAGATTTCAAAATTGCAGATCTCTGAATCCAAGTAAGAAAAAATACCATATTCAAAATTTAAGGGTACGAATACTGGAGGGCAATTATGAAACAAAGACATGAAGGACCATGGAATGAGTTTGAAGGCAAAAGAGTGCTGGTTACTGGAGGAACCAGAGGAATGGGTCAGGCCATCGTAAAGCGGCTTTCAGACGGTGGGGCGGCTGTACTGACTACCGCCCGTTCCGAACCTAGCGTTCGGGTCGGCTCCGGCGTGTTCGTTCAAGCCGATATTGCGACGTCTACAGGCGTCGACAAGGTGGTTCAAGGTGTACAGGAGCACCTGCATGGAATTGACATCGTGGTGCACTGCGTAGGCGGTTCGACTACACCCCCTGGAGGGGCGCTTGCCTTAACCGACGAGGATTGGGTTCAAGCCTTGAATTGGAATCTTCTCGCAGCGGTTCGTTTGGACAGGGGGCTGCTGCCGTACATGGTAGAGCAGGGATCAGGTGCCATCATTCATATTACTTCGATACAGAGACGCTTGCCGCTCTATGAAACCACGCTGGCTTATGCCGCGGCGAAGGCTGCCCTTGCCAATTACAGTAAAGGGTTATCCAACGAGTTTTCCCCGCGGGGCATTCGAATTAACGCCGTATCGCCCGGATTCATTCAGACGGAGGCTGCAGATGCCATGATCGACCGGATTGCGTCGGTATCAGGAAGCCGAGAAAGTGCGCTCCAGGAATTGATGGATTCGCTCGGTGGGATCCCTCTAGGACGTCCCGGGCTTCCAGAAGAGGTAGCAGAGCTGGTGGCATTTCTTGTATCGGACAGGGCGTCATCCATAACGGGAAGCGAATATGTGATCGACGGCGGCACCATACCAACCGTCTAATGATAAGATCTAGCGTGAGAACAGTGGTACTTCATCATCCATATGTAAAACAGGCTATCCGGAGAACTTAGGCGCTCTGCGATAGCCTTTTTTTTCGAGTGGGTCCATCGCCAGCGATCGGCGGAGAGTGATCATATTGCATTTTAACAAATGAGTTGCTCCAGATGCGTTACATCCCGATATGGATCGGAAGATCGTTGTATAGTAAGCGCTTTACCCGCGCTTCTATAATGATAGCAAGCTGTAAAAGGCTCTAAAAGTTGAACGGCCTGAATGCAGCACAGATGCACGCAGAAGGAGGAAATCCACAGATGTTAGGAAGCAGCGATACGGCGGTGAACGTGGGGGTGAATGCCGAAAGTCACATTCGTTTGGCGAATGGCCTGGTGGCCATTGAGGTGGATTTGGAAAAAGGCGGTTACGCCTACGCAGGCAGCAAGGGATTCGCTCTGCAAGAAGTACGAAGCGGCTTTCGATGGCAGGGCCGGGAATACCATACGGGACATTACGACCGCCACTATATGATAGGGCAGCCCGAGAAGATCCAAGATTCGTTCGGAACAGGAATCCATGCCGTGATTAAGCATGAATCCGATCTGCTCCCAGGACTGGAACAGCATTTTTACGTCTATGAAGGGGCTTCATCTTTCATCACACGTGTCGTCATTGTCGGTCAGGAGGACTTAAAGGTAAACCGCATCGCGGTGGTGAAAACCGATAGCGTATCCAGCGGGAGCGAGACGGTTCCGGCAGAAGCGCTGCATGTTCTGCGCGTGCCTTATGACAATGACAAATGGGTGCGCTATCTGACGGAGACGGCCCCGCTGGAGACGGAAAGCTACGAAGTGACGGCCTTGTTCCAGCCGGATAGCCGCAATGGATTGATTATGGGATCGATCAGTCATGACGTGTGGAAGACCGGCATTCGCGTGAAAGGGGAAACGGCAGGCAAGCTGGATGAATTGGAACTGTACGCTGGCGCGGCCGACATCATGACCCGAGATTCCCAGCCGCATGGCTACGTAAGAGGAACGCGCGTCGAATCTCCGCTGGTTATGGTAGGGGATTACGACGATTACCGGACAGGACTCGAAGCGTATGGGGAAGCGAATACGAAGATAGCGCCTGCACTGAGCTGGGACGGCGGCGTCCCGATCGGCTGGAACAGCTGGTCGGCCGCGATGAGCACGCTGGATTACGACCTCTATGTGGCGACGAGCGATTTTCTGAAGCGGGAGGTTCAGCCGCAGGGCTTTCATAACGAGGATACCCTGTACATCAATTTCGATGCGTTCTGGGATCGCCTGACGCCTGCCGAGATGGAGGATGCCTTGAAAAGGGTCCGCGAGAACGGGCACAAACCCGGTACATACTGGACGCCGTTTGCTTTCTGGGGAAGTCCGGCTGGGTTCGGGAACCCCGTGGAGGGCACCGAAGGGAAGTATACCTATGGCGATATCCTGCTTCGCGACCAGGATGGCGAAATTTTGCCGGATGTTGACGGCGGACTTGCGATTGATCCTACACATCCCGGGAACCTGGCGCGAATCGATTGGTTCATGGATAAATTCGTTTCCGAGGGATTTGAGTATATTAAACTGGACTTCTTGGCGCACGGGGCTCTGGAAGGCAAGCATTACAATCCGGATATTACGACGGGGATCGCTGCATACAATTACGGCCTCTCGTATCTGACGGAAAAGCTCTCCCCGGAGCGAATCGGCAGACCGTTCTTCATCAACCTGTCGATTGCCCCGCTGTTCCCTTATTCCTATGCGCACAGCCGCAGAATTTCCTGCGATGTATTCGGAACGATGAAGGATACGGAATATTTGCTGAACTCGCTGACGCACGGGTGGTGGATGAACGATACGCTGTACCGCTTTAACGATCCGGACCATGCCGTGATCTATAAAAGCTTCAACCAGGATTCAACGACCCGCCATGAAGGGCGAAGCCGTCTGACCGCGTCCGTGATCTCGGGAACGGTGCTGCTGCTGGGCGATGACTTCCGGCATGAGGAAGCGGCATGGCGCGCCAAGACCTGGCTGGGAAATGAGGCAATTACTGAGATTGCCCGATTGGGTAGAACCTTTGTGCCCGTAGAGGGGAATCTAGGGAAACAAGCTGCGGATACGTTTGTACTGACACATCCAAGCGAACCGGGAACAACGTATATTGCCGTATTTAACTTTGACGGGGCCGAGTCCGTACAGAAGACGGTTTCCTTGGAACGCTGCGGCCTAGAGGCGCACGCTTCCTACACGGTCCTGGATGTGTGGGAAGGTACGGCAGGTCAAGCGCACGGCACACTTACGGTCGAGCTGTCGCCAGCCGAATCGAAAATCCTAAAGGTTAGCCAAATTCAATGAATAGAAGGAGGAGAGGTTCAGTGCGTATTTATCCGTTCAAATTCTTCCAAAAGCCATTCATGCTATTCTTATCGATTCTGTTAGCGGGGGCTATGCTAGGCAGCTCCTTTGCTTCGGCAAAACCGCAGCCGCCGAGTCAAACGGCCGGAGGCATCCTTTCCTACGAGGCCGAGGCATCTCAGAACACGTTTACCGGCAATGCAGGAGCGGTCGATTGCGGCTTCTGTTCAGCCGGGCAAAAAGCCGGCAATTTGTACGGCGGCTCCACGCTGACGTTCAACGGGATTCAGGCCGATAAGGCCGGTATCTACAATATGAACATGTTCTACATCTCCGGGGATTCCCGCGCGGCTTCGATCTCCGTAAACGGAGCGGAGAAGGAGAACTTCAGTTTTCCGAAAACAGCAGATTGGAACACGATCGGCACTTATCAGATCCAAATCTATTTGAATCAGGGCAGCAACACGATTCTGTTCGATGATGCAGGCGGTTATTCGCCCGATTTTGACAAGATTGAGCTGACCTTTGATTCAGCCGGCGATGACGGATCAGGCCCTGATGGAAGCATTGGCGATTTAGGCAAGCAAAAGAAAGCCACGAGCTATGGCTCCATCACCCTAACCGAGTATGCCAACGGCTTCAAGGTGTCCAATCCGACGTATGAGCTGCTGTACAATACCTCGACCGGGTTGTCACAATACAATTGGAACGGCAAAGCGGTTGCCAAGGGGTTATACAGTGAGATCCAGCTCGACCGGATGGTTGCAAGCAAGGAATATAAACATCATAAATTCTATAAAAATCAAGTTGTCCCATTCCAGGATGCTACCGGCAAGGGCATCAAGGTGACGGTCGTGAATGAGGATGGGGGAATGCCATCGCTCAGCCAAATCTATTACGTCTATGAAGACGGGCCATATTTGCTTACGGAAACAGTCGCTACCCACAATTCCGCAATATCTACTGGGAATATCGCACCTATCGCGATGGAAGCGAGGGGCGGCATCGACATCGGCAGCTATGACGATAACCGGGTCCTCGTCGTTCCGTTCGACAATGATGCTTGGTCCAGATACCAGGCGAAGTCGATGAATACCGGCCTCAACAACGGTCTGTATGTCAGCTCGGAGCTGACGGCCATCTATGACAATACGAGCCGGAACGGCCTCGTTATCGGATCGGTGACGCATGACACGTGGAAAACCGGTATCTATTGGAGCGGCTCGAATGACAAATTGAACAAACTGCGCGTATATGGCGGATTTACGTCATCCACCTCCACATGGGACACGATTCCGCATGGAAAGGTAACGGGCAAGCAGATTGCTTCGCCGAAAATCATGGTCGGCTTTTTCGAGGATTACCGGACCGGGCTGGAGGAATTTGGCCAGGTGAATGCAGCGATCCAGCCTCCGTTAGCCTTTGGCGAGGACATTCCTGAAGGCGTTCCGGTCGGCTGGAACAGTTGGGGAGCTTATGCCAGCGATTTGAGCTTTGACAAGGCGGTTTCCGTCTCGAATTATTTTAAAGACCATATTCAGAACCATTCCTTCAACAATGAAGGCGATATCTACATCAATCTTGATTCCTATTGGGATAACATGACGGATCAGCAGCTGACGGATCTGGTTCAGCTCATTCATAGCAATGGACAGAAGGCCGGCATCTATTATTCGCCGTTCGTGTACTGGGGCAACAATATGGAACAGGAGGTCGAAGGGACCAACGGCAAATATAAATACGGCGATATCGTGCTGCGCGATTTGGAGGGCAACGTGCTGCCAACGCTGGACGGCGCTTATGCCGTGGATCCGACGCATCCAGGCGTGAAGCAGCGGATCGATTATTACATGAATAAGTTCAAGAGCAAGGGCTTCGAATATATCAAAATCGATTTTCTGAGCCATGGGGCAATGGAAGGCAAGCATGATGACCCTAGCGTTCAAACCGGCATCCAGGCCTATAACCAAGGGATGGCTTACGTGAATGAAGTGCTGGACGGCTCCATGTTCATCAGCGCTTCCATCGCGCCGCTGTTCCCCAGCCAATATGCGCACAGCCGCCGCATCTCCTGCGATATCGACGGCAGCATCGGCAGCACGGAATATCAGCTGAACAATCTCGCGTACGGCTGGTGGCAGAACGGAACGATCTACCATTATACCGATCCGGACTATATGCACTTGACCAAAGGCGGATCGATCGAAGGAGCGCAGTCTCGCGTCAATGCGGCCGCGATCTCCGGCACGGCCTTCCTGAATTCGGATGACGTAACGGATGCGACGGCACGGCAGTACATGGAAACGCTGCTGACCAACCGGGAAGTGAACGGGCTAGCGATGAAGGGCAAGGCGTTCCGGCCGGTAGAAGGCAACACGGGCACGCAGGCAGCGAACGTATTCGTGCTGGACGATCAGGGAACCCACTATGTTGCCGTGTTTAACTATACACAAAATGCGGCACAGCACACCGTGGATCTCGTTCGTGCCGGTATCGCTTCGGGAGAGGCGAAGTCTTATACGGTGACGGATGTATGGAGCGGCCAATCTCAGACCGTGTCTGGCTCTTCGCTGGATGTGACGCTTAAAGGGGCTGAATCCAAGCTTTATAAAATCGTCCCTAATCCATAACAAGAAGTCATCGATTCATCATGTTCATCTGCAAGTTCATCGCGCTTCTCGGCTCCATCCGGGGATCGCGATTTCTTGCTTTTGCTGTAAGGGTAGCGCTTGTCTCGATATTGGAAAATCAAATAAAGAGGAGAATACAACATGTCAGATATGAAGCTTTGGTATACGAAACCGGCCCAGGGCTGGTCGCAAGGGCTGCCGATCGGCAATGGCCGAATGGGGAATGTGGTGGTATCCACTCCTGACAGAGAGATATGGCATATCACCGAAACCACCTATTGGTCCGGCCGGCCGGAGCCGGCTCAAGGGCAAAGCAACAGCAAAGCGGATTTGGAGCAAATGCGGCAGTATTTCTTCCAGGGTGATTATCGCGAAGGCGATCAACTGGCCAAGAAGCACCTGGAACCGGAAAAATTGAATTTTGGCACCAACCTGGGACTATGCCAAGTCGTGCTGGAGTTTGATCATCACGTGAAGCCATCCGAAGGCGGGAGACAAGATGCAGCAGCTGAGCCGCTGTTCCATCGGGAATTGGATTTGGAGGAGGCGGTGGCACGTTCTTTTTGCGAGATCGATGGAGCGGAGATGACGCGAGAGGTATTTGCTTCCCATGCCGATCAGGTGATCGTTTCCCGGATTCGCAGCAGCCATGGCTCGTTAGGCGTGTCATTCCGTATTTCGATTCGAAGCGAGAATGGTCCTTTTCATGCTGTCGTTGCTGGGAATGGCAAGATCGAATTCCGGGGACAGGCGCTGGAAAGCGTACATAGCAATGGGGAGTGCGGGGTGTTATGCCAAGGTCAGCTGCGTGTCGTAACGGAAGGCGGGCAGGTGAGCTGCGCGGATGACACCATAAACGTGGCCGGAGCGGATGAGGCGGCGATTTATTTTGCGGTGAATACGGATTACCGTCAAGAAGGTGAGAGCTGGCGTGAGAAAAGCGCGTTGCAGCTGGATCAGGGTGTGCTGCTGGGATATGACGCGCTGAGAGCCAAACATCTGGCGGATTATCAGCCGCTGTATGCCCGTGTAAGCTTAGATCTGGGAAGCTCCGAGCATTCCAGTCTGCCTACGGACGAGCGGATCGGCAGGTTTAAGCAGGGCAACTGGGACGATCCGGCGTTGTTTGCGTTGTTTTATCAATATGGCCGGTACTTGACGATTAGCGGGTCACGACAAGACTCCATCCTGCCTATGCATTTACAAGGCATATGGAATGACGGCGAAGCCAACAAAATGGCCTGGAGCTGCGATTATCACCTGGATGTGAACACCCAGATGAACTATTTTCCGACGGAGGCCGCGAACCTGAGCGAGAGCCATGAGCCGCTCATGCGGTATATCCAGCAGCTATCGGTGGCCGGACGCTCGGCGGCGCGCCATTATTATGATGCCGAAGGCTGGGTGGCCCATGTATTCTCCAATGCCTGGGGATTTGCATCACCGGGGTGGGGAACTTCCTGGGGGCTGAACGTGACGGGCGGACTGTGGATCGCGACGCATATGATGGAGCATTACGCGTATAACCGCGATCAGGCTTTTCTGGAGGAGCTGGCGTATCCCGTTCTGAAGGAGGCCGCAGCCTTTTTCATGGATTACATGACCGTGCATCCGAAGTATGGCTGGCTGGTGACCGGTCCGTCGAATTCGCCGGAGAACAGCTTTTATACCGGCCATCCGGAGGATGGGCATCAGCAGCTGTCCATGGGCGCGACCATGGATCAGATCCTGGTTCGGGATCTGCTGGCGTTCTGCGTGAAGGCGGCACAGACGCTGGGCGTGGATGAGGCGCTTCAGCAGAAGTGGCAGACGGCGCTGGATCGATTGCCTCCGCTGATGATCGGCAAGAAGGGACAGCTGCAGGAATGGCTGGAGGACTACGAGGAGGCGCAGCCGGAGCACCGCCATCTGTCGCATCTGCTTGCACTGTATCCCGGCAGCCAAATCACCCCGCATCATACACCGGAACTCGCTGCGGCAGCCCGAGTGACATTGGAGAACCGCAACAGCCGGGTCGACCTGGAGGACATCGAATTTACTGCGGCGCTGTTCGGACTCTTCTACGCCCGATTGCATGACGGGGACCAAGCCGTGCAGCATATTGCCCACCTGATCGGGGAGCTGTGCTTCGACAACATGCTCACCTACTCGAAACCCGGCGTAGCAGGAGCCGAGTCCAACATCTTTGTCATCGACGGCAACTTCGGCGGCACCGCCGCCATTGCGGAAATGCTGCTGCAGAGCCACGAAGGCGAAATTCATCTTCTGCCCGCACTGCCGGCAATATGGCCGACAGGCAGTGTGACAGGGCTGAAGGCGAAAGGGAATATAGAGGTGGATATGAGCTGGGAAGATGGGAAGCTGGTTGAGGCGAGGGTGAAGGGGAATGAGAGTGGGAGTGTGAAGGTGTTTTATGGGGGGAGGGAGATGGGGGTGTCTTTGGTAAAGGTCGACAATTGATTTAAGACGGGTCTATTGTTTTAAACAAAATTAATAAATCAACTGTAGCTGCTCGATGGATTCTAACTCCGTTGTATGGAGTGTTAAATCTACATCGTAAGAGCGGATCGCTAAGCGGTATAGCAAAGATTAATTTCAGTTGCTAGTCTGCCATAAACAAAAGGGAAATAGTGTCCTTGTCCTGCCATAAATAAATATTCAGTTTATAGCTACGTGGTTGGTGCGCGAGGAAGGTTTTGTTAACCCGAGATGAGAAGACCCTTTTTAAGTATATAGTTATTCTTGCGTTTAATAATTCAAACGTACCTGTCTCATAGATCCGATGTTTGCGTGAATCAGTTATTATATAAACCTCTGCTAATGGATGAAGTGTACCTCCCCCTTAGAATAGAAATTGGAAGAACCCGTAGGTTTAACCGATAAAGATTCAAGGGGCATTTTTATGCTAATAATAGCAATGAAGAAATGAAAATATACCCCTTCAGATTAAAGTGTATTCCAAAGTGAAGAAATACAAGTTACTTAAAATGAAGGACGAGATGCTTAATTAAGCACCATTCCTTAGTAGTGTGTTAGGTTGTACTGAGATTATTTCATGCTGAGAATCTGTTCGCGGTAAAGAATTAATATCTTCAACTAACGTAGCAGGCAATTGGTAAATATTAACTTGTCGTATGACAGAGATAACTTAACTGGTTAGGCAGACAGGGTAATAGGATCAGATTAGAGCTTACAAAAAAAATTATTTTAGAGAAAATAATACATAGGTTAAAGGTCCTGGGTAATTGTAATTATTAATAGGGAGGTTTTTGTTGTTTATTGGCGAATACTGTTAAAGAAGCTAGTTTGATTAATTCAGATTTTTTGAATTCTGAAATTTCTCATAGTTTTTAATTGAAAGGTGGTACAGTATGGATATTCTAATGAAAGAACATCCCTTTGGTCAAATAACTTCAATTACGGGGATGAGTGTAACAATTGAAATCTATCAATCTGTGTTAACTGATAATTTAGAGCAGGAGAAGGTTATAGAAATTGGAGAAAATATCAAACTGAATGTTGGGACAGTCGGGGATATATTTCTTTTAGGTGGACCATCAACTCATCAAGTAATGCATTTCGGTATTTTTGAAGAAATAAAACTTGTTTCTACATTTGAACAAGATCCACATAATAATCAAATAAATGTAGAATTTAAAAATAAGGCGATTGCAATTGCAAAGGTAATCGGATACCAAGATTTAAAAGAAAAGAATATGCTTAAATTTATGCGTGGTGCTGGGCATTATCCTAAATTTAATGCAAAATGTTATTTATTGACTCCAGAAGAAAAAAAGCAACTTTTTTCTTTGGACGAGGGTACTGGGATTGCAATCGGCAGAGCATCTGGAGTTCAAGATGAGGAAGTATCTATTCATATTGATAAATTTTTAGGTAAACATTCTGTAATTTTAGGCTCTACAGGCTCTGGTAAATCATCTACAGTTGCAAGTATTATGCAAAATGTCTTAAAAACTCACCGATATAGTCATATTGTATTTTTTGATCCACATGATGAATATGACACTGCTTTTCCTGACAAACGAGGAAGTTATAAAGTAAATAAAATAAATGCAAATGATCTAAATATTCCTTATTGGTTATTAAACTTTGATGAATTTCAATCTATATTTCTTGGTGAAGTTGATCCCTTTAAAAATAGCAACGGAATTCGTATCCTTAAGGAGATGATCGTATCAATTAAAGAACAAGAGCATGAAATGATAATAGATACCGTTGGAGAAATTTCTAAAGCTAATATTAACGCACCGCTTTATTACTCCTTCGAAGATTTATTGCCCAAGTTGATTAAGTTAAATAAGAGAACTATTTGGAACTCGGATAACGCACCAGCTATAAATAATGAAACAGGTGAGTATTTACCAAGTTCAGGGAATACTAACATTGATAGAAATGGTAAAAATGATAAGGTTCATCAGGACAAAAATTATTATGGTGAATTAGATCAAGTCATTGAGAAATTACAAAGTGTGTTTTCAGATAGAAGATATCAATTTCTATTTTCAAAAGATAAAAATGACTCAACTTCGTTTTATTCATTTATGGAAAGTTTATTGTCAGTTTCCACTGGTGTTAGGTCAACTCAACTTACAATAATTGATTTATCAACTCTCCCTTCAGAAGTATTGCCAATAATTATTGGAGTTGTATCTCGTTTATGTTTTGAATACAAGTTATGGGATCCCAATCCCAAAAAACTTCCACTATATCTAGTGTTTGAAGAGGCACATAATTACATACCAAAAGAAACCACATCTACTACAAGACTTCCTAAAAAATATTTATCTAGGATTGCAAAAGAAGGACGTAAATATGGAATTAATCAGTTAATAGTAAGCCAGAGACCATCTGATTTATGTGAAACAATTATATCGCAGTGTTCGAATTTTTTAGTTATGAGAGTCACGAATCCGAATGATCAAACTTTCATCAATCGAGTGCTCCCTGATCATTTAAACTCGTTATCAAACATGATCCCTTTTTTCCAAAATGGAGAGTGTTTAATTGCAGGAGAATGTGTAACCATCCCAACTAAGGTTATCATTACTCCGCCTATCCCTGAACCAAATTCGAGTGATGTTAAGTTTAGTTCAGTTTGGAAAAAGAGACTTATTAACTATAATGTTCAGGATACAATTCATCGTTGGTGGGATGTTAACTAATGTCATATTTTATCAGAAGGATTACCGTTGAACATTTTAGAGGCTTGAAGGATCGTCAAGAAATTCTATTAGCCAAGATAAATCATGCAACATTTATTATTGGACCTAACAACTCTGGAAAATCTCTATTGTCTCGCTTAATTCGAGTGTTTCAATATAGTATTAATGGCGTGCAAAATAATACAATGAGATTTTTGGCAGAAAAAATAACAGATAATGACTTTTATAACTTAGATACTAGCAAACCTATTAAAATGGAATTTACAATTGACAAAAAAATGTTGATTCAGTATAACGATCCAAATTTAAATAAAATAGCTGGATTCGATGAAATTGATATGGTAATACAAGTTCACAAGTGTAATAAACAATATTTAGGGAACGTCTGTTTATCTATAAGTGGAGTACAGTCTCATAATTGTTTTAATAATAAACAAATACTTGATGTACAGTTTAACTCAGAGTTTTTAACAAAATATAACGTTAAAGACGAAGAAGTATTGAAAATATGCAATACCTTATATAAAGCTTTTCAAGAAAATGTGCTTGTGTTTGATCCTATTAGAGCGTTTGATCGTGCTGGGGAAGACACCCTAACAGTAAGTGGTCTTGAGCTTGTAAATTGGCTAAATGAAAAAGAGCATCCCTCTGAAAAAAGGATTGCTAAAGGAAAAGTACAGGAATATATCGAAAAACAGCTTCATTTAGATTCACCTGTAGCAGTTTCAGCGAATGTAAACCAAAAGGAACTGATTTTTACTTTTGAAGGGAATTTGGAGCTATCGTCTAGAGAAGTCGGAACTGGCTACACTATGTTGTATATTCTATTAATGGAACTAGTTCGAAATGATAAGAAACTAATAATTATAGATGAAATTGAAAGTCATCTACAACCAGGACTTGTAAGAGAAGTTATGAAGATAATAAAAAAAATTGGAAATGCCCAATTTATTGTTTCTACTCATTCCCCTATTGCAATTGAAACAGCTACTGAAGATGATTACTTATATCGTTCTCAAAAAAACCTTGGAGTATGCTCCTATATTGGGTTCTTCAGGCACTTAGAAATGGATTCTTCAGGAGCAAAGATTGCAAGAGAAGTTTGTAATGAATTAGGAGTGCTACCCGGAGATGTTTTATTAAGTAATAGCATTATTTGGGTGGAGGGTCCATCTGAAGTCTTCTGGCTAAGAGCATGGATAAAGGCTTATTGTGAATACATGATTGCTGAAGGAAAATTAGATACGTATTTACTTGAGGGACTTCATTACTCATTGCTTATGACTGGTGGTAGTACAATTTCCCATTACTCCTTTGGAGAAGATGTGTACTCTCTACAAGATATTGAAGAAGACACCCTTTTAAAAGTACTAAAAGTAAATCCTAATCCTTTTGTTATGATTGATTCTGACAGTGTTAAAAAAACATCAAAAAAGTACCAAAGATTTATAAGAATTGCAACTGAGTTGAACAGACAGAATAAAACCCATGCCTTATTAAAAAATAAGACTTTGGAAGAGGAGAATATAGAGAGTCTATACAACGAAATCCCTAATTTTTGGGTTCTTGCTGGTAGAGAACTTGAAAATTATGCTCATCCTGATTTACTGAAATCCTTTTATTCAAATAGAGAAAAACATCATGCATCTAAAATACAGGGTACTGCGTCTGTAACGGACTGGAATGTATATTCCGCTACTGAAGGTGCAGGAAAAATACTTGAAAATCGTGGCCTTCACGGCATATCTACTGAGAGTGGTTCAGTAAAACAAAAAGATGAACTAGCAAGATTTGTATATAACAACTTCGAAGTTAAACATTTACTAAAGCAAAGCATTGTGCCGCATCCCGATCCTACAATGATTGATGATCTACTTAATGGTTTAAATAAACTTGTTAAATATATAAGAATGGTGAATTGCCTGTAGGTTATATAAACTTGTAGTCATTAGGAGTAAGTAACACTAACTTTAAGGAATAAAATGTTCAATAAAAGAGCTTCGACTGATGATACCAACCGAAGCTCTTTTTGCAGTGATTTAGTGTCTTATAATCTTTACTTGAAAGTAATACAATATACATAATCGTTATTGAACTTTTTCTAAAAATCCTTCTAAACTCTTTTCGTTATAGTGTAAAATAAGATCATATGCTACTCCGGAAGAAAGAAAAATAGAAAGGATACAAAAAACAACGATAATTGCTGAAGTACTTTTGGGTGCTTTAACAAACATAGCAGTATGTCTTATGAAAAAGGCTGAAATTTTACCACCTTTAGAAATGTATGAGTTTACTGAAAACAAATGTATAAGTAACAAAAGCATAAAAATATTGGGAATAATCATTATAAAAAGTCCAAGTGCGTAGTATGCCACTTTGAATAGTAGAGTAATATTATCAGCTGCTAAATCTTGAGATTTCATAAGCCATGCAGTTAAAAGGTCTGAAATTATCAATAAAAATATTAGGCCTGTCCATCCTTGATTTAATTTGTCATATTGATTATCACGATACAATTTTAGGGTTATAGTACAAATGCTTAGGAAACTTGCTATTGCAAACAATATAAGCCAGTTGATTAGATCACTATGATATCTTGTATATAATGTTAACCCAATAATAGCTAATATCCATATAAAGGAATTATCTCCGTTTGTATTTGAAATTGTGGTATTTTTTTGCTGATTAGAATTATTGTTTTGTGCAGAATTTTCGTTGATAACAAAGACTTGCTGAACGATAATAAGAATTTGCTGAAATGAAGTATGGTTCTGTATTAAGCTGCCTTCTTTCTTTTTGGGAGTAAAGATTAAACTTAGTACAACCCCTAAGATGCAAAAAATTAAGCTCGAAATTAAGTTCCCTACATTGTCAAAAAAGTAATTAGTGAATTGATCCAAGCAGTAAATCCCCCTCAAGACTCATTAAAGTTCTCATAATACTTACAAATTGTGACATGTTTAGTATACCGTGAAATGGAGATATTTACTAGGGAACTTGAGGGATCACACTCGCTTTATAATTTCTTCTGAGTTATCATTTTTCTAATCTGTGGTAGAGTCTTTCTAAGAAATTTACACAAGATTTATCCCATTAACTCAAACCGAGCCTTTACCCTCCCGGGTAAGGGCCCTCTTCATTTCCCAACAAAAATCTAACTCTTTATAGCCCCCATCATAATCCCCTTCACAAAATACCGTTGTACAAACGGATACACCATAATGATCGGCAGCGTGGCGACCATGGTCACCGCCATTCGGATGCTCTCGCTGGAGACGGGGATCCGCTTGGAGCCCTGCGCCAGCTGCTGGGCGTCGGACATCATGCCGGCGGTTTGGAACTGGTTGAGGATTTTGACGAGGACGGCCTGCAGGGTCTTCAGTTCCGGCTTGTAGGTATACACATAGGAGTCATACCAGGAGTTCCAGTGGCCGATGGCCAGGAACAGGCCGATCGTGGCGAGCACCGGCACGCACAGCGGCATGATGATGCGGAAGAACGTCTGCAGGTCGTTCGCGCCGTCGATTTTGGAGGATTCCTCGATCTCGCCGGGGATCTGCTCCATGAAGGTGCGCACCAGAATCATCAGGAATATGCCGATTAAGCCAGGGAAGATGTAAACCCAGAAGGAGTCGATCAGCCCCAGGGATTTGATGATCATATACGTCGGGATCAGTCCGCCGCCGAAATACATCGTGAACACAAAGAAGAAGGAGAAGTATTTCCATCCAAAGAGATTGCGCTTGCTGAGCGGATAGGCGAGCAGCGTGATGAAGAAGATGGATACTGCGGTCCCGACGATAGTACGCAGCACGGTAATCTTAATGGCGCTCCAGATTTCCGGGTTCCGGAAGATGGTCAGGTAGCTCTCGATGGTTGGCACGCGCGGCCAGAAGTACAGGTTGCCCCGCATCGTATCGGTTGCATCGTTCAAGGAGATGACCAGGATGTTCCAGAACGGATAGAAGGTCACGAGAAAGATGCCGGCCAGGAACAGGTATAAAGAGGCATCGAAGATACGCTCGGGCACGGTTTTTTTGCTTAACATGGATGTACCTCCTTATGGTTTAGAATAGGGACTGCCCGTTCAGCTTCTTCGCCGTATAATTGACGATGACTACGATGATGAACGCGACCACGGAGCTGAACATGCCGACGGCAGCCGCATAGGAGAACATGCCGTTCTGGATACCGTAGCGGAACGAATAGGTGGACAGGACGTCGGAGTAATCCCGCGTCAGGTCGTTGCCGAGCAGGAAATGCTGGTCGAAGCCCGCGTTCAGGATGCCGCCAAGCGCCAGGATCAGCAGAATGACAATGGTTGGCTTCAGGTGGGGCAGAGTGATGTAACGGATCTGCTTAAAACGGTTGGCGCCGTCGACCTTGGCCGCTTCATAGAGCTCCTGGTTGATCGACGAAATGGCCGCCAAATACATGATCGAGCTGTAGCCCATATCCTTCCACGTATTGCCAAGCGCGACGATCCACCAGAAGTACTTGCCGTTCTGCAGGAATAAAACGCTTTCATCGGTAATATGGAGGAATTTCAACATGCCGTTAATCGCGCCGTCCGAGGAGAGCAGGGTCACGATGATGTTGGCCGCGATAACCCAGGATATGAAATAGGGAAGATAGGAGGCGGTTTGCACCGTCTTTTTGAACTTCACATTCTTGATCTCATTAATTGCGATGGCGATCAGGATCGGCATCGGAAAGGAGAAGAGCAGCGTGATCAGCGTGGAGGCCAGCGTATTTCGCATGACGATCCAGAAGTCGCCGTTGTTGAAGAAGTAACGGAACCACTCCAGGCCGACGAACTCGCTCGAAAACAGGGTCGACCAGAAGCCGCCGAGCGTCGGCTGGTAATTGACGAAGGACATGTATAGACCAACCATGGGCGTATACGCAAACACAATGGCCCAGATCAGTCCGGGCAGCATCATCAGGAATAAATACTTCTGCTGCTTCAGCATGGCCCAGCGGCTTTTTCGATGAGGACTCAAGCTCAAGTCACTCCGCGTCTGTAAGGTTGTAGCAGGTTTCATATGGGGCACCTCGCATCTCAAGTTAACTCAAATTATAAGACTCCGAAAAAATGAGTGTCGATATGACAATGTAACGAAAGATGCTTGAAAATAACTTACATTGTTTGTTCCCATAGTTAAAATAACGAAATCGCTATAATATTAAGGGATAAAGCCGACACAGGGGGTATGAGCATGTATAGCATTTTTCTCGTAGATGACGAAGAGCTAGAGCTAGAGATGATCCGAGATTATATTCGTTGGGAAGAGATGGGGATATACGTGGCCGGAACAGCCCTGAACGGCAGGGATGCCCTGGAGAAGATCGAGGTGATTCAGCCCGATATCGTATTGACGGACGTCCAGATGCCCGTCATGAACGGGCTCGATATGGCGAAGCGGGTGAGTGAGTTATTCGACTGGATTCAGTTCGTCTTCCTGACCGGACACGATGAATTCAATTATGTGAAATCAGCCTTAAACGTGGGAGCCGTCGGCTATTTATTGAAGCCGCTGGATCTGAGCGAAATTGTAAGCGTTATCGATAAAGTCAAGCGGCGCTGCGAGGAAGTGCGGATGAAGAACCGCTCCATTCGCGTGACCAAATCCAATATCGTACGAGAGATGATGTTCGAGCAGAACGAGGAGCGATTCCGAAACCTCGCTGCCAGCTACCATAAGCTGTCCCGCCATACGGAGCCGAGAACGTATACCCTTACGCTGCTCGGCCTCGATGCTCCGCACGCTGCACAGCCGGGGCTGTCCCTCGAGGATGGCATGGCGCGCCTGCAGACACATATGGAGGAGTGGCTTGCGGACAAGAAGCTGGAGGCGGATCTGGTCATCTGCCGGGAAGGCGAGCTGGGCATCTTCATGGATGCTGCCAGTCATCTGAGCCGTTTTACGTGGGAGGATCTACTGAAGCAGATGCAGGATGCGCTGGGCTTTACGATGACCGCGGCCGTGAACGAGGAACCGGAAGAGCTGTTCCGCATTCAGGATTTATACCGGGAGACGCGGCTGATGCTGGAGGAGATGTTTTACGTCGGGAACGGGAGAGTCATCTATGCCAAGGACGTGTTGCGGCAGCTGGAGAGCCGGCAAATTCCTCCTTTCCAAGAGACGGCCTATTTCGAGGACATTCATCAGCTGGCATCCGAGCAGGCCGCGCAGAAGCTGCGGGATTATTTCAACCGGCTGGTGATGCTGCGGATCCGAAAAACCGAAGTGTGCGATTTTGCCATCGGACTGGTGGAGCGTCTGCTGGAGGGGATCCACGAGCCGATCACGGAGAGCCACAAGCGGGCGGAGCTTTACCAATCCATCTATCAGTGCCGAACCATGATTGAAATCGAAGCGATCATCATGGATTACGCCGGGCATGCGATTCGGACGCTGGAACACCGGTTCATGGACAAAAATGCCAGGCTGGTGCACCAGGTGCGCACGACGATCGACCAGACCTATCACCAGGCCATCACAATCAACAGCTTGTCCGATCAGGTATATCTGTCTCCCAACTACCTTCGTTCCATCTTTAAGGAGAAAACCGGCATGACGATCCATGATTACCTAACCAAAATCCGGCTGAACAAAGCCAAGGAGCTGCTCGCCGACGATTCGCTCAAAGTGCAGGACATCGCCCAAAGGGTCGGTTATGAGAGCACATCCTACTTCATTTCCTTATTCTTAAAAAGCCAAGGAGTTACGCCGAATGAATACCGCAAAAACATCTAGCCCGTCCGGCCCGTGGAGCCGTCTGGCAGGGGCTTTCCCGTTCGCGCACTTACGCGCATACACCAACTGGCGGCTCCGGCACAAGTTCTTTTTCATCTTTCTGATCGTCATCATCCTGCCGTTCTCGCTGCTGATCTATTATTCGTATTCTTCGACGCGTAGCACGATTACGGAGCATACCTATACGGCCTTGGGCGGATCGCTGGCACAGATTAACACCAACGTGGAGAAACGGCTGGAGTACTACAATCAGCTGTCGAACATCCTTTACATGGATGCGCAGCTCCGCAATTATCTGTCTACCGACTATGAGCAGGCGTATTATTATTTGGATGCTTTCCAATATATCAACCGGACGCTGCCGTCTCTGATGACCCTGAATGCCAACATCTTGGGCATTACGATTTATACGGGGAACCATACGCTTTATTCCGACGGCCAATACGTCAAATATACGGAAGAGATGCCTTCGGCGATGGAGGAACAGGTGCTGGATGCCGCCGGCAGTACGGTGTACTTTCATTCCGAGGATTTCAGGGCCAATGATGCACATATCACCATTGCCCGTTCATTAAGCTATTTCAGCCTGCAGCATCCGTACGGGATTTTGACTATGGACATTAACGCAAACGAATTCTACTCCCTGATCAAAATGGAAAACGACAACAAAAGCGTCTATATTATCGACGAATCTGGCGGCGTGATCAGCACGGGGGATCAGAACCTCCAATCGAACCAGCTGTTCGACGTGTTCCCGATTCAGGAGCGGATGACCCAGGATGCAGGCTCATTCGATATGAGGATTAACGGGCAGGAGCGTTTTTTTACGTATAAAAAGCTCAGTAACGGCTGGTCCACCGTCATCACCGTGCCCTACGACGAGCTGCTGGCCAATGCGAATCAGGCGACCAAGAATGTCATCTGGTTCTCCGTACTGGCGATTGGCATGGCCATCCTGCTGCTTTATTTTACGACCAAGGTCATGACCAAGCGCATCGAGGTGCTGCTGCAGCAGATCCGGAAGGTGGAGCGTGGGGATTTCCGGCTGTCGATTAAGCCGATGGGGCATGACGAGATCGGTCAGGTGTCTTTTGCGTTCAATAAGATGGCCTCGACGATACAATCCCTGATCCATGACGTATACGTGAAGGAGATTGCAAGGAAGGAGTCGGAGCTGAATACGCTCCAGGCCCAGATCAACCCCCATTTTCTATACAACACCTTGTCCTCGATCTCTTCTCTGGCAATCAAAGAAGGGGCTATGCAGGTGTACCAGATGGTCAATTATTTGGCCAAGTATTACCGGGTGTCGCTGAACAAAGGAAAACGCATCATTCTGCTGGAGCAGGAAATCAATCTGGTGAAGAATTATGTCGCGATCCAGAAGATCCGGTTCCGGGACAAGCTTCATATGCATTACGACCTGGATGAGCAGCTGTTCGGGAACACAACGATCAAGCTGATTCTGCAGCCCTTCATCGAGAACTGCATCAATCATGCCATAGGGGACGAATCGGGAATCAACATTAACGTGAAGCTCAGGCAGGAGGGGGACGATATCTTGCTCCAGGTCATCGACGACGGTATCGGGATGAAGCCCGAACAGCTCGATCACGCGCTGAACAAATCGGATAATCTGTCGGGCTACGGCGTGAAGAATGTGGATGACCGGATCAAACTGACCTACGGGGAAGAATATGGCGTCAGCATCTTCAGCCGGCTCGGCATCGGAACCGCGGTGACCATTCGGATACCTGTAATCTCCGATAGGCATCCTGCAAACGAACGGGACCCGCAGCAGGCGTTACCCTGAATGAAAGACATTTTGCATCATGGATTGTAAGATTGCGTTATAGATCAATGAACTCCCGATTTTTACAATGATAGATATATTCGAGCACATGAATATGACGACCTTAGAAAGGGGTTCAGGGAATGAAGAAACTAAAATTGATTCTGGCAGCAGCGCTCGTTATGACAACGCTTTCGGCTTGCGGCGGCAACCAGAAGGCGGCATCGGGCGGAGACAGCGGCACGGAGACGGACAGCAATGCTCCGATCACGTTAACCTGGTTTGACCAAAACACGGGGGATGCCTTTACGAATCCGGTCGCTAAAGTGATAACGGAAAAGACAGGCGTCACCGTCGAGATCCAGCAGCCTACGGGCAATCCGGTCGAGAAGCTGAATCTGATGCTGGCCAGCGGCGATCTTCCCGACGTTATTTTGATGAGTCGTGGAAGCGATATCATGAACAAGTATATTACCTCTGGCGCGGTGATTCCGCTGAATGATCTGATCGAAGAGCACGGACCGAATATCAAAAAAATGTACGGCGACACGCTTGCCAAAACCCGAAGCGAGGACGGCAACAATTATTATTTCTCCAACTGGTACGGCTTGGAGCAGTACCCGGTGTTCGGCTTCATGATGCGCATGGACATCATGAAGGAGCTGGGCGTCGGCGATAAAGTGAACAACGGCGAGCCGTTTACCGCTGAGGAGTTCGAGCAGCTGCTTGTCAAGTTCAAGGAGAAATATCCAACGATTGACGGCAAAGAAAGCATTCCGATGACGCTCAATGGCGAGAACGTCGGAGCCGTGACCGGCAGCTTCAAGGGCATGTACGGCATGATGCCGTATTACGAAACGAACGGGGAGCTGAAGAAGGACGTGCGCGATCCGCGCTATCTCGAAATGGTCAAGTTTCTGAACTCCCTGTACCGCAAAGGCCTGCTCGATAAGGAATGGGCAACGATGAAGACCAAGCAGTTCGAGCAGAAGCTGGGCAACGGCAACGTGTTCGCCACAGCGGAAGCGCTCTGGAATGTGGGAAATGCGAATGCGCTGCTCAAAACCGAGGCAGCCGATAAGGCTACCGAGGACGAGCGTCAGTTCTACCAATATAAAGTGCTGGCCCCGGGCGTGAAGCCTGAAGAGGCCACTTACGGACCGAAGAGCTCTCTTGGTTGGGACGGCGTCGCGATCAGCCGCTCCAACAAGGATCCGGTGCGTACGATGAAGCTGCTGGATTTTCTGGCCAGCGAGGAAGGCCAGTATCTGCTGATGTGGGGAGTAGAGGGCGAGCATTGGGACATGAAGGACGGCAAGCATGTGCCAAGACAAGAAGTGCTGGACGCCTTCAAGAAGAATTGGGATGAAGCTTCCCGTACGACGGGCATTCGCAAGTGGACCTGGATGATCAAGAACGGTCCCGGCGAGGACGGAACCCCGTATGACCTGATGGGCCGTTACCAGACCGATCCGGTCACGGATCTGGCGATCAAGAACCTGGCCGATACGTCGTTTGATACGGCACCGTATGACAACCTGGGTCCGGCTGGCGGAACGCCGGAAGCCATCATGGAAACGAAGGTGAACGACACCATCAATAAATATTTCCTGAAGATGGCCCTGTCGCCATCCGAGGATCAAGTGGTGGAGTCCTACAACCAGATGATGGCCGAGATCGAGGCGGCTGGCCTGGCCAAGCTGGAAAAGATTTATACGGACAACTTCAACAAACGTCAAGAGCTGTGGGGCAAATAATCTGACCAAGGGGAGTCAAAAGATGCTTCGTCTTTTGACTCCTCCTTTTTTTCTTGCGCAGGCATAAACCAGATCAACACGAATCGGAAGGATGATATTCTGTGAACATTCAATACCAAGAACAGTTTCGCGTGTTTGCGATACAAACCGATAACAGCTCCTATCTGTTCGGCATCAACGACAGCGGCAATCTGCAGCATCTCTACTGGGGGGAGTCCGTCGCGATCGAAGACGCTGCGCCGCTGCTGAGGCCGAGATCCCACAGCTCGTTTGACGCGGAAGTCCATTCGGAGGTGGAGGAATACAGCTTCTGGGGCGGCGTCAAATACAGCGAGCCCAGCCTGAAGGTCCGCATGCCGGATGGCGTGCGCGACTTGGCGGTTCGTTATGCCGGGCACCGCACGCTGCAGACGGAAGGCAGGGAGACGCTAGTCATCGTCTTGAAGGACGAAGCGTACCCGCTCGAAGTGGAACTGTCCTACCGGGCGATTCCCGAGTGCGACCTGATCGAACGTTCAGCCCGGATCGTCAACCGCGGCGAGGGGGATATCGTGCTGGAAAATACGCAATCCGCGGCATGGGTCATCCCCTATCTGGCGGATTACCGCCTCACGCACGTGACGGGGAAATGGTCCGGCGAATTTCAGCTGCGCAGCACCTTCCTCACCGAAGGAAAGAAGGTGCTGGAATCCCGCAGGGGCTTTACGGACAGCCATGCCAATCCGTGGTTTGCGATGGATGACGGACATGCCACGGAGTCGGCGGGGCAGGTCTGGTTCGGCGCGCTGGCCTGGAGCGGGAACTGGAAGATCACGGCCGAGCGGACGGTGTTCGAGCATGTCCGGGTGACCGGGGGCATCAATGACTTCGACAGCCAGTGGGTGCTGGAAGCGGGAGAAGCCTTCGATACGCCAAGCTTCGTCGGGGGATACAGCAGCGGCGGCTTTGGCGGGATGAGCCGGCAACTGCATCGCTATCAATACTCGGATGTGCTGCCGGGCAGCCAAACGAGACCGGTCTTGTATAACTCTTGGGAGGCAACATACTTCGATGTCAATGCCAAGGATCAAATGGCTTTGGCCGAAAGAGCTGCGCGCATGGGCGTGGAATTGTTCGTCGTGGACGACGGGTGGTTCGGCGGGCGCAACCACGACCGCGCCGGGCTTGGCGATTGGTTCGTGAACCGGGAGAAATTCCCGAACGGTCTCGGCGAGCTGATTAACCGGGTGCATGAGCTGGGCATGAATTTCGGCATTTGGGTGGAGCCGGAGGCCGTTAATCCAGACAGCGATCTGTACCGGGAGCACCCGGATTGGGTGTACCATTTCGAGACGCGGGAGCGCTCGGAGCTTCGCAATCAGCTGCTGCTGAACATTTCGAAGCCGGAGGTTAAGGCTTACATTGTGCAGTTTATGACGGACCTGCTGGAGAAGCATGACATCAAGTTCATTAAATGGGACATGAACCGGACCGTAACCGAACCCGGCATGAAGGATCATCCGCTTCACCGCCAGAAGGAGATCTGGATTCGCCACGTTCAGAGCCTGTACGAGATTTGGGCGGAGCTGCGGCGCAAATTCCCGCATGTGGCGTTTGAAACCTGCGCCGGCGGCGGAGCACGCATCGATCTTGGCATCTTCCGATACGCCGACCAATCCTGGCCGAGTGATAACACCGATGCTTTTGATCGCCTCAGCATTCAGGAGGGCTTCTCGTACACGTATGCTCCGCGGATGATGACCTGCTGGGTGACGGAGTCGCCGACAGGGATGAATCGCAGACAGGTCTCCCTCAAATACCGCTTCCACAGCGCCATGATGGGAACGCTCGGCATCGGCTCCAACCTGAATGAGTGGAGCGATGAGCTGATTGCGGAATCGGCCGAATATGTTGCGCAGTATAAATCCATTCGCCATCTGGTTCAGTTCGGCAGCCAGTATCGCCTGGACTCGCTTCGGCATAAAGGCGTAACGGCCGTGCAGTACGGCAGCGAAGACGGCAGCGACAACGTGCTGTTTGCGTTCCTGCACAGCCAGAAGCTGGGCGAACCGCTGCCGAGACTGCGGCTTACCGGACTGCAAGCCGATCAGTCGTATGGCATCGAGGGGCTTGAAGGTACATGGAGCGGCAGGGCACTCATGAACATCGGGATTGAGCTGCCGCTGCGCGGGGATTTTGACAGCTTGGTGTATCGCATTCTGAAACAGGGATAAGATATCCTAAAATAGAAAGCGCCGCGTTGTCTAATAGACAATGCGGCGTTTTTTTGCCGTTGCCTTCCATGTTAACTTCAATGTTATGCATGATATTAGATCGCGAGAAAAAGCACCCGATACGTTCAGGTGCTTTTTGGTGTGCCACCGCTTCCGCGTGGCGGTTCTATCCAAACAAAAACAACAGCTTAACGGCATGGATTACTCCAGGCTTTTGCTTAATTTGACAATCTGGTCCCAGCCTTCGTCGATGCTGATTTTACCGAACATGATTGACTGCGTGATGTTATCGTATTCCTTCGTGAAGTTGGCCCAGCCGCCCTTATTCCCGGGGCCGGGGTCAAACGCGGCCCCGTCCTTGGACACCTCGTTGATCAGGCCGAGGGAGCTTTTATCAACGTCCGTAAATTTGGGCTGGAGTGCATCGGCTACGGTTTTGTTGACCGGAATCCCCCGCGAAGTGCCCAAAATTTCTCCGGCTTCCTCGCTGTTGACAAACCAGTCGATGAACTCCTTCGCTTCTTCTTTATATTGGCTGTTGGGGCTGACGCTCCAGTACATGGAGGCTTTCAGCCAGCCGCCGGCCTGCGTTCCCCTCGGCTGGGTCGTTAACGCCATGACGCCGGGTTTTAAGGCATCCGTTCCGCCGAATTCCGCGGCATGCGCGCCCCGAAGCAGAATCTTTTCCTGGATGAGCAGGTCCATTTGCGCGTCCTGCGCTTTATCCGACACGGTCACGTCAGGGGGTGTTACGAGTTGGTCCTTGCGCAGCTCCGCCCATTTGTTCATCCAATCCTTCCAGGTAGCCTCGTCATAATGGAATTTTCCGTCCTTGCTCATGGAGAAGCCCTTGCCCATGCTCAGCTGATACGACATGTAGAATGCGCCATCCGCGGTCAGGTCCCGCGTGAGGTATTGGTCCTTAGCCAGCTTCGGCTTCAGGTCGCGCGCCATGGCGAAAAATTCGTCCCATGTCTTCGGCGGCTGAACGCCGAGGCTGTCCATCATCGTCTTGTTGTACACCATGCCCCAGGCGTTGTTGCCAAGCGGCATTGCGTACAGCTTGCCCTGGTAGGTGCCTGTCTCGAGCAGCACCTTATCGATATGGTCCGCCGGAATGGAGGAGAGATCGTCCAGCCGTCCGCTGGACGCCCAATCGTTGAACCAGGCAGCATCCATTTGGAAAATATCCGGCGTGTTTTTCCCCGCGGACTGGGTCGACAGCTTGTCTTGATACCCGTCGAACGACTGATACTCCGGTTCGAACGTGATACCCGGGTGCTTTTCAGAGTACAGATCAAGCGCTTTCAGAGTTGCGTCATGCCGGGCCTGAGAGCCCCACCACATGATTCGGAGCTTGATGGATTTGCCGTCTCCCGACACCGCAGATCCGGTTTCTTCTTTCTTGATCCCGCTGCAGGCGGAAAGAACCAGGGACAGTGACAGCACAGCCGCAGCGCCGGCGGCGAGACGGTGCCATGATTTTCTCATTGGAAATGAACCTCCCTTAAGTAACTGATCTTCTTCCTTTACCGTACCAAGTCCAGGGTCCTGCTCGTAGGGGACAAATCAACAAATCATTTCAGTATTTTACGATGATCGAATGAAGGGGGGCGAGATGCTCAGTCGCCAGGAGTAAACGGGACTATCCGTTTAGGCTTTGTGGAACTCGGTGGGACTGCGTCCGGTATGCTTTTTGAACAGGGTGGTAAAGTACGGAACATTCCGATAACCGACCCGATCGGCGATTTCGGCGATCAGCAGCTTTTTCTCGAGAACCATGCTCTTGGCTTTTTCCATTCGCACCCTGGTTAGATAATCGCCAAAGGTTTCACCTGTAAACTGGCGGAATAAGGTGCTGAGATAGTTTTTGGAGATATAGACCTGGTCGGCCACATCCTGAAGATGGATGTTCTCGGCGTAATGCTCATGAATGTATTGGATGATATAATCGACCGTTTCCTTATGCTTGAGGTTTTCATTCGGCGTGTAACGCGAACAGATTCGGTTCACTTTTTCCGCTATCCATGCCTTCCACTGCTGGGCATCTTCCAATTGCCCCAGTTCTTTGGTCAAGTCTGTAAGGGATATCTCATCGTCGAGCCGGATGCCGGACTCGTACAGGGTAAAGGAGAGGATGGCAAACAGCTGCGTTCCGATGGCGGCAAGCTCGTCGGGCTGGAGCTGAGCCGCGCCGCTGTCCTTGCGGAAGAAGTCGTCCAGCGCCAGCAGCGCTCTGGGCTCGTCAAAGGTCCGCACGGCGTCGGTCATCTCCTGGAAAAATCGCACCGGCCGCACGTTCCGGGGTGCCGTATGCCGGAAGCCGCCTTCGTTATATACGTAGACACAGGGAAGGGCGACATCCGGTTCGCGACGCTCGGCGAGTGCTTGAAACGCTTCTTCGGTGGAGTCGGAGATGGCAAGCCAGTCGTCCTTGCGAAGACCGGCGCCGATGTGCAGCTTGACCTTGAGGAATCGATGCACGGACGAAATGATTCGCCCTGCCAGCGCCAGAACTTCCGAGCGGAACGCTTCCGTCGGCCAGGAGAGGGGCTTATACAGCAGCAGTGCCATATGGTGACTATGCAGCTCCAGGAAATAGCTGCGCAGCCCGTCCTGCCCGGCCAGCTCCTCCACCGTGTTGCCTACGGCGAAACGGAACAGGTGCCAATCCCGGACGGAGATGCCTTCCATGCGTCCCTGCCGCTTGATTTCCAAGGCCAGCATCATGAATTGGGCATTCTTCCACCCGAGCCGCTCCAGCATACGGGAGGGATCCGTCAACGGGGAGGAAGTCCCTCCGGTGAGGACGGATTTGACCCATTCCCTTTCCAGATACGGCTCATACTCCATGAGTTGGTTTTGAAGCTCCCTCTCCCTGTCTTCCAGCGCCCGGCGTTTCGCAAGCTCGCGAGTGACGCGCTGCAGCACCTCGCGGATCGTGGTCGGTGAGGCCGGCTTGGGCAAATAATCGTCGACCTGTAACCGCAGCGCTTTACGAGCGTAGTCAAAATCCGAGTACCCGCTCAAAATGATGATTTTGCCGGTGTACTGCTGCTTACGGAGCTGTTCGATCATGTCGAGGCCGTTCATGACGGGCATATAAATATCCGTGATGACGATGTCGGGTTGGCTTGCTTCAATCAGCCTCAGTCCTTCTTCGCCATCCATGGCCTCCCCGGCGGGCCTTACTCCGAGCTGCTCCCAAGGGATCAGCCGAGACATGCCGCCAAGCACTTGCCGGTCGTCATCCACGATTGCGATGGTCCACATGTATTCTTCCCCCTTCGTGATTGCGCTGCTGATTCAGCTTGGGCCAATAGATCTCCGCTTCGGTGCCTGGCGCATCGGTACGGTTGCGAAGCGAAACGCCAAAGGGCGGGCCGAAAAAAACCTGAATGCGCTCGGTGACGTTGCGGATGCCGTATCCGCCCGTCGGATGGCGTTTTCGCGTTTTCCAGTCTTTACGCAGCCCGATGCCGTCGTCCCGAATCCAAATCCGGATGCCTAGGTCTTCTACCGCACAAGTCAGATGGATCTGGCCCTGGCGTCTGCCATGAAAACCATGCATAATGGCATTTTCCACAAAGGGCTGCAGGGTCAGCTTCGGAATCATCAGATGCTGTACTTCCTTCGGGCAATCGATGTGCCATTCCAATCCTTCGCCCCACTTGAACTGTTGGATTCTCAGATAGCAATCAACATGCAGAAGCTCTTCCTGAATCGGAATCATGGATTCGCCGCCCGACAGGCCGATGCGAAACATCTGCCCCATCAGCTCGAGCACGCGGCTGATCTTCTCCTGGCCGGCTTCAAGCGCCATCCAGTTCAGCTGATCCAGGGTGTTGTAGAGAAAATGAGGGTTAATCATCGCTTGAAGCGCCTTAATCTCCGCTTCGCGCTGCGCTTTATACTGCTGCTCCAGCGACTGATACAGCGTTTCGATCCGCTCGGTGAGCTTGCGGTAGCCGCTGAACAGGCTGCCGAATTCGTTGCGGTATTCCGTCGGCAGCGGCTGCCCGCGCTTCCCTGGATTGAACGCCTGCATCAGCTGAACCAGCCTCCGGATCGGCCGTGTGAAATTCCGGGAAAGGAACAACGTGAAGAATAGGGACAGCAGAATGGCGGCGGCTCCCACCACGGCCATTGTCCACGCCAGGCGGACACTCCCGCTGGTGATTTCCTTCCAGGGCGTAAGCTCCACCAGCATCCAGCTGCCCGGGGACGTCCGGGACCACACGGTAAGCATGTTCTTCTCCGGCAGTGAGCCGGCGGCGGCCAGCAGCTGATGCGCATGGCCGGTGTCCCCGCTGACCCGCTCCAGGATGGCATTGATTTCCCCGGGCGGCGGAGCAATCCGGGTGTGCATGATCATCCGGCCGCCGGAGTCGAGCAGCAGCCGGCTGGCCGAGGAGTTGTCTTCCGTCAGAATTTCCCGCAGAAATTTAACCCGGACATTGATAATCAGAATTCCCCGGTTCACACCGTCCAGCGTTGTGATTTTACGGACAAAGCTGATCACCTGCTGCTTTCCCTGCGGCGAACCGACCTCCCGCTGGCCGATCCAGAGAAAATCGGATTTGTCGACGGCCGGATACCAGCTCTCCCGGCTGGCCGAGGCGAGCGGGAGGTACTGAATGTTGGCGTTGGGATCGACCTGAAGCGGATCGCTCATATAAATCTGAAAGGAAAACATCGAGCGCGAGCTGTTCAGCATCGGCGCCAAATAATCCCGGTTTAGCTCGTCCCTGGCCGTCTTGCGTTCATAATAATCTCCTTTCATCGTTACATAGTTGACCAGAGGCGAGTTGATGGACACGGCGAGCGAGGTTTGCTCCACAGCGCTCATCTGGTCGGTAAGCTGTTTGTTGAGCTGCTGCAGCACCGCCTGTTGGTACTTGGAGGCGCTGTCCGCCTGCTCATCTGCTGAGAACCGATAGCTGACAATCATCATAATCGTGATGAGGATCGCGATAAAACCGGCAAAGCTGAAGAAAAAAACGTAATCGATGCGGAACGTGCGAAACGGATTCATGCGTTTTCCCCTTCCTTTGGAAGCCATGAGGACACAGCATTCGCAATGCTGCCTCAATGCCCATGATGGCGGAAGCCGGATGATCGCGATTGTCCGGCTTAACCGTTACCTGAAGAAGAGCTGGAAATAACGCGGCACAGCTATCCGTTTACCGCTCTGAACCTTAACCTTTCAGCCCGGATGTGGCGATCCCTTCCACGAAATGCTTTTGCGCCAGAAAGAAAATGATCACCGGCGGCAGAACGGAGAGCAGGGATACGGCAAGCAGCTGCCCCCACGGAACGGCCGACTGGGAGTCGATGAACATCCTGAGCGCGAGCGGGACGGTATACTTGTCCACGGTGTTCAGATAAATCAGAGGCCCAAAGTATTCGTCCCAGCCCCAAATAAACGAGAAAATCGTAACCGTGATGAGTGCCGGCAGGGTCAGCGGCATGATGATGCGCAGATAAATGCCGAACCAGGTGCAGCCGTCGATTTTTGCCGACTCATCAAGCTCCCGCGGAATGCCGCGGATGAACTGGACAATCAGGAAAATAAAGAACGCTCCGCCCATGGCCGACGGGACGATCAACGGCAGATACGTATTGATCCAGTCGAAGGAATGGAACATCGTATACTGCGGGATGAGCGTGACTTGTCCCGGAAGCATCAGGGTCATCAATAGGATGGAAAACCATAACCCCTTCAGCGGAAAGGACAGTCTCGCGAAGCCGAAAGCCACCAGGCTGGCTGAAATGACATGTAAAATCGTGGTCGCCACGTTGAGCTTGAGGCTGTTCATAAAGAAGCGTGTAAAGGTATACTTGGGCAGCGCCATCCAGCCTTCCGTATAATTTTGCCACAACCATACTTTGGGGAACAGAGTGGGCAGACTGATTTCCGGCGTCGATTTGAAGGAGGCGCCGATCCACCAAAGCACGGGATAAAACATCACAAAACAGAATGCGATCATCAGCACATGGACCAGCCAGTTTTGTTTTTTATGAGCACCTGTCATTTGCGGCCCTCCGTTTCGGTTTCGTAGAAGACCCAGTATTTGGACGCGATAAAATTAAGGGCCGTGGCGATGCCGATGATAACAAGCAGTATCCAGGCCAAGGCCGAGGCATAGCCCATCTGCAGTGATCCGAAGGCTTTGTTGTACAGGAACAGGGCAAACATCTCGGTTGAATTGACCGGTCCTCCATTCGTGACCACAAAAGCTGAAGTGAACATTTGGAATGCGTTGATGATGCCCATGATCAGATTAAACAGGATGACCGGGGATAACATGGGCAAGGTAATCCGGATGAACTTGCGGAGCGGAGAGGCCCCGTCCACGGAGGCAGCCTCATACAGCTCGCTTGGGATTTGTTTAAGACCGGCAAGGAAAATAATCATCGATGAACCGAACTGCCAGGCCGTCAGCAGCACCAGGGTGCCGAGGGCGGTGGAGGGGGTGCCGATCCAGTTTTTGGGGGCGATTCCGACCCATATCGCGAGCTCATTAATGAAGCCGTTCAAGCCGAAAATATTGCGCCATAGCACGGCCACCGCCAAGCTTCCGCCGATCAGGGACGGCAGGTAAATGATCGTCCGGTAGAAGGATATGCCCCGGATGTTCCGGTTCAGCAGCAGGGCTACAACCAGCGCGACCAGCAGTTTCAGCGGCACGGAAGCGATCACGTACAGAAATGTCACCTTCAGCGAATTGAAGAAGAGCCGGTCTTGAGCGATATCCTGGTAGTTCTCAAGCCCGATCCAGCGGGCCGGCTCCAGCAGCGAATACTCAGTGAAGGATAGATAGAAGGACTGGATAATGGGCCACAGCTGTAAAATAAGAAAGCCCAGCAGCCAGGGGGCGATGAACAGGTAGCCGGCTATCGGCGCGTTCCAGCGCCCTTTGAGTGTTTTGGCAACCGCCTTCATGCCCTTGTACAGTCCGGCCTTGTCCGACGACTGTACCGTTTGTGCATTCATGATTAATCACCTCTCGCCTATTGATAGCTCCCATTGTATCCTGATGGAAATCGGGCCTGTAGGCGAAAGATGCACAAATTCTTTCATTATTGAATGATTAAGGAGCGAGTTCGGGAGAAAGTGCGGGGGCATGGTCCCTTCGAGGAAACGACGTCGGAAAAGAACAAGCAGCGACGTTACGAATAACGCGCTGCAGCTAAGAGGCAATAAGGGACCTACCCCTTCCGGGTATCTCGGTATTCGGAAGGGGATTTTCCCATGATTTTTTTGAACAGCCGCGAGAAATAGTAGGGATCCTGGAAGCCGAGACGGTGGCTGATCTCCTTGACGCTCTGGCCGGTCAGGTCCAGATGCTGGCAGGCTCGCTGGATTTTGAGCCGCAGATAGTAATCAATGGGGGAGTAGCCCGTCGCTTCCTTGAACCGGAAGGTGAAGTGCGGAATGGACAGATTGGCGTAGGCCGCCAGCTCCTTCAGGCTCACATGGCCCTCCAGATGCTCGGTCATGAACCGAAGCGTCTGCTCCATGTCATGCTTATTATGCTGATCCTGCCCCCGCTGCGGTTGGAGCCGGGCGAGGCGGATGACGGCCGCCAAGTGGCCGGCTAACTGCGAGACATGGATGATATGGCTGAGCGTATACCCTTTTTGCAGCAGCTCGTAACTTTCCTGAAACAGCTCCACGATGCTCCTTGATTGGTCGACCGGAAGGACGGCAGGTTCCGCCGAATGGCTAAAGCCTTCAAATAATAGGCCCGCATGCGTACCCTTCATATGCCACCAGTAAATGCTCCAAGGATGAAGCTCCGAGGATGCATATTCATGCGGCAAATCCGGCGGGAGGACGATCGCCTGTCCCTTGAGCAGCTGATAGGTTTTGCCACCGTTCAATCGGTACCAGCCTTCACCTTCCACGCAGTAGATTAAGATGTATGCGCCGCTGCCCTCCGGGCGTTCCCGGTAGTGATGCAGCGCGCGCGGAAAGTACCCGATGTCGGTTACATGCAGCGGTTCCACAAGCGGATGGCGGGCCGCTTCTTTCATAATATGATCCGGGAGGACAATGATTTTCTGGGACTCGAATCCGTCTGGTTTTCGTATGGTATCCATAGCTTTACTATGAATCGGAACGAAATTGTTGTCAACCGGATGGAGTGACTGATAATCAGAATATAATCCATCATCAACATGATATCGTCAATGGCTCTTCGGCAGGCTGGCTTATAAGATAGAGACATAACGCAGCCAACGCTGATATTAATGGAGGGATGACGACTCATGACAAAACAACGGCAAGTGAGCGTTCGGGAAGAGACCGTGGAGATTCCCACGTATGAAGTGGGGAAGCCGGACCTGAACCCGATGTTTTTGGAGAAACGGGTATATCAGGGGAGCTCGGGGCGTGTCTATCCGCTGCCGGTCATCGATAAAATTTACGATGAGAAAGTAGTAAAGCCCTACCGGATCATTTTCCTTGAAAATGAGTACGTGCAGATTCAGATCATGCCGCAGATTGGCGGCCGCATCTACCGGGCTATCGATAAAACCAACAACTATGATTTTGTATACCACAATCAAGTGATCAAGCCGGCTTTGGTGGGCCTTGCGGGTCCATGGATATCCGGAGGGATCGAGTTCAACTGGCCGCAGCATCACCGGCCGAACACCTTTGGCGAGGTGGAGTGGAGCTTAACGGATAACCCGGATGGCAGCAAGACGGTATGGGTCGGCGAGATCGACCGGATGTACGGCACGAAGGTGTCTACCGGTTTCACGTTGTATCCGGGCAAGGCGTATCTTGAAATTCACGCGCAGATGTACAATCGGACCTCGGAGCCGCAGACTTTTCTGTGGTGGGCGAATCCGGCCGTAGCGGTCAACGATCATACCCAGTCCGTATTTCCGCCGGATGTTCACGCGGTGTTCGACCACGGGAAACGGGACGTGTCCAAATTCCCGATCGCCACCGGCACGTATTATAAGCAGGACTATTCGGCGGGCGTCGATATTTCCATGTACCGCAACATTCCCGTTCCGACCTCCTATATGGCCTATCATTCGGATTATGATTTCGTCGGCGGATACGACCATGGCTTGAGAGCGGGGATTCTGCATGTCGCCAATAAACATATATCCCCCGGCAAAAAACAGTGGACATGGGGGCACGGCGAATTCGGCCAAGCCTGGGATCGCAACTTGACCGACGAAGACGGCCCATACATCGAGCTCATGACCGGCGTGTATACCGATAACCAGCCCGATTTCACCTGGCTGGCACCGTATGAGGAGAAAAGCTTCAAACAGTACTTCATGCCTTATAAAGACATCGGGTTGGTGAAGAACGCGTCCATTGATGCCGCCGTAAATCTCGAAGTTCACGACCATAAGGCCGTTGTCCATGTCTATGCCACCTCGGTTAGGGAAGGGGCTCGCATCCTGGTGACCGGAGCGGGACGCACCTATTTGGAACGGAAAGTCAAGCTGTCGCCAGCCGACACCTTCCAGGCCGAGATCGAACTGGATCCCGGTGTCAGGGAAGAAGATGTGCGGGTGGCGGTATTCGCTGAGGACGGCAGAGAACTGGTCGCTTACCAGCCCAAGCCGCGTACCTTGGAGAGGACGCCGGACCCGGCCACGGCAATTGGCAAGCCGGAGGAACTGAAGAATACCGAAGCGCTGTTCTTGGCAGGGCAGCATCTGGAGCAGTACAGGCACGCAACCTATGAACCGGAAGCCTATTATATAGAAGGTCTTCGGCGCGATGCCGGAGACGTCAGGCTGAACAATGCCTATGGTTTGCTCCTGCTGCGCAGAGGGCGCTTCACGCAAAGTGAGACTTATTTTAAAAAAGCCATTGAAACCTTGACCCGCCACAATGCCCGGCCCTATGACAACGAACCGTTCTATCATTTGGGCAAAGCCTTGAAATGGCAGGGGCGTTTGGACGAAGCGTACGCTAATCTGTACAAGTCGGTCTGGTCGGGGGCTTGGCAAGGGGCGGGATATCTGGCTTTAGCCCAGATTGCCTGCGAGAAGCAGGAATATGAGGAGGCGTTCGAGCTGATCGAACGGTCCCTGGCTGCCCAGTACCGTAATTATAAAGCGCGGCATCTGAAGAGCATCATTTTAAGGAGGCAGGGGCGCTTGGCGGATGCCGCGTTATGGCTTGAGGAAACGCTGAAGCTGGATCCTATGGATGCGGGCGCGATGAACGAGCTGGCAGCCGTATATCAAGAATTGAAGCAAGAGGACAAGAGCCGGCATGCTTACGAATCACTTGTCCAGCTCCTGCGCGATCATCCGCATAATTATATCGCCGTTGCTCAGGACTATGCGGATGCAGGCCAATATGGCGACGCTTTGGATGTGCTGCAGCGCCTCGAACGCCTTACGGCACCTGCTGTCTATCCGATGGTTTATTACTACCAAGGCAGTGCACTCATGAAGATGAACCGGGCGGAAGAGGCATCCGCTTGCTACCGATTGGCCTCGGAAGCCGATCCGTCGTACTGTTTCCCGAATTCCCTGCATGACTACGTGACGTTAAAGCTGGCGCTCAGCGTACAGCCGCAGGATGCGAAGGCGATGTACTACTTAGGGAATCTGCTGTACGACAAGAAGCGTTACGAGGAAGCCATAAGCAGTTGGGAAGCTTCCGTCGCTCTGGATGGCAGCTTCGCTACGCTGCATCGGAATCTGGCGCTCGCTTACTATAACAAGAGGCAGGACCGCGATAAAGCATTGGCATCCCTGCAAACCGCCTTCTCGCTGAATCCGGCGGACGCCAGGGTCTTCTACGAGCTGGACCAGCTGTATAAAAAGCTCGGTCATGCTCCGGCCGATCGCTTGAAAGGGATGGAGGAGCACATAGAGCTGGTCGAGCAGCGTGACGATTTATATCTGGAATATATGACGCTGCACAATACGCTGAATCGTTATGAGGAGGCATTGGCATTGATTCTGAAACGCAACTTCCACCCTTGGGAAGGCGGCGAGGGCAAGGTGCCGGCCCAGTATGTGTTGGCCCGGGTGGAGCTGGCGAAGCAGTTGCTTCAGGAGCATCGCTGCGAGGAAGCCATAGAGCAGCTCCTTAATGCCAAGCAATATCCGCTCAACATCAATGAAGGGAAACTCACGGGAGCGCAGGAGAACAACATTGACTATTACCTAGGCTGTGCATATGAGGGGCTGGGCTTGTCCGGAGAGGCGGAGGCGTACTTCATGAAAGCTTCGGAAGGGCTGGATGAGCCGGCCAGTGCGATGTATTACAACGATCAGCCGCCGCACATGATTTTTTATCAAGGGGCCGCGCTGCGGAGGCTGGGCCGAGAGAATGAGGCCCGGAGCCGGTTTAACAAGCTGATCGATTATGGGGAGAAGCATATATTCGAGCCTCAGAGAATCGATTACTTTGCCGTCTCGCTGCCGGACTTTCTGGTGTTTGATGAAGATCTGGACCGAAGAAACGAAATTCATTGCCGCTATATGATGGGGCTTGGGCATCTTGGTCTCGGTGACCGGCAGTCCGCGGAGAAGCTGTTCCGCGAGGTGCTGCAGCTGGAGTCTCACCATCAAGGAGCTGCGTTGCATTTGGCGCTTTGCAAGACGTTGATGTAAAAGATTGACACTTTATTCTCAAGGGCCGGTATGAACGGTCCTTGAGCATTTGTGTATTCCGGGTAATGCCTTGACTTATAACGGAGGAGGATGACGAAGATGATCTGGAGCAAAGGGATGCTGGATGGATATGAGGTTTGGACAGGGCGCACGGAGGTAATGGAGATGGTCCTGGTGCCTGAACTCGGAAGCAGAGTCATCTCACTTCGCAATCGAAAGACTGGCCGGGAATGGCTGGTGCAGCCTGCTGGAGCTCTGGAAACGAACGGGTATGCAAGCTCCTTTGGACAGCGGGACGGCAGCGGCTGGGACGAAATGTTTCCAACGATCAATGACTGCCGGTATCCCGCGTATCCATGGGAAGGAACGGAGCTTCCGGATCATGGCGAGGTATGGGCCATTCCATGGAAGGCGGGCGGCGAACAAGAACAGCTTCATTGCAGCGTACAGGGAATCCGAATCCCTTATCAGCTGCGCAAAACCTACTCCTTCCCCCGTGAAGATACCCTGCGGATCGATTATGCCGTTCATAATTCGAGTCCGTTCCCATTCTCTTTCCTGTGGGCAGCACATCCGTTGTTTCAGATCAATGAAGGCATTGAGATCATCGTTCCAGATAAGTTGAGTGAGATCATCGTATCGTACTCGGCGAACGGTCGATTGGGAGAATCCGGCGATATTCGTACTTGGCCGCAGCCATGGGATGAAAAGCCCCATATCCGCTTGAATCGAACCGAGAGCAGGCTTGAAGCAACTGCCGAGAAATTCTATTTTGCAGGCGAGCTGCCGGAGGGGACAGCCTCCATTTACGATCCGCTTGCGAGGGAAGGACTCCGCATGACGTTTCCTAAAGAGCAGGTGCCTTATCTAGCGATTTGGGCGAACTATGGCGGCTATCAAGGACAGTACCATCTTGCGCTGGAGCCTGCGACGGGGCAACTCGATGATCTCTCGTATGCCATGCATCGTCAGGCAGCGGCCGAAGTGCCGGCCGGCGGCACGTATACTTGGTACCTTGAGATTAGCTGGATCGATGGATATAAACAAGGGAAGCCTTCATGACCAAAAGTGGACCAACAAACGCTTAAGCATAAGCCAATTCACGAATGCGCTGGTTGGGATTGTCCGTAAATAATCCGCCGTGGTAACAGATCACGTTACGGATGTCATAGTGGGTGAACTTCTGCAAAGAGAGCTGGGCTAACGCCAAATCGAAAGTGGTTGCCGGATCCGGCCCGATCAGTTGTCCCTCCCTGACGTTCAGCGCATCCGCGGCAATCAGGGTTTTGCTCGGTATGTGATATAAGCTGGTGTGGCCGGGGGTATGGCCCGGCGTATGGATCACGATAATGCTGCCGCCAAAAGGCAGCTCCTCGCCGTCGCGCACAATACGATGCACAGGGGCTGTAGGAGGGTTCTCGAGGGTATGCTTAAACGCATTTCTCCACTCTGTAGGCACGTTGTCCGGCAGCGATGCCATAGCTTGAGCGATAGCCTCGGGCGATAATTTGACAAGCCTTGTATCGCCTTCGATATAAGGCTTTTCGATTTCGCTGGCAAACACTTCGGGGGCTCGCTTGCTATGTTGGATAACGGCCGGCAAACTGCCGATATGATCCAAATCCTGGTGTGTTATAATAATTTTGTTTACGTCCTGAACGGAAAACCCGATGTTCGATAACTGCTCCTGAATCAGCGCGAACTGGCCGGGATAGCCGGTATCGATGAGAACCAGATCCTGATGATCCCAGAGGAACGTCGGGTGGATCGTTTCGATACGTCCCATCATGGCTGCGGAAATTTCCAGCATGGCAATGCCTTGATCGATTAACATGTTACTTACCTCCACTATATAGGGATTTCTTCTCCCGATTTCAACTTCCAGAGAAGACTGAGCAGAAGTAGATTATCAAATCAACAAATTTGTGTAAATAGATAAACATTTTATCATAACACAAAAATAATTATTTGTCAATATATAATCTATTGACTAGAATCCTCGTTTAGGCATGAAATGTCCAGCCTGGCATTCATCGCTTGATTCCAAATCGTAGCCTGATCACAAGGCTGGATTTCATCTTTTTATTGAGGAATATGTAATTGCTGGTATAATCCTTGAAAAGAGAAACGAAATTTCGCAGCAGATTGAAGAAGGAGAGGGAGCAGTGATGAACACGACGATTGAACTGAATAACGTAACCTGGAAACGGGAGCAGAAGACCGTTCTTACAGGCGTGGATTGGACCGTACAGCAAGGAGAGCATTGGGCGGTTCTTGGGCTGAACGGGTCCGGAAAGACCACCATTTTGAATATGATTAACGGATACATCTGGCCGACCAGCGGTACGGTTTCGGTGCTCGGGCATCGTTTTGGCAGGGTGGATTTAAGAGAATTGCGTAAATCGATAGGCTGGGTCAGCTCCTCGCTGCAGGAAAGAATCCGGCCGAGCGAATCCACGCTGGATGTCGTGATTAGCGGCAAACACGCCTCGATCGGCCTTTATCAGAAGGTGGATGAAGCTGACCGGGAGCAGGCCGAGCAGCTGATGAAGGATTTTAATTGTATTCATCTGCTGGGTCGTACATATGAGACTTGTTCGCAAGGGGAGAAGCAGAAGCTGCTGATTGCCCGGGCGCTTATGGCTTCGCCCAGGCTTTTGATTCTGGATGAGGCCTGTAACGGACTGGATTTTCTGTCGAGGGAAGCGCTGCTGTCCAGTATTACGGCACTGGCTTCAAAGCCTGATGCGCCGACCCTGCTGTTCGTTACGCATCATATCGAAGAAATACTGCCGATTTTCTCGCACTCCTTGCTCATCCGCCGGGGCACCGTGTTCGGGAAGGGGCGTTCCCGGGACATGCTGACCAGCGACAATTTGACCTCGTTTTTTGAGACGCCGGTCGAGGTGAGCTGGCAGAATGATCGAGCCTGGATGTCCATTCCGGACTTATAATGATGGCTTTGAAGCTCGCGAGATATTCATGACCTAGGAGAGTGACCATTGTGCCAAATCGAATCATAGCGAACCGAAGGCTGTTCAATTCAGGGATAACCGGCATGAAGCATGAAACTCCGGAGGAAGTCGTCAGAAATCTCGGCGCTGTGCAAGCCCAGGATTACCACCAAGCGGTCTGGGGAATCGGTCTCCGTACGAAGTCCGCCAAGGTATCCGATGTGGAGCAGGCCCTTAACGATCGCAAAATCGTGCTAACCTGGCCGATGCGAGGGACGATATTCTTCGTACCGTCCGAGGATGCCAAATGGATGGTGAAGCTGACGGAATCGCGCTTTCAAACGAATGACAAGAAGAAGCAGGCCGAACTTGAGCTTGACGAAGGTACGCTCCATCGGTGCAGGACGCTAATCAGCGATGCGTTGAGTGGCTGTACACCCATATCCCGTCCCAGACTAATGGAACTGCTGGAGGAAGCGGGGATCAGCACCAAGAACGGCCGCGGCTACTACATTCTCGGATATTTGGGGCGGACAGGCATGATCTGTTTCGGCCCGCATGAAGGCAAACAGCAAAGCTTCGTGCTGCTCGATGAGTGGGTACCGAAATCGAGGGAACTGACGCTCGAAGAATCGCTGGCGGAGCTGGCGCTTCGCTATTTTACAGGGCACGGACCAGCCACGATTCAGGATTTTGCATGGTGGGTCGGGTTAACGCTGACGGAAGCTAAACGAGGCTTTGAGGCGGTCAAATCAAATCTTCGTTTAGATTTTGTCAACGGCACGGAATACTGGAGCTCTGTTACTGAGCCGGCTGTGTCCGCTGATACGGATTCGGTGGTTCTGCTTCCGGGTTTTGATGAATATTACTTGGGTTACAAGGACCGCAGCGCGATCATAGAGACAGAGCACGATGCGAAGATCGCTCCCCATCGCAACGGGGTATTTCAACCCATGATGGTGGCAGGCGGCGAAGTGGTTGGTGTCTGGAAGCGGGAAATTAAGCGCAGCGGCATCGAAATCACGTTTAGTCCGTTCTCGCTAAGGAACGAGCGAGAAGAGGAGTTTATGGAAGCTGCCAAGCAATATAGCGATTTCGTTGGAATGCCGATGACACGAATAGAATGGAATCAAGCTCTCTAAGCCTATCGGCTGAGATGAGCTCTTAGGAGGAAGATAATGATGGAGTCAATCATGAAATTGGAATCATTGATTGCCGAAATGACGGAAATTGTAACGGCGACTAATGAGGTGGAGTTCAATCTGAAGCTTGCGCCTGATAAATGGTCCAAGAAGGAGATCCTGGGTCACCTATGCGATTCGGCAGTCAATAACCATATCCGGTTTGTAAAAATTTTGCTCTCCGATTATCCGATTGCCATTCAAGGGTACGCGCAGAACGATTGGGTCCGGGTGAACGATTACCAGGATCAATATGACCAAACGGAAGTGTTATCGCTGTGGCAGCAGATGAACTGGATGATTCTGCGTGTCATGCAAAAAGCCGATTCGTCTGATTTCCAGAAAAAATGTGTGCTGCCCGATAAAACGGAGGTCACGCTGGAGTGGTTGTTTAACGATTATGTGGATCATATGATCCATCACCTGGAGCAAATCGAGCTGTGATTACAGCATTGACAGTAGGAATACAACAGGAAACGAAAGGTATCCCACCATGTTCAGATTGCTGAATCTTGCTCTCCGATTTATCCTGGAATTGATTCTATTATTTTCGATAGGTTACTGGGGGTTCCATTATGGCTCCGGGCTCATGGCACAGGTTGCACTCGGTATTGGGCTTCCACTGCTTGCAGCCGTCATCTGGGGCATGACCATCTCTCCGAAAGCAAGGATCAAGCTGCCGCTTGCCGTCGTGCTGCTTATCGAATTTCTTATATTTACAACCGCGGTGGCATGCCAGGTATCCTCGGGCTTTATAACGTTTGCCATTGTGTTTGCTTTTGTGGCTCTGGTCAACCGCCTCATCGTGATAAGATGGAGGATGCAGCCGTAGAGTATCTGGAATTGCCCCTTATACAACTGCACGACGCATTTATAAGTCCGCTAGGAGGCTGCCAACGTCTGATAAACAGATGGAGGCGGTCTTTTTGTGTCGGATCCAGGTTTAGGTTAAAAGACGAATTAAAGTCACGTCCTTTAGTCGTTCAGGGTGATATGATGATTGTTAGAAAAGCCTATGTTCCGGCTGCTGATATCTCTAAGTAACGCAGCGAATGGAAAAGCCATCGTGATCATTTAAAATCCTGCAGGTAAAGGAGTATGAACTTATGACCTTGAAGATCGGTATGATTGGTTTGGATACATCGCATGTCTCCATTTTCTCGAAAATGCTGCATGACAAGGCGCATCCCTATTACGTTCCCGGCGCACGGGTTACAGCGGCATTTCCCGGAGGATCACCGGACTTCGAACTTAGCATAAGCCGGGTGGAGGGATATACGAAGGAACTCGCCGGATGGGGAGCCGAAATATTGGATTCTCCGGAAGACGTGGCCAAACAGGTCGATGCCGTCATGCTCGAAGCGGTCGACGGAAGGTCGCATCTGTCCTTGTTTCGCGCGATTGCTCCTCATTGCCAAATGGTATTTATCGATAAGCCGTTTGCGGTGAGCAGTAAGGACGCAGTGGAAATTGCCGAACTGGCGGAGCAGTTCCAGGTTACCGTTATGAGCAGCTCGTCTCTTCGATATGCACAAGGACTTCAGGATGAACTGGCTCGGGGCGGTGTGGATGATATCATTGGCGTGGATTGCGTCGGACCACTTCCGCTTCAACCTACACAGCCGGGATTTTTTTGGTATGGAATCCACGCGGCGGAGATGCTTTACAGCGTTCTTGGACCCGGTTGCGTAAGCGTACATGTCGCCGCGACGGAATTGCATGAGGTATTAACGGCGGTTTGGAATGACGGGAGGATCGGGATAATTCGTGGCAACCGTGCAGGTAATGATCGATTTGGGATGACCATTCATCGCGTGGAGGCTAGCAGCTTTGTGGACATTATGGCGCATCACAAACCCTATTATGCGAGTCTGCTGGAACAGATCATGAGGATGTTCACGACAGGTGTCTCGGATGTTCCTTTATCTGAGACGCTGGAGATCATTCGATTTCTGGAGGCGGCGAATGTCTCCCGCGAAACGGGTGAAACCGTGAGACTGGATGATAACGATCGAACAGGACGATAACGGAACAGACGCCATGTGAATCCCTGAGGGATGGAGGTTGTTGGGGGGGGGGCGATGTGACTCGCCTCGTCTGATGACCTTTTTGACCTGCAATTATACATAATATTTCCATATCAGCCTCGTTTAATTGTATGATAGACAGATCAAATACGTTCGGCCGTTTTTGTAAGCCGTCGAGAGGTGGTTATGATGATGACGTATCATATTCGGGTGAGACCGACAGCGTTAGTCTTTCAGAATGAGCATGTTTTATTGGTCGAGTATGTAGATGAGAACGGATTGCATTACAATTTGCCGGGGGGCGGGGCCGAGCCAGGAGAGTCGATCGCTGAGGGTGCCTTGAGAGAATTGTACGAGGAAACCACGCTGGAAGCACAGACTGGGCCTGTTGCTTTTGTGTACGAGAATGCTCCGCATAAACAGTCTAGAGATAACAGTTCTGGCATTCATACGCTATACATCGTGTTTGAATGTTATCCACATGAAGGATCGTCCCCCAAACTTCCGGCTGTGCCAGATCCGAATCAAACCGATGTGAAATGGATTCCGCTCGAGCAGCTGGACGACATTATTTTGTATCCGAATATCAAGAAACACATTAAACAGTACGCACAGGAACGCCGAAATATTGACATGATCGAGGATTATGTATTGGATAAATATGTGTGAATTCAGTTTAACAGGAGACCTTCATGAAATCCCATGTTAAAATGATCACCTTGATCCTCCTCATTGGATACACCATGTTGTTAGCATACTGGATGATTTGGGGATTCGGGAGGACAACGCAGCCGGAATTCAGTTATAATCTGGTTCCATTCTCGACGATGACAAGGTATTTTCCGATTCGCAGCTTGGGCTCATTGATCAATATCGTTGGGAATATCGCTGTGTTTGTACCCTTTGGAGTACTCATTCCGCTTGCATTTCAAATTCGATTTCGTAAGATGTTTGCTTACTTTTTGGCCGGGTTATTCGTGCTCGAAATGACACAGCTGCTCTCGCGACGGGGAAGCTTGGATGTGGATGATTTTATGTTGAACTCGGTAGGAGTTACCATGGGCTATGGTTTGCTTGGGGTCATCATGAAATCGAGGAGCAGATAACCGTAACCGCATATTTCGATCATACATAAAATCGTGTATAACAGGCAGCAGAATGACTTAACTACGATGTAGGAAAGTCATTCTGTTTTTTTATTTGTGGCTGATTTTGTTGTGTAGAAGTTACATTCTCAACATGAGATGGATGACGCCAATATGGGGAATTGTGGAAAATAACTATTGTTCGATCAGGAACCGAAGCTTACAATGATATGAGCGATTGGAAAATGTTGTGCGGAAAGGTGTGGTCTAGGATGAGGGATTCCGTGTTTAGTAAGCTGACGTGTGGCATAGAGTTTACATATAACCTAAGGGATGATGTAGAAGCTTTTCTAATCAAGCATGGAGAGCAGGAAACGTTCGAGCATATCATGAATGTAGTACAAGAGGCGTTAGCCATCGCACCGTTATTTAATGTAAGCCCAGATGCCGCCCGGCAGGCGGCGCTGCTGCATGATATCAGCAATGCTATTTCGGTAAGTGAAATGAAGGAGGCCGCGGAAGAATGGTCTCTACCCATTATGGAAGAGGAACATCGATATATCAGGATCATTCATCAGAAGCTTTCCATGGAAATGGCTCAGCGCATCTTCGGCTGCACCTCACCGGACATATTAAACGCTATTGAATGCCATACAACGTTAAAAGCCGGGGCGAGCCAATTGGATAAGGTATTATTCGTTGCGGATAAGATCTCATGGCAACTTGAAGGCAATCACGCCTACCAAGCGGACATGCGCAATAAACTGGACGATCTGGATTTAGACGGAGCGGCGCTTGTGTATTTGGACCATGTATGGAATCAACGCGACAAAATGAAATTGGTGCATCCGTGGTTAATCGCCGCCAGAAGTGAGCTAATCGCCCAAAGGGTATAATCATGGCAGCTGCTTGCTTTGTGTGCGGCACCGTTAAGAGGAAGGACTACACACACTATGAACCATAAAACGATGGGTATTATTTTTATCTGTATTTCGGCTTTTTTGTACGGTATCCGGTATTTAACAGCTGCGATTGTGGGGATATACAGCCCCAGGACGTTTGAAGACTTGTTATCGGAAATAGGAAAAGGGCCGTGGATATTCAGCATCATCAGTTTGATTATTGGTATCTTATGCATCATCGTCCCCATCATTCGTAAATGGCTAAAGGATGACCTGAACAAGATCAAGCATAACTGGGAGGAGATTGACCAGCCAGACAACGCCGATAGGAGTCCATAATTGAATGTTATTTTGATTTTTTAAGGGGGTATATTGAGTGGGGGAAAACCAAGTTGCCGGCTTTTGGATCCGCCTAGGCGCCAATCTTCTGGACGGTCTAATTATTGCTCTTCCTTTATCCATCATTGCAGGAATTATCACGGGAAACTTTGAGAATGAGCGGATTTCCGATTTGATTTACGGTCTGTATGCTATGCTGGTGCCCGTGTATTGGAATGGTTATACGATTGGCAAGCGCATATGCGGCATCCGCATTCGCAAATTCGATTTTCTTGAGCCGCCGGGCATTGGAACAATGCTGCTCCGCAACCTCGTAGCCGGAATTGTGTATGCACTGACGTTTGGAATTGGACTCATTGTGAGCATATTTATGGTTGCGATGCGCGAAGATAAGCGTTCCCTGCACGATTTTATCGCCGGTACGGAAGTTGTACATGATTAGGAGATGAAGGAGTTTACGAGTATATGCGAATAAGTATCAGCAAAAGGCTGATCTTCACCATGATTGTTATAATGATGTTGATTGCTGGGAGCCATGGGCCTAGAAGCAATGATTCCTATGAGGTACAAAATGCGACGGAAGAAGAACGTATACTCCATGAGATCGACTATTTGCAAATCCACTACACGCAGCTTTTATACACCAAGACCTCTCCGGAATTTACCTGGGAGTACCGTTCGATTGAGTGCCTTGACCCGGTCATTCAACAGCTTTATGATGACGGCATAAATATGGCTCCCGGCGGGTGGGTGCTTAAGGAAACGGATCAGGAAATTTATTTGTTGGTCAGCGGTGGGCAGCTTCCGTCTGCCCGAGGTTTCCGGATTGCGTCCATGAAGATGGCTAGCGGACAGCTAGAGAATGAAAAGAATCACTTATACATCACTTTAGCATCCCAACAGGATGAAGGGACGGAGGGTTACCCTGGTCAGGCAAGCGTCACATCCTTGATCAGCATACCCAAATCTGGATTGCCTGACGGGGCAGCAATTCAAGGCATTTCTATGACTGGAGTTGATTAGATATCGCGTTTACGATAAAAGGCATTGTCTTTGATATGGATAATACGCTGCTGCATTCCAGCATTGATTTTGGTGCAATGAAGAGGGACATCTACGCCTTTTTATGCCTTCACAGAATCTTGCCCCAAGGTCTGGCCATGGACACCCACACCACCTCAACCATCATTGCTGAAGCCTTGAATACAGGGCTGCTGTCGGAAGATCTTCGTCACGCGATGTGGGATATTGCCAAGGAACATGAGATGAGGGGGATGATGGGTGCGGTTCTTGAAGCGGGAGCAAGCGAGCTTGTTCAGCAATTGCATGGGCAGCTGCATCTGGCCATTGTGACGAATAATGCGGTGGAAGCAGCGATGGCCGCACTGGAAGAGAACAAGATTGCGCATTATTTTGATCTCATTATTGGCAGGGAGGCCATGGGATTGTTAAAGCCGGCACCCGATGGTTATATGGAGGTGCTGAAGCATTTCCCTCATACATCGCCGGAGGAATGGTTATCTGTCGGAGATGCCTGGGTGGATGGTAAGGGCTCCGAGAGCGCCGGAATTTCATTTATCGCCTATCGCGGGGACATCGCGAGAATGAACAGCATGGGTGTTTTTCCGTTTGCCGAGATTCAGCATATACAAGAAGTTATAGGTTATCTTCAGCCGCGAGGAAAGGATTGAGGTCATCCGCAGGGCTGGCATTCTGTCGGGAATGTTGGCCGAGGCTACGTGATGAGTTCTTAATTTATTTGTCTGCGTCACCCTATTCTCGCTGTACAGCTTCATGTTTCCACCTGAGGCAGGGAGTCCCTTACAGGGACTCTGGTATGCGGCGATTCTTCTGTTACCACCCGTTGCTCTCCGGTCATTTATTCCCCATCCCTAGAAACAATGTATCCAACACCGAATATACAAACTCATTCTGTTCTTCATCAGATAAGGGGCGGCCTAGAAAGTTTAATTGAAATGCATATTGGAAGCAGCTTCCAAGCAGCATGTCCGCAGCGGATCTCGGTTTAACATGCTCCGATACTCTCCCAAGTCGCTGCTCCTCCAGCAAATAGGATTCAACTGCTTCATTTGCCCGGTGGGGGCCTTCATTCCGAGTGGTGAAACCTTCCCTGTGTTGTGCTAACAGTCCTGGCTCAGAGAAGATGGAACTGATCAGAGGCATGGATTGATAGTAATCCGATAAGCCCGCACGAGCCACTTTTTCCAGATTGCTGCGTACTGTATCTTTTCCGATAAGATCTCTGAGAGATATGAGTGTCTGCATAAAATTTTGTAATTGTCCGCGTAAAATGTGAAGGTACAGATCGTCTTTGCTCTTAAAATGATTGTACAGCGAGCCTTCTGAACACCCGGCGGTTCTGGCAATTTCTTTCGTTGTTGCTTTGGCCAATCCATTTGTGCGAATGACCAGCTCCGCTGCATCGGCGATCTTGCTCTTTAAATCCAAAATAATCCCCTCGCTCTGTTGACTTCGTAATGGTTCCACTTGTATTATGAGTGTGCACTCACTCAAAGTCAAGGCATTCACCTTGGATGAGTTGGGAAACGTGATAACTAATAATGAGTGTGTGCTCACTCACAATAAAAAAAGGAGGTATTCCTATGAAAAATCAATCCTACAGCAACCATGAAAGACATGTGCCTGCATTTCATTTTTTTCTTGTGCCGCTTAGCTTTGCTATGGTCGCCGCAGCATTCGTTTATCTGTTTGTGACGAATATGCGTGGAATATCGTTATTTACGTCATTGCTTCTCATACTCATGTCATTTTCGGTGGTTATGACCTTATTTCTCATCCGGCAATTCGTTTGTAAGGTGCAAGATCGCGTAATTCGAGCAGAAGAGAACCTAAGGCATTTTGTAACGACAGGGAGGCTCCTGGATCCAAATCTGACAATAGAACAAATCATTGCACTTCGATTCGCTTCGGATGATGAGTTTCTAATGCTGTGTGAGAAAGCTGTTAACGAAAACTTATCATCCAAAAATATCAAGCTTGCTATCCGGAACTGGAGATCTGATCATCATCGAGTATAACTCACATATCCAAATTAAAAGGTGGAGGATAGAATATGATCTTAACAGAGCGTTTAAACGTATCCATGATGAAGGCATTGGCTCATTACTGCCAGAGATATATGGATGATCAGTGGCAGAATGTATGGGAAGAGAACCAGAACGAGCTTGAGCATATTTTTCAAAATAAAGGAGATTACGCTTATGGACTCTTTTGTTCCAAGCTATTCCGTCCATTGGAAGCAGAAGTATACAGTGCAGGTTTAACCCCTAAACCCGTAATGCCGGGTACCTTTCCACAATCTGAGGAGCTTTGGGGGCCGTGGGAAGAGAGGGAAAGGCGATTTTGGAGTGTGATTCACTATGATAATGGAAGGGCAATAGGTACCTTAATCACGCGTTTTTTTCACGACCATACTACTTTTCGTATTCCTATCGTGCCGCAAATATATGCCATTCCTCAAACCGACGTAACAGCAATAAAAGAGGTGATTTCTCATTGGCAACCGGAAGCATGGGGATCTATAGGTTGGGGAGATGAGAGGTATGAATAACATAAACTTGGTTCGAGTTTCCCGTGCTTCGTTTATCGTGCTCACTTTGATATTCAGTGTTAGTGTTGCGCTTCAAGTTCTTATCGCCGGAATGGCACTGTTTGTGGATCCAGGAAGTTGGGCAGCCCATGTTAGCTTTGCGAGATATTTTGCCTTTGTACCACTCATCATGGCAATCATGGCATGGATAGGAGGACTTTCCCGACGATTACTTCGGAAAAGCATAGGTTTATTCGGTATGGTGATCGGGATGTTCTTAACAGCGGTATTCTCGTCTCAGATCGGATTTCTATCTGCACTCCACCCGGTCATTGCTTTAATGTTGTTTTGGGGTAGTGTTGACATTATTCGATCAGGTAAAGGATCTAAAATAGATGGGGATTGAAGCGAAATAAGCAATTAACCTTTACCATCTCTATCATAGAAGTTGTATAATCATGGAAGACGTCTCATTCATAATAATGACCCAGTCTTAGATAGAGCTGCTCTATGGCTGGGTTTTGTCACATACTGGACGGCGAAGGAGGCATTGCTTCTTGATGAAGAAAAGAGCATATATTACGGATCTGGATGGAACGCTTCTGCGATCAGATCAGACACTTTCACCCTATACTAGGGATGTTATCTCGAATGCGCTGGAGCAGGACGTGGTTGTTACGTTTGCCACTGCCCGCGGCAATATTAGCGCTCAAAGCGTTGTATCGGATATCTCGTGGAAATACCCCGTGATTCTTTATAACGGTGCTTTGATATATGACGGGTTGAATCAAAACGTAATGGATGGATATTGGCTGGAGCGGGATATCTCGAATGAAATTATCGACGTTGGGAGGAAGTTTGGCATTACCCCCTTTTATTTCTCGCTCGATAAGGATCAGCGGGAGCGTGTTCTGCATGAGACGCTGCGTAGAGAGGGGGAAATGTCCTTCTACGATAGCCGCCCCCGTGATCCGAGATTCCTGGAAGTGAAGAACCTGAGCTGCCCGCCGGATTACCGGACTTTAGCTCTTACATACATTGGACTACATGAGGAATTGGAGCCGATTCGGCAAGAGGTCACGACATTATACGGCGACGTGATTCATGCGCATATGATGCCGGATTATTACATTCGCAACCACTATTTCCTCGAATTCAGCCATGCCAAAGCAAACAAAAGAGACGGTCTCCGATTATGGTCCGCCCACATGGGGATTGATCTGGAGAACGCGGTGGTGTTCGGCGACCACATCAATGATATCGGCCTGTTCGAGGCCGGAGGCACGCGGATCGCAGTCCGGAACGCGCACGAGAGGATACTGCAGCTGGCTGACCATATTATCGACTCGAATGAGCTTGATGGCGTCGCCCATTATATCGAGCGGCAGATGGAACTATCGCGGAAGAATACCACCATATCCACTCTAGGAGGACAGTTATGACGTTGAAAGTGTAATTATTCATAAACCTTCCGTCTTATCGAAATTAACCTTAACCAGCTCGGCAAAAGCGGAAAATGCCTTGTTCTTGAACCGGTCGTTACGCCTGATCAGGCTTGTCGAGGTGTGCCGGAAGGCTTCCGGGATCGAGAAGCTGCCCATATTCGCAAATTCTCCACTCAAGACGGAGGTGGGGAGCAGCGTAGCGGCAAGGCCTGATTGTACGATGCCTAATTGGGTCTCTAATGATGAGACTTCGATCATATTGGTCAGCGGAATCCCTTGGCTTAACAGCCATCTTTCGAGGATGCTTCGAAACGGGCATCCCGCCGGAGCAACGGCCCATTTGGTCACTGCCAGATCGGGAAAGGGCTGCTCCTTCGATTTGGTCAGCAGTTTGACCTCATCCTCTTCTATATAATCAGCAACCAGCTTCGGCGGAATGTTTCCCGTCACAAATGCCCCGTCAAGCTGATAGTTTAATACTTGGGTAATCAGCTCCGAAGAGCTGCCGGTCAAGAGCGATAGCTTGACGTCCGGGTACATGGTTTGATAGTCCGACAAGGATTTAATGAAATGTCCGCAATGCACCGTATCCACGACGCCAATGGTTAAAGAACCGCTTGGATAAGGCGTTTCCTGTACAGCACGCACCGCTTCTTCAGACAGATTGTGAATAGTACACGCATAGTCCCGGAACGTGCGCCCTTTTTCCGTCAAAGTCACTCCATTGGAGTGTCTGTTGAATAAGGGAACCCCCAGTTCATTCTCAAGCTTTTTGACCCGGGCCGTAACATTGGACTGCACATACCCAAGTTGCTCCGCAGCGCGGGTGATATTCCCTTCATCGGCAATCCTCAGAAATACCTTCAGATCGGTAAGCTCCATCTAAACCATCCTCTCTCTCCTCCAGACATCACTAAAAATGATGACATCATTATTTATTATCATTATACGGTATGCCATTTTTAGATTACAATCACAACTACATCACAAACATTTTATATACAAATAAAGAGTGGAAGGATGTTGGAGGATGAAAAAGGCATGGTGGCTCTTATTGTTGGCGGGAGCACTGGAGGTTGTATGGGTATCCGGTTTGAAGCATTCCGATACCTGGTGGCAGTGGATCATTACCATCGCTTCGATTATATTCAGCTTTAAAGTTTTTCTGGACTCTGCGGCTAAACTTCCCATCGGTACGGTCTATGTGATTTTCACAGGACTCGGGACAGCCGGTACGGTGCTGATGGAGATCCTTGTGTTTGGCGAGCAGGCGAATCCCATCAAGCTGCTGCTGATTGGCATGTTGGCTGCAGGGGTGTTGGGACTCAAACTGGTCACGAAAGACACGGATAATCAGGCGAAGGAGAGTGGTGCGTAATGGAATGGATCGCTCTGATCGCCGCAGGGTTATGTGAAGTGTTGGGTGTGATTGCGTTAAGAAGGGTGAGCCTGACTCGCAGCTTGGGCTCCTACATCTTTTTGGCCTGTTCGCTCGGTTCGAGTTTTCTGCTGCTGACGTACGCGATGGCCTTTATTTCCATGGGAACCGCTTATGCGATTTGGACGGGAATGGGGACGGCCGGCAGTACCTTGCTGGGGATGTTTGCTTTTGGAGAACCGAAGGAAGCACGTCGGATATTTTTCATTGCTTTAATCCTGGCTTCAGCGATTGGCCTTAAGATTATAACGTAGCCCATAGGGGCGTGTAGAATTTCATAGACCTGTGAAGGATATTCTGATTCGCATATAGAATTTAGATATAGTTTGGTGTTTTGAATCCATGCGATCAGACGCCAGGATGCATTTTTTATATGGGAAAGGATAGGTGTCTTATGAAATTCAGCGAATATCGCTATGAACGCCCCGACGTTAAAGCTTTTGAGCAAAAGTTTAAAGAACAGCTTAGCGCCTTCACCTCCGCCAGCACGTATGAGGAGCAGGATGAGGCGATGACCCGCATTAACAAACTCCGTAGTGAGATGGACACCCTGAGTCAACTGGTGTACATCCGTCACTCGATTGATACGAACGACGAGTTCTATAAGGCAGAGCAGGATTTCTTCGACGAGAACGGACCGGTCATCCAGGAATACATAACGGATTATTATCGTGCCCTCGTGGATTCTAAATTCAGAGCCGAGCTTGAGAACAAATGGGGGCGGCAGCTGTTCCAGCTGGCAGAGCTCTCCCTCAAAACATTCAGTCCTGAGATCATTGAGGACTTGCAGCAGGAGAATAAACTGACGACGGAATATTCGAAGCTGATCGCTTCTGCCAAAATTCAGTTCGAAGGTGAAGAGCGTACCTTGTCGCAATTGATTCCTTTCCAGCAATCGACGGACCGCAATATGCGTAAACGTGCAATGGAGGCGTCCAGCGGCTTCATGGCTGAGAACGAAGCAAACTTCGACCGTATCTATGATGATCTGGTTAAAGTAAGAACCAAGATTGCCAAGAAGCTTGGATTTAACAATTACGTAGAGCTTGGTTACGCTCGCATGGCCCGCACGGATTATAACGCGGAGATGGTCGCTAATTTCCGTAACCAGGTGCTGGAGCATATCGTACCTGTTGCATCCAAGCTGAGAGAACGTCAGCAGAAACGAATCGATGTGGACCAATTGCTGTACTACGATGAGAACTTCTCATTTAAATCGGGGAATGCCACACCTAAGGGTGACCCGGATTGGATCGTCAACCATGGTGCGAAGATGTATGAAGAATTGTCTCCGGAAACTCACGAGTTCTTTACCTTCATGCAGGAGAACGGCCTCATGGATCTGGTTGCCAAAAAAGGCAAGCAGAGCGGCGGATACTGCACCTATATTAGCGAGTACGGCGCACCGTTTATTTTCTCCAACTTTAACGGGACTTCCGGCGATATTGATGTGCTGACGCACGAAGCCGGTCATGCGTTCCAAGTGTACGAGAGCAGAGGGTTCGAGGTACCGGAGTATGGATTTCCTACCTATGAGGCGTGCGAAATTCATTCCATGAGCATGGAGTTCTTCACATGGCCGTGGATGGACCGCTTCTTCGAAGACGAGGCGGATAAATACCGCTTCGACCATCTCGCGAGCGGACTCATCTTCATTCCTTACGGGGTCACGGTTGATGAATTCCAGCATTTTGTTTATGAGAATCCGGATGCAACGCCGGCCGAACGCAAACAGGCATGGCGCGAGATCGAACGAAAATATCTGCCGCACCGGAACTATGAAGATAATGCGTATCTGGAACAAGGCGGTTTCTGGCACAAACAAGGTCATATCTTTAATTCACCGTTCTATTATATCGACTATACCTTGGCTCAAATCTGTGCATTCCAGTTCTGGAAAAAGATGCATGAGGATCAATCCGCTGCATGGGCAGATTATCTGCACCTCTGCCGTCAAGGCGGAAGCAAGTCGTTCACCGAATTGGTGAAGGTGGCAGGTCTGATCTCCCCATTCGAGGATGGCTGTGTCACTTCCGTCATTGGCAGCATCGAGGCTTGGCTGGATAGCGTAGATGACGCAGCTCTTTAAACGTAAATAAGCATGGCTAAGACATGCAGGAGAACACGATGAGTACGTTACTCAAGTGTGCTTCCTGCATGTTTTTAATAGAGAGCATCTCTAAATATGCCATACTCACTCATGGCTAATTAGGAGGATTTGACTATGATTACATACAAACCGTTAAGCGAGCTTCCGATTCGGGAAGTATCGGAGCTCTGGAATCACTCATTTGAAGGATACATGGTGAACGCCTCGATGCCGCTGGACCGTTTCATTGCCCGTATCGGAAATGATGGTCTGTGCATGGAGAGATCACTCGCTTGTTACATGGATGGCGTACCGGCCGGCATCGTCATGAACGGCTTTCGGGAGGAAGATGGCGTTAAGATTGCACGTAACGGCGGGACGGCGATAGCCCCCGATTTCCGGGGGAAGGGAATCGGCAAGAACATGATGGAGAAAAACGAAGAGCTGTACGTAGAACAAGGCGTCCGTCGTGCCTATTTAGAGGCGATCAGTACGAATGCGCCAGCGATTCGTCTCTACGAAAGCGTTGGATATCATATCATCGACCGGCTGCTCATCATGACGAATGAACAGCCTCCGGAGCAGCAAGGTGCGAAGAATACTCGTTCACCGTATACGCTGGTCAGAGGCCTAGCTGCGGAGGCTGCCTCCGTAGCCTTCTATCGATCCGGTGAAGTCTGGCAGACAGACGCTTCCAGTATCAAGGATGGCGAATGCGTTATTGTGTATGAAGGAGAAGAACCGGTGGGTTTTGGTTTGTTTAAGCGGGTGTTTGATGCCACAGGTAGTTTGGCAGGCATTACGCTGTTTCGCTGTGAAGCCGCTCCAGGACATCCGGATGCAGAAGCCGTGATGAAGACCGCGGTACTGGAGATGATACAACCCGGTTATGCCTGCAAGCGGTCCGCATTCAACATCCGAGCTTCGCATAAGGAACTGGTGAACGTGCTGAAGGAGCTTGGATTTACGAGCTCGATGGAGCAGGTGCTTATGGTTCATGAATACAGTGCTACATAGGTAGCATGAATATTTGTAAAATTCGAAAGGAATTGCGTGTATGAGAAAAAACAGGGATTTGAGCCTGTACCCGGCCCTCTCGAATGATATCCATTGGGGCGTAGTGAGAGCCAGGTTTGCCTTTGGCGAAGAAATCAATGAATCGAAGGTCAGCAATGTTACCATCCTTCCATTTGACGGGGATCGCTGCATTATTTTTCAGGTAGCGGACGGAAGCTGGGAGCTTCCTGGAGGAACCCTGGAACCCGGGGAGTCCTATATGGATGGACTTAGACGGGAAGTGAGGGAGGAGTTGGGTGCAGAACTTGAGTCGTATCGAATCTTCGGCCAGTTTCGTTGTGAATCCAACAGCAAGACCCCCTATCGGCCGCATATTCCCCATCCTCATTTTGATCGATTGGTAGGTTATGGGGATGTGCGCATCGTCGGAGAGCCCTAAATCCCGAAGATGGCGAGCAGGTCATCGCGGTAGAATCTGTTGATTTGGAGGAAGCCGTTAAGCGATTTGAAGAGACCGGCAGGCAAGATATTGCGGACCTGTACAAGCTGGCTTATGCCATACGGCAAGAAGACCTTTCGATTAAGTTAAACGATGAATGATGAGTTGCACATTAGGTTAGGGAGGGAACGATTGATGAAAGAAACAACCACGATCTATCTCGTGAGACACGGACAGACCGAGTGGAATGTGTTGCACCGTTTTCAAGGACATATGGATTCGCCGCTGACGAAGCTGGGCGTTCAGCAAGCGGAATGGCTCGGCGAAGCCTTGCAGCATGACCCTATCGACCTCATCTACTCAAGTACCAGTAACAGAGCATTCCATACAGCCGAGATTATTAGAGGGGACCGAGATGTGTCGGTTACGGCTTGCGATGAATTCAAAGAAATTAATTTGGGCGTATGGGAGGGACAGATACAGGAACGGATCGGCGAATTATTTCCTCAGCAGCTGGATCATTTCTGGAATCATCCAGAGCTGTTCGGCGTCCCGGGCAGCGAGACTTTTCATGAGGTCAGAGAACGTGCGGTTAACAAGCTTGTCGATATTGTTGCTTCGAATCCAGGCGCCAGTATTTTGCTGGTCACGCATACCGTGGTGGTCAAGCTGTTAATGGCTCATTTTGAAGGGAGAAGCATGGACCGGCTGTGGGATCTGCCATACATCCACCCGACATGCCTGAGCAAGATCGAACTGACCGATGAGGTGCCTTCCATCATTCTGCATGGGGATGTCAGTCATTACAGGGAGGAGCAGGGTGCGTAATGATCGTTCGCTGGTTTGCTGTAGGAGGCCGGCAAATCCCAACAACTTCTAGGATGTGAACAATGCTGTGAGATTCCCTTATAAAATAGGATATGCCGTGACGTTGGTATGGCTGGTTTGGGTTGTATACGGGTATGTGAATTACGATGATATGGCAGACCGCGGCCAGCTTTCCATCGTCCTGCTGAGTGCCGTGATTGGCATGATCCTGCTTCCGATTTATTTTATATCCGTGCTGCTGTTCTATGTTTACAAACGTGGTCCGAAAAAGAAGTAGTAGGGGGGCGTTATCTTGAGGGATCGATATCTATATTTGCTCGGAGGACATTCCTTTCAAGCAGAGGCCAATAGACAATTTATAAAGCAAGCCGGCGGTTCCAACGCTAGAATCGCATTATGCATCATGAACAAACCGGGCTGGGAGGAGTATGTTCCCCTTTTTCAGCAGATGTGGAAAGACTCCGGTGCCCAGGATATGCAGGTGATCGTCCCAGACAATCATGGAAAGCTGGACATGGAACATGTCGAACAGGTGTTGTCACAGGCTACGGGAATATTTATTGGCGGTGGCAACACGGAGAAATACCATCACTATTACGCAACCGGTCCCTTTAAAGAGCTGTTAATCGATCGTTACGAGAAGGGTGTTCCAATTGCGGGGAATTCGGCAGGCGCCTTGATTCTTCCGGAGATCTGCCTCATATCGCCGCTGGATAATGAACAAGGCGTAATGTTGTTTAAGCAAGGGGTAGGGTTATTTTCAAATATATTGATCAGCGTACATTATACGGAGTGGAGCGACCAGTCCAATCTGCTGGAAGGTATGAGAACAAAGAAGGTGAAGCGCGGGATCGGCATCGATGAGCAGGCCTGCGCCGTTTTTATCAATGGACAGCTGGCGTATGCTTTGGGGGAATCCGTCCATGAAGTAATCTTCGAGGATGTTGACCTGGATCAGTATACGATCGTAAAGGGGCTGTCCCATAAGTAGGTAGGTTTACTCACTAAGCGGTAGATTCGTCAGATTAACAAAATGTGTCAAATGAAGAAATGGCGATGCTCAGGATGTTATCCTTGCACCGCCTTTTCTTGCTCTTGCCGCTTTCTTGTGTAGATTATGGGCAGCGAAAGCCATCCGACCTCTAGACTCACTTTCGTCAGTCCTCAATCAGAAACCAAGAAACGGTTTCTTTTCGTATGTCTAACGTATGTTTTCGCACAACGTAGCGGAAAGGACGAAACGATTCCGGACAAGAACAGCGATGGGAGGAACGATTCGTACACGGAGCGTCTCATATCAGGAAAAAAGGGGCATTCCGCCAGATCTCGCTAATGAGAAGGATGCCTTCATGAAAACTATAAGAAAAGAATGGTTTTTTTATCTCAAGTGTGTCAAGATAGTACGAAAAATAAGCGACTGGGGGAACGGACAGCATGATCTATCATATGATTTCTAAGGAAGTCTGGATGGCAGCACGAGAGCATAGATTGTACGAGCCGCCGAGCTTAGAGACGGACCGATTCATCCATTGCTCCACAGAGGAGCAAGTCGGCGGAGTAGCCAATACGTTCTACTCAGGCAGGACGGATCTATTGGTATTAGGTATTCAGGAAGATCAGGTGGATGCGGAGATTGTATACGAGGACTTATATGAGATGAACCAGTTGTACCCGCATATTTATGGAGGGCTGAACCTGAATGCCGTCCAGAAGGTGTATCGTCTTGAGCCGGATGAAGAGGGAGTATTTACTTTTCAGGCTTCTACCGAGCTTGAATATAGAGGATAGAACGCAATATAAATCGTAGCCTTATAACAAGGAGGGAATGCAATGATACTCGAAGTGGCCATGCTGCAGGTGAAACCAGGACTTACGGCAGATTTTGAACGCAATTTCCAAGTCGCCTCAGGAATCATATCCAAGATGAAGGGTTATATCCATCATGAGTTGAAGCGGTGCCTGGAGGATCCGCACAAATACGTTCTATTGGTGAAATGGGAGACGCTGGAGGATCACACGATAGGTTTTAGGGGATCCGCCGAATATCAGGAATGGAAAGAATTACTGCATCACTTTTACGATCCATTTCCCGTCGTTGAACATTTTGAAGATGTATAAATAAAGCAACCGTTAAGGCAGGTGGTGGAGATGAACCTGGAAGATCTTATAACGGAGGTTTACGGCAGTCCGCCGCTAAAGATCGAACGCATGTCATTTGGCCATACCAATCAGGTATACAACGTGACATTTTCAGACGAACAAATCATTCTCAGAACCAATCACAAGCCCGGCGTCCTGAAGCATACAGCGGACAATATTGCGATTCTCTCTTCATTAGGTTTGCCGGTACCGAACGTGATCCGAACGGATGTATCCTTGGAAAAGGTCCCCTTTGCTTATATGATACTGGAGCACTTTCCCGGACGGGACCTCCGATATGAGCTTGAGGGAATGACGCGTGAACAATTAGCTGAACTTGCCCAGCAGATCATTTCCTACCAGCGCAGCGTGTCAGAGCTTCCCAGGGGCAGCGGATTCGGATGGGTTCCGATCGGGGAGCAGGGCCCTTTTTCATCTTGGACACAGATCATAGAACGTGATTTCCGCAGTCATATAGATCATATTATCGATGAAGTTACTCCGGAAACCATTGTCCTATTGCAAAAAATGAAGCAGCGTTACACGCCTTATTTCGACCGAGTGGAGCCTGTCTGTTTCCTTGATGATCTTACGATCAAGAATGTAATTGTAGCTGAAGGCAAGCTTCAGGGCATCGTTGATTTCGACTGGGTCTGTTACGGGGATCCGCTGTACATGATCGCCCTCACCCAGACGGCGGTGGTCTCCGATATTGGAGATCAGGGAATGCCCTACGTGGAGGCGTTATGCAGGCAGTGGGGAGCGAACCGAGAGCAGCGGGCGCTGATTGATTTCTACTCCGTTATTCATGCCCTGCAATTTATCGGCTTTCACCAGAGGGAGCAGAACGATGTCTGCAAACAGCGAATGGTCTCATTCATATTAGACAAAATAAATAGCGATACAGACGAAAACCGCATGAGCTAAGTTGCCCATGCGGTTCTTGTTATCCATCAGGAGGTTGGCGTGAAACCGACCTTCGGTTTGTCTCGTTCCTTGGTATTCACCGAAACGTAACGGATTGCGGTTAACGGTACATACAGCATCTCGTATTCATCCTTGTACCGGATGAATTGCTCGCCTACTTCCTCCAGCGTGCCGCTCCGGACATAGCTTCCATCCGTAAAATAAATGCTCACTTCCTGGTTCAGCAAACTTTTCAGCATACACGGTTCACTCCTTGTGAATAAAATATAGTATCGGGGCTTGCAGTGTTGGACATGATTACGATTAGCGTCATAGTTTAGTGACGATATCGTCAATGATCCCGTATTCCTTCGCTTCTTCTGCCGACATAAAATAATCCCGCTCCATATCCTTTTCGACGCGTTCGACCGATTGCCCTGTCCGCTCGGATATAATGTGCGCCAGCTTCTCGCGGGTTTTCAAGATGCGTTTAGCCGTAATGGCAATATCGGTGGCCTGCCCCTGTACACCACCCAGCGGCTGATGGATCATGATCTCGCTGTTCGGCAGCGCGAGGCGTTTGCCTTTAGCCCCCGCCAGCAGCAGGATCGCGCCGTAAGAAGCGGCGAAGCCCGTGCAGATCGTATTAACTTGAGGTTTGATAATCTGCATGGTATCGTAAATGCCAAAGCCCGCAGAAACAGAGCCGCCCGGACTGTTAATGTACATGTGGATATCCTTCTCAGGATCCTCAGCCGCCAGAAACAGCAGCTGTGCAATAATACTGTTAGCGATGGCGTCATCGATGGCTGCACCCACAAACACGATCCGATCCTTCAGCAATCTGGAATAAATATCGTAAGATCGTTCACCCCGGTTGGTTTGTTCAACAACATAAGGAACAATATTCATGGTTTCATCCTCCATATTCGTTAGGTTTTCTGGTTTCAGCAAGTAAACGAAGAGGCAGCCGCAAAAGATACGGAGAAACCACGAATTAAAATTTTCAACCATCAAAGTAACGAAAAGATACCTTCGTTCGTTTACCTATAAGATATCTTACCGAGATGAGGAAAGGAGTTAGCTTCCGATGACGATATATCGACCGAGCGTCACCCCTCCGGCTGATCTGAGCCTGGAGGAAATGAATGCTACCCTGCACAGATATTGTTTGTCCCTTACAAACTCCTCATGGGATTCCGATGATCTGGTGCAGGACACTTGGATCAAGGCACTGGAGCATATGAAGAACCGGAGCCATGTTAATCCCGAAGCGCTGCTGCTTCGGATTGCCAAGAATACATGGATTGACCGGGTCCGCCGGGATCAGACCTATAGACGAATTCTGGATGAGAAGCTGGAACAAGTTTTGCTTAGGGAAGAAACGTCGAACGAGGACAGCAAACTGAACATCGAGTTCGCTTTTCAATGGCTGCGGGAACACTTGTCGCCCCTGCAGCGAACGGTGCTGCTGCTTCGTGAAGTGTATGAATATTCGGTTTCGGAAACCGCGGTTAAACTGAAAACGACGGAGGGAGCGGTGAAAGCGGCTCTTCATCGTGCTCACAAAGTGCTGCAATCGATGGATCCAGAAGAAGAGGAACTTATCTTGACCATGCCGGAAGAGGAGGAAATGACGCTAAATCTTCGGGCATTGGCTGAGGCTTACCAATCCGGGGATGTTGAAGCGGTCGTAAGACTTATTCAATGGAATAGCAGTGAAGCATCAGCCATCGGTTGCATGGTTCCGATGCAGGTTCAAACCCCGAGCGCAAGTTATATGATGTATGGCGGATATTCGTCCGACATGAGAATGGCCGCGTAAAGGGGAGATTTGACAAGGCTGATCATACACTTACCGGAAAGGCCGGAGCAGATGCTGCTCGGGTCTTTTTTTTACGAAGATTTACAAACCTGAATTGCAAGCAGAAGACATGAAATCTCCGTTCATCATATCGTCATCCAGCGTTTCTGGTTGTATACTATAACCAAGTAGAACCGTTAGGAATGAGGGGTTAGGTTGCAGACCGAAGTGAAGTTGTACACCATGTGCATGATCCAAGACGGAAGCAGAATCCTGCTGATGAATAGACCGGATGCCAAAGGATTTCCCGGTTATATTGCGCCCGGCGGCAAAGTGGATTTTCCGGAAAGCATTGTGAACGGAGCGATTCGGGAGGTTCGGGAAGAAACCGGTTTGATTGTGAAGGACATCATCTACAAGGGCCTCGAGGAATCGTGTGAACCGAATACAGGTCTTCGGTATATGGTGTTTAATTATTTGGCCACCTCTTTTGAAGGGGAGCTGCTGGAGAATCCCCCCGAAGGCGAGCTGGTATGGGTGGATCGGGAAGCGGCATTGAAACTGCCCATGCAGGATTGGTTTAAGCGCCGGTTCCCCCTGTTTTTTGAAGAAGGCACATTTGAATTAAGCGAGATATGGGATGAGAAGACGGGGATTGTTCTGGATGAAACAATCAAGCAGTATCCGGCTAAAATGCCTCAGGCGGCAGGTGTCGTTGATTAACGAAGGGAGCTGTGTTCATGGTGGTCAGAGCGGTGTTCTTCGATTTGTACGAGACGTTAATCACGGAGTTCGAAAAGGGCAAGCGGATATCCAAGAGGCCCTATGATTATATGAATAGCCTCGGGCTATCGGAAGCAGAGTTTAAACGGGAGTGGCGTATCCGGTTTGAGCGAAGAATGAATGGGCATTATCCCAGTTATCATGCTGTTATCCGGGATATTCTGGAGTCGCGAAGTTTGCCCTATCATGAGGAACACGTCGAGTTTCTCTACCAATCGAGAGTAAGCGAGAAGACAATCCCTTTCAGCGCCATTCCACAGGAAATCTATGAGATGCTCGGCCTTTTGCGTAAACGGGGATTAAAGCTGGGCTTGATCAGCAATTGCTCGGAAGAAGAGGTGATTTCTTTTGGTCAGAGCGGCTTGGCACCCTACTTCGATGACGTCATCTTCTCTTATAAGGTTGGGGCAGCCAAGCCGAATACCGAAATCTATCGATTGGCTTGTAACCGATTGTCCGTGGCACCGCAGGAATCTCTGTTTATCGGGGATGGCGGTTCAGACGAACTGAGGGGCGCCAGCAATGCCGGTCTTACGCCATATCACGCCTATTGGTTCAATACATACCTTGAGAGCGAGTATGAGAAGATCCATCAACCGCTGCATGTGCTGGACATCATCGAATCTTTTAATGAAATGGAGTCGCCTAACAATGAACCTGCAAGCCATTAACCATCTTTGCTTTTCTGTTTCGGAATTGGAAAGGTCCATCGCTTTTTACAGGGATGTGTTTGAAGCCAAACTTCTGGTCAAAGGGAGAAAGCTGGCTTATTTCGATCTGAACGGACTGTGGATTGCTTTAAATGAAGAACAGGTCGACAGAAGCACCGCGAATAGAACGTATACGCATATTGCCTTTACTATGGAAGAGGATGAATATGAATCAACGCTGCTTCGTCTGCAAGCGCTCCAGGTGAAGATTCTGCCGGGCAGGGCAAGGGATGAGAAGGACAAGAAGTCGATCTACTTCCTGGACCCAGATGGACATATGTTCGAGTTTCATACGGGCGGTTTGAAAGACAGGCTGGATTATTACCGCGCGGATAAAGAGCATATGACCTTTTACGATGCCGAATAGTTAGGGGTACGAACGATTCCAATTGCAGATCGAGGGGATGAGCCGATGAATCTTGCCAACAAAATAACGATAGCCAGAATGTTGTTGATTCCATTATTTATTTTGAACAATTATAAACTCATACAATTGAACTGATTAAGCAGGATGACCATTACCCGGGTTTAGACTGATAGGGGCAGCTGTCCATTTCATCACGCCGGAATTTTTCAGCGATTCGGAGCTGGGAAATTATCCTACTTTGTGCCTATTTTGGCGTCGGAAGGTAACGATTTAATCCCGGATTGTCGATATAGAGATAGACTGAAAAAAAGCCTGAGAGACAGAAGGTACAAAGGAGAGAAATAAATGAGCTTAAACAGAAAGACAACGAAGATCTTTCTTGTCGTTGTGATGATGTTGGCGATGGTTTTTCCAACCAGCGTATTCGCCGCCTCCGGGGACGTAACGTCGATTGAATTTGATACGAACGAGAGCAAAATTTACTTAACCGTTAATGAAACAACGGAACAACTTCGCGTATTGGCTAACATTGAAGGCTCTTCTACGAAGAAGGATGTAACCAATGAGTCGACGTGGACTTCGTCCAACACAAGAATCGTAAAGGTTGACGGTGGACTCATTATTCCACTGGAGAAAGGTACGGCTCGAATTACGGCAAAATACAAAGGCGCGATCAAAACGATTGAAGTCGATGTCAAATTTGCCATTGATGAGTTTAAACTGGATCAACCGGATAAAGTGGAACATAAGCTTGGAACGGAAGGTCTAACCGTTAAAGCGTTGGCTGACGGAACGAACGACGTCACCACGGAAGCGAAGTGGACCACTTCCGATGACAGCGTAGTAAAAGTAAGCAAAGGCGAATTGACCCTTGTAGGTTTGGGAAGCGCAACCGTGACTGCGGAATACAAAGGGCTTAAGGCTTCTTTTACGGTAAAAGTCGTCGCGCCTTACCAAAAGCTTGCGATCGTGCCGGGCGAAGATCAGGAGCTCTTAGTTGGCGATGCGCCTGTTGAGCTGAAAGTCTTTGCCAAGCAGTCGGAGACCGATGCAGGTATGGACGTAACGGACAAGGTAGAGCTGAAATCGTCCAATTCTTCCGTAGCTACGATTGAGGATGGCAAGCTAAAACCGGTTGCGTTGGGTAAATCTACGATCAGCGTGAGCTATCTGGGTTCAACGGCCAAAGTGGATGTGTATGTGCGCAATCCTTATGAAGCGTTGATTCTGGATCAGACGGATTTCGTCAAGAATCCGGTTCTGTTTATGAATGATTCGATTACGGTCAAAGCCAAGGTTCGCAACGCGGCTTCGCAATCCATTGACGTGACCGGGGAATGGACCTCATCCAACCCGCTGGCCGTATCCGTTAATGGTGGCGTGATTACAGCGAGAGCTTCGGGAACTTCCACCATCAAGGTGAGTTACTTGGGAATCAGCAAAGAATTCACGGTAAAAGTATATCCGACCGTGACCAAGTTTGAGGCAGCCGAAACGGAAGTGGACGTGCTCAAAGGCGAATCCAAATCATTCCCTAAAGTGACGGGAACGCTTCTGGACGACGAGAAAGAGGATTTCAGCAGCGCGGTTATCTGGACTTCCAGCGATGAGAAAGTGGTAACGACCGAAGACGGCAAAATCAAAGCCATTGATGCCGGTACAGCAACAATTACCGGTAAGATCGGTTCCAGAGAAGTAGCGACGGTGCCGGTTACTGTCAATGAAAAAGTGCTGGTGCTGCTGCCGGATGTAGAAGAGTATCAGCTGGTTATGGGCAGAAGCATTGCGCTGCCGAAAGTAAATGCTGTTTTTGAAGATGGCACGGAGAGCGATGTGACTTCTTCCGTTGAATGGTCACTGACAGGCTCAGCAGCTGTCATTAAGGACGGTACGCTTAAGGGATTAACCAAAGGCTCGACTACACTGAAAGGAACTTATCTGAATAAAGACATCAAGATTCCGGTCGTGGTTGAGCAGGAAGTTGTCAAGATCGTTGTAGAGCCCGAGAAAATCGATCTCAACATCAAGAAATCCAAATCGATTAAAGTTACAGGCTATTACAGTAACGGCAAGACGGTTTCGCTCTCCTCCAAGATGAATTGGAGCTCCTCGGACAGCGCGATTGTGACGGTATCCAAAACGTCTGTTAAAGCGGTTGCCGAGGGAACGGCTACGATTACGGGTTCTTACCAAGGCAAAGAGGTTACAGTCAAGGTAAACGTAGTTCCGAAATTGAAGAAATTGACGGCAAGCGAGAAGAAACTGAACCTGAAGCCCGGTGACGTTAAGACTGTAACGGTTACAGCTGAATTCGATACCGGCGCGAAAACAAATGTTGGAGACACAGCCGTTTGGACAACCAGCAACTCCAGCGTTGCCAAAGTAACGAACGGACGTATTGAAGCGATCGCGAAGGGAACCGCCCGCATTAAAGGGCAGTACGATTCAAAGACCGTATCCATCACCGTCTCTGTCAAATAGATCCAATAAATAGCAGCAGCCCGGCTCATTAGAAGCCGGGCTGCTGTTTATTCTAAGAGAGGTTCTGGAGTTCACATGAAAATCCGTCGCTTCCACGAGTACATACAATTCGTCAATCGTATAATATCCACCTCACTCCCGGTTCTCTTGGTCGCTTTGGAGCTCCTGCAGCTTGTTTCGAAAATATTCTTGGTTAGCCAGCATCGTCTCATCACCTGGGCGATAGACAAGCGCCTTCTCATTATGCTGATTCGCAAGAGCATGGGCTCCGATCCGGTCGTAACAAACGGCCAATTGCAGGTGAGGCAGCCAGGTGGAGAAGGAGGGATTGTGAAATCCCATGTAATCCGAAGGCAGTTCAAGCTCGCTCGCCAGTTTATACCAGTAGATGGCCGTATCGTAGTTGTTTTTTAAGAAAAAATGGTAACCGATGCGGCAGCAGAATTCTGACCGTGGTGGCGCATAATGCAGGGATCTGATAGAGGATTCAAAAGAGGCTTGCCCGTTTCCGAGCTCGTGATGGCAATCGGAGAGCCTGCTGCAGGCCGTGAGTATATCCTCAATCCAACCTTTTTCCGTATGTAAAAATTGTTCGTAATTATCAATAGCCTTCTCGAATTGGCCGTGATCCTTTAATTCATTCGCATAATAGAATAAATCTCGTGGCGTGAACGATTCGCCAGCGGCCGCACGTTTCTCGTAGATTCTAAGATTTCGGCCGGTATCGGGATCATCCTTCGAGCTGAGATGGGTAACCGCTACATCACTATTAATGATATTGCCATAGACCTCTAAATACTCATGAACGGGTCCAATCCATCGGAAGCCCCTGATTCGCTTCACAAGGCGGTTGCGCCGGAGACTGAAGGTGACATTGCCAAATTCGTCTGAACTTAAATGGTAGAGCATGGTAACGGAATCAATGCCGGACGCAAGGGTTTCCTTAAGCACTTTTAACTTGAGCTGGTCTTCTTCCAGCAGGATATCGTCAGCATCGAGCCATAAGATATAGTCCTGGGTAGCCTTACTAAAAGCAAAATTTCGCGCAGCCGAGAAATCGTCAATCCACTCAAAATCATAGATGGACTCCGTAAAGGATTGAGCGATTTCTTTTGTACGATCGGTTGAGCCTGTATCAACAATAATGATCTCATCCACGATGTCGGCAACACAGGATAAACAGCGGTTTAAAACGAGTTCCTCGTTTTTTACGATCATGCACAGGCTGATAGTGTTCAATGAAATTACCCCCATGTATGGTTTTGATTCATAAGAATATGCCAGATATATATTCAAGTGGGCTTACGAAATGAACCGTATGTAGGAAGCCGTTTGTAAATTTGGTCTGGATTTAACAAATCCCTAATGGTAAAATTTTCACTAAACTTCGATGCTCAAATCCTAGACGGTGCAGAAAGAAGGATCAGAGAAACATGAAATCAATAAACGTACTTCATTATGATGCATTCTCGGTGCAGCCTAACAAGGGAAATCCTGCTGGTGTGGTCTTGAATGCAGATGATCTCGCGGAGGAAGAGATGCAATCCATCGCCCGCAGCGTTGGATTCAATGAAACCACCTTTATCTTAAAATCAGAGCAAGCGGATATTAGACTAAGGTATTTTACTCCCGGCCATGAAATGAATTTGTGCGGCCATGCTACCATGGCATCCATGTATGCCTTGAAAACCAAGGGACTGCTGCCGGAAAAAGAAACCGTGTGGATGGAGACCAAGGTGGGTATTTTGCCTATAGAATTTCAAAATGCCGAGGGCCAGTTAACCATGAAAATGAAGCAGGATCATCCTCAATTCATATCCTATGGGGGAGATGTTGACCGCCTGGCATCCTCCATAGGTCTGAAGCGTGACGATTTGGACTTCAGTATGCCCATTGTGTATGGAAGCACGGGGATCTGGACATTGTTGGTGCCGATAAAAGGATTGGAGCATTTTGACCGGATGGTGCCTGACAATGCAGCGTTTCCGGATATTTTAACAAAAAATCCAAAAGCCTCGCTGCATCCTTTTTGCCTGGAAACGATGGATGGGTCTTCGTTCATGCATGCGAGACATTTCTCTTCGCCGTACTCCGGCACCGTAGAAGACCCGGTAACTGGAACTGCATCGGGCGTAATGGGGGCTTATTATTTGACGTACTTGAACCCTGAGATATCCTCTGCTCGATTTACTATTGAACAAGGCCAGGAAATGGGGAAAGACGGTAGGGTACAGGTTCAAGTGGAGCGCTGGAAAGAGACCATGGATGTCTACATTTCCGGCACGGCGGTGTTCGTTAAGGAATTCCAAGTTAGCTATTGATGGATGTCCATCGGATGATAAAACGCCTACATAGGTTAATACAACCAAGGAGTGCGACGAATGCAGGAACAAGAAGAAATAAAGATCTATCCCAAGGTGACCAAAATGCTAATAGGCTCTCTGGCGTTTGTGCTGCTAGGTAGTGGATTGGTATACGGTGGGGTGACATCGGACAACATGGTTATCGCCATTGTCGGAATCATCTGCGCTTTGTTTTTTGGCGCGGGACTGGTGTTTGCCATCACCAAGCTTTTCCAATCGGATCCGGCACTCTTGATCAATAAGGAGGGCATCGTCGATAAATCCTCCTATGTGAGCGCTGGAGCCGTCGCGTGGAACGAAATTAAAAATATGCATATCTATCAGATCAAGAGTGAGAAGTTCATAGGAATTGAGGTTTATGATCCTGATCATCTGATGTCCAGGCACCCTGCCTGGAAACGGAAGCTCATGAACATGAATAAAGGCATGACGGGTTCGACTATTCATATTTCTGCATCGAGCATCTCCGCTAATTTATATGAATTGTTCCCCTTGTTATATCGAAGATGGAATGCGTCCAAGTCGAGCCCGGATCAGATGATGAAGGAGGAGAGCATGATATGAAAACATTTAAGCCGGAGATGTCTTTGGATATGGCGATAAGTCATCTGAAGCATATTGAAGGGGAATCGGTAATGAATGTCACCCCCATCGAGATGGGGGAACTAAGCAAGGTGTTCAGTTACCGTAAGGGCGATGCCGATTATGTCATTCATTTTAAGGATAATGGGGACAGCCTTCATAAAGTGTTCAAAATCTACGATATGTACGGCGCGCAATCTTTGCCCATTCCCCGTATTCACAAGATAGGGAAAGTGGAGAATATTCACTTCTCCATTTCGGACAAAGTATCCGGTACGCCGATAAGTGCTCTTGAGCCGACGCAAATTCGAGGGCTTATCCCGGGCATTGTCCATCAATTCATGCGGATCCGTCAGATGCATGTCGCGGATTCCCATGAGGGTTATGGCTGGATTACTCCGGAAGGCAAGGCTGTCCATCGTTCATGGCTGGACTACATCACGTCTGTTTTCGATGAGGAGCAAGAAGGGTTCTACCATGGATGGCACAATCTGTATGAGAACAGCTTTCTGGAAAAAGAGTTTTTCGAAGAAATTTACCAAACGATGATCGAACTGGTTCGCTATTCGCCTCCGGAGCGATATCTTGTACATGGAGATTTCCATTTGGGCAATATGCTGGGAGAGAACGGGAACGTAACGGGGATCGTGGATTGGGAGATGGCCATGTTCGGCGACTTCATGCTGGATGTCTCTGTTCTTCATACGTGGTACCCGATGCTGGAGTTTCCGAAAAGGCTGCAGCAGGCGTTGGAGCAGCAAGGCGTAGGTATTCCTTATTTTGAAGAGAGACTGTTAGGCCATCAACTGTTCAAAGCGCTGGACGGACTTCGTTTTTATGCGAAGAAGGATGATCCCCACAGCTATCAATTCATGAAAAACCAAATCATATCTCTATTAAATCGATAGATCCCTACGGGGATCTTTTTTTGTGAGAGAAATGTGTGAAACGGAATAGTTACCTGACGAGTCCAGAATGATTGGCCAAGAATATACTGGACTAGGTTAAGTTGAAGGGTGGGAATGTCATGCATCATACCGATCGGGTGAGGAGCCGTGTACCGGATGGCATTCTAATTAGGGGCTTGGATTCTGCTGTGTATTTGGTTGAGCATAGCAAGAAGCGTCCCATTGGCGATATGGTGACATTCCATTCGTACGGATTTACCGCGAAAGGTATTGTGAAATTGGATGAGTCGACACTCGAAGGAATGGAGACCGGTTCACCTCTAAACATAAGCGGGGATTTCATCATGAACAGTCCTGCAACCCTTCTAGTAAAAAGCAGCGGGTCGGAAATCTATCTGTGGAGCGATCAGCGTCTTCATCCGATTGTATCCCTCGAAATGTATTTCAGGCTCCATTTTAATTATTCAAGTGTCGTCACCTTGCCGGACGAACTAATCGCTTTACTTCCTGAAGGGGATCTGATCCATGATTCATCGCTACTTACGCCTTTTCTTGTTAACGGCAGAGTATACAGCGCTCCGAATGGGTTGATTTATTATGGGGAGCGGCATAAGCTGCGAAAAATCGGCGGACCCGCCATCTTCACTTTCTATCGATGGAGAGTTGAGGAAATTGTTCATTTAACGAGAGATGAGTTTCACAACTACCGATTAGGGGAGCCGATCCTGTAAATAACTTCGCAATATAAGGAAGCTGGTTATTACGAGGTTTCTACGAAAAGGGTGAGGTACTTGAAGATATTGCTCGTGACGATATTCCTGATTCCTCATGTCGGTGGATTATGGAAGTATATGCAGCAGATCAAGCAGGGGCTTGAAGCACTGGGCCATGAGGTCGACATGGTTGGTGATAGCATTGATTGTTTTTATGTATATGGAGATGACAACCGGAAGGTGTTCAAGAGTCATTACAGGCCGATGCTGGAGTCGAATCTTCCTGCTGCATCGCCTATTTTCTCGGATAATTGGGTCAGGCATGCTGAATGCGAGCGGTTATGTTTGGAGTTGACGCTTTCTTATTTGGACTTGGAGCAATACGATGTAATTCATGCACAGGATGTACTGGCCGCGGCAGCCGTCAGTCGTGTAAAGCCTGCGGGCATTCCTTTGATCACCAGCATTCATGCCTCCGTGGCACTTACCATTTTGGATATGATTCAGAACGATCAAGGGATTAAACCTTCCAGCCCACAGCTCGTCTGGAACTATTACAAATCTGTCGAGAACATCGGGGGCTCATCCAGCGATCAGGTGCTGCTGGCTTCTGTGTGGCTTAGGGATGTCATGGTATCGCATTTCGCTCTGCCGGAATCCCGAATTTCATTGATTCCCTATGCGATGGATATTCTAAGCTTCGAAGACAGGCTGAAGAAGGAACACGAACTGACCCGGCCGGTGGACAAAAAAGTGATCATCTGCACTTCCAGACTCAGTTATGAAAAGGGCATTCACGTATTGTTGGAAGCCATGGGTAAACTCCAGACTTTACGTCAGGACTGGGAGTGCTGGCTTGTTGGAGACGGTGATCAGCGATCATTGTACGAAGAGCGCGTTCGTCAGCTGGGTATAGAGGGGGCAGTCCGTTTTTGGGGCTCGCGTGACGATGTTCCCACGTTGTTAGGGCTTGCGGATATTTTTGTTATACCGAGTCTAATGGAGACCTTGTCCTATTCTGTCATGGAGGCGCAGATTGCCGGATTGCCGATCGTATCTTCGGATGCGGGCGGTCTTAAGGAAGCGGTACAGCATGAGGTGAACGGCCTTCTTTTTCAGTCGGGAAATGACGATATGCTTACTGCACATCTGAGTCTGTTGTTGGAAGATGAAGCGTACCGTGGGCTTCTTGGTAAAGAAGCGCGGAAATGGGCTTTGGCTCATCGTGGTCTGGATTCCATGGTGAAGCGAGTACTGGAAGTTTACCGAAAAGAGATGAGCAGGGCACAGTAACTAGGTAAGGGAGGAATGACCATGCATGGGGTAGAGGTACCCGGAGACCAGTACCGTCATTTGTTTCTGGTCAATCATTCCGATTCGTCTTTAATGGTCTATCAAGTGGTGTGGGAGCAAACGGTAAGCAAGCTTCCTAAGGATTATTTCATACCGGATTACCGGATTATTAATATGATGATGAATATGAAATAGAACGATCGAATGGAGGTAGGGGAATGGGAACATCAAACTGGCAGAATTTATCTTATTGTGTGGATCTGATCCGGTATGTATCTCCTAAGTCCGTCCTGGATGTCGGCGTTGGTTTTGGCCGATGGGGGATGATCTGCCGTGAATATTTGGATGTCTGGGAGGGGCGCGTATTCCGCACATATTGGGACACGCGAATCGAAGGGATTGAAATCTATCCGGTCAATATTGATACCTATCATTCCTGTTTCTATAATATCATCCACGTTGCGGATGCGTTCGATCATATACAAGCGGAGGTTCAGCCAGGACAATTCGATCTGATTATTCTAGGTGATGTTCTGGAGCACTTTACAAAAGAGCCGGCGCTTGTCCTGCTGCAGACCTGTATTGAAAAATCCCGCTTTGTCCTGCTTAATATTCCGATTGGAACAGACTGGCCGCAGGGAGCTGCGTACGGCAATGAATTCGAGACCCACTTGAGCACATGGACAACGGAGGATCTGGAACTGTTTCCCGTCGTCGACAAAAGGCATTTTAAGGATTACATTAACCGTGATTTTTCCACGTATTTGTTTTCGATACAAGGCAAGTAGGTCAGTAGGGAGGCTTGTACGATGTCATCCGAACCACATCTGCAGACCATGGTCACGAAAGTGCCGCTGGAATTGTTGTTTACGGACTTCATAGATGAAGAACATAAAACCGTATTAATTCCACACTACACGGACGCCTGGTATGAAGTCCATAAAAGATATGGGGATCTACCCATTGCTCGCTTGACACCTCATTTGCAATTGTTCCGTTACCTTATGGGTCAAGGGGAATACCCGACGTTGTATCTGGGTTGGCATGCCTCCATATTTACCACCCGTGATATGGAAGTGCCGATCTCGGACTACGATCTATTGGAGCAGCGGCGCTTGCAATATGGCACGATGGCTGCCTTATTCACCAATGACCTGGATCATTTCAATAAAGATCCGATTATGGTCGAATACGACAGAAAGGGCGGTTATTTTCATGTGAAAGACGGTCACCATCGGGCCATCTTTCAGTATTGCAGCGGAGTTAGGCAGGTCCCCGCCCGAATGACCGAAGATGATTATGAGTTTTGGAAGCATACGGATGCTGTGAACCAGGTAACCGAGGTCTTTTCCCGCCATCTTCGAACGTTGATATATACTCCGATATTGAATCCTTACTTCATGCATTTGAAAAGTGAACGGGATGATGCCTATCCAACCCGTATGGACCTGATTATGGAGTATTTGGGTTCTTCATCCGTTCGAGGAAAAAGGGTGATATCGGATTTTATGCCAGACACTTTGCTCGTCAGGGGGCCATCGTAACAGGCTATGAGCCATTGGCTGAGCATTACGAGCTGGCAAGGCAGCTAAACGTTCTAGAAAGGGTTCACTTTGACCTGAAGGAGGAACGGTTTGAACGCTCAACTTGTTCGGATACATTCGATATCGGATTGCTTTTAACCGTATTTTATCATTTGATGGACGATGTGCCGGTACGGGAAGCATTTTTGAGGAAATTAGACCAGGGCGTGACAGGGATGCTTTTTTGGGAATCCGGGGCCGAGCCGGAGAAGGAGAAGTCCATTTTGCTTGCGGGAACGCATTTTGACAGATATGAGAAATTGGCAGATACCGAAGGAACCGGGAAGAAGAGAGAGTTTGGTGTTTATCTGAAATCATCCTACAATTCCGGCAGCTATGAATGAACATCTTCGATTATGGGAGGTGTTTTCTTTTTATTCTCTATTGAAACAATGATATATTGTAAGAAACCATGGTTAAATTGAACGTTTATGATGTGGATAAATCATAGAGAAAAGAGCTGATTCTATTCTATGAAAAAGATCGTTCTGGCTGGTGGAACTGGTTTTATTGGAACTTATCTTGCCAAAAAATTCACGAATGAGCCGCAAACACAAATACTGATGATATCCCGACGGAAAGGCCATATCGCATGGAACGATCAAGAAGCCATCGTCGCTGCTCTGGACGGGGCAGATATGCTGATTAATCTGGCAGGTAAATCAGTCAATTGCCGTTACGATGAAAAAAATAAGGAGCTTATTCTGAATTCAAGAATAGATACAACGAATATACTCGGCAGTGCCATCGAGGCATGCCATACTCCTCCGCGTACTTGGTTTAATTCCAGTACGGCCACGATTTATCGCCATGCCGATGATAAGCCGATGACGGAGGAGCAGGGCGAAATCGGCTCAGGTTTCTCCGTTGAGGTTGCCAAGGAATGGGAGCGTGCCTTCTTCTCGTTCTTGCTGCCTCAGACAAGACAGATCGCCCTGCGTATTGCTATCGTGCTGGGACCGGGCGGCGGCGTCATGACTCCTTATGTTAACTTGGTAAAATACGGACTCGGTGGCGTTCAAGGCACGGGCAAGCAAAAGTTCAGCTGGATTCATGTAGAGGATTTGTATCGCATTATTCTGTTTTTACAAGAGAGGGCAGAGCTGAGCGGGGTTATCAACTGTGCTTCTCCTTATCCGGTTACGAACAAGGAACTGATGGAGCAGCTTCGGTTAGCATTGAATCGTGGAACGGGATTGCCATCACCTAAATGGCTGCTTGAGCTGGGCGCTCGGCTTATTCAAACCGAAACGGAACTCGTGCTGAAGAGCCGCTGGGTGATTCCGGACAGACTCTGCAAGGCAGGTTTTCAATTTACATACGACACGCTGAATAAAGCACTGGCTGACATCTTAAAACGATAAGGGGATTCCGAGCACGCTCCTTGGTTTCGCATCGTAAAAAAATGATTGCATATGGTAATCGAACGGATAGAATGAGTTTATTAGATGACAGAGGGAGTGTCCTATCATGAATGCTTCGTTTACGATTATGGAGGTCGAACAATTAGAAACCGACACGCATCATCAATTAACGGAATTATTGATTCGGGTAGTAGAAGAGGGAGCATCGGTGGGATTCTTAGCTCCACTGTCTTATGATGAAGCTTCCGCTTACTGGGAGGATGTGCTTGGCCCAGGGGTTACCCTGTGGGTAGCTGTGCAGGATGGGCAGATGATCGGCACGGTTCAATTGCAGTGCGCCATGAAGGCGAATGGCAGACACCGGGCCGAGGTAGCGAAACTGATGGTGGATCCTGCATCCCGTCGCGGAGGGATCGGCAGAGCGTTGATGCAACATCTCGAGCCTAAAGCCAAGGAAGAGGGCAGAACCTTGCTGGTCTTAGATACCCGGGAGGGGGACCCCTCCAACAAGCTATATCAGTCTCTGGGTTACATCCAAGCAGGAGTCATTCCTGATTATGCCATATCCTCTAACGGCCAACTGGACGGGACGGTGCTGTATTACAAACGTATCTAAGCCACGAAGCGGAGGGGTTGGATGGAGCGGGACGGATAGTCGGTTTCATCATATCTATCGGGGCATGGAGAGGGAATAACAAGCGTTATGATCGATTGATCCGTTATGATGAGAAGCAGCGCAAGAACTTGCCGTAGCGGCGAGTTCTTTTTTAGATATCAGAAAGTATAAACTTGGAAGCATGGGCCTTTCCGCACAAAATGGTATACTGTTTTTTAGCAGTAAATAGAGAAGGGATTGTGGTTATGGGTTACCAGCTGACTGAACGGGTGATCAAGCTATTATGCGGAAAGACCTCCTACGATCGCGGCGGGGTTTTATATAGAGATGGACATGTAACGATGCGGAAACAAGATCCGGACACTCGAAAATACGAGGCTGAAGTGACGGATCAGGAGTCGGGTATCGTCTATGTCGAGATTGACTCAAACGGGGATGTATTCACCGAATGCAGCTGTATCGATTATGGATTCTCCCGGAAGCGCTGCAGGCATATTGCGGCTCTGCTCCTGAACATCCGTGATATTGAGCAAATGGTAGAAGCTCCAATGCGCCCCTATCCATCGTTATTACATCCTTCTGTCAATGGAAATGCCGGAGACGGGCAATTAACGCCTCGGTACTCCCCGGAGCATGACAGAAGCATGGATGAAGGGGAACAAGATGCGCTGCTCAGCAGCCAGCTGCTCGGATTGTTCTCATATTCTGAAGGCCGGAGAGCTACGGCAGCTTCCAGGTTTGACACCCGAGAGGTGCTGGAGATGGAGTTCATTTTCAAATTATATCCTTACGGAAATCGGAAATACTTGTTCGGCGTTGAACTGCGAGTAGGTAAGAAACGCCTGTACATCGTACAGCGGATTCGAGAGTTTTTGGCGTGTGTAAAACACGCTGAAACCTGCATATTCACGAAGAATTTCACGTACGATCCGGACTTCCACAGCTTTCAAAAGGAGGATGATGATATTCTCCAGGAGCTGATTCGTATATACGATCATGAAAGCATGTATAAACAGTCAATGGACATGTATACCTCGCATGGAAAAAACGGAAGCGGTGACCGAATGCTGATTATTCCTCCCACTTTTTGGCCCCAGGTAAGGGAACGATTATCCCATTCGAACCATTCCCTGTTGTCTTTGGACGGGATCCTCACGGATAAGCTGGAATTCGTTCAAGATCCGATCCCCCTTCAATTCGAGTTTGATGAAGCCGGGGATGATCATTACCTGATGAAGATCGAGGGACTGGAGCGAATGATCGTTCTGGAAGGCTACGGCCTCGTCATTGTGGACGGTAAGCTCATTCAGCTTGAATTGGATGCTTGCAGAAGACTCTCCGAGATGAAATTGCTGCTTGAGAATTCGAATAAACCGCATATCCGGATTCAACCTGAGATGATGGAGTCCATTATGGAACGGGTGGTTCCGGGACTGATGAAGCTTGGAAGTGTCCATGTGGCGCAGACTGTATCCGACCGCATTGTCAAAACGCCTTTAAAAGCGAAGCTCTATCTGGACCGGGTGCGTGGCCGGCTTTTGGCCGGACTCGAATTTCATTACGGAGACATCACCATTAATCCGTTGGAGGGACATCGTGCCATACGCAGCAGCAGCTCAATCCTCGTTCGCGACGGAGAGCAGGAGCAGCGGATTCTCGAGCTCATGGAGAACGCCTCCTTTGCCAAGACCGATGGCGGTTTCTTCATGAACGATGAGGATGCCGAATACGATTTCCTGTACCATACGATACCGCAGCTGGAGAAGCTGCTGGTTGTTTATGCAACGACGGCCGTGAAGGAACGGGTGCTTACTGAACCGATGGGAGCCAAGGTGCGGGTGGAGGTCGACGAACGGACGGATTGGCTTGAATTGAAGTTTGATATGGAGGGGATTCGAGAAGCCGAAATCCGGGAGATCGTCAAATCGCTTGAAGAAAAACGCAAATATCACCGGTTGCGAAACGGAGCGCTGCTTCCCCTGGAAAGCGCCGAGTTCCAGGCGGTGGTCGCCTTAATGAACCGGGTAGGGCCTTGGTTATACGAAGGGGAGGGCACGCAGTTCAAAATGCCGGCAGTCCAAGGACTTCAGCTGCTGGATTGGGAAGATACGGGATCAACGGTCCAGCTTGGCCGATCCTTGCGCCGAATGCTGCAGCACGTGAAGAATCCGGATCATTTGGATTTTGCCGTGCCGCCGAGCCTCGACACGGTCCTCCGGGATTATCAGAAATTTGGCTTCCAATGGATGAAGACGATGGCCCACTACCGCTTTGGCGGCATCTTGGCCGATGATATGGGTCTCGGCAAAACGATTCAGAGCATTGCTTTCATTCTATCGGTGCTCCCGGAGATCAGAGATCGCAACGAACCTGCACTCATCGTGGCGCCGGCTTCTCTGCTCTATAACTGGCATAACGAGCTCCAGAAGTTTGCACCCGAGATCAAGGCCGTCATTGCCGATGGTACGCAGAACGAGCGGGCTAAAATCATACAGAATGCGGGGAATGCAGATGTCATCATTACTTCTTACCCGCTGCTACGCAGGGACGTTGAACGCTATGCGAAGCTGCCGTTTTTAACGTTAATTCTGGATGAAGCCCAATTCTTCAAAAATTACACGACGCAAACGGCTCAGGTTGTAAAAACGCTGCATGCCCGTTATCGGTTTGCGCTGACAGGCACTCCGGTCGAGAACCGACTGGAGGAATTGTGGTCCATATATGATGCCGTTTTCCCGGCACTCTTTGGAGATCGAAAAGCGTTTCAGGAATTGCCGAAAGAAACCGTGGTGAGAAGGGTGCGTCCCTTCCTGCTTCGCAGGCTGAAATCAGATGTGCTTAAGGAGCTGCCGGAGAAGATCGAGACGGTTCAGTCATCGGGTCTGCTGATCGAACAGAAAAAGCTCTATACCGCCTATCTTGCGAAGTTAAGGCAGGAGACGCTCAAGCATTTGGCGCAGGATGGCTTTCAGAAGAGCCGGATTCGCATCCTGGCGGGTATTACCCGTCTGCGCCAGATCTGCTGTCACCCGGCCCTTTTCGTGGAAGGCTATGAGGGCAGCTCGGCCAAGTTTGAGCAGCTCCTGGAAACCATTGAAGAATGTCGCCTTGCGGGAAGACGGATGCTGGTATTCTCCCAGTTTACGGGGATGCTGAATCTGATTGCCGGGGAGCTCGGATATCGGGGGATTCCGTTTTTCTACTTGGATGGACAGACTCCGGCCTCGGAGCGAGTGGAGCTGTGCCAACGCTTTAACGAGGGAGAACGGGAAGTGTTCCTCATATCGCTGAAGGCAGGCGGAACGGGGCTGAACCTGACCGGGGCCGATACGGTGATCTTGTATGACCTTTGGTGGAATCCGGCTGTGGAGCAGCAGGCGACGGACCGGGCACATCGCATCGGACAGAAGAAGGTTGTGCAGGTGATACGGCTGGTGGCTCAGGATACCATCGAGGATAAAATGGTCGCTCTGCAGCAGAAGAAGAAGGATCTGATCGAGGAACTGGTTCAACCGGGAGGAGAGTCGCTTCCAAGCTGGACCGAGGCGGAAATCCGGGAGCTGCTGACGCTTCAGGGTTAGCCTCTAAGTGAGGATGGGCGCAGGGCATAAACGCTGATATAATAGCTGTATGTGATTTATGTAACGTATACTCCAGTTAGAGAATAGGACGGTTTTTGGGATGATATCTTTTTTACTAACATTAAAACGTCTTTTCAGCGGTTTATTTCGAGCGTTTAAGCAGCGTTATTTTGTAGCGCTGTTTGTCCTGATTGTCATTATGCTGTTATCGGGTACGATGTTTTATACCAGGCAGGAAGGGTTATCCGTGTTGGACGCTCTATATTTCTGCGTAGTGACGTTGAGCACGGTAGGTCATCCGGAATTCGTGCCGCAGACGCCGCTAGGTAAAACATTCACGATGGTCTATATTGTCGTTGGTACGGGTTTATTCCTTGGGATGGCGGGACAATTGGCGTATGCCTTAATCCGAACGAATCAAAGGGATGAGAAAGACTGAAAGAATTCCTAATGGAAAAAAGGAAACATTCCAGGCGTTTGTGCTGTGACCCGATTTGTGGAAGGTGCATAGAAAACAGTCTTGGACTTAACTAGCAAGCAGATGACCTCTGAATTCGTCAGGGGTCATCTTTTTTTATGTCCACGGGTATCGCTAAGATGAGCCGCTTACCCTATTGGACCGTTACCGCAAAATAAAAGCTGGCGCGTCCCTGATCCAGAGGCCATGTACAGTGAATTTCGTACAGATACGAGCCGGGTACTGTCGGTACGGTATATCCGTCGTTATCGGGATCCGTCAGATTTAGGATGGTAAAGCCATGTATTCCTTCGGGTGGCGTTGTTTTAATGTCCACACCGCCTTTGACAACAACAGGTGTTATATCCTTCAGCTCCGGTCGGACTGCATCCGTCATCGAACACTTATCCCCGTTGCACCATGAATAAAGGTACCAGCCTCGCTGCACCGCGATTTCGGTGCCGTCGATTGTCACCTTGGGCATCGGAGGTTCGACGGACTTAACCCATAGGGACTGAACGGCTTGGCGCGCATTGTCCTTTGAGATCGGTTTTAAATTCTCTGACCTTGATCCGACATAATACCCCTGTACCAAACATAACGATAAGCAGGATTACATATAGAACCGATCGGGTTTTCTTCATGTAATAAAGCCCCCTTAATATATCACTCGTCTCATAATCAGGCGGAAAATATGTTATAATTTTGAAATCAAACACTTCCATTATAAACCAATCGTGAGTAGCAGGCGTTATATATATATGAGAAGAAATCGAAGAGGGATGAATCTATGACACTAAAATGGTTGGATTGGGCAAAAGAGATACAGGCGATCAGCCAGGCCGGACTGGAATATACGAGGGATGTCTATGACAAGGAACGGTTTGAGCAGCTGAGGGAGCTCAGCATCAAGATCATGCAGGAGTATACCGAAGCAGGCGACGAGAAGATTCGTACCCTGTTTGCGAGTGAAACCGGATACCAAACGCCGAAGGTGGATGTCCGCGGCGTTATTTTTCAAGACGGAAAGCTGCTGCTGGTGAAGGAAAAGGCCGACGGAGCTTGGGCGCTGCCGGGAGGATGGGCGGACATCGGACTATCGCCTGCGGAGGTCGTGGTGAAGGAAGTAAAGGAAGAGGCCGGTTACGACGTGCGTGCAGGGAGGCTGCTGGCCGTATTGGACAAGAAATTTCATAACCATCCGCCATCGGCCTTCCATGTGTACAAAATGTTTATTCATTGCGACATTACGGGCGGAGCTGCAGGCGTGGGGACCGAAACGTCCGAGGTCGGTTTTTTCCGGCAGGACGAACTGCCTCCGCTGTCTGAGGAACGAAATACGAAGGAACAATTACAGCGAATCTTCGAATTCGAGAAACAGCCACATTTGCCAACTTGGCTGGATTAAACCATATAAAGGAGCGTAGACAATGTGATAGGTTTTAAACCTTATAAGGACGTACCAGATGAAGCGGAAATGAAACGAAGATTTAATGGACGGATCAATATTTTCTTTTTTAGTGCATTTCTTATCTTTTGCGTCATCATCATTCGCATGGCCATCTTGCAGTTCGTTGAGGGACCGGAGCTGGCGAGTCAGGAAACCGGCGGAGAGCAGAAGCATTTCCCGCTGCAGCCGATCCGGGGGTCCATCATTGATGCATCCGGCACGAAGCTTGCTTACTCTACGGCTTCAAATTCTCTATACATCACCCTGATGAAGGATTACAGCAAGAAGACGGACAAAGGAAAAGAAAACCGGCCGGAAGCGGAGGAGATAGCGAAGCGGCTTGTCCAGGCGTTTAACAAGTATGGGGATCCGGACATGGAGCCGATGACCGTCAAAGAAGTGATTGACGCCTTGGATTTGGAGTATATCAAGCAGCATGGATATGAGCCGAGACGAATCAAGTCCGATTTGACGAAGGAAGAGATCGCTTATTTTATGGAGAACCGCGCCAAGTTCCCCGGCATCCAGATCGTGGAGGAGAATGTAAGGCACTATGATCCGGATACGGTGGCCGTTCAGACGATCGGATTTCTAAAGAAGTTCAGAGGCTCTAAAGACCTTAAGGATTATGAGGCTATTGATCAGAGCAACAAGGATCAGAAGAATCCCGGCTTGATCTACACGGAAGAAGAGTGGATTGGCTATGACGGATTGGAACGGATGTATCAGGAAGAACTGCGCGGCAAGAGCGGGTATCTCAGCATTCCGATCAATCCTCAGAATATGGTGGACGGCGTACCGACGATGGTCGCCCCTGAAAAAGGCCATGATATTCACACCACGATTCATAAAGACATTCAGCTTGCCACGGAGCAGGCCATCATGGATCAGCTTCAATATCTTCATACTCATCCGGTATCGGGTAAGTTACATAAGGATGCCTTAACTGGATATGCGGTCGCCATGGAGGTGGATACCGGTCATGTGGTTGCGATGGCGAGCATGCCGGATTACGACTCGAATGTGCGGGTAAATGGTGGCAAAATTACGCAGGAAATCGTGGATGCGACAGGAAACGGCACGATCACGATATTTGGCTCAGGCAGATCGGGACATGGGTTCGAATCCATGATCTATCTCGGTTCCGTCATTAAACCGCTGTCTGTGTTGATCGGGCTGAATGAGGGATTATTCGGTCTTAATGAGACGTATCCCGATCAGGGCTTTGCATCCATTGGTCGGGAAGGACATGAAAAAAAGATCTCTAACTCAGGTGGACATCGAAATGGCCCCATTAAAGCTCAACAAGCTATCCAGCAATCCTCGAATGCTTTTATGATCGATATGATTGGCAAAAGGTTAGTCAATAAGTATGGCGGGGAGAAGGGCGTTGAGGTCTGGGGTCAGTATATGGAGCAGTTTGGTCTTGGAGTTGTAACGGGGAGTGGCTTGCCCGGGGAATTAAAGGGCCGGGGAGAGTATACCGATACGAAGGCAGCGGGAAGTAATCTGGCTGCGTTAGCTTATGCGTCCTTCGGGCAGATGGGGAAATACACCCCTCTTCAACTTGCCCAATACACCGTCATGCTGGCGAATGAAGGCAAGCGGATCAAGCCGCAGCTGGTCAGCAAAATCACGGATCAGGATGGCAACGTGGTCAAGGAATTCGGGCGCGAGGTCCTGGATGAGATTGAATTCCCCAAGGCATACTGGCAGACCGTCAAGCGGGGGATGAATACACAGGGTCTTGCAGCCTTCGAAGATTTTAAATACGACTTTGCCCGCAAAACAGGTACATCCGAGCAATCATATAAAGGTGTTAACCTTGATAACGGTGTTTTCATCGCCTTTGCTCCGCGGGATAATCCGAAGCTGGCGGTGGCCGTCGTTGTGCCGGAAGGCGGCTTCGGCTCGCAAAGCGCCGCGCCGATTGCGAGGAAGATATTCGACGCTTATGACGAAGTCTACGGACTTGACGGAACGCCGCATCCGAAGAAGACTGAAGAGCAGAAGAAGGATAGCGGCGAGGACGAGACAGGGGGCAATAGATAAGAAGCGTAGTCGCAGAGTCGCGTTAAATTGCATAAACCAAAGGCAGGCTGTAGAGGTGAACTTCTCCTCTCCAATCCTGCCTTTTTTGTGTCGCATTTCATCAATAAGGATTGTCCTTGATCTTGAGCACTTCTGCGAGAAAGGTTAATGCCAGGCCTTGACCCCAGCCTTGTATCCGCTTATCGGGCACGCCTTTGTATCCCGCGGCGTCCTTCATGACGGCCGTTCCCGCGGAGACGCCGGTAACGGTACCATCCTCGGTGATCTTGGACAAGATCCCGTCAATCGATTTCTGCGTGTATTTATTGTAGATGCGTCCTTTGGTGAGCAGGGCAGCAGCGATACCGGCTGAGCCGGACGTTTCCAGCGGAGATTGCGGATCGGTTGTAATCGTATGCCACAGGCCGGATTCATGCTGCAGCCGGACCAGGGCGCTAAGCTGGTCGCGCAGCGAGCCTTCGATGATCATGAAGGAGGGATGCGTTACCGGGACGAGCTCCAGAGCACGGGCCATCGTGATGGCAGCCCAGGCATTGCCCCGGCACCAGAAGACGCCTGACATATGGTTTCCGGCGATATTGTCCCAGCCGTGATAATAGAGATTTGTGATGGGATCCTGCAGGCAATCCTCGTGGCCGTGATACTGCTTCAAGCCATCCTCGAAGTAATCCTTCCGGTCCAGCATCACGCCAATCCGAAGCAGGAAGTAGCCTGCCATGAACATGGTATCGACCCACGCCTGTTCCGGAAAGTTATACGTTTCGGAGTTCACCGTATGCTGAAAGATGCCGTTGCCGAAACGCAGCGCATCATGCGTGAGATAATCGGCCATTTCCTTGGCCGTTTCGATATAACGCTCATCCTCATAAACCTCGTACAAGGTGAGGAGGGAGTGGCCGATGGAGACGCCGTTGACGGACAGCTTCGGCAGCCCCTCCTCCATGTTTTCGTCGACCCAGGCTTTCAGTTGTTCCAGATACTCCTTTTTGCCAGTGGCCTTATAGGCCTCGCATACTCCGTAAAAGGCAACCCCGCCCGGCCAATCCCAGCTGAAATCCATGCGAAAGGTCCGGTCAACCACGCGGTCTATGACATTCTCAATCTGTTGATCATCAAATACAAGTGCAGGCATTGTTAAAACTCCCTTCATATTCAATTGCGTCGATGTGTATGAATTACCCTTTCAATCCCGTCGTGCTGATCCCTTCCACGATGTATTTCTGGAAGATAAAGAAGACGATGACGACCGGCAGCAGCGATAAGGTAGCCATGGCAAACATGCCGCCCCAGTTATTAAGCGACTCGCCGTCAAGGAACAGCTTCAAGGCAAGTGACACCGGATATTTCTCCGGGTTGTTCAAATAAATGAGCGGATTGATGAAATCATCCCATCTCCAGTAGAAGGAGAAAATCGAACACGTAATGAGAGCGGGCACGATCAGCGGCACAACGACCCGGAAGAAAATCCCGTACTTGCTGCATCCGTCAATTTTGGCGGCTTCGTCCAGTTCCTTCGGAATGGTGCGGATAAATTGCATGATCAGGAAGATGAAGAACGGAATGCCGAAGAATTGGGGAACAATTAATGGTTTAAAGGAAGACAGCCAGCCGAATTTGGCAAACATCACATATTGCGGAACGATCACGACATCATGGGGCAGCATCATCGTAATCATCATGCAGGCGAACCAGAACTGCTGTCCGAAGAACTTGGTCCGAGCCAGGCCGAAGGCGACAAGCGCAGAGGAAGCGACGGCACCCATGGTGGAAATGATGACAATGATGAACGAGTTCTTGAAGAAGGTGCCGAAGGTGGTCCCGGCGAATCCCTTCCAGCCCGTAGCATAATTCGAGAATTCCAGCCGACTCGGAATCAGGCTGTAAGCCGTCGTGAAGATTTCATGGTTCGGTTTAAGCGAGCTTGCCACCAGCCACAGAATCGGATAGGTCATGCCGAGGGCGAACAATCCGACCAGGGTATGGTAGAGAACACGTCTGGATTTGGTCATAATCGTCAATCTCCTTTCGACTCGTAATGAACCCAGCGGGTGGATGATCTGAAGATGAGCAGGGTCAGGATACCGACGATAATGAGCATGATCCAGGCAAGCGCTGACGCGTAACCCATTTCAAAATGCGAGAACGCCTTGCGGTACAAATAAAGCGAATAGAGCAGCGTTTGATCGAGCGGTCCGCCTTCTCCGCGCGAAATGATGTAGGCGGGGGTGAAGGTCAGGAACGCTGAAATCGTCTGGAGCGTCAGATTGAACAAAATAATCGGACTGAGCATAGGCAGCGTAATTTTGAAAAAGCGATGGACCGCGTTGGCGCCGTCCACGCTGGCGGCTTCGTAGTAATCCCTTGGGATATTCTTCAAGCCGGCCAGAAAAATAATCATTGAAGAGCCGAACTGCCAGATGGACAATGCAATCAGCGTCCAAAGCGCCGTGCTGGGATTCCCGATCCAAGAGGTCGTGGAGTGGATCCCGAAGAGGGACAGGGCAGAGTTCACGAGTCCCTTGTCGCCGAAGATCTGCTGCCACATGATGGCCACGGCCACGCTTCCGCCGATGAGTGAAGGCAGGTAGAAGGCGGAGCGGTACAGCCCTACGGCCTTGGTTGCGGTATTCAGAATCATGGCAACGAAGAGGGCAAATATGAGGCGAAGGGGAACGCTGGCGAATACATAGGTGAACGTGACCTGAAACGACTTGCCGATTTTGTCGTCCTCGAGGAACAATCGTTCATAATTCCCTATGCCCAGCCATCTTGGCGCTTCCATCAGATTATAATTGGTGAACGAATAATACAGGGACGAGAGGATGGGATATAAGGTAAAGATGAGAAAACCAAGAACGAACGGCGCTGAAAACACGTAACCGGTGATGTGCTCGTTCTCACGGAGCCTCTTCATAGATTTCAACCCCTACGATTCAGATTTGGTTGCGCCCCGTGCAGGGGTCACTGATGTAAAAAGGCATCTCTTGCACGGGAAAGATGTGCCGGAGATGCCTTGTCTAGCCGTGTCCTGGTTATTGCTGAGATCTGGCCAAGATGGCATTCGCTTCCTTGCGGAACTCGGCCGCGGCATCTTCGATCGAGATTTTCTTGAACAGGATGCGTTCGCTGAGATCTCGCAGCAGCTTCTCGATCTCCACCGCGCCAATCGGGTTAGGCGGATCGCCTGGCGTGCTGTTGGCCTCAGCCCAAGTAACATAGTCGAAAATTTTGGCTTCATTCTCGGAGAGGAGCGGCTTAAGTGCTTCTTTCACCTTGGCGGATACGGGAACGCCGCGCTCGCCCTTAATCAGCTTGTTCGCCTCAATATCATTGATGAAGAAGCTGATGAATTTAGCGGCTTCCTCTTTATGCTTGGACGTTTCGGTGACCGAGAAGTACATCGAAGGTTTCAGGAAAAGACCGTCCTTCGTTCCAGGCCCGGGCATCGGATTCAGCTCCAACGGACGATCGGTGACCAGGTTGGCTACAGCAAGGAACTGGTTGGACCAGCCGGTACCCGATATGGAGTTGCCAAGGACGATTTCATCCTCTTCCGCTACGCCTTTCTTCTGGGCTTCCTTGTCCAGAGACAGGATGTATCCGTTGTCGTACCATTTCTGGTAGCGGGTGAAATAATCGATAAAAGGCTTATCGTCGCTGTATCCGATCGTTTTACCGTCAGCGCTGTACATTTTCTGGCCGATGGTTCTTAGGTAGTACGGGAAGAAGACGTCATGCCGGTAAGCAAAGCCTCCGATTTGCAGGCCTTTTTCCTTGGCTTGGGCACCCATTGTGTCCATGTCGTCCCAAGTCCATTCTTTGGATGGAATATCGATACCGTTCTTCTTCATCGTCTCAACATCGAAGGTGGTCTGAAGTGCGTTCACGCCGAGGTTCATGGCAACGAGCTTACCGTTGACCTCACCGCCGCTCAGCGCATTCTCGCTGACATCGGCGACATCCAACTCGCCGCTCTCGGTGAACGGCTTCAAATCCGCGAGCTGATTCCGGCCAGCATATTGATTCAGATAAGAGATGTCCATTTGAATAATGTCCGGGAGTCCGCCAGCCACCGCTTGGGGAGCAAGCTTTTTCCAGTAGTCATCAAATGGAGCGTACTCCGGCTCAATCGTGACATGCGGATTCTGGGACTCATACATTTCAATGACCTTCAAGGTATAATCATGCCGGGACTGTCCGCCCCACCAAGCAATGCGGAGTTTGACCGGATCCTTGCTATCGCTTGCAGCCGCCGGCGGTGTCTCCGTTCCGGTTCCGCCGCTGGCTGGTGGTTCGGCAGCGCCGCCGCCCGAACAGCCAATCAAGCTTCCGATCAGGGAAAACATTAGAACCGCGTTTAACACTTTTTTCATTCCATTTCCTCCCCTTTGTTGATAAACCGCTTCATATCGTTTCAAATGTTAGTGCTTACATTCCCAATTATCTTGTTTCCGCGGGGAAAGAGTAAGGAAAAAAACCGTGCAATTTGTTTAAAAAGCAGAGATGTACGTACAAGTTAATCACTCTTTTTCATATATTCGGAAGGAGTGCACCCGATCTGTTTCTTGAACACCTGGCTGAAATATTGAGGATTATCACCGAAACCGAGCCGCTCGGCCATTTCAAAAATCTTGATATCGGGATCGCTTGCCATCATTTCGGTTGCGCGCTTCATCCGAAGCTTCATCACGTAATTGGAGAATTTCTCACCGGTCTCCTTCTTGAACAGCTTGCCAAGATAGTCGGCGTTCATATACAGCATGTCGTTTGCCACCAGATTGAGTGTAAGCTCCGAGTTTCCCAGCTGCTCCTCGATAATCTCAACTACCTTGCGGACGATGGCATTATACTTGACTTTGTTCTGCTCGAAGTTTCGCAGCGTGATTTCCCGTACCGTTTCTTCCAGTACGGCTTGAATCGCTTGGAGCGTGCTCATTTCGGCGATTTCCGGGATCCGCGCGTAACGTTCCTGCATCTGGTCCGGATCGGTCAGCCGGATGAGGGACACGTATTGCTGAATGATATAGGATTTGGTCATCTCGATGCTCAGCTGCGCACGCTTCAGCTCCTGGACGAATTCGGTCAGGGCCAGCTCCGCTTCATTGCGGTGGCCGGATCGGACCGGCATGCAGAGGCGTTCCTCGTCGAGGACAAACGTTCCTTCCAATCCGCCGGCGTGAAGCGTGTCTTCCGTAGTGATCATCCCGCTCTCATCCAGATAGAAGCGGTAGTTCAGGCATTGCAGCGTATCCCGGTACAGCTTTCGAGCCAGGGTAACAGGCCCGGGATCGCTGATCGCGATCGTTACGTCCATCTTGTAATACTGTTTAAAAGTACACCGGATATCCTGCAGCTGTTGATGGAGCCGCTGTTGATCTTTTTGGTTCTCAATGAGCACCAGTACATGCTGCCCGATCGTCGTACTCAGGAGCGTTGTGTCCAACAGATCCTCGGCAATGTTCTTCACGGCGAATTGATGCTCATATTCAACGATGCCCTCCAGCTGGAACAACAGCAGACGGACGGGCTGATCGAAATTCGTTTCGAACAGGCTTCGGTACTCCTCCAAGTCATGGCGTCCATAGGTTTTGTTGGTGACAAACTCCTTGAGCACCTGTTCTTTGACATGAGGCAGCACCTTTCGAAGTCGGCCTTTCATCTCCTGGATAAAAGACTCCTTGTATTCGTTCAGGGTCAGCTCGTCAGTGACCTCTTTCAGCGCCCCTCCGATCTTGACCTCGTCGGTCGGCTTGAGCAGGTAATGCTTCACGCCGTATTGCATGGCACGGTTGGCATATTCAAATTCGCCGTAACCGGAGAGCAGCACAAATTTGATATGTGGATGGGAGGCATAGGTTTTGGCTACGAGCTCAAGCCCATCCAGCCCGGGCATGCGAATGTCGCAAACGACGATATCCGGGCTCTCCCTGACGATTTTCTCATACGCTTGAATTCCGTTCTGGGCGGTACCCGCCAGCTCGGTTCGATATGCCTTCCAGTCCACCATTTGAGATATGCCGTCCAGAATAATTCGTTCATCGTCCACGAGCAGAACTTTGTACATCCGAATCCCTCCGTTATTTGGGTAAAGACAGAATTACGCGGGTCCCAAGACCCGATCCGCTGTCGATGGTTAAACCGTAGTGGTCGCCAAAAGCCAGCTTGATCCGTTCATCGATGTTTAACAGTCCAATCCCGTTACCGCTGGTAGCCAAGTCGCCGTTTCGCAATCGGGTCAATGTATCCGGCGGCATGCCGGGGCCGTCATCCTCAACCATGACGCAGAAAGCGGAAGGAGTCTCATTGCAGGACAACGTTATTCGGCAAGGGTTAACGGATGGCTCCAGCGCATAATGAATCGCATTTTCAAGCAGTGGCTGAAGGGACAGCTTTGGAATTTTGCGCTGCAAATCCTGCTCCTTCACATCCATCGTGAAATCTAGGCGGTCTTCAAACCGGAACTTCTGAATAATGACGTAGTTTCGGACAATCTCGAGTTCCTCTCCCAGTGTCAGAATCGGCTCTTTCAAGCTGACGGAGTTACGAAGAAGGAAGGCTAAGGCCTGCACCATGTCGGAGATTTGGGTTTGCTTGTTCATCTTCGCCAGCCAGTTCACGGATTCCAACGTGTTATACAGAAAGTGGGGGTTGATTTGCGCTTGCAGCGCTTTGAACTCGGTCTCTTTGATTAACAGCCGGTTCGAATAGTTCTCGGTAATCAGCGCATTGATTCTCTCGATCATGAGACGGAACGTCCGATGCAGCAGGCCCAGCTCGTTCATGGCGACAGGAGCAGCGTCCTGAGGCAGTACGTTGGCTTCCGCAAAGTTTCCTTTTTCCGCAAGCTTCATCCGAGAGATGAGACTTTCGATAGGACGTGTCAGGCCTCGGCTGAACCGGATGCCGAGCAGAATCGCAACCGCGAAGATAACGGTAAACACGATGATGACAAGCTCTTTAATGAATATGATTTGCTTGAAGGTCTGATTAAAAGGCGTGACATTCATATACGTCCACCCCGTGTTGCCCGATCGGTTATGTGCAATGAAGTAGGTATGGCCATCGATTTCGCGGGTAAGGTACCCGTTTCCGGATGACAGGGAGAATTGAATGACCGACGGATCAAAGTGCGGCGTTGCAGGGTAGATCACATCCGCACCCGAGGTCACGATCAGGTCGCCTTCTCCGCCGGCGGATTTCCGGACGATTTTGTCCATATTGATCCGAATAATGATGGTTCCCAAGTAGTTAAGATCGAATAAGGTTCCAGAGTAGGATCTTATTTCCCGGGAAAGTACAAGAGCCGAATCCGTTTCGTCCGGGTACACCCAGCGTTCTTCTCCATCCGCATCTCCGGCAAGCTGAAGAATAAACTCCTTTTTGGCGGGATTAATCGGGACGACACTGCCGACATCCTGCTGTTTATCGTAGGAATCGATCAGATGGATGGAATACAGCATCGGCTCGGAGCCTACATAATTCAGGAGGCGGTCCACCAAATGCTGCCGCAGGATGAGACGGTCATAGTCGGAGTCGCTCCCGGCGATGGAACGTAACATATTTTGAATCTGGGTATCGGTCATGATGTTGAAGGACAACTGTTCGATCCGTTCGAGCTCTGACTCAATCGCAGAGGAGGACAGGTGTAAGACCTGTGATGATTTGAGGTAAAGCTGCTCGTCGTAGATGGAGAATGCATATTGCTGGACGATGACGGCGAAGGTAAATGCCATCGCAACGATTAAGCTGATAAGTAGGGAAAGCTTATTTTTGATTTTCATATTTTTATAGATCGTCATCCATTTTTGCACGGCAACGTCTCCTTGCGCAGGGGCCTAAAATGTCGTGTACACATTATGTACCGGGTTGTAAACGCTGTCAACATAGACATCGTTATTACAGCATCTGGAATATCAATATCAAAGATTCGTCAGGTAGTCGGTTATTTGAACAAGGAGGTCGGTTATTTGAATTTATGTTTGGGGGCTCCCATACGATAATGTTTTTAGATGAAAGCGACAAAGGGAGGTGAAGTTCGTTGCAATGCAGGTATAAATTCGATTTCGGTACGGAAGCGCCGGGCCACGAACATACCAAAATAACCGCTGAAACCTTATATAGTCCGGAACTTGGCTTTGGATTCCATTCTTTATCTCACCTATCCGCTGTGAATCGGGCAGGGGAGAAGGCGTTAATGCGAGATTTTGTAATACCACTGCATGCTGCGTTTCAGGTCGATGTGATCGATGGCTTGTACACCCTGCATCTACTGATCGGCGATGCCTGGTTTGATACCGAAACCTCCATTCGGGGAACGGAAGGGCAGATGCTGCTGGATGGGAAACGCATACCGGCAGGTCACTTTGAACGATTTAGTGTGACGGTGCCGGCTGTTCAAGGCAAAATCGTATTGACCTTCTCGGGCCGTGCTCCCCGGATTAATGCTTTGGAAGTGGCACCTGCGCCGCATGCTTGCCATGTGTTTCTGGCGGGGGATTCAACGGTAACGAACCAACCGGCTGACGGTTATCCCTATGCCGGGTGGGGGCAAATGCTGCCCGCTTATATTAAAGCGGATGCGGCTGTAAGCAATTATGCCCGTTCCGGCCGAAGCTCCAAGAGTTTTATTACGGAGGGAATTCTGGAGCAAATATCTGAGAAGATGAAGCCTCATGATTATATGCTGATTCAGTTTGGCCATAACGATCAAAAGCGGGATGAGGAGAGGTATACCGAGCCTTTTTCGACATACAAGGATTCTTTGAAGAAATACGTGGATGTTTGCCGGGAGAAACAGGCGACTCCGATTCTGGTAACGCCCGTTCACCGCCGTTATTTTGATAGCAAGGGGTTATTGGAGGATACGCATGGCGATTATATCATGGCGGTGCGGGAACTGGCGGATGAGGAGCGTATACCCTTAATCGATTTGGCTGCGCTGAGTTTGGAGTATTTTAACCAGCTGGGTCCCGAAGGGACCAAATCCGTGTTTATGTGGGGGAGGCCAGGGGAGTTTCTTCTGTTTCCGCAGGGTGTAACGGACAACACTCATTTTCAAGAGCGCGGTGCGGCCCGGTTGGCCGACATGGTGGCTCGCCGTTTGAAGGCGCTTGGACTCCAGCCGTTGTCTCTGTTTTTACGCTAGCCTGATGGGTCGGAACGAGGATTAAAGGAATTTTCGGTGTCCATAGCGAATGTATTTTTATTTATGCAGCCTAAATCGATGAGTTGCGAGGAGTGAAACGCATGTCAAAAGGTGAAAAACAATGGATTATTCCCGACGGGTATATCCCTCCTGAAAGCAGCGGAGAACTAACCAGTCATGAATCCGTCTGTGTGTTGAACTTAACCGAGCAGGACGTTGTGGTTACGATTCATGCTTACTTCGAGGATCGTGATCCATTGCTGGGAATGGAAACCATCGTACCAGCAAGAAGAACCAAGCACATACGAACCAGCTCGCTTCAAACGGACGGCGGGCAAGGTATTCCTCCAGGTATTCCCTATGCCATGGAAGTTACGAGCAGTGCACCCGTATTTGTTCAATACAGCCGTCTCGATTCCACTCAGGCTGAGAATGCCTTGATGAGTGTTATGGCGTATCCGGTAACCAGATCCTAAAGGATGGTGATTGTATGGTACAGACTGTGACATATACCTCAGAGCCGCCTGAGGACTTTCGTCAACTAGAGGCTTTGTATGCTTCGCTAGGTTGGAACTCCATTCATCTCTCCGTTACGGAATTGAAAACCATGTGCTTGCAGAGCTGGTATGCCATCTATGCATATGAAGGACGGAGATTGGTAGGCATGGGACGTTTGATCTCCGATGGGGTTATTACCGGCGTTATATGCGGATTAGGCGTACATCCGGATTATCGGTCCAGAGGGATCGGCCGACAGATCCTCCATCGATTGGTTGAACATTGCGAGAAGTCCCGGGTCTTCCCGCAACTGATGTGTGAGGAAGGGCTGGAACCGTATTATGAGAAGCTGGGCTTTCAGCGATTTACCATTGGGATGAAGAAGGATATACAGCGAACTCATTCATCGGATGTCCCATAATCTTTGATCGTTATTTTTACCTCATACTGGATCGGAACCTCACTAAATGTTTGATCCCAATCTTTTTTGGCTGTCTTCCATATATGAGGATACTTAATTCTTAATTTGTTTCCGAAACCGGAAACGTCTGTCTTGTATTCATGTTGAATTTTATCGAGTACATTCTTTACCAAACGTTCAACCTCGTCTTCAATCGCTTTTTCCACTCTTTTCAAAAATTCAGTTTCGATGGTTTTCTCCGAAACGACCCAATGCTCGGCAATTCTTCCTTCAGACTCGATTTCTATATTAAACGAGATATTGTTTCCATCAACATGAGGTTTAATTTTACTTTTCATAGACAATATTTCGTATATTACAGGCTGACCTGTCTTTTTATCAACGCTTTTAACCAAACCGCCTTTCCCCTTTCCGGTTATCCACGTTAAGCCCTCTATTTCCTTTTCATTCAAAAAACCACGTAGTTTTTTCGTTTTCCCTTCAATGACGGCAGCTCCTGAAAATTTCGTTTCTCCATTGGATGACGAGACGACATTTTGCAAAAGAAAGCTGGCTCCGGAATGCAGCTTCCCCTCTATTTTGGTAAGTGTAGTGGGAGGTAAAATTTTGGTGGTTCTTCCGTGACCGTGGGTCATTTCAACGAGTCGGAATGCTGGGATATCCATCGGTTTTTTCGATTCTAGTGTTTTACTCGCACGGTTTTGAGCAATTAGAAGGAGGCCGCTTGGTCTCATCTCTTGTTCTCTAATAAAAAAATCCAAAATCTTTTGCATATCCAAGGTACGCGCAAGGTCCTCTCCAATGATTATCACTTTTGAATGTTCGGCAAAGGCACGTTTGTCGATTCTTAATACCATATTGCGTAAAGTTGGCAGGATCGCATCTCCTGTTTCAGAAACGTTATTGTAAGCTTTTTGCGGTGATGAACCTGTTTTTGCTCCTTTTCCTGTTGTTTCTGAGGTGACAAATTGATTGGTTATCGTAATTCGATCCCGGTTAAGACGCCCGCCTGCTTGTCCCGCTGACTCTTCTTGAGGCCCCCCTTGTTTTTCCAAATCCAAAGAAGTGCCTACAATGAGGCCCAGATCTTCAATTTCTTTTTTGCTCCAGCAACCTGTAAGAGGTAGGAGTATAAGAATCAACAGCGCACTCAAGAGGAACCGTATCGTGATGTGCTTCAAGCTTTTCCACCTCTCAAACTCGATACTAGAAGTAAGATGAATGGCAGTACAGCAAATAATAATAACGCGACATTGCCGATGATATCCCCCAGTTTAAAGAGGTCATTGATATTTTTTGGAACCATCGCAATGACGTAAATAATCGGAATCAAGCCATATGTAAAGGGATGAATCTTCTTTTTGAAGAGCTGCGCCAGCCCTAAAGCTGCCGCATAGTAGGTAATGGTAAAGGTCGTAAATATTTGCATAATCCATATCACAAGCAGCAAAGATTCAAAACGTTCAAAGATCAAACCGGGGATTTCAAAACTTCGCATAAGCTCAAGTGTAGGCCATGTACTCGTGACCACTCCGTCGATAGACAGGGCTCCTATGACCATAACAACGGTGATGACGTAAAAGAGCAAGGGGATGAATACTCCAACTAAAACAACTTTGACGGCTTTGTCCGGCTGTTTCATAAACGCTACAAGGAGCAGCATAATTTCAGAACCTAAAAATGCAAGAGCGGTTGTCTTTATTCCTTTTAGCATGGGGCCAATTCCCAATCCTAATACGGGACGGAGATTGTCCATCTCAAATATGCCTAAGCTCAAAAAGGCAACCAGTAAAAAAATGACGATTGTAATAGGAAATATGATTTCAAACAAACGGGCGATCGTGTTTATTCCGCCTAAGATCAGATAGAGACCTATCCACATAAAAGGCAGGATAATGGCCCAGGTGGGGGTGCCTTCCAGCAAAAAAAGGCCGGTTACTTCTGCCATGGTTCTGACCTCGTATGCAGAAATGGTAAAAAAGTAGCCGATAATAAGTAAACTGAGGAACCCGCCCACCCATTTTCCTACAATTTCTTGGCTGTATTGATAGAAGGTTTTTTCGGGGAATCGCTGGTTTAATTTCACGATGATCAACCCCACGATCATGGCGATCATCCCGCCCAAAATAACGGTGATCCACACATCCGGTGTTTTCACTTTCTCCACAGATGTTCGGGGGAGGGTGAGGATCCCGGCAGCAAGAATATAGTTGACGAGGATAACAACTGCTTGTGAATTCGTAATTTGTTCTTTTGGACTACCCAACATGTTGTTTATTTCCTTTCATAGAGAGCTATCCTTTGCGGATGGAGTCTTTCCTATGTATCGCCTTCCGACGGCGTTTCATCTTCACAAGTGGCATACGAATCATATAGTCTTTCCAATCACTTACTCGATAAGGAACGATCGGAGTGACAAAGGGAACACCAAAACTCTCCAACCTTACTAGATGGCTGCAAAGGAAAAGGAAAAACAGAACGACCCCGTATAATCCAAACACAGCAGCGAAAAACATGGCTATAAAACGAAGCATGCGAAACGTAATTCCAGCGCTGTATTGAGGGATGGCAAAGGAGGAAATGGCGGTTAACGCCACCACGATCACCATAATTGGACTGACAATCCCCGCTTGTACGGCAGCTTCTCCTATGACCAATCCACCGACGATACCCATGGCCGGACCAATGGGTTTAGGCAATCGCAGCCCACCCTCCCGCAAAATCTCGATCGCGACTTCCATAATCAGTGCTTCGATTAGTGCGGGAAACGGTACGCCTTCCCTCGTGCCCATGATAGACAAGGCCAGTTTGGTTGGGATCAATCCCTGGTGAAACGAGACAAACGAAATATACAAGGAGGGTCCAAAAAGCGAGATAAGGGCCGCGAAATAGCGCAAAAGACGGATGAGAAAAGTAGGTAACCAACGATCGTAATAGTCCTCTGGTGAGTGCAGCATCATACTAAATGAAACCGGAACGATCAGAGCGAAAGGTGTCCCATCCAACAAAATCGCAACTCGTCCTTCCATCAAGGCACTGTAAACGCGGTCGGGACGCTCCGTATTCTGTACTTGTGTAAAAGGACTGAGGTAATTATCCTCGATCAGCTGCTCTACATAGCCTGATTCCGGTACATCATCCATATTTATTTTTTTGATTCTTGCCTGGACCTCTTCCACCAAAGCAAGGTCTGCCATGTCTTTGATATAGGCGATGACAAGTTCTTTTTTCGAACGTTGTCCGACTTGAAACTTGATGATGGATAAGTTGTAGTTGTCACCATGCTGTCGTAAAAGGGCGGTATTATCACTTAACGATTCCGTGAAACCTACCCGTGGACCTCGAACCAATGGTTCCGAAGTCGGCTCTTCAATACTGCGCGATTTCCCTTTGGTTGTACCGAGAATGAGCACATTCTGCACACCATCCACTAACAATGCGGTCGAACCTGTCAATACCTTGGACACCAAGTCGTTTACATGAGGTGCTTCTGTTACTTCACTAATGGTAAGAACTTGATTTTTAATAAACTCTTTAGAAATGGCCCCTAGCACAGAAGATGGATCTGGGTTATTTTTTTCGGAGAAGCTCACCATAAGAGATTTCATAATATGTTTGTCGATGAGTTCTTTATCCGACAGTCCTTCTACGAAAATGATGGCTGCACAAATGCCTGTGCCTCCCATGTGAAACTCCCTAAAGTGCACATCCGAGTTATGACCGATTTCTTTTCTCACCAGTTCAAGATCCAAGGCGAATTTCCCCGTAAAATGCTCTAATGAGGGTTGAGCAGAATTCAATGTTTTGTTTTTTTCGCTCTCATGTTGTTTCATTGTGAATACCTGCCATTTCCTCAGTCTTCCTTTGAGTTATGAATCCATTTAAAAAGCCTTGAGATCATATACGGAATCATAAATGCGATGAAACCCTGCATAAAAACCTTCCAATCCGGAAGGTAGGAAAGCACCATGTTCCACATGTTAATCCCCCTGTTAAGCCAGCATTAGCGTCGTATAAGCATAAGCCTCTATCTTTCCCATTATTATCTAAGCAACAACCGTTTAAACTTAAACCTCGGGGATGCGGGAGTACATTGATCTTGGAAAGGTTCGCTTGGTCAAAATCGCAGGATACGAGGGAGGGAAATAATGTTAAAATAACATCAAGCGGGCAGCTTGATGTTAGGAGGTTCCATAGGATGAAGACATTGTCAGTAGGAATCATAGGGACCGGATTTGGCGGTTGCGTTCATGCTCCCATTTTTCGGATGCACCCGGGGATGGAGGTGAAATCCATTGCCAGTGTCCATCGACAACGCTCGGAGGGCCGCACGTGGAATGGAATTCCGTATTACAGGAATTGGCGTGAGATGCTGGAGAATGAGCAGTTGGATCTGATATCGATCGTATCGGCACCGGTCCATCATTATGAAATGACGATGCTCGCCTTGCAATCCGGCCACCATGTCCTGACGGAGAAGCCTCTGGGCATGAATACGGAGCAAACGTTACAAATGCTGAGTGAGTCGGAACGGGTGGATCGACAAGGTTTCGTTAATTTTCAATGGAGATGGACGCCGATTCGGCAGCGAATAAAGCACATGCTGCAGGGTAAAGAGCTGGGAGACATTCAGCATATCAAATATACAGGAAGCTTCCCCGGGTATTCCCTAATGGCTAATTCTTACCGGGGATGGGAAGCACGCCGTGAGGATGGAGGTGGATTCCTGTTTGCGATCGGTTCGCATATGGTAGATTCACTCTTATGGTGGATGGACGAAGAGATTACGGAAGTGTACGGCGACCTGAGAATTCAGATCTCGGCCTATAACGGAGATGAAGGGCTTGAGCTTAGGGACGCGGAAGATGCCTTTACTTTTTCGGGGCGTTTTAAGGGCGGAGCCTCTCTCCTTGCGGATGTATTTTTTCCGGGAATTCGTGGCATGGGTTGGACGTTGGAGATTTACGGGACCAAGGGAACGCTGATCATGCGAGATGACCGTTCTCTCGAATGCAGTTTTGGCGGGGCGTTTGAGTCTGTCGATATTGAGACGTTCCAACCGCCTACGGATCTGGAGGCACCAGCGGCGCACTACTATAACGGTTTTTATCAGATGATAGATGGGATATACCACAGTATAAATGCAAACCCATCAACGTTGAATATGCCGTATTTCGTGGATGGCCACAGGGTACAAGCTGTTCTGGATGCGATTCGTCTGTCGTCCGAGACGCACAGCCGAGTCAGCGTTAATTATGGATCTATCATTCGGCATGGCTAATGGAAAGTGATGCTGGAAGAGCAGGGAGGGCACGTACTAATCCGATAGCAAATCGGATAGATATAAAGAGTGGGCTGGAGCTTGCAGACCCCATTGGTCAAGGGCGACAGTATAGGGTTCGACGTTTTGACCAACATCAGGTGGGGAGGAAACCTCTATGATACAGAGCTTGATCGTTGTGTTTGTACTGACCATGATTATTCATACGGCGGAAACCTTGTCATACTCCGCAAGATATGCGGGGGTGAAGCTAAACAAGATTGCTGTTGCATTATCGTTGACGGGGATCATTGTGCTGGTTTCCCGAACGTCCAACTTAGTTCAAGCCCCGCTGACGGCCAAATTTGTTGATTATGCGAAAGTGGATCCTTCGTTTGACGTGCTCTCCTATTTCAGGGCGATTTTGTTGGCCGCCTCGATCGGAACGATTGTTGCAATCGCGTTGTTTCCTACCTTCGTCAATCTGTTCAGCAGAGTCATCAGCAAGCTGGAGGTCGCCGGATCGATTCCGAAGCTGGTATCAAGCGTGACCATTGGACAGCTCAAGAACACAAGGCATTACATAAGAAAGCCCAATTTGAAATGGAGTCAGTTTCGTTACTTAGGGGTACCTAAACGGTTTATTATGCTGAATATTGTGGTCACGGCTTTTTACACAGTCGGTGTTCTGTCGTCCCTGTACGCAGCTCATCTCATCCCTCAGTACAGCACTACAGCATCTCAAGCGTCCGGGTTAATCAACGGAATCGCGACGATTATTTTAACGATATTTATCGATCCCCAGCTTGGCTTGATTACCGACAAGGCAACTCGGAACGAGGAAGCGAGGGACCAGCTTGGCAAAGTATATACGATGCTGATGGTTTCAAGGTTTTTTGGAACCATGCTGGCACAGCTCGTGATCATTCCGGCCGCTTGTGTGATCAGCGAGATTGTGAAGTGGATATAAGGACAGTGGTTGTGGTTAGAAAGTCAGAAGGAGAGAGGAAGAATCATAATGACACGTAAACGTGTAGTGATGGAATCCGTGCTGTTTGCTGCAGCGATATATGTAGGCTATTTTGTATTTATGATGCTGCAAGGGATGGTGCTAACACAGAGACATGTCCGGAATATAGATTTGGCTCTGCAATATGAACAGGCGGAATCCGTCCAGGCTCAGGTAGCTTTTGGAATGATCGAGCGCAATAGCGAATGGTTTACCGTGGCTGTAATGGGAGGCTTTATTGTATTAGGCAGCTTATATGGAAGTATTAGATGGATGTTGGCAAAACGAAGACCGCAATCCTAACATTGGATTTTCTAGAGAGCATAAACCCTGTCATGGATTCCTGTCCAAAGCCAGGGTTATTTTGTCTTGGGATTTATAATCGATGTTGGATCCAAAACCTTATCTCATATTTGAAGTAATCCATACTCGACGGTATGGACAAATAGGGACAAATAGGGACAAATGAAGATAATTGGGTCACCCAATTATCCGGTACACAACGTAAATAAGGCATTATATACCTATAAAACAGCAATGAAAGCGCTATTTTTATGCTTGACAGCCTTTTCAGATGCGTTTATGCTAAACATGCGGTTAATTGGATCACCCAATTATCGTTTGCGCAAGTAGGGATAGAGAGGGTAGTCATATGACCATTAAGAAGATTAAATATCATCGGGTGTACGAGGATGTTATCGAACAGATCAAGAATCTGATTCTGGAAGGGAATCTGGCTCCGGGAGACGTTCTTCCGACAGAACGGGAGCTGGCCCAATCGTTTGGCATTAGCCGCGGAACATTGCGAGAAGCCTTTCGCATTCTGGAACGCGAGGGGCTGATTGAAGCCAGACCGGGCGGCGGACGTTTCCTGAGCAAAGCACTGGATGTAGCCGAGGATCGAAGCCGCATTCTGGACAATATTGAACGCGCTACCATTATAGAATTGCTGGAGGCGCGGGAATTGTTCGAGACGGGAATCGTGGAGCTGGCGGCGAAGCGGGCAACCGATGAGGATATTGCCGAGATTGTGGCTGCATTTGAAGCATGGGGACAGATCGATCAAAATGCGGAGGATCGTTCGAAGCCGGATCAGGCGTTTCACCTGTCGATCGCCAAAGCCACGCATAACGTGGTTCTCGTCAATATGATTGAATTGCACATGGATTTGCTTCAGCGGACGCTGAGCAAAACCGCCCAGATTCCGGGTCGCAAGAGCGAGGTCTACGAAGAGCATTTACTTATTTTGCAAGCCATTAAGGAACGCGATCCGGTAAAAGCAAAGCTGGCTTTGCTGAACCATCTCAGCCGGGTTAAAGAAAACATACAGAAAAACTACATTCATGTATAAGAGGGGAGAAACGTCCCCCTTTTAGCACAAATTGGATAATCCAATTATCCAATGGTCATGGGTGAATATTTTGGTAAAGAGGGACTGCTGATGAATACAGACATTCGAATACTATCACCCTGCGGCATGCTGGGATATGGCTTTCCTGAACAATCCTTTATGAACGGCCTGGAGTTCGATCCGCACGGCATCGTTGTTGATGCAGGCTCAACGGATGGGGGACCCCATAAGCTGGGCGCCGGCGTATCGATCGTCAGCAAGCGGGCGGTTAAGAAAGACCTGGACATTATGCTCACGAACGGTTTGCCCCGAAAAATTCCGATCATCATTGGCTCGGCTGGCGGCTCGGGCGCACGGACCCATGTGAATTGGACGCTAGAGATCATTGATGAAATTTTGGATGAACGGGGCCTTCAGGCCAAGGTATCTGTCATATGGGCCGACTTTACGCAGGAGGAAATCCATCAGGCGAAGGAAGAAGGGCGGATTAAGGCACTAAGCCCAAATATTCCGCCACTCACCAGTGAGTTGATTGACTCCACCAACAGCATCGTTGCCCAGATGGGACACGAGCCTATTGTGGAAGCGCTTCAACAAGGCGTGGACATTATCGTCTGCGGCCGGGCGTATGATCCTTCCCCGTTCGCGGCGATCGGGATCTATCACGGCAAGGACCCGGGGCTATCCTATCATCTGGGCAAAATATTGGAATGCGGCGCATTGTGCGCGGAACCGGGAACAACCAAAGACAGCATTCTTGGCACGATCAGCGACGATTCGTTTACCGTTCAGTCACTCAACCCGAACCGGACGTGCAGCCCGACCAGCGTTGCGGCACATACCTTTTATGAGAAGGAACATCCTTATATTCTGCATGGTCCCGGATTTACGCTTGATTTGGAGAACTGCCGCTTCGAGGAAGAGGAGGAAGGTGTCGTTCGCGTAACCGGCAGCCGGTTCCTTCCGGCGGAGAAATATTTCATCAAGCTGGAAGGCGCTAGACGCGTCGCTTATCGGACCTTCGTGGTGGCGGGGATCCGGGATCCGATCCTGATCGGGAAGCTGGAAGAGGTTGAGGAATATGTTCGCAGCCAGGCACGGGAATATTACCGGGAAATTCCGGAATCGGATTATCGGATTCAATTCTACAACTATGGCAAGAACGGCGTTCTCGGAAGCAAGGAGCCCGAGTCGTTCGCTGGACACGAGGTCGGCGTCATGTTCGAAGTGGTGGCCAAGACGCAGGAATTGGCGAACAGCATCTGCGCCACGGTGCGTTCCACCTTCCTGCATTATGGCTACGAAGGCCGTAAATCAACGGCAGGCAATCTGGCTTTTCCATTCGCGCCAAGCGATATCGAGTTCGGTCCTGTCTATGAATTCTCCGTCTACCACCTGATGGAAATGAAAAATAATGCTTTTCGGATAGAGCATCGATAAGGAGGATCAAACCGTGACTCAACTCGGCGATTTGGCGAAGGTGCTGCGAAGTAAAAACTCAGGCCCCTTCGAAATTACGTTAGACGTGTTGTTTGATTCCAAGGAGCAATATGACAGAGTGAAACAGTCCGGTATCATTACGAAACGGACGATATGCGAGCTGTATCAGATCAGGGAGGAGCAGATTCATCACCTGGTATTCTTCGACCAGGCGCTGGGCTTCAAAATCACGATGTCTCGGAACATATCGTCAGGCAGTGTCGGCGACCGCGACGTGTACGGAGCCCAGCAGCATGCTCCCCTCATGAAGCTATCCATCGAATATCTGGAGGAGGGGTAAGCCATGAAGGTGTTAAGACGCTTAAGGCAGGATTGGGTACTATACGCGATGCTGTCGCTGCCTCTGCTCTACTTTTTTATTTTTCATATCATTCCGCTGTACGGCATGAAACTCGCCTTTCAGGATTACCGGATTCTGGGGGATCATGTATGGGTCGGGTGGAAGCACTTCAAGACGCTGTTCAGCTCGCCCGCCTTCACAAGCGTGCTGCAGAATACCATCATCATCAGTTTGATGAAAATCGTATTCGTATTCCCGATTCCGATTATGCTGTCACTGCTTATTAATGAAGTTCGTAGCTCGAAATACCGCAAATATGTGCAATCCGTAGTCTATCTGCCGCATTTCCTGTCCTGGGTTGTTATTGCCGGGATCTGGATCAGTCTCTTGAATCCTGCCGAAGGCGGAGTCAATCTGATTGCGAATTTCTTTCAACTGCCATCCGTGGATTACATGACCAGCAAGGAGCATATCCGTTGGGTGCTCGTATTCTCCGAAATATGGCGAAGCGCCGGCTGGGATTCCATCATATATCTGGCAGCCATCATGAAGATCAGCCCAGGATTGTATGAAGCAGCCAAGATCGACGGGGCGACCCGGCTGCAGCAGATGAGGTACATTACGCTTCCTCATTTATACAGCACAGTTGTAACCGTCTTCATTCTAAATCTGGGCTTCTTCATGAATGCTGGTTTCGATCAGGTGTTTAACTTTATGAACGATTCCATCATCAGTGTGGTGGATATTCTGGACACGTACGTGTACCGAATCGGTATCGGGAACGGACAGTTTGCTTATGCAACCGCAGCGAGTCTGTTCAAGGGCGTGATCGGTATCATCCTCATCCTGGGCACGCACTTCATATCGAAGCGCTTCTCGGGCAAGGGCGTCTGGTAAAGGAGGGTTTTACGATGAGACGGCTGGAAATTTCGAAAATCGTCATTTATCTCATGTTGTTTGTGTTTACGCTCATGGTATTGGTTCCTCTCCTGAATCTGCTGGCGCTGTCCTTAACCGATCCCGGCAAAGCTCACTTGATGGGCGGACTGGACATTTTTCCGAAGGGATTCTCAACGATCAATTACCAACTGTTATTGTCCAATCCCTTGATTACGGGCAGTATTCTGAATTCCGTATGGATTACCGTGGCGGGCACATTCCTAAATCTGCTGCTGACCTCGATGGCAGCATACGTGCTGGCCAGAACCGAATTTATCGGTAAAAAGGTCGTGTTATTCTTTCTGATCGTCATTATGGTGTTCGAGCCGGGCATGATTCCCGAATACCTGCTCGTGAAGGATCTCGGACTGATGAATACGCTAACTTCACTGATCCTGTACAAAGCGATCAACGTGTACTATCTCTTTATTCTCATGCGGTTTATTCAGGACATTCCGGAGGAGATTCTGGAGGCATCCCGAATCGACGGCGCAGGTCATTTTCGCTTATACAGCCGAATCATATTGCCGCTGTCCAAACCGGGGCTGGCGACATTGGGTTTGTTCTACGGAGTGTATCACTGGAATGAATATTTCAGAGCCACGCTCTACATTTCGGACCCGACCAAATGGCCGCTGCAGGTCGTGCTCAGACAGTTTGTTGTCCGCAAGGACAATACGTCCTTAATCGGCAACCAAAACATGTTCGACAGCTCGATCAACTTTGATTTCGCTTCCCTGCAGGCAGGTACGATCATGATTGCGATTGTACCGCTGCTGTTCCTATATCCGTTCATTCTGAAATATTACGCGAAAGGCGAACTGGAGGGCGGAGTGAAGGATTAAGCGGGAGGGCGAAGGCAGCTTACTTATAAGGCATAAATGTTCAAATTCAAAAAAGGGGAGAAAGATGAACATGAAAAAATTAAGCCTGTTATTCATCGTTGCCATGCTGGTTATGGTTATGTCAGCATGTGCGTCGAATTCGAAGACACCGGAGGCGGGTCAGACCGAACCCGGGACCGCGCAGCCTGACGGAAGCGGTGATCCCGTTACGCTGAAAATTGTGTACAAGGATGAAGGAACGGCGAACCCTGTTTCGGTTAAATTCTTCGAGACCTTGGAGAAATCCCTGGCCGAAGACGAAGGCTTGAACGTGAAATTCGAGCTTGTGGATCTGGCTCAAGGGAGTTATGCCGAGAACCTGAATCTCTTGCTGTTAGGCGGAACCATTCCAGATATCATCTATTTCCAGGGCGGTGACCAGCAAATTGCCGATCAAGGTCTGCTGGAAGATCTGACACCTTACATTGAAAATTCAACCTACATTAAAAATATCATCGAGCCGCACAACAAGACCCGGATGGCGAGTTATCCGTATCTGCTGTGGATCAAGCCGCTAGCACCAAAGACGCCGGTCATTCGGGCCGATTGGTTTAATGCCATGGAGAGCTCCAAGGCCTTGATGGAGAACCCGACCGTCGACAATTATTACGCCTTCTTCAAGGAACTGGTGGAGAAGAAGCCGGGTGAAGGCAAGCCGAGTTACGCGCTGACGGCAGCAGGCGATATTGCCGAGATCAACTTCATTTTTAATACGGCTTTCGGCTTGGATACGACTTGGCTCAAGAAGGAAGACGGAACTTATGAGTACTCCAAGGTTTCTCAGAAGGAAAAAGAAAAGCTGACGTTCTACAATAAGCTCTACAAGGAAGGGCTGCTTGACCCGCAATTTATTACAAAGCAGTGGGATACCAAGGAGGATGCCTTCTATAAAGGAGAAGCTGCCGTTATTACGGGCACAGCCGGCAAAATCATCGATTTGTATGACGGAAGAATGCAGGAACTGGGCGGAGACGACGCCAATCTGATAGTGCTGCCGCCGGCCAAGGGCGAAGCTCAAGGCTTCGGGGCTACCGATGTGACGAAGGAATCCAGAGGACTTGCGATCTCTTCGCAGTCGCCGCATAAAGACGTGGCGTTCAAGGTCTTCGATTACCTTGCAAGCCCGAAGGGGCAAATGCTGGACCGCCTCGGTTTTGAAGATGAGCATTACAAGGTGGTTGACGGCGAGATTGAGTTGAACGAGAAGTACTACACCGAATGGTATGCGCGTTTCTGGGAGCCGACCGAGATCAAATCCGAAATGCCTTTGAAAACGCCTCTCCTGGGTGAGCCGGGCTCCGAATCGTTGAAAATGGCTACCGAATTCTACACGGAAGACAACAACTTTATCATTCCCGAGCAGTTCATTGCCAACTGGGACGCAATGAACAACCTGTACAAGGAATACTCGACGGACTTTATTACGGGCAAGAAGGACTTGTCCCAATTCGACCAATTCGTTGAAGCCTGGAATGCTGCGGGCGGTGCAGAAATTACGAAATACGCCAACGAAAACATCAAGTAAGGAGCCTATGACTATGACTTCGTTTCGTGACCGGGTGAGGGGCGTGGTGATATCCACCGCGCTCGGAGACGCAATGGGAGCTCCAATCGAGAAATTAACGTACGAGGAAATCAAGTCCAAATACGGACGCGTGGAATCCCTGATGACAAGATGGCATAAGATGGATCTGCCGGCCGACGTCCGGCTTGGACGGGTAAGGGGCGATGGGATTGTCACGGACGATACGCTGATGACCATTGCGCTCATGAATGTGTATCTTACCGAGGGCAGGCATTTGGATGCCTATGATATGGGCAATGAATTCGTGAAGGAGATTGCGTTCCGCAAGACGTTTGTCCCTGAGCTGAATGAGGAGACGTTGATCATCGATCGATTGTTCTATCCGGAAAAATATATCTTTATGCGTCATGTGCTCGCCAATTGCGACCCGAGAGAAGGCGGCATCGGGAATATGGTGAACTGCGGGGCGGCGATGTACATCGCCCCGATCGGGATCGTCAATGCCTGCAATCCCAAGGCGGCTTATGATGAAGCCATCCTGTTTGCGATGGGTCATCAGAGCAGCTACGGCCTGGAAGCTGCGGGCGTACTGGCCGCTTGCGTGGCAAAGGCGTTTGAGCCGGGGGTGAGTGTGGACGATATTGTCCGCACCGCCATCAGCTTGGCAAAAGACGGCACGAAAGCTGCCATTCAAGAGATGACGCAAGCTGCCTATGATCTGCGGCAGGAGCGGGAAGACATGGACAAAGTGATCGAGGTGTTTCAGGCGATCATGCTTAAATATTCGCCGATGGGCGATGACGTGAGCCGTCATATCGACAAGGTTGGCATCCCAAGCAACCATTACACCCCAAGCCGCTTATGGTCGATTGAAGAGCTGCCCATGGCACTGGCGTTTATCGTTCTCAATGAAGGCGATTACTATCGTTCGATTCTGGACGGGGTTAACTCCGGACGTGATACGGACTCGATCGGCGTCATGGCCGGGGTAATCCTGGGCGCCATGTATGGCGCCGAGGTCATCCGCGAGGAAGATATCGAGCAATTGAATAAGGTGAACCGCTTGGACCTGTGTGCCATCGCCGACCGGTTCAGCGGCATTGCCGCGAAGATCATTGAGGAGGATTTGCGGATCAACGAGAACCGAAAGCGAATGATGAATCGTTAGCTTTTCATGTGCACGGACATGGTTTCAAAGCTAGGAGGGAGAGCAAATGATACCTAAACATTATGTAGAGACGGTATATGCGGGATTCATCGGTATGAACATTGGCATAAGACTCGGTGCCCCCATTGAACCGGTTGCTTGGACGTATGAACGCATTCGGGACGTATACGGCGATATCCGGGATTACGTGAAGCCGTACAAAACCTTTGCCGCGGACGATGACGCAAACGGTCCGGTTTTCTTTATTCGTGCGCTGTATGACGATGCGACGGACCGAGAGTTAGAGCCGGAGGATGTGGGCAAAGCATGGCTCAATTACGCAAGGGAAGGGATCGGCATGTTCTGGTGGGGCGGCGAGGATATCAGTACCGAGCACCGCGCTTATATGAATCTGCGCAAAGGCATCCCGGCCCCTCGTTCGGGTTCGATCGAGGTCAACGGCACGGAGATGGCGGAGCAGATCGGCGGCCAGATCTTCATTGATTCCTGGGGCCTGCTGTTCCCTGGGCAAGCGGAAAAAGCAGCGGATTACGCCGAAAAAGCAGCCAGCGTCTCCCACGACGGCAATGGGCTGTATGGTGCCCGCTTCATGGCTGCTTGCATAGCCAAAGCCTTTGATGCTTCAACCATGGATGAGATTATCGCGGAAGGACTTCGCATGATTCCGGATGACTCCACTTATGCACGCGTGGTCCATGCGGTGTTGGACTTCCACCGGGAGCATCCATCGGATTTCCGGGCGTGTCGTCAATACTTGGAGGATCACTGGGGATACGATAAATATACGGGCGTATGCCACATTATCCCGAATGCGGGGGTCTGCGTGGTAGCTCTGTTGTACGGTGAGGGAGATTTTGCACGTACGGTAGAGATTGCATCAATGTGCGGCTGGGATACCGATTGCAATGCAGGAAACGTAGGGACGATCCTCGGCGTATACGGCGGTTTGGCGGGGATTCCAGAACACTATCGCAAGCCGATTAATGACTTTATCGTAGCCTCCAGCGTGTCGGGGTACTTGAACCTGGTGGATTTTCCAACATTCGCAAAAGAGCTTGCCTTGCTGGGTTATCGCCTCAACGGAGAGAAGGCACCTGAAGCGTTGGTGCGGCGGGTGAAGCAAGGGGAGGTCTACTTCGATTTCGACCTGCCGGGATCCACGCACGGCTTTCGGACGAGTCATTCGTTTAAGACGCCTGTTTTGCGCCATTCAACCAAGAATGCCTATGACGGCAGAGGCTCCTTAGAAGTCGTCTTTGACCGACTGGTCGAAGGCGATAGCAGCAAAATCTACTATAAACCGTTCTATCGCCGGGCGGAGTTTAATGATGAGAAATATAAGCCGACCTTTGCCCCCCTGGCCTACAGCGGACAGACCGTATCCGCCCAAATTTATGTGGATCAGTGGGAAGGCGAACCGGTAACCTTGACTCCGTATGTGCGCAATACCTATACGCAGGAGGACATTCGATTGGCAACGTATACTCCTGCGGGCGGAGAGTGGAATGCGGTTGAATTCGTCATTCCGGATACCGAAGGCGCCATGATCGATGAGATCGGCTGGATACTCGAGAGCCCGTCGCCGCTCTTGAACCGCGCCATCGGAAGTTTGTTCGTCGGGCAATTCCGCATCATGGGAGCTGCGGACTATACAATCGATTTTGCCAAGCAGGCTAAAGAGTTCGCTTCTATCACTCCATTCTCGCATCATCGGGGAATATGGGAGCTGCGTGACGGCGTGCTGCATTGTACTTCGCAAGGGGATACCTCGTCCTATTCCGGCAATTACTACGCCGGAGATATGGAGATGGAGGCTACCATCAAACCGATATCCGGCAACAGCCATTGTCTGATTACGAGGGCACAGGGCGTCATGCGTCATTATCTGGCCGGCTTCGACGGCCCGAACTCCGTATCGTTTATGAAACAGGACTTCGGGATCACGCGTCTGATTACGGCAAGATACGATTGGGCATTGGGTCAAGAATACCGCCTGAAGCTGGTGTCCGAGAAGGATCGGTTCATCTTGTATATTAATGGAGAGAATGTGCTGGAATGCAAGGAAACCGCCTTTGGTCATGGCATGTTCGGCTTTGGCTGCCTCGAGGACGGCGAGAATGAGATCAAGGATGTTCACGTCCGTGAAACGGAGCCGAAGCCGGTTTAAGAGAAGGGAGCGGGTTATCTTTGCGTAAGCTGGTTGTCATTGGAAGCATTAATATGGATGTTGTGAGTAAAGTAGAGCAGTTTCCCCGGCCGGGGGAAACGATTCATAGCAGGGGCACATCTTTTTTTCCTGGAGGTAAAGGGGCGAATCAGGCTGTGGCTGCAGCCTCGGCCGGTGCGGATTGTACTATGGTCGGTGCGGTTGGTCTTGATCCATTTGGGAATACGCTGGTTACTTCCTTGGAAGAGCGCGGGGTTGGCGTTACATCGGTCCTCTCCAAGCCAGGCACCTCAGGTATTGCGATCATCACGGTCAACGATGAAGGCGAGAATTATATCGTGCTCTCGGAAGGAGCCAATGGACGGCTGACCGAAGAGGATGTTGCCGCCGAGGTGAAGTGGGATGGAGTATATGCTGTGCTGCTGCAGAATGAAATTCCGTGGCAGACGACGCAATATGTTATCCAATCGGCCAGCAATGCAGGCGTTCGCGTCTGGCTGAATCCGGCGCCTGCGCGAAAGGTCCCTCAAGATGTGTTACCGCTGATAGATACATTGATTGTGAACGAAACGGAAGCAGAAGTGGTAAGCGGCCTAAAGGTAGAGGACGCAGCTTCAGCTAATGCTGCTGCAGCATCGATCATCGACAGAGGCACCTCCAACGTGATCATCACCCTTGGCGAGTTAGGCTGCTTCTATGGGAATGCACGGGGCGAGCGTTTCACTGTTCCGGCTTTCCGCGTCAAACCTGTGGATACCACGGCGGCAGGAGATACCTTTATCGGTGCTTATGCAGCGGCTTGCACGGAGGGACTGGAAACGGAAGAGGCGCTTCAGTTTGCAACTGCAGCGGCTGCACTGACGGTGACCCGTCCGGGCGCTGCATCCTCCATACCGTCCAAGGAAGAGATTTTGGCTTTTATGAATCAGTAATCCGTTGCAAAAAGCGAGAGGGCGTTTTAGTTGCCTTCTCGCTTTTGTTATCTTCCCCCTCGCATTTCGAACGTGCGACGGAGACGTGTCATGACGGCGATCCACCATCTATTCGACCCATCTACTCCGGATCGGATGAGGCCGTAATGGCTGTGAGTCATGTTATGTGAGATCTAAATGGAGCTGCCCGACATGTTCTGCCGAACCCATTCATATATGTAAGAGTGACGATAATGAATCTATGAAATGGGGTATCTGGCTAATGGCAAAACAAAAAAGAGGCAAATCCTTGTGGAACCTACCAACTCGCGCTCGCGGTACTTGCCCGGTGTGCAAGAGTACCCGGACTAAACTGTTGTATCCCCGAACCAAATCGGACGGGACTGCCCTGAAGGTGTGCAAGCGCTGCGACGGCGCTACGCAGGAGCGAGTGGACGCGGCGGTTTAGCCTGCTTCCCGATGATAAATACGCCTAGCTCTCTTACAGTGGCTGGGCTGGGCAGCCTGCTCTCCAGCCCGGCATGCACAGCTTGGCCCAATACGCAGCTCGGGCATCGCCCGCTGCGCCCTATAATCCCTGCCTGTCTTGCCGATCAGGGATTATTTGGAATATAATAGATTTACCTATGAGCGTGCATAGACCGTTTTCCTCGTGAAGCGGTCTATGCTTTTTTACACGGATACAGGATTTTAGGGTTATGCTCTTATTCAAGTTGCGGCTAGCCAATAGATGAACCGGTGGAGGTTGAATTGTAAGAGGGCGAAGAAGAATATCATGTCATTGGCGGTGGATGGTATGTTAGAGGAACGGTTAAAGGAGTACATAAGCCAGCATAAGCAATTGATGACCGATTTGGGCAGCGTTCGCGACTTGGGGCTGCCGCAATGCTATATTGCTGCAGGCTACATTCGAAATTATGTGTGGAACTTGCTTCATGGGTTAGAAGGGACGGACCGGCATACGGATATCGATGTCGTATACTTCGATCCGGAGGATGTTTCTGAAGAGCGGGATGCAGACTTGGAGCAACATTTAAGGATCTCGACGGGAATCAGAAATGGTCTGTTAAGAATCAGGCCAGAATGCATGTGAAGAATGGAGATGAGCCTTATAACTCGACCCATGCAGCGCTAACCTATTGGCCGGAGACGGCTACCGCGGTCGGGGCAAGGCTGAACGCCGAGGGAGAGCTTGAGCTCTGCTGTCCTTACGGATTGGAGGATTTATTTGCGCTTCGGGTTCGCAGAAGCCCTAACTTCCATAAGCGAAGCTATTATTTGGAACGGGTATGGAAGAAACAATGGAAGGATCTTTGGCCGCAGCTAACGATAAGCGATGATTAGACAAAGGTATCCAACCAGGAGCTGCGGTGAGCAAGGAAATGAGCTTGTCCATGTGGAATTTATAGAGTGGCCTATTAACGGCCGGAACGAGGGGCTGTTGTATGGACATATTTAACCGCGCACGTGAAAAGGAAATGTCGTATCACGAGAAACTATATGAACAAGCTGTATTATTTCAACCTGGAAGCTGGTTAGCCAAGCCCGTTCAGACGGTCCTGGATCATTTGGAATTATTGTCATTTCAAGAGATGCGGGTACTGGATCTGGCCTGTGGCGTTGGGCGTAATAGTATCCCGGTTGCGCAGCGGATCCAATCGACGAACGGGAAGGTCACCTGCGTGGATTTGCTGCCATCGGCAGTCGACAAGCTGCAGCAGTATGCCGCATTGCATGGCGTGAGCTCAAACCTTGAGGCACTTGTGGCAGACGTGGAGCACTATGAAATTGCCGAGGATACCTATCATTACATCGTTGCATGTTCATGTCTGGAGCATATGAGCTCCGAGGAAGCCTTCGTATCCAAGATCGAACAGATGCAGGGAGGAACCGTGGAGCAGGGTATACATTGCATATTGATGAGCACAGAGGTTAAGGAAATCGATCAGGAAACGGGCTTGGAGGAGGAAGGCTTAATCGAGTTGAATCTATCCGCCGACAGGGCCTTTTCCATCCTTGATGAGCTGTATTCGGAATGGGAGATCCTAACGAGGCGGCAGGTGCAGCAGAATATTCAAGAAGTGAAGGATGGGAGAGACGTACGATTCCGAAGTCAATGGATCACCTTCACTGCAAGAAAAGGAGTGTGTTGACCCGTGGTGAAACATACGCATCTCGGCGTTTATGGAGTATTGATTCAGCATGATCATATCCTGTTGATCCAGAAAGCGAGAGGGCCGCACAAGGGGAAGTGGGATTTACCGGGCGGCTCCATTGAGTTCGGAGAAGAGCCGGAGTTTACGCTGCAGCGCGAATTTATAGAGGAAACCGGGCTTTCTCCAATTAAGGGAAGCATTCGGATAGCTGTATCCTACACGATCGTATATCAGTATGGAGCGAATCAGATGGAAGAGCTGCATCACATCGGCATTATGTATGATGTCGAGCTGCTGGATCATCAGGCCGTGATCAAGACGGACGGTGACGGCCAGGACTCATTAGGAGCAAAATGGATTCCTTTGGAGTCATTGGGCTTGTTACCGTTAACCCCATTTGTAGAGATGATGATGGAGCCCGTGTTAAAGGGTGAGACTCGTAAAGAAGCAGAGGTTGAGGGATGACAACTTTCTATTTTGTGAGACATGCGGAATCTCCCTTTATCGTAGGGAAGGAAAGGTTGCGGGGATTGTCTGCGGAGGGTTCGCTCGCTGCGGTTCGAGTCAAGGAATTACTCCTGGGGGATACGGTCCAACCATTGGCGGACGCTTTAGGACTACCGATTGCGGAGCAAGAGGACTTGAGGGAACGGAATGCCGGAGATTTTCAGGGGCATTCATTCCTCGATGCCAAAAAGATACTGTTTCAGGATCCAGCCACTTCCTTCCCTGGAGGGGAATCCAGCAAAACCGCGCAAAGCCGAGCAGTCCAGGTGCTGGAGGAAATCCTGAATACGCATATAGGCAAGCGCGTCGTAATTGGCACGCATGGCGACATTATGACACTCATGCTGCAGCACTATGATCAACGATTCGACTATCAGTTCTGGCAAGGAATGACGCTGCCGGATATATACCGAGTCGAGTTTGAAGAAGGACGGCTTGCGAATATAGCGCGGTTATGGAGCGAGCAATAATGCTGGTGTACTCTATATGATAAAAAAGGGAGCTGCCCCATTTGAAGATTTGCTCTCATGACATACGGTTCGTCAGATTTAATAATGGTACAAATGAAAAAATGGCTGTGCTCAGGATGTTATCCTCGCACAGCCATTTCTTGCATTTTCGGTCCGTAGTCGCTTCGAATGCAGTATACATTATGTAGTCTGTACCATACTTAAAATTTGAAAATGTTGATCGTTTTTTGCAGCCGGAAGACGGCATTATTCATCGCTTCTGCTTCCTCGGCCATCTTCTGGATCGATGAGATGCCTTCATTCATGGATGCCGACACCTGCTCCGTTCCTGCGGCGGATTGCTGTGTGATCGCCGATATATTCTGAATCGCGGAAGAAATGCTCTTCGCACTATCCAGCATGGATTCGCTCTCCTTGGAGAAAGCAGCGATCTGCTCCGAAATATACTGCACACTGTTTACAATCTCCATGAACACCAGCTCAGCTTCACGGATCATTTCGGTTTGCTGCCTGACGACCTCTTCATTAATTTTAATGTTCTGAGTCGCATGTTTCACGTCCGATTCGATGCTCCGTACGAGATTGAATACTTCCCGTGTTGATGACGTGGATTCTTCGGCCAATTTACGAACCTCTTGGGCTACGACGGCAAAGCCCGCGCCATGCTCCCCTGCTCTTGCGGCTTCAATGGATGCGTTCAAGGATAACAAGTTGGTCTGATCGGCAAGTTCCGAGATCGTCTCCGTGATCTGCGTAATTCCCCTGGCACTCTGGGCCAGTGCATCAATGGATTCCGAGACCTTGGCCGTTGCGTCAATATTACGCTGCATTCCTGCAGACTGCTTGGCAACGGAGTCCCTTCCTTGCTCAACCAGTCCCAGCGTTTCGATCGAACGGGTATTCATTTCCTGGGTTGAATGCGTATAATTGCTGACCTTCTCTTCGATCTCACGGATGGAATGCGTCATTTCGGCTACGTCTTCCGAAATTTCGTTAGCGCCGACGGCCAGCTCATTGGAGGATAAGGAGACCTGATTCATCACTTGAATGAGCTCCTGGTTTTTAATCGAGATGTTTGAGCTTGACGTCATGACCTGGTGGGTGATATCCGAGGTCTCCTGCAATATTTTACGAAGCTTGTCCACCATGCTGTTGAACGTTCGGCTGAGATCGTTCATTCCCCCAACCTCTTCTACCTGGAAGGTGAAGTCGCCTTTAGCGATTTTGGCGGAAACGCTGGAGATTTCCGCAAAGGAATTCGTAAGCGCTTTCTCAATGAGGCGAGAAAGAGGAACCGTAAGACCGGTTAGTGCCACGACGATGACCACACCAATGATTGCTTTACCCATTAGAATAAATGCAAGCAGCATTGGAACCGCAAACAAAGCGGCAATGAGAAAACAGGCTGCGGTGATTTTCCGCGAGATAGGGAGTCTGTTGAACCATGCCATAAGAATGAGTCCTCCTCAACAACATAGGATATATTTACCATGATTATAGCATCGACGGGCAAAACTAGATAGAACGAAATGACAAAAAGTGTTGAATTAGGTCGAAAGAACTGAAATTTGAGGAGGGAGAGGGGATACGCAGCGAATATGCGAATCCCCCTTAATGCACAGATAGGAAATGATTTTATTTTACAGCCCGGAATAAGGCGGAAGCGAGATAATCGGTATTGTCCAGGATCATGCGGTCATGCTTGAACAGCGTTTCCCAAAGCGAAACATCGAACAGAAGTCCTTTATCGCGCTGTTCAAATGTATCCAAATGACGTGTTTGCTCTTCCTTTAACTGCTCATTGAAGTGATTGTACTCCAGAATCTCTTCTTGTTTAAACCCGCAAGCCAAGAGCGACTCCGCCCATTCTTCCCTCATCATGAGATTAGGGATCCCGAAGAATTCGAGCAGTTCCTGAAGCTTTGCCTCCGGCATGGGCTTATCTAGCAGCAATTCTCTGTCCAGCAGGACACCTCCATGATCCAGAACGCGGTAATATTCGGGCAGCGATTTCGAAGTATCTGTAAATACAGTAACGGACTCCGCCATGATCAGATCAAATTGGTTGTCCTCGAAAGGCAATGCGCATACATCCGCCTGATGGAACTGGACATCGATTTCCATAGCCTTGGCTCTTGCGCGGGCCTTTTTGATCATATTCTCGTTTAGGTCAATGGCGGTCACTTGATACCCCATCTCCGAAAGATGGCATGCGGTTCTGCCAGTTCCGCACCCCACCTCCAGAATGCGGCTGCCCGGTTGAATGGGATAATTCTTCAGCATTCTGAGCGTTGCCTCGAATCCTCCCGGGTGGGCACTGCCCATGCCTAATTTGGAGAGCATATGAATATAGTTCATCTCATCTATCCCTTCTTCCTTATGATCAACATGAGGGTAATCGTTTATTTACCATATGATTCAGGTACGTTTAGGGTTTTCGCTGAATTAGATATTTTGAGCCCTTTTTTCGGGAGGATTAGAGTCATATTGGAGGAAACGTCATGAGGATGGAACCGGTAGAGGCAGCGAAACGTGTCATTCAACACGATTATCCCGACTGTTTGCTTGCTGTGCTCGGCGGCAGTGCGAGCAGAGGCGAATATAATGAACAATCCGATTTGGACATCATGGTCATAGAACGGGACGGATATGATTTCAGCAGGAAGACGATAGAGGCACATGGGTGGATCGCGGAAATATTTATATTGTCTTTATCCTCGTATCGCGAATATTTCGACGAGGGCGTCATGGCGGCGAATCCGTCAATGCAGCGGATGATTGCGGATGGGACGGTGCTGCGCGCGCTGCCCGAGGGAGAAGAGGTACGGGCGGAGGCCCGAAGCGATTTGAATTACGGCCCCATGCCCTTGACGCTAACCGACATGAACCAATACCGTTATATGCTAACCGAGTACATGCTGGACTTGGAGGGTCCACGAAGGGATGGCGAAAAATGGTTTACGGTGCACAAAATCGCGGCGATTCTCTGTGAATTTGTACTTAGGGTGAACCGGGAGTGGACGGGTGAAGGGAAAACACTGTTCCGGCTGTTCAGCCGCTATGACACAATCTTGGGAGACCGATTGGAAGCAGCGCTCGCGGCGATGTATCGCCAGGATGATCCCTCAGCTCTGATGGCATTCACCGAGGAAATGCTCCGTCCGTACGGAGGGAAGCTTCTCATTGGTTTTGAGGAATAATATTTCCTAACCAATATATAAAGAGAGGTACATTAGCCGTGACACTAGCACAAAGCGGGCAATACTATAATAGTGTGATTAGATTACATCACGTCATTCTTTAAATCCAGGAGGGGATCTTCATGAGCGGAGAATACGGCGGCGCATGGGGCAATTCAGTAGGAACTATTTTGGTTCTCTTTATCCTGCTCGTAATTATCTTGAGTGCTTGGGTTTAAACTGTCAAGATTCTTGGCAGCTAGTGACAGGAAAGCCCGGCTTTTGCCGGGCTTTTGTCTGCCTCAATAGAACTCAATTCGATGCGGCTTTGATTGATGGGCTGTGTGCGGACACAACTGCAGTCATGACCAGATGGCTGCTGTCGGATTGAATCGCATGTAAAAACGCGTCTTCAAGCGATCCAAATACCCGGGACAGGGACCCGTCCAATCGGCTGGCGTAATGAACGCTTCCGGCGAATGTCCCGGCTTCCTTCGCACGATTTACTTCACTGTAGATGACTTCCATATAGTTATCGGTACCCATGGGGTAAAGAGCGAATTGGCAGGCAGTCTCGATTTCGGCATGTTCTCCGATGTCACGGTTTAAGAGGGTCGAATCCTCAGTCATATATACATCGGCGTCCGTATCACCGGGGCAGCCGATGGAATAAGTACCATTAAAAACGGTGTGCACGCCGCTCGCCGCGGCATGGGCGAATATCGCACTTGTAACATCAAAGACATGCTCTGCTCGTCCACGAATACAGGTGCTCACATCATCTGTCTGAATCCACACTTTCTCCGTATCCACAGATTGTAGTGCGTCCATGATGACCTCTACAAACCGGTCCGTCATGGGAAATACCGAGAACCGGCATCCGACGATCCGGCTGGTTCCGCATACAAGCTCATTCATTGTCATTTCCTCCCCATAATATAAGTCCACGCAAAAAAACCGCACCCCATGAAGAAGGTGCAGTTATGCCTACGAAAAGAAATAAACATAAATGCTACACTTCCCCACGCTAGTATGACCTAGATCGGGTGATAAGGGTTAACGGCAGCCCGCCGTCTCTCAGCACATGGCACCCCTAGTACAGCCAACATCCTATGTAGTTGGTTATTGCAAGTTTGCCCCGGAGCCTCCGTTATCGTAGGAATTCGAGGGTTCTTACCTGTGTAATTGTATCGTTTTGCGATCGGTTTTTCAATCTTTGCCCATTATAAAAAAGACCGCCTATCCCAGTTGCAGGAACTTAGGAAGGCGGTTTTTTCATCTATTGGTTTAGTTGTATACTTTCACGCGATCTTCCAGCGGTGCAAATTCTTTTTCGCCTGGTTCAGCAACCGGCTTACCGAAAGGCATTTGAGCAATCAGCTTCCAGCTTTCTGGGATGTTCCATTCGGATTTTACTTTTTCGTCGATCAGCGGGTTGTAGTGCTGCAGGGATGCACCCAGACCTTCTGCTTCAAGGGATGTCCATACTACAAATTGCAGCATGCCGTTGGATTGGTTGGACCAAACCGGGAAGTTGTCGGCATAAGCGGCAAAGTTTTGTTGCAGCCCGGCAATGACGTTGTTGTCCTCGAAGAACAATACCGTACCGTAACCAGCGCGGAATGCAGCCATTTTGTCGGCCGTGGATTTGAAGGCTTCTTCATCGCCAACGACTTCCTTCAGGATGCCTTCCGTCATGTTCCACAGTTTATCATGCTGTTCGCCAAGCAATACAACGACGCGTGCACTTTGGGAGTTGAAAGAAGAAGGGGTATACTTAACCGCTTCGTTTACGATTTCTTGGATACGCTCGTCCGAGATAACGGATTCTTTGCTAATCCCGTAATAAGAACGGCGATTTTTGAGTGCAGTTGAAAAATCTTTAGACATTGAAAAAAAACCTCCTGGTGTAATCGAATTTGCATTCGCCTGATAAGAAGATGTCCTTTACTTCAAGCAAATATGCATTTTGCTTTTTATTGCAATCAATTTAATTATCATTCCATATTAACTTACGTTTAGTTAGAAATAATAATTATGTTAGGATATTAATATAACTTAGAGCAATTGTCAACGGCTTTTGATTAAATATAATTTTTCTTATGTATTTAATATGAATTGAATTCGTCTAGTTTTTAGAGAAGTCTCATTAAAGGGAAGCTTAACGAAAGTGTGACTCTGCCTGTGGATATTAGTTATGTCTCCTCGAAACTTCATATTATGAACAATTCATGAACAAAATATACATGTATGAAGCTATTAATTGATTTTCATTCTCAATTATACTTGTCGAGCCAGAATGAGGATGATATAATGCATATCAGAACGCAATTGATAATCAATCTCAATGAGAATGGTGATGAAAATTGCAAGATCCCGGGTGTTTAGAGACATACGCATAGAAGGAAGAGCCATGAAGATTAGATACTTATTTGCAGCCGTTGTGGTACTCTCCGTAATTTCATTATTTATTGGAGTTAAAGATATCTCGCCACTGCAACTGTTTTCGATGACAGAACAACAACAGCATATTATGCTTGTAAGCCGGATTCCTAGGCTTGTCAGTCTCATATTGGCGGGTGTCAGCATGAGCATCTGCGGATTGATCATGCAGCAGCTCAGCCGCAATAAGTTCGTATCGCCGACCACGGCAGGTACGATGGACTCAGCCAGACTGGGGATTTTGGTAGCGATGCTCGTCTTCACGACAAGCGGACCGCTTATCAAAATGCTTGTGGCCTTTGTATTCGCTCTGGCAGGAACCTTTATCTTCATGAAGATCCTGGATCGGATCAAGTTCAAGGATGCGATCTTCATCCCGCTCGTTGGACTGATGTTTGGTAATATCGTCAGTTCGATAGCCACTTTCTTTGCCTACAAATATGATCTTATTCAGAATATGTCCGCATGGCTTCAGGGTGATTTTTCCATGATCATGAAGGGCCAGTATGAAATGCTCTATATTAGTATCCCGCTTGTGATTCTGGCGTATCTGTTTGCCAACAAGTTTACGGTGGCCGGAATGGGAGAGGAGTTTGCAACCAACCTGGGTCTTCACTACCGGAGAGTTGTGAATCTGGGACTGGTCATCGTGGCGCTGGTTACGGCATCCGTCGTGCTGACCGTCGGCGTGATTCCGTTTCTTGGTCTGATCATACCTAATATTGTCAGTTTATACTTAGGAGACCATTTGAAAAAAAGCCTTTCGCATACCGCGCTGTTGGGGGCCGGGTTCGTACTGTTCTGTGACATCCTGGGCCGGATTATTATTTATCCCTATGAAATTCCGATTAGTCTAACCGTGGGCGTACTCGGAAGCGGTATATTCATTTTCTTACTGATGAGGAGAAAGGCATATGACTTATAAAGCCAAACTCGGCCTGTTGGCCGCAGCGGCAATCATCCTGGTGGCAGTCTTTCTGTTCATTGATCTTGGCGGCAATTGGGATTACGCGCTTCCAAGAAGAATCAAGAAGGTGCTGGCCATTATTCTGACCGGCGGAGCGATTGCTCTGTCTACCACGGTGTTTCAAACGGTCACGAATAACCGGATACTGACGCCAAGCGTTATGGGATTAGATTCCTTATATATCCTGATCCAGACCACCGTCATCTTTGTCTTCGGATCCTTTACGCTGTACAAACTGGGCAGCAACGTTAACTTTTTGATCAACGTCGGCGGGATGATCCTGTTTGCGGGAGTCTTATATAAGATTTTGTTCAAAAGGGAAGGAAACAACATTTACTTCCTGCTGTTGATCGGCATGATTTTTGGGACCCTGTTCTCCAGTATGTCTTCCTTCATGGAAGTGCTGATTGATCCGAACGAATTCCAGTTTGTGGCCGACAAAATGTTTGCCAGCTTTAACAATGTAAAGACCGAGCTTCTGGTCCTTTCCGTCATTGTTGTTGCGCTGACCTTGCTGTACTTTGCCCGGTTTGCCAAGTACCTGAACGTACTGGCACTAGGCCGTGAGCAGGCGATCAATCTCGGCGTGAATTATGATTATGTTGTGAAGCGGCTTCTGATTGTGGTTGCAGTTCTGATCTCGGTGGCCACCGCTTTGGTGGGGCCGATTACATTCCTCGGGCTCCTGGTTGTCAATGTTGCGTACGAAGTTATGAAGACGTACAGGCATTCATATTTAATTGCAGCATCCATACTGATTAGCGTTATTGCGCTGGTCGGCGGTCAATTGGTTATAGAACGGGTGTTTACGTTCTCTACAACGCTCAGCGTTATTATCAACTTCATCGGCGGTGTCTACTTCATATACCTGCTACTAAAGGAGAGTAAAGCATGATCCAGGTTACGAACGTATCGAAAGTCTATGGCGGCAAAAAAGTCGTTGATAACGTGTCGGTTACGATCCCGAAAGGTCAAATCACTTCCTTTATCGGCCCGAACGGTGCCGGCAAGAGTACTTTGCTGTCCATGATTAGCAGATTAACAGGCAAGGACAGCGGACAAATTACGGTGGATGGTAAAGAGGTTAGCCAATGGAAGAGCGGCGATCTGGCGAAGAAGGTTTCGATCCTGAAACAATCCAACCATATCAGCCTCCGTCTGACGGTGCGTGAGCTTGTATCCTTCGGTCGTTTTCCATACTCTCAGGGCAGATTGAATGCGGAAGACGAGAAATACGTGGATGAAGCGATTTCCTATATGGAGCTTGGGGATATGCAGCATAAATATCTTCATCAGCTCAGTGGCGGTCAGACCCAGCGTGCCTACATTGCGATGGTTATCGCCCAGAATACAGAGTATATCCTGCTGGATGAGCCTTTGAACAATCTGGATATGAAACACTCCGTACAGATTATGAAGATTCTCAGAAAGCTTGTCGCTGATCTGAACAAGACGATTGTCATCGTTATTCATGACATCAACTTCGCCTCCTTCTATTCGGATTACATCGTCGCATTGAAGGATGGAGCCATTGAAAGCGAAGGGAAGACCGAGAACATCATTCAGAGCAATGTGCTTCGCGGCATCTATGACATGGACATTGAGATCGAAGAGATTAATGACAATCGGGTATGCGTATATTACGGCTAAGCAACATGGTATCAGAGAGTGGAGGATAAGGATTCTAAGGAGAACAACAGCACGGAATCCTTATCCTTTACAAGGACAGGGCTGCCTTGGGTACAAGACGGCATGATTTAATCTGTTCGAATTGAATTACATATTCAACCATAAATTCAAATATATGTTGAATTATAGAGCTTTTTTAAATATAAAAAATGGGGTGTAAACAATGAAAAAATGGTTGGCTTTATTTATGGTAGCAATGTTCACGCTTGTACTCGCGGCTTGTGGTCAAGACGATAAAACAAGCGGCACGGGTGGTGGAGATGCAGCTGGAGATACACCGGCTGCAACCGAAGAAATCACGATTACCCATCAACTGGGTGAAACGCCTGTTAAGAAGAATCCTTCCCGCGTCGTTGTTTTCGATTTCGGTATTCTGGACTCTGTCGATAAACTGGGCATAGAGGTTTTGGGCGTTCCACAAGCGAATATCCCGGCCTACCTGTCCAAATTTGAAGACAAGAAATACGAGAATGTGGGCAGCTTGAAAGAGCCGGACTTTGAGAAAATCAACAGCATTAACCCGGATCTGATCATCATTTCCGGCAGACAGCAAGATGCGTATGAGGAACTCAGCAAAATTGCTCCAACCATCTTCCTGGGCGTTGATACAAGCAAATACATGGAATCCTTTAAAGCAAACATGAACACGCTGGGTCAAATCTTCGGTAAAGAAGCAGAAGTTGAAAAAGAGCTTGCTGCGATCGATGAGAACATCAAAGCTTTGAATGAGAAAGCTACAGCAACCGGCAAGAAGGCATTGATCATCCTGGCTAACGAAGGCAAAATCAGTGCATACGGACCAGGTTCCCGTTTTGGGATTCTGCATGACGTGTTCGGTTTCGGAGCCGTAGATCCTAACATTGAAGTCAGCACACATGGTAAAGACATTTCGAATGAGTACATCGTTGAGATGAACCCGGATTATCTCTTTGTTGTTGACCGTGGCGCAGCGGTTGCCACCGGTGAAGGGGATTCAGGCGCTAAAGCGGTGGTTGAGAATGAACTTGTGAAAACAACGAATGCGGCGAAAGAGGGTCACATCGTTTACTTGAACCCGGATTTCTGGTATCTTTCCGGTGGCGGCCTGACGTCCGTATCCGAAATGATCACGGAAGTAGACGCAGCTATTAAATAAGTTTAGCGTAGTCGTTATGAATAGAGGAAACACTGGAGCTTCCCATGAAGCCCCAGTGTTTTATTTTTTTGCATTAGGGTAAGTGGGTATCGGATAATAAGAAGGACAGATCGTACATTAGCAGATGATGATCAACAAGCACTCGCAGCCATGAAGAGACGATGAGGAGGTCTTTACTATGTTTCGAAATCAAATCTATATTGCTGGACAATGGATTCAGACCGAGGAACAGATGGATGTATATAATCCGGCGGATGGAAAGGTGATCGGCACCGTGTCCAAGGCCGGCAAGAAGGAAGCCGGGCTTGCCGTCGATGCGGCAGCCGATGCTTTTCCGGCGTGGTCCCGCAGAACGGCGAATGAGCGGGGGGAACTGCTGCGCCGCTGGCATCAGCTCATAGAGGAACATACGGATGAATTGGCGCGGATTATGACAACAGAGCAGGGGAAACCGCTTAAGGAAGCAGCGGGCGAGATTCAATATGCCAACAGCTTTGTGTCCTGGTATGCGGAGGAAGGCAAGCGAATCTACGGCGAGACCATACCCGGATCATCCAGCCGCCAACGCATCATCGTAACCAAGCAGCCTGTTGGTGTCGTAGCAGCGATTACGCCGTGGAACTTCCCGGCCTCCATGATTACCCGTAAGGTGGCGCCTGCTCTGGCCGCCGGATGCACCGTGGTGATCAAACCATCCGGTGAGACGCCGTTCACGGCCATCAAGCTGGTGGAGCTTGCCGATCAGGCCGGGATTCCTGCCGGGGTCATGAACATCGTAACCGGATCTTCAAGCGACATTTCCGGCGTGTGGCAGGCGGATAGCCGCGTAAGAAAGCTGTCGTTTACAGGATCAACCGAAGTGGGGAAACAGCTGATGGCCGGAGCTGCCGCTAACGTCAAGAAAATATCGCTGGAGCTGGGCGGTCATGCGCCGTTTATCGTGACGGATCAGGCTGACCTGAATCAAGCGGCTGCGGGATTAATCTCCTCCAAGTTCCGCAACGGGGGACAGACCTGCGTATGTGCCAACCGGGTTTATGTTCAGGAAGGCATTGCGCAGGAGTTTGCCGCGAGGTTTGCTGAGCTTGTAAAGCAATTGAAGGTAGGAAATGGACTGGAGAACGGCGTCGATATCGGTCCTTTGATTAACCGGGACGCTGTGGATAAAGTCGTAAGGCAGATTAAGGACGCAGAAGAGAAGGGCGGCGTCATACTGACAGGAGGTCAAGCATTATCTGAGCTGGGCCGCAACTATATTGAGCCTACGGTCATAATGAACGCAACCGACGACATGGAATGCATGAACGAGGAAACCTTCGGCCCCTTTGCCCCGATTACCACGTTCAAAACGATAGACGAAGCGGTGCAGCGTGCCAATAACAGTCCCTATGGATTAGCTGCCTATGTATTTACGCAGAATCTGGGCGAAGCGGTGAACATTGCGGAATCGCTGGATTACGGGATTGTGGGCGTGAATGATCCCGTACCTTCAACGGCGCAAGCGCCGTTCGGCGGATTCAAAGAGAGTGGACTCGGCCGGGAAGGCGGGCACTACGGAATGGATGAGTTCCTGGAGGTGAAGTACATTTCGCTTGGTTTATAAGAGTGGAATGGGCTCAACTCTCCCATATGATTACGCGCAAGCGGCAAGCTGCCCGGAGACAATGCAGCTTGCCGTGTTGCGCGATATGAACTAAACATTTTTACCAAACATGAAGGGGCATGCTCAGGGTCTACAGACCACGAGCATGCCCCTTTTTATTATGACTGTAGGATGACAGGGTTACCGGTTTCCGCGGATTCATTGGCGGCCAGCGTCACTTCCAGCGTCTTGAAGCCGTCTTCATAAGATGCCAGCACGAGGCTCGGGTCGTTGTTACGAATGGCGTCGATCAAGGCATTGGTGAGTTTTTTGTAAAAGTCCGTTTTGCTCCGGTACACGATTTCTTTCTCCTTGTCTACAATGGAGAGCGTAGTTCCGTCCAGAACGACGCGGAAGTCGCGGCCCATGATCTCGATCCCGCTGCGGTGATCGAACTGGATAAATCCAGTTTGCATATGGCCGACAGCTCCGGAATCCAACACGAATTGGATGGCGCCCACATCCGGTATGTCGAGGTCCGGAATGTCGTCCACCAGCAGCAGCTTCATATCGGCATACAGGCGGGTGATATCGCCGCACAGGTAGCGAACCAAATCCATGGTATGCGTGGATTGCTCAACCAGCTGCCCCCCGGATAATGCTTTCTTTCGCCACCAAGGAGTTGGTACAGGCGTTGTTATGTAGTGGGCGCGGACCATGCCGATTTTTTTGTCCTTGAGAAAGTCTTTGGCGATCGCAACGGTGTCCAGGTATCGCAGACAATAGCCGGAGGCTGCAATGATTCCGCTTTCAGCAATGACCTTGGCTTTGTGGCGGACGGACTGGGCGTCCAGACCCAGCGGCTTTTCCACCATCAGGTGAATGCCCTTCGCGGCTGCCTGCTCTTCGATATCCCCATGGCAAAATGGAGGAATGCATACATACAGCACATCCAGCTGCTCCTGCTCCAGCATCGTGCTGCCGTCCGTGTAATAAGCCGTACCGTACAGCTCGGCCTGCTGCTTGGCTAACGCTTCATTCGTATCACATATCGCGGCCAGCTGAACATATTCGTTCCCGTGAAGGTTTTTGATATGGACAGCGCCCATGCCTCCCGCTCCAAGCACGCCTGCTTTAATCATAGATTGCCTCACTCCTGATCGTATAAGATGATGGTTACATATTCCGGTAACTCGATTACTCACACGTGATTATAGCCCCGCTATCCATATTATTCAAGCATTCATTTGAACCTGGATTGACGGATCCGCTATGAAAAAAAGCACAGAAGACCTCCTCAAATACCACGAGCATGCCTTCTGTGCCGGTTAACGATTACAGCTCCGACATGGTGATGGCCCGATGGCTCTCGGACGATCGGTAGGCGGCTACAGCCACGGCAAGTGCCTTGAGACCATCTTCACCGGTGACGGATGCCTCTGCAGCGCCGGAGGAGATCGAGGATACGAAATCCCGGATCAGGCTGACATCCATGCTGTCTCCCCATGCATGATGGCGGTAGCCGGAATCATCGGTGTATACGTGCAGTTTCTGGCTGGTGGCATTAACGCTTAGGGTCCCGGCAGAGCCGACAATCTCCAAGGTGACGTCGCCCCATGTCGGAAACTCTTTATTGCGGGACCAGCTGCAATCCAGCGTGGCAAACACACCATTATGGAATTCCATGGTCAGAATGCCGCAATCATCAATGGGAGATTCCGAGATGAGATGGTCGACTTCGGCATACACGTCCTTCACCTCGGCACCTGTAATCCAGCGCATGATATCGGCGACATGCACCGTATGATCAATGACGGCACCTCCGCCGGATAGCTCCGGATCGATGAACCAACCGCCGGGATTGCGCCCGCGGTTGGTCCCCTTCATCGCCAGGATACGGCCTAGTTTTCCATCATCAACCATCTGTTTGGCCCGAACGACCGCAGCATGGTAACGTACGGGAAATGCCGTTTGCAGCAGCACGCCGCTTGCTTTGCACGCATCAATCATGACCTGTGCATCCTGTATGTTAGTCGAAAGCGGTTTTTCGCAGAGCACATGCACCCCGGCTGCAGCGGCGGCCAGAACGTGCTCCTTATGATGGACATTCTCGGATGTGACAATGACGCCATCCAGGCCCTGACTAAGCAGCTCGTGATAATCCCGATAATAGGCTGTTCCGAAATACTCGGCGTATTTCCGTCCGCGCTCCTCTACAGGATCGGCTATCCCGGCAAGCTCTACGCCTTCGATCCCCTGCAGCGCTTTGGTATAACTGAACGCATGCATATGCGCAAAGCTGATCACTCCTAATTTCATGGCCTTCACTCCTTTTTAAAGAGATAAGAAAGGATAAACATCAGAGGCTAAACCTCCTTATCTCGCAAGAAAAATTTCCGCTGTATGCGGTCTGTCTTCTGAGAAATTACATCGATACGTATTTTCTTTAGAGATAAGAAAGGATAAACATCAGAGGCTTAGCCTCCTTATCTCGCAAGAAAAATTTCCCCTATATGCGGTCTGTCTTCTGAGAAATTACGTCGATACGTATTTTTCTTATGGTGAAGTAAGTGTAAACGCAGCATCTTCGATAACCACGGGCTCGCCGGAGGCCATCGAGGCTATAGCGGCAAGCGCGATGCGAAGCGCTTCGTATGCGTCTTCAGCCGTTACGAGCGGCTCGCAGCCATCGCGGATGCACGACATGAAGTGCTCCAGTTCCCGGTAATAGGGACTATGCTCCAGCGGGCTTTCCGGCACGACGACGCCGGGGATGGTGGCGGAACTGCTCCGTGTTTTGAAGAGGAGAGGGCTGTCCTTGGCACTGTCATAATCGATAATGCCGCTTGTGCCCGCCATCTCTAAATTCATGGAGAAACCCTCGTGCGCCCAGGTGCCTTCCACATGCGCGATGACACCACTTCGAAAACGAAGGGTTACCAGCGAATAATCCAGCTGGGCCTGGTGACGACCATGGAGCCCTTTGGCATAAACGCGCTCCACCTCGCCGAAGCACCAGCGCAGGTAGTCAAAATCATGAATCATCGCGTCCAGCGTAATTCCGCCGCTCGCTCCGAAGTCGCTGTACCAATGGTTCCAGCCCACAGGATAACCGCCGCCACGGCCTGCCCGAATGACCGCGGGTTTTCCGATGCTGCCCTGATCCAGAAGCGACTTGGCCTTCACATATTCCGGGAAAAAGCGGAGCACATGACCGACAAATAATCGTACTCCTTTTTCGTGGCAATAGTTGATTATGAAGCGCGCGTCTTCCTCGCTTCTGGCCAGCGGTTTCTCACATATGACATGCTTGCCGATGTCCGCCGCTTTCACAACGTATTCCTTGTGAAGCGGGGTTGGCAGGCAGACGTCAATGACATCAACTACATCAGAACCCAAACCTTCAACTGCTGCTTCGAATGAAGCATAGGCCTGTGCCCCGTGTCTGTCCGCCAGCTGCTGCGCTTTCTCCGTCTGGATATCGGCAATCCCGGCAAGCTGGACGTCCGGCATCGAAGCGTAGGCGGCGGCATGGGTTCTTCCCATGGCGCCCGCACCAATAACTAACACCTGTAACATTTCCGTACACTCCTTTTTTTGCATGGTTGGTGCTTACCGAGTTCTAACCTTTAATCCCGTTCATGGCAATGCCTTCAATGAAGTAACGCTGAAGGAAAATAAACAGGATGATGATGGGCAGGGTAGCCATTAGGGCGCCTGCCATCAGCAGCGGGTAATCGGTGGAATGCTGTCCCTGGAAGCTGGAAATCCCGATGGAAAGTACGCGCATCTCCTCAGAGCTCGTCATGATGAGCGGCCATAACAGATCGTTCCATGAGGCTAATATGGTGAAGATCGCCAGGGAGACGAGAGCCGCCTTGGATAACGGCAAGTATATATTCCAGTAAATCCGGAAATAACTGCAGCCGTCGATTTTGGCGGCTTCCTCCAGGTCTTTCGGCAGCGTCATAAAGAACTGTCTCAATAAGAATGTGCCGAAGGCACTGAATATGCCGGGTACGATGAGCACATAGAACGTGTCCAGCCAATTGAACTCGCGCATGATGACAAAGCTCGGAATCATAACGACCTGGGAAGGGACCATCAATACGGCCAAGAGCGCGAGAAAGATGGCGTTCTTGAAAGGGAATCTCAAGCTGGCAAAGGCATAGGCTGCAAGGGAGCACAGAATGAGTTGACCAGCCGTCCGCCCCACCGTCACGATAACGGTGTTCAAATAATAGGTACCGAAATCGATGGTTTGAATGACCCGCAGGTAATTGTCCGGATGCCATTCCACAGGCAGCCATTTCGGCGGAACGGACATGGAATCGGCAAATGACTTGAAGGATGTCGAGATCATCCACAGAAACGGCATAATCATGAGCAGCGCCCCGACTGCTAACAGGATGTGGACCGTCAGACGGCTTGCTTTACCTGCATTGGTTGAAGTATTCACGTCTACACACCTCCTGTTATTGGTAGTGGACCCAGCGCTTCTGAATATACATCTGGACCATGGTAATGATCAGAATAACGATAAACAGAATGAAGGCCTGCGCTGAAGCGTAACCCATGTTGAAGTATTTGAAGCCGTCTTCCCAGATGCTGTATACCACCGTCCGGGTGGATTCCAGCATCGTGGTCTGTTGATCCATCATGATGAAGATCAGGTCAAACACCTGGAACGAATTGATGAAGGACATGACCAAGACAAAGAACAAGCTGGGCGTCAGCAGGGGCAGTGTAATCCGGAAGAACTTATACAGCGTCCCTGCTCCGTCAAGCGAAGCTGCTTCATAATAGCTGCCGGAGATGCCTTGCAGGCCGGACAGCAGAATGACGGCATTGTATCCGATGCTGCTCCAGACACTGACGAGCACGATGGAGAACAAGGCGAATCTCTCATCGAACAGCCAATTGGGCTGCGGCAGGTTCATGATCCCCAGCACATGGTTGATCAATCCGAATTCGGAGTTGTACAACCATTTCCATACCATGCCGACCGCGATCGGCATGGTGATGACGGGAATGAAATAGAAGGTGCGGTAGAAGACCATGCCTTTGATCTTCTGGTTCAGGAGCACGGCCAGCACCGTTGCGAGTGCAACGGATAACGGCACCGTACCTACGGTATACATCATCGTGTTCAGCATGGAACCGGTGAATTTGTCGTCCTTCATCAAATTTGCAAAGTTATCAAGTCCGATGAATTGAGGTGAAGTTAGTCCATCCCACGATGTAAACGACAGAAACAGGGATGCTGCGGAAGGTGCCATATAGAACAGACCGAGGCCCAGCACGACAGGCAGAATGAAGATGTATCCCCACATGGCTTCGTGAACGGCAAGTTTCCCTGCTTTTCGCTTGGCTGTTGTTTTAGGAGGTTCTGTGGTCACAGTGATGGGAGAGCTCACAGGCTGCACCGTCCTTTCTTAATTTCCGTATTGGGAGCGGCTGCTCGTCATTTGGTTTCTGTCGCAAGGATGGCATTCATCTGTTCGCCGGCATTTTTCAGCGCTTCTTCAAACGATTTCTTTCCGAGGAAAGCCGCCTGAATTTCCTTTACTTCAGCGTCTTGCCACTCAGCGGTTTTCTGGGATACGGGATATGGTACGGCGAACTCCAGACTGTCCACGAACACCTGCAGATCAAGAGATGGAATAGACTTCAGCCAGCCGCCCTCCGTGCCTTTGTACGCAGGCATCGAGAAGCCAGAGTCAGCCAGCAATTCCTGTCCTTCCTTGCCGGATAGAATCTGAATCAATTCCCATGACTCCTGCTCAACCTTGGTCTTGCCGTTGATGGCCCAGCTGAGGCCATGAACGATGGACGCCTTTTCCTTTCCGGCGGGCAGAACCGCGACACCCAGCTTGTCGCCAAGCAGCTTGTGGAGTTCCGGAGAGTTGACGGAGATTCCCGGGAACATGGCGGCCTTGCCCGAGCCGAACAGCTGGCGCGACTTGGTTTCAAGCTGCTGCTGCGCATTCGGAGAGTAGCCTTTCTCAATCAAGCTCTGCTGCCATTTGAATGCCGAAAGAGCTTCCGGCGTATCGTAACCGGATGTTTTTTTATCGTCGGATATCACGAACCCGCCAGCCTGGGCAATATAGTTGTAATAACCGATTTGGCTGTCGATCGGCGTAATGTAGCCGTAGATCCCGTTTGATTTATCCGTCAGTTTGGCCGCGTTCTCTTCTACCGTTTCCCAGGTCCATGTATCGTCTGGATAGGGCAGCCCGGCCTTGTCAAACAATTCTTTATTATAAAAAAGTCCGACGGAATCCTGGAAATAAGGAAGTCCGTGAAGCTTACCCTGATAGGTGTACATATCGACAAGCGCTTCGGTATAAACCGAGGTGTCCAGACCGCTTTGCTCAATTAGGGGAGACAGGTCTTTGATCAGACCGGAGGAGGCATAGGAGTGAAAGTTAGGACCGTTCATCCAGTAAACGTCAGGGCCGCTGTTGCCGGCGAGGCTGGTTTTCAGCTTGGTCCAATAATCGGCCCAGGGGGTGTAAGTCACTTTCACTTCTACATTCGGGTGCTTCTCATTGAAAATCTTAATGGATTTGTCCAGCGTATCCCGCACATTTTCGTCCCATAGCGCAACGTTGATGACCTTCTTGCCGTTATTTCCTCCAGAGGCATTGCCGCCTCCGCATGCGGACAGTAACGCGGTGAGCACGAATAATACCGAGATCAGGACAGACATTCTTTTTTTCATCAGATAACCCTCCTTGAATTCATATGATTTTGATCAAGCGTGGTTGGTTGTACGGCTTGTACAGAGAGAATCGGACCCCTTAAGCGCCCCCTTTATGTAGGTGGTATAAAAGCGGTAGTTATTCCATAAGTCGAAAAAAGTTAACATCCTTATGCTATCTTTCTTGACAGAATAACCAGCTTCTATTGCGAAAGATTATATAATCACCTTGTTTATTTTTCAAGATAGCGATTTCAAAACCTTTTAAATTCTTTTTTTCACAATATGAGAGAATCGCTATCAGATCTTACCCCGTATGTTAATTCGATAGATGGAATAAGTTTATATCTGCTTGTTGAAAATGTTATAGTGATTCTATCCTCATTTTTCCGATACAGAAAGTCGCACTACGATGAAGAAACTATAGAAAGGTTGAGCTTGTTTTGAACAATATGAAAAAAGGTGACCACAAGCTGATTCAGGCATTAAACCGGTCCAAGGTGCTGAACAAGATCCGCACAGAGGGACCCATATCCAGAATCGATCTGGCCAAAAAAAACAAGCTGAGTCCCTCCACGGTCGCCTCAGCCGTACAGGAGCTAATTAAGGAAGGCTACGTTTCCGAGATTGGAACTGGCTCCTCCAGCGGAGGAAGAAAGCCCATTCTGCTTAAATTCAATCCGGATAATCATTATTTGTTCGCGGTAGCGATAACGAATTCGGTCATGATGCTGGCCCGCATGAATCTGGAGGCGAGGGTGCTGCAGAAGGAAACACATCCTCTAACCGGCCTCCAAGGAGAAGCCGTTGTCGAACGATTGCAGAGCCTGATGGATGATTTCATGACAGGACAAGAAGACTTGGAGCGGTGTGTCGGGATTTCCATTACGGTGCCGGGCATTGTGAGTGATAGTCAGGGCATGGTGCACTATAACACAAAACTTCGCATGACCGATGTTCCGATGAAACGGATGGTTGAAGAACGCTACGGGCTGCGAACCTGGGTGGAGAACGATATGAATTCCGTTGTGCTGGCTGAACGCCGATTTGGCGATTACGCATTCGCGAACCTGATTTATATTTCCATTGGCGACGGGCTGGGTTCCGGTATTTTGATTAACGATCATCTCCTAAGGGGCAAGCATGGCGGTGCCGGCGAATTCGGGCATACGAGCATGAACCGCAGCGGAATCCGCTGCGAATGCGGCAATGTAGGCTGCTTGGACAGTTACATCAGCTGGATTGCCGTGTATTCGCGAATTATTACGGCGATCGCAACGGGGAGACCGACGCTGATCCAGGAGATGAGCGGGGGAGATTACAGTCAAATTGTTCCGTCCGTATTCAAGGAAGCTCTTCGTAGAGGGGACAAGCTGGCAAGGGATCTGAATGAGGAAGTGGCGGAGCTTCTGGGAGCAGCCATCGTCAACCTGGTCAATATGTTTAATCCCGAAGCGCTAATCCTGGGTGGAGACATGGCGCATGGAAATCCGGAATTGCTGGAAATGGTTCGCAGCTATATAGACCGGCACGCGCTTCCGATTCTGAAGGAGGACATGGTATTTGGTCTGGCCTCTCTTGGCGAGGATGAGAAGCTAATGGGTGCGGCTTCGGTCCTGCTGCAGGACTTGCTAGGCTTCTCCCTGACGGAATAATGGATTTGACAACGTTTCCACCTGCGCGTTATCTTTGGTTAAATGCATATGCGGAAGGGGAGAAGTTGATTGGAGCAGTACATTCTGGCGCTTGACCAAGGAACGACAAGCTCGCGCGCGATCCTGTTCAACAAGGAAGGAGATATCGTACACTCAGCTCATAAGGAGTTTCCGCAGTATTTTCCCAAGCCGGGCTGGGTGGAGCAGAATGCCAATGAAATATGGGGTTCCATTCTTGCGGTCATTGCGACCTGCTTATCCGAAGCGGGCGTGAAGGCGGATCAGATTGCGGGAATCGGGATTACGAATCAGCGGGAGACGGCCGTGGTATGGGATCGGAATAGTGGAGAACCGATATATCACGCCATTGTTTGGCAATCCCGTCAGACGGCCGGTATCTGCGAGGAGCTGATAGCTGCCGGGCATGACGGGACGGTTAGGGGAAAGACCGGACTTTTGATTGATCCTTATTTCTCGGGAACGAAGATCAAATGGATCCTCGATCATGTAGACGGTGCCCGTGAGCGGGCCGAGCGCGGAGATATTATATTCGGGACCATCGATACTTGGCTGATCTGGAAGCTGTCCGGAGGCCAGGCGCACGTGACCGATTATTCCAACGCCTCGCGTACGATGCTGTATAACATTCATGAATTGAAATGGGATGAGGAGCTGCTGCAGCTGCTGGACATCCCCAAGTCCATGCTGCCTGAAGTCAGGCCTTCTTCCGAAGTGTATGCCAAAACGGTTTCCTATCATTTCTTCGGACGCGAGGTTCCGATTGCCGGAGCAGCCGGCGATCAGCAAGCGGCGCTATTTGGGCAGACCTGCTTCTCGGAAGGCATGGTGAAGACAACCTACGGAACCGGCAGCTTTATGCTGATGAACACCGGTGACAAGCCCGTAAAATCCGAGCATGGACTGATCACTACGATCGCCTGGGGATTGGATGGCAGCGTACAGTATGCGCTCGAAGGCAGCGTGTTCGTGGCCGGCTCGGCGATCCAGTGGCTGCGCGACGGTCTTCGGATGTTCCGCGAAGCGAAGGACAGCGAGCCCTATGCGCGCCGGGTCAACTCCACGGAGGGCGTGTACGTGGTGCCGGCCTTTGTCGGACTTGGCAGTCCATACTGGAACAGCGATGTCCGAGGGGCTGTCTTCGGCCTGACACGGGGCACGTCGAAAGAGCATTTCATCCGTGCAACCCTGGAGTCGCTTGCATATCAAACACGGGATGTCCTATCCGTGATGGAAGAAGATTCCGGCTATAATATCACATCCCTGCGGGTGGATGGAGGGGCCGTTTCCAACACGTTTCTCATGGAATTCCAAAGCGACATCCTGAATGTTCCGGTGGAACAGCCGAACATTACGGAGACAACGGCACTCGGTGCCGCTTACCTGGCGGGGCTCGCTGTCGGCTTCTGGAAGGATCAGGAGGAAATCTGCAGCAAATGGAGCATGGGACAAAGCTTCAAGCCAACCATGGAGGAAGACGTAAGGGAGCAATTATACAGCGGCTGGAAAAAAGCCGTTTATGCGGCAATGGCTTTTCATTAGCATTTTCTATGGTATAATGAGCAATAAGTGAATATATGTCTGGAGACTTGGAGAGACCACTAGGCGCGGAATACCTCATGTTATGGGGTTGCTACTGCGTGTTTCGTGGTCTCTTTTTTGCTGTCTTTTTGCATTGGAAGGTAACGATAGATAAAAACAGGGTAAATCATACTGGGAGGGATTCATTGTGAAGCAGGCACAGTCGTTTTCAAGTTTGGACCGCAGGCATCGATTTCAAGAAATGGCAGAGGGAACCTTCGATCTGATTGTTATCGGAGGAGGCATAACCGGTGCAGGGATTGCGCTGGATGCGGTCACGCGCGGGATGTCCGTTTTGTTGGTCGAGATGCAGGATTTTGCCGCAGGAACGAGCAGTCGTTCGACGAAGCTGGTGCATGGCGGCCTGCGGTACCTGAAGCAGTTTGAAGTCGGCATGGTGGCCGAGGTAGGCAAAGAACGGGCCGTTGTGTATGAGAATGGGCCGCATGTAACGACGCCGGAGTGGATGCTGCTGCCGATACACCAGGGTGGCACCTTTGGGAAGTTCAGCACCTCCATCGGGTTGATGGTGTATGATTTCCTGGCCGGCGTAAAGCGGGGAGAACGGCGTTCCATGCTGTCCGCATCCGAGACGCTGAAGAGGGAGCCGCTTCTGAAGCAGGAGGGTCTTAAGGGCGGTGGTTATTATGTGGAATACCGGACGGACGATGCCAGGCTGACGCTGGAGGTCATGAAGGAGGCAGCCGCCAGAGGGGCGGTTCTGTTCAATTACACGAAGGCCGAATCGTTGAATTATGATGCGAATGGACGAATTACCGGTATCACCGTAAGAGATATGCTGGGTGGCGGGGTCAAGTCCGTATCCGGAACCAAAATTGTAAACGCCGCAGGGCCCTGGGTGGATCAGGTGCGCGAAATGGATAAGTCTAAGAAGGGGAAAATGCTTCAACTGACCAAAGGGGTTCATCTGGTCATCGATCAATCCAAGTTCCCGCTTCGTCAAGCGGTGTACTTCGATACACCAGACGGCCGAATGGTGTTTGCTATTCCCCGCGACGGGAAGACCTACGTGGGAACCACCGATACGGTCTACAAAGCCGATCCCGTGCGTCCCTTGATCACGGTGGAGGACCGTGATTATATATTGAAAGCCATTCATTACATGTTCCCTGGCGTGAAGCTAAGTCCGGCAGACGTCGAGTCGGGATGGGCTGGAGTACGGCCCCTTATATTGGAGGAAGGCAAAAGTCCCTCCGAAATTTCACGCAAGGATGAAATTTGGGAGTCTCCGTCCGGCTTGATTACTATTGCCGGTGGCAAGCTGACCGGCTATCGCAAAATGGCCGGCACCGTTGTCGACCTGGTTGCGCAACGGATTCTAGAGAACGGCGGCAAAGCGTATGGTGCCTGCGTAACGAAAAATCTGCCGATTTCCGGCGGTCAGGTAGGCGGATCCGGCCAATTCCCTGATTTTGTCCGCAAGCAGGCGGAGATCGGCGCAACGCAAGGAATTGACCGTAAGCTCGCCGAGCAGTGGGCGCGAATGTACGGCTCCAACGTGTCGGAATTGTTCCGCTTGGCCAAGGAGGGCTCCGATCAGGCGGAAGCAGCAGCGCTTCCGGTATCGGTACTGGTTCCGCTGATGTATGCGATTCAGCATGAGATGGCAGCGAAGCCGGCTGACTTTTTTATCCGTCGCACGGGTTCCCTGTTATTCCATATCGATTGGACGAGAAAATGGAAGCAGCCTGTGATCGATTATATGGCTGCGGTACTGGGGTGGAGCGAGCAGCAGACACTTGAATACACGAAGGAACTGGATGAGGAGTTGGTCTCGGCCACACAGCCTGCAGCAAGCGATCAATCAGCCCCGGCTCCAATTCCGCAAAACGCTTCTAAAACGAAGCTTTCGTCTTAACCGGCAGCAATTTTAAACGGACGGAATGAGTGGGGGGGATGGGCCGACCATCCACCCCGAAAATATAGAAGTAAGGGCTTTGGTATGATAATCTATATACGTTCACACTTGAGAGGAGAGATCACCCGATGAACCACAAAGCGTATGAAGGATCATATCACGGGGAGCGCGCGGTTTGGCTCCAGCACGGCCCTTACGAAGCGGCGATATTGCCCGAAATCGGAGGCAATCTCATCGCTTTTAGGGATAACGAAAGCGGTTACCGGTTCCTTCGCGAACCGGAAGCAGACGAAATGGAAGCATTCAAATCCAATCCGGGCGTTCACGGCATTCCTGTTCTTTTTCCGCCTAATCGTTATGAGGACGGCCGGTTTCCATGGAATGGACAAACCTATCAGTTCCCGATCAATGAAGAAGCGACGGGCAATCACCTCCATGGCTTTTTACATACGATCCCTTGGAGCGTCGAGGATTTTGGCAGCAGCGAGGCTGAAAGCTACGTGGTGGTTTCGGTCACCATTGATGAGAATCATCCCGTGTATGCCATGCTTCCGCACCCGTTCACGTTCCGGCTTCGCTATACGCTGAATCAGGATGGTTTGGCTCAGCATGTGTTTATTCGTAATCTCGGAACCGGCAGCATGCCGTGCCTGCTTGCTTTCCATACGGCAATCAACGCTCCGTTTGCTCCCGAGAGCACGGCGGATGACTGCGTCGTGAGAATAACGATCGGCGAGCGGTGGGAAATGAGTGAGCGGATGCTGCCGACAGGCAAATTCCAGACGCTTACGGCAGAAGAGGAGCTGCTTCGGACAAGCGGCGTAACTCCCTATTTTGATTCGATGGACAACCATTACACGGCCGTCCCGCAAAACGGCAGAAATCGTATGGAATTGACGGATACCAAGCTCGGGAAAACATTCGTTTATGATGTCGGCAACTCGTATAAGCAGTGGATGGTATGGAACAACGAGGCATCCCGGAAGTTCTTCTGTCCCGAACCGCAGATTAACCTGGTAAATGCGCCGAACGTGGACCTGCCGGCTGACGATATCGGTCTGTTCGGTTTGGCTCCGGGCGAAATTTGGGAAGCAACCTCCAGGCTGTATCTTAAGGATTAAGGATCTGGTCTAGGCCTTTTCAATGGAAAAAAGCGTATGGATATTGCAGCACCCGAATACGCGGGCGTTTGCAGTCCATACGCTTTATATGTATAGGACTCCTTCTTCAACTGTCAGCCGAAGAAAAGGGCGGTTGTTGCTGTTTATGGCGGCGACTCCGTTTCAAGCGATCCGGAATGACAAAAAAGGCGATATACATAAGGATAAACAGCGCGAGTGCGATGAGCTCCTCAACGAGGATGTATACGGGATGCGGTCCCAGCAGGTCCAGCAGTGAAGCGGTGTCGGGCTTGCGCATCAGGAACATATAGTTCGAGCCGACAGCGAGGTTGACCAGACCGACAACGAATGCGGATACGTTCAGGAAGACCATCGTCCAGGCGATGGATTTCCAGGTTGGACGGTATCCTCGCACCCATGTCATGTACAATGCCGTGAATATGATCGCGATATGGACAACAAAGAAATGAAAGAACCGGAAGTGTGGGAAAGGGTAACCCAGATTGGGTGTTAATATAGCCTGCAAGGCCCCTCCAATTCCGGCGAAGTAAACCAACGGATATAGACGGCGTTCATCCGTAAGCAGGATGGCGATGGAGAGAAACAGGGTCAAACTGCACAATTCCAATGGAAGGGAAGTGGCAGGGTCCCATATTCCCGTTGACGCATACCAGATATGAAGGGAGGCTTCGGGTAACGAAAGTGCAGCAAACAGCCCCCATCTCACGTTTTTTTGCAGAGAAGACTTGGAGGCGATTGCCGTCCTGAACAAGTACAATAGGGAGCAAAGGGCGATAAACACCAGAATGGCTATCCAATGTTCGGTGGAGAAAGCAGCAAACGCTTCCGGATATCTCGGATCAAAATAGGGATCGATGCGTGATCATCCTCTCTATGTTCATAAACCTAAAATTTGATAATACCATTATAGATGATATGACGATGGAAGAGAGGTGCATTTATTGTGAGTAAACGACAGGGAACCAAACGTTATGCGAGTCTCCTGCTTAGCTTAGCGCTGATCTTCAGCTTAAGCGGACTTGCTCATCCCGGAGAGGTCGAAGCAGCCAGCTCGAAGTACAAAAAGTTTTTCGATATCAGCAAAAAGGGAGCCCCGATTCCTGATTACTCCGGGACCAAGGAGTGGATTCCGCAAGGGCTGGCCCTCGTTCCGAGTAAGAACTGGATCATTATATCGCATTATTGGGGTAATAAGGATAGCAATCAAGCCAGCAGCATCTCGATTACAAGCAGCAAAACCAATAAACGCATCAAAACACTCTATTTGTATGAGAGCGGCAGCAAAAAGCATACCGGGCATGTCGGAGGGCTTGCGGTTAGCAAAAAACATCTGTGGGTGGCGTCCGGCAAAAATGTGTACAAAATTCCGCTGAGTACCATTAGCAGCAAAAAAGATTACAGCAATATCGTCATGACCCCATATGCGCTCGGCCATAAAGCATCCTATGCCACTTATTCTGACGGCATTCTATGGATTGGCGAATATATGGATGGCGAGGATCAAGGCGGCAAACAGTGTGCGCCGGGACCCAAGGGCAAGCTGCGAGGTTATCCATTGACGTCCAGCGACGGCTTGCCGTCGAACCGCAAAGCGACCTATACATGGAGTACTCCTGACCGAATACAAGGGGCGGTCGTGACGAAATCACGCGTGGTGTACAGCCAGTCCTGCGGTCGTAACAATGCAAGTAAATTGCTCATCTATACTCGTGGAACCAAGGGAAAGGCTGCGGCTACGCCGCTGACGATGCCTCCGATGTCCGAAAATATTGCGATGCGGGGCAATGACCTGTACGTTCTGTTTGAATCCGGTGCCCGGAAGTACAGAAATGGTGCCATGCCGCTGAAGAACCTTTACATTGTCAATACTAAAAAACTGAAGCTTTAACCCTACAAACCAAAAGATCCCGCCTCCGGTTAACGGATACGGGATCTTCTGTGTGTTGCGCCCCATTTCAGAAGAGAGCGCAGCTCACTCAAACAGGCTGTTTTACTTCAGCGACAAGGCGCTTGAGCGACTCTTGCTTCCATCTCGGAATCCGAAGATGTTTAGCAGAAGGTGCCTTCTCCCCAAAGTAAACGATGCCTTGTTCTACCGTCGTGATTTTGTCAACGTTGACATAGCAGTTGCCGCCGACATGATAGAACTGTTTACCGGAGAGCAGGGATGCGATTTTTTCGGCAGTCATTCTCTTTTTAATATTATAGTTTCTGCCGTGAAAGCTGACCAAACCGTGCGATCCGGTTTTAAAGAACAGAATGTCTGTCTCCACCACGAAGTCCTCATACATGTTGCGGGATTCCGATACGTGCTTCATCATTCTGCTTCCCCCTTTTCCAAGATCAACATTTGATAACGCTTACATTCTAACATGTTTTCCCTGGGGTTTAAAGAACTTTTTATTTGGCATTAAAAAAAGCCCATACCGCAAGGGTAGGGGCTTGGACTAACGTTTAAGGTGCAGCAGGTGCTTCTGGTGTTTCCGCTGCAGGATCTGCTGGCGTTTCAGCCGCAGTTTCTTCCAGCGTATTGGTGATGGTTGCTTTGTCCTTCAGCTCTTGAATGTAGGCTGTGGATTCGGAGTAAACCTTTTGGTTCTCAAGCTGACTGCGAATTTCTTCCTTCTTATCTTCAAGGGTAGGGTTCGTGGCTTCTTTACGATCGGTAACCTTGATGATGTGGTAACCGAAAGAACTCTTCACCGGGTCGCTGATTTCACCCTTCTTCAATTTGAACGCTGCTTCTTCAAATGCAGGGTCCATCTGGCCGCGTCCGAAGAAGTCCAGGTCGCCGCCGGTCTCCTTCGTAGCATCTTGGTTCTTCTCTTTGGCAATCGCTGCAAAGTCGGCGCCTTCCTTCAATTGCTTCACGATCGCATCGGCTTCTTCCTTGGTTTCCACCAGGATGTGGGAAGCGCGAACTTGCTCAGGAGTAGCAAAACTTTCTTTGTTTTGGTCGTAGATTTCTTTAATTTCTTCATCGGTTACTTTGATTTTGTCGGCCATCAGTTTTTTGAGCTCAACCTGGGTTTTGGTCTGTTCTTTAAGATCGTCGAGCGTCATGCCGGCTTGCTGAAGCTGCATATTGAATTGGTCCTCGGACGGGAAGGTCGCCTTCAAGGTATCTACTTCTTTATTCACATCAGCGTCGGTCACCGTAATGGATTTCTTCTTGAGTTCCTGCTGGATCAATTCCTCAGTGATCATGGAGTTGAGCGTTTGTTTACCGCCTAAGCTGACAAGCTCATCGTACAGATTATCCTTGGTAATGTTAACGTCATTGACTTTAGCTATAGCTTCATTGCCGGATCCCTTGGCAAACGGAGGGACAATCAGGACGACGATTAACGCTGCCGCCAATACCAGCGAAGCGATCATCCAACCTTTGCTTCCGTTCCCGCCGCCACCTGCAGGAGACTGTTCATCGTAAAGCGGTTGATCCCCTGCTGGATGCATGAGCGCAGGCTGTTCGTCCTCATCCTTGTGAAGCTCGATGGGCTCAGGATAGGTTGAATCTATTCTTTCTTCTTCATTAGACAAGCTGCCCGGATCTTGTTGGTTATTCTCTTTCTCTTGGGCTTGTCCCTGTTCATCCTCGGGTTGCCCCGGATGGTTTGGCTGCAAATCGTTATCTTTCATTTAATGATTGACTCCCTTCGACTGCATGTAATAATGAGTTGGTTCATTCTTTAATCACTTTACCAGATAAGCCAAGGGTTTACCTTAAGAAAAAATAAAAATTGAAAAGATAATCGAAAAAGTTGGAGCTGGACCTACAGGATCAGCATTCCCGCTATACCACATACAATTCCAAGCAGGACAACGGAAGCAACAACAAACCACATGACGTTCCTCGGGAATGAGCGTCTTACCATGAGCAGGGACGGAAGACTGATGGCCGGCAGCGTCAGAAGCAGGGCTGCTGCCGGACCCGCTCCGAGGCCCGCTGCCATAAAGGCCTGAATGATCGGGATTTCCGCTGCAGTTGGAATGACAAACAGCATTCCCATCACGGAGAAGAAGATGACGGCCAGCAGCGTGTTTCCGGCGGCGGCTCCCAAATGCGGGAACATCCACACTTGCAATGCGCCTAGGAGAAGCACGGCTATAAAATACGCCGGAACCACGCGAATTATCATATGACCAATGCTGGAGAACCAGCGCAGCCACAGCGGACGTTCATCGGGGTGATCAGTGCTCACTGGTGCGTCAATCTCGATGGGATCCGCCTCTTTGGCGAAGCGGTTAGCGAGGTAACTGACGCCAAAGGTTAGAATGAGGCCGAAGACCAAACGCAGCGCGGTGAATTTCCATGATAAAACAAACGTCATGAAGACGAGTGTTGCCGGATTGATGGTGGGATTGCCGATCCAGAACGCGAGGGCGGAGCCCACGGACACCTTTTTCTTACGCAGACCGATCGCGATCGGTGCTGCGCAGCAAGAGCACATCATGCCCGGAATGGAGGCAATTCCTCCAATCGCCGTGCTGCCGAAGGTGGTTTTGCCGAGAACGCGGAGCAGCCACTGGGAAGGCAGCAGCGACTGAATCAAGGTCCCAAGCAGGATACCGAGCACCGCCGCTTTCCAAACGGCTTTAAAATACGTGACCGCATAGTCCCAGGCCGCTTGCCAAGAAGGTACGGCATTGCCCGGGTCCATGCCTAATATGGAGGAGCCGATGCTGTGCTCCATAATGGCTTTGAGCGCTTTATCGTAATAAGGCCACCATTTTACGTAGGTTAGCCCTGTTGCTGCAATGATGATGAAGATGGTGATGAACCAGATGGTTCTTCTGCGGTCCGAATGATCAAAGGCCATTCTGCCGTCGCTTGAGTGATTCATGATCTATACTCCCCCGATGCGTTATGAAATGATGTACATATCCAATCAATTAGTATATCACATTGTGGACAGAACGAAGAAAGATATTCCCGGTAATTGCAAGAAATAGGAAGATCATTAGACTTGGAGCAGCCGATTTCTTATAATATAGATATGGTGTGTGATCACAAGTGTTAGTAAACGGACGAATATCAGATTATCCCCGGGGTAGATGAGACGTTTTTTAAGCATCCACGCCGGGTTTGTTGCATGTGTTTTGTTAAATTCAACTCTTAAGACGAAGGGAAGACCCGTGATGAGTCAATCGGAGAAAATAAAATTAACCTCGTATTCCTCTAAAGGAGGATGCGGCTGCAAGATCGGGCCAGCGGACCTGGCTCAGGTCATTCGCAAGCTCCCGCAAGCCGAGCCGAATCCTAATTTATTGGTAGGTTTGGATACAAGTGATGATGCAGGCGTATACCGTCTCACGGATGAGTTGGCTATGGTTCAGACCGTCGATTTCTTTACGCCGATTGTGGATGATCCCTATGATTTCGGACAAGTGGCTGCAGCGAATGCCATCAGCGATATTTATGCTATGGGAGGCAAGCCGTTGACTGCTTTGAATATCGTGGCATTTCCGATCTCCACGCTGGACAAGCAGGTATTGACGGATATTTTGAGAGGTGCAGGAGATAAATTGAAGGAAGCGGGGGTTACCCTGGTTGGCGGGCACTCCATCGATGACAAAGAACCCAAATTCGGCCTTGCCGTTACAGGTACTGTCCATCCGGACAGAATAAGAACCAATGCCGGCGCGAAGCCAGGCGATGCCTTGATTCTAACGAAGCCAATCGGCGTGGGTATCCTTACGAGTTCCATCAAAAAGGATCTGTTAAGCGATGAGGAGATTCGCCGAGTTACCGCCGTGATGGCGGCATTGAACAAAACGGCTGCCGAGCTCATGGAACCGTATGAGGTGCATGCTTGCACCGACGTGACAGGTTTCGGTCTCCTTGGCCATGCACTCGAAATGGCCAAAGGAAGCGGCACGGGGATCCGGATATCTAAACCTTCTGTTCCTATTCTGGAGCGGGTTCGCGAGATGGCCGACGGCGGTGTTATTCCAGGCGGTACGAAGAACAATTATGATCACGTGAAGGACGACGTGGATTTCCCGGACAACATGGACCAGATCGATAAGTGGATTTTGTGCGATGCCGTAACTTCGGGAGGACTCCTCATTGCGGTTGATGGCTCGCAGGCAGATCAGCTTCTGTCAGAGCTTCGCCATGCCGGGCTGGAAGCTGGAAGAATCGGCGAGGTCGTGCATGACCATCCGAATCGCATTGTTGTTGAGTTATAAAGTGAATCGCGTTTTGTTTCAATAAAGGAGCGAACAGACATGTTTCAAGACATCACCGTAAAAGAATTAATGGAACTGCAAAGCAGGAAGAAGATTACTTTGATTGATGTCCGTTCCCCTTCGGAGTATAGGGATTCCACGATTCCGGGAAGTCTGAACATTCCGGTCTTCGATGATGAAGAACGGGCGGAGATCGGGACGATTTATAAGCAGGTAAGCGTGGATGCGGCTAAAGAGCGTGGACTTGCCATTATGTCGGCCAAGCTCCCGAGCTTTGTGAAGCAATTCAAGGACATCGAGGGAGATAAGGCGGTCTATTGCTGGCGTGGTGGCATGCGCAGCCGGACTGCCGCAACCGTTCTCTCTTTGATGGATATCCATGTCAATCGGATTACGGGCGGGATTAAGGCATACCGGAAGTATGTGCTGGATACGCTGGAGCATAAGAGTCTGGACGCGGAAGCATTTGTCCTCCACGGATTGACAGGGACCGGCAAGACGGCCGTGCTTAGACAGCTCCAGCAGGAAGGCTACCCGGTCGTGGACCTGGAAGGGCTGGCAGGACATCGCGGCTCGATCTTTGGGCATGTTGGTCTACAGGCGAATAATCAGAAGACGTTTGATTCGGGATTGGTTGAGCGGCTGAAGCAACTGGAATCTTCGCCGTATTTGTTATTTGAGGCGGAGAGCAAACGGATCGGCAAAATCGCCGTTCCCGATTTCCTGATGAAGAAGAAGGAGTCGGGGGTAGCCATCGTGTTGGAACTGCCGATGGCGGAACGGGTTCGCCAGATCCTGGAGGATTACAACCCTGCCGCTTTTAAAGAGCAATATTTGGCGGCCTTTCAATTAATCAAAAACAGGATCCACACACCTATCGCCGCGGAAATCGGCAAGTCTTTGGAAGAGGGGCGGTTTGCTCAGGGAATACAGCTGCTGCTCGAGCATTATTATGATCCCAAGTACAATCACTCCTTCGGCCAATATGAGGGCAGCACTCCCATTGTTGTGGCGGTGGACCGGGTGGAAGAAGCGGTGGTTGCGGTTAAAGATATATTGCGGAATCAAATGCTGCGGAAAACAGGCGCGTAAGGCAGCAAAACAAAGGCTACTGCGACAAAGTAAATCATAAACTATGCGCCTGCGTTGGCATTGACCGCTTTTATTGTGAGCTGGTTATGATTGGAACTAGTATGGAAAATCGCCCCTGAAGTATGAGCCGATACCAACGTATCGCTTATGCTAAGGGGCGATTTTTTTGACAAAGGCATTCTCTTTAAATGGAGGATAAAGCTTCGGATATAGGAGTATCTCCTGAAATCAGATCGAAGGAACGACGGAAGGTATTTTCTTCATCTAGGGATAACAGTATCGTTCGTGCTACATCCTCACGCGGAATCGATCCGCCCTGGATATTCTCCGCAGCGGTGATGCTTCCGGTACCGGGGGTATTCGTAAGTCCCCCTGGACGAATGATGGTGTACGAGAGGCTGCTCTGACGAAGCAGGCGATCCGCGTAATGCTTGGCGACATAATACGGTTTGATCTCCTCATTCCAAAATTCCCGATGATGCGCCCCCATCGCGCTTACCATCACAAAGCGCGAGACAGACGCCTGCTCGGCGGCTTCCATCATTTTTGCGGCTCCATCCAGATCGATTAACAGGGTTTTGTCGTATCCGGTAGCTCCGCCTGAGCCGGCAGCGAATACCACCGCCTGGCAATTCATCGCCGCGTCAGCAAGCTCCTCGACCGACCCTTCCAGGTTCGCAAGAACACACTCTATTCCGGCAGCTTCATATGTGGCTGCTTGTTCCTCTTTTCGTACCATTGCTCTTACGGTATAGCCTTCATGGTCTTGCAACAGATGTGTAAGCTGGTTGCCTATTTGGCCGTTGGCACCGACAACGAGAACCTTCATGTGGACATGCTCCTTTATGGTAAACTTTTTGGTATAAATACCCTTGAAAGAGTAATCATTGCGATTTTGACATAGACTACGAGATATTTCATGTATATCCCAAATGGACTTTCCTTTATCTCAGGAAAATGATATTATCTTGTTTTCACCAATTCGCACGGATTCGAAACAAAGGCAAAGGAGAAAAGAGAGTTGAGCGGACAGAAGCTACACCCGACTTCAGGAAGACAACGCTGGATTTTCCTCATTTCGATGATCAGCTTGATAGGATTTGTCACGCTGGCTGCTTTGGTAATGCGGCAAAGCCTGGCATCGTTTGATTTGGCGATCATAACAACGGTACAAGCCTGGGAGCATCCGCTTATCACGGATATCGCCATTGGGCTGTCGTTTATAGGTTCTATCGGACCGGTGATTGTGTTATGTCTGATTGTAATCGCCGTGCTATATTGGGTACTGGGACACCGCGTGGAGATCCTTCTCCTTATTGTGGTCGTCTTCGGTTCATCTATTCTGAATGTATTATTAAAATGGGTCTTTCAACGGGCCAGGCCCGACATCCACCGCTTAATTGAAATTACGGGGTACAGCTATCCCAGCGGACATTCCATGGTCGCCTTCTCGTTCTACAGCGTGTTGGCTTACTTGTTGTGGAGACATATTGACAGCAGAGCGGGGAGAGGCACATTAATATCCATCTCCGTCGTAATGATTCTCGGCATCGGACTAAGCCGGGTCTATCTTGGGGTCCATTATCCAAGCGATATCGTTGGCGGATATCTGGCTTCTTGCGCTTGGCTTGCATATCTGGTCCGATCTTATGAGAAAAGGATGGGGAAGCGGGCCAACCCGGAGCATGTGAATGAATCTGAAATTGCATAACATTGGAAGCGTAAGGGTAATTCATGTAATAGCGGTTCAAACGGAGGAGTATGTATCATGGTGTGTATCCATAGATGTGAAATTGGGTTAGGTAAGGAGGGCTGTCTGTGGCGTTTGGAGCAAGAATGTTCAAAACCGGCTTAGCCGTGACGCTGGCTCTTTATTTAGCCATGCTGTTTGATTTTAAATCCCCTGTCGTTGCCGCCATAGCCGCGATATTTGCGATGCAGCCGTCCATATACAGGTCGTGGAGATATTTCCTGGACCAGCTGCAGACCAGTACGCTCGGTGCGATTCTGGCGATGCTCGGAGGATATTTTTTATCGAATCAGCCGATTTCCGTCGGTTTGGTATGTATTCTAGTGATTATGATTTGCATGAAACTCAAAATGGGCGAGACCATCGGACTTACGCTTGTCACGGTCATCTCCGTGATGGAAGCTTCCGGGCAATGGGATTTTGCGCTCAATCGCTTTATTCTGACGATTATCGGTATCATATCAGCATTTCTTATCAATATTCTTGTGTTTCCCCCGAAACCCAAGGAACAGTACATCACGCGGATTCATATTGTATTTGGCAAAATGTCGCTGCTGCTGCGCACGGCCATCTCCCACGAAATGAAGGATTCGGTATACCGTGCGGAGAAGAAGGAACTGGAATCCGCGATCAAATCGTTGTCCGACAAATACAATTTATTTGAGGAAGAGCAGAAGAAGCTGAAGCGGGCCAAATACAGTCAAGCCAGACAGCTTGTAGTGTATAAGCAATTGCTGCAATCCCTTCGTAAGGGATATGAAGTGCTGGATGCGGTGGAAAACCACTATTTTCAGGCGGAACGGTCCGAAGAAATCGACGAGCAGTTTGATCACAATCTGGAGCGGTTAATGAAGTACCATGAGCATATTTTGTGGAAATTCGAAGATAAACTGAAACCGAATGAGGACGAAGCCGAGACCATGGCGGAGAACAATGAAGCGTTCATGGAGCAGGTGATGTGCGGACCAGGCGCCAATCCAGGGGGGCTTCGGCTATCGGTGGTGGCCGCCTCCATGTATGATTACGGATATCAGCTTGACCGGCTGAACCGGGTAGCGGATCAAATTAGCCGCGTCGTGGATGATAAAGAGCAGGAGGAGGCCTTGTTCTCGTGGCTGCGTAAATAAGTGAAGTTCATCATTTGGGTGCCGATCAAGAAGCCATATTTGATCGGCTTTTCATGCACCAGGATTTAGGATGATTCCTCTTGGCAGTGAGCCTTGGGAATGGTATTGTATATAAACGCAAAAAAACCGCCCCGGTGGGTCGGTTACTGAGATTCGATGTTGAATTATACGGGACACATTGCTATAATTAGCAATGGTTTGTCATTAAACATTGACAATATGGTTAGAATATCAAAATTTTATTTTATCACAGACGAATTGCGCTGTCAACCGTATATTAGGGGGATGAACAAATGGCTATCAGCGAACAGGATTGGCAAGAAGAACAGGCACGGGTAACGGAAGTGACAACGAAAATCAGTAATAAAATATCTCAGCTGGAAGCGAGCGTCGGAGATATCCGTGAAGTCGTGATTGATATGCGGAAAGACTTTTGGGACGAAGTTACGGTCAACTTCAGCAACCCGGACGATTTGGGTGAAACGTCCACCAACCTGAGACAGCAGTCGCAAGTGCTCGCGGAACGTGAGCATGCTCATCTGCAATCCAGCAAGCTGCTTAAAAAGTATAGAAAACTTGTGGAATCCCCTTACTTTGGACGCATTGATTTTCAAGAGGATGGAACCACGGAGACGGACACCATTTATTTAGGGACAGGATCTTTTTTGGATGAACATATGGAGACGTTTCTCGTTTATGACTGGCGGGCTCCGATATCAAGCTTGTATTATGACGGGGCACCCGGTCCGGCCCAATATGAAACGCCTTCGGGTACGGTCAAAGGCAAAATGCTGCTTAAGCGACAATTCGTCATCCATAACGGCGAGATCAAGGTATTGTTTGATACCGGTGTGACGATTGGTGATGAGCTGCTGCAGCAGGTGCTCAGCCATAGCGCGGATGATCGTATGAAGAGCATCGTAGCTACGATTCAGAAGGAACAGAATGCCGTCATCCGAAACGACAAAACCCGAATGCTGATCGTTCAGGGGGCTGCCGGCAGCGGCAAAACCTCAGCCGCACTGCAGCGAGTGGCCTATCTGTTGTATAAGTACCGGGAGACACTCCGGGCCGATCAGATGATTCTGTTCTCCCCGAATCCGCTGTTCAATAGTTATGTATCCACAGTCCTTCCGGAGCTCGGCGAGGACAATATGCAGCAGACGACCTTCCAGTCTTATCTGGAACACCGGCTCGGGAAAGAGTTTGAGCTCGAAGACGTGTTCACACAGACGGAAACCTTGCTGAATGCGGATGATTCGCCGCGGTACCGGGCACGACTTGAGAGCATATCCTATAAATCCTCGGGAGCTTATCTTGACACCATCAGACAATACAAGGAGCTGCTGGAGAAGGGCGGGATGCTCTTTAAGCCGGTCGTATTCCAAGGTAAGGTTATCGTCAGCTCCGACGAAATGTCCGCGCAGTTCTATAGTTATGATTCGGCGGTTAAGCTCGCTGGCCGGATCGACCTGATGAAAGAGTGGATGCTGAAACGCCTGTCGGAGTTCGCTCAGAGCGAAAAAGACGCCCCGTGGGTGGAGGAGCAAATCCAGCTGCTGGATACGGATGATTATCAACGGGCCTTTCAAACGATGCGTCGTAAGCAAAACCGGAAGGCGGATACGTTTGACGATTTTGATAAGGAAAGGGATGTCCTTGCCAAAATGGTCATCAGCAACCGGCTCAAGCCGGTTAGACGCTGGATCAAGCGGTTCCGATATGTGGATGTGAAGGGCATGTACCGAAAATTATATACGGATGAATCGCTATTTCGCCGGGCGGCCGGGAATTTGGAGAGACTCCCGGATGATTGGGAGGAAATCTGCAAGCTTACCGTTGCGTCACTGGACAACAAATCGCTGTTGTATGAGGATGCGACTCCGTTCCTCTATCTGAAGGAGCTGCTTCAAGGTTTCCGCACGAACACGTCGATTCGTCATGTGATTGTTGATGAAGTACAGGACTATTCGGGATTTCAGCTGGAATTCCTGAAGCGGTTGTTCCCGCGTGCGAAAATGACGGTGCTGGGGGATCTCAATCAAGCGATTTACGCACATGGAGAGGCGCTCGGCAATCTGGAAAATCTGGTGAGTCTTTACGGCAAAAGCGATACGGAGGTCATCAATCTGACGCAAAGCTACCGGTCCACGTATGAAATCGTTGATTTCACACGGCAGATGATACCGGGCGGGGAGCGGATCGTTCCATTTAACCGGAGCGGCGAAGCTCCGCGTGTGGTTGCGGTGAACGATGAGGAACACCTGCTTGGAGCGATTGTCTCTGATATCTGTGAGCTTCATGAACAGGGATTCCAGTACGTGGCGGTGATCTGCCGGACAGAAGAGGAGAGCAGACGCGTACACGAGCAGCTGTCAGCAGATATACCTGCGCGATTAATTACCAAAACCACTCCTGCTTTCGAGAAAGGAACGCTTGTCGTTCCTGCCTATCTAGCCAAGGGCGTGGAATTCGACGCGGTGATCATATACAACGGCTCCGAGGATGTGTACCACCGCGAAAGCGACCGCAAACTGTTCTACACCGCATGTACGCGTGCCATGCACAAACTTCATGTGTATCATATCGGGGAAAAGAGCCATTTTATCCCGGATGAAAATTAAATGAATAAAGGTCTGTCTGAGCCACGGCTTAGGCAGGCCTTTTTTTCATGATTATTATATGAAATCCAAACATGTTTCATGGAAAAGGAAAAAAACGGAAAGATATTTAGGGTGAGATGGGGAGTATTCTTTATACCATAAGGAGGGAGTTATCCAATATTTATGATGATTTGACCGGTGATTAATAATATTTTTTCAATTATTTTCGGGAAAAGCGCTTTCTCGATCGCCCCGTCTATTCATTTTGGACACAAATTTGACGAAAAAAGGATTGGGGGTATATTACTTATATCAAAGGTCGGGTGCTTGCGGATGAAGATAAAAACAAAATTAATTCTTTCGTCTACGATTCTTGCAACGGTTACGGCGGTGATCGTAATCATCGCGTTCATCACTTCGAATATGACGGAGAAGAGGTTCAGCAAGATTATTGAAGTGGATCAGAAGGTCATCTATAACCTGACGCAATTGGAGACCCTATTGACGGGCGTATCTAATGATGAGCGTGGCTACTTATTGACCGGTGATTCGACCTTTGCCGATTCATTGAAAGCGAAACAGGAGTCCGTCGCCAAACTCATGGCCGAAACCAAAGGCTTGATGACGGCTGAGGAAGACCACAAAGTGTTTAACGAGATCGAAACCGGGTATGTCATCTACACCGAAGCCGTTTCTGAGGTGTTAAACAAATTGGGGTATGATACCGGATTTTACAAGGCTGTGCCGTTTCGGGTATATGAAGCTGCATTTAACCAGGAACGCGAAGTGCGCAAGTCATTTAGTACGCTTATCGCACAATTTACGGTAGATAAAAATGAAGCCTTGGCTAAGCAGGCTGATCAAATTGCGGCCAGCAGCCGATTTCAGAATTTGATCATTATGCTGATCGGAATCGCAGCCGTTGTTTATTTTGCTATACAGGGTTATCTTCTTACTCGCTCGATCCGTCCGTTGAATCAGATGAGCAGTCAGCTTTTGAAGATTGCCGAAGGCGGGGGTGATCTGGTTACCCGATTACATATCACAACGAAAGACGAAATCAGGGATGTAGCCGACGCTTATAACAAATTGGTCGATGGCTTCAGGGAGCTTGTCGTACAGGTGCAGGATACGGCCGGCAAAGTCGGTGTCGCAGCTTCGACGTTGCACTCCACGACCGAGGAAATCCGTCAAGCTTCCCAGCAAACCTCAGGCATCATGGAAGAGCTGGCGGCCGGGGTAGAGAACCAGCTTCAGGATACAGAGGAAACGACAGCTACGATAACGGACATGGCGGAAGGAATGAAACATATCGCGCATGCCGCCCAAGACGTCTCCGGATTGGCAGCAACGACGAACCAACTTGCGGCTGGAGGGGAACAGGCACTTATACATACACTGGCTCAAATGGAAGGCATACGCACCAGTGTGGATCAATCCGCGCAGTCGGTGCGGGCGCTCGGCGAAAAGGCCTCCAACATCGGTGCGATGGGACAGATCATTATCGAAATTGCAGAGCAGACATCACTGCTTGCCTTGAATGCCTCGATTGAGGCGGCTCGGGCGGGCGAGCATGGCAGAGGTTTTGCGGTTGTAGCTGCCGAGGTCCGGAAATTGGCTGATCAGGCATCAAACTCCTCCGTTGAAATTAGACAATTCGTCCATGAGCTTCAGCAGGATATTGTTGATTTGGCCGGCGTCATGGAGCAGGGGACCCGTGAAGTGACCCAGGGCATGAACGTGGCGCAAGGAGCCGAGAGAGCCTTTAAGGAAATTGAGCAATCCGTCGGAGAATTGAACGAACAAATTCAGAGTGTCACCGTTGCAACAGAACAGATGAACTCCGGAGCAGGGGAGCTTGTTCACGCAATCCGCAGAATTCAGGAGGTCACGGAGACGACGGCAGGCGGAACCCAAAGCGTCAGTGCTGCCACGGAAGAGCAGCTGGCCTCTATGGAGGAAATTACAAATTCCGTTGAAGATTTGAATGTAATGTCTGGCAAGCTTCGGCAGTTGATGTCCGGCTTTAAAGTATAAATAAGGAAAAATGGCATATGGGAAAAAACGGCCACCTTGCAATCATGCATATTCTGGGCAAAAGAACCTACAATATGGATGACAGATAACGCAAAGGTGGTCTTCTCTCATGGAAAACAAGAAATGGGATCTGGTTGCCCTTGCATCCATACCACTCATCATGACGTTGGGCAATTCCATGCTGATTCCCATCTTGCCGCAGATTTCAAAAGCTCTGGGGATCAGTTCCTTCAAAGTCAGTATGCTTATAACGGTATATGCTGTTGTAGCCATCTTACTGATTCCGATTGCCGGTTATTTATCGGATCGGTATGGACGAAAGAAGATCATCATCCCCAGCTTAATTATTGCGGCATTAGGCGGAGCTGTCTCGGCTGTGGCAGCCTGGATGCTGAGTGGGACGGCGGCTTATTACGTTATTTTGGCGGGACGGTTTCTGCAGGGAATTGGTGCTGCCGGGGCATTCCCCATTGTCATTCCGCTTGTCGGTGACATGTTTAAAGAGGAAGAAGAGGTCAGTAAGAGTTTGGGTATTATCGAAACCTCCAATACGTTTGGCAAGGTAGTCAGCCCGATACTGGGTGCCCTGCTCGGAAGTTTTATTTGGTTCTTGCCCTTTATAGCTATTCCGATTCTATGCTTGATCTCTATCGTGCTTGTCATTTTTCTTGTGAAGACACCGAAGTCGAACGACAACGACAAACAATCCATTCGCGAGTTTTTGAAAACAACCAAGCAGGTTTTGCACGAGAAGGGAAGATGGCTGTATGCGATATTTGCCATCGGCGGCATCGCGATGTTTGGCGTATTCGGCGTACTTTTCTATTTGTCGGAAACGCTCGAGAGCACTTACCATTTACAAGGTGTGGTGAAAGGGCTGGTGCTTGCGATTCCGCTGGCTTTGTTATGTCTGTCTTCCTATTTAGCCGGTAAATTCACGGGCAAAAATAAAGCGGCTAAAAAGTGGACCGGTTTCGCGGGTATGGCCATATTGACGGCCTCCCTGATCGTCACCGGATTTAGCGCTCAGATCTATTTTGTAGTCGGAATGATGACGCTTGGCGGCATCGGGATCGGGATGGTCCTGCCATGCATGGACACGCTGCTGACGGAAGGTATAGAGAAGGAACAGCGCGGTACCATTACCTCTCTGTACAGCAGTATGCGCTTTATCGGCGTATCGCTTGGTCCGCCAGTTGTCTCGCTGCTGCTCGGGGCGAATCATTGGGTTCTGTTCGGCACGTTGGCAGCCGTCGCGGCGGTAGGCGGCCTGCTCACATTATTCGCCGTGAAGCCGGAGGCGAAGAAAGACGACACCGGAGGGAACTCATACCGAGTCGACTTCAAGAAACCGCAGGGCTTGAAAAAGAAAGGTCTTGTCCATAAATAATGGACAAGACCTTTTTCTCATATCCGGATATGGACGGGGAGCATATTGAAATCGAGGAACTTTCATCGTCTACTTTGTTTCCTGGTCCATTCCTGAGACGTTTTCGAAGTTCATATGCCGCTGCTTCTCTTGGCTTCGCTGCAATCTCCGTTATCCTGCAGCGGTGGGTTCGGTATCCTCAAGCTTTAAGGTTGCTTTGGAGCGCGATTTGCCGGTTACCTGCATGATGATATAAATCAGGATTAACAGCACAAGCGCAATGGCGGAATATCGGTACATGATCGTGTACGAAGTGGATTTGGCAATGGAGCCGAGCACGATCGAGCCGATAGCGACACCGAAATCCAGGGAGTTGAAGAACATGCCGTTGGCCATGCCGCGCTGGAGCGGATGAACCTCCTGGATCATCCAGGTCTGGATGGACGGCTGCATCGCGCCGAAGCCAAGGCCATAACATAATGCTGATAACAGCATAGTACCCGTCGATGAGGCGAAGGTCAGCAACAGCAGACCGGTGACCATCAGAACAGCAGCGGGTATAACCATCGCCTTGTGTCCATAGCGGTCATAGATTCTGCCGGAGAACGGCCGTACCAGAATGATGGCAATGGCATTGAACAAGAAGAAATACTGGGGATTCCGGAGGTGAGCCTCGGTGCCGAACAACGCCATGAAGCTTAGCAGCCCTCCGTACGTAATGGACATCAAAAAGTTAAGGACGCTGGGGAGAATCAGCTTTTTGTTGAATGAGCCCTTCGGTTGATCCTCAATTCGAGGTTGAACCGCTGCGGGGCGCTCCGTTTTCCGTTTTGCCGATCTTGACGTTAGAACGTAGGCGAGTGGGAAGATAAGTATATTGATGATGACGGTGATGACCACAAGCGGTGTGAACCCCCCGTCTTGCAGGAGCGTCAAGCCGATCATCGGGCCGATCGACATGGCGAGCGTAGTGGATAATCCGAAGTATCCCATGCCTTCGCCCAGTCGTTTGATAGGAATGACGTCCGATGCCATCGTAGGAAACGAGGTGCTTGTCATGCCAAAGCCGATGCCAAACAAAACGCGCATCAGCAGCAGAAAGGCGATCCCGGATGCCCAGTAATAGCCCAGCGTGGCTGCAAGCGAAATCATCAGCCCGACGTACAGCAGCAGGCGCAGTTTTCCTTTTTCCAGCGCTTTGCTTGACACGAAGCGGGAGGCGATCGCGCTGAAGGCGAACAGGCTGGTTATCAGGCTGACTTGAAGCGGACTTGCCATAAACGCCTCCTTGGCGTATGCGGGCAGCGTGGTCAGCATCATCTGCAGGGTCAGAAACAGAAATAGGTTGCTGACCATCAAGGTGATGAATTCTTTGGTCCATAAACGTTGTTTTGTATTCATTTCATTCATGTGAAACATCACTCCTGTTTGTGTAAGTTGTCTATGTTGGCATTAATGCGTGAGAGTGTGTCCCAGAACATCTCTAATTGATGATCGTCAATGCCTTCGATTAACTGGCTTCCGCATTGACTTTCGATGGTTGTGGTTGCCTCGATCAATTCTTTCCCTGTATCCGTCAAAAAGAGCTGGAAAGCTCTCCGGTCGTTAACCGATACGGATTTGCGGGTATATCCTTTTTTCTCGAGCAGATCCAAAATACGGGTAGTGGTCGGTTGATCCTTGTCTGCTTTGGCGGCAACTTCCTTCTGATTCAACCCTTCATGCTCTCCGATGTGGTACAGAACCAGCCATTGCTCTGGTGTAATATCATAGGGCTTCAAGGCATTCGCAAACAAATGGGAGGCGCGGCGATAGGTGTAACCCAGATGAAAACCGATGGAGGGGTTGCGTTTAGGTATTTTCAAGAAACAAGTCACACCTTTCATTTCAAGTTTTCAAAAATAGTTGTCTAAACAATTATATGCCTGACATACAAATCAGTCAAACCATTTAAAAAATTAATTGTCTACATGACAGGGTTTCGTTAAACGATGTGGAATATGAAAAATGGAATGATAACATAGCTCTAACAATGGAGAGCTATATTTATAGTACAAACCAATATCTCACCACTCAGGAGGAAGTACAAATGTCACAATTGATTAATTTTGCACACCGCGGGTCATCGGCCATATGCCCCGAGAATACGATGGCTGCCTTTGCCAAAGGCTTGGAGCAGGGTGCTACCGGAATTGAAACTGATGTTCAGATGACGAAGGATGGAAAGCTGGTTCTGATCCATGACGAGAGTGTCGCACGCACGACGGGGGCTGAAGGGCTTGTCAAGGATTATACATATGAGGAGCTGGCCAAGTTGGACGCAGGCTCATGGTTTGGGGCCGCCTTTCAAGGGGAACGGATTCCGCTGCTGGAAGAACTGCTGGAATTGACAAAAAGCCATGGTACGATCGTGAACATCGAGCTGAAGAACGGGTCAATTCAATATCCTGAGCTGGAAAAGCGTGTGATCGAGACCGTAAGGCATTACAAAATGTCTGAGCAAATCGTCATTTCAAGCTTCAATCATTATTCTCTGGTGGAGTGCAAGCATATTGATCCTGAAATCCGTACCGGCCTGCTGTATGGGGAAGGGTTATACAAACCGTGGGAGTATGCCAAATTGGCGAAAGCGGATGCGCTTCACGCATACCATCGCGCGGTTCTGCCGGAATGGGTAACGGAAGCAAAGCAGCATGGCGTAGTCTATCACCCTTGGACCGTCAATGACGAGGAACAGATGAAAGCCTTGATCGATGCTGGCGTGGCGGGCATTATTACGGATTATCCGAATGTACTCGGGGGATTGCTACAGACCAAGGGAGCGTGACTTTGTGAAGAAAACATGGCTGCTGGGCTTTGGCTTTTTCAGCATTAGCATTACCTGGGCGCTGTACAATGCGTTTGTGCCCTATTTTCTGGAGGATTACATATCCAGCGTCGCACTGATCGGTTTTTTTATGACGATCGACAATTACTTTGCCTTGTTCTTGCAGCCATGGATCGGAAGTCGCAGCGACAGGACCCATACCCGGTTTGGCAGAAGAATGCCTTATCTGCTCATCGGCATGCCGCTTGGCGCTCTGTTTACCGCAATCATTCCGTTTCACACCGGGATGGTAACATTGATACTGTTCATGGTCCTCATGAACCTGGCCATGAGCCTGTATCGTTCGCCCACCGTTTCATTAATGCCGGATATTACGGAGGAGAAACGCCGCACGAGAGCCAACGGCATCATTAATTTTATGGGCGGCATAGGGTCCATATTGGCTTTTGGCGTGGGCTCGGTACTGTATAGCGCTCATCATTCTTTGCCTTTTATTGCCGCAGCCGGCATAACGCTGGTGTCGTTGTTCATTTTGAGAACGTTTATTCAAGAGAAGCGTGACGCTCCAGGCTATCAAGCTCAGACGGCCGCTAAAGCTAAAGTTTCCTTTAAGAGTCAGATCAATCGGACGACGGTGCTGCTCTTGGCGGCGATATTTTTCTGGTTTGTCGCTTATCAGGGAGTTGAGACGCTGTTTACTTTGTACGGGAAAAATGAGATGGGCCTAACGGAATCGCAGGCTTCCTTTTCCCTAACGTTTTTTTCACTCGCCTTTGTTCTGTTCGCCATTCCAAGCGGATGGCTTGGCGGTAAATTCGGCAAGAAACGGATGATTCTGATCGGCGTCAGCGGGCTGTTGATTGTCTTCGCGCTCGTACCTTGGGTCGAATCACTGCTATGGCTCCGTGTATTACTGACTGTTGGCGGATTATTTTGGGCTTGCATCAATATTAACTCCTATCCGTTTATCGTATCTACCGGATCGGAGGACAGCATTGGGACGCGGACAGGAATGTACTATTTGGTATCCTCGCTGGCAGCGATCTCGTCACCGCCTCTTCTAGGGAAGCTCATTGATGGCATGGGGTATTCGATTCTGTTTTATTGTGCCGCAGGCAGCATGCTGCTTGCATTGATCTGCGTTCTGATGATTCGTCATCAGGAAACGGAAAGTCCTGCACAATCGCAGACCGCTTCCGCCGGCTTGTCCTAGCCGATTGGTTTGTTTGATAACCGTAGGTTCGGCTCCTGCTAGTCCGTGCGGAATAACATTGACGAGAGCCTGCCAGCACAGGTAGAATCTAATATCAGATAGATTTGAATTAGAATATGCCGGCGAAGGTGCAGGAGCTGATTCCAAGGTTGACAACGATTTATGATATTGCCAAAAAAACAGGCTATTCGCCTACGACGGTGTCCAAAGTCTTCAACAACTATCCGGATGTCCGGGAGAAGACGAGAGCCAAGATCCTGGCAACCGCGAAGGAAATGGGCTATCTTCCGAACGCAAACGCCAGATCGCTTACGACGAAGCGATCCTGGACCATTGGTATTCTCTTTGTGGAGGCTACGGGAGCAGGGATTCGTCACCCCTATTTTGGAGCCGTGATTGAAAGCTTTAAGAAAATTGCCGTATCCAAAGGGTATGATCTGATGTTCATCTCCAAGGATGTAGGCGGCCGAAGAAGCAGTTATGTGGAGCATTGCAAAATCCGGGGCGTCGACGGTGTGGTCGTCATTCTGTCGAGCAGCGAGGACCCTGATTTCCAGGAGCTGCTGGAGAGCGGCATTCCGTGCGTCATTCTGGACTCCTCACCGGAGTTTGTGCATTCGGTTTACTCCGATAACATCGGAGGCAGCGTGCAGGCACTTCGGTATTTGCATTCGCTTGGACATCGCAGCATTGCCCACATATCGGGCGGATTGAATACGTTTGCAGGCGAGCAGCGCCAACAAGGCTATGAGCAAGCCCTTCGGGAGCTTGATCTGGACCTAAGGGAAGAGTACATAACCGGCAGCGATTTTTTCTCCACTGAGAGTGGATATGAAGCCATGAAAAGGCTGCTGGGGCTAGAGGATCGGCCGACTGCTGTCTTTGCAGCTGGAGATCTACTCGCGCTTGGAGCTATTCGTGCCGTTCAGGATCAGGGCCTGAATGTACCGGGAGATATGTCCATCATCGGTTTTGATGATATTGAAATGTCCCGTTACATCACCCCTGCATTAACGACAATACGCCAGGATACGGAGCAGCTGGGCACCGCTGCGGCGGAGATCCTTCTTTCTTCCATCGAAGAACAAAACGCAACAGTCAAGTCGGTTATGCTGCCAGTTCAATTGATTATCCGGGAATCCTGCCGCCCGGTCACCTAGGTGAACCTAAAGGCAGGACTCATTTTTGCCGCTTTTCGAAACCGGTTTCGAAATCTGAGTTGATCCTGAAGTCGAGTCGATTATGAACCCATTTAAGGAGGATCTGAACATGTCAAATTATCGTTTTGAGAAGGATACCTTTGTTATCGAGCAGTATGATCTTGCCAAACCATTTTCCAGCTTTCTGCCCGGAATCGCAGGCTTGAAAGGGATTCCGATGTGGACCTTTTATGTGAATCGGGGGCAGGGGATATGCAGCTTCGGCATACGCGATAAGAACTCGCCGATCATGGAATTTTCTCCGGCGAATATCTCGTATAAGAACGTCTCCGCTACCGGCTTCCGTACGTTTATCAAGATGGCGGGGGCACCGTCCGTTTATGAGCCGTTCCAATCCTTTCAGCCGGATTCTAATGCGAAGAGAACGATGTTGATCCGTCAGAATGAACTTGTCATTGAGGAGGAGCACGCCGGTAACGGACTTCGCACTTCTGTATCGTATTTTCAGCTGCCCGGTGAAGATTTTGCGGCCCTTGTCCGCGAGGTCAGCATCACGAATATCGGAACTCGGACGGAATCGTTTGAGCTGCTGGACGGCATGCCGGAGATTCTGCCTTACGGTGTCGAGAACAGCGGGTACAAGGAGGTTGGCAATCTGCTGCGGAGCTGGATGGAAGTGGAGAACCTTGATCAGGGGATCCCGTTCTATAAGGTTCGCTCCAGTACGCACGACGAGGCGGAAGTTAGCGAAGTTACGAGCGGTCACTTCTATCTGTCGTTTGATCAGCATGGGCAGTTGATCAAGCCGCTTGTAGACTTTGAGCTTGTATTCGGCGGAAACACTTCATTAATCTATCCCGATCGATTTGCTGTAAGTTCCATGGAAGCTTTGATGAACGCCACGCCGTATCCCGTTAACAAGGTGCCATGCGGCTTCAGCGGGTTATCGGCCCGGCTTGCGCCCGGGGAGACGGCGACCGTTTATACGCTGATTGGTCATGTGAACGATATCGGCAAAATCAACAAGCGCTCAAAAGATTTGTGTTCTCCTGCCTATATCCTCAAGAAACGCGAGGAGGCCTCGGCGTTGACCCGGAACTTGACCGAGGATGTTGCTACCAAAACGGGATTACCCCTATTTGATGAATACAGCCGTCAGTCCTATCTGGACAATTTTCTGCGGGGCGGATATCCGTTCCTATTCGATAACGGGAAGGAAGGAGTGGTCGTCCACCTATATTCCCGCAAGCACGGGGATCCGGAGCGGGATTATAACTTCTTCTCTCTTTCGCCGGAGTACTATTCACAAGGGAACGGCAATTTCCGGGATATGAATCAGAACCGCCGAAATGACGTGTTTTTCAACCCGAAGGTGGGCACATTCAACATTCGGATGTTCTTCAGTCTTATTCAAGCCGACGGCTATAACCCGCTTAGCGTAGAGGGAACAAAATTCCGCGTAAGTGAAGGGAAGGCGGAGGAACTGGAGAAGCTGCTGCGGGCCTCCGCGGCGCAGGAAGATTATGAGAAGCTGGCAAATACATGCGCCGGGGATTATACGCCGGGTAAAGTCATCAACGCGATTTCGGATCAAGGCATCCGGCTGGAGATCGGTGAGGAACAGTTCTTATCCGGGCTGTTGAGTATATCCGATCAACATTTTGCGGCTTCGTTCGGCGAGGGTTTCTGGTCGGATCATTGGACTTATAATATGGATTTGGTTGATACCTACTTGGATATTTATCCCGACCGTCATGAGGAACTATTGTTTGGCGAGAATACGTATACGTTCTTCGACAGCCCGGTGCACGTTCTTCCACGAAGTGAGAAGGTTGTGATCAGCCGTGGCAAGGTACGGCAATACGGTGCGCTGCTGGAGGACGAGGAGAAGCTGAACAAGCTCGGCAGAAAACGGAACGCGGCGGAATGGCTGCGGGTAGATGGCGGACAAGGCAGCATTTACCGCACGAATCTGTTTGTCAAAATGATCTCATTGTCCCTTAATAAAATGGCAACACTCGATCCTTACGGGATGGGGGTAGAGATGGAGGCGAACAAGCCGGGCTGGAATGACGCGATGAACGGCTTGCCGGGCCTGTTTGGGTCGGGCATGAGCGAAACGATGGAATTGAAGCGTATGGTCTCATTTATCTTGGATGCGGCCGAGCGGTTCGGCCATCAAGCGATTCAGGTCCCGGAGGAGATTGCGTCTTACTTAGAGAGTGTATACGAAGCCGTACAGCAATATCAGTCCGGCTCACTGGACTCATTCGGTTATTGGGACAGGGTAGCGGGGCAGCGTGAGACCTATCGTGCATCGGTCCGGTACGGGATTACCGGCCAGGAGGTTGAAATTTCGGTGAAGAACGTGAAGGATATGTACGCGGCATTTCTGGACAAAATCGAAGAAGGAATTCAGCGTGCTGAGCAGATGGGAGGCGGAATCGTGCCAACGTATTTCCGCTTTGAAGCTGAGCGCTATGAAGAGGTTCGGGATGCAGCGGGGAACCCGGTCATCACGCGCTATGGTTTGCCCGCTGCAAAAGTGCTTGAATTCAAGGCCTATGCGCTCCCGCATTTCCTGGAGGCGCCTGCCCGCGGAATGAAGCTCGCCGATGAAGGCCAGGCAAGAACGATGTATGACCGGATCAAGGCTTCTGATCTGTATGATTCCGCGCTGGGGATGTATAAAACGTCCGTCAGCCTGGAAGGCGAAACCGATGAAATCGGACGCATCCGAGCATTTACAGCGGGCTGGCTGGAGCGGGAATCCGTATTTTTGCATATGACCTATAAATACTTGCTTTCATTATTAAAAGCCGGATTGTATGACGAGTTTTTCTCGGAAATCAAAACTTCCCTTATCCCTTTTCTGGACCCGGCCGTTTATGGACGAAGTACGCTGGAGAACTCCTCGTTCATTGCCAGCAGCGTGAATCCGGATCCTCACGTGCATGGACGAGGCTTTGTGGCAAGGCTGAGCGGATCGACTGCCGAATTCCTAAGCATGTGGATTGCGATGATGGCGGGGAAAAAGGTATTCCGTTACGAAGACAACCAGCTTCAGCTACATCTGAACCCTGTGCTTCCGGCTTGGCTGTTTGATGAGAATCAAGAAGTGTCGTTCACCTTCCTTGGTTCCGTCAAGGTGACGTATCGCAGTGAGCGCGCAGCAAATACGTATGGTCAGGACGGCGTTACGATTCAGCGATTAACGCTCATTACGGTGGGAGGGGATTCGATCGAGGTGGATGGCCCCCTCCTTACAGGAGAGTTGGCTCATGAAGTCCGCAACGGGAACATCCGGGCAATTCATGCTGTAATGAGATAGAAGTCACTTGCTCCAAGTAGACCACCCGGCAAATCTCGGGTGGTCTATTGATAGTTATGAGAAGTTTTTTATTCATTAGGAGGCTTTTTATTATTGCTTGTCATGGCTGAGCCAAACGTAAGGCCGATGCCAGCACCGATCGCAATGCCGATAGCGATATTTTTCATGGCAACACCAATCGCTACGCCAACGCCGATCCCCATGCTCATCCCAAGGGCGATGTTGTTTTTTTTCTTTTCCATATGGCCGTCACCTCCATCTGCATCATGTTGATCCAAACAAGTTTCCTTCTCCAGTTGCTTTTGTTCTTATTATAGAGGATATGGACTTAGGATGTCGGATATCCGGTTCCTTCATGTTTTCTTCGCTTGCAAGTCCCCGTGTTGCAACCCATAATAGATATATCGATTTCAAGTACATATGGATTCAACATCTTCGAGTGCGAGGAGGGGGTTATCATGCAGTGGATCGCCATGCTGACGATGCTGATTGATCATGTAGGGCTTGTGTTTTTTCCGCACCAGGAGGTTTGGAGAATCATCGGCCGCATTGCTTTCCCAATCTACGTCTATGCTCTCGTTCAGGGGCACCGCTACACTTCTTCGAGACCCAAGTATATCATTCGGCTAGCCGTTATTGCGGCGGTTTCCCAAATTCCCTATCAGCTTGCGCTGGATCCCGAAGGGTTGAATGTGGTCATTACCCTGGTAGCTGGGGCCATTGTGTTGTATGTGCTGGAACGATCGGATTCCCGGCTGTTATCGTGGATGATTGTTGTTGCCGCCTGTGCGTTAATGAGTGGATTTCCGTTTGATTACGGAGCTTACGGCCTGCTGTTGATTTTGATATTCCGATATGCCCAGGCCAGCTGGCTTGTTCCGCTTCATATGGTGTTGAACCTGTTATTCTGGTTCCTTAATAACTGGGAGCTGCAGATGTGGAGCGTCATCCCGACGGCTGTAATAGCTTATGGCCCGCATGTATGGAAGAAGCTGGAGTCCATCCGGGTGAGCCGCTGGGTATGGCGTTCATTTTATCCGCTGCATTTACTGATTATTGCGTTATTACGGGTGTTTTTATAGAAAAAAACTCTATAGGTGAATGCCCGATGGATTGATTATATACAAGGAGAGACATACATGTTGAATATCGCAATTGCTGCCGGCATTCTTTTGTTCGCGGCGGCGGGTTACATCGCATTCATGAACTCCAAATTAATTGCGGATAAAAAACGGGAAGCATACATTCCTCCGCCTGCTTCGGAATATACCGTTTATATGACGCCTCAGTTCACGGAGGAGGACAAAAGGTCGATGAGTCCCATCGGCGTCATGGAATTCCGCGATCCGCAAGGCATGATGAAGGTATACCTTTGCCGGGTCAAGAATGAATCCGAGGATCTGAAGCTGGAGCAAGCCGGCCATGTGTTTCTTCATCATTTGACGAAGGCCAGGGACACCGGCACGCTGATGTTCTACCGTACGGTGGAGGAAGCGCTGCAAGGACCGGAAGAGAAGAGTTTGACCGACAGACTGTCTGCAGCTGCGAAAAAAAAGCCGAGAGCAGAATAGGCAAACAGGGTCAATCCACCCACTTGCGGGGTAATAAAGAAATAAAAGACCGAAAGGAGATTTTCCGAAATGAAAACATTTAAAATCGGAAGGACATCGGTCTCCGTCTTTATAGGCGATATTACGACATGGACGGGCGACATTATCGTCAATGCTGCAAATTCGGGGCTGCTGGGTGGAAAAGGCGTGGACGGCGCAATTCATAGCGCCGGCGGGCCGGAGATCATGGAGCAGTGTATGGAAATTCGCAAGCAGCAAGGCGGATGCCCGCCTGGCAACGCCGTCATCACCGGAGCAGGTCGGCTGCCTGCCCAGCATATCATTCATACGGTCGGCCCGATCTGGGAGGGCGGTGGACGGCGTGAGGAGCATACGCTGGCGGAATGCTACCGCAACAGTCTTCTGCTTGCAATCGAGGTAGGTGCCAGAAGCATCGCCTTTCCTAATATAAGCACGGGTATCTATGAGTATCCTAAGGCTCCGGCATGTGACGTTGCGTTAAAGGCGGTTACGAAGCTGCTTGAGGAGGATCTGCCGGATAACCGTCTGGATCGGATTGATTTCGTTTGTTTTTCTCCTGATAATGAAGAGCTCTATGTCCATTGGCTTGAGCAGTTCACGCAGGAGAAGGAGGCGCAAATATAAGCTCCGCTTAAAAATTATTAATTCTATAACCTTAATAAAAATCAGGGGCGCAGTTAGCGCCCCTGCCGTTTGTCAGTCGACTTTACATATGATAGGAACCGCTTGGCTCAAATAGTACCCATTCCAGCATCGTGATCATATCGTCGAGGCGGATTTCCTGATTGAGAAGGGAGGTTCGCTCCGGACTGTTCTCTTCGAGAGCAGTCAAGCGGGTTTGCAGCTTTTTCTTCTGCATTGTAAGTTCATTGATCTTGGATTTGATCTGGTTCTCTGTTCGCATGGTATAATCCTTTCGTTAGTTATGAAATCTCATCAATTCACCCCATATTATAGCATTTGATTCAGCTTAAGACGAAGGAGGGGGTTCACATGACAAGTGAATATAATATGAAGAAAATTGCGGCGGAGCATGCCGCCAAGTATGTGCAGGATGGAATGAAGATAGGGCTGGGCACGGGCTCAACCGCTTATTACGCCATTCTCAAAATCGGCGAGATGGTCAGATCCGGGCTCTCGATCCAGGCTGTGGCTACCTCTGAAGCTTCGGAGAAGCTTGCGATGGAACAAGGGATATCCCTGACCCCCATACATCAGATCGAACGCTTGGATTTGACGATTGACGGGGCTGATGAGCTGGATGATCAGCTGCGGTTAATCAAGGGAGGAGGCGGAGCCCTTCTCCGTGAGAAGATCACAGCTTTTCACAGCGAACGGCTTGTGATTGTGGCGGATGAAGCGAAAGCCGTAACTCAACTCGGCGCTTTCCCGCTGCCGGTTGAGATTGTCCCTTTTGCTTATGAGTGGACGGTTCGGTCACTGGCCCAGCTTGGCTGTTCGGTGTTAATCCGCCGTACGCAAGATGAAGAATTTTATGTTACGGATAACGGGAATTATATTGCTGATTGCCGGTTTCAGCAGATTGCCCGTCCAGAGGAATTAAGCTCTCGGCTAGGCGCCATTCCGGGCGTGGTTGAACATGGGCTGTTTATCGGTATGGCCGACCAAGCGATCATAGGCTGCCAGGATGGAACGGTACGGATATTGTATTCCGGGAGCATAGAAGCAAAGAATATATTTGACAGTTGATCTGGCGTTCATTAACCTTAATTACATGATATCTTTCGGAGGGTGAAATATGTCGGATATTCAAGAACACGAGGATACCCCGTTACATTTGCTGGTTGTCCTTGCCAGAGCCTATAACGCAGTGATGACACATTCCAATCGCAGCATCAATAGTCACGGATTGAACTCCACCGAATTCGGTGTATTGGATGTACTCTATCACAAAGGACCGCAGCCGCTGCAAAAAATAGGGGAGAAGGTGCTCATTTCCAGCGGTAACATTACATACGTGGTGGATAAGCTTCAAAAGAAAAATCTGCTGGTTCGCCGGGCTTCCGCTGAGGATCGGCGCGTCATTTATGCTGAGCTTACCGCAGAGGGACAAGAATTCTTCGAAGCCATTTTTCCTCAGCATCAGGAATTAATGGTTAAGGTTCTCAGCGGCTTGTCGGAAGACGAGAGAGTGCAAGCGGCGGCGCTGCTGCGCAAGCTGGGGATCAGTGCAGAGAAGATGCTGTAGACCTAAACAAGTTTTAGATTGGAGATATGTATGCTTAAAGATATAACGATGCAAGCGATGCAACCCGAAGTAAAGGAACTGCTCAGCTACTCGGTATTTCCGGATCCGGAGGCGGTGGATCAGGCGGCAGCTTCTTATCAGACGGGCCGAAGCCGGCTGTTTGGATTTGAAGAGGACGGACTTCTCTTAGGAATCATCGGTTTTGATGTCGATCGGGACGAGCTTACCATTCGGCATCTTGCCGTTCTTCCGGAGAATCGGGGAAAGGGATATGGACGCGGATTGATTTTGGAGCTGCTCCTTGAGGTCCAGCCTAAGCCGGCCCGAGTCATTGCGGAAACGGATGAAGAAGCCGTAAACTTCTACCGCAGTATCGGCTTTGAGGTATACAGCCTGGGAGAGAAGTATCCGGGCGTTGAAAGATTCCGCTGCATTTACGAGGTGGAGGAGTCCGAAGAATAGGCCATTTCTATAAAAAAGCATGTTTGCCGTCTTCGAGTGGAATTAAAATTGCCATTCAAGACAATAAACCCGTTTCGCAATGGGGGCCTTCCTCATATAATGTCGTAACGAGCGGGGCAGGGGGTGAACATGTTGGTGTACCATTATACCGCTGTCGGCGATTCCTTGACCTTCGGGTTTGGGGCAATGCCTGGCAGCGGTTTTGTTCCGTTATACCGTCGGATGGCGGAGGAGAAGCTTCGCCAGTTCGTGGCCCATGAGAATCTCGGGGTCAATGGATTAACCTCGGATGAGTTATACGATCGTGTCGTTCGACTTCCTACGTATCGCTATCATCTGCAGCAGGCCCAGATCATCACGATATCGATCGGAGGCAATGACTTGATACGTGCGGTAAAGTCCACGGGGGGGCGACCGAATCGGGAGGTGCTGGACGCTGCTTTGTATCGATGTCAGAATCATGTGGCTAATACCGTTAGACATATCCGTAAAATAAAGTCATCGGTCAGCAAACCTTATTTTATTCGCGCTATCGGTCTGTATAATCCATATCCGGCCTGGACGGAGGCAACGGAATACGTGATTCGGTTCAATCGGCATTTGATGGGGTTAAGTGACGGCTATTTTCGAATAGCTGATATCTACACACAATTTTCAGGCCGTGAGAAAGAACTGATGTCGGTGGACGGTTTACACCCGAATGGCCGAGGGTACCGGGTGATCGCGGAACAATTAAACCGGCTTGGGTACAAGCCACTTGCATAAATAACCGAATGATCAAGAAAAAAAAGGGTGTCCCATGGTCTTTTGACCGTGTGGGCGCCCTTTGGTTTATATGGTAATCACATATTATTTAAAATAATTTCCTGAAAAAACTTCGTACGGCCCATTTGCGTTCTTGCCGTTTCTTGTACTTGGGCAGTGACCGATACACATCCAGCGATTCCTGATAAGACTTCTTGGCATCCTCGGTCCTTCCAAGCGATTGATACATATAACCCAGCAAATAAAAGGCTTCGCTGGAGGAAGAGTGAATGGAATGGAACTGTTCCAAATAATGGAGCGCCTTCTCCCGATCCGAATCCCGAAATGCATCGGCAAGCCTAAGATAAGGCCGGCCATATTTGACCCTCGGGTTGATCTCCAGTGCCCGGATAATATCCGCTTCCCCTTGTGTGATGCTGCCGGTATGCAGGCGTGCATGTCCAATATCGTCCCAGAATTCGGCGGAGTCCTCTGAACTGGATTCTATGGCTTCCAGCAGCTTCAGAGCTTCCCCATACTTACGGCGCTCCAGAAGCAATCTGGCAAGCTCGTGCCTTGATGAAACGTCGCTGGGGCTAACAGCAATCAGTCTGCGCAGCTTGGAAATATTCCGTGCACGCTTGATTGGCTTGGTCAAGCTGGGAAATACCCCGACAAAACGGCGATCCAGCACATACACGATGAGAAGCAGCACAAGAATTGCCGTAATCGGATTACCGAAGATGTAGAACAGAAATCCAAAAATGATGAGTTTAAACAAAAGAGATCCCTCAATTTCTATGTAAAGTTGTAACACAAATTATACCATAACATGGATTTATTTAGGTGGAAACACGATCGGTTCTATAGACCTTGAAGACATGCGCATGTCGGAATAGGCCATAGGTATTGAAAGAAGGTCGATGATAGCCGATAAAGGTAGTAAAGAGGTGATAATCATGGCGAAAAAGGGACAAATATTCCATCATTACAGTTTCGAAACGAAAAAAAAGGCAGTCGCCATGCGGCTGGAGGGTATGACTAAGAAAGAAGTGGCATCCGCCTTACAAATATCAGATATCGGACGGCTGAAAGTGTGGATGCGCAAATACCGTGAGTTGGGCGAGGAAGGTTTGGTCGATCGCCGCAGACGAAATGTACATTCAGACCATGTCAACGAGCGGGATGGAAAAGAATTGCTTTCGCAGGTATAAGAATCAAAAATTACATGAGGCGTGGTGAACGACCGTTCCACCGCGCCTTTTTCATATGGGAATCAAGGGTGATGTTCTATAGTCGTATCCGGCAGTTCCGAATACATGGGCCAATTCATTAATCTTATCTCGAACAGGCGGCAGCCCAGTTCATTTGAGCGGAACCGACATAACATGTGGTATGTTCAAAAAAGGAGGGATTCATGTGAGCGGAGTAGGAGAAGGTTATGGTGGCTATGGATATGGCTCTTCTATAGGTGCTATTCTGGTATTATTCATCTTGTTAGTTATCATTACTCGCGCATTTATCTAATCCATCTTTTGAGTGAACAAACCAACTGAATCGATAAGTGAACACGAGCACCTTGAGCAGTCACAACGACAGACCGTCCAAAAGAGGCATGGCCTCTTCTTAGGGCGGTCTTGTTTTTGATGAAGCGACAATCGGCGCTAATAACTTGTTATGAATCATATGGTTAAGCGCCTATCAGAAAATCCCTAATAAAAACAGACCGCTCGAAAGAGTGGTCTGTTTTTGGGAGAACGAACATGGACCCGGGTTCAAGCTCTTGTCCCGGTCTGTTACTGCCGTTACATCATAATCAATATAACCTTACCGTTTACGAAAGATACGATATCAAAATTCGAGTAACCCCAGGTTTCAATGGTTTTCCCGCCGCCGGTGGTAATGTCCTTGGCTGCCGGGTTCCCCCATGAAAGCTGCACCTGTTCTTTTGTCATGCCGAGGGAAACCTGGCCTGCTTTAATCTGTTTCCAGACGGATGCGGACCATTTGTATTTTTGGTAAGGGTCGTAATTTAATAACGAAGAACGGTCTGCAAACAGCTGCATCACTTCCGAAGAGCGCATAGGATAGCTTTTCACGGTTTTTCCTGATCCCGTTTTGAAGATCACGTTGAATTCGCCTTTGTCGTCCGGCAAAATGTCGGTTACCGTCAATTTCGAGAAACGTTCCAAGTCTTCGAAATCATTCACCCAATACGTTCGGCCGATAAATTTAACCAAGCTGCCTTGCATCGCTTTTTTGATCAAGCCGGCCGTTTCGCTGGAGACAACGGTCATAGCTGCATCTCCGCCGAAAGAGATATTCGCTTGTTTCCACTTGGCATCCCAGCTGATTTTCGCGCCCAGAACATCGGATAATACGGTGGCTGGAATCAGCAGCTCGCCTTTGTCGGTTATCGGAGCTGCCTTTAAACGCAGCGGGCTATCACTCAGCTTGGCCTGGTTGCTGCCTGCCGTGAGCGAGAGCACGGTCTCTCCGAACTTGGCCTCCACGGCTCCGTTTTTGACCGAATAGGTGCCGCCCAGTGCCTGAATGACGGATTTCGCTGGAACCATGATATTCCCGTTAACTTGTTTCGCATATTTCAAATTGTTGCGCAGACTGGACGATACCGTTATCGATTTGGTCAAGCCGCCCGAGGTTACCGTAATCTGTGTCTTGCCAACGCCCGCAGACTTCAGCGTTCCATTCTTCTGTATGTTCATCAAATAAGACTTCTCAATATCGATCTGGACATCTTTAACCGGCACTTTAATCTTGGCCCCGTTTGTGTAAGTCTCCTGGATACTGACTTCCAGGGTGTCCCCTACATAAGGCTTGGCATCGGATACCGAAACCGATAAGGCCTTAACGACAGGCACATCAACCGATTTGTTCTGTCCGTTCGTGTGATGTATCCAGCTTCCGTCAGAGCGCTGTGCATAGAACCCCTCCGACAGATCCTTGGCATTTCCGTAAATGGAGGTTCTCACGATCCCGCTCAGTCCGGAGACCTGCTCCTTGAGCTTCCAGCGGTCTTTATACACTCCGGTTGTCCATACGGTTCCGTCTTGGAGCGTCACAATCAGAAGATCCGTCGGCTCATTGGATGCGTAAACGATATGAGCTGCGTTCTGGGCGACGGTAACCGGGATGATGCGCCCGTTATCGTCGAAGTTGGACGTTTCGTATACAACCACATCACCGTTGTCACGCAATAGAGCAACACGCCCGCTGTGAACCGTCATGGATTTGACCCCTGGCGGGTTTTCCACGATACCGAGCTTTTTGAATTGTCCCTTTTTGTAGTTATCCTCTAATAGCAGCTCCCCGTTTGAGGACAAGGCGGCAAATTCTTGATCCGCATTGGCGATGAGCAAAATGCCGCTGAGGTTTTTTGCTTTTTCCGAGCCGTTCCATACGGTGCCGTCTGACTTCAGCCAGTAGTAACCCGCTATCTGCTTCACCCCGCTTGTTCCCGGAACGACCTTGGGTCCCTTGCCGATATCCCATTCCACTAATCGCCCATCCTGCGTCATGCCAATGCCTGCATATTCATAACCGCTGATGGCTGCAACTTTACCCGGCGTGCGAATGGCATGTCGTCCGTCAATCAGGGACCACATGGAGCCATCGCTCATCAGGTAGGTGTTTCTTCCCGCAATGTCGCTGATCTGGAGCTTGGACTCTTCGGCAGAAGCGATCCCGTGCGTCGTGCCTGCAAAACCAAGTCCCACCAGCATGCTAAACCATACGAGAACATACAACGTTCTTCTCACTTACATGACCTCTCTTCACTTTACAATTAGGAATATTTTTCAAACAGCTATATTGATTCGACAAAATCGGTGCTATTCCTTCAATTGTCGCTTGGTGTTATGGCTAAAAAAGGGAACAAAAAAACGCCCGCCGGATATCCGGGGGCGCCTTGCCGGTTAAACTCGCGATAGTTCGTTGTATTGCCTCGAACTAACGGCGTTAGTTAAGGGGATTCATCGTGGTTGCAGAAACCTGATTAAGGAATATCAGTTCCCTTCAACAGCAATAGAGCCGCGTATAAATCATTCTTTACTGTTTCGATTTTGGCGATTTTCCTGAACGTGAGAATAGAGATTAAAGCGATCAAGGCATATTTCATTCTCGTTCGTTCTATTTCTGTATCTTCATGGCTAATAACAAAAAGATTCATGAATCAGATCCTCCTCTCGTTACAGATGCTTCTGTGCCTTTATTCGTCCGCTGCGGGGAGTGGGCAAATATTCACAGTGTCCCCCCTAGCGGAACAAATACACAATACCGGCGACCGCAAGAAATACGAAACCGGCTAGTAAGAACCAGATGGATACTTTCTCCCTGGATACGCGGTCGTCCTTGGGTTCAGTAAAGAAGTAGTCTCTTTGTTGGTAATCCGTAGTAATAAACACTCCGGATAGAAGCCCTGCAATCGCCAGGCAAGCCAATCCTGCATATAAAAACAGGTTCATCACGTGTTCCCCCATCATGCCCTTTATTGTTAGAACGTTCGCTGAGAGGGAATGGTTATACTTTTTATACAGGTAAGTGCATCGTCTGACTAGAAGTAGCAGATTGATATGACAAAATGCCACTCAACTTCGTTTAGCGGCCCAACATAAAAAAAAAGAACTAAATCCCTGTAATAAACATAGCCGTTACAGGGATTTAGTTCGGGAACCTCCGAAGAGATTCCCTCATGGGAGAGGAGAAACCGGACGAAGAGCTTATGGGGAAACGTAAGTCTTCTCCGCGGTTGTCTACGACATTCATTGATGTCGATATTTCAAGGATGCCCGGCTGTGGTAGAAATATACATGACTTTGAAAAAAAATGGAGAGTCGTTATGTTTCGTTTTTCATATATGGGATGATTGTGTTACGATAATCACTGTCAATGGCGTTGTCTTGGCAATGAATTTATAGATAATGAAACGGGTGAATGAAGCAGTGAGAGTAGTATCCGGAAGTGCGAAGGGCCGGCCGCTCAAAAGTGTGCCTGGTACAAGCACCCGTCCGACGACGGATAAAGTGAAAGAATCCATATTCAGTATGATCGGCCCTTACTTTGAGGGGGGCGCCCTGCTTGATCTGTTCGCAGGCACGGGAGGCCTTGGCATTGAGGCGTTAAGCCGGGGTATGGATCGTGCTGTTTTTATTGATGTGGAACCGAAGAGCATCAGTACGATCAAGGATAATTTGAAGGCGGCCAGGCTTGAAGAAAGCGCAGAGGTGTACCGCAACGATGCGGCGCGCGCGCTTAAAGCGCTTGAAAAGCGCGGCTACAGCTTTGATTTGGTCTTTTTGGACCCGCCATACCGGTTTAAGAATGGTGACGAGCTGATGCTAGATATGGCAGAGCGAGGTTTACTGCAAGATTCGGCAGTGGTGGTATTGGAATACGAATCAAGCTACAATTATCCTGAGAAATTTGGTGATTTTTGTTGTTTCCGGACCGCGAAGTACGGAGAAACCGCCATATCGATATACCGTTACGACACAGCGCAAGATCAAGCGTCAGAGCTTGATGAGGAGGAATTACAGGATGACAAATGAGAATACTAGTACATACCGTGTTGCCGTATACCCGGGAAGTTTTGATCCGGTCACCATGGGACATATGGACATCATCACACGCGCTTCCAAGCAGTTTGATCTGCTGATTGTGGCCGTGTTGAATAATCTAAGCAAGAACCCGCTGTTCACGATTGAAGAGCGCAAGGACCTCTTGAGGCAGGAAACCGCACATCTTCCGAATGTGGAAATCGACAGCTTCCGTGACCTTTTGGCAAATTATATCCGCCAGAAGAATGCCCAGGTCATCGTACGGGGGATCCGCACGGTGACCGACTTTGAGTATGAACTTCAACTGGCATCCACCAATCATAAGCTGAACCCGGATGCGGAGACGATTTTTATGATGACGCACCCGAAATATTCGTTCCTGAGTTCAAGTCTTGTTAAGGAAATCGCCCATTTTAATGGAGATACAACGGACTTGGTTAGCCCTGAGGTCCATGCCGCGATGCGCCGTAAATTTAGCGGCGATAACGGTCAATAAGACGGGAACACAGCCAGAACGCCGCTATCAATAATAAGCAGATCACGCCTTGAACCTGCAAGAATGAAGGTAATCCGCTCCAAAAGTTGAAGTGCTGATCTGTATTGGCGTGATCCAGCGGTTCCGTTCGGAAAGCAGGCATGATGCCTGCTGAAAGGGCGCTGACCGGCTTCCACATGGCCAGTGTAATTCCAAAGGCGAGTACCGAATGCAGGGCTCGCTTCGTCATAAAGTAACGCCAAGAGAGACCGGTTTCCCGCATCAGCGACAAGCTTTGCAGCTGAGCGCTGATGCCGCTCCACGCCAGTGCGGCGGATAGAACAGCCAGCTGCAAAACTCCGGCTTGGAATGCCGAGGCACTAATGGACTGGGCTGCCAGATGGGCCTCCAATATTCCGGATACAAGATAGGGTGGAAGCTGCGGCAGCAGGTGACCGGTCAATACTCTGGTCAGGACGGCGAAGAACAAGATAAACCCGCCTGTCATCATTAAGGTCTGAACCGAACGGGTAACGGAATCTCCCAGTAATTTGCCGAAGCTCCGTCCATCCCGTTGATGGGCCTCCAGCGCTGCAGTCGCTGCCCTTTTAATGAGGGGGCGCCGGGCTAATTCGCTTGTTCGGACTTGGTTTAAAGTTGCTGTAAACGGCCGTGTGCCTTCTGAAGAAGCCTGTTTATGGAAGAGGCTGAATATCCATGCGGCCAGTAGCCCGGAAATCCAATGAACGATCAGCAGCAGATAACCGGCTTCCGGTTTATGCAGCAGGCCAGTTCCGATGACAACGAGAATGGTCATTGGATTGCAGAAGTGGGATAAAGCAGCGAGCCTGCCAGCATCAATGGCACGAAGCTCGCCTTGTTTATACATTCCGGAGGCGGCCTGCGCCCCTGCCGGGAACCCGGCAGTCATTCCTGTTATAAGAACCCAGCCGCCAGCACCGGGAAGTTTGAATGTTTTTTTCATCAAAGGGTCCAGCAGTACGCCAATTCCATGGGCCCAGCCATAGGCAATGAGTATTTCCACCAGAACGAGAAAAGGCAGCAAAGCGGGAAATACGATATTCCACCATAGCTTGAGTGCTTGCAGGGTGGCTTGGAAGGCAGGTTCGGGCGCGCTGACGACAGCCAGTACAAGCAGGAAAGCGGCGGCACCCAGCAGGATGGTGTTCCACAGCCCGTTTGATGACTTGACGGCGTTGTCTTTATTCATAAGGAATCTCCTTTCAGCGTAAACATGGCTAGTACAACTTTATGCAAAGGAGACAACCGTCAGACCAAACTTGGTGGAAGGCTGGATATATAAGGCGGAGGGAAGGAAACTACATGAAGAAGTCTGTAAAACCGAATGGCTTAAAAATTGCGCTGTATTTGTTAATGGTTGGGGTCATGCTGTACGTTGTCGTTTATATGCCGACCCCTTATCTTGTATACCAGCCCGGGAGTGCCGAAGAGGTTCGGCCCATGATCAATGTCGAGAAGAGCGATCCGGCGGAAGAGGGCACATTTATGATGACAACCGTGTCGGCAAGCTATGCCAATATGGCTTTGTTGATGATGTCTGCGTTTAACCCCAATGCGGAGGTTGTGAAAAAGGCAGAAAAAATGGGCGATCAGAACAAGGATGAATATGCAGCCACACAAGTGTATTACATGAATTCTTCCCAGTCGTCTGCGATGGAAGCTGCCTATCAGGAAGCAGGAATTGACTACAGCATCGAGCCTGCTTATGTATTCGTGATGTCGATCTCCGAGAATTCTGCTAATGCCGAGCATTTCCGGCCAGGCGATAAATTGATTAAGATCAATGGGCAGCCGGCAGAGGATAATGAGAAAATTGCCAGCCTGTTAAGCGGGAAAAGCATCGGGGAAGTGGTATCCGTGGAGCTCGAACGCAAGGGGAAAACCGTGAAGGAACAAGTTCAGCTTGTTAGCATTAAGGATGAGAAGACCGGAGCGGAGCGTCCGGGTCTGGGCGTCATGATTGCTACGATGCAAAGCGTGGAGCCGGCGAATCCCGATCACACCATTCATTTTGCGGATACCAATATCGGTGGGCCGTCAGCCGGACTGATCTTTACCCTTGAAATTTATAACCAGCTCACCGATGGTGATTTAAGCAAAGGTTACCGGGTAGCGGGAACGGGTACCATTGACAAATCAGGCGCCGTAGGTCCCATTGGCGGCGTGAAGCACAAGATCGTCGCGGCTGACCGGAAGGAAGCCGATATCTTTTTTGTGCCGCAAAAAAATTACGAGGAAGCCAAGAAGCGGGCGGACCGAATCAAAACGGACATGGAGCTGATCCCGGTTGAGGATCTGCAGGATGCAGTAGATTATCTGGAGCAGCTGCCGCCTAAGGGGTGAGTGGCGGCAGCAGGTAATCACTGTAATAATGGCGGATATTCGGTTTAGGGTGTCCGTTGGCGTAAACGGCGGCTGCCATCAGGTCCCTCTCCAGCTGTGGATGCTCCAGCGTTGTCGGCTTCTGAATGACGGGGAGCGAGGCAGTCTGCTTCATTCGTTTCAACAAGGAACGCCCGGTGTCGCTGAAGCCGAGGACCCGGATATATCCCGGACCTTTGGCCAATTCTTGGCGATTCATGGATGCTTTGTCATGATTCAGCATGATATGCAGGAGCATCCGCTGAAGCTTGGTGCGGGTATAGCGTTTGGTTTTTAACGCTTCGAGGAGAGCTTCAACCGTAGGCTGCTTTAACCGGGCAAGCATGCGCTGAACCCGATACTCCAAGCCTTCGGTCACTTCAAGGAAGCCTTCAAGCTGCGCGGGCGTATGCGTGAGCAGGGATTGAAACAGTGGCTGACGAAACCGTTCCCAGTGGACGGGAGCTAGTCCGTTCTCCATTTCCCGCTCCATGATGCTATGCGTGAATTCGGGGATGTAGGGTCTGGCTGCTTCCAATCCCTGTGAAAGTATGATGTTCCGGATGGCGGTAGCACTGGCAATGGACGACGCTCCCGGCACGGGATCATGGTACTGTGCGTTTTCTCTTGGAATGGTATAGGGTGTAATGCGGCTTCCCAGGCGCTCTAGAGCGATCAGGTAGTGCAGGCCCAGGGAATTGTTCGGCTGGGTGAGCAGCTCTTGCAAGTGGGCAATTGCAGGTCCGGACTCACCGAATAGGGCTGCAGCGGCAGCGCCGTAAGCAGACGGGAAGTTCATGCCTTCCTGGAGTCGCTTTTCAATTTCGGATTGGAGCTCGCCGGATTCGCTGGCAAGCGAACGGGATAGCGGCAGAATCTGCTCCAGCGTACCGCTCTCCGATCCGAAGGAAAGATAGTCCACCACCCCTGTGGCTTCCAGAATGGCTACCGCACCGTATGCGAACCATTCCGCAGGCTGCACGGCATAGGTTACCGGCAGTTCAATGCACAGGTCAACTCCCATGGCAAGAGCCATTTCCGCCCGTGCGCGCTTGCCTGCAATGGCAGGTTCGCCGCGCTGGAGAAACGGACCGCTCATCACCGCGACGACGGCATCCGCCCCCGTTATTTCTTTGGATCTGCGATAGTGCAGCACATGACCGTTATGTAAGGGATTATATTCAACAACAATGCCAACCGTCTTCATTCGTTTCAACTCCTTGATTAGAATATAACATAATTGCATGACGTTCCTGCAACAATAAGCGCCTCTCCTCGGAGCGTTGTAATTCTGGTAGTATGAAGTGAAATATCGGGTAACAATATAGAGGTTGTTAGGGTTATCCTGTTGACAAAAGTCTTCGGGAATCGGTATAATAATCTTTGTTTGTTTGGAGTGATGGATATGCTAATTCAATTTCGTAAATTGACAACCAGCGATCAACCGTTACAGTTCCATCAAACCGTGGATGTAAGCAATGCCGTTAAGGACCGAAAGGATATCATTGCTGTTCAGCCATTAGACGTGGATTTGACAGCAACCCCAACGGTTTCGGGTACGGTGGATGTTCGTGGACGATTGCAAGGCGAGCTGGAGATGAATTGCTCCCGCTGCCTGAAGCCGATCAGCGAACATGTGCACATCCCCTTTCATGAAGTATTCCAGCCGGTGGAAGATCCTGAAACCATTCAGGATGAGAATGATGACACTACATACGTGCAAGGTGAGAGTGTGGATCTCACTCCCTATGTAGAAGAAGCATTTTTGCTCCACCTGCCGCTAGCTCCGGTATGTAAAGCCGACTGCAAGGGACTCTGCCCGAATTGCGGCAAAGACCTGAATGAAGGCACGTGCGACTGCGATACGGAAGTGATCGATCCTAGGCTAGCCGGACTGAAGGACTTCTTTAAATGATGATGGATATGGCACCCGTGTTCAGCGGGTTGAACTGATAAGGAGGTGGGAACATGGCAGTACCTCAACGTAGAACGTCCAAAACACGTCGTGACAAGCGTCGTACTCATTTTAAGCTGGCTGTGCCAGGCATGGTGAAATGCGAGCAATGTGGAGAATTGAAGCTTGCTCATCGCGTATGTAAAGTATGCGGAACGTATAAGGCAAGAGAGATCATCAAACAATAGTTTTTAAATAAGTAGTACTTCATCTTTGGTGAGGTGCTATTTTTTTTGTCTGAAGTCCCCCCTTTCTTTTTGACGTGACATGATTTATACTTAACATTAGTACCAGGTTCTAATATTTGCGACTAATTTACATATATGTATGTTTGAAGAATGGCGGCTTTCATAGCGGCAGAAGGAGTTGTTTCGTCATCGATCGTTTATCCAAGAAAGACCGTCACCAGCGGCTGATTCAGCTGATCGACGAGAATCCCTTTGTTACAGACCGCGAGTTGACTCGCCAGCTTAAAGTGAGCATTCAGACGATACGCCTTGACCGTATGGAACTTGGCATTCCGGAGCTTCGTGAGCGAATGAAGCAGATGGCGGAGCATTCCTATGACCAGGTTCGTTCCTTGTCACTCGAAGAGGTGATCGGGGATGTCGTTGACTTGCAGTTGGACAAGAGCGGAATATCGATATTTGAAATCCGTGAGGAGCATGTATTCAGCAAAACGCGGATTGCCCGCGGGCATTACGTGTTCGCTCAAGCCAATTCACTTGCCATTGCCGTAATCAATGAAGAAATCGCATTGACGTCTTCAGCGGATATACGGTTTTTGAGACAGGTGCGTCTCGGCGAGAAATGCATTGCCAAAGCCTACGTTAGGTCCATTGCCGGCCAGAAGGGAAAGGCCAAGGTGGAAGTGTTTACTTATGTCGCTGATGAAATGGTGTTTCAGGGGAATTTCGTAATCTACCGATCTGCAGGGGAATGACATAAGTAAAGGAGGAAGTTTGGCATGAGAATAGCGATTGATGCGATGGGCGGCGACAATGCCCCCCAGAGTAACGTCGAGGGAGCGCTGATTGCCACACGGGAATGGAGCGATACCGAGATTATCCTCGTTGGGGATGAAGCGCAGATTGGAGCGCTGCTAAAGGACAAGCCGTCCAATCTGAAGGTGGTTCATGCAAGTGAAGTCATTGAAGCGGAGGATGAGCCGGTTAAGGCTGTTCGCCGGAAGAAGGATGCTTCGATGGTTGTGGCGGGGCGCATGATTCGCGAAGGTGAAGCCGATGCCATGATCTCGGCAGGCAATACGGGGGCCCTTATGACGACCGGGTTGCTCGTTGTGGGCAGGATGAAGGGGATTGAGCGTCCAGCCCTTGCGCCTATGATTCCTACTCTCGACGGCAAGGGGATGCTCGCCTTGGATCTCGGAGCGAACATGGATTCGAAGCCTGAGCATCTGCAGCAGTACGCATTAATGGGCAGCCTGTATCGCGAGAAGGTGCACGGAATCACCAAACCGCGGGTCGGGCTGTTAAATGTCGGTACCGAGCCGGGCAAGGGGAATGAATTGACGAAGCATGCTTATCCGCTGCTGGAGGAGCTGCCTATTCATTTTGTTGGCAACGTCGAGTCGCGCGACGTCATGAACGGGGTTTGTGATGTGCTCGTATGTGACGGGTTCTCGGGCAATATTTTGTTGAAATCGATTGAAGGAACGGCTGGCGCACTCTTTTCGCTGTTGAAAGAGCAGTTCAGCAAGTCGCTTAAGACCAAGATGGCTGCTGCCTTGATGATGCCGGAGCTGCGCAGCCTGAAATCAACGCTCGATTATAAGGAGCATGGCGGAGCTCCCCTGCTTGGTCTGAGCGGTCTGGTCGTTAAGAGCCATGGTTCATCGGATGCGAACGCCATCAAGAATGGGGTTCGCCAAGCGCGGACGGCGCTGCAGAACCAGTTGGTAGAGAGTATTTCGAATGAAATCAGCGGGAAGTGAGTGAGGAAATGAACAATTTGCGTCCGGTCGGTATTATTGGCACAGGCAAATACGTACCTGAGAAAATATTGTCAAATCGTGATTTAGAGAAAATGGTAGATACAAGCGATGAATGGATTGTCTCGATGACGGGAATCCGGGAACGGCATATTGCCGCTCCGAATGAAGCGACGTCGGATCTGGCTTACCACGCTGCTGTGAACGCGTTGAAATCCGCTGGAATGAACGCCGAGGATCTGGAATTGATTATTGTGGCGACCATTACGCCGGATATGTTCTTTCCCTCAACCGCATGTTTGCTCCAGGATCGGCTTGGTGCTAAAAAAGCGGCGGCATTTGACCTGTCGGCTGCTTGCTCGGGATTTGTATACGGACTGGCTACAGCTACAAATTTCGTGAAGACGGGCATGTACAACAACGCTTTGGTGATCGGGGTGGACTGCTTGTCCCGCATTACGGACTATACCGACCGCAATACCTGTGTCCTGTTCGGTGACGGTGCCGGTGCGGCGATTGTCGGTGAAGTGCCGGAAGGCCGCGGGTTCCAAGCCTTTGATCTGGGTGCTGAAGGTGCGGGCGGAGCACATCTCTATATTGAGGCAGGCGGCTCGAGATTGCCGGCATCCGCTGAAACGATTAACACGAATAAACACTTTATTTATATGAACGGCCGCGAAGTGTTCAAATTTGCGGTACGGGTGATGGGATCTGCCACGGAAGCCGTATTATCCAAAGCAGGCATCGACAAAAAAGATATCGACTTATTCATTCCTCATCAAGCGAACATCCGGATTATTAAGTCTGCCATGGAGCGCTTGGAGCTTCCGGAAGAGAAGGTCGTGATTAATGTTGATAAATACGCCAATACCTCAGCTGCTTCCGTTCCGCTAGCTCTTGTCGAAGCACAGGAGTCCGGCCGCCTGAAAGAAGGAGACAAGGTGTTGATGGTTGGTTTTGGCGGCGGATTGACATGGGGTTCTTCCGTACTAATCTGGTAAACAGAATGCTTTTTTAGGCCTAGTGAAATAAGAGAAGGGAGCTAACGATTTTGGGTAAAACAGCATTTATATTTCCAGGTCAAGGCGCTCAGTCCGTCGGAATGGGAAAGGATGCCTATGATGCGGTTCCTGCCGCAAGGGATCTGTTTCTAACCGCGGATGCTCAGCTTGGATTTCCGCTCAGCTCCATTATTTTTAATGGTCCTGATGAAGATTTGAAACAAACGGCAAACACTCAGCCAGCTCTACTGGCTACCAGTATGGCTTATCTGGAAGCCATTCGCGGCAAGGGGATCGAACCGGATTACGTTGCGGGACATTCGCTTGGCGAATACAGCGCACTTGTAAGCGCAGGCGTGCTATCGTTCGAAGAAGCTGTGTCGATCGTTAGAGCGCGCGGAGAATACATGGAGGCAGCCGTTCCCGGTGGTCAAGGCGCAATGGCGGCCGTGCTTGGCGCAGACCGCGAGGCTTTGTCCGAGCTGTGCAAGAGCATTACGGCAGAGGGACATGTTGTAGAACTTGCGAACATGAACTGTCCGGGTCAAATTGTCATCTCGGGCTCCGCCCAAGGCGTTGCAGCTGCCGCAGAAAGAGTTAAGGAAGCAGGCGGTAAGCGGGCCATCCCTCTGGAGGTAAGCGGACCCTTCCATTCGACCTTGATGAAGGGGGCGGCTAACCAGCTGGCTGGTAAACTGGAGCAGGCTGCGTTTAATCCCCCTTCCGTTCCGGTAGTTGCCAATGTGACGGCGCGTCCAGTGGAAGATGCCGCTGCCATCCGCGGTTTGCTGGTAGAGCAGGTATACTCCCCCGTGCTTTGGCATGACAGTGTGGAGTGGATGATCGCTCAAGGCGTGGATACCTTTGTCGAGATTGGTCCGGGGAGTGTTCTCAGCGGTTTGATCAAGAAGATTGACAAATCCGTCAAAGTCATTAATGTAAATAGTCTGGACAGCATCAGCAGTTTGGAGACGGTCGTATAAATAACGATGGATGAAAGTCAGATGACTCTGGAAAGGAGGAATAGGTATGAGTGAAGCTCTAAAAGGACAGACTGCGCTTGTTACGGGTGCTTCCCGCGGCATTGGCCGGAGCATTGCTCTCGGACTTGCGGATCTGGGCGCTAACGTTGCCGTCAATTATGCAGGAAGCGAAGCAGCTGCAGCCGAGGTCGTGGAAGCGATTCGTGCAAAGGGCGTATCGGCCATCGCGGTTAAATCCAACGTTGGACGGACCGAAGAAGCCGATGCCATGGTAAAGCAGGTGTTGGAGACTTTTGGTCGAATTGATATCCTGGTGAATAATGCAGGGATTACTAGAGATAATCTAATCATGCGGATGAAGGAAGAGGAGTTCGATCAGGTAATCGAAACGAATCTGAAAGGGGTATTCAATTGTCTTAGGGCGGTGACGCGTCCTATGATGAAACAACGTTATGGACGCATTATCAACATTTCCTCCGTTGTCGGAGCGCTTGGCAATCCAGGGCAGGCCAACTATGTTGCGGCCAAAGCCGGAGTCATCGGTCTGACCAAATCAGCCGCGCGGGAACTGGCTTCCCGTGGAATTACGGTGAACGCCGTGGCTCCTGGTTTTATCGACACCGATATGACCCGGGAACTTCCTGAGGACATGCGGGAAGGCCTGCTTGGCGGAATTCCGCTCGCCCGACTGGGTCAGCCGGAGGAGATTGCCGGCGTGGTTGCTTTTCTAGCATCTTCCAGTGCATCCTATATGACTGGACAAGTGCTGCATGTGGATGGCGGCATGTATATGTAGGCGCCGCCAATGTTCCGGCGCTGGCCGCCGGGCATTAAATCGTTTTCAAATGCCTTCTATGGCAATTTGAAGTCATATCTCGTATAATTACCAAGAGGAGGTGAGCCGGATGTCCGATGTATTGGAACGCGTGAAACGCATCGTTATCGACCGCCTGGGTGTTGACGAAGCCGACGTAACATTAGAAGCATCTTTCAAAGACGACCTTGGAGCTGATTCTCTCGATGTAGTTGAATTGGTGATGGAGTTGGAAGATGAGTTTGATATGGAGATCTCTGATGAAGATGCGGAGAAAATTACGACCGTAGGTGAAGTTGTAAATTACATACAATCTCATACCTAAGTCATTACAGTTAAGTCCCGTTCTTTAGCAAGACGGGACTTCTCCACATTCAATCCAAGCTTCAGTACGAACAAGTGATAGATTATTACTGCCGTCGTTATCATGAGTCTGCATTTGCGGCTTCATAGATGGACGGGCAGTCCATATAGAGGTGAGTCTGTTTGAAACATAGAGTCGTTGTAACAGGAATGGGAGTCATGACCTCGATTGGTCAAGACCTGGATACATTCTGGAACAGTTTAATGGAAGGCAAGTCTGGCGTATCCCGCATCGAGGCATTTGATGTGAGTGATTACACCACGCAGATCGCAGCATCCATGAAGGATTTTAATCCGGAGGATTACATGGATCGCAAAGAAGCCCGCAGGATGGACCGTTTTGTACAGCTTGCGGTTGCAGCCGGCTCGAAGGCGCTTGAGGACAGTGGTCTTGAAATTGGCGTGAATGCGGATGCAGAGCGGGTTGGCGTTTCGATCGGATCGGGTATCGGCGGTTTGGGAACTTGGGAGGATCAGCATAATATCCTGCTCGAGAAGGGCCCGAAACGTGTAAGCCCATTCTTTATTCCGATGATGATCGCCAACATGGCCTCAGGCCAGATGTCGATCAATCTGGGAGCCAAGGGTCCGAACACCACACAGGTTACGGCTTGTGCCACCGGAACGCATTCGATCGGCGATTCATACCGTCTGATTCAGCGCGGTGATGCGGATGTCATGATCTGCGGCGGGGCGGAGGCAACCATTCGTCCAACAGGGATGGCTGGTTTCTGCGCTATGCGTGCAATGTCAACCCGCAATGACGAGCCGGAGAAAGCCAGCCGGCCGTTCGATACCGGCCGCGACGGTTTTGTTATGGGTGAAGGCGCAGGCGTGCTCGTGATCGAATCTCTGGAGCATGCGTTGAAGCGCGGAGCCAGAATTTATGCCGAAGTGGTTGGCTATGGCCTTAGTGCCGATGCCCATCATATAACCGAGCCGGATCCGGACGGAGCAGCTCGCTGCATGAAGATGGCGATCCGCGACGCGGGCATTGCTCCCGAGGAAGTGGACTACATTAATGCTCACGGGACTTCAACGCCGGTGGGTGACCGCTCGGAAACGAAGGCCGTTAAGATGGCTCTTGGTGACCATGCCTATAAAGTGGCCGTTAGTTCAACCAAGTCGATGACAGGTCATTTGCTTGGAGCTGCCGGCGGCGTTGAGGCGGTTATCTGCGGACTGAGCTTGAAGAACCAAACCATTGCACCAACGATTAACCTGGAGGATCAAGATCCGGAATGCGATCTTGACTACGTACCGAATCACCCGCGTAAAGCCGATTTGGATATCGTCATGTCCAATTCGTTCGGATTTGGCGGGCATAATGCTACGATTATCCTAAAAAAATACGCCGAGTAAGGGGACAGTGTGTTGAGTGGAGATCTGAAGCAGTTACAGCATAAACTTCAAATCCAGTTTCGCAATGCAATGCTGCTGAAGCAGGCCTTTACCCACGCATCTTATGTAAACGAACATCGCTTCAGTCAGAGCCAGGACAACGAGCGTCTTGAATTTCTAGGAGATGCTGTTCTGGAGCTGACGGTGAGTGAATTCTTATACAACCTTTTTCCGGACCGTCCGGAAGGCGAGTTAACCAAGCTGCGGGCTGCTATCGTATGTGAGCCCTCCCTGGTGCAATTCGCTGTAGGTCTGGACTTTGGTCGTTACGTTCTGCTAGGCAAAGGAGAGGAAATGACGGGCGGTCGAACCCGCCCGGCTCTTCTGGCAGACGTATTTGAGTCATTTGTGGGGGCGCTTTATCTGGATCAGGGATTGGAAGCGGTTCGCCGGTTTTTGAGCGACCATGTCTTTCCCACGGTGACCGTCAACGGTCGTCCGCAGATGAGCGATTATAAGACCGAGCTTCAGGAACTGACCCAGCATCACGGCATGGGCGCACTGGAATATCGTATCGTAGAAGAGCGAGGACCGGCACATGAGCGGGAGTTTGTCTCGGAGGTATACATGGGAAGCGAATGTCTTGGACGCGGAAGCGGCAGATCCAAGAAAGAAGCCGAGCAGCAGGCAGCGGCAGTAGCCTTAAAGCAGCTGAAACGTGCGGATGCCTAAAGCTTCGCTGATGTGATGACAAACAAAGAGCAAAGAGCAGTCAAGCGGATAACCGGACCCGGATAGGATGACTGTTTTTTGCTCTTTTCGTTGTCTGTCTTTTGTAAAGGGACAGCTGCTTACAATGTAGATGGACCTCGTCCAAAGACGGCGGTGAAGCCGATTCTACTTATGGTACAATAGCAGGAGAGGTGATAGGTCGAATATGTTTTTGAAACGGATCGAGTTAGCAGGATTTAAATCGTTTGCCGACAAGACGGAGATGGAATTTGTCCGGGGAATTACAGCCGTTGTAGGTCCGAATGGCAGCGGTAAGAGTAACATTTCCGATGGAATCCGCTGGGTGCTTGGCGAGCAAAGCGCCAAATCGCTTCGCGGCGGCAAGATGGAGGATATTATCTTTGCCGGGAGCGATGCGCGCAAAGCGGTTAATTATGGAGAAGTCTCCCTTACGCTGGATAACGAGGATCATGTATTGCCGCTGGATTTTAATGAAGTGACTGTAACCAGACGGGTGCACCGGAGCGGGGACAGCGAGTATTTCATTAATCGGCAATCGTGCCGGCTGAAGGATATTACGGAGCTGTTCATGGACACCGGAATCGGTAAAGAAGCCTATTCCATCATTGGACAAGGCCGCATTGAGGAAATTTTGAGTACACGTTCAGAAGATCGCCGGGGGATATTTGAGGAAGCGTCCGGGATCGTTAAATATAAATCTCGTAAAAAAGAGTCTGTGCGCAAGCTGGATGAAACGGAGCAAAACCTGCTTCGTATCCACGACTTGGTCACAGAGCTTGAAGATCAGATCGGACCGCTGAAAGAGCAGTCCGAGAAGGCCATTCGCTACAAGGAGCTTCGGGAAGAGCTGAAGCACAAGGAAATTTCTCTGTATGTGTATCAGATCGAACAGATACATACCTCATGGAGCGAGGCCAATGCCAAGCTGGAGCAGCTGAAGGAAGAGCAGCTCGCCTTGTCCACTGTTGTATCCGCGCACGATGCCAAGCTGGAGAGTGACCGATCGGCGCTGCGCCAGCTGGAGCAGGAAGTTGAGGATCTGCAGAGCCAGCTGCTTCAATTCAGCGAGCTGTTTGAGAAAAGCGAAGGCTATGGCGAGGTGCTCAAGGAACGCCGCCGCAACCTGGAACGTACGCGCGAGCAGCTGGAAGACAGTTTGCAATCAGGCGATCATCGTCTGGGAGAGCGCGTAGGCGAGCTTGCGAGCATGAAGAGCAAGCTGCAGGAGCTCCAGCAGGAATTAACCCAGGTGCGGGACCAGCTGTCAGCGGAAGAAGCGAAGCTGGTTGGCGTAACCGGCGGAATCAGCCAGCAGCAGGAAGAGAGCTTGAAGGGGAATTTACTGGAGCTTATGAACCAAATGGCTCAAGCCCGGAATGAAATCCGGTACGCCGACCAGCAGCAGGAAGCGCTGGACCGTCGAATGAATCGGGCGCAAGAGGAGTCCGGTAAATGGGAAGCCCTGAAAGAGGATTTGCTCCGCCGCAAAGAGAGCATCGATCGAAGTATTGAACGATTCGGTAAAGAGATTGCAGACCTCCGCAGCGGTTATATCAGCGAGAGTGAGCGATATCAATCCCTGCAGAAATTGCAGGAAGAGACGCAGGGAGCGCTTCGGAAATGGGAGCAGAAGCGGGAAGCGCAAATTTCCCGCCGCGATACCATGAAAGAGCTTCAAGACGACTTTGACGGATTTATGCTGGGTGTTAAGGAAGTACTGAAGGCATCCCGAAAATCCGTGCTCCACGGGGTCCATGGTGCGGTGGCCGAGCTTATTCGCGTGCCGGAAAAGCTGGAGCTTGCCATGGAGACCGCTCTTGGCGCATCGGTTCAGCATATCGTCATGGAGAACGAATCCGTATCCAGGCAGGCGATTGCCTTCCTGAAGCAGCGCCAGTTAGGACGGGCGACATTTCTGCCTTTGGACGTCATTCGTCCACGGAATGTATCCGCTTCGGACCGTCACTTGGCAGAAGGGGAAGCCGGGTTTGTAGGCTTTGGCTCGGAGCTGGTCCAGTACGACTCGAGATACAGTAACATCGTCGGGAGTCTTCTGGGCAATGTCGTTATCGCCGAGACCCTGGAGCAAGCGAACAAGATTGCTGCCAGATTCTCCTATCGCTTCCGCGTGGTTACGCTTGAGGGAGACGTGGTCAATGCAGGCGGCTCCATGACAGGCGGCAGTCAGCATAAGAAAACGAACAGCCTGCTGGGGCGCAAGCGGCAGCTGGAGCAGCTCGATCAGGAAATTTCGGAAACCGAGAAGCAGCTGGAGAAGCTGCAGCAGGGCATTGAAGGCGTCCGGAATCAAATGATTGAATCTCAGGATAAGCTGGACGAGCTCCGCAAAGCCGGAGACGACAAGCGGATTGAGGAACAGCAGGCTGCAGGCGACCGCAAGCAGCTTGAGCATGAGCTGCGCCACGTCCTCGAACAAGCCGAGCTGGCAGGCGAAGAGAAGAGCAGTCAAGAGAAGGAAGCCAAAGAAATTCAGCAAAGCCGTGAACGCGCCCAGAAGCTGTTGTCTGAGCTGGAGGAGGAAGAGAAATCGACCCATCTGGCCATTCAAGCTGCAGAGTTTGCCCGGAAAGCCAATGAATCGGCGAAGGAAGAGCTTCAGAGTCAGCTGACAAACCTCAAGGTTCGCGAAGGAAAGCTGGATCAGGAAACCTTCTCGCTGGAGGAGCAGCTCAAGCGCCTTCAGTCGGATGTAGACAACCACGAGAAGGAACAGAAACAGAACCGCACGATGCTGGCCTCCGTTCAAGCCGACCTGAATCAGAACGAAAGCGAAAGCGTGAAGCAGATCGAGGATCTGAACCAGTACAAGCTGAAGAAGGAAGAGGCTACGCAGCAGCTGGAATTCAAACGGGCTGCACGCACCGCGCTAAGCCGGAAGCTGGAGCTGGAAGAGAGCGAAACCAAGGAGCAGCGCACGCAGCTGCGGGCCGTGGATGATCAGCTTCGCCAGACCGAGATTGGAGTAAACCGGCTCGATGTTGAGCTTGAGAATATATTGAAGAAATTAAGCGAGGACTATGAGCTGAGTTATGAGCTTGCCAAGCAGCGGTATCCGATTCCGGAAGACATCACGGCCGCTCAGAACGAAGTGCGTGATTTGAAGAGGTCGATAACTTCCCTGGGAGATGTGAATCTGGGGGCCATTGAAGAGTACCAGCGCGTCAATGAGAGATACCTGTTCCTGAGTGAGCAAAAGGCGGATTTGGTTGAAGCGAAGACAACGCTGTATCAGGTCATTAAGGAAATGGACGATGAAATGTCCAAGCGCTTCAAACTGACATTCGATGCAATCCGGCGCGAGTTCGGCACGGTATTTACGAAGTTGTTCGGAGGCGGACGAGCCGACCTGGTCCTGATCGATCCGGATCGATTGCTTGAGACGGGGATAGATATCGTTGCTCAGCCTCCTGGCAAGAAGCTGCAAAATCTGCAGCTGCTCTCCGGTGGAGAACGTGCATTAACCGCTATGGCGCTTCTGTTTGCCATTTTGCAGGTGAAGCCGGTTCCGTTCTGCGTACTGGATGAGGTCGAAGCGGCGCTTGATGAAGCGAACGTAGTCCGATTTGCCCAGTATCTGCGGGAGTTCTCCGAACAAACGCAGTTTATTGTGGTCACCCACCGCAAAGGAACGATGGAAGAGGCGGATGTGCTGTACGGCGTCACGATGGAAGAAGGCGGCGTGTCGAAGCTGGTGTCCGTCAAGCTTGAGAATGAGGAAGCGGAGATTGCCTAATTTAACATAACGACATGGAGGGTACGTAATGAGCTTTTTTAAGAAGTTAAAAGAGAGCATTTCCAGCAAAACGGAAAACGTAACAAAACAGTTCCGCGACGGCCTCGAGAAAACCCGGAAGGGATTTATCGAGAAAGTGTCGGACCTGGTGATTCGCCGTAAAAAGATCGATGAAGAATTTTACGAGGAATTGGAAGAGATTTTGATTGGCGCTGACGTCGGCGTCAATACCGTCATGGATCTGATGGACGATCTTCGTGCCGAAGTGAAGAAACGGCGGATTGAGGACGCTGCCGATCTGCAGCCGGTATTGTCAGAGAAGCTGATGGGACTCCTTCGTGATGACAGCAGCAATGAGCTGCGGGAGAATCCGGATGGAATTACGGTCATTCTGTTTGTCGGCGTTAACGGAGTCGGTAAAACAACTACGATTGGCAAGCTGGCGCATCGTTACAAGCAGGAGGGCAAGAAGGTTTTGCTTGCAGCGGGCGACACGTTCCGTGCGGGTGCAATCGAACAGCTGGAAGTATGGGGAGAACGGGTTGGCGTTGAAGTCATTAAACAGCAGCCCGGCTCAGACCCGGCAGCCGTCATGTTTGATGCGGTTCAAGCAGCCAAGCAGCGGCAAGCGGATGTTCTGCTCTGCGATACGGCAGGACGCCTTCAGAACAAAACCAATCTGATGGAAGAGCTGAATAAAATCTTCCGCGTCATTCAACGCGAAATCCCGAGTGCCCCGCATGAGGTGCTGATGGTCCTTGATGCGACGACAGGACAGAATGCACTGAGCCAGGCGAAGCTGTTCGGGGAGAAGAGCGGCGTGACCGGCCTCGTATTAACCAAGCTGGATGGTACGGCTAAGGGCGGCATCGTGATCGCGATTCGTCAAGAGTTGAATCTTCCGGTGAAGCTGGTAGGCTTGGGAGAGAAAATGGGTGATCTCCAGACCTTTGACTCGGAGCAGTTTGTTCATGCCCTCTTTGCGGGTTTAATTAAGGAAGAAGAGAATGCCGTAGAACAACAAGACTAGAACGGGTCTAGTCGAATATGTATACAAAAGGACCGAAAGATATACTTTCGGTCCTTTTTCATGTTCGGCTCGATCTACGGGCACAAGTTTTTTTATGAAGAGACGATCCGAACGAATTCAATCGAACGAAGCGGGATAAGGGCAGTATCTGTAGGAGGACCGTAGATGATGGGCGGTACTTTTAAGGTGATGGTTCCTTCGCCCACTTCGGTCAGCGTGCCAATGATCACATCTCCCGACACCGTTACTTCGGTTTCCGAGCCGATAAATCCTTGCAGCCAATCCACGTAGCGCATATCGGTTAACCTCCTTGCCGTAATGAAAGTTTGAAGCTGACATCCAGTATCATCCGCAGGAATTACTGAACGGAAGTAATATTGGCGAACGGAATCAGCACGAGGTCACCCGATGCTTCACGGAGCTGAACACCATCTTCAGCAGTAGCCAAAACGACCCCTTCCAACGTGACAAAGGTTGTGCTGACCCGTACCTTTTGGCCGGTACGGACTTCGAAAAATTGAACCAGCTCCGGATTAATTGTTAAACCCGTGAGGACCTGATTCTCCAGCGACTCTACGCGCTCAGTTAATTGACTGGTTTCCTGGCTTAGAAGTTCGACCTGCCGCGTTAACACCTTGACTCGCCTTGCAAGTCTTCTGCAGAACAGGAAGCAACACATAGTCATTCTCCTTTCTGTATTACCAATGGTTGTGCTCTTCGATATGCTTCTTTAAACCCCGAAGCGAGGCAGTGCTTTCTTCCTCCGCTGCGCGGATCATCGGCATAATCTGCTGCACATGACCAGGGCCGTATTTAAGGAAGGTTTCGGTTTTATCGACCAGAACATCAAGCGGCTGACGATAATCAGTAAAATACTGGCCGAGATGAAAAGAACTCAGCAGGCTATGCACTTTGCTCATGGTGCTGAGCGCCAGTACAGGCTTGCCGCCGCGTAAAGCGGCTAGCGACGGGTGAAGCTTGAACGATATTAAATAGTCGACAGATTGAATGAAACGGTAAGTGAGCTCAATATCCATAAGGAACGGCAGCGTCTCAATAGAAGCGCCGGGTGTAGACTCCTTTACCTTTTGCTGCAATTGCAGACATGTGTTGTAATCGGAATACGCATTGCCCGGATGATGAATGACCGGGATCAGGACGGCATGATAGCCTTTTGCAATAAGATGTCCCAGCAATTTGGTCATGTTGTCCATCGGAAATGATTCATAGGAAAATACAACGACGCCAATCGTTGGACGCTTAGAGAAACGTTTCACCGGGATATCGGGCTGACGATAGCCAAATACCATGTCAGGGGCTGTTTCGACGTTTCGATGGAAGCCTGCCCGTTTGGCGATGGCCGACGATCGTTCATCCCGGAACACCGCGCGGTTTGCCTTGGAGATCATCTCCCGGTAGGCGGATACCTGCTCCTCCGGCCAAGTGTGTTCCGGGTAGGCATCCACGATGCCGACACCGTAGACCCAGGTAGGCTGTCCTTTGAGCTGCGGAGGGAAGTAATATGAATTGAACGAGTAGGGTGTAATTAAATCGCCACCGCCGATGATGAAGGCATCCGTCTGATGGGGGTCCAAGCGGGCGTTCCAGGGATAGACGTGATGATCGTGGAATACTTGGCGAAGGGTATGAAGAAATAAATCATCACCGAAGTTTCCCATTCCATAGTACCCGGAAGCGGCAATATGCATGTACGTATCACCTCCTTTTCGAGCGCTGTCTAGCTCTTGTGTGTTTGCTGATTCCAGGCTTCGAAGAGGCTGCGGTTACGTTGGCTGGTACTGCTGCCATAAATGACTCGATGATACAAGAGGGCATCGACTTGAACCGGCGAGCTGTGCTTAAGAAGCCTGGCGGTGACATCGATATCTTCGAAGATACGTCCGAGACGATCCTCCCGATTCCACCAACCGCCAATGGCGATTAGGGATGACTTTCGATACATACGGGGGACGAGCGGGTGGCCCTGCTGATTCGTTCGATTTAAGGAAGCAGACCATGCCGAATAAAGCTTGCCCGAATCAACGTTTCTTCTCCATAGAGGACCGAGCTGCCGGGTTCGTTCCCAGCACCCATACCAGCCTGTGGCGATCCTGCCGTCCGGATTCTTGTCAAGCGCTTCGGCCAGGAGTGCGGTGGCATCGGGAACCAGCCAGTCATCTCCATCCAATTCCAGAATATATCGACCCTTTGCTTCAAAAAGCAGGCGATTCATCATGATTGCTTTTCCGCGGTTACGCGATTGGGACAGAACCCGAATTCTGCTGTCAGTATAAGCGCAGGCTTCCTCCAAGCTATCGTCCTCAGAGCCGTCATCGCCTATTAACAGCTCCCAGTTATCGCTTGATTGTGCCAACACGGAACGGATGCTCCAGCCTAAAGTGTCCTTCATATTATGAATGCTCATCAGAATGGAGACGACAGGTTGCTGAGGGGTTTCAGGGGATAAAGTCCCTGTGGAGCTGGCGGTTTTCTCTCGCATCCTTGTTGCAGACAGAACAGGGAGAATATACTCCAGATCCTTTTGATACGGAGGGCTTTGCGATGGGTTTAGATGCATCGTAAGGCTTGGATCGGCGGGCAGCAGATCATAAGGCAGAAATCTGGCAGCAGGAAGCCTGTCGTTCCAGCGGGTGAGGGCGGCAAGCAGCCAGGTTTTTCTCCAATAGATTGGTGCGCCGTTCATACAAATACAGACAACACGATCTGGAATATGAGCTGGCATTGGAATGAAAGTCTGTGCGCTTTTATGGAAAAAAGAGAAGTTACCGCCCCATAGAATCCACTCACGGTCAATTTGTGAAACTTCCTGAATGATTTGTTCACGATAGGCTAACGTATCGGTGGCTCTATAGCCGAATGGCTGCGTACGGAGTATGGCATAGGGTTTCAAAGGGTGTTCATGCCTTTGTCCAGGATGACCTGTCGAATCACTTGATCGGCTTTCAATCCGCGTTCAACCCAGCGATTCTCTCTGGCGTAGGCAATGCGGGCCAGCTTATGCTCTGCTGTATCCGGGTGATGGAGCATGGAGGCCAGCTTGCCCAAGAAATCATCATGGGTTGTCGCCGTGGTAACATGCGGCTCCATGGCAATGCATTCCGGCAGAGCCGTTGACAATACGCGAACACCGGAAGCCAAATACTCGTATGCTTTGACTGGATTGGTTGCCAGCGTAATCGGATGGTATTGGAAGGGGATCAATGCCACGTCAATGTGAGCGAGATAACGCTTGAGCTCCTGGTGCGGCTTTTCCCCGAGAATATGCACATTGGGAAGCTTCGAATAATCGCCTGAGCTGCCATAAGGAGCTCCAATGGAAACGAATTGGACGTTTGGAAATTGAATGGCCGCTTTGGCGAACAGTTCATGATCTACCCAATACGCCCAAGCACCGATATAAGCAACAACAGGACCCGGAGGGAGATCGGCGGGTCTTTCACTGAATGGAATATGAAAAAATGAAGAGTCAGCGCCATTCGGGATCAAGGTAAGCGGTTTATCCGGATACGCCAAGGATAACCGGGTGTGAATCACCTCTGCGGTACATACAACATGGTCCGCCTCGTCAATCATTTTGGGTTCATACTTAGCCCAATGCGGAAATTCATCGCAGCAGTCGTAAATCGTAATGTCGGGCTTAAAGAGAGTGGAAATGCGCGTCCGGAGTTTAGACCACGTCGTCCAGACGACAATCGGATGTTCTTTGCGAAGGGCAGGCAGTTTTTTGTGCAGAAATGTTTTGGTATCTGTGAATAGGAACACATTCGGTTCCACTTCTTTGAACTCCTTATCCAGCGGTGCCAGGTTTTCGAAGAAAACCTGATGACCAAGCGCCCCCAATTGAGTCATAAGCTGCTGCGGTCTCTGTTTCATATACGACCAGTTCATCGTTCTCGGATAAATGATAACAGCCAAGAGGTTTCCTCCTTTCTTTTGTACTCGGGATAATATATGCATTGCTAGCTTCATAGAATTGGACGAATGAGCCGAAAGGCCGAAAAATGGTTGATTTCTACAAGGATGCAACTGACCGGAACGAATCTATCAACTTGCCATATAATGCTTAAGATATGAGGTTTCAGATCTATCTTTTCATATAAAACGAGGGGGAGTGAAGGTTCGTGAAACAGAAAAATGTTCTTGTTATATTCGGAACGCGTCCGGAAGCGATCAAAATGGCACCTTTGGTCAAGGAATTGGAGTCAGCCCCGGGATTAACTCCAATCGTATGCGTAACCGCACAGCATCGTGAGATGCTGGATCAGGTGCTTCGTTTTTTTGAAATTCAGACGCAAACGGATCTGAATATCATGAAGGAAGGGCAATCCTTATACAGTCTGAGCGCTGAACTGCTAAAAGGGATGGAGAAGGTATTCCAAGCGAGAACATATGATCTTGTGCTGGTCCACGGGGATACAACGACAGCATTCATCGGTGCTTTGGCAGCGTATTACGCGAAGATTCCGGTGGGACATGTGGAAGCAGGGCTGCGGACGTATGATAAATACGCGCCGTTTCCAGAGGAAATGAACCGCGAGTGGATCGGCAGGGTGGCTGATATGCACTTTGCCCCGACGGCGCTGTCCGCAGCTAATCTCAAAGCCGAGAACCGTTCGGCTCACGTATATGTAACGGGAAACACGGGAATCGATGCGATGAAGTGGACGCTTCAGGCTCCTTTTGAGCATCCGATACAGAGCAAGTTACGGAAAGATAGCCGATTAATACTGATGACCATGCATCGCAGGGAGAATTGGGGAGAACCGATGAAAGGGGTATTTGAGGCGGTGAAGCGGGTGATCCAAAAGCACCCTGACATTGAAGTGATATATCCGGTCCATCCAAACCCTGTGCTGCAGGAGACGGTCGCGCAAGAGCTTGAGGGGCACGAGCGAATCCATTTGACCGAACCGCTCGATGTGGTAGATCTGCATCATATCATGCAGCGTTCCTATCTGGTCTTGACGGACTCCGGGGGCATACAGGAGGAAGCGCCGTCACTAGGGAAGCCGGTATTGGTACTGAGGGATAAAACCGAACGCCCGGAAGGAGTCACGGCCGGTACCCTAAAGTGCGTCGGCACGAAGTGTGAAGCGGTTCAGGCAGGAATAGAGCAGCTGCTGACGGATAAGGAAGCGTACCGCAGCATGGCAAAAGCCCATAATCCGTTTGGCGACGGCACTGCGTCCCGCCAAATCGTCAGCGCCATCCAGCAATTTTTCCAATTGCAGGGGGGCTGATCTAGGGGGCGGCTTTGATTTTGCATGCCCGCAGGGCGTATAATGAAGTATAAGTCGGGTTCAAAAAGTCAGGTTTTCAGCACCGAGAAGGTTGGATGAAGCTAGGGACTGAGGAGCGGAGCGTACGTTTTGGGTACTTGAGCACCGGAAGGCCCGGCTGAATTCAAGATTCGATGCCGAGCTGCTTCCTGATTCGCTTCGTGATCAAAAGCGGACTTTTTGAACAACCTCTATAAGATTTTAAGCGAAAGGATACCTGTTATGGCCAATACTTACACTTATCCACGCAGAGAAGAGATAGCGAATGCAATAACGCATGGCATAGGAGCGGCACTAAGCGTTGCTGCACTCGTGCTCCTGATCGTATTTTCAAGTTTGAAAGGCACAGCCTGGCATGTGGTGAGCTTCACGATCTACGGATCGACGATGCTCCTGCTGTATTTGAGCTCAACGCTCGTACACGGCTTGAGAGACGGGAAAGCCAAGGATTTCTTTGAGTTTATGGACCACTCCTCCATTTACTTGTTCATCGCAGGGACGTATACGCCATTCCTGCTGGTTGCCGTCCGGGGATCGCTGGGCTGGAGTCTTTTCGGGATCGTATGGGGCATTGCGCTGTTCGGCGTCGTATTTAAAGCATTCTTCGTCAAGAAGTTTTTGTTCCTCTCCACGATATTTTACATTGCGATGGGCTGGCTGATCGTCATTGCCTGGAATCCGTTAACGGCGGTTGTAGCGCCGCAAGGCATGAATTTGCTTGCCATCGGGGGCGTGCTGTATACGCTGGGCACCATATTCTATGTATGGCGGGGCTTTCCTTACCATCATGCCATCTGGCATTTGTTTGTGCTGGCAGGTTCGATTCTCCACTTTTTTGCGATATTGATTTACCTTCTTCCGATCGGTTGAACGGGTAGGAAGAAGGCTTCCTGCACATGAAGAAGGATGACAAGGGAAATGGCTTGACATCCTTCTTTGTTTTTTGTATGATAAGGTTCGTTAAGCGAACTGTAAAGTGTTTTTCCTTGACGAGGGGGGTGCCCTTAAATGAGTCAGGAGAATCGGCTCGAGAAGACGAACCGGATCAATTTGCTGTTCGATTTCTATGAGCAGCTGCTGACAGAGAAACAGCAGACCTTTTTGAAATATTATTTCCATGACGATTTTTCCCTCGGAGAAATCGCTGGTGAATTCGAGATTAGTCGCCAGGCCGTCTATGAACATATTAAGCGCGCAGAACAGGTGCTCGAGTCCTATGAAGAGAAGCTGGGGCTCCTGAGCAAGCATGAAACGCGCATCCGGGAGCTGGATAAGTTTCGGGAAATGGTGGAGAGTAGCGACCTGGGTGAACATGATAAGCATGCAATAACCGATATGGTTGAACGTTTAAAAGTATGGGATTAAGTATGAACGGAGGTGGCGGATATGGCGTTTGAAGGATTGACCAGCAGACTACAGAATGTGTTCAGCAAGCTTCGTGGTAAAGGCAAGGTGTCCGAAGAAGATGTAACAGCCGCCATGCGTGAAGTTCGACTCGCGCTTCTAGAAGCCGACGTTAACTTCAAAGTGGTTAAGGATTTCGTATCCAAAGTAAAAGAGAAGGCCATCGGCAAGGAAGTGATGGACAGCTTTACGCCCGGCATGGTGATCATTGACATCGTGAATAAAGAGCTGACGGAGTTGATGGGAGGAAGCCAAGCCAAACTGGCGAAGAGCAATAAGCCGCCAACGGTCATTATGATGGCCGGTTTGCAAGGTGCCGGTAAGACAACGACTTCGGGCAAGCTGGCCAAGCTGCTTCAGAAGCAGAACAGCCGACCGCTGCTCGTTGCCGGCGATATCTATCGTCCTGCTGCGATCAAGCAGCTCGAAGTACTCGGTGATCAGATCAACGTGCCGGTGTTCTCTTTAGGAGACAAGACAAGCCCGGTCGAAATCGCGAAGCAAGGCCTCCAGCATGCCAAAGATAATGGTCACGATTATGTCATTATCGATACCGCCGGCCGTCTTCATGTCGATGAAGAGCTGATGGAAGAATTGAAGCAGATTCACAGCGTCGTAAATCCTGACGAAGTTCTGCTTGTCGTTGACGCAATGACGGGTCAGGATGCGGTGAACGTCGCGGAAAGCTTCAACCAGCAATTGACGCTGACGGGTGTCGTGCTCACGAAGCTGGACGGGGATACCCGAGGCGGTGCCGCCCTCTCGGTTAAGGCGGTTACCGGATGTCCGATCAAATTCGCGGCGCTTGGCGAGAAGATTGATGCGCTGGAGCCGTTCCATCCGGAACGGATGGCATCGCGGATTCTCGGAATGGGCGATATGCTGTCACTTATCGAGAAAGCACAATCGAACATTGATGCGGACAAGGCCAAGGAAATGGAACGTAAAATGCGTAATGCCGAATTTACGTTCGAGGATTTCCTGGAGCAGATGGACCAGGTCAAGAAGCTCGGTCCTCTGGACCAGCTGATGGATATGATTCCCGGCATGGGCAAGATGAAGCAAGCCAAGGATCTCAAGGTTGACGAGAAGCAGATGGGACGCATCGAGGCTATCGTCCACTCCATGACAACGGCGGAGAAGCAGCAGCCTGACATTATCAATCACAACCGCCGTAAACGGATTGCGGCAGGCAGCGGAACCTCGCTGGCTGAAGTGAACCGGCTCATCAAGCAGTTTGATGAAATGCGCCGCGTGATGAAACAGTTCTCGGATATGATGGGTCCTAAAGGCGGCAAGAACAAAGCGATGAAACAGCTGAAAGGCTTGACTGGCGGAAAAGGCATGAAGTTTCCATTCCGTTAAGTCTCGGATATATCGAATGGACATTTTTTGAAGGAGGTGAATTTTCAAATGGCAGTACGTATTCGTCTGAAACGCATGGGTGCTCACAAGGCTCCTTTCTACCGCGTGGTGGTTTCTGATTCCCGTTCCCCACGTGACGGCCGTTTTATCGAGGAAATCGGTTATTACAATCCGGTTGCTCAACCGGCTGAAGTTAAAATCGATGAAGAGAAAGCACTGAACTGGCTTCAAAATGGTGCGCAAGCATCTGACACGGTTCGCAACTTGCTTAGCAAAGCGGGCGTAATGAAGAAATTTCATGAGCTGAAGCATCAGAAATAAGACTGATCGCGAGGGTTATCTATGGAAGAATTAGTTCGCGTTATTGCTAAGGCTTTAGTGGATCATCCAGAAGATGTGACTGTGAAAACCGTTGAGAAGGAGCACTTGATTGTATATGAGCTGTACGTGCATCCTGACGATGTCGGGAAGGTCATAGGCAAACAAGGGCGTATCGCCAAATCATTGCGTACAGTCGTAACATCGGCGGCGGTTAAAATGGATAAACGGGTGACCGTTGATATCATTTCTTAAAATATACGAAAGGGGGTTAGGATGCATGTCCTAGCCCTTTTTCGTACATGCTGAAGAAATCAGCCGGTCATACCAGAGAGAACATTCATTAAGTGATGCAGGAGGAAGACCATGTCTGAAAAGTTGTTTACCGTAGGGAAAATCGTGAATACGCACGGCATCCGCGGGGAAGTTAAAGTCATGCCGCATACGGATTTTGCCGATCAGCGATTTGCTCCAAAGAGCCAGTTGTATATTGTCCCGGACAAAGGGAGCAAGTTAGAAGTAACGGTGGATACATCCCGTTTTCATAAAAACATGTATATCCTTAAATTCAAGGAGCTGCATGGCATTAATGATGCCGAAAAATATAAGGGCTCACTGTTGAAGATTCCAGCGGATCTTCAGGAGGAGCTTCCGGAGAACGAGTACTATTTCCATGAGATCATTGGCTGCAAGGTGATGACCGATGAAGACCCGGCCGAGGAGCTCGGCACGATCTCCGAAATTTTGACGCCAGGCGCTAACGATGTATGGGTTGTCAAAACGCCTCAAGGAAAAGAAATTCTCCTTCCGGCCATACCGGATGTCGTACTTGATGTAGACAAGGAATCGAAGCTTGTCCGCGTGCATCTCATGGAAGGGTTGTTATAGTTCATGCGGATTGATGTGCTGACGCTGTTCCCCGAGATGTTTGATGGTGTGTTTCATTCGAGTATTTTGGGGAAAGCGGCCGAAAAACAAATTGTGAACTTGAATGCTATCAACTTTCGCCAATATGCCGGGAACAAGCATGGTCAGGTCGATGATACTCCCTATGGCGGCGGAGGGGGAATGGTGTTAAAGCCGGATCCGATTTTTGCTGCGGTGGAGGATATCCTAGCTTTTGATGCGGATGCGATTTCGAATCATGAGGATGGGGCTAATCCTTCCGGTGAGATCTCAGCGGATATCGCCGGAACAGCCAAGCCTCCGCGTGTCATTCTGATGTGTCCGCAAGGAGAGACCTTTACGCAGAAAAAGGCGGAAGAGTTGTCTCAGGAAGACCATCTGGTGTTTATATGCGGGCATTACGAGGGTTATGATGAACGCATTCGCGAGTTTCTTGTTACCGATGAGTTATCCGTCGGGGATTACGTGCTTACCGGCGGAGAGCTGCCGGCGATGGTTGTCATCGACTCTGTGGTCCGATTGCTGCCGGGTGTGCTTGGCAATGAAACCTCAGCGGTGACGGATTCATTTAGTACAGGCCTGCTGGAATATCCGCACTATACACGTCCGGCTGAATTTCGCGGCTGGAAAGTGCCGGATATTTTGCTGAGCGGTCATCATGCGAATATTGACGAGTGGCGTCGGGAACAAGCCCTTAAGCGGACATGGGAGCGTCGCCCGGAGTTGTTAGACAAGCTGGAATTGTCCAAACAGGATCAGGCGTATTTAAACAAGCTTCAGCGAGAAGCGGGATCCTCATAAGTTTTATTGCTCAATCTAACGAACAGATCTGTAAGCACAGGTCTGTTCGTTTTTTTTCTATCATGTGCGCGTATGTAGTGATATGCACGTTTCTTGCTTGGCACCCGAGAACAAAAATCGTATGAATTGAATAGTGTGATAAATAGGCGTTTGCGGATGCATGAGATCGTAAGGGGTGAAATCGATTGAGGCAAGAAAGAAGGAAACGTAGGGACAGCAAGGCTGTAATTCAGGGACTTACACCCGGGCGAATCCGTGTCGGAAAGAACCAAGCCACTCGATTCGTTACATTGATCCGTCAATTAACATCACGGTTACGCGCATTTGTGGAACAGCCGGTTAATGAGAATTTCACGCTAATCAAAATACAATTGCAGAGCCTTAACGATCTGGTCTCGGGCATGAGGTTCTCGCTGCGGGAACGACGGGGCCTTAGGCTGGTCGTACAACAAATTGCAAGGATTTCCAATGCGGATAATCTGGAAGGGATTTTAACAAGATTGAACGAAGTTTTGACGTTGATTCAATCGTATGGAGAACGAATTGGAGTCGGCAGCGAGATCGGTCCGGACATCGCCGCCTCACAGCATGAAATCCAATCCTGCATAGAGTCGATTCAGAGTATGGAAGCCGCTCCACCAGTCAACAATATGGATAATATACCTTTATATATCATGGACGCGACTACGAAGCCAGGGGTTGGATCGCGTCAGCGGCTTGCTGAAGTGTTCCAAGGCATTAATGAGCAGGCTTCCAGATCAGTGAGTTCAGAACAACAGCTGGAAAGGCTGCAAGCAGCGGATGGAATGAATGCATTACTGTCGAATGGAGCGTCGACTGCGACAGGATCAATAGGAGTAACAGGTGCAGCAGGGACTACAGGTCCGACCGGATTGGGCGGTTTGCCGGGGGCAACCGGCCCTAAGGGTGCAAGGGAGGTTGCAGGACCAACAAGTCCTGAGGGAGCACCGGGGGTGCCGGGTGGGATTAGCGGAGCGACCGGACCAACTGGGGAAACAGGTGCGACGGAGGCAATAGGCGAGACCGTGGCAACGGGAGACGCCGGAATCAGAGCTGCAGGGGCGACAAGCGTAACTGGAGCTACAGGAAAAACCGGGCCAGTAGGTCCGCCTGGAGCTATGGCTGCCGGGGCTACAGGAGAAGCAGGGGTCACAGGGGTAACCGGGGTGACAGGCGTTCTAGGAGCCACAGGGGCTACAGGCGTAACTAGGCGAACGGGAGTTGCGGGAACTACAGAAGAAGCAGGCGCCACAGGTGTAACAGGCGCACCGGGCCCGACTGAGGCAACAGAAGAAGTAGGGGCCGCCACAGATGTAACTGCGGAGACAGGGGCTGCGGCAGCTACAGGAGCAGCAGGAGGCACAGGATCGACAGGCAGGACCGGGTCAACAGGTGTTATAGGTCTGACAAGAGTGACCGGAGAAATAGCTGTAACCGGAGCCACAGGAGCTACTGGGGCAGCAAGAGCCATAGGTCCAACCGGTTCAACTGGACCAACAGGCCCGATGGTCGTAACCGGATTAGCTGGAGCCTCAGGCCCTGCCGGACCAACCGTTCCGACGGGCCCTGTCCTTGTGGGTGGAAGTGTGATTTATGCCAGTAATGGGACGGCACAGAAAGTGGCCACCAACTCGCCGGTTACTTTTTCAACAAGCACGCTTCAAGGTGTAACCTTTAACGGTGCCACGACCCTGACCATTGTGACAGCTGGTTTCTACTACTTTGATTGGCAGATTTCGCTCGAAACTGGTTCGACTGCGCCGAATGCTTTCGGAATCGTTGTTAACGGTAATACGACTAATGCGGCGAACATGAACTCGAATTCAACCAACGCCGAAGTTTCAGGATCTGCCGTGATCAATTTAAGTGCAGGTAATACCGTTGGGCTCTATAATTTATCGCCAACAACCAAATCGATTACTGCTCTGCAAACCGGCGCAAGGATTTCTATCTTTAGAATTGGCTCATAGTCCAGTATTGTATACTTCAGTGTCATTTTTTTAATCATGTTGATACAACTCCTGCATTGGTGGGTAATATGTAACTGGAGAATCACTAGAGAGACTGGAGGCATCTTGTTATGACAGAACATCGACAACAACATGAAGCGAAAATTGAAGAAACAAAAAATACAGAAGCCCAATTTCAAACGGTAGACGACATCCTTGAATACTATGGCAAGCGTCATAAGGGCATGCACGACTCGAAAGAAACCGTAAATTAAGTTGAGGCTAACCGCTTTCGGCAGGATTCTTCATGCTGGAAGTGGTTTTTTTATTGACGTGAGCTCGGTACAAAATCCGGTTTATACATAAGGGTGTAAAGATAAAATACTTGATTCGGACTGCAAAATATGTTATTATTTCTTTTGTTGTGAATACGGTGGTCCGCTGCGGATAATGAAGGAAATACATAGAGTTTCCGGAAGATGCAAGAACACCTGTGTGAGAGGAGGGAGTCATAGATGAATATCGTTCAAGCGATTACTCAAGAACAACTTCGTAAAGATATTCCGAGCTTTCGTCCTGGTGATACTTTAAAAGTACACGTTAAGGTTATCGAGGGAACTCGTGAGCGTATCCAGTTGTTTGAAGGTGTAGTAATTAAACGTCGCGGTGGCGGAATCAGTGAGACTTTTACCGTTCGTAAAATTTCTTACGGTGTTGGTGTGGAAAGAACTTTCCCAATCAACTCGCCTAAAATCGATAAAATCGAAGTGGCTCGCCGTGGTAAAGTGCGTCGTGCGAAGCTTTATTATCTTCGTGAACTGCGCGGTAAAGCAGCGAGAATTAAAGAAATTCGTCGTTAATTACAAGGCGGTAAAAGGGGCTTGTGCGTATATACAAGCCCCTTTTGTATATCCAAAAATCGCTATAATGCGAAAGCGATCTATAGGGAAGGACGGTGGGTTATGGAGAAAGATCAACACCAGGAGGCAATTGAAACCAACGTGGGGAAACCGGCCAAAAAGGCTAAGAACGAGCTTGTAGAATGGCTGAAGGCTCTTCTCATTGCTCTGGTTCTCGTCGTTCTCATTCGCTGGCTTCTCTTTAAACCGTTTATTGTGCAGGGCCCATCCATGGAACCTAACTTTGTATCCAATCAGAAGCTGATCGTCAACGAGATTTTATATGATATCCGCAAACCCGAACGTGGAGAAGTTATCGTGTTCCATGTACCTGATGAGGGCAGGGATTTCATTAAACGCGTAATCGCAGTTGCTGGTGATACGGTTAAAGTTGAAGGCGATAAAGTGCTTGTCAACGGGGAGCCTGTGAATGAAACCTACATACAGGAAGCGATTGATCAAGCCCATGCTGAAAACAGGTTATACAATAACACGGATTTTCCGAACTCGTTCGTTCAGGATGGCGTTGTGCCAGAGGGGCATGTGTTTGTGATGGGCGATAACCGCTCCAACAGCACGGATAGCCGTATGATAGGATATGTTCCTTTGGGGGATATTATCGGGCGAGCAGACTTGATCTTCTGGCCGATTAAAGACATAGGGCTCATCAACCATTAGCCTGGCGCTATAGAAACGATGAAAGTTTGCAGAGCAAAGTAGAGGTGACGACGTTTGACAATACAATGGTTTCCAGGACATATGACCAAAGCGCGCCGCCAAATTCAGGAGAAGCTGAAGCTGATCGATGCAGTAATTGAACTGATCGATGCGAGGCTTCCGCTCTCAAGCCGAAATCCGATGATTGACGAGATTTTGCAGGGCAAGCCGAGGCTCATTATTATGAACAAAGCCGATTTGGCAGATCCTGAGGTTACAAGGCAGTGGCAAGCCCATTTCAAGGAAAACGGCCTAACCGCCTTTCCTGTAGATGCTTCAACCGGGACAGGTGTTAAGGATATTCCGAACCAGATTAAGTTGCTGCTGAAAGAGAAGATCGACAAACAAATAGCCAAGGGCATGAACCCGCGAGCGATGCGTGTGTTGATTGTAGGCATACCGAATGTAGGCAAATCCACGCTGATTAACCGGCTTGCCGGCCGTAACATCGCGGAGACGGGAGACCGTCCGGGTGTCACGAAAGGGCAGCAGTGGATTAAGGTTGCCGGCGGTGAGATGGAATTGCTGGATACACCCGGTATCCTGTGGCCAAAGTTCGAGGATCAGAATGTAGGGTACCGCCTTGCGGTAACCGGCGCCATCAAAGAGGAAATTTTGAACGTAGAGGACATTGCCTTTTTTGCGATCAAATATTTCTCCAACTATTATTGGGAATCGATGAGCGAGCGCTTTGATCTGAAGGAGCGCCCAACAGATCTGGATAACCCGGATGAAATTGTTGCGGTAATGGAAGCCGTCGGAAGAAAACGAGGCTGCATCGTCAGCGGAGGAAGAGTCGATCTGGAAAAAGCCTCGGGCATTTTCCTGCGTGAGCTTCGCGCAGGCAAGCTTGGGCGTTATTCCATGGAATCGCCTTATTGATTCAATAGGGTGAACGAGAGATCCCTTCTACTCAGATTAAACCCAAAATAACCATTCTGCCGGATAACGGCGGAATGGTTATTTTTTCTGGATCAGAACAGGAAGAGGAGATTAGACTGCACTCATTCTATGCCATCTAATGTAACTCGGTAGATGCTCTGAAGATCGGCTTCGTTTGGATATGCGTGACTTGATAGGGTAACTTCGGTTCTTTCACCCGGGATAACAGCATGTTAGCCGCAGCAATTCCCATTTCATCGCTATATATATGTACAGTTGATAAGTGAGGTTCAACAATACGCGATTCAGGTGCATTATCGAAGCCGCACACCGCAATGTCACCGGGAATGGAGATGTTTTTATTTTTTAACGATTTCATCACATTGACCGCAATAAAATCATTGGCGCATACAAAGGCAGACGGCATCTGTTTCATTTGCCCCAGTCGTTTGTCCATCCAATCGGACTCAGAGAAAAATTCCCGGTCCGGGTTCAGAACACATTGTTCCAAATCCAGCCGTATCCCCTTCTCGGTCAGAGCCCGATTAAATCCCGCCCAGCGTTCATTGAAGCTCTTACAATGACGGATATCACCGATAAATCCCAAGCTCGTGTTGCCCTGCGCAATGAGCTGCTTGGTCATATGACAGGTGCTGTGTTCATTCTCCATCAGAAGTAAATCCGCCTGCAGATCCGGGTAGAACATATCTGCCGCACAATCGATAAATACGGTAGGAAGCCCAAGGCTTGTGAGCAACTTGGTGTATTCCATATCAAATAACTCAATACATATAATTCCATCGACCTTGGATGATTCAAAATTGTTAGGCAGCGACCGAGAGCTTCGATCGATATCCCGGACAATATGAATGGACAGATTATAGCCCTCCGCGCTGATTCGTTTCTCAAGCCCGCTGATTAACCGCGAGCCAAAATGGGAGGTGCTCGGAAGATTTGCCGTCAGAAGAGCGATATTTCCCGGGTTTTTGGTCAGCAGATTGTCCGTCTCCATGAAAGCAAATTGTTTGTATTTCAGTTCAATCGCTTTTCGGATAACCTTGCTGCGCGTCTCGTCCGGAATACTTTCGCTCCCGTTCAAAGCCTTGGAGGCCGTATTTCTGGAGATGCCCAGTGCATCGGCAATATCTTGAATTGTGACTTTTTCTTTCGACATGTATCTGATTTCTCCTCAAATGATCAAGTTCATACTAAGGTCCGCAGTTTCTTCCAGTCGCTAATGACCTCTGAATATCTTAAATCAAATGTATAATAGATTAGCTAAAATAGCAACCTCAACTTTACAAATGCACAATTCAGTTAACATTTAAACATAGCGGGTTTTGTTGTGTTTCTCTTCAATATTCATTTACAGGGGATAAAACATCACCAAACAAGGAAATAACGAACGATTCTCCGCAACTTTGCAAAGAAAACGGCTTATGCTGCTCATTTTCATGATAGGAAGGTGAAATAAATGAACAAACATTGTTGTCAATTGCACAATTTAATTTTTACAAAAACTATTGACTGATGTTACATCATTTGATAAATTGTAAAAGCGACATTCAACATAAGTGAAAAATGAAAGCCTTTTCTGTAAGCAATATGTAAACTTCTCTAGAAAGAACGGGGGAACAGGTTTGGAAAATTCAGTGGATCCAGCCCATCATGGGGCAGGGGGAATCAGGGGACGGAGCTCTGCAGGAAGAACGCTAGCTTTTATCAAGAAAAACTATTTTCTGTACATACTGCTAGCTCCGGCGCTTATATTGACCCTTATATTCAAGTACGTCCCGATGTACGGTGCCGTTATCGCATTCAAGGATTTCAGTCCCATTAGAGGGATTCTCGGCAGCGAGTGGGTCGGGCTCAAGCATTTTGAAAAGTTTATCGCCTCGCCGAATTTTGACGTCATTTTTATGAATACGCTTAAATTGAGTCTTTTTGGTCTTATCTTTAGCTTTCCGGTGCCGATCCTGCTTGCACTTATGTTAAATCAGGTTCGCAAAGCGACAGTCAAGAAAAATGTTCAATTGTTTCTTTACGCACCCAATTTCATCTCGGTGGTTGTCATTGTCGGGATGCTGTTTATCTTCTTGTCCCCAACGGGGCCAATCAATCAATGGGTCATATGGATGACGGGAAGTCCGCTGATGTTTATGTCGCAGCCGGAATATTTCAGGTGGATTTATATTCTCTCGGATATATGGCAGAGCGCGGGCTGGGCCTCGATTATCTATGTGGCAGCTCTTGCGAATGTGGACCCCGAGCTGCATAATGCGGCCAGCCTGGACGGGGCTAACCTGCTCCAGCGCATCCGAAATATCGATCTGCCCACCATAAGGCCGATTATGGCGATTGTATTCATACTTGCGGCAGGCGGCATTATGTCGATTGGCTTTGAGAAGGCCTATCTGATGCAAACCTCGATGAATCTTCCTACTTCGGAAATTATCGCTACCTACGTATACAAGGTCGGCTTGCAGTCTGGCGATTACGCGTACTCTGCAGCGGTTGGTTTATTCAACTCCGTCATCAATGTCATTTTGCTCGTGACGGTGAATTTTATTGTCAGAAAACTTAATGAAGGCGAAGGCCTCTACTAGGAAAGGAGTCATACTCATGGCCGTCAAACACTCACGCTTCGACCGCTTTCTGTTGTCATTAAATGCGATCTTTTTAACGCTTGCCGTACTGGTCGTTGTCGTTCCATTGGTTTATATCGTGGTGGCCTCGTTCATGGATCCCACCGTGCTGCTGAATCAAGGACTATCTTTTAACATTTCCGATTGGAGTCTGGAAGGATATCAGATGATCCTGTCCAATCCAGCGATGCTTCGCGGTTTTGGCAATGCGGTGTTGTATTCAACAGCATTTGCGCTACTAACGGTAACGGTATCGGTCTGTGCGGGATACGCACTTTCGGAAAGCCGGCTGGCCGGACGCCATTTCTTCATGACGCTGTTCATCATCACCATATTTTTTGGAGGCGGACTGATACCTACGTACTTGCTTGTGAGGGAGCTAGGCATGCTCAATACGGTGTGGGCCGTGATCATCCCGGGTGCGGTGAATGTGTGGAATATCATTTTGTCCCGAACCTTCTTCAAAGGGGTGCCGAATGAACTGAAGGAGGCAGCCAATGTGGATGGTGCTTCCGATATGAAAATCTTTTTCCGGATCGTTCTTCCGCTGTCCAAACCCATTATCTTTGTACTCGCCCTGTATGCCTTCGTTGGCCAGTGGAACGCATTCTTCGACGCTATGATCTATCTGGACGATCCCAAGCTGCACCCGCTGCAGCTTGTCCTCAGATCGATTCTGATTCAAAATCAAGCGGCGCCCGGCATGATCAGCGACCAGCTTGCGATGGCGGAGCTGAAACGGCTCTCGGAGATGATTAAATATTCGGCGATCGTGATATCCAGTCTTCCGCTTTTGATTATGTACCCGTTCTTCCAAAAGTACTTCGAAAAAGGTGTTATGGTAGGCTCGCTTAAATAGCGGGTCGCCTTCAACATAAAGTCATTATCCAAATACATGATTCGGGAGGTCATTGATATGAATAAGAAGAGATCAAAGAAACATATCAGTAAAAAAACGGTATCCCTTACGGCTCTGGCAGCCGTGCTGCTCTTGGCCGGCTGTGGCAACAGCGGGGAATCATCAACAGAGTCGCCGGACGGTAAGGTGACCTTGAATGTCCTGACGCAAAGCTCGCCGCTGGCTCCGGCAGACCCTAACGAGAAGCTGATCAACAAGCGGCTGGAGGAGAAGACGGGCATTCATATCAAGTGGAAGAACTATACCAGCGATGTGTTTGCGGAAAAACGCAATCTGGCCGTGGCGAGCGGGGATTTGCCGGATGCCATTTTTGACGCCGGGTACGGAGATTACGATCTGCTGAAGCTGGCAAAGGACGGAGTCATCATTCCCGTGGAGGATTTAATCGAACAGCATATGCCGAATTTGAAAAAGGTGCTGGAGGAAGCTCCGGAATACGTCAATATGATTACGGCGCCGGATGGACATATCTATTCTTTTCCATGGATCGAGGAGTTGGGCTCAGGGAAAGAACGGATTCAATCGGTGGATAACTTCCCCTGGATTAACGTGGAGTGGCTCGACGCCTTGGGGCTGGACATGCCAACTACGACGGAAGAGCTGAAAACCGTATTGAAAGCGTTCAAAACCCAAGATCCGAACGGCAACGGGCAGGCGGATGAAATACCGCTTTCCTTCATTAATAAGCCGGGCGGCGAGGATCTGACATTCCTGTTTGCTTCATTCGGCTTGGGCGAGAATTGGGACCACACCGTTGTTACGGATGACGGGAAGGTGGTGTTTACCGCCGCAGAGGAGGGGTATAAGGAAGCAATCAACTTCATCCATGAATTATACAAAGAGGGACTTATCGATATCGAAGCATTCCAGCAGGATTGGAACACCTACTTGGCCAAAGGCAAAGACCACCGGTACGGGATGTATTTTACTTGGGATAAAGCCAACATCACAGGCATGAATGATACATATGATCTGATGCCGCCGCTTGCAGGACCATCCGGCGAGATCAATGTAACGAGAACGAACGGGATCGGTCTTGACCGGGGAAGATTGGTCATTACCAGCAGCAACAAGAAGCTGGAAGAAACGGCAAAATGGATTGACGCGATGTATGAACCGCTCCAATCGGTTCAGAACAACTGGGGAACTTACGGTGACGATACCCAGCAAAATATTTTTGAGCTGGACGAAGCCAAAGGGATGCTGAAGCATCTTCCGCTTGAAGGCACGGCGCCTGTAGAGCTCAGACAAAAAACAAGTATTGCGGGCCCGCTTGCGATCCTGGACGAGTATTATGGCAAATACACCACGATGCCGGATGATGCGGCATGGAGATTAAAACTGATGAAGGATGTCATGGTACCGCACATGAAGGCGGAGAATACGTACCCGAAAGTATTTTTCTCCATCGAGGAATTGGACCGCTTATCCACGATTGAAGCGGACTTGTTTCCTTACCTGGAAAGAATGCGTACCGAATGGTATCAGAATGGGAAAGTGAATCAGGAATGGGACGCCTACCTGAAGGAGCTGGATCGACTGGGACTCCAGGAATGGCTGACGATCAAGCAAACGGGTTATGACCGAAATATGAAATAAAGTCATAAAGTGAAACGGCCGTGTAAGGAATATCAGTCCAAATACGGCCGTATATCCCTGATTACGATAATGAAGGAGTACAGCCAATGTCTAACATCAAACTTGAAAATTACCGAAATGCCTATCATTACTCTCCCCGGGAGAACTGGATGAATGACCCGAACGGGATGGTCTATTTTAAAGGAGAATACCATTTGTTCTATCAGCATCATCCCAAGGGCACAACCTGGGGGCCCATGCATTGGGGACACGCGGTCAGCAAGGATCTGGTGTCCTGGGAAGAGCTTCCCATCGCTTTAGCGCCGGATGAACACGGCACGATCTTTTCAGGCAGTGCGGTTGTGGACTGGAACAATTCCAGCGGGTTCTTCGATCAAGAGCCCGGCCTTGTGGCAATCTTTACGCACCATGACGATTCGACGGGCGCAAATCAAATCGTTCAGTGCCAAAGTCTTGCGTATAGCAAGGATAATGGGAGGACCTGGACCAAATATGAAGGTAATCCGGTCCTTAGGCATGACACCTATGTTGATTTCCGGGATCCCAAAGTGTTTTGGCATGAGCCGTCATCGCAATGGGTGATGATTGTTGCGTGCGGGCAGACGGTATGCCTCTATCGATCTTCGAATTTAAAAGAATGGATCTTTGCCAGCGAGTTTGGCGAAGGCATCGGATTTCATGATGGAGTCTGGGAATGTCCGGATCTGTTCCCTCTTTCTACGGAAGATAGTCAAGCCCAATGGGTCATGCTGGTCAGCATTGGCGATGATCCGGCCTATGTTGAGGGCTCCAGAACGCAATATTTCATTGGAAACTTTGACGGGACAACGTTTCTGCCGGATGAACGATCCAGAGGTGATGTGCGGTGGCTGGATTACGGCAGAGATAATTATGCCGGGGTCAGCTGGTCGGACATTCCGGCAGCGGATGGCAGAAGGCTGTTCATCGGCTGGATGAGCAATTGGAAATACGCCAACCTGACGCCAACGGATGGTTGGAGGGGGGCCATGACCTTGGTCCGGGAACTCAAGCTGGAGACGCTGGAAGGCGAAGTCGCGGTAACGCAGCAGCCGATCCGTGAAATGGAAGCGTACCGAAATGAAGTACGATCCTTCCATGATGTAATCGTGGATGAAGCGGCTGCCCGGTTAGCCGATGTACGGCTGGAGAGCTGCGAAATTCATGTCCGCTTCGATGCAGCGTTTTCGCTTGGGTTTAAAGTAAGGGTAGGTCCGGGCCAAGAGACGGTTGTCGGCTGGGATGCCAAGACAAACGAAGTTTACGTGGATCGCACCCGTTCAGGGCTGGCTGATTTCCATGAAGATTTTCCCGGGAAGCACATGGCGTCACTACGGGTTACGGGCGCACTCCTGGAGCTGCGGATATTCGTGGACCGGTCGTCCGTGGAATTGTTCGCGGATCGCGGGCAGGCGGTAATCACGGATTTGATTTATCCTGATCCTGCATCTACGGGGATAACCGTGTTTGCGGATGATGACCGGAAGGTCATAAAATCGCTGCACATCTATGATCTTTCTTCTAGAGGTTAGTTTACGTTAAATGAATGTATAAATGGCAAGGAGAACCAGCGATATGCGTATTGGAGCGATAGAAGCGGGCGGCACCAAATTTGTCTGCGGCATTGGAAGCAAGGATGGAATCGTTGAGGACAGCATCAGCTTTCCGACAGGGCAGCCGGAAGACACATTGTCCAAAGTGGTTTCGTATTTTCAAGATCATCAGGTAGAAGCCATTGGCATCGGGTCATTTGGTCCCATCGATCTGAAACCGGATAGCCCAACTTATGGTTATGTAACTTCCACACCGAAACCAGGCTGGTCGCAGATCAATGTCCTCGGCAAGATGAAGTCGCATATGGACATACCCTATGGCTGGGATACGGATGTCAATGCTGCCGCTTTGGGAGAAGCGACTTGGGGAGCAGCCAAGGCTCTGAACAGCTGCGCTTATTTTACGGTGGGTACAGGTCTCGGGGTAGGCCTATATTCCGAAGGCCGGCTTGTTCATGGACTGCTTCATCCCGAAGGCGGGCATGTTCCCGTTAGACGTCATCCCGAAGATGCCTTTGCAGGAACCTGTCCTTATCATGGGGATTGCTTGGAAGGAATGGCAGCAGGTCCGGCGCTTGAAGCCCGATGGGGATTGAAAGGGCAGCTGCTGCCAGCCGACCATCCCGCTTGGGAAGTAGAAGCCTATTATTTAGCGCAGTCTATAACAGGACTGATTCTGACGAATTCCCCGCAGAAAATCATACTGGGCGGCGGCGTTATGCAGCAAGCTCAGTTGTATCCCCTCATTCGTGCAGAGGTGCGGCGCAATTTGAACGGGTATGTGCTTGCTGACGAAATCATACACCATATTGGGAATTATATTGTTCCACCGGGATTAGGCACCCAATCCGGATTGTGCGGGGCATTGGCTCTGGGAATACAGGCATGGCAAGATTCACAATCATAAACAGGCTCGTCTTGAGGAGGTGCAGCCCGATTGATCGGGCTGTTCCTTCCTATATAACGCGTGGTAAAGAATCGAAGAGAGGTGGATATATGAAATTATCGCAGGATATACATACGGTGATGATGCGCATGGTGTCTGCGATCATGATGACCGTGATGCTGGCGGCAAGCGTTACTCCGGGATCGGCATGGGCTTCAGCGGTCCAAGATGAGTCTGCAGCTATGAAAGAGAAAGGAGGGGGCACCATTTTTGAAAGCGCATCCAATGTGAATACCAACCTTGAAGGCTGGCAGTTGAAGGGGAATGGCAAGATGGAACATACGGCTGAAGGACTACGGCTTAGCTCCGATCCAGGTGAGAACGCAGCCGCGATTTCCGCAACAAGAGCGGATGATTTTGTGTATGAAGCCGACGTGATGATCACGGATATGCAAGCAGACGCTTCGCTGGTCTTTCGCTCAAGCGTTGATGGCTGGTCATCGTATATGCTGCAAATTGTGCCAAGCGCAGGCTTGGTTCGTCTCAAGGATGCCCGTGAAGATAGCGGGAGATTAAAGGTAGAAAAAAAGGTTTCATTAAGTCAAGGAGATATCGTTCACCTCAAGGTTAAGGCGGTAGGGAACCAAATCCAGGTATACTGGGGAAGTCAATATGAACCTATGATTGATGTCAATGATACGGCATATTCCACAGGATACTTGGGTCTTCATGTGTGGGATGGTTCCGCGCTGTTTCAAAACATCAAGGTGAGCGAGTGGAAAGGCAATCTGTTCGGTCCGGCAGTTACGAGCGGAGATTGGCAGCCTGATATCAAAGGCCTTAAGGGCACGGCATCAGAAGGGCTTGAAGCCTGCAGGATCTATAAGAATGCAGCTGCAGATTATGTGCTGGAAGGCAATATCATATTAGGGGAGCTGGCTGAAGCCGGGTTCTATTGGAGAGGGAACGATGAAGGAACGGAGGGATATGAAGCCGTATTAAGGAAAGAGGATGATCAGGTCCGGGTTGCGCTGGAAACATCGAATGGAATGGTGATCGACGCATCGAGTCGTACGTACCCAAGCCTGCCGACAAGTGCGCATCATGTGGAGATCCACATTTCCGGAGACCGAATTCGAATCGCTGTGGATGGTTACGAACCCGCTGCGATCCGCGTATCCGACAGTAGTTACGCGGGCGGATCGATCGGGATGAAGGTAAAGTCCGGAACTGCTTACTTTCAGGACGTGTACGTAACCCCAATGGCGGATTATTATACGGAGGAATACCGCCCGCAGTATCATTATAGCCCAATCCGAGGCTCGGCAAGCGATCCGAACGGATTGGTCTATTTCGAAGGGGAGTATCATCTCTTCCATCAGGACGGAGGCCAGTGGGCGCATGCGGTAAGCCGGGATCTGGTGCATTGGAACAGGCTGCCGATCGCACTGCCTTGGAACGATCTCGGACATGTCTGGTCGGGTTCCGCCGTAGCCGATACAACGAACGCTTCAGGTCTGTTCGGGGATTCCGGAGGCAAAGGACTCATTGCCTACTACACATCCTTCAATCCTGATCGGCCGGGCGGAAATCAGAAGATCGGACTGGCTTACAGCACCGATCACGGACGGACCTGGACGTATTCGAAGGAACGGCCGATCCTCATCGAGAACCCGGGCAAACAGGGCGAGGATCCGGGAGGATGGGATTTTCGCGATCCCAAAGTGGTTCGGGATGAAGCCAACAACCGCTGGATCATGGTGGTATCAGGGGGAGACCATATCCGCTTCTATATCTCCGACAATCTTGTCGATTGGACCTTAACGGACCGTTTCGGGTATGGGGAATATATCCGTGGAGGCGTGTGGGAATGCCCGGATCTGTTTCAGCTTGCCGTGGACGGCTCCGGTCAGCGCAAATGGGTGTTGATGATCAGCAGCGGCGCTAATCCGAACACCCAAGGCTCCGATGCGGAATATTTTATCGGCGATGTGACGCCAGACGGCAAATTTATGAATGATCATACGGCGGGGACCGTGCTGAGAACGGATTGGGGCAAGGAATTCTACGCCTCCATGTCCTTCTCCGACCTGCCGGACAATCGAAGAATCATGCTGGCATGGATGACGAACTGGGATTATCCCTTCAATTTTCCGACTTCGGGCTGGAAGGGTCAGCTGACCATCCCTAGAGAGTTGTCGCTCAGAACGACGAGTGAGGGAATACGTCTGCACCAGTCTCCGGTCGATGAGCTAGAAACCCTCCGGAATACGGTAATCCATGTGAATAACAGGGAAGTTACGGAGTCCTCGCAGAATGTGTTAAAGGGAATTCAGGCCGGCGCGTTTGAAATCGAGGCGGAAATCGAGATTCCATTAGACAGCAGCGAGCTGGAATTCGGCTTCCGACTGCGAGAAGGCGGCGGACAACAGACGGTGGTCGGTTATAACAACGCCACGCATCATATGTTTATAGACCGCTCGGCATCGGGAACCACGGATTTCTCCAACCTGTTCACGACCGAACACAAAGCTTTGCTGCACCCCGTAAATAGAGTGGTTAAGCTGCGTATTTATGTCGATGAATCTTCAGTGGAGGTGTTTGGCAATGACGGAAGCGTTGTGTTCTCGGACGTTATTTTTCCGGATCAGGCCAGACGGGGGATGAGCTTCTACACCCAAGACGGCCAAGTGAAGCTGAAGTCCCTTAAGGTGCATGAGCTGGATTCCGTGTGGAGGCATCTTGATCCTTCGGGACCTGCTTCCCGCATCCTAATGGATTCATACGAGCTGGAGCTGTCCCAGGGACAGACTGAATCGCTGTACGCAACTGTGGATCGTGTCCGGGGTAAGGGGAAAAAACCTCTGGTATGGACATCCAGTCATCCCGATACGGTCCGGATTGTTTCATCCGATGACACTCATGCCGTATTAAAAGCGGTGAATGCGGGAGAAGTCATCATTACCGCCTCGACTCCAAACGGAAAGATATCAGCGAGCACCCGCGTGTTGGTCACGAGCGGAACATTTCTGACGAATCTGACGGGGTGGAAACCGGATCTTAAGGCTTCGAAGTGGGTCGTTACGGAGCATGGAATCCGGGGCAGCCATCCAAGCGATGCCAATTATATGGCGGAAGAGAAGGCCGGCGACTTCACGTTTGAAGGCGACATGCGGCTTGGGGAAGCAGGCGGTGCAGGATCCATGCTGTTTCGGGCAAGCGAGGATGGCCGCAGTGGATATTATCTGAATCTGGACCCTGGTATGAAGGCTGTTCGACTCTTTTACAAGATTGAAGGTCGATTTGAGGAACGTCAGGTACTGGCCAAAGTCCCTGAATTTATCCAAGGGGGAAGAACCTATCACCTGAGGATTGAAGCGAAAGGTCCGCATATTCAGGTCGACGTGGACGGGAAGAAGGTGATCGATGTGATGGACGGGACATTTGCCGAAGGGAATTTTGGCGTCAATGTGTTCGGCGGACAGGCTTCCTATCAAAATGTCTACGTCCGTCATTCGTCTGAAGCTCATCTTACGAAAACCAGCTTCACGAACGAAGCCGTGAACCAAGTGATCTATACCGAGAAATCCGTAAACGGTGAACCCGTTACCGTGAAGGAATCAGCGGGTACGGGCAACCCGCTATGGGTATTGGTACCAACAGGAGAGGAAGGCACCTATTCCATTCGCACGCCGGAAGGGAAGGCTTTGGATGTCGATACCGGGCAGAACCGGATTCAGCTATACACGTATCTCGGTTATAACAATCAGCGATGGAGAGTGAAACGTCAGGAAGATGATACGGTCTCCATCCTATCGGTGCACGATGGCCGGGCCCTTGCCGTGAATGCTGACGGTGCGGGGCTGGAATTGAATGTGCCGGATGCCGCTTCGGATCGTCAGAGGTGGCGGCTTGGCAATGAAATGCAGGGATCGATCATCGAATAAGGGAAAGAGCTGCCGATGCCGGCAGCTCTTTTTTTCGGGGATGGATAAACCGATTGTTTGGCAAAGGTAGATCCGTCTCCTATAGGAACATCGGGACGGGATAAAAGGGTGACGCTCCGTGGTGAGTGTGATAATCTAGAAGAGTTACTAGATTGATAGAAAGCATGGGATACACCGTGTGCACGAAGATGTAACAAACGGTAATTTTGGAACCAAAGGGGTTAAACCTATGACAGATTTATTAATGTACGAGCGTGAGTATTGGAGCCGTTATATACATATTGCAGGTATTGACGAAGTAGGCCGCGGCTGTTTGTTCGGCGACGTGGTCGCTGCGGCGGTCGTTTTGCCGGAGGGGTTAGTGATTGAAGGGATTAACGATTCAAAAAAACTCAGTGCCAAGAAGCGGGAAGCCCTCTACGACCTTATCATGGAACAGGCGCTGGCGGTGGGTGTCGGTTTGGTGGATGCAGAAACGATTGACCGAATCAACATCAAACAAGCCGCAAGGCTTGCCATGAAGATGGCCATCGAGCAATTGGTTGTGACTCCCCAGTTTCTGCTTGTTGATGCCGAGAAGGTGGATTGCGATATTCCCCAGCGTGCCATCATCAAAGGAGACGCCAACAGCCAGTCCATCGCGGCAGCCTCCATTATTGCCAAGGTCACCCGCGACCGATTGTGCGAAGGGGAATGGGAGGAGCGTTATCCTGAATACGGAATCGCCGTACATAAAGGCTACGCCACCAAGTTTCACCGGGAGCAGCTGCAGCTGCACGGACCTACAGCCATGCATAGAAGAAGCTTTCTGAAAAATATGGAGATTGAGCAATTGTCCCTATTCTAGATTTCGATGCAGCCCGCCCTCGTCAAAAGGCGGGCTGCTGCCGATATATAAGGTAAACAGAAGGTGTGGGAGGAACTATCGTGAACATCGGATCGTTGATTCGCGGACTCCTGGGTGAGCAGAAGCCGGGAGACGCCAAGACGTTGGAATTAAAGCCGGGTCAGGTCGTTCGCGGTGTCGTTATGAACGTATCGGAAGACGGGCAGGAAGCCGTGGTGCAGATCCAGGGCGTTCAAGTGAAGGCGAAGCTGGAAACACCGCTTCGAGCCGGGGAAACAGCCCTTCTGCAGGTTCAGCCGCCGGGAGAGGGAGGGACGGCCGTTCTCAAGCCGCTCAGTCAAACGCCGGGACAGCCGCTGTCCCCGTCATCCATGGCTGAGGTGCTGGATTTTGCGGGTCTTCCGGATACGAAGGAGAACCGCGAAATGATCCGGGGCATGCAGAATGCTGGAGTTCCGCTGACGAAGGACAATATCGCCATGTTCCGAGAAGCATTGGCCGTGAAGCCTCCGCAGATTCCCGCGGCGGAATGGGCGGAGTCGGCTGCGATCGCGTTTCACCGCGGCCTGCCGATTACCCCCGAAAGCGTGAAGGGACTGCATCAGGCTGTGTTCGGACCCCAGCTGCATCAGCTGCTGCAGTCGCTGGAGCAGCAGCTGGCGTCCGCTTTAAGCAACGGTACCGGAAACGCAGCCGCTGCGGGGAAAAATGCAGCATCCGCTGCGCCTCCGACGGCAGCTGGCGGAGAAGGAGCCGCTGCCGCTCAGCAGCAAGCAGCAGCGGCGAACGGTGCCGCTGGCAGTACAGCGCAGGCCGGTTCAGGTCAGCAGGCGCTGCTGACCAAGCTGCAAGGCCTGCTGCAGCAGCTGCGCGGCGAGCTCGCGCAGCCATGGGCCAGCGGCGGCACGGCAACGCCTGCCGCCGGACAACCCGCCGCCGTGCCCACGGGGCCGGCGGCAGCTCTAGGCGAAGGGGCCGCAGGCCCTTCGCCAAAGCCGCCCACCCCCGGCGCGGAGCCGTGGGTGGGGCGGCTCTTGAAGCTGCTCGGTGCGGAGCACGAGCAGCAAGCCCTGCGCGGGGCCGGTACGGGCCCCGCGGGCGAAGCGGCGCGCACGGGCAGCGCCGCAGCACCTGCCGGGCAGCCGGGGGCCGGGCTGCCCGGCAGCGGCACGGCCGCGGGCGCGGCTCCCGGCGCCGCCGCGCCTGGAGCGAATGCGACAGTGCCCGCACCCGCTCCTGCTCCAGCTGCGGGAGCTGCTGCACCGCCGCCCCCTGCAGCTCAGCCAACCGCTGCTGCTGCAGGTCAAGCAGGCGGACAAGCGGGATCCCTGCCAGCAACCCCTGCCCCTGGCAGCAGTGGCTCAGCAGCGATTACACCAGGGGCCCTCGCCACGCCAGGGAGTGCGGCGAATGCGAACCAGCAAGCTGTCCCGAATGCTCAGGCCGGTGCCGTGAATCAGCCGGGCTTAACACAGCCGGTTGTGCCATCCGGCCAGCAGAATATCGCCTTAGGCGTACAGCAAGCCGTCATGGCCTCAACGCCATCGGGTGAATCGGCGCTTGCCCTGCAAGACACGCTGAAGGGAGTATTGCTTCAGGTGTTATCCAGCCAGGATGCGCCGCCCGCCCTAAAGGAAGCGGCACAGCAAGTCGTTCAGCATTTAACGGGCCAGCAGCTCTTGCTAAACACCGATCGAACGGCTCCGTTCGCACAGGTCACGATGTTCATACCCCTGCATGGGGCCGACGGGGAACAGACTGCATCCGTACATATTCAATCACGCAGAGGCCGCAGAGGTGAGCTGGATGCAACCAACTGCAGGCTGTTGTTCGACTTGGACATGAAATTTCTGGGTCCGACCTTGATCGATGTGCAGGTCGTTGACCGGATTGTCAGCCTTAACTTTCGGAATGATCAAAGTTATGCCGCTGAGCTGTTTGAGGGGAAAAAGGAAGAGTTGGCTCAGGCTGTTTCGTCTATCGGCTACCAATTGCTCAGCGTAAAAACAGAACCGCTGCCCCAAGCTGCGCCGCCTACTTCAGACACGTCCGTGCAGGGAACGGCAGCAGAATACACCCCGCAAACCTACAAAGGGGTGGATATGCGAATATGAATAAGCTTGAGAAAGAGCAAGGGGAACTAACGGCCATGAAAAAGGCGGTCGCCCTTAAATATACGCCCGGCGAGAGCGAAGCGCCGGTTGTGGTTGCCAAAGGACAAGGGAAACTGGCGGAGTCTATATTAGACAAAGCCAAAGAGCATGGCGTCCTTGTCCAGGAAGATGCCGCTTTGGTGGAGATTCTCTCCAAGCTGGATCTGGATCAGCAGATTCCGGAGGAATTGTACCAGCTGGTTGCGGAAGTGCTGACATATGTTTATCGTGCGGATCGTCAAGCGAAGGATGGAGGGATAATGCCGTAATGACCTCGCCATCCGGAAAAAAGGACAACCGCAAACAAAAGGGAGCGGCTGCCGAAGAGCTGGCGGCCGCTGCCCTGATTGAAAAAGGATACCGGGTTCTGGACCGGAATTGGCGCTGCCGCACTGGAGAATTGGACATCGTTGCCGAAACAGGGGAGACCCTTGTGGTGATTGAGGTCAGAAGCCGGAGCGGAACGACCAGCTTCGGTACGCCTTCCGAGTCCGTGAACGCCCGCAAAGTGATGCAGGTCCGGAACACGGCCCAGCAGTACGTTCATCATAAGCGTTATTATGAACGGCCGATCCGGTTTGATGTTATCTCGGTTATGCTTCGGGCAGATCTGACGCTTGTCTCGATGGATCATATCGAGAATGCATTTTAGATGGATGCGATCCAAAGAATCCATAAGAATCACAATAAAGAAGAAGGTGATAGGAGCTGAGCTCCATCACCTTCTTTGCATAGGACAGGTTATTTATTCAATAGGAGCAAGCTTCCAGACCGTTGTTATCCAGATCATAAAAAGTGAAATAGGTTGCGCCGTACTCCGGATGTTATCGACACGTACTCCGTTTTCTTTCAGATGCTGATATTTCTTTCAGATGCTGATAAGCCTCTTCGACATTGGAGACATAAAATTAAACAGGGCATGTCGCGGCTCGAAATACTTCGCTTCCCCCGTGGGCTAAAGACTACATTTCATAAACGAGTTGTTTCTTCGGCGGTGATATATTGTCGATCCAGCTGACGATATTGAATCGCTTCTGCAACGTGCTGGCTTTGTATTTCATCGGATGCCTCCAAATCGGCGATGGTTCTGGCCAGCTTCAGGATGCGGTCGTAAGCGCGCATGCTCAGGCCCAGCGTATCGATTGTCGCTTGCAGAAGCTCTGCCGAGTCCTTGTCCAGCATGGCATGCTTCCTCAGGAAGCTGCCGAACAGTTCACTGTTCCAGCTGAACGGGAGCCTGCTGTAGCGTTTCAATTGAATCGTTTGTGCCGCATAGACTTGATCCCGCATTTGCTCGGAGGATATGGGTGTCGCGTTTCCCGGCCATTCCTTGGGCCGCGGCACGTCCACTTGAAGGTCGATCCGATCCATCAAGGGCCCTGATATTCTAGCGCGGTATTGAGCAATTCGTGTAACGCTGCACGTGCAGCGCTGATGGGGGTGATCACTGCCGTAATAACCGCACGGACAACCGTGTGATTTTTACCTTTGGCAAAAGCTATATCAGCGGGAACTGTTTTGTTAAAGGCATATTTCACATTTACAGATGCTTTTGGTCTTCCACCGGTTGGTGATGGAATTGTGTCGACGATGATCTCATGTACCAGCGTTTTAACAATCTCGCGGCGGGTGCTAAAGGATGGAGCGTTATTGCCGGCGATAATTTTCATACGAAGATCATAGAGCAGCTCTTCCGCTGTCTTAAAATCTTTGGACATGTCATTTTCAGCATTTATCAATAAATCGAGTTCATGTAATCGATTCTCTAAGGTAGCCGTTTCAGACATGATTTCTTGAAGCTGCTTCTCAACATCTAATGCAGTAATCATTTTTAGCCGGTATAGAGAGAGGATATCCTGACGTTCAGTTTGCTTGTCATCAATACTTTTCTGGACCATCTCTTTCTCAGATAAGTACTCCCCGACCTTCGATTTTCGGATTTCCATTCCCGAGTTCATTTCCTTAATCGCATCTCCAGGATTAAGTATAAATCGGACACATTCCTCCCAGACCATGTTGTCAATCCATTCAGCCGGAATGTTTTTGGATTGACATTTGCCTTGTAAGGGACCTCTGTAGACGGTCTTACCACCGCAGATGTAATAGGCTGTAGGTTTACGACCAGAGCCGGCGTAAGAAGCCCCATGATAGGTTAAACCACAGCTACCACATTTGATAAGACTTCGCAAAAGATTGTCCCGATTCTGATTTCGGAAAGCCTCAATCTGGTTATCGCGTAATGCCTGCTGGGCTTTATTCCACTGATCTTCGGATACAATTGCAGGCACCTCTCGTTTAATGAGTTCTCGATCCTTTTTTGATCGTTTTCCGTAAACATGAATTCCTTTATATGTGGTGCTTACAATCATGTTTCGTATTCTGCCTGGTGTCCAAACACCGGCGGTGTTTACCTTTCGTTTTCCCTTTTTGATTTTACGTCCATCCTTCACATACGAAGGCGGGATTTTCAAGGAATTAAAGTAATCAGCTACTTGCACCGTTGACCACTTTTCATGACCTACAAGGTGGTACATTAATCGAATTACTGCTGCCTCAGATAAATCTTCCTTACCTGGCAGCGGCTCCTCATTGATCTGCAGAAATTTATCGATAACCTGATATCCATAAGGTACAATACCGCCCAACCATTGGCCTAAACGAGCAACTCGGTTAGCTCCATGCCATAAAGTTTCGAGTAAAGTATCTCTATCAAACTCAGCCTGACCGGCTAATAATGTAATAACAAATCGGCCCATAGGTGTACTGGTGTCAAATGGCTCAGTCATCGATTTGATGGTTACACCGTACTCTTCAAGTTGATATATAGCATCTAAAGTGATTCGGGCCTTACGTCCAAGACGTTTCATATTATAGATTAATACGGTTTTGATCTTTCCAGCCTTGGCGTCTTCTAATAATCTTTTACCTTCTGGCCTTTCGTCCAAAGGAATTGTCCCGGAGATACCATCATCCTTATACCAATCGGTGATATTCAAACCATGGAGTTCACAGTATTTTATTGCGAACTCGATCTGACTTTGAATTGTTTCTCGTTCTTGCTGATCATCACTTGAAACACGGGGATATATCACTACATCTTTAAATTGGTTTTCAGCAAAGTTAATCATGCGGACCTCCTTATCAGCAACATACTCCATGAAATTCTAAAACAGTTTTCAGTTCTTTCGTTTGAATCACAAACTTCTGTGTGGCATATCGATATCTGCTAGCAAGACGATGAAGGTTTAATTTGACCTTTCCATCTCTGAAATCCAGATCATTGTGAAGAACGGGTTGGCTGTCAGCAAATACCTCTAACTGACTCTCGTCAATGTAAGCAAAATGATCATCCAAAGAGAATTGAAGTTCATCACGAGTATGTAGTGTTTGTTCATCAATATGTAGAAGTAATTGTGATGGACATTCCAGATTACCTGATGGATCGTAATACGCGTAAATTTGTGTTTCTACAGCATCACTTAGTTCTTCGCCTACAGGTTCTAACTGTTCAGTTGGTGCAGCGGAGAAAAACAAGATGCTTTGAAGTTCCCTCCTTTGAATTTGCTTAAGTCGCTGCTTAGCAAGCTTAGGTGGTATACGGAAAGTAGTAGCCAAATACTGAATTGCATCAGTTTGGTTATCCGGGATACCTAGTTTAGAAATCATGAAGAAGGGCATGGAAGCATACAACAAAAAGGCGTTAGCATCGGCCTCCTGGCCATCCTTGAAAAGTTTGTTCATCCTTCGCTGATCCCCCACATGCCTAAGCACGTGGCAAAGTTCATGAAAGAAGATCATTCGTGATATAGGGTAAGGATCTCTCTTGTTCAGAAAGATGACTTTTTCAGCGTTATCAGAGAAAGGTTTGCAATGATCATATTGGAGATCCACTAGAAATGTATCGGAAACTCGATGTAAATCAAGGTCCTCTGGAAGAAGGATTTGATTTGATCGGTAACGATCAGATATCCACTGTTCCAGTGTCGTTTCGTAATAATTGGGAAATATCATGAAATACACCTCGTAAAAGGGAATGTATGTTCGTTTTAGTGTTAAAAAGAAAAGCCCAGTAGTATGGGCTAGTTGGCTTTTAGATAAAACGTTCAGCAGTCGAAATTATCTTTTCTTTATGTGAGATTAAATCGGCAACATCATCAAGTTGGAGTGTAGTTTTTTCGTCATCATTAAACTGAATCATCTTGTTGACGCTATTAAAGTGCAACCTACAAATCCATTTGCGGATATTATTATCTATCAGAATATTAAAATAACTTAAATTGTCACGGTAGTTTACTCGATCGGGCGAAATAATATCTTTTAACAGTATGCGGATCGTGATGTATCCTTCGAGCTCCTCTTGAGTTGTAACGATTTCCGGTCTCTCATCGACGATTTTTTCAATGGTAGTGGCAACCTCTTTGTTAGAGACTTGTTCCGAGTTGGTATTGGCAAGTGCAGTCTGGAGTTTATCATTTAAAATATCATTGACAAACTCTTTAAGGGATCGTTTCACTATACCATTAAACTTTTCAAATACCTGCCTGGTCTTTTTTCCAGGGTAAACATCGGAAAGTATAACCGAAATAAAATCGTCGCTAGGAGTATCCCATTGAGTTTTAAGGTACCTTTTAATCTCATTTGTGTACTTTAATTCAGCCGCTGTTGTGTTGATACTCTCCACATCAAAATTATCCTTTTTGAACTTGCTTAACTCTGTAATCTGGTGATCACGTATATCAAAAAGATTAAATTCAAAAAAAGGAGTGGTATCCATCTTATTTTGTTCTTCTAAATCTGTGTAGAACTTATAGACAATACCATTTGTTAGTATGGCAAATTTGGCGGAAGTGGTACCAAAATATCTGAAGAGTTGAGAGTCGTGCTTAGTAAGTTGTTCTTGGATAGACTTAGCTTCTATCAGAATTATTGGCTTGCGATCTTGCATGACCGCGTAATCAACTTTCTCTCCTTTTTTAATACCAACATCGGCAACAAACTCCGGGAGAAATTCCTCAGGATTAAAGACATCGTAACCAAGAGATTGAAAAAAGGGCATGATTACAGATGTTTTAGTAGCCTCTTCTGTCAAAATGCTATCCTTCATTTTTTGAACTCTCTTAGCCAACGATTTGATCTGATCAGCAAACTCCATTATACATTCACCCAAATACTCTCCCCATCGGCTGGGGTACTTGCTAATTTTTCGAGTCTTTTTCTGCTTGCTCTGCTGCACGGCGTTTCATTGCGCGGTATCGTTCTAATGCAGCTTCCATCTCTTCGATCTCATCCTGTGTATAATGTTCTGGACCACCATAGAATGACATGTTTTTTTCATATCTCTTAGGGTTGTCTATACGGCCAAGCAGGTAATCTGCTGATGTATCAAGTACATCAGCAATTCTTTTTAGAGAGTCGGGATCGGGTTTTCTGTCATTCGTCTCGTACCGAGACAATTGAACAACTGTGAGCCCAGCCTTCTTGGCAAGATCTTTTTGAGTATAGTTCATTTTCTCTCTAAGATATTTTATTCGATCTCCGAGAATCTCCATAACACATTCCTCACTCTACAGCGTATATAAGGAAATAATAACATTACCAAATTGGTAAATAAATAATGTTGCCAAAAAGGTAATTAAACATGTTGACATTACCGTAATGGTAATATAAAATCTAGATAACAAGTTACCGAAACGGTAATAAAGATTGGGGTGACACAATGAAAAAGGTGGATCTTGTGAAGATAAAGGCTCATCGAAAAGCTAACGACCTGTCTCTTGATGATATGTCCAAATTGCTTGGTTATGAAAGCCCTAATGGATACTATTATCTTGAAACTGGAAGAGGGAAGTTTACTGCAGAAGCCCTTGCTAAAGTGGCTGATAAGTTAGGCGTATCGATTGAGGAGCTTTTTTTTGTTGAGGAAATTACCGAAATGGCAAATTAAAATACGAAACACACACGGAAAGGAGTTACTCACTTTGGACCAAGACATTCAAGACATCAAAGAAGTACGTGAATTACGTGATCCTTTAGAAGTCAGCCGGCTGTTGAGTGAGGGCTGGGTGATGAATTTCATCAGTCACGAACCAAATCGTAGCCGTTTTGTGCTCGTGAAATTCAAATGAGGAGGAATGGTAGATGAAAACCCCTCCGGGAATAACTTATCAGGCTGAATATGAACCAGATATGGAGAAGATGGTCAAGGCTTTGAAAATTGTACAAGAGGCTCCTAATTCAGAAAAAGTTGAAAGTAAAGAGCTTGAGGAGGGAGCCTAACATGCGGTTTCGATGGATGCGTCAAACTTCCAGAACTGCCTGTGTTACAGCGACAGTAACAAGGAGTTTGCTCAAAAAGATTGATGTTGAGATCGCATTGGATATGTCCCTTCCGAAGTACGCTGTAAACCCAGAAAAGTTATCAAAGCTTGAAAGAAAGAGAGTTTTAAAAGAAGCGACGGAAAGCTTGAAAAGGATTGAAGAAACCCGCCGGAGCGGATCCAGCTCCAGCGGATGAGGGGATTGGGGTGGGGAAAAGCTCTAATTACATACTACAAGGTTGAACCACACTTTCCTATTCCAAAATGGAATATTCGGGGGAGGTGAAAGAACAATGAAATTTGGTGCAATCATGCAGGCTTGCCGGGAACGGGCTGGATTGACACAAGAGGAAATGGCCGCAAGACTTCACCGGACCCAGGCTTGCATCTCGAAATATGAGAATGACCACAAAATCCCGGACATGCCGACCATGCTCAGATGGGTGGAGGTTACCGGTGCTAAAGAAGTGGTGGTCGCATTCCTTTGCGGAATGGACGGGCTATCGATCATGCAAAGCATAATGCCATTTATAGGAGGATGATTGATTTGAAAAGAGAGGATTTAGTAGAACAAGCACGCTTGGCTGCGAAGTCAGCATCTCACAATCTCGAAGTGATTTCTCGAAATCCGGATAAGATGCAGCCGGGGAAGCTTTATAACGGAGTTGTTTATCTGAACAACATGATCAGGCTTGCGGAAAAAGAATTGGAAACGAAAAAAGACCGCCGGCCAGGGCAGTCTCGACTGAGATCACGACTAATGAGTCTCTTGGTGTCTATTGTAGCTGACGAACAACGGAAGCGCAAGGAGCGGACGACATGATTGATAAGGGTTTAGTGATGGAGCAGATCGGTAGGGATATGTCGGAGCACGAATCCCGAATAGTGGACTGGCTAAATGGTTGGAGCTCTGATACCAGCAGCACCGTTGCACGACTTATTTACTCTGCTTACGAAAATGGTAGACAAGCGCATGTTGTGGCAAGAGCACAAACAATGACAGCTGAAGATATTCAGGAATTCGTTCATGCACTCGCTATTCGATACAAACAAGTTATGGATGCATGGATTGTATCAAAACCAGGAGACGAGAAAGCCATCTCAAATTTCAAACTATTCCAAAATGTTATCGATTCATTACCTCGAGAGATTTCAGGCCCATTTTGGGCAGAGTTCAATCGATAGGTTCAGGGCTGTTAGCCCTGTCTCTCGGCGTCGGACAGTTTTCTAACCTATTCTCCTGTTCGGCGTTGAGAGATGCGGCTAACGCATCCAAGGTGGTGCCAACCCCCGGCCCACCTTGAAAAGTACATATGAAGGGAGGAAACGCCATGCAAGTGATTCAAAAATTAACGGTTGTTAGTAATCCGACCCGGGTTTTTGAAGTCGGAACAGAGGTGAACAGACGCGAAGTCATTGAGATCAAGCAGGTGGGTGATGACCACATTTCCGAGTTTTGGGTGATCGATGAGAACGAACAGATTATTGCCAGTGTCGAGAATTGCCCGGTCATCGTGGAATGGCAGAACATCGCCGAACATGATCAAACAGAAAATGACCCGCGGGAACGGGTCATATCTGGTGCCAAAATTTAATTTTGTTGCCCCCATATTAGCAGATGGGGGCGAATCACACAAGAGGGAGTGATTGAATTGTCAACTGCCTTTTCGGCTGACGTATCTGGTCGGACAATCGATGTGGAGATTCAGCCTGCTACACAATATTCTCCACCCGTACTGACCATACGGCAACAAGCAGGTTCATTCCAGCTGCATGCAGATCCAGAGCAGTTAGCTGAACTGGAATACAAGCTCCGGACATTTCTGGACGGTATTCGTTATCCAGAGTCACCGGATCAACAAGCCATTTTAAATCATGAAATGAAACCATCCATTGAGGAGGAAATCGCATGACAAAACAAGAGATCGCAAATAGATTGTTGGCTTTGCCGGCAGAGATCGCAGTAGCGGAGGATGAAGTGTTGGAGGCAAATAGCAACGTAGTAACTGCAAAAGAATTGCTTCAACAAAAGGAAGATGATTTGTTACTCAGCAATGTTATTGAAGGGAAAAACGCTGAAATCCGTGCTGCTCAAATGCGGGCGCACACAGTAGATGAGCGTGGAAACCTCTCTGAAGCCGAACTGAATTTGAAGAATGCGGCGGTGAGGTTGGGCAAATTGAAAGACGAGCTTCGGGCGCTTCAAGCAGCTGCTGGGCTCCTTCAGGGGGTGGCTTAATTGGATGAAACTAACTTGACAGTCATGCCCTCTCCCTCCGGTGGAAGCACCGGAGGAGGGGCTATCGTTGACCTTGAATTCGGAAGTGCGACAGACCTCCGAAGAAAGCTGGATGCCATGAAACAAAAGCTAAATTTGACTAAAGAGTTTTTCCGAGAAGTGATGCAGGATGGTGTCGACTATGGCATCATCCCCGGCACAGATAAACCAACTCTATATAAAGCTGGAGCTGAGGGGCTGTGTGAGTTCTACAATCTGGCCCCAACAATTGCATCCAAAGTTGAGGATAAGGTTCACGAAACTGGATATTACGCAGTGGACGTGACGATTCGATTGCTTCATCGAGGGACCGGTTCGATTATCGCTGAAGGTGTTGGCCATGCGAACACGTATGAAAGTCGTTACCGTTGGCGCTGGGTATCTGAAAAGGACGTTCCCAAGGGAGTTAGCAAGGAAGACTTGGTTTCGAAGGAACGCAGCGGACAATACGGCAAGTATGTGCAATATCGGATGGAAAATGACGACATGCATTCCATTTGGAATACGGTGCTTAAGATGGCTAAGAAACGTGCGCTTGTAGATGCAGTACTGTCTGCTACTCGGTCAAGTGGCATTTTTGCTCAAACACAGGATGAACTCGAAGCATATTTACAAGGAGAGGATCCAGACGGTGATCCCGAAGGAAGAAGCACTCCTCCACCAAAACAAACCCGTCAAAGTAACGGTTCTCGTTCTTCACAAAGTAGCTCACGTTCTAGCGGGTCAGCCAGTAGCGTTCAAAAAAACCGCGTACTCTCCTTGATGAAAAACCAAGGACTTGATTGGAATGGTTTAGCTGAAGAAGCCAGCACGGCTCTTGGGCGACCGGTTAAGAAGGTTGTTCAGGATATTCAATCTGAAGCTGATTGGAAAACGGTTGGCGATTACCTGGAGTTTGGTGGAGGCGGCGATCAAGAAGAAATTAACTTCGATGATCTTCCGGAGGACTTGCGATGAAAATTGCTCATATTGGAGACAGTCACTGGGGGTTCGGGTATCCGGGCCCCACGCCGGCAGCGCGATTTGAAGACATTACCCGCACGATGGATTGGTCCGCTGACCGCATCATCGAAGAGGGATGCGAGTTGGTGCTATTCGATGGTGACGCTTTTAAAGACGCTCGCGTGTTCATCGATCGGGCAACGGCGGAAATCAAAGCGTTTGTTGCCTGGCTCCGTAAGTTGTCAGACGCCGACATTGAGGTAATCGTAATCAGCGGCACACCGTCACATGACGCGATTAGTGCATATCATCTCATTCGAGAAATGCAAGTTCCACGTGTCAAAGTTTTTACAGACCCAGGGGTCCATCAAGTCAGAGGGGTTAATGTAACGTGCCTCCCTGGTATGAATCGCAGTTCATTTGCTACCGAGAAGGAGTTTGCGGGGTTACCACCTCATGAGTTCCACCAACGGATGACCGAATGGATTACGGAGGAATGTGGGAGGCTGCGGTCTCAATGCAGCAGTAAGCAGCCTAATATCCTAATGAGTCATCTAACCTTCGATCTGGCCGACACTGGGTTCGAGGATGCTTTACTTCAAAACGAACCAATCCTGACGGATCGGGCTGCAAAGATGTTTGATCTCGTTTGCCTAGGCCACATTCACAGGCCGCAGCTCGCTGGCAGCAACGTTTATTACAGCGGTGCGCCAGAACGGCATAACTTTGGTGATGAACGAACGACTCCGGGATTTTGGATTCATGATCTGGACGGTGTCACACTTTCCGGACCAATACCTGGAGTCAGATCACAATTTATTGAAACTCCTGCTCGAAACTTTAAAACGATTGACTGGTGTGACATGGATGTAGCTGCCTGGCTCGACGGTCAAGTGGACGACTTTGCCAACATCCAAGACGCAATCGTCCGGGTGCGGTATACATGCTCGGAGGAGTTACAGAAGCGGTTTGATCGGCGCTCATTGGAGAAGGCTCTGCATGATGCTGGGGCGTTCTTCGTGGCCGAGATTCGGGCGGAGGTTGAACGATCAGAACGGATCCGTGATACCGAGGTAACCGAAGGGTTGAATCCTTTGACAGCATTGGCTGCTTGGGGAAACAACCAGGAGTATGAAACGACAGAGATTAGTGAGCTGCAGGCAATGACGACTGAACTGATGGAGGGGAGCTTATGAGTGAATTAATTCGTTGTGCATACTGCGGAGCAGAACGGCCTTCTAATGAAATGAAGTCTGGGAGGATTAGCTTTCGTGATCGACATCCAGTAACCGGGAAAGCATTTGTTAATAGTAAAACAAACCAATACTGCGCCGATAAGCCATGTCATGGACATGATCAAATGGCGCACGAAGGGTAGGTGCGAAATGATTCCATTACGTCTTATCATTCACAATTTCAGAGCCATTGAATTCGCCGACATTGATTTGTCGGCGGTAACGTTAGCTGCGATTGCCGGTCGTAACGGCGCAGGCAAATCATCGGCATTTACCTTGGGTCCGCGCTTCGCACTCTTCGGTGACGTAATCAAGGGCATCAGCCTGGACGACCTTGTTCGCAGGGGAGCCCAAGAAATGTCTGTCGAGTTTCATTTTGAGCATCAAAGCAGTGTATATCGGGTCATCCGGACGCGCAGCACGAAAGGCAAAGGTAAGTCCACACTTGAACTGCAGAAACAAGTTTACGGCCAGTGGGAAAGCCGATCTGCCGAGAAGATTGTTGACACGGAGGCCGTCATTCGCAATCTCCTGAACCTAGATGACGAGACGTTCACATCCAGTTCCATGATTCTTCAAGGACAAGCCAACGCCTTTACTGGTGCCACGGCGGGGAAGCGGAAAGAGACCCTTTCACAAATTCTCGGACTTAATGTCTATGAACAATTGCAGGAACGTGCACGGCAGCGTGCTGCTTTGCTTCATATCGAGATTGAGAAAGCGAAGGACAAGCTTTTGACGCTGGATGAGCGGCTTAATGATTGGCCTTTGAAGGAAGAAGAGTTATTCAATGCCGAGAAGCAGCACAGCATCGCGTCTGCTCAAGTCGTAAGTGATGAAGCAGCAGTTAAGTTGGCCGAAGCACACATTGCAGCGTTTGATGGCAAACGGGATCGTATCAAGCAAATTGATCTTGATACAGCAACCATCGATGAAGAGATCGTAGCGCTTCAGAAAGAGAAGACAGGCCATCTTGAACGTTTAGAGCGAGCTGAGAAGATATTGGCTAATGAAACGGCTATCACGGAAAAAGCTTTAGAACTGGAACAGATCAAACAGCAGATCGCCGCGTTAGAGGCCAGAAAACCGGAGCTTGACCGATTGGAGCGGGATCTTTCCGCAACACAACTGGATTTCTACCAATTGAAGGACGATTCGGACCAGTTAAGCGAGCGCATAACCGTACTGCAACAGCAACTAGCTGGGCGGGATTCGCTCCAGCAGCAGGCCGAGGTTTATGAGACTGAAGCGCAGCAATTGCAGACACACGAGGAGAAGGCGGACAAGTGGAATCTGTTGGCTGCTGAAATTGCTAGTCTGCAATCTCAGCATCAGCGTGAGGAGTCTCGTCTCAAGCTCGAAGAGCAGCGCTTAGCCGATAAGATCACTACACTTGAGCAGCAAGAGACACATATTCACGACAGTGGTTGCCTTCCAACATGCAAATTTCAGCAAGCCGCGGCGGTGGCTCTCGCGGAATTGCCAACATTGCGGCAGCAATTAGAAGAGCTTGACTGGAGTAGTCTTGTTGGGATCATGGCAAAGATTGCTGCACTGGAGGCCGACCAAGCCAATTTAAAATATGACAATGCAGCACACCGGACCTGCAAGGCAAGAGTGGATGAATTAAGGCAGGCATCGTCCCAATATGCTCAACTTGCTGGTAAGGACGAGCTTTTACAGCAGTTAAAGCAGCAGCAAGCCGAGAAGTCGGAGCGAATGGATGCAGCAAGGCAACGACTGAATGACCTTCAGTTGCAAACTGTTGATCTCGAAACTGTTTTGGCACCGTTGCCAGAACTCTCGGCCAAGGCTATCGATCTTGAACGTTGGGCGAGGCTCAAGGACCAGATTTCTGCCGCACATGAGTCCGTTGCAAATGCTAGCGAACGTATCACCGCAATTGATAAGGAGATCGTCAGCAAGCAAGACCGCAAGGAAAAGCTGGAGAACGAGAAAAACAGTTTAGTGATCGAAACGTTTGAGTATGATTCGTTGAAGCGTGAGCTGGACCAATTGCAGAACGTATTGCAAGACCGTCGCCGGCAGCTTGCCGCGCTGGCTGAGCAGATCGGCGGAATTAAGACGGTGCTGACCGCGCTCGAGGCCGATCAGCAGGAGCGTGACCGGATCGCGACCGAGCTTGAGCCAAAGGCGAAGCGCTGGACGCGTTACCAGACGCTTATCAAAGCATTTGGCCGTGACGGCATTCCCGCGCTGATCATCGAAAATGCTGTTCCACAGCTCGAGCGAATCGCGAACGAAATCCTCGGCCAGATGTCGAAGGGCAAACATTACGTCCGCTTTGAGACGCAAAAGGAACTGAAAACTCGTGCAGGTCTATCCGAGACGCTCGATATCTTGATCGGAGACTGGACGGCGGAGCGACCTTATGAGACGTACTCCGGCGGCGAGCAGCTCCGCATTGATTATGCCATACGGTTCGCGCTGGCCGAACTGCTAGCGCAACGTGCCGGCAGCAAGGTCGAGTGGCTCACCATTGATGAGGGATTAGGGAGTCAGGATGCTGAACATCGTGCATTGGTGTTGGAATCAATCAAATCGGTAGCTGAACGTTTTAAAAAGGTCTTAGTAATTACGCACATTGAGGATGCACAGGCTGCTTTTGATCAAATCATTCGCTTTGACAACAACGATGGCAGCATTGAAGTTCTCGTCGCATGAACGATGAATTTGGCCAACCGATGCTGCGTAGCTTGATGGGCAATCGGATATGGCGGCTGATGTCATCCGATCCGGATGAGTTTAAGCGGGAGACCCGGGCTTACTTCTCCCGGGGATACCCCGGCTGGACTGTTATGAAGGTGAAGTATCCAATTGTGTTCCTACGGGATGACAGGGGGCATAAAACGTGAATGAACCTATACAGCTTGATCTGTTCGGGGATTATGAGGATCAGCCCAAACAACCAATCTTAAATGGCATGTACTACGAACAGTCTTCAGACAAGTTTGTCTCCTATGTCCTCGGCCGCCGGCACTTTGAAGTAACGCCTGGCCAATGCCTCGGGGATAAGGAATGGAAAGAGAGAATCAAGAGGGAGCGTGCGATATGAAAGCAATGACAAAGGAAGAATTAAACCAGCGTACGAAGGAGATCGTGGACTTTCTTTCCGAAAAAAACGAGGAAGCGAAGAAGATGGGTATTGATCAGCACGGCCATTTCTATACATCTGTCGCCTTTACATTAGGATCATTGATCGGTTTTGACTTCAAGCCTGAAGGATACGGACCAATGATCGCTACAATGATTGATTCCCTTACGGAAGGGCTGCAGACAGGCGTCCAGGGCAAGGGAGTAAATGGAACCTTTATTAAAATCGTGCGGGATTAATAGCAATTTAAGGGGATGAGCAGATGCCCGAAGGCAGTTACCCTTTTCCGATTTACTCCGGATTACTGGAGCCAGAACACTACAAGAAAATAGGCAGCGCGATATGGCTTTTCCTTTGGTGCGTGAGCTCCACGACAGCGGAGAGAGAAGACGAGGGAACAGTCTGGGGCATCGTCCTTGGGAACAAGCCTATGAAGCTATCAGAGATATCCGAAAGGTTCGGAGTCAATGAAAAAACTGTGAGCCGCTGGTTAGACAACCTAGAGCAACATGAATACATACGAGTGACCAGGGCTCCAAGAGGCTTAATACTCTGGGTCAGAAACTCCAAAAAGAGAACGGACAAAAATGTCCGATCACCCGGAAGTGAACAGACAGAAATGTCCGATCACATCGACGGTGATAAGACAAATATGTCTGATCACAAACAAACTGAACAGACAAAAATGTCCGATCAGACGTCATTTTCGGGTAGTGATCGGACAAATATGTCTGATCTAAAAGATATTAAAGATCTTATTACTACTACTCCTACTACTAGGGAATGGCATGAGGAAGATGCTGACCCTCAGATAGACGGAATGATTGCCATTTTAAACGCTTATTGCAAATTGAATAACAAGCTTGATTTCCATGTTAGACAAAAAGAACGCGAAGCCATGGGTAAGATGGTCGCCGGGGGGATGCCGGTACCCTTTACCATCCGAACTATGGAGAGCCTGCTTCAGGCAAAGCGTGAACGAGAGGGAGAGAGCTTTAAATACCCGACCAGCTTTTTGTACTACGTGGACGGAATAGAAGAAGCGTGGCAGAACTCCCAAACCACCAGTCCTCCGATGGCTGGAGTCGCCCAGGGAACGCCAGAGCAACCGAAACGAATGAGCAAGCAGCAGCAGGCGCTTGAAAACTTACGAAGACGAGCAAGGGAGGAACGACAGCGTGAACAGAGCTGAGGTAATCGACCTTTTCATCGAAATCAAACAAGAGTATCCGCAATTTAACGATAGTGACGAAGAGATTGATCGTCACTTGAAATATCTCAAAGATTTCCCGTTTGACGCAGCTTTGCATAATGTCGAACAACACATCAAGACAAACAAATGGCCACCCGGCATGTCAGAGATCCGAGGGAGCTTGGGGGAACAGATCGAGCGCGACCGAATGAAATCCTTCACCCAGGAGTATTTCGCTGAACGTGCTCGTGCTCGAGAAGAAGCGTGCCCACCTCCGCCAGGCTGGAAAGAGGCAGTATATGCAAAGCTCAAACGTGCATGACATGATCCTACCCGAGATGCCGCATGATTTGGCCGCTGAGTGTTCGGTACTCGGTGCAATCCTGGTCAATCCGGATGTGTACGAGTACGTTGAAGCACTGGTCCCGAACGCCTTTTATCGTGCAGAGCATCAGATCATCTTTAGCCGAATGTTGGAACTCGCCGAGGAAGGGCAGCCGATCGACCTGGTGACGTTGGCTTCTCGTCTGCAGGATCAGAAAGAGCTTGAAGATACAGGTGGCGTCAGCTACTTGTCAAATCTGGCTCGCTCAGTTCCGACGACAGCAAATATAGAATCTTACGTCAAGTCAGTCCTAACCAAGTACATGTTTCGTGAATATATTCGGTCAAGTATGGCCGGGATACAGGCTGCTATGGCCGGTGAGGATATACAACACCTAGTCACATCAGCTCAGCAAGTTGCGACAACACTGGCAGATCAAGCAGCTCCTAAGAAGGATTTCAAACGAATCAATGACGTCCTGGTGGAAGTCATTGAGACGACAGAGGTTAAATCAGAGGCGTATAAGACAGGTAATGTTACGGGACTTCAAACTGGGTACACAGATTTGGATTTAATCACAGCCGGTCTACAACGTAGCGATTTAATCATTGTCGCTGCCCGGCCATCTGTCGGGAAGACAGCTTTTGCTCTCAACGTTGCGCAGAATGTAGCACTTCTGAGTAGGGATCCCGTAGCGATATTTAGTTTGGAGATGTCGGCTGCTCAATTGGTGACCCGAATGGTCAGCGCAGAAGGGAATCTGGAAGCAAGCAAACTCCGGATGGGTGATATGGCTGAAGATGATTGGAGCAAAATGGCCTCGGCTGCTGGTGTCCTCGGTGGTACGAATATTTTGATCGACGACTCAGCTGGAATAACGGTGCATGATATCCAGTCGAAATGCCGGCGCCTTAAGAAGCAGGAAGGACTTGGACTTATCGTAATCGATTATCTGCAACTGATCGTCGGCCGCAGCAAGGGTCGTGGGCCAGAGAACCGGCAGCAAGAGGTCTCGGAGATCTCCCGGACATTGAAACAGCTGGCCAAAGAGTTGGATGTTCCGATTATCGCGCTTTCCCAGCTTAGCCGCGGCGTGGAGCAACGGCAGGATAAGCGTCCCATGATGAGCGACCTTCGAGAATCCGGATCGATCGAACAGGACGCAGACATCGTGGCCTTCCTGTACCGGGATGACTACTACGACAAGGAATCCGAGAAGAAGAACATCATCGAAATCATCATAGCTAAACAGCGGAACGGCCCAGTTGGAACAATTGAGTTGGTGTTCCTGAAGCAATTCAATAAATTCGTCAATTACGATCGGGTGCATTCGGATCCCAGTCCGCAGCCACCAAAACAGAACAAGGTGGTCAATATGGATAAGCGCCAATGGGCGTGAGGGAGGAATAACATTGGGCAAACAAACGAGGCCAACAAAACCTACTCGTAAGCAGAAGGAAGAAATGAAGGCATGGAAGCTTGTTCCGGACTCCTGGCTAGTCGTCCAGGATACCCCGAATGAGTTGCTTCTGATTAGCAAGAGCGGATTAAAGAAACGTTCCATCCGCCGAGGTGCCTGATGGGGAGTCCTTGGAGCAAGTGGAGCGTGTTCGAATACATGAGACACCGGTTCATGAATACTGGCAACGTTCCCGATCGTCAGGAACTGTTTATCGAGTTCTCGGGCATGGAATCTTCTGAGATTGACGAGGGTGTCAATGAGTTTGAACTCGCTATTAAGATCGGAGGCGGACAGCTTGCGCAGTGAAGCTCGAATCGATCCGTTTTTTCAAGAGTCACCCTGGGAAATCTTCTATGACAACGACGGTCGGCAAATTGGAGAAGTTTTCGTGCTCCGCGGATGGTCGAAGTCCAACAGAAAAAGGAGGGCCAAGAAACGTGGAAGTAAGAGACGAAATCGAAAGAGTTATTGACGATCTTGAAACGAAGGCCGAGGTCGTGGATAACGAGGCGGCTGCTGCAGCTTACCAGTATGCTGCCGAAGAGTTGAAAAAGGTGGGGTTATGAATCGATACGTCGGAGTTGACCACTCAACAAAAACAGGGGTCGCTATATTGGACCCGAACGGCAATGTCTTGAATAGGATCGAGATCCAAGCCGATGGTGTGTTAGATGCTGCACGAATCAACGATGTCGTTATCAGGACGCTCCGGTTAATCCAGCCAACCGACAAAGTGGCCATCGAAGGATTTTCTTACGCTTCAACGGGTTCGTTTGTGGGACAACAATACGCGATAGGTTGGGCAATTCGCATTGGTCTATATGTGCGAAAGCAAAAGTATATCGAGGTTGCCCCCACGCAGCTTAAAAAATTTGTGACCGGGGTCGGGAAAGGATCTAAAGAAGAGCTAATCTTACCCATCTATAAACGATGGGGATTTGAACATCCAAGTGATAACGTCAGGGATGCTTTTGTCTTGGCGCAAGTCATAAGAGCAATTCATGAGCCTGTGCAACTGACCAAACCGCAACAGGAAGTCATTCATAACCTTAAAAATCCGCCAGCTAAAAAGCCGGCTAAAAAGAAGAAGGGAAAGTGATCGATATGGGGAAAGATTTTGCGAAGCTTACTGGAGAATTGGCAAAAGGCATCAAAATTGGGGAGTCGACTATTGAGATTAAACTGACTTTTCCGCTTAAAGCAGCATTACCGCATTTGGTGTTCTTAAGTAACAACCAAGGGGAAGAGCTCAACGTATTCCTGGGAGATCCGCAGATGTCATTCGATTTTGATGAAGATGAAGACGATGCCTACAAGCTTTACCAAGGTGGTCGGCGTGTAACTGCAGATGCTTCCGGTGTAGTGACAGCAGTTGAGCAGCCGGATGAACAAAAAGACGAAAATCAGGCCGAGCTGGACCTTGTGGGATCCGGATCAGGGGAAGATACTGAACAAACCGAAGGCGGACAGCCTGAGGGATCTGAAGGAGATCATTCGCCGACAGAAGACAACGACGAGCTGAACGATTATGAAAAGGAAATCATGGGCGAGGGTTCAACACAAGAAGGTTCCGATCTTCCGGAATGGATGCAGGAGCAGAAGGAAGAGGAGAAACCGGATGGACATGAGATGAGTTTTGAGGATGCTGATCAGGAACCTGCAGCAGACGGAACTAATGATTCTGAAGGAAGTCAGCCATCCAGTGATGAAGAGATCAGCAAGGAAGCATTGGAACAGTTCATTCTAAAAGAACGTCCTTCTTTCGAAGATATCCCACTGGATTTCCCATTGTTTTTGGAAAAACGTCTGAATGAGGGTAAGACATGGGTTGAGATTTCAAAGATTGCTGGCATTCCTTCCAGCCAAATTCAGCCGAAGTGGAAGAAGTATAAGGAAATGGTCACCAAGATGATGAGAGATGGCGGAGCCGCTTAATAGATACCAGAGTCACAACCCCGGTCGAAGCAGACCGGGGTACCTAAATACATGGTTTTAACAGAACGTCAGTTCTTGAATTGGGGAGGGGATTAAACGGTGGATGAACAGACTCGTAGACGAGTATTTCAAAAGGTGAAAACCTTCAGCAATCATAAATTTTGGAACTGGATGAACTACATGCATAATAGAGTCTACGCAAAGGCAGCTCAGCATTATGAAGAAGCGATGGGGATCGTGCTGCAGCCGAAACAAGCAGCCGCGGTTAAATCAAAGGCCAAGGAAATCCGTGAGAAATGGGACGGGATGTCTACAGTCACGATCGACGATACCGAGGGTGCAGAATTCCAGTCATTGGGGGTGTAGACGTGGCAAGGGTCCCGAATTGGACAAAAGAAGAAGCTGATTACCTTCAAGATCAGTGGGGAGTGATAAGCATTAAAGGAATTGCGAATCACCTCGGAAAAAGTGTCAATGCTGTAAAGCTTAAAGCCCAGCGTATGGGGCTATCTGATGCCAGAATGAATTTTGACGGTATAACGGTTTGCCAGCTTGGTAAAGCGCTTGGTCGAGAATACTCTACCATGAAAAATTGGATCAATCGTTATGGAATGCCAGCCAGGAAGAAGTTGTTTGCGCAAAGCGCGAGGGTTTTGGTTATATCGTACTTCGACTTCTGGAAATGGGCTGAGAAACATAAAGAACTGCTGAACCTAGCAAAAATGGAACCCGGGACAATTGGTCCTGAACCTGAATGGGCGAAAGTAAAACGAAAAGCGGATCAATTAAGATCCCAGAAAACATGTCAATCAGTAGACTGGACACCTGCAGATGACCAGAGACTTTCCCAAATCCTGAAAACCGATATCACCTATCCAGAATTAGCCCGCATGTTTAACCGATCGGAATCGTCTATAAAAAGACGCATCCATGATCTCAACCTCAAAATGCGGCCGGTCCGTCTGAATAACCTAATAAAATATACACCTGATGAGGTTCAGACACTGCTCCGAATGGCTCAGGAAGGATACAGCTACGAAACAATCGGCTCGGTGCTAGGAAAAAGTGCGCTTGGTGTTCGAGGAAAGTTGGAGCGCATGGGGTTTGACTTTAAACGTAGGCGTTTAAGAGAGACAGCACATTGAAAGGCAGGGCTGATTTTCATATATCTGGGTGACCAAGTGAATTCAACAGTTGTGCTACGACTAAAGAGCAAGCGCATATCACTAGCAAAATAAGAACCATGATAATAACAAATTTCTTACCGTTCATCATTTTCACCTCGGTAGGAATATTTAACCCATAAGGAGTGATTACGGATGAATGAGACCCCCTATCCGTGGCCGGGGCGGGGGTCACTCGGTAATATATTCCTCTCAATTATTATATCATAAAGGGGATTGAGGGGAATGGCGATGGCATGGGGACAAGGAGAGCTCTTTCCAAAAGCAAATGATGCGGAGATCCAGCGCACAAAATTCCTGCTCGGAAAATATAAAGAGATGACGATGCTCATGCAGGATTTTGAAAAATTCGAACAGGATCTTAAACAAGTGGCCATTGATGGTGAAGCAGCTCGTCGCATCGATCAGGAGGATCTACACGCCGACAAGACAGCCAATGCCACTATCTTGATTGAGAAGCAGCGTTGGGTATACCAGAGATATCAGTTTTATACTCATCAGCTCCGTAGGGCATTCAGCTTGATTCAAGACGATGATGAAAGGAAGGCTGTCGATTACAGGTACATGCAGGGTTACTCCTATAAGGAAACACTTCTCTTCTTCCGGCATGGTCTGAGTGACAGCACTATTCGTCGGAAGATCGCTGAAGGCACTGAGAGCATGGCAAATACACTGAAATTGATGGGATTCTTTGAGCAAGATGATGCTGAGTTTTAAGAAATGGAGAAAAAAATCGGCAAACTAAGGTGAAATAATGTCTTAGTTTGCCGCTAAAGTTGTTTTATTACTGTTCGGTGTTCACACTTTCCATACAAAGGTCAATCAACGAAATCATACGGTAGAATAGGTAATCGACTTGTTTCATTGTAGTTATTTTGATTTTCCCTTGTTCAAAATGACGGATTTGATATTCATTACCGATAGTCGTAAGCGCCCTGAATTCGTTGTCGAGCAGCACGTCAAATTGTGATGTTCCTGCCGCTATATTCTTTGTTAAAGTCAGGACTGATGCTTTTTTGTTGCTCGGATTATAAAATGTTTTTAATCGTTCGAAAGCGTCCCAAATTTTCTCAAGAGCTATACGGCGGTCAAATTCCATCGGTTTGCGGATATTATCGACTGCTGCGTTTACCAATTCGTTCAAATCTTTGTCCTTTGATCTGACGTTGAGGTTTTGAAGGACGGCATCCAATTGGGTCGGCAACTTTCGCTTAACCACACCATCTTTGTCGAGATAGAACACAATTCCGTTACGTTGGAAAATTTGGTTCACTTCGGAGCGGAATTTTTCTTTGTCGTTTTCGCTGCCAGGAAAGAAAATATGATGATGCTTATAATAACTATGCCAATCACTTTCGTTGATATCTACGATTTTTGAGTAACAGAATTCAACGAAATCAAGCAACGAATATTTATCAATCTCATTGTCTCCGTCCCATCTTACGTTGACGGGTGTTTCCATGTTCGGGATTTGTGCTTTTATAGCGGCATTAAGAAGCTGAACGTCCGTGCCACACACCATTTCGTTATCAGGGCAAGTATTAGGGAATTCAAGAGAAAAGTTCTTAAGAAATTTCTTGTAAACGGCAATAATGCCATCATAGACAGAATCCTCAATTTCTTCGGAATTCATCTCTTTCTTGCCAAGTTCCCGATCACTAAAATACTCATGTACCATTTCTAGTCTCCTTTTATTGTACTACTTTCGTAAATTAACTTTATTCTACTTAGTAGCTTGTGAATCCTGCTGGTTAGCTTAATAACACTAATCAATTTTAACAATAGAATGAATTAAACAAAGAGTAAGACCAACTAGAATTAGACTGAAATGAACATGAATTGAACGTAATTTGAACCAAAGTTGAACATCACATGACTGTTTACCCATGATAGGATGTAATCATAGAATAAGGCGAGAATGACACGCACGGCTGCATGAATGCGGCATATGACCGGGGCGTAACTCTTCTCGTCTTTTTCTGTTTATTATCAAGTTTTACGACAGTACGGACCGTTGGAAGATTCTTGAGGGAACAGAGAGCATGACCAAACACATTGAAGTTCATTGGTTTCTTTGAGGGGCTGTATAAAGTTTGGGAAGAAGTGAAGAATATAGTTCCTGAGATATCGTTTTTAATAGAATTTCGGGTAATATCTCCTATTAATTGAATCGAAAAAGCCCGGAATTTGTGATAGTTAATCATAAAATGTAGTGATAATATTTTCCAATTATCCTATAATGGAATTAAAAAATATAATTGGGGGTTATTTTTTTGAAGGTTTGGAGAATATTAGCGTGGATATTTATTCCGTTTATCATGATTTTTATTGAATGGAAGAAGATTGGAAAGATTGCAAGAGTCTTAGGTGCTATTTGGGCTATATTAGCTTTTTCTCAAGTAATAAATGCTGCATCAGGTAACACTGAACAAGCAGACACAAGCAAATCTACGACTACAGTAACAGCAGGCGTAAATACCAATGAAGCCAAACAAACACCCGAAGAAGAAAAACCTGTCGAAGTACCAGTTAAAGAAGCTACGAAAAAAGATGTGAAGCCTTCGACGCCAGCTAAGCCAGCGAAAACCGAAGAAGATAATACAAAGAAATATCAAGAAGTGGTATTACAATTTGAAAAAGACATGTATGCTATTGAGGAAACGATGAAACCATATATGGATAATTATCAAAATGCTTTAAATGGAGTTAGCCAAGGTACGGTTGATATTTTTACAGCATATGAAGCGACAGAAAAGGCAAGAGATGCAGCAAAGAATATTCAATCACAGTATTACCAGATGAAAATAGCAAAAGATTTGCCGAAGGATGTAAAAAAAGAATTAGAAGCCGCTAAATCAGATCTTGCTACAGCATATTACACAAAATCAGAGGCGCTTGAATATGTATTAAAGTATTTTGATGATCAAAAACCAAGTTATATGTCTAAATTTCAAGATGAAATTAGTATGTCTGATAATTTTATAATGAGTGGTGTACTAAAAGTATTTAAGGCAAAAGAACTGGTTGGTATTGAATTAACTGAATAAAATAGGAATGTAATAAATGCAACTGTCCGGGAACTGCTAACCTGAAGATAAACACCATATGAAATTTTCCATGATACATTAATTAGGAGAACAAGAAGGCGAGAATGACACGCACGGCCGCATGAATGTGGCATATGACCGGGGCGTACATCTTCTCGCTTTTTCTTATTTTTTCGATTGTGTATCCAAAATATTACATGGTGTGATAAATTAAACGAAAGGATGCAATGAAAGTGGGTCGAAAAAAAATGAAAAAAGTTGAATTAAGATATTCAAAAAAAGCAGTAGACAGAGCTGGTGATTATTTTTCTAGAATACTTAGTGAAGAATTTTTCAATGACGACACAGAAGTAAGCTCCCAAGAGGTAATAGAAGCCTACGAAACACTTAATAATTGGAGAGCTGTTCATGGATATCCAATCAATACTTTTCAAGCGACTTTAAGAAATAAGTTGAAGAGTATTGATCAAAACGCAGTTGTGGCTCAGAGATTAAAAAGAACACCCTCAATTATCAGTAAACTAGCCAGGTTTAAGGGAATGAAATTATCAAGGATGCAAGACATAGGTGGTTTGAGGGCTGTTGTAGAGGATCTAAGTCAAGTAGAGGAACTTTATAATTACTACAAGAATAGTAATAGCAAGTGGAAACACCAGCTTGTGAATGAGAAAAATTACATAGATAATCCTAAACCATCCGGATATAGAGGGATTCATTTGGTTTATCGTTACTATAAAAATAATCCTGAGATTTATAATGGCCTTATGATTGAATTGCAAATACGAACTCGTTTGCAACATGCGTGGGCAACAGCTGTAGAAACTATGGGGACATTTCTCAATTCCTCATTAAAATCTAGCGAAGGGCCTGATGAATGGTTATCATTTTTTGCACTGGCCAGCTCTGCATTTGCTTATTTAGAAGGAAAGAGTTTGATCCCAGGGTACGAACACTTATCGAGAGAAGAAACATTCCGGACTCTAGTGCTAGAAGAAAAAAGATTGAAGATTACTGAAAAATTGAATGTATTTAGAAACGCTTTAAAAACTATAAGTAGTGATGGAAGAACAGGCAGTTATTATTTATTGGTTTTAGAACCAGATGAGAAGAAATTAACATACACAGCATATGGAAGAGATAGACTTGAGGAGGCTACGGAACATTACTTGAAAGAAGAGCAAATAAGCGATGGAGATAACAAAAGACAAGTTGTACTTGTAAAAGCATCATCAGTTGAATCACTTAAAAAAGCATATCCGAACTATTTTTTAGATACGCATGAATTTTTAAATGTTTTGAGGAGAATAAGTAAAGAAGTGAAGAAAGATAAGAAGGAAAAAGCAGGCTAGTTAATACTGAGAAATACGAAGTATTCGTAAGATATTTTCGGGTTATTCGATTAGTTTGATAGATTGGTGTTTTGACACAACTTTTTATATCAAGATAAAATGGTCTTGTTCTTCCTCTCTAGTTACTAAGTACAGATTCTTTTAAAGCAAAGAGCGCAGCGTTTTTGCTGCGGCCGGCACGGTCGCCATTCTTTCAAAAGCGGTATGTGAATGCTTCAAAGCTTAATAAAATCGCAGAAATGAGTACATAAATTGATAGTAGTCGTCCATCCCTGGGCGGCTTTTTTTATTTTCTAATAGGAGCGTGACGTTTATATGAAATGGATTCAATGGTTGGTTAGACTGACAGCAGGCAGCCCGCCCAGAAATAGAAAGGAACGACGACATGGCAGTAAAACGTAATAAGCTGCAGCGACCACGTTATAAACCAAAGCAGCCGGGCAAGTGCAAGAGGTGTGAATGGGGCGAGTGGACTGGCACGAAGCAGTTCTGCAGCAGGCAGCGATATGTGAAGAAGGGGAATTAATCATAACCGTCGAAAAGATTCGATAGGGGGGATAAATTTTGGAAAAATTCTTCAACAGCATAGATGCTAATGCATGGATACAGACATTTGGTGGAATAGCAGGTGGTTTGCTTGCCGGTGGAATAGCTATTTATCTATTCAAAAGACAAGCAATACTTGATGCTAAACGAAACAGAATAAATGAATTACAGAACTTCGTAAAAAGCTATTATGTTATTGATATTCAATTATCAAACGCCGCTGCGCTATTGGGGATTGTTTTAAAGTTAATGGATATGGAGGAGGGGGAGTATAAGGAGAAACAGATAAATGAGCAACTCAGCTCCTTACGGCTATGCCTAGCCAGCTTAAATAATATCAACGATGATTACATTCCTCAAGAAATTTACAGGGATTTCCTAGCGGTAAAGTCTTGGCTGGACTTAAATATTTGGCATCTTGATCAGAATGAAGGTAACGGTAGAGCTGTTTTTGAACCTGGCCAACTTGCTGGTTTCTTTGATAAGTACCGTGAAAAAATATCGTCATTTGGTGAAGAGAAATCTAAAGAACTAGAAAAACTGTTGAAAAAGTATAAATATTAGTTGAAATGAAGAAATCTAATCTATTTTAAAGCCTGTCAGGTAGTTTTGGCACGAATATCGGAAGATGCTTAGAAAACAGCAGAGAAGGGGCATAGCGTTGGCGTGTGCTCCTATTTGTCGTGCATCCATATTAGAAACCAACTCAACTCAATTTATTTCTTACTCGGAGATATCTGCCTTAGTCAAAAAGATTTTTAAATCATATGAATATATTACTCTGCTCTTGTTATTTTCTTCTGTCCTCCTTTCCCACCGTGACTGTAGCGGTTAAAGAGTGGATTGCAGGGGCTGCCGCTGCCCAAATAAAGCGGCATTTTTATTTTTATGATTAAACAAAGGGGTCATACCAATGGATATCAGAGTTATATCAATAGATCGAATCAATGCAGCAGCCTACAACCCAAGAGCAGATTTACAGCCGGGAGATCCGGAATATGAAAAGCTAAAGCGTAGCATTGAGGAATTCGGCTATGTGGAGCCGATCGTTTGGAATGAGCGTACCGGCAACATGGTCGGCGGGCATCAACGTTATAAGATCATGGTTCATGAACAAGGACATACGGAGTTGGCCGTCAGTGTCGTCGACCTGGACGATCAGCAGGAACGGCTTCTGAACATTGCGTTGAACAAAGTATCCGGTCGCTGGGATGATGAAGCTTTGGCCAGGCTATTGGCTGATCTACAAATGAGCGGGGCAGATTTGACGTTATCGGGTTTTGATCAGGAAGAGCTCAGTGACCTGATAGCCGAGTTCGGTACTATGCCTGATACGGAGATTGAGGAGCCTGTTGTGGAGGATGATTTCGACGTTCAAGAGGCGCTTGATGACATCCGGGAGCCGGAGACGCAACGGGGAGATATTTGGCAACTTGGACCTCACCGATTAATGTGTGGTGATTCAACCAGCCAGGACGATGTAAGATCCTTGATGGACGGCGAACTGGCAGCGCTTGTTGTGACGGACCCGCCATATAACGTGGCTGTTGAAAGTGATTCTTCCCGTCTGACCGCCGACGGCCGGGGGACAATAATGAACGACGACATGCCCGCAGAGGAATTTGCGGGCTTTTTGCATTCCGTATTCGAGAGGTATTCCGAACATATGGCGCCGACGGCCGCGATATACGTCTTTCACCCATCTTCTTACCAGCGCCAGTTCGAGGACGCCATGAACGCAGCAGGCATTGTCATCCGGAGTCAATGCGTATGGGTAAAGAACGCAGCTTCATTTGGTTGGTCACAGTACCGCTGGCAGCATGAACCGGTATTTTACGCTCATATAAAAGGGAAGGCCCCAACTTGGTATGGCGACCGCCGACAAACCACAGTATGGCGCGCTGGCTTGCCTGTGGAAGAATCGGATCCATCCACTGTTTGGGAAGTGTCCCGCGGTGATGTTGGCAAATACGTTCATCCGACACAAAAGCCGCTGGAGCTGCTGGCCATACCGATCAAGAACAGCAGTCAGAAGGGAGACATGGTGGTCGATTTCTTCGGCGGAAGCGGGTCTACTTTGATGACTTGTGACCAACTGGACCGGCCCTGCCGTACCATGGAGATTGATCCGAAGTTCTGCGACGTCATTAAAAAACGGTACAAGGAAGCTACCGGCATAGAGCCAGTCCTCATTTCTCGTATCAATCCTTAGTATAGAAAGAGGATATAGTTCGTATCTATTGAATGGATATATATGGGTTGAAGAACGCTTTAAGGAGGCTAGAATGGATCTAGAGAAAGAAATACAAGAACTTAAAGATCGACTTGATTCAGTGGAGCGGAAAGTTGGGAAGAGACCACATGGTGGTTCGAAGGGTTTGAACTTAGGCTTTTTAATTATAATTGTCGTTTATCTATTGTTAGTTCTTATTGGGATAATCCAATTTGTGAACGCAGGATAAAGACCGCCAAGGGGCGGTCTTTTCTTTGTCCATAATAAAGGAGGACGCGGTAACGTCCTCCCCTTAGTCCAGGGTATCCCCCGGCTGAGATAGCGGCCCGCCGCGCGCGGCATTTAGCTGACATCCGCTATCTCGCATTCCATCATAACGGAAAGCCGAGGGGAACGACAATGGGAACACCTGAGAATAAAGATTTGCTTCTGCAGCACGAGCTTCAAGTCATGGAAGGTATCCTCGAGAGCAAGGAACAATACAGGAAGATCGTTAAGGCTGGCATAGCCAAGTGGGTCAAGGACTTCCAAGATGGCCGGATTGAAATCAATACGGTGGACGACCTGAAAAAGCTGATTGAAATAGATATTGAGTTGCAAAAGGATGAACTTTAATAAACTGTCCGTTCCTATAATAAAAAAATTAGCCTTACTAATGGCCTTGCACATTTCGATGTATGCCTAAATAGGATGTTGTATGTCGCTTGATTTTAAGGAGGGATACAACGGATGCGGAAGAAACGGAGTGCAGTAAAGAAGGTTAGAATAGGTTCAAAAAAGGTAAAACGATATGTCCGGGGTCAGAGACAAGTAGATGGAAGCAGATCGACTATCATCAGTTTTAGATGTAACACGACAAGATAATCGTTTAAGAAATCGTCACGTTCATGACATTTAATTGGAAAACAACTGATATTGCAAATCATTTCCATGATCAGAAAATTAGGAACGGGCCGGTCATTCCAATACGGAATGGTAAACACGAACATAGTTAGTCGGATTCTAAAATTGATATGGGTAGGCTCTTTTAGCCTATCCTTTTTTAGTTGGGGGTGGTGATAGTGTAGTGGCCAGAGAAAGAAGTCCCGAGCGGGATAAGGCAAAAAAGATGTGGCTAAAGAGCGGCGGAACGATGAAGTTTAAAGACATCGCCGCTGCTCTTTCAATTGGCGAGACACAAGTTCGAAAGTGGAAATCTCAGGACAAGTGGGCTGCTGATTTGAATAGTAACGTTACCAATGAATCGAAAGGTAACGTTACTAAACGAGGTGCTCCCAAGGGGAATAAGAACGCTGTCGGTAATCGTAGTGGTGCTCCCCCTGGTAATAAACGAGCAGTAGGTAATAAAGGCGGTCCAGGTGGGCCACTGAGAAACAAGAAGGCTGTCACCACTGGCGAATATGAGTCCATCTGGCTCGACGCATTGGAAGATGACGAGCTAGATCTAGTAGGTCGTATCGATACGGACCCAATCCTACAGGTGGATGAATCGATTCTCAAATTTGAGATTCGCGAGCGGCGTATGCTACTTCGAATCAAGAGGCTGATCGACGGCCTGACTGAGAAGGAACGACGGGTCCTGTACGAGCTCAAGTCTGTCAAGGAAGCCATGACGGTACATGACGAGAAATCCGGCCTGACCAAGACAATCCCTGTTACCCGGACCGAGATGGTTGAATCTCAAGTTGAAGAGACGGAGTATCGGGCCATTGACGACATCCTGAAGATCGAAGATGCATTGACCCGTGTTCAGGCACAAAAGCTCAAAGCGGTGGAATTGAAGAATCGCCTGATTGATGACGAGAAGCAGATCCGTACCGCTCTCCTGCAGATCGAATTGAACAAGCAACAAGGCGCTGCAGGTGCAACGCAAAGCTGGACCGACGCACTGAAAGAAATTGCACGGCGGCGTAGGGCGAAGCAGGCGGAGGCGTTAGTCGATGAGTAAGCCGTATAATGTTGTCACTGATCTGCTTGATCTATATTGGGATGACCCGGTTGCTTTTGCTGAGGACATGATGGGCTTTGATCCGGACGATTGGCAGCGAGATGTCATGATGGATGTCGCTCAATTCCCCAGGACCAGTGTCCGGTCTGGTCAGGGTGTCGGGAAGACAGGTCTTGAGGCCGCATTGGTCATTTGGTTTCTGTGCTGCCGACCGAATCCCAAAGTGGTATGTACGGCGCCTACCAAACAGCAGCTACATGACGTTCTTTGGGCCGAGGTATCCAAATGGCTGGAGAACTCCATGGTCAAGAATCTCTTGAAGTGGACCAAGACAAAAGTCTATATGATCGGCCATGAACAGCGGTGGTTTGCAACGGCCAGGACGGCTAACAAACCCGAGAACATGCAGGGTTTCCACGAGGATTACATGCTTTTCGTCGTGGATGAAGCATCTGGTGTGTCCGATCCCATCATGGAAGCCATCCTTGGTACCTTGTCCGGCGCTGAAAACAAATTATTAATGTGCGGAAACCCGACTCGTACGAGTGGGGTTTTTTATGATTCTCACAATCGGGACCGTAGCCGTTTTTGCTCTCATAAGGTGGATAGCCGCAGCAGTAAGCGGGCCAGCAAAGAAAATATTCAGATGCTTATCGATAAATATGGTGCTGAAAGTGATGTTGTCCGTGTCCGCGTATATGGAGAATTCCCGAAGGCAGAGGCGGATGCATTTATTCCTCTAGAGCTTGCCGAACTGGCTACAGGTGCAGCCGTCGATCCAATAGGCGACACGCTTCACCTGGGTGTAGACGTAGCACGCTTTGGCGACGACGAAACGGTTATCGCACCACGGATTGGGATGAAGGTATTCGATCTCAAATGGTACAACAAGCAGGACACCATGGTGACAGCGGGTCAAGTACTGAGTATCGGGAGGGAAATGCTTAGATCCTTTCCGCAACTGGAGTTTGTCGAGATTAAGGTCGATGATAGCGGGGTTGGTGGCGGCGTCACTGACCGACTGAACGAGGTGATCGCTGAGGAAGGAATGTATGGGTGGCGAGTGATCCCTGTTAATAACGGCGGCAAGCCCACTGATGATGAAGTCGAACATTACGAGAATCGCGGAACCGAAGCTTGGGCTATTGTTCGGGATGTACTTCAAGAATCCTTCTCAAAACACATGCAAGGTGAACCTATCAGTGTTGAGCTGCCGAACGATGAGCGGCTAATCACTCAGCTGACACAGCGGAAGTACAGAATGACCAGTAAAGGGAAGCTTGCTCTTGAACGCAAGGAAGACATGAAGAAGCGCGGGCTTGATTCGCCTGACCGAGCGGATGCTGTCATTCTGTCATTCGTGACCGATAACGCACTCCATTACACTAATCAACGGCCGGCAGGCTGGTAGAAAGAAGGTGAATACAATGACGATCGTTTACAGAAAGAAGACGTTCCCACCGCCCCCATACGATCAGGAAATCGGCATGATGATGTATTACCGATTGCTTTATGAGGGTGAGCACGCGACGATCTTTCCAAGGGCAAAGGCTGTTGTGAAGGAAACCCGCGTCGTCCGCAGAAGAAATGGTATTCGATCATGGCAGCAAGTCGAAAAGGTGTTCAGTGCGGACCGCCAATACATTGTGGCCAACTTCAGTAGCCTTGTCGCTGAGGTGCCGGCGGATCTGCTGAATCGGTCGCTCGGGAACATTTCGGCTGATACGGAGGAAGGGCCGGAGCTGGAATTCGTGTCTACTGTCGTGACTACCAGCAAGCCTAATGAGAAGGTTTGGTCAGCCATAACCCAGCATCAGGTTGACGGCAGGGTCGCTTATCGAATTCGCCGGAGTGAGGCTGGGACGGTATGGTTCGAGTGGGTCTTGGGGGATCAGTATCTACCACATGATGACGGTCAGGGATCAGACATCGTGTGGTTCGAAGAATGGGGAAATGGTGACCGCAAGGATCGGTTCCTTCGTGTTGAACGGCAGCGGCTGGAGACCGGTGGGCTCGCCATTCAGCAGCTGGTTTTCAAGATGGAAGGCGACAATGTAGGCGATGAGGTGGAAATTGCCCAGTATGCTTCGACATATGATCTGGATATCCCGGAAGATGTTGAGCTTCTAGGCGTAAACGAGCTGCTTTGTGGCATGATTACAAACGACGAAACGCTCACAAGTCCCAGGGGACGGTCCGCACTCCGAAACATTGATGGCCTGCAGGAAGAAATCAATTGGACTATCACTCGTGACAGCATCGTCTTTGATAAACATGGGAAGCCGAAGCTGGCGATTCCTAAGGGTTTATGGGATACAGTCGCACTTCAAAATCATCGGGACTATGGCGGTCGCTTCGTCCGGAACGCCGATTTGGAAGTCGTCTCTTATGACGAGAAGTCCGGGGCCGTTCCTATGTATATCACTTGGGATGCCAAGACACAGCAGAGCTTCGAACACGTCACACGACTGATCAAGTACATGCTGGCCATCAGCAAAACTTCCCCGCAGGCTGCCGGATTGGAAGACGGTAAAGGTGACTCGGGCGTTGCTCTCCTTTACCTCTGGATCCAATCGGTGATTAAGGCTGAGGCGATAAAGGACAAGTTTGACGCGGCGATCAAAGATGCCGTCAGGAAATGCATGATTCTCGAAAATGCGATTGGTAATCAGAATCTTAAGATTAGTGACCCCGTAGTCGAGTGGGGGGAACTACTGCCGAAGGCAGACAGCGAGAAGGACACAGAAGAAATCGAGAAGTATGCCGGCGGTGTGCAATCGCTGGAGACGACAGTCCGTCGTATGCATCCGGACTGGTCTGAAGAAGCAATCATGGCCGAAATCCAGAAGATTCAGGACGAGCAGACCGCTGACTCGATGAATCCGACCTATACGCAACCGCCGCGGGTGAACTTGGGTGGTAGCTAATGGCTGATGCTGATAAGCTTATAGCTCTTTATACGCAGGCGGGGGAGCGGCTGATCCAACTGATCAGGTCCCTTGAGACTGGCAGCTACACCCAGCAGAGGAAAGAGCGACTGCTGAAGCAGATCGATGAGATCCTTGCCGAGCTGACCGACGGATCTGCTCAAAGTATGTCTGAACTGTTGGCAGAGGCATATAAAGCGGGATCTCGCGAAGCTTCTGACAGCATGCTGGCTCAGGGAATGGCGGAGAATCAAGTCAATACCGTACTGGAACCGATCATTCATCAGCAAGCTGTTCAAGCGATCATGGACGACGCCTTCTTCCGGATCCTCGAGGCGACCGACAACATGTCCCAGGACGCGAAGCATCGGGTGGAGGAGGTTGTCCGAACGGCGACGGAGCGTATGCTTACCGAAGGGATCCGCCGGCGAGAGGCAACCAAAGAAGCCGTCGCCAAAATGACGGATCAAGGTATCAGAGGAATAGTAGCCAAGAACGGCGCACGGATCCCAGCGGATAAGTACATGAACGGCGTTGTCCAATACAATCTCCGGAAGGCACACGTCACTGGGGCTGAGAACACGATCGTTCAGAACGGTCTTGACCTGGTCTATGTGAACTACGTGGGGATAACCTGTGAATATTGTGCAAAATATCAGGGCCGCGTTTACAGTATCAGCGGCAAAGACTCGCGTTTCCCGAAACTGGAGATCCGCCCGCCATACCACGCACATTGCGTCCATTCTATAAGCGCTTGGATTGAGGAATACCAAACCACCGACGAGATCGAGCGTATGATTGCTGTATCAAACCGTCCATTTACGGATAATCGTATCGAGGCGAACATTCGGCGCTATAATGAGATCCAGTTAGAGAAATCCCGGAAGAATGAGACGCGTAAGCAATGGATGCGGTACAAGGCCGTGTTGCCAAACGATACGCCAGATTTACGGACGTTTGCCAGTATGAAGGCACGCGGGGCAACTGCGTACAAAGACCTGCAGGAACTTTATCGTAAAGCCAACGTAATAAATAAAAAGACGGAGTTGCCTAAAAATTCTGGATTGATAAAACAATATGGTGAAAATGTCATTAGGATACGGAAGCAGGTTCTCGGCAAAGGACTCGTCTGGAACGAGGGGAAACTGGATGATCATCTTGTGAAAAGAAAGAAACGAAAGCACATACCTGAGGACTGGACAACTTCGGATTATGAGAGCAAGATTAAGGAGATCGTTTCGAATCTTGATAGCGAAGTGTATCGGTATTCGAAGCCAGAATTCAAACAAGATACATTTGTATTCGGTGACGGGGAACTATGGATCGTTATGGTCGAGGAGGATGGAACCATGACAACGTCATTTCCTTTCAAATCTGAACAGAAGTATCGAAACTATTTAAACGTAGATGATGGATATAATTATATGGGAACAGTGAAGGAGGTGCGTGAATTTGAAGGATGACATCGAAGCATATGGTATTGAGGTTTCGGATACACTCCTAAGTATTTTCGAAACAATGGAAGGATTCAAAATTAGAGATGAGTTGGCTGGAGCCAAACTGACCAAAGAAGAATCGGAATTGCTTTCAAGGTATGACGCGACACTGCTCAGACGAGCCGGCGAATTCGCACGCTTTTTTTCTAAAAATGCTGATCCTGAAAAAATCTTTAGCGACAAGCCTCCAGAAAATTGGTGGTGGCACATCGCCCGCATTGCATCCGGCCAGATGTCAGTCGATTTGACGAAGCGAGCTGTCGTATACGAAGGTCAAACATATAAATACTGAAACGTCTTCGCAGTTGTAGCGAGGGCGTTATTATTTTCCTCAAGCCACTTAAATAAGTGGTTTTTTCTTTTGTCCAAACCGTGGCATGACGCAAAACTGCTATTCGAGGAAGCCTACCCGGGCATAAAACAGGAGGTCAAAAATGTACGAAGATATTGCAAAACGTTTGCCGTTGAAGTTGGATTTGCAGCTGTTCGCTGAAGGTGGCGCAGGTGGTGAAGAAGGAGGAGCAGGCGGCGAGGGCGGTTCCGGTTCAAACGGGTCTGAGAAGACTTTCACCCAGGCTGAGCTTGACCAACACGTCCAGTCACGCCTTTCCCGAGCTGAGAAAGCCGCACAGAAGCAACTTGCTAAGGACTTGGGCTTCGACTCCGTTGAGGCAATGCAAGCTGCCATTAAGCCGAAGGAGAAGGAAGACAAAGAAGGGAAACTTGATCCCGCGGAAGTCGACCGTCTGGTCGATGAGAAAATCAAGGCACGTGAGAAGGAACAGAACGACAAGACCTTCAAGCGATTGCTAAATGCCGAGGTTAAGGTGATGGCGAATGAACTCGGGTTCGCCGATTGGGAGGACGCAGCTGCACTTGCAGACCTGTCCACCGTAAAGGAGAACGAGAAGGGCGAGCTGGAAGGCGTGAAGGAAGCACTCGAGGCTTTAGGCAAGAAGAAACCGCACCTGATTAAAACGAAGCAGGGGGGCGGCCGGATCGGTGCTGACATCGGTAGCGGGACTCCAGACGACAAAAAGAAACGACAAGAGGAAATGGTCAATTTAGCAAAGAGCCGCGGGGTACCCGGTCAACAAGCCGTGTATAACCCATGGGCCCAAAAATAAGGAGGGATTATCCATGAGACTGCAACCTAGACCACGTGTAACTGTTCAGGATGAGTATGAGATCCTGGCATCCTTTGAAGTGATCCGGGAAGTGACCAACGGTATCACTATTGATTCGACAGCCGTTACTGCGGATGCCAATGGCGACAAGATTATTAAGAAAGGCATGCCGATGGCGAAGCTCACTGCATCGGGCAAATTCGCTCCTTATGATCCAGCCGGAACCGACGGCAGCCAGAACCCGACTGTGATCCTAAAGCGTACAGTCAACGTCAAGGACGGCGACCATGTTGTCGGCGGATATGAGGTCGGTAAGTTTATCACCGAGCGGATCCCGGTTTCAGTAGACGACGAACTCCGTAAGAAGATGCCGCACATCGTCTTTGCTTAATCCCAAACACTTATCCATGAAAGGAATGAAAGCATAATGACCAAGCAATACAACTTGCGTTTAAAATTGGACCTCCAGACTTTTGCTGAAGAACCGATTGAAATGACACTCGAAGAAGCATTGAGCGGCGAGGACTTGCTCATTTATTCTCGAAACCTTGAGGTCGATAATAACTATCTTCACCCTTTGTTGTTCCCGCCGGAGGAAACTGATGAATTGACTGTAGATGTCATTCGAAACAGCGGTTCGAGTCTTCCTGTAATGGCACAGATTGCCGAATTGGGTACCGAAGTCCAATATGGTTCCCGTGAAGGCTTGACAGGTGATCGTGTCAACATTCCAAAGATTCAACGTGGACGGGCTATGGATGAAAAACTGGTCCGGATGGCTCTTCAGGCGTCGCAAAGTTATGGCTTGCGGGATGCTGAACGGAACAAGCTTCGTACAGAGCAATTAAATGACGCTCAGTATGCCGTCGATGCTATCAGAGCTCGGCGGGAGTGGATTGCCATGACGGCTTTATGGCAGGGAGAGGTGCACTATGCAGAGGATAATGTACGGGTTGATGTGAGTTGGGGATACACTCCTGAGCAGAAACCAGTACTTACGGGTACAGACAAGTGGGATGACGTTGTGAATTCTAAACCATTGGATGACATTCAGGAATGGGTGGATGCTTTTTCTGATAAGGGAATTAAACTTACCCGCGCAATGACGAGTAAGAAAATTATCACCCTGTTGCGTCGCAACTTGTCCATCCGTAAACATTACCATGGTGACCCGAGTGGTAGTGCTCAGCCGCCCCAGCTTACACGTGCACAATTACAGTCAGTGTTCGACGAATTGGAATTTCCAGCACTGATCGCTTATGACACGCAAGCACGCACTGAAGATCGTAAGCTAAACAATGGGAAACTGAATTTCACTACGGTTCGAATGTTGCCACAAAATCGTTTCGTTATGCTGCCGGATGGTCCACTAGGTAACTATCTGTGGGCTAAGACGACGGAAGAAATGATGTCCGAGATTGAAGCTGTTCAAACCGGCGACATGGGCATTTACGTATTTCGTGACTGGACAAAGAACCCGATTCGCTTGCGTACTGCTGGGGTTGCACTGTCCTTCCCTGCATTCGCTTGGGCAAATAGTGTTGTTTCCGCAACAGTGTTATAAGGAGCTCCTTAGAGGGCTCCTTTCTTTATATTTAAAACCAGAAAGGGTGATGGAAGTGGATTTGAAACTGACAGGCGTTGTGAAATACGAAGGTGAGTGGAAACAGCCGAACGATATTATTCGCAACGTTAATGATTCAGTCGGTAAATCAATAATTGATGCTGGAGTTGGCAAAGAAATCGAGGCACTGCAGGATGATTCCGATACCGAGCTGCAGGCGCTACGCGAGCGGGCGAAGGAGTTAGGTGTCCCGAACGCTGGCCGACTCGGAGAGGCCAAGCTGAAGGAAGGCATCGCTGAAAAGGAAGCTGAGCTCAAGGAGCTCCAAGAAAAAGCCTTTGAGCTCGGCATTGAAGATGCCTACGAAAAAGGCGCGGCGACGCTTGCCAAAGAAATTGAAGCAGCCGAGCAGAAGTAGGTGATGGTATGGACCCTCAAGAAGTTGGTGCCTGGATCACGGCCAACATGCTGGATACGGAAGCTTGGGACCGGGCCACGGATCAGAAGCAAGCCGTCGCTGTCGTCCAGGCAGAGAGGAATCTGGCTCGATGGTATCCAAACATTAGTCCGATGGCCGTCTCAATCGTTGCGTTTCAAACGGTATGGGAGCTGCAGGGTATCGATCCGGCACTTAAGTATCAGAAACACAACGTGAAGACGGTATCGGACAACGGCGAATCGATCAGCTACAAAGACGGGGAACGCCCTGACGTTGCCCCAGACGTCCGTGCCCTGCTTGGACCTACCGCTGATGAGTTGGCAGAGAAGGAAGCTGCAGAAGCGGCACAGCGGCAGTATGGCGGTGCATTGGTATGAGTCTATTTGGATACCCGGCAACCGTACGGCATTTTCATTCCTTAAAGGATGATTGGGACCGTCCATTGCCGCCATCAGAGACGGAACGATCGGCCAAAGTAATTGAAGAGCAACGCTTGATCAGGAATTCTCGGGGCGAGGAAGTACAAATCGCATATGAGATTCAGATCGAAGGTGCAATCCCTATCAGTTTCGATGATTACTTCATGTATATAAATGCTCTTGATTTCGAGGTGCGCTGCGACGTTGCTCATTATGAGGTCCGCAAGTTTATGGGAACCGACGACGTAAAGAAGGTGATCATTTATAGCCGACCACAAAGTCTTTAGTTTTAGCTTGGAAGGCATTGACGCAATGGTCGACCGACTGACGAGGATGGAGAACGACTTGGACCGTCGGCTGGAGGAGAAGCTCACCCGTCTAGCCCTTAAAGTCATCGCAGATGCTAAACGTCTCGCGCCGATCGATGAGGGCGATCTTGAGACTGCACTTGACGTGGGCGAGGTCAAGCAAACGATTGCTGGCATGTACATTGATATCGGGACAAGCCCGGAAGTCGATGGGTACGCTGTGGTCCAACATGAGGGTTTCCGAAAAACCAAAAACGGTGCAATCGTGGAGATGACCCCAGGAGAGAAAACTCGGAGCAAGCCTTCACATGGCGGATACATGCCTGGGAAGAAGTTTCTGGAGAACGCTTTGAAAATGAACGAAGATCTCATTCTGCAGGAACTGAAGAGCGTCCTGGAGGGAGGATAAATATGCTCGCTAGCGACTTGATTGCACATCTGACGGATGCCGGCTTCACCGTTTATCCGGATCCAAACTTCATTCCGGTTGAGCTGCCGGAAACGAAGTTTCCATGCTTGTTTGTTTTCGGTACCGGTGGATATGCACCGCATGAGTATGTACCGACCGAGAGGCCCACGTTCCAAGTGATCGTGAAAGGTAAGTCATACAAGGCGATGCCTGCGAACATGGCGGGAACCGAGTCACTTGCCAAACAGTTGATCAAGCACCTTCATCGGCGGAGCAACTATATTGCCGGCAACGCGCATGTCTTTTCAAGCACGGCCATCCAGTCCAGTCCGATACCGCTCGGGCTCGACGATAAGGATCGACCGATGTATTCGACCAATTTTATGTTTTATACGAAGGAGGAGCAATAATCATGAGTGATGTAGATCAAATTTATGCGGGCCCAGGCATCTTTAAATGGGGTATAGATGAAAAAGGTGTGCTGGAGCCTGATGGTATCATTATCGACCTGACCCAAGGCGGCATTACCTTCACGACAACAACAACCTATTTCGAACCGACGACAGACCAGACAGGCACAGCTCCAGTAAAGTCTATTTCTACCGGTACGACTGGGTCCATCAATTTCGAGACACCGGATATGGATTTCGAAAAGGTCACAAAATATAACCCGAATTCATTGAAGGTAGTTGACGCAACCGATCCGGACAAGGTGAAATACCAGGTCACGGGACTAGCGGGGAAAGAACTGCCGCGGCGACGTGCGGTGATAGAGCCTCAAGGAGTCGTGGATCCAGCACGCTTCATTTATGTCGAGTCCGTTGGTATTAAGTTCGATATGAACGCCGCCTTCGTGTTGGATAATAACCTGCGTCTGACCGTCTCGGCAATGGCTTACCCGTCCCTTTATGCAATCCCGAAAGGTCTGCTTTATACTTGGGGCGACATCACGGCAACAGCATAACGATTCATGTACAAGGAGAGGGCTACGGCCTTCTCCTCTTTTCTTATTTCCTATGAGAGGGATGATCAAGGATGTTTAACCTGGGTAGTAAAAAGGATTATGTCACGCTCGGCAGTAAGCGGGTTACGGTTCCCAAATTGACCCGAAACCGATTAAAGAAGCTAACCGACCATATCGGATCGATCGGTGATTATCTCATTAAGCTATTCCTGACACCTGAAAGTGACCGTGCGGTGTTCATTGTGGCTGCCGCTGACGTTTCCATAGATGAGATTTATGAATTGACTTCGCTTCTTAGTGACCTACCTATAGATTACTTGGACGAGCACGCCGCCTTCGGCGAATGTACAGAGTTCCTGCGGCTGACGTGGGAGAAGAACGACATGAATGAAGCTTTAAAAAACTTGAACGGCCTGATTCCTCCAGTAGCACAGCAATTCATTCAAAGCATCGTCAAACGGATGGATCGGGCCGACGTGTAGTCACCTATGATGATTTTGTCTTGCGTTGTTGTGCAGTGCTGGGTAAGACCCAACATGAGATCGAGAACGGATACTATTTCGTGGACCTTCCGAAAATGCTCGTGATGAAAGACGAGGTTTGGGCGAAGGAGCTGCTGTTGCAGATTGACATCGTCTCGTATCCACACATGATGGACAAGAAGGCAAGGGAAAACATTATTAAGCGAATCAACAGCATGCTGCCGAAGCCGCCAGCAGAACCTCCAAAGACGGCAGAAGAACAATATCAAGCGCGGCTAGCGCGTATGAGGGGACGGTGAGATTATGGCTGTGGAGATTGGAGAACTGCGTGCCCGGATGACTGCTGAAGCGCAAGGTCTTAAAGCTGAAATTAAAGCTGTTAAACAAGAAATTTCAGGGCTTGGAGATCAAGGGAAGAAGACGGCAAGTGATATCAAAAGCATGGATACAGCCTTTGATCATTTAGGGGCTTCCAAAGATAAAATCGGCCGGCTCACGTCGTTTCTTGATAACGTCAATGCGAAAATCGAACTCCAGCGGAAAAAGCTTAGCGAGCTGAAGGAATCGTATGATAATACCTTCAACGATCAGAAGAAAAGTAAGCTGCAGGAGCAGATTTTGAATACTGAGGCTGCACTTTTAAAGCTCACTCAATCGTCGGATCAAACGGCTCAGAAAATTTGGGAGCTGGAGGATCAAGCGCAAAAAGCCGGAAACGGCTTTGAAGTTCTGAACAATTCCCTGAAAGAAATCGGTTTGAGCTCAGGCCAGATTGACATGATCAACAAGTCGATCCAGAACGCGAACCCGGAACTGCTGGAGGAACAGTTACGGCAGGTGCGGGAACAGCTCCGAATGATCGGTTTAGACGCCAAGCATATCGAAAAGATCGAGCAGGAACTGAAACAAGCGAATGTCGAGGTGCAAAACACAAAAAAAGGAATTGATGGTCTCGCTTCGGGATTGACAGCCCTCGGTGCCGGCATGGCGACCAGGCAGCTCATTCAAACCTTCAATACGTTGGCTAAGGAAGCACAAGGGCTTGCAACCTCATATCTAGGTTTGTCAGAAGTCTCCAAAGCACTTCACGTCGACACGGAAAAAACAATCAGCCTTGCCGAAGAACTTTCGGATCGCTGGGGACTTAGCCGCACAGCTATGGCAGACACCGTAAAGACCTATCTTACCGCCGGCTTAACCTTAGAACAGACCAAAGAGATTATGACGGCAACGGCGGATGCCGCAGTTTACAACCGGGAAGCGCACCTGACTTGGGATGAAGCCATCAAACAGGTGGCCCAAGGTGTTAAAATGGGAAACTCTGAGCTGACAGACGCGGCCGGCATCACGACGAACCTATCCGTTATGTACGATCGCTATGCGAAGACGATCGGCACGACAGCGGCCAAGCTGACCGAAGCCCAGAAGCTTCAGGCTGCTTATAACGGTATCATGGCAGAGTCCGCAATGTTTGCAGGGAATGCTGATTCTGCCATGACAGGGTATACCGGCACCCAAGCGACTTTTAACCAAACTATAGAAATGGCTCGAGTAGAACTAGGGGAATCCTTCTTGCCTGTCATGGGCGAGATCATGCAGCGCATCACGCCGATGATTAAGGACTTTGTCCAGTGGGCAGAAGCGAACAAAGAAGTTGTTGCTGGCCTGGCCGCCGGGAGCATTGCGGTGCTGGGATTGATCACCGTCCTAGGCACCTTGGTTGTTAGCATCGGTGCCGTAACAGCGGCGCTGCGGGCTATGAATTTAGCCATGGGTCCGATTGGATGGGTCATAACTGCACTGTCTTTGGTTGCTGCAGGGGTAGGGGCATACAAGCTTGCTTCAGATGCTGCATCCGAATCTGTGTTGAAGTTTGCAGCGAACCAGGAACAATTAAATCAAAAGCTTGCAGAGTCACCCGTCAACCGGACAGCCGAGGATGTCAAAAAGCTTCAGGGCGATATTGAGACCCTTAATGAGATCCTTGAAAGACGTAAAGAACTAGAAGAACAGCTCAATGAGATGCGCACAAAATATGCTGATCACGCATCTTATCTTGAACATGGAACTGGATTTGCCCCCCTTGAGGTTAGGAAAGTAGCCGAGGAATTTAAGACCCTCAACACGGAGTATGAAAAACTGAACGGACAGCTCAAGGATATGGATTTTAGCAATGCAGAAGATGCTGCTATTGCTCTTAAAAATATGAAGGCAGAGGTTGAACAATCGACACCTGCTTTGATTGAAATGGCCAAAGCTGAAATGCAAGATGTCGCTGCGAAGAATAGTAAGGTCATTGAAATGGAAAAAACGCTGAAACGTTATAAGGAACTTTCAGCAGTTCAAAAGCTGGATGAAGCTCAGAAAGCAGAACTCGTATCCGTTACCAATACCCTTAAGAACCAATATCCCGGATTGCAAGCGCATATGGACAAGGAGGGCCGACTCCGGATCGAAAACATTGGTTACATCGAAGATCAGATCGGTGTCGAGAAAAACATGATCACGGCTTCGGTGGAGTCGGCTAAGGCTCAGATTACCAATCTTAAGGAAACAACAAAGGCACAAAAGGCAGCCGTGGAAGCTCAGATCAAAAACTACCAAGCCCTTGCCAAGGTGATGGGTGCGATTTCCGGCAAGGCACTGGACATCGGCATGACGGAAGGTAAGGGGTCCTTGGCCCGAGTTGGGGGAATGCTTGGCGGCATCGTTAGCGCAGGCGTAAAAGCCCAAGCCAATGCGGCTGCAGCCAAGATGGCAGAAGAGCAAAACAAATATGCTGCTGCTGAACTGGAAGCGGACAGAGCCCTTTCTAATCTCACGTCCGGCAATCTCGATGCTTTTGCCTACCAACCGCGTGATCTTAGCGGTGGGGGGACTGATGATGAAAAGAAAAAAAAGAAGAAAGGGAAGAAAGAGAAATCAGGCAAGTCTGCAGCTGAACTTGCTAAGGAACAACGTCAGGCTGCTTATGACGCTGCGATGGCCACGGCACGATATAACGCTGAATATTATGACCAAACAGCTGATCAGCAGCTGAAGGCCCTCAAAAAGATTCAAGCGAATCACAAGCAGCACTTGAAAGAAACACTTGAGGATCAGCGCGAACTCAACCTGCAGATGAAACGCCTGCAGGAGGATAGTGCCAAATCGAATTATGAGGCTTCTGCCACGTGGATCGAGCGCCAAGAGCGGAAGATGGAAGAGTCATATAAAAGCGAAGTCCAGATTGCGCAGATGAAGGTGGATATGTGGACGAAGGTTCGCGATCGCTACAAAAAAGACAGTGAGTATTACAAGGCAGCTGATGAAGAATTAAAGCGAGCTCGTGACGAACTCAATAAAGCGCAGTATGCTGCATCCTCTGAATGGATCAGTAAAGAAGAACGACGGATGCAGGATTCTTATAAGAGCGAAACTCAGATTGCTCAAATGAAAATAGACAGCTGGACTCGAGTGCGAGATCGATATCACAAGGATAGTGAAGAGTACAAGAAGGCCGACGAAGAAGTGTACCGGGCTCGTAAGTCATTATTAAAATCCCAATTCGCTGATTCAGAGGAATGGATCGCGAAGGAAGAACGCCGTATGGAGGAAGCTGGCAAAACAGAGAACGAGATCACCCAGATGAAGCTGGCCGCATGGACTAGGGTCCGGGATCGTTACCATAAAGACTCGGATGAATACAAGCGTGCGGATGAGGAAGTATATCGAGCCCGCAAGGCACTCATTCAGGATATGAAGAAAGAGACGGATGACTTCTACAATGCTCAGAAAAAGAAACTGGATGAGTCTCTTAAGGCTGAGCTGGACGGGATTGAAGCTCGCAAGAAGGCATACGTCGATGCTCAGAATGAGAAGATCAAAGCCATCGACGATCTGATCGCGAAAGAGCAGGAACTGAACGTCGACGAGGACTATGAAACCCAGCTCGCCAAGAAGTTGGCCCGCCAGCAAGAACTAAGTACCGCGGTTTCACCAGAAGGTCGTAAGGCGCTGGCAGACATTACGGAGGAGATCGAGCGGATGCAGCTCGAGCGCAGCCGGGAACTCCGCAAGCGCGATTTGGAAGACCAGAAACAGAAACTGGTTGATGAAAAGGATGAAAAGGAGAAGGCATACGATGACGAGCGGAGGGATACGGAAGATCGTTACAACGCCTTGAAGGATGCTTTTGATAGCCATAAAGACGATATTCAATTCATCGAGAATGCAATCAAGGATTTCAGGATTGGCGCCAACGAAACGGCTAATCAGCAAATCTTGAGCGATCTGGATCAATTCGTTTCGGCGTATAATGCGAAACTGTCCAATATCGCCAAGGTGTCAGATCCCTCAATTGCTGCTAACGCTGATCTGGATGAGTATAACGCCAACAAGGACGCATGGTCGGCTGCCAAGGCGCGGGGAGACACCGACGAGATGGCACGTCTCACTGCTCGGAATGAAGAGTTGCGCAGGCTGTACGGCGTGGATAAGGACACTGGCAAACTTCAGGCGTTCAAAGATGGAGGAATCGTACAAGGAAGTCCTGGTGAGGCGGTACCGGTCATTGCTCATGCTGGTGAGATGTATTTGAATCCGGAGCAACAAAACACGCTTTGGAAGTTGGTCAGCGGGCAGGCTGCAGCTCCGACGGCCAGCAAAGCGGAGCCGGTGATTATGCAGACGGTTAATCATATTGACATGTCTATCGAACGTGTGGAGGTGCAGGATCCAACGGATGCGGAGATCCTTTACACCGAACGCGAGCGGACATTCCGGCGCTTGGCGACAACAGGAGGTGGGAAGTAGATGGACGTTTCTGTGAATGGGGAATGGGTTTCCAGAACGGGGGCAGTGCTGGTATACCGGAATATACCCGGTTTGCCAGAAGCGAAGGAGAATACCGTTCAGATCGCCGAGCGAGACGGAGAAATTGATTTCGGAAGTACGTATGGAGCCCGGCCAGTTGGCCTGGGCTTTTTTATTACCGGCGATTATGACCCAACCGTTTCCCTGCTTATGCGCCAATTTAACACCCGACGCGGCGTACTGGATCTGGTGTTTTCAGACCGCCCTGGCAAACACTATTTTGCTCAGTACCGCAGTACCATGAGCTGGGACGAATCGACAGGGAACCGGGTGATCGACATTCCGCTCAAGATGTATGATCCGTTTCCGGAGAGTGATGAAAAGATTACGGAATTAAATATCACTCGGTCTTCACAAGTGGTGTCCGTCCAATCTCTTGGGGATGAGCGGGCCAGCCCCGTTATTGTGCTGACCAACATCGGCACAACCACATTGCAGAGCTTTAAAATCCGCAACGAATACCTTATGGAAGGATGATTGATTGATGAACATGTCCAATTATTTAGCCGCGGCATTGCTGAATCAGGTGTTCCGAAATACAGCCTACACCCGGCCATCCAAGGTTTACTTGGCGCTGTATACCAGCAATCCTACGGGAGCCGACACCGGGCAGGAGGTAACCGGCGGCGGATACGTCCGCCAAGAAGTGACCTTTGGCGCGCCGGCGAACGAGAATTACACGATTTATCACCCGACCACGGGCCAACAGGTGACGGTTTCCAAACCGACGATCAAGAATAGTGCAGACATTGCCATGCCGACGGCAACAGCCGATTGGGGGCAAGTATCGCATATCGGGATCCGAGACGCGGCCACCGGCGGGAATCTGCTGTACTTTGGTGCGCTGGAAACCCCGCGTAGCATCCTATCGAATGACATCTTTAAGATGCTGACCGGACAAATTGTATGCACACTGGCGTAAGGAGGGATTGAGATGAAAACCATGTATCCGGCACAGGTAAATAGCCCGGGGACAGAGCTGGCCGGCGCGATCGATGCGGCGCAGGATACGATTCAGGTCGCGGATGGTTCATTCCTTCCGGATGGTCCGAATTTGCTCACGATCGGCACGGACGAAGCTGCCGAAACGATTCTGTATACCGGAAAGACCGGGGATGAACTGACAGGGGTCACACGGGGGTTTCAAGGCACGGCGCAGAGCTGGGCGGCAGGAACCAAGGTCGCCCGGTATTTTACGGCCTATGATCACGATGTGGCCGTTAGCAACATCAGTGAGCTTTCAACTGGACTGACTGCAGCCAAGGACCGATTGGATATCGAGGAACGGAAAGATGTCGTACTTAACGCCGGGATACAGACTCTTAACGCACAGCGGCGCGCGGCTTTTTCTTTGAGTGGGATTAAGGGCAGAACTATTGTAAATAGAATGGGTCGTCATGGGGAACTTAATTCAATTAATCAGTGGATAGCTTACGGTGGTACTATTCAAGTTGCATCTAATGAGGCGATATTGACTAGTAATGGTACAGCTTCAAATCCGCAAATATACAATTTTAACATCGGTTTAGCGCCAAGTGTTGGAGATAAATTATTCTTCCGGGCTAAAGCGTTAAGTGATACGCCGTTAAATTATTTTAGGCTAACGCTATATGATGGTAACAATAAAAAACATGTGGGTGTCTCGGACATACTTAACCCTGATATAAATAAATATTACGATATTGGATGTATTGTAACAATAACACAAGAAATGATTGATAATTGGTCAGCTATTAGTATACGTGTTGCTTCGTATTATCCGTCTACAGTCACTGGTGCTATTTCTAAATTTAGTCAATTGGCAGTCTACAAAATACCGTCTGATAGCTCAGCAAATGTCGATGAATTGTTAAAGTTGTATCCGTACGTTAATAGCGTCCAGCCTGTACGAAATCCATATGCCATCCGGTATGGGGAGAATCTGTTGCCGCCGTTTAATGAGTGGACACTTAACTCGTACGCCTCGGGAAAAGTAAAGTTTATATCTCCATATGCTTTTTCAGTAACTGCCGCTGGTGTCGCAGGTCAGTATGAACAACTTTCGTATACTCTTCCGAGCAAAGCGGGAATTATGTATACGATCCACAAAAAGGGAACAGTAAATCGTATCAATGTACGGTTTTTTGATAGTACTGACACTCTCATTAGCAACGTTACTAACGTCACTGATGACAGCGACACGCTTACTTTTACTACGCCAGAAAACACTGTGAAATTAACGGTTATTTTAAACTCGACCATTGAAGGGGAGTATACGCTATCTGAACCTATGCTCACTCTCGGCACCGAAGCCAAAACGTTCAAACCACGCGAAGACTCGATGCTCGCGTTGCAAACGGACTTATTCGCCGATCCGCTGACAGGTGCGAATGCTGACGAAGTTTTCGAGAAGGACGGGCAGTATTTCAAGCTGGCGAAGTGGAAGAAAACTATCATAAATGGTTCTGAGGATGTTTCATACGGTAGTAGCGCTTCGGGATATAAGACGATTAGGCTGCCTAAAGTTGATCGCGATTTTTCAGCAGGGTTTTATATCACTAAGTATGACGGCAAGCATCTCACATATTCATACAATGCTGTTACCGGAGCGGATCAATTTAGACAAGGGCCAGGAGAAAGTTTCCTGTTTCTAACCGTATCCAACACAGATAGCGGATGGGGCGACAACTACACGCCGACAGCCGACGAGATTAAGGCGTATTTTATGGGCTGGAGGATGCGAAATTGGAACGATCTATTGCCGTACAATGGTACAGGAGAAAAGGCGTGGGGGACTGCAGCAAGTGGAGGTGCTTCTAATTGGACAGCAACTTTACCAACTACTATGGCTGCAGACTGGACGCTGTACCAACTCGTATACCAGCTCGCAACGCCAACGGTCGAGCCTATCGTTTCCGAAGGTGTGCTGACGTTTAATGAAGGCGATAACCAGATCGAGGTTGGAACGGGGATTGTGGTTCGGGAAGGTGCAGTTTTCGCTGCTGAGACGCCTACTAGCGGATACTCATACAATGCTGTTGTTCCCGGAGCTGGACAAGCGAAATACAAAGTAAGGGATTTCCTTAACGTTTATGAGTCCAGTCGCCCGATAAGTGGGTATACAAAGACGCTGAGGACAACTCATAATGGAGCCGCAATCGCATTGCCTAGAGGCTTGTTTAATGCTTCCGCTGCCTATTCCGTCACTTACCTGATGTTGGACACGTCGCCAATAGTCCCATTCAGCGGATCGTACGCTGCTAACGAAAAGGGGATGCTCCAAGAGCTGACCGACGCCGTGCAGCAGAATGCAACGGCTGTATCCGTGCTGATGAATAAGAAGGCGGATAAGGACGCCCCGGGATGGATTATGCCGACGTTGTTGAACGGGTGGGTTAATTTCAGCACTGTATACAATGAGGCTGGCTACACGAAAACATCCAATGGGTGGGTGCATTTTAGAGGAATTATTAGGAACGGCGCAGTCGGACAGAATATATTCGTACTGCCCGCCGGATTCCGTCCATCAAAGATGGTTATCCTTGGTGCTATATCGCACAATAACACAACTTATATACCGTCTGCGGTTAGGGTCTATCCCGATGGTAGCGTACTACTTGACGTTGGTTCGTTCTACCATCTGTCGCTTGAAAGTGTAGATCCGTTTCCAGCAGAACAATAAGGAGGTAGCCAATGAAAGCTGTACCTAAAGTAAATATAGACGGCCTCTATTTAGAGGATGCGCTAGTGGACGATGCCTTTTCCGGTGTCGTCCCTTTTTATGTGGATATGGAACCGAAGCCGCCCACCGATCCAGGCGAAGCCGAGCAGGATCCAGCGCCAGAAGTAGAGCAGCCAGCGGAAACGCCGGAACCTGTCCTCGCTGGATACATCGTCGGCGTGCCGGTTAAGCCCGGACTGTTCCGGCCACGCTTCGACTTGGCGGCGTGGGAGGCTTACCAGGACGCGGAAAGCGCCGCGAAAGAAGCGTTTCAAGCGGAATATGATCGGTGGTCAGCATTACCCGAGGAAGAACGAGGGGAGCCGCCGACATACGTTCCCCCTGAACTACCGACGCTATGGATCGAAGGGTTAACACCGGAAGAGATCGAGGAGCTCACACGGCCACAGCCGCATGAGCCGACCGAGTTGGAATTGCTTGCGGAGGTAGTTGAGGGGATCCAGCAGCAGAACGCACAACTGCAGGAGGTAGTCGTTTCTTCCGGGGAAGAGTTATCCGCGGTAAAAACAGCGAGCACTGAACAGCAGTTGACGTTAAGCGCCCTCGGTTCAGAACAGGTAAAGCAAGACCTTTCGACGCTGGACCTCAAGCAACAGAACAATGTAATCGGTGCGGAGCTGGTCAGGAAGGATATTTCAATTCTTGATCTATACATGCAAGGCCAAGTGCTCGGGCAAATGCTGGCGGCGCTGGAATTGAAATTATTAGCCAACAATGGAACAGGAGGAGAATCGAATGTTCAACAGTGATTTCGAAAGATTGTCCTATTACTACGAGAAGAAATGGGTGTCCGATGTTCAGCTTCGGCTTTACGTTCAATTCGGCGTCATCTCGGCAGCAGAGTTTAAGGTGATCACCGGAAAAGACTATAAAGGTTGATCCTTGACCGGAGAGGAGGGGGCGTATGTTCGGAGGACCATTCAATAGGCTGCCGTTTAATCGTCCCGTAACAATGTTCGTGTATGGCCGGGCTGTCCTCAGCGGGTGCGCTGGCGTTATAGCTGCTTCGGTGGTCGAGATGACCGGTCAGGCCAACATGAATGGAGAAGGCGGGATGACGGCCGACTTTATTCGTGAAATCTCCTTTGCTGCCCAAATGGATGCGGACAGCGGGATGAGCGTCGGTTTTGTCCGGGAGCGGCTGCAGCGAGCCATCATGCACGGCATTTCATCCCTGCAGGGGAAGGCAAGCCGGTACCATGTTGACGAGATCGAGTTTACCGGGCCGTTCGTTCCCGGGGACATCATTGTGATTGATAGCGAGAAGTTCAAGATCACGCGGAACGGGGAAAACGTCTCGCATCTGTACAAGGGAGACTTCTTTGACCTGAACCTCGGGAGAAATAATCTTACCTGGACAGACCCGGCCACTGGGCGGACGATCCTCTTCCGAATTACTCACCGCGATAAGTTTTTGTATTAGGGAGGCGATACATTGCCTAATCCAACACTGCAGGTATTTGATAAGAATTTGAAGCGTACCGGAACGCTGATCGATGCCTATAACATTGAACGACGAAGACGGCTCAATAGTGATTATGAGTTGTCTTTTTTAGTTCCTATGACCAGCGAAGACTATCTTGAAAAAATCCAGATCAAGGGTCATGTCAGGGATGAACGCGGACAATATTACGTGATCAATACCCGGCAGCGGCAGCGGGATAAGAAGAAGCTGACGGCACAAATCACCTGCACCCATGTGATGTTCAAGCTGAACGATTACAAGGTACCGTATGATGAATACATCGATGAGGCTTACGGAATCCACATCTCGACACTGTTGAATAAAATCAGCGCGTGGACTGGCGGTCGTTTTACGTTCCAGATTCACGACACATTTGATATGTGGGACATTAAAGACTTCGGCCGGACGACTGCACTCGCCGCGCTGAATCAGGTAATAAACACATACAAAGCGGAGATCCGCCCGGACAATTTTGTCATTCACATCCATAAGAAAATTGGTTCTCAGAATGATCGGTACGAATACCGGACGAAGAAGAACATCATTTCCGATTCGTTTAAGGACGACAGCACAAACCTTGTAACCCGGATGTATGCCCACATGAAAGACGGCAGGACGTGGGTTGGGATGTCTGCAGATAACCTCACAGCGGAAGAACGTAGCCTCCTGCAATCGGTACCGGGGGCCATAGTGAACGGGAAGGTCATGGTGAACTACCTGCTTTCCCCTTACGTGAACTATTGGGGCAGCGACAGCGTTCCGTACTTTGACGGCGAGAACATCCAGCAAGAAATCGAAGATCCCATGGAACTCTTAAAGTCCACCCGGGACGAGCTGCGGAAGAAGGAAATGCCGGAGCTTGAAATCACGATAACAGCAGCGGACCTGTACAAGATCGATAGGGAGGAACACCCACCAGACTTGGGGGATGCTTCTTCAGCGTATGATCCGAAGATGGAAATGAACCGGATTGCGATGCGGATCGTGGAGCTGACGGAATTTCCGTATTCCATTGATCAACATTCGCGGGTGACCCTAGCTAATTTTGCTTTGAAAGATGACATTGACCTGCTTGCAGACCTTGAGCGATCCAGGAAGGTAATGGACAATCTACTTTCCGGAGGGAAGATCCGGACAGAAGTATTCGAAGCTGCAGCGAAACAGGCGATCGTGGACATTAACAACAGTAAGACGGAACTGGTATATCCGCTGGAAGGCGGTATTCTGGCCAGGGAAAAAAATAACCCAAATAATCAAGTTAGGTTCACTGCTGCAGGTATAGGAATCTCGACGGATGGATGGCAAACCATCAGATCAGCAATCACAGCCCGCGGTGTTGTTGCTGAAACGATAATCGGCCAACTCGGAAGCTTCGTATCCATGCTGATCGGCAGCGGCAATAACATAACTCAGATCAACACGAACGGCATTGCTGCAGGTCATGCCAATTTTGGCAGCGCGCCGTTTCGGGTGGACATGCAGGGGAATGTTGTTGCCAATCGGTTGACGGCGAACTCGGCCAACATCTATTCGTCCAACTTCACGAATGGGGCAATCGTTGGATCGTCTATAAATGTGGGGAACGGAGTATTTACCGTATCTCAATATGGACACATGGTTGCAGAGAGCGGGGAGTTTAGGGGCAACATCAGAGCCTCTACCATTGATGGTGGGACTATTAACGGTACCAATATCACCGGTGCGGATATCTTAGGTAGCCGAATCCGGACAGCTTCCTATGGAGAGCGCATTGAACTTGATCCAGACGGGTTTGTTTTTTACGATGGTTATAATGTAAGACGTGTAACTCTCGGGACCAACCCTTCAGCGAATATTTCAGGGCATACTTATTACAATTCTTGGAGTCAGTCACAAGGGCTTGTCTACGCGAATGACAATGAATTGCACGTAATAGGGGCGAATAGCTTGCGTCTTGGGGCTAATGCAGGGACTATACATCTCCAAGGACCAGTCCGGTTTAATAGCTCCGTCAGTGGCCTTTCATTGGGAATAGGTGAAATTGCGGGGCTACGTTCGGAATTGAATTCATTGAGGGACGCTATAGATCGGAAGTCCGATAGAGGGCATACACACACGGTTACACTTCCTACTCACAACCATGGAAACAGTCAGAACCAAAACTGGGGTGGAACCTTCCCAACATCACCTACCTAATGATACTATTTGGATAAACAATCCATTGGAGGTACTTATGAAAAAGTCATTATACGTTCTAGGCGGGGTTTTGATTGGGGTTGTAGTCGCAACATCTTCAAGTGCAATGGCAGACGGAGTAAAGAGCCTTATAGGTAAAAAGGTCACTGGTGAATACAATATCACTGTTAACGGTGAGAGATTGACGGACAAGGGTGCTATTATTGACGGTAAAGCCAACGTTCCTGTTCGAGCTATATCCGAGTCATTGGGGGCGGAAATCAAAGTGAGTGGTAAAACAATTACGGTTACTACTGAACCATCGAACGGCACCGCGAACTCATCGGTGAACAGTAATAATCAGTACGCAAGTTGGAGCAAAGCCGATCTTGAAAACAGACAAACCACTTTGAGAGACAATATACTTGCTCCGACACAAGCTGAGCGGCAGTCACTATTAAAGGAACTTGAGCAAGCTAAAGCTGACGAATCAGAAGTGCTAATTGAGACTCTGGAGAAGCAAATTGCCGTTTATGATAATGATATTGCAAAGTATACGGCTGATCTCGCGAAGGTAGAAGCTGCATTAGCCGCAATTAAATAATGTAATACGAAAGAGTCCGGTACCCCCGGGCTCTTTTATTTTGCCTGAAGGGAGGTGTCATATGGCAAGGATGACGAAGGTTGAGCTGCTTATCGATCTGACAACCCCGGTTGAAGAAATCGCTGCAGTGATAAACATTATGCTCCAAGCATATCCGGACCAACAGATCGAAATCTTACAAGCAGTTGATCACAATGTCGGAGATGCACTCGCTAAATTGCAGAAGTCCGACAAATCTGAGAATGAAGAATAGTTAGGTGCCTCTGGGTGGTCAGGGGGCTATTTCTATTAGAGATACAGGGGGAAGGGCGATGGAGAATGAAGTCGTTAAATACTTTCTAACACAAGGGCCATTTGCCTTGCTGTTTGTATGGCTGCTAATTTATGTGATGCGAGCCAACAAGGAACGAGAGGGTAGATTACAGGATTTGTTGGACAAGTTTAGTGACAAATATGACGTGATTATCGGAGAACTTCGAGACATCAAAGATCGATTCCCAAGGCACTGATAAATAAAAATTTGAGAGGTTGTGTGAAATATGGAATGGAACATGATTTTGGATTATATCAATGCTGAACTGATTGGGGTCGTCATTGCTTGTTGGATTATCGGGTACGTTTTAAAACGAACACCGCTTATCCCTGATTGGTCGATTGTTTATTTGGTTACTATCATTGCTATTGTGTTCTCCTGCATGTTGCTGAGTTTCACGGTCCAAGCAGTCATTCAAGGTATTCTCTGTGGTGCTGTGTCTGTGTATGGCAATCAGCTTGTTAAACAGGGAAAAAAGGGAGCTGAAGGGGAATGACAAAGCTGAACATCGTTAAACCCAGCCTGAAATTTAAATATGCCTTAGATCCGCCGCCGTCAAAGGTGGTTTATTTAGTTCAGCACCATATGGCTCATAAGACTTGGGGTATTCATGAGGTCCATGATTTTCATAAAAACTCCCGAGGTTGGAACGGGATCGGTTATAACTGGTGGATTGGGTTTGATGGAACGATTTATGAAGGCCGCGGCTTCCATTATGGGGCAGGCGTAAATGGTCACAATCACGATTCATTTCATATCGGGTACCAAGGCGATTTTACTCAACAGCAGATGACCGATGCACAGATTGCTTCAGGGATCGCTTTAAATGCTTGGCTATTGGGGAAATATCCCTCGGCGAAAATCGTCGGCCATGAGGAACTTGCATCGACAGCTTGCCCTGGTCGATATTTCCGGATGGACGAACTTAAACAAGGACTATCAAGAAAGGGGGCTGACAACGTGAAACAAGATAGCGAAAAGGTAAATGTCATCGTGAACGGAAAGCAAATCAAAGACGGTAAGCTTGAAAATGGTGTAACCTATGTTCCTCTGCGGGCAGTGGGTGATGCGCTTGGTGCAAAGATTGGATGGAATAAAGGTACCAAGACAGCCACGCTCGACACGAAGGTATAAATCGTCGTTGAACGGCTATACTCGTATTATGAGTGATGTTTCCCCAATTCACTCCCTCTATATAAGAACCCTGTTGGCTTAAGCCGGCGGGGTTCTTTTTAGGCTCTTTCAAAAATTATGTTCTTAATTGCATAGGAATTTTATCCTTATTGATTATATGAGATTTTTACGCATAATTGTAACTAAGGGAGATGATTCCAAGTTGAAAAAGCAGAATATTAGTACAACAGTTTCAGAAGATTTAATTGTTACCCATTTAATTGGCAAGATTAAAACAGCTGATGTTAATGAATGGTTTAATGGATTCGAGCAGGTTTGTCAGCAATTCATTTCTGAGGGTCGAAAATACAAATTGTTGGTGGATAGAAAAGGATACACGCCAGATCATTTTTCTGTTCAAAAAGCATGGAAAGATAAGTTCTTTAATGAAATCATTTTGAATAACAGTAAGGCAATTGCGTTTCTCCTTGAAGAAGGGGAGATAATGAATTATTTACAACAATCCAATACAAAAGAATCCGTAAAATTTTTTGATAATTATGAACAAGCATTGACTTGGTTGAATGAATACCCAATATAAAAATACGAATTGATCGAATACGTCAATGAAGGAGCCCTCCGAGCCTAGTACATAAAAGCCGTGTGCCTGGATTTTGAAACGGTGGAGATGATGACCGGACGGAGGAGTCCGGAAATACTGAAAGGATACATCAACATCTGAAGGCTCACAGTTATATCCAGTGGTTGGACAAATCAACAATTGCCGGTATATTCGTATTAAAAACGATAACGATCCGATGCAACGTAAAGTAATCTTGATTATTGAATGTATTAAGAAACCCTACCGGCTTAGTCGGCAGGGTTTTCTTCTTATCATTAGTCTTATTTTACAGGAAGACCAATAATTCTCATAACGTGATTTATTTCATTTAATGGTACAGAAACGACCTCATTTGGTGTATATATTTTCACTCTTTCCGGATCTGTTGAATGTTTTGGTAGTCCCACTGTTATTTCCCCATCTTTAGTGCGGACACTTACCTGTTGCTGTTTATCTATAGCTATTTTTAGTTCTTTAAGCATATGTATTTCCTCCTTTAGTATCTATCTATTAATTTATTCGGTCTTTTGTCCGATAAATTAATAGATTAGGGGAAATTAGTAAAAAGGAGGAAGAAAGAATGAAGAAACGGAAAATTGTTATAGCTATGACTGCACTATTGATGTTGGGTGGTACTGCCGTGTATGCAGCAGCCCCACAAATCAAGGGCACGATTCAGAACTTCAAATATGTTTTGAATGGAAAAGCTTGGAGTAATTCGGGCAAGCCTATACTGGTAAATGGTCAGTATTATCTGCCGGTGAACACTGTTAAAGAAGCAACAAAAACAAACATAACGATCGACAAAGCAAAAGGCACTGTACATATTGGTGAGAAATTAAAGGAAACGCCTATTTTGAATGAAGAGGTAAACTACTACAACGCTGCATTAACCAGGGACGATGCATACACTGGGGATTTTAAAGAAGTGATCCTTGCAAAAAAAGCATACTCATCAAGCATATATTTGAAACCAGGAGCAATCTATCAATCGCTAGTCTTGGATGTTAGTGCTATTGACAAAGACTCAACGATAATAATAAAAAACAGAGATAAAAAAGAGGAATTAAAGTCCTTGTTTGTTTCCAAAGAAACACAAGAACAAATTGAGTTGAATATCAGTGGAATGAAAGAGGTTGAAGTTATAGTTGAAGCTAACGGTGGTAATGTTGTAATTTATCCAACTTCCCATTATAAATAATCGTTTAGCATTGGTAAAGAACCCTGCAGCTTAATTGCATGCAGGGTTCTTTTTTTATTTCAACTCATTTTATGAGTTCCGTTAATACTGGCGTCCGCAACATCCCCGATTTGGTCCAGTTTCGAAATTTCACCCGGCCTCGGATCGTTGGATTCAAATGCACAAAATTTTTGTCATCGCCTGTTACAAGGGCTCGACTTCTCGAATAAAATTCTTTTCGACCCGCCTGTGTTACGTACTCCACAATTCCAGCGGGACGGAGCCGACCAGACTCATCAGGGATAGCGGCAAGCAATCCGAATTCGTCCTTGCGATACCCTGTGATGAATACGTCAGCATACGACCAATTGATGATCTTCTGCCAGGCCGGTGATCGGCGGCTTACATAAAGACTATTCTTCCGCTTGCCGACCATCCCTTCAAGTTTTCGGTTCACCATTTGATCAAACAATGCTTCTCCCGCACCTTCCACGAAGGGTATGACGCCGAAGTGCTGATTCGGCATACTTATTCCGGCAAGAATCTCTTTTCGCTGCATCAGCGGCAGCTTCCGAAGGTCTTGCCCTTTGTATTGCAATATGTCGAACACAACAAAAGTAACTGGTGAAGATATGGTCAGCTGCTTGATGCGTTGGTCCTTACTAGCTTTAAACCGAATCATGACTTCCTCAAAGTCCACACCGTCGGGACCGGCACACGCTACTTCTCCATCCAGAAGGATGTCATCATCAAACGGAACCAACAATTCGGGGTATTGTTGGGTACATTCCGTCTCGTGACGAGTATAAAGCCGGATCCGGCCGGACTGTTGGGAAAACAGGAGTCTGTGCCCGTCAATCTTTGGTTCGAATATATAGTGCGAATCTGAGAAAGAAGTTGGCGCGGTAGCAAGTAACATCGGTTCAATAAACATAAAAACACCTCGAACTAATTATAACGTTCAAGGTTATGTTGATCAGGCGGTAAGTTATGTCATTACATAAGGATTAAATTTACATTGATAAAAGAACTAATGTTCGCATATAATACAAACAAACGTTCCCGTTACAAGGTGGTGAAAGTTGGTTGAGTATTGGACTGAAGCCAGATGAATCAAAATTAGTGAAGGATTATATTTTGTTACCCCTTTTACTTGATGTGTTAGAGCATGATCGTTCGGTCCTGAGTAGGGCAGATTTAAAGTCCCAAGAGCTAACTAATGTAATAATCGACCGTTTACAGGCAGCTGCTTTATCGGATTTAGCTCAGGCTCGCAGGAAAATGCGTGAATACGCAATCAAGGTTTATGAGGATCGAAAAACGAAACTAGGTATTGAGGTTGAATTCATCTGCAGAGGGTATCACCACAAGCTGTCCATGCTTTGGGGGCTAATTGAGGCAGAGATTGAACAGAGATCGTACACTTACCTGGGGCTAAAAATTGAAGACAAGGGGGCACTAAAATGACAACAAGAAAAAAGCTGGAGGGTAATGGGCTGTGGGAATCCAGTCGTATGATGCTCCCAGAACACAAAGAAACAATCATTCGCCGACAACTAGAAGAGGGGAGGAAAGACCGTCCAACGCTCGATCCGCAGGAAATGGAATTGATCGAACAAGCGCTAGCTGAGTCTTTTCATGAACATCGCACTATTACAGTGAGGCTGTTTGATGAATATGATGATATAGAGTTAACAGGTATTGTTGTACTGATTCACACGTTCAGACGGGAGATCAAATTGTCCATTGATGAAGGAGAATGGCAATGGATTAAGATTGATGGAATTGTTTCAGTTGGATGAGTACATAGATAATGAAAGAAAAGAACCCTTATATTCTCGGGTTCTTTTCTTATGCTTTATATCAACTATTGTTACGCCAATCGTTCTATAACAATAGATGCACTTACGGTTGGTGTACCTCCACCGATGGCATTCAGTAAGGTCTGAGCACCCATATTATCAATACGATTTAACGTCAAGACACCACCTGCTGTTAAAAAGGCAACTACCTGACCTTGATATGGCTGGTTACCAGCTCCTGAGCCATAGTTACTGCATGGGACCAGTGCAGGAACGGCAGGACCAGCACCGTCAGGGTCAAAGAACAATGCGAAAGCACTGTTACCTGCTACTGGGAATACCTCCCAACTTATATTGTAAACGCCTGTTTCATTGACAGTAAATGTTGAAGGAGCAGTGAACGTAAGTGCTGTTCCACCAATTATAGGAGGATTGTTGAAGGTTACTGCGCCTCCTTGAGCACCAGGTGCTGGAGCAGCGGCGGGAGATTGCGCTTCCGTGCTACATACAAAAGCAAATGCTGAAACGCCGGCCGGCCCTGTCGCTCCAGTTGCTCCAGTTGCTCCAGGGGCTCCAGCGGGTCCAACAGGCCCTTGAATTCCTTGAGCTCCAGGAAGTCCTTGTGCTCCGACAGGTCCTTGAGGTCCTGGAATACCTTGAGCTCCGGCAGGTCCTTGAGGTCCTTGAGGTCCTTGAGGTCCTTGAGGTCCAGGCACAGGTGTTACATTGATTCTAGGTGGTGGACAGGAAAGATTTATTACCTTTCTCTTTTTACATACGATCTCTTTTTTCTTCTTCCCTTTACAACAGGTGAGATTTCTCTTTAGTGGTTTTTTGTGTAATTTTCCAATAGAACGATGCAATAGAAGCACCTCCTTGTTATTTAATTGCATGATATGTTGAAATGCCTGTAAGCGCATGGATATGCACCTAAGGTTTAATAGACACCTGTCTGTTTATAGGGAAAAGGGGCTAATTGATTGGGATAAAAGCATATTTTAAAAATGTAGATTTTTTGCCCGAACACAAACTGAATATTTGAATAAATTGTGATTAGAACTTTTCAATTTACTTCTTATGGAGTAGGGGATCCATATCTCAATGGATCCTTTTTTTTGTTGAAAAATTAATTATGGAATGGTTTATAATATTATTAAAAACCCGCGTTCTAAACGCGGGTCGTATTTTTATTATTCATTTATTCTAAGAAACAGGTCCACTTTGGAAAGATGCTTATTTGATGGCTCTACTCTATCAGTTTCCCAGCTCGTTATTGATTTAGAATCAACCCCAAGTTTCGTAGCAGCTTCCTCTTTAGTAAGTCCATGATAAAGACGCGCCTTCTTTAAGCGTTCACCGAACGTGCCCTCAGGAAGGTTCTCGTAGCACCCAAGATAATGAATTGGTTGAACAAGGCAAGCTGATATCTTTTTGAGGCTTTTTAGTGAAGGAGGATGGACACCATTTTCCATCATTGAAATTGTCTCCGGTGTTAGTCCAGATAATGCTGCTAGTTCTCTGATTGTTAAATTGGCTTCATTTCGTGCTGCCCGGATTCTTAAGCCAGGAGTATCTGGAGACGAGGGCGTTTTGTTAAGAGGCAGACTTTTTTTCTTCATTATATAAATGCCTGAGGTGTTCTCTGCACGGACAGGGATTCATCGAACAAGCGAGCATGAAATGCGCCGGGAAGGTAAATACCGCCCGTGCCCGGCTGATGGTTACTTCACGATCCTCCAGGGGCTGTCGCAGCACCTCCAGCACATGCCTCGAGAACTCAGGAAGCTCGTCCAGGAACAGAATGCCTTTATGGGCCAGACTGACTTCCCCCGGCTTCGGAATGGTGCCGCCTCCGATGAGCCCGCCGGCCGAAATGGTATGGTGAGGAGACCGGAAGGGACGTCTTGTCATCAACCCATCGGATGGCTTTAGCTTTCCGGCAGCGCTGAAGATTTTCGTTGTAGTCAACGCTTCTTGATCCGCCAGCGGCGGCAGTATGGTAGGGAGGCGCTTCATAAGCATCGTTTTTCCAGTACCCGGGGGCCCAATAAGCAGAATGTTGTGCATGCCTGCAGCTGCGATGGTCAAGGCGCGTTTGATATGCTGCTGACCGATTACATCTCTATAGTCTTCCAGCTGCTTGTCCTGCAGGCCGTCCCCTTGTGTTTTGCTTAAATGCGTTGACCGATCATATTTGAGCTTGGACAGCGAAACGGTATAGCTTGTAGCTCCCCCAGTTTCACTATTATGGCTGTGATCATCGGGTCCTTCCTGGACAAGCTCCTTTAAATGCTGGAGCTCATAAACCTCGATTCCCCCGATCAATGCGGCTTCCGGAGCATTTTCGCGCGGAAGAAGAACTCCGGCATACCCTTCCTTTTTCGCTTGCTCTACCATGGGCAATACCCCTGTAATGGGCCTAAGCGTACCATCCAGAGCAAGTTCGCCCAGGATCAACATTTGTCCGGCATTCGCAAAGGTCCATTGCTCGCTTGTTAGCAATATGCCGACGGCGATCGCCAGATCGAAGGAAGAGCCCTCTTTGCGCAGATCTGCCGGTGCAAGATTGACGGTTACCCGTTTTAAGGGATAGGTAAAACCGCAGTTCTTAATTGCTGCCCGTACCCGCTCAATCGATTCGCGAATGGAGGAATCGGGCAGACCGATGATAGAGGTTTGGGGCAGCCCGTTCGCCAGGTCCACCTCCACCTGGATGACAACGCCGTCAATGCCGTGCAAGCAAGCGCTATGAAGTTTTCCGTACATAAATGAAAGCACCTCTCTTCAGATATCAGTGGATTGAGTCGAAATAGAACATCCAAGATTCGAAAAGGGTGCTTCCTCATTTTCGCTGGGTAACTCTAGTCCGTATTGTAAAAGTTTACCTCCCGCATGTCAATTCATGATCATATACCAAAACCTCGTCGAGCAGGTAAGAGCCCAGTCTTGATGTCATTAAGCCGCATATTGGATCAAGATCGATGAAATTATTTCAGTTGGATGGGAATTTATGAAAAAAAAGAAAAGAACCCAATATCTACGGATTCTTTCCTTAAGTTAAATAGTTGAATTATTGTTAAGCCAAACGCTCAATAACAATAGATGCACTCACGGTTGGCGTACCTCCACCGATAGCGCTTTGTAAAGTTAATGCCCCCATATTGTCCATACGGTTCAGGGTCAAGACCCCGCCAGCTGTTAAAAAGGCAACTACCTGGCCTTGGTATGGCTGATTGCCTGCATTCGTTCCATAATTGCTGCAAGGAACCAGGGCTGGAACTGCCGGACCGGCTGCATCTGGATCAAAGAACAAACCAAATGCATTCACACCCGGGGTTGGGAATACCTCCCAACTTATATTATATACGCCTGTTTCATTGACAGTAAATGTTGAAGGAGCAGTGAACGTAAGGGCTGTTCCTCCAATTATAGGAGGATTGTTGAAGGTTACTGCGCCTCCTTGAGCACCAGGTGCTGGAGCAGCGGCGGGAGATTGCGTTTCCGTACTACATACAAAAGCAAATGCTGAAACGCCGGCCGGCCCTGTCGCTCCAGTTGCTCCAGTTGCTCCAGGGGCTCCAGCGGGTCCAACAGGCCCTTGAATTCCTTGAGCTCCAGGAAGTCCTTGTGCTCCGACCGGTCCTTGAGGTCCTGGAATACCTTGTGCTCCGGCAGGTCCTTGAGGCCCTTGAGGCCCTTGAGGTCCAGGCACAGGTGTTACATTGATTCTAGGTGGCGGGCAGGAAAGATTGATAACCTTTCTCTTTTTACACACGATTTCTTTTTTCTTTTTCCCTTTACAACACGAGAGATTTCTTTTTAGTGGTTTTTTGTGTAATTTTCCAATAGAACTTTTCAATATGAGCACCTCCTTAGGATGTACTTGCAGGATATGTCACATAACCTGAGAATGAATAGATGGCTACCTAAGGAATTAATAGTCTCAAGTCCATTTATCCAAAAAGGGGCGATCGTAACTCGATGTTCATCAGTCAATTTAAATTAAAGAATGTATTGCCCAGTCAATCAAGGTCTTATTTGTGTTAGATAAAGTGAACGTTTCAGTGCACCTCATAAGTCAAGATCCGTTTTCGGATCTTGACTTTTTTTTCAAATACTTATGAGATTTCTACCAATTTTCTTTCTTATTAGAGACGAAGATGGGGTTGCTGGGCAATATGATTGATTGCTTTCATTCAATAGGTTAAGACCCAGCCACGGCGCGGGATTTGAACGGTGAATGTACCATGGTTCAGAAAGTTGTCACTTTTTCAGAATCGTAGCTTCAGGCAATAACGGGAAGGAATGTAAATAGTCAAAACACGGGTCCGGCAAGTAGAATCAAAATCATAAACGACATGCTGCCTTAAGAGCGGCTGGCGTAACATCATCAATACATAAGGGAGAGGGTTGCGTGAAAGTTTGGAACCGAAAGCTCGGGTTGGTGGCATTGGCCGCCGTTATAACCGGTACAGTATTGAGCGGCTGCTCAAAAGAGAACGCGGTAAAAGAGGAGAATCCTGAAAGCGCCGCCTTAGGCAAGGAAGTCGCACTAGAAATGATGACCTTCTCTCATACGAATTGGCCCTATAAGGAAAACTGGCCGATTTATAAGTACTTAAAAGAAGAAACCGGCATCTCCTTCAAGGTACAACCCGTAATGAGCGATTACACCACAACGATGAACCTGGCAATATCCTCGGGCGAGATACCGGATCTTATGATGGTTAACAGCTTGAATGCCGCCAATACGCACGGGGCCAGCGGGGCGTTTGTCGACTATTTCGAGCATCTGGATCAGATGCCAAACTATAAGAAGTTTCTCGATGATCATCCGGAAGTGAAAGCAGCTATTCTGTCTCCTGAGGGTCAGAACTATTTTATGCCGTTGTATGGACTTGAGCAGCAATCCAGGCGGTCATGGCTTTACCGGGACGACGTATTCAAGAAACACAATCTGACACCGCCGACGACTTACGACGAGCTGTATACGGTCGCGAAAAAATTAAAGGAATTGTACCCGGACAGCTTTCCGATTGCCGTGTTTAACGGTTTGAGTCCGCTGGTCAATATGGCACCTGCGTTTAATACCAATAGCAGCTACTATTACGACTTCGAGAAGAATGAATGGCGCTACGGTCCGACAGAGGACAACTACAAGAAAATGGTTGAGTATATGAATAAATTTTACACGGAGGGATTGGTTGCGCCTGACTTCATGGCGCATAAACGTAAGCAATTTAATGATCTGCTGCTTCAGAACAAATCGTTTATTGCCAGCGATTATATCGGCATCATGGACGAACTTCCGTTAATGCTTGGGGATAAGGCATCCGAGTTTAGTCTCGATTATATGGTTCCTCCTGTTGGAATCCCGGATGGCAAGTCGCACAATGTATTTGCCGGATTGCAGTCCGACGGCTTTGCGGTGGCGGCAAATTCCAAGGAGCGGGATCGGCTGCTGCAGTACCTGGATTTCTTGTTCTCTCCCGAAGGAATTGAGCTGGCAACCTGGGGCAGGGAAGGGGAGACATTTACAACCGAGAACGGGGTTCGCAAATTCAATACGGATTACAAAGAGTTCGGCGATTTGAGAACCAAGACGGGGATCGCAACAATCGGAGCACATACGGTATTGGATATGACGGCTTACGAGTCCATGTATTCCCCAAAAATGCGGGAAGCGATGAAAATCGCGCCGGACCATGAAACGAAACCGCAGCCAAGGCTTGCCTATACGAATGAAGAAAATGAAGTGCTGAGCATGGTCGGCGAAACCGTGAAAAAGTTTCATGAGGAGCAGATTGCCAAGTTCATTCTAGGACAGAAACCAATGGGTGATTGGGATGCTTACGTTAATGAAATAAACAAGCTTGGCGTGCAGCAGGTGCTGGATGTTCATAAAAGTGCTTATGAGCGGACGCAAAAGTTCTTGAATGAAGCTAAGTAATTTATACGGAACGCCATGCCGTTGGATGAACGCAGTGGCTCTCTGTTACGGACCGGCTCTTCGGATGCGTTTCAAGCCCGGTCCCGGTCCGCAAGGGGAGCGGCTTGCAGATACAGCATGGATTTCGCTGCAAAAGGAGGAATCGTTTTTTGCAAGCACAGAATCCGGGTTTCTTGACGAAAGTGAAGCGGGACAAATACCTGCTGCTGCTGCTTCTGCCCTGTGCTCTTTATTACATCATCTTTAAGTATGTTCCCATATTCGGCATTTCGATCGCCTTTATGGACTACAACTTATTTAAGGGGATCACGGAGAGTGACTGGGTGGGTTTTAAATATTTCAGCATGTTTTTTAGTACGCCTGACTTCTGGCCTGTTCTCAGAAATACATTCCTGCTGGGCTTATACAAGCTGATCTTCGGCTTTCCAGCCCCCATCATACTTGCGTTACTCATCAATGAAGTGAGCAAATCGTTTTTAAAACGGTTTGTCCAGACGGTCAGCTATCTTCCACACTTTATATCTAACGTGGTTGTAGCGGGGATCGCGGTTATGTTCCTATCTCCGACAAGCGGGGTGGTCAACCAGCTGCTGAGTGCCATCGGACTCGAACGAATCAACTTTTTGGTTGAGTCCGCCTGGTTCAGGTCGATTTATGTAACGACCGACGTATGGCAGCATATTGGATGGGGGACCATTATCTATTTGGCTGCTTTGACGGCAATCGATCCGCAATTATACGAAGCGGCACGGATAGATGGGGCTAATCGGTGGAAGCAGGCGCTGAACATTACACTTCCCGGCATCGCGCCGGCAATTGTGATCATCTTGATACTTGATATCGGAAAAATACTGGAGATCGGCTTTGAGAAAGTATATCTGCTCGCGACTCCGGCCACCTACGAGACAGCCGATATTATATCCACCTATGTGTACAGGGTCGGCTTAACGCAAGGCAACTACAGTTATGCCACGGCGATTGATCTGTTTACCGGCATCATCAGCTTTATTTTCATTATTGCGGCCAATTCGTTTAGCCGGCGAGTTAGCGGAAGCAGCATCTGGTAAAGGAGGAACGTGATGAAACCGAAATGGAATTGGTTTGACGCGCTCAATGCCTTGATTCTTTCCGGAATTGTGATGGCGTGTCTATACCCGTTTGTTTATATGCTGGCCGTGTCCCTTAGCGATTCCGCATCGATCGCCTCCGGGGAAGTGTGGTTATGGCCGAAGGGCTTCAACCTGGATATGTATCAGTATGTGTTCGAGGACGGACGGGTGCTGAAAGGATATAAGAACACGCTGATTTATGTGATTACAGGGACCGCCATTTCTTTGATTGTCACGGCACTTGGGGCTTATGCGCTGTCCAAGACCAAGATGGTCATGGGCAAACCGATCCTGATGCTGATCGTCTTTACGATGTTTTTTAACGGCGGGATGATCCCGACGTTTCTGGTCGTGAAGGAGCTTGGCTTTGTCAACACCCTCTGGGGCATGGTGCTGCCCGGAGCGGTAGGCACCTGGAATCTGCTCATCATGCGAACTTTTTTCATGGGTATGCCTCAAGAGCTCGAGGAATCCGGAAAAATTGATGGACTGTCTGAGATCGGGATTTTCTTCCGGATTGTGCTCCCGCTCTCCAAGCCGGTGCTGGCCACCATCGGCTTGTATTATGCCGTCGGAATGTGGAATAACTTCATGGGGCCGCTGCTGTATTTGCGGGATGCCGATATGCAGCCCCTCCAGGTGATTTTAAGAAACATCGTGCTGTCAGGGCAATTGACGGGAACGGACGGTCCGGTCGTGGGTGATATCGTGGTGGTGGAGGATGGCTTGAAATTCGCTACCATTATGGTGTCCACCTTGCCGATCCTGCTTGTCTATCCGTTTATACAGAAGTATTTTGTAAAAGGGGCTTTGATTGGCTCTGTTAAAGGTTAAAGCGGCCGGCCGCTCACCTGTGCTTTATCGGACCCAGTTGGTTTTCCGGTAATCACCCGGTGTTTGGCCGGTTATTTTTTTGAACATGCGGATAAAAGAAGTGACATTACGGTACCCGATCCGGTTGCCTACTTCCTGAATCGGCATGTTCGTCGTCTCCAGAAGTACTTTCGCTTTTGCTATTCGAATCGCATTCAATTGGTCGCTGAAATTGCTCCCCGTCTTCTCTTTAATATACCCGGACAGATAAGTAGGCGACATGTTGAGTTTATAGGCAAGCTGCTCAAGTGATATTTCTTCAGCGTAATGGGACTCCAGATAATGAATGACATATTGAATAATATCGTAATGTTCCTCCCGTTTCAGACGGATCGCATGGGTTGCATGGGCAAGCTCGTCGAGAAGGGCTTCCCGGTATTGCTCGGGGGTTACGCTGTACGCAAGCCTTTCGGCGTAATCCGGAAGCGCGTCGGTGTTGATTTTCAGCAGTTCTACTGTTCTTCTCATGCGGACCGAGACCGATTTGGCAAAGTGGCTTAGTTGATCGGCCGTGGCCTCTTGTCTCTGCAAACGATCCAAGGCGCGCTCAATGAGTGATTGGCAGCTGCTCTCGTTGCCGGCCTGTAAATTCACGTAAAACTCATGTTCCTGCTCGGCAGTGAATCCTGTTACATCTTCACGGCGTTCTTTCTCCCAGATAATCTGGGTTTCCTCAATCGGCATGGCTTGTTGCAGGAGCGACATGGCTTCTGCATAAGCCCGGTCAAAATCAGAGGTTTGCTGGAATACGGACGAAACCGCAATATTCACGAGATAGGTGCTTTGATCTTGATCAAAAATCTGTTTGAGCTGACTGAGACACTGCTGCAGCATGTCCGTTTTTTCTTGTGTATACACAATGGATAAAATTTGCTTCCCCTCCATCTGAAGGGTGTGCGATAGGGGAAACGATGCTTGTATCTGCAGCGTGATCATATCTTTGATCTTGCCGGTTGCCCGTGTCATTAAGGCATCAAGCTGACGAGAAGGGACGTGCCGGTACCTCAACTGATATACGAGAACCATGAATGCACCCTCGCCGACCCAAAGCTCTTTGGAAGCGGAGGTATCAAGGGCAATGTTTTTGAACTGGGCCAAATAATGGTAGCTGGTCAACAACGGTTTGGTATGGTCCATCCATTCCTTGATGATCTTCCGTTCATGCTGCAAACCCTTCAAGTGGTTGGAGATGGCGCTGAATTCGGCAATGCTCCCTTGATATAGCTCCACCTCCGCCTGCCCCAGTCCCGTTACCATTCTCTTGAGCGGCCGATTGATTGTTCGGGAAAATATCCAGGATGCCATAATACCAATGAGCAGGGTAGCTGCAAATAACAGTACGGCTATCCAGTTCATACGGCTGATGCTTTGGTTGAGTTCGTTATGCGGAATAATGGAGATGTAGGTAAGGCCGGAACGGGAGCCCTTTTCGAAAAAGTAATAGGATCCCTTCTCGATCATCCATTCCGAGTGGCCGTCCCATTCCGGCAGTGGCTGGGATTTCTCATCCGGGGCGGATTCGTACAGGGTTGCTCCCTCCGAGTCCACCAGCAGAAAACGGGAACCGGCCATGCCTTTATAGGATACATACCAGCTTTTCATATTTACGAAAGCTATAATCTTCCAGGGGCTGCCCTGTACGTTCGTAAGTAGAGGCATCAACTGAAGCTCATTCTTCTCTGTCCCGATGGAGAAAGTGCTGCTGGGGAACATTTGCAGAAAGCCGTTTGTGTGATCGCTCCGTTTCCAGAACTCGTACGGATAGGCGTCGCTTATGTAGTAATGGTTAAACATGCGGTCATCATCGACGATGCCATCCCGTTCAAGCAGGAAGGACTGATTCTGGTAGTAGATCATGACATTGTTCAAGTGATAATAGGGCTGGCTTACCAGGGTCCGGATCTGATCCATCACCATATCCACCTGCAGATAATCGATGCCTTTCTTTCCGCCGGAATCGGCCTGCCTGCTGATATTGCCGACAAATTCATCGTGCTGAAGGTTGAGGAGGAGATTCTTCCAAGTGGAGTATTGTTTCTCAAAATGATCTACCGTATTTCGAATCAGGGTCAGATTGTATTTGACAATTTCATTGTGAACATGACGGGAGTAGAATGTCATCGACCATAGGTTGTAGGAGGAGAGCAGAAAAATCACGACGAGAAAATACACCAGCATTTTGACAAATAATGAATGCAGCGGGAAAAATGACTTCAACCAACTCATGCTGAATCTCCTTATGAATGCGTTCACTAATCTTTCAATCATTCTAACGGATAGCAGAAAAAGGATAAAGAGTTTTATTTTGCGTCACAAGTTTATCTTAAACAAAAAGGGATTTAATGGTATAATAGTAATGAATGTACCAAATATTATGGGGATGGGAGAGGGGAATCGGATGACCATATTATGGGGAAATATCATCACTACACTAGTTGCAGGATTGTTAGGCATTGCCGTTGTCGTATTGGGGATTATCGGATTGATAAGCTTTGCACGAAAAAACAAATAATTTTACATATTTCTCCAATTTATATCTGGAAGGAATCATACCCATGCCAAATCGAGTGGATAAACGGTGAACTTTTTAAGGTAAGCGTTTTAAAAACATGTTACAATAGCTTGGGTTTAATATATAAAGGTTGACAGGGAAATCTTTCATAGATTCGTTCCGTGTTAGCCAGCCTTGTTCCAGTCATGTTGATAGGAGGATTCGAGAATGAATATCCATGAATATCAAGGAAAACAAGTACTGAAGCAATATGGAGTAGCTGTTCCGAACGGCAAGGTAGCGTTTACGGTAGAAGAAGCAGTTGAAGCTGCACAATCTTTGGGCAGTCCCGTAACCGTTGTCAAAGCACAAATCCACGCAGGCGGTCGGGGTAAAGCCGGCGGCGTTAAAGTGGCGAAGAACCTGGATGAGGTTCGTGCTTATGCTGAAGAAATTCTGGGCAAGGTGTTGGTGACTCACCAAACGGGTCCGGAAGGCAAGGAAGTCAAGCGTCTCCTCATTGAAGAGGGCTGCGATATTCGCAAAGAGTATTATATCGGTGTGGTCGTTGACCGTGCTACCGGCCGTGTCGTTTTGATGGCGTCCGAAGAAGGCGGTACCGAGATCGAAGAGGTTGCAGCAGCAACTCCCGAGAAGATTTTCAAAGAGGTCGTAGATCCAGCGATCGGACTTCAAACATTCCAAGCACGGAAATTAGCGTATTCCATTAATATTCCGAATGAACTGGTAGGGAAAGCCGTTCAGTTCATGCTGGCCTTGTATAAGGCATTCGTAGAGAAGGATTGCTCTATCGCTGAAATCAATCCGCTTGTCGTAACCGGTGACGGAAACGTCATGGCTCTGGATGCCAAACTCAACTTTGATTCCAATGCGCTGTTCCGTCATAAAGACATCCTTGAACTGCGTGACCTGGACGAAGAAGATGAGAAGGAGATCGAAGCATCCAAATACGACTTGAGTTACATAGCTCTGGATGGCAACATCGGCTGTATGGTTAATGGTGCCGGTCTTGCCATGGCTACGATGGACATCATTAAGTACTATGGCGGCGACCCTGCTAACTTCCTTGATGTTGGGGGCGGTGCAACAACGGAGAAGGTAACGGAAGCCTTCAAGATTATTTTGTCCGATCCTCAAGTAAAAGGAATTTTTGTCAATATTTTCGGTGGTATTATGCGCTGTGACGTTATTGCTACCGGTGTTGTCGAAGCAGCGAAACAGTTAGGACTGACTCGTCCGCTTGTTGTACGTTTGGAAGGAACAAACGTAGACCTCGGCAAGCAGATTTTGGCTGAGTCCGGTCTTAATATCGTACCTGCTGATTCCATGGCCGACGGAGCACAGAAGATCGTCTCCCTCGTTCAGTAATATTTCATTCCTGAAGGGGCATGGCACGATGGGCTTCTTAGCCTTGCCGTGCGGTTGCTTTCATTTTCAAATAACAATAGGGGATGTGAATCAATCGTGAGTATTTTGATCGATAAAAATACAAAAGTTATCACGCAAGGGATTACAGGTAAAACAGCCCTTTTCCATGCAAAAGGCGCCCTGGATTACGGTACACAGATGGTCGGGGGAACTTCCCCTGGCAAAGGTGGAACCGAAGTCGAAATTACGCTTGAGAACGGCGAAACCGTCAAATTGCCGGTTTACAACACCGTTGAGGAAGCCAAAGCCAAAACAGGCGCAACCGCTAGCGTAATTTATGTGCCTCCGGCTTTTGCAGCCGATTCCATTCTGGAGGCTGTTGATGCCGAGATGGATCTGGTTATCTGTATTACGGAAGGCATTCCGGTGCTGGATATGGTGAAAGTATCCCGCTATATGGAAGGCAAGAAGACTCGTTTGATCGGACCTAACTGTCCGGGTGTCATTACACCGGGCGAATGCAAAATCGGCATCATGCCTGGTTACATCCACACGCCAGGACATGTCGGCGTTGTATCCCGCAGCGGTACCCTGACATATGAAGCCGTTCATCAGCTGACAGCTCGCGGCATCGGACAATCCTCCGCCGTAGGGATTGGCGGCGACCCGGTTAAAGGGACGGAGTTTATCGATGTATTGAGACTCTTTAATGAAGATCCTAACACCAAAGCGGTTATTATGATCGGTGAGATCGGCGGTACAGCGGAGGAAGAAGCGGCTGAATGGATCAAAGCGAACATGACCAAACCAGTGGTAGGCTTCATTGGCGGCGCAACGGCGCCTCCAGGAAAACGTATGGGCCACGCAGGCGCGATTATTTCTGGCGGTAAAGGAACAGCCAAGGAGAAAATCTCTGTACTTGAAGCTTGTGGTATCAAAGTAGCTCCTACACCTGCTGAAATGGGCTCAACCCTGGTTAGCGTGCTTGAGGAGAAAGGTCTTTTGGAGTCTTGCACGACTCACTAGAACAAGATTCTGATGCATGATTAGACTAAGTCAATGGTTTTTACTTGAGGTAAGCAACCTTTTATTTCCTAAACAGGAAATGAAGGGTTGCTTTTTTGTTTTCGATTTTATATTTTAAGGAGGTCCCGTTATGAAGGTGGACAGCTTACTGCTGATTGCATTGCATGAAAGCGAAGGTATCGGATGGAAGACCATTAACCGAATCATATCGAATGGCGAGCTGCATGAGGGGCTGCTGTCATATGATGCGAATGATTGGAGAGCCTGTGGTCTACCTGTCGAAAAAGCGAATAAGCTGGCCAAAGACTTTCCTTCCGTTGTCGAAAGTAAGCAGGTCGATCTGTCGAGTGCGGATCATGCCGGGTTTCGACAATATGAGGCCGGGGTATGGAATTTGACAAACCGTTCAAAAATACGTATTATAACAGCCCTTGATGATATCTACCCGGACACGTTAAAATCTTCGCCACAGGCACCCTGGGTGCTGTATTGCATAGGCGATCCTCATCTGCTGTCCAGGCCGGGGATTGCGATGGTAGGTACAAGAATGCCTACGGCATATGGGCGCAAGATTGCAACGATGTTATCCGAGGAGTTGGCAAGGGCAGGGTTCATGGTTGTCAGCGGCATGGCCAGAGGCATTGATAGCGTTGTCCACGATACGGCTTTGCGAAGCGGGGGACCGACCTTGGCAGTTCTTGGAGCCGGCATTGACGTTATATATCCACCGGAGAACCGATCGCTCTATGAAGAGATCGCGGCTAAGGGACTTATCATTTCGGAATACCCGCCCGGCACCAAGGCGCTCCCGGGATTCTTCCCGCAGCGAAACCGCATTATCGCGGGACTCACGCTAGGTACCGTGGTGGTGGAGGCGGATGCCCGCAGCGGATCGTTGATCACGGCGGATTTAGCTTTGGAGGCGGGAAGGGACGTGTTTTCCGTTCCGGGACCTCTCACTTCACCCAAGAGCAGAGGGACCCTGGATTTGATTAAGCAAGGGGCCAAGATGGTTACGGAAGCTAGGGATATAATAGAAGAATATGATTCCTGGTTGCCAAAAGTGGCCTCGGATACATACAATAAGGAGCGGCAGGCCCCTTGTCAGGAGCAACCGGATGTACTAGCCGGGTTGACAAATGACGAACGACAAATATACCATATGCTCGAACAGGGTCCCGGGTCGCTGGATGAGATGATCGAGCGAACCCGGTGGGATTTTGGACATTTGCATTCAGTTCTGTTATCTTTAATCATAAAAAAGCAGATTACCCAATTACCCGGTGCTATATATAAGATCATTTAATGGGAAAGTTTGAATGTTGGAGAGGAGGATGAACCTGTGGCGGATTCACTCGTCATCGTAGAGTCGCCTGCTAAGGCGAAAACGATTGGCAAATATCTCGGCAGCAAGTATATCGTGAAGGCTTCGATGGGTCATGTTCGCGATTTGCCGAAGAGCCAAATCGGGGTTGAAGTGGAAAACGACTTCAATCCGAAATACATTACGATCCGCGGAAAAGGTTCTGTCTTAAAGGAACTTAAGGATGCTAGCAAAAAGGTGAAAAAAGTGTACCTCGCAGCTGACCCCGATCGCGAAGGGGAAGCCATTGCATGGCATCTTGCGCATGCGTTGGAGCTGGATGATACTCAAAGCCTGCGGGTTGTATTTAATGAAATAACAAAAACGGCCGTGAAGGATGCCTTCAAAACGCCGCGCAAAATTAACATGGATTTGGTTAACGCGCAGCAGGCAAGACGTATCCTGGACCGCTTGGTTGGTTATAAGATCAGCCCTATTCTATGGAAGAAAGTAAAAAAGGGACTTTCTGCCGGCCGCGTTCAGTCGGTAGCCGTCAAAATCATTCTCGACCGCGAGAATGAGATAAGCGCTTTCGTTCCGGAAGAATATTGGACCATTACGGCCAAACTGGCCATTAAAGGAACCGCATTCGAAGCCAAATTTACGCAGCTTAACGGCGCGAAGAAGGAGCTGACCAATGAACAGGAAGTGAATGAAATTCTCGAAGCGATTCGGGATGCTTCCTTCCAAGTCGGCGAAGTAAAAGAGCGCGAGCGTCAGCGCCACCCGTCTCCACCGTTTACGACGAGCTCCTTGCAGCAGGAAGCTGCACGTAAACTTGGTTTCCGTGCTGCCAAGACTATGTCCGTTGCCCAGCAGTTGTACGAGGGCGTCGAGCTTGGCAAGGAAGGCACCGTCGGTTTGATTACCTATATGCGTACGGATTCCACACGCATTTCAGGTACGGCTCAAGAAGAAGCAAAAGAATATATCACCGAGAAGTATGGTGATCCGTTCGTTCCGGAGAGCCCGAGACAATACTCGAAAAAAGCAGCCAACGCTCAGGATGCGCATGAAGCGATCCGTCCTACTTCGGTGCTGCGGGATCCTGAATCCATGAAGCCGTTTATGAGCCGTGATCAGCTTCGCCTGTACAAACTGGTCTGGGAGCGTTTTGTGGCGAGTCAGATGTCTTCTGCTGTGCTGGATACGCTTTCTGTTGATATCACCGCTGGTAAAACGGTCTTCCGCGCAACCGGTTCGAAGGTTCGTTTCCCTGGATTCATGAAGGTCTATGTTGAAGGAAATGACGATGGGACGACGGAGGAAGACAAATACCTGCCAGAGCTTCACAGTGGCGACATTCTGGAGAAGCAGGATATTGAGCCGAAGCAGCACTTCACGCAGCCGCCTCCGCGTTATACGGAAGCACGGCTTGTCCGAACGCTGGAGGAGCTCGGCATAGGACGTCCGAGTACGTATGCACCGACGCTGGAGACGATCCAGAAGAGAGGCTACGTTGCCATCGAAGAGAAAAAATTCATGCCAACCGAGCTCGGTGAACTTGTCATCGAACAGATGGAGCAGTTCTTCCCGGAAATTCTCAATGTAGAGTTTACGGCGAACATGGAAGAGGACCTCGACCATGTGGAGGAGGGCTCCGAAGATTGGGTCAAAGTATTGGCAGAGTTCTATGAATCCTTTGAAAAGCGCCTTGAAGTAGCAGAGGAAGAAATGAAGGAAATCGAAATCGAAGATGAGGTTTCCGATGAGATCTGCGAAAAATGCGGTAAGCCGTTGGTGTATAAGCTGGGCCGTTTCGGCAAGTTTCTTGCCTGCTCGGGTTTCCCGGATTGCCGGAATACCAAGCCGATCGTGAAAGATATCGGCGTGGCGTGCCCGAAATGCAAGGAAGGCCATGTGGTGGAACGCCGGAGCAAGAAGGGGCGCATCTTCTTTGGGTGTGATCGTTATCCCGAATGTGATTTTGTATCATGGGATAAACCATCAACGAAGCCGTGTCCGAATTGCAGCAGTTTAATGGTAGAGAAGAAAAGCAAGCAAGGCATCAAGCTTCAATGTACTTCTTGTGATTATTCCGAAATGGTCGAGGAACAGGACGATGCAGCAGATTTGTAAGGCATACAGGGGGTAATGACGTTGACAGATTCACAAAGGGTTACGGTTATCGGTGCAGGGCTTGCAGGCAGTGAAGCTGCCTGGCAGATCGCTAGCCGTGGCGTACCCGTTACATTATATGAGATGCGGCCGGTCGTTAAGACGCCGGCTCATCATACGGACAAGTTCGCTGAGCTTGTATGCAGTAATTCGCTTCGGGCGAACGGTTTAACCAACGCAGTCGGGGTATTGAAGGAAGAGATGCGGATGCTAAACTCGCTTGTCATCGGTTCGGCAGATCGCAATTCCGTCCCGGCTGGGGGCGCATTGGCCGTTGACCGCGACGGTTTTTCGGGAGAAATTACGGAAACCCTGCATCAGCATCCTTTAATTGAGGTTGTAAATGAAGAAATTCAGCATATACCTGAAGAAGGCATCGTTGTTATTGCCACAGGGCCGCTGACTTCGCCCGCGTTGTCATCACAGATTCGTGAGCTGATGGGTGAGGACTATTTCTATTTTTACGATGCGGCTGCTCCAATCGTGGAAAAGGATTCCATCGATATGAGTAAGGTCTATCTGGCATCCCGTTATGATAAAGGCGAAGCGGCTTATCTAAATTGTCCCATGACGGAAGAAGAGTTTGACGCTTTCTATGACGCTCTTATCAATGCCGAAGTTGCTCAATTGAAAGAGTTTGAGAAGGAGATTTATTTCGAAGGCTGCATGCCGATCGAGGTCATGATGAAGCGCGGTAAACAAACCGCCTTGTTTGGCCCGATGAAGCCTGTTGGATTGGTGAACCCGCATACAGGCAAGCTGCCGCACGCTGTGGTGCAGCTCCGTCAGGATAATGCGGCAGGTACGCTTTACAACCTTGTCGGTTTCCAGACTCATTTGAAATGGGGCGAACAGAAGCGGATCATTTCCATGATTCCGGGACTCGAGAATGCCGAAATTGTGCGTTACGGTGTCATGCACCGCAATACGTTTGTCAATTCGCCTAAACTGCTGGAACAAACCTATCAGGTGAAAACACGGCCTAATCTGTATCTGGCGGGACAAATGACGGGTGTCGAAGGCTATGTAGAATCAGCGGCATCCGGATTGATTGCAGGGATCAATGCAGCAAGAGCAGCTCAGGGACAGGAAGGGATCGTATTCCCTCAGGAATCAACCATCGGGAGTATGGCCTACTACATAACCCATGCAGATCCTGATAACTTCCAGCCGATGAATGCGAACTTTGGTCTTCTTCCAAGTCTCGAGAAGCGCATTCGCAACAAAAAGGAAAAAAATGAAGCGCTTGCGAGCCGAGCTCTTAACGGAGTACGAGTATTTATTAATGCTAACGAACTAAATACAATCTAATCTTATTTTCTTAGGGAGGTCTTGCCATCATGGAAATGACTTTTCACGCCACTACGATTTGCGCGGTACGGCATAATGGCACAGCAGCTATTGCCGGCGATGGCCAAGTTACATTTGGTGAAAGTGTAGTGATGAAGCAGACCGCCAAGAAAGTGCGCCGTCTTTACCGGGGACAAGTTGTCGCCGGTTTTGCCGGTTCTGTGGCGGATGCAATCACGTTATTTGAGAAATTCGAAGGCAAGCTGGAAGAACACCATGGCAACCTGCAGCGTGCCGCTGTTGAGCTCGCGAAGGACTGGCGTCAAGACCGCGTGCTTCGCAAACTTGAAGCTTTGATGATTGTTATGGATAAAACAGGGATGCTGCTGATTTCAGGCGGCGGCGAAATCATCGAGCCCGATGATGATGTGCTGGCCATTGGGTCAGGCGGCAATTTTGCCTTGTCGGCAGGTCGGGCGCTTAAGCGTCATGCCGGACATATGGAAGCGAAAGACATAGCCAGAGAAGCGCTTCAGATCGCTTCTGAGGTGTGTGTCTATACCAACAGCAATATTATTGTCGAAGAGCTGTAAGGATGCCATACAGCAACATATAGCCATATCAGGGGTGGAGGTATTCGCGATGAGTAAAGAATCGATGACGCCAAGACAGATTGTATCCGAGCTGGATAAATACATCGTAGGCCAAAAGGACGCTAAAAAATCGGTCGCTGTAGCACTTCGGAACCGCTATCGCCGGAGTTTGCTTACGGATGACGAGCGGGATGAAATCGTACCGAAGAACATTCTGATGATCGGTCCTACCGGTGTCGGCAAAACGGAGATTGCGAGAAGGCTTGCCAAGCTGGTCCATGCACCGTTCGTCAAGGTCGAGGCGACAAAGTTTACCGAGGTTGGATATGTCGGCCGTGATGTGGAATCCATGGTCCGGGATCTGGTGGAAACCGCGATCCGGATGGTGAAGCTGGAACGTACCGAGAAGGTAAAGGACAAAGCCGAGGAAATGGCGAACGAGCGGATCGTTCAGCTGTTGGCGCCTTCAACCAAAGGCCAGAAGAGCCAGCGAAATCCCTTTGAGATGCTGTTTGGCGGTTCTAATAACGAGACCCAGGCCGAAGATGAGGATGCGGACGAAAAGGACGTTAGTCTCAAAGAGAAACGGAGACAGGTGCGCTTTAACCTGCTGTCCGGTAAGCTTGAAGACGAAACGATTGAGATTGATGTTGAGGATGCTGCTCCGAACATGTTTGATATGTTTGCGGGGCAGGGCAATGATCAAATGGGTATGAACATGCAGGAAATGTTCGGCAACCTGATGCCAAAGCGCACAAAGCGCCGCAAGCTGTCCGTCAAGGAAGCCAGGAAAGTGCTGACGCAAGAGGAAGCGGGCAAGCTCATCGATATGGATGATGTCATTCAGGAGTCCATTCGTCGGGCAGAGCAATCCGGCATTATCTTTATCGACGAGATCGACAAGGTTGCCAGCCAGGGCCGTCAATCGGGTCCGGATGTGTCCAGAGAAGGCGTGCAGCGCGATATTTTGCCTATCGTGGAAGGCTCAACCATTATGACCAAATATGGGCCGGTCAAAACGGATTTTGTCCTTTTCATCGCTGCAGGTGCTTTTCATATTGCGAAGCCATCGGATTTGATTCCCGAGCTTCAGGGGCGTTTTCCGATTCGGGTGGAGCTCAGCAGCTTGTCACTCGACGATTTTGTATCCATTTTGACCGAGCCGAAAAATGCGCTGACCAAGCAATACGTCAATCTGCTGCGTACTGAAGATCTTGAGGTTGAGTTTTCTCCGGAAGCGATACGGGAGATCGCCCAAATTGCTGCTTCGGTTAACCAGAACACGGAGAATATAGGTGCGCGGAGACTTCATACGATATTGGAGAAGCTCCTCGAAGACCTGTCATTTGAAGCGCCTGAGTTGACGCTGGATCGCATGGTGATCACGCCGCAGTATGTCCGGGAGAAACTGGCCGGGATCGCCCAGGACCGGGACCTGAGCCAGTATATTCTGTAGTTGCATCCATATAGGTCTATCTGCCGGGGTATGCGAAAGGAAATAATTGTCGATATTCATCCCGACCCTTGCAGCAAGTTGTCGAAGCGCTTTCGCATGTTGGAAGGGATCGGGACGGATTTCGTAATTTTTTGTGAATTTTATGGTCCCTATCAGGACCTACCCTTCGGGAAAAATCGCTTAAATTTTACAGATTTAGTGATACGATTTGCAATAATATAGAAAAAAACCGGATAAAAATGAACACAAAGCCCTTCTTTTTGGTAAAAGATAGGGCTTTTTTCTTATTGTAAAAAGTCCCAATCTTTAAGAAACTTAGTTTATGTGACATCATGTTGTCTTTTTCTACTTAAGACCTAGGTTAGTTCATACGGATTATATGATTTGTCGAAAAAAGAGGATTTAGCTAGGAAGAGTGGAATACCTTTCTGCAAAGTCCAGTCAGGAGGAATGAGCTAGTGAATCTGTTGAACAATAGTTCTTTTCAACGGCTTCAAAGCGGTTTGGATGCAGCGAATCTCAGAAACAATGTGATTGCAAACAACATCGCCAACGTGGATACTCCTCATTTTAAGAGATCCGAGGTATCCTTTGAGAGTCTTCTGAAAAAAGAAATGGATGGGGCCCAATTGTCGCTTCAGGGCAGAAGAACGGATCCCAGGCATTTTGTCATTGGTTCAACCGGGGGGATTCCTGAGGCTTCGGTCATGAAGGATGGCAGCAGCTCCATGAATAACAACCAGAATAATGTCGATGCAGACAGAGAAATGTCGCTGCTTGCAGAGAATCAGCTCCGTTATAATTCATACATACAAGCTGTCAATGAGCAGATTCGAATGATGCGTACAGCTATTGAAGGGAGATAGGGTTCATGAATATTAGCAATAGCTTCGGTATTAATGCATCAGCTCTAACAGCACAACGGCTTCGAATGGATGTCATATCCTCCAACATTGCCAATGCGGAAACTACTCGCGCGCGAATCGAGAACGGCCAAGCCGTACCGTATCGTCGAAAAACGGTTGTGTTACAGCCGCAGCAAGAATCATTTGAAGGGCTTCTCAGAGCTCAGATGAATGGTCAGAATGTGGGACAAGGGGTAAAGGTTGCGCAGGTACGGGAAGATCAAACCCCGCTGAAACAGGTATATAACCCTACACATCCGGATGCGAATGCGGAAGGCTATGTCTTTATGCCTAACGTGGACATTACGAAGGAAATGGTGGATATGCTGGCAGCTACCCGTTCTTACGAAGCTAACGTTACTGCGATAAATGCTTCGAAAGCGATGATTATGAAGGCGTTGGAGATCGGTAGATAGCACAGCGGTAAATACATAAGCCCATATTGTAGGAGGAGAGAGAGATGATTCAAAATGCAATGTTCAGTGTTCAGGGCGTACAGCCGCTTCAAATGCAGGAGCAAGTGAAAAATGGAGCGACTCCATCCGAATCGATTCGCGATTTTGGCTCTTACCTGAATGAAGCACTGAACTCTGTGGCAGCACAGGAACAAAATGCACATGTCATGAGCGATAAATTAATGATTGGACAAGTAAACGTAGATCAGGCGATGATATCCGCCCAACAGGCTCTGTTGAGCATTCAGCTCACAACACAGGTCCGAAACAAAGTGGTAGAAGCCTATCAAGAGATCATGCGCACGCAAATCTAAATGTTTCTAGCAAAGTTTCGGATGGGGTGACAATGTGAACGAGAGAATTACCCAATATCGGGAGAGAATGACCCAGTATTGGAACCAATTCAGCAACAAACAAAAAATAATGTTAATCGCTACAATAGCATTTGTTTTGATTGCTCTAATCGTACTAACGATGCAGTTCTCTAAGACGAAGTACGAAGTAGCATTCCGGGATCTAAATTCCAGCGACGCCGCAGGAATCATCAGCCACCTGGAGACCCAAGGGATTTCCTACAAGCTGAGCGAGGATGGCAGAAGCATCCTGGTTCCGAGTACGAGCGCAGCTAAAGTCCAGATTGATGTAGGGTCTCAAGGACTTGTACAGAATGGTACGATCGGATTCGAAACCTTCGAGAAGAACGCATCAGCCATCGGGATGACAGATAACGAATTCGAAGTGAAATATGTAAATGCACTGAATGGCGAAGTAGAACGACTGCTTGAGAAGATGCAGGGCGTTCAAGATGCAACGGTATTATTAAATCTGCCTAAAGAAAGTGTATTTGCAAAAAACGGAAACGAAGATCAAGCCAGCGCTTCTGTAGTTGTGCAATTCAAACCGGGCTATCGTCCTAATCAAGAAGTCATTGACGGGTATTACAACCTCGTGATGACGGCCATTCCGAACTTACCGGTTGAGAACATTACAATCACCAATGACGAAGTCGAGCTGCTCGCAACAGCTAAAGGCGGTCAAGGCGGATTGATTGGTAAGGTGGAAGAAAACTTCGCGCTTCAGAAAAAATTCGAAAGCGACGTTAGGCAAAATGTTCAGCAGTTCCTCTCGCAATACATGGGATCGAATAAAGTCAATGTTCTGGTTGCTTCCAAACTGAACTTTGATCAGGTGCAAAGCAAGGAAAACATCGTAACCCCTGTTGATGAAGAAGAAATGAAGGGGATTGAGCTCAGTGTTCAGGAGATCCAGAAGAACTATTCGGGAACCAGTAGTCCAACCGGCGGAGTGGCCGGTGTAGGCGAAGAAGCTGTTCCGGGATATCCAAGCGATTCTGGAAGCGGGGAAACGAATTCGGAAGAGCTCTCCAAAACCGTTAACTATGAAGTTAACCGGATTACGAAGGATATCATAGCAAGTCCATATACTGTTAAAGATTTAACCATTAATGTCTCGGTTGAACCACCTGCCGGACAACAAACTTTGGATGACGCAACAAGAACGGCAATACAGAACATTCTGGTTAATATCGTACGAGCATCGCTCTCGGATACAGGCTCTACTTATACAGACGCTGATTTGTCCAAAAAAGTTTCGGTTATTTCACAGGTATTTAATGTAAATGCGGATGAAAACCCGAAAACCGTATTTTCACAGCCTGTATTATGGGGAATTGGTATCGCTGCGTTGGCGTTAATTGCCGGAGGAACCTATTTCATTATCCGCAGACGCAGACAGCAGCAGGAAGAATTTGAAGATGACATTCAACTTCCGCCGGTTACGGAATTCCCATCGATTAATCTCGAAAGTATAACCAATGAAAGCCAGGTTCGTAAGCAGCTCGAAACCTTGGCGAAGAAGAAGCCAGATGAATTCGTGAATTTACTTCGCACATGGCTAGCTGAGGAATAGAGGTGGAAGCATTGGCTAAGGGAAATAACCAACTGTTAAGCGGACGTCAAAAAGCGGCTATACTGCTCATTACACTTGGCCCGGAAGTGTCTGCTCAAATATTTAAGCATCTTCGAGATGAAGAAATTGAACAATTAACGCTGGAGATTGCGAATGTTCGCAAAGTCGACAGTGATGAGAAAGATAGCATTATTCAGGAATTCCATCAAATTTGTCTGGCTCAGGAATACATCTCCCAAGGCGGTATTAATTACGCCAAAGAGATTTTGGAGAAGGCGCTTGGACAGCAAAAAGCGATGGAAGTGATCAACAGACTGACGGCAACGCTTCAAGTAAGACCGTTTGACTTTGCCCGCAAAGCGGACCCAAGCCAAATTCTGAACTTTATCCAGAACGAAAATGCGCAGACCATTGCACTTGTCTTGTCATATCTTCAATACGAGCAGGCATCCGCGATCCTCTCTTCGCTTCCGCAAGAGAAGCAGGCCGAAGTAGCTCGTAGGGTTGCAGTCATGGACAGTACTTCACCGGAAGTCATTGCCCAGGTGGAGCGCGTGCTGGAACAGAAGCTGTCGGCGACGGTTACCCAGGATTACACCAGTGCGGGTGGCATTGAATCCATCGTGCAAATTCTGAATGGTGTGGACCGCGGAACGGAACGAACGATCCTCGACTCCCTGGAAATCCAGGATCCCGAGCTCGCTGAAGAAATCAAGAAGCGGATGTTCGTATTCGAAGATATCGTCAACGTGGACAACCGTTCGATACAGCGTATTATCCGCGATGTCGAGAACGCCGATTTACAGCTTGCACTCAAGGTGGCAAGCGAAGAGGTACGGGATGTCATTTTCCGCAACATGTCCAAGCGTATGGCGGAAACCTTCCGTGAAGAAATGGAATACATGGGACCGGTGCGGCTGCGTGATGTAGAGGAAGCTCAGACTCGGATTGTAAGCACGATCCGAAGACTCGAAGAAGCGGGCGAGGTCATTATTGCCCGTGGCGGAGGAGATGACATCATTGTCTAACTTGATCAAATCGTCCCACTATAAACCGATGGATGTGTTGAAAGAGTTGGATCTTGCTCGTCGTTACGCTTCACCGACCCAGGAAACGGTAGAGGAATATACTCCGCCGACTGCCGAGCCGGCCGTCGTACAGACGCTGGCTGAAGCTGAACGCTTAAAGCACGAGATGCTGAAGGATGCTCAGGAGTTTGCCGAACGACAAATCCGTGAGGCTTCGGAAGAGGCGGAGCGGCTGTTGACTGAAGCACAGCAGCAGATTGAAGCGTGGTGGACCGAAAGAAGGCTTCAGGACGAGGATTTGTCCGAAACGCTGAAGATGGAAGGATTTAACCAAGGATACGCCGAGGGCTCGGCCAAGGCAGAACTTGAAATGAAGGAACTGATGGAGCAAGCGACATTACAAGCGAGTGAATTGCTTCAGCTGGCCCATCAAGCGAAGGATGATTTGATTCAGGAAGCGGAGCCGTTTTTGGTGGAGCTCAGCTGCAGCATAGCGGAGAAAGTACTGGATCGTCAGCTTACGATTGAACCTGATTTCACGCTGGAGCTGATTCGAAAGAATCTGGCACGCAAACGGGAAAAAGGAGTCATCTCCCTCTGCGTTGCTCCTGAACAATTTGAATTTGTATACGCGGCACGGGAAGAGCTGGGATTATCGATCGATTCCCAGGCCGAACTTCAAATTTTGCCGGATTCCACGGTTAAGGATCACGGCTGCGTGATCCGGTCTTCCTTCGGAAGCGTGGATGCCCGCATCGATACACAGCTATCCGAGATCAAAAAAGAACTCGTGCGGTTCGCTCTTGATGACGAGGAACGGAGAAATCAAGATGAAGAAGCTGAATAGCGCACGGTACTTGGATCATCTGAAACATCTGGACCCCGTTCGCATCAACGGCAAAGTTACACAGGTAATCGGACTGATGGTGGAGTCCGAGGGACCGGATGCGAGCATCGGCGATGTTTGTTATATCTATCCCACGAAGCAGTCCAAGCCGCTCAAGGCGGAAGTCGTGGGTTTCAGAGACAACAAAGTGTTGCTGATGCCTCTTGGCGAGCTTCACTCCATCGGACCCGGCTGTGATGTAGTCGGGACCGGCAAACCGCTGAGCGTTCAGGTAGGTTCGGAACTGCTTGGCAAAGTGCTGGACGGATTGGGGCAACCGCTGGACGGATCTATCATTCCGGCGCGTATGCCGCATTATTCAACCCATAATGTTCCACAGAACCCGCTGAATAGGCCGAGGGTTCAGGAGCCGATCAGCATCGGCGTCCGCGCGATTGACGGATTGCTCTCCATCGGCAAAGGCCAGCGGGTCGGTATATTCGCCGGATCTGGTGTCGGGAAGAGTACCCTGATGGGAATGATCGCCAGAAACACTTCTGCCGACGTCAATGTCATTGCCTTGATCGGGGAACGTGGACGAGAGGTGCTGGACTTCATTGAACGGGACTTGGGTCCCGAAGGGTTAAAGAGGTCCGTCGTGATTGTCGCGACCTCGGATCAACCGGCACTCATCCGTATTAAGGGGGCCTTGATCGCTACAACGATCGCTGAGTATTTCCGGGATCGCGGCCTGAATGTGATGCTGATGATGGATTCCGTTACCCGCTATGCGATGGCGCAGCGAGAAGTAGGGCTTGCCGTAGGAGAACCGCCGGCCATGCGCGGTTATACTCCGTCTGTTTTTGCTAGTCTGCCGAAGCTTCTGGAACGCGCAGGCACAGGGCCAACGGGCTCGATTACAGCTTTTTACACGGTGCTGGTAGACGGTGACGACATGAATGAACCGATCGCGGATGCGGTCAGGGGGATACTCGATGGTCATATCGTTCTAAACCGAAATATCGCAAACAAAGGGCATTTTCCGGCTATCGATGTGCTGGCTAGCATTAGCCGGGTGATGAAAGATATTTCTCCAGAGGAACAAATCGATGCTTCCGAGAACGTAAAGCGACTGATGGCGATATATAAGGACTCGGAGGATTTGATTAATATTGGGGCATATCAACAGGGCTCGAATGCCGATATCGATGAGTCGATTGAATATATCGGGCGAATATGGGATTTTACGAAGCAAAAAGTGAATGAGAAGACAACATTGAATGAGGTTCAGGAACGTTTGATTTCCGAGTTTTCAAGGAGATGACTTTGAAGAATGAAATTTCATTATGCATTCCAGAAAATCGTAGACCTGAAGAGCAACGAGAAAACGCAGGCCGAATGGATGCTGTCAAGTGCCATCGGGAAGCTGCAGGCGGAAGAGAAAAGTCTGAATGAGCTGTATGAGATGCGGGATCAAATGTATCATGCTCAGCAGGAGGCGGCATCGCGGTGCGTGCCGGTCGCTGAGATCCGAAACATTCAGGTATATGCAGAGCACTTGGAAGAATGCATTGAGCGGAAGCGGGATGACATAAGGATCGCTCATGTCAATGTAACGAAAAAACAAAAGGTATTGTCAGACAAGATGCTTGACGAAAAAGTGTGGCTGAAAGCAAGAGACAAATCCCAAGAAAAGTTCCGGCATGAAAGTCTCCTTCGGGAACAAAACGAGCTGGACGAAATGGCGACGGTACGTTTTGCGATCAAAGCCCGATAAGGTTTGCAAACACCGAAGGGTTATGACCGCGAAGGAGGAATGAGAGTGGCACGAAAAGACATGCCGCTTGATAAGGAAGAATCAGGCGGAGGATTTGAACGGATACTGTTGATTTTGGTACCTGCTATATTTACGATCGTTCTGCTCGGGGCGCTCGCCGTATTTTTTAGAGCCGATGTGCGGGATGGACTAATCGATGTAGCCAATAAAATTCCGGTCGTCAAGAACTGGGTCCCGGATCCGGTGCTGACCCCGGAAGAGCAGAAACTCAAAGAAGCGAAGCAGCAGGAAGAAAGCGCGGAAGCAACGATTGTTGAACTCAAGAAGCAGCTTGCGGAACGCGAAGAAACATTAAATGAAGTAACGGAGCAAAAAGCGGCGCAGGAAAACAAGGTGAAAGAGCTGGAAACCCAAATTGATTCGATGCAAAGCACATCGACAAGCGGTGAGGCAGAAGAGGAGGACGCGTATACCAAGCAGATTCGTGAACTGTCCAAGCTCTACGCCGACATGAGTCCAAGCAAAGCCGCACCGATTATGCAAAACCTTACGCTGGAAGAAATGGTGCTGATGCTTAGCCAGATGAAGAGCAGCAACCGGGTTGCCATTTTGCAGAAAATGGATCCGAAAACGGCCGCGGAGGCAACCATGATGCTTAAGGATGCTGAGACTTCTGAAGATATGGCCATTGCGGCTTTGCAATCCAGGCTCAAGAAGAACGAAACGGAAGCGGCGCAGAAGAAGACATCCGACAACCTGGATAAAAACCAGTTGAATCAGACCTTTGCCGGAATGACACCTGCCAACGCTGCCGAGCTGCTGATGCAGACGTATAAGATCAGCCCCGCTAAGACCATGACCATTCTGAATACAGTGGATGATGCTACTCGTTCACGTATTTTAAATGCGATGTCTTCAAAAGATGCGGAGCTGGCAGCAAAGATATTGAATCGCCTGATGGGCTCTAAATAAGCTCTGAAATGAATCTCCATCCTCAGGAAAGGAGGTGAAATAAGACGATGACAATAACGGTACAAAACATGTCTTCATCCGTAAGCACTCCCTCGGGAAGCGGAAAGACAAGCGCGGCGGGTCAAACGACAACCGGTGTTTCCTTTGATGCGACACTGGCATACCAGATGAGCAGCAGCGGGAACAGCGCTTCAACCTCTTCGACGGAAGTCGCTGCCAAGCTGGAGTCCTTGCTAACGCAGTATTCTTCGGAAACCGATGGATCGCTTGAAGGCTTGATGGAATTGCTTCAAGGTTTGCTGCAGGAACTGGACACCATGGACCAGGCATTAATGGAGGATCCATCCCTATTGCAAGAGCTGCAGAACTGGCTGTCGCAAGCGAATCTTATGTTGAGCGGAGCTGCTCCCCAAGCACATGAAAACACGGATGGGAATGCGATGTCTCCATTGGCTTCCAGACCGGAGACCATTCGATTTGCGGTACAGGATACGATCAGCCAGCTAGCGTCGATGCTATCCAAATCGAGTCAGGTGGATCTGAATACCGAAGCTGCAGTCAAACAGCTTGTCCAATCTTTCCATAGTCTGCTTGGTCAAGGAACAGGGACCGGGGAGAGTAAAACAAGCGGCAGTTTTGATAACATCCTAACCCAAAAACAGCCGGATGCCGTTCAGCCTAACGTATCCACGAATACCTCGGGACAGTCGGCTTCATCTCAATCAACGGGTCAAGCAAATGCCAAGTGGTCATCACTGACGACAAGTACCCACGTTGAGGGTACAGCATCCGAGTTCGTGATGAACGAAGGAGATTCGCTGTTGGAGCAAGGAACGGTCACTGCCGGTCAGCTTGCCCTGCGTTCGGGAACGCAAGTTGCAGTAAAACCTGCAGCTCCACCGGTGCCTGTTGAGAATTTCGCAAGCGAAATGACTTCCTTCATTATTAATAAGCTCGAAATCGTGAAACAAACCGGTTTTACGGAAGCGAGAATCTCCTTGAATCCGGAACATCTAGGTCAAGTAGATATCAAACTTACGATGCAGAATGGCCAATTAATCGCCCAGTTCATGACAAGGTCGACGGATGCTAAAGAGCTGATTGACCAGCAAATGGCACAGCTTCGAAGCGCATTGATTGCACAGGGACTGCAGGTCGAGAAAATTGAAGTTACGCAGAGCAGCCAGCCTTCCAATGCGAATCTTTATCAAGACGGCCGTCAGCCTGGATCAGGCCAGCAGCAGTCACAGCATCGCTCAAAGGAGAAGGATAGACCATCCGATGATGCCGTGCTGGCAGCAAATTTGACAGAAGAATTAAACGATTGGATTGCTGAGCATCAAGCCGACGATGAACAGATGCAAGCAGGAACATTTACCGCAAAAGCCTAACAGTGAGGAGGTGAGCTTGGATGGCAACAAATCCGGTATCTACGAATAATATGTGGCCCAATTATGCTAAAGGGAATGTCAGCAGTAAAAGCGGAAACGGCCAGGAGCTTGGAAAAGACCAGTTCTTGAGCATCCTGATTACGCAATTAAGGCATCAGGATCCGCTTCAGCCGATGCAGGACCGGGAGTTTATTGCCCAAATGGCCCAGTTTACTTCCCTGGAGCAGTTGATGAATATCAACACTCAATTAACAGCGATGAGTCAGTCTCTGGGTGCAGCTTCAAGTTTGATCGGTAAACAGATCAGCTGGATGTTCAAGCCGGAGGATGGTTCGGAGTCGGTCATGAAGAGCGGTATCGTAGATTCCATCATGGTTCGTGAAGGCGTCCATTATGCGAAAGTCGGCGACAGTGAAGTATCGCTTGACCAGATTGTGAAAATCGAGAACGCCTTAACCGAGAATGATCCAGAAGCATCGAATCCAGGTCCGACAGATCCTGCAACAAACCATCCGGATCCTTCCGTACCTGAAACAGGTAATCCCGATCCGTCAGAACCTGAAGCCGGAGATTCCGGACAAGGGGGAGAAGAGCCTGGGGGAACAGCGTCATGAATGACCGTATGATGATAGGGCATTTATACCCTGGGAAAATACATCCCGCAGCACTTCATAATGAACGAAAAACAGCACAAGCTCAGACGAATCCACCCGCCGGGACGTTCCAGGAACTTTTGAATGAGAATCTTCTAAAAATCAGCAATCATGCGGCGAAGAGACTTCAGCAGCGCGGCATTGAATTAAAGAGTGATCAGCTTGCGCAGATTCAGAGCGCTGTGGATAAAGCTGCAGCGAAGGGAAGCAAGGAATCACTCATTCTGATGAAGGATATGGCTCTCATTGTGAATATTCCGAATCGGACCGTGGTCACTGCAATGGATGGCAACGCGATGAAGGATAACGTTTTTACGCAAATTGATAGTGCAGTAATTATTTCATGAATCTGGCTGGCCCGTGAGGAAGCCAGGCGGCCGCTGATCGACAGAAGCGGTCCATAACAAAAGGAGGAAAATCGATGTTAAGATCCATGTATTCCGGTATTTCCGGAATGAGAGGTTTCCAAACCAAGCTTGATGTCATTGGTAATAACATTGCCAACGTAAACACGGTTGGGTTTAAAGCGGGAAGAGTGATGTTTAAAGACGTACTAAGTCAAACGATGTCCGGTGTTACGCCGGGAACCGACGATCCATCCGGTGGTGTAAACGCGAAGCAGATCGGTCTTGGTGTATCGATCGGATCGGTCGATACTTTGCATACGCCAGGTAGCGCGATGATAACTAACAATCCGACGGATCTGAGAATTGACGGCGACGGGTTTTTCATGGTGAAGCTTAGCGAGGATCAAGAGATGGCTTTCTTGACCCGCGCAGGTGATTTTCATGTAGACGTAGCGCGAAACCTGGTCACTTCGGATGGTATGCTCGTTCTTGATTCGGCGGGTGAACCAATCCAGTTGGACGATGATGTAACGGCATTTACGATTGCGCAGAATGGCGCCATCATTCAGAAGATGAGTGACGGAACGACAGAAGAGGGAGCCATCATCGGCGTTGCGAAAATTCCGAATCCGGAAGGCCTGGAGAAAATCGGCGGCAATATGTATCGCGTGACGCTTAATGCAGTCCCTGATGGCGACCTGGATGCCGTTATGTTTGAAGCGAACAATGCCGAAGAAGGAACCGGTGCTATCATTTCAGGTCAGCTCGAAATGTCCAACGTTGACCTGACCGGTGAATTTTCGGAAATGATTGTCGCTCAGCGGGGCTTCCAAGCCAACTCCCGGATTATCACGACTTCGGACGAGGTGCTTCAAGAAGTTGTCAATCTGAAACGATAAGGATGGATAGGGAGGGGTAATCCCCTCCCTGATTAAACAAGGAGGCTGTCCATGATATCGGTAACGAGGTTAAATGGTTCGCAGCTGTGGCTTAACGCGCTGTTGATAGAAATGGTTGAGGAGACTCCTGACACCTACATTACATTGATTAATGGAAAACGCATGATTGTGCTTGAAAGTGCAAATGAAATCATCGCTTCCGTTAAGGCGTATCATCACGAGGTAGGCATTCATCAAGCTACCATTAAAGTGCAGCAATTGGAGGAACCTTCATGAAAAAGATGCTCCCCTGGTTAATTACGATCCTGTTATCCATTACGTTGATTGTTCTGGCTATATTCCTATTGTCGGACAAGCTGCTTGGCGATAACGGTAAAAGTCAGGCTTCAGCCAATGCGGCGGCCTTACCCAAGTTGTCTGCCGATGAGATCGTGGCGATGACATCGGAAATCGCCGGGATCAAGACGAATTTAGCCGATCCAAACTATATCGCCCAGATGTCCTTTGCTTTTCAGCTTAGTGATAAAAAAGCTAAGGAAGAATTCGAAAAAATCAAGAATATCAAGATTAAACCGATTATTATCAAGACGTTAGCCGATACGAAGCCCGAATTACTGAATGATTCGAAGGGGCGCGAACAATTTAACGCTAAACTGGTGAATCTGGTTAATAAGTCGTTAACGTCTGGACGTTTAATTCAAATTGAAATGACAGATGTTATCGTCACTGAAATCTAGACTGTTCGTCGGACGACCTGTAAGGGGGTGAGTAGATGGTTGATGTTTTATCGCAGAATGAGATCGATGCCTTATTGGCCGCTCTCTCTTCAGGGGAAATGGATGCTGAAGAACTGAAAAAAGAGGAAACGCAAAAGAAAATTCGTTCTTATGATTTTAAGAGGGCACTCCGGTTTTCCAAGGATCATATTCGGAGCTTGACCCGCATTCACGAGAACTTTGCACGATATTTGACCACTTATTTCTCAGCACAATTACGTACTTTTGTGCAAATCAACGTGGTGCAGGTTGAACAGCTTCCATATGATGAATTTATTCGCTCCATACCCAAAATGACAGTGCTTAATATATTCGAGGCGGAACCGCTTGTCGGACGCATGGTGCTCGAGGTCCATCCGAACATTGCTTACGCGATGCTGGACCGTTTGCTGGGAGGAACGGGCATTGCTCCTTCTTCAATCAGCTCGATGACCGAAATCGAGACGATCATCATGGAACGCATTTTCAGCCGGGCATTCGATAGTCTGCAGGAAGCATGGAAAACGGTGCTCGACATATCGCCGCGCCTTGAAGCATTGGAGACGAATCCGCAATTTATGCAGATCGTTTCTCCAAACGAAACCATTGCGCTAATTTCCCTTAGCACCAAAATCGGCGATACCACGGGGATGATTAATCTGTGTATCCCGCATGTGGTGCTGGAACCGATCATGTCCAAGCTATCCGCGCATCAATGGTTTATCTCGGAGAAAAAAGCGAGTGTTCCAGAGGAAGTAGATGCTCTTAAGCAGCGTGTAAGTAAAGCCAAACTTCCGATTGTTGCCGAGCTTGGCGTTTCCCAGCTTACCGTGTCCGAATTTTTAGGACTGAGTGTCGGTGACGTCATCTCATTAAACAAGCCGATGCATGATGGACTCTCCATTAAGGTTGGGGACAGATTAAAGTTTATTGGCAGTCCCGGAACGATAAAAGACCGGGTTGCTGTACAAATCGATGAAATTGTCATCGAAGGAGCTGAAGAATTTGACGAGTAAAGACTATTTATCCCAGGAAGAAATCGACGCTTTGTTAAAACAGTCGGAAATGGCATCACCAGCATCAATTCCTTCGGCGGCGACTGTCGATGATGTATTAACACCTCTAGAGCAGGATGCGCTTGGAGAGATTGGTAACATTACCTTTGGCAGTGCTGCAACCGCTCTGTCTACCTTGCTGGGCAAAAAAGTGGATATCACGACACCGAAAGTGTCGATCATTAAGCGAAGCGAGTTTGAGGAAGAATTTCCGAAGCCGCATGTAGCGGTACATGTTACTTATGTGGATGGATTTGAAGGAATCAACTCTCTAGTTATTAAAACACGTGATGCTCAGGTCATTGCCGATCTGATGTTAGGCGGGGAAGGCAACCCCGTGGAAGAGGAACTAAACGAGATTCATATCAGTGCCGTTCAGGAAGCGATGAACCAGATGATGGGTTCTTCGGCAACGAGCATGTCGACGATTTTTAACCGATTTGTCAATATCTCGCCGCCAGGCATTGACATTCTGAACATGGCGAATGGTGAAGGGGTCAACAACCTTCCGCAGGATGAAACACTGATTAAGATTTCATTCCGGTTAATTATCGGTGACCTTATTGATTCAACCATTATGCAGCTGCTTCCCGTTCATTTTTCCAAGGATATGGTTCACATGCTGATCAACGGAACGGAAGAGCCGCAGCCCGCGAAGCAGGAAGCCGCCCCGGCAGTGGAAGCACCTGTTAATACACAGGAACCGGCTCAAGCACCGGCTAACCCTGTTAATAGCAATGATATGGGCCAAGGATACGACTACGGACAAGGCTACAACCAGCCAGTGCAAGGACAGGGAGGACCGATCCCGCAATCCATGCCATATGGACAGCCGCAGATGCCTTACCAAGCGCAGCCGCAACAGTATGGCGGCATGCCGAATCGTAATGTGAATGTACAGCCCGTACAGTTCGCGAATCTGCAATCGGCGCCTTACACCCAGGTGGATGAAAACAATCTGAACTTACTGATGGACATTCCCCTTAAAGTCACCGTAGAATTAGGGAGGACTCAAAAGCAAATTAAGGATATCCTGGAAATGTCGCAAGGTTCGATCATCGAGCTGGACAAGCTGGCCGGCGAGCCTGTAGACATCCTTGTCAACCATAAACTGATCGCCAAAGGCGAGGTCGTTGTCATCGATGAGAACTTTGGTGTACGCGTGACGGATATCGTAAGCCAATGGGACCGGATTCAAAAATTACAATAGCACAAACATTTTAGGGAGGATTTTTATCAATGGCTAACCGAATTCTGATTGTGGACGATGCTGCATTTATGAGAATGATGATCCGTGACATATTGGTCAAGAACGGATTCGAGGTTGTGGGAGAGGCACAGGACGGTGCGCAAGCAATCGAGAAATTTAAAGAACTTCGTCCAGATCTGATTACGATGGATATTACGATGCCGGAAATGGATGGTATCGCTGCGCTGAAAGAGATTAAAAAAGTCGACGCAAACGCAAAAGTGATTATGTGCTCTGCCATGGGCCAGCAAGCGATGGTGATTGATGCGATCCAGGCTGGAGCCAAGGACTTTATCGTTAAACCGTTCCAATCGGACAGAGTCATTGAAGCCATCAATAAGACGCTTGGCGTATAAGGATTCTTCTTATGATGATGGCAGCTTCTGATGGATTAGGCTCAAGTAGTACTACCGGGTATTATTTACAGTTGTTTTATGTCTTTATCGTACTTGCCATCATCGTTGCGTTGATCGTGTTCCTGATTCGCTTTCTCAGCAGAAAGAATCAGAGCTGGATGCAGGGCCGCTCCATTCGTACTTTGGGTGCGGTTGGGATGGGCCCTAACAAATCCCTTCAGCTCGTCGAAATTGGGGGCAGTATCTATGTGATCGGAGTTGGCGAAGACGTCCGGTTGGTGGACAAAATTTCTGATCCAGCTGAAGTTGCGCTTATCCAAGCTGCATTTGAACAGGATTCTGGAATACATAATGGGGCACTGCCGCCTTTTGTAACGAAACTGGCGGCAAAACTCCGTAAAGGTAAACCACCGGAAGAAATGGAATTGGACGATACATCTTCTTTCCATGAAGTGTTCGAATCCAAGCTGCGCAGCGTACCGAACCGGAAAGAAAAGGTCGAAGAATTGCTGCGGGAGGATCATAAAGATTCATGAATAAAAAGATCTCGTACGCTATCGCGATTTTCATATTGTTTGGATTTCTGTTTTCCCATACGGCATTTGCGGATCCGATTCCAAACATCGATATTCAAATCGGCAATGAGGGAGACACACCGGGGACAAGCTCCTTGTCCTTGATACTCCTGATCACCATTCTTAGCATTGCACCGGCGATCCTAGTGCTGATGACGAGTTTTACAAGGATTGTTATCGTGCTTGGCTTTGTCCGTACTTCGCTAGGCACACAGCAAACACCGCCAAACCAAGTGTTGATCGGCCTGGCTCTGTTCCTTACCTTATTCGTAATGGCTCCAACGTTGTCGTCGATAAATGATGTAGCGCTGCAGCCCTATCTTAAAGGTGAGATTACCCAAGCGGAAGCGCTGGATAAGGCTCAAGATCCAATGAAGAAGTTCATGTTCGCGCACACGCGGGAAAAGGATCTATTGTTGTTCATGAATTACACAGGCGCAGAGAAGCCCGAATCTTACGAGGATATTCCATTAACGGTTTTGGTTCCGGCATTTGCCATTAGTGAGCTGAAGACGGGCTTCCAAATGGGCTTTATGATATTCATTCCGTTTCTGGTCATCGATATCGTGGTCGCCAGCGTGCTGATGGCCATGGGTATGATGATGCTGCCGCCGGTCATGATCTCGCTGCCATTCAAGATTTTGCTCTTCGTTTTGGTAGACGGCTGGTATCTGGTCGTGAAATCCATGCTGATGAGCTTTAACACGTAGCAATAAGCGGCAAGTAATTCGAATACAGGGGGACTCGCCGTGAGCGCTGAATTTATTATCGGTCTGGCAGGACAAGCGGTTTATATTGTGCTCCAGGTGAGCGCACCGATGCTGGTTCTCGCACTGGTTGTCGGACTTATCATCAGTATTTTTCAAGCGACAACACAAATCCAGGAACAGACACTGGCTTTCGTACCAAAAATCATTATCGTTCTTATAGCATTATTGCTGTTTGGTCCTTGGATATTAACGACGTTAGTGGATTTTACCCACGGCATTTTGGACAATCTCTACAAATATATCGGATAGGCTGAGTGTCCATGGAATGGTTGCAGCAAAGTTTACCTGTTTTCATGCTTATTTTTTGTCGAATAACAGCTTTTTTTGTAATATCGCCAGTGTTTACTTCACGCGGTATACCTCCTTCTTACAAAATTGGCCTTTCGGCCATCATCGCCCTGATCGTATATTTTTCGTTCGGGCTCGGAGAAACGGTTCCGCAAGATCTGTCTTACGTCATATTAATTGTCCAGGAAGTATTGGTGGGGCTGCTGCTTGGTTTCACTGCTTATCTTATTATGGCCGTCGTCCAAACGGCAGGAGCGTTAATTGACATTCAGATCGGGTTCAGCATGGCAAATGTTATCGATCCTTTTACAGGGGCTTCCTCCCCATTAATCGGCAACTTCAAGTATTATCTCGCTCTACTGGTATTCCTGAGCATGAATGGTCACCATTATCTGTTCGATGCGATTATGTACAGCTATGACTGGATCCCGATAACGGGAGATGTGTTTGGGAAGATCCATAACGGCAATGTGACGGATTTCCTCGTCCGGACCTTCTCGCACTCATTTGTACTGGCACTTCAAATGGCGGCCCCGCTGGTAGCAGCCTTGTTCCTGACGGATGTCGGGCTTGGCTTTCTGGCAAGGACGGCACCGCAGTTCAATGTGTTTGTGATCGGGATTATCCTCAAAATCATCGTTGGACTCGTACTGCTGATGCTGCTCATGCCGATGCTGGTGTCACTATTTGATCATCTGTTTGCCAAAATGTTTGAAGCGCTCCGGCAGCTGCTCGGCGTTATTGGCGACGGGCCGACTTAAGGAGGATGGAGGTGAAGCGGATGTCATACCGGTATCCGGTCGACTTACAGCTGTTCGCTGGCGAAAAGACGGAGAAAGCCACGCCGAAGAAACGCCAGGATACACGTAAGAAAGGCCAAGTTGCCAAAAGTATGGAGGTATCGGGTGCATCGGTTTTGCTGGCCGCATTCTTTTGCTTGTTGATTTTCGGCGGTTATATGAGAGACCGCACCGTTCGACTGTTTACCGACGTTTATATTAATCGGCTCTCCATGGACGTAACGAAAGACAATGTGATGCAGTTATTCGGGGAGTACGGTATTCAAATCCTGCTTCTGCTGGCTCCATTGTTTATCTCGGTGTTCGTTGTTGCGCTGGTCGCTAATTATTTACAGGTCGGGTTTATGCTGACGGGCGAAACTTTGAAAATGAAATTCAGTAAAATCGATCCTATCAAAGGGTTCAAAAACATATTTTCGATGCGCTCCTTGGTCGAGTTTTTGAAATCGGTCATTAAACTGACCATCATCGGTTACCTCGTGTACACCACCTTATGGGCTGCCAGGGAAGGATTATCGTCCTTGTCGACGATGGGGCCCGATACCATTTTTCATTTTGTGGCCGATATCACCATGTCACTGGGTTTCAAGATTGCCATCGGGCTGATCATTCTGGCCGTTTTGGATTACATGTATCAGAAATATGATTACGAAAAAAACATTCGAATGTCCAAACAGGACATCAAAGACGAGTACAAGAAGATGGAGGGCGATCCGCTGATCAAAGGAAAGATCAGGGAACGCCAGCGTCGGATGGCACTTCAGCGGATGATGCAGGAAGTCCCGAATGCCGACGTTATCATCACGAACCCGACCCACTTTGCAGTGGCGATCAAATATGACGGGTCCATGATGGAAGCACCGCAGATCATTGCGAAGGGCCAGGACTTCATGGCCTTGCGGATTAAAGAAATAGCGAAGGAACACGGAATTATAACGATGGAAAACAAGCCGCTGGCACGCGCTTTGTACCAACGGTCGGAAATCGGGGATTCGATTCCGGGAGACCTGTTCCAGGCCGTAGCGGAAGTGCTGGCCTATGTATATAAACTAAAAGGTAAAGTGAAATAATTAGGGACCGGAGGCGTCAGTGCAGTGAAAATAAAAGATCTATCTGTCCTTGCGGGTGTCATTGGCATCGTACTCATGATGATTCTTCCGATCCCGGTATGGCTGCTCGATGTACTCCTGATTATCAATATCTCGCTGGCGCTTATTATTTTGCTGGTGGCCATGAATACGAAGGAAGCCTTGGACTTCTCCATCTTCCCTTCCTTACTGCTCATCACGACACTGTTTCGTGTAGCGCTTAACATTTCGACAACGAAGCTGATCCTGTCGGAAGCTAATGCGGGTGAGGTTGTAGCCACGTTCGGTAAATGGATAGCGAATGGCGAAATTGCGGTTGGATTCATCGTCTTTTTGATCCTCGTTGTCGTACAGTTCATCGTCATTACCAAAGGCTCGGAGCGGGTTGCCGAGGTTGCGGCAAGATTTACGCTCGATGCGATGCCTGGTAAACAGATGAGTATCGATGCGGATCTGAACGCAGGTTTGATCAATGAGCAGCAAGCCAGGGAGCGCAGAAGAAAAATCGAGCGGGAAGCCGACTTTTACGGGGCTATGGATGGTGCAAGTAAATTCGTTAAGGGTGATGCCATCGCCACGATTGTCATCATGCTGATCAACCTGATCGGCGGATTTATCATCGGGATCTCGATTCATGGAATGTCATTTGGAGACGCGATGAGCACATATTCCATCCTGACAATCGGGGACGGATTGGTCAGTCAGATTCCGGCGCTTCTAATTTCCACTGCAGCGGGGCTGATTGTTACAAGAGCTTCTTCGGAAGGGAACCTGGCGGAGGATCTGACAGGGCAGCTCTTCTCATACCCTCATCTATTGTACATTGTTTCAGGTACCGTTCTGTTGCTAGGGATTTTCACACCCATTCATCTGATTACGACCGCACCGATTGCACTCGTTTTATTTATTGCGGCGAGGAGGATGCAGAACAATCTGGACCGCAAGCAGGTCGAGGTGGAGCAGCTGGAGGAGGAACAGCAAATCGAAGAGGTTCGAAGTCCGGAAAGCGTGATCAACCTGCTGCAGGTTGACCCGATCGAATTCGAATTCGGGTATGGGTTGATTCCGCTCGCAGATGCGCAGCAGGGTGGAGACTTATTGGACCGGATCATTATGATTCGTAGACAATGCGCACTTGAGCTGGGACTCGTCGTACCGGTTATCCGAATTCGCGACAATATTCAACTAAAACCGAACGAATATGTCATAAAAATAAAAGGGAATGCTGTCGGCGGCGGTGAATTATTATTAAATCACTATCTTGCCATGAGCCCTGGGTACGAGGATGATTCCGTAACGGGGATCGAAACGACCGAACCGGCTTTTGGGCTACCTGCTCTTTGGATAGATGAAGCCATGAAAGAGCGAGCGGATCTTGCGGGCTATACCGTTGTCGATCCACCGTCCGTTGTGGCTACCCATTTGACCGAGTTAATTAAGAGACATGCCCATGAGCTGATTGGACGCCAGGAGACCAAGGCATTGGTTGACAACATTAGAGAAAGCTATCCGGTCCTTGTGGATGAGCTCATTCCTTCCGTGCTGACCATTGGAGAAGTGCAGAAGGTATTGGCTAAGCTTCTCCGCGAAAAAATCTCGATCCGGGACATGGTCACGATTCTTGAGACGCTTGCGGACTATGGACATTACTCGAAAGATCCCGATGTCCTTACCGAATATGTAAGACAAGCCCTCTCGCGCCAGATTACCCAGCAATATGCTCAAGAGGGAGAGGCCATGCGGGTCATCACGGTTGGACCACAGCTGGAGAAGAAGATCGCCGAAAGCGTCCAGCAGAGCGACCAAGGAAGCTATCTTGCCATGGACCCGGCATCGACACAGAGTGTGTTTCAGAAGCTCAGTGAACAGGTTAACCGGATCATTCAGATGGGACAGCAGCCTGTTCTGCTTACCTCACCGGCCATAAGAATGTATTTAAGGCAGGTCATTGAACGAAGCATGCAGGATATTCCGGTGTTGTCCTATAGTGAGCTGGAGCCGAACGTCGAAATTCAAAGTGTCGGAGTGGTGAACTTATGAGAGTGAAGAGGTATATCGTCGACACGATGCCTGAGGCGATGCAGCACATTCGGACCGATTTGGGTGCGGATGCCGTCATACTGAGTACGAAGGAAACCAAGGTAGGCGGATTCCTAGGTATGTTTACCAGTAAGAAGATCGAGGTGATCGCGGCAGTAGAACAAGCGGAGAAATCCAAAGGTTCTGCTCCGATAAAGTCCAAAGTTACGCCTTCTGTACCTTCTGGTGCCGTACCCAAGGCATATCAACGAACAGCAGAAATTTCGAAGCCAGGTTCACAGACTTCCACGAGTTCTGTGAATAACACGGATACAGCTTCCGGCGTACAGCATGAGGACGACTATAGTCGTTTTGCAGAGATTCTCAGCCAGGTTGCAGCTTCCGAGGAGACGGTTGACAGGAAAAAGGACGAATTGGACCACGCGCAACAGCCTGCTGCAGCTGCAAAAGCAGCGATGCGAAGCGATCAAACGGAAACAGCAGTGTCTGTTGAATCTGTTAAGTCATCCCGTGGGAGACAGGAGGAGCCTTTAAGTTTCCGTCTGGGAATTAGCGAATCCGAACAAAGAGTCCTTGAAGAGCTTAAGGAAATGAAGGAATGGATTGCGCGATTATCCAGGCAAAATCTTGAAGCGCAGCATCTTCCCGAGCCGCTGCAAAGCATTCGGGATCAGCTGCTCAAGCAGGATCTTTCGGCCAAGCTGACGGAAGAGTGGCTCACAGCCGCGGAGGAAGCCTGGAAAGCTAATCATATGCAGATGAGCGAGGCCGAGCTCCAGAACGTGATTTACAAGCAAGCCGAGGCGTTCCTTGAGGGTCGTATAGGCGGCGGAGTTCAGCCCGAGACGCGGATTGTGTATATCGCCGGACCGACAGGGGTCGGCAAGACAACCACGATCGCGAAGATCGCTGCAGAGCAGCTGTTCCGTAACCAACGCAAGGTAGGTCTGATCACTTCCGATACGTATCGGATATCTGCCGTTGAACAGCTGCGTACCTACGCATCCATTCTCAATGTGCCGATGGAAGTCGTGCAATCGCCTGGTGATATGCAGCGGGCCCTTCAGAAGCTGCAGGATTGTGATTTGGTGTTAATGGATACAGCGGGTCGGAACTACCGGAATGAGCTGCTCGTTTCCGAGCTTCAAAGTTTGTTCTCCCATTCCGATCAAAGCGAAACCTATCTGGTGCTCAGCCTGACTTCCAAGAGCAGCGATATGATCGAAATCGCGGATCATTTCAGCAAATACGAACTCGATAAGGTCATTTTCACGAAGATGGATGAAACCGGAAGCTACGGCTCCTTGTTTAATCTGATTGATGCCCATAACCTTCGCTTGTCCTATATGACCAATGGTCAAAATGTGCCGGATGATCTGTTGATGGCCGACAGTGAGCGGTTATGCCATCTGCTGCTGGGAGAGATTCGTACATGACGGATCAAGCTCATTCGCTTCGCCAGCTGGTTTATTCCCAGCAGTCAGGGAACAGCGGTATGGCAACATCTCCAAGAACTGCCAAGATTATAACGGTCAGCAGCGGAAAAGGCGGGGTTGGCAAATCCAATTTCACACTGAATTTTGCGCTGACTTTGCAGTCGATGGGCAAAAAGGTATTGGTGTTTGATGCCGACATCGGGATGGCAAACATTGACGTTCTTATGGGCGTAAGCTCCCGGTACAGCCTATATCATCTCATTCGCCGGGAGAAGAGCATTGAAGAAGTGATTCAGTACGGGCCGGACAGGCTTCCCTACATTGCTGGAGGTTCCGGTTTGGCGGACATGATGTCCCTATCGGAAGACGAGATGGATTATTTTATATCCCAGATTGAGCGTATTGCTTCCGAGATGGACTATATCATCTTTGATACAGGAGCCGGCTTATCCAAGGAAAATATGAAATTCATTACGTCCGCTGATCAATGCCTTGTCGTCACGACGCCGGAACCGACATCCATTACGGATGCCTATGCCTTAATCAAGGTGGTGCACGGCACGGAATGCCAGGTTCCGTTCAGCCTGATTGTCAATCGTGCGGGTGATGAACAGGAGGCTCGGGAAGCTGCTAACAAAATCATTTTGACGGCCCAGCGTTTTCTGGATATCGACATCAAGCTGCTCGGTTCGATTGCCGATGATACACATGTTGTCCAGGCGGTTAAGCGGCAGGTCCCGTTCACAGCAGCTTATCCGCGATGTAACGCTTCTAGTGATATCAGACGGATCGCGCTCCGCTACATGACCGTTCCTGCTGCCACGGAGCCGGAAGCTCCGAAGGGAATCAAAGGATTTATGCATCGGTGGCTCAAACGTACGAAATGATTCTTTGCTTGGATTAATGGAAACTGAGGTGGACATCTATGAAGCCTTTTCGTGTGCTTGTCGTTGACGATTCCGCATTCATGAGGAAAATCTTTTCCGATTTCATCGAGCGCGACCCCTCTTTTCAGGTTGTCGGAACAGCTGATAACGGGCTTGATGCCGTTCGGAAAGTAAAGGAATTGAATCCGGACGTCATTACACTGGATGTAGAAATGCCGGAAATGAACGGCCTGGATGCTCTGAAATTAATTATGGATTCGGGCCCCCGTCCGGTCATTATGTTGTCCGGCATTAATGAGCAAGGCATGAAAGAGACCATTCTTGCCCTTGAGGCAGGAGCATTTGATTTTATACGAAAGCCTTCCATTTCTAATGCGCTTGATATTGAGCAGGTGCGTTCAGAACTAATGAAGCAACTGAATGCGGCGATGCAGGCTAAACAGCGGAGGGCATTGTGGGAAGAAGAAGAGCAGAGACGACGGAGCGCGGACATAACGGTTCCTCTTTCGCCAAAGCCTTCTGACAAAACGCTGAACAAGAAACCGCAGGTGAATGAGACTAAAACAACGGTCAACGAGACTGACCAACGGAGCAAACTAAAGGATTCACCTCGTATGCCGTCATCACGGACTGTTGAGAAGAAGGTGTCTACTGCTACGGAAGGAGCAGAGCCCTCTGGATCAAAGAGAAAAAGGGCAGATCGTAAGCCAGTTACGGACTTAGCTCCAGTCGTGCTTCCAGAGAACGAGAGTCGTCAGCGCCATGAAGCAAAGATACCGCAGTCAACGGAATTGACGGATTTGGTTGCGGTGGGCTGTTCGACCGGCGGGCCAAGAGCATTGAAGGCTTTTCTCGAGCCCATTCCCGGTGACTTCTGTGCCCCGATTGTCATCGTTCAACATATGCCGCCGAGTTTTACCAAATCGCTTGCACAGCGCCTGAATTCATTCAGCCAGCTGGAGGTCATGGAAGCAGAACAAGGGATGGTATTGGAACCAGGCAAAGCCTACATTGCCCCGGGAGGCAGCCATATGAGGGTTTACCGCTCGGACAGCGGCACTTACCAAATTAGGATAAGTGAGGATGAGACCCGCAACGGTCACCGTCCATCTGTAGATGTGCTGTTCGAATCCCTGCTGCCGTTGACCATGATCAAGCGTCATGCGGTACTGATGACCGGCATGGGAAGCGATGGAGCGAGAATGATGAAGAAGCTTTACGATACAGGGGTGACATCGACCTATGCGGAGAGCGAGCAAACCTGCGTCGTATACGGGATGCCGAGATCAGCTGTTGAGCTCGGATGCGTAAGCCACGTTCTGCCACTTCATGATATTGCACCTAGAATGGTTCAAGCTGTAAATAACGGAAAGTGAACTTGAAGAGGAGGTGTCTCTCAATGGACATGAATCAATATTTGACAATGTTTATTGATGAGTCAAATGATCATCTGCAATCATTAAATGAAAACATGCTTCAATTAGAAAGCAACCCGGACGATATCGGGATCGTACAGATTATTTTCCGATCGGCTCATACGCTCAAGGGTATGGCAGCAACGATGGGATACGAAGATTTGGCTTCGCTTACCCACCAGATGGAAAACGTGCTGGATCTTGTCCGGAACGAAAAGCTAAAGATGCAGGATTTTATCTTTGACACGCTCTTCAAAAGCTTGGACGCTCTTGAATCGATGGTGCAGGATATTACCGAAGGCGGGGACGGGAAAGCGGATGTTTCCTCTATCGTGGCTTCCTTGCAGTCGATTGTACGTGGAGAAGGAGCTTCGACTGGCGGTGGTGCTGCCGAAGGGGATAACTCCGTTGTGGCCGTCCAGGGAATTGAATTGGATGAGTTTCAATTCTCCGTGCTTGATCAATCGATTTCGGAAGGACATAAGGTTCTATATATACAAGTGACATTGCGAGAGGATTGCCAACTCAAGGCGGTTCGTGCCTACATGGTATTCGAAACGCTGGAAAGATCCGGAGAAATTGTCAAGACGTATCCGGACGTTCAAGAGATTGAACAAGGTGAATTCGATCGCGTATTTTCGTTGTATTACATAACACAAAGAGAAACGCAAGACATTGAAAGCCAGATTCTTGGCGTTTCGGAGATCGAGACTACTACGGTTGTGGCGCTCGATCATGAATCTTTGCAGCAAATGGTTCAGGAGAGCGCGGCTACAGCAGAAGCTGTTAAACCGCAAGTTTCAGAGGCAGCTCCAGCGGCAACGGCTTCGCCGGAAGCCAAGAGTACTTCTGCACCTGCCAAAGAGTCCAAGGCACCTGCCCGAAATGCAGGGGGAGGTAATCCTTCGAGAACGATACGGGTGGATATTGAGCGGCTGGATGTATTAATGAATCTGTTCAGTGAACTGCTGATTGACCGGGTACGGCTAGAACAATTGGCCAGTGAGTCCAAGAATCAGGAATTGACGGACACCGTTGAGCATATGAGCCGCGTGAGCAGCGATTTGCAGAATATCGTCCTGAAGCTGCGCATGGTCCCTGTGGATACGGTGTTTAATCGTTTTCCTAGGATGGTACGGGACCTTGCCAAAACATTGGACAAAAAGATTGATTTGATTATTACCGGGGCTGAAACGGAGCTGGATCGTACGGTTATTGATGAGATCGGGGACCCGCTGGTCCACTTGCTGCGGAACTCGGCAGACCATGGCGTCGAACCTGTAGCCGACCGTATCGCTGCCGGTAAACCGGAGACTGGTACCGTGCACCTGCGTGCGTTCCATAGCGGCAACAATGTTTTCATTGAGATTGAGGATGATGGACGCGGTATCTACCGTGACAAAATTCTGAAGAACGCATTGGCAAAGGGCGTTGTTACGGAGGCTGAAGCAGCGACCATGACCGATGACGAGGTCAATCAACTGCTATTTGCACCGGGATTCAGCACCGCAGAGAAAATCTCGGATGTATCAGGCCGAGGCGTTGGGCTTGACGTTGTTAAATCCAAAATCGTTACTCTGGGCGGTAACGTCACCATCTACTCGACACCGGGAAAAGGCACGAACTTTTCCGTTCAGCTTCCATTAACGCTGTCTATCATTGCAGCTATGCTGATTCGGATGGGATCCGAAAAATATGCAATTCCGCTTTCCTCCATTGTTGAAACGGGCATCATCAAGCGTGGACAAATCAAACATGTTCACGGCAGCCGCATGATCCAGTTCCGGGAATCGCTGATTCCGGTCATCTCGCTCAGCCGTCTGTTTGAAGTTCCGGATTTTGACGAAGAGCTGGAAGAAGAAACAGAGATCGTTGTAATCCGCAAGGGGGATCGTTTGGCGGCACTCACCATCGATGATTTTATCGGACAGAGTGAAATCGTCATTAAAAATCTGGGTAAATATCTGCCTGCCATTCAGGGGGTATCCGGAGCAACCATCCTAGGGGATGGACAAGTCGCTCTTATCATTGACGCAAATGCATTTATCAAATAAAGGGTTGCTATTACGCACGGCAGGCCACACATTTTGAAGGAGGACTTATCATGGGAGAAGAAATCAAGGTTATTGTCTTTAAACTTGGCGAGGAAGAATACGGGATCGAGGTAGACAAGGTTCAGACCATTGAGCGAATGATGCCCATTACGCGTGTTCCCAAGACCTATGCTTTCGTAAAAGGGGTTATTAATCTTCGAGGCGTTGTCATCCCCGTCATTAATTTGCGCGGCCGTTTTGGATTGGACGAGGTTGAAGCAACCGATCAAACGCGGGTTATCATCGTATCGGTCAATGACATGCAGGTAGGCTTTATCGTGGATTCCGCCAGTGATGTAATCGATCTGAATACGGACAGCATTGACTCTCCACCTGAGGTGGTCGGCGGAATTAAAGCGAAATATCTTCGCGGTGTCGCGAAGGTAGGAGAGGAGCGCCTTCTCGTTATGCTGAATCTGTCCGAAGTGCTGAACAAGAGTGAGATTATTCAGCTGGAAGGCCTTGAGGAGTAGACAGTGGAGCTGTTTAAGCATGGCAAGGAAATCAAAATGGATGTTTTGAAGGAAGTAGGAAACATCGGAGCGGGCAATGCGGCAACCGCCCTCTCCCGCTTGCTTAACAAACCTATTGATATGGCTGTTCCAAAAGTTCAACTCCTGCCGTTTGAACAGATTGCTGAAAGTGTAGGGGGGAGCGAACAACTCGTTCTTGCCGTATTTTTAAGGGTCGAAGGCAGTGCGCCGGGCAATCTCTTCTTTATTATGAGTCCGGAAGCCGGGAAGAATTTGCTGCAGAATCTGGCGGGATTTGAAGTTTCGGATGAGGAGCAATTCTCCGAGATGGAGCAGTCCGCATTATGCGAGATCGGAAACATATTGTCAGGCTCGTACTTATCGTCGCTCGCGGATTTGACCAATCTGTCCATGACACCTACGGTGCCGGCTCTCGCAATGGATATGGCTGGCGCCATCTTAAGTTATGGGCTGCTGCAGTTCGGAGAAATGGGAGACGATGCCCTCTTAATCAACACGACGTTCCTAGAAGGGCAGAACGAGGTGGAAGGCCAGTTCTTCCTGATACCTGATCCACAATCATTTGCTCAAATTTTCGAAGCTTTAGGAGTGCCTTTAGAGCATGATTGAAGAACAAAGCATAGTGAAAGTAGCCATGGCGGATCTGAACGTCGCAGGTCCAAACGGTATTTTGCGAACAACGGGACTCGGCTCGTGCGTCGGACTGACGTTGTATGATCCGGTGACGAAGATTGGTGGAATGGCGCATGTGATGCTTCCATCTTCGGCGATCGCCAGAGAAGGGCAGCTGAATCTGGCAAAATACGCCGATACGGCTCTTCCGATCCTGTTGAACAAGATGAGGAATTTGGGTGCTTCTCCGGCACGTATGGTAGCCAAAATGGCAGGGGGAGCTCAAATGTTTGCTTTTGCCGGATCCGGTGACACCATGCGCATTGGACCTCGTAATGTGGAGTCTTGCAAGGCTGGGCTCGAGCAGATGGGGATTGCGCTAATTGCCGAGGATACCGGAGGAAATTATGGAAGAACCGTTGAGTTGGACTGTACAACGGGTAAGTTTACAATACGAAGCGTACAAAAGGGCATAAAGGAATTGTAGCTAATGGGAAAACTCCGTTTTTATCTGATGACTGGAATTGCCGGGTTTGTGTTCACATTTATTTTCTCCATACGTAACAATCTGTGGATGACTAGCATGTATCGGGCTCTCATTGCATGTGCGATTTGGTTTCTCCTGGCGTTCCTGTTGAATTGGATGTTTGCTGCCATTACGGGTCCGCGAGCCGCTGTTCAAGGGGACGCCGACACGCAGCGGGAGCAAAACCGAGGAACTGTTCTTGATTTATCCACGCCTGATGAGGATCGGGAATTGATGGATTTAATCCATTCCGAATCCAGCAGCAAAGAGAATGGAGACTTTGTACCGCTAAATCCTCCTAAGCTGGTTTCAACGAAAGAACCCGAAGAACTGGCCAAGGCCGTTCGTCACCTTACGGAAGAATAAGGAGGGTGAAGGCAATTGGACGAACGTAAAGCTTCTGTGCTAAATCATGCGGATTTATGGAGCGCATGGAAGGAAGATGGAGACCATGAAGCGAAGAAGAAACTAATCGAATATCATTTGCACATCGTTGACTATGTTTCAAGCCGTTTGGCCATCGGTCTTCCGAAGAACGTTTCTAAGGGAGATTTGGCCAGCAATGGGGTAATGGGTCTGATTGACGCTATCGAGAAGTTTGATTACAAGCGAGGGCTGCAATTCGAAACCTATGCTTCTTGGCGTGTGCGTGGGGCCATTCTGGACTCGCTGCGTCAAGGGGACTGGGTGCCTCGTTCCGTCCGCGAGAAGGCGAAGAAGATTGAAACTGCATATCAGCAGTTGGAACAGAAGTATTTACGCAGCGTCAGTGATTCCGAGATGAGTGATTACCTTGACGTGACTGAGAAGGAATTCCGGCACATGCTGCAGGAAGTAGCGGTCATGACATTGACATCTCTGGAGGATCCGATCCGCGAGGAGGAGTCTGAGACCCGAATGTCGCTCCTGGTTGATGAGAAAGCGAAGAATCCGGATCACAAGGTCCATGAATTTTACCTGCGAGAAGCCCTGATGAAGGGTATCGGTAAATTAACCCCGAAAGAGCGGACCGTAGTTTCCTTATTATATTATGAGGATTTATCACTCAGTGAAATTGCTGAAGTGATGTCGCTATCACCTTCACGAATATCTCAGCTTCATTCCAAAGCGATATTGAGACTTCGGGGCGCGCTCGATAAAGATCGGGATTTGCTGATGCAAAACGATTGACGCTTGCCATTTATGAAGGGGGTTCCTGGATTGTCTGTAGATTATGCATTGGATCAGTACTTTAGCGTTACGCTATCGGATGACAAGGTCGTCGCCTATATACAGTTCACCAAGTGGGAGAAGGATTTCTCTTGCTCTGTAGAAGCTCTTGAGCAATTTCTGAGAAGTCATGATGTACGATATGGACTTCAACATGATACGTTGCGGCGAATCGCAGATCATGCGGAGGAATATCAATATAGTAGAACGCCGATTGCCATGGGAACGGAACCTGTGCACGGACAGAACGGCAGAATCGAATTTACCGTCAGTTTTGGGAATGAGACGAATCTGAAGCCGCTGGAGATCGAAGATGGCAAAGTGGATTATAAAGAAGTGATTCGTTTAAATAATGTAAAGAAGGGGCAGCTGCTTGCCAACCGAATCCCCCCAACGAAGGGAGTCCCCGGAACAGCGGTAACCGGAGAGGAGATTCCGAGCAAACCGGGAAAGGAAGCTCATTTCAAGGTTGGGAAGAACGTTGTTGTTAACGCGGAGAAAACCGCAATGTACGCTGCGCTTGACGGACTCCTCACCAAAACGGAAAAGGGAAAAATCAATGTGTTTCCGGTATATGAGATTAACGGGGATGTTGATTACAGTATAGGCAATATCGACTTTGTCGGGACGGTGGTCATTCGCGGCAATGTGCTTACCGGTTTCAGAATCAAGGCAGCAGGAGATATCCGAGTCACTGGCTTTGTGGAGGGAGCCGAGCTGGAGGCTGAAGGTTCGATCGATATATCCGGCGGAATCATCGGGTACAACAAGGGTTATGTAAAGGCGGGTCAGGATGTCAAAAGCTCGTTCATCCAGGATGGAAACGTCATAGCCGGAGCTAGCGTATTCGTCTCGCAGAGCATCATGCACTCCAATATCCGGGCGGTTCAGAATATCGAATGCAACGGTATGAAGGGCCTTGTGGTAGGCGGCATTTTGCAGGCGGGGGAAAAAGTGGTTGCCCGAACGATCGGAAACAGCATGTCGACGGCTACCGTAGTTGAAGTTGGTGTGCTGCCCGAGCTGCGGAATGAACTGGCAGATCTTAGAGCTCAATTGAAGCAGTCATTAGAAAGTATGGACAAAACCGATAAAGCGCTTTATCTTCTGAATCAGTTAGCATCCTCGGGTCAATTGTCTCCAGACAAGTTGGCGCTGCGAATCAAGCTGAATGCGACCAAGAAATCCAACATGGCAGAACAAGCCGATATAAAGGATAGAATGCTGGAAATCGAGAAGATGCTTGAGGATACCGGCAAAGCAAGAGTGAATGTGGTAAAGACGATCTACGGCGGAGCCAAAATTGTCATAGGGCGGTATACCCGCTTTGTTAAGGACCCCACGCAGCGGGTTTCTTTTTACTATCATGAAGGGGATATCACCATGGTGCCGCTCTTGTAGGGATAGAACATACGTGTTAAATGCTTGTGGACATGATCCTATATCATGAGGTGATTCCATTGAGTTTGAAATCGGTTGAGATGCAAATTGCGGTCCCCAGAACCAATGAAGCGGGCAAGATGCATAATGAAACCCAGCAGCGCCCGATGAATGATCAGACGCTGCTTGCGGGTGAGTTAAACAAGAACAGCCGTGCGGAAGCCCAGCGAAGCACGGAAGTGAGTGAGACGGCGGAAACAGCCGTGCGCGATGACGGGAGTCGTCAATCCTCTGAGCAGCAGCAAGGCCGGGGAACGGCGGAATCGGGCGAGATCGTGGAGCAGCCGGCAGAGCATCCCTATAAAGGCAAAAATTTCGATGTTTCGCTCTAGATAATTTATAGGCACAAAGGAGTTAATGGATTTGAAACCATGGATATATATCGTGCTGCTTGGCATTGCCGCCGTGCTGTATGCTTTTATGCTGCCGAAACGCCGTGAAGAGACCGTGTCCAGCGAGCGGGTTGTCAAAGAAGTGGAGAACACGCTTGAAGGATATATGGCGGAAATCCAGAACGAGAACGAACAGCTGGTGGAACTGGTTAGTCAGATGAAGAAAGAACTTGATGCCAAGCAGCAAGCACATCAAGAGCAGGTCAGTGATTTGCGGCAGCGCATGCTGGCCATGGAGCAGAAAATGACCGATTCGCAAACGCGAATTCGAACGGCGGAAGAGAAGCTGGCGCAAGCCGCCGATGCCGCTTCTTTGTCTGCAGGAGCGGCTGCAGCGGCTTCCGAGGTTGAACCTGCACCTCCTGTCCATTCCATCAAATCCAGATACACGGAGCTGTTTGATCTATATGAACAAGGAAAGTCCATCGATATGATTGCCAAGACCACGGGTCTTCAGCGAGGCGAAGTTCAACTTATTATCCAGTTGGCCAAACAGGAGGAATCCGTGTGATCAAGAACCGTACATTTATGATGGGCCTGGGGAGCGGTCTCGTGATCGGCGCGGTGCTGCTTCAGCTGATGTGGATCGGTCAAGGCACCACCGCAGCAACGACGGAGGAAATAACGAAGGAGCAGCTGATGGCTGCAGCGGAAGCCATGGATATGCAAGTTTTCGAAGGCTCGGAAGAACTGTTGACAGCGGAGCAGTGGGAAGAAAAACGGCTTTCTGATGGCGCAGGTGAGTCCGAAGGAGCCGATCCTGCACTGAAGACGGGGACGGAAAAGCCGGAAGCACCGCAGCAGCCGGAGAAACCTGAAACAGGCGTGGATAAGAAACAGGAATCTCCCCGTGTGACGAATCCGGCGGAGCCGAAAACACCGGCCAAAGCGGAAGCGCATATTAAAGTAAACATTCAATCCGGAAACAATCTCAGTGATGTGGCAAACAGTCTTTTGAATGCCGGCGTCATTGACAACAAACAGGCATTCATCACTAAAGCTACCGAGAATAAAATCAATACCAAGATCCTGAGCGGTACATACTCGTTCACGGCAGGCGAGAGCTACACTTCGATCATCACGAAGATCACTACAAAACCCTCCAACTAGCACTTCGGTTGAGAGTGGTTTTTTTCTTTGCGGGATCTGCGTGCAGCCGTTGATAGAATGGACCTGATCAAGCACACAAAAGACATTGCAACCTGCCCATGGTTATGTTATAGTAATTGACGGTGTTAAAACACACGCTAGAGTGATTTCGTTAAGGGTGCTTCCAGGACTGGGAGTCTTAATGAAAAATGATCTTGGCGGAGGGACACACAAAAACCAAACTTAGGAGGTGCGTGAAGATGGCAGTAATTTCCATGAAACAGCTTTTGGAAGCTGGCGTTCACTTCGGTCACCAGACTCGTCGCTGGAACCCGAAAATGGATAAATTTATCTTCACTGAAAGAAACGGTATCTACATTATCGACCTGCAAAAAACGGTCAAGAAAGTTGAAGAAGCATTCAACTTCGTGAAAAGCGTAGCTGGAGAGAACGGTACAATCCTGTTCGTCGGCACGAAAAAACAAGCTCAAGATTCCGTGAAGGAAGAAGCAGAGCGTTGCGGCATGTACTACATCAACCAACGTTGGCTCGGCGGAACTTTGACTAACTTCGAAACGATCCAAAAGCGTATCAACCGCTTGAAGCAGCTCGAAACTTGGGAAGAGGACGGCACGTTCCAAGTATTGCCTAAGAAAGAGGTTATCCTTCTCCGCAAAGAGAAAGATCGTCTTGAGAAATTCTTGGGCGGTATCAAGAACATGAAGGGTCTTCCAAGCGCATTGTTCGTTATCGATCCTCGCAAAGAGCGTATCGCAGTAGCGGAAGCTCGCAAATTGGGTATCCCAATCGTTGGTATCGTTGATACGAACTGTGATCCGGATGAAATCGACTATGTAATCCCAGGTAACGATGACGCGATCCGCGCTGTCAAATTGTTGACTGGTAAAATGGCCGATGCCGTTGTTGAAGCTCACCAAGGTGAAGAAACAACTGCTTAATCGGGATTAAACGTATAAACCATGAATTAAATGAAAAGGGTGGTTGGTAGGTGGATAACCTCTCACTGCCCTTTTTTTAAGATGTTAGAACGGATAACGTGCGTATAACGTATGGCATTCGGAGCCTGGCATCGCAGGGGAAGAACAACTACTTAATGCGGTCTGGAATCCTGGAGAGAACAACAGAATGACGGTCTTCTTGAGGTCCAAACGCAAAACTTCATCATACCAATTTGGAGGGAATTCTAATGGCAGTAACAGCTAGTGCGGTAAAAGAACTTCGCGAAAGAACAGGCGCGGGCATGCTGGATTGCAAAAAAGCGCTGGATGAAACAAATGGTGATATCGACAAAGCGATCGCAGTACTTCGCGAAAAAGGCTTGTCTGCAGCAGCAAACAAAGCGGGTCGTATTGCAACTGAAGGCGTTGTAGAGTCTTATATTCACGGCGGCGGACGCATCGGCGTTCTCGTTGAAATCAACTGTGAAACCGACTTCGTAGGTAAAACAGATCAATTCAAAGAGTTTGCTCGCGATATCGCAATGCATATTGCCGCTGCAAATCCTAAATATGTTCGTCGTGAAGAAGTGCCAACGGAAGACCTTGAGAAAGAAAAAGAAATTTTGAAAAACCAAGCTCTGAACGAAGGCAAGCCTGAAAAAATCGTTGAGAAAATGGTTGAAGGCCGCATCAACAAATACTATGAAGAATATTGCTTGCTTGAGCAAGCCTTCATCAAAGATCCTGACAAAACAATCAACACGCTGCTTAATGAAAAAATCAGCACGATCGGTGAGAACATTTCCATCCGTCGTTTTGCTCGTTTTGAATTGGGCGAAGGCTTGGAGAAAAAACAAGACAACTTCGTTGAAGAAGTTATGTCCCAGGTGAATAAATAAGCCGAATAGGCTAATATAAGTTATAGAAAAGAGTGGAACACACCTGTGTTCCTTCTTTTTTAAGAGATATAAGGCATAAGAGAGATAAGATTGTTATAAATTCGGAGTAAAGGCACCCCTTATCTCACAAGAAAGAATGGACTCGAGTCTTGATTAGACGACCAGAAGTTTCTACTTGAGACGGATGTTTTTACCCGATTTTTATAAACCGTCAAGCAGTGCCGGTGTGTCTGTCTGTCGTTTTTCAAACGGGCGTCGTATACTTAGGCGCCGTCTTAAAGTGGAGGGTTATCATTTGGAACAGCCTGTATATAAACGAGTGATATTGAAAGTCAGTGGGGAATCCCTTTCAGGGCAGAATGGATATGGTATTGATGCTGAGACGATCTCATCGATCGCTGAGCAGGTTCGCGAGGTTGTCGAGCTTGGTGTGGAGGTCGCGATCGTGTGCGGCGGCGGAAACATCTGGCGCGGTATCGCTGGCAGCGCGAACGGAATAGACCGTGCGACAGCAGATTATATGGGAATGCTCGCAACGGTGATGAACTCTTTGGCTCTTCAGGATGCTTTGGAGCAGATCGATGTGCCGACTCGGGTGCAAACCTCTATCTCAATGCAGCAAATTGCGGAGCCGTATATTCGCCGCAGAGCCATTCGGCATTTGGAAAAAGGTCGTGTCGTTATTTTTGCGGCAGGAACGGGTAACCCATACTTCTCCACCGATACGACTGCAGCGCTTCGCGCAGCGGAAATCGAAGCAGAAGTGATTCTCATGGCGAAGAACAAGGTGGACGGAGTGTACTCCGCTGATCCATTTAAGGATGAAACTGCCGAGAAGTACGAGCAGCTGACGTATCTAGACGTATTGAACAAAAACCTTGGGGTAATGGACTCTACAGCTTCATCGTTATGTATGGACAACAACATCCCGCTCATCGTCTTCGCTATTACGGAGCAAGGTAATATCAAGCGCGTCGTTCTGGGCGAGAAAATCGGAACGATCGTCAAAGGGAGTGTAGACTAATGCCGCAATCGGTGAAAAAGAATGCAGAAGAACGCATGGAAAAAGCGATCCTGTCTTTGAAACGTGACCTGGCAACGCTGCGCGCAGGACGGGCAGCGCCAGCGCTACTCGACCGGATCACGGTTGAATACTACGGGGCACCAACTCCGCTGAATCAGCTGGCTAACATCAGCACGCCGGATTCAAGAACGCTCATGATCCAGCCTTGGGACAAGTCGTCCTTGGCCGATATCGAGAAAGCGATCATGAAATCGGATATCGGTTTGACGCCGGCGAATGATGGTAATCAAATTCGTCTCGTCGTACCTGCACTGACGGAAGAACGCAGAACCGAACTGGTGAAAATGACGAAGAAATTCGGCGAGGAAGCGAAAGTGGCCATCCGCAACATTCGCCGTGATGCCAACGACGACATCAAAAAATTGGAGAAAACAGATATTTCCGAGGACGAGTCCCGGAGACATCAGGAAGATATCCAAAAAGCGACGGATAAATTTATCGCAGAAGTCGACAAAGTCCTCGTTGCTAAAGAAAAAGAGATTATGGAAGTATAAGAGACTTGTGGCCCCTCCTGTCAATGGTGGGGTTTGTCTCTTTTTTTGCAGAAAGATGCCTGGAGGAAATGGAATGATCAAACGGGTTCGATCGTGGTTGAATCAGGAGGACAGTCAGCAGACGCATCAGCTCTCTCCGGACAACATCCCACATCATGTCGCCATCATCATGGATGGTAATGGACGCTGGGCGAAACGGCGCGGTATGCCGCGAATCGTTGGCCATCAGAATGGCATGAAGGCTGTCAAAAGAGCGGCCATTGCCGCCGATGATTTGGGAATCAAAATATTGACGATGTATGCTTTTTCGACAGAAAATTGGACGCGTCCGAAGGATGAGGTCGATTTTCTGATGAAGCTTCCGCAAGAGTTCCTGGCTATTGAGCTGGAGGAGCTGATCGAGAAAAATGTCCAGGTCCGCATGATGGGGCATCCGGAAGACCTTCCGTCCCATACCGTGTCTGCGATGGAAGAAGCAGTTGCGAAGACAGCCGGCAATGACGGGCTTGTGCTTAACTTTGCACTCAATTACGGCAGCCGGAAAGAGATCACCGAAAGTGTCAAGGCGCTCGGACGAGAAGTGCGCGACGGGATTCTTCGTCCTGAGGATATTACAGAGGAACTGATCGGCCAGCGGCTCCTCACAGGCGAATTGCCGGATCCGGATTTACTGATCCGCACAAGCGGCGAGCTGCGACTGAGTAATTTTATGCTGTGGCAGCTCGCGTATAGTGAGCTATGGTTTACGGATGCCTATTGGCCGGAATTTACCAAAGAGCATTTGGTGGAGGCCGTAGCCGATTATCAACAAAGAACAAGGCGCTACGGTGGACTTTCGTAGCCGATGGAGGATGGAACGTTTTGAAACAGCGATTGATTACCGGAATTATAGCGGGAGCGGTCTTTTTAGGATTATGTTTCATAGGCGGTCTGTGGTACCATCTTCTTATTCTGGCGATGGCGCTAATCGGTTATTATGAGTTTGTGCGCATGACCAATACGGCAGCATTCGGGGGAACGGCTTGGATTGGGTATGCGGGGGTGCTGTTACTTGTATTTCCATGGGGTCCGCTTAATTTGAATATTCAGATCCCGTGGGAACATGTGCTTTGGCTCCTGCTGCTTTTATTTTTGCTGGCGACCGTGACGACGAAGAATGTAATAGATATCAAACGGGTTTCTTTATTGTTTTTGGCATCGGTGTATATCGGAATCGGATTTTCCTTTATCGCCGAATCACGACATGCTCCTGACGGCCATGGCGTATTCTGGACTTTTCTGCTTCTGGCCTCGATCTGGGCAAGCGATGCGGGAGCGTATTTTGTCGGACGCGCCATGGGGCGCCATAAATTATGGCCTTCCATAAGCCCGAACAAAACGGTTGAGGGTGCGCTCGGCGGTGTGGTCATTGCCGTGTTCACATCACTGCTCTTTTCATTCTTCTCAGATGGATTCCTGACGGCTGGACAAGCGATTCTAATCGGACTTTCCTGCGCTGTTATCGGTCAGCTCGGCGATTTGGTGCAATCCGCTTATAAACGGGTGTATGACATCAAGGATTCGGGCAAGCTGCTGCCGGGCCATGGAGGGATACTGGATCGATGTGACAGTTGGATCGTCGTATTTCCGTTTGTACATATATTGAGTCTCCTGCCTTACTGATGAAAGGAAAGATGTGCATGAAGAAGATCAGCGTACTCGGCTCCACTGGCTCCATAGGTACCCAGACCTTGGATGTCGTGAGGAAACACCGGGAACATTTTCAGATTGAGGGCCTTGCTGCAGGGAGTAATAAGGAAGTGCTGCTTCAGCAGGTCAAGGAGTTTTCTCCGCGTAAAGTGTCCGTTGCCACGAAAGAGCTTGCTGACAGCATAAGGCATGATCTTCCTGCCAGAACCGAAGTGTTCCATGGTCATGAAGGATTGATCGAGATTGCGGCCGCGACAGACGCGGAAATGGTGGTTACAGCGGTCGTTGGAAGTTTGGGCCTGTCCTCTACGCTTGCAGCAATCGATGAGGGGAAGACAATCGGGCTTGCCAATAAGGAAACGTTGGTAACCGCAGGTCACCTGGTTACGGCTCGAGCGGCTGCCAAAGGGGTAAAACTCTTGCCGATCGATAGCGAGCATTCCGCCATATTCCAATGCCTGAACGGAGAGCGGCATGAAGATATTGAACGGATCACGTTGACGGCTTCCGGAGGCTCATTCCGGGATTACACCCGGGAGCAGCTGGTGAACGTTACGGTGGAGGATGCGCTTAAACATCCAAACTGGTCCATGGGTGCCAAAATCACGATTGATTCGGCCACCATGGTCAATAAAGGGCTTGAGGTGATTGAGGCCCATTGGCTGTATGGAATTCCTTATGACAACATTTCTGTGCTTCTGCACCCGGAAAGCATTATTCACTCTTTTGTGGAATTCCGTGATTCAAGTATCATTGCCCAGCTCGGCAACCCGGATATGCGGGTTCCGATTCAATATGCGCTCACCTATCCGGAGCGGTGGTCTTCGCCTGCGCCGAGGCTATCTTTGGCAGAAGCGGGCAAGCTGCATTTCCGGGAGATGGATCTTGAACGTTTTCCTTGTTTAAGGCTTGCTTATGAATGTGGTAAAATGGGTGGGACAGCGCCAACGGTATTCAACGCTGCCAATGAAATTGCGGTCGCCCGGTTTCTCCGCGGCGAAATCTCTTTTCTGCGAATCGAAGAGATCATTGAGGAAGTGCTGCAAAGCCATCGTGTTGCGCCGGAACCGGCACTGGAGACGATTGAAGAGAATGATCGAATCGCACGTGAATTAGCTTCCCGACTATAGGATTGAAGTGTTTTTGAAATCTCCCTTGAAAAAAAGCGGACAGCTTGTGATTCTCTTGTGGACGACAGGAGAATAATGATAATCTATAGGGACATACTGCGTTCTCAGAGGAAAAGGGGGATGTAAAGAATTGGAAATGGTTCGGGTCGTTTTTCTAACGGTGCTCATGTTTTTTGTGATCGTTACCGTGCACGAATGGGGTCACTATTATTTTGCCCGGCGTGCCGGAATATTGGTGCGCGAGTTCGCGATTGGATTTGGTCCAAAGCTGTTCTCATATAAACGCAATGAAACGCAGTTTACGCTTCGTCTTCTTCCATTCGGCGGTTATGCCCGTATGGCGGGGGAAGATCCGGAACTTGTCGAGATTCAGCCCGGTCAGACGATTGCGGTTCGATTGAATGCAGAGAATCAAGTGAAAAAGATTTATCTGGATCAACTCGACAACCGTAAAAATGTCATTCGCGGCGAAGTCCAGTTTATGGATATGGTGGATCGTTTGTCGGTTAGACTTGATGTGGATGGTGAATTCCAACAATTTGAAATCCATCCGCAAGCCTTAACGGTAGCCAAAGGTGTCGAGACGCAGATCGCACCGAGAGACCGCCAATTCGGCAGCAAAACTGTTGGACAAAGAGCGCTTGCGATTTTTGCCGGTCCTGTCATGAACTTCATTCTGGCCTTCGTGCTGTTTGCCCTTCACATTCAAATGGCCGGCATACCGGTTGAGAATCCAACTTATGTGCAGATTGGCGAGATTACAAAAGGCATGCCTGCCGATGAAGCCGATCTGAAAGAGGGAGACATCATCGAGAGCATTAACGGAACCGCTATTGGTGCCGATTATCAGAAGATGATCGAATTGATTGCAGCTTCCAAGGACAAGCCGATGGAATGGACCGTACGCCGGGGTGAGGAATCATTTGATCTGACCTTAACTCCGCGGACGATGGAGGGCCAGGAAGGCGGCAAGGTCGGGATTGTTCCTGAGCTTCCGACCCGATCCGCAGGGATTGGGGAGACGATTGCCGGGTCCGGGACCGCGATGGTAGATACAACGAATATTATCTTCCAGGGCTTCAGACAGTTGATTCAGAAGTTCTCCATGGATGATCTTGGCGGTCCTGTGCGGACGTTTGAAGTAACGGGACAAATCGCCAAACAGGGTATCGAACAGCTGACCTATTGGGCAGCCATTCTAAGCTTATATCTGGGCATATTCAATCTGCTGCCGATACCGGCACTGGATGGAAGCCGGCTCGTATTCTTAGGGATCGAAGCCTTAAGGGGCAAGCCAGTTGACCCGAACAGAGAAGGCATGGTTCATTTTATCGGGTTTGCGATGCTGTTCCTGTTAATGATTGCCGTCACCTATAACGATATTTTGCGTTTGATCAACGGATAAACCCTAAGGTACGGCTCGGTGCGCCAGCCGCAACGAAAGCCGTACCTTTTCTATTGTTAGCAGAGTTTCACGCATAACGATATCTAGCAAATGGAGTTGCTATAATAAGGGCGGGCTTCATAGCCGCAGCTCGTTCACACATATCGCCAATAACGCCAGTCCAAGCCGCTTGAATCAGGGGCTTTGACCATGCGTTTTATTAATGGGAGGCACACGATTTATATGTCTAAGGAATCGAAGGATAAACAATTCGTGACGGAGATTACGCCGCAAGCGGAAGATTTCTCGCGCTGGTATATCGATGTCATCAAAAAAGCGGACCTGATGGATTATTCTCCAGTCAGAGGCTGCATCGTCTTCAAACCGGACGGTTATGAAATTTGGGAGCATATCCAGGCAGAGTTGGATCGGCGCTTTAAGGCGACGGGCCATCGGAATGCGTATTTCCCGCTCTTCATTCCCGAGAGCTTTTTCCAGAAGGAGAAGGAGCATGTCGAAGGATTTAATCCTGAGCTTCCATGGGTAACGGAAGCGGCTGGAGAGAAGCTGGAAGAACGTCTGGCGATCCGTCCGACTTCTGAAACGATGTTCGGGCACATGTATTCCAAATGGATCCAATCCTATCGTGATCTCCCTGTGCTGATCAACCAGTGGGCCAACGTGGTGCGCTGGGAAAAACGCACGCTGCCGTTCCTTCGCACGAGCGAGTTTTTATGGCAAGAAGGCCATACCGCCCATGAAACGGAAGTTGAGGCTAGAGGGGAAACCATGCAAATGCTGGATATCTATCAGCAGTTCGTGGAGGACTATCTCGCGATTCCGGTAATCAAAGGGCAGAAGACACCTTCGGAGAAATTTGCGGGCGCCGTGGATACGTTCTCGATCGAAGCGATGATGAAAGACGGACGAGCGGTACAGGCAGGTACTTCGCATTATATGGGGACCAACTTCTCGCAAGCTTTCGACATTCAATATTTGAACCGTGAAAATACGCTGGAATACGCTCATACGACATCCTGGGGCGTCAGCACGCGCCTCATTGGTTCCTTGATTATGGTCCACGGGGATGACCGCGGATTGGTGCTTCCTCCTAAAGTCGCACCGACGCAAGTGATTATGATTCCAATCGGTCCACCGAAGACGAGAGACGCGGTTGTGGGTCGTACGGACGAGCTGTTCCGTGAACTGAAATCCGCAGGCATCCGTGTACGCGTTGACGACAATCCGGATGTGCGCCCAGGCTGGAAATTCAATGAGTATGAAATGCGCGGAGTTCCGGTGCGTCTGGAGATCGGGCCGCGGGACATGGAGAATGGCGTGTGCGTGCTTGTCTCCCGCATTACAGGCGAGAAGAAAATCGTAGAGCAAGCCAATCTGACCCAGGAAGTACAGAATATGCTGGAGCAGGTGCACCAGGAAATGTTCGAGCGCGCGAAGCAGTTCCGTGAGGATCATTTCTATTCGGTGGAAACGCTGGATGAAATGAAGGAAAGCATGGAGGAAAAACGCGGGTTTACGTTGGCAGGATGGTGCGGTTCGGAAGCTTGCGAAGATACCGTCAAGCAAGAAACCGGCGCTACGAGCAGAAACATTCCGTTTGAGCCGGCCGAGAAGAAAACCAAGTGCCTTGTATGCGGTGAAGATGCAAAACATACGGTGCTGTTCGCGAGAGCGTACTAGTAAATCGATATTATGAATTTCCGGCAAGTTTGGGCGAGGGGAGAGTCCTTCGTCCAGAACCGGAATTCATCATCTGGAGGAAGCTTCCGGATGGCAGTATGGCGGACGCTCTTCTTTTTGGGGCAGGACGAATGGGTGCTGCCGGCGGAGGCTTTATTCTATTTATTTAAGAGTATAGAATTTATAAGTTTTCAGCGAAGCGGAACGAATTCGACAATCGGAAGAAAAACGTCCACTAAACGCGGTTTGTCTTTTGTGGATGTTCGTCGATAGAAGTTAGAAGTTTTTCTTATAGCTTTATGCATTGCAGGGGGAGGGAACCATGGGCACAACAGAAGATAAAAGGAAGCGATTTGAACTGCTGATCAAGCAGGGAGAAGTTCCGGCCAATCTGGTGGAACCCTATTTTTTGGACGGCGTGATTGAGCAGGTAGAGACAAGCAAGGCCAGTAAGGACTGGAGAATAACCGTCCTGAAGGAGACCTTGGTTCCAGCTGAGGTCTATCGCACATTTTGTCTGAGAATTCAGGAGAAGATGGGGCATATTGCGAAGATTAAATTTGTGTTCCGATATGGAAGCGGCGTTCCCGAAGCAGATATCGTGCAAGAATACTGGGGCTTGTTCCTAGAGTGGGCACATCGGGAGATCCCTTCGGTCAATGGATGGATGACAAGGGCTAAATACGAGGTGGATGATGGGCAAGTCCTTCTCTCCATGTCGGATGGCATGTCGCTTGAGCTTGCCCGTAAGAAACAGATCGATTCCGCCATTACCCGCTTTTTCGGGCAGTATTTTGATCTGACGCTGCGCGTGAAAATGCAGGTCGGCGATAATGGCCAGGCGGCTTATGAGGAGTTCGAGCAGAGGAAACGAGAAGAAGAGCGCGAGGTCATCGAGCAGATCATGAGCAGCATGGAAGCTGAGCTGGATGCCGACGATGAGGAAGAGGGCGCGGTTCGGCTGCAGGTTGGGTATGATATCAAGGAACAGCCGGTTCCGCTTCAGGAGATCCAAGACGAAGAGAAGAAAATTACGATTCAGGGAACCATCTTCGGATTGGATCGTAAGGAGCTCCGGAACGGAAGTACGTTATTCACATTCTATCTGACGGATTTCAGCGATTCCTTGCAAATGAAAATGTTTGGCAAGACGAAGGACGACTTGAAGGTCCTGAGCCTTCTTGAGAACGGCAAATGGGTGAAGGCGCGCGGGCGCGTGGAATATGACCGGTTTATGCAGGTGCCGGAGCTGGTGATGATCCCGTCCGATCTCAATGAAGTGCCGTCGCCGCCATCACGCAAGGATAATGCCGCCGAGAAGCGGGTTGAATTCCACCTGCATACAACGATGAGCACGATGGACGCGGTCACACCGATTGACCGTTATATCAAAACAGCGGCGAGCTGGGGACATAAAGCCATCGCCGTAAGTGATCATGGTGGCGTACAGTGTTATCCTGATGCAGCAAAGAACGCCAAGAAACATGGCATTAAAATGATGTACGGCGTTGAGGCCAACGTCGTGAATGATGCCGTCAATATTGTGGAGCAAGCACAGCCGATCGAGCTCAGCAGTGCGACTTATGTTGTATTTGATATTGAGACAACAGGTTTGTCCATCACCGCGAACAAAATCATCGAGCTTGCTGCCGTGAAGATGAACGATGGCAAAGAGATTGATCGATACGCTACCTTCGTTAATCCACACGAGAGAATCCCGTACCATATTCAGCAATTGACGAACATCAATGACGATATGGTTAAGGATGCTCCTGAACTGGAGCCGGTACTGAAAGAGTTTGTTGAATTCGTCGGGGATGCCGTGCTCGTGGCTCACAATGCACGATTTGACATGGGGTTCATCCAGGCAGCACTCAAGAATGCCGGCATGGACACGCTCGACAATCCCTATCTGGATACGCTGGAGCTGGCACGTCTGGTGCATCCGGGCCTTAAGAATCATCGTCTGAACACATTGGCAGATAAGTATAAGGTGCTGCTCGAAAGCCATCACCGCGCGATTGACGATACGATTGCGCTGGCTGGAATCCTGAACGGGCTCCTTAGCGATGTGGACAAAACGAAAGGCGTCAAGATGCTGGACCGCCTTAATGATTACGTCGGTACGGATCTGTCCAACACCCGCCCTTTCCACTGCGGTATTTATGCTTTGAATATGACAGGCAAGAAAAATCTGTACAAGCTGATCTCCATGTCGCATACCGAATATTTCAAGCGGGTGCCGTGTATTCCTAAATCCAAGCTCCAAGAGATGCGGGATGGATTATTGGTACTTTCCGGCTGCGAAAAAGGGGAGTTCTTCGAAACGGTGCTGAACAAAACGGAGGAGGAAGCCGAAGAGATTGCGGACTTCTACGATGTTTTGGAGATTCAGCCGTTGACGATGTATATGCATTTGGTGGACAAAGGCTTGGTGGGCAGTCCCGAAGAGATCAAAACCGCAATTTCCAAAGTCGTGCGCATCGGCGAAAAGCTGAACAAGCCGGTCATCGCCACAGGAAACGTGCACTATCTTGAACCGCGGGATAAGCTGTTCCGGGACATTACCATCCATGGGATTACCGGTTTCAGCCCGCTTAAGGATATGCGTAAGCCTGACGCGCATTTTCGGACTACGGAAGAGATGCTCGAAGAGTTCGAGTTTTTGGGACAAAACAAATGTTATGAAGTTGTAGTAACGAACACTAGCGAGCTGGCCGACCGCTTTGAAGAGTTGGAATTGTTCCCGGATAAGCTGTTTACGCCGATTCTGGATGGCGCGGATGAAGAAATCCGCAACACCTGTTACGACACGGCCAAGTCCATTTATGGCGAGAACTTGCCGGAAGTCGTAGTGGCCCGGTTGGAGAAAGAGCTTGAGCCGATCATTAAATACGGTTTCTCAGCGAACTATTTGATTTCCGAGAAACTGGTTAAAAAATCGAACCGGGACGGCTATTTGGTTGGTTCACGGGGTTCCGTAGGCTCATCCGTCGTTGCCACATTCCTCGGCATATCCGAGGTTAACCCGCTTCCGGCCCATTACATTTGCTTGAACAGCGACTGCAAGCACAGCGAATGGTTCCTGGACGGCAGCGTGCCGAGTGGATTCGACTTGCCGGACAAGGCTTGTCCGGAATGCGGAAACATGATGAAAGGCGAGGGACAGGATATACCATTCGAAACCTTCCTGGGTTTTAAAGGGGATAAGGTTCCCGATATTGACTTGAACTTCTCCGGTGAATATCAGCCGCATGCCCATAATTTCACCAAAGAGATGTTTGGCGAGGAGAACGTATTCCGTGCCGGTACCATCGGCACCGTGGCAGAGAAGACGGCGTTTGGCTTCGCCAAAAAATATGAGGAACATAACAACAAGCGCTGGCGGGGCGCGGAATTGAACCGGCTGGCATCAGGCTGTACCGGTGTCAAGCGGAGCACAGGGCAGCATCCCGGCGGTATTGTCGTTGTGCCGGATTACATCGAAGTGGAAGAGATCACGCCGGTGCAATTTCCCGCGGACGATGTCAACGCAGAGTGGAAAACGACGCATTTTGATTATCACGCCTTTGAAGCGAACCTGCTCAAGCTTGATATTCTCGGGCACGATGATCCGACCATGATGAGGATGCTTCAGGATTTGACCGGCGTGGATCCAACGACCATTCCGATGAACGATCCGAAAGTAATGAGCATGTTCAACTCAACGGAGGCGCTGGGCGTCAAGCCGGAGCAAATACGCTCGCCGGTGGCCACCTTCGGCGTGCCGGAGATGGGCACCAAATTCGTCCGCCAGATGCTGGTGGAATCGCAGCCGTCGAGTTTTGCCGACTTGTTGCAAATCTCGGGTCTGTCACACGGAACCGGCGTTTGGCTCGGCAACGCTCAAGAGCTCATCAAGAATGGTACATGCAACATCAAAACCGTTATTGGTTGCCGCGACGATATCATGTTGTTCCTGATTTATAAGGCTGGCATGGACGCGAGCCTCGCATTTAAGATTACGGAAAGCGTGCGTAAAGGCCGGGGGTTGTCGCAGGAATGGATTGACGAGATGAAGAAATGCAAAGTGCCGCAGTGGTACATTGATTCCTGTCTCAAAATCCAGTACATGTTCCCGAAAGCCCACGCCGCCGCGTATGTTATCTCAGCGGTGCGGACGGCTTACTTCAAGCTTTATTATCCGATCGAATATTATGCAACGTACTTCTCGGTGCGAGCCGAGGATTTCGATATCGAATTATGCTGTCAGGGCTATGAGGCGATTTATCGCCGAATTGAAGAAATCGAGCAGCTGGGCTTCGGAGCAAGCCCGAAGGAAAAAGGAATGCTGCCGATTCTGGAGATGGCGCTGGAAATGACGGCAAGGGGCTTCTCGTTCAAGAACATCGATCTGTATGAATCGGATGCGCTCCGATTTAAGGTGGATGGAGATTCGCTCATTCCGCCGTTCTCCGCACTGCAGGGGATCGGTGATAATGCCGCCCGCAATATTGCTGCCGCACGTGAATTCGGTGAATTCCTCTCCATAGAGGATTTCCAGCAAAAATCGAAGGCAAGCAAAACCGCCGTGGAGCTGTTGACCCAAATGGGGTGCTTCCGCGGTCTGCCGGAGAGCAATCAGTTATCATTGTTCTGATTCTTGTCATCCCGTCATTGCCGTGACGCCTTGACAGTCAAGGAGTCATACTTGTCACTATTACCAGACTATGTTATAATTTTTTTGGTAATCATGGAGATAAAACCGTTGTGTAAAGAGTGGGGCAACCCACTCTTTACTCTTTGGTATATAGGAAATCAACTTGGAGGTTATGTTCTTTGAGCACATCAAAGATTAAAACGACTGTGGAAGAAATGGTGCAGCCGTATTTGGACGAACACGGCTTTGAACTGGTAGATGTGGAATACGTTAAGGAAGGAAGCAACTGGTTCTTGCGCGTGTTTGTTGATAAAGACGGCGGCATTGACATTGACGATTGCGGTTTAATCAGTGAATACCTGAGCCAGAAGCTGGACGAGAACGATCCGATCCCGACAGCTTATTTTCTTGAAGTCTCTTCTCCTGGCGCGGAACGTCCCCTTAAGAAAAAAGAGGATGTTGCGAAGTCGGTCGGCAAGAACGTGTTTGTTACGGTATACGAGCCGATTAACGGGTTGAAAGAGTTTGAAGGCAAGCTGGAATCCTTTGATAATGAGGAGCTAGTCATTCAAACCGTCAAGAAGCAGCACGTGATTCCATATGCAAAAGTAGCCAGTGCCAGATTGGCCATCATTTTTTAAACGGAAGTTTTGAAAGGGGGAACCGATTTTCAATGAGTATGGATTTTATTGAAGCGATGAATGAGTTGGAAAGAGAAAAGGGCATCAGCAAGGATGTGCTGTTTGAAGCCATTGAAGCGGCACTGATCTCGAGTTACAAGCGCAATTTCAACACGGCGCAAAATGTACGGGTAGACATGAATCGCAATACGGGTGTCATCAAGGTGTTCGCGCGGAAGCTGATTGTGGACGAGGTGCTGGATCCGCGGACTGAAATTTCGCTGCATGCGGCCCGGGAAATCAATCCGCATTTTCAGATTGAAGATATAGCGGAAATCGAGGTTACGCCGCGTGATTTTGGACGGATTGCAGCTCAAACGGCAAAGCAAGTTGTTACCCAGCGCATTAGAGAAGCCGAGCGCGGCCTGATCTACAGCGCTTTTATTGACAAGGAAGATGATATCGTAACGGGTACGCTGCAGCGTCAAGATTTGCGTAACATTTATATCGACCTTGGCAAGATCGAAGCAGCCTTGCCGCTTACCGAGCTTATGCCTAACGAGAAGTTCAAGCATGGCGACCGGATCAAAGCGTACATTACCAAGGTTGAGAACACAACCAAGGGTCCGCAAATTATGCTGTCCCGTACGCATCCGGGCCTTTTGAAGCGCCTGTTCGAGCTTGAAGTGCCGGAAATCTTTGACGGCGTTGTTGAAATCCGCTCGGTTGCGCGCGAAGCTGGATTCCGCTCCAAAATTGCGGTATTTTCCCGTAACGATGAAGTCGATCCGGTTGGTTCTTGCGTCGGACCTAAGGGCATGCGCGTACAGACGATTGTCAATGAACTTCGCGGCGAAAAAATTGACATCGTGCGTTATTCCGATCAGGTTGAAGAATACGTGGCCAATGCGCTGAGCCCATCCAAAGTACTTGAAGTTCAAGTATTTGAAGATGAGAAGATGGCGCGCGTAATTGTTCCGGATTATCAACTCTCGCTTGCGATTGGGATCAAAGGCCAGAATGCTCGTCTCGCGGCGAAGCTGACAGGCTGGAAGATCGATATTAAGAGCGAAAGTCAGGCGGAGCAGGAATTTGGCAGACCGAAGTCCCAATCAGGTGAAATGCACCAGGATTCCGTCTCTGTCGATTAATTCCAAATGACAGGGGGTTGTCGTCTTGAAACAGAGAAAGATACCGCTGCGTAAATGTGTAGCGTGTCAGGAAATGATGCCGAAAAAAGAGCTTATCCGGATTGTTAGGACTCCCGAGGATGCTGTTCTGATTGATCTCACCGGCAAAAAGTCGGGACGGGGAGCGTATTTATGCGGCAAAGTTTCCTGCTTCAAGCTGGCACACAAAAATAAAGCACTGGATCGAGCGTTGAAACAACATGTGAAACCTGAGATCTATGAACAGTTGGCACAGGATTTCATCAAGGTGGAAGATGAATTCCTCGCTGCAAAAGAGAGTGCTGCCGATGATGAATAGGGCGCTTTCTCAGCTCGGCCTGGCCATGAGGGCAGGTAAGGTGGTTACCGGGGATGAGATCGTGCTCAAAGCCATCCGGTCTTCTGAAGCAAAATTGGTTATTCTGGCGGGTGACGCCTCAGTTAATACAACAAAGAAGTTCCGCGATAAATGCGGTTCTTACAATATCCCTCTGGTAATCGGATTTGACCGGGAAAGTCTGGGCACAAGTGTAGGTAAACCCGAGCGGGTTGTGCTGGCAGTTACGGATCAAGGATTCGCAGAAATGATCTCCAAGAAACTGGAGACAATGTCGGAGGTGGAGTATATTGAGTAAACAGGAAAACAAAGACAATAAACTTCGAGTATACGAATATGCTAAATCGTTGAACATGAGCAGTAAAGAAATCATCACGATCCTTAAACGTTTGAACATTCCGGTCAATAACCATATGAGCGTAATGGAAAACGATACGGTGTCCAAGGTAGAGCAGTTTTTCAAAGATATCAAATCGAATGCAGCAGCCAAGCGGGATAGTGGAGACGCTTCCCGTACCGAGAATCGTAAACCAGCGGTTTCCGGAGCCAATGCGGCTGCAACTGTATCCAATGCAAAAACAGAAGGTACTTCCGCTAGCGTGAGTGCCGAAGGCAACCGTAATGGGCAGGACGGTATGCGTCATTCAGGACAGAAAGCACCAGAACAACAAGGTCAAAGCCAGCCCAAAAAACAACAGGAAAAGCAGGTAGGTATGAATAGTAGAACGAATCAAAACACTCAGAATGCTTCAGGTTCCCAGCGTCCCCAAGGAGGGCAGGATACCCGAAGAAATCAGTCTGGCTCCGCACAAGGAAGTCAGCAGAACAATCGTAGCCAAGCATCCCGACCAGGCGGCAGCACGCAGACCGGATCACGTCCTCAGGGCGGAGGTCAAGGCGGCGCACGTCCGCAAGGCAATAATCAAGGCGGATCACGTCCGCAAGGTAGTAATCAAGGTGGAGCGCGTCCTCAGGGCAGCAACAACCAAGGCGGGGCTCGTCCGCAGAGCAAGCCGGGTGGAACCGGAGGCGGATTCTCAGGAGCTAATAGCAATAACAATAATAGCAACGGCCAGAACCGCGGTTCCAGAAACAACAATAACAATCGTTCAGACTCCAAGCGTTTTGATGACAACCGTCAGGGAGGATTCCGTGGCAACAATCGCGGTGGAAAGAACAACCGCGGCCGGAATCAACATAATCAGCAGCCGCCTCGTGAGAAAATCGACAACACGCCGAAGAAAATTATCGTCCGTGGCAACATGACCGTCGGTGAAACGGCGAAGCTGCTTCATAAGGACGCTTCCGAAGTCATCAAGAAGCTGATTTTCCTCGGCGTGATGGCCACCATTAACCAGGAGCTGGATATCGATACGATTCTATTGCTTGCTGGCGAATTCGGTGTAGAAGTCGAAGTGAAAATTCCGGTAGAGGAAGATCGTTTTGAGACCGTTGAAGAAAACGATGCTCCGGAAGAACTGAAAGAACGTCCACCGGTCGTTACCATTATGGGTCACGTCGACCACGGTAAAACGACGCTGCTTGATGCGATCCGTTCCACGAACGTATCCAGTGGCGAAGCTGGCGGTATTACGCAGCATATCGGTGCTTACCAAGTCGAGATCAATAACAAGAAGATTACGTTCCTGGATACACCGGGTCACGAAGCGTTTACGGCCATGCGTGCCCGTGGTGCACAAGTAACGGATATGACAATCATCGTGGTTGCGGCTGACGACGGCGTGATGCCACAGACGGTCGAAGCCATTAACCATGCGAAAGCAGCAGGTTTGCCGATCATCGTTGCCGTGAACAAAATCGATAAACCGGACGCTAATCCGGATAAAGTCAAACAAGAATTGACGGAATACGAGCTAGTGCCCGAAGAGTGGGGCGGAGATACCATCTTTGTTAACGTTTCGGCGAAACAGCGGATGGGTCTGGAAGACTTGCTTGAAATGATCCTTCTGGTAGCAGAAGTGAATGAATATAAAGCAAACCCTGACAAACGCGCACGCGGTACCGTTATTGAGGCTGAGCTGGATAAAGGCAGAGGTCCGGTAGCACGTATTCTCGTTCAGCATGGCACATTGAAAGTGGGCGACGCCTTCGTAGCGGGCAACTGCTTTGGACGTATTCGTGCGATGGTGAACGATAAGGGCCGTCGATTAAAAGAAGCGGGTCCTTCAACACCGGTTGAAATTACCGGTTTGACTGAAGTTCCGGGCGCCGGCGATCCGTTTATGGTGTTTGAGGATGAGCGTAAAGCGCGTAATATCGCTGATAAGCGTGCGATTACCCATCGTCAATCCGAGTTGAACACGAATACCCGCGTGACGCTGGATGATCTGTTCCAACACATTAAAGACGGTGAGATCAAGGATCTTAACGTGATTATCAAAGGTGACGTACAAGGTTCTGTTGAGGCGCTGAAAGGTTCCTTGAACAAAATCGAGGTGGAAGGCGTTCGCGTCAAAATTATCCACAGCGGTGCCGGGGCGATCACGGAATCCGACATTATTTTGGCAGCTGCCTCCAACGCGATTGTTATCGGCTTTAACGTTCGTCCGGACGTTCAAGCGAAGCAAACCGCCGAGCAGGAAAAGGTTGATATTCGTCTGCACCGTGTAATATATAATGTAATCGAGGAAATTGAGCAAGCTATGAAGGGGATGCTCGATCCGGAGTACAAAGAAACCGTGATCGGTCATGCGGAAGTCCGCAGCACCTTTAAAGTGAGCAAAGTGGGTACGATTGCAGGATGTATGGTGACATCCGGTAAAATTACGCGTAACGCAGAAGCTCGCTTGATCCGTGACGGCATTGTCGTTCATGAAGGCAAGATCGATTCCCTCAAGCGTTTTAAAGATGACGCTAAAGAAGTGGCACAGGGTTATGAGTGCGGTATTACCTTGGTAAGCTATAGCGACGTCAAAGAAGGGGACGTAATCGAAGCCTTCATCATGGAGACGGTAGAGCGCTAACGAATGAGGTGATCAGACCATGGCAAAAATCAGAACTGGGCGCGTAGGCGAGCAGATTAAAAAAGAGCTCAGCCAACTGATCCAAACGGAGATGAAAGACCCAAGAATCGGTTTCATTACAGTGACCGGTGTTGACGTTACAAATGACCTGTCTCAAGCGAAGGTATACCTGAGTGTGCTCGGCGACGACGAGCAGAAGGCAGCCTCCTTGAAAGGGTTGGATAAGGCAAGCGGCTTTCTCCGCTCCGAGCTGGGCAAGCGGATTCGACTCCGGCATGTGCCGGAGCTGATCTTCAAATTCGATGATTCCATTGCGTATGGCAGCCATATCGAGAAGTTGCTGACCGAAATCGTGGATCGCGAAGAGAAATAGAGTAGTTCGTTTTTATAAAGGAGAGGGCGAATGCAGACCTATGAACAAGAGCTGCAGCAGGTGAAATCATTCCTGCTGGAGCACGATGATTATTTGGTTGTGTCGCATGTTCAGCCCGATGGAGATGCAGTCAGTTCCACCCTTGCGGTGGGCTGGCTTCTCTCATGTCTGGGCAAGAAATTCACGATGATTAATGAAGGGCCCATTCCAAAACGCATGAAAATGTTGTGGCATGCAGAAGACATTCTCAATCTGTCTGAACAGCAGCCAGGAAGAACGTTCTCACACGTCATTTGTGTCGATTGTGCAGATTTTGCTAGAGTAGGCTATACGAAGCAGGTATTTGCCGATCATGCAAGCATTGTTAATATTGATCATCATCCAACGAATGATCGATATGGAGCCGTCAACCTGGTCGTGCCGGAAGCGGCAGCAACCGCAGAAATCCTTTATGATTTGCTGAATTTGTTTGAAGTGAACTGGGATGCCGAAATTGCAACGGCGATTTATACGGGGTTGCTAACGGATACCGGCGGTTTTCGTTATTCGAATACATCGCCCAAGGTCATGAGCATCGCTTCCAATTTGTTGTCCTACGGCGTGAACGGACCCGAAATTGCGGAAACGTTACTAGAGGAAATGACGCTTCCACAGATGAAGGTGCTGGTTCAGGCGTTAAATACGTTAAGCGTGTCGGATGACGGTAAAATAGCCTGGGTATACGTAACGCCTGAGTTTATGGAATCATGCGGCGCCGTGAGCGAGGATCTGGAAGGGATAGTCAATTACCCCCGAAACATTCAGGGAGTTGAAGTCGGGATTCTGTTCAAGTCGCTGAAGTCCGGAATGGTTAAGGCGAGTTTGCGTTCAGCCGGAAAAGTGGATGTTGCGGCATTAGCCCAAATATTTGGAGGAGGCGGCCATGTTCGGGCAGCAGGTTGCAGCATTGAAGGCTCCCTGCACGACATCATCCCTAAAGTAGTAGAGCAGGTGAGATTAAAGCTATGACGCAATTAGAAGGCATCTTGGCTGTTCACAAACCAGCAGGCTGGACATCCCACGACGTGGTAGCGAAGGTTCGGGGAATGGTTCGTTTGAAGCGAATCGGACATACGGGTACGCTGGACCCCGAAGTCACGGGCGTGCTGCCGTTATGCCTGGGGAGAGCTACCCGAGTTGTGGAATACCTGCAGGAACTGCCTAAAGAGTATCATGCGGTCCTACGCCTCGGATATTCGACGGATACCGAGGATATTACCGGGAGTGTGGTGGAGACGGCAGATGAAGTTCGTGTGACCAGGGAGGAGGCGCTTGAAGCGCTTCAATCTTTTACAGGCCAGATCTCTCAGATCCCACCCATGTTTTCCGCTGTTAAAATCAATGGTAAACGGTTATACGAGCTTGCCAGAGAAGGTAAAACAGTGGAACGCAAGAGCCGGACTGTAACGATCCATGAAATCGAGATGACGGATTTTGATGCTGAAGGGGATTATACGGAAATTTCTTTTCGGGTATTGTGCTCCAAAGGTACATACATCCGCACGCTTTGTGTGGATATCGGGAGGAAGCTCGGCGTGCCATCTGTCATGGTTAAGCTGGTACGCACGGTATCGGCGGGAATCTCAGAGGAGCTGTGCTTAACCCTGGAGCAAATTGAGCAGTTCATGAAGGATGAAACGCTGCACACCCGGCTTATTCCCGTGGATCAAGCGATTGATTATCTGCCGAAGCATACGGTTTCTGAAGAGAAAACGGATGCTGCCCTGCAGGGACAGCGCTTGTCCTCAAGAGCGGTGGAACCGCCTGTTGACAGCTCGGAGCCTATTCGCTTGTATGATATAAAGGAAAACTTTCTGGGAATCTATAAGCGGCAAGAGGAGACAGGGGCTATCGTTCCTGTGAAAGTATTTTCCTAAGCACGACTGGATTTAGTGAGTGGAGGTGAGTATTTTATGAGGGTTGTTTCTTTATCTTATCCTGTATCTTCCGATATCGTACGAGAAGCTGCCGAGCCGAAGGTAGCTGCAATCGGCCAGTTCGACGGTCTTCACCTGGGACATGCCAGCGTGCTTTCAACGGCTGTCAATATCGCGCGGGAGAATGGAGTGCCGGCCGCACTCATTACCTTTTATCCTCATCCGAAAGACGTGATTGGTAAAGGGAGCTATGAGGGTTATCTGACACCTCAGCCTGACAAGCAGCACCTGCTTGAGGAGATGGGCATCGATATTTTGTACGTTGTCGAGTTTAATAAAGAGTTCTCCCAGGTGAGTCCGGAAACGTTTGTTGATGAGATGCTGTTTCCCTTGAATCTTCAAACGGCGGTTGTCGGATTTGATTTCCGGTTCGGCCATAAAGGCGCCGGAGATGCTGTCAAACTTCAGGAACTTGGTGAAGGCAGGATGTCTGTCGTTACGGTTCCGCCGTTCTTGGTCGATGGCGAGAAGGTGGGGAGTTCATCCATACGAATTGCCTTGAAAACAGGACAGCTGTCGGATGCAAACCGCTGGCTCGGACGGAATTACCATATCCGCGGCACGGTCATTCATGGGGAGAAGCGGGGGAGGAAGATCGGTTTTCCTACCGCTAACCTGGAATTGACGGATCCGTTCGTGGTACCGGCACTAGGTGTCTATGCCGTTCGGGCACGGACGGATCAGCATCACAATTGGATTCCGGGCGTGATGAACATCGGCGTGAAGCCAACGTTCCATGAAGGGATCACAGAGCCTATCTTTGAGGTGCACTTGTTTGATTTTGAAGGGGATCTGTATGATCAGATCATGACGGTGGATATCGTTCAATATATCCGCAAGGAGCATAAATTCGAATCGGTTCAGGAACTTGTGGAATGGATTCAGCGAGATGCCGTCGAGGCCCGCAAAATTTTGAAAGTCAGTGAATAAACGTTTTGGGACAAATTGTCCGCAAACGGATTTTCTTTTTTAGGTAAAGTATGCTATACTCTTAGAGGTTGCCCGAAGATTGGGCAATTCTAACCTTGGCTTGGATGTTCGATCTCACCGTCGGTACCTGGGCCAACGGCGATTATAATGAGGGAGGTGAACAGGATGGCATTAACTCAAGAACGTAAACAACAACTGATTGACGAGCACAAAACTCATGAGTCCGATACAGGATCTCCAGAGGTGCAAATCGCTATCCTAACGGAAAACATTACGAACTTGACTGACCACTTGCGTACACACAAGAAGGATCATCATTCCCGTCGCGGATTGTTGAAAATGGTCGGCCAACGCCGTAAGTTGCTTGCATACTTGAAAAACAAGGATGTTAAACGTTACAGTGCTTTGATCGAGAAGCTTGGATTGCGTCGCTAATCATCCATAAGATGTGCCGAAAACAGCCTGGTTGTCCACTGTCCTTCTTGGAACGACAGCGGCACAGCCGGGCTCTTTTCTAAGTATTGTACAATTTACCGTTTTCGAGCTTCCCCACAAAGTACTGCGTACGCTTCATAGCCTAAACTCCACTTTGTGGGGTTATCTTAATATAGATTCTTTATAGATTGTAGGCGTGGTCTGTTCGCTAATTTTCGCTTAATTAGTATAACCAGGGGCAATCTATACGGAGAATGTTCTATACGGTTCGGGTTGTTCCTGTACATAGGTTTGCGATTTCGACCGTTTGGATGGCTCTGGTTAGGAAATGTGGACAGCGTTTTGCAAAAGACATGCTGATGGTAGAAGATTTCAAAAAAAATTTATCCCCATGAGGAGGGATTACATGGAAACACGTGTTGAAATGCAGCTTGGCGGAAGACCCCTCGTGTTCGAAACAGGGCGCCTTGCGAAGCAGGCAAATGCGGCTGTGATGGTTCGTTACGGCGAAACGGCAGTCCTGTGTACAGTGACAGCTTCCAGTGAACCGAAGGATTTGGATTTCTTTCCATTGACGGTCAACTACGAGGAGCGTTTGTACGCAGTCGGTAAAATTCCGGGTGGATTCATCAAACGCGAAGGCAGACCAAGCGAGAAAGCGATTCTTGCCAGCCGTCTGACAGACCGTCCGATTCGTCCGTTGTTCCCAGAAGGATTCCGTAATGATGTACAGGTTCTGAATCTCGTCATGAGCGTCGATCAGGATTGCGAGCCGGAAATCGCGGCAATGATCGGTACTTCCGCTGCCTTGAGCATCTCGGATGTGCCTTTTAACGGCCCGATCGGCGGCGTAGCCGTAGGGCGTGTTGATGGCAATTTTGTGGTGAATCCGGATATTGCGCAGCAGGAAGCAAGTGACATCTATCTTGTTGTTTCAGGTACCAAAGATGCAATCATGATGGTTGAAGCTGAAGCAAACGAAGTTCCTGAGGAAGTCATGCTGGAAGCCATCATGTTCGGGCATGAGGAAATCAAGAAAATCGTAGCCAAGATCGAAGAACTCGTGGCCGCTTGCGGTAAAGAGAAAATGGCGGTTAAACTTCATGCGGTCAATGAAACGGTGAATCGTGAAGTGCGTGATTTTGCCGAAGCTCGTCTTGTTGAAGCTGTTCGCATTGAGGAGAAGCATGCCCGCCAGGATGCGATTGACGCTATCAATGATGAAGCATATACCGTATTTGAAGAGAAGTATATCGAGACACCTGAGTTGTTGAAGGATGTTAAAGAAGTGCTTCACGATATCGTGAAGGAAGAAGTTCGACGTTTGATCACGCATGACAAGGTTCGTCCGGACGGTCGTGGTCTGTCTGAGATCCGTCCTATCGATTGCGATACCAGCCTGCTGCCTAGAACGCATGGTTCCGGTCTGTTTACACGTGGACAAACCCAGGCTCTTAGCGTGTGTACACTCGGTGCTCTAGGTGATGTACAGATTCTCGATGGAATCGATCTGGAAGAGACCAAGCGTTTCATGCACCATTACAACTTCCCGCCGTTCAGCGTAGGGGAAGCACGTCCGCTTCGCGCTCCGGGCCGTCGTGAAATTGGTCATGGTGCACTCGGTGAACGTGCGTTGTCGAAGGTCATTCCGAATGAAGTGGAATTCCCGTACACGATTCGTCTCGTATCTGAAGTTATTGAATCGAACGGTTCGACCTCCCAAGCAAGTATTTGTGCAAGCACACTTGCTATGATGGATGCAGGGGTACCGATTAAAGCACCTGTAGCCGGCGTAGCGATGGGCTTGATTAAAGACGGAGATCATGTTTCCATCTTGACGGATATTCAAGGGATGGAAGACCATCTCGGCGACATGGACTTCAAGGTTGCAGGGACACCTGACGGAGTTACCGCCATTCAAATGGATATCAAGATTGACGGTATCGACCGCGCGATTTTGCAGGAAGCCCTGCAGCAGGCAAAAGAAGGACGCATGCATATCCTTGGAAAAATGGCAGAAGCCATTCAAAAGCCAAGAGAAACGTTGTCCCAATATGCGCCTAAGATTATTACGATGCAGATCAATCCGGACAAAATTCGCGACGTGATCGGCGCCGGCGGCAAGATCATCAACAAAATCATCGAAGAAACCGGCGTGAAGATCGATATCGAACAAGACGGCCGCGTGTTTATTGCCTCTTCCAACGATGAGATGAACAAAAAGGCTCTTTCGATTATCGAAGGCATCGTGCGTGAGGTAGCTGTTGGCGAAATCTATACAGGTACTGTAAAACGAATTGAGAAATTCGGCGCGTTCGTTGAAATCCTGCCTAACAAAGACGGGCTTGTTCATATCTCCCAGCTCTCAACTGAGCGCGTAGCGAAGGTAGAGGACGTGGTTGCCATCGGTGACGTCATTACCGTGAAGGTTACCGAAATCGACCAGCAGGGACGGATTAACCTGTCTCGCAAAGCGGTTTTGACTGCGGAAACAAACAAGAGCGGATCTTAATCCGCGCTTTGTTTGTTTAACAGCATATAGATAGAAGCAAAAAGAGGCAGAACCTATCATTCTGGCTCTTTTTTTAATCATTACGGCTCATGGGATTCGTAAGCTCTTGGACAAGCATCTGAAACAGGCTTCACAGCGTAAGCCCACTTTGCGGCACATATTTCCTCCTGAACCTACATAAAATGGGACAAAGCTTCTCAAGGGGAGGGTGGATATGCCCATGAATGGAAAAAAGATGGTTGTGCTGCTAACCGGTGCCGCAATGGTGTCGGCTGTTGCTGTGTTCAGCGGGGCCTGGGGATATGTTTCGGGACTGCAGATTAAACCCGAGGGGCAACTCGTTAGCGGTTCAGAGACGGCAGTAGACCTGGATTTATTGAGTCAAATCGAAGCCGCCGCGGCAAAATCACGCATTGAGCCGGTGGATGCCAGGGTGGACTCCGTGTGGAAGGCGATTCCCGGTTATAATGGACTCGAAATCGATATTGAAGCTACATACCAAGCAGCATCGTCGAAAAAGCGAAAAGCCGGAGAGGCCATCCCTTATGTATACCGGCAAATTCCGGCCAAAGTGACGCTTCATGATCTTGGAGACCAACCGATCTATCGGGGCAACCCCAACAAGCCAATGGTGTCGCTGATGATTAACGTGGCCTGGGGGAATGAATTTCTGGTGCCGATGCTGGACACGCTGGATGCGGAGAATGTGAAGACGACCTTTTTCCTGGATGGGAGCTGGCTGAAGAAGAACCCGGAGCTGGCCGGTGAAATTCTGAAACGAGGTCATGAGGTGGAGAATCATGCCTATACGCATCCGAATATGAGTCGTCTCAGCAGGGATCGGGCGGAGCTGGAAATTGCGAAGACGCAGGAGCTGCTTAAAGAAAGCCTCGGGGTAGAGAACAAATGGTTTGCGCCGCCTTCCGGTGATTTTAATCAGCAGACCGTATCCATCGCCCAGGCAAGGGGATTGAAGACGGTCCTATGGACGCTCGATACGGTGGATTGGAAGCATCCTGCACCGGATGCAGTCGTACAGAAGATCTCTACGAAGGTGGAGCCGGGTTTCCTAATTTTGATGCACCCCACCGATTCCTCGTCCCAAGCATTAAAGGGAATGATTGACGGAATACGGGCCAAAGGGCTGGAAATTGGAACCGTCAGCCAGACGCTTTCTCCTGAGCGAATCATGCCGAAGGGAAGTTGAGCCGTATGGTAAAGTTTGATAGAATGAATGGATGGCATGAGGCTGGTAATCAGCTAAAGTGATCCTGGATGGAACAGTTAGGGGGGCCCTCGTGAAAAAAATACAATTGTCTAACGGCCTGAGAGTGGTTATGGAGCAAATCCCGACAAGTCGTTCGGTTTCATTCGGTATTTGGGTAAAGACCGGATCCCGCAATGAATCGGAGGACATCAACGGGATTACGCATTTTATAGAGCACATGATGTTCAAAGGGACGGAGCGCTTTGACGCCCGTGCCATTGCTGAAGAATTTGATGCTATCGGCGGAAACGTCAACGCTTTTACGTCCAAGGAATATACGTGTTATTACGCAAAGGTGCTGGATGAGCATTTTCCGATTGCGGTTGACGTATTGTCCGACATGTTCTTCAACTCGAAGCTGGATGCGGGCGAGTTAGCCAAGGAGAAGAATGTCATTCTGGAAGAGATCGCGATGTATGAGGATACGCCGGATGATCTGGTTCATGACCTGATGTCGTTATCGGCGTACGGCGATCATCCGCTGGCTTATCCGATTCTCGGCACGAAGGAACGGCTTGAATCGATGGATTCGCAAGCGCTGAGAGCTTACATGGACAAACACTATACCATTGAGAACACGGTGATTGCCTTGGCAGGCAACATTAATGATGAAGTGATCGAGCTGTTAGAACGTCATTTTGGCAGCTTTTCCAATCACGGCAGCTCCGAGCTGCTAGACGTGCCCGCCTTTTTGGACGGTGTTCAATTCCGTAAGAAGAAAACAGAGCAGAATCATATCTGCATGTCGTTTCCCGGCTGCTCCATCGGAGACGAGCTTCAGTATGCAATGGTATTGTTGAATAATGCCATTGGCGGCGGCATGAGTTCACGCTTGTTTCAGGAAATCCGGGAGAAACGCGGATTGGCTTATTCGGTATACTCCTATCATAGTTCGCACGCAGATAACGGGATGTTCACCATTTATGCAGGCACAGCGCCCAAGCAGACAAAGGAAGTCCTTCAGCTGACCACGGAAATGCTGCAAGATCTGGCACAGAACGGGATGACGGAGGAAGAGCTGCGCAAAGGGAAGGAACAACTGAAGGGCAGTCTCATCCTGAGTTTGGAGAGCACGAGCAGCCGCATGAATCGCTTGGGTAAGAACGAACTGATGCTGGGTCGCCATTTCAGCCTGGATGAAATCATTAAGCGGATTGAACAGGTGGAGATGAAGGATGTCGACGCGGTTCTTGACCGTATGTTTGGGACTCCATATGCACTAGCGATGGTAGGAACTTCAGATAAAGCACTGAATGTACTTAGGAGGAATGAATTTGTTGCACTACGTTCAAATCAATAGATTGCCAGGTAATGAAGATGTGAAACTTCCCGTAAAAATGTCCGAACTAGCCGCAGGTTTTGATCTGCATGCGGCGGTTCACGAGCCGGTGGTATTGAACCCCGGTGAGCGCAAACTAATCCCGACCGGTTTTGCGATTGCCATGCCGGCCGAGCTTGAAGCTCAAATCCGTCCGCGCAGCGGACTGGCCTACAAGCATGGCATTACCTGCCTGAATTCTCCGGGTACGATTGATGCTGATTATCGCGGGGAAGTAAAGGTGCTGCTGGTGAATTTGGGACAAGAACCGTTTGCAATTGAGCGTAATGAACGCATCGCCCAGATGGTGTTTAAAACCGTCCCTGCCGTAGAATTCATGGAAGTTGATGAGTTGTCGGGCACCGTACGGGGTGCAGGCGGATTCGGTCACACCGGCAAGTAAACCGTATCATGTACAAGTAAGGGGTATTATCATCATGGTTTTACCACGCACACCGCTCCGGCTTATGCCGGGCGGTGTTTTTTTTACATTAGCCATCATGCGAAATGGATTCGGTCCCGGCCTCGTCGTTTATAGCGGTATTTATTGCGTTAAGGCGGTAGTTTAATTGAAATGCGCTCACCACCATATAGGCGGCGGCATAAGATGGTTTATACATTGGTTAGAAGAAAGGAGCGAGGCCTTCCATGCTGACTGGAGTCCGGACCGTCTTTGTTGGAGGAGACGCAAGGCAAATTGAGGTCATAAGAAAATGCGCTGAGATGGATGCCTCCGTCATGATCGCCGGGTTTGAGAAGCTGCAGGATTCTTTTCAGGGAGTGACTCGCGAGCCGCTCACGCCAGAGCTGTTATCAAATGCCGATGCTCTGATCCTGCCTGTCGTGGGATGTGATGATGAGGGACGTGTCAGCGCGCTGTTCTCAGAAGGGCCATTGCGACTGCAGGAGGAACATATCGCAGCGATGCCCGGACATGGAGTGATCTATACAGGCATGGCGAAACCCTATTTACGCTCGCTATGCGACAAATATAAGATCAAGCTGGTAGAGATTTTGGAGAGGGACGATGTAGCCATCTATAATTCCATTCCGACAGCGGAAGGGGCACTGATGATGGCGATCCAAAACACGGATTTTACGATTCACGGATCAACTAGCATGGTGCTTGGCATGGGACGGACAGGGTTCACAATGGCACGCAGCCTGCAAGGCCTGGGTGCCAAAATTCGGATGGGCGTACGCAAATCGGAACACTATGCCAGAGCTGAGGAAATGGGCTGGAAGCCCTTCCTGGTAAGGGATCTGAGCTCTTATGTGTCGGATATTGACTTGCTTTTTAACACGATTCCTACTATGATAGTCACAGCACAAATCATCTCGAAAATGCCTCGGGAGGCTGTCATCATCGACCTTGCCTCTGCACCCGGCGGATGCGATTTTCGCTATGCCGAAAAACGGGGTATCAAAGCTATGCTCGCACCCGGACTACCCGGAATCGTGGCTCCTAAAACAGCCGGCATCATTATGGCCAACACGCTGGTGGAGCTGATTTCTGAAGAAATCAAGATTCGGGGGGATGCGTAGATGAATTGGAATGGAATAACAGTGGGTTATGCCCTGACAGGATCGCACTGCACGCTTGAAGAAGTGATGCCGCAGATCCAGCGGTTCAAAGATGGTGGAGCGAACGTGGTGCCGATTGTGTCCAGCACCATCATGACAACCGATACCCGATTCGGCACATCGGAGAATTGGCAGAAACAGTTGAAAGATATAACCGGGAATGATATTATTTCTACAATTGTGGAGGCGGAACCACTAGGTCCATCCAAGCTTCTTGACGTTCTGGTTATCGCCCCATGCACGGGAAACACGACCAGCAAGCTGGCCAATGCGATGACTGACAGCCCTGTTTTAATGGCAGCCAAGGCGCAGATGAGAAATTGCAGACCGCTGGTTCTGGCAATTTCAACGAATGATGGCCTTGGACTGAATGCGGCGAATATCGCTAAGCTGCTTGTAACAAAAAACATATATTTTGTCCCGTACGGACAGGATAATCCACAGCAGAAGCCGAACTCGCTTGTCGCCAAAATGAATTTGATTCCGGAAGCCTGTTATGCGGCACTGGAAGGGAAACAGCTGCAGCCGATGATCGTTGAATATTCGCATTAACCGCGATTAAGCCTTTTGAACAACAAGGGCAACATAGAAAAGTGACAGCCGCAGTTCCATTCATGAAGGGGAGTTTAGCCAGATGACTGAGCATCATTATAATGTGGCCGTTGTTGGAGCAACCGGTGCAGTCGGGCAACAGATTCTCAAGCTGTTGGAGTCGCGTCATTTTCCGATTGCGGAGTTAAAGCTGTTGTCCTCTGTAAGATCCGCCGGTAAAGTATTGAACTTCAACGGCCAAGCGATCCTTGTGGAAGAAGCAACCCCTGACAGTTTTGCGGGAATCGATATTGCGCTGTTCAGTGCGGGCGGCGATGTAAGTAAGGCACTGGCGCCACATGCGGTACGCCATGGAGCGGTATGCATCGATAACACCAACGCTTTCCGCATGGATCCGGATAAAGTGCTGGTCGTGCCGGAGGTAAACGCCGAGAAGATTGATGAACATAACGGTATTATTGCGAATCCGAATTGCTCGACGATTCAGATGGTAGCCGCGTTGAAGCCGCTTCATGACGCATACGGCATATCCCGCATTATCGTTTCAACCTATCAAGCCGTTTCTGGCGCCGGACATCAAGCCATTGATGAAATGCTGCGCCAGAGCAAGGAGATTCTTGACGGCCAAAAGGTGCAGCCTGACATTTTACCTGTTGGATCGCTGCCTGTGAAGCATCAAATCGCCTTTAACGCGATTCCGCAGATCGATAAATTTACAGAGAATGGTTATACCTTGGAAGAAATGAAGATGGTCCGCGAGACCAAAAAAATTATGGGCGACGAATCCATCGAAGTGACGGCTACTTGTGTACGTATCCCGGTCGTTAGCGGGCATTCGGAATCCGTGTACGTTGAATTCAAGAATGACTATGATCTGGAAGAAGTTCATCGGCTTCTGTCGAATGCACCCGGTGTTACGCTGGTTGACGATCCATCGGCACAATCGTATCCGCTTGCTACGGATGCCGTGGGGAAACCGGATGTATTCGTAGGAAGGCTTCGCCGCGATCTGGGACATAAGCGTGGACTTAACATGTGGATCGTTTCAGATAATCTTCTGAAGGGTGCTGCATGGAATGCCGTGCAAATCGCGGAAATCATCGTCAACAAACGGAACGGCCAGGCTTAGTAGCCGGCCGTTTCAGTCGGTCGGCCCGAAATTTACGTCTCCTGGGCATATATAAACGGAGGAATATTTTATGCGCATCTTAGTTCAAAAATTCGGCGGCACCTCATTATCATCACCGCAAGCAAGAACCCATGTTATTGGACACATCCAGCGCGAACTGGCTAATCACTACCAATTGGTTGTGGTTGTATCGGCTATGGGACGCCGCGGGGAGCCTTACGCAACAGATACTCTCCTGGACTGGATCGGTCATAACGGAAACGCGCTTCCTGACAGAGAGCGGGATTTGCTGCTCTGCTGTGGTGAGATTATCTCAGCCACAACGCTGTGCAGCCTGCTTCAGCATGAAGGCATAACTGCGACGGTGTTGACGGGTGCCCAAGCCGGATTTCTTACAGACGATCACTTCGGAAATGCACGCATTAAGGACGTAAAACCTGAACGGGTTTTGAAAGAGTTGGAGTCTTATCAGGTTGTTATCGTGACCGGTTTCCAGGGGCAGACCGATTCGGGTGACTTTACGACGCTGGGCAGGGGCGGAAGCGACACCTCGGCTACAGCACTTGGAGCCGCGCTTCGGGCTGAAATGGTTGATATCTACACGGATGTCAACGGCATCCTTACGGCGGATCCCCGCATCGTCGAGGATGCGAAGCCGCTCAGCTATGTAAGCTATACGGAGATTTGCAATATGGCTCATCAAGGTGCCAAGGTTATTCATCCTAGAGCAGTTGAGATTGCCATGCAATCCCAAATTCCGGTCAGAGTGCGGTCAACCTTCTCGGATAATGAGGGAACACTGGTTACCCAGCCGGAAGGTTTCAGAGATATACAATCCGGAATCGTGGACCGCTTTGTGACGGGAGTTGCTTATGTAAGCAATATTACGCAAATCTCAGTGGAGTGCGATCGCACGGAAGGTCTTCAACTGAAGGTTTTCAAATCGATGGCGGAACATTCCATCAGCGTGGACTTTATTAATGTTACCCCTACAGGAGTCCTTTATACGGTGTTTGACAGCGATTCGGAGAAGGCGATTGAAGTGCTGCAGAGCCTGGATTTGAAACCAAAAAGCTTGTCCGGTTGTGCGAAGGTGTCCGTCATTGGCGGCGGGATCAACGGGGTTCCGGGGATCATGGCCAAAATCGTGGAATCGTTGAGCGAGCACGATATCCCGATTCTGCAATCGGCAGATTCGAACACAACGATCTGGGTGCTTGTGAAGAAGGAAGATATGGCTCAAGCGCTGCGTGCTTTGCATCACAAATTCGAACTTCACCGATAAGCACATAAGATGAATCTGTTCGTTAAACGTTTGATAGGAAATACTATATATAAGATTACTTACGAAGGAAGCTTGCCCGTTTGGGACAGCTTTAAGGAGGAATCATTGTGGATTTCGGAAGATTGATTACGGCTATGGTAACCCCATTTGATCAGAATGGTGAGATCAATTGGGACGAGACTGCGAGATTGATCGAGCACCTGATTGTGGAACAAAAGTCGGACTCCCTGGTCATTGCAGGAACGACGGGCGAATCGCCAACGCTTAGCGAAAACGAGAAGCTTGAACTGTTTAAGTTCGCAGTGAAGCAGGCAGGTGGACGGAGCAAGATCATCGCAGGTACAGGCAGCAACGATACGGCACATTCTGCAGAATTGACGAAAAAAGCGGAAAGCTGCGGCGTCGACGGTATTCTGCTTGTCGCTCCATACTACAATAAGCCGAACCAGGAAGGGCTCTACCAGCACTTTAAGGCGGTCGCTGAGGCCACTTCCTTGCCTGTCATGCTGTACAATGTGCCTGGACGGACGGGCATCAGCCTAAGCACGGCCACAACCTTGCGTCTGGCTCAAATAACGAACATCGTTGCGACCAAGGAATGTGCTTCGATTGACCAGGTCACCGGCATTGCCGCAGGAGCTCCGGAAGGGTTCATCGTTTATTCCGGCGACGATTCCGCGGCACTTCCTGCTCTGGCCGTAGGTGCTTACGGAATCGTAAGCGTGGCCAGTCATATCGCTGGGGCCCGCATGAAGGATATGATCCAAGCCTATGTGGAAGGAAACGTGAAGGAAGCCGCCAAGCTGCATCAATCCTTGTTCCCGCTGTTTAAGGGCCTGTTTGAATGTCCTGACCCGCTTCCGAACCCGGCGGCAGTTAAATTCGCTTTGATTGAGCGGGGCTATCAGGTCGGCGGCGTTCGTCTGCCGCTTGTTTCTCCTAGTGAGAATGAGGCTGCATTTATCCGTAAGATGCTGTCTTCCTTGTAACCTGCACACCTACCATATCCAAGCCATTGCCTTCAATGAAGGCAGTGGCTTTCTTCGTTTTAAACCCTTCTGTTTCTGGGTATCCTATGGCTCACGAAGGTGGTTGACTTGTGTTTTCACTTTTTCATCATGTATAATGAATTCAAGTGACTGGGTGCGGTATTTTTTTGAAATTTAATATAACAATGGTACGACGTCCAAAACTATAGGAGGGTTAGATACATTTGTCTAAGAAAATAAGCAACGATAAACTATCGATTTTTGCCTTGGGCGGCGTCGGTGAGATCGGGAAGAACATGTATGTCATTCAATATGCCAATGACATCGTTGTCGTGGATGCGGGATTGAAGTTCCCAGAAGAAGATATGCTTGGGATTGATATTGTTATTCCTGATATTAGCTATTTAACGGAGAATCGCGACAAAGTGAGAGGGATTTTGCTGACTCACGGTCACGAGGACCATATCGGCGGCCTCCCATACGTATTGAAACACTTGAATGTTCCTGTATACGGAACGAAATTGACGCTCGGATTGGTGGAAAACAAGCTCAGAGAAGCGAATTTGCTTGGTGAGACGAAACGGATTCTGATCCATGCGGATTCGGAAGTACAACTCGGAAACACATTGAAAGCGACCTTCTTCAAGACCAATCACAGTATTCCGGATTCCGTAGGGATCTGTATCGAAACACCGGAAGGCAATGTTGTGCATACGGGGGATTTTAAGTTCGACCATACTCCGGTAAATGACCAGTATGCGGATCTGCAGCGTATGGCTGAGATCGGAAGCAAGGGAGTATTGGCTCTTCTGTCAGATAGTACGAACGCAGAGAGACCAGGCTTCACGCCTTCCGAGAAAAACGTGGGTATCGTGCTGGAAGATATTTTCCGTAAGGCCGAGCAGCGGGTTGTTGTTGCAACGTTTGCATCCAATGTGCACCGCATTCAACAGGTTGTCAACGCAGCCGAATCCACTGGCCGCAAAATAACGGTTATCGGAAGAAGCATGGTCAACGTGGTGTCCATTGCCGCTGAGCTTGGATACTTGCACATTCCGGACGGCATGCTGATCGAACCTGAAGAGGTTAACAAAATGGCAGCCGACCGCGTTGTCGTATTGTGTACAGGCAGTCAGGGAGAGCCGATGTCAGCGCTCACACGCATGGCGCGTTCTACTCACCGCAAGGTGGACATTCTGCCAGGGGATACGGTCATCATTGCAGCGACACCGGTTCCAGGCAATGAAAAATATGTGGGACGTACAATTGATGAGTTGTTCCGTCTTGGAGCAGACGTGATTTATAGCGGATCCAATTCGGGTGTCCACGTATCGGGTCACGGCAGCCAAGAAGAACTCAAGCTGATGCTGAATCTGATGAAACCGCAATTTTTCATCCCTGTCCATGGTGAATACCGGATGCAGCGCCGTCACGCTCTGCTTGCAGAGTCCGTTGGTGTTGATCCGGATAACATTTTTATTACAGATATCGGTGAAATCGTGGAAATTCAAGGCGGCTCTGCCCGCAAAGCCGGCAAAGTAACCGCTGGCAATGTTCTGATTGACGGACTTGGCGTTGGTGACGTAGGAAACATCGTACTCCGCGATCGCAAGCTTCTGTCCCAGGACGGAATTCTGGTCGTTGTTGTTACCTTGAGCAAGCAAAACGGTTCCATCGTATCCGGTCCTGATATTATTTCGCGTGGATTCGTATACGTACGGGAATCCGAAGGGCTTCTGGATGAAGCCAATCGTATCGTTTCCAGCACGCTTCAGAAGCTGATGAGTGAAAACGTGAATGAATGGGCGTCACTGAAAACCAGTGTAAAAGACGCATTGGGACGCTTCTTGTATGAACAAACACGTCGCAGACCGATGATCTTGCCGATCATTATGGAAGTCTGATACAAGATAACAAAATAAATCAGGCACACAGTCGCCCCTTTTTCGCAGGTAATAATTGGACGGTTCCCGCGAAAGAGGGGCTTTTTATAGGTTGATCCCAAAACTTCTCCCGAGTCATTTCGGCAGGAGTTTTTTTTGTGGCTGCTGCAATTACGATCTCTTGCTGAATGCACCCGATAAGCATAAAATAGTCCCGTCATTTGCCATACTAAGGGTTAGCTATGTGTTGGTTGCAGCAGCTAGACATTAAGATAAAGGCAGGGATGCGCAGTGGACAACGATCAATGGACTACCGGCAACAGAAAAGCAGGATGGACTGGTGAGACGGAAGCGCCTCCGGTTCTCCCCACCGAGGAAGGCAAGAAAGCAGCCGTAACGGAAACCATACAGCAGCTGGGACAGACGGGACTGCCGAGCGGCGGGGAATCCAACGTTTTTTGCATGACGATCATTGGACAAATCGAGGGACATCTCGTGCTTCCACCGCAAAACAAAACCACCAAATACGAGCATATGATTCCACAGCTTGTGGCAGCTGAACAAAATCCGCGGATCGAAGGGCTCTTGATCATCCTCAATACCGTTGGCGGTGACGTCGAAGCCGGACTTGCCATTGCCGAGATGATTGCATCGCTCAGCAAACCGACCGTAACGGTTGTCATTGGAGGGGGGCACAGTATCGGCGTCCCTATCGCTGTAGCAGCAGACCACTCGATCATCGCGGAGAGCGCGACGATGACCATTCACCCGATACGTATGAGCGGGTTAGTCATTGGCGTGCCGCAGACCTTTGAATACATGGAGAAAATGCAGGAACGCGTCGTGCGCTTTGTGACGAGCCATTCGAGGATCACGGAGGAACAGTTTAAGGATCTGATGTTCAAAACCGGTGAATTGAACAGGGATATCGGCACCGCGGTTTCGGGTACGGACGCCGTAAAATATGGCCTGATGAACGAAGTGGGGGGAATCGGGCAGGCATTAAGCCGGTTGAACAGCATGATTGCAGAACGTAAAACGATAAGCCCCGGGGGGATTACGCAATGATATGGTACAGCGTCATGCCATTGGATCCGATCGGGATGCTGCAAGGGGAGCAGGCAGCCGTTACGTCCAGGGAAGTTCGGGTGGAAGGAATACTGATGGAAGTTGAACCCATGGCAGAGGATCAGGCGAAAATTGTCCGTTTATTGGACTGCGGGCTTCAAGATTACTTGAATCCACGCTACGCTCCGGGGGCAATAATTCGCTATATTCCGACGGTAGAAAATGAGGCTAAAGGCTGAAAACAGAACATAGGTACGCCACCGAATATTATGCTATAATATGGATTCGGGGGTGACACTTTTGGCAAAGCGGAAAAGAAAGAAGAAGGCAGCCTTTGCAGCCGTATTGAAGTATGAAATTTATGGGATTGTATTGATGACACTTTCGGTCATCGCATTATCCGGAGAAGCACCGGTGGGGCGTTCCCTGTCCAAGATGTCTGGATATCTGCTGGGCAAGTATTATTTTATCATCCCCCTAATCGGCATCTATTACGGGTTAATGGTGATGATTCACCGGAAATGGCCCAAACGGTGGAACAGCAGACGCACCGGTGTCCTTCTCTTGGTATTATCGCTCACCTTAATGAGCAGTATTGCAGGTTTGGAGTCGAAGCTGGCCCCGATTGGACAATTGAATGCGTCAAATGCGATGAGCCAGATACATAGTGATTTGCAAGGCGAGCTCCTTCATGCCGGCGCAGATGATGGACATCATCCCGTCATGGGTAGAGACATCAGCGGCGGTTACGTTGGAGCGCTGCAGTTTGCCTTTCTGTTAATGCTGTTCGGCAGCATCGGGGCAAAGTTGATTATGATTGTCATGCTAGTGATCAGCTTCATGCTGATTACCAACCTGTCCTATGTTGATTTAATGCGGATGTTCCGCGTAAGGGTTGTGAAGGCCGGAGAACGGATTCAGAAAAAAGTTAACAGCCAGCAGACGAAATCCAAAGCGGCGGCGAAATCAAGCGCGAAGGAACAACGCATGCAGCTGCCGGAGGATCTGGATGAGGATGATGATCTGGATGATATGGAGGGCATGAGGCTGCCGCGCCGCAAAGCGCCGCAATTCTTCCAGCTGTTCGGTTCCAAAGGCAACAAGCGGGACGAAGCAGTGGAAGAGGCCCGGGATGATGCGGATGAGGCATCTCCGGTATTTACGGTTGGTAACGGGCATGGTGCTAAGGAGAAAGAGGAGGTCGTCTTGTTCAACAGTCCGGTTCAACCGGAGGAGGAAGCGGAGATTATCTCTCCTGCAGCAGAATCTGTGCCTTCATCGCCGATTATTCGCGATTTCTTTGAGCAAGTGAAACAAGAAGGGCGTCTGGATGACGAGTACGACGATCACGAAGCGATGATACCTTCGGCACAAGAGGAACCTCTGGGGAACACGGCAGCGAGTCCGGAGCCCATGGGAGATCCTGAGACGTCGAATGGCGAGTCGAATGCAGCCATTATGGAAGATGGGGCGCAAGAGGGAACGGCACCGGCAGCGCCTCCCGCTCCGCCTCCCAAGCCGTATAAGCTGCCTCCATTCCGGCTGCTGTCCAAACCGAACAATGGCGGCAAGGGTGGAGACCAGAACGATTATATGCAGGTAGCCCGTAAGCTGGAGGCGACGCTGGAAAGTTTCGGCGTTCGAGCCAAGGTGCTGGAGGTTGTCCGGGGGCCGTCGGTCACCCGCTATGAAATTCAGCCGGACATCGGGGTTAAGGTTAGCCGGATTGTCAATTTGACCGATGATATTGCACTCGCGCTTGCGGCCAAGGATATTCGGATGGAAGCGCCGATTCCCGGCAAATCAGCCATCGGGATCGAAGTGCCGAACAACGAAGTTTCACTTGTTACGATGAGAGAGGTTATGGAGACGCCAACGTTCCAGGAATCGGAATCGAAGCTGTCGATTGCATTTGGCCGTGATATTTCAGGTCAGACGATTGTCGGTAATTTGGCACGCATGCCCCATCTTCTTGTTGCAGGTGCAACGGGTTCGGGTAAATCCGTATGTATCAACGGCATTATTACCAGCATTTTGTATAAAGCCAAGCCGGATGAGGTTAAGTTCCTGATGGTCGATCCGAAGATGGTTGAGCTTAATGTCTACAACGGGATTCCGCATTTGATGGCACCGGTGGTAACCGATCCGAAACGGGCATCCTTGGCACTTAAGAAAATCGTAGTAGAGATGGAGAAACGGTATGAGCTGTTCTCCAAATCCGGGACGCGAAATATTGAGGGCTACAACAATCTGATGAAGGATAATTTGCCTGCAGTATTGCCTTATATCGTCGTTATCGTGGACGAGTTGGCCGATTTGATGATGGTTGCAGCCAACGATGTGGAAGACGCGATTACGCGGCTGGCCCAAATGGCCCGTGCTGCCGGGATCCACTTGATCATCGCGACGCAGCGTCCGTCGGTCGACGTTATTACCGGGGTCATTAAAGCAAACATCCCGTCGCGTATCGCCTTTGGCGTGTCTTCGCAGGTCGATTCCCGAACGATTCTGGATATGGCGGGCGCTGAGAAGCTGCTCGGCCGCGGGGATATGCTGTTTATGCCGATGGGCTCCTCCAAGCCGATCCGGGTGCAGGGAGCCTTCATGAGTGATCATGAAGTCGAGAACATCGTGGATTTTGTCCGGGATCAAGGGCAAGCGGAGTATGATGAGTCGTTGGTGCCTGAAATTGAGGAATCTTCGAATTCAGATGAAGAAGAATTGGATGAGCTGTATGAGCAGGCGGTGACCATCGTATTGGAAGCCAAACAAGCGTCCGTATCGCTGCTGCAGCGGAGAATGCGGGTAGGTTATACCCGTGCAGCGCGTCTCATTGATTCCATGGAGGCACGCGGGGTTATCGGACCCTATGAGGGAAGCAAACCGCGGGAAGTGCTGATGTCCATGGAGCAATACCAACAACAGCAGAATCGAATCAGTTAAGGGAGCCAATCCCCTAACTTCGTAAAAAGGAAGCGAGCAATCCCAAATTTTGGGTTGATCGCTTCCTTTTTTGTTGGTTCACGGGATGCTATTCATTTTGCGGTATTTACTTGCCGTCATCTTCATTATTTTCTTAAAGGTTCGGTCAAAATGCGTAAGGCTTTCAAAACCGATCGATTCGGCGATGTCCACGATTTTTAGGTCCGTATCCGTCAGAAGGCGCTGCGCCTCGCGAATGCGGGTCAGGTTCAGATAATTAATGATTGTAAAGCCCGTAATTTCTTTGAATATCCGCGACAGGTAGAACGGACTGATGTAGAAGGTTTCGGATAATTGCTGCAGCGTGATTTTGTCTGCATAATGGGCGTGAATAAACTTAACGACGTCCGTGATTTTCTGATGGAGCGGATTCAAGGAAGTGTGGGCAGGCAGCGAGGCGGAATGGGTTAACCGAGAGGTTTTGATTAATAACTCCGTAAGCAGCACCTGCAGCATGTACTCGTACGAAGCGGAACCTTCTCTGATCTCATCGGCCATTTTGTTCAAAATTTGCATGATGATCGCTTGCTCTGGAACGGTTAAACGCAGCAGCGGCCGATCCTGATTAAACATGCCCAGCAATCCGGATACCAGCAACGGGTGGCCTTTCCCGAGAAAAGAATCGCTAAAATTAATGACGATACGTTCATGCTCCGGATCGCCTTGACCCGACGTTTTATGAACGTCGAATTTATTGATGAGAATGAGGTCACCCGCCCGAATGGTGTACAATTTTTCTTTTATAAAATAATTGCGCTCGCCAGAAACCAAATAGTAGATTTCATAGGTTCCGTGGTAATGGTTATTTCGTTCAAAGGGCTTTGTGCGATGAATGCGATGGTAGTAAAATTCCCCTTCTTCTTCCCCGTAGGTTACGGTATGGGTATCGCTGGATATCATAATCGCCCCCGCTTCGTTTCAATGCCTTCATGGTGAGGTATATTTCAACTCATTAGTTATATTGTAACAACTTCTACTGACTAAAACAAAGCAAGATATGTTGAATAATCCCTCAAATTCGCAATAAACGTGAAGAAATCCAACTGATGATGCCGTAACATAGTAGATAAATCTACAGAAACGGGCGGTGTTAACATGAGACCTTTTATGGATGAACATTTTTTGCTTAACAACGAGACTGCACGTACCTTGTACCACGATTATGCAAAAGACATGCCCATCATCGACTACCACTGTCATCTGAGTCCGCAAATGATCGTTGACAATCACCGGTTTGAGAACTTGACCGAAGCGTGGATTAACGGCGATCACTATAAATGGCGGGCGATGCGAGCCGCTGGAGTGGAAGAGGCATACATTACGGGCGGACCGGGTGTGAGCGATTATGACCGCTTCTTGGCTTGGACGCGCACCGTTCCGATGACGATCGGCAATCCGTTATTCCATTGGTCTCATCTGGAGCTGCAAAGACTGTTCGGCATTAAGGATATCATTAATGAACAGAACGCTCCGCAGATATGGGAAGCGGCAAACAAGCGTCTGCAGGAACATGATTTGACAACCAGGGGATTGATCGTTTCAAGCCGCGTCAAAGTGGTCTGTACGACAGATGATCCAACGGATAGCTTGGAATATCATATCAAGCTGGCGGAGGAAGGCGATGCCGGATTTCAGATGCTCCCATCATTCCGTCCGGATAAAGGGCTGGAGATTAACCGGGAGACATTCCTTCCGTGGGTGAAATTGTTGGCGGAGCGAAGCCGGATGGAGATTACGGAGTATTCGGCATTCCTGAAGGCACTTGAGCAGCGGGCTGAGTTTTTCCATTCCGTTGGTGGTCGGGTATCCGATCATGCGCTGGATTACGTGCCTTATCAGGAGGTTACGGAGACACAAGCGGCTGACATATTCCTGAAAGCGCTTAAAGGGGAGCGGGTTTCCCGTCAGGAAGAGGAGCAATTCAAAACGTATACGCTGCTTTATCTGGGCCAAGTTTACGCGAAACTCGGCTGGGTCATGCAATTTCATATTAACGCCCAGCGCAACAATAACACCCGGATGTTCCGAGAACTAGGCCCGGATACCGGCTATGATTCGATTCATGATAGTCCAATCGCGGTACCACTCGTGAAGCTGTTGGATCGGCTTGATCAAGAGCGGGCACTTCCGAGAACGATTCTCTATTCGCTTAACCCAAGCGATAACGATATTCTCGCAGCACTGATCGGCAGTTTTCAAGGCGACGGCATTCCGGGCAAAATCCAGTTCGGATCCGCGTGGTGGTTCAACGATACCAAGGACGGCATGGTCGACCAGATGAGCAAACTCGGCAATATGGGGCTGTTAAGCCGATTTGTCGGCATGCTGACCGACTCCAGAAGTTTCTTATCCTATACCCGGCATGAGTATTTCCGGCGGATTCTATGCAATCTCCTCGGAGAGTGGGTTACACGGGGAGAGGCGCCGGATGATCTTCCATGGCTCGGGGGGATCGTACAGGATATTTGTTACAACAACGCTGAGCGTTATTTCCGATTTGGCCGGACGGAAGGGAGATAGAGCATGGATGCAAACACAGACCGCGGCCGAGCGTTAAAGCTGATAGGAAGGGATTCCTTACCATTACAACAGCAGCATCAGTTGGATATGTTGAACTACCCCGTTAAAGTGCTTCAAATAGGCGAGGGTAATTTTCTAAGAGGTTTCTTCGATTGGATGATCTATGAATGCAACCGGCAGGGGTTGTTCCAAGGGAGCGTTGCCGTCAGTCAGCCAAGACCCGGGGGACGGCGCAAGCTGGAGCAGCTGCGGGAGCAGGAAGGGATTTACGGCTTGCTGACCCGAGGGCTGCAGGATGGCCGGAAGTTTGAGGATGAGTTATGGATCACGGTGTTCTCCGAGATGATTGACCCCTATGCCGAATGGGAGCATTTCTTGAGCGTCGCCGAGCTGGATTCCCTGGAGATCGTAGTCTCCAATACCACGGAAGCTGGTCTCGCTTATCAGCGCAGTGACTGGAATCCGCCGGAACCGCCGATGTCATTCCCCGCCAAGCTGACCATGCTTTTATATCGGCGTTATGAGCATTATGAGGGCTCGCCGCATAAGGGGCTGTTGATCCTGCCCTGCGAGCTGCTGGAACGAAACGGGGATATCCTGCGATCGATTGTGCTGCGGCATGCTGAGGATTGGGAGCTTTCGTTAGCTTTTCGGAGCTGGGTCGAGGAGAGCAACCTGTTTCTGAACTCGCTTGTGGACCGGATCGTAACCGGTTATCCGGAAGAGGCCGAGCGCTATTTTGACAAATGGGGTTATGAAGACCGATTGTTGAACACGGCGGAGCCCTATTATTTCTGGGCTATTGAGGGCGACCCGTCATTGGAGTCCAGGCTGCCACTACAGTCAGCGGGTCTCCAGGTAAGGTGGGTATCCGATCTGACCCCGTACCAGGTGAGAAAGGTAAGGATCTTGAATGGAACCCATACCCTAATGGCTTCCATCGGCTTGCTTCACGGTTTCACTGAAGTGAAAGAGATCGCAGAGAGCACGGAATGGGGAGAAGACATTCGCAGCGCAATGCTGCAAGAGATCGTCCCCTTGGTGCCTCTCCCGCCGGAAGAGGTCAAGGCATATGCCGACACCGTATGGGAGCGATTCCGCAATCCCTTTCTTCGGCACAAGCTCCAGGATATTGGCATGAACAGCATCTCCAAGTTCAAGGTGAGGCTTTTGCCAAGCTTAAAGGAATATGTCAGTTCGCACAGTACGCTCCCAAGCCTCATGACACGGGGATTGGCCTCCTTGATCCGTCTGTATCATGCCAAATCGATAGAGGGGCAGTGGTACGGAATGCGTCTTGATGGTGAACAGATGCTGTTGAGAGATGATCCGGACAGCCTGATGACATTTTATCAAGCGTGGCAAAAGGTAGAAGACGGGGAATGGAGTATACGTCAGCTTGTGGCATCCATTCTTGGCAATCAGGCTTTATGGGGCGAGGATTTGAACCGGATATCCCATCTTCATGAAGTGGTAAGCCGTTATATCGAAGAAATGGAGCTGATCGAGACATGAGCGACATCGTTATACTTCACAACAAGGATGATGTCGGTGTTGCGCTTCGTCCTTTGTCGGCAGGAGAACATGCCATCGGGCTTTTGAACGGGAAGGAGCATGCGATCGAGTTAACCGAGAATGTGCCAAAAGGTCATAAGGTGGCTCTTCGCTTGATACAGCCGGGCAGCCATGTACTAAAATTCGGCTATTCGATAGGACTGGCGAAGGAAGTCATTTTGCCGGGGAGATGGATCCATACTCATAATTTGAAGACTGGACTTTCCGGTGAAGTGGAGTATCAGTATAAGCCTGGTGCAAAAGCAGCACTTGAAGATTCGGCGACTGTTATGGGGGAATCTCCCACGTTCCAGGGGTATATCAGACCGAGCGGTGAGGTTGGGATCCGCAACGAAATTTGGATCATCAACACCGTTGGCTGCATTAACAAAACTTGCGAGCTGTTAGCGCGCATGGCCGGGCAGCAGTTTCAAGGGAGAGGCATTGACGGGGTTTATCACTTCCCGCATCCCTACGGCTGCTCGCAGCTTGGGGATGATCTAAACCATACCCAGCGTCTGCTCTCGTCCCTGGCCCAGCATGGCAATGCGGCAGGCGTGCTTATTATCGGGCTCGGCTGCGAGAATAATCAGATTGATCAAATGCAGGCCATGATTGGGGAGCAGGATGGGAAACGGATCAAATATATGCGTGCTCAGGACATGGAGGATGAATTGGAGGAGGGGTTGTCCCTCATCTCGGAGCTCGTACAATATGCAGAGACTTTCAAAAGGTCGGCGGTTCCACTATCCAAGCTGAAGATCGGACTGAAATGCGGCGGCTCGGACGGTCTGTCGGGCATTACAGCCAATCCGCTGGCGGGTCGTATTGCGGATACCATCACCGCTCACGGTGGCACCGCTTTACTGACGGAGGTGCCGGAGATGTTTGGAGCTGAAACGATCCTGATGGACCGGGCCGCCGACGAACAGGTGTTCAAGGATATTACGATGCTGATTAACAATTTCAAGCAATATTTCGTATCGCACGGACAGGAAATCTATGAAAATCCTTCGCCCGGGAATAAAGACGGCGGCATCACAACCCTGGAAGAGAAATCGCTGGGGTGCACGCAAAAAGGGGGAAATGCCACCGTATCCGCTGTTCTCCGTTACGGCGTGAGATCAACAAAGCCGGGGTTAAACCTGATCGAAGCGCCAGGCAATGATCTCGTATCGGTTACGGCCTTGGCTGCAGCGGGCGCCCACCTCGTGCTGTTCACGACAGGGAGGGGGACGCCGTTTGGTGGCCCGGTCCCAACCGTCAAAATCGCGACCAATTCCGAGCTGGCCGCTCGCAAAAAACATTGGATTGATTTTAATGCAGGTGCTTTGCTGGAAGGTAAAGGCATGGATGAGCTTCATGAGGAACTCATGAATCATATTGTCCAATTAGCCTCGGGCGTTGAACAGACGAGAAATGAACGCAACGGCTTCCGGGAAATATCCATTTTTAAGGATGGCGTCATTTTATAGCGTGAGTTGTTGGAACATGTTTAGAAAAAAAGAGGAGGCGCACCTATGTCCAATCCCACTCAGCAGCAGGAACATCGGACCTTGTCACCCTTAGAACTCGGCACCAAGGCTTGCCAATCGATCATGGAAACGTATTCGCCCGAGCAGCTGCCGCCCGCAGGGCGGTGGCATTACCACCAGGGCGTATTTCTGGTGGGTATGTCTCAAATGTGGAAATTTAGCGGGGAGTCAAGGTTTTTGGATTACGTAAAGGCTTATGTCGATCATCTGGTGGATTCCAACGGGAATCTGCTGTTGGAGCGGGGGGAGCTGGATTCCGTGCAAGCGGGCCTGCTCTTGATGGAGCTGGATGCTGTATTTCCCGAACATCGGTACAGGGCTGCCGCGGATAAGCTGCTCCGTCTGTTATCTACGCTGAATCGGACCACGGAAGGAGGATACTGGCATAAGGATCGCTATCCTTACCAGATGTGGCTGGACGGCTTGTATATGGGCGGCGTGTTCACGATGAAATATGCACAGCAGTATAACGAGCCGCATTTATTTGATGAGGTGCTGTTCCAGGAGAGGTTGATGCGTTCCCATACCAAGGATCAGGCAACCGGGTTATTTTATCATGCTTGGGACGAGAGCAGAACGATGCCTTGGGCTGATCCGGTTAGCGGACAATCCCCGGAATTTTGGGGACGCGCGTTAGGCTGGTATGCGCTGTCGATCGTGGAGTTCCTTGATTTACTGCCTGAGGATCATCCGGCGAGGGAAGAACTGGCTGTCGTGCTCCGTGAATTAAGTGAGGCGCTGGTGCGTTATCAGGATCCGCTTACCGGGCTGTGGCATCAGGTTATAGATAAAGGGGACCGTGAGGACAATTGGCTGGAAACTTCGTGCTCCAGTCTCTTCATATATACCTTGGCCAAAGGAATCCGTCTCGGTTATCTGGATTCTTCCTTGATCTCGCATGCAAGACACGGATTTAACGGCCTGGCTCAATCCGTATATATGAATGGACAAGGACATCTGGTTATGCCCAAGATCTGCATCGGGACAGGTGTCGGCGATTATAAGCACTATGTGGAAAGGCAGCAATGCGAGAATGATCTTCATGGGGTTGGCGCGTTGGTTATGGCGTGTGTAGAGCTTGGCAGAACATATGGATAAATCCTTGTATGATCAATGAAATCCAATTCCAAACATCAGGAGCTGTTCCTTTGAGGGACAGCTCTCTTTGTGCTGCGATGATGTGCTGTCTTCATCAGCTCCTCTCGGGAACAGGTGCATAGGAAACTGGCAGGCTTGTCATAATAACCGTAGCGAGGCTTGTTAAACCACAAGAGAAAGGTAGAGCGCAGCATGAAAAACTCAAGAATCTGGATTCTGATAAGCATTGCGATTCTGTTATCTGCCGTTGTCTTCGCTCAGGGAGGCCTTAAAGCAGATCATTCGAATCTTCAGGAAGCTTTGCCAACGTTTAGCCAGCAGACCATCAAATTCGGTTCTACTGGCGAAGATGTGTATGAGCTCCAAGGCCGTCTGAAACACCTGGGCTTTTATCATGGTAAAATCGACAGCGTATTTGGTTCCAAAACCCAAGGAGCCGTTAAATGGTTCCAATCGGAGTTTGGCATGAAGGTCGACGGTATCGTAGGTCCGAAGGTCAAGCTTAAACTGTATAATGCTACCAAGGACTTTCGTCCAACCGCTCCGAAGCTTCATGAAGGCGGTGGCGGTGCAGCGGCCGGAGCCGGTGGTGGCGATTCAGCAAACAAAGAAAGCGGCAATAACAACCTAGCATCATCTGATTCAATGGGCCTTTCAGAGAACGATTTGAGAATCATGGCCAATGCCGTTTATGGCGAAGCGCGCGGAGAGCCGTTTGAAGGCCAGGTTGCCGTAGCGGCGGTTATTCTCAATCGGGTAAAATCACCAAGCTTCCCGAACACGCCGCATGGGGTTATATTTGAGCCGAGAGCCTTTACCGCAGTAGCCGACGGTCAAATATGGCTTGAACCGAACGAGCAGGCGAAGAAAGCGGTACAGCAGGCGCTGAGCGGCTGGGATCCGACAGGGGGCTGTCTGTACTATTTTAATCCGAAAACGGCCACCTCGCCATGGATATGGACCCGTCCTCAAGTCAAAACCATCGGTCAACATATCTTCTGTATGTAAGCCGTAAACAACAGCAACCGGGGCCTGTCTTCGGTTGCTTCTTCACTTTGCAATGGGTTAGAATGAAAGTTATCTATGAAGTAAATTTTGGCAACGACAATCCATGATGTAAGGGGATATGGACCTTGACGAAAACGGAATTTGAACACGGTACAGTCGGAGGAATACGGATTCACGTATTGCCGACCAACCGATTCAAGACATTTGCGATATCGCTTTACGCCGGAAGTCCGTTAGCGGAAGAAACCGTGACCTCGACCGCGCTCACACCTTTTGTGCTGCGCAGAGGGACCGTTTCCTACCCGGAAACGCGAGCTTTCCGAGAACAGCTGGAGCAGCTGTACGGCGCCGGATTTGGATTTGACGTGTATAAGCGCGGCGATTATCAGATCGTGCACTTTCGCATGGATACGATCAATGACTCTTTTGTTAAGAGTCCGGAGAGCCTGCTGCGCTCTTCATTTGCTTTTTTGGGCGAGGCTTTCACCCAGCCTGTGTTAGAGAATGGAGCATTCCGCAAATCTTATGTACAGACCGAGCGTGACACAGTCCGCAAGAAGCTGGAGTCCATCGTCAATGATAAGATTCGTTACGCTGCGGAGCGCTGCATTGAGGTCATGTGCAAGAACGAACCGTATCGGTTGCATCCGCTAGGAGAACGGAAGGATCTTGACGGTATCACGCCGGAAGGCTTGTACGGAGTCTATCAGAATTGGCTTAATGAATCCGTTCTGGATTTATATGTGGTAGGCGATACGAGTTTGGATGAGGTGAAGAAGCTCGTAGAGGAGCATTTTAAACTGAACAGAACAGGAAGTAAGGATTATGTTCCTTCCTCCACACGAACGGCCGCAAACGAGACGCAGACGGTCGTGGAGAAGCTGGACATTAATCAAGGCAAGCTCAACATGGGTCTGAGAAGCACGATTACTTACGGAGATGATGAGTATGCCGCCGCACTCTTGTATAACGGGATATTGGGCGGTTACCCGCATTCAAAGCTGTTCGTTAATGTGAGGGAGAAGGAAAGCCTGGCGTATTACGCGTCTTCCCGATATGACGGCCATAAAGGGATTGCTACCATCCAGTCCGGCATCGAGGTTCAAAATTTTGAGAAGGCCGTCCAAATTATTCGCCAGCAGCTCGAAGACATGGCGAAGGGTACCATTACGGATATCGAAATGACCCAAACGAAAGCGATGATCCGCAACGTAATTAAGGAAATGCAGGATTCAGCCTTTGAGATGATCGCTTATGATTTTAATCGCACGTTATCGGGTCGGGAACGTACGCCGGATGAGCTGCTGCAGCAGGTGGAAGGCATTACAGTGGCTGATGTGAAGCAGGCCGCTGCGGCATTCTCGCTGGATACGATCTATTTCCTGAAAGGTCAAAAGGAGGAATAGCCGGTGGAGAGCATTCATTATGACAACCTGCAGGAAACGCTGTATTACGAAGTGATGGATAACGGTCTGCACGTGTATGTGCTGCCTAAACCCGGCTTCCAGAAAACCTATGCGACCTTCGCAACCAAATACGGCTCGGTGGATAACCATTTCAAGGTCGAAGGCGAGTCCGAAACTCGCGTTCCTGACGGCATTGCGCATTTTCTTGAGCACAAAATGTTTGAGGAGCCGGAAGGCGATATATTTGCCAAGTTTGCCTCCAACGGCGCCTCCGCGAATGCCTTTACAAGCTTTGACCAGACCGTGTATCTCTTTTCGGCTACGGAGAACATCCATGAAAATTTGGAGACGCTGATCAATTTCGTGCAGAACCCTTACTTTACCGATCAGAACGTAGAGAAGGAAAAGGGGATTATCGGGCAGGAAATCAATATGTATCAGGACAATCCGGATTGGCGCGTGTACTTCGGTCTTATCGAAGCGATGTACAAGGTGCATCCGGTGCATATCGATATTGCCGGTACGGTAGAATCCATCGGGACGATTACGAAGGAAGATCTGTATACGTGCTACAACGCATTTTATCACCCGAGCAACATGCTGCTATTCGTGGTGGGTGGCGTCGATCCCGAGGAAACGATGAACCTGATCCGTTCGAATCAAGCCGGGAAATCATATGAGAAGCAAGGTTCCATTGAGCGTTTATTCGATCCGGAGCCGCAGGGAGTCGAAGAGAAGCGAAGAGAGAGCCGCCTGGCCGTATCGCTGCCGAAATGCCTGTTCGGCTTCAAGGAGAAGTTGGTCGGCTTAACAGCCGAGGAGCAGCTGCGCCGCGATTTGACAACGAAGCTGATGATGGACCTCCTCTTCGGATCCAGCACGGAATTGTATCAGCAGTTATATGACGAAGATTTAATTTCCGACAGCTTCGGCCATGAGTATAATAGTTCACCCCAGTATGCATTCTCTGCGGTTGGCGGAGATACGAAGGATCCGGATCAACTTCTGGCACGCATCCGCACTGAGGTGGATAAGCTCAAGGGAACCGGGTTTCAGGCTTCCGACTTTGAACGTGCCCGCAAAAAGAAAATGGGCGGATACTTGCGCATGCTCAATTCCCCGGAAAACATTGCTCATGAATTCACACGCTACCAATTCCGCGGGGCGGATTTCTTCAAGGTTCTTCCGGTTTATGAATCCATTACCCTAGAGGATGTAAACCGCCGACTGCAGGAGCATGTCGATTGGGAGCAATTGGCCGTATCGATCGTTGTGAGTCCGTAATGAAGCAAGACATGGGAAGAGAATTGAAACCGATCGGGGAAATGACGGTACTGATCACGGGTGCGAGCAGAGGCATTGGAGCGGCAGTTGCCGAGCGCTTTGCCTCAGTACGCATGAATGTGGTTATTCACTATATGAATTCGCATGAAGCGGCTAATGAAGTTGCCCGCCGCTGTATGGCCTATGGGGCTAAGGTATTAACTGTATCCGCAGACCTTCGCGACAAAGAGCAAATATTGCGCATGAAAGAGAAGCTTCAGAGTCATGATATGGAGCCGGATATCCTGGTAAACAACGCCGGGGTATCCCATTACGGGCTTCTGTCCGACGTGACGGAAGAAGAGTGGGATACTTTGATGTCCATTAACCTGAGAGGGATGTTTCTATGTTCCCAGGCGTTTATGGGGCGTATGATCTCGCAGCGTTTTGGCAGGATTATCAATGTTTCCTCGATTTGGGGTTTATCGGGTGCCTCCTGCGAGGTATTGTATTCAACAAGCAAGGGCGGCGTTAACGCCTTTACGAAGGCCCTTGCGAAGGAGCTTGCTCCATCAGGCGTGACGGTGAACGCCGTTGCACCCGGTGCGGTGGATACGTCTATGCTGGGGCATCTGGAATCGGATGAGATTCGCATGCTGGAGGATGAAATTCCGGTCGGCAGATTGGCGCAGCCCGATGAGATTTCTTCTTTGGTGTATTTTCTGGCGCTGCCCGAGTCAGGCTACATTACCGGGCAAGTGATCAGCCCGAATGGCGGGTGGGTAACCTGATCGTCATTCGTGGTGCAATTCACCACTCATAAGGTATTGGTTACGGGGACATATTACTATTGTTACTTTAAATCTGAATTGCCACCACGCAAAAGGAGGATTTAATTCATGTCATCCGTAATCAAAAACTTTGATTCCTGGAAGAAATTTCTGGGCGAGCGCGTCGTTCAAGCCGAGAAAGCGGGTATGAGTGAAGACACCATTTCTCAGCTGGCTTATGAGATCGGTGATTTCCTCGATGAGAAGATTGATCCGCAAAACTCATCCAACCGGGCACTGAAAGAATTGTGGGATGTAGGTAACGAGGAAGAACGCCACGTTATCGCGCGCCTGATGGTGAAACTGGCCAAGAACAACGCATAATCTTCTTGCAAAAAGCCCCCCGCCAACGGGGGCTTTTTGTCAAGAAAAAAGAATGTAATTTTCATGTCATCGTTAATACTTGCCTTTCATTTTTATTTTATATATCATTAACGTGACCCATTTTTAATTTGACCAGTTTTTGCGTGCAATTTTCGCTGGAATTTGTCGAATATTGATGGAAAAGAAGTGCAAAGAGGTGTCTTTGTGGAATCGAACCAATGGTACATGGAATACAAGATACATAAGAACCGGCCTGGTTTGCTCGGTGATATTGCATCCGTGTTAGGTATGCTCGAAGTGAACATACTGACAATTAACGGCGTGGAAGGCCAAACTCGCGGAATGCTGCTGGAAACGGATGATGAAGAAAAAATTATCCTGATGGGCAAAATGTTAAACAAAATGAAAAATATTACGGTAACAGCCTTGAGACCCCCGAAACTGGTGGATATTTTGGCTGTCCGACATGGACGATATATTGACCGGGACTCGGATGATCGTAAAACGTTTCGTTTTACGCGTGATGAGCTCGGTTTACTTGTTGATTTTTTGGGTGAATTGTTCAAAAGGGAAGGTAATCAGGTCATCGGTCTTCGCGGAATGCCGCGTGTCGGCAAAACCGAGTCCATTATTGCGGGCAGTGTCTGTGCGATGAAGCGCTGGACGTTTGTTTCCTCTACGCTGCTTCGCCAAACCATTCGCAGTCAACTCTCCGAGGACGAGATGAATTCGAACAACATTTTTATCATTGACGGGATTGTCAGCACAATCCGATCGAATGAGCGCCACTATCAGCTCCTGCAGGATATTATGGGGATGGAGAGCACGAAGGTGATCGAGCATCCGGATATTTTTGTTCGTGAATCCGAATATTCCTATGAGGATTTCGACATTATAATCGAATTGCGAAACAATCCGGAAGAGGAAATCGTTTATGATACGTTCACGGGCTCTTATAGTGACGATTTATAATATTTTTTTGACTTTGACCACGAAATTCTAAAGTAGGAGGTGATGGCATGTCCGAACTGGGACAGCAATTAAGGGAGGCGCGTCTACAAAAAGGGATGAGCCTTGATGATGTGCAGGAAATGACAAAAATACGCAAGCGATACTTGGAAGCCATCGAGGCAGGGGATTACAAAGTACTTCCCGGCAGTTTTTACGTGCGGGCATTCATCAAAACCTATGCGGAAGCGGTGGGGATTGACCCGGACGAACTGCTTGAAGGCCATAAACAGGATGTGCCTAAATCCGAACCGGAAGCGACCATGGAACCGGTTATTCAAAAACGTGCCACCAGACCTTCAGCCGAACGGAACATGAAATGGCTGCCTACACTGCTGATGTGGACATTCCCGATTCTGATCGTTGTTGTCATTTATTTGGTGGCAATCAATTCGAATGAACCTAAGGATGAACCTCCGGTTAGCAATAATGATCAGACGCAGACGGATCAAGCGCAGAAGCCGGAAGACACAGGCAATACGGATCCCGCCACGCCAGGCGACGGAGCGCAGGGCGGCGACAACTCCACGGATGATACCGGCAATGGTAACGAAGGCACAGACGGTGAAGGTACAGACGCAACGGACGGAACAGATGGCACGGACATCGATGAACCGGGAAATACAACGCCTGGAGAAACTACGGTGACGCAGGACCGGACGGAAGGCAAGAACACCGTATTTAAGGTAACAGGCTCGTCTGTGAAGGTTGAGATTGTGGCAACCAGCGATGGAAAGAGCTGGGTAGAAGTGTATCGTGGTTACAATACCTCCGGAGAGAAGCTGGCTTTCCAAATGCTTGAGAATGGTGCTTCGCTCAGCTTTGATCTGGATAGCCAGGGACTCTACGTGAAATCGGGGAATTCCGCTGCAACCACCATTACGGTTGGCGGCCAGCCCGTAACGGATGGAAAATCAACGTCGCGTATCTTGCTGGAGCCGGCAGATGGTTCCACAGGGACTACGGACACCAGTACTACGGACACTACAGGGACTACAGACACGACAGGCACCACGGATGTAGAATAATTGTCTCTCCTCCGGGCCATCATAACAGCATGCAGCTGCATGCTGTTATTTCACTTCCTGGAAGAGGTGATGCTTTCGTGACGGTCAACTGGATTATATTCGGATTAGGCGTTATCGTCAGCCTCTTGGGCTATTACTTGATTCCAAGTGACTGGGGATATGGCATATTAGGCTTTGGACTGGCACATATTTTGCTCGGTATACTTAGCATGTTCCGCCGTCCGGTGCATGATGAGAAAGCTAGCAGTTGACGGAACAGGCTTCGTTTTCGCAGGATGTTTGCGATAAGCGGAGTCTTTTTCGTTCCACATTCATCTGCTGATCGGGTACAGGATTAGACTTGGCTCATGGTTTTACCTATAATAGAAGCATTATCGCCAAATGAAAGGAAGGATTCACCATGGCTTCAGAAAATTCATTTGATATCGTATCCAAAATGGATATGCAGGAACTTAGCAATGCAGTTAATCAGGCGGAGCGGGAGATCGAGAACCGTTTTGACTTCAAGGGCAGCAAGAGCAGCTTGAAGCTGGACAAGGACGCGCTGGTCATTGCATCCGATGACGAGTATAAACTCAACGCCGTTATTGATATTTTGCAAACGAAGATGGTGAAACGGGGCTTGTCGCTGAAAAATGTGGAGTACGGCAAGATCGAGCCGGCTTCCATGGGCACCGTCCGCCAGCGTTTGACCTTAAAGCAAGGGATCGATCAGGAAAATTCGAAAAAGATCAATATATTGATCCGTGATTCCAAGCTGAAGGTCAAGAGTCAGATTCAAGGTGACCAAATTCGGGTAACCGGAAAAAACAAGGATGATCTCCAACAAATCATGCAGCTGCTTCGCAAAGCGGATCTTTCGCTGGACCTGCAGTTCACCAATTTTAAATAAACGCCGCCGTACGGCTCATATAGGATTGGATGGACAGGTTCGTTTCTTTTGACAGGGTGTCAACGGAAATATTATACTAAAAAACGATATATAAGGATTAACGTATACATAGATTACTGGGGGATGAATATGACAGACAGCGCTTCACGCTTCGAACCCTTTAGGCTCTTGGGAAGAGCGACCCTATTGAATTACAGTCGGATAACAGTCGCGGGGTCTGCGAAAATTTCAAGACAACCCGTTGCAAGGGAGGTTGCCCCATGAATTTACCCAATCGTATCACGTTGGCCCGCATTTGCTTGATCCCTGTCATGATGATTTTTCTGCTGGTGGATTTTGATTTTTATCCGGCCCCTATTGTGTGGAATGATTTTGTCCTTCCTTACAACCAATTGGTTGCGGCATTGATATTCATACTTGCTGCAAGCACGGACGGGATTGACGGGTATTTGGCCCGGAAAAACAATATGGTGACGAACCTGGGTAAACTTCTGGATCCGCTCGCGGACAAACTGCTGGTGGCAGCGATCCTCATATCGCTTGTGGAGATGGGGAAATGCGAATCCTGGATTGCTGTTGTCATCATTAGCAGAGAATTCGCGGTTACTGGATTGAGACAAATTGCGCTCCTGGAAGGTTCCGTCGTTGCAGCAGGTCAATCAGGAAAAATCAAGACGGTGATTCAGATCGTGGCGATTGTCGCGCTTTTGATCAATAATTTCCCGTTTGTATTCTTGGGAATTCCGTTTGATGTCATTGCAATCTGGGCTGCCGCGATGATTACGATCTATTCGGGAATCGAATATTTTGTCCAGAACAGGCACCTGCTCAAAGGTACCGGGGCATAACGGCAATAGGAGCTATCCTATTGCTTTTTTCTTCCGCAGGGTAAGAACATAGTGAAGGCGAGTACTGGTGAAGAGATAGAAGATATAGAAGATACAGGAGGATCGACGAATCATGAAAGCAGAAATCATTGCAGTTGGAACCGAACTTTTGCTTGGACAGATTGTGAATACCAATGCACAGTATTTGTCCAGACAGCTTGCTTCAATGGGAATCGATGTATACTATCAAACCGTTGTCGGGGATAACCTGGAGCGGCTCAAGGAGGCCTTGCGGCTGTCCAGCGGCAGAGCTGATATCGTGCTTCTGTCCGGCGGCCTAGGCCCCACACAAGATGACCTGACGAAGGATGCGCTCGCATCCTTTCTGAATCGTTCATTGCATATTGATCGGATGGCGATGGACCGGATTGAACGTTTCTTCCATGAACGGGGGTCCGTTATGACCGAGAACAATCGGCGCCAGGCCCTGGCCATTGAGGGAGGGACACCGCTTCCGAATGAAACAGGCCTCGCCGTCGGGAACGCGGTATCGTATGAAGGCACTCATTATATTGTGTTGCCGGGACCGCCGAAAGAACTGATGCCGATGTTTGAGCAGGAGGCCAAGCCTTGGCTTCTGCAGCATGTGCTTACGGGAGAGCTTCCCATCTATTCGAAGATGCTCAAATTCGCAGGCATCGGGGAGTCCGCGCTTGATAAGCGCCTGGAAGACCTGATTACGGCCCAGACCGATCCGACGATCGCCTTGTATGCCAAGGAAGGGGAGGTCACCGTCCGAATCTCCACGAAGGCCGCCAGCGAGGCTGAGGCGATGGTCCGGCTGAATGAACTGGAAGCCCGGATCCAGGAGAGAGGCCCTGAATTTATGTATGCTAATGAGGATGTGCCCATAGAGAAGGTTATCGTGGATATGATGGCGGATCATAACTGGACGCTGAGCGCCGCGGAGAGCTGCACGGGAGGCCTTGTAGCGGAGACGCTGACCTCCATCCCCGGCAGCGCATCGATGTTCCTTGGCGGGATCATCTGTTATACCAATCAGATCAAGGAGAAGCTTGTTCATATCCCGCATGCGCTGCTTGAGGGGGATGATGCGCCGGGAGCCGTCAGTGCGGAGGTTGCTGAAGCGCTTGCGGATCATGTCCGAATGGTGACCGACAGCGACTTTGGTTTATCGGTAACGGGTGTGGCAGGTCCAGGGTACGCTGAACGCAAGCCTATAGGTCTTGTTTACATCGGATTGTCACAACGGGGAAAAGAAACGGAAGTGCACGAGCTGCACCTCCAGGGGAACCGTGAGACGATCCGGCTCCGTGCAACGAAGGCGCTGCTCTACCGGCTCTGGCAGCGTCTTGTTGCCTCCAAACAGGTTTAGTATTGCTGAATAGAGAAACCCGCTTTTCAAGAAAAGTAAATAATTTACACCTTGCTTGGTACCTCTTCTTGAATTAACGAACGGTTCCAAGTATAATGGGAAATACGGAAGAACCGTGGCATATCGAATGATGTTGCCACGGTTCTTGTTGTTTATACATAAGGCATGGAGCATATACGGGAAGGGGAGCTGAATAAAAAAAAACGAATGTATGTTCGAAAAAAAGCTTGGCAAACGTGTCAAAACAAGGTATGATATGACTATCAACAGTGAAGGGTTGTGGAACAATTGTCAGATCGTCGTGCTGCGCTGGAAATGGCGCTTCGTCAGATAGAGAAACAGTTCGGAAAAGGTTCCATCATGAAACTGGGTGAATCCACCCACATGCAAGTAGAGATTGTGCCGAGCGGATCATTGGCATTGGATATAGCTTTAGGAACCGGCGGCTTGCCTAGAGGCCGGATTATTGAAGTGTACGGACCGGAATCCTCCGGTAAAACAACAGTAGCCCTCCATGCTATTGCGGAAGTTCAGAAGGCTGGTGGACAGGCTGCATTTATCGATGCCGAGCATGCTCTGGATCCATCGTATGCAAACAAACTGGGCGTTAATATCGATGAATTGCTGCTCTCCCAACCGGACACGGGTGAGCAGGCGCTGGAAATTGCTGAAGCTCTGGTACGGAGTGGTGCCGTCGATGTCATCGTTATTGACTCAGTTGCCGCGCTTGTACCGAAAGCCGAGATTGAAGGCGACATGGGCGATTCCCACGTGGGTCTGCAAGCTCGTCTGATGTCTCAGGCTCTTCGTAAATTGTCGGGTGCTATTAACAAATCGAAAACGATTGCCATCTTTATCAACCAGCTTCGTGAGAAGGTTGGCGTTATGTTTGGTAACCCTGAGACGACGCCTGGCGGACGTGCTCTGAAGTTCTATTCCACTGTTCGTTTGGACGTGCGTCGAATTGAGAGCATTAAGATGGGCAACGATGTGGTGGGTAACCGCACACGGATTAAGGTTGTTAAGAACAAGGTAGCTCCACCTTTCAAACAGGCTGAGCTTGATATTATGTACGGCGAAGGCATCTCTAGAGAGGGAAGCCTGATCGATATCGGTACGGATCTGGATATCGTGGATAAGAGCGGTGCATGGTATTCTTATGCAGGTGACCGTCTTGGCCAAGGACGTGAGAATGCGAAGCAATTCTTGAAGGAGAATCCGGAGATTGCTAGTGTTATCGAGAACAAAATCCGTGAAGCGAGCAATCTGACCACGGCTGTTCCTGAGCCTTCTGAGAAGGATAAGGAACAAGAGGAAATAGAAGAGCAAGAGTTGTTTAAAGTAGAGTAATAATTTGCTGGTTAACGATGACAGTGTTGAGGACCGTCCGGTGTTTGTAACGCCAGACGGTCTTCTTTGCATTTAATTCTGACTTGAGATGCAGTCTTGGTTATATTCAGAATGGTGCGGTAGTGAGAGGAGCGACATATGGAAAAAGAGAATAGAGAAATGTCGGAGCAGGCAGAATCATCAGGTATTGGGCATTTTCCGGATCACGAGGATTTGGTTGTAACGTCAGTGGAAATGCTGAAAAAGCCCAAACACCGATACCAAATCGCGTTTGGTCCGTACCTCATGACTGTTCATGAAGATGTGATGCTGAAATACCGGATGTTCAAGGGAAATGTTTTTCGCAAGGAAGAGCTGGAAGAAATTATCGTGTCCGATGAGCGACAGCGGGCTTACGTAGAGGCGCTGAATCATCTGGCCAGGAAACCAAGAACAGCCAAGGAGATCACCCAGCGTCTGCAGCAAAAAGGTTTCGAGCCGAGCAGCGTAGAGACAACGCTGGAGCGCCTGGAGAAGGACAAGCTGATTGATGACGCGTTATACGCCAAGATGTGGACGGAGCAGCGCATGACGAGCCATAAGAAGGGACGGCTGTGGGTCAAACAGGAGCTGAGGCAAAAGGGAATCGGCACGGAGCTGATCACCGAGGCATTGGGCGAGATCAGTGCAGATGCCGAATTGGAGAGCGCGCTCGCCGTAGGACGGAAAAAATGGCAGCAAACTCATGGGGAGATACTGGATCGCAAACGTAAAACGGGAGCATATTTAATGCGTAGGGGCTTCGGCGGGGATCAGGTGCGTCAGGTACTCAAACGTCTGGCTGATGAGGATCAGGAAAAGGGCGAGTGGGACGACGAGCTGGAAGATTTCGAATAAAGGGCAATTTGGCTACTTTTTCGTGAAAGAAATGGTTTCATTGGATGAAACTGACGTTTACCCATTGCTTTCCCTTGACAATATCTTTTTATAAATACTAAAATAAATATGAATCTTTTTATCATAAATTAGAATCCTTTTTCCTTCCAAAAAAGTGACTACTTTGTGAAAGATTCTTAAATCGCCAATTCATAGTGAAATGTATTCCGCTGGTTAAGGCGGAATTTGCGTACGTGATATGGCGTGCGCAGTATGGACGGCAGCTTCCACTGCCGGAAAATTTTATGTATGAATGAGTAACCTGACAATTGAACAATTTCCCAAGGAATGCCTTGGAGGAACCAACGAGGAGGTGATCAGATGCATCCAATTTGGTGGATCATAATCGTTCTCGTTGTAGCCGCTATATTCTTTGGGTTCGGTTATTTTATTCGCAAATCCCTTGCAGAAGCTAAAATTTCCAGTGCCGAGCATGCCGCTTTGCAGATCGTCGAAAGTGCGAAGAAGGAAGCAGAAGCATTGAAGAAAGAAACGGTTCTCGAAGCAAAAGATGAAGTTCATAAAATCAGAGCCGAAGCTGAAAAAGACACTCGCGAGCGCCGGAATGAAATTCAACGGCAGGAGCGCAGATTGTTGCAAAAGGAAGAGTCGCTGGATAAAAAAATAGAATCTTTGGAACGTAAAGAAGAACAAGTGGCGAACAAAGAGAAACGAATAGAGGAAACCCAGCAGCAAATCGATGCCATTTACAAGAAACAAACGACAGAACTGGAGCGCATCTCCAACTTGACGATGGAGGATGCCCGCAGCATTATTCTCAGTAATGTTGAGCAGGAAGTTCGTCATGAAACCGCTCAGATGATTAAAGAAATCGAGCAGCAGGCGAAGGAAGAGGCAGATAAGAAATCACGCGAGATCATCACGCTGGCTATTCAACGCTGTGCGGCTGATCACGTAGCTGAGACCACGGTATCTGTTGTCACCTTGCCGAATGAAGAAATGAAGGGCCGGATTATCGGACGTGAAGGCCGGAATATTCGTGCGCTTGAGACCCTTACAGGGATTGACCTTATTATCGATGATACTCCGGAAGCTGTTATTCTCTCCGGTTTTGATCCGATTCGCCGTGAAATTGCCCGTACAGCTTTGGAAAAGCTCGTGGCGGACGGACGGATTCATCCGGCTCGTATCGAAGAAATGGTGGAGAAATCCCGCAAGGAAGTGGACGAACGCATTCGCGAGTATGGAGAACAAGCCACTTTCGAGGTTGGCGTTCATGGTTTGCATCCAGATTTGATCAAAATTCTGGGTCGACTGAAATTCCGTACGAGCTATGGACAAAATGTGTTGAAACACTCCATGGAAGTGGCCTATTTGACTGGCCTGATGGCCGGCGAATTGGGCGAAGACATCGTGCTTGCGAAACGGGCAGGACTGTTGCATGACATCGGTAAAGCGCTGGATCATGAAGTGGAAGGATCGCACGTTGAAATCGGCGTGGAGCTGGCGAAGAAGTATAAGGAACATCCGGTGGTTATCAACAGCATTGCCTCTCATCACGGTGATTGTGAAGCAACTTCGGTTATTGCCATGCTGGTGGGCGCAGCCGACGCATTGTCCGCTGCCAGACCGGGAGCGCGCAGAGAGACGCTTGAGACGTATATCCGTCGTCTTGAGAAGCTCGAAGAAATTTCCGAATCCTTTGAAGGCGTTGAGAAATCCTATGCCATTCAAGCGGGACGTGAAGTTCGTGTCATGGTACAGCCTGAGAAAATCGATGATGCCGAAGCATTCCGCTTGGCACGCGACATTACCAAAACGATTGAGAATGAGCTGGATTATCCGGGTCATATCAAAGTCACCGTTATCCGGGAAACCCGAGCGGTGGATTACGCGAAATAGAGTTTGGACCTTAAAAAGTGGCCGCAATCCGGCCACTTTTTATCTTTAAGAAATCCGAAAATACAGTTTCGGATATTTATGAATCGGGAACGGTCCTGCCGGGAATCAGGACAAGCATCCCTGAAGGAGTGATTGACATCAAAGTATTATTCATCGGAGACATTGTCGGCAGCACAGGACGTAAAGCTCTGAAGGCTTCCCTTCCGGAGCTGAAGTCCAAATATAATCCTAACATCATTATTGCTAATGGGGAGAATGCAGCTTCAGGACGCGGCATTACCTCGGCCATCGCCAATGAATTTTTCAATTGGGGCATTCATGGCATCACCTTGGGAAACCACACGTGGGATAATAAGGATATTTTTGAGTTTATCGATGATGAGCCTCGCATGATACGTCCGGCAAACTTTCCGCCCGGCACCCCGGGCCGCGGATACACGATCATCAAAGCGAACGGCAAACAGCTGGCGATCGTGAATTTACAGGGACGAACATTCCTGCCAGCGATCGATTGCCCATTTCGCGCCGCCGATGACATTGTGGATGAGCTGCGCCAGAAGACGAAGTGCATTCTGGTGGACTTCCATGCCGAAGCCACCTCGGAGAAGATTGCCATGGGATGGCATCTGGAAGGCCGCGCCTCGATGGTGGTCGGAACGCACACCCACGTGCAAAGCAATGATGATACCATACTGCCGGGAGGAACAGCATACATTACGGATACCGGCATGGTGGGCTCCAAGGAAGGCATCCTTGGCATGCAGCGCGATGCGGTGATGTATAAGTTCAAAACCCAGCTTCCTGCTCGTTTCCAGGTCGACGAAGGCAAATGGCAGTTCCATGCCGTATGCGTGGATATGGATGAGGAAACGGGAAGAGCCCGGAAAATACAGAAAATCCGCATGTACGAAGACGAATGGCGGATGGATTAAAAAAGGCGGAATCCGTTTAATTAAATTAGGAACGGATGGTAAAAAGCAGGAATTTTTTCCCCTCTCACGAATAACATCTAGTAAGCGGAAGCAAACCATCACTCAACATTCCCAGGGGAGGTACTTACCATGGAAGTATTAAAAGTTTCAGCAAAATCCAATCCTAATTCAGTTGCAGGGGCGCTCGCTGGAGTTCTTAGGGAGCGGGGCGGAGCGGAACTGCAAGCGATTGGGGCGGGAGCACTGAACCAGGCCATTAAAGCGGTAGCGATTGCCCGGGGATTTGTAGCACCGAGCGGGGTGGATTTGATTTGCATCCCTGCTTTTACGGATATTGTGATTGATGGCGAAGACCGGACGGCAATTAAATTGATCGTAGAACCTAGATAAATTTCGAATGTTGAGGTATTAGCCTGTTTACTCTCCGTGGTGTAAACAGGCTTTTTGCTGTGGCAAGTTTAGAAAGGAGATGAACGGCGCGATGCGGACGGTTGATTTTCACTGTGACGTTTTGAGCAAAATGTGGGAAGATCCACAAGCCTCCTTTGTGGATGACCCGCAATTGGATGTAACGAAACAGCGCATGGAGGAGGGGGATCTGGCCCTTCAGGTGTTTGCTGTTTTTTTATCGGAGAACTGGGGGAGACCGTCCTTTGAACGGGTGCTGGCACAAATCGATACTTATCGCAGCCGCATCGTCAAACCGGGTCATCTTAAGCCCCTGCTCTGGCAGGAACAACTTCAAGAGATCAGACAAGGGCAGCAGGGACGGTTCGGCGTTCTGTCGCTGGAAGGCGCTGACGGGCTGGAGGGGAATTTGTATTATGTCCAGCTTTTGTTTGAGCTGGGCGTGCGTTTTATGGGGGTTACCTGGAATTATGCGAACTGGGCTGCAGATGGAGCATTGGAGCAGCGAAATGGGGGATTCACGGAACGGGGGCGTCAGCTGGTAGAGCTATGCCATTCGATAGGCATCATTCTGGATGTGTCCCATCTGTCCCAAGCTGGCTTCTGGGAGCTCGCGGAGCTAACCAAGCGCCCCATCATAGCCTCGCATTCCAATGCGTTCTCCGTCTGCCAGCATCCCCGGAATTTGAATGATGAACAGATACGGGCATTAATCGCGCTGAACGGAATGATCGGCATCACGTTTGTGCCCTGGTTTATCCGCAGCGGAGTAGATCGCGTGAAGCCGGAGGACGTATTGTCGCACATCGAGAAAATTTGTGAGCTGGGCGGTGAGAAGCACATCATGTTTGGTTCGGATTTCGACGGGATTGATCAATGGGTCGCCGGACTCGAGCATCCGGGCCGGTATCCGGTTTTTCAAGAGCTGCTGCTTAAACATTATCCGGAATCGATGGTAAAGGGCTGGATGTCGGAGGGTGCCCTCCATTTTCTAGAGCAGAATTTGCCTTCATTGTCAGCCCAAGCATAATAATTTCGCATAACGACCATGATTCGAGGATAACTTTGACAATCCTGTTGCAGATTGCTCAAGAAACGGAAGAAGGCGGCCTGAATCACCCGGGTTGCCTTTTTATTTTTGGGTAATAGAGAGTATAATAGGTGATGGCATGTACAGCATATAGAGAAAAACAAGGAGTGAGACAGATGAGTAAAACTGTACCTGTGGGTGTATCCGCCCGCCATATTCATTTAACCCAAGCGCATATTGAGGCATTGTTCGGCCCTGGATATCAGCTTACAGAGTTCAAACCATTGTCCCAACCAGGACAATTCGCAGCCAACGAAACGGTGGCGGTCATTGGAACGAAGGGACAATTCGATAAAGTAAGAATTTTGGGACCTGCACGTCCTGCAACCCAGCTGGAGATTTCCCGCACGGATTCCTTTGCGATCGGTGTGAAAGCACCCGTGCGCGAATCCGGAAACATCGCCGGAACCCCGGGTATCACGATTAAAGGCCCGGCTGGTGAAGTAACGGTGGATGAAGGCGTCATCGTAGCCGCTCGTCACATTCACTTCCATACATCCGATGCGGATCAATGGGGGATTAAAGACAAGGACCTGCTGAAGGTACGCTTAGGCGGCGAACGCGGTCTTGTTCTGGAGAACGTCATTGCCCGCGTATCCGACAATTTTGCGCTCGACATGCACATCGATACCGATGAAGCTAACGCTGCTGGCGCCAAAACCGGAGACACTGCTGAAATTATTGATTAATCTATAGCTTCAGTAAACCTTCATGAACATACTGTATGTGTCACGCATGTGCTGCTGTTAAGCGTTCGCAGCTGGAAGAGCCTGAGTCGATTCATTTCGATCTCAGGCTCTTTTTTGAAATGTCCCAAGGGTTCCATGTTTCGGGGAGCCTCTTTGAAAGAAAGAGATCATCTGTTTAGGGTTTGGCCTCAATAACGCCAAGGTGGTAGCTTAGGCAATAAGATCATGATATAATTTAAAACAGTGCCTAATTAGAGGTAGTTCAAAAAGTCATCTTTTGATCACGAAGCAGCACATGAAGCTTAATCGACATCGAATATTGAATTCAGCCGGGCCTTCCGGTGCTCACGTAGGTTTTGCCTACGCTCCGCTCCTCAGTCCCTAGCTTCATCCAACCTTCTCGGTGCTGAAAACCTGACTTTTTGAACACGTACTAATTATGATATTTTGTCATGTTAAACCAGAGATTTTGTGGATCTAAGGAGTGACCTAGCATGTCCAAAGAAAGTAAGGACTACTCCAAGTATTTTGATTTTTCAGGAGCCAAAGTTCTCTCGGAAGACGAACACGGGAAGAGAATTCGCATCAATGGCCGGGAAATTAACATACTTTCGGAGCCTAATCATAGACAGGAAAAACAGCGCGGCAAGCAGAGTGTCGAAGTATTGTATGATACCGAGCTGCCGGAAGCGTTTCGAACCATCGGGGCTGGCAAGCATTATATCGTGTATACGTACGGATGTCAGATGAATGAGCATGATTCCGAGACGATTAAGGGACTGCTGGAGCAGATGGGCTACCGGGCAACCGAGGATCGGAAGCAAGCGGACATCATTTTGCTCAATACGTGTGCCATTCGTGAGAACGCGGAGGACAAAGTGTTCGGCGAACTCGGTCACCTGAAGCATTTGAAGACGGAGAAGCCGGATATGCTGCTTGGGGTTTGCGGCTGTATGTCGCAGGAAGAATCGGTCGTGAATCGAATTCTCCAAAAGCACGGCTTCGTGGACTTGATCTTTGGTACGCACAACGTACATCGTCTGCCTCACCTTATTCAGGAAGCGCTCTTCAGCAAGGAAATGGTGGTTGAAGTGTGGTCCAAGGAGGGCGACATTGTTGAGAATCTTCCGAAAAAGAGAGAAGGTCTCCGCGGCTGGGTCAACATTATGTACGGCTGTGATAAATTCTGTACATATTGCATCGTCCCTTACACCCGCGGCAAGGAACGCAGCCGGCGTCCGGAGGATGTCATTGCTGAGGTTCGCGAATTAGCCCGGCAAGGGTATAAGGAAATTACGCTGCTCGGTCAGAACGTGAACGCATACGGCAAGGATTTTGAAGATATCAAGTATCGTTTCGGCGATCTGATGGATGATATTCACAAGATCGATATCCCGCGTGTTCGCTTCACGACATCCCATCCAAGGGATTTTGATGATCATCTGATTGAGGTGCTGGCGAAGGGTGGTAACCTAGTCGAGCATATTCATCTGCCGGTGCAGTCGGGAAGCTCGGAAGTGCTCAAAAAAATGAGCCGCAAATATACGCGCGAGACATATTTGGAGCTGGCCCATAAGATTAAGAAGGCGATTCCCAATGTCGCGTTTACCACCGACATCATTGTCGGATTCCCCGGTGAGACCGATGAGCAGTTTGAGGAGACGCTGTCCCTGGTTCGGGAGGTGGGCTACGACTCCGCTTACACGTTCATATATTCTCCACGCCAAGGAACGCCAGCGGCGGTGATGGAGGATAACGTACCGATGGAGGTCAAAAGCGAGCGTCTTCAGCGTTTGAATGCCGCCATTAATGAGTACAGCCGCAAGAGCAACGACAGGCTGCTTGGATCTACGGTGGAAGTGCTGGTAGAAGGAGTCAGCAAGAACAATGACTCCATGCTGTCGGGACGCACGCGAACGAACAAGCTGGTGCATTTCGAAGGCTCAACGGACCTCGTAGGCAGCTTCGTGAATGTCCGAATTACGGATACGAAGACCTGGTATATCAAGGGGGATATGATCCCGGACACGATTCCTGCCTCGGATGCGGTATAATAGAGGAGCAGGCAGCATTCAAATGCAGCATAGGGCCGCGAATTGAATCCGGTCGGTGCTGCATATTCCCATATAGATGATGAAGAATTGGAGCGATGAACCTTGGCACATGATCATGTTCGTACCAACACATACGGTATGTCAACTTACAATACACGTGAATTGATTATACGCGACGATATTTTGGCAAAAGCCGGCGAGCTGGCGGATTTAATATCCACTAGCGAGGAAGTTCAGATGTTTAAGCAAGCGGAAGAGAAGATCCAGAATCACGAACGTGTCCAAAACCTCATTAAAACCATTAAGAAAAAGCAAAAAGAAATCGTAGCTTTTGAAACGTTCCAGAACAAGGATATGGTCGCCAAAATCGAACGGGAGATCGAAGAACTGCAAGAGGAGATTGACGGTATTCCGCTCGTGATGGAGTTCCAGCAAAGTCAAAGCGACATTAATTATCTTCTTCAGCTGGTCGTATCCGTGATTCATGATACCGTTTCGGAAAAAGTGAATGTGGAAACAGGAAAAGATACGCCGCCAAGCAGCTGCGGATAGATGAAACGAGGTGCGGAATGGTTCCGCACCTTTTCTATTCTTGTTACATCATGCACAGAATGGGAATGAATAGGGCATAGTAAACTTATAAAAAGGATGATGTCAGGAAATCCTTGACATCATCTTTAAATATGTCATAATGAAATTATCAAAATAATAGTTATGGTGATGGAAATGACGGATCGCGAACAGACGCCAAAGAGCAGTGCCAAGAAATACAGAACACCGGATGGTGTGCCCGCCGATATCGTCATGTTTACCTTGACGAAGCGGGAACGAAAAACCTTCACCAAGACATTGCCCCTGCGTGAGCTTAAGGTGATGCTGATCAGGCGCAGATCATGGCCATGTGCGGGTATGTGGGCACTCCCCGGCGGGTTTTGCCGTGAGAGTGAGTCTATTTACGATGCCGCCAAACGGGAACTGAAAGAAGAGACCGGGGTGGACGGCGGCCATTTGGAGTACTTGGGCGTGTACAGCGCACCGGGACGGGATCCAAGGGGCTGGATTATTAGCCATGCATTCTACGCGCTTGTAGAGGAATGGATGCTGGAGCACCGCCAGGCTGCCGATGATGCCGAAGAGGTGGGGCTGTTTACGGTTGCGGAAGCTTTGGAGGAGCTGGAGCTTGCTTTTGACCACAGGGATATCATGTTGGATGCATACCGCAAGATTCAGCAGCAAATGCTGCAAACGACGATTGCGCGGCAGTTTTTACCGGAGCATTTTACACTGAGTGAGTTATATCAGGTCATCCAGACCGTTGTGCCCGAGTTCAACGAGCCCAATTTTATCCGCAAAATCACCTCGACCCGCAGCAGGCAGGGGATACTGGAAGAAGCCCGGGATGAGAACGGCAAGCCGCTAAACTCCAATCAATACTCCCAACGGCCTGCCCAGTTGTATCGATTTACGGATCATGCACCACTGCTATCCATTTATACGTAGGATGGATTCACCCGCTGTTATTTTATCGATCACATTAATCATGTTGTAGAGGAGTGTGTCAGATGAAAGCCTTGATCGTGATAGATTTCACGAATGATTTCGTGGATGGCAATCTGCCCGTAGGCGAACCGGCCATCAACATTCAAAGCACAATCGCTCAGCTGACTAAGCTATACAGCGACCGTGGTGATTTTGTTGTAATGGCCGTCGACCTGCATGAGCACAATGACGCTTATCATCCCGAAACCAAACTGTTTCCTCCGCATAACATTCGGGGAACCCGTGGGCGGGAATTATACGGTGAACTTCAGCAGGTATATGAGGAACGCAAGGATGCCGTCTACTGGATGGATAAAACGAGATACAGCGCATTTTGCGGTACGGATCTGAATCAGAAGCTGCGGGAACGTGGGATTACCGAAGTCGATCTCGTCGGCGTTTGCACGGACATCTGCGTGCTGCATACTGCAGTGGATGCTTATAATGACGGATATCGGATTACGGTTTATGAAGATGCCGTCGCAAGCTTCAATCCGGAAGGACACAAGTGGGCGTTATCCCACTTTCAAGGAAGTCTCGGGGCATCGGTAGTACGAAGTGAGGAAGTTCTTAATCAATAGACAGCTTGAACACCCGGAAGCAGAGTTGAACCGGGGAACAGTGGAGGATGATCGTGATGCTGACAGCAGGATTAGCACTGCATACGGACAAATACCAGATCAATATGATGTACGCTCACTGGATTAATGGCTCTCACCATACGCGTGCGGTGTTTGAGGGGTATTTCCGGAAGCTGCCATTCGGCAACGGATACGCGGTTTTTGCCGGTCTTGAGCGGATTGTACATTATATTGAGTCCTTGCGATTCTCGGAGGATGATATAGCGTATTTGGCTAAACAGGAAGAGAAGTATAAACCTGAATTTCTGGAGGAGCTTCGCCGGTTCCGTTTTCAAGGGAATATTCATTCCATGAAAGAGGGGGCGCTGGTATTCCCGAATGAGCCGCTCATTCGAGTGGAAGGCACCATTTTTGAAACACAGCTGGTTGAAACGGCACTCTTGAACTTCATGAACTTTCAAACCTTGATCGCAACGAAAGCATCCCGTATCCGTCAGGTTGCCAGCGGGGATACCTTGCTGGAGTTTGGCACAAGACGTGCACAGGAAGCGGATGCGGCGGTTTGGGGCGCGCGTGCTGCGTATCTGGCCGGTTTCCATGCGACATCGAATATGCTGGCAGGCGAAAAGTTCGGAATCCCGACAAAAGGTACGCATGCGCATTCCTGGGTGCAGACCTTCCGGAGCGAGCAGGAGGCATTTGATATCTTTGCCGAGGTTATGCCGGATCAAGTGACGCTGCTGGTGGATACCTTTGATACGTTGAAAAGCGGGATTCCCCATGCCATTGTAACGGCGAAGAAGCTGGAGGCCCAAGGGAAGCGTATGAATGCCATTCGTCTCGACAGCGGGGATTTGGCTTACCTGTCGATTCAGGCGAGGAAGATGCTGGATGAGGCCGGTCTTCACTATGTCGGCATCGTGGCGTCCAACGATCTGGATGAAGGTACGATTCTGGATCTGAAGGCACAGGGTGCCAAGGTCGATACTTGGGGCGTCGGTACTCAGTTGATTACGGCGGCCGACCAGCCTGCGCTCGGAGGCGTCTACAAGCTGGTGGAGCGGGAGGTTGACGGCAAGATGGTACCAACCATCAAAATCTCCGGCAACCCTGAAAAAGTATCCACGCCAGGCAAAAAGGAAGTGTACCGCATCATATCCAAGGGCAGCGGCAAAGCAATCGCCGATTACATCTGCTTCCCGGAAGAGGAGATGCCCCCGGAAAGCGGTAAGCTGAAGCTGTTTAATCCGCTGCATCCTTACATGCGCAAGAACGTGAAGAATTTTGAAGCGGTGTCCATGCTTGAACCGGTATTCATGAATGGCGAGCTGGTGTATGAGCTGCCGAAGCTCGAAGAGATTCGCAGCTATCATGATGCGCAGCTGGATCAGTTCTGGCCGGAGTATCTGCGGAAGCTGAATCCGGAAATTTACCGTGTTAATCTGAGTGAAGAGGTCTGGGAAGTGAAACAGCGGATGATGGCCGAGTTCATGGAACAGCATGAGGATTAGGTTTTAGAATACAGAAATTAAAAAGACGCTTTTCTGTCTTGCCGCTTGGCAGATGAAGGAGCGTCTTTTTGTATCCTGCTATAAGTCAAGTCGATCCACCATAATTCCATTGACGTCATGGGCAGTGAGATGAACCTTATCCATGTTCTCGAGCATGCCCGGCGGGTATTCGTAGTACCAAATGTACAAATCTTCACTGACATATGGCTTGAGTTGCTGATAATGTATGGTATGGACCGGCTGACCATTTACTTGGACCTGAAAGGGTTCCAGGCTTCTATATATGCCAAGGACGAGTGATGAATACTTGTCTGTCTTCGAGAATACGGAGGGAGAAGAGGAATCTTCAGCAGGAGGGTACACTATTGTTGCAAATGAAGTGTTCCATCCGAACCATCCCTTGGTATAGGTTGATAAATGCAATCCTGTTCCAGGTGTAACCAAGAGAGCATACGCCTTGTTCGGCGATGATTCTGGTTGTATGATTTCAGCATGATCAACCCTGAAAGATGCCTCAAGAAAAGCATGCTTCCCATTGAACACGGCCGCTTCAACTGTGCGGTGTGTGCTCCTGTATTCGTAGAACCCGGTAAACAATAGGAAGAGTAGACTGATTAATACGTATACTTTGAGACCAGGCCGGGTAATGATGGGGAATACTCTGAAGATTAGCCGATACAGTGTTAGAATGAGCCCCAAGCTCAGGAAGAACACGAGAAACGAGCCGGTAATGCCTCCTGATTGTATAGGAATACCAAGGGCTTCAAAAAACTGGCTGATCGGTTTATAAACGACCGATAACAGAATTAACGTCACCAAAGTGAGTAAGTACGAGAAGCGGTAGGATCTACGTTTAGATCCATCATCAAAATGAGTCATAACGTGGATTTCAACTCCTGCTGATCATTTTTTTATGAAAGTATTCTTTTTCCATAATAACATAATTCTGATTATAAAGGACGATGCTGGATCATTTCTCGGGAATGCGCACAAGTCGCCATATTCCGAGTGTATGGATGACGCTTCGACATTCATGGTGCAGATCCTGATGGATAGACCAGTAATACCACCACTAACCTAAGGAGTGATACATATGTACAACGAAACCGAATTTCAGGCCTACGTGCTGCGTCAAGATGAGCAAGGGGTTCGCGGCAGCGTGGAGAACCTGAGTTTGAAGCAACTGCCCGAAGGTGACGTTATTGTCCGGGTGTTATACAGCGGGGTTAACTATAAAGACGGGCTGGCCAGCATACCGGAAGGAAAAATTGTTCGCCGGTACCCGTTCATTCCGGGCATTGATCTGGCAGGAACAGTTGTGCATTCCACTCATGCAAATTACAAGGAAGGCGATTCCGTCCTCTGTACCGGTTATGAATTAGGGGTATCTCACGAAGGCGGGTTCAGCCAGTACGCACGGGTTAAAGGAGAATGGCTTGTCCCGCTGCCGCAGGGTTTGTCCCCGCGTGATGCGATGGCCATCGGAACCGCAGGTTTTACGGCTGCATTATCGATAGAGGCCTTGTTACGGAATGGCCTGCAGCAGGAGCAGGGTCCCGTCCTGGTTACGGGCGCGACGGGGGGAGTGGGCAGCTTCGCAGTGTCCATCCTCAGTCAGTTAGGCTATCGCGTGACGGCATCCACAGGGAAATCCAGTCAGAGGGACTGGCTCTTACAGCTGGGAGCCCATGAAGTGATATCAAGGGCAGAAGCTGCGGCAGCCTCCAAGGGCGCCATCTCTGCCGAGCGATGGGCAGCAGTGGTAGATCCGGTCGGAGGCAACCAACTGGGTTCACTTCTGAAAAGCGTAAAATATGGAGGAAGTGTCGCTGTTTCCGGTATGACAGGCGGCGGTGCTTTTGATGCGACGGTGTTTCCGTTTATCCTTAGAGGCATCAATCTCCTCGGAATCGATTCGGTATACTGCCCTATGGCCTACCGCCGCTCGGTATGGTCGAAGCTGGCCGGTGAATGGAAGCCGGCATCCGTGCTTCAAGAAGGAATTACGGAATACAGACTAACCGATCTGCCTGAAGTGCTGAACACCATCCTGCAGGGCGGGGCGGTTGGAAGAAGCGTCATCGCTCTATAATAATTGGCTTGAAATTCGCATAATGTTCCTCACCCGCAGGCATCCTAAGGGAAGGCAACCTTTGACACCTAAGGAAGGGTGAGTGAACATGAATTACCGCAGAATCGTTACCGCTTTATTGCTTTGTTCCATTCTTGTCATATCGGTCGGTTGTTCCCGGCAGGTGGCCAGGGACGAGATGCGCCTATATAACATGAGGGCTTACGAGGAAGGTTCCAGGGAGGCCCGCATATCGGGGCGGGGCTTGAACGGAAAATTCCTTGAGGATCTCCAAGCCTCGTTCAACCAGGTGGGCATGCCGTTGACCAACGAAACCTATGCGGAGGACAACGTCGGCAATATCACGTATCAATACCGGATCAATTATGATGCAAGCCAGTTTATTACCGTGTATGTCTATCAGGATCAAGCGGCCAGGGAAAAAGGGATCAAGGAGATATACGGCGTTGCAGAAGGGGATGCCAATGCGGCCGGCGGGCATAACCTGATCGTGAGCGACCAGGAAACGTCCATCGTATATACGTCGACGGGCGACAAAACGGATAACTATTATGACCAGGTCAAAAAAATAGCGCCCTCCCTGCTCGCCAAACATCAACGACGCGCCAGCAGTTAGAGTGGAGAAAAGGCCGGATGCACGTATGCATCCGGCCTTTCGCATGGTGCCCGGCTTTTGTTATGATCTGTGTTTATCCAGCTCATATTTGATGTGCCGCAGCTCAGGCAGCAGAATACGGTTCATCGCAAGCTTCACAGCTCCAGTAGAACCCGGCATCGAGAAGACTGCGGTGTTGCTTAACGTGCCACCGATCGCGCGGCTTAAAATAGCCGCAGACCCAATATCCTCAGTAAAGCTGAGGAAGCGGAAGATTTCGCCGAATCCGGGGAGTTCCTTATCGAGCAGTGAAGATACCGCTTCATAGGTGGTATCCCGGCTGGATATGCCTGTACCGCCTGTTAAGAGGACGACATCAATCTCCGGATGGCTAACCGCGGAATAGATCGTTTCACGGATCGTTTCATAGTCGTCCTGTACAATGCTGTAGGCCACAACGGCATGCCCGGCTTCTTCGAGCAAGCCGATCATAAGTTTACCACTCTTGTCCGTGTCCTTGGTCCGCGTGTCCGAGACCGTAATCACCATACAGTTCACGGAAGCGGGGGATTGCTGTTTATGTTCTTGCGCTGAATTCATGGCGATGACAACTCCTGTTAAGTTAATGGCGGGACGCTTGCAGTAGATGGATGAAATGTAGTACACTCGCTAGCATAATAAACGATGCGCGCAAAGGAGTATGGAACGTGGAGCACGTAACACCCATTTATATTTTATCAGGTTTTCTCGGCAGTGGAAAAACGACATTGCTTAGCCGCCTCATTGCCTCTTTCAAGCAGCAGGGTTTGCGGCCGGCCATTGTCATGAACGAGATCGGCGAGGTTAACATTGAAGGGCTTGTCGCCGATGAAGAGGTACCGACGGCAGAAATGCTGAGCGGCTGTATCTGTTGTACCATTCGATCCGATTTATCATCTGAAATCGCAATGCTCATCCAGCGGGAACAGCCGGATGTCATCGTCATTGAAGCGACGGGGATCGCCAATCCGATGGAAATTCTGGACGCGGCCGCGGAAGCTGCTTTATACATGAGGATTGACGTGAAAAAACTAATCACCGTCGTGGATGCCGCGCATCTGCTGCATTTGAACATAGAGCAGAAGGGGAAGACCTATCGTTTGATGCAAGAGCAGATTCGTGCAGCCTCGGCGCTCGTCCTCAATAAGATGGACCAGGTGAACGATCAAGACAAAGAGACGATTCAGCAGCTGGTCGAGCGCTGGAATCCGTATGCTCCGATTATGCCCGCGGTGCGCTGCGACTTGAATCTTGAAGAACTGCTGCAGAGCGGTCCACATGGCCAGGATGAGCATTCGCACGCGCATGATCGAGAGGGCAGGGAAGCCCGAGAGCATGCAGATAAGCACGAACATGCCAACCACCATGAACATACCCACAGGGATGAGCATGACCACAGCCATGAACATACCCACAGCCATGAGCATCTCCACAGCCACGACCATGCACATGATCATGGTTCTCATGATCATGTCATGTCGTACACATACTATTTCAGCCATCCGGTAAACAGCGTGGAGTTTGAACGATTGATAGCCGGGCTGCCAAGGGATGTATACCGGGCCAAAGGGATTCTCACCTTTAGCGATACCAACAGCCGTTTTTTGTTCCAGTACGCGTTCCGCGAATCCGATTTTATGAAAATAACGCCCCAGGGCCAAGTACCGGATGTGGTGGTGTTTATCGGGGAGCATTTTCAGAAATCACTGCTGCGGGAGCAGCTTGAAATGCTGGAGGGGAAGGCAAGTCGGGCATAAGTCAACAATCTCTTGATCATATTGGGCAATTGTACCTTGGGTCTTTCTGGCCAATGTTTGATTCAGAGGGCAGTCGAGCGTTTAATACAAAGGCATAGCGTAATAACTACAAGGAGGATCTATCCAATGTTAAATGAACTCAAATATAAAGAATGCATCGAAGCATGTCTCCAATGTATGAACGCTTGCAATGTATGCTATGTGTCCTGTCTGAAAGAATACGAACTGGCCAAGCTTCGCGATTGTATATCACTCGACAGAGAGTGTGCCGATATATGCGCGTTTGCGGCTCAAGCCATGTCACGAAAAAGCCCATACGTTAAGGAAATTTGCGAGCTGTGCATGAAGGCGTGTCTTGCTTGCGCCGAAGAGTGCGGAAAGCATGATCACGAGCATTGCAAACAATGTGCCGAGGCGTGCCGGAAATGTGCCGAAGCATGCCGCGAAATGCTAAATCACATGTAAGTCAACAAGTCACCATCGGTTGATATAACAAAGCCTGATTTCCGAAGAGGAAATCAGGCTTTTTAGTTGGAGCCTGAGGGAATGGATTTTACTAACTCTGAATTTTCCCCTATGATAGATGTGTGAGAAAGCAAGTACAATTATTGGTAAAAGAATGAGGTTTTAACATGAACAATTCAGTTGGTAAGAACAATCGGCATGTCCGGAACCTGAATCGTATCGGCATTATCGGGCTGCTTCGTGACTACGGCAGTTTAACGAAAGCGGAAATCGCGGCCAAGATGAATTTAACGTTTACTGCCGTTAATAATCTGGTGGAAGAGCTGATGAAGGATCGATTGATTATTGAAGCCGGATTTTATGACGATTCCAGCCGCGGCAGGAAGCCCAAACTCATCTCCTTGAATCCCGGCGATATTTACACGGTCGGAGTACATATCAGCGCATCCTCCGTAAGGGCGGCCGTCATTAATTTGCAGGGAAAAGCGATGACGGAGAAACGCTGCTCCTTCGAAGATAATACCAATCGCGGAAGCGTTGTGAATATGATTATCTCCACGATCCAAGCCGTATTGGGCGAGTCGGGCCTGAAGTCCCAAATCATTGGTATTGGCGTGGGAGCTCCGGGACCGCTCGATCCGGAACAAGGCAGGATATTGACACCGCCCAACCTTCCCGGGCTGCATCAGGTACGATTAAAGGGACTGATCGAGGAGAATACGGAGCTTTCAACCCAAATCGAGAAGGACGCTAACGTTATGGCACTCGGTGAGTTATGGTACGGTAACGGCAGGCATTTCAACAATTTGGTGTATGTGGATGCCGATACCGGGATCGGGAGCGGACTGATCTTCAATCAAAAAATATATCAGGGTTACCCTTTTGGAGCGGGTGAGATCGGGCACTGTACGATCGATATTGACGGTCCGCGCTGCAATTGCGGCAATTACGGCTGCCTTGAAGCGATTGCATCGGGTATTGCTATTGTCCGCAGAGTCGGAGAGGAGCTGCGGCGCGGAGCTGCCAGTTCTCTTAAATCCTCGTATGATGGCAATGAACGCGGTTTGGACGTCACCGATGTGATTACGGCCGGTCTGGATGGAGATCAATTAGCTGCCAATATGCTGAACGAATCGGCACGCTATGTTGGCATTTCGCTGGCTAATGTCATTAATCTGCTGACGCCGGAGACCATCATCATTGGCGGGGTTCTCGCTAACCGGTATCCGGATTTCTTCGAATATGTAAAAGAAACATCCTATAACAGAAGCCTGTCCAGCTTCCATAATAAAATCGTGCTTCAGCCATCCGAGTTGGGAGAGCATGCCGGTATCATTGGGGCCGGAACGATCGTGCTTGAAAAATACCTGAATGAAATGAGTGAGTAGAGGGGATAAAGAGACCCTCACCCGGATTAATATTGAATCTAGTTCAAGAATCTTGTGTAAAATATCAAAAAAGTATAGACCTTTAATTGTGTAAGCGCTGATAATTTCATTATCACTCATTAATTATTGAATATCGTTTAATAATTGCAGGAGTCTAAAATGTTTACTACTACCAAATACAGGGGGCAATGTGATGATGAAGAGGATCAGGTTTGGCATGATGCTGTTAATCTCTACGCTTTGGATGTCTGCTGCACTGGTCGGCTGCGGTAATGGCAAGAAAAACGGATGGGGGCAGCCGGAGACCCTCGTTCTAGGCAAGCTGAGTTCTAGCAAGTTAAACTTAAGAGCGAATAAACAAAAAGGCGGCCTTCTGGGCCGTCTTCGCTATGTTTTATCGTCTTTCCTGATCGGTGCTTCGAATGCCATTTTGAACATGGCAACCTAACGCTAATCTTCTGGATTTATGTCAAGTTTCGGAAGATAGAGCCGTCTTGAAGTACATATATGTCGTGTTACTGTCATGTCAGGATGAGTCCTTTGTCTACCGAGCTTGCGATGTTGTGTTTACAGGTAAAATAGATCTACAATACATACAGCACCAGAATACGTGAACAGGAGTTGAAATGTTTGCAGGAGCTATTGGAATTGAACGGAATAAACAAGCGTTTCGGCAAATTCGCCGTCTTACATAACATCAATTGGAGCATTTCCCCAGCCGAATGCGTCGCTATTACGGGAAGCAATGGTGCGGGAAAGAGCACCCTGCTGCACATAATAGCCGGGCTTGCTATCCCATCGGAAGGATCCCGGGTCGAGTACGAATCCTCGCTCCGCGTCGGGTATGTTCCGGAGCGCTTTCCTGCGCTTCGGTTTCATCCTTCCGAATATTTGCGTCATATGGCCAACATTCAGGGCATGAACAAGCAAGAAGCGGGGAAGCGAATTGATGCGATGCTGAATGTGTTTCAGCTGCAGGACATGAAGATGACATTATGTTCCAAGGGTATGCTGCAAAAAGTCAATATCATGCAGGCCCTGCTTCGTCAGCCCGATCTATTGGTTCTGGATGAGCCACTATCGGGATTGGACGAGCCTTCCCAAATGGAGATGATTGGCATACTAAGTGAAATCAAAAGACAAGGGACAGCGATCGTAATGTCCGTACACGAGCCGCTGCTTATTGCTTCGCTGGCCGACCGGGTAACGCAACTCCGCCGGGGGCGGATCGAACGGGACGGAATGCTGGAAACCGGTTCGGAGACGGGACGGATGAAGTTGGAATTCACGCGTGTTACCCAGGACAAAATGCTGGAACTGGAACGCCGTTCAGGATTTCACTATTGGATATCGAGAGGTAATCCTGCATCGATGGTAGTCTCACGGCAGGTCGCGGATGAAATGCTGCTGGATATTTTACAGTCAGGCGGTTCGCTGACACGGCTGGAGCCCTGGAGCGGAGAGAGGGCAGAGCAAGTGCACTCAACCCCCGGTCAATCAATGCAAGGGGAGGGAGCATAATGGGATCATTGATTCATTACATGCTTGCCAGCTACACGAGATCCTATCGATATTTTGCGCCGATTGCTTTTATATTGATATCGGTGGTGTTTATCTACTCCTACCGGCCCAACCCGATCATGGACAGTTATGCCGTAACGGCTGCATTTCTGTTTGTCGGCTCAGCTTGGCTTGGTTTGAACTTTCTCAATCATGATCAAGGGCGTCAAACGATGCTCCTCATCGTTCATAGCGGGAAGGCCATACGATATTATGCCGCCCAATATTTAACCGTAAGTCTTCTATCGATTCTATTCAGTTTATTGGCTGTCTTTTATCCGATCGTATTTGGAATGTTTGATAAGCCGATGACATTATCTCAGTTTGCTCTGGGTTTTCTGGGCCATGCTGCATTGTCCTTGCTCGGCATTTCACTTTCCGTATTTTTTCAGCTTGGCTTTATGGAGAATCAGGGAAGAGCGGCAGGTTTGCTGTTAATCGTTATCGTTATTTCATTAGCCGGGCAGTCCATCGTTCAGGATGATATTGTCTATTTGAGAATGGTTCCTTATGTGCTGCCGCCTGTCTCTGTTATGATTGATATGCTCATTCATGCTGACGAGCGTTCCCGGTCCGTATTATTCATGACGATTGCATATACGTTCATATACAGCTTCATTTTGCTGGCTGTTTATCTATGGAACGCCTGCCGTAAGGATGCGGCAAGCATGATCCGAAAAGTAGGTTGAAGTAGGAGTAATCTTCCTTTACCATAGGGATATACACAAATAGAAACGGTAAAGACAGCCAATACTAGAGGAGGATACCATGAAACAATCTCGACTGATGGACAGTGACCACTCCAAAGAGCTGTTTGCCTATTTCGGATTAGCGGTGTATTATTCACAAGCGCTGGAGCAGCAGCTCGCGAATCTGTTGATGCTGATTAAGCTTTCCCAAGGGAATGTGCCTTCAGAAGAAGATTTCACCCAATTATATCAGCGGAAATTAAGCAGCTCTCTGGGCCAACTGGTACACGAGATCCAGCATTACTTTCCATTCTCCGAAGAAGAAACGGTTCAGTTAAAAGAGGTCTGGAAGCAGCGTAACTATATCGTTCATGATTATTTCAAAGAGCGGATTCATGAGACGTTCAGCCCGGCTGGCCGTTCCCGAATGATTCGGGAGCTGACCGCATTTAAGGACCAGGCTCAGGCGCTGGAGCAGAAGCTGCAGGGTTATTCCCGTGAAATGTATGTAAAGCTTGGCCTGGACAGCGAAAAAAGCGTGTAAAATAAATTAGGGCTGAGATGAAACATATTCCAGCACCTCTGCGTCAGAAAGATTAGGAGGTGTAATTATGAAAAAAACTACGAAATTGTTAACTGCAATGCTTGTCACTTCGTCATTGCTCGGTGCCGGCGCCGCCTCTGCATTCAGCGATATTCAAGAGGAGAAGCCATTGCAAATGGTGAAGGAGCTGCAATCGAAAGGAATTATTCAAGGAGTTAGTGCCGACAAATTCGCTCCGGCCAAAACAATAACGACTGCCCAAGCGGTGCAGATGATTGTGAATGTTGCCGATCTGAAGGTACAACCAAATTTTACGGGCCGTTCGTTTGACAGTGTGCCGAAGGATGCCTGGTTCGCTGATGCTGTGAATATAGCGGCTCAGAACGGATTGTCCGTATCGGCAGACATGAAATGGAACGAGCCGATAACCCGTGAAGGGTTTGCGACATTGCTCTCGGAAGCGATTCAGAAGACCGGAAATTATCCCGTGGTCATGATGTATCTGCATGTGGCCGACGAGGATCTGATGAAAGAGGAGAGCAGAGGAGCGGTGCAGTTCCTGCTGTTAACGAAGATTGCTAAGCTCGACGCTAACGCCAAGTTCCACCCAACGAAGAGTTTAACGCGAATTGAAGCGGCAGAGCTTGCGTACAATTCCATCCGATTCATTGAGGAGCATCAGAAGAACATGATACCCGAGGAGCCGGGACAATCTGACCCGTCTGTGAGTACAAGCGTCGTTAAGGTGGATGATGCGCAGAACAAGGTCACGGTAACTAAGGAAGACCTACCGAATCCGGGGTACGGCATTAAAATTACGTCGGTCGACTATGTTAGCGATACCGAAGCCGTGATCTACTACAAAGTTCTTCAACCCGATCCGGACAAAATGTACCCGCAAGTCATCTCCAAATCTTCGGATGACGTGCTCGTGCCTTCCAAGTACACCAAATTCACGGTCAAAGCTGAAATTGCCCTTGATTCGGCAAAGTGATGCTTGTCATGTACCGCCAGAATACAATGTAAAAAAGAAGGCTGTTCCCAAGCGAATGTTACATTCGATAGGGGACAGCCTTTTTTAGATGCAGAAAGAATAAACTTCGAAGCAGGGACCTTCCTGATATCGTAGGAAAACTACCTCAAGCAGAGGTCTGTCTTCTGTGCACGTCGATAGACGTTTTTCTAATACTACTACGTTAGTTTCACCTAACTTGGTCTACACGTGGCCCCCGGCCAGCTTGCTGTTGGAAGCGGTAAGCACCGTTTCCTTCGTCTCTGGAACCGAAGCCGAGCTTCCTTGCTGAAGTTGGTACATTTTAAAATATCTTCCGCCCAGGGCCATCAACTCGTCATGGGAACCTTGTTCCACAATTTCTCCGCGGTGAAGGACCAGAATCTGATCGGCGCTGCGGATCGTGGATAAGCGGTGGGCGATGATAAAGGTCGTGCGTCCTCGCTTTAGCACCTCAAGGGCTTCCTGAATTAAGGCTTCCGTCTCCGTATCGATGTTAGCGGTGGCTTCATCGAGAATCAGTATGGCCGGATTGAACGCAAGAGCCCGGGCAAAGGAGATTAACTGGCGCTGCCCGGCGGACAGTGTGCTGCCTTTCTCTAGCACTGGCTCATCAAAGCCTTGAGGAAGATGAGCGAGCAGCCGGTCGGCCCCTACGTCGCGCAGCGCCTGCTCCACCTGGTCCCGTGTAATGCCCGGATCACCCAGGCTAACATTCGAAGCAATCGTGCCAGTGAACAGGTAGGGGTCTTGCAGCACGATGCCCATATGCTTGCGGAGCCATTGCTTTGGAATATCGGTAACGGGCTGCCCATCAATGGTAATCGTGCCTTTCTGCGGATCATAGAAGCGGAACAGCAGATTGATGATGGAGCTTTTGCCGGAGCCGGTATGACCCACAAGCGCCACGGTTTGGCCCTGCCTCGCTTCAAATGAAATGTCTTTAAGCACATAGTCCTTCTTGTACGCGAAGGATACGTTTTGGAACTCCACATTCCCTAAATATCGCGGCATGCTGCCGTCCGTTACTTTCTCGCCTGTTTCATCCATCAGCTCAAATACCCGTTTGGCGGAGACGATGGAGGTATCGAGCGCGGCCAGCTGGTTAACCATGCCCGTTATCGGCTGGAACATGCGGCCAAGCAGATCAACGAAGGCGTAGAGGACGCCGATCGAGACGATGCCGGCACCGTTCAATGATGCAGAACCGAAATACCAGAGAACAACCACAAAGGAAACGTTACGCAGCACATTCACCAGGTTGTGCGTGGTGAAGGAGTTCAGATTGAGCATTTTGTTCTGATGAGCCATATAGTCCGCATTCAGCGCTTCGAACTCTTCTTGGGTCGCTTTTTGGCGGCGGAATACACGGATGATGGCCATACCCTGAATGGATTCATTAATGATGGCGTTGATCTCGCTCAGCCGGGAGCGGATGACCGTATTGTATTTGGTTGCAAATTTGCGGTACAGGATGGTCCATACAATCAACATCGGGATAACAAACAAACTGATCAAGCCCAGTCTGACGTCCAGAAGGAACAAGGCAACATAGACACCCGTAATATACACGGCACCGGAGCTGAAGTTGGATAATACCGCAACAAACAGATCCTTTACCGCTTCGGTATCATTGGTTACCCGGGAAACGACTTTGCCTGCCGGCAGATTATCAAAGAAGTTGACGGGCAGCCGCTGAATATGGGCATATACATCGGTACGCAGCTTTTGAATGACCCGATTGGCTGCCGATTGCAGCCAGTAGGTTCTGCCGAATACCGTAATCATGGAGATCAGCAGACAGATCAGGAACAGGCCGACGAGCTTGTAAATGCTGGGCAGCTCGGGTTTATAAAATTCAAACAGCTGTTCTTTGGTTAATTTGATGGCCGGATATTGCAGTTCTTCCGAGGCATAGGAAATTGTCAATACACCATCCTGGAAGGAACGGTTTCCTTCGGTTCGGGTTACCGGCTCATCAATGAAATAGAAGCTGCGGCCAGCCTGAACCAGGCGTACTTCCTGTCCTCGCGTCTCGCCTTCTTGAAAGCGATCCTCGCGTTTATAATAAGTCCCGTTATAGGATGCGGCGCCCTGGGCGTTCGTCGTCTCGTAATAAGGCCGCTCGATGCCCAGAATATGCTCATCGATCATCGTTTTTGCGATGAAGGGGCCAGCAAGCTCTGCGGCAACGCCGATGGCCAGCAGAATCAAGGCGGTAATGAAGGTGCCCTTGGCCGTTAAAGCATAGCGGAACAGCCGTTTGGCAATTCCGGATTCATTCGATATGGTTGTATCGCTTGGAGTCAATTAAGACACCTCCTCCGAGGTCAGATTGTTTTCTACCTGCTGGCGTTCGAATTGCTCACGGTACCAGCCGCCGAGCTCCAGCAGTTCATCATGGGTTCCTTGCTCCGTGATTCGACCGTCCTCCAGCACCACGATCATATCGGCATGCTGAACGGCCGAGAGTCGATGCGTGGAGATCAGGGTCGTTTTACCGGCGCGTTTGCTCCGGATATTATCGATGATTCTGGCTTCCGTCCGGGCGTCCACAGCGGACAAGGAATCGTCCAATATTAAGATTTCAGGGTCGCCGATAAAAGCTCGGGCCAGTGAGACCCTTTGTTTTTGCCCGCCGGACAGCGCAACGCCTTTTTCGCCTACAAGGGTATCAAGGCCATCGGACAGGGTAACCAAATCGCGGTCAAAGGCGGCGGTGGTGATGGCTTCCATAATCCGTTCGTCGCTGGCATCCTTTTTGCCGAATTGGATGTTCTGACGTACCGTCTTGGAGAACAAGATCTGCTCCTGCGGCACATATCCGATCCAGCTGTGGAGCTGGTCGGTTGCCAGCATCTCCATGGGGATATCGGAAATGAGGATATCGCCGGTCCCGGTAGGGTACTCATGAAGAAGCTGCTTCAGCAGCGTCGATTTGCCGCTGCCCGTGCGTCCTACGACGCCGAGCGTCTGGCCTTTTTGCAGCGTAAAGTTAATATTTTTCAAATTATCAATCGTAGAGGTCGGGTAACGGAAAGTGACATCCTTAAATTGAATCGTATCCGGTACCTTCACGTCTGCAGGATTTGCGGCGTCGGTAACATCCGGCGGGGTCTTTAAGGTTTCGTTGACCCGATCCAGCGAAGCGTTTCCGCGCTGCATAATGTTAATCAATTCCCCGATGGCGAACATCGGCCAAATCATCATCCCGAGGTACATGTTGAACGATACGAGATCTCCGAGTGTGATTTGATTCTGGAACACCAGGTACACACCGTAGGCTAAACCGATGACGTAACTGAGACCGATGGAGAAATTGATGGTTGGTTCAAATAAGGCGTCCACTTTGGCTACCGCCAGATTTTTACGATATACGTCATCCGTAATGTCCTGGAAGCGCTGCTGATCGGCGCGTTCTTGTACATAAGCGCGGACGACACGCACACCGGCTACGGACTCCAGAACCTGGTCGTTCATGTCACCGAAGGCATCCTGTGCCAGTGTGTAGCGTTTGTGAATGGCTCTTCCGTAGATGACCATGCCAATGGCGATGATCGGCATGGGCAGAATGGCCGCCAGCGTCAGCTGCCAGCTGACAATGAAGCCCATAGCGAAGAGAACGACTATCAAGTAGATGGTGGAGTCGGTCATGACGAGCATCCCGAAGCCGGCAGTTGCTGCCACGGAGCGAAGATCATTCGTGGCTTTTGCCATAAGATCTCCGGTACGGTTACGTTCGAAAAACGGCGGAAGCATCCGCAGCAAATGGTTCATGTACCGGGTACGGAGCAGGCGTTCCACGAGGTTCGCTCCTCCGAATAAACGGTGCATCCATATGTAAGTGGCACAGTACACGACAGCAACGATACCGAGAATCATGAGCAGATATTGGACGAGGGAGGCCCACGTTATAGAACTGCTGACGATATCGTCAATCGCGTTTCCGAGCAGAAGCGGCGGCAGTAGCTCTACCAGTCCGCAAAAGATGAGAAGCGCAAGGCCGATCAAGTAACGCTTTTTCTCTTGCTTGAAAAACCAGCCTAAATTTTTAAGTACAGCAAACACATTATCCCTTCCTTTCGTAGGTCGTTCTGGCATCATATCATCCGTAAAAACCAAAAAAAGCACATCATCCGGCGACGGACGATATGCTTCATTAATTTTGAACTTATCATACGCACGGTGATCATGACTTCCGTGCAACGGTTAGCAGCTTCGTTCTGATCATTCTGGCAATAAATGAACGAGGCTTGATGATGATGAGACAGCACCATTGGGGAGTCGATCCATATTTAATTGTAGGAAATAATGATCCTGATGATCTTGATCCATCGCAAACAATTTAAACATGTCACTCACCCTTTCTTCGTAATTTACATTTTATTCAAATCGATCTACTGAATTTTATCACCATGAACTGGAATGTGTCAAACTTATTTTTCAGGATCATCGTAAGATATTCGATAGTGAAGGTAGGTTAGAACCTTATGTCACTATTTTATTATCAAAATGATTTGTATCCTAACGTACGTATGCGTTATGATAATATTGCAACTAAATATGGATACCGTCCCTAAGATCTCCGGTCTGCTAACAGATAGGGGTCAACATCATATGACGTCTAAGGAGGGTGTACGACACATGCAAATTCAAGTCAGCGATCAGGCGGCACGGTGGTACAAGAAGGAACTTGACCTTCAGGCAGGCACGTTCGTTCGCTTCTTTCCACGATATAGCTCAGGCGGAGGCCTCCATCCCGGCTTTTCGCTCGGTATCTCGGTAGAAGAACCAAGAGAAGCGGGACTGACGGAGCGTTCCGAAGAGGTAACATTCTTTATGGAAGAACAGGATTTATGGTATTTGAAGGGGTATACGCTCCGCGTGAAATATGAGGAATCCTTGGATGACATTTCGTATATTTATGAAGAAGAGGGCGCAGTAAATTAACCTGATGAGAGACTGCAGCGCCATCTAGGGAAAGGAGGTTCCCAAGATGAGCGTATATCACCGTGATATTCGCCAATACATCGGCAAACGTTCGGTGGTCCGCGTAAAAGCGGCGGTGCTTGTGCTGAACGATAATGGAGAGATCCTGCTCCTGAAGCGGCAGAACAAGGACGAGTGGGGACTTCCAATCGGAAACCTGAAGCCCGGCGAAGCTCTTGAAGACACAGCGTCCAGAGAGCTGTGGGAGGAGAGCGGCCTGACAGCGGATGATATGCGACTCTTGGACCTTGTGTCTGGTCCGGAGTATATGAAGAAGCAAATTGGTGGAGATGAAGTGTATTATGTGATAGGTGTGTACGCGGCAACCGGTCTGCACAGTGCCATTCATTTGTCCCCTAATACGGAAGTGTCTCTTAAATATTTTGATTTTCAAGCATTGCCCGTTATGGATGCGATCACGGTCCGCCTGCTGGACAAGATAAATAAGAACAGCTGAGGCTAAGTTAGTGGTGGCAGTTTTATACGCCTTAAATTCCCCGCACGGGGAATTTTTTTCGGTCAACATGAGGAGTCCCTGCCCCATTCAAACCGGGGGGAAGGGACTCCTTTTGCCATGCGAAGGTGTGTACCTATGATTCATTATGGCTGCTCGGACAGCGGGACCTCCAAAGCAAAGTCAAAATCGTCGATATCATATACCTGAACGGGAAGAGCGCTTTCGACGATACGCTGAATCAATTCGTATTGATCAGTCAGTATGGGAGCCTCGGCTCTTTGGGATGCCAGCAGCAGCTCGGTTTCGACAGGATCGAAGGATTCCCCATAGGGTGCGGTGTCCATGGTGTTCATGACCGAGACCCGGGTACTTTCACTCACGGGAATGGTAGGGCTCTTGGACCAGGGAACCTGCAGGGCGCGCTCGATTTTCTTTTTGTTCAGCGGCTCTTCAAAATAGGAAATCAATTCGCCGATCTTTATCTTGACGTGCTGGTCATCAGCACTGCTATTCATGAGATGTTCTTCGGTGGTATGAAGCTCATATAATTCCAAAATGGTAGTGTACGGAATGATATACTCGACGGGTTTAGGTGGTACTAACAGCTGACCGTAAATGGCCAGCATGACGGCCTCCGTCACGAAAATTCTGGTCATGACTAAATCCTCCTGCAAGACATGATACAATTCATAAGTTTAGAACTAATAAAGCATTGAAGTTCATAAATGTCAACTGCCCGTCGCCTAACATCCGCGTGGAAGTTGCTTAAGAAAGGGGCTGTGCTCACCTTTGAAATCATGGAAAATCTATTATCCATTCGTTAAGCCCTATATGAAGTGGATCATTCTGACCCTTATTATCGGCATGATCAAATTTGCAATCCCGTTATTGCTGCCCATGATCATGAAATATGTCGTGGACGATCTGCTGATCAACCAGCAGATGACCATCGAACAGAAAATCCAGGATCTGATGTGGATTCTTGCCGGGACACTGGTGCTGTTTGTCGTTGTGCGTGGTCCGGTGGAATATTTGCGGCAGTATTTTGCCCAATTCATTACCAGCCGTATTTTATTTGATATGCGTAATCGGCTATATGCCCATCTGCAGCGTCTATCCCTTCGTTACTATCAGAATACCAAGGTAGGCGAGGCGATATCGCGCTTTATCAATGATGTGGAACAATCCAAGAACCTGGTAGAAGTCGGTATGATGAACATCTGGCTGGATATGTTTACATTGCTGTTCGTATTAATCGTTATGTTCTTCATGAATCCCGTTCTGACGCTGGTTGCCATCTCGATCCTTCCTCTCTACGGGTTAGCGGTGAATTTGCTGTATAAGCGGCTTAAGCGTCTGACCAAGGACCGGTCGCAGGCTCTTGCCGGCATTCAAGCGTACCTGCATGAGCGAATTCAAGGGATCTCGGTCATCCGGAGTTTCACCCTTGAGCGTTACGATCAGAAGAAGTTCGAAGGCATCAACGGTAATTTTCTGAAAAAAGCGATGGCGCAAACCCGCTGGAATGCGCTCACCTTCTCCATTATCAACACGCTCACCGATATTGCGCCTATTCTGGTTATCGGTTATGGGGGATACCGGGTGATTCAGGGAGATCTGACCTTGGGTACGTTTGTTGCCTTCTTTGGCTATCTCGACAGGCTGTATGCACCCCTGCGCCGCCTGATCAACTCATCAACGGTGCTGACGCAGGCCTCAGCGTCGCTGGAGCGGGTCAAGGAGCTCATGGACGAGCCATATGACATCGTGGACCGTCCGGATGCCAAAACGCTCAAGACAGCGGGACAGATCGAGTTTGACCGCGTATGCTTCAAGTACAATGATGCCGCGGGCTGGGTGCTGCAAGATATTAACCTGACCATCAAGCAGGGGCAAACGGTCGCATTTGTCGGCATGAGCGGCGGCGGCAAATCGTCCCTGATCGGATTGATACCGAGATTTTACGATGTACAGCAGGGAGCAGTGAAGGTGGATGGTCACGATGTCAGGGATTTGACGCTGGACAGCTTGCGCGGATCGATTGGCATGGTACTGCAGGACAACTTCCTGTTTAGCGGATCCGTTCGTGAAAATATTCTGTTTGGCAACCCGGAAGCGGATGAAGATGCAATCGTCGCTGCTGCCAAAGCCGCCAATGCGCATGATTTCATCACCCAGCTGCCGCAGGGCTATGAGACGGAAGTGGGTGAACGTGGCGTCAAGCTCTCGGGTGGGCAGAAGCAGAGACTTGCGATCGCCCGTGTCTTCCTCAAGGATCCGGACATTCTGGTACTGGATGAGGCGACTTCGGCGCTGGACCTGGAGTCCGAGCATCTGATACAGCAGGCGCTGCAGTCCTTGTCCAACAACCGCACCACTTTGATCGTGGCTCATCGCCTCTCAACCATTACGCATGCCGATCAAATCGTGGTGCTGGAGAATGGGAGAATTACAGAGCAAGGCACGCACGGCGAGCTGATGAATCTGGATGGAAGTTATGCCAGACTATACAACGTGCAGCATTTGGAGAATTAATATTAAAGACCCGTCCTTCCAAGGCATGGTGTTCAGCCATGCTTCAGTGGGACGGGTCTTTTGATGTGTTTAAAGGCTTATTTCTCGATATTTTTGAACACCGTGTCATAGGTCATCTGAATATAGTCCAGCGTCTGTCCATGCAATACGATATTGTTGACCAAGGTGATCAGCAGGAACAGTACCATGATGCCGGTCAGAGCTTGTTGAATCCGGTGGTTCTTCGTTTTGGCAATAAACCGTGCTGCAAGCACAAACAGAGCAAACAGATAATGTCCTGCGTACAAGTATAGATCGTAAGCATAGGTAGCCAATCCAAACCCGACGATGATGTGCAGCAGAATCGCGAACAGGATATAGATGCCAAATGCCCAGGTATCGCGGGAGCGGATACCCTTAATGAAGGATAGAACCGCAAGGACAAGCATCCCGATACCGACGATATGGACATGAATCGGATACGGCTTGGCCAAATTCGTCACAAATGCCGCGATTCCCGGATCGATCATGGCAAGCTCAGGCGACAGGATGGGACTTACAAACAGCATGTAGAAGACTCGTGAATGGTGCTCGAATGAAAAAGGAGAAACGTAGCTGAGTGCACCGTTCTGCACGCTTGAAAACACGTTAGTGATCCACGATTTGCCTGAGAACAGCAAGTGTTGAAGCAGGGTTACGATCACTGCCATCCCCAGAAAAACCAGCATGATCATGATAAACCGTTTAAACGTGCCCTTCTGTCTTTTATCGAACTGGCTGATCAGCAGCGCTCCTGCGAACGTTGCAACATTCGTAGACGTGATGCCGAAATTAATCAGGGCCAGGGAGGCATTCGGCATGACGGCAAACCGATTCTCCAATCGGCAATAGTGCAAGTAAGCGGCTGATAAAATGATCATAAACTGCGCATAAGCGTAGGAATCCGGTATAAACGCCGTGAACAGCGTATAAGAGCTGATACCGAAAAAAGCCGCCGTTACGAAGGACAACAGCCAGCCGGCGCCGCTTCTTCGGACGATGTAATAGACCAGCGCTGCACTAAAGGCATTCAAGACCGATTGAATCAGAAGATAAGGGAGGTTGGAGCTCCCGATCATCGTCGTTAACGGACTGGTCAGGAAATTAATGAACGGATGGATGATTGAGATATTTTCCGGTCCATATTCCATCGAAGGATCGAAGTTGAACAGATTCAATGTGAAAGGCGCACCATAAAACGGGCTGTGCGGCATTAACTCGGCTGCATGATCCTTGATGTAGGCTACGAACGGAAGGTTCATGAAAACATACCATAGGGCAAGACAGATACTTAGGCCGATCGCCGTGTAATTATCTTTTTTATGTCGAAATAAATAACTGAAAAAAGTCATGTTTTTCGTTCCACCAATCTTTCCATTATATGTACTCTGAGTAGGTTTTAGCTGCATTCGCTTACCAGATCAGCAGAAGCAATCCGGATATAATAAAAGCGATGCCGGCGATTTTACGGATCCCGATGGTTTCCTTGAATACCCATTTGGCAAACAGCAAGGCCCACAGGAACGTCAGTGCATTGGCAGGCATAACCAGCGTGTAGGGCAGCTCCCCCAGAAGGTATATGTTTAATAATGCACCTAGTCCGTAACTAAAAAAGCCGATCAGCAGCAGCTTGATTTGTTTGTTTGCGGTATACCCCTTGAAGAATACGCTGCCCAGCGAGCCAAGCAAAGTCATCAGGAGCAGGAGCAAGTATAGGAACCCGTCATTTTTCATAGGAAGTTAATGTCACCCCGATTCCAAGCAGGGCTACGGCTGCCAGTTTTTGCAGGGTCAATGGTTCATCCAGGAAAAAATCACCATAAAACAGAGCCACAATATAGCTGATGCACATCAGGGGATAGGCCACGGACAGCTTCTCCAGGGAAAATGATTTGATCATGAGAATGGCCCCGAGGCCGTAGCAGAGAAAACCGATTCCCATGTACAGCAAGTTGGCGTGGCCCCATTTCCAGAACAGCTGGCCGGTAGCCGTCAAAAAAGCCGATAAGACCATGAACAGCTTGCCCAGATGGCGCGGGGCGCTCTGCGCTTTTATCTGTTCCATGTTAATCCCTCGCATCCCTGAGCGGATTTGTGATTGATCAAATATTTGTGTTTGACGAGCCCGAACATCGGGAGGTCGGACAAGGAATCGGAGTAAGCGCAGGAAGCAGCATAGTCAATGGTCAGTTGCCGCTCGTTCAAGTACTGCTGAATCCGGTGCACTTTTTCCTCCCCCTTACAATTGTTTCCTTCGATCATCGACGTAAAGCGTCCGTTCCGTACGGAAAGTTTCGTAGCGATCACCGTGTCGACGCAAGGAAGCTCTGCAAAGTATCTCATGTAAGCGTCAGGGGACGCCGTTACGAGCAGCACATGGCAGCCCTCGCTTTTTTTTCGCTGCATTTCCTTCATCGCAGCCGGGAAGATGGCAGGTTTCAATTCCGTTTCATAAAAATGTTTCAGGTCGGCATCATCCATATGGCGCATCGCATGGAAATAAGCGCTCTTTGCCTTTTCAGCGTCCAGAAGACGGAGCTTGTACAGTACGGAATGCAGCACGACTTTCAGAATGATGGGTGCCGTGGACGGTTTTTTCCGTATGCCATATTTTAAAAATCGAAACATAGAGTCCGTATGGATGACCGTTTTGTCGATGTCAAAGATTGCGAATTTCTGATTCATATCATGTCCCTCAATTTACCCATTCTGTATTATTCAAAGTATACCAAAATTCCGATAACGCTGATGACATAGAGGATCACGGTGACCAGGATGTGTGTGTCCTCCAGGAGCACCCGGTCCGGAGCCCCGCCTTTTTTCTCGATATGAATCAGATAAAGATAGCGGAACATTCCGTAAATGACGAATGGTATGGTCCACATGAGGTGAACGGTTCTGCCGGAGGTAAAGGTAAACAGCGAATAACTGATGATCGTTGCTGTGGTGACAATGCTGCTCATCTGGTCCAGCAGATCGAACGAATATTGATCGAGCACCTTGCGGTGCGAGCCCTTGTCATGCTGCAGCAGATGAAGCTCATGCCGTCTCTTGCCGATGGCCAGGAAGAGCGATAGCAGCATCGTACAGAGAAGGAACCATGGCGTGAACGGGACGTGGATGACCAGTCCGCCTGCGATGGCGCGCAGCACAAACCCGGCCGCGATAATCATGATGTCAATGATGACAACATGCTTCAGCCTGAAGGAGTAGGCAACGTTCATGGCAAAATAGAGCACCAATAACACGGTAAACAGCGGATTGAGTAAATAAGATACGGCCAGCGAAGCTATCAGCAGCAACGCGCCGAATACAATAGCCAGCTTAGGCGGCAGCGCACCCGAGGCCATGGGACGGTATTTTTTCACCGGATGGTTGCGATCCGCTTCGCGATCGGCATAATCGTTCACAATATAGACGCAGCCGGATACGAAGGATAACAGGAAAAAACCGATCAAGGTGTCGAAGAGCACGCCGGGATTTACCCCTTCAAACGAGAAGAGGGGGGCTGCAAATATGAGCAGGTTTTTGGTCCATTGCTTCGGCCGCAGCTGCCTGAAGAGCAGCATGGGAAGCTGCCTAAGGGGAGCAGCAGCCGATTCGGTATTCGTTGAAGACAAGTGTGTTACCTCCTGATACATCATATTTCATAAGGGATTACGGAAAAAAACGCTAAAACACGATAGCTATCATACCATAAAATAGACTATATATGGTAATGAGCCGTCTGATACAAGGCTTGAATATAGAACAAATAAACCTCCCCAAACGTTCATGAACCGGCAGGGAGGTTATTGTTCTATTTATGTTATGGATAAAAAAGAGCTGCATCTGTTCCTTACGATTTGCCGATGAGCAGGGACAATAGACCGGCAGCAATGAGCGGCCCGACGGGTACGCCGCGGAACAGGGCGACCCCAAGCACCGTGCCAACGAGAAGACCGGCAACCACGGTAGGATTGCTTCCCATCAGTGTGGCACCACGACCGCCCAGATAAGCGACAAGCATGCCGACGGCGATGGCCAAAAGCGATTTCCAGTTCAGGAATGATTCGCCGATCGTTTGCAGACTCATTTTGCCGCTGGCCAGCGGTGACATGACACCTATGGTGAGAATGATAATGCCGAGAGTCAGTCCGTATTTCTCCAGCCATGGGAATGCTTGCTGAAAGCCGGTTACGCGGATGAGCAGCAGTGCCAGCATCGCAATCGTCACTGCAGAATTGCTGCTGATAATACCAAGTCCCGCCATCGCCAGCAGGATGAGTGAAGTTACGTCCATGGGGAATCACTCCTTATGTTTAAGATATCAGAAAGTATAAACGTCGAAGCGTAAACCTGCCTGATATCGCAAGAAAAACTCCATCTAAACGCAGTCTGTCTTCTAAGAATATAGGTCGATAGACTTTTTGGTTAAGCGTTCGAGACCAGATGCTTGGCAATCAAACGCCCGTGTAGTCTGCCTGTTTCAATGAACACCTCATTGGCATTCCGACCGGATGCAATGACGCCAGCGACATAGAGTCCCGGAACGTTGGTCTCCATCGTCTCCGGTTGATAGAGGGGCTTCTCCATGTCTTCATCCAGTTCGACGCCGGAGGAGGCGAGCAGTTTGCGGTCAGGACGGAATCCGGTCAATGCCAGTACAAAATCATTTTCAATGATCGTTTCCTGGCCTTGATTCGACAGAACGGTAATGGAAGACTCCGCGATTTGGACGACACGCGAGTTCAGGTGAAGCTGGATATGTCCCTTCTGCACCATGCTGTCGAACAGAGGACGTACCCAAGGTTTGATGTTCTGTGAAACTTCCTCACCCCGGTATACCATCGTCACCTCGGCTCCGACACGGATAAGCTCCATGGCAGCATCCACAGCGGAATTACTGCCGCCGATGATCGCGGTTTTCATCCCTGCATACGGATGGGCTTCCCGGAAATAATGGGTTACTTTCTCCAAGTCTTCACCAGGAATGCCAATATAATTCGGATGATCAAAATAACCCGTAGCAATGACTACGTGTTTGGCTTCTCGCATGGACTCTACACCACCGCGGCGCTGGGTTTTTACCTGGAAGCTGCCGTCAGGCTGCTTGGTTATGGTGAGCGCTTCTTCGTATGGAGAGATTTTCAGATTAAAGTGACTGGCAACTCTGCGATAATAGGCCAGAGCCTCGTGCCGAAACGGTTTATCATTCGATATCGCGAACGGAACATCTCCGATTTCAAGCATTTCAGCCGTACTGAAAAACTGCATATGCGTCGGATAGAGATAAATGGAATGAACTACATTGTGTTTATCGATGATCTCGCAGCTGAGGCCCTGGTTGCGGCATTCAATGGCAGCTGAGAGACCGCATGGGCCTGCGCCGATAATTAAGACGTCGAGCATGGTGAACCTCCTTATGTATTAACCTTGCGTTATCGATCAGCATAATAATCCTACAGCAAATAAAAGGATAAATCCAGATTTGACGGTATGGAGCCCGGCTGACTTGACCTAAAACAGAAAGGGTTTGACAAACATTTCAAATTCGATTAACATCTAATTAGATGAATATTAAATTAGATGTTTGCGAAATTATGGTAGAAGGGAGGAAGAAAAATGATGGAACCGACTGCTACTGAAGCCTATAAAACATCCGTTCTCCGGAATTTTATAACGAAAGACGGAACGCTGCGTTCCATTCCGGCCCAGTACAAGAAGAAACTCGTCATATTGGAATATCTGGTAGAGCAGCTTGAAGCAGGGAAGGAATATCCGGAAAAGGATATCAATGCGTTTATCAAGCGTTATCATGCGGATTATGCGACCATTCGGCGGGAATTTATCATTCATCAATATATGAGCCGTGATCATGAAATCTATATACGTAACCCGCGCGAGTTATGGACCCAATGGGAAAAGGTTTAAATGGGAGTATCACAAAAAGCCACCTTTCACTGCCTAAGACAGTGGAAGGTGGCTTTTGTGTATAACGTTCAGTGTTATTATTGCGTATAAGTTCGATTAGAAACTGGCAGCAGCCTTTTTAACAAGCTCAAGACCGTTTTGAACGATCATTTCCGCTTCATTAGGGAATTGGTTGTGGCCTTCGATGATCAGGGTTTCGATATCCTGTACGCCCCATTGACGAAGATTGCCCATCACGAAGTTAACAGCCATCTCAGCCGCAGCCATAGGTCCCTCGGAATAGTTACCGCCGCGCGCATTCAGGATGACGACTTTTTTGCCAGTCACGAGACCTACAACGCCTTGAGGGGTATATTTGAACGTTTTGCCTGCTTGGTTCAGGTAATCGATATAGGTATGAAGAACGGCAGGTACGGTCATGTTCCACAATGGGAAAGCAAGCACGATTTTGTCTGCAGCAAGAAACTGGTCAAGATATTTGCTCACATTCGCAGCAGCCGCCTGCTCTTCCGGTGTAGCTTCCAATCCTTGGGCAGCTTTGAACATACCGTTGATAGCAGTGCTATCGTAATAAGGAAGATTCTCTGCAAAAAGGTCAAGCTCCGTGATTTGGTCTTCCGGATGGCTTGCTTTGAAGGACTCCAAAAACGCATGGTACATTTTGACGCTTACCGATTGTTCGATCGCTCTGTTGTTTGCTTTGATGAATAGTACATTAGACATGTATGAAAACTCTCCTTGTTGTATAGTTTACTTTATAAAGTATAGTATATTTCATTTTTATCGTTTGTCAACAACGTCTTAATGTACGATATCGATATTACCGGAGTACGTTTCCACTTGGATGGTATCGGTTGTTTCTTTCCGTGACTCCGGCGCCGAGACGGATCCCGACAGTGCCTTAAGGTCATAGAAACCCCGGAATGACGGGTCAGGCTGTACTTTCACATTGCCGGATCTGCACAGGATATTAACCGATGAAACGCCGAGTAATCCTACGTTTACATTGCCGGAAGTGACCTCGATGTCCACGGGGCCTTCCATATCTTTCAATACGACATTTCCCGAATGATTGACGATTCGCGTGGAGGCCTGAATGACGGAGCCGCGAATATTGCCTGAAATATTCTCTACGTTCAACTGATCGGCTCGTATGTCGCTCATGATGATGTTGCCTGACTTCACGGAGATGTCAACCATCTTGGAGGAAGCTCCGCTTACCTGGATATTATCGGAGAGCGTCGACAAATCGAGTTCCTCCAGTTGCGTGCTTGATGGAAGCACGATGGTCAGTTTTCCTTTCGGTGAACGAAAGTCCACACTCATCAACTGTAAAGTGGAAGGTGTGGTCAGATCCAATCCCACCTCAGGACCCGATGGATTAAAACTTTTGAGAACATCGACATACTCCGGCTTTAATTTGCCGTCAAAAGCGATGTACCCGCTTGAATCTCCGCTCTCCTCGAAAGAAAAGCTGATATCGATGTTGCTGCTGATTTTTAATTTCTTCAGTTTTTCGGCATCCTGCAGATCCCATCGATTCTGATAGCTGACAAGCTCTTCACCGAATTTAAACTTGTTCGCAGCCATGCCGACGATTCCCACCAATATAAGTGCGATTGCTAAACTGAACAACCATTTTCTGTTCACTGTGCGTCACGTCCCTTCAACAAACGCGTATTCCATCTGGAGTACCTCAAGGTTAACGATAACAATCCAACCATGGCGGAGCGTGTGGCATATCCGAGGAAGATGCCGATTCCGAGCAAAGAGATGGATAAGAATAATTTGGCCGGATAAAACGTTCCGTTTACGATATAGTCAAGCAGAACGAGCACCGGGCTCAGCAAGGTTGCCAGGGCTCCGAGAGCAATAGCGACGCCTCCGGACCATAATGCCGCAAGGAAGGGGACTGCCACCAATGCACAGAAGAACAAACCGACTCCTGCCGCATATTTTCCAAAAGAAGACGGTCTTCGGATCGCTGCGGGAGCAGGCCTATCCATATCCACATACCGGTCGCCTAACGCTTCCTTTGCCATTTCAAAAGGATCTCCCAGCTCACGGGCGATTTCCTCTTCGGTTCGTCCATTCTGCATGCCAATGATAAAATGGGACTCCACGTCTTGAATGAATTCCTGTCGTTCGTTGGGAGGAAGCGCGGCAAGCCGCGATTCCAAAATCGAAATAAACTGTTTTTTAGTCATACAAATTCCCTTCCTCTATCAGATTGGTCACATTGCCCACAAAAGCTTGCCATTCCTTTACCATGGCTTTCATATAGATTACTCCGCTGGGCGTCAGCTTATAATATTTACGGGGCGGACCCTCGGTCGATTCCTGGAGGTACGTCGTACAATAGCCTTCATTTACGAGGCGGCGAAGGAGAGGGTACAATGCCCCTTCGGCAACTTCAATATGCCTCGATACCGCTTGAGCCAACTCGTACCCATATTGGTCCTTGCGATGGATTAACACCAGAACGCAGAGTTCGAGAACGCCTTTTTTGAATTGAATACTGACATTCATACGGCAAATACCTCCTTTCATAAGTCCTTGATCATGCTGTTCATCACGAGGTAGTGATTAATATTCAGTAGTGGTCTACAATAAGATATCATTTAGTACTGAATAATGCAAGGTACTGATTATAAAATGGGTTGTTGCCAGAAAATCGTCGAATGATAAGAAGCTTTGTTAAACGAAAGGAAGTCTCGTTTAATCTTCAAAAGGCACGGTTAATAGAAGTTATCAGAACATAGGGTCGTTTTTCCAAGATAAGAATGGAGGGATGAACAGTATGTCCATCGATCGGTTTATATTAAAAAAATTGAACAGTTGCCAGGAGATCACAACGCGGAGAAATCTCGTAAAGTTGTTTCAAATCCGAATTCAGAGAGCGCAGATAGCCGAGGATCGTCATTACGGGTTATAATGGAGTTAAACAAAAAAAGGGCTACCCCTCTTTTAAAAGAGAGATAGCGCAAGAGAGTCGTTTTCGCTTTTGCTGTGAAGAATTGCCTCGGATCCCTCGATTTCAATGCTGATCAGGGAATTGAGGCATTTTTGCAGCGCCTTTTTGCCGGTTTGAATTTTATGGTCAAGCGCGCTGGTTAGCAGTTTTAGTACCTTCTGTACCGGCTGCTTGCTATCCGTTGTAAAGTATACGGGAACCGGCTTATTTTGGAACATGATTAGTGTTTTCATATCAATCACCTCACGAAAGATTTTTCATGATATTTGCATTATAAATTGCCAATCTTAAAATAACCTTAAATTCATAGAATTAATCAGCATCATTTTTCTGAGCGTGACATTTTTGTGAACGACGATATTTTACCGACGAAAAACCCGGATTTACCCTATAATCAATACATAAATAGTCCCTCCGGACTAAACAAACCCGCGTGAAAAATAGGAAATAGGAAATATGACACAAATTGACAGAACTAACCTTGGAATGATATTATTACAATAATGTAACTATTTTTTGTAACTATTGAAATAGGTGATTGGACTTCGCATATGGAATAAACATAAGGATTACCATTTTTGGGAAAGTAGGTCGACTTAGATGATACTCACCGTGATCAGCGGGCGAAATGAAGAGGATTGGTTTGATATCGACGTACCCGATGAGTGCTCCATTGAACGGTTGAATGAGCTGCTGGGGCTACGTCTTTTTCGTGAACCCTCGGGTGAAGGGATTCAATATATATTAGAAGCAAAGTTCCCGGAAGGCTTGTGGTTTACGGTGGGGGGCCATTCTAATCTGGTTGAAGCAGGACTTAGGGAAGGCTCCTATATCCGTTTACAACGGGCATTCTCAACAACAACCGAGGAAGCTCCTGTCTACGGCAGAAGATCGTTGTTTCAAGAAAGCTAAGATTGGGTAAATAACCGATTGGTTTTGATTGAAACAGCAAAATACATAATTGTACATTTCAGATGCTCTGGATTAGGAGGAAGTGACACATGAACGTGTTGTACCAACGTTCGCCGCGTATTAGACCGGCTTTACCAAATGAAGACTTGGAGATTCTGAGACCGCCGTCCGAGCCAAGCAAGCCGTCGTTTTCGATGATTGCCATCATTATCCCGATTATTATGACGGCGGTGACGATCGGTTTCTATGTCTATATGAACGTGAGCGGTAAGATGGGGAATTCCAATTACATGATGTTCCAGATGATCTCCATCTTTATGATGCTGACATCCTACACGCTGCCATTCTTCATGTATTTAAGCAACAAGAAAACCTATCAGAAGAATCTGGCCGAACGCAATCAGAAGTACCGGGCTCAGCTTGATCTGCATCGGGAAGAGCTGAAGGAGCGGCAGGAGGATCAGGTCCATATTCTGTTTGATATCCATGGGGATCCGGACGTCTGCTACAACGTTGTGAAGAACCGGAGCAGCAGCTTGTGGGAACGTTCCCCGGAAGATAAGGACTTTCTGGAAATTTGCGTGGGCAAGGGGGAAGTGCCGTTTCACATTAATGTGAAGCCGCCTCGTGCGGATGGGTATGATAAGGACCCGTTAATCGAAGCAGCCGAATTGCTGTCAGCCGAGTTCCAGACGGTCGACGATGCATCCATTGCATTGCCGTTATTCGAATCCAAGGTCATAGGGATCGTCGGCGGAAGAGAACGCGTATTAAATATGCTTCGCGTCATGATGGCCCAAACCGCCGTAAGGCACTCGCCTGACGAAGTGAAAATCGCCGCTTTCTACGAGGAGAAGGAAGCGAGCGAATGGCAGTGGCTGCGCTGGCTGCCCCATACTTGGGATGATGACCGTTCCAGCCGCTATCTTGCGGATCGACGGAGCAATGCGCATCAGCTTGCTGATGAAATATTTACCCATTTATACCGGCGTAAAAACAATCGTTCCGAACATGGAAAAAAATCGATTGAGACGCCGGCTTATGTCGTGATCCTATCCGCTGCCCAATTAATTGAGGAAGAACCGCTGCTGCCTCTGTTGATGGAAGATGCCGATGCGGCTGATGCCGTCACCATCATCTTGTCCGACCGGAAAGAAAGCTTGCCGATGCACTGCCAGCTTATCGTTGAGGTTGATCGGGAGCAGGCGGCGTACACGATTAAGAAACCGGACGGCACCGTCTCCAAGCAATCCTTCCAATCCCATCACGTCAGCAGAGAACAGATCGAAGCATTGGCCCGGTATATGGCGCCGATTCGGCTGAAGCGATCCTCTGCATCTGACATCCCTAGCGTTTTGGCGCTTTTCGAGATGATGGATATTCAGAAAATCAACGATTTGGATGTATCCAAACGCTGGCAGCAGAACCGATATCCGGATTCATTACCCGTTCCCATGGGTGTCCGGGCGGGCGGAAAGAAGATTAATTTGAATCTTCATGATAAAATAGAGCGTCAAGGTCATGGACCGCATGGTCTGATCGCGGGAACGACCGGTTCGGGGAAAAGTGAGGTTATCCAATCCATCGTTGCTTCCCTGGCTTCGGAGTTTCACCCTCATGACCTGGCATTTATGCTTATCGACTATAAGGGCGGCGGCATGTCCAATACGTTTGTCAACCTTCCCCACGTCGTAGGCACCATAACGAATTTGGACAACAATCTGATCGAGCGGGCGAAGGTGTCGCTGAAAGCCGAGCTGGTCCGCCGCCAGAAAATATTGAACGATGCGGGAAACCTGCAGCACATCGACGAGTATTACAAGCTGCTGCGCAATCGGCATGGCGAACCGCTCCCGCATCTCGTGATTATCATTGATGAATTTGCACAGCTGAAGAAAGACCAGCCGGAATTTATGGATGAATTGATCAGCATTGCCGCAATCGGGCGAACGCTGGGTGTCCATCTGATTCTTGCGACTCAGAAACCGGCAGGCGTCGTGGACGATAAAATTTGGAGTAACTCGCGCTTCCGGATCTGTCTTCGGGTACAAAGCGAGGGCGACAGCCGTGATATGCTGAAGATTCCGAATGCAGCCTGGATTAACAAGCCCGGACGAGGCTACTTCCAGGTGGGCAGCGATGAAGTGTTTGAAGAAATGCAGTTTGCTTGGAGCGGCGCTCCTTACGTTGAAGAGAAGGATACGCCTGGCGCAATCTCGATCCGCGAGGTCCGGATCAATGGGAAGACGGAGCCGCTGCTTGCGTCCACTCCATCCCTGGGGGCACATCTGGAAGTGCCCAAACAGCTGCAGGTGTTTATTGACCATGTAGCGGAAGTGGCCAAGGAGCAAGGGATCGAACGGCTGCAGGGTCCTTGGCTTCCACCGCTTCCGGAGAGTCTGGATCTGGACGGAGTACAGTCCGGCATCGAACAGCCGGTGTCGTACGGCGATTCGGCACTTGTGTCCTATGTCGGGATGGTTGACGATTTGCCAAACCAATGCCAGAAGCCACTGGTGCTCAATCTGGAGCAAGGTCACTGGGCCGTATATGGGATGCCGGGACTCGGTAAGACTACCTTTATTCAAACGATGCTGATGTCGCTGGCCAGCCGGCACACCCCGGACTTTTGGCATGGGTACATCGTGGATATGGGCCGAATGATGCGGGACTTCGCAGGATTGCCTCACATCGGTGGGGTCATGACGGCAGAGGAAGATGACCGTATCAAGCGCCTGTTCCGTTTTCTTACGAAAACGGCTGCGGTTCGCAAGGACATGATAGCCGAGGCTGGCGTGAAGACCGTTGCATCCTACCGCCGTGGCAGCACGGAGACGGTTCCGCAGCTGGTTGTCGTTATTGACGGTTATCTGAATTTCAGGAATTCCTATCCGGATGAGAACGATATGCTTGAATACTTGCTGCGAGAAGGCGGCAGTCTGGGGATCACGTTTATCATTACGGCAAACCGGATATCGGATATGTTCGAAAAGGTCCGGAGCAATATCTCACAAGCGGTATCGTACGAACTTGCCGATCCGGCCGATTATTATTATGCGGTGGGTCGTCCTACAAGAGCCCCAAGCCAGCTTCCGCCAGGAAGAGGACTGGTCAAAGGCCAGGTGCCGCCGCTTGAATTTCAAACGGCCTTGCCGGCTTCCGGCCAGGAAGAGGGGGACCGTTCGGCCGCGCTTCGCGATATGATTCGCGTATACCGGGAATCATGGCATGGCGAAGAAGCGCCGCGGATCGAATCATTGCCGGATAAGATTCCGCTCCATCAGCTGCTTAAGGTGCAAAAGCCTTATGAAGCGGCAGTAACGGTGAAGTATCAGGTTCCTGTCGGTGTGGCTACGGATGATTTAACTCCTTTTGCGATCAATCTGGAGGATGGGCCGCATTTTATCGTTGCGAGTCCGATGGAAGGCGGTAAAACGTCATTCCTCCTAAGCTGGATGTTATCACTTGCATATCATACATCGCCGGATGAGCTGGAAATCTATACGGTAGATACGCGCTATGGAAGCAGCGGTCTGAGTCGGATGAACCATCTTCCGCATGTCCGTGGGCATGCGGAGAATGAGGAAGACCTGGCTCCGCTCATTTCAGGCCTTTATGAACGGGTTCAGACCCGATCGAAGGACAGTGAGGATCCGGCTATCCTGCTTATGATTGATGACGCTGACGTGCTCAGCAAGCAGCTTTCGGATTTCACCTTGAAGGACCAGCTGTCAGCCATCGTCAGACAGGGAAGGGACCGCAGGGTACATGTGGTCATTGCCGGCGTGCCTGCGGATTTCCCGACGTATGGCGTCGATTGGTTTACCGATATCAAGGCTGCACAAAACGGATTTTTATTCGGAACATTGGATTCGAACGATTTATCGTTCTTCCGGATTCCTTTTTCCGAATCTTCTAATAGTCCTGGAGGACTAAAAATACTTCCGCCAGGACAGGGGTACTACGTAAAACGTAAATTTTCCAGAATAAAAGGCGCAGTTCCTTTTGATGATGAATGGAACGCCCAGAGATGGGTCACAGAAATTCGCGACCGATGGCATGTTGTAGTTTGAGGGGAGGTGGCTCATAATGTTGACAATTCATGCTTCCAAACAAGAAACGATCACGCTGAATGACAAGGAATTTTTCTTCTTGGCTGGAATTATCGGATCGGACCGATTACTTGGTGTTGAAGATCCTTTTGTAGGATATTTAACGGAAGAAATCGCGGTTGAGTGGGAGAAAACCAAACAATCGCTCCTAAGCAAGCAATATTTGATTCAAGAGGAAGGCGGGGAATTGTCGATTCCACCCGAAGTCTTCTCACGAGTGGCTATTGCCGGACTTGCGGAACGAGCGTGCTGGTTGAAATATGAAAATCAGGATTCGGCGTTTGAAGGATATCTGCATGTTACTGACGAACGGGTAATACAAGTATGCAGAAGCGGCGATGACAACCGGTGTTACATGCTTAGCGAACTCGGTACCATTGAACAAACCTGCGATCAGCTGGTGCAGGATCTGGCCCTAAGCGATCAAAACTGGGGGGATATTCCGGCTTTATTGCTTAGCCGGAAGGAGTTCGGGGATATTTACACCTCCGTTTCCGAACAGAACAGCGATGATATCGGTGATCGCTTGGCCAGGTTGACGGATGATGCGGAGGGTTCCATCGCTTTAGCGAAATGTATGAAAAACAAGGTGTCTTCGGGGGAACTCCAGCTGTCGATATGGAACGGAATCAGCTGGGAAAGTCAAAATGCAGCATTTATAGTGAACGAGTCCATGAATTGGCTGCTGCGTATGAGCCTGGAGGGAGACCAGGACTGGCTAACCGCAGCGCCAGCGACCAAAGAGCAGTTTCGTCATATGCTACTCATGTGGCTGAAACAGTAACAGAGCCTGTATGAAAGGTGAGGACCAATGCGTATTTCTGTCGAGCCGGAGTCTCTCCGGACGTTAAGCCGTCAGCTGCAGCATAGTGGCGATGAATATTTAGCGATTACGAGAACGCTCAACCAAGCTATGGAATCACTCGTTTGGGAGACGTCTCTCAAAGCGGCGGTTATTGATGAGTGGCAGTCTGCCCGGAGTCTTGGAGAGCATCTGGGAGCTCTTCTTGCTCAGCTGGGCAAGCATCTTCAAAGCAAAGCCGACCAATTTCAAGAAACGGATCATCAGTACCATACGATTTTGGAGCATGCAATCGTAAGTACCGTATCACCGACGGCTCTGTTTGCAGCTTCCGGAATGGATGGGCGCTCGTCCATACTTCCGGAATATGGAAACTCCACCACGGTTATATCGAACCCGAGTTCGGTGGCCGCTGCCGTGGGCATGACCAGTGGAGATAACGGGGATTCGGCTAAACAAGCCGCATTATCCGGGCAAGGCTGGACCTTTACCGATCCGTCTTCGTTTGGAATTGCCAACTAAAACCCTATTCCTTTCGGGATAATCGGGATGGTAAATGTTTCAAATTGGGACGTATAGGGTACCTGGAAATTAGGTCTGAGGACATTTTGATAAACTGAGGCTCTTGGGCTAAGATGTCAAGTGTCACCAGAAAACGAATTTCTAGGAGGTTACATAAATGGCAGGACGTATTTTAATTACGCCAGAGCAAGTCGAGCAAGTAGCGAACCAATTTAAACAAAGCGGTGATCAAAGTCAGCAAATCGTTAACAGCCTGACTCAATCGATCAACGGAATGGAAGGTCAATGGGATGGTATGACGAAGCAGCGCTTTTTCCAGGAATTCCAGGAAGCAAGTCGCTTGATGAACTCCTTCGTACAAACGCTTGACAGCATCAGCAATGAGCTGAAAGCGATCGCTCAGAAATTCCGTATGGCTGACGAATCCCGTTAATATCCATTCGGAGACTTTTGCTTTATAATAGTTTAATAGGCAGAATAAACCGGGTGGAAGATAACCCGGTTTTCTTGCAATTTTGGATGTTTAGAATATAACAATCTGGTTAATAGAGTTATAGAGTTAGGTAACGGAGTTAAGAGAGGATGACGTTCATGACATTTCAGCCAAACCCGGGCGATGGGATTGTTGTAAATGGAACGGCTTATACAGTAGGGCAGCATCCCGCAGCGCCAGGCGTAGCCTATGCCCAAGCTGGGAGGCAGGGAATCGTCTACCAGTTGATCCCTGTGGATGGGGAGCTGCATGAAGCCAAAGCACTAAAAGTCTTTTTTCCTAAGTTCAGAATTCCGGCTATGGTGTATCAATCCGAACATATGGGGAATTATCGCGAGATACCGGGTTTGCAGGTAAGCAGTCGAGAGGTGCTCACTCCCGAAAGAAACGGAGATTTGATAGCGGAATATCCGGATTTGCTCTACGCGGTCATCATGCCATGGATTCATGGATGTACTTGGTTTGACGTTATAAGCGATCAGCGTAATCTGGGACGTTCTGAAAGTCTGATGCTTGCCAAGGCATTGGCAGCCATCGGCTCAAGCATGGAGCAGCGCGGATTAGCCCACTGTGACCTGTCTGCGCCTAATGTCATGCTTCCGTTTTTTTCGGAAGTGAAGCTGCCGGAAGGCGCTGCCGCCGTTGAGCTTGTCGATGTGGAGCAGATGTACAGCCCCAAAATGGATCGACCTGATGTTTTGCTTGCTGGCTCTCCTGGGTATGCGGCTCATCGAACGGTGCATAGCGGGTTATGGAGTTCTTATGCCGATCGTTTCGCAGGTGCTGTTATCATTGCGGAAATGCTGGGATGGAGCGATCCGGCAATCGTTAATCGGGCATGGGGTGAAAGCTATTTTGATCAGCATGAAATGCAGACCCCGTGCGAGCGTTATTTTTTACTGAAAAAGTCGCTGGGTCAGCGTTGGGGTACACGGATTTCGGATCTGTTCGGCAGAACCTGGGACAGTCAGGATTTGAGCAGCTGCCCTACCTTTGGTGAGTGGCTGATTGCATTATCATCTTTAAGTGAGGAAGAAGTGGTGGAGGAAGTCCCAGCCGTTATAGCCGCTGCCGCCGCCCATGACGGCAATTCGGATGAAGTCCGTTCTGAAACTCCCCAGGAGGTGCCGGCCGAAATTATGGCATCGCTCGGAATTGAGCCAGGCACCCGGGAGGTCAACGATAATGTGGTTGGACGCTTGTTTCATCAGGCGCGTGATCTGGAGGATGCGGGTAATCTTTCCGGTGCTTTGGAAATATTCCGCTCCGCGTATCATTTCGTAAAGAAGGACAGTCCGCTTGAAGTGGAGCTTGCCGCCGCTATACAGGGGCTGGAGGAGCAGCTTCGTCCGGCTGAAGAATCATCCAACAAAGGCTTTAAAGCACTGTTATTATCCCGTAAATTCATGCTCTCGACCGCTGCGGCTATCGTCATATTGGCAGGTTCTGCGATTACGGTGAATCAGATTTTGGCGGAGAAAGCAGAGAACCGTCAGTTGGATTCCCAGCGATTAGCCGAGCAGCAAGCGCAGGAGAAAGAGGAAGCTGCGCGTAAGCAAGAGGAAGAAGCGCGGAAGCAGCAGGAAGAGGCTGCCCGGAAAGAAGCAGAGGCTAAGAAAGCGGAAGAGGAGCGCTTGAAGGCAGAAGAGGCCAAGAAGGCTGAAGAAGCCGAACAGGCTCTGAAGGAACAGGAGAAAGCCGAGCTTCAGACGAAGTATGAGAAGCAGGCGAAGTATGAAGCTTATCTGGCATCGCTTGAAGAGAAAAAAAAGAAGCAGGCATTGCAAGAGAAATATGACAATCAAGCCAAGTATGAAGCGTACTTAGCTCAGCTGGAAGAGAAGAAGAAAAGAGCGGCCCAGGAAGCAGCGGCTGCCAAAGCTGAGGCAGAGCGCCAGGCGAAAGCAAGAGCGGCCCAAGAAGCCCAAGCCGCAATGCTCCAGAAGCAGCGTTCCCAAAACGTTGTAGAACTGGTTGCCCTATATAATAAGGCGTATAATGCGCAGGTAGCCGGCAACAAAGACCGTGCTAAGAATGCCGCACGTGAATTCATAGAGCTGTTTAACAAGGATAAGGCTTATTATAAGACGGTTGGTAAAATGAGCACCCGCCTTAACAATCTGCAGCAATTCATAAGTGACGACAGCCACTGGATACCAAAACTGTAAAGAATTAAACATGACGAAATGCAGGGGTGAATGTTATTCACGATGAACTATACCATTCAAGCATCACAGCGCACGCCAGCGCTCATTATATATCTGATTGATATCAGCGCGTCCATGAATATGCTGATGGAGGACCGCAGGCGGATCGACGTAGTTTACGAAGCATTGTCCTTGGCCATTCGGCAAATGGTATTTCGCTCCACCAAAGGCAATCGCCTGACGCCCCGGTACCGGATTGCAATCCTTGCATACAGCGATGATGTCTATGATTTGTTAAACGGGATTAAGGGCATTGATGAAATTGCGGCGATCGGCTCGCTTCCGGATTTGACCCCTAAGCGGTTCTCCGATTCGGCGAAAGCGTTCCTTCAGGCCGAGAAAATCCTGCAATCGGAGATTCCGAATATGCAGGATTGTCCTGCGCCGCTCGTGTGCCACATGACGGATGGTGTGGCAACGGGAGAGGATCCGGAACCGATTGCCCGCCGCATCATGAACATGAGCGTTCCGGACGGCAACGTGCTTGTGGAGAATATCTTCATTTCCGATCATCTGATGAATCAGCCGATATCGGAACCGCGCCGCTGGAAAGGGATTTTGACTGATACTTCGCTTGAGGATGAACACGCGCGTAAACTTAAAATGATGTCTTCGGTTCTTCCCGAAAGTTATCGAGAAATGCTGCTTGAGGCAGATTATCAACTGAGCCCGGGAGCCTTGATGATGCTCCCAGGCACTTGCTCTGAGCTGGTGTCCATCGGGTTTCAGATGTCAGCTGCCACGCCGGTAAGGTAAGAGGTCACAGATGAAGCGATCATACGCAAGAAGCATGGAATCGTTGGGAATTCGTAAGCGGAAGGCTCAAGCCGCATCGTTTTATTATGAGAGCAAGCAGACCGTGGAAGAACCGATTACGAAGATTAAAGATTTGTTCACATGTCGTTATGCGTATGGCAGAGCGGCGGAGTCTGTCATGCTCTCCGAGATGGGGCAGGATTTCATTGCATTAAAGATGAATGAAAATGTGTGCCATTTTGTATTGTGTGATGGTGTCGGATTGAGTTATCGAGGCGATGTGGCCTCACGTCTGTTAGGTCAGGGGTTGATGAACTGGCTGGAAACGGTTGAGGAACTCACATCCGCATCGCTTGAACGCAAACTGAAAGAACTTACGCATGAAGCTGATCGTGAAATGCGGACTCATTCCCTGAGCTCCGAAACGCCCAAGCTGCTTCGAGAAGTACTGGAAGAGAAGCAGCGCAAGGGAAGCGAAGCCATGTACATTTGCGGTCGCATCGAGCTTTCTTCGGGTTTTCGTCGCAAAGGGAGGTTGTGGCTCGCCTGGCAGGGTGACTCCAGGGTACGCTTGTGGCGCAAGGAAGACGAGATCACCTCGGTATTCGGAGATCGTTTCCGAACGTCGGAACGCTGGTCTTCCCGAAGTGGTCCGATCGGAGGCAGCCCTCATGTGTTTTCGTGCAAATTAGACCCGGAGACCGAATATCGGCTTCAGCTGTACAGCGATGGGCTCAACGACCTAGATCCCATGAAGGAGCCGATTCCCGATGAGGAAGTGCAAGTATTAATGAATGCTCGCCATACCGACGGCCTGGAAGATGATGCTTCCTTTCTGGAGATTGTTTGGTAGGTTTCTAAGAATGTTTTTTAGAATAAACGCTGAGTCGGACCCAAAGGTCCGGCTTTTTTGTGCAAAAAATTAGAAATCATGATTATAAAACAACTCCTTTTGGGTAATCTTGTGACAGATGAATGCATAACGGATTACGATTAAAAGGAGCGTGTGAATAATGAATGAAGGACACGGACGTTTTCATGGGAGAACAGCTATCATTACCGGAGCCGGATCAGGCATTGGGAAGGCTGCGGCCATCCAGCTGGCAAAGGAAGGCGCAAATGTTGCCTTATTCGATCTGTTGGATGACCGAACGAATAAAGCGGAATCGGAGATCAACTTGATTCGCGATGGTTCCGCCAGAGCCTTTGACGTGGATACCACAGATCCTGACCGGGTAGAGAAGGCAGTCCTCGAAACGGTGGAGATTTTTGGCGGCGTCGATATCGTATTCGCCAATGCAGGGATTAACGGCGTGATGACGCCCATTGATGAAATGAAGCTGGAGGAATGGACCAAGACGCTGAACGTGAATTTGAACGGTACGTTTCTGACGGTCAAATATGCGATTCCGCACCTCAAGAAACGGGGACAGGGCAGCATTATCATTACCAGCTCCGTCAATGGCACCCGAACCTTCTCTAACTTTGGGATGAGCGCCTACAGCACAACTAAAGCAGGACAGGTGGCTTTTGCGAAGATGGCCGCGCTGGAGCTGGCGAAATTCAAAATCAGGGTGAATGTCATCTGCCCCGGCGCGATATCCACCAACATTGATCAAAGCACGAAGAAACAGGGAGATTTGGAGGAGATCGTGATTCCGGTGGAATATCCCGAGGGGAGTCAGCCGCTGTCTGACGGTCCGGGTACACCTGAAGAGGTGGCGGATTTGGTGGCGTTTCTCGCTTCCGATCAATCCAGACACATTACCGGGGCGCAAATCTTCATAGATGGAGCCGAATCGCTCTTGTAAATGGATCAGGAGCAACACCCTGAGGGTTCCCTGCGTTTAGAACTTGGAATATACAAGGCGCTGCTATATGATGAGGAGGACGAAGGAAAAAAGGAGGAGGCTGGGGAATCATGAGCATCTTTTCCAGATTGGCTGAGCAGAAGATCGAAGAAGCGATCCGCAACGGAGAGCTCGATCATTTGCCTCTTGCCGGGAAGAAACTTCCGATCGACGATCTTTCGCACATTCCGGAGGATCTGAGAATGTCCTACCGCATCATGAAAAATGCGGGTTATGTCCCTGAAGAAGTTACGCTTCGCAAGGAATGCGTTCAGCTGTATGACTTGCTCGGTGCTGCCCGGAACGACGGTGAGCAGGAGCAGCTTCAACGCAAGCTGAATGAAAAGCATCTTAGATTGCAATTGCTGATGGAACAGCGGGGGTTTAGCGGGAATAGCGCGTTTACGCAGTATGAGTCCAAGGTCAGGGAACGATTAACCCATGAGGAATAACAGAACAGCGCCAGCCTTTCTTCTCTTATTGAGGATGAAAGTGCTGGCGCTGATTGTTTATCAGGATATGAAGGAACGTAATTTGAATATTGCTCATGAATCCCTGATTTCGATGAATCGCAATCAGGATTCAAACAGCTGACGTTTGACATGTTCCGTTATTTTTATCGGGGCAGAAGATACTTTCGATAAGTCAAAAACAGGAATTAAATCCGCAGGGCGAACGGATTCCGGATGTTCCAGGAGACCGGCGGTCCAAGCCAGCCAGCCGATGATGCGCTCGGGCATGATGCCCTGGCCGCGAAGAAATGAGAGGCTAAGTCCGCGGGTTCTCTTGGCGAGCCTTCTGCCTTCCGCATCTACCATCAATGGGGTATGCGCAAACTGTGGCGGCTTGTAGCCTAACGCTTGGTATAAGAGAAGCTGACGTGGGGTGGAGTCTAGTAGATCGGCTCCTCGAAGTACATGGGTTATGCCCATTAACGCATCATCAACGACCACCGCGAGTTGATAGGAGATGATATCGTCTGCTCTGCGAACCACAAAGTCTCCCCCATCGGATAGCCAATAGGACTGCTCTCCGGCGATGCCATCAACAAAGGAAACGATGGTTTGCGGTACCTTCATCCGCAGCGAAGGCTTCTTATGAAGCGCTCTAAGCGCCGCTTCCTCCCGAGATAAATCTCTACAGGTTCCCGGGTAGCGGAGGCCTTCCGAAGCAATGCCGTGCGGTGCGCTGGCTGCAGCCGTTATGTCGGCCCGACTGCAATAGCAGGGGTACAGTTTATTCGATTCCTTCAGCCTTGTGATTTCCCGCTCGTATAACGCTTGGCGTGCCGCCTGATGATAAGGTCCGTAGGCCTCGGCAAGACCGGGACCTTCATCCCAATCCAAGCCGAGCCATTCCAGATCTCTCATCATCTCCACGGCAAGCTCCTGGCGAGAACGCTGCACATCGATATCTTCTATACGAAGTATATATTGTCCGTCCATACTCCTGATTTGCAGCCATCCAAGTAAAGCGGTCAACGCATTGCCGATGTGCATCTTTCCTGATGGCGTAGGGGCAAAGCGGCCGCGAAATGTGGCATGCAACTCCATACATTTCACCTTCCGATTACATGAATCTTGATGTTTATGTTTACATGGGAATGATATTCATATTGTATCGCAATTATATCGATACTTTCCAGCCGTGGCACAAGCAGCTCCCCTTGACGTACATCGGCTGTTTTATATAATTAAGGGATTATATTGATATTTGATAGGATAACGGAGATGTATCCATGACTGAATTACCGATTCACCGCATACTTCCACAATTGAAAATGGCATTATCTACTGGAACCCATGCGGTTTTGATTGCTGAACCGGGTGCAGGGAAGACGACCCAGGTGCCCTTAGCATTTTTGAATGAAAGCTGGCTGGAAGGCAAGCGGATCATCATGCTGGAGCCCAGAAGAATTGCAGCGCGCTCGGCCGCGAGTTATATGGCATCCTCTTTGGGAGAGGCAGTTGGTGAGACGATCGGTTATCGCGTCCGAATGGACAGCAAGATCGGTCAGAACACTCGGATCGAAGTCGTGACGGAAGGCATCCTGACGCGCATGCTGCAGGATGATCCGGAATTGACCGGCATCGGTATGATTATATTCGACGAATTCCATGAACGAAATTTACAGGCCGATACCGGCCTGGCTTTTGCGATGGAATCCCAGTCGGTGCTGCGGGAAGATTTAAGGCTGCTCGTCATGTCCGCTACCCTTGAGGCTGAGCCAGTCGCGAGGCTTCTTGGCGACGCACCGGTCATCGTTAGCGAAGGGCGTGCTTTTCCAGTATCTACTCACTATGTACGCTCATTCTCTCTCGACGAGTTGCATAAAGGTGCGGCGAATGCCATCTTGCGGGCACTCTCCGAACAGCAAGGCGATATCCTTGTATTTTTACCGGGCGCCCGTGAAATCAGGAAAACCGCTAACGAATTAGTAAGAACGGGTTTAAGCCAAGATGTCGTCATTCGGGAGTTATACAGCGCGCTTCCAGCCGAGAAGCAGGATGAAGCAATCAGACGCGATTCGAACGGCAGGCGTAAAATTGTACTCTCTACCAGCATTGCCGAGAGCAGTATTACGATCGAGGGAATCAAGACCGTCGTTGACAGCGGTTATATGCGCACAGAGGTGTTCTCGCCGAGAACGGGACTGCCGCAATTGATTACGAGACGGTTATCCCGGGCATCCGCGGATCAGAGAAGGGGAAGGGCCGGGCGCGTATCGGCTGGTGTATGTTATCGCTTATGGAGTGAGGAAGAGCATCGACATCTGCCGGAAAGCACCATTCCGGCGATCCGTGAATCCGACCTGACGCCGCTGGCCTTGGAATTGGCGGTATGGGGGACGCGTGATCCGGAGCAGCTTGCCTGGCTGGATGCGCCGCCGCGACCAGCTCTTGCGCAAGGACAAGCTTTATTGAGGCAGCTGTCGGCTCTGGATGATTCGGGAAGTATCACCCAGCATGGCCGTGAGATGGCGCTGCTTGGGCTCCATCCGAGGCTGGCTCATATGCTGATAAGGGCACAGGAAATAGGTGAGGCGTCACTGGCCATCCGAATCGCTGTACTGCTTCAGGAGCGTGATATCATGAGCAGAGGTAAGGCCATACGGGATCAGGATTTGCGATCGCGTGTGGAGCGTCTTCTGTTGTTTGAGCGCCAGGGTCAGCGATCGGCTGAGCAAGACATGACAAGTGAAGCCGTGCTCCAGCGGATGAAACAAGAGATCAGGAAACTGCATACACAGCTAAATGTCGCATATACGATAAGCGGGAACCTGAATTTCTGCGGCCTATTACTGTCGTTTGCCTACCCGGAACGGATTGCGAAGAACAGGGGAGGAAGCGGGTTTCTGATGCGCAGCGGCAGAGGTGTGAAATTGGTGTCGGTTCAGCCTATGAGCCGTGCCCAGTATATTGTGGTCGCTGCCGTTGATGATCAAGGCGCAGACGGGAATATTCAGCTTGCTTCTGAAATGGATGAATTATGGCTTGATAAGTATTATTATGACGAGATGGAACAGCGTAAAGAGGTCGTATGGGATTCTGCTTCCGGCAGCATCAGGGCGAGGCAGAAGCTGATGCTTGGAGCCCTCGTTATCAAGGAACAAGCCTATTCGAATCCGACTGGGGAGGAAATAGCGCTAGCCCTGCTGCAAGGAATCAGGCAGGAGGGCCTTGGATTGTTGCAGTGGAGCAAGCCAGCACTGCAGCTGAGAGAGCGGCTGGCCTTTATGTTCCGGCATGATCCCGAGGGAAATTGGCCGGATGTTTCGGACGAGGGCCTGCTGAATCAAGCGGAGGAGTGGCTGCTCCCTTATTTGGAAGGGCTGCGGAATCGAAATGATATAAGACGTCTTGCTCCGGGAACGCTCTTGGAGCATATGCTTAGCTGGGAGCAAAAGCAGCAGCTTCAGAAGGAAGCGCCGACTCATATCAGGGTGCCGAGCGGGTCCTTGATCCCAGTTAACTACAGTGACCCTGAACAACCGTTCCTGGCAGTCCGCCTGCAGGAGATGTTCGGACTCCAGGATACGCCGCGGATTGCCGAGGGTCGGGTTGCGTTGACCTTGCATTTATTGTCACCCGCCCAAAGGCCCGTTCAGGTGACCTCGGATCTATCCAGTTTCTGGCGCAGCGGCTATTTCGAGGTGAAAAAAGACTTAAAGGGGAGATACCCTAAACATTATTGGCCTGATGATCCCATGGAGGCGACTGCAACCCATCGGACCCGGCCCAAGGCTTAACACAGCAGTGTCACGTTTAATTTCCCCCTCCGTCGGGTAATGTTAAATATGAACGACCACCGATAAGGAGGGTTTATCATGGAGAAGAAAATTGTTGGAGTATTCCGTTCGGAACAGGAAGCGGCTCAAGCCATCGAGCAGCTTCAACGGCATGGGATTCCGAACGATGCCATTTCCATTATAGCGAAGGATCAACGCGAAGCAGATATGATTGCCGAGCAGACGGGGACGATGGCACCTGAAGGGGTAGCTGCAGGTGCAGCAACAGGCGGCATACTCGGAGGTACGGCAGGTTTGCTGGCAGGACTCGGGGCTTTGGCTATTCCCGGCATCGGCCCGATTCTTGCCGCAGGACCTATAGCAGCGACGCTTACCGGCGCAGCAGTCGGTGCGGGAGCCGGCGGGTTGGTCGGTGGTTTTATCGGCCTTGGCATTCCGGAAGACGAGGCGAAAGAGTACGAGTCTCATATCGAGCAAGGACGGATTCTGGTATTGGTTGATGCTGATCAAGAAAATACAGGCATCTACGATATATTCCGCGATTATGATTACAGAAACGAGGGCCGTGCCGGAGCGGTAGATCTGGATCGGGACGACAGGCTTCCGCCGCGAGGGACAACGCTGCTGTAAGGAAACATTAACCGGTTCCGAATGGAGCCGGTTTTTATATAGTTATCAACAACGTTCTGTCTTCTGTTAAGGTACTTCGATCGATGTGTTTCTTAAGATACATAACCATATAGATCAACCTTCGTTTTGCTTATAACATTAGGATCAGTAAATAATTGGATTACCCGATCAAGGGCAGTCTCCCTTACAATGAGGGGGGTTCACACGAAGTCAGACGAAGGGGGAGCAGTATGCCCAAAGAAAGAATACCGGAAATCGAGCGCCTGCGGGGAATTGCTTTTCTAGCCGTGGTCTTACAGCACTCCATTGCGCATTATTCTGTCGCGCCGGGAATGACGACAGGTGATGGTTTGATGATGGCAGTTCTTCTGATGGCGACGAAATATGCTGTGCCCGTCTTTATTTTTATTACCGGCATGGTGCTGTTCTATAACGATAAAGGTCAGCTGCATTACGGAAGGTTCATCAAGAGGCGTTTTGGTGACATCTACGTTCCGTTTGCGGTTTGGACCTTGATTACTTTATTGATCAATCATAGGTTCCATCCTGCTGTCATTGAGGACTGGAAGTATCTTGGAGAAGTATGGCTAACCGGGAAATCGAGCTCGCATTTTTGGTACATCATTATGCTGTTTCAATTCTATCTGCTGTACCCGCTGTTCCGCTCCGCTATACTAGGAATCAAAGAAAGATGGGGCTGGAAGACGCAGCTTAAGATATTGGTCTTATCCGGACTATTGTACGTGGGTTTGACAGGAATGATTAGCGATATTGGCCAATGGATGGGGAGCTTGAATATCCCGGTATGGAGTGAGCTGTTCACAACCTACGCAGATCGGAACGCACTTTATTATTTCTTCTATTTTGCACTGGGGGCGGCAGCCGGTTTATACCATGACTCTTGGAAAAAATGGATTCAAAAGGCACGGCCGGCTATATGGCTCATCTTCGCATTTTTGTTCGGATGGATGCTCATGCAGGCCGTTAATGAACTTCGTTCCACTGCGAATGGCACAATCACGTTCTATTCCTTATCACTGCTTCGTCCGATGATGGCACTTTTCCTGATTATCTCTATATTGGTCATGTACGATGTGGCCGGCTGGATATGTCGTCATGCCGGGGCGGGAGCGAATGCGCTTCTTGCCTCCATTGGCCTCTATTCGTATGGTGCCTACCTGATGCATCTTTTGACACTGCGTATAAGCTATGCAGTCGATGAATCTTTGCTGATCAGCATGCACCCTCTGGTTCGGATACTCTCTTCATGGATCATCAGCGTGGGCTTGGCTTACGGTGCCACACGCTTGCTCGCCAAGCTGCCGTTCGGGAAGTGGCTTGTGGGAATCGCTGGAACAAGAAAAAATGGCGGTGTTCGCCCATACGGCAAATCACACCCCACAACCGGTACATCCACCGGGATGTGAAGAATTAAACCCACCCTTGAGGGTGGGTTTTTTGTGATACCAACCCTTCGATCCACGCCAACAGCCCAAAAAGCAACAGATGAAAAATCACATACTATATAATTTCAACATATGAAAAATTCACAACAATAAAAATATAGACGCCATCGCATCACTTTTATTCACCCAATACCCGACAACGTTTCAAGCTACGCCTTCTTGGTTTAAAAAGAGGGGAATGCTTCCTATTGTGCAAACTGGGAAACTGTGGGTTATAATTAGGTATATTATGGGACAAGTAGCTCGTGAAGGAGGAGGCGTCCAGATGGCATTTATGATCGCCCAGCGTGCTTTTATCAAAGTATATCTCATTACCATGGTGGAGCAGCAGCGCGGATACGGATATCAGATGCTGGAAGAACTGCGGCAAGAATTCAAGAGCCATGGGTATTCACCGCCGCAAAGCGAAATTTACCGGGCGCTGCATGAATTGGTGCAGGAGGGTGTACTATACCGTACCAAGCAGCTGAAAGGGAATGATCCGCGGGTCGATTTTCAAGAAATCGTTCTTTATCATTTTACCGATGACGGTGCCGAGAAAGCTAAACTCTACAAAAAACAGGTTAAAACAGATTTGGATCGATGTTTGGGGATCCTTCATAAAGCGGTAAACGATAATTTTTAAAAAACCATCGGAATGGAATGCAGCCAAAGGAGGAATGACCTCGTGAGCAAGAAACTGCGCTTTGGAATTATGAGTACTGCTCGGATTGCAAGAAATTCAATGATACCAGGCATATTGAAATCGGAACGCTGTGAAGTCGGGGCGGTCGCTAGCCGCAATGCAGAAAAAGCTAGTGAGCTTGCCGAGCGATATCATATCGGGAAATACTATGGATCCTATGACGAGCTTCTGGAGGACCCCGACATCGATGCGGTATATATTCCATTGCCGAATCACCTGCATAAGCCTTGGACCATCAAAGCGGCACAGGCCGGCAAGCATATCCTATGCGAAAAACCGGCAGCCCTGACCGAAGCGGATGTCCGTGAAATGGCTGAGGCTGCTAAAGCACACAATGTGCTGTTTGCCGAAGCCTTTATGTACCGATATCATCCGAAACACGCACGTGTACGCGAAATTATCGAAAGCGGCGAAATCGGCCAGCTTCGCGGAATTCACGGATCGTTCACCTTCAACAATGCGGAGGATAAAAGCAATGTTCGTTACAGCAAGGATATGGGCGGAGGCTCAATTTATGACGTGGGATGCTATCCCATCTCGGCGGCGCGAATGATTTATGGGCAGGAGCCCAAGGCTGTAACGGCCCATGCTTTTTTTTCTGAGGAGCATGACGGAGTGGACATGATGGTCCACGGAATGGTGGAATTTGAAGATGGACTGGGGCTTACCTTTGAGTGCGGGATGTGGACTTATTCCCGATGCTCTTTAGAGATCGCGGGAACCGATGGCAGGATTGAGCTACCTTCAGCCTTTGGATGGGAGAGGATGGAGGACATGGCCCAGATCTGCGTTCATACGGCTAAGGGATCCCGTGAGGAGAAGGTAGGGATATACAACCACTTTGCACTGCAAGCGGATGCTATGGCAGCAGCCGTGATGGACGGCACGCCGCTGCCGTATGGTCCGGAAGATGCCATCAGCAATGTCAGAGCCATTGAAGCGTGTCTTCAAGCAGCCAGATCCTCATCGCGAGTGGTCATTAAATAAAGAAGCAACACGGTTAAAATATCCGTTAGACCCAATAAATCGCCAACATGGCGGTTTATTTTTTTTTTACCTATTGCATTCCTCTTCGAAATCATTAAAATAAACTTAACGATAAAATAATTTTAACGTAAATATTATTTTAATGAGTTGAAAAAGTTTAATGTTGTTATCCATTTAACGAAGAGGAGTAGGAAACCATGCAAAATGCCGCTGTTTTAGAAAAGCAAGGATTTGGTCAGCTCTTGAAAATCCGCCCCTACCTGATTTATTTATCTGCCCAGGCCATTACCCGATTCGGGGATTCCCTGGATTCCATCGCTTACAGCTGGATGGTCTATATGCTCACAGGTTCAGAACTATTAATGGGTACATTGTTCGCCTTTAATTTTTTGCCTGGGTTACTTTTTAGTTTGTTTACCGGGGCCTATGTAGACCGCTGGCCGAAGAAACTAGTGCTTGCCTTAACCTATCTTAGCCGCGGTATTGTGGTTTCGATAACAGCTTTTCTGTACGCTGTGGGTTCCCTTGAAGTCTGGCATTTGTTCCTGTTCACGTTTCTAAATTCAACCCTGGAATGCTTCTCCAGACCCGCCGAGACCTCCATCGTCCCCCGGTTGCTGCCCAAGGATAAACTGCTTGCAGGCAATTCTTTCTCAACTTCCGTAAGTCGGAGCGCAGAATTAATCGGTTTATCCATCGCCGGAGCCCTTATCGCTCTGATCGGAATTTCGGGAACGATCCTGATGGATGCCATAACGTTTCTCATTGCCTCCACGATTATCGCTTTTATGCCGAATCCAGAGGCAGCCGAACAGGCTGAGGCCAAGGATGCCTCCACACAGACAGAGATGACTAAAACGGTGCTGGGCGACATTAAAGAGGCTCTGCTATTTGTGAAGCAGCATACGCTGCTCCTCATAACAACGATGCTCGCCATGATCAATAATTTCTGTTTGGCTCCCCTGAATGTACTGCAGCCGGTCTATGTCAAGGAGACCTTGGGTGCCGGAGCCGGAGGTTTGAGCGTATTAGGAACGGCCCTCCTGATCGGCATGATTTGCAGCGGGCTATGGATTGGACGTTACGGCAAGAGCTTCAAAAAAAGCACCTTGATCATGTCAGGGTCGATCATGCTCGGGATCGGATATTTTGCATTAGGGATTCCGGGGCATCTGCCGGCATGGCGCGTGGAGTCTGCAGCGGTCTGCATGTTTGTTGCCGGATTTGCCGTCTCTTTGCTTAGTGCCCCTATCTCGACGTATCTGATGGAAGTAACGCCGAGGCACATGCTGGGGAGAATTGGCGCCCTTATGTCGGTAGTATGCACGGCTGCCATTCCTGTCGGGAGCTTGATAACGGGACTTGTGGCGGAGCATCAATCCCCTCCTTTGCTCTTCTCGATCATGGGAATTATCATGATGTTACCCGTGATATTCCTGATTCGGAAGAAGAGTTTCCGTGCCATTTAAATCCTTCGCGTTTTGTAATTTCGGCATTGTCGGCCTATAATGGAAAGAAGCGAAAAATAACATGAAGCTGAGGTGTACGGTGTGGAAACGAAGGAACTGACTACACTGGAAGAGATCAAAATATATTCAGATCCATATCGGCTCCAGATTTTGAATGTATTGAATAAGATGGACCGTCCGGCAACGGTAAAGGAAGTCGCGGACAAGATCGGGGATGTGCCTGCTAAAGTTCATTATCATATGAAAAAGCTGGAGCGAATCGGATTGGTCAAGATCGTATCCACGAAGGAGATCAACGGTATCATTGCTAAATATTATGAGCCTTTTGTCGGGACGGTAAAGATCAAACGCGGGGCAGATTCCGACGAGCCGGTCATCAAGGAATTAATTCGATCTGAAACGAACAAATTATTATCCGAGCTGTTTGACCAGAATAGAGACCGTTTCTTCAAAAATATGAGTCAAGATGGCGAAACAACGTCCATGTTAACCAATACCACCTTGTATATGAGCGAAGATGAAGCGCGTGAGTTTTTTGTTGAGCTGGATAAAATGCTGACCCCTTATAAAAAGAAACGCGGGGAAGGTTACGATGAATATGAGTTTTTTGCTTCCAATGTTCGGACTCATAGAGAATCTTGATCACGCAAAGAAAGCTGGTACCTCAAGGTCAGGTACCAGCTTTCCCGTCTATTTTGCAAAATCAATTCATACATTCTTCTTATAATCGTCTTGTCCGGGTTTAATGGACATGCCGGGCGAAGTCGACGTTCCGTAATCCTCAACGGCGTCCCACGCGCCAGCGTCATCAAATTTACCGTCTGCCGCCTGGCGGTTGACGCCAGCTCCGGAAGGGGGCGGGGTCATGACATCTTCTTCAACCGGCCGGTTGTCGTTGATATCTTTCCGCGGCGTATGTTCGAGACAATAGGCCGTATAAGGCAAAGCTTCCAGCCGCTCGTACGGAATTTCTAGGCCGCACTCGGCACAGGTTCCGTATTCGCCCTGGTCCATTCGTTGCAAGGCTGACACGATCTGCTCCAATTCATGATCAAGCGTTTCCTGAATGGCCAGGTCCCGTCCGCGTTCGAAAACCTCGGTCCCTACGTCTGCGGGATGGTTATCTGCTGCGCTTAGTTCTCCCGTGGAGTCCCGAAGGGAATGGTCCCTGTTGGTTTCTTCGCGTGACTTCAATTGTTCTTCCAATCGTTCTTTATCACTGAGCAACCGTCGTTTAAGTTCACTGTATTGTTGTTTCGTCATCGTCGTCATATAAAAGTCGCTCCTCTCTTTCGCTAAGTACAAAATAAAGCTTCTTATGTAAAATCAATACCCGAAATCGATTGGTAACAATCACATGAATCATGGGAACGGCAGCCTATCGTTTTTGGAACATTCTCCAAAAAAGCCCCGGAGTGTTTTAATCCCGGTGCTTAATATGATATAAACAAAGATAGAGAGAGAAGGCTAAAAAAGTAGGGCTGCACCAATATTTGGAGGTAAATCATTATGGATGAACACATGAAACGCCGATTGGATAAACAGAAAAAGCTATTTCGGCAACTAGGCATTCAACTGGACGCTTTGTCTATCCATGAAAAGAATTTTTCGAATAAACTGCGGGGTTACGATCAGGAGGAAGTGGATTCCTTTCTGGATGAAGTGATTCAGGATTATGAGCGGTTTTATGCCACCATCTCCGATCTTATGGATAAATGGCAGGAGCAGCAAATCACGATTCGCGATCTTAGAGCTGGCGTTAAGCCGGAAGCAGAACGCCCGGCACTGAATCCGGAAGAGATTGAAGAGACGGTGGCGAAGCTGGAAGCTGACTTGCGTTTGCTTAAGAAGCAGATCCGTCCTGAACAAAGATTTTATATTGATTGATGTTATACGTTGCGAGCGAAATCATTACATAAGAAGCGTCCCTATAACAATAACCACACATGGCCGATCACCGGCTGCGTGTGGTTTTGTTGTTTGGGTACCCGGTCATGAGTAAGGGTGGCGCCGGCATAGGCTCGTCCGAAGCGTCACTCTCCATCTTTTTGTGTAGCGGGACAGGTGCAATAAGCGCCTTCGAATGAGGTTTCGCGATCGTGCTATTACATTGCAGCGCTTCTGGACCCGTGAGGGTATAAGCCCAGACCGGGGCAATGTCCATTTGGTGTGGACGCTCGGTGTTATAGATCAATAGTAAGATCGTTCCAGGGGTTAACGCTGTTATCCAGTGACACCAATCGATCGGGGCGTGTATCACCTGACCGGGTACTAACTGATACACGAGATTCTGATGAGTATGCGGATCAACCAGGAAATAGCTGATTTCTCCGTGAATGACATAACATAATTCGTCCGTGTCCGGGTGGCTATGGGGAGAGAGGCCCTTGCCGCGTTCAAGGTGAATTTCTGACATCATCATGCCTTGAAGAAGGGGCAGCTCCAGTGACGACACATTCGCAACTCCGAGGCCCGCTATACGCTCAGCCTGTTTCCTGGGATGATAAACATGCCTCGTCAATGCAGTATCTCCGCAAGCGCTTTAAAGGTCATCATATGAGTGACTCCTCCTTTTTTAAGAATGAGATCTATAATGTTGTCCATGCTTGATCCTCTATAATATATGCCCAAACGTGTATAAATCTGACTGCCTACGACTAAAGAATCATTGATGTCATCCAAACTGGTTTTGCTTGTAAACCATTTTCATAACAATTACTATGAGGATAGGAGCAGACTTAGACTGATAGATGACAAGGGAGGTTAGCCATTTGTCTAACAACCTGAAATTCAACATCCGCAGCAAGATTGTAGTCGGATATTTAATGATATTATTATGTCTTGGAGCTTTTCTCTGGATTGTATCAGACCGCATCTCTTCACTGCAGCAAGAGGCGGATTTTATAGAGAAGCATGATATCGAAGTACATAATCTTACGCACGAAATCGAGAAGAATTTACTTGAAATGGAAACTGGCCAAAGGGGTTATGTCATTACGGGGGATGATACCTATCTGGAGCCGTTCAACCAAGCGCTGTCGTCTTGGCAGATTAACTATAACAAGCTGTACAAGCTTGTTAGCGATAATTCGGAGCAAGCCAATCATCTGGAAAATATCAAGGAGAATATCAAGGAGTGGATCACCAACGCCGGTCAGCCTGCGGTCCAATTGAAGCAGCTCGGACAGGATGAGGAGGCTCTTCATTTCTTTATTAACGATCCCGGCCAGCAAGCCATGAACTCCATTCATGAGCTGTTCCTTTCGTTTAGAAGCAAGGAACGTGAACTGACAACCAGCAGGATCGAAGAGATGAAGGATAGCAATACCCATTTATTGTATACGATGTATCTCCTGTGGGCTGGAGCAGCGCTGATTACCATATGTGGGGCTTTGGTGATATCGAAGAGCATCGTAAGGCCGATCACTCAGGTAACTCATATCATCTCCGATATTGTCAAAGGCGGTAACCTCTCCCAACGGATTCATGTGCGATCCAATGATGAGGTCCGCCAGTTGGCGGACACAACCAACGAGCTTCTTGAACAAGTCGGCAGACAGAACTGGGCTAAGGATCATATTTCGGTTATGTCAACGCTCCTTCAATCGTCTGATCGCGTGGAGACGGCCGTACAGTTTTTCATTCATAAGCTGGCATTGATCATGAAGCTGCCGTACGGTGCTGTTTTTATTAACCGGGGGGGATCGGAACTGGTAAAGGCAGCTGCTTTTGCCGATCCGGATGGCGAGCCTTGGAACAAGGTCAGAGATCGCTTTTTGCCTGGTGAAGGTTTGGTGGGACAGTGCATGCTGGAACAGCGGATAATTATTCTGGACGATATCCCACCTAACTATGTGCGGATTGAATCAGGGCTGGGTGATGCTGAGCCTACCACGCTGCTGCTGGCGCCCGTTATGTTTGAAGGACAAGTGCTTGGTGTGATTGAATTAGCCAAGTTCAAGCCCTTCGATGAACTGGAAATTCAGCTGATCGAACAACTGAATTTCCAGCTTGGGGTAACCTTGAACTCGATTCAAAGCAAAATGGAAATCCAGCAATTGTATCATGAATCCCAAACGCTGAATGAGGAGCTTCAGAGTCAGACCGAAGAACTGCAGGCACAGACCGAGGAGCTGCAAACCCATTCCGCAGAAATGCATATGCTGAACGAACGATTAGGGGCCCAGAAGGAGGCCGCATTAATTGCAGCCGGCGAATTGGAAAAATATGCGAAAGAGCTGGAGAAGAGTTCGAAATATAAGTCTCAATTTCTGGCCAATATGTCCCATGAACTGCGGACACCGCTGAACAGCATGTTAATTCTTTCCCAGATTTTAGCTGAGAACAAGCAGGGGAACCTGACAGAGGAAGAGCAGCATTACGCTTCCGTCATTCATAATTCAGGCAGTGAATTGCTGAATTTAATCAATGATATTCTGGATCTGTCCAAGGTCGAGGCCGGAAAGATGCAGATCGAAATGGACTTGGTGAATTTGACGGAGCTCCCAGAACTGATGGAAGGATACTTCTCCAAAAGCGCGGAATCCAAAAATCTGGAATTTGAAATTGAGATGGCCGACGATTTACCTGACATGATGTACAGCGACGGGATGCGGCTTCATCAAATTCTGCGTAATTTGCTCTCGAATGCGATTAAGTTCACGGAGAGCGGCAGCGTTAAATTACGGGTGAAGAAGATGAATTCGATTGTAACCTCGGATTTTGCGATCAGTGGCGACGTTATTGCTTTTTCCGTTGAGGATACCGGCATCGGGATTGCCGCAGAACATCTTCAACCGATCTTCGAAGCGTTCCAGCAAGGCGAAGAGACCACGGCCAGAAGATTCGGGGGAACGGGCCTCGGCTTATCCATATCGCTGCATTTAGCGAAGCTGCTGGGCGGGTATATTACCGTGGAGAGCGAGGAAGGAATCGGGAGTACCTTTGTTTTATATTTACCGCTCATTACGGAAAATGGCACCAGCGAAAGTCTGTTTTTGCTGCCTGAAGTAGCTGCCACTTCGAGCAGTGCCAGTTGGAGTGATCTCCGAATGGAGGCGTTCGACATGGAAGTACCTAGCCGTCTGGAGTACAAAACCGTATTGATTGTTGATGATGATATTCGGAACGTGTACGGTTTGACCAATGTGCTGGAGAAACTCCAGATGACCGTGCATACTGCCCAGAACGGGTTCGAATGCTTGGAGATGTTATACAAACATCAAACCATTGATGCGGTGCTGCTGGATATGGTCATGCCGGAAATGGACGGAGTCGAAACGATGAAGCGGATTCGCGAGAACCCGGAATGGGCGGAACTTCCCATTATCGTGATGAGCTCCAACACGATGAGGGATACGGATCAGTTTCTTGCAGACGGCGCGAATGGATATCTTCACAAACCCATTCATATCCAAGAAGTGATCCATACGCTTCAACAATGGATCGGGATTTAAGGAAATCGACCGAATATTATTCCTGTGGCGTAGCTTAAGATGATGTCGTGATGTCGTATGTTGACGAATGCAAGACAATTGTTTTATGATGGATTCATAGCAGCAACATAAAGCGGCGTGTTACCTTAACAGGGCATGAGCCAAGAAGAGACAGCTTTCACATGGGGTCTTTTCTTGGTTTTTTTAATGTTTTGGGGAATAAGTATAGCAGCATTTCTTTGGACATGAATCCTTCGCCGTTTCACTGATTAAACTTAAAGGAAAGGGGGAAGTTTATGAGCGGGATCGAGTTGTTTACAGTCGTACGTGTTATTGGTAACAATGTCGTGATGGTCACCGGCGGTAAGAAAGAATCGGAATACGTCATCTTAGGCAAAGGCATTGGCTTCGGCGCCAAAGCAGGCGGAACGATCGCTTCGGATGATAAGCGGATTGAGAAGCTCTTCAGGCTGGAGGATCGGGAGCAGTGGAGTCAAGCTCACCATCTGCTGGAAGAATTTGATCCACAGGTGATGGAGATCACGGATCAGATACTCAATATCATTGGACAGGAATTTCCGGGCACATTAAATGACAAGGTGTACCTGGCACTTCCAAGCCATATCCAGTTTACGATATACAGAATCCGTAAAGGCATGGATATTATTAATCCTTTCCTTGAAGAAACCCGGATCAGCTTCCCAAAAGAATATGATATCGCAGCCAAGGCAGCGGAATTGATCGGCCAGACCTTCGATATCGAAGTTCCGGAGGATGAGATCGGCTTTTTGACCTATCATGTGTATTCTGCTGTCAGCCATGTGCCCGTAGGCCATCTGGTGAAGGCATCGAATGTGGTGGGAAGCCTGGTAAGGTATATTGAAGAGGAACGGCAGGTTGCTTTTGACCGGGGAAGCATGGATTATGTCCGTCTTCTGATGCATTTGAGGTTCTCGGTAGACCGTATGTTGAATCAAGAAATCCATGTGGATAATCCGTTCGCGGACCAGATCCGCTCCAAGTTCACAAATGAGTATGGTCTGGCTACACGCCTCGCAGGCATGATGGAGAAAGAACTCGGCAAGAAAGTACCTGAAGCGGAGGTTTGCTTTCTAGCGATGCATCTATATCGGCTCTTCACAGGCCGGCTACAGCAAAAGAATCAACCCAGGGAGGAATCTTAATATGTTTGATCGTTGGAAAAAGAAAAAAACAGCTACTGCCATTCAACTTACAGCACCATTGTCGGGTAAAGCGGTGCCTTTATCACAAGTGCCCGATGAGGCATTTGCTGCTGGTCATATGGGCCAAGGCATTGCCATCGAGCCTTCCGAGGGCAAATTAATTGCGCCTTTTGACGGGACGGTTGCGCATGTCATCAAATCCAAGCATGCCGTGATGCTGGAGGATCCGGCGACCGGTTTGCAGTATTTATTCCACATCGGGATTAATACAGTCGGTTTGAAAGGTGAAGGTTTCACAAGCCATGTTCAAGCAGGCGATCAGGTGAAGTCGGGTCAGACGCTCATCGAATTCGACATGGCTGCAATCCAAGCCGCAGGTTATCCGACGATTACCCCGATTATTGTGACCAATGCGGATGAGGTGGCTTCCAAGGTTGACGGTCAGACCGGCAGTGTCGTGTCCGGCCAGGATCCTGTCATGACCATTGAATTGAAGTAGTTCAATTCCATAGGCGATTGATTGAAATATTGGTTATTGACAAAACAGGAAGACGTGAATTAAGATAACAACATCAAAAGAATACGTTTTAAGGCGTGTTACCATAAACATGGGCATGAGCCAAGAAGAAACGGACTATTACTTTTATAGTCACCGTGCTTCTTGGCTTTTTTTGTTGGTATAGAATCATTCATGGCATCCATGCCGCCTTAAAATGGTGAATACATGTACTACCAAGGAGGAGGATTTTCTGAGTCTTTTTGTTCCTTGATGGAAGGGAATAAATGGTTATTCATTCGACGCATTATGTAAACGGTTTCAGTAAAAGCTAAATTATTGAAGTTGAAAGGATGATTGACATGCTGGCTAAATTGCAAAAGCTGGGTAAGTCCCTTATGCTGCCGGTGGCCACCTTGCCTGCGGCGGGAATCTTGCAGGGGCTTGGATTGATCGACTATCAAAAGGATATACCTTTGGGAGCTCTCGGAGCTTTTCTGAATCAATATGTAACTCCGTTCATGACTTCCGGCGCCCTTGCCATTCTGGATAATTTGCCGATTATCTTTGCGATCGGCGTCGCGATCGGATTCGCCGGGGACGCCGTTGCGGGTCTATCCGCCCTTATTGGGTACATGGTGCTTACAAGAGTTCTGGAGCAAGTGCCGCTGCAAATGCCGTTTATACCGGATGATGTGAAGCTGAATATGGGCGTTCTTGGCGGGTTCTTTGTCGGTCTGTGGTCCGCCTACCTGTATAACAAATTCCACAACATTAAAATGCCGGATTGGTTGGGCTTCTTCGCGGGTAAACGCTTCGTTCCAATTATCACAGCAGCCTCCACGATGGTGCTCGCGGTGCTGATCGGCATGATTTGGAGCCCAGTCCAGGACGGCATTTCCGCCTTCGGCAACTGGGTTGTCGGTCTTGGAGGCATCGGATCGTTCATTTTCGGTACGGCCAACCGCTTGCTGATCCCTCTGGGTCTGCATCACGTATTAAACTCCATCGCATGGTTCCAGATCGGCGATTACACGAATGCCGCGGGCGAAGTCGTTCACGGCGACCTGTGGCGTTTCTTTGCGGGAGACCCGACGGCTGGTATGTTCATGTCCGGTTTCTTCCCGATCATGATGTTTGCGATGCCGGCTGCGGCGCTGGCGTTTATGCATACCGCCAAGCCGTCCAAACGCAAGCTTGTCGGCTCCATCTTTATCGGTTCGGCAGTGGCATCGTTCCTGACGGGGATCACGGAACCACTTGAATTCGCGTTCATGTTCATTGCTCCGGTATTGTATGTGGTGCATGCGATTTTGACAGGCCTTTCCGGATTGATCATGTATGTCCTTGATGTGCATTTGGGCTTCTCGTTCTCGGCAGGCCTGATCGACTACCTGGTGAATCTGAAGCTGTCTACCAATGCTTGGCTGCTCTTGCCGGTAGGCTTGGCTTTCGGTGTCGTTTACTATCTGCTGTTCAGAATCCTGATCGTCAAGCTGAACTTGAAAACGCCTGGACGCGAGGATGACGACGACTTGGATCCGGTTTCTGACGATGCTGATACAGCAGCGCCGTCCCCATCTGGCGTAGTATCCAATGAGTCCAAGGCGGCCAAGGTTCTGCAAAACATCGGCGGTGCGGATAATATTACCAGCATCGATGCTTGTATCACACGCCTGCGCCTCGTGGTTAAGGACGAGAAGGCTGTTAAGGATTCGGAGTTAAAGAAATTAGGCGCATCCGGTGTCATGCGTCTGGGTCAAGGCGCGGTTCAGGTCGTATTCGGACCGCAGGCTGAATCCATTAAGGACGACATCAAGGAAATTATGAAGAAATAAATGAACAACCAAAAGAAGCAGGCCGATAAAGGTCTGCTTCTTTTGGTTGTTATCACATTTCGGGGAACAGCAGCTAGTCCAGGAAGCCCCTTATCGGTTCAGGCTTTTGCGTTGTCCCCAGTATCGGATATTGACATCGATGTCAAACTCGAGCGACGTTTCGTCGTAGATATCCTTTTTCTCTTTCTCTAATTTCTTCCAGAGCTTCGGATCGATCCGGTACAATTGGAGACATAGCTCGTAGGGATCCGCGTGGATCAATGCTGCTTTATGGAAGGTATTATACAATTCTTTTCGCAGAGTATCTTCCGTTAGGCGCTTCATCTCCTTAATTCCCACCTTTTTGTACATATTCTGTACCGTCCCGATGATATTCAGCTTGATCCGATACGACGCATCATTTGGTTTACGGATAACTTCAATCGAGGATTGGGGCTTCTCCAGCCGTATGCTCCCGACGGCTTCGTCGTTGCCCCGAACAATGATGGCAGCGTGGGATTGAGGCGATGCTAACCAGCGGATGCCCAGCAGATCGGATCGTTTGAGCCAACCCATCAATTCCTTGTTCTTGATAAGAAAGCCGCCGTTCACTTCTAAAATCGGATGCTGCTTCAAATTTTCCGACCAATTTTGAGCCGAAATATGAAGGGAGGGCAATACGACGGTAGCGGCTTTTTCCCGGTAGAGACGAATAAAGTTCACGAATTGAATCGGACGTATAAACGAGAACTGGATATAGCTTTCTCTGGGTTCATGAAGCAGCGAATGCAGGGGTGAGAGCTGGAAGAACGGCGACACCGTAAAGAGATCCTCCATTTTATCCTGGGTGCCATAAATCCATTTCGTGTAACGGATTTCCTGCGAACGGTTGGTCAAATCGAACACTTGGGACAACTGCTTAGGTTTTAACACCGATTCCGAAAGGACCAAGGCCGTGACATGGCCCCAAGAGATCCGCTGCTGACTCGATGTATATAAATCGATCAGGGCTTCAGTCAAAGTGGTGCCGGTTCCTCGGCCGACCCAAATCGGCGCTTTCTCCGTTGGCTTGCTGCTTTCTTGTTTGGCAATCGTTGCGAAGTCCAGCATCTGCACATAGATAATATACTTGTCGTCCTTATAATCGACGCCCATAGCCGTAATATAGTTGATATCCTGAACTTCTTTGTTGTCCCAGCAGCCTGAGAGCAGCAAAGATACTATACATACGAGAATCCATGCCCGTTTCATAGCGCGCCGCCTTTTTTTCGTTTCCCCGGGACTCGCATGAGATTGCCCAAGATTTTGGATTTAGAGAAGGGGGAGAAGGGGGCAAGGTATGGCTGTCCGAAAGGGTTATGGTGGGCTGCATACTGAACGATGATGAAGACCGATATGAAGAAGCCGAATAACCCGAACAGGGAGGACAGGGTAAGGACAAAAAAGCGAAGAATCGTCTGAGAGACAACAAAATCCTGATTGGAGTGAGTGGAGCCCGCAACAAAGGCAAGTGCAGCGACTACCGTCATCGTCGGCGAGAAAAAGCCGCCCCGAATCGCAGCGTCACCGATGATGATACCCGAAACAACCGTAATGGTGGATGCAATGGGTGAGGGCATTTGCATGCCAGCTTCCCGCAGCAAGGTGAGCAGGAACAGAATGACCAGCATTTCGATTCCGGTCGGTATGGGCATTCCTAGCCGGGTGTTGGCAATGGTTGCGAGCAAGGGAAAAGGAATTTGATCCTGATGAAACGACATCAAAGTAATATAAAATCCTGGGAGCAGAACGGAGAGCAAGAATCCAACCAGCCTTAAAATTCTCCAAGGCATGACGAAATAAAACGGCATTTGGGGATCTTCCGCGGCAAACACCAGCTGCATGAAGCTGGCAGGCGCAATCAATATCACGGGACTTCCCTGCATAATAATGATTAAACGTCCGCGCGTTAAAGAATCGTATGCTAAATCCGTTCTGCCCGTATAATCGAACATCGGGAGGACCGTGAAGCGATAAGGCGATAAATGTTCTGCAAGCTCGCCGATGCCCACGGGAGGGTCCCCAGTGAAATGATTTAGTTTATCCACGACCTCCTTGACGGTCTCCGGTATCACCTTGTCCTTTAAATACATGATGCCGACGGAGGTTTTGCTCTTGTCGCCCAGCTTAAAGGAGGAGTAGACAAGCTCGGGAGATTTCAACCGTTTCCGTATAAGCGATACATTGATATCCAATTCCTCGACAAATCCGTCGCGAGGTCCTTTGACAGAGGTTACGGAGGCACTCTCTTCCGGTGCACGTGTAATACTTTTACTAGCGCTGTAAGAATACAGCTTGTTCTCCTTAGGAAAATACAACGCAACATAGCCAGAGTAAACAATATCATCGAACGATTCCATGTTGGACTCCGAAGAGTCCAGGGTAAGATGATAATCCAGAAGATTTGGATCGAACGGCTGCTTCTGGGGAACGGATAAATTCCATTCTTTGCTGATAACAGGCAGCAGAATCTTGGACATCATCTGCGGATCGCACATCATCGGATTGTAAACCATGATCGCCCATGGCAGCGTATCGCCTTCCGCACCCGGATAAGACGTGATATAGATGTCATCGGAATCGGCATAACGCTCTCGGAGTTGTTGTTCTGTTATGGTCATTGTTGAGATTCTCCTTTCGCTGAAGTCTGTTGTTGTTGTTGTTGTTGTTGTTGTGGCTTGCGGATCAAGAAGAACAAGAGCAGACTTAAGACGGTGATATAGACAGCGGATGCGGGCAAGAAGTAGTCGGCCATGGCATAGTACATTTTCAAATTGCTGATCGGTGAGGCACACAGAATGATCAGCAGCGTGGAGACGGCTAATACGCCAACACTTTGCCTGGACTTGGGAAGAACGGTTTCGCAGAGCAAAAAAATCGAAATCGAAATCGAGACATAAGCTCCGCTAAGCCATTGGAAAATCGATAAAAAATCGACATGCTCCACGAATTTTCCTAACTTTACGAGACGCCACTGTTCATAGGCAGGATAACGCTGAAGCTTCATTTCTTCGGGTCCAAATTCGGCAATGCCGCCGATCGTGGGTCCAAACGTGAGGAATACGAGAACAAGATGGATGAGCAGGATGGTAAGGAAACCGGGCTTTTTCTGCAGGTGAGGCCGCAGAAACAAGATCAAGATAAATTGGGACAGCCCCCCCAACATGGTCGGGATTCCGCTCAGCACCGGCATAAAGCCGCCCTCAAGTACAGGGAGCAAGTAACTGTAATTTTTCACTTTCAGGTTGGACAAGGATACGAATATGCCTAGCATTACAACGAAAGGAAGCAAGATTCCGGCTGAAACGCCGATGGTCTTTATGCCGTGATTTACGCTGACAAGACATAACACCACGAGTAACAACGCGGTAGCAATAACGGGAGTTTGGATCATATAGGTCGACTTTGTCCAATCGATAACTTCCTTTAAGGTATAAAAGGCAAAGGTGAAAAAATACAGACCGGACATACTCATCGCCAGTATTCGAGCGCCTCTGCCGCTGCTTTCGTCCAACGCTTGCGTGATAGAACGATTGCCGACCTTTTGAATGATCCGGTAAATAAGCAGAATCCAGGGCATGAATAATACGGCTGACACGATAATGGTGATCCAGGCATCCCGTCCGGATTTCTCCAGAAGCACAGGTATGATCATGACATGATTGGTCAAGCCGGCCGTAAGCATCATAATCATAAACGCCTGATTTGTTGGAATACCGCGAGCTCCTGACATCTGTGATCCCCCAATTCAGCTTTCTTTCGTTTAGGTTTCTCGGGGAACAACCAAAATATGCGAGAGCACCCAGCCACAGGCTGGATATGTGCTTAATTCCATTGCTTCTCTTTGCCATAAGGCATTTTTAGGTTGGGATCCGCGGTACATAAATCACGAAGGTTCCCTTCATAATAAGGAAAGTTTTGAACGAACCCATAACAATAATCTGGAGGACTGAACCGTGAACAAAGGGGCGAAGACGGAGGCAGGGAACTTGAGATGGTGGCAGCTATCGCTGCTGGGGGTTGCATCAACGATCGGCACAGGCTATTTTCTTGGATCCGCATTAGGTATCCGGCTTGGAGGACCGGCTTTTCTTCTTTCGATTATATTGGCGGCGACAGCCACCTTCTTTGTGTTTGATGTGCTGTCACGAATGACGGCCGACGATCCGCAGAAGGGCTCGTTCCGAACCTATGCCAAAAAAGCCTATGGCCGATGGGCAGGCTTTTCTACAGGGTGGATGTACTGGTGTTCCGAAGTGTTGATTATGGGGAGCCAGATGACGGCGCTTGCGATATTCTCGCGTTTTTGGTTTCCAGGCGTTCCGATGTGGATATTTGCGTCAGGTTTTGCCGTATTGGGACTGTTTGTCATATGGATCGGGAACAAAGGCTTCGACCGGTTGGAGAATGTATTGGCCGTGATTAAAGTCGCCGCGATTGTCATGTTTCTCGTTATTGCTGCTGCCGCTTTGATGGGGTGGTTAAAAGGAGGGACGAAGCCGCACGTTCCAGGCAGTTTCAATGCCTTTTTTCCGGCAGGTGGCATGGGCATGTGGTCGTCTCTAATTTTTGCATTTTATGCCTTTGGCGGAATTGAAGTCATGGGGGTCATGGCGATTCGCTTGAAGAATCCGAAGGAAGCGCCCAAAGCGGGTAGAGTGATGATTCTGCTGCTATCCATCGTATACGTACTTTCGATTGGCATGGCGGTGATTATGGTGGCTTGGAACCAATTCTCCACGACGAAAAGTCCCTTTGTTGTGGCGCTAAGCTCCTACCAGCTTCCTTTTATCCCGCATATATTTAATGCTGTATTGATTATAGCCGGTTTCTCAACCATGGTGGCTTCGCTGTATGCTGTGACCACGATGCTCGTTACGTTATCTGAAGATAAGGACGCTCCCAAGCTTTTTTCCAGGAAAAAATTTAAGCGGGATACGCCCATATACGCACTATCCCTTACAGCTATCGGATTGATTGTATCGATTGTGTTGTCTCTGCTCATGCCAGGCAAGATTTATGAGTATCTGACCACGGGTGCAGGACTAATGCTGCTGTATAACTGGTTCTTCATCCTCATATCGGCAGGCCGACTCATAGAGCTTACGGTTTGGGGCAAGATCAAAAGATACATCGGGATGCTTTTAATCGCGGGAGCGGTCAGTGGAACCGCACTGCACCCCACAAGTCGCCCGGGGCTCTGGATCAGTCTGGGGTTTATCCTGGTAATCGGTCTGGTTGTCCTATGCATGCGCGCCGTGTGGAAGAAATCCGGCCAAGGCCACGCCAGGGAGGCGGACAAGCCCAAGTTTCGTCCCAAACCAGCCCGTTAGAATATGAGCGGATATAGCAGGGCGAGAGCCCGAATTCCAAAATAGACGCCAAAGATGATCAACGAGATTCCGGAAAGAATGGAGACCAGGGAGAGCGCTCTATTGCTTAAATATCGGCGGAATACACTGCCGAGGGCAGCCATGAACAAATCCCATATCACAACCCCGGCGATGACGGCCACGCTGTAGAGAAACAGATTGGCGGATCCGTCGTCCGCTGCGGTTTTAACGAGAATTGAGCCATAGATGCCCAGCCAGAACAGGATCGTCATCGGATTGGACACGGACATGAGAAACCCGGAGAGCATGCTTTTCCACAACGAATCTTCATTGCTGTCTTGACTGATCGTCACTTTATTGGCATTCAGGATGCTTTCCAGCCCGGAATAGATAAGAACAAAGGCGCCGAACAGCCACAGGAAGGTCTGCATGAACGGTGTATTCAGAAAGTGAACAACGCCCAGGTAGACCAGGATCATATAAAGGATGTCCGCCAGGACCGCACCGATTCCGAACAGCCATGCATGCCAAAAACCTTTTTTGATCCCCTTGTCGAGCTGCGCTGCATTGACCGGGCCTACGGGGGCTGATAGAGAAAGTCCCAGAATCATGTAGCTTATAAAAATACTCATTGACTTCCACCTCTCGTCATGAACATAGATAAGAAAGCTTGTACCTTCATGCTCGTACATTGTATTCAGCACCAGGACAAACTAAAACTTATGATTGGAAATTTTTTCTGTCTGCAACAGACCAACAAAACCGCGCAGTTCACCTGCGCGGTTTTATTTGAATTCGTTTATTTGGTAGGATATAAATTAGTGTCAGAAGGCAGATATCCCAGCATTTCAAATCATGAAGAAGGGGTCAATCAAGATGAGTCATCCATTTCGGATTACGGTATTGTCAGACACCCATATGCCAAGAAAAGCGAAAGAGCTCCCAGCCTCGCTGCTTGAAGATGTAAGACATTCGGATCTTATTCTTCATGCAGGAGACTGGTCCAATTGGGAGCTCTATGAACAGCTTAGTCAATACGCTCCGGTGGAAGGAGTAGCCGGAAACGTTGACGACGAGCGGATCATAGAACGGTTAGGTTACAAGAAGCTGGTCGAAATCGAAGGCAAACGCATCGGTATTGTGCATGGGCACGGACAAGGAGGAACAACCCCCTCCCGGGCAAGGAAAGCTTTTGCTGACACGGAGGTGGACTGTATCTTGTTCGGTCACTCCCATATCCCGTTTAAAGAACATGAACAAGGGGTGCTGCTCTTCAATCCCGGTTCCGCCACGGATAAAAGGCGCCAGCCCAGGTACTCCTATGGGAGGATTCTCATCCTAAACGGAGCGTTGGAGGCGCATCATATTTTTTACGATCAGAAGTAACGTTTATGAAGGCGTTGGTAAAATCAGTAAGGGGTTGCCTGCTTTTGAAAGATCCCGTATGAGGTTAATTAATAGAAGTCCCCGATATGGTAAATCATGTGGATGAGAGGATTGTTATGTTAAAGGAAGAAAAGCATGAGCATGTGATTCAGGTTGGGCTGTCCGGATGGGGAGATCATGACAAGCTGTATGATGAAGGGGCGAGGCCTTCGGACAGGCTGGAAATGTACAGCCGACATTTTCCCATCGTGGAGATGGACAACTCGTTCTATGCCATACCTTCACCGGAACAAATGAATAAGTGGGCAGCTGCCGTCCCAGACCACTTTGGTTTTATTGTTAAAGCTTATCAAGGCATGACGGGTCATGCACGCGGCCAGGGCAAGGACAGATACCCGAGCGTCAAAACGATGTTTGATCATTTGCTCACGTCAGTCGAGGAATTGCGGGCTGCGGGCAAATTAAGAACCGTTCTTTTTCAATATCCGCCATGGTTCGGTTGCGAACGCAAACATGTGGACATTCTGAAGCGTACGCGGGAGTGGATGAAGGATGTTCCGATAGCGCTGGAATTTCGGCATCAGAGCTGGTATGCGCCGGAGTTTCGGGAGAAGACGCTTGAGTTTATGCGAAGCGAGGGCTGGATCCACAGCATTGCCGACGAGCCGCAAGCAGGCATTGGATCCGTACCGGTCGTGCTTGAGACATCGGGTACAGAGGCTGTGATGATCCGGATGCATGGACGTAACGCCGAAGGGTGGCACTCCAGCGGTCAGCCCAACTGGCGCGAGGTGCGATATTTATATCGTTACAGCTTAGAGGAATTGGAGCAGTGGAAGGAATGGATAGAGCAATTGCTTGAGAAGTCGAAGCAGTGCTGGATTATATTCAACAACAATTCGGGGGGCGATGCTTCCGACAACGCCAAACAGCTTCTCCAGCTGCTGGGGATGGATACCGGCCCCGAACCGCTGCGGCAGATGGACTGGCTGGAAGTGGATATTTTTTCAGATAAATGACTTTAATTGGAATCATGTACAGGGAAATGGGAGGGTCACGGACAAATCGTCAAAAAATTGACGCAAATTCATCTGTTTCTGAGATCATTATTATATATAAAGGGTATTTTCGGTATTGAGGCCAAGTGTATTATAATGTAATCGTAAGAAAACGTTTATTTAATGTAAAATGTAAAATTAGAAATTCCGTCCTTGAGCAATCAAAATAATCTGACGGAGGGAGTCAGCGATGAAGACCCTTGACAGAATGACAGAGGGACCTTGGCAGAAATATCACGGTCCGAACTTGGGGTACATTCAAGATCAGTATGAGAAGTTTTTGCAAGACCCGCAATCTGTGGAGCCAGGATACCGTGAGCTGTTCTCCAGCTGGGGACCGCCTCCATCTTTGGAAAACAATGAAAAGAAAGCGGATTCGCAGGGACAAGGTGTTAGCTACGACCCGCAATTACTGAAAAAAGGGGTAGCTGCCGGCAAACTGGTATGGAACATTAGAACCTACGGTCATCTGGCCGCCGACATTGATCCGATTGGAATTGGAAACGAAGCTGACACGCGTCTGCTTCAACCAGAAAGCTACCAACTCAGCCAAGCGGATTTGGCAGCCCTGCCTGCAGAGATCGTCTGGGAGGAGGCTCCTAGCGATATCAAGAATGGCTTAGAGGCAATCCAGCGGCTGTTACAACTATATACAGGCTCCATTGCCTATGAATTTAGCCACGTTCACGATGAAGAAGAACGCAAATGGCTCAATCAGCAGGCCGAATCGGGACGTTATTTGTCCGGCATGAGCGTAGACGAGCGCAAAGGGCTTTTGAAGAAGCTGCTTGAGGCCGAGCAATTCGAGGAATTCCTGCACCGTACGTTCGTAGGTGCGAAACGCTTCTCGGTTGAGGGCAACGAAGCACTCGTTCCGCTGCTTGACGAGATCGTTCGTCAAATGGCCGAAGTGGATGTTAACTCCATCCTCGTGGGAATGGCGCACCGCGGTCGTTTGAACGTCCTGGCTCATGTGCTGGGCAAGGATTACAGCAAGATTTTCTCGGAGTTCATGCACTCTCCGAATAAACATCTCGTTCCATCCGAAGGCTCCATGGGCATTAACTACGGCTGGACAGGTGACGTGAAGTATCACTTGGGTGCGGACCGTTATCTGAAGAAGGATGAAGCACGGCAGGTTCGCATTACCCTCGCGAACAATCCGAGTCACCTGGAATATGTCAATCCGGTGGTAGAGGGCTTTGCTCGTGCTGCTCAGGAGGATCGCAGTGAAGCGGGATATCCGAAGCAGGATGTAAACAAAGCGCTTAGCATTCAGATTCATGGTGATTCCGCGTTCCCTGGCGAAGGGATCGTGCCGGAAACCTTGAACTTTAATAAACTGCCGGCGTTCCGTACGGGCGGATCGATTCACATTATCGTGAATAACCGTATCGGATTCACGACGGAAGGCAGAGATTCCAGATCGACTCATTATGCGAGTGATTTGGCGAAAGGATATGAGATTCCGATTATCCACGTGAACGCGGATGATCCGGAAGCATGTATCGCGGTTGCTCGTCTTGCGAGCGATTATCGCAACAAGTTCAAGAAGAGCATTCTGATCGATCTTGTGGGCTACCGGAAATATGGCCACAACGAAACCGATGATCCGGAAACAACCCAGCCGCTGATCTATCAGAAGGTGAAGAATCATCCAACCGTCAGCACGATTTATATGAAGAAGCTGGTGGATGGAAACATTCTGACCCAAGAACAAGTGGATGGTCTGAAGAATAGCGTCCTGGAGGTCCTGAAGAATTCTTACGAGAGCGTGAAGTTGAAGGATCCTGTTGATCAGATCCTGCTTGGATTGAACGCTACGGACGGTAAATCCAAGACCGAAGCAGCTACGAATGTATCTGCAGAAGTGCTGCGCGGGATTAATCGCGAGCTCCTGCAGTGGCCGGAAGGCTTTACGGTATATCCGAAGCTTCAACGTATCCTCGAGCGCCGCAGCAACTCGCTCGACGAAGGCGAGAAGGTGGACTGGGGCCATGCCGAAACGCTGGCATTCGCTACGATTCTTGCAGACGGCAAGCCGATCCGGATTACGGGACAGGATGCTGAACGTGCAACATTTGCCCATCGTAACCTCGTGCTTCATGATGCGGTTAATGGGGAGACCTTCTGCCCGCTGCACCGGTTGCCGCAAGCTAAGGCTTCGTTCGCGATCCATAACAGCCCGTTAACCGAAGCAGCCGTTGTTGGATTTGAATATGGCTACAATGTGTACTCTCCTGAGACCTTGGTTATCTGGGAAGCGCAGTATGGCGATTTCGTTAACTGTGCCCAGGTCATCATTGACCAGTTCATCACAGCCGGCCGCTCGAAATGGAGACAGAAGTCCAGCTTGGTGATGCTGCTTCCTCACGGGTATGAAGGGAATGGTCCTGAGCACTCCAGTGCAAGATTGGAACGCTTCCTCCAGCTGAGTGGAGAAGACAACTGGACGGTTGCGAATCTGACTTCCGCTGCCCAGTATTTCCATCTGCTGCGCAAACAGGCTTCATTGACCGAAACGGAAGATGCTAGACCGCTGGTGATCATGGCTCCGAAGAGCTTGATCCGAAATCCACGCGTGGCATCGCCTGTGAACGCGTTCAGTGAGGGCGGTTTCCAGAAAGTGATGGAACAGCCGGGTCTTGGCCAATCACCGAAGAAGGTGGAACGCCTGGTGCTATGCTCGGGGAAAGTTGCGATCGATTTGGAGGACGCACTGGATAAACAGAAGGATCAGGATCAGTCCTGGATTCATATTCTTCGTGTGGAACAGCTGTATCCGTTCCCGAAAGAAGAAATTTCCCGTGTATTGCAGAAGTATCCGAACCTGAAAGAGATTCTGTGGGTTCAGGAAGAACCTCAGAACATGGGCAGCTGGAGCTTCATGGAACCAAGAATTCGTGAAATTGCACCTAAAGGCACAGAGGTCCGTTACAGCGGACGTCCTGAGCGTTCGAGCCCTGCTAGCGGCTATCAGGATGTTCATGCTTATGAGCAACAGACCATCATTTCTTTTGCCCTTAATCGTAAAACTATAAATCAAGAGATCTCATTGGGGAGGTAGCGGCTGTGAGCGAAATTACTGTACCAGCTATGGGCGAATCCATCACCGAAGGAACGATATTCAAATGGCACGTTAAAGAAGGGGATAGCGTTAACATCGGTGATGTGCTGCTCGAGTTAGAAACGGATAAGGTTAATCTTGAAATTAGCGCAGAGTCAGAAGGCGTTGTGGAAAAAATCCTTCGTCAAGAAGGGGAGAATGTAACGATCGGTGAAGTGATCGGTCAAATTTCTCCGCAGGAAGGCGTTGCAAGCGCACCGGCACCGAAGGCAGCTGAAGCTCCTGCATCCGCGCAAACGGCGGCTGCTCCGGCACCGGCGGCAGAAGCACCGAAGCCGCAAGCTCCGGTACCGGCTCAGAACGAGGAAGGAGCGGGTCTGACTGCATCGCCATCCGCACGCAAACTGGCTCGTGAACGCGGGATTGATCTGGACCAGGTACAGGGCCGCGACCCGATCGGTCGGATTTACCATGATGATGTGAAGAATCATAATGAAGCCAAGCAGCCTGCAGCACCAAGCAAGCCAGCAGCTTCCACAGCTGCACCGGCAGCACAAGCTCCGGCCGCTGAGTATGGAAAGCCGGTAGAACGCACACGCATGTCCCGCCGTCGTCAAACGATTGCGAATCGTTTGGTCGAAGCGCAGCATACGGCTGCCATGCTGACGACCTTCAATGAAGTGGATATGACAGCAATCCTGGATGTGCGCAAACGTCGTAAGCAAGCTTTCCAGGAGAAGCATGACGTAGGCCTCGGTTTCATGTCCTTCTTCACCAAAGCGGTTGTAGGTGCGTTGAAGAGGTTCCCGCATCTGAATGCCGAGATCGATGGCGATGATATTGTTGTGAAGAAATTCTATGATATCGGTATTGCGGTATCCGCGAAAGAAGGACTTGTTGTTCCGGTCGTTCGCGATGCTGATCGTCTTGGCTTTGCCGAGATTGAGAAAGAAATCGGCAACCTTGCTGCGAAGGCTCGCAATAATGCGCTGTCCTTGTCTGAGCTGCAAGGCGGTACATTTACGATCACGAATGGCGGTGTCTTCGGTTCGCTGTTGTCTACGCCGATCCTGAATACGCCTCAGGTGGGTATCCTCGGCATGCACAAAATCCAGCTTCGTCCGGTAGCTATTGATGCAGAGCGTATGGAGAATCGTCCTATGATGTATATCGCACTGTCCTATGATCATCGGATCGTTGATGGTTCCGAAGCGGTTCGCTTCCTGGTAACGGTTAAAGAGCTCCTTGAAGATCCAGAGTCGCTGCTGTTGGAAGGTTAATCATCCCAGCTTTGCGACATATTCATAATAAGAAGGCCGCATGGACATTGCCATGCGGCCTTCTTATATAAGCGATTATGATTTTGATTTATGGTTATCGTTTGGATCGGGGAGATCCCGAGGGTTCCAATTCTCAGCCTGAGGCTCCACATCCTGATGTTTCTTCACCTTGTCCCTTTGTTCCTGAGAGTCATTCTCCGTGTCCTGCTGATTGCGTACTTCCTCGCTGTTCGGTTGTTTCATGGGAATACCTCCTTCAGTCGATATAATACATACCCGGTATGACAAAAGACAAACAGGCATACGACGTCAAGTCATTTGATTTTCATGAGGGTTGAAGTTAACATGGTAACTGAAAGTACATTACATAAAACATGAAAATTATAGATAAATGAGAGGAGAGATAGGCATTATGGCGAATCCATCACAACGTACGCTGCTGTTTACAGGTGCGTATGCGGAAAACAACCAAAGCGGAGTATGCGTATATGAATTTAACGGGAATAGCGGCGAACTGAAGCTGCTTGATGAGGTATCCGGCATTAAGAATCCGACCTTTCTGAACGTAGACCCGGAAGCCAGACGTTTATATGCCATTGGCGAAATTACAGAGGAAGGCGGAAAGACAGGCGAGGTCATCAGCTTTGAGATAGACCCTATTGCCGGCAAGCTGACCGAACGGAACCGGGTTCGCAGTGTGAGCAGCTCTACTTGCCATATCCAGCGAGATGAAGCGAGTAAGCATCTGATTGTTTCGAGTTATCATGGAGGTTTGGTAGGCCTTCATGCAATCGGTACGGATGGACAAGCCGGTGAACTTCTGGATGAGAAGAAACACGCGGATCTCGTTTCTGTACGGGAAGATCAGCAATGCAGAGCGCATTCGGCGTTTTACAGTCCAGATGGTAGATTCGTGTTCGTACAGGACTTGGGACTGGATAAAATTCTCGCTTACACGGTAAATGAGAATACCCAAGAATTGAGCTTTCATGGCGAAACCCAGCTGGAAGCTGGCGTAGGCCCCCGTCATTTAGCGTTCCATCCAAGCGGTGCATACGCTTATGTCATCAACGAGTTGAATTCCAGTGTCACGGTGCTTCGCTACATCCCGAACGAGGGGCGTTTAGAAATACTGGAAACGATATCGACACTGCCTGCGGATTTTGACGGGGAGAGTTACTGCGCCGAGATTGCCGTGTCTGCGGACGGCAAAACGGTATACGGGTCTAACCGCGGACATGACAGCATTGTTGTATTCTCCGTGCATGAAGATACCGGTCGCTTAAGTCCGGTTCAATATATTTCGACAGAAGGCGGACACCCGCGTCATTTTGCTCTCATGCCTGGGGGCAAGTTCCTGGTTGTCGCCAATAGGGACGGGAATAATCTTGTATTGTTTGATGTGAATCCGGAAGACGGCAAGCTTGCCTTTACGGGATATACAGTCTCGCAATCCAAACCGGTGTGTGTAAAACCAGCGGTATTCCAGCTATAGGATCGGAAATGCAAGTCATCGATAGCGGATGATTTCAGAAATCGTTCCCACGGACTCTTGGTATGTTTACCATGATGAGTCGGGGAGCGATTTCTTTTTTATGGACTGAAGATTTTGGGCAGAGAGGAGATTAATTACGTATACGCATCATACACAGCTCGAGGCAGCCAAGATTCAGACACGGACTCGTTGGGTTATCTATAATCAGGAAAACTTAAACGAGGAGGTTGTGGCAATGTCAACAAATCAACGTTTGGATGGTAAAGTAGCCATCATTACCGGTGCTGGTTCCGGAATCGGCCAGGCCGCAGCCCTTCTATTGGCGGAGCAAGGAGCTAAACTGCTGTTGATCGATATTGATCGTGAACGCGTAGAGAAGGTGAAACAAACGATTGAACAAGGCGGGGGCGAAGCGCTGACCGGCAACTGCGATATTTCCAAGGCGGAATCGCTGAAGGATTGCTTCAGCCAAGCTGCCGAGAAGTGGGGAAAGATGGATATCGTGTTTGCGAATGCCGGCATCAATGGGACCAAGGCTCCAATCGAAATCATGGAGCTTGATGAATGGGATGCTACGATCAATACCAATCTAAGAGGAACGTTTGCCACGGTAAAATACGCCATTCCCTATTTGAAGGAGCATGGAGGCAGCATCATCATTACCAGCTCCATCAACGGTAACCGGGTGTTTACCGGCTTTGGTTTTTCAGCATACAGCACCACGAAGGCCGGACAGGTTGCTTTCATGAAGATGGCGGCTCTGGAGCTCGCACGTTATAAAATTCGGGTAAATGCCATTTGTCCCGGCGCGATTTCAACCAACATTGATGAGAGCACCATCGAGAAGCCAGAGCTCGACGAGGTGACGATCCCGATTGAATATCCGGAAGGTGACCAGCCGTTGGCGGACGGGCCGGGACAGCCATCACAGGTTGCCCAGCTTGTAGCATTTCTGGCCTCCGATGATGCTTCCCATATTACCGGCACTGAAATTTATATCGACGGAGCGGAATCCCTCATTCACTAACCTTCAACAAAGACCGATTTGACAAAACCGGGCGTTTTCCTCATAATGAATGAACGTATTGTCAAATTGAATAGTGGTGATGAAGATGGGGATGGGGATTGTCGTTGTGGAAATATGCGACAGCAACTTGATGAGTGCTTTGGAGCTTGAGCATCTTGAGGAATTGTATCCCGAAATCGCTGTCCTGCGGGCGGATTGCATGAATCTTTGCGGTCTGTGCAAGCTGCGGCCATATGCACTGGTGAATGGTAAACGTGTATTCGCGGCAACGACGGAAGAATGCGTCGAGAAGATCAAAGCTGCTATCGAAGCTGAATTGGCTGTTTTCCATGATATTTAATACGTCTGAATGCAGACGAGATCGTATAGTAAAAGGGCAAGGTGCGAGTGAATCGCACCTTGCCCTTTCGTTTGGGATAACTATTTATGGCTGGGTTTGGCTCAGGAAGCATTGTGGCTTGCAGCAACAATCTCTTCACACTCTGCAGAGCAGCAGCCATGATGAAGCTCCTCGCACTCTTCGCAGCATACATGCTGCAGATGGCAAGCGTCATTATCGCAGTTGATATACCGGTCTTCCGGCTTTCCGCAATGGTGGCATTTACCAACGATGATATCCTCGTCCGTTTGATTGATCGGTACGGCAATACGCTCATCAAATACATAACATTTCCCGTCGAACAGACGGCCTTGTACTTCAGGGTCTTTACCGTAGGTGACAATGCCGCCCTCAAGCTGGGCAACGTCTTTGAAGCCTTCCTTCAGCATGAAACCGGTCAGCTTCTCGCAGCGAATGCCCCCTGTGCAGTAAGTCAGGATGGTTTTATCCTTGTGCTCGCTCAGGTTCTCGCGAATCCACTCCGGAAACTCACGGAAGGATTGAACCTCTGGACGTATCGCATTGCGGAAGTGGCCGATATCGTATTCGTAGTCATTCCGACCGTCGATGACGATCACATCATCACGCTGCAAGTATTCATAGAATTCTTGAGGCGACAAACGGGTTCCGCTGATTTCATTAGGGTCCAGCTCATCCTCCACCCGGAAGGTAACGAGTTCTTCGCGGTGACGGACAAACATCTTCTTGAATGCGTGCCCTTCGGATGGGTCAATCTTAAACACCATGTCCGCAAATAGCGGGTTGGCGTGCATATCCTGCATATATTGCTCAGTTTGTTCAATCGTTCCGGATACCGTACCATTGATGCCTTCGGAGGCAACCAGGATACGTCCTTTGAGCCCAAGATCTTTGCAGTATTGCAGATGCTCGTCTTTGAACGCTTCAGGGTCCGGGATTTGAACAAATTTATAATAGAGAAGGATCTGATAGTTCTGTTGCTCTGACATGATTTAATCACCTGTTCTTTTATATATTCAGCCATACGTGTACCTATAGAATTGTAGTGAATTCACTCCACATAGTCAACTTAAATGTATAGAAAGTTTGCCATGATATGTGAATTTAAGGGGTTTCACGATTGCAGGAAAGCGGTTATGATGAAGGGGTGAGCTTGAGAACACTTTCAATTATTGGAGGCGTTGAACAGCATGGTACATATCGAGCAAAATGCACTCGTATTGTTTCAAGGCGACAGTATTACCGATTGCGGGCGAAATTACGAGGAGTCGGACAGTTTGGGGCATGGATATGCGCTGATGGCTGCTGCCCGGCTTGGTATGGAGCTGCCTTTGAAAAGGCTGCGTTTTGTAAACCGCGGAATCAGCGGTAACCGGGTTGTCGATTTACGGGGGCGCTGGGAGGAAGATTGCATTGACCTGGATCCGACATGGGTATCCATTCTGGTCGGTATTAATGAGACCGGCAGGAAGTATAACCGTGGTGAAGCAACGTCCGTGGAAGCCTACTATGAAGGGTATCGTGAGCTGCTTATCCAAACCCGCGAGTTAACCGGCGCGAATTTTATTCTCATGGAGCCGTTCTTGCTGCCTGTTACGGAAGCGAAGAAGGAATGGCGGGAGGATCTGGATCCCAAAATTCAGGCCGTTCGCGAATTATCGCGAGAATTTGAGACGCTGTACGTTCCGCTCGACGGCATTTTTGCTGCAGCCAGCTCCAAGATAGAGATGAGTTATTGGGCATCTGACGGTGTTCATCCTTCCCCGGCAGGTCATGCGCTCATGGCTGAAGCGTGGCTAGCGACGATGCAGGGCCGGTCCATTTTGTAGACGCTCCGGATTTTTTCTACTATATATATCATATTTCGTTTAGCTGACATCCCCGGAAGCGTGTAACGTCCGGGGATGTTCTTTATGTAAACCATTACATGCTTTATAAAATCTTGATTGACGAAAACAATTGGGTACATATAAAATGTTCATAATAGACCGTTGTTCAATAGGAACGACTTATTTTTTAACTTTAATGCTTTCGTCTATGAAAGCGGGGAAGCGTTGTCGCTTTATGTAGAAAATTATTGAAGCGGTTAACAAATGAGAGGGGAATCATGATGAAGAGAAAAATGTGGTTATCACTTACACTCTCCGCACTGCTGGTTACGGCTGTAGGATGCGGGGACAAGCCGGAAGGCGGCGGTACGAGTCAAACGGGAAGCGGCGGAGAAGCGGAGAAGAAATCCTATAGCATCGCTATTTCGCAGATCGTAGAGCATCCATCCTTGGATGCAACGCGGGAAGGCATTCTGGCAGCTTTAAAGGAAGCCGGAATTTCCGAGGAAGACAATACGCTGAAAATCGATTACAACAATGCGCAAGGCGATCAAGCGAACAACCTGTCGATTGGCCAGAAGCTGAAGGATACGAAGTCGGATCTGGTGGTCGCTATCGCAACCCCGTCTGCGCAGGCAGTGGCTGAGAACGTGAAGGAAAAGCCGGTGCTGTTCGCAGCGGTGACCGATCCGCTAGACGCGAAGCTGGTGAGCGACTTGCAGAAGCCAGGTGGCAACGTCACCGGGGCATCGGATACGAATCCGGAGGCAGCTAAACAGCTGATGGATTTCATCAGCACGAACTTCCCGGACGTGAAGAAAATCGGTCTTGTTATTAATGAAGGGGAAGCCAATGCAGTAGTTATGGCAAAGACGGCTGAAGAGGCGCTTGCCGAGCATGGCATCGAGCTGGTTAAGGCGGCTGTTACAAACACTTCGGAAGTGAAACAGGCGGCAGAGTCGTTAGTCGGGAAGGTAGATGCGTACTATATCACGTTGGATAACGTTGTGGTCAGCGGCGTTGACGCGATTATCCAAACGGCACAAAAGAATAAAATTCCGTTCTTCTCCAGTGACCGCGATACGGTGGAGAAGGGGGCTTTTGCAACCGTCGGATTCAAGTATTACGACCACGGCTATCAGGTTGGACAGATGGCTGTAGAGATCCTGAAAAACGGCAAGAATCCGGCGGACATGGAAGTGACGAAGCCGGATAAGCTGGATCTGATCTTGAACACGAAGGTTGCGGCTGACTATGGTATTGAAGTGACCGACGCCATGAAACAGGAAGTCAAAGACCCGGACAACAACATCATCGAGTAACTGTAAGGCGCGGAGATAACAGCCCGCGCCTTACTTCTTAATCCTTAAGGAGGTCAATGACATGCTGGATTTCGTGATGAGGCTGGATGGTCCGATTGAATTGGGGCTGCTGTATGCGCTAATGGCACTCGGCGTATATATCACGTTCCGAATTTTGGATTTTCCGGACTTAACAGTGGATGGAAGTTTTACGACAGGCGCAGCGATTGCAGCGATTCTGATTACCAACGGTGTGAATCCATGGCTTGCTACGCTGGCTGCGTTTGCCGGAGGTATGTTAGCCGGTATCTGTACAGGCCTGCTGCATACCAAAGGTAAGATCAACGGTTTGCTGTCAGGCATTATTATGATGATTGCCCTGTATTCGATTAATATGAGGATTATGGGTAAGCCGAATATTTCGTTGAGCCAGGAAGCGAATATCTTCGGATCGATTGATCCGATCTATATTATGTTAGTGATTGTGATCATCGGCAAGCTGCTGCTCGATGCATTCTTCCGCACGGATCTGGGTCTTGCACTGCGCGCGACAGGGGACAACAAGCGGATGATCCGCAGCTTTGGTGCGAACACGGACACCACAACCATTCTGGGGCTCAGCATTTCAAACGGTCTAGTCGCCTTATCTGGCGCAGTTGTTGCCCAGCAATCCAGTTTTGCCGACATTAGCTCCGGTATCGGGATGATTGTTATTGGTTTAGCATCCGTAATTATTGGCGAAGCCGTGCTTGGGACCGGTTCGGTATTCAGGACAACGCTGGCTGTAGTCTGCGGTTCGATTATCTATCGGATTGTTGTTGCTGCTGCGTACGAGATTGAATGGCTGGAAGCTTCGGATTTAAAACTGATCACCGCGATCATCGTCATTATCGCTCTCGTGGTTCCGACCATCAATCGGGCGATGAAGCAGCGTTCACAGGCACGGAGGCGCTCAACCGAATTGTTAGCTACGCAAGGGAAGACCAAAGGAGGTGCGCTCTGATGCTTCAAATGAACCATGTGTCCAAGCTGTTTAATCCGGGAACGGTGGACGAGAAGATTGCCTTGATGGATGTTAATCTTCACTTGAAGCCGGGGGATTTCGTAACGGTTATCGGAAGTAATGGTGCAGGCAAATCCACGCTGATGAATATTATTTCCGGGGTAATGAAGCCGGATGCGGGTGAAGTGCGCATTGACGGCACTTCGATCAGTCATCTGCCGGAATTCCGTCGCAGCCGCTGGATCGGCCGGGTATTTCAGGATCCGATGGCGGGCACTGCGCCGCATATGACCATTGAAGAGAATCTCGCGATGGCTCATCGCCGCGGTCAGTCCCGTGGGCTCAGCATTGGCGTTACAGCCTCCAAGCGGGCGGGCTTCCGCAAGCATTTAGCGCGGCTCGGCATTGGACTTGAGGATCGGCTCCGGGCCAAAGTGGGGATGCTGTCCGGAGGGGAGCGTCAAGCGCTAAGCTTGCTGATGGCGACCTTCACGCAGCCGCAAATTCTGCTGTTGGATGAACATACGGCAGCGCTTGATCCGGCGCGTGCGGAGCTGATCACCCGGATTACCGATGACATCGTACGCGACATGAAGCTGACCACGCTCATGGTCACGCATAACATGGAGCAAGCCATCCGTCTTGGCAATCGCCTCATTATGATGGACAAAGGACGTATCATTCTGGATGTGAACGAAGAGCGCAAGAAATCGCTGACGGTGGAGCAGCTGCTCGGGGAATTTGAGCAGATTAGCGGCCATAAGCTGTCGGATGATCGTTTGGTTCTTGGGTAAGCATCTTGCGTTGAGACGGGAAACATGTTAACGAATATAACGCTAAGCCTTCAATCTTGACAGGCTTAGCGTTTTTTTATACGCTAATTTCTTTCTGGTCAGTCACCTGCCGAGGTCGGTTCATGATATGGCTGGTGTTGATTCCATCGCTTTTTGCATGGATTCCTGCTGACGTGTTAATGTTGGGTGAGCCACATCTTGTATCGGGAATAACATCAAGAGTGTGTTTTGAAATGCCTGACGACCGCTAAGCTTGAACTAGCGGACATTTGAATGTAGGAGGCTTATTTCTTCATGGTTGTTCATAAAGATAATCTGCAAATGAAAATATTGTTAGTGGAAGATGATAAAACGATTGCGTCCGGGCTGGAATATTCGCTGCAGCAAGATCGCTTTTCTACCGTTCTATGCCATGATGTCGTTTCTGCAAAAAAAGTGCTCACTGAAGATATAGATCAATTCGCTCTATGCTTATTTGATTTATCGCTTCCGGATGGAAGCGGTTATGAATTGTGCCAAATGGTGAAAGAACGACGAGATATTCCGGTCATCTTTTTAACGGCGATCGACGATGAGGTCAATGTCGTGATGGGGCTTGACATGGGAGCCGATGATTATATTACAAAGCCTTTTCGTATTCGCGAGCTTCTCTCGCGGATCAAGTCGGTCTTGCGGAGATACCATAAGTCGTCTCAGACCCAAGGGATCATTAACATGGACCAGGTTCGCATGAATACGCTGGAAGGAAAAGTGTATAAAAACGGCGCCGAAATTTCATTGACCGCTTTGGAGTATCGCTTATTGTTGATTTTTGGCAACCATATTGGACAAGTTCTCTCAAGAAATCAGCTTTTGGAGCAGATTTGGGACGTCGCAGGCGACTTCGTGAACGACAATACGCTAACGGTATATATCAAAAGGCTAAGGGAAAAGCTGGAGGATGATCCGCAGCATCCGACGATGATCAAAACGGTACGCGGTTTAGGTTATAAGGTTGGTGATTAGATGCTGCGTAATCGAGAGATCCGAATATTATTGTTCATCATGGGTTCAATCAGTTTAACGGGGGTCGTTGCCGCTGCTTTCATTTCGTCTGCTGCTGTGACGATTGTTTTTATCATGTCTATTTTACTTATGGGAACCAGTCTGTTATTCACGAGATGGAGATACCGCGAACTTGAAAACCTGTCCGTCTATTTGCGTGAAATTAACAGCGGCAATTATTCACTTGACGCTCGTGATAATCAAGAAGGCGAGCTTAGCATTTTAAAAAATGATATTTATAAAGTGACACTCATGCTATCAGAGCAGCGATCGCTTCTGCAGCGAGACAAAACGGGGCTGACGGATGCCATTTCCGATATCTCGCATCAGCTTAAAACGCCGCTTACCTCCATGACGGTGATGGCGGATTTGTTAAGCAAACCGGACCTGCCTCCAGCGAAAAGAGCGGAGTTCACCCGGAATATCGGTATTCAGCTTGAACGAATCGATTGGCTTGTTTCTTCTTTATTAAAGCTATCGAAAATCGAAGAAAAGACAATCCAGTTTAAAAAAGATCAAGTGTTTGTTCATAAGCTTATACAAAAGGCATTAGAACCGGTGTTGATTCCGATGGAAATCAAGGACCAAACGGTTTCCATCAAGGGCGATGACAGTGTCTCGTTTGTCGGTGATTTCAAATGGACGGCCGAAGCGATTATCAATATTTTGAAAAATGGCGTTGAGCACACGCATGAAGGCGGACTCATAGCCATTTCTTTTTCCGAAAATGCGCTATTTACGGAAATTATCATCGCTGATAACGGAAAAGGAATTCCAAAAGAAGATTTGCCTTATATTTTCAAACGTTTTTATAAAGGGAAAAATGCGAGCGAGGGGAGCATCGGTATTGGTCTTGCGATGGCTTACAGCATTATTGCAAGCCAGAACGGAGTGATCGATGTGACGAGCAGCAGCGACAAGGGTACGCAGTTTCGGATTAAATTTTATAAGCACGTGATTTAGCGGCACTCCGTAAGTGACTGAATTGTCACCTTCATCGTCACTGAAAAGTCATTTTAGACAGATACAATGATATTCAACAGATGAACGATGGAGGTACGACCATGCATTTGAAACAACAACGTAAAATTATTTTTGCTATCACGATATTCTACACCCTGTTTATTCTTTATTTTTTGTTTTTCGCTTTCGGCAGAGTAGGTAAGGTAGATCAAATCTCCGAGTACACCTTTATGTTTTTACCTGACAGTTTTTTCAGGGTGCCAAGTCTATCAGATCTTCTACATCCTACGCTGATGGATTTTGTGGGTTTCGGAAACATCGCAGCCTTTATCCCTTTTGGCATATTGATTCCGTTGTTATATCGGACTAGCTTTGTTCGCTTCATGACATTGTTCATCCTATCTATCCTTCTGCTGGAGACGATTCAGGCACTAACTTTCCTCGGCAGTTTCGACATGAACGACGTCATACAGAACTCAACGGGCGCAGCCATCGGGTTCGGGGCGTACAAACTTGGCTTTCGCGCGAAAAACATCTGGAGAATTATGGTTGCTTCAGGTATTTCCAGCGTTGTTTTGATGCTCGGGGTGTGGGGGATCTTCGGGGTGGTTGATCAAGTGTTCACCAAAGAGATGGGCCCCTTTGTGGCGATAAACGAATGGAAGGATAGTAACGGCAATCCATCAACGGGAACGAAACCGAACCGTCTTAAGATAGGCGGTCAAGACGTGGAACCCCAATATAATATGTACAGCATTGAAGGCAAAAACAAGGAAACGTACAGGTACACGTTAGGCAATAAGAAGGAGGTGTACCTCTTTTTGAATTATGGAATTCCCGATCAGGAGGATTCCCAAGGCAGCATTAGGGTTACCGCCGATGGACATGAGTACCTGACTGTATCTGTAGAAGCCGGACGCCATGAGCCGGATATGACCTCCATTTTTCTCCCACAGGCCAATGAGCTTACGATAACCATTGAGGGAAATGTAACCCTGTGGGATGTTGGATATAAAGAGATGGTATATAGCTGGAATTGAGCATGAAGGGAGGGAGATATGGCAATGGAAATTTTAAAGATAGATCATCTGTCTAAAATATACGGTAAAGGCGAATCGGCGGTAAAGGCGCTTGACGATGTTTCCTTTTCGGTTCGAAAAGGTGAATTTGTTGCGATCATTGGCCCGTCCGGATCGGGGAAATCCACGCTTCTGCACATGCTGGGCGGTGTGGATTTGCCGACGAGCGGCAAGGTCCTCGTAGAGGATACGGATATGTATAACTTGGACGAAACGCAGCTGGCTATCTTCAGGCGCAGACAAATCGGACTGATCTACCAGTTTTTCAATCTGATTCCCGTCTTGACGGTGGAAGAGAATATTACGCTCCCGCTCCTGCTTGATAACCAAAAGGTAGACAAGAAGCAGTTGGATGGTCTCGTGAAGACTTTGAATCTGCAGCGTCGCTTAAACCATCTGCCTAATCAATTATCAGGCGGACAGCAGCAAAGGGTGTCGATCGGCAGAGCCCTCATCAGTAATCCTGCCATTATGCTGGCGGACGAGCCGACCGGGAATCTGGACAGCAAGAATAGCAGCGAGATCATCGACTTATTGCAAATGTTGAATAAAACCTATCACCAGACATTGATCGTGATCACGCATGACGAACGAATCGCTTTGCAAGCTGACAGAGTCATTTCGATTGAAGACGGAAGGATTGCCAAAGACGAGGTGATTCGCCCTTGAATATTGTCAATAAACTCACCGTCAGACATTTGAGGCAAAACAAGAGACGAACGCTTGTAACCATCATAGGTGTCATCATGTCAGTTGCCATGGTGACGGCTGTTGCAACGCTTGGTTTTTCTTACTTGGATTTAATGAAAAGGCAAACCATCGCGGATGAAGGGGAATGGCATGTCCTATATCAAGATGTAAACAAGGAACAGCTTGCAGCGATAAAAAACGATGACGCAACCAAGACCCTTGCGATCACAAACGATCTTGGCTATGCCCCATTAGAAGGGGGACAAAATCCAAATAAGCCGTATTGGTTCATCAAGGCGTATGATGCACAAGGTTTAGCGCAATTTCCGATTGAATTGAGCAAGGGGCGTCTGCCGCAAACCGACAAGGAAGTTGTGATTTCTGAAGCCGCTGCGACAAACGCCAAGGTGAAATATGAAATCGGGGATCGTCTCACTCTCCGCGTCGGCGAACGATTCGAGGTAGGGAACGATCAACCGCTGGGTCAAACGGAATCCCTGCGTATGGTAGATAACGAAAAGAACGAAACGCTGCAACATATAAAGACAAGGGATTACACGGTCGTAGGCTTCATCAAGCCTCCCGTATGGGAACCGGCGTGGGCCCCGGGGTATACGACCATTAGCTATGTCGATGAAAACCTCATGGGGGCGAACGATCAAGTCCATGCGGCGGTAGTATTGCAAAAAGTCAATCAGTCTTTGTTCGCTCATGCAGAAAACCTGGCAGAGAACAACCAGATCGAAAAGGTCCAATATCATCACGATTTGCTGCATTATTATGGCGTCTCCAAAAGCGAAGCCTCGTACAGCACGATGTTCTCCTTATCGGTGATCCTGATGGCGGTCATTATGATCGGCTCGGTTTCGCTGATCTATAATGCTTTTGCAATTTCCGTCTCGGAACGTTCTCGCCATTTAGGGATGCTTGCAAGCGTGGGGGCTACGAAAAGGCAGAAGAGAAATTCGGTGTTTTTTGAGGGTGTCATCATTGGCTTGATCAGCATTCCCGTTGGGATCCTATGCGGTCTTGCCGGGATCGGCATTACCTTTCAGTTCATAAACGTTATCATTCAAGGGGCTTTAGGAATCACTGAAAGGCTAACGGTAATCGTCACGCCGTTATCGCTTTTGATTGCCTGCGCTGTTTCCATGTTGACGATTTTCATTTCGACGTATCTCCCGGCCGTCAAAGCATCCCGGATTTCCGCCATGGATGCGATTCGTCAAACAACCGATGTGAAGCTTACGGGCAAAAGCGTGGAAACGTCAAAATGGATTCGAAAGCTCTTCGGAATCGAAGCGGAGATCGGATTGAAAAACTTAAAAAGGAACAAGCGGAGATACCATGCCACCGTATTTTCGCTCGTGATCAGCATCGTTTTGTTTTTAACGGTATCATTTTTTACCGGTAATCTGAAACAATCCTTGGCCATGTCGCAGGAAGGCGTCAACTATGATATAGAACTATCTTACGGCAATGAAAAAAGAATAGACGATCGGTTGGTTCAGTCCATTGCATCCCTTTCGGATGTATCGGAATACAGCGTGATTCATGAATTGTATAGGAACGCTTGGATCGAAGAAGCGTCCATCGCCGATGAATTGCAGGAGGCGGTCAAGCAGGATAAGAGCATCCTGAAGGACGGAAAATATCCTTACGATATTAAAATCAATGCACTAAACGATTCGAACCTGCAAGCCTATGCCAAAGCAGTCGGCGCAGATTTCGAGTTACTGACGGATCCGGATCGTCCCGCCGCAATTGTGATCGATACCATCGATTATAAAGATATGGATACGGGAAAATACGTCCAAACGAAGGCTATTCATGCGAATGTCGGGCAAAGTCTCGATTTGACAACGATCCATGAGGAAACGGAACAAGAGACGGATGTAAGTAAAGTGTACATTGCGGCGTTGACGGATCAATCTCCGATGGGGATGAACTCAATCGGAACAGGCGGGTTAAATATCGTCGTCTCGGAACGAGTCCTGAATCAACTGGCAGACGATAAGAGTAGAGAGTTCGTTCAAACCTTTCTCTATCTGAAAAGTGCGGACCCGCTGAAAACGCAGCAGGAAATCGAAGAAATGAAAGAGCCTAATCTGCATGTGTACAATTTGTATCAATCCAGAAAACAGGAAGAACAGATGATACTATTGATGTCCGTCTTTTCTTATGGCTTTATCGTATTAATCTCAGTGATATGTATTGCGAATATTTTTAATACGATCGCAACGAGCATCTCGCTTCGAAAGCGGGAATTTGCGATGCTGAAATCCGTTGGAATGACGCCAAAAGGCTTTGCGAAAATGATGAACTACGAGAGTGTTTTTTATGGAGCCAAGTCGCTGCTGTTCGGGCTTCCTATCAGCTTCGTCGTGATGTATATGATCTATATGGCCTTTGCAAACAAATTTAGCTACGGATTCGTCCTCCCCTGGATGAGTATTCTATCTGTCATTGCCGCCGTATTTGTCATTGTCGGTTCTGCCATGCTATATTCCAGCGCGAAAGTAAAAAAGGAAAACATTATCGACGCGTTAAAGCAGGAGAGTATATAAAAGTGACCGGCTCTGACTTGAAGTGGAATGACAAGATAGTGTCAATCATCATCAGGATAAAATCATAAGGAGGACCTCGTCTTGGGGATCGATGAAATTTATATTAATCTACGTTTTTTATTGCTGCCGGTCATCGTAATTATCGGGATCGAATTCGTTCTAATCGGACTATATTATTACCTTTATTATAGAAAACAACAATCAGAGGGAAAGCCACGGATTCACATGAAAAAGCTTTTTCTCGGTGCCTTGTTCATCGGATATGTTGTTTTTGTGCTCGAGCTCACCATGTTCGGCCGCGGCCACTCCCATTTCTTGCAGATGAATCTCCATCCATTCAGCGGTTATATTGAAGCATGGAATAAGTATTCCTTACGTGATCTTCAGAATGGGTTATTTAATATCATCATGTTTATCCCGATGGGAATATTGCTGCCTTTCATCAGCCAAAAATGTAAAGCATTCAAGTGGCTGCTTCTGGTCGTTGTAAGTTCTACGCTATTTATTGAAACCTACCAGACGCTTACAGGCGCAGGGCTGTTTGAGCTTGATGATATCATAAACAACACGCTTGGTGGTATTTTTGGATATCAATTATACAGACTTGCTGCTTCCATTGTTCATAACAAAAGAATAAGAATGAAAAGCCTGCTGGGAAACCTGGCGATCCCTTTATTGATGGGTTTGTTATTTGTCGGCATAAATATCGTCTACTTTCAGCAGGAGTTCGGTAACCTGGCCATAAACTCGTTTACCAAATGGAATATGAAAGATGTTCATGTGACAACATCCCTTCAGCTAAGCTCGGCACCTGCAGTGGCCCCCGTCTACAAGAAAATCACTCAGCCGGAAGGAGTCGAAGCCCTGCTGCAGCAGAAGTTAGGATTATCTGAGTTGAAGGTTAAGGATCGGGATGGCGATCGTGAGGTTCTATTGAAAGATAAATCAGGAACACCATATACATTCTATCAATCCCAAGAGGGAAACTGGTCGTTAACCGAGAACAATGATACACCGGAGCGAGCTTCATTCAATGACCAAGAACTGCTATCACAAAAGGCCAGAACCATAATGGCCGATCTTGGCCTACTCCCTCAAGACGCTGATTTTACAGCATTGGATGGCGGGGAATATCAATGGTCCCTCCCGGATAAAGCGGGGTTAAACGAAAGTTATTGGACTGGCGAACTGTTACTCGCTCTTAAACAAGATGGCACTATCTACTCGATAAATAATGGGCTTCAAGAGAATCAATTTATGAAGGAAGTAGATATACGGTCTCCTGCAGAGGTATATGAGCGTATAAAGAATGGTGAATTTCCTCAAATCAAAAGAAATGCAATATTAAAGCCGGATCAACTCGTTATTAAAAAAGGTGACCAACTTGATATAACAGGGATTGAGCTATCATTCATTTATGACACAAAGAACTTCTATCAGCCTGTATACAGAGTAAACGGTGTATTTAATGGGGATACGAATTGGTTCACATTAATTCAGGCAAGAAGAAGCTAGGAGAGTATATCGTAGGTAATCGGCCCTGACATGATTGAAGTCAGGGCCGTTATTGTTGTCCAACTTTCAAAGCGTTTCCGAAAATTTCGGAGCGCTTTTTCTCATCGTAGTGATCAATATGACGATATATAAATAGTAAAGAAAAGTGTTGAATTTGGCATTTTTAAATTGTATTGGTTATTTTTTGTAAAAAAAATGACGTATTTAAGTATTGACCGCTGGAATATTAATCAATATGATTACTGTATAGAGAGATATACTAATATTTGGGTTCTGATCCTAGAGGGTGGTGTTAGCTTGGAAAGGACAGCCACGATTCGCGAACAAATGGAAGAGTTTCTACATAAGAACGAAATGACGATTAATCGGTTTGCTGAGATATCGGGTGTCAATAGCGGCACGCTCAGCAACATTCTGAATGGGAACCGCCCGATTTCCATGCAGCAGTTAGACCGGATTACGTTAGGTATGGGTCTGGAAGAGGGTTATTTTTATGAGCTGTACATAGATGAATGCATTTTCCATGCTACGCCGGATTGGCGTCGTCTGGGTCCGTATCTTCACCGATGCGCTGAGCTGGGGAAGCTGGATTGTCTGGATAAGGCTGTCCGGATGACGATGGATAATATCTCTTATTCACCCTTACTCTTTGAAACGGCAGAGTTTTTTTTCAAAGAGGGAAAGCATGAAGCGGCCGTTCTGCTCTACAAAAGCGTGGCTGAGAGTGAACGATTTCAGCATTCGGAGCGGTTGGCTCTGTGTCAGTATCGGTTGTTTACGCTTGGGTTAGGCGATGATCAGGAGGTTAATTCAAGGGCTGCAGTATACTTTGAACCTTATATTGATAGATTAGATGAAGTATATCAATTGGATGCACTAGTTGATTTGATTAATGTAAATGGTTCTATACATCGTTGGGATAAAGTTGAGGAATTCGCTGAGCTAATGTTGCATAAAGCAATAATTGAGTATAAGTATATTGAGACAAAAAATCATATTGAGATAAAGAGGAAGAATCCACTTATTTTTTATATCCTATACGCACATTTATCATTAGAATATAGCTACAGTGAGCGTGGAGAATATGAAAAGGCACTATACTATGTATCACAATATGCTGATCCTTCATGGATAAGTAACGCTAATAATGAAGAACTACAAATTATTAACCAGTTTAAAGAGTGGGCAGTTGCTAACAGATATGTGTACCAGTTAATGGTCGGACAAGCTGAGGTTCTTTCTGAGTATATGGAATACGTCTCGACACGTGAAGACGAGATTTTTGTGGCAATGTGTAACATAATGATAGCGGCCAATCGACATAAATTTCAGGTAGATCATATCTTGGAAGATTACAAAGAATATTTAATCTATAAGCAACAACGAAATCACATAGGTAAAGTTAGTAAGCAAGTAACATTAGAGAGACATACGCGTTTATTGGCCGAATTAGGGATCTACTATATAAATTCGGAGCAATATGATAAAGGAATAGAATTTATATTGGAAAGTCTGGGGAGTTCCATTACAATTAATAGTAACAATGGCATGCTGAGATGCATGGGGTTATTCGAACAGTATCGTCATTTTTCATCTTTTGAATCACAAAAACGTTATACTAATTTAGTTAGCGAGGTGCAAAAATTAAATGAGAAAAAAATTGGTTTCTCTATTAGTTATGTTTAGTATCGTGTGGACATTTGCTGTTCCAACTTCAACGATTCATGCTGACAATAACAAAGAAATAGCGGTATTTTCAACTTTAACTCATGGATTTGGATCTGGCGGTACATAATTGTCTTTAAACTCGAACAGGTGGGTCATAGTAAGATGCTTCCGAGTCATCGGAGGCGTCTTTTATTATATCTTATAGAAATATTAAAGGCATGTTCAGTTCATCTACTATTGACCTAACGATTGTAAAATAATAGCATGTAATTAATTATTTACTATACTAATATTTGGTTTTCCATCTGGGGGTGTTGTTACTTGGAGACGACAGCCACGATTCGCGGAGAAATAGTTAGATATTTGCAGAATCATCGTATGACAATCAACCAATTTGCCAGGATATCGGGTATCAACAGCGGGACACTCAGTAATATCCTGAATGGAAATCGTCCCATGTCCATGCACCAGTTAGACCGGATTACCGAAGGGATGGGTCTGGAAGAGGGGCACTTTTACGAACTTTACATAACGGAAAGTATTTTTCATACCACTCCAGATTGGCGGAGGCTTGGACCTTTTCTTGAACGATGTGCGGAATTGGATAAATTGGACTGTTTGCATAAAGCTGCACGAATGACGATGGAAAATATTAACTACGCACCGATGCTTTTTGATATGGCGGAGACCTTATTCAACGAGGAGAAGCGTGAAGCGGCAGCTTTGTTATATGAATGTGTGGCTGAGTGTGAAAAGTTTCAGTATTCCGAACGGTTAGCTCTTTGTCAGTATCGATTATTCGTAATCGGATTAGGTGAGAATCAGGAAGAGAATTTACAAAAAGCAGTATACTTTGAACCCTATATCGATAGATTGGATGATATGTATCAATTGGATGCGTATGTTAAGCTGATTAATGTGAATATATCCTTACAGCGGTGGGATAAAATTGAAGCTCTTGGCAAAAGGATGGGACATAAAGCTAAAATTCATTATCAACAAAATAGAAATATTTTTGGTGCTTACGAATATCCAAAGAAACCCTTTATATTTTACATATTATATTCGTATTTAATTCAGGCCTCTTCGCATCAAGAACGTGGAGATTACGATAATGCATTTTATTATGTATCATTATATGAAAATCCTGATTGGATAAACAAACCTAGTGAGGAAGCATCACTGATTATGGAGCAGTTCAAGGAATGGGCTGAGGCTAATCGGTATATGTATGGTTTAATGAGCGGACAACCAGATGCTTTAAACCGGTACGTAGATTATGTGGACTCAAGGGAAGACGAGATTTTTTTGGCGCTATGTAATATTATGATCGCAGCCAATCGCTATCAACTACATATCGATCATATATTGGATCGGTATAAGGAGCATTTGGTTTTCAAAGAGAGGCAAAATCAGCTCGGAAAGGTTAACGATCAGGTCACAATAAACCGATACACCCGCCTCCTCGCCGAGTTAGGGATATACTATTTAAATGCTAAACAGTATGATCGGGGGTTATCCTACATCCTGGACAGCCTCGCGTACTCGATAAGAATCAAAAGTGATAACGGGATGCTGCGGTGCATGGGAATCTTCGAGCAGTTCCGTCAGTACGCATCCGAGGAAATACAGAAACGGTATAATGAATTCATTCGTGATGTCCAAAAATTATCCGTGTATGCTTGGAGCCCGCTTGTGTAGGGGGGAAATGCTAAATATAGATTTTTCTGGGGGTGTTGTTACTTGGAAACGACAGCCACAATTCGCGGTGAAATAGCTAGATATTTGCATGAACATGGTTTGACTATTAATCAGTTTTCGAAAATATCAAATATAAACAGTGGATCTTTGAGTAGTATACTTAACGGAAATCGCCCAATGTCGGTAAATCAATTAGATCGTATCACTACAAGTATAGGACATTCTGAAGGGTATTTTTACGACCGTTACATTTTTGAATGTATATTTCATACAACCCCTGACTGGAGGCGGCTAGGAGCTTTTCTTCAACGTTGTGCAGAGTTAGATAAACTGGATTGTCTGCAACTAGCAGCCCGTATGACGATGGAAAACATGATTTACGTACCGATGCTTTTCGAAACGGCGGAAGAGTTTTTCAATGAGGAAAAGTATAAGGCGGCAGCTATACTATATGAATGCGTTGCTGAAAGTGAAAAGTTCCAACACTCTGAAAGGCTTGCATTATGTCATTATCGGCTGTTTGGGTTGGGGCTAAGTGATAACATGGAAGCTAATTTACAATTGGCCGTAACTTTTGAGCATTATATTGATCGGTTGGATGAAGTTTACCAGTTAGAAGCTTATAGGAAGCTTATTAACGTTAATATTTCACTGCTTCGGTGGGATACGGTGGAAGTTCTTGCCGAAAAAATGGGTCTTAAGGCAAAAATAAAATATGAAAACAATTACAAATATGAACAAGAGAAGCCAGTTATATTTTACATATTATATTCGTATCTAATTCGAGCCAATGTCTGTCGTGAAGCAGGAAACTTTGATGAGGCATTAGGTTATCTCTCCATGTATGAATACACTAATTGGATAACAGCACCCACAGATGAAGAAACTTTAACTATTAATCAGTTTAAAGATTGGGCAAAAGCGAATCGTTACTATTATAAACTGATGGCTGGTCATTCTAGCATCCTACCTGAATATGTAAATTATGTTATCACAAGAAGAGATGAGATTTTTGCAGCCTTATGCAATATTGTAATAGCTGCTAATCGACATCACTTCAACATAGATCATATACTGGAACAGTTTCGTGATTACTTGGTACTTAAATTACAAAGAAACAAATTTGGAAAGGTTAGTGAGCAAATTACAATAAACCAATACACCCGCCTCCTCGCTGAGTTAGGGATATACTATTTGAATGCTAAACAGTATGATCGCGGGTTATCCTATATCCTGGATAGTCTCGAGTATTCGATCAGAATCAAAAGTGACAACGGGATGCTGCGGTGCATGGGAATCTTCGAGCAGTTCCGTCAGTACGCATCCGAGGAAATACAGAAACGGTATAATGAATTCATTCGCAATGTCCAAAAATTATCCGTGTATGCTTGGAGCCCGCTTGTGTAGGGCTCTATCTGTGCGTCTACAGGCTAATGCACAACGTTGAATCGGCGGCGGACTGGCCCTAAAAGCTGCCATGATAGCATCCCGAGGCTATGGCCTAATGCCCGGGTTTGTGATAAACTCGGATAAGTTTATTTTTACATATCGCTTGAAAGTAAGGAGTCCATGTCATGACATCAAGAACATCAATAGATCAAAACACAAATTCTGGAGGGCGCACATGGATGATGTTTGCAGGAATCATCCTTATTGCTATTAACTTGAGAGCGGCGATTACATCGGTCGGCCCGCTGATCGGGATCATTCGCGACGATACGGGAATCTCGAACACCTTGGCGGGTATGCTCACCACGCTGCCGCTATTAGCCTTTGCCCTGCTGTCGCCGATGGCACCGGCCATGGCCAAAAAATGGGGACTGGAGAATACCCTTTTGCTGAGTATGGTGGTGCTGACATTCGGAATCGGCATACGCTCGGTATCATCCCCATATACGCTGTTAATCGGAACCGCATTTCTTGGAATGGCCATAGCTGTAGGGAACGTGCTGCTTCCAAGTCTGGTCAAGCGGGATTTCCCGCGGCATATCGGATTGATGACGGGCACATACTCTGCCTCGATGAACCTGCTCGCCGCCATCGCATCCGGGATTAGCATTCCGCTGGCTACCCAAGCAGGGCTTGGTTGGCAAGGGTCCCTGCTCATTTGGGGTTCATTGTCCGTCTTGGCTCTGATTGTGTGGATCATCCAGCGCCGCAGTTCCGGAAAAACAGCTGAGGTCCGTTCGACTTCAACCAAACAACAGAGTGTGCTGAGGTCACCGCTTGCTTGGTACATTACTTTATTTATGGGACTTCAATCGTTTACGTTCTACGTGAACGTCTCATGGCTGCCCGAGATTCTGAGAAGCCAAGGCATGGATTATAGTGCTGCGGGATGGATGCTCTCGATTCTCCAATTTGTCAGCCTGCCATTTTCCTTCATTATTCCTGTTCTGGCTGGCCGGAATCCCAATCAGCGTATGCTGGTAACGATCTCTGCATTGTGCATGCTGACCGGATATGCAGGCTTATTTTCCGGCATGACTTCGTTGAATTTGCTGTGGGTGATGCTGGTAGGTATTTCAGGCGGGGCCAATTTCAGTTTATCCCTGATGTTCTTCACCCTTCGTACCAAAACGGCTCAAGAAGCTGCCGCGTTATCCGGAATGGCGCAGTCACTGGGTTATTTATTGGCCGCCGTCGGTCCGATGCTGATCGGGTTCCTGCATGATGCGACAGGAGGATGGAAGGTGCCGCTGGCGGTGCTGTCCGCCGTTGTTGTGGTGTTGTTCATCTTCGGTTTCGGGGCAGCGAAGCCGGGTTATCTCTCCGTGCCAAACGAAACGAAGCCGGAGGCTTAAAGGTATAGAAGTCACATTGTATTGACGCATACAGTAAGTATGATACTAAGAGCGATCCATGGAACAAAAGTTCTGTTGGGTCGCTCTTTTTTTAGAGCATGTCCGGTTTTCACTTGATAGCATTCAAAAAAATCTATAGATTTTACATAGCGTTTACATAAATGGGTAGATTGACAATGAGGACTTGGTATACTCTGAAATTTGATAAAAGATGATCTGTATACCTAAGGGTTAAACGGGTTACGAGGTTCTATTACATTACACCAAGCATATGGGGAGCGATGGATATTGAATCCGGAGACAGAGAAAGAACAAGTACAAGCTCAAGTCGGCAATAGGCAGCCCTCTGGCAGGTGGCGTGCCCTCAGCGAAACCTGGTGGACCGCTCTGCAGTTGGGACTCACATCGTTTGGCGGACCGATCGCACATCTTGGATACTTCCACCAGACTTATGTGCGGCGCAAACAATGGCTGGACGAAAAAAGTTATGCGGATCTGGTGGCCCTGGCCCAATTTCTTCCCGGACCGGCCAGCAGCCAAGTGGGCATTGGTGTTGGGATGATACGAGCGGGACTATGGGGCGGTATCGTCGCCTGGCTCGGCTTTACGTTACCATCCGTGCTTATGCTCATGATTTTCGCCTATCTGATGCAAACCTTCGATCCCGGCTCGGCAGGCTGGATTCAAGGGCTGAAAATTGTCGCAGTGGCCATCGTAGCTCAAGCGGTACTTGGGATGGCAGGAAAGCTGGCCTCAGGTCCCGTGCGGGCGGCCATAGCGTTAATAGCCATGGCAGTCGTTCTGCTGTGGCAGAGTCCCGTTTCTCAAGTGACGGTCATCGCGCTGGCCGGCATATCGGGACTGTGGTTGTTCAAGCGTCAAGCGAATGAAGAGGCAGCACCCGAGATCAAGATGCCGATCGGACGGAGAGCCGGACTCTTTTGCTTGGGCATGTTTGTCGTGTTATTAGTGGGTCTGCCGCTCCTTAAAGGGCTGACCGATAATGGTTGGGTAGCCATTGTGGACAGCTTCTACCGAGCCGGATCGCTTGTATTCGGCGGAGGGCACGTTGTTCTCCCGCTGCTGGAGAGTGAGACGGTATTGAACGGCTGGATGTCCAAAGAGGATTTCCTAACCGGTTACGGGGCAACACAAGCTGTACCCGGTCCGTTATTTACTTTTGCCGCTTACCTTGGGGTCTTGATTCAGGGGATACCCGGAGGTGTCGTTGCTATACTTGCGATCTTTTTGCCTGGATTTCTGCTCATCGTAGGGGCAATGCCGTTCTGGAACAGCATCCGCAGAAACCCTAAACTGCAAGGCGTGCTGACAGGCATGAATGCCGCAGTGGTCGGAATTCTGTTGGCCGCTTTGTACCATCCCATATGGACATCCTCCATCCATAGTCCGCTTGAATTTGTGATTGGCGCGGGTCTGTTCGGGATGCTGATGTTCTGGAAGAGCCCTCCGTGGCTTGTTGTGATTACCGGTGCATTAGCCGGACAGCTACTCCTGTGATTCATTGATTTTTAGACCTCGGCGCTTTGTGCCGGGGTCTATTTGATTTTTCAGGAGTAAATCACGGCCGATTGGTTAAATATTTAGGGTGTACCTCTCTTCTTGAAGTAAATCTTGATGCCAAGAGTTCCAGCCTTAATTCGATATAGAAATGAGTGGATAAACCTACATGTTGGATACCGAAGTGAAAGATTGCATTATCATAGGCGGCGGAATTGCAGGTCTGCAGGCTGCTATACAGCTGGGGCGGTATTCTGCCTACGATATCCTAGTGATCGACCGGGGAACGGGGCGTTCCACCATATGCAAGAGCTACCGCAACATCCTCGGATGGCCGGATGGGGTATCTGGTGAAGAGCTCAGGGGGCGGGGACGTCAGCAGGCGGAGTCTGTCGGCGTTACGTTTGCAGCCGATGATATCCGGAAAGCGGAACGGGATGAAGCGGAATATTTTGTGTTAACCGGTAAAGACGGCGTTCAATACAGGACCAAAACCTTGCTGCTCGCAACAGGCGTGATGGACCGTTTTCCCAAACTGCCAGGCCTGATGTCCACGCTGGGCACATCCGTCTTTGTATGCCCCGATTGCGATGGTTATGAAATTCAAGATCGTAAGACCGTCGTGATGGGATCGGGCGATCCCGGTGCCAGTATGGCCGTGCTGCTATCGGAGCGGACCAAGGATATCATCTACATCAATCATGAGCGGGAGCCGGCTTCTTCCGAGCATATGTCCCAATTGGCGGATTTAGGGATTCCGTATATAGAGAAAAAGGTGTCTGAAATTCGGGAGGAGGACGGCATCCTATCGGCCGTTGTGCTGGAGGATGGGAGCATCGTGCCCGCAGAGCGGGGGTTCATATCTTTTGGCGGGAATAGGATCTATTCCGAATTGGCCGAGCAGCTGGGGGCAGAGCTGGAGCACAACCGTCATGTCAAGACCGATCCAAGGTCCAAAATGACGAGTGTCGAATTACTCTGGGCGGCCGGTGACCTGGGCGTCCATTCCGAATTAACTACCGTGGCGATGGGGGAAGGCGCGACGGCTGCGATCTGGATCAACAAGACATTAAAGAAGATGACTAGCGAAGCCGTTACATGAGGGTATAGAAATAGAACAGAACCATTAGAAAACCTCGGAACGATCCGGTTGATAAAGTATTCTAAAAAACCCGCCTGATCAGGCACGGCATGAGCGAGAATGGCCGGCGGATCAAGGCGGGTTTTGTTAAATGTACGCCGATCGGCATTTACAGACCGAATCGGGTGATATGCTCATCGAGTCTATACTTTTGCAGTAATTCGGTTTGCTTGGGACCGATCAGATCAAAGTGCGGGTAAGGTTGGCGGTAATGGATATATTTCGGATTAAGCCCGTTGGATACACACCAGTCCTCAAGGCGCTGGATGTTCGAGCAGCCTACTTTGGTTACGGTATGGAACTCCGGAAACCGCTTGTCGTACCAATAATGGGTCAAAAAAGCGATGTCGCCTTGTGCGACCTTCTGCTTCCATTGCTGCAATTCCTGTCTCGAGATGCCGAATGCCATGTTTGTCTCATCCTTATAAGTGTATTCATGCTTCTCATTATATCAGCATATACTTGACTGCACCTACTTGTTTTCCTAGCATGGCGCTGCTAAATACAAGCGTTATTTTTTACCGTTGATCGGATGGATATCGAAGAGGGGGATACGATATGATACTGGAATCAGCGATACTTTATATCAAACCGGGGCTGGCAAGCGAGTTTGAAAGTGTCTTTCGGGAAGTTTCCGGCGTTCTGTTAACGAAAAAGGGATATGTAAGCCATGAGCTTCACAAGTGCGTGGAGAACCGGGATGAATATATATTCCTCGTCCGTTGGAGCGGTATTAAGGATCGCCTGATCGGCTTCCGCGGACATCCGGATTATAAGCTATGGACTGCGTCACTGGAGCCGTTTTATGCCCGGCCGCCTGAGGTTAGGCATTATATCGATATCCGGATCGATAGCCGCGAGCAGGCTGAGGCGGAGCTGACGAAACTATTGATCCCGGAAAGCGGGACGGATTCAGCTTCCCATGAAGAGAGGACGGCAGAATAATCAGAGCTTAGTAATATCAGGTCGTACGTCAATAGGGTGCATTCTCGGAAGCTGTCCTTGGACGGCTTCTTGGCGTATCGGAGTGCGGGAGATCCGTAAATATCCTCATGGTAACGGAAAGAGAAGCCATATATGAGGCAATCGGTCTTATTTTGTCCCGAATAACAGGAATTATGGGATGTCATGACGAACTTTGTTGTTAAGTTAAACTACATAAGGGGTGGTTACAATCACTATAGATTATCATGGCGTTCGCCGTCTTGCCGACGACATTCGAGCAAACGTTTCCAAAGTTATGGTAGGTAAAGAGCAGCTGATTGACAGACTGTTTATTGCCATGGTCACTTCAGGTCATGTTCTGTTGGAAGATGTGCCGGGTACAGGTAAGACATTGCTGGCCAAATCCATCTCGAAGTCGATTGATTGCACGTTTAAGAGAGTACAGTTTACGCCGGATTTGCTGCCGTCGGATCTGAGCGGCATTTATTTCTATAATCAACAATCCGCGACGTTTGAATTCCGACCGGGGCCTCTGTTCACGAATATCCTTCTAGCCGATGAAATCAACCGGGCGACACCTCGTACGCAGTCCAGTCTATTGGAGTGCATGGAGGAACGCCAGATCAGCATTGACGGGGTAACCCATCAGCTGAAAGAACCGTTTCTGGTCATCGCGACGCAGAATCCGCTGGAACAGCAAGGAACGTTTCCGCTGCCGGAGGCACAGCTGGACCGCTTTCTGTTCAAACTGAATATGGGATACCCTACCTCAGAGGAAAGCGTGAATATTCTGAAGCGATTTAAAGAGGATCAGCCCTTGGAGTCTCTAATGGCAATTGCAACGTCTGAGCGGATCGTACAAGCCAGACATATCGTCAGCAAAGTACATGTCAGTGATGAGATGTTATCCTATATCGTTGCGCTTTCCGAGCATTCAAGAAGAGATGAAGCGGTTGCCTCCGGCGTAAGCCCAAGGGGCTGCCAAGCATTATTGAAGGCTGTGCAGGTACAAGCCGTCCTGAAGGGCAGGGAGTTTGTTACCCCTGATGATGTAAAAGATTTGGCTGTGCCGACATGGGCGCACCGGTTGAAGCTTCGAGGGACGCTCCACAGCCGCGGCGGCGCTGCCGCGGCGGAAGAAGTGATCGAACGGCTGCTGCAGCAGGTTCCCGTACCGACAGAAGAAGGCATTTCGTCGTAGGGGCGGATGGCGATGGGAGCCTATTGGATATTGTTAATCGCCGCAGTGGTCATCGTTGTTCAGGGCAAGCTTTTCAAACGGACGGCATTGAAAAGGCTGAACTACAGCCGTTCCTTCAAGGTGTCGACCTGTTATGAGGGAGATTCCGTGGAATTGATCGAAATCATTGAGAACCGCAAAGCATTGCCTGTACCCTGGTTAAGGGTAGAATCCCAATTTCGTTCGGGCCTGGCATTTGATAACCAATTGAACCTGGATATCAGTGAGGGGCAATTCAATCAGAACCACAAGAGCTTCTTCAGTCTTCTGCCTTGGACCAAAATCCTTCGCCGACATCGGATTATCGCTAAGCGCAGAGGTCTGTACAAGCTGGGAACGGTATCCATGACGACGGGTGATTTGGTCGGAATGGAGTCGATTGTCCAGAGCAAGACGTTGTCCGGTGGAATTATCGTGTACCCGATGCCGATGGATGTGTCGGACATGGCCCTCCCGGTCCAGACTTGGATGGGCGAAATGCTGGTCCGAAGATGGATCTTGGAGGATCCTTTCCTGATATCGGGCATACGCGAATATCGCGACGGCGATCCGCTGAAGGATATTCAATGGAAAGCGACCGCACGGACGGGCACGCTGCAGGTCCACAGGCGGGATACCACAGCGGACAGCCGGCTCTTAATCTATCTGAATATAGAGGATCATGAGCAGATGTGGAGCAAAGCGACGCGGCCTGAGCCGATCGAGTATGGCATCCGCCTGGCGGCCGGCATTACAGCTCACTTATTGTCGCAGGGCATGGAGATCGGAATGGGGACGAATGGAACGCTTGGCGAGGATTCCACCGATGAGGCATTTGTCCCGGTTGCAGGCGGCATGACCCAGCAGCATCTGATATTTGAAATGCTGGCGAGACTGGAGCTGATCCGAAAGGCTTCTTTCCATGATTATCTGGCCCATGAGCTATCCCGACATGAAGAGGCAAGGGATATCCTGATTTTAAGCACTTACGTCAGCCCCAGGCTGGAAGAGATGTTTCAGCGATTTCGGGACAATGGGCACACGATTCAGGTATTTCCCCTCGGTGATGTGCCGACTCCTGCGAAGGAGGTGTCGGCATGACCTCTCGAGGTACTGGATTTATAAAGGCTTCTTTGCAGGGATTCGTGGAATGCGTACTCTATTTTCCGGTACTCTTTATTCCGGCTTTCTACCTGCTGCCTGAATCGTACCGCTGGGTATGGCCTGCCCTAGTATTAGGCGGGTACTTACTTGGCTATACAGGTGCGCAATGGTTCAAGCTGGATCGTCAGTTTAAGGCAACCTTATGGGCTTGCCTGGTTTCCATTGCGGTATCCATCGCATTTATAGGCGTCGATATTACCCTAGCTTATTTTATCCCCTTGATCTTTATTGCCAGTTATCGCGGAAGCCGAATGGAGCAGGTAAGCTGGAATCTGATGTTTCCGGGGACGTATTTCTTAATCGGTTTGATTGTGTACGGGGTCAGCAGTTTCATATTAAGTTTCATGGATTCGTTCCGTGGTGGAATATCGTCTCTGACCTGGATGGGGGCAGCCGCGTTAGGATTGACACTGTTGATTGTCAATCGGCAGTTGGTGTTGGATGAGACCCTGCCAGGCAATGATCAGCCCGTATTGGAACGGCGCGTGCTGCGCTACAATCGCTGGTTTATCATCGTATTGCTGCTTCTTGTTGCGGTCGTCGCTTTTCTACCGCAGCTGCAGCAATGGGTCTCTGATATGGCGCGGGGGATCGCTGCATGGATCTCCGGATGGTTCGGCTCCGGAGCGGAGCAGGCCCCGGAGCCGCCTTCGATGTCGGAGCCTCCGCCCGAAATGTCATTTCTCGATGAAGAAACCAAGCCGCCGAGTCCATGGATGAAAGTACTGGAGCAAGTGCTGATCTATGGCGTGTTCACCGTTATCGGGATCGGGATACTGTATGTTCTATTCAGGTTTGGCAAAATACTGCCTAAGCTGTATAGAAGATTCTCTGCATGGATGAACAGGATGATGAACAGACAGAACCTTCAGCCCTCGCTAGGTTATGAGGATGAAGTAGAGAATATTGAACATGACCCGGCATCCAAGCGGCTCAAACGGCTGTTGTCCGGCATGCGTATCGGCGGTAAGTTTCGGGCAGGAGAAGGATCGGAGCATTTGAATGAGAAAATTCGCCAAATGTATCGCATGATACTTTCCCGAAGTATCAGGGAAGGCTATAATTGGAAAGCGTCGCTAACACCGCGGGAAACCGAAAGCGATCTTAAGGAATGGGACGGGCGGAAGGAACGTATTCCACAATCCTTGATTCAGCTTTACGAGGAAGCCCGCTATGGTACCCGTACCATCACGGAAGAAGAAGTTAAACAGGTACGATTGGATAGGAAGCATACATGAGGAGTGAACATCTTGTCGGTACAAAAAGAAAGCAATGCTGTTATTCACTACGGAGATCCCGCGGTCACCGGGGGAGTCTCCGTCTTTGATAAGGAATTTGACAAGCTATTTTATTACGATGGAACGGATCTGGGTTTAACTTATCAACCGCAAGAGTCCACGTTTCGACTGTGGGCACCGACGGCTAGCGAGGCATACGTTCTCCTGTATCTGGATTGGCAGGCAGCAGAAGCCCGGCGGTTCGCGATGACTCGTGATGTGAAAGGAACTTGGCTGCTGAAAGTAGGAGAAAACCTTCAAGGCATGTTCTACACCTATCAGGTCCTTATCGGGGATCAATGGAACGAAGCTGTCGATCCCTATGCCGCCGCTGTAGGCGTCAATGGGGATCGTGCTTACATCTTGGATATGGCCTCGACCGATCCAGAACACTGGACAGAGGACAAACCGCCACTCCATAGTCCTCTAGATGCCGTGATCTATGAACTGCATGTTCGTGATTACACCATTCATCAAGACAGCGGAGTGAAGCATAAAGGCAAGTTTATAGGTCTGGCGGAGACAGGTACCCGAGGTCCCGGAGGGATTCGTACAGGGCTTGATCATATTGTCGAGCTTGGGGCCACCCATGTGGAGCTGCTCCCGATCTACGATTTTGCAACGGAAAGCGTGGACGAAACCAGGCTTGATGAGCCGCAGTACAATTGGGGATACGACCCGAAGAACTACAATGCTCCCGAAGGCTCGTATGCTACGGATCCGTATGTGCCTGAGGTTCGGATTCGTGAACTGAAGCAGCTGATTCAGACATTCCACGATCAAGGCCTTCGAGTCATCATGGATGTAGTGTATAACCATGTATATGACGGGTATCTGATCAATTTCACGAAGCTGGTTCCCGGATATTACCTGCGCTATACGAAGGACGGCAAATTCTCCAACGGATCCGGGTGTGGTAATGACACGGCATCTGAACGTCCGATGATGCGGAAATTCATTGTGGAATCCGTCCTGCACTGGGTGAAGGAGTACCGAATTGACGGTTTCCGATTTGACCTGATGGGATTGCTGGATGTGGAGACGATGAATGAAATCCGGGCGCGCCTGGACGAGATCGATCCGGCTATCATCACGATCGGCGAAGGTTGGGTCATGAATACCGAGCTGGACGAGAAGAAACGCGCGAATCAACAGCAGGCACCGGTAATGCCGCGAATCGCTCATTTTAACGACGGTTTCCGCGATGCGGTCAAAGGAGACATCTTCCAGTTTGATTATAGAGGCTTTGTGAGCGGCGGAGATGGATATGAAGACAAGGTGAAGCAGGGCATCGTAGGCGGCATCCCGTATTCCGAAGATATCAAGGCGTTTGCTTCTGAGCCGGATCAGTGCGTAAACTATGTGGAGTGTCATGATAACCATACGCTATGGGACAAAATTATGCTGTCAACAAAAGGGGAGACTGATGCCATACGTCGCGATATGCACCGGCTGTCATCGGCCATGATTCTGACCAGTCAGGGAATCCCTTTCCTGCATGCGGGCCAAGAGTATTACCGTTCCAAGAACGGAGTGGAGAACAGCTACAATTCTAGTGATGAAGTGAATCGGCTGGACTGGGGTATGGCATCGAAGCACCAGGATGGCGTGAAATACATTCAACGGCTCGTTCAGCTCCGCAAGCAGCATCCGGCATTCAGATTAAGGGATGCTGCGTCGATTCGTAAGCATCTTCACTTTGAACGATGTCCTGAGCATACTGTCGCTTACACGCTTCGAGATCATGCGGGCGGCGATCCACAGAAACATATCTATGTACTCTATTATGCCGCACGGAAAGAGTCCTCCCTGGCTTTACCTGAGCTGGGCGAATGGAAGATTCTGCTTGGCGAAGAGCATGTTACGCGTTTAACCCGGAATTCTCTTGTTGTAAAAGGGATCGGTGCTGTCATTTTATCCTGTTAAATCGATACCGGCAGCGGTTATTACCAAGAAATGAATAATGCCTGATTCTATGATCATCTGATATGCTGAAGGTATCAGATGATAGAATAGAATCGAGGCGTCCCTTTGAAGAAATATTTCCTGTCACTTTGTTTGCTGTTGTCATTTACACCGCTTTTTGGCCCTCTTCAGGCAACAGCGGCTCAAGCTCCTAGTCCAACCGATTTTCACGATATCTCGGCAAGCTTTGCAAAAGACGCGATCCATCGTCTAGCCAATAGAGGTATCGTAAGCGGGGATGGCACAGGAGCTTTTTTGCCGCGAAATCCGGTTACGCGGGCCGAATTCATGACCATGGTTGCCAGAATGCTCAAGATGGAGCCCGTTCAGAATGATTTGTCCGCCTTTCAGGACGTATCCAAATCAGCTTGGTACTACGGCTGGATTCATGCAGGACTTAATCTATCCATCGTGGAGGGGAACGGCTCCAAGTTCTTTCCGAATGCTTCGATAACAAGACAAGAGGCCGCGGTCATGGTTATTCGTGCCATGAAAGAAAGTGGATATGATAACGGAAATACAGCCGGCCTATATACGGATTCGGGTTCGATCGCGGAATGGGCTTGGAATGCGGTTGGCAAAGCGACGAATACAGGCTGGCTGCAAGGAAGCAAAGGGCAATTCAGACCGCAGGATCCGATCACCCGGGAAGAGACGGCGATGCTGCTGGATCGGGTCCTCCAATCGGGAAATGTGAAGTCCATGATCGATAGCCAGACGCCTGCCAATATTCATATGGGCTGGTTATATAATGGTACAACGAAGCAATACATTTCCTATGCCAAACGGGCTGGCTTGAATGTTCTGGTACCGCGCTGGTACTACATGGAGGCTGACGGCAAGGTGACGGACCATACCGACAAGGAGCTGTTGAATTGGGCTCATAACAACAGTCGGCAGGTGTGGGCCATGGTGGGAAACCGTGGGAATGCGGAAGGAACTCACCAAGTTTTAAGCAGCGCACAAACCCGGAAGTCTGTCGTTGACCGTATTGCAGCGAATGTATCCCGGTATCGATTGGATGGGATCAATATTGATTTTGAGAACGTCATGCCTCAGGACCGGCAGAATCTGACGGCCTTTATCACGCAATTATCCATAGAGATGAGACGGCTTGGAGCCAAGTTATCCATCGATGTTTCACCTGATCTGAATACGGATTGGACGGCTGCATTCGATTACGCAACCCTTGGCACTCAGGTGGACTATATGGTGCTCATGAGTTATGACCAGCACTGGGGTGGTTCGCCCAAAGCGGGCTCCGTATCCTCGCTGCCATGGAGTGAATCCGCGCTGAGCAAGCTGCGGACCCAAGTGCCGGCTAAGAAGAGCATCATCGCGTATCCGCTGTACACGAGAGATTGGCAGATTGCTTCGTCGGTATCCTCGCAGGACATCAGTTTGGTTGAGCAAGGACATCGCATTCGCCTGAATAAGGCTTCATTCACATGGAATGAGAGCGTGGCGCAGTATGAAGCAGCTTATAGCAGCGGCGGCATTCCGCATCGCATATGGACCGAGGAGTCCCGCTCTTTATCCATGAAGCATCTGATGGCCGCCAAATATCAGATTGCCGGTTATGCCTACTGGTATCCGGGCGCCGAGACGGCGGACGTATGGCAGGCCATTCATAATGCGGAGCGTTATGCTTATTATTCGTTCCGGATCTAAACATCCGATATGTTGAATTTAAGACTAGCCTCGAGGAGTAAGGTTGGTCTTTTTTTTACTTGTAAAAAGGTTTTTCCGTGATACAATAGTTAAAATTTATATAGAATATTTTTCCTGTAGGAGTGATCGTATGACCGTTCATGCTGAGGAACGTCTGAAGCAGCTGGGCATTAGCCTGCCTAAAGCCAGCACGCCAGCAGCCAAGTATGCCAACTATGTTGTCGTTAACGGGTTGATGTATGTTTCTGGTAAGGGTCCCCCAGGACAGCCAAGAGGGAAGCTCGGGGAGCATTATACAACAGAGCAGGGGTATGAATATGCGCGTCTGACCGGGATTGAAGTTCTGGCCGTATTAAGAGAAGGGCTGGGGTCACTTGATAAAGTGAAGCGCGTGGTCAAGGTTCAAGGCTTCGTTAACGCAACAACCGACTATGAGGAGCATCATAAGGTGCTGAATGGATTCTCGGACTTGATGCTAGAGGTGTTCGGGGACCAAGGGATTCACGCCAGATCCGTATTCGGAGCCGTATCCTTACGGGATCAGCTGCCCGTCATTGTAGATTCGATCTTTCAAGTGGAGGAATAGTCATGGCATTAACATTAAGGGAACTGCAGGTGAAGGAGGATGAAAGTCTGCTGCTCATGGTCCAGGAAATCGGCCAGGGCGGGAACGGCTTCGTTAATGGACTAAATAGCGGAAGCATGGAAGAGTTCGCTTCCAAGGTACAGCGCAATTACGAAATGGCCAGAGGCATCGATCTGCCGGATCAGTATGTTCCCCAGACGATATATTGGCTGTACGATAACGACAAGCCTGTAGGATATGGTAAGCTGAGACACCGCTTGAATGACAATCTGCTAGAGCTAGGAGGACATATCGGGTATGTCATCAGGCCGTCGGAGCGTGGGAAAGGATATGGCAAGCGGCTGCTGGCGGAGCTGGTCAAGAAAGCCAATGAGAAGAACATAAGCCGTGTCCTTCTGACCTGCGATGAATTCAACCTGGCTTCTCGTCGCATCATTGAAACGAATCACGGTGAGTTAAGTTCCATTACAAACGGGACGTGTAAATACTGGATTGAGACGGCTGCCTTGCACAACTAGTTGGAAGCATTGCCAATCAACATTTGCTTGGAGAGAGATCAGTAGAAGGAGAGGCGCGCTCCTCAACTTCTACTTATTTCTTTAACCAGTCGAACATTCGGTGGATCGCCGCTGCATGCTGCGGTGGCGGGAAATGATGCCCAAGCCCTTCGTACAGGTGGGCTTCGGGCTGGCGTCCCAGCTCTTGAAGCTTGTTCATCATCCGGTAACTATGTTCCACCAGGACCTGCTCGTCCCGCGTCCCATGGACAATCAGAACGGGACATCGAATTCGATCCGCATAATGGATTGGGGACCGAAGAAGGTATCGTTCCGGAAACTTGGTTGGCGTACCGCCAATGACGCGTTTCATCATCCTGCGCAGATCGATCCGTTCCTCATAGGTTTGCGCCAGGTCGGAGACACCGCTCCAGAGAATCATTTTGGATACATGTGGTGACAGAGCAGCTGCCACGGCAGCATTGATCGCACCGCGGGAAAAGCCCAACAGATGAATACGGCTGTTATCTATCCATGAAATGCGTGATAGCCATTCGATTGCAGTGATCACATCCATCGTATCGGCACCGCCGAATTCATCCCTGCCCTCGCCGCCTTCGTTTCCGCGATAGGCCGGAGCAAACACGGCATATCCTTGCGCCGCGAATTCTTCGACCCACTTTAACCTTACCGCGCCGATCCGGCCTATGCCGCCGCGGCAATACAGGACCAGCGGCAGCTTAGGGGCAGTCGATCCTGAGAATCCTTCCCGGATAGTGTCCTTATTTAAGGAGCATGCCAGCGTGCCGGTTATTGTAACGCCGTGAATTGCGTTGAACGCTTCGGACATCTCATGGGCGCTCGAACGGGGCAGTTGCGGCGGCAGACCCAGATACCCCTTAACATGCAATCCCTCTGAGACATAGTCAATATGATAGATCATCGATGTGCTTCCTCCCGTGCTTATATCATCATGTTGTATCGAATAAGGGCGCTATTATCTAGTTGGAATCAAGTAAGTATAGTATGTTCTTTCGGTTGAAATCAAGAATGGGATGTAAGAAATTACAATTTGCCAAATAGCTAAATATCTGATAAATTATGATTTCGGGCATATCAATTGCTCATTGTCATGGCGGTCGTGGCGAAGGGGTTAACGCACCGGATTGTGGCTCCGGCATTCGTGGGTTCAAGTCCCATCGATCGCCCTCAAAAGTAAAGTATACATAATGAGAAGGAGAGCCGAGAGGCTCTCTTTTTTCGTGGTTATAACCAAGCAGATATAGATGCCAGGTCCTTCATAAAATGATATAATAATGTGGAAATCGAGGTGAATGAACATGGCAAAAAAGAAACAGAAGTCCCCCTTGCCGCGAACCGAAGCTGCCGATAAACCCGCAACGTTAAAGGATATGCTGGACCCTCAAGTTCTGGCGAAGTTGAAGGCAACGACCGAATCCTTGAAAGCCAATGAAGTCGAGCGGCTTGAGAAGGAAAGGCAGGAATGGGAAGCTGTGCGCAAGGCAGAACAGAAGCGGCGCGACAATGATTTTGAATATTTACTGGAACACAGCGAGATGGATTGGAAAAAATATAAGTGACAGGCGGCGGTATGCTGTCTGTTTTTTTATTATCGTGGTCTGTCTTCTGTGATCTTACGCCGGGGGCGGGAGAGGTTTTTCTTGTAACGCAGGAACTTTCAACTTCCTGGGATCGGTTGTATAATAATGGAACCTATACACTGGACATACATACGGAGGAAGATGAAAGGATATGGAGCGTAGGCAGACTTTAAGGATCGGGATTGGCGGGGGTTCGGGCAGCGGCAAGACAACGCTAAGTCTTAAGCTCAAGGAGAGATTAAGCGAGTACCGGGTGGCCATCTTCCATATGGATAAATACTATAAGTCCGTTAGGCCCTTGGCCAAGGCGCCCTTCACCAATCAAATATTTGAGGATTTTAACCATCCGGATGCCGTCGATATCGAGCGTCTGACCGAGGACTATGAGCACGCCGTCGATAGTGGCGAATACGATGTAATCGTTGTTGAAGGATTTCTCCTGTATCAATTCGAATACCTTCGGAACTCGCTTGATTTGAAGCTGTTCGTAGACTGCCCCGCGGATGAAAGAATGCTTCGCAGGAACCGGTGGTTTATAGATAAGGGACACAGCGAGGAAAGTGTGCTTCAGGAATATTTGCAGCTTGTAAGATACAGGCACGATGAATATGTTGAGCCTACCCGCTGGCATGCGGATCTGGTGATGAATAGTTCCTTGGCGGGAAATCAAGGCGTCGAGGTTGTGACGGATTGGATTTTTACCAGATTACGGGAGAACAGAAAACTGCTTGGATAACTGGCGCGCCTGTACTCGGTATCGTAAACATCCTTCTAAGACCTTTCCATATTTATGCGAGGTGTTGATGTCATGCTGAAAGCGGGTTACAATAAGTAAGTTAGTATTCATGCTCGCTAGGAGGCGAAAAGAATGAAAGTTGAAATATGGTCGGATTTTATGTGTCCGTTCTGTTATATTGGCAAACGCCGTTTCGAATCGGCACTGGAGCAATTTCCTCATAAAGATCAGGTTGAAGTGGTATATCGCAGCTTTGAGCTTGATCCCAATGCATCGTATAAGGCCGGGGTTACCATGGACGAGATCTTGGCATCCAAATACGGCATGAGTATCGAGCAGGCCAAGGCTGCGAACGACAACGTGACCCAGCAAGCGGCAAGCGTCGGGCTTACTTATCACATGGATCGCGTCATCCCGGCCAACTCATTTGATGCTCACCGCCTGGTTCATTTTGCATCCAGGCATGGTAAAATGAAAGAAATGACGGAGCGGTTGTTCCGTGCATACTTTACAGACGGCGAGAATCTTGGTGATAAGAATCGGCTTGCTGATCTGGCAGCTGAAGTCGGCCTGGAGCGGAATCAGGCTGTGGCGGCGCTCGAGAGTGACGACTTCCAATCCGAAGTAAGGGCAGACGAAGCAGCAGCAACCAATTTGGGAATTCGGGGAGTGCCGTTTTTTGTGCTGGGAGGCAAATACGCCGTATCCGGCGCGCAGCCGCTGGAAGTGTTCACGGACGCTCTAGATAAAGCTTATCGTGAAGCGAATCCGCTAGTGATGATGAATGATACGGACAGCAGCGACGGCATGTGCGCCGACGGATCATGCGATCTGCCGGGCAGCGCGAAATAAAACATACACAGCAAGTAAGAGCCCGAAGCATCCGTAACGATCTTCGGGCTCTTTTTATCACACGTTAAGGAGAACTAATCATTAATACATAGGAGGCAATATGCTGCATCTTCCATGTGAGGAACTTATCCATCGAATTCAGGATTCGGAAACGGATTATATGTTTGATCGAATGAAAGCAATCGAAGGTCGGACCGGAAATCCCGAAGGGGTCGAAATGAAGCGCTTCGGCCATGCGCTATGCTTATACAGCAAGACGATGCCTTGGCTTTCTTTTAACACGGTGAAAGGACTGCGTTCAGAGGATCTATATAACCTGGATGATATCATCGACTTTTATCAATCGAGGGATCGCAAGTTCCAGTTCGAGATTGTTCCCGGCCTGGTGAATCAGGAAGTTCTGGCTGCGCTTGCCGATCGCGGATTCTATCAATCTGCTTTTCATAATGCCATGTATATGAACCCGCAGGAGCTGGAGGGGGTGCAAGGTAATGGAACTGTGATCAGAACAATAGACAAAGATGAATTTGAGGATTATGCTAAAGTTCATTGCCGTGGAACAGGATTGCCTGATCAAGGAATTCCATCTGTAGCCTCGAATAATCGTGTATTGTATTCACGACCGGGATGGAGCTTTTATATGGCTTATGTCGAAGATGAGCCGGCCGCAGCTGGCGTCATGTACGTAAATCAATCGACAGCGTCACTAACATTTGCCGCAACACTCCCGGAGCATCGTAGACAGGGCTTGCAGCGGGAGCTGCTTCGCAGGAGAATACAGGAGGCGAAGCTTGCAGGGTGCGACCTTGTTGCCTCGCAGTGCGCTTTCTTATCGCAGAGCCATCGTAACATGGAATCGGTCGGCATGAAGCTGGGCTATGTTCGGACGACGTGGACCGAGCGCTAACCTGAAAGTTGAGCGGAGTAAGGCAGGTGGAGGCAGCCATGCAAGAACCTATGGATTTTCTTAACTTGGAATACTTACGACTAGGCTCTGATAGACAAAAGCAAGCAGCGATGGTTATAGACGAGCTTCGACTATGGGATCATTTGAAACCCTGCAACCCGATATTGGTGGGCACGATCCCTATCGGGATTGACATCGCTTCAAGCGATCTTGATATCATCTGCCATGTGACGGATTTTGCCCGTTTTGAGCGAGAGCTCAAGACGCGTTATAGCGAACTTGTTTTGAATTTCACATGCTCATCCCGTACGGTCAACAACATGGATCGAACGGTAGCGCGTTTTCGGTATAAAGGATGGGAATTCGAGATTTTTGCGCAGTCATTACCTTCTACGAAGCAGAATGGTTACCGTCATATGATCGTGGAATACAAGCTTCTGAAGCAACTCGGTGAAGCTGCAAGACAAAAGATCATCGAGCTGAAGAGGTTGGGTTACAAGACGGAGCCTGCCTTTGCGAAGCTGTTACATATCTCGGGCGATCCTTATGAAGAGCTATTGAAGATGTATCACTGGCCGGAGTATCGACTTGACGCCTATATGAAATCTTATATGGACAAGGAGAATGGATATGAGTGACAAACAGCAGCTGCTGAATGAGTATTCCGCGTGGATCGGCAAAGTGAGAGAGTTCGCGGAACAGGAAGAGGGGTATTGGAGCACCCCGATTGCAGTGGGGAAATGGACCGTACGTGATGTGGTATGCCATATCATGCGCTGGGATGAGTATTTTTACACTGAAGCCATTGCCAAAATCTCCACAGGGGATGCATTGACCGTCCGGCATGTGGATTATGACACGTTCAATGAAGAGTCGAGGCAATATGCCAAGACATTATCAACAGAAGCGCTGGTGGATCAGACGATAACCGCAAGGGAGAAGCTGATTCGGGCGATTGAAGCCATGCCTGAGACGTCATATGAGTTGCGGTACACGGACGGGGACGGGCATCCCTTTGAGGTGGCGCAATTTATGCGGGATTTCATCTGGCACGACAACCACCATCTGGCTCAGCTGAATCAGGTGCTTCAGGTCGGCTAGTCGGCAATACTTAGCAGAAATGGGTGAAGTCATTGAATGGCTACTTGGACATCATGTCTTACTTTACAGAGAGCAATCTGGAATGGTGGTTAGAACAATTTAGAGCTTTAGGCCCTCTGCCGGGCATCCTTCTGACTTTCCTGAAGTCTTTCATTCCACCGATGCCTACAATCGTGATCGTAGGTGTTAATGCGGCGGTGTATGGGCTTTGGGCAGGGTTTCTTTACTCCTGGATCGGTATGGTGGCAGGATGCTTAACGACCTTTCTCATCGTGCGCAAAATATCCGGTACGGCCCTGATCGAACGCTGGGCGAATAAACCTAAAGTTCAGCGTGGTATGCGCTGGATTCAGCGCAACGGATTCAGTTACGTTTTCCTGCTTGGCATACTTCCCGTAGGGCCGTTTGTCGCTGTCAATGTGGCCGCCGGGCTGGCCCGAATGAACCTGATGTCCTATCTGATGGCTGTAACCTTGGGCAAGGGCATTATGGTGTTCTGTGTCTCTTACATCGGTGCCAACCTGTCCGATTTTATTGCTGAACCTTTTAAATTGTTTGGTGTCCTTGCCTTTATCGTGCTGTCCTTGTGGGTCAGTCGGAAGCTGGATTCATATTTTATAAGAAAACAATCGGTTCAGGATCAACAAGCAGAGTTAGGCCCCATGAAATAGCCGGCTCCGTGATGGTTATTTAGGAACGGTTGAATTACCAGTACAGGTTATCGATTTACCTCAAGATTAAAGCGGGCGGTATGGATGCATCATGGCCATATCGCCCTTTTTGCTTATCATGAGCTTATTTTTGCTGTATAATGGAAAAATAACCAGTACCAGCATGATTATAAAGGAGTAAGTGTTATGACCAAATTGGCCTCATCCATTCTCGAAATGATTCGTATGATGATCATTATGATGATCTTTGTAACCGTTCTGGGCAACATAGAACATCAAATACTGAAGAACTGGGTACCTTGGGAAGGACTATACTTCCTGTTCCTGTTCGTGGGGAATGTACTGTGGTTTCTGGTCCTTTATCGCAATCGCCTGCAATTCAGCGGTTGGTATCGCTCAACCGCGACCCAGCACAAGCTGTCGAGAAATACGACGAGGATCGTCATGGCGCTGGGCATGATCCTGATCGGAGCGCCCATCATGATCACGTGGTTCATTGTATAATAGGTGTAAACCATCGGTCATAGGCTCAAACGATCGTAGATAAAGGGGCAGTTCCCAAGGTATCGACCTTGGGAACTGCCCCTTGTTAGATGATTACAGTCTTTTACGTTTATACAGTGTTACAAAGAGACAAGAGAGAAGCAGCAGGGCGATGGATACTCCGGCGTATAAGGCTTCCTTGGGACTGCCTTGTTCCTCGGCAGCCCCGTTTGACCGATCGCCCGGCCGGCCCATTCCTGGGCCTCCCTGCACTTGACCGCCAAACTCGCCGCCGAATCCGTTGCCCATCTGCCCCTGAGGGAAATCCGGCACTTGGCCTTGACCATTCTGAACAGGGTCTTGAGGCATGACCGGTTGATTTCCATCAGAAGGGGGCTGATCCGAAGATTGGGTTTGATCTTTAGGAAGCACTTCTGCATTTTGTGATGGTTCCGTATTTACGGCTGGAGCAGCATCAACCGTTGTTCTTTCGTTGTTGGTGGGCGTGTTCCCGCCAGGTACCATCCCGCCACCACCGCCCGGACCCATGCCGCCGCCGCTGCCGGTTCCATCGCCTGCGGAAGGAATCGTTCCATCCAGCTGCTGCTGGATATTATCCATGGACTCTTCCACGAATGAGGTTAATGTCGGGATGGATCGCTCGTACTCCTCATAGGAGTAGAAAGATCTCGGGTCTTGCTTAACGTGCCCGGAAATTAAATCTTGTAATTGCGCCACCCGTTCATTGAATGTTTCCTGCTGCATGTAGCCCTCCAGCATCTCCGAGAGGATGGCGTGATAGCGCTCCTTATATTCGTCAACCTCGAGCAGCTTGGCAATCAGGGGCCGTTCCGCCAAGGCTCCCTGAGTAGGTTCGTCAATAAGGATGCCCGATCCGCCGAATCCCCCAAATGCCATATTGTAATCCCAAGGCAGGACAGAGAAGACGCCTTTGTTCTCATACAGATAATAGTTCTGTTTATTCATCCCCAGGTAGCTGTCCATATTAGAAGCAACGACGTTCAAGGCAACGTACTTAAGTACATTATCCACGTCCAGGACCTTCTCATAATCGTTGCCGTTATTGAGCTCGTCCAGCATATCGATCAATACATCGTCATTGGATGATTTGGATTTCATGACAAGTCCGGTATAGGAATCGGGGTCATTGCCAAGCCAAGTCAGATCGCTGCCGGCACCGTTCATTTCGGCCTTGTACAACGCGCCGTAGGAATTATTGAAATGACGCTCCAGATAGGAGTCGCCAATCTGTTCAATCGCGAGGTAGAACCCCCATAATTCATCGTTAACGTATACATTGACGTAAGAGAAGCCGGGTGTCGGCAGTCCGACGGAATCCGCCAGCTCGTAGGTCAGGAATTCCCGCATATACGAGGCGTCGCTGTAGTTGTTGTTCAGATTGATTTTGCTGATTCCATTCAAGGTTTGATTAAGGTATTCGTCAAAGGATAGTTTGAAGCTGTAACGGTCGGAGTCCGAATTGACTACGCTGCGCAGGCTTAAATTGCCTTTGGTGCGAATGCCGACATGATCAAATTGCATGCCGTTGTAATTGACGGATGCTTCTTTATATTCTTCAGCGCTGGCGTTGTCCAGCATATCCTGAAAATCGGCTTCGTCAATCGTGATTTTAACATCAATGACCTTATCCTTCGGAAAAACCGTCGAATCCATTTGCTCCTGCTGAGCATCGCTCTCCGTGCTGCTTACCGTCCCGGCAGCCGTGGATGTCCATTGGCAGCCTGAAATTAGGAGGACTATGGTCATCACAAGGGACAGTTGAACCGTCATTCTTTTCTTTATCATCTCTGACCACCGCCTGACTTAGGATACATAGTCGCCACTGTAACTGATCAGAACCGCGTTATGAACGCCCGGGAGCTGGGACAGCTTGTTCACGAACTGGCCTTCGGCGTCGCGCAGCCTTACTTCCAGTGTCAGCTCAATGCTGCCTGGGGTCACGGTTTTTTGCTTCAGATTATAACGCTTCACGGCTTGACCCATTTGTTCTTTTACGGCTTGTTCGCTCTGTTCATTATCGCAATGAATCACGAGCAGATAAGGGGTATCCACCGTTGCTTTTTTAATGAAGAAGAACAGGATCAGACCGACTACGATGGAGCCGATGGCAGCCAGCGTGTAGAACCCGGCTCCGGTTACGATCCCGGCAACCGCGGCCCAGAACAGGAAGATCAGATCGGTTGGGTCCTTGATGGGCGTACGGAAACGGACAATGGAGAGTGCGCCGACCATACCGAGCGAGAGCACGAGATTGGAGTTAATGGCTATGATGACAACGGCCGTGATCATGGTCATCCCGATCAGAGACACGTTAAAGCTTTTGGAATACAGCACGCCGCTGAAGACTCTTTTATAGAGCAGGTAAATGAATAACCCGATAACAAAGGCAACGGCCAGCGTAAGTAGAATTTGGGAGATGCTGATATCGGATACGAAGTTTTCCATGACGGATTTTTTGACGATATCCGAAAAATTGGTGGTGTTCGTATTGCTTGAAGTCGATGTGGTGTTCATGAATTATTGATCCTCCCATGTGTTATATTTCAGAAATTTACGGCACATCACGTATTTGGAGGCCGATTGACGGGCCAGTCCTTCAAACTGCAGTGCGATTTTGATGTAATCCGGGATGTATTCGTCATATTTGACCTCGAGTATAATCAGATTCTCATCGATCGCCCGGATGGGCAGCAGATTCCGATTAAACAGATCCGTGGAGTGCAGGCCGGTTCGAAGCTCCTTGTCAAACGTAATTCGGACATTTCCGTTGGCGCAGACATATGGCTCGCGGACATAATCGACAATGACCTTGGGACGCAGCAGCTTATGCTTCATTTCGTGATACAGCTCCATCATCAATGGCTTGTCCGGCTGATAGAGGCATTCGTATTGACCGGCCATGATCTGATCGGCCATCTCCCTTGTGAGCGGCTCCTTCAGTTTGGCGATGTAATCCCGGAATTTGATTTTTTTCTCAAAATGGATGGTGTTGTCGGTTACGTTGTAGATACGGATGCGGTATTTCACCCGGTCCCGAACCCCAGCCAGCTTCTCGTATAACGCTTTGTTGTTGATATCGTCAAAGTACAAGCTTCGAATGTGATATTCCCCGCCGGGCCCTGCATGCTGATCGTAGGTCACCAGATTTCTTAATCGTTGACGGATGATTCGGTACTGGTGAATATTCACAAAAAATTTAAGCTCGTTCCGGTATTTTAATTGGGTTGTCATGATTCCACCTCGTTTCTCTCTATCATTCGTGTACTTGATTGCTTACGAAATCTATCCTATCAATCGTTCCTGATATCTTTCTTAAATGCGGCTGAATGTAAACTGAATGTTTTCGCTATGTAAAAATCGAAGTATCGTAGCAAGACAAAATTCATGATTTGATGGATCCGACTTGTTCGTGGAGGCAAGCTAAGAGGTCCCGCAGCCGTAACAATTGTGGTAGGATGAAACTATATTCGCGAAGAGAATGGACGATGCGTCATGATATATTATGTGGTAGCGCTTTGGAGCGCGGCGGCTGTACTGCTGTTCAACCAGCCTCGGAGCGAGGTGAACCGCTGGGCGGCTTTTTTTCTGTGGAGCGCAGGAATCGGCGGTTTGACAGATTTGCTTGTGCCGGCGGGTTTTATTGCGGTCCGGTATGAGCCGTGGATTCAATTTCTAAACCATACCTTGACACCGTATGGCGTGTTAATATTTTGCTTGGTGTATACACGCACGCCCGGGCAGCATAAGAGAAAACGCGATTTCAAAATAGGATTGTTTTTGCCGGTACTCGCGATGCTGGTCCAGGTGCTTTTGACGGAAGATTACCGAATTCATTATGGATGGTTATTCGTATGGACAGTTCCCTATTATGTGGCCGCCTGTGCCTTGCTTATTCGCGCGTTGTCGCATGAGATGAATCCGCAAAAACGCAAAAGCATGTGGATCACCACCTGGATTATGGTGCCTACCTTGCTTGGGGTGATGCTGCTGATTAATGTTGGAAATCTGATCTCGCCAGGTTATGATTCATTCCGGTACGTGTCCCTGTTCATTCTGTATTCGCTGGGCGTTGCCGTCATCTGTACCTTTGTGTACGGCGTCCTGGGCGTACGCCTGAAATTCGAGCGCGATCCGCTGGATCGCACGATGCAAGCCGTCAGCTCGGGGACATCGATGCTGAATCATACCATTAAGAATGAGATCGGGAAGATTGCGATGAGCACGGACAATGTAAAGCGGCTGCTGCCACAAGACAACGGCGTTGCCATCGAACAGCTTGAAGTCATAGCGAATTCATCCGAGCATCTGCTTGCCATGGTGGGGCGCATGCAGCAGCAGATGAAGGCGTTTAAGCTTGTGGAACAGCCAGTCCGCGTGGATCAGCTGCTTGCTGAACTGCAGTTCCGCGAACAGGATCTGCTGCGCAGGCATGGCGTCGAATTGAGCGTAATCTGCCGCCAGCGGCCGTGGCTGCTCGCGGATACCGTCCATTTGAAGGAAGCGATCAGCAATCTCATTCGCAACAGCGTGGAGGCGATGCCTGAGGGAGGGCTGATTACGATAACGATAACCGCAGACCGCAAAGGGGCGGCGATTACCGTTAAAGATAACGGGATTGGCATTCCAAGAGCGCAGCAGGCGATTGTGTTTGAACCTTTTTACAGTACCAAGGGTCATAAGCAGGATAATTTCGGGCTCGGTTTGTCGTATGTTTATAACGTGATGAAGAAAAGCGGAGGCTCCGTAGGTCTGGAGAGCCGCGAAGCGGTTGGTACGGAGATTACGTTATATTTTCCGCGCAGTAAAATGATTCGTTTATCCGGGAGGGAAGAAGCTTGAACCGCATACAAATCTTCTTGGTAGAGGATGATCCGGATTGGATTAAATCGATGACCGTTTTTCTGAATGCGCAGGAGGATATGATCGTTGTCGGGACGGCCGAGTCGTCCGAACAAGCGATTGCGATGGCGCAAATCCTCTCCTTTGATATCGTGCTAATGGATATTCAGCTGACTGCCGGCCGACTTGACGGGATATACACGGCCGCCGAAATTCTTGAGCGCAAGCCGCAGGCCAAGGCCATCATGTTGACCTCGCTGGGTGACGAGCAGGTGATCACGCAATCCTTTACGGCCGGTGCCGTCAATTATATTGAGAAGTCGAAGTTTAAGGAGCTGCCGGCTGCAATCCGAAGCGCTGTGCTTCATCCGGGATCGATGGAGGTGCTGCTCAAGGAATTCGCCCGCCTTAAGCGCGAAGAGCAGCTGCGCGGCTTGACGCCTGCGGAGCGTGAGGTGTTTGATCTATTGGATGAAGGGTACACCCATTCCCAGATGGAGAAGAAACTGTTCAAAACCGAGAGCACGCTCAAGAACCAGATCAATAAAATGTTGAAAAAGCTCGGGGTAAGAAGCAGCAAGGAAGCCGTGGAGAAGGTCCGCCGCAAAGGGATCGTGAGAGAGAACGACAACTAGCTCTTGGGACCAATTAAGGCCGGATTATATAGAAGGGACGGAAGAGGTACTACGAAACGTAGTACCTCTTCTTTGTATGTTCTACAAAAGTGAGGTCTAACGGGGAGTTCCCCGCGGCTGTAAAATGACTTGTAAATAGAGAGGTGTCCGGCTGAAGACCTAAAGGACATCCCAAGGGGAGCTAAAGCGCATGAAGAGAAATCCGATCTATGTCGAGCTCGATATCAAGACGGATATGGAGAAGCTGTGGACGTTGACGCAGAGGCCTGAGCTGCATCAACAGTGGGATTTGCGGTTTTCCCAGATCCATTATTTGCCGAAGGCTGATTCGGACATCCAGCAGTTTCTATATAAAACCCGCATTGGTTTCGGGCTGGAAGTGACGGGGACGGGAACTGCGAAAACAGCCGTGCACCCGAAAACGGGGAATCGCATCTCGGTGCTGCGATTCGGCTCGGATCAGCGCTGCTCCCTGATTCGGGAGGGAAGCGGCTATTGGAAGTATACAAACAAGGGGAGCGGGGGCATCAGTTTCTCTACCCAATACGATTACAAAACACGGTTCGGCATGGCAGGCGCATGGTTTGACCGGTTGCTGTTTCGGCCTTTATTCGGCGCGGCGACGGCTTGGAGCTTTGATGTGCTGCGTTTGTGGGCAGAGAAGGATATTCCGCCTTCGGCAACGATTCCAAAGGCACTCATCCATGCCTTGAGCGTACTTATGCTGGTCATTCTATGGTGTTATGAGGGGCTGGTACCGAAGCTGTTGTTCCCGGAAGCCGGTGAGCTTGATCTGTTGCGGCAGTCGGGCTTGGCTGGAGGGCAGGAGGGCTTGGTGCTGACATTGCTCGGCATAACCGAGATGGGCGTTGGGTTATTGACGCTGCTCTTCCATAAGAGTCGGTTGTGGTACAGGCTGCAAATTATCTTGCTGTCGGTCTTGATGCTTGGAGCATGGGTGACGGCCCCCCAGTTAATGAAGGCTCCGTTCAATCCGTTAACACTTAGCGGATCCATGATGGGATTATGCTTCATGGCTTTGCTGTCTGCTGCAGATTTACCGAGTGCCTACCGCCCCGCACGAAGACCCGTCCCCGGGCATAACTCCCGTAAAGGAGGGGAGATGCATGACCTCGATCTATGAACAAGCGCTGGGCTTGCAATTTCAACAGCTCCATCCCAAAATTCGGGAGCGGTTCGGGTTTGCCAGCAAGGATCACATCGCTTCGATTGGCGAAGGCATTATGGAAGAAATCTGGTACGCGCCTTGGGCTGCGCTGCCTCTGTATATAGGCACGAAGCGGCATATTATGTTTCCGAATCGCGGAAAAGGGGTTCCGTTTCGGATCGAGAACTATGCGTATCGGGATGATTGGGGAAGAGAAACGGTGACGTGGTGTCGCAGCTTTGATTTTCCGGGTGTCCAAAGGCGGTTTGATGCCACGATGATCTATAGTACGCAGCGCAGCCGAGTCGTGGATTATTTAGGGAATAAACAGCACTTGGCGGTCGATCTCCGGATAGCCGCAGGGGCTAACGGCGGAATTCGCATTCAATCGGGGGAGCAGAGGTTTTATGAGGGGCTTTTGCAGTTTCGAGTTCCCCGGTGGTTCACCGGAACAGCCGATGTAAACGAATGGTATGATGACGGGGATCAACAATACCGGATCTCCGTTGAGGTGGACAATCCGATATGGGGGCCCGTCTTCCGGTACAAGGGAAGCTTTCAGGCCCGGACCATTGCCGTAGCTGATGGAGCTGTTCCGCTCCATGCGAAACCACTGCGGGTTGAGGCTAGAGAGTAGCGGCGGTATCAGATGAGGAGAGGCTGCTGCCTTTGCGCTCACGGAACATTCGGTAGTATAGAAACGAAGATACAACATATAGCGTTCCGGTAATACAAAATGTGATCGCATATCCCCAATAACTGCCGTAAGTGGTGACGAGTTTAGATTGTACAGGTCCCATGGTGGCCCAGCCCAGCATGAAGGCGGTTTGCGTGACCGAATTGGCGATTCCTCTTCGGTGATCCGGTACGCGGTCGATCAGAATCGAGGATTGTATCGGATTGGCGGCATTCATCAGGGCTTGGCGGAACAGGAAGCCGACCGATGCAATGAGGAGTACGTTCGTGAACCCGGTTAACAGCAGGAAGGGCAAGGATAGCACTTGAAAGAGCACCACGGCCCTGACGGCTCCCACTCGATTCACCAGCGTAGGTCCGATCAGCATTGATACAATCGTCATGACTTGTCCGAGTGATATCAGAATGCCGACCGCCGATAACGATACCGAGAAGCGGTTGGTAAAATATAAATTCAAATAAGGCACGACAAGCCCTGAGCCTAGGCCGATTAACAATTGGGCAAGCGCGAACTGACCGATGACTTTGTAATCCCCCAAACCGGAGGTGTTAATAGCTCCTCCTGCCTGAGCTGGTTGATGATCCGTAAGCGGTGCATCCAGTGCCTGTATCTCCTCGGCCTTCAGATCGGTTGTGAACAAGAGCGGGATAAACGCCGCAAAGGTTGCCAGGCCGCCTATGAAAAGCGCGGTTTTCAAGCTGCCGACCTTGTTCATACCAACGGCCTGCAGGGCATCAGCCAAAAATCCGCCTCCCATGCTTCCGAGCACTTGAGAAGCAAGGACAAGCGAGGCGTGGATGCTAAAGATCCGCATGCGAGCCGATTTCGCCGTGTTTTCCGCCAAGAAGGGGATAGCCAGCACCTGAAAGAAGGATGCGAACAGACCGGTATATATCGCAAGGCCAAGCAAGCTGAACTCGCTTTCCAGAAAAGCGCGGGCGATCAGTCCTGCACCGCTTAACAACGCCCCAAGGACGAGGATTCGTTTGCGGCTGCCACGGTCTCCGATCAGGCCAATCGGAATGAACATCAATGCCGTTGCCAGGGATTGAATACTGACCACTGTTCCATTCATGGAGTCATTATACCCAAGGCCTTGTATGTATAAATTGTAGAGCACGCTAAACATGCCGGTACCGATCTGATACAGCACGTTTGCTAGAAAAAACAGCTTGATGTTACGCGGCCAAGAACGCATTTCTTTTGCCGACTGTTGGATGAAACTCATGATGATACCCCCTAAATTTTACAGCAGCAACCTCTATTCTAGCAGGTTCCACAGAAGGGAGGAAGAAATATTATATCGAAGTGGAGTACGATTGACATGTTATAGACAAAAATATAAAATGTCTATATAAATAACAATTTGAAAAGTGGTGTTTACATTGGATCCGAACGAGCGTTTCTGGAATGCTTCTATAGATGAACTTAAACAAGGCTATGTTGACGAAGGTCCCGTATGCGTATGCCTCCTGTGCGGCAAGACGATCGAGAAAGGGATCATCTACCCGGACCAAGATGTGTTATATGAGTCAGAACGATACATGACTGTACATATCCGCCGGGAGCATGGTTCGGTGTTTCAGTATTTGTCGGGACTCGATAAGAAGCTGACTGGACTGACCGAGCATCAGAATCGATTGCTGCAGCTCTTCTATCAAGGCATGAACGATAAAGAGGTTCAACAGGAGCTGGGCATAGGCAGCGCATCGACGATTCGCAATCACCGGTTTGCCTTGAAGGAGAAGGAAAGGCAGTCCAAGGTGCTGCTGACTTTAATGGAGCTGCTGAAGGAAAAGGATGACCACGCACCGGCATTTGTTGAGATTCCCAAGCAGGCCAAGATGGTGGATGAGCGCTACAATGTTACGGAAGAAGAAAGGCAAGCAATTCTGGCCAAGGTATTTCCCGAAGGGACCGATGGTCCGCTGAAGACATTTAAGCTCAAGGAAAAGCAGAAATACGTCGTTTTGCGAGAAATCGCAGCTCGTTTTAAACCGGGTGTCAAGTATACCGAACAAGAAATCAACGATACGATCGGGAGGGACCATCCCGATTATGTGACGATTCGCCGATATTTGATTGAATATGGTTTTTTGGATCGCAAGGACGATGGAAGCCAGTACTGGTTAACGATTTAAACGCTAAGATTAGGAGGATTTAACGCCATGAATCGCAGACAGGAATTAAATCAAATGTATAAGGAAATCAAGATTGAAGCAGGCGTGTATCAAATACGAAACACAAAGAACGGCAAAGTATTTGTTGCCGGAACGAATAACTTGAAGACCATGAACGGCAAACGATTCGAGCTGCAGATGGGAACAAGCTACAATAAGACGCTTCAGCGGGAATGGAATGAGTATGGCGAGGATGCATTTGTTTTTGAGATTCTGGAGACCATGGAGCCGAAGCAAGATCCGTTCTATGATCTGAAGGATGCGGTCAGCAAACGGGAAGCCTATTGGATTGAACAGCTGGAACCTTTTGGAGAAAAGGGGTATAACGCAGAGCGAAAATAAGGCTTTTGTGTGGCGAACCTATGTGTAGGATATGAAATCACGTTCCTTTCGTTTGCAATGCGCTGTAAGGGTAAGATATGATGAATTTAGCGGCTTAAATTGCTTCCTTTCCTACTTTTTACTACACGAAAGCGAGACGTGAACACGATAATGAGATCCATAGCATGGGTAACCGACAGCACGAGTACGATCGATCCTGAATTCGCCAAGGAAAATCATATTTATATTGTACCTTTGAGGTTGATACTTGGACAGGAGGCGTACAGGGAAGGAATTGACATTTCGGCAGAGGCCTTTTATGAAAGAATGAAAGATGAACCGAAAGTCAGCAGTTCACAGCCTCCGATCGGTGAATTCATCGAATTATATGAATCCCTGAAAGTGAAGTATGATGATATTATCGCCATTCACTGTTCATCCGAGCTCAGCGGAACATTGAATTCATCGATGCAGGCGGCAGAGATTGCCGAGGTACCCGTGGTTGGCATCGATTCTCAAGCGGGAGCGTTTCCGGTACGCGAAATGATCATGTCCGGGATTCACTGGCATAGCCAAGGGGATACCGTGCAGATCATAAAAGATAAAATCCAGTCCATGGTGCAAAACATGTCGTTCTACCTTATTCCCGCAAGCCTGCACCGGCTTCACAGCAGCGGCCGGGTATCCGGCACCCAGCTTCTTCTCAGCAACCTGCTCCGCATTCATCTGCTGCTGCGTTTTGATGAAGGCAAGGTCATTGTGGAAGAGAAGATCCGGACGTTCAAGAAGGCCAAGCAGAGAATGCTGGAACTTATGAAACTGGATTTACAGAAAATTAAAAAGGTCTGCATCATGCACGCAAACAACGTCGAAGTTGCCGAAGAAATCCAGAAGGAGATCAGCGGGGCCCATCCGGCGTTAAAAACCGAAATCATGACTTTTATTCCTGTTGCGGGCATTCATGCCGGCGAAGGGACCATTGCTATGTCGTGGATTAAATATCATCCTGCTTATTCCTAGTTATAGTACAGACCCTGCCTGCAGATACTATCTGCAGGCTTTTGCTTGTTTATCGATTCTATACGACCTTTGATGGTTGTATATGTAGTAGGAGATGATTCCAAGGAAAGGAAGGATGCTAACATGAAGGTGATTATCACGCAAGCTGAGGCGATGCAAAAGAATATATGGGATGATATTATGCTGATGTTCGGAAGAACGGATGAGGATGAAGTGTGGGAGACGGAGCAGTTTATATTAACAGAGGAGCAAGCCCGTAAGCTCGGATTGCTTAAATAGGCGAGCAAGGGCCGCTGTCGATGCGGCTCTTGCTTCTTCTTGGGCGGGCAGCTTCAGCTGGTTTGGGCTGTAAGGAAATCATGTTATGATGGAAGGACTCTGTGGAACAGAGGACGAATATAGTATTGTGAATTTGAAGGAAGGTGACAATGTTGAAGCGTACGACAAAATGGATGTGCTTAACGATGTTGGTTGTCATCTTGCTATTGGCTGTGGCAGGTTGTCGGGACGGAGCCGAACCCAGCAACCTCGGAGATAACGGATCAGGAGCTTCGCCGCCCGGGCAAGTGCAGGAGCCGCAGACTCCATCTCCAGAAGATGAAGACGGGACACCGCCTCCATCAGACAGCACGGACAGCGAAGGGAATCTGCCTGAGAACGAGACGGATGATGCGGTAGCCGAGCTTTTGAATAGCATGACCGTCAAGGAGAAGATCGGACAGCTGGTGCTGGTTGGAATCGAAGGGACTGCCCTGGATAATACCTCGCGCAGGTTGCTGGAGGATTACCATGTCGGCGGATTTATCTTTTTTAAGGATAATATCGAGAGCGCGCAGCAGTCAGTAAAGCTGTTCAACGATCTGAAGGAAGCCAATGCTGCGAATCCGGTGCCCCTGTGGCTGAGTATAGACGAGGAGGGCGGACGGGTTACGCGTTTTCCCGATGAGTATGTAAAGCTGCCGTCAAGCGGCAAAGTCGGAAGCAAGGGGGATCTTGCGCTGACGAAGCGTGTTGGCGGTCTTATCGCGCAGAAGGTAGCGGGACTCGGGCTCAACATGGTATTCGCCCCGGTGTTGGACATTAATAGCAACCCGAACAATCCGGTCATCGGCGATCGATCCTTTGGCAATACAGCAGAAACCGTAAGCACGCAGGGGATTGCCTCCATGAAGGGGATACAGGAGCATGGTGTCGTACCTGTAGTGAAGCATTTTCCAGGGCATGGCGATACTTCGGTCGATTCCCATCTCGGTCTGCCCGTTGTTAATCATGATCTGAAGCGTCTGCATGAATTGGAGCTGGTACCGTTTCAACAAGCGATTGATGAAGGGGCCGATGTGGTTATGGTTGCGCACCTGCTGATGAAGAGCATCGATCCGGATACGCCATCCTCCTATTCGAAACCCGTGATAAATGATTTGTTAAGGGAAGAAATGGGGTTTAAGGGTGTCGTTATAACGGATGATATGACAATGGGGGCTATTTCCGGCAGTACGGACGTAGGAGAGGCTTCCGTGAAGTCCGTTGTCGCAGGGAGCAACATGATTCTGATCGGACATGAATATGCATTGGAGGAAGCCGTCATTCAGGCATTGACCGAGGCTGTTGAGAGCGGCGTGATCCCGGAAGAGACGCTGAATGACCGGGTGAGGGCCACGCTTGAACTCAAGCACAAATATCAGCTGAGCGATGAGCCGGTGAAGGCTCCCGATGTGAAACCGCTGAATCAGAACACGAAAGCTGTACTAGATCAGCTTAAATAAACGTAGCATATGTAGTGTAAGAAGATGAACTTGTACTTGTTCGCGAAGGGGCAATGACTAGTTCCCTAAGGCAGATTTGGAGCATAAAAAACCCGGTCTCAGGGTGAGATCGGGTGAGATGAACTAGAATATATTAGAAGTTGATATAGTGTGAAAAATATGCTAGAATGAAGGATAAATAACTATTGGCTTAATGTCATAATAACCTAATGCTAGATTAGCATGAAAATATGGGATTGTCAACAGGGGGGCATAGAATGGAGAACCGTCAAAGTGCGGATTTTGCATTGGAACGAGAGGTTACGGATACAGAGAAAGCGGCTAATTCTCCGACAGAGGATTTTTCGGTTCATGACGATCTCTCACTTCCACCAGGCATCAAGATTAGCGATCCGGTTCGCATGTACCTGAAAGAAATCGGTCGTGTTCCCCTCCTTACAGCCGATGAAGAAGTGGAACTGTCCAAACGAATAGAGGAGGGAGATGAAGAAGCGAAACGCCGTTTGGCTGAAGCGAATCTTCGTCTCGTTGTAAGTATAGCAAGACGCTATGCTGGTCGGGGAATGCAGTTCCTTGATCTGATACAGGAAGGCAATATGGGCCTGATCAAAGCGGTGGAGAAGTTCGACTACTCCAAAGGCTTTAAGTTTAGTACGTATGCCACTTGGTGGATTCGTCAGGCGATAACCCGCTCGATTGCTGACCAAGCAAGAACCATCCGGATCCCGGTGCATATGGTAGAGACGATTAATAAGCTCGTCCGTGTCTCCAGGCAGCTCCTTCAGGAGCTGGGGCGCGAACCGACACCGGAAGAAATCGGTAAAGAGATGGATATCACGCCGGAAAAAGTACGTGAGATCCAGAAGGTATCCCAAGAACCTGTGTCCCTGGAAACGCCGGTCGGCGAGGAAAGCGACTCCAACCTGGGTGATTTCATTGAGGATCAGGACGCATTGGCACCGGCAGATGCCGCGGCGTTTGAGCTGCTGAAGGAACAGCTGGAGGAAGTGCTCGATACGCTCACCGAGCGTGAAGAGAATGTGCTCCGGCTGCGCTTTGGACTTGAGGATGGACGGACCCGAACTCTGGAGGAAGTAGGGCAGGTGTTCGGCGTTACGCGTGAACGCATTCGGCAGATTGAGGCGAAGGCGCTTCGTAAATTGCGTCATCCGAGCCGCAGCAAACGTCTCAAGGATTTCCTTGAATAAATCCTGGGCACGAATAAAGTGATTATGAATGAATCCCTTGGTTACGGTCTACGGGCTGTAATCCAGGGATTTTTTGCTATTTAGCCAGGATTCCTCCCCAGATTGACACCACCTAAGCAGTTGGATCATAATGATGTAACATCCCCACATTTAGTAAGGATTGTTGTGCCTAATGTGAAGAATAGGGAGTGACATGTCTACGATGACTTTACATACATCTGCTATAGACCGATTGTGCAAGCGCAATGTGGAGCTGTCTGCTTTTTCGACGTATGGGATCGGCGGTTCAGCCAATTATCTGGCCCTGCCTGAAACGGCAAATGATCTGGCGGATCTCCTGCAGGACTGCAGGAAACGCGGGATGCCATGGTACATCTTTGGAATGGGCTCCAATATCCTGTTCCCGGATGAACCGAAGCATGATCTGGTGTTTATATCGCTCAAAAACCTGGTGGAGCTGCGGGTGTCGGGAGATAAATGGTACGTTTCATCCGGCGCGCCGATGTCTTTGCTGTCCTTAATGGGTTTAATGGGCGGAACGGATTTGCTCGACTTTACTTTTTTGCTCCCTGGCTGCGTAGGGGCCGGCATCTATATGAACGCCAAATATAATGCGCGCCAAATCTCCGATATTCTGGATACAGTCTATTATATTGATACGATGGATTCGAGCTTAAAGGTACAGTCCATTACCGTGGCGGACTGTTTATTTGCATACAAGCAATCCATCTTCCAGCAGCACCCTTGGATCATCGTAGGGGCCGATCTCAATATTCCGGTCAGCTCGGAGGAGCAGATCAGCATGACGTCTGAGCTGCTTACGGAGTGGAAAACTCGCGGCAGCCATCCATCATCATTGCCATCCTTTTTCTCATTCTTCCTGGGTGAGGTACACGCGTTGGCAGGAAGGGGAATTGAGACGCCCCAGTCGATGCTTGACATCATCAAGTACCGGACGAGTAAACGCCATTTCGATTACCCGTCCTGCGGTTCCGTATTCAAAAATAATTATGATTACGGGGTAGCCGTCGGCTCGCTTGTGGATCAGCTGAATATGAAAGGAACCGAATATGGCGGCGCGATCATCTCTCCGCATCACGGTAACATGATTCTGAACCAGAAGCATGCCAAAGCAACGGACATCCTGTACTTGATGAATCTGATCTCGGAGTCGATTAACAACCATTTTGGATTCGTTCCGGAACCGGAAATTGTACTGGTATAACACAGCCGGAAAATAATCTCTGTAAAGGAATTGGAATAAGTAGAATTTAACGATATAATCAGATAGGTGATCATCTGTTTATCGATATAAACGATGAAATTCTTGTTGCGAGAGGGGCATTACACATGGCTAAAACATTAATTTTTGGACACAAAAATCCGGATACGGACACGATCTGCTCTGCTATTGCTTATGCTGATTTGAAGAACCAGCTGAGCCTTTCCGCCGAGCCTGTACGTCTAGGAGACGTTAACGGTGAAACGCAATATGCGCTCGATTACTTTAAGGTAGAAGCACCTCGTTTCGTTGAGACGGTTGCAAACGAAGCGCAAGAGGTTATTCTCGTGGACCATAACGAGCGTCAGCAAAGCGCAAGCGACATTGATCAGGTTCGCGTGATTGAGGTTATCGACCATCACCGCATCGCGAATTTTGAGACAAGCCATCCGTTATACTACCGTGCTGAGCCTGTCGGCTGCACAGCTACCATTCTGAACAAGATCTACAAGGAAAAAGGTGTGGCCGTTCGCAAAGAAATTGCTGGCCTGATGCTGTCCGCCATCATCTCGGACTCCTTGTTGTTCAAATCCCCAACCTGCACGGACGAAGATATCGCAGCAGCTCGCGAGCTGGCTGAGATCGCTGGCGTGGATGCGGACAGCTATGGATTGGAGATGCTCAAGGCAGGTGCCGATCTGAGCGACAAAACCATCGCGCAATTGATCTCCCTGGACGCCAAGGAATTCCAAATGGGCGGAGCCAAAGTGGAAATCGCCCAGGTTAACGCGGTCGATACCAATGATGTATTGTCCCGTCAAGCCGAACTCGAAGATGCGATTCAAGCGATTATCGCCGACAAAAATCTTGACCTGTTCGTCTTCGTTGTGACGGATATCCTGAACAACGATTCGATCGCTCTTGCACTCGGTAAAGAGTCCAAAGCTGTTGAGAAAGCATATAATGTGTCTCTGTCAGAGAACAAGGCCCTTCTTAAAGGTGTGGTTTCCCGCAAATCGCAGATCGTTCCTGTTCTGACCGAAGCATTCAATCAATAATATAGGGTGAGTATCAACAAGCCTGCCATCGACTGAGGAATCAGCGGGGTGGGCTTGTTTTATATTGTGGGTGTTTCCTGGTTCATCCATAACAGAAGATCCTTCATCGTTCCCATACTTAAGCGCTTACGAAGATTGAAATATTGTAATGAATTTACATCGAATTGACATCCTTTTTACCAAGTGGGCTCTTATAATAAAGATATAAATGATAAAATACATATACGTTTCAAATATCCAGGAATTGGGTTAATCATGTTTAATGAACAATGTCGGGTTGGGTTCACGAGCTGAATCTATTCAATAGAAGGATGAAGAGGGAGCGATGAGAAGATGAAGAAGTCGGCTTGGAAATTGGGAGCAATGATGCTGCTGGTACTGATCATGATGACAACCGTTGGCGTAGCCTCAGGCAACAATTATGAGCCGGTTCCGAAAGCTTCGAATCAGGAAGCTGTCTATATCAACGGGCTTGAGATTAGAGACGGCAAAGTCTATCTGCAAGTCGATCCGATTGAATGGTACGAGGGAGAAGAAGCGAATCAGGTGTTCCGCGAACGGGAGCAGGACCCTGAGATGACGGAGGCTCCGGACGGCTATTATATCGTAAACGATACGGAAGAACAGATTGAACTTCCTGTGGCAGACGATGCAGAAGTGTTGCTTCAGTTGTACGATCATACCGGACGGTATGAGGATGCTCAAATTTCCTGGAACCAGATGGTAAGCCTGGACAAATTCACGAACATCTACAAAAAGGATGATATCGTAGACATGAAATGGTTTCCGTTTCATATCACCATTGAAGATGGCGTCGTTGTGAAGATGATCCAACAATACGTGCCTTAATATGGATGATAAATAGAATATACGAATGATAAAGAGCCGCTTCCCATTGGTTATTCCTAACCGATGGAGCGGCTCTTGTGTTAAGAGATAAGAAAGTATAAACATCCGTGGCTTAGCATCCTTATCTCGCAAGAAAAACTTCCGCTACATGCGGTCTGTCTACTGAGAAAGTACGTCGATAGACGTTTCTCTTATCCAATGACCAAAGGGTCAAGCGCAAGCGGGAACTTTACCGGCTGTGTTTCATCGGTTTGAGTTTGCCATTCACCACATCGCTGACAAATGGAGCAATTCTGGATTTGCGATCCTCGTATTCTTCCTTCGTCAGCTTGCCTTCGGTCAACTTCTGATCCAGGCGCTTCGTGAGTGCCTCGACTTGTTGATCAATGACGGACTGGACGGGCACGCCTTGCTCCTTCGCGATCTGAGCCAGTGATTTTCCGGATTGGAGCGACTGCTTGAGTGCTTCCGGTGTCGTCTTCAGAAGCTTGGCCAGTTCGGCGCTATCCGAGATCAGCCGGCCATGACGCTGGTGCATCCGCTGCTGATGCCATCCGCCTTTGGCGTCAAGCAGCTTGTCAGCCGCAGCGGAGTAATCGATGGATTTGCCCAGCTGCTTCGGATGCGAGGAGATTTTATCCTTCAACAGCTCAACGATCTTGGCTTTCATGGCATCTCTAGATATACCTTGTTCCTTGGCGATCTCCGCGAGCGTCGAGGTTTTGAGTTTATCTCGAAGAACTTGCGGTTCCAGCTTCAGAAATTCGGAGATTGCCTTGAACATATGACCGGGTTTATGTTGCCCGCGTTCGTCTTTGGAAGAAGGAACAGCCGGTGATTCGGTTTGCTGTCCGATCGGTTCCGCCGAGACCGAGACGGGAAGATAAGCGAGGCCCATGACTACAGCGATGGCGACAAGCACCAGTCGCTTCACTGACTTCAAGTGGGTTGTCATTGTTGTTTACCGCCTTTCTAGATGTTGGTCTTACAGTTCTTCATTCTTTCCCGCTAAACTGAAATCATCCTTAAAATAACCTTAAAATAGGATGAAAATACATAAATTTCATATCGGGTGGTGAAAATTGGCCATTCTATGAAACTATCGACTCTTCTCTGCTAATATGGTATCATGGAGTCTTGATAACGTACTAAAGTGAAAAAGCAGTTTTGCATAGGATATGGATTCCTCTACATCCTGAATTTGGCTGCGTTTAATGTCTACGAGGGGGATTTTTTGGTGAAAAAGATAGCATCAGTATTAGCAGGCTTCATGCTTTTATTAACCGTAGTCGGCTGTTCAAGCTCAGCAAGCGGTGGTAATGAGCTGGTTGTCGGGATCGATGACAAGTTCGCGCCGATGGGTTTTCGTGACGAGAGCAATGAAATTGTCGGCTTTGATATCGATTATGCCCGTGCAGCCGCCGAGAAGATGGGCAAGGAAGTTAAGTTCCAGCCCATTGACTGGAAAGCGAAAGAATCCGAGCTTAGCAGCGGCCGCATTGACTTGATATGGAACGGCTATACCATCACCGATGAGCGCAAGGAGAAAGTGTTGTTCACCAAGCCTTATCTGGAGAACAGTCAGGTCGTCGCCGTGCTGACTGATTCGAATATAACTTCGATCAGCGATTTGGCAGGCAAACAGATCGGTTTGCAGTCGCTATCTTCAGCTGCCGATGCGTTAAGTGCCAATGACATTCACGGGCAAGTGAAGAATATCTCCGAATTCCCTGACAATGTGCTGGCTCTGAGCGATCTGAAGAATGGACGCGTAGATGCCGTAATCATTGACGAAGTGGTGATGAAATACTACATGTCCAAGGAAGAGGGAACATACAAGATTCTCGAGGAATCCCTGGCACCGGAGCAATACGGAATCGGGGTTAAGAAAGGCAACGAGGAGCTGCTTCAAAGCCTGCAAAAAGCACTGGACGAAATGAACGCTGACGGTACGGCAGCCAAGATTTCCGAGAAATGGTTCGGCGAAGACAAAGTGTTGAAGTAGGACGTTCCACAAGGGTGATTATTGATCCTTCCATAGGTATTCCAAGAAACCGGACTTTGACCAAAGGCTCCGGTTTTGTGTTCCCTGCCATGGGTCTACGATATTTTTGAAGAACTTCAAGCATCTCAAGAAGTTTTTCCATTAGGAGTTAAGTGTATATGAGTATGGATTACATCGTTCAAATCGGCAAACCGATGCTGGAGGGCGCACAGACCACGATACTGTTGTTTTTAATTGCCATCCTGGTCTCCATCCCGCTCGGGTTTGTGTTCACGTTAATGGTTCGAAGCGCAATCAAGCCGCTGGCTTGGTTGGCCAATGCTTATATTTATGTTTTTCGTGGTACGCCGCTGCTGCTGCAGCTGCTGTTCTTTTGTTTCGGGCTGCCGGTGCTGCCCGTGATCGGCGAGTATCTCGTTTTGGACCGGTTTGTAGCCGCATGCTTGGCTTTTGTGCTGAACTATGCCGCTTATTTTGCGGAAATCTTCCGGGGAGGCCTCTTGGCGATTGATAAGGGTCAATATGAAGCGTCCAAGGTGCTGGGCCTGAACCGCTGGCAAACGACCACGAAAGTGATTCTGCCCCAAATGTTTCGCGTAGCCCTGCCGGCGGTATCCAACGAATCCATTACGCTGGTGAAAGATACGGCGCTGCTGTATGCAGTGGCGGTACCGGAGCTGCTGCACTTCGCTTATACGGCGGTCAATCGCGATTTTACGATTATGCCGTTTTTCATTGCGGGTGTTATATACCTGCTAATGACGCTAGTGTTAACCATGTTATTTAAGTTTCTGGAACGCCGATTCAAATATGAATAGAAGGACTGTCGTGTAATGGCAATTATTGAAGTAACCCATGTAAAAAAATCCTTCGGCCAGCTGGACGTGCTGAAGGACGTCAGCTTTGAGATTCAGAAGAATGAAGTGATTGCCGTCATCGGACCTTCCGGTTCGGGTAAGAGCACCATGCTCCGGAGCCTGGTGCATCTGGAGGAGATCAACGGCGGATCGATCAAGCTGCAGGATCAATATCTCGTGAAGGATGGCGTGTATGCCAGCCCGCCGGGGATCAAAGCGATCACATCCCGGATGGGCATGGTATTCCAGCATTTCAACCTGTTTCCTCATCTCACGGTAGAGGAGAATCTGGGACTGGCACCTAAACATGTAAAGAAACAATCAAAGGAAGAAGTTAGGTTAAACAGCGCCGCTCTACTAAAGAAGGTCGGTTTATCTGATAAAGCAGATGTATACCCCGGGAATCTGTCGGGCGGACAGAAGCAGCGTGTGGCCATTGCGAGAGCGCTGATGATGAATCCGGACATCATGCTGTTTGACGAACCGACATCGGCGCTGGATCCCGAGCTGACAGGCGAGGTGCTGGCGGTTATCAAGCAGCTGGCCGAGGAGCATATGACGATGGTGATCGTCACGCATGAGATGAGTTTTGCCAAAGAAGTGGCGGACCGAATTATCTTCATGGATAACGGACAGGTCGTCGAAGCCGGAACACCGAATCAAATATTTAATCAACCGAAGGCAGAGCGGACCCGGGAATTTTTAATTCGGGCGACGCATTAATAAGTGACCGGCCCAGGCTCGATCGGAAGATCGGCTTTGGGCCGGTCTTTTTTTTGGCTAAAAATAAGGCTATTTCGTGAAAGCGTTTAAATTGCGGGTTGACGGAATACGGTTTGGTCGATATCATTGTTTTAAAGATTATTAAACTGTTTCATATAAATATCTATAAAAAACAGCGAGGAGCGGAATAAGTCATGAGTCATGTTATTACCATTCATTCGGATTTATCCAAAGGCAAAATCAACCGCAATATTTATGGTCATTTCTCCGAGCATCTGGGGCGCTGCATTTATGAGGGGATATGGGTGGGAGAGGATTCACCGATTCCGAACACTGAAGGGATCCGCAATGATGTGCTGGAGGCGTTGAAGCAGCTGAACATACCGGTGCTGCGCTGGCCCGGCGGCTGTTTTGCCGACGAGTACCACTGGAAGGACGGCGTCGGTCCGCGGGAGAATCGGAAGCAAATGGTCAATACGCACTGGGGCGGCGTTGTGGAGAACAATCATTTTGGCACCCACGAATTCCTGCGTCTCTGCGAGCTTCTGGGTTGTGAACCATACATATCGGGCAATGTCGGCAGCGGCACCGTGCAGGAAATGTCCGAATGGGTTGAATATATGACCTTCGACGGCGTGTCGCCGATGGCCGCATGGCGTCAGGAGAATGGCCGCGAGAAGCCATGGAATGTGAAATATTTTGGTGTCGGGAACGAGAACTGGGGCTGCGGCGGCAATATGCGGCCGGAGTATTATGCGGATCTGTATAGACGTTATCAGACTTATGTTCGCAACTATGGCGATAACAAGATCTACAAGATTGCCTGCGGTCCGAACGTGGATGATTACCGCTGGATGGAAACCGTGATGAGAGAAGCGCATCCGTTCATGGATGCCATCAGTCTTCACTATTACACGATTCCGGGCGAATTCTGGACGGGCAAAGGCGCTGCTACCGGATTCAGCGAACAGGAATGGTTCACCACGATGAAGAAGGCGCTTCATATGGATGAATTGATTACAAGACATTCGGCAATCATGGACCAGTATGATCCTAACAAGCGGATCGGCCTCATTGTAGACGAGTGGGGGACCTGGTTTGACGTTGAGCCTGGCACCAATCCGGGCTTCCTGTATCAGCAGAATACGATCCGTGATGCTCTGGTGGCGGGTTTAACGCTGAATATCTTCCACGAGCATAATGATCGGGTGGTCATGGCGAACATTGCGCAGATTGTCAATGTACTGCAGTCCGTCATTTTAACCGAAGGCGAGAAGATGATTCTTACTCCAACCTATCATGTGTTTGATATGTATAAAGTGCATCAGGATGCAGAACGTTTGGCTACCAACTACAGCGGCGCTGATTATGAGATGGACGGCGAGAAGATTCCGCAAGTATCCGTAACGGCGTCCAGGGATGAAGCCGGCAAAATCCATGTGAGCCTGTGTAATGTGAGCCATGTGGAGCAAAGTGATGTGACGATTCAGCTTCGGGGATTAAGCGGAGCGGTATCCCAGATCGTAGGCCGGCAGCTTGCCTCCGATTCACTGAACGCTCATAACACCTTTGAATCGCCGGAGACCCTGAAGCCGGCTGCATTCCATGCTTTTGAACAGGAAGGCGACGTTCTGCGTGCCAAGCTGGCACCGATGTCCGTTACCGTTCTCGAGATCACGGCAGGATAAACGAAGGGGATGGCGGATAATCGGTGTAAAGGTTGTCATGACGATTACCGGGTTAACGAGGAACAAATTACGCGCGTCCTATCTTCTCCTATGTTTACGTCTGACCGCTGCGTGCCGGATGGTGAGTATGATGCCCGTCTTCGTGCGTGCTTCTCTTGTCCAAAGCTGCAAGGGGACACGACATGCACGCTGTGCGGCTGCATCGTACAGATCACTGCAAAGCTGAAAGACAAGCGATGTCCTTATCCGGGGCAGGACCGTTGGTCGGTTGCCCATAGTGCTTCATAGCCGAGTTATAGTAAGTCTGCTCTCATGGATGGATCATGGGAGCAGGCTTTTATTAGTATGGGAGAACTTCCATTATCTTTACAGAAACTTTCAACCTATGTTATGACTATTAGAAAAAAGATCAGCAGGATAGGGTGTGAACATGAAAAGAGGGAGCTTTCTATACTACTGGACCGCGCACTCGAGCATTTCGCTGGCAGGCGTTGTCTACATTATGGTACTGACTACCTTTATGTATCAAGAATCCGGATCGGCCTTTATTGCCGCGTTGTTCCCGCTGTTTAACGCAGTCGCACGGTTTGTCGCCGGTCTTACGGCTCCGCTTGTCATGGAGAAATTCGGCTTCTCCAAGCTTCTGGTAAGGCTTCAAGTCATGAAAGCTCTGTTGTTAACCGCATTGGTCATTGCATTTCCATACATATCATCTGAGGTTTCCATACTATGTATGTTTATCTTGTTCATTGCTTTTACCGAAGGATGGGGAAACCCGCTCATCCAGTCCATGGTTCCGAGACTAGTTGCACCTGACCGATTGGTTAAGGCCAACAGCTCACTATCCGTGACCAGCCAATCCTTGCAGATTGCAGGATATACCTTTACGGGCTTTCTAGTTGTACGGTTTGGACATATGCCGACTTTAATCATGAGCTGTGTACTCATCTGGGTATCCGTCTTTTCCCTTTGGATCGCAGCGCGCTCCATGAAGGCGAAGGAACCGGCTGCAGCTGGACGAGCGAAACCAAGCTGGGAAGTGATTCGTGAAGGCTGGTTCTACCTGTGGAGAAATCCTACATTAAGAATCGTCACGATGATGGATATGATTGAAGGGATTGCCGGAACCATCTGGGTAGGAGCGATCACGCTGGTGTATGTCAAGGAAGTGCTGCATCAAGGCGAAGCTTGGTGGGGATTCATTAACGCCAGTTATTATGTAGGCGCCATTGTGGGTGGGTTACTGATGCTGCTGCTGTCTTCCTTTATCCAGAAGAATCTGATTCCATGCATGGCCGTAGGTTCCGCGGTGTTCAGTTTGCTTACCCTGTGGTATGGCCTGAACAGTATCCCGATCGTGGCTTTGATCCTGTGTATAGCAATGGGACCGGCCTACCAGCTGCGGGATGTGGCTCAGCAAACCGCGCTCCAATCCAGTGTAAATCAAGAGAGTCTGCCGAAAATTTACGCTTCGCGTGATATCTTGCTATCCACGGTAACGAGTTTATCGATTGCCATAATTGGTCTAATTGCGGATACACTCGGCATTCGCATGGTGTACATTGCAGGTTCAATCTGTATTGCGATATCCGCAGGGTTGTCGTTTGCGCTTCTGAGACTGCAGAGGAAAACGGCTTTAGCGGCCGAAACGGGTGGCAGCAGCCTTTCATAGCATGTTATAAAAAGAGCCGTACCACTGGATCAGGATCATGGGAGACTGATCGTCAGGTACGGCTTTCTTTAAGATATAGAAACTTCGAAGGATCTGCTGCCTGATATCGCAAGAAAAACTACCCCTAAACGCGGTCTGTCCTCTTTGAGAGTACGTCGATAGACGTTTTTCTTAAATGAGGTCGTCGCCTCGGACTACCGGCGAGCCTTTGCGATTACTTTAGGCTTTATTCTTCTTGCTGAACAACGAATCAACCGAGAGCAGGCTGCTGCCGCTAAGGGCAAGGTGAACAGCCATTGCCAGCAGCGCTATATCCAATTCATAGCCACCCAGGAAGCCCATGCCCAGCTTGGCCTGAAAAATAGCAACGACAAGCACAATGCCAAGAACAAGAGAGGCAATTCTCGTTCCCAAACCGATAATCAGTGCAATACCACCCACAATTTCGATAATGGCCACAACGGTTGCCATAAATGCGGGGATTCCCAAACTGGCGAAAAAGCCCTCGATATTTCCGATGCCGCTCTGGAATTTATCCAAACCGTGAGCCAAAAAGATGACCCCCAGAATAACCCGAATGATGAAAGTACCCGTAGAAGAATAACTACGCATGAATGGTAACAGCTCCTTATTATTTTTAAATTTGTTATCAACTAACTTTTGTATAGCTGAAACTATAGATTGTATCATACTCAACAATGCTGTTAATTGTCAAGTAACTTACTAAAAATAATCAAATTCCACTATTTAGTGTTTTGGACGGTATTCCGTCGGCGACTGCCCGGTCCAGCGGCGGAATTGCCTTGAAAAGTGGCTGGCTGAGCGAAATCCGAGTTTGTCGGCGATCGCCGTCATTGGCAGATGGGTCGTGACCAACAGCTCCTTGGCTAGGGTGAGCTTTTGACGGCTGATATATTGTCTTGGTGATATTCCGTAAACCTGGCGAAACAACTTGCTGCATTGGCTGCGGCTTAAATTAAGCTCTTTGGATACCGCTGCGACAGAGATTTCCTCTGTGAGCCCCGATGATAGTTTCTCTTCAATGGCATGCGCTGCATCGGCAGCAAGCAAGGAAGGCGGTTTGTGCGAGCCTGATACAGCCTGTGTCGACGAAGGCAGCTTGACTTGGTCCTGCACCTTCAGAAGAGAGAGCACATCGTGGATGATAAGCAATGTATAGGATTGGAGCAGCAGTCTGTCTTCAAAGGTAAGATTGTATTCGGCTCTCGGATTCTCCGAGAGATGCGATTGGGCTGCCGGCTGACTGCGCCGAACGATCCCCTCCAGCTCTTTTACGTATGTATTCAGATTGCTGTGCTCGCTTTCCTGTTGACGAATGTGGCGGTAAGGGGCAGCGGACAATGAGCTCCGAATTTCCTGATCATCGAGATCAAAATGAACATTGAAGTATCCATACGGTCTGTTGGCCAGATTAGTTGTTTGATGGGGCACCCCGGATTTGATCAGAAGCCATTCCCCTTGCCGCAGCGTAAAGGACTCACGATGAATTTCCTGCAAGACCTCGCCTTCCAGACAGTACAGCAGCTCGAACAGGTGATGATGATGCCTCGGATAACTCCAGCCGGGCGGCTGGGAATCAAAATGGCATCCCGTTACCTGAAGCGTGTGAATCATATTGGGAAAGCGAAAAGCGATATCCATAATGGGCAGGCTCCTTTGGCATCGAAAATTCCATTGATTATGCCATCTATTTTATCATAATAGGATCATGCGAATTGGAAAATTCGGCACAAAAGGTATAAAGAATGATCCATTTGGAGATTGAGCCGCACGAGGTTTTGATAGATGATGACAATAGCAAGCGCAAGCGAAATGATACGAGCAGGGAGGAAACAGGATATGAAAGCTCAATTGAAAGCGGTTAATCAACAGTTCGTGCTCGGGGATGAGCCGATACAGATTCTGTCAGGTGCCGTACATTATTTTCGGATCGTACCGGAATATTGGGAAGACAGATTGATGAAGCTGAAAAGTTGTGGATTGAACACCGTGGAAAGCTATATTCCGTGGAATTTGCATGAACCCAAGGAAGGACAATTTGCGTTTGATGGCATCGCCGACTTGGAGAAATTTGTCCAAATCGCCGGTGATCTCGGGCTGCATGTGATACTTCGGCCGAGCCCTTACATATGCGCCGAATGGGAATTTGGAGGGCTTCCGTCCTGGCTGCTGCAGTATCCGGATATTCATCTCCGATGCATGGATCCGGTGTTTCTGGAGAAGGTTAATCATTATTATGATGAGCTGATTCCGCGGCTGGTTCCGTTATTAACCTCCAAGGGAGGTCCGGTGATTGCCATGCAAATCGAGAACGAGTACGGGAGCTACGGAAATGATACGGCATATCTGGAGTATTTGAAGGATGGCTTGGTCAAGCGGGGCGTAGATGTACTGCTGTTCACTTCGGATGGTCCCACCGACGGCATGCTGCAAGGCGGAACCGTTCCGGGGGTGCTCGCCACCGTCAATTTCGGTTCAAGAACGAAGGAGGCGTTTGATAAACTGCGGGAATATCGCGCGGAAGACCCTCTGATGTGCATGGAATACTGGAATGGCTGGTTTGATCATTGGCTGAAACCGCATCATACCCGGGACGCGGAAGATGCCGCCGCTGTGTTCAAGGAGATGCTGGACTTGAATGCATCCGTGAACTTCTATATGTTTCATGGCGGAACGAATTTCGGATTTTATAACGGGGCGAATTTCCACGAGAAGTATGAGCCGACGATAACCAGCTACGATTATGATGCGCCTCTTTCGGAGTCCGGGGATGTAACAGCTAAATTCGAGGCTATTCGCAGCACGATTGCGAAGCATCAGGGGAAAGAGCCCTCCGATTTCCCAAGTCTGCCTCAGCCCGTCAAGAAAAAAAGCTATGGTTCGGTTCCCATGACCCATTATGCCGACTTGTTGGAGCATCTGCCGGTGCTATCCGAGCCGGTGAAACGTACGACACCTGTACCGATGGAACTGCTGGGTCAAAGCTATGGCTTCATCGTTTATGCAACGGATATCTCCGGACCTCGTCAAGGAGAATCGCTGTATCTGCAAGAGGTGCATGACCGGGCCCAGGTATTCCTGGACGGTAAGTATCAGGGGACGGTTGAACGCTGGAATCCCCAAGCCCTGCAGATCGATGTTCCGGCAGCCGGCGCGAAGCTGGAGATCGTTGTCGAGAATATGGGGCGTATTAATTACGGCCCGAAGCTGAAGGACTATAAAGGGATCACCGAGGGAGTCCGGATGAACAACCAGTTCCTGTATGACTGGAGCATCTATCCTTTGCCGCTTGAACACCCGAATGCGGCACCGTTTCAACCGCTGGAGGGTCCGCTTGAAACGCAGGATCGTCCTACCTTCTATCGGGGTGAATTCGCGGTGGATGACATTGGAGATACGTTTATCCGCTTGGACGGATGGGGAAAAGGAGTGGTCTGGGTCAATGGCTTTAACCTGGGGCGTTACTGGGAACAGGGACCGCAGGCTGCGCTTTATCTGCCTGGACCACTGCTGAAGCAGGGCCGCAATGAAATCTTGGTGTTTGAACTCCATCATACCGAAACAACCAGCATCGAACTTGTCGATCAACCCGACTTGGGCTAATTAGGGTGTGGGTAGACAAAGGATAGTAATGAATAAAAAGGGAGCCCTCTTGTGGTCATGAGAGGGCTCCCTTTTATGTTTCAAGGAATCATAGGGTTAGACCAACTGCTTACGGACTTTTAAATAACGGTACAGAATGATGCCAAAGAGTGAGCATAGGATGGCACACAATCCGATGAAGCCATAGCCGGCCTGCAGCCCGCGCAGCAAACCGAGTTCTGTTCCGCTGCCGTACATTTGCTTGAATCCGTTCGTGATCGCTCCGATAGCGTAATTGCCGATAACGCTGCCGATTCCCATCATGGTAACGATGAACGTAATCGCGGTGTCGCTCTCTTTCGGATATCTTTTGGCAATTAGAGCCATGACCGTTGGATAAATCGGAGCAATTCCAATGCCTGCAGCCGCGAACAGGAAGGCATAGGATTCCCCGCCAAAGATCGCGATAAACGTACATACTCCGGTCAACGCGGACAGGATGATAATGGACAGCGTGAAGCCGATCCGGTCCGTTATTGGGCCAAGCAGCAGGCGTGCTGCCGAGAAGCAAAGGAAGAAGGCGGACAGCATCCCGGCTGCAGCCGTAGGTTCCCATTTGTACGATTTTTCAAGAAAGTTTACGAGCCAACCGCCAACGGCCATCTCCGATACGACACCGAAGGATAGAATCATGACAACAAGCCACAGCGCGGGATCTTTAACTAATAACTTGAGCGGAGTTCGTTCCGTTTCGGATAGATCGTCCCCGGGAAACTTACTCATGAGTGCCGGTATCATCGGCAGTATGGATAACATCAGCATGGCCAGATACATGCCCCGCCAGTCCAGCGTGTGATTAAACACGGTTACCGTCATGAGGCCGGATGCAATCATTGGTGCCACGGTTGAACTGATTCCGTAGAAGAAATGGGACAGGTTCATCATCGTGCCTGTGTTTCGCACAAAGATCCGGGCCGCCAAAATGGCGAGGCCGATCTCCAGCATACCGTTTCCAATGTACATGAAGAAGTAGGATGCGGTAAACATCGGGTAGCTGTGCGACAGGAAGATGAACACACCCGAGATGGCCATCGAACCGAAGGCAGCCATACTGACCCACTTGATCCCGATCTTCCGGGTTAACAGCGCGGTGAAAGAGCAGGCAATCAAGTACCCGAGCGCGTTCAGCGATAGCAAGGTGCCGATCTGCATTTCATCCAGGTGGAAATCGAATTGAATCCTTGGAATGGCGGGCCCCTTAATATTTTCCGAAATTCCGAAAATGATAAAGCCGAGAAAAATGGTTGCTAAATGAAGGGTGTAGTCTTTGCTGAATTTAGGTTTTGTTTTCGTTTGAAGGTCTGTATTCACGGTTATTCCCCAATCGTCATCGTTGAATTTTACATTGCACTTGTATCGGATATCATCATGTCCAGAGCAAGCCGCTGCAGGCCGGCTATGTAGTCATGTTCCCACTCGCGAAGCAGCATGTCGGGCAGATGCCGTTCCGGTACGTAGGCGGAAGCCCGGTCTTTGATGGAGAGCAGGGTAGAGGGCAGGAGGTTATGCTCACACCACAGAATGGCGTCCGGATTGAGAATCGCGGTGAAGGCGGCACTTAATCGGCTTAACGCATCGATTTGCTCCTCATCCGGCTCGATGAGACGGCTCATGACGGAACTTTTGCGATCCAATACATCGTGAAAATTGTTGTCTTTGCTCATCGGTACATAACCGATCTCCCCCGTAAAGAACGACTTGCCCCGAACGACGTTTCCGTTGATCAGCAGTCCCGCCCCCGGTCCATTGTGTCCGAGATACACGTATACAAGGGAGGCCTCCTCCGAGCGGCTCAGATTCTGATAGCCAAGCACGGCCGCATTCATGTCATTCTCCACGATGACAGGAATGGAGAACAGGTTCTCCAGGTAAGATTTGAGGTCGAAATCCTGGAATGTCCCATACAACGGAACGTGAAAAATAACGCCATCACGCACCGCAGCCGGCATGCCGACGGCGATCGTGCGGATCTTCGGATAACGGCGGATCCAGCTTCTTTGCTGGGAAGCCAGCGCTTCCGGTCCAAGCTGGAGTATGCCTTCTTCTGCTTTTTGTTCGACCAGATCGCCGTTCCAATTAAAAATGGTGTATACGCTCCGCTCCTTCTCATAATAAACGGCGAGACCCAGCATATAGTCCGGGTTAAAAGCGTAGCGGTTTGCACGCCTGCCGCCGCTGGACTCATCCAATCCGAGCAGGGTAACTTCGCCTTCCTGCGCCATCTGTTCCAGAACTTTGCTCACCGTAGGAAAGCTGATGCCGAGCCTATCACTCAGCTCTACTTTGGTTCCGCTGCCGAGCTCCAGCAGGGAAGCGCGGAGCGCGCGCCGCACGGCATATTTCATGGATTGCGGTGTGGGTAAAGCTTCTTTGCGCGTTGTCATCACCACTTCCCTCTCTTTTTAAACATGTTTAATAAGTGTCTGGAGATGATTATGGCACATCTGAAAACATGGTGCAAGAACAATTTTGCTGCTTGAAATTCGAGGGTATCCGGAGGACAGAAAAAGAACGTTCGCAACAAAGGATAAGGGTTGCGGACGCTCTAATTCCAGAAGCGTATAAGATTATCGCAGAAGCATGATGGTACCGCCGAGGATCGGCATAAGGATCATGGAGAACCGCAGCAGCGTTCTTGGCGCTTTGCTTGTAAACTTCGCGCCGATGTACGAACCGATCATCGTACCGGCAACGACCTGCAGCAGCAGCTGCCAGTCGATATACCCTGCTTGGAAGTAGCCGATGCCGCCAAAGAGGGCAATCGGCATAATAACCATCATGGTTGTGCCTACGGCCAGCGCAATCGGCAAGTTAAACAGAATCATCAGGGCAAGCTGAATGAATGGAGTCGACCCAATGCCGAACACGCCGGACATGCCGCCGGTGATTAAGCCGGAGATCAGAGCCATCACCCAGAATCGTGAGGAACGGATAGAGGTCAACATGGGCTTCGGCGAAAACTGCATGCGAGTCCGGAGCATAATGAGCAGGCCGGACAAAAACAGCATGATCGCCGTACACCATACCAGCCGGTCCTCCGGAATGAGCCGGGCGGCAAAGCTGCCTGCATATGCGCCGACGGCTCCGAACAGTCCGACGGCAAGCCCGGTGGATAGAATCGCATTCTTTTCCCGTAGATGGCTGATGGAACCGGAGATCATGGTGAATACCATGGCGGCGATGGAAGTGCCCAGCGCCGTATGTACGGGAATGTGAAATACGGTAACCAGAAGCGCAATAATGAAGCCTGATCCGCCGGCACCGACAAACCCGAGAAGACCGCCCAGAAATAACATCGTGATGAAAATGCTCATATGTGTCTCTTCTTTCGTCGTGGTTTAATCTCAATCTCCCCATTATACATGAAAAATTAGGTTAAGACAGTTGACAACAGCGAAGCTCCATGAGAAAATGTACGCGCGTACATAAATTGCAGGAGGCTTGATGAATATCGCTAGTCGTAAAGAGGTAGCACAGCTTGCCGGCGTTTCGGAAGCAACGGTATCCCGTGTACTGAACGGGGTCGGACCCATCAAGGAGGAGACCAAGCAGCGGGTGCTGGAAGCGGCGGATCGGCTTGGGTATACCCCGAGTGCGCTTGCCCGAAGTTTTGCCCGCCGAAGAAGCGGTAACCTGGGCGTTGTCATGCCCTACCTGCCGAAAGCCCGCATATTCTCCGCGTACTATTTTTCCGAGATATTAAGCGGTATTGGCAGTAAGGCGCTGGAAAGCCAACATGACCTATTGATGCTGTTCCGTGAGCCCGGTGGTTCGATGGACTACTTGAACCTGTTCCGGACCCAGAAGGTCGATGCCTGCATTATTCTTGGCGCCCGGGATGATGAAGGCGAACGTGCGGCCATCAAACAGCTGAGTGAAGCGGATCACCCATATTGCCTGATTAATCAATACTTTGACGGCGAGGCGTTTCACGTTATGGATGCCGATCATGTGGATGGCAGCTATCAAGCCGTTCATCACTTGACACAGCAGGGATTTCAGAAAATTGCATTTCTTAATGGGCCGCCCCAGTATTCCAACAGTCGCGACCGGTTGAAGGGGTACAGCCAGGCGCTGAATGAAGCGGGAATCGTGATGGATGAATCTTTGCTGTTCGAAGGTAACTTCAGCCGCAAAAGCGGTTATGCCGCAGCCGAGTTAATCGCCGGGAAGTTAGACCGGATAGAAGCCGTATTTGCCGCCAATGACCGCATGGCGATTGGACTTCAGCAGGGCCTGCGTGCGTTAGGCATTTCGGAAGAGCGAATGCCTGCCTTTGTCGGGTATGACGATTCGGAAGCCGCCGAGCTGTGCACCCCGCCGCTTACCAGCGTGAGAGTTCCGTTCTATGAACTGGGATGCCTTGCAGCAGAGCATGTGCTTCGCATGCTGGAAGCCTCCGATCTGCCAGAAGGTAACGAAACGAACGCAGTGCTTCACCGTCAGCTGCCAACTCGCCTGGTAATCCGTGCATCTTCGCTTCATCGAAATGAATGAACTCTTATTCAAGGAGGAATGAAGGATGAAACAATTACGTGTCGGCATGATCGGTTATAAATTTATGGGTAAAGCTCACAGCAATGCATACCGGAGCTTACCGATGTTTTTTCCGGAGGCGCTGAAGCCTGAAATGGTGGCAATCTGCGGCCGCAATGTGTCGGCCGTGCAAGCAGCAGCCGATCAATTAGGCTGGAATGAAAGCGTTACCGATTGGAAGGAGCTTGTCAATCGGGAAGATATCGATCTGATCGATATCAATGCCCCAAGCGATGCCCATAAGGAGATTGCCATTGCCGCGGCCAAGGCGGGCAAGCATATATTTTGCGAGAAGCCGCTTGCTTTGACCTTAGCGGATGCCAGAGAGATGCTGCAGGCTGCGGAAGAAGCGGGAGTTACCCATATGGTCGGGTTTAACTATAGATTTTCGCCAGCCGTAAGACTGGCCAAGAAGCTGGTTGAAAGTGGAAGATTGGGTCAGATCTATCATTTTCGTGCCTGGTTCTTGCAGGATTGGATCATGGATCCGCAGTTCCCTTTGGTATGGAGGCTGCAGAAGGAAGTGGCCGGATCCGGATCGCACGGGGATCTTGGCGCTCACCTGATCGATCTTGCGCATTATCTGGTCGGCGATATGCAGGAAGTGATCGGAATGAGCGAGACCTTTATCAAGGAGCGCCCCATTGCCAGCGAGATGACCGGGTTAAGCGCAAAAGGAAGCACAGGCGGTCCCATGGGGAAAGTGACGGTAGATGACGCTACGTTATTCATGACCCGCTTTGAGAACGGGGCGCTTGGCAGCTTTGAGGCGACGCGCTTTGCCGCGGGTCACCGCAGCACCAATTCCTTCGAGATCAACGGCAGCTTGGGCAGCGTCAAATTCGATTTTGAACGGATGAATGAGCTGGAGGTTTACTTTACGTCGGACGATGAGGACGTTCAGGGCTTCCGCCGCGTATTGGCAACCGATCCCGTTCACGATTATATGGAAGCATGGTGGCCTCCGGGACATACGATCGGTTTCGAGCACACCTTTACGCATGAAATCCTGGAGCTGTCGACCGCTATATCGGAGGGAAGGCAGCCTGTGCCCAATTTTGAGGATGGCGTGAAATGTCAGGCTGTGCTGGAAGCCGTGGATAAATCCATTGAAGAACGCCGCTGGGTGCAGTTGTCGGAAATGTAATCAAAGTCATTCGGCCCAACTAGGCCGGACACATAACAAAGGAGTGCTATGCATGAAAAAGGCATTAATCGTATGGGGCGGCTGGGACGGACATGAACCTGAGCAGGTTGCCGGCATTTTCGCGGAATTGCTTCGGGCTGAGCAATATGAGGTTGAGGTATCAGAAACGCTGGATGCTTTGAATGATGCAGAGAAGCTTCAGGCTTTGGATCTGATCGTGCCGTTATGGACGATGGGAGAAATATCGAAGGAGCAGGTGAGCAATGTATCGCTTGCCGTGCAGAAGGGAACCGGTTTGGCGGGGTGTCATGGCGGTATGTGCGATTCGTTCCGCAACAATGTGGATTGGCAGTTCATGACCGGCGGTCAATGGGTTGCGCATCCGGGTAATGATGGCGTGAAGTACCAGGTTGAGATCAAATCGAGCACCAGCCCGCTTGTGGAAGGGATGCAGGATTTCACGGTGGTCTCCGAGCAGTATTATCTGCATGTGGATCCGGCCGTTGAAGTGCTGGCAACCACCCGTTTTCCGGTTGTGGCCGGACCGCATCTACTGAACAAAGCAGTGGATATGCCGGTGGTATGGACGAAGCGCTGGGGATATGGACGGGTCTATTACAATTCCCTCGGCCATCATGCCGATATCGTCGATATGCCGCAGGTGAAGGAAATGATGCGCAGGGGATTGCTCTGGGCTGCTGAAGGCAAAGCGTTGTATTCGGGTTCGGACATGAGTTTGTTTACGGAAGGTCAAGGCTACACAGGCATGGGAGACAGCCAATAAGGCAGAAGGAGACTTGGATCATGAAGAAAGTAAAGGTTGGCATCATCGGCTGCGGAAAAATCAGCGGCATATATATGGAAAACTGCCATAAATTCGATATTTTGGAGCTGACGGCTTGTGCGGATATCGATCGTGCCCGTGCCGAGGAACAGGCTGCCAAGTATAATATCCCGAATGTATACACTACCGAGGAACTGCTTGCAGATCCGGAGATTGAGCTGGTCATTAATCTGACGATACCTGCACTTCACGCGCAAATTATGCTGGATGCACTGCAAGCCGGCAAGCATGTGTACGTGGAAAAGCCGCTTGGCGTAACCCGAGAAGAGGGGAAGGCGGTGCTGGATATGGCCGCGTCCAAAGGGCTGCTTGTTGGATGCGCTCCCGAGACTTTCCTTGGAGCCGGTATCCAAACGGCACTGAAGCTGATTGAAGACGGACGCATCGGCAAGCCGATTGCAGCGACTGCATTTATGATGAGCCGCGGACATGAGCATTGGCATCCTGATCCTGAATTTTATTATGCCGCGGGCGGTGGTCCGATGTTTGACATGGGGCCTTACTATCTGACAGCGCTGGTTCAGCTGCTGGGACCGATTCGTCGTATTAGCGGTATGACCGGAACGGCCCTTACGGAGCGGACCATTACCAGTGAGAAGAAACATGGTCAGAAGATTCAGGTGGACATTCCTACTCACGTGGCTGGACTTATGGAGTTTCATAACGGTGCGATTGGCACGCTGATTACGAGTTTTGATGTATTTGGAGGCAGTACGCTTCCTAATATTGAAATCTACGGCACCAAGGGTTCGATGCTCGTCCCGGATCCCAACGGCTTTGGCGGCTCGGTTAAATATCGATTGACCGGAGAAACCGAGTGGACGGAAGAACCATTGCTACCGGGGTATAACGAGAATACGAGAGGGATCGGCCCTGCAGATATGGCCTACGCCATCCGCAGCGGAAGAGCTCATCGTGCGAGCGGCGAGCTTGCCTATCATGTGCTTGAAGCCATGTGGGGGTTCCATGATGCTTCCGATGAAGGCAAGCGCTATGAGATGGTCAGCACCTGTGACATCCCGGCACCGCTGCCGCTGGATTTGCAGAAGTATACGCTTGATCAATAATAATAGAATGGCGTAAAAAAGCGGCTTATCCCGAAGGGTCCAACGGACCACGGTGTAAGCCGCTTTATGCTATGCACGGATACGTTCTCCATATAAACGAACGAACTCGATGATTTAGGCACGTATAACTCACGGTCATTCTTTTACGACTAGACCGAATATTTTGGTTAACGGGATGGCTTGATGCGGTGAAATGATGCATCCTTGAAGATCTTCCAGGGTGACGCCAATATTATGGAAATCCGTTCGGCTTAAGTCGATCCCTGCAAGCTTCGTGCCGGAGAACTGCGATTGATCGATCTGGCAATCTGCAAATTCCACCTTGCTTAATTCGGAATGATAAAAGTCCGACTTTACGAGCGAGGTGGATTGGAAGGACACCTGCTTCATGTTAGCAAAACGAAACGTAGCGTAGTCGCCCGTACAATGATCGAATACGACGTTACGGATGGTGGCTGCCGTCAAGTCGAGCCCCAGAATTTTGCAATGATTGAATTGTACGCGGTACATAATGGCCTCACTGAGATCTACGTTGGACAAGTCGCAATGGTTAAACACAAGGTCTGTTAGCTCGGCATGGTGGAGCGTGACGTGCTGGAACGTAACGTTATGGAATATCATTTGATCGAATTGAACCTTGTCGGCTGAAATATAAGACAGGGTCTCGTCCTGACAAGTGGATTGAATGAACGAGGATTCATCGTCAACGCCGAAATCAGATAGAATCATAGGCTCAAGCTGCTTGGGGAGCTTGGGTTTCACGATTTTGACTGGGGGTGATGGACTGGCTGTATTGTTGTTAGTATTGCTTTTGCCATTGGATGACATGATTTCTCCTCCAAACATAGAAAATAAGTATAGAGATGATCAGAATAAACCCGGTTTTGTTGTATAGAAGTATATCATGTCCTTATTCGATTGTCCGGTCCCTGGAATTAATGGCGGCGTCCAAGGTTCCGCCGAGCCGATTCGGAGACCATGCCAGCAGACTGACACGGCCATTGCCCGTCAGATCACCAACGAAAGGCATCATCCGTTCTCCGGCAACCCAGGGGCCAAACCGTTCTTCCTGCCGCCCGAAGGCGAAGGCGGTCCCCGAGCTATATAGAACGAACCAGTTCCCTGCGGTATGTTCAACGAGGACCAAATCTTCCAACCCATCGCCATCCACGTCACCTAGCATCATGGATATGGACGAGCCCATGGGACTCTTGGCGGAATACCAATCTCCGGCGTCCACGAGCTGTTTCCCGCTGCTTAACCAGACCTGGCATGTGCCCGAGTCGGAGTTCCACACAACCAGGTCATCCAGCCCATCGCCGTTCACATCTCCGATGGAGGGAATCATGCCTACACCCTGTACGGAAACCTCATGCTGAATGAGGGGAGAATAAAAATCACACCCGGAGCTATAAGCAATGGCGGCTTTTCCTGTGACAGGGTCCCATAGAAATAAATCATGCCTGCCGTCCCCGTCAAAATCCCCCGTAAGAGCTTTCCAGTCCACAGCTCCAGATTCACAGAGCCAATGACCCGAAGGTACTAAACGGCCCCCTGAGTCCAAGGCAACCTCACATATCCCCAGCTTGGCATTCCACACAGCCGTATCGATGCTGCCATTTCCATCATAATCGCCTGCCATCGCTGTCCCACCCGGGTAAAGCGGCCAGTCTGCCAACAGCGGGCGTATATATTGTATGCCATTATGGATTTTAATGGGGGACAGAACCATAAGAGCAGCGTCGTACCATAGGTTGTTGGCCTCGTCGTGGACGATCCATCGATCTGGCTTCCCTTTTCTCGGGGCGTGCAGAAGCTGAGGGAGTTTCATGGTCATCCTGTCCTGCAATCGGGTTTCCCTGAAATCCGGAATGAAGGGTAAGATTGAGGATATGGACACAAACGATTTACGCTCCCTCTTGAAGGATTGAATGATTCTTCTAAGCGGCGAATGCTCGTCATAATGCACAGTGCCGTCAGCAAGGAAGCGGATATAGGGAAATTCGAGATAGGGGTGGTAGAAGAACGAAGCCAGTTCGTGATCGTCTGTGAAATCCGGTAATGACCGTTCCATACGAGTAACTTCTTCCTCGATCTTGTCACCTGCAACATAATAAAGCGGAGTGGGAACATAGATCGTTCCGTTCGTCAGCGGATCGTCCGGGGTGTGCTGGAGTCCGGCTGTCCTTGCATCCGGGCTGGAAGGCGGAGATTCATAGAGGATGCCGTTACAGATCTCAATAATGTGCCGCTGGACAGATGAAGCGGTATAGTGGGGAGTTTCATACCAGACCGCTGCAAGACCAGCCGATTGAAACATCTTATGTGCCCGTTGTATCCGCTGATAAGCATAGGAACGCTGCAGCTGCGGGAGCGAATGAACTGCTTCGGGCGAATCATCCGGAGGACAATCGGCCCAACATTCGGGATAGGCAAATTCGAATCCGTCACCGCTTACCGATCCACTGTACTGATGCGTATATCCATGAATACCAAGCGAGGCGCCAAGGGCTACCATCGTTCGTAGCAGCCGTACAAATCGAAGGGAAACTTCATCATGCAGATCATCTATCGACCGGTCCGTATGGTGCGCCGGATCGACATATCGCGGTATGACGGCCAGGTGAAAGGGTATCCGTTGGCGGTGCAGGAACTGTGCGATGACCAGCAGCTTTGCCTGTTGTTCCTCCGTCTCATACCAGCCGCCCGGTCCGATATCTTCAAGCCGTATCAATGCCTTATTCATTAAGATGCCCTCCTTCCATGGGTAGCTGATGGAGATAACGATCCCGATAATTTATGCCCGGAATAGGCATTGCGTCATCGGGGCTGAAGCGTTCAGAAAAAAAAAGAGGATCGCAGATCGTGTTCCGCGAACTAAATAAAGATTAAGATATGAGCAGGAGGAAGTGGATGTACATGCATATTAGACACGCAAATGAACAGGATGCAGCCGGCATCGCTAACGTCCATGTGAATAGCTGGAAAACGACGTATAAAGGGATCGTGGATGATAGCTTCTTAGAAAATTTGTCTGCTGCGGATCGAAGGCTGGCGCTGGAAACTTGCCAATATGCCGGAGGACGAACAACTTCTGGTCATTGCAGATGAAGATGGCAAGGTTTACGGGTTCATGTCTTACGGCACGGAGCGAGAGCAGAAGATTTCTCATGAAGGAGAACTTTACGCGATCTATCTTTTGGAAGAGATCCAGGGGAAGGGCTGGGGGAATCAGCTATTTGCGAGGCTGAAGGAATTTCTGCAAGTGAGAGGATATCGTTCTTTATTGGTCTGGGTGCTGGAAGGCAATAAGGCTGAACATTTTTATAAACATATGGGCGGCCAGGAACTGAAACGAAAAGAGATTGTAATCGGCGGAAAAACACATATTGAAACGGCGCTCCTGTGGAGTTCCATTGACCTTATTCGGTCCTTCTCCTAAAAAGTGCTCCGCGTGAGTTTCGTGAGTTTACATTAGAGGGGGAATCTACTATGATGGGGATATACCCCGGTGGGTAATTGCAAAACTTTGCCGACCTGAGGAGGTTCGCATTTGAGTATAATTCCGATAGGTCCTTTTATGATGAGGGCCGACATTGTGATTTTTCTGATCTGCGCGGCAGCCGGTTTCGCTGCGCTTCGAATTCGTTTGCGTCAGATGCCGCAGCGGCAATGGATCCTGGACACCTATTTATCTGTACTGATCATCGGTTTTATTTCATGGAAATTCGGGATGCTGGTGTTCGATCCGATCCGCACCTTTCAGCATCCGGCCTCGCTTATTTACATGACGGGCGGAACCAGGGGGATTTGGCTTGGGGCTGTTCTAGCCCTGATCTACGCAGCTCTGCGCTGGAACAAAAAAAGGGAAGATTCAGGTCTGCTGCTGAAGTCCGCTCTGTTGTCGGCATTCGCGAGCGGATGGGCCGGGTATGTATTTCAGTGGTTGTGGGCGGACGGGGCTGGTCTAAACTCTTCCTTATTCTATATGCTATTATTCGGTACATTGCTGACGATGAGCTGGCTACAATTCCATTCTCCTCTCACCCGTTTTCTTACCCTGGGATTAGGGAGAAATGGAGCGGTGCTGCTCATCATAGGCGCTCTCTTCGTCTGGGTAATCTATGACTTCGCTTCTACCTCAGCAAGCCAGCGAGAAGCGATCGTATCTCCGAATGTAGAAGGCAAACCGGAAGCCGTTGCTGAAGGGTTGAAGCCTGGGCTTCGCGCACCGGATTTTACGCTGATGAATCGGGAAGGGCAGGAGATCAAACTGTCCGATTATCGAGGGCAAACGGTTCTTCTGAACTTCTGGGCATCCTGGTGCCCGCCTTGCAAGGTTGAAATGCCTTATATGCAGGATTTTTACGATAAATATCAGGATGAGAATGTGATCATTTTGGCTGTGAATATGACCCACCTGGAAAATAGCATGAGTGAGGTACAGTCTTTCGTCGAGAGGAATGGCTTAACATTCCCTGTCCTATACGACCAGAACGGAGCGAGCACCAGACAATACGAGGTGGTGGCCTATCCGACTACCTATGTAATTTCTCCAGACGGCATCATCTCCGAGCGGTTTCAAGGCGCGATAGACGAAGATTTAATGGTCAGAGCCTACCGTAAGGCTAGTAATTAAGTAAGGTTAATTGCGGATTTTTGGTGACACGGACATCTATCTCTGCCGCCTTCTTCCCAGCAGGAATATAATACACAAACGCTGGGGAGGGGGAAATAGAGTGCAGCCAATACCAATTTCGGCAGAAGGATGCAGGGGTTACATCGGTAAAACCGTTTGCGCTGTCATGCGTGATGGAACGGAAGTTGTGGGGACTATTCGAGGTGTACATGATCGAGGTCTTGAACTCGAATTTGCGAACCCATCCGCATATATATTGTCCACAAAGGGTAAAAAGGGCAAAAAATCTTCGAAGTCAGCTAAAGGCGGTGCGCAAACGTCCGCATTTGGACCTTACGGCTACGGTGCATACGGCGGATATGGCTGGGGAGCCAATGTGTTTGCTTGGGAAGCCATAGCGCTGTTGTTCCTCATTCCGTTTTTGTTTATCTAAACGGTCATCGATTTTAGATCACGGGCGCAGTGTTTTTATAGAAGAGACAGGCGGGGGATATCCCGGCACTGTCTCTTTTTTTTAGATATCAGAAAGTATAAACTTCGAAGCATGGGCCTTTCTGATATCGCAAGAAAAACATCCTATAAAGGCGGTCTGTCTTCTGAGAAAGTTCGTCGATAGCCGTTTTTCTTATGCGAGTCTTATACACTACGTGTGGATTGGACTTTGTGGTCGGGTTCAGCGGATGTGTTCGATTGACTTAGCAGCCATATAACCGGGGTGAATGCGACGAGAAAACAGCTGCCAGCCAGAATCGGAAGCAAGGACCATTCGGCAATGGAGTATCCGAGAAGCGTCTGCCATCCGATGGCAATCAATCCGAGCAAATAGGCCAGACCGCTAATGTGGATCAGAATCGGTTTAACTGCAGGATTGACGGATTTCCTCGTGGACAGCCACGCTACAAAAGGGATCGCTTGCAGTGCATGAAACCCTAGTCCGTGCAGCCAGATGATATTGCCGCCGATCCCGGTAAAGCGTCCCGCATTGATGGAGATCCATATGCCGGCTGCAAAAGATACCAGCACCGCGATCATGGCATAACGAATGCCGAGTCCGAGTTCCGGATGGGCTTCCATTACACGCTTGCGGAAGTACTGGGCGCCAAGGATCAGGTAGAACGCGATAAGCAGAAGCGCAACAGCAGGGAAAATAGCCGAGATGATATGATCAAAGGGCGAGCCATTCTGAACGAACCGCGGATCGACACCGCGGAAATTTTGAACGGTCTCGGCGAAATAGGAGAACAGAACGAGCGGTATATAGCAGCAGCGGTAGAACGATTTGCTTCGTAGCCGCATACCGGAAACCGGCAAAATGATTGCGGTGGATAGGATGAATATCCCCAGGGCCGCGTTGAAGGAAAACGCTTTGGAGATATCTCCATCTGGCGAGACAGGCCCACCATTCAGCAATACCCAGATCCCGCATATTCCGGCTAACAAAAACCCGAGCAGCCCCGTCAGTAAAAGCCAAGTCTCCTGCTTATACAGCCTGAACGCCCAGTTGGTCGCTTCACGTGCAAGTTGATTCATATGAACGACACCCTCTCCGTAATAATGAATTGTTTATAATTTACAGGAGAATGGGGGTGACTTTAACGGGCTGGGGATGTAACGGGACCCTGTACCCCGGAATGATTTCAGGGCTGGACTAAAGCCGGGGATGAAGCGAGTCTTATTCAGGATGGGAGAAAAAGGATGCCAGTTCTTTTTTACTAGATTAGCAACTAAGAAATGAACCTCTCGCTTGATTGCTCCTTTCCTGTATACCTACTAAAATTGTAAAATGTGGTTATTCACGAGGTAGATCGGTTTAAGTTGGTTATGGAATTTGCATATAGACTGCCTGAAGAGCAGAGGCAGCAAGACAGAAGGGGCGTCCATATTTATGTCCAATCGAATTTTAGTTACACCCGAGCAATTGGAGCAGGTATCCACGCAATTTGCTCAGTCAGGGCAACTTAGCAGCGATATGGTGGAGCGGCTTCAACGAAGCATTCAAGAAATGGAAGGCCAATGGCAGGGAATGACCCGTGAGCGGTTTTACGGGGATTACCAGCAAGCCAGGGCGACCATGATCAAGTTCGTAGAGTGCTTGCAATCGATATGCACCGAACTGAAGCAAATTTCCGTCAAATTCCGTTCCACGGATGAAATGGTGAACGGTGCTGCAGCTGGAGGAGCCGTAGCAGGCGCAGGCATTCTGGCCGGGGCGGCAACCGGAACGGGCATCGCTGCGGCAGCTGCAACCAAGACTTCCGGCGTGTCTGCCAAATCCTCAAGCAACCCGCTGGACGCGGCGCTTGAAGGTGTTGAAGTGGAAGGCAGCGTAATCAAGCACGAAGAGAATGGACTTTATGCCAAGGCAATAACAGGCAGTGCGGGAGCAAGCTTATCCGAAGGAGCGCATGCCAGCGGGGCTGTTGTAGAAGCGGGCTATGCTAATGATCATGTCGAAGGATCAGTTAGCCTCGTTAAGGCCGAGGTTGAGGCAGCTGTCAAGGATGGCACACTCAGTGTTGGGGCTGAAGCTACATTAAACAAATATGAAGGCGGCGTGAATATTCCGCTTCCATGGACGGATAAGGAGCTGCATATCGGAGGTTCCGCCTCACTCGGCGTACTCGGCGCATCCGCTGAGGTAGGAAAGAGCGGTTTAAAGTTCCACGTGCCGTTAGGACCAGGGGCAAGCCTTGTCGGGGTCGGAGGAGCGATTACGGTAAAATAGAAGGAGGAGCACCCCCGATGCGCGATAAACAAAAACGGTTCAAATACATAATGGTGATCATTGCTGTTGTCGGTGTACTGGGGACCGTGATTCCTAATCTGCTTGACACGAGTTACGCAGCTGCGGAAAAAGCAGTCATTTGCCTGTCCTTTCTGATTGGAGTACCGCTCGTAGTGTCGATTGTATATTGGATCGGTAAAAAAATATTGAAGGGTTGATGTATATGGAACAGCATGAGCAAACGGAACAGAAGCTGCTGCCAATCGGATCTGTAGTCAAGTTCAAGGAGTGGGACCAGACGCTGATGATCTATGGCCGAATGCAGAACGACTCCAAGACGTTGAAGCGTTGGGATTACGTGGCCTGCTTCTACCCTCACGGAAATCTTACCGCAGATTCCAATATCTTTTTCAACCATAAGGAGATTTCGGAAATTGTATTTATGGGTTATGTCAATGAAGATGAAATTGCCTTTCGTGACGCATTGATCGAAGGAATTGCAAAGACGGATCAAATGGCAGCCGCAGGCTCAGACCCATCGTAATTTATAATGATAGCAGCTCTGTATAGAGGTAAACTCTGGCAGGGCTGCTTTTTTGTTTGTAATAGATTTATAAGATGGAATTCTAAATAAACGGATATAAATCTGTGTTTATTTTTGAAAATTAACTATTCAAAAATAAACGGGCGTGATATTATGGGAAACAAATGAAAGCAAATTCATATGGTCAATCGGAGGGGAAACTTCATGGTTCAAAGCTTATGGGAACAGTCAAAGGCACAGCAGGCACAAAATACATTGGATGAGCTGGTCTACCGTTCGAACTTGATCGGTTCCGACCGGCGCGTCTGCAACTGGGGCGGCGGCAATACATCCAGCAAAACAACGATTCAGGATTTTCGCGGCAAAGACATCGAGGTTATGTACGTGAAAGGCAGCGGATCCGATCTGGCTACCATGAAATCGGGCAATTTCACAGGCTTGCGCATGGAGGATATCCGGCCGTTATTCGAAAGGGATTCGATGTCGGACGAGGAAATGGTGGCTTACCTGGGTCATTGCATGGTCGATGCGAAGCATCCGCGAGCATCCATAGAAACGCTGCTACATGCGTTCTTGCCGTTTCGGCATGTGGACCATACCCACCCGGATGCCATTATCAGCTTATGCTGTGCCCATAACGGCAAAGAATTAGCCAGGGAGATCTTTGGCGACCGATTTGTGTGGGTTCCTTACGTTCGTCCCGGATTTACCTTGTCGAAGATGATTGCCGAAGGGGTGTTGGCTAATCCGAAGGCCGAGCTGGTTCTGATGGAGAAGCACGGGCTTGTCACTTGGGGCGATACTTCGGAAGCCTGTTACGCGCAAACAATTCGTATCATTAGTGAAGCGGAAGCCTTCATTGAAGCCCGAGTGAACAACGACAAGCTGTTCGGCGGCCGGAAGCATACACCGCTGGCCTCGGAAGTACGCCGCCGCATCGCCGCCCAAGTGATGCCCGCCGTTCGTGGGGCCGTCAGCGACGCTAAGAAAATGATCCTGTCCTTCGATGATCAAGATGATGTGCTGGACTTTGTCGGTGGCGCCGATTCGCCGAAGCTGTCCCAGGTAGGCGCAGCTTGTCCCGATCATCTGGTTCATACCAAGGTAGTTCCTCTCTTCATCGACTGGATACCTGACGCTGAAGATGTGGAAGGCCTTAAGACCAAGCTTATCGATGGCATTGCTGCTTACAAAGAGCAGTACAAAGCTTATTTTGAACGTAACCATCACGAAGGCGACATCATGTTTGAGGCAGCTCCGCGCGTCATTCTTATTCCGGGCATCGGAATGATCAACACGGGCAAGAGCTGGGCGATGTCGCAAGTCAGCGGCGCCCTGTATCATCGGGCAATTGCAGTCATGCGCGGTGCGACGGCTCTGGGCGATTTTGTATCCCTGAGTGAAAATGAATCCTATAACGTGGAATATTGGCCGCTTGAGCTGTATAAATTGAGCCTTGCACCGGCTGAAGCGGAGTTTTCCCGCCAGATCGCTTTTATCACCGGGGGAGCGGGCGGTATCGGAAGTGCCACAGCCCGCAGGCTGGTAGCTGAAGGCGCGCATGTCGTTTTGGCGGATTTGAACCTGGAAGGAGCACAGCAGGTTGCCGAGGAGATCAATGCACAATACGGAGAGAATCGGGCATTTGCTGTTAAAATGGATGTAACCGACGAAGAGGCCGTTCAAAGCGCCTATCGCGAAACTTCCATCACTTATGGCGGTGTTGATATTATTGTCAACAATGCGGGCCTTGCAACATCCAGCCCGTTTGACGAGACATCCCTGAAGGAATGGAACCTGAACATGAACGTGCTGGGCACAGGTTATTTCCTGGTAGCGCGAGAAGCCTTCTCGTTAATGAAGACACAGGGCGTTGGCGGAAGCATGGTATTTGTCGGATCGAAGAATTCGGTCTATGCCGGCAAGAACGTGTCCGCATACAGCTCCGCTAAAGCACTGGAGGCACATCTGGCGCGCTGCATTGCTGCTGAGGGCGGAGAATACGGCATCCGAGTCAACACCATTTTGCCGGACGCCATTCTGCAAGGCTCCGCAATCTGGAATTCGAACTGGAGAAACGAGCGGGCAGCAGCTTACGGGATTGAACCCGATCAGCTGGAAGAGCACTATCGCAAACGCACAACACTCCTTGTGAACATCTATCCGCAGGATATTGCCGAAGGCATCGCTTACTTTGCATCATCCAGATCTTCGAAGACGACCGGCTGCATGCTGACGATTGATGGCGGAGTGCCAGCAGCGTTTACTCGTTAATCTTTATCAAATGAAGATGTGACGCATCTACCGCAAGAAATCAAGATTTCTTAATAAGATGGGGAGCTGGGTCTAATATGACCCGGCTATCCTCATCATACGGGAGGATATGTGATGAGGCAGGATGTTGCAAGGAACTTTGAAGAGGCTAAAAAGCTCTATGGACACCATGGCATCAACGTAGACGAAATCTTGACGGAACTTGAACGCATCAAAATCTCGATCCATTGCTGGCAAGGAGATGATGTCCGGGGATTCCTGTTCCGCGATCAGGAGCTGTCCGGGGGCATCTCGGTAACCGGGGAATATCCCGGGGCTGCAAGTACGCCGGATCAGCTACGGGCCGATCTGGAAAAAGCGATGTCGCTCATTCCGGGATCCCACAAGGTGAACCTCCATGCCATCTACGCGGATACCGACGAGTCTGTTGATTTGGATCAGCTGGAGCCGAGGCACTTCCAGTCTTGGGTGGATTGGGCCAAGGAGCAGGGAATCGGACTCGATTTTAATCCGACCTGCTTCTCTCACGACAAATCGAAGGACGGGTTTACGCTGAGTCATGACGATCCGGCGATCCGTCAATTTTGGATTGAGCATTGCAAGGCCTCACGAAGAATCGGGGCTTACTTCGGGGAACAGCTGGGTCAGACCTGCGTGACGAATATCTGGGTTCCGGATGGTTACAAGGATATGCCGGTAGACCGAATGGCGCCGAGGCAGCGGCTGAAGGATTCGCTGGATGAGATTTTTGCGGAGACTATCAATCCGGAATGGAATTTGGATGCTGTCGAGAGCAAGCTGTTCGGACTGGGATCCGAGGCTTATGTTGTGGGTTCTCACGAGTTCTATATGGGATACGGCATTCGGAACAACAAGCTGATCTGCCTGGATGCGGGTCACTTCCACCCAACCGAGAGCATTGCCGGCAAACTGTCGTCACTCGCTCTTTTCACCGACGGACTTCTCCTTCATGTCAGCCGGCCGATGCGCTGGGACAGCGACCATGTTGTCATCATGGATGATGAACTGACCGAAATTGGACGCGAGCTGGTGCGCAATAACCTGCTGGATGTTACCCACATCGGACTGGACTTTTTTGATGCCAGCATTAACCGTATCGCGGCATGGGTTATCGGTACCCGGAATACGATCAAGGCGCTGCTGCGTGCCAAGTTGGAACCAATCGATAGGCTGAAGCAGGCTGAGCTTGAAGGCGATTACACGACCCGCCTGGCATTAGTGGAAGAATTTAAATCCTATCCGTTCGGAGCGGTGTGGGATTATTACTGCGAACGCATGGGTGTACCTGTCCGAGAAGAGTGGCTGTCTGAAGTGAAACAGTATGAACAGACTGTATTGCTGAAGCGTTCGCAAGCATGAAGAGATACGGAACAATCGGGTTCGAGCCCGAATCGTTGATATTTCTCTGATAAGGAGGCTGGGGAGCGTTGAGCGTTCTTGCATTTGATTTGGGCGCGAGCAGCGGAAGGGCGATGCTGGGCCAATTGAACAGCCGCACCATCGACGTAACGGAAATTCACCGGTTCCCGAACGATCCGGTTCGAATCGGCGACCGCTTTCAATGGGATATATTACGGATCTACCATGAGATGAAGCAGGGCTTGCTCCGGTTGAAGGGACAACATACCCTGCCGTCGAGCATCGGCATTGATACCTGGGCCGTAGATTTCGGTCTTCTGGATCGGAGCGGGGAGCTGCTTATGAATCCGTATCATTATCGGGACACACTCACGGATGGCATGATGGAACAGGTCTTCCGGGATGTGTCGCCTGTCGAGATCTTTGATCGGACGGGGATTCAGTTCCTCTCGTTCAACACGGTCTATCAGCTAGCTTCATTGCAGAGGCAGAAGCCCTACCTGCTTCAAGAAGCCGAGCGTTTTCTTATGATTCCCGATTTGCTGCGATACTTCTTCACCGGCGAGATGGCAAACGAATTTACGAACGCTACCACAACGCAGCTGTATAACCCGCTTTCGGCCAGCTGGGATGATCATCTCTTGAAATCATTAAATATCCCTCATAAACTTTTCCAACCCGTGGTTTCGCCTGGCACGCAAGCAGGAAGCTTAAGATCCTCCGTCATGGAGGAACTAGGGATCCCGCCGATTCCGCTTTATACGGTTGCAGAACATGATACGGCTTCCGCCGTTGTTGCGGTTCCGGCTCTGGAGCGGTCGTTTGCTTACTTAAGCTGCGGTACCTGGTCGCTGATGGGAACTGAAGTCGATCAGCCTGTCATTCATGAAAAGGCCAGAGAGCTGAATTTCACGAATGAGGGAGGGGCATACGGCACATACCGGCTGCTCAAGAACATCATGGGACTGTGGATTCTGCAGGAATGTCAGCGGACCTGGGGACGGGAAGGGTTATCGTATTCCTATCCCGAATTGGTTAACATGGCGGATGCGGCACCGGCCTTTGCTTGTTTCATTGATCCCGATGATCCCGTATTCCTCCCTGCGGGAGATATGCCGAAGCGGGTAATGGAATATGCGGCCCGCACGAACCAGAGCGTTCCGCAGGGTGTAGGTGCTCTTGTGCGCTGCATTATGGAGAGTCTGGCCATGCAATACCGTTATGTGCTCGAGTTGACCGAGGAATTGTCCGGGCGAAAATTTCAGGGCTTGCATATGGTAGGCGGTGGCATTCATAATGAAACATTATGCCAGTGGACTGCGAATGCAATAGGGAAGCCCGTATGGGCGGGACCTGCGGAGGGCAGTGCCATCGGAAATATGGTCGTGCAGTGGATCGCTCAAGGCGAGCTATCCGATATATGGGAAGCACGTGCAGTCATTAGAGAGTCCTTCCCGGTCAAGACTTACGAGCCGAAGGATGCCTCCTTATGGGAGGAAGCTTACGGAGTGTTCAGACAGCGGACCGGGAAGCGATAATATATGAACAGTAAGGATGGGCGGTATGATGCTGGTTGCAGAACGATATGAGAAAATAGTACAGTTGGTCAACGAAAGAGGGAGCATCCGAGTCTCCGAGCTGAGTCAGCTCTGCGGTGTAACGGAAGAAACGATTCGCCGCGATCTTGACAGGCTGGAGCAAGCAGGGCGCCTGCGCCGTTCCCATGGCGGAGCGGTTAGCGTGAAGGATCAACCGGAAATTCAGCGGTCGCAGCCGGAAATACCGTATGCTGAACGGGAAATCATGCATGCGCTGGAGAAGCAGCGGATCGCGGAGGAAGCGGTCAAGCGAATCCATCCGAATGATCGCATCCTGCTGGATGCAAGCTCAACGGCTTGGTATATGGCTAAAATCATACCGGATATTCCGATTACCGTGCTGACGAATTCGATTAAGGTAGCTGCTGAGCTGAGCACCAAGGAGAGGGTTCAGGTGATCTCCACAGGCGGTATTCTGGCTCATCGCTCCCTGTCCTTTGTCGGTCCGCTTGCGGAACGCTCGCTGGATGCTTACTACGTGGATAAAGCCTTTCTGTCATGCAAGGGTGTGCACATCGAGCGGGGTCTTAGCGAATCCAATGAGCTTCAAGCGAGAATCAAGCATAAAATGATCGGAATGACGGATGAGACCATTCTCCTCGCCGATGCCAGCAAATTCGGTACGCAGGCTTTTGCGCAGGTTGCCGATCTCTCCCAAGTGAATCTGATCATCACCGATCGGAGATTGACGGAAGAGGAAGCGGCACCTTATCGAGCATTGGGCATCAAGATCGAATCTGTATAGAGCAAGCTGCTATAACATATCAACATGGAATCCCCCCGTTCCGGGGGGTTCTTGCTAGAGGCCGATCCTTCGGTCCATATCCTGATGATTAGCGGGGTGAAGATGTTGAAGATTTCATTATTTGTCACTTGTCTCAGCGATGCCTTGTTCCCGCGGGTGGCTGAATCGATGGCAAGATTGCTGGCAAGGTACGGGGTGCAGCTGGAATTCCCGGAAATCCAGACTTGCTGCGGCCAACCGGCCTACAACAGTGGGTATTGGGATGATGCTCGCATAAGTGCCAAGACGATTCTGGACGCTTTTGACGATAGCGACTTCGTTGTGTCCCCTTCCGGCTCGTGCACGTATATGATTCATCATTATCCGGATTTGTTCAAGGACGATCCTTTATACCTGGATAAAGCGAACGCGCTTCAATCCAAATGCTATGAGTTTACGCAATTCCTTGTTGACGTGCTGGGGGTGACGGATGTAGGCGCCGTTTATCCGCAAAAGGTAACCTATCATCCATCCTGTCACGGAAGCCGCCTGCTCGGCGTTAAGGAGCAGCCGATGAAACTGCTCAGCCACGTCAAGGGGCTGGAGCTTGTTCCCTTGCCTTTTGCCGAGGATTGCTGCGGATTCGGGGGAACGTTTGCCGTGAAAATGGCGGATATTTCAGGTGCGATGGTAACGGAGAAAAGCGATCATGTGCTGGAAACCGAGGCGTCCGTGCTGGTCGGACTTGATATGGCCTGCCTCTTAAACATTGCCGGCAATCTGCGTCATCGGGGCGAGAAGGTTCAGGTCAAGCATTTAGCCGAGCTTCTGTATGAGGGGGTGAGCGTGCATGAGCACAGCTGAGACGAGAGCGCAGACGGTTAAGGAGCGTGCAGGTTATGCCCTTAATAATGATTTTCTGCGCAATGCGGTGAAGTTTACGACAGAGCGGCTGCGGCTTGGCAAAAAGCTTGCGTCGGAGGAGCATGGCAACTGGGATGCGTGGAGGGAACGGGGGCGCCAAATTCGGCTCCATACCATTGCGCACCTGGATTACTATTTGAATGAGTTTGCCGAACAGGCCAGGGCGAACGGAGCCCATGTCCATTTTGCGGAGACGGCGGAAGAAGCGGTCGCGATCTCCCTGCAGATTGCGGAGCATAAGTCGGCCAAGTCCGTCGTGAAGTCAAAATCGATGGTGTCCGAGGAGCTGCATCTGAACAAGGCGCTCGACTCGATCGGGGTAGAGGCCGTGGAAACGGATCTCGGCGAGTATATTATTCAGCTTGCGGATGAAACGCCTTCTCATATCATCATTCCCGCCATCCATAAGAACCGTTACCAGATCGCGGAGCTGTTATCAGCAGAGGCGGGTGAAACGCTGCCGCCCGATACGGCGATTATGGCGGGGTTCGTCCGCATGAAGCTGCGCGAGAAGTTTCTTGAAGCGGACATTGGTATGACGGGTTGTAATTTTGCGATCGCCGAAACGGGCTCGATGGTATTGTTCGAGAATGAAGGCAATGCCCGGATGGTGACAACCGTGCCGAAGACACAGATCACCCTGATGGGCATGGAGCGGATTATTCCGTCATGGGCGGATCTCGAAGTGATGGCTACCTTGCTGCCACGGTCGGCGACCGGTCAGAAACTGACGGTGTACATGTCCGGCATCAGCGGGCCGAAGAGAGAGCTGGATGCCGATGGGCCGGACGAAATGCATATTATCATCATCGACAACGGGCGCTCTCTCCAGCTCGGCGACCCCGAATTTCAGGAGCTGCTCAACTGCATACGCTGCGGCGCCTGCCTGAATGCTTGTCCCGTATATCGCCATATTGGCGGGCACGCCTATGGAGGCACGTATAGCGGCCCAATCGGTGCCGTATTAACGCCGGCCTTAAACAAGAATGTCGCGGAATGGGACGATATCGCCAACGCATCCAGCCTGTGCGGCGCCTGTTATGAAGCATGCCCCGTGAAGATTCCGCTGCATGATATGCTGGTATCCCTCCGCCGCCGGAAGATTGAAGCCGGGCGCGGTGACAAGCTGGAAGCAATGGGAATGAAGGGCTTCTCGGCGATCATGGGGAATGCCAAGCGTTACCGCAGCGTGGTATCCCTCGGGAAGTGGGGCCAGAAATTGGTAGTGCGAGGCGGGGAGATCCGAACGCGGATCGGTCCTTTGAAGGGGTGGAATTCGTACAGGGTAACCCCGAGTCTTCCCAAGCAATCCTTCCGTGACCGGTGGCCGGAGATGGAGCAGGATATTCGAAGCACCTCGGGGACAATGGATCCTGAAATCGCAAACCGATTGAAAGAGCGGCTTCAGCAGCAGAAGTCCGGAAAGGGGGAGAATGCCCATGACTGACGAAACCAATCGCAGTTGGCTGAGCCGTCTTGAAGAACAGTCTCGCAAGAAGCAGGAACTGTTCATGGATGGAATCGCAGCGAAGCTGGGGAGAGACCGGGTTCGCACCGCTCCGGAGCACCCTTTTCGCGGTGCCCCCGACTTCTGGAAAGAATTTGAGTGGCCGCTCGAGGAGAGGATTACGCAGTTTACCGCCAACTTTGAAGCGGCCGGGGGCCATGTTGTAAGGCTGAACCATCTTGAAGAGGTCAGCCGGTTTATTAGGGACAAAGCGATGGAGATGAGTGCGGCTACGATTCTTCGTCAGCAGGAGGACGCGCTGGACCGTCTGGGGCTGGAACAAAGCTTGCCGGAGGCACTTGTTCTCTCCTGGAATGATGCAGCGGACACGGACTGGAGGGCTGTAGCTGCCAGAGCTGATTTTGGCGTTGTCATGGCGGATTACGCAGCGGCTTACACCGGTTCGATTACGGTGAAATCGGCCCCGCATAAAGGCAGATCCGTCAGCCTGCTGCCGACCGTGTTGATGGCTATCATCCCCATAGAGCGAATGGTTACCCGGCTAGGCGAGATTCTGGTTCAGTTCGATCAGGCCGGACGCGAGCAGCTGCCGGCGGGAATCCATTTTATTTCAGGCCCGAGCCGCTCTGCCGATATTGAAAACGATCTGACGATTGGCGTTCACGGGCCAGGCATCGTGTACGCCTTGCTGGTAGACTCCTACGACGAATAACGTAACACCTGACGCAAGATAAGCCCCAAGCCAGGAGCAATCACATGATGCTCACGGCTTGGGGCTTATCTAAATTATAGAATGTATAAGTTCTCAGCGAAACTATAAACTACGATCCACACCATTCTGTATACTATGAAAGCACAGCGATAGATGGATGTTTTTACGTATGAGGTTATTTTCCTTTACGCGTCAGCTCGGCCAGCCGATCCCACTGCTCATGGGTCACTTCCGCCAAGTCGTTGAACTGCCCCGCACCCCGCAGCCATTCGCCGCCATCAATGGTGATCACATCGCCATTTATGTAACCGGCATAATCGGAAATGAGATATGCGGCCAGATTGGCTAGTTCCTCTGCATCCCCAACTCGCCTTAGGGGGATGCGGTCGATCATTTTTTGCTCCAGGTCCGGCGTGGGCGATAATCTTGACCAGGCGCCTTCGGTGGGGAACGGACCCGGGGCGATCGCTACCTGACGGATGCCATAAGGGGCCCATTCCACCGCGAGGGACCGTGTCAGCGCAAGCACGCCCGCTTTTGCGGCTGCAGAAGGGACCACGTAGCCAGAGCCTGTTGAGGCATAAGTCGTGACGATGTTGAGCATTGTTCCGCTTTTGCCTTGCTCAATCCAGCGTTTGCCAACTTCAAGGGTTGCGTAGAAGGTGCCGTGCAGCACAATGTTCAGCACGGCATCTACAGCCCGAGGGGATAGACGTTCCGTAGGGCTGATAAAATTCCCGGCCGCATTGTTGACAAGTACATCAATGCCGCCGTAATGCAGCTCTGCCGCTTCGACAAGAGCCGTGATCTGCGCAGGGTCCCGAACATCGCAACTCTTGTACCATACCTCGCAGCCCTGCTGTGTTAGTTCTGCAGCCGTTTGCTGCAGAATTTCCTCTCGGCGTCCGCATATGGCGAGTTTGGCGCCAAGCTGGGCGAATTTCTCTCCCATGGCTCGCCCAAGCCCGGTGGCGCCTCCCGTAATCAGTACGACTTTATTTTGAAGCAAATCGTCAGTGAACGGTCCCATCGATGGTTCTCCTTTCAAGCAGAAATGAATGTAGTGAGGCGGATCCTCTGTCCGCGTTTTATAAACGGCAGGCTGCATTAACCCCTCTTTAATTCCAGGATTGCAACCGCTTACTTCCAGCGTAACATGGCTAACGCTTCCAGTCATCATATTCTTTATGTTGGTAAGGAGCACGAGATCAAGAAAGAGCTGCACGAGCCAAGTTACCAGAACAGGAAGGTCCACCCCGGGGGGGGATGAAATACACCGATGGCTGCTTGTGAATAGTAACTAACGACAGAAGAGGGGATCCCCCATTAAAAAAGCCTCATGATCCAACGAGGGATATGGAGAATAACATCCAGAACCAGGGTGGCGTTACCAGATAAATTTTCCAACTTGGTTCGTCCGGGCCAGTTCATCTTTTTCATGATATATTCACCTCATTTCAAATGGATTTGTTGGACGATCGATAGATATGCCGATCTCTATATTAATGGCACCAACAGACAGACCGAACAAAATGATCAGAACGTTGACCGATACGCTCAGAACGTCGAGTATTAGTAAAAACATAAGATCAGCCCCTTAAGGCTAAATATGCATGAATCAAATGGAGGTTCCAGTATATGGAAGGTGAATGAGCATTCTTTCCAAGGAAGCGAGCAGCATAAGAAAAAACGACTGACGCATGCAAGCGCCACCTATCCTTGGCGGAGAATACAAAATGCCTTCTTTTCGATTTTAGTTTCCAATAGCATATTGAAACTTGTCATCCCCATATACTTTGCTATCAAGCAAATATAAATGGTTGTCTTATTAAGTGTGCCGAAAGGTGGGATATGGTGTGGCATGAAGGCAAACACGAAAGAAATCATGATATGAGGGAGGCATCTATTTGATGGAAATACAAATAACGGGGTTTGTTGTTCATTCCAATGACTCCGATTCGGGACATTCACATCAACTCTTTCTTACATCCTGGGATGGAAGACCGGTTAACGTTCATGTGCATCCCTTTGAAGGAGATACATCCTTTGATGTTGGACATTTTCATCATTACGTGGGTGTAACTGAACCAGCTCCAAGTGGTGTTCCACACGTCCATAATTATCATGCCCAAACATCATTTAATGACCAACACAAGCACATGATCAGAGGAACAACTGGCCCTGCCATTCCCTTGGCAGGTGGTGGGCACTATCATTATTTTGAGGGTTATACCACAGTAGATGGCAGGGTTCCACATGCTCATCGATATAGTGGAAATACAGGTAATGAACAGGGCTATCCAGGTACTTCCTATTGATGCATTTTTGTTCTTATAAATTATGCCTCTGACTATTACCTCCTGCCTTTGCCTTATCAGATTCCCTTTCATATGATGTATTATTCCAAATGGAAAGGGGTAATGATGAATGAGCGGCTATGAAGGTTCTGGGTATGGTAGTAGTCTTGGTGTTATTCTCGTTCTCTTTATTCTACTTGTAATAATACTCCGTACTTGGGGATTTTAAGTGAATACATTATAGAGGCTCTCACTTACGCGCATTGAATATACCAGGGTTAACATCTAAAGGCATCCAAAATAAATTTGGATGCCTTATTCACGCGCCCAGCTGTATGAATGGGGCAGATGATTCAAAAAAAGGAGCTAATCACGCTTTTTATTATAACCAAGCTTTAGCGGTGACTTCACCCGGTGGAGGCTTTTGAGGAAACTGAGAGCATATCATGTACTCGGAAGCTGAGGGATTCTTTACTGATCCTTTCAGGACCTTCATTTTTTTCATTAATTATTCGTCCAATTCATTTTTATAGATTCTGCATATAATGCATTATCTTCTTCGAAGGGAGGAGTTCTTATGAAAAAACATCATCATAAGGTTAAAGTGATTGTCCTCAAACCGGGACAAAAGGTCATTGTAAAGTGTGAAAAGCACAAAAAGCATCGCCCGTAAAAAGCTTAGAGCAAGATGATACTAGTTTTGAGAAATACCAAAAAGAGCGGCAAACTAAGAAGTGAAGTTCATTCTTGGTTTGCCGTTATTTTATTTAAGTAACGCACCGTGAAATAGGATGATATGGCATGAATCTTGCAGGTTTAAAGTGGATCACTAGGCAATGCCTAGAACTGCAAAATCTGTTCAAATCAATTGGCACACCACACCCAACCATTTGGATCGGTGCAGCTTTGATTCTCACTGGTGTTCTGTTCGTTATCATGAAAAAGAAATAGGAATTCACTCATTTATCTGTGCAGGCGAAAAGCAGCTTCCTTATCGAGCTGCTTTTCTGTTGTTGTGGTACGGAATAAGAAGAACGAAGAACGTGTTCGTCTTGGATTGTCATTGTACCCGCTACCTTGAGCAGGATTTGATCAGTGGTGAATCCTCAAATAAATTAACTGCAACTTTCGCAGAACGGATGGGTGTGAGCAAAAGCGTGGTCGGGTGTTTGATCACCATGGAAATTGCCTTTTTAAGTTTCAGAACGTGTTTGCTTGGTTAGGTTAATAAGAAATGCTGGTTAAAACGATACATAGTCGTAAATTCTACATCTTATATATCACACTGCCATTGACCATGGGATTTTGATTACATCACGAGATGAGGAACCTTACATGATTCTGAAATCACTGACGGAGCGGCTGATACTTAAGACGATAACGGGCAGTACTTCCATGGATATCACGAACCTGAATACAGATTCAAGAGAGATCCGGCCTGGCGGCCTGTTCGTCTGTGTTCCGGGTTTTCACGTGGACGGCCATGACTATGCCCGGCATGCGATACGCAACGGCGCTGTTGCCATCGTAGCTGAGCGGGAGCTGCCGGTGCTTCCAGGGAACGTAACGCGTATAACAGTACCGGATACCAGAAGAATTCTGCCGATTCTCGCAAACGCATTTTTTGAAGATCCCACACAGCGTTTGAAGCTGATCGGAATAACCGGGACAAACGGCAAGACCACGACAACCCATATGGTAGAAAAGATACTGAACGACGCTCACCGCAAAACGGGCATTATTGGCACACTGTATATGAAGATCGGAGATCATATGGAGAAGACGCTGAATACCACGCCGGATACGATCCAGCTGCAGCGTTATTTTCACACGATGGTCACCCATGGCGGGGACTATGCCGTGTTGGAAGTGTCTTCGCACGGATTGGATATGGGGAGAGTGCGCGGATGTGATTTTCAAACCGTAGTCTTTACGAATTTATCACATGATCATCTGGACTTTCATCAGAATATGGAGAGTTATCGCAATACGAAGGAGCTGTTGTTCGCCCAGCTGGGAAACAGTAACCGTGACATGCTGAAGAAGGCGGTCCTGAATGCGGATGATGAAGCATCGTCCTATTATGCAAAACGTACATCCGCACAGATCGTAACCTATGGCATTCATAACGAGGCTGATGTTCGGGCAACGCACATTCAAAATATGCCGGAGGGCAGCACGTTTCATGTAGAAACGCCATGGGGACAGGGCGGCTTCAGACTGAAGGTGCATGGTGTTCACAATGTATATAACGCACTTGCTGCCATGACCACTTGCCTGCTGGAAGGGATACCTCTTGAAGAAATTCGCAGAAGTCTTGAACAATTTGCAGGGGTTCATGGACGATTTCAAGAAATAGAAACAGGACGGAGATTTCGCGTGGTTGTGGATTATGCGCATAATCCGGATGGACTTAAGGCAACATTACAATCCGCCAAGGAAATCACTTCGGGCAAAATGATATGCGTGATGGGCTGCCGGGGCGAGAGGGATCGGTTGAAACGCCCGATCATGGCGGACATTGCCGCTTCGTATTCGGATTATGTGTTGTTCACGACGGACAATCCGTTCTCGGAGGATCCGGAGCAGATTATGGCAGAGATGTTGGGTGGCTTAACCTCGCATGAGGCGGGGAATTGGGAGGTTATCCTGAACCGTAAAGAAGCCATTCAACGAGCAGTGGAATTGGCCGGTGACGAGGACAGGATCATTATTACCGGACGAGGACATGAGACCCGTTATGTAGCAGGCAGCCAGATCGAATCATTTAGCGATGAGGATATTGTGCTGCGTTCATTGCAGGACATGGAGCAAGGCATCCAGATGATGACACCGGAGCTATAAAATTACCCGGGAGGTGCTGGATTTTGAAACGAACGGTGTTTGGTGCTGCGTTAATCGCGGTTTTGCTGCTTCTTGCTGCTTGTACACAGTCTCCCCCTTCTGAGGAAGAGGGGAGGCAGGAAGAACATCGGGAGGAGAAAACCGATTCCTCCGTTCAAGTGCTTGCAGAGCAGTTGAGGACACCTTGGTCTATCGATTTTGACGGCGATACGATTTATATCAGCGAGCGGGAAGGAAATATCGTTCAGATCCAGGACGGCACCTTAACCAGACAATCGGTACATACCGAGAAGTCGGTCGCCCATCAAGGAGAGGGTGGATTCTTAGGCTTTGCGTTAGCCCCTGATTTTCAGGATTCCGGCAAGGCTTTCGCCTACCACACCTATGATTCGGATGGAAAGGTCATGAACCGGTTGGTCCTTCTGAAGCAGGAGGGGAATCAATGGACAGAGTCGCAAGTCTTCCTGGAGCGTATTCCTGGCTCCAATGTGCATAACGGAGGCAGAATTGCGATCGGACCTGACGAGATGCTATACGTAACAACTGGAGATTCGGGAGAAGGAGAGCTTGCGCAAAACCAGGAAAGTCTAGCAGGCAAAATATTGCGATTGACGCTGGATGGGAAGGTCCCGGCGGATAATCCGACCGCAGGCTCTTATATCTATACGTTAGGGCATCGGAATTCGCAGGGCTTAGCTTGGAATTCGGATGGTGAATTCTACAGTTCGGAGCATGGACCGTCCGGAACACCCGGTGGACATGATGAGATTAATGAGATAACGGCCGGCAGCAATTACGGCTGGCCCGAGATTATTGGGGATGAACAGCAAGAGGGCATGAATACCCCGCTCTACCACAGCAGCGAAACGGCTATTGCTCCTTCAGGCATCGCTTTCGATGAGGAGGATTACATGTACGTGGCGACCCTTCGCGGTCAGAAGCTGTACCGATTTCGGCCGGAGGATGCCTCGCTTGAGACGGTATTGGAGGGGGAGGGCAGGTTAAGAGACGTCAAAGTCCATGACGGCAAAACCTATGTCATTACCAACAATACCGATGGCAGGGGTGTGCCCTCCGATCAGGATGATCGACTGCTGGTGCTGAAATAATTCAAAGAATTGTACATGTCTTGCGATTTAAGAGAATAGGATAGGACAAGTACAAAAAAAGGCCCCTTCCTGTATGGAAGGAGCCTGAAGTGGCAATAACAGATATTATGTCTGCATGGCTTCGGTTTGTTTTCGAATACGGTACACGCATTTTTTGTCGCCCTTGGCAAGGCACTCGGTACGTTCCACATCCGCCTCCAGCAAGGATTGAAACAGGTCAAGCTCACAGCGGCATGCGTGTTGATACCGGTTGGCTACTTGGGATATGGGGCAGTTCAGTTCTTCGAGGAGGTATTCTTCTTCGGTGACTTTTTTGTAATCCACCATATATCCGTTGTCATTCTGAATCTGGGCAAGGGCTGCAACGCGATCTTCGAGAGCATCGGCTTTCACCGTAGGCGTATACTTGTTCAGCAATGTATCTTTGCGCTTGTCGAACAACCGTGAAATCATTTCGTCACCGGCCTCGTCCTGCAGCTCGTTCAGCAGATCGAGTGCAAGCGCATGATAGTTCTTAGGGAAAAAATCCTCAGCTGATTCAGTAAGACTGTATAAGGAAACGGGTCTTCCCATCGGCTGCTTCACGGTTCGATAGGTGATGTAACCCTCACTCTTCAAGCTCTCCAGATGGCGCCGGACGGCCATGCCTGTTATGCCCAGTGCCTCGGTAATGGATTTCGTGCTGAGTTCACCATTTATTTTTAACATTTGCATGATATACTCGCGGGTACTGTATGCGACTTCTTGATCCACTATAATCACCGCCTTGTTTCTCGATGAATGCTTTCTTTTTCAACTAAAAAGGTTAAAAAGCAATATGTCTCATCTTATGTCTTTACCTTCTATAAGTCAACCGGAATAGCTGTTTTTGAGGCTGTCCTCACGCGGTTCATTGACAATTGGCATGATTAACCACATAATTATGATATATTTTAGTATAAAAAGTATAGAAAACCAAGAAATCTATGAAGATCGACTTTTTGCAATGATAGCCCGTCGAAAGTTTGAAAGATTATTACAATCGGGAAGGTGGAATCACGAATGTATGTTATTGGCTCAGCTTGTATCGAAGAGAAAGCGGGAGAATGCGTTGACGTTTGCCCTGTGGATTGTATCGAAGAAGGAGATGACCAGTTCTACATCGATACCGATATTTGTATCTCCTGCGGGGCTTGCGAAGCAGCTTGTCCGGTTGCGGCCATTTTCTATTTTGAGGATCTGCCGGAAGACCAGAAGCATTATTTCGATAAAGCGGTTGAATATTACAAGAACAAGTAGGGCGCTCCGGTTTGAGGCTATCCGCTCTGTTGTCTGTCCGTTTCTTGAATGGAATAGGTAAGGTAGAAACGGACTCCGTGCGCTCCGGTTTGAGGCTATCCGCTCTGTTGTCTGTCCGTTTCCTGAATGGAATAGGTAAGGTAGAAACGGACTCCCAAAGGATCCGTGCGCTCCGGTTTGAGGCTACCCGCTCTGTTGTCCGTCCGTTTCCGGAATGGAATAGACAAGGTAGAAACGGACTCCCAAAGGATCGGTTATCCTCAAACCTCCGCTGGTTGGAAAGTTCAAAAGGAAAGATCAAAAGACTAAAGATAAGAGACTAAAGATTAAAAGATTAAAATAGATCAAGGATTACAAGTTGTAACTCATATCTGATGCGATCAAATAAAAGAGGCTACGATAAATAGTCGAAATTATGATAGCTTTAAGCTGCGCTCATGCGTTAATCAAAATACGTGTTCTTTATACATAGACCATCCGGGATTATTTGAGGGTCACCTCGAATTTATTTCTCGGGTGGTTTAATTCGTTGTGGGAAGATCGAGCAAGAAAGCACCTAAAGACCCGGGACAACACCGAAAAAATCATATATTTCCTCTTTTAGAAGCCATTCGAGATGAAGAATGTTCCAATCATTCATTTCTCGGGTGGCTTTATTCATAGGGTGGAAAGACGTTGTTATCTACATTTTAGGAGATCTTGCGTCAAGTTGATGTCATGTTGTGCGCGATGCGCGGTCAATTGTATGTATACACGAGAATGAATTTCTTTCGTAAAATATTGAAACACTTACATTTCCAGAATCAAAAAAATAATAATTTAAATGTGTCATATATATTGACACATTTACAAAACACGTTTTATTATTAATATCACTGGAGAATAAAAATAATAAATTTGATAATAATCACGGTTTTTTGATGATTTCGGATCGTTTTATTTGGGAAAATGATCTAATTAATCTACTGGTGAAATTAAATAGGGGATGTCTTCATGAAAAAGCATGATCAAGACTTTATGAAGCGGCAGAACAGACTCACAGTATTCCAAATCATCAAGAACGAACAGCCGATTTCAAGAGCAGCCATTGCCAAACAGACGGGAATGAGTCCGACAACGGTCAGCCGGATCGTATCGGAGCTGACGGAAGAAGGATACGTTCACGAAACAGAAGAACAAGCCTCGGCCGGCCGCGGAAGAAAGTCTTCCTTAATAAGGCTGCTGGATACGGCGGTCATCTCGATCGGCGTCGAGCTGGATCGCCATCAAGCTAATATTGGATTCATCGATGTTCAGGGAAACGTATTGTGCAGCGGAAGTTTTCCGAGATCGTCGGAGGATACGGCAGAAGCCACGGTGGCCCGAATTGCAGACACCATTGAAGAACTCATCGCGGAATGCGATATCGATCGCAGACGGGTGGTGGGCATTGGCGTGGGACTGCCGGGCATCATCGATGTTGATGCCGGTGTGGTCAATTTCTCGGTACAGCTTGGTTGGAAGAATGTGAGGCTTGCCGAGAGGCTCAAGGAATTAACCGGGCTTCAAGCAGTCGTAGACAATGAGCTGAAGGTAAAAGCATTGGCGGAGCAGCTTAAAGGCTCGGCATACGGCTCCAACCGAACGGTTCTCCTCGGGTTCGGTAATGGCGTAGGCTCAGCGCTGATCCTGGAAGGGGAGATTTACCGCGGGGTGACCAATAGTGCGGGGGAAATCGGACACACGACCGTAGACCCTGAAGGTATGATGTGTGACTGCGGAAAAGCCGGTTGCCTTCAAACATATATCAATATACCCTCCTTGTTGTCGGAAGCCAGCAAGATTAAACCCGTTCGTACGATTGAGGAACTGTTCGCGGAAAGACGGGCTGGAACACGATGGGCGAGCTATTTAATCGATAGGGCCCTTGCCTATATGGCGATTACGATTAATAACGTCGTCAGTATGTACAATCCGGACAGCGTCATATTGAGCGGTGAGATTCTGGACAAGTTCCCTGAAGTATATGAAGAGATCACCGAGCTGTGCTACTCACAGTATATCTGGGAACCGCTTCAGGATTCCTTTACAATTGTCCGATCCGAGCTTCACGAGCATGGGGTCATCATCGGGTCGGGACTTGTCGCACAGGATCGTTATTTTCAATTGAATTAATTCATCTGGAGATCGGGGGAGCAAAATCATGGGATTTGTGCCATTGGTAGAGGAGTATCGCGGAAACGTACTGGAGAACATCCACTACGGAGCGATCAGTGTTGTAGACGAGAACGGAAAGGTGGTTTATGCAGCGGGTGATCCGCATCATATGACCTTTCTGAGATCGGCGGCTAAACCGTTCCAGGCAATACCGGTAATGAAACGCCGGATTGACGAGGTGTACGGACTTACAGGGGAAGAAACGGCTTTGTTTGCCGCTTCACACCGGGGCGAACGCTTCCACATTGATGCCTTGGAATCTATTTTGAAGAAAACCGGGATTCAGGAAGAAACGCTGCACTGCTGTGCAACTTATCCATTGAACGAGGATGCCAAGGCGCAGCGCCATCGCGATCATGAGGACAAGCGCAGAATCTTCCATAACTGCTCAGGCAAGCACAGCGGCTTGATTGCCCTATGCAAGCATATGGGCTGGGACGAGAGCACGTATTACAAGCCGGAGCATCCGGTTCAGCAAGAGATCATTGAGACGCTGGCTTATTTTGCCGAGGTTCCGGTTTCCTCGATCCCGCAAGGCATTGACGGCTGTGGCCTTCCTATCTTCGCGCTTCCGCTGGACCGCATCGGTTACTCCTTCCTCAAGCTGGCATGCCCGGATTTGATCGAGGATCCAGAGACTGCAGAGGCAGCTGCCAGAATGGCAAAACGGATGAATGAGTACCCGGATATCATTGCAGACACGAAGTTTGTATGCTCTGCTCTGCTCCGGGACCACAATCTGACTGCCAAGGGCGGCGCCAAGGGCGTGTACGGCATCGGTCTTCGGAAAGAACGCTTGGCGATCTCGCTTAAAGTGTCCGATGGCTCCGAGCAAGTATGGCCATGCATCATCGCTTCCATCCTGGAGCGCCTGGGTTACAGCGATCAGGCTACGATCGACCGCTTGTATGCGCTGGTTCCGAATGAGATTTTCAACGATGGCGGTACGCTGGTTGGGAAGCGACGTGCGGTGTACGAATGGAATGTTTAAGCTGTGAGGAACTCAAGGCGATCGGCAGGATGTTATATGCTGAAGCGGCGAGTGAATCTATAGATATTCACTACATCAAAGGGGGAGTAAAACAATGAGATTCAAAGGTAGAACATGGTCACTGCTCATGCTGCTGCTCGCATTTACGATTGTTGCGGCAGGCTGCGGCGGAAACAGCGGAAGCGGCAAAGGGGCAAGCGAAGGCGGCGAGAGCAAGCCGGTGACAAAAGATAACAAAGATGTTGTCATTGCGATTAACGCCAACTTCATCACGCTTGACCCTCACAATGCCGGAGACACGCACTCCATTTCCGGTGCACGCACAATGTACGAAGGTTTGATGGGCTTCAACGACAAGATGGAACTCGTTCCTGTGCTGGCTGAAGACTACAAGATCAGCGAAGACGGCCTGACTTACACATTCAATCTGCGCCAGAACGTGAAGTTCCATGATGGAACGGATTTCAACGCAGAAGCTGTAAAAGCCAACCTGGATCGCATCATGGATGAAAAGAACAACCTTAGAATGCGTAAAAGCTTCTCTACCGTCGCCGATGTTCAAACTCCGGATGACCACACGGTTGTCATCACCCTTAGCCAGCCGTACAACGCTTTCTTGAACAAGACCGCGATGGCGCTGATGATCAGCCCGAAGGCGCTTAAAGAAAGTGCCGACATCACGAAGAACCCTGTAGGTACAGCGGCATACAAGTTCAAGGAATGGATTCAAGGTGACCGCCTTGTTGTTGTGAAGAATGAAGATTACTGGCAAGAAGGACTTCCGAAGGTAGACAGCATTACGTTTAAACCGGTACCGGAGAACGGTTCCCGGATCGCAATGCTGAAGACGGGCGAAGCGGATTTCATCTATCCTATGCCAACCGAGCAAGTCTCTGAAGTAGAAGGCGATTCCAATATTGTCATTGATAAGATCGATTCCACCATCGTTCGTTATATCACTCTTAACACCATGAAGAAGCCTTATGACGATCTGAAGGTTCGTCAAGCCATCAACTATGCCATTGATAAAGATGCTTACATTAAAGTGGTTAAATCCGGACTGGGTTCGAAGCTGAAGTCTTCCATGTCCTCAATGACCCAGCACTACTCCGAGCAAACCGGCTATGATTACGATCTGGAGAAAGCAAAATCACTCTTGGCGGAAGCGGGCTATCCGGACGGATTCGAAGCAGAGCTCTGGGGAGAGAACGATTCCGAAACGATGAAAGGCATGCAGTTCATTCAGCAGCAGCTGGCTCTTGTCGGAATCAAAGTCGACGTGAAATCGATGGAGGGTGCAACCCTGTCCGATCAGATTAACTCGGCTACGCCGGAAAACGCAAAAATTCAAATGTGGTATGTAAGCTGGTCCCCTTCGTCAGGTGATGCTGACGGCGCAACAAAAGGTCTGTTCAGCAGCGAGTTCTTCCCGCCGGCTGGTTCTAATACGGCTTACTACAAGAACGACAATGTAGACCAATGGATCAAAGATGCTAACGCATCTGTAAAAGCTGAAGATGCAAAAGAAATCTATGCGAACATCCAAAAACAAATCTGGGAAGACGCTCCTTGGGCATTCCTCGGGGTCGATCAGGTCATCACCGGCAAGAGAGCTTATCTTGAAGGCGTTAAAGCCCTTCCGGACGGATCGATCAGCGTGATCAACGCAGAAGTCAAATAATCAGGCAGCGAAGAGCTTGCTAAACGTATACCTTGTGGTGGGCCGCCTCTTGAATCAATAAGGAAGCGGCCCATCGTATTTTTAAAAAGCTGGCATGTTGAAAGGAGGCACATCCTTTGGGAAGATATGCAATTCAGAGGCTGCTGGGTGTTATCCCGCTGTTGTTCGTTGTATCCATTCTTGTATTTATGTTCATTCACCTTATTCCTGGAGATCCGGCACGACTTGTTGCAGGTAAGGATGCCACCCTTGAGGAGATCAACGGGATTCGAGAGCAGCTAGGCTTAAACTTGCCGCTATGGCAGCAGTATGTGAACTACATGAGTGATCTGTTGAAGGGTGACTTGGGTGTATCCGTTACTTCCGGTTTGCCGGTGACGGACATGTTGGAAAGCCGCTTTTTCCCAACGATTGTCCTGACCTTTACCAGCCTTGGCTGGGCACTGGTCATTGGTCTGATCATTGGTATCATATCTGCCGTCAACCGCGGAAAATGGCCGGACTATATCGGAATGTTGACTGCGATATCCGGTATTTCCCTGCCAGGTTTCTGGCTTGGTCTTGTACTTATTCAAATTTTCTCCGTTGAGCTGGGCTGGTTCCCGACAGGCGGTGTCGACAGCTGGCAGTCCTATATTCTGCCATCCTTTACGCTGGGGGCAGGGATTATGTCCATGCTGGCAAGATACTCCCGTACTTCGATGCTGGAGACGATGCGTGAGGATTATGTCCGGACGGGACGCGCGAAGGGTCTGCGGGAATTCGTCGTTGTCGGCAGACACGCGCTGCGCAACTCCCTGATTCAGGTCGTAACCGTTGCTGGGCTGCAGTTCGGATTTTTGCTGGGCGGTTCCGTTATGGTTGAGACGGTATTCAGTATTCCTGGCATGGGGCGTCTCTTGGTAGACTCGATTGCGTTCCGGGATTATACCGTCATTCAAGCGCTTTTACTGCTGTTTGCAGCCGAATTTATCCTGATTAACCTGATTGTCGATTTATTGTACGGTGTACTGAATCCAAAAATCCGGTATGCATCGAAATAGGAGGGGGAACCCATGAGCGACAATTCAACAGTGACGGTCCATTCCTCCGTACCGGAGGATACGCTTGCGAAGAGTCAGGCAACTGGCAAATTCAAAGCGTTTACGTCTAAATTCATGAAGCAAAAGCTTGCCGTTATATCAAGCGGATTTATCTTGTTATTGTTAGTGCTGGCGGTGATCGGTCCGCAAATCGTTCCGTATCCTCCGAATGAGCCGAACTATGATGCGATGATGCAAGGCCCGTCGGCTGCCCATTGGGCAGGTACGGACGAGTACGGCCGTGATATTCTGAGCCGCTTGATCGACGGAACAAGGTTGACCATGGCGGTCAGCTTAAGTGCTGTATTTATATCCGCCATTCTCGGTACGATTCTTGGTCTGATCAGCGGTTACTATGGCGGCTGGATCGACCGTCTCATTATGCGGGGAAGTGACGTCATGTTCTCATTTCCTGACCTGCTGCTTGCCATCGGGATCGTGGCGATTTTGGGACCGGGCTTATCCAATGTGGTGATCGCGGTGGCGGTCTTCGGGACGCCGTCGTTTGCCAGAATCATTCGAAGCGTGACACTCTCCGCGAAGGAGTCTTTATATGTAGAGGCAGCACGGTCCATGGGCGCCAAGCATAACCGGATTATCTGGAAGCATATTTTTCCCGAGACGGTTCCCAGCATCATTGTGAACGTATCGATGAGAATCGGCGGCGCCATTCTGGCAGCTTCTTCGTTAAGCTTCCTCGGACTTGGAGCCAAGCCGACGGAACCGGACTGGGGCGCCATGCTCAGCATGGGGCGCGATTACTTGAGCATTGCACCTCATATCGTGTATTATCCGGGACTTCTCATATTCCTGACCGTGCTTGCATTTAACCTGATCGGTGACGGACTGAATGATGCCCTTGATCCGAAGACGAAAAACTAATAGGGGGGATAGATCGTGACGCAAACATTGCTTGAAGTAAAAGGTCTCAAAACCGAGTTCAAACGCGATGGCTCATCCGTGCTTGCCGTAGCAGGAGTGGATTTTCACATCAATAAAGGCGAAGTGCTCGGGCTCGTTGGTGAATCCGGATGCGGCAAAAGCGTAACCTCCCTGTCCATCATGAGGCTTCTTAAAGATACGCCCGGTCGAATATCCGGGGGCTCGGTAAGCTTTGAGGGCAAGGATCTCGTGCAAATGTCGGAAAAAGAAATGCGCCGCTATCGCGGAAATGAGCTGGCCATGATCTTCCAGGAGCCGATGACGTCGCTGAATCCCGTCCTTCGTATCGGGAAGCAGCTGGAGGAAGCCATTATGCTGCATTTGGGGTACAGCCGCAAGAAAGCGCGGCAGCATGCCATCGATTCGCTCCAACTTGTTGGTATTCCGAGAGCCGATGAGGTTGTGGATGACTATCCGCACCAATTGTCCGGCGGCATGCGGCAGCGGGTCATGATTGCGATGGCGATGTCCTGCAATCCGAAGCTGCTGATAGCGGATGAGCCGACCACAGCCCTTGATGTTACGATTCAGGCTCAAATCCTGGATCTGATGAACCGACTCAAGACCGAACAGGAAATGGGCATGCTGCTCATTACCCATGACCTTGGCGTCGTCGCGGAAATGTGCGACCGGGTGGTTGTCATGTACGCAGGCAGAGTCGTGGAAGAGGCGACAGTCGAGGAATTGTTTGAGAATCCTCAGCATCCGTACACCAAAGGACTTATTAACTCGGTGCCTAAGCTTAGACAAAAGGTGCGCCGTTTGGAATCCATTCCAGGGAATGTGCCGGATCTAAGGAACATGCCGAAAGGCTGCAAGTTTGCTCCGCGTTGTCCGTTTGTGATGGAGCAGTGCCTCTCTCAGGAGCCGGAGCTTCTCCCTGTCGCACATGAGGAACATCGTAAGAGCCGCTGCTGGCTGACACAAGAAGGTCACTCGAAGGGAGGAGAAACCGCATGAAAGAAACACCTCTATTAGAAGTAAAGAATTTGCAGAAATCATTCACGGTGAAAAAGGGGTTCTTCGGTACATCCAAGCAGCTTCGTGCCGTGGATGGCATCTCCTTCGCAATCCATAAGGGCGAGACCTTCAGTCTGGTTGGCGAGAGCGGCTGCGGCAAATCGACCACCGGCCGCTTGGTAACCCGTCTGCTGACGCCGAATAGCGGCGAAGTGATTTTTAACGGAACCGATATTAGCGGATACAACGAGAATCAGATGCGGCCGCTGCGGAAAGATATGCAGATGGTCTTCCAGGATCCTTATGCTTCCCTTAATCCAAGAATGAAGGTCAAAGAACTGGTCGCGGAGCCCTTGCTGATTCATACCAAGCTGAGCACCAAAGAGAGGGATAAATTGGCTTGTGAGCTGCTGGAAACGGTCGGACTGAACAGCTTCCACGCCGAACGCTTTGCCCATGAGTTCAGCGGCGGGCAGCGTCAGCGGATCGGCATTGCCCGAGCGCTGTCCGTGCGTCCGAATCTGATCGTGGCCGACGAGCCGGTGTCCGCGCTGGATGTTTCCATCCAATCGCAGGTGCTGAACCTGCTGCAGGATCTTCAGGAGGAATACGGCCTGACTTATCTGTTCATCTCCCATGATCTCAGCGTGGTTGAGCATATCAGCGACCGGATCGGCGTCATGTATCTGGGCGCGCTCGTGGAGACGGCTGATAAGGATACGCTGTACGATCGCCCGCTGCATCCTTATACTCAAGCGCTGCTGTCCTCGGTGCCCGTTCCGGATCCGAAGCAGAAGAAGGAACGGATCATTCTGAAGGGCGATCTGCCGAGTCCGGTGAATCCGCCGACAGGCTGCCGCTTCCATACACGCTGTCCATCCTGCATGGAAGTATGCAAACAGATCACGCCTGCTTACCGTGAGGTTGAGCCAGGGCATCAGGTGGCATGCCATTTATATGACGAAGAAATCATGAAAAACGCATAACGGTGTTGATTCTCTTATAAAGGAGGGAAAGCCTCGATATGAACATCACAATCGATGAAGCTTCATTGGCAGAAACTTCGATATATGTGGTTTATGAGGGCGAGGAGTCTCATTTTCGTTTAAAGGAATCTCGTAAACATAGCATGACGCTAACGTGGTTCTATGGCCGCTCCGATCAAGAAGCGGACGATCTCGTTGTCGGCATGGGGCAGCGTTCGAACCTCACGTTGGAGCAAGTGCGCAGAACGGGCGCTTCAGCCGCGAGAGCGCTGCTCAAGGAGAATAAATCAAGCGCAGTGCTGATCCGCGCAACAAACGGGGATGGCAGGGGTTCTTCCCGGATTTCGGAGGAGGAAGAACTCCAGGCGTGGGTTGAAGGCTGGATGTACGGATTATATCAATTCAATAAGCATCGCGGGGTCACGGCCAATCTGCAAGCCCTGTCCCTAAATCTTCGACAAGAAGATTGGCAGGGGCTTTCCCGTAAAGACCTGGAAGCCATCATACAGACGGCAGGAATCCGAATCGAAGGGACGCAGCTCACTCGAGACTTGGTGAATGAATCTCCGGAAACGTTAAACCCGGAAGCATTCGTTGCAGTGGTCGAGGATCGTTTCAAGAAGGCACCCGTTCAGCTTCATGTGTATCGCGGACAAGAGCTCCATGACCGGCAGATGAACGGACTAATCGCTGTGGGCGCTGGAAGTAAATATGAGCCTGCCTTGATTGAGATTTCCTATAATGGAGTGGATTCCGAGAAGGGGAGCCCTCATATCGTGCTCATCGGCAAGGGCGTAACCTTTGATATGGGCGGGATGAACGTCAAAATTGGCCGAGACATCAGTGATGCCCGTATGGATATGGGCGGCGCTGCAGCCGTCGTGGGTGCCATGGATATTCTGGTATCGCAAAAAGCTCCGGTACGAGTAACGGCGCTGATAGCCGTTGCGGATAATTTATCGGGACCGGATGCGATGCTTCCTTCTTCCGTCGTTCACTATCCGAATGGCTTAAGCGTTCAGGTCGCGAATACGGATGGGGAAGGAAGGTTGATCATTGCGGATGCCCTGCTGCACGCTGCGAATCTTGGCGCAGATAAGGTGATTGATATCGCAACCCTCACCGGTAATGTCGGAGCCGCACTGGGCTTGGAAATTGCGGGTATCTGGGGCGATCAACAGATTACGGCCGATTTGGTTGAGATCGGTGAGCGTAACGGAGAGCGTCTATGGCCTATGCCGCTGATGGATGAGTACGAATCGGATCTTAGGAGCGATTATGCCGATCTGAAAAATGTCGGTACGTCAACGTTGGCAGGCGCTATAACGGCCGCGCTGTTTATCCGGCATTTTGTGGCCGATTCCATGAAATGGGTGCACATCGATATGGCGGGCACGGTCCAGTATAAACGGGAATTCCCCCATTCCGCAGCGGGGGCTACCGGATATGGCGCGAGATTGTTGGCGGATTATGTGGAGAAGCAGTTTCTCCATGCTTAAAGAATCAACTTCAGTAAGGAGTGACGACGATGCTGCTTGAAATTATCGCAACATGCGTGGATGATGCCATCACGGCAGAGAAGAATGGCGCGGATCGTCTGGAATTAATCACGGCGATAACCGAAGGCGGGCTTACGCCGGGAATCGGGCTCGTTGAAGAGGTTGTGAAAGCTGTTCAGATTCCTGTTCATGTCATGGTCAGACCTCATAGCAGATCCTTTGTGTACAACGAACATGATATTGCTACCATGATCGCGGAGGTTAAGGCGATCCGCAAGGCAGGTGCAGCTGGCGTAGTGCTTGGTATGCTGACCCCGGAACGGAAGATTGACGAGGTCTCCTTGGTCAAAATGCTGGAATGGACAGGTGATATGCAGGTCACGTTCCATCGGGCCTTTGATGAATTGGAGGATCAGCTCGAAGGGCTGCGTACCTTGCAGAAATACCCGTCCGTTACCCGCGTCCTAACGTCGGGAGGACCGCAGCCTGCACCGCAAGCCATCCCAAGAATTCGGGAGCTTGTAGAACAAACGGCAGGCAGTGAGCTGAAAATATTGGCTGGTAATGGCCTGAAGTGGGAAATCATACATGATTTTATCGACCAGACCGGTGTGAGCGAGGTGCATTTCGGCTCAGCCGTCCGGTACGGTCGATCAGGGCTGAAGCCCATTGATCCGGTTGAGCTGCGATCATTGGCTGACAGCTTACATCAATAGAAGTAGCAAACCTATCGGAAACAGGTGAACAAAAATTGCAAACCGTATGGAATAAACAGCAAGAATTTGTGGTTGGCGTTGACCTTGGGGGTACGAAGATCGCGGCAGCGCTCTTTGATTCCGAAGGACAGCTGCTGAACCGGGAGCAAATGGAGACAGCGGGTGCGCGTACGGCCGAAGAAGTGGTCGCGAGAATTACGAACATGATTCGCAGCGTGTCGGGCGGCCACCCGCTTCGAGGCGTAGGCATGGCTTCACCCGGAACGGTTAACAGCCGGGAGGGGATCGTCATTCATGGTACGAATCTGCCGGAATGGACCAATGTTCCTCTCAAAGCTTGGATGGAACGCGATCTGCATACGGAGGTTCAGGTGCTGAATGACGCCAATGCAGCTGCATGGGGAGAGTATGTAAGAGGTGCCGGAAGAGGGTCGACGAACATGATATACGTGACGCTAAGCACAGGCATCGGTTCAGGCATCGTGCTGGACGGGAAGCTGTTCCTGGGCAGCAGTTCTTTTGCAGGGGAGCTTGGGCATCATATCATTGATCCGAGCGGTCCGCAGTGTAATTGCGGCAGCCACGGCTGCTGGGAGGTATTTGCTTCAGGAACGGCCATCGGTTTGGCAGCATCCCAGCGGATGCTCACCCAGCCCAGCGTAATTTCTAAACTGGCCGCAGCCGAGGCCGGCGTCAACGCCAAGCATGTATTCGAGGCTAAACGTCTTCATGACCCCGTCGCTGTGGAGGTCATCGATCGTGCTATTTATTACATGGCGCTTGGTCTGGTTAACGTCATTCACAGTTTTAACCCCGATCGCATCGTGATTGGAGGGGGAGTAAGCAGAGCAGGCGAGCTTCTATTCCCGCAGCTGCGGGAAATGACAGATAAGCTGGTCATGCCATCCTATCTGGGTACGTACGAAATCGTCCCTGCAGGACTTCGGGACGATGTGGGTCTGGTTGGAGCTGCGGCCTTGTTCCAGTAGCCTATGTGTAAAGAGAACGTTACGGATAGGATAAAGAATGAAATAGAAGTTAGATTGAGAGCGTTTGGATCGGCAACCTAGTTTCATGTTAACCGAGCTTAAGCGAATTTGACAAAAGCCGCCCTTCAAGGGCGGCTTTCCAACTATTTATGGAGAGAGCGGGAAACGGAGCGATCATTTTTTTCGTTATAAGTCCGTAACATGTGACAAGTGATAGGCGTGAACCGTAAGCCGTCATCCGTTTTCACTGGAGGCGAGTTTTTGGTTTCCTGGTTAGGTTTGTTTGTATCCGACAAACAATAAGCGGTTGCTCGCACTTTCCCGCCCGCCGGCGGAAACCGCCGGCTCCAAACCCGCACGTGGAGTGACCTGCAGGCTTGGAGCCGGCGGCTGCCGCTACTCCATGTACTTCGATGCGTCAAACGTAATCATGGACGTATGATTGGCATGTTCAATCAGTGAAGAGAGCTTGGTTACTTCGCGTTCCTTCTTGCGCGCTTGCGCCTGATAGGCTTCCGGATCATATAAGGCGACGTTGAACAGCGTTACGGCACCGTCTCCGCTGCCACGGCTGCTCTGCCGCTCCAGCTTCTTGCGGGAGCCGAGATGAGCAAGCTGTCCGATATCGCTGCGTATCTGTTTGGCCAGCTCGATCGCTTCCATGATGGTCATGTCGGAGCCGTTCCAGCTAATGGTTTGCGTTGTATTGGAGATGGCCATCAGCAAATCCAGCTTTCTGTAATCCGCCGCGGCGGCTTCGATCTCTTCCGTAATGGCATCCACGCTGCGTGCAGGATATTCCCGCCGTTTCCCCTTTTTCAATGATCGTGCTGCTGTTATTCAAGCGTTCCGACATCAATTGATTCATGAGACGATTGATTGCTGCCCGGACAGCCAAAGCTTCAGCCATCGTAATTTGAATCATAAGTGATCGATCACCTCTTTAATTTCATTTCTGAATATGTAAACGTATAAATCTGTTAAAAGTTGCTAGATTACTAAAAAAAGCAGTTCGAACAGGAAAGCAGAGTTACATAATTGTCATGACTGTGTGAGATGGTTAACAAATGGACGCCCGAAATTAACCATCTTTACGACAGTTCCAAACATAAAACGATAGATTCTTAGGATATTATTGACAGCATCCTTGCTTGTATACTATATTAAGAGAAGGTTACAAAACGTTAATGAATTTTGCCGAATTTCGTTTGTGAAAACGGGGGAACCGTCTTGGGTGAATTACTCTTGTATATAGAGTATAGGGAACCTTCAACCGAACCTTTAGCTAACTCCGTAGGCATCGAAGGAGAGAACATATTTTGAAGAAGTTTGTCATCACTTTGCTAGGGTCTGCAATTATTTTTTCTTCTGGTGCCGTATCAGCATTTGCTGATCAACAACCGAATTTTCAGTATCAAGTGAAGCAATTGGTAGGAACTCCATACAAATGGGGCGGAACGACTACCAGCGGGTTTGATTGCTCCGGATTTATTCTGTACATGTTTAGAAATTTTGATATGGATCTTCCACGCACTTCCCAAAGCCAGGCTAAAGCCGGTGAACATGTGGATCGCGAAGATCTGCGGGTCGGAGATTTGGTATTCTTCAATACAAGTGGCAGCGGAATTTCCCATGCAGGCGTTTACATTGGTGATGGACAATTTGCGCATGCTTCCAGCAGCAAGGGAGTCAGAATCAGCAAGCTTAGCGATTCATATTACGAGCCGCGTTATGTCACGGCGCGTCGTGTGTTGAGTCAAGAAAACTATGCGAAGCTGGTAGGAAGCGCAAGCTAAATGGATTAATTGCAGTTTAGGATTCGATACATAACCAGAAAGCCTGACAAAGGGATGCCCTTGTCAGGCTTTCTTTTTTTAGATATCAGAAAGTATAAACTTCGAAAGCTTGTGACTTCCTGATATCGCAAGAAAAACATCTATTAACTGCGGTCTGTCATCTGTGAAAGTACGTCGATAGACGTTTTTCTTACGATAAGTCTATCATCCCACAGAGGTTGTTCGGTTACTCCTTAACGACAGAGGCATTCACAGCAGCTTCTATTCCATTATTATAGAGACGGAACAAGCCAAGGCGCCAGAAAGCAGCACCTTTCAGATCATAACGCTTGGCCAAGCCGAGCTTATCGTCAACGGAAGTGGCGGTTTCACTGCTTAAACTGATGCCGAGCAGGAGCTTCTGCTTCGGGACACCTGCTTGGAGTGCCAACTGGATCGCTTGGTCCACCAGACTGTTTGGTTCGGGAACCTGAGATTTGGTTCCGACCGGATTGTACTGATAAGCCATAACGATGAGATCATCAGCGATGGAAGCCAGCGTCTTGTAATCATAGCCTTTGTAGGCGCTATTCAATGGCGGGACCGCTAAGGACAGGGCAATGTCATTTGGCAATGCCACCTTCAATTGCTTGACGTAATCATTGAGCAGCTTCTGCTGCTTCACGGCATCCAATTTAAAACCGAGTCCTTCAAAATCAAGCACAACGCCGCCGAACCCGTTATCGGCAACCGCGGTTGTGATGCCTTCAATGGACTTTTCGCGCAGACTGCTGTCGCTCAGGACTTTGGTTAATTCTCCGTTTCCGTCCAGAGCATAAACCATAAGGTACGGTTTAATCTCCTGATCCGCCGCATCCGCAACAATCGATTGCGGGGTCACGTCGCCGGCCGCCCCTGGCAGACGATACTCGTCGCCTTGAAGCGTAAACTGGCCATCACGATCGATGCGGCTCCAGCCAAAAGCGACTGAATTCATGGATCCCACGAGATCCCGTTCTTGGAAAGATTGCAAAGCATAGAAGGCTCTCAAATGCATTTCGCGCTGGGGCGATACGAGAGAGACCGTGCGAGTCGCCTGATTCCAGCCGACGTCGACACCGAATTGGCTGCTGAAAGAGCTAAGCGGGATCAGCACGCGGCCTTCCCGTTGGACTGGAGGAGCTGCAAGCTTTACTTTTTTACCGTTGACGGTCGCCGTCGTGCTTCCCACCTGAAGCAGGACTTCCGTCGTTTGACCTTTCACCTTGCCTATAGCCTTGACGGTTTGCGTCTTGCTGTTCCACGTGATCTGAATGCCCAGTGCTTCACCGACCGTCCGGAATGGAACGTAGGTGACCCCTTTGTCTACCCGCGGAGCCGCATCGAAGGTTAGTGTCACATCATCCAGCTTTACCGAAATGGCAGGCTCAGCATGTACCTGACCGATATGGGGTGCGGTTCCGATAAAGGATAAGGCAAGAGCGGCAGCGACAGCTGTTTTTCCTATTCGTTTATGCAGCATGCTTTTGTATTTCCTCCGATCCATTAAATAATAGAATGATTTCATAGAATATGGAATTTGGTCTAGCATACGCTAGTATAGCAAAATTTTCATAGAGTTCCAATTCCGTGATGTCAATGTCATAGAATAGATAAGAGTAAGCATGTTGATTTTTTAAACTTTCCAGTATAATAAATGGAGGATTTCTTACATAACCTGATGATTACATGCATAGGGGGATAACGCGTGTTTAAATTCTGGAAAAACAAAAAGGGCGGGGGAGATAAATCGTTGAACCCGGCAGCGGAAGAGATGATCGAAGCCGTACCGGATCCGATCATTGAGCTTACAGGCCGCGAAGTTCAGCGCAGCGTGGCTCCCGTTCTAGGCATGACGGTGCTTGACTTGGCCGAGCGGAATGACGTCGACTGGAACTCTTTTTGCAAAAGAGGAACTTGTGCCCGCTGCCGCTGCATGGTGGTGGAGGGAATCGAGTATTTGTCCGATCCCAATCTGGCTGAAGAACGACGCCTGGATCCCGAAGAGATTGAAGAAGGATATCGACTGGGATGCCAGAGCAAGATCGAAGCGGTCGGTCCCATCAAAATCAAGCATGCCCCATATTTTTGACGACATCGAAAGCAGATTGCCGTTTCATACTAAAAAAGCAGGCAGCCGTACCACAACGGCTGCCTGCATTGCTCGGAAAGATCAAAATGCTAATGCTTTACTCCATGCTCAGTTTGCTCTGTTCCCGGAACGAGCTCGGCGTTTGACCGGTAATTTTTTTGAATAACATAGAGAAGTACTTATCGTTGCCGTAACCCACTTGAGAAGCAACCTCATGGATCGGCATTTCGGAATCTGCCAGCAAGCGCTTGGCCTCTTCAATCCGGCGGGATATCAAGTAATTGAAGGGGGAGTCGCCGACTTCTTTTTTGAACAGGTGGGATAAATAATGCTGACTGACATACATCGTATCGGCGATGTCCTTGAGACTGATGCTCTGGGTATAATTGGTGTCGATAAAGTGTTTGGTCCGCAGCGCGATTTCGTTCTTGCCCTTCAAGGACTGGAATTGGTGTTTAACATCCACAATGCGATAGATCACGGTAATCAATGACATCAGCAGGTTGGTGCTCAGCGTTTCATACCCCAGCACCTGCGAATCGCATTCGCGGAGGATCTCGGAAAGATAGCTCTCCACTTTATAAGCGTATTTCTCGCAGGATATGACCGGCTCCACGTAAGCCGGGAGCAGCATCCCTTGGGGAACCCCTTCAATGTGAAGCGAATCCACGCCGCAGTATATCACCTTAAAAGGCCCGTCCGTGATGGATCTCTCCTCGTGAGGAACGCCGGGGTTATAAATCGCTACATCGCCTTTGTGAAGTTCGTATATTTTTCCTGCAATGGTGAATTCTCCGCGTCCTTCTACTACATAGATGATCTCGCAGAAATCATGAATTTGCGGCGGTCCATAAAAGAAGTCCTCGTCCACGACCTGCCCGGCAAAGAGCAGCTGCGGATTTTTAAGGAAGCGGAAGTGATCGCTTTTGCTATGCGAGATTTCGATCTTTGGCACGTTCTGGTCCCTCCTGGAAAGCAACATCCTCTACCTATTATAATGCAAAACGCTCTTCGATGCGGAAATCGATTTCATCGGCTGTTCGGAATGGTTCACTGTCTTGCTGAAATTAAGATTCGATATAACAAAATAGTGGGTTATCTCTTGCACCGATTAATCTTACAATGATGTCATATTCCTTATAGGGAGGCGTGACAAACATGACAATTGAAAACGATTACAGATGGCGGGACGGATTTCCGAAAATCGGCATTCGCCCTACGATAGATGGAAGACGGAGAGGGGTACGGGAATCTCTCGAGGAACAGACCATGAATCTGGCCAAGGCCGTCGCTGAGATGTTGACGAAGGAGCTCAAATATCCGAACGGCGAGCCGGTTGAATGCGTGATTGCGGATACTTGCATTGGCGGAGTGGCCGAAGCGACTGCGGCTGCCAAAAAATTCAAGAATGCCGAGGTCGGCCTGACCATAACCGTTACGCCTTGCTGGTGTTACGGCACCGAGACGATGGACGTGGATCCATCGCGTCCGAAGGCGGTATGGGGCTTCAACGGAACAGGACGTCCAGGCGCGGTTTACCTGGCCGCCGTACTGTCTGCGCATGCGCAGAAGGGACTTCCTGCATTCGGCATCTATGGCGAAGACGTTCAGGATGAGGGGGATACCCGTATTCCGGATGACGTTCAAGAGAAGCTTCTGCGTTTTGCACGGAGCGGCTTGGCTGCAGCTTATATGCGCGGACAATCGTATTTGTCCATGGGCTCGGTGTCGATGGGCATCGCCGGCTCGATCGTGGACGACAGCTTCTTCCAGGAGTATCTGGGCATGCGGAATGAATATGTCGACATGAGCGAGTTTACGCGCCGTTTGGAAGAAGGCATCTATGACCCTGAAGAGTATGAGCAGGCGCTTGCTTGGGTGAAGGAGAACTGTACGGAAGGACCGGATAACAACCCGGATCATCTCCAGAACAGCCGGGAGCGCAAGGATCTGGAGTGGGAAACCGTCGTTAAAATGACGCTGATCACCCGCGATTTGATGATCGGCAATCCGTGTCTGAAGGAGCTTGGCTTCGAAGAGGAAGCTCAGGGCCACAGCGCAATCGCTTCCGGATTCCAAGGTCAGCGCCAGTGGACGGATCATTCCCCTAACGGTGACTTCCTGGAGACCATCCTCAATTCCTCCTTCGATTGGAACGGCAGACGTTCGCCGTATATCGTGGCAACGGAGAATGACAGCCTCAATGGAGTCGGCATGCTGTTCGGATACCTGTTGACCAACACGGCACAGATTTTTGCGGATGTGCGGACGTACTGGAGTCCGGCTTCGGTGGAACGGGTTACCGGCTATAAGCTGGAAGGCAAAGCTGAGAACGGGATTCTGCATCTGATTAATTCCGGCTCGGCTGCACTGGATGGAACGGGCGAGCAGGAGATAGACGGCAAACCGGCTATGAAGCCGTTCTGGGAGATCACGGATGAAGAGGTTGATCGCACGCTCAAGGCCACGCAGTGGAGACCGGCTAACCTGGAGTATTTCCGGGGAGGCGGTTACTCGACCGACTACTTGACGCGCGGCGGCATGCCGATGACCATGTTCCGTCTTAACCTGGTGAAAGGGCTTGGTCCCGTGCTCCAAATCGCTGAAGGCTATTCCGTGGATTTGCCGGCGGAGGTGCATGACACGCTCGACAAGCGTACCGACCCGACATGGCCAACGACCTGGTTTGTACCGAATCTTACAGGACAGGGTGCGTTCTCAAGCGTTTATGAGGTCATGAACCAGTGGGGTGCTAACCATGGCGTGATCAGTTACGGACATATCGGAGCAGATCTTATCACGCTGGCTTCGGTGCTACGTATTCCGGTCAACATGCATAATGTGCCCGCCGAAGAGGTGTTCCGTCCACGCGCATGGGGAATGTTCGGAACATCCGATCCGGAGAGCGCCGATTTCCGCGCTTGCCAGAACTTCGGTCCTCTATATAAATAAGGTCATATTCGAGAGGAGAGCGAATCATGCTGAATGTAGAAACGAGAAACGAGCTCTGCAAATATGCCAAAAAAATCGTCGACAGCGGACTCGTTGTAGGACCGGGAGGAAACATCAGCGCGAGAGCCGGGGACAAAATGTATTTGTCCCCGAGCGGCTTTGCGCTGGAGGAGATCGAGCCGGAGCAATGGATTGAAGTGGATATCCCAACCGGCGATATTACCGATATAGGTCTACGACCTTCGTCCGAAGTGCTGATGCACTTGTATGGATACCGCAGCAACCCCGATATCGGGGCGATGGTGCATACACATCCATCCCATTGCATTGCCTTTACGTTGGTGGAGAAGGAACTGCCGGTGATGTTCCCGGACCAGGCGGCATTGGTTGGACGTACGGCATACATTCCTTACATCATTCCGACAACAGATTTGCTGGCAGATGCCGTCGCGGAGAAAGTGACGATGGCCAGTTCCATACTGCTTGGTAACCATGGACTGGTCACAACCGGCCGGAATCTGCGCGAAGCGTATTACCGAACCCAGGTGGTTGAAGAGAGCGCCAAAATTTATCTGAGCGCCAAGGCGGCCGGCACGCCGGTGCCGCTGACGGACCAGGAAGTAGATGATATCGCTGCACTGGAGAGCGAAGATTATCGTATTCAGCTTCTGCAGAAGATGAAATAAATGTTGGTTAAGGTTCAGATCTCGGGTTGTTGGAATTTGAATAGGTATCGTACTAAAGGTGAGGAAGGATGCGGCGTATGAGCAATTCATCTGCGGTGCTTGCGTTTGATTTGGGGGCCAGCAGCGGCCGGGCGCTGCTGGGCGAAATTACCGCTTCTGATCATGACTCCCCCGGCATGCTGAAGATTACGGAGATTCACCGCTTTGCCAATATACCTGTCCAGATGGGAAAGCATTTGCACTGGAATTTCCCGATGCTGCTGCAGGAGGTGAAGCATGGCATCCGTAAAGCGTTCCAGACCGGCCATCAACCGGTCAGTTATGGCATCGATTCATGGGGCGTCGATTATGGACTGATTGACCGTAACGGGGAGCTCATCGGAGTTCCTTATCATTACCGGGATCTGCGCACGGAAGGCATGGTGGAGGAAACCTGCGAGCAGGTCGGGAGAGAACGTCTGTTTCAAGAGAGCGGTCTGCAATTCATGCCGTTTAACACGATATTCCAGTTAAATGCGATGCGAAAGTCAAAATCCCCGATGCTGGACATTGCGGATAAGTTTCTGCTCACTCCGGATCTGCTGAACTATTTTCTGACCGGGGTCCAGGCGTGCGAGTTCACCATGGCAACCACCACTCAGCTATACCATGTTACAGAAGGCAAGTGGAATGAACCCTTAATGGAGGAGCTGGGGCTTCCCGCATCCCTGTTCATTGAACCCGTACAGCCGGGAACCGTGATCGGCAGACTGCAGGATACGGTGGCGCAAGAGCTGGGCATTCCGGCAATTAAAGCGATTGCTGTAGCATCGCATGATACGGAATCCGCCGTGGTAGCCGTTCCGGCGAACACATCCCGTTTTGCCTATCTTGTATGCGGAACCTGGTCGCTTCTCGGAACAGAGCTTCCGGAGCCGCTTGTCCATACGGACGTGCTGAAAGAAGACTTCTCCAATGAGGGTGGAGCTTATCAAACCTTCCAGTTGCTGAAGAATATCATGGGCCTCTGGATTCTTCAGGAGTGCAAGCGGCAATGGGAGAATCAAGGATTGACGTATTCTTTTTCAGAGCTGGTTGAACTCGCACAGGACGCGGAACCGTTCCGCAGCTTCATAAACCCCGATGACCTGCGCTTCATGAATCCGGCGGATATGACGGCTGAAATTCGGGATTACTGCCGGGAGACCGGGCAGTCCATTCCGCATAGCACCGGAGAGTATGTCCAGTGCATACTGCAGAGCCTGGCCCTAAGATACCGGGAAGTACTTGAACGGATAGAGGTCCTTACAGGGCAGCGCTACGATGGGCTCCATATGGTTGGCGGAGGCATTCAAAACGAGCTGTTATGCCGGTATACGGCCAATGCCATGGGCCGAACGGTGTGGGCCGGACCGGTCGAAGCAAGTGCCATCGGGAACATGCTGGTTCAATTTGTGGCGAATGGCACATTGCGCAATCGGGAAGAGGGCGTAGAGCTCGTCAAGCGGTCTTTTCCGCTTGCCTGGTACGAGCCTGAGTCCAACGAGGATTGGGAGGCAGCATACCAACATTACAAGACCCTTGTTGAACAGCAGCAGGTACAACAGTGAGGTTAAGGGATTCTAAGAGAATGATGTTCTCCTGACATATCCAAGCCTTACATTTAAATTCGATAGAGGAGGATGTCATATCATGCTAAAAGGCATATCTCATGTGCTCTCTCCTGAGCTGCTGAAGATTCTAATGGAGATGGGGCACGCGGATGAAATTGTGCTCGGCGATGCCAATTTTCCGGCAGCCAGTCATGCCCAGCGGTTGGTCCGGGCAGACGGACACGGGATTCCTGCGTTATTAAACGCGATATTGCCGTTATTTCCGCTGGATACGTATGTTGAATCCCCGGTAGCGCTAATGGCCGTGACGCCGGGGGATACCGTAGAAACTCCAATCTGGGATGAATACCGTGAGATCGTGCAGCAGTTTCACGCCGTGCCCATAGAATTTGATGAGGTAGAGCGATTCTCGTTCTACGAACGGGCAAAAAATGCGTATGCTATCGTGTCGACAGGCGAAAAAGCGCTGTATGCAAATGTTATCCTCAAAAAAGGCGTTGTCATTTAAATAACATGAAATGCAAAGAACCTCGCTGCCCGGCTGCAGCGGGGTTCTTTGTGCCGCGTCGCTCAAGCCACCACCTGAACGGTGAGATACAAAACCTCCAGCACAATCGGTGTGCCGGCCTGGAGCACATCACCGGGAGAATACAAGGTTAATGCTTCCGACGAGAGTGTGTATATTCGGCCTTCCTGAATCATGCCGTTGATATAAACCGTTGAGGAGGTGTTCGGACCGACCTCGATGCTCTGAAATGGATTTCCGTCATCATCCGTAAATTGCTGGGCAGATATGGCGAAGGGAGCATCCAGACTAACCTCGGACATCAATACGTAAAAGTAACGAAGCGTGGTCGGCAGCACCATGATCTCCGGCACGATCACGCTTCCCGGTAATCCCTGGATGCCCTGCGGCCCTGGGGGACCTGGGGGACCTGGAGGACCTGGAGGACCTGGAGGACCTGGAGGACCTGGGATGCCTTGAGCCCCGGGAATGCCTTGAATACCCGGGGTACCCGGCAGCCCTTGGGGACCTATCGGACCTGGAATGCCTGCTGGTCCGGCGGATCCCGGAAGACCTGGCGTGCCTGGAGGCCCTTGAATGCCTGGATCGCCTTGAAGCCCTGGGTTACCTGGCTGACCAGGCAATCCAGGTAATCCCTCCAAGCTCCTTCCCCGTTGTCTTTCCGACCATTCAGGTGGGATGATGCTTGAATGATCGGGCCTGTATTTGCACGGTCGGATTTTTTTTCTATTGCCAGGTGATACGACATGTTTACATTTACGCTTCTTGTGGTTCCTGCGTTGTTGATGCCTAGTGGATTTTAATCTTGGATATCGCTTCCGTTTAATCACGGGAGTTTTCAGTCTTATCACCGCCCCGAATGAATGTATGTACTTAGTTTATGTCATTGAAGGGGGAGTCGAGTGGACATATATCCTTTGCTTACGGATATATTGACCAGATCATATGCCTTTCTCTAATTTATTTTTGCTTTAATAGGGAGAATGCCAGAATCAAAACTCAAAAACTAACATTTAATGATAATGTGGCACAGTCTCATAGTTTTAACATCCCTAATTAGGAGGAGTGATGATATGCCTGTTATTAAACCTATCATTACCGCTGTCGCAACGGTTCCCGTTGCAACAGGCGGAACGATCACAACAACGGTAACGCCAGCTGTAACCCGTTACTTTGCTCTGATAGATGAAGCTATGATTGGAGCAGACTCGATTACCATGCCGGCTACGAGCTTTGTTGATGATGCCGAAGCAGCCGTGACAGCGTTCCCCGCGTTGACAGGTTCAGAATACTTTAATGTGTATATTAACGGCATGCTGCAACAGCTTGCCTTATCGACATTAACAACTGCCAGCTTGGTGCTCGATACGACGGATGTTCCAGCGGGAATACCGGTTTTGTTGGAAATCGCCAGTTTCACGAATACAGCATCCGCGATCACGACACAGCCGACGATATCGGCGCCGGTCATTACGATCATTAGTTAACAATAGAATCGAAGCGGCTATAAACCAAGGGTTGCCCCTAAATTAAGAAGAAAGGGGTAACCCTTGTTTATGACTCAAGGTTACATATATTAGAGGAATTTTGCGCCTGAATCCCGAATTTCATTAAGAACATGAAACGTTTGGGGGCTACAATATGAAACGTTAATCCCCACCACCTACCGTAAGGTCAGAAAGATAAGTCAGGGGGACTATATAGGATCATGGATAAAAAATCATGGATTGTGGAAGCAACCATTTCGGATATGCAGCATGCGATGGCAGAGGGTTGGATGACTTCAGTAGAGCTGGTTCAATTGTATCTGGAGCGGATCAGGTTATACGATGGAATTCTCCGCTCGATTCTTGAGATGAACCCTGAAGCGCTGCAAATTGCCGAGCAGCTGGATCGGGAGCGCAAGGACCAGGGTGCAAGAGGATTGCTGCACGGAGTTCCCATCCTGCTTAAAGACAATATCGACACCGGGGATCGGCTGCATACGAGCGCCGGCTCCATCGCTCTTGCCGATTCGTTTGCCACGAAAGACTCCTATGTTGCAGCGAAGCTGCGTAAGGCGGGTGCTGTTATTTTGGGCAAGAGCAACATGACCGAGTGGGCGAATTTCATGTCACCGACGATGTGGGCAGGATTCTCGTCAAGACATGGGCTTACGTTAAATCCCTACGGCCCTGGCGAAATGTTTGTTGGAGGTTCAAGCTCAGGCTCCGGTGCTGCGGTGGCGGCGAATTTGGCCGCAGCCGCCATCGGGACGGAAACATCTGGATCGATTATCAGTCCTTCCAGCCAGAACAGTCTGGTTGGCATTAAGCCGACGATCGGACTGGTAAGCCGGTCAGGCATCATACCCATCACCCATACGCAGGATACGGCAGGTCCAATGACCAGAACGGTGGAAGATGCCGTGATTCTGCTTAGCGCGATCGCGGGAAGCGATGATCTGGACGAAGTGACCCAGATAAATCCTCAAAATAGGGTTGAGGACTATACCAAGTTTCTGGATTCGAGTTATTTGAGGAAAGCTCGAATCGGGATTCCCCGATACTACTATAAGCACCTCGATCGGGATAGACTAAATATTGTTGAGTCCGCGATTGAAGTGCTGCGGGACCAAGGAGCCACCATTATTGATCCGGTGGAGTTGCCCTGCCAGGATACCCAATGGGATGCTAATGTCCTTCGCTATGAGTTCAAGAAATATGTCAATGATTATTTGGCAAACGTGGATGAGTCCCTGCCGGTTCATTCGTTGGCCGAGGTTATCGCTTATAATGAGGCACACGCTGATATTGCCTTGAAATATGGACAGGGCACATTGATTTGGGCCGAGGAAACGAGCGGCACGCTGACCGAAGAAGCGTATCTTAAGAGCAAGCAGAAGAACAAAGAAATGGCGGGAGCGAGAGGGATTGACCATGCTTTGCAGGCGTATCAGCTGGACGCCCTGCTGTTTCTGGGTAATGAATATGGACCGGATCTGGCTGCCCGGGCAGGGTATCCATCGGTAACCGTTCCCGGCGGTTATGCCGAGAAGGGCATCATAGCACCGGGAGGATATATCACGAAGGGTCCACAGGGCATTACGTTCATCGGGACGGCATATAGCGAGCCCGTGCTGATCCAATTAGCCTACGGCTTTGAGCAGGCTACCCAGCATCGCGTACCACCGAAGCTGTCATCCCAGTCGTCAGAGTAGAAGAGAGGTGATGTTCCATCATGCCGCGCAATTTGGAGTATGTTCCTTACGGTTACGAGCCCCCGAAGCCCACAACCAAAGGAACCTTAATATTTTATGACCTCTTTGAGCAGGTCCAGAAGGATTTAGAGCAGGCGGCTGCCATTTTAGAAGAGCGGTCATTTGTAAAATTGGTGTTGTATCCGCTGCATGAAGAGACGGCAAGGCGGATGTTCAAGGAGCCGGTAAGCCCTTATTACAAGCGGGAGAAACAGCTTCAGGAATGGGTAGAGGAGCATGGGGGATCATCGGTTGTGATTGAACCCTTCGAGTCGAAACGGAAAAAATACACGCCGATCGATACCGCGCTTCGTCATCTGGTAGAGAAATACGGAAGTCCCCATTTTCTGATCCTGACTCCTGAAGTAGCTAATGTGTTTGCATCCTTTTCTTCATTCGAGGAATGGATCGTGAAGCTGAGGCTAATCCTCTTGTCCGAGCCGCCGTACTTGCACCCGAGATTGGAGAAATTTCGCCATCGCTGGGACATCGCGGGGGAGAAGCGGGAAGATCACTAGGGTATAAAAAATGCCCGACTGTAGATTCGCTTACAGTCGGGCATTTTCTGTGATGGAGTAACGTTCATATAAAATGAAAAGGACTGCGCCCCAGGGGAACAGTCCTATGTTAATCCGTATGCAGACCGTTAAATCTCATCGATTCAGGTCCCTACGCGGGTAAGTTTACTTATGATCTTGCGCACGCTTTCTCCAGACAGGAAGTAGGTCCGTTCCAATTCCTCAATGGACCGTCCTTTGCAATAAGCGCGATACATTTCTTTATTTCGACTTTCGATGCGTTGTTTGGAACCGCTTAACTCTCCCCAGCCGGCTCTTTGCTCGCTCTGTTTCGGTATGTAGAGTAATTCTCCATCTATATACTGTTGAATTTGCTGCAGCAGCTCGGGGGGAAGCACTTCTCTTCCGTTCTTGTAATGGCCCATCGATGCCCTCCTCTTTCTGTATACATATTTAAGCTATCGCTGAGTTTCAAAACAATTGCATTGATCATGCTTGCCCTCCTCCTTTCGTGAAATTGGTTTTTGTTGGATTTGTTGGATTTTTGAATTTAAAAATAGATATAGGGAGCCCGCAGCGGGCTCCCATTTAACGGATATTCGCTTTACGCGAATACCACCTCACGGATCTGAATCATTGCAATCAGCCTCCTTTCAGCTCATTTCGTCGGCCCCGACTTCTATATTAAGCCATATGTAGATGGAAATTTGCAAGAGATAAAACAATATTAATTGTTTTTTACCAAAATTCATGAGGTGAACGATCTGAGAAAAACCCGAACGACTCATAGGGAATTTTGATGGTGTGTGACAGGATTATATAATATAGTTACTTCAGAATGCAAAAAAGAAGGAGCTTTCGTGTATGTCCAATCACGATCCGCATATTCAGGAGTTAATCACGCTGAAGACGATCGCAGAAACGTTGAACGAGTCCAATGAGCTTGCCCCCATGCTGGACGTTGTTATTGCCAAGCTGCTGGAGCTAACGGGACTTACGACCGGTTGGCTGTTCCTGGTGGAAGATCAGGGAACGCATGAATTCGTAGCCAGCCGGAATTTGCCACCTGCCCTGAGCCGGGATAATAATGAACCCATGAGATGCGGCAGCTGCTGGTGCCTGGAGCGTTACGATGACGGACGTCTGAAAAATGCAGTGAACATTTTGAATTGCAAACGTCTGGATAACGCCGTTCGGTATCAATGGGGCGATACAGAAGGCATAACCCACCATGCAACCGTTCCGCTGCGATCCGGCAGCCGCAGGTTCGGCGTACTGAATGTGGCTGCACCCGGGAAGCTGCATTTCACCAAAGAGGAACTGGCACTGCTGGAATCAGTAGCCTACCAAATTGGCAGCGCCATTGAGCGCATGCGGCTCTACGCAGCTGAGCAGCGCCGTGCGGATTTGTTTGCCCGGCTTGGGGAATATAGCAGCGCTCTCGGTGCTTATGCTTCCCAAGCGGTTAATCGGGCCGAATTAACGAATCAAGTCATGAGTTTAATGGGCCGTTACTTTGACTGGCCGGTTGCCGCATTGTTGGAGCCAATCGGCAATGAAATGACACTTCGTGCTCTATACAGCGGAGGGCGGACAACGCTGCCCCATGCTAAATTTCGGCTTGCTGAAACTCCTCAAACCCGTTCTGGCAAGGGAAGGGTCTCTGAGGATCCGGTCGTCAGTGCCGAAGACGCGCAGCGGCTTGCGGATCTATTGGTGGAACAGGGATGGATTTCATCCATCCCCCGAGCAGTTGCGGTTCCGCTGGCGGCTGCCGGGGACACCTCTTTTGGACTGCTTTTGGTAGGGTACGATCATCATGGGAATTCGTACCTGGCGGATAGGGAGGTGATTGAGGCACTGGCTGAACATATCGGCATGACACTTCAGCGCATTCGTCTAGAGGAGAACCGGCGCGCGCTCGCAAGAATGGATGAACGAAATCGTCTAGCCCGAGACCTGCACGACTCGGTAAGTCAAACCCTGTTCTCGCTGGTGATGATGTCCAAGGGTGTAGGGAGTATGCTTGCTGCGGAGCCTAATGAGCAGAGAAGCTTGCTCCAGGACACGATCCACGATATTCAGTCGTTATCGCAAAGCGCGCTGAAGGAAATGCGGGAACTGATCATGCAGCTTCGCCCACCCGGACTTGAGGAAGGGCTTATGACAGGCCTGAAACAATACGGCGAACGTTTGAAGCTCCATGTAAGTTCACATATCAGCGGGATACGGGACCTGCCCCGGATCGTGGAAGAAGCATTGTGGAGGATTGGTCAAGAGGCGCTGAACAATGTTAGCAAGCATGCGGATACAATGGAAGTAACGGTAGTATTAACCCTGCAGGACAATGAAGTCGAACTTCGGATCGAAGATCATGGCCGCGGGATTACCAAGCAACGATTGAACGAACTGACAAGACATTCGATAGGGTTGTCCAGCATGCGGGAACGGGCCGAATCGCTCGGAGGACAATTCCGTCTATACAGTGTGTACAGAGAGGGAACCATCATTGAGGTTTCGCTGCCCATAAGGGTGAGATCAACAGAGAATGGGGGGATAACGGATGATCCGATTGTTGATCGCTGACGATCACGCCATGGTACGCCGGGGGCTACAGGTTTTTCTGGCGACGCAGCCGGATATCGAGATGGTTGGCGAAGCCGCGAATGGCGAGGAGACGTTGGAGACGGCCAAACATCTAAATCCCGATGTCGTGTTAATGGATCTGAATATGCCGATCCTCAACGGAATCGATACGACCGCACGGTTAAAAAAAGAACAGCCTCACATTAAAGTCATCGTGCTGACCTCGTTTATCGATTATGACCATGTTCTTCCAGCCATTCGGGCAGGCGCACGCGGCTATCTTCTTAAGGATATCGAGCCTGAGGATCTGGTGGCTGCGATCAGGCGTGTAAATGAAGGCCAAGTCGAACTGCATCCGGATGCGGCAGGCCTGCTCATGACACATGTTACATCGCCGGCGGGAGCAGATGAGACCAGCGCGTCCGGCCATCAGGAAGAGGCTGCGCAGTTGGATAAACTTACCCGCCGGGAGCAGGAGGTGCTGCAGCTGATTGCATCGGGTATGAACAACAGGGAAATCAGCGAAGCGCTTTACATCACCGAGAAGACGGTTAAAACCCATGTCAGCCATCTGCTCGATAAGCTGGGGGTTTCCGACCGGACACAGGCGGCCATTTATGCGCTCAAGCATGGAATCGTATAAGGATTGCTGTATTTGGCTTACATAACGGTAAATATCTAAGACTATAGTTGTAGAAGCTCTCAGCCGAAGGCATGAGAGCTTTTGCTCGTAAAATCACTCTAAATGTTGACGATTTCCATGGCCTGCCTCCTCTACAATGTACTTAACAAAACATTGGATACCAATAAAGGAGGCTGTACCATGAAAATCGTGATTATAGCTGGCAGCAATCGTAAGGAAGCAACAAGCACCGTTCTGGCCAAAGCCTTGGAAGCGCAAATGAATCGGTTGTTCGTGGAAGTGAAGCTGTTTAACCTGTATGAAACACCGCTTCCGTTCTACTCGCCTGACGAGATATTCAACCGCCATGATGGCGTGCGCGAGCTGCAGCGCCTATTAATGGAGGCGGACGGCATTATTTTGACTACCCCAGAGTATCACGGAGGGATGAGCGGAGTTTTGAAGAACGCTTTGGATCATTTGGGGCAGATGCATTTCTCGGGTAAACCGGTTCTATCGGTAAGCTCGGCGGGAGGGGCGGTCGGCGTGAGTTCACTGCAGCAAATGCAGGCTACCATACGCAATTTGCACGGAATTAATAGTCCGGAATGGATCTCCATTGGCGGTTCTCAGCGTGCCATTTACGAATCCGAAGCGGCAGAAGGCACGATTGTGCTGGATTATCGGGCTAAAGAGGCGCTATCCATCTTTATGGAGCTGGTCAAGAAGATCAGCAGTAAAGAGGAGGTTGAAACCTCATGATCACTCATTTTGCCGGATTGAAATTAAAAACGGTCTCCATTCAGGGCGTGAAACAATTCTACAACGGATTGCTTCACTTCCCGATTGCAAGTGAAAGCGAGGTTGAGGTCGTATTTCAGCCTACACCGGATTTCACGCTCGCTTTTGAAGAAGCGTATGAACCTATAGCTCCTGCCCATATCGCGTTTGAAGTGCCTTATTCTCAGTTTGAATCCCTGATCCAGAAGCTCGCAGAGCAGGTACCTTTGTTGAAATGGCCTGATGGCGAAGTGGTTGAGCGCTTCGAATCCGGTGTGAACGTGTACTTCAAGGATGGTGATGGAAACTTGCTTGAGTTTATCGCGCATGATGATCTAAAGGAAGGGGTACTGGCGCCAAACGGCACCTATGGCGTCCTGTATTTGCGGGAGGTGGGATTGCCCGTGGAAGATCCGGTAGCCGCAAGATTGTGGATGAAGCGGACGCTCGGATTAACGATCGCCAAGGAGTCGGAGCAATTCGCTTTTGCCATTGGAGGAACAGCCCATGCCGTTGTTGTATCAACGAAGCGCAAATGGATTCCGATTTCGATGTATGCGCTGGCACCACCCTTGGAGATAACTTACGGAGTAACAGACGAACGGTTTCTGGACCGGGTTCGTTCCACTCTGGATTGGCGGATGATCGTTTCGGATAACAAGGATGGATTGCATTTTAGAATGTATGGTTACAGCATCCGAATGAAGATAACAAGCTTTCCCAAAGACATTGCAGCCCGGCTGAATCTGCCGAGTGCCATCGAAGGGAAGGAGGTGAATTCGGTCATTAGTGACCGGTATTTGGAGGATGGTCTTACGGCCTTGAGCCGCGGCGGCGAGGTTGGCTGGTTTGAAGGACATGTCGGCGGGGCGTATTTGGCTGCTTATTATATGCAGAAGGAGTTTGATTTGCCGCAAGATGTACGGAAGGGATTGGCCGCCAATTGCCGGCATTTGCGCAGTCAGCATGAAGATTGGTTCGAACCCTATCCTGCCGAGCCTGCTCAGCCTGAATTAATGAATCAATTGATTGAAGGGCTGCTGCCTAATCTGACGAATCTGAGCACCTCCGGACATGGTGTTACCCTGGCCGTCTTGGGACTGAAAGCATTGCGGGACCGTCCGGACTTGCTGACGCCGTCTATCGTTCGAGGCTTACTCAAGCTGATGGAAGATGCGGCCGTTGAACATAAGCTTGCAAGGTATTACGGAATCGAAGATTATACGAAGCTGGATCGTTCCGAAATCCGGCTCTCGGACGAGCCGCCGTACCGGAATGCATCCGATCTGGCTGGGCGTGCTTTATCCGAGTTGGATCACGTGCTGCCGGATCAACACGTTGAAGGTAAGTACTACTTTTTTGCAGGTGAGCTTGAGCATGGAATTACCCACGCCCACGCATTGATTGAGCTGGAACGGCTCGGATATGCTCAGCTTGCCAAGCTTGGTCAAAGCAATCACCGGCTGCAAATGAAACTCAACCGTTTAAAGCCACAAACGCTTTTGAATCAGGGGGTTCAGGCACCTGAAGAAGCTTCGATTATGGATTCGGCTTATTGGAGTAAACGGTATGAAGATCCGCATGCCATCAAGGTGCCTTATGCGGCACTGGCTCTGCTCCAATATGTGCCGCCTGAACGGAGAGAAGATATGGAGCGAGATGTGTGTAAACTACTCTCGTTGATGAAATAGGGCAATGGATATTTTGACATTGGTAATATATGGTGTTAGGCTAAAAATTAGTTGTTAAAAATAGATTGAAATATGCTAAGAAGGCATAGAACTGGAGGGTATCATGAAAGTCGCAATCGTTGTAGGAAGCATTAGAAAAGAGTCGTACAATATGAAACTGGCAGAATATTTGAAGCAGCGCTACTCGGATCAGATTGCGTTTGAAATCTTGGGGCTTCGAGATCTTCCGTTCTATGATCAAGACATTGAGCTGGACCCTCCTGCGGTCGTCAAGGATTTCAAAGAGCGGATTGCTGCCGCCGATGCGGTATTGTGGATCACGCCGGAGTATAATTACTCCATACCGGGCGTACTCAAGAACGCGCTCGACTGGTTATCGCGTGTCGATAAGGTCATGAACGGGAAGCCTTCATGGATCATGGGGGCGTCGATGGGACAGCTTGGAACCGTTCGCGCTCAAGAACATCTCCGGGATATTCTGTTTTCTGTTGGCATTACTTCGCCGCTGCTTCCGAACAATGAAGTATATATCGGAGCGGTACATGAGAAGATGGATGAGTCCGGCAAGCTGATTCATGAGCCGACGATCGGTTTCCTTGATATCGTGGTGAACAATTTCATTACGTGGATGAACACCCGCAAATAAATACGTAGTCATGGAGCCCTTTGGCAGTTGCCTGCCAAAGGGCTTTTCCTGTAATATTCACCTCGTAACACGAGATAACCTAAGCAAATGCGATTTGCTTTTGAACGGGGGAGGCTTTGATTGTATACGATTCTTATTGTGGACGACGAACCGATCGTAAGGGAAGGGATCCGAAATCGGATTCAGTGGGCTGATCATGGCTTTGAATGCATCGGGGATTGCGAGAACGGCAGGGATGCATTGGAGACTGTAACCCGCCATCCACCCGATGTTGTGTTAACGGACATCAACATGCCGTACATGGATGGCCTGGAATTGTCCCGCCATATTACGGAACGTTTTCCAAAGACGAAGATCATCATCCTGACCGGGTTTGACGATTTCGAATATGCCCAGCAGGCGGTGAAGCTGCAGGTCACGGATTTTATTTTGAAACCGGTTACTTCGGCGGAGTTAAGGGAGATGCTAGATAAACTCAAACTGGAAATGGATGAGGAACGCGGACATACGGAGCACTTGAAGAGGCTCAAGCATCAGTTGAATGAGAGTTTGGTCCTGCTTAAGGAACGATTTCTTGAACGACTGGCGTCATCGCCGATGAAGCGATCCGAGATCGAGAGCAAGCTGTCTTATTTTGATATTCCGCTTCCGGGGCCGCTTTATATCGCAATGGCAGCGGATATGGATGAGCGACGTTCGGATGAACAGCACGTCGATCATGAGCTGTATGCTTTTGCCTTATACAACATCATTCAGGAAATATTGGCGGGAGAGCCCGGTACAGCCGTTTTTCGCTACAAGGAGAACAAAGTCATGACCATTCTATCGGGCTCCGGCGAGGAGGAGCTGCAAGCTCGGGCGCAGAAGCTGGCGGAGGATATTCGCGGATCTACGAAACAGTTCATGAAATTCACGGTCACGCTGGGCCTCGGAACGATGTGCCGCGACCTTCAGGATATCCGTTATTCCTGCAGAGCTTCGGAAGCTGCATTGGAATACCGCCTCCTGATCGGCCGCGATCAGGTGATCCATATCACGGATCTTGAAAAGCGGGGGAACGCTCCTCTCCAGGATGGGATCGAAACCGAGTCAGCGCTAATCTCTGCGATCCGGGCCGGTACGGACGCTGAAGTGAAGGCGAGCATCCGGCAGCTGATCAAGGAACTTGGAAGCGCTTCAATTTCGATCGACCTGTGTTATGTGCGGATCGTACGAGTGATGCTTGCAGTTCTTCAAACCTTGATGGAAATCGGCAGCAATGAGAACGAGCTGATCGGCAAGGAGAAGAGGCTGCTGTCCGATTTGTATTCTTTTCGTTCACTGGATGAGATTGAGCATTGGTTAAATGAGGTGTGTGAACAAGCGCTAAGGGACGTTGCCAAGACGAGAAAGGACATGACCCGCACCCAGATGCTGGAGGCGGTCGATTTCATTCAGCGGCATTACGAGGATGTGGAGTTATCGATTAAGACCGTGTGCAGCCGGATCTACATGAGCACGAGTTATTTCAGCGCTTTGTTCAAGTCGCATACCGGGAAGACCTTCGTTGAATACGTAACGGAAGTCCGAATGGAGAAAGCGAAGGAACTTCTGAAGCATTCCTTGATGAGAACCTATGAAATTGCGGCGAAAACCGGTTATCAGGATCCTCAATATTTTAGCGTGCTGTTTAAGAAACATACCGGAGATACCCCGACGGAGTACCGGAATAAAATGACGTCAGGCAGGGTTAGTCCATGAAGGCTCCCCAGCGAATCAAAAGCATTCAATCCCGGATTGCCAGCTCCTTCGTGATGCTGGTGCTGTTTACGGCGCTGCTGCTGATCTTTATCTCCTATCGGCTGTCCGAATCGGCTGTGCGCGAAACAGCGGAGAGTTATACCTCCGAACTGATCAATCAAGTCAATGCGAATATCCAAACCTACATTACGGGGATGAAGGACATCTCGCTGGCGGCGATGAACAACCCGAATGTGAGGGAATATCTTGCCTTGGCCGATGAACTGCAGCCTGCGGAACTAGCCATATTAAAAGCGAAGATATCGGAATATTTCCACTCGATTCGGGTTTCGCGCAAAGATATTGCGTCGATTAATATTTTTGGAGCGGGCGGGACCTTCATCTCCGATCGGGCGGACGCCGAACTGAATCCCTATATTGTGATATCGGAGCAGCCCTGGTATCGGCAGGCGAAGGAAAACAACGGACAGACGGTGATCTCTTCGTCCCATGTACAGCCGGTCATCAAGGGAGAGTACCGTTGGGTCGTATCACTGAGCCGCGAGCTCAGCGGCGTGAATCCTTCGAATGGGCTTGGCATTCTGTTGATCGATCTTAACTTCAAGGTGATTAACGATATGCTCAGCAAGCTGGATCTGGGGAACCGGGGCTACGTGTTCGTGATTGACCGTCAAGGGCGGATTGTGTATCACCCGCAGCAGCAGCTGCTCTACAGCAATTTGAAGACGGAGAGATTAGAGCAGGTGCTTCAGGACAAGGAAGGGGGATTTGTCGTGAAGGATGGCGGGGCAAGCCGGATATACAGCATCAAGGATACGGATTTCGGCTGGAAAATCGTCGGCGTTTTTTATGAGAATGAGCTGGTGGACAATAAGAAGCAGATGCAGCTTTCTTTTGCCATAGCAGGGTTGTTATGCCTTGGCGTCGGCGTGCTGTTCTCCGTCGTCATCTCCCGCAACTTGACGCGTCCCATCAAGAAGCTCCAAGAAAAAATGATGGAAGTGGAGAAGGGGAATTTTGATATCCGGGTTCCCGTGGGGCATTCCAGGGAAATCTCGGGTCTAGCCCGCAGCTTCAATGTGATGGTGCTGAAGGTGAAGGAATTGATGGATCAGATCGTGGTAGAGCAGGAGATTAAGAGGAAAAGCGAGCTGAATGCCCTGCAAGCCCAAATCAATCCCCATTTCCTCTACAATACGCTCGATTCCATTATATGGATGGCCGAGAGTAAGAAGCATGATGAGGTGATTCTGATGACATCGGCTTTAGCAAGGCTGTTTCGAGCTTCGCTCAGCAAAGGGAGGGAAATGATCCCGATTGCTACCGAGGTGGAGCATATAACGAATTATTTAAAAATACAACAAATGCGATACCAGGACAAAATCCGGTTTGCTCTGGATATGGATCGCGAACTTTACCCTTATCTTACGTTGAAGGTGCTGCTGCAGCCGCTGGTGGAGAATGCCATTTATCATGGTATCAAGAACAAAGAAGGTCCGGGTACGATCACGATTACGGGCAAGTGTCGAGATAACCGCATCGAGTTTCAAGTCAAGGACGACGGCATCGGGATGGATCAGTCCAAAGTTGAGACATTATTAACCTCTACAGGGGGCAAACAATCGAGAAACAGCGTTGGCATTGCAAATGTTCATCAGCGGATTCAGTTATATTTTGGAACGGAATATGGTCTTAGCTATGCGAGCGCGCCGGGATCGGGGACAATCGTAACGCTGGTTATTCCGGCCGTTCATCCGGATGAATGGCGGAGCTTGGAGGGGGATGTGCCATGAAGTCGTACATGAGACTGCGATATATTTTATTGCTGCTGGTTCCGGTTCTTATTCTGGGTTACGCGGTTTATCACTGGTCCAAGGAAGACCCCGGTACCAAGAAGATCATCGTGGGTGTTAAAGCCCTGGATGAGAATGAATTCTGGCGGGTGCTGATTGAAGGGGTGAGCACAGCTTCTCGTGAATTCGGCGTGGATGTCTCGGTGGTAGGACCCACGCAGGAAATCGAAGTCGACTTGCAGATTCAATTGCTGGAGGAAGCCATCAAGCAGAAGCCGGATGCGATTGTTTTGGCCGCCGCTGATTATAACCGTCTGGTTCCAGTTGCGGAGTCGATTCGCAAAGCTGACATCCCGCTTATTATGATTGATTCCGCCGTTAACGGTGATTATGCGCAGAGCTTAATCGCGACCGATAATGTTCATGCGGGACAGAAGGCAGGCAAGGAGCTTTCCTCGCGGCTGCCGGCACATGCCAAGGTTGCTATTATCAGTTTCGTACGGGGCACCTCGACGCAGATTGAGAGGGAACAAGGGGTTCGAAGCATTTTGGAGCAGCGCAGCGGCACGGAAATTGTGGGTACTTACTACAGCGAGGGCAAGGAGGAGAGAGCTTATGAAATCACGAAGAAGCTGCTGCTGGAGACGCCTGACCTGAATGGGATCGTGGGACTGAATGAGCCTTCAACGGTGGGGGCAGGCAGAGCGATTCGAGAATTGGGGCTGGGGGGCAAGGTCAAGCTGGTCGGATTCGACAGCTCGGTGAAGGAAGTCAGGCTGCTCGAAGAGGGAGTCCTGCAATCCACGATCGTTCAGAAACCCTTCAACATCGGCTACTTAGGCATCAAAACAGCCGTATCCATCATCGATGGAGACAAAGTGTCACGCAACGTGTACACCGATTCCGTTGTCATCAACAAAGACAATATGTATACCGAGGAGAACCAGAAGCTGCTCTTTCCCTTTGTGGAAGAGTAGCTTCTTCCTTTATGGGGTCCTGTTAACAGATCATAGATTATTCAACATCGATCAGAGAATATTCCATTCCTCCGCAAGGGGAACGCTTTGTACAATGATTCATAAAAGGTGCCAGCTAGAGAGGTGAGGGGCTTTGAGCGAAGTATTGATACAGATGGAAGGAATCATGAAGGAATTTCCGGGCGTGCTTGCATTAAATAACTGCCGATTTGAACTGCTGCGTGGTGAGGTTCATGCGCTTATGGGTGAGAACGGTGCTGGCAAATCAACCATGATGAAAATCTTGACCGGCGTATACCAGAAGGATGCAGGAACGATCACGTACAAGGGGCAGCCCGTGGAGTTAACGAATCCGAAAGCGGCACAAGACGCGGGGATCAGCATGATCCATCAGGAATTGAACTTGGCGCCCGATCTGACAGTTGCTCAGAATATATTCATCGGGCGGGAGCCGCGGCGAAAGCTCCGATTGTTTCTGGATGATCAGGCGCTAAACCGACAAGTGAAGGAACTGTTCGAGCGGATGGGCCTGGACATGGATCCATCCATCAAGGTTTCGGAACTAACGGTGGCCAAGCAGCAGATAGTGGAGATTGCCAAGGCGTTGTCTTATAGCGCCGACGTGCTGGTCATGGATGAGCCTACGGCGGCTTTAAGCGAAACCGAGATTGAGGATTTGTTCCGCATCATTCGCCAGCTTCGCGAAGGCGGAGTTGGAATCGTTTACATTTCCCACCGGATGGATGAGATCAAGCGAATTACGGATCGCATTACGGTAATGCGTGACGGACAGTATATCGATACGGTATCCACAGCTGAAGTTACCACCCAGGACATTATTTCCAAGATGGTTGGCCGGCAAATCTACGAGACCTCGAAGCCGGAGAGGAGCGCAGGTGAACGTGAGACGGTATTGGAGGTTAAAGGACTGAATCAAGGTCGAACTTTGAAGGACATTAACTTCACTCTGAAAAAGGGAGAAATCCTTGGCATTGCAGGGCTGGTTGGCGCGGGGCGGACCGAGCTTGCCCGGGCGATCTTCGGTGCCGACCGCATTCAATCCGGCGAGATCCACGTTCATGGCCGCAAAATAACGATCAAGGGCCCCCACGATGCGGTGCGCCAAGGGATCGGTTATTTATCCGAGGATCGTAAGCGCTATGGATGCGTCGTTGATCTGGATGTGAAGAGCAATGTGGCTATTGCGTCATACGGTAACTTCGTGCGTCCCGGGGGCTGGATGAGTACGGCCAGGATTCGCAAGCAGGCGGAGGATATGGTCGAACGACTGAAGGTCAAAACACCGCATGTGGACCAGGAAGTAAAGTACCTCTCCGGCGGCAATCAGCAGAAAGTCGTCATCGGCAAATGGCTGACCCGCGATTGCGACATTCTGATCTTCGACGAACCGACGCGCGGGATCGATGTAGGGGCCAAGAGCGAAATCTACCGTTTGCTGAACGATCTAACGGCACAGGGCAAATCCATCATCATGATCTCCTCAGAGCTGCCGGAAATTCTTCGGATGAGTCATCGGGTTCTCGTGATGTGTGAAGGTCGGATTACGGGCGAGCTGGATCAAGAAGAGGCGACCCAAGAAAGCATTATGCATCTGGCTACAGCAAGAATGTAAGCCGTTATCCATACACGTTAGGAGGAATAAGCAGATGAACATTCAAATCAAATCGGGCGCGCTTCAGCAAGTGCTGGCCCTAGCCAGCCTGGTCGTTCTCATTCTATTCTTTACGTTCTCATCCAGCAATTTCTTTCAGTTCTCCAATATCGTGGGCATTCTTCTTTCGACCGCGGTGATTGGCGTGCTGGCCTTGGGATCCACCTTTGTCATCATTACCGGCGGCATTGATCTGTCCGTCGGGACGGTCATGACGCTGAGCGGCGTTATGACCGGCGTATGCATCACCTTCTGGGGATTACCGGTACCTGTCGGCATCCTTGGCGGCATCTTAACGGGCGCGCTGTGCGGGCTTCTGTCGGGAACGGCAGTGGCGAAGATGAAGATCCCGCCTTTTATCGCAACGCTGGCGATGATGATGATTGCCAAAGGGCTGGCACTGATTATCTCCGGAGCCAAGCCGGTCTATTTCAACGACGCGGAAAGCTTTGCCGAGGTGTCCCAAGGCAGTGTGCTGGGCTGGTTGATACCGGGCCTTGATATTCCGAATGCGGTCGTTATTTTCTTCATTGCGGCGGTTGTGGGTTACCTCATCTTATCGAAGACCATTATCGGCCGGTATAACTTTGCACTGGGCAGCAACGAGGAGGCGACCCGATTGTCCGGCGTCAATGTGGGCTTCTGGAAAATCGTCATTTACACCCTAACCGGCGCCTTTACGGGCTTGGCCGGTGTCATGATGGCATCGAGGCTGAATTCGGCCAATCCGGCCCTGGGCGCCGGGTATGAGCTGGAAGCCATCGCGGCGGTCGTGATCGGGGGAACTTCGCTCAGCGGTGGGAAAGGGACCATCATCGGTACGGTGATCGGCGCTTTGATCATGAGTGTGCTGACGAATGGATTACGCATTCTGTCCGTGCCGCAGGAGTGGCAAACCGTTGTCGTAGGGTTCGTTATCATACTCGCGGTGTATGCGGATATTTTGCGCAGACGCAAAGCGTAATGTTAGAGCTGCGTTCCGCGCTAAGTTAGCCGAATGTTAACGGGTTAGAAGCTTCCTTGGATGGAAGTTCTATAGATGTACTATTTTGATAAACAAGGGGAGATGAAGATTATGAAAAAGCTATCCGTATTGGCTCTGATTCTCATGCTGACTGCAAGTATGCTGGCGGCTTGCGGTTCATCGGGCAATAACGCTGCCGGAGGAACCGACAATCCAAGCGAGGGCGGATCGGGTTCAGGTTCCAGTTCTGCAGCCGAAGGAGAAATCTACATCCCGATCATTTCCAAAGGCTTTCAGCACCAATTCTGGCAGGCGGTAAAAGCCGGTGCCGAGCAAGCTGGGGAAGAGCTTGGCGTACGGATTACCTTTGAAGGACCGGAGACGGAATCCCAGGTGGATAAGCAGATCGAAATGCTGCAGGCAGCACTCGACAAGAAACCAAGCGCGATCGGCTTTGCCGCATTGGATAGCCAGGCCTCCATACCTTATCTGAAAAAAGCCCAGGAAAACAACATCCCGGTCATCGCCTTCGATTCGGGCGTGGAAAGCGACATTCCGGTCACGACGGCATCGACGGACAATATGGCTGCATCCGCGCTTGCGGCAGATAAAATGGCGGAGCTCATCGGGAATGAAGGTAAAATCGCGATGGTGGTCCATGACCAGACCAGCGTAACCGGGGTTAGCCGCCGCGACGGTTTTAAGAAGCAGATCGAAGAGAAGTATCCGAATATCGAGATCGTAGACATTCAATATGGAGGCGGCGATCATCTGAAATCGACGGACCTGGCCAAAGCCATGATGCAGGCACATCCGGATTTGAAGGGGATATTCGGGGCGAATGAGGGCTCCGCCGTCGGCGTCATTAATGCGGTAACGGAGATGAAGAAGGAAGGCCAGATAATCGTGGTCGGGTTCGATTCCGGAAAAGCGCAGATTGACGCGATCAAGAACGGAACCATGGCGGGAGCCATCACGCAAAATCCGGTCGGCATCGGATATGAGACGGTAAAAGCCGCCGTGGCGGCCGTCAAAGGGGAGAAGGTCGAGCCGCAGATCGATACGGGATTCTACTGGTACGACAAAAACAATATCGACAGCGACGAGATCAAAGCCGTGATCTATGAGTAAAATGAAATGAAGGGGAGCCCTATAGAGGGCTCCCCTTAACGTGACATCCGCTTACGCAGATGCCACCTCCATATTCTGAATCAATTCGTTCAGCCTCCTTTCCGAGCATTTGGTCCAGCCGGACATCTATATTAAACCATGGCTGGCGGCGAGAATGAAGTGAATAAACAGGCTTAATTGTTTTTTACCAGGAAGCCTTGTCATGAATGATACCGGATTTATGTTAACGGATCTGCCCCTCGTCCCACATCCGCTTCCAAATCTCTTCAACCGTTTCTTCAGGAGATAAATCGGAGGTGTCCAGCCACAGGCCAATTCTCGGCGTCTCGTCGGTCAACCGCCGATTCAACTCATGGATGGTCCATACCCCGTAACCTTTTTTGTCACGAATCAACTCGCGTGCGCTGATGGCATTCTCGGATGGGTTCAGCACAACAACGAAGACGGGAAGGCCGTTTAGCATTTCGGTTATTTGTTGCAGCGCCGGGCCGAGAATGACGTCCTGCAGAACGACATGAAAACCGGCTTCGGCATAGGTTCTGGCAGTGGAGGCGGATAACCTGTAGCGCAAAAGCTGTCTTACCGCTTCGTCAGAAGCATCCGGAAGCATTTCTTCCCTTCCCCTGACAATCATTCTCCGAAACGAGTCTCCCCGCAAATGGACTCCGCGTTCAAACTTATCGGCCAGCAGCTGGGCTACCGTCGACTTACCGGAAGCCATGACGCCGGTGACAACGATAACCGCTGGTTTACGTGAATGTGACATCGTGTTTCCTCCAGTTTGATTGGATTACAAATGAAGGGAGCCCTATGAGGGGCTCCCTTAAACGTGACACCCGCTTATGCGGATGCCACCTCCATATTCTGAATCAATTCGTTCAGCCTCCTTTCCGATCATTTTGTCCGGCCTGACAACTATATTAAACCACAGCCGTAGACTGGGCAAAAGTGAACAAACAGGCTTAATTGTTTTTTACCAGCATCTAGACGGAAATTCGTAAATAAACGAAAACCTGAAAACCCTTGTCCCTCCATATTACTTACTTCCACGTAAGTATCTCACTTATAAGTACGTACTTCCGTAAAGTAAACTGTCTACTCTACAATAATCGTGTAGTTATTAACCAATACACTCATAAGGAGAGATTGACAATATGGAACTTCAATTGGCATTGGATTTGGTGAATATTCCGGAAGCAAAACAAGTGGTGGCTGAAGTCGCCGAGTTTATCGATATCGTGGAGATCGGCACGCCGGTTGTCATTAACGAAGGGCTTCATGCCGTAAAAGCGATTAAAGAGGCTTTCCCGCATCTGCGCGTGCTGGCCGATCTAAAAATTATGGATGCGGGCGGTTATGAGGTCATGAAGGCATCCGAAGCGGGCGCGGATATCATTACGGTGCTGGGCGTATCCGACGATTCCACGATCAAAGGCGCGGTGGCGGAAGCCCTCAAGCAAGGCAAGCAGGTCATGGTGGATATGATCAACGTAAAGGACATTGAAGGAAGAGCACGGGAGATTGATGCGTTCGGCGTCGATTACATTTGCGTGCATTCCGGATACGATCACCAGGCGGAGGGTAAAAACTCATTCGAGGAATTGGCTGCGATCAAACGTGTCGTTAAACATGCGAAGACCGCCGTTGCGGGAGGAATCAAAATCGAGACGCTCCCTGAGGTGATCCAGGCGAATCCCGATCTCGTCATCGTCGGCGGCGGAATTACAAGCCAGACGGACAAGAAGGTTGCAGCGGCTCAAATGAACCAACTTGTGAAGCAGGCTTAAATCAGAATGAGTCAAAAGATATTTCAACAAGCAGCCGTCGTTGCCAAGGAAATCGCGGAATCCATACAGCAGGTTGATGCTGTCCAGATCGAGGAATTAATTGAACGGATCGAGCAATCCGATGCTATTTTCTTGGCAGGGGGCGGCAGATCTGGTCTGATGATCCGAGCATTTGCGATGCGGTTAATGCAGATGGGATATAAGGTGCACATCGTCGGTGATACGGTAACTCCGGCCATCGGCGCGCGGGATTTACTATTTATCGGTTCAGGCTCCGGCGAAACGCAGAGCTTGGTGGCGATGGCTCAGAAAGCCAAGGATATCGGGTCGGCCGTAGCGGTCGTAACGGTGAAACCCGAATCACGTATCGGTCAGCTGTCGGATGCCATGGTTCAGCTTCCGGGCACAACGAAGGAGCAGAATCAGGATACTCTCGTCACCGTTCAACCGATGGCTTCATTATTTGAGCAAAGCATGCTGATCGTGCTCGATGCGGTTATCTTGAGATTAATGGAGAAGAGTGAGCTCCACTCGGACCAAATGTTTGGCCTGCACGCCAATTTGGAATAAGGTGCTATCATGTGATGTTTTCCACTTTTGTTGATATGCCCGCACCCGTTGTATACTATAGGCAAGAAGGGGTGATGCATTTATGGCAAACGAGGTCAAGCAGCGAATTAATCTGAAGGAAATAAACTGCCATAAGGAGTTAACCCTGGCGGTCATCGGCGGCAAGTGGAAACTGATCATCCTATGGCATCTTGGCTTGGAGGGCGTTAAACGCTTCGGTGAACTGAACCGAATGATTCCCCACATCACGCAAAAAATGCTGACCAATCAGCTGCGTGAACTAGAGGAAGATCAGCTCGTTCATCGCATGGTTTATCCCGAGGTTCCGCCTCGAGTCGAATATTCGCTCACGCCTTATGGGGAGAGCTTGATGCCAATTTTGAAGTTGATGTACGATTGGGGAAAAGATTACGGCGAACAGGTCATCTGGAAAGACGGCGAGTTGCCTGAGAATAAAGACGATGAACAGGCAGCGGAACAAGCAGTCGCCCAAAAGCTGTAATTTCTCGAATATGCATGGATAAGCCTCCTTAAATTTTAAGGGGGCTTTTTAAATGAGGGATGCTGAATTCTGAAGAATTAAAAAACGGCGAACAAATAGGTTCGCCGCAGTTGGTTTGCGCTTCCTTGATCAATGTAATTATTGCTGGCTTTCGAGGTATTCAGCGAGTTGATCAAAAGTACCGCCAAATCCTTGTTTCACCATTGGAGCCATTTCATCAAACGCTGCCAGTTCTTCCGCAGTTGCGTTTATAGGGCCTCCCTGCATGGTAAGCGTCGTTTTTCCTTCGATTTCTTCAAATGTGATGATATTCATAATTTCAAGCGGCCAGTTTGCGTTAAAAGGTGCACGTATCGTGTTACCTTCCTCATCTGAGAATGATTGAACGAATACCAGTTTCTCAGGAACGATAACTTCCTGATATACAAATTTACCCCACATGGCTTGGTTGCCGTCCGGAGACTTCTGACAACCTAGGAACATGCCTCCAGGACGTACATCCATTTTAATAACTTCTAAGGAAAAACCTTGAGGCCCCCACCATCTGCCGAAGTGTTCAGGGTCGGTCCAAACTTTAAAAACCAGTTCTCGAGGGGCATTGAAAACACGTGACAGAAGTAAGCCTTGTTTGCTTTGCTCAGTCATTTGAATTCCTCCTAAGAAGGTAGCGACTGCTACCTTTTCTTTTGTAATTTTTCCAAATAATCCTCAAGTTGATCTAAGCGCTTCTCCCAAATACCGCGGAACGATTCCAACCATTCGTCCATCCCTTGAAGCGGTTCAGGACGTAGTTTATAAATGCGTCGATTAGCCTCTGCTTGGATTTCTACCAGTCCTGCTTCATACAATATTTTTAAATGTTTGGAAGTCTGAGGTTGCCGGATATGAAGACGATCAGCAATCTGACCGACGGTTGAAGGACCTTCTCATAATAGTTCGACAATCTGTAATCGGTTAGGTTCGGCTAGTGCGTTCAACGTTGTCTGTTTCATAGGACCTTACCCCCGATCTAGTTATTACAACGAACTTGATGCTTGAACTAACAGTTCAGATAGCAGTTCATAGTCTGGAGTATCATCTTTTCGAATTTTAAGCCATTTTCGTTCGGGTGGACCATCGAAATTTTTGGGGACTTCTAGATTTGTTGTGTTCATGATCATAAAAGCGATTGCATCTTTTGATGGTGAAATCACAGCTGCATAATGTCCGTTTTTTAGAAAATGCGGTTTTTTGTACTGAATCCGTTCTTCTACCTCCGGAATGGCTTCATGGACCATGAGTCGAAGCTTTTTGCCGACTTCTATTTGCCATGGCAGACTAAGGTTTTCAATGAACGAAATTACTTCTTGGCTCATATCTTATCCTCCTTATTTGTGAAGATTAACCAATGATTGATTATAATATACCATCAAGGGAATATTCCTGTAAAGGAATATTTTGAATTGAATATTGCCTCCTTAGAGGATTGTAACTGAACTAAATTTGACTATAAAGTGAGAACAATCGAGAGTAGTTTACCGTATGTTGAGTACCACATGATAGTTTTACCGTAATACTATGTAAGCATAGAAAATGCGAGAATGACACGCACGGCTGCATGAATGCGGCATACGATCGTGGCGTAAATCTTCTCGCCTTAAGTTTTTCATTATCAATTTTTAATATTAATATTGATCTTCTTCTCTCCTCATGTGGTAGTGATGGCGATTTTCTCCTTTTCGTCTTGAGATGATTCATATTATATATACAAACGATTAGTGACACTTGACCAAAAGAAATTGGGCTAACAAGATAAAAGTTGAAAATAGTGAGGAATTAAACCTCCGGCACACAAATGCCGGAGGTTTGTTTTGTTTGAAGGAAAGTTATTTTGCACGGAAGGATTGACAATTTAACGGAGGAGATATAATATCATACCGTATAAATCGTAATAATTACGATTAACGAATGGAGGAAGTTCAATAGATGAATAACAACAATAGGATTCCGGTTACAGTACTCAGCGGTTACCTCGGGTCAGGCAAAACGACGGTGCTGAATCATGTGCTACATAATCGCGATGGATTGAAGGTAGCGGTCATTGTGAACGACATGAGCGAAGTGAATATTGACGCGGATTTGGTTCGAGGGGAAGGGAGTCTGTCCCGAACGGATGAGAAGCTGGTCGAAATGTCCAACGGCTGCATCTGCTGCACGCTCCGGGAAGACCTGGTGCAGGAAGTTCAGAAGCTGGTACAGGAAAACCGTTTTGATTATATCCTCATTGAATCAACGGGTATCAGCGAGCCCGTGCCCGTTGCGCAGACCTTTGTCTATCCGGATGAGGTGTCCGGCGTCCAGTTGTCCGACCTTGCCCGGCTGGATTGCATGGTGACGGTTGTGGACGCGAACCGGTTCTGGAAAGACTTCTCTTCGGGCCAAAGCCTGCTCGATCGAAAGGAGGCGCTGGGCGATGAGGATACGCGGGAAGTCGTGGATCTGCTGATTGACCAGATTGAAATGTGTGATGTACTGCTACTAAACAAATGCGATCTGGTAAGCGAAGATGAATTGGCCAAGGTGGAAGGCATCCTTCGTAAGCTTCAGCCAAGCGCCAAAATCATACGCACCGAGAAAGGACAAGTCGCTCCTACGGAAATTCTAAATACCGGTTTATTCGATTTTGAAAAAGCCAGTCAGTCCCCCGGCTGGATTCAGGAGCTTCAGAAGGAAGAGCATGTGCCGGAAACGGATGAATACGGCATCAGCTCTTTTGTATATCGGAGAAGAAGACCGTTTCATCCGGAGCGCCTGGCAGAATTCTTGAGTGATTGGCCGGAAGAGGTCGTACGTGCAAAAGGGATCGCTTGGCTGGCTGTACGTGAGGATGTTGCGGCAAGTTTAAGTCAGGCCGGTCCTTCGATTCAATTCGGGCCTGCAGGATATTGGGTGGCTGCTTTAACCGAGCAGGAGCAGCAGGAGCTGATTCAGAGTGAGCCGGATGTGCAGAGAAAATGGGATGGCGCCTGGGGAGATCGGATGACGGAGCTCGTGATGATCGGGATTGGGATGGAACAGACCCAAATCGAACAGAAGCTGGACGAATGTTTGTTGAACGATCAGGAAATGCAGCTGGATTGGTCGACTTTTCATAATCCGCTGCCATGGATGGCCATCGAAGAGCTATCGCTGTAAGGCTATATTTTTTTGAATGAAATTAATCGTAATAATTACGAACAGTTGAGGGGCCACTCGTAGTGGCTTTGCTGTTCTTGATATACAGAGCGTATTGATGAATGTCGGATTAACATCTCCCACATGATCAGGTTTTCTAGAATATGATCCCCTTTTCGTAGACAGTGCTGAAGAAGAGCGCTACAGTTTACTTAAAGGGGATATTTGTCATGGAAAGTTCAACAAGTTATTCCCTGTTTATACGCATATTCTAATCCTTCATTCCGCTGTCCCAAGTATTCTGAATCGTATTTCATGTATAATAGGAAGTAGATTCCTAATTCAGTTATCTTAAAAGTTCAGTTTTCATTGAGAATGTAATGCTGACGCATGAACAACATAAAGCAGGAGGACAAGGTTATGGCAAAAGCAAAAGTTCCAAAGAGACCCACTAGAGATGAGTTTGTACTAGAAGAGCTCGGAAATCAGCTTACGGAAGCATACCAGGAGGAATCGGTCATCGTACTGACGGTCTGGGGATGGGAAGAAGCGGTCCGCGGACAAATCGATCAAATGGATTCCCGCACAGGGAAGGTGCATATGAAACAGCATGGCGTCATTACAAAGGTTCCTTTTATGGACATTATGGAAGTGAATTATCCTCGGGACTAATCCGAAGCATATCGAAAAAGGAGATCCTCTGTGGACCTCCTTTTTTTTATATCTATTATCTATCCAACCAACCATCCAGCTTTCATTGCACCACGCCGCTTAGCAAGTCTTCCCACTCCTGGACGATGCGCGTTTTATTCAAACGATGGCCGATCAGCGTTAGATAGCCGCGCTGCAGCTGCAGCGTGCTTGGTTGGCACTCAAGCTGTGAACCCGCCCACTGAACTAGAGAGGGACCCGTCGAGAGATGAATGTAACCTTTGGCCCGAATCAGACTGGAGCCGAGAGCGGCGAGAAAAGTTTCAATTACGCTCATCTGAAGCGGGAAGGGAGATGGAGCAGATAATGTCAAGGTGTCCAGGCCCGTAAAGGAAGGGCTGCTGTGCCCGGACTCCTCTCCGTGCTGATGGCTATGGTGGTCAAGGTTAATGACTGTTCCCTCAGGGGCGTCGTGCCCATGCTTGCCGTGATCGTCAATCAACGGTTTGTCCTGCTTACGATCCGCAAGATTCCCTTGCCTCCGGTTCGAAGGTGGAGACGAATGGATCCCATCCTCCCGGGGCTGAAGCTGAAGCGACGTAAACACTTCATTCTCATCCAACCGGCTGTAGTCGGTTACGGCCAGACTTGCCGTCGTGTTTATTTTTCGGATGGAGGTGATGACTTTGTTGATCTGTTTATCGTCGCAGTCCCCCGCCTTGTTCAGGATGATCATATCCGCGAAGCTAATCTGCCCCCTCAGAGTGCGGACCAGTTCACGGCTGGATGCGAAGAAGCTGTTGTATTCCAGAAATTTGCTGCAGTCGGCCAAGGCGATTTTGCGCTGGATTGAGATTTGATTAGACAGGGATGGATCCTGCAGATCCTCCAGGATCTGTTCAGGATTCGCCACGCCGGTCGTCTCGATAAATATGAGATCAGGCTTCTGATTGAACAGGGTCTGTAATGCTTGACCCAGCTCGTCTCGCCTGGTGCAGCAGATACATCCGTCGAGCAGCTTCTCAATCGGAAGATCGGGCATTTCGCCGGAGACCGTATCGCCATCCACATCTTGTTCGCCCATCTCATTCATTAATACGGCGGTTCTCCACTGCCGCTTGGCGGCATACGCCAGCAGTCTGAGCAGCAGCGTGGTTTTGCCGCTTCCCAAAAACCCACTGATCAGTACAACAGGTATCTTGTTCATTTATTTGTTACCTCCCGGTATCGTTATGTTCGAATATAGTTCATCAAACTCCGCGACGGAGTCCGGATTCGTGAAAATGTAAGGGGATGCCGGCTGCTCAATCGGCTGAATCTGCTCCGCTTGAATTTGCAGAGTCTCTTTACCATTCAAGGTGGTAACCTGGATCGTGCCATCGATCTGAACCCACGTGTCATTAGCGAACGAGGCAGCATTTGTGCCGCGCACAAGAACCCCGAACGGGACAGCATCGGCCGTGCAGCACATCACGAGGAATCGGCTGACGGCAAAGATATCCTCATTCATATGTCCGTCGCGGAAGACGAAGCCTTGGACCGTGATGGCTTTACCTTGAAAATGCTCTTTATACATATCCATGGCCCCGACGGTTTCCGAGAAAATGTTCGGTTCCACCCGGATGACGGGCAGCGTATATAAGCGCTTGGCAAGCTCTGCAAACTCCACGCTATAGATGTCCTTGGCAACGAATCGTTCGTTTAATGTGAGGTCTTCTGGTACTCCCTGATCAACTTCGGGTAATCGTTTATCCGTGCCAGAAAAGACGGAAGCGTTGCGGTCATCGGTTTTACGGCGCACATCGGGATTCGGATAGGTGTAGATCATGCCTTTTTTGGCAGCCATATCGCTGCCGAGGGCTTGGTCCGGCAGGAGCAGGCCAAACAGCAGCGGCACCATGAATAGCCCGTATACCGTTACGTTTTTGACAAGGCCGGCAGGAAGGGGGTGCTCGCAATCACACACCTCTCCTGAATCACCTGCAAGGGAATGCCATATCATGCCGAATGCAATGAACAACAGCGGAACCGGGCATAGAAGCAGCAGGGTCTGCATATGAGGCGCTAAGTAATATTCAAGCGAATCTGAAGCGTTCAGATGCATGATATAAGCGGCGAGAGACGCAACAAGCAGCGACCGGAGCGTATAGTGAATCCGTATCCTCAAACTGGACTTCATGGTCCCAATCACCTCCAATCTCAACGGGTACCTGGTGAGTCTGAACGGTCCCGGTAATCTCCTCTTCGTTTTTCGCAAATCTTCCTTCTCTCGCCAGCTAACCACCTAATAGAGCGTCAACGGCTACAGAGCCGATAAATACGAGCGTCATCACCAGCAGGCTTAAACCGATCACAAATTTGGTTTTGAAGGTAGCCGACAGCATGAGCAGGCTTTTGAAATCCAGCATCGGGCCGAGCACCAGGAAGGAAACAAGCGGGCCTACGGTAAAGGTATGCGTGAACGCCGATGCCACAAAGGCATCCGAAGTCGAGCAGAGGGATAGGATGAAAGCAAACCCCATCATGAACAAGTAAGAGGCGGCGGGACCGCTCCCCAATGCCAGCAGCTCCTCCCTTGGAATGAAGGATTGGATGCAGGCCGTCAGGAATGCGCCAAGAACCAGGTATTTGCCCATCTCAATCAATTCGTCTCCGGCGTGGACAAACATGCTTCTCCATGTTTTGGGATGCTCATGCAGCTTGCGTCCGCCATTGGCGGAATCACGTTCGGAAAACTCTTGAAAAGAACGCTTGAGCGGGTTGCTCCTTGAAAAAACATAGACGAGCAAACCTACCGTCACCGCGACTGCAAAAGCCAGTCCCATCCGGCCGATCGTCACTTCGGGATGCGAACGGAAGGCCATGATCGTTGCAGCGAACACAATGGGGTTCAGGATGGGACCGCTGAGGATAAAGGTTACGGCGATGTAGGCAGGCATCCCCTTGAGCATCAACCTTCGGACGACCGGGATCATACCGCATTCACATATGGGAAACATGATCCCCAGCATGGAAGCGAACAGGACGCCGACGACCGGATTTTTGGGCGTGATACGACGCACCCACTGTTCTTTGACGAACATTTGCAGGAGGGACGAAATTAGCACCCCAAGCAGCACAAACGGAAGTGCCTCAAGGAAAATACCCGTAAAAATGGTTTTTACCTGCTGTATGTCATGGCTTGAGAGTAGACTTAAATCCTTCTGCAGCCATATCGTCAAGACCGGAATCACGAAGACAAGCGGAATAATGAAGGGCAGCATTCTGAAGATTACCGGATATTTCATTTGGGCCTCCTGGAGCGATTTGATCTTAGGACATTCTATGCTTGTACCATCAGCAACATACGTGATTCCCCTAAATTAATCAAAAAGATTACGATTTAAAATGGTCAGTTTCGTCATCGGTAGCGCGATGTCCAAAGTCGTGGTATATTAAAAAAAGTTATCTATGTGTTACTGGCGTAGCTTGGGGTACCAAGAGGGAGCACATAGGATCATATGCCGTACGCCTGGGCAAGAGGTAAGGAGACGATGAAGTCGCCTTGCCTCTTTATGTTTTTTAAATACAATGGCGAAGGAGCGGATTAGCATGAGTAAGGAACCCGTAATTTTGGATGGAAAAAAGGTATCCGACGATATCAAGGCCAAGCTGGCCGTAAAGGTACAGGAATTGAAGCAGCAAGGGGTAACGCCTTGTCTGGCAACGATTCTGGTTGGCGATGATCCTGCCTCGGCGACCTATGTGCGGATGAAGGGAAATGCTTGCGAGCGGCTTGGCATCATATCCAAGAAAGTGGTACTGGAGACGTCAACAACGACAGCAGAGCTGATTGCCGCGATCCAAGAGCTGAACGAGGATCCGAATGTCCACGGCATTCTGCTGCAGCATCCGGTTCCGCATCATATCGATGAACGGGCGGCTTTTGATTCTATTGATATTGAAAAAGACGTGGATGGAGTGACCACGCTTGGTTTCTCGCAAAATGCGTTTGGTTTTGCCGATTACCCGTCTTGTACGCCTGCCGCGATTATTGCGATTATGGATTATTATGATCTGCCGATCGAAGGGAAGCATGCCGTGGTGGTCGGACGCAGTCCGATTCTGGGTAAGCCGGTATCGATGATGCTGCTTAATCGCAATGCTACCGTTACGATCTGCCACTCGAGAACGAAGAACCTTGGGGAGATTGTGTTCCAGGGGGATATCGTGGTTGCGGCCGTAGGCAAGCCTAATTTCATTCAAGGGGACTGGATCAAGCCGGGAGCCGTCGTATTGGATGCCGGCTATAATCCAGGCAATATCGGCGACTGCGATTACGAAGCCTGCGCGAAGTTGGCATCCGCAATTACACCAGTACCTGCCGGTGTTGGCCCCGTTACGATTGCTACATTGCTGAAGCATACCGTCGAATCGGCTGAGCGAACCGTGCAAGCCTAACAGTAACCATGTAATAACGGGATAAGGCACGGTTCATTTACGCGTCCCGAAAGGGGATTTGCATGGAGAATCCCCCTTTGAATCGCTTCGTTCCCCGCTAGAGTCTGGAACGCAGAAAAGTATTGCCCATCAAAGGCTCGGGGTGAAGTCTGCATTTCACGGATGCCCAGACGTCATGTTATAGTTAGGAAAAAGTGAAATCGAAGGGGAGAGATTCATGCACAAACGAATCATTGCCTGTTGTGTGGCGGAGCAAGGAGCTGCGGAGGTTTATCCGTTCGGTGCAGCGCCGCAAACGGCTCCCGGGAGAACCGAATGAAGAACACGATTGCAGATATTGCCAAAAAAGCCGGAGTTGCCAAAAGCACGGTCTCCCGTTTCTTAAACGGAGGTTCCGTCAGTCATGCGACACGCCAAAAGATTGAGCTGGTCATTCAGGAAACCGGCTATATTCCGAATTCGTTCGCACAGAGCTTGAAAGCGAAAAAAACCAACATGATCGGCACCATTGTGCCGCGTCTGGATTCATTCTCGGCATCGCAGACCGTTGCCGGCATGGATGAAGAATTAAGGAAACACGGTTATCAGCTTCTCATCATCAATGCAAGCCAGGATTTATCCAGGGAGATAGAAGCGCTGTATGATCTCGCTAGGCAAAAAATATCTGGCATCATTTTATTCGCCACCCAGGTGACGGAAACACATCTTGCCGCGATTAAAGAGATCAGCATTCCCGTCATTCTGCTCGGACAACAGCATAAGGAGGTCCACAGCATGATTTATAACGACCATGCCGCAGGCTATGACATGGGCCGATATGTGCTGTCCAAGGGACACCGTCATATAGCTTATATCGGTGTGACGGAAAAAGACGTTGCTGTCGGAGTTCAGCGGAAAGAAGGGTTTCTGAAGGCGTTAAGCGAGTATGACGGGGTGGAAGCGATTTTCTATGAAAGTGGATTTAAGATGGCGGATGGAGTTGCGGAGGCTTTGGCTATTTTTGAGCAAAACCGAACGATGCCTACTGCGGTGGTCTGCGCTACTGACAACATTGCGCTGGGCGTGATGAAAGCGGCGCACATGAGAGGCATTCATATTCCCAACGAACTCTCCGTTACCGGCTTTGGCGGATACGACGTAACCGAAGTGATTCATCCCGGATTGACAACCGTTAAATATGGATATTCCCAAGCGGGCCACCTCGCAGCTCAGCATATTATAAAGCTGGTCAACGACGAGCCTGTGGATTTCCTGACGGTCATGAATTGCGATATGATTCATCGGGAAAGCGTTGACAATCTAAATTAGGTATTTTATACTGAAAAAAAACGGAACCGGTTCCAATACTGTTTTTGCCTGGTATTGGAGCTGAGTTCATTATTTTTACCTCGAATTGGAACCGGTTCCACTGCAAGTGAATCAGGCTGGTGTTCACGCACAGCATGATCCGTTTGTTGCTATTAGAAAGCCCATTTACAAGGAGAAGAGACATGGACAGAGAACGGAAATACCGACGCCTGGATCAGGCCTCTCCCGAAGAGATTTCCTCCTTAAAGGAGCAAGCAAAACAAAGCGAATGGAGGCAGAGGTTTCACATACAGCCCATCATGGGCTTGTTGAATGACCCCAACGGATTTTCTTATTATAACGGGGAATATCACTTGTTTTATCAATGGTTTCCGCTGGGTACGTTTCACGGCTTGAAATACTGGTACCACACCTCCTCCAAGGACTTGGTGCACTGGCAAAACAAAGGCATTGCCATTGAGCCCGGGCACTCGTTTGACGCATATGGCGCCTATTCGGGAAGTGGGATCGTGAAAGACGACATACTGTATTTGATGTATACCGGGAACACCCGGGATGAGGGATGGAGCAGGCATTCTTATCAATGCATGGCGGTGATGGACCGCGTTGGCACCATTACGAAATTCGATCAACCGCTGATAGACCGTGTGCCGGACGGATATACCGAGCACTTCCGGGATCCGAAGGTATGGAAAGACGAAGACCTGTTCCGGTTCGTCATCGGCGCCCAGAGGGGTGATCAGACAGGAACGGCTGTTGTCTATGAATCACCGGATTTGCTGGATTGGACATGCAAAGGGGAAATCCAAACCCGTCTTGGATATTTCGGCTATATGTGGGAATGCCCCGATTATTTTGAACTGGAAGGACAGGGCGTGCTGCTGTTTTCACCGCAGGGGCTGAGTCCGCAAAACGACGAATTCCGGAACATTTACCAATCCGGCTACATCTCGGGCAAACCGCTGGATCGGGATACGCTGGAGTTTGAACACGGCCCCTTTTACGAGCTGGACCGAGGTTTTGATTTTTACGCACCGCAGACCATGCTGGATGAGAAGGAGCGGCGCATCATGGTAGGCTGGATGGGTTTGCCGGAGGTCGTCTATCCAACGGACTCGCATGGCTGGGCCCATTGTTTGACTCTTCCGCGTGTGCTCACTTTCCGTGAGGGCAAGCTGATTCAGCAGCCGGTCCCCGAGTTGGAAACGCTTCGTGGGACAGCCATGGAAGCAGCGGATACGTTATACAGCGAGGTGAAGAATTATACAGGGTTAGAAGGGACCGTATTCGAGATGATATGCGAGTTCCATGCGATCGAAGCGGACGTTGTCGGCATTGAATTTCGAGCCGGCGAAACGGAGCGCACAGTCATTTGGTATGACGCTGTCAGGCAGAAGGTTACACTGGATCGCTCATCCTCGGGTGCAACGATTGTGAGTGATTACGGAACGACACGAACCTGTATGCTGCATAACAAAGCAGACTCGATCAAATTCCATCTCTTTGTGGATATTTCTTCGGCAGAAGTGTTCGTCAATGATGGCCAAGAGGTGTTTACGAGTCGGATATTTCCCAAGGAGGACAGCCGTCATATTCGATTTTTTGCAAAGAACGGCAGCGCCGGCTTGAAGGTCACGAAGTGGGATCTTGCCCAAGCCGTAAAAGATATAGAAGGGGATGAATGAACATGGCAGCGGATAATCGGAAAATTGCAAGGCAGGTAGTGGAAGCCATCGGTGGCAGGGAGAACATTGCTTCCTTTGCTCACTGTGCTACGAGACTCCGAATTATGGTTCACGATCAGAAGAAGATAGACCAGAAGAAGGTCGAGAATATCGATAAGGTTAAAGGCGCTTTTTTTAACTCCGGACAATATCAAATCATTTTCGGAACAGGAACCGTTAATCAGATTTTTGAAGCGGTTGAATCGCTTGGGCTGGAGAGCACAAGCAAGGATGAGTTGAAGTCCGAGGCGAAAAAATCAGGGAATCCGTTTCAGCGGGCGATTCGTACGTTCGGTGACGTGTTTGTGCCGATTATCCCGATATTGGTCGCCACAGGTTTGTTCATGGGATTACGGGGATTATTGACGCAAGAAACCGTCCTGGCCTGGTTTGGAGCGGTACCGGATGATATCTCGCCTAATTTTCTGCTCTTCACCCAGGTACTGACGGATACGGCTTTTGCTTTCTTGCCGGCATTGGTGGCATGGTCCGCATTCAGGGTGTTCGGAGGCAGCCCCGTGCTCGGTATCGTGCTGGGTTTGATGCTGGTTAACCCGGCTCTTCCCAACGCTTACAGCGTGGCGAACGGTTCGGCCGAAGCACTCATGCTCTTCGATTTCATTCCGGTTGTCGGATATCAAGGCTCGGTCCTTCCAGCCTTCTTCATCGGACTCCTTGGCGCGAAATTCGAGAGATTTTTGAGAAAACGCATTCCTGAAGCTATTGATTTGATCGTTACGCCATTTTTAACCTTGCTCGTTATGATCGTCCTTGGTCTGTTCGCAATTGGACCCGTGTTCCACTCCTTGGAAGAGGTCGTGATGAACGTGACGACTTTCTTGCTGGAGCTGCCGTTCGGCATTGCGGGTCTTGTGATCGGCTTTTTTAACCAGATCATTGTGGTCACCGGTGTGCATCATATTTTTAACTTCCTTGAAATTCAGCTTCTTGAGAAGACGGGAAGCAATCCGTTTAATGCGATCGTGACAAGTGCCATGGCAGCGCAAGGTGCAGCTTGTCTCGCTGTCGGACTCAAGACGAGAAATAAAAAACTGAAGGCGTTATCCCTGCCATCAGCATTCTCGGCCATGCTGGGAATTTCGGAGCCTGCGATCTTCGGGGTCAACCTCCGTTACGTCAGACCGTTCGTTATCGCCTTGATCGGCGGCGGCGTGGGCGGTTTCATGGCTTCCATCTTCCAGCTTGAGGCTACGGGTATGGCGATTACCGTTATTCCGGGTACGCTCTTATACTTGAACAGCCAGCTTCCACTTTATATTTTGTGCAACGTAACCGCGATGGCTCTAACTTTTGTGCTGACTTGGCTGTTCGGATTCAATGATAAAATGCTCGACGAGGTTCGCTCGGAAGCGAAATAAAGACCACAGAAGAAGTCCGTCTGTTATAGGCGGGCTCTTTTGTCGTTAGATAAGAAAATTACAGCACATGCACGAAATGTTAATGCAGATGGTATTATTAATTCATCCATATTTGATATCGTGAAAACCGTGCACCGGCGCGGTTTTTATGCATGTTCGGAAAGCGTCCGAGCGACCTTGCTGAAATTATGGCTTGCTCTGAAATGCTTTTCATCATTTACAATAGGGGTACTGGCTAGCATATACGGAAGAGAGGCGAGTTTTCATTGAATAAAAAAATCATATTTTTTGATATTGACGGGACGCTGCTGGATCATGAAAAGAAGGTTCCAGCGACAACAAAGGAGTCTATTCGAGAGTTAAAGGAAGCCGGACACATCGTCGCCATAGCGACAGGGCGCGCCCCTTATCATTTTGAAGAGCTGCGGGAGGAGCTCGGGATCCATTCCTATGTTTGTTTGAATGGTCAGTATGTGGTTCATGAAGGCAAACCGATATATGGAAATCCATTGGCGCAAGATGCCTTGCAGCAGCTGACGGAGCAGGCCGTGGAGCTTGACCATCCGATCATATATGCCGGCAGTGAAGCCATGAAGATGAACGTAACCGAGCATGTTCATATCGATTCCAGCTGGGGAGAACTGAAACTTACGATTCCGGAATATGATCCCGAATATTACTTGGGCAGAGACATTTATCAGGCCATTGTATTCTGCACGGAGGATGAGGAAGCAGATTACGTAAAAAGATTCGATGGCCGGTTCGATTTCGTGCGCTGGGGCCCCTATGGAATTGACGTGTTACCGGCAGGGGGATCCAAAGCAAAAGGAATCAAACCATTAATTCAGCTGCTGCGTATCGATCTGGAGAATACCATCGCTTTTGGCGATTATCTGAATGATCTGGAGATGCTGGCATACGTAGGCCACGGCGTGGCGATGGGCAATGCGCCGGAGATGGTCAAGCAGGCGGCCAGACATATAACCCGCGATGTCGGTCAAGACGGAATACAATACGGACTTCGCATGCTCGGTTTGCTGGGCAAGGAGCCGCAGGAGATCGTGTAGTTTTTCGAAAGCGGCTGGTTTGACAGCGAAGCAACATCACTTGGAATGTGTAAATGAGATGAGAGTATATAAAAAGGTTATCTTATGGTCTGGGACTGTCCCGACTGTAGGATAACCTTTTTTACATGAAAGGGCAGGCCTCAACGTGGCCTGCTGCTTGGTTTAGCAGCCTTGCAACTTGTATTAAACGAAAAATAATAGTAAATAATTATTATTTGACTATATACATTAGTGTGTGACATACAGTATAATAATTTCCAGGAGATGATGATATGTCAGAGGATCAAGACATTCTACACAGTTTGGTGCAGGAGCTTCGGCGAGGAACCATCATTCTTGGTGTTCTCAGCCAGTTGTCGGAACCTCAGTATGGATATTCATTGGTGACCATATTGCAGGAGAAGGGGATCAGCGTGGAAGCGGGTACCCTGTATCCCTTGCTGCGGCGATTGGAGAAACAAGGTCTGCTGGATAGCGAGTGGGATACGAATGAAGCTCGTCCGAGGAAATATTACATCATAAGTCAGACAGGCAAGGATATATATCGGCAGCTCTACCATGAATGGAAGGATATGATGACAAGTCTGGAGGGACTTGTTGATAACAAGGGGGAGTCAGGTAATGGATCTGATTAACAGGTATATTTATGCGGTGACACAGAAGCTGCCCGAATCGCAAAGGGCCGAGATTGAAAAGGAGCTTCACGGACTCATCGAAGACATGCTGGAAGACCGGAGAGCCGGCGGTGAGATCGCAAGCATTGCAGATGTGGAACAGGTGCTGATCGAGCTCGGGCCACCCGGGGAAATGGCAGCAAGATACAGAGGGAGAGAGCGTTATCTCATTGGTCCCGGTTTGATTGACAGTTATTGGGCTGTTCTGCGGATTGTATTGTACTCGGTCGCCGTCGCTCTTGGTATCTTCTACATTGTTGATTTCTTTGCAAGCCCGGCTCCCACCGCCGAGAAGCTTCTGGAGTACTTCGTCTCCCTGCTGAGCGTGGGTATCCACGGGTTTGCTTGGGTGACCGTTATCTTTGCCTATATCGAATACCGCGGTGCACGCCAAGTCTCCAAAGGCCCATGGAAACCATCCGATTTACCTGCAATTCCGGAACCAGCCGATCGGATTAAACCGATCGAGCCGGTGCTGGGCATCCTGTTTACCGTGCTGTTCTTCGTCCTGTTCACGTTTTCCATTAATCTGATCGGTGTTCATCGATTCGATGAAAACTCGATCGCCATTCCGGTGTTTGAACAGGCTGTCTTTGCCAAGTATTTGCCGCTGATCTGGCTTCTTACCGCCTTCAGCATATTCAATGAAGCCATGAAATTAATCACAAGAAAGTGGACGCCGCAGCTCGCCGTCATGCATGTCATATTTAACGTCGCTTCCGTTATCGTTGCCGTGATCCTGTTCTCCGATATGACGATTTGGAATCCGATATTCATGGATCAGCTCGTTCAAGCCGGTCTCGTAACACCGGGAGATGAAGCGTATGAAACCGTAAAATCAATTTGGGATCGATCCAGGGACGGACTCATTTACATCATTGTGGTCATTACCCTTATTGATACCGTATCTGTCGTGATGAAACGGTTTCGGGGAAAGGAAGGAAATACGACGTTAACCAAGTAAAAATAAAAGTGTTGAAGCAAAGAGTATCCCAAAAGATCTTGGATCTGGCGGGATGCTCTTTTTTGTTGTTAGGAGACACCATAGGAAAACGAATCGTTCCTCATCCACTTTTGCCGCCATTCGCCATTAACGAGGACAACCTCCCTTGCGTCACGGTCTACTTACAAGGTTGGCTAGACCATGAACGACACGAAGTAAAATGGATAAGCATAGGATAAGGGGCGACGCAAATAATTTTTTTGACAAAAATGTGAATGATATGTGTCAAAATTATGTACAATGGTGTTATAATAAGGTAAGAGCTAAATGAAAACCCTTACAGAATGAACGGAGCTGATTAATATGAAATACGCGATCCATTACTCTACAAGAATGAAAGACGTTATTTTATTTTCCTTTGTCATTAGCATTATCCTGTTCCAGGTAGCGACCTTGACCGAATATTCCTATCCTGTTCTATTCTATATGCAGATGGCGGTGAACGTCGTTGTTGTTGCGGCACTAGCTATTGAAGGGTATGCCCGATTGGTGAAACGGGAAGTGAATATTCAGGAGACTTCGGATACGATTACAATCAATGGCGTAGAGATTCATGTGGACCAGATACGTGAGATCAAGGTTTCCGGATGCCATAAAGCCGCATTCCAAATAAACCTCAAGGACAAGAACGTGAATCCAAAGTATTGCTGCTTTAAATTTGAAGAGAAAAATTGCGAAGGGATTCGGAGTCTTACGCGTTGGGCCGAGCGGAACCAGATTTCCGTGCGTAAGGTCGGACCGCAAACCCGTTCCGGTTTGGTTCTCTCATCTAACAATTAATATGCCGAGTTTATATCAATGATATAGAAGCACCTGAACCTTCGATGAATGGGGTCAGGTGCTTCTTTGTTTTAGTTGGAGATGTATGGTGTTTTCTGGATATATGCACTTATGCGTAACTGAGCAAGTAAATATGCTATGACCGTTTGTTATTTTCGTCCCGGAATAAGCATGGGCCTGAAATCTGGGCCCGTACTTTATGTTCTGTTCATTAATAAGCAGGCGTTCCTTGTTACGTTTGCAGCTTAGCTGCTGCAGCCGCCCCCGCAGCCACTTCCGCAAGAGGACCCGCTGCTGCAGGATGAACCGCTGCTGCAAGAGGATCCGGATCCATCGCCTGAGGACCCATCACCCGAATCCGATCCGCCGGACCCGCATGCCGAAGCGTAGGTACAGGAGGAACTGCTGTTGTTTTTATGAAGCTCGCGCTCATCAGGGATCATATGGTCACCAAATTGTTCCGGTGTGTTCCAGGCAAAATAGACGGCCGCTGCCAGGAGCACATCACTATTTCGGAAATTGACCTGCTTCTCATGACGCGCCGGATCTTCTTGGGCGGTTCGAACCCGATCCTGCAGATCCTGGATGATAGCATCAATGGCCGTACGCGCTGCAGGGATCTTTTCATAGGTCCAGGCATTAAAGCGCTTCTGTCCATGATTCACGGTGAAATGACGGGAAGTGCAGACCTCCAGCTCTTCGCGCGGCAGCGGGACGCGGAAGAAAGCTCCCCATAGTTTGGCGCTGTATTCATGCCAGCCGAATAATTGTACATATACCGTATCAAACCACGCGCGTTCATTCGGAATCGGTACATGTTCGCTACCGGTGTTTGGGGCGTGGTGAAGCATTTTACCAAGAAAGCGTTCCGAGAATTGTTGGTACTCGTATGTATACATCAGCATTTCATGCCATACTTCATCCACGTCTTTGCTGAACATCGGGACACGATCCAGCACGGCGCACATGATGAAGAACCGTTTGAGCTCCTGCCATCTCCATTCATACTCCTGTTCGGACAGATTCGGATGCTCACTCATCACTCGCTGCTTCAGCATGTTCTGATAGGTGTAGGGCAGCGCAGCTTCCAGTCTCCCGACAAGCTCACTCGCCGGGCTTCCCGCTTTGACGATCGGCGGCAGCTCGGGTATCTTCCCGAGGCCAAGCTTATTGCCTTTAGGCAGCTGCTGTCCGCTGCTTCTGCGTAACGAGCGTTTCACGAAAAAAGAAATAATCCATACATCCACCACAATGAATAATATAATCAGTATCCAGGTTGTTGAGTTCATAACATGTTCCTCCTGTCTTTTTAGTGTTCGGAGGTCGGCTTATAATTTCTCTCCTGAGTAAATTATTGCAAATGTCATGAGTGTTGGCAATTGAAATTGGAGAATCGATTATAACTTGAACATGGGTGCTTCTTTATGATACATTCCGTGTGTGTCTAGCGTATTTTTTTCATGTAGATATGTCTTGATGGATGGCAATTACGTTTACTTTAGGAGCATACATATGTTAACAGGTTGGAAACTATCCGTATTAGGTATTATTATTGTAGGCATTACCGGCATCGTTGCATCTATTACCGGTCTGATCGAGCCTGGCCGGGCGGTTGCGCTCTTCGTGGTATTCGTACTGTTTATCGGGGCGCTGGAGCTGCTGGAACGAATCAAGAGCCGCAGAAAGAAGAAGGGGGAAGTGCGATCTTCCAAATAAAAAAGCAAAGACAGCAAGGAGGGCGCTTGTGAATTGGGTAGCCGTACAGCCATACTACAAAATCAACCGAGTTGTGGATGGCATCGAACAACGAACGGAAGAGCAGGGGCGGGAGATGTTCCTGTACGAGGATCGAATCGTAACGAAATACCGGGAGTTCCCGATTAAGCAGGTGTTTGACCTGTCGTATCGGCCGATGGGAGACGGCGGGGGTTTCTTATACTTGCACACCCAGCAAGGCGTGTATTCGTACACGGTGAAGGATGATCCGGGTTCTTTCATATCGGCATTTAAAAATCTCTAATGGCATGATCCATAATAAAACTGGTCTCAGGTCCAGTTCATATCCTCGCCTACAGCACGTTTGCGAAAGCCACGTTGTCATATAAGCTGATACTATATTCTAGGGACGGATTAGGGGGACAGGGGTGGATACGCTATTAGATTTTATTGAACAGATCGGGCACTATGCATTATTCCTCGTATTGTGTCTTGGATTGGTCGGTCTTCCTGTGCCTAATGAAGTCGTGGCAATGACAGGCGGAGCGTTAGCGGCATCCGAAATTTTAACGCCGTTTCCGTCTTTTATCATGACGTTTCTTGGCGTGTGCTCGGGATCGACGGTAGGTTACATGCTTAGCCGCTTTACCGCGAGCAAGCTGTTAAACCGCGTAGGGGAAAAGTCGAAAATACGCCAGTTTCTCGATGTATCCGAACGGTTGACCCGCCAGTATGGCAATTACGCCATATGCATCAGCGCTTTTTTGCCCATCTTGCGCAACGTGACGCCCTATGCGGTTGGCATGAAAGGGATGCCGTATCGCCGATTTGCGATGTATTCGTATTCCGCGTCCTTTGTATGGACCATCGGTTATTTCTCTTTGGGCATGTTTGTCGGCGATCAGGTCGTCGATCATATTGGAGTACTGATTAACCGGTACGGATACTATGCAGCGGGAATTGTTGCGGTGCTTGCTGTCATCCTGATCATTTCGTGGTTGATACGAAGAAATAAACGAAGCAAAGAGGAGAATACTGAAATCCAAATTCACGGATAAACGATACTGATCCATGGGTTATGGCTGATCCGGTAAGGGGTCGGGTGATTTGCGAATGATTTTCACATATTCCCGGGGAGAGAACCAGGGAGATCCATCTAGGGAAGTCTGCATTTGATATACGCCGTTTGGCGGGTTATCCTGTCGGTAGACGGGCTGCGTGCGAATATGGGTCACGATGGCCGCCGCCAATACCACGAGAAAGATGAAAGCGCAAACAGCCGCTTTTTTGATCATCATGGGAACCACTCCTTTACATACAGTGATTTCCCAACGGACCTCTTTTCATTCCAAGATACCTTTGACAAAGCTTTGATCTCAAGATATACTGATTTTCAGTGTGATTCGAAAAAATACCATATGGTTTTACCTGGAGGAGCCTGCCATCAACGGGCTCTTTTTGTGTTTTTTTGGACTTATGCCTAAATAATGGGGAAATACTACTAATGAAGGAAAAATCGGACTATAGGAGGAGTAGACTTTGTCTTTGCTGCACATCGCCGTAATGGCACCTTTTATTGTAGCGCTTGTAGTTATGCTGACTTACAAGCTCATTGGCCGTGTCCACACCGGGTGGGTCATTTTGCCGGTACCGGTTGTTCTGTTCGCCTATTTTTTAGGACTTATCCCAACCATTCAGGGAGGTGAACAGCTTCAAGCCGTTCTGGAATGGATTCCAAGCGTGGGAATAAACTTTACCGTTTATTTGGATGGATTAAGTTTAATTTTTGCACTTTTAATATCCGGTATTGGTTCACTCGTTGTACTGTACTCCATCTTCTACATGGATAAGAACAAGGAAGCGGTCCACAAATTCTACATTTATCTGCTTCTGTTCATGGGCGCCATGCTTGGGGTTGTGCTCTCCGATAACCTGATGGTGCTGTACGGCTTCTGGGAACTGACAAGTATTTCGTCATTCCTGCTGATTGCATTCTGGCATCATCGGGACCGCTCCAGATACGGAGCATTAAAATCCATGCTGATTACCGTGTTTGGCGGACTTGCCATGTTCGCAGGGTTTATCCTTTTGTACATCATGACGGGTACCTTCAGCGTGCGGGAGATCGTGGCGAATGTGGGGAGCATTGCAGGAGACGCGCTGTTTATCCCAGCCATGATTCTGATCCTGCTGGGGGCATTCACCAAATCCGCGCAGTTCCCATTCCATATCTGGCTGCCGGATGCGATGGAAGCACCGACCCCGGTTAGTGCTTATCTGCACTCCGCTACGATGGTTAAGGCCGGGATCTATCTGGTTGCCAGGTTTAGCCCGGTGTTTGCCGGGCAAGCTTCCTGGTTCTGGATCATTGCAATTACGGGCTTGACCACGCTGATCTACGCTTCGATCCGTGCGATCAAGCAGACGGATCTGAAAGCACTGCTGGCATTCTCCACCATCAGCCAATTGGGGCTGATTATGAGTTTGCTCGGTCTTGGCTCTGCCGCAGCTTATTATGGAGGCGGCGTGGACACGCTGCTCTACACCAAAGCGACGACGGCAGCCATCTTCCATTTGATGAACCATGCCATATTCAAGGGCGCTTTATTTATGGTCGTTGGCATCGTGGATCATGAGACGGGCACACGGGATCTGCGGAAGCTCGGCGGTCTGATGTCGCTCATGCCGATCACGTTTACCGTGGCCGTCATTGGAGCTTTTTCCATGGCCGGTCTGCCTCCGTTCAACGGATTCCTGAGTAAAGAGATGTTCTTTACGGCGGTCGTTCAAGCGTCTCAAATGAATTTCTGGAATGGTGAGACCTGGGGCGTGCTGATCCCGGTCGTTGCCTGGATCGCCAGTGTGTTTACGTTCCTGTACAGCATGATCCTGGTCTTCAAAACCTTCACCGGACGCTTCCAGCCTGAAAAACTGGAGAAGAAGCCGCACGAAGCACCGCTGGGGATGCTGATTCCTCCGGTCATTCTGGCATCGCTCGCCATCGTGTTCGGTCTGTTTCCGAACCTGCTGTCCCATGCACTCATCGAACCGGCGATGGCCGCGATTCATCCAGGGCTCCTCGCGGCAGAAGATCGTTTTCACGTGCATATCGAGATGTGGCACGGCTGGACAACGGAGATTTTTATGACCATCGGCATCATTGTTCTCGGTACCGTTCTGTATAAGCTTCACGGCAGAGCACGTATATTGAATACATCGCTAACGAAGCGATGGACATTGAACAAGCTGTATGACGGGGGATTGCGGGCCCTCGAAAGAGGCGGCGAAACGCTGACCTCAACCTACATGACAGGCTCGCTCCGTCATTACGTGATTTATATTTTTGTGTTTTTCATTGCCGTTCTTGGCGGGGGACTTCTGCTGGTCGATCATATTGGATTTGATATGACGGACTACGCACCGATGTCCTTCTATGAGGCCGTTGCCATCCTCGGCCTGGTGATCCCGGTCATTGCGCTGCCGTTCGTCCGGACACGTCTGATGGCGATCATATTAACCGGTGCTGCCGGCTACATGGTGACCTTGTTCTTCGTTCTGTTCCGGGCTCCGGATTTGGCGTTGACTCAGATGGTCGTCGAGACGGTATCCGTCATGCTGTTCCTGCTATGTTTCTATCATCTGCCGAAGCTGAAGCGGGAGAAGGTGCCAATGAGCCTGAAGTGGAGAAATCTGCTCATATCGGTAGGCGTCGGTGCTGTCGTAACCTTGATCGCGCTGGCCGCAAGCAGCGGCAGAACCTTCGACTCCATCGCGGATTACTTCATTAAAGAGAGCTACCACTCGGCAGGCGGTAAAAATATCGTCAATGTCATTCTGGTGGACTTCCGCGGATTTGATACCTTGCTTGAAATTACGGTTCTTGGCATTGCATCCCTTGGGATATATGCCTTGATCAAAATCGATTTGGGTGAAGGGATTCTGGGTGAGCGGGATCGTTATGAAGGGGCATATCTGCCCAACAGCAATGATGTCATTCTTCGAACCATATCCAAGGTGGTTATCTTTATCGTGGTAACCTTCTCCTGGTTCCTGTTCAACTCGGGACATCATGAGCCGGGCGGCGGATTTATCGGAGGGCTGATGACTGCTGCCGCACTGGTTCTGTTATCGATGGCTTTCGGCATGGATATGACCCGAAAGATCGTGCCCTTCGAGTTCCGAAAGGTTACGGCGGCGGGGCTTGCCATCGCACTGCTTACGGGGATCGGCTCTTTTGCCTTTGATGCACCGTTCTTAAGTCATTCCTTCGGTTACTTCAACCTGCCATTGCTCGGGGAAACCGAGCTGGCTACTGCGGTTCTCTTCGACCTCGGCGTCTATTTGGCCGTCGTTGGCGTGACGATGACCATCATCAATTCGATTGGGAGGGATAACTGACCATGGAACTATATATGTCGCTTGCCATCGGGATCATATTTGCGGTTGGGATATACCAGATCTTATCCAAAAGCTTGCTGCGGATTATTCTCGGTACTTCACTGTTAACCCATGGGGTCCATCTACTGCTGCTTACCATGTCGCGGCTGAAGACCGGTGCTGCTCCGCTGCTTGGCGAGAAGGCTTCCTCTTACGTTGACCCGGTTCCACAAGCGTTGATTCTGACATCCATTGTCATTAGCTTCGGCGTCACATCGTTCTTCTTCGTACTGGCGTATAAAGCGTATCAACGCTTGGGCACGGACAACATGGAGGAGCTAAGGGGGATGGATGATGAATAATGTAATTGTTCTGCCCCTCCTTATTCCGCTGGTTACAGCCGTTATTCTTATTTTCTGCTCCAAGTACGTCCGCGCACAGCGCTGGATCAGTGTGGTCAGTGTCATACTAAACCTGCTTGTGGCGTTGTTCATTGTGAATCAGGTAAACCACGAAGGCATTCAGACGCTTTATATGGGCGGATGGCTGCCGCCGTATGGGATCGTGTTTGTAGCCGATATGCTCGCGGCGCTGCTGGTGCTTACGACGTTGATTGTGGCGGCTGCCTGTCTGTTCTATTCCTTTCGGAGTATCGGGGAAGAGAGAGAGAAGCATTACTTTTATGCCTTTTTTCAATTTTTGCTGGCCGGCGTGATCGGATCGTTCCTGACAGGGGATCTGTTTAATCTGTTTGTCTGTTTTGAGGTCATGCTGATCGCTTCCTACGCCTTGATCGTACTGGGCGGCACCAAGCGGCAGCTGAGAGAAACCCTGAAGTACATGCTGATTAATATTATTTCATCCACCCTGTTTGTTGCAGCCGTTGCTTATTTGTACGGGACGGTTGGCACGCTGAATATGGCGCATCTATCCCTGCGTGTGGCGGAAGTACAGCAGGATGGAATTTTGTCGGTCATCGGCCTGTTGTTCCTGATTGTATTCGCCTTGAAGGCGGGCTTGTTCCTGTTCTTCTGGCTGCCTGGCTCCTACAGCGCACCTCCGGCGGCCGTTACGGCTTTGTTCGGCGCGCTGCTTACGAAGGTTGGGTTATATGCGATTATCCGAACCTTTACGCTGATCTTCCATCACGACACCGGCGGCATCCATGTCGTCATCGGCTGGATGGCCGCAGCAACGATGATTCTGGGCAGTTTGGGCGCGGTTGCGTATAAGGATCTCGGACGCATTCTGAATTACAATATCATCATCAGTGTTGGCTTCATCGCCTTTGGTGTGGCTGTGGCCTCCTCCGACTCCTTGAACGGAGCCGTATTCTACTTGATGCATGACATGATTGCAAAGGCACTGCTCTTTATTCTAGGCGGTATCATCATGGCTCGCGCAGGCACGAACAAGCTGAGCGAGATGGGCGGGCTGATGAAGCGCCATCCCTTGGTGGGATGGATGTTCTTTATCGTTGCCCTGGCGCTGGTCGGCATCCCGCCCCTTAGCGGATTCCTAGGCAAAGTCCTTATCGTCCGCGGCGGATTGAGCGAGGGTCATTATGTGTTAACGGGACTGGCACTGGCATCAAGCTTGGCGGTATTGTATTCCCTGATCAAAGTGTTTATGGGGGCATTCTGGGGCGAATCACCTGGACAGCAAGAATCGAAACCGGTTAGAATCCACAGAACAGCTTATGCGGCAGCTATCGGGCTAACGGTGATGGTGATTGTCCTTGGGGTGGGCTCGGAGTGGATTTATTCCTATACCTCTCAAGCAGGCGCCGTATTATCCGACCCATCACTATATATTAACGCTGTATTAAAGGAGTAGTGGATATGGGCCATCAAATCCTGTTAAATATCATTATTGCTGTTGTCTGGATGTTCCTGAACAATAACTGGTCCCCCCAGCAATTTATCATCGGCTATCTGATCGGAATCTTGCTGATTTTTCTGCTGCGGCGTTTCTGGCCGAACGATTTCTATTTGCGCAAGCTGTGGTCCATCATCCTGCTGCTGCTACTGTTCCTAAGGGAACTGTTAAAATCGAGTTTCACCGTGATCGGACAGATCATAAGGCCGAAGCTGAATGTTCGTCCCGGCATCTTCGCCTATTCAACCGAGCTGAAATCCGACTGGGAAATTACGGTGTTATCGTGCCTGATCTGCTTGACGCCAGGAACGCTTACCCTGGAAGTGTCTCGCGATGGTCAGACGCTGTATATTCATGCGATGGATATTGAAGACGTCGAAGAGCTGTCGAATCAGATCCGCGGTACCTTCGAACGCGCGATCAAGGAGGTGACCCGCACATGATCCAAAGCATCCTGATTGCCTCTCTGGTGATTTTGTCGCTTGCTATACTGGGCTGCTTGTACCGATTAATCAAGGGACCTTCCATGAACGACCGGATCATGTCGCTGGATACGATCGGAATCATTCTGTTGTCCATGATCGCTGTCCTGTGCATGCTGTTCCGGACAACCGTCTATTTCGATATCATTCTGCTGATCGGGATTCTTACGTTTATCGGAACGACGGCGCTTGCCAGATATATCGAGAGGGGTGATGTCATTGAACGCACAAACGATGAGTCAGATCGGTGAATTTCTGATCGCGCTGATGGTGCTGCTCGGAGCTTTACTTGGTGCATTGAGCGCATTTGGCCTTATCCGTCTGCCGGATGTTTACATGAGGTCCCATGCCGCTACGAAAAGTGCTACGCTGGGCGTCCTCTTGATCCTTGCAGGCGCATTCCTGTATTTCACCTTCTACCTGGAGCATGTCAGTGCCAAACTGCTGCTGGGAATCGTATTCGTATTCATTACGGGGCCGGTAGCAGGTCACTTGAACGGGAGAGCGGCCTATCGATCAGGCGTGTCCATGTGGGAGAACAGCGTTCTCGATGACCTTAAGCCTGAACTCAAGCGCGAACGTGAGCGGATGCGCGCTTCCCGGAAGGGGGAGCACTCCGAGAAGGGGTGACCTCGAACAAAAAGGCTACGATTTGAAATATCGGGAATATGAAAAACGGGCTTCCCGCGAACTTGGGAAGCCCGTTTCTTTTTTATGCCTTAGCTCGTGGGTGTCATCCTATGGTAGAAATGGCCAAAACGAGTTCGCGAAACGCTTGGACATGGACTCTAGCACGTCTATTATGAACAAGACCCGCCAGTTCCGGTTGTAGGGATAGGCGGGTCTTGTTATGAATTTAACGCTTTGTCTTTTTGTTGCTTATCACGACACTTCCCGGCTGATCATCGTGATGGTAACGATTTTCCATCTTTTTGCCGGCCAGCCACAGCAGCCAGAGGACGACGGCCGCGATAAGGATGCGCCAAGGCTGCTGGATAAAGGCTTGCCAATCATGTCCGATGAATGCGACCATAAAGATCATGACGGATTTACCTGCCATTACGGCTATCGTGAACGTCGTTGCCGATACCGTGCTGATGCCGGATGCGATATTGATCAGCGAGGAAGGCGTGAAGGGAAAGCAGTACAGGATGAAGATGGGCGTAAAGCCTTTTTCTTCGATCCAATGGAAGAAACGCTGGGACCCCGGCATTCTTTTTTGTATGAGCAGTCCCAGCTTGCCTCCCAGCTTACGAACAATCCAGAATACCGTAACGGATCCTAGGCAAACGCCGATCCAGGACAGCAAGAATCCCCACCATAAACCATAGGCCGCCGAGTTCCCCATGACCAGGACAATAAGGGGCAGAAAGGGGAGAAACGCCTCTATAAATGGAAGCAAAATACCCGGGATGGGACCCAGCTGCGAGTACTGCTGAAGCCATCCCTGTACTTGATCCATGTCAATTTCTTTCATATGGGTCCACACGTTCTGAAGCCATTCCAACATGATGAGTAAATCCTCTCCCTGCCTGGGGTAAAATGATGTATTTTCCGGTCGATCGCGGATGGAATATATTATAGCATAACCGGAATCAATATTATAAATTGCAAGTATTAATGCGGGAGCCGGATACAGGCAAAAGCCCAAACTCCGCCAAAGCAGCGGTGAGTTTGAGCTATACCGGTTGACATATTCCTATTCCGAACGGGAGATGGATGCCGCTTCCTCGGTTTCAGGTTTCGAATCCAGCGGAAGATCCGGCTCTATCCGGTTCCAATCAATTCGATTTTTGCCCCGCAGCGACCAGACGATCAATAGGATGATTCCAATGATGACCGAACCGATGGTTACCATATAATTGCCCCAGACCGAAAGGTATTCGATCTCGATGAATGCATAACTCGAAGGCACCACGACGTATCGCACCATCTCCAGCCAGGCAAGGTGAAAGCCGATGCTCACCCACAGATTGTTGGATACGATGCGGCATAGCTGCAGAACCGTACCGAACGCGATTAAGTTAACGATATACTCCACCGTGATCAGGTCCCATGTCCCTATTCCGATCGCTACCATGAATCCCGTTACGGCGATGGGTGCAAGCACGAACAATACGACCTGAAGGATCAAAGCAAGCCAGCGAGGAAAACGGGTATTCAGGTTCCGATACACATAACCGCGGAAGGTGATTTCTTCGGGAAAAGATTCATAAAAAAATGCAATGAGAGCATTGATGAGGATAACGAGCATCGTAGCTACAGGTAAATGAAAAGCAACGATCCGGAGCCATCCGGCGGCACTGCCAATCAGCAGGGCTGCTGCCGTGACAAGGGCAAGGAAGCCAATGCCGAGAATAAAATAACGAAAACCGGAAGGTGGAGAGCTAAGACCAAGTCCGCTCCAGGGACGCTGGTCGGCATAACGCCTAAGCAGATAAATCAGCGGCACGGATACGCTGGTCGTTACGACTGCAAGGAGAATTTGCAGCCCGAGCGTGGGAATTTCGTAAGAGCCCGCAACCGTTGCAATCACAACCGCTAAACTGAGCCCGACAACAAAAGCCAGCCACCCAAGGACGACACGCCAGAACAGGTTTAAGCGGCCCTCCCGATCACGGAATGCTCGAGAGACACCATGCCTAGCCTTCGATTCAGTTAATGTACGAATGACGACTCTCTCCTCTCCTGGAACACGCTACCCGTGTTCCCTATTCTTTTTGACATTAATATATATAGTATTGGTTCTACCAAGGTGTTCCATAGAGAGCACCTATTTTTAAGAGGGTAGGCATGAACGAAGCAAATTAAAGATGCTGACATGTTGTTTATCGTACGTTGTATTAAAAAAAACCGGAAGTGTATAATGGGGTTATGCCGAAAATCGTAGATCATGATAAACAAAGACAACGGGTCGCTGAGGCTGCCCTGCGCGTTATTCAGAGGAGTGGACTCGAAAAAGCGACGGTTCGCAATATCGCGGAAGAGGCGGGTTTATCCGTAGGTTCAATGAGGCACTATTTTACCAGCCAGGCTGAGCTGTTAGCTTTCTGTATGAACCTGATTATCGAACGGATTGAAGAACGTTTTTCTTCTCTACCCTTGAAGGGACCCGTGTTTGAGGATGTAAAGAAAGTGTTGATGCAATTTCTGCCGATGGATGAGGATAGGACGATGGAGATGGAGGTGTGGATGTCGTTTGTTGCCAAAGCGTTAGTCTATCCCGAATTAAGAATAATGACCGATCATATGTACGATGGTTTAACCAAGGCGTGCCATTATGTGGTGGATACCCTGGTTGCCCATAAGCTGGCTAAACCGGAGCTGGATCTTGAATATGAGAAGGAGCGAATATACGCATTGGTGGATGGGTTAGCGATTCATCATATCATGAGGCCACAGCAGCTCGCCAAAGAAAAAATCGAGAGGATTGTCGATCAGCATCTGCGTTCTTTATGTCTGGATGACAAGGAAATGGCCTAAAAGACCCATGTCATTTCGCGTGTCAACATTGACATGTCATTCCTTTTTTTAATACAATGGTTCTTCGACAGGCACTTCGTGTGAAAAAAGATACAAAAAGGAGAATGGCATGGTCAAAAAACACAAAAATCTGACAGTCGGCGAAATTCTGAAACGGTTCATCTTTATTACCATCGGTGCAGTTCTGATGGCCGTGGCGCTTGAAATATTCCTGGTGCCCAACGAAATTATCGACGGTGGTATTACCGGTATTTCCATCGTATTATCATCGATTACGCCCATCAAATTGGGGGTATTTCTGTTTATTATCAACTTACCGTTTCTGTTCATCGGTTACAAGCAGATCGGCAAAACGTTTGCATTTTCCACCTTATATGGGATCGTGGTGTTGTCGGTGGCGACTACCTTCCTGCATCATGTAGACCCGTTTACGAACGAGAAAATTTTAGCGGTGCTGTTCGGTGGCTTGGTTCTGGGGCTGGGGGTAGGTCTTGTTATCCGTTACGGCGGAGCTCTTGACGGGACGGAGATCGTAGCTATCCTGCTGTCTAAAAAGCTACGGATGCCGGTTGGACAGATCATCATGATCATCAACGTGTTTATTTTTATTACGGCAGGATTTGTATTCGGTGCAGATTCGGCCATGTATTCGATCTTCTCATACTACATAGCGGCAAAAGTGATGGATATTGTGGTAGAGGGCTTGGACGAGTCCAAATCCGTTACGATTATATCCAATGAATACGAAGAAATTTCAAGTGCCATCATGCAGCGTCTGGGCCGCAGCACGACGATGATCTATGCCAAGGGCGGGTATTCGAAAGAGGATACGCAGATGATTTATTGCGTCATCACTAGGCTGGAGATTGCGAAGCTGAAGACGGTTGTGCAGGAGATTGACAAGAACGCATTTATTTCGATTCAAAATGTCGCGGACGTGCTGGGTGGAAGCATGGCGAAGTCCGATATTCACTAGGTGCAAGCACACGCTCTCCATGTAATAGGTTGCTTAACGAACGGCGGTTTTTTGCAGATCTTGTTCTGCAGAAGGCCGCTGTTTTTTTATAGCGGGGGAAAAGATCGGATTGCCTGAGGGTCTGATAGAGATTTCGTAGGATCTATCATGTAAGCGATCAGGCAATCCATCTATCATTTTCGTACTTCAAAAAATTCGCATTCATCCCGCTTATGATAGCCGAGCGAACTGACGCTGGATTGCGTAATGACGGTTTCGTCGGTGAAGCGGATGACGAGACTGCCGGAATCAATCAGATGATTATCCTTGAAGATGCGTATACGGATCTGCTGCTCCATAACTTCCTGAAAGTCCTGGTCGGTTAATAGCGGTCTGACTATCGGCATGGATCACCTACTCCTTACGTTTGAATGGTGGATTGTTCGTAAAAACGTCCTATGATAAAGGGGGATTGGTATGACATTTGCGGCAAACAGGGAAGTAGGTATCATTCCCTCCGATCAGAATCTGCTCGCCGGCATACACGGGCTTACCGTCAATGACGCGAAGGTTCATGATCGCTTTGCGCTCGCAGAACCAGCAGATCGTCTTCATTTCCTCGATTTTATCGGCGTAAATCAGCATCCAGCGGCTGCCTTCAAACAGCTCGTTGCGAAAATCATTCTTTAGTCCGAAGCCCATGACAGGCACGCTAAGCTCATCTACGATTCGAACGAGCTGCAGGATGCTGTCCTTGGACAGGAACTGGCACTCGTCAACAAGAACGCAGTATGGCTTAGGCTGATGATCCTTCACAATCCCGTAGATGTCGGTCGTATCGGATATAGGTATCGCTTCGCGGCGCAGGCCGATTCGTGAGGATACATAACCAACAGCATCCCGGTCATCGATAGCGGACGTAAAGAGGAGCACCGGTTTGTTCTGTTCTTCGTAGTTATGGGCGACTTTCAAAATCTCGATGGATTTACCACTGTTCATAGAGCCGTACTTAAAAAATAATTGAGCCATGCTTTCGTTCCCTTCCTATAAGTGCAATGTTGCTTCTTTGAGTGTCGTGGTGCAAAGTTCGTTATTCTTACTATATAAGATATGACATGCAGAGTATATTGTCGCATTATTGGACGGCATTTGTCCATTGCCTGTAGGACTATATTCTGACATATATGACTGAGGCGCGGAATGAAAAAAAGGTTTGACAACCTTTACCAGCGGTTGTAATATAACGACATACCCAAAGAATACCAAGATAATCGACCGGATAACTGGAGATATCGCGCATATGAACAAGTACGATGATGGATGGACGTACTTAGACAAGCGCAATATCTCTTTTTTTTTCGAGATAAGAAAGCATAGCTACCAGAGCTTAACCCTTCTTAGCTTGCAAGAAAAAAACCTTCGCTACATACGGTCAGTCTTCTTAGAGAGTATGTCCTTAGACGGTTTTGTTGTCTTTTTTACCAAGTAAACAGGTGTGAATGATTATGTTATAGGGTGGTGAGACCAATGTCAGCGGACACCTTGATTATTCAACAGGTCAATAAAATTTTTCAAGCCCCGACGGGGAATGTTACTGCGCTGAAAGGCATTGATTTGCGGGTTCGAAAGGGAGAGTTCATTACGTTAATCGGACCGAGCGGCTGCGGCAAGAGCACCCTGCTCAAAATCGTTGCCGGTCTGGACACAGCGTACGAAGGGAGTGTCTTGTTGAATGACAAACCGATATCCGGTCCAAGCATCGAGAAAGGGTTCATCTTTCAAGAGCCGCGCTTGTTTCCATGGCTTACTGTGGAGAAGAATATCGCTGGCAATTTGTCGCTGAAGCAGAAGGACATCCGCAACAAAGTAGATGAATTCATCGAGCTGGTGCGGCTCAAAGGCTTCGAGAAAGCATATCCCAGGGAGCTGTCAGGAGGGATGGCTCAGCGTGTGGCGATCGCCCGGGCACTGCTGCGGAATCCGGACGTGCTGCTGTTGGATGAGCCGTTTGGCGCGTTGGATGCATTCACGCGTTCCCATATGCAAGAGGTGCTGCTGGATATTTGGCAAAATAACCGCACGACCATGCTCTTTGTTACCCACGATCTGGATGAAGCCGTGTTCCTCGGCGAGCGTGTTGTCATTATGAACCCGAGGCCGGGCCATATCCGTTCCATCCTGCCGATTGATCTGCCGTTTCCTCGCAAACGGACCGGTTCCTCCTTTCAGGAGCTGCGGACTAAAGTGCTGCGCGAGTTTGAGAAAGTGGAAGAACCGGAGTTCGACACCGGTGCGGGCATTTAAACACGCTGGATGATGCTGAACTTCTTACCAGATAGATGAACGATGGAAAACAGGGGAGAGAATCTGATTATGAACACAAAGAAAAAGAATGTCGTCATTATGTTATTCCTTATCATGTCTGTCTTGGCATCCGGATGCGCGGACGCAAACAGCCAGCCCAAGGTTAGCGCCGTGGAGAAAGGGGCGGACGGAAAGTACAAAGATCTGACCGTAAGACTCGGGGTACAGGACAGCGGCGGTTTGTTTGGCAAGGCACGTGAAGAGAAGTGGTTTGAGGAGGAGTTTGGCAAGTTGGGTGTCAAGGTGGAGTGGTCGGAATTTCAGAGCGGCCCCCCGATGACCGAAGCGATGGCTTCGAATCGCCTGGACTTTGCGGGGCTCGGCAATATGCCGATTATCGCTGCCCAGGCGGCTGATATCCAGTTTAAGGTCATTTCCCAGAGCCTGCATGGCCAGAAGAATGTGGCCATCATCGTACCGCCGGGCAGTACTGCGCAGACCTTAAGTGATTTGAAGGGCAAGAAGATTGCGGTAACGAAAGGGAGCAACGCCTTTAACTTTCTGTACCGGGGACTGGCGGATCAGGGAGTCAAGGTGTCCGATATCGAAATCATCCAGCTTCAGCCCGACGAAGCCCAGCCCGCATTCGAATCGGGCGGCGTCGATGCATGGGCAACCTGGGACCCGTATATCACCTTGAACACGCTGACGGGCAAAGGCAAAGTGCTGGCGGACGGCGAGCAGCTTGGCGTTCTGTCACCGTCGTTCAACATCGTGCGGAAGGATTTTGCCGATCAGTATCCGGATTTGGTCACACTCTATCTGACCGTGCTGAACAAAACGCTCGCTTGGGAGAAAGAGAACGAAGCCGAGGCACTTAAGCGGTATGCCGATGAGCGCGGCATTCCGCAGGAAGTCATTCAAGGCACCTTTGAGCGTTCAAGGTCGATCAACATTCCGGTGACGGAGGCAATTATTGCCGAACAGCAGAAAACGGCCGATTTCCAATTCGAGCAAAAAACGATCCGCAAAAAAATCCAGGTTAAAGACGTGTTTGATAATCAGTACATTGAGGCTGCGTCTAAATAAGCGGCAATTCATCTGAATCAGAAAGGAGGTATTCGTATATGCTCCCAGAAGGGATCAGCAAAGGAGCCGTGGTCATGCCCGCCGAGCCTGTTCGCCGCCAAAAACGGCTAGACCGCAGGTTCCTGCTAAAGCTTACAAACGCATTGATCGGCTGGCTTGTTCCGCTCTTTATAATCATCGCATGGCAGACCGCGGGAGCTCTAGACTGGCTCAATCCGATTCTGCTTCCGACTCCGCTAAGTATCTGGCATGAGTTCGTCCAATTAACCAGCACGGGCGAACTGATCAGGCATCTTGGCATATCGTCCTGGCGAGCGCTGCTCGGATTCCTGCTTGGCGGCAGTTTGGGTTTGGCTACGGGCATATGGGTAGGATTTTCGTACAAAGCCGAGCGGCTTGTCGATCCTTCCTTGCAAATGCTGCGGACGCTTCCCCATCTGGCGATCGCCCCGCTGTTCATCCTTTGGTTCGGTTTTGGGGAGACCTCGAAAATACTTCTTATTGCCAAAGGCTCGTTCTTTCCGCTTTACGTGAACACGTTCCTCGGCATCCGATCCGTGGACAACAGGCTGTTTGATGTAGCACGCGTTCTGCAGTTCAGCCGCTGGGACCAGATCCGCAGGCTGATCGTTCCCGCTGCGCTGCCCCATATCTTCCTCGGCATCCGCCTCTCCATCGGCGTGGCATGGCTTGGTCTTGTTGTGGCGGAGCTGATGGGCGCAAGCTCCGGCATCGGATATATCATCAATGACGCGCGGTCCTTCTCGTGGACCACCGTTGTCTTCGTCGGAATTATGGTGTTTGCACTCGCCGGAAAGCTCTCGGATACACTCGTTAAATGGCTCGAAGGCAGGCTGCTGCGTTGGCAGGAAAGCTACAAGGGGGATGACAAGTCATGAAAAGTCAAATAGCCACCCGTGAACCAACGGAGAAGGATTGGTTGAAGGCTATACCAAAGCCGCTTCATGCCTGGCTTGCGCCTGTAGTGATCGTGGCTTTATGGCAGGCAGCGGGCGGTTTAGGATGGATTTCGGCAACCCTGCTGCCTACGCCGCTTACGATTGCCAAGCAATTCGCGGGTTTGGGTGCTAGCGGAGAGCTGTGGGAGCATTTTCGAATCAGTATTCTTCGAGCGCTCTCGGGCTTTTTGCTGGGCGGTTTGACCGGTCTTGCACTGGGGGTGTCCACGGGTCTAGGCAAAATGGCGGAGCGAACGCTGGATCCCTCATTGCAAATGCTGCGCACCGTGCCGCTCTTATCGCTGATTCCGCTGTTTATTCTCTGGTTCGGCATCGGGGAATTCTCAAAGATTCTGATGATTTCCCTGGGGGCTTTCTTCCCGATGTATGTAAACACCTTCCTCGGCATTCGAAATGTGGATGCTAAGCTGTATGAAGTGTCAAGGATCTTTCAATATCCCAAGCCGCAGCTGCTGATCCGATTGATCGTACCGGCTGCATTGCCGAACATTTTGCTTGGCATCCGCCTGTCGCTTGGCGTCTCCTGGCTTGTTCTGGTCGTTGCAGAGATGATGGGGACCAGCGCGGGCATCGGTTATATGATTCAGGACGCCAGAGCCTACTCACAGACGGATATCGTATTTGTAGGCATCATTATTTTCGCGATCATGGGCAAAGCGTCCGATTCTGTGGTGCGTCTGCTGGAATCCAGACTGCTGAGCTGGAGAGAGACTTATAAGGGCTTCTAGGAGGTTGGTGGAAAATTCATTCTAAAAGGAGTGTTCTACGGATGGGAACAACCGATCGCAGAGATCACCAGATGCACCTGGGTGCGTTTATTTATTATGCCGGACATCATCATGCCGGGTGGCGTCATCCTGCATCCGATGTGGAGGGCATGTTTGGAATTGAGCTGTATAAGCAGCTTGCCGCCACAGCGGAGCGGGGGAAGTTCGACATGATGTTTTTGGCCGATTTGCTGTATGTGACCCAGGTCGAAAATTCCGCCTCCGGCATGCTGGACCCGTTGACGCTTTTATCCGCTCTCTCAACCGTTACGGATAAACTGGGACTGACCGCCACGGTCTCCACAACATACAATGAGCCCTACAACGTGGCAAGGAAGTTCGCTTCTCTCGATTGGATCAGCGGAGGAAGGGCGGGTTGGAATATCGTAACGTCCCAGCTGGATATCGAAGCGCACAATTACGGGAAGACAAAGCATCCGGAGCATGGCCTGCGTTATGAAATGGCACGTGAGTTTGTCGAAGTGGTTACCCGTTTATGGGACAGCTGGGATGACGATGCGTTGGTGCTTGACCGGGAGTCTGGGAGATTTGCGGATGGAGCGAAGGTACGGCCTGTGGATTTTAACGGGCAATGGTATTCCACGAAAGGCCCGCTGAACGTACCTAGGCCGCCGCAAGGCTACCCCGTGTTGATACAGGCCGGGTCTTCCGATCCGGGACAGGACTTCGCCGCGCAATATGGCGAGGTTATCTTCACGGCCCAGCAGTCCAAGAAGGCCGCACAGGAATTTTATGCAAGCGTCCACTCGAAGCTGTCTCATTATGGTAGAGGAAGCGGGAGCCTGAAAATCATGCCAGGCCTGTCGCCTGTCATCGGGTCCACAGTGGAGGAGGCACGGCGCAAGGCGCGGGAGCTGCTGGAACTGATTCCGCCAGCGTCGGCGATCACCGTTCTATCCGGGTTCCTGAATTACGATCTTAGCAGCTATCCGCTGGACCAGCCGCTGCCAAGAAACATTCCGGACCCCGTGGCAGCTTCCAACGGTATGAAGAGTCGGGTTCAGTTATATATGGATATGGCTTACCAAGGAAATCTGTCGATCCTGGAGTTAGGCAGAAAGATACTGACTTCGAGGGGCCATATGCAATTTGTCGGGACGCCCGAACAATTAGCCGACATGATGCAGGATTGGTTTGAAGGTTATGCCTGCGACGGATTTAATATCATGCCTCCGGTTCTGCCGGGAGATCTGGATGCTTTCGTGAATACGGTTATACCGGTGCTGCAAGAACGAGGCTTATTCCGTACCGAATACAGCGGAACGACACTGCGGGAGCACCTGGGCCTAACACGTCCTGAACCAGGACATTTTCGCGGGGAGGTTCACCAGGCAGCGGCGGATGTCATTTAAGCGAGTATGTTTTTAATGAACGTTTCGAGTGACCGAGTTTTGGGGGTCATCTTGGAACGTTTTTTATGTATTATAAAAGTCAGATCATATTTTTCAATTACTTTGTCAGAAATGACAAACTTCTCTGGTCATATAAGTAGTCAACGATAAGAAAGAGGGTTTGAGCAATTGGAAACGACAGCCGACCGCACGGTCCAGTGGGATGAGATGGAAGATCAGGAGTTGGTGGAATATGCGCAGGCAGGGGAGCGGGAAGCATTCGGGGAGCTTGTTCGGCGTCATCGCTCCAAGGTATATGGCTATGCCAGAGCTATAACCCGGGAGTCCTACCTGGCAGAGGACGTTGTACAGGATGCGCTAATCCGTGCGTTCATGCACCTGGGAAAATTGGTCGATGCCCGGCGGTTCTTGCCGTGGGTGCAGCGGATCGTCCGGAATCAGGCCTATACCCGGCTTAAAGGAAGCCACGTGATGAAAGAGCAGACCTTCACCGAGCTTGAAGGCAGGGGAAGGTTTGATAGTGCCGGGAGTTCAGATCAGTGGAACAATCTGGACAGCATTCTGGGCAGGCTCCATCATTCTGCAACCGAAGCTGCCGCTGGATTCAACGTGCCGGAGGATCGAATCGTCCAGCAGGAGACGCTGCGTGTTTTAACGGACATCATTCAATGCCTGAAGCCACGCGAACGACTTATTTTCGAATCCCATTTTTTCGATCAGCTGTCCCCGCAAGAAATTGCCAACTTGTTTCAGCTCTCTTCGGCCAATGTGTATCAGATTATTTCGAGATCACGGAAGAAAGTGATCCAAGAAAAAATCCGCGTCACCGTTGACTCTTATATTAAGACGAGAAGGGACTTGGGAATTATGAAAAAGAAGATTCTGTCGTATGAAGGATCGTTGAAAGAAATCAAAACTTGGACAACCGCTGCGGATGCCACGTATAAAATGCTTCAATTTACGGATCGGAAGCTATCCCTGCCGATGGTTATGGGGCTTACAGGTCATGCATTCCGGATCAACATCATTCCGGATCAAGTTCACATTGCAGGTCCGACGGCGTATTTTTTTGGCGAAGTATTATCTCGGGGACTTCATAATATCGGCTTCCATTCCAAATACGTCGACGGGATGTCCGAGGGCATCGGTGCAAATACCAATCTCCTGGATCCATCCGTCTTGGAGAAGGGCGCCATGAGCAAGCGCAGCATTCATCAGGAGCTGCCAAGGGCGCTTGATTTGATTCATAGCTCGCTGGATCGCGGATACCCTGTGCTGGCATGGGACATTTTCATTCCTGAATTCGGTACGCTGTATGGATATGACGATGAGACCAGAACCCTCTATGCAGAGGAATGCGGAAGAGTGGATACGCTGCCTTATGAGAATCTCGGAAGGAGTGTATTGGAAGATCTGTTCGTCCTGGCCATTGAGGGCTCGGTCGATTTAACGCTTCAGCAGCAGCTTCGACTTGTGCTTGAAACCGCCATCGAACAATATGAGGGGAAAGAAAGCGTGGTACCGACGGCAGTGAAGGGGCTTGCGGCATATGATGCCTGGATTGAATCGCTGCAGGGGCGGAAGATAGAACCGAACGGTCATGCTTACAACATCGAGGTATTAAGAGATGCCCGGTATTACGCTGCTGAGTTCTTTAAGGAACTGATTGCAGCTTGGCCCGATGCGAATAAGGAAGGACCGGAGCTCACGCAGCAGTTCAAGGAAGCCAGTGCGTTATATTCGGGAATGTGCGAGAAGTACAGTGTCCTGCATCAGATGTTTCCATTTCCGGTAGGCGGGGAGCCTAATTCGGAGGTTCAAGCAACAACGGCGATATCGCTGGTAGAGGATATTAAAGCTCTGGAAATCAAGGCTGTTGCTAAATTGAGAGAGATCTTTGCAAAGCTGTCTTCATAAACCCCATTTGGTATTTACAATGTTGAGATTTTGTCTTAAGATAAGACCATAATTCAATTTCAAACAGAGTCAACCCCACTTTTTACTGTTTTCTGGATTCCAAAACAGTGAAAGTGGGGTTTTTTGTTGCGTAAAAGGGGGAGTCTCAGTTGTTGCATTTGTTGAAAAATTCATTCTTCGTATTTTTGGGAGCCTGCTGTTTCGGTATTCTGTCAACGGTCGTTAAGCTCGCTTACCAGGAAGGATTCCTATTTCAGGAGGTTATGATCAGTCAATTCGGGACAGGCTGGCTTATTCTGTTTGTGCTGATGCTGTTTTTTGGACGTCAAAAGGTTACGGGCAAGCAATTCCTAAAGCTAGCTGGGGTTGGGTTATGTACATGTCTTACAGGCGTCACGTATTACCTTGCCCTTCAGAGCATTCCGGCATCGATTGCCGTTGTTCTTTTATTTCAATTCACCTGGATCGGCGTCATGATCGAAGCCATTGTGAAACGGCAATGGCCGGATAAATCCACTGTCATCTCCGTTATCATCCTGTTTGTCGGGACGATTATGGCTGGGGGGATTATGGGCGCAGGCGAGATTCAGTTGGATTTGAAAGGGACTTTATTGGGGCTGACTGCTGCCTTGATGATGGCTTTGTTTGTTTTCTTCAGCGGCCGGGTTGAGACGCAGATGTCACCGATTACCCGGAGCTTCTATACCTCAACGGGTGGCCTGATTCTGCTGACGATCCTGTTTACGCCGAAAGTGTACACGGAGATTTCCCTGTTTGACAACGGGTTATGGCTGTTCGGCCTCATCTTGGGCGTATTCGGTGTTGTTTTGCCCGTGCTGCTATTCGTACTGGGTGCACCCAAAATCAGTACGGGACTGGCAACCATCCTTGGTGCCGGAGAGCTGCCCGTCGCCGTTATCGCTTCGGTGCTGGTGCTGAGCGAGCAGGTGACTGCGCTGCAATGGATCGGGGTTATTGTCATCCTGCTGGGCATTGCGTATCCGCAGATGGCGGCGCAGAAGCGGGGCAGGGTGCCAGCGGTACAAAGATAGGATTCAGATGAAAATCATAATGCTGATAGGAATGTGGAGGGGCTGCTTGCAGCCCCTTTTCTGTGTGGGGAAGAAGGTCCATGCATCCATCATCTAATGATCTCGATTCCAAAATCGACCAGTTGCTCTCTTCCCATGATGTTCATGAGCACTTTCGCGCGCTTTTTATGCTTATCAACTTTTTTTATAAGGCTTTCCATTCCCTTCAACGGACCCGATTTAACGATGACATTGGACTCCTGGAACGTGACTTGGGAATATTCGATAACTTCACTTTCACTGATCAGTTTGAGAACGATCAGCATTTCATCTTTGGGGATCTCTTTGAAAAAATAAGACTCGTCCGGTTTTTGAGATGACAGGTGGACTTGCTGCGTATTCGATGGGAGTAATCCCTTATCCTTGTTATTGAGATAGTTTAGTGAGTTGTAAATGAAGGGATTCTCTTTTAATGTATAATATATGGAAAAATTCATTTTTGTCTCCACAAACACATAGCCGGGGAAAAGTGTTTTGATCGCATGGTATTCCTGGCGGTCTTTCTTCTCCGGTACTTTTCTTCTAGGAATCACGCTGGTTAGCAAGCTATCATCAAATCTGGCGTCAAGCCATTTTTTAATTGAAGACTCGTATCCGGTTTTAACAAATAACGCATACCATGACATAAATTGCTCCCCCACTTCCTTTTGATGAAGAAGATAATACCAAATAATTTATGAAATAAATGTCGAAACAGGGAAATCGAAGAAAAAATAATCGACTAATCTTATAAGATTAATAGTTTACAAAAAAATATTTATATAATAATATATTGGTAATGAATGACTTAATTTAACAAAAACTTAAACAGACTTAATCGACGTTTCGGCGCGTTAAGAACATTTAAGGGCCATAATGATACACGCATTGTGTGTGAATGCTTACGAAGCCTCCAGTGAGTTGGGGAGGACCTCGTAGGCATTTTTATGTTCATTTCCAAAAAGCAAAAGCTCGATAGCTTGCGACTGAGCAACTGACGGCAGGTATAAGGACCATAAGAGATCTCTATATTATGAGTTAAAACCGTCAAGCAGGGATTAAGTGGGGGTAAAACGCACCAATATTTATCTATTTGGGAGGATGGTACAAGCATATGCTAGCCTATGTATTTCCCGGCCAAGGCGCCCAGAAAAAAGGAATGGGCGAGGAGCTTTTCGACAAGTTTAAAGAATTGACTGCACAAGCGGATGATATTCTAGGGTATTCGATCAAACAATTATGCTTGGAAGATCCTGATTTTAATCTGAATAAGACTCAATATACCCAACCGGCATTATATACCGTAAATGCTATAAGCTACTTCAACAAGATTAAGCATTCGGCAAGAACGGTAGATTTTGTTGCGGGACATAGCCTTGGGGAATATAACGCCCTGCTGGCCGCGGGAGCCTTTGATTTTGCTACAGGTTTAAGGCTTGTTCAAAAGCGAGGGCAGTTAATGAGCCAGGCTGCGGGGGGCGGCATGGCGGCCGTCATCGGACCGACCGAGGAACAAATTGCAGAGGTGCTGCAGGAACATAAGCTTGAAACCATCGATATCGCCAATCTGAATAGCCCTCATCAGATCGTAATCTCTGGAGCGAGGGAAGATATGGATCTCGCCAAGCAGGTCTTTGAATCGCTTAAGGATGTCATGATGTTTATTCCCTTGCGAACGAGCGGTGCCTTTCATTCTCGTCATATGGAGGATGCGGGCAGAGAATATGAAGCTTTTCTCCAGAACTTCACGTTCCATGAATTGCGTATCCCGGTTATCTCCAATGTGTATGCCAGGCGATATCAGAGGTCCTCTATCAAAAGGAATCTGGTTCAACAGATTACAAGCTCCGTTCGATGGACGGACAGTATTCGATATTTGATGGGGCTTGGTGTTATTGATTTTGAGGAGATTGGTCCGGGAAGGGTTTTAACCGATTTAATAGGGAGAATCAAGAACGAAGCAGGACCTCTAATTGTGGATGAACCTGCATTCGATACTGAAGCAGTTATTGAAGCCGTGCATGAGGATCTGAACAAAAGCCATTTAGAGATATCTAATAAATCTGAACCGATAGCTGTGGAACAACTGTATTCATACGAAATTAAACCATGTTCGCTGGGAAGCGCAGCATTCAGAAGGGATTACAATCTTAAATACGCCTATTTGACTGGCGCTATGTACCGGGGAATTGCCTCTAAAGAAATGGTTGTAAGAATGGGCAAGGCAGGAATGATGGGTTTTTTCGGAGCTGGAGGTTTAAAATTACCCCAAATTGCAGAGGCGATTCAATACATACAGCAAGAACTTTCTGAAGGTCAAACTTACGGCATGAACTTGGTGCACAATCCTTCTGAGCCGGAAATCGAAGAACAAACGGTGGACATATTTCTTCAGAGCGGCGTGAAGGTTATGGAAGCGGCTGCTTTCATGAATATCACTCCAGCATTGGTCAAATACCGCGCCAAAAGTTTAACCCGCGATGCCGATGGAAGAGTTGTTTCGATAAATAAAATGATTGCCAAGGTATCGCGGCCGGAAGTTGCCGAGGCGTTTCTTAGTCCAGCACCCGAGCGAATCATTGCAAAGCTGCGGGAAGAAAACAAAATTACGCTGGAAGAAGCTCATATGCTCAGGGATGTCCCTGTTGCGGATGATATTTGTGCCGAGGCAGATTCCGGTGGTCATACAGACGGTGCCGTGGCCTATGCATTAATGCCGGCCATGATTAAATTACGGGATGAGATGATGCAACGGTATTCATACCCTACAAGCATACGGATAGGAGCTGCAGGTGGGATCGGCACTCCAGATGCCATATCAGCGGCATTTACATTAGGTGCGGATTTCATTGTGACAGGTTCGATTAACCAATGCACGGTCGAGGCTGGAACTAGCGACGAAGTAAAGGATTTACTCCAGCAAATGAATGTTCAGGATACGGAATACGCGCCTGCCGGGGATATGTTTGAGATGGGGGCTCGGGTACAGGTGCTGAAAAAAGGACTGTTCTTCCCGGCACGCTCCAATAAACTGTACGATTTATACCGTCAGTTCAATTCCATTGATGATATTGACGAGAAGACAAAGGCGCAGATCCAAGAAAAATATTTCAAGCGCAGCTTTGAGAGCGTATATGAAACAGTCCGGACACGCTACCCTCAAGTCGTTGAGAAGGCAGAACGGAATCCCAAATATAAAATGGCTTTGATATTCAGATGGTATTTCAGTTACAGCACGCGATTGGCTCTGCAAGGGGATCAGGAGAATAAAGTCGACTATCAAATTCATTGCGGGCCAGCCTTAGGCGCATTTAATCAATGGGTGAAAGGAACGGAGCTCGAGGATTGGCGGAATCGGCATGTAGATGAGATTGCCGAGAAACTGATGACGGAAACGGCTGCACTGTTGAACCGGAGATTTAACAGCTTTCGAATGCCTTCGGAGGAACCTGGCCTGCCAGATCTTCAGGGCAATCGAAGCGTTCAAGAGGTTTATTAAAAGTGAGGTGTACCATATAAATGAAAAATGAAATCGCGATTATTGGTATAGCTTGCCGGTTCCCGGGAGCACAGAACTATGAAGAATTCTGGGACAATCTGAAAGAAGGTCGTTCAAGCATTCAGGAGATCCCCAAGGAGCGCTGGGATTGGAAGGAGTATTGGGGCGATCCGCAGGCTGACAACAAGAGCAACAGCAAGTGGGGCGGCTTTATTCAAGATGCAGACGCCTTTGATCCGGGCTTTTTCGGCCTTTCGGCAAGGGAGGTAGAAGCGACGGATCCCCAGCAGCGGATCATGCTGGAATTATCATGGTCCTGTTTGGAAGACGCCGGGATTCTTCCTTCCCAGATATCAGGGGACAAAATCGGCGTTTACATGGGGGTTTTTAATTTTGATTATAAAGGGCTGCAGGAGCAGACGAACCAGATTATTGAAACCTATCATTCCATAGGTACGGCATCTGCCGTCATAGCGAACCGAATCTCCCATTTCTTTAACTTGAAAGGTCCGAGTTTTCCGATAGACACAGCATGCTCAAGTTCCTTTAACGCGATTCATTCGGCGGCCCAGTCCATACTTCTCGGGGAGAGCAATATGGCTCTTGCGGGCGGGGTCAGCCTTATTCTAACCCCCTCACGTCATATCTCCTTTTCCAAAGCAGGGATGCTGTCCCCGACCGGCTCATGCAAAACCTTCGACGACAATGCAGATGGCTATGTGCGCAGTGAAGGGGCAGGGGTCGTGTTGCTTAAACCTTTAGAACAAGCCCTTGAAGATGGGGACTCCATTTATGGCGTCTTAAAGGGAACTGCCGTAAACCATAATGGAAGAACTCATACCCTTACTTATCCCAACCCTGAAGCCCAGGCAGATGTTATAGCTGAGGCCCATAAGAAAGCGGACATCCCCGTGGAAAGCATCAGTTATATTGAAGCTCATGGAACGGGAACTCCAAAAGGAGATCCGATGGAGTTTCAAGGACTGCTAAAAGCTTTTCAATTACGATCGAAAAAGGACCAAATACTTTCCAAGAATTATTGCGGCCTGGGTTCGGTGAAAACAAATATCGGGCATTTGGAATCTGCCGCCGGGATTGCCGGACTGATCAAGGTCCTCATGTCCATGAAGCATAAACAGCTGCCTGGACTGCAAAATTTCAAAACATTGAATCATCGTATCTCAATTGAAGAAAGTCCATTCTACATGGTAGACAAGCTGCAGGAGTGGAAGCTTCTGGAGGGAGCAGATGGGCAAAGCTTTCCGAGACGTGCAGGCATTAGTTCTTTCGGGTTCGGAGGAACGAATGCGCATATCGTCCTCGAAGAAGCACCCGCTATGAAGAAAAAATCCGCTAAGAAGCTCCCCCAATATCTCATCTGTTTATCTGCGAAAACAGAAGAATCTTTGCGGCAGAGGGAGCTGGATCTAGCACGGTGGATCGATAGGAATGGGCATGGGATCAGCCTGACGGATGTAAGTGCAACTCTCTTGCTCCAGCGGGAGCATTTCGGAATAAGATCTGCCTATGTGGTTAAGGATGTGCAGGAACTTCGGGAGAAATTAAAGCAGGTGCTGGAGAATAGTAGACCGAATGGATATTGTAAAGATCAAATTCCGTTAATCGGTAAGAAGCAAGAGCCGCTGCTTGAACATCTGGGTAAGGTGTTGGTAACAGAACTACAATCCCTCAAGAGGAGCGATGTACAGGAATACGGCAGCAAATTGAAGGCATTAGCAGAATTATATGTAAAAGGGCATGAAGTGGATTGGAAGGCCATATTTCTCAAGGGAAAGACACAGCATGTGCATTTGCCCACCTATCCATTTGCACGGGAGCGGTATTGGATCCCAGTGGAAAGCTTCTCGGATCATGCTGTTACAGCTGAGAGAGCTGAAACCTCCTATGTTCATCCGCTGCTGCATCAGAATACATCCGATTTTTCAGAACAACGCTACAGTTCTACCTTTACGGGTGAAGAGTTTTTCTTGAAGGACCACATGGTGAAGGGTCGCCATGTGCTGCCAGGCGTAGCGTACCTTGAAATGGCACGGGAAGCGGTTGAAAAGGCATCTGGGTTATCATCCGATGCTGATTCACCGATTCGGCTTCAACATGTGGTGTGGGCCAAGCCGGTAATCGTTGGTAAACATCCGGTTCAAGTCCATATTGCGCTTTTTCCAGGCGAAAACGGTGACGTTACCTACGAAGTTTACAGTCAAACCGAAGAGGGACGCGGGGATTCTATTGTACATAGCCAGGGCAATGCTCAGATGAACACAGATCTGTTTGGCGAATTGACCAGCGTGAATATCGATCGATTGAAAGGACAATTAACCAGGGCAAACGATACGGTGAAGCATTTTTATGAGACTTTTCAGCGCTCCGGAATTCATTATGGTCCAGCCCACCAAGGGATAGAAGAGGTATACAGCGGGGGCGGCCGCGTACTGGTCAAGCTGCTGTTGCCTTCCTTGATCGAGAGTACAGCAGCTCGATATATTCTGCATCCCAGCCTCCTGGATTCGGCTTTGCAAGCCGCAATGATTCTGATGCTTGGTTCGGAGAAGCAAGACACTTCCGACGGCAAAGTTTCATCGCGGCTTTTTCTTCCGTTTGCACTTGAACAACTCGATGTGTTACAGAGATGCTCTTCAGTCATGTGGGCACATGTTCAATACAGCAATCAAAATACCACTGGAGGACAGTCAAAGAAAGTTGATATTGACCTTTATGATGAGCAAGGAACGTTGTGTGTGAGGATGAGAGAATTATCCTGGAGAAAACGAAGTGAAGAGGAAACCTTGCTCCAATCACGGACGGATTCGGACACGCTCATGCTGCACCCTATTTGGAAGGAACAGGTTATTTCGAGGGATACGACTTTCGCGAGCTACGAAGACTATTGTATCGTGCTTTGCGAAATGGACGATGTGGTGAAGGAGCGCATAGAAACCGATGTAAACGAAGCTCGCATTCTATCCTTGCAATCCAACCGTAACGGGATAAAGGAGCGGTTTCAAGATTACTCGGTAAAGCTGTTAAAGGAACTTCAAAGCATTCTTAAAGCCGGAACGAGGACGAAAGCGTTTATACAAATCGTATTCTCCAGGCATGGAGACCAACAGCTAATCTCCGGTTTGGCTGGACTTCTTAAGACAGCCAGACTCGAGAATCCAAAACTCGCGGCCCAGATGATTGAGGTCGATTCGGGAGAAACGCCGGAGGAGCTCGTCTCCAAGCTGAAAAGCAATCTTCAGGACACCCGGGATTTCCATATCCGGTACGAGTCAGGGAAGCGATTGGTCAAAAGCTGGGATCAGGTTGAAGCTATGCAGTCAGAAGATAGCAATCCGTGGAAAGACACAGGGACGTACTTGATCACGGGTGGAATGGGCGGACTCGGTTTCATCTTTGCTAATGAGATTGCCAAACGCACAAAGGGTGCGACGTTGATTCTAACCGGCCGTTCTGATCTCAGCAACGAAATGGAGTCTCAACTGGAGGAAATAAGAGTACATGGGGCCCAAGCGGAATACTGGCAGGCTGATGTGACCAAGGGCAAGGAAGTAGATGACCTAATCCAGCGTGTCACAGCTGAGTTTGGTGGTCTCAGTGGAATCATTCATAGCGCTGGAGTGATTAAAGACAGTCTTATTCTTAATAAAACTGTAGAAAACCTGCAGGCTGTATTGGCACCGAAAGTGGAAGGGATCGTAAACTTGGATCAGGCGAGCAAGGAATTGAAGCTTGATCTATTTGTCGTTTTTTCATCGGTATTCGGAATCGTGGGCAACCCGGGTCAGGCGGACTATTGCTCGGCTAATGCCTTTATGGATGCTTATGCCACGTACCGAAACGAGCTTGTTCGTTCGAAGGAGCGTAGCGGGCACACCCTGTCCATGAATTGGCCTTTATGGAAAGACGGCGGGATGCATGTCGATGAAAAGACCGAACAGATGATGATGCAGCAGTTAGGTATGGCGGCTATCGATACAGGCTCGGCTGTCCTTGCTTTCTATCAAGCGTGGGCTTCCCGTAATGACCAGGTTCTCGTCATGGAAGGGGATTTAGAGCATTTTTATACAAAACTCACAGAAAAACAGAATGTGGAAGATACGCCAATCGAAGCGATTCAAGGGAAAGGACATGAAGATCATGAGCTCTTCCCGGGTATGAGTGAGGACGATTTTACGGAAAAGGCAATTAGCTTCGTGAAAAAACAGATTTCGACCGTCTTGAGGCTGCCCGTACAGCGAATTGAAACGGATGCCCCGATGGAGCATTACGGCATTGATTCCATCATGACCACCCAATTGACGAATGAATTGGAGAAAACGTTTGGCTCGCTGTCCAAAACGTTGTTTTTCGAATATCAGAATATCAGGGAATTGACCGGGTATTTCATCAAATCATACCGTGATAAGTTGGTGAGCGTGCTGGGAGAGAGGGGGTCTGCAGAACCCACAGTTCAGCTTGCAGCGCCTTCCGTTTCAACGAAAGGACCGGATGTATCGCATCCTGCCAGCCTTAGACGTTCGCGTTTTGGACAGCCAACCATTAAGCAACAGGATGAACATGCGTCTACCGCGATGGATATTGCCATTATCGGAATGTCCGGGCGTTATCCCGGCGCCGAGAATATACGGCAGTTTTGGGAGGTACTGAAGAATGGCAAGGATTGCATTACGGAAATACCGAACGACCGCTGGGATTACAATCTATATTATGACGAGGATCGCAACAAACCAGGAACAGCCAACAGTAAATGGGGGGGCTTTCTCAAAGGGGTCGATCGATTTGATCCCTTGTTTTTTAATATATCCCCTCGGGAAGCGGAGATGATGGATCCGCAAGAACGCCTGTTTCTGCAATGTGTCAATGAAACCCTTGAGGATGCGGGATATACCCGGGAAACCCTGGGCTTATACAGCGATTTTGGCTTGGAAGGTAGTGTGGGCGTCTATGTCGGTGCCATGTATCAGGAATATCAGCTCTACGGTGCTCAGGAGCAAGCAAGGGGGAATCCTCTGGCACTACCCGGACTGCCAGCATCCATCGCCAATCGGGTGTCTTATTTCTTCAACTTCCATGGCCCAAGTATGACCATAGATACGATGTGTTCTTCATCCTTGACGGCCATTCATCTGGCTTGTCAAAGCTTGCTGACGGGAGAATGCAAGGTATCGATTGCGGGCGGGGTTAATGTTTCGATTCATCCCAATAAATATCTGTATCTGTCACAGGGGAAGTTTATCTCCAGCAGAGGAAGATGTGAGAGTTTTGGCGAGGGAGGAGAGGGATACGTGCCTGGTGAGGGAGTAGGAGCCGTTCTTCTTAAACCGCTGTCCCATGCCATGGAGGATCGAGACCAGATTTATGGAATTATTAAGGCGACTGCAATCAATCACGGGGGGAAAACCAACGGATACACGGTACCGAATCCCAAAGCCCAGTCCAGCGTAATTGGACGAGCATTCAAGAAGGCGGGGATTGATCCGCGCACGATCAGCTATATGGAGGCGCACGGAACGGGAACCTCGCTGGGGGATCCAATTGAAATAACGGGATTACACAACATCTTTCAGGAATACACAGGGGATAAGCAGTTTTGTGCGCTCGGTTCTGCAAAATCGAATATTGGACATTGTGAGAGTGCGGCTGGAATCGCAGGCTTGACCAAAGTTCTGCTTCAGCTTAAATACAAGCAGCTGGTGCCTTCATTGCATTCGCGGGTTTTGAACCCCAACATCGACTTTAGCCAGACTCCATTTGTTGTGCAGCAAGAGCTTGCGGAGTGGAAAAGACCTGTCCTCGAGTTGAATGGAGTAATGAAGGAGTACCCAAGAATTGCAGGAATATCGTCCTTTGGTGCGGGAGGGTCCAATGCCCACCTCGTCATTGAGGAGTATATCCCCGGAGTCGAGGAGTCTTCACCAATCATCATGGAAGGTCTAAATCCGGTCATCATTGTGCTATCAGGCAAAAGCGAAGAACAGCTGAGGATACAGGCGCAGCGTCTTCTCGCGGATATCAGCGACCAACCGCAAGAAGATTCCAGCCTTATTGACATGGCTTACACTCTACAAGTAGGACGGGAAGCCATGGAGGAACGATTGGCTGTGATTGTATCTACAATGAAAGAGCTGATCGATAAACTAAGAGAATATATCGAAGGCCGCGATCATGTGGACGGTATCTATTATGGTCAGGTAAGACGGAACAAAGAAGCGCTATCTGTATTTACAAGAGACGAAGAACTGCAGGAAGCCATTGCTAAATGGATTCAGCGTAGAAAATATGACAAGCTCGCAAGTCTCTGGGTTAAAGGATTGGATGTGGAATGGAGCCGGCTTTATGAGAATACGAAGCCACGCCGAATCAGCTTGCCCACCTATCCGTTTTCCGAAGATCGCTACTGGGTTCCCGAACCGAGTAACGCTCAGGCGTGGAGCAATCCGGAGCCCAAGCGAGAACTTGTAGTCTCTAACCGGGAAAAAAGTCCAGTTGAGCGTAAAGTGAGCTATTTGAATAAAAAGTGGGAACTGACTGCCATAGATGGTTCTGCCGACCGAAGCAAATCCGTTACGCAATCCATTGCGATATTGACTACGCAGGAAACGATGGAGTTAGCTATTCACATATCCAGGCATTTTAAAAGCAGCCGGATCATTGATATTCAGGATATGGCACGCGAGTTTCATCAGACTGAACAGGATTGGAACCAATATGGCGGCTGTATCGACGTTGTAGGCTGCGGGTTGAATACAACGGGGCTGACCGGATGGGTTCCCTGGCTCCAGAAATGGATCGAGCATGCTGACACAGACGGCCTAACACTGCTTGGGGTAACGAAATGTCTGGAGTCTTTCCAGAATGCTGAAGTCAACTTGTCCGGTGCCGAACGCGCTGGACTGTACAGAATGCTGCAGAGTGAATACAGTCGCCTGAGCTCACGGCATGTGGATGTGGATGCTGAGACGGATGTTCAGATCATTGCTGAACAGATCGTTAACGAATATGCTACCGAAAGCCGAGACACGGAAATCTGTTACCGGAGCGGTAAGCGATATCGGGCTTCGCTGGAAGAGTTGAAGGGGGCGATTTCCGATAAAGAAGCGTTCGCTTTCCCCGAGGATCATGTGCTTTGGATTACAGGAGGTACAAGGGGGATCGGTTACCTATGCGCCAGACATTTTGTACAGAAATATGGCGTTAAGAAGCTGGTTCTGACAGGTCGGGAGGTTTTGCCTTCACGTGAAGAATGGAGTCTCTATAAGGGGCAAAAAACGCCGGTAGCACAAAAAATTCAGGCGATTCAGGTGTTGGAAGAACTTCAGGCAGAAGTGAAAATCTTGTCGGTATCATTATCGGATGAGCAAGCTGTTCAGCAGAGCATGGAGTTGGTCAAAAGGACAATGGGGCCCATTGGAGGCGTTATTCATTGTGCGGGGCGGATTGACACCCATAATCCAGCGTTTATTAGAAAATCCGTTGAAGGAATTGAGCAGGTCTTCGAACCGAAAGTGTCAGGCCTTCGTGTACTCTACGAGTGCTTCCGAAATGAATCTTTATCGTTCTTTCTGCTCTTCTCTTCGGTTTCGTCCACGATTCCTGCTTTAGCTTCCGGACAGAGTGATTATGGAATGGCGAATGCCTATATGGATTATTTTGCGGAGAAAGCGAAACATACGGTACCCATTGCCAGCATTCAGTGGCCGAGCTGGAAAGAGGCGGGAATGGGCGAAGTGAGAAGCAGGGCCTATGAGCAGACGGGTTTGCTGAGCATAACCAATGAAGAGGGCTTACAGCTGTTGGATCAGATTCTTTCAAACCGAATACCATCGGTGGTTATGCCGGCTGTGGTCAATCCCGAATTGTGGAATCCCGGCAGGCTAATGCAGTTTGCCAACCAGGAGAGCTTGAAAGGCAGGATGAGACAAAGAGGGCAAGAGCCGGAGAATTCGAACAAGAGTCCCCAAGGCCTGTTGAATCAAACGCGAGCATGGCTTACGGAGCTGCTGGCCGAAGAACTGAAAATTCCTGTTACGAAACTGGAGCCCGATATAGCTTTCCAAGATTATGGTGTAGATTCAATCATGATCGCTCAATTGCTTCGACGAATCAATCAGCTGGCCGGGTTGGATTTGGAGCCTACCCTGCTATTTGAATATCCGACCATAGAATCATTGGCAGGCTGGATGGTCAATGCTCATTCTGCTGCGGTATCGCAGATGCTGGGGACTGCGGATATTTGTGAATCCATGTCTAACGTAAAGGCATCATCACCTCAGGCGCCGATGGCTTTGTTAGAAAGCGGAGCATCAACGAAAGGACTTCCAGGCGAGCCTGCCACGGGTATAGCGGTGGTAGGATTGTCATGCCGATTCCCTGGTGCCGGTTCACTTGAGGACTATTGGAGGATTTTGTCCGAAGGGATATCGGCCATTCGGCAGGTTCCGTATGAACGGTGGGGGCACTCCACCTCTTATTACGCTGGAATGCTTGAGGAAATCTCAAGCTTTGATCCGTCCTTTTTCCTGATCCCGCAAGAAGATGCCAGAGTCATGGATCCGCAGGCACTGTTGGTGCTGGAAGAAAGTCTGAAGCTGATATGTCATGCTGGATATTCGTGGCAAGAATTAAAGGGCAAGCCGATGGGAGTCTATATTGGAGCTCGAACGCAGCATCAACCGGAGGAATCCGACTTATACCAAGCGCGTAATCCGATTGTGGCGATTGGGCAGAACTATCTGTCTGCCAATATTTCACATTTCCTTGACCTTCGTGGTCCAAGCGTTGTAGTGGATACAGCATGCTCTTCGGCGCTGGTAGCGATGAACATGGCGGTACAAGCTCTGCGAGCAGGCGATATCGATTCGGCGATTGTCGGAGGCGCGAGTCTGCTAACTACTGACCGTGCACACAAAATTTTTGAACAACGCGGGATCTTAAGTCCGGTACAGGACTTCCATATGTTTGACAAACGGGCTGAAGGTATCGTGCTGGGAGAAGGCGCAGGTATGGTTCTGTTAAAAACGGTGGAGCAAGCTATTGCCGATGGCGATCGGATCTATGCAGTCATTAAGGGCTTGGCCGTTAATAACGACGGGCGAACGGCAGGACCGTCAACTCCGAATATTCAAGCGCAAAGGGATGTATTACAGACTGCCTTGCGCAAGAGTGGAAGGCATCCCGAGGAGATCAGTTATATTGAAACGAATGGCTCGGGTACCATGGTGACCGATTTACTGGAGCTTAAAGCGATTCATTCGATTTATCGGGAATCGAGCACGGTTCCGCTGGGGCTGGGATCAATGAAACCTAATATCGGACATCCACTTTGTGCAGAAGGCATTGCCAGTTTTATTAAAGTGGTGTTGATGCTGCATCACGGGCAATTCGTTCCTTTTTTATCAGGCGGAGAAGCGATGGTTCACTATGATATGGAATCATCTCCGTTCTATTTTAGTAGAGAAAAAACCGAGTGGGCGCATACATCCAGAGTGGCGGCGATTAACTGTTTTGCGGACGGAGGAACCAACGCCCATGTGATCCTGGAGGATGGCGCAGGGGTGCCTCTTCAACGTGATAGAAGGCAGCCTTTACCGGTTCCGGTTTTAAACAGGCGGCAGTTATGGGAGACACAAACTCATTCCAAAACCTTATCAAGCGGCAGAAAAACAGCAGCAAACGTTCCGCAGGATATTTTTTGGGAAAATTTCGACTAGGAGGGAGCAAACGTGATGTATGAACAGTTTAACCTGTCCGCCAAGAACCCGATTATTAGCAATCATATGGTATACGGGCAACAATTATTGCCTGGACTGGCCTATATTGACCTTATCTACCAGGTTTATAAGAAACATCACTATGCATTCGACAAACTTGAGCTTCGTCATTTAAGTATATATAATCCGCTCATAGTCGAACGGGATGTTACTATAATTCTCGGCATTCAATGTGATGAGGCTTCTCCTGGTAGATGGAAGATTCGGTTGGAGGGACAGAATCGTCGTAACGGTATGGAAGAACCAGAGCAAACACTTTATGCCACAGCCGAGATGCATGCAAGAGATCAGGTGTCATACTCGGAAACGCTGGATTTAGGCTTCGTGAAGGGGGCAGCAAACCGTGTGCTCCCCATCCATGACATTTATGAAGAGTACCGAAGCCAGGAGTTGGTGCATACCGGATTTATGAAGGCGGAAGGCCAGATTTATGAGATGGATACAGCAGCAATTCTGGATCTTTCTATTAGTCGGGAAGCGATAGCCAGCTCGAAAGAGTTCTTATTTCATCCTGCTCTGATCGACGGCAGTGGCGTAGGGGGCGGAAGAATGTATGCTCCTTCTGCCCAAGAGGAACAGCGCTTGTTCTTGCCTCTGAGTTATGCCGTTTTTAATGCTTCGGAACCGCTCCAGGAACGGTGTATTACAAGGGTGCAGAGGTCGTCCGTTCTTCATAAGAATGAGCTGATGTTTTGGACGATGGAGTTTTTTAACGGGGATGGAAAAAAAGTCGGGGAACTGAAAAACTTATCTACGAAACTGGTTCGCGATGCCGGGTTGATCCATCCGGAGCGGAAAGGGTCCCTTTCATCATCTCAGATCACGGAGCAGCGCAAGCCACCTCGGGTCAGCTCCAATAAGCAGGTTCAAATAACGGGTGCCGACGAAACGGCACCCGTTATTTCGATCGAATGGTTCCTACGGCAACTCATGGCGGACACGCTTAACTGTAAGGTGGAAGATATCCATCCTGAATCCGGATACTACGAGATGGGACTGGATTCCCCCGGATTGTTAGAGATTGTGAGGGCGATTGAGACCAGCATTAATATCTCGTTATCGCCGACTTTGTTGTTTGAGTATACAACAATTGCCGAGCTTGCTGCTTATCTCGAAGAAAACTATGCTTCAAAATTCAAGCAATCCGAGGCTGCATCGGTAATATCCGTAACTGATACCGCTTCAGATCCGGAATTTCAGAGTTCATCTAAGCGCTCGTTTTCCGGTTCCAATCTTTCTGATAATCCGCCAACGGAAGGAGACGTTGCCATTATCGGTATGTCCGGCCGATATCCCCAAGCTAGAAACCTTCACGAATTTTGGAGGAATTTGCAGGAGGGAAAGGACTGCATAAGCGAAATTCCAAAATCCCGCTGGGACTGGAAGACGATGGATGGTATAAAATCAGCTGGCGGGAAAGCGATGTCCAGATGGGGGGGATTCATAGACGATCCGGATTGCTTTGATCCGAAATTTTTTAGAATATCCCCTCGTGAAGCAGAAACGATGGATCCCCAGGAAAGGTTGTTCCTGGAAACTTGCTGGGAAGCCATTGAGGATGCTGGATATACCCCTAAATCATTAGTCCCGCCCCGAGGTAAAAATAACAGGCGGAAGGTAGGCGTCTTCGCGGGTGTGATGCATAAGGATTATTCCCTGGTGGGCGCAGAGGCTGCTTCCCAAGGGGAAGCATTCCCACTTTCGCTGAATGCAGGCCCTATTGCCAATCGGGTTTCATATTTTTGCAATTTCCATGGCCCCAGCATGACCGTGGATACGCTATGTTCATCTTCCCTCACGGCCGTTCATCTGGCGATGGAGAGCTTGAAACGTGGAGAAAGCGAAGTTGCATTGGCCGGTGGGGTGAATTTATCTCTGCACCCGTCGAAGTATATGACATACGGGTTGTGGGGGATGCATTCAAGTGACGGTTATTGCCAGACCTTCGGCGAAGGAGGCGACGGCTACGTTTCAGCCGAAGGGGTTGCGGCAGTCCTCTTAAAACCATTAAATAATGCAGTTCGAGATAATGACCGAATCTATGCGGTTATAAAAGGCAGCGCGATCAACCATGTAGGGACTGTGAGCGGCATTATGGTGCCTGGCCCAGTGGCACAGGGGGAAGTGATCGCTGATTGTCTCGAGCAATCAGGCATAAACCCGCGAACGATCGGTTATGTCGAAGCTCACGGTACAGGCACCTCGCTGGGGGATCCTATTGAGATCGAAGGGTTAATGAAAGCCTTCGAGTTGTATACCCGAGAACGGCAGTATTGCTCGATTGGTTCAGTAAAGTCCAATATTGGCCATGCGGAGTCCGCCGCGGGAGTTATCGGCCTCCAGAAGGCAGCTCTCCAAATCTATCACAAAACACTGGTTCCATCCCTGCATTCCGAGCAATTGAATCCCTATATTGATTTTGAACAATCTCCATTCTATGTGCAGCACACCAAGGAGAAATGGAAACAACCTGTAACCATGGACGGCATGCGCAAGATTAGCTATCCGCGGAGAGCTGCGTTAAGTTCTTTCGGAGCCACTGGTTCAAATGCCCATATGATTCTAGAAGAATACATAGGTGCGAAAGTAAGCGATACAACGCAGGCGAACCATGGACAAGAGCGACCTATGATTGTTCCTGTTTCGGCTAAAAATGAAGAAAGGCTCAAAACCTACGCAAAAGAGATGCTCGATTATCTGTTAGGATTGCCTGAGAGCGAGCCGGTACAGCAGGATGAAGAGCCGGGATATACAGTCGACCTACAAGGTAAACTGAAGGAATTATTAGCTGATATCATGCATGTTCATGAAGAACTCATTGAACTAGATGTTCCATGGAGTGAATATGGAGTTGAGCCTGTTCATATTCGATTATTAAAGGGAAAAATTCAGGATGAATTCCTCGTTGAGATCGATGATCAGGAATGGGGGCAGAGAAGCACGATTGCTTCCGTAACCGCTCATCTTCTGAATGAGCACCCAGAAGTGATGGGGGCTCCTAACGTTGGAACTGATCATGATGGCGGATCCGATGATCAGGACAAGCGGGGACAGAACCGCTCGATAATCTCCATCGAAGATGTGGCTTATACACTGCAAGTCGGACGCGAAGCCATGGAAGAACGAGTGGTGTTTGTCGCTCAGGATATCCTCGAATTGATTCAGGGGCTTCAAGCTTTTCTGGACAATAAAGAACTTAAACACGGCTTTAGAGGCAAGGCCAAGTTAATGAAGGATTCAGCTGCATCCTCCTCTGCAGGTGATAGGAATAAGCAGTCCGTCAGCCAATGGATCGATGAGGGGAATTGGGATGAATTGGCTGAAGGGTGGGCTTCGGGCATGGAGTTAGATTGGAATTTATTATACGGCGAGAGCACCAGGCCTTCCCGGATCAGTTTACCGACCTACCCGTTTGCACGGGAGCGTTATTGGGTACCAGCTGCCGGAAAACCAATCGTTGCTGCGACTGCTGAAGCAGGGATACACCCTTTGCTGCACAAAAACACGTCCGACTTTACCGAGCAGCGATTTAGCAGCACTTTTAGGGGAAATGAATTTTTCTTATCCGATCATGTCGTGAGGAAGCAGAAGATATTACCGGGTGTTGCCTATCTGGAGATGGCGCGTATGGCAGTCATGGAATCCCTTGGCAGCCGAGCGGAGCATCATACGGGAATCCGCCTGAAAAATGTGGTTTGGATTCGGCCTGTCTCCGTTGGGGAGGAATATGCTGAAGTGAATATCCGACTGCTTCCCGCTGAGCATGGAGGGATCGTTTACGAAATATATAGTCAAGTTCAGGAGAGCACAAATTCGGAGCCTGTTGTACACAGCAAAGGCAGTGCCGAGCTGCTACCAGCTGCTGGAACGAAGGATGTCTTGAATATTGAAGATTTGAAGAGGCATTGCGGCGAACAGTGCTTCTTATCCTCCCAATTCTACGAGGTCTTTCATGAGATGGGGATGGAGTATGGCCCGGCCCACAGGGGAATAGAGAAAGCGTATGTAGGTGCGGGACAAATATTGGCTAAGTTATCCTTGCCGTCATCCGTTTCTAATACCTTGAAGGGGTATGTTCTCCACCCAAGCCTAATGGACTCAGCTTTACAGGCGACGATTGCTTATTCTATGAATTCTGGCGGCATGCCCCCGGTTTCGGTGAACCCGGTGATGCCTTTTGCCCTCCAGGAACTGGATATTCGGGGGGAGTGCACGCCGAATATGTGGGCATGGATACGAAACAACGATAAGGCTGCAAAGACAGGTTTAACTCCAAAGCTGGATATCGATATATGTGATGATCAGGGCAATATTTGTGTTCGTATCAAAGGATTCTCAACAAGGGTGCTGGAAGGGGAGCTTGAGGCCAGCAGTCGGTCTAATGCGGCTACACAGGAGGCAATGGTACAAACGCCTGTCGGAAATATACATCTTGTGCCAGCATGGGAGGCCGTTCCGGCAGAGAATGGCACATGGCAGGCGCATGATTCCGATCATGTGATCTATGTTGGTGGGGAAGAGAATAGGAGCATGATTCAACAGATGTACCCGCGGGTTCATTTTTTTGATTTGAATCCAGCAGATACGATATCAGAAATTGCTGCAAAACTAGAAGCTTTCGGCATAGTTGATCATATCGTGTGGGTTGCTCCTGCAGGTCCGTCAACTTCCCTGGAAGATGAAAAACTGATTGAACGACAGGAGCATGGCGTTATCCCATTGTTCCGCTTGATTAAGGCGTTCATTGGTTTGGGTTATTCTGCCCGCGCCTTGGGATGGACAGTGATCACATTTGACACGCAGAGGGTTAACGAATCTCGCAAGGTCGATCCTTCGCATGCCGGCATTCACGGTCTGGTAGGTTCAATGGCAAAAGAATATCCGAGCTGGAATATCCGAATTATCGATTTGGAGGCCGGCCGTCCGTGGCCTGTATCCGATATATTCACTCTCCCTGCTGATCGGCGCGGACACCCTTGGGTGTACCGGAAACAGCAGTGGTACCGACAGCAGCTCATACCATTGAATGCTCCTGCAACGGTGGAATCAAGCTTTAGGCAGGGTGGCGTATATGTCGTAATTGGAGGGGCTGGCGGTATCGGCAAGGCATGGAGCGAGTATATGGTTCGTGCTTATGGAGCCCATGTGGTGTGGATCGGCCGCAGACAGATGGATGAACATATACGGGCGGATATGGATAGAATCGCTCGTTTTGGACCCAGACCCGTCTATATCTCAGCAGATGCAACCGATTATGAAGAACTCAGAGCAGCTTATGAAAAAATAAAGCAGACATATTCGCGAATTAACGGTGTCGTGCATTCGGCGATGGTGCTGTCGAATCGAAGTCTCCTGGACATGGAAGAGGATCAATTCAGATCAGGGCTATCGGCCAAGATTGACGTGACCGTACGGATGGCCCAGGTTTTCCGTAAGGAATCATTGGATTTTGTTATGTTCTTCTCTTCCTTGATCGCTTTCATTAAGAATCCAAAACAGAGCCACTACGCAACAGGCTGTACGTTCAAGGATGCGTTCGCACATCGGCTTTCGCATGAATGGCCGTGCAAGGTGAAGGTGATGAATTGGGGGTATTGGAGCAGCGATGACGCTTCTGCTTCAGAGGATGTACAACAGCTGTCCCGGATCGGGATGGGACTCATTGAGCCTGAAGCTGGCATGAGAGCTTTGGAACGATTGGTTTCCAATCCGATTCATCAAATGGCGATGATTACAACGACCAAACCTCTTATCGTGGAAGGCATGAATCCTAAAGAGCGCATCGATATCCGATCGGATAGCATACCGTCAGTGATCAACAAAATTAGGGACTATAATTCGGGAACAGCAGATCGGCTCCAGAACATGAATGAGGCCCAGAGTTTAAATAAGGAAATGATCAGCCTTCTATCAAGAATGCTGCTAAGTGAGCTATCGTCAATGGGATTATTGGAAAAGGATACGAAGTCAGCCGAGAGCAAAGCCCATATTGGAATCATCACAATGTACCAAAAGTGGTTTGAGGAAAGCTTGCGCGTCCTTGTGCAGCATCACTCCCTCTATCAGGATGGTGAAATGTACAAAGTAACCGATCCGTTATCCGTTGATAAAGCCTTGTTATGGAAGGAATGGGAACTGAAGAAAGTCGAATGGCTGGAAGATCCGAGTTTAAAGGCATGGATGACATTAGCTGAAGAGGTCATGCTTGCATTGCCTGAAATTCTGACAGGTAAACGCCTGGCCACCGATATTATGTTCCCGAATTCCTCCATGAACCTAGTGGAGGGCATCTATAAAAATAATCCCGTCGCCGATCATTTCAATGAAGTTCTTGCCGATACCTTATTGGCCTATATGGAGGAACGGATCAACGAATCTCCTGCCGTTAAAATCCGGATCATTGAAATTGGTGCCGGCACGGGAGGAACGAGCAGCAGGCTTTTCCAAAAATTAAAGCCTTGCAGTGATTATATCGAGGAGTATTGCTACACCGATATTTCCAAAGCGTTTTTATTATTTGCTGAGAAGGAGTACGGTCCGCACAATCCCTTTTTGACTTATAAAATATTGAATGTTGATGCGCCCGTTGCCGGCTCGGACACCCCTTTGGGTGAATTCGATATAGCTATTGCAACAAATGTGCTTCACGCGACCCGAAATATCCGCCAAACTTTACGCAATACCAAATCCGTCCTGAAAAAGAACGGTTTGATTCTAATCAATGAGCTGAGCGATAACCGATTATTTACGCACTTAACCTTTGGACTCCTGGAAGGTTGGTGGCTTTATGAAGATGCACCTTTACGCATTCCTGGTAGTCCGGGTCTGTATCCCGAAACCTGGAAGGACGTGTTGGAGTCCGAGGGCTACGAAGCGGTTTTTTTTCCGGCAAAAGAGTCTCATGAATGGGGACAGCAGATCATTGCGGCAAGTAGTAACGGGGTGGTCCGAGTAAAACAGGTGCCCTATTCAGACAGAGCCGATGCAGAGGTCAAACGCACGTTTAATCCCAAACCATTTGATACGAGGGACAGGTTAGAAACGATTGCCGCAGTGGAAGAGCAGCCTCGAGTTAAGAACGTTGCCGCTAAACAGGCTAGCACGGTTATGACCGAACAGATGCTGGAAGATCATGTGAAGGAGACCATCATTGAGAAGCTTTCCGAGGCATTAAAAGTAAATAGGAACGAAATCGAATTGGAGGAGTCCTTTGCCGATTATGGTCTGGATTCCATTATCGGGGTTCATCTGGTACAAGTTCTTAATCAAGCCTTACGCATCGAACTCGATACCACGAGTCTCTTTGATTACAGTTCAGTTAAGCAGCTTACAGCTTATATTTTATCGGATCACAGGGATGCAGTCGCTGGCCTGCTTGGGCAGAATTTAAAGAAACCAGTCGCCTCTGATGACAATCGGCGGGATATGCCTGAATTAGGTGAAGCAGCATCGCCATCTTATTCCAGTCGGTTTATCAACAAGAGTTCCTTATCAGGCAGGCAAGCACCTGATCTCGTTAAGCATGAGGTCGCTCCTGTGACACCCATGAACAAAGAACCGATTGCCATTATCGGAATGAGCGGAAAGTATGCTAAATCAGCTAACGTGAATGAACTATGGACGCACTTGTCCAACGGAGCAGAACTTATTGGAGAGTCTCCGCGTTGGGATCTCTCGGCACATTATCCGAAAGTGGCCCAGTATTGCGATCGCGGAGGTTTTGTAGAGAATATTGATCAGTTTGACCCATTCTTTTTTAATATTAATGGTCTGGAAGCCAGCTATATGGATCCTCAGCAAAGGATATTTATGGAGGAGTGCTGGAAGGCACTGGAGGACTCAGGTTATGCCGGATCCAGGATTCAGGGACGCCATTGCGGCGTTTATGTCGGCTGCCTTGGAGGTGCGGGCGATTATCAACAGCTCTTCGGAGATGATGCGCCGGCGCAAGCATTCTGGGGCATAGCTGGATCGGTCATTCCGGCACGGATTGCGTATTATCTTGATCTCAAGGGACCGGCCATCGCCATTGATACGGCCTGTTCCAGCTCATTAGTCGCCGTCCATATGGCATGTCAGGGGTTATGGTCAGGCGAGACGGAAATGGCATTGGCTGGAGGCGTGTTTATCCAGTCTACGCCATGGTACTATTTGAGCACCAACAAAGCGGGAATGCTTTCGACAACGGGCCACAGCTATACTTTTGACGAGCGTGCTGACGGATTTATCCCGGGTGAAGGGGCGGGCGTTCTAGTACTGAAGCGTCTTCAGGAAGCGATACATGACGGAGATCATATTTATGGAGTCATTCGCGGATCGGGAATGAACCAGGACGGAACGACGAACGGCATAACGGCGCCAAGCGCCGTCTCTCAGGAACGCCTGGAACGAAACGTATATGATGCCTTCCAAATTGATCCCGGCGACATACAGGTTATAGAAGCTCATGGAACGGGCACGAAGCTGGGAGACCCCATTGAGTATCAGGCACTAACGAAGGCTTTTAGAAATTATACCGACAACAAAGAGTACTGCGCGATCGGCTCGATCAAGACCAACATCGGGCATGCGGCCCATGCGGCTGGCGTCGCGGGAATCATTAAGGTTTTGCTGTCTTTGAAGCATAAGCAAATTCCGCCTACGCTAAATTTTGAAACGGGGAATTCGAATATTCAGTTTAAGGACAGCCCCTTTTATGTAAATACGAGCCTCAGGGATTGGGAGAAAGGAAGGAGTGGTAAAAGACGAGCAGCCGTGAGCTCCTTCGGATTCAGCGGAACTAACGCCCATATTGTTATAGAAGAGGCACCGGAACTAACAGGGAGTCATACCGACAAACCGGGATATCTGATTGTGTTATCTGCACGAACGCCTGAGCAGCTGCGCAAGCAGGCGAATCAACTGCTGGATTTCTGCCAAGATGACAGGCAAGCAGACTGCGGAAACCTTAGCTATACCTTGTTGGCGGGAAGAAAGCACTTTAACAACCGCTTAGCCTGCGTAGCTCGGAGCTTGGATGAGTTAATGACATTCCTTAGTAAATGGCTGGCCAGAAGCAAGGTACCACAGGTTTATGTGTCGGAACTGAATGAAAATGATCGTCGGGAACAGCCTTCCTTAAAGCGATACGGAAACCAATGCATCCAGGAATGCCATTTGGTCGAACCCACCGAATATGTGGAGCGGCTAACAACGATTGCTGAGTTATATATTCAAGGATATGGGCTTGATTATGAAGCGTTGTTCTCGAATGAACGCTATACCATCATATCTCTGCCAACCTATCCCTTTGCGACTGAACGCTATTGGGTACCGGATAAAAAAGGCAAAGGCAGCTCTTCTATTGAATCAGCCCCACAAGGGCAGGCCATGCTGCACCCTCTGCTTCATCAGAACACATCGGATCTTTCGGGAGTCCGCTACAGCTCGACTTTTAACAGAGACGAACCTTTACTGGCTTCAACTGATGTCTCAGGAAGGAACACACTCTCGGGGATGATATATGTGGAGATGGCCAGGAAAGCAGCGGAGTTATCGGGGGGAGTTTTCCTTGACGCCCATGAAGAGATTCAGATCAAGGATGTGGTTTGGTCCCAACCGGTTGAATTTGTGGAAGAAGACTTGCAGCTCCATATTGATATCTTCCCGGATGCGGGAGACCTTTCATATGAAATCTACAGTACAGCGGACAAGAATAGCATAGATCCGGTTATACACAATCAGGGACGGGTGTTGACAACGGCCCTTCAAAGCAAGGCATTGCGGGCTGATATGAGTCTTGTACAGGCACAATGCAATGTGAAATATTTCTCAAAGTTTGAGTGGTACAAGGTATATGTGGAAGCAGGAATAATTCATAGTCCTCAACAGCAAGTGGTAGAGGAGATGTTTATCGGACACCACCAGCTGCTCGCGAAGCTTTCAATGCATTCTGCTTTTCGGGATTCATCCCATCATTTCATATTGCATCCAAGTCTAACCGAGGCTGCTATGCAAGCGACGATAGGCCTCTTGCCAGATTGGGATGAGCAAATGGGTAGCGGAATCGTGAGTTCTGCACAACCGCTATCCTTGCAGGAGGTTCATATGATCGGTAAGCCAACGCCATTGTCATGGGTTCACGTACGAAACAGTGCGTATGGCGTTCAGGGGACAAATATCAAAGTTGATATTGACTTCTACGATCATCACGGAGCGTTATACGCAACCATGAAAGGACTTACAGCGCGATTGGAGAGCAACGGACAGCATACCGTAAAACACGCAAAGGTTGGAGGAGGATTACAAATATGAGAAATCAGGATGCTCTTTCAAGTTCAAAAGGCTCAGTTTCTGCTTCAGGGGTCCAGATGTTTACACCGATCTATAAAGAAACAGAGACCATGAATGGTCGGAATCCGTCGAGTTATGTCCGGCATCTAGCCATCTTTTGTGAGATGGATCATTCAACCTTCGAAAGTCTACAGAGCGGGCTGACAGGCATCGAGTGCCTGATGCTTCAGTCACCTTCTTACCTGGAGATCAATCAACGCTTCCAATCCTATGCACAGCAGTTTCTTGACCTCGTAAAAACGATAATGGAACAGAAAGTGACCGGCGAGGTGCTTATTCAACTTGTGGTGCCGGTTCAGGGTGAGCAGAAGCTGTTCACCGGACTTTACGGCCTCCTACGAACAGCCCGTATGGAAAACCCGCGATTAAGCGGTCAACTGATAGAAATAGAACCGGACGTAGAGGCATCAATACTCGTGCAAATGCTTAACCGCAGCAAGGGGTTGGCAGTAGATATCATACGCTTTGATCAAGAAAAAAGGTGGGAGGCAGGGTGGAATGAAGTTATTGTTCCGCCGGTGGAGGTGAGCATTCCATGGAAAGACAACGGGGTTTATCTGATTACCGGAGGCGCAGGTGGACTCGGACTCCTGTTTGCGGAAGATATTATCCGGCGAGTTAACGCTCCAGTATTGATTCTTACCGGTCGTTCTGTCCTATCTATGGATAAAGAAGCCAAACTTCATGAGATGAGAGCAACAGGAGCCAGAATCGAATATAAACAAACGGATGTGTCTCTTAAGGATCAGGTAGAACTCCTGATTCATGACATCCTGGAGGAATTCGGAAGCCTGCATGGGATCATCCATGGTGCAGGTGTCGTTTGTGACAATTTCATACTTAAAAAGACCGGGGATGAATTGGAGCAAGTGCTGAATCCCAAAGTGTCAGGGACGACATATCTAGATTCGGCCACCAAGGATTTGCCGCTGGATTTCTTTATTTTCTTCTCGTCGATCGCGGGCTGTTTCGGCAATCCGGGACAAGCGGATTATGCTGCTGCCAACGCATATATGGATGCCTATGCGGCGTATAGAAACGGTCTCGTAGCAACCGGACTGCGTCAAGGCCAATCGTTGTCCATCAACTGGCCATACTGGAAGGATGGCGGAATGGAAGTTGATGAAATAACGGAGAAATCGATGATGCAAAGCTGGGGAATGATGGCTCTGGACACGAAAACCGGTATACAGGCTATGCATCAAGCACTGGCTTCCGGTCATGATCGAGTCCTCATCGTGTCAGGTCAAGTAGATCAGATCAGAGAGAGGCTGCTACCCGGTCCCACTCCTAAATCAGCAGCTTCTGAACCGACGAAGCGTCACCAAGTCGATGAGGGCTTGTTAAGAGACAGAACGGGCCGTCAACTCAAAGTCCTCTTTGGAGAAGTGACACAACTCGAGGTTACCCAATTACATGTGAATGAACCCCTTGAGAGTTATGGAATCGACTCGATCATGATCAACCAATTGAATGCAAAAATGGCAGTGATCTTCGGGGAGCTTTCCAAAACATTGTTCTACGAGTACCAGACATTAGGTGAAGTCCTTGATTATCTGACTGCCGAACACACGGAACGATGTGTGTGGTGGACAGGGCTGGGAGAGCAGAGTGAGGAGGGATCTGCAAGACCATCGGTGGATCCTCGTTCCGGTGAACCTTTTCCTGTTCTCGTTTCATTCCGTAAAGAGAAGAACCGTTCTACCCGCTCTCCAATCCATAAACCTGAGCTCAAATCGCGAGAACCCATTGCTATTATCGGTATAAGCGGACGTTATCCTTCTGCCCGCAATCTCAACGAATATTGGGAGAATCTTAAGGCAGGCAAAGATTGTATTACCGAAATACCTGGTGACCGCTGGCCGATGGAAGACTTCTTCGATTCGGATCCACAGGAAGCAGTGGCGCAAGGCAAGAGCTATAGTAAATGGGGAGGGTTTTTAGAGGGATTTGCGGATTTTGACCCTTTGTTTTTCAATATTTCTCCCCGTGAAGCCATGATGATGGACCCTCAAGAGCGCTTGTTCATCGAGTCCTGTTGGGAAGCGTTAGAAGACGCGGGTTATACGCGGGAGCAGCTGGCGATCAAGCATAACCGCCGGGTAGGCGTTTTTGCCGGGATCACGAAGACGGGTTACGATCTGTACGGCCCCGGTTTATGGGAGCAGGGGGAACATGTTAACCCGTACACCTCCTTTAGCTCAGTTGCCAACAGAGTTTCGTACTATCTGAATTTACAAGGACCCAGCATGCCGATTGATACGATGTGCTCATCCTCTCTGACCGCGATTCACGAAGCCTGTGAGCATCTTCATCTGGGAGAATGTGAAATGGCGATCGCAGGCGGTGTGAATCTATACTTGCACCCTTCCAATTATCATTGGCTTAGCGTTCAACAAATGCTCTCGAAGGATGGCAGATGCAAAAGTTTTGGCCAGGGCGCAAACGGATTCGTTCCTGGTGAAGGCGTGGGGATCGTTCTTCTGAAACCTCTGTCACGTGCAATTGCAGATGAAGATCAGATTCATGCCGTGATTAAAAGCACCAGTACGAATCATGGCGGTAAAACCAACGGCTATACTGTACCCAATCCTGTAGCGCAGGGAGATCTCGTCCGTGCTGCACTGGATAAAGCAGGAATAAATGCAAGAGCGGTCAGTTATATCGAAGCGCACGGAACAGGAACCGATCTCGGCGACCCCATTGAAATAACAGGGCTTACCCAAGCATTCTCCATAGATACAGGGGATACTGGGTTTTGCTCCATCGGTTCAGCCAAATCCAATATCGGCCATTTGGAAGCGGCAGCCGGCATGGCCGGTCTAACCAAAATCGTCTTGCAAATGAAGCATAAGATGCTGGTACCCAGTCTGCATGCCAAAGAACTGAATCCGAACATTAACTTTGCCAACACGCCTTTTGTCGTCCAGCAATCGCTTCAGGAATGGCAAAAACCGGTGATTCATATGGATGGAGAGCTTATAGAGTTTCCTAGGATAGCGGGTGTCTCGTCCTTTGGAGCAGGCGGTTCCAATGCCCATGTCATCTTGGAAGAATATACGCCTGAGGAGACGTATCGCCCGGCCCCGTCTTCTCAAGATGGTCTTCCTGTGGTTGTTCCGTTGTCAGCCAAAAACCAATCATGCCTTAACGAGAAAGTGAAACAGCTTTTGGAGATGATGGCTGAGGAGATTTTATCGGATAGTCAGCTCCTTGATATGGCTTACACTCTTCAGGTTGGGCGAGAAGGCATGGAAGAACGGATTGCAGTCGTTGCGGAATCGATTCAAGATCTTCGAGCTAAGCTAACACGTTATGTGACGGGACACAACGATATTGATGGACTCTACAGGGGACAGATGAAGCCGGATAAAGAGCAACAGAGTATAGAAGAAGCGGATTCATCGATGGAGAAGCTGGTACTGGAGCGGAATTTTCATAGCATCGCCATGATTTGGGTTCAGGGCCTGCGCGTGGATTGGAATATCCTGTATAGGAATGGCGTTAAACCACGCCGTCGAAGTCTGCCCGTCTATCCCTTTGCGAGGGAACGATATTATATTGCAGAGCATCAGCTGATTAAAGAAGGCGTTGTTTCATCAACCCGGAAGTCGCTCGTGGATTCTGCGAATGCGAATGAGTCTGCAAGGATGGAGATGGATGGAAGCTCCAAGGAAACAATCCACGAGGCAAGTCATCGAAGTGCTGTGTCAGGTAAAGGCTGGCGAAGAGAAATGAGAGGCATGAGCACGAAGCAGTGCATTGAATGGGATTTGAAGGAGCAGATCGGTATATTGCTCCAAATTCAGAAGGGTAGGCTGGACAGCGAAATCAATCTTGCTGACTTTGGCTTTGACTCCATAAATTTAACCCATTTGGCGACCAGGCTGTCTAAGCATTATGGGGTGGAACTAACACCTTCGGTATTCTTCGGTCATTCCACGATAAGTAAAATAACGGAGTATTTGATGAAGGAGCACCAAGAAGCACTTGCCGAGTTTTACTATGAGGCTGACGAGCACAGGCCTGCAAAGATCGCTCCCCAAGCACGCCCCATCGCGCAGGCAAAGATGAAGCTAAGCAGCAACCTATCTGATGATGCCCATGAGCCCATCGCCGTTATCGGCATAAGCGGACGATTTCCGGAAGCGAGAAACGTTGAAGAAATGTGGACGATTCTGACCGAGGGAAGGAACGCAGTGAGAGAAATTCCCGCTGATCGGTTTGATTGGCGTCATTATTACAGTCCCTCAGACAAGGATCCTCACAAGACAGACAATAAATGGTGCGGTTGTATCCCGGGCGTTAGCGAATTCGATCCGTTATTTTTCGAGATCTCACCTAAGGATGCGGAATCAATGGATCCGCGGCAGCGCTTATTGCTCCAGGAAGCCTGGAAGGCGTTGGAGCATGCTGGCTACGGAGACAAAAAAATCAGAGCTGGGAAAATTGGCATGTTTGTGGGTGCTGAGCAAGGGGATTACCAGCAGCTAGTTAGAGGAGAGGCAGGGATTACCTCCAACCATAATGCTATTCTGGCGGCAAGGCTGTCCTATTTTCTGAATTTGAATGGTCCGGTACTCACGGTGGATACGGCATGTTCTTCTGGGCTGGCCGCAGCACACCAAGCTTGTCTCAGCCTTCGCAATGATGAGTGTGATACGGCCATTGCTGCCGGTGTCAATCTGATGCTTACTCCAGACCCGTATGTTGGAATGAGTCAGGCCGGGATGCTCTCCAGGGATGGTACATGCTTTGCATTTGATAAACGGGCGAACGGGCTTGTTCCTGGAGAAGCGGTCACCGTGGTTGTGCTCAAGCGTTTATCCAGGGCAGAGGCCGATGGGGATTCGATCTTGGCGGTGATCCGCGGCAGCAGTATTAACTATGACGGCAAAACAAACGGAATCACGGCTCCGAGCGGAGTTGCGCAAACCGAGCTTGTGAAAGCCGTTTATGAACAGTCTCGTGTTAACCCGGGTGATGTTGAATATGTCGTAACACACGGGACCGGAACGAGGCTGGGGGATCCGGTAGAGGTAAACGCCCTTCAAGATGCATTCAAAGCCTATACGGATAAACAAGGATATTGCGCGATTACTTCCAATAAAACGAATTTTGGGCACACCTTCGCCGCTTCTGGGTTAGTCAATATGATCAATCTGATACAAGCTTTCCGTCATGAAACGATTCCTGCAAGCCTGAATTTTGAGCAAGAGAATGATTTTATCCATTGGACGGAAAGTCCTTTTTATGTCAATATATCGAATAAACCCTGGCCAGCCAGCGGAAATAAAAAACGTCTGGGTGCCGTAAGTGCGTTCGGAATGAGCGGAACGAACGTTCATATGGTTTTGGAGAGCTACGTTACAGCTTCCGTAGAAGAGCCAACAGGCATTCCCCCTTATCATTTGCTTACGTTCTCTGCCAAAACGAAGGAAGCAATGGAAGAGAAGATTCAAGATATGGTTGTCATGCTAGGAAAAGCGGATGCATCACAGGAATCGTTGAGCAAAATAAGTTATACCTTGTTGGAAGGACGACAGCATTTTAACCATCGTATGGCAGTTGTTGCTGGGGATAAACAGGACGCAGAATATATATTATCGGCAAACGGGGATACCTTACGTCTGCCCAATCGCTTTGCTGGAAAAGTGCCACGTGATTTTGAAGGCCAACCTTTGATCCAGCAGTACGTCAACGATCTACTGAGATCTGCCCAATCTCTGAAGGAAGATCCGGATAAATACCGAGAAGCACTCTATGCATTAGCTGATCTGTACTGCCAAGGGTATGAGATCAGCGGCGAAGGTTTATATGACGGTGCATTGGCCCAGCTGACAGAGCTCCCGACTTATCCATTCGCCAGAGAGCATTATTGGGCATCTGTCCAAGACGCGACCGCTGGCGTTGCAAATACGAAACCCGGGCGCTTCCGAATCATAAACAGGCCCCGAAGAGATGCACATCATGGGCCTTCTGTGGGACAAGATCAGCTTCGAATAACAGAAGGTGCGGCGCCGCAAGAAGCTAACGAATTGATGACATTTGAAGAGGTCTGGGAAGAAGAGGCTTTAGAGGATATCCATAACGCCGATTTAAAGACGCTGGTTTGTTTCCTAACCGAAGAGGAGAGCAAACAGATTGTTACGGACAAAGCCACAGCCTTGGATGGAGACACGCAGGTTATTTTTGTTTCGCAAAGTACCGTCTTTGACAAGAAATCCAGGCATGATTACCGTATTCCCGCGATGAATAGGGATTCATATGTACAGGTGCTGTCGAGTATCCGCAAGGATTTCAAAGAAATCGATGCCGTTCTGTATTTATGGCCAATTGAAGATGCTGCGTACATCAAAGATTATTCCAGCATCGTGCATTTGGTTCAGGCTATCGCTGCCGCAAAATTAAAACCGAAGCAGTTGTTGCTTGCCGGCCAATTCGAGAATCCGATTGAGCGATGTTATATGGAATCATGGATTGGCTTTGAGCGATCTTTAGGTCTCGTACTGCCAAATGTTCGCGTAAGTGTCGTTTCCATTGAGTTGCAGGCACGGTTGCGAAAGGAGTCTCTGATCGTCCCGATTGGGAAGCTGTGGACGGAACTTCAAGCGAACCAATCAGGAAGTGTACTGTATCAGGACGGAAAACGGTATATTTGCCGAGTCAAGCCCACCATGCTGGAGATTGATTCTATCATGTTGAAGCGAGGGAGAACCTACCTGATTACCGGCGGATGCGGCGGCTTGGGGCTTCTTTTTGCCAGACATATCGCAAGCCGGTATGCTGCGAATTTAATCCTTACAGGCAGATCCCCGATGAATGATGAAATACGGGCCGGCATCAAGGAGCTGGAGGACCTGGGCAGTCAAGTTCTATATGTCCAATCCGATATTTGTGACGTGGAACATATGCGTGAAGGTTTGGTCGCTGCAAAGGCTCGTTTCGAACCTATACATGGGGTTATTCATGCGGCCGGCATGTCAAGCCGTCAACATATACTTGAAAAAGAGTTGGAAGATTTCCATGCAGTGCTCGCTCCTAAAGTGGAAGGAACACTCGCACTGGATGAAATACTTCAGGATGAGCAGCAGTTGGAATTTATCTGTTATTTCTCATCCACCTCGGCTGTGATTGGCGATTTTGGTTCATGCGACTACGCCATTGGAAACCGGTATCAGATGGCATATGCGCGACATCGGAACGAACAGAACCGGGCCGGTCGATCCATCGTGATCAATTGGCCGCTTTGGAAGGAAGGCGGCATGGGCTTTGAGGATCAGGATAATACCAAGATGTATTTGAAATCCAGCGGTCAGCGCTTGCTGGAGACTGAAGAGGGCTTACAGATATTTGAGCGCATTCTTTCTCACAGTCTTTCGCAGCATCTGGTGCTGGTTGGTCAGCGAAGCCGGGTGCATCGATTCCTGGGGCTGGCCAACAACGAGAATTCATTTGAAGCAAATAGACAAACACCAAATACCGTAAATGCGAACGCTGCTCAAGGCAAGGGATGGCGGAATGAAATGAAGGGATTGAGCCTTGCGCAGCGCCTGGAATGGGATATGAAGGAAATCGTAAGCGAGCTCCTTAAGATCCCTCGCGATAAGCTGGATTTAGACGAAAATTTGGCGGAATTCGGCTTTGATTCCATCAATCTTGCACAATTTGCCAATGTGCTGACCGGGCATTATGACTTGGATATCACACCTTCGTTATTCTTCGGACAATCCACGATCGGAAAATTAATCGATTATTTTTTGAAAGAGCATAACGAAATGATGACTGAATTTTATCGAGAAAGTCAGATCGTAGATACGGAATCGCCAAACTTTCCAGACACAGCTGCAGCTGAGCCCAAAGCTTTCAAGAGAGCGAGGGTGCAGGAACGAATAGCCTCATCATCAAACCTCCATGAGCCTATTGCGATCATTGGCATGAGCGGACGGTTTCCGGAAGCCCGAAACATCGATGAGATGTGGACGATCCTGGCGGAAGGCAAAAGTGCCGTGTCGGAAGTTCCTGCCGAGAGATTCGATTGGCGGCGATATTATGGGGATGGCGAGCAGGAATCAACGCCAATCCATTGCAAATGGTGCGGAACCATTCCGGGCGTCCGTGAATTTGATCCGATGTTTTTTGAGATTTCGCCTAATGAGGCGAAAACGATGGATCCGAGACAGCGGCTTTTGCTTCAGGAATCCTGGAGGGCGTTGGAAGATGCCGGGTATGGGGAGGACAAGCTTGGCGGATGCAAGATCGGGATGTTTGTTGGAGTCGAAGATGGCGACTATCATCTGCTTGTGAAAGACAAAGGGAGTATAACCTCTAACCATAACGCTATTCTGGCAGCGCGGTTATCGTATTTTCTGAACTTGACCGGGCCGAATATGGCCATTAATACAGCATGTTCATCGGGACTGGTTGCAGCTCATCAAGCGTGTATGAGCCTACGTAATGGAGAGTGCGACGCGGCCATCGTGGCAGGAGTCAATCTTCTGCTTACACCCAATGCATACACTGGCATTAGTCAGGCTGGGATATTATCAGCAGACGGCAAGTGTTATGCATTTGACCAACGGGCTAACGGAACGGTTCCCGGTGAAGCTGTTACCGCTTTGGTATTCAAACGCTTGTCACAAGCCGAAGCGGACGGGGACCCTATACATGCGGTGATTCGCGGAAGCGGAGTTAATTATGATGGGAGAACCAATGGGATCACAGCTCCCAGCGGAATTGCCCAAACCAATCTGTTGAAAGAAGTTTACCATCAATATCAGATCAATCCAGCAGAAATAGAGTACATTGTAACCCATGGCACCGGGACAAAATTGGGCGACCCAGTAGAAATTAATGCCTTGAATGAAGCGTTTAAAGCGCATACGGAGAAACAGGGGTACTGCGCGCTTACCTCTTCCAAGACGAATTTCGGCCATGCTTTTGCGGCTTCCGGACTGGTAAGCCTGATTAATCTCGTGATGTCCCTGCGTCATGAAATGATTCCGCCAAGTCTTAATTTTGTGCAAGAGAACGATTATATCCAATGGGCGGACAGCCCGTTCTATGTGAACAAGAAAGCGAAGGCTTGGAGTCAAGCTAACGGAACATCCCTAAAAGGAGCCGTCAGCGCTTTCGGAATGAGCGGAACTAACGCGCACATGGTTGTCGAGAGTTATTCGAGGAAAAAAGTTGCTGTGTCCACGGAGCGACCGCCGTACTATGTGCTTGCACTTTCAGCCAAAACGAAAGAAGCGCTCGAGGAAAAAATCCGGGATATGCTTCATGCACTCGTTAATGAGAAGTGGGGTGAAGAGGACCTTCAGCATATCAGCTATACGCTGCTGAATGGCCGCGTTCATTTCAGTTATCGCTGTGCCGTTGTCATACAGGATTTAAGTGATGCTGTGTATGTAATGAAACAGGTTGGGAACCGCGAGAAAGTGCCGAATCTTTTCGAAGGCAGGGTTCCCCGCGATTTTACCGGACAAAAAGCGATGCAACTGTATATACAGGAACTGCTTGCGAAGAGCTGTACCCAGCATCTTGGCAAAAGCCAATTTAAAGACACGCTATATGCCCTGGCGGACTTTTACTGCCAAGGATATGAAATCGAGTGGGGTCAACTTTTTGGTCATGTTCGACCTTACAAGGTTAAGCTGCCGACGTATCCATTTGAACGGGAAAGCTATTGGGTGAATACTGCTGAAGGAGAATTTTGTGAGCCAACAATCAGGAGGATCGATGCCGCAGGACCTCATCCTGCAGTAGAGGCTGAGGTGAGTCCGTTAGCCGACCGCACATATGATGTGGAGATCAAAGCTGATGTTGAGATTTCATATCATTCAGGCGAAATGGATTCCGAAGCGCTGGTGTCGTCAGTTTCTGCTCAACTAAGAACCCTCTTGACGGAGGTAACCGGGATTCCCCATGACAAATTGGAGAATGCGGCCACCTTTGAAGAATTGGGACTGGATTCCCTGATGATTCATGCGTTAAATAAAAAAATCGAGCTCTGGGTTGGACAGTTAGACGCCACTCTTTTTTATACGTACAACAGCATCCAAGCATTAGCCGCTTATTTGGCACAGGAATATAATGTAGCGGTCTCCAAGCATGTGGATACGGCTGTGAATGGGGCATCTCTGAAGAACATAAAGCAGGTTGAGGAAGTGGGACCGGCCTCAAAACAACCTCCGCAAGCTCCTATTCCAGCAGCGATACCTTTAAGCCGTTCGATCTTATTAACGGATCGGCAGCCAAACGCCTCGAACGATATTGCCATTATCGGTTTAGCTGGCCGCTATCCGAAAGCAGATACGCTGCAGCAGTTCTGGAATAACCTGTACGCAGGAAAGGATTCCATTGAAGAAATTCCGGCAAGTCGCTGGTCTTTAGACGGCTTCTATGAACCGGACCGGACCAAAGCGGTAGCGAAGGGTTTAAGCTATAGCAAGTGGGGAGGCTTTTTGGATCGCATTGAATATTTCGATCCATTGTTTTTTAATATTTCGCCAAGGGACGCCATGTACATGGATCCGCAGGAACGCTTGTTTCTTGAGGTTGCCTGGGGATGTATGGAGAATGCGGGATATACCCGGGAATCGCTGAAGCGGGATGGGTATGGAAATCAAATCGGAGTATTTGTCGGTGCTACTTTTAACAACTATCAGTTGTTTATGGCCGATGCTGCCGGGCAAGCCAGTAAAGAGATGTATCTGGCGACAAGCCAGATGTTTTCGATAGCAAACCGGGTGTCTTATATCATGGATTTTACAGGTCCAAGCTTGACGGTGGACACAGCATGTTCTTCATCCCTATATGCAGTTCACCTGGCTTGTGAAAGCATTCGAAATGGGCAGTCCCGGATGGCAATCGCCGGCGGTGTAAATCTTTCGCTCCATCCTAGCAAGTATATTACATTGTGCCAGGGACAATTCAGCGCCTCCGACGGAAGATGCCGCGCTTTTGGCGAAGGGGGAACAGGTTATGTGCCGTCTGAGGCGGTAGGCGCAGTCTTTTTAAAGCCTTTGCAGGAGGCAATCAAGGATCAGGATTCCATTTATGGGGTCATAAAAGGAACCGCGGTCAGTCATGCGGGCAGGACGAACGGTTATACGGTACCAAGTCCAGTGTCCCAGTCTCAGGCGATTGAAAAGGCGCTTCTCCAAAGCGGGATTGATCCAAGAAGCATCAGTTCCATTGAAGCTCACGGCACCGGAACTTCTCTCGGGGATCCGATTGAGATTAAAGGCTTGACGGATGTATTCGGCAAATATACCGGGGATATAGGATATTGCTCCATTTCTTCAGTCAAATCCAACATTGGACATGCAGAGGCAGCGGCTGGTATTGCGCAGCTTACCAAAGTGCTGCTTCAATTGAAGCATCAAACCTTAGTGAAAAATGTCATGCACGGGCATGGTTTAAATCCTAATATTGACTTTGATCGGACACCATTTGTTGTGCAGCGTGATACCGCTCATTGGAAACGTCCAACGATTCATGGACAGGAAGTTCCTCGCCGTTCCGGTATTTCATCCTTCGGTGCAGGGGGAGCTAACGCACATATCATAGTTGAAGAGTATGTCCCGGTGAACGATCCACGGGCCCGCATTGCCGTCAATTCGCAAAGTCCTGCGCTAATTCTCTTATCGGCTAAAAACGAAGACAGGCTCCGGGAAAAGGCCAGGCAGTTATTGTATGCCATTACGGAAGAACCGTTTTCGGACGGCGCGCTTGCTGATATTGCCTATACGCTTCAAGTGGGGCGTGAAGCCATGGAAGAACGATTGGCATGGATCGTAGGGTCTATGGACGATCTTAAGATGAAGTTGGAAGGATTCATTGAGGGCAGTGGTCATATCAAGGACATGTTCCGGGGACAGGTTAAACGCAATAAGGAGACGTTGTCAGTCTTCGAAGCAGATGAAGAGTTTCAGGAAGCCGTTATCAAATGGATCCAGCGCGGAAAATACGCCAAACTTCTCAATCTTTGGGTAAGAGGACTGGGTGTCAACTGGAACCAGATCTATGGAGACGTGAAGCCGTGCCGCATTAGCTTGCCAACTTATCCGTTTGCTGGTGAACCTTACTGGATTCCTGAGATCGAGAAGGATGCCAATGCAACAGAGCCTGTTGGAGTTCCCGCCGTATCGGTTGTTCATCCTTTACTTCACCGGAATACCTCCGATCTTTCGGGGCTGCGTTTCAGTTCGGTTTTTACGGGGAGCGAGTTTTTCCTAAAGGATCATGTTGTGAAGGGACAGCGGGTTCTGCCTGGAGTGGCTTATCTTGAAATGGCTCGAACGGCCGTAGAACAAATTGCCGGAGAGACGCTGGAGCAAGGTCGCACAGGAATTCGGCTTAAAAATGTCGTATGGGCTCGGCCCATTGTGGCGGAAGATCAACCGGTTCAAGTCCATTTGGATCTATATCATGAGGATAATGGTGAAATTGCCTATGAAGTATACAGTGAGCAGGAAGCGGGAGGAGAACCGGTGCTGCACAGCCAGGGAAGTGCGGAAGTATGCAGCATGAATGATCATGCTTCGTTGGATATTGAATCTCTTCTGGCTGAATGCAATCTGGACATCATTTCATCAAGCAAGATCTATGAAACCTATAGCGCAATGGGTATACAATACGGTCCAGCACATCAAGGCATACAAAAAGTCTATCTGGGCAGAGGCCAGGCGTTAGCGAAGCTGTCTCTTCCATCCGGAGTGACCGACCCAGCTGCTCCATTTACGCTGCACCCCAGCCTAATGGATTCTGCTCTGCAGGCCACCATATCCATGATGATGAGCCCAGATTCAGCGTCGACCGCTTCATTGAAGCCGGGGCTTCCTTTTGCCCTGCAGGAGCTGGAGGTTTTCGGCAGCTGTCCTTCCGAGATGTGGGCACGAATCCGGTACAGTGACGGAAATAAACCAGAGAGTAAAGTGCAGAAACTGGATATCGACCTATGTGATGTTCTGGGTAAGGTTTATGTAAAAATGAAGGGGTTTTCAACCAGGGTGCTTGACGGAGAGGTGAAATCATCGGCGGTTTCGGAAACACCTGGCACCCTCATGCTGGAACCGATCTGGAGGGACCAGCCAGCTGCTCGGATTGGCAGTGCCCCGGAGTATGCCAAACACTTGGTGTTCCTGTGTGAAATCAGTTCGGGCATGGAGCAGAGTTTAAACCATCCGTTGAGCCAGGCCCGTTGCATTACGCTGGAATTATATCAGGAACGAATAGAAGAACGGTTCATAACGTATTCGGCCCGAATCTTTGAGGAGGTTCAAGCGATCCTGAGAGACAAGCCCAAAGATAAAATCCTTATCCAGGTGTTGTCACTCTCTCAGCAGGATCGGCTGTTGTTATCGGGTATCTCCGGCTTGATGAAGGCTGCACAGTCGGAAAACTCCAAGCTGGTATGTCAATATATCGAAATAGAATCCGTTGATTCTAATATAACGGACGTACTGATGGAGAACAGTCATTATCCAATGGATCAACGGATTCGGTATCGGGACGGCAAACGTTGGGTTGCCGGATGGGATGAACTCCAAGCTGATGCTATGAAGGCGGCTGCTCCCTGGAGAGACCGAGGCATTTACCTGATCACAGGTGGTGCAGGAGGTCTTGGCATCATTTTTGCCAAAGAGATTCTCCATAAAGCGAAAGAGGCCGTATTGATTCTTACCGGACGCTCATCACTGCATGAGAGCATGCATGCCGAACTGGATGAACTGCGGGTTCTTGGAGCCAAGGTTGATTATCGACAAGTCGACGTGACAAATAAGCAGCAGGTTACTTCCTTAATTCAGAGCATTCATGAGGAATACGGAAGCCTGAACGGCATCATTCATGGGGCGGGCATTATCCGAGACAATCTAATTCTCAGAAAAGATGTCGAAGAGTTGGAAAACGTGATGGCACCCAAAGTAAGGGGACTCGTAAATCTAGACGAAGCTAGCGAAGACATTCAACTGGATTGGTTCATTGCGTTTTCTTCTGTGGCTGGGGCGACGGGGAATCCGGGACAAGCGGATTACTCAGCCGCTAACGCTTTCATGGATGCCTACGCGGAGTATAGAAATTCGCTTACGGCTTCCAGGCAAAGGCATGGACGCATGTTATCCATCAATTGGCCGCTCTGGAAAGAAGGCGGTATGCGTGTTGACGAGGAAGTCGAAAAAATCATGATGAAGAGCCTGGGTACTGTCCCAATGCAGACTTCGACAGGTATCCAAGCACTGTATCAGGGGCTTGCCTCGGGAAGGAACCAGGTGGTAGTAATGACAGGCATCCTGTCCCGAGTGAAGCCTAGAATGCTGCCTGCAGCCGCATCCGGTCAGCATGAGAACATGCCAGCGCTCGTTAAGTCAGATGATACCAGCTTGGCAGCAAGAGTAGAGACAGCCTTGGTCCAGACTGTATCCAAGCTGCTAAAGGTCAAGCTGGAAGACATCGATATGCATTCGGAGTTAAGTGAGTATGGGTTTGATTCGATCTCGCTTACGCAATTTGCCAATCATTTGAATGAGGAATACCACCTTGAACTTACACCTACCGTGTTCTTTGAATATACGACGCTGGATAGCTTTGCCGAATACTTGTTATCGGAACATCGGACTGCCTTTGATGTAAAGGCTGCATTAACCGCTGAGCAGGATATATCCGTGCCGAAGACAAGGGGGCCCAAGGAAGAAGAGATTCCCTTGAGAAAATCACGTTCTCGCCCGGCAAGGATGGCAGTCCGGTCTGAGTCGCCGTCTCCGGACCCGGAGGCCACCGATTCTGAATCTGAGCCAATTGCGATTGTGGGCATCAGTGGCCTGTTTCCGATGGCAAAGGATGTGGATGAATTTTGGAAGAATATCGTGGAGGGCAAGGACTGTATAACGGAAATACCGAAAGAGCGCTGGGATTGGAGAGAATGCTTGGACGATGATTCTGATGACGAAGAGCAAACCAGTCTGAAATGGGGGGGCTTTATTGAAGGTGTGGAAGAGTTTGATCCGTTGTTTTTCGGTATTTCTCCGAGAGAAGCCGAAATGATGGATCCCCAACAGCGTCTCCTGCTGACTCAGGTTTGGAAGGCGGTTGAAGATGCCGGCATTTCGCCGAGCAAGCTCTCGCAACAGCCTACAGGCGTTTTCGTAGCTGCTGGCCCAGGCGATTATATGAACATCACTTCGATTTCACAAGGAAATCCCCAAGCGATGACCGGCGTGGTCCCGTCCCTGATTCCAAACCGCATTTCATATGCATTAAACTTGCAAGGTCCCAGTGAATACTACGAAACAGCTTGTTCTTCTACATTGGTAGCGTTACATCGAGCGATCCGATCCATATATAACGAAGAATGCGAACAAGCAATTGTAGGCGCTGTAAATCTGCTGATTTCTCCTATAGGCTTCATAGGCTTTGATGCTATGGGATATCTAAGCCCGGATGGAAAAGCTAAATCCTTTCAGTCCAACGCGGACGGATTTGTTCGGAGCGAAGGTGTTGGTGCAATCATCATCAAGCCATTGTCGAAAGCGATTGAGGACAATAATTTAATTTATGCCGTAATTAGAGGGACCGGCGTGTCCCATGGGGGCAAGGGAATGTCATTGACCTCGCCCAATGCGGCAGGGATGAAGGCTGCCATGGCCCAAGCATTTAAAGGCACGGGTGTTAACCCCCGGACGATATCCTACATTGAAGCCCATGGTATCGCGTCGCCTATCGCCGACGGCATCGAAGTCAATGCATTGAAGGCGGGTTATCAGGAGATAGCGTCTAACGATCCATCCCCATCTGGTTCTTTGGGAGAGAGCGCTTGTTATATCAGCACGCTGAAGCCTTCACTGGGTCATGGGGAAGTTGCCTCAGGCATGGCTTCGTTGATCAAGTCCATTCAGGCGATAAGACACAAACTTATCCCTGGAGTGAAACGATTTACGAGTCCGAGTCAGCATATTTCGCTGGAGGGAAGTCCGCTTCGAATTTCTGCAGAGCATCATGAATGGGAGTCGTTAACCGATGTGCATGGTAAGGTGCTCCCGCGACGTGCGGCGATAAACAGTTATGGCATCGGCGGTGTGAACGCTCATGTCATCCTGGAAGAGTATGTTCCGGCAGATGCCGGTAAGCATCAGGAACCTTCGAGGAAACCTCAGATCGTAGCGCTCTCGGCAAAAAGTACAGAGCGACTGGAAGAATATGCTCGACACATGCTTGAATATGCAGAACGTGTGCCGGAATTCTCTTTATCCGATTTCGCATTCACCTTGCAGATAGGCAGAGAACAGATGGAATCCCGGCTGGCTTTCGTTGCAAGTTGTCGCGAGGAGCTGATTAGTGGTTTCAGGCAATTCCTGAAACCATCGCAAGTCCTCCCGATGGCGAAAGATTCGCATCCTGTCATTTTTACAGGAGAGACAGTCAATTCCAAGCCCAAAATGGATTCGGATGCCGTTCTAACATTATTTGCGGATAACAACCTGAATGATATTGCTCTCCAATGGACAAGAGGCGGCATATTTCCATGGGAAACACTTCACGATGCAAAAGAGGTTCGTAGAATGTCACTGCCTGTCTATCCGTTTGAGAGGAGAAGGTGCTGGCCCGATCTTGATAGCGAGAGTGCACGAGAGATCCATGAGGGACAGGTTAAACGTGCAGCTTCAACCCATCGTTTAACAGAAACCACATCGGTTATGGCGGAGACGGACCCTAATGTAAGCAGCCGTGTTATCGAGATCGTATCGAAAATACTGGGAATGGCACCCTCTGAGATGAATCCGGACCGGCCTTTGGATCAATATGGGCTTGACTCCATTCTATTGATGCAGCTTTTGCAGCAATTGCAGAATCAGTTGGCCCCGGCGGTGGATCTCATTAAACTTCAGGAATGCAGGACCTTTCTGGATATCATTACAATGATCGAATCGCTGAGCAAAGTGGATGGATCACGAAGTATCAGCCGACAAAGTAAGTCCGAAGTGCCCGGGAGTTGGCCGCAGTTTCCCGAGCTAATCCTTCTTAACAATGGCTCACAGGGATCGCCCGTATTTTGGTTTCATGGCGGCTTGGGTGGCGTGGAAATGTATCAAAAGCTCGCGCAAAAGAGCGAGCGGCCATTTTACGGCATCCAGGCAAGAGGGTGGTTAACTGATCGATCTCCGTTAAAAGGGGTTGGGGCGATGGCTGCGTACTATGCCCATATTATTCAATCCGTTCAGCCTAACGGGCCTTATGATCTGGGAGGTTACTCCTTAGGCGGAGTACTGGCGTATGAAGTGACGCGTCAATTGCAGGAGCTTGGTCATTCGGTGAATTCAGTGGTGATGCTGGATTCACCATATGGAAAAGAGTTTCAGCAAGGAGCCGTTTCTAGAAAGACGGCCGTATTGCAAGCCGTTAATTTGGCCCTTGCTTCAAAGAATTTTCAGGAACCGGACACATTTATGCAGACGCTCATCCATCGAAATGAATTGGATCTGAGTGTTCAGGAAGAGGAATTGTTTGAACAGTTAATTAAGCTTGGAAACACCCGCGGACTCACCAAGACGGAGGAGCAAATCATGTCGATGATCGAAGCGAATATCAAGATACAGCATGCATACCAATTTGATCGATTTTCGGTGAGGCCGCTATCCGAACCCGATGCAGTAACCTGCTACTACTTCCGCAATAAGGGTGGACTGATCTTCGGAGAGCTGGAACCCTATTTCTCTACTACCGAAGATTCTTCTGCTCTTGACCATGCAACCTACTGGGAGGAATGGGAACGTCAATTTCCTAATCTGCATGTTATGGATATAGATCCTTCCAATCATATGGTGCTGTTATCAGAAGCCAAATCTTATGAAACGATTTTTGCGTTTTGCGAAGAGTTATATTCGGAACATGGCATGACCAAAGAGTTTCTCCACATGTTTAAAGAGAAGACGAAAGAATTACACGGAGTCAAGGCATGAACGAATCCCGGTTAAGCTGCAGTAAACGGCACTTAGCCGGGAGTTTTTTGTAACCCAATGTGAAAGGGGAGGAATCATGGTTCATTACGAAGTGTTTGTACTGCGAACGGTTTCGCATCCCTTTATTAATTATAGCTATATTGTTTTTGATAAAAGCAGCCGCTCTGCCATCATCATTGATCCTTCATGGGAACTCGATACCATAATGGGCAAGCTAAACGATTTAAACGCAGATGTGAAAGGGATTATGCTGACCCATTCTCACTACGATCACGTAAATTTGGCGTCGGTGTTAACCGAGATTTATGAATGCGATGTATTCATGTCGAGCGTGGAAATTGAAGACTATGGTTTCAATTGCCGACATTTGAGAAGTTTATCCGATCATGAGGTCGTCGTATTCGGGGAGACAAACGTGACGTGCTTGTGGACGCCCGGGCATACTTCGGGAAGTATGTGTTTTTTGCTTGAAGACTGTATTTTTACGGGGGATACACTCTTTATTGAAGGCTGCGGGGGATGCAATTTCAAGGGTGGATCCGCTGAGGCGATGTTTGATAGCATTCAAAAAATCAAATCTTTTGCGTCTCCGGAACTGCGGGTATTTCCCGGTCATTCCTATGGAACCCCTCCTGGTCAAACGATAAGTATGTTGTACGATCAGAACATCTACTTTCAATTGGATTCGCTCAAGCATTTTGTCAATTTCAGAATGAGGCCAAATCAAGAAGGAATATTTAATTTTCGATGAAATGGGAGTGAATGAAAGTGGGGAAATCGATCGTATTTTTGTTTTCCGGGCAAGGATCACAATATTATCAAATGGGCAAGGAGTTATATCGGGATCAGCCGGTATTTCGTCATTGGATTCAGAAGCTGGATCAATATTATTATCAAATCTCCGGTAAATCGGTAACCCGCGAGCTTTACGAGAATAATTATCCAATCAGCCGGCCATTTGATTCATTACCATTCACGCACCCCGCAATATTCATGATCGAGTATGCCTTAGCTCAGGTATTTATGGAATATCAGATCTTCCCTGATTATGTGTTAGGCACAAGCTTGGGGGAATTTGCTTCCTGCACGGTCGCAGGTTCCATGGATTACAATGCAGCGTTGGAGCATGTGATCGCTCAAGCTGAAATCATTCAGAATCATTGCGAACCCGGGGGCATGATCGCTATTCTTGATCAGGTATCGCTATACCGCAGCGAATCGATACTTTATCAGAACTGTGAAATTGCATCGGTTAATTTTGATACGCATTTTGTCATCTCGGGAGGAGTTTCGGCTCTTTCCGAAGTGGAGTCTTATTTAAGAGATCGTAATATCATGGCTCAGCGATTACCCATTCGTCATGGTTTCCATTCCAAGTGGATCGACCCGGCTGGCCCGTATTATAAGCGCCATGTAAGCTCTTTAGCTTTAAAGTCTCCCCATACAACCGTAATTTCATCTTTTAGCGGGCAGAGGGTGGCTGCTTTCGAACCCGAATACTTGTGGAACATGGTGAGGGAACCGATCCGATTCCGCGACGCGTTGAAATCTTTGATGCCCCTGGAAGATAAGATTTTTGTAGATTTAGGCCCTGGAGGAACACTTGCCACCTTCATTAAGCATAATCATCAAATGTTTGGCTCCCATGAAGCCCGAAATATACACACCGTTCTAAGTCCTTTTCATAAGGATATCCATAGATTGGAACAAGTCATTTCCAAAATAAAAATGCAGCGAGTAACCACTTAAGTCATTCTAAGAGAATTGATGTCGAAACCATGAGTATTTTGCGATTACCCGAGAAATAATAACTTGTTCATAAACCGTATGGGATAATAAAATACGAGCATAAACGCCTTGCAAGATATGGTTTATACCAACGATATCAAGCAGCGCGGTGCTCGCATAAGATAAAAGACGTTGCGACTTTCTGGTTGCAGCGTCTTTTTGACGTTATTGCACTAAAGTTGCAGTCGCACCTCAATATCAACTACTATTTAAAGAGGGAACAGAACTTCTAGAATGTTAGCAGCGTGTTTTGTTTTTATTTACTACTCGAGTCATCACGGCTCTGAATCACACAATCGAAAGGAAGTATCCCATGAATTCTTTGCAAATTGAACAGCTCAAAATCATTCGGAATGAAATTACCCGATTTATGATGAAATACAAATTCGCTTTAGATGAGATCGAAACCAAAATGGAAATATTAAAAGAGGAGTTCCAGGCTCTTCATGATTATAGCCCGATCGAACATACGAAATCCCGCCTGAAATCACCGGAGAGCATCATGAAGAAGCTGCTCCGAAAAGGCGGAAACATCTCTCTCAGTTCCATAGAAGATAATATCAAAGACATCGCGGGTTTAAGAATCACCTGCTCATTCATTACCGACATTTATAAAATCAGCGACATGCTGCAGAAGCAGAGCGATTTAACGGTCCTAAATGTCAAAGATTATATCAAGAATCCGAAGCCGAACGGTTACCAGAGCCTGCATCTCTTAGTCGAAGTGCCAGTTTTTTTCTCCGACCGGGTGGAGAAGGTATGCGTTGAAGTCCAAATTCGAACCATTGCCATGGATTTCTGGGCGAGCTTGGAGCATAAAATTTTCTACAAATATAATAAGTCGGTCCCTCAGCATCTGCTGGAAGAGCTTAAGAAGGCTGCCGATACGGCTAACGCGCTGGACCGTCAGATGGAGCAATTGCACCACGAAGTGCAGGCCATTAAGGATTCGGAAAGCGATGATTCGCTGCTGGAGGAATTGAAGAGCATTCAGATCAACAACCGCAAGTATGAGCTCCCGGCAGGCTTGCTTGAAGTGTTGACTGAGGATAAATAAAGTTCTCGCCGGTGGGAATAAGAAAAGTTTCACCTGTTTCATCGACTGTGCACCGGGTATATATATCCTAAGTGGGAAGTGGAAACACATCAACACCAGACGGATAACAAGACGTTAAGTCGGAATTACCGAAAGGATTTGATACCCATGTACAACGTAACGAGGAATAAGGACGACACAGTCTGAATTATTCCAAACGTACACCTCAAGCTATTAAAGAAATGGAATGATAGCGTCAGAATGGATATACCGCTTCCCACGATAGAAAAACTCTGCGAGTGATCTCGCGGAGTTTTTTGCTGTCGACAACCATCCAAGCACGTGCATAAAAGGGAGCAGTACACACGGTATATTCCGCGGGCGGGAAGCCGGTGGCTGTATAAACGGATCAGTTCACAATATTGAGGGAATGGCGACCCTCGAAAGAGCGGCCTCTATGATATACTTAGAAATTGGATACAATGGTAACAATCATGATTAAGATGTTATGAACCTACATAATAGAGGTGTATGTACAGTGACAACTACCGTAGTCATCGGCGGCGGCATTACCGGACTGTCGACCTTATACTATCTGCAAAAAGAGTTGAATCGCCATCAACAGGATATGGAACTGGTGCTTATCGAGGCAAGTGAAACGTTGGGAGGCAAAATCCGAACCGTTCAGAACGGTGAATTTACGATGGAAACCGGAGCGGATTCGATCGTCTCCCGGAAAACGAATGTGGCACCACTTCTGGAGGAACTTCAGTTAACAGACCAGGTTGTGTATAATGCCACGGGGACTTCTTTTATCTATACGACTGCAGGTTTGAAAAGAATCCCGGATGAGAGCGTATTCGGCATACCGCTTAGCCTGAAATCCTTGGCGGAAAGCGAGCTGGTGTCTGCCGAGGGGAAGGTGGAGGCGCTCAAGGACTACTACACGCCGAATGAGTCATTTACCAAGCATGATTCTCTGGGGGAGTTCCTCGAGTCTTTCCTAGGCAAGGAAATCGTTCAGAATCAGATCGCTCCGGTCATATCGGGCGTCTATTCCGGGGAGCTTCATGACCTGACCATTGCGTCCACATTTCCCTATTTGCTGGAGTACAAAAATACGTATGGCAGCATCATGGGGGGGTTGGCCGAGAATAAACAGAAATTCCTTGGCTCGGGCAATAAGAAATTTCTTTCCTTCAAAGACGGAGTCTCGGTTGTGATTGACGCACTGGCACAGAGCCTGACAGAAGCAGGTGCGAAGATATACAAGGGCGTTGCCGCAGAGAAGCTGGAGAAAACAGCTAGCGGCTACGGGATAACGTTGGCAAATGGCGAAAAGCTTGAAGCTGATTTTGTTGTATTAAGCACGATGGGATCTGCGGCGAAGGAACTGCTGCAAGATCCGCAGCTTAACGAGGACTTTGACCAGCTCTATACCAAATCGCTCATCAGCGTGTACCTTGCCTATGATATTCAAGACGAAGAGCTTCCTTATGATGGAACGGGATTTATTACGGCTAAGGGAACCCAGTTAAAATGTGATGCTTGCACCTGGACGAGCCGGAAATGGGAGCATACCTCCGAGAATAATCGGTTATTGATGCGATTGTTCTACAAGAGCTCCAATCCGCATTATGACGAATTAATCCGATTATCCGACGAAGAATTGAAGCGTGTCGGGATGGAGGATATCCGCCGGAGTTTAGGCATCGAGGCTGAGCCCGTGTCATGCGAAGTCACCAAATGGCATGACAATATGCCGAATTATCATTTGAAGCACCGGCAAATCGTGGAGTCATTAGAACAGAAAATGGATGACCTGTATCCTAACGTTATTCTCGCGGGATGCTCCTATTATGGAGTGGGTATACCGGATTGCATCGCGAACGGGGAGAAGACGGCAGGTCTGATTCTGGAAAGGATGCCTGGATGACAATCTATATTGCGTTGCTTAGAGGGATCAACGTAGGCGGACACAATAAAATCAAGATGGCCGATTTAAGAAAGATGCTTGAATCTATGGGACTAGATCGCGTGCAGACCTACATCCAGAGCGGAAACGTGCTCTTTGAATCCGGGGAATCCAAGGAAACGCTGCGCGTTCATATAGAGCAGGGCATAATTGAAACGTTCGGCTTTCCGATATCGGTGATTATTAGAACCTCCGAGGAAATCGAGGGGATCGTTCGGAACTGTCCATTTTCGGATGAAACGATACGTCAAGCGGAGGCAGCATCGGAGTTTGAGAGTCTTTATGTTGCCATGCTGCCGGAAGCGCCTGCTGCTGAAGACGTGGAGAAATTAAGGCTTTATGTGAATGAAAAAGAAACCTTCGAAGTTATCGGTGAAGAGGTATACTTACTGTTCAAGGAAAGCGTTCGGAATTCCAAGCTGGCGGTTCAGTTGTCGAAGCTTGGCGTACCGATGACGATGCGGAATTGGAAAACAATGAACAAGCTGGTACAACTGTCTCAGTCGATGGAAAGTGAGCCATCGCAATAATTTATACAAATGAAGGGGACATAGGCCGATCTCCCAATTCGAGAGGAAGTTCGGGCTAAAGTGTTTCACTTTCTGAGGAACGGGTAAATATAGAACAAGTGGGAAGTGGTATTGTCAATCGACGGACGGAAGAACATGATGTCATTCCGAAAGGCAGTTGATTCGCCATGAACACTCGCAAAAGGAGAAGGAGAGCGAAGTTTCTTCGATTCTTTTCAGGTAAGGCACCCTAGCAATTGGAAAATTGCTGCATAATGAATAACAGAATCGCTTCCCACTGATAAGGATCCTGCGATAACATTCGCGGGGTCTTTTTTTTGTGCAGAATATGCAGAAGCCACATCCTATGATAGAGGATGGGACCGATCTTTGCTCAAAGATGAACCGGATAAGACGTGAATAGTCCGGAAGTAATGAGCTTTAAACGTCATGCTAATCTCATATGCGGTTCTTGAGATATGGATGCTTACTCAAGAAATAGTGATGCAGGTCTGTTAACATGTTGTCCTATTTTACTAGATGGTTAGCTGATTCCGGGACTTGTGTATCATTTATCAGATTTTACATAAAGTGGTTTAAAAAACGAAGGGAATATGCAATTATTGATCTTAGGAGGTGAAGTGCTAAATGGATCTCTCTAGGGGATAGCCTGAATCTGATATCATGAGGGATTTAATCTTGAAAACGCTTTAATTAAAATTTGGAGATCCCATGGAGACCTGGAGAATTGGGAAACTGAATTGATTGTTCAAAAAATCATTTCTAGGAGGTTTTCCATTGTCTAAGATCGTCCTGAATCGATGTATATCCTGCTTCTTGATTCTCTGTATCGTGTTGTCGGCCTCGTTTACCGGTTTCGCAGGACAGGCTTCAGCCCAGTCATCCACTGCGCTGAACAATGTGCCTGAACTGCTGATCACCGAGCTTGTTCCTGATTCTACGAATGTAGGAACCGCCGACGGATATGAATTTATTGAAGTATACAACAATACCGATCAAGACATCGATTTCAGCCATTACAAAATTCGTTATCGTTACTTGGAGAGTGATACCCTTTGGGCTCATGTTCCCGATGAGGTGATGATTCCATCCAGAGGCACGCTGGTGTTCTGGATCATTAACGCTCAGAACAGCAAATCCACGATTGCTGATTTTAATAAAAATTACGGCACGAACCTGATTGAAAACACCGATGTTGTCAAAATATTCTCAGGCGGCATGTCCAATTCACGCATGCGGGAGCTCGTGGTTGTGACAAACACGGGCAATCCGATCGTGTCCGCATTTTACAATGACGGAGATGTTCATAACGGCTCTGATCAGGGAATCTTCTATAAGTATCCGGAGGATGGCAGCCTGAAGATGCAGCGAATTTCCCAGTTGGAGCATAAGGCTACGCCGGGTTCGCTGCAGCATTCCGAGGTGCCTGCGGAGCCGGTACATATCGACGTGACCAAGGAACCGACGGTCACCAACCGGACGACAACGACGAATGTGGAGCCGGGCGAAAATCTGGAGATTGCCGCAGAAGCGCATGATGATCGTATGGTTACTTCCCTCGCGCTATCTTATCGTGTCGATGGACAGAACGATTACAAGGTCGTACAGCTTCAGGAAGGGGAGCAAGGCCTCAGCCATACGATTTCTTATCTGGAACTGCTGGGACACACCAAGCTGGAGTACTATTTCACAGTGTCCAACACCTTTAAGGAAGTAGAAAGTCCCAAATACGAAGTCGATCTAACGGGGAATGGTGCCAGCGCTAGCCTGAATGTTGACGATCAACAGACCGTCACCGGGATAACGTATATTCGGGGGGCAGCGGATGGGGTAGAACCTGCCGATCTTGAGCTTCATATCGACGGGCAGCCGGTTCAAGGCACACCTGTTATGGAGCATTCCGCTTATTTTGTTTTTGAAGGCGATGGTATTGACGATGGGATTAACACGGTAACCATCGGCAAGAATGTTCTGTTCAAAACCGCGGCGAACATTGACGGCTATCAAACGATCGCTGTCCCCATCGAACCGCAATGGCTGACAAGCGGCACAAACGAAATTACCCTTCGGGCCGGCGATAACGAGAAAACCTATTTCGAGGATGACAAGCCGACGGGCAATATGGATGACTTTAATGCCCGCAACGTACGGCTGCTGTTAGGAGATGGGACAGAAATTCGGGATCCGCAATTTAAGGATCCTGCGCTTATCCACGACCTTGGTGACGATGGACGGTTTCTGCCTTTTGTTGCGTTTCAATTCGATATTCCTGCCGATAAAGTAAAAGCCCTGTCTTACGCATGGGATACCACGTCGGTAACAGACGGGCAGCACAAGGTTGATTTGCATGTAAAGGGTAAGTCTGAAGCCTTTGCCAACGTTCAGGTAGATAACAATGGACCCGAAATTAACGTGACGGTTGAAGAAGGCAAAAGCTATAAGGGAAGCATTCCCATTGATGTGACTGCACAGGATAGCGTATCCGGCGTGGAACAGGTGGAGGTCCTGCTAGATGGTCAAGCCATCCAGGTGCCGTATGATACTTCATCTTCCGAGCTTGATCCAGGTGATCATAAGCTGGAAATCCGCGCAGTGGACAAGATCGGCAACATCTCGGAACGTACGGTTACGTTTAACACTTCACCGGAGCATCCGAATGCCCCAGTATTGATCTCACCAGCAGATATGGAGAGCGGAACCGGGTTATCGCCGGAGCTTAAGGTCCAAGTCAGCGATCCATCGGATGACGAGCTTGAGGTCTCCTTCCATCAGGCATATCCGTATCATGCATTAAGCGGCGATCGGGTAAAATTATCCAGGAACGCCTCGGATGAAGAGCCCCCTAAGGATAGGTTCCCGGCGGGCGAAACCGCGCTGACTGAAGAGGAATTGAAGCTGGTAGCTGAATCCAACGATCAATATGTCACGGTGGATTCCACGTCCCAGTTCCCTTATATCCGGTTTGAGGTAGAGCTGGAGCATGCCGTGGAGCCGGGTGACAGCGTTGAAGTGACTTGGGAAGGACACACTGTTTCGGGCCGCAAGGTCACGATGTATGCCTGGAACCACAATCTGAACAAGTGGACGGAGATCACCAAACAGATTGCGCAGTCTGAAGATGATTTTACGCTTCGAGGCGAACTGACGGCAGCAGACTACGTACTGAACAGCAAAGTGGATGTCATCGTACAGGATGAAATCCCTTCCCGTGGGGATTATGATTACACGTTTGTATGGGTATCGGATACCCAGTTCTTAACGGAGCTGTACCCGCATATCCAGCAGAAGCAATTCGACTGGATAGTCGATTCCATCGATGATATGAACATCAAATATTTGTTCCATACCGGTGACATCGTGAACGATCCAACAGCTGAGTATCAATGGAAACGTGCCGATGATTACATGAAGATGCTGGAGGATGCAAATCTTCCGCACGGCGTGCTTGCCGGGAATCATGATGTGGGAAGTTATGATTGGGATTACACGACCTACAGTCAATACTTCGGGGAGGACCGTTATAAGAATCAGCCATATTACGGAGGTTCCTACAAGGACAATCGCGGGCACTACGATCTTGTCTCCGTAGAAGGAAACGACTTCATCATGATGTATATGGGATGGGGCGTCGAAGATGAGGATATCAAGTGGATGAACGAGGTTCTCGCAGAGTATCCTGACCGTATCGCATTCCTGAATTTCCATGATTATATGCTCGCGAACGGAACCCGCTCCGGAATAGGCAACAAATTATACAAGGAAGTTGTTGTCCCGAATCCGAACGTGGTTGCCGTTCTGAGCGGCCATTACACGGGAGCCAGTCTGCTTAAAAATGAATTGGATGATAATGGTGACGGTACTGCGGACAGAACCGTGTATCAGATGCTGGCAGACTATCAAGGACATGCCGATGGCGGGAGTGGTTACTTGAGACTGCTGCATTTTGATAAGGATAGCAAGCAGATTTATGTGAATACGTATTCTCCTTACCTGGATAAGTACAATTATTATACAAATGGATCGGATGAGTTCAAGATGAATCTGGATCTTGAACCGAAATTAAAGCGAGTAGCAACGGATTCGATCCAAGTAAATCATCTAAGAGGAGCACCCATCGGTACACCGCAGAACGTGGCTAGCGGCACGGAGGTTACTCAGCCGTGGGCAGGACTTCATTCCGATGGCACCTATGCCTGGTATGTCGTCGCACAAGACAAATTCGGAGGGAAAACCCTTTCGGATGTGTGGACCTTCACGACAGATGGCGGGAAGCTTGATGCTCCGACCAACCTGAAAGCACTGAATGTGACATCGTCAACGGTTCAAATCGGTTGGGATCCCGCGAAGGGTCCGGACCAACAAGTTGTGAACTATAATGTGTATCAGGACGGGGAGCGCGTGGCAACTGTCACCGATAGCGTATATGAAGCGACTGGGCTGACCCCGGACACGCTGTATGAATTCAAAGTTACCGCCGTGGATAAGCAAGGCACGGAATCGGCTCCGAGTGAGATTTTAACGGTCATCACTCAAGCCGTAGAAATTCCGGGTGCACCTGTGTGGACAGCCGGGAAGCTTGAATTTTCGGACATCACATCAAACGGCGTATCCATGAGCTGGCCGGAAGCAACCACAGATGATGGCGTGGATGGATATCGTGTATATCTGAAAGGGCGGAGTGAACCGGTGGTTACCGTGACAAATGATGTGTATTCACATACCGCCACCGGTTTGGAGCCGGACACCCGATATCATTTTACCGTAAAAGCCTATAATGCTGCGGGAGAGAGCGCCGGACTTCATAACTCGGTCACAACACCGGCAGCAGCAGTTGACAAGAGCGAGTTAATCGGATTGATTGCATCGGCACAGCAAAGGCTTGACGAAACACGGGAAGGCACATCGCCGGGGCAGTATCCGGCCGGAGCAAGGTCAGCACTCCGTGCCGCCATTGAAAGCGCCAGCGCCATAGCGCAACAGGATCATGCAACTGCCAAGGAAGTACAGGATGCGATCAACGCTCTGCAAGCTGCGATTCGTGCCTATAACGCTTCGGTTGTACCTTCACCGGAGAATCCTCCATCATCGGGATCAGAATCGGGATCCTCTGGAGGCCATGTATTATCTGGAGACAACCGTTTAAAAGGACTTGAAGTGATCATCGGCGGCAAAGCAGCTGAATTAACCCCTGCATTCCATGAGAACACGACAGAGTACCGACTTGAGACGGAAGCCGATTCCGTGCAGCTCCGTGTTGATGCGGCGCATAGCAAGGCAAAAATCCTTCTGGGAGAAGAACCCCTGAAGAAGGATCAGGTAATCGCGCTGAAGGAAGGGGCTAACCTGTTGAGGCTGGTAATTCGGGCGGAGAACGGTACGACCCGAACCTACCAGATAACCATTCACCGTAAGGCGAAGCCGGGGACCGAAGAACCGAAGCCGGAGCCAAAACCGGTGATGTTAACAGACATCGCTGGACATTGGGCTTCGTCGGCGATAGAGGAAGCGGTTCAGCTTGGTATCGTTGGCGGCTATCCGGATCAAACCTTTAAACCGGACCGTAAGGTAACGCGAGCAGAATTTATGGTGATGATGGCCAATGCACTGGATGGACAAGGGGAAGCTGGGAAGCTGAATTTCAAAGACAGTTCCCTGATCGGATCCTGGGCGCTTGAAGCGACTCAATGGGCCGTATCCGAAGGTATTGTGAATGGATATCAAGACGGCTCATTCAGACCGAATCAATCCGTCAACCGTTCTGAAATGGCGGTCATGATCACTCGTTATCTGGGCCTTGCCTTACCAGCAACAGAAACGGAATTCCGTGATCAGCAAGCCGTTCCGGCTTGGGCGGAGAAGGAAATCGCAGCCGCGGCCGCGGCCGGCATCGTGAATGGCCGTTCGGGTAACCGGTTTGCTCCTCGGGAATCTGCTACCCGTGCGGAAGCGGTCATGATGATTCTGCGGATGCTGGAGCATGGAGAACAACAATAAAGATTTAAGAACAAATAAGAGGCTGACACTAGAGCGAGCGCTTTAGTGTCAGCCTTTTTGGAGTTGAAGGCTTCATGGTTGACCACCGTCATGTAACGCCAAACAAGGCGCGCTGGGAGCCGCGCGTGGTGCGGATGGAAGGATACGTTTTACGAGTGATGAACATTAGAAAGCCCTGCGATTTCCCGCAGGGCTTTGTCCCAAATATTCAGATGCGTTTCTGAACTTGTTCAGAGTGAATTTAAACCCATCGTCCGCCGCGAAATACAGGTTCAATCGTGCCGTCAGCCAGCATGCCGTCAATGTCCAGCTCAGCCGAACCAATCATGAAGTCAACATGCGTCAGACTGACATTGGCTCCGCGAGCGAGCAGTTCTTCCTTGCTCATCTTGGTACCGCCCTCGATATTGACAGGATAGGCGCTTCCCAGGGCAAAGTGGCACGATGCATTCTCATCGATACCGGTGTTATAGAAGACGCGGTTCAGCTGGGAGATTGGCGAGTCATGCGGTACGAGTGCCATTTCTCCTAGATAGGAGGCACCTTCGTCCGTTTCCAGGAGTGTTGTAAGATGCTCCCGTCCGGATTCGGCTTCATATTCGACAACCTTGCCGTCCTTGAACGTGAGCTTCATGCCTTCCACCAGGCGACCGTTCAAATTAAGCGGAAGCGTACTGGTTACGGTCCCGTTCACGCCTGTACGGTGCGGCATCGTGTAGATTTCTTCGGTCGGCATGTTGGCCACGAAATATACGCCGGCTTCATTCTCGTCACCGCCGCCGAGCCAGAGATACCCCTCTGGCATGTCCACGCGCAGATCCGTTCCCGGCGCACGATAGTGGAAACTCTTATAGCGTTTGGCATTCATGTGATTCTGGCGTTGCTTCAGCTGAGCAATATGATCCCGCCAAGCGGCAACCGGTTCTTCGCTACCCACCCGATTCATCTGGAATACCGCATCCCACATCGCTTGAATCCGATCCTCTTCGGGAAGATCCCCGAATACCTTATCGGCCCAGGCACGGGTAGGGGCTTTAATGAGCGACCAACTGATTTTATTGTTGCGCACATAAACCTGGTATTTCTCGTTAGCTACGGCAGCGGCTTTCACGGCTGTAGATACTTTGGCCGAATCAATGCCGCGGAACAGCTCCGGATCCGGAACCTTAATGCGCAGAATGGCTCCTCCACCTTCAGCCAGCTGCTGCATGGCGTCAGCCTGCCACTGCGGATAATAACCGAAAGAGTCATCGGGTGCTTTCTCGTAGCGAATGCGGGTGATTTGCTCATCATCCCAGTCGACTTGCACATATTTCGCGCCTGCATCGTAAGCCTTGGCCACGATGTGGCGTGTCAATTCTACGGTTTCGATTGGAGCATTGACGATCAGCACTTGGCCCGGTTGAACGTTTACGCCAACCTTAACGACCAGCTCCGCGTATTTCTCCAGATTTTTCTCGAAATTGTCCATATGTAGATTTCCTCCATTTCAGATGTACACTTTATTTTAACATGTTAAGTAGGAATGCAGATAACGGATCTAATCCTTGAAATGAACGGCCCCGAGCATGATGACACTCGGGGCCGCGGATGTCGTCAGACAGGGACCTGATTCTTTTTCTTTAGCGTAAGGGAAATTTGCCTTTCAAGCAGTCTTTTCAACTCATGGAGAGCTGCGATCTGACCATCCACATGACTTAACTTCTCTTGGTAAATGGACAGCATTTCCTCGCAATACTCGTAATCATCTGGAGAAGTGACCTCACCTTTGAATAAAGCTCTGATTTGATCCGTCGTTAATCCCAGTTTCAAATACAATTGAATCATCTTAACCCGTTCGATGGCCGATGTGTCGAAATGACGGTAATCATTATCAAGCCTGTCGGCTTCAAGCAGGCCTTTTTGTTCATAATGCCGGATGGAGCGTGCACTGACCTGGCTGATTTGCGATAATTCACTGATCTTCATTCCACATGAACCTCCTTGTTCCTTGCATGAGTTGGATACCCAGATTATACGCTACCAGGTATGTGGGTTGAAAGTGTCTGGGCTTTATTTATATAGTCGAAAAAAAAAGAGAAGTAGGGCAAAAAGTGTGACAGTCACCTGTCATATTTTCTGAATTACAATGACAACAGTAAAGAAAGAAACTTACGTAGAAGGAGTGTATGAGAACTTGAAGACACAATCAACGAACAAATTACCCATCGTGCTTGCCGGCCTGCTGCTCGGCATATTAATGGCCTCCATGGACAATACCATCGTAGCGACCGCAATGGGGAATATCGTCGGGGAGCTCGGAGGGCTTGATCATTTCGTATGGGTGACCTCCGCTTACATGGTCGCCGAGCTTGCGGGAATGCCGATCTTCGGAAAGCTGTCCGACATGTACGGTCGCAAGAAGTTCTTTGTATTCGGGATGATTGTATTTATGCTAGGTTCCGTGCTGTGCGGTACGGCGAACTCCATTACAGAACTGGCGTTATATCGTGCTGTGCAAGGTATCGGCGGCGGTGCGCTCATCCCGATTGCATTCGCTATAATGTTCGATACGGTTCCCCTTGAAAAGCGGGGTAAGCTCACCGGGTTATTCGGAGCCGTGTTCGGATTATCCAGCATATTCGGACCGCTCGCAGGTGCGTATATTACGGATCATATTACATGGCAGTGGATATTCTATATTAATTTGCCAATCGGCATCGCGGCTTTCATGATGGTTACGCTGTTTTATAAGGAATCGCATGAACGTTCCAAGCAGCCGATTGATTGGATGGGAGCCGCTACGCTCCTGACGGGTGTCATCTGTTTCATGTTTGCTTTAGAGCTTGGCGGCAAGCAGTTGGCGTGGAATTCCTGGATCATTCTGGCATTGTTTGCTATGGCGTTTGTCATGCTGGTTCTCTTCGTGCTTGCGGAGAGAAGGGCGGAGGAACCGATAATCTCGTTTCGTTTGTTCAAGAATAAACTCTATACATCCAGTGTGCTGTGCGGTTTATTTAGCGGAGGATCGTTCATCGTGGCTTCCGTGTATATTCCGATCTTCATTCAAGGCGTACTCGGCGGAAGCGCAACGAACTCGGGGCTCGTCCTGCTGCCCATGATGGTGGGCTCCGTCATCACGGCTACGGTGAGCGGCTTTCTGATGAGTAAAATATCGTATCGCAACATCATGATCCCGACGCTTGTCCTGTTCACGGGAGGGATGGTGCTCGCATCGACGCTTACGTCGGAATCCAGCAGGTTCATCGTAACCCTATATATGGTGCTGATCGGGCTTGGCATCGGCGGATCGTTCTCCGTGCTGGGTACGGCCGTCATGCATGGCTTATCCTATAAACAGCGCGGGATGGCGAGTTCGACTTTCAACTTCACGCGATCGCTTGGAATGACCATTGGAATAACGGTGTTCGGGTTAATACAGAGCCGCTTCTTCACCGGATCCCTGTCACCGGGAGGAATGAACACCAGTGGTCTTCCCGAAGGATTCGATCTGAAGGATCCCCACATTTTATTGGCGCCGGAGACGAGGTCTCTGATTCCATCAGAGCTGCTCAAACCGATCTCGGACACCCTCGCTTCCTCTATTGCGGTTACATTTGCCTGGGCAATTGTTCCTGCAGCATTAGCGCTTGCAGCAGCAACGTTAATGGGCCGTAAAAAGTTGGATGAAACAGCGGAGTTAAAGAGGGAGGCCATGGTTGATTCAGAAGAAGAGGGAGAAACTCCGGAAAATGAAAAGCTGGTGATGGTGCCGTAGCGTTTACAGTTCGGTGGCATGATCTGGGGTCAACATATCAAAGATTTGTCCCACAAGCAGATGGCTCATTGGACTGATGGTTCGTCAGTTTGAAAGCTATGTTCTATGAAATCATGGCGGTGCTCAGGATGTTATCCTTGCATCGCCATTTCTTGCGTTTCAGTCGGTTGCTCTTAAGAGAAAAAGAGGGCATCCCGCCAGATCCAGGATCTTTTGGGGCACCCCCTGATGGTTAACTCTTAATGGCACCTGCTGCAATATCGGAAATGAATTGCTTGCTGATGAACAGGAACATAACGATCAGCGGAATGACGGCGAGCAGCGTACCGGCAATGACCATCGAATAGTCGGTCGTATATATTCCGTTCAATGAGGAGAGCGCAACCTGTAAGGTGAATTTGTTCTCATCATTTAGAATAATAAGCGGCCACAGGTAGTCGTTCCAAACGCCGATGAACGTGAAGGCGGCCAGGAACGAGAGGGCGGGACGCAGAATCGGCAGCGATATATTCCAGTAGAGGCGGAAGAATCCGCAGCCGTCGATTTTGCCTGCATCGAGCAGCTCCGAGGGTACCGACTCCTGCGCATATTGCCTGATCCAGAAGATCCCGAAGGCGTTTACCATTCCCGGAATGATCAACGCTTTATAAGTTCCTACCCATCCGAACTCTGCCATAATGACAAACGAGGGCACCAGGGACAACTGGGCAGGCGCCATCATGGTAGCTAGCAGCAGCACAAACAGCCATTTTTTGCCCGGGAAATGGAATTTAGCGAACGTGAATCCGGCCAGGGAATCAAAGAATAAGACTAACAGCGTACAAGCGGAAGCTACGAACAGGGTATTCCAGAAGGCGCCGAAGAAATCGATGCTGCTCAGCACCCTCGACACGTTATCAAGCAGGTGAGGACCGAACCATAGTTTCGGAGGAAAGCTGTAAATATCCGAAGTGGTGCGCGTTGCCATTACAAGCAGCCAATAGAAGGGGAAAATCGACAGCAGCAGTCCGGCGATTAACCCGATGTGAAGGAATATGGATTTCCATTTGAACATACGATTCACCCCCATTTCAGTCATTGGAAGGACTGCCCTGCACCATTTTCCAGTTCACGATGGAGAAGAGTGCAATGAGCAGGAACATTCCCCAGCCGACGGCAGCGCCATATCCGAAATAGTTATTCACGAAGGCTTCACGGTATAGGTAGAGGACGATGGTCATACCGCCGCCGCTGACACCGCCATCGTTGCCGACAAGCACCTGCGGTTCGGTAAAGATCTGCATGCCGCCGATGGTCGAAGTAATAACCGTGAAGAGGATGATGGGCCTTAGATTGGGAATGGTGATCTTGAAAAAGGATTGTATTCCGGAGGCACCGTCGATCTTGGCGGCTTCGTACAGGACGGTCGGGATGCTCTGCAGCCCGGCAAGATAGATAATGGCGTTATACCCTGCCCATCTCCATATGACCATGACCGAAATGGCGAGCTGTATGCCCCATGTTTTATTCAACCACTCGATAGAGTTCAGGCCGAGCAAGGACAGAATATAGTTGAGCAGGCCGTAATTGTTTGAGAATACGGTACCGAACACGATGGCAACCGCTACGAGTGAGGTAACGTTCGGCAGGAAATAACCGATTCGGAAGAATGTGCGGAATCGGACAAACGATGCGTTCAGCAGGAAGGCAACAACCAGCGCGATAAAGAGCATCGGTATGGTGGAATAGATCCAGATGAGCAGCGTGTTGCCGACAGCTCTCCAGAATTCCGGATCGGTGAGCATGAATTGGTAGTTGCCCAGCCCGTTAAAGGTCATCTCGCCGATGCCGTCCCATTTCTGAAAGGACAGGAACATCGAGAAGCCGATCGGGAAGAGCCCGAATATGGCAAATAGAATGTAAAAAGGGGAAATCGCCAAATATTCTTTGCGGTGTTTCCATATCTGTGCGGACAGTCTGTCTTGTGATTTCGGATGCTTAGGAACAGGCTTCTGTTCCGCGGGCGTATGATTCAGCATTGGATTATCCATCGTACTGTAACCTCCTCAATCGGTTGGTATTTAAGTACTTATAGCCATCGAGAAACATACAGGTAAGAACCGAAAACGGATCCGGGTTAGCGCAGCAGTTCTTTTTTGACTCTGGCCAGCGCGTCTTCCCAGGCTTTATCAGGATTCTTGCCCTGGAGCGCAACGGATGACAGCTCTCGATTGACAATGCCGTTTACATTAGCGAATTTACCGCCGAAATAAGCAGGTTTGACGTTACGCGCAGATTCCGAGAACACCTCGCCCGTTGCCTGATTCCCGAAAAATTCCTCGGGTTCCTTCATCACGGGGGCATCCAGCGCGTCTTTGGCGGAAGGGAAGAGGTTGATCTTCTTGAAGGATTGAACCTGATTTTCCGGACTCTGAATATATTTCATCACTTCAAATGCTTCTTGCGGATATTTACTCGTTTTCATAATGGCCAGGAAGGAGCCGCCATTGTTGCCGTCCCCGCCAGGGGCGCGTGCTACTCTCCACTTGCCGCTGGTATCCGGCGCTGCCTGCATCAAGATTTCCTTCATCCACACCGCACCCACAAAGGAAGCGACCCGTCCATTGTTCATGGCGGCATTCCATTCGGAGGAGGACGTATTGACGTTGGCGCTTAGCTTCATCTGGGAAGCCTTCACCGCCGTATCCCACGCCGTCTTCATGGAGGACTCGGGAGTTTCGCCGATAAACGTATTGTCCTCGGCAAAATATATGCGTTCAGACTGAGCATTCATTTGCGTGTAAATGTTGGTGATGTTGTCGAGCATTTTTACTTTTTGATCAAAATGCTCCTGCAGCTTCTGCCCGGCTTCAAAGTATTCATCCCAGGTGCCAAGCTGCGCATGGACCTCTTCCGGTTCGGTCGGCAGCCCGGCTTCCCCGAACAAATCGGCCCTGTAGTAAAGAGCCGTTGGCCCTGTATCGATTGGCAGGGCAATCATGGTGCCTTCGGGCGTAACGCCTAGCTTCCATTTCCAATCCAGGAAATCCGGCTCAATGTCCTTTGCGCCCAGCTCATACAGATCGTAGAAACGATCCGAACTCGTAAACAGCTCTGCCACCCAGTCGTTAAAAGCGACGATGTCCGGTCCTCCGGAACCGGCCGCTAGCGTTGTTTTTAACTTCGATTTGAAGTCGCCACCGATTTTTTGCGCATCGATTCGGATCCCCGGAAACTCCTGTTCAACGGATTTAATCAGCTCATCGTCCAGGCTTCGATTCCAATACCAGAGTGTAAGCGTTTTCGTCTTTTCGGTGGAAACATTTCCAGCGCAACCGCTGATGAGCATAACAAGAATCAGTAACCCCAAGCTAACCATCCTGCGTGTATTCACTATCGTCAGCCTCCTAACGTGGTGAAGTCGGTGATGCTTAAATCTTATTCAGTTACCAAGCTTGCGTGAGTAAAAATATATGATTACCTTTATAAACATTAGACTAAAAATCGAAACATTCCATATTAAGGAATAATAAATGGACAAACGGTACGCTTTCGGATCACCCTAACTAATTCCATTGAATGAAGCAGCCTCCGGGCTGCTTTTTAATAGAATCCTTTGGGCTCGTTCCAGTGTATAATTGCCTCCTTCCAATGTGCGTTATGTATTGCCGTTGCTGTGGATATACGCATCGCGTGCTCTAATACCCAGCCGACGATGCATGGAATCGGATGACCTCCTTTCTTTGACTTTCATGTATAATAGCTTCAAACTATTCTCAGTATAAGTGAATATTGTATGGAAAATGAAGTGCTAGATTGGTAAATTCAAGGGGATTAGGTGAGGTGAAAAGAGTGAATGACCCGCGTAACCGTCGATTGATGATCCGTTCCTACCGTGAGCTTGGGGGGCACAAGCTCACCGGGAATCTTAGGAATGACGTGGCCAGCTTTCTGCTGAAACACCAATGTCCACAGACAGCAGAGCATGTACTGAAAGTGGGGGAGGAAGCCCGCAGAATTGCTGTTCTCTATGGTGCCGATCCGACCGCAGCTGAATATGCCGGGTATCTTCATGATATTAGCGCCGTTTTTCCAACTCACGTCCGCATTCAGGTATCCCGCGAGATCGGGTTGGATGTATTGCCTGAAGAAGAGCAATTTCCGATGATCATACATCAGAAAATATCGGCATACATGGCCGAGAATATGTTCAAGATTACAGAACAGGAAATTTTAAATGCGGTTGGCTGCCATACAACGTTGAGAGCCAAGGCATCTTTGTTAGACAAGGTATTGTTCGTCGCTGACAAGATCGAGTGGGATCAGCAGGGGACTCCCCCATATTTAAAGGAGATTACGGAGCAGTTGCAAATCTCGCTGGATCATGCCTCATTTGAATATATACAATACTTATGGAAACGGCGTGAATCGCTGAAAGTTGTCCATCCTTGGCTTCGAGACGCATATGATGAATTACGGGATTCACAAAACTACAACCACAGTAATCTGAAATAAACGAAGTTTGGAGGCGGGTTCATTGACGCAAATTGCATTGATCTCCGACATACACGGAAACATCCCTGCCCTGAAGGCCGTTCTGAAGGATATCAAACAGCGCGGAATCGAAACCATTTATTGCCTGGGTGACTTGATTGGCAAAGGCCCGCACGGAGATATCGCGGTTGATATGGTGAGAACCCATTGCCAGCAAGTCATCAAGGGGAACTGGGATGACTTTATAGGTAAGGAAACCGACAATCCGGTCCTCCAATGGCATCAGCATCGACTCGGAAGCGAGAGGCTTCAATATCTTGCCGATCTTCCGTATATTCTTGAGTTCATGATGAGCGGTAAATGGATCCGGTTGTTTCATGCTTCGCCCCGCAGCGTGTACGAGCGGATACAGCCCTGGGATGATCAGGAGCAGCGGGAAACCTTGTTTCACAGTTCCCCGCTGTGCGGGGACCCAAGAATCGCGGATGTCGCCGGTTACGGGGATATTCATAATGCGTATCACCAGCATCTGGACGGGAGAACGCTGTTTAATACCGGCAGCGTCGGCAACCCCCTTGAAATGCCTGACGCCTCCTATGCCATTTTGGAGGGGATCTATGATAGCGAAGATCCTGCTCCTTTCAACATTCAATTTATTCGCGTGCCATACCCTATTGAACAAGCCGTACAGGATGCCTTGGAATCCGGCATGCCTTCCCCTGAGGACTATATTCTTGAGGTTAGAACGGGACGGTATCAAGTAAGAAAAGACTAATGGATGATATCGATTTCTGAAGAGCCGGTGATGCCGGCTCTTTTTTTTTAGAGATAAGAAAGTATAAACTTCCAAGGCTTAGCATCCTTATCTCGCAAGAAAAACTTCCGCTACATGCGGTCTGTCTACTGAGAAAGTACGTTGATAGACGTTTTTTTTATGTTAGCAATCACATAAATTTAATTTTACATTATTATCTATTAAAGGATGAAGATGATTGAATAAATAGGAATGAATGTTCTTAAATAGGTCTTAAGAAGGGTAGGGAGCCAGACACAGATTAGATATGATTATGAGTAATGGATAATTACACTGTGCAATGACCAGCAGTGACTTGATTTAGGAGGGTATGAGTTTGGTTGAGATTACAGAGACATGGATCGATTCGCAGGCACCGAATAGTGCAGCCATTAAGAACGGGCAGGGCCTTGTAAAAAAAGGACGGTTCCTGCAGCTGCATCATTCGGAGGACCATGCCGTGCTGTTCGGCACATGTGCAGGCAGCGGAAGCTCCGATTACCAGCCGTCCGCCGATTTTGCGGTGCCGGAGAAACCGGTGATGCGGTGCACTTGCCCGAGCCGGCAGTTTCCGTGCAAGCATGTGCTTGGACTGCTTTATGCGTATGCGGGCGGAGCGGCGTTTACCCCTGCCGAGGTGCCGGAAGATTTGGCTGCCAAGCGGGAGAAAGCGGAGAAGCGGGAAGAGCGCAAGCTCAAAGAAACGGCCGAAGGGGCAGCGCCCAAACCGAAAAAGGTCAACAAATCGGCATTAAAAAAGAAAATCAATGCGCAGCTGGAAGGTCTGGACGTATTGGAGAAGCTGATCCACTCGTTGATCCGGAACGGATTAGGAACATTGGATAAAAAGGAACAAAAGCTGATCCAGGAACATGTAAAGCAGATGGGCAATTATTACTTGTCGGGTGCTCAATCGGAACTTCGTCGCTTGGCGCTGGTGCTGTCGGACAAAGACCAGGAGAAAGCTTATACATATGCAGTGGAGCAGCTAGCCGTCATGAACGCAATGATTAAAAAAGGCAGACATTATCTGACTTCAAAGCTTGAGGATCCGGAAATGGCGCTGGATCATGAGTCGACGATTGAGGAATGGCTGGGGCATGCCTGGCAGCTGACGGAGCTGCAAAGCTTCGGGCTCGTAAGTGAACAGGCAGAGTTGATACAGCTTTCTTTTCTGAGTTATGCCGACGATGCACGGCTGGAGCATGTGGATACCGGATACTGGCTTCAGAAGGACAGCGGCGAAATTCACCGAACGATCCAGTACCGTCCCTATAAGGCCGCCAAGCTGATGCGTGAGGAAGACAGCTTTTTCGAAAAAGCCCGAGTCCCTGTATTGTACCGTTATCCGGGGGATATGAACCGGCGGGTCCGCTTTGAAGAGATGGCTTCAACTCCGGTGACAGAGGAGGATATGGTTTGGATTCACGAATATGCGGCGGGCTCTTATGCTGACGCAATTAAAAAGGTGAAGAACCAGCTGAAAAATCCGCTCGCTGACAGCCATCCCGTGATGCTGCTTCATGTTTCCCGGATCAGCCTGAACGTCGATGGTCAGTATGCCATCACGGATGAAGCCGGACAGTCGGTTGCGCTTGGTGACGTTTTTTTACAGCCGACGGTACCGATGCTGCGGTATCTGCCGGAGGAGAAGCTGAGCGGTGTCTCCATGCTGGTTATGTTTGAGCACTGCCTGACGACAGGCCGCCTCTTGGCGCAGCCGCTGACCATCATTACGAATCACGAAATCATCCGGCTGTTGTACTGAGCAGGGTAAAGAAGGAGGAACAACCATGAGTACGGCATTACTGCAGGAGCTTAACCAGGAGGTTAGGCGTTTATATATTGCCGGCAGCGAACTCGCGGCAGGCGACTTCCGCCTCAAGAGGCTGCTGCCGCAGTTTCAGCAGCTCGGAGAGCGCGCTCCCGTGTTCAAGAGATTGGGTGAAGGGATCAGCGCTTTAATGGAACCGGAATCCGGGAAGGAGACCCAGTCGGCACAGCTGCTTCAGGATTTGAACCAGCTGCTGAGCTCCGTGCTGCATACCCAAGGAACGACAGCCCCTGAGGGAGAGCTCCACCCGGTAGACCATCATCCGGTTTCACTATCATCCCATTTATCCTTCCGCAAGCTTTCCGCTGTACAGACCGCGTTGACTACAACGGGCGGCGGCCGTTACGAGATCATAGAAGAAGCATGGAAGGAAGGCTTGTTCCGGGATTTCCGTCTGGTATATCTTGCAATTGAAGCTTTGAATGACCCCTATGTCGAGATTGGAGAGCTGGCAGCCAATGAGATCTTGCCAGCGTATGGCCCGGAAATCGTTCCATTTCTGCTGGAAAGCTTTAATCCGGAGGGCGGAAAGCCGGAGTCGCGGAAGCTGAAGGTGATGGCGCAAACCGGCGGCAAGGAAATAGCAGAGCTGATTCGACAAGCGGCCGAGACCGGCAGCGATGAGGTGCGGTGCATGGCGATCAAACTGCTTGCCCGCTACGAAGAGTATGAGGCTGATCTGATGGAATGGAGCAAGAGCAAGAAGAAGGTGATCCGCGAGGCGGCTTATGACGCACTTGCCGAGATGGGTTCGGATCAAGCCTTGGAGCGATTGTATGAAGCCGCTCAAGGAAAAGACAAAGAGCTGGTTAACCCTGCCCTGGGCAAATGCCGTTCCGCCTTGTTGACGGATTGGCTTGTACGAGACATGTCCGCCGAGCTTCAAGCGGTTTCCGAATTTCCGGATGACAAGTCAAAGCTGGAGGAGAGCTGGAGCAAGGTGAAGCGCTGCTTGTGGGCCCTGCACGATAAACAAAGTCCGGCGCTCGAGGAGCTGTACCGGAACGTGCTTCAGCAGTATTCCTTATATATCAAATCTTTGGGCTGGACATACCTTATGAATGAAGCGGTCATTTACATGAATCGCGTGGATTCCGAGGAAGCCAGGGAACTGCTTCGCCAAAACGCGGAGAATGATTTGGAGCAATACAGACATGGCAGCTCTTATGTCCGCGAAGTATTCCAAAAAGCCGCTCGCGTGCTCCCGCCGGACCGCGTATATGAACAATACAAGGACGTTATGTTAGAAGGCTTCTCCTCCTCGTCACTTGGCAACGCGGCCAAAGAACGAAAAAGGCTTTTGGACACCCTGTCAGATATGGTCATCCATAGGCAGTATAAACCTTATGAGGAAGTTATGCCGTTTACGGGGAAGGAGAGCTATACGTATTACGTGGAAATGCTTCCGCAGGAGCAGCTGCAAGCAAGCTGGGATGACAGATGGCTTGAGCTGTTTATCGAGCAGGATGAGCTTGCGCTGGTGAGCGCTTTCGCCCGCCGGGGACACCACGAAGCCGAGTCGTATTTGCTGGCGAAGCTGAAGAATTCACCGGAATTCCGCAATCGGTTTGCCAATTTGATCATTATGGGGCTTGTACGTTCCGGCATGAAGGATGAAGCGTTATTTGAAGCTATTGTGGTCGCAATGGAGGATAAGCGCAATCAGGACTGCTATATGATTGAACCTTTTATATTTAAGCAGCTTTGCCGATTACCGGAAGGCTATTATGACCGCGTTCAAGCGGTGCTGGGCAACTATCGGGACAGCGCCGAAGATCAGCTTCGTTACATCCTTCGGATGATGAAGGAACAAGAAATTTAAAGGAGTGAAAAGCCCATGGCAGCAGGACAAGAGCAATTACAAGATATCATGCGGCAGCCGGCGGAAATACTGTTCCGTCACGAGCTGGAAGCACTGCGTAAGGAGGATTCCGGGAACATTCCTGCCGGATGGCAGATGTCGCCTCAATCCGTACTCAAATTCATCGTCGGCGGCAAGGCGGGCCAAACGGAAATCACGCCTAAATATATCGGGAACAAGCGGTTGATCGAGATGGCGGTTGCTACCTTGGTAACCGACCGTGCCCTGTTATTAATCGGGGAACCAGGCACGGCCAAATCCTGGCTGTCCGAAAATCTGGCGGCAGCGATCTACGGAAACTCCGGTCTGGTCGTTCAGGGAACGGCCGGAACGAGTGAAGAGCACGTCCGGTATTCCTGGAACTATGCCATGCTGCTCGCTCAAGGCCCTACACCCGAAGCGCTGGTGCAGAGTCCGATCATGCGGGCGATGGAAGCGGGAGGGATCGCCCGGTTCGAAGAGATTTCCCGCTGTGCCTCGGAGGTACAGGATGCACTCATCTCCATTTTGTCCGAAAAGACAATATCGGTGCCTGAGCTCGGAAAAGAAATGAACGCCCGAAAAGGCTTTTCTATTATCGCTACTGCAAATACAAGAGACCGCGGGGTCAATGAGATGTCAACAGCGCTCAAGCGCCGTTTCAATATTATCGTTCTTCCTGCTCCAGCGGATCTGAGTACCGAAATCGAAATCGTGAAGAAACGGGTGTCCGAGATTGCCTCCTCTTATGATCTGCAGGCTGCTGCTCCCGCAGATGAAGCACTGCTCAAGGTCGTGACGATTTTTCGAGAGCTGCGCAGCGGCATGACCCTGGATAAAAAGGAAAAGGTGAAGTCTCCGGCCGGGGTGATCTCGACGGCTGAAGCGATTTCGCTCCTGACGAACAGCATGGCGCTGGCAGCGAGCTTTGGCAGCGGTGAGCTGACGGATGAGGATTTGGCGGCGGGACTCCAAGGGGCGATTGTAAAGGATGATGATAAAGACCGGCTCGTATGGAAGGAATATCTTGATAATATCATGAAGAAACGCGGAGCGCAGTGGCGTGGCTTATATAACGCATGCAAGGAGATCAACCAGTGAATGCTGCCGGTATACATGTTTTTGGAGTTCGGCATTTGTCGCCCGCCGGTGCGAAGCATGTACTGGATTTTCTGGATGAGATCAATCCTACGGCGGTGCTCATCGAAGGGCCGTCGGATGCAAGCGGGGAAATACGGCATCTGACCCAGGCAACAACAAAGCCGCCGGTTGCTATATTGGCGTTTACCGAAGAACTGCCCGTACGAACGGTTCTGTGGCCTTTTGCGGTATATTCCCCGGAATATCAGGCCATGAGATGGGCGCAGAAGCACGGAGCTTATGCCGCATTTATCGATCTGCCCTCATCTGCTGCCGTCTGTCTGCAGGAGCTGCGCCGCAGCTCGGACGGTGAAGCGGGTGGGGAAGATCTTGAAGGCGAGGATCATGGATCCAGCTCGGGGGCAGCCGAGCCGGTGGACGAGAGCCAGCCGGACGAAAAATCCGTATATGAGCGGATTGCCGAGCTTGCCGGCGAATATGATTATGATATGTACTGGGAGCGGAGTTACGAACATAATCTGAGCGAAGGCTCTTACCGGCAATCCATATCGGCTTTTTCCGTGCAGATGCGAGAGCTGTCGGAGGAGAAAGAGCACCGTGAGGATACTGTGGAATACGCCTACAATGCCGTCCGGGAGTCGTATATGCGCCGTCAGATTGTTGAAGCGATTGCGGCAGGGCATGACCCCGAGCGCATTGTAGTCATTTGCGGGGCTTACCATGCCTCCGCGCTTAGCGATTTGTCCGGCCCGATGAGCGACGAGGAATTGAATCAGCTTCCTAACCGGATAACCAAGCTGACGCTGATGCCTTATTCCTACTATAAGCTGTCGTCCATTTCCGGTTATGGTGCCGGGAATATCGCTCCCCATTATTTTGAGATGATGTGGGAACGAATGCAGCAGGGCGCGCTAGCGGAATTGCCGCATCATTATTTATCCATGGTCGCGGGCTCGATGAGAAAGAATGGTACCCACCGCTCCACGGCGGAGGTGATCGAAGCCGTCCGGTTGGCGGAGTCGCTCGCAGCGCTCCATGGTGGCGGTCTCCCGACACTGCGGGATTTACGGGATGCGGCCCAGACGCTGCTTGGGCGCGGCGATCTTTCCGTCGTAGCAGAGGAGCTTGCACGAGTGGAGATCGGCACGGCGATCGGCGAGCTGGCCGAAGGCGTCAGCCAGACACCGATCCAGGACGACCTGAACCGCCAGCTGAAAAGGTTGAAGCTTGAGAAGTATAAATCGGTTGTGGCCAACGATTTAATATTGGATTTGCGCGAGAACCGGAGGGTAACCTCGAAAGAGTCCGCGTATCTCGATTTGAACCGGTCCTTTTTGTTTCACCGCTTGAAGCTGTTGGGGATTGACTTTGTTAAGGCCAGACCCAGCGGGCAGGAGCAAGGGGCGTGGGCGGAGCACTGGGTTGTGAAATGGACGCCTGAGGTTGAAATTCAGGTTGTCGAATCGACGCTGCTGGGAGAGACGGTAGAGGTAGCCGCTGCTTATAGGCTCCAGCAGAAGCTGGCGGGCTGCAGCTCGATTGACGAAGCCTCTTCGCTCATCCGGAGCGCATATGAATGCGGGATGATTCAACAGATGGAAGCAGGTCGGCTGACCCTGCAAAAGCTTGCTGTGGACAGCCGCGATGTCGTACAGATTGCGGCAGCTTCCCGGGAGTTATCGGTTCTGATCCGCTACGGCGGGATCAGGCGGATGAATACAGAGCCGTTAGTACCGCTGCTGCAGCAGCTCTTTATGCGCGCTTGTTTGTTTTTGCTCGATGGCAGCCAGTGCAGCGACGAGGTATCAGGCTCGATGATAACTGCCTTGAATGAACTGAACAGTGTCGCCATGGAGCACGCGGAGCAGGTGGACGAGGAACTTTGGCTGCAAGAACTCGGGCATTTGTCTGAGAGGGATGACTTGAACGCCCGGTTGTCAGGATATGCGTGTGCGGTATTGATGGAGCGGAATGCGATTTCCGCCCGGCAGTGTGCCGAAGAAGTATCTCGCAGACTATCGCCCGGCATTCCGGCCGATTTGGGTGCTGGATGGTTTGAAGGCTTATCGATGCGGAACCGGTATGCCCTTCTCTCGCGGTTGAGCCTGTGGGAGCAGCTGAATGAATACATCCAATCCCTGGAGGATGATGAATTCACTCGTGCGCTTGTTTTTCTGCGTCGGGCGTTCAGCAGCTTTTCGGCGAAGGAGAAGACCATGATTGCCGAGCTGCTTGGCGAGCTATGGGGCGTGAATGCAGAGCAGGCTGCCGAGGTTTTGACCGGTGACCTGAAGGAGGAAGAAGCGAAGATGATCGATGATTTGAATGATTTTGACTTTGAGGATTTTTAGGCGATGAGCTGCATAACGGAACCAAACCAAATATCGCGTTGGCGGCTCATTCTGGGCCAGTCGGCTGAACCTCAGCTAGCGGGCTATAGCGCCGGGGGAAGCATACAGCTGTCGGAGGAAGAAATGATTATGGACCGTGCGCTCGCCGCGATTTATGATAATACGGACGGCGGGGCGGAAGCTGGAAGTGCGTCCGCGGGGCAGCGGGCAGCCGGGCAAGGAAAGTCGGCTCCCCGGCTCGCGCAGTGGCTGGGTGATGTCCGCTCCTTTTTTCCGGAGGACGTGGTGTCCATTATCCAGAATGATGCCATGGAACGAAAGGGATGGAAGCAGCTGCTGTTTGAACCGGAGGTCTTGGCTACGGTCAAGCCGGATATACAGCTGGTTGGCACGCTGCTGTCCCTGAAAGGCAAGATTCCCGAGAAAACCAAGGATACGGCACGCCTGCTGGTGAAGGCGGTTGTGGACGAGCTTGTCCAGCGCCTGCAGGATGATATTCGCAGGGCAGTGACTGGTGCCTTGAACCGCAGGCAGCATACACCGCTTCCTTCGCTCAGCGGTATTGACTGGAAGCGGACGATACAGCGAAATCTGAAAAATTATGATGCGGACCGCAAGCAGATCATTCCGGAGCGTTTTTATTATTTTGACAGAGTAAGACGCAGCAAAGAATGGACCGTCATCGTGGATATCGACCAGAGCGGTTCCATGGCGGAATCCGTGATCTGGGCTTCGGTCATTGGATCCATATTTGCAAGCATACCTTCGCTCGACACCCGTGTGGTTGTATTCGATACGGAAGTCGTTGACTTGACGGAGCAGTGTGCCAATGATCCGGTGGATATGTTATTCGGCATCCAGCTTGGCGGCGGAACGGATATTCATAAATCCGTTGCGTATTGCGAGCAATTTATTGAAGAACCGAAAAAGACTCTGTTTATCATCATTTCGGATCTGTACGAGGGCGGCAATCAAGCCGGGCTGATCCGGCGAATGCGTGAATTACGGGAAGCGGGAGTCAAGACGATGTGTCTCCTCGCATTATCCGACGAGGGAAAACCGTTCTATGATGAGCAGGTAGCCAGGTCACTGTCGAGAGACGGAACACCTTGCTTTGCATGCACTCCTGCGCTTCTTCCGCAGCTGGTGGAAGGAGCCCTTAAAGGGCAGGATTTGGCGGAACTTGCGAAGCGGTTAGGCACCAAGGGGATTTAAACCGGAAGCTTAAATAAGAGCTTCATGGATGGCTAATTAAACCATAAAAACCCGAATGACTGTAAAATAATACACTTAAAAAGACCTCACGGACGATCCTGTAAACAACGGATGATCCGTGAGGTCTTCTACTTATTGTTGGTTCTCGGAACTATGACCAGCGTTTGGTTGCTGCTGCTGTTTAAACACCTCGGCTGCTTCTTCGGCAGAGATCTCGGTGTCAAATTCACCTGGAATCGGCATTTTGTTCAATTTTGTGGTTTGTACTTCTGCTTTTGTCGGTTCGTTACGGTTATGGTTTTGTTGGCTCATGTGGGTGGCACCTCCTTATTAAAGTACGACTTCTGTATTTTGCCAACCATTCCCTAAAATTATGCAGATAACAGCATGGACGCTTGGTAGGATCCGTACAGAGCCAGCTGTTCTGATTCTATCGACCAAAAATTTAACTTCATATTCAACGGATGCCCGTTTCTCTGCTATCATAGGAATAATCATTCAATGATTGACGACAATCAGCAGTCCATATGGAACGGAGAATGTCCTATGAGTAAGTCTTATTCGTTCTTCCCTTTAGGGGATTCGGCTGTTCTCATTCAATTCGAAGACATCGTGAGCGAGAAGGTACATCGCCTGGTTACAGCTATGGCGAGGCGATTGGAGAAGAACCCTTTTCAAGGCTGGATCGAATGCATCCCTTCGTATACGAGCTTAGCGGTTTACTATGATTATGATAAGATCGGCAAACCAGACGGATTCGATACGGTGTTTGCTTATGTCTGCTCGATGCTGGATGAGCGGATGGAGGAGGAAGCTGGGGAGAAGGACATCACAAAATATGAGGTTGTTGACATTCCGGTTTGTTACGGGGGCGACTATGGACCGGATCTTGACGAAGTCGCTCAGAAGAACCGCCTTTCTCCCATGGATGTCATCCGTATTCATTCCGGGCAGGATTACTTAATCTACGCCATCGGATTTGCGCCCGGCTTCCCCTATGTCGGAGGTATCCCGGAGCAAATTGCGACACCGAGGAAACAGACTCCAAGGCTGCTTATACCGGCTGGATCAGTAGGAATCGCCGGCACGCAAACCGGCATTTATCCGATCGAAACGCCGGGCGGGTGGCAGATTATCGGCCGGACGCCGCTCGCTTTATTTCGTCCCGAAGCTGAGCCTCCAACGCTGTTGAAGAGCGGGCAATATATCCGGTTTCGGCCTATTCAAGCGGAGGAATACGAACAGATAAGGGAAGTGGGTCTATGAGTATAACCGTTATAAAGCCGGGACTTCTTGTTACTCTTCAGGATGCGGGAAGACGGGGTTACGGCAGATACGGTATTATAATGGCAGGAGCCATGGATAACTACGCTTATCGGATCGTCAATCGACTTGTTGGCAATGAGGATGAACGGGCCGTTCTGGAAATTACATGGTCAGGATTCGCGGTTGAATTTCATAGCGATCGGTGGGTCGCCATTACAGGCGGAGATCTATCGCCATCGATCGAAGGCGTGAAGGTTCCTATGTGGCGTCCCGTGCTGATCAAAGCGGGCCGTGTTCTGCGCTTTCAACAGCCGGTAACGGGCTGTCGCGCTTATATGGCCGTATCGGGCGGATTTGATGTCTGCCAGGTAATGGGAAGCAGCAGTACGTATTTAAGGGCCGGAATCGGCGGGCATGAAGGGAGACCGTTGAAGAAAGGGGATACGCTGCATGCCCATCCTTCTCGGCTTCCCCTGGTTTCGTCTAAACGATATCTTGATGATTACGGCGGTTTCCTCACCGTAAAATGGGCCGTCTCTGCTGAAGGGTATCCTGGTCCAGGACAGGAGGCGGTGATACGCGTGCTGAAAGGGCGTCAATATGATGACTTTGACGAAGGCAGCAAGCAGGCGCTGCTCGGAGAACGGTTCACCGTAACTCCGCAATCGGACCGTATGGGCTACCGATTGTCCGGCCCGTTGCTTCAATTAAGCCATGCAAAAGAATATATATCCGAGCCGGTAGCCCTTGGAACGGTGCAGGTACCTGCAGATGGCCAGCCCATCATTCTAATGGCGGATCGGCAGACGCTTGGAGGCTATCCCAAAATCGCACAAGTGGCGACCATCGATATTTCGCTGATCGCTCAGCTGTCGCCTGGGGCGGCCATTCGCTTTGCGGAAATATCCTTGGCAGACGCAGAACAGCTTTATACGGCTCACGTTCGAGAGCTTCGAATGTTGGAAACCATGATCAAGCTTAAATTAAAGGAGTGGTGAGTCAGCATGGTTCGTGTGGACCTGAACTGCGATATGGGAGAGAGCTACGGTGCTTACAGGTTAGGCAATGATACGGAGCTTCTTCGCAGTATAACTTCGGCCAACATTGCTTGCGGATTTCATGCAGGCGATCCGGCGGTCATGAGGGCAACGGTCCGTCAGGCTATCGCAAACGGTACCGCGATCGGTGCGCATCCGGGCTTGCCTGATCTGGCCGGCTTCGGAAGAAGAAGAATGGAGATTACGCCTGCCGAAGCTTATGATATGGTAACCTATCAGGTTGGAGCCTTGATGGCTTTTGCGATACAGGAAGGGTCCGGACTGCAGCATGTAAAACCTCATGGTGCTCTGTATAATATGGCAGCGACCTCCAGACCCCTTGCGGATGCGATTGCATCCGCAATCAAGCATATCGATCCGACGCTCATTCTGTATGGGTTGGCAGGCAGCGAGTTAATCGCGGCGGGGGAGAGGGCAGGGCTTCGCACAGCAAGCGAAGTGTTTGCGGATCGTACCTACCGGGATGACGGCACCCTCACGCCGAGAAATCAGCTGGATGCCATCATAACCGATCCCGAAGCTGCGGTCACGCAAGTCGTGCGGATGGTGAAAGAAAGAGTGGTAGTTACCCTGAACGGCAAGGTGATCCCCATTACTGCAGATACCGTATGCATTCATGGAGATGGCGCGCACGCATCGCTGTTCGCCAGCACCTTGCGATCACGGCTTGAAGCTGAAGGTGTAAGCATTCAAGCGCTGCTATAATAAAAGTCAGGATGCTAATTACGTGATCCGGCAGCTTACATAAACGAGTACAGGAGATATGACAGATGTTAAAAATATTAATTTCAGGGTTTGAACCTTTTGGCGGAAGTTCTATCAATCCAACCGAAAAACTGGTTAAGGAGATCAAGCACGACGACTTCCCCGGTGCAGAAATCAGAACGCTGCTTCTTCCCGTGCATTACGATGAGTGTGCGGACATTCTGCTGCAAGAGATGAAGGCATACGAACCCGATGCGGTCATTGCCTGCGGCGTAGCGGGTGGACGAACCGCCATTACACCGGAGAGGATCGCCATTAATATCAAGGACATACCGCCGGAATCGACGATTTCGGATAATCGGGGTGCAAGACCTCAAGATGAGCCCATAGACGCTGACGGACCGGACGGACTATTCTCGACCCTCCCAATCCGTTTGATGGTCAACCGACTGAAGGAAGCTGGAATTCCTGCTTCGGTTTCCAATACTGCTGGAACGTATATTTGCAATAATACGATGTATGCGGTTTTGAACGAAATTCGCCTTCAGCAAAGTTCTGCCATAGGCGGCTTTGTGCATTTTCCGGCATCGACGGAGATGGCCGTGGAGAAGCCGGCCTTGCCGACCTTATCCCATGAAACGATGTTGAATGGCCTGCGGATCATCGTGCAGGCAACGATGGATGAATTGAATGGACGAGCTTAAGTTACTGTCACTCATTCATTGGTAATATCCATTCGGATATACCAACGATAACGGCTCAACAAAAATCCCGCAGCTTCCCACCATGAGAACAAAACATGGTGGGGTTGCGGGATTTCTATGATTTCATATGGTCATTCATCGACCTCATCTTCGATCACCGGGACGCAAGGGGAGAGAAACGAATCGCGTTGTTCCCGTAGTTGTCCCCGTGCCAGCACCTGAACCCGGAACTCGTTGTCATAACCCTCCAGATTCTCATCATCTCGGGTATACAGAAGACCGTATGAGCCGGGAGCGATTTCGCCAATCAATTGGTACAGCGCTACGATCTCGGCAGCCTCAGCTCCCTTGCGGTTCGTAAAACCTCCGACATGAAGGTAATAGGAGCCGTTAGCCGCATTTAAGGATAGCAAGCCGCTGCCCCATGCAAACTCGGTCATCTTAAGCTGTATTTTCTGAATGATCATGTCAAGCTGCCCGGCATCCGCTTCGGCAGGATTCTCCTGGATGGTAGCCCAGCCGTGAAATTCATACATGAATGTTCACTCCTTGTCGTTATAATGGATCGGTATCAATATGGACTTCTATACCATATCTTTGGCTGTATTCATGTAATTTGTCAATGACGGATTGGGCAGGCTCCCCTTCAAAATGATAGTAGACCTTTCTGCCGGTTTGCTCCGCTGCTTCAAAGGTCGCTTTCATTTGATCACGGACCTTTTTGTTAACCTGTTGCAATGCCGGCTTGGTCTGGGCAATATATTCATCGCTAACGGCGTCGAATTCCCGCCCGATGGGGTCGGAATCAAACTTCATTCTCGATTCTCCGCCAAGTCGCTCCGCAAGCGCATCGGCGGCAGCATCCGGTTTGTTAACCTTCTGCAGTTCTCCGGAATATCTCGGCACCTCTTGCGGTGTGTCGTTTGGTTCGTCAGACTTTTCATCATCGGGTTTGTCTTTTGGCTTTTCTTCCTCCGGCTTTTCGTTGTCAGGCTTATCTGGATTCGGCTTATCTTCATCAGGTTTATTCTCATGGTCACCATCTGGCTTCCTCGGATTCTCTTCCGGTTGTTCATTCGTACCGTCAGGCTTTGGATCGCGAGTTCCGCCAGTTGGAGTATCCGGCTCAGCGCGCGTTTTCAAGCCGACTTTTTCGGCGAGTGTATCCAGCCACCTCCTGGCTCGTGGGCCCAGCTTATTGGACAGCCAAGATATCCCTTTACCGACTGGAATACGGCTGAGGATAACGGCTAACACGGCAGCGGCCGCATTTTGTGGGGATAGCAGCTTCTTCGGGTCACGGATGTATCCGGCAATCTCGTGTCCGCCACCGGCAATGCCGGCACCGGTCAAGGCAATACCAAGCGCAGGCCAGAAGCTGACAAATAGCAGGGAAAGGGCAAAAGCTCCCAATATGAGACCCGCTTGTTCCCAGCCGCTAAGCCGATCCCACCAGTTTTGAAGAGAGTCGAATAAGCACGCGAAACAAGAGGAGTCGCCAGCTATCATCGAAGCGCCGATACTGGACAGAATCCCGGCAGCAAGTATGAGGATGCCGATGACTCCCAGAACAGCGGTATACTTTCTTACATTTTCCTGGACCTGATCCCTTTGGCCTGCTGCTTCGAGATTGCCATACAATAACGAATATCCGAGCTCGCGTCGTTCTCGGTAGAATCCGATCAGGTAACCGAGGCGTTTCCGGTCTGTAAAGAGAGCCCGCGTCATCTGCCAACATTCCGTTAATGGATTGATGAGAGCCTCACCCTTCAGAACCGGGAGACGGTCACGAATTCGATGCAGATCGAAATAATCGATGAACAACCCTGCAACCAGCAGGATGAGGAAGAAGCCTTCGGTTCGGTAGCCCTCACCGGTCCATTCATGAAGAGTAAGTACCCACTCCGGCAGCCGATTCTGTCCATTCCAGGCCGCATGATTCAGGATAGCCCAGAGCAGAAGGACAGCCGGAAATGCATAGACCCAGCGTGTCAGACGTTTGGCGTACCGAAATGCAATGCCGATTCCAAGCGCGATCATGGCACTATGTACAGGATGCGTAACATTCATCATGGTCGGAATAAAGCTTTCCTCAAAGTAGCCCGGAAACCAATCGAAGAACTCCCAGTGGAGCGTTTTGCCGCCGAGAAAAGACACCCCGTAATTGCTTTGGACCAAGCGTCTTGACAGCTCCTCCATAAATTGAAAGCCAATGCCGGGAGCAGCCCCTAATAATATATAATCGCTCAGGCTTAACGTCGTGGCTCTTCTTGAAAAAAATAAATACAATGCCAGCGGCAGCAGCTTGTAGATTTCCTCTACGACCGGTGTCATGACGGCGAATGACCATGTGTCGGTCGTCCGTCCTCCAAAAATCAAATGAAGTCCCTGCATGGTCCCGTTAGTCAAGGGAATGACCAAAAGAACCCCTGAGAGTACAAACAAGCTGACCTGCTTCCAGGTAACGGTTTTGCTCCGGCTTAGCAGCCAAAATTGCAGTAGTACATAGAAAGACCACAAATATTGCACAAGCATGGTCCGCGACTCTTCGATCAGAACCAGACTTATAACGAGCACCAGCAGGGAAAGCCAGGAAAATAAGTGATACACCTTGGCAATCAAAGGGTACCTCCCAATCCATTCCTTCCAAACCCGATATATCCCCTCGATCGTGTCCCTGATTCTCGTCCGAATGACCGCAATAGACGATGTAATCGAATCCACCCCCCGCTGAATGAACCACTATCTTACGAATCGCTCCCTATAGACAGTTTGCTAGATATTTACACAAATGGTCCTCATAGTGAAACATTTCTTTGATCAGCATATGCGGCTCGAAGGGGAGGTAGTGCTGTTCATAAAATAAAACTCCTCTGGCAGCCGGCGGAAGATCCGGTTAACCAGAGGAGAGGGTTCATTATTGATATTTTACGACGATGGCATTGCTGATCTGACGGCCTGGCGTCGTTAAGTAAGAGCCGTTATAATACAATCCGCTGGAAGCCCCGCCATCTAGATTCATTGCTTGATAGGCACCTGCCTGCTTCATCATTTCAGCCAGTTGAGGAATGGTAGCGCCGCCTGTCGTTAACATAATCAGCTTATGATCCTTCGTGATACCCAGTGCGCTTCGTGCGCCGCCGCCCGTTAGTATCTTCGGATCCTTGAATCCTTCCTTCTTGACGTCCAGCGTCACCTTGCCATTGGTCAACAGACGCGGACCCGCCTGAAGTGCCCCTTCCATACGGCCTGCATCATATACGGATTTGAAGTCGAGTCCTGGCATCATCGTCGCCAGATTATTGCTGTCATAGGTGAAGATCGTCCGGTTATCTCCCGAGGCCTTGTGAAAAATATTGCCTTTGCTGACCAAATAACCGTACGGTGCTCTGTACGCTCCTGAAGTATAGGCGTCAAAGAACGTTCCGTTAATGGCAACTACGGCGTTGCTGCGCTTTGCTATGCTCCGCAAGTCTTCGACTTTCCCTGCTTTATTGCCTGCCAAAACAACGTCCAGTTCCACCTTCGGATGGAGCAGCGAAACGGTGACGACCTGTGCGCTGAAGGAACGGGAGCCCACTTTAAATGTTTTTCTGGCCGACGTCACGGCCTTGGATGAACGGGTCATCATGTTCCCCGAAAGAACGGGGAGGGTGTTTGACACGCTGCCGTCCGTAATGTTCAGGGTGGATCTGTTATTGCTCCAGGACAGCTTAAGCCCAAGATGCTGGCTGACAAATTGCAGCGGTACATAAGTAGAGCCGTTCTCGGAAAACGGGGCTGCTTTAGCCTGAACCTTTTTTCCGTTTATATAGGCATTCCGACTGCCCAGATATAGCGTGAGAGCAGTATCTTCACGGGTGATGTTGAGTTTCTTCTCTGCAGCTGTATAAGCTACCTTTACACCGTCATAGGTCTTGAGTACCCCGACCGAGATGAAGGACTGGCTGTTCTTGTCCACGTAGGCCAAATTTTTGGGGGCGGATGCGGCATAAAGCGGTGTCATGACCGTCAGCATGGCCAGTACAACGATTGCAATGATTCTTTTCATGTTTTCTCTCAAGCTCCTTTGTCTCTTTATCTGTATTGGGCGTAGAATATGTGCCTATATTTTATCGGCTTGCAGGGACTATTTATTTAGGACTAAAGTCCAGTATCTCTCTTGTTTTTGTAAAAAAATCCCGAGAACCCATTGACAAGGAGCTTCATCTCCTATATGGTTAATTACATGAGTAACTAACCAATTATGTAACGAGGTTATAAACGAAAGTTGGTGAGGTAAATGGCATTTCAGATTGATGACAGCAGACCGATATTCATGCAAATTGCCGACAAAATTGAAGATGACATCATCGAAGCACGACTGCCTGAGGAAACGCAGGTTCCATCAACGAATCAGTTTGCAGCCTTTTACCAGATCAATCCGGCTACAGCTGCCAAAGGGGTTAATCTGCTGGTCGATCAAGGAATTTTGTACAAGAAACGGGGGATTGGCATGTTTGTAGCTTCTGGAGCTCGTGAACTGCTGATGGAGAAGCGCAAGACGGAATTTTATGAACAGTACGTGGTCGCCATGGTTAAGGAAGCGGCCAAACTTGGGATTACCAAAGATCAATTATCGGAAATGATCCGCAGGGGGGAGCAAGACTGATGAGCCAAACCGTGATCGAAGTCAAGAATTTGAGCAAGGCATACAAGGATGCGACGGCTGTCGATAATGTGAGCTTTACCATCGAGGCGAATAAGATCTATGGATTGCTGGGCAGGAACGGCGCGGGCAAAACGACCATCATGCAGATGATAACGGCGCAGCTGTTTCCGAGCCAAGGGGAGATTCGCGTATTCGGAGAGCATCCATACGAAAATCAGAAGGTGATCCGGCAGGTATGCTTCATTAAGGAAGGCCAGAAATATCCGGATATCTTTACGGTCAAGGACGTTATGGGAATTGCAGCTAACGTTTATCCGAATTGGGATGCGGCATATGCAAACAAACTGATCGAGGTATTCCGGCTGCCAATGAAACGACTCGTAAAGAGATTGTCCCGCGGCATGCTCTCATCGGTAGGCATCATCGTCGGACTCGCCAGCCGGGCACCGATCACGATCTTTGATGAGCCTTATCTTGGACTCGACGCCGTGGCAAGAGAGCTGTTCTATGATCATCTGATTGAGGATTACACGAATCATCCGCGCACGATTATTCTGTCCACGCATTTGATTGATGAGGTTAGCAGATTGCTGGAGCATATCATCGTTATCGATTCCGGCCGAATTTTGCTTGACGATGCCACGGATGACCTGCGGGGACGTGCGTTTAAGATCGTCGGTCCTTCCGAAACGGTTGAATCGTTTATCCAAGGGCAGGAAGTGATAAATCGGGAATCGTTCGCTTCCATGTTGTCCGTCACGGTGATGGGAAGTGCGACTACGAGGTTGCATAAAGAGGCGGAGGAATTGGGCTTGGAAACAACCCCCGTTTCCCTTCAACAATTGATCGTATATTTAACTAAGCGCGAAAAGGTGGGGATCCAACCATGAACGGAATTCCTGGCGTAATCCATATTTATTCGAGACAGAAACTATCCTGGTTTTATTTGCCCTGGGCCATCACGGCATTCAGCTTTCTGATCAACTACATTATCAGCGTATTGGTTGATGGTGAAGCGTTCTATGCCGGGGGATTGGCAACGATCTTTATCTATGTGTTTATCGCGGCTCTGGTATCGGTGCTGCAGCTGTTTCCCTTCTCCCTCGGATTCAGCATTCGAAGAACGGACTTCTATCTGGGCTCTGTTCTGATGGTGGTATCGTACAGCGTCTTTACGTCGATTATATTATTAGTTTTAGCCGAAATTGAACGCATTACGGGTTCTTGGGGAGACCGGATATCGTTCTTCAACCTGCCGTATTTGAATGACGGCACGCTGTTAGAACAATTCATCATTTATTTCATATTGCTTCTTACATTTGCCTTTATTGGGATAGGAATCGGCGTCTTCTATCTTCGTAATCGCGGCATCAAGACCTTTGTCATGCTTGCGGCCTATTTCATTCTATTGTCGGTGGTCAGCGTACTGATCACCCAATACGGCCGGTGGGGGCAAGTGATTGACTGGGTTGTGAAACGTACTGCCTTTGAATTGTCCCTGTGGCTCATTCCCATCTCGGTTATCATCGCACTCGTCAGTTACCGCTCGATTCGCAAAAGCTCGGTGTAAGGCAAAAAGACGTCCGATTACTCGGACGTCTCAGATTGTCGAAGAAACCCTGTCCTTTTTCAAAGGACAGGGTTTCTCACATTTCAAATGGTCACTTCAAAGGGGGGGATGGGGGGCTGGAATTGAAAAAGATGTAGAGAGTAGAACTCCTGCCAAAAAAGTGTTAGCAATTTTTATTTTGTCATTTTTTATACTCCATTCACGTTTTCTTTTTTTTGAAGAAATCGAACAAATCGAATTTGATCACAAAATCAAAAAGAGAGGTAATCACAACAGCTCCAAGTGGAATCAATGAGTATACCCATAGCGGATTATTTGGAGCTTCACCAGGGTGGGCATCAGTTAAAATCTCAAAAAGGACAATGCAATATATTATGGCCAATACAATACCTGTTTTATTTCTATTTTTCATAGCTGTTTTCCACCTCAAGTTCAAGAAATTCAAATCCCATTTGATAGATTTTTCAAACGTTTAAACTGCCACTTATTATTAGTAACAACTCGATTGGGTAATTAGTTACGAAATAAAACAATATAAATAGAACTAATACAATAATTCAAATAAATAAAAACGGTACATTAATGCGGCGTCGTGTTGAATTGAATGTACAAAAAATAGCTATCGAGACTTTCTCAACAGCCGGAGACGTCCGATTACTCGGACGTCTTTTTGTTGTGCTTCTGTTTGTTTAACATCTTCGCTCCCGCAAGCGTGGTGCCCAGCGGAAACGAGAAGTACGGGTGTTTGGATATGCCGATTTGTTGGGAGGTGTAAATGCCGGAGTGCCCGGAGAATAGGTAGCTGATAACGCAGGCCATAAACATATAAACGGCACCTTCCCCGCCGAACAGTTCGATTCCCATGATAAAACAAGCAATTGGCGTGTTCGTCGCTCCGCAGAAGACGGCAATAAATCCTAGTGCGGCCAGGAACGGTGCGTATAATTCGATCCATCCCGACAACGCGTTGCCAAGCGTTGCCCCGATGGCAAACAAGGGGGTAACTTCTCCGCCCTGAAACCCTGCTCCGAGCGTCAGCGAGGTAAAGAGGATTTTGCCGAGAAAGGCGAGAGGCGATACTTCGCCTGTGAAGGAGGCTTCGATCAGGGGGAGGCCCAGCCCCAAATAATCGCGTGTCCCAAGCAGATAAACCAGTCCAATGATGATGATGCCGCCGACAGCGCTTTTGATCATCGGATTCCGGAAGAAATAGCTGTACCACCGTTTCAAGGAATGGGTTAGCTCACTGAATAGTCGGCTTGTCAGACCAAAGAGTATCGAGGCCAGAATCACCTTTAGGATCACTATGAAACTCAAAGCCGGAATGTCTCCAATCGGATAATGCAGATGGCTGACCCCCCACAGAGAGGTGGCGGTCAGGTTCCCGACCAAGCTGGCTACGAATGCTGGCAATAGTGCTTGATGCGAGATCAGTCCGATGGCAAGCACTTCAAGTCCAAACAGGGTTCCCGCTAGCGGCGTGCCGAAAATGGATCCGAAGCCGCCGCTAATTCCGCAGATAAGCAGGATTTTTCGATACGCCGGCGTTACGCGGATTAGCTTACCGAACCACTCCGATAAGCATCCTCCCATCTGAACGGCAGTGCCCTCGCGTCCTGCGGAGCCTCCGAACAGATGCGTGATTAATGTTCCGATTAGAACTAAAGGCGCCATTCGCAATGGAATGGATTCCGCACCGCCATGGATTTGTTCAAGGATGAGGTTATTCCCTTTGGTACTGCTCTTGCCAAACTTGTAATATAGGTAGCTGACCACGGCGCCTCCCAAGGGAAGGAAGAACAGCAGCCAAGGGTTCTCCATGCGAAGGGAGGTTACATCGTCCAGACTGTAAAGAAAGAAGGCGGAGGCACTGCCCGTCATCAATCCAACGAAGCTTCCCAGAACGATCCATTTGATGAAGTAACCGGACAACAAGGCGTAGGGCCATTTTTCGGTACCTTCAAGCCATTTTTTAATCATGCAAATTCACCCGTTTCTATGTATTCGCCGCTGACCCTTCAATATACAAACAGACTCCTACCAGGAAAGCGACCTCTGGTAGGAGTCATTAGCTATCGAAGCGGTTATGGCGAACTCCATCGCCTCATTCAATTAGCATTTATTGTAATGGAATAGAGGTTTCTGTGTCAATGGCACAATCCATCGGGAGCGAGCTTTTTGTTGAGCCAAAAGAGGTATGCTTTAATTTGGAGAAAAGTGCTTGACTTGGACATGGACTTTTTTCAGGTAAGAAATTCAAGATGTCCATGGACGCAGGAAAGAGCTTTATTTTATCATTACAGATGATAATGAGAATCAATATCAAAGTATTGAGGAGAAAATGATGTCATCAAACACGTCCAATCCAAGTCTTACAGATTCCAAGACCCACGTTAAACTCAAGGGGCGACCATGGGCTGCGACCCTGATTCTCACCGGAGGCGTGGCAGCGCTGGTGCTTGGCATAGCTTTATCGATATCACTCGGGGCGGCCGAGATTGATCTGCGAAAGGTATGGGAGGCGGTGTTCTTCTTTAATCCCGATGTGACGGAGCATCAGATTATACAGGAGCTGCGCTTGCCGCGGGTCCTCGGTGGTGCGATGGTGGGCGCTTGCTTTGCGGTATCGGGCGCGATCATGCAGGGGATGACCCGGAATCCGCTCGCTGATTCAGGTTTGCTCGGATTAAATGCGGGAGCGGGTTTTGCCATTGCCCTCTGCTTTTCATTTTTTCCGGGGCTGCCTTATATGTACCTGATTCTGTTCTCATTCCTTGGGGCAGGATTAGGTGCGGTCCTCGTGTATGGTGTCAGTTCCATGGCAAAAGGCGGTCTGACACCGGTACGTCTTGTTCTGGCTGGTGCTGCGCTTAGTGCTCTGTTAAGTGCGCTGAGCGAAGGCATCGCATTGTATTTTCAGGTCGGACAGGACATGGCATTCTGGTATGCCGGCGGAACGGCGGGGATTAAGTGGGTCCATCTGAAGATTATGCTGCCGTGGATCGCCGCTGCTATATTGGGAGCTATTGCGTTGTCACGCTCCATTACCATGCTTAGCCTCGGCGATGAAATTGCCCGCGGGCTCGGACAGCGAACAGGACTCGTCAAGCTGGCCGGAACGGTTATCGTGCTGGTGCTGGCTGGCGCTGCCGTCTCGGTTGTCGGTGCGGTAGGCTTTGTCGGTCTCATGATTCCGCACGTCACGCGCAAGCTGGTCGGCGTGGATTACCGGCTCATCATTCCTTGCTCGGCAGTACTTGGGAGCTTGCTGGTCGTCATTGCCGACCTTGCGGCAAGAATGGTGAACCCCCCTTACGAGACACCGGTGGGCGCGATCATCGCGTTGATCGGGGTGCCCTTCTTCCTCTACTTGGCACGCAAAGAAAGGAGGGAACTGTGAATGGAAGCTGTTACCAATAATATGCATGAACGAAAAGGCAGGAAGCGCAGGTTCATGACATTGTTTGTCCTGGTTGCATTAATCATTCTGGTCTTTCTGATCAGTATGAACACGGGGGTGATCCGTTTATCGCCGTTTGAGGTCATAAAAACCCTGTTTGGCAGCGGGACGGACAAGCAGGAACTGGTGCTGTTTGAATTCCGTTTGCCGCGGATCGTGATTTCAATTCTTATTGGTGCCGGGTTAGCGATATCGGGCTGCGTCATGCAGGGGATTTCCCGTAATGAGCTGGCGGATCCCGGAATCTTGGGGATTAATGCGGGAGCTGGCTTGATGGTGATGCTGTTTATTTCATTTTTCCCGAGCACGACGGCGGCCCCGGTCTATTTACTGCCGGTTCTTGCACTGATTGGGGCAAGCTTAACCGCTGCCTTAATATGCGTGCTGGCCTATAAGAAGAATCAGGGCTTTAAGCCGACAGGGCTGCTCTTAACGGGGATTGCCGTTGCGGCTGGCATTAGTGCGGCTATGATCGTGCTAACGCTGCGCTTGAGTCCTGAAAAATACCAGTTTGTTGCCACTTGGCTAGCAGGAAGCATCTGGGGTTCCAGCTGGAAGTTCGTCCTGGCTTTGCTCCCATGGATACTTGTGCTGCTGCCCTTCGTCATGTACAAAGCGCAGGTGATGAACGTTCTCAATCTTGGAGAATCGATGGCAACCGGACTCGGTGCTTCCGTCACTAGGGAGCAACTGAAGCTGCTGGCTGCGGCGGTTGGCTTAGCAGCCTCCTGCGTCGCGGTAAGCGGCGGAATTGGATTTGTCGGACTTATCGCGCCCCACCTGTCCAGGCGCTTGGTCGGTGCGAAGCATCAGATGCTGCTGCCGGTAACAGCGCTGGTCGGTGCATTGCTGGTCATCACGGCCGATACCCTTGGACGTTGGATCATACAACCTTCAGAGATTCCGACGGGGATCGTGGTTGCGGTAATTGGCGCTCCCTATTTCCTCTACCTGCTATCCAGGTCGAGAGCTTAAAAGGGAAGGACTTGCTCATTTCTATAACGGAATTACGGATTAAGGAGGTCCTTATGCTGCGTCGATTTTTTTCCTACTACAAGCCTTATAAAGGGCTGTTCATATTGGATTTTTGCTGCGCGATCTTTGCAGCTTTGCTGGAATTGATATTCCCGGTTGCTGTCAACCGCGTGATAGACGACCTGCTGCCGAGCGGCAACTGGAAGTGGATCTTGTACGCTTGTCTGGGTCTTCTCGGCATTTATGTTGTCAGTTCTTTCTTACATTACGTGGTCACCTATTGGGGGCATAAACTCGGCATCAACATTGAGACGGATATGCGCAAAAAGCTGTTTGATCGGGTGCAGAAGCAATCCTTCCGTTTTTTTGACAATAACAAGACGGGGCATCTAGTCTCGCGGATGACAAACGACCTGATGGATATCGGGGAAATTGCCCACCACGGTCCGGAAGATCTGTTCATTGCCCTTATGACGCTTGCCGGAGCCTTGGGCATCATGCTCGGGATTAATTGGCAGCTTGCCGTAATGACGTTTGTGATCGTTCCATTGATGATTTATTTATCGCTGTATTTCAGCGGAAAAATGTCGGCAGCGTTCAAGCGCATGTTCTCCGATATTGCCGATTACAACGCACGTGTGGAGAACAACGTCAGCGGTATCCGCGTGGTTCAGGCCTTTTCGAATGAGGAGCATGAAATGACGCGTTTTGCTGAGAACAACAACCGCTTCCGCGTGACAAAGCTGATTGCCTACCGCATTATGGCTTGGAATTCTTCGATCAGCTTTATCCTGATGAAATTCATTTCCCTGTTCGTTTTGGTGTGCGGTACTTGGTTCGTGATCGAAGGCCGGATGACCAACGGGGAATTTATCGCTTTTGTTATGCTGTCCAATGTGTTCCTGGGTCCGATTAAACAGATCAATGCGGTCATTGAGATGTATCCGAAGGGAATCGCCGGCTTTAAGCGTTATTTGGAGCTGCTTGAGAGCGAACCGGACGTTGCGGATACGCCGGATGCAAAGCCGGTTAACCATCTGCGGGGAGACATTGCCTTTGACGGGGTATCCTTCGGGTACGAGAACAAAGATCAAGTGCTGCAGAATGTCAGTTTGTCCATCCGAGCAGGTGAAACCGTTGCGCTTGTGGGTCCTTCCGGAGCAGGCAAGACAACGTTGTGCTCTTTGCTGCCTCGTTTCTATGACATTGAAGCCGGGCGGATAACGATTGACGGGATCGATATCCGAGACATGACGCTGCAATCCCTTCGTTCCCATATTGGCATCGTGCAGCAGGATGTTTTCCTGTTTGACGGCAGCATCCGCGAAAATATTGCCTACGGCCGGCTCAACGCTGCAGAGAGCGACATGATGGAAGCCGTGAGCCGTGCCCAGCTTGAGGAGCTGGTTGCTTCGCTTCCGGATGGGCTGGACACCTTAATCGGCGAGAGAGGCGTTAAGCTGTCCGGCGGACAGAAACAGCGCCTGTCGATCGCCCGGATGTTCCTCAAGAACCCGCCGATTCTTATTCTGGATGAAGCGACGTCTGCATTGGATGCGGAGACCGAAGCGGCGATTCAGCAGGCGCTGGCCGAACTGTCGGAGGGACGTACGACCCTGGTGATTGCACACCGGCTCGCAACGATCAAGAATGCAGACCGCATTGTGGTTGTTGCAGACAAAGGCATTGCCGAACAAGGAATCCATGAGGATCTGCTCGCGGCGCACGGCATATACAGCCGATTACATCGAGCTCAATTCGGAGCTTAAATCCAGCCATCATTTTATTAGGAGGATAAAACATGTTCAAGTCTAAAATACGTGTCATGCTCTCCACGCTTGTCTTATGCTCGATCGTTATTTCGGGATGCAGCGGGAATGGAAATACCGCGAATAATGGGGGCTCTGCCGGTGAAACCGCTGCGGGCACGGACAAGCCTCAGACTGAGGCCTCAGCGCCCACGACTAGAAAGGTGGATACGATTAACGGAGAAATCGAAATTCCGGCCGCTCCCGAGCGAATTGTAGTTGATGCCTACCTGCCAACTCTGCTGCTGCTCGGAGAAAAGCCGGTCGGCGCGACAGCGACGGATCTCGAGAACGTCCATATTCAAGACATGATTGAGGGCATAGAGAACACGGGGGAAAGCGCTCCGGAAAAGATTGTGGAATTGAACCCCGACCTGATTATCAGCGCTAACTCGGACCCGGAATTATACGAGAAATTGTCCAAAATCGCACCGACGGTCATTCTCCCTTATGAAACCTATCGAAGCGTGCACGAAGAAGTGGAGGGATTGGGGGCTATTCTAGGCAAAGAAGAAGAAGCGAAGGAGTGGCTAGCTGATTTTGATGAGAAAATAGAAGGACTGCGCGCGAAAGTGAATGGTGTGGTTGAAGAGGGAGAGACGTTCTCGATCTTTGGCGCATTCGGCAAAACCTTCTATCTGTACGGTGACGGCATTTATCGCGGGGGCTTGGCGATCTACAAGGAGCTTCAGCTAACACCTCCGGCAACGATTCAAAAAGAATTGATTGATGCCAACGTGACATACAAAGAGGTCTCCCTGGAAGTGCTCAACGATTATGCAGGCGATTATATCTTCTTTGATGAGTCTAACGGTGCCGAGATGGATAAGAAGGATAAGGTATGGACATCGATTGAGGCGGTGAAGCAGGATCGAGTGTTTTATCTGGATGCCAAGCGGTTCTGGCCGTTTGATCCCATTGCTGTCCTGGCCCAGGCCGAGGAAGTGACGGAAATGATCGTCAGCCAAAAAGAGAAGGAGGACACGAAATAACCAGCGGTATCGGTGATCCCCGATAGATTGCTGGGCGATTTCGAATATGCTTGGAAGAGATGGTTTATACGAAAAGGGCAAGGTCCGCAATCACGGACCTTGCCCTTTTTTGCATCAGGATCGCTTATCAATCAGGTTTAGCGTGCATCTGTGGTTGTAGGCTCTTCCGAGACTTTCAGTTTATCATTCAGAATACTATCTTCAAGCACGCTGAATTTGTCCCCATATACTTTCGTGATATGTTTTTCTCCCCATGCACAGAGCATATCCAGAATTCCGCTCAAACTCATGCCGTAATCGCTCAACTCATATTCCACTTTGGGCGGCACTTGATTATGAATAATGCGATTGATCACGCCATCATCCTCGAGCTCCCGCAGCTGCTGGGTCAACATTTTTTGCGTGATATGCGGCATGAGACGCTTCAGTTCATTGGTTCGTTTACGGCCATGGGTCAGGTGACACAGAATGACGCATTTCCACTTGCCTCCGATCACTTCCAATGTCGCTTCGACGGCGATGTTGTATTTCTTTGCTTGCATAGTCATCCTCCTATTTCTATAGGCACTAAAAAGTGCCTAGGGTACTGTCAGGTACCTACATTACAAAAAAGTACGTTCTTCACACAAAAAACGATATAGATCATAATAGCATTTGCCAGCTGGATTACACCATACTCAATATTTTTACAATATACAAGCAAGAGAATAGGATAGGGGGAAATATCAACACCATGATGATAGATAAAAGAAGAAGTTTATTTGCGCTGCTGGCGCTTGCCGTTAGTGCCTTCGCTATCGGAACAACGGAATTTATCAGCGTAGGGCTGCTGCCGTTGATTGCGGAGGATATGAATATATCCGTAACGACGGCCGGATTAACCGTTTCGATGTATGCGCTGGGCGTTACCTTTGGGGCGCCAATCCTAACATCGCTAACGTCCAGGATGTCCAGAAAAACGTTGCTGCTCTGGATTATGATCATTTTTATCATCGGTAATAGCTTGGCGGCCAGCGCAGCTTCCATTGGTATTCTGCTTGCCGCACGCGTGCTTTCGGCCTTTTCCCATGGCGTATTCATGTCGATCGGTTCGATCATCGCCGCAAGCGTGGTGCCTGAGAACCGCAGGGCATCGGCGATTTCCATTATGTTTACGGGCCTGACGGTAGCTACGGTCACCGGCGTTCCGCTTGGAACGTTTATCGGTCAGCAGTGGGGCTGGAGACTTGCTTTTGTTGCGATTGTTGTGGTCGGCCTTGTTTCGCTGATTGCAAATAGTATCCTGGTCCCATCGGACTTGCCAAAAGGAGAACGCACTTCATTCCGTGATCAGGCTAAACTGCTGACGAATGGCAGACTACTGCTCATGCTCCTGATTACGGCCCTCGGTTATGGCGGCACCTTTGTGGTCTTCACTTATTTATCCCCATTGCTGCAGGATATAACAGGCTTCAAGGATAATACGGTGGCCATTATCCTCCTTGTATACGGGATCGCCATTGCGGTCGGGAATGTGATCGGCGGTAAGGCAGCCAATCGCAACCCGCTTAAAGCACTATTCTATATGTTCATCGCCCAAGCGTTGGTGCTGTTCACGCTTACGTTTACCGCACCGTTTCAAGTAGCGGGACTCATCACGATTATTCTCATGGGATTTCTGGCTTTCATGAATGTGCCGGGTTTGCAGGTTTATGTCGTAATGCTGGCTGAGCGGTTTGCACCCGGAGCCGTGAATATGGCGTCCGCGCTGAACATTGCCGCATTTAATGCAGGCATCGCCATCGGGGCTTTTCTGGGCGGCTTGATCACGAATTCCATGGGCCTGATTCATACGGCATGGATCGGAGCGCTCATGGTAGTAGGTGCCTTCGTCCTTACGGGATGGAGCTTGAAGCTGGAACGGAAGAACTCGGAGAAGCCGGATAAGCAAGCGGCCTGAATGCCTGAGTGATTATTTTATGATGAAGGGAGGTGATGTCTAAGCGTTTTATCGGAGATACTTCATTATAGGTTAATTTAATCACAACCAAAAAAATGTTCGGAGGTTTATCAACATGACAGCACAACACCTACAAGATACAACCATTTTATATAATGGCGTCAACATGCCTTGGTTTGGATTAGGCGTATTTAAAGTAGAAGAAGGACCGGAGCTGGTGAATGCCGTACGTACAGCCATCCAGCATGGGTATCGCAGCGTGGACACGGCCGCCATATACGGCAATGAAGAAGGCGTCGGACAAGGCATTCGCGAGGGCTTGGAAGCTGCCGGTATTAAGCGAGAAGATCTGTTTGTCACATCCAAAGTGTGGAATGCTGATCTGGGTTATGAATCTACTATGAAGGCTTACGAGGAGAGTCTACGGAAACTAGGCCTGGAATATTTGGATTTGTACCTTATACACTGGCCGGTTGAAGGGAAATATATAGAGGCGTGGAAGGCGTTAGAAACGTTGTACAAAGAAGGACGCGTGAAAGCGATCGGTGTGAGCAACTTCCAGATCCATCATCTGGAGCGGTTAATGAAGGAAACGGAAATCAAACCGATGGTGAACCAGGTGGAATATCATCCCCGATTAACGCAAAAAGAATTGCAATCGTACTGTCAGGCCAACGGAATTCAGCTTGAGGCTTGGTCTCCTTTAATGCAAGGACAGCTGCTGGATCAAGAGGAGCTTCGAAACATTGCCGACAAACATCATAAATCCATTGCCCAGATTATTCTTCGTTGGGATTTACAGAACGGCGTGGTCACGATTCCGAAATCGACCAAAGAACATCGGATCGCCGAGAATGCCGCCATCTTTGACTTTGAATTGTCTGTTGAGGAGATGCAGCGCATCGACAGCTTGAATCAGGATCACAGAGTGGGACCGGATCCCGACAATTTTGATTTCTAAGAAATCTGCGTGAACGGCAAGAATAGAAGTGTAATGAATATTGTGGCTCTCCTGTACTGCCGGCAGCACAACAGGGGTCAGGAGAGTCCAATCCTACATAACGGAAGGAGAGAGCATAATGAATATGGATCTAAAGGGAAAAGTCGCCTTGGTAACGGGCTCGACATCCGGTATTGGCAAAGCGATTGCCATGTCGCTTGCAGCCGAGGGAGCTTCCGTCATTATTAATGGAAGGCATGAGGATAAAGTAAAACAGACGATCCATGACATTCACGCTGTGCATCCGGATGCCGAGCTGCGTATTGCCGTGGCGGATCTTGGAACGGAGGAGGGCTGCCATCAGGTCAGGGAAGCTGCTCCGGTCGTTGATATTCTGATCAATAATTTAGGGATTTTTGAGCCTGCTGAATTTTTCGATATCCCTGACGCGGATTGGTTCAGGTTCTTCGAGACCAATATCATGAGCGGTGTTCGGTTAACCCGGCACTATTTGAAGAACATGATCAATCGCAATGAAGGTCGAATTATTTTTATCGCGAGTGAAGCAGCCGTCATGCCTTCCCAGGAGATGGCACATTACAGCGCAACCAAGACGATGCAGCTGTCCCTTTCCCGGAGCTTGGCCGAGCTGACGACAGGAACCCGAGTAACGGTGAATACCGTCATGCCTGGATCCACTCTTACGGAAGGCGTGGAAACGATGCTGAATACGCTATATCCGAATGAGGATCTTTCGATCGAAGAAGCCGAGCAGCGGTTTATGAAGGAAAATCGGCCGACTTCCATTATTCAGCGATTGATTCGACCAGACGAGATTGCGGATTTTGTTACGTATCTCAGCAGTCCCAAATCCTCGGCGATTAACGGTTCAGCGCTTCGAATCGACGGGGGCTTGGTACGAAGCGTATTCTAAGCAACCGTGGTGCTGTGAACGCTCTGTTAGGAACGGTATTTTTGCCTAAAGGATTTGGGTTTGAAGCCTGTATAACGAACAAAGCAGCGAATGAAATACGGAAATGAACCGAACCCGGATTCTTCGGCAATACGTCCAATCGGATCATTGGTGTGGATCAACATTTGCTTTGCTTGTTCGATCCGATGCCGAGTCAGAAATTCCAGGGGCGTGCAGCCAAACGTTTTTTTCATACAGATCGACAGATAGTTCTGGTGGAAATGCATCGCATCGGATAATTGCTGGTAGCTCACCGGTTCTTTGTAATGTTGTCTCAAATAGTTGGCAGTTCGTTCGGCTATGGCATATTGAGGATTCTGATGCTGGCTTCCTTCCTCTTCGGCCTGAAACAGCAGGAGCAGCTCATGCAGCAGCTGCTGCTGCTTCCAGCGTGCCGCGGAAGAAGATGATTGCTGAAGGTTCTGCAATTGTTCGATCAGGAGTCTCGCTTGCTCTATCGTGGGCAGCTCTCCATACTTGGGTATGTAAAAAGAAAAACTCTCGATCTGTACATAAGGCTGATCGGTTTGCGATAAGGCAAAAAGGGTCAGTTCCTCCGTTTCAATCCAACGACCGAGTGTCTGAAAATGCAGCCAATAAAAGTGGGTCTCCTCCTGACAGGGCAGATACGTCCGGTGCGCGGCATCGGGCCTTAGAATCAGGTGGCAGCCGCTCTTTACCCTGTAAGCAACGCCGTTCTCCTCCAGGAATAATGTCCCTCTTGTCACCAGAATCAGATCAAAGACCCCGATGTTATAGCGATCCGGATGTTTGTCTCCTACCTGATAGGTATCTTCTCCACAAATCATATAGTGCGGTAGCGGCGGCGCCGTGAACTGGAAGATCATCTGCGGCCAGGCCTCCTCCTCAAACGAGCTTTTCTCTATGATAATCGTTTTGCTGATCCGGATTCAATAAGACAGCAAGTTGCAATCGGATAAAAAGATGTTGTTTCTGTGTATAGGGTACGCCTGGCCCAGATGGTATATTTCTACCAGAGTGTGCACCTACAAGACAGAAACAAGGAGCGTGGAATGGATGCTGCATAATCCTGCCTTTAACAGCTTGCCGCTTAGAGCAATTAAACCGGCTGGCTGGCTTAAGAGTCAGTTGGAGATTCAAGCAAGCGGGTTTACCGGACATTTGGAAGAACAGTGGAAGGACGTAGGGGATGAGAATGGGTGGCTCGGCGGTCAAGGAGAGAGCTGGGAACGGGGACCGTATTATGTCGATGGCTTACTTCCGTTAGCTTATTTGCTTGAAGACGAGTCTTTGATTGCCAAAGCGAATCGCTGGGTCGAGTGGTCGCTTACCAGTCAGCAGGAAAATGGCATGTTCGGTCCGGCGCGCATAACCTCCGTCAATCAGGATATTGATAAGGAGCAGGACTGGTGGCATTACATGATCATGCTGAAAGTGATGATGCAGCATGAAGAAGCAACGGGCGATGAACGGATCATCCCTTTTCTCACGAAGTTTTTCACTTATGTCCATTCGGTTATCGAGGAACAACCGCTGCGGGGCTGGGCCCAAACAAGGGGGGCAGAGATGCTGCTGTGCATGGTGTGGTTATATAGACGTACGAAGCAGCCCTTTCTGTTAGAGCTTGCCGATATCGTTGCCGGACAAACCACGGACTGGAGCGATATCTTTCATGATTTTCCGTTCTGGCGAAAGGTCGAAGAGTGGGATTGGACAACCCATGTCGTGAATGTGGCGATGGGAATCAAAACGCCGGGCTTGCTGTATGAACTGAACGGAAATCCGGTGGAGCGAGAAAGCGTACATCGGGGCATTGATTCCCTGATGACGTACCACGGTCAAGCGCACGGCATGTTTTCCGGGGACGAGTGGTTATCCGGCACCCATCCGAGTCAAGGCGTGGAATTATGTGCCGTCGTGGAGTATATGTTCTCGATGGAGCAGCTGACGCGTATTTTCGGGGACGGACGTTTCGGGGATATCCTGGAGAAGGTCGCTTTTAATGCGCTTCCTGCCGCCATCTCTCCGGATTGGACCTCGCATCAGTATGATCAGCAAGTCAACCAGATGATCTGCAATGTCGCTCAGCGGTCCTGGAGCAACAGCCCGGACGCCAACGTCTTCGGCCTGGAGCCGAACTTCGGATGCTGCACGGCTAACATGCATCAGGGCTGGCCCAAGCTGACCTCTCATTTATGGATGAAGGATCAGGAGGACGGGCTTGTTGCCGTGTCCTATGCGCCATGTACGGTGAGAACCACAGTCGGTCGTCAAGGCGTTCCCGCTGTAGTCGAGGTAACCGGAGAATATCCATTCAAGGATCGCGTTCAAATCAAATTGTCGTTGGAACACGCGGAGTCGTTCGCTCTATCGCTGCGCATCCCGGCCTGGTGCGACGATCCCGTCATAACTCTGAATGGGCAGGAATTGCCATTCCAGGTGGAGTCCGGTTATGCAAGGATCGTACAGAACTGGCAGAACGGCGACCGATTGGAGATTCATTTGCCCATGGAAGTGAAGACCGTGTCGCGCAGCATGTACGCTACCAGCATTGAGAGAGGGCCTCTGGTGTATGTGCTGCCCGTGAAGGAGAACTGGCAGATGATCCGGCAGCGCGACATGTTCCACGATTGGGAGGTATATCCTGCCTCGCCTTGGAAATACGGTTTGGTCGCCGATACGTCATTCGAGGTACTAGAACAGGATATGGTCCGCCAGCCGTTCCTGGCGAAGGATGCGCCTGTCAGGGTGAAGGTTAAGGGCCAACTGATTCGGGATTGGAAAATGGAAGGCAACAACGCCGGAAACCCTCCGCTTCATCCGAACACGGACGGACAGCCCATGACGGAATTGGAGTTAGTTCCGTATGGAAGCGCCAGGCTTCGGATCGGTGAATTTCCTCTGATTGGAGAGCGGAAAAAGGGCGACAAGAAATAAGCAAGATGGATTGCATCATCAAAACCGCGTTGATCGCGGTTTTTTTGTTGTACAGATATGCGTTCAAGGTTAAGATAAGTGTTTACGAAGCTCAGAAATACACATAATATGGAGTTATTCGAAAAGATGGTACTGGGCTGCATTCCCTGATGTTAGCTATCAATCCATGGAGGTGATCGGGTGAGAATAGATAAGCGCATATTTAATATCTCGGCATGGCTGGCTCTGTTAACCATCCTTGTGTTCCCGGGAAAAATAGGGGCGGAGGGTGTGGGTACACCACGAATCGAATATGGATATTGAAAGTGAGAAAAACATATACAAGGAATGTACGGGTTGCCGAGAAGGAAAAATGACCGAAGGAGCTCTCCATATGAAAAAAATTTCAATGGTCCTGTTGTTTATTAGTTTTATTGTAATGGGCTGCGTTTCTAAGCCGGATTCGACGATATGCCCCTTTATGAGGGCAGAAGCCTCGTCATTGGTGTGATCGGAGAAACACCGCAGGTTAGGGAGGAGGGACATGTGGATTTTAAGGAGGTTACGTTTGAGCAGCTAGAGGAGCTAGACCTTTCTCCTGAGCTTGACGCCGTGTTCATAACGAAAGAACATCTGGTGGAAGCTTCTGAGCCCAAGTATACAGAAGTTTATAACAAGGCTGAAGTTCCTTTTTTCTATATCGAGTCTAGCAAATCTCATGTCCCCTTCACGATCGAAGAATTGTCCTATGATGAGGTTCAAGATCTTTCAACGGATATGTACGCAACAGGATATTACGGCAAGGATGATCAATATTGGGGTTACGGATTATACAACAATGTTATGAATGAGACCAATATCAAAGCTGTCTATTCGCGTATTTTCACAACCATCGAGTCGTTGCACAATGACGGAGGAATGTAATTTGCGGGAAATAAACTGGTTGGAGAAAAGCGAGACGCTTGAGTTATTGCTGGAACATGAAACTACCATTCAAGTCGTCCCGTTAGATTCCGGTCTGGAAGCTGAGGTGGTGAAGATCGCCACGTCAACGGCAGACTATGTATTAAAGGTATGGAATAAAAAGTCCAAGCCAAACGTTCAGATGCAATATCAAATATTGAATGCATTAAGCTCGCATGGAAGAGCGGTGTCGAAGCCTTTGGGCTGGGGGTCAGACCGGAATGGCAATCCGATATTGCTGACCAGTTACGACGGTACGCCCGTTCAAAAGGTCGATCAGCCTAAATTATTGAAACTTGCAAAGATTTTAATGGATATACATAAACTTCCTCTGGATAGCCTGAAAGACTCCGGGCTGCCGGATTATGACTTCACCTCCTATTTTTATCCTCGAATGGATGAGTTCTCCGATATCCTACACCCATTGATGGAGCTTGTTCAGCGTGCGGGCATGAAACAAGAATGTGTTATCCATGGCGATTACCACCTTGGCAATATTCTTGAGAATGAAAACGAACTGACTGTGATCGATTGGACGAATGTCCAGATGGGTGATCCCAGATATGATATCGGATGGTCGATTATCTTAATGTGGATATATGTAAGCGAGAAGCGAGCTTCCTTCTACCGTGCTGCATTTTGTACCGAGAAACGATACGAAGCGGATGAGCTTGAGCTGTTTGAAGCCATAGCCTGTCTTCGCTGGGTTTTGCTCAGTAGAGTGGACCACCCACCCATGAGAAAGGATACGATCGCAAGGGTTAGGTCCATACTTACGAGCAACAAGTATTTAAATTTCAAGCTTCTTTAAGTCTGAGCCAAAACATACACAGCCGGTTCTCAGATAAGAGGTGATAGATATACGGAATCTTGGAGCAGTACTCTGAGCCCCTTATAGCCATTTCACATGATGGTAGGGGGCTTTTTTGTCTATAAGAAGCAGCGTGATCCCCTACCAATCCGCCAAGAAGAAGATAAGTAGAAGGTATGCTAAAAGCTCGATTAAATCTTTCTCCGAAGATTTAAAAAAGAGGGTTGACATCAGCATGTCCATTCTTGTAATCTTTGTTTGTAATCGTTTACGTAATCGATTACATATCGGAATCATGACGTTTTGAGGTGAACAATGTTTGGCAAAAGCAACGATTAAACAAGTAGCGGCGGCAGCAGAAGTATCCACGGCCACCGTTTCAAGAGTGCTGAACGACAGCGATTATGTAAGCGATGAGATTAAAGAGCGAGTGATGGCCGCGGTGAACCAGTTAAATTATCGGCCAAGCGCCATCGCCCGCAGTCTGAAGCAGGACCGGACCTATATGATCGGAGTCGTCGTTCCCGATATTTCCAACCCTTATTTTATGGGCATTTCCAGAGGTATTGAGGATATTGTAGGCAAAGAAGGCTTTCAGCTTATATTCTGCAGCTCGGATGAGAATCCGGACAAGGAAAGACGATTGCTTAAGCTTATGCAGGAAAAGCGCGTGGATGCCGTCGTACTGGCGACGTCTGGCGGCAATGACCCGGCGATCCAGCAGCTGGCGGATTCCAAAATGCCGATTGTTCTCGTAGACCGAAAGCTGGACTCGCCGGAAACGGGGGTGAGTCTCGATCTGGTAGCCGAGGACAATACCGAAGGCGCATCCCGCCTAACCCGGAAGCTGCTTGAGGATGGGCATACGGCAATTGGTGTGGTAAACGGTCCAACGAGATCCAGCACGGGCAGGGAACGGCTTGACGGTGTTCGGATGGCGATGAAGGAATACGGGCTGAACGAGGAACCCATGGTATATAACGGTGACTTCTCTACAGAGGACGGAATCCGGGCGGTGCGGCATTTTCTGAGTTCGGAGCGTTGGCCAACCGCAATTATATCCCTTAACAACCGAATGAGTCTTGGCGTTCTGCTTGAAATTGTAAGCAGAGGTCTCAAGATTCCGGCCGACATAGCGGTAGCTTCTTTCGGTGAGGTAGAGGCCGGTCCATTACTCAAGGAATCGGGACTCTATTATATGGAACAGCATCCCTATGACATGGGGATCAAAGCCGGAGAGATTCTTCTAAGTCGAATTCGCGAAGAAGCTCCGTTGTCTGAACCGGAAATCAAGATTTACATCAATGAAGTGAAACAGCTGAATTGATCATTTTTGAGATCGATGTTTTGCATTCTGGTATGCATGCACCATGTCCCAGAGGAAGGAACGGATATTCCGGTTAATCGCGCCTGGGCCGCCTTCGGCGGACTGGAGCCGATCTCGGCCGATTACCGGGCATGCGCAGCTTATGGTCCTTGTACAAAAGGAGGCAAATAACATGAAGCAGTTATACACCATTGGCGTGGATTTCGGTACGGAATCGGGCAGAGCTCTGTTGGTTGATATCACGACCGGGCAAGAAGTTGCTACCCATGTGACGCCATACATGCACGGAGTCATGGACGAGGTGCTGGTCCACTCCGGTTTGAAGCTGGAGCAGGATTGGGCGCTGCAGCATCCGGGCGACTACATGGAGGTGCTTCGGCAATCCATCCCGCGTGTGTTGTCGGAGGCAAACGTACCACCAGATCAAGTCATCGGGATCGGCATCGACTTCACGGCATGCACGATGATGCCGCTGGATGCCGGAGGGACTCCGCTGTGCATGCTGGAGGAATGGAGGAACAATCCGCATAGCTGGGTAAAGCTGTGGAAGCACCACGCGGCGCAGGATGAAGCGAACCTGATCAATGAAGCCGCTAAGCGGCGTGGGGAGAAATTTCTTTCACGTTATGGAGGGAAGCTGTCCTCGGAGTGGATGCTAGCGAAGTCTTTACAGATTCTGAATGAAGCTCCCGAGCTGTACGAGCAAGCTGTACTGTTCATGGAGGCTGCCGATTGGGTGGTCATGCAATTGACCGGTCAGCTCGCACGGAGCAGCTGCACCGCAGGCTATAAAGCCAATTGGCATAAACGTGAGGGATATCCGTCCAAAGAATTCCTGCAGTCGCTTGACCCGAGATTCGGGTCCCTCGTGGAGACGAAGCTGAGAGGACCGATCAAGCCACTGGGTTCGAAAGCGGGCGGATTAACCGAATCGATGGCAGCCTTAACCGGCCTGCTGCCGGGCACCGCGGTAGCTGTAGCCAACATCGATGCCCATGCCATGGTGCCGGCCGTCAGTGTGGTAACCCCGGGCAAACTGGTGCTCGCCATGGGAACCTCTACTTGTCATTTGATCTTAAGCGACAAGGAAGTGGCGGGGGAAGGCATTTGCGGTGTCGTCGAGGACGGGATCATTCCCGGTTATTACGGTTATGAGGCGGGCCAGTCGGCCGTTGGCGATATATTCGCCTGGTATGTGGATGAGGCAGTACCGGAATATGTCCGGCGCAAGGCTGCCGAAGAGCGCCTTGGCATTCATGAGTGGCTTGAGAAGGAAGCTGCCCAATATGTGCCTGGCCAAAGCGGACTGTTGGCTCTCGACTGGTGGAATGGAAGCCGTTCCGTACTGATGGACGCCGATCTGAGCGGCGTCATCCTTGGATTGACCCTCCAGACCAAGCCGGCTGAAATATACCGGGCGCTGCTGGAGGCCACCGCCTTTGGAACGCGGGCGATCATCGAGGCCTTTACCGAAAGCGGCGTAGAAGTCCAGGAGCTCTATGCTTGCGGCGGATTGCCGCAGCGAAACCGACTATTGATGCAAATCTATGCTGACGTTACCGGCAAGGAAATTAAAGTAGCGGATACCGTCCAAACGGCCGCTTTTGGTGCAGCTATGTTCGGCGCCGTCGCGGCAGGTAAAGAGCAGGGAGGCTTTGGGAGCATCGTGGAGGCTGCAGAAGTCATGGCACGTGTTCGCGAAGAGACCTTTAAGCCGATTGAGGCCAACGTGCGTGTATATGATCAATTATACAAGGAATATAAAGGACTTCATGATTATTTGGGAAGAGGCGAAAACGGGGTGCTGAAACGCTTGAAGGCGTTACGGAGCGGAAAATTACCGGAATGAGAGCCAAGAATGAACACCTAAATGAACGAGGGATTAAAACCTGGCAGCAACGAAATATATCGCCGGATTGTCTTTACATATTAAAAGGAGTGATAACAGATGATGAACTTTAATGGGCTCAACATGCACCTCGGAAATTTATCCCGGCTGTCCAATGCGCAGACGAGATCCATCAGCGCGGAGAATTTTACCGGTGAAAAAGGAAAAGGCGGCATGGCCACCGACGGCACGGGCGCAGCGGCTTCCAGGGACCTGGGCATGGGCTGGAAGGTCTCACCTTCCGTGGAGATCTTACCGGGAGAAACGTTTACGATGGGGGACATTCAGGGTCCTGGAGCGATTCAGCATATCTGGCTGACCTGTCATCCAACGCTGTGGCGTAATCTGATTATCCGCATGTATTGGGATGATGAGAAAGACCCTTCGGTTGAGGTGCCCGTCGGCGATTTGTTCTGTAACGGATGGGGAGAGCGCAGCGATGTCAATTCTATTCCGGTTGCCGTGAATCCGGCCGGCGGCATGAACAGCTACTGGCAGATGCCCTTCCGCAAGCATGCCCGTTTGACGATGGAGAACCGTGCGCCGGAAAAGGCAGTCCTTTACTACCAAATTGACTATACGCTGACGGACATCCCGGATGATGAGGCTTATTTTCATGCGCAGTGGCGGAGAACGAATCCCGTTCCTTATAAAGAGGTTTACACCATTCTGGATGGGGTGACTGGACACGGGCACTATGTAGGGACTTACCTAGCGTGGCAGGTGAATAATAACGGCTGGTGGGGCGAAGGCGAGATCAAGTTCTATATGGACGGGGATCAGGATTATCCGACCCTTTGCGGTACGGGAACGGAGGATTATTTTGGCGGGGCCTGGAATTGGGAGCAGCCGATCGGTACCTATCGAACCTACTCGACGCCATATTTGGGGATGCACCAAGTGCTGAAGCCGGACGGATTGTATCGAAGCCAGCAGCGTTTTGGCATGTATCGATGGCATGTCATGGATCCGATCCGCTTTCAAAGCGATCTTCGCGTGACCATTCAGGATCTCGGCTGGAGGTCCGGAGGAAGGTATCTTCCGCAGCAGAGCGATATTGCATCGACGGCGTTCTGGTATCAGGCCGAGCCCCATGCGCCATTCCCAGAGCTTCCGGATAATGATAAGCGGGAGGTTATTTAAAGGAGGAGCTATTGCTTACCAGCCGGTAAGGTGGAAATTTAACTGAGCATGGTGATGAACCGTCCCTCGCAGCGATGCTGCGCAGTGGACGGTTTTTTGTGTTTTCCGACGACCCACCTTGGTCCAACCGGGAATGAGTAACCAAATGCATTAAAAGTAATTATTATTACGTTTTGGAGTAATTTATTGTTGACTCTAAGAGTCATTTAAAATACCTTATAAAGTAACAGGGTGATAATGAGACATTGAATGACCACTCTGTTCATGGGGGTGAAGGGAGAGAAACGGATGTCAAAGGTTCATAATCTAAATCCGGATATTCACACACTTCACGGATTTTTTAGCAAGGAGCTTGAGCCCGCCCTATTTATTCAGTCAGGGGATACCGTTGATGTATCAAACCTTAGATGCGGGTTGGGGACTGGAGAAGCGATCTTCTCCAGGCGCGGCGAGAACGAAGTTTACGGAGCGCAAGCCGGAACGGCTGGAGAAGCATTTTGGGCATGCTTTATTAGGTCCCGTCCATATCCAAGGGGCTACACCCGGGCTTACATTGGAGATCCGGATCAACGAAGTCGTTCCCGGTTCGTGGGGATGGACCTCTGCCGGAGGTTTTCCGAGCTATTGGAACGAGAAGCTGGGCGTGGCCGACGCCAAGGAAGTGACGCTGGACTTTGAATTGGATGCCCGGACAATGACAGGCAAGAGCCAGTTCGGAGATTTCATGTACAGCATCGGCCTGAAACCGTTTATGGGAATTATGGGCATGCCGCCGAAAGAAAAGGGTCAGCATTCCACTTTTGTACCTCGCCCCTATGGAGGAAATCTTGATTGCAAAGAATTAACCGCCGGCAGCACCTTGTATCTGCCGATCCCGGTGGATGGCGGGCTGTTCTCAACAGGGGATGGACATGCGGCTCAGGGTGACGGCGAAGTTAGCGGTCCCGCCCTGGAATGCCCTATGGAGAAGGTGAGTTTAACCTTTCATGTCCGAGAAGACATGCCCATAACGATGCCCAGAGCCAAGACGAGTACTGGCTGGCTTACGATGGGGTTTCACGAGGACCTGGACGAAGCCATGTGGATGGCATTAAGCGGGATGCTGGATCTCATGACCGAGCTTTACTCTATTTCAAGAACGGAGGCGTACGCTTACGCCACCTTGACAGTGGATCTGCGGGTAACCCAGATCGTGAACATCCTAAAGGGTGTGCACGCATTTTTACCTTTTGGGGCGTTGAGATGAAAGGAAGTTATGATTCTTTTCTGAAGAGATGAAGCAGAACCATCAATCTATTTATTAAAAAGGGTGTACGCACTTGGACAATCTGAAGCTGAATGTATCACTTTTACGACAAAGGGTTCCGAACCTGACCAGCGCAGCCAAATCCGTCGGATTGCGGCCCGCCACGGTTTCCAATCTATGTACGGGAAAAATACCCGTTGGTCGGGCTGAAGTCCGTACCATTGCCGCATTGGCCTCTCTGGCGAAATGCAGTCTGGATGAACTGATCCTGCGCGGGGAAAGCGTGGAGATGATCGAAACCGGCATCAAACCGCTTGATCTATTTGCCCCTTTAGTAAAAGGGGGTACCGTTGGTCTGGTCGCCCGTCCCGGAATGGGCCAACTGGTGCTGCTCGGCGAGCTGTTTCATCACTTCAAGCAGGAAGGGTTCATGACGATTTTGCTAAAGCCGGAAGGGGAACATCCCGAACTGCAGGATATGCTGAATGACGTAGAAAAGGTTGCATATTCAATAGAAGAAACTTATTCCATAGTGGCGAATGCGAATACCGAGAAAGACATTGTGTTTGCAGCGGACCGGGAGCACGTCTTGACCGGCCATATCTACGCTCTTCAGGAACGTTTTCAACAAGAGGGCATGGGGCAGGTCACGACTTTTCTTGTGGACCTAAAAGGTGCGGTTGTTGATGAAGATATGCCTTACGGGCCGCTGGAGACGTTGTGGTATTTCGATGCCGATCTGGCGGCAAGACATATGTTCCCTGCGGTGAACCCGTTATATTCCACATCATCCGTATCGGAAGGCGTTCATCTGGATCAATCTCACGTATCGGTCCAACAGCGGGCTCAGAAGCTGCTGCGCCGTTATCGCGAGCTGCGTTCACTGGTTCAAGTTCGAGGATTGCAGGCCATTCCGGCATCCGAGACGGAGGTTTATGAGCGGGGAGAACGGCTCGAGGCCTATCTTACGCAGCCTTTTTACGTTGCCGAAGCTTATACCGGGTTACCAGGCGAGCGGGTTCATTTGCAGGATACGCTGCATGATGTTCAAGCTATTTTGAACGGCAGCATGGATCACCGATCAGTGGAGAGTTTATCCTGGATCGGGACGATAAAATAGTACTGTATCCATTAAAAGCCGAATTCCCGCAGTTTGTTTATCGGGAATATCGGCTTTTTTGCATGATTCCGCATAATATAATCCGTATGTCCCATAGCTGATAAGAAAAGGCCAGTATATAATATGTGCTAGTCTGAATCGTGCGGATGGCAGGAAGGATTGCACTGGACAACAGTAATGCCATCCTTGTACGGGACACGAGACCATACATAAAGGAGAAATGGACATGAAGAGAAAAGGTTGGCTTATCGCATTTGCAGCGGCATTATTGTTAACACTTATCGTAGTACCGGTTCAGCAGTCTTTCAGCGCAGAGGGCAATCCGACGGCAACCGCCATTACACAGAGTGCTCTGAACGATCAGTTCCACTTGGATCATGTCGTTAAGATTTACGTGCCTTCAACGGTGAAGGGGGACATTCCAATTACGGACGCAGCTCATCAGAAGTTTGTCGACCAAACGCTGACGAAGCTGTCCGGCTGGTTTGGCGGGGCAACGGCGATTCCGGGTGAAGGAGCTTGGGTAGACAACAACAAAACCCTCATCAAGGAAAAAGTAACGATCGTGTACGCGTTTGCCGAGAAGCTTGACAAGGACTCGCTTAATCAAGTGGTGGACTATGCGAAGAAGCTTAAGGACGATTTGTCGCAATCCGCCATCTCACTCGAGGTTGACGGCAAACTGTATTTCATCAAGTAGTTGATTCTCGAATCAGCGATGTGCTAATAGAGGACGTCTCCCTGCTGTCTGTCATGGCAGAAGGGGAGACGTCCTCTTTATTTTTTGTTTCGGCTTTAATAGAGAAACCTCCACAGATAAAAGGTGGCGTAGGATTCCCAGTTCGCCCATGCAGCCGACAACTCCAGTATTTCCTTCTTCGTCGGTTTGACCTCCAAGCCCAGCAGATGTTTGATGGCATTGTGCAGACCCACATCATCGATGGGAAAAGCCGCCGGCATTCGCAAACAGCGCATCAGCACATAGTTGGCCGTCCACGGTCCGATCCCGCGGATGCTGACCAATTGTTTCTCCGCTTGTTTCAAGCTGCCTGCTTCAAGCAGTTGCTCCTTCGTCAATTTTCCTTCTACCATAAGCTGAGCAACTCCAATAAGATACTCGCCTTTTTTCACGGTCATCCGAAGCCCGTCCAGGTCTTCAACAAGCAGCGGTGCTATGTCCTCAGGACTTGGGAAGATCCAGTATACCTCTCCTTCACACTCCACGCGGCGGCCGAAGGCTTCAACGAAACGTCTTTTTAACGTATAGGCATAGGCCAGGTTAATTTGCTGCCCCAGAATGCCCCAGCACAAAGCCTCGAACAAATCGGGAATGCCCATGTTGCGAAGCCCATAGAAGGATTGAACGGCTTGACTGAGCAATGGATCTGTCTCCGCCATCGTATAAAACGGTACGAGATCGGTATTCAGATCGAACCAGTCTCGGACATAACCCGCAACTTCAGCCCGCTTGCAGGGATCGGATGGGGCGGTATTCCCCAAGAACCGAACAAGGATTGCTTGCTTTTGAGGCTCCGCACTGACTTCAATTACAGCGATGTCACCATCGAGTGGGATAGCCCGGTAGATTCTGTCATTCCGGATATGATAAAGACATTCGTTCGGCGATCTTTGCAAATAATTGAGGTTCTCCGTAAAACTGAACTCCTTCGGTACAAAAAGCCTTACTGTATGGGCATGGTCTTCCCAACTGTCCTGGGGGAGTTGATTCTCGATAAGATATCGCTTGTCGTCATGTGTCTGGTTTCGTTCCTGCATCTTCATCGTTTCCTTTCGCTCCTGGAATTATCTATACTAGTTGTACCATAAACAGGGGGCGTATAATTTTGTTATCTTGCTCTTCTATTCCAAAAAGCGTACAACAAGGATATCCTGTGGTTATAATGTTAGCGGAGGTGAGGAAACGTGGCAAACCGAATACAACCGACCGAAGCTCAGTGGAAGGCCATTATCGACAACGACAAGGATAGTGACGGCAAGTTTTTTTATGCGGTGCAGACAACGAGGATCTTCTGCAGGCCATCCTGCAAATCCAGACCCCCGAAGTTTGAAAATGTGCGCGTGTTTCAATCGGCTGATGAAGCGAGAGCTGAGCGCTTCCGGCCATGCAAAAGGTGCAAGCCGACGGGAGAACGCCTGCCGGACCATGAATGGATTGAACTCGTCACCGAGTATATCGATAAACACTACATGGATCATTTGTCGCTTGATGTCTTGGCCGATGTGAGCCACGGCAGTCCGTACCATCTGCACCGGATCTTTAAGCGCGTCAAAGGTCAGACCCCGATGGAATACATTCAGGATTACCGGATCGGCAAAGCCAAGGAGCTCCTGACGAATTCCAGCTTGGCCATTTCGGATATCGGCCATAAGGTGGGCATGGAGAACACGGCTTATTTTATCACGTTGTTTAAGAAGAAGACCGGGATGACCCCCCTTAGCTATCGCGGGCAGTATTTGAAAAATACGAGTGCGGAGGTGCACGATCATGAAATCCAATAATGCAATTACCATTAACTGGACTCAACTGCGTCATGATAACTGGAGCGTATACATCGCGGCCACGGAGCAGGGCTTATGTTACGTTGGATCACAGGATAAGCCTTTAACAGAGTTGGAGAACTGGGTACAAGCGAAATTCCCTGGCTGTGAACTCGTGCAGAATGATGAAGCCATGCAGTCGTATGCCGCCGAGATGGTGGAGTATTTTCAGGGGAAACGCGATCGGTTTGAGTTGGCAATGGATTACAAGGGGACCGCTTTTCAGATGGCGGTATGGAATGCACTGTGCCAGATCCCGTATGGGCAGACTTTTACGTATTCTGACATCGCCAACCAGATTGGAAAGCCGGCAGCGGTTCGAGCTGTAGGAGCGGCTATTGGGGCTAATCCGCTGCTGATAACAGTGCCTTGTCATCGGGTAATTGGCAAAAGCGGCGCTTTGACGGGGTATCGCGGGGGGCTTGCCATGAAGACCCGGCTGCTGGAGCTTGAGGGCGAGCGAGCCAGGATGAGGGAGACCATGAAGTATGCCTAAATCGTTGTCACAACGCATAGCGGGGCTGGATTGGGCAGGGATACAAGCAGCTCTGGATGAACAGGGATATGCGGTCATTCCAAAGCTGCTGCTGCCTGAAGAGTGTACAGAGATTATCAACACATATTCGGAAGAGGAGCGGTTCCGAAACACGATCAATATGGGTAGGTACCGGTTTGGAATCGGAGAGTACAAGTATTATCAAGCTCCGCTTCCAGAATCGCTGCAACAGCTTCGGGAAGGCTTTTATCCTGTGCTTGCACTAACGGCTAACCGCTGGTTGACGCAGCTTGGGCATGAGGAGAGGTATCCGGAGAGATTGGATGCGTTTCTTGAGATGTGTCACGCGCAAGGGCAAGAGCGTTCGACGCCGTTGATTTTGAAATATGAAGAGGGCGGCTATAACTGCTTGCATCAGGATTTGTACGGAGATGAATTTTTCCCGTTTCAAGTGGTATTTGTGCTGAATGAGAAGGAAGTCGATTACACGGGTGGAGAGTTTCTGCTCATGGAGCAGCGGCCGCGGGCACAGAGCCGGGGACATGTAATCACCTTGGAACAAGGAGCGGGGTTAATCTTTCCAACCAACCATCGTCCCGTTCAGGGAGCGCGGGGGTATTACCGGACCACGCTTCGGCATGGCGTCAGCACGATTACGTCGGGGACCCGATACAGCCTCGGGATTATTTTTCATGATGCGAAGTAGAGGGGGGCGTGTGTGTTTACTCATTCATTATGGGATGGGAGGAGCGAAATAGTATAATAGAAGAAAGTGTAGAAATGAGGTGTGTCCAAGGTGAAACATGCAGTGTACTATAAAACGCCGAAGACCCTACTCAATAAAGGAACGGGATTCCTGAATGGATACAGCCATACATTGAACCCGTATACGGGCTGCGCCTTCGCTTGTTCTTACTGCTATGTCCGGCAAATGCCGGTATCGATATTCCGCAATCAGGAATGGGGAAGCTGGGTCGACATTAAGCTCGAATCTGCTGATATATTGCAAAAAGAACTGAAGCGTGCCAAGTCCAAGGGACCCGTCACGATCTTCATGTCTTCCAGCACCGATCCTTACCAGCCGGTTGAGGCCAAGGAAATGGTGACTCGCACGTTGCTTGAGGTGATGGTCGGCGAGCCGCCGGATTTTCTGCTCGTACAGACGCGCAGTCCGTTGGTCCGGCGGGATATCGATCTGCTGCAGCAGTTAGGAGATCGCGTGCGGGTAAGTATGACGGTCGAGACGGACCGTGAGGAGATGCGCAAGCATTTTACGCCGTCTGCCCCGCCGATCCAAGCTAGACTGAAAACCCTCGCGCTCCTGAGGGACGCAGGAATTCCCACTCAAGCAGCGATTGCACCCGTGCTTCCGAGCACGGAGGCTTTCCCACAGATCCTGCGGCCGCTCGTTGATCGCGTGTGCATCGACGATTATTTTATGGGGGACGGCAGTGGCGGTAAACGTACGAAGAGACTTCCAGTTCAGGCTCTGTACGAGGAGCTTGGGGAGCAGGAATGGTACGATCCTACTGCTTATCAAGTGGTCTACGATCGATTTAGCAGGGAGTTTCCGGAGGAGCAGTTGTTTGTGAGCCAGCAGGGTTTTGAACCTTAGGGGATAGGTTGGCAAGTATAGTAGTTATCCGTGATTCATGGATTAGATAGATTTTGATAGGTTTAGGCGAGGACCGGGAGAACGTTTCCGGTCTTTTTTGCCATGTCTGCTGGTAGAGGATTATGGTATGATAGGCGAAAATAACCAGTCATACGTAAAGGAGCGAATGAACAATGAAGATGGATTTGACGGATAAAATTGCGTTAATTACGGGAGCCGCGGGCCAATTAGGCCGCGTCATGGTCAGAACTCTAGCGGAATGCGGCGCGGATGTGGTTATCCACTATCGGGGAAGCCAAGCCAAGGCCGAAGAGCTTCAGCGAGAAGTAGAGTCGATGGGAAGACGGGCTTTCCCGGTGCAAGCCGATGTGACGGATCAAGCTTCCGTGAATGCCATGCGGGATGCGGTGCTTGCACACTTCGGTGCGCTCCCGCATATCATTGTTGCCAATGCCGTCGAATCCTATCAATGGACTTCTGTATTGGAGCAAGCGCCGGAGGATTACGAGAGTCAGTTCCAATCCTGCGTTATGCAAAGCGTCTATCTGGCGAAAGCCTTCGTTCCCGCTATGATCGAGCGTCAAAGCGGCCGCTTCATCGGGATCAACACCGAGTGTTCGATCCAGAATTTCCCGAGCCAATCCGCCTACGTAGCAGGCAAGCGCGGCATGGACGGTGTCTACCGCGTGCTCGCCAAAGAGATCGGCGAGCACGGTATCACCGTCAACCAGGTCGCGCCGGGCTGGACGATCAGTGACCGCGATCGGGAGAACGGTACCGAGCATAGCGCCTCCTACGAAGCCTCCGTTCCACTGAAACGCCGCGGAACGGACCAGGAGATTGCCAATGCCGTGGCATTCCTGGCTTCGGACTTGTCGTCGTTTATTACCGGGGCGTATATTCCTGTGTGTGGCGGGAATGTGATGGTAGGGATATAGAGGTTCGGTAAATGGAGTGAGCTCAGCCGTGTTCATGAGCTTCGTAGATTCTCATTGCGGTGGGGGATTTGCGAAGTTCGTGGATTTTTGAATCATTAAAATCTATGAGCGCGTGAAATTATGGTATGAGCCCAATTTCATGAATCGGTTTGATATGCATAATAAGTGCAATTATATAGATAAGATACCCCGAATTTATTTTGAGACTCAAACCTTTTGGAGTACGATCAATAGAAGCTTTGATCTTCCCGAAGCATTCGAAGATGTGAGTTCAGTTCCAGGCCGATAACCCTGCAAGGCTAAGTGGCAAAGCCACGCAGTCGCACTCGCTCCTTTAAGCCTATCGGGTTCGTGAAAACTTACAAAGGTAGATGAAATCAACGGATTCAAGATTGATTAAAAATACCGAACAATCGTTCTTCATCTTGTTGGTAGATGATGGTACAATAAGGAAAGACAATTGAATCTTGGGTGGGCATGGTTTCCCTTCGAAAGGAGGTGAAGCCATGGAAGTTAAAGATGCGTTGACGGTCATGTTTCTGTTTGGATCGTTTATCCTTGCACTTTTAACATACATCAATTCGAACAACAAGAGAAAGTAAAAACCCACCCCAAGGTTAGCGCCGAAGGTGGGTCTTTATTCTGATCGCTTAGAAGGGAATAAACCATCCAAGCCAATTGTTCAGCCGAGTGTTCCCGCACTCGGCTTCTTTATAAATTATGATAACACAATTGGAAAAAGAAGTGAACAGGAAATGGGTTAAAGGATAAGCCCTCGAATTGTACTGGTCTATATTCAGACCAAAATTTTTAGATAAACATAGTCGAGGGATAGGATATAGATTTCTTGGACACATCGATACTTTACAATTTGGTAGTTATCCATTAAACGAAACGCTATTATTCCAATTTGATTCTGATCGCGATATTGGGATGGAGTGGGATTTATCGGGTCTTTTATATTTCTTTATTGAGAAAGAGGATTAAATAAATCTGAATTTTGACCACATTATGACAAGTCGAGTGGGTACTTAGTTGGTTTATGAATCTCTGAGATGTTGTGTACGTCATACAACACCGCATTGACCCATCGGGGCGATGCAGCAATCTTGGTCTAGGCTAAGTCCGTCGAACCCAGTCGCGGTGCTCCTTTAGCTCTGGGGTTTGTATATACAAGAACGTTAGCTGAAATTGCAGATTTAACAACTAGGAGGAGAAACAATGAAGCAGGTATCATCATTGGAAGCCTATCTACAGGCATCTGAGTATATTGATTATTTTGATGCTCAGATACAAGATGTGATCTTATCTTTTACAGAAGAAACTGAAATAGAAAAAATAAAAGCCGCATTTGAATTTGTGCGCGACCAGATTGATCATTCTTTTGATATTAAAAATGATGAAGTAACAAGAAAGGCCTCTGAAGTATTGAACAAAAGACATGGAATATGCTATGCCAAATCTCATTTGTTAGCAGGAATACTACGTGGAATGGGTATACCTTCAGGCATTTGTTATCAAAGGTTAACCCTATTCGATAAACCCGAGGATGGGTACTGCATACATGCATTGAATACAGTGTATTTGAAGGAATATGACAGGTGGATACGGTTAGACGGAAGAGGAAATAAGGAAGGCGTAAATGCACAGTTTTCAATAGATAAGGAGAGATTAGCATTTCCCATTAGGGAAGAATATGGCGAGAAGGATTATGAGATTAATTACGATCAGCCCCATCCCATCATTATTCAAACATTAGAAGCCTATTCAAATGGTATGGAGATGTACCTAGGCGGATTACCAGAAGACCTGAGTGAGTGAACGAGGGCAGCAAGGAAAAGGCGGTAATTGAATACGAAATTACTGAAATACATAGAAAAAATGAGGTGCATGAATGCTTTTTCATTTTAGCGAAGAGGCTGATATTGAAGTCTTCATCCCTAGAGAAAAACAGAACCGATCAGATTTTCCGGCAGTGGTTTGGGCAATCGATGAGGAACATGAATTCTCATATTACTTCCCGAGGGATTGTCCGCGAATCGTATGTAGAAGAACAGAGGATATCAGTGAGAAAAACAAAGAATTATTTTTTAATAACACGTTTGCTGACATCATTGTAACTGTAGAAAGTGATTGGTATGCAAGAATCGTTGAACAAACATTATATAAGTACCAATTTGAAAACGAGGGGTTTGAAATTTTTGATAAGACTGCAGGATATTATATTTCCTATCAAACCGTAAAGCCAGTGGGTATAGAGAAAGTTGATAGACTGGTTGAGAGACTTCTAAGTAAGGGAATTGAATTAAGGGTTACACCCAATTTACGTCCTCTTAGGGAATCAATAGTTTCTTCAGATTTTAAGGAATTTGGAATACATAGATTTAATAATGCCAAGTAATTGTAGGGAGGATTCACCTACTGCATTCGTCAAAACTTAAAGTGAACAAGGATAGAAGTTCAGGTATGCGACGATCGTGTGAGCCGTCTTTTTTTGAAAAATTTAAGGGAATGAGATGAAGTTATAGAATCTAAAGAGTGGTGGGAGTACATACATGTTCATAATGGATTTGTTAGAAAAGGATACTGAAAAGATAAATCAAACAGCTAGGCTACTGCATGAGAGTTTTGAAGCATGGCCCACAATAGATTCTGCCAAACGTGAAGTTTTTGAATCTTTTAGCAATGATTCTATTAGTAGAGTATTAGTTAATGGGGATGATGAAGTTATAGGGTGGATTGGCGGGAGAAGTCAGTATGACGGTAATGTGTGGGAACTGCATCCGTTAGTTATTAGAAAAGATAGTAGAATGCGAGGCTTAGGAAAGTCATTAGTGATCGACTTTGAACATCAGGTCTACCAACGCGGAGGTATAACCATCATATTGGGTACGGATGATGAGTATAATCAAACCAGTTTAGCAAACGTGAATTTGTATGATGATATTCCGGCTCATCTATCCAATTTTGAAAGTCTAGATCACCCAGCGAATTTTTATAGAAAGTTAGGATTTGCAATCGTCGGCGTTATACCAGATGCGAATGGAATAGGAAAACCGGATATTATTATGGCAAAGCGTGTTAAATCAGTAAATTAGTCTAAAGTATAGAGTTCCGTTCAGTCCGAGTTTATGGAACATGGAGGGCTCCAGACGCTGCAATGCTTGTGTAATTTTATCGATATGGAAATCGACCAGGCCTGGGTTGCGTTTGGATGAACATGATAAACGGGAGGCGATCATACTGCTGATCTCACAGATGAATCCAGAGACATTAACGAGAGAACAGATCACGAAGGTGGTGTTCGGAGCGGAAACGGAGATTGATGATGGTACGCAGACCGGAGATTGTATCTTTGTGTTTGGCGGAAAAAATCTGGACCGGGTATGGAGAGCGGTTGAATTATACAAAAGCGGGCGCGCCCCCTATCTATTATTCACAGGTGGAGACCGATTTGGCGAGTGGGAGCAGCCTGAGGCGGTTATGATGCGGGATGAAGCGATAAAAATGGGTATTCCGGCAGAATCCATTTTTATTGAAACGATGTCCAACCATACGAAGGAAAACATTATGGCCTCCCTAACCGTTCTTGACCGGGCATTGGGGTTACAACGAATCCACCGACTCTTGCTCGTCAGTGCACCTGGTCATATGCGCCGATGCCAACTGATGCTCAGGACCTTTATGCCCCCTTGGTATGAGTATGTATGGTGTCCGGACCATCGTTCTCTAGGGAGACGTGACAATTGGTGGACCGATCCTGTTGAAGAGAAACGGGTGCTGAGTGAGCTTAATAAAGTGATTGGCGGGGTAAAGGGCCGATATTTTGTTGATGCGGATGTTGAAATTTGAAAATAATCAAGATTTCGCCGATTATATCCAGTCTTAACTGTGATTAGGGTTCAAACCTGATATATTAACGCATGTTCGATAATTCGCATTTGAGGGTCTTCCAGACTCCAACGGAGAAGGCGGAATCATGCTGGAGAAGCGGAGCGGTCCCCTTTGCCCCCGGATTTCAACCTTGGAGAAGTACAATAAGAAATCTGGGGGGAACAGGGATCGAAAGCATAATCCGCATACGTAGTGCTGCCTCACGATGAGTTGGGTTTTTATCACCATTGCATACAATGATAGAAGGAGCCGTTTTCCTGAACACATTTCAAGGAGGACGGTTGTTTTTGTGTTGCCTAGGCCCGGGCGTATCTTGTTTGAAAATCTTCTTACATACACAAATTGATCCGTTAGAGCTATGGATAAAAATTAACATATAAAGTAAATTTTTTACATATAAATCAACTTACGAAATATGTAAATGAATCAAAATGGAGTAAATAAGTTGTATCGACCTAGTTTTAGAGAATTTAGCAAGATCATTGTGATTTATAAAGGAGGTGATGTCGTCTTCGCAACAAAGGCTAAGGCTAACTATCACTTATTTTGAGGAGGGATTAATGGATGAAAAAGGGTTTATCCAGAGTGCTGGACAAATCGAGAATGATGATGTTGCCTTTATTGGTCGTCGTGTCTATGGTGTTGAACTTTTTTCCCCTTGAGGCGTCTGCAGCAGAACGAGGCGCTTGGGCACCCAATGTATCTTATGCCGTAAACGACAACGTGACGTACGATGGAAAAACGTATAAAGCAATTCAAGCTCATACCTCATTACCCGGATGGGAACCGCCTAATGTTCCTGCATTGTGGCAGTTTGTTCAAGGCGGTGGAGGTGGTGATACTGTAGCTCCGACAACTCCTACGAATGTAACTGTAAGCGCAGTCACCTCTTCAAGTGTTACTATATCCTGGCAAGCCTCTACGGACAATGTAGGCGTGACAGGGTATGATGTATACCAAGGCACATCCCTTGCCATTTCGGTTACCGGTACGACAGCGATAATAACGGGCCTTTCACCGAACACGACCTATTCTTTTAAGGTCATTGCTAAGGATGCTGCCGGGAATCTTTCTCCTGCCAGTGCAACCGTGAATGCAACCACTTCAGAAGGAACAGGAGGTCCCCAGCCGACGAGGCATATATTGACAGGGTACTGGCAGAACTTTGTCAATGGTGCGAGCAAGTTGAAAGTGAGAGATATACCGGATCAGTACGACATCATTGTGTTAGCGTTTGCCGAGATGGACCCTGTTAACCCTGGTGGTGTCACTTTCACTGTGGATTCTGCGCTATCCGCAGCGCTTGGCGGGTACACCAATGCCGAACTGATCGCGGATATTCAGGCAAAACGCGCTCAAGGCAAGAAGGTCATTATATCCATTGGAGGGGAAATGGGAAACATTAATTTGAATAATCCTTCCCCGAATGTAGCGAACTTTGTGAACAGCATGTACGGAATCATCACTCAATTTGGTCTTGATGGGATAGACATTGATCTGGAGCATGGCATGAATGTACCTAATTTAACCAATGCAATCCGCCAATTGAAGCAAAAAGTGGGAAATGATTTTGTTCTGACGATGGCACCCCAAACGATAGACATGCAGAATCCAAACACCTCCTATATGCAGCTTTATACCAATCTGAAGGATATTACAACGGTAATTAACGTCCAATACTATAATTCTGGATGCATGCTAGGTCGTGACGGTAAATGCTATTCCCAAGGAACGGTTGATTTCCTGACGGCTCTTTCGGACTTAACACTGCAATGGGTGTCACCTTCCCAATTGGGATTGGGAGTACCTGCTACCTCTTCAGCAGCTGGAGGCGGATATGTCTCTCCAACGGTCGTAAATAATGCGCTAAATTGTCTAGCAACTGGAAACAGCTGTGGAAGTTATAAACCCGTTGCTAAATACCCTGATATCCAGGGAGCGATGACTTGGTCCATTAACTGGGATGCGACCACGAATTACACGCTTGCCAAAACGGTGAGACCATTCTTGAACACGCTGCCTTAACATGAATGATATTTGTACAATTTAAGTAGATTATTCTATTTAATAGAAGGAAACCTCTCTTTGATAGATGGTGGTAAATAACCGTCATTATCATAGTGAGGTTTCCGTTTTGTTTCGGCTGGTCGAAAGGGTCTGTCCTTGGACACGCGCTATCCAGTATCAGATCATATTGTTACAGACCGGAATCATGCTGTAGAAGCGAAAGCGGTCCCCTTTGTCCCTGGATTTCAACCTTATAATAGGACAATAAGAAATCGGGGGTAACAGGGATCGGAAGCATGATCCGCATTCGTAGTGCTGCCTCGCGAAGAGTGATTATAATCTCCATTGCATTTACAATCAAACTGTGGATCAGGGCTCCCATATGACCGTCGGGTACGGGAGTTGGTCATAAGCACTGGCCCAGTAATAGGAGTCGGCCATGATGCGCCGCGGCAGGAAACCGATCTCCCCTCGGGAGACGGAGATGAGCTCGGACTGCGATTGGAATTCGCCTTCCGCATTTGTTCCGGCATTAACATATTTGCCAGCCATATGGGTGAATCGTCCGCTGATCTTGGCTGTAACAGGCAGCCTTGTTTCCATATCGACCATCTGCATGGAGACACTGGCGATGCCGGCAGAGTAGGTGACGGTCATCTGATCAATCACCATCGGTTTCATGGTGGACGGTGCTGTTGTTGCTGAAGCAGCCGCGCTGGCAGCTCCTTCATTGCCGCTGATATCAACTGCCGTGATTTTATAATAATAGGTGGTGCTCGGCAGCAGCCCGTTATCTTTGTAGGAAAGTCCTTTGGAGGTTCCGGCGTAAGTAGCGGGTCCGATCTCAAAGTCGGCTTCGGTCCCGCGGTAGATCCGATATGCATTCACCGCCGTGTTATCCATCGCCATATTGTAAGATACATGAATGCGCTGAAAATCAAACATGGCCGCTGTTGCCCCGCTAACCGTGCTTGGTGGTTCATGGTCGGAAGGAGGCTGCCATGCGTAGCCGCCAGGGCCCCATTCGCTTGGAAAATCAACGATCGAGGAGTAATGATGGAGGGCAATGCCGCCAAACGCCGAATCGTTCAGAAAAGCGTCGTACACCTTGTTTAACTCCTGCTCCATATAAGTTCGCCCTTCTTCATGAAAGCTGATGGTTTCCGGATCCCCGCCATCCGCGATGTCTTTCGTCTCGACTCCGATCACAACCGACTTCGGCTTGCCGATCGAATTGGCATAGGCCAGCTCATTTAGCGCTTGCGCGATGATGCCGGCGCTGCCTTCGGCCTGATCGCGATAATTCATAATCGAGATATAATCGGCCGTGTCCTGAATATGCTCAGACAGCCATTTCGTCTTTCCGTTCCATGAAATATTGCTGGCGTCGGCAGAAGTGTCGTACCATCTTGGAATCGCTGCGCCGACTGACAAGGCGAGTCCCGATGCCTGCTTACGTTCCATCAGCAGCTGCAGCATATCCAGGTACTGAATCTGGACGGAAGGCTTTGCAGTTTTGAAATCCGGCAGGATATACGGTTCGGTATCCAAGTTCACGCCATCAAAACGTGCGGACTCGCCTGAGGCCAAATTGTAATTCAATATCTGCTCAAATTCCCTTACGGCATGAGTCTGATATCGACTATAGGCTCCGAAGTAAGGTGGGGTAGTACCGCCGGCGATCAACGCTTGAACCCGAAAACCCTCGGCGTGTGCCCACTCGATGAATTGTTGAACCTCGCTTCGATGATCCTCCAGCATTTTGGTTCCGTTATATTGACCGACAGCCAAATAAAGCGTCGTAATCGGACGTTGATGAAAGGTCGTTGTATCCTTTGCCATGGACGAGAGGACAACGCGGGAGTTCGGATTCAGGACGAGAGGGTAGGAGGCATTTTCCCAGATCCAGATCGCTCGATCCTGATCCGGCAGTGGTTCCGGAGTATAGGTGTTGCTAGTTACTGTTTCAGGATTCGACGCGGAGGGATTGTATACTTCATCTATTACGCTAACTTGAGTAGGATGGATGAGATCCATATAGACGGCATCTGTAACCGTCGCGGGATTTTTACCTTGGTTAACCGGGGGTTTCCCCCCTGTTCTTGCATAGACCGTTAGGCTATAGCCTGTATTGCCATAAGTATCGGTTGCTCTGGCTTCCAGGCTGTGAACCTGTTGCGTGGATTGACGCGAATCGAATGTATATTGATATCCGTTTTTGGCAGGGGAGACCTGCAGCCATTCTCCACCATCGATGCGCAGCTCAACAAGTGATATCGGATTTTTACCTGTAGCGGATATGTTAATATCCACTTTGTTACGCTGCAACGTAGACTCTATAGGGCTGGTAATCTCCACTTTTGGAATATGGGCTGCAGGATTATCGACGTTCAGGTGAATCCAAGGAGACCAGATGCCGTAACGCGTAACCGCGTCATTTGCTTTCAGCACCATTTCGACTGAACCGTCCAAATGACTTGTGTCGAGCTTGTAGGACCAGGACCCGCTGTTATCACCGTTGGGATCATCCATCTGAACATCTGTCACAAACTCACCATTTACGATGAGCTGAAGCTCATACACACCGGAGTAGGTCCCGAATAACTCAGCCACACCCGGCTGAAGCGTTTGCCCTTCCTGATGGGAATCGATTGTAATCAACGCTGCTGCCTTGGCATGGGGAGATGGGATACAGATTGTAGAGATTAGAACTGCCGCCAGAAACAAAAGCCCGCACCTACGTAAATGTGAAAGCATCATCGTAGTCACATCCTTGTCAGTATGATGTAAACCTAATGGACTCTACGGCAGTTACAATTACTTACTTTCCCTAGGAGTATATATTTTCGTAAATATGAAGCGCTTACTTTTTAATATTACGAAAAAAACCGAATAGAACCGATGTCGGGTTCGTGTCAAATTATTATTTTTTATGGCAGGCAGGTTCAACTCCATATTCGATAAGCCGATGAATGGTGCCACGCACGTCAACCCGTTCAAAATTGCCATGTTCCTGGCTTATATGCATAGGCATACCGTGAACGGGCCGCATCATCAGATTCGGGGTGATTTTGGCATGACGCACTAACGAAAAATGATAACGTTGAAGAAGAACAGCAAGGACAATCTTAAGTTCTTGCATGGCGAAATGCCAGCCTATACACATATGGGGTCCCGCGCTGAACGGCAAGAATTCGAAAGCTGTTGGCTTCATGGTTACCCACCGCTCCGGCTTGAAATGATTCGGCTCTTCGTAAAGCTGCGGAAGACGATGGGTAATGAATTGGCTGAAAAATATATTCGTCCCTGCTGGGAGGGCGTAGCCATCCAATTCGCAAGGGGCGGCCGTAATTCGGGTACCGATGCTGGCTGGAGGAAGTAAACGTAGACTCTCTTTGACGACATGATCCAGTAGGGGGAGACGGCCTAATGTCTCTTGTGTCGGAGGGCTTCCACCCAGCCCAGCGTTTAATTCTTCCATCAAGTTTGCATAAATATCCGGGTGCTGTATCAGTAGAAAAAAAGCCCAAGTCAAAGCATTTGCAGTGGTTTCGTGACCAGCTGTATAAATTGAGAATGCATGCCCGACTAACTCCTCATCCGTTAAGGTTGAACCATCCTCATCATGTCCTCTAATCAGTGCGGCGAGCGCATCCGTTGCATCAGCCTCTTGCCGCTTCTTATGAATCATGGACCGGATTTGAGTATTAAGCTGTTGTGCAGTACGAAGAGAGCGACGATATGGAGTGAATGGAAGATTAAGGGGAGCGAGCGTAGCAAGCAGAAAAGATTTCGTAAACCGGTTGATCAGCGACCCCATCGTATCCATCAGTTCACTATTATGAACACCAAATAACGTCTTAAGAGCGATGCGCTGCGTTAACTTTTTCATTTCGGTGTTGATGTCAATCCGGGTACGTCCTCCCCATTCGTCTGCCAACTGTTCCGTTATGCCTGCCATGTCCTGGCCGTATTTTTCAATTTGTCCATGCAAAAAGGCGGGCTGTATCAGGCGGCGGTGCTGTTTGTGCTTTTCACCGCTCATCAGCAGGAGATTATGGTAGAATAAATCCCCCATTACGGTGTCTTTGGGTATCTTAACAAGAGCCGTGCTCATCTCGAAAAAGTTCGGGTTGGACAGGATTTGACGGTTCAGTTCGGGTCCAAACGCAAAGACAGAAGAAGGCTTGTGGCTTTTTCCCAGGGCAGCGAGCTTACCATACGTTTCAAATAACTTATGCTGAAATGCGAACGGACTGCGGAAGAAATGAAACATATGGATCCTCCAGCCAAGGGCGGAATCAGGTCCTGGTATACGGTTCATATTACACACTTCCTTTTTTATAATTTGTAATGAAATAGTTCATATATTTCATAATAACCCCTTCGCGGAAACTGAGCAACATATTTTTGAAATATATGAATTGCATTATTACAAAACATTCAGTATAGTTTTATGCGAGAGGTGAGGATATGAACGGTTATCAATTACGCACGGAGAAGAAAAAAGAACAAATTATGAAAACAACCTTCGATTTGATAAGCAAATATGGAGTCGATAAGACCAGCATTACAGAAATCTCCAAACACGCCCGCGTGTCTCCCGTCTCCATTTATAATTATTTCGGCAGCAAGGAAGAGCTTGTTCGTATGACGTTTGTCGATTATATGAGTAAAATCATGAATGAGTATGAGAGTCTGCTGGATAAGCCCATCCCTTTTCAGGAAAAATTGGAGTTGCTGCTGGGAGCACGAATGAATAGCGTGGATCAGATTAACGCGGATCTTATTCAAATCAGCCATGAACCGTCTGTTCGAGAGCTGATCGAGACATTTTACAAGGAGAGAACGATTCCCTTTTTTGTGAAATTGATTGAGCAAGGCAAGCAGGAGGGGGTTATTGATCCAGAAATATCGATAGAAGCGGCTTTGTTCTATATTCAAGTGTTTAAGGAGGCGCTGGCACGACCGGGATTCATTACGCAAGCGAGTCCTAGCATGCTTCGGGATATCGATCGCCTGTTTTATTATGGTTTGATTGGGAAACCGGAGCACTCCGGGACAGAGAGAGCTTAATGAGTTGTTGATACAGGAGTCAAGGCGAGGCAACCTTTGGTGCAGACCAAGGGTTGTTTTGGTTTGCATACAAAAGTCATAAGCTAAATGGATTGTAAGACATTTCATTGTGATTCAGGATCATCAGGAGTAATAAACGACGCAGCTTTTTTATCCTCATTTCCGTCTTGAGACCGAGAGCAACTCTATACCTGAGACGGTGTGAACCTGTGCAGATCTGCTTTATGCTGAGATTAACGGATTTCTACTGGAGAAACATCGAATGAAATATTCAATCCAAAAATAGTGGGGTGTTCCAACTGCTGCGAAAATTACTTAAAACCGTCATGCAAAGCTCCTGGATGATGTGGGAACGTATCTTCAGCTTCATTTCCAGGTTCCGCAGCTCGCATATCTCGCGCTTTGGCATATGCACGGTCATGATTAAGAAGCATCGAGGAGAGTGCATCGTTTGCGAGGACTCGACGGTTATTCAGAATGGAGATCTGGTAGGCGAGCTTCATTTAGATAATGAAACGATTCTGAAACTAATCCGATCGGAAGGGCCGGATCGTGCGGCTCTGAAAATAGCAAGACTTGCAAGAAAGTCCATGCTGCAGATTAGCCGTGCATATGAAGACCAGTCCGAGTTCAGCAAGGTCAGCGCATTGGTCGGGATTACCCTGCTGCACCGTGGATTAACGCATGGGCTTGGTTTTGAGCATCAAGCGATGAAGCCGGACTTGTTCCAAAAGCTGACCACTTCCTACCTGCGAATGCTATTATCCGTGATGCATCCGGATGGCAAAAGCCGGATTGATCGAAGAACCGAATTACTCGTTCCCATGATGTTGATACATACCCGCTCATCGCTGTTGAAGCGATTTTCAGTGGCGGATAAGCGGCCTTCACGTGAAGAGGGGCATGCCGTCTTGGTATCCGCTGCGGTTGAAGCTTGAGTGAAAGAGGCATGGCGACGTACATAAAGTAAGGCTGTTGTGTGCAGTTATATGGGAGTTCAAAAAGAAACGAGGAGAGCAACAGATGGAAGAATGGTATAAACTTGACCACGCCGGGAAGCTGTTTCCCGCGGTTGCGGGAAGGGAGAATTCATCAACCTACCGGTTGTCGATGATGCTGACAAGTCACGTGAAGCCATCGGTTTTGCAACAGGCGCTGGATAGCGTAATAAAGCGATTCCCTCTATTTAACGTCGAGCTTAGAAATGGCCTGTTCTGGAAATTCTTGCGGGAGAAGGAGAAGCGATTGATGGTGGAACCGGAATCCACCTATCCCTGTGCTCCTGCAGCCCTCTCGACTGAGAACGGAAGCTTGGTAAGGGTTTTATATCATGGCAACAAGATCAGCGTGGAGATATTCCATGCACTGACGGACGGAGGAGGGGCACTGGAGTTCCTCAAAACCTTGGTGTTCCAGTATTTATATCTGCTCGGTGAGAACGTGGAGGACAAGGAAGGACTGATTCTGCCGCCCGCTTCATTTGCCCGTTATGCCGAAGCACAGGACAGCTTTAAAGCTCATTATACTTCGGTCACGGCCGATTCCAGAATGCCGGAGGCCCTGCAAATTCCCGGTACCCGATTCTCGCCTTATGGACACAACGTCATCCACGGCATGATTCACGCTTCGCGGCTGAATGCCCTGGCCAAGCAGAAGGGAGTGACCCTTACCGCGTACCTGACAGCGATTTTGATCATGGCGGTTTATGAGACCACGTTGCCCTTTAACAACGGGAATCGGCCGATTGTGATCAGCATGCCGGTGAACCTACGAAAAATCTTCCCTTCGAGCAGCCTGCGCAACTTTTTTGCGGTCATCAATATTGGCGTACAAATGAAGGAAGGCATGACATTGGATGAGGTACAAGGTATCGTGCATGCACAGATGAAGGAGAAAACGACGAAGTCTTATCTAAGCCAAGCGATGGCCGGCAGCATGAAATACGAGAAGAACCTGATATCCCGATTTACGCCGCTGAAATTGAAGGATCTGGCGATTCGTTATGGATTCGACCATTACGGTGAAGAGGCCAAAACGCTTACGCTCACCAATCTGGGCCGAATCGACATCCCCGCGAGTATGGCTGCGCATATCGATTCGATGGAAACCACGATGTATCCTACGGCCAAGAGTCCCATGAACTGTGCCGTCAGTTCGATCAATGACCAGCTTACCATCACCTTCGCCAGGAATATCGTTGAGAGCGATGTGATCAGGCACTTTTTTCGTCAGCTTGCCAGCCTAAGCGGATTGGATATCAGGATTGTCAGCAACGATTGGGGGATGGGCGCATGAGATGCGAGAGCTGTGGGGTATCCGTAGACCCGACGCACGCAACCTGTCCCTTATGCCGAAGAAATTTACATGGTAAGGGCGGTGCACCATCCGTAGGCAATTCTTGGTATCCCGTCTATGAGGCTGTAGAGGAGCAGCGTGCGAGCAGTCTGTTATCCAAGTGGCTTACCTTCATTGCAGTGTCCGTCATCGGTTTGTCCGTGCTTATAAATATTCTCGGAAATCACGAAGTATGGTGGAGCCTGTATCTCATGCCCTGCGTGCTCTATGCATGGCTGTTCATCAGACATACCTTGATGTCCAAGTCGCATCTCGGCGGCAAAATCGTCGTACAACTGCTCGGGCTGTCCGGCATGCTGCTTTGGCTTAACGTGGCAGCGGGTACGAATTACTGGTCGACCGGTTATGTCATTCCGTTCCTGATGATGGCGGCAACCCTTCTGATTACCGTTATATGCTGCACCAGAAAAATGCGCTGGCGTGAGTTCGCAGGTTACTTATTGACCCTGATCTTGCTTGGGTTTGTGCCCTTATTACTGTATGCCGTCGGCATGTCGCACGTATTATGGACAGCCGTTGCGGCTGCTGTATATGCCTTATTAACATTTGGCGGGATGTGTTTGATTGCAGATAAGGGATTCCGTAAGGATATGAAGCGCAGATTACATTTTTGACAGGAGGAGAACAAGATGTACTCCATTACGATTAGAAGAATGGCAGAATATGAACGAGACGTTCGCGAGGAAGTCGCGGAAGTGTTTGTTGATGGGTATTATAACGAATTGTCCTATTTCACCCAGGACCGAAACACGTTAACGAAAGCCTTCCGGAGTCTGTTCAGTCCTGAGGTGTTTTATGTGGCGGAGGTCCAGGGCATCATTATCGGGATTTTAGCCTGTTCCCATCATGGGCAGCGGGCCATGCCGGTCGAATCAGCTCCGCTTCAGGAGGCATTTGGAGACAAGACAGGGGAGTTTGCATATAACGTCATGAAAAACGAATTTAACCCGCCATTGCCCTATGATGACGAGACGGGTTATATCGAATGTGTGGCAACTACCACAAAAGCGCGCGGCAAAGGCGTTTCCACCGCCTTAATGAAGCATGTCATGGAGGAGCTGCCATACAAGCGTTATGTTTTGGAAGTGACCGACAGCAACCAAACCGCGCTTCGGTTATATCAGAAATTAGGATTCCGGGAGTTTAAACGCATATCCGAGGATGACTCGGGGGAGAAAGGCTTTAACGACCGTATTTATATGGAATGGAGAAAGCCGTTTATAAGGTGATATTCATCTAAAATTAGATTCTCACACGAATATGACCGTTTGGAGTTAACAACCTTTCGCTTTAGATATAATTGAAGCGGGAGGTTTTTTGTTGTTTATTAAGCTTCAGCCATGATAATTTAGTATGTATTGCCAGGTTTACGGCAACCTTCATAAGGAATCAATGGTGAGGAATAACCGACTCAAAGTCAGATTGCGGGGTGACGCCATGTTTGAACTGCTGATTACAATGACCGAGCGGATTGGAATTATTGTGACGATTGCATTTATCGTAACCCGGTTGAGGTTCTTTCGGTCGATGATAAGTCAGGACAAGCTGACGCCTGTACAACAGCTTCAGGCCATATTAGTTTTCGGTATTTTAGGAATAATCGGGACGTATACCGGCATTACGGTGAACACCGAATCACTTGAAGTCAACAAATGGATGATGCAGGTTTCCGGAGACGAAGCGATTGCGAATTCAAGGGTTGTCGGTGTTGTCATGGCCGGATTGTTCGGAGGCTACAGAATCGGGCTCGGTGCAGGACTGATAGCAGGGCTTCACCGTTTTACATTAGGGGGATTTACGAGCTTGGCCTGCGGGCTCGCGACCATACTCGCAGGTCTTCTGGCCAGCTTGTTTCATAAGAAGAATGAGCAGGTTCGTTTCTCAGCTGCGCTTCTAATGGGGGCATTGGCGGAGTCCCTTCAAATGCTGATCATCCTGCTTTTGTCCAGACCATTCGAACAGGCGATGTCCTTGGTCGGCTATATTGGAGTTCCGATGATTGTAGCTAACGGGATCGGTTGTGCCTTGTTTCTGCTCATTATTCGATCGGTATTGAATGAAGAGGAGAAGGTAGCGGCTCAGCAGGCTCAAGCTTCTCTTCGCATTGCCGGCAGGACCATTGGATACATGCGCCAGGGGATGAATGCGCAATCCGCGGAAGCGGTATGCCGGATTCTTTACGAGGAAGTCAACGCCAGTGCGATTGCGATTACGAATGATCGGATGATTCTGGCCCATGTCGGCACTGGGGATGATCATCATGCGGCAGGCCGTCCGCTGCAGACCGAAGTGACGCGTCGGGTCATTGAACAAGGGGAGCAGCTGATCGCGGATCGGGCGCATATTCAGTGCCAGAAGCCGGATTGTCCGCTGGGAGCGGCTGTCATCGGACCATTGAAACAGGGAGGAGTGACTGTGGGCACCCTAAAGTTCTATTTTCGAAGTCCGAAGGACATTACCCACGTTACGACAGAATTAATGTCAGGTCTTACGATGCTGTTAAGCTACCAGCTGGAGGCCGCTCAATTGGAGGAAACCAAGGAACTTGCCAGGGAAGCTGAGATTAAGACCCTTCAAGCACAAATTCATCCGCACTTTTTGTTTAATGCATTAAACACCATCCTCTCCTTAACACGGATTGATGCGGAGAAAGCAAGAAAGCTGCTGCGAAGTCTATCGGACTATATCCGCCAGAATTTGACCGCCGCAACCGCCGAGAAGGCCACGCTGCAGGATGAACTGCAGCATATAAGATCCTATATGAGCATTGAACAAACCAGATTCGAGGATAAGTTGCAAATCCAATATGAGGTAGAGGATTCTGCGCTGCAGGCGCTTGTCCCGCCGCTGACCTTGCAGCCATTAATAGAGAACAGCATACGCCACGGTTTCAGAAACAAAACAGACCATTGTGTCATACTTATCCGAATTCAGGGTGATCCGGCTGCTGGTGTAATCGTTACAATCAAGGACAACGGAACGGGGATTACGCCGGAACGGCTTCAGTTATTGGGTCGCCAAATGCTCGATTCTTCATCGGGAACAGGAATGGCTGTGTATAATGTGAACAGAAGATTGGCCTTGATGTATGGGCCCCACGCGTCATTAAACATCCAAAGTGATGAAGCGGTTGGGACAGAAATTCAATTTCAGATTCCCGCAGCCGTTAACCTAAAACTCCATTCTTGAAGGCAGGGATTTCTTACACATGATCGAACGCATTCGAACACTCATCGTGGATGATGAACGGTACAGCCGGGAAGAACTGATTTATTTATTGAAGCAGCATCCTACATTGGAGATCGTTGGGGAAGCGGATTCCGGGGAACAGGCGGTGTTAAAGACCATGCAGTTGAAGCCGGAAGCCGTATTTCTGGATATTGAAATGCCCTTAATGAACGGGCTTGAAACGGCTAAAGCCATGAACGAGCTGAAGCTTCCTCCGAAAATCGTATTTGCCACGGCATACCCTCAATTCGGTGTAGAGGCCTTCCGGTTTGAAGCGCTGGACTATCTGTTAAAGCCCATTGATGAAGATCGACTGGCGGAAACGGTGAGGCGCCTTGAGCAATCATTACGGAGGGAAGAGCTTGCAGAACGCGGGCATGTAAAATCTTCGGGCAAGCTGTCGCTGGATGTGGAGGGGGAAATCAAGTTCATAGACCCAAATGATATTATTTATATCTCACGGGAGGATGCATACTCCAAAATTGTCACAGTCGATAAGCAATATCATGTCAAAACACCGTTGAAGGAGCTGGAAACGAAGCTTCGGCAGTATCCGTTCTTCCGGATTCATAAAAGCTATGTGGTACATCTTAATTATGTCAAAAGCCTGGTTCCTTGGTTTAACGGCGCATTCCAGCTGGAGCTGAAAGGCTGCAGCGACAAACTAGCCGTAAGCCGTAATTATGCCAAGGCATTTCGAGAAGCTTTAGAGCTTTAGTAAACGTGGATACGATAAGGATGGGATGCTCATGATGCAGATGTAGACTTCATGAGAGCCCTTTGATATGCATAATAACCTTCAATTTGAACATCTTAATGCGTCTTGACGACATGTTAGTTCAAAATCGCCCTCGGACTGCGATAATTTCTTATAATCAATGTAAGCGATTTCAAGAAAAAGGGGGCGAAGGCATGTATACCTTCATCATATCGATCATTCTGCTGGTTATTGGATATTTCACTTATGGAAAATACATTGAAAAAATGTTCGGAGTTAAAGAAGAACGGGCCACACCTGCTTATGTCAATCAGGACGGCGTCGATTATCTGCCCATGAGCTCAAACAAAAACTCGCTGATTCAGCTCCTCAATATAGCCGGTGTGGGCCCCATCTTCGGACCCATTATGGGCGCGCTCTATGGACCGGTTGCTTTTATCTGGATTGTGCTGGGGTGTATTTTTGCCGGAGCTGTGCATGATTACCTGACGGGCATGATCTCCATCCGCAACCGTGGCGCGCATCTGCCGGAGCTTGCTGGCAAGTTTCTGGGTAAAGTGATGAAGCATGTTGTGAACGCTTTCGCGATTCTGCTGCTGGTCTTGGTAGGTACCGTCTTTGTGACCTCACCAGCCAGCCTGCTTCACAATCTGATGAACGGCAAAGTCAGTTTGTGGATCATCACCCTGTTTATTTTCGGCTATTATATTCTGGCAACGCTGCTGCCCATTGATAAAATCATTGGCCGCTTCTATCCGATATTCGGCGCGCTGTTACTCATAGCGTCTCTTGGTGTCGGCGGGATGCTGATTATACAGCAGGTACCGATACCTGAATTGACATTAGCCAATTTACATCCGGATCATATGCCGATTTTCCCGCTGCTGTTTCTGACGATTACGTGCGGCGCTTTATCCGGATTCCATGCTACCCAGACGCCGATTATTTCCCGGACAACACAAACCGAGAAGCAGGGACGTAAGATCTTTTATGGAATGATGATTGCCGAGGGGATCATTGCCATGGTATGGGCCGCGGCCGCGATGAGTTTGTTCCAGGGGCCCCATGGCTTGAACGAGCTTCTTGCTACCGGCGGAACAGGTCTTGTCGTAAGCGAGGTCGCGAAGGTGACATTAGGTGCTGTTGTAGGCACGCTGGCTGTACTGGGAGTGATCGTGCTGCCGATTACCTCGGGGGATACCGCATTTCGAAGCGCGCGCATGATCATTGCCGATTATATCAAGCTGCCACAATTCAGCATGAAGCGGCGCCTTATCATTGCCATTCCTTTGTTTGTCATCTCCATTGCCTTAACGCAGATTGACTTTAATATTCTCTGGAGATATTTCTCCTGGGCGAACCAGGCCACCGCGGTTATTGCTTTGTTTGTCAGTGCGATGTACCTGTTCATAGCCCGTAAAAATTACTGGGTAGCGCTGATTCCCGGTGCATTTATGCTTTACACAACAACGGTATACATTCTGAACGCGCAGATCGGATTCAGGCAGTCCATGAATGTATCTTACATCGTGGGTGCTGTCATCAGTGTCATATTGGTTTTCGTATTCTTTAAAGCGGCTCAAAAAGCGCGCGCTGCCGAAATGCCGCTTGAGGTGGATATCTCGGATTATCATAAGGTCGCATAACGAGATCCTTGAGCATGCATGCCTAAATCTAAACCGTCTATGGACATTGTCCATGGACGGTTTCTTTTTTGCTCTATAAGATAGCCATGCAGCAGGCATACAAAGCGCATAGGATATTTGTGTAAATAATCGACAGGCTGTCACTCATAAGATGAGGAAGTGAAGGGTTCATTTCTAGGAATGGTGCGGAGGTGGCATGACTTGTTATCGATGTTGCTTTTTATATTTGCCGTTGGTGCCGCGCTGGCCAGCGTGGACACCACCTGTGGGCTGAATGTGTTAGGCAGTCTGGAGAGCACGAAGGTCAGTAAATCCAAATATGCGCTGGTATATATCGTGTCCTGTGCCTTGGGCGGCGCTATGACGGGACTGGTGATCGGGTTCATCAATTTTTTGCTGAAATTAACCCCGGTTGGTTTATATCAAAACTATATTATTGTCGTGCTGTTTGCCATACTCCTGGCCTTGGAGTTCATTCATAAAACGGGGATTCTTCCATCCGGCAATTTCATCGTTCCCTCGGAATGGATCAAGCATGCAGGGTACCGCTCCGCAGTATTATGGGGCCAAATTCTGGGCCTGGGTTTCATCACATTGCAGGTGGGCGTCCTCTTTCACGCCTATATCCTGGTTTCCTTATTCGCCGCTCCTTGGTGGTTGAGTCTGCTGGCAGGGGTAGCGTTTGGGTTTGTTCGCGGTACCTTGTTCAGCCTCCCGCTGATCCGATCCATCGTGTACCGCATGCTTGAAAAGAGGGTACGCAACCTCACGCTGCTTACAGCCGTGCGGCAAACGGTCTCCAAGCTGCTGATCATCGGTTCCATCATCTGGATCATCAGCTACTGAAGAGAAAGGAGCTTACGGACCCATGTATGACTTGCTTGCGATATCCGTTACTCTGCCGATGCTGTTGTCGGTGGTGAGTTTTGGCTGGAGCCGTGTATTCGGTGACCCGGATCGTTTCCCCGGAAGTGCCCGTCTGCATGTTCTGCTCACCCTGCTGCAAGTCCTGTCAGTAACCTTGGTATATTGTTTTCCATCGCGGATCAGCTTCTTGAGCATCTCATTACTCTATTTCGTTCAGGGCTTGGGCGTCGCTTATTTCATCCGGAAAAAAGGAAGGGTGGACTGCGGCTGCCTTGGGCCTCAGATCAGCTCCAAGCTTGGTTTTCCATTGATCGGGTTCAATCTGGCGATGGGTCTCATGGGGTTGGCTTACAGCCATCCTGTCTGGTTTCCCCACAGTCACTCTTTCGCTGTTACCGGCCTGCTTATGGAGGGGATGATGCTGCTGTTATCGCTCTTTATCATCATAGGGGTTCCGGATGCGCTGCATGCGATCCGAATATACCGCGAGATTGCCGCACCTTATGTTTCCAAAATAAAAAGGTTGTAAGGAGGCCGCGATGAACACGTTCTTCTGGATCTCATATACGATGCTGTGGATTCTGGTCGTACCGTTGGTCATTCTGAATCTGGTTCTGTTTCGGCAGTTGGGGATTATGGTGATGGGTACCGCGAGAGGCGTGAATCAGTCCGGCATTCCGGTCGGCAACAAAATACCCGGGGCCTCAACAACGACCCTGCAGGGAGCCGAGTGGTCCACGAGCGAGCTGATTGGCACGCCATCCCTCATGCTGTTTGGATCGCCGACGTGTAAGGAATGCGCCGATATTTTGCCGGATTTTAGGCGGATCGCCAGAATGAATAACGTGAAACCCATTCTTTTGCTATTCTCGTCCGTGGATTTAGCATCGGATTATGTCCGGAAAATAGCTTATGACGGTGAGGTGCTGATCGTAAGTTCGGAGTTTGCGAATCATCTGGATGTGCAGGTCACCCCCTACGCCTATGCGGTGGATATGAACGGCGTTATCCGGCATAAGGGTTTGGTCAACAGCCGGGAACAGCTTGAAGCGTACGCGAAAGCATCAAGGGCTTTTTAAGATGAGGTGAGAGTATGTGGCGGAAGCCGGAGAATAAGGACGAAGAGACGCAGGTGTTGATCAGCCGGGTTACCCGGAAGATGAATCGGAAGTCGCTACTGAATACATTTGCGCAAAAAACGGCCGAGACGCTCGCCAAAGTATTGGTCCGGCCCGATGATGACGATCTCGTCAAAATCTCGTTTGCTGCGGGGCCCTGCCGGCCTCCGCATGGACAATATTGCTCGGGCTGCGGCGCAGATGCTTCCTGTCCGTCCGATTATATCATTTGCACCCCCAAGACGGTGATCGATGATTGTAAAGGTTTATGTCCTTATCCATCCGGGTGGTGGTATACGAGTGATCCAGCGGGACAACGGGCCAAGTGTCAGGATTGCATCTCGCGCTATGTACATCCGTATGTCGGAAGGAATTGGTGTTATCAGGGAGCACGGGTCTATGGGCGGTATGTAATCTGTGCATGCAGGTCAACGGAGCTGTATTGATAGAAAGAAAAAAGGTATGGTTTATGTAATTCATGTGGGTATCAACATAGTTGGCGAATGTGACAAAATTCATTTCGATGGCTTTGAACATTGTTCATACTTGGGTCGAAAGACTGTTCATATAAGGAGGGAGCATGTTGTCCAGAATAAGACGCGGAGATAAGATCCTGTTTGCCTTGACCCTGATCCTTGGATCCTTCACGGGTCTGCAATGGTGGAAACATAGCCATGTGGATTATCAGCAAGGACAACTGCAGGCCTTGATTACGGTGAATGGCAAAGAATACGAAACCGTCCCGCTGACCGGGGACGAACGTATCATTGATATTAAGACGAAGTTTGGACACAACACGCTGAAAGTATATGACTACGGGATCCAGATGATCTACTCGGATGCCCCGAAGAGAATTGCACTGGATATGGGATTTATCTCGGAACCCTATCAGCAGATCATCTGCGTACCGACCAGAGTCGTGGTCGAGGTGCTAGTTCCCGAGCATGAACAGCGTGAGACGGAGCTGGATGCCGTGATGGGCTAAGTTCTGATTAAGAGAGGGATGACTTTCATAGATTTTATAAAGAACCGGGGGTTTATGCCGGTTCTTTTTGTTATTTAGGACAATTGGCGTGAATGTAAGGCTAGCGTAACTTTTTAGCTGAAAGGATAGTTATAATTAGAGAGGAAATGAAGTCAGGTAACAATCACAGATACGCTGCGGATACGAAAAAGCGCTAAAGGTAAGAGAGAATACATATAGAAGAGTTATGGTCGATTGAAGGTCTGCAGTCATAGCAGTAAAGGTGGGCAGAAGATGGATATGATCGCGCTGATATTGATTGTAGGCTTTTTATTCGTTGTGGTATATTTGAGGGCAATCTGGAACGTATTGCTGGACATTCGAAACGAGTTAAGAAACGATAGTGATGGAGGGGCATGATTAAATGATGAACGAGAAAAAAGACTACTCGCACGTATACTGGATTGGAGGCTCCCCCTGTTCAGGCAAATCCACGATTGCCGATATGATCGCGAAAGAGTACGGCTATACCTACTATCAATGTGATTTGTTCAACGAGAAACATGTGAACGCATCCCATCCGTCTGAGTTTCCAACCATGTTCCGATTGAAGGATATGACCTGGAATACGTTGTGGTCTCGACCTGTAGAGCAGCAGGTCCATGAAGAGCTGGAGTTTTATCGCGAGGAATTCCGGATGATTGTGGATGATGTATCGGCCATGCCGGACACGAGCCCCATCATTGTGGAGGGCGCAGCTCTTTTGCCGGAAAAAGTAGCACAGCTGGTATCCAGCCCTCATCAGGCGATATGGATCGTGCCGGTACCGGATTTCCAGAAGGAGCATTATGCGAAGCGGGAATGGATCCACGATATTCTGAATCAATGCGATGATCCCGATACCGCGTTTCAGAATTGGATGGGACGAGATATCGGTTTTGCGGCATATGTGGCCAAGGACGCCATGGAACGGGGATTCAAGGTCATATTCGTGGACGGAAGCAGAAGCATTCAGGAGAACTACGAAGAGGTTAAACGGCATTTTAATCTATGAAAATAGCAGGGAATATAGTGAAGAAAATCAAAATTGCCTTATTGGTTTTGTTCGTTCTTGTGCTTCTGTCTCCCTTTGTGTACGTGCAGGCGAACAAAATGATCTACGCTAAGAAGGTGAATGCCTACCTGCTGGAAGAAGAACGTTACAGCAAGGATGAGATACAGTCGGTACAAGGCGTCTGGGGGGTTAAGCTGCCTCCCTTTTATGTTGTCGTGGTGTTTAAGGACGAGCCTGACGTCGAATATATTTATTTTGCCCATGACACGATTATGCAGTTCGAATACCGGTTGACTCCTGAGGGGAAAGCCCGTGGAATTACCCGATCAAAGCTAAAGCATTATATCCCAAGGGAATGATATGGTATTATCTGATTTTAATTTAAGTTGTTGAAGGGGGGCATAGCATGTCCATTATGCTACAAACATCACGTCTGCAGTTGAAGACCATGGATCGGGACCGGGCAGCGGATGTGGTGGATTTTATAATCAGGAACGATGAGCATTGGAAGGTATGGGAGCCCGCTAGAGAAGCTGAGTTCTATACCATGGATAAGCAGGCGGAGATTCTGGCTGCGGAGAGTCGAAGCATAGCTGACGGATCTCTGTTCAAAGTGTGGCTGCATAAAGATGATGAAATCATCGGTTCGATTGCGATCAGCAATATCGTTCGAGGCGTTTTTCAATCGGCACATGTGGGGTACAAGCTGGCTCAGGCACATACGGGAAAAGGGTATATGACCGAAGCGCTACGGGCCGTGGTCACCTATTGTTTTGATACGCTGGAGCTGCACCGGTTGGAAGCTAACATCATGCCAAGGAACAAAGCTTCATTGAATGTAGTGAGACGACTAGGCTTCTACGAAGAAGGATTGGCCATCAAATACCTGAAGATTAACGGCGTCTGGGAAGACCACCTCCATATGGTTATCCGCAATGAACGTATGGAATAGACGCGTGAAAACGAAAGGTACACACTTCAATGCTTACTAGAACAAACCGATCATCAAGCCTCATACCTGAGATGGGAGCATTTGGGGTGCTGGGTCTTTCTCACAATTACGATAATTTCAGGAGGTTATCGCTATGCCGTGGCCTATGGTCCATTTCGGGGTTGCCCAGAAGCTGGGCGGACCGGAGCCGTCCTCGCATTTGCTGATAGGGAGCATCGCTCCGGATGCCATTCATGTTAGAGGCAAGATCACGAGAGAACAGAAAGGGATTACGCATCTGGTACGTGACGGAAGAACTGCCTGATGCAAACCTCATCAAGGAGAACTATTTGCATTATCTAAATCTGGAGCCTGAGAAGGCATGGAAAGAATATATATACGGTTATTTTGCGCATATCTACACGGATTTGCGGTGGATTCAGACGTTGTACGCTGATTTTAAGAAAGAAAACATAGATGACAAAGAACACATAGGATATACATATAACCAAGAGGTCAGTCAGCTCGAATTCGAATTGAAACGATCACAGCCTTGGACAGACTCCATTTTGAATAAACTTAAGGATTCGGAAGGGCATGCCATACCTCTTTTTGTTGAGAAGTCGGAGGTGGAGCAGTACCGCACGATCAAATTAGAGTGGCTGTTGGATGAACGTAATGAGCCGAAGATTGAGCTGATTTATTTTACCTTAGATAAAGTGGAAATGTTCATACAGGATATAGCTGGCGAGCTGAACACATTATTCATCCCTTCGGAGATTCATGCACATGGAGGTTAAATTGAAAAGAAAATATGCTGACCGGATCGATTGGCGAAGAGTCGTAAGAAGAAATTTCAAGTGTATATTCATTGAGGAGCAGGATTTCAAGGGATATGTTACTTTACTTACCCTTCATCAAGTAGAGAAAAAGTTATTCGTTCAATATCAGGGCGAAGAATTGTGCATCGCAGCTGACGGGTACTTTTGGCTTCAGCAGTTTCCTGTGAATTCCAACTTCTGTGTGACCACGATGTTGAACCAAAGCCATGAAGTGCTGCAACGGTATATCGATATTTCTAGGTCGAAAGGAGTTAGTGACGAAGGAATCCCCTATTGGGATGATCTTTATCTGGATGTTATTGTGCTTCCAGACGGAAACCTTTTCATCCAAGATGAGGATGAGCTTGAGGATGCCTTACGCCAAGGGCATATTGAACGCGAAGATTATAGGCTGGCTAAAGAAACGGCGGCAAAGATCATATTGGAAATCCGGTCTGGAGAAAACCACGTAATCAACAGTAGTATCAGGCACTTTCAACAATTGATCAACCTCTGAGTCTATTGTAATTGAAGATACAAGGAGGACATTTCATGCTTCAAGTAGAAGTTAGGCGACCCAATCGCGGCGATATAGAGGCGATGGAGCATTTTTTCAGGCTCATGATTACCGACACTTTTGCCAAAGAAGGCTTGGCAGATTTACTGGAGGACATTGAGTTGGAGATTGAGAGCAAAAGAAGGTGCTTGAACGCAGATCTGGATACGAACGGAGAGCAGAGATACTTTCTCATCGGACTACTAGAGAACCACATTGTGAGCTGCATCGAGTTTGGACCATCCAATGCATTGATCCGGGAAGCTACTCATGGCGAATTGCGTGATGTGGTTGAAATCGGAACGGTATTTGTTCATCCGGATTGCCAACAGCAAGGGATCGGAAATCTAATGTTAAATGTCATGTATCTTACGCTTCACAATAAGGGACTGACGGAATTTTGTTTGGATAGCGGATACTCTCGTGCACAGAAGATTTGGAAGAAGAAGCTGGGTGAACCCGATTATATCCTTCAGGACCATTGGGGGAGTGGAGCTGACCATTTGATATGGAAAAGAAAGCTCTCGGATGTTCCTGTTATATTCAGATTGTAGGAGTGGTATACGTGCATAAGAGAATCGAAGAGCTTACCTTAAACGCTTGGCCGGCGCTCCAAACCTTGACACAGCATGGATGGCTGTTACGATTTGCAGATGGCTATACAAAGAGATCCAACTCCATTCACGCTCTCTATACGGAGCCTTCCATAGACCTTTATGGCCAGATTGAACAATGTGAGCGTTTATATGTTAAAGCTGGGCTTGACGTCGTATTTAAAATCACACCATTCAATCCGCAGGAACTCGATCCTATTTTAGAATCCAGAGGATATACCATACTGGATCCTACCAGCCTCAGAGTGTTGGATCACCTGGATGATATTGAGCCTCCATCTCATGAGGAAGTTAAGATCGAAGAAAAGCTGACCGATGAATGGCTGGATGTGCTTGCGGACATAACCGGAATTTCCGACAGGAACAAGGCTGTGAAAAGAAAACTGTTTAACTATTCCGTGATACAGTATGGATTCTTCATCTTATATGATCAAGCTGAACCTGTAGCATGCGGGATCGGAGCTTTGGAGCAGGGCTTTGTAGGAATATATGATTTGGCTACCGCTCCGGCATATCGAAATCGCGGGTTCGGCAAACAGTTACTATTACATATTCTGCATTGGGCTAAGAAGAATGGAGCCACGCGCAGCTATTTGCAGGTGGTACAGCATAATCTTGCTGCAAGCCGGTTGTATGATCGTCTTCAGTACAAGGAGATTTATTCCTATTGGTACAGACATAAGCATATCGAAGGGTAAGGACATATAACCCCATCCATGGATGTTGTAGATCTGCCGCTTGCATGACAAGGGGTTACTCAATCTGATGAACAGTTGTATAATCATGGAAGAAGCCTGGCATGGATGACCTGACTTAAGAAGGTGCTATCTAAGTGGGTTCTTTTTAGTCAACGAACGATGATTTGGCTGCAGATACGACGTGAAGGTTGCTTACGTTGCGGAAGGTTGGTGAACCCATGTTTGATTTATCGTCGAAATATTATGACGTGATCTACAGCTTCAAGGATTATGAGCGGGAGGCTCAGCAGGTCCGGGAATATATTGAAAAACAGGGTAGGGATTTCCGGACCCTGCTTGACGTTGCCTGTGGAACCGCGGAACATGCTTTTTTCTTAAAGCAGTACTATGCAATCGATGGTATCGATCTAAATCCCGAATTCGTCTCGATAGCGAAGTCAAAAAATCCTGAGGGTGATTATTCGGTTGCCGACATGACCCGATTTCGCTTGGAACGGAAATATGATGTCATCCTGTGTCTGTTCAGCTCCATCGGGTATGTGAAAACGCTGGATCTGTTGGTGCAAACCCTTAAGCAGTTTAAGGAGCATCTGAACGAGGAGGGTGTCATTCTGGTTGAGCCGTGGTTTACACCGGATGTCTGGACATCCGGAAGAGTGGACACGATGATGACCGAGCATCGTGGGATCCATATGAGCAGGATGTCTCATTCGGACCGCGAAGGCCCTATTTCGATCATGAAATTCGAGTATTTGTTTGGAAGCGAGCATGGAATCGAGCATTATACGGAGGAGCATCGTATGGGACTCTTTACCGTGGACGAGATGATCAAGGCTTTCCAGGAAGCGGGACTGGACGTAGAGCACGATCCCCAAGGCTTGATTGGAAGAGGCATGTATATTGCACGAAAAACGAAGTAAGGAGGAGCTTGTGATATGTACATCCATAGGCCGCGGGCGAACGAGGATTTGTCAGCGATATGCAGCTTTCCTCAAACGCCGGAAGAACTGTTTTACATGAGTCCCAAATCGGAGTTTCCTTTGACACCTGAGCAAATCCTGGGATTGCTGGAAAACCGATATGATCCCACGGTTATTGTTGAAGAATCTTCAGGGCAGGTTGTCGCTTACGCCAATTTTTATGAGGATATGGATCAATCTCTGTGGCTTGGCAATGTTATCGTTTCTCCGTCGCATAGGGGAATGGGAGCTGCGCAGAAGCTGTTACAGACCATGATGGATATAGCCAAAGAGAAATATGGAATGACTTGCTTTTATCTTAGCTGCCATAATACCAATTCCAGAGGTCTTGTGTTTTATCATAAGCTTGGATTTGAGCCCTTCGATGTCCGTATTACGACGTTAGATGATGATCGGAAAATGATTACCATTCAGATGAGGATGAATTTAGTCTGAGTGGGATGGTGTATAGTCGTTCTTGAAGCAAAGGATGAAAGGGGAGCGAGGTATGTCCACCATTCAGGCAGTGCTGTTTGATTTTGATGGTACGTTAGCAGATACGTTGCCGCTTTCGTTTAAAGCGTTCCGGGCGGTTTTCTTGAAATATGAAGGCAAAACGTTGACGGATGCGGAAATCGTGCAGACGTTTGGGCCAACGGAGGAAGAGATTATAACTAAATATCTCTCGAATCCAGCCCATGTTGACGAAGCCGTAGAATATTATTACGAAGTGTTTGAGAAGGATTTTCAGAAGCATGTACAGGTGTCGGAATCGATCCAGAATCTAATCTCGAAGTTGTGGGATTTACAAATACCCATGGTCATTATTACGGGCAAGAGCAGAAGGTGCCTGGATATCTGTCTTAGAAATCTGGAGCTGGACGTTTTTTTTGCTGCTACCATCACGGGTGATGAGGTTGAACGTTCCAAGCCGGACCCGGAAGGGATATTCAAAGCCGTTCAATTGTTGAGCCTGAGCACATCGGACGTGGTTTTTGTCGGCGACAGCGATGCCGATATAGCGGCAGGTAAATCAGCCCAGGTGTTCACCATTGGAGCGCATTGGTTTGATACCGTGCAGAACGCACAATTTGGCGTTGAGCCGGATGATATTTATACTCGGCCCGATCAGCTGATAGCCCTCGTTATTGGCAAGGGGAATTGAGCAATGAATGCAGGAGGACTATATTGAACAATAAGACAAATATCGATTCTCAAGGAATGCCCTTCACCATTGAATGTGAGGACATCCTGCTCAGGGAGTATAAGATGGAAGACCTTGATGCGATCTTTAAGATCACGCACGAACCGGAGATCAGACAGTTCCTCCCCGGTTGGGATGTATCGAGGGAACAACGACTTGAATGGTTAACTCACTATGAGATTGTGGAGAATCGGCAGTTCTTGCAGGCCGTTCATGACGGCGGAGATGTGGGGCAGCTGCGTCTGCGGCTAGCCATAGTCTTGAAAGAAACAGGCGAATGTATCGGCTGGTGCAATACAGGTCCTAAGGAAGAACTGCCCCCGCCTAATAGAGAGATCATGTACGGAATTTCCAATCGGTATTACAATAAGGGATACACAACGCAAGCTGTACGGGCATTAATTCAGTTCTTGTTCCGTAACACAAATGAGCTCGAGCTAAGTGCTGTAGCCGTCGTTCATAATCATGCCTCCAATAAAGTGATCCAAAAATGCGGGTTTACATATATGGGCGAAATCGAGCTTGAGCAGGAGCGGCATCATCTCTATAAACTCCGCAGAGAGAGTTAAGGAGGCATTATGAAACAACTTGTCCTTGGAGCGGGAATCTTCATTTTGATTGAATTGCTTCTAACTATGCTCTTTGCAGTAAATGAATGGATCATGATGATATTAGCAGCAGGGGCAATCATTACGTTGTTGTTGTTCATACTCGTTCGTCTAACGGAGCTGGTAAAGAGTAACAGGGATCATCTAGAGGACCAAAGAAGGCAAAAGATTAGGGAATTGAATCCAACAATCCAGTTTGCAATGAGTTAAGCAGCATGTAAGGAGGGCAGCCGTGCGTTACAACGTTATTTTATTTGATGCAGATGAAACATTATACGACTACGCCAAGTCGGAGGCTTTTGCGTTATCCGGTGTTTTTGGCGAGATTGATCAGGAGTGCACGGAAGCCATCGTAGACAGCTACAGACGCATTAATCAGCAGTTGTGGAGTGATTTCGAGCAGGGGAAGGTTACACAGCGTGAATTGCGTACGGCCAGGTTTGACCGGCTGTTGGCAGAACACGGCATTAAGTGCGCCTTGGACGCCGATGCCTTTAGCGATGTTTACATAAAATATTTAGGGCAAGGCTCCTTTCTGATGGAAGGGGCAGAAGAGCTGTGCAGTCAACTGGCCGAACGCGGCCAACGAATGGCTATCATCACGAACGGAATTAAGGAAGTGCAGTTTAACCGAATCAGCCGGTCGCCGTTATGCAACACCTTTGAATGCATCATTGTTTCGGAGGATGCCGGGTCCCAAAAGCCTCACAAAGGGATATTCGATTATGCCTTCGATAAGTTGAATCACCCCGACAAGAAGGAGGTTCTCATTGTCGGCGATTCGTTAACTTCCGATATACAAGGAGGCATTCATTACGGGATTGATACCTGCTGGTATAATCCGCTGCGCAAGGCAAACCCGACATCCATTCAACCTAAGTATGAGATTCATTCGCTTATGGAACTGCACGATATTATTTCATTTGAGTGATCGCTTTTTATCGTTGGATGAAGTATGAAGGCAGGGAGACATGATCCATTTTTGATTTCGATTATAATGCTAAGGTATTTCCCGCGGGTTCCACTTAAACAGAGAGGAAGGTGCTGGGGTTGGTTCAATGTCCATGGTGCGCACACGAGGTAACGTTAATTGATAATATGTGTCCGGAATGCAAGCATGAGGTGTTGCCTGAGCATCTGATCTCAGAGACCAATGAGCAAACGACCGAACATTTTGATTCAACAGCGGAAATGGACTACCTAGGTATTGAGGAATTAATGGTTAGCAAATTCAATTGCCGCCGCTGTGGAAATCTTGAATGCATCTCGCAGGAAGTCAGCATGAGCGGCACAGGTGTGAGCAAAATTTTCGATATCGATTATCATCATTATCTTTTCGTATCCTGCACCCGATGCGGCTTCGTCGAAGTATTCAATCCCGATGTGCTCAGAGGCCATAAATCCGGAGTGCTGGGAACGGTACTCGATATAATCTGGCGTTAACAAAAAACATTTCAACAAAGGAGTATGAACATGATACAGGCATTTATCTTTGACATGGATGGAGTCATTATTGACAGCGAACCGCTTCACTTTGAAGTCGATATTCAGGTGATGAACGACTACGGATCGGCGATAACTCATGAACAGCTGGAGAAGTATGTAGGCATGACCAATCCGGAGATGTGGGCAGCCATTAAAGATGAACATCAGCTTACCCAATCCGTTTCGGAAATCATTGAATACCAATTGTCCAATAAAATTGAAATACTCACCTCACGGGAAATGGAGCCTATTGATGGGATACGAGAGCTCCTTGCGGAGCTTAAAGCGCGTAACATACCGGCGGCTATTGCATCATCATCGCCACCTGTATTCATTTCGGCCGTCTTGCGTAAGTTCGATCTCTTGGAACATTTTGAATGCGTAGTGAGCGGTGAAGAAGTGGAGAAGGGAAAACCGGCGCCGGATGTATATCTTAAGGCGGCTGAATTGCTCGGTGTGGATCCGGAGCATTGCATGGTGCTTGAGGATGCCCGGCATGGCGTGGCTGCAGCGAAGGCGGCTGGCATGACATGCATCGGCTTCGTGAACCCGAATTCGGGGAATCAGGACTTATCGCAGGCCGATCATGTGGTGAACTCGATCCGAGAGGTCGCGCAAATTTGTGAATTTGAATAGTTCATGGTCTTGGAGCTTGGCAGCTTGGCCGCACATTGCGGCCAAGCTGTTTTTTTGTTTTTGATCCAAATGGTTATAAACTCAACTAATTGATCATAAAACTCGTTTATACTATATCTACTATATTATATCTACTATTAGTATCTAGACCTAAGTCTAGGTTAATTATCGTCTCAAGACGGAAGGCATCCTTCTCCGATCATGATATCCTTGCATTAACATGATGTGGGAGAGGAATGTGAACGGATGATTTCGAAATTGGATTTGACCAACGATATCGCACAATATACGAGCTGCCAAGTGTGTAGCCTAGCAGAGGAGACAAGGCCTGATGGATTTTTTACGTAATTTGGGCGATATCGGATTATTTATTCATGCTATGATCGATGCGATTATTTTTCCGATTCCGGCGCTTTTCTCGCAATTGTCTTTAAGTGCATTGAGTCCGGACCGTGCGATCTGGCTCGCCACGATCGGATTTGTCGGCTGCCTGATCGGGACGCCGATCGGTTATGGAATCGGCAAGGTTTCCGGAAATTTGGTCTTAACCAAGATCATGAAGAAAAAATGGTACGATTCCGCCACGGCGTTGTTTACCAAGCATGGCGAAGCCGCTATCCTTGTCGGTGCGTTTACGCCGATACCCTTCAAAATTTTCACCATTCTATCCGGCTGCATGAGTTATCCCTTATGGAAACTTCTCAGCTACGCAGCGATCGGACGCGCTGTGAAGTTCTATACCGTAGGTGTGCTGTTCTACGTATATGGGCGTGCTGCAGAGAATATGGTGGACAGCGTGCTTACAATTATTTTGTTGTCCGTAGGTGCCCTGATTGGAGGAGTCTGGCTGACGGTTCGCTTTATCAAGAACCGCAGGAAGAAACGTTCGGAGGTCCCTGTCGTGCAGGGTTCAAAAGATTCAATTGATGTTACGGCAGGTGAAGAATGAATGATAGAGCGATTACGAAGATTTGATCACCGGGTATTCGTCTGGTGCAACCAGACGATCAGCAACAGAGCCTTTGATCGCTTGTTCGCCGGAATCACCCATCTCGGTGGAGCCACCTTTACGATTCTGAGCGCACTGCTCATCGCCTGGGCTGCATTTGAAGCATGGGATATCACGGCATATCAGAGTGCCATTGCATTAACCGTTAGCCATCTGATTGTTGTCCTTATTAAGAAGATCGTCAGAAGAGATCGTCCGTTCCGGGTTCTGGAGCAGGTGAAGATCGGAAATTTCCCATTGAAGGACTACTCCTTCCCGTCAGGACATACCACGGCGATCTTTGCCGTCATTACACCGCTGTTGTTTCTCGTATCTCCGCTGCCTACGATACTGCTGCTTATCCTGGCAGTGCTGGTCGGTTTATCCCGTATATATTGGGGATATCATTACCCAACCGATTGCCTGGCAGGCAGTCTGATTGGATTCGGTTCCGGATGGCTGGTCGTATACCTGATGCATGTCATTGGAATCACATAACGTTAGATAAGGAGTCCTATTCATGAGATCCATATATGAGCAAAAAATCATCATATTAACCGGAAGTCTGGGAGAGGGTCACAACCAGGCATCAAAGGCCATTGTGGAATCAGCTAAAAGAAACTACCCTCATCTGCGCGTTAAAGTCGTCGATTACATGGAGTTAACCCATCCACGGCTGCATGTGGCCGGTCAGTTTTTCTTTGTGCAATGGATGAAGCATTTTCCATCCGTTTACGGCTATTTATTCCAAAAAACGCGCGAGGAAAACACGCTCATCCAGATGCTGAAACGCTTCAGCACCTTCAGTCTTCACAAGCTCAGCACGATGCTGGAAACGGAAAATCCGGCTATCGTGGTCAGTACGTTTCCGCCGGCAGCAGCGGGCATGTCTCTGCTGAAAGCGATGGGCTACACAAATGTGCCGACGGCAACCGTCATGACGGACCACACGGATCACAGTTACTGGATACACTCTCATACGGATTATTACATGGTTGGTTCCGATGTGGTACAGGTTGCTTTGGAGCGTAAAGGCGTGCCAAGCGAAAAGATCTCCGTCACCGGCATACCCGTCAATCCAATGTATAGTCAACCGGTCGATTCGGAACGGCTCCGAGATTATTATGGCTTGCGTCCATCCGAACAGGTCGTGCTGATCATGGGCGGTGGAGAAGGGATGATCGATAAAGAAATTATCGAGCTCTTAAAATCAAGGGCATATCCGCAGGGTGTTCGGTTTATGGTCGTGTGCGGCCGTAACGTGAAGTTATATCAAGTGCTGCTCGAAGAATTTTTAGATCATCCGCAGATCACTGTCATGGGTTATGTGGATCGTATGCATGAATTGATGGCGATAGCGGACCTAATGGTAACAAAGCCGGGAGGACTCACGATTTCCGAGGCATTAACGATGGAGCGCCCGATGCTGCTAGTGAAACCCCTGCCAGGCCAAGAGCAGGATAATGCGGACTACCTGGTTGGAATAGGCGTGGCACGTCAAGCCATGGCCGGTGAATTGAAACACCAGCTGCTGACATTAATTACGAGCCCGTCCTTGCTGCAAGAGATGAAACGGCGGGCGGCCATAAACACGCATAAAGATTCGGCTTTGCTGGTCCTGACAAGATTGATGGATATTCAACAGAATCAGCGCCTTTCTCGTGAATGGTCTGAAGATATGAATCTGGTGCCCTACGAAGTGCTGAACAGAGAAGTTTATGTAAATGATGCTCTACAACACTACTATGACAGTTATCGGTAAGATGAAGGAGTTTTCCCCATGAATTTGTTTGAATTGGTTGAGCAGTTGTTTGAACAATACGGTTACCTGGTGTTATTGATTGGGCTCCCCCTTGATTTTATTGCTCTTCCAATTCCTCCTGGAAACAGTACCTTAACCTATACCGGGTTCTTAACCTATAAAGGAATCATCGATATGGTTCCGGCAGTTGGATCTGCTTTTATGGGAGCGGCCATGGGGTTGACCATTACCTATATCCTGGGATACAAGCTGGGTATGCCGCTTATAGAGCGCTATGGAAAATGGCTGTTTATCAAGCCGTCCCTTGTAGAGAAGACGCAGGCTTATTACAACAAGTATGGAAATAAGCTGCTCATTATTTGTTTTTTCATCCCCGGGGTCAGGCAATTTATCGGGTATTTTATCGGCATGATTCGGGTTCCCTATCGAACGGTGTGGCTGTATGGATACACAGGCGTGGCTTCATGGGTGCTGGTCTTTTTCAGCATAGGTTTCATATTCGGAGAACAATGGCAGTACATTCTGAATGTGGTTGAACATTATTTGAAGGTGATTTTTATTTGTCTGGCTAGCTCTTTTCTCGTTTTGCTGGTGTGGAGTCGTGTTAAACGCGAGAAAGCCAAGAAGCTGTCCAAAGTGACCCGGAATGAATAGTTATAAATGAAATGAATATTTGTCAAAGAGGGCCCGGCAGCGTGTTTATGGTATCTGTGCTGGGTTTTTATGATTTGGACAATCCTTGCAGAATTTATGATATATTCTTAATAAGTCAGCAGCACATACATAATGAGTTTGAAAAATACAGGATGTAGTAGGGGGCAGATGATGAGCAAAATCATACCATTATTCAGGGTATTCGATGAAACGAAGGCAAGGGAGTTCTATATTCAATATCTTGGTTTTACCTTGGATTGGGAACATCGGTTTGACGATTCGGCACCACTCTACATGCAAATAACAAAGGATTCGTTAACGATTCATTTGACGGAGCATTACGGTGACTGTTCCCCAGGAGCAGCCATTCGCGTGGAGATGGAAGGGATTGAAGATGTTCACAAACAGCTGTTAAGCCAGAACTATCCGTATTCCAGGCCTGGAATCGAGATCGCCCCCTGGAACAGCAAAGAGGTATGTGTTACGGATCCATTCGGCAACCGAATCACTTTCTACGAGGAGTTGGAATCCAAGTGAAGAAGCTAAACCAGATGCGATTTGAACAAGCCAGGCAATATATGCTGCACCAGGCCAGGGACCTTGAACGGGCATTGTTCCGGTACGAATTCGAGGACGGGGTATTTACGGACGTGTTAACTGAGCTTGCCAGCTATCAGAACGAGGACGGTGGATTTGGACATGGACTTGAGCCCGATCTTCGCTGCAAAGAGTCATCTGCTCTGGCAACAACCAGAGCGCTTGAGATTCTTCGGTTGAATCCAGATCACCCGGAGCGGAACGAACAGGTTATATCCGCGTTAAAGTATCTTGAGCATTCTTATATGCCAGAACGGTCAGGGTGGGACATTATCCCTAAGGAAGCGGAGCAGTCTCCGAGGGCGATATGGTGGCAGTACGGTGCCTTCAAGGATCATTGGGGAAATCCCAATGCGGATATCATGGCCTATTTTATCGACGAGCGGGAGTTATACCCTTGGGAATCGTTGGAATCAAGGATTGATTATGCTGTGAACTACCTGAAACAAACCAGCGATCTTAACGAAATGCATGAATTGTTTTGTTATTTGCGCCTGAACGAAAGATTGCCGAAAGAGCAGGCGTCCGAGATCGGAGAAACACTTGAGGCCTTCATGGATAACTGTATAAGCAGGGATCCTGGCAGCCGCGAGGGATACGGAGCAACGCCTCTCAGTATTATAGATTCTCCGAATTCACCTTATTTTGCTAAATACCAGGAGTTTCTGCCGCTGGAACTGGATTTGCTCATAGAGGATCAAGGGGAAGATGGTGCCTGGGAGCCCAATTGGAGCTGGTACCAGTACGAAGAGGTATGGCCGTTGGCCAAAGAGGAATGGAAGGGCGTTCTGACATTGAATGCACTTCGGACGCTGCGTAATTTTGAAAGGATTGCGGGAGATTGACAGCGGATTTCCTGGATCAAACAGAAATGGCTCGGTTCGCATACAGCGGACGAGCCATTTTTAATTAGTAGATGGAAGAATGAATCTGTCTAACATCCATAATGTGTCCATTCACGTAGAGGTCCTGCAAGAGGAAGCAAATAAGTAAAGCCGGCGTAATCCTTCCTCGATCTCTTCTAAAGACAGGTTTCCATATCCTAACACGATACCCGTTGAACGGAGGGGGCTAGAGGATGAGATCCTGTAATTCGATACAGGCTCAACACGGAACCCGTAAGAAGCCGTGTCATTCCATGGAAGAAGGGCGTAGGGTTCCGGATGGAAAATAATCTGAAGATGCATTCCCGCATCATCGCCGAGAATGGAAATATCCTGTCCGAATAAGTGCTGAAGCCGCTCCGTCAATGCATTACGTCGTTTTTTATACATTTTCTTCATCGTATGGATATGTCGTTCCAGATGCCCGTCCAACATATATTGGCTTAATGCTTTTTGAATGATGTATGGGGTTTGTAAATTCAGTTTATCTTTCATTTCGGCAATGGTATCGGTTAGACTCGGCGGAACAATCATGAATCCGATCCGAAGGCTGGGCGACAGCATTTTGCTGAACGTTCCCACATAGATCACTCTGGAAGGGGACAGCGTCTGTAGAGGAGGCACAGGGATTCCTCGAAGCCGGAACTCGCTGTCATAATCATCTTCAATAGCAAAAGAGTCGGCTTCCTCCAGCATCCGAATGACCTGATGTCTGCGCTGAATGGATAATACGCTGCCGGTTGGAAACTGATGTGACGGGGTTAATAAAACCAGATGACCTGGTGTGATACTTGCCAAGGTATCGACGCGCATTCCGCTGTGATCAACCTCAACCGGAATAAGATTATAGTTCATCGTCTGAAAAATATCCCGGGTAATATCGATTGTCGGGTCTTCGATATAAATGGAATGAAATCTGGAAGATAACGATCTGGCAAGAAGAGTGAAGCCTTCAGTGGCACCGGACACAATCACCATTTGTTCGGGTGAGCATTGAATGCCTTTAGCCCGGAATACATAGTCGCAAATCGCAGAGCGCAGAGCCGAATCACCTTTGATGTGACCGTAATCAGGGTCTGCATATTCGGAAGATTCAGCTGCTTCTTTCAAATACTTGGCCCAGATGTGTCTTGGAAACATGTTCTGATCGGGAACGCCCGTCGCAAAATCAATAACGTGTTCAAGTCCAGTTGTGATCTGCCTCTGGATCGGCTGCGTGCTCGAAGGTGGAGCGGTACGCGGATTGGGAGAGGGGAGGATACCTTCCGCTACATAGGTGCCTGATCCTATCCGTCCTTCCAGATATCCTTCAGCCGTCAGCTGCTCGTATACCTCAATGACGACATTACGCGCAATCCCCCATTCTTTTGCCAGAACGCGTGTAGGCAGCAGACGTGTTCCGGCAGTCAGCTGTCCCGCTTCGATGATCCTTCGCAGCTGCTGACAGATCTGACGGGTTACGGGCAGTTTAGATTCACGGTTGATATAAATGCCGTACATCGTATCCCTCCTCTAACATTGGTTCCTCCAAAACAGGAATCATTGGATCTCATCACGAGCCATTTTCCTTATTATAATGGTGGACGAAGCGATAAGAAAAGGGAGGAAATAACAATGAACAGAATGTTAGGCAGATCGCAAATATCGGTAAGTCCGCTCGGTCTGGGCTGCTGGGCCATCGGCGGGAAATTTACATTGGACGGCTTGGCGGATGGATGGGGAGAGGTGGACGAACGCGAATCTATGGCGGGAATTCATGCCGCATTGGAAAGAGGCGTTAACTTTTTTGATACGGCAGATGTGTACGGAACGGGGCATAGTGAACGGGTCCTGGGCCAAGCGCTAAAGGGAAGACGGCAGGAAGCGGTGATAGCCACCAAATTCGGTTATACGTATGATGAGTCAACAAAGGAAGTTTTCACTCGTCACAATGTATCAGCGGATTATGTTCGCAGCGCGTGCGAGCGATCACTTCAACGCCTGGATACCGATTATATTGACGTCTATCAAATTCATGTAGGCGGATTAAGTCTTGGCGAGGTAGAATCAGTGATTGATACCTTGAATGGTCTTCGTCAAGAAGGACTGATCCGTACGTATGGTTGGAGTACATGGGATGTGGCCAATGCAAAAATTTTCGCTCAAAAATCAGAAGCAGCGGCAATCCAACACGTGCTGAATGTTCTCAGTGATGACAAGGAAATGCTTGCCCTTTGCGAGCGTTATGGTTTAGCAAGCATCAATAATACCCCTTTGGCTATGGGACTGTTGAGCGGGAAGTTTAATCACGACTCCAGATTCAGTGATCAAGATGTCAGGGGGAGCGGTCACGATTGGGTTTCCTACTTCAAGGACGGTAAACCCGTACCGTCGTTCCTGACTAAACTTGAGGCGGTCCGGGAGATTTTAACCAGTGAAGATCGGACTTTGGTTCAAGGGGCGCTGGCATGGATTTGGGGAAGAAGCCACGCGTCGATCCCGATTCCAGGTTTTAAAACGAGGAAGCAAGTAGAGGAGTTAACTGGAGCCGCTCTTTTCGGACCGTTATCGAACGGACAAATGAACGAAATTGAAGAATTATTGGGCTCGTTGTAAAATGCTAGTATCATTACATACGAGTTATGCAAAAAATGATGGTCAAGGAGTGAGGGAACATGGATTTGAGATACCCGATAGGACAATTTGAATGGGAAGGGCAATCGACGCCTGAACACAGGGAGCTCTGGATTCAAGAGATTAAGAGCCTGCCGGAGAAACTGAAGGCGGCAGTCCAGGGACTGAGCCAGGAGCAGCTGAATTTATCTTATCGAGATGGAGGCTGGAGCATCCGACAGGTCGTTCACCATCTGGCAGACAGTCATATGAACAGCTATATCCGGTTCAAACTTGCTTTAACGGAAGACAATCCGACGATTAAACCGTATGACGAGCAGAAGTGGGCAGCCCTCCAGGATTCATTGACTTTGGATGTTGACGCATCGCTTGTATTGATTGATGGCATACACGCCAGATGGGCCGCTTTATTAGACATCATGAGTAACGAAGACTATCTCAGAACGTTCTATCATCCCGAGAACCAGCAAAAAACCAGCCTGGAATACGCCACGGGCATGTACGCCTGGCATGGGAAGCACCATACTGCACATATCACATCGGCAAGAGAACGATTGAAATTGTAGTTGCTACACATCCTACTCCGTCACCAGGCGGAGTTTTTTCATGTGTCACCATGTCGTGATATCTAACTTGATTGTCGCAATTTCACACTGTGAATTGGGCGGTTCGTGTGATAGATTAATGGCATGATGTCTTAATATTAGATACTGAGGTGACGAGAATGATTAGAATCGGAAAAATTAGTTATTGGCATGTGCACGCTTGGGATTATACGAAACAAGCACAGGAGCATCCGGATGCTCAAATCGTAGCGGTATGGGATGAGAACCCGGAGCGCGGAAGAGAAGCTGCGGAGAAGCAAGGCGTATCTTTTTATGAGTCCCTGGATGACATGCTGCAAAGTGACGAGATCGATGCCGTGATCGTGGATGCTCCGACATCCATGCATAGAGAAGTAATGTTGAAAGCAGCGGCAGCAGGCAAACACATTTTCACGGAAAAAGTAATTGCCGCCACCCTTCAAGAGGTCAACGATATCATCAAAGCCGTGAATGAGAACCAAGTCAAATTCACGGTATCGCTACCGCGACTGAATGACGGCTACACCTTGGCGATCCGTGAGGTATTGCAGCAGGAGCTGCTCGGCACCGTAACACTCGTTCGCGTTCGCTTATCTCATAATGGCGCGACTGCCGGTTGGCTGCCTGAGCATTTCTACAGCCTGGAGGAGTGCCGCGGAGGCGCCCTGATCGATCTGGGCTGCCATCCGATGTATTTGACACGCTTGTTCCTCGGTGAAGAAGCGGTTGATGTCCATGCGAATTTCGGATACATCACGGGTAAAGAGGTGGAAGACAACGCCGTTGCTACCCTCTCTACGGCTACGGGGGCTGTCGGTGTCGTAGAAGCCGGATTTGTTAACAGCTTCTCACCATTTACGATTGAAATTCATGGTACGGATGGTACGATCCTGTACGGTACGCCGGATAGCAAACTTCTGATTCGTTCAACGAAAAAAGAAGAGTACAAGGATGCTTGGGTTGAGCTGCCGGTACCGGCGAATCGTGCAAGTGCATTTGAACAATGGATTTCCCACATTCAAGAAGATACCATTGCAGAGGAAAATATCGCATATGCGGTTGAACTAACCAAACTGATGGAAGCATCCAACCGTTCGGCCAAAGAGCATCGAGCCATTCGTTTGGATGAACTGCAAGCATAAGATACAGGGATGATGCATCAGGATGAATAACCATTTTCCATACGAATTGATGAAAGATCGGCAGGATGCCTTGGAGCGGCTTGATCTGAGAGTTTATTGGGGACGTTATGAGATCCGGGTTCTTCGGTTCCATCTCACCACCTTTCCGCCAGGAAAGATTGTCTCCTTCCACAAGCATGCGGAGTATGAGTTTCATTTCATACCCCGCGGCAAGGGGACCGTTATTATGGAAGAGGAGCCTTATCCGCTGCGGGAAGGCATGTTTTATTTAACGGGTCCGAATGTGCTTCATTATCAGGAGGCGGATACAGCAGAGCCAATGGACGAATTATGTCTGCACGTGGACATTATTTCACGCGATGAGGTATCCGATCATGAGAGCCCGGCCCTGCCTGTTTCGGATCCATGGGAAATGGCGGAAGCCGATGACTGTATGGAGAAGCTGAGGGGATTACCGCTGAAGCCAACGATGGATATCCATCGTGCGATGCCTTATTTCCTTGAGGCTTATCAGGCTTCTCAGGAGAAGTATTCGGGTCTGTATACAACGATTAAGCAGTGCATTATTCAAATATTGCTGCGCGCTGTACGTGCATATGAATCCGAGCCATCGGAAGCGGAGCTGCCTTCACGGGATATGAAGGCTTACCGCTATCAATTGGCGCTGGAGTATATACATGCGAACTCTTCGGGAGAGGTTGTACTGGATGACGTGGCGGAGAAGCTGCATATCAGTTCGAGGCAGCTGCAGCGAATATTCAAGGAGCAGGCGGAAGGGCAGTCCTTCAGCGAAATACTGGAACACGTCCGCCTTGAAGCCGTATGCAGGAAGCTAATTGATACCAATTGGTCGATTGATAAAATCGCCATCCACGAAGGCTTCTCAAGCGGAAGTTATTTGCATACCGTGTTTCGAAAGAGATATGGATATACGCCATCAACATATCGAGCAATGAATGTGAAATTGTAGGGGGAGTATCAGCCATGGGCAAAACCATTCGAATTGGAATTATTGGAAGCGGCGGCATTGCGGGGGAGCATGCAAAATATTATAAACGAATCGACGATGTACAGATTGTCGCCGTAGCTGATATTTTACCCGGCAGAGCCGATCAATTTATTGAGCGCTGGGGACTGCAGGGGGCAATCGGATTTGATGATCACCGCAGATTGTTAGATCTCGACCTGGATGGCGTAAGCATTTGTACGCCCAACGTCGCTCATTACAGCACCACGGTCGATGCGCTGTCAGCGGGCAAACACGTAATGCTCGAAAAACCGATGTCGGTCACTTTGGATGAAGCTATCGAGATGGTCCAGATCTCGAAGAAAACCGGGAACATGCTCAATGTGGGTTTCCAGCCGCGTTATGATCCGAACATGGGCATCATTAAGAATCTGATTCAAAACGGCGAGCTTGGAAAAGTGTATTATGTGGAAACCGGGGGCGGTCGCCGCCGTGGAATGCCGGGCGGCACGTTTGTCCGGCAGGAGATTTCAGGGGCAGGCGCCATGGCGGACATTGGCTGTTATTCCTTGGACATGGCCCTGAACGCGCTGGGTTATCCCAAGCCGTTGACGGTCACCGCGTATACATCGAATTATTTTGGAACGAACCCCAAATACCACTCCGAATCCGGAGCGTTCAATGTTGAGGATTTCGGCGTAGCGATGATTCGATTCGAAGGAGATCTTGTGCTTAACTTTAAGACTTCGTGGGCTATGCATATGGATACCCTGGGGGCGACCATGTTCCTTGGAACGGATGCGGGCATGAAGATTACACCTGCAGGCTCAGGCCCTTGGAGCGGTGTGTGGGACGGGAAGGTAGGATCGATCTCCTTGTTCCACGATATCCAAGGTCATCATACCGAAAGCGACATACCGCTGATCAGCCATGAGCTTAACGTATTTGAGGAGAAAATCAAGGATTTCGTAAGCGCTGTGCGCGAAGGCAAGCCGGCGCCGATCCCGGGCGAGCAGGTGCTTCGGAATCAAGCGATTCTGGACGGCATTTTGCGGTCTTCCCAAAGCAAAAAAGAGGTTGAGATTCATATTCTGGACTTGGATTAATGGTAAAAAAGCCGCGCTTGCAGCGCGGCTTTTTTATGTGCTTTATGATACTTGCATGGTGATATTTTTAACATATAAAAGCTTCCATTTTTTAGATGGATATGATAGTATGAATGCGAACAATTGTTCCTCGGGAGAGTTGGATCGGACCCATACATAATATCCGGAATGAAGGATGGTGCAGACCTGATGACTGATCGATATGCTGAAATCGATGAGGTAATCGCGTATATTCACAAAAATATTTATGAGCCTCTTCCGTTATCGACACTGGCGGATTACATAGGATACAGCCCATATCATTTTTCGCGTATATTTAAAGATCGAATCGGACTGCCACCATTATATTACGTGTCCTCGCTTCGTTTGGAGAAGGCGAAGGACTTGCTATTACATACCCATCTGAGTATCCGGGATATCGCCATGGAGATCGGTCAGCAGAGTCTGGGCACATTTACGACACGCTTCACGGAAAGAGTAGGAGTGACCCCTTCCCAGTTTCGGAATTCGAAGGATGAGGCGGACGAGCATCTGTCCTCCCTGCAGAAACTGAACAGCTGGCGTGACTCCATACCGGTAGAGAATCCCAATCTGACAGTTGAGGGCACGGTAGAGGCAATGGCTCCCTTTCAGGGCGTCATCTTGATCGGGCTGTTCGCCAAGCCGATTCCCGAAGGGCTTCCATTATACGGAACTTTGTTATCTTCCGTCGGCTCGTTCCGGTTCGGAGACGTCAGACCCGGAACATATTATCTGATGGCTACCTCGGTCCCATGGGGTATGCAGGCAGTTGATTTCTTGCTTCCTAAGTCGACCACGCTGCGTACTCGTTCGAAGGAACCCATTATCGTTACCCCAAATGCTAAGACCCCGCATCTTCATGTAACCCTGCATGTTCCCCGGCTGGATGATCCGCCGATTCTGATTTCTCTGCCATTATTAATGAATCACTTCCTCAAGAGGGTTGCTCCCATGCTGCGTTGAGCCATGGAGAGGATCGGTTCGTATATTGATACATTTTTGGCATTGAAGGGGACCGCACACCTTGCAACTCTTCATTGCATTTCGTTGACATTTGGGTTCCGATTCCTGATACTTGAATGAGGGCGAACGGCTTAGTGTAGTAGTATGCAGTATGTAAGTAAGAACGAGAGATTTGAGGTGGCCCCTGTGATTGTTGTAAGCTCATGTTTAGCCGGTTTGAAGGTTCGTTATAACGCTACGGACAGCTTGGATGCGAATATTCAGCAGCTGGTTGAAGCCAAGAAAGCTGTGACCGTATGTCCCGAACTGCTTGGCGGATTCTCAACTCCACGGGAGCCTGCGGAGATCGTTGGAGGAAACGGCGATGACGTACTGGCAGGGAATGCTAGAGTTGTTGAGTTATCCGGGAAAGACGTGACCGAGATGTATTTAAAAGGTGCCCACCAAGCGCTTCGAGTGGCACAAGAGCTCGGAGCATTGCTGATCGTACTGAAAGAGAGCAGTCCTTCCTGCGGCAGTGCCATGATTTATAACGGAGAATTTGCCAATGAGAAGATAGCCGGTTATGGCGTGACTACGGCTCTGCTGCGCAGGGAAGGTTATACGGTTATTTCGGAGCACGACCTTAGAACCTATGCAGCACAGCCGGAATACGCCTCTCTTTTTGCTGTGAGTTAATATGCTCATCGGGTTCGTGTAATTTCGTCCTGCTCTATAATTATGATAGAATTATCATATCGACTGCTTACATGTTGTGATTCTTTATATTGGAGGGAATTATGGAACTCATAAATCAAACTGAAGTGCAACAAATGATTGATAAATTGAAGGATCAGGATTTATATATTCATCTTGAGATGACGACAGGCGCTTACGCTGCCCATTATGACAGCTCGAAGCACCCAGCGGCTAACTTTATTACAAATGCAACGATTCGTTACAGCCACGGTTCGATATCCGGCAATGGACCCTATCGGGTTGGATTGAAAATGAGCCAAGGCTGGGTGTATACGGAAGGACTCACCCATTTCGAACAGACGGATACCGATCGGCTGATCATGGCGGGTCATGACAGTCAGGGTAAACTTGTTGTCGCTTTGCAGCTGAGCCGGGAGCCTTTTTAATAGAGAGAGGAGACGAGGATTGATGGAGCAAAACATACTGGTCGTATTGCCGCACCCGGATGATGAAGCATTTGGTTTATCCGGAACGTTGGCTAAATATATTATGGAAGGCGCTCATGTTACCTATGCCTGCTTAACGCTTGGGGAGATGGGCCGCAATATGGGCATTCCTCCGTTTGCGAACCGTATCACATTACCGACCATTCGCAAAGCAGAGCTGGAGGAATCCTGCAAAGCGATAGGCATACAGGATTTGAGATTGCTTGGTTTCCATGATAAAACGATTGAATTCGAGGATCAAAATAAGCTGGATAGCGCGATCGCCTCTCTGCTTCAGGAGATAAAGCCATCGCTGGTGTTCACGTTCTACCCTGGATATAGCGTTCACCCTGACCATGACGCAACGGGTGCAGCCGTAATCCGGACGATTCAGCGGATGCCGGCCGGTGATAGACCTGTCGTTCAATGTCTGGCATTCTCCAACAATTGTGAGCAAGAATTGGGTAAACCGGATGTTTATCAAGATGTATCCATGTTTATGGTACAGAAGCTGAACTCCATTCAAGCCCATCGCTCTCAATTCCAGGCAGCAGAGCTGCTGGGCAAGAAACAGATGAAAGCCAAGGAAGTGGAGCAGCGCTTCGGAACGGAACGTTTCTGGACCTATACATTTGAATAATTTCCCCGTCATGGGATGAATCCATGAAGAAGAGCCACAGGATCTGTGGCTCTTTTTTGCATGGTTTGGTCTAATTCGTTAAGTCGGTTTCGGTTGATATCGAAGGAGGACAACCCCCGAACCAAAGGCTCGAGATTCAACAAGCTGAAGATGAATCCGGTTGCGGAGAGAATGGAACATCGGCGTGCCGCCTCCCAGAACAATCGGATGGATATAAAGACGGTATTCATCAATTAAGTCTTGCTCCATGAAGGACGCAGCGATTCCGGCTCCCCCGAGATCCATGTGCAGGCCAGGCTGGAGCTTCAGCTCCTCCATGAACTCTTTAATATTACCCCTGACTAAAGTAGAATTCCAATCCACATGATCAAGCGTCGTGGAAAAAACAATTTTCTTTTGATTCTTCCATTTCCGAGCATATTCAATTTCGTAGTCGGGTGCCTCCGGACTAAGATCTGCGGTTGGCCAATACGATGCCATATTGGTGTAGAGTCGCCGGCCGTATAAATGAATATCGATTTCGTTCTCCGCCTCATTAAAGTATCGGTGCAGCTCCTCATCGGGCGTGGACCAATCGATAAGATGATCCTCGGTTTCGATGAAACCGTCAAGCGATACCATCATGGAATAGATTACTTTTCTTGGGGATGACACTTCGGTCCCTTCTTTAAATGAATTCATCGATAATCACCTTCCTTGTCTTTATAGGACAACGATAGCATAAGCCTTCTGAGAAGGTTTCTCATCATTTGCTATCTAGGAGGCTGTACGAATCAACAGCAAATACTAGGGGCTGCTTATAGATAAAGGATAAAGAGTGCCCTTCATGCAGAAGGAGGTTTTACCCGTCTCCTCCGATACAACGAGTACCAGGGCATCGCTGATTTCCGACAGGCCAATGGCTGCACGATGACGGGTTCCGAGCTTGCGATCCCCGTAGGTTTTGGCTGTTAAAGGCAGCACGTTCGCAGCGGAAATAATCATATCCTTGCGTACGAGCACAGCTCCGTCGTGAAGCGGGCTGCCTGGAACGAATATGGATTCAAGCAGGGGGCTTGTGATTTCTGCGGACAAGGGAATGCCGGGCGTTATTAACGAATCCAGGCCGTCTTCCCGTTGAATCACAATTAATGCACCCAGATTTTTTTGACTGAGATGATATATGGATTTAGCGATTTCTTGATATTTGCTGGTGAAGGGGAAGAGAAAACAATTGAGATAATACGTTGATGAAATCGATTCAGCTTCCAAAAATTTAGTTCTGACAAGATCCAGCTCGCCCAGCAGACATGAACTGTCCTGGTCCAAATTGACGATGATATGCTGCAATTGTCTCGTGATATCCGTGAGCTGTTCCTTCAATTTGTTTTTCAGCGGCGTAAAATTGCAATCCTGATTTTGCATCCGACATCTTCCTCCTTATCATTGGTATCATTACCATTCTGTATTATCGATATTCTCTAAAGCAGGCTGGGTTTCTCCTATAGTTAAACCCGGAAAATCGATTTATTAGTAAAACTGATAAATGCTATAAGAACATTGTAATTGACCGGTCTAGGTAAGCTGTGATAGGTTCAGAGGAGTAATAAAATTAATTGTATCGTAATAGTAGGAATTAATAATGTGCGCTTTTGAGAGGTGGATATTGTTGGAACTTCAAGTAATGAACAGTCCTTTTAATCAGGAACAGGTGGAACTGCTGAATCGCCTTCTGCCCACTTTGACGGAATCCCAGCGGACCTGGCTCAGCGGATATATCGCTGCATTACAGGGAACGGCAGCCGCAGCAGCAGTTGCGGCAGCACCACAAGCAAACACGTCAGCCGCTGTATCGGCACCGGTGGCGACGGCTGCTAAAGAAGTCACAGTCCTGTACGGATCCCAGACAGGCAATGGTCATGGATTATCGAAAAAGTTATCGAAGAAGCTGGAAGAGGTTGGCCTTCAGGTCACGATGTCTTCTATGAGCGATTTTAAACCGAACAACCTGAAGAAGTTACAGAATCTCCTTATTATCGTCAGTACGCATGGAGAGGGCGAACCGCCGGATAACGCCATACCATTCTATGAATTTCTGCACAGCAAGCGGGCACCTCAGGTAGACCATCTTCAATATTCCGTACTGGCGCTGGGGGATACCTCGTATGAATTTTTCTGCCAAACGGGTAAAGATTTCGACAAGCGGCTTGAGGAATTGGGCGGTAAGCGGCTGACGCCAAGAGTTGACTGCGATGTAGACTTTGATGAGTCGGCTGCTGAATGGATGAACCAGGTTCTTCTATCGTTGAATGAGGCTGGAACGGGATCACTCGTTGTTGAAAATGGGAGTGCGGTAGCCCTGAGCGATAGTACGGAATCGGAATTTTCAAGAAGCAATCCATTTCAAGCGGAAATCCTCGAGAATTTGAATTTGAACGGAAGAGGATCCGACCGTGAAACACGTCATATCGAAATTTCTCTTGAAGGATCGAATTTGCAGTATGAGCCGGGCGATAGCTTAGGAATCTATCCGGAAAATCATCCGCAGCTTGTGGATGATCTTATCGCTGCTATGGGATGGAATGCTGATGAAGTGGTCGTCATTAATAAACATGGTGAAGCGCGAGCGCTTCGGGATGCCTTGCTCCGTCACTACGAAATTACGGTTCTCACGAAACCTCTGATCGAGCAAGTGGTTAAGGTCTCAGGGAATGAAGGACTTCGAACATTGCTGGAGCCAGGTCATGAGCAGGAATTGCGTACCTATATCGAAGAAAGGGATTTGCTCGACCTGGTACAGGATTATGGTCTGCAGCAAGTGCCGGCAAGCGAATTTGTATCCATACTGCGCAAAATTCCTGCCAGGCTGTACTCGATTGCCAGCAGCTCCAAAGCCTTCCCCGATGAAGTCCATGTTACCGTTCGGACGGTCCGTTATGAAGCACATGGCCGCCACCGCTATGGCGTCTGCTCCGTACAATTGGCAGAGCGTCTGGAAGCTGGCGATTCACTGCCGGTATACGTTCAGCACAACCCGAACTTTAAGCTGCCCGAGAATCCGGATACCCCGATCATTATGATCGGACCTGGTACAGGCGTGGCACCTTTCAGAGCCTTTCTGGGAGAACGGGAAGAGACGGGGGCAGAAGGGAAATCATGGTTGTTCTACGGAGATCAGCATTTCTCGACGGACTTCCTCTACCAGATTGAATGGCAGCGTTGGTTGAAGGATGGAGTACTGACGCGCATGGATGTTGCTTTCTCTCGGGATACGGACAAAAAAGTGTACGTACAGCACCGCATGCTGGAGAAGAGCAAGGATCTATACCAGTGGCTCCAAGAAGGGGCTTGCGTATATGTCTGCGGCGATGAGAAGAGGATGGCTCATGACGTGCATTCCGCACTCGGGTCCATTCTCGAGCAAGAGGGCGGCATGAGTCCGGAAGAAGCAGCGGAATATCTGACGCTCATGCAGCAACAGAAACGTTATCAGCGGGATGTGTATTAAGATCATCCCTGTGGTTTTCGAGAGGAGAAAAGAAACATGTCTGATAATAACCTTGTATCACCAAACAGTGCGCCGCATAGCGATGTCGAGGACATCAAGCGTCGAAGCAATTATCTGCGGGGCAGTCTTGTAGAGACGTTAGAGGATCGCATTACGGCATCGATTCCCGAAGACGATAACCGGCTGATGAAATTCCACGGCAGTTATATGCAGGATGACCGGGATTTGCGTAACGAACGACACAAGCAAAAGCTGGAGCCTGCTTACCAGTTCATGCTTCGTGTTCGGGCCGCGGGCGGGGTCGTGACGCCGGAGCAATGGCTGATGATGGACCGCGTAGCCCAGAAGTATGCAAACGGGACGATTCGATTGACAACGCGTCAGTCTTTCCAGCTTCACGGTGTATTGAAGTGGAATATGAAGAGCACCATTCAGGAAGTCAATGAAGCCATGCTTAGCACATTGGCTGCTTGCGGCGACGTGAATCGTAACGTGATGTGCAATCCGAACCCTTATCAATCGGAAATTCATTCGGAGGTATACGAATGGGCACGCATGCTTAGCAGTCATCTCGATCCGCGGACGCGTGCGTATCATGAGATTTGGCTGGACGGCGAGAAGATCGTAGACAGCCTGCAGGATGCGGAGGAACAGGAGCCGATCTACGGTCCGGTGTACCTGCCGCGGAAATTCAAGATTGGGATGGCCGTGCCGCCTTCCAATGATATTGATGTATTTTCCCAAGATCTTGGCTTCATTGCGATCATTGAGGGCGGCGAGTTGAAAGGTTTTAACGTCTCTGTAGGCGGTGGCATGGGGATGACGCACGGTGATACGTTGACCTATCCACAAGTGGCGAAAGTCATTGGTTTCTGCAAACCCGAACAGATCGTTGATTTGGCCGAGAAGACGGTGATGATTCAACGTGATTACGGAGACCGTGCGGTGCGCAAGCATGCTCGTTTCAAATATACGATTGATGACCGTGGGATTGACTGGTTTGTCAACGAGCTCTCCAGCCGTCTGGGATGGAAGCTGGAGGAGGCAAAGCCGTTCCATTTCGACCATAACGGCGATCGGTACGGCTGGGTAAAAGGGAGCAACGGCAAATGGCATTTTACACTGTTCATCCAGAACGGGCGTGTGAAAGACGAAGCCGATTACCTGCTGATGACAGGCCTGCGCGAAATCGCTCAAGTCCATAATGGAGATTTCCGTCTGACGGGCAATCAGAATCTGATCGTTGCCAATGTCAGCAGCCACAAGAAGAAAAAGATTGAAGAACTCATCAAGCGTTACGGGCTTACGGACGGTAATCATTATTCTGCCCTGAGAAGAAATTCCATGGCATGTGTAGCCCTACCGACCTGTGGATTGGCGATGGCAGAATCCGAGCGATATCTGCCGACGTTATTGGATAAAATCGATGTCATTCTGGAAGAGAACGGACTTCGCGAAGAGGATATCGTCATTCGAATGACCGGATGCCCGAATGGATGTGCCAGACCGATGCTGGCCGAAATCGCATTTATCGGAAAGGCGCCTGGCAAATATAATATGTACCTGGGTGGAGGCTTCTCCGGTCACCGGCTAAACAAGCTTTATAAGGAAAACATCGGTGAGGCCGAGATTTTGGATTCCCTTCGTCCGATCATGAAGCAATACGCACAAGAACGCGAGCAAGGCGAGCATTTCGGTGACTTTGTCATTCGCGCCGGCTACGTGAAGGAAGTATTGGACGGACAACAATTTCACGCATAATGGTACTACTCAGTACTAAACAAACCGGAGTTTCTCTTGAGGAGAGCTCCGGTTTGTTTTGTTTATGTACATTAGATTGAGATCAATTAAAACCGTTTGGGGTGTTCGTCCGTCTTAACCCATATTTCAAACAAAAAGAGCCGCCTCTTGAAATGGGAGGCGGCTTTTATGGTTGTTCATTGCTCCAATACGGCGGCGGTGCTCGGTTTCTTTTTAAACAATGGGATCAGTATCGCCGAACCTGTCAGGAACAAGAGGGAGCTGACCGCATAAACGGCGAACAGGGACAGCTGGTCTTTGAGCAATCCTCCCAAAGACATGCCCAGCACCATCATTCCCATAAAGATCGGGGTTAGGGTACCGCCCACCCGACCAATGTACGGCCCCTCCGTATGGTTTAGGATCAGGGTGTTGATTCCAATGTGGATGGTGGGATAAAAGAATCCGTTAAGCACTAGAAGCAGCAGCGTAAACATGATGCTGGTCGACCAGCCGATACCGAGGTTCCCGATAGCACTAACGGTCAGACCGAGAGCTAGCAAGGTTTGTGGGGGGATTTTCTTGGCAAATGCCATGACGAAGCCTCCTCCGATGAGCATCGCCGCACCATTGACCGTTAACAGCCATTGCAAGAATGACTTATCCTGACCAAGGTTCTCAATCGTCACAAATATCGCGAGCGGCTGAATAAGTCCCGCTGCCAAGCCAGCTGCGGCGAAAGTCGCGCCAAGGGTTCGGAGCGCTTGATTATTCCATACATAGCGAAGGCCTTCGGTAAGCTCTTGTTTCAGATTCTGCTGCTTGGCTTGTGTCTCTTTCTGCAAATCACGGGGCAGCAAAGTCAGAATCAATCCAGAACCCAGGAATAACACGCCTGTTGCGATCAGCGATGTTTCAATGCCGAACTTTTGATATACAAACGCACCTGCGATCGGGCCGATGACCGTAAAGAAGGCAACCATAGACTGAAACATGGCCATCACGGATTGCAGCTGATCAGCGGGTACATGCTGTTTGAACAGCTTCATCGCTGAGGGCTGAGAGAATTGTGACATAACAGCTGAGAAAAATGTGAGTACCAGCAATGCCTGCCACGACCCGTTATGAACGGCGATCAATACGAGAAATACCGATACCCCAGACAATGCATCAGAACTAATCATCGTACGCTTAGGTCGCCAGCGGTCCGCGAAAGTACCGCCGATGAAGGCAAACAAGAAAATGGGTGCAAATTCGACTACGGATATGAGGGACACATACACAGGGTTGTTGCCTGTCATGTCGGTAACGTATAGCAGAATGGCAAAGTTACGAACCCAAATGCCAAGATTCAAGAGAACGCGTGACAAGACAATCGTTCGAACATAGGGATTGTTAAGCAAAATAAGGTGTCTCCTTTCGGGATCTGTACGTAACAGATCAGATATGGTACAAAACAAGCGAATGCGCATTTCGTTGTTATATACATAGACATAATATTATTTTGTCTACAAATAGTCAAATGTTTCTTTATTTCGTCTAGTTTATTCTCGCGAAAAAGAAGGAGCTGGTGGGTTGTATATGAAGGGTTACATTCGAATTCATATTCGAGAGGTATATCCGCTGCACGAGGCGCCGGAAGCGCATCGCTTTATTGAAACAGGTCATGGCAGGGGAAAGGTGATCTTACTAGTGGGTGATCAGCCCTGATTTATTATTAAGGAAGGGCATGTGTCTATTTTCCGGATCTACGCTCTTAACCTTGTTCAAGGGACTTAATAGAGATATAATGGACAGGGGTATTTATTGAATACCGGCTACAGATTCAATGATGAAAGAGAGCGGAAACGTATGGGCCGTAAATGGAATAATATTAAGGAAAAGAAAGCATCCAAGGATGCTAATACAAGTCGCGTATACGCGAAATTCGGTGTGGAAATCTATGTTGCTGCCAAAAAAGGCGAGCCGGATCCCGAGTCCAACCGTGCGCTGAAGGTTGTTCTTGAGCGTGCCAAAACATACAACGTGCCGAAAGCCATTATTGACCGCGCCTTGGATAAAGCCAAAGGCAGCGGGGATGAAAATTATGAAGAGCTGCGCTATGAAGGTTTTGGTCCGAATGGTTCGATGATCATTGTTGACGCTTTAACTAACAACGTCAATCGTACGGCGCCTGCTGTACGTTCTGCCTTTAATAAGAACGGCGGCAATATGGGTGTCAGCGGTTCGGTATCTTATATGTTTGATCCTACCGCAGTAATCGGCGTCGAAGGCAAGTCGGCTGAGGAAGTCATGGATCTGCTGCTTGAAGCCGACCTGGATGTACGTGACATCCTGGAAGAGGAAGAAGCTGTGATCGTCTATGCTGAACCCGATCAGTTCCATGCGGTTCAGGAAGCATTCAAGGCTGCTGGAATTACGGAGTTTACCGTTGCCGAGCTTACCATGCTGGCACAGAATTTTGTCTCCTTACCGGAAGACGGACAGGTACAGTTCGAGAAGCTGATCGATGCACTGGAAGACCTCGAGGATGTTCAGCAGGTATATCACAACGTGGAATTTGAGGAATAGTCCGTAACGATTGATATCTTAATTCATTAAAAAACCATCGTATTCAGGAATCCTGAGTACGATGGTTTTTGTTTTTAGCCATTTATTTTAGCTCAAGCAAACGACCAGGAAAAGCAGCTTATTTGTCGGCATGAACCATAATCACTTCGGCAGAAGTGAATGCTGGTATGGACATGGTCATGATCGGGGAGTGGAAGACCACGATTTTCATGCCGGGTTCCAGCTTCTCGTCGGGATTCAGTCCAATCACTTGTGTATCCTTGGAGATGTTGATGATGATGTCGTTGTCCGTGGATTGATCTGACCCTACATTGATATACAGTTGATCCTTGGACGTGCGCTCGGATGCAGTTATCGTACCTTCGACTTTGGGCGCTAAGGTGTCGGAGACCACAATCTTATCTGCATGCGGCAGGGCAGGGTAAATCACGGACACGTATTCAGCTTCGATTCGCAGGCCTGATTTCAAGGCTTCGGCTGTTAATGATTTGCCTCCAGCATCTACAATCTTTGTGTCGCCATCAACAGCGAGCTCGACGTATTCGAGGTCACCTGCTTTAGCTGGTTTACCGGAAATCGTAATTCTTCCATCCTTCATTTCTGTAAGGATGCCGTCAATGCCGGATACCTGCTCCTGATCGTTATTCTCGGTATTCGTGTTGACCCGTATATAATTCGTTGAGGATTGAGGCGGCATGCTCAACGCCACATAAGGTCCATAGAAAGCACGAATGCTTATGCCGGCTTCCAGGTCACTTGCTTTCAGCGTGCTGCCGTTTTGATCGATGATTTTCGCTTTTGGATCCAGATGAAGCAGAATGGTCTCTTCACTGCCGTTGTACAGATTGGTTCCCTCCACCAGAATGCCTTGTTTGGTTACCTCAGCGATGGTTCCATCCATACCGGCAAGGTCGTTATCCTGAACGATGATCGTAAGCGCCGAACCTTGAGTGGGTAGGCTCTTCGTTATGTTTGGGCTGTAGAAAGCCTTTATCGCTTTGTGTTTATCTACGATCGTTTGCAGCTGGACTTGGTTCCCTTTGGCATCGATAATTTTAGTATCTTTGGATATGGAGAGCTTGATTTCTTGTTGATCGGTTGCCGCTAAACCACGGCCGGTTACGGTAATCCATTTGCCTGTTTTGTCATTTACGAAGTCCGTTATGTAACCCATGGTCCCAGGTACGCTCTTCTTCACCTGGTTCATGATGTTGTTCTGTCCCTTATGGGCTGAAGCAGGAGGGACGTCCTGTGCATTCGCTGCTATCGGCAGTGCCGCCATCGCGAGAACCGTAGCGGTTGCTAGTACTTTGTAGATTTTTTTCATGGTAGGTATCCTCCAATTTAAATTATCCTAGAACGCCAGGATACAGCCAAGCCGTATGATGAATTGGTAAAATGTACTTGCTGCACCACTATAGACGGGAGATAGGATAAAAGGTTGCAGCACCATGAAAAATCATGAAGACGGATCCGTGAAGAAGAAACGCTGCTTCAGCTATTGGACGAATTGAATCAACGATAAACATTTCATCATTACATTAATGTGTAATAAATTAGATTCTGCGGTTTACAAATGAGCTTCATTTAGGATATAAACGATCTAAATGATGTCAACAACTTCATCCAGCGTGAATAGTTCAAGAATTGAGGGATGACCTATGAATCTTCATGCACTACGCATTTTTAATGATGTGTCCAAGACAGGGAGCATTACGAGATCCGCGGGCAATCTGCTGTTAAGTCAACCAGCCGTTACGGCCCAAATCCGCAATCTGGAGCGGGAGCTCGGCATGAAATTGATTGAGGCTAACGGACGCAATATTCAATTGACGGAAGCTGGTATAGCGTTGGCCAGGCATTCCCAGCGGTTATTTGCAATGGAAGCCGAGATGGAAGAGATGATGGAGGCCATCAAATCCGGTCAGCAGGGAAGTTTGCGCATATGTGCGACGGAGCTGCCGGAGAGCACTTTGCTGCCTGGGTGGCTGGTTGGATATAAGCAGCGGCATCCAAGGATGGATGTGCAGTTGTTTAAAGGAAATTCCCGAACCGCACTGCAGCGGTTACAGGACAATTCGGTGCATATCTCCATCGTATGCGGCAGCTGGCCGATCGAAGCGGAAGATATTGAGTCCTTTACGATTATGGAAGATGAATTAATTTTTGCCGTACCTGCCCTACATCGACTAGCCAACAGAGAAGTGACTTTTCTCGAGCTTATGGAGGAGCCCTTTGTACTGAGGGAAGAAGGAAGTTATACGCGGAAACAGTTATCGTCGCTAATTGAGGCCTCGGATGCACGCGAGCCTCGCTGTTCCATAACGATAGAGGGGTTGAAGGAATCCATTGAAGCGGTTAAAGCGGGATACGGGGCTGCACTAGTTCCTGCGCTTTCTATTAAGAAAGAACTGGCTTCGGGCGATCTTGGCAAGGTGGAAGTGACAGGCGTAACTTTCCCGCACCCTATTCGGATATGCACCAAAAGACAAGAAGCGGGACTCGCGCAAGTCCATACTTTTATTTCCTATATTCAAGCGGATATCCGCGAAAAAAACCAGTATATCCATGGATGATGAAGGCTTGCCTTTGATTCATCCATTTTTTTTATGAAACGGAGTGAAAACCGTATTATTTATTTATCAGCATTTGGAGTACACTCGGTTCAAGCGGACGCTGAATAAAGTTGAGAAGGAGTGGACTACATGAGAGCATACCTGTTTGAACATTTGGAATTTGTGCGTACACAAACCTTGAATCTTGTAAGGGATGTCCCGGATGATATAGCGGAGATGATTCCTCGTGGAATGAATAACCACGTAAAGTGGAATATGGGACATGTCTTATTCACAATGGAACGGTTTGCGTTCGGCGTGAATGGAGAAGCCATGAACCTTCCCGGTCATTATACCGAGCTGTTCCGATCGGGTTCAAAGCCAAGGGAGATTAGCGCAGCATGGCCATCCATGCACGAGCTTCTCGGACTGCTTGAGGGTCAGGTCCATCGAATCGAACACAGGTACAGGGCGCATCTGCACGATACGGTCTTGTCTCCCTATACAACTTCCAAAGGTTTAAAGCTAACCCGGGTTGAAGAATTCTTAAGCTTTTGCTTATATCATGAAGGCATGCATTTTGATAAAATGAAATCGATTCTCAGCCAAAATATCCAGAAATTTGACATATTATGAAGGACTCTCATACATTATGGCGAATATACGGAGTAGGCTGTAAAGTGAAAGAGGGTGACCCGGCGTTATCAAGTTAGATCTGTATATACGGCGAATCGCATTTGCCTCTGTATTGAAGTGTGCGGCGTGAAGAGAACACTTGAATACAACTTGAAGAGGAGTCAGGCAAATGGATATCGTTACGGAAAGATTAATGATTCGTGAGTTTCAACCAGGTGATTGGCATGATGTTCTTCAATATACATCCGATCCTAAGGTGATGCATTACATGCCCGAACCTGTGTATACGGAAGAAACCTTAAAACAATTTCTTGCGCAGAACAAGGGGGATGCAGCCCATCACTTTGCGGTTATGCTGCAGGCAGAACAGCATGTAATTGGTCACATGGTGTTTCATCCATGGTTCGGCGAACATACGTATGAAATCGGCTGGGTGTTTAATTCGACGTATCACCGTAGGGGGTACGCCACGGAAGCCGCCAGAGCTTTGCTTCAGCACGGATTCGAGGTATTAGGGTTGCATCGGATCATTGCGACTTGCCAGCCTGAGAATGCACCTTCGTACCGGGTGATGGAGAAGCTGGGCATGAGGAGAGAAGGCTATTTCCAACAGTGTATCCCTCGTGGAGATATTTGGTGGGATGAGTATTTCTATGCTATGCTGAAGTCTGAATGGCGTACAATTTCATAGTTTTGTTGTTATAATATGCTGTGCCCAATGTATCTCTTATAACAATGAGATGCATTGGGTTTTATTTTTTCTGAAATCTGTGAATAAGGGAAGTTGATAAGCAATGACTGAACAGGATCCACTGAATCGAGAGCTGCTGACGGAGGGCGATTACATAACGGATGAACCGATCGACCTGACGAATTGCGAGAAAGAACCTATTCACATTCCAGGATATATTCAGCCCCATGGCGTACTGCTTGCCATTAATCCAATCGATGACTACAGGATCGCACAATGCAGCCGGAATACCGATCAGCTCCTAGGCATTAGCGCAGAAGCCCTTCTGGGACAGCGTTTGGAAGCGCTTATTGGAAATCTCCAGTTTGAGCAGATGATTCATCGTGATCTCCAGGCGATCGTCACGCCCGATTTACAGTATATTAATTTAACGATTCCGGTCGCGGATAAGCCTAATGAGTTTTTCGGAATTGTCCACGAAAGTGAAGGATTAATACTGCTTGAATTGGAGCTGGTATCGGAAGATATAGTACCCTTCACGGATGATTTTGAAAGGATACAGACGTTCTTCAGTCGTATGAAACGGACCGAGAATCGTACGGAAGCAAGTCAAGTCGCTTGCGAGCTCGTGAAGGACATTCTGGGCTATGACCGAGTCATGCTCTATGAATTCGATGATCACTGGAACGGAAAAGTGGTTGCCGAAGCTAAAGAACAGGAGCTGGAGCCCTTTTTTGGGCACCATTATCCGGCATCGGATATTCCTAGGCAAGCCCGGGAACTGTATCTTCGAAATTGGCTGCGGACGATTGTTGATGTGAGTTATACGCCGGTTGAGATTATCCCTACGGTACAGCCTTTGACCGGCAAACCATTGAATCTCAGTTTATCTGTGCTGCGGAGTGTATCTCCGCTTCATATTGAGTACCTTCATAATATGGGGGTTGGCGCGACAACCACGATCTCTCTGATCCATGACAACCAATTATGGGGGTTAATTACTTGTCATCACACTAGCAGAAAATACGTATCCCACCGGACCCGCAACCTGTGCAATTTTTTGGGATCCTTTTTCTCGAACGAGCTTTATCAACGACAGCAGCTCGACGATTATCAAACCGAGTTAAGGCTCAGAACTTTATCCGCCCGCTTTACCGAAATCTTCATGCGCCATACCGATTTATATCATGTTATTGAACAGCTGGACAACGAGGAGCAGATTTTACTCGATTTAATGAGCGCTACCGGTGCTGTCGTTTATTATCAAGACAATTTGATGCTGTACGGTACGACGCCTACCTCGAAGCAAGTCATGGAGCTTGCCGGATGGTTATCGGCCCAGGCCGAAGATTATACGTATCATAGTTCTAAACTCAGTGCCGAGTTTGAACCCGCAAAAGCTTATAAGGATGTGGCTTCAGGAGTTCTATATCTCGCGCTGTCACCAGGCCAACAAAATTATGTTATGTGGTTTCGGCCCGAGGTTGTGCAAATTGTGGATTGGGCTGGCGATCCGGCCAAAGCCGTTATACAAGAGGATGATAAGGTCCGTTTATCGCCCCGTAAATCGTTCGAAAAGTGGAGACAGGTGGTTGAGGGAACCTCATATTCTTGGAAGTCACAAGAGTTAAGCGTTCTCCCTCAATTGAAATCGATTGTCCGCAAGCAGACGGATGATCAATTAAGGCAAGCAAAAGAACAGGCCATACAGAATGCGAGGATATTCAGGGAGAACGAAGAACGGTATCTGCAGCTCATGGGCCTGTCGCCCGTCGCCTTCTTGTCACTGACAACCGCAGGTGCCATTATGTACTGCAATCCACAGGCCGAATCGCTGTTCGGTGCAAAGAAGCCCGAGGAGCTGCTTCAGCTTGAGATATACAAATTGGCTAGAGAAGATTCGCGGGTTGATCTGAGAGAGCAAATCAAACGGATGGAGCAGAATCAAACCCAATTAGTATCCGGTAGCGGCAGGTTTGTTACGCTGGAGGGCAACGAGATCGAGCTTGAATTTATGCTGGCGGCTATTCATCAAGGGCGCAAATCCTCCATTATGGTGATTCTGAGAGAAGGCACCGCGGATCATGAACCGGATCGGGTATACTCCGATGTGCTGGATCAGCTTCAGAATTACGTGACAACAGACCCGCTAACAGAGCTGCCCAATCCGCTGACATTTGAAAAAGAACTGTCGGTGGACTGGGAGGAGTGTATTCAGAACCAGCTTCCCTTGGCCTTGATGATGGTCGATATTGACGATTTCCGAGTATATAATACCCTTCACGGATTATATGGCGGTGATTTATGCTTGCAATGGATAGCCGATGCACTGAAAATTATTGGTGAGCACTATGGAGCGTCCATATCACGTTATGGTGGCGGGACCTTCATCCTGAAGCTGAGAAATGAAACTCCCGAACGTACCTATGAATTGGCCGAGAAGATCCGCCAGGGCGTGCTTGCACTCAGCATTCCCAAGGATCGCTCGGCAGAGGATGGGTTTATGACGGTAAGCGTGGGAGCGGCCTGCCTTACACCAGCATCCATGTTAAAGCTTACGGATTTGATCGCTGAGACGGAAAAAGCGATGCATATTGCCAAGAGCAAAGGGAAGAACAGAGTCACGCTGTATGGATATGATGCGGATTAAACGGTGGATTCGAATTTACGCTGCCATCGGAAGCACCAGAATGAATAACGGTGGTTGATAGCAAAGAAAGCCTGACGCTCAATAAGGGAGCAGCAGGCTTTCTTTGCTGAAAATGATAGAATGGATGCGCAAAGCAGATTTAAGATTGGGCTGTGGAGGTGCAACATGACGCGAAATATGCCGGCAAGGGAAGCTGAAGGCAGAAAAATGCGTACCGTGAATCAAGTTTGGCTGGGGCTAATTGGCATCCTGCTGATTTATACGATTTATGTGGGCAGCGCCATTTGGAACTACGCGCAAAGAACAGTAAATATCCCGTCTGATGCAGCCATAGTGCTGGGGGCTGCTGTATGGGAGGGGGAGCCTTCGCCTGTTTTTCAGGGACGCATCGATCATGCACTATGGCTGTATGACCGTCAGTACGTAGATAAGCTGATATTTACAGGGGGACGTAGTTCGGGGGATGATCTCGCCGAATCGGAAGTTGCCAGGCAGTATGCCATCGAGCACGGTGTTCCAGAGAGCGATATTCTTGTCGAGACGGCTTCGACGATCACCGAGCAGAATCTGTATTATGCCAATGAAATAGGAGGTACAGCAGGGCTGTCCTCCTATCTCATCGTAAGTGACCCGCTGCATATGAAGCGGGCCATGATGATGGCAGAAGATATGGGGCTTGAAGCCAATCCTTCTCCCGCATCCCGGAGCGCGTACCAGAGCCTGAGAAGCAAAGTCCCTTTTTTAATCAGAGAAGTCTTTTATTACATCGGTTATCAATTGGCTGCACCATTTCGCTAAAGGGTCTGCCCAGAGGAAGGCCGTGTCCAATTACAGATTTTTGAGGTCGTTCGCAAGCATCTGATGGCTATCCTGGTCGATTACCTTATCGAGATACCTTGTCGCGTTTTCTTTGGATGCCATAGCTTGCTCCTTGTTTCCTAGGACCAGATAGGCTCGGGCTTCCGCTTCATACCCGTAACCTATATAGAATGGCTCGAGGCTTGCCGATGATCCGACAATGATGCAGCGCTTGGCATAACGCAGCGCTTGATCGCCTTGCCCCACTACCGCATACACTCTGGAGAGCTGCCAATATCCAATGGAAAGGTTGCGCTGTGTATGATCTTCAACCCGTGTCCAGTGCCAAAACGAGCTGTGACATATGTGAATCATGTTTTCCTCGTCTTCCGGCGTACGCTGTGCGTTCTCCAAGATATCCCATACTTGATTGAAGCATTCCATCGCAAATTGTTTATGTGTTTTGGGTTCCTGATTGTCCATGCCTTTTCCTCCGATAATATGTATGCGTTATAAAGCCGGTAAATGGATCGTAAAGGTTGTCCCATGATCAGGTATGCTCTCTACGTTCATCGTTCCGCCATGATTATGAATAATGTTCTTGGTAATCATCAGTCCGAGTCCCGTCCCGGTGTCTTTGGTCGTAACAAAAGGCTGTCCCAGGGATTGGATTTGCTCCTGCGTCATTCCAACCCCTTCATCCTGCACGATAATTTGGACCTCTTGAGCGTTGTGCAGGATGTCCAGGGTAATGGTGCCGCCTTGATTCATCGCTTCCATGGCATTTTTCAGCAGATTGATGAATACTTGCTTGAGCTGGTTGACTTCACCCTGGACGAAGACCGGTACCCTCGGATAATGAGGGATGATCTCGATATTTTTGAGGGCTGCTTGAACCTTCATAAGCGTAATGATCTGTTCCATAATGGCATACACGTCGATGGGTCCGCTCACGTGAACGCCCTGCGGTTTCGAAAGTACCAGGAGTTCATTGACAATGAGCTCGATGCGTTTGAGCTCCGATTCAATGATTTCAAAATAGAGCTCGTTGCTGCGTTCCGCTGATCGCAGCAACTTCACGAATCCATTAATCGAAGTTAATGGATTCCGAATTTCATGGGCAATGCCGGCGGCCAACTGACCGGCGGTGGTCAGCTTCTCGGATTGCATCACGCGATCCTCTTCTATCTGCTGTTCTGTGATATCTCTGAAGATCCCGACCGCAGCTTTCTCGCCATCATAATTGATGATGAACGTGAACCCGTTGACCATTTTCTCTTGCCCGTCCAGACAGCGTATCAAATAATCGACGCTTCCGATCTCTCCGCTCTCCGCATATTTTGCCCTGCGTTTCATCAATGCGTTATGGTACGATGCGTCAACGATCACGTCGGTTGAAATTCCAAGGACGTCACGGGGATGCGTAGCGTTAACAAGTCTGAGCCCGGCAGGATTAACATAGTGGACAATGCCTTTTTTTGTGATGAGTACGGAGAGGGGCAGTCCTTCAAGCAGCTGCAGAAAAGAATGTTCCTTCTCGTTGAGCTTCTGTTCCTTCTGCTCCAGCTGGTTCATGAGCTGTCTCAGCAGGGTTCGATCCTCGAATTGTACCAAATATCCCTTGGGACCCTGCTCCGGATCCTGCTCAATGCTGCAACGTGCATGAAGGTATAACTCGCGATCGGACGGATGGCGATAAGCATATTCAAACGGGGTTACGGATTGCTGAAGGCCATGCGCAGCTCTTGCGTTCTGAACCACTCGATTCAGTAACTCGCGGAAGCTGTTTTCTTCTTGCGGCGCCCCGGCAGTTAACTCCTGCTGTGTGTATCCCAATAGATCACATAGTGCCGAATTGACCTTGAGAATCGTTCCATCAAGCGATACCATTGCCATTCCGATTACAGATTGTTCAAAGGCAAAATCATGATTAGGGCTGGAATAGGGCAGCACTGCAAGTCTCCTTTCAAAATTCTGGGAGGATTGAATGTACCCATATTATAAGTGGGTCGAAATCATTCATCAATCCTTTAAAGCGATAGATCTAAGCAGGAATTTCATGCTTTCGCATAAAAATCTGCATCATCCATCACATTTGTCCTGAATTGAAAGTGTGCATGCCCCATAACATGAATCTTTCAGCTTAAGAATGGATAGGCAGCGAGTACGCCTAGCCGTTCTCGAGGAGAAAGCAGGTTACACCGAGAAGTCGGTGTTTGTCAGTTGTTGAATTGCGTGATCTAAAGATAGCTTAAGCTTTTCCGTAATGGGCCCCATAGGCAGACGAAGGGTATCCGATGAGATCAGGCCTTGCTGGGCAAGCAGCCATTTTAGCGGAGCGGGATTGGATTCTTCGAACAGCTTATGAATGTAGGGAAGCAGGACTTCAAACTCCATTTCGGATCGGTAGTAATCTCCCTGGGCAGCTAATTGAAACACCCGAATGAAAGCCTCGGTATTCACATTAGCCGATGCCAGAATTCCCCCAGAAGCTCCATGACACAGCATCTCATGAAAGAGGACATCGTTGCCGCATAGAACGGGCTTTGTATCGTATTGGGATAAACTTCTCGTAAGCTCCGTACTCTCGGTGCTGTCTTTCACCCCGATCACCCCGGGGATCTCCATGATTCTTCTTACGGCATCAACCGGTAACCGGATTCCAGTACGCGAAGGAACCTCATACAGAATAACCGGGATCCCGACCTCGGCCACCTTTCGGAAATGCTGCAGGATACCATCGATCGAAGGACGACTGTAATACGGCGTGACCACCAATACCGCATCAGCACCGATATGACCTGCCAGTTCCGTTCGTTTCATACTGGACACCGTATCATTCGTACCCGTACCTATGATGAGCGGCAATAGCCGTCCGTCCAGACTCCCACGCGTTTCCTCCACAACCTGCACGACTTCCTCCCAAGCTACGGTCGGCGCTTCACCGGTCGTTCCGTTGATGACCAATCCCTGAATATCATATGATAACAAATTCTTTAAATAACGTTGATAAGACGGACGATCCAGTTCGTAATCCTGTGAAAAGGGAGTGATCACAGGAACATAAATGCCATGCAGTTCTTGCTGAGTCAGCATAATCTTTCCTCCAATTCATGAATGATGGCTATACTTTATCATGGGAATTAAGATCGGCGTTATCTATAATAATAGATAGTTATTATCAATATTATTGATAAGGAGAGAGTGATGGAACTTATCTACCTGCAAACCTTCAGGGAGGTTGCGATTCGCCAGAGCTTTACAAAAGCCGCGGATGAGTTGGGTTATGCCCAATCCAGCGTAACCACCCAAATTCAGAAGCTGGAGAAGGAATACGGCGTCAAGCTGTTTGAGCGGTATGGCAGAGGCTTGCGTCTGACGAAGTCGGGTGAGGAGCTGTTCAAGTATGCCGTTCAAATGCTGGATCTGTTTCAGCAGTCGAAGGAAAAGCTGACCAAGCAAGGCGGAGGCACCTTATCGATCGGAACGATAGACTCGTTGGCCGCTTATTTTCTTCCGTCCGTCATTCACCAACTGAAACTAAGGCATGAGGATCTTGTCATCCGTTTACAACCGGATCGTGAAGATAACATCATCAGTAAGGTGAGAGAAGGCGAGTACGATCTCGGTCTTATTTTGGATGAAAAACCGGAGGATTCCTCCTTGAATTGGATCCCCGTTCGGGAAGAGCCCCTCCTGCTGATTGCCCATCCGGCTCATCCGCTTCATGTTGAACCGGTCATAGAGCTAGAACATCTGGCTGATGCCGAATGGATTATGCCCGAGGATAGTTGTAATTACCGCATGATGTTGGAAAAGGTGCTGCGTGCCAGCGGAGTTCCAATGCGAATAGGGCTGGAATTGGGCAATCCCGAGGCAATCAAGAGATATGTGATGTCCGGTACGGGTATCTCATTATTGCCGAGGATGGTAGCAGAGGAGGAAATCAAGCGTGGTGAGCTTGCGATTCTTCCCTTTGCGCATTCTGACATTCGTTTGGATATTCAGCTGGTCATTCACCCCAAGAAGTGGCTTTCACAATCGCTGAAGGATGCAATCGATATGCTGAAGTCTAAATCCTAATGTCGCCTCGGGTGATATTGCAATTAGCGGGAAGATTCAGTATGATTTAAATAACAATGTATAGGTTTATGTGTGACTGGCGTAGCATGGGGGACCATGAGGGAGCACATAGATGACGACGGCCGTACGCCTGGGCAGAGGTAAGGGAGTTTATTTCCCTTACCTCTTTATTATCTTCTGCTTTTATAAGTCTCTGAAACTACGAAAAGGGGATAAAACCACGATGTTAAAAACGAAGAAAATACTGCTGCTAGGTTCGGGAGAACTGGGGAAAGAAGTCATCATTGAGGCCCAGAGATTGGGGGTTGAAACCGTAGCCGTCGATCGTTATGCCGACGCTCCTGCCATGCATGTTGCCGATCATAGCTATGTCATCGATATGCTGGATGGGGAGAGATTGCGCGCAATTATTGAGCAGGAGAAACCGGACCTGATCGTGCCCGAAATCGAGGCACTGGCTACCTCGGAGCTGGTTAAACTGGAGGAAGAGGGGTATCGGGTTATACCTACTGCCAGAGCTGCGAAGCTTACGATGGACCGTGAAGGGATTCGCCGGTTAGCTTCAGAGGCGTTGGGACTTCCTACTGCAGACTACCGATTTGCCGATACGTATGAGGAATTTAAACAGGCTGTCCTGGACATGGGGTTCCCGTGCGTGATTAAACCTCTGATGAGTTCCTCTGGCAAAGGCCAGAGTGTATGTCGCTCCGAAGGGGATATTGAGCCCTGCTGGAACATCGCCATGGAAGGCGGTCGTGTACAGAACGGAAGAGTGATCATTGAAGAATTCATTACGTTCCAATCGGAGATCACGCTTCTGACCGTCCGCTCCGTCAATGGAACAAACTTCTGTGCTCCAATCGGGCATATTCAGGAGAGCGGGGACTATATCGAATCCTGGCAGCCGCACGACATGTCCGAAGAGCAGATCGAGGAAGCTAAATATATTGCAAGGACGATTACCGACGAGCTTGGCGGTTATGGATTGTTTGGTGTTGAATTGTTCCTGGCCGAGGATAAAGTGTATTTTAGCGAGGTATCTCCGCGACCGCATGATACCGGATTGGTTACGCTGGTCACGCAAAATTTATCAGAATTCGCGCTTCACGTCCGCGCCATTCTAGGGTTTCCGATCCCGGAGATCGAATTGATAACGCCGGGAGCCAGCCGTCCGCTGAAAGCGGCGCGAGAGCTGGAGAGTTACACAATTACCGGCGCCGAGCAAGCACTGGCTGTTCCGAATACGCAGCTGCGCATTTTTGGGAAACCGGTGACCAAGGTCGGAAGACGGGTCGCAGTAGCGTTGTCAACCGCCGGCGCAGTGGAAGAAGCGCGTTCGCGTGCGAAGCAGGCTTTGGATAAGCTTGCTGTTGAAGAAGCATAATCGTTCTTGATTCTTAGGATGGTGCTTCCATGATCATATAAAAAAAGATCAACCGATTAACCGGTTGATCTTTTTTCATTGACGTTATTTCGTGGATTAGAACGGGTATGAACCGTCCTGATCATCATGTCTTGTTTTCGTTTAGGTTTTGATGATAAATATGCAGAAATTTATGTTCTTTCGTGATAAGATACACAAGAATACAAACGACCCTCACCCATTATAATGTTTTCAATGCGATGCTTTATAGGCACGGTTTAAAGCATGATCATACCCAATAAATATATAGAGGAACGTTTATGACGGCATAGGAGAATCTACATGAGAGACATGACGCAAGGAAGTCCGATCAGGCTGATCATTATGTTTACGATCCCGCTTTTGATCGGAAATATTTTTCAACAATTTTATAATATGGCGGATACCCTGATCGTGGGACGGACCATTGGTGTGAACGCTCTTGCGGCCGTTGGCTCGACAGGCAGTATTTTGTTTTTTGTCATTGGCTTTGCCCAAGGCTTGACGGCAGGTTTGTCCATCATAACGGCGCAGCGCTTTGGCGCCAAGGATATCGCGGGCGTTCGCAAAAGCGTGGGAACGAGTATATGGATTAGTCTTGTATTCACGGTTTTCCTCACCATTGTGAGTGTCATATTTACGAAGCCCGTCCTCGTCATGATGAATACGCCGGCAGAAATTTTGGATGATGCTTATTCGTATTTAATCGTCATTAACTGGGGCGTTGGCGCAGCCGTTCTGTTCAACTTGCTGGCTAACCTGCTCAGAGCGCTCGGGGATAGTCGGACGCCGCTTCTCTTCTTGGTGGTCGCAAGCATTCTGAACATCGTTCTCGATCTGTTGTTTATTCTTGTATTCAAGATGGGCGTAGCCGGGGCAGGGCTGGCCACGGTGGTCTCGCAGCTGTTCTCCTGCCTTCTCTGCTTATTATACATTCATAAAAAGGTTCCGCTTCTGCAGTTCAAGAATGCCGATTGGTCCATCGATTGGAAATTTATACGCCAGCATATGTGGGTCGGTTTCCCGATGGGCTTCCAAGCCTCCATTATTGCGATCGGAGCCATCATCTTACAGATTACGCTTAACGGTCTCGGGGCAACAGCCGTAGCCGCATATACTGCGGCTCAGAAGATTGACATGCTCGCTACGCAGCCCATGAGTTCCTTTGGCATTACGATGGCGACTTTTGCCGCCCAGAACTTCGGAGCGAATCGCATAGACCGAATTAAGCTCGGAGTTAAACAATGCATTTGGGTCTCGGGATCTTTCAGCATCGCCGTGGGCTTGCTGGTTATATTCGCGGGTCCTGCAGCCGTCAGCCTCTTCGTCGGTCAAGGACAAGAAGAATTGCTGTCCCTTAGCAAGCTGTATTTCTTATCGAACGGCAGCACCTATTTGCTTCTGTCGCTGTTGTTCATCTACCGCTTCACGCTGCAGGGGCTGGGACAGAGCTTTATCCCAACCGTAGCCGGCATCATGGAACTGATCATGCGGGTATTGGCTGCCATCTTCCTGACCGCGCAGATCGGGTTCCTCGGCGCAAGCCTGGCGAATCCCTTGGCTTGGCTCGGAGCCGTCATTCCGCTCGGTATTGCCTACTCCCTGAGCATTAAAAGATTAAGCACGCCTGCTAAACCCGTCTCCATACCGGTTCAGGCGTAAGGACTTTACACAATCGAATACAGAACGAATCATGACTTAAAGAACAGAAATCACTCTGTTGCTCAAGAGCCGTGCATTCGTTCTTTTTTTTGCTTTTAAAAAGCGTGAAAATGATGCATTCCAAATTTGGATGCGCCGCGGTAAGATCACATTAGATTCTTTTAACTAATTTGACAGAATAGAACAGGAGGGGTTGCCTTGTATAAAGTGCTGTTAGTGGACGACGAAGCCGACGTAAGGGAGGGACTCGTGCAGGAAATCCAGTGGGGAGCCTGTGGATTCAAGATCGAGGGAACGGCGGAGAACGGGAGAGAGGCCGTGGAGCTTGCGGAGCGATTGGAGCCGGATGTTGTCATTACCGATATCAGTATGCCGTTTCAGGATGGGCTCCAGCTGGCCTCTTGGCTTAGAGAGTTTCAGCCGCTGTGCAAAATCGTGATCTTAACCGGATACGATGAATTTGATTATGCCCGTCAAGCGATTACGCTTAGCGTGGACGAGTATTTGCTTAAGCCATTCTCTGCCGAAAGCTTCATGGAGCTATTGGGGAAGATCAAGGACAAGATTGATATGGAGGTTGCGGAGCGAGAGGATGTACGCCAGTTGAAGGAGCATTACCGCACGAGTCTGCCTTTGCTTCGGGAATCCTTTCTTGCATCCCTGCTAACCCGGAAATTGCCCCGCTCGATCATTGAGGAGAAGACTCGAAATTACGGTTTGTCTTTGAATGGGGGGAGTTATCTGGCTGCTGTTATGGCATTATATCCCGCTTCTGTAGATAAGGATAAGGAGCATACGTCTTCAACTTCCCTCCGCCATTCGGGAGACTTGGATTTAATGCTGCATGCCATGCTGAACATTGCGAAGGAGCTTCTGGACCCCATTTTATTTGTAAGCGCATTCATGTATCAGGACAGCATTGTGCTGTTAATTACGAATGACGAGAGCGAGGATGAAGCGTGGTTTAACGAGCTGCAGATGACACTTGAGCGCTTGTTAAAAAGCATTCTTCATTATTTGAAGCTGCCGGTTACGATTGGCGTGGGCTCCATGGTGCGGAATCTGTCCGACCTTAAGCTTTCCTATCAGGGTGCGCTGCTGGCGCTCGACTACCGATTGATTCTTGGTGCCGAGAAAGTCATCTTCATTGATGATGTCGAGCGTCCGAGACCGGAAGGGGTTCGTCTGGATGAACTAAAGGAGCAGGCGCTGATCCGCAGTCTAAAGCTCGGAACCGAAGAGGAAGTGACTGAAGCAATCTCGCACATATTTGATGAACTCATCGGTGCCTCCTGTACCATTCAGGACGTTCAGGTATACCTTCTGGAGGTTGTAACGGCTGTATTGCGATCGGCCAAAGAATCCGGGATTGAGATAGAGGCTTTGTTCGGCGCAGGATTTCAGCTGCATGCGGAGATCTTCAAGTTTTCCGGATTGCAGGAGGCTAAAGCTTGGCTTCTGGACATTAGTTTGACTATACGCAAGCATATCGCCAGCTCCAGGCAGCATGCGTACAAAGACATCGTGGAGAAGGCACTCCAATATACCCGGGAGCATTACGGAGATTCGGAGCTATCGCTGCAGAAGCTGTGTATGCAGCTTCATATCAGTACAGGTTATTTTAGCGCTGTGTTCAAAAGAGAAGTTAAAATGACTTACGTGCAGTATTTGATGCAGCTTCGGATGGAAACGGCCAAAGAGCTTCTTCGATCATCGGATCTTAAAGCTTTCGAAATCGCGGAGCGTGTCGGATTTGCTGATCCGAATTATTTCAGCTTCTGCTTCAAAAAGCAGGTAGGCATCTCACCCAAGGAATACCGGACACAAGCAAGGGGGTAGAACGGTTGAAAATCACGTATGCCAAGCGGGACTCGATCAAACCAACCATTCAGCGATGGGTTAGGCGAGTACGCGCACACAGCATTCAATCGATCATCATGTGGTCCTTCTCGGCATTTATTCTGCTTATCGTGATCGTGGTAGCTGTTCTGTTGTTCAATAAATTCTCGCGATCGGCTGAGCAGAGCGTATTTCTGAATGCCCAGCAAATTGTAGATCAGGTAAGCTATAATCTCGAGGATTATGTGGACGGCATGGCACAGCTGTATCGGGCCATTGAGGAAAACATGCTCGCGGACGGGCAATGGGACGATGATCAGGTCACTCAACAGCTGAACACCATCATGCGAAGTCGGGATGACATCGTCTCCATCGCTTTATTTAATGAACAAGGCGATATGCTGAGGAACCACCCGGCCATTCCGGTTAAACCCAGCGCCCGGGTGACGGAGCAGAGCTGGTTTCACTCGGCCATGAGAGTCTCCAACCATCTGAGCTTCTCGCTGCCGCATGTGCAGAATTTGTACGACCATACATTTGAATGGGTGGTTACGATGAGCAAAGGAATTACGGTTGTTCATAACGGGGAGCCGACCTATGTCATTTTGCTGGTGGATATCAACTTCAAGAAAATCGATGAGCTAAGCAGCCGTATTAGCCTGGGTAAGCGGGGGTATGCGTACATCATCGATGAAGGAGCGGGAAACATCGTATACCATCCCCAGCAGCAGTTAATTTACATGGGACTACGGAATGAGAGCGTAGAGCGGGCGCTCACTTCCTCGGACAGCTACATTGATGAATCGGATGGAGTCAAGCGGCTGAATACGGTGAAATCGGTCGTCAACATAGGATGGAAAATCGTTGGGGTTTCTTATTTGGATGAAATCATGACGACAAGAGAAGAGGTCAATCGTTATCTGATTCAGGTCGTGGCGATTGTACTGGTGCTTGCCATCGTGGTTTCCCTGATTCTCTCGGCCATGCTCACCCGCCCCATCCGCCGGATGGGCAGAACGATGAAGGCGGTGGAACGTGGCGATTTTAATGTGAAGCTCCCGATGCGGGGGCCACTGGAAGTAGTACAGCTGTCCAGCCGGTTCAATCTGATGCTGGATAAGATCAGGCAGCTCATGAAACAGATTGTGAAAGAGCAGGAATCGAAGCGTAGATACGAGCTGGAAGCTTTGCAGGCTCAGATCAACCCGCATTTTTTATATAACACGTTGAATTCGGTTGTCCGTATGGTGGGCATGAGCAAGAAGGAGGAGGTCATTACGATGATTACTTCCTTGTCCAAGCTGTTTCGTTTGAGCTTGAGCAAAGGGAAGACATCCATAAGCGTCCGTGAAGAGCTGGAACATGCAAGGCATTATTTGACCATCCAACAGATGAGGTATAAACAGAAATTCGATTTTATGATCGAAGCGGATGAAGCGGCGCAGTCTTGTTACACGCTAAAGCTGGTGCTGCAGCCCTTAATCGAGAATGCCATCGTACATGGCATTGAGTATATGGTGGATCAGGGACATATTCACATAACGGCTGCTATCAATGGCGACTTATTGGAGATGACGGTGACGGACAATGGCGTCGGGATGTCTCCCGCGATGGTTGAGCGGATATTAGAGGTTGAAGCGCTGCGTCAACATCCGGCTCCATTTATCAATACGGCAGGCTCCGGCGTGGCCGTTCGAAATGTTCATGACCGCATTCAATTGTATTATGGGCATCGTTTCGGTCTGGAGTTTGAGAGTGAGCTTGAAGTGGGCACGACCGTTCGCATACGGATTCCGGTCATTCACCACATAGAGGAGGGGCTGGAGAATGATTAAAATTCATCGTGTGGTACGGATACCGGCTGTACCCAAGGGCTATCTCGTTGTACTTATCCTATCCTTGATCCTCTTAACCTCGTGTTCTTCGGGCGCAACCAAGGATGAGAATGAGCCCGACCTTCGGCATATTTCCCTCGTAGCGCCCATACACGCCGAAGAGCAGGGTGATGCCATCCGATTAGGCGCCGAGGCAGCTGCCAAGGAATACGGATTGGCGCTTGATTATATCTCCCTGGAGCCAAGTGACGATGAAGCGGAGCAGCTGCAAGCAGCATTGAAGGTGCTGGAGAAAGGCTCCTCCGCGATTTTGATCGATCCGGCATCCGAAGCTGTACTGCAGAAATTAGGTGATCAAGCATCAGCAGCTGAGGTGCCCGTCATTGCTTTGAATGATCAGCGAATGACGACAGGCGTCCTCTCCGCCATTGCCATCAATAATGAGGTGGCCGGACGCAAGGCGGGGGAGCAGCTGGCCGAGTTGCTTGAAGGTCGGGGTGTTGTCGCCATACTTCGATCCGACAGGGAGGATCCCGACCTAATGGCCCGCGAAGAGGGCGCCAAAAGCGTATTGTCGGAAATGAGCGGGATACAAATAGCGGACGGAGCTGCGTGCGGCAAACGCGAAGATGCATGCTGGCAGGCGGCCAAGCAGCTGCTGGACCGGGGATCCGTCGACGGGATTCTGGCACTCGATATTCAGGCCTCCTTGGGAGCGGCCAAAGAAGTCGCGAGAAGGAAAGTTCAGGGGAAGATCAAGATTGTCACCTTTGGTAGCGATCTGGAGCAGCTTCAGCTTCTGCAGGATGGCATCCTTCACAAGCTCGTTGTGCAGAACGGGTTCAGCACGGGTTATCTGGGAGTAGAACAGGCCGTGAAGGTCTTGGATGGTTCGAAATATGACAAGCCGATTGTGCTTGAGACCAAGGTGATTGATGCTGACAATATGTTCTGGATGGATAATCAGAAGGTGCTGTTTCCATTTGTGAAGTAACGAAGTCCCGATCCTTAGAGGCAAAGTGATGAGAATTTTGCTAGAAAGCATGAGGATTTTGAATTCGAATGTCAGAAGCATTGCGGCATAATGGCGGTAGACAGTGAGATATGGCATATAAATTGCCGAACCCGTCACTGAAAATTCGAATGAAACAGGGAGGTCAACCCAGGTGAAGAAAAAATGGCTGTTAATCCTTTTGGCCGGCATGATGCTGACCACGGCGGCATGCAATAACGGCGGGAGCAGTTCAACCGGCAGCGAAAGCAAAGAAGGTGAAGCGGCGAGCGGCAGCACACCTCAAGTCGGGGTGGCGATTTACAAGTTCGACGATACGTTCATGACGGGCGTTCGGAACGCGATGTCCGATGCAGCGAATGGCGTAGCCAAACTGGATATCGTGGATAGTCAAAATGCACAGCCCACCCAAAATGAGAAAATCGATCTGTTTATTTCGAAGAAATACAGCTCCATGATCATCAACCCGGTGGATCGGACGGCCGCCGGCGTCATTATCGATAAGGCTAAAACTTCGAATACGCCGGTGGTCTTCTTGAACCGGGAGCCGATCGCGGAAGACATGAACAAATGGGATAAGGTGTATTACGTAGGGGCGAAAGCCGAGGAATCCGGAACGATTTCGGGCCAGCTTATCGTTGATTATTGGAAGGCCAATCCGAAGGCGGATAAGAACGGGGATGGCAAGCTGCAGTATGTATTGCTGCAGGGCGAGCCGGGGCATCAGGATGCCGAGCTGCGGACCAAATTCTCCGTGCAGGCGATTCAAGATGCCGGGATCGAGGTCGAAGCGCTTGCGGTGGATACCGCCATGTGGGATCGCGTGAAGGGACAGGAGAAGATGCAGGCCTTCCTTGCATCCCATGGCGACAAGATTGAAGCGGTTCTGGCCAACAATGACGATATGGCGCTCGGTGCCATTGAAGCATTGAAAGCAGCGGGGTACTTCAGCGGCGACAAATATATGCCGGTTGTGGGCGTAGATGCGACAGCTCCGGCCATTCAGGCACTGGAAGACGGCACGCTTCTCGGCACCGTGCTTAATGATGCCAAGAGCCAGGGCAAAGCTTCCGTCGCGATTGCCGCAGCACTATCCAAAGGAGAAACGCCGAACAAGGACAACACCGGATTTGATATTACCGACGGCAAATACGTATGGATCGCTTACAAAAAAATAACGAAGGACAATATCGCCGACGCGAAATAATAGCAGGGTTATAGGAAGGGGCAGCGGCTATTCGTAGCGTTGTCCCTTTATATTCGGCTCTTTTCGACCCGGCCAGCGAAGGAGGTAACCCCAACGTGACGGAACCGTATGTGCTGGAGATGCGGAATATATCGAAGGCGTTTCCCGGTGTTCAGGCCCTAAGCGACGTAACATTTAAGGTAAGACCAGGCACCGTGCATGCTCTTATGGGAGAGAACGGGGCAGGTAAATCAACGTTGATGAAATGTTTGTTCGGCATATACAAGCCTGATGAAGGCGATATTTATTTGAACGGCAGCAAGGTAACCATCAACAGCTCCAAGGATGCACTGAATCACGGAATTTCCATGATCCATCAGGAACTTCATCCCGTGCCGCACCGCAACGTGATGGAGAATATATGGCTGGGAAGATTTCCGGTGACGGGCTTCTGGCCTTTGAAATTCGTGAATGAGAAACAGATGGCAGAAGATACGCTCCGTCTGTTCCGCGAGCTCGATATCGATATGGATCCCAGGGCAAGAACAGGTGCGCTCTCTGTATCCAAAATCCAATCGCTGGAAATCGTCAAAGCGGTATCCTATCGCTCCAAGGTCATTGTCATGGACGAACCAACCTCATCGCTGACAGGCAATGAAGTGGAGCATCTGTTCAGCATGATGAACAGGCTGCGTTCGCAAGGCGTGTCCATCGTCTACATCTCGCACAAAATGGAAGAGATTTTGCGCATATCCGATGATGTGACGATCATGCGCGATGGGAAGTATGTGGGCACCTGGCAAGCCGGCGAGCTGACAACCGATTTGATTATCACCCGCATGGTGGGGCGGGACTTGACGGAGCGCTATCCGGAACGGATGAACGTTCCCGGCGAAACCCGGATGCAGGTCCACCAATTGAGTTCCCCGAATCCGAAATCGTTTCAGAATGTGTCCTTCGAGCTAAGACGGGGAGAGATTCTGGGCGTTGGCGGCCTTGTCGGCGCACAGCGAACGGAATTGGTTGAAGCTATATTCGGGCTTCGTCCAGTGGCTTCCGGAACCATATCGATAAACGGGAAGCCAGTAAAGATCAAATCACCCTCGGATGCCAAGAAAAATAATATGGCGCTGCTGACGGAAGAGCGCAGAGTTACCGGCATATTTCCGGTTCTCTCGGTCTATGAGAATACCGTCATTGCCAATCTTCGAAGGTATCAGAATTGGGCGTTCCTGTTAAATGAACGCAGAGGAATCGAGGATGCGCGAACGAACGTGGAGCAGCTGAGAACCAAAACTCCCTCGGTCCATACCCAGATACGGAACCTGTCGGGTGGCAACCAGCAGAAGGTACTGCTGGCGAGGTGGCTTCTGACTGAGCCTGAAATCCTTCTGCTGGATGAACCGACCCGTGGAATTGATGTCGGCGCCAAGTTCGAGATTTATTCGATCATTACGCAGTTAGCCAAGCAAGGAAAGAGCATTATTATGATTTCCTCCGAAATGCCCGAGCTGCTCGGAATGTCCGACCGAATCATGGTGATGAGCGAAGGGCGGCTGACGGGAATTCTCGCAGGGCAGGAAGCAAGCGAAGAGGAAATCATGAGGCTTGCCGCACAGCGGTCAGCTGATTCGGGAGGGGAAGTCGATGAATACGCAAACCATCGGTAAGGTGAAAGATTATTTGGCGCAGCGCGCCATATTTGTAGTATTGATATTACTTGTTGTCGGGATTGCAGTCGCAGATCCCAATTTTCTGGCCTTCTCCACGCTGCGGGATATTTTACAGCAATCCTCCACCCGATTAATTATCGCCCTTGGCGCGGCGTTCATTCTGATCACCGGCGGGGTTGACCTCTCCGCAGGACGCGTTGTCGGGTTAACGGCGGTTGTATCGGCTTCCATGCTGCAAACGGATGTATACGCAAACCGCTTCTTCCCGGACCTGCCCCAAGTATCGGTTGTATTGCCGATTCTTATCGGTATATTAGCGGGGCTTATCGTTGGGTTAATCAATGGTTTCATTGTAGCTAAACTGCATGTGCCGCCATTCATAGCCACGCTCGGTACGATGGTCGGCATTTACGGCATCAATTCCATCTATTTTGATATGGAGCCGAACCAATCCCAGCCGATTGGCGGCTTGAGACCGGACTTTACCGTGTGGGGCAGCGGCTACATTGACTTCGGCGGCGGATATTCACTCCCTTACATCGTCATTATCGCCGTCTTCGTTGCGTTCATCTGCTGGGTGATATTCAACAAAACCCGGCTCGGCAAAAATATGTATGCCATCGGCGGCAACGTGCAAGCGGCGCATGTTTCGGGGATCAATGTAGCCCGTAATCTTATAGCGATCTACGCTATTTCCGGTGCGTTGTACGGCATCGCCGGCGTACTGGAGGCTGCGAGAACCGGGGGCGCGACGAATAACTACGGCAATATGTATGAACTGGATGCGATTGCCGCATGCGTGGTTGGGGGGGTGTCCACTGCGGGAGGCATCGGTACGGTGCCGGGCGTGATGGCCGGGGTTCTTATCTTCGGCGTCATCAATTACGGATTAACCTTTATCGGCGTCAGCCCATACTGGCAATTGATCATTAAAGGGCTTATTATCGTAGCAGCGGTCGCATTTGACATTCGCAAATACATGGCAAAAAAATAAGAGGGATTGCGGCCGCAGGAGTATATCCTGTGGCTTTTGCCATAGATTATAGAATTTATTAGTTTTCAGCGGAGCTGAACCATTCAATAATCGCAAGAAAAACTTCCTTTAACCGCGACCTGTCTTCCGAGGAAGTACGTCGATAGACGTTTTTCTTTAGATATCAGGAAGTATAAACTTCGAGGCTTGGGCCTTCCTGATATCGCAAGGAAAACATCCTATAACCGCGGTCTGTCTTCTGAGAAGGTACGTCGATAGACGTTTTTCTTTAGATATCAGGAAGTATAAACTTCGAGGCTTGGGCCTTCCTGATATCGCAAGAAAAACATCCTATAACCGCGGTCTGTCTTCTGAGAAGGTACGTCGATAGACGTTTTTCTTTAGATATCAGGAAGTATAAACTTCGAAGCATGGGCCTTCCTGATATCGCAAGAAAAACATCCTATAACCGCGGTCTGTCTTCTGAGAAGGTACGTCGATAGACGTTTTTCTTTAGATATCAGAAAGTATAAACTTCGAAGCATGGGCTTCCTGATATCGCAAGAAAAACATCCTATAACCGCGGTCTGTCTTCTGAGAAGGTACGTCGATAGACGTTTTTCTTATAATCATCCATTACAGGAGGTGCTGTCATGATCATGGAGAAGAAGGTGTTAAATATCGGCGTACTGGGCTGCGGCCCCATATCGCAGTACGGACATTTCGAGGCTTGCCGGAGAGCGCGCAATGCCAGGCTATACGCGATATGCGATGTCGCGGAGGATTTGATGAACCGCATGGCCGATATCCATCAGCCGGTACAAACCTACAATGGTTATGACAAGATGCTGGCCGATCCCGAGGTGGAGGCTGTTATCATCGGCATCGCGGATCAATTTCACGTGGAAGCCGCTCTTAAAGCCATTGAAGCAGGGAAACATGTTCTAGTGGAGAAGCCTCTTGGCGTCACCGTAGAAGAGTGTGAGGAATTGCAGCGGAAGGCGCGGCATTCCGGATGTATTGTCCAAATCGGCAATATGAAGCGCTTTGACCCAGGCATCGCTTATGCTAAGCAGTTTATGGATCAAGAAATGGGTGAGATGCTGGCGTTGAAAGCATGGTACTGCGACTCAACCTACCGGTATACGGTCACCGAGAACGTGCAGCCCATGGTACAGTTAAGTCCGAATGCGTTAAGGCCGGAAGGGAATCCGAAGCTGGATAAGCTGCGTTATTACATGCTGACGCATGGCAGTCATCTGGTGGATACGGCTCGCTTTTTAGGTGGAGAGATAGATAGCGTTACAGCCTGGAACACGCAAAAGTTCGGGGCGTATAACTGGTTTGTCACGGTGCAGTATGCCTCGGGCGCTGTAGGACATCTGGATCTAACGGTTGCCGTGCGGATGGACTGGCATGAGGGCTTTCACATCTACGGCGAACACGGAAGCGTGATTGGCAAGACCTATAATCCTTGGCTTTTTAAGTCCAGCGACGTCGAGGTATTCTCGGCACGGGATGGTTGTTATCATCGTCCGCTTGGCGAAGATGCGCATTTCTTCAAGCTGCAGGTTGAAGGCTTTGCGGATACGATTCTGGAGCAGGCACCCATGCGAGGAGCCAATCTGGAGGATGGAGTGGCTGCTATGCGTGCCATGGCGGCGATCGCACGATCGGTGGAGAGCGGGGATACGGTGAAGCTGGCTAATGTAACGGGAGGTGTATGAGGCATGAGGCTGGGCATTTTCTCCAAAACGTTTGAACGACCTACATTGGAGGAAAATTTGGACGCAGTGAAAGCAACCGGACTGAGTGTGATCCAATTTAATCTTTCCTGCGCGGGTCTCCCATCACTACCGCACGAGATCGATCTGGAAACCGCGGTATATATAAGAGAAGAATGTGAGAAGCGCCATCTACATATAGCCGCCGTATCCGGAACCTTCAATATGATTCACCCGGACCGGCAGAGATTGCGAGGTGACATTCGACGATTTCGTCAATTGGCAGCCATGTGCCATTCGATGGGGACGTCGGTCATTACCCTGTGCACCGGCACAAGGGATAAGGATAATATGTGGAGGGAGCATCCGGATAACGATTCACAGGAAGCATGGGATGACCTGTTAACGACTTTGCATGAAGTAGTGAATATGGCAGAGGAGTTCGAGCTGGAACTGGCTATTGAACCTGAGCCTGCCAATGTGATCAGCGATGCTGTCAAAGCCAGACGGCTGCTGGATACGATGGATTCTCCCCGGTTAAAGGTCGTTCTGGATGCAGCGAACTTGTTCAGTCCGACTGAGAGGAGGCCCCTGGCAGAAGTTATCGGTCAAGCGCTGTCACTGCTCAGCGAACATGTCATTATTGCGCATGCCAAGGATTATTCGACCGTAGACGGACTCCATTATACGGCTGCAGGAACCGGTGAACTGGATTATAAAGCTTACATGAAATTGCTGCACGCTTATCATTTCAAGGGTCCGCTGATCCTTCATGGCCTGCATGAACGTCAGGTGCCGCAAAGCGTCTCTTATCTGAAGTCCCAAATCACAGAGGCCATGTTATGACACGACCCTCAGCGCAATAACAGCAGTACCTATGAATGGTATGGGCTTCTTGGTTCATCCTCATCGAATCTTCACAAGTTTCAGTTACAATGGGGTCTTATGTTAAAGTTGACTTGTACTGGCGAAGGATTCAATAAGGAGAAACCCAGAATGAAAACTATATTAATCGTGGATGATGAACCGAATATTCGAGAAGTTCTTGTATCTTACCTGAACAAAGAACATTATCTGACGCTGGAGGCGGCCAACGGTGCCGAAGCGTTCGATTTCTTACGAGAGGAATCCGTCGATCTTGTCATACTGGACCTCATGCTTCCTGATATGGATGGTGAGCGGATATGCCAGGAAATTCGTACGTTCAGCGCGGTGCCTATCATGATGTTAACGGCTAAGGTGGCCCAGAGCAGCCGGATTGGCGGGTTTGCCATCGGAGCGGATGATTATATCGTGAAGCCGTTCGACCCTCGGGAAGTTGTGGCAAGAGTCAAGGCCGTCTTGAGGCGGGGAGATGACAGCAAGCTGCTGGCGGACGTTATTGTATATCACCAAGGCGCGCTGGCCATTCATTCGATGAAACACGAAGTTACCTGCCATGGACAGGTCGTAAATTTGACGCCAAGCGAATACAAACTGCTGCTTCTATTGGCTAAGTACCCCCAGCGCAATTTCTCGCGCGAAGAACTGGTCGATCGTGTGTTAGGCTATGACTTTATCGGCGATATCCGAATTATTGATCAGCATATCAAGAATCTTAGGCAAAAGATTGAACCCGACCCAAGGCAGCCCCAGTATATCATCACCGTTTACGGATTCGGATACCGCTTTGGAGGTGATGGGGCTTGAAGCATCGGCTGGACCTGAGGCTTGCCGCAATCATCATCAGTATCACGGCAGGGATTCTGATCATGTTTACCGTGATCAATATTGTGACCAACCATTATCATATAGCCATGTTCCAGCAGCAATCATCCGTGCATGATGGAATGGCTGAGCTGAATTATCATTTGGAGCAGGCGCAGATGCAATCCATCATTTTGACATGTCTCTTATCCATTGCGATTGCTTCCGTAATAGGCATATGTGTTGCAAGGAGAATATCGGCCCCCCTCGTCCAGATGAAGCGAGCGGCTGAAATGATGACGCGGGGGAAGTGGGACATCCGTGTGACAACCAAAGGGTACGATGAAATCGCGGGACTCGGCTCTTCGCTGAACGAGCTGGCTGTGCAGTTACAGAAGCAGGAGTTGCTTCGCAGGAATATGACCCAAGATATCGCACATGAACTGCGAACGCCGTTAACCACATTAAAGAGTCACACCCGTGCACTTGAGGATGGCATATGGGATCCGACCGCAGATCGGTTTCAAACGTGCCTGAAAGAGATTGATCGATTGATTCAGCTTGTCACGGAGCTCGAGGATTTGCATGATATGGAATCGCCGGAGTTTCAACTATCCCGATCCAAGCAGGAGCTTGGTCACATCATGGAGAGGGCCATCACCTTGGCGGCAGCAATGTATCATGAAAAAAGGGTGGACCTGCAATATGTCAGCGGTTCGCCGATCCTAGCCGAGGTGGATGCCGACCGGATGCTCCAGGTTCTCATCAATATGTTAAGTAATGCCTTACACTACACGCCAGCTGGCGGAACGGTACAAGCCGAACTCGTGGACGAAGGGGCAAACGCCCTAATTCGAATCAAAGATTCAGGGCAGGGGATCTCTTCCTCCGATCTGCTGTATATTTTCGAAAGGCTGTATCGGGGTGATAAGTCAAGGAATCGGTTAAGTGGCGGAAGCGGGATGGGGCTGGCCATCGTCAAGCAGCTGGTATCTGCACATGGCGGTCAGGTATGGGCTGAGAGCGGAGAGAAGCATGCCGGCGGCAGCTGCTTCTATATCCGGATTCCTAAAGAAGAATAGTTGAATGGACATGCAAAAAACCGGATCAGAAGATCCGGTTTTTCCATCCCATTAACTTGGCAGCGGTCTCAACATAATAGTAATCCCCATAGATCAGCGAGACGTTTATATTTTGTCCGGCAGGCAGATGCCCCGTGGCTTCCTTCAGTATGCCTTCATACGCGGGGTCATCCAATTCGGCGTAATGGGCCGTCAAGGAGTCGATGATACGCAAGGCACTTTCGCGGTACAGAGGGCTTTCGGTTAAAGGCACCAGGTCCGCGATTTCAAGCAGACCGGAAGCAGCGCAGGATGCTGCTGACGTATCCCGTGGTTCGGAAGTGATCGGGAATGATTCCGTCTGTTCACGATCGGATGTTCGCATCTCCTTGCGCTCCGCGCGGAAATCCCAGCGGGGTATGGAATCCTCCTCAAGGGAAGCTATGAAAAAATGGGCAACTCGCTTGGCGGCTTCAAGATACCGTATATCGCGGGTATAACGATAGGTATTAGCCATGCCATGCAATGCCCAGGCCGCTCCACGACTCCACGCAGACTCCGGACCATAGCCTTGTCCTCCCAGCGCTTCGATGAATTCTCCCGTTAATGGATCAAATCGGCAGATGTGCCGAACGGAGCCGTCCGGTCTTATGAAATGCTCGGCAACCGTATTGGCTTGCTCTCTGGCGATATGAGCGAATCTCGGGTCACCACTCTCCTCGGAAGCCCAGAATAGGAGGGAGAGGTTCATGGTGGAGTCGATAATGGACCAGCCTTCATTCCCATGATTCCATGAGGTTGGTTTCACTTGATTCCAAGCACGAATAAATCTGCCGACCGGGTTATACCTCCCGGCCAGCAGGGTAGCCGCCAACAATCCTCTCCGCCTGGCATCCGGATCGCCGGTCAGTTTATATTTGATGACGGCTGTCGGCAGAAATTGAAAGCCGACATCGTGATGAAAATTACTGTCCCCGATAAGGGCTTGTTCAAGTCGAACATCCCATTCCCAAGCCCATTCCTTATACTGCGGCTCCTTGGTCATATCATACATGATCCAGAGCATTCCCGGCCAAAAACCGGAGGTCCACCAGTCGATCCGGGTGGAATCATAGATTCCGTTCGTTGTTGCATGAGGAACTTTGCCTTGGAGCTGTCCCGTCATGCGCGACAGTTTCTTTTCCAATTGTCCCCATAATAACGAATAGGGCATTATCGTTTCCTGATGTTGTCCGTTCATCGCTAACCTCCCAAAACTGATGTCATCGTTTGGCTAATTATCGCAACTGCTTTGATCCATTGTTCCATAGAACGCTGCCAAATTCTACATATACCGCTTAAGAACTATTGAAATAACAAGCCGATCTTAAAAAAACACAAGCCGCCGATCCACCTAAAAAAAACACAAAGGAACCGATCTTCTTCCATTGCTGCCCGGTCATGAAAACTTATAGGATAAGGATATTCATCACATCCATTTCCTAAGGAGGCGAAAGCCGATGCCGCAAATTACGATTAAAATGTATGAAGGACGCACGGATGAGCAGAAGAACGAAATCGTTGATGTTTTTACAAAGGAGCTGTCACGGATCATTGACCGGGAGCCTGAATTTATCAGCATCCGGTTTGACGAAATTCCGATAGATGACAACGCACCGGCCAATTTGAGAAACAAGAGGTGATGACTGATGGCCGAGCCAAGCAAAGCAGGGGTAAGCCCGATTCTGGAGGGAAAGCTCGATAAACGGAGAAGATTACTTGGCTTCATGTGGAAATACAGGGCGCTGTACTTCATATCGCTGCCGGGACTGCTGTTCTTCGGATTATTCAAATATGTTCCATTAATGGGCTCCGTGATCGCATTTCAGAACTACAATCTGTTTGCGGGCGTAACGGGAAGTCCCTGGGTGGGCCTTGAGCACTTTGGGCGAATGTTCCAGCACTATGATTTTTTGAAAATTCTGCGTAATACGCTTCTGCTGGGTACATATGACATTCTGTTTGCTTTTACCGCCCCCATTGTTCTGGCTTTATTGCTCAATGAGGTTCGTCAGGTCGTTTACAAGAAAATAGTCCAGACGATATTCTATGCGCCGCATTTTCTGTCATGGGTTATTGTAAGCGGTATCTTTGTGGGAATCCTGTCCCCATCATCGGGGATCGTGAACGTGATACTCGGCTGGTTCGGCATAGAGCCGATCTATTTCCTTGGCGAAGATTCCTATATTCGAACGGTATTGGTGGGCTCTGGATTATGGAGAGATGTCGGATGGGGGACCATCATCTATCTGGCGGCGCTCGCAGGCATAAATCCGGATCTCTACGAAGCCTCCGAAATTGATGGAGCGGGAAGATGGCGCCAGACCCTCAGCATTACCCTGCCAGCGCTGCTTCCCGTAATAACGATCCTGTTCCTGCTCAAGATCGGGGACTTCATGGATTATGGGTTTGAACGCGTATTCGTGTTTCAGAACCCGCTTAACATCCAGTCCAGCGAAATCTTGGACACGTACATTTACAAAGCGGGCTTGCAGCAGCTTCAGTACAGCTATGCCACTGCCATCGGGGTGTTCAAATCCGTTGTTGGCTTGTTCCTGATTTCCATTGCAAACACCATCAGCAAGAAAGCGACCGGCGAGTCGCTGTATTAGAGGGGAGTGACAACCAACGTGAAATATGACAGTGCAGGCAGAAAACTGTTTCTTGTATTGAACTATATCATCCTTACCTTTCTTGCCCTCACCATGCTGCTCCCTTTTCTCAATGTCATTGCCCAGTCGTTCAGCAGCCCGGGCGCTATCGATCGCGGAGAAGTGATGTTTTGGCCGGTGGAGTTCACCTTTGCCTACTATCAGCATGTATTCAACGATGTCTCCATCTGGAGGGCCTTCGGGATCAGCGTCTATATTACGCTATTCGGAACCTTCATTAATCTGGCGGCAACCGCTTCGCTGGCGTATCCGCTCTCCAGGCCGGAATACGTCGGTCGAAAAACAATCATGATTATCATCCTGATGACCATGATATTCACGGCACCGCTGATTCCGCAATTCATTTTGATGCGCGAGCTGAATCTCGTCAACACGCTGTGGTCTTTGATGCTGCCATCCGCGATCAGCGCATTCAATCTGTTTGTGCTTCGAACCTTCTTCACCCAAATTCCGAGCGAACTGATCGATTCGTCCCGAATCGACGGATGCAGCGAGGTTCGTACCCTGTGGAGCATCGTGCTTCCGTTATCGAAACCGGCGCTGGCGACGGTAGGGATATTCTACTCCGTGACCAATTGGAACAAATATATGGACGCCCTTTACTATATCAATGATCGGGCCAAGTATCCGCTCCAGGTAAAATTGAGGGAGCTTCTGGTGAACGAGGGCCTGACCGATACGGGCAACATGGCATTTGAAGCAAGCTCCCAATCCGTTCAAGGCATTCAGATGGCGGTGATTCTGGTAGCCACGCTGCCCATCATTCTCTTGTATCCGTTTCTGCAGCGCTTCTTCATTCATGGGATGATGATCGGGTCGATCAAAGAATAACCCTAAAAAAACGACAAACCGAGCCAAAGACATTCCTTGTTCCCGCCCAGACGGCTCACTATACTGATATTAAGTTTGAAAGCGCTATTATAAGCGACTATATTAGCTTGAAAAGAGGGGTATTCATGAGAAAAAGCTGGACACGTGCGCTTACATCAGGTCTCGTACTGGCCATGCTTGTTGGCTGTTCGGGTAACAATGGCGGAGGCGGAGGAGCCAATGCGAGCGGCGACGGCCAAGGCGGGAATGAAGCGGGAGCCACGAAATTTTCCATGTCGATGCGGACGCTTAACGTATCCTACGTTGAGAAAAATCCGGATATCAACAAGGATAAGTACGTGCTGGAGCTAGAGAAAATGACGAATACGGACCTGGATATCCGTCTGATTCCGCATAACGAATATCAGGATAAAATGGTGCAAATGTTCGCAACGAATGACATTCCGGATGTGGTGCAGGGCACTGGCGGAATCAGCGGTCCCGAGCTGGCGGGTGCCGTAGAGAACGGAGTCTTTCTTCCGCTGAACGACCTCCTCCAGGAGCATGGGCAGGATCTGCTCAAGTTCATCCCCGAGGAAGCCTGGAAGCGGATGACGGATTCCAAGACGGGCAATATCTACGGAATTCCCGAAATCTTGTCCAATCCGTCCAGACGGGCCACATGGATTCGGACCGACCTCCTGGAGAAGGTAGGCAAGGAGATCCCGACAACGGTGGAAGAGACGATGGATGTTCTGCGCGCGTTCAAGGAAGCCGGGGTGGAGCAGCCTTATGCCGGACGTCAGAATTTCAAATATGCGGATACCTTCTTCGGTGCCTATGACGTGCTGGGTTACCTGAACCAATTCAAGGTATTCCCGGACGGGAAGGTAAAGCCAACCTTCTTTGATGAAGAAAACATGAAGCAAGCGATTCAGATCTATAAGACGATGCACGAGGAAGGATTGATCAGCAAGGAATTCGCGACGATTGAAAGCGCGGATTTCAAATCCATTGTCACGAGCGGCAAAGCGGGCATGTGGTCCATGAACGCGAATGAGCTTCCGATCTGGGGCACCCAGCTGAAGGAGAATGTGCCGGACGCGAAAGTAGCGCTGATTCCTTCCCCTGTAGGACCAGACGGTAAAGGGGGATATGCCCATTACAATCCGGTCACGCGTTCCTTCTTCATCAACGCAAAGGCGAAGGATAAAGCGGAGGATATCGTGAAGTTCTTCAACTGGATGGTCAGTGAAGATGCGGAATTGTTCTTCAGCTTCGGCATTGAGGGCGAGGATTATCAGGTAACCGACGGCAAGCCGGTCTTCGAGGTTCCAACGGACACGGAAGGTGCGGATAAGATGCGTTATTTGAACTACTGGCTGTGGCTGGTGCAGGACACGACCTACAACAAACGCGTATCCGAGTTGTCCGATTCCGGCAAAGAGCTGATTGATGCTTTTGATAACATGCTTACGAAAGAGGGCCGCCGCGGCATTGAATTCGATCCGCGTCTGGAGGCGATGGTGAAATATCCGGAGCTGAATCCGAAATCGGATGAACTGCCGCCGCTGATTCTGGAGCATGTGCTCCGCATGGTATACGGCAGGGAGCCTATCGATAACTACGGCAAGGTGCTCGAGGAATATCTGTCCAAAGGCGGCAGCGAGATTATTGAGGAAGCTACGAAACGATATAACGAAAAAGAAAACGCTTTCGAATAAGCGGAGCATGTTTTAGTATAGTGTTGAAGAATGACTCCTCTGCTTGTCTGGCAGAGGAGTATCTTGCTAAAGCTAAACTACTCTCGCTGTCTTGAAAGGGGAATGGGTGATGTACCGCATTCTGGTCGTTGATGATGAACCTATGATAAGAATGGGCTTGGCGAAACTGATCACGCAGACGGATCCGGCCATGATTCAAGCCGCAACGGCCGGCAACGGCATGGAAGCATTGGAAGCGATCCAGACGACACGACCGGACTTTATTTTTACGGATATCAAAATGCCCAAGATGGACGGCCTGGAGCTAAGCAAGCAGCTATATGAAACATACGGCGATATCACGGTTGTTGTCATCTCCGGTTACGGCGATTTTGAATATGCCCAGAAATGCATGTCCTATGGGGTTAAGGAATATCTGCTCAAGCCCGTGACCAAATCGGTGGTACATAACACCATGAATAAATTGATGGCGGATCGAAAGTCCATGCAGGAGAAGCAGCGGTTCTATTTTCCGCTCTCCAAGCTGGAGGATTGGCTGGAGCAGCTCGAGCTGGCCGTATGGCATTTGCAAATGAACGATATCCAGAACAAGCTGCAAGAAATCGAGGATTATTGCAGTGAGCGCAGGCTCGAATCGATTCAGCTTCAGGAGCTGCTCGATGAGCTGTACGCGAAACTGATCAAGCAGTTAAACGGCCGGGATGTGTATTCGTTCGAGCGGATGACAGGTATCTCGGGGGCTGAACCCGGAGGGAACCATCATTATTTCGAGAGATTCCGTCATGCCGTGGATCAGACGGTAAAGCTCATACGCGACAAGAGGAAAGGAAATGCCAAGGAGCCTGTAGAGGAAGCGAAAGCCTATATAGAGCGGAACTTATCCCGCGATCTCTCACTGGATGAGGTTGCGGATATGCTCGGACTCAACCCGTCGTATTTCAGTCAGCTGTTCAAACAGATGACGGACGAGACCTTTGTCCATTATCGCATCAAGAAACGAATGGAGAAGGCGAAGAAGCTCCTTGCCATTCCGCATTATAAAATAACGGATATTTCGTTCGAAGTGGGGTATGCGGATCATCCCCATTTTACCAAAACCTTTAAGAAGGTTACCGGCTATACCCCTTCCGAATACCGGGAGCTGCTGGGGATCGAATGATGCGCAAGAGCCTGTCTCGTCAAATCTTTTTGTACTTCTTTATCGTCATATTGTTCTCGCTATCTACGGTCGGCGTATTCTTCTATCTCAAATCATCCGAAGCGATTGATGAACAGGTCGAGAAGTATATGACCACCGTTATCACGAACGCCGCAAGGCAAACGGATAATCAGCTGAAGATGTTTGAGCGGATCAGCAATACGATTTTGCTCCAGGATTCGGTGAAGCGATTTTTGGATATGGACCCAAGCGACAGCTATGAGCATTACCGGTTCACCAATCTCATCCGAAAGGATGTCTTTCAGAAGATCTTCATTCAATACCCTACCCAGACCCATATGATGTACATTCTTGGGTTTCATGGCCGGTCGATTTTTGATCAGAATCAGAATTTCTCCGCCATGTCGATCGATCCGTCGGACCGTCTTCGTGAACTCAGGGAGAAGACGCCGGGGAACGGGGAGATTGTCATTTTGAAGACCAGCCTGCTGGAACAGGATCGGGACAACGTCATTACGGTTGCCCGCAAAATCCGGGGAATGAACTCGTACGACGTGAAAGGCGTGCTTGCGGTTGAGTTCAATGAAGATCAGCTGTCGGGTTTATGGAACGGCGTCGATCTCGGGGAGCAGGGCTTCTTCTTCATCCTGGATCGCGAAGGTGAAGTGGTCTATGCCCCTGAGCACGTGGATATGGACGGAATTAGTTCAACCGACCTGCCGGAGCGCATTATCGCCAAAGGCGATCATCGCTTCATTGAACCGGTGTTAGGCGAGAAAGCGATGATCATCTCGCGCCAGTCCGAGTATTCAGGCTGGAGCCTCGTCATTATGATGCCGCTGGATGAGCTTCGGGCACCGATTTCGGGGATTCGGTCCACCACCATTATCGTAGGCTTCGTTACGCTGATCATAGCGCTCATTCTTGCCTATAGATTCGGCAAATCGATCGTGAACCCGATCCGCAATCTGAAGAACGGGATGAGGCAGACGGAGAAGGGAAACTGGACGCATATCACCGATGTGAAGCCGCGGGAGGACGAGATCGGCGGATTGATCCATAGCTACAATCTCATGGTCAGCCGCTTGTCCGATATGATCGAGCAGGTATACGACACGGAGCTCCACAATCAGAAAACGCAGCTGGAGCTGCAGGACATCCAGCTGGAGCGGCAGCGGGCAGAGTTCCAGGCGCTCCAATTACAGATCAATCCGCATTTTCTGTACAACACGCTGGAAACGATCAATTGTTACGCGATCGTTCAGGATTCCGACGAGATCTCGGACATGGTGGAGGCCATGGCTTTCATGCTTCGATATTCCATTCAGACCAACCTGGAGGAAATCACCATTGCCAACGAGCTGAACCATGTGCGGCATTACATGATGATCTTAAAGCATCGGATCGGGCGCGATTTCGAGATCGAGGTGGCGACGCCGCCCGAGCTCCTATTGGAGAAGATGGTCAGGCTCTCCTTACAGCCGATTGTCGAAAATATTTTTCAGCATGCTTTTCCGGAAGGGATCGAAGCATGGCATTACATTCGGATCGACACGAGAATCGAACAGGACAACTTGCTGGTTATCGTCGAGGACAACGGGGCAGGCATAGCGGACCATAAGCTTCATAAACTGCGCAAAAGGCTCGAGGAAAACCGCCTGGTCGATGATGAAGAGGGGATGCATGCGCGGCGCAGGGGTGGCATCGGCATCGTGAATGTCCATCGGCGAATTCAGATGGTTTACGGCGAAGAGTACGGGATAACGGTTCATAGTTCGCCGGATCAAGGCACAAGCATCGTCATGACGATGCCGCGAATGGAAAGAGTGCGTGAACAAGAAAGCAGACTGAAACAGCTGCAAACCTAATCAGGAGGGATCAACATGCATATTAACTTATCGGGTAACATCGCTTTAGTCACAGGTTCGAGTGGAGGGATCGGTCGTGCGGTAGCATTGAGGCTGGCAAGAAGCGGGGCCAAGGTTGCCCTGAACTATCTAAACAGCAGGGAAGCCGCCGAAGAAGCCGTAGCGGAGATTCGAAGTTTAGGCGGCGAGGCTTATGCATTTCAAGCAGACGTCACGCATGTGGAGCAGGCAGAGGCACTCGCAGCCGAAGTAGAGAAGGCATTCGGCGGCCCGGTTACGATTCTGGTTAATAATGCTGGGCATTTGGTTGAGCGTCTGGCGAATGCGGAAATGACCGAAGAGCTATACAACAAGGTTATGGATGTAAATATGAAAAGCACGGTATTCGTGAGCAAAGCCGTCATTCCGGGTATGAAAGCCGCAGGTCAAGGTCGCATTGTCAATATGACCTCCGTAGCGGCACATAACGGCGGCGGACCGGGCGCAAGCATTTATGCAGCCAGCAAAGCTGCCGTCCTGAGCTTTACCAAGGGGCTGGCGAAGGAGCTTGCTGCAAGCGGTATTAATGTGAACGCCGTATCGCCAGGCTTTATCGGACAAACAGCGTTTCACGCCACCTTTACCCCGGATGACGCGCGAAAAGCAACGATCAAGGGCATTCCGCTCGGCCGAGAGGGCACCCCGGACGATGTCGCTGGCTCCGTTCTGTTCCTCGTCTCGGAGCTGTCTTCTTATCTAACGGGGGAGACGATCGAAATTAACGGCGGTATGTTCATGCGATGAGGGATTGGATGAAGGTCAACGCGAAGTCGAAATTCTATCCTTGGAGCGAACGCACAATCGATATCCTGAAGGCCGAGCTTGATCAAGTCATCGACCGGCGGCTGGATGTTCCAGTTGACCCAGGCGGCTGGTGGCACCAATATGTGTGTCCCGAACATCATACGGAACTGGTGTTTGATCCGCTGGAAGCTGACTGCAGCCGCTTTCGTTGTCCGCATGGCTGCGAATGGGAAGGAGAACCGTATCGGGGAGCATGGCTGGTATTCAAGCATCAGGCCATGGCCCGATATGTTCTGCAATCTGCCGCCGTCTATGCAGGCACGGGGGAGGAGGCCTACGCCGATCTTGGAAAAAGGCTGATCGTCCGCTATGCGGAGCAATTTCCGCTATACCCTGTACATCCCGATGCCCAGCCCTGGATGCTGAAAGGTCGCGCATTCCATCAGGCTTTGACCGAGGCCATCTGGGCAACGACATTGCTTCGCGGCTACCTGCTGCTGCAGGATGCGCAAGTGTCGTTCGACGAGGCTGACCGCCGGAAGATTCTTCAATTCCTGTATATGCTGGAGAGCAGCATGACGGAGTATCATCATATTTTGACCCGGGAGCGTGGAAATCCAGAGAACAACTATACCGCCTGGCTGATTGCCGCGCTGTTCAGCATCTATGCGGTACAAGGCGAAACGGAGAAGCTGCGGCAGCTGGTCGTGAAGGAAGGCGGCCTGCGGCATCATCTCAGCATTGCCATCAGGCCGGATCAGCTTGAATTTGAAGGCAGCATGTATTACCACGTATTTGTACTCCGTGCTTACCTGATTGCTGCGGAAATGGGGAGCAGAGTTGGTGAAGAGCTTTTTTCCCTGAGAGGAGAGCAAGGCCAATCCATGCAGGGAATGCTGGCGGTACTGGTTCGATTGTCAAACCAGAATGGATTTCTGCCTGCACTTCACGACGGTCCTTATTGCAGGGCTCCGTATGCGCGAGAAATTGCCGAAATAGCGGAAATCGGTTTATCCGTATATGGGGACAAGAGCTATCAGCAATTGCTGGACAATGTATATCGTGAACTGAATGGAGAAGCCGGCCGGATTGGCATGCTGGAAGCTCTGCTATACGGAATGGGCCATTGGGATGGGAGATACGGAATGGCTGCTTCTGAGGCGAAGGGTTCTCATAAGGAGACAGCGGGTGGAGTATGGGAAGTAGGGGACATCATCGAAGTCCGAGTTACACGAGAAGTCCGGGCAGCAGGCGATGCAGAACATGCAAAACAAGCAGGTTATGAACATGATGGTAATGAAGCATGGCACATCGAAGGCAGAAACGAGAACGACTTGCCCGATCTGTGTAGTCCTTCCGTCTTTCTTCCTCACAGTGGATTCGCCCTGTTAAAGTCGTACCATTCGCATGGGCTTCATGCGTTGGTCGATTTTGGCCCTCATGGAGGATCACATGGTCACTTCGATAAACTGAATTTGATGATTCATGTCGGGAACCAGCCTCTTTCACCAGACCGTGGAACCGTACCGTACGGTTCGATCCTGAAGAAGGAGTGGTATCCCCATACAGCCTGCCACAATACCGTCTCGGTAGGAGGCCGTTCCCAGAATCCGGCAGAAGGCAAATGCATGCGGTATGAATCCGCTTCAAACCGTTCCTATATTTGGGTTCGGGCCGATAAGGCCTACGATCAAGCCAATCTGGACCGGCATTTGATATTGACGGAAGATTGGCTGCTGGATTGGTTTGAAGTGGAATTGGATGAACCGGAAGCCGTGGATTGGTGGTTCCATTACGTTGGCATGGGGCAGCTGAGCGGACTTCCAAATACTGTTCAAGGCCACGTTAAAACGGATCTTGGAAACGAAGATGGATACGCATATGTAAAAGAGAGGTGCACCTGCGTCTTTTCCCAGGATGGCTTGCAATTCAATCTCCACATTGCCAATGCATTAGGGCCGCTGGCGGTAATCTCATTTATCGCCTTCGAGGGGATGGAATGCTCACAGGTAGAGTCACCTGGGCTTGCTGACGATCCCAGCCGCCTCATGGAAGGAATCCGGCTTCACCGATTAGATTCGAAAGCCCGCTTCATTGCCGTCTATCGTGCCGGCGATGAGCCGATCACCATGGGATGGACGCGCTCAGAGGATGGGGATTGGCTCAGCCTGTCCGATGGAAGGACCGCGAGAAGCTTCACGATGACCAACAACGGGTTGAAGGAGAGGGTACTCGATGAAAACCTTGTTTGAACCGAAAAGCGGATTGTTGTCCGTACCATATCAACCGGATGAAGAGAGTAAGCTGCTTGAGAATCCTCCCCGTTTCACCTGGATGCCGGGACAGCTGGAGAACGATCGTTATATGCTGCAAATTTCGACCTCGCCCTCGTATGAAACGGAAGCGACAACGACGATATCGCCGATTCCCTATAACTTATACACGCCGGAGCAACCGCTGGAGCCGGGTACTTATTATTGGCGATATGCCTTGCTGACCGGGGAGCCAGTGGAGGATACGCCAGACTTGGACCATAACCGTTCTTCATGGAGCCAATCCCGGATGTTTCATGTCCCGGAGGGGCTGCCCGAAACTCCCCTGCCTGGCAGAGGGGAGCGGTACGAAAGCGCGCATACCGGTCATCCGCGGTTATGGCTGGACGAAGAGGGAATTGAGGCGTTCCGGGAATGTCTCCGAAAGGATGAAAATTACTGCGGCTGGCGCGCTTTTTACGAGAAATCGGTCCTTCCGTGGCTGGATAAGCCGTTAATTCCGGAACCGGAACGTTATCCTGGCAATAAGCGTGTCGCCAAGCTGTGGAGAAAAATGTACATGGATTGCCAAGAAACGCTGTATGTTATCCGGCACTTAAGCGTGGCAGGGGTCATTTTGCAGGATGATGTTTTGATAGCCAAAGCGAAGACGTGGCTGCTCCACGCGGCCCGGTGGGATACGGAAGGTACAACGTCCAGAGATTATAACGATGAAGCCGCATTTCGGATGGTGGGTGCACTTGCATGGGGATATGACTGGCTCCACGATTACCTCAGCGCAGAGGAGATTCATCTCGTCAGGGGAGCTCTTCTGCGACGTACGGAGCAGGTGGCCTTCCATGTGATGGAGCGCTCGAAAATCCATCATGTCCCTTATGACAGCCATGCTGTTCGTTCGTTGTCCTCCGTTCTTGTTCCGGCCTGTATTGCCATGCTTCATGAAGAGGGTGAGGCACAGACATGGCTGGATTACACCTTGGAATACTACGCCTGCCTCTATTCGCCTTGGGGCGGAGAAGATGGGGGCTGGGCCGAAGGGCCGCTCTACTGGACAACGGGCATGGCATTTGTGATCGATGCGCTCAATCTCATTCGCAACTACGTAGCCATTGATTTCTTTCGACGGCCGTTCTTTGGGCGCACGGGCGATTTCCCACTCTACTGCAGCAGTCCGGATACGATCCGGGCCAGCTTCGGGGACCAGTCCTATCTCGGCGAACCCGTCAGTCTGAAGACGGCTTTTAATATTCGCCAGTTTGCAGGCATTACAGGGAATGGATTATATCAGTGGTATTATGAACAAGTAGCCAAGGCGGATACGGACGCCGACTCCAAGTTCTACAATTACGGCTGGTGGGATTTCCGTTTTGACGATATGCTGTATCGGCATGATTACCCTCAGGTGGAAGCTGTTTCTCCTTCACTTACCGTTCCGTTTTCTTTAGATAACGTCTCGGAACCAAAGAATGGAGCCATCCAATCCGTCAAATGGTTCCGCGATATTGACTGGGTGGCGATGCATCACCGCATGGATGATCCGGATGAGCACATTATGCTGCTTGCAAAGAGCAGCCGTTACGGCTCCATGAGCCACAGTCACGGTGACCAGAACGGATTCCTGCTGCACGCGTATGGTGAACCTCTCGCAATTGAAAGTGGATATTACATCGCTTTTGGAAGCACGATGCATATGAATTGGCGCAGGCAGACGCGTTCCACGAACAATATTCTCATTGATGGCCATGGTCAGTATGCGGGAAAAGATAAGGTGCTTTGCATCCAAGCCAGCGGAAAGGTCGAGCAAGCAGCTGCGTCATCGGGTTATGGGTACGCCCGTATGAACGCTACGCAGGCCTATCGGGAGAATGTCCCTTATCTGGAGCGGTATGTGCGCGAGATCTATTTTTTTGACGAATCTTATTTTGTCATCGTGGATACGGTGGATCTTGCCAAGCCAGCCAGCATCGAATGGCTGTTTCATACCCTGAACCGGATGAAGCTGTCCGGGCAGACGTTTCGGGTGATGGGCAGCAAAGCGGAAATGGAAGGGCGATTCGTGTACTGCTCATCAGGCGATCTATCGCTGAATCAGCATAATCAATTCACTGACGTCGATCCCGAAGAGATTGAAGGGCTGGATAACCAGTGGCATCTGCATGCTGAAACGAAATCAGCCACAAGCCATCGCATCGCGACTCTCCTGGTTCCCATGAGGGCACAGGAGAGTAAATACGTCTCGTATTTTCTGGACGATCAGGACCATGGGGTTCATATCTATTTCACCAATGAAGACGGGAACACAAGAAAGGTCGAAGTGCCTAAGGCATATTAGGTCTTAGAGGCGCTGATTCGATCCAGAATTCACAAAAAGACTCAACTTCAGCGAAAGCTGCTGTATGTGGAGTCTTTTTTTGCATATTCGTCACCATGCTTATGATTCAGCTGGCGTTTTCGTACAGGTCATGGCCGCAGATCGTTCGCTAAGGAGTGTTCTGGAACCCGGATCTATAACTGCCTAGCCTGAGAAGGCGTCATGCTCTTGTACTGTTTGTACAGCTTGGTAAAATAATTCGGGTTGCTGCAGCCGACGATGCCGGCAATCTCCGTGATGGTCAACGACCGTTCACGGAGCAGCTTCTCCGCTTCATTAATCCGGGTCAGGTTGACGTAATCCACGAACGTGCGGCCCGTTAAACGCTTGAACATTTTACAAAAATGAAACGGATTCAAACCGACCTCTGCAGCGGCGGTTTCTACCGACAATTTCTCACCGATGTTGCTCTCGATGTGCTGAATGAGTTTTTTATAACGATCCCGATTCGCAAAATACGGCTCGGCCGACTTCTCAGTGAACGGTGTGGGCATAAATGTACGTGCCAGCAGAACGAACAGCGTGTACAGCTTGGACTTGGCAATGAGCTCATAGGCCGGACGGCGGGCAACCAGCTCTTCAATCACTTCATCCAGCAGCGGATAGCAGTCTGCGCCAGCAGGGTGGTTCTCGGCAGGCTTGACCGGGAAACGGAGCCGGCCTTCCATATAGGGAGCGACATAACGCACGTGAATCGGATCATGGAGGAAATCGTTAAAGAGAGATGCATTGACAACGACACAATCAAATCGCACGTCGCCATCTTCAAGGGCATATCCCACGTGCAGGCTGCCGCCGGGGATGATAATCATTTCTCCAGCCTTTACGTCATACGGAGTTGTATCAATATGGAATACCGCGTGCCCTTGGCGCATGCTAATGATCTCAAAGTGTTCATGCCAGTGGAGATACAGGATACAGTCTTTCGATTTGGCATGGGAGCAGAAGTTATTAAATACCTGCAAAGGATAGGCTTTATGGTCAAGTCTCGTATTTTCATGAAGCTCTCTTGGATTGGACATGTGAATTCACCTCGGACCGCAAGATAAGAGTGGTAATGCACAAGGTTGTATAGAGAAATTGTTGAGTTTCGCCATTATAATGAAGTTGCTTCATTTACATTAAGCCAATATTGGAATGCTGACAACGGTTTAGGATGAATTATTGTAAGCGGTTTACAACAATATCACGTATTCAGGGGGAGTTAGCGAGTATGACCACGACATATAAAGTTGTGATAGCAGGATGCGGCAGTATGGCGAATACATGGGCGGAATATGCGAAAGGGCGAGAGGACGTTGAAATCGTGGGCCTCGTGGATATCCAGGAGAAATTTGCAAAGGCATTTGCCGATCGGCATGGACTTTCTTGTCCCGCATATACCAATATTACGGAGGCTCTTACTTCAAGCGAAGCGAATATCGTATTTGATGTGACCATTCCCGCCAGCCACTATGGGATTAGTACGGCAGCGCTTAAGCACGGGTGTCATGTATTCAGCGAAAAACCGTTAGCGGAATCGATGACGGAATGCCTGGATATTGTGAGGCTCGCAGGGTCGGCAGGCAGAACCCATGCCGTCATGCAAAACCGCCGATTTGATCCGCGAATTCGGGCATACAAGGATTTGATTGAAAGTGGAGTGATTGGAAAGCCCGGGTTCATAGGAGCGGATTTTTTCCTTGGCGCCCATTTTGGCGGGTTTCGGGACCTGATGGACAGTCCCCTGCTGCTTGACATGGCCATTCACACCTTCGATCAAGCCCGAATGATCAGCGGAGCCGATCCGGTATCCGTGTACTGTCAGGAGTTTAACCCGCCGGGTTCCTGGTATGCCGGAAACGCGATGGCGATATGCATCTATGAAATGACGGACGGCTCCGTGTTCAATTACCGCGGTTCCTGGTGCGCCGAGGGCGCCCAGACCTCCTGGGAGGCCGCATGGCGCGTAACGGGAGAGAAAGGGACTGCGATCTGGGACGGCCACGATGATATTTATGCGGAGATCGTGGCGGAAGGGGATCAATCAGGAAACTTTATCCGGAAGTATGAACGGATTGAAGGGACGCTGCCCGAAATGGAGAAGACCGGACATCACGGCTGCCTGGAAAATATGTTTCATGCTCTCGGAGCCGGCATCAAGCCGGAGACGGATTGCAGCGACAACGTCTTCAGCATGGCGATGGTGCTGGCTGCATTGGAGAGTGCCAAGACGGGACGGAAAGTCTTGATATCGGAGTTCATGAAGGGTTGAAGGGAACGAGTGAGTAATCTTTCGACATTTTGATACAACTTTGGTCTTGGCTGGACGGTAGCCTGCTCTTGCAGGTGTAGTTGGGGACGAAAGCAAATAGGGTAAATGAAGCCGCGGATTCGCGGCTTTTTTTGTTTTAAGTACCGTGTAGAGAAGATTAGACTGTACCTGCCTTTTCGGTGCGAATGATCCATGAAGCAGGAAGAATGAAAAAGGTATCATTCCAGTGGTCCTTCCTTCGAAGACACCCCTCTTCCAGAGAGGGACAAAGCCGTGCTACAATATAGCACAAGCATAAGTAAAACGCTTAACCTGGAAGAGAAAGGAATGACCTCTTTGCAGCAAAACTGGTACCGCAAGCTGCTTCTTTCCTATTTTCCCATTTTCCTTATTACCATTACAATCATCGTGTTTCTTTCTTTCATCATGTTTAATGAGGCCTCACGCGAAGAGGCAGCCAAAGCAAACGGGATTTCTACAAGGTTTATTATGGAAGACCTGGACCGCTCCATCCATGCCATTGAGATGAACGTGCTGAACGAAGTGGAGACGAGTTCCCTATACTCAAGCTATCTGTTCAGTACCCCGTCATCCGACCAAAATCTGATGTACTCGCTGGTGAAACGACTTCGCGTGCTGCAAACGGACAGCGACATGATTGAATCGGTCTATTTGTACCGTCATTCGGATCAGTCCGTGTTGACCACCAGCGGACAGAGCTCCCTCTCGTCGTTCCCGGACCGTTCATTTATCGAGCACGCCGTGAAGGACCACGATTATCGGGGCTGGTCGGCCGTACGCTCCATGACGGGTCTCGGGGAGAACGAACCGAAGCAGGTCATCTCCATGTACAAAAATTTGCCGCTCCCCTTCGGAAGCCAGGGGCTGCTGGTGATAAACGTCAGCATGTACCGCTTGGAGCAGATGATCAATCCGATGATAAATGACAGCGTTTCCTTTTTGAATATTCTGGATTCCAGCGGGGAGCTGATCTTCGAAGCATCCCAGACGGGAGAGGATAACCGGGGCAAAGAAGGCAAGGTGCTGACAACGCTGCAATCGGAACAGCTGGGCTGGACTTTTGAAAGCGGTCTCCGTGCGGGCCAGCTCTATGCCTGGGTGTCCGTCGTATCCTATATCTGGGTCGTTATCGGCTTCGTTACCGTGGTGCTTGCCGTTATTTACATCATTTATATTAGCAGGCGGAATTATCAGCCGATCAAAGCCATAATGAACCGCATAGAATCCATTCAGCTGAACATGCCGCAAGCGGCCAAGGATGAATTATCCGTGATCGACAGCGCGCTTGAAAGCCTGATCAACAGGTCCATGGATTATGACAAAAAGCAGGACGAGAATCTCCAGCTTCAGCGCAGTCAGCTGTTTATGGATCTGATCGGCGGGCAGAAGCACGAGGAGGAGCTGCAATCGCGGATGAGCGAGCTGACCCCGATGACCCTGCCGGAGCAACTGGAGGGCTACGTGATGATGCTCGGTGAAATCAATGATTACAGGGGTTTTCAGGATGTTCATACCGCTCGGGACCAGAACGTGTTGAAGTTTGCCTTGATGAACGTGTTCCAGGAGCTTTCACGTAATGCCGGCTTCAACAGTTGGCTCGAATGGATCTCCGGCAGCCGCGTCGGTATTCTGATCGCGCTGCCGGAGGTAAAAGGTGAGACTCGTGCAGCATTGATCCACGCTGCCGAGGAATGCCGCGGCTGGGTTGAGGAAAAGCTTCGCCTGCCTTTGAGCTTCGGGCTGGGCAGCACGGTCACCGGGCTTCATGAGGTCGGGGCCTCGTACCGCTCCGCCTCGGAGGCGCTCGGCCATAGACTGGTGATGGGGGATCATGGCGTCCTGGTTGGCGATGAGCTGTCCAAGGAGGATTTAAGTCACCTGCTTCCTTATCTGACGGAAATTTCAGAGCTGGTCAAGGACTTTCGCTTAAATAACGATGGCTGGAGAACCCGTCTGCAGGATATGTTCGTTTCGTTCAAGGAGGAGCGGCTGAAGGATGATATCATCCGTTCTCTGGTCAACAGCATGCTTCAGCTGCTGTCCCGGGAGGTTGGGGTGTTATCCGGCGAGCTGCGGAATCAGCTTTCGGAGAGCAAAGACCATATGCTGGCGGGAGCAGCGACCCTGGAGGAGCTGCAGAGCAGGATCGGCGATCAGTTAACGGAAACTTACCGTACTTACGTTGCGCTTAGCGAAACCAAAAGCTACCGGGCCATGATCAGCGAGATGAAGCACTATATCGAAGAGCATTTTGAAGATCCGGATTTGTCCCTGAAGCATCTTAGCGACCGTTTTCAGATTTCCGGCAAATACGCAAGCTATCTGTTTAAGATGGAATACGATATGAAGTTCGTTGATTTCCTGGTTCAGCTGCGGATGAAGCGGGCGGAGGAGCTGCTGGCGGAGACCGAGTTCTCCATACAGGAGATTGCGGAGAAAATCGGGTATGCAAACGCCATAACGTTCGGGCGGGTGTTCAAACGGACGGCCGGTGTGACGCCGGGAGATTACCGCAAGCTGAAGATGAAGCCGTCTTCTGGTATGGAGCCGGGATCTTAAATCAGCGGCTCGGATTGCGAAAGCAGTTTATGACTATAGTTTATCAAGAAGCGGGTGCAGAGATTTCCGACTAGGAGCAGCACCCGTTTCGTATTTCCGCAAAATTACGGCATGTTTCAAACCAGGACATCATCTGGCGAGATATTCCACGTAAGGATCAAACCATGCATGCAGCAAGGCTTTAAGGCGGTCGTGTGAAAACGGTTTATGATACGAAAATAGTCATTGCTATACGGAGGAACCTTGTAACCATGCGGGTTCTGTCGATTGGAATTTGGTTTATTGTCATTCCCGGGCCTCTGAGGCATACTGAGGACACCCTAGAGGTTAAGCGCTTACATGAATGGATCCCAAAGCAGCGTAGGGATGCAGCCGCAGGATATATTCAATTAAAAGAACGGCGCGAACGTCAGGGCAATTATCAAAATAAGAAAAGGGGATGTAACTATGGCGGCAAGCAAGAAAAAATGGGGCAAGCTCGCAAAGCTCTCGCTCGTCATGCTGTTGGCCGGAACGGTCGTATTATCCGGTTGTTCATCAGACTCGGGCAGCAGCACCAATACCTCAAGCGGAAGCGGAGATTCCGGCTCTAATGACGGCAAGCAGGTCACGCTGAAGGTTGAAATTTTTGACCGCGGCAATACACCGAAGCCATACACCATAACCGACAGCTACCTAACGAGATACATCCAGGACAACTTTGGAACTCCTAACAACATTAAAATGGAATTCGTACCGGTACCCCGTTCGGAGGAAATCAAGAAGCTGAACGTTCTGATGGCCAGCGGCGGCAACGTGCCGGATATCGTTTTTACGTACGATACCCCGACCTTCAATCGCTACGCGGAGCAGGGCGGATTGACGGAACTAACCGATCTGATCAACGAGCACGGTCCGAACCTGAAGGAATTCCTCGATGAGGACGCGATGAGTTACGGCCAGTACATGGGCAAACAGTTTGCCGTTCCTGGCAAGCGGGCTTTCCTGGGTAAGTATTCTTCCTTTATTCGTACCGACTGGTTAGAGAAGCTCGGCATGGACGTGCCACAAACCACGGATGAGCTGTACGAGGTCTTGAAAGCTTTTAAAGAAAAGGATCCGGGCGAAACCGGCGGCAAGGTCATTCCTTTCGGCATGACAATCGAACCGGCTCAATACGATCCGTTAATCTGGTCCTTTATCCAGCCGACCACGGAAGAACAGAAGTACACGCAGCTCCAAAAGCTCGGGGCCAATGACTATCCGACCCTGCTTCCCGGCTTCAAGGATGCGCTTCAATTCTTCAACAAGCTGTACAATGAGGGGCTGATCAGCCGTGACTTCAGTTTGGACGAAGACAAGAAGCAGTTGACCCAGGATGTAACTAATGGCCTCACTGGCTTCCTGACAGAGGATTATCCGAACTTGTACTACGCGGACGGCACCTATGATACGCTGCTGAAAAACCAGCCGGATGCCAAACTGGAACCGATCGATCCATTCACCAACTCCGAAGGCAAGCGCGCGAAGCCTGAATATGCGCCAAACGGCATGTATATCATGATTCCGAAAACAAGCAGCCATGCTGTAGAAGCGATTAAATACTTGAACTGGATGGCGGATCCTGACAATCTGCTGGCTCTGCAAAACGGCGTGGAAGGCGAAAACTATGAAATGGTGGACGGCATTCCCGTCATGAAGACCGACGCTCCTCAAGATGTGATTGATCGTCTTTACAACTCCGGCGACATTGCCATTATCGCTAACGGCAACTTTGTAGGTGACGAGGCACAGAACCGAGAGAAGCTGACGACCAACTTCCCGGAGAAGTTCCAGGATCTGCACCGCAAGGCCGTTGAAATTGCGGCAACGGATACGTTTAAGCCGGTCAACTTTGACCGACCGATCGAAGCTGAGGCGAAATACGGCACGAACCTCCAAGCTAAATATGAAGAGATGATCGTCAAGACGGCGATGGCGAAACCGGAAGACTTCGAGAAAGTGTTCGAAGCTACCATGAAGGATTATATGGTCAGCGGCGGCCAAGCGATTCTTGATGAGCGGACCAAGGTTTATCAGGAAATGCAATCCGAATAAAGGCAATCCGCAGCGGGACAAGGGAAAGGACGGCTATATACAAGAGGCCGTCCCCTCGCTCCCGGCGTCATGAGCAAGGAGAGGATGATTCAGATGAGAGGAACCGTTTACCTGCGCCGGTACTGGCAACTATATGCACTGCTTGTTCTGCCTTTGGTCTACTTTATCATTTTCAAATACGGCCCGATGTGGGGCGTTCAGATTGCTTTTAAGGATTTCAATTTCTTTGAGGGTATAACCGGAAGCGAATGGATTGGACTGGATGCCTTCCGAGAAGTCTTCCAGACACAGGACTTTTATAAAACACTGCGTAACACACTGATGCTTAATCTGCTGGACCTCATGGTTTCATTTCCGGCCCCGTTGATTCTGGCCATTATGCTGCATGAACTCCGAATCCGATGGTTCAAACGTTTATCCCAAACGATATTGTATATTCCCCATTTTATTTCATGGGTTATTATAGGCGGCATTGTATACCAGGTGTTTGGCACGCAATCGGGCATGATCAACAACATGCTGATGGCGCTCGGTTTTGAATCGGTACCTTTTCTAACAGAAAAAAATACGTGGCTCATCACCTACCTGGCGACGGGTGTGTGGCAGAGCGCAGGCTGGGGAACCATTCTCTATCTGGCTGCCCTAACCGGCATCAACAAGGAGCTGTTTGAAGCGGCGGAAGTGGACGGCGCGGGCAGGTTCAAGCGAATCTGGTATATCACGCTGCCGGGCCTGAAGACGACGGTCGTTACACTGCTTATCATCAATCTCGGAAATATGATCTCGATCGGCTTTGACCGTCCGTTTGTCATTGGCAATAAAGCCGTCATGGATTACTCCGACGTGCTGAGTACCTATGTCTACCGTACGGGTCTGGAATCCGGGCAGTATACACTTGCGACGGTGGTCGGCCTGTTCCAGGCTGTTGTTGGCTTGATCTTTATCCTTGGTGCCAACTATGCATCCAAAAAACTGACAGACGAGTCCATCATTTAACGTTGTTGCAGAAAGGAGTATCACACATGAGCGAGCGAGCGTCGAACCGTGTTTTTGATACCGTCAACATGATCCTGCTTACGGTTTTTGTACTTCTGTGTTTGGCCCCTTTTTTCCATATTATCGCCATTTCTTTCAGCTCGAACCGTGCGGTAACGTCCGGTGACGTGACGTTGTTTCCGGTGGAGTTCAGCCTTCAGGCTTACAAATCCGTATTCTCCGATTCCAGCATGATCCGGTCACTTGGCTTTACCATCACGCTGACTTTGCTGACAACGGTGCTGTGCATGATCATGACCATCATTGCCGCTTATCCGCTGACGAAAAAGAAGCTGAAAGGCCGCAAGATCTTCATGTTTATCATCATTGTGACCATGTTCTTCAGCGGAGGCATTATCCCGGAATATATTCTCGTGAAAGACCTGAATTTACTGAATACGATTTGGGCCCTCGTTCTTCCGGGACTGATCAGTCCGTTCTATCTGATTATCCTGATCTCGTTCTTTAATGGAATTCCGGAAAGCCTGGAGGAAGCGGCTGAGATTGACGGCACAAGTCAGATCGGAACGATGCTTCGGATTATTCTGCCGCTGTCCTTGCCGGTCATAGCGACACTAAGCTTGTTCTATGCGGTCGGGCGCTGGAACGGGTTTCAGGATACGCTGCTGTACATTACAAGCGAAGAGCTGTATCCGCTCCAGTTGAAGCTGTATCAATTGGTACAGAACAATATGATTACGGATCTGACCCGCAACGAGGGACCCGCAGCGGGTGTCAGAGCAACCACGGAAAGCCTGAAAGCGGCGAGCGTCGTATTTGCCACGGTGCCGATTCTCATCGTGTACCCATGGCTGCAGCGTTACTTCGTCAGCGGCGTGATGCTGGGCGCCGTGAAAGGCTAAGGACGACGGATATCAGGAGGATCGTATATGTATAACAGGGTTTTTGAAGTAAATGACAGCTGGGTTCGGGAGGGGATGGACCGTCAGATTATAGAGCAGGGGCACCGCTGGTTCGGCGGGGTTCGTACCGTCGAAAACGGTTTGCCTTCGCCTAACCATAACAGCGGGACACCGACCGCCATGGCGATCTGGGCTGCCGCGCTTTGCAATCCGGCATCCGACTATTACCGCAGCAGGGAGCTGGCGCGCAGATTAACGCTTGCGGCGCGTTATATGCTGGAGGCTCAGCACAGCGACGGTACGATCTCGCCGGGCTGGACCAATTTTCATTCTCCTCCGGATACCGCCTTCGTCGTGGTTGGTTACGCGCAAGCGGCGCAGCTGCTTCTGGCTGACGGTTGGGTGGAGCTGAAGGGAGCGGCTGCGGATATGCTGCTGTTTCTGGAACGCACCTTGCCTGCGCTGATCACCGGAGGCTGCCACACGCCGAACCATCGGTGGGTGATCTGTGCGGCTTTGGGGTTCTTGAATGAGCTGTTTGATTCGCCAGATGCCCTGAAGCGGGCGGAAGCGTGGCTCTCAGAAGGTATGGATGCCACGGGCGACGGGGAATGGACCGAGCGCAGCAACGGGATATATAACGTCGTCAGCGATGTCATGCTGATTCATGCGGCCAGGCTGCTGAAGCGGCCGGAGCTTCTGGTACCGGTCCGGGCCAATCTGAAGATGATGTCCTATCTGGTTCATCCTGACGGGGAGATCGTCACGGAATATTCCGGGCGGCAGGATTTTGGTCAAAGCTTCGATATGTCGGGATATTTCCTGCCGTGTCTGATGATGGCTTCCCTAGACCACGACCCGGTATTTCAAGGTATGGCGGAACAGTCGCTGTCTCTGCTGAAACATCCCGGCGGAGCACCAACCAACGCAACCGTTCGGCTGCTCTTGGATCCGGGTCTACAGCGCCAGGGTGCAGAGACAACGCCGATGCCGGACCATTACAGGGTCGTGCTGAACGCGGATTTTCCAAGGGATCGTTACTTGTCCGGATTTGCGGGTGCCGGCCATCACGGTGTCATCCGTTACAGCCGGATGCACACGGATTTTGGCGCTCCGGTTGCGCGAATCCGTGAAGGACATACCAGCGTGACCGTAAGCACGGAGATGTCCTCCTTCTTTTCTATTCGTCATGGAGCGGCTCGTCTGCTGGGCGTGCAGTTCGCTTCCTATTTCGACCCGGGTTTTGTCAAGATGAGCCGGCTGGCGACGCTGGAGAATGGATATCGGCTATCCGGCGAACAGGAAAAGGGCTACAACGGACCGGTGCCGGAAGCAGATTTGCCTGCAAGTGCCAAGGCAGACATCAGCCCTTGGTATCTGCTGCCGCATCACTGCCGTCCGCAGACTCATGTCCAGCGGCACAAGGTGGAGGTGGATGTGGTAGAAGCGAGCGATGGCTGGAAGCTGGTTGTTTCGTCGACGGAGCCGGAGGAAGTCGTGTCGCAGATCTCGCTTATTTTTCCGGCAGCCGGAACCCTTAACGGCGGAGAGCTTGCTCCCGCCGGCGTGGATGCCCAGTTCTGGATGGAAGGGAGCATCCGTTACGAAATGGACGGCGATTGGATGGAAATCAGCGGCGCTGGATTTCAGCACACGGCGGCGGGCGTCCGGGAGGCAGCATATCCGCTCGGCTTCCGAACGCTGCTGCTGAATGTGGTGACCCCGTTCGTGAAGGAGATTCATATTAAGCTTTCTCCAGCGGCAGAACACGCTCGAACGGAAGGGGGCGTATCTTCATGACAAGCTATATCGAAGCCCGGGAAAGCATCCGGTATTGGATGGGCGATGATGATGCCGGCATGCTGAAGACCATTGCCGGCCGCTACATCGGGGCAAACCCGGAAATTCCGTTTGCGCTGCGGTCGTTCGCCGAAACGGGCATTCTTCAGACAGAGGAAGGATATTATGATTTGGACTTCGGTGATCGGTTCCGAGATGCGAAGCAGGGGGATGCCGCTTATGCGCTCGGTCTGGTATGGAGCGACGATGAGCGTTCGATTGACGCCGGGATCATGCCGTTCAGCCCCGTACGCTTCTATCTGAACGATCAGCTGATGTACCGCTCGGGAGCCGAGGACGAGATGAAGCCGGATGCCAAGATCGTCATTTCGCTTGTTCTGAAACCCGGCTGGAATACGCTGCTGATCGAGGCGCGTTGGACCGAAGCTGGCTTTGGTTGCCGTTTTGGCGCCCAAGAGGGCAAGGTCAGAATTCTGCAGGTGCTGTCCCCTTTTACGAACCGGAAGGAAGCAGCCGGCTGGGTTTACGCCGGACCCTTGGCTGCCGGCATGTTCGGCGAAAGCGGCATCTTTCCGAATGCGCACGGAACAGAAGGCGAGACCGGTGTTCGCTGGCTCCCGGTTACAGGCTGGAGCGAGGAAGAAGCGGCGAAGCCGAATTTTGAGCGATTATTCGGACTGCCTGAGCTTCAGGCAGCAGGCTATGCATGGAGCCGGCTGAATGTGCCGGCAGGCGTTGACCATGTTGTGCTTAGAGGCCGCGCTCTGGGGCGGACGGAGATATGGATCGGCGGGCAGCCTGTACTGGACACTCAAGAGGGAGGCGACTTTGGCTGTGAGCTTCCTGCTGCGGCCTGCCGAGGGGATCTTCTCGTGCGCAGCTGCCGAGGGCCGTCCGGCTGGGGATTTGAGCTTGAGGCCTACAGTTCAGAGAATGTGCTGGGGTTTGTGCTTCCGGTTCCGGTACAGGGCGCACCCTCTCCTTGGCTGTTTGCGGGGCCTCTGGCTGACGAGAAGGAGGAAACGCCGGAGGAGGTGTGCTCGGTTAAAAGGCTGTTCCCGCGCGCGGATGGCCGCGGTTTGATTGGCTGGTCCCTGGATGCGCCGGGGCGCCGGGTCAGGCCGTTTTATGAGAATGCGATGCTGAGCAATAAATGGACCTCCGGCTCTGCTAGCAATTTCGGGCGCTGGGATTATCCGCTTGGGGTGACGATGTATGGCCTGCTTCAGACGTCGCGAGTTCTGAAGCGGCCGGATATGGCGGAATATGCCCGCGCGCATATCGACATCTGTACTTCATGGTACGAATACGCCGTTTGGGACCGGGATACGTATGGATTTCCGTCCATTAACCATCAGCTGGTGCTGATCAAAATGCTGGACAACTGCGGTTCCTTCGGCTCCGCGATGCTGGAAGCCTACATGGAAAGCGGCAATCCGGACGATCTGAATGTGGCAGAAGGTATAGCGGACTTTATGACGAACCGCCTGGAACGCCGGGAGGACGGTGCATTCTACCGTCTCTGCATATCGGAGTACTCTGCGGATACGATGTGGGCGGATGATCTGTACATGAGCACGCCGTTCTTGTCGCGGTATGCCATGATTACAGGCGATTCCTCTTATCTGGATGACGCGGCCCACCAGTTTCTGAGGTATCGGGAATACCTGTTTATGCCGGAGGAAGGCGTGATGAGCCACGTGTTTGACTTCAAATACGGGAAGGCAACCCGAATTCCTTGGGGACGTGGAAACGGCTGGAGCCTGTTCTCCTTGTCCGAACTGCTTGAACGCCTGCCGGAGGATCATAAGGATCGGCCGGCCCTGATTGAATTTTTCCGCGAGCTGTGTGCCGGGATCGCTTCCTACCAGGGAGAATCGGGACTGTGGAGGCAGGTCATCATCGATCCGGATGCTTATGAAGAGGCTTCATGCACGGCCATGTTCACCTATGCCTTTGCTAGAGGTGTGCGGTTCGGCTGGCTGGAGAATCCCGCGCCGTTCGCCGATGCCGCCATTCGGGCATGGCAGGGGCTGACCGGAAAAGCCATCGACCGCCGCGGCAGCGTGCACGGGGTATGCAGCGGGTCCCGATATTCCTTTACCGGGGATTATTACAAGCATGATCTGCTCACGGTGGTGAATGACAATCACGGGACCGGCATCATGATGCTGGCGGGCGTGGAAATCATAAAATTGAAAGGCATGCTGGGCGGCCAGTAAGGCATACACTTTCTGTAAAGCGCTTAACCCTTAGTTGGTTAAGCGCCTCGATCCAATAGGTTAAGCGCTTAATTCACATTTAAGCTTTATCCATAGGATGCAACGACAATGAAAAGCTGAAAAGGAGATGAACCGGTTGACGACGACACGATTAACGATGGCGCAAGCACTGCTGAAGTTTTTGGATGCACAGTATATTTCTGTTGATGGAGTGGAGACGAAATTCGTGCACGGGGTGATGGGGATATTCGGACACGGGAATGTAACCGGTCTTGGTGAGGCCTTGGAACGAAGCCCGGGAGACCTGGTTTATGTTCAGGGCAAAAACGAACAGGGTATGGTGCATACCGCCGCGGCATATGCAAAGCAAAAAAACCGTCGGCAGATATGGGCCTGCACCTCGTCCATCGGACCCGGTGCGCTCAATATGGTCACCGCCGCAGCTACGGCAACGGTAAACCGCATCCCGATACTGCTGCTGCCTGGTGACAACTTTGCCTGCCGCCAGCCTGATCCGGTGCTGCAGCAGATTGAGGCCCCGTCGGATTACACCGTGTCGGCCGCAGATGCATTCAAGCCGGTGAGCCCGTATTGGGACCGGATTTCCCGGCCGGAGCAGCTTATCGCGGCCGTCCGGCAGGCGATCCGGGTGCTGACCGATCCGGCGGAGACGGGGGCGGTTACGTTGGCACTGCCTCAGGATGTGCAGGCCGAGGCGTACGAATATCCGGATTCGCTGTTTGAGAAAACGGTACACGTCATCGACCGCCGCCCGCCGTCGGCCGAAGGACTGAAGCGCGCGGCGGAACGGATTGCAGCCAGCAAGCGTCCGCTCATCATTGCCGGAGGAGGCGTGCACTACAGCGAAGCTGCCAAGGATCTGGCTGCATTTGCGGAAGCTTTCGGCATCCCGGTTGCTGAAACGCAGGCCGGGAAAAGCGCGCTTTCCTGGAAACACCCCCTGAACCTCGGCGCCATGGGCGTAACGGGCTCACTGGCGGCGAATCGCGTCGCGGCGTCTGCTGATCTGATAATCGGCGTCGGCACCCGGTATTCGGACTTTACAACGTCCTCCAAATGGGCGTTTCAAAGGGAGGACGTATCGTTCCTGAACCTGAATGTCAACAGCGCGGACGGCGCCAAGCTCGGCGGCGAAGCACTGATTGCCGATGCGAAGGAAGGGTTGAAAGCGCTGCATCAGAAGCTGTCTCGAGACGGCTATCAAGCGGGTTACGAAGATAGCGAGCTTGCCGGTTTGAAAGCGGAGTGGGACAGCGAGGTGGACCGCTTGTACGCTGCCGAGCATCCGGACGGCTTGTCGCAGACGAGAGCCCTTGGCGTCATCAATGAGGTCATCTCCCCATCTTCCGTCATCGTCTGTGCGGCAGGCAGTCTGCCGGGAGACCTGCACCGGTTATGGAGACCTTCCGAACCGAAGACGTACCACATGGAGTATGGCTTCTCCTGCATGGGGTACGAGGTGAGCGGGGCCTTGGGTGCGGCCCTCGCGGAGCCGGACCGTGAAGTCTATGCGCTGGTTGGCGACGGCAGTTACCTGATGATGCACTCGGAGCTGGTCACCAGCTTGCAGGAAGGGCGGAAGATCACGATTTTGCTGTTCGACAACCACGGTTTCCAATGCATTCATAATCTGCAGCGGAGCAACGGCAGCGACGGGTTCGGCAATGAGTTCCGACGCCGCGAAGAGAGGACTGGCCGCTTGACCGGAGCGTACCTGCCGATTGATTTTGCCGCGCACGCGCGTGCGCTCGGCGCTAAAGCCTACAAGGCCAACACGCCGGAGGCACTGCATGAAGCGCTGCTCTTGGCGCAGAAGGAAAACGTGACGACGCTGATCGAGATTCCGGTCGTTCCGGGAACGAACACCGACGGTTATGAGTCCTGGTGGCGCGTAGAGGTGCCGGAGGTGTCGGCCTCAAGCAAGGTGACCGAGGCGCAGCGCCAGATGGCGGCCCGAAGCAAGGAAGCAAGGCCCTACTAGCGGCTGGAGCAGGTGCCATACTATTTGGCCCGGAGCAAAGAAGCAAACCTCTACCAAACAAAGCAAAGGAGCGATGGTCATGAGTGACAGGCTGTTCAAGCTAGGGATTCATCCGATTAACTGGGTCGGCGAGGACGTTAGGGAGCATGGAGACGACACGACATTTGAGATGATTGTGAATGATATTGCGGCTTTGGGTCTGACAGGCACGGAGATGGGAAGGAAGTTCCCCAAGGATCAGGCAGTGTTGAAACGGGAGCTGGATGCGCGCGGCATTCAGCTGGTCTCCCAGTGGAAGTCGGTGCTGTTCTCCGATCCCGACTATCGCAAGCAGGAGCTGGAGGATTACCGACGGCACGCGGAATTTCTGGCTGGGTTCGGCAGCAAGGTCATCAGCACGGCGGAGGTCGGGGGATCGCTGCACTTCGATCCCCGCCGGACGCCGAATGAGAGCATCGTTCTCCGTCTGGATGACGCCGGATGGGAAAGCCTGGCGGAAGGACTGAACCAGGCTGGAGAGATTGCGGCAAGCTACGGCATGAAGCTGGCTTATCATCATCATGGCGGCACGGTTGTGGAGCAGCCGTACGAGATTCACCGGCTGATGTCCATGACGGACCCTTCGCTGGTGTCTCTCCTGTACGACACCGGTCATGCCTATTACGGAGGAAACGACCCGCTGGAGCTGTTACGCAAGCATTATGACCGGATCGCGTATATCCATCTGAAGGATATCCGGCTTGATGTGCTGGAACAGGCGCGCCTCGACAACTGCGATTTCGTAAGCTGCATCCGCAGGGGCGTGTTTACGGTTCCTGGCGACGGATGCATCGATTTTGCGCCGATTATCGGAGAGCTTGTTGATCGCGGCTATGACGGCTGGGCGATGCTGGAGGGTGAGCAGGATCCTGCGCTTCATCCGGCCAAGGAGTATGCTCAACGGGCGATTGAATACCTGGACGGCCTGGAGGACCTGACGAAGATGCAGGGCTGAAGACCAAGGCTCGAGGGTCGAGCCAGGCTCAAGGCGATGCGACTGAGTTCGAGGGTGGAATCGTAACATACTTATCTGACACCAGTAACTCATTCAAGTGCGGGCGGATCGAGCTGGGAGTGTCTACCGGTTGGAAGTATTTCTGAACTGTAAGTATTACGAGAGCTGCAAGTGATTACGGCCATTGGCGAACGGAGTCATGAATTCATATGAATGCTCAGCCGCGGCTGATCTGATCAAGGAGGTTTATCCATGAGTGAAATCACGTTCAATAACGCAAAGCCGATGGATTTTGTGGCAGTAGGGAGGCTGTGCATCGACCTGAATGCCAATGAGATTAACCGGCCGATGGAGGAAACGACCACGTTTACCAAATATGTCGGAGGATCACCCGCCAATATCTGTATCGGGATGGCGCGTTTGGGCCTGAATACAGGCTTCATCGGCAAGGTGGCGAACGATCAGATGGGGCGTTTTATTACAAAGTACCTCGAAGATAACCGAATTGCAACGAAGGGCGTGACAATCGATCGTACGGGAGCCGTAACGGGTCTGGCCTTTACCGAGATCAAGAGCCCGACCGACTGCAGCATTCTGATGTACCGCGACAACGCCGCGGACTTGCTGCTGGAGACGGGAGATGTGAGCGAGGAGCTGATCGCATCCGCCAAAATGGTACTGATCTCCGGCACCGCGCTCGCGGCCAGTCCTTCCCGGGAGGCCGTGTTTCTGGCTCTGGACTATGCCAAGCGCCACGGCGCCGTGATCGCGTTTGACCTCGATTACCGTCCGTACACATGGAAATCCCCGCAGGAGACGGCAACCTATTACAATTTAGCGGCGGAAACATGCGACATTATTCTCGGCACGCGCGAAGAGTTTGACATGATGGAGCAGTTCGGGGGCAATCCGGAGCGCAGCGATCGCATCACGGCGGCCAAATGGTTTGATTATAACGCCAAGATCGTGATTATCAAGCACGGCAAGGAAGGCTCCATCGCATATACCCCAGGCGGTGCCAGCCATACGGCTCGGAGCTTTCCGGCGAAGGTCATCAAGACGTTCGGGGCGGGGGATTCATACGCTGCCGGCTTTCTGTACGGCCTGATGCAGGACTGGACCATCGAGCGCTGCATGGAATTCGGCAGTGCGGCGGCTAGCATCGTCATCTCCAGCCACAGCTGCTCCGATGCGATGCCGACGAGCACGGCGGTTCACGATTATATCGGGCGCTGCAAGCGAGGCGAGATTACTGCCAATTCCTGAGTTTAGTCCATGGTTAGGGTTTTATTGAGTTTTGTCATCACTGATATTTCGTGTTCTTAAGATTTCGCGTACTTAGGTTTTCGTGTTTAGAGATTAGACCTGTTTTTGAGATTCCCCATGTTCGTGAGACTACACACTTTTATTAGATTTCACCTATTCTTGTAATTTTGCCAATTCATCTTTTCTTACAGAGCAGAGTTTTCATTTTGTCTATGCTCACAGATCCAATCGAAAGGGGCAAAACAGCCATGACGCAAACCCTGAGCAATTATATCGGGGGACAATTCGTTCCATCCCGATCCGAAACAACCGATCCCGTATACAATCCGGCAACGGAAGAGATTCTTGCTTACGTCCCGTTATCCACGAAAGAGGAAGTGGATGAGGCCGTGCAGGCTGCCGCCAAAGCGGGGCGTGCCTGGGCCAAGACGGCCGTTCCTCGCCGCGCGCGCATTCTGTTTAAGTATCAACAGCTGCTGGTGGAGCATTGGGAGGAGCTGGCGCGCCTGATTACGGCGGAGAACGGCAAAAGCTATGCAGAAGCCTACGGCGAAGTACAGCGCGGCATCGAATGCGTGGAGTTTGCCGCCGGTGCGCCTACGCTGATGATGGGCAAGCAGCTTCCCGACATCGCCACCAACCTGGAGTCCGGCATGTACCGGTATCCGATCGGCGTAGTGGCGGGAATCACACCGTTCAACTTCCCGATGATGGTACCGTGCTGGATGTTCCCGCTCGCCATCGCTTGCGGCAATGCGTTCGTGCTGAAGCCGTCGGAGCGCACGCCGCTCTTGGCACAGCGTCTGGCGGAGCTGTTCGCCGAAGCCGGTCTGCCGGACGGCGTCCTGAACGTCGTTCACGGCGCGCATGATGTGGTCAACGGCATTCTGGAACATCCCGGCATCGCTGCCGTATCCTTCGTTGGCTCCCAACCGGTGGCGGAGTACGTGTACAAAACCGCTTCTTCCCACGGCAAGCGCGTGCAGGCTTTGGCGGGGGCGAAGAATCACAGCATCGTGATGCCGACTGCCGACTTGGATGGGGCCGTGACCCAGATCGTCAGCGCGGCCTTCGGTTCTGCCGGCGAGCGCTGTATGGCCTGCTCCGTCGTCGTGGCAGTGGGCGACGTGGCGGAACCGCTGATGGAGAAGCTGAAGCAGGCGGCCGATGAGATTACCATCGGCAATGGAGCGGACGAAGGTGTTTTCCTCGGGCCGGTGATTAGGCAAGCTCACAAGGAGCGCACGATCCGTTATATCGAGGCGGGGGAGCAGGAAGGTGCCAAGCTGGTGCGCGATGGACGAAGCGACGAGGCCGTGAGCGGTGACGGATATTTTGTCGGACCGACGATTTTTGATGAAGTGACCAGCGAGATGAAGATTTGGAAGGACGAAATTTTCGCCCCGGTGCTGTCCGTCATGCGTGCGGAATCGTTGGAGGAAGCGATTGAAATCTCCAACCGCTCGGACTTCGCGAATGGGGCCTGTCTGTTCACGCAGAACGGCAGCGATGTGCGCCAGTTTCGTGAGCATATCGAGGCCGGCATGCTGGGCGTCAACCTTGGCGTTCCTGCGCCGATGGCATTCTTTCCGTTCTCCGGCTGGAAAAACTCTTTCTATGGGGATCTGCATGCGAACGGAACGGACGGCGTGGAGTTCTATACCCGAAAGAAGATGGTGACGGCGCGCTGGTAGCCCTTAAGCAGAGGAGACGTTCATATGAAAACCATTAAAATCGGAATCATCGGTGCCGGACGAATCGGCAAAATTCATGCGGATCATCTGCTGGGCATGCCCGGCGCGGAAATTGCGGCCATCGGCGACTTGTTCGCAGGCGACGAGCTGCAGGCCTGGGCCGTGGAACGCGGCATTCCTATGGTTACCACTAATAGTAACGATATCATGGAGCATCCGGATATCGATGCCGTGTTGATCTGCTCCTCGACGGATACGCATGTCCCGCTGATCAAGCAGGCCGCGGCGAACGGCAAGCATATTTTCTGCGAGAAGCCGGTCAGCATGAGCGTGGATCAGACCCGCGAGGCGCTGGCGGCCGTGAAAGCGGCCGGTGTAAGTCTGCAGATCGGCTTCAATCGTCGGTTTGACCACAACTTCAGCCGGGTACGGGAGATTGTGTCCGAGGGAAGAATCGGGAAACCGCATCTGATCAAGATCACCTCGCGCGATCCAAACCCGCCGCATCCGGATTACATTAAAGTGTCCGGCGGGCTGTTTATGGATATGGCCATTCATGATTTCGACATCGCTCGTTATCTATCGGGCAGCGAGGTCGTCGAAGTGTACGCCCAGGGAGCGGTATTGGTGGACCCTGCTATCGGGGAGCTGGGCGACATCGACACCGCCCTCACAACGCTGCGGTTTGAAAGCGGTGCGCTTGGCGTCATCGACAACAGCCGCAAGGCCGTCTACGGTTATGATCAGCGGATCGAGGTGTTTGGCTCCGGAGGCAGCGTATCCGCCGATAACGACTATCCAAGCACCGCTGTTGTCAGCGGTCCGGACGGCGTCACCCGCGATAAACCGCTGCATTTCTTCCTGGAGCGGTACAAGGAAGCGTACATGAACGAGACACGGCAATTTATCGACAGCTTGCAAAACGGGACGCCGGTGCCGGTCAGCGGCCATGACGGCCTTCAGGCGGAGCTGATCGCCCTGGCGGCTAAGCGCTCGCTGCTGCAAGGCCGCCCGGTGAAGCTGGTCGAGCTCACCACCGGCATATCGGCAGGCTAAACCCGAAAAAGGGTAGCCGTCGGAGCTTCATCATTTCCAGAGCAGAACCATAAAGGAGGAACACCATGCCGAACTTAATTGTACCCATTACGAAGCCGGACCTGGACGGGCGCGTGCTATCCATTACGCCGCAAAGCGCAGGCTGGGTATATGTGGGCTTTGAAGTTTTCCGTTTAAGGGAAGGACAGACGCTGAACCGCGCCACGGGAGATCAGGAAGCAGCTCTTGTTCTGCTGACCGGGCGAGCCGACGTGAAGGCCGGGGGAGAGAGCTGGGACAACATTGGCAAGCGCATGAGCGTGTTTGAGAAGACGCCTCCCTATACGGTTTATGTACCTGCACACAAACAGTACGAGGTCACGGCACGAACCGAGGTGGAACTGGCAGTGTGCCTGGCCCCTGGGAAAGGCACTCATCAGGCCCGACTCATTGCACCGGAGGATGTCGGCGTGGAGAACCGCGGGAGCGGGAGCATGTCGCGTCTGGTGCATAACATTTTGCCGGAGCAAAAGCCGGCGGACAGCCTATTGGTGGTCGAGGTGTTTACGGACGGGGGGAACTGGTCCAGCTACCCGCCGCACAAGCATGACCGCGACGAGCTGCCGGAGGAATCGCTGCTGGAGGAAACCTACTACTTCCGGGTTCAGCCGGAGTGCGGTTTTGCCGTGCAGCGGGTTTACACCGATGACCGTTCGCTGGATGAAACGATGGCGGTCAAAGACGGCGAGGCCGTTATGGTGCCCGAAGGCTACCATCCGGTATCCGCGCCTCCCGGGTATGATGTGTATTACTTGAACGTCATGGCGGGGCCGAAGCGAATATGGAAATTCCGCAATGATCCGGATCATGATTGGCTTATGAGATAAAAGTGTCCGAAGGCTGCATTAAGGGTAAGACGGTCTTGCGCTAAATGAGTTGAAAGCTCATAATAAATTGAAATACCAAAATTAAACAAATGGAGCACAAGGGATGATAAGAGCGACTATTTATGACGTTGCGCGTGAAGCCGGCGTCTCCATTGCTACCGTCTCTCATGTCATGAACGGCAAGGGCAAGATCAGTCGTGAACGGCGTGAGGAGATTCTGGATATCATGCAGCGCCTGAATTATCGACCGAACGCGATTGCCTCAGCCCTTGCAGGCAAAAAAACCTATACCCTGGGATTGCTCGTCCCCGACATCTCCAACCCGTTTTTCGCCGAGATTGCACGCTCGGTCGAGGATCATGGGCATCAGCTTGGATACAGCGTGATCATCTGCAGCACGGACAACCAGGAAGAGAAGGTAAAGCGCTATGTTAGTCTGCTGAGACAAAAGCAGGTGGACGGCGTTATTATCGGTACGGGCATATCCCATGGTGAGCTGCTTAAGCCGCTTCAGGAGCATTCGCTGGCTATAGCGCTTATCGCCCGGGACAATCCGGCACTTGGCGCCAGCAGCGTCCGGGTTCATGATTTGGAAGGGGGGCGACTGGCTGCCGAGCATCTGCTTCGTCTGGGTCACCGAAGACTGGCGGTACTAGCCGAGCATGAGCGGGTGACGAGCAGCAATGAGCGGGTAAGGGGATTTGTCGAAGCTGCCGCCTCGCTCGGTTTGGGGCCTTCTCCCGACTATATTGCAGCCTGTGACCATAAGATCGAGGATGGATATCGCCGAGCCAAAGCTATGCTGGAGCTGGAGGAACGGCCTACGGCGCTGTTTTGCTGCAACGACCTGCTGGCGATCGGCGCCCTTCAGGCGATCCGCGAGCTCGGGCTGCGCGTTCCGGAGGACTGTTCGGTCGTCAGCTTTGACGATACGATCCTGGCCCGGGTAACCGATCCGCCGCTCACCGTTATTGCCCAGCCGATGGAACAGATGGGTCGACTGGCGGTGGATCTAGTGGTCAGGAATCTGTCCAGCCAGGGAGAGCCTGCACAGCGGATTGTGCTCCCTCCGGAGCTGATCATCCGCCGATCCACGGCCCCGCCGCCGGCATAAAATCTTCTGGAAGATTTTATGGTCCACATAGGAATTATTTTGCACGTAAAACGGGCTACAGAGTTGTTATAAAGGGGGGTTGGCCGTCTATTTGCTGCTGATCTGCTGAATAACGTCTCTTAAGTCCGTTTTTTATTTAGAACCTCATTCGCTTGCATAAGTTGCTTTAGATCCGAAAGGTACACTTCGAGACACCAATCAGCAACCATTATGGGTCTGAATGATTCGCATGTTTTGAGGTTTTGCGGAACGCTGCGGGTGCCATCCCTTTGTACTTATGAAACGCTTTACTGAAGTGAAATTCATCATGGTACCCGCATGCGTTGGCGATGAACCTCAGCGTATACGACGTGTATGCCAAGTAACGCTCTGCATGCCGCATACGGATGTCGGTCAGGTAGTCCTTGGGAGAAACATGTAGATGCTTCATGAACAGCTTTCGCAAATACGACTCCGAAATGGCATGTCTCTTCGCTAATGCTCCAATATGAAGCGGATCGGCGTAATGGTCCTCGATGTCTGATTTAATCCGTTGGTATGCCTCATATGCGGGCTCTATGAAAGGCGGCTTGTTCTGCTGATGTAATCTGGCGATCAGCCTTAGCAGAAGGGCGCTGCTCTCCAGCTCACTCTCCGTATTCCCGGGAACCCAAGTCCTTGTCAACTCGCTGAAAGCATGGTCCATCCCGATGGCCTTCTCGCCTAGATAATGAGCCATAAATGGGATTTCAAGCCGCTGAACGCTTTGAGGGAACTGCCATTGAGACCGGCAATGATGAAGGCTGCAGCATTCAAACAGCACCATGCTAATGGTAAGAGGAGTTTCCGGCGCGCTCTTCATCCGCATCTGCAAGCCCGGTTCCATGTAAAACAGCATGCCTTGACTTACCGGATATGCTTGATCCGTATGGAAGATCCCGCTGCCTTCATGGATCCAGTAGAAACTGTGCACGGCCGTGTTATTACGGATATCTGACCAATCGGAAGAGGTTGTCTTCCGGAAGGTCCAGTTGATCCTTACGACCAAATCTCGTGCTTCATACAATGCAGTTCAGCCTCCCATTCGATAGGCGATATATTAAAAGAATAACTCAGGATCACGATATTCGCTAGAACGCCAGGAGCGATTTTTACATGTTTTGTATCGGCTTTTCTATGGAATACGCTGTTACAATAATCTAGTGTTATACCTATCCGGACTTGGGGGAAACCTCAAAGCCGCATGATGGATAGGAGGAGAAGAGATGCTGCGATTATTTGATACCCACCACATTCGAACGTGCAAGGAACTGGAGGGTTTATGGGAGTTTGCACCGGCAGCCAGCATGGGGGAGCGACCAGCAAGCTACAATGACAAGCTGCCTGTTCCCGGTTGCTGGGAGATGCACCCACACTTTGGGAACTATAGGGGAGTCGGGGTATATCGCAAAATGATCTCGCTGTCTCGGAAAACCAATTTGCGAATCGAATTTAAAGGGGTCAGTCATACGGCACATGTCTATTTCAACGGGGAATTGGCAGTTCGTCATTATAATGCCTATACCGCCTTTGACATGATCATCCCGGAAGTTCAAGCCGGTGAACATGAACTGCTGGTGTACGTGGATAATTCCTTCAACGAAGAATCGGCCCTTCATGTTCCTAATGATTACTATACGTACGGCGGCATCATTCGACCGGTTGCCCTGGAAGAGATAAGCGATTTATACATTGAAAACGTCATGTTCACTCCATATCAACAGGACGGGATTTGGCACGGTTCTTGGAAGGTAGTGATCCGAAACATTGGAAACCTTGTGAAGAAAGGATCACTCCGCGGTACGCTGGCTGAGGTCGAGGAACCGCTCGGAAGCTTTGAAGCGAAGCCAGGCGAGCGGGTCGAAATTATAGCCGCCGTATCCTATCCAGGCATATTGGAATGGTCGCTGGACGACCCGAATTTGTATGTACTGCGAGCGGTACTTGCGGTTGATGATACCGATTGCGATGATTGGCTGGACCGCGTAGGCTTTCGTGAGGTAACCACGCATAACGGAAAAATCCAATTGAACGGCCAGGAGCTCGTATTCAAAGGCGTTAACCGGCATGAGGATCATCCCATGGCCGGTTCCTCGCTTCCGCTGCCACTCATGGTAAAAGATCTGGACCTCATTACGGATCTTGGGTGTAACTCCGTTCGAACGAGCCATTATCCGAACGATGAGCGATTTCTCGATCTATGCGATGAACGAGGTATTGCGGTGTGGGAAGAAAATCACGCCCGCGGTTTGAGTCTGGAGCAGATGTTGCACCCGAATTTCGGTTGGCAAAGCGAGCAGGTGACTCGTGAAATGGTGCAGCAGCATTTTAACCACCCGTCCATCCTTATATGGGCCATTCTGAATGAATGCGCCAGTCACACCGAGGAGGGGAGAGCTCACTACGAGAAGCAGCTGACCATCATTCGGGAGCTTGATCCAAGCAGGCCCCGGTCCTTCGCTTCCCATCACCGGGATCAGGAGAAATGTTTTGACTTGGCGGAAATCGTGTCGTTCAATCTCTATCCAGGCTGGTATACCGACGAGAATCCGGGGGAACTGGCGGATCTGGCCAGGGGTTGGGCTGATGCGCTTGGCGGAGAAGGAAAACCCATGATCATAAGTGAATTCGGAGGGGACGGGTTCTACGGATTCCGCAGTCCGAATCGGGAGAAAGGCTCCGAGGAGCGTCAGGCCGATATTATCGCGGGTAATCTGAAGGCATACATGGAGCGTGAATACATTTCCGGCATGTTCATATGGCAATTCAGCGATTGCCGAGTGACGGAAGGGCTTGGCTGGCTGCTGAATCGTTCATGTACGCGGAACAGCAAAGGCATCGTGGATGAATATCGTCGTCCGAAGCTGGCGTATGAAACCGTTCGACGAATCTTTTCGGGGGGAACCCCATAATATTTGACTGAGTGGTACATAAACCCTATACTTTTAGGTAACACGATTATGTTCAAAAGGGATGAGGGGAATGACCACGAACGGAAGACCGCGTGAGTTCAAGAAAGATGCGGTCATTGGTGCGGCCATGGACGTATTCTGGTCCAAGGGTTATGAAGCGAGTTCTACGCAAGAGCTGTGCGAGAAGACAGGGCTGGGTAAAGGGAGCCTGTACAATGCGTTCGGCAGCAAAAATGAGTTATTCGAGCAGGTGCTTCAGCGTTACAATGATGAAGGCTTGGAGATATCCAGAGAGATTTTGGGCCGTTCCATTCCGGTTAAGGAAAGGCTGCGCGCCTTGTTTGAATGGGCGATCGGCATGGATTTTTCAGACCCGAATCACCGCGGCTGTATGGCGGTTAATATCAGCATGGAACGAGCGGGGCGGGACCCGATGGTTGAACGGATATTCGGGCAGTATATTTATGATCTCGAGGAAGACTTGATCAGCGTGATGGAAGAGGCGATTCAATCGGGGGAGATTCCGGCTGAGCGCTCTGCGAAGCAGCTGGCCAGCTTATTCTTAAGCAGCTACTATGGACTGCGGGTGATGAACTCCGCTACGATGAATCGCGAGCTGGCCGATCGAATCGTCGAAAGTACACTCGACGCTATTTTCTAGAATGTAGATTAAATTAATCGGTATTAATGAAAAGGCCGCACCCCAAGGTGGTTCAAACCTACCTTCGGAGACGGCCTTTGGCTTTTCAATTGAATTGCGCAAGTAAACGAATAGGTCACTTGAGATCGTAGCCTTTAAGCTAAGGACAGCATTTGTTCACCGAAATTTGCATCTTCCAGCAATGGGCGGCCGATGGCTATCATATCTGCCATCTCATCTGCTAGAATGAAATTGGCGAACGCTGGTGTGCGGATATTGCCGACCGCGATCACCGGTATTTTTACATATTGTTTGATCACCGCAGCATAAGGTGTTTGGTAGCCTTCCGGTGTGGCTAAAGGTGCCGCAGGAACGAGACCGCCCGAAGAAACATGCACGGCATCCAGTTCGGATTCCAGGTACGTCAAGGCGAGCGCAACTTCTGCTGGTGTCAGGCCGCCATCGGCGAAGTCGGATGCAGAAACCCGCAATTGCACCGGGTAGTTGATCCCTACTTCGGTTCGTATGGCGCCCAGAATTTCTTGGATCAATCGGACTCTGTTTTCCAGACTTCCTCCATATGCGTCCGTTCGCCGATTCGACAGCGGAGAGAGAAATTGATGGAGCAGATGCCCGTGGGCGGCATGAAGCTCGATTCCATCAAAACCGGCCTGCAGGCTTCGACGGGCTGCCATCCGAAACTGGTCGATGACTGCGTGAATGTCCGCTTGGGACATCGTTTGGGGCAGTCCATACTCATCATCGTAGGCAATCGAACTAGGGGCTAACCTTTTTTCGGTGACTGTGGGCCATCCTTTTCTACCGGCGTGGGTCAATTGGATGAAGATCGGCGTTCCTTTCGCATGGACGGCATCGACAATCCTGCGTAGGGGAGCAGTATGCTGCTCAGTATATATCCCGATATCGTCCGGGAACAGCCGGCCATTTGCAGACACGACGGTAGATTCGATAATGATCAAACTGACATGTTCGGCCCGTTCACTGTAAAACTTCACATGGTAATCCGTTGCATAAGAATCCGGCGTTCCTTGATGTTGCTGCATAGGAGCCATGATCATTCGGTTCTTCAATCGTACCGTTCCGATTTGTATGGGATCGTGCAGGGTGATTGTCATTGTATATTCCTCCTTGAATGAATGATTGTTAACCTAGTTCCATTGTATAAATCGGAGCCCTATAGTTACAGGTTAAAATCAAGGCATCCCTACCGTATTACTTTGAATTTATAGCGATTTCGTCCATTCGACTTTGAAATTGAATTTGGGTAAAGCAGAGGAGTGTAAACATGGATCAGATCGATCTTCAAATCTTGGAGCTATTAAAACATAATGCAAGAATCTCCTTCTCCGAATTGGGAAGAAAGGTCAATATGACGCAGCCTGCGGTATCCGAACGCGTGAAGCGTCTGGAGGAGAAGGGCGTAATTACGGGGTATCGTGCGGTTCTATCTCCTGACAAAATGGGGAAGGGCGTAACGGCCTTCATCCTGATTCAAGCCAGCCATTGTGACCGGCTGACGGCATTCGCCAAACAGTCGCAGGAGGTCGCCGAGATTTACCAAGTCAGCGGGCTATACAATTTTCTTATGAAAATCGAAACAGCTTCCATGAAGTCTCTTGAAACCTTCATTTATCAGTGCAGCGAGTACGGCCATACCACGACGATGACGGTTCTCTCCATACCTCTGGACCAACAAGCATAAGAACATCCGCCGTGGATAAGTCTGTTTCACGATCTGGACCAGATTGGCGGCAGGAGGCGTTGTAAAAATAACTGTTAACTCAGCAACCAAAACCATCAACTAAAACCATCAACCCGTTCAATTTACGTTTTGAACGGGTTGATGGTTTTTCTACGTTATTTTTCTAACGTCATCTGCTCACCGATTTCAAGTATGATCCGTGCGCTTAATCTGTGTTCTTACGCTTCTCGGCCTCCAGTTAATCATGAGAACCAGCTGATCCCTCATATAAGGGACGGAATAGTGGAAATTGTTCTCGATCCAGTGGAATACCAGGCCGATTAAGGCGTGCATGTTGTAGATGATGAGAAGCTCATGATTTAGCTCCTCGTTTGGATAGTCCAAGTCCTCCAAGGCGATTTGCTTTAATGCCGAGAACATTTTATCCCGGACTAACGGCAGCACATCGCTTTTGAACAGCGACGTATACACGCCGGCATTCTGATGAATATGATCAAATATTTTTACCGCATTGGCGGGCAGCTCATCGATATGAAATACGTCGACTTCCCCGTAAGGAGCCCTGAAGGAAGCGATCAGTTCCTCCATTAAAGGAGTCAGGATATCATCCAGAAGAGCCTCTTTGTTGTCGTAGTGGGTATAAAAGGTTCCTCGATTGTAATTGGCTAGCTCCACGATTTCCGTAATGGAAATGCTGGAGAAGCTCTTCTGGGAGAGGAGTGATAGGAGCGCTTGCTTTAAAGCTTCTTTGCTGCGGACGATGCGACGATCGGTCATTTTATTGCTCGTTTGCATAGATTCGATTCCTTTCGGTTAAAAATATAACGAATTTAATAGTTAAAATATAAACAATTTTATGATTTTTGTTCGGTATCGTACATTTCCACGTTTTTTAATGATTGTGACCTAAATCATACTACGATTATACTAGAATAGACATATGTCGTGTATTGTACAGCTGTTGAATGTTGTCCCTGATTTCCAAAATGATATCACAACCAATAATGGGGGTATGGAACATGAGATTATCTGGTAAAGTTGCGATTGTTACAGGTGCCGCTTCCGGTATGGGAAAAGCGACAGCGGAACTGTTTGCTGCCGAAGGCGCAAAAGTTGTCGTGTCCGACTTACGTCTTGAGGCGGCTCAGGCGGTTGTTGACGGAATTACAGCGAAAGGCGGCACGGCCCTGGCACTGGCAGCGAATGTGGCCAAGGAAGAAGAAGTGCAGCAGCTGGTGGATGCCACCGTTAATGAATATGGAACGCTTGATATTTTGATCAACAATGCCGGCATTATGGACAACTTCGTACCGGCTGCAGATGTAACGGATGAGTTGTGGGATCGCGTATTTGCCATTAATACAACCGGACCGATGAGAACCATTCGTAAATCGTTGCCCATCTTCCTGGAGAAGAAGAGCGGAGTCATTGTCAACATTGCTTCTGCTGGAGGTCTTATGGGATCCAGAGCAGGTGCAGCGTATACGGCGGCTAAACATGCCGTTGTCGGATTGACCAAAAATGTCGGTTTTCAATATGCAACGCAGGGAATCCGGTGCAATGCGGTTGCTCCAGGCGGCGTCAGTACGAACATCGGCACCACCATCAACGCGCCGAATTCGTTTGGCATGGAAAGAGCGATGGCTGGAATGAACTTGAACCCGCGGGCAGGCGAACCGGAAGAGGTCGCGAAGGTGGTATTGTTCCTCGCTTCCGATGAAGCCAGCTTTGTAAACGGTACGGTGGTTACAGCCGATGCAGGCTGGACGGCATATTAATAAGCAATCACTAGCTCAAGGGCTTTCTAAAGGACCTCTCCTTTAGGAAGCCTTTTTTTTGTAAGGCAGCATGACGGTTGAAACTTCTCCAACTCATAAATAAACCTTTCCGATTCTACACAACCTAAATCCGTCTACTGACGGATATGCCCATGCTTACATAGGTTATTCTTCTCGAGGAAGGAGCAGATGCATTGTGGAAATATTTCTTATGGTACTTATTTTTCTCGTCCTTGTCGGTATTTCCAACATCATCAATCGATTTCTGCCATTCATTCCTGTCCCGTTGATCCAGATTGCGCTTGGGATCGGGGCCGCCTATATCCGCGGTTTCCATCACGTGCCGCTGAATCCGGAATTGTTCATGGTCCTGTTTATCGCACCGCTCTTGTTTAATGACGGGAAGCTGACCCCGCGGAGCGAGTTATGGAAGCTCAGGTCCAATATTCTGCTGCTGGCGCTAGGCCTCGTATTTGCAACGGTTCTGATCGCGGGACCTTTCATTCATTGGCTTATTCCGAGCCTACCGTTATCGGCTGCCTTTGCATTGGCGGCAATACTGTCGCCTACCGATGCGGTTGCGGTGGGCTCCCTGTCAGGCAGGGTGAAGCTGCCGGGAAAAATCATGCATTTACTTGAAGGCGAAGCGCTCATGAATGATGCGTCCGGTCTCGTGGCATTTAATTTTGCGATTGCGGCTACAGTGACGGGTTATTTTTCTTTAACGAATGCGATCGGCAGTTTTTTTGTCATTGCGGTTGGAGGCATCGTTGTCGGGGCGCTTCTAGGATTTCTTGTGATCTGGTTCAGAATGCTGCTGCGCCGGCTCGGAATGGAGGATGTCACGCTTCATATGCTGATCATCATTCTGACGCCATTCATCATCTACCTCATAGCCGAAGAATTTCATCTATCCGGGATTCTGGCTGTCGTTGCGGCGGGTGTTACCCACGCTGTGGAGAGGGATCGTATGCGATCGGCATCCATTAAGCTTAGAGTTGTATCAGACAGCACCTGGTCCGTCATTCTGTTCACATTAAACGGGCTGGTGTTCCTTCTACTCGGGCATGAAATCCCGGGGGTCGTCAATCAAATATGGAGTGACCCTGCCTATAACAATGGACAAGTCGTCGGTTATATATTGCTGATTACGGCTGTACTGATATTGCTGCGCTTCGTATGGGTATGGGCTTCAACGAACCGTCAGTTCAAATCTTCCCTGCTGACCGCACTATCGGGCGTACGGGGGGCATTGACGCTGGCCGCGGCTTTCTCCATTCCGCTCACCCTTGCGGATCATCGTCCTTTTCCAGAGCGAAGCTTAATGTTATTTATCTGCGCGGGCGTCATCCTCTTAACGCTGGTCATCGCAAGTGCTCTGCTTCCGCTGCTGACACGTGAGAAACATGCGGATTCGGCTGTGGCCATCGATCGCGAGAAAGAAGCGCGGCTTCATATGCTGCAAGCGGGAATACGAACCGTGCGGGAAGAAATGACGGATGAAAACAGGGAGGAGGCGGTTCAGCTCATCTATGCGTATACCAAGCGGCTTCAGCAATCTCAAATCACGGATAAAAACGACATGCGAGCGTTCTGGGAAGCCACGATCGCAGTCAGAAAAATCGGACTTACTGCGGAACGGAACGTTGCAGAAATATGGCTTAAGGAAGATAAAGCTTCTGCAAGGGTCGCGGAGCAGTTCCTTTCCTCGCTGAACAAAGTCGAGATGCTGCTTACCAGCCGATATAAGTTCAAGCTGCTCACGAAGACTGTATGGCGGAAAATGAAGCGCCTGTTGAAAAAAAACGAGGCCAAAGAAACGCCGATGTCTCCGGATCATCCGAATTGGGACATGTATAAGGCATTGAAGCTGGCGGCAATTCGTGCAGCGATACATGAGATCCAAGCAGTGAAACCGGCGCCGAGGCAGGAAATCCTGCAAGCGGTTATTGCAGACTACCGTGCAATGGAGCATTTTCTTCAGAATGATCGTGTATGGAGCCGAAGAAAGCAGAAGCTTAGCAGTGAACGCAGAGAACTGGAACTAAAAGCCATTCAGTCAGAGCGAAACGAGATCCAAAACATGTTCGAACAGGGCGATATTGACCGGGCATTAGCGAGCCATTTAAGAATGGATGTGAATTACCGTGAGGCGAATTTGTATGAGTCTCAAGCCTTGGTTGAAGACGAGGGCCATTAGACGATGGTCCTTGTTGTTCTTGATGGAGTGTCAGGTTTACGTTACAATAATGAAAAGCTTGATGGGAACCACAGCTAAAGCTGCAGAATACCTATTAAAGGCAATTCCAATCTTAAAGGGGGTAGGAACATGAGCATCCATAAAGAAGCGGCCTCCAAAAAATCGACAATGGCCTGCCCGTCCACTTATAAAACCTTCAGTCTGGCCGTACAGGCGCTGGTTACGCTTGAACGTCACTCCGGCAAATGCTCAAGCGGCGATATCGCATCGTATCTGCATTCGGAATCGACTTTGATTCGACGAGTGCTGAAAACACTTGCGCAAGCCGATATGATTGAATCGCGTGAAGGAAGAGACGGCGGATACCGGCTAAAGAAGAATGCCTGCGACATTACGCTGGCTGAAGTTTACTCGATTCTTCAGGTCCACAGCTCCATCAGCGACAGTATGCTGGATGCAGCTTCCGGACATTGTTTTGCCGAGGAAATCAAGGAATCCTTTGTCGGAATTTTATCCGAGATTGAGGAAAGCACCCTGAAAATACTGGAATCCCGCACGATTGCGGACATGGCTCAGTGAACCGTTCAAAATGTTGTTGACAAAGAAATTCAGTCTGCTATATACTGTGCATAAATCAACACAGTTAACTCGCGATTTAAACTGTGCAAAAAAATGCACAATATAATTTTGGAGGGAAAAACCATGTCAACAATAACAAAATCCGATTTTCAAACCGTGATTCGGGAACGCCACTCGGTTCGTCAATATGACCCGTCGGTAAAGATTCCAAGAGAAGAGATGGAAGCCATCCTTAGGGACGCTACACTGGCACCTTCCTCAAGCAACCTTCAGCCATGGCGCTTTCTGGTGATTGATGATGCTGAGCTTTTGAAGAAGCTGCATCCGATTGCCAACAATCAGGAGCATGTTCTTCAAGCCTCGGCCGTCATCGCCGTATTGGGCGATCTGAAATGGTATGAAAAAGGCGAGAAGATTTATTCCATGTCTGAAGAAGCCGGTTATATGACTGAAGAGGTGAAGGAGCGCTTCATTTACACGGCCGAAAATATGTATGCGAACCTGGATCCATCCGTTAAAGAAAGCATCGTGGATGTGGATGCCGGATTGATCTCCATGCAGCTGATGCTGAGTGCACGGGCCAGAGGGTATGATACGGTACCGATGGGCGGATATAACAAAGTTCAATTCGTGGAAGAGTTCAATATTCCTTCCCATTATCGCAGCGTCATGTTGATTGCCATCGGGAAAGCAGCTGCTCCAGGTCGGCCAACGGTAAGATTGCCGCTTGAAGACGTTGCTTTCTGGAATGAAATCTAAAACATAAGCAAAAAGAACGGAGATCCTGTTTGATGATCTCCGTTCTTTTGCGTTGATATGATCGATGCTCATGATTCGTGAACTAAATCTCTTGATTCATGTGTGAAGCATGCAGTTATAGAGCAGCGTGTTACTTCGGAAGTTTCACTGCTCCGTGCAAGAATAGATCTACGATCTCAACAGCCATATCACGAGGGCTGGCATAACCGCTTCGGGTATCTTCACGATTGCCCAGCATCAGCATCGCCGAAAAAGCCTGCGCCATGAGCAAAGGATTGCCTTCCCGAAGTTCACCAGAACGCATGGCTTGATTAAACCGATCGGCGATGACTTCATGAATGCGCTGTTCCGCCTCACGGATAGCGGCCATCTGCTCCTGGGATAAAAAAGGCTGTGCTTCCCGCATCATGGTCTCCATCTCGGCATGCGGCTTGGCAATCTTCGCTTCGGCTACCCGGATCAATCCAGACTCTAGGGTATCGGCTTCCTGCAGAAACTGACGAGTAGAAGCATAAGCTTTATCTAGAATCGTGGTTACCGCTATTTTAAACAGCTCGGGTTTACTTGTGAAATGATAGTAGATGGAAGCCTTGGTCACTTGGCAAGCCTTCGCGATCTGCTGCAAGGATACGGGCTCGTAGCCATTTTCCATGAATAACTTGGAGGCGGTCCAGAGGATGGTTTCCTGGATAGGAGCCTGATCGGCAGCTGCTTTGGGACGCCCGGGATTTCGGGGGTTTCGTATTTTTGTCATGATGACCTCCTGTGTATAGTGTAAGACATGCAGGTCGTTTTTTCAAAATGAATATTGAAAATTAACCTACCGGTATATATAATTAATTTGCGCAGTTTGTTTTCAGTCTTACTAAGAAAGAAACAAGATCATGATAAAGAACATCACGGAATGGAGAGGATCTACAAATGCACGGATCAGGACCGAATTACGGTAAATGGGTTGCAGGGAAGCGAAGCAAATGGGTTACGCTCTGTGTATGGGTACTCATCGCACTGGCGTTGAATTTGCTATGGCCGGCTGTTGCAGATAAAGAGGATAACAATGCAGCCAACCTGAAGGAGGATGCTCCATCCGTCATAGCGGAAGCCATTGCCGATAAGGAATTTCCTAGCAACGGGGGAGTACCGGCTCTCATCGTGTGGCATAAAGCCAATGGATTGAACGAAGGGGATTTAACCAAGCTGCAGGAGTTGACGGCGAGCCTGGAATCCGATCCGCTCCCGTATCAAACCTTCGTTGTTCCTTTCCATCAGCTGCCTCCGCAGGCTTTAAGCGCCCAGTTGTCAGAGGATCAGAGCACGCTGGTGATGCCGCTATTTTTTGAAGAAGACCAGGAGACGGACCAGTTGAAGGAAGGAACGGCAGAGCTTGAGAAGCGCTCGGAACAATTGCTGGGCGATAATCCGTTTCAGACGGCCATCCAGAGCGGAGACGGAATCAGTGCTCGCGTAACAGGTCCGGTTGGAATCTCTATTGATGCAACCGGATTGTTTGAGGATGCCGACGTGTCGCTCATGATTGCAACCGTGCTTCTGGTGCTGATATTGCTGCTGCTGATTTACCGTTCACCGATTCTTGCCCTAATCCCGCTTGTAGCAGTCGGTTTTGCCTATATGGTAACTAGCCCGATTCTCGGTTTTATGGCGGATCAAGGCGTAATCACCGTGGATTCCCAATCCATCGCCATTATGACCGTGCTGCTCTTTGGAGCCGGGACGGATTATTGCTTGTTCCTGATTTCGAGATTCCGCCAGCTGCTATGGCATGAACCCGATAAACGCAAAGCCTTGTTCCAGGCGATTACGAGTTCATCGGGCGCCATCGCGATGAGCGGCTTCACGGTTGTTTTGTCTCTATTTGCGCTGCTTCTGGCTCAGTACGGGGCATACCAACGATTTGCGGTGCCTTTCAGCTTGTCAATTCTGATCATGTTCATAGCCAGTCTGACATTGGTACCGGCATTGTTGGCTATTTTCGGGAGAGGTTCCTTTTATCCTTTCATTCCGAGAACGCCGGAGATGCAAGCGGAGCGCGCCAAGAAAAAAGGAAAGCCGGTTCCTGCACCGCACAAAGAGAAGGAGAGCCGGATCGGCCGTATGGTGACAACGAAGCCATGGACCGTCGTCTTGGTAGCATTAGTATTGCTGGGTGGACTTGCGACCTTCTCATCCCAAATCAAATTCACCTACGATCTCCTATCCTCATTCCCTGAGGATGTTCCTTCCCGCGAAGGATTCACCGTCATCGGCGAACAGTTCTCCGAAGGAGAGCTTGCGCCGGTTCGGCTGATGGTGGATGGCGCCGGGCAAGCTTTAGATCTTGAAGAACGCCTGAAGGCTCTGGATTATGTGGATCGTGTATCCGAACCGCAGAATGGGGCGGAGAATAACGATATTATCGGTTATGAAATCGAGCTATCCATGAATCCTTACTCTATGGAAGCGATGCAGCATATTCCGGATCTCAGGGAGATCGCGGAGGTTTCACTTGAGAAGGCAGGAGTCGAGAATCCGGCGGAAGCCGTGTGGATCAGCGGTCAAACGGCTACCCAGTATGACACGGAGATCGCGGGAGAACATGATGCCAAACTGATCATTCCCGTCGTTATCGGCTTGATTACGCTGCTGCTTCTGGTATATCTGAGATCGATTGTAGCAACCGTCTATCTGATTGCCACAGTCATCTTGTCTTATTTCTCCGCCTTGGGGCTTGGCTGGATTATCATTCATTACGGTTTGGGGGCAGAATCCATCCAAGGAGCCATACCGCTGTATTCGTTTGTATTCCTGGTCGCGCTGGGCGAAGACTACAACATATTCATGATTTCGAGCATATGGCAAAAACGGAAGCAGATGCCGCTGAAGCAGGCGATTAAAGAAGGCGTGGGCGAGACGAGTTCGGTTATCACCTCAGCCGGTTTAATCCTGGCAGGGACCTTCGCCGTACTGGCCACGCTTCCGATTCAAGTATTGGTACAGTTTGGGATCATAACGGCCATCGGTGTTATGCTGGATACGTTCATTGTAAGACCCTTCCTGGTACCCGCGATCACAACGCTCCTGGGCAAGTGGGCTTTCTGGCCAGGCAAACAACAGTTGGTTACCGAAGAGAAATCTACATTGACCGTTGAGAATAAAGCGTAGCCTTAACTTAATAAGGATTTCTTGTGACAACCACCTCATCTTAAGGTTATGTAAGAGATGAAGGTGGTTGTTGCCGATTTTGACGTGTGTGAAGGGGGGGTTAGTAAGATAAGGAGAAGGCTTCATGACATCGTAGATTCTATGTGCAAAAGAAGGGCCCTTAACGGAGTTGTCAGATATTTATCTCGATGGTGAACGGCAAGCAATTCATTTCTCAACAAGAGGTCTTGAACAGACAGTGAAATCAATTCCCCCTGCAATAGCTGCTCACTTACAAGAACATCAGGCAAAATCGTGATGCCGAATCCAGCCTTGGCAGCTTCGATCAATGCTAGGGAATTTACGCTTGTCCAGGCAGGTTGCGCGGTATGTCCGGACAAATAAAGAACGCTGTCTAAAGTATCGCGGATCGCACTTCCCTTTTCACGCAACAATAGTTTTTCAGAGCAAAATTGTTGCAGAGTCAACTCGTTGTGCGTGATGAGATAGTCAGGGGCGCACACAACATATAACGGATAGGAAGCAAAAGGGATGCATGTAAAAGGCCCTTGGGGAGCCGCACCTTCAATCAAAGCGATGTCAGCTTTGCCGTTTCGCAATATTTCAATGGCATTCGCTGCGCTGACCACATCGACATGGATCAGTATATCAGGCCAATCTTTTTGAAAGGCTTTCAAGATTTTTGGTAACCAGAACGCTGCAATGGTAATGCTGGAAACGATGTGCAGGGGAGCTTGTTTTTCCAAACAGCTAATCCGTGCATCTAATGCTTCGCACGAAGATAGAATCGGTGTAACTTCCTCCAGCAAAAGCCGGCCGCTTTTTGTAAGCTGAACGCTTTTTGAAAGTCGGTCAAACAAAGCGGTTTCTGCCTTTTCTTCCAGTTCACGTATGGCATGAGAAACTGCCGATTGCGTGATATATAACCTTTCCGCAGCCCTTGTGAAGTTTCCCGTTTCTGCTACTGCCCGAAATATTTCAAAATGTCGAAGAGTCATCATTGATGCTTCCCCTCTCATGAATAAAACTAATCGTTATTGCAAAATAATATCATTTTACTAATCGATCATCAACCTCCATAATAACAGGGTGACAAGGAGGCGAACTGATGATAAGCCAAAGAACCAAACTATATCTCTGGCTTCTGGGCATAAATTTGTTTATCAGCACATTTACATTTGGCGGTGGGTATGTTGTTGTTCCGATGATTCGGAAGTATTTTGTATCCAGGAAAAAACTACTCAGCGAAGATGAACTCATTAATATGGCTGCTATCGCACAGTCCTCACCAGGAGCAATCGCAATCAACTTGTCAACTCTCGCAGGGTTTCGGGTAGCGGGGATGACGGGCGCTGTAATCAGCTGTATTGCTGCTGTCATTCCATCCCTCGTCATATTGGGATTCATCTCTACGTTCTATGTTGCGTTTGCGGCGGATCCGTTAATCTCCGCAGTATTGAGAGGAATGCAGGCAGGCGTTGCAGCCCTTATCGTTGATTTCGTTGTGGATATGTGCAGTATGATGATCCAAGAACGTTCTCTATTTCTTACTCTGATGATTCCGGCAGCATTTTTAGCGAATTTTATCTTTGAAGTCAATGTAGCCATTATCCTCATCTCGTGTTGTTTTTTATGCATAGTGCGAGTGCGGCTTAATGAAAGGCGGCAGAAATAATGGGGGAACTATTGAAACTGTTATGGGTCTTTTTTCAAATCGGTTCGTTCAGTATCGGGGGTGGGTACGCCATCATCCCGTACATTCAGGAACTGGCAGTTCAAAAATACGCATGGGTATCACAAAGGGTTTTTACCGATATCATTACCATTTCGCAAATGACACCCGGCCCATTAGCAGTAAACACCTCCACATTTGTTGGCTTACAGGTCGCGGGGATACCGGGCGCAATGATTGCAACTTTCGGCTGCGTGATTTCAGGTGTCGGCATTTCTATTTTGCTGTATCGCTTTTTTCAAAAATTCAATAAATCGATCTATGTGTTTGAAGCTTTGAATGGCCTGAAGTCGGCTTCACTGGGGCTTATTATTTCGGCTGCTGCAACCATATTGCTAATGACGTTTCTTGGGACTTCAGCAATAAACGTGGCTTCTAAAGTGAATGGGATTGCTGTAAGTGTATTTACAGGATCTTTGTTTGTATTAAGAAAATGGAAGATGAACCCGATCCTTCTCATGGTTCTGACGGGGATACTGGGAGGCATTATTTATTAAAAAAAGCTTCGCGGCTCGTCGCGCAGAAAACAGCGGAGCTGATACTCCGCCGTTCCGCAAGTGTTAGTAGGATGGGATCGAAGTTATCCGATCGAGGAGGGATCAAGGAGCCAGGTTCCGGCTTGTTTGAATAAATGCTTGCATAGCATACGTTTTTCGCGCTTGTTTGTGTGATCTCAAACATAACTTATGTTATGTAAACTAAAAATTAAAATCAGTTAATACGAAAAATATAGCATATAGCAGAAGGGATGGGATTTCATGGAAATGATCATATCCTCACTTTACTTAACTGGATTTTAGGCTGCCTTCATCTCTCGTTAAGGTTTGGACCTTATACTAAGTATGTCACTACAAGTGATGGAAGGAGCAACGCAGATGAATAAGAAAAACAAAATGAGCATGTGGTCGATAGGACTTGGGAGTGCTTTTCTGATGATGATGCTAGCTAACCATGACAATGTGCATGATGGACAAGCCCGATCCGGTATCGCTTCAAGTGCAGCTAGATCCAATGTGGCCATCCAATCCGTTAATAAGAGCTCGGCAGTCAAAATGCCCGAGAACCAGGAAATCACCCCCGAAATGATTAATCAATTCTTAAAATTAGTGGCAGAGACATAAGATCATGTGATTCTCTATACGTAAACGGTTTTGAAGACCAGTCCCAAGCTCAGGGGGCTGGTCTTTTTGGCGCGGGGTTCAAAAGAGTTCTTAATCAGAGTGATTTTGCGGCAGCAGATGGTTTCTGATCAATCGACTGTAAATTTTTTTGAAAACAGGAACCCATGTTCTTGTCATATCTTCCCAGGAAGCTTATTATTATCAAGAGGGTTAACCTGAAGCGGGGGGATTATTGACGAATGCAAAGCGATCACACGTTAAACAGCAAGCGAAGGACCACGGGGATTGGCATGTACCGGGAGATGTTAATCCGATACGTATTCCCGCATAAGAAATTGCTGGCAGCCCTGACGGTGCTGCTGTTATTTTCAATCGGTTTGCAACTGATTAATCCGCAGATCATCCGGTATTTTATCGATACGGCTCAAGGAGAGGGAAGTCTGACGTCCCTTTACTATGCGGCAGGTTTTTTTATCGTATTTTCATTGCTCCAACAAGGCGTTTCTATTGCGGCTGCTTACTATAGCGAGAATCTGGGCTGGACGACAACCAACAAGCTTCGCGCTGAATTGGCGGAGCACTGCCTGTCGCTGGATATGAGCTTTCACAAAACCCAAACGTCGGGTTCTTTAATCGAACGGGTCGATGGCGATGTGAATGCGCTTGCCAATTTCTTCTCCAGCTTTATTATCCATCTGTTCGGCAATCTGCTCCTTATGATCGGAATTCTGGCTCTCCTGTATCGGGAGAACTTCTGGATTGGATTTGCCATGACCGTGTTTGTTGTCGGCAGCATTTACGTCATTCAACATATCCGGCGGTTTGCAATACCGGTATGGAAGCGCTGGCGCGAGCTGAATGCGGATTTCTACGGATTCATCGGCGAGCACCTCGAAGGCACTGAAGATACGCGTGCCAACGGGGCGGCTGGATATGTCATGAATCGATTTTATGAGATGGCCAGGCGGATGCTGCCGGTTCGCGTTCGTGCGTTCATCGGATTTTTTCTGATGTGGAGCACCACGATATTGGTGTTTGCGCTTGGCAATGCTGCCGCTTTTATCGTGTGCGCCATACTATGGAAGAACGGACAAGGCGGTTTGACAATCGGCTCCATATATTTAGTGTTTTATTATACCGAGCTGCTAGCCAAACCGATCGAGAAGATCCGCACCCAATTGGAGGACCTGCAAAAGGCAGATGCCAGCTTGATGCGAGTCCGGGAATTGCTTGCAACCGAGCCCCAGATTAAAGACGGACCCGGAGCTCCGCTTCCGGCAGGCCCGCTATCGGTGGAATTCCGCAACCTAAACTTCACCTATGAAGAGGGCGGGCAGGCTACGCTCGAAAATCTTCAGCTGCGGCTCGAGCCGGGCCAGACTCTGGGGCTGCTCGGGCGCACAGGCAGCGGCAAAACGACGATCGCCCGCCTGCTGCTGCGTTTCTATGATCCTCAGGAGGGAAGCATCGAGCTGGCAGGAACGGATATCCGGGTCTGCAAGCTTCATGAACTGAGGCGCAAGGTCGCGATGGTTACGCAGAATATTGAGATTTTGGAGGGGACTGTTCGTGATAACCTGACCTTGTTTGATGAAGGCATCGAGGATAGCCGAATTATATCCGTGCTAGAGGAGCTTGGGCTTGGGGACTGGTATGCTTCGCTTCCCGAAGGGCTCGATACGAGCCTGGCCTCGGGCGGTGGGAGCCTGTCGGCCGGTGAGGCCCAGCTGTTGGCGTTTGCCCGCGTCTTTCTGACGGATCCGGGTCTCGTCATCCTTGATGAAGCATCGTCCCGCCTTGATCCGTTAACGGAATACCGGATTGAAGCAGCCATTACGCGTCTGCTGCAGGAGAAGACATGTATTATCATTGCCCACCGCTTGGCCACGGTTCAGCGTGCCGACCGGATTCTTATTCTGGAAAATGGCAGAATGCTCGAAAGCGGTCGCCGGGAAGAGCTTGCCTCAAACCCGCAATCACGGTTTAGCCGCATGCTTGCCGTTGGAATGGAGGAGGTGCTGGCATGAAAGCAAGACATTTCTTCTGGAGGCTGATTCTGTACCGGCCGGGTCTGTATCTTATCAACCTGCTGGCATGGTCCCTTATTCATATGGCACCGCTGGTTCCCGGATTGTTAACCAAAGCTTTCTTCGACCATTTGGAAGGTACATATGCTTTTCCCTACGGCGTTTGGGCAATTGCCGTGCTGCTCATTGGCGCTGCATTAGCCCGAATTGCACTGATCTTCGGCGGTTTCATGACAGACGTGCATTTTCGCTTCCGGATCAGCACCTTGCTTCGCCGAAATATGCTGTCCCATGTCATGAAAGAGCCTGGAGCACGGGCAATACCTTGCTCGCCCGGAGAAGCCATCAGCAATTTCCGGGATGACGTCGATCAGGCCGAAGAAGCGACAAGCTGGTCCGTAGATACGTTAGGACTTATCGGTTTCGTCATTGTTGCCAGCTGGATTCTCATATCCATCGATCTGCAGCTTACGATCCTCGTGTTCGTTCCTTTGATCCTCGTGGTCACCGCAGCCCAGATTGCGACCGCACGCATCCAGAAATACAGGGCGGCAAGCCGGGAATCGACGGCCAAGGTAACCGGGGCGATCAGCGAGATGTTTGCCAATGTGCAAGCCATTCAAGTCGCAGGGGCTGAGAAACGCGTAGTGGAACGGTTTGTAAGCCTTAGTGAGAAACGGCGCCAATCCATGGTGAAGGATAAGCTGTTAACGGAGACCTTATCTTCCGTGTTCACCAACTCCGTCAATCTCGGCACAGGATTGATCCTTGTGCTTGCGAGTCTTAAGATGCGAAGTGGCGATTTTACGGTCGGGGACTTGTCGCTCTTTGTATATTATTTAACTTTTGTCACGCAGCTTATATCGAACGTTGGCAACTTCATGACTTACTACAAGCAGATGGGCGTCAGCTTTCAGCGCATCCAATCCATGCTGCAAGGGGCACCGGCTTCGCTGCTTACGGCAGCCAATTATATCGGTATCGGTAAGTTTAAGAACAAACGGAATAAAGAGAAGGAAGCTCATCCTAATTGCTGGGCACAGAGAGATTCGTTGACCAATGGAAGACACAATCCTTCCGCTGTTTCCGTTGCCGAAGACGGCATGGAAACGGCTATTATCGAGGCACCGCCCCTCTCGCTGCTTGAAGCGCAAGGGCTGTCGTATCAATATCCCGAGACCGGACGCGGCATCTCGAATATTAATCTGACCCTGAAGCGTGGTACCTTTACTGTCGTTACAGGGATGATCGGCAGCGGTAAAACGACGCTGGTTCGCACCCTGCTGGGCTTACTGCCAGCTGAAAAGGGCGAGATCCGGTGGAACGGTGAGAGGATAACAGAACCCGCTGATTTCTTTATACCTCCACAGAGTGCGTATACTGCGCAGATCCCCAGGCTGTACAGCGATAAACTGCGTAACAACATCCTGTTAGGTATAATCGAGGAGCCGGGCAGTCTGGACCGCGCACTACATGCGGCTGTAATGGAAGAAGATATCAAGCATCTGCAGCAGGGCCTGGAGACGATGGTAGGACCACGAGGAGTCAAGCTGTCCGGCGGTCAAGCTCAGCGGACAGCGGCCGCAAGGATGCTGGTACGGGACGCGGAGCTGTATGTATTTGACGATTTATCCAGCGCATTGGATGTTGAGACCGAGCGTAAGTTATGGGAGCGGCTGTTCAGCGAGCGCGGCGGGGCGACTTGCCTTGTCGTATCACATCGAAAAGCAGCACTTCACCATGCGGACCATATCATCGTGTTGAATGGCGGAGAGATTGAGGCTGAAGGCACGGCAGAACAGCTGCTGGCTTCAAGCGAAAGCTTCCGGCAGCTGTGGTATGGCGAAGAAACAGGTTAATAAGCAAGATTGCAATCGATAGAGTAAAAGATGTATCCATTTCACCAATGACAGAGGAGATATCCCCCATGCAAAAAGCGGAACAAATTCAGCTGGAATTCCGTTCGGCAGAACACCTGCCTATCTTGAATGAATTCGAGCTTCCGGATGATCAAGTCCAATTTACCGCTCATCCGAAAGAAGCATTAAACCTAGTGGAAGGTCAGTTTCCCATCGTTATTTTAGCTGATGATCATCCTGTCGGCTTCTTTATCCTGCACGCCACGGAGCGCGTCAAGGAGTATACTAGCAATTCTCATGCCATGCTGCTTACTGCCTTATCCATTGACCATCGTCAGCAGCGTAAGGGGTATGCCAGAAGAGGGATGCTTGCGCTGCCATCGTTCATTCGAAGTCAGTTTCCTTCCTGCGATGAAGTGGTGTTGGTCGTGAACCATAAGAATGTTCCGGCTCAGCAGCTGTATGAACGGGTTGGTTTCGAAGATACGGGCAGAAGAAGGATGGGGCCTATCGGAGAACAATGGGTTATGAATATAACCATCTGAAATAAAATGCCGCAAAGACGCCTGGTCTTTGCGGCATTGCTTTATTTAACTTGGTTGACGCTCCGCCAGGTCGCTTCCAAACTTGAAGCGATATACTCCAGAATCGGTTTGCTGTAGAAATAACCGCTGTGTGACAGGGGATTCCAGCAGGTTAACCAGTTTCCCACGTTAACGGATATATCGTTACGTACGGTGCGGTCATACGCTTCATTTATACTCTTAATGGGATAGGCCAGTATATCGTCTTTATCATAGAAATTGACCCATTCCCCCAGCAGCTGATCATGATAGTGCTTCAGCTGCCCGGAAGGGACGTCAATGGGCTTGTCAAAATCACGATACCGCATGCTCCATAGCGGCAAGGTGGTTCCCAGCGTATAGAATAATGTCAGGAGCTCTCCTCGCTCCAACGGAGCTTCCGGGTCAACGACCAGGTGATGCCCGCGGGAGGAGAATTGCAGATCATAGAAGAAATTGCTGGCGATTACAGATCCCAGGCTATGAGAGATTACGCATAATGGAGCCTGGGGACCGGCAGAGAGGGCAAGTCGGTGCAGCGCTTCACTGATTGTCCGATGAATGGCTTCGTAGTTCTGATCCTCGGATTCCACGGGTTGGTAAGCAACGGCATCCGCCAGATTGTGGATCACGTACTGCCGAAGGTGCTGATAACGTAAACGGTAAGGTTTAATGCTGCTGCTGATTAACTCAGACTCGCGTGCTGCGAATACATCGGCCCAATGAACAGCCTCCATGGCCAGTTGCTCATGCGGAATACCTGAGGTTCGGGAGAAGGTTTCTCTCAACTTTTTCATAAATTTATCCGCATAGTCTTTCTTTTGTGTTCCCAATCCGTGTACAATGATCACTGCAATTTTTTGCTTCATCTAACTGCAGCTCCCTTCATCGGAAATGGAATGAATGGATATCTTTTACTCTTTATACGCGATTTGTACTCGAATTGTAAATAGGTTATTACAGTACGGGTGAAACCGGTAAGGTCCGTAGCACTTTAGAGTCATTCCGTCCAGGGCCGAATTTGATTACAATGAAGGGATAACCAGTGGTAACATGATAGATAAAGAGGCAGGTACATTCATGTTTAGATTGAATTAGGAGGCAGGGTATGTCCTATAAACAAATAAAATGGTTGATTCTGATCATTCCCACATTGACGATTGGCATTTGGGAGTATGTCAGGCATGAGTTCCTGCTGCCTTATATATCGATGGATCTTGGCAATCTGCTGGCACCTGTTATCGTGTTCTTGGTTTCCATTCTGTTTCTTACTCAGTTGTTCTCATTGATTGAACGGAACCAGGAGGAACTGAACCAATCCAGGGCATTGCAAGCAGCCATGCATGAAAGGGAGAAGATTGGCCGGGAGCTCCATGACGGAATCGCCCAATCCTTATTCTTGCTGAACGCACAGATTGACCGAATTGAGAAATCGGGGCTAACCGGCGAAATTCCATACCAGGAAATTAAGGAAAGTGTTCACCGAACCAATGCCTACGTAAGAGAAGCCATCGCTAATCTCCGATATCCGGCAGATCCGCAAGCCATTCCGTGGATGCATAGCATGAACAGCTTAATTGAGGAAATCAAGCAGGAGACGAATCTGCATTTCGACGTTCAGTGGGGAATCCCGGATGACATGCTGTCCGCCAAAGAAAAGGTGGAGCTGCTGGCTTCGATCAGGGAAGCCTTATTGAATATCCATAAGCATGCCGAAGCAAAGCACGTGAAGATAACCGCGACAGCGGCGGATTCGAGCTGGCACTGTTCTGTCAGCGATGATGGCAAAGGTTTTGAGTTGGACAAGCCGCTCGGCAGCAACCGGTATGGAATCAAAATCATGAAGGATCGGGCCGAGGCCATGGGCTGGAAGTTCATGGTGGAAAGACATAACCACAAGACGATAATCAGCATTCGGAAGGAGAGAACCGCATGAACGAGCAGCCTTTTCGTGTGTTAATCATCGATGACAGCGATCTTGCGAGAGAAGGCATTCGCACCATTCTAAGCAGCGACCCGACCTTTGAGGTCGTGGCCGAAGGACAAAGCGGCGAGGAAGCGCTGGAGCTGACCGAGTTATGGATGCCTGATATTATCCTCATGGATATTCAGATGCCTGGGATGGACGGATTGGAAGCGACCAAGCGAGTGAAGGACAAATTTCCTTACGTTAAAATTGTCATGGTTACGGTGTCCGACGACATCGCACATTTGTTTGATGCACTGAAACGTGGAGCCCAAGGCTATTTGCTGAAGAATCTGAATCCCGAATCATGGCACGAATACCTTAAAGCCATTGCCGTGGACGAAGCACCGATGAGCAGGGAACTAGCTTTCCGTATATTGAAGGAGTTTTCGCAGTACGATAAGCCGGACCCAAGCAATAGTCCACTTACGGCCCGGGAAAAAGAAATTTTGGGACTTGTAGCCGAGGGATTGTCCAACCGCGATATTTCGGTAGCCTTGTGCATATCCGAGAATACGGTCAAGAACCATCTGAAGAACATTTTGCAAAAACTGCATTTGGAAAATCGGGTACAGCTGACCCGTTATGCCTACGAACAAGGATGGATGGGGAAAAAATAACGGTCACGCTCTTTCGCTAAGATAAAAGCAAAGAATGATTGTAAGCTAGAAAGGCGTCGAAGGAGGGCGTGCGTTTATTTCTGTTTAACAAGGAATATGCCCAGCCCAATGATACCGATGCCGGCCCAATTTTTCCAGGTTGGAACTTCCTTCAGGAACAAATAAGCCACCCCTAACGAGATTAGGATTTCGAGGCACTTGGAGAAGATCAACGTATAGCCTAACTGGTCGGTGGCTTTAAATCCATAACGGATCCCGTATCCGATGCACATGTTGGCCATAAGGAACAGAGGAAGCATGAATAACTGAAACTGCAGCGTAGGCCAGAACAGGTGCTGGATAAACTTGGTTTGGTACGAGAAGACAAGGTTGATGATCGACAGTCCGCCGAAGAGTAGACCGACACTATAAATATAAAACATAAAGCGCCTCCTGTAACGATGTCTTTGCAGTACGCCATTAATGTTTCCATACAGCAACTTTTTTATCCAAGGACAATGAGGCCAAAGTTCTCTTGCGTGATATCATGACAGCTTGTCATAAGGATTAGATTCTTAAGCCGTCTCGAAAAAAAAGGATGACTCCCTACTGAGGGGAGTCATCCTTTTAAATATAATGTTACGGCATTTCATCACTTTCAGTTTAATATCCATGTTTAACTACAGATCATTGGCTTCATTAGTGAACTTGGTGAAGCCTGCTGTACACACCGCCGGAATGAATCAATTCCTGGTGCGTCCCCTGTTCGGCAATGCCCTCGGAATTGACGACGATAATCCGGTCCGCGCTCTGAATGGTGGTGAGTCGGTGAGCGATCACCAGCGTTGTTCTGCCGACGGACAGCTCAGCCAGAGACTTCTGGATTTGCGCTTCCGTTTCCGTGTCGAGTGCCGACGTGGCCTCGTCCAGGATCAGAATCGGCGGGTTCTTAAGGAACATTCTTGCAATGGACAAGCGCTGCTTCTGACCGCCTGACAGCTTAACCCCGCGTTCGCCAATCACCGTTTCCATACCGTCCGGCAGACTTCGGATCAGTTCATCCAGCGAAGCACGCCGTGCGGCTTCCCAGATTTGCTGGTCCGTTGCCTGTAAGTCGCCATAAGCGATATTGTCGCGGATCGTACCGGAGAACAGGAACACATCCTGCTGCACGATGCCAATATGCTTGCGGAGGTTTTGCAATTTGATATTCCGGATATCGATTCCATCCACCGTGATCGTGCCCTGATCCACATCATAAAAGCGGGGGAGAAGGCTGCAGATGGTTGTCTTACCCGCACCGGATGGTCCGACAAACGCAACCGTTTCTCCGGCATGGATCGTGAGATGTATGTTATTCAGTATCGTCCGGGAGGGTTCGTAACCGAAGGTAACGCCTTCAAAGCGGATATCTCCCCGCACGGAGGAAAGGGATACGGCATCAGGCACATCGGCGATCTCCGGATCGGTATCCATAATCTCCAGGTAGCGTTTAAAGCCGGCAATTCCTTTTGGATAGCTCTCAATGACTGCATTGATCTTCTCGATCGGACGGAAGAAGATGTTGGAGAGCAGCAGGAAGGCCATGAATTCACCCATTTCAATTTTGCCCTGGATGAAGAACCACGCGCCGCAGATCATGACGAATACCGTGATCAAACGCATCAGCATGTAGCTGATGGACGTGCTTTTTGCCATTGTTTTATAAGCCAGCAGTTTGGTTGCCCGGAATTGCTTGTTCTCTTCCTGAAACAGTTTATTCTCATGCTCTTCGTTCGCAAACGATTGAACCACGCGGATACCACCGACATTGTCTTCGATGCGGGCGTTGAAATTCCCTACATTACGGAACAGTTGCCGATAGGTCGTGGTCATTCTGCCGCCGAATTTAATGATCAGCCATGCCATCAGCGGCACGATGATAAAGGTCAGCAGCGCAAGCTCCAGGTTGATGTAAGCCATTAAGGAGAAGGAACCGAGCAGCGTCATAACGGCGATGAATACGTCTTCCGGTCCGTGGTGGGCTACTTCTCCCACGTCATTAAGATCATTCGTGATGCGTCCCATGAGATGTCCGGTTTTGTTGTTATCAAAGAAACGGAAGGAGAGCTTCTGAATGTGGGAGAACATTTTTTCCCGCATATCCGTCTCGATATTAATCCCGAGCATATGCCCCCAATAAGTGACGATGTATTGCAGCGCGGTATTCAGCGCATAGATCGAGAGAAGGACGATGCAGGCAATCAGGATCAGCGGCCAATCCTGGCTTGGCAGCAGGTCGTCAATAAATTTGCTGACGGCAAGCGGGAAAGCAAGCTCCAGCAGTCCGGCAATAACGGCGCACGTAAAATCCAAAATAAACAGTCCCTTGTAGGGCCGATAGTACGAAAAAAACTTTCTGATCAAGAATTATCACGCTCCAAGTTCTACCTCTGTCATGGTAATTGGTTTGAATGGTTGGCGGACAGCCATTATTGGCTGTCTTGCGATGGGTTCGTATCATACAGCTCAAACGCCTGAATATACTCCTGAATGATCTGGTCTACTGCTTTCAGCTCTCCGCTGACCACTTCTCGGATGGCTTCAAAGTCCGGGTCATTGACTTGCTTCTTCAAGGTTTCCCGTTTCACAACTAAATGGTCCAGAAAAGAAAGCGCGCGCCCCCGGCGGAATGTCTGCGCCATCTTGCCGCCTTCCCTGCCGCCATGCCCTTCCTCACGCCGTCTTCCGTGCCGCCCGCCGTGCCGGTGGTTATCCCGGTCGCGAGGCTCCGACCGTATTTGACTCGCTGTATCCTGATCCTCTTGGCGCATATAACATCAACCTCCTTTACGTATACGTTTGTATACTATTTAAAGTGATTGTATACATTTGTATACAATTCGTCAACCCGTTTTTCTCCATTAGATTGGAAAAATTGAGGAGAGCGAAGGAAGATATGCTATGATGATAGTTAGCAGTCCCAGGAGATTGACATGGATGAATACGAACACCGGGATCAGGATGAACATGGGAAGGGAGCTGTACATAGTGAGCGAACATAATCATGAGTACTGGATGCGTCAAGCGATTGCGGAGGCCCATCGAAACGTTCAACATGTGGAGGGTGGTCCTTTTGGAGCGATTGTGGTGAAGGATGGTCAAGTGATCGGCAGGGGCCGGAATCTGGTTACTGCGCTGAACGATCCGACGGCTCATGCCGAAGTGCAAGCCATAAGGGAAGCATGTTTGCACCTGGAGGATTTTCAATTAAAAGGCTGTACGATTTATACCAGCTGCGAGCCTTGTCCGATGTGTCTAGGGGCCATTTACTGGTCCAGGCCCGATGCCGTTTATTATGCAAGCACGAAGCAGGATGCGGCTGAGATCGGATTCGACGATCATTTCATATACGATGAAATCGCGATGCCGATGGACCAGCGCTCCATCCCTATGAAGCAGATTCAAACAGCGGATTATTTGCTGCCATTCCAAGCGTGGAGCTCCTCCGAGCGCAAAATCGAATATTAAACATAAAACCGGGCTCCCTTCAAGAGAAGCCCGGTTTATTCTTATTTATGGATAGGGATGCCGAAATAGGTATAGAGCGCTTCAGCATATTCTTGCGCATTACCCGGTTTGAAGGTGTGGACGCCGCCGGCTTTATAAATTCTGAATTCGTCATCATCCACGGTGTTTCTGCCTTCTGCCGTGCGTATGGATACCCGAGCTGTTTTATTAAAAGGCGAATCGGGGGCATACTCGCACCAGAATGAGGTGGTGATGAAATCTCTCGGTAAGTTAGGCTCTTCCGTAAAGGAGAAGACGGGATCCCACGCTTCTTTTTTCCACTCTTCGAGCATCCAGCCATACGCTTCGGTTTGGACGAGCCGGTAGGTTTCGTTTCCCTGGGTTTGCTCAAGGCCATCAACCAATTCCAAAGGGTGACGCGGTCCGGCTCCTCCGACACCAACATCGGCAATATATCGCTGATCTTCGATATCCACCTGCAGAATATGATGCCGGCGCTTAGCAGGCGTATCGGTTTCATCCCGCCAGAAGCGTCCGAAGTAATGAGTGACCTTAAATCCCAGTTCCTGCAGCAGCCAGCCAAACAACGCATTAAGCTCGAAGCAGTAGCCGCCGCGGTGCCGAGTTACGATTTTATCGTAAAGATCGGGGATATCCAGGGAAAGCGGAATTTGATGAAGGATATCGAGATTTTCATAGGGTACGGTATGCACATGCTGTTCCTGCAATCTGGCGAGCATATAAGCGCTGTTTACAATCGGGCCCGTGTATCCAATACGCTCAAGATATTGGTTTACGTCAAGGCCTTGTATCGGGTTACTCATTCGATCACCGCATCTTTCGTCTTTTGTCAGCTTGGTAGAAGTAAGCCGTATATAATTATATACTTTATATCATATATTTAGGCGTTCTAATAGAGAACAAGAAGGAGGCGAGGACAGACTATGCCAATGGATATTACGGCGCTTCAGGCAGCTGCAAGAGCGATCATCTTCATACCTGAGCGTTATGAACTTGTTATGGAGGATAACACCCCCAAAGGGTACGATGAAAAAGCGAGAACGTTTATATGGGAGGACCCTGAACACGAGGATAATCGAATAGAGGTCTCATTAAGTCTTGGATCCGGACAGCTGATGAGGCTTCAGATCGAGCGAGAGCGGGATCATGTGTTAGAGGAAATATATCCGATTGAGCAGGCAATTGAAGCAGCAAAAAGGTTCATGATCCAGCATCATCCGGATAACGAAGTGCTGACTTATATCCATTCAAAGACCAAAAGAAATGATTATGATATTGAGTTTAGAGCCGAGGTCGGCGGATTACCGTTACCGAACTCCGGTTGCGATATTCGGCTAGACCTTAATTTAAATATCGTTCATTACAAGGCAGAATTATTTTTGGGAGAAGAGCTTCCGGTTTGGCCGGCCAAGATTATCAGCGCCGAGGCTGCCAAGCAAAGGATTGTTCAAGATCTGCATATTCAGCCAATCATAACCACATTGTATCCTTCCGTGTATGACATGGAAGGGGATGAAGATCAGCATTGTCTGGTCTATGAACCGATTCAAGGCCGTCGTAAGATCGATGCAATTACAGGTGAACCTTTGCATAGTCTGCAGCATGATTTGCTGCCGCCGAGTGTTCCAATCATCCAAGCGGAACATGGAGAATTGAATAGGGAGAATCTCCATGCCATCAACCCTATTCTTCCACCAAGCCATGGACTAGCGGATGCAAGCTCAGATGAAGATTCAAGTTTGATTCAATTCTGGGAAGCGCAGCTAGGCATTGATACGGAGCGATATGTGCTTGATAAGCCTAGGGGAGACGATCAAAACCTGATTTTATTATACTTCGCTACAAGCGATATTAATGAGGATGAAGAGGATCGTTCTGCGACCGATCCGTTATCGGTAGATGTATATTTTGAAAGACGTTGGGGAACCGCACTTCGTAATCTTCAAGCAGCGTTTATGATACATATTGATAAATCGACAGGTTCCCTGGAAGCGTACCATCAAAAACAGGACAGCCGGAATGAAGAAGTCAGATTCACACGCGAGCAATGCTGGGAAAGAGCAGAGCTTTTCTTGCGAAGATTTTTTCCTTCGTACGCAAAGTACCTGCAATTGGAAGTGAAATGGGATGGGGAAGACGGAGGAACGGACAGTGATCAAGGGGGAGATGAGGGTGAAGCTGAACCGCATGATCGGGAGTTCTTCCACATGCCGCTATATATTGATCAATACCGCGTACGGCTGGAGCGGGTAAATATCAGTGTAAGCACGATTACGGGTGAAGTGCTTCTCTACCGCGGTGTGTCTATGAAGAAAATCCGTGAATTGGAGGCGTGTAAGTTTGAGGCTGGAGTTTCTCCGGAATCAGCGCTTGCCCGTTACGTGGCACAGCTCGATGTATCGCTTAATTGGTTTGATTATTATGATGACAACACAGTTCACTACCAGTTAATCTATGATCCCGTATGTAAGAGGAGAGTTGAAGCGGAAGGAAACCATACGGAGTATGTATTAGAATTCATTGATGCCATGAGTGGAGAGCTAATATGGTCCAAAACCTGAGCCAACGAGTGATGCAGAATCGTATAGTATCAGGGAATGACAGTAGGTTTATTGGGCTCTGAAGAATTGCCCACCAATTTCTTACCAAGGAGTTAGAGTGGCAAGTTGGCTGCAGCTGTATAGGCATTTAACAGGTGTATTAATCCCTATGTTGTCCAGCACATAAAAGGGTGTCCCTTACTGCCGATCCTACGGCGAGGGGACACCCTTTCTTAGTGGATATATCAACTCAACATTAACCGCAGGTGCAGTTCAGAACCGGTTTGCGTGCCGCCGTCGTTTCGTCGAGCCGCTTCACGACCGTGGTATAAGGGGCGCCTATGACAACCTCCGGCGTAGTTTCGGCTTCTTTGGCGATCTGGATCATCGTGTCGATGAAACCGTCCAGCGTTTCTCTGCTCTCCGTCTCGGTCGGCTCAATCATGATGCATTCCTCCACGTTGAGCGGGAAATAAATGGTTGGCGGATGATAGCCGAAATCAAGCAGCCGCTTGGCAACATCCAGGGTTCGCACGCCGTACTCCTTCAGCTTTCTGCCGGACAGCACGAATTCGTGCTTGCACAGCCCCGGGTAGGCCACTTCGTAGTATGGGGCCAGACGATGCATCATGTAGTTGGCATTTAGTACGGCGAGCTCCGAGACGCGGCGAAGTCCTTCCGGTCCATAGGTTCGAATATACGTGTAGGCGCGGACCAGGATGCCAAAGTTGCCATAGAACGCCTTTACGCGCCCGATTGACTGTGGACGGTCGTAATCCCAATAGAAGGTGCCGTCCTCGCGTTTGGACACGATCGGTTTGGGCAGGAACGGGATCAACAGGCTTTTCACGCCGACAGGGCCTGCACCGGGACCGCCGCCGCCATGCGGCGTACTCATCGTTTTGTGCAGGTTGAGATGGACCACGTCAAAGCCCATGTCGCCTGGGCGGGTAATGCCCATGATGGCGTTGGAATTGGCTCCGTCATAGTAAAGCAGGCCGCCGGCTTCGTGTACGATTTCCGCAATTTCCAAGATCTGCTCTTCGAACAGTCCCAGCGTGCTAGGGTTCGTGAGCATTAAAGCCGCCGTATCGTCACCAACGACAGCACGAAGGGCATCCAGATCCACCATGCCGCGTTCATTGGACTTAATCGTAATCGTGTCGTAACCGGCCACCGTTGCGCTGGCGGGGTTAGTACCGTGCGAGGAGTCGGGAACAATCACCTTGGTTCGCTTCTCGCCACGGCTTTCATGGTAAGCACGGATCAGCATCAGCCCTGTCCATTCCCCATGCGCTCCCGCAGCGGGCTGAAGCGTTACTTGATCCATGCCGGTCAGTGCAGCGAGATCATTCTGCAGGGTATAGAGCAGCTCCAGAGCGCCTTGTATGCTTTCTTCAGGCTGGTACGGATGAATCTTGGCAAAGCCGGCAAAACGGGCAACATCCTCGTTGATCTTCGGGTTGTATTTCATCGTGCATGAGCCGAGCGGATAGAAGCCGTTATCGATACCGAAGTTCCGTCTCGACAGCTCGGTATAGTGACGAATCACATCCACTTCATATACCTCAGGCAGTTCCGCCGGTTTGCTGCGAAGCAGGCTTTCCGGAATCAATGAAGCGGCATCGGTCTCCGGAACGTCGCATTCGGGAAGGGAATAGGCGACACGGCCGGGCTTGCTGAGTTCAAATATCAAGGCTTTTTCCGGTTTCATACGATCGCCTCCAATTCACCAATAAATTGGTCGATTTCTTCCTTGGTCCGCCGTTCGGTTACGGCGATCAGCATGCATCCTTGAAGCTCTGGATAAGCTGTACCAAGATCATAACCGCCGATATAACCTGCACCCAGCAGCTTCGAGTTGACCTCCTTCACGTTCGTTCCTTCAGGCAGCTTTACCACAAATTCATTGAAGAACGGCGAACTGAACGGGAGGGAGAAATTGCCTTTGGCGATCCGGTCGGCAGCGTAATGGGATTTGCGCACATTCAGAAGCGCGGCTTCCTGCATGCCGGCTTTGCCCAGCGTGGACATATATACGGACGCGCACAAGGCGAGCAGGGCCTGGTTAGAGCAAATGTTGGACGTTGCTTTTTCGCGGCGAATATGTTGTTCGCGCGCCTGCAGCGTCAGTACAAATCCGCGTTTGCCGTCCTGATCGACGGTTTGGCCCACGATACGACCGGGAATGCGGCGCATCAGCGGCTCGGATACCGCGAAGAATCCGCAGGTCGGTCCACCGAGAGAAGCTGGAATGCCAAGAGGCTGGGCATCGCCTACAACGATGTCGGCTCCGAGCACGCCAGGGGATTCCAGTAAACCGAGGGACAGCGGGTTAACGCTCAGCACAAGCAGTGCTTTTTTCTCATGAACCAGCGGCTCGATTGATTTCACGTCTTCGATGCAGCCGAAGAAATTTGGTGATTGCAGCAGAACGGCGGCGGTATCATCCGTTATGGCTGCAGCGAGTGCATCCTGGTCGGTAACGCCATTGACGATGCCGACTTCCACGACGTCCAGATCGAGTCCGCGGGCCGAAGTCAGAACGATTTCACGGGCTTCGGGATGGACAGCACGCGAAATGACGATTTTCTTCCGTTTGGTTGCGCCGCTGGCGAGCGCCGCAGCCTCGGCAAGTGCCGTGGAACCGTCATACATGCTGGCATTGGCAACTTTCATGCCGGTCAATTCACAGATATAGGATTGAAATTCAAAAATCGCTTGCAGCTCGCCTTGGCTGATCTCCGGTTGGTATGGCGTATACGCGGTGTAGAATTCAGAGCGGGAGATCACATGATTGAGCACGACAGGAATGTGGTGGTCGTACAAACCAGCCCCCAGAAAGCTTGTATAACGGTCGAAATCGGCATTGCGGTCTGACAGGCGGCGCATATGCTTGAGAAGCTCAGGCTCACCCAGCCGTTTTGACATGGGGAGGACGCCGTTGTAACGGACCGCTTTGGGGATATCGGCAAACAGATCTTCGATCGTTTCCGCGCCGACCGCAGCAAGCATATCGGCTTGATCCTGATCCGTCATAGGCAAGTAACGATGCTTCATGTTAAGGCAGCTCCTCTTTTGTAGAATGGTGTCTTTACCACTTTGGCTTGTAACTTCTTACCGCGGATCTCGACCCATACCTCGGTATCGAGGCCCGTATATGGGGTTTCGATGAGGGCCAATCCGAGATTTCGCTTGAGTGAAGGGGATTGGGTACCGCTGGTCACTTCACCGATGAGTTCTCCTTCATCGTTGTATACAGGATAGTGGGAGCGCGGAATTCCGCGATCGATGAGTTCAATGCCAACCAGCTTACGCTGCACACCGTCTTGCTTCTGCTGTTGAAGCGCTTCCCGACCGATGAAATCACCGCTGTCCAGCTTCACGAAGAAACCGAGACTGGCTTCAAGCGGAGAGATCGTGTTTGAGAGCTCTTGGCCGTACAAGGGCAATTTCGCCTCGAAACGGAGTGTATCGCGGGCGCCGAGTCCGGTTGGAACAAGACCATGTGGTTCTCCGGCTGCTAAAAGATCTCTCCAAATGACGGGAGCATCCCCAGCGGAACAATAGATTTCAAAGCCGTCTTCTCCGGTATAACCAGTACGGGAGAGTAGGGCGGTACAGCTGCATACCTGTGCGTTCTGGATAAAATGGAAGGAAGGGAGTTCGCCTAGCGCCTCGGTCGTTACCTGTGACATGATGTTCGCGGCGGCAGGTCCCTGAAGTGCAATCAAAGCTGTTTCTTCGGACACATTCCAGATGGTGACATCACCTGCAAGATGGTCTTGAAGCCACTGAAAGTCTTTGTCGATGTTGGATGCGTTCACAACAAGCATGAATCGATCTGCCGACAGTTTATACACAAGCAGGTCATCTACCGTACCGCCGTTGTCGTAACACATTAACGTGTATTGGGCCTGGCCAATTGATATGCGGGTTACGTCATTCGTGGTCATCTTCTGGATAAAAGCTTCAGCGTCTTGTCCGGTGACGATAAATTCACCCATATGGGAGACGTCGAACAGGCCGGCGTGCTTGCGTACGGCTTCATGCTCTTGAACAATGCCGGAAAATTGCACGGGCAGTTCCCAGCCGCCGAAGTCGATGCAGCGGGCAGAAGGAAAATCGGAATAAAGCGGGTAAAGCGGTGTACGTTGTAATGAACTCATCTCTTCACCTCTTCTAATTGGCATGATCAATTGGGGAAACACCAAAAAAGGACAGACAGAAGGATAACAAGCCGTGCTAAAAAAGCCCGCCCGTTGCGTAGTCCTTCTGCTCTGTCCTTTGTACCTGAGAGTTACCCCACATGTCATGTAAGTATAATGTCAAGCGTGTGTGAGTTTCCCCGTGGGTGATTCTACATTCAGAATTCTCTCCAGAGGTGCGTCCGGTAAAGGTCCTTTTGCCTGAGAGATTCACCGTGTTACGGCTTACTCCTTCGGCGCTACCTGTCAATCCTGTCGGTAATCTCTCCCGCTACCATCATCCGCGTGAAAATTATTGAGTTGTCATCATCTTCCTACGTTCTTGTGATTATTATAAACGTGTCTCTCCATAAAGTGTCAACCTTTATTTCACCAAATTATTTTCATTCTTAAAATTTTTGTAAGATATCTTGACATCATCTCGTCCCTGTTTTATTCTGTGGGAGAATAAGCCAACCGAATATGCGGATGACGATGGATGGGAGAGACCGCCCCACGAGGGTTGAAACCTTGGCGGCACCGAAGGAGCAAACCGTTATGCCTGCCGGGCTGACGAGTAATCTCTCAGGTACACGAACCGCCATCTGACGCAGCTCTGGAGAGTGCGCAAGCCACCCAAGGGGAAAGATCGAACCGGTGCAAGAAACGGTCGATCATAAACTCTCAGGTACCGAGGACAGAGAAAAGGCGAATGCCTTTTTTCGCGTCCTTTTTTTCATTTATTCACCCTAATTTCATTTCTTTTAAGAAAAGAGGAGTATCCGTAAATGAGCGAAATCAGAGAGAATTTGGTGTACAGCGACGATCATGAATGGGCATTGAAGGTAGATGGAAATGTGGTGCGCGTGGGTATTTCCGATCATGCGCAATGCCAGCTGGGCGATATCGTATTCGTTGAACTCCCCGAGACGGGCGCTGTCGTTTCAGCAGGTGACAGCATCGGTACCATTGAGTCGGTCAAAACCGTATCGGAACTGTATTCCCCTGTAGCAGGAACCATTACGAAAGTGAATGCTTCCCTGGAAGATCAGCCGGAGCTTGTGAACGGAGAGCCGTACGAAGGCGGATGGATCATTGAGGTAGAGGTGGAAGGCGATTTGGAGGAAGCACTCGGACAACTGCTGACGGCGGAAGCTTATCGGGCTAAAGTGGATTAAGTATGGAATCATAACATTGAATCATGAAACATAACGGCTGCTACGCGTGATGAGGTTTACGAGTAGCAGCCGTTTTTATTTTTGGCGTTAATTCTAGGAACCTTGCAGGTTCGATATCAAGTGCTCGAAGCCACACGGCGTGCGATCCGGCGTGCTCGAAGCTCAGGCAGATTCACGACCAGAATTCCGCCGATGATGAGCATGCTGCCAACGATGGAATAGAGAGAAATCGTTTCGCCGTACAGAAATGCGCCCAGCCCCAGCGCGATGATGGGAGAAACAAAGAGCCAGGTGGACGGAAAAAAAGCATTGGTTGCTTTTAGCAGCCAGGCATACAGACTATGGCCCAGCATCGAGCCAACCATCGTCAAATACAAGACGGATCCGATGGCTGGTAACGTTTGAATACCATTCCATTGTACATGTTCACTGAATAGGGATAACAGCAATAGGGCTGCGCCGCCATACATCATCTGCACCGCATTGATCGTAATCGGTGAGATATCCGGCATGTCAAAGGATAACTTCCGGGTAGCCAGGGAGCCCACACTATAGCCGATTTCACCTATAAGAATGGCGATACAGCTCAGAATCCAGATGAGATCGCTCCCCATCGCCATCTCGGGCATGATAAGCAAACATACCCCCGCAAAACCGACCGCGCACCCCCAATAATCACTGCGCCGGGCATTCTTCCGCATCACGACCGATTGGATCATCAGAATCATCATGGGGCCTGTTGCCGATAGAATGGCAGCGATCCCCGAGGATACGTGCTGCTCAGCCCAATACAGTGTTGCAAACGTCAAGAATGTGCTGGTCATCCCGATTAGAAGGAATTCCTTTCGCAGGAGAAGACTTGGTTTCGCCTTCCGCTGTAATATCATCCATAGGAAGATGAAGGCGCCCGCCAGAAGAAATCGAAGTCCCGCTGAGAGAAACGGCGGCAGTCCTGCTTCAACGCCAATCTTGATGGCGAGAAACGTCGTGCTGAAAATGGCGCACATTAGCAAGTAGTTAAAAATAATCATGTAGCATCCTCCTTTTTCTATACTATAATAGGTAGTTAATAGAACAGATTGGTGATAGGTAGAACAGATATGCTTTATTGGGATCGGGGGAAGAACAGATGGAAATATCAATGCTGGACGACAAACATCAAGGGAAGCGAACATTACAGCAGTCGGTCTATGACACCATTCTGGAAGGAATTGCTCGGGAAGAGTGGAAGGAGAAGGGCAAAATCCCGTCCGTGAGGGCGATGGCCGAACGTTTGAACGTTCATCGATTAACGGTGCTGAAGGCTTATCAGCAGCTGTTAGAGGACGGGATCGTGGAAGTTAAATATAAATCGGGATATTTCGTAGCGGCGAAGGCCCCTGTCACATTGCCGGAACGCTGTTCATCCAGCCCGCCATGGGCATATCAAGCCAAATCGATATACGTCAATCGCAGCCGCTTGTCCGAAATACACAGGCATCAAGTCGATTACCAGATGTCGGAAGCGCTGATTGATCCTACACTGCTGCCGAATGCATTCTTGTCCAATCACGTGAAACAAGTGTTTGACATGTATCCGAAGGTATTAAGCACGTATTCTTCCGTGTCCGGAGATTTGGAGCTGCGCGAGGAAATGGCTCGGTATTTTATGGACAAACAAGGCATTACGGTCCATCCGGATGAGCTGCTCATTACGACGGGATCCCAGCAAGCGATCGACCTAATCTCGCGTTCGCTCGTCAAAAGCGGAGATTGCGTATTGATCGAACGACCGACGTATAGTCCGGCGATCGATGTTTTTGTGCAGCAAAATGTCAAGCTGCTTCCAATTGAGATAACGCCGGAAGGGTATGACCTTGAACGAATTGAAGGTCTTATGCAAACGGAGAAACCGAAGCTGTTCTACATGAACCCAACGTTTCAGAATCCGACGGGATACACGGTTCCGATCGCACAGCGCAAAGCACTGGTTGAACTGGCGGAACGATATCAGTGCATTCTGGTGGAGGATGAGGTATATCACGACATTTATTTTGGAGATCCGCCGCCGCTGCCCTTTTTTTATTACGATACCGAAGGCTATGTCATTCACATTCGAAGCTTCAGCAAATATGTGGCCCCCGGCTTGCGGATATCGGTGCTGGCTGCCCGTCCGGAACTGATGAATGTCATCCTTCCGATCAAGGCGCTGTCGGACAACGGGACGCCGCTGTTGACGCAAAAGATTTTCCAGCACTATTTCTTCTCAAGCAGACTTCAGGAGCATGTGGCCAAGCTTCGGATTGCGCTGGAGCTTCGTAAAGCGAGGATGGAGAAGCTGCTTGAGCCTACAGAATGGCGATGGAACAGCCCCGGCGGCGGCTTGAATTTGTGGATACAGCTGCCGGAAAACGTCAACGTGGATGCGTTGTTGCGGCAATGCCTGGCGGAGTCGGTAGCTTTTGTACCGGGGCGTATATGCGACCCGCTGGATCAGATGGATTCGTGGATCAGGTTGAGTTATTCGTATATCAGCGAGATTCAGCTGGAAGAAGGGATACGTCGTCTCATCGAGATATCGGAACGGGTGAAGCAAGAATCCTATTCTAAAAATGGTCTGATTTAATGTCACAAAAACAGCCCTCTTCTCGTGTTATATGCAAAATCGCATAAAACAAAAGGAGATGGTTGTCTCATGAAGGATCTTACATGTGTTGTTGTTGGTGGAGGCTTTGCGGGTATACACACCCTAAAAGCGATTCAAAAAGCTTGTCACAAAGGACTTAACGGAAGGAAGCTGCGCCTGATCCTTATCGATAAAGGTTCCGCCCATGTGCGGAAAGTGCTTTTGTTCCGTCCTGCAGTGAGCGAAGAGGGAATTACTGTTCCATGGGAACAAGTCATGCCGGAAGGTACCCGGTTCATACAGGGCAGGGTAACTGGCATTGATAAGCAGAGCATGCAGTTGAGCTGCGAAGATGACAAAGGGCTGGAGCATAAGATTCATTATGATGTCCTTGTTATGGCCGTTGGAAGCATCGTGCGTCAGGCAGCACCGGACCTAGGCGGGATATCGCTGACAGGTGTTGAAGCGGCGGAACGTATCCGGGAACGGTGGCACTCAAACCTTAGGCTGGCGGCAGAGGAAACGGATCCGCAAGAGAAACAGCGGCTGATGAGTGCAGCCGTAGCAGGTGCAGGCATAACGGGAATCGAAACGTCCGCCGAGCTGGTCCACGCCATGCGGACAGAGGCGGTTAAGCTTGGTTTAGATCCGGAACAAATCCGTGTGCATCTATTCAATTCTCAGGAGCGATTGTTCCTGGAAGGACCTGCGAAGGTGGGACATCGGCTTGAATCATATTTAATCGATCTTGGCGTAACTATTCACCATGGGAGAAAAGTGCTCAAAGAGGAACAGGGACTGGTTCATGTTAATGTTGGATCTCCCATCCCTGTTGGTTTCATGGTGTGGGCGCTCGGCCTGGCTCCGAACCCCGCCCTGCTCAGACTTGGACTGCCGGTTACGGCAGACGGTCAAATCGTTGTAGATGAAAGCTATCGTGTCAAGGATGCGCCGGGAGTATACAGCATCGGCGATTGCGCGCATGTGGTTGATCCCGCAAGCGGTGCTGCCGACCGAATGACATGCAAGGAAGCGATACCCCAAGCGGCGCGACTTGGCGGCATTGTGCATGCGGATTTAATCGGTGCCCCCGCCGCCAAGCACAGGAGTGTAACGGAAGGTTATACGGTAGGGCTGGGGCCGGGACATGGGTTAGTCTGGTCGCGTACCTGGGGATTGGATATCATGATCACTGGAAAGCTGGCTTACAAGGTAAAATCGTTCATGTGGAATTATTCCAGCATGGTTCGATAGATGAGGAGCAATCCTGCTTGAAAGGGATGAAGAAACGGCATGTTAGAGCTGTATGAGCAGTATAAGGGGCTCCTGTTTCATCTTGCATATCAAATGACCGGAACGGTGTCGGACGCAGAGGATGCGGTACAGGATGTGTTCGTGAGAGTTCAAAGTCTCCCCCTGGGGCAGTTGGAGGAGCCCAAAGCGTATCTGTGCAAAATGGTGACGAATCGCTGTCTTGATGAGATCAAGTCAGCCCGAAAGCGAAGAGAGCAGTACTACGGCCCCTGGCTTCCGGAGCCGATTCCGCCGTCTTATATCGAGTCCTTTGAAGCCGTCGAGAATCATGAACTGCTCTCTTATGCCATGCTGGTTCTGCTGGAGCGGCTGTCTCCTTCGGAGCGGGCCGTATTTGTCTTGCGGGAAGCGCTTGGATTCGATTATCCGGAAATCGCCGGACTCATCGATAAAACCGAGTCCAACTGCCGCAAGCTCATGAGCAGGGCGAGAGGAAAGATGGGGATCACGGAGGACGATCTGATTGGCGTGGGGTCTATGGCAGAGGAATGGGTGAGCCGATTCTTCACGGCCCTTTCCGAGGGAGATGCCGAATATGTCCTGACCCTGCTAGCGGATGATGCTGTGCTGCTCTCCGATGGCGGCGGTAAAGTAATTGCAGCTGCAAGACCAGTAGAGAGCAAGGAGCGGGTTACCCGTTTCCTCATCGGCATTCTTCACCAAGCGCAGCTGGAGGATGGAGAAGCTCCGGAGATCGAGGTAAGGGAACTGAACCATCAAACCGCTGTTATTTTCCGTCAGGGAGGAAGTGTCACCGGCGTTATCTTTGTCAATATTCGCAACGGATTGCTGCAAAATATTTATATTGTGAGGAATCCGGATAAACTCGCGGGGATTTAAGCGTTTGCTTGAAAATCGTTAAAGTACAATTAGAGCAGCCTACCTCTAGGGAGGGGGCTGTTTTTTTACTGGAGACAGGAGATGCATGAGCGAAACCCAATCGAACGGTTAGATGAGCTTTTCATGAAGGAAGTTTGATCCTGGATTCGTATTCCAGTATGCAGGGTAATTACATTTCGGGTTCGCAAGCGGATCTGTTACCAAGTGCATTTTCGTCAGGCACTCATCTACTACCTACATACCAGGAGGTTCCGACAAATGGACAATTCAAACGCCAATTCGAATGCTAACAGCAGCCACAACAAGACGAGCAAGGACCAACAGCTGGAACAATTCACGGTAGACAATGACGGTAAGGAACTGACAACCAATCAGGGACTTAAGGTCTCTGAGGATGAACATTCGCTTAAAGCGGGCGAGCGCGGTCCGACCTTGATGGAGGACTTCCATTTCAGAGAGAAGATGACGCATTTCGACCATGAGCGGATACCGGAACGAATCGTCCATGCCCGCGGTTTTGGGGCTCATGGTTATTTTCAGCTATATGAATCCATGAAAGATTATACAAAAGCCAAATTTCTGCAGGACCCTTCCGTCGTCACGCCGGTGTTTGTCCGATTCTCCACGGTTGCGGGCTCCAGGGGATCAGCCGACACCGTCAGGGACGTGCGCGGCTTCGCAACCAAGTTTTATACGGAAGAAGGGAATTATGATCTTGTTGGCAACAATATGCCGGTCTTCTTCATACAGGATGCCATGAAGTTTCCCGATTTCGTTCATGCTGTCAAGCCTGAGCCGCATAACGAGATCCCGCAAGCGCAGTCCGCCCATGATACGTTCTGGGATTTTGTCGCTAACAACTCGGAAAGCGCGCACATGATCATGTGGGCGATGTCCGACCGATCGCTTCCGCGAAGTTTCCGAATGATGGAGGGCTTCGGCGTACATACCTTCCGTTTCGTGAACGAAGAAGGACAAGCGCATTTCGTGAAGTTTCACTGGAAGCCCGTGCTCGGCACACATTCCCTTGTATGGGATGAAACGCAGAAGCTGGCAGGCAAGGATCCCGACTTTAACCGCCGTGATCTATGGGATGCGATCGAATCAGGAAATTATCCGGAATTTGAGTTTGGTGTTCAAATGATTCGGGAGGATGAAGAATTCAATTTTGGTTTTGACATCCTTGATCCGACCAAGATTTGGCCCGAAGAACTCATTCCCGTCAAAATCATCGGCAAGATGACGCTCAATCGCAATACGGATAATTTTTTTGCGGAGACGGAACAGATTGCATTCCATCCGGGACATGTCGTACCCGGAATCGATTTTACCAATGATCCGCTTCTGCAAGGCCGCTTGTTCTCCTATACCGATACCCAGCTTTCCCGGCTTGGTGGACCCAATTTCCACGAAATTCCGATCAACCGCCCGATTGCACCGGTTCATAACAATCAGCGTGACGGGATGCACCGTATGACCATTAATAAAGGACCAGTCAGCTACCACAAGAACGGTATTGCCGGTAACACGCCGAAGCCGGTTCCAGTGGAGCGCGGCGGTTACGAGCATTACACCGAGAAGGTGGAAGGACGTAAGGTGCAGGCACGCAGTGACAGCTTTAAGGATCATTTCAGCCAAGCGGCCCTGTTCTGGAACAGCATGTCTGAGGTCGAGAAGCAGCATATCGTATCCGCGTTCCAGTTCGAGCTTGGTAAAGTGCTGCGAAAGGAAATTCGCCAGCAAGTCGTCGATCTGTTCGCGAACGTTGACAGCGAACTTGCCACACGGATTTCGGAGGGCATCGGAACCATGCCTCCGCAAACCAGCGGCTCCGCTTCCAGCGACTCTTCTCCGGCACTGAGCATGATGAATACCGTGAAGCTCCCGTTAACCCGTAAAGTGGCGGTGCTGGCAGGTAACGGATTCACGGACGAACTGCCGTTTGTGCTCACGCAGCTGCAGCAAGCCGGCATCATCACCGAGGTGGTTAGCGCGAAGCTCGGCGTCATTCAAGGCAAAGCCGGCGCGGAACTGGAAGTGAACCATTCGCTGCTTGGGGCGGATTCCGTCTTGTTTGATGCGGTGCTTGTTGCAGGCGGCGCGTTAAGCGTATCGGAGCTCCTGGCGGATCAGAAGGTGCTGGATTTCGTCAAGGAAGCGTATCAGCATTTCAAGCCGATCGCAGCCATAGCCGAAGGGGCAAACTTGCTACCATCATCCAGCGGTGAAGGGATCGTGGTTGCTCAGGAGAATGAGGATTTGAAGCCGTTTGGCGAAGCCTTCATTAATGCCATCGCGGCGCATCGCCATTGGTCGCGTACGATCTAAGAATGGATTGCCCTTGAATATATAAAATGATTGCGCTATAATTCCCCTTAATCATTGTCTGAAAAGTGAAGGGGATTACACGATGATGAACATCCAATTCAATCAACTTCATCATCACAAGCAGCGTTAGCACGCCTGTCATTCTACAGGGTGGGCTAACGCTGTTCGCGTTGGCCTCCCTGCCGCATATCCAGCGCGCGGGACCAAGAGGTCCGGCGCGTTTTTTATTTTCATTAGAACGAAAGGATGAGTAGCGATGCAGAACGTAAAAGGAACGTATGATTATTTTGGCCAAGAACAGGCGATCCGAAGAAAGGTGCAATCGACGCTGCGTGAAGTGTTTGAATGCTATGACTATGCTGAAATGGAGACAACCATTCTGAATGAATCGGACCTGTTGTCTTCCAAATACGCAGGAGGGGAAGAAATTCTGAAGGAGATGTACCAGCTGACGGATCAGGGCACGCGACGTCTGGGGCTCCGGTACGACCTAACAATTCCATTCGCCAAGGTGATCGCGCTGAATCCCGCCATCAGCCAGCCATTCAAGCGTTATGAGATGGGAAAGGTATTCCGGGATGGTCCCGTCAAACGGGGAAGATTGCGGGAGTTTCTGCAGTGCGACGTTGATGTGGTAGGGATTCCGGGACCAGAAGCGGAAGTTGAGCTCATGCAGCTTGCAGCCGAAGTGTTTCGGAGACTTGAAATACCGATCATTGTCAGGTGGAACAATCGAAGCTTTCTGGGTGAAGTCCTTGGGGCTATGGGCGTACCGGAAGAAAGGAAAACATCCGTCATGCTGACGCTGGATAAGCTCGATAAGATTGGCAAGGAGGGAGTTCAGCAAGAGCTTGCGGGCAAGGCACTCGCTCCGGAGATTTGTCGTCAAATTCTTGATTTTGTTAATCTCAAGGAGCCGACATTAGAGGAGATAACAAGCAAATACAACCTGGACAATGAGCGCGGAGCACGAGAAGTACAGATCCTGCAAAATATGCTGCAGCGCGTCGGTTTGCAAGATATCTGCGTATTGGATCCGTTTCTTTCAAGAGGCTTGTCATTTTACACGGGAACCGTTTACGAAATCTTTGACGCATCTCAGGGCTTTCGTTCAAGTTTGGGCGGAGGCGGCAGGTATGATGCGATTATCGGTCAGCTCGTTGGACGCGAGGATATGGTTTATCCTACGGTGGGTCTTTCGTTTGGCATGGAATCCATCATGGAGATGATCCGGAGCCGTCCGATTGAAACGAATAAGCCGCTCGTAGTGGTTATCCCGATAGGTGAAACCGTCCCTGAAGGATTGACGGCTGCAGCGGCACTCCGGAATCGCGGAATTCATGCGCGATTGGCGGACAACCGGCGCAAATTGAAAAAAGCATTAGCTTCCGCTTCAGCTGAGAGTATTCCTTATGCCATCCTGATTGGCGAAGATGAAGCGGCGGCGGGCACGGTCCGGCTGAAGAAAATGATGGAGGGCAAGGAGCTTACATTGACGCTGCAGGAGGCGGTTGCGCTTATTACTCAAAGATGTGAATGATGACAGGAAGCGGGGAAGCCCCGCTTCCCCATCTTGGCGTGTAAACTCATTTCCAACAGCTGTATGAAGCCGACATATGGAATGCCTTTGTTCTTTTTTGAATATAATGGTTTTCTACCGAAAAGGGACTCGCGCTCGAAACGATCTCCAAGTAGAATAAAGCGTATAGATGTTACCAGGGGGGAGCGGATTGCCATGCTGTACGAACAATTCTTCATGCTGCATCAAAAGCTTGCTGTTAACGCTCCAGCCAACACGGCTACGGAAGTGACGCTTGAGCAGATCGCCGAAACGCTGTATTGCACAACGCGGAATGCCAAGCTTGTTATACGCAAGCTGGAAGAAAAGGGTTGGATTATATGGAAGGCAGGACGTGGGCGAGGAATCCGTTCCAAGCTTACCTTTGTAGCCGAGCAAGCAGACCTGCTTAAGGAAGCGGCGCAGCAGCTTGCGATAAAAGGGGAATATAAGCAGGCCTTCGAACTGCTGCGTACCTTTGGTCAGGGTATTTACACCCATGATTCTTATGTGGAATGGATGAACGGGCATTTTGGCTTTAGCAAGGAGATGAAAGAAGGGGAAGAAGAAGCAAGGGATTCTCTGCGGCTTCCGGTTTACCGCCTGATTGAAACGTTGGATCCTGCCGAATGCTACTACAGTTTTCAAGCTCACATGGTCCAGCAGATATTTGACCGGTTGGTAATATACGATAATGCAAATGATCAATACCTCCCCGTTATCGCGCATTATTGGAAGAGCAATGAGGATGGAACGATTTGGACTTTTCATCTGCGTAAAGGAATACTATTCCATGACGGTAAGGAATTATCGGCGGAGGACGTGAAATTCACGGTGGAACGTCTGGGACGGGATAAACGAAATGCTTGGATCGTGCGTGAACTGCAGCGGGTAGAGGTGGTGTCCCCTCGTGAGGTTCGTTTTATTCTTAACAAGCCGAATCGGATTTTTATCCGGTTTCTTAGCTCCACTTGCATGTCCATCGTGCCTAAGCATTTGGCGAGCGTCCATGAAGAACAGTTCTGGAAGCAACCTGTCGGAACGGGACCCTTTCGGGTAGAGGAATGGACCGATGAACGGCTGACCATTCATGCTAACCCCCATTATTATCAAGGGCGGCCGCATTTGGACAACATCCACATTATCTTGATGCCGGAAGATGCGGAGCATTGCGAGGTCAGCTGGGAGCGGCTGCTGCGGGATCCGGAGCATGTCAATCATAGCGGTGAGAAACATGCAGTAGATATCATCGAATCATCCGAAGGCTGTACGACTTTGATTACATGGAATATGAAAAAGCAGGGGCCCTATCAGTCCATTGAATTTCGTCGGGCATTCAGCCTGATTCTGAATCGTACCGAGATGATACGCGAACTTGGCGACAATCGGCTTTACCCGGCCAAAGGATTCATTATGGATGAGCAAGCGCCTTACCGTAAAGACCGATATGATCCCGAGCTTGCAAAATCACTGCTGGAACAATCGGGTTATGACGGCTCTCCCATTACCATGGGGACGCTCGTCAATCATATCAAAGACGCCGAATGGGTGCAGAATCAGTGCGCTTCCATCGGGATTCCATTGATCATCCGGGAAGAGAGGATGGATACCATACACCAATCGGATGTGATGAACAGCATGGATTGTATCTTGCATGGTCTGGTTCTTCCAGGTGAAGAAGTATGTTTAATCGAGAATTACGAACAGAAGGGAAGCGTAGTCAAGGAGTTCATGGATCCATCGCTGCATCATTGGGTGAAAGATTGCGTAGATGATGCGCTTGCCAGCGAGTGGTATGAGGAGCGTATGAGTTTGTTATCCCATATTGAAGAGAGGCTTCGGGAGGAAGCGCATGTATCATTCTTGGTTCATACAAGATTTTACGCAAGCTTGGATCCTTCTTATAAAGGGCTTGTCATCAATAATCTGGGATGGCTGGATTTTAAGCAGATTTGGCGAGTATGATTTCTTCTCATAAAAAGAGCAAGCGCAAATAACCGCGCTTGCTCTTTATTTCTTATAAGGATTTCGTGCGGCTTCTTCGGGATCTCCGCTTTCGAAAGAAGCCATAAAGTTTATCGAGAATTCGGGTATTGCTTGTGGTATGCTGCGATTCACTTGCGATCTCGTCATGAATAATGAATCTTCCTTGGCGATCAAGTTCGTCCCATTTAGCTTGCTGGTATTCGTTCAATTTCTCCAGCGTATAATGATCATTGTTCATGTTAACCTCCCTATCAGACATTCGGAATTCGCTGTAACGCCGGTAGAATGTCTTGATACTCTCATTATGGAGGTCAACCGAACTTGTAAAAAGTGTAAACCTCGGCCGCCTTTTTTCCCCTTTTCATGAACTAAAGGACTACCGCAGAGAAGAGATTAGACTTTATGTTCACGATGCGTGATGGTGGAATTCTCAATCTGGATCGTTGAATGCTCGATGTGGAATCGGCTGTCCAGAAGATCGATCGCTTGTTGCAGAATCTCATAACTATTCGCGTCATCCTGGGCGACGAGATGGCAGCTCAAGGAATCGAAATTGGACGTAATCGTCCAAATATGAAGATCATGGATGCCGGTGACCCCTGGAATAGAAAGCAGGGACTTCGTTACTTCTTCAGGGTTTATCGCTGCCGGTGCACCCTCCATCAGAATATGAACGGTATTCTGTATGATTCTCCAGGCGCTCTTCAGAATCAAGATCGACACAAGGATGGATATGATCGGGTCCGCAATGTACCATCCGAAGGCAAGCATCACGATTCCGGCGATGATTGCGCCTACAGAGCCGAGTGCATCACCGATAACATGGAGGTACGCGCTGCGGAGATTGACATTGTTCTTCACATCCCCCGTCCGCATCAAGAACCAGGCACTGAGAAGGTTAGCCAACAGGCCGATAGCTGCAATGAGCATCATGCTTCCGCTAGCGACGGTAGGCGGGTCATCAAAGCGCTGAATCGCTTCCCATACGATAAAGCCGGCGATGACAAACAAGGCGACGCCATTTAATAGTGCTGCCAATATTTCAAAACGATAAAAGCCATAGGTTTTATTCGGCGATGAGGGCTTCGTGGCAAACCATAATGCAACCAGACTGAGCAGCAACGCACTGGCATCACTTAACATATGTCCGGAATCGGATAACAGCGCCAAACTGTTGGTTAGCAAGCCCCCTACAAACTCTAGAATCATGATGCCAAGTGTGATGATGAGGGCAATGGCAAGTCCTTTTTTGTTTCCTGAGCGGGCATGATCATGGTGGCTGTGGTCATGCCCATGATGATGGTTATGATGATGCATAATCGAAAACTCCCTTCGGATCCATCTGTTAGATGTAATCCATAATCATAAAATAATTTACATTATATATAATATGAACATATGCTCATATACAATGTAATCCTTCCGTTTGTTTTTGTCAAGTTTTTCCGGAGAGTCTGCGAATGTGAAAATCATTTTCCACTTGTTCATTTATCTAGTATGCTTGATTAGCGAGATAATTAGATCTCCGAGTGATGATCTTGGAACTAATATCGGTTGTAGAGAAGGAGTGGTATACGACATGGGAGAACAACGTAAATCGATTAGTGAAGCTTATGGCGAAACAGCCTATCCATTGATTGGACATAGCCGCAGGAATCTTGAGGTGCTGCTGGAGGCATTTCGGGATGTGGATGGGTCGCAGATGGGGGATACATACGGCAAAGGCGCCATCATTGAGGAATTTCAGGCGCGCATGGCAGACGTACTGGGCAAGGAATCGGCTGTCTTTTTTCCAAGCGGAACCATGGCGCAGCAGATTGCTTTGCGGATCTGGTGCGATGATGCTGGGCTGAAACGAGTGGCCTATCATCCCCTCTGCCATTTGGAGATCCACGAAGAGGACGGGCTTAAGGAGCTGCATCATATCGAACCGATTCTTCTTGCCGATAAAGAGCGTTTGATCACGCTTGAAGACGTGCAGAGCCTGGATCATGACATTGCTTGTTTACTGCTGGAGCTGCCGCAGCGTGAAATCGGAGGTCAGCTGCCCGATTACGAAGAGTTGGAGGCCATATCGGCGTATTGTCGTTCTCAAGGCATTAAGCTGCATCTGGACGGGGCAAGATTGTTCGAGATCACCCCGTATTATCAAAAAACGGCGGCAGAAATCTGTGCTCTATTTGACAGTGTATATGTGTCCTACTATAAAGGTATAGGCGGGATTGCCGGCGCCATTCTGGCTGGCGGCACCGATTTTGTGGCGAAGTCCAAAGTATGGAAAAGGAGGCATGGCGGGGATCTGGTCAGTCTTTACCCGTATATCATTAGTTCAAGTTATTATTACACGGAAAGAATAGGTAATATGGGCCGATATTACGAGGAGGCTAAAGAGCTTGCAGCTTTGTTTAATTCGTGCGAGGGCGTGAATACGAAGCCTGCCGTGCCCGTATCGAATATGTTTCATGTCCATTTTGAATGGGACAAAGAACAGCTTGAGCCCATTCTGATCGAGGTTTTCCGCGCGACGGGCGTCGGATTGATCAGTTATCTAAACGAAGCAGGGGAAAGTCAATGTTATACGGAAGTTCACATTGGGGAACGGTACGGCAAGACGCCGAGAGAAAGCATTCAAGAAGCTTTTCAATTGTTGAATGAGAAATTGCAGGAAGCTGCGAGCACATGACAAAAGGACCTGAATCAGGTCCTTTTTCATTTGCCTATATTCATCCAATCGGTCCCATATAGACAAGCTCGGACGAATTGGCCGGATGCTGGGCAAGACCAATGATATCACCGGCTCTGGGAATTTGCAGCTTCGATACAAGGGTCTCCAGCGTTTTGGTATATTGGCTTCCATCGTTCTCCGTTACATCCAATTCAAGGATGACAACCGGGTCGAAATTGATCAGCTTCCCGGTATCCCGTACGGTTCGTACTTTAGCGGTGGCCGTTATTGCCAGCGCTCCGGTCGCTGCCAGCTGCGCTTGCTTCGCCTGCTCTAAACTTTGGTTGATGGCATTGCGATGCTCCTTCGGTACAAAACCTTTCATCATCATGCCGGTTAAACCCTTGTTCATCATTTTATCTGCTTTCTCCAGCGCATCCTGCGGACTTTTCTTTTTTCCAAACCATCCCATAAGCTCAGCACCTCGCTAGTTAAATTATTTATAATTCCATGTTACCCGTGGGGTCTGAAGGAGACAATGGTTTGGCAAGGATACAAAACTTCCGGCGTTAGGAGTAAATTAACTCGATACTCCTTCAAAAACTTTTGCCGAATGAAATGGTTTGCGCACTCTTTATCCTGTCACACAGCGAATAAAATGAAGGGAACGGCAAAAGTTTTGCTTGTAAAGCATGCTTTTGTAACCATTTTGGCGCATGAGTTATTTACTTCGAAGCAGGTAGACCAGCTTTTTGTAGTAAGACGTGGACTCTTTGTATTTCCTTGCTTCCTCTGATACCACGGCCAATGCTTCATATAAGGATTCGAGTCGCAATGTAAGCTGATTGGACTCGTAGTACGGTAAACAAGAAAGGGCATACCCCATAAATTCATCATGATGACCGTGAGCCAAGGCCAGCTGGCTTTGGTAGTAGGCTGCCGACATCTCTTGATCCGTTGTCAGCTCTATCGCTTTCAGCTCTTGAATATACTGGGTTACAAGCCCCCACTGCTTTTGAGCCAATGCCAATTCACACCGGTAAATCAATAGAACCGGGCGGAATTGCTGACGTACCTCTACGGCTTCCCGCGCGAGAAGTCCTTCAAAACGGTGGATTTCTTCTTCGGCTTTTTCATGATCTCCCTGCATCGTCAGCATGATGATCCGATTGTTCAAGATGGTTGACACCATGTTCCCCTGGTTTACCGCATAGACCAAATGGGCTTCCGCCATGGAGAGGGTAACCAGCGCTTCCTGATACAATCCCATGGAATAACAATAGCCGCTGTACGCGATGTACAGATCGGATAAGCGGTGAAACAATCGGTCTTCATAAACCCGTCTCATCGTACCTTCAAACACATGCTTGGCCTGGTCATATTGCTTCAAAAATATACAGGCCTCCATCTTGAAGTTTTGGGTGGTCAGCCATAAATCGGTGCCGTCCTGCACATATTCGCTTAACCGGTTCACTTGGCTTAAAGCCTCATGATAGCGGTTCTTAGAGCGATAGAACTGGATTTTATAGAACAGCATCGCTTTTTTCGCGGGGAGCGGGAGCTCAGCGTCGTCGGGACGGCCGTATTTCTCCAGATAAAAATTGAGGTAATTCTGGTGCAGATAATCATGGGATACCGCATCGTTCACTTGTTGATAATAGACCGCCTTCATCAAGGCAGTTGTAAGTTCTACCGTCAGACAGTCATGTCGATCGGGAAGATCGTGTATGCGCTCCTCTGTAACGTGAGAGACCGATTGGGATAATTCTTCAAAGATGCGTTCCGCGGTCTCGAGTGTATCCTTATCGGAATTAGCCGTATGGATTAAATAGGAGGGGGTCACTTGCAAACGCTGTGCCAGATGCCCGGCAAGGTCCTCGGCCAATGGATAACGATCGGCAAGGATGTTCGCAAAATGGGTGGTTGTCACGAATCCCTCAACTAGCTCTTTGCGGGATATTCCTTTTTTCTTGCACAAGAAATCAATTCGTTCTTTTAACACGGGAACAAGCTCCTTAATAACTGGATTTTGGGAAAAGTATACCATGCCGGGCGCGACCTATCTGGACTGATGGTTAAAAGAGGAGCAAGGACCTAGTCACTTGTGAGCGGTGAGTGCGGGTAAGCAAGGAATTTGTTAGAATAGAAAGAAGAAGCGAGTAAATTTTGAATCATCCAATTCGGCGAGGTGAAAATCATGATAGCTCACATTAGAAGCACAACCGTTCAAGTCGTTAAATCAGGCTCCGGGCAAAGCCGCACGGAAATATCGGGCAGACTATTTGTTCGGAGCCTTCTTCAACATTAATTAGAACTGCATTATTTCATGTGTCGGCTTTGCTCACTATTTACACGATTCTATGTAGATAGGAGCAGGGAGAATGAAATACGAGAAAGCACTAGATATTTTACCTGAACACGTAGTCAAAACCATTCAACAATATATTGATGGAAGTTATATTTATATTCCGAGAAAGTCGGAGAACCGGAAGTCCTGGGGTGAACAAACCGGGGTTAAGAAGGATCTGGATATTCGGAATCGCAGCATTTTCAAAAGTTTTTTGCATGGCGACTCCATCCGTGCATTGTCAGAACGATATTATTTAACGGAGCAATCGATCCGTAGAATTATTCGGGCAGAACGAATGAAAGATAGGCGAGATCGGAGATAAATTTAGCAAGACTGTTTATATAGCGTTAGTTATCATCAGGAAAGAGCGGCCAGGACAGGTGTCCTGGCCCTTTCAATTTAGGAGAATAACCTATCAGAAATTTAGAACGAACTGGACCCGACGGAAATGGGAACAGTGTGCCTTGGGTCATTGTAATGCAGCCAATTTGCTCCGTCATGATTTACCATGTTAAGGAAAAGCATTAAAATAGAGGTTATCGACATTGCAAGTAGAAGGAGTTATGCATGAACCCGTCATATACCCGGCGCATACAAGAAGTTTATCCGCACCTAGATATTCAAGACGTTGAGATGAACAACATAGGCCAGAACAACGATGTGTTGATTGTGAATCAGACGCTGGTCTTCAGATTTCCTAAGTACGCGGAAAGTTTCCAAGCGTTGATCAGAGAAACCCAAATATTGAATGGGATCAAGACCAAGTTGACGCTGCCTATACCGAATCCGATGTATGTTTCATTTGACGATATGCAAGTGGGCAAAATGTTCATGGGTTATCCTTTAATCGAGGGTCAACCGTTATGGACAGAAGATTTGCTTTCACACCGGAATTCGGACATCGAGGATAGGCTGGCAGAACAGATGATCGAATTTCTCATTCAACTTCATGCTGTGGAGATCAATGAATGGATCGCTGGCGATAAACAGATTGTAAATGTCCACGAAGAAATGTCCGGATTGTACACTCAAATTCAAAACCTATTGTTTGGTTACATCAGGCCCGATGCACAGGAGGAAATCTCAAGCAACTTCACCGGATTTTTGAACAACCCTGCGAATCATGACATTCGTCCAAGCTGCATTCATGGTGACTTTGGCACGTCCAACATCTTATGGAGCCGGGAGAAAGGTCGAATCACAGGCATCATTGATTTTGGAGGCTCAGGGATCGGAGACCCGGCTTATGATCTTGCGGGAATTCTGTCGGGGTATGGTCAAGCGTTCTTCGATAAGTGTATCGCCATGTATCCGAATGGAGAGCAAATCGCGGAGCGCGTACATTTTTATAGAAGCACATTCGCCTTGCAAGAGGCGCTGCATGGGGTCATTCATCAAGATGCTGAGGCGTTTGAGGCAGGCATACGAGATTTTAGATGAAACATAATCATGGGGTTATACATGATACAAGTACTGGAGGTATCCCATAAATGACACCCAAACCCGTCATCATCGAGGAATATAATCCCGAATGGCCGAAAATGTTTCAGGTGATTCAATCCATATTGGCACAGACCCTTGGTGCTGATGCGCTGAGTATCGAGCATGTGGGAAGCACCTCCATACCAGGGCTTGCCGCAAAGCCAATATTGGATATTGACGTTGTGATCGAATCCATGAAATCGCTTCCGGCGGTCATTGCGAAATTAGAAACGCTTGGCTATAACCATCAGGGGGATTTAGGGGTCGAGGGCAGAGAAGCTTTTGAAAGGAAAGATGAGTATGCCCCATACAGCGAGAAGCTTACATTGAGAATGACCCAGCATTTATATGTCTGCCATCGGGACAGCAAAGAACTATTCAGGCACATTACTTTTCGAGATGCTCTCATTCATAACCCGGAACTGGTTAAAGAATACGCCTCATTGAAAGAAGACTTATCCATAACTTTTCGAAATGATCGGAAAGCCTATACGGAAGGCAAATCTGATTTTATCCAGCGGGTATTGAAGCAAGGTGCACGCTAAAATGCTGAAAGAAATCCAGCATAACATCTTATATCATGACCTGAATCCTACCAACAAAATACATTACAGCGAGGTAAACCAATGAACGTTACATTAAAGGTGTTAGATAATACGGAGCTTAAAAGCATCTGGAAGGAAGCGTTTCAACAGCAAAATATAAAGCGCCCGGATGAGTACTATGATTTGTGCGAATATGAGAACCAAATTGGCAAGCGTGTCACTTTGTTGGCATTTGTTCATGAGGAGCTGGCCGGGGTTTCCCACTTGAAATACGAATCGAGATATCCGTATTTTCGAGATCAGAACATTCCGGAAATCAATGATCTGAATGTGTTCCCGGAGTACCGGAGAAACGGCATAGCGAACTGCATCATGGAAGAATTCGAGAACATCGTTCGCAAAAAAATGGCGCGTATCGGTATCGGGGTTGGATTGTACAAAGACTATGGTGCAGCTCAAAGAATATATGTCCGTCGCGGTTATATTCCCGATGGCAACGGGATTATGTACAGCAATGAACCTGTGGTGCCCGGTGACATGGTATGTGCGGATGACGATCTGAATCTGTATCTGATTAAAGAGCTGGTTTAATATAGCGTACTGCAAATAATCGGCTTCAGTTATATAAGTTTCAGGAGCGTGAGCATGAGCTTTTTCATTCGATTAAATATATCGAGTTTTTTGTATGCACTGTTCCCTTTTGCCGGGATTGAACTCATGGCTAACGTTTACCGACTCAGTCGAGTAACAGGGTGGGGGCTGGATCACGTGAATGTTGTGATTTTGGTCTTCTCCTTAGTTGGCCTGCTTCTATCGGGTTACGGATTTCCAAAGCTGATCAGGCATTGGTTGGGTGGCCGTAAAACGTCTTTCTTTTCGCTTCTTTTGTGGATCCCCTATTTCATGATTCTGACCTATATTGTGGCTGCATGGTTTCCGATCATCGATCCGGCAGACAAACCGAATCCTGTAACAGGGCTCATTGCCATCGCAGTTTTGGCACTGTACCCATTCTATCTGGCTATCCTTCATCTGTTTGGAACTACCCCGATTACTGAGGGGATGGAGGAGGATCAAGTGACATGAGTTTAATGAATAAATATCAGGTGAATGTATCAGGTTCAGAAAGGAGCGGGCTATGATCATCGGCATCCTTATCGTGGTGCTTATTATTGAACTCCTTGTAATTAAGGTCAGACTTAAAAAGAAGTTGCATCATGACGAGAGAATCATTGAGAGACTCGATCTCATGATCAAAGATATCCGTGAATTAAAGAATAAACAATAGATTCACGGTCTAGAGGAGTAAGTAAAGATGGGCAATGTGGATAAGCATAAATAAGCTCGAACAGGAGAATGAACGATGAATAAAGGGTTTTCCCATTGCTTGCAAATTTTCCCGACGTCTAACTTCGAGAAGACCAGCGAGTTTTATGAGCGAATCGGGTTCCGTGCTGTGAACTATTTTGATGCAGCAGAACCGCATGTGTGCCTCTACAAGGACTCTATTGAGATTGTATTAACGAAGACGGAGATTGAGGTTGTTCCCAATCGAATCCGTTACGGATATGGGTACGATGCTTATTTTATTACTTATGGACAACGGGAGATCCAGCAAGCGCTTATGGATTTGGACGTGAAGATTGTTAAAGCCTTATCGACGACGGATTATAACAATCATGAGTTTGTGTTTGAGGATGTGGACGGACGCTGGATCGCAGTTGGTAATAAGCTATAGAAACTAGGCGCGAAAAGGAGGGGGATGAGACATGGTTGAAATTCTGGTCGTCAGGCATGGACAATCGGAAGCGGATATTTTGAATCGGTGTGAAGGACGGGCTGACTATGCACTGACGGGTCTTGGCCAGCAACAGGCACGGCTCCTGGCAGAGTGGATTCATCGTGAATATACTTTGGATGCCATTTTCTCCAGTACGTTAAACCGGGCCAAGCAGACCGCGGCAGCCATAGCTGAAACAACAAAAGTCCCTGTTACCTACGATGATGATTTAATGGAGCAAAATAATGGGGTCATAGCCGGTATGCTAAGAGAAGAGGCTTTACTTAAATATCCCTTGCCTGATGGAGGAAGAAAGCGGCACGATTCCATCGAAGGCGGAGAGTCTGAAGTGCGTTTCAGAGCAAGGGCCGAACAATTCATATCCAAGCTGTTTACTACAATCCATAGCGAGCCTGACTTGCAAAGAGTATGCATTGTCTCCCATGGCGGAATGATCACGATGTTGTTCCGAAGTTTCTTAAATCTTCCTTATCATACGGATATTCATATCCCGACAGGCGACACAGGCGTTCATCTATGGAGATATGATCGTAGCGGGAAAAAGATAATTGCGGCTACGAATTTGCAGGAGCATCTATTATGAAATAATATGCACATTAAAATCCCGCTATAGCCAACGTGCTGTTGCGGGACTTTTCATAGGCTTTACAATGATCTACATTATCGTAAATATTATTAACAGATTTAGAGAAACTTTTTTACCAAAATTTGCGTCTAATAGTATGACCTAAATAAAATATCAAAAAAGGATTAGAAGGAGTTATGGAATGAAACTGAAGAAACGATCATTGCTAACCGTATTGGCTGTTGCCCAATTAGCGGCAGCTTATCCGGCGAGCGCGGATGCAAATACCGCAGACAAACCTCAACAGTCAGTCACCCAAGAAGTGTACGAGCAAAACGCTGCGGCAACCAAAGCAGTAACATCCGGGGGTACAGACGCTGCTCAAGAGACGACCGATACAACAGAGACAGAGACAGAAGGGTCTCAAGAGCCGAATGAAGCAGGAACAACCGAAGTACCGGCTGAGGAAACCGGGGAAGTGCAAGATCCGGCAACAACTACGGAAGAGCAGGGCAACCAGAATAACCAGCAAACCGTGACGGGTAAAGAACTTATTCTATTTTTTAATAGTACAAAAATGGTACAAGACGGCGTTACCTACAATGCACCGCAGCCGATGCAAGTCAAAAAGGGAGTATCCTATGTTCCCATTCGTGCCCTTGTGGACCGTGTAGGCTTCAAGGTCACTTACGATAAGAAGACCAAAGAAACCGTCATTACCAAAGGAACCAATGAGCTTCGCTTCAAAACAGACAGCAGCAAGTATACCGTGAATGGCGTAACGAAAGAGATGAAAGGCACCTCCTACCAGACAAAGAGTACCTTCATGGTTCCCCTGACAGCTATAACCCAAGCACTCGACATTCAATATAAAGTGGATAATGTGGGTAAACGCGTCATCATGAATCTGGAAACCAAGCCCGTAGCCAAGTTTACGGTGGGACCTAAAGAGATTTATGCAGGACAAACTACAGTGACCTATACACCGCAGCTGGAGAATGTACAAGGTGAAATCATCGACGAGCGCTGGGAAGGCAAACAGGATATTTTCGATGCACCAGGCCAATACATAGTCACTTACTCGGTTCAGGATTCTACAGGAGCGTGGAGCGAGCCATACAGCCAAACGATTACGGTCATTCAGCCGAATCTTCCGCCTGTTGCCATGTTCGAGACCGATAAGTCCGAGTATAAAATGGGTGAATTGATTACTTATACGAACCAAAGTACAGATGATCAGGACAAGCCTGAGGATCTGACGTACAAATGGGAGAATAAACAATATGCTTTCTTCACACCGGGCGTTTATACGATCAAGTTAACGGCTACCGACAAGAAGGGACTTAGCTCCACCTACGAGACGACGATTAACGTGACAAACGAGACATTGTATCAAGAAGAGGATTTCAATATGCTCTTTATCCCGGAAGGGGAGAAATTCACGTTCCTCGGCAATGTGACTTCGCGTCCGAAGATTAATTATGATTTTTACGATGAGCCAAGCACGTTGATTCGCAGTAACAGTCCGGAAACCGTCAACAGCGAAGGCATTGTGTACCAAGAGACGGCGGTTGGCGACATGCGCTTTATGATTCACCATGTAAACAATTTGAATAAAAATGTGAAAATGTACGTTATTGCAACGAACAAGAACAGCACCCCGGTAACGCTCAGACAAGATTACTTGGGATTTGCAGGTCCGTCGCCGATCGCAACGGCAGCAGGCAAGAAGTCTGTGCTGAACTACTTCCAATCCATGCAGGACGATTCCAAGCGAACTTCAGTAACGCTTGCACCAGGTGAACAAAAGCTGGTCATGACGGAACTGAGCGATGTTAGAATGAAGCAAGGACATGTCATTTCCCTTTACTCGGATATGTACAGCGACCTGCCGATTCAGTTCGATGTCGTGATGATTGATGAGAAATCCGATCCGTTGAAGGTTCTGAGCACACTGCCGATCCTGAATCGCGATGGTGTTCATAACCGTGGAACCTATCCGGATTCGACGCGGATCATCCGTTATTCCGAACTGGTGGGTGCCGAATCCGAGCGTCTCATACTTGGAGACAATCAGGATGACCCTAACTTGGAAGGCATGGACCCTATGGTTGGGGACATTACGCACAATACGGGTAACTTTGGTGTCCTGTATAAAATAACATTGGATCGCGTAGCACCGGATACCCTGATCTCGTTTAACCCGCGGGGCGGTAAGTACTCGGGATATGCTATGGTAAATGGAACAATTGTACCGATCTATTCCCTTGGACAGGTCGCTCCTGGCGAGCAAGCGGTCCTCTATCGTACAGGCGATTACGAACAAAAGGTTGAAATCATGCTGACGGCTGCGCCAGGAAGCAATTTGCCAGTCAACCTGCTGTTTACCCAAATGCCTGAAGCTATTCATTAAGACCTGATTGCATATAGGCTTCACGACTTGAGCAGCTGCTTGAGGAGTGAAGCCTTTATTGTTGTTAGTCGATAGATGAACAGGAGTAAAGAGTGCGGTGGTGTTGCATGGTTTGCGTTAAATCATGTTCCACTGCTGGGCACTGTTTCTTCCTCTGTTGAGAGTCGGTTCATCTATCGCCTCATACGGGAAGCGGAATATGGTATTATTCATGCTCTTTACGTGGTGTATGATCAACACCCTTTAATAATTTGTCTTTCATCATTTGGACGATATGCAGTGGAATTCGATATTTCTCCGCAAGCTGTATGCTTGTGATGTCCGGATGCTCATCCAATTCTTTTTGAATCCAAGCACGGATATCATTTTTCCGCATAAAACACCTTCTTTCATCGATTATTCTTTTGAATCATTAAATCGTTATAGGTGTTATGCCAATCCCTGTATATCCCGTATTGGTTAATGGCAATGAGGTAACCGTGTTGGATGATGTGTTAATGATTGAAATGTTGGGACTCAGTGTATTCGTTACATACGCTCTTGTACCATCTGGAGTAATTGCGATACCGTTCGGACTATCTCCAACCGTGATTGTGGGAGCAATAACCGTGTTGGCTGCAATATGAATGATGGATACGGTATCTGAGCCGGCATTGGTGACATATGCCCGAGATCCGTCAGGCATAATCGCGATTCCGGTAGGGTTATTTCCGACCGGGATGGTCGCAATGACCACGTTGGAGGCGGTATCGATGACGGAGACAGATGCGCTTGAAAAATTGGTAACGTACGCTCGCGTACTATCCGGCGTAATGGCGACCTCCTGAGGCAATAAGCCAACCGGTATTGGCAAGCCGAGCACCATGTTAGAAGCCGTATCGATAACGGAGACGGTTCCATCGGTTGAGTTAACGACATAGGCTCGCAGGCCGTTTGGCGTAATGGCGATTCCAGTAGGACCGTCCCCTACGGGTATCGGCGTTCCGATGACCGTATTTGTGACCGTATCAATGACGGAGACTGTGCTGTCAATAAAATTCGTGACGTATACCCGCGAACCATCCGGCGTGATGGCATTCCGATCTGCACCATCGCCAACCGGAATCGGCAAACCGATGATGGTGTTGGAGGCCGTATCAATCACCTGTACACTATCATCGCTAAAATTGGTAACATAGGCACGAGTGCCGTCGGGCGTGAACACAATATCGTTTGGACTATCTCCGACCGGGATGAAACCCATAATGGTATTTGTAGCCGTATTAATGACGGTGATGACATCATTGAAACCAAATATAGCGTAAGCGAAGGGTCCATGGTCCACGGAATTGATGGAGCATACCGGAATGATTCGCGTTCCGAATACACCGGTAAGAATGACCGTTCCTTCTCCGGTTCGCAAAATCCGGCCCTCGATACTATCGGCGAAGCCGGAAGTCGAAACCGAAATGTATTGATTGTCTAATTGCAGTAAAGTATCTCTCAATTCTTCAAAACAGGGATCCGTTGGGCTTTCACCTGCAGGACCTTGAGGACCCTGAAGACCCTGTGGACCTTGAGGTCCTGGTACGCCCTGAGCGCCTTGTGGACCAGGGATTCCTTGCAGTCCTGGTGGTCCAGGTGGTCCAGGTAGTCCAGGTGGTCCTGGAATACCCTGAGATTCTGTTAATCCTGAAGTACCCTGTGGGCCTTGTGTCCCTGCAGTTCCGTTTATGATCGTAGGTGGAGGACATTTTACCCGGATCACTTTCTTTTTGACAATAATACATCGACGTTTTTTCTTTTTTGGTTTACGTATGAGGATCATTTTTTTCTTCCGGCAGCGTTTGGCCTTCCTAGGTGGACATCCCATCCGCGAACACCTCCCCTTGAATTGGTATATCATACGTGTCCTGTGCATGAGTTGAGTGCACAAGTACCCAGTGGGCGCATAGACAGACACCTATTTTTCAATGGGGGTATCATTTATAATAGGGAAGTGGGGCAGAATCGGATACATTCGAGGATCTAACAGAAATCTGCTAATACGGAAACTTGGAGTGATGGCGTGTGATTAGATCAGTGGATATTCCCTCCTGAAATAGAACGATTTTATTTTAGGAGGGCATAAAAGATGAAATTTCATATTATAGATGTTGAACAGTGGACGAGAAAACCTTATTACGAGCATTATCGATCGAATAAATGTACCTTTAGCATTACCGTGGATATCGACATTACTCGCTTGCTGTATTCGCTAAAAGCCTATGGATTCAAGCTTTATCCTGCTTTTATTTATATGGTTACCAGGGTTGTCAATAACCGGGTCGAATTCAAAACGTCCTATAGTCCCGAAGGGGAGTTGGGTTACTGGGATCGGATGACGCCAAGCTATACCTTTTTCCATAACGATGACCATACCTTCTCCTGTTTATGGACAGCATGTTCGAATGATTTCTATCGATTCCACGATCATTACGAGCAGGACATGGAGCGATATCGGGATGCAAAAGGGATTTTCGTTAAAGAGAATCCACCGCCGAACACGTTTCCCATATCCATGATACCCTGGGTTAGCTTTAGCGGATTTAATCTAAACATTGTCAATGAAACAGACTATCTTCTTCCCATCATAACCGGCGGAAAATATATCGAGCAGGGTGGCCGTAAGCTACTCCCAGTTTCATTGCAGGTGCACCATGCTGTGTGTGATGGTTACCATGCCAGCATGTTCTTTCAAGATTTACAAAATTTGGCGGATTCATGTGAAGATTGGTTAACATAATTCATGAAAAAAACGACAAAGAAAGACGACTGCATGCAGTCGTCTTTTCTGTTCGCCAATGATATCGAAATCATAAAATATCCTCACATAATCTTCACAAGTTTTGGTTAATTACATACAACCTTGAAAAAAGGTAATCCTATGATCGCTAAGACCGAAAGGAGAATGTATGATGTCCCATGAACAATTTCAACAATGTATCGAGGAATGCTTACGCTGTATGGTAGCCTGTAACCATTGTTACACCGCATGTTTGGATGAACATGATGTGGCGATGATGAAAGAATGCATTCGCTTGGATCGGCAGTGTGCGGATATTTGCGGATTTGCGGCTCAGGCGATGTCCACGAACAGTATGTATGCCAGCGAGATATGCAGGATCTGCGCCGATGTCTGTGAAGCATGCGGTAACGAGTGCAAGAAGCATGATATGAAGCACTGTCAGGAATGTGCTGAGGCATGCTTTCGATGTGCAAAAGCATGCCGGGAGATGGCAGCTTAAGCACGGCATCCATCGAACAGGTGGACGATGCGGGAAGAACCGCTATATGAGGGAGACGGCCTTTTTTTTTGGGGCACATGTGGGCAGAAGAGGCTCCGATATATGGCCCCGTTAATATGCTGAAAATCGCCCGTTAAGGAGATCATGAGGACAGAGGATCCGCTATTTACGGGAATCGGCCTATTCTCGTGTATATGCGGGCAGAAGAGGCCCTGTTATATGCTGATATTCGCACATTAAGAAGATTATGAGGACAGAGGATCCGTTATTTTACCGGAAACGGCCTATTATGAAGTTCACACGGACAGAGGATCCGCTATTGCACCATAATCATGAATTATTCCGCTGATAATCCCGCGATAGCGGATCTCTTGTCCGCTTATTGCTGCGAAATGGGTGAAAACAAGGAAATAGCGGAACCAGTGTCCTCAATATCGCAACTCGATAGACATTAACGATGCCGGGGCATAAGGTAGCTGTTCTTATTACTGTGTCATTCTTACGATAAGGTATCTGTTCATTTTTCCGATAAGGTAGCTGTTCTCACGAGAATAACCGATTTCCCGCCGGTACCAAAAATCCCTCTTCACCGGAAAATGAGAAGGATTGAAGAATAGCGTTCTACGAAGCTTTTGCCGATGTCAACGGCGTTATATCCAAATGCTGTTGATCCAGCTGATGGCAGCGGGACGTAACGGCAAATGCTCCGATAGCGAACAAAACTGCAGCCCAAGGCAGGTGTTCGAGTCCGACGTTATCCACGACTAGGCTGCCCAGTAGGGAACCAACGGCGATACCCAGATTGGATGCAACCGGCATGAGCGTGGAAGCGAAGTCCTTGGAGCCGGGTGAAGATTCATCCGCCAGGTCAATCAGGTATAACTGAACGGCGGTACTGAGCGCAAAGGAGAAGCAGGCGACCAGCATTAACGACACTAAGGCCATCCATGGGAGTGATAGGGTAAGGGCAAGAGCCATCATAATCATCGCTTGGATGGTGAATATGACTTTCAATTTTACCCTTGAATTGCCTTGCGCTACCTTGGCCCCGAGCCAATTGCTAAGAATTGTGAAAGCGCCGTAGGCCAGCAGGACGGTGCTGATCCATTGCTGCGGAATCCCCATCACATTCTCTAAGAGCGGCGTTATGTACGTGTATACGATAAATACGGAGCCTACGCCAAGGACCGGAATGAAGAAGGCAAGACGAATCCGCTTGTTCTTGAACAAGGCAAATTGCTGTTTCATGGAGCTTACGCTAATGGTATTGCTCTTGGGCATGACTGCCATCATCAAGACTAGTGGGATGATCCCGACCAATGAAGTAACAATGAAAGCCGTTTGCCAGCCTGCCATCTGGCCGATCTGCGTTCCGACCGGAACGCCCAGGACATTGGCAATCGAGAAACCTCCGATGATCCAGGCAACCGCACCAGCCCTGCGGGAAGCGCTCATATGCTCGCTTGTAGCGGCAATGGCCAGCGATAAGGTTAAACCGCACAAAATCGCGGTGATGATGCGAATGAATAACATGACGGGGTACGTGGTGGCAAAGATGGTCAAATAATTAAACACTAACACCGCAATATACGCTGTCAGAATGGTAACATGCCGCGGAATGCGTCCGAGCAGCGTCACCGCAAACGGCGTTCCGAGGGCATAAGCAATGGCGAAGCTGGATACGAGGACACCGGCTCCAGCAAGCGATATGCTGAGACTTGCGCTAATGTCTTTTAATAATCCAACAATGACGTATTCGGTAGTACCCAATACAAAGGCGGCAAAAGTAAAGGCGATAATAAAGATGGTCTCTCGTGTTCTGGTCATGGTTGTCTCTTCTCCTGATTTCTCTTTTTGTATGCTTCGATCTTACGTTATGAAAGGCTTTTCAAGTCAAGCCTGAAATGAGGATTTCAAAGAGATGCTCCTCCAGCTTCATGCTATAATGTAGGGAAAAAAGTGGAGTGGGTGGATATCTTGCCGAATCAAACTTCAAAACGCACATGGCGTGCGGACAAACTATTGCAGATCGGTTCTTCCATATGTGCCGAGGTCAGCGAGTGGAAACAAGAGGCTCTTCAAGCGGGAAGACATATAATCGACTTGAGCATCGGCAGTCCTGACCGTGGTCCTTCTGCGGATATCCGAGAGGTGCTTAGCCAGGAAGCGTTGAAAGAAGATAACTATACATACCCAGGTACTAGAGGAATCGCGGAGTTTCGAGAACAGTCAGCGGCTTGGATGGAGCACCGTTTTGGTGTAAATGTTAACCCGGATACCGAAATACTGGCTTTGATGGGATCCCAGGATGGATTATCGCATCTGGCTCAGGCCATATGTAATCCGGGGGATGTGGCCATTGTGCCGAATCCGGGGTACCCGATCTATGCCGGAGCGCTTGCGATTGCAGGCGTGACGCCTTGGTATCTTCCGCTGAAGGAAGAATATGGATTTGTACCGGATCTGGACAGCATTCCGGAGGAGATTTGGGCGAAGGCGACCTTCATTCTGCTGAATTTTCCGGGAAATCCGATTGCGGTCCGGGCAGATGATGCTTTTTTTGAAAAATTGGTCGGCTTGGCGAAACAATGGGACGTGCTTATCGTCCATGACCTTGCATATTCCGAGATGGGGTTTGACGGCTACCGTCCCATGAGTATTCTGCAGGTTCCAGGCGCCATCGACATCGCGGTGGAATTTCACTCCTTCTCCAAGAGCTTTAACATGGCAGGATGTCGCATCGGCTTTCTTGCCGGTCACGAAGAAGCAGTGGGCGCGCTGCGGGAGTACAAAAGCAACATCGATTTCGGCGTATTCAAGCCCGTACAGATTTCGGCTGTCCATGCACTGCGTCAAGCCATGGCATCTGGCGATGAGGAACAGGGTGTCGCTTCACTATATGAACGCCGGCGTGATGTCCTCGTGGCAGCGCTTGCCGAAGCGGGATGGGTTGTTCCTAAGCCGCTGGCCACGATGTTCCTATGGGCCCGGCTCCCTGAAGCTTTTCGTGATGTTCAATGGAGCTCGCGCCGTTTCGCCCGCGAATTACTGCTTGAAACCGGCGTTGCGGTTATTCCTGGAGATGCTTTCGGTTCCGAGGGAGAGGGTTATGTGCGAATCGCGTTAGTCCAGGAAGAAGAGGCACTCCGCGAAGCAGCGCAGCGAATAGGGAAGTTTATAATGGCAAGAAATTAACGGTTAAAGATCGTAACATGAACAGCTTGGGCAAAGTGATACTGAATGTCTACTGAGGAACGGAGGAATTCGGATATATGGATGTCAAAGCCGGCGGGCAGTATGAATCAGATGCTATAATTAAATGGAGTTATTTGAGTCATTTGCATATCCAACGCTAATAAAGGGTGAGCACATTGCGGAACTATGTCCCTATACAAGCACCAACGATAGAGAATCCACCTCCGGACTCTTCTTACACCTATCACGAACATTTGCCAAGCCCTCCACTAACTCCTTATGTGGCCTGTTATTGGACCTTGGATTATCAAGCTTCGTCACTTCAGCAGCCGCTTCATCGTATCCTTCCTGACGGTTGCGTGGATATCATATTTAATCTGAAGGCACCGGCAGCTTCAACCTCCGGCTTCATTACCGGTCTGATGTCATCTTACGAAGCCATGAGGCTCACACAGGATCAGTCACTGTTCGGCATCCGCTTTTTCGCGGAATCCGTCCGCCCCTTCATACATTATCCCGCTTCCGATTTCCGGGAGGGTCCTGTATTCTTGGAGGAAGCCTGGGGGCTGAATGTGAATCAGCTGAACGAGGAAATGGTCACGGCTCTGGATTCCGCGCACCGAATGGATTTGGTTGAAAGGTTTTTAATGGGCGTCTTAGGACAGAATAACGTTCGTTCCGAGCCGCTGCTGGAGCACGGCATGCAGTATCTGTACGCCGCCAAAGGAAGAATAACGGTTCGTGCTTTGGCCGAAAAGCTTAATTATAGCGAGAGAAACATAAGAAGGATATTTCAGAAGGAATTGGGCGTCAGTCCGAAGGTCATGGCAGAGATCATTCGTTTTCAATATTTGCTGCAGGAATTGCATCAGGCCAGGCTAACGCGGTTTCCCGACATCGCTGCCCAATACGGATACTATGATCAGCCTCATTTTATTAACAGCTTTAGGCGTTTATATGGCATGTCACCAAAACAGGCTTTAAGTGATCGATCATGGAATTCTTGATGTCTAAGCGCAAGTTGTCCGTTTTTTACAATCTTTTAATAGCGTAATCGACGAAAATAGTAACGGGTAACAAAGATGATGCATAGGAGGTATTACCATAATGAGAGCGCGTATATCCGTACTTACAATCGGCGTCGATGACCTGGAGCGGTCATTGAAGTTTTACCGTGATGGACTCGGCCTCCCGACCGAAGGGATCATTGGGACGGAATTTGAGCACGGGGCTGTAGCATTCTTTGACTTGCAAGCAGGTGTGAAACTGGCGATCTGGAATCGCAAAGATCTGTCAGTTGAGGCAAATGTTCCTCTGTCCCCTCCGAGTTCCTCGGAGTTTACCATCGGTCACAACGTCGGCAGCAAGGAGGAAGTGGATGAGGTGATGGAGCAAGCCAGAAGGGCGGGTGCAACGGTTACCGTTCCGGCACAAGACACATTCTGGGGAGGATACTCCGGCCACTTTCTCGATCCGGATGGTCACTTGTGGGAGATTTGCTGGAATCCTGCCTGGGAGCTTGATCTTTCGTAACGAATGTGATAAATTAATCAACGATTGTTGTGCAACTGAATAAAATATTTGAATGTATAACCTCATTAATATGGTCTGAGGGTCTCTACCAGGAACCGTAAAATCCTGATTACAGAAAATGTTTCTCATTTTTTGTAATCAGGATTTTTTGTTGTTTATAGGCAAATATGACATCGAAGAAAGGGGATTCCATTCCAGATGAATCTGAAAGTATTAATTCTAGCGATATCGACGATATCCGTCGGGCTGGTTGAACTTATTGTTGGCGGAATACTCCCGCTCATCGCGGACGACTTGCATATTTCACTCGGTACGGCTGGTCAGCTGATTACTGTGTTCGCCCTGGTCTATGCGGTAGCTGGACCGGTTCTCCTTGCACTGACGGCAAGAGTGGAGCGGAAACGACTCTATATGATTTCCTTATTCGTTTTCTTCATTGGTAACTTACTTGCATATCTAAGTCCAAGTTTTATGTTGTTAATGGCTGCCAGAATATTAACCGCCATGAGTACAGCGCTGATTATCGTGTTATCGTTGACCATTACCGCCAAGGTGGTTGAGCCTGCGCATCGGGCGAAAGCATTAGGCGTTATTTATATGGGGATCAGCTCGTCATTGGTGCTTGGCGTGCCGCTCGGCATTTTGATTAGTGAAGCTTTTGGATGGAGGGTATTATTCCTTGGTATCGGCATTCTGTCAATTGGCTCCATGATCTTGATCTATATGTTCCTGGATCGGATCAAGCCTGAAAATGTCACGCCGTTATCCGTCCAGATCAAGGCGCTGGGCAAATCGAAAATCGCCGGAGCGCATCTCGCCACCTTGTTCATGCTTGCAGGGCACTACACGATTTATGCATACTTCACGCCGTTTCTTGAATCGGAGCTTGGGCTGAGTCCATACTGGATCAGCATTTGCTACTTCCTGTTCGGACTATCCGCAGTCGGCGGCGGAGCGTTTGGAGGCGCGCTCGCTGACCGACTGGGGTCGAATAAAAGCATCGTCATCATCATTACGTCATTCATGTTGGTTCTGTTTCTACTTCCGTTCTCTACATTCTCGATCGGCGTATTTTTAGTCGTGATGATGATATGGGGAGCATTAAGCTGGAGTCTGGCTCCTCCGCTGCAGAATTACTTGATTCAAGTGGATCCAGGCTCGTCTGATATTCAGCAAAGTTTTAACAATTCGGCGCTGCAAATCGGAATCGCGCTGGGATCCGCTATCGGCGGCCTCGTGTTAGAGCAGGGAGGTACCGTAGCCAGTACGTCTTGGGTAGGCGGAGGAATTGTCATGGTGGCGCTAGTCTGCGCCGTTTATTCCTTAACGAGACCTGCGCTTGCATTAAAGACAAGCAAATAGTCCATGACTGCTTATCCAAAAGGCAGCTGCGATCACGCAGCTGCCTTTTTTTTCTCCGCTAGGAGGGCGCGGATTTCTTACTGAATTTGACATCGGATCGAAATAACCTTAAAATAAAATTGTTTCATGAGAATAAATATTTCAGTGATTCATCGAATTATCTCCTGTTTTATCGGTTGATTATTCTTTCTATAGAAACAATATATTAATGCGAAGGGGCGTGATATGGCTGAACAACTGAAACCATCATTTCTTTCCGGGGTGTAACTTCTTTAATATGCTCATATTGTTTCTCGCGAAACTAATTTTGGTTATAATGAAAAAAAACAATGAGTCGAGGAGCTTGCATAATCATGAGTACGAGCAAAATAAAAAACGCTATCCATGAAAATTTCATTCAATTTCTGCAGCAAAAAGAACAATATGAGAACCGGTTAAGCAGCGCTTTTATCGAAGAGCTCCGGAAAATAATAGAGATAGACTCCACCCTAAACATAACGGAACTACATACCATCGCATGTATTGGTGAGCAAGAACCGATTAATGTCACTTCCATTGCCGAAACGATGAGCCTGAGCAAAGGGAACACCTCCAAGATAACCAATAAATTATTGAAGGCGGGTTGGGTTCGCAGGGCCCAGCTCAATGATAACAAAAAAGAAGTGTACTTCCGGCTTACAACGGCTGGGAAAAAGCTTTTTGCCATACATGCTGAGCTCCATATCAAGGAGCAGCAGAGGATGAACGAGTTTTTGGATAGGTATAGCGAATCCGAGCTTGACCTTATGAAGCGATTATTTGGAGATTTGGCTGACTTTTATCAATAAGAATATGTTCGCCGATGTGATACTTGAAGATCTTAAAGGGTTATTCAAGCGAGCAATGGCTGGGGGTTGAATACATGAATTTCGTGAAGACGATCAGAGAACGAAGAAGCATTCGCAAGTTTAACTCCATTCCCGTGGAGCAGGAGCTAGTGATCGAATTACTCTACGCTGCGCGGCAGCTTTATCCGTCCAGAGAGGAAGTGGCGTTCCGAAGCATGTATGCGGGGACGGCGGATTCGAAGGAACGTTTGGCTGTCAGTATGCTGGAACCGTTGGTGAAGAACAGACTGGTCAAATGGCTGCCGGAAAAGGTTCGGGATTTCGTTCGGAAGAGGGTCACCGATATACCTGGCCATCTCATCATCCTTGCCTCTACGGATGCGGACAGAAGGAAAAGTGATATGAATTATGCGGCGGTCTGCGGGATCATGCAAAATTTTCAGCTTCTTGCCTGGCAACGTGGGCTCGGTACGCTGTGGGATACTGAACCGATGATGCAGAGCAAAGAATTATTCGAGCTGTTGAAGCTGCAGCCCAATGAGAGGCTGGTTGGTATTTTTCATCTGGGATACTTCGATAAGGCTCCAAGAGCCAGAGCACGAACACAAGCAGAAAAGAAATGGACGATTTTATCGAGTGGAGGAGGGTCCTTTTGATGAGCTATATCGATAGACCCGTTTCCGAAAATCATATACTGGAACTATTAAATGTTGCGGTATGGGCTCCTAATGACGGAATGCGGGAACCTTGGCGGTTTATATTTATCGGCTCAAGCAATACAGACTTGCTATCTGAATTGCAGGATCAGGCACCGGCTTATCTGATATTGGTCATTAAGGAAGATCATGATCCTCATAAAAGAGAAGAAGATTACGCAGCAGCAAGCTGCCTCATGCAGAATTTTCGTCTGCTCGCTCAGGATCGTATGCTCCATGTGCGAATGACGATGAATGACTGGATTTATGATAGAGCTTGCACCCTTCGTTTTGGTGTTCATGATGACGAGCGGATCGTTGCTGTGCTGGAATTGGGATATCATGAACGATCCATGGAGCTTGAGAAGGCAGAGAACACACCCAGCCTTACTTTTGAGTTGTTGTAAAAGGTTGCCATGCAGCCTACGATATTGATCACATTATATACTCACAAGAGTCGCCGAATAGGCGGCTTTTTTGATGTAAACTCATGTTTGGAGGCAGTTAAGGTCGTCATGATCTAATTATCTGGAAGGGTGGGGGGCTCATAAATGGAAACAAATAGGCAGGAAAATACCTGTTGTTTGTTGAATATATTCCGAATACATACTGCAATCGCAGGAGGAGAGCAACATGAAGTCGATCACCGTTCAAAGTCTTACGGAAATTTTTCATTTGGAAGTACTTGCAGGAGCCAATCGCATGGATCGTATGATTTCCCGTCCACAAACGCACCGACCGGGGCTGGAGTTTGTCGGGTATTTCGATTTTTTCCCTATGGAGCGAGTGCAGGTGCTTGGTCGCAAAGAAATCAACTATTTATTGACGCTTACCATAGAAGAACGCAAGTTACATATCGGGAATATCGTCAAATATCATCCGCCGTGCTTTATTGTCACGTCAGGACAGCAGGAGATTCCATATCTGACCCTTTTCTGTAATCAAGAGGGCATACCGTTATTGCGGACGACAGAGACAACAACGGAATTTATCGCCAAGTTGGACAGCTATTTGGTGAAGACACTGGCACCGGAGATGTCGATCCATGCAGTATGTGTGAATGTATCGGGCATAGGAATCCTGCTTCGGGGTAAATCCGGGATTGGCAAAAGCGAGACAGCCCACACCTTGATCAGACGAGGCCACCGGTTTGTGGCAGACGATATCGTGGTGCTTAAAAAGCTGGGTCCTTCGACTCTTCTCGGCACACACAATGAGACAACCCGCGAGTTTCTGGCGCTGCGAAGCATCGGTCTGATCAATGTCGTTCGTCAATACGGACGCACGGCGTTTCAGGACGAGACGCGAATTGTGCTCGATATTGAGCTGTCGCCTTGGCGGGAAAATTCCCTGAACAACGAGCTGGAGGCGGTGCCTCAGTTTACCGAGTATTTAGGCATTCAAATTCCGCATATCGAGGTTCAGCTTCAGCCGGGACGGGACGTCGCCAGTCTCATCGAGGCGGCGGCCAACAATTGGTATCTTAAACAACTTGGATACAGCGCGGCTGAAGACTTTATGAAACGGATCGAAAACGAAATGCAGTCGTAAGGAGGCCCTAGGCAAAGAACTGAAAACTTTCTATCCCGTATTTTGTCGTGAATGATGCTCGAGTTGCAAATATGGTCCGATGATCCCTTCCGCGTTCTACTCCGTTGTCATCAGCATATATTTTCTGAGAATAACGCAACGGGAGGGGCAAGATCAATGAGTGATCCCTTGTATGAGCACCGGTTTTGGCTACAGATTCTTGGCGACCACTGTCGTTTTATTTTTACTGCGCTTTCACCCAAGGAAAAAGGGGATATCGCCACAGCCGAGTCCTTAATGGCTACATTTGATATGCTGCTTGGGGAGGCGCGAAGACCCGATGCATCCACATTCATCGCAAAACTGACGAATGATGCCTATAATGCCACGTATGAACTGCGCGAATTCAAGCTGAATTTGCTGGAACGACAGCTTGCAGGCAAAATTGATTTGCTCCTGACGCCTTCCTTTGTCAACCATATGGTCAATGAATTGGAGGAATACCTTCGGATCTTACAGGCGTTACAAGAAGGTAAGGGCGTACCTCTGTTCCACCCCTTGCACTATGATATGGTTTGGCTGCAGGATGCATTTGGTCATGCAGCAAGCCTTGCGGCCGATCTGGATTTTGCTGAAAAGCCGTTAATTGCAAAAAGTTTGGCGTTCCAGAAAGATTTTGAAGGCTTTTATTTAAAAGCAGTAGAAATGACGGGTTATTTAAGGACCCATTTAAAGGATTTTCCTGCCCTGCGCAAATTTCACGCTGATATTGATCTGGAAATGAGAGTGTTCATGCACTTTCTGGCAGAACTCGAAGAATTTGAACTCCGCGGGGAGGTGCTGGACCGGATTAATCCGCTGATGCCGGATCATATGTATCGAGAAGAGTGCTACTATTTGTCCAAGTTGGCCGCTTTGGGTGAAGTACAGAACCCGAACTGCGATCCGACAAAGCCGAGAGTCACAGGTTGAAGAATCGTGCCGCATGCCAAACATCTGAACGGAAGCATGTCTTGCGATGCAAGCGATCAATAAGAAGGTGGATGTGCATCAGGAACTGACCAAGGTAGTCTCGGAATAAGCAAAGTATTTACGAAGTCGTCATATTGGCGGCTTTTTTGTTATAACCAATAATGGGCTGGGAGTTTGCAGCCATTGCCGCTTGACTAACCAGTGGAAAGCAGTTAGCCGCCGGACAGGATTGCGTGGTAATATGAAGTAAAATGCAGCGTAGGAGAACGGTTATGAAGGATCGGATAAAAAAATGGGCTGGGATGTTAAAAAGAAAGGTCTTTTTACTTTATTATGCCTACAAGGATAATCGGACTCCTTGGTACGCCAAAATATTCGCCATATGTGTTGTAGCTTATGCCTTCAGTCCCATTGATTTGATTCCGGATTTTATACCTGTACTAGGCTATCTGGACGATGTGATATTAGTCCCCCTTGGAATTGCGATCACATTGAAAATGATACCTAGCGCCGTGGTCCAAGAGCATGAACTGCAAGCCGACGAACGGATGAAGCGCGGTAAACCCAAAAATTGGTTTGCAGGAAGTATAATTATTGCTATATGGTTAGCAGCTTTGCTATGGGTTTCACTTTTTGCGTATCGATATGTGTTGAACGAATAGGATCGATAGCTTCAAAGTATCATGGAGCGTTTGCTAGCAACAGAACGATAGGAGCCGCAAAATTCCGGCTCTTTTTTCACTTTCTTGGGTGATCCCATCAACAATTTCTTCAACAGGGACATTAGGAATTTAATAAAAGGAAATGAATGAATTCGGACGAATACATTCAATAGAACATCTCGTTTTTGGGAAACTGCCATGACTTATTAGTCAGTGGGTGCCGTCCCCGATAAAGTAGAGTTGACCAAATGTTCAAGAAACCGCGGGGTGTAGTTGGAGGGGGGAAACTGATGAATTTGAGTCAAAACCAAGGAAAGCCGAATGTGTTGCTCATTACAGTCGATCAGATGCGTTTTGATTGTCTCAGCATAGCGGGTCATCCCGTCGTCGAGACGCCCAATCTGGACGAGCTTGCGAGGACAGGTGTACGGTTTAGCCGTGCGTATTCTGCCACACCGACTTGCGTACCTGCAAGGGCAGCCATATTCACCGGGCAATCACAGCGGGCTCATGGCCGTGTCGGCTATCAGGACTGCGTGCCATGGGATTATAAGAGAACGCTGCCGGGGGAATTGGCCGATGCCGGTTATCACACACAGTGTATCGGTAAAATGCATGTCTATCCGGCACGGAATCTGATGGGGTTCCACAACGTCATGCTTCACGACGGTTACCTGCATCACAACCGCAATAACCACAGCATTCCGATGCAGGAGCATTACGATCAAGTCGACGATTACTTGCCATGGCTTCGTGAGCGGGTGCCCGGCTCGGATATGATCGATCTCGGTCTGGATTGCAATGCATCGACCGTCGCCCGTCCTTGGCATTTGGCGGAAATGCTGCATCCGACAAATTGGGTAGTCACGCAGTCTATTGATTTTCTACGTCGCCGGGATCCCGGGAAGCCATTCTTCCTGTGGATGTCATTCGTCAGGCCCCATCCACCGTTCGACCCTCCACAGGCGTATCTGGATCTATATGAGGATGCTGATATTCCGGAGCCGCCGATTGGCGATTGGGCGCAGACGGAAGATCCGGATTTGGCCGGATACTCCCCTATAACGGGGCGGGGGCTGGTCCCGAAACGCCGCCTGCGTAAAGCGATGGCTGCCTATTACGCTCTGATCACGCATATCGATCACCAAATTGGCCGCTTCTTGCAATCGTTGAATGAATATGGCGAGCTACAGAACACCGTGATCCTGTTTACATCGGACCATGGCGAGCTGCTTGGAGACCATCATTTATTCCGGAAGTCTCTTCCGTATGAAGGAAGCACCCACGTGCCGTTTATCGTCAATGATCCGGGCAACCGATTAGGCTTGCAGCGGGGAATGGTGTCGGATCAAGTGGTGGAGATGCGGGACATCATGCCTTCGCTGCTGGAGGCGGCCGGCGTGCCTATACCGGATACAGTCGAAGGAGAAAGCATCTGGAGACTTGCCTCAGCAGAAGAGAAAGAAGGGCATAGCGCTTCGTCTTGGCGCCACCATCTTCATGGCGAGCATGCACAAGGAATGCAGTCCAATCACTGGGTGACCGATGGGAAGGAGAAGTTCATCTGGTTCTCCCAAACCGGCGAGGAGCAATTCTTTGACCTGGTTCATGACCCGCAAGAGCTGCACAATGCGATTGCGGATGAAGAACGTCAGGAACGTATCCGACATTGGCGCTCCGTTCTCATACAGGAGCTTGATGGTCGTGAGGAAGGTTATACGGATGGGCAACAGCTGATTACAGGCCGGAAACCATCCGCAATATTATCCCATATCAAAATATAGCTGCATTTTTGATTGTGCTATATTCGAGCCCATAAAACACGCAACAGGTTGAATCTTACCACCAAATAGAGGTGGATTCGGCACCATTCTGTTACAATGAAGTTAAAACCTTTTAGAAACGAAGTTGAATATGAAAATTGAACTAGGACAACAACAAATAGAATGTCATGTAGAATATGGCCCACGCAAGAAGATCTCGATCCATATCGATCCTTCAGGGCTGGTTACGGTGAAGGCACCGAATCATACAGCTGATGATGTGGTGCTGAACGCCGTGAAGCAGTATGGGGATAAGATTATGAAACAACTGCAATCGATTGAGGCAGCTCGAAATGCTCCGAAGGTTAGAGCATACGAAGAAAGTGGCAAGTTCCTTCATCTTGGCCGATATTATTCGCTTGATGAGTTAATCGAGACGCATAATCGTACGGAAGAAGCGCTCCAGCATGAACTGAAGAAGTTCTACTTTGCCAGCTGCAAGAAGGTAATCGGGGAACGAATTAAGATCTATCAAAAGCAGCTGAAAGTCACGCCTAAATCCTTCACCATTGAGGAGTCGCAAACGAAGTGGGGCAGCTGCAGCTCGACGAAGCATCTCACCTTCAATTACCGGCTCGCGATGGCGCCCCTTGAGGTCATTGACTATGTGGTCATACATGAGCTCTGCCATCTCATTCACATGAATCATGATCGCTCCTTCTGGCGGCTCGTTGGCAGCGTGATGAAGGATTACAAAGCGAAGGAAGCGTTCCTCGCGAAGTACGGACACGCCATGACATTATAAATAAAAACATATGCATGCTTAAGCCGCCAATTTGGCGGCTTTTTTTCTTGCCCCATATCGAAGCGCGGTCTATCCATTGCGTCCAAGACAATGTAATATCTAATTAGATACCCATTTAATTTAAACATTATCAAATTGATGGACGTATGAAAGGAATGATGATGGTGAGCACAGAGTTTTACTTAGTTCGACATGCTGAAAAAGAGAAGCGTGTTGGAGATGTTTCCATTTCAACCGAAGGGCTAAAGCAGGCTCATATGATGGCCCTTCATTTTAGTAAAATGTCCATAGATAGAATGATTAGCAGCCCGCTGAATCGAGCAAAGCAGACCGCTCAAATTGTTGCAGAAGCCGTTAATATAACCGTATCAGAGGACATTCGGTTACGGGAACGTGCGAACTGGGGAGACTCGCCTGGTCAAACCTTTCAGGAGTTTGTTGAGATGTGGAATCGCTGCAATAAGGAACGAGACTATGTGCCTCCTGTGGGAGACTCCGCAAGGAGAGCCGGTGAGCGGTTGTCTTCCTGCTTACTGGAGCTGTCAGATCAGCATCCACACGAAAGCATGGTTATTGTGACACATGGTGGTTTGATCACAGACTTTATGGTAAACGAATTTACCGAGGAAGAGTTGAACGGTACACACCCGAATTTTATACTGGCACAAAGCGATCTGGTCCCAGAATGTTCTGTAACGCATATCAGGTGTTGTGATGGGCGTTTTACATTAGTCGATTTTGTCAACATAACTCACTTACTTCATTAAACTAAAGGGGTAGAAATGCCGAATCTGCATACAAAAATGAAGGAGGGAGAGAGGTCCTATACTATAAGAGGAAAGGAAAGAAAGTGACGTTTATGATATCTTCACAGCTTCAACACATTTATTATGTATGATAGTGGAAGTTCATTATTGACCTAAATATGAGTAGGAACATGCCAGCTATGAAGGTTCTTTAATTCATATCGGACAAGGGTTGTCCAAACATGCATGAGGGTCTGGAAAGGAGGTGAACATCATGAACTCCAAGTTCATCGCGATAGTAGGTGCTGCTGTTTTGACACTTGGCATCGGAACTGCTGTCTATGCTTCGGAGGTGGCTACAAGTACCTTTAAAGACATGATTCCTTTCATGAAAGAAATGCATCCCAATCTCAGCGATTCCGATTTAGAGCAAATGTACAATAATTGTCACGGAAACTCGATCCCTCAAGGGATGATGCAACATAACTCGAATATGCCAGCAGTAAATTCAGGATCCATTTATAATTGATTTAAACCAGCCCCAAAAGACTGTCTATGCACAGTCTTTTTTTTGTTTAGATCATTTTTCTTTTGTCATCACTTAAATAAACCGGGTAATTGACAGATTTGATTTTGATATTGATATTGATATTGTTATTTAGTACAAAACCGTGTCATTCTCGGATGGCTTATTGGGGGACTACCAAGTATCGACTCTATAAAGAAAACGGGCTGCTCCCAAAATACAGGTGCAAAAGTTCTAAAACTAAGATAATCTGAATTTTAGATAATGATATCCTTCATTTTATAAAACGATGTCACACATCTGCTGGTTCTCCACTGATTATGAATTTCTCAACATGTCATTACACATTACCAGATTGACAACAACCCGGCTTCTGGAAGTTTTCATGGACAAAACCTAAGATACGGCCCAGAGAGGCCTTCGAAAAGAGGATACATGATACAAGAGAGAGAGGAAAGCCAGTTCTTGCTTCTAACTAAATTGAAACTGCCCCAGCCCCTTTATCCATCTGTGCCACGTCCCCGGCTGCTTGCGCGATTGAATGCGGGACTAAACCGCAGGGCGACATTCGTGACGGCTCCCGCCGGATACGGTAAAACGACACTGGTCAGTGATTGGGCCAGACAACTGGACCGACCCGTCGGGTGGTTATCGCTGGATGACAAGGATAATGACCTCATCCGATTTTGGAACTACTTCATGAAAGCGATCGAACAGGCAATCGGCAGTTTGCCAGACTCCGTCCGTGCCTCAAACGCAATGCTGACTCCCGGTCAATACGAGCCATTTATCGTTGCTCTGTTAAACGAATTGAACGGCTTGAATGAACCGTTTATCCTGATCTTGGATGACTGGCATGTCATACATAATACGGATATCCAGGCATCGGTTTCTTATTTTCTGGAGTATTTGCCTTCCCGGGTGCATCTTTGTTTCTCTAGTCGAAGCAGCCATGGATTTCTGAAGTCGAGATGGATTAGTCGGGACTGGATCCATGAAATCCATACCCGGCAATTGTGCTTCAATTTGCAGGAGACGGTGAATTTCTTCCACATCGTTGAGAAGAGGGAGCTGCCAAGGGAGCAGATTGAACACATCCAAATCCAGACCGAGGGCTGGGTGACGGGACTTAGGCTGATCTCGTTGTCTATTCAGGACGATGAGTGGATGGGAGCTTTCAAGCACGTACAGTCCAACCCTGAACGCGTCGAGCTATATTTATTCGAGGAAGTGTTTGAATCGTTGGACGAGCCAACAAGGCAATTTCTGTTGAACGTCTCGATTTTACAGCGGATGAACGGGCAGCTATGTAAGGTTGTTGCTGGAGAACACGGTGCACAGATGCTGGCCCAGCTGGAAAAACGCAACATGTTCCTCATCCCGCTGGATGAAGACAGGGATTGGTTCCGATTTCACCATGTGTTCGGCGAGTTTCTGCTGAAGCAGCAGCGACGCCTTGATCCTGCGAAGACAAACGTGCTCTTCCAATCGGCTGCAGCCTGGTGTGAATCGCAGGGACTGATGGAAGAAGCGATCGATTACTACTTGGCCGGAGACTATCATTCGGAAGCGATACGTCTGCTAGAACAGTTGAGAAGCTTGATGGTCCGCAGGGAATTCTCGACCATGAAGGTTTGGTTGTCAGCGATTCCCGAGGAACTGCTTATGCAGTATCCTTACCTTTATTTTTCTTACATTTTTTCGTTATTGTGGTCTCAGGAGCTGGAGCTGTCGGAACGGTATTTACAGCTAGCAGAGAAGCATTATGCTGCTTCCTCAGCAAGCTGGAGTCCGGAGGAGAATAATCGCTATTTGGGTTATCTGTATTATGTAAGGAACTTTAAAGCGACCCAATATGACATGGACATGATAAAAGGGCTGGAGTATATCCATCTGTCACTTCAGCATAGTCCTAAAGGAACGGATCTGATCTTCGCATCTCCTCATATGCCACTGTCTCCTTCTATATACAGGTCATACAATGGCAAGCGTGGCGAACATTTGCCTCGGGGCCTTTCGGATACTTTCTTTTTGAGCATGATCGAATTCATGAAACCAATGGGACTACAGGATTCGGTCGTTGTATGTTATGGCGAATTACTCTACGAACGCAACGAGCTGGAGCAGGCGGAGGAGTACTTGAAGCTTGGATTACAAGGCACAAGTCAGGCGCATTACCAACCAGAGAAGGTGTACGTTCCCGCCAGTCTTTTCTTGTCGCGTATCAGCAAATCCAGACAGGATATCAGTCAGGCCGAAAAATGGTTGGAAGAAGCCTATAGAAGGGCGATTGAGGATGGCGCTAAGGCAGCCCCCATCTTGCTCGATGTCGAAATGGCAAGTCTGCGAATGGAGTCCGGAGACTTGTCTGCAGCTGTCGAATGGAAGGATCGATACAAGGTCTCGTCGGATGATCCGGTATCCGTATTTCAGCTATTCGCCTATATCTTTCTCGTTAGGGTGTTGATGGAGACCGGCAACAGTCAGGAGGCATGGACGTTATCGGAGAGATTGCTGCAAATCGCGATAAAAGGCCATCGTCCGATGGACGCCTTGGAGCTCCAAGTGCTTCAGGCGATGCTGCTGCAGATGATGGATAAGCCGCAACAAGCGCTGCTTAAGCTGGAAGAGGCGCTTATATTTGCGAAGCCCGATGATTATATCCGTGTGTTTGTTGATAAAGGCCAGCTGGTGGCACAACTGCTTGCGGTATATGTCCAGCATCGTCAAAAAGGAAACATCCGAGATAAAAACGCGCCTTCACTTGCCTATGTACGGAGAATTTTGTCCGCTTTCGGAGGGACAGCCGAATTTCCGCTACAAGGCAAAGCAACATTGGAAAAGCTTCTGACACCGCGAGAATATTCGATATTTCGTTATATGGAGGAAGGGCTGGACAATCCGGAGATCGTTGAAACGCTCGGCATCGGAATGGGGACCTTGAAGGCACACATCAATCGCATTTACAGCAAGCTGCAGGCGAAAAACCGAGTCGAGGCGATCAAAAGAGGGAAAGAGTTCCAGGGTTAAACACGGAAGGTTGTAACAGGAGGCTCGCCGCACGGCGGGTCTCTTTTATTGCGTAACTATAACCGGGCCTATAACCGGGGTTAGATTCGAACTCTCGAAAGATCCAATATAATGTACATCGTGGCAATTGAATAACGAAAGGAAGGAAAGACCAGATGAGACGCATCTTCTGTATTTCGATGACATTATTACTCGTGATCGGCATCATCCCGCTTCAAGCATTCGCTAATTCGAATGATGCGATGTCCGGCGACGGGACGGCGAACAATCCTTACGTCATCACAACGTTAGATCAATTAAACGCCGTGCGTAATGACTTGAATGCTCATTACAAGCTCGGAGCGGATATCGATGCTTCGGAGACTGCAAATTGGAGTAATGGGGCTGGCTTTATGCCTATCGGCGATGACAAAAACGGCAATAGCCCGTTCACTGGTGTCTTCGATGGAGCGGGACATGTCATCCGCAATCTGACCATGAATCAGCCCAAGATGGACATGGTCGGCCTATTCGGAATTGTAGGCTCCAATGGTGTGTTAGAAAATATCGCTCTCGAAGGTATTTCGATCATTGGAAACAACCATGTGGGCGGGCTCGCAGGGCGCAGCGATGGAACCATTAACGGGTCCTACGTTACCGGAACGGTTAGAAGCAACATGGCCACCGTCGGAGGGTTGGTAGGATACAATGGCATTCAGGGTAAAATAACCTCCTCCTACTCTACGAGTACCGTCACCGGGACCGATTATGTGGGTGGTTTGGCAGGGCGCAGCGACGGGATGGTAAGTGACTCCTATGCTGCCGGTACGATCAGTGGCACCTCTATAGTGGGTGGGTTAGTAGGGGACAGCGAAGGTGGAGAAATCATCCGGTCCTACGCCACGGGTGACGTCAGCGGGAGCGCTGAACACGTCGGCGGACTGGTCGGTTATAATATTTCCGCTCTTATAAGTAGGTCATATGCCACGGGAACAGTCCGTGGCAGGAGTGCTGTCGGCGGTCTTGCGGGCAGCACGGGCCACGGGTTGATCCTTCAGTCATACGCCAGTGGCAGCGTCAGCGGGCGCGATCAATCTGTGGGCGGTCTGGTTGGGAGTAATAGTGGGAAATTGAGCGACAGTTTCTGGGATGCTGAAACTGTCGGCTTGAATAGTGCCTGTGGATACGATACATACGGATCCTGTACCGCGAGCGGCCTCACGACTGCACAGGCACTAACCCAATCGAGTTATTCCGGCTGGGATTTCAACAATGACTGGTTTATGGTCGAGGACTCGACGCGACCATTCCTTCGCTCCGAATGGTCGACCGAAATATGGAACTCGCATCAACTGCAGCTGATGGCAATGGATCTGTCGGCGAACTACATACTGACGCAGGGTATTGATTTCGACACGACATTCACTGATAACACCCGCTCCGATATGTGGGGGACGAGCACAGGGAACGGTTTTGGATTTGAACCCATCGGTAATGGCAGCACTCCGTTCACAGGTACACTCGACGGCCAAGGATATGATATTACGGGCTTATATATCAACAGGAGCAGTTTAATGAGTGTCGGGATGTTCGGTAATATTTCTAGTGGTGAGGTTCGAGACGTTCATTTGAAGAACGGGAATGTCACCGGCGGCCTTCAGACAGGCATGCTGTCGGGACAAAACGGGCCCAGCAGCCAGATTATGAAGGTCCATGTTACAGGGAATGTTACCGGAGCAGGCATGACAGGTGGCCTGGTCGGGAATAACGACGGAACGATTGGCAGTTCTAGCTCGAGTGCTACTGTCGGTGGAGTGGATGAAGTAGGCGGTCTGGTCGGAAGGAACGGCATGGGGAGTGTTACTGAGGCTGTGTATGCTACCGGGAGCGTTAGCGGAAACAGCCATATCGGTGGATTGATCGGCTCGAATGCGGGCCTGGTGTATAACGCATATGCAACGGGTCAAGTCGATGGTCAATTCAATATCGGCGGATTGGTCGGACACAATGATATGAATAGCCAAGTGAACTTGTCTTTCGCCGCCGGGAGCATTACCGGTATGGATTTTGTCGGAGGCCTCGTGGGTCGGAATGAGAGCGGTAAGGTAAATGATTCGTATGCCATCAGCTCCGTTGACGGTCGTTACGATGTTGGCGGCCTCGTGGGAAGGAATATCGGTGATATCAAGACCACGTATGCCGTCGGAAGTGTAACTGGCAGCGGCGAAGTCGGCGGCCTGGTCGGACGGGAATTCGGTACGGTTACCTCGAGCTTCTATAATAAGGAAACGACCGGACAATCGGATACCGGCAAAGGTGAACCGCGGATTACGTCGGAAATGAAACAGTATGCACGATTTGGTACCGATTGGGACTTCAGCGGAATATGGGCGTTACAGGAGGGAGCCATGTTTCCTGTTTTGCAAGGAATTGCAGCCAACCTCGAATGGGACGCTGCTCCACCAACCATCACCAGTGCGAAGATCGAAAGCGAGCATCCGAGCAACGTCATCGTGAGCTTTGATGAAGAAGTCAGCCTCACTGACGCCGGGGGAATTATAATTACAACAGACGGAAAGCCTTCTACCATTTCTCGGGTGGACGGATCAGGAACTAATACACTTGTCCTTAAAGTAGATAAAGCATTTGAAGAAGACCAACAAGTTCTCCTATCCTACGATAAACCATCCGGAAACATTTCCGACCGCGCAAACAATGCGCTGCTCAGTTTAACGGATCGGATCGTCGATAACCTGACTCGTCCCGTTGACCATATACCGCCATCCATCGCCATTACGATGACCACGGCGGATGGAATGGAGTATGTTGATCGCACGTGGAGCCATCAAACGGTTAACGTAAGTGCAGAAGCATCTGACGAGTCTGGCGTCACTTCATTTACGTATTCGCTAAATGACGGCGTGTCGTGGAGCCCTTATTTATCTGATATCGTCCTGGGCGATGAAGGTGTTCATAGAATCGCATTCAAAGCCGTCGATACTGCGGGCAATGAATCGATTGAACGACGCACAGTCTGCATCAGCACAACTGGAATAAACTTGACGCCTACATTAGTGAAGGCGGACGGAAGTGAATATACGAGCGGCGAATGGAGTAGGTCAAGCGTAACCTTGAGTGTCTATGCCGAATCAGGAGTCAGCGAGATCGCCAATCTTACCTACTCGCTGAACGGGGGGCCTTCACAAGCCTACGAAAACAAAACCCCCTTCGAAATATCGAATGAAGGCGAAACTAACATTCGATTTCAGGCATCCGATCATGCGGGCAATACGTTATTCTTGGATATTACGGTGAAGATCGACCATACACCGCCATGGATTACGATTTACCCTAATGGAAGCGAAATGCAGGTTACATCGGTAACACCGAGGGTAACGGTCATTGATTCAGGAAGCAGCATAGATAAATCCTCACTGGAGTTTCAGTGGACGACCGATTCGTCCATGCCAACTACAGGCTGGAAACCGTTTGTGAACGAGGCCACGCTTATGAAAAGTGGCGTTGACGGTGATTGGTATTTGCATGTAAGAGCACAAGACCAAACAGGTAATGCCGTGAGTGTGACGTCCAGCCGGTATCGTTTGATAACCCGGAAGGCAAGTGAAACAAGCAATTCAAATCCCTCTAACGGTAGCCATGGTTATCCGCTGCCGAACAACACTTTTCTTGTAGGCTTGGAAGGGAGAACCATTGCTTTTGAGGGGGGACAGATTCACATCCCTGCTAAAGCACTATATCGGCCATTTTATTTATCCATCAATCTAACACTTCCAGATGATGATTTTTCCCTATCCGAAGGAGAACGATTAGCTAGTAAAGTCGTTGAGTTTAAGAAAGATGTGTCCGGAAAATTCGATAAAGACGTAACCATCAGCCTGAAATTTGACGCCAATATCATACAAAAGGGCATTCATGAGCTCCAACTCCGTCAACTTAACGAAGATGCGTTGGAATGGGAAGCACTGGATAACCTCAACATAGACTGGGATGAGGGGATTATAAGTGGTACAACCGACCACTTTACTCCATTTGTGATTTTCGCGAGAACGATTGCGCCGGCTGAGATCAGTGTTACGTTTACCGATGTAACAGGTCATTGGGCGCAAAAGAACATTGAGAATCTCGCAGAAAAGGGCATTGTGAACGGTTATATAGACGGAAGCTTCAGACCTGACCGTACGATGAGCCGAGCAGAATTCGCGACAATCCTGGTTCAAGCATTAAGTCTCACTAATAAAGGCAGTAAGGAATTCGCCGATACCAAGGATCATTGGGCGAGGCAAGCCATTTCAACAGCGTATTCTTACGGAATCATCCAAGGATACGATCCGGTTACTTTTGGCCCCGACGATTTCATTACGCGCGAAGAAATGGCACAAATGGTGGTTCAAGCCTTTCAATTGGATCATCCCCTTACCAACAAAACCTTTATCGATCAGGATAAGATTGCTGTTTGGGCACGGAAAGCGATGTTGATTGCAGTAGATCATGGAATCATGAAGGGTTATCCAAACGACATGTTAAAACCCAAATCTCATGCTAGCCGTGCGGAAGCGATTACCGTGATTTGGCGCGCCATGGAGACAAAATAAAAGGTGTCGATTAACGAGTTGCCGAATATTTATAGCAGAGTTTATTGATTTCGACAGTTAAAAGGAGAAAAAAATGTTAACGACACAGCAACTACAAGACATTGAACAATTGCAAAAAGAGTGTGAACTTCATGATCATGTACAACTGAAGCTAAACTGGGATATACTCAGAGAACGCAAAACGGAGAATCTGGATTTTTTTCATTATGAGGATGACGAACTAGTAGCGTTTCTAGGTTTATATCCTTTTGGTTCGACTGTCGAAGTATGCGGCATGGTAAAGCCTAATGAACGTCGAAAGGGGCATTTCGGGCGATTGTTTCACCTTGCAATGGAACAAGTGAAATCCAATGGATACAAAAAAATCTTGTTGAACGCGCCTGCGAGATCCGATGCGGCAACATTCTTTTTGAATAAACAAGGTGCTGAATATGCATTCTCGGAGCATCAAATGGAATGGCACGAAACGCCTCTGGAGGAGACAAGCGATATTCTTCTCAGACAGGCAACCGAAGAAGACTACGAAATGAGCGTTCGTTTGTCCGTGACGGCTTTCGGATTGGACGAAGAAGACGCCAGAGTGATGGAGAGCCATCATTTCGCGGATCATACGGATATGCTCATGATTGACGTGAACGAAGAAACGGTTGGGAAACTTCGGGTAAGTCGTGAAGAGGGGCAGGCGTGGATCTATGGCTTCTCCATATTGCCAGAATATCAGGGCAGAGGGATAGGCAGAAAAGCGCTTCGCCAAGTCGTTAAAGAGCAAAGCTCTGCCGGATTTACGGTACACTTAGAAGTCGAAACGAAAAACAACCATGCGCTGAGGTTATATGAGTCGGTTGGATTTAAGGCAGTGCATGTACAAGATTATTATAAATACGAATGCAGATGATAATAATCGAAATTTGTACAAGAAAAGTCGCCATCAGGGCGACTTTTTCTTTTAACTGGGATTATTTAATTTAACGTATATCTATTGAAGTCTATTTATTCTGCCGATATTGAAGGGGCATATATTTTTATCATTCAGGAGGAATTATGATGAAAAAAACAGTTATTCTGCTCACCAGTGCGGCACTGATGTTTGCGACCGCCGCAGGCACGATCTCAGCCAAACCGGGTAACACCCCACCTGGCAAGACGAGTAACGCGGCATCGTCAAAGGGACCTAAAGAAAAAGAAACTCGAAATGAAGAGCCTCAAACCGAGGAAGCAGAGGCATCTGATACGACTAGCAAAAAAGAAGACCAAGTTAAGGATTCAATATCCCCGGAAACAGAGAATACAAACGACAATTCCACCGATAAAGTCGATTCCAAGAACAAAGGACACAAAGGATACAAAGGCTTGCTAAATGCCATTCAAAACGTAGAAGATAAACCGGCAGGCGCCGTTTTAGCCAATATTTTGCTTACCGAATATGCGGCCGAGCTGACGGACGAACAACAAAAACAACTTGAAGCCATTATTGAAAAGGACAAGGCGTTAGAAGCGGCGGCGGGCATGCTTGAAACAAACGGCAGCGTGACGGACGCTGTGTATTTGCAAGAAGAAGCTATTCAAGCAAATTTTAAAAATTTGGATCTATACAAAACCATGGGCAAGCTTAACGAAAAGGCGGGTAAGAAGAATGGGGTTAAGCTGTATGTGAACGGCGAAGCTTCGGATGCCGAACCTTTTGTCAAAAAAGGCAATACATATGTTCCTTTTCGCGCGATAGCCGAGGCTTTGGAAGCCGAGGTCATATGGAATCCGGAAAAGCGTTCCATCACCGTTACGAAGGACGGGGTTAGCATTCAACTCCTGGTGGGCAGTAAAACAGCAACCGTTAATGGGAAGAAGGTCTCATTGGATGCCCCAGCCACCGTTACAAAGGGCAATACGTATGTGCCCGTACGCTTCATAAGTGAGGCATTGAATGCAACCGTCAAGTGGGAATCAGAAAGTCAGACCGTTGTTGTTTATGAAGAGGAAGCATAATAGGTAAATTTTTAGCCGCTAATCTGGAATGAGATCAGCGGCTTTTTTGTTTAAATAAAGTCTTTGATAAAGAGGGGCATTTCGTCTGCCGAAAAGCCGTATGGGAATCAGGACTATGCATGACGCTAAATATGTGTACCATATGTTAAATTTTTTCAGTGTCTTCTTCATTGTAAACGTTTTAATATCGATTTATGACCGACTGAACAGGAGGAGGAGTTATGAAGGTTGCAGGACGTTTCTGCAGGGTGTTATGGATAGTCGTCATGATGGTGTCGGCAGCTGGATGCATGGCGGGGAGGAACGGAGCTGACAGCAGAATGTCCGAATCGGAACGACCGTTTGACAACGTGCGGATTACCGCATATATGGCCAAAAACCCGGTTGCGGATATCCTTCGCGCCCATCTTCCCGAATTCGAGAAGGAGACGGGCATCAAGGTTGATTTTCAAGCGTTGACCAATGAGCAGCTCAGCCAAAAGATGTTCGTACAGATGACGGTAGGTAGCGAAAGTCCCGACGTGTTCATGATCCGGCCTTTGGAAGAGCTGAGTCTGTATGAGAACAATGGCTGGCTAATGCCCTTGGAATCGTATGCCGTATCGGATCCACGTTACGACTTTGCCGATTTTTCGTCAACGGCGCTGGAATCGGTAACGGTGAAGGAAAAGCTGCTTGCCGTCCCGCTTTCAACCGAGCAGCAGATTCTATTTTATCGCAAGGATTTGCTGGAGAAAAAAGAAATCGAAGTGCCGCAGACTTTGGACCAGCTGGAAGCGGCGGTCAAGCAGGTGCACGATCCCGAGCGTGGCGTCTACGGTTTTGTTGCAAGAGGGCAGCGAAGCGCTCTCGTCACCCAGCTCTCGTCCTTCGTATACTCCGAAGGCGGAAATTTTACGAATGAGGATCAGGCGGTACTGAACTCAAAGGAAGCGGTCAAGGGAATTGAACGGTATGTAAGGCTACTCGGAAAATATGGTCCACCGGATGTGCTGAACTACAGTTGGACTCAGTCCGCGGAGTTGTTCGCTCAAGGAAAGGCGGCGTTTTTCACCGATGCCAGCGCGATCTACCCCATGCTCACGCAATCAGGACTGGCGAAGGAGAAGATTGGGTATGCGCTGTTTCCGGCAGGCGAAGCCGGCCGCAAGCCCTACAGCACTACCGCTTGGGGCATTGCGATCAATGCGAAATCGGCCCGCAAGGATGGGGCCTGGGCTTTCATCGAGTGGGCCTCGGGCCGGGACATGGTGCTGCAAGCCCAGAGGATTGGTAACCCGGGAGCCCGGAGCTCGCTGTGGCATGACAAGGAAGGCATCTCCGGCTTTCCGGAGGAGCTGATTCCGGTAATCAATGAATCCATCCCGATCGGAATGAGTTATGATCGTCCAAAAGTCATTCACGTGAAGGAAGCACGGGACATTATCGGCAGCGTTGTGGTGAAGGGACTCATCGGCGAAGATGTCGGGGTTGCTGCGGAGTCGGCAAACGTTCAATTGCAAGAACTGATCGACAGCGAGAAGTAGAGCGAATCGCTCTGACACGGGGGTATGTTTTTTGATGAAGCGGTTAAGGACAAGTACGTTTGCGAAGCTAACAACACTGCTGGCGGTCTTGGTTATTCCGATTATTTTGCTGTATGCCTACTCCCATCAGGTCAGCATCAACGTCGTTCGTTCGGCTGTGGAGGAGGGCCAGCGGAACCGACTGACGTTCTTCATGAGTCAGATGGACAACATGATCGATCAGCTAACCAAATATTCGGTGATTGCGAGCAATGATGACGGGATCAAGAGTTATCTGGCGGAGCGCCCACGGAGCACCCTCATGGAACGAATCGACAGCCAGCAGCGGATCACGGATATGTTGAATATGCAGATTGCAACTAGCAGCTGGGACAGCCAAATCCTTATGTACGTAATGCAGTATCAAGAATTGCTGACTACCGACTTGTCGGCAAGGTATGATGCCGAATACTTGGCTAATGCGCATGAGCAGAACTGGTCTTATCATCGGGATTCGCGAGGACAAGCCTTTTTCAGCTGGATGAGAACGTCCGCTTCTTCGCAGGATCTGATCGTGGAGGTCCGTTTCACCGACCAGAATCTGGTCAATATGCTGAATCGGTTGAAACAGGATGGGGACAGCGAGCCATTCCTGTATGCACCTGACGGAACCGTTATTGCCAACAGCACATCGGTCGAGGAGACGATACAAATGGCGGCCGGCATCCTGAACGAGATGCAGCTTGGGGAAGAGTGCAGCCGAATCGTGCAATCCGGGCAGGGCAAATATGTAATGAATTACGTCTTGTCCAGCAGTTTGGGCTGGTATCTGGTGGATTTCGTCCGACTGGACAGTGTTTATTCTCCGATCACTTTAAGCAGCACCCTCTTTTACATTTCCGTATCGCTCCTGCTTGTTCTCGTCTTACTGCTGACCTTGTTGTTGTACCGCAATGTTCAGCGTCCGATTTCCCGCCTGCTTCATGCGGTGAGAAGGATCAGGGACGGTCAATATATGACGCGTCTGAAGGATGCGCCGAAGAACGAATTCATGTATCTGTTCCATTCCTTCAATAATATGGCGGAGCAAATCGAGGAGCTCATCGAACGGGTATACAAAGAGTCTTTGCGATCCAAGGAAGCCACGCTTAAGCAGCTCCAATCGCAAATCAACCCTCACTTCCTGTATAACTGCCTGTTCTACATCAAGAACATGGCAAATCTCGGTGAGAAGGAAGCTGTCGTGGCCATGGCCCTGAACTTGGGGGAGTATTACCGGTACACGACTCGACTGGAAAACCCGACCGCGCCGCTTGAAGAGGAAATGAAGCTGGTAGACAATTATTTAACGATTCAGATGCTGCGGCTTCAGCGCCTAACCTTCGAGATCGAGGTTCCCGAAAGAATGATGCAGCTTGAGATTCCGCGCTTACTGCTCCAGCCTATCGTGGAGAATGCCGTCATTCATGGCGTCGAGGATCAATTGGATTTTGCGATGATTCATATTTCCGGAGAAACCGAAGGGAGTCGATGCAGAATCAGAATTGACAACAACGGCCAGGGCATGGACGTTGGCATCATCGACAAGCTGAAGCGGCAGGTCGAGGAGCCCTTGAACGAAAGCGGGGGATTCGGCCTGTGGAACATTCATCAGAGACTGATCACCCGGTACGGCAAACATGCGGGTTTGACCTTCTCGGAATCGCCGTCGGGAGGGCTTCGCGTAGAATTATGCTGGGAAGATCCAAGTAGAGCAAGGGGGGATGATGTTGTATACATTGCTGATCGTTGATGATGAAGCAAGCGTGGTAGAGGGGCTGGCGCATACGATACCTTGGCGTACAATCGGGATTGATGAAGTGCGCAAGGCATACTCCGCTTTCGAAGCGCTGGAAATACTGCAGACGCAGCCGGTCGACATTATGATTTCCGACATCACGATGCCACGGATGAACGGGCTCGAGCTTATCGAGATCACGAGATCGAGATGGAAGAAGATCAAAACGATCCTGCTGTCCGGTTACGCTGAGTTTGCTTACGCGAAAGAAGCCATAACGCTTGGCACTTACGAGTACCTGCTTAAGCCCGTCAGCGACGAAGTCGTGCTTGAAAAAGTAGGCGGAGCTGTGGAATCGCTGCGGCAGGAGCGTGAGTCCAGCGAAACCTACAACCGTGCGGTTCAGGCTTTTCGAGCTAATCTGCCTCAAATTCGAGGCGAATTCCTGAATCAGCTGCTTCAAGGCATGAAATCGCCGAAGAACGTTTGGGCCGAAAAACTGGAGCTGCTTGAAATGAAATCCGCCATCGGCAATCAAGCGGCCTTGATGCTCGTACGGATGGAGGACCGTCTGACGGAAATGAGTCCTTATGACTCCTCCATCATGGAGTACGCGATCGGTAACATGGCGGACGAGATCTTCGGGGAACGGTTTCGGTTGTGGCGATGCAGGGACATACACGGATATCTCGTCTTTTTTGTTTTTGTAAGCGATGAATCGGCGGACAGGATGCACCCCCATGAGCATGCACAGGAAAATGAACTCAAGCATCTCGCGGCGCAGTTACAGATGAACGTCAGCCGTTACCTGAAAGGAACGATCTCCGTCCTGATAGGAAAACGAGGTTCCTTTCCGGAAGATGTCCGAAAGCTGTACCAGGACAGTCTTTTCGCTTTGCGCCGCCATATTGGCAGTCACAGTGATATGTTCGTTTACGCAGAAGATGAAGAGGAGCTTCATCCGGTCCGTTCCTTGCAAAAGTGTTATGAGCCCCCGCTTCTCCCTCATCTGCTGGAATCCGGCAGTTGGAAGCAGATTAAAGAGAAGCTTGAGCAGATCCTCAAGGAATTGTCGCTCGCGCACAGCCAATCGCAGGAGCATGTAATCGAAGCCTTTTTCTTTATATACTCCTCGCTAAGCGCGTATGCGCACAAGAACGGACGCGGTCTGGCCGATATCGTCGGAGCGTCCCTTGCGGACGTAACGGGACTGTCGCAATGCACAACCGCGGCCACGCTCGGCAAATGGGTGGGTCAAGTGCTGCCTCTACTGGAGTCTAGCGCCGAACAGGCAACCCGCAGCGACCGGAGCGCTGCCGTGTCCCGGATGAAACGGTTCATACGGGACCATCTGTCTCAGGATATTTCCCTGCAAGCCATTGCGGATCATATGTATATGCATCCGGTTCACGTGTCCCGCCTCTTTAAAATGGAGACCGGATCGAACTTGAGTGATTATGTGCTCCGGTTGAAGATGGAGCAAGCGGCCGAGCTGCTGGCCGACCACTCCTTGAAGAGCTTCGAAGTTGCCCTGAAGCTGGGATACCACAACCCGAACTATTTTATTCGGGTGTTCAAAAAGTATTATTCCGTGACGCCCCAAGAATACCGAAACAGCTTGGAAGCCGGAAAGCCCTAATAAAGCCTGTATACCGTCCGTTTCCAGCCATGCGTTTGCGCTGGAAGCGGGCTTTTTTTGTGTAATTCGGCCGCTGCTTTCGATAGCGTTATCATGTTAAGTAAGGAGAGGGGATGTTAAGCCTATATCATTTAACCCTGTTTATGAAGCCCTTACAATGAATGGTGTAAGGACATTCCACTATATGCTGAGGGGTGAACATGATGAAGATGAAGAAAACCTCTATACGATGGATAACGGCAGCTTTAACCATGTTATTGATGGCAGGATGCAGCGTAGGGGGAACGGGAGACAGCGGATCGGGGAATGCCGATCCGGGGAAGGAAACCCTGACATTCTGGATGAAGAAGCAGATGTTCGAAGAGCAAAACCAGATGATCCAAGAGAGGGCAAAGCAGTTCGGGGAAGAGCATGACGTGAATGTCAACGTGGAGTTTATCGCGTACGAGGACTTTTATCCGAAATGGTCGGCAGCCATCGAATCGGGTACAATGCCGGACGTCTCTTTCTTCGGCTACCAGGAAGTCGGACAATTCTACGCCAAGGACGTTCTCGAGGATGTTACCGACGTTGTGGTCAGCGTGGAGAAGGCAAACGGGGAAATACAGGACAGCCTGAAAACCTCCGTAACGTTCGAGGACAAGCTATACGGAGTGCCGTTCTGGACCGAGTCCACGGCTTTATATTACCGTAAGGACATGCTTCAGGCTGCCGGGTACAGCGAGCCGCCCGGAACCTGGGAAGAATTCCGCGAAATGGCGAAGGCACTCTCGGATCCTTCCAAAGGGATATACGGTGCAGGGCTCGGTTACGGGAAAGGCAATTCGGATGCCGAATGGCTCACCCGGGCGATCATCTGGTCCTACGGAGGTTCCCTCGATACCGAGGACGGCAAGAACGTGGCGGTGAATTCGCCCGAAACTCTTCAGGCGGTTCAGCTGATCAGGGACATTTTCATCGAAGATAAGGTGACGCCTCCAAGCTCCATCGGATGGGATGACAGCGGCAATAACAAATCGTATTTAAGCGGCCAATCAGCCATGATCTTCAACGTAGGAAGCTTGGCTGCGACGATCAAGAACGATAATCCCGAATTGTACGAGAATACAGGGATCGCCATGCTGCCCGCAGGACCGAAGGGAGCCGTAGTGCCTGGCATTAGCAATAATCTGGGCATATTCAAGGCATCCCGGAACAAGGAGCTCGCCAAATCCTTCATCGAATATATGGCGGACAAAACGTGGTACGGCCAGTGGGTGCAGAACGGGGCTCCATTGACCGGTCCGATCTACACGGATCTGGCAAACGAATCCGTCTGGCAGGAGGAGAAGAACAAAGGATTCGTCGACTCCATCGCACATTTCGCTTTCCTTGGATACCCCGGGGAGTATAATCCGAAAGCTGGAGAGATTTATAACCTTCGATATGTCAACGACGTCTTCCAAAAAATGCTGCTGGATTCAGGCTTCACGGCTCAGCAAGCAGTGGACGAATTACAGAGTAAGATCGAGGCGGTATACGCGAAGTAGGGTTATGACTTAGCCGCGCATCAGGCTACCGCAGTCCGAATACAAGGCATCGATGCAAGGTCCGTGGCTGCGGACGAGCCTGAAGCGACAGAAAGAAGGTGCTCTCAATGAAAAGCTTGGAAGTTCAAACCTCACCGGGGAAGCCCCCGGCGCCTAGGCGGGAACAAGGCGGTACAAGCAGCAGGCTGGCCTACCTCCTCATGAGTCCGGTACTAATTTATTTGCTGGCTGTCATGGCGCTCCCTTTTTGCTGGGCGGTCTATCTTAGCTTGACCAATAAAGTAGTCGGCGTTCCCGAAACGTTCATCGGTTTGCGGAACTATGCGGAGCTGTTTACCGATTCCGTGTTTTGGAAGGCGGTATGGAACACCGTTGTCTTTACGATGGTGGCGGTCATTCTGAAAGCGGTGTTCGGAATGATTATGGCGCTCGTGCTCAACGAGAATATCGTCGCCCGAAACTTTTTCAGGGTGATGCTGTTTCTTCCGTGGACCATTCCGACGATCGTTTCCGTTTTTACCTGGCAGTGGATTTATTCCGACGTCGGCGGCGTGCTGAATGCCATCCTCCTCAAAACAGGGATCATCGACAGTCCCGTCGGCTGGCTGGCCACACCTGACCTGGCCATGTTCTCCGTCATTCTCGTCAACGTGTGGCGCGGCATTCCGTTCATGGGCATTGCCATTCTGGCCGGCCTGCAGACGGTGTCCAAAGAGATGTATGAAGCCGCCATGCTGGATGGAGCGGGAGCAGTCAAGCGGTTTTTCTACATGACGCTCCCCTCGGTAAAAGAAGTGACCATTCTATCTTCCGTTATCACCACCATCTGGACGCTGAACGACTTCGAGATCATCTGGCTTCTGACACGCGGCGGCCCGGACAACGGCACGCAGGTGCTGTCCACGCTTAGCTATACCGTTGGCTTTCTGAACATGAGTCTCGGTAAAGCCATTGCGATATCCCTCATTACGCTGCCGCCTCTGATGATGCTGATCCATTATGTGACCAAGCGTTCGCTGGCGTCCGACAAGTAAGGAGTGATCTTGATGAAGAATTCGCTCGGCAAGCAAATTACGGTATACTCGACGCTCGCGCTGCTGCTAATATTCGCGCTCTTCCCTTTATATTGGATGGTGATTACCTCTTTCAAGTCCAACGGGGAGATCTATTCCATGACGCCTACGTTTTGGCCGAAGGAATTTCTCGGCACCGCCTACGATAAGCTGATCAACGAAAAGGGATTTATGACGAATATCAAAAACAGCTTGTTCGTCTCATTGATCGTATCCTTGTTCTCGATTACGGTCAGCATGCTGGCTGCGTATGCGATCTCCAAGCTCAAGTTTAGAGGGAGAAGCTTCATCTCCAAGAGCATCCTCTATGCGTACCTGATGCCGAGGGCCGTTCTGTTTATCCCGCTCTACATGCTGGTGACGGCAATCGGCATCAACAATTCCATTTACGGCCTCATGCTGATTTATCCGACGATCACGATTCCGTATGCTACTTGGATGCTCATTTCCTATTTCAAATCCATCCCGGACGAAATCGAGGAAGCGGCCATGATCGATGGATGTTCGAGAATCCGTACGATGACCCACATCATTTTTCCATTATCGGCGCCGGGCATTGCGGCTACCTTCATTTTTTCATTCACGTTATGCTGGAGCGAATATTTATACGCTTTGGTCGTTGTCACTAAAGGCGCAGACAAGACGATCACGCTGGGACTGTCGGATATGATCGTCGGCGACGTATTCGCGTGGGGACCCCTGATGGGCGGCTCCATCATTGCATCGATTCCGGTCATCGTGATGTATCTGTTCACATCGAAATATATGGTAAGCGGAATGACGGTAGGAGGAGTTAAATAATGAATGCGAAAAGGGTATTAGTAACGGCTACGAATTACTCCAAACTGTGCGCGGATGCGAAGCGGCTGCTCGAGAGCCATGGATGCGAGATTATCGAGAATCGTTTCGGACGTCCGCTGACGTTCGAGGAGCTGAAGGAAGTGGTTGGATCGGTCGACGGCGTCATCGCCGGCGTGGACACTTGGAATGAGGAGGTATTCAAGCTTGCCCCGCAGCTTCGAGGCATCGCCCGTTTCGGCGTCGGCGTGGACAATATCGATTTGGGGGCTGCAAGGAAATATGGAATACAAGTGACCAATGTACCAAGGGGCAATGCCAACGCGGTGGCCGAGCTGGCGATCGGATTGATGATCTCGGTCCGCCGGCACATTCCGGCGCTGGATCGATCGACGAAGAACGGCGGCTGGGAACGCTTTGTCGGCTCCGAGCTTGCTGGGGGAACGATCGGCCTTCTAGGGTTCGGTAATATCGCCCAGCTCACCGCGAAGAAGTTAAAGGGTTTTGATGTCGAGATTATCGCTTATGATAAATATCCAGATACAGCCAAAGCTTCGGAATACGGCGTTACAATGACAACCTTCGAGCAAGTGCTGGCGCATAGCGACATCGTCAGCATGCATCTACCTAGCCTGTTAGAGACGCACCATATTATGAATGACAAGGCTTTTGCCAGGATGAAACCATCCGCTATTTTCATTAACACCGCGAGAGGAGCCGTCGTGGATGAACAGGCGCTGTCCCGGGCGCTGTCTTCCGGAGTTATCGCCGGGGCGGCCATCGATGTCTACGAGTCCGAGCCCGTATCCGCCGACCATCCGATTCTGCAGATCGGAAACCTGATTACGACGCCGCACACCGCAGCCGAAACTTTCGAGACGTATACGCGGGTCAGCATGATAACCGCTCAGGCATTGCTTGATATATTCGAAGGAAGGGAACCGCAAAATATACTCACATCAAAAGAATAATGTTCAACCATTGATACGAACCATTCGGGAGGGGACGCATATGTATCAGATAATTACCGACGGCAATTGGCCGGTTATGCTAACGCCGTTTACGGAGCAGAACGAAGTGGATTACGAGGCCTTGGAGCGGCTTATCGACTGGTATATCGAGCGGGGGGCCGACGGCCTGTTTGCCGTATGTCAATCCAGCGAAATGTATACATTGACCCTGGAGGAGCGCGTATTGATCGCCGCCTTCGTCAAAGCGAAGGCGGCCGGCAGGGTACCGGTCATTGCATCGGGTCATGTATCGGATGCGTTTGATGATCAAGTAGCGGAGCTGAACGCAATCGCGGAAACCGGCGTCGACGCCGTGGTCCTAATCACGAACCGGCTCGCCGCTGCTGAGGAATCCGATGACGTGTGGCTGGCGAATCTCGATAAGCTGCTCGCGCGCATTCCGGAACACGTACCTCTCGGACTGTATGAGTGTCCAGCCCCGTATCGGCGCCTTCTGACGCCCGAAATGCTGAGGACATGCTCGGATACCGGACGCTTTCGGTTTATCAAGGACGTGAGCTGCGACCTGCAGCTATTCGGGGATAAACTCGAGGCGGTCAAGGGCGGGAGTCTGAAAATCTTCAACGCCAACACGGCGACGCTTCTGGACAGCTACAGGCTCGGCGCTTTCGGCTTCAGCGGCGTGATGGTCAACTTCCACCCTGAGTTGTATACGTGGCTGTTCCGAAATTGGGAGAGTCAACCGGAAGCGGCAGGGGAACTGTCCGATTTTCTCAGTGTGTCGTCATTTCTTGAAAGGCAGCTCTATCCAGTGAATGCCAAGTATTATCTCATGCTGGAGGGCGTACTGACGAACTATCGCTGCCGTTCGAAAAATCACGAAGAGTTCAGTGCCACCAACCGGTTGGAGGTCGAGCAATTGTACCGGGTGTCCAAACAATATGCCCGGAAGTATCCCGTTTTTACTTAAAGCGATTTAGGGAAATATAGCGTTGGAGAGTAAAAGTCGCCTATCATGGCGGCTTTTTTACAGGCGCTCAATTATGCAAGTGAATGATGAAAGCAGCACGAGTGATAGTCACCCGTGCTGCTCTTCCATTCTAAGATCCAGACTTCTTAACGACAGGGATCCAAACTTCCATTTCATACATGCTATTGCCTCTATCGTAAGTCATTTCAAACTCAGGACCATTTGCCGGTTCGTAATTGCAGGTTGGAAACCACTCTGCCCAAATGCGCTTCCACAATGCATGGATCCCGCTTTGCCCGTCGGGATAAAGGCCGGTTGAGAATATCGCGTAGGTTTGAGGTGGGATAGAGAGCCTTTCAAACCCTTCCGGCATGCCACTCTGGGGTATAAAGTAACCGATCAGGTAGGAAAATTCTCCACCTTCCTTGTTGTATAGTCCCCCATGAATCTGACCATTTTCCCCCAGACCCGCAGCTGTTCGGATTCGATCAACAGTGCCGTCGGATATGCACTTCGTCCAAAAAGCAGGTATATCAACAAAAGGATTATCGCCATCGCTATTCACCAGGGTTGATATGCCGAACATCTCAAAAGCCTGTTTTTCCTCTATTCTGTAATTCATCTCAACATCTCCTCGAATCGAAATGTGAAAGGATAACCGAGGATAGGCCTTCAGTGTAACTCCTTTGTCGCACGCTGACATTGGCATCACACCGTGCATTTTTTTAAACGCTCTAGAAAATGCTTCAGGCGATTCGTAACCATACTTTAAAGCGATGTCGATGACCTTTGTACCGCTCTGCTGCAGTTCAAATGCGGCAAGGGTCAGCCGCCTGCGTCTAATATACTCTGAAAGCGACACATTCGTTATGAACGGAAACATTCGCTGAAAATGGTATGTTGAGCAGCAGGCAATTCTAGCCACGATATCGAAATCAATCGTATCAGACAGGTGTGTTTCTACATACTCCATAACGTTGTTCATACGATCCAGCCAATCCATATAGACCATCCTTTCAAAATTGAGTATAGGGGATGGTAACCAATGAAACCTTGCAATCCATGCACCGAAATATCATGTTCGAGAGGATATGAATAAATCCTTTTTTGTTGATTATTAATTTCAACGATGATCTGCCCAGATACAGTTTCCATGGGATTTCATTTTGCCAAACGAACGGAAGAGTGAGTATACTATAAGAATGGATTGATGGAGTAAACCAGATATGGTAAATAAAGGTGGACACATATGGCTAAATCCGACCGGTATACTTTTCAAAATAAAATGAAGCGTATGGTGACCGACCTGCGCCAAAAAATTAAAAACGGCATTTACGCTCAGGGCGATTATCTTCCGTCGGAAATGTCTTTGATCGAGCTGTACGGTCTAAGCAAAAATTCAGTCCGGCAAGCGCTGGACCAGCTGGTCCAGGAAGGGTTGATCGTTAAAGTGCCCCGGGTGGGCACCCAGGTGGTTGCCTCTACCGGACAAGTCCGGAAGATTCGTTTCGGCATGTATCCATCTCTATATGCAGAGGCGGAAATGGAGGCCTTGCTTTCCCTATTTCAGGAGCGGCATCCGGATATTTTAGTGGAAATCGTGGACTTGCCCTATGAACATGCGGAAAGCATCGCGAACCTGATGCGGCTTGGTATTGTGGACGTGCTGTCCGTCAACATGCAGGATATGATGCACTTTCAGGAGAGCGGACATACAGGTCTGTTTCTCCCGCAGCAGCCCTATGCGTCAACCTACACTTTTTTGCATGCTCCCTTCGTGGATGCTGAAGGCCAGCTGGCGGCACAGCCGTTCATTCATTCTCCTGTGATATTGGCTTACAACAAAGAACATCTTCGGGAAAAACGCCAGTTTGAGCCGGACAGTGGTTGGAGCTGGGACGATCTTCAGCGAATGCTGCAGGAGTTGAAAAGCCCCGGACGTTACAGTCTGGCCCTGCAATTGTATTCGCTGAACCGATGGCCCATCTTCCTCATGCAGAGTAGAGGCGATATGGAGATTGATTCGTCATGGAGCCGGGCGATCGAGGGTCTGTCCTGGCTCCGCGGGCTGATTCATGAGGACGGCATGTTCCCGTTAGCGCTGGCTCAAGGGGCTTTTGAAGCGGAGAATTTGTTCCGTGAGCAGAAGGTCTCCGTCATCCTGACGACGTATTATCTGCTCAACCAGCTGAAGGGAGCGTCCTTTACTTATGACGTGGCGCCTCTGCCGCATTTTGATAATGGGACAACTCTGCTATTGGGCACCGGGATCGGGGTAAGTGCTCACTCCAAAGAGCGGGATCTGGCCCAAAGCTTTGCCGATTTTCTGGCCTCCGATGAAGTGCAGGAATACATCCGCAGGCATTCGTACAGCCTACCAGCAAACCGCTATATTACCGAGAATGTAGACCCGGAGCTGGAGGGACGGCCATCCCGTCTCAACCTGCACCGTGAAATGGCTCATCTATATAAGACCTGCAAAGATATACCACTAAGCCTGGATGAGATGCTGCTGTTCCGCGAACAATTGAAGCAATACTTCTCTTATCTGATCGATGAGGAAGAGCTGATGTCCGTGCTGGGAAGTAAAACAACAAGAGACAAATGGATTCATAAGCTGTGACCACCGTGGTCACAGCTTTTTACTTTATAGTATTTAAAAGTTTTAGCGATGCTGAACGATTCTATTATTTTAAGATAATGACCAGATAAGAACCAATTGACACTGTAGAGGAGATATGCTAAATTCTTTGCGAGTATATGAACTACATAAATACCAGAACATCATGATGTAACTCACTCTTAATCGGGGAGGGATGCCGCGATCCTTACTTGGTAAAACGATCCATTTTACCGCTACAGGTCGGACAGTTGTTTTGTCTATAGTACATTCCATTATAGAAATGAGGATGAATTAATGAACGTAACCCACAGCAAGCCTCGCGTGAAGGAGGGACTCCATCGCCTGTGTCTCGCGATTTGTGTCACGTTACTGACGGCGGTTTTCTTCCCGGCAAGCGCCTCGGCGGACATTAGAAAAAGTTACAGTAATCCTATCGATTTGGGCTCCCCGATGCAAAGCGTTGCGATTTATGACGGGGCATTCGGAATTCAGGACGGGCGCAAGGTTATGTACACAACGGTATCCGGTAAGCCGGCTATCTTTCATGTCATTGATCTGAAAACCAAAGAAGTGCTGAGCACGCACCCGTTAACGGGATCCGAAAGCTCTTGGACGCATTTGACGACCCCTGACGGGACGGTGTATATCGGGGGGAACGGTACACTGTACTCCTACTCTCCGGTGACTAAACAATTGAAAGTTCTGGGCGGCATCGGTGAGCAGGTCGTATATGGCTTGTCTCACGATGAGGAGGGCCGGGTCTACTTCGGTTCTTATCCCCATGCGAAAGCGGGCCGCTACGATCCTTCTACAGGGGAAATGAAAGACTACGGCATTGTAGGCACGGGCCAAAGCTACAGTCGTTCCACTGCGTATCATGACGGATATCTGTATGTCGGTATCGGAATAGAAGGCAGCATTGTGAAGGTCAATGTGGAGTCTGGCGAGAAGGAGACCATCCAGCTTCCGAGCTACAACGGAGCGGTTGACATCGGCATGGTGAACCAGTTGGATGTCGCGGGCAAATATTTGGTTGCGGGCATCAGCAAAGGAAACAGCGCGCTTCTGTTCTATGATCTGGAGCTGCAGCAGTGGAGCGAGACATACCACTTGAACAATAAAGGCATTCGTCTCTCTTATGGACCGGAAGGCAGCAATAAAATCTATTTCGTGCAGAATAACCATCTGATGGAAGTGGATTTAAATACCCTTGCTGCTGTTGACACCGGTGTGGTGTACGGAACGTTCCTGCGTAATACGGCCTGGGTGGAGGTTCCGAACGATCCGGATCTTCCAGGTGTTTCTCTAGCAACCGTTCAATTCGGCGGCAGCGTAGCCTTCATGAATCTTACGACCAAGCAGGTCAAGGCGATTCCGTATCCGGTGAATGGCAACCCGATTCCTGTTCAGACGATGGAGAACGGTCCGGATGGACGTCTGTTCATTAGCGGTTACCCTGGGGGTACAGGGTCTGCGTATTCGATAGAGACCGGTACCTTCGAGACCTTCCCCATGGGTCAGTCGGAAGGGATGGTGTCCATGAACGGCAAGATGTATATGGGCGTTTATCCTGGCGCGGATATCTTTGAATACAATGCGGAAAATCCGACGCAGCGCAAAAGCCTGTTTAAAATTACCGGGCAGGACCGTCCGTTCATCATGAGAGCCGCGGAGGGCAAGCTGTTTATCGGTACCATTCCGGATTACGGCAAACTCGGCGGATCCCTAACCATTTATGATCCAGCCAACGGCAGCAATTATACCGAATACAAGAACGTCATCAACAATCAGTCGATAGTCGGCATTGCGGTGAAAGACGGCAAGGTTTACGGGTCCACTACCGTTGCTGGCGGACTGGGCATCACTCCTTCAGAACCGGCGGCCAAATTGTTTATCTGGGACATCGCGACCGGTAAAGTAGAGAAGGAATGGGTACCTTCCATTGAAGGCGCTTCTCCTACGCCTCATATTATCAGCGGTACCAGTTTTGGTCCGGACGGCCTGCTGTGGGCGGCTTTTGACGGAACGATTTTCGCTGTAGACCCGAACACCCAGGCGATTGTCAAAAGCAAGACGATTTACGAAGGTGTTGAGAAATACGGCAATTGGCGTCCGGTCTATATTCGCTGGAGCGAGGACGGCCTCATGTATCTGACGCTTGCCGGTCATGTCACCGTGGTCGATCCGGAAACGATGGAGCACCAGACGCTGGCGGAATCCCAACACGTGAATTTGGGACATGACGGTAACATTTACTACACGAACGATACGCAGCTGATGAAGATTGAAGTGTCTGATGGGGCGGCACCGGATAGGCTGGGCTCCCTGATGGACGATATTCAGTCCTGGAAGTCGCAGGGGGATATCAGCCATCCGCTTAGTCAGCAGATCGGCAATGCGCTGAAACAAGCGGAGCTGAAGCATAAGCAGGGCAAGAAGGATCAGGCCGTAAAGCATCTGAACGATGCGCTCAAACATCTGAATAAAGCCAAAGCGGGAAGTATTACGGAAGAGAAACGTTCGGAAGTGGAGCAGCGCATACAAGCGATCATTGGTGAATGGTCCTGATTTTTGCAGGGAATCGCTTTAAATAGATTTTCATTGCAGGAAAAACATCTGCGTATAAAAAGTCGCCTACTGGGCGACTTTTTTTCTCTTCCCGATGATGTGTTAATATAAATATGGTTTTTAAGATGAGTTGAATGGATTTTTCCACAACCAAATCAATATTGAATTTATTCATCAGCTGTGGGATTCCTATCTCCAAGGGAAATTCCAAAAATGAATCATGGTGCAAGTTTTTTTAGACAGAAAGGAGAGCAAACATGAAAATAATCATTGTTGGGGCAAGCGGTACGATTGGACAAGCGGTCGCCAAGGAACTAGGGAAAAAACATGAAATTATTCGTGCCGGAAGGAACGGAATGGACGTAACGGTTGATATTACATCGATGGAGAGCATCAAAAACATGTATGAGCAAGTTGGGAAAGTGGATGCAGTCATTAGTGCAACAGGAGGCGCTCATTTTGCTTCTATTACAGAATTAACGCCAGAGTTAAACGAAATAGGGATTGAAAGCAAACTGAAAGGACAAATCAATTTAGTTCTTTTGGGAATGAACTATGTTAATGACAGTGGAAGCTTTACTTTAACTACGGGGATCATGATGGATGATCCAATTCCGCTAGGCGCATCGGCAGCCATGGCAAATGGTGGTGTTAAAGCGTTCGTGAAGTCCGCCTCAATTGAAATGCCTAGGGGAATCCGGATAAATAGTGTTAGCCCTAATGTCTTACAAGAATCACTGGGGAAATATGGCGACTTTTTTCCCGGCTTTGAAGCAGTTCCTGCTAGTCGCGTAGTTCTTGCTTTCAAAAAAAGCGTAGAAGGAGCTCAAACTGGACAAAATTATGAAGTTTATTAATCAAATCTCCTTTTGTCAATTTTTGTTCGTGGGATAAGTATATTCAGTCATCGGAAGTCGCGGAAATCGCGGCTTTTTTTGTTTTAACGATGGCGAAAATCATGGAAGACTAGGACTTCATGTTTTAAGCTCAAACCAGCCAGTCACTACCCAATGACCCAAAAGTCCCTCTTGCTGAGCCAGCAGAAGCCTAATGGTTTGGGTTAATTAGTATGACCAACCAAAGCACACCTTTCGGACGAATACCGACAAAATTTTATAGACGAAAAGAATCATTTTTTCGGGAAGTTTGATGAAATGGGTGTACGCTGCGTGTTGGATATAATACGATCAGACAAAGTATTTTTATTCATTACTACGAATGAACTCGAATCACGCAGATAAACGGAGGGAAACACTGTGAAATTATTAGGGACGATTATGATTGTAATGGGGAGCTTCTTCTTGCTCGGCATAGGATGTACGGATCAGGAGCAGGGAGTGGCAACGAAGCTTGGACAATCCGAACAGAACGGCGACGATATACGCGTTCCGCACAATGAGCGGCTTCATTTGTCCACCGACAAGAAGTGGATTGAGGAAGAAGGGCATCAGTCTGATCTGATTCGATTGCAATGGACGGCGGAAAGGGCCAAGCCGGCGATCGTCTGGGTTGACGAGAATGGCAAGGACAAGACGGCGATCATTTCCCATGACAAGGCAAACAATCCGGAGCAGCAGGATCATAAGCATATCTCGTTCGAGACGACTATGTCGCCGACTGGTCAATACCCCAACCAGTTGTTTACCCGGTTTGAAATTCCGTTTGACACCGACGTAAGCGAGATCCGTACGCATTCGTCCAATTTCAATGTCATGAGTGGTATCTTGCGGGTAGCCGGCGAAAGCGGGACGAACCGGGATATCCAACTAAGTGCAGCCGGCAAGGATAATGAGACGACACCGAGATGGGCCGTACGGGCCGACAGTTTAGAGGAATCGGGTGACAATGCAGGTGCCAACCTGCAGTTCGTCCGTTATGGAGATGACGGCAAAGTGCTCGATTCCCCACTCACCGTGCAGCGCAGTGACGGCAATATCGGAATTGGCACGAATGAACCCGACACCAAGCTTGATGTAAACGGGGATATGCTGCGTCTTCGCGAAAAGTATACGCCCGCTTCGTCCACTGCTGCATGCAGCCAAGGCCAGATCTCTTGGGACGACAAATATGTATATGTTTGCGTTGCCCAAAACAATTGGAAAAGGACCGAACTATCCTCCTGGTAGTTTCTGCGCCGCTGATCTGTATCAAGATCAGCGGCTTTTTTTGTTATTAGCTATGTTCTAATGCCGCTGATTTCTTCGACTAGGGTCTAGGTCCAATTCAGTCTCAGGAAGGATTTGGAGTAAACGAGCCTAAGGTACAATGAGATGTAATGAAATCTACATTGGATCTTCCGCAATCCGCAATTTACTTCAAGCTTTAAGCTGAAAGGTGTCCCAAGACCATGAGAAAATTGAAAAAAACATTAAGAATTATCGGTATAACACTAATAGGGCTACTCATAACAGCCCTAATTTTTCCTACATGGACATCGTCCATCAAAGGTGAAAATAGTATTAGCATATTAGAACAAGTAGAGATCAATGGAAGCAAGCAAGAACTGATGATACGCGGCAATGACAAGAATAATCCCGTCATTTTATATGTACACGGAGGACCTGGAGCCCCGGAAATCCCATATGCGGCGGCATATCAAGACTTGTTGGAAACCCGGTTTACGGTTGTTCATTACGACCAAAGAGCCAGCGGAAAATCCTATCATTTTTTTGAGGACTACTCTAATCTTACATCGGAATTGCTGGTAGATGACTTGTTGGCATTGACCGATTATGTTTCGGAGCGCCTGGGCAAAGAAAAGGTAATCCTTATTGGACATTCTTATGGCACGTATATTGCTGCACAGGCGGCCCAAAAGGCACCCGAAAAATACGAGGCTTACGTGGGGATTGGTCAGATGGGGGATACCGTAACAAGCGAGATGGACAGCTTGACCTACTTAATCAGCCAAGCTCAACAGGCCGGCAACGCAGAAGACGTCTTATATCTGCAAGGACTAACCGATAAAATCAAAAAGGGCGAGATGTTCACTCCACGAAATTATGTCATTCAATATGGTGGAGCTTCAAGACTTATTGACAGTCCCGACGGCGATAGCCTCGGGATGCTATTAAGCAGCGAGTATAACTTAATGGACGTCATTCGGTATAACGTCGGGATATCATATTCTCAAAAGATTTTGTTGCAGGAGGTTATAGAACATCCGTTGCCAACGCTTGTAACGAAACTTGAAATACCGTGCTACTTTATCATGGGCGATTATGACTATATGACGTCCTCCCATGCAGCAAAAGATTTTTTTGATAGGCTTGAAGCCGATCAGAAGGAGTTTATCGCGTTTGATCAATCTGCCCATTATCCGCAATTTGAAGAGAAGGGGAAATTTTTTGAATGGGTGTCCGAGACATTTCTTTAGCATGCATTCTGCAATACTGGAATTGGGCAATTCACCTATATAGGAAATGGCAATATAATGTAGTATTTCTTTTATGTAAAGGAGAGCTACCATGTACAAACTCACTTTAACTGCGGCTAAGAAGTTATTGGAGACTGCTGAACACCAAGCACGACAAATGGGTCTTAATTCTGATGTAGCGATCGTCGATGAAGGGGGAAACCTCATTGCCTTTCATCGAATGGACAATGCCAGAATAGCAGGTATCGATATTGCCATCGGCAAGGCTTGGACCAGCGTAGCGATGCAAATGCCGACAGCGAATTTAGCGCAATCCGCGCTTCCAGGCGGGGCTACATTTGGCATTAATACAACGAATCAGGGGAGAGTCGTTATACTTGGTGGGGGGATTCCGCTCGTTCACGAAGGCAAGGTTGTCGGCGGCATTGGTGTAAGCGGAGGAACAAGCGCACAAGATATTGACGTTGCCAATGCAGCAGTGCAAGCTTTTGAAAATATGAGATGTAATGAAATCCAATATGCAAACGCTCGGATTGGCACGGTACAACAGTCGTTTACTTATTAACGGCTCTCCTGCTACGATGGTAAGGGCAGGCTGCTTCTATGCAAGAAGCGGCCTGTCTTCATTCTATCTGCGATTGTATCTGGGCTTATGTCACGATTGCCGGAATGGAAAATGTCGAAGATCTAGCCTATGCGTACTTTAAAAACCGCGATGATCGTGGTTTTTTTTTGTTTTAACAAAAACAATAAAAGCTTATATATACTTATTGATTGTTTTAAATTACTTATATATACTTATATTTAGGATGTAAATGCTTAAGCAGGGAGGGATAGGATGTGTTCCAAGAGGAACGATTAGTAAAAATCCTGGATTACTTAAAACAACATAAAACGATGAGTGTTGGAGAGATATGCTCATTCTTTCAAGTGTCGCGGGATACCGCGCGCAGGGATATCGTCAGATTAGTTCAAGAAGGAGTTGTTGTTCGAACGCACGGAGGGGTAGCCTTGCCTGAACTGCAAAAGGAACTGACTTCTTATCAGGAACGGCTTATTGATCAGCCGACGAGCAAGAACGTGATAGGCGAGCATGCCGCTAAACTGATTCGGGACCACGAAACGGTATTCTTGGACGTATCTACGACCGTACAATTTGTTGCGGAACATATTCAAGCCAAACAGATAACAGCGGTTACGCATTCCATAGATAATGTAGGGATACTCTCCAAGCGAGAAGATCTGAGCATCTACGTGCTCGGAGGTTACCTGCATACCCAAAACCGGCTATTATACGGTCCTTCCGTCATTGATAAAATCAGTGAAATCCGTGCCGACAAAGCGTTCATCGGTGCGACGGCAATTCAACCTGACGGACTCTATTATCCATACGAAGAAGATGTCCGGGTGAAGAGAGAAATGGCGCGGCGCTCGGACCAGGTTATACTTGTTGCGGATCATACCAAATTCGCGGTGAAATCGAGGTTCAAGTTAGACTTTGATCACGTGGATATTATTGTAACCGATCAATCGATTCCCGCTGAAATACAAGAAATATTAGACAACAAGAATATTACACTTATAGAGTGTCAGACTCATAACCAACGGGAAGGAGCTTAAGTAGTAATGAACAACAAAATCATTCAACATGTTAAAGTCCACCTGCCTCATCAAATACTTCCTTCTGCAACGGTCTGGATTACGAACGGGAAGTTGACGAGAATAGAACCGACGCAAGAAATGGAAAAGATCGAAGGCGATGATGAACGAATTGATGGCAAAGGAATGTGGCTCTTACCGGGGATGATTGATGTTCATATTCATGGGGCCAATGGCTATGACATGATGGACGGAACCGAGGACAGCATTCAAGAAGTATCACGGGCTTGTGCTGCAACCGGATGCACCTCGTTTCTGGCAACTTCCGTGAGTTCGACGATGGAAGACCTGCTGAACATGATTCGCAGCGTGAAATCTGTAATCGGACGAGAACAAGGGGCAAGGATCGCTGGCATTCACTTGGAAGGCCCCTATTTGAATCCGAAGCGTAAAGGGATGCAAAACGAGAAATATCTTCGCCATCCGAATCTGGAAGAAATAAAGTTGATTTTTCAGGAAGCGGGTTCGCTCATTAAAATGGTAACGATCGCACCAGAATTGCCTGGAGGATTGGAGCTCATATCCTATCTGAAAGAGCAGGATGTTGTGATTGCCGTAGCTCATTCCGATGCCACGTACGAGGAAGCAAAGCTGGCTTTCGCAGCCGGAGCGAGTCATGTAACCCATTGTTTTAACGGCATGAGACCGATTCACCATCGAGATCCCGGAATGATTGTAGCCGCATTCGAAGAACCGCATGTAAGCTTGCAAGCGATTGTCGATCAAGTCCATCTTCATCCAGCCATTGTCAGATTAATGCACCGACTCAAAGGACCTGCTGGCATGGTGCTTATTACGGATGCGCTTCAGGCGATGGGATTAGGTGATGGTACTTATATGTTTGGAGGTCATCATGTTACCGTTTCCGAGGGGATTGCAAGGCTTGCGGATGGCACTTTAGCATCAAGTACCGTGACTATGAATGAAGCGTTACGTCTGACCGTAGCTAACGGAATATCAATGGAGGATGCCGTGCACATGGCTTCAACAACGCCGGCCCGTATTCTAGATTTATCTCGTAAAGGAAAAATCGAGGTAGGATACGATGCGGATCTCGTCCTGATGGACGAATCGTATCAAGTGCAGTGGACGATGATTGAGGGTAAGCTCTATTGTTAGAATGGAAGTAATCACAAGAGGCTGGTGTAAAGTTGACTAAACCTATTCGTTGCCTATATCCCATACATGACCAATGTTATCATTACCCCATATCAGGTGCGCAGCTGATGTGTATAACCATTGTTGATGTAAAGGAGATATGAACATGAGTAAAGACAGTATAATTAAGTCCATGCTTTCGGATCAGGTAAGTATGACACCAAATGGATTTGTCGCAGATGAATTAAGCCCAACTCAGTTTGCAGATTGTTACGAGTTGTTTTTTGACAAAGTCTTGGAAATTAGTGCAGCGGATATAGCGGGAATAGAAGGCTATGGTGAGTTCAACGAGGATTGTAAAACAGAGTATAGCACCTGCAGGCAATTTCTAATTGACACATTTGCAGAAGATAAAGAAGGATACTGGTTTAATTGGAAGGAGCTCTTTGATACAACGATTTTAGATCGTGACTTTGTCGAAAAATACTTGATGGAAATGGACGCTAGAATTGATTATTGTGAAGGAAAACGTTATTTAGTTAATAATAACACGTTTTTTGAAATAATGATCACAGATGGAAAAACGACGGTCGGATTCCCAGACTGGAGCAGATCCGGCATATGCGATTTCCTTTTAGACTTTGTCATTATGGACTTAAATAAGCCTTACTTAAACATACCTGAATTGTTATTCGAGTACTGCAAAAAAAGGAACATTGTCATTCCGGATTTTAAAGAACGATTTTTATGTATGGCGTATTATAAGGGAATCGATGTTTTGCGATGGCATGCGTCGATCGATGACATAGAATCTTGCAATTCTATTATGAAATCTATCGGTCAACTGAAGGATCGAATATACGCCTTATAAAGGGTGATCCTATGAAATATGAAAATGCCAGCGATATCATACCTGAGAAGTTATTGAAAGAAATTCAGAAATACGCTGCAGGAAAACTTCTTTATATTCCTACTGGAGAGGAAAAAAGGGGTTGGGGGGAGAAGTCGGGTTACCGAAATCAATTACAAAGGCGTAATATTATGATTCGCAATAAGTATGCCAATGGGGTAACGGTTTCGGAACTTGCGGACGAGTACTTTTTATCTTTGGATTCCATTAAGAAAATCATTTATTCGAAGAAAAATGACCAACAATTCACTTATGCTCCAACTGTACGATCGGCAGTGCAATATGCGAATATCGGAATGCTCGAAGAATGGATTCATTGTTATATGCTCCACTCCCGAAATGCTGCTCCTAGTTTACATGATTTTATGAGAAAAGAGTATTTGTATTTCGGTGTTGTTAAATTTCCTTTGCGTCTCATCGAACTTAATGGAATCATGCCTGGGAAAGACTGTACCGATGAAGCAGACGCAGCTGCTCTTCCACCGCTTCTTATTGAGTATAAAGAAGGCAAATTTTATTGCATCGAACAGAAGAATGTATTAGCTGCACTAAAACAATGCAAAGTAAATGCTTATCCAACCATAATTGTGCTGAAGGAAACAACGGATTATAAAAGGTTTATGAAATACTATGAAAACGTCTTGTTTTATATTAATCAAGCATGACTTGCGATTGGAAGAAGGATTCGTACGCATTGCGTCATACAACATACAGCGGGGGTGCCCCAAGGTCTTTGGACCTTTTGGGGCACCCCTTTTTTTGCATTTAAAAACTTCAACAGCTTATTCGGACTTGTGTTGCTTCAATTTGTAATCGGATGAAAAGAAGTCACCATTGTGGTATCAGAAAGTCATATGGATAGTGGTTGACCAAAACCATTGGTTATAGAATGAGGGTGTAAGGGTTTACATGACGTGATAAGAAGGGGCTGGAACATGAGGGGTTCGTCTCATTTAAGGAAGAGGCTGAAGAAGTATAAGTGGCTGCTGCTAATGACACTGCCGGGGATCGTCTACTTGTTCATCAACAACTATGTCCCGATGTACGGTGTGATTCTAGCATTTAAAAACTATAATTATGTCGATGGCATATGGGGAAGCGCGTGGGCGGGTTTCGATAACTTTAAATTCTTGTTCAACTCACAGGATGCGTACGTTATTACCCGGAATACCTTCCTTTATAATTTCGTTTTTATTGTGCTGAACCTGGTTTTAGCCGTTCTGGTAGCGCTGCTGATTAATGAAATTAAGGATAAAGCAATCAGCCGTTTCTATCAAAGCACATTCCTGCTGCCGCATATCATCTCGATGGTCGTAGTCGCCTATCTGGTCTACAGCTTTTTGAATGTGGATAGCGGACTTGTGAACAGGTTATTGATCCATTGGTTTGGTTCTGAGGCTGTATCTTGGTATGGGGAACCGAAGTATTGGCCGTACATCCTGGTCATCGTCAATGCATGGAAGAACGTAGGTTATCTATCCATCATCTATTTTGCCTCCATTATCGGGATAGACAAAGAATATTATGAAGCCGCCACGATTGATGGTGCAACCAAGTGGAAGCAAATGACCCGGATCACCATCCCGCTTATTTTGCCAGTCATCACCACCATGACCCTGCTTGCGGTCAGCGGCATTCTCCGGTCGGACTTTGGATTATTCTATCAGGTTCCTATGAATACAGGCGCTCTAATCCCGACAACGAATACCATCGATACCTTTGTCTATCGTGCCATGATTCAATCGGGGGATATCGGCATGTCGACAGCGGCTGGATTCTATCAATCCGTTGTTTGTTTAGTGCTCATCCTAGTAGCCAATACGGCAGTAAGACGCATTAATAAACGTGACGCTTTATTTTAACAGAGGGGGGAGGTAGAAATGGTGAAGGTGTTGAGTACTAAAAAATGGATCGGCGCATCCTCGATTCACCTGTTCTTCTGGGCCTTTACAGTTGCTTCGTTAATTCCGTTTATCCTGGTCTTTATGGTGTCGATCTCCAGTGAAGATTCCATTCTGCAGAACGGATACTCGTTGTTTCCCAGTCAAATCAGCTTTGCGGCCTATCAATTTTTGTTCCATGATTTTTCGGAAATAGCGAAAGCTTACGGCGTTACGATCTTGACCACGCTCGTTGGAACGGTGGTAAGCCTTTTGATAACAGCGCTTTTTGCGTATCCGTTATCCAGACCCGAGCTGCCGTTTCGCCGCACCATTTCCTTTTATATTTTTTTTACCATGCTGTTTGGCGGCGGAATGGTACCTTGGTATATCACTTATGTGAATATGTTTGATCTGAAAAATACGATTTTTGCGATGATCATTCCCAACTTGCTGTTAAGCGCCTTTAACGTGCTGCTCATGCGGAGCTTTTTCGCCTCGACCATACCCGAATCCGTGGTTGAATCCGCAACGATTGACGGTGCAAGCGAGCTGAAGATTTTCTTTAAAATCGTCGTTCCGCTTTCGTTGCCGATTATGGCCACGATTGGACTGTTTAACACGTTATCCTACTGGAATGACTGGTACAACTGCATGCTGTTTATCGATAAACCTGAATTATATAACATCCAATATCTGATGACAAAAACGCTTACTAACATTCAGTATCTTCTAATGAAGTCTAACAGTTCGGCTCAGGTTGGGGACCTGCTCGCCAAGATGCCAAGGGAAACCGTCCGCATGGCACTTGCGATTGTCGGCATTGCCCCCTTGATGTTCGCCTACCCGTTCTTTCAGAAGTATTACATTAGCGGGATCACAACCGGTGCCGTAAAAGGTTAGCGGCCATACGATTGTTCATTAGAGGAGGTGGGGCAGGTTAGCGATTCGCACTCCAATTCGTGCCTTATATAAAAGTTAATAGTTGAGAGGAGAACTCAAGGATATGAAAAAAAGCGCATCAACTGATGCTTATGATCATGCTTTGCGGAATGCTGGCATTAACAGGCTGCAGTAAGGGGGGAACTGAAAATACTTCGGATACCGGGGGCAAACAAACCGATGAAACAGGACAACATTCAGATTCCTCACTCAAACCGTATAAAATAACGCTCGTATATCCGGCAACCGCTCCCAAAGACTTGCAGCTTGTTCAGGAAGAGATGAGCAAATATCTAACGGAAAAGATAAATGCAACCATTGAGCTCAAGCCTATTGAGTGGGCTTCTTGGGATGATAAGACCAACTTGATGAAAATCTCGAATGAGCCGTTTGATCTGATGTTTACGGCCAGCTGGTTCTCGTATCCGAAGGATGTCGCTAAAGGGCAGTATCTGGAACTTGATGATTTGATGGCCGAACACGGAAAAGATATTCCGGGTATCCTTGGCGAGGAATTTATTAAGGGATCCAGAATTGGCGGCAAGCTGTATGCACTTCCTACCAAGAAAGAATTCGGCCAGGGTTTCGGATTCCTGCTCGATAAGAAGTTGGTTGATAAATACAAATTTGATACGAATGGCATCAAAACACTGGAAGATATGGAAGCCATGTTCCAAACCATTAAGGACAATGAACCTGGCGTGACTCCGATCGTTTCAAGCAAATTCACAAACGTTTGGGAAGCCGCCAATTATGATGGCATCGTTGCCAATCTCTCGATTCCACGGGGAAGTAAAGAGTTGAAAGCCGTGGATACCCTGGAGGATCCGAAGTTCATCGAATTTTATAAACGGATGCATCAGTGGAATCAGAACGGTTGGTTTGATAAGGATATCCTGACATCAGACGCTGATCAAGGGATGAATATGATTAAGGCGGGTAAAGCCTTTGCAGTTGCCCAATCCTTGAAGCCAGGGAAAGACAAGGAGATGACCATAAGCGCGGGCGTTGAGGTGGTGCAAGTTGAAACGGCGGAGCCGTTTACGACGACAGGAGACGCGCAAGGCGCGATGCTGGGTATTTCACGAACGTCCAAAGATCCTGCACGAGCCATGATGTTCCTTAATCTGCTGTACAGCGATCCGAAGCTGCTCAATATGCTGGATTGGGGTATCGAAGGCATTCACTATGTGAAGAAATCCGATAACATGATTGATTTTCCCGAAGGCGTGAACGCGGACACGCAAACTTATCCGAATCCGGGGGGCTGGATGTTCGGGAATCAATTTCCATCGCGCTCGGATTTGCTTTTAATCAAGAGCCTGTCAAATCGGAGATGGCATCCATTGCGAATGTCGAGAAAGAGTTTGGAGCTTCGTTAAGATCCGGAGCGGTGGATCCTGAAAAAATCATTGCCAAGTGGAAAGAAAAACGGAAATCTGCCGGCTTTGACAAAGTGAAAGCCGAAGTTGAAAAACAGCTGGCAGCATGGGCAGAAACTCAGAAGTAACGAAGATAAGGAATAGGGGGATTCCGAACCGGGACTATCGTTGTGTGTCCTATAAGGGATTCCTTTTTTTCCTATGTGTGACTATACTCAGAGTGTAGATGACCTGCTATACTGCAAAGCCATTCTGCTAACTTTCCATGAAGCCGGGGTAGTGTATGCCTATGTTGAATATTAAAGACTCGCTTCGCTTTAAGCTAATCATCGGATTCTTTACGATCGCGGTTCCTCTTCTGGCCCTGCTTCTCTACAACAACTACTATGCATCCAATACGATCAGGGAGCAGGTGGCGGATTCAAATAAAAATTCGATGATCCTCTATTCCCACCAGATCGAGGCAGCCCTGAACAAGGAGACGAATTTTTTGTACAACATTGCTGTTGAAGATCCGAACATTGCGGCGCTCTCACAGCTTCTGAATGATCCCGATGAGTACTATCTTGCCAAAGCCAGAATCTTGAATACGCTTACGCGTTATCACCGGTTTGACAACAGCGTCGATCTTCAATTTATTTACTCCGTACAGAAGCAGGATTTATTCACTACACCGATCAAGACTCAATCCTACGAAGAGCTATTGTCCATCAAAACGACCATTGAACAGCTCGTCAAGGAGGTTCAACCGGACAGCGCCTATTTCCGCGAATGGAAGGCCATTGAGTACAGCCAGCATAAATACGCGTTGATCAGACTGGTGGATACGGGGGATGATTTTTACCTCGGGGCGTTTGTAAAACTGGAGAACTTGATGATACCGCTGGATTTGATTCATCTGGAACATGGCTTTGCCAGCTTTGTGAATGAGCAGGGAGAACTGATTACCAACACGTCAGCTAGTGGAAGGAACCGCCTGAATACCTCTCTTGCCTCTGAATCCAACGAAGTGTATCAAATCGTGAAGAGGGATGATCAAAAATTTATCGTAGTCATGAATCAAATTCAGGGGACAGATGTCATACTAAGCGCTTTTGTACCCGAGTCCCAGATGCTGAAGAATCTGTATCACTTTCGTAGAGGCATTATCATCATATCCATCGTGGCTTTCATCATTCTGATTGTCTATTTGGTTTATCTCAATGAGATCATTCTGAAGCCCATGAACAATCTTGTCCGCGGAATGCGCAGGATCAAGCACGGGGACTGGAATACGCGGCTTCATACTTCTAAAGCAAAGGAATTCACCATGATCAACGAAGCTTTTAACAGCATGGCCTCCGAGATTCATGACCTGAAGATCAGCGTTTATGAGGAACAGATCAAGGCGCATAAGGCCGAACTTAAGCATTTACAGCTTCAAATCAATCCCCATTTTTTATTGAACTCCATCAATATCGTTTACAATTTGGCTGAAATCAAGAATTATAACGTGATCCAGCTCATGTGCATGAACCTCGTCAAGTACTTCCGTTTTACAACGAAGACGAATCAAGTCGCGGTGACGATTGCTGAAGAAATGGAGCATATGGAGAGTTATATCAAAATACAGCAGGTCCGGTTTCCAGAGCGAGTCACCTATGAAATACATATATCGGATGGCGCAGACCAAGCGGCCATTCCGCCGCTCTTAATTCAGCCATTTATTGAAAATGCAATCAAATACGGATTTGATTTCATGGATCATCCTTTTCATATTGCCATACATATCTGCCTTTCCGTGCATGATCAATTGGAGATTGTGTTCTCCGATAACGGGAGTGGCTTCTCCCGGGAAGTGCTGGAGCAATTGCAATCGGGCGGTTTCATGGAGAATCAGACAGGGGAGCATTTAGGAATCACCAATGTTCAGTATCGTCTTAAGCATATCTTTGGGCATATGACTCGCCTGGAGTTTGATAACGCTCCGGATTCCGGGGCCAGGATAAGAATTGCACTTCCTTTCCGAACGGTAGAGGAGTTTACTTCATATTGATGATCTGTATGGGGGTAGTCGCATGTTTAGGGCACTTATTGTAGATGACGAGATTTATGCGGTAATGGGAATTAAGAGCGGTGTGAATTGGCAGGATCTGCAGGTATCTGAAGTGTATGAGGCTTATAATATGCGCGATGCATTACAAATTTTTGAACGCACACCGATTGATATTATGATCTGTGATATTGAAATGCCCAAGGGGACAGGAATTGAGCTGCTTGAGCGGGTGAATGATATTTCTCCCGATACAGAAACCATTTTTCTAACCGCCCACTCTGCCTTTGACTTCATGAAGAGAGCGATTCAGCTGGATGGCTTCGATTATTTGTTAAAACCGATAGAATTTGATGTGCTTCAGGCAACCATAGCCAAAGCGCTGCAAACTATTCAACAGGAGCAGGAACTCCGTCATATGCGCGAGCATTACAAACCGTATTATGAGCTGTGGCGGAAGAAAAAAAGTCTGATCACGGATAAGTTCTGGAATGATGTATTTTCGGGCAGAATCGTCTGCACTCCAGCTAATGTTACGGATGTTCTTGAAGAGCATGAGCTTAGCGGACTGCAAGATGCAGTATTCTTGCCTGTTCTGGTGAGCGTGGAATCCTGGCTGCGCGAGCTCAGCACAAAGGATGAAGAGATCATGGAATACGCCATCCGCAAAGGTGCATCCGAAATGCTGCTGCCGGCCGGCAAAGGAGAGGTCATTCAGACCAAACAGGGGGTGAATGTCGTCCTTATTGTTGGAGAAGAGGGGAAGGAGGGGGATGCTGCTCATGAACTGAACTTGCGCTGTGAAAAATACATTCAGGACTGTTATACCTACTTTGGTTGTAATATTTCCTGCTATATCGGCAATCACTCCACCTTGTATGAAATTGCCGATACATACAGGCAGCTGCTGGAGATGGAGTACAACAATTTGAATAAATCCAACCAAGTGTATCTGCTGGCTTCATTAGGTACCCATTCCATGAAGACGATGATTCCGCGACTATCGACCTGGACCCTCCTGATGGAGCATGGGCAGCTGGAAGAAATGCAGCGAGAGATTCATGGACGTATCGAAGAGCTGAGCCGAAATCCGCAGCTTTCGGTTAGTGAGCTTGAAGGCTTCCGGCAAGAATTTATGCAAATGGTGCATTACATTCTTCATAAAAATGGACTGACTGCGTTGGAGTTGTTTCAGGATCAGGCAGGAAATCATCTGTATGCACAGCCGCGTAATCTTGAACAATTGAAAGCATCGGTTCTTCAAGTTGTTCAGGTCATCCATGATCAGCTCCATCCGAATTGCTCCGTGATACAACGTATTCAATCCTATATAAAGGAGCATTTGCACGAACCGATCACAAGAGAACAGCTGGCCGGCTTCGTACATCTCAATCCTGCTTATCTGTCCCGTCTATTCAAACGCGAGGTAGGCGAATCGATTACAGATTACATATTGTTTGTCCGGATGTCACAGGCGAAAGATTTAATCTTGACCTCGACCATTCCCATATCCGAAGTAGCCAAAACCTTTGGCTATCATAACTTCTCGCATTTTTCCAAAATGTTCAGAAAGGTATACCGCGTTTCTCCGCAGGAGTTTAGACAGCAATCTTAATCTCAAGTGAGCGGTATATCATGACGCTATTCATTAGATCCTTTTGTTGTTTGTTTTATGACAGAAGGGCTGCCATTTGGGTAGCCCTTCACTTTATTACACATGAACCATAGGATCATTGAACTTGCGTTATCGATAACCAATCCTCGCTTCACTAAGCCGGAGGTATGCTTTGGGGGTTGCGGAATACGTTTTGAGGATCATATTTAGCTTTGACTCTCCGCAATCTAGGAAAATTAGCTCCATAGTAAACCGGCCCGGAATTTTCAATTCCCTGGTCTGGTACGTTTATATAGGATCCCACGATAAAGGGCTGTAATTTTCGGCGCGTATTGCGAGTTAAGGCGATATTTCGGGCTGCATCGGATGGTTTGATCCATGAGGTGTTCCATTCCACATAAAATTTCGCTTTACGCCAGAAGAACGCAGTAGCTTTAGGGGAAACCCGACTTACAGCGCCGCCCCAGTTGAGGAAAAAGAATCCGGCGGTAGAATTTGCCTCCGCTTTCTCGAGAAAATGGCGCATCACCTTAATAGCCTTATCGGGGAAAGGACGTTTTCCGAAGCCGGAAGAGAACTGGTTGCTGAACCTTTGGGTAAGGACCGGATCAGGAGGTAATAAGAATTTCACGGCCTCCGTATAAGGCAGCAAGCGGATGATGCTCTCCGTTGGCGTTCCAACGGATGTAAGAGGTTTTAATAGTCGAATGGCCTCTGTTTTTGATCCGAGGAACAACCCTTCCATCATAACATTGCCGCCTTTTTTCGGGCCAATATTTAATTCGCTGCCCAGCCTGGTATCGACGGATGGAGCCCATTGCTGCCACGCCTTTAACACCTTTTCGAATTGATTCCATGGCCAGCTAATCTTAAATACGGTTGCTTTTGCTGGTGCCCGGCGCACTTTGAATTTGTATCTTGTGTATATTCCAAAGTTTCCGCCCCCACCTCCACGGGATGCCCATAGAAGATCAGCATTTTGTTTCTTATTGGCAACAATCACTTTTCCATTTGCATCCACCATCTCCAGCTCGATCAGGTTATCGCTGATCAGGCCGATTGTCCGCTGCAGCGGCCCGATTCCCCCGCCGAGCGTGATTCCCCCGATTCCAACCGTAGGACTGTCCCCAAAGGGGGCTATAAATCCTTGCGCAGCAAGCGTGTTGGCAATTCTTCCTACTCTATTACCCGTCTCAACAATAACCGTTCCATTTTTTTTGTTTAACTTAATTTTCTTCATTTCACTTACATCGATTACAATGCCTCCGTTGACTTGGGAGAGATTGGTTTCTAGCGCATGTCTTCCACTTCTGGCGCGAATGGGTACATGATTCTCGCGAGCCCATTTTATGGCGTTGGCAACGTCTTGGGTTCTTTGAGCAAAAACAAACACCTTGGGGAACCGGTTCGTATGGGGATCCCAGTTCTTACGTGCCGATTCATAACCTGGGTCTCCTCGGAAAATAACTCTTCCGGTCAGCTTCGTTTTTGAATTCACCAAAAACAGCTCCTAATCTGAAAGTGTATTTGACCGTAATTCATACAAATACGGTATCGTTTATTTTATGGAGTACAATCGTCTATGGTTACGTTTGTGAATCAAGTATATTTGCAATGAATGACTACCCGGGGCTATCCTTTCATGAAGAATGTGCTCCGGATAGCCTGTTTTCTAATGTATGTAAACATCGTAAACTATACATGCTATGATGATAAGCTTCTATAGGCTTCTATATGTAAGAACATAATTGTAATCTATGAAACACTTAATAATCCGTTCGATATGTAAAATAAAGATATATGGTTTACAGTTCATTAGAAATGAGGACAAATTATGCGTTACCTTTATGAATTTATCGAGCATCAAGATGATATGCCTTTTAAGCTGTTTGTTAATAGTGTGAAGCATGTTCCCTTTCACTGGCATAAAGAGGTGGAGATTGTCTATGTTCTCCAAGGCTCTGTTATCCTGCATCTTGACCAGAAGGAGTATACCCTGCATCAGGACGATGTCATTGTGGTGAACAGCATGTCGATCCATAAGTTTGAACAGAATAACCATGACAATATTTTATTAACACTTCAGTTTGGCCCGGAGTGGCTGCATAATAACGTTATCATTTCCTGTAATTCAACGACTGAGGCTGAGCCGAGCGGCTTTCGATTTGACACAATCAAGCAAGAGCTTGCGAAGATGGTATGGGAAATGAACAAGAAGTCTCCAGGCTATCGAAGTTATACCATGGGGAGGCTGCAAACGTTATGTGGACATTTATTGCGATATTTTTCGGATGGAATCAACCCGGAAGCCGATGAAGGCGGCAAGAGTTATGACTATAAAAGGTTGAACCGGGTTCTTACCTATATCGATCAAAATTACAAAGAGAAGATTACGCTGCAGACGATGGCGGAACAAGAGCACTTAAGCTTGCATTATTTTTCTCACTTCTTCACCGATAAAATCGGTATTCCTTTCCAAAAATATTTAACGCTGATCCGTTTGGAGAAGGCCCAGTCGGAGCTATCCGGAAGTGATAAGAGCATTACCGAAATTGCGATGGATTGCGGTTTTGCGAACGTAAAGCTATTCAATAAGTACTTCAAAGAAAAGTATGGGTGTACACCAAGCTCGTATCGTGAGGCCGCTGCTTCACTTCAGGATAAGCCGAATCGAAAACCGCTTACATACGAAGAGTCCTCTAGTGGAGACTATTATGAATTAGATACGATAAATGCAATGGGATCGTTATATCGATACCTGGTAGTGAAGTCGGATCAAGAACCGGAGAGGGAAAACCCTTTAACAGCAGTTGTTACGGATCATGAGCATATTCAGTTTCAGCCGGGAATGTCGTCAACAGGGTACAAAAAGCACTGGAATGTTACCACAACAGCGGGCAGGGCAGTTGAAGGGCTGCGCGATGACTGGCGTCGGCAGCTTACCGAGCTTAAAGGACGAATTCCTTTTGAATACATACGTTTCCATGGCATCTTCAATGATGAGATGATGGTATACAACGAAGAGGATGACGGTACTCCGGTTTATAACTGGGCATATGTTGACAAGCTTTATGACTTTCTGATTGGGCTCGGCATCAGGCCGTTTGTGGAGCTTGGTTTTATGCCGACCCTGCTCAGCCGTTCCAACGAAACGGTTTTCTGGTGGAAAGGGAATATTTCCCCTCCAGCCGATCAGGCAAAGTGGGAGGCACTCGTTCGTGAATTCGTTCGGCATTGCTTAAATCGGTACGGGGTTGAGGAAGTAAAGCAATGGTACTTTGAAGTGTGGAACGAACCGGATTTATCAGGCGTTTGCTGGGCAGGAAGCAAAGAGGAATACTTCTCTTTTTATGAATCTACCGTTCGAGTGATCAAGTCGGTGCTTCCTGAACTAAAAACAGGAGGCCCTGCTTTAGGTTATGGTTCACTTTGGAACGACACATGGGCCGAGGATTTTATGGAATATTGTAAGAGCCGCCAAGTAGCGATCGATTTCTTTTCCTTTCATATCTATTCGGAGTATCCTCACCTTAAAGCAGAGCAGAACCTATTAACGAAGATGATGCCGCCAACCTTTTATAAAGAGAGCATCTATCGACTGCAGGAAAAAATGAAGCTTGCCTCTTTCCGTGAGATCGAGCTGCATATTACCGAATGGAACTTTTCGCTCTATGACCGGCATCTGCTGCACGATACCATGTTTATGGCCCCGTTTGTGATGTATCATGCGATGAATACACTGGGAGACGTAAAGGCAATGGCTTTTTGGTGCTTTACGGATGTGTTTGAGGAAAGTCTTGTTCCATCGTCCCCGTTTTATGGCGGCTTTGGCTTAATGAATCGGGATGGACTTAAGAAGCCGAGCTATTACGCCTTTGAGCTTCTTCAGAAACTGGGGGAAGAGATCACCGTTAAGGGGGATGGTTATGTAGGCACTCAGAAGCAAGATGGGAGCATGCAGCTTTTGCTCTATCATTACGTCCATTTGGATCATATGTTTTCAAGCGGGGACTGGTCGGAGATGTCCCATCTTAACCGTTACGGCGTGTTCGAAGAGAAAGGCAGCAAGGTGTATCAAATCAGCATTCCTCATCTATCAGGAGCCTATAAATGCACAACCTATCAGATGGACCGGGACCATGGCTCCGTTTTTGACGAGTGGGTTCGCATGGGGGCACCCGAAACCTTGACGGAGGAGGAACTTGCGTATCTTCGCGGAAGAAGCGGCCCGGTCATCCGGACAGAGATTGTAGAGAATCAGGGTTGGCATAAAGAACTCATTCTTCCACCGCATGGTGTCCTATTGCTCACCTTTGAGAAACAGTTTTAAACACTAAAACCTTCAAGAACACCACCGCTCAATAAGAGAGGGGTGTTTTTTGCTGTCCGCTTCAGGTGGCTTTGTTCAGCCGGTCCCAAAGACGAGAAATGAACAAAAAACGACCATTGGCGAGGCAATTTACAACGAGTAAGCGTTAACAATGGAATCTATACTATAACTATGTCCATAACAGAATTACAGGAGGGAATAAACAGATGAAGCGTTTCATGAAATGGATGACGGAATCCTTTGCGCCAAGATTGGATGCGATTACAAATAACATTTGGATAGCATCGATTCAAGAAGCCATTATGGTTGCCATCCCGATGATTTTTATTGGTTCCATTATTACTTTGATTTCAATTTTGCAAGACTTCATTCCTGGAATGCCGGATTTAACGCCAATCACAACATTCAGCTTCGGTCTTCTCGGTTTGTTTATTGCATTTCTAACGCCGTATACGGTCATGGAGAAAAAGGAGAGGCACAAAATCAAGCTGCTGGCGGGAATGACCGGCATATCCTTATTCCTCATGCTGCTTAATCCCGTCGTAAACGAGGATGGAACCGTTCAGTTCGTTCTTGAGCGTTTCGGTCCTGCGGGTATGGTAACGGCACTCATTGTAGGCATCTTCATCGCCGTCATCATGAATGTTTGCGCGAAGTTTTCTTTCTTTAAAAAAGGGTCTTCCATGCCAGAGTTTATCATGGATTGGTTTGACTTCCTGGTACCGATTGCCGTGATCATGGGTTTAGGCTGGGTTCTTGTATATCAGCTCCACTTTGATATCTTTGGACTGATTGTGAGCGTGTTTGAGCCTATTAATGCTATGGGGCAAAGCCTGTTTGGGTTTATTCTGTTCAACTTTATTGGGGTTGTACTGTATTCCTTCGGAGTTAGCCCATGGGTTCTGATGCCCATCTGGTATGCCATATGGATTCCGGCGATTGAGGAAAATGCCGCATTGGTGGCACAGGGACTGGATCCCGTCAACATTAATACCTTTGAAACATTCTTTTCCGGATGGCTTGGAATTGGAGGCATGGGTGCAACCTTACCGCTTGTGATTTGGTTCCTGTTTGCCAGATCCAAGAAGCTGAAAACCATTGGTAAAGCAACTTTAATTCCTTCTCTATTTAATATTAACGAGCCTGTTGTGTATGGAGCGCCTGTTGCTTTCAATCCGTTATTGATGGTGCCTATGTGGATCAATGGTCTAATTACACCCATTATCGTCTACTTAGCGCTTGATATGGGGTTTGCACAAATCCCGAGTAAAATCTTTCAGCTGTGGTATACGCCGATCGGTGTATCGACTTACCTCATGTCCGGATTCAATGGACTTATTCTGCTCGCCGTTGTCTTGCTGATTGTGTTCGCCGTATGGTTTCCGTTTTTTAAACTGTACGATGCGCAGGAATTGAAGAAAGAGCGGGAGTTACAAGAAGAAGCTTGATATGAAAGGATGGATACAAATGAATGCATCGATTAACGAATTAATAAAGGAAATGACACTTGCTGAAAAAGCATCCCTCTGTGCGGGATTAAATATGTGGATGACCAAGGGGATCGAGCGACTCAACATCCCGCCGATTCATATGTATGACGGAACGAATGGGATCCGCAAAACGAACAGTGACGATGAAATGGGGATCACAACAGAGAATGTTCCGGCAACTTGTTATCCCACGGGCTCAGCTATCGGTTCTTCGTGGAATACGGAACTGCTGCAGGAAGTCGGGGAAGCACTTGGTAATGAATCCAAAGAGATGGGCGTAGAATTGCTGCTCGGCCCAGGAATCAACATGAAACGGACTCCGCTTGGGGGAAGAAATTTCGAATATTACTCCGAAGATCCTTGCCTGACAGGGGAACTAGGCGCTGCTTTCATCAATGGCCTCCAGAGCAAAGGAGTCGGGGCTTCACTTAAACACTTTGCTTGCAACAACCAGGAATATGAGAAGATGGTGACGAGTTCAGAGGTAGACGAACGGACGCTGCGCGAAATTTATTTAAGCGCCTTTGAGCGAATTATTAAGAAGTCGGACCCCTGGACCGTCATGTGCTCTTATAATTTGCTTAATGGCTCGTATACCAGCGAGAATGAACACTTATTGCATGATATCTTGAGAGAAGAATGGGGATACGAGGGGGTTGTCATCTCAGACTGGACGGCCGTGAATGATCGGATTCGTGGGCTGAAAGCAGGACTTGATCTCGAAATGCCGGGACCAGCCGGTTATAACACGAAAGCGATTATCAAAGCCGTTGAGAACGGAGTTCTTGCAGAAGAGCAGCTCGATAAAAGCGTTGCCCGTATTCTAAAACTCGTAGAACGTGTAACCGGTATGGAAGAAGCTGCTCCGGCATCCGCTATGGAGTACCATAATCTTGCGAGAAAAGCTGCAGCAGAAAGCATTGTGCTTCTAAAGAATGAGAATGGCATCCTTCCGATCCATGCAGAGTCAACCCATTCCATTGCGGTTATCGGCCGTTTTGCCAAAAAACCTAGAATTCAAGGAGCCGGCAGCGCAAAAGTTACGCCTACACGCATTGATATTCCATTTGAAGAGATGAAGGCGTTGACCGGAGATTCCGTTGAGTTGAGTTATGCTGAGGGTTACCCTGAAGATGACTCCGTCAATGAGGAAATGATCAAAGAAAGTGTCGCATTGGCGGCAAAATCTGATGTCGCAGTCATTTTCGTTGGCCAGCCTGAATACGCAGAATCCGAGATGCGTGATTTGAAGGGCATTGATTTGCCGGAACAGCAGATTCTGCTTATTCAAGCGATTGCAGCCGTACAACCTAAGTGCATTGTGGTGACCAGCAGTGGTACAGCCTTGGCGATGCGTCCTTGGGTTCAGCATGTTCCCGCTGTCATTCACTCATGGCTTTCCGGACAAGGCATGGGTAAAGCGATTGCTGAAATCTTGTTTGGACAGGTGAGTCCCTCCGGTAAACTGTCCGAGACGTTTCCGGTTAAGCTTTCAGACAATCCTTCACATATGAGGATCCGTGGTGAAAACGGCAAGCTGTACTATCGTGAAGGGCTGTTCATCGGCTATCGATACTATGATCGAAAGGAACTCGCTCCGCAGTTTCCGTTTGGCCATGGCTTATCCTACACTTCATTTGCCTATAAGGATATGAAGGCAGCTCAAACGGAGACAGGGATCACGGTCTCTTTCTGGCTGGAGAATATCGGAAACCGAACAGGGAAAGAGGTCGTTCAGCTTTACGTGCATGACGAAGAATGCACCTGGACACGTCCTGAGAAAGAATTGAAGGCATTTTCTAAAATCGAGTTGGCTCCTGGGGAGAAACAGCAGATTGTTTTTGAACTCGAAGAGAGAGACTTTGCCTATTACAACACCAAATATAACCGCTGGGTAGCGGAGAGTGGTTATTTCCAAATTGCGCTTGGCAGCTCTTCTCGCGATATAAGAATTACGGAGCGATTGTATTGTGATTTCGGGAAGGAAGAAGTATCATTTCATAAATTCAGCTTGATTAGCGATTGGATTAGCGATCCAGTGGCGAAAATGGTATTGGAAGAATGCCTCGATGAGATGAACCAGCATGTCGTAGAAAAGATTTACCTCAATGATGAATTCGTCGGATTTTGGGAAGATGGTCCACTCATTAAAATATTGCAAATGTATGGTCAAACCTGGATGGTTGACCGGTCACCGGATGAAATTATTGAAGAACTTATAAGTCGAGTTTATGAGCGACGTGTTAACATGTAAGTCAAGAAATATTCCTCATAAAAGCTTGGGATCTGAAAAGGATCCCAAGCTTTTTTAGTATTCCAAAAATGCCCCATAATTAGGCCCTGTATTGCAGATTGTCAGAGAACCAGCTCTGATGCAGCAACTGTGCAGAACATGGCGATCCACCCGAACAAGCTCCTTGCGAAGTTCGTTTTAGATTGTAGTGATTTTTCGTGCTGTCACATTTTTGGTCGAGTTGTTCGTTGTATAGAGTGAAAGGGGGGGAGAGGGCTTGAATGACACGGAGATAAGTCAGATCATTGCAGATGTGTTGGATGGGGGGACAGAAAAATTCGAGAAAATCATGAAGGTTTATCAAAAACCGATTTTTCTCTATTGTTATCATATGCTGGGCAATTATGCCGAAGCCGAGGATAATGCACAGGAAGTATTTTTGAAGACATTCCGCAACTTGCGGAAATATACCCAATATGAGATGGATTTTGGCGCATGGTTATACAAGATTGCCTATCATCAATGCATTGACATCATCCGTAAGCGAAAATTGGTGAAATATTTGCCCTTCTTTTACCGGGATGAGAAAGATAACAATGATGTCGATATGCATATTGAGGCCAACTATTTTGATGAATCCGTACATCAGGCCATGGCGAAATTATCGGCGGAAGAGCGTAATTTGTTAATCTTACGTTGTGTCGAGGATAAAAGCTACCAGGAGATCGGTTTGATTCTCGGCAAGAACAGCGCAAGCCTTCGTAAAAAATACGAGCGTACATCTGCAAAATTCCGAAAGTATTATGCTCAAGTAAAGGAAGTGGGAGTGTATGAATATGGACAGGGATCGGGATTTGAAAAAACTGTTTGATGACCCGCGCATTCCCGACGCCGACCTGACAGGAAAAGTAATGAGAGCACTACATACTGAGAAAAAAGAAAAGGAGAGGTTTTTTGTGAAATATAAAGTTGCTTTAACTGCGTTTGTAGGTATGATGTTAATGGCATCCACGGGGTATGCGGCCGTGCAGTATCATTCTTTGACAAATAAGGATGGCGAAGTCGTATATGAGACTAAATCGACGAAAGAGTACGGAAAAACAGAATCGAAAGATGAAATAGAGCGTTTTAAGGCATTTTTTGAACTTAAGGAGAAGGTGCTAACGAACGGGGAAGCTGGGCTGTTCTATATGGTTGCCAATAACCCGAATCATCAAACAGATCTGGGAACGAAGGTGGCTATCTTCCAAAATCTTTCTCACTTGCGCGATAAGATTACGGATAAATCCATTAAGATCGCAGACAAAGTCAATGGAAATTATACATTCCAAAAGGCGGAAGTGCTCTTTAAAAATGTTCAGGAAGTAAATCCGCCTTCTCCGGAAGGAAAAGCGTCGATGGCTAAAAAACTGAGAAAGCAGGCGGAAGAGTCCAATAAGGGATATGCCATGATGCCAGTTGAAATGACAGATCAGATTTCCCTTCTCTTTGCTACATATCAAAATGGCGAAGATAAAATCGAGGTTATGATCAATAATCTGACCGGGAAGAGCAACCCCACATCGTATATTGACGAGAAAGTAGAATTTAAACAGGAAAAGGTTCATGTGAAGGGCGTAGAAATGCTGCTAACAGAATTTGGTCCTTCGCGTGCGAGCGAGTTGAAATGGGTATACGAAAGCCCGGACAAAAAACAAAGATACAGCTATTCCGTGCTGGGAAATACGGATAGAGTAAGCAAAGAAACTTTGATGAAAATTGCCGAAAGCTATTTGGAATTGTAAATACTAAATCAACGGGAATCTTCTCCAATGTCAATTGGGGTGATTCCCGTTTGGCATGATAAACAGTTTTGCGTGTAGGCAATTACTTAAGGAAATTTAAAGAGATTTTATAGTTCGCTTGGAACTTTATCCCTTCTTTGAGCGTTATATTTGTCGTGAAGCAAGAAGCCATAACAAATGGGAGGTCTATTCATGCTTAAAATCAAGAAGAAACAAACAAGTATAAGCTTCAAAGCTCGATTACGACGGAGTCTCATTGCAAGCATCGCTGCAGGCATACTTACTGTCCAGGGCGTGCTTTTAGTACCACCTTCGCAAGTGAATGCAGAAACTGCCGATGTTTCGGTACGTAACTGGCATTATTCATCAACAATCGAGGTACCCGAACTGAAGCCTTCCTGGACGGTAAAGGTGGACAATTATCTGAATATGGGCGAAAACGATGTTTTAGGTCACCAGGCAATTGCTGAAGAGGGCAAGGTATTTGCATTCGCGGGAAACAAACTCATCGCAATGGATGCGAGGACAGGCAAGCGGCTGTGGAGCTACGGTAAAGACCTGAAACCTTATATTGTTTATGATAAAGGCGTTATTTACGGCCTATCGGCAGGTCAGAAGCCATACGCGCTGAATGCGAAGACAGGAAAATTGAAATGGCAGTCGAACACATCCATCTTTATGGATGCGCACCTACGAACGGAAGCGCTGGTGCCGACGTATGATACGCTCTATGCAATCAAAGGGAGCGCAACTTTCGCATTTGATAAGGCAACAGGAAAGCTTCGTTGGAAAATGAATGAGCCGTCGGGAGAAGGAAACGGCTCAGATTACCTTCAGGAGGCGGAAGGAGTCATCCTTCGGACGTTCTATGTACAAGGAGCGCTCACGTCTATTCAACTGACTGCCTTTGAGAAGAAGACGGGCAAGAAGTTATGGGAGCATTTTGGTCAGGGAGCAGCGCTTCAAATTAAAGATGGTCTCGTGTATTCGGTTGACTATTATTCTCCATTGCTGGCTGATTATCAGTCGCTGCCGGACCGCAAATGGATCGTAAATGTATATAACCTTAAGACAGGCGTAAAGAAGAGCAGCCGAGAGTATAGCTGGAAAATGTCGGGGGAGCCGCCATATGAGTACAGCGGAGGCAGCTTATTTATAAACCAAGGGAAGTTATACATGGATCAGGGGAATAGCGTGGCTGAATACAATTTTGACACCTATAAGAAGGGTGAGGTTCCTCTGCGAACTTTTCCTCGCCCTTATGGGGGCGACTGGGAGTTGATCGGACTGGTTCAGGAACGGTTGATTTTCAATAACAGAATGACGGGGGAGCTAGCCGGCACCAAACTTGCAAATGGTCAACGGATCGGATGGAACGGCGATGCACCTGCTGCACAGATTGATGTGCATGGGAAAGGATTATACCGGGCACAGCGTAACGGTACACTGCTCGGCATCAACTTGATGACGTCCCGGCCAGTCTTTAAAGTAACAACTGGAGCGGATTTACACGAGTCGACCCTAAAGACGAACGGTATGATCATCATCCAAGCAGAGGGGAAGCTCCTCGGTGTAAAGGTACCGGCATCGTTGAAATAAGGGTATAGCTTGTACTACTTGAATCATATTTCGTTTAAGAAAAACAAAATCCCATCAACGGAATTGAGATGGGATTTTGTTATTTCAGGTTTGTTTATATTAGGGTGAATATCTTCTATCCTAAGGATGCTCGGTGAGACTGGATAAAGGGACGGTCATTTCTTCCTCCGAGTTTCCGATCGGATAGACCCGAACGGTTTCATCCTCATTAACATGCTGGATATAAATAGGGGTATCCTGATACGTTACATTTTTCATAATGGCTGATTCCGAAATTTCAATCGCTCTTTGTTTGTTCATGACAATTCTCCTTATTTCGAAAGGTCTTTCAATGGATCAACCCGACGGTGAGTGGCTTTTTTAATGTCTCGGTCCAGCTTCGAAGGTCCTTGAATTTCTTCGGCAGCCTCCATTTGATTATTCAGCTGTTGTTCTACTTGTCCAATCCCATGCGCTTCCTGATGCTGTTTGCTCTTCGCCAAAACGATCCCTCCATGCTGTGATAAAACCTTTATATTCTCTGCATTACTACAATGCGCCAAACCTTACGAACTTATGCAGTGGTTTGCGTGCGTTCGCGAAGGAGCGGCTTTTAAAATTATTTGTGTTTGAGTAACTATTCATGAATTCATTACGTTATCCCAAGGAGCCCCAATCTGGGCGGTAGTAAAAGGTATTCAGGAATTGGGGAGAAACCATGGGAAGGATGCATAGGCTATCGACAATATATGAAACATCAGAAATTCTTGTAAAGAGAGACAGCTGGAGCAGAAGAAATATCAATAATCCTCATTTGCAGCGAGGCCGTTTCTATGTACTTCTTGAAAAATTGATTTCCATGGAGAGCATAATTGATTCACTGCCTAGGGGCAGCGATTCGTTTGGACTGATCCATAATGACTTCCATCCGTATAATTTTTTTATCGACAACAGTGAAATAACGGTCTTTGATTTTGACGATAGTATCTATGGCTGGTTTTCGTTAGACATTGCAATAGCAGCCACTCATGCCGTTTGGTGGGGAGTGCATGCAGAGGATCGTGTCACCAAAAACAGGTTTGCCCAGCAGTTCTTGCGTGAATTCCTCATGGGTTACGAGAAGGAACACCATATCTCCGAGTTCTGGAAACAAACAATCCCCATGTTTATGGAGTATAGAAATATTTGTTCTTTCTTCTGGTGGTTAGGTGAATGGGATGGTCATGAGAGCTCCCTTACAGAGGACCAACAGAATGCAATAAACCATGCTGTTAAGCTGATTGAGAGAGGTTTGCCTTTTGATGGCTGCGATATTCACTTGTAGCATCGATTGATTCAGGATACGCGACCACGTTCGTTTACGATAGATCAGCCCGTACATGTATTTGGCATGCATGCTACAAGTACCAATAAAATACATACAGCGGATTTTTCAACGGAATCGTTAACAAAAACAGAGTGGGCACTTGTGTTCACGTTGAATCTGGATGAAGATATGGAGTAAACGGTTTGAGTTAGAATAATCGATCCAGGATCATGTTTAAAGCAGAAACAAGTCTGGCGTTGAGAAATGTAAATAGGATCAATATAATGGGGTGGAATTATAAAGACGTGAAGGGGAGATTGCAGTGAAGCAAAACAAGTATGACGATCAGGGATTTTTTGAGAATTATAATCAACTCCCCCGTTCCATCAAAGGATTAGAAGGTGCAGGAGAATGGGGTGCTTTTCGATCCATGTTTCCGGATCTCAGGGATAAAAAGGTGCTTGATCTCGGCTGTGGATTCGGGTGGCACTGCAGGTACGTGAGAGAACAGCATGCGCGATCTGTGGTCGGAGTGGATATCTCAAAGAAAATGCTGGAGAGGGCAAGGTTGATGACCGATGATACGAATATAGCCTATGTGCAGTCCACAATAGAGGATTTTGACTACCCTGCTAACGAGTTTGATGTCGTGATTAGTTCGCTTGCCCTTCATTACATTCGTGATTTCGAGGATATCTGTAAAAAGGTATATCAGAGTCTAACGGTTGGAGGTTCGTTTGTCTTTTCAGTTGAACATCCCGTGTTTACTGCTGTGGCCGAACAAGATTGGTATTATAGCCCGGACGGGAAGAAGCTGCACTGGCCTTTGGATCACTATCATGAGGAAGGAGCACGCCAATCTAGATTTCTTGATCATGATGTCACCAAGTACCATCGGAATATAGCCACACAGATAAATGTGTTAGTGAAAACAGGATTCCAGTTTAGGGAAATGTCTGAACTTAAGCCAGAACGCGAGCAGCTTCAGGATCCAGAATGGCATGATGCATTAAGGCGCCCCATTTTCTTATTAATCGCCGCTGATAAGCAAGTCTGACCAGCTTGCACAAAATAAACTGAGGGACACCAAAACAGGTGTCCTTTTTTAGTTCACGAAGGGAATCGGTTAAAGTGACGAAAAATACTTATTAAACTGCCGGATAATATTCATTTGATTTCGGGAACTTTCATCGACCTTGTGGAGTCTGTTTTGATAAGGGGGGAGAACAGCTTGAGGGAGATGCAGATGCAGCATTCTGCGGAACTGAATATTTCGGACATACGGATGCTGATGGAATCCTACGGTGAGGACGTTTGGAATTATGCTTACGTGATCACCAGAAATACGTATACAGCTGACGATGTCGCGCAGGATGTATTTATCAAAGCTTATCAAAATGTTGCCTTCTTTCGAGGGGAGGCTTCCGTCAAAACCTGGCTGCTCAAAATCACCCGAAACACAGCGCTTTCCTATCTGAAACGAGCGTATTTGCGCAGAGTGGTGTTGTTCGGAGAGAGATCCCCGGGGGATGGACTGAACGGGACGATGTCTTCGCCATCTGCCGAGTCGGAATATTTGAAACGGGAGGAGGCGGATGAACTGTGGCAGCAGGTTCTAGAACTACCCGGCAAATTTCGAGACCCCCTCGTGCTGAGCGTACATCATCAGCTATCCATAGAGGAAATATCCGGTATTACAGGTCTTTCGCCAGGGACGGTAAAGTCTAGAATTTACAGAGCTAAAAAGAAGGTTGCCGCCAGGTGGGAAGGAGTGAACGACGATGAATGAATGGAAGCCGGAGTGGAATAAGAGACTGGCTGAACCGCCCTTTAAGGAGCCGCGTTTTAAAGCCGATATGATGGATGATGTGGAGAAAAGGCTTATGCTTGTTGATATGAAACGCACCCGCCGTGGCTGGAGGCGAGCTGCTGTAGCCATCGTTCCTGTATTACTGCTTCTGTTAGGGATTGGTATCTGGTTCGGAAACTTGGCCCCATCTATCCCCGATCCGGCAGCCCCAAGTCCAGGCACACAAGGGGGAGGAACGTTTGAATCCAGTTTCCTACTTGGGGCAGGAGGCGACTTCGATTGGTGGAACCTTGCAAAAAGTGAGGTCAAACAGGATAACGACCGCACGATTGTGACACTGGCCGCAGCGCTTTTGCAGCGAGAGCTTGGCATCTGGGGCGGCCCATCGCCGGACATATGGGAGCATTCCGAGGTGAAATGGCCGCTGGACCGCTATGATGTGTCCAGCCCTTGGGTGTATGAAGTGCACGTAAAGGAGATAAACGCAGAAGAAGCACAAACCGTATATCGACTCCGTCTCCTGCTGCGGGATTCGATTCCGATGACGTATGAGGAAACGATTGACGTTACCATCCGTAACGATTCACACAAAATCTCGCTTATTGAGCAAATCAACATAGACGAAACGGGAGCGCCTTTGGAGGAATTCAAGACTGGAGACGAACAAGGAAAACCCGTGATTTTGAAGGAGGATGCACAGATTGGTCTGAAGATGACCGGAACTCTGATCCAAAAAGAAGGGATGATCCGCTCCATCCACGTTCAGTATGGCGATATGGAACACACTTTTCATGATTGGAAGAATGTGAGCAACGAATCCTATTTTCCGGACGTTGCATTGCTGCCTGCAAGGAACAACAAGGAGGATGTTCTTGCGATCATTTTGACAACCGGCTACGGAACCAGCGTGCGAGAATCAGTGTTAAAGCTTCTTACCGTTCATCTTAGAGAAGTGATGTCAGCCGATCCGGTGCTTGCGGTAAAGTCCAGACTAAGCTACAAGGCGACGGCAGAAGCGGGAGAGCGGATCTTTCAATTTACGCTGGTCGGTGTAACACGCACATTTGAATATAACGAGGAAGACGCCGGATTTTGGCTGGATCAGCCCGCACTTGGCAACATGGTTAGGTATTACGTTGAGGGAGGCATCTTATATGCATCGGTGCCGATCCAGGTATCTCCTGGCGAATTCCCGGTCGCGGTCCGGCTGCGGTATGAATACGACGGAACAGCGTTTCTTGTGTCGGAAGCGATGTTTGCAGAGATGTAAGGAGAGCGATCATGTGATGATCATTCATACAACGAACAAAGTCAAAGGGCATGAAGTTTTCTTTTTGCTGATTAAAAATGAGAAGGGGCCGTCCACTGCCATCTACGATGACTGATGGGACAGCCCTGGAATAAAGCAATTTCACCAATATTAATGCAGCTTTTGCCTGCTTCTATAGTGGAGAGGGTCCATTAAGACGATTGGTTTAGCCGGAGGTTATACTCCTATCAGTTTCGGAAGAACTCAACCTGATCGATATCCGTCCATTGGGAAGAGGACGAATTGGATACGTAAAATCCGATCGTCGCCTTGCCGCTCGTCACTTGAATATTGGATATCGTGACGGGCGTCCACGCTGTCGTTACCGGGCAGCCGGTTTGAAGCATGCTGCCGCCATAGTCCTTCACTTCCATGACGCAGCTGTTCTGGCCTCCGCTGCTGCGCATGCGGGCGCGCATCGTATACGTGCCGTTATCAAGGCCGGTAATCGTCTGGCCGACATATGCGGTCGAAGGTCCGCTTGTGCCTGCGAGACCGACAAAGTAAGAGCCTTCGGCAGCTGGAAGCCCAACGCCGTCATTAGCTCCATGAATAAGAATCCGATTCGGGTAATCATCGCCGTACGTTGTCCAGCCCGCCACGTTGGCCGTTTCAAAGCCGGGATTGTTGACGACATTCGTTTGTGGCGGCGTCACGGCATGCCCGAAGCGCAGATAGATGCCGTTTGACGGATAAGTCGCGCTGGTGACGGCTGCGACGCGGGTCGAATCAATGCTCATCAGGGCATTCCAGTTGGAGGATTTCGTATCGGATACCGGAAAAACGTTGGTTTTGTACTGCCATGACGCGCCGTTATCGGAGCTGATCATCGTAAACATCGAGGTGTAAGGATCTCCCGTATTGGCGCTGCTTTCATCGGTCTGGAATGCGGCCATGAGACGGCCGTCGTCGAGCTTCACGACGAAAGGTGCGCCCGCCTTTTTGCCATTGCCGTTGGGCACGTACATCGTTTGGCGGGGAACCGACCAATTGAAGCCGTCCGGCGAAATTTTATATTTGATGACAAAAGGGTGGCCGGCAACGTCCGAGGCTTCGAATACGGTTATATATCGCCCGTCATTCATTCGCGTGATGACCGGCATGCCGTCGCGGGAGCCGGCGGCGACTCCGTCGCTGACCGTGATCCGGTTGCCCCAGCCGCTTCCGTTCCAGGTTTTCATATACAAATTTTGCCGCCCGGTCGTTCCGACCGCAGCCGGACTGTCATCCGCATAAAGTACGGCAATCGTGCCGTTAATCATGTCCAGATGCGGCTCCCACAAACCTTTAAAGCTGGAGGCGGTTGAACTCCCGATCAACCCGCCCGGCAAATTGCTCCATGTATGCCCGCCATCGACACTCCGCCTGACGTTAAGCTGGATATCATAGGTCGAGCCGTTCTGAACGACCTGCCGATAGGCTAACCAAATTTCCCCGCTCGGCAGCCTTAACATTTGACCGTTCCCGACATTGCCCGAGCTACTAGAGACGGCCGTGACCGGAGCGCTCCAAGTATACCCGCCGTCCTGCGTTCTGGAGACCACAATGCGCGTGTTACCCCCGCCAGCGTTGGTGTCGAAGGATACGAGCCACTCGCTTGGCGTAAGCTTGAGCAGCCTTGGATACCATACGCCTCCTGATGGCGGCGTATAGATGGCAATCTGCTGCGAAGCCCACGCCATGCCTGATGAAGCGGCATGAACCGGCGACAATGGAATTGCCGTTAAAGCAAGCGCAAGCATAACGACGAAAGCAAGCGGTTTCTTCCAGAAGCCTTTGTTTCGTTTCATATGCAATTAACCTCCCAAACTGAATTAGAAAGCGCTTTCTAAAATGGATTGTATCGCAATTAATATATTTTAAGATATACTAAATATATATTATTTTTCAGTTGGGACTGACGTAAAAAGAGAGGTCAGACATGGAGCATCCGTTATATAAACGTATTCAAAACGACATACGCCAGTGCATTCAGAGCGGCAAGCTGCAAGCAGGCGCCTTAGTACCATCGGAGAAGGATTTGGCTCAGCGGTACGGTGTAAGCCAGATTACATCCAAGAACGCACTCAACGGTTTGGTAGAGGAAGGCTTGTTAGTGCGTTATCGGGGAAAGGGCACCTTCGTTCGGGAGCTGGGCATTCTAGAAGAGTCGCACCTTCAGTCGGGTACGAATAAGACGATCGCGATTATTTTGCCGACAATGAAAACCAAGATCGACCAGCAGCTATTGGACGGTCTGGAACGCTATTGTGCGGAAAGGCAGTATGACCTATTGATCCGCATTACGCGCGAGTCGCAGGAGGAAGAATCCCGAGCGATCGTGCAGTTCCAAGAACGAGGAGTCGACGGGTTCATCATTTTCCCGGTTGAACAGGAAAGCTACAATAACGCCATTCTACGCTTGTCGCTCGACCGGGTTCCATTAGTGCTTGTCGACCGTTTCTTGAAGGAGATCAAGGCATACAGCGTCAGCTCCGACAATTACGGAGGCGTTCGTGAAGCCATATCCAGTTTGCTTGCGGCGGGGCACAGGCGCATTGCATTCCTGACACCGGAAATTACAAATTCGGTTACAGACGACAGAGCCAAAGGCTTCGAGGCCGCCTGCATGGAACAGGGTTTGCCTATAGATAAGACGCTGTGGTGCATGCTGGATTTAGAGACCATAGCAGAAGGGCACGGACAACGGGAGGTTGCCCGTTTTCTGCGCGATCGGAGCGATATCACGGCCGTTTTTGCCGTTAACGCGGAATTGGCCCGCTATGCCCACTATGCCATTCGGGAAATTTGGACGGGTACAGGGAACGAACCGCAGCTGGCAGCATTTGATGATCCGGATCTCGAAGGTATTCCTTTCATCCGTCAGCAATTGGATGAAGTAAGTCGGCGTGCCGTCGATTTGCTGACGGAACAGTTGTCAGGGACGCACGAGCCAAGGCTTGAAGTCGTACCGGTCCGCTGGATTTGGTCACAATGAGCCGGACTTTGCGAAGTTCGGGTCTAAGAATACAATCAAATATCCCGCCAAAAAACGGTCTGAACTTAGTTCAGACCGTTTTTTTTGAAGAGAAACTATAAACTTCAAGGCATAGGCATTCCTGATATCATCAGAAAAACCTCCGTTAAGAGCAGTCTGTCTCCACTTGGAATCCTCTTGTAAGATGTTTTCGTCATTTACAAACGTCAAGTTATATTATAATAATATACTAAATATACTATTTAAATTATAAAGGTTGTGATGGGCATTGAAATCTCTGCCGCTATACAAAAAAATTCAGGAAGATATCAAGCGGCTGATCGCCATCGGCAAGCTGCGAGAAGGCGACCGGGTCCCTTCGGAGAAGGAATTGGCCGAACGTTACCGCGTAAGTCAAATTACAAGCAAGAACGCGCTGGTCGGACTGATGGAGGAAGGCTTACTTGTCCGGATCCAAGGCAAGGGCACCTTCGTGATGAGCAGGCCAGAGAACGCCACGGCGCTTGATCAGTTGGGAGAATGGACAGCAGGTCCGGGCAAGAGCGGGCGTATCGGGTTAGTGCTGCCGACAATGAAAACGAAAGTGGACCAGCGCTTTTTGGACAATATCGAGAAGTACGCGTCCGCCGCAGGCTATGAAGTGATGCTGAGAATTACGCGCGAATCCCAGCTCGAGGAATCTAAGGTTATCTCGTCCTTCCTGAAGCAGGGGGTGGACGGCATGATCATTTTTCCGGTTGAAAACGAGACGTACAACGATTCGATTCTGCGGCTCTCGCTGGATCGTTTCCCATTCGTTCTGATCGATCGGTTCTTGAAGGAGATCAAGACTTACAGCGTAAGCTCGGATAACGTAAACGGCACAAGGGAAGCCGTGGAGTATTTACTTAACAAAGGCCATTCGTCCATCGCGTTCATCTCTCCCGAAATTACGAATACGGTGACGGACGAGAGGGCCCAGGGGTTTGAGCAGGCTTATCTCGAGCATGGTCTGTCGATCGACAAAAGCTTATGGTGTCTCCTCCCGTTGGAAGAGATCGCATCAGGTCAATCTGTCGAGCATATCAGGTCGTTTTTAGATGGCAGTCCCCATATTACCGGCATCATAACGGCCAATACGGAACTGTGCAGAAATGCCTATAAAGCGGCAATAGCATCCGGTAGACAGGTGCCGGACGAACTGGAGTTGATCACGTTCGATCCGCCGGATCTGCCGAATGTCCCGTATATCCGCCAAAACGAGGAGGATATGTGCCGGTTAACCGTAGAGCTGTTAATCGAGCAGATCGAAGGAGCTTTTGAGGCGAGAAGAATCGTGGTGCCGGTCATGCTGGTAAAAGAATAAAGCGATGGTGGAGAAGCGAGGAGTACACCTATTTTATAATAAATATAGTATATAAAATTATATTATTATAAGTTATCATGATTTCGTAAAGCGCTTACACCACATCTTTTATAGAAGAGGGGAATCGCATGAAATCGAAGAGCAAATTCGCAGGCATGATCATGCTGTTGCTGATGTTCGCGTTAACCGCATGCAGCGGCGGCAACGGACCAAATGACGGGGCTGCTCCAAGCAACCCGGACACTTCTACGCCAGGTAATGAAGCTTCCGCCGGGCAGGACCCAAAAGAACCTGTAACGATTGAGTTTATGGGCCACGGCAATCCGAACGAAAAAAAGATTTTCGAAAAGCTGATCGCTTCCTTCGAGGAGAAGTACCCGAACGTCACCGTTAAATACACTTCGGTACCGCCGGGCGAATACTCGCAGAAGATGACGACGCTGATCAGCTCCGGCAAGGTTCCGGACGTATTCTACGTCGGAGGTCCGGAGTTTTACCGCTTCGCGGAAGCCGGAACGCTTCTCAACATTCAGTCCTATCTGGATCAGACCTCCTTGTTCAATCCCGATAACGTATGGAAGCAGGCGATGGACCGTTATCGCTTCGACGGCAGCAAGGTTGGAGCCGGAGACTTGTACGGACTGCCGAAAGACGTAGGACCGTGGTCATTTGTCTATAACAAGGATTTGTTTGATGAAGCGGGCGTCCCGTATCCTTCCGCAACGGCAGGGGAATGGACCTGGGACGACATGCTGGAAGCAGCCCAAAAGCTGACGGTCGACGATAACGGCGACGGAAAGCCCGATCAATATGGTGTAGGCGCTTACAGTCTTGAATCAGCGGTATGGGGCAACGGCGGTGAATATATCGATTACGCCACTGGCACGGTAAAGGTGAACGAGCCCGAATTTTATGAGGCGATGCAATTTGTTGCAGACCTGAATCTGAAGTTTAAGGTCAGCCCGAACCAGGAAGCCGAGCAAGCGATGAACGCATATACCCGGTTTATTAACGGCCAGCTGGCTATGTTTGCGATGGGCCCATGGGATCAACCTGCATTCTGGGAGCTGCCCTTCGGTTGGGATATTGCTGCGTGGCCGGCAAGCCCGAATACGGGACAAACGGCGACCTGGCTCGGCTCGATGGGATTTGCAGTTTCGGCGAAATCCAAACACCCGCAGGAAGCGTTCGACTTAGCGGCTTTCCTGTCCCTGGATGAGCAAGGGCAGCGCGAAAATTATCAGCTCGGCCAAGCGGTTCCTAACCTGATCGACATGGCGGAAGGCGAATTTAAGGAAATGGACAAAGGACCGCAAACACGCCAAGTATTCCTCGATATTATCCAAGATTACGGACGTCCGGACGTTGTAGCTTTCTCAAAGGATACGCAATGGCTGGATACGTTCAACCAGAACGCGAGCAAAGTATGGAACGGTGAGATGTCGGCGAAAGACTTTACGGCCCAGATCCAGCCGAAGATGCAGGAGTTGTACGACAAAGGCAATAAATAATGCCGCAGGGGCAGGGGGCGTCAGCCATTCATATCGGCGCCTCTCGCCTTACGGGCATCCTGTCATAACGAAATACAGGCGAAGGTGGAATGGAATATGGGTACCAAGCTTGGCGGGTATCGCAGAAGAGAACTGGCGTGGTTGTATCTGTTCGTCGCTCCGCCGGTTCTCGGGTTTCTTTTGTTCGGCCTTGTGCCGATCTTGTTCTCGATCTATATCAGCTTTCACAAATGGGATATGCTATCCGATCCGCAGTGGGCGGGACTGGCCAACTATAAGGATCTTTTGGGCGACGAGAAAGTGTACAAATCAATGTACAATACGATTTATTTAATGATCGGCATTCCGATCGGCATGGTGCTCTCGATGCTGCTGGCCATCCTGATGAACCGTAAATTCGCAGGCATCTCGTTCATGCGCACGATCTATTATCTTCCGGTCATTTCGCCGATCATCGCCGTATCGCTGTTGTGGCAGTGGATCTTAAATCAGGATTACGGCTTGCTCAACAATTTTCTGTGGGAAACGTTCGGCATTGCCGGACCTAACTGGCTGGGGAAGCCGGAGTGGGTAAAGCCTTCGCTCATCCTGATCGGGCTGTGGAGCGGCATCGGCGGGAACATGGTGCTGTACCTTGCAGGACTGCAATCCATCTCCTCGACGTATTATGAAGCCGCGGAAATCGACGGTGCCGGCGCATGGCACAAGCTGACACGGATTACCATCCCGCTACTCACGCCGATTCATTTTTTCGTCGTGGTCATGGGTATCATCGGGGCGTTCCAGTCCTTCAGCCAAATTTACGTGCTGGCGGTAGACGGCGGGCCGGAATACAGCGGCGCCACGGTGGTCTATTATATTTTCCAGCATGCGTTCCAGTACTTTAACATGGGTTATGCAAGCGCGGTTGCCTGGGTGCTGGGCATTCTCATCTTTGTTGTCACGCTTATACAATTCAAACTTTCCAATCGCTGGGTTTACCAAGACTAGGGGGGAAATCTGTGAAACGGGAAAAAATGACGGACCTCTGGTCGCTGCTGCTGCTGCTTTTCGGATCGATCTTTATGATCGCTCCGTTCATCTGGACCATCTCGACTTCGTTGAAGGATCGACGAAACGTGTTTGAAATTCCTCCGCAGTGGATTCCCGAACCGATCACGTTCGGCAACTATGCGAAGGTTTGGCTGGAATCGCCGTTACTGTATGGATTCATGAACAGCTTGATCATCGTGGTGATCGTCCTGACGATAGGAATGCTGGTATCCGCAATGTCGGCCTATGCATTCGGCAAATTCGAATTCCCTTACAAAGGCATGCTCTTCATGGGCTTGCTCGGAACGATGATGATTCCGTATTCGGTCGTGATGATACCGCAGTATATCGGATTTTCCAGGCTGGATTGGGTGGACACGCTGCTGCCGCTCATCGTACCCGGTCTGTTCGGCAACATCGTTGTCATCTTTTTCATACGCCAATATTTGCAGAGCGCGATGCCGACCGAATTGATCGAAGCGGCGAAGATCGACGGCTGCAGCTTTCCGGGCATTTTCTTCAAGATCGCGCTGCCGATCATGAAGCCGGCGCTTGCCGCCCAAGCCGCCCTCGGGTTTATGGGCATCTGGAACGATTTTCTTGGTCCGCTGATTTACTTGCATACGCCCGAGAAGCAAACGATTCAAGTGCTGATCGCTTCCATGCAGGCCATGTACATAGGCCAGTCGGATTATCCGATGATCATGGCCGCCGCCATCATTGCCATGGTGCCGGTGATCATCGTGTTCTTTTTCTGCCAAAGATACTTTATCGAGTCGATGGCAATCAGCGGAATCAAGGGGTGAGGTACGTGCCGATAAGAATGGCGCGCCTGTCGAAGATCGTTTATTGTCTTGGCACGTTAGGATTAGCGGCCGGATTGGCATTGTCGGGATGCGATTCAAGAACGAAACCGGAGGCGGTCGATTTGGACATTTACAACGAAAAAATGTACGCCAATCCTTTTCCCTCCTTAGAGGAAGAATGGGAGGATTACGGCAACGGAGACCCGTATGTACTGCGGCATGACGGCCGTTATTATCTGTATGTCAGCACGAAGGATCACCGGACGGGCATCAAGGGGTGGGTATCGGACAATTTGGTCGATTGGAGGTATGCGGGTCTGGTGACGGAGGATCCCGTATCAACCGGGGCCTATGCCCCCGAAGTGATTTACTCGAACGGCTGGTTCTACCTATACACTTCTCCGGCGGGAAGGGGACATTACGTGTACCGCAGCGAATCGCCGACAGGCCCGTTCGAAAGAATCTCCGAGAACGTCGGAATGAGCATCGACGGCTCGGTGTTTATCGACGATGACGGTTCCTGGCTGTTTACCCATGCTGGTTCGTCGGGCATTGTCGGCGTTCCGATGGATGGCCCTGCCGAATTCGGTGTCGGTCAGACGATTCCCGGTCCTTATCTGGGGCATTGGACGGAAGGGTCCATGATCATCAAGCGAAACGGTACCTATTACATGACATATACCGGAAATCATGTATTCAGCAAAGGCTACCGCATCAATTATGCCGTGTCGCATGATTCGCCGCTTGGTCCGTACAGCATTCCTGCCAATAATCCGCTCGTCATCAGCACCAAGCCGGACTTCTACGGACTCGGCCACAGCTCGACGGTAATGGGGCCCGATCTGGATTCCTATTATCTTGTCTATCATAACTTGACGGGAAGATCCCAGGAAGGCCCGCCCGTCCGTCGCATGAACATCGACCGGCTGGTATTCAACGGAGACAAGATGGAGATTCTGGGTCCTACGAATTACGATCAGCCTATCCCGAGAGGGCCGGTCTTTGCCGATCGGCTGGACGCAGATGCCATCGATGAGAATCTGTGGGAGTCAGCAAAATCGGAGAGAGGCAATCGAATCATCAGCAGGGCGAGCACGGATCGTATCTATACGGCGGAATATAACTTGGTGCCGTCGAAGACACGGGTCGCCGCGTTGTTTGCATATGAGGAGGCCAACCGTTTCGGTTTCGCTGAAATCGAAACGGAACTAAACCGTCTATCCTTGGGCAGGATGGAGGACGGCATCCGTAAAGTGCTCGCCACCGTGGAGCTTCCCGAAGATACGGATTGGTCCAAGCTGCACACGATTCGCGTCGAGCGCGGAGAAGATCGGCTGCGGGTTTACCTGGACGGCACTCTGAAGCTTGATCAATCGGCGGAGCCGTTCGGACCAGGCAAAATCGGATACCGATACGAAACCGGCGAGCCGAGCTTTTCGTATACGGCATTCTCGAACCACGCTTCCGGCAGCAGTGACTTCGATACGGCCAAGCCGCTTCCCGGCAGCATGGAAGCCGTGCATTATCTTAGCGGCGAAGGCAGGGGGTATGCGGTACGTCAACCGTCGGACACCGCCGCATGGCGTCATTCGGACGGAACGGCGATCCGGCAGGCGGAGGATGGGAGCTATTCGGCCGCGCTTACGGAAAAAGGCGACTGGCTGCGTTATGCGGTGAACGTTTCGGAATCCGGCACCTATGCGCTGGACTTGACGGTTAAGGCAGGAGCGGGGCCGACATCCTTTAAGCTGCTCGTGGACGATAAGAAATCCGGAAACTATAAAGTCGACGGCAGCCAATACTCCGGTAGCGAACCCTGGGTTAAAATTCGGGTTGGATCCCTAAAGCTCGAAAAGGGATTACATAGCGTTGCCATTCAATTGGACAGCGACCAAACGATGGAATGGAAAACAATGGACTTCGAGCTGGTCGACGAGCAAACGTTCAAGTTGGAGCATCTTCTGGAACAAACAAGCTCCGAGGACGTTCACGGCCAATGGATTGAAACCGACAGCGGGTATGTCGGCGCAGCCGATGCCGATGCCAAGATGTACGGAGGCAGCCGTCTTTGGTCCGACTACCGCATCCGGACGCACGTAACGCTGGGCGATGATCCGTCCGGTCAAGCGGGCATACTCTTCCGGGTGACAAACGAGTCGGATTTCCGGGATCAAGTGAGCGATTCGCTGATGGGATATTTCCTCGCAGTCACCGCCACGAAATTGGAACTGTACAAACATAATTACGATTCCGAGCTGCTTCAAAGCATCAAAGTTGAGCTGGAACGGAACAAGCCCGTCGGCTTGCGCATCGAGGTAGTTCGCGGCACGATCCGCGTCTTCGTAGAGGAACAAGAGGAGCCTGTCCTGACGTATGATGATCCCCGGGCATTCATGCAAGGGAGAGTAGGCATACGATCGGTTCATGCGGAGCAGATCGAGCTCGGCGACTTAACGGTGGAATCCATAGGAACAAAATAGAAACGATAAACTAACAGAAGATGGAGAGTGGAACATAATGTCTAGCTCGCACAAATATATAAAGGACTATCCCAGACCGCAATTGGTGCGCGAGGAATGGGTAAATCTGAACGGGGAATGGGATTTTCGCTTCGACGATGCTCTGGAAGGAGAAAGCGCCAAGTGGTACGAACGCTTTCAGGCTGACCGTAAAATCACAGTGCCCTTTGCATATGAAACGAAAGCAAGCGGCATCGCGGATGAAACATTTCATCCTTGCGTATGGTATGAACGAAGTGTAGCCGTACCTGCGGAGGCGGAAGGCAAACGGATCCTTCTGCATTTTCAAGCGGTCGATTACGCGGCGACCCTGTGGGTCAACGGCAGCAAAATTGGCATGCATGAAGGCGGATACGCGGCCTTTTCCTTCGACATTACGGAAGCGGTCGAGTTCGGACGCGAGAACAGGATTACCGTTCAAGCCGTGGACGGCAACAGCTGCACGCAGCCGCGCGGCAAGCAGCGATGGATGAAGGACAACTTCGGGTGCTGGTACGTGCAGACGACCGGAATATGGCAAACCGTATGGATGGAATACGTGAATCCGATTCACATCAGCCGGGTGAAGATAACGCCGGAACTGGAACGCGGCGCAGCAAACTTCCATTACGAACTCGGCAATTCCGGGCATAATTACGATGGATTAACCCTTCAGACGATCATCCGGTTTGACGGGAAGCTGATCCGCTCGACGGAAACGAGCGTGGAGCGAGGAACCGTAACGGTCGATGTGAGCGTCGTAAACGAAGCCGTGGGCGAATGGAAAGTCAAGCCGTGGCATCCGAACCATCCGAATTTATACGACGTCGAGATGATCCTGAAGCAAAACGGCAAGCCGATCGACACCGCCTATTCTTATTTCGGCATGCGGAGCATTCGGATCGCAGGGGATCAAATCATATTGAACCATACGCCGATTTATCAGCGGCTGCTGCTGGATCAAGGATACTGGAGCGATACGCATCTGACGCCTCCGTCGGAGGAAGCGCTGCTGGAAGACATCGACAAGACGCTTGCGCTCGGTTTTAACGGCGTACGCAAGCATCAGAAGCTGGAGGATCCCCGTTATTTATATTGGTGTGACCGCAAAGGATTGTTGGTATGGTCGGAAATGCCGTCGACTTACGAATTCGGGGATGATGCGGTCGAGCGGTTCACGCAGGAGTGGATGGCCGTTGTCCGGCAGCATTACAATCATCCTTCCATCATCACCTGGGTACCGTTTAACGAGTCCTGGGGGATAACCGACATAGCCACCGACCGCAAGCAGCAGCAATTTACGGAATCGATCTATCATTTGACCAAGGCATTCGACCAGATGCGGCCAGTGATCGTGAACGACGGCTGGGAACATACGGTTTCGGATATCATTACGCTCCATGATTATGAAGAAATCGGTGCTATGCTGGAAGAGCGGTATCGGGACAAGGATGCGCTATTAGGCAACAAAATCGCGCATAATACACATCGTTATCCATTCGCGCAGGGGTATGGCTATCGAGGCCAGCCCGTCATCATCAGCGAGTACGGCGGCATCGCTTTTACAAGCAAAGAGGGCTGGGGCTACGGGAATCAGGTTCGCAGCGAGGATGAATTCCTGAATCGGTACGAAGGTATAACACAAGCGATCAAGAATTTGCCTTATGTGTGCGGATTCTGTTATACGCAAATTACGGACGTGCAGCAGGAAGTAAACGGCTTGCTGACGGAAGACCGTAAACCCAAAGTAAACGTGGAAGCGATCCGAAGCATCAATCTGGCATGATCGCAGTCGAGACGTATTCGGTTACCCGCGCATGATTGAAAAAACTCACCCAAGGGTGAGTTTTTTTGTTATGAGTACAAAGAAAATACATACCCATCGTATGGATGTCTAACCGTAAACTCGATCGATCATGCAAACATAATCCGCCATACAAGAGAATGTTGGAACGGGACATTTTTTGCGGTTTTCCTGCAAAACAAGAAATAACCAATAAGCTCCTGTTCTTACCTTGCGGCTCTGTCAGGTATAGGGGACCTCGCGTTGGATTACGCCCCATGCGCGGACCGGCCATATTTTTCCTAACGTGTTCATGCAAGAATTGTCCCTGTTCTGCTGCCCTCAGCTTCATTATGGTAGACATACACCACAAGCAAAGGAGGGAATGCGGATGAAATGGTGGTCAACGAACCGTCTCCGATTGATTCAAAATAATCTTCGCGAGACGGACGCCGATATGGATGTGGATCTTTTGATTCGCGAACTCAAGTCGTTCCAAGCGAATGTGCTCATGATGAATGCCGGGGGCATATTTGCGTTCTATCCATCATCGCTTATGCATCAATATGTAACGCCTTACTTAACCAAGGACCTTCTGGGGGAAGCGGTAGAAAAAGCCCATGCTAATGGAATGCGATTTATTGCGCGGTTCGATTTCAGTAAAGCGCATGAATCGTTGTGGATGCGGTATCCCGAATGGTTTTACCGAGACCGTGAGGGACGGGAGGTCAATTATCACGGCATCGTTCATACGTGCCTGAATGGAGCCTATCAGCAGGTGAAGTCGCTGGAGAGCATTCAAGAAGTGCTGGAACGTTATCCGGTGGATGGGATTTTCTTCAATATGTTCGGCTACCAGCATTGGGATTACAGCGGAAATTTCTATGGACCATGCTATTGCCCAAACTGCCGCTTTCGGTTTCGCGAAGTGACCGGTGAAGATTTGCTGGCGTATACCGGGCCCGAACATCCCATGCACGAGCTGTACCGGTCCTTCCAGGAACGGACGTCAAGGGAAGTGCTGGAGCGCATTCACGGATTCGTGAAGTCGCTGCGGTCCGATGTGGCCATTAGCACGTATCACCCACACCGGGTCGATATCGTCCGCAAGGAATCGAATACGTCGCTGACAAGGTGCAGCCCGCCTTGGCTGTATTCAGCCTCGGAGAATGTCGCGTCCATACAAGACAGTTGGAATGACAAGCTGATCAGCAACTGCAGCATTAACGCCATAGACCTGACCTACCGATTCACAGGAGTATCCGAGAATGAAAATGCGATCCGTTTATATCAAAGCATCGGAAGCGGATCGGGGCTGGATTTCTGCATCATCGGGGCATTTGAAGGATATCCGGACCGGGCAAGCTTCGAAACGGTGAAGGAGATTTTCCGATACCATGCGGAGCACGAGGAGCTGTTCGGACAGCTCGGTTCCATGGCTGATGTGGTGCTCGTCAAGCCAGCGGCCCCCGAAGCGGCAGCGGAGTATCACGGTATGTTCAAAATGTTAAAGGAAGAGCACGTCCTCTTCGACGTGGTGATGGAAGAACAGCTGGTGGCTATGGAGTCCAAACTATTGCTTGTGCGAGCGGTTATTCTTCCCGGCGTTCAGGGATTGTCGGTGAAGGCGGCTCGAACGCTGCATCGGGCGGCGGATGCCGGTGCGGTGCTGGTCGCAACGGGAAACGCGCTGGAGCGACAGCCGGAGCTGCTTAAGGAATGGTTTGCGGCCTCGTTCACCGGCGTGAAACAATCGAAGCCGGGCGCTTATCTGGACGTTTCGGACAAGTCGCATTTCCCCGGCGTTGCCCATGGCCGGGACTGGATCGTCGCCGGCGGAAGCTTTGCCCGCGTTGCCTTTGACCCGGATACGACCGAGTGCCGATTGCCATTCATCGAGCCGTCCACGTTCGGGCCGCCGGAGCGTGCCTACGGCCACCGCATCGGAACAGATTACGGTTTGGCGCTGAACAGGCGGGTCGGCAAGCAGGGAACTATCCGAACCGGCGTGTATATGCCTTGGAATCCCGGCGAGCTCTACTATCGCCACGGGTTCGAGGACTACAGGCAGGTAATGGCGGACGTGCTACATGACATCGTGCCGAATCGGGTTGCTGCTACGAACGCGCCCCCATGTCTAGAGTTGTTCGTTCACCGTTTAAAGGAGGGCGGATGCCTGGTTCAGCTGCTGAATCTCTCCGGATATAACGGGACGACTTTTATGAATCCGCTTCCGTTATATGATGTTCAGGTGGAACTGACCGTTGATCGCGTGGACGAGACCGTTGCAGCAAATGCTTCGGGTTCTTGGCCGCAAAAGTGGCGGCTGCCGAGAAACGCGGAAGCGAGGGGCAGGCTGCTCCGTACCGATTCCGATGCGTTGGTGGAAACCTCGCAAGATCGCGTGATGGTGACGCTGCCGCAAATCGGCCGTTATGAAGCGGTTTGGCTGCAGGCCGTGCCTGTCGGCGATCGAAAGGAGCTGATCTCCAGCGATGGCAAAGCTTAAATCTGCTATACCTGCCCAAGGGGCCGACGGGGTCATCAAGCCGGGCCTAACGCTTCGCCCGGGCAGTCTCGCGTCCCGCATCGTCAAGCACCGGGTCATTTATTTGCTGCTGCTGCCCGGGCTGCTCTTCTTCTTGCTGTTCAAAATCGCTCCGATGTGGGGGCTGCTCCTGGCCTTTAAAGATTATAATCCGTTTCTTGGTTTTGCCGGAAGCGAATGGGCTGGATTTAAGCACTTTGCGGATCTGTTCTCTAGCTCCAACTTCTACATTATGTTGCGGAACACGTTTGCGATCAATATGATCGCTCTGATCTTTCATTTTCCGCTCCCGATCCTGCTGGCCCTGATGCTGAACGAAATCCGGCATGAGAGCTTCAAGCGCCTGAACCAGTCCATCGTTTACCTGCCGCATTTCCTGTCGTGGGTCGTCGTGGCCAGCATGACGTTCTTTCTGTTGTCGACGGACGTGGGGATCGTCAATAAACTCATCGCCGAAAGCGGCAGGGATACCGTTTCCTTTCTGTCCAATCCCAATTACTTCTGGGGACTGCTGACGGCGCAAAGCATGTGGAAGGAGGCCGGATGGGGAACGATTATCTTCCTGGCGGCCATGGCGGGAGTGGATCCCCAGCGCTACGAAGCCGCCGTCGTGGACGGGGCAGGCAGGTTCCGCCAGATCTGGCATATCACACTTCCGGCCATCCGGCCAACGATCATCATTTTGCTTATTCTTCGGCTGGGCAGCATGGCGGACACTGGCTTCGAGCAGATTTTACTGATGATGAATCCGCTGGTACGCTCGGTGGCGGAGGTGTTCGATACGTACTCCTACACGCACGGCATTCTTCAAGGGAAGATCAGCATTGGGGTGACGGTCGGCATGTTCAAGGGGCTGGTGGGGCTCGTCCTGATTGTGGCCGCCGACAAAATCATGAAGCGGCTCGGCCATGAAGGCATTTATTAAGCCTCCAACGGCGTCTGCCGCATACTCATTATGCTAAACGAAAGGAGGAATTCCGCGTGAGCTTCGTTATCCGAAAAAAAGGGCTAAGCTTGTTCGATTGGGTCAACTACAGTCTAATCACCATGTTCTCGGTCGCATGCTTGTTTCCGTTTCTTTACGTGTTCAGCGTTTCCTTTACGGATCCCGAGGTCTATGTTCCGCTTAAATTTTATTTGTTTCCCGAGCAGTGGTCCTTGGAGTCTTACAAGTACATTCTATCTACCAACAGCTTTATGAATGCGTTTAAGAGCACCGTTTTCATTACGGTCGTCGGTACCGCGCTCAACATTGTCGTTTCCTTTACGATGGCCTATGCGCTGACGAAACGGTCCATGCCCGGCAACCGCTGGGTAATGGGGCTCGTCATCTTCACGCTGGTGTTCAGCCCGGGCATCGTGCCCAACTACTTGCTGGTCAAGGAACTAGGCCTGTTGAATTCCTACTGGTCCATGATCTGGCCGAGCTTGACCAACGCCTGGAGCTTGATCGTCATCAAAAGCTTTCTGGATTCGCTTCCATCCGAATTGGAGGATTCCGCGAAAATGGACGGCTGCTCGGATATGGGCGTGTTTTTGCGGATGATAATCCCGCTGTCGATGCCGGCGATCGCCACCTTCACCCTGTTTTTTGCGGTCGGGCATTGGAACGCCTATTTTAACGCCTTGATTTACTTATCGGATTCCAGCAAGTGGACGCTTCAGCTGTTGATTAAAACGCTGGTCATCGATTCCAATTCGGTGGCGGTGGCCCAGGCCGGGGCAAGCGACGAAAATGTGGTGCCGCAGGAGACCATCCGGATGGCCTCAATTGTACTCGCGATGGTACCGATCTTGGTTGTTTATCCTTTTCTACAAAAGCATTTTGCCAAAGGAGTCATGCTGGGATCGATTAAAGGCTGATGAAGGAAACGGCGCATCGATGCCCTCTGCATCGGATATGCAGCCGGTAGGATTGAAAGCGTTATCCTGCCGCAATAGGCGGGAAGGAGATAGGACTCTGCTTCAAGAACAATAGATGGATGATGAGCATCCATAAGGAGGGGTTTACATGAAAAATACATCAAGTAAGGGAAGCTCGCACAAATGCTGGACATTCTGGCTCGCAGCCCTCATGACCGTCGTCATGCTGGCCGGATGCGGTGAACAGGCTGGCGAGAAGCCGCAGACCGCCGGGGGACCGGAAGCGGAAGACACGGACGGCAAGCCGATGACAATCAAAATGTTTGCCGGTCTCTATAACGAAATCCCCGACATGAATAATGATTATTGGAAAGAATGGGAACGCCGTACCAACGTCAAGCTGGACGTGGAATGGGTGCCGTCGGGCGATTTGGACACGAAGCTGGATTTGCTTCTGGCTTCCGGTGATTTGCCCGAGGTCGTGGCATATCAAAACCCGATCCGCCCCACGCTGATTACGGCGATTCAGAACGGCGCGTTTTGGGATTTGACCCCGTTCCTAGGGGATCTCAGCGAGTATCCGAACCTGAAAAGCAATCTCGCCCCGGATGCACTGAAATATTTGTCGGTGGAGGGGAGCATCTATGCGGTGCCGCGGTCCCGATCCAGGATCGACGGCGGGTTGAAAATAAGAGAGGACTGGCTGAAGCAGCTGGACATTCCGATCCCTACCGATTTCGATGAGTATAAAGAAGCGTTGAAGAAGATCGTCGATGCCGATATGGACGGCAACGGGAAGAAGGATACGGTAGGTCTCCTATATATCAATAACCCACCCGCATCATTCCAGGCCGGTTTCGGCGTATACAATCCGACCTATACCGATGACGGCGGGCTGATGAGCCCGTCCCTTACGCCTCAGTACGTCGAGATGGTGGAATGGCTGCGCGGTCTGTACGCAGATGGCCTAATGTCCAAGGAATACGCGGTCATGAAGGAAAGCCAGGCGGAGGAGCTCTTCAAGACGAACCGAGCCGCTTCCTATGGCCGTCCGATCTGGTGGGATCATGAATGGGAGCAGGCCATGAAAAAATCCGGTCAACCCGACGCGAAAATCCTGAACGTGACCTTGAAGGGACCGAGCGGGAATTATGCGGTCGGTTTGGAAACCGGCGTTGCAGGCGGCTTCTATATTTCCAAGAAGGTGCCTGAAGAGAAGGTGAAGCAGCTGCTGAAATATTTTGACCAGACGGCTTCCCAGGAAATGACTGATTTTGCTTACTACGGCATCGAGGGTGTCCATTATACCGAGAAAGACGGGCAGAAGGTGCTGACGGAGCAGGGGGTCAAGGAAGTCAATACGACGAGCAAGGGTGCGGGCGTACTGGCTTATGCCAAGTGGGGCAAGGTGATTAGCGCTTCCGGCGATAAAGCCTTTAACGATGCCAAAATCAAAGAGGTGGAAAATTACGACGAGATCGGAAAAATCGACCACTATCGCGTCATCACGTCCGAGGGCTGGCGCAGCACATGGCCTAAATACAGCGACGAATATGCTTCCATGGTGACAAAGGCGATTGTCGGGCATATTCCAATGGAGGAGTTCCGCGCTTACGTCGATAGGCTGAACAGCCAGCCGGACATTCAGGAAGCGTACCAACAAATGGCGGAGGCATACAAGCAGTTCAACGGGGAGTAAGGACAGTCTGCTCGGGCGGTCTCGCAGTCTGGAGCGAATATGCCGGAGAACGGGAGGAGACAGCATCATTGAAGTCTCTGTTCCACCGGCTGTCTCCGTCTTGCGAATCGCCCGTCTGTTGCCAGTTTGAAAAGAGACGGAGGTAAGGCAATGACGAAGGTTAAAGACGAACGCTTCTGGTGGCACAAGCCGCTGCGCGTCATCCAGCCCAACATGCAGGTCCGGGATACCGCCTGCATCGACCCGCCCCGGCTAGCCGCGCAGCTGAAGGAGATGGGGGCCAACGCGATGGTTTTCAATACGGGAGGTATATATGCCTGGTATGATACGCAGATTCCGTACCATACCGTGAACGGATATCTCCCGGAGGGGCGCGATCTCCTCGGAGAGCTGATCACGGCCTGTCACCTTGAAGAGCTTCGTTTTATTGCCCGGTTCGATTTCAGCAAAGCGGATGACAGCGTGTACCTACGGCGGCCGGAATGGTTTGTTCGCAAAGAGAGCGGCCGTCCGGAAATCATCGGGGCCGAACGGCCCGGACCGTGGCCGCTCTTGATGTCGACCTGCATCAATGGCGGCTACCGCAATGCGGATGTCGCGGTTCCGGTGCTCCGGGAAGCACTGTCGCGGTATCCGATCGACGGTATTTTTTTCAATAACCCCGGTTATGTGTTCTGCCGCTGTGAGCGGTGCCGTCGCAAATACGCGGAACGGTACGGCAAGGACCTCCCGGACTCCCCGCAGGAGATGGAGCCGGATTTTGCTGCAGGATGCTTCGATGACAATATGGAAGCGATGTATGACCTGATCAAGCGGGAGAGGCCGGAGGTGCCCATGATTCTATACTACAACCTCCACCGCGACAATCTGACGAAGCGCGTTCAGATCACTGATATGCTGTGTACGGAGCCGCAGGACGTGCTATCGCTCGGCCATGCCCGGATCCCCGAATTCTGGAAGCCGGCTCTCAGCATCAAGGTGGGGCGGTCGGTTCCAGGCAGGCCGGCTCCGTTTGGCATCGTGCATTCCTGCCCGGGCATGGACTGGCGCCATACCGGGCTTCCGGTAGCGGAATACCGCTTCTGGCTGGCTCAAATTCCGGCCAACGGCGGTCAGATCTGGCATTCCGTCACGGGCATACCCGATACGATCGAAGACAAGCGGATTTTGAAGACCGTAGCCGAGCTGAATCATCATGCCGCCAAGCTGGATGCCTATATGGACGGGGCCGTATCGGCTGCGGAAACCGCCCTGCTCTGGAACGAGCGCGGCGAGGCGCAGAGCTGGGCCGAAACGATGATCAACCGGCAAATCCCGTTTGACGTGCTGCTTCCCCAGAGCAGGAAGGAATGGGAGTTGGGCCGCTACCGCGTTGTACTGATTCCTGAAGGAACGGAATTTACCCCGTCCTTGATCCACGACTTGCGTTCGTACGTACATAGTGGGGGACAACTGCTAACGGAAGGGGCGCTTCCTTCCGCTGCAGCCGATGCCGTCGTAAAGCCGTTACATGACCTGCTCGGCATTTCGGATGAAGCCTTCAAAAGCGAATACCTGATTGCCTCCTATTTGCGGTTTCAGGAGCTGCCGTGCGAGATCAATCCGCTTCAACAGGGAATGGATACGACGGCGCTGATCGCTCACCGTGGTTATGTGACCTATGCTCATCCGCGGAATGACGCGGTACGGGTGCTGGCGACGCTGGTGCCGCCGTTTTCTCCGCCGGAAAGCGTGGGAGCGCCGCCGGAACGGGCATCGCTGCCAGTATCCCGTACCGAACTGCCCCTTGCGCTGGAGCAATCGTGGGGTGCCGGCCGCGCCATGTATTTCACGTTCTCGCTGGGTACGCTGCTTCGTGAATTCAAGCTGCCCGAGCACGAGATGCTGCTGGCTAACGCGATCGACCATTTGCTCGACGGGAAGCCGCAGCTGTCGGTAACGCCGTATCCCGGACTGCAGGCCACCCTCTTCCGAAGCAGCAGTGATCTGCTGCTCCACTTCGTGAACGGAGCCGGCCGCCGGCCGCTTGCAGCGGCGCTGCCTCTGCACGACATCGAGGTCCGGCTGAGACCGGGAACTAGATGGCCTACGGGGAGCGGCTTTAAACTGGAAACGCTGATCGGCGGAGGCTATATAGTAGGATCCGCAGCGAACGACGTATTGAACTTCACCTTGCCGCGGCTGGAGGTTTGGGAGTGCATCCGGATCCCGCTAAATCCCACCGTTACCGCTGTTGGGGAAGGATAGAGGAGTCGGGAGGACGAAGTATAACAGGGTGTAGGATCATCCGTAGAGAGTTGCGGATGGCACAGTGATCCGCAGGGCAGTTCCTGCCGCGGGAACCGGAGGTGAAAATCGTGAAGTCTCTTTGGCAGCATATTCAGGCATCGTTCCTCCGCTGGTTCTCCGCGAACCGCTATCTGAAGCGTCTGATTTGGCTCGGATGTCTGTCGGCCGTAATTCCGGTGATCCTAGCCGGAAGCGCGTACTATCATTTCTCCATGAAAAAGCTGACGGTCCAATTCCAGGAAAATAATATGGCGTCCTTGATGCAGCTGAAGGACCGCGTCGAAAATATCATAACGAGCATCGAGCATGAATCGCTTCAACTTGCCAGCGGTCCGCTGATTCGCAGCGCGCTGGAAAATCCCGAATATGAGACGGACTACATGCAGCAATTGGATATACTCCAACTGTTTCAGCTGCACAAAAATACCAATAACCTGATCGAAGACATCCTGTTTTACGATGTTCGGCACAGGCTGCTCCTGTCGCATTCCTATGGCCTGGTCCACCTGGACGGGTATAAAGGAAAAGAAGATATTGAGCAAGCCCTGGCGAGGGAAGGCGGAGCGAGGTGGATGCACCTCCCAAAGTCGTCGGAGAACGGATACGTCTCTTACGTCCGCCATCTTCCCGTTATGGTGCAGGGCCAACCGAGAGGCACCATCCTAATACAGGTGAAAGAGGAATCGCTTCGCAGCCTTTTGAACAATTATTCCCTTTCCCTGGAGGAGCAGTCGCTGGCCATTCTGGACTCCGATCACCGGGTCCTGCTGCATACGGATGGACGCAGCGAGATCGGCAAAACCGCGGATGAAGACTCCATTTTGGGATCTCTGCTAGAGAGCGGGGAAACGTCCAGCCATGACGTGATGACCGGGGAGGACGGCAAGGAACTGATCGCCTTTTACAAGACGTCTATGGGCCGTCTATACGTGTCCCGGATGCCGGAGCGGGAGATGATCGAGCAATTGAGGTGGATCCGCGTCCTGATCGTCATGTCGGTGTCCGTCTTTATGCTGATCGCGGTATTGCTCACCTGGTTCTCGTCCAAAATCGCGTACAATCCGATCCAGCAGCTCCTTCGTTACGGGGAGCATTTAAGAAGAAACGGCAGGAGCGGGGTAGAGAGCTCCGTCAAAGAGAATGAAATCGAGTACATCCGCTCCTCCCTTAGCTACTTGAACGAGCAGGCAGAATCCCTGAACAGCTATATTCGAAAAATTCAACCGGATTTACGGGAACGATTTCTGCAGCGTTTGCTGCTGTCCGGAAGCTCGTGGCGGTCCGGCACACTGGAGGAGGGGTGCGCGAAGCACAAGATCCCGATGAACGGACCATATGCCACGATGGTGGTGAAGGTCGAGAATCCGGTGAAAAAACGATTCTTGCCTAACGAAGGTCCGGTCATCGTGTTTGCGGTCAAAAACGTCATGTCCGAGCTGCTGGCAAACAACCGGCAGCTGGAAGGCTACGTGGTGGACCGGGAGGATCGTGAAGCGGCGGCGATTCTAAGGCCGGGAGAGCCCGGGGCTTCCTCCCAGGAGTTCCGCAGCCTCCTCGCATGTTATGCGGAATCCGTCAGCCAGTCCCTGGCGCGCTATCTTTCTTTCTCCGCGTCCATCGGCATCGGCAATACTGGAACATTGAGCCGGGCGGCGGAATCCTATAAGGAGGCGCAGCTTGCTCTGCAATATCGCCTGTTCCATGATGCGGAAACCGTACTGTTCTATGAAGACATGATCCGCATCGTGCGTAATCCCGTGTTCATGTATCCGAAGGACATCGAATCGGAGATGATCGAATATTTGTGGAACGGGGATCTGCCGCAGGCCGAGGCGTCGCTTCATGAATTTTCCCGGCGGATTCGGGTGTCGGAATCGTACAACGTGACCTCCCAGAGCTATTACGTGCTGCTCTCGGCCATTGTCCAGTCGATGGAGGAGAAAGGTCCCGGCGTGCTGGAGCTGCTGGGGGGGAATCTGTTCGATCAGCTGAAGGAGAACCAGACCTCCCGCGAAATGCATGACTGGTTCATCGGCGTCCTGTTCCCGCTGTATCAGGAAATCAGCCATGACCTGCGCACCCGATCCACCCGCCTGATCGTTCAGCGGGTATGCGGCCATATCAGCCGTCATCCCGATGGTGCTCATTCACTGGCGGACTGCGCCGAGCTGGTGGGTGTGAGCCCGTCGTACCTCAGCCGGCTGTTCAAGAAGGAGATGGGCGTATCCTTTGTCGAATATGTCATGAACTTCAAAGTGCAGAAGGCGAAACAGCTGCTCAAGGACACGGATTACACGGTCATGGAGATTGCTGAAATCGTCGGTTATTCCGAACGGAACCTGAACCGGGCCTTTCAGCGTTTCGTGCAGATGTCTCCACGGCAGTATCGGCTGTCGGTAAGATAGGAAAACCAATGAAACAGGCTTAGGCTTATACAGAAAAAGGAGAGGATCACATAATGACAATCGCACCGAAACAAACGACCGTAGGATTTATCGGCTTGGGCGTAATGGGCCACAGTATGGCAGGAAATATTCGGAACGCCGGCTACTCGCTTCACGTTTACACGCGAACCGCCTCCAAGGCGGAGCGGCTGGTGGCGGACGGCGCCGTTTGGCACGATACCCCGGCAAAGCTGGCGCAAGCCTGCGACGTAATCATTACGATGGTGGGCTATCCGAAGGATGTCGAGGAACTCTATTTAGAGCCGGAAGGGCTGGTGGCGCATGCTAGGGAAGGGGCATATCTGATCGATATGACGACGTCCAGTCCGCTGCTTGCCCGCCGCATTTATGAAGCCGCCTCGTCGAAAGGGCTCCATGCTATGGATGCTCCGGTCTCTGGCGGTGACGTGGGTGCACGTGAAGCGAGGCTGTCCATTATGATTGGCGGGGAAGAGGGAGACGTCAAGGCGGTGCAGCCTCTGCTGTCGACGATGGGAAGCAATATCGTCCATCAAGGACAAGCCGGCGCCGGACAGCATACAAAGATGTGCAACCAGATCGCTATTGCCTCTAACATGATGGGAGTCTGCGAGGCGATGGCCTATGCGGAGAGCGCCGGGCTCGATCCCGAAACCGTGCTCAAGAGCATCGAGAGCGGAGCGGCGGGCAGCTGGTCGCTTAGCAATCTGGCTCCGCGCATGATTGCCGGGAATCTGGAGCCGGGATTCTATATCAAGCATTTCATCAAGGATATGGGAATCGCGCTGGAATCCGCTAAGGCGATGAACTTGGTTACGCCGGGCTTGTCCCTAGCTGAATCGCTGTACAGCCAGCTGGCCGAGAAGGGATTTGAGGATAAAGGCACGCAGGCTTTGATTCGATATTATACGGGTGGATGAGAGTCGGATTCTTTTGCCTCAATAACATAACAGTCTCGATTTCTCCGGTAGGACGGATTGAGGCTGTTATTTATTTTGGGACATAGGGAAACTTATCAGGATAAGTCATGGATCCTCAAGCACTTAATTTTTGGCGATTACGATTAAGAGAAGCTTGTCCATGATGCCCGTCGGGATGTTGATATTCGGACCGTTGATTGGAAACGGATTACTCATGCTCGAACTGACTGCTTTGATCTCCCGCAATAAGTGAGTGGTCGAAGCCAGCTTGCCGCTGCCGGGAGCCGCTGCTTCGGATATAAGGCGGAAAACGATTCAAGATTCTAGCGCTATCCTTTAGATGATGTTACGATATGATGTATATTGAATGTTAATTGGAACTGGAGGTCATTCTTACATATGAAAGACATGAATCATTACAATACCTTTATTCAAGTTGCCGAAGACTGCCCTGCTAGCGTGGCTGTAATTCCGAAGACTAAAGGTGAGTCTAAGACCGTACCGGTTATTCAATATGAGATGATATCGAACCACCCTTACCGATATACGCAAGAGGATGTGTTGTTCGAAGTGTTTGCCGAGCGCAATCAGATCTCGGAAACGGAGAGAGCAGCCGCTCGCGAGAAGTTTTTTTCCAAAGGGCAGCCTTGTCTCCGAACCTCGTCCTTGGGCAAGCGCTATGGCTGGGGGATTCATCATGACGCTGAAGGGAAAGTCGCGATTTATGCCGTAGAGTCAGATGAATACATAAAACTCATGAACGATAAAGGCATTGCTCAATTTAAGGCGATGCGCTCCAAAAGAGCCTAGGAGCTATATCGGGAGGATACACTTTAACGGTAACCCAAACTCCATGGGGATGGGTTCTCTATAATATGCATACCAAGTCGCCAAATAGGCGGCTTTTTTTGTTTGCCGAGAGATACGAGTTTCATTTCTAAGATTTAATTTTCAATTAACAAAAACCTGCATTCTATTCAATTAATCTTTTTTACAATCAATCACGTAGGGTTATTAAACCGGTTTAATGATCAAGCATTTCCATCAGACTCTGCAAGAAGAAAGGAACAACAATAGATGGCTACCATTGATGACGTCGCCAGAATGGCTGGAGTATCCAAGGGAACCGTATCCAGTGTCTTTAGCAAAAAAAGACCTATCAGCCAACCCGTTACGAAGCGGGTACTAGAGGTGGCCCAAGAACTGGGATATTACCCCAATCATCTGGCGCGAAGTCTGGCAATCAAGAGGACAATGAGCATCGGCCTCAAAATACCTCTCCCGCCTGACGGGACAATGACGGCATTCGATACTCAGCTGATTAACGGGGTCATCCAGGAATGCTCCAAGCAAGGGTACCGCCTAGTTCTGGACACCTTGCCCGAGCAGGAGGATCCTACGTTATATTCGCAGGATCCTGTCGATGGCGTCATTCTGCTCAACCCGCGAAAGAATGACTTGCGAATCCAACGGTACCGTACGATGGGTACCCCTCTTGTTCTGGTAGGGCGATCTGATCCGTATGACGATTCGATCAGCTACGTGGATAACAACAATACAAGCGTGGCTCAACAGGTTGGAGATTATTTGCTCCGGGGCGGACATAAAACCGTGCTTTTCCTGAATGCATCCTCCGATATGACCGTGTCCTATGATCGGAGACATGGCTTGTTGGAGGCTTATAGAAAGCACGGTTTACCGATGTGTGAAGAGTATGTGGTGTACTATGACCACATGCTGTATGCCAACGGTACGGAATACGGATATATGTCGATCATGAACACCTATGGAAACATGAACTATACGGCAGTCATTACGGATACGGATCGAGTGGCACTTGGCGTGCTGAGGGCTGCCAGGGAATTGGATATCGAAGTGCCCGAACAGCTATCGGTGATCGCTCTCAGCAATGATGCTATTTTGGCTCAGGATATGAATCCAAAGCTTACATCTGTGGAATTGTCGGCTGAGACGCTCGGAGCTGAAGCGGCCAAGCTCTTGTTCGAGAAAATAAGCGATAAGCGTATCCACAGGCAAATCATCATACCTGCACAGCTGGTTGTAAGGGAATCCTGCAATGTACTATTTTAACGACAATTAAGGAGTGGATTAGCTTGGTAAAAAGAAACAAGATCATGAGTGCAATCCTGGCTGTATCTCTGTTCGGCGTGCTGCTTGCGGGTTGCTCCCCAAACGCAGGCAGCAGTACACAGGAAGGCGGCAATGCCGCGTCCCAAGCTGCATCGAATGCCGAAGAACGCACGCTCAAAATCATGACGGGCGTCATTGGCGGGAAAACGTCTGAAGAGAATACGCAGTTCGAGCAGGAAATCGAACGCCTAACCGGCATCAAGGTAACGATGAATAAGCCGGCTGCCGACTATGACCAGAAGCTGCTGGCCGCCATCGCTTCCGGGGAAAAGTTCGATTTGCTGCAGATCAGCAAAGAGAAAATGTCCACTTTTATTGATCAAGGAATCCTTACACCGTTGACCGATCAAGTGACCGGCTCCAAGGTACTCTCGGATCCAAATGTCATTCCCGCCAAGGAGTGGGAACAAGTCAAGACAAAAGATGGGGAGATCTACGGCATTTTCACCAAGTACCAGGGAGGCACGATGCCGATCGTTCGCAAGGACTGGTTGAACAAATTAAACCTGCCCGAGCCTGAAACTTTGGAAGATTATTACAATGTCCTCAAAGCGTTCACCGAACAAGATCCGGACGGCAACGGAAAAAAAGACACGTATGGGCTCAGTACGGCCGGCATGTACGAACTGCAGGGCTTCTTCAGCGCAGCGGGCCTAAAACAACGATATGTGGAAACCGCGGAAGGCAAGCTGGACGTGCCGTATTCCACAGATGCGGCCATCCCGGTTTATGAATGGCTGAACAAGCTTTTTAAGGAGGGTATTCTTGATCCGAACTTTACCACGAACGATACGGGCAAAATGCGCGACCTGTTCCTGACCGATCGTGTCGGCATGATTACGTACTGGGACGCTTGGGTAGGCATGCTGAACAACACGCGTCACGAACAGGATCCGAATACGAAATTCGAAGCGAAGGGCTTGCCGGGTGCTGCCGATGCGAACGGTAACCACATGTTGCGAAGGGGCGATCCGGATGTATGGGTTGTTCCTGTCAATGCGGAGCATCCGAAAACAGCCTTTGAATTCATTGAATGGTGGCATTCCGAGGAAGGGATTACCCTAGGCAGCCTGGGCATTAAGGACGTTGACTACACAATTGACAACAGCGGCAAGTATGTGCTGACTCAGACCGGTAAAGAGCATGCCTCCGATCACGGCGTTCCTTTCTGGTATAACCGTAACGTCGAAGCACCCTTCGGTAAACTGCCAGGCGTTCAAGAAGCGCAGGAGCTCGTCGATCAATACGCTTCCTTGGAATTAACGCCTCCAAATTGGTCGAATGCCGAGAAGATTATCAATGAACATTCCTTCAAAGCGATCATGGGCGAGCTGCCGGCTGCCGATGCCGTAAGGAAAATGAGAGAAGAACTTAAAGCAGGCGGGTATATCGATTAAAGCTTTAAGGGGAGGGGGCGGCGACAACTCCGCGCCCTCTTTATTTTCAACCATGGTGGTGATTTTCCGTGAAAGCCTTATTCAAATACAAAGCCCTATATTATATGATGATCCCAATCTTGGCCTATTTCCTGATCTTTTCCTTTTATCCGCTTGCCCGCGGACTTGTCATCAGCTTTCAAGATTACCGGCTTATCGGAGACCGGCCGTTTATTGGGTTCGATAATTATCTGAGCGTGCTGAAGGACCCGGTTTTTTGGGAAGTTTTCAAGAATACCATCTTTATCGGCGCAGGAAGCTTTATCATCAACTTCATTTTGCCGCTAATCCTTGCGCTCTCCTTAAATGAAGTAGCTTCTGTCTGGTTCAAAAAAATGACCCAGATGATCGTTTATTTACCTCATTTATTTTCCTGGGTCGTCGTAGGCGGGATGTGGATTCTCCTGCTGTCCCCGGACACCGGCATCGTTAACCAGATCATTCAGCTCTTCGGGGGTCAGTCGGTCGGTTTCCTGTCTTCAGACCGTTATGCCCGCATCGTCATGATCCTTACCTCAGGTTGGAAAGAGATGGGTTATACCTGCATTATGTACTTGGCCGCCATCGTAAACATAAATCCATCGCTTTATGAGGCTGCTAGCATGGACGGAGCCAGCCGCTGGCAGAAGGTCCGTTTCGTAACGATTCCGATGCTTCGTTCCACCATGAAAGTGGTCATTATGCTGAATGTATTGGGTATCCTGCGCTTGTTCGATCAAATATTTGTGATGAGTAATGGCGCCATTGCAAATAAAGTAGACGTCATTATGATGTACACCTATCAAAAAGGGATATTGGAGTTTAGCGTTGGTCCTGCTACGGCGGCCGGGTTCCTGGTGATTATGGCAACATTCACACTTACGTATGCAACAAGAGCGGTTATCCGCTACGATGAAGGGTGAGTCGGTATATGAAATCAACGAATAAAATAAGCTTATCAGGCCGGTTTTTTGATACGTTCAATTTTCTTTTCCTCCTTCTGCTCATATTGACCATGATTATTCCGTTTATAAATACACTTGCCCTTGCATTTTCATCTAATTTTGCTTCCATGCAGCCAGGGATCGTACTGTGGCCCAAAGAATTCAGCCTGGAGGGATTCTCCACGGTATGGAGCCGCATGAAGCTCTATTTGGCTTTTTCGAACAATGTCATTGTCACCTTGGTCGGTACGATAGGTCATGTATTCCTAAGTTCTATGGCGGGCTATGTACTGATTCAGAAAGGACTTCCCGGAAAAAAGTGGATGTTATCCGCGATCCTGTTAACGATGATGATTCCAAGTGAGGCTATCATGATTCCGCTGTATATCGTGAATCAGGATCTAGGACTCCTTAATACACTGACCTCCCTGATCCTTTCGGGTTTCGTCTCCGGCTTCAGCGTCATGCTCATGCGAAATTTCTTTCTGAGCGTTCCCTACGAGATGTCGGAATCGGCCCGAATCGACGGCGCCGGGGATCCGCGGATTTTCTTTACGATGTACTTGCCGCTTGCGAGAGCAGGACTGGCAACGGTCACCCTGTTTGAGTTTGTTAGTCGCTGGAACCAATTCACGCCTGCTGTCCTTTACATTAATGACTCATCCAAATATACACTGCAAATAGCGTTAAAATCACTCATTGTCGATAGCGATTCGACCTCGAGCAATTTCATGATCACGACCAATGTCAGAATGGCGGGCATCGTCATTGCCTTGCTTCCGCTTATCATCATTTATCCGTATGTGCAAAAGTATTTCGTCAAAGGGATGTTTGTTGGCGCAAATAAAGAATAAGCAGGAATGAGGAGGAGTTTGCATGGTAAAACGAACCAAGTTGGTGTATTCATCAACTTTCCAACGATTTATTGAGCATTCGGAACAAAGTACGTACATTGAAATTCCATTCCAAATGCCACAGAACGTCGAAAAAATTCACGTGAGCTATCAGGTGGAATCCTATGGCATTGAAAGCGCAAAAGCTGTCATTGATCTTGGCGTTCGGGACAGCGACAGCGTAAGAGGCTGGAGTGGAGGAGCACGCCAGGAATTTAATATTGGACCGAATCAAGCGACTCCAGGATATCTGCCCGGACATTTAGCGCCGGGAGAATGGGCCATTCTCCATAACGCCTACAAGGTGCCCGTTGAGGGCTGTATGGTCTCGATTATAATCGAGTTTACATATAAGTCACCGCGTTGGCTGAAGGGTGATCTTCACACGCATAGCGTTCATAGTGACGGCACTTATACACTGGAAGAAAATGCGGCCATTATGGAGAGCCTGGGCTGCGATTTTATTGCCATGACCGATCACAATACAAGCAGCCAAAACCTTGCGTATCCGCGCGGGACTTCGGTACTTATGATACCGGGTACGGAGTTTACGACGAATTTTGGCCACAGTAATTTTCTCGGCGTAAAGAACCCCATGGATGATTTCCGTGTCTCGGAGATATCCGATGTGCATGAGAAGTTTCGAGTCGCTCGCGAGCGGGGGGCCAAGATCGTACTGAATCATACGCACTGCGATAACTGCCCTTGGGAATGGGATTTCGAAGTGGATTACGACTGGGTGGAAATTTGGAACGGGCCATGGGGAGAGCGCAACAGACGCGCGCTTTTTTGGTGGCAGGAGCAGCTCGCCTCAGGGAGACGCCTGGTAGCTGTAGGCGGAAGCGATGTCCATCGTCCGGATACATATGTGAAGCATGCAATGCCATGCGTATGGGTTTGGACCGATGAAAGAACGGTGGAGGGCGTGCTGAAAGGCATTGAGGGAGGTCATGTCGTGATGACCTATTCGCCTGACGGACCTTTTGCCAACCTTCAGTGCGGTGAGTACGGGATTGGAGATCAAGTCCCTTATGAGCAAGCCGATCAACAGGTGGTCGTTCAGTTGGATGATTTGCTTGCAGGCGATCTGATTCGCCTATACAGCGAGCGCGGTTTAGAGGAAGAAACTTCTGCTGACTCGGTCGGGGGAGTTATACTTACGTTTAACGCCAAACAAAGAAGATTTTTACGAGCAGAAATTTGGCGGAGTTTCAAACAGGCGGATGGCATGTCGATGGCGGTTGTGACAAACCCCATCTATTTTGAATCAAAATAGATACACCGGAATTGTATCCAGAGGAGCAGAACATAGGTCATTGGATCGTCCGCTATGACGGACGCAAAATGAGCAATCAAGAAGAAATATCGCATTTCATTTTAAGGTATAATGAGTGTAATTCGAGTAAGGGAGATTTATCATGAAAGGGTTGGGACGATGTCAGAAGTCGAAGGTGATAAGAAAATCCACTGGAAGAGGAACATCATTCTCTTCTTAAGCAGCCAGACCCTCTCGCTGTTTGGTTCCGCCTTGGTGCAATATGCTATCATGTGGTACATTACGCTGACTACACAGTCAGGCATCATGATGACGCTGTATATTATTTGCGGATTCATTCCGACGTTCCTGCTGTCGCCGTTTGCGGGGGTATGGGCGGATCGCTTCAATCGTAAATCGCTCATTATGATTGCGGATGCGATGATCGCGGTGGTTACACTCATTTTGGCCATTACATTTATGCTTGGCTACCAAGCGGTTTGGCTGCTGTTTATCATCTCTGCCGTACGCGCACTCGGAGCAGGCATTCAGACACCAGCGGTCGGGGCGATATTGCCTCAAATCGTGCCTCAAGAAAAGCTAACGAAAGTAAACGGCATCAACGGCAGCCTACAAGCACTCACCATGTTCGTAGCGCCCATCGTCAGCGCGGGTTTGCTTACCATGGCAACGATCGAAGTGATTTTTTTCATCGACGTCGTTACGGCTGCGATCGCGATCTTTACCTTGTTTGTCTTTCTCAAAATTCCGCTGCACAAAAAGGCATCTGACACGCAAAGTACAGGCTATCTGGACGACTTCAAGGAGGGCTTGGTGTACATAAAACGGCATGCCTTTTTAAAATCATTTTTTATCTTCTTCGCTTTTTTCTTCGTGCTCATGGCACCTGCTGCCTTTCTGACTCCGCTGCAGGTTACCCGCAGCTTCGGTGACGATGTTTGGCGCTTGACGGCAATCGAGATCGCGTTTTCCGTTGGCATGATGGCCGGAGGAGGGATCATCGCGTCATGGGGCGGCTTCAAAAATAAAGTGTACACGATGGCTATCGCCAGCTTCATCATGGCCTTGTCCACTTTTGCGCTTGGCATTGTACCTGTATTCTGGATTTATTTAGCCATCATGGCTGTGTTCGGAGTTGCGATGCCCATATTTAATACGCCGACGACCGTCATGCTGCAGGAGAAGGTGGACGAAAATTATCTGGGACGTATATTCGGTGTCTTCGGGATGATCTCGACTTCCATGATGCCCATCGGGATGCTGATATTCGGACCTCTTGCCGACGTGGTCAAAATCGAATGGCTGCTGGTCGGTACCGGACTGTTTATGCTCGTACTTACTGTGTTCTTCGCTCGCAACAAGCGATTGGTTGAAGCAGGCATGCCGCTGCAGAACGAACAAGAAGCCATACCGGATTAATGCTTCCAAGCCTCGACAAAATGGGAGTTTATCCACTTAAAGCAAGCGAGGCTGAATATCCAGGCGATCCTTTCATTAAAGATCGACGGAGAATGGACATACCGAACGAAGTGTGGAAGCTTATACTAAGGATCCTAGGTGTTGCGCGGAACCATAACGCATATGGCCATGTCTTGAGTACAAGGAGCTAGTGACCTTTTGAGGTTACGGCTCCTTTTTTCGTAAGACAATTCTGACAATTTTCGCTCTATAGAATCATGTTATATTTATTGTTGACAGATTTTAACACCAAGAAGATAATAATTGTAACTATGGAAAAAGGAGGGAAATGTTTAAGGCGTTTTTTATTCGAATAATGGAATTTCTAAACGTAAGGATTCGGTTGTACCTCGTATATTAACCTTTTAAAGGAGTGTAGTCATGTACGATAAAATCGTAGACATTTTGTGCTCTATCAAAGAAGACCAACCGGAACTCCGCCAAGTCCTGTCCCCCGAAACGGATCTAAACAACGATATAGGCCTCGATTCACTGCAAATGATCCAGTTTATGCTCAAAGTCGAAGATCAGTTAAACGTGGTCATTGACTATGACCAATTCGATTACGAACATCTCCAGTCGATCGACTCATTTATCACTTTTCTGAAAAGCTGCCAATCGCAGGAGCAGCCTTTGTATGAAGATGTCAAGCAATGAAGCCGGCGTGATTCCGAAAATCGTGATGGGTACCTTCGATCCCGAAACACGTTGGAGGGATCCGAATCTGGCCCGGCTGCCCGCTATGCCCGATAAGGACCGAGAATCGATTGTCCTATGCATGGACGAGCTGCTTTTTCCATTTTGCGGTCCGGACGATGTCCTTTACAGTCGTTGCAAAATCGATCCGGCGCAGCACGAATACCTAAACGGGTTGGGCTTTTCTTTTCGGACCCGTTATCACTATGATTTGAACGATGAGAATAAGCCTTTACCGGAATCGGACGATTTCAAGCGGTGCATGTTCAGCCTTGCAGCCGAACAAGCCCAAAAGCTAATACCGGCAAACAGAACGCTGCAGACAGCCGGTGCCGGTTATTCTGAGGGTGCGGTCTTGCCGGACCCAATCTCTTCCAGGAATGCCGCAAACCGTTTGCGCCAAACACAATCACCGGATGAAGCGTTGTTCACCCACGTCGCAAACATTCTATCTCCGTACGCCATTACAACAGAAACGGAAACTTACCTCCGTGCCGCCGGACCGTTTGGACCTTTGCCGGACGTGGAGACGGTTGTACGTGTTAACTCCAAGATATACTCGAGCCGACTCCTGGCCAGAATCGGCGAGAAGCGCTACGGCATGGAGGCAAACAGCGCTGCGGAAATGGAGGCGATCGGAACTACGCTTCTGAAGCGGGGGCCATACCTGATGAAAGACCCCTTCGGTGTTTCGGGCAAGGGCAACCTGTTCATCGACAGTGAAGCCATGCAGCGAAGGATCGCAGAACACCTGCATAAACAGGAGGGAAGCGGATTGCGCGTTCAATTTCTGCTGGAGCCCCTGCTGCCGAAAGTGACCGATTTCAGTTCTCACTGGTTCATCCGGGAGAACGGTGAGAAGGAGTTCATCTCCGTTCAGCGGATGATGAATCACCAGCAAAATTACAGCGGGTCTATCCAAGCCGATGAAGCTTTTAACGGGATGCTGGAGAACGCCGGCTATTTTACCGTGATGGAGAAAGCGCTCCGGGCTCTGGTCGAGGACGGCTACCACGGCTTCGTCTGCTTCGACTCCATGATGCTGGAGGACGGAGAAGTCGCATCCATCGTGGAGATCAACGCCCGCAAGTCCATGGGACTGATTAACGCGTATCTCAATACATGGTGGGAACCATACGGCCATACCGGATGGCTTACGTTTTTGTCTCTCGGTCTTCCCGAAGGGTTCACTTTCGGGAAACTCCTGCAAGCTTTACGCGAAACCGGTCTTCTGCTGGCAGCACCCGGGGATTACGGGATCGTGCCGCTATCATCCAATACCGTCATGGTGAACGAGATTCTAACCCGACGCCGTATCGCCGAAGGAACACAGAACAAACGGGGGATGCCGAAGGGACGGCTGTATGCAGCTGTGCTGGGACGTGACGACGGACATCGCTGCGAGCTGGTCAAAAGCCTGCGTCAGATGCTCGCCGACTTGTCCGTTAAAGTTTACAACTAAATCTGGAACTCGGGGGCTCACGCATGAATTCATCTTCGGTTACCTTGCTGGCGTCGGGGAATTCGCTCGGCGCATACATTCCGGCTATGCATCTGCAAACGTACCTGCAAGGCAGAGGTATCGGAGCAGACGTTTACGTTCTGGAAAATCTGTACCACGAAGAAGTCCGGCACAAAATACGTTCCACCAAAAAAGCATTCCATGCGGATTTCTCCGTAGCCCGTATGGGGCATAAACTGGCCAAGCCCGTTGACTCTTCCCTGGACGAGGAAGCGGTTCGGAGTATGCTGGACGACTGGAGGCAGGCAGGTATCTCTCGCTTTGCAGTGTTTACGGGCTTCTGGCTGCCAATCCTGGAACGTTATAAGGCAGCTGCCGGCATCCCCCTGGACATCCGGCTGATTCGGTTGGATGCGAGTGATACACCGTCTTATAAGGTGCACAAGCGGTTATATCTAGGCTACGAGAACGTCTGGTTCTACGAGCCCTCAAAGCTGTCCCCGGGCAGTTACCTTGCTTCGGACGAAGCGGAGCCGCTGCCTTATACGCAGCGTACCGGACGCATTCTGATCCATGGCGGTGGCTGGGGGATCGGGACCTATGCCGGGACGATCTCAGAACTTCGTAAGCTCGGCCACAGCCTTGATGTGATCGTCTACGATCCCTCCGAGGTGGAGGAGGACGACGGGGTTACGCGCTACTTCGGAACGGAGGGATCTTGGGATCCGTGGAGCAAGAACGAGCAGGGGCGTCACACATTTCCGCCGATGGCCCGTTATGTCCGTGAAGACGGCGTGCTGCGGGAGTTTCCGCTCGGGGATTACTCCGTTTACACGGATCTGATGCGAAATTGCGCAGCCATCATCAGCAAGCCGGGGGGAGCGACCCTGAACGACTCGCTGTCGTTCGGAATCCCATTTGTCATGCTGGAACCGTTCGGCGACCATGAGCTTCATAATTCAACCTATTGGGAATCCTGTGGTTTCGGTATCCGGTTTGCGGAGTGGAAAGCCCAGGCTTTTTCCAAACCTTTGCTGCAGGAGATTTGCAGACGTTTACTGGAGCAGCGATCAAAAATTAACCATTTTGGGAGGAACACCTATGCAGCCGAAAACAGCAGTTACGTTTGACCAACTGACGTTCCGTAATATGAAAAGAACCCTGGTGCCGCTTGCGGAAACAGGAAGGAAGCTCAAGGAGGATCCGACTTATGCTGCCCCCGTGCCCTATGAGATCGGGATCAAGCTCAATAACGGCTGCAATCTTCGCTGTAAGCACTGCTTTGAATGGAATCCGGAAGGCTTTCATCACGGCTTCGCCAAAGAAGTAAAGAACGACGAAATCGAGATTCCTGTCGTGGAGAAGCTTCTTGCCGAAACAAGAGAACGCAAATCGCGCGTGTTCCTGTGGGGCGGGGAGCCGCTGTTCTACTCCAAGTTCGATGAACTGGCGGAGCTGCTGGCCAGAGAAGATCGGTATACAACCATTTGTACGAATGCGATTCTCATAGAACAAAAGTTGGATTCCATTCTGAAAATGTCGGAAAATCTGGTCATGCTGGTCAGCCTGGAAGGCTTCGAAAAAGAGAATGACGCGATAAGAGGCAAAGGCACGTTCAAGAAAGTGATCCACGCCATACAGCTGCTGCTGGATCTGCAAAAGCAGGGCCTGTACAAAGGCAAAGTGTCTGTAGCTCTAACGGTAAATGACCAGATGGTCGGCCAGCTTTACAGCTTTATGGAATTCTTCGAAGAGATGGGCGTAGATTCCGTATACTTCTGCTTCCCTTGGTACATCCCTTCCGGTACGGCGGAGAAAATGGACGCCTACTTCGATGCCCATTTCCCGCACCTTGCCTCCCGCTTTGCGGACGACCACAAGAACAGCTGGCACTCTTTCACGTTCCACATCTCACCGGACCATTTCGACACGTTGATCGAAGAGTTGAAACGCGTCAATTCACGGGTATGGAATGTACGGATACGCTATCAGCCTGCGCTGGAGCCTGAAGAGGTGGAAGGGTTTATCCGGGGAAGCGAGAAGCCGGCCATGAACCGGACGAAGTGTTTCTCGATCTCGAACCGGATGGACGTGATGCCGGACGGGAAAGTGAATCCGTGCAAATTTTTTCCGGAATTCAGTGTCGGCAATTTGTATGAAGATAGTGTGGCGGATATTTTCCACGGCGAAGATCTTCAGAAACAGCGTGAGGTTCTGGCGTGCGGTCTGATGCCGATTTGCTCGAAATGCGTGCTGCTTTATAACAATGGAGTTTAAGCGTTTAAACTTTATGCCGTTCAAACAGGCGAATCAGGCAAACGTTCGGGAGGATCGGAGATGGACTATATCCGTGTGCGGGAGCTGCACAAATCGTTTGTGTATTATCGGAAAGAAGCCGGGCTCAAAAATTCATTAAAAAATTTGTTTGCCCGCAAGTCACTGGTGAAGGAAGCGGTTAAATCCGTTTCCTTCGATATCGGTCCCGGCGAATGCATTGGATTTCTCGGGCCCAACGGGGCGGGCAAGACCACAACGCTCAAGATGTTATCGGGCATTTTATATCCCACGAGCGGGGAAGCCAATGTACTCGGCTATGTGCCATGGGAGCGAAAGAACGAGTTCAAACGGCTTTTCTCCATTGTGATGGGCCAGAAAAACCAGCTTTGGTGGGACCTTCCCGCCAGCGAGTCGATTTATTTGAACAAATGTATTTATGACGTGGACGATGATCTCTACCGCCGGAGTCTTGCCGAGCTATCGGAAATGCTCGATGTACAGGACCTTCTGGACGTGCAGGTGCGTCGGCTGTCCCTGGGGGAGCGGATGAAAATGGAGCTCATCGCCGCTCTGATCCACCGGCCTAAGCTGCTTTATCTCGATGAGCCGACGATTGGCCTCGACTTCCCTTCCCAGAAGAAGGTCAGGGAGTTTCTGAAATATTACAACGAACAATTCGGTGCGACGATTCTGCTGACGAGTCACTACATGAAGGATGTGGAGGACCTGTGCAAGCGGACGATCATCATTAATGAAGGCAGTATTCTGTATGACGGTGACCTTCATAAAATCAATGATCTATTTGGCGAGAACAAAGTGATAAGGCTGCAGTTCTCCGAACCCGTTGCCGAGCAGCGGTTGGCCAAATTCGGAAAAATCGTCAGCGCAGACGACTACAACGCGGTTTTGGAGCTGCCTAAGTACCGCTTGAAGGAAGTGTCGCGTGCCGTGCTCGATTCGTTTCCGATCGTGGACTGGACAATAGAGGACGTGGCGATCGAGGAGAGTATTTCGATGCTCTACCGCAAGGAATCCGTCGGATGAACAGAGGCAAATTGTATAGGGCTATTTTTTCAATGGGCGTTCAGCATTCGATGGAATACCGTTTTCACTTCTTTCTCGGTCTTCTGGGGGCCACGTTTCCGATTCTGGTCCAGTATTTCATCTGGACGGCGGTGTATCGTCATTCCGGTCAGGATGCGTTGTTCTCGTATTCGTACGGTCAAATTATTTTGTATACGATCTTGGCGGGATTGGTGTCCAAGCTGATTGCTACCCAGTTCGAGCACCAGATTGCCGACGATATCAAAAACGGTGGTCTCAACAAGTATTTGATCAAACCGATCAGCTATTTTGGGTATCGGCTGGTATCTTTTTTCGGCCAGAAGGCGATCTATTACGGGATTACGGCTTTACTGCTCATCGGGATTATTGGGTTCGCGTCTGCCGGTGGCGTGCTCGAGTTCCAGGCTATACGCCTGTTTTTGTTCGCGGTCACGCTATCGGGGGCACTTCTGCTCAATTTCCTGATCGCTTACTGCATCTGTGCGAGCGCCTTTTACCTGCATGAGATCTCGTATTTTTTTGTCATTACAAGCCTGCTCGTCAATATTTTGAGCGGAGGGATGTTTCCGCTGGAGATTTTCGGGGAGTCGGTTGTGAAGGCACTTCAGTACACGCCATTTCCATATACGATTTATTTTCCGGTCAATATCCTCAGCGGCAAAGCGGAAACAGCGGCTATGTACCAAGGACTGCTTATCCAGTGTGGGTGGATTCTGCTGTTCTTCTGGTTATCCAGGCTGACATGGCGCGTTTCCATGAAGAAATATTCGGCGGTAGGGGGGTAGCGGACGTTGCATATGTTTAAAATTGCGAGGAAATACATGCGGCTGTACGGTTTATTCATCAAAAATTGTCTCATCGCCCAAATGGAGTTTCGGGGCAATTTCATGATGAGCCTGCTGGTCGAATCCGTCTACCTGCTTGCCAAGCTGTTATATGTGCTCGTCGTGTTCCGCACCGATCTTCATGTAGATGGCATACCGCCGGAAGGGCTGCTTCTATTTATAGGCATGCATACGGTGGTGACCGGAATTTATGTTGGCCTGTTTTTTACAAACTTCATGAAAATTCCGGAATACATTAAGGACGGTTCGCTTGATTTAATGCTGACAAAGCCGGTATCCCTTCAATTCATGGCTTCCTTGCGTTACGTCGATTTGGCGCTGCCGATCCCCGATATTCTGGTTGGGTTCGTCATGGTCGTAATCGGCTGGCATGCGATGGATATTCCTCTGACGTTACTGCAGCTCGCGGGATTTGCCCTGCTGCTGCTCGTCTCCGTTGTCATCACATACTGCCTGATGATTATCCCGGCGCTGCTTTCATTCTGGTTCGTCCAGACGGGTTCTGTGTCGGAGATCGCCCATTCCATCTGGGACGCCAACAATTTCCCCATGGCTATTTACCCAGCCTGGGTCCGGCGAATCGGAACCTTTGTTATTCCTCTATTCCTCATTACCAATTTCGGACCGATGTTTCTGCTTGAGCAGCTCAACTGGCTACATGCGGGGCTCGCACTGGCCGCGTCGCTTCTGCTCTTCGCAGCTGTACGACTGCTCTGGAAGCAGGCTGTAAAAGGATACAGCAGCGCGAGCAGTTAAGCCAGTCGCTTGGTGGGGCTGAACGCCGAGTTTGCATCCTTGCATCGAAGAAAAAGAATAAATCTGTCGGGCTCAATCACAGGAACACGGCTGGCCACGATTCCGGATCACTTGTCAGAAAGGGGAGAATCAGATGAACGCGTTTCAGCTTCCGGTGGTGAACCCGCCGCTTAAAGGATTTTTGCGGTGGGCTTACACACTCTCGATCACCAGCATCCACGAAGAAACGATGCCTTGGTATTACAGCAATTTTATCCAGTTGTTCTGCAAAAAAAACTTTCTGGAGGACGGCAGGCAGTACTATGTCGATTTTTTTCGGGGCAAGCCCAACGAACTGAATTTCAACAACCCGTTTCTACTCACGTGCTCGGTCAATTATACGATTCTGGAGAGTTTGGCATTGGACGCTTGGCCGAAATTTTTCGCGGATCAGATCCGAAACGGCTATTATTGCGTTGTGTTTTTGGATGAAGCCAGGCTATCGCCGGCGGCCTCCTATCTGAAAGAACCGTTTCCTCATCATCTTTTTCTATACGGTTTCGACTGGGACGAGAGAGTCTTCTATGCGTCGATGTTCGACCATACGGGAGTGTACCGCAATTTGCAGATCCCGTTCCGGGAGTTCCAGGACGCCGTTCAGTCCATGAGGCATCTACTAAAGGAGAAGCTCACGGCCGATCATCATACATACTTTTATAAATATGAGCCGCATTCTCCATATCCTTTTGATAAAACGGCCGCGATTGACCAGCTGCGCGATTATCTAAACGGAGAGACCCATCTCAACCGGATCAATTACAATTCGGACAACGAGGAAGCTTTCGGAATCAAGGTATACGACTATTTGCGATTGTACTATGATGCCGTAGAGGGTAACGATTCCCGGCTCGGTGACCGTAACGATGTAAGACATCTTCATGTGCTCTGGGAGCACAAAAAGATGATGAGCGAACGGATTGGATACTTGGTGGATGAGGGGATCATCCCGTATGATGAAGAGCTTGTGGCTGGCTACAAGGATATCGCCAAAAGGGCGATGAAGCTGAGGGATCAGTACATTCGTCATGAAATTCGCGAAGATAAAGAAATGTTTGAACGGCTGAGGCTCCGGTTCGATGAGTTCCAAAAGGAAGAGCCTGTACTCTTGCAAAAACTGATTACGCTGCTCGAAGGCTCGAAGGAGTCACTGGTAAGTACCTGCGGAACCCGATGCGATACATACTAGAAAGCAGACCGGTTATTCAGTAATAGGGGAAGTATTGTTAGAGCAAAACCTGCTAGCCATGGCTAGCAGGTTTTTTGTTCATTTACTTTATGGTTTAATGATGGCCGCGTTAGCCTGACTTCGTCGATAATGCATCCCATACACTCATCAGTTGAGTAATGGCTGCATCCAGGGCTTCGTATGAAACACCGTCCCGGGCTTGTGTCGAAATGCCTTGCAGAAAGGTTTCGAATAAGGTTACCAGCATGGGGATATCCGTTGAACCCGGCAGCTCTCCATTGACTACGGCCCGCTCTATACAACCCTTTAGCCAACCGTTGACCCTTGCTCGTTCCTTGGCAAGCATCTCTCGGATGTGTTGTTGCTCGGGTGAACAGTTCACAGCGGACAAAATCAACAGACAACCGAGAGGATGGGAACTTTCTGTTTGCATTCGAGCCGATTGTCGTAGCCCTTGCTCGATGGCCGTTTTGGATGTCAGACTTGTATCCCTGAAACTTTCAGAAACTTGTCCATACGTCGAGATATATTGATCCATCACTTCTCGGAACAGGGATTCTTTTGATTCGAAAGCGGCATAGAAACTCGCAGCAGATATATCGCCCATGGCAGCTCGTAACTGAGCAAGCGAAGTGGATTCATAGCCGTGTTCCCAGAACAGAAGCATGGCGGCAGCAACTGCCTCGTCACGGTTAAAAGCGCGTGGACGTCCCGTTCGTGCCATATAAATGCCCCCCTTTATTAATTCTATACTAATCGATCCAGAAGTCCTTGACAAGGGAGAAGGAATAAATTTAATATATGGAATGATCGATCCATAATTAAATTTTCTAGAGGGGGAAACTATTTTGTCTCATTTATCATCTTCTACGGGTACGGCACAAACGGCCAATATGCCCGCCAGGCTTCCTTGGTTGGCACTGCTCGCGCTTGCGATGACAGGTTTTATTTGTATTTTTACAGAAACCATTCCGGCCGGTTTACTGCCGCATATCGCGGGAGGTTTGAATATTACAACAGGGATGGCCGGACAACTCGTTACTTCTTATGCTTTGGGTTCCATCGTAGCGGCAATTCCGTTTGCCATCTTTACCGGTGGGATGCGGCGACGTCCGCTTCTGCTAGCCATTATTGCAGGTTTTTTCATCTTCAACTCGATGACCGCACTGTCAAGCAGCTATGTATTAACACTGGTCGCTCGATTTTTCGCCGGTGTATCTGCCGGTGCCGCATGGGGGATGATCGCCGGATACGCACGACGTATGGTTCCGGATGCTTTAAGAGGTCGTGCCTTGGCAGTCGCGATGGTCGGGACTCCGATTGCTCTTACATTAGGCGTGCCGGTTGGCACCTTGCTCGGTGACCTGATCGGTTGGCGCCTTGTATTCGGACTCATGTCGCTTCTGACTCTCGCATTAATTGGATGGGTTGTGTGGCAGGTTCCGGACTATCCCGGGCAGCCTGCACATCAACGTATGACAATCCGTCAAGTAATTGTTATGCCCGGCATCCGTCCGATTCTTATGGTGGTGCTGACGTGGATGCTGGCACACAATATTTTATATACGTATATCGCGCCGTTTCTTGAGCCTTTGGGACTGGCTGGGCGTGTTGATCTGGTCTTGCTTGTATTTGGAGCATTCGCACTGATCTCGATCTGGATTGTGGGTCTGTTGATAGATCGACACCTGCGCCTGCTTGTACTACTTAGTCTGTTGGGCTTCCTGCTAGCAGCCGCAGCACTATGGACGGGCGTCACATCGGCATTCGTCGTTTATGCGGCCGTGGCATTATGGGGATTTACCTTCGGCGGTGCCGCAACCATACTGCAAACAGCGCTTGCCGATGCAAGTGGTGAAGAAGGTGTGGACATCGTAATGCCAATCAATACTACTGTCTGGAATCTAGCCATCGCCGGTGGTGGGCTTGTCGGCGGCGCTTTGCTGGAGTTTATTGGAGTCAAGTCGTTTCCGGGAGTGCTGTTGATTCTGCTGCTCATTGCATTGATTATTGCGTGGAGTTCGAAGAAACGTGGCTTTCCCAGCAAACCATACCGAATTGGATAGCCAAATTTATATATGATGTTATTATGAATCATAAGAATATGGATTAGAATGACTGGAGGGCGTATGGACCCAAACATAAAATTAATGTTCTTGGACGAACATGCCATTGAAGGCGCAGCACGGTTTGGAGTTAGTCCCGAGGAGCTGACTTTGATTGGAGGTTTTCAGAACTTTATTTATTCCTACAATCGCAATCATGTGAAATATATCCTCCGTTTCACGCCGAGCACTCATCGCACAGGGGAAGGACTTGCGGCTGAAATAGAGTGGATTCGTTATCTATCAGAGAATGGTTTGGCTGTCTCAGACTCGGTAGCTTCGGTTAATGGAAAGGACTTCGAACGAATCCAAGGAAATTCTATTGATTTCTACGTGACCTCCTTCAGATATGCACCTGGCCGTAAAATCGGATACCCAGAATGCCTAGGTAATTCCATACTTTACGAACAATGCGGACGCCTGACTGGTCGTCTCCACGAACTGTCAAAGCGTTACAAACCTAAGGCAAGCAGACACACATGGGAATGCAATGAATACCTCTTACAGGCCGGAAATTATATACCGACTGAGCATCTACCCATTCTTTTTGCGCTTGATGAACTTAAGCCACATTTGGCCAGTCTCCGTATTACGACTGATAATTTCGGTTTGATACACGGAGATATCAATGTAGGAAATTTCATGGTTGATGAATCAGGGGAAATAACGCTCTTCGACTTCGACGAATGCCAGTACAGTTGGTATGTCGAAGACATTGCCATCCAGCTTTATTATTTGCTCTACGTATTCGGGGAAGATTCGAAGGCTGAACGTAAGGTGCAGTACGAACTTTTCATGAAGCATTTCGAGCGAGGCTATACAGAGGATGGCCGTCAAATGCCTGAGGGCTGGAAGGATCAGCTGAAGCTTTTCCTGAGACTGCGTGAAATTATCGTCGTTGTCGGTATGCACCGGAGCTGGGATTTAAGTCAACCAGATGGTTGGACCCGTGATTTTTTAAGAGATAGCAGGATGCGGATTCTAAAAGGAATATCGTTGATTGACGATTTCCAGTAATCCTCCTGATGGGAGGATAGGAAGGGGTGTTGGATATTGGACATTATTTTTATTCGTCATGGACAAGGCTTACATAATACAGACATCCCTGACAGACTGAATACAGTGAATCCCCACTTGACCGAAAAAGGCCGTGAGCAGGTAGCTAAACTGAGGTCAGAATTCTCATTTCATCAAGAGGATGTGTTTATCTCCAGCCCAACATTAAGAACAATCGAGACCACCAATATAGTTACATGTGGATTGAACTCGGCGAAGAAATACGTGACTCCACTTGTAGGACCACGAATGTTTCCGATGCCCTCAAACCCCGAAGCCTTTGTGTTGAAATGTGATATCCACTATCCACTTGATTTGATTGTAACCGAGCATTCAGATTTTGACGTATTGGAAAAGGATCATCCGGAATTATGGAATTCGGGAATTAATACGCTGTCTGAATCCGCATTCGCACCACTTGGATTGCGACTGATGAGGTGGATTCAAGGGTTGTGTGCAAAGAGGGTCTTTATCATAACTCATGATGGAACGGTAACGAACTACCGATGCTTGTTAGGTGAAGATGGATTGACAAGGTCTGATTTCTTAGGAGAAGCTGGCTGGTACAAGGTGAAAATATAGCCACACTTTGGATATTGGATAATTCTGGGCTGTGATTGATGTTATAATCAAAGTGGACGCTTTATTTCGACACGAGGGAGGAGATGGCGGCTGAACAAGCGTACATGGTATGTCTTTCTGGCAATTTGTGTCCTGATGCTAATCAGCGCGATGATATATTCGGCGTTTCAAAACAGAACATCGTTTAAGGAGATGGTGCTCGATCAGTTGATTGAGCCTAAGATCATCAGCCATATGAGTGTCAGGAAAAATCGGTTCGGTCCGAACGAGCAAGAGATACAAATTACAGATCCCGCGGAGATTGAGCGGATTATGAACAGCTTTTCCGAAGTCAAACTGCGTAAAACCAGCAATGTGGATTACCGTAGCGAAGAATATGAAGTTTGGTTACAGGGCCGAAACGGCCCGACCTTCGCCGTATACTTCTTTAGCCCTGACCACGTGCGAATCCACAACGGTTCGAGCAATCACAAAAGGTATCGCAAGGAGTATAAAATCGTAAACGACTTCGATCGCAGGGTCATCGAAAATCTATTCAAATAAACGAATGAGGGGAAAGGTCATGGGGACGATGACTTTTCTCTTTTTCATTGTGGCAAACCAAGGCCGTTTGAAGATCATCTCAGTCCATATCATTTTGATCATCCGCTAATGTTTGAAATAAATACTGGACTACTCGTTCCAGTTGGTTTATACTCATGTAGAAAAGGAGGGGGTATCAATGGGACGGACCAAGGAATTTGACCGGGAGCAAGTACTTCGCAAAGCCATGATCGTTTTTTGGGAAAAGGGATATGAAGCTGCAAGCATACCGGATTTATTGGAATCCATGGAGTTGAGCAGATCCAGTATGTACGAAACGTTTCAAGATAAACAGACGCTATATTACGAGGCCATCCAATATTATAAAAAAATGTCGCAAAAAAAACGCGATCAGATGATACATGCAACTTCTGCGATCGAGGGAATCCGCCAGTATTTCGAGCTGCATATCATGAACGCTTTTGCCACGCACGGTGAAGCTTTCCCCAATGGATGTCTGATCACGAATGCTTCCGTTGGTCTGGATGCCGTGGATGAGCCCTTGCAGAATACGATTCGGCAAAGCTTTACGGAATTAGAGCAGCTGTTTTATGAGACGTTAAAGAAAGGGCAAGAAACGGGAGAAATAGACCCGGAGAAAGATATTAGAATGTTATCGTACCTGCTGCTGAATCTTAACCATAGCATTAACGTAATGGCCAGGATCCAAAGCGATATCCATAAAGTCCAGGGTATGATGAACGCGGTCTTCGAGATGCTGTAAATCTATTTTTTTTAGCAAACTGGAATGATCGTTCCGGAAAATCGCCCCCTTTGAGTGCGAGCATAGGGGGCAAACTATCTTTATACTGGAACAATCATTCCTGTATTGTAATGCAATAGTTCATAAAAAAAAGGAGTGTTTATCATGAATGAAAACGCAAAGGAAAGATTGGAGAAATCCGTTTCTACATGGATCACGCTGATTCTTGCTGTTGCCTGCGGTTTGATCGTTGCAAATCTTTATTATACTCAACCTTTAATTGAATCGATCAGCTTGGCCATCGGGTTATCTTCGGAAGCCGCAGGTTTGATCGTCACGCTGACTCAAATCGGCTACGGGATCGGCTTGTTATTTATCGTCCCCTTGGGAGATTTGCTTGAAAACCGCAAACTGGTGGTTACGCTGCTGATTCTGACATCCATTGTTTTAATCATCGCCGCCGAAGCCCAGAGCGCGGCTCTGTTTCTTGCCGCCTCCTTGTTTATAGGCGTGGGGGCCGTCGCGGCCCAGATCCTGGTTCCCTATGCAGCGCATCTTTCCCCTGAGGAGACACGTGGACGTAATGTAGGCAACGTAATGAGCGGTCTGTTATTAGGAATCATGCTGGCCCGTCCGGTTTCGAGTATGGTGGATAAATATTTCGGCTGGCACGCCATCTTTATTCTTTCCTCTGCCATGCTCTTGGTACTGGCTCTTGTCTTGGCAAAAGTCCTTCCTGCAAGGCGGCCGCAAACGACGGACAATTATCCGGTCATCATCTCGTCCATGCTGCAGCTGCTCAAGACGACGCCGATTCTGCGGCGCCGCGCACTCTATCACGCGTTTTTGTTCGGCATGTTTAGTCTGTTCTGGACAACGGTTCCGCTCGTTTTAACGAGTCCGGTGTTTCATTTTTCTTCTACAGGCGTAGCGCTGTTCGCTTTGGCAGGGGTTTCCGGCGCGGCGGTAGCGCCTATAGCTGGTCGCTTCGCAGATAAAGGCTTGATCCGTTCGGCAACCGGAATATCCATCGCGCTGGTGATTGTTTCGGGACTTTTGCCGATTCTGTTTCCTGGAGGTTCTATATTCTCTATCGTTATCCTCGTCATTGCCGCTATTCTGCTCGATATGGGCGTATCCGCTAATATGGTGTTAGGACAGCGAGCGATCTTCGCTTTGGGGGCTGAGGTGCGCAGCCGGCTGAACGGCATGTATATGGCGATCTTTTTTGCGGGTGGAGCCATAGGCTCCGCAGTCGGGGGATGGGCTTACGCCATGGGAGGCTGGAAAGCGGCGATGTGGGTTGGCGTTCTGTTCCCACTCTTGGCTTTACTGTACTTTTTCACGGAAAAAAGGGGAGCACACGGCGATATAAGTTGAATGCTGGTGTCGAGTCTGTCGTGTATGCGACATTGATTTTTTAACTGGCTCTAGTTGAGCCCGTGAATATATCGGAGTCCATATTTGACATAGCCGCGTAAAATCGCGGCTTGATTAATTTTTGTGCAGCCATAATTTAAACATGTATCGATAGTAGTCATTTTATCAACAAGGGAAAATATGGATCTTCATTTGCTTTAAAGGATAAAGGAAAACTGCGAAATTTTTGACTTTGACCTGAGCGATGAGCAAATGGACAGAATCCGGGAACTAGACACGGGTACACGATATTCGGTTAACCCGACTGGCTACATGATAAATCCGATTTACATACAGTTGATGAAGCTATTTGTAAAATAAGTGCGGGCTGGATCTTAAACGAAATAGCACAATTCAGTTGAACAGGAGGATTGATTGCTTTTATGGTAAACTTCTATTTAAGAAGTCTAGGCAAGTAAGGAGTGGAGTAGTTGTTTGCTGAGCAGCGGCATCAAATTATTATTCAGAAACTGAATCAGGACAAATCGATCCGAGCGTCGGAGCTCATAGAGCATTTCGGGGTTTCATTCGAGACGATCAGACGAGACCTCGAATATTTAGAAAGCGAAGGCTACCTGCGGCGGGTGCACGGCGGTGCGATTCTGAATGAGCCCGACTATAGCCGGGAAATCCCCCTGCCGATCCGCGAATCTATATATATGGAAGAGAAGACGGAGCTTTCTCAAATTGCGGTTCGTTATGTGACCGAAGGAATGTCCATCGCGCTTGACCCAAGTACGACGAACACCCAGATTGCTAAAGCGCTGAAGGCCAAGTTCGATCGATTAACCGTTATTACAAACTCGCTTCCGATCGTGAACGAATTGGTTTCGATGCCGGGTTATACGGTGATTATGACCGGGGGCGTTATTCGTCACGAAGAGCAAAGCATCATCGGCGATCTGGCAGAAGAGTTTACATCGCGCTTTTATGCGGATTTGTTCTTTATGAGTATGAGCGGGGTTACGTTAGAAGCTGGAATTACGGATAACGCCATCGGCGAAGTCCAAGTGAAAAAAATAATGCACGCGAACGCGAAGCGCTGCATCGCCCTTGCAGACAGCAGCAAGTTCGGACAAAATTCATTTATCAAAGTATGCGGAGTAACGGAAGTCGAACGCTTTGTGACGGATTCCAAAATCGACCGGGATCTCGTTGATACATTTAGCAAAAGCGGCATCGAAATCGTATACAAATAATAGGATCATATGAACGATTTTTGGTTTCCACGAACCAGGGATCGTTTTTTTTTATATTTATGGGCGGTTTTTGGTTATAAGGAGTTGTATTCATGTGTATTTATGTCGCAGCATAATCAACGCTTAATCCCGATAGTAGCTTGACTCGATCCATTGAATTAACTAGGTAGTTCATGAACTATTCGAGGCATGTTCGGTCAACGGACTTCGCAAGAAAAAAGGTTGTAAATCATAAATAATTGTATGTGATTGATTGTATATATGTGGTATTATCTGTATTAATCAAGGGTCAAGAAAATAAACGATTGCTTCTCAAAGGGAGGAGAAACCAATGAAAATCCACTTTCTTGGAACAGCTGCAGCGGAAGGATTCCCAAACCCGTTCTGCCGCTGTGACGCCTGCTGCAACGCGAGATCGCTCGGAGGAAAAAACATTCGAACCAGAAGCTCTGTATTGATCGATGGCGTGATCAAGGTTGACTATTCCGCAGATTCCCATATGCAGGCGCTCCGTGATCGGATCGACTTGGGCGCGGTTGAGCATCTATTGTTTACACATACGCATTACGATCATTTTCAACCATCGGATCTGTACAACCGAATCGAAGGATTTGCGCACGGTATCGATCACCCCTTACATATTTACGGCAACGATTTGGCGATTAACCAGAGTATAACTGCACTCGGCCCGGCCATTGGAAACAGGTTCGCGTTCCACTTATTGCGCCCGTTCGAGACGATTTCACTCGGCGACGCACAAGTCACCCCTTTGCTCGCGAATCATGACCAAATGGAAACTTGTTTGCTGTTTTACATAGAAAAAGGGGGCAAAACGCTATTTTACGGCAATGACACCGGATGGCTGCATGACGATACTTGGAAATGGCTTCAAGGCAAAGTGATCGATATGGCGATAATCGATTGCACGCACAGCTTTACGAACAATGATCGAAATCCAAACCATATGGGGATTGAAACCGTGCGGGAGGTTCAGCGCGTGTGGCGGGAAGAAGGTACGCTTGGAAGTAATGGCCTTGTATATGTGACTCATTTTACACATAACTCCGGATTTCTGCATGATGACTTTGAGCGTGCTTTCGAACCGGCTGGTATTAAGGTGGCGTACGATGGCCTCATCGTCGACCTATGACGAGTGACAGCAGCAACGCAATAGAACAGCGACAGATTCGGATTGTCGGCATCGTAACCGCCCTAACCCTCTTTGGCGATTCGATGTTGTACATTGTCCTCCCTGTGTATTGGAAGGAAGCGGGACTGGACGCGCTTTGGCAGGTAGGCGTACTGCTGTCCATAAACCGACTAGTAAGGCTGCCCCTTAATCCTGTTATTGGCTGGTTGTATCACCGCATGTCGCTTCGAACCGGTCTGTTCATCTCCGTATTGCTCGCGGCTCTAACCACAGTAGGATACGGCTTGTTCAAAGGCTTCGTTCTTTGGATAGCTTTGCGAGCGGTGTGGGGGATTGCATGGTCCTTGATGCGAATGGGCGGGTATTTGACCGTCATTCGCTACTCCGACGATACGAATCGAGGGCGCTTAATGGGAACGTATAACGGGTTGTGGCGCCTTGGCAGCTTGGTAGGCGTGCTGTTCGGAGGATGGCTTGTGCCCTTCTTCGGTTTACGGTCCGTCTCGATATGGTTTGGCATGATGGCATTGGTCGGACTTCCGTTGATCGCGGCATCCATAAGTCAGGGGAAAGCATCCGGATCACACCAAATGGAATTACCTCGCGGTAACAGAAGTAAGGTGTGGTCGCTTCAGGTGAAGAAAATCGTGATAAGCGGATTAATTATATCATTACTGCACGCCGTGTTCGGCGCGACACTTACGTATCTTATCGATACGAGTTATCCAACGGGGATCCCGTGGTTCGGATTGATCATTGGCAGTACGGCGTTAGGCGGCGTATTGACAGCGCTGCGCTGTGCTTGGGAGCCGTTCTTGGCCCGATGGTTCGGACAGCGTACGGATGGGCCGAGAGGAAGGCTGCCTTTATTTATGCTATCGTTGGCGGGTGCGGCGGCTGGTTACGCATTACTTCCGTGGCAGCTGCCGATTGGTATTTGGATTGTTATTGTTATTTTCGTCATGATAACAAGCACCGCGCTTGGTACGATCATGGACGCTATGGCTTCTGACGCAGCGAAGAGCACTTCCGTTATTACAGTCATGACCGCTTATTCCGTATCTACCGATTTAGGAGCGGCGATCGGCCCGACGTTGATTTATTGGGTGGTCGGTTTGCAGTATGGCGTGACATCGATGTATTTGGCGTGTGCTGCTGTATTCATTTTGATCGGGTTATGGTATTGGAAGGAATATGTGACAAAGGGGCGGGTATATCTTGGAGAAAAAGCTGAAGTTTCGTGAGGATGGAACGTTTGTCATTGTACAATTTTCTGATGTAGAGTTTATTGACGCTGAGGACCGCGATCCCGAGACGCCGCTTCTCGACTCGATGACGAAGGCGACGATGGAGAGAGTCATTGCGATGGAGCAGCCGGATCTTGTTGTGTTTGCAGGCGACTTGACGGCAAGCGCTAGAAGCAAAGATCCGCTTCAATCGTTCCGAAGCGCGGTCGCTGTCGCTGAAGAAAACCGCGTGGCATGGGCGGCTGTGTTTGGCAATCATGACTCGGAAGGGAGCTTGCCTCGAAAGAGAATGCATGAGGAGCAGCTTCTGCATAAATATTGCGTTGCCCAACCGGATCCTCCGGGAGTGAGCGGAGCGGGAAACTATGCGCTGACGATTGACGATCGGGCAGGGAAGCCAGCGGCCTCGTTGTTTTTTCTCGACAGCGGCGATTACTCACCGATTGATGCGGTGGGCGGATACGACTGGATACGCCGTGATCAAATCGAATGGTATGTATCCGAATCTCGGCAATTGGCCGAGCAGAATGGCGGGGCGCCTTTGCCTGCACTGGCTTTTTTTCATATTCCGCTGCCGGAATACGATGAGGTATGGAAGACGAGCGTATGCGAGGGCCATTGCAGCGAATGGATCAGCTCGCCGAAGGTAAATTCAGGCTTGTTCACCGCCATGGTAGAGATGGGCGATGTTATGGGGACGTTCGTCGGCCATGACCACTCGAACGATTATTGCGGGACACTCCACGGCATACGTCTATGCTACGGGAGGTCTACTCGTTACGTTAGTTATGTAGACGGTATACGTAAAGATAAGTTTCCGACAGGAGGAAGAGTCATTCGATTAAAAGCGGGCGAACGACAGTTCGAGACATGGATCCGCCAGAGGGACGGACTTATCGCGGAATTACCGATACATAAGCCGGTCGCTCAGCTTCATCGATAGTATATCAATAGGGTTCTTCATCCTGAAAATAGAGTTCCTAGAGAGTTAACAATAAGCTGTGAATGTTCTTCCTTATCATACTGAGCCATATTCAATCTGCCTCTTTCTTTTAGAATGTTGTCTTGACGCCACCATGCTATCTGAGGGATTGAACGTGGCTTTTTGCTCATTCTTAGCGGAGGGCCGCATGAAAGGGGGTGATGCAACAGACGGAATTTATGCCAAAGGATGCTGGTGTTATCAATTAGTAGTTTAAATCGAGAGTTGGAAGGAGATATTGTGATGAGCTTGCGTTGGCGGAAATTCACTGTGGTTTCTCTTCTTACCAGTTTAGTGCTGTATCCCATTTTGTTGTTTGCCGGACCAGTACAAGCATCAACCGCTGCAGACGAGTACGATTTGCTAAGGGAGAGGTGGCATGTATATTTGACCGGGGGGACGGCAATTGATACGTCCGACCCGGAAATTGCAGCGAAAATCAGTCTAATCGAAACAAACGCGAACAAGTACTGGGCCGCGATGAACAAAAGCGCCGGGCGAACTTATTTATGGAGTGATTTGGCGAACTGGAGCGTTTCCAGTACGATTTCATCCAACTATGTAAGGCTGAAGGAAATGGCACTGGCCTATGCTACAACAGGGTCATCCCTGAAAGGAAATGAGCAGCTAGCTGCTGACATTCTGAGTGGACTGGACTGGATGTATGCTAACAAATATAACGAAACGAAGGGTGAAACGGGCAATTGGTGGGATTGGGAGATCGGCGTGCCGATGAACCTGACGGATGCGATGATTTTAATTTATGATCAAATGTCCGCAACGCAAAAAACAAACTATACGAAGGCATTGGACAAATTCGTTCCGGATCCAACCTATCGTACAAATTCCCCTTCACTCCAAGAAACGGGTGCGAATCGGCTTGATAAAGCGCTGATAGTCTCTCTGCGCGGCGTGCTGAATAAGACGGATGCCAAGATGGCTCAAGGCCGCGATGCGATCAGCCAGGTGTTGTTGTATGTGCAGAGCAGGGACGGGTTTTACGAGGATGGCTCGTTTATCCAACATGACTATGTCGCGTATACAGGAAGCTACGGTGCCGTTCTCCTCGAAGACATGGCGAAGCTGCTGTACCTCCTTGGCGGTTCGAGCTGGGACGTTACGGACCCAAATATCGCTAATGTCATTCGTTGGGTAACAGAGGCGTACCGTCCTTTTCTGTATAAAGGCGCCATGATGGATACGGTACGAGGACGTGCGATATCGCGCGAAGCATCACAGGATCATCAGGCGGGACGGAAAATCTTGGCTTCACTCGTCATGCTGGCCGACGGCCTGAACGCTCGGGATGCTGCGACAGTACGCCAAATTGCTAAAGGCCAAATGATGTCGGATACAACGTTCCCGAGTTATACGGAAGGGCTGTCCATCTTAAGTATCGGCAAAATAAAAGCATTATTGGACGATCCATCCGTTGAACCCGCTGGCGATATGATCGATACCCATGTATTCGCTGGTATGGATCGCGCCGTACACTTAAGGCCTGAATTCGGACTGGCGCTTGGTTTGTTCTCAACGCGCATTTCTGCTTTTGAATATGGTAACGGCGAAAATACCAAGCCATGGTGGCAAGGCGCAGGTGCCGCATATTTGTACAACACGGATCAGACGCAGTTTTCAGGAGCCTATTGGCCAACGATCAATCCGGTGAGATTGCCGGGAACGACAACGGACGGCTCTACGGGCAGCGTGGGCTCTTTCAGCTTTAAATTCAATACGTCGAATTGGGTAGGAGGCTCATCGATTGATGGCCCTTACGGAACGGTCGGTATGGAATTTTCGATGTCGAAAAATACGGGTACTCCGTTATCAGGCAAAACGTCATGGTTTCTATTCGGCGATAAATATATAGCACTCGGATCCGACATTTCGAGTACTGGAGGTCGCGCTGTAGAGACGATCGTTGAAAATCGGAAGCTGAATGAGAGCGGGTCAAATACGTTGACGGTGGATGGAACGGCTAAGCCTTCAACGACCGGGTGGACGGAAGCGATGACAGGCGTACAGTGGGCGCATCTGTCTGGCAGCGTACCGGGATCGGATATCGCGTACGTATTCCCTGGAGGAGCGACAGTTCGTGGTCTACGTGAAACGCGTTCCGGATCCTGGAAGGATATAAACACCGATGGAAGCGATAAGATGGTATCCGCACAATACGCAAGCCTCGCGCTGAATCACGGCGTCGATCCGGTGCAAGCCTCCTATGCATATGCCGTTTATCCGGGAGCGTCGACGACTGAGGCAGCAGACTATGCGGCAGACCCTAGCTTCACCGTATTGAAAAACACAGGAAACGTACAGGCGGTCATGGATACCACGGATCAAATGGCGGTCGGAGCAAACTTTTGGACGGATTCGGTTGAAACCGTCCAAGTGAACGGAGCAGATTACTTGACAAGTAATAAGAAAGCATCCGTCACCATTGCCGAGAACGGAAATGAGCTGCAAATCGGGGTTTCAGACCCGACCAAAGCAAACGGTGGCACCATTGAAGTCGAACTTCACCGTGCAACAACCGGCGCGCTGCTGCTTGATCCAGGCGTTACAGTGAAACAGTTTTCACCGACTACGATATTGGAAGTGAATATGGCAGGAGCGATTGGAAAAACGTTCCTGGCTAAGCTGAGTACAGGGTCAACGACGCCGCCAGCGGCGCCTCAATTGATCGAAGCCTTGCCAGGACCCGGTTCAGCTGCACTGAAATGGAACGCCAGCACCGGAGCTACCGGATACCGCATTTATTACGGGACAGCGCCCGGCAGTTATACGAAAACCGTGGATATATCGGCAGTCAGCGGCAACAACCAGTATACGGTCACGGACCTTTCCAGCGGGACAACGTATTATTTTGCGATAAAAGCCCTTAACAGCACGGGTATGGAAAGCGCCGCATCCAATGAATTATCCGTAACGCTTGGTTATGCAATCTCACCTTCCGATGATGCCTACGTTCGCAGCGGGTCTTATGCAAACAGCAACTTTGGTTCTTCCGATCAATTGGTCGTAAAAAACGATCCCAACTCCGGCTACCACCGATACTCTTATTTGAAATTTGATTTATCGCAGCTGCCGGAACAAGTTAAAAGCGCGCAGATTCGTCTGGTTCCGACAAGTGCCGGACTCGCCAACACAAAAGGCGTTGCTTATGAAGTAAGCAATCATACATGGACAGAAAACGGCATGACTTGGAACAATAAGCCTGCTGCCGGCAGCCTGATCGGAAACTGGACCGTCCCAGCAGCCGGAACACCCGTAACCATTGATGTAACCGCACAAGTGAATGCAGCCTTGGTTGGTGAACGGATGATCGCCGTTCAACTCGCTCAAACGACCAATTACGGCTCGAACGGCTGGATTATTTACGGCTCTAAGGAACATACGGATGCAGCTTACCGGCCTGTGCTTCTGTTCGAACGACAGGATATGGTTCCGCCCGACACGATAGCCTCGTTATCCCCGGAGCAGCCGGACGGCCACAACGGTTGGTATGTCCATCCTGTAACGTTATCATTGGCCTCTAAGGATCAATTATCGGGGGTAACCGAATCGGTTTACAGCCTGGACGGAGGGAGCTCATGGCAGACATACAATGGACCCGTTACATTCAGTCAAGACGGTAAGTATACGATAAGCTATCAATCAAGGGATGATGCGGGTAACACAGAGCCTAAAAAGACGATTACATTTAGTCTGGATACAGGGGCTCCATTTATCATTGTTGGCGATCCGGCAGCAGAAAGCTACAGTATGGATCAAGACTTGTTGCCGCAATTTGTTGTGAACGATGATCTGTCCGGCGTCGATCAGTCGAAGACAACGTTGTTGCTTGACGGACAGCCTTTGGAACATGGCGCAACGATTCCGCTTTATACACTTTCACTGGGGAGTCATTCATTAGAAATTACAGGTTACGATTCAGCAGGAAATATAGGGAGGGCCAGTGTGGACTTTCAAACAACTGCGACTAGCGAATCGCTCCAAGCGCTGGTCGCAAGATTTGAAAAGGATGGCTGGATTGACAACAACGGTATCGCAAACAGCTTGAGACAAAAGCTCGACAAGGGTGAACTGAACAGTTTCATCCATGAAATTCAAGCACAGAGCGGCAAACATGTTCATAGCGATGCCGCACGCTACTTACTACAGCATGCACAGGCATTGATTTAGTTGGACAGGAAGAACATGGAATGCCTAATGTGGATTTCTTGTTACGCGTATTGAAAAAGCAACTTTAGAAAATGAGCTCAACACTTCTTCTTCAATGAGTGAGATGGGGATAGCGGTTATTATTATGCCGAGTTATTTAATGAAAAGAGTTTCTGCTGGTCTACGACACAAGTTATAAAAAAACTTTGAAAGCCGCATGGTATGCGGCTTTTTTTGTTTTAGATTGCTATGGGAGGGATTGACTTTGAACACTTGAGTTCATTTTTGCACAAAAGGGACTCCATGAAATGAACTGTCTTTCATGAATTGCCTGTGGGTATAATCGAATTGCAAAAGGTACCACACTAAACGGCAAAGGAGTTGATGCCGTATTCTGGACGAAAGAAGTACACGGATTTTGACGCTGCTTCATGAGGCAGCCGATTATGTGTCGCTGGAAGAACTAATGCAGAAGGTCGGTATCTCCAGACGAACCGTTTATTATGATATGGAAAAAATAAACGACTACTTGAAAGCGGTTCATCTTCCGCCGGTCAAATATGTCAGGACAGTCGGCTATTATTTGCCTGATGAAAGCCGGGCCAGTCTTCCGCAGTCAACCGGGAAGCCTCATGCACAGCAGTACTATTTGTCCCCACGAGAAAGAATGGCCTGGATGTCGCTCTATCTGTTATCGGTGGAGGCTCCGCTCTTTGTTCATCATCTGACGGATCTTTTGCAGGTGAGCCGTGGGACCGTGCTCAAGGATTTGAATACGGTCCGGTCGGACATGAAAGCCTCGAATCTCAATGTAACCTACGACCGCAAGCGGGGCTATGGCGTACATGGGGAGGAACGTGACAAGCGGAAGGCCCTGAGCTATTATTTCGGGCAGCTTTTCGGCGATGCAGACTGGGAGCAGGTATTTAACCGGAACCCGGAATCGGAAAGACCGGATCTCGCCCAATCTTTATTTCCCCCTATGAAGTCGGAACATCTGAAGCGGGTTTATCGACTGATCTCGGATAGCGAAATAACGCTGGGCGTAGATTTGACGGACGAGATGCTATTTCATTTGACGGCACGCTTCTTAATGTATGTACGACGGATTCAGGCCGAACAGTTTATCTCGATAGACGAAGATGAACGAAGCGTGCTGCGGAGGATGCCAGAGTTTGAAGTCGCCTCAGAGGTTGCTGAAGGTCTTGGCCAAATGTTCGGCGTCTCGATCCCGGATGAAGAAGTCTGCTACTTGACGATGCATCTGCTGGGAGCGAGGGTCAATCGGATGGAACAGATGACCGGATCCGAAGAAGTGCTGAAGCAGCTTCGGCAAGTGACCAGACAGATGACAGATGATTTTCAGCGTTACGCCTGTGTATTCCTGCCGAACCGGGAAGCGATGGAGGAGAATCTGCTTGTCCATTTGAAGCCGGCTTATTACCGGATCATATACGGACTCGGCCTTGAAAATCCGCTGCTCGAAAATATCCTTTCCAAGTACAGGGAAGTATTCGAGCTGACCCGCCGTTCCGCGGCAGCGTTCGAACAACTGGTTGGACGTCAACTTGATGATAACGAAATCGGATATCTCGCCATGCATTTCGGCGGCTGGCTGCGCAGAGAGAACACGAAGCCGGCCGTACGGAGACAGGCCGCCATCGTCTGCGTCAACGGCATTTCCGCTTCGCGGATGTTGAAATCGCAGCTGGAGAACCTCTTCTCGGCAGTGGATATTACAGCGATACTCTCACTGCGGAATTACGAGTCGTTTGATGAAGAAAATGTTGATTTTATTTTCTCAACGGTACCACTGCCGGATAGCAAAGTGCCCGTTCTCTTAGTGAATCCGATTCTCAGCGATAAGGATAAGGAGCACCTGCTGAACCAGGTCAACATGGTTGCCGGCCGTAAATCAAAGACCCCGGCGTACTCGGTTCAAGCGCTGCTGGACATTGTCCATAAATACGCCGCGGTTAGGGATGAAGCAGGACTTACGGAGGAGCTTAACCACTACTTGTCCGTTGGGAAAACATGGCTGAGTGAAGCACGCAAGCCATCACTATCGGATCTGCTCACTGGGCAGATGATCCAAATGAAAAGAGAAGCGGCCGACTGGCGGAGCGCCATTCGCGATGCCTCCAAGCCCCTGCTGAAGGATGGGCGCATCGATGAAGCCTATATCGATGCGATGATCTCCAAAGTGGAGGCGCTCGGCCCTTACATCGTCGTTGCCCCGGGCATCGCGATTGCGCATGGCAAGCCGCAGGATGGAGTCCGGCGACTGGGAATCAGTCTGCTGCGACTGGAGCAACCCGTCGCCTTCTCAGAAGAAGCAAGGCATCAAGTTCAGATCATTCTGGTACTGGCGGCGATTGACGGCGAATCCCACCTCAAAGCGCTGTCGGAGCTGACCATCCTGCTCAGGGAGAAGGAGAACCTGATCCGTCTGAAAGAGGCCAAGACAAAAGAACAGATCCTGCAGCAATTACACACCGGTCTTTAGCATCGATTAGAATACCGGACTTGGGAGAGATGAGAATGAAATTTTTGGAACCGTCACTAATAGCCTTGGATGTGGAGGCCGAGACGGCCGAAGAAGCCATCCGCTTAGCAGGAGAACTGCTAGCGAAAGCGGGGGCGGCGGAAGAACGTTATGCCGATGCCATGGTCAAATCTTACCGTGACAGAGGCCCGTACTTTGTTCTTGCACCTCATATCGCACTTCCGCATGCCCGTGCGGAGGATGGGGTGAAGGAAGCGTCCGTCTCGCTGATTAAATTGAAGAAACCGGTCGTTTTCGGCCATGCGGCTAACGACCCGGTACAGCTTGTGTTTGCGCTCGGCGGCTCCTCTAGTTCGGAGCATATCGCCATGCTGCGCAAGCTGACCACCTTGCTGAGCAGCCCGGGGAGCATTGAACAATTCATGCAGGCAACTGATGTGGAGACAATCCAACAACTGATTAGGGGGAACGAACAATGAAAATTTTATGCGTATGCGGTCTTGGACAAGGAACGAGTCTGATTTTGAGAATGAATGTGGAGAATGTGCTTAGCGGAATGGGAATAAATGCCGACGTGGAGCATACCGACGTTTCAACGGCATCCGGAACCGCAGCCGAGTATATCATTACAAGCAACGAACTGGCCCAAAGCCTTCAAGGACATGCGGCCCAAATCGTTATCGTCAACAACTATTTTGACAATAACGAAATCAAACAGAAGCTGGAAGAAGTGCTGTAAACCATTAGAAAGGGAGAGGGCATATGGACGTACTTTTTTGGATTGCCACCAACATTTTTGGAACGCCCGCCATTCTGCTCGGATTTATCGTTCTGGTCGGCCTTCTGCTTCAGAAGAAATCAACAAGTCAGCTTGTAAGCGGCACCTTTAAAGCGATCATCGGCTTCCTCATCATCGGTGCAGGCTCTGATGTCATCGTAAAAGCCTTGAATGTATTCGAGCCGATGTGGAAAGAAGTTTTCGGATTGGAGAGCGGATCCCTCGGTACCTTCATGGGGCAGGAGGCATTCAATTCGAAATTCGGGAGCGCTGTTACGCTCGCCATGCTTATCGGCTTTCTGATCAACGTTCTGCTGGCCCGATTTACCCGGTTTAAATTTATTTATCTGACCGGGCACATGATGTTCTGGACATCAACCGTATTTGCAGGCGTTATCGTTCATGCGGCCAGCGGCATCTCGATCTGGAAGCTGGTTCTGATGATCGCTGTCGTCCTTGGTGTGTACTGGACATTCCAGCCGGCGCTGGTTCAGCCGTTCCTGCGTAAAATTACAGGTAACGATAACATTGCGCTTGGTCACACCTCGGCCTCGGTTGCTTTGCTTGCTGCCTTGTTCGGTAAATTGTTCGGCAACAAAAACAACGATTCCGAGAAAATCAAAGTACCAAAGGGCTTTGAGTTCCTCCGCGATTCCAACGTCATCACGGCGCTCAGCATGGGGGTTTTGTTCCTGATCGGGGCCATAATTCTATCAACGAAGGGCACGCCGGCGGCTGCGGAACTGATGAAACAATCGGGTGACCAGAACTTTATTATCTACTCCATTATCCAATCGTTCACATTTGCAGGCGGAATCGCCATCGTTCTGATGGGCGTCCGGATGTTCGTCGGCGAGCTGGTTCCGGCCTTTAACGGGATCGCTACCAAACTCGTGCCAGGCGCCAAACCGGCACTCGATGCGCCAGTTGTGTACCCTTACGCGCCGAATGCGGTGGTTCTTGGCTTCCTGGGAGCTTTCGCGGGAGCGATTATCTGGCTGCTTGTACTTGGCAACACCGTTGCTTACATTTTCGTGCCAACGATGATCGTCTTATTTTTCCACGGTGCTACGGCCGGGGTGTTCGGGAACTCGACAGGCGGTGTCCGCGGGGCCGTTATCGGCGGCTTCATCACTTCAACCGTTGTAGCCTGGGGACAGTTTCTGATGGTTCGCTTCTTCATCGCCTCGACGGTGCCGGATACGGCCATGTGGGCAGCTGATTCCGATATGTTCATCATTGGACCGATTCTGCACTTCCTGGCCAAGCTGTTCTTTTAGCAGGGATTTTTGAATTTTGAACACGCACTTTTTGAACACGCCTTTTTAGAAATCCGGCAGGTTCATATTTTACAGAGAGTGGAGGAGAAACGATATGGGCTTTATTCGTACTTTACATGGAGATATCAGCAAAGAGGAGCTGGGCTTTACGTATTCCCACGAACATATCGTATGCCGTCCGGCTTACTGGCAGGAGCGGGGAGAGGACGATTTGCTCCTGGACGATAAAGAGAAGTCCAAACGGGACGTTCTTGATTTTAAACAACACGGCGGACGCTCGATCGTGGACGCTACAGCCATCGATTATGGACGTGATGTTCAGGCGGTACAGGAAATTGCACTTGAAACCGGCATTCACATCGTAGGAACGGCGGGCTTCAATAAGAGCTTTCTGTGGGACGCCAAAATCAAAGAGGAGCTTAAACCGCTGACAGGCCATTATGAAACCTACGCACAGTGGATTGAAGCGAAAAGCATTAACGAGCTGGCGGATTTCGTCATCCGGGAGGTGGAAGAAGGGCTGGAAGGCTCTTCTTTCAAAGCGGGCCAGGTTAAATTCGGGACAGGCTATAACCGCATCACGCATCTGGAGGAGAAGACGCTGCGCGCTGTAGCGCGTGCCCATCATGAGACAAAAGCCCCCATTCATTCCCATACCGAAGTTGGCACCATGGCGCTGGAGCAAATTGAGCTCCTCAAGAGCGAAGGCGTGGATTTGTCTTTTTTGAGCCTGGGACATATGGACCGCAATCCCGATCCGTACTACCATGAGCAGATTGCCAAAACGGGAGCTTACATGAGCTTTGACGGGATCGGCAAAATCAAGTACGCACCGGAAAGCACCCGCATCTCGCTAATTCTGGAGCTTGTCCGCAAAGGCTTCGAAGATCAAATTCTCATCAGCGGAGATACCGCCCGGAAAACCTACTACAAGCATTACGACCAGGGTCTCGGTCTGGAGTACATTATTGCCAAATGGGTACCGCGCTTTGTGGATGAGGCGAACCGAAGCGGCTTTGACGGACGAAAACTGGTGGAGAAATTTTTCGTAAGCAATCCGGCCAACTGCTTTTCATTTAAAAAGTAAGGGGTGCGCTCGCTATGAAATTCGAACTCGAAAATTCGGTTGAGGTGAAGGGTAAAATTCGCCAACTCCGCGCTGCCATACTTCCTATTGGTGCCGTTGAAGCGCATGGGCCGCATCTGCCGCTGGGCACGGATAACCTGCTTGCGACCAGACTCGCGGACAAATTGGCCGAGCGGACGGAAAGCTTTGTTCTGCCGACCCTGCCCTATGGCCAAGTGTGGAGCCTGCGCAATTTCCCGGGGAGCATCAACGTCTCAAACGAAGCGCTCATCCGGCTGCTTGCCGATATCGGCGAAAGCTTGTACCAGCAGGGATTTCGCATTTTCGTCATGGTCAATGGCCATCTCGGCAATGCGATTGCGTTGAAGGAAGCTGCGAGAGTGTTATACGAACGGGTTCCCGAACTGAAGGTATTCTATTTCTTTTATCCCGGCACGAAGGAAGTAACGGCTCTGGTACGGGAAGCTTCGGCTGCACACGGGAGCTATATGCATGCCGATGAGATCGAGACATCCTATATGCTCTATCTCGCGGGCGAATATGTGGATATGAGCAAGGCGATCGACGGTGCCCCGCATATCCCGCTCGAAGCGGATTGCACGCCAACACCGTGGGAGGAAATGACTTCCTCTGCCGTACTTGGGGATGCAACGCTGGCAACGAGGGAGAAGGGGGAGAAGATTATCGAGCGCAGCTTGGAAGTGATGGCCGATATGGTTCTCCGGGCTAAAAGAGCATTGTCAACCGATGATCAACCGGAAGAGAGCAGATAGCATTATAAATACAGGAACAACGAGGTGAAAGCTGCGATGATGAACACCTATTTTGATGTGATTGGCGGGTTGTTGAACAAAGTCCGAACCGAGCAGGCCAAGTCGATCCGTGAAGCGGCGGAGAAGGTGGCGTCCTGTATTCAGCAGGGTGGGATTATTCACTTGTTTGGCTGCGGACATTCGCATATATTGACCGAAGAAGTTTTTTACCGAGCTGGCGGGCTCGTCCCGATTCGTCCGATCCTTGTAGAGAAGCTGATGCTTCACGAAGGCGCGGTCCGTTCGTCCGAGCTGGAAAGACAAAACGACCTAGCGGTCGATTTTATGAAGGAGCAGGATATTCGCGAAGGCGAGATTGTATTTGTACTGTCCACTTCCGGCCGAAATCCCGTTCCCGTAGATGTCGCTTTGATGGCCAAGGAGAAGGGTGCCTTTACTGTTGGTATTACCTCTCTGGAATATTCCAAAAGCATGAAGTCCCGGCACAGCAGCGGCAAGCACCTGGCGGATGCCGTTGATCTTGTGATCGACAACTTCTCGGTCAAGGGAGATGCCGTATTGAGCCATCCGGGGCTCCAGGTGCCTTTCACGCCGAGCTCGACGGTCGTTGGGGCCCTCATTTTGAACTCCCTGTTCGCCGAATCTATTGAGATTATGATTGAAAAAGGCTTCAACCCTCCTGTATTTCTCAGCGGAAATATCGATGGTTCGGATGAACACAACAAAGCGTTGGTTGAGGCTTATAAAGGACGGATCGCTTTACTGGCATGATGAGGTGTAGAGTGCGAGTAAAGAAAATATACGAGGTTTGCCATAGAAGAGCTGGATCTTGAACAACAAATAAAACATGCCGCCTGGCAAGGATAGGGCAGATGAACGGCAGGATACGGAAGAGAGCAGCCGTAACTTACGATTTCTGCAATTGAATTGCCTCGGCAGGCGGTTACAGGATGAGGAGGAAAGACATGTTCGCACAAACCGTAACCATACAAAATGAGCAGGGCTTTCATGTCCGTCCGGCTCAGCTTTTCTCGGAAAAAGCAGGACAGTTTGGAGCAGAGGTCCATCTAAAGACTAGCGAAGGACGCTCCGCGGATTGCAAAAGCATGCTGGAGCTAATGACGCTCGGGGTCGAACAAGGAGCAGTCGTGACCATCGAAGCTGACGGAGATGGAGAACAAGAGGTAGTCGAAGCTCTGAGACAGCTAGTCGAAAGCAAGTTTGGTGAAGCCTGATGGAGAGGCTGCATATTCAAGGAATCGGCGTATCGGAGGGAATCCGGATCGCAAAGGCATACCTCTATAAGTCTTCACAGGGGGCCAGTAGCGACAGCAGCCCTGATGAAAAGTTTATTCCGAATACCCCGGCCGCTATCGATGCCGAGCTTAACAAGCTCCGTGAAGCCAAAGCCAGCTGCGCGGAACAATTGGAGGCGCTGACGGAGAAAGCGAAGAAAGCCGTGGGTGAAGAACAAGCCGGCATTCTAGCAGGACAGCGGAAGCTTCTGGACGATCCTGCCTTCTATCCGAAGATGGAGGCCCGGGTCCGAGAGAAGCTGGAACCAGCGCCAAGGGCCGTTGCCGAAATGGTGAGCCAGGTCGCTGCCATGCTGGAAAGCATGAACAACGATTATATGAAGGAGCGCGCGGCGGACATCCGCGATATCGGCAGCCGCCTTCTCGCCTGTCTGTCGCCCGGAGAAACGCACGGTTTTACGGGAATCACCGAACAAGTCATTCTGGTCGCTGACGATTTGGCGCCGTCGGATACGGTGCAGCTGGACCCTGCCTTGGTGATCGGCTTTATCACCCGGACGGGAGGAGCGACCTCGCATACCGCTATTCTCGCACGGTCGCTCGGAATTGCCGCCATCGTCGGCGCAGGTGCCGGCGTCGATGGCATTGAGGACGGCGACACGCTCGTCCTTGACGGAACAGCCGGGCTATGCATCGCTCGGCCGGAAGAGACGGAGGCCGAGCAGTATCGGCTCCGCATGCAGCAGGACCTCGAGCGCAGGCAGTCGCTCGAGGAGTACGCGGCGCGTCCGGCAGTGACCGCCGACGGCACGCGCGTGGAGCTCGCGGCGAACATCGGCAGCGCCGCGGAAGCCGAGACCGCCGTCCGGCAGGGCGCGGACGGCGTAGGGCTGTTCCGCACGGAGTTCCTGTTCATGAACGCCCCGGCCATGCCGGGCGAGGAGGAGCAGTTCCGTGCCTATCAGGAAGCGGCCCGGATGATGGAGGGCCGCCCCGTGATCATCCGCACGATGGATATCGGCGGAGATAAGGAGCTGCCGTATCTGCAGCTGCCAAAGGAAGCGAACCCGTTCCTGGGTTACCGTGCGATACGGGTAGGGCTCGTCCGCCAGGAGCTGCTTCGTACGCAGCTGCGAGCGGTGCTGCGGGCCAGCGCCTTTGGTACGGTAAAGGTGATGTTCCCGATGATCTCCGGCCTGCAGGAATGGAGGCAGGCGAGAGCCATCCTCACAGAAGTACAGGGAGAATTGAGGCAGGATGGCATCCGGTTCGACGAGAAGATGGAAGCTGGCATCATGGTTGAGATTCCCTCAACGGCCGTGTTGGCGGAACGATTCGCGAGCGAAGTCGATTTCTTCAGCATCGGTACGAACGACCTCGTGCAGTACACGGTCGCAGCGGACCGCATGAATGAACACGTTGCGCACCTGTACGATTATTTCCATCCAGCCGTGCTACAGTTAATCCGCACGGTTATTGAGGCTTCCCACAAGGCCGGTAAATGGACCGGCATGTGCGGCAGTATGGCGGGAGATCCGCTGGCGGCACCGCTCTTACTCGGCTTAGGGCTCGACGAATGGAGCATGGAGGCTAGCGGTCTCAGCCGAATGAAGGAAAGGCTCGCTAACCTGGATCGTCAGGAATGCCGTGAGCTGGCGAAGCGCGTTCTTCGCCTCGATACGCCCCAAGCCGTTCGTCAGGCGCTGGAGGAATTTCATAACGCCCAAAAGGCAGCGGTATAGATTACGTTTTGACATGGCTTGAGCTATATTGAAGGTGTTAAGGGTGTTCCTAGTTGTGGTAAGCCTGCATGAGAGCGCGCAAACTTGGGTCAAATAGATGCTGCGAATAAAGAAAAGGCGGTACAGGGAGGGCTCCTGTGCCGCCTTTTCTTTAATTATTTTCAAATATCGAATGACTTGATTTGAGAGTAGTTTCTCATTTCTGAGTCCATTCCCGGAGACGATGATAAATGCGTCATTTCCTCCCTCACAAGATCCATTTTACAAAGCGGTTTGCTTAGCCTTTACGACGCAGTGCATTGGCAATTACGCCCACGATTAAGCCCCAAATCGCATTTACTGCAAAGACACTTACCATTGCCAGTGGATTCGTTAAAGGCCCTTGCAATTTTCCATCGAGAAGGGGGGAGGCAATACCGCTTAGGATGATTGCAAATAAGGCATAACTCAATCCCGAAAAAACAAGAATGACAACGGGAAAAGCAGCTCTCTTGACAAGAACGATCATGAGCCAGGCCAAGGAGATAAGGACCGTCATCAGAATGCTGCCGAATGCTTGGCCGATCAGATCCATGATCCCGGTCATCTTCATGATGGGTCTGATAAGCGCTAAAGCACCCAGACCGAGAATCAAAAGCAGGTTTTCTTTCACGATATCGGTTGTTTTCATATCCAATCAGTTCCTTTCCGAAGTTGTGGATGATCTACGGCCTGATGAAGTCGATAAGCCACTGCCGATTCATCCCCCAACAAGTAAGAATCATGCCGATGCCCGTGCAGCCCGTGCTTCAACTTCCCCGGCTGCTGTTAACATTAACAAATCGATGTTGTGAACTTATGACGAGACTTTGTGATTTGCGTGAAATTTTTTCGATGGATTTTCCGGTCTCCCGACAGCCATAATATGCTAGACTACCTATATATTACTTTTAGGAGTCCATCATACGATGAAGACATTTACCATCTTGTACATTGAAGACGATCAGGAAATCGGTTCCTGGTCCAAGGATTTTTTAATCGGTCAAGGCTATGAAGTGATATGGAAGAGTTCAGGCCACGATGCGGAAGCAGCAATGGAACGTTGCGATCTTGTCATTTTGGACATTATGCTTCCGGGTCTGGACGGATTCACGGTCGGTCAGCGGCTAAAACGAATCAATCCCGCTGTACCCATCCTGATGCTTACGGCCAGAACCGCTATCGAGGATAAGCTTACGGGCTTGTCTTTTGCCGATGATTATATGACAAAGCCGTTTCATCCGGATGAATTGGCTGCCCGGATTCAAGTCCTTCTCAGGCGTTCTGTCACTGCGGAACCGGAACAGCTCCTGATCCGGCATTTAATCATCGACCGAAAAGGAAGTCGTATATGGAATTCTGAAACTGGGGAAGAGATTGTGCTTACAGGCAAGCAGTTCCATATATTCATGTTTTTCCTGGACCACCTGAACCACATACTGACCCAGAAGCAGATTTATGAAGCCGTTTGGGGCGAACCGCATCTGAACGGAGATAAAACGCTGACCGTGCATATCCGGCATCTGCGCGAGAAGATTGAGCGGGATTCAGGCTCCCCCCAAATTATCGAGACCATCCGTGGGGTAGGATACCGGGTGCGTTCATGAAGATCCGCGGCTCGTTAATGAGCAAATATCTGGTTCTTATTTTGACCGCCTTGCTGCTATGGCCGATCATTCCAGCCATGTTTTATTTACCTGGCTATATGTTTAGCGATCATCCCATGTATCGTCCTGAAGAGATAACCCGCATGTGGCAGCAGGAGGCAGTCAACCTGGACGGTGCAGGTAAGGATAGGATTGATACTAGATTGCGGGAGTTGAATGAGGACTATCCGAGTGCGGAGATATTCTGGGTGGACCCGTCAGGGAGAACGAATGCAGACAGTGACCTCTCGGGAGATATACCTAAGCAGTGGACTTATCTGGATATACTCTCTATTCGAGCGCAAGACCATAATCAAGAAACGCTGGTCTTAACTTCCCTCATCGGAAACGATCCGAAGCAAGGTTTCATGGTGATGCGGCTCCCGGAATCCCATATCCTTGACGCAGAAATGTCGCTCTCGGGAAACTTGCCACTAATCTTTCTGTTTTTGATGATCTGTGGAAGCTTCTTTATGCTGTCATGGCTGTTCTTCATTAAGCTTCGCAAAAGACTGGTCAGGCTTCAATCGGCAATGACCGTAAACGGATTGAAAGAAATTCCGAATGAAGTCCCGATTATCAAGGAAGACGAGATCGGAGAACTCGAAGGCTCGTTTAATCGGATGGTGAAGGAGCTCAAAGAAAGTCAAAAACGGGAGCGGGAGGAGGAGGAACTGCGTAAGCAATTGATTTCAACGATTTCCCACGATCTCCGAACTCCGTTGACTGTCATCCGGCAGCATGTCCATACCGTTCGCAAAAACCCTGCTTCCTCCCAGGGGCAGTTTTCACTTTCTGTCATCGAGCATAAGCTGGATGACATCAGTAATCTGATGGATAACCTTCTGTCATACACGCTGTTATCGGCGGGGAAATATCCGATGCATAAACAGCCGATTGATATCGTAGAAGAAGTCCGGAATCGAGTGGCTCAGTGGTATCCAGTATTCGAGGCGAAGGAATTTGAAGTCCTTGTCGAGCTTCCTGATCAGACGTTACTTTGGGATGCGGATCCATTGTGGTTTAACCGTATCCTGGACAATGTGTTTCAGAACGTGGTACGCCATGCGGGAGCGGGTCGGTACATCGGCATTCAAATGATAGATCGTCAGAAGCAATTGATGCTCGTCATCCATGATAAGGGTCCTGGCTTCGGCAACGAGTCACCTGAAAAAGGTGCAGGAATCGGTTTGTCCATTGTATCGATGATGGCCAGGGAGATGGATATGCAATGGGAAGTGAAATCCGATGAAAATGGAAGTGCATTTTATATTTGGAAGAGCTCATGTTATTGAAAATATAATATACGTTTGACATTAAAAGACCAGGGAAGAAGCTGCGTACAAGTCGCTCAGAATGACTTATACGCAGCTTCTTTTTTGAATGTGAACGTACCTATATCGGAAAGAGAGCCGTACTGCTCTCTCGTAAAGGAATTTAACCCAAACTTAAACTTGAGGTCACTTTGCCTTTCGATAAGGGGGTTAGAATGAGGTGTAAGGTGAAGACAGAGTTATTTAAGGAGGTAAGTTTACCAACATGAAGATTGAGCATGAGCAAGTTTCAGCTGATCTGCAGTCACCGCAATGGATGAAGATACGTAGAATTTCTGGTTATGGCGCTGCCATAGCGGTGGCGCCGTATCTATTGATTAAAATGGCATGGACTTTCGGTTACTTCATACCAACCGAGCAAATGGGCGACGCTAGCTGGCGTGCGATCAACGCAGCTACCGCAGTGCTAGCGGCTATCGGAATTCTGCTGGCCATGGCGTTCACCAGGCCGTGGGGCGAACGTATGCCTGCATGGCTGATTGCCTTTCCCGTATGGGTTGGTACCGGACTGCTCGTTCCCATGCTGGTCTTGGCGCCGGTGCTAGGACCGGCAGCTATGACTCGGGATCAGGAGGCGGGGGCCGCCGAGGTTTGGGTGTACGAACAATTTTTCGTCATGATTTCGCTGGTCGGCATCGGCATTTGTCTACCTCTCGCCTTCGCAGGGTATGCGAGGACACGGTGGCCGGAGGCGTTCGGTGATTCGATCGACTATAGCAGGTTACCGGGCAATACTTGGAGATTGCAGCATACATTGTCCAGGCTGGTTGGAGCCGGCTGTGTCCTGTTAGGTATCATTAAGGTGTTCTGGGCTGCCGGAGGCACTCTCGGCATTGACCCGGCCAGACTGGACGATCGTGATGTGTGGTGGCATCTGCTGACGTTGAGTACCGGAGCGTGGTCCATCGCGGGGGCGTGGGGATTGCTGGTGCTAACTTCCCGCCGCGGGCCGCAGCGATTTCTGTACCCGATGGCAGCGGCATGGATTTCGTCGGGCATGCTGTTCTCGTATAACCTCTTTTCCGCGATTCGCACCGATTCGCAGTTCTCGCCAGAGTACCAGCTGCTGCGGATGCTAACGACGGAGGCCGGTGTCGTCTTTGGCGTCATGATGTTCATAATCATGCTGTTTGTTCTGCACGATCGACGACGCGCCTTGTAGGTTTGCTTACCGGACGATCCGTTGGAACATCTTATGAAGTCGCGGTAATCGCGGCTTTTTTTGTTTAGCCGAATCCATACATACAGACCAACCAGGTGAAATGATTGTTCAAAAGTATGATTTTAACAAAATGAAGGCATTCTATACACGATTGACTCACTTATATGAAAGTAGTGGAGGAAGACTATGCCTATTTTTAAACCATCGCAAATTGCGCGCTCGATTTATGAGATTAACGGAGAAAGACTCCAGCAGGCAGGTATTAAAGGGATAATCCTTGACTGGACCAATACTTTAACGACCAAGAAAGCTGACTCCATAACTGATTCGATGAAATCTTGGCTGACTAACATGCAGTCGAGATATGGAATTAAGGTGATCATCGTTTCTAACAGCAAACCTCCAATGGGTGACCACGGACAGGTCCATGAAATTCCAGCTTTGTTCGAAGCCGGTAAACCGAAGAAAAAAGCATTTTTAGCCGCATTGAATATGCTTGAAACCCGTAGTAACGAGACAGCCGTTATCGGAAACGGCATCATTACAGATTTATGGGGCGGAAACCGTCTGGGGATGTACACGATTTTCATATCTTCTTCATGGGCGAAACCTCGGATTTTAGGGGCTGTAAAACGACTATTCGTAAAGGTACTTCGAGTCTAAACGGACGTGCTACAGAATGAAGAAATCGTTCAAGCGAATATATGAATATATTGAACAATAATTGATGTGAATCGGCGGGGTGAATGGATTGGATTTTTACCAAAGTCAAGAATCGCTGACAACCATGGAATGGATCCTAAGAGGGGTTGTTAGCTTCGTTTTTTTACTTCTTGCAGCCAAATTAATGGGGCAGCGTTCCATTTCTCAATTGAGATTCCTCGATTTCATTTTGGCTTTAACGCTCGGCAATATTATTGCTCATCCGCTTTCAGATGAAGAATTGGGATTAAAGGGATCTATGATCACGACGATCGTTCTCGTCGTTTTATACATTATAGCGACGTGGTTGAGCCTGAAGTGGCCGTTCTTCAAACACTATCTAGATCCATCGCCCATCACACTCGTTAAAAATGGACTCATCCAGTTTCATAACTTATCTAAAGCCAGAATCTCTATTGATTTTTTATTTTCTGAGCTAAGAAAGGAAAAAGTAGAGGATATACAAAAGGTAGCCCTTGCCGTATGGGAACCGGGTGGAACCATATCGGTTTTTATGGACACCCCATACCAACCGGTTACTCCGGCAGATATGAGATTAGAGACGGGGCCGTTTACGATCTCAAGGCCGATCATCATAGATGGAAAAGTCGATATGTCGCTTCTTCAGGAAATGGGTAAGGATTTGGCTTGGCTTCATTCAAAAATAGCACCCGCTAATACGAATATCCACGATGTAATGCTTGCAACCGTTGAGAACGAGAACGTGCGAGTTTTTTCTGAACCCAAGAAGTAGGGGCGCTTCCGCTACGTTCCCTATTCTTATGATTGCGTTCACTACTTTAGATATTTTTAATATTTTCCATACTTTTTTCTTAAGTTATCTTCCCTAAACTGAATGCATCGGGGCGAATAACATGGAACAGAAATGAAGGACAAACTAAATCGTGAAAGGATGGATCAAGAAAATCATGAAAAAATGGCTCCGTAAGGATGCTTCGGCGGCCATGTTCTTTCTCGTGCCAAGCGGTATCGGATTTGCACTCTTTTACCTTATTCCATTTGTCATGGGCTTGTACTATTCCTTTATGAGCCAATCGATAGACGGTCATTTTGTGGGACTCGATAATTACCTGGAGCTGCTTGGAAGTACCTCCTTCCGCAAGGCGGCATCCAACACGTTTTACTTCAGCGCGGTCAGTGTTCCGCTTATGGTCATGCTGTCACTCGGATTAGCAATGCTGCTCCACAAAAATACATATTTTCAAAAATGGCTTCGGACAGCTTATGTCATGCCGCTTGTTGTGCCCGTCGCCTCCATTATCATGATCTGGCAGATGTTATTTGATTGGAACGGCTCTCTGAACGCCTGGCTGAACAGCTTTGGAATGGGACGCGTGGACTGGATGAAGACGGAATCGGCACGTTTGGTTGTGATCATGGTGTATCTATGGAAGAACATGGGTTACAACGTTATTTTATTCCTGGCGGGTCTACAGCAAATTCCGAAGGATTATTACGAAACGGCCCGGATTGAAGGGGCTGGTCGTTTGCGGCAATTTCGAAGTGTTACGCTGGTCTATCTGACTTCCACGATGTTTTTTGTTGTGATTATGTCCATTATCAACTCATTCAAAGTGTTCCGGGAAACGTATCTGATCGCAGGCGATTATCCCCATGACAGCATTTACATGATGCAGCACTATATGAATAATATGTTCATTTCACTCGACATTCAGAAGCTGACCGCAGCGGCATCCTTGATGTTTGTCTGTATTCTGCTGATCGTCCTGGTGCTGTTTGCGATTGAGCGCAGGCATCGACAGTACATGGAATAGGAGGTGGAGCGAAGTCTGTGCGAGTCGTCAACATATTGAAAAAAAGTATATTAACATTCGTCATGGGTGTTATCGCCATGATCTTCATATCACCAATTGTGATTACATTCACAAATTCATTGATGACGGAACTGGAAATCCAGATCAATTATGGTCTCATCGGTCAAATGAATGAAGTGATTCCAGGTAGGGATGGCTCTTTTGCAAACCTGAAGCTGATTCCGGACAAGGTGACTTTTGCACAGTATGGGAAAGTGTTCATCGACAACCCGAAGTATCTGACGATGTTTTGGAACTCCGTGTTCATGGTGGTGCCGATCATTGTGGGTCAGACTCTCGTGGCAGCACTGGCTGCTTATGCATTCTCCAAGCTGAAATTCCGCGGCCGGGATTCTATGTTTTTGGTATATGTCATGACGATGCTCATGCCATTCCAAGTCACGCTGGTACCCAACTATATTATGGTCGATAAGCTTGGCATGCTGAATAGTACGGGAGCCATCATCGTTCCCGGCATTTTCGCTGCTTTTGGCGTGTTTATGCTCAGACAGTTCATGCTGGACATTCCCTATGCCTACATTGAAGCTGCCAAAATCGACGGCGCCGGCCACTTGCGGATCTTTATGACGATGATCGTTCCGATGATCAAGCCGGGGTTGGCCGCACTAGTGATCTTGCTGTTCGTTGATTATTGGAACATGGTGGAACAGCCGCTTGTCTTTTTGGACGACCCGTTCAAGCAGCCGCTGTCCGTCTTTTTATCCAGGATCAAGGATAGCGAGCGGGGGATTGCCTTTGCTGCATCCATGCTCTATATGGCCCCGATGGTGATGTTATTTCTGTACGCGGAGTCATATTTCATTGAAGGCATCCAATTGTCAGGAGTTAAGGGCTAACTTTTCAGGGCGCTTTTTAGGAGGAGAAGAAAGGATATGGAGCTAGGAAAAGGGGCAGTTGACCAAAGACGAAAGCGAATCCTTCAATTCGTGTTCATGGGTTTTATGGGGCTGCTGCTGCTCTTTACATTGTTCAGTAACACGCTGCAGTCGCTGACCTTACCCAAGGTGACCACGGAACAGCCGAAAAACGGAGGCATTGCGCTATCGATCGAAGGAAGCGGAATGCTTCAGCCGATCGCTGAAGCCAAGCTCTCCAGTTCAACCGACTGGGAGGTTCAACAGGTTCTCGTGAAAGAAGGAGAACGTGTGAAGAAGGGACAGAAGCTTATCACCTATGACAACTCTTCGGCAAGACAAGAAATCGAACTTGAAGTAACGAATCTGGAAAAGCAAAGAATCGAGCAGCAAAATCTTCAGGACCAGTTTATTCAGTCGTCCATCGAAGAGGATGAGCTTAAGCTGCGCAGCGCAAAACGTGAAATTGAAAAAGGGAAACTTGATATTGCCGCGCAGGAACGCAAGATCAACGAGATGAAAGTACGGCTGTCAAAAGATCAGGTGCTAACCGCTCCGTTCGACGGTATTGTAACGAAGCTGAATGCGGTAGAAGGACTGGCATCCGCGGGTGAGCCGGATGTCATTGTTTCAAACAGCAGCCAAGGATACAGGTTGGAGGTTGGCGCGGATGCAAAGCGCTTGTCCAGCATTGGGATATCTATTGGAGAGCGGATCGAGGTTGAGGTCCATACAGATAAAGTGCAGCAAGCCATTGTCATGGACGGCGTCATTGAAGAAATCTCCCATGCGGAGCCCCTTATAGAAGGGGCATCCGAAGGAGCGGAGACGATAACCGTCCCTCAAAAGATGATTCGTATTAAACTCCTCGATGCCAAGCTGAAGGGAGGTGAGCAGGCTCGGATTAACATCGAGAAAAGCTCTCTCGATCAAGGGCTGCTTGTTTCTAATGAAGCTATTCATCAGGACCGGGAAGGCATGTATGTTTTTGTAGTCGAAGAGCAGCCAGGTGCACTCGGTAATGTTTTTGTTGCCCGAAAAGTCAACATAACGTACAGCGAGCGAAATGACAAAGAAACGATGATCCAAACGGATAGCATCTATGAACAAGATAAGATCATTCTGAAAAGCAGCGAGCCTCTGCAGGATGGCAACCGAGTTCGCTTGGAATAGTGAGGCGTTGTAATCAGAACATATCAGGAGGAAATCATACAATGAAAAAATGGCTTTTAATTATTTCTATGGGAGCTTTAATCGCGAGTTTAACCGCGTGCGGCTCAGGAGAAGGCGGGAACGTGGACAAGCCCGCAATGAAGGAGGGGAAAACGGTGCTTACCCTGTCATTGAGAGAGTCGACTCCATTCTATCAAACGCTCGAGAAAAAGTTCGAAGAGAAATACCCGGATATCGACTTGCAGATCCATGCATATAAAAGCATGGGTGAACAATGGGGACCCGGGGAATTCGAGAAGTATCGCACAACAACGAATACCGCCATGCTATCGGGAAAAGGGATGGATATCCTTCAAGTTGACAGCCTGCCCCTTAAAGAATACGTGACCAAAGGTTTTCTGTTCAATATGAATGATGTGATCGAGCAGGACCAGACGCTCCATAAAGACGATTTACAAATGAATATTGTGGACGGTCTGAAGCTGAATGACGGGGTGTATACCATCCCGTTGGGATACTCCTTGAGAGTATTGGTTGGTAATGGGGACATGCTGGGTAACGCCAATGCTACGTTCGATGATACGACATGGGATTGGAAGGAGTTCGAGAAGGTTTCGAAAGAAGTGATCCAGAAGGCGAAGGAGAACGGTACGGATGAGATTTATGCATTAGCGTCCTACCCGCCGGAATACCTCTTTCAGGAGATGCTTTATGAGAACTATGCAGCATTTGTTGATCCTTCAGCCAAAAAGGCAACCTTCGACTCTCCGGCATTTGTGAATTTGCTCCAGCAAGCCATGAAAATGAATGATGACAAGATCATTACATCCGACGAAGCAAAGCCGGGCAATCAATTGTTCAGTTCCACCCCGATTAGGTCACCGCTTGATTTTGTCGAAGGCCCTTATATGCTTTTTGATCATCCAAAGTTGATGCTGTTACCCCGAGCGGGAGACATCGCAGGCCGAAAAGGTGCGAGAGTTTTTACTTCTACCGAGTTCGCGATCCATGCCAAATCGCCAGCCAAACAAGAAGCTTGGAAGTTTATCACCTTCTTACTATCCGAAGAAGCGCAATTACTGCAGGAAAGAGAAGGGTTCTCGATGCTTAAATCCGTGAATGAAAAGATGATCAATGACCTTCAGGACAAAGTGGGAAGTGGCGATTATACGCTTCCGAATGGGCAGCCCGCCAAAGTATCTGACGAACAATTCACCGTGTTTAAACAAATTGTTCAATCCGCGGATCAATATGTGAATCTGGACAGTAAGGTGATAACGATTGCCAGTGAAGAGTCTCTGGCGTACTTCAGCGGACAGAAAACAGCAGAAGAGGTGGCGAAGCTGATCCAGAACCGAGTAACCACCTATTTAAACGAATAGATAGATCATCCAGGAAGCAGCTCACATTCGTGTGCTGCTTCCGATTTCACAGAAGAGGAACGGCGGAGAATAGACTTTTTGATTTTCTTTTTATACAGGGAGGTACATGTATGCACAGGTCAAAAAAGACATGCGCGGTCATCGTGCTCAGCGTCGCAATGTTGAGTCATGGGCTTGCCCATGGCGTGTACGGGGCATCCGCAGCAGACTACTCTGTTTCCATATCTGCTGCAGCCGCGTCCAGCCTGACATTGGATAAACTGGACTCGGTCACTTTGAAGCCAAACGTCAGTGTAAAGCTGACGGGGATGGATATTTTCACTCAGCCAGGCGGGAATATTCTCGTATATACGCTTCGTTATAGTAACAACAGTGGCAGCAGAGTAGATCTTATCGATTATTTTTCCAAAGTTTCCACGCCAAGCGGCACGACAAAAGGTAAGCAAGTTACGAGTGATGCTGTGAAACGAACGGTGCCAGCGAAGAGCAGTCTATCCGTGACGTACTATGCAAACATTGGAACATCGAATAAGGTGAACGGGATCGAGGTTTCCATGTTCGGATGGGACTTTGACAGCGCGAATTATCAGAAAAAACTGGGGCAAATCACAATTCCGGCCGAGTACACATCGGTAGTTCCGGTAGGCAAGAGCCAGAAGATCACGATGAATCATCTTCCGGTTACGGCCAAGGCGGATACCTTGCAGAGATATACGATCCATGGAAAAGTATATATGCAATTGGGGCTCAGACTCTCGAATGGGGGAACAAAAGTGTTAAGCGACCCCGGATATAAAGCATATCTGAAATCTCCCGGCGGCTCGGTATTCGAACTCATCTCCGATTCAGCCAGCACCGGCTACAAGCTACAGCCACAGGAGAGCAGCGTCATCTACTATTGGGCGGAGATCCCTCCCACGATAAAGACGAATGGTATGGGTATGATACTGCAGCTGGCGCAGGAAGACGAAGCATTGAAGATAAATCTTCCGGTGCAATCGTTCAAGCTTCCGGCGGCAGCGACGGATATCGCCGTGGCAAAGGGCAAAAGCGCAGAGCTGCGGATGAAACAGCAGCCTGTGACGGTCAAGGCGGAAAGTGTGAAGCGAATGAAGCATAATGGAAAAGTGTATATGAGAGTGGGGGTTCATTTTGCAAACGGAGGCAAGAAGGTGCTGAGCGATCCCGGATATAAAGTACAACTGAAGTCGGCCGGCGGCTCCGTATTCGATCTGATGCCAGAGGATGATACAGGGGGCAGCTTCAGGATCCAGCCAGGACAGAAACGAACGATTTATTATCTGGCTGAGGTTCCGTCCCAACTGAAAACAGATCAGATGACGATGCAATTCACCCGGGAAGACGAAGCATTGAACATGACGCTCCCGGTTAAAACCTTCAAACTTCCTGCAATTACCGCCGATGTACCAGCGGCGGATTATGCCATCAAAAAAATATCGGTGAACCATCAATCGATGGAGACGCAGCTGAAACATGCTTCCGTATATGCAGAGAACGATACCGGCAAATGGAATCTTCAATTCCGCGTGAAAAATCTCGGTGAAAAATCACTGAAGCTTCCGGCTTATGAGCTTTCCATCCTCACGGATGAAGGGTACAGCATCCCGGTGAATGCCAAGGCGTTTGACCATGTTGCGTTGAAGCCGCTGGAGGAGAAACTCATCGATCTCAGTGCAGAAGTGCCATTGCATATGAAACAGAATAAATTGCAACTGCAATTGACAGAGCCTGCTGTGGAGGGGAAAATCAGCTTCCCGACTGCCCACTATAAAATTCCTTATGCTCAGGAAGGTAAAAGTCATCTGGGTGTAGAAAACATCATAGAGAATGCTCATGGAACATTCGGCGTCAAACTGAGCTCATATCAGCGCGTGCCGCAGGGAGAAGTGGATCAAATTGCAGCTAAAATCAGCATTCGTAATACCTCATCGTCGACCGTAGCGCTGCCCGAGTTCAAAGCTGCAGTTAAGGCAGGAATGCGCGATCTCAGCGGTACGGCCCAAATTGTGGTACCGAATGATCAAACAACCCTGGAACCGAATGAAACCATGGAGCTGTTTGTACTTGCCCATGTGCCGTATTCCTATTCATTCAATCAATTCAGAGTCGATCTGCAGGAAACTTCAGGAGAGGACGTTCACAAATTTCTGTCGCTGAATACTTCTTCGCTCAACAATGTCATGAAACAGGTCGCTGCCGGCGAGTCTTATCTTATCCATACGGCAGGCAAGAAAGCGGAAGTCCGAGAACGTTTGACGACCGTCTACCAAGACAACAGTTCCAATGTAATATATACGGAATTGGTGATGGCGAGTCAGGAAACACGCCAATCCAAACAGGCGCAGCTTTTAGCTTATTATAAAACACCGGAAAACGAGGTTTTTGAGGCAAAGATCAGTCAATCTTCCGATAAGACAAGTCCGAATGGGAAGAATCTGGTGACCGTTTGGAGCAAGCTTCCGCAGCATGTAAATCCTTCGCAGCTTGTATTGTATGTCGGGGAAGGTGTAGCAAACGGAAAGATGACAGATGTAGGGGAAGAATCAACGGGATCTATCAATACCGTAGGTCTTGCACTTAGCCCTAGAGTTACCCAACCGGCAACGAATCTGCAAAATGTGGAGTTGTTTCCGTACCATCTCACCATTACGAGAGGAGAAGGTACGCTTAGCGCAGGGAAAGATATGCTCAACACCGTTATTCACTATAATCTCTCGAGGAATGGGGATTACGAGACAGGATCTTATGACCATAAGCTCATCATGGAGCTGATTGACCCGACCGGCCAGTCCACAGAGAAGGTACTAACACTCGGTACGGATTTGACCATTGGCAACAATAAATCATACTCCATTAACTTGAATAGCAACTTCAGCAAAATCGTAAGTGGAGGGGCGGTTCGAATCCATCTGTATGATGAGTTCCAAGGACGTAGAATGCTGCTAGGAAGTCAAAGCTATCCATTTACTTATGAAGAGGACCCGGCCAAAAGAACAGATAGCGATTAATCGTACCAGCGACATACAACATACTATTATAGGACTACAACCCTGAAGATATATTATCTTCGGGGTTGTTTTATAAGGAGTGCGAATCCATGAGAAAATCACCTGAACCTACGTGGGCACGACTAGGCTTTTCAGACGCTCCGGATTTTACGGAATCCGGGAAGAACATTGGTATCGTCATCATTGATACAATTGCCCCTCATCCTGCTATTCTGCATTTAGGCCATCGCCTAAAATACGTCACCGTTCATGACGACTTCTCCGTTACATGCCAAAATATTGCATTAGAAGAACCCGTTGAAAATGAAGACGCAAGTGGTGAGCACTAATGTGTTGGTGTGCGCTGCTGTATGTGGTGTGCATCTGATGTATGCGGACAGGAGATCCGCTATTTCCCAACAATTGTACCAAATTCAAGGTTTCGCGGACACAGAATCCGTTATTCTCGGATTTTCCCCGTTTTTAGTGTGATTTGCCGGCCTTAGCGGAACCTGTGTCCGCTTAACCATATGTTTAGCACCTTTGCTTACAAATAGCGGAATCACGGTCCACACGGCGTGGGTCGTATAGCTTCTTGCTCATAAAATCCCCCTAAGAATCATTGGTTTCCCATATGGGTTTCCAACAATGTCTACTCTAAGGGGGTTCACTTGTTTCTTCAGCCTCTGCTTCTATATGATCCCCGTCAGTAGTTTCGTCTTCGCCATGAATCCCCATCAACAGGAATGCTAAAACGCAGCTTATATGAGCAAAAAAATAAAACCGGCACAAGATGTGCCGGTTAATTCATATTGACCTAAAAAAGCCATAGATACATAATAGTCTATAAAAAAATTCAATATAAGTCTATTACTTTTTTTGGATAAATTGTATGTTATATAAGCGACCGCGGCGCAAAAACGATCAACCCAAGATACTGAAGGGAGAAACCTTGCATGATTACTCTCAGGAAAATCACGTTAGAAAACCGACGTGCCATATTTAATCTGGAGGTCTCAGAAGATCAACGGCGCTTCGTAGCGTCCAATTTGTCGAGCGTGGCTTCGTGTTATGTCCTTGCAACCAATGAGGGACATCCATTCCCATTTGCCATATACGCGGATGAACAGCCAGTCGGTTTTGTTATGATTACTTATAGAATCACCGGATACGATCTCCCGACAATCGCAGACGACAGCTATTGCATTCTGCGGCTGATGATTGACAAGCAATACCAGAACAGAGGTTATGGTCGGGAAGCCATGAAAAAAATCCTGGAATTTATCCGCACCTTTCCGGCAGGGCCCGCACAATTCTGCTGGATTCCTTATAAGGCTGAGAACGCGGCCGCCAAAAAGCTTTATGAAAGCTACGGCTTCCGTGACAACGGCGAAATTATCGAAAACGAGCAAATAACCGTTTTAAGACTTTGATTCACTGCTTCAATGGATCAACCTTTGAAAGCCGCATGTTATGCGGCTTTTTTGCAATCGCAGAAATGGAATTAATGAGGTTGGTTTTTTGCTCCCCACTCACATAACTGTTCCAAAACGGGTAATAGCGTTTCCGCTTTATCTGTAAGACTGTACTCGACTTTGGGGGGAACTTGAGGATACTCTTTCCGTGTCACCAGACCATCCGCTTCCAATTCTTTGAGTTGTGCGCTCAATGTTTTGTAAGTAATCGCTCCAATTTGTCTCTTCAGATCATTAAATCGAACCGGTTGGTTTTCTGCCAAGAGGTACATAATAACCATCTTCCACTTACCCCCAATAATCGAAATGGTATAACCAAAAGGTGTATCTTGAACATTCTTAACTTTACCTTTATATTCAGCCATACTCATACTTTACACTATCCTTTCGGGTAGTACCTATCATAATTGTGCGTACTACTTTTTTATTTGTGCTCAGTCTATACTAAGCTTACTTTGATGTAAAGGAGAGAAACAAATGACTACAAAAACAATACGACTGCTAATGCCACAATGGCAAGGAGGAAACAACCCGAACTACTCTTTTGGAGCCGAGCTGCTTGCTTGGCTAGCTCCCGAAAGTGATCAACCCCTTATCCACGTACCCGTTCAAGCTTATGATGGAACTCCGCTTGAAAACAAGAACGGCATGAATGGAAGAAAGCAGCTGCTTGAACAGCTAGAGGCTGCTCATCATCTTATTGAGGCTCATAAGCCGGATCGCATTGTTATGTTTGGTGGTGATTGTCTGGTTGAACAAGCTCCGTTTGCCTATTTAAACGAACGGTACGGCGGGGAGTTAGGTTTAATATGGATCGATGCTCACTCTGATTTGGTCAATTATGTCGGGTATGATAACGGACACGCATTGCCTCTCGGGAATCTTTTGGGTGAAGGAGATGAGGAGTTCGCAAAACATGTGAAAACCCCGCTAAAACCTGAAAACGTCTTTATTGCAGGATTAGCGGCTCCTACAGAAGAAGAAGTTGCAGTGATCTCAGAAGCGTTTCAAAGACTAGGTGTTGCACCTACAGAACCAGACACGGAAATGATTCAAAGACTTGGTATTCGAACGGCTGGAACGAAAGAGTTAGCGAGCAGCACTGAATCTATAAAAAAATGGATCAAACAAAGCGGCATTAAGCACCTGGCTATTCACCTTGATCTAGACGTGCTTGATCCAAATGCATTCCGTTCTTTATTATTCGCCAACCCTGAAGAACCCTTTCATTTATCTCCTAAGGGAACCATGCAAATGCCTCAACTACTGAGTTTGATTAAGGAATTATCTGAAGTGACAGATGTCGTTGGGTTAGGTATAACAGAGCATTTGCCGTGGGACTCCATCAACCTGAAGAATCTCCTTGGAGAAATACCTATTTTAAATAACTAAAGGCATCGATAAAATTTAATAGAATAATGAACGGCAAAATCATAAAAAATACACCCATGCATTTTAGGGTGTATTTTTATGTGGTGGAAAGAATATTGGAACTTTTTCATGATTGATGCGATTGGAGGGAACTTGAAAGTAATCCGAGTCTAACCTACCGTTAGTCCCAAAACGATGAGAATGCACGCAGCGCTCATCAAGATCCCGCCAGGATGAGGGCGGCGAATGGCCCAATGAGAAATGATCGCACCATACAAAAAAGAACTACCGGCAAGCAGGCTAATCACGAGCCTTGCGTCCTGTTCAATCCAGATGGCTGCGGCGATTAAGGCGAGTCCGCTCAGCAACCAGTTGAAAGTGCTAAATTGTAATAGCAGTGCCACAAGCTTTTGCAGCGGTCCAGAGATCCGCCCATTCGCTGCAAAATTCGCCTCGATTGGCCTGATAATAAGCCGTTTCATCAATATACCGTGAATCACCGCCGTGACGCCGCCGATGGCACCGGCCGCTGTCAATAGAATACTATTCAAGTCCATATTCATACACCTCCAGCATCCCATTAGTACGATTTCGTAGTAATTTACTGGGTTCAATTTACCATCCGATACGAAAGCGTGTCAATGAGGAATTTTGCCTGCCTGTCTGAATGCTTAATCACGTGATGCAAAAGGTGTCGATGCCAAGCTATTACTTGGTTCAAGAAAAAAATCCTATAGGTTATTGAAATTAATACGAAATCGTATTAAAATGGTCGCAGAAGTATTATTACGAAATCGTACGATAGGGAGTGACCGGTATAAAACACCTATATGACCTTTTCCTCAAGACCGGTCTGCGTCCGTTTGCTTTTATGACCGATACGCTTCAACTTGAACAAAAAGTGACTCGTTCAGATATGTCAACACTGCTCATATTGCTCCTCCGAGGGGATTTGACCATGTCTGAGTTGGCCGCCGAGATGGGGGCACCACTAAGTTCAATGACAAGCATTGCTAAGCGGCTTGAACGTAAAGGCTTGATCGCACGAGCTACGTCTGCACAAGACCAACGGGTTAAGCTCGTCACGCTGACGCAGGAAGGTCTGCAGCTGGCGAAAGAATGGGAGCAAATCATGATGGCGATGCTGGGCAGATTGGAGGCGGCATTTACGCCGGAAGAACTGGAGCAATTCACAACACTCCTGTTCAAGGCAGCCAGGGTTTTCCAGGATGGGGGACCTGTTACACCTCAAGAAGTAAAGCGCCTTCCCATAAAGATTCAGATTGAGGAATAACCGGTTTTAAACCGGATTTTTTCCGGCGAATTACTACGAAATCGTACTAAAAGGAGCGGGTGGACATGAGGATCATTATCTACACAGGTAAAGGCGGCGTCGGCAAGACGAGTATTGCGGCGGCAACGGCAGTGAAAATGGCAGAACAAGGAAAAAGAACTCTTATTCTGAGCACAGATGCGGCACATAGTTTAGCGGATTCGCTGGCGGTACCGATCGGGCCGGATCCCGTCCAAATCAGCGACAACTTGTGGGGACAGGAAGTGAACGCCATCCGCGAGACGGAGCGCAATTGGGGAACCGTCCAAGTCTGGCTCACCAAATTACTCGACAAAGCGCAGCTGAAAGATGTCACGACAGAAGAAATGCTTGTGTTTCCAGGCATGGAGGAGCTCTTCAGTTTACTGAAAATCAAGGAATACGCGGAAAGCGGACAATATGACGTAATGGTGGTGGATTGCGCCCCGACCGGAGAGACGCTTCGTCTGCTAAGCTACCCGAACGTATTGAATTGGTGGCTCGAGAAAATATTCCCGACCGAACGCAAATTGATCAAGCTTGTGCGGCCGGTAGCCAAAATTGTAAAGGATATAGAGCTCCCTTCAGATGACGTGCTGGACAGTATCGAGCGTTTGGCACGCGGTTTGGAGGATATGCAGCGGCTCGTTCTGGATCCGGAGATCACGTCGGTTAGAATCGTGCTGAATCCCGAAAAGATGGTTCTTGCCGAAGCGAAGCGCTCCTTTACATATTTGAATTTGTTCGGGTTCAATACGGATGCGGTGATCGTTAATCGGGTGCTGCCGGATGAGGCGGGAGAAGGATTTTTCGCACATTGGCGGGATATTCAAAAGAAATACGAGGAAGAAATCGTATTGAACTTCCAGCCGCTTCCGATTCTGAAAGCACCTATGATGCAAAAGGAAGTTATCGGACTCCCCATTCTTAAAGAATTAGCGGATATCATCTATGTGGATCGGGATCCTTCTGCAATACTTTACCATGGCATAACGGAGACAATTCGGGAAGAGGAGGGAGAGATGTTGTTAGAGCTGATGATTCCCTTTATCGATAAGGAAGATCTAAATCTAATGCAGACGGGCGATGAATTGACGGTAGATGCCGGTGCTTACAAACGCAAGGTCATTTTACCAAGAACGTTGATGGGACGCCAAGTTGTAGGCGCGAGGTATGCGGAGGACCGGCTTATCATTCGTTTTGGCAAGCGGGAATTGGAAATGAGTGCAAAGGATCAATGAAAGCGAGTGCTTAGGAGGGAACGAGTGATGGAAAGAATGCCTCGATTGGAGTTTTTATTGGAAAACTTGGAGCGGCATCAAGCCAAGAAGCATGTAAAAAACGCGGTTAAGGAATGGCTGCTTGCTTCGCGATCCGTGATCGAAAGTGTCATCGACACGATGGAGGAGGAAAAAACTACTCCTGTTGCCCGCAAAATCAATATATCAAAGGAATAGCGATTGCTCGTAAAAAAAGCAGATTCAAATGAAGGCCATTCCTTTGCCTTGGGGATGGTCTTCAACTTGCCGAGTCATAAAATAAAAGTAAAGCATTTCTTTGTCATAAGGAATGCTTTTTATTATTGTCAAAAATCATTGGGACATCTTTATAACAATATAAGTATAATAAAAAACATCAAATATTTATTGCAAAACGATAAATTAGTTGATAAAATCAAATTCATAAATATCAAGTGAGGTGCTTTTTTATGAAACGAGGATCCACACTCTTTTTAAGGATTGCTGTTATTCTGATTGGGATTCCAGTTCTTGCTTTGTGCGTATTTGTGGTACCAGAGATAGCGAATTTTATGGCAGAATTGTATCCAGATCATACTTATTTGAAATATCTCGTTTTCATCGATTTGTATGCAACGGCGATACCTTTTTACTTTGCTTTGTATCAAGCTTATAAGCTTCTAGGCTATATTGATAAGAACAAAGCTTTCTCGGAATTATCTGTACGCGTTCTAAAGAATATAAAAAACTGTGCAGTCATAATCAGCAGCTTGTTTGTGGTAGGCATGCCGCTCTTCTACCTGATCGCGGAGAAAGACGATGCCCCAGGTATTATACTCATCGGAATGGCCCTGATCTTTGCGTCCATGGTGATTGCCGTTTTTGCTGCTGTTCTTCAAAAGCTTCTAAAAGAGGCAATTGATATAAAATCTGAAAACGATTTGACGGTCTGAGGTGATAACGATGGCGATTATAATCAATATTGATGTCATGCTGGCTAAACGAAAAATGAGCGTAACCGAACTTTCGGAGAGGGTTGGAATAACCATGGCGAACCTTTCTATATTGAAAAATGGAAAGGCCAAGGCCATTAGGCTTTCAACTTTAGAAGCCATTTGCAAAGCGCTGGAATGCCAACCTGGAGATATTTTAGAATACCAAGATGAAGAGAACACGTAAGGATCATCATAAAGCAGGGATCTAAAAAAAGTCGCCATTTTGGCGATTTTTTTTGCGATTCATAGCGGATAGGATGGAGGTCTGATGAGAAACAAAGCTGGCAGGCCGTTTAGTTTGCTAAGCAGGCCAGGATCACGATTCCTAATATGTGGTAGAATGGTTGTCGAGAACAATTGAAGAGGAGCTGGATACTTGATTCGGGGAGTCATAATCGAAGGGTTGTCAACTGCTGGAAAAACATCATTGTTTTCTGCAATCAAGGAAATACACAGTCAAGCGTCCAATGTTGAAAAATCGATAATTGCAATAAGTGAACACTATTCACAAGTTTTGCATTCATACCAAGGCGTCTTGAGATCAATGGATAAAGATGAACATATTCAACTATTAATTCGTCATGTTGATTATCTTGAGCTTCAATACAGTTGGATTGATTCACTTGGCCATACGAAACCCTCAAACGGTATATTTTATCTTTTGGAGAGATTCCATTTAAATCATCGAGCGGCATTTTCAAATTCTTCGAACATTGAGGTATTAGAAAAACGATTATTTAGACTGAATGCACAATGTGTGCTTTTAACTCTGTCTGAAGATGCAGTGGAGCCAAGGTTTATTGAAAGTCGTAGCAACGCGTGGAAATCATATGTGATGGAAAATCACTCCACGGTAACGGAGGCATGTCATAAGTTCTTAGAGGACCAGGATCAACTTCGCATGTGTGCGAAACAATCACTAATTCCCACTTTGGAGATCAACACAGATGAAGCAGACTGGAATTCTTATGCAAGACAAATACTCAAGGGATTATACTAACAGCTCGTCATATAATGAAGGGGGCGAATATGATGATTCTTTTAAGAGGTATATTGATTGTACTATTCGTATCTTTAATCGGGTGTCAGCAAAATACAACGCAAACAGAAAACCTCACTACTGATTCAGGTCTAGATGGTTTTGTGGAGCCGGAACCTTCGGATTGGGTGAAATACATAACGCCAGTCAGAGAGTACATGTATTATAGAACACAAGCCGTGCTTAACAAGGATATTCATATTCTGTGGGATCATTACCCAGATCTAAAAGAGAATATGGACCACAAACAAGGAGTCAATGTTGAGAAGAATGAGGTTGAATCCTTAAATCAACATGTTCATTTGTTGGATGCTAATTATAATATTGAAGGTTATGAACGAATGAAAGTGAAAACGATAAACGATAATGAAGTGGAAGTTCTTATCCATGCAAGTATGATTTATTTGAGAGATGATTTTGATGAGTCCGGAGGAGAATATTTAGTAAAGGTCTTCTTAGAACGTAAGAACAATCATTGGACCGTCGTAAAAACTGACGAATATACTTTACCAGAATACAAAGAATGGACGAAGGAAAAGGAACAGATATAATCCCTTGTTAAGCAAACTAAGCTAATGGAAACCATAACTGAAGAATAAGTTGAAGGCAGCCGGGGCAGTATGATGGGCTGCCTTTATTTTAGGTGTGTAGATCGCAAAAAGCAGTTACTTAAACCCACTCGCCGAAGATTGTTCGAGCCTTATTCCAATCCACGCCTAGACTGCCTTGCCAGCCAGCCCAAGGCATCTCCATGTCGGAACGGCCCTTGGTGTTGTCCAGACTGAACTCGGCGTTGATGATCGACTCCATGTTCGTCCAGCGATCGGGGGCAAGCTCCAGGACGCGGTTGGGGATCACGCCGACCATAGCTAACGCCTGGAGCATACCACGGCGTATGCCGCTATGCCCTTTGATGATTTTCTCGGACGTGAGCCGTTTCTCATATTTTCCTGGTGTTTCGCCCGCTTCCGCCCGGTCCAGACTATGCAGCAGGTGGCTGAAGGCCTGCTTGTCTTCTTCCGTTGGTTGAATAGCGTCTACCTCCAGCAGATTGACGAACTCGGTCATGTCTACATACGTGCCGAAGCTTGATCCGCTGTAATTATTCCCCAGATGCATCGCATAACGGATGTAGGACAGGTTGTCCCAGCCTTCGTCACGATGGCTGAATGCGCACACCCTGCAGGCAAGAACTCGCTCAGATACCTCATACGCATGCGCTCGAGCGTGTATCATGGAATGGTAACTGGCCAGCGAGGATATGGCTCGCGGGTAACTCCCGCCAACCCCGGCGACAAAGGCGCTGCCAACGCTGCTCCAGGAAAGGATGGGGTTTGTCTGGAGCTCGATCAGCTTGTGGATGATCTCGTCATGACGGATGTACTGCAGATCGTTTGGGACCCACCCGCTGGCGTGGAGCAGCTCCTGCTCGGCCGGAGCAAGTGTATCCGTCTTATAGATGGAAACCTCGCGTTCCGGGTCATAGTTATTATTCGAGTGGTGGTACAGCTTTTTCAAAACGCGTATCAGCTTGTTATTCATGGATAACTCCTTTCAATCGAGCCGGGAATACACCCACTCATCTGACAACCTTGGGTTGCCATATTCCATTATAATAGTAACGGGAAACGTACTATATTTCTATTCTTGTAAGTCGCTTGTGGATCAGCCTCAAAAGTACATTAAAATATAGCAGGGGACTGGATCGGACGTTACTCCAAGCTGACCAGCATTCATCATCACTAGAAGCGCTTTGGTCTGCGTCCACGAGGATGAATTTCATGAATGAACAGAGCCGAGGAATGACAATATAAGAAAGTGGTATACATTTCATTTTCCAAAGGAGGATTTCTGTCATGGCTCACCAGAAGAGAAGGAAAGAAGCTGCCTGGAAGTCACGAAAGCAAGAACAGCATCCCCATGGTAAAATCAAATCGCTCAAGGAATTGTCCAGCGAATAGAATGAAGCGTATACTACTTGGAAGCGAAAGACTGTCGGTGTAAAATACCGGCAGTCTTCTTTCTTGTAGAAATCATTAGATATTGTGATTTACTTTCTACTTGCCCACAAAATATCTCTAAGCTTCTTGGCCGTTCGCCAATTAATTTGAGCATACATAATCAATGAAGGGTAATACTCATTGTCTTAATAAGGCAAAGGATGATCCTGGCGATTGCAATTGAATTTCACTAATCACGCATGCAAGCATAATGGATTCTTGTAGAGAGCTTTGCCGAATATCACCTAAATCAACGATCGTTGACCAGCCGAGATCGTGAAGAAGTACCTTGACCTGATCTTTGGAAGGTGCATGGTTTCCGGATACGAACATGATCGGTGAACCTTCTTTATATTGGGGATGACTCATGACTTTATCGCTAACTGTATTCAGTGTCTTAACAACATGACTCTCTGGTAAAATGGATTGGATGACTTCTCCTGCTGAAGTATTTGTAAGGAGCAAGCGCGGGCCATTGTCAAAATGGACGGCATTGCTTACATCAATAACCGTTTTGCTTTTTAGATACACAGGATCGATGGTTTCAATCACTTCTATCATACTGGACCAAGGGAGAGCCGCAATAATAACCTCGCCAAATTGAGCTGCTTCAGCAAATGATGCAATATCCCCCGCATCACCTACCTCGTGTTTCCAAAGATTGCGTTTCTCGCTATGAGGTGTTCGACTACTGATGAGAATTTGATGACCTGATTTCGCAAGTCCTTTTCCTAATGATTGACCTACATTTCCCGCTCCGAGGACTCCAATTCGCATGGATATCAACTCCTTTTTAAGTGTGATTGTATTCTCTTTTAAATATCGATAACAATTAGGCACTTTTTTGTATCCAAGCTTTAGCTTAAAGAACCATGATACACTATGGATAAAAATGGAGGGGGAAACGAATGCCTGTACAACGAAATGAATGTCCGGTTGAAATCGTAATTTCCATGTTAAGCGGGAGATGGAAAATTCCAATCTATAGATATTTGTTTAAAAGCTCAATACCCGTTCGGTATAGCGAATTGCAACGGCATTTACCAGCCATTTCGAAGAAAATATTGACTGAGCAGCTTCGAGAGCTTGAGCGAGATGGAATCATCGATAGAAAATCGTATCCGGAGCCTCGGCCTAGAGTCGAATATACGCTGACACCGAAGGGACGAACCATGATTGAATTTCTAGATACGATGAGCGAGTGGGGGAAAAAGCACATCCTATCCGAAATGTGAGATACAGGCGCAAAAAAAGACAGCAACATGGCCTCGAGCTTGATTGAAGCTATCAAGCGCTCGCCAATAAAGGGACGCAATGGTTTAAACTGCTGAACAAAGAAGAGAGTCCGATCGAGATAGATCGGACTCTCTTCTCTATATAACATTAGAGTCACTTAGAAGGATTTTATTTTTCAGAAGAGCAAGTGAATGGATGAGCGAGGATCCGTTTCAGTCGAAATGGGCTGACAAATGAAATGTGTCGAAAGATAAATATAGAAAAACATCTTGACATTGGAGCTTACTCCAATGTTACTTTGAATTCATGGAAAAACTTTATTCTATACAAGAGGTTTCGCAGTTACTTGGGATTCCAAAGGATACGCTTCGGTATTATGACCGGATTGGAATCGTATCGCCGTCCCGTGAAGACAATCGGTACCGCAGGTATTCGAAGAACGATCTCATCGATTTGATGAATATTCAAATCATGCAGTATGCAGACTTCACTCTTGACGAAATCAAGGGAACGTTTGGATTCCACAGAATGGAGAATGTAGACCCTGCTTATTGCCGTGAGGTTGCTTCGTTCCTCGATGCCAAGAATGCAGAAACGCGTAGGAAAATGGCCCATCTGGAAAAGGTCAGTCAATTGCTCGACGTAGCAGCCGAAACGCTAAGGGACTTTAATCAAGAAAGCGACCAACGGCTGGCAGAAATCGTTCGTGAGCTTTACCGGTCTATTCGCAAGAAGGAACCAGGAATATCCGAGGAGGGATGTCATGGGCATCAAGGTTAGGAATTTTTATTTTCTGATCGCTGGCATTCTGGCGATACTGTTTGCCTTTACGCACGCATGGAACGGGCAAACCGCTGTACTGCCGACGCTTGATGTGAGTGCGATCACGTTGGACAACCGAATAGTATTCATGTATGTCTGGCATATCATCACGGCGGAAAATCTGGTCTTCGGCATCGTGTTCATTTTCATGTCATTCCAAAGCGAGCGATCGAAGATCCGGTATGCCGCATGGACCATCGTGTCTCTTCTAATCATCCGGTTGATGGTTATTATTGGCATAACAGCATTACAAGACGTATCGGCACTCACGGATACGCTAATCGACTCGATTGCGATCATAATCTATGTCACCTTCATCATTATGGGCATTAGAAGGAAACCAAAGGGGTTCGGAGGTCAGACGCCGCAATCCGGTCAAGTGGAGTGAAGGGTACCAAAGCCGGGAGAAAGCTTCGCTGGCAGCTATGAGCCGTGGATGGAAAAGACCGTGATAATCCATTGAAAAGACGATACTTTCCCGGGTGGTCCAGTGAAAAGGATAAAGAGATAACTATGTTGAAGAGAAAGACTGTCGGCGAAATTCCCGGCAGTCTTCTTTATTGTAATAATCTGTTCATCTTGGCTAATCATTTTCGTCCTATTCCATGTTCGGTTATTAGTTCCTAAAATTGTAAAATAATCTAGATATCATGTTTAATTTGCTAAGTGTTATGTAATCGCTACCATCCTATAATTTACTTAGAAAGGAGGTAAAAGGAAAAAATAATTCAACAATATGAGGAGGTAGATTATGTTTAAGTTCAGTAGGAAAATGATGACGGTTATTCTTGCAGCTACCATGAGTTTTGGTTTGTTTGCAACAACTTCAAGTGCAGCAACCGACTATTGGCAAAATTGGACCGATGGCGGCGGAACGGTTAATGCTGTAAACGGCTCCGGCGGTAATTACAGCGTGACATGGCAAAATACCGGGAATTTCGTCGTCGGCAAAGGCTGGAATACCGGATCGCCTAACCGAACAATTAACTACAATGCCGGCGTCTGGGCGCCTTCCGGCAATGGGTATTTGACTCTCTACGGATGGACGAGAAACGCACTCATTGAATATTACGTCGTGGATAGCTGGGGTACTTATCGGCCTACAGGAACATATAAAGGGACGGTGACAAGTGATGGGGGCACATATGATATCTATACGACCATGCGATACAACGCGCCTTCCATTGACGGAACTCAAACGTTTGCCCAGTACTGGAGTGTTCGACAATCGAAAAGAGCGACCGGGGTAAACTCCTCCATTACGTTCAGCAACCACGTGAACGCATGGGCTAGCAAGGGAATGAATCTGGGAAGCAGCTGGTCATATCAGGTGTTAGCTACAGAGGGTTATCAAAGTAGCGGAAGCTCTAACGTAACAGTGTGGTAACCAATCGCCATCAGTAAACTCAACCAAGGGGCACGGTGGGGAACGTCTTTCACGATAAGCCCGGTTCGAGCGACTGAAATGGTTTAAACGAATCCAGCGAGTTGGAATCAGCAAGCCTTGACAGGGAAACAGTCGGATGGACCGTTCCCCTCTGTTCTCCGCGTTAGTCCGGATACGTTGCGGGCCGTTATTCGCCAGACGAACGGCCTTCGACGTAAAGGGGAGGCGGGTTAAATGCCGTTATGGCCTATCATTTTCCCTATCAGCTTAAAGGAGATATACCAATGAGGAAGCTATGCATGTTCTTTTTAATAGCAACAATGGTGGTGATCGGCGCTTGTTCGCAAGATAAGCCTGAGAAGAAAGATGATTTTGTATTTGTGGAAGGCGGGACCTTTAAGAACAATCAGTCTAACTACGCTGAAATAAATGCAACCGTATCAAACTTCTACATCGGCAAATATGAGGTCACTCAAAAAGAGTGGGTGGAAGTCATGGGCAGGAATCCCTCTGCATTCAAAGGCGACCATTTGCCGGTGGAAATGGTGAGTTGGTATGACGTTGTGGAGTACTGTAATCAAAGAAGCATTCAAGAGGGCTTAAAACCGTATTACAACATAGACAAGGGCAAAAAAGATCCGAAGAATAGAAATGATAACGATCAGATCAAATGGACCGTTACGATCAATGAGGGAGCTAACGGTTACCGATTGCCTACAGAAGCGGAATGGGAATATGCTGCAGGCGGAGGTCAGAACAGCAAGGGTTACATCTACAGCGGAAGTAATAATGCCGACGAGGTTGCATGGTATTGGAAAAACGCCGGGGACAAATACCTATCTGGGGATTGGAACTGGCCTATCATAGAGAGCAATCATAATAAAACAAAATCGATCGGTACCCAGAAACCCAACGAGTTGGGAATTTACGATATGTCTGGCAACGTAAGAGAGTGGTGCTGGGACTGGCATGGCGACATAGATAGTCAAAGCGGTTCTTTCCGAGTAGTAAAGGGCGGCGGTTGGATCGGCGACGTTAGCAACAACGAGATATCCTTCCGAGGCAAGTTCGATCCCAATGGCTTTGGCCCCGATCAAGGTTTTCGTGTCGTTCGCGGAGAAATATGACATTTAATAGTCATATTTCTTTTTTTATTTTTATGCTTTGGATGAAATTCATAACAAACAATAGAGAGAATAAAATGTACGGTCAATGGCATGATCAGGGACGCCTACTAGATTACGAAGATGCGAAAGATGGATTGGAGTTAAATGGTTTGTGATCGTGTGGGAGTGAGGTACTAAATAAATGGAGGCGGAAATCATTGCAAACGAGGGCTGAATCATTTAATATGGATATCATATATCCATAAATAAGAGCGATCTTAAGAAGGAAGGAGAGAAAACATGCTTTAATTATGGATAATATAGATCCATTAAAGTCTTTTAAATCACCAATACTGGCGATTATGGCGGCTCGGCGGGCTTCTCGCCCGCAACCAGAAACTATAGCGGAAAGCGAGATGAAGGTTATGAACGATTTTTTTAATGAAGCGATTTGGGAAAAGGCTTGGAAAGAACATGGCGATAGCGTTGTGGACAAGATGAAAAAGGCCGGAATCAAACCGACCCGCGCCTTTGATCATAAGGCGAAGACTTTCAACGAGCAATCGTTTAATGAAGAGGGAAGAAAACGGACCACACGAATCATGAATTGGCTTGAAGGACAAGGGGTTCGATTCGACAACGCCTCTGTGCTGGATATTGGCGCCGCTTCGGGCGTATTTTCGGTGCCGTTTGCAGAGCGGGGGGCCCGCGTAACGGCCGTAGAATCCTCTCCACCGTTGATCGAACTGCTGAAGGAAAACATCGGAACATTCGCCGATGACCAGGTGAAGATTGTGCCTGAACCTTTTGAAGATATTGACGTGGCGGCCAGAGACTGGAGCAATGCCTTCGATCTTGTCTTTGTCTCAATGTGTCCCGTCATTCTAGATTGGGATAGCGTCGAGAAGGTACTACAATGCGCAAGGGATTATTGTTATATCAGTATGCCGGCAGGTTCCACGGAGCTCAGTTTGGTAAATGAAATCTGGCCGCTTATCACCGGTCAGCCCTTCAAATCGAAACACATGGAATTCGGATATTTGCTTCATTTGCTGTATCTCAAAGGCTATTCCTATGAGTCCCTTATAACACGGGAAACGAAAACGACGGAAGTCTCAAGAGAAGCGGCGTTACAGGAAATGATGAACTGGCTTCGCAGTCACGGTCTTCCTGCAGATGATCAGAATCGGAAGTTAATTGCAGACTATTTAGAGCAAGCGTACCCGTCCGGTAAAGTAATCATCCGGCAGAGTGGTCGTTATGGTAAAGTACTGGTTCGATTGCAGGATCAAAGCATGTACACAAGAAAAATTTGAATCAGGAATATTGCCGAAATATATCTTGAAGCAGCACACCGGCTCTAATTGAAGGAACAGAATGATAACTGTCTTCATGAATAGAAAAGAGATCTCAAAGGGATGACAATATGCATGTCTGGATATCGAGCAAGAGGTGCCTTTATTAATAGAGAAAAGTCAATTCCAAATTCGTCGTGACTTCAATGATGACCTCACTGTAATATAAATATGTACAGATAGGAGATGAGAAACGGTGTTGAAATTAGTAAAGGCTTTGCTGGTGGGATTGAGCATGATTGTATTTGGTGTAGATTCTGGAAATGTGCAATCTTCCGTCGTATCGGCAGCCGGTGCTGAATATTATGTGGCCACCGACGGGAGTGATTCCAATCCGGGGACGATCCGTGCGCCATGGAAGACGCTGCAGCATGCGGCTGACAAAGCTGATCCGGGCAGCATGATTTACGTTCGGGACGGCGTATACAATCAGAAGCTCAAGATAACACGCTCCGGTACAGCATCACAAGGTCCCATTACTTTCACGAGCTATGGTTCGGAGAAACCCATCATGGATGGTACAGGACTTTCAGTCAACGGGATTGAAGGGCTTATTGAGATAACCGATGTTAGTTACATTACCATTCAAAGCTTGGAGATTCGCAACTATGCCACTTCTTCCAGAAACGCGGTGCCAGTTGGGATCTATGTTCAAGGTTCAGGCGGCTTTATTAATCTGAGCAACAACAAGATCCATGATATCCAGAGTACGGCCACGCCAGCCGGCAGTGATTTGCTTGGAAGAGATGCTCATGGTATCGCCGTATACGGCACCAAAGCTCCGGAATCGCTTCACGACATTACGATTCACGGTAATGAGCTGTACAATCTTGTCCTGGGTTCCAGTGAAACACTGGTACTGAATGGTAATGTAGATACCTTTGCGGTGACGGACAATCTCATTCACGATAACGACAACATCGGGGTGGATATTATCGGTTTCGAGGGGACTGCTCCGGAAGAAGCTTACGACCAGGCACGTCATGGCTTGGTGAAAGGTAATCGGATATACAATATTTCTTCCAACCACAATCCTTCTTATGGGAAAAGACTTCCGAATAACAGTAATGCAGCCGGTGGTATTTATGTTGATGGCGGCAAAGACAGCATCATTGAACAGAACTACAGCTACAATAATGACATCGGCATTGAAATTGCCTCGGAGCATGCGGGTAAATCCACCAGTCATATTACGATCCGAAGTAACATGGTGCACAATAACCGGTTGACGGGCATCGCCATGGGCGGATACGACGACGAGCGGGGGTCAACGGTGAATTGCAAGGTAGTGAACAACACCATTTACAATAACGATATGATAGGCGAGGGTAGCGGCCAGCTCTATGTCCAGTATGATACGCGTAATAACGTGGTCAAGAACAATATCTTTGTGGCTAGTTCCACGGGCGTTCTGATCTACAATGAATATACAAAAAATTCAGGAAACGTCGTGGATTACAATCTATATTTTTCTCCAGGTGGTAGTGCAGATGCATTTTGGACATGGAAGAGCAAAGACTATACTGGCTTTTCCGCATACAAAGCGGGATCCGGCAACGATGCGCATTCTTTGTTCATGGATCCTAAATTCGTAAATGCTCCCGGAGGCGACTTTCATCTTCAGTCTTCGTCCCCAGCGATAGATGCTGGTTCGACGGATAACGCGATCATCGGGACGCAGGACATTGACGGGAAGCCAAGAGTGCAAGGGGCCGATGTAAACATCGGGGCAGATGAGTAAAAGCAACCCTTTTTTAGAAACGGGTAAAAAATAAAGCCGAAATATTAAAAGAGCCTCATAAGAAGCTGGATCGGCAGCAATCGGAACGTCCTTATTTTGGAGTACTTGGTATATATATTTTGAGCTGCAGCTTCGAACGCATTCATCAAAGAGTCGCCATTTTTGGCGGCTTTTTTGATATCAGGGAACTGACCCTGCCTAGGTGTTTGTATTGTAACGAGGGATATTGGATATCGACTTATCCAACATATAGCCCGAAGGAGCCATTTTCATATATAGACAATTAAGAGAAAATGAGAAAATCATGTAATAATACCGGTATCGTATGGTGGCTAGAGCAACAAATAGAAGGGAGGTTATTTGAAAGATGAATAAAACGGGAGTTTGGTTGTTTTTTGCATGGACTGTATCCGCTGTGGCAACAAGCGGAAGTTTGTTTCTTAGTGAAGTATGGCATTTTACGCCATGTGTCTTATGTTGGTATCAAAGGATCTTCATGTATCCATTAGTCATTGTCTTAGGAATCGCAGCATATCGGCAAAAGACGCACATCGTCCCATATATCCTCCCCCTAGTAATCATTGGCGGAGGCATATCCACATATCATAGTATCATTCAAAAACTCCCTAAAGATTCGGATATTGCCGCTTGCGGGCCAGTGTCCTGCTTGAATGACTACTTGAATTGGTTCGGCTGGTTGACCATTCCGATGCTGGCATTTGCCGCGTTCGTGCTCATCGCTGTGGCTCTATTGCTGGCGCTGCGCTCGCAGAAACAACAAACAAACCAGTGATGTAGCTGCAACTTATATTTGAATCGAAAAAAGGCCGGACTGGTTAACAGCCGGGCTTTTTTACTTTGTATAATAGCTATGCCGAATAGCTATGACGGTTTTGCCGTAATGGGTTATTGGGTCGCCAACTTGAGTATTACAAAATTTGGATATAGGTTATAATAGCCCGAGTACCTGTGCAGCCTGATGGTTTTACCTACCTGGCGAGAACGTTAATCGGCCAACAGCTTTCGGTCAAAGCCGCCGGAACGATTTTCCAGAGGATAGAACGTCTATGCGGGGGGATTACGCCCGATTCCTTCCTGTCTGTAGCAGAGGAGAGCTTACGGTCAGCGGGATTATCCAAGAACAAGCTAGGCTATATCCGGAACGCTGCTGAACAAACAAAAGAGGGAGTGCTTAATTTTCAAGCGTTTGCCAATATGGAAGACGAGGAAGTTGTTCGCTTGTTGACATCGGTAAAGGGTATTGGCCGGTGGACAGCGGAGATGTTCCTCATTTTCTACTTGGGAAGACAGGATGTTATATCTTTTGGCGATCGTGGACTTAACCGTGCTGCTGAATGGCTTTATGCAACAGAGAATAGCAGCGGTTCTTCTCCATTACTTTTTAAACATTTAGATTGGAAGCCTTACAATACGCTTGTTTCCTTATACCTATGGGAAGCCATTAATGTCGGCTTGGTTCAAGCTGGACCGTCTATAACTCAATTTGAAGAAAATAATGCATAGCTTAACGGGAATGGTCTGTCCATGTGGCTCCATGAGATTATAAGTGATCCCAACCTTTCTCCAACCATACAGGAGTTGGTTTTTTCTTTATGATTGCTTATTTGGACTTATAGGCGATGCATATCCGATTATTCTAGACGCAGACAATCCCATGTCTGTGTTTTTTTATTATTTCTGCAAGGGGAGGATGGCATTGACAAAACAAAATCGTATTTAGTTCATTACAGGGGCAAGCAAGGGACTGGCATATGCCTTCGCCCGTGCTGCTTCTTACTAAATGATCTGTAACAGCCGGCCTAAGGTTCGGCTGTTTTTTCCATCAACAATGAATGGTAATGATCAAATTTTTTATATCTTGCGGACTTATTCCATATCCCTATGCTTCAACAAGGAGCTTATGATACATTACTTAAAAATCATGATGAGGAGATGGAATCCGTTATGCACAAAGTAATCAATCCGAAAATCCATTACTTCGGGACTTCGGTCGTGTTGATCAGTACCATCAACGAAGACGGCACCCCCAATTTGGCTCCGATGTCCTCCGCCTGGTGGCTCAATCAATCATGTATGCTTGGTATGAGCAGCGGGTCCCAGACTGTTCAAAATATGATTCGTGAAGGCGAGTGTGTGCTTAATCTCCCGTCGATTGACTTGATTCCCGCAGTTGATCGTCTGACCCTGTTAACTGGTCGCAACCCAGTCCCAGAGTCGAAAGCATCGAGGGGATATAAGTTCGAGGCGAATAAATTTGGTGTCGCAGGGCTAACTCAAGTTCAGTCCCATGTTGTTCAAGCGCCGCGTGTGAAAGAATGTCCCGTCCATCTGGAAGCCAGGTTGGTAAAGCTCCATCCTTTTGAAGAACCAAGTTCGCTTGTAGCCATCGAAGTGCGCATTGAAAAAGTTCATATCGAAGATGAACTTCTTATGGACCCCAAATCAAACTATATCGATCCTTCGAAATGGAATCCGATGATTATGAATTTTTGCGAATATTTTGGTCTAAGCGAGCAATTGTCCGCATCAAAATTAGCGCCGGTATTCGGACCTGGTTCAGTAGAAAATATGAATAAGAAATGAGTGGTGTGGAATATAAGAGTATGCCATGTGTATCTACCTTTGGTTTGAACTCAACAAGCATGCAAAATTAAAGCGACAGAATTCAACCTGCCGCTGGCCTCTATTCTTAATATTCGCGCACCTTCATACAATGAATGGATGCGTGATCCTATGAAGAACGGCATATAAGGTGCGCCGGGAAGGGGGATGGAATGCTTCGTCGAGAGAAATTACGTATGTGTGGGAAATCGGAAGTGGCTGGAGTAAGGCTTGGACAGAAGCTGAAGCAAAAAGCAGAAATTCGAATGGCAGCCAGCTCTTTACTGGATGCCGGTCATTCGCTTGGACCCCAGTTATCGGTACAACGGGTTTTAAGAAAATGGCCTTAACGGGGAGCGGATTACTGTTAGTAGCACTGACAGGCTTGATGGGGGCGCCGCATTGCCTGGTGATGTGCGGGGGGATCGTTTCTTCTCTGGCCCTTCGAACCAGCGTCTCCCCGCTTGCTTCTACGTTAGCCTACAACGCTGGGAGAGTGACAACGTACACGGTGATCGGAGGCTTTATGGGGATGGTTGGCTCCTTTCTGGATGTGGCTGGCAGCTTTGTAGGCTTCCAAGGAGCGGCCAGCATCATTGGCGGACTGCTCATACTGCTGTGGACCTTTCGCCGGTACACATTGCCCATTTATAACGCGCATCTGCCGAGACATTCTTTTTTTCACCTGAAATTGGAACGGCTTGGTCAGCGGCATGAGCTGTTTGCGACTTTTCTAACCGGCCTTCTGCTCGGTTTTCTTCCATGCGGTTTGACCTATGCGATGCATATGAATGCAGCGGCATCCGGTTCTGGTCTGCAAGGCCTCTTGATCATGCTGGTATTTGGACTTTCGACTTTTCCCATTCTGCTCCTAACGGCGCTGTCTGCCGGCAGTCTAACGAAAAAGTGGCGCAGAGGAATGCGCAAATTCGGCGGTTTTCTAGCCTTTTTAATGGGGATGCTGTCTATATTAAAGGGACTAAGCGCCAACGGATGGATTCCGGGTATTCACCCCTGGTTATGGTAAGTAAGCAGGACTAACGAACTTTGAACAACGTCCTTACCGTGACATGCTGATCCTCCCAACGAAGGACCGCTTCCGCCTGCCAAAGTCCTTGCATAACAGGTACAGCCGTTGCGGTATATACACCCGGCTTTGATTCGACAATGGCTGCGGGGAATACACCACAAAACATATCGGGCATAGTAAGGTTGAGTTCAATATCGGCGTTTCTAACAGGCTTCTCAGGTAGCTCCGTAATGATAACCTGAAAGGATGTCTCCTTCATGGGTTCTGCAACAGATTGAACGGATTCTATTTCCATACGAAGCTGCCCATCCGTATAAAGATCTTCTGCTTTGGAACGATCATGAACCTGTCGGTACAGAATCAGAACCACAATCATAAAGAGCAACAACAAAGCAATGCCCCATCTTGTCTTCATGATATCCCTTCTTTCGCCTGAAACCATGAGTATTCTCTCATAGGTATGTAAGAAAAGGTCAGAACATGCACATATTGATGTGACTCTAGTTCCGAAATAGCGCCCGAACTCTAATATGGGCAAGAAATTCGTACCGAAACTAAATCCCCTCTGCAACCTTCTAGGGATATAGGAACTTCCCTGTGACATGGTTGTGGAGTTTTTTTGTGCAATCAGCATAAGTTATATCCCGGAATATAGACACTTTTGAATAGGAGTGGCTGTTTTCCCGGTTTGTTTGGGTTTTGGCATGGAATATTATGATGAATGGTAAGCATTTGTCTAATTTTTATAGGCATGTTAGGATATCCAATATTATTGTACGGAAAAACAACAATACATGAATGCCTGAGAGGTCTGAACATGTCAAAAAAGATACTGATGGTGAAAGAGGAGCCATATGATATGGAAATCAAGATGGATGCCTCACTCCATAACCCATTCCGAAGATTTGAGGAGCAGCCATGAAAAGAGGGATTGTTCTCAAGCTGTTTCTATTAACGACCGCATTATGCATGCTCATTATAGCTGTTATTTTCATTGGACAAACCCTATTCTTTAAACAATTCTATGTGCATCAAAAGGTGGGAGATGTGAAGGCGGCTCTCCAATCTTATAAAAATGACTACCTGAAAAATGCCACGGACGCACAGACTGCTTCCAGACTCGAGCGCGAATTTGATCAAACGTATAACACCTGGATTGCGGTATTGGACTCCAAGGGTAATTTGCAGAATACCGAGGATTATTTCATGACGATCAGGCTGGACCGTATGGACGACAATCCCGAGTTTTCTGGACGTGAGATAAAGATCCCGCTATATAAGTTCATGAACGTGGAAGATTTTTATAGTGAGAATACGTTTATCTATCCATGGATCAAGGAAGGGGAACCCATCGTTGTTGAAGGTCTGAATATGGACAAGCAGCTGGTTATTCAGCGGATGGGTAGGAGTGTCGCTAATCTTCGACAGGAAGACCAACTGGAGAATCGACAGATGGTGAGCAAAGAGTACGAGGTTGTCCCCCGATTTCCAAGCCCGGTTCAGTACCACGAAAAGTATCCCAACGTCCTGGCCTACGGAACGGTTACGGACTTACATATACCGGAAGGCGCTGAAAGCTCGCGATACACGAATCACTTGTTTCTTGACCGTATCAAGGCTTTTCAGGCTGAACTGCTGTACGGCGACTATGATCATGCCAGGAATGCGAATCACATGATGGATTATGAAGAAAATCACTTGAAATACAAAATATTCGTGAACCATATCGAAGACATAAACGGAAATCCCGCATACCTTTTCGCGATGACATCGATGCAGCCTGTAAGTGAAGCCGCCGGGGTCATGCGACATTATTATGTCTACGTTGTCATCGTCACCCTGCTGCTCGTGCTGCTGGCATCGTTCTATTATTCCCGTCGGATCGCCAGGCCGCTCCTGCGTATCAACCGTACGACGCAGCAAATGGCAGGCCTTGATTTTTCAGAAAAAATTCCGGTCACGACCAAGGATGAGATCGGTGATTTGTCGCGCAACATTAACGAACTTTCCGAGCGGCTGCAATCCCATATCCTCCGGCTCAATAAGGACATCGAGAAAGAAAAGCAGCTGGAGCATACGCGAAAAGAATTTATATCCGGTGTATCGCATGAGCTGAAAACACCGTTAAGCGTCATTCAAAGCTGTCTTGCGATTGTGAAGGACGGGGTTGCAATTCATAAACGGGATTATTATTTTAAGGCTATGGAGGACGAAGTTAAAAGGATGGATCTGATGATCTCGGATATGCTGGAATTGGCGAAGTATGAATCGGGAACTTATCAAATGCACACGGAGTCCTTTTATATTGATACCGTTATCGAACGGATATGCGCAAAATTGGCTGTGGATATCTCGGACAAGCAATTGCATCTGCATACTTCACTTGAACCTGTGGAAGTGGTGGGGAACGAGCTCCGAATTGAGCAGGTCATTGTCAATTTTCTCACCAACGCGATTCGTTATACGCCGAATCAGCAATCCATTATCGTAACAACGACGGAAGAGAGGAACAGCGTTAAAATTTGCATTGAAAATAAAGGAACACACATTGAAGGCGAGCAATTGGAAAAGATCTGGGATCGATTCTATCGTGGCGAAGCTTCCCGCCAACGGTCGACCGGAGGAACGGGGCTTGGACTCGCCATTTCGAAACAGATTCTGGAGATGCATGGCGTATCTTATGGCGCAACCCATTCACCGGATGGGGTCATCTTCTATTTTTATTTGAATAAAAAAGCGTAGACCTCGAGGCTGCAGTAGATTTAAAATTTTGCCTGAAATGAATGAAACGAGACATTACTTGACAACGTAATAACGAAAGGGAGTCATGGAACAATCAAAACTGGAAAAAACCTCTGGTGTTTTAACTGGAGATTACACGTTTTTAGCCAGAAGTTGAACTATGAACATTCTCACATAAGAGAGGAGAACTACTGTTGGAGTCAATTTGGTTGGAGTATGCATGGGCATTACTAATTCTTATTGGATTGGAAGGTTTACTATCAGCGGATAATGCCCTTGTTCTGGCAGTTATCGCGAAGCACTTACCGGAGGACCAGAAGAAGAAAGCGATCAATTATGGGATCATTATGGCTTTTGTTTTTCGCTTCGCTGCTCTGTTTGCGATATCGTTTATTGCGAACGTCTGGCAAATACAGGCGATCGGAGCTGCTTATCTTCTATACCTTGGCTTAAAGCACATAATCAAAGCACGGTTCGGTAAGGAAAACAAGAATATTCGCGAGGACATAAAGAAAGATGCTGCCGGTAAAGGCTTTTGGCCAACGGTAAGCAAAATTGCGATTGCGGATCTCGCCTTTGCGATTGATTCCATTCTTGCTGCAGTGGCTCTGGCACTGGGTCTCCCGGACTCACCGCTACCGGATTTCGGTGGTATGGACGGAGGACAATTCTTGGTTGTCGTGCTTGGCGGAATCGCCGGGCTCGTTCTGATCAAATTTGCAGCCACATGGTTTGTAAAGCTGCTTGCTCAACGACCGGCACTCGAGACCACGGCTTATGCCATCGTGGCATGGGTTGGTGTCAAGCTTGCTGTGATTACTTTGGCCCATGAAGATATCGGGGTGTTAGATCATGATTTCCCACATAGCACAGTCTGGACCATTATCTTCTATGGTGTCTTGGTGGCGATAGCCCTTCTCGGTTGGTTTGCGCCTGGTAAAAATAAACAGTCACAGACGGGTCAACTCTAATTCCGTTTTTTCCATCATTCCTGACAGATGGCCTTCCCGTAAGGGAGGGCCATTTTGCATGCCGGGTTATGGGATCAGTTGTTTTTTTAATAGTCATAAATAGAAAGAATTATCCTAAATGCGTCCTTGATAATCTAAAAAATCGGTGATCAGAATTAACAGTAATCTTGTATTATTTAAGTGGGAAAACGGTGAAACATTATGAAATGATTAGTTGAACTAGCATTATTAAAAGTGTCTTCATCGTGGGGTAAGAAAGGAGGGAGTTCGAGTATTCAACATTTAACGCGCGGTTTCTTCGTTATTCCCAAGCGGTGGCTAAAATTTCACGATTCAATGAATTTCATGGTGTTTTTCACATAAAAGTACTTTAAATAAAGGCGTCATGCTGGGGGCGGTTAAAGGAAGAGCGAGCTTGTTGAGGTAAATAAAATCGGATATGAGGTGGCAATAAGATGAATAATGAACCGAAATATGTAGCCCATCGCGGCTTAAGTATGCACGCTCCTGAGAATACCATCGCAGCCTTTGAGCTGGCGGGCAAATCGGGCTTTTGGGGCATTGAATGCGATACCTATTGCACAACGGACGGCCGCTGGATAGTCCATCATGATCGTACCGTTGACCGCATGACAAACGGGACGGGGAAGACAAAGGACTTCTCATTTGCGGAAATCCGAAGCTTGGATATCGTTGCAGGGAACGGAATTGGCGACTATCCCGGTCTGCAAATTCCGACGATGGAGGAAGTGCTAGATGTCTGTTTGTCCTATGGTATGCACGCTTTTATCGAAATTGAGGAATATCATCAAGAACGGGATCAGGAAGTGCTGGTTGAGCTTGTTCGCCGCGCTGGCATGCTTGAGCAAAGCAGTTTCATTTGTTTCAATGCCAATGATCTGCTCAAGGTGCGAACGATTGACGATCGGGTGCCGCTTGGGTTTCTCTCATCCCAATCACCAACCGCTGCAGATCTGGAGCTAATCGCCCGGTTACAGCCGGCCTTCCTAGATTACGATTATCACGTGACGACTCCGGAGGACATACGAAACATCAGGAGAGCCGGAGTGGAAGTCTCTCTTTGGACCGTTAACGAACGGGAGATTTCGCGGCCGTTTGAAGCGGCAGGGGCTGCTTACATCACGACGGACACGATCTTGTGGAAATAATGGAGCCAGGGTGACCTTGAAGAGTACCTCCAATAAAAGTTACGAGTTGACACGACACTAATTAGTTTCCTATAATCATTGCGTCACTAAATGGTGTCCAATTTGGATGGAGTCATTTGCAAAGAGATTGGGGCCTGAATAAGTTTCGCCTGAAACAAGTGCTTGGGCCGATAGTTATCCAGTGCCGGAAACTCCGCCAGTTATAGATGAGCAAGCGCAGGCATTTTCACTGAAATGACGGGCGCAGCTGCATCACAACATTCGTGTGAGACGACAGGGCCTATACATACCATATATTCTATCAGCTCTTGCTTGGGCTCGATCGTTGAACCATGAACCGAATCAACATAAACCGGCTGCATGTCTCTTGCAGCTGGTTTATGTCTCCTTAGAACATCTCGTAACACATCTGGTCAAGTATGGGCATCCTAATTTGTTCTGTATAAACCATTTGAACAATGAATCAAGTAGAAAATAACTCGACCGGAAGGATGTTAGCCATGAGCGAATCGAATCAGGAATATATCGTCATCTCGGCTGCGAGGGAAAACAATCTCAAGAACGTATCCCTGCGCATTCCCAAGCGGAAGATCACGATATTCACCGGGGTATCCGGATCCGGCAAGTCATCAATCGTCTTCGATACGATTGCCGCAGAATCCACGCGTTTGCTGAATGAGAACTTCAGCATGTTCGTGCGTAATTTTCTTCCTCGCTATCCGCAGCCTGACGCGGACGCGATCGAGAACCTGAGCATGGCTGTAATTGTTGATCAGAAGCGGCTGGGCGGCGGTTCCCATTCCACAATGGGCACGATTACCGATATTTCTCCCATTCTCCGTCTTCTGTTCTCCCGGGTTGGGCAGCCCTATGTCGGACAAGCGAACATGTTCTCGTTTAACGATCCCCAAGGCATGTGTCCCGAATGCAACGGGATCGGTCGCAAATTAGGCGTTGACATGAGCAAGGCGCTGGACATGTCAAAGTCGCTCAATGAAGGGGCGATTATGCTGCCGGACTATTCGGTGAACGGCTGGGAGTGGAACATGATTGTTCAGTCGGGAGACTTTGATCTCGACAAGAAGCTGAGCGACTATTCCGATGATGAATTGGAGCAACTGTTGTACGCCAAGGCAAGGAAAGTGAAGATGGATTTCGCCGGCAAGGCAACGAATATTACCGTGGAAGGCGTCATTGAGAAGTTCACGAACAAATACATCAAGCAGGATGTGAAGACGAAGTCCGAACGCACGCAAAAAGCTGTTGCACCTTACATCTCCGAGGGTCCCTGCTCCAGCTGCCGAGGTGCCAGATTAAGTCAGGCAGCCCTTAGCTGTAGGATCAATGGACTCAACATTGCGGAGATGTCCTCCATGGAGGTCGGTCAGCTCATTCGTGTCATGCGGGAGATTGACAATGCGATCGCCGCGCCGATGGTCAAATCTCTGACGGAGCGGCTGCAGCATCTGGTAGACATTGGACTCGACTATCTGACGCTGGACCGTGAAACAGACACATTGTCCGGCGGTGAGTCGCAGCGCGTCAAGATGGTGAAACACCTGAGCGGCAGTCTGGTGGATGTCACGTACATCTTCGATGAGCCAAGCGTTGGCTTACATCCTCGTGATGTACACCGTTTAAATGAATTGCTTCAGAAGCTGCGCGACAAGGGCAATACCGTGATTGTTGTCGAGCATGATCCCGATGTGATCAAGGTGGCGGATCATATCGTTGACGTAGGGCCTCACGCCGGCAGCCGCGGCGGTACGATCGTGTATGAAGGAAGCTTCCAAGGATTACTGGAATCAGGTACGCTGACCGGCACCCATATGAAGCGGCCGCTGCAGCTGAAGCACGATTGCAGGCAGCCCACCGGCAAGCTGCCCATTCAGGATGCCTCACTTCATAACCTTCGGAACGTGAGCTTAGATATTCCAACCGGCGTACTGACTGTCGTTACAGGAGTTGCCGGCTCGGGCAAGAGCACGCTGATTAACGAAATATTCCTCAGCCATCATCCGGATGCGATCGTCATCGACCAATCGGCGGTAGGCGTGTCAACACGCTCGAATCCCGCGACCTATACGGGCATTATGGATGATGTGCGCAAAGCGTTTGCTTCCGCAAACAAGGTCAGCCAAGGCTTGTTCAGCTTCAACTCCAAAGGGGCCTGCGAGAACTGCCAAGGGCTGGGTGTCGTTTATACAGACCTTGCATTCCTCGAGAACGTGAAGCTGCCATGCGAAATATGCGGAGGCAGACGGTTCAAGGAAGAGGTGCTCGCGTACCAGCTGAACGGCAAATCCATTGCAGAAGTGCTGGAAATGACAGTGGAGCAGGCATTGGAATTTTTTGAACTAAAAGAGGTTGTACGCAAGCTGCAAGCGATGAGTGATGTAGGATTGAACTATATTACACTCGGCCAGCCGCTCAGCACGCTCTCAGGCGGGGAATGTCAGCGGATCAAGCTGGCAAGCGAGCTGCATAAGAAAGGCAGCATCTATGTGATGGACGAGCCGACGACTGGCCTGCATATGTCAGATATCGGTGACCTTCTAGGGATCATGAACCGTCTCGTGGATGCCGGCAATACGGTGATCGTCATCGAGCATAACCTCGATGTGATCAGTCAAGCGGATTGGATCATCGATATGGGACCGGACGGAGGAAGCAGGGGAGGCCAAGTGGTATTCGAAGGCACACCTTCCCAGATCATCCAAGCGGAGCAGTCGATTACGGGAAAATACTTGACGTAATCTACATCCACACGGGGATTGTTAAGTCAGCGAAGGCTTACCTGGATGTCGCCTCGTCATCGGATGCCGAACGACCGAGACAAGCCTTTTCACTCGAGAGGTTTTATAGTATGCTAACCATAAAAAGGAGGAGTGGAAAATTATGGTGAAACAGCTGATCGTTGGTGACGCCAGCCATGAGCTGGCAACTACACGCCGCATTCTGGAGCGATTGCCCGAGGAGCATATGACGTGGAAGCCGCACGTCAAATCCATGACGCTCAGTGGACTTGCCACGCATCTGATCAACATCCTAAACTGGCAAATCGCAATTTTTCTGTACCCTGAATTCGATCTTTCGTCTGTACCGCTTCGGCGGGAAGCCTTAGCAAGACGCGATGACGTATTGGAGGAATTCGACGCTAACGTTGTCAAGCTTGAAAAACTGTTAGCCGAATGCGACGAGAAAACGCTCGGCGAGGAATGGACCTTACGGAACGGCGACCATATCATCCTGCGCCAACCGCGGGCGATCGCGTTTCGCACCTTCGGATTAAGCCACATGGTCCACCACCGTGCGCAGCTCGGAGTTTATTTGCGTCTGCTTGATATTCCGGTGCCGGGCATCTACGGTCCCTCGGCCGATGAGGAAGGTAAGTGAACGAAAAACGCTGAAAAGTCTCAAGGCATGGTCAGAGGACAAAGATATATGCACAAACCAAGTCGCGGAAATCGCGGCTTTTTTTGTCAGCCGATACGGGCAAGAGGTTATTTTACTAACCGTTTAATTAATACTCTAATTCCAATCGATCTTGCCAGCCTAACATGAAGATAACGGGTAGTTTTATTGAAGGCATCATTAAGGTAATCGGCGTTTCCGGATGGAATGATTGAATTATTCAAGAGAGCAATCTGTAAGAAATCAATGCATGATTCATTTGCTATGATTGATAAACGAGTAGTCAGTAACTCAAATTCATTTTGGAGGGCTGGACATCAACCAGAATAACGAAACAAGCGAGACCGCAACGCAAGTAGGTGAATGCGAGATTGTGGTCACCCGTGTATTTGATGCTCCACGGGATCTTGTGTTTGATGCTTGGACGAAAGAGGAGCATCTGTCGAAATGGTGGGGCCCTCAAGGTTTTACGATGACTATTCACCAGTTTGACATGAAACCGGGCGGTACATGGGAGTTTATCATGCACGGTCCTGATGGCGTTGATTTTCCCAACACTAACGTTTTTGTTGAGATCAATAAACCCGAGCGGATCGTTTTCAAACATGCTGTGTTCCTTGCTGGTTGAATGAGATGGTACTTAATGTCATAAGCAGTTCGAATATTGTATATGTAATTTCAGTCTTAAGGAGGAGGTCAACGATGATGAGGTCCGTATAATAAGGATTGGAAAGGAGGGACATACCAATACTCAAGATGGGCATTTTTTAAAGACTAATTGGAGGTTGAAAAGATTGAATAGGCACGACAAAAGCACAAATGCACCAAGCCTTCTTCGCAATCGGTTCCTGCAGACGATTTTATTATCAAGCGTGCTCCTGCAGATCGGCATCTGGGTACGTAATTTCGCAATCCTCCTGTACGTTGCGGATAGAACAAACAATGATCCATACGCCATTTCGCTAATCAGCGTAGCAGAATTCGCACCTATTTTTGTTTTTTCGTTCATCGGAGGTACATTTGCGGACCGCTGGAGACCAAAGCGAACGATGATCTGGTGCGATTTATTATCCGCGGTATCGGTATTCGTGGTGCTTCTGACCATACATTACGGTTCTTGGCAATCCGTCTACCTTGTCGCATTCATCTCGGCTATTCTTTCGCAGTTCTCGCAGCCTTCAAGTATGCGGTTGTTTAAGTATCATGTGTCCGAGGAACAACTGCAGCAAGGGATGGCTCTATTCCAATCGCTGATGGCCATATTCATGGTGCTTGGACCTATGCTGGGCACCTTCGTATACAGCACGTTTGGCCTTGAAACATCGATCGCTGTAATGGGCGTTGTTTTTCTGCTTTCCGCACTCGTCCTGGTTCGACTGCCTGAGGATAATATGAAATCTCAAACGGCCGCAGTAAAAGGCCAATTCCGCAAAGATTTCGTTGAAGGCTTTCGCTATGTTTGGCAAAGCCAAGTGCTGCGTATGCTGGGACTCGCGTTTATTCTCGCGGGACTCGCTGTTGGCGTAGCCCAAGCTCTCAACCTGTTTATCGTAACGGAGCGATTGGGCAGGAGCGAGGAATTCCTCCAATATCTGCTGATGGTGAATGGCGCAGCCATGCTGATCGGCGGCGGGATCGTAGCTGTTTTTGCAAAGCGGGTTCCACCGCAGCTTCTTCTTGCCATAGGCATGCTTGCAGGCGCGGTCTGTACAGCCATTGTCGGGTATTCGACGAGTGTTCCTGTCACGCTGACCGTTCAATTTCTGAATGGGCTTGTTTTCCCTTGCATTCATATCGGGATCAGCACCATGATCCTGAAATGGTCACATGCTTCCATTGTCGGTCGGGTGAATGGAGTTCTGAATCCGATGTTTGTTGGCATGATGGTCATTTCCATGTCTTTTGCTGGCGCATTAAAGGACGCCTTTTCACTGAGTACGATCTATAGCGGAGCCGGATTCTTATTTCTTCTTGGCGCAATGGTCATGGTGCCGATCATGAATCAAAAAGCGCCGGATAAAGTACTTACTGCACAAGAAACATAATCTCGCGATTTCTATTTGACTATAATGCAGAAGAGCAGGCTATGAATAATTTGTCGGTTCTTCTTCTGCATTCCTAGTGATAAAACCCAGCAAAATACCAGTAAGAATAGGGATGGTTATGATATATCCACATCCGAAGTCGCGGAAATCGCGGCTTTTTTTTGATTTAACGATGTAAGTTTCCTGTTCCCATTTATGGGCCAGAACTAACTGGACAAGAACTTATGGTAATCGATTTTGCAGGCCATCAAGATATGGGCAGCATGGCGTGATTCGCAACCTATCCATCGTTCAAAACCGCCATTATAATCAGAAGATTGCAGCTGTCCATTTTGTTATAATCATAGCTAATAGGAGCCTGCTTGATTTCGTTCAAAAAATGAATGTGAGGTGGTTGCATGGAAAACAAATTATATAATCGCATTAAGGGTGGCCTGTACGGAGTGGCTGTTGGGGACGCACTTGGGGGAACGACGGAGTTTATGAGCGAGCGGGAGATTAAGGAGAAGTATGGCTATTTGACGGAGATCGTTGGCGGCGGGGTGTGGCAGCTGGAACCGGGGGAAGTGACCGACGATACGATGATGACGCTTTGCGTGGCGGCAGGAATACTCGAAAATCCTGTGGAGCCTATGGAGGCGATCGGGCGTTTCTTTATGAAATGGTACCAATCACGGCCCAAAGACATAGGGAATATCATCCGTCATGTTTTTCAAAAATACGAGGGAGACTGGTTCGAAGCCGCCTTTGTTGCGCACATGGATATGGGGCAAAGCGGCGGGAATGGATCCCTCATGCGATGCCTGCCGGCGGCACTGGCCTACAAGGACCCAGCGGACATTGACCGAGTGACAATCATGCAGTCACGGATGACGCATTATGATCCAAGGTGCGCCGAAGTCTGTGTCATGTACAACCGAATGGCGCAACGCCTTCTACAAGGCGAAGATTTAAGAGCAGCCATCATGGCCGAGGTGATGGGAAGCGAATACGAAGGTAACATTGAAGCTCAGCCGGATTGCCCGGCAAGCGGTTTTGTGGTGCATACCTTCCGGTGGGTACTACATATTTTGCTCCATACGTCAGATTTTGCAGGAGTCGTACAGAAGGCGGCAAATCTAGGCGAGGATTCTGATACGATCGGCGCCATCGCCGGTGGATTGGCAGGCATTTACTACGGATATGAGGGTATTCCTGCCCGATATGCGGAAGCGATCCTCATCCAAGAGAGACTCGATCGGATAATTTCGCAACTGTATGCATTGAAAACTTCATAGAGTTGTTTGTCACACTGCAGAGGTTGAATGTTGGCCATCATCATATATAAATTCGTAATCCTGCACCGAAATCTGCAAACTAAGGTTTCCATTTGTAATTGATACAAATAAGAAAATCGTGTATTTTTAGGGAAGTATAAACCTCTTTTACCATATACGAGCAATTGTAAAAAATCTGTATGTTAGTCCTGAGTGATACTGACAGCTATTTTAGAGAGGGGTGACTTTAGAATGCTCATTATGAGTATCATTTTGTATGCGATCGTATTCGTCTCCGGGTACTTATGGATCAAAAAAAAGCTGAAGGTATCCCACGATTCAGATAAGCTGCTGTATAAGCATATCAATCGATTTCATCTAATTGGTGAGCTCATCCTCGTAGCTGGTTCCCTTATCGCCATTTACTATATGAGATTTGTTTGGGAATGGAGAGTGGAGGCATATCAGGACGTTATTCTTGTGACAGCTGTTCTACACGCTTTCCGATCTGTTATTGAAAGACGCTACAAGAAGGATTCCAAACAATACCTCCTCAGTGCTTATGCAAGTGTTAGCGGTTTGCTCCTTTTCCTTGCTCTTGAGTTATTTGTGTGACAACACAAGAAGAACGGAAGTTCTAGAAGAAACGGTTCATCTAAAACAAACCAATCACAAAACAGATTAAGCTTTTTATAATCGCCGAACGGGTGACTATGGAAAGCTTTTTTTATCGGCTTCCGGAAATTTTATAAATTCAAGTTCTTAATGATTGCCGTGCTGGAGCTAAAATGCCGGAATAGAAAACAAATGAGATATGGGTTGCATGCGAAAAAAACAGTTGTCACATTCAACTAAATACAGATAAAATGTATATAGTTGGTTAGTGATACTATTGGAGTTGAATAAGATGAAAAGACATGAATACCAGAACGAATCGTATGGAAAAGAAATAACCGCGATCAATCGTCATTTACATTTGTTGCTAACTCCGCGGCTTGCGACGCATCGCTTGGGATTTGGGCAGCATATGTTTTTGCTAATGCTTTCAATGAAAGAGGAGGTGAATCAGAAAACATTAAGCGAGCAACTGATGGTCGACAAGACAACGACGGCAAAGGCGATCCGCAAGCTTGAATCTGAAGGTTATATTCGCAAAGAGATTGACCCCATCGATTTACGTAACCAAAAGATTTATTTAACTGATGCTGGAAGGGCTGTCGTTCCTAAGATTGAGGATGCGCTAGCAGAAGTGATGGATATTGGAACGGAAGGCATCTCAGCAGAGGAGTACCTCGAATTAATAAGGTTGTTAAAGATCGTATTAAACAATTTGAACAAGCATATACAAACTTCAACTCGCCAGTGAGTCTAATGAGTAGGGGAGATGGATATGAGAATAACCGTCATCGGTTCAACCAGCCCGACAGGGCTGGAGGTTCTAAAATACGGCATGAGACGTGGACACAAACTTATTGCGTTTACAAGACGTCCGCAGTTGTTAAATATGGATCAAGGCTTAGACAAAATTGTAATTGGAGACGGACTTCATGACTCTGACGTTCTTCAAGCGATTGACGGTACGGATGCAGTTATTGCGATTATAGGCGGGAAAACCGGTGTAGCTGGCGTTACGCAAACGATTATCAGAGCGATGAAGGAAGCCAAAACCCGGCGCTTCATTTTTGTCAGCTCTTATTTGCTTGAAGCCAAACACCCCCGGATCTTCTCATCCGTCGCTAGGTGGATCTACCGTCACGAATTGACGGAACTTGATAAAGCCGAAAAACTCATCCAGGAGAGTGAGCTTGATTGGATTATCTACCGCCCAGCTCAACTAAATAATGACTCTGCAACCGGGAAGATAAGAGTCCAGGAGCAACGCCATGGTTTCCCTTTTGGTCCATATCAAATATCTAGAGCAGACTTAGCTACGGTATTAGTCGACGCTCTTGATAACGATGCGAACTTTAGGCGAGTATTTTGTGTTACTTGGAGCAAGGAATAGAGGAGGGGATGATGAGATGCATTACCTTTATACATCATTGTTAGTCTTCCATATATTATCAGCGATTGTTGGAGTTGGACCCGTGTTTCTGTTCAATATGATTTTGAAGAGGGCGGCGTCGGTGGAACAGCTGAAATATGCTCATCATATCGTTGAAAAATTGAACCGAAATGCCAATTTTTCTTTTGGCGTTATCCTCCTATCAGGATTATTGATGGGCTGGATGAACCCTTACTTGTTTCAATCGGAATGGTACATTGTTTCGCTAGTTTTGTTTTTTATCTCAGGAATGTATGCGATCTTTGCGGTTGAACCGATCCTGAAACAAATGCAAGGAATCGCGTTGAATCAGTCAGTGTCTAGCGAGATTTCCTCAGAATATAAGATGTTATTTCAGAGAAAACAATCCCGAGATATGCTGGCAAACCTAATTGCAGTCATTATTATCCTTCTTATGGTGATTAAGCCTGTATTTTAAGATATGTGCATACAAAGTCGCGGAAATCGCGGCTTTTTTTTATGGAGGAGAATCAAGGCTGTGTGGGGAGAAGACTTGGTCAGCCAGCGATACGTATGACATTCAGGAACGAGCCGTCTCAGATGTGGAGCAGGTGAGACTGAACACTCGATTGGTGCAGGCGTTGGCAGTTTCTTCTCAGCATGGTGCTTCCACAGATTCGTCCATTCATATAGGGGGCTCTTTACGGGAGGGACTACATCCGGAAGGCTATGTTTTGCAATGGGATGAAGAGGGACTCCGAATCGAATACAGTCAACCGCCGGGATTGCATCGGGAAGGTGAAATGGAGAGCTATCTGTCGGAGTACGTATTTAAAGATGCCAGCGGCGAGATCGGGCATTTCCTAATGGAATTGGGACGGTACTACCATTTGGAGAACAGCTCGCTTGATAACGGCACCTATCTGACTGCTTTACTGACCCGCGGATTGAAGAGCCGGGAGAGGCTGGAGGAAGAGCTGAGTTTATTTTTGCGGATTTTTGCAGAGCTCAATGGAACGACTGTCGGCTCATTTCAGCTGGATTTTCAATATCATGACATGCTGGAGTGGCTGAAGAAGCGTAAAGAACAGCTTGCAAGACTTGATCTTCAAACTCCCGATGCGGATGTAATTACTGACGAACATGATCTGAGGTGTATTGATATAGGTGGTTAGTCATGAGAATTTTATTTCATGTTGACCTTGAGTTAACTCCAGGTGATAGACTAGATTTAAGGAGGGATGTTCATGGAATATGTGAAGCTAGGGAATACCGGACTCGACGTATCCCGCATCTGTCTTGGATGCATGGGATTCGGCGTAGCAGAGCGATGGATACATCAATGGGTGCTTAATGAGGAGAACAGTCGTCCCATTATTAAAAAGGCATTGGAGCTCGGCATTAACTTTTTCGATACAGCAAATGTGTATTCAGACGGTACGAGTGAGGAAATTGTAGGCCGCGCATTGAAGGATTACGCCAACCGGGATGAAATCGTCCTCGCGACTAAAGTTCATTTCCGTATGCACGAAGGTCCGAACGGCATGGGGCTGTCCCGGAAATCCATCATGAGTGAAATCGACAAGAGCCTCAAGCGTTTGGGTACCGATTATGTCGATCTGTACCAGATCCATCGTTGGGATTATGATACGCCGATCGAAGAAACGATGGAGGCCCTGCATGATGTGGTGAAAGCCGGAAAGGCCCGCTATATCGGAGCTTCGGCCATGTATGCATGGCAGTTTCTCAAAGCGCAGCATGTCGCAGAGAAGAATGGCTGGACCCGGTTCGTTTCGATGCAGAACCATTACAATCTCATATACCGCGAAGAAGAGCGCGAAATGCTGCCGCTGTGCAAATCCGAAAAAATTGGCGTGATCCCATACAGTCCTCTAGCATCAGGACGATTGACACGCGATTGGTCGGAAACGACGCACCGTTCCGAAACAGACATGACTCAAAAATCCAAGTATGATGCCACTGCCGATGCCGATCGGGTAATTGTGGAACGGCTTGCAGTCATTGCAGCAGAGCGAGCCGTTCCCCGCTCGCAGGTTGCTCTTGCCTGGCTGCTGCAAAAACAACCGGTTACAGCTCCCATTGTCGGTGCGACCAAAATGTCGCATCTCGAAGACGCGGCAGCCGCTCTCTCGGTCAATCTCACCCTGGAGGAGATCGCCTCCCTCGAAGAGCCGTATGTACCTCACCGGGTAGTGGGCGCGTTATAGCCTAAGCATATCAGGAAACGGTATTGAAAGATGAGAAGGTGAATCAAGGCATGGCGGTGACGATTAAAGAAATTAGCGAAAGGTTCGGGCTTTCCCAGGATACTCTTCGCTACTATGAGCGAATTGGGCTGATTCCGCCTGTAAACCGGAATCAAAACGGTATCAGGGAATATACGGAGGAAGACATCAAATGGGTCGATTTTATTAAATGCATGCGTCAAAGCGCGGGGCTTCCGGTCGAGATGCTTATCGAGTATGTTACGCTCTTTCAACAAGGAGACGACACGCTCGAAACACGAAAAGGGCTACTGATTGAGCAGCGCAGTCGGCTTGCGGACAAAATCGAAGAAATGACGAACACGCTGGTACGGCTCAACGATAAAATCGCAAGATATGAACAGACCATTATAAAAAAAGAAAAAGCACTCAGAAAGCCGGCGGATTAACATTTGACAAAACCGGGTTGGGGAACCTCTTCCCACAACCCGGTTTTTTTTGCGTTAACGATAGCTTGACAGTGGATACCATCGGAATCCAGAAATAAAATTAACATCTTGTAATTGATGTGAGAGGAGGGGACGAGCGAGTTTGTATTCTACGGGAAAACAAAAAAACTTGGCAGATACGCCAAGAAAAAAAATGATTGAACGAGAAAAAGCGCCGTGATATAATCGGTAGCGCGATTGAAAAATCATATTAAGCTGGTATAATAATTACTTTTCCTAATTTTATTTTACACCAGTGATTTCTGATTTGTCAATGCTCTTTTTTTCAGACCAGATTGAAAAGGAGTGTGTTCAGGAAAACATGGAAGCGAAGGAATGGCGGACAGAACAAGAACGGCTGGATCAGGTAAGGGAAAAGCTGAAGGCGAGGATCGACGAGTTGGAACCGGACGTTACCGGGCTGCGCGATCAGGCTGCTGAGATTCGCAGGCGATTCTGGGAAGAGGTTACGGTCAACACGAGCTCGGACGAAGATTTTGAAGAAACATTTTATACGATTAAACAACAGGCTGCGGTGTTATCTGAACGTGAGCGCCGTCATCGGCTTCTGACGCAACAATGGAGGAGCTTACATCGGCTGTTGCCTTCACCCTATTTTGGGCGCATTGATTTTTTAGAGGACGGCCTGAACGTGAGCGAGCAGATTTATATCGGCGTATCTTCCTTCATTGATGAAGATGGATTGAGCTTCCTGGTGTATGATTGGCGCAGTCCCATCGCGAGTCTCTACTACGACCACTCCCCTGGTGCGGCCTCTTACGTCACGCCGGTCGGGCAGATCACGGGCACGATGGAGCTGAAACGGCAGTATCAGATTCACAACGGACAAATTCTTCATATGTTTGATGCGAACGTAACGATCGGTGACGAGCTGCTCCAACAAATGCTGGCCAAAGGCGCGGACTCGCAAATGAAGAGTATCGTATCAACTATCCAGAAAGAGCAAAACGCCATTATCCGAAACGATCATAGCCGGCTGCTTATCGTGCAGGGGGCGGCTGGGAGCGGGAAGACCTCCGCGGCCTTGCAACGTGTGGCGTATTTGCTGTACAAAAACCGCGATTCGCTTAAGGCTGACCAGATCGTACTATTCTCACCTAATCAAATTTTTAACAGTTATGTATCTTCCGTCCTTCCCGAGCTCGGTGAGGAGAACATGCAGCAGACGACTTTGCAGGAATATCTAGAATATTGGCTGGGTTCATCCTTGCGTCTGGAGGATCCCTTCGATCAGATCGAATATGTGCTGACTGCACAATCCTCTCCCGAATATGGAGCTCGTCTTCAGGGGATGAAGTACAAAGCTTCCGAGGCCTTCTTGAGAGCCCTGCAGAACTATGCGCAGTGGCTGGGGCGCGAAGGCATGCTTTTCAAAGGCATTCATTTCCGGGATCGTGATCTGATCACCGCGGAGCAAATGAGATCGCAATTTTACAGTTATGACCCTTCCTTGAGCTTGGCCAATCGTGTCGATCTCCTGCAGAAGTGGCTTTTGAAGGAACTTTCACTATTGGAACGCAAGGAGCGCGGGGCGTCCTGGGTTGAGGAGGAGCTTCATTACTTGGACAACGACCAATATGCGGAAATTTTCAGCGAGCTGCATAAAGATAGGGAAGTGTTTGACATTGCCGAGCGTTACGCCGAAGTTCACGAGAAAATAACCAAAAAGCGCCGGGAAGATGAAGGTGACTTTGACTTCGCCGAGCGGGAGGAGGAATTGCTCAGCCAAAGGATCGTGAAGATGAGCTTCAAACCGATAAGACAAAGCGTGAGGAAATTATCGTTTATCGATGTCCAAAGCCTATACGTCCAATTGTTTGACGATGAAGCGGCTTATCAAGAGAAGACGAAGGAGACCGAGATCCCTGTTCTATGGCCTGAAATCTGCAAGCAGACCAAAGAAAAGCTGGACCGGCTCGAATTATTCTATGAGGATGCGACTCCGTATTTGTATTTAAAAGAACTGATCGAAGGCGTTCGGACGAACACGGAGATTCGGCATGTCTTTGTCGATGAGGGGCAGGATTACTCGACGTTTCAATATGAGTATCTCAAAAAACTATTTCCTCGTGCCCGCATGACGGTACTCGGCGATTTCGGGCAGGCGATTTTTACGCAGTCTACAAAGCTGCAGGAGTCCGATTCGCCGCTGGTTCAGCTTTATGGTGAAGCCGAAACAAGCTTGATCCGCCTTGTGCGCAGTTATCGTTCAACTCGTGAGATTGTGGAATTTACGAAAATGCTGCTCTCTGATGAGTCGGAAATCGTCCCCTTTGAAAGGAGCGGACCGAAACCTCTTCTCGCTAGGTTAGAAGGTGGGGAGAAGCGTGACGCACGAATATTGAAAGACATCGCGGCACTGCAAGCCGAAGGCTTTGAATCTATTGCCGTCATTACGAAGACTGCGGCTGAAAGCCGCACAGCCTTTGAATCATTACGGGAGCAAGGAAGCGAGACATTGCAGCTCATTACGAAGGAGACGGTCACCTTTGATAAAGGAGCGATGGTTATTCCCGTGTATCTCGCGAAGGGTGTTGAGTTTGATGCGGTTCTGATTTATGAGGCTTCACCCCAAGCTTACAGCCGGGAAAATGATCGCAAACTTCTGTATACAGCATGTACAAGGGCCATGCATCGGCTTCATGTTTACACGACGGGCGATTGGTCGCCGTTCGTGCAGGCATTGCCTGTTGATTTGTATGAGAAAGCAGCATACTAACGGATCGGGAATGGCGCTCTTTCGCGATTAGCTGCAGCTCATGATTCAGCAAATCTTCGAGAATTGATCCATGTGTTCTTCAATTATCATTTTTATCCAAACACAACTCGACGAGAAGTAAGCAGGGATCATGTCAGCTCCTATGCAACAATTACGCCGAATTGCTCGTAGTAAACATGCAAACAGCCTTGGCCGTTCGTCGGCCAAGGCTGTTTTTTACTGCATGTTAGTCTGTGCAGTACGCTTTACAAGCACAAGGGACTTTCATTGCCGGCACGGCTCAGTGCGGCTTGTCGTTAGACGACATAGCTCATTGTCTTAGCCGACGTTAAACGCTGACGGTAGGTTCAACTGTAGTAATTCTATTATTGACTGAATCGAGATTCACGGTTGCGCCAATCGGCAAAGCGGCTTTATAAATACCATGTCCTGTAGCCAGGTTCGTTATAAGCGGCTTACCGAGAGGGACCACAAATTCGTTGATTACATCTTCATAGGATTTGCCATAAGCCGCCTGGCAGCCCGAGCATTCCCCCATAATAATGCCGATGCAGTCACGAAATTTTCCGGCAAGCTTCAGATCATTCAAGTACCTGTAAACGGTATTGGTAGGTTCATGTGTTTCTTCGAGAACGAGAATTTTTCCGCGTGTATCGATTTCAAAAGGCGTGCCTAGCGTATCGACAAACGATGTCAGATTACCGCCCACAAGCTGCCCCGTAACGTTGCCCGGAACACGGCTTATCAGCGGCATTCCCGGCGGATTCAAGATTGACCGGGTTGATGAATATACGGATGTTGCGGAAAAAAACTGATCGAAATTATAAGCGGGCGTTTCAGGCTTAAAGTCAATAAGCAGCAGACTATGGAATGTTATTAAATCCACATATTGATGCAGTACATTTAGTAGTACCGTGATATCGCTGTAACCCGTAACGATTTTTGGATTATTTCGTATCTCATTATAATCAAGGTACGGAAGAATTCCGGCCACTCCTGTACCGCCTCGTGTGGGCAGTATCATCTTAACCTGCTCATCTCGAAACATCATCATTAAATCGGCTGCCCGCTGCTCGTCTGTGCCGGCAAGAAACCCGTTTTGCGCATATACATATTGACCCAATACAACATTAAGCTCCATTGCTCTCAAATATTCGATTCGTGCATTAATGATGTCAGCAGCGAGCGGGCTACCCAAGGTGACGATTCCAACGGTATCGCCCCTCTGCAAGATTGGCGGACGTATCGGCATATCCTTTTCTTCCTTCCCTGATTATAGAAGAAGCCATCATGATCATGTCTATAAAATATATTGGCAAAGTCCGCAGTGCAGTACTAAAAAGTAGCTTGTTTCCTTATTTATGAAGATTTTGATTGCTGGATAGCTGTTTCGATGTAGGCTCTCAAAGTCTTGATGAAGGTGCGCATGGCGTATCCGACATACCTGTCGCTGCGGTAGATCAGGCAAATGTCTTGAGAAGGCGTAGGGTTCCTCAGGTGCACCACCTTGATGTCTGGATTGTGCAGATTCTCCAGCAGAAGTCGCGGCAGAACACAACCGCCAACTCCGCTCTGTACCATTTGAAGGAGGGAAGATAATGTTGTCGTCACCATATGCGGCTGTAGAGAAAACCCGTTGTCCATGCAAAAGCGATCGATCAGCTTGCGGCATTGGTGGTCTGCTGGAAACATGACCATCTTTAAGGCTTGCAGTTTGTTCAATGGGATGAAGTTCTCCGTGGAAAGAGGATCACTCATACTCACCGCTAATGAGAACTCCTCATGAAACAGTGGAATTGACGTGACACGTTCATCGATAACAGGTCCAATGGTTACGCCGACATCGATGCTTCGATCCAGAACTTGTTCTGTTACTTTCGTGGTCTCCAAAAGGGACAGCGAGATAGTGGGATAGGTCTGATGGAAGTTTAGCAGCATGGCGTTGAACATGAGATCCGCGTCACCGGGCAAGACCCCGATCGAAAGGGATCCGCCTTGCATTTGCTTCAGATCTGCGATGGCGTCGCCCGCTTGCTGCAGATGCGTGAATACGGCAGCACCATGTTCACGAAGAATCGCTCCAGCGTCTGTAAGGACAATTGTTTTTCCCACACGATCGAACAACAGAACCCCTAATTCTTCTTCTAATCGCCTTATCTGCTGGCTGATGTTGGGTGCGCTGACTCCCATTTTTTCGGCTGCTCTCGTGAAATGAAGCTCTTCACAAATAGCCATGAAATATTGCAGTTGTTTTAACTCCATCGCTCACACCTGCTTTCTATTGCCTGTTTGGCTGAATGTTACAGATTATTGTTACTTCATCTTCCTTATCCTGTCAATGCATCATCATTAACTTATACTTAACGTTCCGGTAACGCCCACTGCATTGATGGAAAGTTCCATGAGACCTATATTAAGAATAGTTCAAGTGTTTCTCATGAAAAGGAGGAAATCAACATGTCTGAAATGATGATCAACACGGCAAAAACCGCACGTCAAGTGCTACTGCAGCAGGTGCAGGCGATCCCTGAGGAACTGTTCGACATTCAACCGGCTGGTTTCAACAATACAATCCGTTGGAATGTTGGTCATATGATTTATTGGATGGATAAGTACTCTCCCTTGATCTTCGGCTCACCATCGGCCATACCGGACTTGTATGATACGCTGTTTAACTCCGGAACAAAGCCTTTGGACTGGACGTTTGCTCCTCCATCGAAGGAAGAGTTGGTCGAGATGTTAACCGCGCAGCTTTCCCGCTTATCGGAGTTGAAACCTGAAATGCTGGGCGAGAAGCTTTCAACTCCGTTTGCCTTGGGACCGTTCCAATTTAACATCTCTGGTGAGTTGTTAAACTTCATTCTGTTTCACGAAGCTTTTCACCTTGGAACGATAGCGAGCCAGTTAAAGGTTTTGTCGCGCTAACCTATGAATAGCTTGAGTCCTTTATCTTGCCGGCCTCACCAATCCAAACGACTTGATGGAAACAGCGACAGCGACCAGTCAACCATAATGAGGAGGAATCTTTCATGGAAAAATCCTTTAGCTCGGTCTCATCCCGAACTAGCGAAGCGTTTGATGCTTTTAGGCAAGCTTTAGAAACAGGGCATACAGAAGATTTTCTTAAGAAGGTTACGGAAGATTTCCATTTCTTCGTTCCGCTTCCCCTAGAGGGGTGGAATCACGAGCAGAAAGGCAAAGAGCGGTTCGAGGAATTGATCCGGTTCGAGCGCTCCGTATTTAAGATGCAGCTGACTCCACTCATCGTGCTTGAGAACGAGGACCACGGGGTTGTGGTATTTCGCTCGGAAGGTTTGCTGAATGGGCGGCCTTTTCGCAATGAGCTTGCAATCGTCTTCGAGTTTGAGGCAGAGCGGATCCGATCCTTCCGTGAATATGTAGGTATGCCGTTAAAAAACTACGAGACACCATAATCGATACTACCGTGAAAAAGTTACGATTCATTTTATTAGATCTATAAATCGATTCGTTTCTATATTAGAATATAAAAAACCATCAGTGATCATCATGATGGTTTTTTTATTAATGAATGGCGTTTACTAGAAGATCCGGAGCTGCTGAATAGGCCACTAGTCGCCTCATTCATAACCGGAGTGTATCTATGCAGGTTAAGAATATATTATATTTATGTGGCGGCTTCGAATACAATGAACGTATAGCTAAGCACGAGATCACGTATGAAGCAAGCGATCCGTCCTGAACGCTTTTGAGCGCAACCCGGGCGGTGATCACGCGCGAATCGAACGCAATACAAGTTCATCGGAGGGGATTCGAATGGGAAAACAATTTCCGGCCATGCTCCCCGAGCATACGGACTTTATCCGAAAGCAGCACCTGTTCTTTGTCGGAACAGCGCCGATGTCGCGGGATGGACATGTCAATCTGTCGCCGAAGGGATATGACACGTTCCGGATTTTGTCCGAACGTAAGGTCGCGTATTTGGATTTGACCGGGAGCGGCAATGAGACCAGCGCCCATCTCGAAGAGAACGGCCGAATCACGATGATGTTCTGCGCATTCCAGGGTCCGCCGAACATCCTGCGCCTGTACGGAACCGGAACGGTTATTCTGCCGGGGGACAGCGAGTGGGAGCGGGTATACGGAATGTTCGAACCGCTGCCTGGAGTCCGGCAGATCATTACGGTCGATATACATAAAGTCCAGACGTCCTGCGGTTATTCGGTGCCATTCATGACGTACGAAAAGGAGAGGGATACGCTCCAGCGGTGGGCGGAGCATAAAGGGGAAGAAGGCTTGCACGGTTATTGGCAGGAAAAGAACTTGAGCAGCCTCGACCGATTGCCGACGTCTCTAGGGAAACGTATAAGGACATAGCGGTAGTATCTCGCGTTGGGCGATGGAATAAGGTGAGTTTTGAGGAGGTTGAAGATGGAATATGGAACATCCCCAAATCGTACATACAATCCTTGCGAAATTAGGAAATGAACGTTTGATTACGGAACTGACGACAACATTGTCGCAATCGGAAATGACGACACTTCTTCTCGCGCTTTCAAAAGAAATTACGGCTCAAAGTTCTCCCGTCGATTTGCTCAACAAATATACGACGAATCGTTTTGTAAAGCCTTCCGAACTCAGTCCCATAAAGCTGAGGAAAAAAGAGCTTGATATGCTCGAATTGGCTGAACATCGTGGATTTACCACACTGGAACTTTCTCCAGCTAGCCCGCTGGGAAGCTGTTCGGTGATTGCGAAGGTAGATCAAAACAAGGTGATTTCAGCGACAAGAGGCGTCGAATTAATGTCGGACAGCACCAATATGCTTGCGATCTATCTGGCGAATGGCATAAAGAACAAAACAATAAACAACAGCGTCAGCGATGTGCATGTTTGCGCGGCCAGCAGAGTCACTCGAGGGCAGTGGTTTAAAAATGCCAATGTCCTTCCTCATTTCGGTTTATTTACCTTGGTTAGTTCAGGAAGAGATACCGGTTCTTATCGCTTCGAAAAAGATTCGCTGACCCGGCATATCGATTTCTATCTCAATTATTACGGCGAGAAACTAGGTAAGGAGATTAAGGTATTTCTTCATATGCGGAAGGGCTATACCGATTCAGAAGGTTTGTTGGATAGATTGGTCGATCATTTGAATGTAAAGTTTCCCTCCTGCTTATTGATTGAAGACAGGGTAGATAGCACCAACCAGTATTACAAAGGCCTGAACTTCGAAGTGTATGTGGATGGAGTGAATATTGTGGATGGCGGTTTCGTGGATTGGACCCAGCAGTTACTCGGGAACAAGAAGGAACGATTGTTAATTAGTGGAACGGGTATGGATTTGCAGCTGATCACAGGACTGATCCAATGAACGGGTCAGTTACGATCAAAAACGTTTCCGATGCTATTGAAAATTGACCTAGCGTTAACAGAACCGAAGCTGTGATTGGCGACAAAAACACATCGAAGTGACGATAGAAAGTTGTAGGACAAGAGCATAACACATACAAAGTCGCTGAAATCGCGGCTTTTTTGTTTTAACCGATGAGAGCTCTTGTCCCGAGCTGAGGACAAGTACTTGCATTGTTAGTCGAAATGGGCAAGAACTTATATTCACCCCGATTAGATGACGCTCTAATCAGTTCATTCAAATTCTGTAACAAGATATTTATTGCAATTGCCATTAATTGAGACTCATGAATGTTGTCCTATTGTGAAAAAATAACAAAGGGTTGCGGGGATAAGCTTGGTTTTAGATTTCATCGTTTCCTTTGGAATATTAGCTTTTTTCTCTATCGCAAACTACACGAATGTTACATAATACGGAAAAGGTGAATTCTATGGATGACAACATTAATCTGAAAGTGATGTCCTACAGTATACGGCATGGAAAAGGATTAGATGGGAAAGCCAGTTTGAGCCGCATAGCGGAAGTAATCACAAAAGCCCAACCGGATATTGTTGCATTGCAAGGGGTGGACCGTTTTATGCCCCGAAGCGGCTTTCGAGATCAGCTGAAAAGGCTGGCTAAACTGCTCGGGATGCACGCTTGTTTCTCTCCTAGCGTTAATCTCATTATCCTTCAATATGGAAACGCCATTTTAAGCCACTATCCGATAATTTCAAAAGAAATTCAGTATATTGGCGGGTCTAAAGAGAGAAGGAGCATCTTAATGGTAAAGCTGCAAATTAATGATGCCGTGGTCACAGTAGTAAATACCCATTTGGGAGTACATATGAAGGAACGGATCAAACAGAACCCCATTCTTTGGAGTGCTCTAGAGAAACTGGAACAACCGGCGATCCTGGCTGGGGACTTTAATATGGATATGGACGATCCATTCATGAAACGGTTGAGCTCCCGATGGACAAAAGTCACTCTTCAGAACAACCTGCCTACCATGGAGAACGGTATGGAGATCGATCACATCTTTGTAAACATGCCGACAGAACGGGCCACAGCCAGGGTTCTTCCTTACGACGCTTCGGATCACTATCCGGTCATTGCAGATATTCGCTGGCAGTAACATATGGACTTTATTGAGAGTAAAATGGGGGGGGAATGGTGGCTCTAGAATATGTTGCGCTTGAATCAACTTCTAGAGGATAATGAAGAATGATTTTAACATTATCTATGGATTTTCAATTCAGGAGGGGGATCTTGATGATCAAAGGTGAGAGGAATTCAAAGATTGATCCTTATTTTAACAAGCTTAAGAAGTGGAAGGAAGAATTCAAGCTGCTGAGAGAAATCGCTCTTGACTGCGGGCTGACCGAGGATTTTAAATGGATGCATCCTTGTTACACGTTTGACAATAAAAACATCGTTTTGATTCATGGATTTAAGGATTACTGTGCGCTTCTGTTTCACAAAGGCGCATTGTTAAAAGATCCCCACGGGATCCTAATCCAACAAACAGCGAATGTTCAGGCAGCGCGTCAGATCCGGTTCACCAATGTTCAAGAGATCGATGAAATGCAACTTATCTTGAAAACATATATTGATGAAGCCATTGAAGTTGAGAAGGCCGGTTTGCAAGTGACCTATAAAAAGAATACGGAATACATCATACCGGAAGAATTAGAAAATAAATTCGTGGAAATCCAAGGCTTAAAGACGGCTTTTGAAGCATTGACGCCGGGACGACAAAGAGCATACCTTCTCCATTTTTCTACACCCAAGCAATCCAAAACCCGAGAATCTAGGGTTGAAAAATATATCCCGCATATCCTAGCTGGAAAGGGATTAAATGATTAATAAATGTTATCTCTGTGGAACGATTAGATTATACATAGACAATACTGGCGACAGTCCATATTTTTATATCATGATGGAGACGCTGCAAGAGAGTAATTCATCCATCAGAAATTAAAACATACTCATATAAAGAGTCTGTAATTGGAGTAGAGGATTGTCGGAGGATTAGAACATATACGCATAGGAAGTCGCGGAACTCGCGGCTTTTTTGCTATTAAGATGTAACGACATGTATATATTCAGAAAGAAAATATGTGTTCAAGTGGCGATTCATGTAGTTGTTTTTTTACCAAAATAAAAAATTTCGATTGCACCTAACGTTACGTCATCTTTTATACTTAATCTACCGGTACATAGTTAGCGCTAACAAAGGAGCACTTATGAAACGAAATTGGAAGGTGGGGGATCTTGCCAAACAAACGGGACTCACCGTGCGGACTTTGCGATTTTACGATCAAATCGGTTTGTTCTCGCCATCGGGCAAGACGGAGTCCGGACATAGGCTGTACGATGAATCTGACCTGTCACGCCTGCAGCAGATTATATCGCTTAAGGAATTAGGCTTATCTTTGGAGGAGGTCAAGTCCGTCCTGAACGACGAGCAGATGAGTCCAGTAGAGATCGTCAACCTGCAAATAGCCCGAATCAAAGAACAAATCAAGCTGCAGCAAATGCTCCTTGAACAGCTTCATCATGTATCCAAGTCGATGCAGGGGAAGGCTCCCTTAGCAGTGGAAGACTTCACCGATCTCATGCAAGCGATTAAAAAGAGCCATGAGAAGTTAGTGATCGAGCGGAGAACGAGCTGGGAGCACCATCTGGATTTATTGGGTGATTTCATTGCCGAGGAAGAGATAGAATCGAAATTTAGGGAGGAATAACCGTGAACGAACGATTTGTCAAACATGCTACCTTCGTTGTGGAGCGGACTTATACAGCTTCGCCTGCAAAGGTCTATCAAGCTTGGGCCGATCCGGCCGCCAAAGCAAAGTGGTTCTCAAAACCCGATATTTTCGAATTCCATGTCGGAGGACGCGAATACAGCAGAGGAGGCCCGCCAGAGGGTCCCGTCTTTACCTTTGACGCATGCTACCAAGAAATTGTGCCGGAAGAGCGCATCGTCTATAGCTACTCCCTGGATTCGGACGACATTCGTATGTCTGTTTCACTCACAACAGTCGAATTCATCCCGACCGAGGGCGGCACAAAGCTGGTCTTCACCGAGCAAGGGGCATTTTTCGACGGGTATGATACGCCGGAAGTGCGTGAGCATGGCACGAATGAAATGCTTGATACACTTGGCAAAACACTCGAATAGGAGGTATACCCATGAAATCTACTATGGGTGAGAACGAAATTATAACTTCGCGAGAATTCGATTTTCCGCGTGTGCGGGTCTTTGAAGCCTGGACCAATCCGGATAGCCACGAATTTCAGTTGACGGCTACTTTCGAGGAACTGGGCGACCGTACAAGGGTCATTTTTCGCCAGCTATTCATGAAAGCGGCGGAGTTCGAAGAAGCTAAGCAATACTGCGTCGTGGCCAATGAACAAAACTTAGATCGGCTGAACGCTGTGCTGGAAGAATGAATGGTGTAGATTTTGAGAATATGCAGAAGGTATTCTTTTCCCCAACAACCGAAAGTAGTTATTACCAGAATACGTCGATGAACATGTTAACCCCCACTGATCAACGAAGAATCAGTGGGGGTCTCTTGTATCTTGAGAAGAGGAAATCGACACCTTCTCGCATAATTACATTTGTAGACAGAGCCAGCTTGAAGGATTATCCATTAGGTTCCTATTACTCTTTTCGACTTACAAACTCATTCGGAACATCTTCGCCATCCGGGTTATTATTTTTAATTTGGCTAAGACGTCCATTGCGATACTCCCCACCATGTACTTTGTTCTGCCGCTGATCATTATTATCCGTATGATCATGCTGATTATGATTATAGTTGTTGTTATTTGCCATTTCACATTCCACCTTTTTTCTAAGCTGTACAATATAGAATGTGTATTGAGATCGGATTTATGCAGAAAAGGGATGGGAGAGTTGCTGACAAGGCAGCTGCGTATTGATACGGAACCATGCAGGTGAAACGGGAAGAGGACAAATCATCCGCATCATCAGAGGCGCCCAAACAAGAGAAGCAAATAAGGAACGCAAGCAGATTCAACTTCTTTCACAGAATACGGATAATGGAACAGGTTGGTCATTAGGAACGGCTGCTTTTTGTTAAAACTTACGGCCAGTATAGTTTAGTTAATAACGAATCTTTACCAGTCATGATCTCCAACATTTTGGTATTCTATGTGATAGAACATTTTATCGCGGAGCTTTATTAAAGGGGGATGAAAGATACGATGGAGCACTCTGTAGTTATGCAAGCAGAACGAATTACAGGCGATTTTCTGCTAGAACAACCGAAAATGTCATACCAGATCATAGGTAAAGGTATCGTAAATCAGGTTTGCGTAGTTGAAACAGAGAGTCATAAAGTCGTCGTCCGCATGAACGATAAAGATACATTTTCAAGCTTTATCAAAGAAAAATGGTGTATCGAGCAAGCAGCCGCAGTTGGCATTCCTGGGCCTGAGGTGTTGTCCATTGGTATCGTTGATGAAACAGCATATATGATTCAAACATTTATACATGGCGACAACGGATTAGACAGTACGGTATCCAAGTCCGAAGTTTGGAGGCAGCTTGGCGAATATGCCAAGCTTATTCATTCGATTCAAGTGAAAGGTTTTGGAGGGAATCTGATTGATCCAGTCCATGGTGAGTTTCAGTCACCTTCTCATGCAGGATCAGATGGCAGTTGGCACGGGTACGTGCAGTATAATATCAATAGTTTGACAGAGCATGATCGCTTGATTAAGCTTGGCGTAATTTCGCAGGTGGAATCGCAGAGAGTGAGAAAGCTGTTCGAGAATTTGAAGAAAGAAACGTTCCGCTTCGGTTTAAATCATGGAGATATCTCTTTAAAGAATACGATGGTCAATCAGGCAAACCAAGTTATATTACTGGATTGGGGCAATGCAGAAGTAAGCGTGGTACCGCATGCAGCTGTTACTCAATTGATGCAGTACCAAATATTAGGACTAGAAGAAGGCCCGAATATTAAGGAATTCAAAGCGTTTTTAGACGGGTACGGGATACGTGAACAAGACCTTGATGACATGAGGCATTTGCTGCTATTAAGGGCTTTCGATAACCTCAGGTGGGCAATCGATCAAAGTCCTGATCTGATTGAGCCCTATGCTGCGTTTGCGAAGCAAGTCGTTGACATGATTTTGGATTAGCAGAAATTGATCCGTGTTTCTGTGTTTCAATTCAGTTTACGAAACATGCGATTTCATTTGATATTCGCTTGACCTTTATGCTTTAGGCTTTTAGAGGGAAAAAGCATAAAGGAGGAGCACATGAAGCGGAAATGGATCGCCGGATTATTATCCGGCATACTGATCGGCAGCAGTTTATTTGAGCTTGCGCTTGCAAGCACCCCAGCCTATGCCGCCCCATCGGGAGCGATGCCGGTGTTGATCTCGGAAATTTATCCCGATGACCGGTCGAATCAGCAAACGATCGAGGGGGCAGGCGGAGCCGATCTGTTCGAATATGTTGAGCTCTACAATCATTCGGTTGCGCCGATCTCGTTTAACGACGAGTTCAACATTCGTTACGACTACAATACGGGTATGAAGACGTTAACGGTGACCGACACGGTTTACGGCAATCCGGATGGGGCGGTCATCCCGGCGGACAGCCCGGCCGTGCTCTGGGTAGAACGCACAAGCTCGTCCATAACCGGGGCAGCCGCAGCCTTGACGGAATCCGATTTCCGCCTGTACCACTCGGTTCCCGACCATGTGCCGGTATTCAAGCTTCGGGGGCAGGACGGCCTCAACAACACAGACCGCGGCTTATACATAACCCGAAAAGGCGATGACGCCGATGTAATCAGCGGCTTCTATTATACCGCCGAAGATGTCGGTGACGGCAAGAGCGTGCATCTCCAGCCTCCTAATGGCGGCTTGGACATGATCCCTTATGCCAGGGAAGCCTTGCCTTCCGCCGGAATCATCGACCCGGGGCAGCTATTGCCGCCTGACAATCACGTCCCGGAAATCAGACACACGCCCGTCGCCTCGACCGAACGGACGCAGCCGCTGACCGTAAGCTCAAGCGTCTATGACGCCGACGGAGATGCGCTAGAAGTTAAGCTGTATTATAAAACGGCCGTCAATAGCCCCTACAGCATGATCGACATGATCGATCGCGGGGGGAACCAATTCGATGCCGTCATTCCGGCCGATCAGCTGACCGGCGATAAGCTGCACTATTATATAGAGGCAGCAGATGGGCTTCAGCGTTCGAGATCCAGCGAGTATGAAACGGCGTTAACCGGAGGAACCGCCGGCGGGGACGTTCCGCGAATCCTAATCACTGAGATTCTTCCGAACCCGGCCGGGGATTACCGCTGGGGTAGCGGCAACCAGTATGAATACGTCGAAATCTACAATAATTCGAATCAGATATTGGATCTCAAGGATTACACGCTCTCGTACCTATATCCGGGTACAACAGCGCCTAAGCATTGGACGATACCGGACCATACCTCGATCGAACCATACAGCGCTGCCGTAATCTGGTTCGCGAAGGAAGCGGTTGCGAACGGAAAGGGATATACCACGACGGGCGACTTTAATCTGCATTTTAACAGCACGCTGAAGGATAATGACATCATTTTCTACGATAATTCGAAAGCATCGGATTTCAATCTACCGAATTCGCTGCATCGCGGGATTGCCTTGTCCGCGCCGGGACAGGCCAATTCGTACATCGTGCAGGCCTGGTACGATCCGAGCACGCCGGACAGCCCGGACAGACTGGTCAACGACGTCCGCAATGCGGTCGTACGATATGCTTACCCCGATGCAGGAACAACCATGAGAAGATTGGATAACCGGATGTACGCCAATCCCGGGAGCATTGATCCTGGTCAGGTGCCGCCTGTGGCAGGCGTCGACATGATCGCTCCAGTGCTGCAGCATGAGCAGACCGCCTATAATATGGGCAAGAGCCAGGCTTATCCGGTTTCCGTGATCAGCGATGAGCCTCTTGCTTCCGTAGAAGTACTGATTGGAGCGGCTACCGAGGAGCCGACGGTGTTTACGGACAAGCATGCGCTTACGCTTGCATCCCAGGATAACGGCCGTTACGTCTACCAAGGCTCGATCACGCTAAATGAGATCGGCGTTTATCGTTATATCATCGATGCGGCCGACGACAGTGGCAACCGCACGCGGGTACCCTATAATTCCAGGGGGGGCCTCCTAACGGTTAACAAAGAAAGCACGGGAACGGAACTGCCGGATCCGGGCCTATCCTTGGCAAACGGCAGCATGCTCAGCGGGAAGGCATTCTTCTACGCATACGGCTCCCGGGCCGAGGATGATATCGAAATCCGCTTTGACGGAAATCCGCTGCCGCTTCGCAAGGCGCTGCCAGGTAAGGTGCAGCTGGGCATGCAGACCCGTGGCATCGATCAGATTTACCAAGCGTCGGCAAGCGCGCTGGACGCAAGCGGGGAGACGGTATTTTTCGGACGCATCCTGCCCAAATACATGGACGGCGCCTGGTCGATGTTCGACATGACTCCAGAGCTTTTCGTGACCGGTACGACCGTTTCCGTGCATACCGGGAATGAGAATGCGCCGTATCAAGTCAAAGATCACGACAAAGTATTCGGCAAGAACAACCATGACGATTTCGAAGTGATGAATCTTCATCTCGTGCTGCCGGACGGCTCTGTAGTCAAACCGGACAAGGTGCTGAACTACCTGGGCAACCTCGGGCAATCGACAGTGGATTACCGGGAGGATACGTATTACGGATTCGGGGACGCAGATTACGGCAGCAATCCGAACAAGCCCATGATCAGCGATTTTCATTTTCCGATCCCGCAGGACAAGTTCACGGCGAGATATTCCGAGCTCGACACCGATTCGGTAGAGGACGGGATATATTCCCTTAGCATGTTGATGAACGGCCAAGACTTCCAATCTATCGACGTGACGGTAGATAATACGGCTCCCGAGATTGAGGGAATAACGTATGGGGAAGGGCAGCTGTTGGCGGATGCCATGCAGCTCAAAGGCCCTTTCACGCTGGATGTGGTCGCTTTGGACAATTTGACCGGCGTAACCGACATTACGGCGGAGCTTGATGGCGAGCCGATCAAGTTTCCTTACGAAACGTCTTCTACGCAGCTTGCGCCTGGCGAGCATATTCTGAAAGTGACCGTTCATGACGGCGCCGGCAACTCGGCGGATATCTCTCGTACTTTCATGATTGAAGACGAGAAGCCTCTTCTTCCGGGCGAAGTTTCCCCAGCCGATTTCGCGGAGAATGTAAATTTGAATCCGAGCCTGAGAGCGCGACTCAGCGATCCGAGCGGAGATTCGATGGACGTTCGTTTCTTGGAAGGGGATAAATACGATTTTGCCCGCGAAGACGGGATCGAAGGCCGCATCAACGTTGCAGACCGGGAGCCGCCGCTTGTGCTGGAGCCGGACGGCGAGAAGGGGATCGGCAAGGAGGATGCAGACAAAATTTCATACCCGGACGGTGAGTACCTTATCACGGATACGGATTCCGGATTCCCTTATCATCGATTCGAAGTCCAGCTGGACGAAGCGTGGTCGCAGCGAGATGCGGTAGAGCTGCACTGGCAAGGGCGCACACTTCCGGGGCGCATCGTGACGCTGTATGCTTGGGATTATGAGACCGGCAAGTGGACGGGGCTGGAGTCGGCCACCGGCAACGAAACGGAATCCGATATCACGCTGTCTGCCGAAGTGGAGCCAAACCGTTTCGTACGAAACGGTAAAATTCAGGCCATGGTCCAAGATGAAGTGAAGAGCGCGAACGCGCCGTTCAACATTTTATGGTTTACGGACACGCAGTATTATGCGGAGTCGTACCCGGACATTTTCGATAAGCTGGGCGATTGGATCACGGAAGAATACAAGAAGGGTTTGTTCAGTTATGTGATTCATACCGGCGACATTGTGAACGTGGCCGACGACGAGAAGCAGTGGGCGGTAGCCGATCGCAACCTAAAGAAGCTGGACGAAGCAGGAGTACCGTATGGCGTGCTTGCGGGCAATCACGACGTCATCATTGACGGTGTGGATTACTCCTACTACGGAAAGTATGTCGGGGCTGACCGGTACAAAAACAATCCGTGGTATGGCGGCGAAATGGATAACAACCGCAACCATTACGACCTTTATTCGTTTGGAGGCCATGACTTTATTTTCCTGTATATCGGCTTTGGACTGGAGGATACGCCGGAAACGATTGCTTGGGCCAACGAGGCGCTGAAGAAGCATGCGGACCGCATCGCGATCGTGGGCATGCACGCTTATCTGGAGAGCAACGGCACTCTGTCCAATATGGCGCAGAGCGTTTTTGACCAGGTCATTGCACCGAACAAAAACGTGCAGCTCGTGCTGAGCGGACATTATCATGCTGCCAACCGGGTCGTGAAGACGGTGACACATCCGGATGGATCGTCAAGACAGGTCATCGAAATGCTGGCGGACTATCAGGGAGGACCGAACGGAGGAAACGGTTATCTGCGCCTGCTGAAGTTCGATCCAACCTCCGGAACGCTGGATGTGGATACGTATTCGCCTTACTTAGACGACTATAATTTCTTTGACGACGCCATCGAGGATTTTACTGAGCCGTTTGCGTTCAGGGACATTCAAAAACGGGTGGCAACCGATTATTTTGCGGTCAACGTGTACAAAGACACGCTGATCGGCGAGCAAAAAGCCGTGAAGTCCGGAGAAATCGCCTCTGCCGCATGGAATGGACGAAAAGCCGGTGAGACGTATTACTGGTATATGGATATTACCGATGAATTCGGCGCCAAGCGGCTTAGCCAAATCTATCGCTTTACGACCTCAAAGAAAACCTCTCCTCCGGGCGGCGGGAATGACGGAGGAGGAAACGATGGCGGAGGCAATAACGGCAACAATGGAAATAACGGTAATAACGGAAACAACGGAAATAACGGTGGCAGCAGCAATCAACCGGGCCAAGGCAAGCCTGGGGGCACGCCGCCGACTACGGGTCCTTCCAAACCGGGAACGATTACGGTCGGAGTCACCATAAGTGGTCAGAGGGCTCAGGCATCAGTCAGCGATTCGGATCTGAGCACTGTCTTCGAAAGCGTCGCTGCTGACCGGAGAGGGATCAAGACCGTAACCATTCAAATGGACGATAATGCCCGTTCGTTCAACGGCGAATTTGTCATCCAGATCCCGTCGGCTTACTTGAACAGAAATCACGCACAGGAGCGGATCGAGATCGTGACCCCGCAGGCAACCGTGAAGCTGCCTTCCGATATGCTGAACCAACTGCCGGAAGCAGGGCAGTTCACGGGCCTCGTGATTCGGCCGGGCAACCGCAGTGGACTTTCCGCGGACCGACTTTCCGGGATCGGGAACCGACCGGTCGTGGAGCTGTTTCTGCAGATCGACGGCAAGATGGTGGAATGGACGGGAAGCGGAACGAATGTAAGGGTATCGCTCCATTACGATGCGGAGGCGGCCGAACGCTCGGACCAGCTGGTTGCGTGGGAAGTCGATGCAACAGGATCGGTACCCGCCATGATGAACGGATATTACGATACCGGGCTTCGCGCCGTGACCTTCGATACGAACAAGCTCGGGACCTATGCAATCGCCTACGCGCAGGTGTCCTATCGGGATGTGGAGCCGAGCAGCTGGTATGCAGACGCCGTACATTTCCTCTCAGCCCGAGATATTGTAAAGGGTGCAGGGGGAGGGCGATTCCTCCCGCAGGAGGAGATCAGCCGGGCCGACTTCCTGGTCATGGCCATGAACGCCTTCGGCATGAAGCCAGAGAACGCGGATGACGACGGTAATTTTGCCGATGCGGGCAGCCGGTACTACACGCCGTATTTGTCTGAGGCGAAGAAGCTTGGGCTGGTCCATGGGACGGGAGATAACCGGTTTAGGCCGGAGGACTCCATCACGCGTCAGGATATGGTCGTCATGCTCCATGCGATGATGGAATCGGCAGGGAACGAGCTGCCTGGTAGAGGGAATGGCATCGATCGCTATTCCGATACGAAGGACGTATCCGGTTATGCGCGGGAAGCGATGGACTTCATGCTGGATACCGGATTGGTTAAAGGCACCGGTGGAGGCAAGCTGTCTCCGAAGGCTGTTACCAATCGGGCCATGGCAGCAGAACTCATGTACAACTACCTGGTGAAAAGCCGGAAGGCATCGTAAAAATGAGAATCAAGCAAGCAGATATCATCTAAACGTACTTACATCATTAGAGCGGGAGAAGCCTTCCGCTCTTTTAATTGCGCGGATGTGTGGTGCAGATATGTAGTCGATTAGATTATCTAATGCAACAGATTTATGGCATGTCATTTTTGATCAAGATGGTAAAATATGATTCATTTTTAGGATCGAATCAGATTTGGATCAAAAATATCATTATTGGTGATTTACGAGTGGGAGAATTTGGGCTTAACATAACATGAGATCCATTCTTTAAAATGAACCATGTCTGACTATGTCTTACAATGGACAAATATAAAGCATTTCAATTAAAAGTGCCAGGTAACCACTGCAGCCCCTACGAATCAAATTCATACGAGCCCATCATAAAAATATTTTTCAGGTTTAAAACGCATATAAGCTGACGCCACCTGATGGCTCAGCTTATTTCGTAATAAGCAATGTGCGCCGATTTTCGAATAACGGATGAACAAGAAAAGGGATGTTTTCAAACTCCCGGTCATCTGTTATAACGGCAGGAGAATTGATTATCGTTCCGAAAGGAAATAACTTAGGTTTTTTTTGATGATCAAACGAAGGGAGGCTAACGACAGTAGAACCATTCAATATTTCCCCAGTTTCAATATTTCTTATAATGCTTTTATAAAAGACTCATACATATGAAAGCGCTTTATTGATCTGTGTTGATTCTAGTACAACCAATTAAAGGATGGAGGGGTCCAATGAAGCGAATTCCGATGATGATGCAATTGGCATTGATCCTATTTTGCATCATGGCCATTCCGATGGCAATTTTAACCTGGTACAGCAGCTCTCAGATTCTACGGAATTCGGAGCATGCCTTCGCGGAAACTTCGCTTGCAGAACTAAATGCCAATCGCGAGCTAAACGAGAACGCTCTTAACAATTTGTCCCAGAATACGGTACGCCTTGGCGGCACTGATATCTTTGATCGAATCCGCCCGTTTAAGTCCCTTGCCGGGCTCAAGAAGGATTATATGAATGTGAGCAAGGCGATGGCGGTGCTCAAGGAATTGTTGAATCTGAATCAGAGCGTCGATGGGGTCTATTCGTCTTTCTTTTACCTCGATGATGCGAATTACGTGATTTCGACGGATAAAGGCATTACGAGTTTGGACAAATATGAATCCATCGACTGGCTGAACGAGGCGCTTCTTGAGCAAAAAGGGATCCGCGGCGTGTGGTATCCGCGCAGGCTTGATTCGGGAGTGAACGTAATATCGTTTGCGCTGCCTCTAAACCGTCTTTCAACCGCTACTCGCGGAACGATTGTGGTCAATTTGAAGGAGCGTCAAATCGAGCAGTATTTGCGATCAACGAAATCGGGGAAGCAAGGCTATTTGCTCATGAAGCCAAGCGGTGCCATCATCTCCCATCATGACAAGGATTTGTTGCTCAAGAACGCCTATGAGGAGCCGTTTATTACCGAAATTGCCAGGCAAGAATTGTCTGAAGGCTACATGTTTCGGGAGCTCAGCGGTGAGCGATTGCTGTACGCGTGGTCCCGTTCGAACGAATTCGGTTGGACGAACGTGAGTATATACTCGGTCGACGAACTGATGAACAAACCCCACTCTTTGCAGAGAGGTATCATCTTGCTTACGATTGTTATTATTTTTGCGGGATCCATACTGACCGTATTTATTGCAACATGGTTGTCCAAGCCGGCCAGAGAATTGGTCCGAACGATTCGCGGACGCGTCAATCCAGGGGTACAGGATAAAAATGAGCTTGTATTCCTCGAGGCGGCCTTCAGACGAATGCAAGAAGAGGAGGAAGGACTTTATAAGCTGCTCAGCATCCGCGAGCAGGATGCCCAGAGCCACGCCATTCATAGTTTGCTGCGGGGGGAAGTGACGCCTCAGGCCGAAGAAATCTTCCCGGCTTCGCACTTTCTTGTTGCCGTCGTTTCTATTGATGGCTATCGAAAGTATATCAGTCGGAACAATCCGGAAACTCGCAGCTACCATCGCTACCTGCTTCTCTCGACGTGTGATCATTTGTTTCCGGAAGAGGTCTATGCGCGCTGCGTCTATCACGGTGACGGTCACTTTGTAATTCTGATCAACTACAGACAGGGGGAAGATGACAACCATAGAATCGGCATTCGTAACGCTCTGGATAGGATGAGGAACACTGCGGACGAATTGCTGGAGTACTCCGTAACGATCGGCGTAAGCAGTCCGGCAGATTCGATCCGTCTGGTCTCCGATCGACTGGGGGAGGCCATGGAAGCGATCAAGCAGCGAATGATCGCCGGCAGCGGCGGCATCACATACTGGAGGGAGGAGGAAGCACGGGACAAGAAATATATCTATCCTGCTAACAGTGAAAGACGAATTCTCAACTTCCTTGGACATGGCGATCTGGACAATATTATCGAAGAATTGAGAATCATTCGTGACGAAATCCGTTCTGCCGAATACGTGTCCTACGATAATATCTTGTTCATCTATCATCAATTGGTTGGCGTGACCATTAAACACCTTAGAGAGAATAATGTCAGCACAGCGCGGATATTCACGAGGCGGGGGAACATTTACGCTGCCTTGGCTTCTTTTGATACGCTTGATGAGCTTGAAGAATATGTTATTGGATTTTACAGCGAGATTGTTCACTACCTTACGCGCTCGCCGGGAGCATCCAACAGATACGCCGAGCGAATTATTCATTATTTGAATGAGCACTACCGTGAAGAAATCATATTTGAAGAGATGGCTAAAGAAATCGGAATCAGTTACTCCTACATGCGAAAAATTGTCTATGAACAAACGGGGAAAAGCATATCGGACTATCTCAACTTGCTGCGAATCGAGAAGGCAAAAGAGCTGCTTCTGAACAGTAACCTGTCAATCGCGCAGATTGCATCCGAGGTAGGCTGCATGAATGTACGAAGCTTCAATCGTCTGTTCCGAAAATTTGAAGGGATGCCGCCGAGCAGCTATAAGATGCAGAGGTCCAGAACATCGTGAAGGCTCAACCAATCCAATTTCACAGGTATAGCGAAGCGATATATATCGCAACATTTGATTCGATTAGTCAATACTGATTCTTGCACTCACTTGAATATCGAATCGGCTAAATATGGAATCAATCATGACGCAAATGTATCAATATTCGGCGTTTACCTGCGGACGATCGGGGCGATATGATAAGTCCAACCTCGAGGTCACCGAACTAGGGAACCGAGTCGGGGAGATCGTGAATGGAGGAGGTGAGATTTTGAAAGGTCTAGTCACTGCATCCAAAAATGAAACCGCTTCAATCTCCTTAACAGATAAGAAACTGGGGGTTCTCTATTATCTTCGTCGGGATTGGCAGCTCTACTTCCTGCTCCTCATTCCTCTATCGTTTGTGTTGGTTTTTAAGTACGCGCCGATGAGCGGTCTCGTGCTTGCATTTAAGGATTTTAAGATTGCCAAGGGATTCTGGGGCAGCGAATGGGTCGGATTTGAAGTGTTTCAAGACATATTCGCAAAATCCGAATTCAGTCGCGCAATTCGCAACACGCTTCTGCTGAATGTATCGGACCTCTTATTTAGCTTTACAATGCCGATTGTGCTCTCATTATTACTTAATGAGGTCAAGAATGTTCTATTCAAGCGCGTAAATCAGACCCTGCTCTATTTGCCGCACTTTCTGTCCTGGGTCATTATCGGCGCAATCGCCTATCAACTATTGGGTGAAGGAACCGGTATGATCAATAATCTGATCGCGCATCTGGGTGGGACGCGCATCCCGTTCCTTCAAGAAGACGTCAATTGGCTGATCAGTTATGTCTTCATTGGCGTATGGCAGAGCATGGGGTGGGGGACGATCATCTATCTGGCCGCAATAAGCGGCATTAACCCAGAGTTGTATGAAGCGGCGGTCGTGGATGGTGCAGGCCGGTGGCGGAAAATGTGGAACATTACCCTGCCCTCGATCCGAGTAACGATCGTGACATTGCTGATTTTGAACTTGGGCCACGTGATGGCAGGTTCCTTTGAGCGTGTCTTTGCCTTAGCGAATAAAGCCACTACGGAGTTCACTACAACCATTCCCGTTTTGGTATATCGCTGGGGCATTGAAGGCGGGAACTTCAGCCGAGCAACCGCTCTCGGGTTGTTCCAAGCTGTCGTGGGGCTCGTCCTTATATTAATTGCTGATCGGGTTGCCAAGAAACTGGGCGAAGACGGTGTCATTTAGAAAGGAGGGAAGCGATGAAAACAACCGTTAGCAGCTATGCCGTTCGCCGTACCAGGAAACTGGACATATGGGATATCCTGATCCGTCTCTTTCTTGTTGCTGCCTCACTTGCTTGTTTGCTTCCATTCGTTCATGTCGTTGCAAAATCTTTAAGCGAAGACGCTTACGTCATTGCTAACAAGGTGTTTCTCTGGCCAGCGGGTTTCACTCTGGAGGCCTACGGCAAAGTTTTCGCTGATCAGAGTATCCTGAGGTCTCTTTATGTAAGCGTTGTTATTACGGTGCTGTTCACCATGATCGGTATGATCGTCACCATTTGTGCGGCATACCCGCTATCGCGAAAGCAGCTTAAGGGCCGTTCTTTTTTTACCTTCATTTTTATGTTTACGATGTTTTTTGGCGGCGGCATGATTCCCGAATATATGCTGATCAACAGCCTGGGGATGCTCGATACGATATGGTCCCTCATCTTGCCGCTGTCCTTTAGCGCGTTCAACCTGCTGATATTGAGAACTTCGATCTCCAGCAATATTCCGGTCAGCCTGGAAGAGTCAGCTCGAATGGATGGGGCGGGGCATTTCCGGATCCTGTTCAGCATCGTACTGCCGCTCTCAAAGCCGATTCTGGCGACACTGTCCCTTTTTTACGCGGTCGGACGCTGGAACGCTTATCAGGATGCCCTATTCTACATTAAGCATAATGTCGATCTGAGGCCCTTGCAGTTGAAACTGTATTACTTGGTTGTTCAGGCAAGCGAGAGCTTTCAACTTGAGATGACGCAAGTCTCGCTGAGCAATCCGGAAGTGCTCAAAGCAGCATGTGTTGTATTTGCGACATTGCCGATCATTTGCGTCTATCCGTTCATTCAGAAGTATTTTGTCCAGGGAGTCATGCTTGGGGCTATCAAGGAATAGTGCTCGAGATGCTTTTGCAGCGATAGGATGAGATTTAAAAAGGGGGATATACGATGAGCAAACGGAAAATCATGTCTATGTTCATGGCTTTACTATTCATTGCCGGTCTTATGGCCGGCTGTACGGGGAGTAGCACCAATAGCTCGAAGGAGCCTTCTCCATCGGATGAGGGTACCACCCCAAACCAAAACGCCGCAGGCGGCTATCCTGATTATTCGCAAGGTTTCCCGGAACGAGTTACCATGGAAATTCCCGTGTATGAGCGTGCATTCGAAGGCTGGAACGTAACCGATAACTATTACACGCGCTGGATTCAGAAGGAATTCGGCGACAAATATAATATCGAAGTGAAGTTCACCCCGATCGCCCGCACAAACGAAGTTACGAATTATCAGCAGCTGCTCGCAGCTGGCAAGGCGCCGGATATCATTTTCCACTATGACATGCCACAGGCGCTTGCTTACTACGGAGAAGGTGTTATGCAGGAGTTGGACTGGAAAGAGATTGAACAATATGCGCCAACCTATTGGAGCAATATGAGCGAGACGATTCAGCAATATGGCGTCGTTGATGGAAAAAATACATTTGTCTTCGGTAAGCGTCCGGACTTAAACAACTATGGCAACTTTGTTAATATCATTCGTAAAGACTGGGTGGAGAAAGTGGGGATGAAGGTCGAGGACTTGACCTCGCTCGAGAAGTACAATGAAATGGAAGGAAGCAGGAATCGGCGTTGCCGGGGCCGGTCTGACACGAAATGTGTTCAACTACAGCTATGGCTTCCGGGATTGGCCGACCGACCCGAAGGTCCACGCACTTTATGCAGATCTATCTGTTGCGGACTTTACGACCTCGGCAACCGAAGGATGGTTGCGTAACTTAAGTTATCAATATCGTAACGGACTTATTGACAAAGAGTTCTATCTTCGCGACGATGATAACAAGCTCAAGGCCGAGTTTGTTGCGGGCAATACAGGCACGTACGGACTTTACATTACCAACAACACCGACGTGTTTGCAGCTACACTGAAGAACAATCCGGGAGCTGAATTTGCTGTCATTCCTCCAGGGACTGGTGTGCCGGAGGGCAATGTGCCGCAAGGCCGCGCCGACTGGACGTTCGGCTTGATCATGGGCATCAACCATGCATCAACGGCGGAGGAGCGCGCAGCCGTATGGATGTACCTCGAGTGGATGAGCCAACCGGAGAACCTGATGTTCCTGCAGAACGGAGTAGAAGGGGAAAACTATACGCTTGATTCCGATGGCCTGCCGGTAAAAGACCCGGATTTCAAGGGCGAATCCGTACTATCCCAGAACAATAACAAGGACTATTGGGCGCTTATTACGGAAGCGCCTACATTTGAAACGCCTGAACTCACGCTTAAGGCCAACAAAAACAACTGGACGCCTGCCGGTTACGAGCAAATTGTCGAAGACATGATAAAATATCGGCAAGAAATAAAGCCGTATCAGATCCAGGACCCGCTGTTCACCGTAGTTCTTGAGAAAGTAAACGAGTATAAGGCAGATTTAAACAACCTCTTCCAGGAGCTGTATCTGGACATTGTCCTTGCGCCGGAAGACCAGTTTGATGCGAAGTACGAAGCGGCCAAGCAGAAATTCCTCGATGCCGGCTATCAAGAAATCTTGGACGAGAAGCAAGAAGCGATTGATGCCGGCCAATTCCGGTAATCGCGATAATCCTAACTAAAACTTAGGGGCTCCTGCCGTAAGCGGGGGCTCTACATAAAATGGAGGGTATGATGAAGCTGAAAATGGATATCACTTCGGAAGATTTAAAGCAAGCCGCGAAGCGCGTTGCCACCTATACGTTCGGGATGGATTTGACATGGGACTGGCCGGGCGGTGTCGCATTTTATGGCGTCAGCCGCATGTTCGACGTGACTGGCGAGCATTTCTACCTGGAACAGATGATCGATTGGGTCGAGGAATACATGGAAGCGGGCCTGCCAGAAGGATGGACCGTGAATAGCTGCGCGATGGGGCACATGCTGCTTACCCTTTATGAACAGACGAAGGAACAAAAATACCTGGATATCATTTTAAGTAAAATCGATTATCTGGAACATCATGCTTTGCGGTTCGGAGACCGGGTGCTTCAGCATACGGTGTCGGCTAATAATGATTTTCCCGAGCAGTGCTGGGCGGATACCCTGTTCATGGCGGCATACTTTGAGCTTCGGGTCGGCGTGCTGCTAGGGAAGAAGACGCTCATTGACGACGCCTTGCATCAATTCGAGCGGCATATTCATTACCTGCAAGACGAGAATTCCGGTCTATGGTATCACGGCTACAACCACGTTAATGAGGATCATATGTCCGGTATCCATTGGGCGAGGGCCAACGCGTGGGCGGCCTATACGATGTCGCGTGCAGCAAGGGGGCTGCCGGAAGGCTATCTTTATCCTCCAATGATGCACATATGGAGCTCTTTACGCGATCAGCTCGCGGCGATCAAAAGGCTGCAGAAAGAGGACGGCTTGTGGGGCACGGTGCTCGATTACCCGGAAGCCTACGGCGAAGTATCGGCGACAGCGGGTATTGCGGCAGCGATGGTGATGCAGGGCAATCCGCTTCATGCGAAGCATGTCCGGAAAGCATTAGACGGCGTCCTTGCCAATATTGCTGACAACGGGCGGGTCTTGAACGTGTCCGGGGGAACGGCTGTCATGAACGACATTGAAGGATATCTCGGTATTGACCGAAAGTGGGCACAAGGATGGGGACAAGGATTGACACTTGCGTTCCTGGCTGCGGTCATCCAAGTTGTCGAATCGCAAGAAAAATCGCAAGCATAACATCGGTAGCGCTCCAATCGTATAAACTTCGAAGAAGTCGGGAGGCAGATGGACACTCAATGCAAAATTCAAAAAATACCGAATCTTTGTACGGATATCTGTTCGTTCATTTTACCGGTGAGCAGGAGGACGGCGAGCAAATTTATTTCGCTCTGAGCCAAGACGGACTCCATTGGAAGGATCTGAACCGGAACCAACCTGTCTTGCGATCTGTTGTTGGGGAACAGGGAGTTCGTGATCCCTTTATACTTCGGAGCGTGGACGACAGCTGTTTCTATCTGCTTGCAACCGACCTTAGTATTTATCATCGCGGCGGTTGGCAGAATTCCCAGGCCACGATAACCGGCAGCCGCTCGCTGATCATCTGGGAATCACCGGATTTGGTGCACTGGTCTGAACCGCGCATGGTAGAGCTGGCTCCCGAGGAGGCGGGCTGCGCTTGGGCACCGGAAGCGATTTATGATGAGGAAGAAGGCGATTATCTGATATTCTGGGCTTCCAGCCGGGACGCTCGCGCCGGTGATGGCCGCGGGATGCATATTTATTGCTGCAAAACGCAGGATTTCCGTACGTTTACGCCGGCCGAGCTTTATATAACCCGCGGTGAACAACGTACGATTATCGACACAACGATGATTAAAGCCGGCGACAAGTATTTCCGCGCTTCCTGCGACGGGCAGATTACCATCGAGACAAGTGACCGACTAATGGGAGATTGGAAAGTGATTTCGACGCTAGAGTCACTCGGGCTTACGCTGACGGGAAAGGATGTCGAAGGTCCGGAGTTTTTTAAATTCAATGGCGAGGAAAAATAGGGGCTACACGTTGACCAATATTCAACTAGCGGAGGATATTTGCCAATCATAACGACGGACATCGGCGATCCGACAGGAGCATGCTGGAGGAAGCCTGAACCGGAAGAATATGATTTCGGCACCCTAAAAAAACGTCACGGTTCCATTCTGCCGATTACCAAATCCGAATATGAAGCTATCCAGTCCAAATGGGGATCCCAGCAGTAAGCGAGGTCTATAAGTTCTTTCCCGAACCATAATTTACTACAATTTGGAATTATGATACCCTATGTGAAAGGAGATGTACGAAAGGAGCATGGACCGAAATGGGAGATATCCTTTAATGGTTAAGTAGTTGAATGGATTTGTTGATCCCTTTTTGATTGAAGGGGTCATTTGGCCATTTTCAGTTAAACCATTATAGGATCGCTGGGTTCATGTGCTATAAACACACCGAGCGAATGCCTTTTTTAGGGTGTTCGTTTTTTTGAATGGTGAGCATACATCTCCGTTAGCACGTTGTTCAGCGTTTTTCGCGAGGAGATGCTTTTAATGAAACGATTAATGAATAAGATCGCGATTGTTACTGGAGCTAGCCGAGAAAAGGGTATCGGTACTGCAATATGCCGGGCATTAGCCAGAGAAGGCGCAGACATTTTTTTCACGCATTGGTCAAAGTATGATCGTGGTATGAACTATTTTATGGATGATGACGCAGACTGGTCGCAGCATCTTATGGAGGAGATCCGCAGCTATGGAGTAAGGTGCGAATCCATGGAATTGGATCTTTCACAATCAGAAGCACCGAGAATGCTGCTTGATGAGGTTCATGAGAAACTAGGCTCCCCATCCATTCTTGTGAATAATGCAACGCATTCCGTTGACGTAGATTTTCGTTCCATCAATGCAGATAACCTCGATGCTCATTATCGTGTGAACATTAGAGGAACGTTTCTTTTGACGGTTGAGTTTGCTCGTCATATAGAAGGAAAACATGGTGGTCGAATTATTAACATGGTATCAGGTCAAGACAAGTCGCCTCAGCCTGGGAATTTGGCATACGTAGCAACAAAGGGGGCTGTTTCTACTTTTACGAAATCCGTTGCTATTGAACTAGCGCCGCTTCACATTACGGTTAATGCCGTAGATCCTGGACCAACGGATAGTGGATGGATGAACAGTGAATTGAAAGAATACTTGTTACCAAAATTCCCGATGGGGCGAATCGGTGAACCTAAGGATGCTGCAAAGCTAATCGTTTTTTTAGCAAGTGAAGAATCCGAATGGGTTACGGGACAAATTATTCATTCAGATGGAGGGTTCTGGTGATATAACCATTGTGATTGCCAGAGCTCACAAAGCAAAGCTGCTGATCCATGGTTGACTCGGCAGCTTTGCCGCGTTATATGAAAGCGCGGCGAACAAAAAAGGAGATAGCAGGATGGTAACCAATCAAACGATTCGTTTGGTAATTGAAGAATCTATACGATTTCTTGAATCCACTTCGCAATGGGAAACCGCCCACGGTGAGCACACCCGTCGAAAATGGGATGGAGCCTGGTGGCATATGTCTGTGCTTTATGAAATGGGAGAAGTGAGGCAGATTCCTGAGTCTGTGATCGCCAAAGCCAAACATTTACTCGAAACTCAGGTGTGGCAGACCTTCGTCATTTCCGTCGATGACCAGCCAATCTCGGAAACCGATAAGATGAAGATGGATTGCTGCCATTGCGAACTTGCCGTATTTTATAAGATTCTCATGGCGTATGGCTGTGATCTGGACAGAGAACTGCCATGGATTCGCGAATGGCTTCTAAAGCATCAGCTGCCTGACGGCGGACTGAACTGCGAGCCTGATGCTAATACATACTCCAGAAAGAGCTCTATCGTTTCTACGCTTCCTCCGCTTGAGGCGATCTTATGGCATACCGACCGGGAATATACCGAACAGGAAGCCGCATTCTTGGATGAGGGCGCCCGTTATTTAATGGAGCATCGTCTTGTATGTTCCAAGCAAACGGGGAACGTCATCGATAAGGAGTGGCTGAAGCCTTGCTTCCCGAGATTTTTCGAATACGATATATTGCGCGGCATGTCCTATTTAGCAGAATGGTCCCTGCGGAGGAACAAAGCGCTGCCGGTCGGTCTGCTTGTTGAAGGTTTGGAACGATTAAACTCCTCGATGACAGCAGGAGGCTTGCGAGTCGGCAGACAAGTCTTTGATCCGCAAGGTCCGTGGGGCGGGCAAACCTTCCCATTGTTAGAAGCAGTGAGCGGGCTTGGCGACGTTTCGCCTTATCTAACCCGGCAATTGGACCGAGTTCTCGAACGATTGGGTCCGCAGCATGCCGACGTATAAAAACAGCCACATAGTAAAAGGCATAGGTGAGGTGCAACGAACCTACCTATTCGTTGGGTATAGCTGGATAGTCCCTACCCCGGGAGACAATAACTTTATACATCCAAGAAGTCGCCAATCGGTGGCTGTGGCGATGCGTTTACCCCGCGATATTATGTCATGAAATACGGCGGAGCTTCAAGGCTTATCGATAACCCCGATGGGAATAACAAAACTTGAAATCCCGTGTTATTTTATTATGGGGAAATATGACTGCATGATTTCAACGAATGCAGCAAAAACGTATTTCGACAGCATGGATGCTGATTCAAAGGAATTTATCGCTTATGAGCAATCCGCACATTACCTTCAATTCGAAGAGAAGGAGAAATTTTAACAATGGATGACCGAAACATTTATAAATTGAACCGCCTCTCATGGAAGTTTAATCATAAGGGGAATATCGTAAGAAAACCGGCTTGTTATTAATATGACATAAGATGACATATTGATGGTCTATAATGAGTGGTAAATCCCGAAAGGAGTAACAAACCATGAGACGAAAAATCATTTTAGATTTAGCAGTTACATTAGATGGCTTTATTGAAGGGAAAAATGGGGAAGTAGATTGGTGCATTATGGACTCTGAGATGGGGTTTATAGATTTCTTAAATCAAATTGATACCATTTTATATGGAAGAAAAAGCTATGACTTATGGGGGCAATTCACTCCAGAAATAGATCATACGGATACTGAAAAAGAAATATGGCGAATCGTTCATAGTAAAGAAAAATATGTGTTTTCCAGGACACAGAAAGCGACCGATCATAAAGCAATATACATCAATGATCATATTATTGAAGAAGTAAATGCGTTAAAGAATAAGCCTGGCAAAGACATCTGGTTATATGGTGGAGCAAGTCTTATTACAACTTTTATTCATTTAGGGCTTGTTGATGAATTCAGATTATCTGTTCACCCTGTTGTTCTGGGAGAAGGAAAACCGTTGTTTATGGATATTAACAAAAGGTTGAATTTAAAACTGGTTAATACAAGAACGTTCTCCTCTGGCGTTGTGCAGCTAATCTATCATTCGAACGGGAAATAAGTTACCCGCGTTTCTTATTCGCACGATTACGATGTCACAAATCAGCGCCTTATATTGTTTTATGTGCAAAATGTAAAGGAGCTGAGGAATGATGAACAACTTGACATGCATCATTATTGGAGGCGGCCATGCAGGGCTATCAGCGCTCAAAGCAATAAAAGAAACGACCCGGGGCCTGGCGAACGGACGGCGGATTCGGTTTGTTCTATTGGATAAGCAGCCCGGACATGTGCGTAAAATGCTGTTGTTCCGGCCGGCCGTAGGCGAGGAAGAGATTATGATTCCCTGGATGCATTATAGTTTTTCACAAGGAGTCGAATTCGTGCAAGGTACGGTTACGTCTGTCGATAGCGGGAGGAAGCAGATTCAATATAAGGATGCAGAAGGAAATGAGGCCTGGACTCGTTATGATCTTTTAGTTGTGGCGGTCGGTAGTGTCGCTCGGCGCCCTGATCCTGATCGGGGTGGCATTTCTTTAACCAATCTGCAAACCGCAGCAGTCATCCGGGAGCGCTGGCGCGCCAATCTACGGCAAGCTGTTGGCGAGACAAATCCTAAAGAACGTAAGCGACTGATGACCGTCGCAGTTGCGGGGGCGGGCATCAGTGGCGTTGAGACATCCGCTGAGCTGGTAATTGAGATGCAGAAGGAAGCATCTTCACTAGGACTTAATTTATCCGATGTCTCCGTCTATTTGCTGAATGCAAAAGTGCGGCTGTTCCCGGAAGCGCCAGAGAAAGTTGGATACAAGCTGGAACGGACGCTCAACAAATGCGGAGTGACAGTACTTCACAATCGTAAGGCGATCAGAGAGGAAGCGGGAATGGTGACGGTCAGCAATGGTGATCGTATGCCGGTTGGTCTGTGCATATGGACGATTGGTCTGATTCCGAATCCGCAGCTTCGCAGTATGGGCTTGCCACTCCGGACGGTCAAGTGCTGGTGGATGGATCTTATCGCGTTCAAGGGGCACCGGGTGTATACAGCATCGGAGACTGTACGAGAATCGTCGATCCGAGAAACGGCAAAGCAGATCAAATGACGTGCAAAGAAGGCGGGCTACAGGGGGATCGACTGGGGAAAATTGTCTTGGCCGATTTGGAGGGACGCCCCGCCCCGATTCACAAGAAGGTTCCCTTGGATTTCTTCTGCATTGGACTTGGGGAAAACCGCGGATTGGTGTGGGGACGCAAACAAGGGTTTAATATGATCATAACGGGGAAGCTCGCGTGGAAATTCAGGAATATTGCATGGAAAGCAGGCAGTAAACTTCTATAGAAACAAGGAAGAGATCTAGCTTGCAGCTAAGAGAAGGTGAGACGCCGAATGGAAGAACTGTACGATCAATATAAAGCGCTGTTATTCACGCTGGCCTATCAGTTAACTGGATCTGCGGCAGACGCGGAAGATGCGGTGCAGGACGTGTTTGTTAAGGCGTACGACGTACATCCCGAACGTCTTGCAGAGCCAAAGGCGTATTTATGCAAAATGGTAACCAACCATTGCCTCAATCAACTAAAATCGGCGCGGAAGAAGCGGGAAATATACGTTGGTCCGTGGCTCCCCGAACCGATTCGGACGCCTGAGGAGGATACGATCGAGACAACCGTCGTCCGTTTCGATCTGCTGTCTTACGCCATGCTCGTATTGCTCGAGCGGCTGACCCCGACAGAGCGGGCGATTTTCGTCCTGCGTGAAGCGCTCGGCTTCGATTATTCCGAAATTGCCGACCTGATCGGCAAGCGAGAGGCAAATTGCCGCAAGCTGATGAGCCGGGCAAAAAACAAGATGGGGGTTTCCGAGAATGAGTCCGTAAGGGCCGATGGGGACGAAAAGGAATGGATCAGTCGCTTCCTTATGTCCCTTGAGCATGGTAATATCGATCATTTGTTGTCTCTGCTCACCGAAGACGTCACATTCATCGCCGACGGAGGCGGCAAAGCACAAGCATACAAGCGCCCAATTCAAACGCGCGATCACGTGGCCTCAGTATTGCTCGACGGGTTCCAAACTATTCAGGGCAAGTTTCACTTTGAGCCTGCACCACTTAACGGTGAAATTGGCTTCGTAATCCGTTCGGGGGACGAAATTTTGGCCGCGATATGCATACAGCTCCGACACGGAAAGCTTGCCAGAATGTATGCTGTACGAAACCCGGATAAGCTTGCTCGTGTTTAGGGAGTCGATTGTAAATTCAATCTAATGACCATTTCGATGAATCAGAACATTTCATTGAAATGGTCATTTGTTCATGAATGGCAGCCTAAAAATGACGTGCTCTTCTCAAACCGAGGTCAATGTGCACATAAGTCAAGCGAATCAATGATATCGGGGGAGTCAATGCATGGAGGGAATTCTGCGTGAGATCGGAATGATCGCAAGGGCATTAGATTCGATAAGCAATATCGAATTTATAGAATATGACCTGACAAAAGGACAGTACTTGTACCTTGTTCGAGTATGTGAAAAGCCAGGAATCATTCAAGAAAAGTTAGCTGAGATGATAAAAGTAGATCGAACAACTGCAGCCCGAGCTATAAAAAAGCTTGAACTTCATGGCTTTATTGAAAAGAAAGAAGATCAGTTTAATAAAAAAATCAAAAAACTCTTTCCAACAGAGAAAGGGAAACAAGTTTATCCTTTAATAAAAAGAAAACATGATTATTCCAATAGGGTTGTTTTAGAGGTTTTTTCCGAAAGCGAAGCGGAAACTATGTTGAATCTCTTGCAGAGGGTCAGAAAAAACGTTGAAAAAGATTGGGAGTTTGTAAAAAAGGGGAACAAGAGGTTGTATTGAATTACACAAGGGAGGAGAAGCCAATTGACTTTAGAAATAAGAAAGTGCACATGGGGGATGAAGAGCAGAAGGACTTTATCATGACCAAAACATGTATGCAGCAATGAAATGGCGTTCCGGATGCCTCACCCGGTTCGTGGGAATGCATATGTCACTCGGCAGTATCTTGAAGCGAAAGGATTTCCTGTGCTCGAGTTGAGAATTCTTAATTCCATTCCACGTCGCTATTTTGGTAGCGTAGAACTTCAAGTTCTGCGCTTTTTTTATTATCACTGTATTTTTTGAGTGGCCTGATTTCGTTGATTGTATGAAAAAACTTATTTTTAAAGAAAAAAATTTATTGACAGTATAGGGTAGGGGGGTATACTATAAATACGAAACTCACCGGTAAATAATGGATTGAAATTAACTTAGTCTCTAAGGCGGCCGTCGAGAGCGTTAATTTATCGAATCAAAAGAACCTGGTGATATGTAGCTAAAGGAGGTTGAATATATAATGTCAAAACAAGGGCAGGTTCTTTTACAAGCAGATCCAAAACGATGGTTCGCACTAGCATTGTTGTGTCTTGCGAATTTTATGGTGATTATGGATACATCGATTATCGGAGTTGCATTGCCAGCAATCAAAGAAGCGCTTGGATATACTCAGGAAAGTTTACAGTGGGTCTTTAATGCTTATGTGATTTTCTTCGGTGGTCTATTACTACTCGGTGGCCGATTATCAGACCTCTTTGGACAACGGCGCATGTTCATGTGGGGCTTTATGATCCTTACAGTAGCATCCTTACTCGCTGGTCTTGCATGGAACGAAGAGTCACTAAACATCGGTCGTGCACTGCAAGGATTCGGTTCCGCATTAATAGCACCTTCAGCTCTAACCATCGTGATGATGTTATTCAGCGGTAATCCTAAAGAATTGGGTAAAGCATTGGGGCTCTGGGGTGCTTCGGCAGCTGCTGGAGGATCAGCAGGGGTATTTCTGGGTGGTGTTATAACGGAGTGGTTAAGCTGGCAATGGACCTTCTTAATTAATGTACCTGTCGGGGTAGTCGCCTTACTTTTATCTCCTGGTCTTTTAGCAAAAGGTATACGTAGAAAAGGAAGCATTGATGTCGCAGGATCCATCTCAGTAACAGCATCATTGGTTCTAATCGTTTACGGTATCGTAACGGCAGAACATAATGGATGGGGAGCAGCAATCACCCTGTGGACACTTATCGCTGGGGTAATACTGTTTATCCTTTTCCTCATTATTCAGCTAATCAAAAAGGAACCGCTTGTACCTCTTCGAATCTTTAAGGTGCCTAATTTGGCCGCTGGTAATATCGCGCTCATCATGTTATCTGGCGGTTGGATACCGTTATGGTACTTCCTAAACCTGTATATGCAGCAAGTACTCAAGTTTTCAGCTTTCGCTGGAGGGGTCGGACTGCTTCCGATGACGATTTTGATTGCCATCTTCATGATTGTTATTACGGGCAAATTGATCGGTAGATTCGGTATAAAAGCTAACATCGTGATTGGATTGACTGCCCTCGGATGTTCAATGCTTATGTTCTCGACCAATACGCCTGTGGATGGCAGCTTCCTTATTCATGTACTTCCAGCTTCACTATTAGGTGCTCTCGGAATGTCTTTAGCCTATATTCCTTCTATGATGGCCGCTATGTCGGGAGCTAAGCCTGATGAAGCGGGGCTGGCATCCGGACTTGCTAATACAAGCTATCAGATAGGATCAGCCATAAGTCTTGCTATCATGGTAGCGATCGCTGCATCAACGACTGCTTCCATATCAGATTCTAATCCTGTAGCAGCACTTAATCATGGTTTTCAGCAAGCTTTCCTTTGGTCTGGAATCGTTGCTTTTGCAGGTGCAATATTAGCCTTGATGTTTATCCGTTCGCCTAAACAGACAGACTCAAACGTACCGAAAGCGATGTAATCGTTGTTCAACAAAACGGAAGAGATGGGTATCCAGAGAAATGGCTGCTGTTTTTCAACTTATGCGTAAACAGCGGGACTGTCGCAAACCACTCAATAGTTCAAAAACAAAAACGATGACTTTATGGCATCGTTTTTGTTTTTGAAGTTTGAATTTATTCAACCGTCGGCAAACAAAAACTAATATACCTGCCGATTAAATGTGCTTAATGTTGAATAGCTTTGGTCCGCTCGATAGGCAGCTTCATTGATACCAAGGCATTTTTTTTGTATATCGGCGGGCTCCATGCTTTAGCAATCGTGGATGATTTACCAGCCTACACGAATGATCAGGCCTTTCGGATCGCCCACTTCAAGGTAAGCAGCCTGACCGTTGACATCGTCATATGGAAACCCGTAGGCCAAGCGTTTCATGCTGTGGTCGTGCCAGAATTTCGCGTAATAGTTAGCAGGTGCGGCTTGATAGTAATTCGACACGTTATTCCAGTCGTTAGTCGTATATACGTGACGATTGATGGCTGCACAAGTTGCCGCATCCGTTAAAGCGCCGTCGCAACGGAAAATATCCTGTGTACTGTATGGAGCGTATCCGCTGAAATAGTTCGCATTAGCACCACCCTGGGCGAAAGAACCGTGAATCGGCGCGACGATGCGATAAGGCGCTTGAATCGTGGCCAGTGATTTGAAAGCACCAGGAACTTCCGCCTGGAATTTGGCGAAGATTCCGTTTCGGGTTTCGGATTCGAGCTCACCCACGGTCTGATCGAAGGAACCGGATATGTTGATCAGTCGATGCTGGAGGGGAAAACCGAATCCGTCAACGCGGGTCGTATTGCCGTGATAGCCCGCCGCGTCAATCGTGAATTCGACGAAATCGAAATAGATGTCGCGGTTGGGATCGGTCGGATTGTTCAGATCGGGGCCGGCGAACCCATCGTTATAAGTCTTCATGTACATTGGAGTGCCAACGCTAAGGAACATTCGGCCCGACGTGATCCGGGGCAAGGTGATCCAGGAAGCATCGCTGGCCTTGTGATAAATGTTGGCGTAGTTGATACCGTTCTTGGTTAGATGTCCCGGCGCATCATTCAAGGCGCTGGAGATGGGGATCAGATTGCCATTGAGGTCCAGATAGCTCCACTGATTGTTGACGGGATTGATACCGAGAACGCCCCAGTATATTTGCTGGTCGGTATAAGCGCCATGGGTACCGTTCATGATTTTCACCGAGACGGCGCCATTTGGCGGCATGGGAATTGAGGATGGATGAATGTCATCAATGGAGCCGGAAGAAGAGGGAGGTGGCGTGGAACCGGCGGTGTAAGTAAAGACACCGGTGTCGTAGGCTGGGGTTCCGTTATTGTAAGTGAAAGAATACGTAATCACGTGGCCTGCTGCAATGCCTGAGATGGCCTGTTCGTATCGGGATTTGCCAGCGTTGTAAGCCATTCTGAAATTTTGCTGTACGCCGTCGTTCCCTTTATAATGGACATCGACCCAACTCGTGTTAACGGTGGATTTGAACCATACAGTGGCTACGCTTCCGGATAATTCGACGCCCTGCGTATAGTCCGCAGCCTCTGCCTTCGTACCGAAGAGGGTGCAGCAGGTCAACAGCAACGACAGGATCAGCAGATAAGGTATTCCCTTTCGCATCATCAAAGTTCCTCCTTTAGAATGGGGATAAAAGCAACTTCGTAATTGGGTTTGAAACAGCATTCCTCCTTTGTGTTGGCGGCTGTATTTGGCTGTCTGACATTAGAATCCATGTGATTACAAAAACGATTATAATCCGTTTTACCAAAATATAGGAGTATTGGAATTTCGGGAAGGGGTTCGCAATTTCGGATGAGGGGGCCATCTCTTGTAATTATCCAATAGAGCACAGTGATGTGTTTTACACATAGGTTGTTTAATAGGAAGGGCGCGGTCATCGCGAAATAATGTCAATTGAAGGCAAACCTAAAGGCAGCCAATCCTACGGATTAGCTGCCTTTGTTTTCTCCAAACCCCCCTGCCTCCTGGACGTATATGGCGAGAGAGAGGATTAATCCATAACCACGACATCATCGTGCAATCTGCGCAGGCGGTAAGCGTTCATGGCGAATTCGTTCAGCTCATCTAGAATCGTGTAATTGGCCCATGCGCCTGCGATAGCGCCGATCCCGGGAACCATCTGCAGCATTTTCCGGAAGTCAATGGCGTCGCGATACTCGATCTGAAATGTCTCCCAGTCCATATTTCGGGAGTATTCGGCGTCGGAGAGCCATTGTTCCTTTTCCATATGCCAATGCTTGATGGAATAGAGCAACCTGGCACGGTTTTCCGGTCCCGAAAACGTCATTTGAAAAACCTTGAGAATGAATACCCGCTCGGAGAAGTGTTTGGTGTCATAACCGTAAACATGCGCCAGCTCGAACAAAAATTTCATCTTGATCGCAATTAAAGCTGGAAAGTCTACCATGCTGAGCATAATGCCGCCAGCTCCCGTTCCAGCGCCTTCGGCAACCGCGATTTTTTGGTATAGGGCAAACAACTCTTTCGCTTCTTGATCGGCAGACTCCAGTTCCAGAGTATGCTGCACCGAACGGCTGGGCGTATATTCCGCACCGAACAGCGCCGTGCGCACGATCGATCGTATGGTGGTCGTAATCATGCTGTGCACCTTCGGGGGAATCAAATGATTAATTCGATTGCCGATGGTTTTCGATGTTTTTTCCAGCCATCCCGGCGGTTTGAACATTTTTTGTTCCCAGTTGGCAATTTCCCTCTGCACTTTATGTGCGTAATTCATGATCAATCGCTCCTCCAAAAGTCTTTGCTATATTGTAACGAATTTCTTCGTGAATCGGAACAGACTACGGCAGGTAGTGGACCTCGACTAAAGTCCAGTATCGAACATACAGCCCTTAGAAAGGTGATTTGAATATACTGTTGATCAACCAAGAGCGAGTAATTGGGAGAAATTCGCTATAATCATTTTTTGATTTGTAGTCATATGTAAAAAAGGGTTATTCTGTAAGTGTGTATTGAATTTTTAAAGGAGAGATGCTATGAATTATAACGAGGTTGTTAACATCGGTGATACATATTTGCGTCCATTAATATCAGAGTTGTACGGGTTGGAGGGCTATGATATCCGGCTGATTCCGCCACATGAAGGAGGAAGGAATGTCGTATATACCTGTGAGAAAGAAGGGAGCCTTTCAAAAATACTCCGAATCGCTTTTTTACCTGACAGGAGCCGGAATGATTTTCTGGGTGAGGTGGAATATGTGCGGTATCTATTTGATCATGGAGGCAGTGTCTCCAATGTAATCAGCTCCCGAAAGGGGAATCTGCTGGAGGAGATCACTCACAATAATCATACCTTTTTTATCTGCTTATTTGAAAAAGCTAAGGGGAATATGCTTGTAGAAAATCATTACCGGTACCGGGAAGGTGCTCCCATTACCGAATATTATTATAATTGCGGTAAAGTCCTGGGGAAACTGCACCAAATCTCGAAAGGGTATACTCCTGTCCATCGCCGGTTTCATTTCTTTGACAGATTCAATGCCGAATATATTGATAAACTAATACCCGACTCTTTATCTATGCTCAAGGAGAAGCTGACAGAGCTCCTTACTACCTTGGAAGGCTTGGACAGAAACCAGGAAACTTTCGGTATGATTCATTTTGATTATAACGATGGGAATTATTCGATAGATTATGATACCGGGCAAATAACCGTATATGATTTCGATAATTCATGTTTCGGTTGGTATATGTTTGACTTGGCTAGTATCTGGGGAAACGGGATGGGCTGGATACAATTCGAACCAGACGCCGGTAAACGCAGAAAGTTTATGGATGATTATTTTGAAACCGTCCTCGCGGGTTACAGATCCGAGACCAAGATCGAAGAATCGATGCTGGATATGCTGCCCTTATTTATCAAAGTAACCCTCATGGAAAATATTGTCGATACATTCGAGGTGATGCAGAACCATGGTGAGGAACCGAAGTGTGACGAGGAGTTATCGTATCTCATAAAATGTTTGGAAGACGATATCCCGTATAAAGGATTTTTCCATGAGATTTACTCGAGTGAAGAACCCTTTGAGTATGAGGAACGAAAGATTTAGTCTTTTAGCAAGCCTTTGATAATATGCGGTGTCCGATATTAAGTCAGACGTAAGTCAGAAACCTCTGTAAATTGGGATGGAGAGCTAAGTTCTCATGAGGTTACTAATTTGCTGCTTGGTTGGCTCCGCCGTGAAGTAAATTTCGTTATATAACATGCACTTTGTAAACTTCTTTATGACCTCACATTCGTATTGCCCTTTTTGAAATAAATTTAGGTAACTAATCTCGCTGCGGATGTATTTCCCATCATCGTACCAGTTCATAAATCGATTGTTAAATGTTCTGTTCATACAAAAATACGGCTCCATGACGATAACCTTCCCACCCGGTTTCAAAACTCGCTCAAACTCGATCAAATATGAACGAATCTGATCATCTGATATATGATGAAGAACAGCTACGACAAAGATATAGTCAATGGTGTTATTCTCTATAGGGATCTGGGATTCATCAAATATTTCAAATTTATGGTTAGGGTACAGCCTTTTGGCGAGACGAACCCGATCCATATTGGGTTCAATGCCAAGATACCGATCTGCATGACAAAGAGAGCAATTGGCTCCAGTACCCGACCCAAAATCAAGAATGAACTTATTCTCCAATTGGAAATGGTTTTGGATATGGTCATGGATGTATTTTTTTGTAATCCATTGGGGACGGACAAACCAGTGATACAGGCGCGGGGATAGAGGCATAGTGTAAACAAGTCACCACCTTATTTTATGTAACTCAAAAGTTAATTTAACTCATTGAGGCATTCGATATACTTAGAAAACATAACCGGTTTCCTTCGTTTTAAGAAAAGCAAAACGTTTGTATAAACAAAGCAGCCGGAGTTTTGAATCCGACTGCTTTATTCTTTTTACTGTTCAAGAAAATTATTGAATAGACCTCAACATTCGACCCCAAGCATTTCTATTCGACCTGCGTCTATATGCCATTCCAATGAGTGTGGCACCGACACCTACAGCTAATAAAGACATGACGGTTTTCTGATTATTGATTTTGAAAGGGATCATCCGCTGCATACCATTTCACTCCTTTTTCTGGGATATTTGTTCGGGCTCTGAACTATCGTATTATGGGTAGGTTTTTAACTCTTCATTCAGAAAAAGTATGGTTAGTGGGTATTAATTGGGATATCAATTGACAGTTGCAGCGGTCGATGTTAACATACGACTATTATTGAAGAGGAGGATTGCGATCAATGGTTCACTCCATGCGTTTATGGTAAGCAAGCGATAAAAAAGCGGATATCCACTGAGGTGGGCTTTTTTTGAGCTGCTTATTTTACGTATGAGGACATTGATTGCGACCCGGACGGCATTTTTGCTGTGTCTTGTTTCGCTCTGTTCTGGCACGTAATTCATGCAGATCCAAGCCCACTTGTGGACTTGGATCTGCATTTTTTATTGCTATCGTGCTTGGCACGTAACGATCAAAGTCATTTATTTGAAAAGGAGGCATGACGATGCAAAGGATACACTGGTACTTCTTTATATAATCCTCCCTTTGTGAATCGCGGGTCAACCTGCGAACGGAACAACGGAAACTGCGATTTTCGAAGGAGGATAATACATGTTATTAATAAAAGCTAAGGATATTTATGTGGAATATTTGGGGCGCGACGTGCTCGATATCGACCAGTTGGAGTTGTATGAGTACGACCGAATCGGTCTGGTTGGCGCCAATGGAGCTGGGAAGAGTACGTTGCTCAAAACTCTGCTGGGCAAAATCCCTCTTCAGCACGGCAAGATTTCAAGGGAAGGGACATTTGCCTATCTCCCCCAGTTGGAAGAGGTCGTTGTTCAAGATGTGCAGGACTACGCCATAATTGGCAAATTAGGGATCGACCGAGTGCAAGCCGACACAATGAGCGGTGGGGAAGAGACGCGACTAAAAATTGCACAGGCACTTTCGGGAGAAGTTCATGGCATTTTTGCCGATGAACTGACAAGTCATCTGGATCGCGAAGGCATCGATTTCCTCGTGAACCGGCTTAAACATTATTCCGGAGCTCTGCTCATCATTAGTCATGATCGTTATTTCCTAGACCAGGTCGTCGATAAGATCTGGGAGCTGAAAGACGGTAAAATTACCGAATACTGGGGTGGTTATACTGACTATTGGGTTCACAAGGAAGAGGAACGACAATCCCAGTTTACCCAATATAAACAATATGTGGAGGAAAGAGAGCGACTCGAACAGGTCGTCAATGAGAAGAAGAGTCAGGCACGGAAGCTTGAGCAAAAGGCAATGGGAACAGACAGAAAAAACAGATTGCAAAGCGGAGGACGCCTCGGCCATCAGAAGTCCCAAGGCAGCAAGCAAAAAAAGCTCCATAACGCAGCCAAAAGTACGGAACGGCGAATCCAAGCGCTTGGCGAAGTTACCCCGCCCGAGCCCGAACGAAGCGTTCAATTCCGACAGAGCAAAGCGCTGGAGTTGCACAATCCCTTTCCGATTGTGGGCAACGAGATCAGCAAACGGTTCGGAGATAAACTGATTTTCGACAACGTGTCCTTCCAGTTCCCGCTTGGTGGCAAGATTGCGATAACCGGGGCTAACGGCGTCGGAAAAACCACGTTGTTTAACATGATTCGCGATCGGGAGAGCGGGATTACGTTGTCGCCAAAAGCGGAAATTGGCTGCTTTGTCCAAAATGATTACAAGTTCGATCGGAATCAGAACGTAATGGCATTCATACAGGAAAACTGTGAATACCCTGTTTCGGACATTCGAGCTGTACTCGCGTCCATGGGGTTCACGCATCAGGATGTTCGCAAAGAGCTTTCGGTATTAAGCGGCGGCGAAATCATCAAACTCCTCCTAGCCCAATTGTTGCTTGGGCGCTACAACATCCTGCTTATGGACGAACCGAGCAACTTTCTGGATATTCCAGCCGTGAAAGCGCTCGAGACCATGATGCAAAAATACGCAGGCACGATCGTGTTTATATCTCACGATGTCCGGTTGATCGAGGGCGTCGCAACCCAGGTGTATGAGGTGAAGGATGGCCAACTTATTCGATTGAAGTAAGGAGTAAATGAGCTGTATTTTCAATTTTAACGTCTTCTATGGTCCAATTTTCAGTGATCTGATGTTTGCCCGTTCATTGGTGTCTGGCTTGATCGATGGAATCGTAAGTTCACAATGATGGGTGCTGGCAGTATCATTGCGGTTTCCCGTTTGGTAAGTTTGACAAGCAACCGCGGGGTTGCTTATAATCAATATATGAATTGGGACAATGATGCTATATTCAAAGCACTTAACGATTCGACTCGGAGGCTTATATTAGACGAACTATCCGAACGCAATGAGCAGACGTTGTATGAACTTACGGTGCGCCTCATTACGAAGCACAATCTTTCCATTACTCGACAAGCGATAGCTAAACATATTTCGGCATTGGAAGATGCAGGGCTCGTAAAATCAGAAAAAAAAGGAAAATATCGAGTGATTATTTTCAACAACGAACCACTTAAAAATCTACTGAAAGGATGGGTAGAGTAATTTTAATTGCTTCGGAAGAATGTAAGGTTTTTCTGATTGGAGCCAGATTGTTAGCAGCACACCAACATCACAAATATCTAAGGAGGCAAAAACATTATGAAAATCATGGTGACCAGTTTATTTGTTCAAGATCAAGACAAGGCACTTGAGTTTTATTCAGAAAAGCTGGGGTTTGTCAAAAAGGAGGACGTTCCCGTCGGAGAATTTAGGTGGATAACGCTTGTTTCACCCGATGACCAAGAGGGTACCGAGCTTTTACTCGAACCGAATGACCATCCTGCCGCTAAAGAATATCAGAAGAAGATATTTGCCGATGGCATCCCAGCAACGATGTTTGGCGTTGCAGATATTAATAAAGAGTATCATCGATTGTTGGAAAGCGGCGTGAAGTTTACGATGGAGCCGACAAAAATGGGCGAACTCACAATAGCTGTCTTCGATGATACATGCGGCAACCTTATTCAGATTGTGCAGAAGTAACTCCATGGCGAGTTCTAACGACTTTATTGGGAGTTTTACGGTCAGTGAAGCGTTTTTTATCAAAAATTAAAATACCTTTAATGTTAACCCTGTCCTATTATTAGGACGGGGTTATATACATTTACAAGGTCTGATAATAAATGAGATTGATGTCATTCTAGAATAGTAGGGCCCCTTGTAGGTTTACCAAATGAATATAATTGTTTTCATAGGAACAAGCTACTACAATTGGATTAGCGTGTATAAAACAAAATTGGCGTCTACTTCTTATGAGATTTGCAGCTTGTCCAAATGAAAAGCAAAGAGAGCAGCAGAGGGGGGAACTGTAATGAAAAACAATGAATTAAAGAGAGGGCTCGAAGCTCGTCATATTCAGATGATTGCTTTAGGCGGCACAATCGGTGTCGGATTATTTATGGGCTCTGCAAGCACGATCAATTGGACAGGTCCTTCGGTGATGCTTGCGTATGCAATTGTAGGGGTTTTTATATTTTTCATCATGCGCGCAATGGGGGAAATGCAGTATGTAGAACCGAGCACGGGGTCATTTGCGACCTTTGGACATAAGTACATTCATCCTTTGGCAGGGTATGTGACGGCTTGGAGCAACTGGTTCCAATGGGTTATTGTCGGGATGGCGGAGATCATTGCTGTTGGGACGTATATGAAGTACTGGTTTCCGGATTTGCCCGCCTGGATACCAGGGCTCGTCGCAATCGTGATTCTCGGTGCAGCCAACCTATTCTCTGTGAAATCATTTGGTGAATTTGAGTTTTGGTTTGCGATGATTAAAATCGTTACCATCGTCCTGATGATTGTTGCAGGGTTGGGTCTGATTTTGTTCGGAATAGGCAACGGTGGGCATGCGATTGGATTTTCGAACTTGTGGCATACCGTGGTTTGTCATTCTAATCAGTCAAATCAATTTCAGAAAAACCAAGGGGAATGCCTTGCAGCATCATCCGTTCAAAATGCCTTTCGCCCCGGTGACAAACTATGTGACCATTGCCTTTTTGCTTATGGTACTGGTCGGTATGTGGATGAACGATGAAACTCGCTTTTCCCTGATTTCCGGCATTATTTTCTTAGGTATTGTTGTGATGAGTTATTACGCTTTTGGGGTTGGCAAGGCAGCTCCAATATACGATCAAACCAATCATGAAAATAGCAGCAAATGAATTGGAAGACTTCCATTTCCATTTGAAGATACTAATAAACATCCCATTCTCACCAAAAGAGGAATGGGATGTTTTAATTGGTTTAACTGGTACTGCTTATGGGCAGTATAAGTTTAATCTCTCTTGTAAACCTACTAAGACTTGTTCCGGTATCTCCCTGACCTTGATATCTCCACCTAGGAAAAGCAGCCAATTTGTAATTTCAGTTAATTCTTCTGAATGATGAACATTGATAAAAGTCTTTAAGGTAGCTGTGGTTTGATACGGGTTCGTATATGAAATTGAAAACTTTAAAGGATGGTATTTTTTGAACTGGGCAATCGACTTGGGGCCAAGATCAAGGACAAGGTTGATTACTTCTTCGTGCTTACTTAGTTGTTCTAAAATTTTTTTCTTACTTACTCTTTTTTTCGTAGGGTATGGTTCTACATGGGTGAGATTGTCGACAGGAATAATCCGCCTCTTTTCTTCCTCTAAGTCAAAGCCTTCAATTATCCATAAGCTCTTTTCACGATAGAGGTGTAAGAGATAAATGGTATAAGACTTTATCATCTTTTCTTCTTGGATGGAAACCGATAAATACCTGTCCACAAGAAGAATTTGGATGAGCTTTTCTAACATCGGATGGGGCAGGTCAGACAAGTCAAGCAGGTCTGGGTTATTGGGGTTGGTCCCTTCAAAAAGCAATATTTGATTCAAAAGCACAAGGTCATCTTGCTGGTTCTCCGAGATGAGGCCTAGTAATTTTTCAGCTAAAGACTGACGGCTCTTTAGATAAGGGAGTTGTTGATTTCTTGTGGCCATAAAGGCAATAAACAGCGCTTTAATTTCAGTATCGGTAAAGCGGACCGTGGGCAGTACAGAGTTGTTCATAACAAAATAACCCCCGTCCCTCCCAACTTCAGCAACAAGCGGCATCCCCATGGCTTCAATTTCTCGGATATCTCGAATCGCCGTCGAACGAGAGATGTTAAATTCCTGCATGATCTCAGAAATGGTAAAGTGGGCGCGGTTGTTGATATATCGCATAATGGTATTGATTCGTTCAACTTTTTTCATCGGGCCTCTCCTAAACAGTATCATTTTTTGACATGATTTAAGGTTATTATAAACCTATCAAGTGAAAAGACAATCATTTGATAAACTTAAAAAAAGGATGGTTTTGAATATGACAAATTATGCGCTTGAGGAAAAAGACAGCTTTATCGTATTAGGAATTGGAACGGAGCTCCAGAGCGATTACACAGACTATGCTGGCATAAACAAGGAGAAGGCGGATTTTTGGGAGGCCGTGAAACAGGATGGAAGGCTGGACACGTTAAAGGCCATCGCCGCAAATGACTACATTTTTGCCGTAAACGAAGCGGTGAATAATAAGATGATGCATTATGCCGGCGTCATGACAGAGACATCGTTACCTGAAGCAACTCGAGTGATTCAATTTCCTAAAGGGGAATACCTCGTTGTAAAAGGGGAAGGGAAGACGGCTGATGAGTTGAGTAATAAACTTACTGGCATTGCCTTTGGACAAGTCTTGCCGGAAGCACAAAATTTTGCCTATGTTGGCGGGCCAAATGCAACGGTTGAAATGGGGCAGCGAGACGATCTTGTATTCGGTGAGTTGTGGATTCCGGTTGTAAGGAAATAAGCGAATGCTCTTGATGCGAGCTTTACTCGAAGTCGATTCAATGAAGTAATGCTCGCATAACTTTTAGGAGGAATGGAAATGTCCTATATCGTTGATTTTAAAAATGTGTCTACGCATGGCTTAGAATCTTCACCCGCAGCAGAAGCGCTTGCTGGTTTACGAGCGAATGAAGCCCGTTACTTTATGAACAAATATAAGCATGAATTTACGGTTGTACCCGCTAGCGAAAGCCAGGAAACCCTTGATTATGTAAACCGAATTTTAAAAGAAGAACGTGATCTTGAGTTTGCGGCCAAACCTTTAGAAACCTCGCGCTTTCAAGTGGAAAATATCCAATTTGCCTACGTCTTTTATGAGGATGGTCTTGCCCTCAACGTCATGTATACGGTGGATGATCCTAAGAAGCGGGCTGTTGGTTTTAAGCTTTCGGAGGGGATGGAGGTTCCACAGGAGTTGGAAGGGAAGTTTAAGTTTGCTAGACAGAAGTCGAAATTAGCTGGAACCATTCGGGGCTCGTTTTTCGTCATTAAAGGAGAATATTAAAGGATTAACAGAAGACAGAAACTTGTGCATGCAGTGAAAACCCTGCTAGCTATCCACTGACAAGAGCAGCGATATTTCGCAGCTCTTTTTATTTGGTTTGGATGTCACTAAGATAGCGGAAAACAAAAAAAGAACCTGAAGGTTCTTTTTTATTGCATATAAACAGACATGGTGATATAATCAGACCACGACTGACAGAAGTAAATTGGACATAAATATCTTATCTTACAATTTAATTGTACCATGCCGAAAAATCGTTGTCAAATGTTTTTTCTCAATTTAATGGTTAGGAGAGATGTTGAATGCGTTCGTTGGTTCTCGATTTTCAGGAAATGGAAAAAACGCAGCTTTGGCTCGTTGGCGGAAAAGGGTTACATTTAGGGAAATTATCAAAAATCGAAGGAATACAGGTTCCCGAAGGATTTTGTGTGACAACCGTGGGTTATCAAAGAGCCATCGAGCAAAACGAAACGTATCATGCTTTGCTGGGTCGACTAACTATGCTAAAAGCAGAAGATCGAGATCAAATTGGTGAAATCAGCAGGAAGATCAGACAAACCATTATGGATATAGAAATTCCTCCCGATGTAGTGACAGCCGTAACTCACTATCTCTCCCGGTTTGGCAAGGAACATGCTTATGCCGTGCGTTCTAGTGCGACTGCCGAAGATTTACCGCATGCCTCTTTTGCCGGTCAACAAGACACCTATTTAAACATCATCGGCGTCGATGCCATCTTGCAGCATATCAGCAAATGCTGGGCTTCCCTATTTACGGATCGCGCGGTGATCTACCGTATGCAAAATGGATTTGACCACAGTCAAGTTTATTTATCCGTTATTGTGCAAAGGATGGTTTTCCCACAGGCTTCAGGGATATTATTTACCGCCGATCCGATGACCTCGAGCCGAAAGGTGTTATCCATCGATGCCAGTTTTGGACTTGGAGAAGCGCTTGTCTCTGGTTTAGTATCTGCCGATGGTTATAAAGTGCGGGAAGGGGATATCGTCGATAAGAGGATAGCAGCCAAAACATTGGCGATCTATGGACGAAAAGAAGGCGGAACGGAGACAAAGCAGATCGATCCTGATCAGCAAAAGACTCAAACACTTACTGATGAGCAAATTCTACAACTGGCACGCATCGGAAGACAAATCGAAGCTTATTTCGGCCAGCCCCAAGACATCGAATGGTGTTTGGCCCATGATACCTTTTATATTGTTCAGAGTCGGCCAATCACGACTTTATATCCGATCCCTGAAGCGAGCGATCAAGAAAATCACGTCTATATCTCTGTTGGTCATCAACAAATGATGACGGATCCTATAAAACCACTGGGGTTGTCGTTTTACCTGTTAATTACTTCTGCACCTATGCGTAAAGCCGGCGGGAGGTTGTTTGTCGATATTTCAGCTATGTTGGCTTCGCCTGTCGGCAGAGATGCGTTACTAACCCTGGGACGATCCGATCCGCTCATAAAAGACGCACTTGAGACCATTATAGAGCGAGATTTTATAAATCTGGTGCCGACTGAAGATAAAGAACGGAGTCCCGGGAATCGCGGTAAAGGCAAGTCGTCCGCAGGCGTTCAAGCGCAATTCGAACACGATCCGGCAATCGTTTCCGATTTGATTAAGAGCAATCAAGCTTCAGTAGAAGAACTAAAATATAACATCCAAGCGAAATCGGGATCGGATTTGTTTGATTTTATTCTGGAGGATATCCAACAATTAAAGAAGATCTTATTCGACCCCCGAAGTACCTCTGTGTTTATGGCGGCTATGGATGCTTCCGAATGGATCAACGAGAAAATGATGAAGTGGTTGGGGGAAAAAAACGCAGCCGATGCGCTTTCGCAATCCGTGCCCCACAATATTACTTCGGAAATGGGTCTGGCGTTGTTGGATGTCGCAGATGCGATCCGTCCTTATCCGGAAGTGATTGAATATTTGCAACATGTAAAAGATGATCCCTTTTTGGATGAACTACCTAAGTTTGAAGGCGGACAGGAAGCCCGAGACGCGGTGCAAGCTTATCTCAACAAATACGGTATGCGATGTGCCGGAGAAATCGATATTACTCGAACGCGTTGGAGCGAAAAACCGATTACGCTTGTGCCTTTAATTCTGAATAACATCAAAAACTTTGAGCCTCATGAAAGCAATAGGAGATTTGAGCAAGGGCGACGGGAAGCTCTGCAAAAAGAACAAGACTTATTATATCGATTGAAGCAATTGCCGGATGGTGAACAAAAAGCCAAAGAAACCAAACGAATGATCGACCTCGTCCGGAATTTCATCGGTTATCGTGAATATCCAAAATACGGGTATATTAATCGCTACTTCGTATATAAGCAGGCTTTACTGAAAGAAGCCGAACAACTCGTACAAGTGGGCGTTATTCATGATAAAGCAGATATATATTATCTCACTTTTGAGGAACTTCACGAAGTCGTACGCACACATAAACTGGATTACCGGATGATCAACAAGCGAAAAGACGAGTACAAATTATATGAAAAACTTACTCCGCCGCGTGTTATCACCTCGGATGGTGAAATCATAGCAGGCGAGTACAAACGAGAGAATCTCCCTGTCGGAGCGATTGCAGGTCTGCCTGTTTCCTCTGGAGTTATAGAGGGGCGAGCACGAGTCATCTTAAACATGGAAGATGCTGATCTGGAAGATGGAGATATATTAGTCACCTCCTTTACTGACCCTAGCTGGACACCATTGTTTGTATCCATCAAAGGCCTAGTCACCGAAGTGGGTGGACTGATGACTCATGGAGCAGTTATTGCACGTGAATATGGCTTACCCGCAGTTGTCGGCGTGGAGAATGCTACTAAACGGATAAAAGATGGGCAGCGAATTCGCGTCCATGGAACAGAAGGGTATATCGAAATATTGTAAGAACTGAATGCGTCAAGTAAAAGGTTTTGTCATGAAAGACGGCATGAAATACAACCTGTCATGGATAGAAGGGTGATATAAAGCCCAGATTGCCCCCGCGATGCGAAGTATCCGTTTTCCCTTCGGGACCGATCCGTAAACTTATATTATTTTTAATCACTGACACACTGTGGTCGATGTTATGTGTTTATTATAAAGCCGCGTCCATTCAGATGCTCCCGACTGCTGGGGGAGATCTTTCCTAGTGTATTTCGAGAGAACCAATCAATAAACGCGTCATTCCCAGTGAGGGGTGAGAGAGGCAAATCGAGAATATCGGTTTGCCTCTTGTTTTGTTTATAACGATGCCTAAGTTTTAAGTACAATTTGGATTGACTATATCAACGTGTGTTATCATGGTAAGTAATGAGCAATTTAAAACTTAGCTAATACTTGGAGGGAGTACTCATTAATAACGTCGCCTTGAATGAAGCCATGTCCATGTTAAAGAAGACGAGCCGTACTTTTTATATACCCATTAGTTATTTGGATTTAGGATTAAGGGAGGCTGTTACATCTGCCTATCTATGTATGCGGGCAATAGACGAAATCGAGGATCATAATGAACTCAATGACGAATTGAAAGTTGAATTGCTTTTTGGAATTCATGAAATATTTAAGTCACAGGATATTATGGAAGCAACACCAAGACTACTATCACCTTATCGGACAGTATTACCAGAAGTTACGATGCAGCTAGACAAATGGGCGATCCTTTGTCCGTCTTCCGGAGCTCCCATCGTAAATCATTACATCGCAAAGATGGCGTTACATATGTCTGAATGGGTTCAGAACGGGTGGAACATTCATACAGAAGAGGATCTGGACCGATATACCTATAGCGTTGCGGGTATGGTTGGAGAAATGTTATCCGAACTATGGTTATGGCATGACGGAACGCAATCTGATCTAACGAAGGCAATTGCCTTCGGAAGAGGGCTCCAATCGGTAAATATACTTCGAAATAGAGATGAGGATCTTAAACGTGGCGTTGACTTCTTCCCTGATGGTTGGGGATTTCATGAGATGCACCAGTACACATGCCGTAATTTACAAACCGCAGACTCTTATATCGCCGACCTGAAGGATGGTCCAGCGTTAAAGTTTTGCAAGATTCCATTAGCGTTAGCTCATGCTACGGTCAACCTCATTTCTGCGGGGGGAAGCAAATTAACGCGGGATACGGTACTTAAAATTGTGAATCGTGTGACTGGATAATATAATTACTTCATATCAGAACGTTGGATGATGGACAGTCCCGGCTTAGCGGGGCTGTCCTTTTTCACGTAGTCTGTGTGTGAGAACAGTTTCGTTCATGGTGTAACAAGTGGGTGCCTATCCGCCCAATTATTTAGTCAAAGGGCTGTTTAAGACTAAAACAATGAGCAATGTGACAATTATGTCATACGGAATGGAATTTTGTTATGTTAATCGATGGGAATATATAGATGTCCCCCTTATACTGGAAATTGCTGAACGAGTTTGTTTCCGAAGGGGGATATTCATTGGTGACTGATGTAGTTAAAGCAATAATACTTGGCATTATAGAGGGCTTAACTGAATTTTTACCGGTTTCGTCTACCGGACATCTTATTTTAGCAGGCAATTTGCTTAGCTTTGAGGGAGACGCTGCAATAACTTTTAAAATTGTTATTCAGTTGGGTGCAGTATTGGCAGTTCTCATTCTTTATTGGAAAAGGTATTTGGAGATTGGGGCTAATCTGATTAGAATGGATTTTTCCCAAAGTAAAGGATTAAATGTCATTCATATGATTTTGGCTATGTTACCGGCACTGATCCTATATCTTCTCTTCAACGACACCATAAAAAGCCAACTATTCGGCCCAACCCCTGTCTTGATCGGTTTAGTTGCCGGTGGCTTGTTGATGATCATCGCAGCACGGAGCAGGAGAACTAAAACCGCTGATACGATGGATGGGATTAATTATAAACAAGCTTTCGGGATCGGCCTGTTCCAATGTTTGGCTTTGTGGCCGGGATTTTCGAGATCGGGTTCGACGATTTCAGGCGGACTTTTACTTGGAACCAGCCAAAAAGCCGCCGCAGATTTTACGTTCCTTATCTCCGTGCCTGTTATGTTTGGTGCAAGCTTGCTGGATTTATACGATAGTCGCGATCTGCTGAATGCTGACGATTTATTTCTCATGTTGATTGGTTTTACGACATCCTTTCTTGTGGCAATGATTGCAGTCGTGACCTTCATCAAACTGATTAAGCGGCTTCGATTGGAATGGTTTGCTCTATACCGTTTTGTCTTAGCAGCTCTCTTCTATTTAATTGTCATCCAATGACCGGTTTTCGGCATGAATTGCTAGAGAAGTCTGTTCCGCTACCTTTTGCTAAAAGAAAATCCTAGTATAATGAGATGAAACGCAGCCGGAAAGCTGCGTTTTTTGTACTATGAAGACGAGATCACCCAAGGTTTTTTCACATCGTATTGAACCTTATTGGGCGATGGAGCCAATATCAGGTGTAAGTCCTAAAATGGAGGCCGGCCCTATGAATGAAATGGATATCCAGCCTTGGCTCATCCGGATGAGCCAGGGAGATGAAGAAGCGTTCCAGGCAGTTTATGATTTAACGCGTGATCAGGCTTTCGGATTAATCTATTATCTTGCCCCAAGCAAGCACGACGTCCTGGATATTATGAGCGAGGTGTATATCGAATATTGTGTGAGTAACCTTTTACCAGTTATAATCGTCTTTATTGTTAGCATTAAAAATTACAATTAGTGGGTGAGATTAGTATGAAAACGAAGCAATGGAAACATACAGCTGCCGTTCTATTTATCATGTCTGTTCTTTTACCTCTGGGGGCTCAAGTATCTAATGCGGCTTCCAAGTACGTCGAACTGGAAATGCAATGGGAAGACGGTCGTACCACTCATATTGAGACGCTTCATAAGGACGGAGTGACTTACGGAAGTTTGTTCTCGCTAGGTAACCTAGCAGGTCTGCGTTGGGGGATGGAAAATGACAATACGGCGGTTCTGAAGCGGGATCAGAAGCGCATTGTTGTACACATGGGAAGCAGCATTGCCGAAGTAGATGGTCGAGAAGTGGATATGGGCAGAGAACCTGTGTGGTACATCAGTAACCTTTATGTGCCGATTCGATTCCTCGCGTCTGCTTTGGACGGGGAAGTGGCCAATCGGGACACGAAGACGGGGAAGGTAACCGTGACGGGACTCAACAACTATAAGGATACTTTTAATGACAGCATGATGGGATACAGCTATATGATTCGCTCAGCAAAAGGGGATCTTGAGATTACTAATGCTTATACGGGTCAAAAGCATTCCATTCCGCTAGGCATAAAGGACATTAATGTAAATACTCATGATCTTACCTTTAACTTCAAGAGGTCTCCCAAGAATCTACTTATCCTAAGCATTGAATATACTAACCGAAAGACTGGAGACTACGATCTGTATGCATTGGTATTCAAGAATCAAGGGCTGATTCGCAAATCCATTGCTCATGGGTTAATGGAGCCGCATGAAATCTTGAAGTCGGACGGCACCATTCAACTCATTGATGATAAAAATATACGTATTATTGATGATGGAAGCGGCAATGTACTTAACGTGATGTCTCGGTAAATGGCTAGTGTTAAATGAAGAGGAAGGCGGAAGCTGCTCGAGTTTCACCATTTCAGATGACTGAAGGGACAGAAACGGTTAATGGGAGTTGATTCCATATGTGGAGTATGGTAAATTTGTCTTATTCAGTAAAGAAAGGGTGACCCCAAGCCGATGATTTATTAATCCTATCCACCAAAGAAAATCTATTTTCCAGGTTTTCGGGATAGGATTAGTGCGGGCTTTTATATATTAACATAATGTGCGACTGCTTTTTTGTATAGCAGCACGTCTTTGTGTTTGTATGTGTGCCTCCTATCCGTTGACCGGAAAGGAGGCTTTTTTTTGTGTGGCCGATAATGGTTTGAAAGATGGTAGCGTTCCAGCCGGATAAATTGCGATGAGAGGGATGGTGTAGAAATGACAGGACCGAATCCAGATGAGAGATATCCTCTACCCGGGGATAACAATCTCCAATTTATTAAGAACACGATTACAAAACCTAATATTATCGCAGGAGATTATTCATACTACTATGCATTAAACGGAGAATCATTTGAGGATCAAGTATTGTACCATTATGAATTCATTGGAACTAAATTAATAATCGGCAAGTTTTGTTCAATCGCTTCCGAAACCAGATTTATGATGGATGGAGGGAACCATCGGATGGACGGTTCAACCTTTCCTTTTAATATCTTTGGAAACGGTTGGGAGAAATTCACTCCATCTATAGAAAATTTGCCGATCAAGGGAGATACGATCATTGGAAATGACGTATGGATCGGAAGGCGTGCAACGATCATGCCGGGTGTACAGATTGGCGACGGGGCTATCATTGGCGCAGAAGCTGTCGTTGCAAAGGATGTGGAGCCCTATACGATCGTTGGAGGAAATCCTGCAAGGGAAATCCGCAAGCGGTTTTCAACTGAAATCATACAAGAGTTATTGGAAATCAAATGGTGGGATTACGATATCGAAGTCATCAATCAATATATTGGCGCGATTGGAAGCGGCAATATGGATTTGCTTAGAAAGATGAGACGGTAGAAGGCGAATTCTTCATCGTACGAGCAAGGATTTGATTTCAAGGCTCACGGGCAAACAAGTGCTGGACCCTTTATACCCATGGTCTAAGGATAAGAGCATCAAGTAAAATGACCGGTCGAACGCCGGTCATTTTTTTCGTTTAGGATGAGAGTTTTTTGTATTGTTACGTGTTGTTTAAGAAACAGAAGGTTCCGTACAAAATGGGACGGTTCCATAGATGGAGGTTGGAGGGAGGGGGCTTAGTTCTGTTCCTACAAGCCATACTTCATTCTTTTGAAATTTTTTTTGAAAGGAGATCTATTTTTTTGTGCAATTGTTGCAGTTCCTTATTGTAGTGTCTGTAAGTTAATAAACCGAGAATTGATTTGATACCAAAAAAGATGATGGCTGCAATTACAATTAGCAAATAATTGTGAGCCATTTGTCCGAGCCAGCTGTTGATTTTAACCATGATAACCCTCCTTCATGAAGAGTATTTCCTTTTCAGTTATGAACTTATGCCACGGTATATGTCGGACTCGTGAATGATCTTCTACATAAAATCGGATATTTTAACCATAATAATACAACCCATATTATTCCAAACGTAAACAAGGGTGGCAATGGAAAGCTTAATTTCCGTTTTAATGAACTTATGGTCCCGAGTTTGCACTTGTGTTAGAATACTCATTCTTTAAATGGTACTAAGTCAGACGAACATTATCGTATATATCCTTCTCCCAACGGGTAATTACTAACAGCACAGCAATCGCGTGACGACGAAGCGAGAAAGGAGTTTAAACGAATGAAACGCAAACTGTTAATAACCGGAGCGGCGGGCACCATAGGGAATGTAATCTACAAGGGGCTGCAAAAAGACAATCGGTATGACATTGTCGGAGCGGATATACAGGCGGATGATAGGCAAGGCATTGTACAAATGGACATCGTGGACGAGGCCCGGTTGGCCGAGCTCACGAAAGGTATTGACACGGTGCTTCATTTTGCCTGGATAAAGGACAACGGGGATTTTCTCGGTAAGGTGCTGGAGGGAAACGTGAGCGGTGCATACAAGTTATTTGAGACATCGGTGCAAAATGGCGTTCGCCGCATTATTTTTGCCAGTTCCAATCATGCAACCGGTTTCTACAAGACTTCCGAGAAGGTGGAGCCTGACGATCCGTACCGTCCGGATAGCTTTTACGGGCTCAGCAAATGCTATATCGAACTGCTGGGCCGACTTTATTCAGATCAGGGCAAGATCTCTTCGTTCAATATTCGTATTGGCAACTTTCCTGGGGACGATCGTCCTCATTCAGAGCGTGCGGGGCATATCTGGATATCCGAGCGTGATATGCTCCAACTGATCGTTTGTTGCATTGAGGCTGATGACGAACTTAAGTATTTAAATCTGTACGGCACCTCCGCCAATAGCGATAACTACTACAACATCGATTATCTGGAGCAATTGATCGGATACCAACCTCAGGATGACGCAACCAAGCTGCTTGAGCTAGCCAAGGCAGCGGGACGCAAGGTGCATCAGGATGAGACGGTCTATCAGGGGGGACAGCAGCAATAGCAACTTCGAAGATTCACCGGTAACCTGGAGTCCAAGCATCGATAAAGATCGGTGTTGTCTGCAGGCTTGGCGACTGAAAGCCGCATGTATTGCGGCTTTTTTCATTTTGAGTTAAAGGCTTCTTTCTAACAAGGTCCCGACTTGTTTGGCCATGACTTGCGGCGAGTAGGGCATTCCATTTCGGATCCACCATTCAATGATCCCTACATAAGCAGTCCCTGCATATTGGAGCATCACATCTTCATTTAATTCCGCATTTTTTCCGCTTTCTTTGTCAATCTCACCTCTGAATCCTTCCATGAAAGAAGTAAGCAGCCGCGTTCTGAAAGAGGAAGGGGCACCTTTGGACGCTAACATGGTTGAAAATAGCACATAGTTCTTTTCAAAATATTCGAAATACGGAACAAGAGCATCCGCCCATTCCATCTCACATGCCCATGTATCCATCTCTTTTAATTCATGAATGTGTGCCTCCATGATTTGATTCAATAAATCATACTTGTCCTGATAATGAAGATAAATCGTACCGCGGTTTAAATTTGCCTGGTCCGCAATGTCTTGAATGGTAATATCATCGAAGTTTTTTTCTGTCATCAATTCAATAACGGCATTTTTTAAGGCTTCCTGCGTTTTTAGAATTCTCCGATCTACTTTGGCCATTTTTTTTCCTCCTAACATCCCCAACATAATGAACACTTTTGATGATCTTGTTGATATATCAACAAATTCCGTTTTTTTAACCATTGAACTTATGCTTCTTTTTTCTATAATAATAGACACGAGTTGATTAAACAACTCAATTTGTTTATTCACTCTCTGTGGATTACGACGATTCCCAAATAAAAATGATATTACCTGGAGGTTATACATGATGAATGCTAATGCACGTGCTGTGTTCGGTCCGGAAGGTCCGTTCAAACGAACTACAATTGAGCGTAGGGATCTTAAGCCGCATGATGTCCTCATTGAGATCAAGTACGCCGGTATTTGCCACTCTGACATCCATACCGCTCGCGGGGACTGGGGACCGGTCCAATATCCACTCGTTCCAGGACATGAAATCGCCGGCATAGTCGCCCAGGTTGGTTCGGAAGTCACTAAGTATACGGTTGGTGACCGAGTAGGGGTTGGCTGCATGGTTGATTCCTGCGGTGAGTGCGAGAGCTGCCGAAGAGGAGAGGAGCAATATTGTCTTAATGGACATACGGGTACCTATGCAGCAATCGATAGATATGGAGAATATACACAGGGTGGTTATTCCACCCACATCGTCGTAACGGAAGATTTCGTGGTTCGAATTCCGGACGGCATAAAACTTGATGCCGCCGCACCGCTTTTGTGTGCTGGGATCACGACGTACTCGCCGCTGCGCCATTGGGGTGCTGCACCCGGCAAAAGAATCGCGGTTGTTGGACTTGGCGGCCTTGGACACATGGCTGTGAAGCTTGCTCATGCCATGGGAGCAGAAGTAACGGTTATTTCTCAAACCTTGAAGAAAAAAGAAGACGGTTTGAAGTTAGGCGCCGACCATTATTATGCCACCAACGATCCGGAGACATTTAAGAAGCTAGCCGGTACGTTTGATCTCATCGTGAATACGGTGAGCGCCAAGATTAATTTGAATGCCTACCTGTCACTGCTGGCGGTGGACGGTACCTTGGTGAACGTCGGTGCACCGCCGGAGGCATTGCCTGTTCAAGTGTTCTCGCTTATCCCGCATCGTCGATCGTTTGCTGGATCGGCAATCGGCGGTATTCGAGAAACACAGGAAATGCTGGATTTCTGCGCTGAACACCACATTACGCCTGAGATCGAGGTTATCTCCGCTAATCAGATTGATGAGGCTTGGGAACGTGTACTTGCTTCGGACGTCCGGTATCGATTTGTCATTGATATCAGCACAATGGAGAATGAATAAGAATTCATTGCATCCCAAAATAATGAAGGGCACACCGAGTGGTGTGCCCTTTAGTTAAGATGAGGAAAGTCGGTCGAGCGTACGACTAAATGCGATAACACCTAAAGCAAATGCGTTATTTTAAAGAAAACATTCAATCAGTCATAGGAGATAGAGGAATGAAATATAAGACCAAAAAGAATACTCTTGGATTTGCCCTGATCTTGGCAGCATTTTCGGCATTAGGGCCATTTACGGTTGATATGTATCTTGCATCACTTCCACAAATCGCTGTTTTTTTTGGAACAAGCGCAGCGGCGGTTCAAGCGAGTTTAACCACCAGCCTGTTAGGTTTAGGATTAGGACAGTTGGTCATGGGGCCGCTAAGCGATATGTATGGAAGACGTCCGCCTTTGCTGACCTCCATGATATTGTACATCCTTTCCTCGATTGGATGCGCTTTTGCACCAAGCATAGAGTGGTTCATATGTTTAAGATTTATTCAAGGGGTTGCAGCGTCGGCCGGACTCGTGATTTCGCGAGCTATTGTCCGAGATCGGTTTAGCGGTGTCGAAATGACGAAGTTTATCGCGCTCTTAACGATGATCAGCAATGTAGCTCCGTTAATTTCGCCAACGCTCGGGAGTGCGGTTATGTTTTACAGCTCATGGGGAAGTGTATTTCTATTTTTAGGGGCGCTCGGCATCGCACTGACCGCGATAACCGTAGGAGGATTAAAGGAAAGTTTACCTGTACTGCAGCGGGTACCAAGTAATCCCCGGTCGTTGATCAAAAATTATAACAGCTTGTTCCGAGAGCGGTCGTTTATGGGATATGCTCTGGTCAATGGCATCTTGTTCGCAGGTGTCTTCGCCTATGTTGCGGGCACCCCGTTTATTTATCAAAACATGTACGGCGTGTCGCTGCAATCTTGTTCGTCGTATTGGTACATGGAGCACTGTCTGCCATGTTTATTTCGATCTTCTTATTCGCTTTTTCCATTGGGATCATAGGGCCTATCTCCTTTACGTTAGCCATGGAGTCGCAGGGGCATATTGCAGGCAGCGCTTCCGCCGTGCTCGGCTCCTTACAATTCGCGTTAGGTGCCGTGACGTCTCCGCTTGTGGGAATTGCGGGAGAAAACTCTGCGATTCCTTTTGGAATGGTCATCTTTTCTACCAGTTTATTATCGATTGCTGCCTATCTCTTCCTGATTCAAGGGAGACAAAGATTATCCGGCGGTATAACTAGCTCTGAATCTCATAGGTGAACGATTTAAAAAGGCAGTTATAAAGCTGCCTTTTTCTTCAATCGGTATGATGGTGAACGTTGTGGCATTATGGTTTGTTAGCCTTCAATTGGCCATTCCTTGTGTATTGAGTATAGTTGTTATAGTAGCAAGCCACATGCACGAAATTGACAAGCGACCATACAACAAGCCATATAATAGGTGACGACAGGGTAGTCCAAAGACCGGACCAAGGCAGCACGCGCCCTCCGCCGATAAACGTCAGCAATGGGGGGAGAGACAAGAGGATGAGGACCGGAATCAGCCTAACGACCATTGTCAGAATGAACATACCGGCAGTAAGGCGTTTCTTCCTCCGACGGATACGAACATAAGCATAGGCACCCCAGACAAGCGTTGCGAGAATCAGCGTCATCATGATCATTGCCATGTTTCGGTCGTTAAGAAAAGAGATTTCGGGCTGATCTCCCCTCATAATAGCCGCGATCCCATCGATGACTTCCGAGTAATTCACAAATGCGTTCAATCCCGAATTAAACATCACCGTAATCCCCATCTGCTCGTCCAAATAAACCGTTTCTTCCGACTTATACGTCCAGAAAATGCCGCTGTGAGAGATTGTACGGCCGCGTGATTCATCTTGGTCTGCGAGCCATCCCATGCCGTACGGCGAAGTCTCTCCGGCTGAATGAAATTGATTCCTCAGCGCCGGGGAAAGAAGGTGGCCGCTATATTGGGCAATCATCCATTTGGACATGTCTTCCGCGGTTGAAACGATGCCTGCAGGACCGTCAATAAACCACAGCGGCTCTGAGCGACTCACGGAGCGGCCTAGAATCGAGTAATGACCTGGTGGGATAGCTTCATTCCCATTGATTTGATGCGTCGTGCTGACACTGTAGGTATGGTTCATACCCAGGGGGTTGAAAATATGACGATTCAAGTAATCCGAAAAACGCTCTCCACTGATGCTTTCCACGAGGTTCGCCAACAGCACGTAATTAGGATTATGGTAACTGTAAGTTGTTCCAGGTTTATGGGCGAGCTCAACCTCGTTTAATAACCGGTTTGCTTCAGGCAGTGATTGGAATTGCGGAGTCCTTGTCATATCTGGATTTGTTCTATCAGTCAGACCGCTGGTCTGATTCAATAAATGCCGAACCGTAATGTCATGCACTCGGGGATCCCGTGGTGAAAGCTCGGGAAAATAAGAAACGTAAGCCTCATCCAGATCAATCCGGCCGCTATCCACCAACTGCAGTACGGCTAATGCGGTAAAGGACTTGCTGAGCGAAGCAATGGGAAAAGGGGTTTCGCCCGTTATGCTTTTGCTATCTGCAAATGTACCATAGCCTTTAGTGTAGAAAGCCTCTTCGTTTAGGGAAATCGCCAAGGACGCACCTTCGATATGGTTGGCCTTCATGCTCTGACTCATGTATTCGTCGATCTCCCGCCAAATTTTCGTGCGGTCTCGGACTTCCAAGGCGGATACGGACTTTGCCATCGCGGTCCATAATAGCAGCAAGCAGGTAAATACGATTAACATTCTTTGTTTAGTGTTCGGCATCATAGCACTCCTTCAATCAAGTTAAGGAAATGCTATCGGATAATATTCAACTATTTATCAACTACAATCCAAAACTTACCGTCACACATCCTCCGCCATGAGGTCCATTTTCGACCTGCAAGCTCCCATCATGTATTTCGCTAAGCACCTTGCAAACATATAGTCCTAGCCCACGATGTTCGGTTGCATCCCACATGTCCCCGCGGTAAAAAGGGAGCGCAGCCTTGTCCAGGGCTTCCTCCGAGAAACCGGGTCCGTCGTCCGTGACGGTAATATGCATAGAGTCACCCCGAATGACATAGCGAGCGTTCACCTGATGGGTTGCGTATCGCGCCGCATTGGCCACCAGGTTCTCGAATACCTGCATGACGACATGGGCATCCAGGTTGATTTCAGCATTAGCGTTTTCAATGGAAAAGACGAAGCTTTTGCCGGATTGTCTAACCATTTGTTCGGCACTATTGTTCAACATAGCCGTGAAAGGGAGGATGTCCATCCGATCGCGATGCACCGGGACATCCTCCAGCTTTTGAATCGAGTTCATGGCCTCCGCATAGTTCTCCAGGCGAACGATGTGAAGGTTCATGGTATGGATCAGGTCCAGCACCTTTGCTTCTGACAATTTCTTCTCGGGAAAATAGGTCTCGAGAAACTCGGCGTATCCTTTCAGCACAGACAGCGGCGTCCTCAGATCATGGGCAAAAATAGCATTGAGCTGCTTGCGCTCCTCAACCGAACGCCAGAGCGCTTTTAAATTTTTTTCCAATTGTGATCGCATGTTTTCAAATACGGCGATCAGCTCGCCCATCTCGTCCCGGCTGTCATAGGAGATGCTGAAGCTTAAATCGTTGGCCGAAATCTTCTCGGATGCTTGCTTCAGTATCTCCAGCGGTCGTTTAAGTTTCCATCTGTACAATAGAACGGCCATACTGACAATTCCGGCGGCCACGGTCAGCAGCACCGCCGCGACGAGGGAGGGCAGAATCCAATCGGTCTCTCCAAAACGCTTCCGCAGGTTCTCCGCCCAGGCGAACTCCACGGTGATGATGGCCAGCACGGCCAAGAGCGTGAGAATGCATAACAGGATGGAGGATTGCAGCAAGTTAAGTCTTTTTAGCAGCAGCCTATTCACGAGTTTGGCCATTTGTACCCAACTCCCCAAACCGTCTCGATTCGATCGTCGCAGCCGTATTCCTTGAATTTGGAGCGAATTCGTCGAATATGCTCTGCGATGACGCTGCTATCGCCTTCTTCGTCCAATCCCCAAATTTTTTCGTACATGCGCTCCCTCTCGAACACCATGCCGGAATTCATGGACAGCAGCTCGATAATGTCGAACTCTTTTTTGGCCAGAGGAATTCGTTTATCCTGGAAATAGAGCTCCCGGGCCGTATAGTTAATGACTAAATCGTGATTAAACCTCACCGAGGCTTTGGTTAGGATTCGCTGTTCCCTGCGCAAATGCGCTTCGACCCTGGCGCCGAGCTCACGAATACTGAAAGGTTTTAGGATATAGTCATCGCCTCCTGCCCGAAAGCCGGCAATTTTATCGGCATCTTCGATTCGAGCGGTCAAAAATAAGATGGGGCACGAGACAAAACCTCTGATCTTTTCGCATATTTCAAGGCCGTTCTCCTCAGGCATGTTGATATCGAGCAAAACGAGATCAGGTCCTAGCTCCACTTTTCGCAGAGCTTCCCGGCTGTCCTTGGCCGTCATGACGAAATATCCGTTGATTTCAAAGTAATCGGTCAGCAGCTTTCGAAGATCCGCTTCATCGTCCACGATTAGTATCTTATGCATTCATGCTTCATCTCCAGTTTTCATGTGTTTGATTTCAGCATATCAAAGATGATCCGGCATACCAATCGGATTTTCATTGAACGCATGGAAAGTCAGCGGCAGGTAGACGAGGTTAACCAATCGTGGTATGAATAGTATTGGACTGAGTCGGTGGGGCTTCGATACCTCCACCGTAGAGAAGAGCTAAGCGATAAAAGTAATCGAAGATACAAGCTATTTTATTTCTGGAGGATATTTATGAATCAACGTTTTCGGATCACGAGATCCATGCAACCAAACTCTAACAATCAGGAGATTTCATTGGAAGAATGCCAATCATATTTTTCATCCAAAGACGATTTTACTTATCAGACGGTGCTGACTGTGAAAGGGGAGGAGAGCACCATGTCTATAGAAGGGGATTTCTTTGTATGGAAACATGGAGAAGCCTTGATTCCATTCAGACTCTATATGGGGGAGTTGTATGTAGCCGTTTCCCATCAAGAGCTCGTGCCCCTCATGATTGAAATTGCAACTGATTTACGGGCAGATATCGTGGAAGGGTAAATGATAAGAAATCGTACTACTTGCATTGTGTTAGGATAAGCCAAAGAGGGAAGTAATCATTTAATCTAAAATTAGAGGGGTGATTTGAATGCTTGAAATCTTGCAGCAACAATACGATTGGATCAAATCCGCTAGGGAAACCTTGTTTACGTTTTTGGAAGAGATGCCCTCTAATGTATTACATCAAACAATTCCCGAGTTTGGGCACGGGACGATCCTACGGACCCAATTTCATGTTGCAGATTCTTATCGGTTCTGGCTGGGATCCTTCGCATTTAAGAAGATCAGTGAACACAAGGAAACTACTGTACACGAGATTGAAGGTGCAGATGTGAAGGATGTCCGTAACAGATTTACGGAAGTAGACGAAATCGTGGAACGATTTTTGAAAGCGTATTACGATCGCTGTTTTGAACCTATTGAGCAAGGTGATGAATGGCAGGGTTACCCAAGGAGACCTACTCCTCTGCTGCTGTTAACCCATGCTGTGACACACGAATTTCATCACAAAGGTCAAATCGTATCGATGGCAAAACATCTAGGCAATCCCCCTCCTGCCGATGATCGCTTAGGCGGACTCTTTGTCTGATACATAAAAAACGAGATGAGGTGTAGAAATGACTTCTTTAGGGTCCTGCAGCGTAACTGTCATTACTTTGTTTGTCGAGGATTTGCATGCTTCGAAGTCGTTTTATGAAGAGGCGGGCGGACATATTTGGGAGATAGCGCAACAATTGATGTAAATGCGAGTGGGTGGAGCGGATCATAGGGCTTCAAGACGTTAAAGAGGAAGTTGTTATGTTGCGAACGCCAGACGGTGACAACTCAAATCTAGGCGGCGCAGCATTTAGCTGCACCGCCTTTTCTGTGAATATGATTTATCCGTTAGCACTAAGACCCAACAAGCGCTTTAGGTTGTCATCAATAAATTTATTATCGGCACTGTTGATTCCACGGCCGGAAAAATGGCCCCAGATCGACTCGATAGGATTAAACTCAGCATTCGGCATAAGCTTAGCCTCGTATTCGTTATCATCCGCAGTGCAGAAGAGATCCGTGCTCCCCGGCATGATGCAGGCAAGAGCCTTAATGCTCTTAAGCGCCTTATCGAAATCTCCGTTATAAGAGGGGTTTGCACTAATATCTGCATGTTGGCCTGTCCATAACATGGTCAAGACATTATGCGGATCCATCTTCATAAAGCTGTCTTCCCAAACACCAGCCACAAAATCCTCCAGGGAGTCAAATCCCAGCTCACGATAACGTTCCTCTCTATAAAACGCATGTGATAATCCCCATCCCGCATAGACCCGGCCAACGGCGCGCATGTCTGAAGAAGTCAGCTGGTTTAGTTTACTTGAATCGAAGCCTACCGCAGCCAGCAGCGAAGCTTTCATACTGTCCAGAACCACAAATGTATGGGGCCAAGGCTTGGCAATGCCCCCAAAAGGAGCAATTCGTTCCACCATATCGGGGTAACTTGCCCCCCATTGGAATGCCTGGATGCCTCCCATGGACCATCCAACGACGAGAGCGATCTTTTGAATACCGAATTTTTCGGTCACCAGCCGATGCTGGAAATTAACGTTGTCATAGATGGTTACCTGTGGAAAGTTAGCTCTGTCAAAAGGAGGCGGCGTATTCGTGGGGGACGAAGATAATCCGTTGCCCAGCAGATTAGGAACGATAATGAAATATTTGTCCGGATCCAGTGCCATGCCGTTTCCAATCAACCATTCATTCTGAACATGCTGGTCGCCAAAAGCCGTTGGATAGACGATGACATTATCTTTTTGTTCATTCAATCTTCCATAAGTCTTATAAGCAAGAAAAGCGCTCGGTAACGTCACTCCTGACTGCAAGGTTACGTCACCCAAATCAAAAATCTCATAATCCATCGTATTGTTAACTCCCTTCAAAATGAAACCATATATTTAGAATGTATTTCTTGTTGTTAGTATAGTTCCGTGATACTCTCAATAAAAGTGAATGGTTTTCAAAGCTATATTCAATAATTTTGAAAGTAAAGGGAGATGGAATGATGGAATTGCGCCAACTGAACACGTTCCGCACGGTTGCATCAACTTTAAATTTCAGTCGGGCTGCGGAAGTGCTGAATTATGTCCCCTCCAACGTCACAATGCAAATGAAAGCGTTGGAGGATGAGCTTGGTGTTCGTCTCTTTGACCGCTTGGGCAAACAGCTCGTTCTTACAACTGCAGGTAAACGCTTTTTGACTCATATCGAAGGCGTGTTAAACCAATTGGACGAAGCTCGCAGCGTCGTTCATGACAACGAAAACTTAAGCGGCACTCTAACGATCAGTGCCAACGAGGTTCTTTGCGCCTATCGGCTTCCCGCTGTCTTTCGCCTGTTTCGTTCGCGCTATCCTGGAGTGCGTCTGATCTTCCGCTCCGTTCCCAATCAGGAGCTCAAGCAAACGCTTTTTGAGGGAACCTCGGATGTCGTCTTCATGCTGGACGAACCCATTCGCGCAAGCACGCTTGCAGTGGAGCCGTTGCTGGAAGAAACGTTCCGCCTTTTCGCCGCTCCAGACCACCCGCTCTCTAAACGAACTGTGCTGCAGCTGGATGATTTTCACGGAGAAGTGTTCCTGACGAATGAAAAGGGTTGTCCCTATCGAACGATGTTTGACCGCTCATTTGAGAAAGAGGGCATTGATAGTATTACGTATTTAGAGTTTCAGAGTGCCGAAGCCATTAAACAATGTGCAATCACGGGAATCGGTATTGCCTTTCTTCCTGAAATCGTCGCGGGAGCCGAAGTTGAACGGGGCGAGCTTGTTGCTCTTCCATGGCAAATTCCGGACTTGCACGTGTATACACAGATGTTATGGCATAAAGACAAGTGGCTTTCACCCATCATATTATCTTTCATAGAAGCAGCAAGGGAGGTTATCGCTAAAGAGGAGGAGTATAAAACCGTTTAGCTTAATCTAGCTGTTGCGAGACGAGGTACCATTCGAAGTCGCTAAACTAGCATAGAAAAAGTAATTCTTCATATTATACATTCAGCAGTAATATTGCTGCTCCAATCATCGGCGTGATAACCATGCATGTTTTAAGCCAAGCCACAGGAACACGTTTTGTGAATTTTGCCCCTACGTACGAACCTGACATGGTTCCAATCACAACTGCAATTAGCAGATATACATCTAGATAACCTATCTTAAAATAGCCTGCTCCACCTGCCAGTGCAGTTGGGATGATAACCAACATGGTTGTACCTGCAGCATAACGCAGGGGCATGCCCAGCAGCAGCATAAGTCCCAACTGGATGAAGGGCGTGGAGCCAATGCCGAACAGTCCAGACAAGATCCCGGTAACAAGACCGATTAGTATCGCGTAGGACCAATATCGCAGCCCATTGGCGAGAGCAAGTGTCATGTCCTCTGAACCATTCGGACCCGTGCGGGCGAGAAGCATTCTTAGCCACAAGGCAATCCCTGATGCAAATAGCATCACGGAGGTCATCAGGCCCAACCAGCTCTCCGGAATGAATGATGACCAGCCTGAGCTGATCCATGCGCCCGCTGCTCCGGCTAAACCGACAATAATACCGGTCTTCAATATCATGTTCCCCTCACGATAATGGCTGACCGAACCGGAAAGAGAGGAGAAAAACATGGCCGCTAATGCCGTTCCTAACGCTAAATGTATGGGGTAACCGAAAACGACCGTTAATATGGAGATAATGAAACCAGAGCCCCCAGCGCCAACAAAGCCTAAGAGAAGGCCAAGCAATACCATCACAAGCGTAATGTTAATCATCTGCATCTAAAATTCTCCATACTTGATGGTGAACACCTATACCTGCAGGCTGAGGCATATTCTCTTGGACGTAACTGACTTTGTCCAGCATCATAGTACTACATTCATTATTATAAGTTGGCCAAACGGGTAATGCGTCTGAATTGGGATTCCCATGACGAATATAGGTTAACCAGGATTTACGCATGTTCCTTGCCAGTTCATATTGTTCAGTTGGTATGGTGTGGGGATCATTGGTCAGATGGACAGGGACCGTGTGCGATGAATTTGCAAAATGAATGAGACTGCTTTCATATCCATGCGTCGCTCCCAGGACACCGCCGCTGCGTAGACGATACATCCATACAGGGGTTCCTGAGGATGCCAGTGCATTCGCGAACTGGATGGCTCCAACCGTATATAAATGTTCGGTTAATATCGTGCGCCATGCATCTGCATCTGACATCGTTTCGGAATAACATAGATACGCTGCCCATATAGTTGAAGCATTTCTCCCGAAGAATCGTTCCAGTGTTACTGGGTTTGGAGATTGAAGCTCAATATCGTTGTGGATGAAAATAGTAGACTCATCTTCGTTTGTTCCAATCAGCATCGGCGGCATCTTCTCACGATTAGCCAATTTTGAGAGTGGTTTCAAGGGTATGATGCGCCCATCTGCTACTGGCCCGAACATATGCAGATTGCGCGAGGTGCCGCATCCAACGGCGGACTGTGCCTCAATTAATTGCTCGAAAGGAAGCTTCAACAACCGCCCAGGATCACTAGACAAGCCCAACTTTTCAAGTATCCGAAGTGTTGTCACGTTTGCAGTGCTTCGATCCCTTATCGCCTGAGTGGCACCACTCTGAGCAATTGCTCGGCAAAATAACCCCTGCGCAGCCTCCATCACATACAGCGAAGCGGTACATTTGGCACCGGCGGAAGCCCCGCTGACAGTAACGCGTTCCGGATCACCGCCGAAGGCGGAGATATTCCGTTGGACCCACTCCAGCGCAAATACAATATCAAGCATGCCGTTGTTCCCCGAAGTCATGTACTCCTCACCAAGAATGTCCTCTAGGTGGAGAAAACCTAGCACCCCGAGACGATAATTAATGGATACGTAAACCAGCCCGTCTTCCACCACATACCGGGAACCGTCACTGTCTGCTCCGCTTCCGGATATGAACCCACCGCCATGGATGAACACCAGCACTGGCTTTAGCTCTTTGTCAGAGCCAGAGGTCCACACGTTCAAATGTAAACAATCCTCTGACTGAACAAGAGTTGTATTTGAACTCTGCGCTCCAACGTTTTGTGGGGCAATCGTTCCGACATGACGGCAGTCTTTTATACCTGACCATGGGAGTGGAGGTGCAGGAGGCTTAAATCTGCGATTTCCGTTTGCTGGAGCCGCATAAGGTATGCCCCAGAATACGTGGGCGCCTTTACATAGCACACCTGCAACTTTCCCGGCATCCGTTTGTACGATCAAAGGAGTCATCTCCTATCATATGGTTTGAATTAGTATAACTTGTTTTCTGCATGAGCTATAATATATGTTAATTCATAATATACATAACCTAGAAGTTATGTATGATAGGAAGCGAGGAACAGCAATGGAACTGCTTCAGCTAAAATATTTTCAGACCGCGGCTCGAATGCAGCATTTTACGAAAGCAGCAGACTACTTACATATTTCTCAGCCAGCACTTAGCAAAATGATCGCTTCCCTCGAGGCTGAGCTGGGCACCAAGCTTTTTGACCGTGAGCCCAAACGGATACGTTTGAATCATCATGGCGCGTTGTTTCTTCATCAAGTGGATATCGCCTTGAAAGCGATTGAAGATGGTAAACTGCAGCTGCAAGATCTAGTCGGTGCGGCTGGACCTTACATAGCTCTTGACGTTCGTGTTTCATCCCACCTACTACCGGATTTACTGGCCGATTTCCGTAAGGAATGTCCCCACGCTGAATTCCATCTTCTTCAGCATTCCGAATCATATACCGGAATAACAAAATTTGATCTTTGCCTTTCCGATGCTGTTTCACTTCCACAGGGGACCGCGTCTGTTTCATTGCTTAAGGAGGACATTTACGTTGCAGTTCCCACAACGCACCATCTTGCTAACCGCGGACATATTGGAATAAGGGAGCTTAAGGATGAGAGTTTTATTATGCTTCCTCGGGGAAAATCGTTACGAGAGACGACCGATGCATTTTGTCGTCTTGCGGGGTTTACTCCGAAGATCCGATATGAGAGCGATGACCCTGCCACAGTCCGCGGGTTGATTCGCGCGGGTCAAGGTGTTGCTTTTTTTCCATCTATTACTTGGGGCGGTTCCAACGGATCTGAAGTCGTCTTGCTGCGACTAGAAGAAAACTGGTGCAATCGCTCGATTGCCCTATCTTGGCCTCAGGACCGCTATATAACCCATACTGCAGTGCAGTTTCGTGATTTTGTAGTGAGCTACTTTGCAAGATTGGGTAGGTCGCATGGATAGTTGAGGATTCCTCAGGCTTTCTCCTGGCCATCTCGGCCTGTCGATCACTGTACTCGTTAGAATCCTCTCGTTAGCGGAGTATATCTGCCCACGAGAGGTTTTTTAAAAGGCGGGTAATACTGATTTGATTTATTCTCCCTCCGCATTTTAAAAATCACAGGTATGTTAAATTGTCTAGGCATATTTGTTAATTTTTATTGACAACTTTAATTTAATGTTGTTTCATTTTATTAAACTATGTTGAATGACATTATTTTTACTAGGAGAACAATCGTATGGAATTGGGAAGCAAAATCCGAAGGCTTCGAAAGGAGCAAAACCGGAGCCTGGATGACATCGCAAAGGCTTGCGGATTCACCAAGAGCTTGTTGTCCAAAATCGAAAATGGGAAGACGGTGCCTCCCATCGGGACGCTCATCAAGATTGCCGAAACGCTTGGAACCAAAATTTCGATTTTGCTGGACGACAGCGATTTGAATGGAACGGTATATACACCGAAAGCTAGAAGTGAAGGGAAAATGGTTCAGACGGATAAAGGGTATTCGTTTTCCGCGATTGCGGCCGAACGGCCGGAGAAATTAATGCAGCCGTTTTATTTTGTTGCAAAGAAAGGGAAAACGGGCAAAAGGACATATTCTCATGTCGGGCAGGAATTTATTTATGTGCTGGAAGGCACGATGATTTATTACGTAGGGAAAGAAGAGTACACGTTAAATGCCGGTGACAGCCTGTACTTCGATTCGGTTGAAAACCATTCATATACACTGGTTACCGATGAGGTCAAGTATCTGTCGGTGTTTTGCTCCAACTCCAATGCTTAGGAGAGGGTGATTTTAAATAAATATCATGCAATGTTAATGAAGCCCATGCAGGACTCATGTAAACGATGGCAGTTCAAACTTCCCATTTACTTGATTTCCGCGTGGGCTTTTTTTCATCACATTACAAGGGGGATGGATCATGTTAAACATTTTGGTTGTGGATGACGAACCGAAGCACAGAAAAGGAATGTCACGGATGCTGAAGGCTCTGAAGCCGGAGTATAACATTTTTCATGCCAGGGACGGGGCGGAAGCTCTGCACAGCATGGAGCTTCAGCGGATGGATCTGGTCTTTACGGACATTCAGATGCCAGTGATGGACGGCCTGGAATTGATGGAGCATCTGACCCGCCACGGGGGGAATGAAAGCATCATTATTATGAGCGCTTACTCCGATTTTGTTTATGCGCAGCGCGCGCTCCAGTTGGGCGCCAGCGATTATGTGCTGAAACCGGTTGAAGAACAAAACATTCTGCCGCTGCTTGCAAAAGCGGAGCGCAGAGCAAGCGCTGTACGCCTTGCGTCCGTTGAATCCTCGCTTTCCGAGATGTTGGAGGGATGTCCGTCCGACGAGGATTATCGGTTACTGGAGAGCACGTTCCCGGAATTTAAGCACGGTATCGTGCTCACCGCTGTTTTTGGCGAGGCGAAAGATCACAAACTTCTGCTGAGCGGACTTAAAGGGATACTGCTGCCGATGATCGAGGAATTGGGGTTTTCCTGCGCTTTTTGCTTACAGGACAAAATGCTCGCCGTCTTGATGATAAGCTCCGATCCTCCCTCCATGGTTGTTCCCGGTTTGAACTCGAAGCTGCAGGAGGTCATTCAATACTTCCAGCGTGAATACGGGGTGGAACTAACGTTTGGCATGGGCCGTTATTTTACGGAATGGAGACAGGAAGCCAAACAAGCTTACCAGCAGGCCTGTCACGCACTCAAAACAAGATTTTATAAAGGCGGAGGGGCGGTGTATGAAGCCGAGCCACTGGATAACGCAGATCGTCCGGCCGTCGTGAAGCTTGAATTCAGTGGATTAACCAAAGCGGTACTATCCGGAAATAAGCCGGAAATTGAAGCCTGTCTGGATTCGGCTGTTCACCAGGCCGTCAGCAGCGGTTATCCCGAGCCGGAAAAATTGAAATACTTTCTCGCGGCCTCTATCCATCAAGCCACCTCTCTCCTAATGGAGAAAGGGCTCGCTCCCTTACATAGCGCCGTCTACGAGGAAGCTTTGCTGCATTGCCATACCGTTGATGAATTAGTTAAGGCGGCCCGGCAATGGATCCTCGAGCTGACGGATCGCCTGGAACAACGGCGGCAGTACAATGCCGGGTCCATTATCGACAGCTGCAAAGCCTATATTGATGCGCACTATAGTGAAGGTGATTTGTCACTAAGCACACTGGCGGTAAAATTTCATTTTAATGCCTCGTATTTTTGTATGCTGTTCAAAATGCATACCCGCATGACCGTCCATCAGTACATCACACATACTAGAATGAAAGCGGCCGCAGGCCTGCTGCTGCAAACTTCTCAAAAGGTTTACCAAATTGCCGAGTGCGTAGGGTATAAGGATGTAAAGTACTTCATTCGACTGTTTCGTAAGGAATTTGGCACAAGCCCGGAAGAATATCGCCATTTATCCGCTACTCGCTAAAAGGAAGGGATGTCATTTGAGAGGACGTTGTTTATTGCCGCGCTTAAAAGATCTCAGCTACAGGTTTCAGCTTTTTTTAACCTATGCCCTCATTGTTTCGATACCTCTTGGCATCCTGAGCTGGAAATATTTTAACTCCAGCAGAGAGTTTGTCTCCGAATTTGCCCGGCAAAATCTTTATTCCATCGTCAAACAAAACAATGAAATCATGGACACGGAGCTTGCACGGGTGGAAGAAAGCAGCCTGGCCATCATCGCAGAGCAAACGTTGTATGAGCAGTATTTGCATGCAAATCCGCATGACGAATACAGCATGATCACAATGGAGAAAAAGGTCAGCCGCGCGTTAAACAAATACTTTACGGATTTGGAGCAAATCTATTCCATCCACCTCATGACCAGTTATTCCAACATTGGCCCAACGGGCGCCTCCGCTTTTATCCCATATGGGAATTTTAACCAAACGGCTTTATACCAGGCTGCATTACAGGGGGACGGTGCCATGCAGTGGGTGCCTACCTTTTCGTTTGATCAGATGTTTAAGCAGGATATCAGCCGCTCCAAGCCTCCCGAATATGACCGCCTGCTGGCGGGTGTCCGCTTGCTGAAGCTGTTCAACATCAACAATGGCGAAGTCATCGAACTAGAGGGCAAGGCTGAACTCCCGGTGCTGGCGATTGTTTATCATCCGGAAATCTATCATTCCCGCTTCGCTGACACGCTCCCTTCCACAGGAGCTTCTTTTTTTATTGTCAGCCCGGACGGAAAGCCCGTGGCGGGCACGAGCATCGAGCAGGGAGATACGGGCGTCGATCCCGGTTGGCTTGACAAAATGGTGAAATTGAAGAGTGGGACCTTGACGGTTACGCAGGATGGGAAACCGCTCATCGTTTGTTTTGATACATCGGAGGTAACGGGCTGGATATCGGGTGTCACCATATCGCCCGAAGCGTTGGCGGCCGCTTTTTTGCCGGAGATTAAATCCTACACTTTATACTTGGCTGTCGCCCTCCTGCTTTTTTCGCTCCTGCTTGCGTTTGTTTTTGCCAATACCGTTATCAGGCCCATTCATCAACTCCTTCAGGCGATCAAAAAGACGGGCGAAGGTGAATTTGATACCCGAATACCGGTGGAATCCTACAACGAGATGGGGCTGTTAATCCACAAATTTAATCAAATGAACGTCAAGATCAATAATTTGATTGAAGAGAATTACAAAGTCAAGCTGCGAGAAAAAGAAACCGAGATCATGTCGCTGAACATACAGCTGAATCCTCATTTTTTATACAACACCCTGAACATCATGAATTGGACGGCGCTTGAAAACAACCAAAGAGAATTAAGCCGCATGATTGTCAGCTTGTCCTCCATGCTGCATTATACCTCCGAGAACAGCCAGGACACCGGTGATTTGGCCGAGGAACTGAACTGGCTGAAACATTACATATTCATCACGAATCAGCGTTTCGAGGACCGGTTTACCGTCGAGTATGACATCGCTCCTGAGCTCTATGCTTACCGTGTACCCAAGCTCTTCCTGCAACCGTTTGTCGAGAATGCGATCGTCCACGGATTTTCCCGTCTGCACAGCGGGGGAAGGATTGCCATTCGGGGATGGATGGCTGGCGAGGCGCGCAAGTTTACGGTGGAGGATAACGGAACGGGCATCCCACCCGCCAAATTAGAACAACTGATCAAGCTCGAAGGCGATTCCATCGGCATCCGAAATGTGGATAAGAGAATCAAACTCATTTATGGGGAAGCTTATGGGATCACCCTGACTTCGGCTGAAGGAAAGGGCACCATCGTAAACATCAACCTGCCTATATCAAATAACTGAAAATTCTCCACCAATACAAAAATGTTAGAATTTTTTTTGGGACGGCTCTTTTTTACAATAAATATATGAACGATCAGCCAATGAATGGAGGGTGAGTAGATGAACATAACCAAACGTCTTGCAGGGGCGGTTTTATCGTCAACTTTGGCCATCAGCGTATTGCTGGCAGGCTGTTCGGACAGCGGAGGAGCTTCAGAAGGGCAAGTTGGCAAGGAAGGCCAAGGCAAGGAGGAAACGGTTACGCTTAAATTTTCCTTCTGGGGAGACACGATTGAAAAGAAAACGGTTACAGAAGCGCTTGAACGCTTCGAGAAGGAGACCGGCATCCAGGTGGAGCCAATGCATGTTCCGGCTGATTATTTGACAAAATTGACTACGATGGTGGCAGGCAATGTGGCACCGGATCTCGGTTATTTGTCATCGGGAGCGGCTTTGAGCTGGGGGCGTGACGGGAAACTGTTGAACCTCACGCCGCTGATGGAGAACGACCCTGATTTTAACAAAGAGGACTACCTGGACCAGGTATGGTATGAAATTGATCCAGGCAATACCATCGGGATGAGCACCGCCGTTGAAGGCTACGGTCTAATGTACAACAAACAATTGCTGCAGGAAGCGGGAGTCGAGCTGCCTCCGACGGAGGCGGATAAAGCGTGGGATTGGGACACGTTTGTGGAATACGCCAAAAAATTAACGCTGGATGACCAAGGAAGAAATGCGCTGGATCCGAATTTTAACCCGGACAAAATCAGGCAGTTCGGCCTTCAGTATGACCCTTACAACATGATGGCGGCGGTAGTCTCCAATGGTGGCAACTTTCTGACCGAAGACGGCAAAGGTTTTGGGCTTGCCCAGCCGGAGGCGATCGAAGCGATTCAAAAGCTTGCGGATCTGATGTATGTTCATCATGTTTCCCCTACCCCGCTGCAGACCAAAAACCTGCCGGACACGGCGCTGCAGACGAAAAAAGTCGCCATGACGGTGTCCGGCAACTGGGCTCTTCAAGCCTTTGCGGAGCAGGACTTTAATCTCGGTGTCGGGGTATTGCCGAAGCTTAAGGTAAGCAACACGCTGCTTGATGGCGCGCCGACGGTCATTTTCAAATCAACCAAGCACCCTGAAGAGGCATGGCTGTTGTATAAATACATGGCGGATCCCGAATCGGTGCTGCCGCTGATCGAGGGCGGGTTATGGATGCCGCTGAAGAAAGAATGGTACACGAATCCCGAGAAGATCAACAAATGGGCGGCAGGGAACAAAGCGCATCCGGAAGGCTATACGGAAGCTTTTATGAAGCAAACCATTGAAAACGGCATCCGCACCCCGGGATTTGAAGTCAAAAACCTGGATAAAATCAACGCGCTCGTCACACCCGCCCTTGATTTGGTGTGGACGGGCAAACAAAGCGCGGAAGAAGCTTTAAGAGGCGTGGAGCCCAAAGTACTGCCGCTGATCGAAGGATATTACGGTAGGTGATTCTTTACGAAAAGCCGCTTTAAATCACGGCCTGTTAGACCTTAACGATAGTTATTTAAGATAGGGGGGGATTCATATTCTGCACAAACGCCGGATTGCAATGGCAGGCATCCTGTTTGCCCTACCCAGCATCTTGGGGCTGATGTTGTTTGTCATGCTGCCAATGATCGCCAGCTTGCTGCTCAGCTTTACGGATTACCGCATTGTCAACACGCCTAAATTTATCGGATTCACCAATTATACTCGGCTCTTTGACGGAACGGATCCCTATTTTTACAACTCGTTATGGGTCACCTTCAAATATGTGATCCTCCGTGTTCCACTGGGGCTGGTATTCTCTTTCATCGCCTCATTTTTACTGAATATGGGATTTATCCGAGGCAAATCCGTGTTCCGCACGATCTTTTATTTGCCGTCCATCGTACCTGCGGTCGCCTCCTCGATGATCTGGCTATGGTTGTTTAGTCCTGATCTAGGATTGTTCAACAGCTTTCTAGAAGCGCTCAATCTGCCCACACTCGACTGGCTGTATTCCGAAGAAACCGTGGTGCCTTCGATTGTCTTGATGAGCCTATGGGGAATGGGAAGCACCATCATCATCTTCTTGGCGGGCCTGCAAGGGGTGCCAAGATCCTTGTATGAGGCGGCCATCGTGGATGGCGCCGGCGCCATCCGGAAATTCCGGCATATTACGATTCCCATGATGACGCCAATTATTTTCTTTAATTTGATCATGGGGTCGATCGGAGCTTTTCAGGTGTTTACCGAGGCGTTGATTATGACGCAGGGAGGTCCCAATAACGCCAGCTTGTTTTATAACTATTACATTTACCGGCAGGCCTTTCAGTTTGGAGAAATGGGGCAAGCTTCGGCCATTGCATGGATTCTTTTTATCATCATCCTTTTGGTCACCGTGATTTTCTTCCGGACGTCGAAGTCCTGGGTATTTTACGAAAGCGAGGTGTAGCTCCCTGTGAAAAGAAGCCGCCGTATTTCGCAGATTATCGTTTACTCGGTCCTCGTTGTGGGAGCTGCCTTCTGTTTGCTGCCGCTGTTTTGGCTGGTGCGTAGTTCGATGATGAATTCACTGCAGATTTTTGAGATGCCGCCGAAGTGGATACCTTCGCCGTTTCGGCTGCAAAATTATGTCGAGGCGCTGACAACCATTGACTTTTTCCGGTTCTTCCGCAACACGCTGATCATTACCCTCAGCTGCTTGTTTGGGGCTCTCTTCAGCAGCTCGATCGGTGCTTACAGCTACGCCAGGCTGGATTGGCCGGGAAGGAAACTGTTCTTCAGCTTGCTGCTGGCCAGCATGATGCTTCCCGGCGCCGTTACTTTGATCCCCACCTTTATCGGCTGGAGGTTTGCCGATCTGATTAACACCTATGTGCCGTTAATTTTGCCGGTATGGTTCGGCTCAGCCTTTGATATCTTCCTGCTGAGGCAGTTTTATTCCACGATACCTAAAGATATGGACGAAGCGGCTTATGTGGATGGAGCCGGCCCGTGGACCATTTTCTCCCGGATTATTATTCCTTTGTCCAGACCGCCCCTTATCGTGATCGGTTTGTTTTCCTTTATGAATTCCTGGAACGATTTTATGGGACCGCTGGTGTACTTAAATGAGGAGAGAAAGTTCACGCTGGCGCTCGGCCTGCAAATGTTCCAGTCGCTTCACAGCGCGCAGTGGCATCTGCTGATGGCAGCTTCGACCGTGGTGATTCTGCCGGTCATCGTGGTGTTTTTCATAGGTCAGCGTTATTTTATCGAGGGGATTACGTTGACCGGTATAAAAGGATGATGCGGGTGTTTGCATACCTACCGTTCAACACAGTTGAATATAATTCAATGTAATGTCATTAAGTTCTGAAAACAATGAAATTCGATTTGTCACAATGCGGAGGGAGTGTGAAGAATATGGAGTCTCAACGACTTAATAAGGCAAGGGAAGCGCTCGAGCGGAAGGAAATAGACGCGCTGTTGATTTCCAGCCCGTTTAACCGGAGATATATTACCGGCTTTACGGGTACCGCGGGTTGGGCGGTCATTACACAGGGTCAGGCTTGGCTAGTAACCGATTTCCGATACACCCGCCAAGCGGAGCAGCAGGCCAAGGCATTTGAGGTAGTGCAGCATGGGGGCCAGCCGCTTGAGCTGATCCGTGAGAAATTGAACGAGGTCGGCGTCAAGAAATTGGGGTTCGAACAACATCATGTTTCCTATGCGGACTATGAATCGTATGAGCGGACGTTTGGAGGCATCGAACTCTTGCCAATCGGGCCAATCATCGAAAAGCTGCGAGGCATCAAGGATGAGGCAGAGCAGCGTTGTATCCGAAAAGCGATCGAAATTACGGAAAAGGCCTTTGAGTTTATTTTGGGCTTTATGAAGCCTGGCGTATCCGAAAGGGAGGTGGCTGCGGAACTGGAATATTTCATGCGCAAAAACGGCGCGGTCTCGTCGGCGTACCCCGCCATCATCGCTTCCGGCGTACGCTCGTCGCTGCCGCACGGAATAGCCAGCGACAAGCTGCTGGGCTTGAATGAATTCGTGACCCTTGATTTTGGTGCGAATGTTGATGGATACTGCTCCGATTTGACGCGGACGGTTTTTATCGGCAAACCGTCGGAACGTCACCGGGAGATTTACCGGATCGTGCTGGAAGCCAACCGGTCTGCCCTGGAGGGGCTAAAACCGGGAATGACCGGGAAGGAAGGAGACTCGCTGGCCAGGGATTATATTTCCAACCGCGGATTCGGAGAATATTTCGGCCATGGCCTCGGCCACGCCTTCGGTTTGGAGATTCATGAGCCTATGCGGCTCTCTCAACAAACGGAAGAGCCACTTGAGCCAGGGATGATTTTGACGGTTGAGCCCGGCATCTATCTTCCTGATTACGGAGGCGTTCGCATCGAGGACGACATTCTGGTGACAGAAACCGGCATTGAAGTACTGACAACATCGAACAAAGAGCTGATCGTTTTATAGAGGGGAGGGATGGGATCCATCCATGAATGCTGAATCTGCGGAAGTTGTCGTGATCGGCGGCGGGATTATCGGCATGTCCATCGCTTACTATACGGCGAAAGCGGGAATGGACGTGATGGTAGTAGAGCGCGGTGAAATCGCAGGGGGAACCTCCTCCAAATGCGACGGCAACATTTTGGCGATTGACAAGGATCCGGGCTTCGACAGCCAGATGTCCTTAAAATCACAGGAGCTGGTGGCGGAATGGGTACAGGACCTCGACGAGGAATTTGAGTATCGGGCTCCTGGCAGCATCCTGGTTTGCGAGACGGAAGAGGAGATGCTTGCAGCCGAAAACTGGGTTTTACGTCAACGGGAGGCAGGCCTTCCCTTCCGCATGCTCGACCATAAGGATCTGCGCGGCGAGTGGCCCCATATGGCCGAAGATCTGTTGGGGGGCCTGGAATGCGCCACGGATTCTACGGTGAATCCGGTTTTGCTCACCTACTCGCTGGCATCCGCCGCCCGCCGATATGGGGCCAGGCTTCGGGTGCATACACCCGTCACGTCGATTTTGCTTGATGCGGGCGGTAGAATCCGCGGTGTGGAGACGGCCGGCGGTACGATTCGCACGAATACCGTCATCAATGCTGCTGGAGTATGGTCGAAGCATATTGGACGAATGGTCGGACTCGATATTCCGATCGAGCCCCGCAAAGGGCATATCCTGGTAGCTTCCCGATGGGAGAGCATCGGGAAACGGAAGGTGATGGAATTCGGCTATCTGATCAGCAAATTTGGCGGGAAGCGCAGCGTTGATCCGAAATTTGAGCAGTACGGAATCGCGCTCGTTTTTGAACCGACCGCCTCGCAAAATTTCCTGATCGGCTCAAGCCGCCAATTTGCAGGGATGGATGCCCGCGTGGATCAGGAGGTCATTCGGCTCATCGCTGAAAGGGCGATCCGCTTCTTTCCCGTCCTGGAGCAGATTCCGCTGCTTCGAACCTACGCGGGATTGCGTCCCTGGACCCCGGATCATCTGCCGATTGTTTCGCCCGTTGATGAAATCCCCGGATTCTATATTGCGGCGGGACATGAAGGCGACGGCATCAGTTTGGCCGCCGTCACGGGGAAAACGATCAGTGAAATGCTGAGCGGAGCAGCGACCTGCATTCCGGTAGAGCCGCTGCGTTATGACCGTTTCCACCGCGGGACGGTTCGTCAGGAGGTCATCTTGTGAGAATATCCAAGCTGGTGAGCACAGTCGACACACACACGGGGGGAAACCCGACCCGGACCGTGACAAGCGGAGCGCCAGAGCTGATCGGTCGAACGATGACTGAGAAGATGGTGTATATGTCTGAGCATTACGACCATTTTCGTCGAGCTCTGATGCTGGAGCCACGGGGACATGAAGTGATGTCCGGCTGTATTCTGACACCCCCGTGCGACAGAAGAGCCGATATCGGGGTTGTTTTCATAGAAAGCGGTGGATATTTGCCGATGTGCGGTCACGACACGATCGGTTTATGCACCGCGCTGGTTGAGGGAGGAATTTATCCCGAGAGCAAAAGCGTCATCAAGCTGGATACTCCGGCGGGACTTGTTGAAGCAAGGCTTATGGTGGAGAACGGCAAGGTGAAGCAGGTTTCGTTCACGAATGTCGCTTCTTTTTTATACAAGCAAGATGTTCGGGTTCACGTGGAGAACCTCGGCGAAATTTCCGTCGATATTGCATACGGCGGCAATTTTTACGGGCTTGTGGATGCACGATTGCTTCATCTGCCGCTGGTTCCCGGTCGGGGCTCGGATATCGTGCGGCTGGCGATAAAAATACGGGAGGCGATCAATCGCGAGGTGGAGGTTGTACATCCCGAGAATCCCGTCATTCGCGGGCTCACCCATATTGAGTTTTACAGCGATTCCGAATCCCCGTCGGCCCGCTGCCGGAATACGGTTGTGGTTCCTCCCGGAGGCATCGACCGCTCCCCCTGCGGGACGGGAACCTCAGCGAAAGCCGCCGTGCTATACGCCAAGGGGGAAATTGAAAAGGGGGAGGAGTTTTGGCATGAAAGCATTGTGGGCTCCCTGTTCCGGGCCAAGGTTGTGGAGGAAACGACGGTGGGCAGTTTGTCGGCGGTCATCCCCGAAATATCCGGTTCGGCTTGGATCACGGGCTTTCATCAGTTTGCTTTGCAGGATCAGGATCAGCTGAACCAGGGCTTTTTCCTGCTCTAATGAATCGTACCGGAGGCAAGCATTATGGAAACAACGAAATGGTATGCGGCGATGGATACCCATTCCTGCGGCCAGCCGCTGCGGATCATCACTGGCGGCCTGCCGCAGCTAAGCGGCTCCTCGCAGCACGCAAAGTCATTATTTTTCAAAAGGCATTTCGATTCCGCCAGACAGCTTCTGCTGGCCGAACCGCGAGGGCATCGCGAGATGACGGGAGCGATTGTCACGGCACCGTCAACGGCAGCTGCGCGCTTCGGGTTGCTCTTCCTGAATCAGGAAGGTCTCGCGGCCGTCAGCGGTCACGGCATCATCGCGGCCGTCGCGGCATGGACGGCGACGGGACAGCTGGATCCTTCGGATGCGGTCAATGGGGTCCTGATCGATTGCCCGGCTGGTACGGTGACGGCTTATGCCGACTGCGTAGGGCATGAAGTCCGGTCCGTTTCCTTTTTGAATGTTCCGAGCTTCGTTTATGCCAAGCAGGTTACGGTGAATGTTCAAGGCGTGGCAGCGAGGGTCGACATTGCTTTTGGCGGCGAATTTTATGCCGTGGTCGACACAACCGCATTTGGAGTCGAAGGCGCTTTCCCGCTTCAGAAGCTGCGGGAGTGGGGCAGGCTGATCCGCGATGAGCTCGATCGGCAGCACGAGGTGAAGCATCCGGAACTGGACTGGATTTCCGGGATTCATGGCGTGTTTTTCTTTCAAAGGGTTGAACGGTGCGATGGCGGAACCCCGAACCGGCCCGCATATCGCAGCACGGCTGTATTTGCCGGGGTTCAGCTTGACCGGTCGCCGGGAGGCGCCGGCGTCGCTGCCCATATGGCGGTTTTACATTCCCACGGCTTGCTTGAGCCGGGACAGCCGGTCATTTACGAGGGGATGGCCGGCGCTCAAACGGTTGGAAGCATCGCGGAGGAAACGGAAACGCACGGGTACAAAGCCGTCATTCCTCGGCTTACAGGAACCGCTTATATTATGGGATTTATGAATTTCGTGCTGGATCCGACCGATCCGCTGCCGGAAGGATTTGTTCTTTACTGATAGATATGGATATGGAACGAAAACGGATTAGAGGGGAGAAATGTCGATATGGCAACATTTGAAGGGGTTTATGTCGCGCTTGTCACACCGTTTACACCGAATTACGAGGTTGATTACCAGCGTCTGGCCGAGCTTTGTGATGTTCTCATCTCACAAGGCGTGCACGGTCTGATCCCGACCGGATCTTTAGGTGAATATGCAGCCTTGACCCGGGAAGAGCGGGCCAAGGTTGTTGAAACCGTCATCGAAGCCGCGGCTGGCCGGGTGCCGGTAGTAGTCGGTTCTGCTGCACCTTCCACCAAGCAGGTGGTCGAATGGGTACAGCATGCCAAGGATGCGGGCGCTGCCGGCGTAATGGCATTGCCTCCGATTAATTACAAACCGCTTGAGTTTGAGGTTATCGCTCATTATGAGGCGATCAATGAAGTGGGGCTGCCGGTTATCGTTTACAACAATCCGCATGATTACAAGGTCGATTTGACGCCGCAGCTGCTTTCTAGACTATCCAAGCTCGAACATGTAGTTGCCGTCAAAGAATTCTCCGGGGACATCCGCCGTGTGCACGATATTTTGGCCTATACGGATCTGGAAGTGATGATCGGCGTCGACGATTTAGCGATGGAAGGAGCGCTGTTCGGAGCTTCGGGGTGGATTTCCGGCGTGCCGAATGCCCTGCCGAAGGAAGGCGTGGAGCTGTTTAACCTGGCGAGACAAGGCAAGCTTCAGGATGCGTCCGCACTGTATCGCCATCTTCTCCCGTTGTTCCACTTCGATGCCAGTCCGCAGCTGGTTCAATCGATCAAGTACATGATGGAGCTGGCCGGATTTCCGGTAGGCCCAACGCGTCCGCCTCGCCTTCCGCTGCCTGAAGCCGATTATGCAGCGATCAAGGAAGCGTATGAGTTTGCCGTCAACCGGAATCAGCCAGCTATAAAGCCCTAGGTCAAAAAGCTAGAGGATTCAGGAATAGGAGGGAAGGAAATGATAAACAGCCGTAATTGGATCGGCGGAGAGTGGATCAAGCCTGCGGCGGGGGAAGTCGCCGTGACCAATCCATCCAACACTAAAGAGCAGGTGGGGGTGCTGCATTTATCGGATCCATCACACGTTATTCAGGCCGAGCAGGCGGCGCGCGAGGCCTATGCCTCCTGGTCCCGCATGAGCGGCTCAGCCAGGGCCGGGCATTTGGACCGCATGGCAGATGTACTCGAAGCCAAGTCAGATGACGTGGCTCTTCTTGCAAGCATGGAGATGGGAAAACCGATTGCAGAAATGCGGGGGGAACTCAAGCGGGGAGTGAATCTGCTCCGATATTACGCAGCGGAGGGTGTCCGCGCAAACGGGTCGGTTATCCCTTCCAGCGAGCAGAACGTGCTGCAGTACACGAGAAAGGTTCCACTCGGCGTGGCGGGTATTATTACGCCCTGGAACTTCCCGGTTGCGATTCCGATCTGGAAAATAGCCCCGGCATTGATTAGCGGAAACACGGTGATATGGAAGCCGGCGGAGCTTGCGTCGTTAACCGCGACCAGGCTCGCTGAAGTTTTTGCCGAGGCGGGGCTTCCGCCAGGCGTCATGAATCTGGTTGTCGGCAAGGGCAGTCAGATCGGCAATGTCCTTCTGGAGCAAATCCCTTTGGATGCCTTAAGTTTCACTGGCTCAACATCTACGGGGCTGAACATCGCTCAAATCTGTGCAAAACGCAATATTAAATACCAGACTGAAATGGGCGGTAAAAATGCCGCGATTGTGTTAAACGACGCCGATCTTGAAACGGCGGTGCCGCTCGTTGTCAGCGGCTCCTTTCGATCGGCTGGCCAGAAATGCACGGCAACAAGCCGGATTATCGTTGAATCCGGAATCTATGAAACATTTATCGAGGCGTTGTCACAAGCCGTATCCCAAATCAAGCTTGCTCCGGCTCTTGACTCCGAGGCTTACCTGGGTCCCGTGGCGTCCGCAAGCCAGTATGAAACGGTGATGTCTTATGTGCAGTTGGCCAACGAGGAAGCGGAAATTTTGGCGCAAGGCCCCATTGCAACCGGAGATCAGGAAGGTTACTATATCCGGCCGCTGGTGGCTGGGGGCTTGAACGCCGGGCATCCCCTGGTTCAAGAGGAAATTTTCGGACCCGTCGCTGCAGTGCTTGAAGCGGCCGATTTTGATGAAGCGGTGGCCATATGCAATCAATCGATTTATGGGCTGAGCGCCTCGTTGTTTACTCAAAATTTATCTTATGCCCACCGGTTCCTGGACGAGGCCCGGGCGGGAATGGTCCGCGTTAACCAGGAAACGGCGGGAGTCGAATATCAGTCCCCGTTCGGCGGCATGAAACTGTCAAGCTCCCATACGCGCGAACAGGGGCAAGCTGCTCTGGATTTCTATACTGAGCTTAAGACGTGCGCTATTTCTTATCGATAGGAGGCTTCTGATGAATGGTTCTTATATGATCATGTGCCGCTGTGAAGAAGTGACCCTTGTTCAATTGGAGGCCGCCTATGAGTCAGGATGCCGCACTTCTCGGCAGTTAAAAATGAAAACGCGGGCCGCTATGGGAGCTTGTCAAGGCAGGGTATGCAGACAGCTTCTCGAAGCCTGGATTCATACCAAGAATCCGGATTCCCCTCGGGATCCGGAGCTGCTCGCGCACCGTCCGCCGGTACGGCCCGTAACCTTCGGCCAGCTGGCAAAGGATGATGTGTAATGGAGAGGATTCCTGTTCATCCGATATTGGGACCGCAGAGGAAAGAGCGGAAACCGGTGAGCTTTACGTTTAACGGGAGGAAGCTGACCGGACTTCAAGGCGAGCCGATCGCGGCGGCCCTGCTGGCCTCCGGCATTCGAACGCTGCGCAGACACGAGGAGACCGGCTCGGCCCGGGGGCTGTACTGCGCCATCGGCCACTGCATGGAATGCCGGCTGAACGTGGAAGGGAGGGGGCCGGTGCGCTCTTGCCTTACCCCGCTCGAAGAGGGGATGCTTATTTGCGAAGGGCGGCAGCTTCCCAATGATATTACGGGGAGGAAGCTGCCATGACCAAGACACCGTCATTCGATCTGTTGATTGTAGGAGCTGGTCCGGCAGGATTATCCGCCGCAGCAGTGGCGGCCGAGCATGGCCTGTGTGTAGCTGTGCTGGATGAATTCCCAGAGCCGGGTGGACGCATGCTAGGGCAATTTCACGAGGAAAATGCCCGCTGGTGGGTAGGAAGGCGGGCTGCGGAACAGCTGATAGAAAAATGCCGTGTTCTGGGGGTAGACATCCGCTGCGGTGTTTCCGTTCATGGCATGCTCCGGACTGACCGGCGCTGGATTGTACGAACCACCTGCGGATCGCTCACGGCTCCAAGGGTGCTGCTCGCCACCGGGGCCGCCGAAATTCCTCAGCCGACCCCAGGCTGGACGCTGCCCGGGGTCATGTCGATCGGGGCCGCTCAGGTGATGGCCAATGTACATTATGTAAAGCCGGGCCGCCGAGGGCTGATTATCGGCGTGAATGTACTCGCTATGGCGATTGCCCGCGAGTTGTCCGTCAGCGGGGTAACGATTGCGGGGATTGTGCTGCCAGAACGAAGTTCTGTATCCGGTAAGGACGCTTTGCCTGAAGAAGCGGTGAAACGATTGCTGAACCTTGCTCATATGGCGCCGTCTCCGCTGATGAGAATCGGAGGAAAGCTGGGTGCAAGCCTGGGAATGGCTGGTGCGGTGTCCCGCTTCTTTCCGCGGGGCGGAATGAAAATTTGGGATATTCCTTTGCAGCTGCGTACTGCCGCGATATCCATCAATGGTAAACATCATGTGGAATCCGTGACGCTGGCGGATATAACCGGAGCAGGTGAAATCATTCATGGAAGCGAGCGGGAGGAGCAGGTGGATTTCGTGGCTCTTGCCGGCGGCTTGTACCCGCTCGCGGAATTGGCTGCGGTAGCCGGCTGCCCTTTTGTTTATGTGAAGGAACTGGGCGGTCATATCCCGATTCACAACGAGAACATGCAGACACCCGCAGAGGGCTTGTATGTCGCCGGCAATATTGCGGGAATTGAGAGCGCACGGGTGGCCATGGCCCAGGGAAGGGTTGCGGCCGTCACCATTTGTCGCGATGCCGGGGCGCTGGGGAAGGATCAGGAACAATACCTGCATGAAGCGATGGAGCATGTCCGCCGGGTTCGCGCCTCTTCCTTGATCCAGTTTCATTCAGGCATTCCAGATGCCAGAGAGCAGTTATATAAGAAATGGGAAGAGGAGGCATGGATATGAAAAAATCGTTTTCCCTTGGGCATGACATGAGTACGGTTAAAGAGGATGAGCGCATTGTTAAGAAGGATATAGAGACGCTGTATCTGGGCAATTTGGCAACGGTGGAATTCGATCTGCGTTTGCCCCGGAAAGGAAAATACGGCTCGAAGATCACTTGGACATCAGAGGATTCCCGCTTTCTCCATGACGACGGCTCGGTGACCCGGCCGAAATACGGAATCGGCAAACGTACGGTCCCGCTGCACGCTACGTTTCAGTATGGTGGCTGCATCAAGGAAAAAGTCTATGAAGTGACCATTTTGGAGGAAAAAAACAAAATTCAAGTGTCCCGGATCTATCCGACTCGACTGAAAGCCGAGCTGGGCAGGACATTTTATTTACCGGCAGTGGCTGTGGTCGAAACGGTAGAGGGGGAAGTCATTTCCCATGCCGTGGATTGGGAACAAGGAGAAGAACGCTCTTTTGAGGAGCCAGGCTCCGTCATGATCCAAGGGGTGCTAAAAGACACGGCCATTCCGGTAAGCGCGGAGGTCTGGACGGCGGCCAAGCTGGAGCGTGAAATGATGGACACCGCTCCCGCCATGAATAGCTTTCCCGCTGGGGCAGTCATTCTGAAGCCCGGAACGGCCTTTAAAGCCGCTCAAGACAGAAGCCTCGCTTTCTTGAAGGAGGTCAATGACGACCAAATGTTATATAATTTCCGGGCAGCCGCCGGGCTGGATACGTGCGGAGCCCCTGAAATGACCGGCTGGGATTCGCCGGATTGCCTGCTGAGAGGGCATACGACAGGACATTACTTGTCGGCGCTGGCATTGTGCTATGCGGCTACAGGGGATGAAGACATTAAACAGAAGGCAGAGTATATGATCGCTTCGCTGGAGGAATGCCAGCTTGCTTTTGCAAGCCAACCCGGTTTTCACGGCGGCTTCCTTAGCGGATACTCTGAGGAGCAGTTTGACCTGCTGGAGCAGTTTACCCGCTATCCGGAGATATGGGCTCCTTACTATACTCTGCATAAAATTTTCGCCGGACTGCTTGACTGTTACCGCCATCTGAGAAACAGCACGGCGCTGGTGATTGCCGATAAGCTCGGGGATTGGGTGTACCACCGCTTAAGCAGGCTTTCGAACCGTGTATTGAAAACCATGTGGGGCATGTACATCGCCGGCGAATTTGGCGGCATCAACGAATCGCTCGCTGAGCTGTATACCATTACGCATAAACCTGAACATCTAGCTGCGGCAAGGCTGTTCGACAATGACCGTCTGTTTGTCCCGATGCGTGCGGAGATTGACGCCATCGGCGGACTGCATGCCAACCAGCACATTCCGCAGATCATCGGCGCGCTAAAAATATTCCAGGCCACCGGGGAGAAGGAATATTACGATATGGCCCGCTTTTTCTGGCAGGCCGTAACGAGCGCCCATACGTATTCCATCGGCGGCACCGGCGAGGGCGAAATGTTCCAGCAGCCGGGCAGGATCGGTGAGTATCTCAGCGACAAAACCGCGGAAACCTGCGCCTCCTATAATATGCTGAAACTGACGAAGGCATTGTTTGCATATGGCCCGAATACGGAATATATGGATTATTACGAGCGAACAATGTTCAATCACATTTTGGCCTCCTGCGATCATAAGCCGACGGGAGGGAGCACGTATTTCATGCCGCTGGCGCCCGCTGGGGCGAAGTCCTTTGACGTGGCGGGGAACACCTGCTGTCACGGCACCGGGTTGGAAAATCATTTGAAATATACGGAGGCGGTTTATTTTTACGATGAATCCGACCTGTACGTAAACCTGTTTGTTCCTTCAACGCTCCATTGGCGGGAACGGCAGGTGAAGCTGATGCTGGACGTAGATACTTACAACCCCGGGAATGTGTCGCTGCGGATGGAAGGGAGGGGGACATTCGAACTGAAGATTCGCCGTCCATATTGGAGCGGGCCGGACTGTCGTATGGAGATCAACGGACGGAAGGCCGATATGGCCGCAGATTCCAAAGGGTATATCTGCGTGAGTCGGGATTGGCAGGACGGAGATGAGATCAAACTCTTCTTGGACTGCCGGCTCCGTCTGGAAGCTGCGCCCGATCGGAAAGAGCGTGTGTCGCTGGCGTATGGCCCGTACATTTTGGCTGCGCTCTCTGAAGCAAAAGGCTATCTGCGCCTTCCGCTGCGCGAAGAGTCGTTACAGGAAAGTTTCATCAAGGAAACAGAGCAGCACGAGATTGCTTTCCGCCATGTTGCGGATGATGTATTGTTCATCCCGCTTGCGCATGTGTATCATGAACGCTATCACGTCTATGTTGATCGGGTTTAGCTGCAAGCCGGGAATTGATAATAAAATGGTTGATCCGCCACTGTCATGTCTCAATCGTGCTAATCCATGACCGTATAATCAAGGTCCAGTCATTTCGATCTGCTTATAATTGTAGTTTGGACAGGTTATAACATCTTGGAATGTGAGGAGTTTGGATTATGCAAGCAAGCGGAGATTTAGGAAACGGCACCTATAGAAATCCGATATTGGCCGGTGATTATGCGGATCCTAGCGTGGTCAGAGTCGGAAACGATTATTATATGACACACTCCAGTTTTAAGTTTGCGCCGGGGTTACTGATTTGGCACTCTAAAGACCTGGTGAACTGGGAACCCATCGCCAAAGCGTTAACCGATTATGCCGGCGATGTGTGGGCACCTGATTTGACATACTACAAAGACCGGTTTTATATCTATGCTCCCATCCAAGAAGAGATCATGGTGCTTACGGCACAACATCCATACGGACCTTGGAGCGATCCCCAAAAAGTGGGGGTTCAAGGAATTGACCCGGGACATGTCGCGGATTCCAATGGAAATCGGTATTTGTTTTTTAGCGATGGTTATATGGTAGAACTGGCCGAGGACGGACTGTCGGCCGTTGGCGCCCCTCGCAAAGTGTATGATGGTTGGCCGTTTCCGAAGGAATGGGTCGTGGAAGGAAACTTTATGGAATCACCTAAACTCACGTTTCATAACGGATATTTCTATCTTACCGTGGCGCAAGGAGGAACATCGGGTCCTGCGACAAGTCATATGGTCGCTTCTGCCCGATCCAAAGAACCATGGGGGCCATATGAGCACTCTCCCTACAACCCGATTATTCGAACGCAAAGCCGGAATGAACGATGGTGCTCCAAAGGGCACGGTTCACTGGTTGACACCCCGGATGGCGGCTGGTGGATCGTTTATCACGCGTACGAAAAAGGGTACTACACGCTCGGCAGACAAACGCTGCTCGAACCGCTGGAATGGACGGAAGACGGATGGTTCCGCGTCCCGCCTCATGGTCAGACCGACGAGCCCATTCTTAAACCGCCGGGCGAGGCCGTCACACACGGCATGGCTTACGATGAATTTCAAGCCGCGTCCGGCGGGCTGGGATATCCGTGGAGCTGGTATCAATCAAGCAATGAGATGCAGTATACCCTTCAGAAACATGCGATAACGCTCCAGGCTGCGACCGAGGCGGCACCCTTGGTCTTTATGCCGGAGGACCATTCGTATGCGGCACAAGTGGAGATTGAGCTCTCCGAAGAATCGGAAGGGCAGTTTTTATTGTTTTATAATGAATCGACGTATAGCGGATTTGGCATATCCCAAGAGGGCATATACGGTATTATTCGCGGCTGGGAGACCCCTTCAAAGGCTTATCCGCATCGGCGGGTCATCGTACGTCTTGAAAATAACGAGCATGAGGTCGTATTTTATTACAGTGCGGATGGATCGGAATGGAATAAATTTGAACACTCATTCGAAACTTCCGGCTGGCATCACAATTCGTTGGGCGGATTTCTTGCATTACGAATCGCTCTCCGGATGAAAGGTTCCGGCGAGGTTACGTTTAAAAACTTTAACTATCAGAAGTTGTAATCATGAAGCGACGTACCTTTTATCCACAGGTGCGTCGCTTCTTCCATTAGCGAGGCGTCGTGTGTGGAGATGAACCTGCGTGGCCACGAGTGGAAAGCACTTACCTGTTTTTTCGGTATGCTTTTGGAGATAGTGTAAAGACCTTGGTGAACTGACGAGTAAAATAATTGCTGTCGTTGAACCCGCTCTGAAAAGAAATTTCCGAAATCGGAAGGTTGGTCGTCTTCAGCAGCCTGCATGCGTGCTCCAAGCGGAGCTGCAGGAGATAGGCGAAGGGTGTCGTTTGGTAATAGGATTGGAAAATCCGATTCAAATGTCTGACGGATATATTCGATTTGGCCGCAATTTCTTCACGAGAAATGGGCTGCAAATAGTTATCCTCCATAAAGGAAATGGCCTCGGCCAGGTGCATCAGATTGCTTTGGGCCCCTTGACGCCGCTCCTGCTTTTCATACTGCCTTGACAACTGGACGACGAGTTCCATAAAACGGGAACGCAAAATGGTCTGGTAGCCCTGCAGCTTGTTTGTGTACTCCTCAATCATGAAATCAACAACGGACGTTACGTAATCCAGACTTGAGATCGGCAAGCTCATCTTGCTCAAGGCGTGGTTAATATTGCGGTAATACGGTTCCAGAACGAAAAGCGCCTAATACCCGTTCGATCTTTTGAACTCAGGACCTGCCGATTCCAGCATCTCGGGTTTATACATGATGTTGCAAATACGAAACTCATGAGGATCCTTATATCCATGGGAGGTTGTGCCGTTAATGACAAATACGTCCCCTTTCTTGATAAACGATTCTTCTGTATTGACAATATGGGTGGCATTCCCATGTAAAACAATAACGAGTTCGGAGAAATCAGCATGGCGATGCACATACATATCCTCCTCATGTCTGCCGTACTGAATAAAGAACTTAAATTGCTCATCGGTCGTAAACCAATTCAAATGAACGCTTCTCATTCGAACTCCCTCCCAATCATGACTTGCAGTGACCACTTGTCCTTATCATGCTGTTTTTAGACTCTAAAATCAAGGATTGAGGACAAAGTTCTAAATTATATGGTGACCGTCGCACGAAGCCAACGTCCTTATGGACCGTTTGAGTACTGTCCGCATAATCCCATCCTGTCGCATCGAAGCCGAAGAAGCAGCATACACGCGACAGGACACGCAGATCTGGTGCAGGCCCAGGATGGCAGTTGGTGGGCCGTTTTCTTATCCTATGCGTCATCATCTCGGCAGAGAGACATTTCTGGCTCCCGTCACGTGGACGGCTGACGGTTGGCCGAGCATCGGCATCGAGGGACGCGTGGAGCAGGAGATGGACAAGCCGCAGCTGCCCGAGCTCCGGTGGCCTGCAAAGCCGATCAGAGATAATTTCGATGAGGGCAGCCTTGGTTTGGACTGGGTCTTTTTGCGCAATCCGTTACAGGAAAGCTGGTCACTGCATGAACGTCCGGGATATCTTGTGCTTCGGGGCCATCCATCCTCTCTACATGATGCAGGCTCCCCCGCTTTTGTCGGACGCCGTTTATGCAATTTTCCTGCAATATATCCACTGCCCTGGACTATGAGCCTGTACACGAGGGAGAGGAAGCGGGATTAACCGTATTTATGAATGAACAGTATCATTATGATCTGGCTGTAAGGCCGGTCAACGGGCAAAAATCCGTCGTATTCAGACGTACCGTTAGGTCGATTAGCACAGAGCAAACCCGTCCATGTACTGAGGGACCCGTCGTATTAAGGATCGAAGCTAGGCCCGAGCATTTTCCGATTCTCCATCGAACAAAACTCTTCCGAGGTCATCTTTATGGGATCGGGCGAAACCCATCTGCTTTCGACGGAAGTTGCCGGCGGGTTTACAGGCGTAATGTTAGCAATGTATGCATTCGGTGACAACGAAACAACCCCTGCGCTGTTTGACTGGTTTGATTATGAAGTCATCGATCGTTTGTCAAGCGGGGGGATAGAGCGATCTGAAGCTTAACAAATTATTCGAGTGTGGACGTAACTTATCATGGGGTGCTCACGTCTATCTAAATAATGGGGGAATCAACGTTTCGTCACCCTTACTTGGGTAATAACTCATAATTGATCATAATGTAATGAAACTCATGAAGCGTGTATGAACTCAATACAGAAAGGCGTGATCCGATGTGAATCCAAGGCATTTTGCATTCATAACAATAACGATTTTCGCCGTGGTTCTATCGCTTACGGCATGCTCAGGAGCAGCTGAGCCTCCCGCCAGTCCTGAAATATCAACACCGGCCAATGAAGAGGTCACGGCTCCTGAAACCGAGAACGAGCAAGCTTACGAAGGGACGCGTCCCCAGAACGAAACCTTTGATTTGATGACTGGTGAGGGTAACCAGTCACATACAGCCACCTTGCATCAAGGCGAGGGCTTTTCCTTGTACGTATTCGAAAAGTTCGAGTTCGATGCTGCCCAAGGACGTCTGTTTCTTAGCAGCAATCCAGAATACTATGTTGATATTGAGCCCCTGCCTGCAAATTATGACCTAACGCAGCTTAAAAGTGCAGGAAAAAAGGAGTTGGAAGAGTTCGGCAAAGTATCCGATTTTAGTGGAGAACTCGTCGAGCATCCGCTGGGTTCAGCCGAACTCTACCTTCAGACCTCGAGTGATGAAGGGATTAACTATTATACTGTGTGGCAATCTGAAACAGGCGACGCTTTCCTGTTCCGTCTTCATAATCCAAAAGGCGAAGAAGCTTCGGATTTTGCCGGACCGGTCCTCGTTTCGTTATCTACGGTTCAAAGCAATTCATAAAGAACGAGGTTTTCTCCAAGTCTGTCAATTCTAGAACAAGGAAGGATTCAAGGCTTGGTGAGATCTGTGCCAGGATGCGACAGTGATTTTTCAAAATTAAAGTCCCATCAAGCTCTTTATGATGGGACTTTAATTTATGATTTAAGGGGGGTCATGCTTTCAATGAAAAAGACGGTTTCCCTTAAACTGCTCAGCACAATAATCTTTTTTAATTCGCTCGAGGTAATTACTCTATACCCGTTTTTTAAGAGTCAATGCCCCTCCCCGCAAGGATTCCTGGTCTATCAAGCGAATTCTTGCCTGAATGTTATATGATCGAAGTTGGTATAAAAAATCGAGGAGGTCAAGCATGGATTACACTTCACTGACAGAAGCAGTGATAAAGGAAAAACGGTGGCCCAAACCTAGCATAGCGGCGGGGCGACGTCATTCCGTGGCACTTCAATCGGACGGAACGGTCACGGCTGCAGGAGATAATCAATACGGCCAATGCGACGTAAGTGACTGGCACGATATGGTAGCGGTCGCTGCAGGTAATGTTCATAAGGCAACGAACACGGGTAATGCTCATACCATCGGTCTTAGATCGGACGGAACGGTGGCCGCTGTGGGTTGGAATAAGCATGATCAATGCGATGTTGACGGGTGGTCTGATATTGTTGCGGTCGCGGCGGGTTGGCGTCGCACTGTCGGGCTTCAATCGGACGGCACAGTGGTGGCTGTGGGACGAAATAATGAAGGTCAATGTAATGTAAACGGCTGGCGTGATATGGTGGCGGTCGCGGCAGGTGACTGGCATACCGTCGGTCTTAAAACGGACGGCACGGTAACCATCGTGGGGAATAATCGGTACGGCCAATGCAATGTAAGCGGATGGCGCGACATCGTGGCGGCAGCGGCGGGCTACCTTCATACCGTCGGGCTTCAATCGAACGGCACGGTAGCGACTGCGGGTTTAAATAAGCATGGCCAGTGCGATGTAAGTGGTTGGAGGGGTATCGTGGCGATCGCGGCGGGTAGTTATCATACTATCGGCCTTAAGTCGGACGGTACGGTCATGGCTGTCGGTTGGAATGAGCATGGCCAATGCAATGTAAGCAGCTGGCGCGACATTGTAGCTGTAGCGGCGGGCTGCGCTCATACGCTCGGCCTTAAATCGGACGGCACGGTGGTAGCCGTGGGTGATAATGAATATGGCCAATGCGATGTAAGCGAATGGCACGGTATCCAATTGCCCGGCAAGTAGTTGTTTCTGAAAGCCGTATGAGATACGGCTTTTTTTTGTTATCAGTAGTTAAGTTCTTGGGGCCGGAAATTCGGTGAGAGCGACTTTGAACGGTAGAAGAGAAACGAATAATCAGGCGTTGACGCTGCCTGTTATACATGTTAACTTATGATCAACAAATACATGTTAAATACATGTATTCTGAAAGGGGGAATACAATTACATACCAGGATAAAAGCAGAACAAAACGGTTTGTTTGAAAGCGTCTACAAATCTAATTAGTCAAAGGAGAGAGTTGATGAAATGAAGTCTCGATTATTATTCCGCTCCAAAGGTTGGACCTGGACCCTAGCATTTGCACTGATTTTTCCCCAGCTGTTTATGCCGGAGGTCGCCGATGCTGACGGCAGCGCCAAGCCCGCACATTCGTCCTATCGTCTGGACCTTACGCTGCCGGACACGGTTACGGTAGGAGACATGATCGATTACACAGTTACGCTTGCTACCTATGAACCTGCTCCTGCAACCTATGGCAATGTTTATTTTGAAGTGAATACGAGCGGGCCGGGCCGCGCGGATTACAGCTCTCCCGAGGTTCCCGGAGCCGGAGAGGTATCCTTCATTGACCGGTCGGAATTGCAAAAAGAGGGCTTCCGCCTGACTCCCCAATATGCTAACACCTCGAATTGGACCGCAGAGTTCGATCAGCCGGGAGAATATACGGTGACCTATAAAGTAGTCAGTCGGGATGGAACGGTGGTTGCTGCCGCGGTAAAGAAGGTGAATGTGACCCCGGGCCGATCGCCGTATCAGATCGAGATCACGGATCTGGATCAGGCCGGTGCGGGGGAATACCTGACGCTGCCTGTCACGATTTCCACGAAAGCTCACGAGAACGGAGGAAACAAATCCGCTTATCTACAGGTGTCCAAAACCCAGGGAGACGGTGATATTATGTTCACGGTTCAGGACGAAGAGGGACGACATCACTCGATACTGAACAGCGGGGATTACGGAAAGCCGGGTTTTGAGCTGCCGGCAGACGACTCTTCCACCAAGGACTGGCGGGTTAAATTTTCGAAAATCGGTAAGTACACCTTCAGCTATCGGCTGATCGACGGCGAAAGCGGCGACGTGCTGGCAGAAGACGAGGAATCCGTGGAAGTCGTTCCCGCCTATCAAAATCTGGGCATCCAGGTGTATAACAACTATGTCATGCGGGCAGTGTTCGGCAATGAAAACGGACGCGATGTCGCTTATATGGTTCAGGTCGGCGATCCGGCCCAGCTTGTCGTCGTCGATATTCAGACCGAGGAGACGTTAAAGGCGATCGATCTGCCGGGGGCAACCGGGGCTTGGGGGATGGCGGTAGCAACGGACGGCAGGGTTTATCTCGGTTCCTACGGCACCGCTTCACTCTACCGGTATGATCCGCCGACCGATACGATCGTCAATCTCGGTGACCCAGCCGAAGGCACGGTCAGTCAAACCACTCAATTCTTCGAGCTGACTCCGGGATTGGACGGCAAAGTTTACGGTGGTGTTTACCCGTCAGGCTCCGTGTTCGAATATGACCCGGTAAAAGACTTTACGAATTTCGGCAACCCTATGCCGGGTCAGATTTATCCGCGGAGCGTGGCATACGACAAGGAGGAGAACGTCCTATATGTTGGAGGTGGCGGAACGAAAAATTATCTCATTCGCCATGATTTGAATACCGATCAGAAGACCAACATCATGCCGGCACAGTATAATCTGACGAGCACCTATGATCTGAACATCGTAGGCGACAAGCTGTTTCTGAAGATGGATCCCGGCTACAAAATGATCGTGCTGGACAAAGGAACCGGCTCAGTGATTAAAGATGATGAGTTGATTCACTCCAGAGGGGTGTCCGAACCGCACGATGGTAAGGTGTATTTTACTTACGGCGGCATTCTAAAAAGCTATGATCTGTCGACCAACGAAGTGAAGGAAGTATATACAGGCAGTGAAAAGATCAACTTTGTCTCCAACGTAATCGGTTGGGGAACAGCCTTGATTGATGAGCCCGATTATCCCGGTCCGACGCTGATCGGCGTTGCCGGAAATGCTTCGGCAAAAGTGATCAAATACAATTTGGAGCTGGGAACGCTGAAGCAGGCCGTCATGCCGCTTCCTAAGCAGCCTATCGATCTGCATATTACCGGACAAGGACCTGACGGGAACATCTATGCCGGCGGATTTCTTCCCGGCGGCATGGGCATCTATGATCCGGACACAGGGCTCTCCACCAATAACTCGATCGGGCAGACCGAGGGGATGACCTCTATCGGAGACAAAATGTACTTCGGCACCTATCCGGGCGCCAATATTTTTGAATATGACACGACGAAGCCCTGGAGAAACTCCGGTACTAACCGAACGGTGAACAAGCTGTTTGATTTGAAAACAGATCATCTGCAGGATCGTCCGTTTGCCATGCTAGGAGCGGAAAACAAGCTGTTCATTGGCACGGTTCCGGACTACGGTAAGCTTGGCGGAGCCTTCAGCGTCTATGACCCGGCAAACCATGATTTGTCGGTTCATACGCAGATCGTGCCGAATCAGAGCATCGTGTCTTTGGCCTACAAGAACGGAAAGATTTATGCAGGCAGTTCAATCCGTGGAGGTCTCGGCAGCACGCCGACCGAAAGCGAAGCGAAGTTATTGGTGTGGGACATTGCGAAGGGAGTCAAGGAAAGGGAGCTGGTTCCTGTCCCCGGGAAAGGAGCTATCACTTCACTGATGGAAGGTCCGGACGGGAACATCTGGGGTTTTGCCATGGGCACGCTGTTTATTTATGACCCTTCGTCCGGAGAGGTGGTGTATCAGGATGAGAAGTTTCCGGAAGCGGGCGGACAGTGGAGAGATGCGAGCCTCGTTATCGGGAAAGACGGCCTCGTCTACGGAACAATGAGCGGCAAGTTGTTCTCCATCCATCCTGAGGACAAAAAAATGACGATCATGAGGAATCAGGCCGCCTGGTTATCACGGGATATCATGGGCAACCTGTACTTTGTGACCGGTAACGAGCTCTGGCGTCATGTGATCGAGGATAACAAAGCTGCGGTTACCGAGGTGCGTCTAAGCGTCAGCACCCTCGAGCTGTCCGTCAATCAAACGGCCGAAATAAAAGCGGAGGTTCAGCCATCTTTTGCAACGGTAAAGAATGTGTCCTGGACCTCCAGCAACAGCGCGGTTGCTTCCGTCAGCGATGCCGGAGTCGTCAAAGGACTGCAGCCGGGCACGGCGGTTATTAAGGTCACGACACTGGATGGCAGCAAGACGGCGGAATGTGTAGTCACGGTTAAATAGCAAGCCAAAAAGAGGCGGCACCAAATGGAATGTTTGGTGCTGCTTTACATTTGGGATTACCCTTATCGGACGCCGTAAGTAACGGATCCGAGATTAACAACAAGGATTTAATTCGGAAATAAATAGGGTTACAGCCTAACGCTTTGGAACGGGCAAGTTTCCTTGTACAGGCCCTATGAAGGGGATTGGCTTCCTGTTGATCACGTTGCAGTTGGATGAATAAGACAAAATTTTGAATTGACAGATCATTAAAAATACAAGTAATATACATGTATACTACTAAGAGAATTCAATTGAAGCGTGGCGACCAGGAGTTACGGAACAGCGGATGGCTTCGATTAGGGCTTTGTTGCAAAAACTTATGAGAGCGTTTTCTTGATCGATTGAAAAGAAAGAAACTCATGTATTAAAGGAGGAGCTTACGATTGATGCTGCGGATGGAATTTATAAAGCCCTCGCTGCTGGAGACCGGGGAGAAACATCGGCTTAACTTCATGCTTGTGCACCCCTGCGGAAGAATGGAGCCGCAATCGGATATGACCTTTAGCATGACTTGCAGCGACCCGGAGATCGTTGAGGTGAACGGCAGCGTGATCACCGGGCTAAAGCCGGGCGAGACCGAAATTGCCTTAGACCTTTTGAACGATAGATTCTCGGTGTTTAGATGGAAGGTTCTTGTACGGCCGGCAGGTTTATCGGCGAAAATGAAGCTGCAGGACCGTCCGAGGATGTTGTTTTCGAATGAGGAACTCGCGGAATTTCGGGAACGGATTAAGCGGGATGATGGCAGTTCCGCGAAGGTAGTCGATGCAGCCAGGCTATGGGCCGGATACCTGGCAAAAGCTGATGCCTATGTGGAGGAAGATAGCTTCGAGGTGCTGTATCCGTCCATATCGGATCGGTGGAAGATAGCGCTGCCTCTAACGGAGCCGAAGCGGGTGCCAGAACCGCAAGGCCATACCTTCTTCCCGTTCTGGACGATGTATGCCAGAGCGATAGAGGATCGGCTGGTCGTCATGTCCACGGCCTTCCTGGTGACGGAAGAGAAAAAGTATGCGGTTCGAGTGAAGCAGCATCTGTTGTCCCTGGCCGCCTTCGGCAAATGGTATGAGTTTGACGAGCGGGGCGCGGAAGGAAATCTGAGCAACGCACATCTGCTGCTTGGCGCTTCGTGCGCCTATGATGCCATTCACAGCTTGCTGACGGAAGAAGAGCGGCGATCCATTCGCCAAGCCATTCTGGAAAAAGGGCTTCATCCGCTGGCCATCGATATCGGAAGCCGTGATATGCACAACATCGTGGCAACCAAGCAGGTAGCGATGTTGTACGGCGCGGCGGCCATCATGGATGAGAGCCCGTTCGCCGCCAAATATTTACAGTCCGGATTCACTTATCTTCAAAGCTATCTGGACCGAAAAAGGGAATCCGGAGAAACAGAGGGGCTGCTGTACGACAATGTGGCTGCGCGCCATGCCTGGATGGCGGCGGATCTTTATCGGAGAATCAGCGGCGATGACAGCCTGATTCAGCATCCGTATTTACGGGAAGAGCTTCCTGAACGTTTTTTCCGGCTGCTGGCGCCGGGGGAAGAAAGCTCATTCCCGAATCTGTCGGATTCGTTTTACAAGCTGGATATCGCCTATCTCATGGCCATGACAGCTACCCATTACGACCATCCGGCAGCGTTGTGGTACCTGCATAAGCATGCTGCAACGCATCACGCATCGCTTCTATATTTACGGAAAGATACCTCACCAACAAGCCCATCGGAACTGTACGGCAAGAGCGCTTCCGCGGTGTTCCGGAGCATTGGCTGGGCCGCCCTGCGGTCGGGATGGGGCGATGAGGATCATCTGCTGTGCTTTACCTCAAGCTGCTCGGCGAAGGACCATAATCACAAGGACCAGAACAATCTGGTGATCAATGTCGGCGGAGAGTGGCTGTTGACCAATCCCGGCTACCAGGATTATGTACCTGGTCCGAAGGCGGATTACACGACCGGCACGGTCGGCCACAATTCGCTGCTCGTCAATGGTCAGGGGCAGATCCACCTGGGAGGCGGGGGTCTCCAAGAGGAATTGTTACTCCCGTCATTTGAGGCGGTTGTCGGGGACGCTGCGGAAAGCTATGGCGGGCTGCTGAAATCCTTCCGACGATCTGTCCTACATATCGATTCGTCATATTACTTCGTCGTGGATGAGGTGGAGCTTCATCAGGATTCGGATGAGGTCGAGCTGCTGTTTCATACGACCTCGGCGGTTCAGGATGGGGAAGAGCTCAAGGCTCCGGGCGAGAATCTGGGAAGTGAATCCGTTGTATTCCAGGGTGAAAAGGCCGCTCTGCAGCTTATGATTCCTTTTCCCAAGGAGAAGGTGCTCGCCCTCCGCGAGTACCCCGGAGCTGAAACCTACGGTCCTTATGTAGCCGTGGGTGGCACGAGGGGGAAAAGACGGCGGTTCGTCACGTTGATCAATCCGCGGGTCCATTACGGCGAGAGGTTGGCCATCCGTCAGGAGGAGCAGGATAGCGGAAGCCTGGCTGCCGGGTTAACGGTGGAAAGGCCCGGCGGGGCGGAGGATATCTGGCTGTTCTGCGCTGACGCTGTGGAAGCCTGCTACCGGGGGGTTACTTTCCAGGGAGAAGCCGCCCGCATATCGGGTAACGGCCTGCTTAATTTGTGGAAGGCTGAACGTTTGTCCGGCGGGGACATCGATTTTGAGGCGGAGCTGCCTCTGAGCGTATACAGCGATGCCCGCCGTTCATCCTGCATTGTTCATAACCCCCACCCTGTGGAGGTCTCCTTCAAGCTGAAGCAGGTAACTGCTGGCGTGGAAGTCGAACAAACCGCACCACCTGGCTATTATGTTCTTATGAATATCGGCAGAGGTGATCAGGCGGAAGGGAGAGAAGCTGTGTGGAAACCGTGATTTCGGAGGTCAATCCATCCGCTGCCGCCAAAAAGAGCGCATGGAAGCAAATCCGGACCCGAATGTGGAGGGACCGTTATCTGTACCTGCTGCTGCTGCCGGGCCTGCTTTACTTTATCGTGTACCGGTATCTGCCCATGCTGGGCATATCGCTTGCCTTTAAAGAATACAGCCCGTTCCGGGGGTTCGCGGAGAGTCCTTGGGTCGGATTCGCGAACTTTGCCCGGATTTTCGAAAGCCCGGAGGTTATCCAGGTTATCTGGAATACGCTGACCATTTCCTTTCTGCAAATCGGGTTCGCATTTCCGGCGCCGATCATTCTGGCCATCATGCTGAACGAGGTGGCAAATCCGCTCTTGAAAAGAGGGCTGCAGTCCATCGTTTACATGCCGCATTTTCTATCTTGGGTCGTGGTGGTCGGCATCGTGACGATCTTTTTCCGCAACGAGGGCTTGATCAACGACGTGCTGCGAGAATTGTTTGGCTTGCAGCAGACGATCCCTTTTCTCACCGAGCCCGATTATTTCCGAGCTTTTCTGGTTTTGGAGGTCATCTGGAAGGAAGCCGGCTGGGGAACGATTATTTTCCTGGCGGCGCTGGCAGGCGTTAATCCGGCTCTTTACGAGGCAGCCGTCATGGACGGTGCAGGGCGCTTCCGCCAAATCTGGCATATTACGCTGCCCGCCATCCGAAGTACGATCATTATCATGCTGATCATACGTCTGGGCGACGTGCTGGAGGTCGGCTTCGAGCAGGTGTTCCTTCAGCTGAACGCCTTTAACATGCACATCGGCAATACGCTCGACACCTTTGTGTATTACAAGGGGATCCAGCAGTCGGACTACAGCTTCTCCACCGCGGTCGGCGTTTTCAAGGGTCTGGTCGGTCTTGTGCTGGTTATGGCCGCCAACAAGCTGTCCAAGCGGTTCGGCGAGCAGGGCGTATATTAGGGGCTTCGATTCTTTCTGGGAGGAGATCGACGTATGAAGCAAAAATCCATTGCGGACCGCTTGTTCAGTGGCGTGAATATCAGCCTGCTGCTTGTCATATCCGCAGTCATGCTGTTTCCGTTTGTATATTTGTTCTCGGTTTCATTTTCCTCGTTCGAGGATTTTCTGGGCAGCAAACTGCTGCTCTGGCCGTCCAAATGGACGACCGACGCCTATGAATATATCTGGGCATCCAGGACGTTTCGGCAGGCGCTGCTGAACACGTCGGTGGTTACCGTGCTCGGCACCATCGTCAATCTGTTTTTTACGGCGACGATGGCATACGCCTTGTCCAGGCCGATCGTCGGCCAGCGCACCGTCATGTTTATGATCGTCTTTGCGCTCTTGTTCTCGGCCGGCATGATTCCGACCTATCTGGTCGTCCAGGAAACGGGGCTGCTTGATTCCATCTGGTCGCTTATTTTGCCGGTGGCGATCGCGCCCTTCAACCTGATTGTCATCCGTCAATTTTTCATGAACATACCAAGCGATATGATCGAGGCGGGCATCGTGGACGGCGCGAATGACCTGCAGATTTTCGGACGCATCATCCTGCCGCTCTCGAAGCCTGCGCTGGCGGCATTCAGCCTGTTTTATGCGGTCACGCACTGGAACAACTATTTTGCGCCGATTCTGTACATCAATGATCCGGCCAAATGGACGATCCAGGTCGTGCTGAGACAGATTGTGGTGGTGGGGGAAACGACAGGCACGCTCGGGGGAGATAACATGTTCCTCGAAAATCCGCCGCCTCCCGAAACGATTCAGATGGCCGCCATTCTGATGGCGACCCTGCCGATCCTGATCATGTATCCGTTCCTGCAAAAGCACTTTGCCAAGGGCGTTATGCTGGGCGCCGTCAAGGGTTGATGACTTCGAACGGCCGGATCATGGAGCTGTCCGAATGAATCATAAATGGAGGTCACACTCCAACATTGATATGAATGGGGGAAAGCTCATGTTAAAGAAACGCAGACTTACCGCAGTCATGGCGGCCTTGCTCTCCATCAGCATGGCTGCATGCGGCGGCCAGCCGAAAGCGGAGGAGCAGCCGAAAGCGCCGACTTCGGGAGGGAAGAACCCGTTAGAGGCTAACGAAAAGTTTACGATTACGGCAATCGATTTCCGTTACGGAGATCCGCCGCCGACCTCGAGTCCAGGCATTGACATGATCAACGAAAAATTCAATGTAGACTACAAGCCTGTCTTTGTACCGAATACCGCATTTGATGAGAAAATCAACGCCGTATTTGCATCGGGTCAGATTCCGGATATGATCGGCTTAATGTCGACCGACCTGAAAAATCGCTACAATAAGTTTGCGAAGCAGGGGGCGTTTTTGGATCTCGAGCCGTACATCAACGATTATCCGACCTTGAAGGTTGTGCCCGATTACATATGGGACTCCATGCGGGTAAACGGCAAAATCCATGCGATTCCGCAATATGCCCCGAAGTATCAGGTCGTCACCGTGCTCCGCAAGGACTGGCTTGATAAGCTTGGCATGAAACCACCGACAAATTACGAGGAGCTGAAAGAGGTAGCGCTGGCGTTTACGAACGGAGATCCGGACGGCAACAACAAAAAGGACACATACGGGATCGCCATCGGCCAGGACATTAACCCGAACTTTAACCAGGGACCGTATTGGGACCCGGATGCCTGGTACCATCAGGATGCTCAGGGCAACTACATCCCAGGCATCATTGGCGAAGGCCGCCGGGAGTTCATCACCATGCTGTCCGAGCTTTATAAGCAGGGAGCGATGTCGAAAGACTACGCGGTACTGAACTGGGGAGACACGAACAAGGAGTTTTACTCCGGCAAGGCAGGCATCTTCATCGGAACGCCTCGTGGAATGTCGCAGGATTATATGAACGGTCTGCTGGCGATCCATCCCGAAGCCGAGTTTGTGCATCTGGATCCGTTTATGGACCAATATGGGAACCAGGGACTTATGGCCGGAGCAGGTTATAACGGTCTCACCGTGCTTAGCGCCAAACTTCAAGATGAACCGGAAAAGCTGAAGAAAGTACTGGAGATGATCGATTTCGGACGCAAATTCTACCCGCAGGATCAGAAAAATGAAAAGAATGCCGATTTTGACTGGTATTCAGGCAAAGTCGGTTCAGGTTACGTTATGAAAGACGGCCTGCCTGTCTTCAACGAGAACTTCGGCAGAGACGGTCTTGGCCCATCAACGTATTATGTTGATAATTCCTCCTGGGTACCGCAGGACTCGGACAATGTATATTCCATTACGTATCAGACCAAGCAGCTTGTGGATCTTGTAGCCGCCATCGAGACGATGTACAAGGATATGAAGCTTTATATCAACCCGATCAATGGACTGGAGTCGCCGACCGACAACTCGAAAGGCGCCGAGCTGAGAAAGTATGTCATGGATGAGCAGGTAAAAATGATTGCAGGCACCCGTCCGGTTTCCGATTGGGATAAACTGGTTCAGGAGTATCTGGACAAAGGCGGTGCCCAAATCATCCAGGAATACAACGCGAATATCAAAGAGAAGGATCCGAAGGCCCTGTTTAAGTGAGACTTTTGAAATGCGCCTTATACATGATCTGTAGGACAGCGGGGCAAATCTTTTTGCCCCTGTTCTGCATTGGGATACCTAGCGCCTATGGAAATGCGAGCTGTGGAGGAGGGAGACATGAATCATGAAAAAGACAGCGAAAATCGGTCTGTGGTTTAACAGGCAGTCGGCGGAATACTTCTGGGGACACGGTCAGGACCTGTTTCAGCTTTATGTGGAGGAGGTGCTCGGTCATGCAGGCATTCCTTATGCAAGGTTTGACGATGCCGAATCCCTTGAGTCTTATGAACCCGATATCATCGTCGTACTGCACCCGGGAGAGAAGGAAGAGGATCTGAACCGACTGGAGCAGTGGGCCCGCCGAGGAGCGACACTCATCAGTTACGGCGGATTGAACCGCATGGCCGGCCGGCTGGGCTGTAGCCGCTTTGCCATCCGGGAAGCGGTGTATGGGGACCTGTCAGGGTTAAGCTATGCGCAAGGCATACCGGTTCTAAGGGCGGTATGCAGCGATCCGTGGATGGTGTCAGAGAAATCCGTCATCCCGGTTCAAGCGGATGGCGTTCTGCGCCGGCTCCGTAAAGCTGGTGCAGAGTCAGCCGCAGCCGTTCTGGAGTTTCCGCTAGGTGCAGGCCGGCTGATCCGCTGGAATTTGGACATCCCCGCGAATATCGTTATGCTGCAGCAGGGCAGCGGCCCGGTCGTCCAGGACGGCATCCCTGCACCGGACGGTACGGGAGCGGTGGACGAAGGCATTTTGAAGGCCGATGACCGGTGTGAGCTGGATTGGAATGAGGACCGCTCGGTGACGGAGACCGGGATGCCATACTTTGATACGCCGTATGCAGACTGGTGGCGCGAGGTGATGGTCCGCCAGCTGATGGAGGAAGCGGATGCGCAGGGAATAACACTTCCGTTTCTGGACTATTGGCCGGAAGGCGTCAATCAGGTGGCCATGATCTCGCACGACAGCGACTTCAACATGGAGGAGGCGGCCCGAACGACCCTGAGCGTGCTTCAGGATAACGGCGTCCGCTCGACCTGGTGCATGATCGAACCGGGCTATTCCCCGTCGCTCTACAAAGAAATTCAGGCTGCCGGACATGAGCTGGCATTTCACTATAATGCTTTGGAGCAGGAGAAGGGGATATGGAGCGCCGAGGAATTTGCCCGTCAACTGAACGTAATCCGGAGCACCAGCGGCGCGCCGATCATTTCGAACAAGAACCACTATACCCGCTTTGAGGGCTGGGGAGAGCTCTATGTATGGTGCGAGCAGAACGGCATCGAAGCGGATCAAACTAGAGGGCCGAGCAAAAAAGGAAATGTCGGCTTTCCGTTCGGTACCAGCCATCCGTATTACCCGATCGCTCGTTCGGATGACCGCAACCGGCTATACCGGGTGCTGCAGATCGGCTTTCTGACCCAGGACCTGGAGCATCCCACGCTTTCGGATGCGTCGGTGATTGCCCCGTTTCTCGAAAAGGTGGCGGAAGTCCGCGGCGTCGCCCATTTTCTGTTTCACCAGCAGCACATCCATCATCTAGGGAACGTCCGGCATGCGTTTTCGCTAGCGGTCGAAACCGCGAAGGGGCTCGGTTATGCGTTCTGGACGAGCGAGGAGATCACCCGCTGGGAGCAGGCCAGACGAGCTGCGGTGCTCCGGGTAGGCGCAGACGGTACCCTCATCACCGAGAATCTTCCGCAGGGAGCGGTAGTGCGCCAGCCGTCGGATGCAAAGGTGGAGCGGTCAGCTTCGCAGGCGGTCATGCGCTTTGGGCGGCCGTGTGCAGAAGCGGCGAGCATTATGAAAACAGCAGCCGAATAACGACAATGAGGAGGAATCAGACAGTGGCACCGTTAGCGATTCATGGGGGGACGCCGGTCAAGACCGGTCCTTTTGGCACAGGCAAAAGATTCGGGGAAGAGGAGGCCGCGCAGCTGCTTGAAGCGCTGGAGCAGAACACGCTCTTTTATCATTTCGGCACGAAGGTTAAACAGTTTTTGGCCGATTTCAATGCGATGTACGGCCGGGAATACAGTGTAGCGACATCCTCCGGCACCGCGGCGATTCATGTCGCGCTGGGTGCGGCTGGCGTCTCCGTAGGGGATGAGGTCATTACAAGCCCGATTACGGACCAGGGAACGCTGATCGGCATTCTGTACCAGAATGCGATTCCCGTGTTTGCCGATCTGGAGCCGTACACTTACAATCTGGATCCGGCCTCGGTCGAAGCCTGCGTTACGCCAAGAACGAAAGCGATCCTTGTCGTCCATCTGGCGGGATATCCGTGCGATATGGACCCGATCATGGAGGTCGCGAGAAAGCACGGCATCAAGGTTATTGAGGATTGCGCACAGGCCTATCTGACCAGGTACAAGGGCAGGCTGGCCGGCACCATCGGCGATTATGGCTGTTTCAGCACGAACGATTTCAAGCATATCTCCACCGGGGACGGGGGCATGGTGCTGATCAATTCGGGAAAGCGCGAGGATTACGAAACCGCTCACGCCTTTGCGGACAAAAACTACCGCCGTCTCGGAACCACGGTTGACCGGGGAACCAGCTATATTGCACCGAATTACCGGATGACCGAGCTGCAGGGAGCCGTCGGAATCGCCCAGCTCAAGAAACTGCCCTGGATTTGCGGGCGGCGTCAGCAATACGGCGACCGGCTCAATGAAGGATTGCAGGGAATCCAGGGCGTCATTCCGCCGCAGGTCGACCCGGAGCATGACTGTACATACTGGTTCTACATGCTGCGACTTGACTTGGATAAGCTGACCTGCAGCCGTGAAGAGTTCTGCAGGGCGCTGGAGGCAGAGGGAATCCCCAACCGTGCCGGCTATATCCCGCAGGTATGCTATTTGCAGCCGCTGTTCCAGAACCGGCAGGCTTATCCGGGGAGCCATTTTCCGTTTGACGGCAGCAGCGTCTCTTATGAGCCTGGCCGTTGTCCTGTCGCGGAGGCGATATTAGACACGGCGGTGCAGATTCCGATGAACGAATTCTACACGCCCGAGGATATTGAGCATATCATTCAGGCGGTTGCCAAGGTAGGCGCTTATTATGCGAAAAGCGATGAATAATACGGAAGAAGTGAACGACAGCAAGGCAACGGGGACGATGGGGGTTTTTGAGCGGATCGGCGTACCCGTTGATGTCGACGAGAGCAGATCCGCGGCGGTGTGCCGGAGAGCCGACGGGACCGAGCGCATCGTAATCGCAGCCCGGGGATATGTGCTGATCGCGGATCCGGGAACAGGAAACAGCACCCAGCTTTATTTTCCAGGGGGCGAGGGCCAGTACCCGTTTGCGTCGATCAGTGATTCCCGAGGATGGTTCTATACGGGAGCAGGCCGCTATTTTTACGTTATCGATCCGTTCACCCCGGCTTTTGTCGGGCAGCACCGGGTACCTGAAGGGGAAGAGGGAGCCGGCTTTGCATTTGCCGTGGATGGAGATGGTTGGGTCTACGCTACAACTTACCCGGGAAGCTATCTGATGGAGCTCGATGCTTCGTCAAACTCCTCGCGAACCTTATGCAGGCTGGATGCCGAGAGGAAGTATGCCATGACGCTCGCCTGCGGAAGCGGGGGAAAGGTCTATGCAGGACTGGGCACGTCGTCGCCGGCCATCACCTGTTTTCATGAGGAGACCGGAGAGCTTGAGATAATACTGGAGGGAGCGCCGGGTACGACAGGCAGCGCTGCCGTTCACCAAGGCTGCGACGGCGCCGTTTACGGCTGGCTGCCATCCGGGGAGAACGGAGACGGCGTATGGCACCGGCTGAGCGAGCAGGGGGCAGAGCAGGTGTCGGCGGAGGAGGTCAACCCGTCCCTGTATAAGGGGGCAGGTTACAACAAGCTGCATCTGGACCTTGACGCCGGTCGAGTGCTGCTGAAATGGCAGCTGTCCGACAGGCAGATCGAAATCATGGAAGCGGACGAAAGCCTGAGCCGGCTACCGCTTACCTACAAGGGTGGCGGAACACCGCTCTCCCCGCTGTTCGGCGGTCCGGACGGCATTCTATACGGCACTTCCAATCACCCGCTTCATCTGTTCACATACGATACCGCAGCTGGACATCTGACCGATTGGGGCGGCGATATCGTGGAGCGGGGAGGCGGCGGTAATATTGCCGCTTATGCAGCTCAAGGCAGCATCATCGTGGGTGCGGCTTATGCCGGCGGCATGGTCCATTTGCTGGACACGGCGAAAGAATGGTGTACGGATCCAGGACCCCATCGGAATCCCCGCCTGATCTATGAAAATGCTGCTGTCCACAGGCCGAGATGCGCAGCCGCGCATCCGGACGGCCGCCATGTGTTGTACGGCGGCTTTCCCGGTTATGGTACGGCAGGCGGAGGGCTCGGCATCGTGGATGTGCTGGCCGGGCAGGTGGAGATGCTGGAGAACCGGGATATTATCAGCGAGCAGAGTACGATTTCAATTGCAGTGCTCCCGGATGGCAGGGTATTCGGCGGCACCAGCATCGAGACGCCCGGCGGCGGGATCAGCACGGCGGAGGAAGCGGTGATGTATGAGCTGAATTGGCCTGCCCGACAAGTGATTCGGCGCTGGGTGCCGGTTCCGGGTGCCAGGGAAATCGCTCAGCTGATTTCCGGGCCAAACGGTCTTCTCTATGGCTTGACCTCGGAATCGGTGTTCTTTGTTTATGATGCGGGACTGCAAAAGGTCATTCATTGCGGCGATCTTTCTTCCTGGGGCGGTATCGTCCGGCAGGGACTGCTCATGATAGAGCGAAAGGGGCATCCATTCCTTCTGGGTCTGCTGAGCCGGGCTATGTTCACCGTAAATACGGCGAGCATGCAGCCGGAACTGCTGGAAGTGCTTCCGGTCGAAGCGACCAGCGGAATCGCCTGCATTAACGGAGACGTGTATTTCGGTTCCGGTGCTGAGCTGTGGCGGTATCGGATGGAAGAGGAGGGCGATTACTTTTATGATTCGGTTTAATGGGGAATTTGTGCCGCTGTTAGAGGGAATCCATACTCTTGAGGCCTGGAGGGAGAAGGAGTCCAGGCTGAGAGCACGATGGCTGCAGCTGCTGGGGGAGCCCCCGGAGCCGGTTGATTATAGGCCGAGAGCCGTCGCAGACAGCGGGGGCTTCCGGGTGCTTTCTGTGCATGAGGAAGAAGATCACATAAGACAGGCGATCATGTACGAATCACCGGACGGGGATTCGATCTCTGCTTATCTGTTGCTCCCTTCGGGAAAGCCTGCTGAAGGAGGATATCCAGCTGTACTTGCCCTTCACCCGACAACCGAGAATGGAAAGGACGATGTAAGTCTGGCTTCCGGAAGGGCGAACCGGCGATACGGACTAGAGCTGGTACAGCGCGGTTTTGCCGTGCTGGCTCCGGACTCCATCACGTTCGGCGCCCGAATCTATCCAGGAGAAGCGCCGTTTCAAACGGCTCCGTTCTATCAACGGCACCCTGCGTGGACCGCAGTCGGCAAAATGCTCTCCGATCACATGGTAGGGGTCGACGTGCTGACTTCGCTGCCGCAGGTAAATCCACGCCGGATCGGCGTTATCGGTCACTCGCTGGGCGGCTATAACGGCTGGTTTCTAGCCGGAATGGATAAACGCATCAAGGCCGTCGTCTCGAGCTGCGGATTTACGATGTTTCGCGGCGATCCGGAGCCGAACCGCTGGGGCCTTCGGGAATGGTTTTCCCATATCCCTTCCATTACGGACAGTCTGAACAACGGCTCTCTTCCGTTTGAGTGGCATGAAATCGCGGCGCTTGCGGCTCCGGTGCCGATGTTGATGTGGTGCGGAACGCGAGACCCGATTTTTCCGAACTGGAGGGAGATAGCCTCGGGACTGGGGGAACTGGATGGTTTGTATGAGTTTCTGGGAGCTTCATCTGCTTTCGAGAGCTGGATGGGTCATGAAGGGCACGATTTTCCGCCGGATATCCGGCAGCGAGCCTACGCTTTTCTTGAAAAACAGCTTGCGAAGTAAAATATAACCGCGTTCTTTATCCGGAGTGCATGGAATCCTGATGTCCCTCATGATATACTGAATGTTATAGACATGTATAGGAGCGGTATATATTGTTGCGTAGAAGAAATGAATTTCATGAGCGTTATGAACGCTTTATTCAGGAATTAAGGAATGAAATCGTTGCCGGTGTTCTTCAGCCGGGTGAATTTATTTTGCCGGAAAATACGCTTAGCCAGAAATATGAAATGAGCCGGGTATCGATCCGGAAGGCGCTGGATGAGCTGGTGAACGAAGGATTGATCGAGAAAATCGCGGGCAAGGGCAACCGGGTGAAGGTGCCGGATGAGGACAGAACGCCTGTCGTGCTGAGACTCGCCTGGTTCTCTTCCTCCTATGAGATTCCGATTATCGAAAAAATGATCGAGGCGTTCGAGCGGAAGCATCCGTTCGTTCAGGTGGAGATGGTGCTGTACTCCGAGGATTTCTACACCGAAACCATCATCCGTTCCATGGAGGACGGTCAAGGGCCAGATCTGTTTATCATGTCGGATCAGCATTTCCGGGAATGGGCCGAAAGCGGGCGCACGAATCTGCTGACAGGATATGTTCCTCCCCGTCTCATGGAGGAAGGAGTAAGCTATCCGCAGGTCTTCGAGCTGTTCAATCATGAAGGCGGCATGCTCGCGGCGCCGTTTGTGTTCTCTCCGGTAGTCATCTGCTATAACCGTTCGATCTTCCGTCAGCACGGACTGACTCACCCTGTCAGTCTTGGCGACTGGCAGGAGCTGCTGGAGGCGGCCAAAGCCTGCACATCGGCCCCGAACGAAGACGGAATGACCGATCATTACGGCTTCTGCTTCTCTTCGTCCCCCAACCGCTGGCCGGTCTTTCTGCTTCAAAATGAAGGCAGCATCATGGCTGCAGACCGCAGCCGGAGCACGATGGCGGACGAGCGGAACATCGAAGCGCTGGAGTATTGCGTATCGCTGATGTACAAGGAGCATGTGTCGCCGATCTTTTCCCATGGCAGCAGCCATTTAGCCGAAAGCCTGTTTATGAAGGAACGGGTCGCGATGATCATGTCCACTTATTATTTCATGAATGAATTCCGCGACCATTCCATCGACTGGGATGTGATGACCTTGCCGAAAGAGGCTAAACCCGCCACTATACTGTTAGGTGGGGGTCTGTCGATCAACGCTGCGAGCAGTCATCGGAATATCGCCGAAAAACTCGTGGATTTTATGACAGACGAGGAAGCTCAGAAACTGCTTAAACAGTACGGATGCACCATTCCGGTGTTGCGGTCCGTGGCCGAGGATGACAGCCTGCTGAATCCGGACATTCATCCGCAGCACTATAACCGTTATCTCGAGGTGCTGCCGCATGCTTATCCGCTGCATATCCTCAACATGAACCAATCAGAAATATTGACGCTGCTGGATGAACTGAATCTGTTGTGGGCTGGCATGGAGACCCCGGCGGATACCTGCACCCGGATCGAGCAGCTCTTCAACTCCCAGCTGGGCTTGAAGGGCGCCGATACCGGAATGGAGAAGTGATGAATCGGTAAGAAAAGCACCTTCAGGAGAACGTTGCTATGTCGTAAGATATGGAGGCGGTCTTGAAGGTGTTTTTGTGTTGGGAGCAAGAGTCAGCTATCTGTTAGAAGACGCTAACATGTTAATGTAAAAAGGGACCTTTTAAGAATATTTCTCGACCATTTTAAGCAAATAATTGCGAAAATCCGCCACGTATGATTTAGGTTCAACGATTTCTAAATTTGTACCGAAACTTGCTAAAAATTGAAATCCAAAAGGGTCTTGAGGAATATGGATGGTAGCCAGGAAATATTCAGAACTATAGCTTTCAATACTCTTTCGACCGTACCTTTCAATAAACTGATCTTTTATGCCGGGCGCAATTAACGCTTTAATGGTGACGAGTTGCGGCTGATAACTGGCTGCGCCTTGTTCTAATGCATAATCTCTCGGGTTAAAGGTTTCTTCATTCATTTTTAGATTATCGATCCTGGATAATTTAAATGTTCTATAGCTCTGACGATGTAAACAGAATCCCTTCAAGTACCAACTCGTTTCGCTATAATGAAGCTGATACGGCTCGACGATACGATTCGTTATCATGCCATTTTTATCAATATAATCAAATGAAATTAACTTTTTCCCTATGATCGATTCTTGGCATGTCTTTAAGGTTTGAAGAATTTCGGACCGACCCTCCCAATCATAAAATGATAGACGGACTGAACCTTTCAGTGACATGGGGTGAACCATGGCCTCCATTTTTTTAATCGTGATTTCAACTTCCTCGCTAATTAGAATTTGTTCCAATCCGCCGAGGGCAGTCAGTATATTTTCTAAGTCGGAGCTGTTTAAAAGTCGCTTATCCACCTTGTATTCATCCATAATACCGTATCCGCCATGAATTCCATGAACAGAATAGATGGGAATGTTGGATAAGCTCAGTGTTTCCATATCGCGAAGAATCGTTCTCTTGGAAACGTTGAATAATTGTGCGAATTCTTTTGTTGAAACGATATCTTTTTTCAGCAATATCATGATAATGGATATTAATCTCTCAACCTTCTCCATAACGGCCCCTCTTTTGGTGCAAATTTTTAAATGGTGACATGCGTCTGTCACCACTAATAAATTATACTTCATCTATCAAAAGAAGGAGGTACAACTTTATGTCAGCCATTGCCTATTTGAACTTTGATGGAATCGCCGAAGAAGCGATTGAATTTTATTCGGAGGCTCTACATGCGAACGAGGTAAAAAAAGTGAAATTTAAGGATTTTCCGCAGGATCCAAACTATCCATTGCCAGAACATGAATTAAATATGATCATGGAGTCTTCGGTAGAATTTGCAGGCGGGAAAATCATGATGTCGGATATTTTGCCTTCCATGAAGGCGGTAACGGGTGAGTTGATGAGAGGAAATAACGTACTTATTAGTGTAGTCATGGATGATAAACAAACATTGGAAGACTACTTTTACCGATTGTCTGTTGGCGGTCATGTTGTGATGCCGTTATCCAATACCCCTTGGTCTTCGTGCTTTGGAATGCTGGTTGATCAGTTCGGAGTTGCCTGGAAATTTAATCGTGACGCAGATCGGTTTCTGGATAAAGTCATTTCAAACAAACAGTAACGCATTCAAAACATGGCCTTCCAATGAAAGGCCATGTTTTGATATTCTCTTTAGAAAGGAGGAGGATGGGTTTTAGCTATGATAATCGAGCATGTCATTCCAGCAAAAACAAGAGAGGATTTAAGGCTTTGGCTGCAGAACCATGGCACGACCGAGAAGTCTTGCTGGGTCTTGGTTAGTATGACGCCAACCCCTGATATGTTGTTATATTTGGACGTCGTTGAGGAGGCCTTATGCTTTGGATGGATTGATGGCATTAAAAAGAAAATGTACGAAACCGAGTTGGCCCAGAGACTGTCTCCTAGAACTAAAAAAAGCTCATGGACTGAATTGAATAAAGAACGTGTCCGCCGCCTCGAAAAGTTGGGGCTCATGAGTGACGAAGGCAGGAGGGTTCTTCCTGACATGGATCCTGCTTCTTTCAGAATAGATGAGGTCATAGAACAAAGGCTAAAAGAGGAAAAGCAAGTATATGAGAATTTCATGGCATTTCCGGATCTTTATAAAAGAGTTCGGATCGACACGATACAAAGCTATAAGAATCAGCCGGAATTATTTAAGAGCAGATTAGACAAATTCATAACCAACACGAGAGAAAACAAAATGTACGGTCAATGGAACGATCATGGCCGTCTACTTGAATATTAATACTCCCTGGGTCGAAGGCCAACAACCTTAGTCTGGTTGAGTACCGAACTAAGGTTGTATGCATTGCCTATTTATCATTGGAACTCTATAGTTTTCGACATAATCAATTCCAAAAACCCTTCTAGATTATGGGACGCTTTTTCAACTTCTTCAAATTCAGGTTCATATCCGCGCACGATAGCACCAACGTCATTGGTTAAATCAATCGCATAGAAGGAATACCCACCATCGACTGATATCACGATCGGCAGGTAAGAATCCCACCACGCAGTTATTTCTGATTTCCATAGTTCATCGCCCATTGCTGCCTCCAAACTGAGCATTTCAAATTCATTCCATTTAATTTCAGTATCGGAGCGATTATTGTATTCATCCTCGCAAAGAAACCAGGACTTCTCATCAGGTGTGATGCATCGTTTTACAACACTTAAAAATTCCAAATAATCATTAGGAATTTCCTTATATCTTGATAACAAGCTGCCAGCTAAATGTAACTGATGATCCTCATTCTTAGTTATCGTCCAACCGTTTTCTTCTGCCCAAATCATAAATTCATTTATTTTGTCATTCATGGTCTACCTTCTCCCACCGTATTCACTCCAATTTCTTATAGGCTCTGATTATTATTCTAGTCAGACATTTCCATATCCTTCTGGAACTCCAAAGTCATTCCATATTTCGATAGGTATCGAATAGTACTCGGTTTATACTATATACAAAAGTACGCCAGTCGAAAATAGATGGGGAGAGGTATGGTATGGACATGACAAAACAGCTTGAAAAGCTTGCCGCCTTTAAAAAAATGCACTCTAAGTTCTTTATTTTGCCCAATGCATGGGATGCTGCGAGCGCGAACACTTTCGAGAAGTGCGGCTTCAAGGCAATCGGCACGACAAGTGCCGGCATAGCGGTTTCCCATGGGTATGCGGATCGGAATATGCCCTTCGATCGGATGCTGGATACGGTCCGCAGGATCGTGCAAACCGTGGATATTCCGGTTACCGTGGATATGGAAGACGGGTATGGACAAACACCTGATGAAGTCGCCGAGTCGGTTAAGCAGGTGATCAAGGCAGGCGCAACGGGGATTAACGTTGAAGACAGCGGCATGGATCGGCAAGCGCCGCTGCATGACATTTTGCTCCAGCAAAACAAATTAGCCGTGATCCGGGCGCTGGGGAATGCCATGGGTTATCCTCTCTTTATCAATGCCAGGATCGATGCTTACTGGATCAAGTCTATGCCGCCTGCTGGGAGGCTTGAAGAGACGATCAAGCGGGCCCATGCCTACCAGGAAGCCGGGGCAGATTGTATTTTTGTTCCCGGAATCCAGGAAATCTCCGACATCCAGACACTGCGCCATGAAATCAGCTGTCCGATCAATGTATTGGCCGGACCGGGAATGCCTTCCGCAAAGGAACTTGAAGCGCTAGGGATTCAGCGCATCAGCACCGGCTCAGGACCTTTTCGCGCCGCAATATCGCTGCTATATCGCATGGGCCAAGAAATGTTGGAGAAGGGAACTTTTGAGCACATGACTTCGAGAGTCCTTTCTTACGACGATTTATCGGAAAAGTAGCCTTGGTGCAATCAATGGAGATAGCGTCTGCGTAGATCTTCATTCCCGCAACGAAATGGCTGTCAGTGCATCGGCAGGTGAGAACAGTTAAAATGTGTCCCTGGAGAGTGGGCTTGCCCCACTCCTTTTTTAATGTGCAGGGAATATAATCCATGGTGACAGAGAAAAGTTTGGATGGAGGGGGGAGTGAACGTCAGAGAGCGGGCTGCTTGCTTCCGATAAAATGTTAGCGCATTCAGAAAAAACCAAGCAAGAATACAACCGGGAGAACAGAAGCTGCGCTGCCTTATTATCGTGGGGCAGATGAATAATCTTGAGGAGGTATTTATGCTTACCATGACAAGAAAAGCAGTTAGTCTGTTGGTAGTGCTTGCCGTAATAATCACAGGATTCTCACCCCGAGCTGCGGATGCTGTAGAAATCGATAGCTATTCAATTTATTCAATGGATATGACGGATGCCGCTGATCCGGCATCTTTGGGACAGACCGCCGCTGCTCCGGCCACGATACAAAATTACCCGATGCCATCCATCTATACCGCATCCAGCGTGTTTTCGTTGAAAGCGAATAACGAAGCGATTCCTGTAATCAGTTATCTGGCTGATTATGATTATGCTCAATTTTCTTTTTCCGGCACGGTCCGTATCGAAGTTACAAACAATGTGCCGATTACATCATACTCCATCAGTCCTCAGGCTAAAAATATCGAAGGCACGGTCAACGGGAACAAGCTAACGTTCTATCTTTCATCCTCAACCTATGTCATCGTGAAAATCAATGACCAGAGGAAGAAGATTGTTATCGCAGCAGATCCCTTGGAGACGGATATTCCCCCGTCCACAGGTGCCGGGATTTATAATGTGACACAGTCGCCATACCATGCGGATAACACGGGTACATCGCTGGCATCGGGTCCGATTCAGCAGGCGATCGATGACGCCCATCAAGCCGGCGGCGGCGTTGTATTCATACCGGCCGGTGTTTATAAGAGCGGGAACCTGACATTAAAAAGCAACGTAACCTTTTACCTGGCCGGCGGCGCCGTCATTGTCGGCACGGGCAAGGGGGAAGACTACGTGATTGATTTTCGCAAGGATTCACGAAACGCGGATGGAACGTATTTTATTCGCACTGCCGTAGATTCCACCAATATTACGATACGGGGACGGGGAACCATTGATGGAAAAGGCATTGCGATGCGAGAGCGAAAGATGCCGGCGCCGAATAAGAATGAAGGGTTCCTCAATAACCTGCTCGTTCCGATCGCAACATCCAATTTTACTTTCGACGGACTAATATTGCGGGATGGCGGTTTCTGGTCGTTTATGGTGGTTCGTTCCGACAATGTGACCATAAACAATCTTAAGGGATTCCAGGATTTATACAAAATCGAGAATGACGTTATCGATATCAATGAGAGTCAGAACGTGCTTGTTCAGCATTCGATTGCCATATCGGATGATGACACGTATTCCACTAAAACCTGGCTGCAGACGGGGATGTCCAAAGACTGGCCGGGCGAGCTTGAACATTTGGAGAATGTTGTCTTTGATGACGCTTTTGCATGGACAAGATGCGCGGCTTTCAAGATTGGCATGGGTGTAGCCCAGCCGCAAATCGGCGTAACCATCCGAAATTCGTATGTCTATCAAAGCGCCCGAGCATTGCTTATTGATCATGGATACCAACTGAATACACTCCCGGAGGAAGGTTACGCCCAAAATATTACGTTTGAGAATATCGACATCGAACGCGTCGGTATCAATCAATTCGGGAACTATTGGCTTGGAGTGTCTACCAGCACTTCCGGCGATGTAAGCAATGTTGTAGTCAAGAACATTAATGTTCGCGAGACCGGCACCCAGAAATCCAGAATTTCCGGGAATGCCACGAAAGGCGGAAGGGTTAACGGGGTCACGTTCACGGATGTTTATGTTGGAGGCAAACTTGCAACAACCCTGGACGACTTGAATGTTACCGTCAATAACAATGTAAATGGTATCGTTTTTGCCAATTCCAAACCTCCGCTATTCAGCGACAATTTCGAAGACGGAAATACGGCGGGTTGGACGTCGATGTCAGGCGGTTGGACCGTCCCGAAAGTCGGCACGAATCACGTGCTGTCCAGCGGAAATCAGACAACCACCTCCCTGATTACCGCTAATAGCGGGGGTTCATGGACGGATTACGTTTATGAAGCCAGATTAAGAATGCCCATCACCAATGCCAACGCGGGCATGGTCTTCAGGGTGCAGGATGCAAACAATTATTATATGTATCGCATTCATTCATCGAATCAACAGCTGGAGTTGTTCAAATCCGTAAATGGACAGCTGACGCTTGTAAACAGTATGCCGTTCACGGCCATTGAGAAACAGTGGTATAAGGTTAAGGCGGTTATACAAGGGAACACGATTTCCTGTTACGTGGATGGAGAATTAAAGATGGAATGGACCAATCCTGTAACCGAATTGACAGCTGGGGGGATCGGATTCCGGACCACCTCGGCGGGCGTCCATTTTGACGATGCCGTGGTTAGTCTCCTCAATAAAGCGCCTGAGGAGATTGCCCTTTCACACAACAGTGTTGTTGAAAACACGACGGCGGGAGGCATGGTCGGAACCTTTTCCACCAGCGACCCTGATGCGGAAGAAACATTTTCTTATATGCTGATAGCAGGTTCAGGGGATGAGGACAACGGCAGCTTCACCATTTCGGACAATAAGTTGTTCCTAGCCGTAACGCCTGATTACGAAGCCAAGGACAGCTACAGCATCCGGGTGAGGAGCACAGATTCAGGAGGACTGTACGTTGAGAAGAACTTTACGATCCATGTCACGGACGTGAATGAACCTCCCGTGAATCCGGATCCTACGGTCATTGTATTCAGCGACGATTTCGAAGATGGAAATGCCGGAGGATGGACGTCTGCTTCAGGTTCTTGGGATGTAATAACTGACGGCACAAATGCCTTGATTCAGAATCAAGCTGCCACTGCAGTCATTGCTGCCGGCGATTCGTGGACGGATTATACGTATGAGGCCAAAGCGAAAATGCCCATCACCAATGCCAACGCAGGCATTCTCTTCAGGGTACAGGATGCGGGTAATTTCTATATGTTCCGAATCCATTCCGCAGCCCAAAAGCTGGAGTTGTACAAATCCGTGGACAACGTCATGACCCTTGTATCCAGTACCCCGTTTACAGCTCAGGCGAACCAGTGGTATACGATGAAGGCTTCTATTGAAGGGAACGCAATAAAAGGTTATGTGGATGGAGTATTAAAAGTGGAATGGACCAATCCCGAGACGGAACTGACAGCAGGAAAAATAGGATTTCGGACCACTTCGGCAGGCGTAGCTTTTGATGATGCTGTGGTACTGGCACCTGATTCGATCTAACTTGAAGGCATCCCGTACCGTGTCAATAAAAGCCGATCCACAGGTCGGTCAGCGTTAAGAGGATCATACGAAGGAGCTGCCCCTTACGCCATGATTGGCTGCCAGGGACAGCTTCGTTTTTTTGCATTGTCGTACAGGGGATGCAGTGACATAATCAAAGAATGAATACTCCCGCCACTTACCTAGGCAGTCGCTTCGGTTGAAGTGCGGGTTTCAGATGTCTCAACCTGAAGGTTTCAGGATGCTTAACACCCTTGGAGTTGACACGTTGATGGACTGGTTACCATCCAACCCCTCTATCCCATCCGAAGGCTTAGCAGATACGTTTGGGAATACTTTGCGTATAATGTTGGCTGCTCCGTTCACATCGGCATGAATCACGCCCGCCTGGCTCGCATACAGCCCGCGATAAATCCGCTTGCCGGAGAAGAGATAGGTTCCTCCCTCACCGAAACGCGGCAACGGATCTTTATCCAGGAAGCTCGCTTTTGACGTATAGGCTTCTTCCGTCAGGATCACCGTGATTCCCTTTGCTGCTGCCTTATACTGGATCATCGCAATGAGCTGCTTGTGCGGGAGGTGACAGAACGACTGGTTGTTTCGCCGTCCCATGGCGGATTCTTGTTTCCATCCTGCATTATGACCGATGACGATCGTACCGATCCTCTGCTCTTCGGCCAGTCTGACGATATGATGACTGGCTTTGTGAAACAGGTCTTTGATCAGGCGGTGGCGCTGCAGATGCAATCGTTCCAATCGTTTGGATGTGTGTGCCTTCACGCGGGTTTTTACCCTGACGAAGAATACTCGTGTAGTGCGCTTTCATCTTGTTATAATACTGATTGATCGCTTTGACGATCCTGCCCTTCACGATCACCGGCTGTAAGCCGGTTGTCGTGACCATGGTTGCAAGATTGTCTACACCCAAATCAATCGCCATGATGAAATTAGAATGGCTGACGTCCGGTACTTGTTCCCCCTCTGTGTTCTGCTCTTCCATTGGACACGTGAAGACGAGTTCGATAACATAGTGCCCATGACGAGGTACGACACGCGCCTGCATGAACTTGCCGTCGGTACGCCCTAGCTTGCCGATGTTCAGTCTCAGCTTGGTTCGGGGGAACTTCAGGAACTTTCGGTCTTTGATGACGCAATCTTGATTCGAGAACACCACTTCCTTCACCTTGCTGCGGGCGTAGCCCGGAATCTTCGGCTTGCCGGTAAAGGTCTCCGGATGTTGACGATACGCCTTCATGCTGGCGAAAAAGGCCGCCCAGTTCTGGAAGACGACCTTCAGAATGCCTTGGCTGCTTTGGGCCGGGAGGGAGCGATAATCGGGTTGCTCCATCACTTTGAACAAGGCATCCAAGAAAGAAAGACAGGAAGGGCTGCTCTGGCGAAGGCAACGTAAAGGGCCGGGAACGATTTTTCACGCTTCTTCGCTCGTTCATCGCATCCAGATGTGCGGACAGGGTGTTCATCACTTGTTGTTGCAACGGCTGACAAGCCGATAGCTGTCCCTTTGCGGTAAACACTTGCCGGATATAAAAGTTAGCCGTATTGTACAGGTTTTTTGCACACTGACCCAATGCATCCAGATAGGCGAACAACCGATGCCCCGGCTTGATCCATACTTGATAGGTTCTATACCCGAGTGCTGGAACGGACAAGATTTCACCTCTTTTCACTTCCGGAATACGAATGTATGTTCCTGTTTATTATACCGCTACATTGGAAGAAAAGAAAGAACATCTTGTAGGCCCGGACAAGAAATCGCCGATTCACCTCTCCACTTGCAGAAGTGGGAGTACTCTCGGCATGGGTAGATAGAATTTAACGGAAGGCGTGAAAAGCTTGGAGTACCTCCGCAGGCAATCGTTCCGCAACAAACTCAAGGTCGCTTTTCTGGCCGTCATCGTGCTTTCTGTCCTGATGACCGGAGGGTTGTCTTATTATATCTCGGCTGCCACGCTGGAAAAGAATGCGCTGAAGCTCACGCAGGATACGGTGGTCAGATCCGCGCAGATCGTGGATGAGAAGCTGAACAAACTGATGCTGATTATGATGACGTTTATGATCAGCCAGCCATTCTACGACATGCTGAAGGATGCCGCCTCCGGGGATGCCAGCAGATATTACACGCATCTGAACGATCTTGATAACGTTTTCTCGCAGGCGCGGATCGCCGAACCGCTTATCCAATCGATCTACGTATTTACGCCGATTGGCGAATTTTATCCTTCGTCCATGAACCGCAATCGGCTCACCGAATTCGAGGATACCGTTCTGTATGCGCGCATCGAGCAGGAGAAAAAGAACCTGTGGGTGGAGGGTCATGAGGATATGCTCTTCTCCGGCAAGGAACGCGTCATTTCGCTTATTCTGGAGCCGATCTTTGACACGCCGGTCAGCGGTGTTTATATTGTCGTGAATATCCGTGAGGACGGTTTTCGCAAGCTGGTGCAGGGGAATACCGCGGAAGGGGCGTCCAGCTTCTTGCTGAACGCTGATGGAGAGGCGGTTTACCCCGTGAAGGAACCGCTGGTCAGGCAGGCAGTGGAGACGGGTAATTTGAGTGGCTTGATGAGCCGCTCGGAGGGAAGTCAGCCCTTTGAAATGGATGGCCAGACCTATCTGCTTAATTATGCCCGTCTCGGCATTGCGGATTGGACCATGACCACCATCCGTTCCCGGGCCGACGTGCTTCAGGACATGGTTTTTGTCAAATGGCTGATCGCCGGGGTTACGCTGGCTGCTTTTAGCGTCACCACGTTGATTTCGGGCGCATTTTCACGCTATTTGCTAAAACCGCTGCAAGGGCTGCTGAAGGTGATGAAGCGGGTCGAGAACAACGATCTGACCGCCCGTTTTGAGAGCGGCAGCGGAGATGAACTGGCTCAGGTGGGATTTCGGTTTAACCGGATGCTGGAACAGATTGTGGTGTTGATTGATGAGGTTACGGAAGCGCAGACGCATAAGCGATCTGCAGAGATCAAGGCGCTGTCGGCGCAGATGGACCCGCATTTTCTGTACAACACGCTCAACACCATCTACTGGAAATTGAAATTGAAGCAGATCGAGCCGTCACAGCAAATGGTCATGTCGCTCTCACGTCTGTTCCAACTCGGATTGAACAATGGTCAGGAAATTACGACACTGTTGAAAGAACTGGAGCATGTGCGCCAGTATCTGGAGCTGCAGTTAAGCTGCTATGAAGGCTTATTCTCTTATGAGATCCATGTACGCGAACCGGAGGCGTCATCGCTTTCGATTCCGCGCATCATTTTGCAGCCGCTGGTGGAGAACAGCATTTTGCACGGTTTTCGCGACCTGAAGAACGGCGGCCTAATCGAAATCGAGATTAGCGGGGATGAGAAACGCTGGACGATTGCCGTACGTGATAACGGAAGGGGAATGGACCAGACCCAAGTGCGCGAACTCTTTTTGCAGGAGTCGAAGAAGGGATATGCGGTGTCCAATCTGATCCGGCGGCTCCGGCTCTATTATGGGGACGGTGCGGAATTTCACGTAGACAGTGCGCCGGAGCGCGGAACCGAAATACGGATTTCATTGCCCAAGAAAGGGGATCATTTGGATGAGCAATCCTGAGGCGATCAGTCTCTGCATTATCGACGATATTAAAAGTGTGGTGGACGGACTGACCGCGATGAACTGGGAAGAGCAGGGGATTCGGGTCGCAGGTGTATCGAGCAATGGGGAAGAGGGGCTTACGCTGATCAACGGGCTGCGTCCGGATCTGGTTATTACCGATATCCGAATGCCGATCATGGACGGGTTGAGCATGCTGCGTTTGGTGCTGGAAGAGAACCCCGGCTGCAAGGTCATTCTGATCAGCGGCTATGCCGATTTTGAATATGCGCAGCAGGCGGTACAGCTGGGGGCGTTTGATTTTGTGGTGAAGCCCTTCACAGAAGAAGATATGATGTCGGCTGTGCTGCGAGCCAAAGCAGAGGTTATGGAAGAGAGGTCCAAACGGATAAGTTTGAGGGATATGGAGAACAAGCTTCGCGAGAGCATGCCGGCACTGCGACAGGAATACTTTGCGCTGCTCATAAGCCACCGCACTTCATGGGAAGAGGCCTCGGAACGGTGGGAGTTTCTGAATATTGAGCTGGAGCCGCGCGGATTCGTGGTAATGCTGATTGAAATTGATCGTTTCCGGGAGCAGGTTGCCGAGCAGTCCGTCCAGGAAATGGAGCTGATCCGGTTCTCGCTGTTGAATATTATGCAGGAGACGCTTGCGCATTATGCGCAAAGCGTTCTTTTCCGCGCCCGTCACGACCAGTACCTGGCCGTACTGAACGATACAGGACCGTCCTGTCCGATTGAAATCGCCGAGCAGTGCTGCCGGAATATTGAACGATACACCAAGTTTACGGTCTCGGTCGGGGTCGGCGGCAGGGTGGAGGAGATCAGCGGTCTTCCGGATTCCTATCGCCAGGCTCATCGGGCGCTCTCCCATCACCTGTTTACCGAAGGCAATGCCGCCATTGAGTATGACGATATCCACCAGAGCGGAAGCCAGGAGCCGCTGGCTTTGGAGTACAAGGAAGAGCTCCTGCTGGCCCTTCGTTCCGGAAATGCTGTCCGGACGGACGCGATTCTAACCGCGATTTCGGAAGCGCTGCAGAAACGAATCTCCCGGCAAAATCCGGATTATCTCCTCAGCCTGTACGATGAGCTGGCAGCTTCAGCAATCCGCACGCTTTACGAAATGGTTCCCTATTCGGAGATACAGCCGATGATTCAGAAATTCAGAACGGTACAAGGGACGGCGGGGCTATCGCTGGCCTCTTTGCAGCGTCAACTGCTTGCCTTGTGCACGGAGGGAGCCGAGCTGGTTCGCCGGAACAGCTTATCCGAGGGGCAGAAGGTTATTTATAATGCTATAGGCTATATCAAAGGCCGCTTGTCCGAGGATATTACCGTTGGCGAATGTGCCGCCCATGTGCATCTCAGTGCCAGCTACTTTTCCAGCTTATTCAAGCAGGTGACCGGAATGACGGTCACACAGTATATCACCTCGGAACGCATTCAAAAGGCAAGACTTCTGCTGGTGGAGGGGGCACAGGTGCAGGAGGTGGCCGCGGCGGTAGGGTATGAGGAGCGCAGATATTTCAGCGAGATGTTCAAGAAGATCACCGGCCAGACACCGTCGGAATTCAGGGCGGGCTATCACATGGACCGGCCAGAGGCGTGAGGTGCCGGCTGCAGGAGACCATAGAATTCTATCCCTTGAGAGTGAATTTGCCACACTCCTTTTCCGAGAACGGGATTCTATAATAAAAAACGAGCTCACAATACAAACGTTAATCAAAGGGGTAGAATGTATGCGAAAAAAATGGTTAAGTCTCGGCTTGAGCCTCATTCTGGCAGCCGGAATCGCAGGCTGCAGCGGGAACGACAACAGCAGCGGCAACGGCGGCACGACGAATGGCAAGTCTGACGGCGGAACGGCAGCACCATCAACCGAGACGGGCCAACCCGTACAGCTTAAATACTGGACTGACGACCGTCATGACCAGGAGTATATCAAGGAATTGATCAACAAGTTCAATGAAACAAACGGCGATAACATCCAGGTGGAATTGACGGTCATGTCCGAGAATTACGCGCAAAGTGTCGACATTGCCTTTTCCAGCAACCAGGCGCCGGATGTACTGCGTCTCAAGAGCGCCAATACGTCCGGATTCGTCAAAAAAGGGTATCTCGCCCCAATTGACGAGTATCTGACCGATGACTTGAAAGCGAAGTTCGGCAGCCTGCTGATCGACGATGTCAACCGTTTTGACGGCAAGGTGTACTCGCTCGCCAATACCGGCCTCACCATGCGCCTGGTCTACAACAAGGATCTCTTTGCCAAAGCGGGCATCGAGAATCCTCCGAAGTCGCTGCAGGAAATGGTGGAGGATGCCAAGAAAATTACCGAAGTCGGCAAAGCCGAGGGCATCTATGGTTTTGCGCTGAACTTCAAAAATCCGAAGCAAGCATTTGACCGTTCCGTCCGGGAGATTCTTTCCTTGAGCGGTTATCAGGGACTTGGCTTTGATCTGAAAACAGGCCAATTCGATTTCGAGCCTTACTCGCAGGTCATTGAATATTTCAAGCAAATGCATAAAGACGGAAGCATTCTGCCTGGCGCGGAAGCGCTGGACATCGACCCGCTGCGCGCCCAATTCGCCGCAGGCAAAATCGGGATGTATCTATCCTTCTCGACGGAGCCCGGCGTGTACATGGATCAATTCCCGACTGAAATCAACTGGGGGGGCGCATTGGCTCCAACGCTGGACGGTCAGATCAAGGGAACTTCCGAAATCGTGTCCGCCGGAACGTGGCTCGGCATCAGCGCCCAATCGGCCAATAAGGAAGCGGCTTGGACATTCATGCAGTATATGTACGGCGATGAGGTTCTGAAGACCTATCACGAAAAAGGCTTCGGGATTGCCATTGTACCGAGCATTGTAGAACAGGCAAAAGATCCGGAGATCAATGGCATGGAAGGCTTCCTGGTCGGGGAACACGACTCGCTCTGGCCTGCTTCGCCAAACGTTACTCCGGAGGGATCCACCTATGCGGACGCTTTCTTCAAATATATCCTTACCGATGAAGACCTGAAAGCGATTACGGAGGATTTAAACACAAGATACAACGCCGCATTGTCCAAAGCGGTGGAGAAAGGCGAGGTCAACGTAACGCCAAACCCTGCCTTTGATCCAACCAAACCGCAGGGAGAATAACAGGCGAGGATGGGGCTGCCGCACGCATTTTTGGCGGATGCCCCTTTTCTTTCCCCGAAGGAGGAACCCATCGTGAGTATGAAATGGAAACGGCTAGGGGAGAATGCTCTTTTTCTATCGCCGAGCATCATTTTGACGGCTGCCCTGGGCATCTACCCCTTGATATGGATGCTGCGTTATATGTTTTATGACTATGCCGGGTATGGCGAAGCGCTGTTTGTTGGGCTGGATAATTTTCGTCGGCTGATGCGCGATGCGCTGTTCTGGGAATCGGTTGGCAATACCTTTGTCTACGCCGGAGGCAAGCTGCTGCTGACGCTGCCATTGTCCCTGCTGCTCGCGGTCATCCTGAACGGCAAGCTGCGAGGCGGAAAACTGCTGCGAGGGATCTATTTTATGCCGACAATCATCAGCACCGCAGTTATCTCCGTGGTGTTCTATACGATCTTCAATTCCTATAACGGGATGGTTAACACCGTATTGATGAAGCTGCACCTGGTCTCGCAGCCGATCGACTGGCTCGGGCCGAAGCATGCGATGCTTACGGTCATTATGGTGGCGGTATGGGGCGCGGTCGGCAATTATATGCTGCTGTTTCTGGCCGGACTGCAGAGCATTCCGCAGGATTTGTACGAGAGCGCGGCCATGGACGGGGCAAACGCCGGAAGACGGTTCTGGAGCATTACGCTTCCGATGCTGGCTCCGGTAGCCCAGTTGGTCATCATGCTCGCAATTATTGCATCCCTGAAAGGCTATGAGAGCATTATGCTCATCACGGAAGGCGGACCAATCGGCAAAACCGAGGTCATGTATCTCTATCTATACAAACTTTTATTCCCGGTATCCACGGGTTCGCCTGTGGAGCAGCAGCTTGGATACGGCAGCGCCGTAGGCTTCGCAACCGCTGTTATTGTGGGAGCGATCACGGGCTTGTATTTCTTATTGAGCCGGAAAATGAACAAGTTGTATTAAAGGCTGCTCAAAAAGTCCGCTTTACAACTTTGCGAAGACCCTTACGATATGACAACAACGCCGCAGAGCGGTTCAAAATGGCTGCAGGCGTGCAGGAGGATCAGCAAATGAACGAACAGGTATTACCCCAACAACCGGATGCGCGCGGCAAAATCGCCGCCCGCCCGCCTTCCGGTCCCACAGGCAGAATTGTGGGCCGTACGGTGATGTGGCTGTTCTTATTGATAACGGCGATACTGACATTATTTCCCCTGTTGATGACATTGTCCGGTTCGCTCAAGACCGGCGCCGAAATGATGACCGGCGGCAGCCTGCTGCCGGCCAAGCTGCAGTTCGTCAACTATGCCGAAGCCTGGAAGCAGGCTAATTTTGCCCGCTATACCTGGAATAGCGCTTTTGTCAGCATTATGGTTACCGCAGGCACCCTGCTGGTAGCTGCCATGGCGGCTTATGTGGTGGACCGTCGCCATTTTCCCGGCAAATCCCTGTATGTGACGACGCAGGCGTCGATGATGTTTATATCCGTTGGTGCCATTGTGCTGCGCCCGCAATTCGATTTGATGGTCGCGCTGAACCTGAATACCACGCTGTGGGGCGTGATCCTGATTCTCATCAGCGCCCATTCCAGCACCTTTTTTATGCTGCTGGGTTTCTTCAAAGCGATTCCCCGCGAGCTTGACGAAGCGGCCATGGTGGACGGCTCCGGGTTTATCCGAACCTTCTTTCGGATTATTCTTCCGCTCCTGACACCAGGGCTTGGCGTGGCCGGGCTGTTTGCTTTCCGTCATGCCTGGAACGAATACATTCTGCCGCTGGTGTTCACGATGACGAATCCGCAGCTGCAGACGCTCACCGTCGGGCTGGCGAATCTCCGTTACGGTTCTTCCGCGGCCATGCAGATCCATTTGATGATGGCGGGAGCATGTCTGTCGATCCTGCCGATGCTTCTTGTTTATATTGTGGCGAACAAGTCGTTTATTCAGGTGACAGCGGGTTCAGTCAAAGGTTAAACACAATACCATATACAAGGAGCATGATGCACATGAGTTTTAAAGTAGGACCTTTGTTTTCCAGCCCGGTCATTACCCGGCATTCGGCGAATCCGATTCTGACACCGGGTGATGTGCCCTACGGTCCGGCGTTGGTCTTTAATGCCGGGGTTACCAAATTTAAAGGCAAGTATGTGATGGTTTTCCGCAATGACTACGGTGATGAACATCAAGGAATTGTTGCCCCTCATCATACGACGAATCTTGGGCTGGCCTTCAGCGATGACGGCATAAAGTGGGATGTGCAGCCGGAACCGTGCTGGTCTTGGCATGATGAAGAGGTCATCCGCGTGTATGACCCGCGTCTAACGGTAATCGGCGAACAATGTTATATGTGCTTTGCGGTCGATACCAAGCACGGGCTGCGCGGCGGCATCGCCGTCACCGAGGATTTCCGCTCCTTCGAGGTGCTGAGCCTGTCGCTGCCGGACAACCGCAACATGGTATTGTTCCCAGAGCGGATCGGGGGCAAGTACGTCCGGCTGGAGCGTCCGATGCCAGTATACAGCCGGGGCGGGATCGACCGCTTCGACATGTGGATGAGCGACTCGCCTGACCTGAAATACTGGGGCAACTCCAAGCTGCTCCTGGCGGTTGAAGATGTAGCTTATGCCAATGACAAGGTAGGCCCCGGCGCTCCGCCCGTCAAAACGAACAAAGGCTGGCTGACTCTGTTCCATGCCGTGGACATCGATCCCAGCAGAGGCAAGAACGGCTGGGAGGACAGCTGGAAGAAGCGCTATACATCCGGCATTTTACTTCTGGATCTTGCCGATCCCAGCCGGATCATCGGCATGGCGGAGACGCCGCTGCTTGCCCCGGAAGCCGATTATGAGACCGATGGGGGCTTCCGCAATCATGTTATTTTTCCGGGAGGCATGATTCTGGAAGAAACCGGGGAAGTCAAAATCTACTACGGCGCCGCCGATACGGTAGAATGCCTGGCAACTGCGCATGTAGATGATTTGCTGGATCTCTGTCTGAAAGACGCAGTCCGTAAGTAATGTTGACATGTTAAAGCTATACAGAATGGGGAGGTTTCTATGAAAGGACATATTACGTTGCCATCCGCCAGCATTCCGGTTGCCCGCGAGGTGGATGTGCTTGTCATCGGAGGAGGTGCTTCCGGCATCGCCGCCGCCATTGCCGCTGCGAAAGGGGGGGCGCAAACGATGCTGGTGGAGCAGCGAGGGTTCCTTGGCGGTATGGGCACGGTTGCGCTCGTTCCGGCTTTTTGTCCCTTTACGGATAAGCGGAAGCCGATTATCCGCGGTCTCGGCCTTCAATTGATGGAACGGATGAAGCAGGCATGCGATCCTCAGTACCGCGAGGAATATCAAGAGATGCTGGATTGGGTGCCGATCGATCCCGAAGTGCTGAAGCGGGTTTATGATGATGCCATTCTGGAAAGCGGTGTGACGCCGCTGTATCACACCTTTGTTTACGATGTTGTCCGGTCTGAGGACCGCCGGAAGGTTGAAGGTGTCGTTGTCGTTAACAAAACAGGACGGTCTTTCATCCCCTGCAGGTATATTATCGATTGCTCGGGAGATGGGGATATTGCCGCTCTGGCGGGGGTTCCTTTTCAGAAGGGCGGGGAAGCGGGCGAGCTTCAGCCCGGCAGCATGTGCTATCTGCTTGCGAATGTGGACCGTCCACGGTTCAGACGGTACCTGGAGGAGAGCGGGGATACGGGCCAACTTCACAAGACGGTGGAGCTGGCGATCGAGGACGGTGCGCTGCCGGAGGGCCGCAAGTCGATCTCCGGCCTTGCTTGGGTCAGCGACTATTTGGTTGGCGTCAACTTTGGCCATGTATTCGGCGTTGACGGCACCCTTGCCGAGGATTTGACGCGGGGGGCGATTGAAGGGCGCCGCACGGCGGAACGTCAGCTGCAGTTCTTCCGCCGCTACGTGCCGGGTTTTGAACACGCCCATATGGTGGCGAGCGGGGAGCAGCTCGGCATCCGGGAGACGCGGCGGATCGAAGGGGACTATATCTTGACGGTCGATGACTTCCTTGCTGCGCGTTCCTTCCCGGACGACATTGCCCGCAACGCATACTATATCGATATCCATCTCGCCAACAGCAAAAGTGAAATGACCTTTAACCACCTGCCGCCGGGTGTTTCACACGGCGTCCCATACCGGATTATGCTGCCGGTTGGCATCGACAACCTTTGGGTTGCCGGACGCTGCGTATCCTCGGACCGAGCAGTGCAAGGCTCCCTCCGGGTGATGCCGAACTGCTTCTCCATGGGCCAGGCCTCGGGTACGGCGGCTGCATTGGCGCTGCGGGATGGCACCGGCTCGCGCGGCATTTCCGTAGCCGAGCTTCAGCAGCGGCTGCTGGAGCAGGATGTATGGCTAGGAGAAGATTTCATTCCGGCTGAGAAGCAGAAGGAAGGGAATGCGCCGTGAAGCAGCTTCCATTAACGGATGAGTGGTTCCACGGTGCCGTTTCGCTCGAGCACCGGGAGGAGGGTATCAAGCCGTGGCGTATTCCTTACATGGATTACGAGCTGTATCCGCCTGCGGGAATCGATGGCAAAGCCGAGATATGTGCCGGTGTTCGCCTGCGGCTGCGTACGGACTCCACCGAGGTGGCAGTATCTTTCGCGCCGCTTGCGGATGCCGCCGCTATGGATTGCGTGGCAGGAGGAGAATTATGTCAGACGCTTAGCCTGGCCGTCGGGGCAACAGAAGCCTTGTTCAGTGGACTTGAGGACGGAATCAAGGATTTGGAGATTTGGCTCCCGCAAAATATAGGAATAACGGTCAACGGCCTGCGGATCAGCGCCCATGCTGTCGGAGTCCCGCTGCCGGACACCCGGCCCCGCTGGATTACGTACGGCAGCTCCATTACCCAGTGCGTCGGGGCTTCCAGCCCTTCCCGCGCTTGGCCTGCCATTGCCGCCGAAGCCTGCGGCTTCAGCCTGACCAATCTCGGCTTCTCCGGCAACTGCCACATGGAACCGATGATCGGGCGCCTGATTCGCGACTTGCCGGCCGATTTTATCTCGATATGTGCGGGCGTGAATATCTATGGCGGGGGCACCTTAAGCCCACGCATGTTCAAACCGCTGCTGATTGGACTGTTGGAGACGATCCGCGAGAAACACAGAGATACTCCGCTGCTTGTCATTTCCCCGATTTATGGGACCGCCCGCGAAACGGAGCTTAATTCCCTGGGCTTCACCCTGCCCATAATGCGAGAATTCATCCGCGAGACCGTGGAGCTGCTAAGGGCACGTGGCGATCGTCAGTTGTTCTATCAGGATGGCTTGAACTGGTTCGGTCCGGAGGATGAAGCCTTTCTGGCGGATGGTCTGCACCCTGGAGCCGAGGGGTATGAGCTGCTGGGCCGGCGTTTCCATGATCTTCATGAATTTGCGTTCCGGGCTGTACATCGAAACACGGAGTGATGAGTTTCTACTATATTCGGTATGACCCATGGGAAATCATCATAGCAACCCAGATGAAGAGAATATCGAATATAAAAATCGGTTGATCTATCTTTATGTTAAAATATTAAATTTATAAAACCCGTTGATGATCTTGATAATTCCAACGGGTTTTATTTTTGTATATCAGAAGACGATCAAGCCTGTTGATCTTGTTACCAATTATTACATACCTTATAATCTCATTGTGCGACAATGCGTGCACAGTAAGGATAAGAACAAATTCAAAAAGATGAGGAAGTCACCCATGAAAAAATTGCTAGTATGCGCATTAGCTATCATGCTAAGTTTAACTGCGTTTCCCCCCGCTATTTACGCTTCTGAAGTCCGAGTATCCGTGGATGGGCGTGAAGTACAATTCCCAGATGAGTACCCATACGTTGATCAGAGATCCAACCTTACGATGGTTCCACTTGCTTTTGTATCCGACAAGCTCGGAGCTACTGCGAAATGGAACGGAAAATTAAAACAAATCACGATCTCGCTTAACCGTGACATCATTATTTTGGTGATTGGCCAAAATCATGCACTGGTGAATGGAAAAAGAGTTGACTTTGAAGGGTCGGCGGTGCTCAAAAACGGTCGCACGATGGTTCCGCTGCGCTTTATTAGTGAAACCTTGCATGCAATTGTGGAATGGCAGCCCGCGCACAATCGGGTGAACATTATGTCCTCAGTTGCTAGTGTTCCGAAAGGAACATGGATATGGGACAGTAACATCATCAAACAAGATCAAGATATCATTATAAGCTTCGCAAAAATGAAAGGTGTGACATCTATTTACCTTCAGGTTGATAGAGATATAGATCCTGCAATTTATGAGGGCTTTATTCGAAAAACGAAGAGCGAAGGAATTCAAGTAGAAGCACTTGAGGGTCGTCCCGAATGGGCCTATAAGTCTAAGCAGGAGGAGATTCAAAAATTTATAGCCTGGGTCAAAGCCTATAACTCCTCTGTCGGTCCGGAAGCAAGCTTTTCGGGGTTGCATTTCGATATTGAACCTTATGCGCTAAGTGAATGGACGAAGGACAATACGACGATTCTTGAAAGCTGGATGGACAATATGAGACTGATCGAGAAAGAAACCAAAGGAAGCGGCTTGAAAATTGCGATCGACGTTCCATTTTGGCTAAATACGATTAATGTACCGGGGAAGGATTACAGTATGAGCGCATGGATGCTGGAGAAGTTCGATTGCCTCGTCATTATGAATTATCGGAATCATGCGTTAGGCAGCAATGGAATTGTGGAAAATGCGCAGGCCATGCTGAGAGAGGCCTCCACGCTGAAGAAGAAAGTTGTTGTTGCTGTAGAAACGCTCATAAGCAAAGAGGGTCCGAGGGTCTCATACTATTCCATGAGCAGCGAAGTGATGGAAAAAGAGCTGCAGTCCGCCCATAATCAATTGGCGCACTACGCAAGCTATGCCGGCTTCGCCATTCACGATTTCAAAAGCTGGCAGGACATGAAATAGAGGACAAATTGTATAAATAGGCAGGCAACTCGGGTATATTCCGCCGAAACTGAACCTCGTTTGCACAATTTTTTGTGGGGCGAAGTTATCTTAAAACCTTGATCGCCGACCCTAAAGTAAATGTTGGTGTGGGGAATGTAACCTTTGAACCGGGATGTCGAAACAACTGGCATATCCATCGAGGTGGATTCCAAATTTTATTAGTCACTGGAGGCGAAGGGTGGTACCAAGAAGAAGGAAAACCGGCTCAATTCTTAACGGCTGGTGATGTGATCGTCACTCATGATGGTGTGAAACATTGGCATGGTGCCGCCAAAGACAGCTGGTTTGAACACATTGCGATCACGGCGGGTAAGCCGGAATGGTTGGAACCTGTCTCGGATGAAGTATATGGGAGAGCAGCTATATAAACGGGACGCAAAATAAACACCATTGGATAATTATAACATTGACAATCGTAGGTTTTTCCAAAATAATAGAATGTAATTGAATACTGGTACCTTTAATTCAGTCCAGAGAGGCTGGCAAGGGCAGCGGATTTTTATAATCACGCGTGTATGAGCGAGTATTCCGTCAGGGATGCTCTGCGTCTTCGCGCGGGTTATGATGTACTAAAAAGAGGCTACTTGTCAGTTTAAGACTTGACGAGTAGCCTCTTTTTTCTGCTTCTTTGGTATCAGAACACTTTAACCTGGAGGTATTCTGATGAGCAAACAAGATCAAGAGTTTTCGTGGCAAGAGGTGCCGAAAACGCAGAGAAACCATTTTTGGAAGACGTTATCCGTTATGTTAGGGTTCACTTTCTTTTCGGCAAGCATGCTGGCAGGGGGGACATTGGGCGTCAGTTTGACGTTCATGGAGTTCATCGGCGTCGTGCTGGCGGGCAATTTGGCGCTCGGCATCTATACGGGAGCGCTGGCACATATTGCTGCCAAAACGGGCCTTTCCACGCATTTGCTGGCAAAATATGCGTTCGGTGAGAAAGGGTCGTACCTGCCTTCGTTCCTGCTCGGCTTTACGCAGGTCGGATGGTTCGGCGTCGGCGTGGCGATGTTTGCGATCCCGGTCGCCAAAGCGATGGATTGGAACGTGTACCTGTTGATCTTCTTGTTTGGTCTCGCCATGACGGCATCGGCCATCTTCGGCATGAAGTCGCTCGTCATTTTGGGTTATATCGCGGTTCCAGCTATTACCATTCTCGGTGGTTACTCCATGTTCGAGGGCGCAGATACGCTGGGCGGACTTCAAGGGTTGCTCGATTACACGCCGACACAGACACTCACCACGGCAGCGGCATTGACCATTTGCATCGGTTCATTCATTAGCGGCGGAACGCTGACGCCCGATTTTGCACGGTTCTCCCGGACTTCCCGGCAGGCAGTTACCGCTACGGTCATTGCGTTCTTCCTGGGGAATTCACTCATGTTCCTGTTCGGCGCTGTCGGCGCAATGGCCTATAACCTGGCAGATATCTCGGAGGTCATGTTCCTGCAAGGGTTGATCCTTCCCGCGATCATCGTACTAGGGCTGAATATCTGGACGACCAACGATAACGCCCTTTACGCTTCCGGACTGGGATTTGCCAACATCACAAAAATTTCGAAAAAATTCTTCGTTATTGTAAACGGCATTGTGGGTACCGTATTGGCCATGTGGATGTACAACAATTTTGTCGGTTTTCTGAATGTGCTGGGTGCGGCGGTACCGTCCATCGGGGCCATTATCATCGCGGATTACTTCTTCGTGAAGCGCAGAAACTATAAGCCGTTTGCCGACATGACTTTCAAGAAGGTAAACTGGATAGCGATGGTGGCTTGGGCTATCGGCGTAGCGTTCGCCCAGCTTGCCCCAGGAATAACGCCATTGAACGCACTAATTGGTACGGCGGTGGCCTACATCGTGTTAATGCTGATCGTTCCTGCCAAAGAATCCAAAGAAAAGGGGAAAAACAATGATTATACAGAACGCAAAATTGCGGGGTAAAGAAGGTTTATGGAATATCGTCGTGAACGACGGGAATTTTGTAAAAATAACGCAGGCGCTGGAAGCGACAGGGAATGAGGAAGTCATTGACGTCAACGGCTCACTTGTGCTGCCGCCGTTCATTGAACCTCATATTCATCTGGACACCACATTAACGGCGGGCGAACCGGAATGGAATTTGAGCGGTACACTGTTCGAAGGCATCCAGCGTTGGTCAGAACGCAAAGCATTCCTGACGCATGAAGACGTCAAAACACGCTCCAAAACGGCACTGAAGTGGCAGATGGCGCAGGGCATCCAGCATGTACGGACGCATGTGGACGTCACCGATCCCAGCCTGACCGCAGTTAAAGCGATGCTTGAAGTGAAAGAAGAAATGGCTCCATACATCGACATCCAGCTCGTTGCTTTTCCCCAGGAAGGCATTCACTCTTACCCGAACGGCGTGGAATTGCTGGAAGAGTCCCTGAAAATGGGCGTTGACGTGGTCGGCGGCATACCGCACTTCGAATTCACGAGGGAATATGGCGTCGATTCCATGAAGGTTGCGTTTGACCTCGCCGAAAAATACGACCGTCTGATCGACATCCATTGCGACGAAATCGATGACGAGCAATCCCGCTTCGTGGAAGTCGTTGCCAAAGAAGCCTACGAACGCGGGCTGGGCTCGCGTACAACGGCAAGCCACACGACAGCGATGGGGTCATACAATGATGCATATACGTACAAATTGTTTAGATTGCTGAAGATGGCTGACCTAAATTTCGTCTCCAATCCTCTGGTTAACATCCACCTGCAGGGACGCTTCGATACGTATCCGAAAAGAAGAGGGCTGACTCGCGTCAAAGAGCTGCAGGAAGCGGGTCTTAATGTGTGCTTCGGTCACGATGACATCTTTGATCCATGGTATCCGCTAGGCACGGGCAACATGCTTCAGGTGCTGCACATGGGCATCCATGCTTCGCAGCTGCTCGGATACGATCAGATCGTGAATTCGATCGATCTCATTACGAAAAACAGCGCAAGAACGTTGCATATCGAAGATGTGTACGGTATTGAAGAAGGTAAGCCTGCCAACTTCATCGTCCTTGAAGCAGAGAACGAATATGAGGCTATACGCAAACAGGCCGGAGTGCTTTATTCGTTCAGAGGCGGCCGTAAAATCGCGGAAACGAAGCCGCGGGACACGTCGATCATTCTTGAAGGCGGTTCGGAGAAGGTCACTTTCAATAAATGACATCTAAGACTTTTTCGCGGATCTATATCAATACTTAGAACAACTAAAGAATTCTATACCTGTAAATGACTCTTCTTGACCGTAATATAGTTATTGTGTTAAGTTTTTCATGTGATAATGATGAATAATGATGGGAGGGATAAAGTGATGACTGCTTCTGAAATTGTAGATGTAAATGTGAACCTGTCTTTTAAAGCGATGTTTGACAAGGTTCACAAAATAACAAATCAGATACCGGAACTTTATCCTTCTATGCATATATACAATTCGTGACTCATTTATAGTTAGTCTCTTACTTTTGTATAAGTATAGTTAGGTTAATGTACGCAAAAAAGCACCGGTAAGCTGGTGCTTTTTTGCGTTTTCTCCGTTAAAAGGGAGATAGATATGAAGCATTTATCAAAGTATGAGAAAATTCGTAAAATCTTATCGGCTCTAAAACAACCTAATTATAGATATTCGCAAATAACAGAGGCAATTTTCAAGAACAAGATTGGAAATTTTGAAGCAATGAACAACTTGCCAAAGCCATTAAGAAATGAATTAATCAAAGAGCTTGGAAACGAAGTGTTAAGCATCACACCAAAAATGGAGCAGAAATCCAATCAAGTTAGTAAAATTCTGTTTGCCATTCCTGGTAATGAATACATTGAGTCCGTAAGATTAAGTTATAAAACGGGATGGGAATCGTATTGTATCTCTTCGCAGTGTGGTTGCGGATTTGGTTGTACATTTTGCGCTACGGGAACACTTGGTTTGAAAAGGAATCTCACAACGGATGAAATAACGGATCAACTTCTTTTCTTTACTTTGAATGGCTATCCATTGGACAGTGTGTCCTTTATGGGGATGGGGGAGGCACTTGCAAACCCATACGTGTTTGATGCATTGCATGTGTTGACGGATCCTCAGCATTTCGGTTTAGGGCATCGAAGAATTACGGTTTCTACAATAGGTTTATTACCTGGAGTAAAAAAGTTGACGAAGGAATTTCCACAGATTAATTTAACGTTCTCCCTGCATTCACCATTTAATGATCAGAGAAGTGAGTTAATGCCAATTAACAGTCATTTTCCATTAGAAGAAGTTATGACCGTGTTGGATGAGCATATTCAACAAACGAAGCGAAAGGTCTACATTGCTTATATACTTCTTAGGGGAATAAACGATTCCACTAAACATGCTGAAGCTGTTGCTGATTTGTTGCGTGGAAGAGGGTCATGGGAACATTTATATCATGTTAATCTAATCCCTTACAATTCCACTGATGCCACACCACAAAGTTTTGTAGAGTCGGATCAGAACCGTATAAATACGTTCCTTAAAATCTTGAAGTCAAAAGGAATCCATGTCACCGTCAGAACCCAATTTGGATCGGACATCAACGCGGCATGCGGTCAACTATATGGATCAAAATAAGTTTATGGAAAAATTATAGCTTCTAGGAGGGAAATGCAATATTCCATAAAAATACATCTATAACACATGTGTTACTCCATGCAGAGCCGGTTTTGGGTATTTGCATGGAGTAGCCAATAGCATTTAAACTGGCTTTGCTACTTGAACTATAATTTTCAAGGAGTGAGTCGCTCGTGAGATATATTAATGCTTCTGTCGTCTTGCCGGAGGAATTAGTTGAAAAATTACAGGAATATGTTCAAGGTGAATACCTCTATATACCAGCTAGAAAAAATGAATATAAAGTCTGGGGAGAGCTGTCTGGCGCACGAAAAGAGATTAACAAAAGAAATGATGATATTCTGAATGCCTATTTATCTGGCGCTTCCGTCGAGGAGCTCTCAGAATCATTCTTTTTATCAACCTATGCTATCCGAAAAATAATATATCAGAAATAGATACCAACGTTCCCCTTCAAGTGTGCTAAATCGAGCACGATTCTTGAAGGGGTTTTTTATAATAAAAAGAAGAGTTTCGGAACACTGAGTATCCACTTATAAGTTAATTAGCAACAGATATATGTTAACTAATATAAAATACTACAGCATCGTTTTGTATATAGATCATGATTTTTCAATCTGCTATCGTGTAGATGTAGGGAACATGGGATATAAACCATTTAAATTTGCACCAGGAGGGGGTCGAAGTGATGGATGTTATCGTACATACTTCGATTGCAATATAAGTGAGTAGAAAGAAAAGGTTGATTTTCTAAATCTAATAAAACAACTGATTATCATGATTTCTGCTCACTTTTGAGCTATACGTTCCTATATAAAATCCACTTTTTATGATGATAATCAGGAGGTAGCTAAGATTGTTAAACGTCTCTATTTATAATATGGAAGGTAAAATTACGGGTGAAATGGAACTTGAAGAATCCATCTTCGGCATTATCCCCAATGAATCGGTTCTGCATGAAGCTGTTGTGAACCATCTTGCGAACAAGCGTAGCGGGACACACTCGACTTTAACTCGTGGCGAAGTTAGAGGTGGTGGCAGAAAACCCTATAAACAAAATAAAATTAATAAATCTAGAGCGGGTTCCATTCGTATGCCGCACTGGCGTCACGGAGGTATTGCCTTCGGTCCCAAACCTCGTGACTATGGATATCGTCTCAATAAAAAGGTTAAACGTCTTGCGATCAAATCAGCTCTATCCGCCAAAGTACAAGATAACGAACTCATTGTAGTTGACCGTATTACACTTGAAAGCTACAGGACAAAATCGATCGTCGCCATGCTTAAAGCTCTTGATGCCAATAAGAAAGTGCTTCTCGTAACTCCTGAGGTGGATCACCTTGTGTATAAAAGCGCAAATAACATTCCTGAGGTGCAGACAACTGAAGCAAACTCGCTGAATGTATATGATATTCTTAATTGTGATACGTTCATTATAGCTAAGGATGCTATAAAAATAGTTACAGAAATATATATCTAAAAAACAAACGGAAATGAGGTGATCACGAAAAGCAAAAGAACATAAGTGAACATTTAAGTCGCAGAGCAACGAAAAACTTATTCAGTCTGGTCATATGAAAAGGAAGCCACTGGGTGAACTTTCTTGATGATGAAAACATCAAGCCGCAGATAATCCCCTTTAAGTAGACAATGTGTAAAATGCGCATTAGGTTTACTTGAAGGGGATTTTTCATGGGTGGAATACGGAAGACATCGATTATTTAACCCATTAGATGATGGTCTAGATTGGCGCATGGTTCTCGATATACCGCATGATGATATTGATCCGTATGACCTTTTTTCATCGACTCCATAAACAGTATCACTTTTTGACATGATTTAAGAATATGATAAACCCATCAAGTAAAAAGAAATCTAAAGAAGAGGCAGGGATTGAATATGACAAATTATACGCTTGAGGAAAAAGACAGCTTTATCGTATTAGGAATTGGAACGGAGCTTCAGAGCGATTATACAGACTATGCTGGCATAAGCAAGGAGAAGGCCGACTTTTGGGAGGCCGTGAAACAAGATGGAAGGCTGGACACGTTAAAGGCCATCGCTGCAAATGACTACATTTTTGCCGTAAACGAAGCGGTGAATAACAAGATGATGTACTACGCTGGGGTTGTGACAGAGGAATCGGTACCCGAAGCAACCCGCGTTATCCAATTTCCTAAAGGGGAATACCTCGTTGTAAAAGGGGAAGGGAAGTCGGCTGATGAGTTGAGTAATAAACTTGCTGGCATTGCCTTTGGTCAAGTATTGCCGGAAGCCAAGAATTTCGCCTATGTCGGCGGGCCAAATGCAACGGTTGAGATGGGGCAGCGAAACGGCCTCGCATTTGGGGAAATGTGGATTCCCGTTGTCAGGAAATAAGGAGGGATGAACATGTCGAATATCGTTGATTTTAAAAATGTGTCTACGGTTGGTTTAGAATCTTCACCCGTAGCAGATGCGCTTGCTGGGTTACGAGCGAATGAATCCCGTTACTTTATGAACAAATATAAGCATGAATTTACGGTTGTACCCGCCAGCGAGAGTCAGGAGACCCTTGAATATGTGAACCGAATATTGAAAGAAGAACGACATCTTGAGTTTGCGGCTAAACCGTTAGAAACGTCGCGCTTTCAAGTGGATAACATCCAATTTGCCTATGTATTTTATGAGAATGGTTTAGGACTCAATGTCATGTATACGGTGGATGACCCGAAGAAGCGGGCCGTTGGTTTTAAGCTTTCGGAGGGGATGGAGGTACCAGAGGAGTTAGAAGGGAAGTTTAAGTTTGCCAGGCAGAAGTCGAAATTAGCCGGAACCATTCGGGGCTCGTTCTTTGTAATGAAGAGAACTTATATTGATGAGGTGGAAACTAATGAATAAGATGATCGGTGTGGAAACAACGATGAAAGTAAATGCCCGTCCGCTCGGAAAAATGGTAACTTATTGGACAGTCACAGTGCTACTCGCAGCAGCTATGATGTTAAGTGGTATCGGACAACTGATGCAATTTGGAGGAAACCTCGAGTTGGTGACGAATCTGGGCTACCCATTATACGTCCTGACCATTCTCGGGATTTGGAAAGTGCTTGGAGCCATCGCTCTTGTCGTGCCAGGTTTACCTCGACTCAAAGAATGGGTTCACGCTGGTATCCTCTTTTTAATGACGGGTGCGGCATTATCCCATGCATTTGCTAACGATTATGGTGATTACGGGTTTAATCTGATCCTCCCGCTTTCATACGCTGCACTAAATATCTTCTCGTGGGCGCTGCGGCCACCGAAGAGCCGCTTACAATAAGGAGACGGAGAACGTTCACGGCGATCTCTTCGTACTACCAACAATTTCTCTTGTCCCAAAAGATTTATTGGTGGGGGGGCTATGAGCGAGAACAACCAAAGATATAAACAATGAAAGCCGCATAAGTTGCGGTTTTTTTGTTTTAAGTAGATAAGTTTTTGTCATTGAGTCATGACCAACCATCTTAAGAGAAAACATTAAAGTACAACGATAATCTTTTTATATTGATATTAGGGATATCAAGGGTATGCCAGCTTTATCTTTGCACTTGCATACATGTTGTACACTTATATTGGAAACGAAAGCTCAGGAGTGGGTGCAGCGGCCTTTGGATTTCGCACTTACGTTCAGTACAAATACATAACAAGTGAGGTTTGAAAAAATGAAAGCTGTTAGCCCAGAACGCCAAACATTGTTGATAAAATCGATGCAGTCCACTTTAAGCAAACTCGAAAAAACCTATAAGAATATGATTGAGAAAGGATCAAATGCAACCCTGGCTAAGAAACGGCTGGATGCAGTGAAAATCGCCTTAGATAGTCTAGAAAATGCTTGGTATGGAACAGAATTTTCATACGAGAAGGAAAACATCCTTGAAGCCCGAAATGTCATAGTTGATATTCTTCCATCTGTTGAAAAACAGTATGGTCACGCTAAAGAAGGTAGTCCTCAAAAAACGTTACTTGAAAGACGCATTGCTTCTATTGAAGCAGCTATAGAAGCACTTGATGCCCACACCCAATAAATTCCATGAGAAATTCTGGCTAGTAGAAATGCACTGCCTAAAGTAGCCGTGAGAGGGTTTCGAAAATGTGATTAAAGGTAGCTGGGCTTCGGGATGGCGGTGTCAGACGACATGAATGAGATGAATAGGTTCAAACCGTACCTAGATGTTACCTAGATGTTTGTACAGAGGTATCCCTATTAAGATTATGATGTGGAGTCATTCAATTAAAGCATATTAAAGACCAACTCTAATGATAAGTTGGTCTATTAATATGCTAATGAGAGTATTCACAATGACTTAGTTATCATTTCAATCCCGGTTGTTTAATCCCAAAACTTCACAGAACCGGATCCGCTGAAGCTTTCATAAACGTAAAATTCTGCCTTCTTGTTGTCCCCGTCGACATAGTTGCTCATTCCCCGATAGATCAGTGTGTCGCCAGGGTACAGAAAGTATTCATAGCCAGTCACAATTTCGTCGGTATTGCTGCCCGGATCATATTCCCGCAGCTGATACCAGGCCCCGCCGCCCGGACCGCTCTCAACCTGGAACTTGAAATCACCGCCGCCAGAGTGAACGTAGTTTGCCGGGTTTTGTGAGGAAACCGTTGAGAGTTTACCGAGGTAATCCCACTCGCCTGCTCCCATCGGGGTGACGACATCCCCGTTGGCACGAATAATCGTGATGTTAGGGGTAGATTCAACATTTCCTTCCACAGCTCTGGATTCCAATTCGGGTTCGGCGGCTAACATCGTGGAGACGGGAGCCGCGACTATAAGCGTCAGGGTGGCCAACATAACGCGCAACCAACCGACACCCATTTTTTTTCGATCCTTCACATTCATCGTCCTCCTTATTATTTCAATGTATAAAATCAGAGATAATGTAACACACCTAGAATGTCATAACAACCAAAAATTACTAAAAATGATTTAATTATAAAAAAATGCAACTATATGTCTAAGTCTTAGGTCTCTCTATGCCTGGTCTGATGACTCAGCATATTGTTGACGTGACACCACCTAGGATCTATACATCGTTCGATCTGGCAGGTTCATTAGGATTATCCTACGGGCTCGGGCAGCTAGATGGAGCGCAATATGTAACTTATGAAACTTGATAATAGGTTCATATGTTACATATTTTCCAGATCGTATATGAGCATGGATCGCGACAATTTGGATGAGAAAAAAATGATAGCAGCGGGATTTCGCCGGACAGACGGATGACAATGCACATCTTACACATTTACGATATCATGCTGTCTTCTCTACACTTTGGAATGTAAGCGTTACCTGTTATTCACTGAAACGTGATGTACGTGAGTGAACCAGATAACCTGACATGAATCGATAGGTAAGAGAGGAGGGGAAACATGAGGGGAAGAAGACTACTTGCTGTGATATCCGGAAGACGTTCCATCCATCGCGAAACGAAGCCGCCTAATCCAGGTGTAAACCAAACGTCCCTTGGTAAAAGAATCAGGGTGAACTGGGAACTCTATCTGTTCTTGGTGCCGGCCTTACTGTATTTCCTTGTATTTCACTATGCGCCGATGTATGGTATCCAGATTGCCTTTAAGAACTTTATCCCTAGCAAAGGAATCATGGACAGCCCATGGGTGGGCTTCGATCATTTCGAGCGTTTCTTCAATTCCTACTATTTCTGGGATCTGCTCTGGAATACGTTCAGCCTCAGCTTCTACGAGCTGTTAATCGGGTTTCCGCTGCCGATCATCCTGGCGCTCGCTTTTAACGAAATCCGGACGGGTCCTTTCAAGAAAATCGTCCAGACCGTTACGTATGCGCCTCATTTTATATCCGTTGTTGTCATGGCGGGTATGATTATTACCTTTTTATCGCCGTCCACAGGCATACTGATCCAATTTATCAAATGGATGGGCATCGATGCGCCAAACTTTCTGTCGGATCCGGCTTGGTTCAAGACCGTATACGTTCTGTCCGGGGTCTGGCAAAGCACCGGATGGGGGACCATTATCTATCTGGCTGCGCTATCCGGTGTCGATCCCCAGCAGCATGAAGCCGCGATAGTGGATGGAGCGAGTCGTTTCAAACGATTGTTGCACATCAACCTGCCGGCCATACTCCCGACGATCACCATTTTGTTGATTTTGAACATGGGCAATATTCTTACGATTGGCTTCGAAAAAATACTGCTGCTGCAAAACTCACTGAATATGGAGTCTTCCGATGTCATTTCAACTTATGTTTACCGAACCGGTCTGGTAGACGCGCAGTACAGCTTCTCGACAGCCGTTGGCCTGTTCAACTCCGTTATCAACGTCATTCTAATGGTAACGGTCAACCGGATTGCTAGACGCACCAGCGAGAACAGCCTATGGTAGAAAGGAGGGAATTACATTGGTTACCGCAATGAAGGAATCGAAGTGGGACAAGATTTTTCTTGGCAGCGTCTATGTCTATTTATCCATTGCTCTGATTGTTGTTCTGTATCCGCTCATTTATATTCTCAGCGCATCGATCAGCAGCCCGCAGCAGGTGAATTCCGGTGCGATGTGGCTGTTTCCCAAAGAGATTACCTGGGCCGGATACCAGCTGGTCTTCGAAAACCCGAAGATTTGGAACGGATATCTGAACACGATCGTTTATACTGGGATAGGTACGCTATTGAACCTGGCCGTGACACTGCCTGCAGCCTATGCACTCAGCAGGTCAGATTTGGTCGGTCGTCAACTGTTCTTGGGATTTATTCTGTTCACGATGTTTTTTACCGGGGGGCTTGTGCCAACGTATCTCGTCGTCCGGAATTTGGGGCTGATCAACTCGATGGGGGCGCTCATTCTTCCCGTAGCAGCATCGGTATGGAATATCATCGTTGCCCGGACATTCTTCCAGTCGACGATCCCGAAGGAACTGCAGGAAGCGGCATATATGGACGGCTGTACCAACCTGAAGCTGTTCGCCCGCATTATTCTGCCGCTGTCCGCGCCGATTATTGCAGTCATGGCATTGTTTTATGGAGTCAGTCACTGGAACAGCTATTTTCCGGCTCTGATCTATCTCAACGATGAGAGCAAGTATCCTCTGCAGATGGTACTACGGCAAATTTTGGTTCTTCAGGAAATGACGGCGGAAACGACTGGTGCCGGAATCAGCGGGGATGCGGCCAGGGCAATGAATTCCAAAGCCGAAACCGCATCCCTGATCAAATACGGGGTTATCGTCGTATCGACGCTGCCGATTGTGGCTCTCTATCCTTTTTTACAGCGTTACTTTGTTCAAGGGGTCATGATCGGTTCTGTAAAAGGATAATGTAAGCGTTTTATCAAAAAGAGTTTGAGTATTCAAAGGGAGGAAACATGAATGAAGATGACAAGCAAACCGTGGAAGCTGGTGTTGACGGGCATGACAGTCCTGTCCCTGCTCGCCGGATGCAGTTCGGCCAGCGATACGAATTCTACCGGAACGAAGTCAACAGAAGCAGCCGCTGTGAATAAAGAAGGCTTCCCGATTATGAATGAACCGATTACGCTGACCATGATGGCACCTGATGTCGGTGTTCAGAACTGGAAGGATATGGTGGTGCTGCAGCAGATGGAGGAAAAGACAGGCATTTCATTCCGGTACTTGAACGCACCGAAGGATAGTTTTGACACGAAGAAGAACCTCGTATTTGCCAGCGGCGATTACCCGGATGTCTTCTATGCTGCAGGCTTGACGGCGGCTGAACAGATGAACTATGGCGAGCAGGGAATTCTGATCCCGCTTGAGGAGCTTATCGAGGAATATGCTCCGAACTTCAAGGCGCTGATGGACGAGATTCCGGAGATCCGTAAATCCATTACGGCTCCGGATGGACATATCTACTCCTTGCCTGCGGTCGATTTAAGCCAGCACTGGTATCGGAACCCGCTGTGGTACAACGGTGATTTCCTGGAGGCCCTGAATATCGACAAGCTTCCGGAGACGACCGAGGAGCTCTATACCTTCCTGAAGCGGGTAAAAGAAGAGGATCCGAACGGCAATGGAGTTGCCGATGAAATCCCGATCTCTTCCGTATCGACGGCGACGACCAATGCTCGGGATATTCGTACTTGGCTTCTTGGCGCTTTCGGCGTCTATGAAGACGAAATTTATGTAGACGATGAGGATGTTGTTCATTATACCCCGATAGAAGAGGGCTTCAGAGAGTATCTGGTCTATATGAACCGTCTATGGAAAGAGGATCTGCTCGACCACGAAAGCTATTCGCAAACCGCAGAACAGAAAAAGGCCAAGGCACAGAACAATCAGGTGGCCCTGTTCTCCGACTGGCATGCCTACATGACCAAAGGCGGGGAACCGTCCACCCAAGATCCGATGTTTGCTCCGGTGAAGAGCGATTTGGTAGACAAGCCGGCCATCGCAAAGAACAGAGGGATTACGACAGGGGCTTTTGCCATCTCGGTTACCAATCCCGCCCCTGAAGCATCGATGCGTTGGGTGGACTACCTTTACTCTTATGAAGGATCGCTCTTTTTCAACAAAGGACCAGAAGGCATGCTGTGGGAGTACACGGATGAAGCCAATCGTGTGAAGCGCTATCTGCCTGTTCCGGACGGCATGGAAATGGAGGATTACCGTGCGACTTTGACGCCAAACTACGGCATTCCGGCTCCTACCATCAACACGGACGATATCAATAAAGGATTAAAGACCGACTTTGATCTGTGGGTTGAAAAAGAAACGAAGGAAAAGCTGCTTGATCGCGGAGCCAGACCCCCGTTCCCTGCCTTGTTCCTTACCGTTGAAGAGCAAACCGAGATCAACAGTCTGAACTCGGATCTGAGCACGTATGTACAACAGATGGAGGCCAAATTCGTTACTGGAGCAGAACCATTGTCCAATTGGGACAACTACCTGAACACAATGAAGAAAATGGGTGCTGACCGGGTCGTCGAAATCTATCAAGGTGCATATGACCGCTGGAAGTCGAGCTAAACATAAAATTGTGTTTAACCGAAAGGTGCCTACAAACTGAAGCACTTGAGATGACAGAAGCTTTTAAGGAAAAGGTGGCCTGGAGAGGTGGGATGCCTGCTTCAGGCGTACCTATGAATGCAAGAAGGCCTGATTCAATCCTGAAGATCATGCAAATGTGGAGGCATAGCCTATGAAAATTACGAGACATCCGAGCAATCCGATCGTCGTTCCGGGAAAATACGACTGGCGTAAAGTCACCGTATTCAATCCTGCGGTTATTATAGACAACGGCAAGTTTTACATGATCGAACGTACCGCAGGCTCGCTAACGCCTTGCAAGAATGTTTTGGGACTGCTCGAGAGTGAAGACGGAGTGAATTTTACGCACGTGAAAGACGAGCCGATCGTGACGCCTGACATGCTGGGCTTTCCATATGGAAGCGTCCAGGACCCGCGGATTGTCAAAATGGACGGCACGTACTATTTAAACTATGCCCTTAGGCCATGCGCCATGAGTTACTATCCGACAGGAGCGGGCATACCGGAGCGGTCGATTCCGAAATATCCGGACGGCTGGGGGGAGGAGGAAGGCCACTGGCTCACTCGCTCTTCGATTCTAAAGTCGGACAATCTGATCGACTGGGAATTCGTTGCCGATACGACACCGCTCAACATCAATGACCGTGACAACATTTTGTTCCCTGAGAAGATTAACGGAAAATATGTATTGCTGCGCCGTCCGGAGGAATACGTGGGTGCTGCTTACGGAACGGACAGCGCTGCGATATGGATTACGTACTCCGAGGATCTGGTTCATTGGGAAGAGCCGAAACTTCTGGCCAAGGCCGAGAATCCTTCTTGGGAATCCAGGAAAATCGGCGGAGCAACGCCACCTGTGCGAACCGATAAAGGCTGGCTGGTCCTTTACCACGGCGTTGATGATCAGGTCGTTTACCGTGTTGGGGCGATGCTTCTTGACCTGAACAACCCTGAGAAGGTCATAGCAAGAACGAAGACTTTCATTATGGAACCGGAAACCTATTATGAGAAATTCGGTTATCAAATTCCGAATGTGGTGTTCCCGACAGGAAACGTGGTCAAAGACGGCCTGCTCTATATCTATTATGGTGTCACCGACACTGCAATTGCACTGGCTACCGTGCCGGTCGATGAGTTGGTAGAGCATATCTTGAACGAACCACAGTGAGTGAAGCGTGAGTGAAGTAGAAACAGAAGGGCCCTTTTGAGACATAGTCTCCTAAAGGGCCTTTCTGTTAGATATCCAGCCTGTTCGAGTGATGTTGTTTGCGGTACTGACCGGGCGTAAGCCCGGTTTCTTTCTTGAATTTGCGGATGAAATTGGGTGCATCCAGGTAGCCCACCTGTTCGATGATTTCCTTCAGGGGAGCGCTTGTCGTCACAAGCAGCCGAATGACTTCCTCCGTACGCCTCTTCCAGATATACTGGGAGAAACTGATCCCGGTCTTCTCTTTAAAGCTGCGGCTCAAGTAAGAGGTAGAGACGGAAAATTTAAGGGCAACATGCTCCAGGCTGAGCGTATAGTCGGCAAACTGCTGATTCACATAATGTACGATATCATCGATCAGTTTAGGCGCTGCTTGCTCATGGTTACGCTCAACCTTCTCGCAAACCTCTGCCGTCAGCGACAACAGCTTATCCTCAAATTCCTCCAGCGTTTCAAACGACGTATAGTCCGAGATGTTGCTGAATACTTCGTTCATTCCGACCTCAGAGGCGGACCGAAGCAGTGCGTTCAGCAGATCGAAGCAAATGCAGCGCAGCAGATGAATCTGCAGCGGTTCGCTCCGGATGGTCTCCATCATCTCGGCGATCATCTGCACAGCCACCGACTCGTTGCCTTGCTTTAGGCTTTGCTCCAGCTTGAGCAGCGACTTTCTTGGAAGCCACACGCCTTTGGCGACAGGATAATTCTGCTCAGCCAACTGGTCGAAATAGGTGATACGGCTGCTGCCAACCATTCGGTGCTCCAGAGCGGTTGCGGCTTCGATGAAGGATTGGTTCAGTTGCCCCAAATCCCGGTAAGGCGTACCTACGCCCATGCTCGGATCGAGCCGAGTGTTCTCGGTGATCAATGCCTGGACCGCATGAATAATCTGCTCCATCCGGATTTTCAGCAAATCTTGACCAGGGTCAGGAAGGGATACAATCAGCGCAAATTGATTGTCGGCTGAGAATTCAACGCCATAAATATTTGCTTGAAGCCCTGATGGTTCAGCATAGCTGAGAATTTCATGCACCTGTTGACGATCATGCTGAACTTCCTCCGCCGCATCGTTTTCTTCCCAGGACAGAATCACACAGAAATAAATGACTTGTTCTTGAGGAGGTTCCAGCCCAACTCCGGCGATCATTCGCTCGATTTCGGGATCATCCGGCTTGCCGTGCTTCAGTAGAAGCAGCATGCATTGGTTGCGCACGAAGGGCTCCTGCATATCGATTCGGGCACTGTAATCATGAAGGGTCTGACGAATCCATTCCCATTCATTGCGCGTTTTTGGCTCTGGGGTATCATTGACTCTGAGCTTGGCGAATTCCATCAAATCCTTAATCGGGTGATACTGGCGTTTAGCCAGCACAAAAGCGGCGAGCACTCCGGTTATGACTGCGATGCCAAACACCAGCAGAATGAGCGTCTGTACATGAGCGACCCGGCCGAAGAACTGGTAGCTTGGCATGATGGTCATGTAGTTCCATCCATTCTCCCGGGATTTGACGGATACGACGGAATACTTGTCATTGTTCAGGGAGAGATTGTGTATGCCGGCATCAAGCGCAGCCAATGTCCCTAGATGCTCTTGAGACAGGGATACGCCGTGATTGTTGGCTGTTAGCACTTCATCCTTTTGATTGAAAATATAGCTGCTCCCGGTGAAATCACTAAGAATGGAATCCATGACCCCGGTAAGATTGGACTCTTTCACCATATATATGACACTTCCGTAGGGATAGGGGGCATTTGGCTTAATGGGTACGATTACGGTCAGCATCGCCTCCTGTCTAGAGCTGTTGATCGTAACATTCTCGGCAGGGCGTATTACCATCTGATTTGTTTCGTTCAGAGCAAGGATGACATCTTCCAAACTCCAATTCTCATAACGATAATAGGAATCGAACGCAACGTTAACATTTGTCAGACCGCGGTAAGAATAGACAACTGGGTCGTTATGATAGTATAAAAAGATGTCTTCAATGATGCTGCTGTTTGCCTTATAATTAGCCAAAGCTTGAATGGCTTCAACTCTATAATAAGAATCACGAACCATATAAGGGGTTAAACGTCTGTCATAAGCGATTCGGCCGGAAATCTCCCGAAGCTCTGCGATACGAGAGTCGATGGTCATTTTCATCTGATTCAATTGATTAATGTTGGATTGTTCAATCTCGGAACGAAGCCCGTTGACAGCGCTATCATAAACAAAAATCGTTACCCCCGTCAGGGGAATCAGGAAGATCAGAATATAAGACAGCACGTATCTTAAGAGCAGTTTCGACTTAAAGTGATTCCAGTTTATTTGGAAAGTGGATACGATGAATGATTTGAGCTTGTGAATTGTCATTTGGGTAAATCCTCCATTGTATGCTTTCATGTCATGCGAAAATCCGATTTCATCAACAACAACGATTTGCCGACTAAAACATTATATCATTATAATGATTTAATTCCGTGAAATATTAAAAATAAATAGAGATCCAAAAGGACCTCCATAAATCCATAATACATTTTTCTGCTATTCTTTATCATAGATGTTAAGTCCCCGTCTTTTTCCCTTCAGGCCCTGTCGAATTTTGTAGCGTGTTGGGTTCACGGATGCCCCTAATTGCTTCCATTAACCATAATGCTGCCTTGCCTAGGAGGTTTTTGTCTTTATAAGCGATGCCTATCGTGATGACAGGATTCAAATCGGTTATAGGTCTTATGACGATGGAGCCTTCCTGTTCCAGACCGCTGTAAATCGGAACAATCCCGATGCCGAGCTCTGCCTTAACCATTTGTTGAATGACAAAGAAGCTTCCAACCTCCATACAAGAAAACAGGTATTGCCCCGACTCACAAATCGCCGTTTCCCAAAGCTCTCGATAGATACAAGTCGGTTCTTTGACTAGAATGGTATGCCCCGCGAGGTCGCTCGCCGAGATACTATCTCGATCGGCTAATGGGTGATTCGTATGTAACATGATTCCTAATCTTTCCTCGATCAGCGGCTCAAACTCGAGCATGAGCTTCGAAGGGGGGGCCGAGCAAACACCAAAATCCAATTCGCCGGCCCGAACCCTCTCCGCTATGGATCTGCTGCCGCCTACTTCCATCGTTAACTCCACTTTCGGTCGAGTCTTGTAAAAATCAGCAACAACGGTCGCTAACTGCTGGCTTGCGACGGGCTCAATAGCGGCAAAACGCACCGAGCCGTTATCTCCCGAAGCAATATCCGAGACGGTCTGCCTCATGGCTTCGATGGATTTCAGTAAAACCGCTGCCTCATGATGGAGCCATCGGCCGGCTTCGGTCACGATCACACGTTTTCCGTCGCGCACGAATAAAGAAACCCCAAGATCAGCTTCTAGACGTTGAATTTGAAGGGTTACCGTAGAGGGAGCATATTGGAGTTCCTCTGCGGCTTTCAGAAAATGTCCAAGACGCACGCAAGCCTCGAAGGTCTTTAAAGCTCGAAGATCCATTGTCATCACCTTTGTTTAAGTTATTCGAACCATTTATTCATATTATTCAATTTTACAAAACATTACCGGGATTTTACAATAGGTTCAAGTGGTATCATGGTGGAAAGATATCACAGAAGGGAGTTTTACAATGTCAAATTTGGTCATTACCCGCGGCAATCCGGCGGTTTCTCACTGGGCCTTTACGTTTGATGACGGTCCTATGCGGATTCCTGTTGATGCATGGCTGGATGCCTTGGAGCAGGGAGGCGCCTACGGGACGTTTTTTCTAACAGGAGAATGGTTCGATAGGTTCCCGGCGAAAGCAAGAGAAATGATAGCCAGGGGCCATGAGCTTACAACGCATACCTACCATCACCGCAGAATGGCAGATGTGACCAAGGCCGTATTCTTCGAAGAGCTGAAGTTGGCTGAGCTCGCTTATCAAGAAGCAACGGGAAGGCCGGTTCCGACCTTCATGCGTTTTCCTTATGCCTCTTATCGGGAAGAGAATTTGGAATGGCTCCGGGAGTGGAGCTATCTGGTCATCGAGGGGGAGGACACCGTCGACTGGTCGGGACCGCCAAGCGGGCAGCTTGTGGAACGGGTGATACCTAAGCTGGATCATGGGTCCATTTTAATGTTTCATGCCAATGAAATCGCCAAAGAGACGCCGCAGGCCGTTAAATCGCTTGTACACCATACTCACGCCAAAGGTCTTGATATGGTTACGGTATCCGAACTACTTCATGCTGATGGCATCAGGGCAGGCGAACGCAGCTGGCAAGTCCGCTTCAAACCGACTCTCCAAAATTCTTTCCATAGTGAGCAGTGGAAGCGGGTAGACGGGGAAGATGAATTGCGGAAGCTGGCTGCCGATTCACTTGAATGGGGGAACCCGAAAGCCCCGACAGGGACCGGCGCCTATAGCAAATGGCTGCAAGCGCTCTCCATGCAGGTCCAGTCGGATGGCGAAACACGTTTTGTCGCCCGCAGCTTTGCCGACCAGCACTGGGCATATGTGCGTGCTTCGGTCCGCGGCGGTGTGCTTGTGCTGGAGGACTTCGCTACGAAGGAAGCCCATGCGGATGCGTTGACATATATCCTGCAATGGGCGGCTCACGAGGCATCAACCTTGGGTTGCGAATGGGTTACCAGCACTCAGGACATGCGCCGTATTCACAAGCTGTGTGAACAGCTGGGCATCGAAGCGGAGATTGTTTTGCAGGAAAGCAGCGGCTAACATATGTCCAGTAAAGCTAAAAATACAACCACAATGATATGACTCAGGTTTAACAAAGATCGCGTAAATGGTTAGTGAGCTATATAAATGGACCGCCTTATTATTTTGGGGGAAGATGGGGGATATGGGGACAAAATCCGCATTTAATTGGATTACTCTATGGGCATCGTTATTGTTTGTTGTCATACTCGGTTTTTCCAGGCTTTCCTACGGCATGTTTTTGCCTGGAATCCAGAGGGTCATCGGGGGGAGCTACGGACAGTTGGGTATACTCGGCACCGTCAACTTTATCGGTTATTTTGTCGGGACATTGTGTCTTTCTCCTTTGATCTCGCGGTTTCCAGACCACAAGCATGTCATGAATCGGATGACGTGTTTATGGCTCGGACTAACTTTGATCGGCTCGGCATTTAGTGATCATTTTATCGGGCTTGGGCTTTGGCGGTTCGCCAGTGGATTGTTATCAGCCTTCGCTACCGTGTTAGTCCTGTCCATTGCAATGGATGCCGTTCGACCGGCGGAACGAGGAGTGGCATCGGGCCTTATATGGCTGGGCGGATCTGCCGGCATTTTAGTGACGGGTTTATTCGCCCCCTATACCATAGATCCTTCACACTTGCAGGGGTGGCGATATGCATGGGTGATCATGGGCGTATTCGGTTTAATTGCCGCAGTGGGTTTCGAGTTCGTTGTTACCAGAGAGAGGCGAACCGAAAAAATACCCGCACCGACCGATTCGGAGCCACGGGAGCAAAAAAGCGAAAATGTGTATCGTCTCCTGTTGAACCCAAACAAGCTCCTGTTCCTAATTGCTTCTTATTTCTTCTTCGGCTCAGGATACATCATCTATTTTACGTATTTGATTCCCTATCTGGTGAGCAAAGGCATTCCGTCACTCTATGCCGGGCTGATCTGGTCTGGAATCGGATTTGCGGGTTTGTTTAACGGATGGATCGGAGGCAGAGCCATTGACCGATGGCCGAGCGGGTACACGCTTGCGTCGGGATTAGCCTTGGGGACAATCGGTGTGAGTGGGGTAACCACTAATAATATGTTAATTACTGTGCTTGGAGCCACCACGATCGGGCTGGTTTCCTTTATTACCCCGCCGCTGATGACAACTGCACTTCTTCGTCGTCATGTCCCTCACCATGCGTATGCGTCTTGCCTTAGCATAGCCACTGCCTTTTTTGCCGCTGGACAAATTATCGGTCCGATCGTTGGAGGCGTGGGGGTCGAACAGTTCGGTTTGCAATTCGGCGTGGCATCCAGCGCAATCTTTATGGCGATTGCCGCTGTGCTCGCTGGTTTGTATGGACAACAGCAACGAAAGCTTGAGATCCGTGATTTGCCTATTCGTGGTTGAAAAAAATAAGTAATGACGAGCTAGAGGAGGAGGGGGAGCCCCTTCTCCTATTCACCTAGTACCAGACCGCTTTAACTGAAACTGATAGTCACTCGTCTATCCGAGCTTAATAACCAACGAATGCCCGGCATTTATCCGAACGGTTGAAGAGAAAACGAGCACTCCTTCGTCCCAGTTGCAGTCAAGGACTTCCGTGCCGTCTAATGAAATCCCGTTTACATTCTGCCCTTTCATAAACGGCAAGTTCAGGCAACGTATCTCCAGTTCCCCGTAAAGCAGGCTCAGTTCGATCCGGTCGTTCTTCCGCACGAATGTTCCCCAGCCTGAATCCAGCGACCAGAAGCAGCGGAAATATACTTCCCCGGTTATGGGCTGAAAGCCGATCCTTTTCTCTTTCATGTCGTATTCGAATCCGCTGAAAGCGAGCAGCAGCGCATAGCTGGCCATCGATCGGGCATAGTTGCTTCCGCATTCGAACTCGTTCCACGGATTCCGCCGTTCACCATCGTACCGGTCGCGGATCGCTTCAACGATCTCCATGCCTTCGGCGACCATTCCTTCCTGAATCATATGAATGGCCGCCTGATATTCGAAGCCGTTCATCGTTTCCGTCGAGTAGGTGAGTGGAACGGTCGGTTTCACAGTGCCTTCCGGCCATGTACAAATCATTAAGCCTGCCTCGTCGTTCAAGCTGTACAAGCGCCATGGGTTGAATACGTTTCGCATGCTTTTTTTGAAGTTGTGGCGGTAGATGGATGCGAGGGACTTCCGGGTCTGTTCCGGATCGAAAATCTCACCCAAACCGCACAGGTTGGCGTGCCACTGGGCCAGCACCTGGTCGATAACGCAGCCGTCCGCCACCTGATACTTGATTTCCTTCGCTTCGTCGTTCCAATAATCCCGCACAGCGCTTTCGTCGTATTTCTCCAGTACGGACCGATCCTTCAAATCGACGGTTTGGACATAATAATGGCCGTTAAATAAATGTTCGTCCGTCCATGTTTTCCCCTTGGAAAAAAGCGCCAAGTATTGTTCGGCCGCGTCCGTTTCTCCCAAATGACGGGCCATTTCAGCGCCTGCCTTAAGCGCGGTGAGATAAAATCCGTTCAGCCAGGCGTTTGGTCCGTACAGTTCCATATCGAGAGTATGATGCTGCCTGCCCTCCAGCACGCCGTCCCGGTCGGCGTCCCAGCCGTCCTCGTTCGTATCGGCCCAAGCAAATTCGATCGACTTTTTGACGGCCGGCCATATCGATTTCAGCCATGCCGTATCGCCGGAAATCTTCCAGTCGCGGTACGCTTTGATCACGCCGCCGAACTGGCCGTCAGCACACGCCCGGAAGTCCGATGTCGATCTGCCGAGCGGAAGCTGCAGTCGGAAGGCCATTTTGCCGTCTTCTCGGATGTTGTACTTGAAATCCAGATCGCGCATGGATCGCTCCAACTTCGGAAAAAGAAACGGCAGGGCATAGGCGTAATTCCACACGTGGGTACAGGAGCCTTCGCAGCAGCCCTCATTGCAGATGCAGCCTTCGAAGCCGTAAAACGATCCGTCCGGTAGCCGCAGGCAGGTCGGCGATTTCAGGATCGAAATGTTGGCCGAAACGGCGTCGAGCGCGGCGGGAGGGAGACTGGACGAGTACAACGCATCCTTGAACAGCTTCGTTTCGCCGTACAACCGCTCCCAATGCTCGAGCGCGTAGGCCGCGCTTTTGGTGGAATCAGAAAATAGCGTTGCGTAATAATTTTTCCACGTTGCGGGTTGCGATGGCTTGCAATCGTCGTCGCTGCAGCCGCAAGATTCCGGATGCCAATAATTGTGGCAGTTCGGGAAGCTCCAGGTGATCACGAAGCGGACGTTATTCTTTTCCCCTGGCTTCAGCACGAAGTGCGCGGCGAGGGAGCAGACGTCACCACCTTTACCTTTTGTCGCGGCCGGGTCGTAAGTACGGTTCGTAAATCGGGCCGCCTCGGTGAAGTCCCTCCAGAACATCTCCAGATTATCGAACCAGCCGCCGCGATACCAATACTCCTGATAGCTGACTACTTCCGCATCCGTTGCAATGGACAGGTCGCCGAATTCGGGGGCGCTGAAATCAGGGCCGCGGGACGACAGTTTGATCAGCTGAATACTGCCATTCCTCGCATAACGGTGATAACGTTTATGATCTTGCATCGGATTCGTCAGCGAAAGATTGACCGTATATGTAACCGTCCGGTCAGTCGTATTATGCAGCGCGATGTCAAAAAACGCACCGGGAATGCTCGAATCTTTGTCGTTAAGCGGAATGAACGGATTAAAAGCCGTCAGCTCCACCGTGCCCGGGAAACAATCGTCGGCTGCCTGAAGACGGGCAAACGGAAACTCGCCGATAAAGCGTGTATGCTGAAAATGGGGGACACCCGCCAGCGTCGCCTGGTTGGGCCCGAAGCCGTAACCGCCGTGTTTTCTCGTTTGGATGTTGCCGGTGTAAGAAGGCAACAGATCGCCGTTCAGCACACGGGCGTCGAGAAGTTCGCCGTCCGCTTCAGCTTTCACCGCAAAAAAGCTGAACCCGTTCTCGCTTTGCTTGTTCGGCCGGTTGAAAATCTCCCAGTCGATCAAACGGCCGTTTCCGGCAAGACCGATGCAGCCTGTTCCAATGCCTCCAAGCGGAAACGAAATTTCTTTTGTTTTGGAGCCTTCATAAATAAATCTGCTCATCGCCGCATATCTCCTTTTTTGAACAGGAAATGGTTTGTTCCGTTCACGTGAACGACTCTATCTTAGCATAGGCAAATAACCTTGTGAACTGTTATTCGTTCACGTGCACGGAATTGCTATGCTCACTGAGCCTCACTTTTGAGAGTCTAGGTTGCGGCAGTCCATAGCAGCTTTATTGGTGAATCGAGGGGATCAACACGATTCGCCCTCGATAATTTGATGCTCAACGAGCGTAGTCAGCGGCACTTGCCGGCCTTCAATTTGTCCGATCAGACAGTCGATGATCCGGTTGCCGATGGTTTCCAAGGAGTACGATATCGTCGATAAGGCAGGGGAAATATATTTGAGCGTTTCGATATTGTCGAATCCCATCAGTCCGACATCCTCTGGCACGCGAACCCCGTTTTGCTTCAAGTGGAGCCAAATTTTCAGCGCGTATTTGTCGCTTGTGCAGAAAATGGCTTTACGTTTGCCGCCCTGCGCAAGAAGCTTGTCGATCTCTTCGATATATCCTTTATGGCCGATGACATGGGACTTGAGATGGCCAGCCTTTTTCAGTGCATCCTGAAAGCCCGCGAATCGTTGTTCCACGGCATAAACGTTCGTAATTCCGCGAAGAGACAAGGGGGGACTGACATAAATGATTTCCTCATAGCCTTTAGCGGTGAGCATTGCAATCGCGTCGCGGACGGCCTTCCGGTCGTCGATCCATACGTACGGCACAGTCTTGGAGACCCGGTTGCCAAATGTGACGACTGGAATATTCAATCGCTGAATAAATTGCTCGAAGGCCGCACCCGTGTTGACCGATAATAGAATAATGCCGTCCACCTTCCGGTCCGCCAAATGATTCAGGCATTCCTGTTCGATGTCCGGATTTTTGCTCGTGAGCGTCAGATTAAGGAAGTAGCCCGCTTCCCTTGCCCGCGATTCGACGGCATTGATAAGCTGCGGAAACAGCTGATTATTGATATCGAAAATGACCGTCCCGATCGACATCGTTTTGCCTTTGACGAGGCTTTGGGCTAGAAAATGAGGCCGGTAGCCCAACTGCGAGGCCGTTTCCAGAATTTTTTGCTTTGTAGCCTCATTCACTCCCGGCCGGTTATTCAGCGCTCGGTCGACGGTCCCTCTGGAAACGCCGCATATCTCTGCAATTTCTTTGCTTGTAATATTCATCCCATTCACCTTTGACATAAAAATGTATTTCTTTCTGCATGTTACTATACCATTATTCCGTATCCAAAGTAAAAGAAAAAAGGAGTCGTTCACGTGAACGAAAAAAGTATTTACCAAAATGGAATGTCATGTTAGACTGAAATCGTTCACGTGAACGGTGGTTATTAGGAAGGTGGGCGATAGGCTTGAAACTTGTTAATGCAGGTGTTCATCACAAAAAGAAAGGACTGCTTGCCGATTGCATCAAGCACAGAAATCTTTTATTTATGATTTTGCCCGGTATACTCTTCTTTTTAATCTTTAAGTATGCGCCAATGTACGGAATACAAATTGCGTTCAGAGATTTTAAGTTCAACAAAGGTATTACAGGAAGTACATGGGTAGGGCTGCAGCATTTTTACGACTTATTCGCGCGCCCGAGCTTCAAAGAAGTATTTGTTAACACGCTACAAATAAGTACGCTTAAACTTATTTTCGGATTTCCTGCTCCCATTATTTTCGCCTTACTCTTAAATGAACTCAGATTGGTTAAATTCAAAAAAGCAGTTCAAACCATCAGTTATCTTCCACACTTCGTTTCATGGGTAATCCTTGGCGGTCTATTCCTACAGTTACTTTCACCAACTACAGGTCCTCTAAATATATTGCTCAAGGAATTGGGGATGAAGCCTATATATTTCTTAGGGGATAATGGATGGTTTGTGAGCACGTTGGTTGTTACAAGCATTTGGAAAAGTATTGGCTGGAGCTCGATCGTTTACCTTGCGGCTATTGCGGGGACCAACTCCGAACTGTATGAAGCAGGTAGTCTTGATGGTTGCAACCGCTTTCAGCTTGCCAGGTATATAACAATCCCAGCCATCATGCCGATCGTTACCATTATGTTCATTTTTGCTGTTGGCGGCATCGTTGCAGACGATTTTGATCAGATTTTCAACCTCTATTCTCCAGCTGTATATAAAGTTGGCGATGTGCTTGGTACCTACACCTATCGAAATGGAATCGAAGGCATGGATTATAGTTTTGCAACGGCAGTGGGGCTGTTTACCAATATTGTATCTTTGATCATGCTTTTCGCTGCTAATTATTTTGCGAAAAAATTCAGCGAATACGGAATTTGGTAAAGGAAGTGGGCAAAATGAACAGTTCTAACCGAATAAAGAAGAGCATCGGAGAGCATGTTTTTGATTCTCTCAATGTCGTATTCATGATGGTATTGTGTTTTACTACAATTTATCCATTCTTGTATCTGCTCTCTCTATCCTTAAGCAGTGGGAACATCTCATTAACGAAAATCCACTTGTTCCCTCCAGAGTTTTCGCTTGCAAATTATGAAAGCGTTTTAAGCTATGGATATATAAAAACGGGTTTTATGAATTCGGTTATGCGTGTTGTTCTTGGAACAGCGTTAGAACTGTTTTTTTGTTTACTTACGGCTTACCCGCTTGCAAAAAAATATCTTCCCTTGAGGAATTCATGGACCGGAATCATTGTATTTACGATGTTTTTTAGCGGGGGGCTAATTCCAAGCTATATTCTCATAAGAGAACTGCATTTAATGAACTCAATATGGGCGTTAGTTCTTCCCAATCTGATTCCCGCTTTCTCGATGATTCTGATTCGAAATTATATCATGTCACTTCCTGATAGTATCGAGGAGTCGGCAAAGATAGACGGTGCAAGTGAATTTACCATTCTTTATAAAATCATTGCGCCAATGATTACTCCAATTCTTGCGACCGTTGCATTGTGGTCAATTGTCGGACACTGGAATGCATGGTTTGACTCGCTTCTATATTCAACGTCTCCCGAGAAGCAAGTATTACAAGTTGTTATGCGAAACATTATTCAACAGGGGGATGTAACTTTAGAAGCCGGTTCAACCTCCACAGTGCTCTCTGGCAGCGTTAATCCAACAACAATAAAGGCTGCTACGATCATGATCACTTCGTTACCCGTAATCGCCATTTATCCTTTTTTACAAAAGTATTTTGTTAAAGGGATTATGGTTGGTTCTTTAAAGGGATAAAAATTAAGGGGAGTGAAACGTATGAATAATTTAGTGGCGCTAAAAAAGAGCATGGTACTTATTCTTTGTGCTGCAATGCTGGCATCGTTCACAGCTTGCAATAATAATGAAGTAAACAAAAGGGCAAACGAAGAAGCATCAAATTCGTCAGAATCCGCAACTCCAAACGTTGATAAGAAAATAAACATTTCTTGGGTGGGCTGGAGCAGTCCTGTTCATGACAAAGGTGAAATTGTCAAAGAAATTGAAGAAAAATTCAACGTTGACATTCACATGGTAGATGCTAGTGATGGAACCGCATTTGACGTCAAAATCGCAGCTGGAGAAGTTCCCGATGTCTTTCCGCTTGACTTCTCAAAATACCAAAAATTCATTGATGATGAAATTGTAGGTGAAATTCCATATGAGTCAATTGAAAAATATGCCCCGAATTTATACCAAGCTTATCAAACGGAAGTACCAACCTATATGGATTTGACGAAGATGGGTGACAAAAACTATGGACTCGTTGTACCTAATCCAGAAAGCGGGAACTTTAGGCCGCTTGTTGTTTGGAGAGGTGATTGGCTTGAAAATGTAGGCATCACAAAGGTTCCAGAATCATTATCTGAGTTTGAAGATGCCATGTATAAATTCACAAACAATGACCCCGATAAGAATGGAAAAAAAGATACGTACGGTTTGTCTGAATCGATGATGCAAACCGTTTATGGCGCATACGGTTATCTTCCAACTTCATGGACAAGAAAAGATGGAAAGCTCGTTTACGGCGCTGTTCAACCTGAAATGAAAGAAGCCTTGAAAGTTTTGGCAAAGTGGTACAGGGACGGTGTGCTTACGCCAGAATTTATCAATGGCGAGAATAAGGGAGGAGACTGGTCGATCGCTACTGATTTTGTTAACGGTATTATCGGTGTAACCAGCTATGCGGATTATCTGTACTGGAAACCAGCACAATCAGCCGGCGATCGAGAGGGTTCTAACATTATGGAAATGAGAAAAACAATGCCGGATGCTGTTGACAAGCTTGTCTACGGCAAACCTGTCGCGGGTCCGAACGGTAAGAAAGGTCTTCAAATGAGAAATTCGCTCCAAGGCAGATTTATTGTATTCGGTAAGCAAGTGGAGAAAGATCTGGATAAGCAGGCTCGTATCTTAAGTATTTTGGATTACTCCTCATCTACTTATGAAGGTTATATGCTTACTCGTTACGGCAAGGAGGGCGTACATTACAACATGAAAGATGGATACCCTGAGGCGATCGCGCCTTACTCTGATTGGAATGAAATCGTTAAAATTGGCGGCGGAGCAACGTTCAATAATGCAATTTGGCTGCCGTCCATCATTCAGAAGGTTAACCGTGAATACGCTTGGGGCAAGGCGCTTGGAACTCTCCAAAGTGACGGTATTATGAATGAAGTCATCTTACCGCTACCATCCGCTTCAAAATATCAAGCGGAAATTGACAAAATCAGGTCAGAAGCCTATGTAGATATGATTACGGGGAAAAAACCAATCGACTACTTCGACACATTTGTTGCAAACTGGAGAGCGGCAGGCGGAAGTGTTCTTGAAGAAGAAGCAGCAGCAAAATAGTTAGTAGTCAAGCCGTGGCATCAACAAGGGTTGTTTCTTCCGGAACAGCCGGGTGCCGATTTCTTCTGGTGGGGGACTGGTTCTGGTCATAGACGACGTATCTTGTTCTTCCTAGTGTAAAGAAAAAATTATCCTTACAATTTATAACTAAATAGGAACGATCGATGGCAGCCGTTCAAAACAATCGGCGTTTGTCGGACGACAAGAGCATATAGACATTGAAAGCCGCATAAGTTGCGGTTTTTTTGTTTTTAACACAGTCGAGTTCCGGAGTTTTGAACCACAAAAAGCCGGATTCATGGATCAAATCTAGAGCAACACATTATCGAAAATTTAACTAACCGTGCACACGAGGCGGATTGTGTTGGGGACAGTGGGAAACAGCAACTGATATTGGCAAAAGTGGATCAATTCAACTTTTATTAAGGATTCCCAATTGATGAGGAATTTTCTTATCCACTAACAGTATAATTCTATAATATGGTATTCTACTTACGAATCAAATCGGGACATGAAACCGTCGAATCGGTTAAGGAGGATCCTATGAACATTACGGGTATGCAATCTGATTGGAAAGTGGAAAAAATCGAATTCGCGAGGTTAACGGGAGAGCGAGCCAGAAGCGCCGGGGCCAATGGCCGAATCGGCATTCATGGCAAAGGCTGCACAGTGGATATCGCGAGAATTACGATCGATGGACAAACAGGTTACGGTAACTCGATTCATATAACACCGGAATGGGCCGAAGATCTAATAGGTCGCCGATTGCTTGACTTATTCGATGATCGGGGCAGACTGCGCGAAGCGTATCGTTTGCAATTGGAATATCCCGTGTTCGATTGGTTAGGAAAGAGACTAGGCAAACCAGTGTATGACTTGGTGTCGGGTGCCCATTTGGAAAAGGGAGTCCCATTGGTTGTACCCTGCTATGATACCTCTTTATACTTCGACGATTTGCATTTGCCCGATGAGAAGACCGCAGTCGCGTTGATGAAAGAAGAAGCGATGCAAGGTTATGCGAAGGGCCAACGTCATTTTAAGATTAAGGTTGGCCGAGGCGGACGCCATATGCCACTCTGGGAAGGGACGAAACGAGATATCGCAATCGTTCAAGGGATCTCCGAAGTGGCAGGTCCCGCAGGCAAGATCATGATCGATGCGAATAATGCATATAATTTGAACTTAACCAAAGAGGTCTTGGCGGCTTTGGCGGATGTGAATCTGTATTGGCTGGAAGAAGCGTTCCATGAGGATGAAGCCTTATACGAGGACCTGAAGGAATGGCTCCGGCAACGTGGGCAGAATGTGCTCATCGCGGATGGGGAAGGGCTTGCATCCCCCCATCTTATTGAGTGGGCGACCCGCGGCCGTGTCGATGTGCTGCAGTATGATATCATCTGGCCCGGTTTCACGCATTGGATGGAGTTAGGCGAGAAGTTGGATGCCCATGGTTTGCGGTCTGCGCCTCATTGTTACGGCAATGCTTATGGTATTTACGCGTCAGGACATTTGTCAGCCGCAGTGCGGAACTTCGAATTTGTGGAATATGACGACATTACAATTGAAGGAATGGATGTATCAGGCTATCGTATCGAAAACGGAGAGATTCATATTCCGGCCACGCCTGGTTTCGGAATCGTCTTCGACGATGAACTTGTAACTAACCTTGTAAAGCGATCCGGCTGGTCCTGAGGAGCCGTTAATAAGCCAGAGAATATAATGATGCTGGACTACAAATTTCTGTTATATTATGGATAAGCGCTGTTGCGATGCAAGAGCGCTTATTCGTGTGGCTGCATATGTCGGACGACAAGAACATGCACACTCTATAAGTCGCATTATGATGAGTAACGAATAAGGAGGAATATAATGAACCTGAAGAAGGACAACAAGATATTGCGCAAGTCATTTGAGCAATCCGCGAGCTATTATCAAAGGGCGCGTCCGGATTACCCGGAAGAATTGTTCGATGAATTAATTCAGGCAGCCAATTTGCATGCAGGTGATCATTTGTTGGAAGTGGGCTGTGCTACAGGTAAGGCTACTCTTCCGTTAGCCAGGCTTGGATTTAAAATCACGTGTGTAGAACTTGGTGCTGAGCTCGCTATAGTTGCCCGTCAAAACCTTGTCGGCATGGACGTCGATGTAATCACGGGAAGTTTCGAAGATTGGCGGCCAGAGATGGAGAAAGAGTTTGATTTGGTATTCGCTGCAACGGCTTGGAAATGGGTTGATCCCGAAGTTCGATACATCAAGGCATGGCAAGCCCTTCGTCCAGGCGGACATCTGGCATTTTGGAACGCAGATCACGTTTTTCCAGAGGGTGGGGACCCATTCTTCCGTGAAATTCAAACCGTGTACTATGAAATCGGCGAGGGTAAATCAGTAGAGCATAACGAATGGCCTCGACCAGGAGAACTACACGAGCAAAGATATGAGATTGAGAAAAGTGGGCTGTTTGAGGTTGTTCACGTTAGACACTTCGACTGGGAGCGCATCTATCATGTTGATGAGTATATTAAACTCCTCGAAACTTTTTCCGGACACATCCTTATGGAGGAGTGGAAACGCGACAAGCTCTTCAATGAAATCCGAATTCGCCTTAATAGCCGTCCAGAAAAGTCGGTTCGTCGCCATTGGGGCGCTGTTCTCCATGTAGCCCTTCGAAAGGATTGACACACTATTGGCTTCTTTAGCCGTCGAGGGACAAGATTATAGTCGCATTAGAAGTCGCCTAGATGGTGGCTTTTTTTGTTCCTTTTGCCGTAAAGGGCGAGAGCAATTAAAAAGTTTACTGGATACATGGCGGTTGTGGTGCAGGCAAGCCTATAATGACAAAGAAATTTGTTGATAACATCCCAGGTCTCCTCTTTTCGGGGGAGGTAGTGTAATAAAGGGCCCAAGGGTATAATAAAACATACCTTGTTTCTATAACTAGCAAAATATGAAAAAGGATGCCGATGATCATGCCGATTAATTCGTTTGAAAACTATCCAATGAGTTGGAAACCAACGATTGATAAAAATCAAAAACCCATTTATAAAGCACTCGCAAGGCAATTGTATCAGGATATTGTAAACGGAGTTTTATTACCAGGAACAAGACTTCCCTCGCAGCGTGAACTGGCCGATTTTTTAGACTTGAATTTGAGCACGATATCAAAAGCGTTTAAGATGTGTGAGTTGAAAGGCTTGTTAAGTGCAGCAGTTGGTAGTGGAACATTCGTATCGTACGATGCGTTATCGAATGCGTATTTACTCGAAGACGCAAAGCCGAAACATTTAATCGAAATGGGAGCAACGCTGCCAGATAATGCTTCATACGAGCCGTTGCTGCTTCAACTGAAGAGCATGCTGCAAGAAACGGATTATGCAAAGTGGTTTGGCTATGGTCGGGCAGGCGAAAGCCTCTGGCAAAAGGACGCAGCTATTAAGTTAATCCGAAGAAGCGGCCTTGAAACAACAGTTGATCGTATTTTATTGGCTAATGGTGGTCAAAACGTGATAGCGGCCACACTAGCAAGTCTATGCAAGCCTGGAGACCGCATTGGTGCCGATCCTCATACTTACCCTGGCTTAAAAACAGCTGCAGCGATGCTCAGTATCCAGATTGTACCGATAAAGTCGGAGAACAATGAAATGAGTCCGACCGCTTTGGAATATGCGTGTAAAAATGACAATATTAAAGGTATTTACTTAATTCCAGATTATCATAATCCGACAGCTAGCACGATGTCTGTAGAGAATCGCAAAAGGATTGCAGCACTTGCTAAACAGTATAATCAGTTCGTGATTGAGGATGCGGCTTACAGTCTCCAATGCGAAAAACCGCTTCCAGCAGTCGCGTCCTTTGCGCCAGAGCGGGCCATCTATATTGCGAGTTTATCCAAATCCATCGCACCGGGGTTGCGACTAGCTTATGCAGCCGTTCCGGATCCCTTTAAGGAGCCAATCTCGAAGGCGCTATATAATTTAAATGTATCCGTTTCGCCGTTATTTGCTGAACTGGCAGCGCGTACGATTGTATCCAATCAATTCGAAAGCTTAATTCATGGGCACCGGGAACAAGCCATTCGCAGAAACCAAGTCGTAAACCGATATTTGGCAGACTATACGTGCTTGGGGGTTGAAACAGGTATCTTCCGTTGGCTGCTGTTACCAGGCATCATCACAGGCGCCGAGTTCGAAAGGCTGGCAGCACAACAAGGGGTACAAGTGTATGCGGCTGATCGATTCGTTGTGGGGAATAGCTCCCCAGAGCGGGCTGTAAGGATTGCTGTCTGTGCACCAGAAACACTTGAAGAACTAGAGGAAGGATTAAGGATTCTTCAACGTTTACTTCAAGAGCTGACTTAATAGAAAAATTGTTTGCCATACAATTATAATATTGTGTGGTTTTTTTGTGCGTGTTATGATGGGGCAAATCTAGTTACAGGGTAGGGAACAGCCCTTTTTGCAGGAAAAGAGGACACGATATGAACAATCAAGTGGTTATTGTTGGAGCTGGATTAAGCGGCCTTCGGGCTGCTTCTCTACTTCATGTAAATGGCATCTCTTGCAGGGTGCTCGAGGCTAGAGACCGGGTTGGCGGCAGGGTCTTGAGCACTTCTGTTCTAAATCGGCCGGAGCTGGGCAAGTATGACCTTGGACCGACATGGTTCTGGCCGCAGTATGAGAGCAAGATTACTAATCTGATTAAAGAACTAAACTTAGGAACCTTTATTCAGTATACCAATGGGGCGATGCTGCTGGAACGGCTGCATAACGAAACACCAGAGCGATATATGCTCCCAGACAACGGAAATGCAAGCTCGTTCCGATTAACAGGAGGCATGCAATCACTTATTGATGCATTAGCGGATGCGATACCTCCCGGGACAATCGAGTTAGGAACACGAGTTAGAGCTTTGGGGCTCGATAAAGGTGGTGCAATCACGATTGAAGCAGAGCTTGCAGATGGAGAGAGAAGACAAATTTCAGCAAGCGCGGTGATCCTAGCCCTGCCGCCTCGGATTGTAGCGCGACATATGGAATTCTCGCCGCCACTTCCTCCAGAACTGATTACTGATCTTGTCAACAAACCTACGTGGATGGCAGGACAGGCCAAGGCAGTTGTTATCTACGATCGTCCGTTTTGGAGAGAACTGGGGCTCTCCGGTTTCGCGTCGAGCCGGGTCGGACCCTTGCAGGAAATCCATGATGCTTCTCCTGATAGAGGCTCTGCTGGAGCGCTATTCGGTTTCTTCGGAATACCAGCAAAAGTACGCCATGAGCTGGGGCAGGAGGAGTTGAAAAAACGAGTCGTTGGCCAATTGGTTCGGATGTTTGGACCCTCGGCTCATCAAGTAAGCGATTTTCTTTACAAGGATTGGTCAGAAGATGACGAAACCGCTGTTGAAGAAGACTTCAATCCGCTTTTAAATTATCCGGAATACGGTCAACCGTCGGTAGTTGGGGGATGGGAGAAGAAAGTCTTCTTTGCTGGTACAGAGACGAATTCGCAATTCGGCGGGCATTTGGAAGGAGCACTTCGGTCAGCTGAAAAGGCAGTTTCAGAGATTTCCAAATGGATAGGAGGTAATGAACGATGGACGTGATGAATGCCATACAAATTCCGTCCAAAGGGGAAAAAATGAGATTAGTGAAGATCCCAGTGCCACAGCCTGGTGATGGGCAAGTACTGCTCCGAGTAGAAGCGTGCGGAGTATGTCATGGAGATTCGGTCGCGATTAGAGGGGCTTCCCCAGAATATCCCCGCATTCCAGGCCATGAAGTCATTGGTAGAATTGTGCAGTTTGGCGCCGGTTCGACGAAGTGGAACATGGGTGATCGTGTGGGCATTGGATGGCATGGTGGGGACAACCACGTAACAGGCCTGACCATCAACGGCGGTTACGCTGAGTATATGGTTGCCTATGAGGATAGTTTGACAAGCATCCCGGATGAATGGTCCGCAGTAGAAGCAGCACCGCTTATGTGTGCAGGTGAAACAACATTTAGTGCACTTAGGAATAGTAAAGCTCGACCTGGCGATCTTGTAGCTATTCAAGGTATTGGCGGACTAGGGCATCTGGCGGTTCAGTACGCCCAGAAAGCGGGGTTCCGAACGGTCGCGATTTCGCGCGGAAGTGACAAAGAAGAACGGGTACGTCAACTTGGAGCGCATCACTACATTAATTCAGAGATGGAAGATCCAGCTTTGGTGCTGCAGGCTTTAGGAGGAGCCAAAGTCATTCTTGCGACTGCGCCAAACGCCAAAGCGATCTCTTCTCTAATCAGCGGGCTTGGATCGGATAGTGAGCTCATTATTGTAGCTGGCTCGGGTGAGCAACTGGGATTTTCGGCAAGTGATTTCTTAAAAGGGCAGATGACGGTTAGAGGCTCCTTTACTGGACATGCTCAAGAAATTCAGGAAGCCGTTAACTTTAGCATGCTTACGAATGTACGGCCTATAGTCGAATGCTTTTCGCTAGAACGCGCAAGCGAGGCCTATGACAAAATGATGTCGGCATCCACCCGGTTTCGAGCCGTTCTCCATATTTATGAAAGCAATTTATAGAAACAGTAGAGGTGGAGTGCATACATGTCGATCCAGACGGCTTCCGTTACAGAAAAAATAGAAAGCATGGGAGAATCACTGAGGCCCTATGTGGATTCCCCCGAGAAGCAGCGTCAGTTGCACAAAAGAACGATGATTATCGTAATTGTCTCTCAAATTTTTGGCGGGGCGGGATTGGCTGCGGGCATCACGGTAGGGGCGCTGCTTGCACAGGATATGCTCGGAACGGACAGCTATGCCGGCGTTCCGACCGCATTGTTTACATTAGGCTCTGCTGCCGCGGCACTAATCGTCGGTCGCTTGTCCCAACGCTTAGGGCGTCGTGCGGGGCTGGCTGCCGGCTTCTTAACAGGCGGACTGGGTGCTGCAGGCGTTGTCTTGGCAGCCGTCCTCCATAATATAGCGCTGCTCTTTCTTTCGCTGCTGGTTTATGGAGCAGGGACGGCAACCAACCTGCAGGCAAGATACGCCGGTACGGATCTGGCACTCCCGACAAGACGGGCCCAAGCCATTAGTACGGCGATGGTCTTCACGACCTTTGGTGCGGTTGCCGGGCCGAATCTTGTAAATATGACAGGCCGGATAGCGACTTCTCTTGGCGCTCCTGCGTTATCCGGTCCATTTATGCTGGCAGCTATCGCGTATATTGTAGCAGGATTAGTACTGCTCATTTTTTTGCGGCCTGATCCTTTAATCGTGGCCAAAGCCATCACAGAGGTTCAAATTGCCAAAGATATTCAGAATAACGCTCAACCATCGCATACTTTGGAGGCGAGTGTTAATAAACGGGGGATCATCGTTGGTGCGTCGGTGATGGTGCTAACCCAGGTTGTTATGATTGGCATTATGACCATGACACCGGTTCACATGAAGCATCACGGACACGGACTAGGGGAGGTTGGCATTGTGATCGGAATCCATGTTGCAGCCATGTATCTACCATCGCTGCTAACGGGTGTTCTCGTTGATAAGTACGGAAGATTGCCAATGTCCTATGCCTCCGGCATTACTCTGCTTTTGGCGGGTTTACTAGCTGCATTTGCACCCGGAGACTCTATGGTACTGCTCATTCTTGCGCTTGCGCTTCTCGGATTGGGGTGGAACTTTGGCTTAATTAGCGGGACAGCAGCGATAGTCGATGCCACGCCTCCGCAAATACGTGCGAAGACTCAAGGAACTGTGGACGTGCTTATCGCTCTGGCTGGTGCATCCGGAGGTGCTTTGTCGGGCATGGTTGTAGCTCAGTCCAGTTATTCGACACTCTCCTTGGCCGGAGGATTTCTATCCCTGCTTCTTATTCCAGTTGTCTTGTGGTCCCGGAGAAAAGAGTGATGACAGAGATTCAAAAGCTGTATGCGTTGAAACGTCAATAAAATGGAACGCTTATTATTAAAATTGCCCGGCATGCCGACGCAGAGCGCGGCCAAATGTAACCAAACGCATCAGATACACATGTTCCAAACGGGCATCTATATCATAAAAAGCAAATTATAGAGTCCATCGTGGACTAGCATATGGAGTCGCCATCAGGCGGCTTTTTTGTTTTCAGTGATAAGAGCTTTCCGAGCTGAGGACAAGACTAAAATACCAGAGCGGGAATATCAACTACTCGAAGAGGGGCCGATGTTCGAACCACGGTTGACCCGAATGGACGCCATCCAACCGTTTTATACCGAGCTATCCACGTCTTACCACTCGTTTGCCGACTTTGCACTTTCTTTAAAAATGCCGAATACCAAGGCTTTTTTACTCTTCAAAAATGTCTCATTGCCGGAAAAGAAAGCGCTGCTGCATAATTAGGCCACACCGCTCGCGAGGCGATGAACGACATATGGAGGTGGAGACTGATGAAGCAAGCTACGGCTCGAAGGGATTTCCCGCAACCGTTCAAGCGGGCGGATCACCGCACAAGCTTCGCGGCAAGGCTTCGCAGGGACAAATGGCTATACCTGTTGCTGCTCCCCGGCTTGCTTTATTTTTTGGTTTTTAAATATGTGCCGATGTGGGGGGTCATGCTGGCATTTCAAAACTATCAGCCGTTTACCGGATTTTTGAAAAGCGAATGGGTGGGCTTTGAGCATTTTCGCCTGTTTTTTAACAATCCCGAGTTTTTGATGCTTCTGCGCAATACGCTGTTGTTATCATTTTATAATCTCATCTTCTTTTTTCCCGCTCCGATTATATTGGCACTCCTGTTAAACGAGGTGAGGCTTTCCTTCTTCAAGCGCACGATTCAAACGATGATTTACGTTCCGCATTTTATTTCGATGGTAATCGTGGCAAGCCTAACGTACGTGTTCCTAACCACGGAAGGCGGCACCGTCAACGAGCTGCTTTTCCAATATACGGGGAACAAAATCCAATTTCTGTCCGATCCGTCATGGTTCCGCCCCGTTATTATTTTGCAGACGATCTGGAAGGAATGCGGCTGGGGAACGATTATATTCCTGGCGGCGCTGGCGGCCGTTGACGTGGAGCAGTACGAGGCAGCGACGATTGACGGGGCAAACCGGTGGAGGCAAATCTGGCATATAACACTGCCGGCGATCCGCAGCACCATCGTGATTCTTTTGATTTTGCGGATGGGCAGCGTGCTGGACAATGGCTTCGAACAAATATATTTGATGCTGAATCCGCTCAATCGCTCGGTAGGCGAAGTGTTCGACACCTACGTATACGCGATGGGCATCACGCAAGGCGCTTTTAGCTACAGCACGGCTGTCGGGCTGTTTAAATCGGTTGTCGGCGTCACGCTTGTGCTCGGCACGAACTGGCTGGCGAAAAAATTCGGCGAATCCGGGCTGTACTAATAAGCAAGAAAGGGGAATCAATCTATGGCCAAGCATTACAGAACTGCGGCCGGTGTCACGTTCGACGCTGCCAATTATATCGTGCTAACGTTGTTCGGGCTGGCTGCCGTGCTCCCTTTCATTTACGTGATTGCGGGCTCCTTTGCATCGGACGCGGAGTTAACGTCAAGAGCGGTATTTTTCATACCCAAAACATTTACTTTAAATGCTTACGAGTTTATTTTTTCGACGGATACGATCATGAAAAGCATCGGTGTCTCCGTCTACATAACGGTCATCGGCACGCTCGTTAACTTGTTTTTCACGGTCACGATGGCCTATTCCTTGGCCAAGAGAGGATTGTACGGCCGGAATCTGGTGTTGAATCTCGTCATCTTCTCTATGCTGTTCGGTGGGGGGATGATACCGACTTATCTGGTCGTCAAGGAGCTGCACCTGCTTGATTCGCTTTGGGCACTCATGCTGCCTGGCGCGATCAGCGCATTTAACCTGATCATCGTCAAAAACTTTTTCCAGGAAATTCCGAAGGAGATCGAGGAGGCCGGCCGGATCGACGGCTGCTCCGAGCTTGGCCTCTTAGGGCGGATCGTACTGCCGCTTTCAATGCCTGTCCTTGCTACATTTACGTTGTTTTACGCCGTCGGGCATTGGAACGACTTCTTTGCGGCACTGCTGTATATTAACGATCCGGAAAAATGGCCGCTGCAGGTGATGCTGCGCCAGATCGTTCTGCTGTCGCAAGCGGCCGCCGGCGATTTGAACTCGATGGACCCTAATTTTGTGAAGCCGCCGGATCAATCGATCAAAATGGCCGTGATCGTCGTCGGCACGATTCCGATCCTGTGTGTGTATCCGTTCCTGCAAAAGCATTTCGCCAAAGGCGTCCTGCTTGGCTCGGTGAAAGGCTAAAGCTTGTTTTTCCAAGTGTGTGATTCCGCCTGGCTCTGCTTTTTATACCGAGACCCACGGATTGTTTTGCTTGGAGCTCGCGCGGTTTTGCAATATGATTCTAATAATAAAGGGAGGCTATTTAATGAAGAAAAAGACAATGAAGGCGAAGCGTGCTTCCACATTTCTAATTCTAGGAACGGTTTGCATCGTATTGCTGGCAAGCTGCTCGTCCGGCAAAAACAATGGGGGCGCAGACTCTTCCAACAATTCGACGGCGGCTCCGCCTGCAAGCGCTTCCGCAGGATCGCAAGAGGCGTTTAAGCTGAACATCATGCTCCCGATTTTTAAAACGAACTATCCGAAGGACGACAGTCCCGTAGCGGCCGAGCTCGAGAAGCTGACGGGCACGGACATTCATTTCGAATGGGTGCCTAACGCTTCGTATGCCGACAAATTCAACATTACGCTCGCATCCGGCAATTTGCCGAAAATCATTTACGTACCCGACTCGAAGGGTCCCAGCTTCGTGAGCGCAGTGAAATCGGGGGCGTTCTGGGATTTGACCGACAAGCTCAAAAATTATCCAAACCTCGGCCAGGCCAATGAAGTCATCCTGAACAACTCCTCGATTAACGGCAGAACGTACGGCGTATATCGCGGACGCGAGCTTGGCCGCAACGGCGTTTATTACCGCCAGGATTGGCTGGAGAACGTCGGCCTTGAGCAGCCGAAAACGATCGATGATTTTTACAACATGCTGAAAGCGTTCAAAGAGAAGGATCCGGACGGCAACGGCAAGGATGACACCTACGGACTGGTTATGGTGAAATGGACGGCCGGCTGGGGAGCGGGCTTCGACCAGATCAAACTGTGGTTCGGTGCACCTAATGTATGGGGTGAAAGGGACGGTCAGCTCGTACCGGAGTTTGAATACGACGAATATCTCGAAGCGCTCAAGTTCATGAAAAAGCTGTATGACGAAAAACTCGTCAACCAAGATTTTGCCGTCATGGACTCGGCGAAGTGGACGGATCCGCTCGTTAACGGGCAAGCCGGCGTGATTATCGACGTCGTGGACGGAGCGGCTCGAGTTGATGACAAAATCAAGGCGGCGAACGTGGCAGCAGGTACAGACTCAAGAGAGCATTACATAGACGTGTTCGGCGCCGTAACCGGTACGGATGGACAAATTCGTACGCTGCCTACCTCCGGTTTTGCTGGCCTATTGGCCATTCCGAAGTCGAGTGTAAAGACCGAGGAGGAGGTCGACCGCATTTTGAAATTTCTAGACCAACTGAACGAGCCTGACCTGCAGACACTGACCAGCTTCGGGCTTGAAGGCGTGCATTATACAAAAATCGATGATACAACACTGGAAAGAAGCACGGATTCGGTGCTCCTCGAGTCGGAAGTCGAAGGGCTAAACCAAATGGTACCTTACATTCCGGAAGGCAAAGGACTGCAGGTGGCTCAGACGCCACTTCGATTAAAGCAAACAGAGGTCCAAATGAAAAACCGGGAAACGATCGTCACCAATCCGGCGGAGCCGTTTATTTCTGAGGTGTACTCGCAAAAAGGACAACAGCTAGGCAATATTATTAACGACGCCCGCATTAAATTCATCGTCGGCCAAATCGACGAGCAAGGCTGGCGCGATGCAATTGAATTGTGGAAAAAATCAGGCGGGGACGATTACGTTAAAGAAATCAACGAGCTGTACGCAGCATCCAAATCCTAGGTGAAGTCATTCTAAGTTACGTTCAGAGGAAAAAGAGGCCTGGTGCCTCTTTTTTCTCTATAAAAATTATCTTTCCAGGGGGCCAGCAAAGTGAATGTATCCGATAAGCAGCCAAGACACGCCTTATGGTGTTGATTTGGATTCCTCTGTTTTTTGAACAATGTACTCTGAAAATATGCAGGTTTTATGGATAGGACCGCGTTATCCTTATTAAGGAAGTCGTTTTTTTTAGTTTTATGAATACGCTTACATATCTGAAAGGGCAAAGAACCGCCTGGAGGAAGGCAAAACTAATTTTAGATATGGTTGGTGAGCAGACGATGAATGGATGGAAGACGTTATTGGCCCGCTTATCCGGCAGATCCGGCAGCTTCTATAGGAAAAGCTTCATCATGTTCCTGTTCGTTGCCGGTATTCCCGGCATCATAACGGGGGTTCTCGTTTATTCGATGGCGGGTGGTAAGCTGGAAAAGGAGCTGTTGAAGCTCCATAATAACCAGATTGAGCAGCGGTCGCAGAACCTGAATAAACAGCTGTCCAATCTCGAAATGATGCTGGCGCATTGGGCATTCGATACGAGCTTCGATTATTCGCTCAGCGATCGCGACTTCGTGCGCGATTTCGAGAAGACCCGCGATATTACGAATACGCTGCTCGTCATGCAAGGCTCCAATACGATGATTCGTAACGTCAGCCTCTATTTGCACGGAAGCCAGCCAGTATTGTTTTATCCGGAATATTCCGCTTTGAATGACGCAAGTGTCATATCGCTATACGATCGTCTGCTCGACGCGGGAAAAACGACGTATTGGACACAGTTAACGCTTGATCCCGATCAGCCGGGAAAACGGGAATTGACGTTTGTACATCTTGTTCCCGGCGGCAGCCAAAAACCGATGGGGGCTTTGATCGTTCGCTTGGACAACGAACAAGTTGCGGAGGCGCTGCAGACCATTACACCTTATGCCGACGGCGAAAACTTTCTCATGGAGCCGGGTGGAGATCTATACGTATCCGCTAACGGGAGCTCGATCGACTCGATGTTTGTAAAGGCAGTCAGGAGCGAGGTCGAGTCAAACGGGAACACGGAAGGTTCGTTTCTTTATGAATGGAACGACAAAACCTATGCGGTCACGTACGGTTATTTTGCACGGATCATGGATAACTGGCTGTACGTGTCGGCTTCGCCGATCACCAATATTACGGCCCCGGTCGTTTTTATCTCCAAAGTCATTTTGACGGTTAGCTTGAGCGCTCTCTTGCTGGCAATGCTTCTTGCTTGGCTTGCATCGATCCGCATGTACTTGCCCGTCAAACGGCTGATGATGGATTTGCTGCCGAGTGCCTCCTTGGCGGGAGGAGGCCGGGAGGACGAGTTCACGCTAATTGAGCGGCAATGGCAGCATTTAAACAGGGAGAGTCGAGAGCTGAACGCAAAGCTGCTCGAGCAGCTGCCGCACGTGAAGGAAAGCTTTCTCCATCAACTGCTGCACGGCTATTTGTACGCCTATACGGAGGAGGATCTGCGGTCAAGGATGGAGCGTTATAAATGGCAGGTATGCGGCAAGCAGTTTGTCGTGCTGTACGTACAGCTTACCGGAATTGCGAGCATGGAAGGGAAATTCAAGTTTGGCGACGAGGGACTGGTCACCTTTGCGTCCGTCAACATGATCGAAGAGCTGGCGGATTCGTATTTCGAGCAAAGCAGCACGATCAACTTCCATGATCTTGGCTCGGGAGTGCTGCTGATCTTGCCGGAAGGGGAGCCATATGCGGAAGCAATCAAATCGTTCAGCGAAGAGCTGGCACAGACGGTTAATCGATTGCTGAACATGGTGGTAACGGTGGCGATCAGCAGGGGTACCACTCGTGTGAGCGACATCCCGCTCGCATTTGAGGGTGTGAAGCACGCAGCCAGCTTCCGCAAATTCGATAACGACAACCAGATCATCGAAATGGAACAGCTGAATTTTGAGGATTCGTCCGAACCGCAGTATCCGTTTACGTTGGAAAGAGAATTTCTTCAGGCGCTTCGGACCGGGCAGGAAGCGGACGCCCATGCCTTGCTCGTCGAGTTCCAGAAAGCGCTGTCCGCTAAAGGGGCTAAAGCGATAGACGTTCAGCAGGGAATGCTTCATTTGCTGGGTTCCGTTCAGCATGCGATTCTCGTATCCGGCATTCAGCCGAATCGCCTGTTCAAGGGCGCCAATCTGTATGAGCAGCTTTCCCAGGTCAAAGAGCCTGCAGGTGCAAGGGAATGGTTCCAAGTGAAGGTGATCGCCCCCTTCATGAAGGAGCTGACGAGCAGGACGGATGGCCAGGTGAAACGGCTGATCGAGCAAGCCATGATTTATTTGCAGCAAAACTATATGCGTGACATTTCGCTCGACAATTGCGCTGAACACATCGGCACGAACCCGTTTTTCCTGAGCAAATCATTCAAACAGGTAACGGGCAAAAACTTTATCGATTATTTGACCGAGCTGCGCATGGATAAAGCGAAGGAGCTTCTTCGGGAATCGGAGATGAAAATTAACACGGTCGCCGAACAAGTAGGATATCGGCACAGCTATTTTAATCGGATCTTTAAAAAGCTCGAGGGCATGACGCCCACCCGTTACCGTGAACTAAGCCGGGCGGAGTAGGAAGTGTATTGCAGAAATAAAATCGGAGGAGCAGCCGGCAGCAGGTTCTTGATACGACCGCTGCCGGCTTTGTTGTGATGCGTAAGACCGCGAAGCACCAGGGCACTAGAAGAACCCTATCGTGCAATAAAGTGCAATTCTCACGAAAACGTGCAATACAGGCCGGCGGATGTCATCAAGAAAGTGCCATTGCCGGGAAAGCTGCGGCTCTCTACAATGAGGGCGTTGCAGCAAGACGGAAACCAACAAAACGTTTAGGAGATGATTCCATGAACGACACGCGAGTCACACTGCGTTGGTTAAAGGCAGCCGCAGATATTCCGGCTGGGGTGACATGGGGAATGCCGTGGAAGGAGGGAGAGCTTTCGCGGGACGATCGCTTGTCGCTGCACATGGAGGAAGGCACCGCCCCCGCACTGCAAAGCTGGCCGACTGCTTATTGGCCGGACGGCAGCGTCAAATGGACGGCGCATGCAGCCGCTTTTCAGGCTGGTGCACCACAGGGATACTCCATCGTGAAGGGAGATCCCGAACTTTTCAAGGCAGCGGCTTCGTTATCCGTACGTGAGACGGAGGATGGCTTTACCATCGACACGGGCGTTCTTAGCTTTCGGGTACCGAAAAAGGGCAGCCAAATGATCGCGGATGTTCACCGTAATGGCGTCAGCATCAGCTCCTGCGGCGAGTTGATTGCTATCAAGGAAAGCATAAGCGAGCTGACCGGCAGCCGAACGATCCGGGAAGAACGATATCATTCCCAAATCTACGAGGCGAAGGTGGAGCAGGCAGGTCCGGTACGAGTGGTCGTCAAGCTGACGGGCCGACACCGGGCCGTAAACGGAACCGGTGAATGGCTTCCTTTTTCGCTTCGCCTGAACGCTTACGCCGGTCTGGAGTCGATCCGGATCGTGCATACGTTTTTTTATGACGGCAATCCGAATCAGGATTTCGTGAAGGGACTCGGTATCCGTTTCAGGCTGCCGATGCGTGGGCCGCTGTACAACCGCCACATTCGGTTCGCAGGTGATACCGGTTTTTTAAGCGAATCGCCGAAAACGCTCCATTCGCGGCGCACAACAGGCAAATATTTGGAGCTGTTCAAGCGTCAGCTCAACGGAGAAACGCTGACCGACGAAGACATGGACGACGAATACTTCATGAGCCTGCTGGGCGACTCCGCATGCTGGGACGGCTTTAAGGCGACACAGTTCTCAGCCGACCATTACCTGATGGCCAAGCGGACCAAGGCAGGCTGCAGCTGGCTCAAAGCCGCCGAAGGCCGCAGATCACGCGGGGTCGCGTACGTCGGCGGACCAGGCGGTGGTTTGGCTCTTGCGATCCGTAATTTCTGGCAAAAGCATCCTTCCGGCATGGAGGCACACGGCCTTACAGAGGACGAGTCGCAGCTGACCGCCTGGTTCTGGTCGCCGGAAGCGCCGGCCATGGACATGCGCCATTACGATACGGATACGCATGTTGAGTCTTCTTACGAAGGTGCAGAAGAATTGCGTGCAACACCTTACGGCGTCGGCAATACGAGCGAGCTGACGATCTGGTGCCGGACGTCGACGCCGTCGCCGGTTGAGTTAGAGGCATATGCGAGCTATAACGAATCGCCGCCCCAGCTTGTATGCGAGCCTGCTTATTTACGAAGTCAGGGCGCATTCGGCATCTGGAGCTTGCCGGACCGGGGAACGCCCACCAAGGCTTGCCTTGAAGAGAAGCTGGACGGCATCATCGCCTTCTATCAACGGGAGGTCGAGCAGCGGCGCTGGTACGGGTTCTGGGATTACGGCGATTTCATGCACAGCTACGATCCGGCCCGTCACGTCTGGAATTACGACCTCGGCGGCTGTGCATGGCAGAATACCGAGCTGGTTCCGAACATGTGGCTGTGGCTGATGTTTTTGCGCTCCGGACGCGAAGATATTTTCCGGATGGCGGAGGCGATGACGCGCCATACGAGCGAGGTCGACGTCTATCATTTCGGTGAATACGCCGGGCTCGGCTCCCGGCATAACGTCGTCCATTGGGGCTGCGGCTGCAAGGAAGCCCGGATCGGCATGGCCGGCCTGCACCGATACTATTATTATTTGACGGGAGACGAGCGGATCGGTGACATGATGGACGAAGCGAAGGACGCTGATTATACGACCGTTCATATCGACCCGATGCGCGCCTATTTTCCGAAGGACGAGCATAAGACGCATATCCGGGTCGGTCCGGATTGGGCGGCATTCAGCTCCAACTGGATGACCCGCTGGGAGCGCAAAGAGGATACGTTTTACCGCGACAAACTGCTTGCCGGCATTCAATGCATTAAACAGGCGAATTTCGGTCTGATCTCCGGTCCGACTTACGGTTATGACCCGAATACCGGCTTGCTCACGTCGATGGGCGACGACAATTGGGGCCGCCATCTTGCGTTATGCATGGGCGCGCCGCAGGTGTGGTTCGAGCTGTCCGGCATGCTGAAGGATAAGCAGTGGGATGAAATGATGGCCGATTTCGGTGTTTTCTATAATCTCTCGCAGGAAGAAAAGGATCGGATCACGGGCGGTGCGATCAGCACGAAACGGTTTGAGCATCCCGTCCTGACGCTGGCCCTCGTCGCTTACGGCGCTTGGTACCGTAAGGATAAACGTACAGCCGATTTTGTCTGGTCGACGCTGCTGAAGCATCCTTTTGCCACGACCGACCTCAAGAAAGACGCAGCTGATGTAACGTTCGTTGACGAGCTGAAGGAGATTGACTGGATGAACACGAACGAGGCGTCGCAATGGTCGCTGAACACGATCATTAGCCTGGAACTGATCCCCGATGCATTGCCTGACCATACAGGCTTGGCCCGCCAGGAAGCTAATGTCTAACGCAGCGCGGTTACCGCTCGTCTCGTCGCTGAAGTGCGATAACCCAGACCTGGGAAGAAAGGAGCATGAATACGATGACAACGGGTCAACCAACCGAAACAGGGGCCATGCATGCTGCTAAAAGCCCGCTTATTCCCGAAAGTTGGCGTGCGATATATGCAAACCCGTTCGCCAAGCCCGAGCATGTCGCGGATTTTCGGATGGAGGGAGAAGCAGCCGTTACGTTTCCTTTGGGACGGATGCGGCTCGAAAGCGTCCGCGACGAGGCGGAGGGACAGCGCGCCAATTTCGTGCTGTGGTGCCCGGAGGATTTTCCGGCGGACGCTGCTATCTCATGGGATTTTTGGCCGGTCCGCGAGCCGGGCCTGGCGATTATGTTTTTTAGCGCAAGCGGCACGGAAGGCAGGGATTTGTTCGATTCTTCAATCAAGCCACGGACAGGAGAATACGTCCAGTATCATCACGGCGAAATGAATGCCTTCCATGTTTCTTACTTCCGGAGGAAGTGGGCGGAGGAGCGAAAGTTTCAAACATGCAATTTGCGTAAAAGCTACGGTTTCCACCTGGTCGCGCAAGGTGCCGACCCGATTCCAAGCGTCATGGACGCTGCCGGACCATATAAGATGCTCATCGTCAAGGACGGCCATCGCATTACGTTTGCCATTAACAACCTTCCGGTTTTCTCGTGGGAAGACGACGGCGAGACGTACGGGCTTCCGATCGCTGGCGGAAAGCTTGGTTTCCGCCAGATGGCGCCAATGATTGGAGAATATGCGAATTTGACCGTATATGCCGAAAGCAAACCGTAATTTTCACAGCGATCTCCATAATTACTGCCAAAGCCCATTAAGGAGGGGTGTCTATTTATGAAAACCGTCCATGAGCAGCACGAGTATGATGCAAAGAAGTTATCCAGGATGCAGCTGGAATATCTGAACCGGGGGTTGGTTGCAGCTGCGACAACGGAAGGAATATTTCTCAGCTGGAGATTGCTCGGGAATGAAGTGACCGGCTATAGCTGTAACGGAATGATCGGCACCCATTTTAACCTGTATCGCAATGGCGCCTGTATCGCAGCTATCCACGACAGTACCAACTATTTGGACCCCGGCGGGACGCTAACATCGGTTTATTATGTTTGTGCAGTTGTGGATGGACGGGAAGTTGACCGTTGTGCCGACGTCACTCCCTGGGTGGGTCCATACTATGAATTACCTTTGCGAAAACCGGCTGACGGAGTCACGCCGACTGGCCAAATCTACACCTATGCGGCAAATGATATGAGCGTCGGTGATGTAGATGGCGACGGTGAATATGAGTACTTTGTGAAATGGGATCCGTCCAATGCAAAGGATGTATCGCATTCCGGCTACACCGGTCCGGTATACATCGACTGCTATAAGCTGGACGGAACGCTGCTCTACCGGATTGAGCTTGGTGTGAACATTCGGGCGGGTGCTCACTATACACAGTTTCTGGTCTATGATTTTGACGGAGACGGGAAAGCCGAGCTGATGTTTAAGACAGCACCCGGTACAAAGGTCATAAGGTACGATCAGGAAGGAAGAGTATCCTCCGAAACCTATATAACCATGCCTCCGGAGGATATAGCTGCCGGGTACAGTCATCAGGACGACTATCGAATGAGCAGCATGGACTACTACAAGCATATTGTCCAAATGTTTATGCGCTGGCACTCGCATGAGGAGGTCGTGGCGAAGCGATGGCCCTCCACGCTTGAAGAGTGCTTCGGGATCGAGCGTCGTTACAATTATCCATTGTCAAGGGAGGATGCGGAGCAGCTTGCCGATTACTTCCTCGACGTGTATGCTCCCCGTCGGAGCGGGCGCAACAACTTGAGGTCATTTGAGGGATTCATTCTTGATGGGCCAGAGTATTTAACCGTGTTTCATGGACAAACAGGCGAAGAATTGGAGACGATCCACTATAAACCGGGACGGCATGACGATGGCCTGATGTGGGGGGATTACTCGTGGAATCGCATTGAGCCAGGCAATCGTGTGGATCGATTTCTAGCAGGCGTAGCCTATTTGGACGGTAAACAACCGTTTGCGATCTTTGCTCGCGGCTATTATACTCGAGCTGCTGTTGCAGCCTACGCTTGGGATGGAACACGCTTGAAGGAGAGCTGGTTCGTTGACAGCGGCTGGGTTTCGATGAATAATCCTTTTCATGATACGCTTCGTCAGGAAGACGGCCGAAATGAGAATTTTGGCAGCCTCGCTAAACAAGGGGCGCATTCCTTAAGCATCGCAGATGTGGATGGAGACGGCTGCCACGAAATTATTTACGGAGCCGCTACCATTGACCATGACGGATCCATTTTATACAGCTCCCGGGGCATAATGCCACCGGAAAGCAAGGCACCTGGTAAAATCGCCAAGCTTGGTCATGGCGACGCCCTTCATGTAGCGAACGTTGATCCAGACCGGCAGGGATTGGAGATTTTCATGGTGCATGAAAGCGGCGACTCGGGACCTTACGGATACACGCTGCGTGATGCGGCTACTGGCGAGGTATTGTACGGCGGCTTCGCAATCGATGACGTGGGGCGCGGGATGATCGGACAGGTTGATCCGAACCATAGGGGGCTTCAAACATGGTGCAGCGAGGGTTATGAAAGCGATGAAGCCTTCGGTTTGAGGACATGTAAAGGAGACCAAATTGCAAAACAGATTCCGGGCACGAACATGAGTATCAAGTGGTCAGCCAACATGACAACCCAGATCATTAACGGCAGATTTGACGAGCCTGTTACGATCGACGATTGGAAACAAGGCAGGCTGCTTACAGCAGAAGGTGCGGTTTCCAATAACGGAACGAAGGGAAATCCTTGCCTTGTCGCTGACGTTTTCGGAGATTGGAGAGAAGAGCTGCTGGTCCGAACAACGGATAGCTCGGCGATTCGGATCTACCTGAGCACCGAGGTAACAGACCGCAAATTATATACGTTAATGCATGATGCGCAGTACAGAACCGGTATCGCATGGCAGAATGTCGTATATAACCAGCCCTGCTACGCAAGCTTTTATTTTGCATCCGACATCGATTGGGCGAAGGTTCCAATCCCAAGTCTATATCTACCCCGTGTATGCGAACGTAATTGCAACTAACGACCCGTGAGGGTCATCCATGTTTGTTGATGTAAATGCTTTGGGTCGTATAGCTAGAGGGTAGACGATTCGAACTCGGGCCGTTTCTCACTGAAACCAGGTTATCCGTCTGCTGGCTCCGCTCATTAACAAATACGGAAAGTTGCAGAAGTATGTCTGTAGTGGAGCATATACGCAAAGGAGGAAAGAGGATGCCGAACATTTTGATGTGCTTTCCGGAAGGGCGGCACAAAGCGTTAACGATGAGTTACGACGACGGCCGCTTCGCCGATCGGCGGCTGGTAGACATATTTAACCGGTATGGGCTTAAAGGATCTTTTCATATCAATTCCGGACTACTCGGAACGCCGGATAGGGTGGGTGCAGATGAGGTCAAAACGCTCTATGATGGTCATGAGGTGTCGGCGCATACGCTGACCCATCCGACGATCGCTCGCTGCCCGAACGAGCAAATTGTGCACGAAATCATGGAAGATCGGCGTCATCTGGAACGTATCGTGGGCTATGCGGTGCGAGGGATGTCGTATCCGAACGGCTCTTACAATCGCAGAATCAAAGAGATGCTGCCGGGTCTGGGCATGGAATATGCAAGAGTCGTTGCCGGTTCAGGGCAATTCGGAATGCCGGACGATTTTCTGGAATGGCAGCCGACATGCCATCATAATCGTGAGCTGATGAAGCATGCGGAAACCTTCGTCAGCTTGCACAAAAAGCAATACCTGTATCTGATGTACGTATGGGGCCACAGCTACGAATTCGATAATGATAACAATTGGGAGCTTATGGAACAGTTCGGCACCTATATGGGAGGCCATCCGGATATTTGGTATTGTACGAACATTGAGTTTGTTGATTACGCCAAGGCATTCGAAGGACTGAAGTTTGCAGCTGACTTGGATTTCGTCTACAACCCTTCAGCGTTAAGCGTTTGGTTGAACGTGGACGGAGAGATCGTCGAAGTGAAAGGCGGCAAGCAAATCAAGTTGTAATGAGAAGAGAGGAATGGAGGGATATCGGATGAACCAAGTGATGACAAAAGAACCTTTGCTCATCGGCATGCTGGATATACGGGCGGCAGGTCCACGCTGTAAAATGCTGCTCGGCGACTTAAACGGAGATGGCCGGATGGAGATGCTGCTCGTGCAGCCCGACAACCGCCAGGACGTTCGTTATATTCCCCATCAGGTGCAGTGCCTCACTGCGTTCGATCTGGAGGGGAATCTGCTCTGGCAGACGGGAAAGCCGGATCCAGGAGCAGGCAGTCAAGGCTCGGATTATCCCGCACAAATTGTCGATATCGACGGAGACGGCCGTTTGGAGGTGCTGTGTGTTATGGACAGCCGGCTCATCGTCATTAACGGGCACGACGGAAGCGTTAGGTCTTCCCATGAGCTCCCGGACCCTGAGGCGCACGACTGCATAATCATTGCGAATTTGACGGGCGGCCCGCATGGACGAGATTTCATTCTAAAGGATCGTTATCACCGCATGTGGGCAATGGACCGGAACTTCAATTTACTCTGGACGCACGAGGGCAACCCGGGCCATTTCCCTTGGGCATACGATTTGGATGGCGATGGATACGACGAAGTGATGGCCGGTTATACGCTGCTGGACCATGACGGCACGCCGTTATGGAGCTGCCGCGAATTGGACGATCACGCCGATTGCATTTGGATCGGTGATGTAAACGGCGACGGAGAGCAGGAGCTTGTGATCGGAGGCAGCGTTACGGTCATGTATGACCGTAACGGCACGGAATTATGGCGATACGAAGGCTCAGTCGAGTCACAACATATAGCGCTCGGGCGCTTCCGAAGCGACTTGCCGGGAATGCAAATTGCCGGATTGGATCGGCTCGTGAGAGAAGACGACGGCAAGGGCTTCATTGGCAAAGACGCCTTATTCCTGCTGGACAGCAGCGGACAAGAGGTGTGGAAAGAAGACCGCAAAACACCCGGCTGGCTTACGATTATCGAGCCCTTGAGCGGGTGGGCGGAAGGCGCCCCAGACTATATTTTGGCATACCGTCGCGGTGGGGGCATCTTCCCAACATTGTATGACGGTCATATGAACGCCGTCGTGGAGTTTCCTTCCGAGGGTTATGCCGTCCATGCCGACCTATGGGGCAGCGGTACGGAGCAAGTCATTATTTACAACAGCGAAACAGCGTCCATATATTCAAGCAAACCTGCGGATCTGAGCGAGCTCCCTTCAGGTATCCCACTGCCGCAGCCGAAACGCTTGTCCAACTCGACATTGTATCCGGGCGGGGAAGTTCCCATGTTCTAATTTGCAAGCTATTACCTAACAGAATAGAGCGGACCGACATCATACGACGCATGACCGAAAACATGATGGAAAATCCATCGCAGCGTCGGCGCGAAGGGGCCAACCAGGGCAAAACAGAATGTGACACATCATTAGTATTAACGGCGACGATGAGGGGAAGGAGAACTTGTGTCGGACGACAACAACTTGATTACTTTGAAAGTCGCATGATATGCGGCTTTTTTGTTATAAGTATGTCCGGCAATACGGATACAGGGGAGGGGCGGCAAATTACACCGTTTTCCGAAGCCGACCCCAGTTCCAGCATTGACGTTTCCATGGGAAATTACGAATAGAGTCGTAATGATGGTAGACGAAAAGCTTCTTCTAAACGGGTAGTTGAAAACATAAAATCCGTGCAAAAGAAACGCTATTGACAATCCATCTACTACGTGTTACTTTATAGCTGTAGTAAGTAACACTTTATACCAGTGTTACAGAATAGCAATGGGTGCTTTGAGTGCTGTGTCCTTGAATTTTTATATACCGCATAGAAATCTACGGCTGCGAAATCACGCGGCTTGCTGAACGCCCTCGGCTTCAAAGATGTTGTGAAGGGAACGGTGTGCACCATCCTGATCCGGCTTACAGAAACAAGTTGGTGAAAATCACCAAGAAGCCTTTTAATATGGGACCGCCGCGAAAGTTTTTCGCGATCAACGACGTGGGGAGCGAGGTGCTGCGTAGGTTCTGGGAAAAATGGGAGTTTGTTTTATCAAAAATTAACGAGTTAAAGGAGAAAAAATAATGAATTTTTGGGAAAAAATCACCGGCAGTGACATGACTAAAGAAATGAAAAGTTTTCAAGCGCGAGCCCAAAAGTTGCCGGCTGATTATCAAGCGGCATGGAAAAAAATTAATGCCAATCTTTGGCCGCACTCCGATTTCACCGGTCGCAACCTCATGCCAATTCTTGACGGTGTACTTGGCCTGCTCGAAGAAACGGCGGCGGACGGTCAGAGTGTCCAAGAGGTTTTGGGTGATGATATCAAAGGGTTCTGTTCAGCGCTGGCCGGCGAAGAAGGGGCAAAGTCTTTTCGTGACAAGTGGCGTAAGCAGCTCAACAATAATATCGCTAAAAAATTAGGTAAATAGGAGGATAAAATGAGAATACAAGATATCATTGAAGGCAAAAGAGAGTGGCGAGCGCATGTGGCGCGTGTCAAAGCACTCCCGCAAGATTATCAGATTGTTTATAAAGAGATTCAAAAATATCTCTTTAAGGTCGGCCCTGTTGAGTTAACCAGCGGGACGGGTTTGCTCTCGGGAATTATCGATCTTTTTGAAGAGGGCGCGGCATTGGAAAAAGGCGTGCTCGAAGTGACAGGCAGTGACGTAGCGGCTTTTTGCGATGATCTAATCAAAGATTCAAAAACTTACGCTGACATCTATCAAGAATCTGTAGACCAAAAAGGTAACAAGGCATGAAAAAGGTTTCGGATAAAACGAAGTCGTGTAGAAAGTGAAAGTCAAGAAGTGTCAAAAATGAGATTTAAAAAAGCGCGCCTTAGGCGCGCTAACCCAATGTTAAGGATGTTTGATCACTTAAAGTTGACGCGTACGAATTTCGTTTTCCAACCCAAAGTAACTTTTTCAACCCAATCTGGATCGATAATTAGTTCTCGTCCAACGGGTTACTAGACTGAAAATATAGTATTAGACCAACTGGAAATTACCGGAAGTGGTTGAAGCAAGAGAGAATACAAATTAATCATCTTGCTGCTAACAAGATTTTGAACAATAAATATTGATCAAAAACTGTATAGAATTGGTTTTACAGGGAATTTTAAAGTATCCGTATACCAAAGGAGCTGAAGCAGAGTATGATCCATCCCAAAGACGATTATGGGGTATTAGGCAATAAAATCGAAGTGGATTCGGATGTGAACGAAGATCGTAATCGTGAAGAGCAGTTGGATGACTCCTTTGAGGCCTGGTATGGGAATATCAACCACCAGGTGAAGCAAAAGCTGGATCTAACAAGCGTTCCACAGGACAGTGTATTTGATTCTGCCGTCGGCATGGATGAGGATCCATCTGAGGATTAAGAGCTCAACAACGATAAACAAGAGGCTGCAGGAATAATGCTCCTCCGTCAAAATTTATTTTTCACCATTATGTTCCCTCTATTTCCGAGAATGATATGAAATGCAGTGCTATAACAAAAATCTATCAACGACTGCAAACAAACCTCCAACCCTCTTATCAGAGGGCAGGAGGTTTGTTTGAGGTTTCATGCAGCGTAAACGCATAATAACGTAAATCAGATCGTGCAGACTTAACTTAGAGGTTACAGCTCCTTGGCATAATTCAAGCCTAAGTGATGAGCTTGGTTAAGCAGCATCTCATAATGCTTGGGATTAGAATCCAAAGTCTCGTATAAAAATTCAACCTTGGAATTGGATACACCGCAATAATCTGCAATTCCCACATTGAGCAGATGAGTCATCATTTCTTCATAGTTACGCTTGTTCATCTGTTCTTTCGAAACACCCGCCAAACCAATCCACAAGATATGCTGATGATGAAGCTGGTTCGAACCGTACGCAAACCCATTGTTCCATACACGGTCAATATAACCTTTTAGCATGGCTGGCAAATGCCACCACCAAATTGGAAAAATAAATGCCAAGGCATCATGCTCCTTCATTCGCCTTATTTCCATTTCTACCTCAGGGGAAAAGGACTGTTTCTCAGCTGACCAATCCGGTTCATCTACTCCTTTTAAAACAGGATCAAAGCCAATCCCGTGTAAATCCAATATCTCATAGTCATGGCCAGCCTCGGCAAGACCTTTTACGAAACGATCGGCAACCTTAAAGGTCAGGGAATCTTTTCTTGGGTGCGAAACAACGCTTAATACTCTCATACTTGTATCTTCACTGCCTTTCTCAACAGCTAAATTGTAGCCACGATCAATGGCTGATGCTATTATAAACAGTAATAAAATAACCTGGAAGTACGCACTTTCAAGTTCTATAGGATGATACGGGTGCCATAGTAACATGGAAGTGCCCTAGGTAAGTGCCCTAGAGAATTACCTGAAAAACGGACTGAAAAGAATCAATCTGAAAAGAATAAATCTGAAATGAATCAATCTTAATGTTCCTAGCAAAAACACAGCCTTTTAACGGAGGAATAAGAGATGACTGAAAATAGGGAAAGCAACGTTCAAAAGAAGTATAAAGTTGGAGTGGAGGCGGCATTAGAAGTAATGGGGGGAAAGTGGAAGCCTTTAATCATCTATCATTTGATGACAGGGCGGAAACGGACGTCTGAGCTTCGACGGTTAATGCCCGGCATTACGCAAAAAATGCTGACCACCCAACTAAGAGGCCTGGAAAAGGATGAGATTGTTGCACGAAAGGTTTATAAAGAGATTCCACCTAAGGTGGAGTATGAGTTAACGGCTTACGGCTGGGGATTAAAGCCCGCGCTAGACCATTTATGCTATTGGGGAGAGGATCACCTGGAAAAGGTTTATGGTGACAAATCCAAGGTTTTGGAAGAGTTTTAGAAAGTCGCTATATTAGCGGCTTTTTTTTGTTTTCTCGCCGTAATGATACGAAGATGGTGCGATTACGGATTAGACCCTATATTTCTCCTTATTGTGACTTGCCGCCGCACAATAAGTTCATTCCCCCCATAAACGACGACCACTTTTTCGGAGACATGTCTTTGATCAAGCCTATGCGACATGCTCACGGCGGGAAGAGTTTCATTCTTGGTACCGAACAAGCGAGACGGATGGAAGCTAAAAGGCCTAACACCAAGCTGATCGTGTTCGAAGAATGCGGCCACGGCGTCCACTCCGACGATTTAAACGGTTATTATCAGGCGGTTAATGATTTTTTAATGGAACAAAAATAAGGGGATATGACGATGTTCTGTATGGTTGAAGATTTCATAGCTGAATGGGAGAACGAAGCCGCATAATTAGATCAAGTATGTTCAACTCATTTTGCATGGTATAAACAGGGTGCGTATGACATTAGATGTCTAGAAGAGAAACGGAAGGGAAGGGGAAAAAGATAAATCTAATGGCTTTCTACGAAAATTCATTAGTTGGTTGTTGGCCATTTGTGCTAATGTCTAGACAAGAACCGAGCAACAAAGAGCAGCGCCGTCTTTATGCAGGAAACTATGAAAATAACTAACATTACGGTGTATGAAAGGAATGGAGGGTTATCCGTTGTCGCTTACGCTACCCGCACTTCATGTCATGGGGGATATCACCGTCAACAAGGGATCCGTTCTGGGGATGCGAACGATCGATGATTTCGAATTGGTATTCTTTCCGACGGGGTCCAGGACCGTTTATGAAAACGACCGGGGCGAGTTTCTGCTGGATCGCCCCGGCATAATATTCACTTGTCCCGGGGAGCCGCATAGGTACCGGTTTGATCCGTTCGTTCCCACCAGGCATTTATATGTCCACTTCGAATACGCTGCATTCCGGGAAACCTTCCACGAACAGGGCAATAGCCGAGGGGAATGTCAGGACTGGTCGGTGATTGCCGGGGGAAGTCTTGTTCCCTCACTGTTGAAACAAATGCTCAAGATCGTGCATGTAAAGCCCGGCGGCTGGCAGAGAAGAGGAGCTATCTTGCTACTGAGCGTCCTAGAGGAATGGCGGGCGATCGATGAAGACGATTCGCGCTCTTCCTCGACCCTGCCTGCCCCGATTATCAAGGCATTGGATTATTTGGAACAACATCTTCACCGCCAGATTACCATTGAAGAAATTGCTGCCAGTTCCGGCTGGACTCATGAGCACTTTACCCGGATGTTTGTCCGCTGGATTGGAATCCCTCCCCAGAAGGCGCTGCTGGAACGCCGTCTACGGAGAGCGGAACAGCTATTAATCCAAGCGGAGCGAACGATCAAGCAAATCGCTTACGATGTCGGATTTGCCGATGAGCACTACTTCTCCCGCATGTTCAAACGTACCCGGGGTGTTACTGCACTTGAATTCCGCGATCGCTATGCGGATCCGTTATTTCGTCATTTGGCCATGATCGAAGAGGAGGAGTCCGCTTATCCCCTGAACCGGCATTTTGTCGCTCTGAATCAGGAGCGGACATGATAACGGATATCAAATCCGTCCACTGTTTTCCGTGTCCTCTCCATTGAGAACGCTTTCGGAATCCTTCAAACTGAAGGTAATCAATGGATGTGGAGGGATCAATATGGGGCAGACTTATGTACCTAAGGCCAAACTAAGAGAAGGCCGTTTTTATGTAACGGTAGAGCAATACAAGCACTATCACCGAGATGGTTTCCTCATTGTTGAAGGACTGTTGGATTCGAAAGAAATAGAACAATACGCAGCGTGGGCAGAGAGACTGCGTATTGAAAATGAGGGGAAACGTGAACAGGCATCTAAGGAAGATAAGGACCCTCTCAAATCGGAGTTTGCCGAGAAGACGAGGGTTCATATGATCTCCCGCGTCCATCCGGAAGGGGAGCAGCTGATGCTTCATCCCCGGATTCTGGATGTGCTTGAGGCACTTATTGGGCCCGACGTATATGCTTTGCAATCGATGATGTTCTTTAATCCGCCGGGAAAGGGCGGGCAAGGTTGGCATCAGGATGCTTATTACATCAAGACCCATCCCGACACGCTAATCGGGGCATGGATTGCCCTGGAGGATGCCGATGAAGAGAATGGGTGTTTGTGGGTCGTCCCTGGTTCCAATCACGAGCCGATCTACCCACCCCCAGGGGATAACAGCGGCAGTATTCATGCTAAAGAAGCCTTTACCGATCTCCACTCCGTTGAGAATGTCAGTCATCTGGACGATGAGGTCAACACGCTATCCAAAGTGGTGTCAAAATATCCGGCTCCGATTCCTGTGCGAATGAAGCCTGGGGATGTGCTATTCTTTGATTCCCATTTGTTCCACCGTTCATATCGGAACCGAACGAAGGACCGTTATCGCCGCTCCTATGTGTGCCATTATTGTAACGCGCGGTCGTTCGTTCCGTGGGACCATGACGGTTATGAGGGCGAAAGCGGGAACTACCGCCAGATTTTGGCGCGAGGCCGGACGCATCTTGCTTATGCGGAACCGATATTCGATACCCCGGTGGATATTACGCAGCATGATGAGATTCCCGAATCATCCAGCGTGACGTTGATGGGAATGGATGACGGTATGATGATGCCAGTCGTACAGGAGAAAAAAGAACAGGACTAGAGGTAGAAATTTAAAAGCCCACCAAACCATTTCTCTTTACCTGTGTATGATATAGTCAAGAACTTGATCTCATTCTCCACGGATAGTAGGGCGGAGGTGAGTACTGCATTCGTGAATGTCTTGTAGCTTTTTACTTTCAATATTGACTTGATTGTAAAGCTACCGTTATGTTAATTTTAGGTAATGCACTTACTTAAAAGTAAGGGGATGATTTATCAATGATTCATCAGCGTGAATGTCCAGTTGAGACACTCATTCATGTTTTAGGTGGCAAATGGAAGCCGATGATTTTATGGCATCTGATTGAATCCAAAAAGCGATTCAACGATCTGGAAAAGCTTATACCTGATGTTTCACAAAAAATGCTTTCACAACATCTCCGAGATTTGGAACAAGAAGGCATAGTCGATCGAACGGTCTACCCGACTGTCCCTCCAAAAGTAGAATATTCTCTTAGTGAATACGGCAGAACATTGATTCCTGTAGCAGAAGTCATGTGTGCTTGGGGAGAAAATCATAATAAGCGGAAATATCAAGAGTCAGCGTCATAAAGCTGGTTCAATGAACTTGTACACGAATTCAATCAACTCAAAACAAAAGCTGCCACGGGATTCCGGGCAGCTTTTGTTTGCCTGCAGTCGCACTTCTGATCTGAATTAATTATCGGGTTTGAGATCATAAAACTTCTTATAGTGTGGGATTGTCGCCAATCTGTCTTTAGAATATTCCCGACGTCCCGACCTCCCGAGCTCTTGCGTATTCTTAGGGCATCCTTTTCCGTCATGCTTACTTTTAAGTAAGCACCCTACTTTAAAGTGGGTTCTTAACATCATTTTGAAGCGATGCTAAGCTTGAGTTAACCAAATATTAGGGGCCATGAATGAGGAGGAAAGAACAATGAAAATTATTGTTTTCGGAGCGACGGGGAATACAGGGAAAAGAGTGCTGGTACAAGGGATAAAAATGGGGCATGAAATGACCGCCTATGTTCGAAATGCTGAGAAGCTTTATGATCAGCTAGGTAAGCATTCCGCAAAGCATGTGAAGGTGATCGTGGACGATATGATGGACCCGGTCAGCATCGGTGAGGCGCTCGCGCATCAAAACGCCGCTATTATTGCAGCCGGCCATGCGGGCCAGGGAGAAGAGTTTGTTCGTATCGTCGATACCATTATAAGCCAATGTGAATTAGAGCCTAGTTTCTCTGGGCGGGTATGGATGATGGGAGGAGCGGGACTGCTGGATATTCCATATACCGATCTTATCGGCAACCATTTACCCGGCTTCCCGCCTGAGTATAAAAATCACAATCGGAATTACGAAAGGCTGCAACAGACTGGGCTCGATTGGTCCGTTATGTGTCCGGGGACCATGATGGATTCGAGTGAGCATTCAGAGCCGGTTCATCTGCATGTAACAACGGAAACCTTGCCTGTTCCGATTCCGGAGGCGATCAAGGAATATTCCGAGGCAGATATCGCCGGTCACTTGTTCAACCGATTTCAAGAGCTGAATGTTACTTATGACGATGTCGCAAGATGTATGCTGGACCATATTGAGCTCGGGGGAGCGTTTAAAAGAAAAAGGGTCGGTCTAGCCTATCAAAACAATATTACGGTGCACTTAGAAGAAGGGGGAGCATAGGTTTGTTTGGATTACTGCTCGTTTTGCATATATTGGCTTCGATTGCCATCATTGGCCCGGCTTTCGTGATGCCCATCATTCGTAGATTCGCTAGAACCGTCGGCCAGCTGCACTTTACTTTTGGTATAACGACAAAGCTTGCCATCATGCCTAAAATTGGCGGAGCCGTACTTATTGTAACCGGGGTTTGGCTTATGATCATAACCAAGATGGGGTTATCCCAAATGTGGCTGAATGTGTCCATCCTTTTATCGCTCCTCATGATCGTCCTCATCGACGGATGGATCGAACCGCGTATGAAAAAGGTCATAAAGATCATATCGGAAAGTCAAGATCAGGGTAATGAAATACCCGCCGAGTTCGGACTGCTCATAAAAAAGATCATACCCGTCGAGACGGCAGCGCAGCTGCTGATGATTGCCATATTGGTGCTTATGGTCGTTAAGCCATTTTGAAAAAAAGCCGATGGGAGCGTCTTAACTCACTTTTTAGGCCAGATGTTTTTTTGGTGATATAATTAGGAAAATGCTGGGGTAAGAAATAAGGCGGCGATTGAAATAGGATTTTAAAATCGGGTTATGGTCTTGACCATCATGGTTTTATTGTAAGCGATGTTAGCAAAGATAAAATTGATGATGTATATGTTGCGTGAATTTTAGTTAAATAAGGATTATTCTACAAAATAAAACTTCTGGATCATGGAGGTTTTATTTTTTTTGTTACGCGCTGAGGAGATAATAAATGAATATATCTAAAGTCGACCTTTCATCGGTTTCTTTTTTTCAAATATGATGATGATGTGTTAAGGTCTTCTTTCGATCAGCGGAAGATGTACCCAAAGTCGGGATAAAAGTTCTTGACTATGACGTTAGGTCATAGTGCATAATTTTTCAATGAATCCATAACTAGGAGTGAGAGAAATGAAGATTAAATCACTGCGATCAGATCATATTTATCAAAAAGTGGCCCAAGCTTCGCCCGAGGAAAAGCTTGAATTGTTCAGAAACGAAATGATGGCTCCCTTTAAGAAACAATGGCAAATTCAACAGATCCCTTTTAAAGCCGAAGAGGCCAACGGTTTTGACGTTATGACGTTCAATAGTATGATGCATCGATCTCCTGATCAAATTACCTCTCAGATTTCGGCAGAGATCGAGCTGATATCGTCCGAATCATTTTGGTTAGCGTGCGAGCATGCTGTAAAGAAAAGCCTGCATCTATTTGTAGAGCATGAAATTAACCTCCCCGTTTCCGAATATTTATTTACCATTCAACTAGGAAATCCGGAAAGCCGTGCCTTAACCATAAACGAAGGATATAGCGGTTTTGGGGGCATTCCCGGGTTTATTTGGGGTACAATCTTGCCAAATGAGTACACGATTCCTCGAATGAAGGCTGCCCTGGCGCACGAATGCAACCATAATGTGCGATATCAATTTATTCAGTGGGATCACACCGTTAACTTGGGCGAGCTCATTGTAAGTGAAGGCTTGGCCGAAAACTATGCTACGTTCATGTTTGGAGAAGAATTGCTCGGTCCTTGGGTAACGAAAACAAACGCAGAAACGCTTAACAGGCGCATAAAGCCAGTGCTTAGAGAGCAACTGCAATTAACAGGGTTCGATCGAATTGCTCCGTATCTTTACGGTGACGAGATCGCAAAACTTCAAAATTCAAAACCCGTCAACATGCCTTATAGTGCCGGATACGCTTGCGGATATCATTTAATCCAATATTATTTACGAAAAACAGGGAAAACGATTTTCGAGGCTACGATAACGCCTGCCGCTCAAATACTAGACGAAGTAGAAGAGTATTGGAATGAAGAAACCATTATTAGCAGTTAAAGATATCGTTCAGATTACCGGCATTACCGCTCGCACCCTGCATTATTACGACCGTATTCATTTGTTCAAACCGACACACCTGACGGAAAAAGGGTATCGCCTATATGAACGAAGCAGTTTGGAAAAACTTCAGACCATTTTATTCTTAAAGGAACTGGATTTTTCCTTGAAAGAAATTGCGGACATTTTAAAACTGACCCGACAAGAACAAAAACAAATAGTAAAGAATCAGAGACAAACCTTACAATCAAGAAAACAAAGAATAGAAACCATCATGGTCGCTCTCGAGGAATATGTTTCGGGTAATGATATTAGTCATTTGCAAATCTTCAACAATTCTTCCGTTCTGCCATTGAAAGAACAATATGCAAATGAAGCCAAATTCATTTATGGTGAAACAGAGGCGTATCAAAAGTTTAATGAAACGTTGGATACGATATCACTCGATGAAAAAGAGGAACGTTTTCGGTCCATGGAAGGAATATTCAAACAAATCGCGTCTTTAGTCGATCAGGATCCTTCTTCCGATGAAGTTCAGCGATTAATCGAGGAGTGGAAAAAAAATCTAATGCAATTCATGACTTGCGACGCAGAATTACTGACTTGCATGGCTAATACCTACAAATTCGATACGCGTTTCAGAAACTATTTTAATCAATATAGCCATGAGGATTTCGCAGATTTTCTGTACAGTGCAATTATGCATAATATCAATCGGTAATAACCCATTAAAGTCGCTATTTTAGCGGCTTTTTTGTTTTATCGGTACAAATTTCTTCTGCCGATTGCCGAGTAACTTTGTTCATGCTCCGTTCATATTGCATTCATTGAGAGGACATCTTGGTTGGCTAGACTTGGATGAGTGGACCACAAGGCCATTGTACAGATAACAATAACAAGAGGAGCTGAAGAGTTTGACACAAGCAGCAGGAAAGGAAGTAAGGTATAGTACAAAAACAAAGAGAGTACTACATATTTTGCTTAAAGTAATCGTCGCAGTAGTTATAGCCATCCTACTTTTTATCGCAATCGTCTATACCGTAAATAAAATCAGCGGTCTTACAGAACAAAAAAGAATGGAACAATACGGTCAGCATGTATCCGTGGATGGAAAACAGATGAATGTTTTCATTCAAGGTCAAGGTGAAGAAACCATAGTGATTCTTCCTGGTTATGGAACAGTAGCACCTGCACTTGATTTTAAGCCACTTCTATCAGAGTTAATCCCTTATTATAAAGTCGTCGTGATTGAACCTTTTGGTTACGGTTTGAGCGATCAAACCCAGAAGGAGCGCAGTACAGAAAATATCGTAAGCGAAATTCATGAAGCGTTACAAAGTCTCCATATCAATCGTTATATTCTTATGGGTCATTCTATTTCGGGGATCTATAGTCTGGAGTATGTAAACCAATATCCAAACGAAGTGAGAGCGTTTATCGGGCTGGATAGCAGTGTTCCCACGCTGAGTGAACAGAAGATTGATTCGTCAGACACAGACCCGGTTAAATGGTTCCGCAATTTGGGCTTCGCCCGTTTACAATTGAAACTAAGCGCTGACCCTTATGAAGGACTGCCGTATGATCAACAAACCAAAGAACAATTGAACATGTTGATACGCAAAAACATGTATAACAACACTCAATTAAATGAGGCGGTGAGCATGTATTCCAACTTTGAAGCAGCAGAGCAGCTTACTTTTCCTACCAACTTACCTGTCCTTTTCTTTGTCCAAGCGAATCACCCTGTGACGGACCGATGGATCCCCGAACATGAGAAGCAAATAGAGGAGTCTGTACATGGAGAAATGGTCTTGTTGGACGCGGGACATTATTTATATCGTTCCCATCCAAAAGAAATCTCTGAAAAAATAAGGGATTTTACAAGAGGATTAAAATAAATATATAACATTTCTTAGTTGATGATGTCGTGAGAAAGAATATATAAGTCGCCACGAGTCCACAGGGGCTCCACCTTTCTCGTTAAGAAAACGAAATCTTTTATACGTTCAGAAGAGGGGGCCGGCGAATCCGTTCAAACGTGCGATGACGCCGATTTGACCGACATGATACGACTCATGATCAAAAACATGATGGAAAATCCATCGCAGCGTCGGCGGTGAAGGCGGTTCCCAACCGTCTGAAAAACGAGGTAGCTGTACTGCAGGCTCATGTTCATCGTATTCCATAGAGTTGAGTTTAAGGTCTGTATGCTCCCGAATGTCGATATATGCCTGCAAAATTTGCTGAGGGTGATCCAAGACTCGTTGAAGTCGTGGCTTTCCCTTAAGAACGATCACGTTAATCCATTCGTCTTCGCTGCGAGCGATGTGCTCAATGATCCAAGCGATGGAATTCGGGTAATCCGGATGCAATGCATACCACTGTACTTCAGTCAATTGATTTAAATAAGGAATCAATATCTTTCTTGCATCATTTCGATAAGGAAAAAAGGCAGCGAGTTTCATGAATTCCTCCTAGAAATATAGATTAGGCACAGGTACTTACAACCAAATGTCATTGTAACTTATTTTTAGAGTTATGACGTTCTGATTGGCGACGCAATTTTGAAGGTCTTGAACAGTAATTGTATCATAAGAAGCTTCAACTAACGGGGACATTTAAAGACTGACATTATGCTGTCAGTGTTTCAATCCTATAATTGAGGTGATTTTTTTAACGAGTGGAGGAGTCAGGAATAATCCCCCTTAACAAAGGTGACACGGTTTCAGCTTCCGGCAGAGGGTGGGGAACGTGAATGGGATTGTTACGGCAACATTTTGGGTTGGGACACTGCAGATCTTTATGCGATAAACGGAGGATAACAGGATTATATCGCGAATCATGGTAGGAGTAACAAAGTTGATTATTTCAGGAGGCGGCGACATGTTGAAACTATTCGAGTATAACTGGCAAGTTCGCAATGACTGGTTTGACTGGTGCGAAACGGTGAGCGAGGAAGAGCTGTTGAAAAGGCGCACCGGCGGCATAGGAAGCATTCTTTACACACTATATCACATCGTGACAGTCGAATATGCCTGGTTGTGCGGGGATTTGCAAGGGAGAGAGCTGAATATCCCTTCGTTCGAAGATTGTGCCAGCGTGCAAGGATTACGAGATTATTCGGCCCGAAGCCGTGCGGAAATTGCACCTTTCGTCTACGCTTGGAATGGTAGCTTGGAAGACCATGTCATGTTTGATACAAACCAAGACGGGGAGCAGGAAAGCTTTAGATTCGGTGAAGTGATGCGGCACGTGATCGCCCACGAAATTCACCATATCGGTCAATTGTCTATATGGTCACGAGAAATCGGAAAGAAGCCGGTTTCTGCAAACTTGATTTACAGAGGATTATTCGATTTTAAAGAATAAAACCATCTTTTAGATGAGTATCTCATGTTTATCATTATCGGAAGTAGTTCAGCTAACTGTAAAGGCTGCTCTTGTGAGTAGTCTTTTTTTGTTTAGTTACTCCCTAATTTATGGGAATATGATATTCTTAAGAGAAAATATGACAGGGGAGAGAGCAGGATGTCGGACCATGATGAACTAGCAGAGCATAGGCGCAAAAATTTAAAGCTCATTCATTTCAGCAAAGAGGATCAATCGCTTGTCGAGTCAGAGAAACCAAAGGAGACGTTTGCCGACGTCGGAGGCCTGGAAGAGGTTAAGAAAAAAATCAGAATGAATTTTATACTGCCTCTGAAGCAGCCGGAAGTATTTGCCGCATACGGCAAACAAGCTGGAGGGAGCTTGCTCTTGTTTGGGCCTCCCGGATGCGGCAAAACATTTTTGGCACGTGCGGTGGCAGGCGAGATCGATGCTAATTTTCTTCATGTCGAGCTTCAGTCTATTCTTTCCATGTATGCTGGCCAGAGCGAGCATAACTTACACGATATATTCGAAAAAGCGCGGGAAAGCAAGCCGTGCGTTATTTTCATTGATGAAATCGACGCCCTCGGAGGCAGCCGTCATCAAATGCGCCAGCATCATGACCGCATGCTTGTTAACCAATTATTGCTGGAGCTTGACGGTCTGCAGGCGGAGAACGATAACGTGTTTGTCATCGGGGCAACCAATACGCCTTGGTACCTTGATTCCGCATTGAGACGTCCCGGGCGCTTTAACCATCTTGTTTTTGTACCGCCGCCTGAAGAGGCAGAGCGGCAAATCATTCTGGAACTAAAGCTATCCGGCAAGCCGCTGGGTTCGCTGAACCTGTCCAAGATTGCCGCAGAGACGAAGCTTTATTCCGGAGCCGATTTAGAGCAGCTAGTCAAGGATGCCGTAGAATCAGCCATGGAGCGAACCTTTGAGAAGGGTGAGATCCAGCCTATTACTCAGGACGATTTAAAGAGATCGGCAAAAGGCCGCAAGGCAACGACGCTGGATTGGTTTGCTACAGCAAAGAATTATGCGACATTCAGTGATGTAAACCGTGATTATCAAATCGTGTTGGATTACATTAAGAAGCATGGTGTCAAGTCATAATTGTATAAGGGGGGATAGCGCAGGTGGAGAACATACATAATTATGCCGCTTATGCTAAGGCGCAGCAGCTTATCGAATGGAGGCGGTATAAAGAAGCATTAAAGGAAGCTGAGCAGCTAATAAGACAGGAACCGGAGGACCCGGATGTCTTTGCGCTAATCTCGAAGATTCACCTATTTATGAACGAATATGACAAAGCACTGCATTGGTCGAACCAGGCGCTTAGCCGGGAGCCGCAGCAGGAGCTGGCCTGGTATGTGCGGGTCAGCGTTTTCTACGCTACGGATAAGGATCGGGCTTTCGAAGAAGCTCTGCAGGAAGCCTTACGAATCGATCCCTATGAGCCTTATTATTATTATCTACAAGCAAATATGTTGAACAAGAAGGGCAAACCAAACCAAGCGAAGACGGCACTTTCGCATGCACTTGAACTGCGTCCGGAATCACCATTATATTTGGCTGTGTTAAGCTATACGGAAGCGTTGCTGAGAAACTATGAGGATTCTGCTAGGTTGGAAAGACTCGCCCTCAAAAACAATATGGAATCGTCAGAAGTATATTTATTTCTCGGCTTGGCGGCTGGCCAGCGTGGGGAATACAAGCTGAAAGAGACGTATATGCGGAATGCCGTTCGCTTAGATCCAGAAGACAAACAGTACCAGGATGAATTTCTAGAGGCGCTTCAGCATAACGAAATGTTATTTAAAATATTTTTGTGGCCAGGCAAATTTTTGAGAAAAATGAAGAATTGGCAGATTCTGCTTTCCTGGGCTGTGGCCGTGCTAATATTTAGGCCTTTGCTAATCCTGTTCATCGTGTTGTATGTGCTCTCGCATTGGGTAACCAAAGCCATCGTGCACGTCAAAGTCTTTGGGTGGAGACGCAGAGGAGTATAGGAATGGTATACCCGAGTCTTGGATTTCGAGAACCTGGGATGTCCTTTAACCTAACGGGATCGTTAGTTCAATAAAACAGCGACAGTCTAGGACATTATTTCTCGTCCTTAGCTGTCGCTGTTTCAATTTATAGACTCATTTCGAATAGCCGCGTGGAAAAAAGTTTTCCAGACGAATACAAAGGCCACATCGTACAATCCTAATCCCTGAATACTTCGGCTCCCATGTCGAACTATTCTTTTTTAACCATTCATTAAAAAAGAATGATGATCTTTTGTCGGCCCGTACCCTCCAATCGCTTCAACATCGAAGCGGTTATCATCTTCAAATCTTTTTTAGTATATCTGTGCCTTCCCGGAAGCGTTTTGTAATTCGTATAATATTTATCGCCAATCTGTTCAATGGTCAAAATTTTTGTTACGTCCCGATTCTTTATTGCATTCAAATAGTTCCTCTCTTTCTCAAGCGGAATATAGTTTATACTTCCATTTCTATTTTGTAACAATATCAATTCTTTAACTACCCCGTTATGATCCACCCGAAAATGAACTCTGCCAATTTCCTGCATGCATCCAACACTTCCTTTCTAGCGGTTAAAACAGTATATGATTTCATAATCGTATTGGAATGAGTTAAAGGTCCAAGTCCCCTCAATTTGGACAGAAGCGATCCGACAAGCTGCTTAATCATCTCCACGGATGCCAAATACAATAAAATTCGCATATCGAACCCCAGTTTGACAAACGGGAGCCAAAGTCCCTCTAGTAACCTTAAATACGGGGGGGTAAATAAGGTTATGAAAAGTTCATAGATTCGGAATCCGATCATAATCCTTCTTCCATAAAATGGGCTGAATCGGTAGGAAGTAGGCCCATACGGCTCCGCATATGCCACATACAATGTTTTGGTACGAATGATTGCAAAGGGGATGATATTCTGGGCTCCAAATATCGTCCGGTGATTGCCGTCACGGGTAGCGCCGGAAAAACGACGACCAAGGAAATGATCGCATCGATTTTGGAAAGAAAATGGAAAGTCTATAAAACCAAAGATAATATGAATCTCCCCGCTTACATTGATAAGCAAAGTAAAGAAATTTCGTCCAAGCATAGAGCAGTCGTCCTGGAGTACGGGATGTCAAAGGCGGGCCATATCCGAAAAAGCTGTCAGCTGATTAAACCGAACATCGGTGTCGTCACCATGGTAGGAGCCGCGCATATCGGCAATTTCGGGGGGAGCATCAGAAGAGTGGCCCAAGCAAAATCGGAGCTTATCAGAGGCATGAATCAATCCGGAATGCTGTTTCTCAATGCGGATGACCGAAATTCGAGGTATTTGACCACCAAAGATTTTCGAGGAAAGGTATTCACGGTTTCGCTTTATCAAAAAGCGGAGTACCGGGCGAGTCGGATCGCCTTCACGGAAACCGGGATGTCGTTCAGTGTTGAAATTAACCGAAAACTGATCCGCTTCCACATCCCTGCATTCGGCAAGCATAATATCTACAATGCGCTTTTTGCCATTGGGGTGGCACGGCAGCTCGGCATTTCGGTCGACACGATAAGAAAAGGGCTGGAGAACTATCAAAAGCCGGACCGGCGGCTAGTCGTCTACCGGCTTAGAAAAGATGTCAAAGTGATCGACGACACCTTCAGCGCCAATCCGCAAGCAGCGCAGGCGGCGGTCGATGTCCTGGCACAGATCGGCAAGGGGAAACGGATCTTCGTTCTGGGAGATATGCTGGAACTCGGACGTTACTCCGAGAAGGGGCACCAAATCGTTGGAGCTTATGCGGCAAGGAATAAGGTCCATCATCTTCTAACCTACGGCAGAGCCTCCCGACATGCTCGAAACGCAGCTGTAAGTTCAGGATTATCGTCCGTCCAGGCCAGACATTTTAACGACAGGAGAGCGCTGCACGCGGCTTTGTACAGATTGACTACACCGAGCACAACGATTCTCGTCAAAGGCTCGCATAAAATGAGAATGAACCAAACTGTAAAGTACATTAGTAATGAGGTAGGGAGCAGAAACCGGTCAGATACAAGAAGACGGGCAGAAAGAAAAAATGAAGCAGGAAAGAAGCGATAAAAGGCAGACTGTGTAAGCCGTAAGCTCCCGAATACAAGAATATAAACTAACGGGAAACGATAGTTCATAAAAACAAAAAGGCAGCCGAACAAAGTGATCGGCTGCCTTTCTAAAACTAACTATCACTGGCTCTAATTCATCAAGCTATAACATCTCATAACAACATATTATAAAGGGATTTGCCTTGCCGCATCGAAGCAAGCCTGAGTCGATAAAGGCGAGCTGCACCCAATTGGGCTCGCGTGTGCGAATGGCGTGAAAACTGGCGATAAAGAGAAATTTAGAATTTTACGTTACGATTCCGACTGAAATGAAAATATTGCGTTATGTTAGAATTACAGGGTAAGAGGAAGTTGATAATATGGCGGACACTGTTTAGTTTCGTATCTTAGATGTAGAAAACATGGAAGATTTATCGTTTGTACAAAAAGCAGCACAGTCCTCATGCCAATATTGAAAAAGCCGTCGGCAATGCCCGATACGATAAAATGTTCTACGCCTTAGATCTACGACAATCCAGAAACGAGCGCGATGAACGGGCAGATTATTTTACATAGAAGTCATAATTTTTTTGCATAGGTGTGTAGTCCACCATCAAATATTAATCGTATGGAAAAGAGTCTAGATAAACAATATACTAGCTATAAAGTTAAAGGTTGAGGTGAATATCAAATGGATGAAGTTGATGAAACAAAACAAATTGTATTACAAATGGGCGGTGCGTTGAAAAAGTATAGAAAAGAAAAAAACATGAGTCTAGACGATTTAGCGGAAATTACGGGCGTAAGCAAACTTACACTGGGGAATATCGAACGTGGCGATACAAATCCAACTTTGGCAATTATATGGAAAATTTCAAAAGGCATATCTTTACCGCTATTGGCTTTGTTCAAATCAGAAAACCCTGTTAGTTTGTATCGAGCAGGCGAAGGGCTACGGTTTTCTAATGATCAAAAGAATTGGATCATTGAGCCAGTCTTTAAAAGTAACGATATTGAAATGTGTCGGGCTTACTTACAGCCAAATAGCTCGTATCACCCTGAAGGTCATCATGTGAATACAACTGAAATTGCGACAGTAATGACGGGCTCCATTGAAATTCAAATCAATGGAGAGATTTATACATTGAATCAATATGATACGATCAGTTTTCGTGCAGATTGTCCTCACTCTTATACTAACCATACGGATAGCGAAACAGTGCTCCATATATCCTTAAAGTATGGTTTCTAAAAGTCGATAAATTCTACTTATTAAATACAACTCCGAATTCATGGTGGGAATTCAGAGTTGTATTTTTGTTGTTTAGATGAGAAAAGGTATATCATAAAATATTACTTGTTAATTTAAATATATTATAATATACTTTTGTTGTTCGCGCGGATGTTAATAACATATAGAAAAAAATAATGTGTATGAATTCAGGAAGGAGAAATGAAGAGATGCCGAAAAAACAAAATAAAAAATCCGTGCCATCCTCTGTAGGGCTAATCATTCTCGGCATTATTGTTATTGCAGCTAATTTACGTACTCCCTTAACCTCAGTTGGTCCTTTAGTGAGCCTTATAAGGGATGACGTTCATATTACAAATACATTAGCAGGCCTGATCACAACGGTACCCTTGCTTGCCTTTTCTTTATTATCGCCTCTAGTCCCAAAATTAGGACGAAGGTATGGGGTTGAGCGTATCATTTTGATTGCCCTAATCTTTCTGACTGTTGGTATTGTAATACGATCTTTATCTGGCGCAGTTAATCTGTTTATTGGGACAGCAGTTCTTGGATTTGCAATTGCCGTTTGTAATGTATTATTGCCCAGTATAATCAAACGGGATTTCCCAAATAAAATTGGCTCCATGACAGGTGTTTACTCGATTTCAATGAATTTATGTGCAGCAATCGCATCGGGAATCAGTGTACCGCTAGCCGTGAACGCAGGGCTAAAATGGCAGGGAGCATTGGGAATGTGGGGGATTCTAAGCTTTGTATCGATCCTCTGTTGGTTGCCCCAATTAAGAAATCAAACGAAGCAAACAGCCACGACGAGTCAACAGATGGCCAGCAACGATGTGAATGTTTGGCGTTCCCCGCTTGCCTGGCAAGTAACCTTGTTTATGGGTATACAGTCCATGGTTTTCTATGTGTTGATCGCATGGTTGCCTGAAATTTTAAAGGAGCAAGGAATTGACTCCAGCCAATCAGGATGGTACCTCTCGATCATGCAGTTAGCTATGCTTCCATTTACCTTTATTGTTCCCGTTATTGCTGGGCGCATGTCTAGCCAACGTTTGTTAGTGGTCATCACAACCATTTTGTTTTTGACGGGAACGCTCGGACTTCTTTATGGAAGCTCCAATATCATTCTGTTGTGGATCATCATACTCGGAATTGGTGGAGGCTTCGCCTTTAGTTTGTCCATGATGTTTTTCGGGTTACGTACTGAAAATGCGCATCAAGCAGCGGAACTGTCTGGCATGGCGCAATCGATCGGATATCTGCTTGCCGCAATTGGTCCTGCCCTTATAGGATATCTGCATGATGCAACCAATAGTTGGAACCTGCCACTTTTCATTCTGCTTGGCGCTTCGGTCTCACTCTTTTTAGTCGGCATAGGAGCAGCAAGAAACCGTTTTGTAGGTAGCCGAAATCATTACGAGTTGCCTCGGAAAGGATGATAAATATGTTTGACAAAATTATGGTGGCCATTGATAAAGCTGAAATAACGAACAAACTCCTCGATGCAACCATTGAAATAGCACAAAACAAACAAACTCAAGTTTCCTTAGTTAATGTCAGCCAGGAATATGTATCAAATGGCATGATATATGTACCAGAGAATTTCTTGGAGGAAATATTAAACGAAATGGAGAAAGCGAGTTTGGAACAGTTGCAACAAGCGAAATCTAAGTTAGAATCTGCGGGAATTAAACCGGAAATAGTTCATCTTAAGGGAGATCCTGCACATGAAATATTGAATTTTTCAAGGGATACCGAGCAGCAACTTATTATTATTGGAAGCCGTGGGCTAAGGGGCATAAAAGGAATGATGCTTGGAAGTGTCAGCCACAAGGTTTCACAGCTATCGAGTTGCCCAGTCCTCATTGTACATTAACTCCTTGGGGAACTGCAGAGATGATGAATAGTTATACTAACGGAGGGACGTTATAGTATGAAACATACAGCGGCATTCTAGGATATTTGTGTCCTACCATGCCGCTGTTTTTATCTCCCTTTAGCTGTTCAAATGCTGACGTTGAAGATGACAGGAGGGAGGGCCAGTCACTACACGGTGTTCCACAACGATCACCGCCATTCGGCCGCACTCGGCTACTCTTTAACCGAACCCAGCGTAATCCCGTGGATGAAGAAGCGCTGGAGGAACGGATAAACGATGAGGACGGGCAGCATCGCGATGAAGATCTTGGCGGCATCGAGTGTCCGGTTGGACAACTCAGACAAGCGACGGTACTGGTCCTCGGACATCGTCGATGGATCGACCGAGACGACGAGCTGCTGGATATACGTCTGGAGTGGATAGAATTGCTCACGGGACATGAAGATCAGACCGTACAAGAATTCATTCCAGTGATACACGATACTGAACAGCGAGACGGTCGCCAGCACCGGCACGGCCAGCGGGATGTAGATCTTGAACAGGATGTACCAGGGTCCCGCGCCGTCGACAAGGGCGGCTTCATCCAGCTCCTTGGGCAGGTTGCGGAAGAAGTTCATCGTGAGGATGACGTTGAAGACGAGTGTCTGCGCGCCTCCAACCAGGACAAGTGCCCAGATGCTGTTCAGCATGTTGAGCTCTTTGACCGTCAGATACAACGGGATCAGACCGCCGTTAAACAACATCGTGAAAATGAGAATCCACATGAACACATTGCGCCCCTTGAACTCTCTCGCTGTCCGCGAGAGCGGGTAAGACATAAGCACAACCGTGATAAAATTGAGCATAACCCCCAGCAGAACTCGCTGAGTCGAGGTCCAGAAGGACCGGAAGAACTGATTGTCATTGAGAATCTGGGCATATGCGTTAAGATTGAAATCGACCGGCCATAGCCAGACCTTACCGGCCGCAGCGGCAGAGTTGGAGCTAAGCGAAAGGGAGAACGTGTACCAGATCGGCAGGATGCATGACAAAGTAATGCCAATCAGGACTACAATCAGTATAATATCAGTCACTCGGTTGCCGAACGTCCGATCTCTGACCACGGTCAGCACCTCCTACTCTAGTTGGAATGGGATGAGTTTAAATAGCTTTGCATCCGGATGAATTCTTAGAATATGCGATAGTTTACAAAACGGTATGCCAGATAATACGAGACGGATATCAGCAGGAAGCCCACAACGGACTTCAGCAGGCCGACGGCGGTCGCAAGTTCATATTGCAGGTTGAGCAAACCTGTTCGATAGACCCAGGTATCAATAATATCACCTGTAGAATAGACGAGCGGGTTGTACAGGTTGAAGATCTGGTCGAAACCAGCGTTAAGCACATTACCCAAGCTGAGTACCGTAAGCAATACGGCTGTCGTGCGAATCCCGGGCAGCGTGATATGCCAGAGACTTCTCCAGCGTCCCGCGCCATCGATGTTGGCGGCTTCGTACAGTGCCGGGTTAATTCCGGTCAGCGCCGCAAGATAGATAATGGTACCAAAACCGAATTCCTTCCAAACGTCACTGCCGACAACGAGGAACGGGAACAGCTGGGAATCGGCAAAGAACAGCTTGGGCTGGAATCCGAACAAAGCAGTCAATTGATTGACGGGGCCGTTGTAGGAGAACAGATCAAGTACAATGCCCCCCAGAATAACCCAGGATAAAAAGTGAGGCAGATAAACAATGGTCTGAATCCAACGTCTGAGAATCATCAGACGCAGCTCATTGAGCATGAGTGCAAACAGCAGAGGCGCAATCAGATTAGCGACAATCTTCATGGACGCGATGACAAGCGTATTGATAAAGACTTCCTGTGTATCCTTCAGCAATAACATATACTTGAAGTGCTCAAGCCCCGCCCAATCCGAGCCCAGTATACCTTTGCCAGGATTAAAATATTGGAACGAAATGACGATGCCGAACATCGGAACGATGCTGAAGACGAACAGCCATAGAAATCCCGGGATCAGCATCAGATAATAATGTTTGGCGAAACCTTTCATTCGCATGACAGCACTCCTTTCCCTGAATCCTACATCGAATGTTCCAGAGCTCCTCTCAGGTGCCTGGAGCTCTGGCTATATGATTCGTTATATGCCTTAAGATTTACTTTGCCAGCGCGTCCGCAACCTCCTGAGTAATCTGGTCCCCGCCTTGACGCTTCCAGTTCTCGACGAAGGAGTCGAATGTCTCCAGCGGAGCCGCACCCATGATGATGCGCAGGAAGGTCTCATCCTCTAACTTGCGCAGATTTACCCAACGGCTCTCCATTAACGGCGTCTGCTCATACAGAAGACTGGTTACCTCCTCAAACTCGGTATCAACCAGCGGCCTGCCGCCTACCATGATGGAGTACGCTCGAGTCCATGCTCCCCAGTTCGCTTCAGGGTTCCATGTTGAAAGATCCATAGAATCATAAGGCTCTTTTTTGATTGTCTTGATACTGGCGATGTCCGAAGGCAGCAGTTTGTAGGCTTTGTCATCCGCAAAATCCTCTGCGGTTTTATTGCCGGCCAGCACATCACGGAGGGCTTTGACTGTAAATTCAATTTCATCGGATGGAGCGTGTACCACGCGGAGCGGATAGTAACCGGGACCGCCTTTGCTCGGGTCAAAGGTGTTCTCTTGCTCGTTTTTAAACAAATTGTTAAGTAATTTCATAGGAACTTCTGGATGCTCGTAATCTTTCCGAACCACCACAAACTCAGTAGAAGGGGTAGCAGCATGTGGTCTAAATTCGCCATTTTCATTTAAAGGCAGAGCATAAGCTTGCCAGTTGGCTTCAGGATCATTTTTTACAGCATTGGTTAGCGGGCCGTAAGCCATCCACCATGGCGCGAAGAACATACCGGATTTTCCGGCGATAATGGGCTCATCCGCTTTGTTTCGAACACCCATCTCGGGATCGATCAGTCCCTTGGAATACAAATCTCTTAAACTAGCTAACGCCTCACGAGTCTCCGGCAGGATCGAGCCGTATACAGGGCTGCCATCCTCGCCCTCGAGCCAGTATCCAGGGAACGAGTCATGCGCGGAGAAAATGGCGTCAAAACCGTATAAATTGTTCTTCGACTCAAGGAAGTTCGCGTACAGCTTGCCACCACTCTCCGGTCCGGTGATCCCAATCGTATCGCGCTGACCGTTTCCATCTGGATCATCTTCGACGAAAGCACGGGCGACGGCCTCAAGCTCAGCCATCGTAGTTGGCGGTTCAAGGTTCAGCTTATCCAGCCAGTCTTGTCGAATCCACATGAGGTGAATGCCATCGGCATTGGCTTGCACACCCGGAAGGGCCATCATTTTACCATCGAATGTTACTGCATCCAAGGCAGCACCGTTGGTATTTTCAATGATTGTCTTTATATCCGGGGAAGCATATTGCTTATACACCTCAGTTAAATCGGCAATTTGGTCGGCTTCGACCATTTGGCGCAGCTCAACGGCATTGACGACCATAGCATCCGGCAAATCGTTACTTGCAATGGCGAGACTAATTCTCTGACGAAGATTCTGGCCAGAGGCAGCAAATTGATGATCGACGTCCACATTAAGCGCTTCCTTAATCTGACGAGTGTATTGATTGTCGAGCGGCGTGTCGCCAGGCGGCAATTCATTATCGGTGGGATCGATTTCAATACTGATGCTGATCTGGACAGGTTCTTCGTAGCGGCCAAATGGATCAGCGGGTTCGCTTGACTCCGCGCTTTTCTCCGGTGCAGCCGGCGTGTTATTCGTTGTATTGCTGCAAGCACCTAGTACGAGAAAAGAGGCCAGTATAAGCGCAAACATATTGGACTTGTTTTTCATAATTACACCCCTTCTTTCAGATTGAATGGAATTACTATCCTCATGGACCATTTAACTGTAACACAATGAAACCGCCTTCAAGGATAGAAGGTGGTTTCTAAATGAGGGGGTCATATGTACAAAAATTTACGGCTGTTCCCGGTGGTTGGACATTTCACCCACTAAGGAGCAGACATATGTCTACCCAGATTTTCATTTGAAGGATAACAGTTTAGGCACCTGATGTATTGAAATCTTTGCTCAATAATCATTCTTTATTTATGTTATATTCTAAAAAGAATTTTCACCTGTTTCTATTTATGCACGTCGTAATCCATATCATTCAAAGAGAGGAGGAGCCCATTTCATAGGAGATTTTGAATGATCAGATAGAATGAGAGCAGGACCCTGTCTCGAGATCCAAAATTTCCGGATTACCGTAAAACGGTGGAAGAGAAATTAGCGGCTATTCAATTCAGAAAAGTTACCTTCACAAGTGATTGGAAGCGGTTACGATTTGCCCGACATGACACCGTTTTTGCGGTAATGATGATGAGATTCAGGGCCCTGGGAAACAACATAGGGGGGCGCTCGAGTTTACAGACACTTTATTAAGTAATTGATGGGGATGAAACGATGAAACCGGAAAAGGATTGGAAATCCCGCCTGAAGCGATTGACCTTGAAAAATAGAATTCTTTTACTGTTCGCCGCAGCCACATTGATCCCTTTCATCTGCACCTGTTATCTTTCATACAACACCATTACATCCATTCTGAATACGAAGCTGCAATCCGGCATTCAAAGCAATTTAAAGCAGGTCAGATTGTCGCTTGAGAACACGCTGGACAATCTGAATCACGTTTCCCAACAACTGACCTTTAAGGGGAATGTCGGTAGGCAGCTTGAGATGTTTTTGATGGCGAAGCAGCCCTATGACCGGAGTTATCTGACGGATGAAATCAAAAATCAGCTGAATCTCATTACATTCACGAATCCCAATGTCGGGTTAACGCTGTATTATTTACGCGACGATCAGACCACTCTTTTTGAGAATACAGGCATGAAACAACCATTCGATATCGATAACCTTCCAATCATAGCAGAGTATTATGGCATCACCTATTTTGGACCGCATATCAGTAATGATCGATTCAACAATCAATATGTGCTTTCGGCCTTGCGTAAGGTTGATTTGCCGGAGAGGGAAGATGCCTATGTCTACATTGAGTCCGGTTTCAAGCTGACGCAGAGCATTCTGGATTTGGATGAAGTCAGCAAGCATACCAATCATTTAATTCTGGACAACAACGGAAGAATTTCATACAGCGAACTTCAAGATATCTTTCCTGAAAATTCATTTTTTTCGGACTCACCAGAGCCTTCGCTGGTAACAGGTATTACTTCCGACTATTATTGGTATCGACAAGTCAGCAATCAGGGCTGGAGTGTGGTCTCACTTATTGCGCAATCCGACTACAACCGCGAGAAAAATCGCTGGATGATGCAGATGCTGGGGCTGGCGCTGCTGTTCGCTGTAGTCAGTCTGACGATTGGCGGGCTGTTATGGAAAATGGTGTACCGGCCGCTGTCACACTTCAATAAGGAGATCAAATCGATTGCGGGCAGCAATTTTAATGCGGCTGCCACGCATTCGCGCATCCCGGAATTTGAGATGTTGTTAAATCAATTTCAACATATGAAGGTTCAGATTACGCAGCTGTATTCTGAAGTCAAGGCCAAGGAGAAGCGCAGAGCGGATCTGGAGATCGAGAAGTTGCAGTATCAGATTAATCCGCATTTTCTAATGAATACGCTGGATACCGCACACTGGCTTGCCGTTATGAACGGTCAAGAGGAGATCGACAGGCTTGTCACTTCGTTGAACAAACTGCTTTACTACAATCTCCGCAAAGGCAACAGTGTCGCGACGATCAGGGATGAGATTGACTCATTGAAACAATATCTCATTCTTCAGCAGATTCGATACAATTTTCAGTTCGATGTCCATATTCACGTGGACGACGCATTGCTCGAAGTGACAGTTCCTAGATTCATTCTGCAGCCGTTGGTTGAAAATTCGCTGTATCACGGACTAGATGACAACGGCAGGATCGAGGTGGAGGTTAGAAAGAATGATAGACTAGAGATCGAAATTCGAGATAACGGTGGGGGGATCTCTAAGGATACGATTGAGGCATTGCTTGAGCAGGAACAGGCTGAACACCATCGAGTGGGAATGGGAATCGGCCTGAATTATGTCAAACGAATGTTAGAATTTCATTACGAAGGGAAAGCGAGTCTTACGGTAACAAGCGAGCTTGGCATAGGTACCCGGATCATCATTTCGATTCAAATCGGGGAGGGGAATTAAACGAAATGATCCATGTTCTCATCGTAGACGACGACAAGCTTGTACGTAAGGGATTGATGTCCTTTTTGCCCTGGGAATCGTTCGGAATGAGAGTTGTAGGCGAAGCCGCTAACGGGGAGAAGGCGCTCGAGTTTCTGAAGGCGAATCGGGTGGATTTGTTAATGACCGATTTAGCCATGCCGGTGATGTCGGGCATCGAATTAATTCGGGTTGTACGCAAGCAATATCCGAATATCGCGATCGCCGTGCTGACGCTTCATCAGGATTTTGAATACATCCAGGAAGCGCTGCGACTGGGTGCCATTGATTACATCGCCAAGGTAGAGCTTGAAAAAGAACAGTTCGAAGAAGTGTTTCGGCGTATTCACTCGCGCATTGTGGAAGAGAAGCAGAAGCACAAAATTGAGTCGGATTCGATAGTAGAGGCTTGTTCTTGCGATACGGCCTATGCGCTATTGAAGTTCCCGGATGAGCCATTAACAAGCAGAATGGTTGCGGATTGCGTTTCCTTGGGCTGGATAGCCGAAGCGGAAGGCTCTATTCTGTTGTGGTTGACGGATCTTGCCAAGGAGGCTCAGCCTCAAGGCAATGACGAAGAAGACCCGTTGCCGCCGCTTCCAAACGGAACGCGCAGCACCGGATGGCATATGGTGCGGCTGCGGCATACAGCCGATTTATCTCCATCCGATCTGCATCAACGGATCCGGGCCTACAGGAGAAGAGATTTTTTCTACGACTGCGACGGCAATGAGACCTATCCGATTGAGAAGTCTGTCATGGAGCTGCTGGTGGAACATCCGGAACCGGGAGAAGAAGAGGCGGACACTGTGAAGGAATTACTGCACGCCTTCACATGGGTTCATGACGATGAGGCCTTTGATAAGCTTTGTAGTCGATTAAAAGAGCTGCGTATCCCCGTCTCCAAACTAATGCAATGGATCTACGGCTTTATGGTTGACTGGAACCGGCTCTATAGAGCGATACAACCGGATGATATCAAGCTGCCTGACACATTTACCTGCTGGCGGGAGTTTGCGGACTGGATGAAACAATTCAGGGAAAATGGGATAACGCGCTCAGGCAGCCTGCAGCTGAGCCCGGAAGTGAGTGGCAGCATTATGTCCGCGGTCAAGATCGTGCACGACGAACTTGAGTTTCCCTTATTCGCTATCGATGTTGCGAAGCGGGTCAATCTGAGCCGAAGCTACTTCTACCAATGTTTCAAAGAAATCGTAGGCTATTCCTTCAATGAATATCTGCGCAAGGTACGGATCGATAAAGCGCGGGAATATCTGGAGCAGACGGCCAGGCCCATTGTCTGGATTGCCAAGCAAACCGGATACGAGGATGAGAAATATTTCAGCAGAACTTTTCGAGAACAGACAGGCATGCTGCCGAGCGAATATAGACAGCGGTATAAGTCGAGGTAAACGCTAGTTAATCTCTAATTAAACTCCTGAAACACCAAAATGATTATGTTACAAACAACACCCCTGTGATAAAATGTAATTATCAATAAATGGAAGGGCTGATTTGATGAGCTTAACGATCCTAGCTCTTTTCCTTATGGGGATAATCACTATCTATGCCACTGCATTTACAATGATAATTAAGTTACTTGGCCGGAAATTTAAAGACAAATCGGATATGTACTTCCTATATGCAGCCATAATCTTGGTTATCCAATCTTATCTTATAATAAAGGACTTTCTAGGAAAACAGCCTCTAAGTTCAGTCAATACTTTATTCTTCTTCATGGCGTTTATGCTGATTTTTCAAGGGATAAAACGAAAAAAATCAAATATGTAGCAAGCTTAATAAGCCACTTGGAAAGAAACCAGGTGGCTTATCTATGTCATATACAAATTCAACATACGGAGCAGCCACTTTTAGATTTGGCAATTTAAAATTCCCAAGATCTTTTGTAGGAATGTAAAAAATTGGACCGCAACTCTTTAACGGTATAAGCGTCATTACCATAAGACACCAGTAGAAGAGGGGATAGGAACCAAATGAATAAGGTTTTATCAGGGCTAGTATTAGTTTTGGTAATGATGATCAGCTTACCGGGCGAGGCATCTATGGAGCAGGCTTCCCTGGAAGTAAGTTTTCAGGACGAGCAGTTGGAGCAAGCAATAAAAGAAATTTTAAAAAAGGATGCAAATGCGGCCGTTACACAGAAAGATATGCAATCATTAACCTTGGTTGATCTTTCAAATCGAGGAATTAAAAGCATTCAAGGCTTGCAATATGCTTCCAATGTGAAATATCTTGACTTGTCCAATAATGAAATTGACGATATTATGCCACTCAAGCCATTGACTAAGATTCGCGAACTTGATATTGCGGACAATCAGATCGCTTCAATTCAGGATTTGTCCGCCATGACGGATTTGGAAATGTTGATCGTAAACCGGAACCAAATTTCGTCGATTGATGTGATCAAGCAGCTTGGGCGTCTGCATACATTCGAAGCGAACGATAATCAAATCTCGAATATTACGGCATTATCGACGGCCACAGAATTAACATGGTTACAACTGAACGGGAACCAGATCGCGAAAATTCAGCCCTTGAGCAAATTAACCAAGCTAAAGAATTTGGAACTAGCGAGCAATCGATTCTCGGACCTGAGTCCACTTAAGCCGCTATCCAAAAGTTTAATGAGCCTTAACATCGGAAGCAATCGAATTTCGGATCTCCGTGCGCTTGAAGGGATGACGCTAATGCGATCTCTTTCCGCGGAAAACAATCAGATCAAGAAACTAGATCCACTGAAAAAAATGTCTAACCTGTCTTCCTTGAATCTAAACTCGAATCTGGTTTACAATCTTGAGCCTCTGAAATCCCTAAGCGAACTTCATTATTTATATCTAGCGGATAACCGTGTATGGAATTTGGATCCCATTCGAAATCATACGTTCGATCCTCCTCATTTTGACACGGGAGCAATTAGATACGCGTTGGATTTAAGCGGTAACTATTTGGATTTAAGAAGTACGACCAAAACGTATCAACTTCTCAATAAGCTCGGTGGAGGTGGGTCTTCCCAACTGAAAGCCCAGCGATTAGTAATCGGGAGTAGAACTGCTTACGTAGGAGAGAGTTCCTTTAAGTTAAGCGAAGCCCCGTTTATTGCATCGAGCCGCACTTATGTCCCGATTCGATTTGTATCCGAGCGATTGGGTTCGAAGGTAGGGTGGAACCAAAGCAAACAAGAGGTAACGATCAGCAAAGACAACACGACGATCCGTTGGAAAGTGAATGAGAAGAAAGCAAATGTGAATGGAAAAACCGTTTCATTTGATGCGCCGTTACTGTTGAAGAAGAATAGTTCGTTTATACCCGTACGCTTCGTGTCCGAGCTGTTAGGATCTCCCGTAGAATACATGGCGAATCCCAAAACGGCAATCATATTTGAGCAAAAATAGCTTCATTACGTACTGCCTGATCCCTCCGGCATAATTTGCTGGAGGGTTTTATTTTAAAAAACAAGGATTGAGTCAGGGTCAAGGATACAATCGAACCGTGGGAGGAATCATCTATGAAAAGAACAATAATCGCACTCACTCTTTCTTTAGTGTGTACCTTACTAATCGGTAATCCAGCGATCAGCTTCGCCAATAATTTTTCGAATACGGTTGACAATGGAAAAATCGAAAATGGACGAATGCTGATTCCATTACGTGCTGTTTCAGAGAGATTCAATTCAGAAGTAACTTGGAACCAGGCCAAAAAAAGCATTACGATTATTCGTGGCAAACGAGAGCTATTGCTGCGTGTGAATTCTCACACAGCTTTATTAAATAACGCCGCTTTCAGCCTTGATGTGCCTGCAAAAATCGATCATGGAACGACTTATGTACCCGCACGTGTTTTTGCTGAAGCCTTTGGCGGAACAGCGCTGTGGTCCGAACAAGAACGAAAAGCAACCATTACGATCGGTCTGCAGCAGGTCTTTATCCATACAGAGCCGCAGAAGCCTTGGAGAATGAGTCAAGAGAGAATAAACGTACTTAATGAAAAGATAAATGAAGCCACCGATCTCTCAAGCTATTCGCAAATCCGAACACATTTCAGACCTTATTTCACGGACTTATTTATAAACAAGATGATTCACAGTCATGGCATTAAAAATAACGCCATATTAACAAAAAAGGCCGATATTACCTATAGTAGTACCACAGCGGCGAGAATGCACCAATCGGCTTACTTTGAAAGCGGTCCTATCAATCTTGAACTCGTTGATCGTTATGTATTCTATAAATTTGTTGATAACCAATGGAAGGTAGACGATGTGAACGTGGGCAGACAAATTATTGAGCCATAATACGGACGAGAGCGGGATTATGGCCAGAAGAAATAAGATGTCGTTGCATGGTATTTATACAGAAGGTTTTAAAAACAGCCGATCCACGTGGATCGGCTGTTTTTGTTCAGCAAAAGGGCGGCAGTTTAATTATGTTGTACCTCATGCAATAATAAGGTATGCAATTTATCCTGTTCCATATGGAGGATCCTGGCTAGTTAAACGCTACGGATGTACTAATGCTGCATACACCGATTAATGGGAAAGATTTTTGTGAGCTGAATACTTTAAGGTTTGCAGCCAAAAATAGGTAAGCATACCCAGCAGCGTAATCATTCCACCCACAAATTGAAATGCGGAGATCGTTTCTCCCAAAAACAGATAAGCCAGCATAATGGCCAAAACGGGCTCGCCGATAATGCCAACGGAAACCGTTGTTGCGCCAATGGACTTGAGCAGCAGGTTGAAAACATATTGGCCAAAGATCGTGGGAATGATCGCAAGCAGAAGGAAGTATGTCCAATCTGAAGCGTTGTAATTGGTCAAAGAAAAGTTATTCAACAAACTGTAGACGAGCAGGACACTCCCACCAATAAAGAAGACGACAACACTGTATAGGTTTGCATTGATTTTTTGGCTCACTTTCTGTCCGACGAGCATATAAGCTGACACCAGTATGGTTCCTATCAGAGACAAACCGTCCCCGATCAAAGCCTCTCTTGAAACTCCAATATCTCCCCAAGCGATAATGATCGAGCCAAACAGGGCGGCAACCAAGCAGAGAACGGTCAGCATACTGGCTCGTTCCCTGAACATATAGTACGAGCCGATCATCACAAACATAGGCTGTAGCGCCAGGATTACCATGGAACTCGCCACGGAGGTATATACCAGTGACTCCATCCAAAACAGGAAATACAGTCCCAGAAGCAGGCCGGCTAATATAACGTTTCTCCAATCCTTTGAGTCCAGTTTCGAGGAGCGGAGCGTTGTCCAAGGGACAAATGGAAGCATGATGATGGCCGATAGAAAAAGTCTGTACATACCGGCAACAGCTGTTGGTGTATCCGAAGATTTGATCATGATCGAAGATACGGATACCGACAGAATAGCGATAAACAGCAGTATATAAGGATGAAGCGGTAGCGATGATTTATATCTTTTCAATTATAACCCTCCAAGAGGGCCTATCCGATCGACTGTGCACAGGCTAGTGATAAGCCAAATTCATGATATAATAATATCATCGTATTTTATTTTTTTGTGCAATTATATCTTTCATTAATATAGATATATCGTCATAGAAAGGAGCTTCTTGGAATGGCTAAGCCGCTGCATGAGACTATTTCGTATCCCGACGATTCGTTTCCTTATATCATGTACACGCATACGATTCATAAAAGTATTCCCGAAGGCAGAGGATTCAACGATCTGCACTGGCACGAAGAGCTGCAGATCACTTTGGTGACGAAAGGGAAACTGAGTATTCAAGTAAATGGGATTGATCATGAGCTGGAAACCGGCCAGGCAATTTTGATAAACAAGGGAGTTCTTCATGTGACGACGCAGTTAACGCATGACGGTCAATATGTGAGCTTCAATTTTCCTGAAAAACTGCTCGCCTTCTACACGGACAGTGCTATGGAAAAGAATTATGTGTTCCCTTTTACCAATTCTTCTTTCGTTTCGCTGGTGATCAAAGGAGGCGCGGAGTGGGAGAAGCAGGTATTGGAGATGCTTTGGGAAATGAGAAAGAAGTTCAATATAAAAAAAAGCTGGGGATGGGAGTATGAGATTTCGATTCAAACCGTACAGCTATGGTTCGTCTTGATTTCCAATATGTCGGTCTCTCCCGAGGAAGGACCGAAACACGTGAAGCGGCAACAGGAGAGACTGCAATTCATGCTTAGCTTCATACATCAAAACTACTCGTTTCCTGTAACGCTGCAAGAAATAGCCGATGTTGCGCATCTGAGCATCTCGGAGTGCACCCGGTGTTTTAAAAAAACGGTTCATATGACTCCCTACGAGTACCTGATCAAATATCGGATAAAGAAAAGCAGCGAATTATTAATATCAACAGACGATACTATAACCGAGATAGCCGGCAGGGTAGGCTTCAATCATGTGAATCATTTTATTCAGTCTTTTAAAAAGTACCACGAAAGAACACCCAAAGCTTTTCGAAAGCATAGAGCTGAGATGAAATAGTCCAAAGTTTAACGCCAACTTGGCTTGTCACGAAACCTAACGACATCTTTTACGTATACACATTCAGTTTCATACTTTAACAGAGAAACGATAGAGAAATTGATAGGCTATCGTGAGGTCACGTGTATGTCAGTTTTGAGAAATCGAAAGTGGATGATATGGTTGTCAGCTTTAGTCCTTATCGTTGCAGTTCCAATAACAATTTTCATGCAAATTATCATTCATTCTAATGTACCAGAGCTTGCAGAAGGAAGCATAGAGCAGCGGTATGCACAGAAAGGAAGCCATCATGTAAAGGTAGAAGAAGTTAAGAGTATGAGCGGGGAGGCTTTATTTAGAATATACTACCCAGCATTTCAAGGAGACGAATCCTATCCTATTATTTCATGGGGGAATGGAACAGATGCCACGCCAGATCGTTATGATGAGCTCTTAACTCATCTAGCAAGCTGGGGATTCATTGTAATCGATTCCTATAGTAAAACAACAGGAACAGGCAAAGAAATTCTAGAGGCCATTGATTATTTGACAAATGAAAACGAACAAGCAAACAGCTTGTTTTATCAAAAAATACAAATGGAACATATTGGTGCAGCTGGACACTCTCAAGGGTCAACAGGGGTTATTAATGCTCATACCAACTATAAAAGTGGATCGTTGATTAAGACGGTTGTATCCATCGCTCTCCCGGATTTGAAGCATTGTGATCCAGAAGATGTGTACGATACAGCACGTATTACCGTTCCTTTTCTCATTATGGGAGGTACACGAGATTTTCTAATCTCACCGGTATCAACGAATCAATTAGCATTACATAGCACTAACGCGGGCACGCCTGTTATGATGGGGATGGCAAAAGGTGCGGCTCATACAGCGATTGAAGGTGATGGTGGCAATCATAGGGGGTACTTGACGGCTTGGATGAGATATCGGCTGCTTGATGATCAGGAAGCCATGAAGGCATTTCATGGGGATTCTTCCGAGATGATGCATAATACAAATTGGGTGGACGTTGAACAAGCTAATATGGATGATAATGATTTCGTGCATCCATAACATGCATGTTGGTTATATCCCCTCGTGGGACTCATCCACAGATGCCTGTAATCAGGGTCAAATAGCATGGGACGAGAATTGTGTATATGTTTGCGTTACCGAAAACAAGCGGAAAAGAACAGAGCTCTCGTCGTGGTAACATTGGTATGAGAGTTCGTATATATTGGAAGATAGATTTTGAGCACAACAAGTATGCAATAAGCAATTGTTATTGAACTAACTGGAGACGATAGTCTAATAAAGACAGAAAGCAGCTGGTCAGAGGGCCTTCAGCTTGAAAATAATCTCCTAATAATATTCCTACTTTCCGCTCCACCGGAAGAACCGCGTAGCAAGCACAACAGATACAATCGCAATACCAATCAAAACAGCAGCTTCAAAGCCATATTCCGTAATGGGCGCTTCTGTCCACGTCCCACGAAGCAACTGAATGACGTAATAAAGCGGGAGTATTTTCGCTGCATATTGAAGAACCGTCGGCATCATCTCGAGCGGAAATGTCGCCCCTGACAGGAACAGCATCAGGTTTAGAAATAATGAACTGATTGCGGAAGCAGTCTGAGTGTTTTTTGCTAAGGAAGTCAGAAATAAGGCAAACGGGAAAAAGGCCAGGATGCTAATAAGCAATGAAAGCAGGGTACTTCCGATATAGGCAGGCAGGGTTAAGCCATAGAGCAGCATGCCAAAAACCATAAGTAGCATGGCGGATATAGCAAAGATGACGGTCCCTTGAAAGGTATGGGCGGCGAGGATTTTCCATGGCTGGAGCGGTGTTGATTGATATCTTCTTAATATGCCCGTTTCCCGGAATTGGTTAAAACAGTTCCCAGTGTAAAAAAGGAAGTGGTTACGATATTGACGCCAATCCACGAAGGAACAAAATATTCCGCAAAAGCCTTTTGGCTCATGTTATCTCCAACAAACATGGATCCAAACAGTCCAATCATCACAACGGGAAAGAGGAATGTCCAAAACATGCTTAAACGGTCTCTAAAGAACATTTTCGTTTCTAAACTGGCGAGTTTTACGATTGCCTTCATCCGATTTTCTCCTTTTCCAGGTACTGGATAAATAAATCATCGAGAGAGCCTTTCTCAAACCTGAAGCTGGACAATGGGATGCCTTTTTCCTGGCAGTAGCTGAAAATGTGATAAGCCGTTGTCTGTTGGTCATCACAAAACACCTTGAATTCGTCTTGATTCTTTTCAACGCGCTCCACTCCGGGAAGCGAGCTTAAATATTCGGGACCAAGCTCTTCACTGACAAAGGCAAGACAGCCAGCAGTACCTTCGTTTAATAATTCACGGGGAGAATTTAAAGCTTTTAATTGGCCGCCGTACATCATCGCCACCCTGTCGCACAGCTGCTCAGCTTCTTCCATATAATGCGTGGTTACCACAATGGTACTTCCACGGTCCCGTAACAGCCGAATCAATGACCACATTTCCCGCCTTGCTGAGGGATCCAGCCCCATGCTCGGCTCATCAAGAAATAAGATTTCAGGCTCATGCAGAGTGGCTAAAGCAAGAGTTACCCGCTGTTTCCATCCGCCGGATAAGTCATCGAATTTTACGTTCAGCTTTTCGCTTAAGCCAAGCAATTCTATTAAATAATCTTTTTGCGTGGCGTTATCGTAAAATGAAGAAAAGAGATCCAGCGCTTCTTTTACTTTCATTTTCTTCTGGATCGAAGTGGCTTGAAACTGGACACCAATTCTCTTATTTAGTTCCCGGAGCTGCTTATTGGGAACAAGTCCAAGGACTTCAACCGCTCCCTCGCTTGGATCAGAGATGCCTTCCAGAATTTCAAGGGTGGTCGTTTTCCCAGCGCCGTTCGGCCCGATAATCCCGAAGATTTCTCCTTTGTAAACATCAAAAGAAAGATTCTTTACTGCCTTGGTCCCGCCAAAGTTTTTCGATAGATTGCTAACAGTAATGACACTCTCCATGCGTATCCTCCTTTAATTCAATGCCTTCGAAGGTCGTTATTCAGCTTTTTCGATTCCTTCTTAAAATAAAGATAAAACCCAATCCATCCGATGGCGTAAACGAAAATAGAGATTGCCAGGTATAACAAAAAGTTCTTTACAGCAAACGGGATCCAGCCAGCCCATAGGCTTAAAATAAAGTAGACGATGGTGACGGTTAGAAAGTGCAGAGCGGTCTGCATGGGCAGGGCAAGTGAGCGGATTTCAAAATAGAGGGGGGTGACAGTAAACAACCAACCGCAGAATATATAGCCAAATGCATTTTTAATAAAACTCAGTCCGTCTATTGTCGATTGACCTCCAAAATAAATAAGCGCACTTGTAGTCATTACAGCAATAAAGGCGCCGAAGAATATACCGATCAAACTTCTGAAAAAAAATGCATTCATTTCGTTTCCCTCCTGTTCATTTTTAAAACTTCTTTAATTCGACCAATGTAATGACGCGAAACATATTCTTTCTCACCTGATTTAAAGTGAACGCAAAGGGTCCCGTTAAATGATGGTTCGAAATGGCTCATTGCATAAAGGTTTGCAATGACGGACTTTGAGATCCTGATAAACCGGTGGGAGGGAAGGGAGTTTTCGAGCTCATACAATTTTTCTTTTACTTTAAAGATTCCTTCTGAGGTGGCGGCTGTGACCACATCGCCTTCTGTACGAAAGTAGTGTACTTCCTCGTGCTTAATTAAGTGCTGGTTCTCTCCATCTTTTCCGACGATCAAATCCGTGTCATTCTTATTGAGGTAGTCGAGGATCTCCTGGATGGCTGGGGTCAATTCTTTGCAGTGAATCGTCACCGTGGTTTCTTCGTTGCGCGGGTCGATGTCGAGTAAAATTTTCATGTAAAGACGGCTCCTCCATTCCGTACGCTTTATAAGTTTAGTATAGATGGCGACTTTTCAATTGTCATCAAAACAAAGGCGACCCGTAGGACGCGGACCGTAAGATGCATGTATATGCGTCCGTCCTGCAGGATAAAAGGGTAACCATCCCTAATCAAATGAACCTGATGGAGGTATAGAACGATAGTTGAATAAAGAAAAGAAGACAGCTGGTCAGAGCGATCAGCTGCCTTTATAAGTTAACAGACATGTTAGTTGAACTTGACATCACATTAAACTCGATTCATCTCTAATCATTTTAAAGCTGCAATTTTCGGAAGACTCTATAGCTTCTTTGAGCGCATTCGGAGATGGCAATGGGGTGGAAGCCGCTGACATCGGCATACAACGTATCGTTTAGCGGCGAGATCCACTTCTCAGGAAGCGCCGCTGCTCCAAGCGATGCGCCAAGAATGGAACCGACGGTGGCGCCATTGCAATCGGTGTCCCAGCCTCCAAGTACGGCTGTCGTAATGCCTTTCTCGAAATCGCCTCCGGAATGAATGAGCGCTGCCGCGCATAATGCAGCATTATTATTGGTATGAACAGGGTGATAGTGCTTAAATGCTTCCCATATTTTACTCACCAAATCTAATGGGTCTTCCGTTTCCTCAGCAATGTTGACCGCTAATGCGATATCTTCTGCAAGGCGGCTGTGTTTCGGAATTTCACTCAATCCGATCTCAACAATTCGCTTCATGTCACTTTCAACGAATGCGGCGGCAATCATAGCCGAGCAAAACATGGCGCCGTAAATACCATTCTTCACGTGGGAGAAGGAAGCGTCCCGCCAAGCAAGCTCAGCTGCAAGCTGGGGCTGGCCGGCAGCACCATATGCATAGCCGTCTACACGGATTTGGGCGCCGATCCATTCGCGGTAGGGGTTTAGATAAGAACGTCCCCAGTGGATATGTTTCTCCCAGTCGTCTGGCTGATCGCCGCTAATATGTGAAGTGACACGAGCGAAATTAAGATAGGACTGCGCTTCAGCCGTGAATACCTGCCCGAATGACAAATGACGATGCCACAGCTTGCCCACATCCCAAGAGTTGAAATCAAGCCCGCGCTCCTCAAGCATGAGCAGACCGAGAACGGTATATCGAATATCATCGTCTGTTTCCATATAGCGTATGTTTTCCCGGCAGCTGGCCAAGCTGCTCCACCTTGCGATCTCGATACCGTACTCGGCTTCTGCAGTTGATTCGCCCGGTGTATAGTGGCGAATTGGCCATTGTCCTGCGCCTTCGAACCACAACTTAACATTGTGCCAGCCGGGTCTTCCGCCGGAGCCTTGCATGAAGGAAGGAGCTTCGAGAGGTTTTCCGAGCGCACAACCAGCCGAACGGCCAAGCCACGCACCATGAAATTTATCCTGCCATTTAAGTTCATCCCAGTTTCCGGACAGGATTCTAGGTCCATCCGGACGTTCGGCGCGAATGGCTTCCAATTCCGACGGCTCGATATACTTGAAATCCGCACGTGGTTCAAGAGCCATTAATGCCTGGTATACTTTCATAAGCTTTGCTTCGTTTGTGCCGGCTGCTTCCAGACGTTCGGTCATCCCCTCTACATGACAGCCTTCTTCTCCGCGCTGTTTTATTTCGTCGCGAACTATTTCCCTCAGTCCAATCCATTTCGTCATCACAGTTGCCCTCCTGAAATACATGAAATCAACATATGGCTTGATTATAACCAGCCATGCCGGCAATGACTTCTCAAATTAGGAAAGCATTATTCTCATTTTTTGCTCACTCCGTAATCCCCATAGATTGCCGATAATGGACCGGGGACAGACCGACATTCTCTTTAAATACGCGGTAAAAGGTCGGCAAGCTTTGAAAACCGCATTCGAATGCAATATCAGCAACAGCTTTGTCCGTTCCTGCCAATTCACGCTTGGCAGCCTGGACACGAAGCAAGGAAACATATTCCGAGAAACGATAACCGGTCGTTTCCAGAAATGCCCGGCTCGCGCGCGAGACGCTTAAACCAAGTTCATCAGCCAATTCCCCTAAGCTAACCGGCTCGTGGTAACGATGCTCGACCAAAGCGGCCAACGATTGCGCCTGGCGAACGGAATGTACCATATGATGACGCTCCTCATCGGTTAGCAAACCGTGGTAATGTCGAAGAAGACGGCCGCACAGCTGAATGAGCGCGCTTTTGGCCATGACCACATAACCCGGGGATTTCTCCCGCAGCTCTTCCGCTATAGCCAGCACCCAAGGCGTAAGCTGTTTGGCGATCGGTGTGCCGCCCATAATACGATTGCAAAAATGAGTGGAGCGATAGGAGAATGGCAGCAGCAGACCGGGCTCCTCCGCTAGCAGCAGCGCGGGATCAAAATTAATAAAAAGATAGCGGCTCGGGTCGTCGGGGGCAGATTGGGCAATATGCCGTTCTTCATTGTTGACCAGAAATAAGTCGCCAGGTTTCGCTGCATATTGTTTGTTGCCAAAGTAAAAATAGCCTTTGCCTGTTAAACAGAGGCCGATCTCCAGACTTGAGTGCACATGAGGCGGCTGCCGATAAGTGGCAGGTGTCCATTCGAAAGCATTGATAGCAATGGGATGGTCATAGGCAATATGAAGTTTCATTATGATCCAACGCCTCCAGACAAACATGAATTTATATGCTAAGTATATAGACAAGGCATGCCTTCAACCAGATACTGTTATTTACTTTCATACATACATGTTGAGGTGTTTCAATTGAAAAGTAAACGCCGCCGTTGTATACGTTAATTCACGGTAATTATTTATTTTTTGCCTGGTGTCAAGAGGTGTATACGAAAGTAAAGACTAGTATATAGAACAGCGAGGAGCTTCTTTCTATACTGGAATTATGAAAGACTGCAGTACAATTTGCAGCAAAAACTAAACGAATTATACACGGAGGGGTAAAATTTGAAGAGCAAAAAAGCACTTGTCATGATCTCCTTGACGCTTGCATTGGCGATTTCAGGCTGCGGCTTCAAAACGTCGTCTGAGCCAAACCAACCACCTGGAAATTCCAAGGAACCAATCCAAACGCCAGGCACAGGAAACAGCAATGATATCGTTGAGGTTTCAACGGTTTCGCCAAGCGATCCTTACTTGAAATTTGACGAAGGTGAAGACTTCGACAAAAACTCAGTTTATGACGTTTATGAAAAAGATATCGGTGTCAAAATTACAAACAAGTGGATTGCCGATGTAAGCCAATTTAAAGAGAGAGTAAAAATTGCGATCGCATCCAACGATCTTCCGGATTTCTTGCTTGTAAACGCCGCACAGCTTAAAGAGCTTACAGAAGCGGATATGATTATGGATTTGACAGAGATTTATGATCAGCATGCTACGGAAGAGACGAAAAAGTTTCTGACCATGGACGGCGGCATGCAGATGAAAACTGCGATGATCGACGGGAAAATGATGGGGATTCCAAGCTCCTACAACCCGTTCAACTATCAATACTTGTTCGTTCGTACAGACTGGCTGAAAGAACTTGGCTTGCCTGAGCCTAAAACAATGGATGATTTCATAAAAATTGCCGAAGCGTTCAAAACCAAGAATCCTGGCGGCACAAAACAAGCTTACGGTATTGCGGTCAGCAAAAACCCATTTAGTATCGAGACAGGCGTTACCGGTCTGAGAGCGTTCTTGAACGGCTATCACGCTTATGAAAACATTTGGATGGAAGATGGGAACGGCGGTTTGATGAACAGTGATATCCAGCCCGAGATGAAGCAGGCGCTTGCAGCGCTGCAAGACATGTTCAAAAAAGGGTTGATCGATCCTGAGTTTGCGGTTAAAGATACGGAAAAAGCCGCTGAGCTCATCTACGACGGCAGCATCGGCATGGTATTTGGTGCTTCCTGGACACCGGCGCAGCTTGTGCAGGGCGCTGTGAAAGACGGGAAGGTTGTTCAAGAATGGGGAGTGTTCCCTATCCCTTCCGTAGACAACAAGCCTACATTGAATCAAATTGGTCTTGGTGTTGACGAGTACTATGTGATCTCTAAACAAGCCAAGCATCCTGAAGGCGTTATCAAATTGCTGAACCAATGGATCGTCGTTGATAATACGATGAATCCGACAGATGAGCAAAAAATCTATCTGTATGGTAAAGACAAACAAGAAAAAGGCAACAACTACTGGCTGCTGAACCCGCTTCGCGTAGGCAAACAGATGGATAACAACGGCGAAATTCTGCCGAAAGCGATCGAAACGAAAGATCCTAGCATTCTTCAAACTGCAGACCAGAAGGGTCGTTATGAACGTGCGATGAAATTTATCGATGGTAGCGATATCAATATGTGGTGGGAAGTGCTGATTTCGGGGCCGAACGGAGCGGTATCGCATAACCCAAAAATCCAGCAAAACAAAGAATACCTGCAAAACAAATTCTACGGCGCACCTACGCCGACGATGGCAGACCGTCAAGAAATTTTAACGAAGAAACGTGATGAAATATTCATCAAAATCATAATGAACCAAGTATCCGTAGACGAATTCGATTCATTCGTTGAAGAGTGGAAGAAGCTTGGCGGCGATGAAATCACGAAAGAAGTTAACGAGTGGTATCAATCGATGAAATAGGATCTGTAGCGCAAAGGAGGGATTGAATCTATGCAATCCCTCCTTTTTTCAAGAACAATCAGGTTCTTGAGCAAGGAATGCGCACAACATGAAAAGTGAATCAGCGAGGTGAAGATATGAATAGTCTGACGCGCATGTGGAAGAAGGAATGGCCGCTTCATTTGATGCTGCTGCCGGGTTTAGCTATGATTGTTATTTTTAGTTACATTCCTATGACAGGAATCATGATGGCTTTTCAAAAATATGTGCCGAATAAAGGGTTGTTCGGCTCCCCGTTTATCGGATGGAGGAACTTCCAGCTGTTAATGGATTATCCGGATATCGGCCGCATCTTCTTTAATACGGTATACATTGCTGTAATGAAAATCGTTGCCGGTTTGTTCGTGCCAATCACGATAGCAATTTTGCTTAATGAATTGCGTAGAGAATGGATGAAAAGAACGTTCCAAACCCTGGTCTATCTGCCCCATTTTCTATCCTGGGTGCTGCTGAGCGGGATTTTGGTCGATATTTTGTCTCCTTCCTCCGGCATATTGAACCAGCTGCTTGGATGGTTCGGCATGAAGCCGATTTTCTTTCTTGGCGATAATAACTGGTTCCCTTATGTCATGGTCATCTCCGATGTATGGAAAGAATTTGGATTTGGGACCATTGTTTATTTGGCGGCGCTGACAGGAATCAATCCTACGCTTTATGAAGCCGCTGAAATCGATGGCGCGGGCCGCTGGAAACAAACGCTTCACGTGACGCTGCCGGGCATGATGCCGATCATCGTTCTTATGCTTACGCTTAATATCGGCAATGTGCTGAATGCCGGATTTGATCAAATATTTAACCTGTACAGCGCGCCGGTGTATGAAAGTGCCGATATCATCGATACTTTCGTCTACCGCATGGGGATACAGCAAGCCCAGTTCGGATTTGCCACAGCTGTCGGCCTATTAAAATCCGTCGTATCCTTTATTTTCATTTCCGTATCCTACGTACTCGCATACCGACTAGCGAATTACCGTATTTTCTAATGTCGGAAAAGTCGGTGATTCAGAAAGGAGACAGACCGTGGTTATTAAACCCTCATTCGGAAGAAGGGCTTTTCTCGTTTGCAATCTCATCTTTCTTGCGTTTATATCATTTTTATGCTTAATGCCGATCATTCATATTTTGGCGATTTCCTTTAGCTCGGGTTCGGCGGCGGCAGCCGGCAAGGTTGCGCTGTGGCCGGTAGAGTTTACAACGGCGGCTTATGATAACGTGTTCGGCAAGCCTGAATATGTAAGAGCCTTTGGCATTTCTATTCAACGGGTTGTGGTTGGGACGGCATTGAGCATGCTGTTAACGATTGTTACGGCGTATCCTTTATCCAAGGACCGCCATACGTTTCGTCTAAGAACCGTTTATGCCTGGATTTTCGTATTTACGATTTTGTTCAACGGCGGACTCATTCCTACCTATTTGACGATTAAAAGCCTGGGACTTATTGATTCTCTCGGAGCCCTGGTGTTTCCTATGGCGATTAACGTATTCAACGTCATCCTGCTATTGAACTTTTACCGCAATTTGCCCAGGGAGCTTGAGGATGCTTCACGGATAGACGGAGCCGGGCATTTTTCAACACTTTGGAAAATATATGTTCCGCTATCGTTGCCCGCACTGGCGACAACGGGGCTGTTTACGATGGTAGGGCATTGGAATAGCTGGTTCGATGGCATGCTTTATATGAATCATCCGGAAAATTATCCGCTGCAAACCTTCTTGCAAACCGTTATTATTAAGATGGACTTCCGATTTCTTAAATCGGAAAATGTGGAACTCATGCTCCAGCTGTCCGATCGTACAAGCAGGGCGGCACAAATCTTCGTAGCGGCTTTCCCGATTCTTATTGTCTATCCATTCTTGCAGCGGTTTTTCATCAAAGGCATAGTAATGGGAAGTGTAAAAGAATAGACAAAGAAGGTCGTAGATCTCAGACACAGGAGAACAAACGATGAAAAGTATATTCTTTTTACAGGATTCCTCTATATTCAGAAAAATAATGGCTGCCTTTTTGGCGGCCTTACTGCCGCTTATGGCATTTACCTGGATGATGAATGAGCAAGGAGCCGATCATATCCGCAGTGAAATATCCGATTCAATATTGAATACGACGCGGTTTTATTTAGACTCCCTGGATCAGGAAGCAGACCGGATCAGCCGATATTTGCCTAACTACGTCATGGACAGGGATTTAATGGAAGTGGCGGCGACAGGCGAGCAAATGAACTCCTATGAGCGGTCGTATAAAATATTGGATATTCAGCACCGCTTGGATTTAATGAAAAATTCCAGTCCGTTCATTCGTGAGGCGAAGGCGTACATTCCGCATATCGAGCGAACGGTGCTGAGCAACAGCTTTGAAACCAGTCTGGATGCGGAAGAATATGAAGCGATGCAGCCAGACAAGAAGCTTTATGCGGAGCCCTTTATTTATTGGCAGGACCGGCTGTTTATTACGATGCAGTACCCTGCAGGCAAAGAAGACCCGCTCTATGTGGTAGGCGTAGAGCTCTCAACCGGCAAAATGAAAGAAACCTTAGCGCAAATCGGCAATAGCAGGGGTGGCCAGACCGTATTGTTTAATCTGGAGCGCGGCTGGGAAATCAATGGCGGCTCCGACCTTGAATTTCATGATCTGATGAAGCAGCTGGCTTTTGAAAAGCAGGCGGCGAAAATGGATGAGGGCTATGATACGATTCATTATAAAAATAAGCGATATCTAACCGTATTCAAGTATTCCAGCCTATGGAATTCATACTTGGTAACGAGCATACCGGAAGAGATGATTCTCGGTTCGTTGCAGGTATATAAAGCTTTGTTCTGGTGGGCTTGCGCGCTTGCGGTTATTATTTTTTTATTTTTTACCTATTTTTTAATCCGGTTAATCTACCGACCGCTGATCAAGCTGGTGCGTTCCTTCCGCCGCATGCAGCAAAACGAGCTGGAGCCGATCTTGATCGACCGCAGGAAGGATGAGTTCGGCTATTTATACCAGGCTTTTAACGATACCGTGAAATCTTTGAAAATATTGATTGAGGAAAATTATGAGCAGCAAATTCGCAATCAGCGTTCGGAGCTGAAAAGATTGCAATCGCAAATTAATCCTCATTTTTTATATAATTGCTTTTTCGTGCTTTGCCGCTTGATTAAATCCGATCACCAGAAGGAAAAAGCCTACCAGTTCTGTTTGTACATCGGGCAATATTTTCAATTCATTACTCGCCAACATGATGACGACATCCCGCTGGAGATGGAGCTTGAGCATTCCCGCATTTATGTGGAGATGCAGTCGATTTGTTACGGGGATCGAATCCAAGTGCTGTTTGAAGTCGAAACCCAGCCGATTGAAGTCCCCCGATTGATTTTGCAGCCTATTATTGAAAATGCCTACAAGTACGCCCTCGGCAATTTGCGCGGCACGGGCGAGCTATGGGTGCACAGCAAGCTGCGAAATGATGCTTTATACATTTATGTAGAAGATAACGGCGAGTTCATGACGGACGAGGAGATCGAAGCGCTTGGCAAGAGGCTGCGTTATTCAACGAACCAGATGGAGGAGACAACCGGCCTGCTTAATGTTCATCGCAGAATTCAGCTTCGTTATGGAGAAGAGTATGGGATTGACGTATCACGCTCTGAGCTTGGCGGGCTTCAAACTATTATTAAACTGAGCATGAGCTAAGGAGGAATCGCCATGTACAGGCTTTTAATCGTGGATGATCTGCCGATTATTGTAGATGGTCTTCTGGAGTTGTTCGAGAAGACGGAGCATTTGGCGCTTGAAGTCATGAAGGCCTATTCCGGCGAAGAGGCGCTTGAGGTGCTGTCACATCACCGGATGGATATTGTGATTTCGGACATTAAGATGTCCGGCATCGAGGGCATTGAGCTGCTGCAGGAAATAAAATCGCAGTGGCCGGCGTGCAAAGTTATTTTATTGACAGGGTTCAATGACTTTCACTATGCGAAGAACGCCCTTACGTTTGGCGCCTTTGATTATTTGCTGAAAGTGGAAAGCGACGAGAAGATCATTCATACCGTTGAACGGGCGATAGAGGAAATTGAAGAGGAGCAGGGACAGGCTCAAATGATCTTGCGTGCCCAGTCCAAAATGAGAATAGCGATGCCTTCCTTGCAGAAGGAATATATTTGGGGCTTATTTCAAGGCAAGACGATGACGGGACAGCAGCTTCGGGATGCTTTTGCGGAAATGGACATTCCGCTCGACGCATCGCTGCCCGTCTATTTACTGATTGGCCGGATCGATGCCTGGAAGGAAATGTTCACGGCGCCGGACAAGGCTTTGCTCGCTTACGCCCTTCAAAATATCGGCGATGAGTATTTATCCGCCCATGTGCGCTGCTTCTCCGTTGTATTTGATATGAACAAAATGGTATGGATCTTTCAGCCTAAAGCCAGTCCGGAGATAACGGCGGATACCTGTACGATGGAATGGACCCGGGCATACCGCTATGTGAGCGGCAATTTGGAGACGATACAGGCAACCAGCAAAAAGCTGCTAAGCCTCTCCGTATCTTTTCTTATTGGCAGCGAGGCTGTCCCATGGAATCGGCTGTCGGATCGTTTTCATGCGATGAAATACGGTCTTATGCAAGGCCATGGCTTGTTCCATGAGGTCATCATGACCGATCAAGATCTTCAGAAGTCCGAAGAAAAAGAGAAGGCGAAAAGCTATCATGACAGCTTTTTTCACGCTCGCGTACAGCTGCTGATGAGCTGTCTTGAAAATAATCACCGCGAGCAGTTTAATCATCTGTTTGTTGAATTGACAGATATCTGGAACGATCCGGATACTCCTTATGAGCGCAAGGTGGAGTTGTACCATTTCCTATCTGCGGTATTCCTGGCACATTTGCACAAAAATAAAGATATGCGAGACTATATGAATACCCAGATGAATATGGACATGCTGTTCCGCCAGGAGGAGACCGCTTCATGGACGGAGCTCATTCCATACTATTGGCAAATCGCGGACTGCTTTTTTGAATGGAATGCGATTCGAGGGACAGAGCTGCCGGCGGAGGTCGTCAATAAGGTGCATCGTTATATAGAGGAGCATATTGCGGATGATATATCCCTAACCGCGATTGGGGATTATGTCAGCTTGAACCCATCCTATTTATCAAGGCTTTACAAGCAAATAACGGGAATCGGACTATCTAAATATGTAAATGATTACCGTAATGTCATTGCAAAGGACATGTTGCTCAATACATCCATGAAAGTCAATGAAATTGCCGCCAAGCTAGGCTACAATTCAGCGCTTGCCTTTATCCGTTTCTTTAAGAAGCAAAATGATATGACGCCGCAGGATTTTCGGACGGCCCGCACCGAAACGATGCAGCAAGGTCAATAAATGTATATGGAATGTAAGCAATGATCTATTTTGATGCGCGGAGTCACCCCTTACAATGAAATTATAATGCAATTGTACATGCAAGGGGGACTAACATTGAGAACATTAACGGCTGTACTATTAGGCGCAGGCAGTAGAGGAAGATACATCTATGGACCGTATGCGGAAAAATTTCCGAATGAGCTGAAGTTTGTTGCCGTAGCCGAGCCGGATGATGAACGCAGACAACGCTTTGCAGAGATTCATGAAATCGCTGAGGAGCATGTTTATCATTCTTGGGAAGAAGCATTCGAGCAGGGAAAAATAGCCGACGTGATGATCATCTGCACGCTTGATCGGATGCATTATATACCGACATTGAAAGCGTTGGAGCTGGGCTACCATGTCATGCTGGAGAAACCGATGTCACCGAATATGCGGGAATGCATAGAACTGGAGCAGGCTTCCCTTAAGTTTAAGCGTTTGCTGGTGGTCACGCATGTGCTTCGTTATTCCCCGTTCTGGTCGGGCATCAAGAAATGCATTGAGGCTGGGGAGCTGGGTGCCATCGGCACCATTCAGCTGACAGAGAACGTAGGCTATCACCATATGGTTCATAGCTACGTACGCGGTAATTGGCGCAATTCCGAGGAAACAAGCCCGATGATTTTGGCCAAATCCTGCCATGACCTGGACCTCATCTCCTGGCTGATGGATGAGCCGTGCACAGCGGTCAGCTCCTTTGGCTCATTGCTTCATTTTAAAGCCGAGAACGCGCCGGAGGGTGCAACGGACCGCTGCATTGATGGTTGCGAAGCTGAGAGAGAATGTGCCTTTTCAGCGATTAAAATGTATTTGGAGCAGCCTGCCGATCATTGGGCGCGCTATATGACGCACGATTTATCACAGGAAGGCATTATCCGGGCACTTAAGGAAGGACCGTTCGGGCGCTGCGTCTATCGCTGCGATAACAATGTTGTCGACCATCAGGTCGTCAATATGGAATTTGCCAGCGGCGCTAACGCTAACTTTATTATGTCGGGATTAACCCAGAGCGGTACTCGCCGAGTGCAGATTATGGGCACGCAGGGAGAGATCATCGGCGACATGGATAAGGGCTCATTTACGCTGTACCGCTATGCAACGGGCGAAGAAATTGAAATGAAATGCAGCGTGCAGGGAGACGGCCACGGCGGAGGCGATGAGCGCATGGTGAGCTCCTTCCTCAAAAATGTACATAAGTTCGATCGCAATCCGTCCCAAGGACTTACATCGGCTACAGCTTCCTTGCAAAGCCATTTGATTGCCTTCGCTTCCGAACGATCCCGTTTACAGCAAGGCAGAAGCATAAAGCTGACCGAGATGTATCACAAGGAAGAAGCGGGCGTTTAATTGTAGAAATCTTCAAAACGATGTGTGTGTGGGATAGGCAAAATTGAACGGAATCACTTGCTGCGCCGTAATGATGGCGGACATCCGCGGCGTCCGGGCTTGGAAAGTGAGTACCCCGGATGCCGCACAAGTTCGCGAGCAAAGAAGGAAATGGGGAATGAGAAATTTTTGTTTTTGAAAGCGGTTCCAAATGAGGCTTGTGCCATATTTCATGAAAGGGGGGATCCATTCAGGTATTCTTCACAATGTGGTAATGATTTTAGGCATTTCCTACAACACTCGAGAGTAAAAAAGGAGTTGACCAGATGATTTCAAATAAGAAATGGGGATCCGCCCTGCTGGCAGCCGTATTGCTGATGGCCCCGGTTTCCGCGGTGCAGGCGATATCGCCTGTTCCAAAAGTGGTTCTTGCGCAGGCGGGAGCTGCAGCGCAGATGGAAGGACAAGATGCAGGAGATCCACAATTCGCACCGGATCAGCCGACGGATGCCGGGGAACCGGAAGCGGAACAAGCATCCTCAGCGCCGAATACAAACCAGAGGGGTGCATCTTCGGCAGTGGAGGAGATACAATTCCGCAATCTGGCGGCCGGTCTCCCTTATGAATGGTCCGAGGAGCCAGAAGCGTCGCGTCCAGACGGCGGGTACAAGCTTACGGATGGAAAATACGGTACCTTGGATATGAACGACACGGCATGGGTAGGACATGTGTATGGAAAAACGCGGGAAGTCGTCTTTGATCTCGGTGAGGAAAAGTCAATCGGAAAGATTACGGCTCACTTCTTCCAAGACTATCCTGCCAACTCGATCCTCGTTCCTTTAACCGTTTCGATGTATGTTTCCGACGATAAAGAAAATTGGGGACTGCTGTCCCATAACGCCACCCAGCTGCTCTGGGGGGAAGGGCCGCCAAGACAGGAAACCTTTGAATGGGACGGCAGCCGGGATGGTATCAAAGGCGGGAATACGGACGGCAAGCTGGCTTATGCCCGTTATGTTAAAGTAACCTTTACGATGCATCCTTCGCAATGGGAATACATTGACGAAATCGAAATTATAGGGACGGATGGCAAGGCCCAGGGGGCGGTAAAGGTTCCTGCCGAACCGCCTCGTTTTTTGGAGCCGGGAGAAGCTACGGCCGGTATCCGGAACCTGAATCTGCTGTATAACGGACAATATGCAGATGGTTTGGGTGATTGGAACAAAGAACGGATTATCCCTAATATCAGTTATGTAAATCAAGATGGCGAGCCTGTCGACTGGCTTTTTGACGGGATATTATATCTCGGACTGGCTTCACCTGCCGGCCGTGACTTCGGCGTCGGACAAACGATCCTGGAGGACTGGAACTGGTATTTGGATAAAACCTTCGCAGCCGCAGGGGATATGCAGCAGCTGAATGAGGCTACTGTGGAAGTCGGGGCCAAGCTGCACCAGCCTGATCATAAGATGAAGGTTGTACTCATGATACCGAACCCGGGGGAATACGTAAACGACTTTGGCGACATTGACGGTGACGGGGTATCCGAAAGCTTTAACGACTCGGTTGTCGGCAAAGAGAAAGCGCTCGACAATCGGATAAAAGCGATGCAGTGGTGGCTCGATCAGGTCCGCCAAAGATGGCAGGAGGCGAACTATTCCAATCTGGAGCTTGTTGGCATGTATTGGCTGGAAGAACAAATCAGCACAAGCGATACAGGTCCGGATTTGCTCAAAGCTGTAAGCGGCAAAGTTCATGACATGAACTTGAAATTTTTCTGGATTCCTCACTCTTTGGCTTATAAAAGCTTTATGTGGAAAGAGGTAGGGTTTGATGCCGTGGCGCTACAGCCTAACTATTTCTTCGGCGAAATGGATTCCGACCGTTTGGAGGATGCCGCGAACCTGGCCAAGCAATATGGGATGTCGATCGAGCTTGAGTTCGATGACCGGATGCTGACGGACGGCGTATTCCGCGATCGTTATATTGAATACTTGAACAGCGGTGTTGAAACCGGCTTGATGCAAAATGGATTTAGAGCGTATTACCAAGGCAATAATGCCGTTTATAACATAGGGGTAAGCAAGGATCCAAGCTTGCGTTTAATGTATGACTGGCTGTACCAGTTCTTAAACGGAACGTACACGATTGACAGCAGCCCGACGCCGGAGACAATGGAGGAGCTGGTACGGAGTTATGTCGCATCGAGCGAGATCGTTTCGGTTTTTGGCAATGAGTTGTTGTATCGTTTGCAGAACATCAAGCAGCTTCTGGAGCAAAACAAGCCGAAGGACGCCGTATCGTATATGCAGGATTTCCTCGCACACATTCACGACCCTGCCGTGCAAGCGCAAGGGTTGATTTCGGCACCGGCAGCAACGGTGCTTGATACCTATGCCCAAGTTCTCATGGAAACTTGGTCTGACGACTGGGGCCTCAGCAATCTGGCTCAAGGTCTAAGCTATACCATTTCGCAACCGCCGAACAGCAACTATCCCGATTCCGGAAATGAACTGACGAACGGCCTATTCGGCGGAACGGATTTCGGCAACGAGCAGTGGCAGGGTCATGCGGGAAGCGCTTTCCCTGAGGAACGAAGCCGCACCATCACATTGGATTTGGGCCGCAACAAATCGATCGGATCCATCAGAGCCCATTTTCTTCAGGATCAAGGACCCGGCATCTATTTCCCTCAGAACGTCGATTTTTCCGTTTCAACGAACGGCCAAACCTGGAGTACACTGGCAACCGTTTCCCCACCACCGGCACATGATGCTGTCTCTGCCGAATTCGTGAAATGGAGCGGGTCAGCAGACGGCGTACCGGGAAAAGCGGGAGCCGATAAAGTGTACGCCCGCTACGTCAAGGTCGAATTCCCGGTCAACGTCTGGGTCTTCCTTGATGAAATCGAAGTTCTTGGCCTTGACGGCAAGGCGAATGGAGCCGTAGTTTTGCCGCCGACGCCGTAAAAATCTTATAGACTTGTCTCCTTTTTCAAAGAATGGATCAATAAACTAACGGGAGACGATAGCCCGGCGTTGGAACTCGCCCAACATATTGGACAGACGCATGGGGAACTTCATCGTTATGGGCCCTTTATAAAGTATATCCATGCTGGCAATGGACAACGCTTAAGGTTAAAGATTATCTTATGCGGGAGGTCATCGCTGCTTGAAATTTGAACTAGGACGTTGCTTACTGAATGAACGATTGATGGAATCCGGAAAGTCAGCGGAATGGCTGGCAAAAGACTTGCGTTTCAAACCGGAGCGGGTTTACGACTTTATTGAAAACAAAAGAGTGATGCCACTCAAAATGGCCATATCGATCGCCGATTCCATCGGTTGTGATGTTCGTGCCTTGTATGAATTAATTCCGAACGATAATGAAGTAAAGGGAGATTAATTCTCGAGGACAAAAACATGGTCCCAAAGAAAGTCGCTATTTTTAGCGGCTTTTTTTGTAATTCGACAGATATTTCATTAAGCTAATGGGCAGATTTGCGCAACTTCCATTATATGGTATAGTATAAGAAGTGAAATGACGGGACGAACGGTTACAGTGTGAAGAGTGAGAAAGGAGCGAAAATGTGAGGATGTATTCTAAAAGCAATAGAATATTGATTAGTGTGGTTTTTATAGTTTGTTTAGTAGGAGGTGTAATGGTATTCCAAAACACATATGCTAAAAGTACGACTAGTCAAAGCCACACAAATTCTCCTAACTATCCTGAAAATGAATATGGACAGACATACGGTTCTGCTGAAGAAACCACCTCCGTTGAAATGCTACCTGATTTAATCCAAGCGGGAAGTGTGAATGGCATTAAAGGGTATTTGCTGAAAAAAGATTATCTCGGTGAACCTGGTGACGTCCCACTGTATGATGTTTATGGGAAAACCATAATTGGTTCTTTTCATATTAGCGATAAGCATATGAACTATCCTAAAAATAAAAACGGACAGACATACGGTTCTAGCTCAGATGCAACTTCTCCAAAAACGGAACCTGAATTAATTAGTGCTATAGGTGTGGATGGCACTGCAGGATATGTGCTAAAAAAAGACTTAGACGGCGAGCTGCCAAAATCACCCGAGGAAGCCATTGCAATACAGAACAGAAGATCACCAGATGGTCACGATATTCCGCTGTTTGATGTTGATGGTGAAACTGTAATTGGTGTGTTTCATGTTGGAGGAAAGTAATAAAAAGGGAGGCCGGTTGAAATAATTGCCTAAATCTAGGGGGGATTTACCACATGGAATTGACGGAGGGCAAAAACGTTGTCCCATTGTCCATGTCGAGGGATCTGAAAAATGGTCCCATTGAAAGTCGCTAATTTAGCGGCTTTTTTGTTTTATCGGTACAAGTTTTTGTCCCGAGCCAAGGAGAAGAACTTGTGCCTATTACCGTAATGGACATCAAGTTGGTCCGATTACTGATTCGGTACATATCTAATTAGAATTCAACAGCCATTTTATTAAGCTTATGGGCAGTTTTGATTAATAAAGGAGTTAAATCCGTCCCTGCCGAATCATGTAGAGGAAATAATGCCAACTTACTTGTGCATAAAAAGTTGCGATACAAAGTCGCTGTTACTCTATACTTCGATGGAGAGGAGGGAAAGAAATGGATTGGCTTACGAGGATGAATCGGGCATTGGATTATATCGAAATGAATATATCCGGAGAAATCGACCTGACGGAGATAGCAAGACAAGCTTGCTGTTCGTGTTATCAGTTTCAAAGAATGTTCTCCTTCATTACGGATGTTACACTGGCGGAATATATACGACGCAGACGGCTTACTCTTGCGGCGATTGATTTGTTGAATAGCGATACGAAAGTGATTGATATTGCCATTAAGTACGGTTATGATTCACCGGTTTCTTTCGCGAGAGCTTTTCAATCGATGCATGGTGTCAATCCAACTACGGCTCGTCAAGAAAGCGTCGCGTTGAAAGCATATCCACGGCTTTCCTTTCTTATTTCAATCAAAGGGGTTGAGGCGATGAATTATCGGATCGAAACCAAGGAATCTTTCCAAGTATTTGGTATTGAAAGAGTGTTTCAAACAAGCGGAGATGGCGATGGACCGACTACACCGGGGGGATTATGGCAACAATGCCATGCCAATGGGGAGGTAGAGAGACTCGCTACCAATGCGGGTGAATTGCCTGTATATCTCAGTAAGGATTTGTATAAAGTGCATGCAGTGTGCAGCTATCGAAAAACCGAAACGGATACGTTTCCGTATATGCTGTGTTCATTTAAGAGCGATTCCAGTAAAACGGAAGGATATTCGGAAATCACGATCCCTTCACACACGTGGGCTATATTCCCATCCGAACTGTTTACATGGGATCAATTTAATGATTCCATTGAGTCGTTATACCACCGCTTTTATTCAGAATGGCTTCCAACAGCAGGTTACGAACAGGTCGATGGGATGGAATTCGAAGTCTATGGAGGCAGAGATGGCCTTAATTATGTTGAATTGTGGTTCGCGGTACGAAAAACCTCCTGAATGATGAAGACAGACAGAACGTTGGATCATCAATAAAGGGATAAATACGTCTTTGTTTCGGTATGAGGGATCATTGAAACGGGTAACGTTAGTTCAATAAAAACAAGAAGGCAGCCGGCCAAACAAGCATTTTTTAAATTGGTGGTTGTACAATATTCCGTTAAAAACGCTTTCGGATGATTATCTAATGTCTGGCGCGATTCCAGTTTTTATTTTATATTGACTAAATGTTCACTCAATAATAAACTAATACTAAAAAAACAGTAGAAAATGGAGCGTTTGCATTGTTTTTACATTTTGAGATTACTTGCACTGATGATCCTGTTGTCATGGAAGAAGCACTCACCTTAGATACACCTAGTAAACAGCTTGAACTTGTAGTCAATGGTCCCATGGATAATATCAACAAAAAACCCGAATTCTATCGGTTCTATTTACATTTCTACTTATCTACAGTTTCCTAAAGAAGCAGATTAGAAGGGAGTTTGTATCTAGTCTACCGTTTAAAAGGGGCAAATCTCAAATTAGGAGATGAGGCGAAGATGGAAACACGTGTGAAGCAAATTGAATTGAATGGACACACTTTTCAATATCGCGAGAGTGGGGAGCCTTCTGCACCGCCGCTTGTTGCACTTCACGCGCTTGGAACAAGCGCAGAATCATGGGATCAAGTCGCTTTTGCATTAGGAGACAAATTCCGCGTTTTAGCTTTAGATCAGCGGGGTCACGGGGGGAGTGCAAGAATAGGTACTTACTCTTTTGAACTGATGTGCGATGACTTGTTTCATTTTGCAAACGCCATGAATTTGGAACGATTTACGCTTCTTGGCCATTCCATGGGGGGAACCGTATCTTATCTTTTCTCGGAATTCTATCCGTCGAGGATAGAACGGTTGATCGTTGAAGACACTCCGCCTCCTTTTGCGGATAAGCCGATCCAAGTTCCTGCCAAACCTTCTGATCCCCTGCCGTTTGATTGGCAAGTAGTGCCTTCGATTTTACGGCAACTTAATGAACCCAATCCCGATTGGTGGTTGCGTCTTAATGACATTATCATGCCTACTCTTATTATAGGCGGAGGCTCCAGTCACATTCCTCATAACAAATTACGCGAAGTTTCTGAGCTTATTCCGAATTGTGAATTGGTGATGATACAGGATGCCGGGCACTTTGTGCATGATGATAATTTACCAGCTTTCTTGGCTGCCGCAAAAAAATTTCTTGATTCGTAAATATCTCTGAACGATGACACAGTACCCACTGCTTGTTCTAGCCAACTAAATGATCAAACTCTTGGGCTATAGCTCCGGTAGCTTAATTCGTTCGACTTTGGATAACAACCGGCTTTACCGTTAACAAACGAAATTGATCTTTACGTTCAGAAGAGGGGGCCGGGGAATCCGTTCAGACGAGCGATGACGCCGATTTGACCGACGTGATAGGACTCATGATCGAAAACATGATGGAAAATCCATCGCAGTGTCGGCGCCGAAGGCGGTTCCCAACCGTCTGAAAAACGAGGGAGCTGTATGGCTGGTGCATACTCATCGTAAATCATGGAATTGAGCTTGAGGTCTGTTTGGTTCCGAATGTCGATATAGGCCTGTAAAATTTGCTGCGGATGATCCATAGTCTTGGAGAGTTGACACGTTCCCTTAAAACTAATGACGTTAATCCATTCGTCTTCACTACGTGCGATGTGCTCAACGATCCAGGCGATAGAGTTGGGATGGGCGGGATGCGTTGCATACCACTGTTCTTCCGTCAATTGGTTTAAATAAGGGATCAGGATCTTCCTCACATCATTTCGATAAGGAAAAAAAGCAACTAGTTTCATGATTCCTCCGGTAAGAAGATAGAATTAGTATAAGTTGAGTGTCTATCATCATAGGGATTCAACTTATATTTATTTTATGGAAGGAAGAACGGAAACTCAAGTGATACCCATTCTATATAAGAAAGACATTTATTCTTAGCAAGGAGGAAAATAAAATGATGGAGGAGGAAATAATCTCCTATTGCTTAACCTACCCCGATGTTTATAAAGACAAACCGTTTGATGATAAATGGACTGTTTTACGTCACAAGAAAAACAAGAAGATATTTGCAATGATTTTTAACCTCGATGGACATCTTTGCCTTAACGTCAAGTGTGAACCGAACAAAGCCGATTTCCTACGCAACATTTATGAAGATGTTAAGCCTGGGTATCACATGAACAAAACGCACTGGAATACCATTATTTTAGATCGTAACATGGAAGAGGATGATATTTTCGAAATGGTGCATCATAGCTTTGAACTCACGAAACCTAAGTCAAAAAAACAGACGTAACCATCTCTATTGCATTGTTGGATGTACTCATGCCTTGGTTTCATGAGACGTTTCAGCTGGTTAGTCGAGCATCTGCTGTTTATTTTTAGAAAAGGGGTTGACATCAAAAAAATGATTGGATATATTTGTTACATACCAACCGAATGTATGAAAAGAGGGGGCAAATGGCAAGAAATAAATATCCGGAAGAAACAATCAACCAAATCCTTACCGTGGCTTTTAATCTGTTCATGCAAAAAGGATACGAGCAGACCTCCATTCAGGATATCATCAATGAGCTGGGCGGGTTGACAAAAGGGGCTATCTACCATCACTTCAAGTCGAAGGAAGAGATCTGGCAGGGCGTTATCGATCATGTGTTCAAAGGCGTTGACGAGGTGCTGTCCGGCATCCGGGATGACAATGGGCTGAACGGCTTGGAGAAGCTCCGCAAGATTTCCCAAGTCTCCCTCGACAATGCTGCCCGCAACGAACTGGCATCGGTCGGGCCGAATCTCTTACGCAATCCGAAGCTGTTGGCGGCGCAGATCGAGAACATCATCGAAAAAGCCGTACCCGTCTATATCCAACCCATCATCGAACAGGGTATGCGTGACGGCTCGATCCGAACCGACTATCCAAGGGAACTTAGCGAAGCTTTGGTCATTCTCACCAACCTGTGGCTAAACCCGGAGGTCATCCAGGCTTCGCCCGAGATGATGTTGCGCAAGGTAAGATTCTTCGATGAAATGTTGAAAGGCTTGGGGCTTGACCTATTCGATGAGCAAATGTATCAACGATACGAGGAGCTATTTCGTGTGTCAGCTAGAGAAATCATCAAAGAAAACTAACTGCCGAAAGGCAGCTTATTTTTCAGCCCATTCATACCAACGGTTGGTATGAATGGGTGATCCAGTTCATAAGCTTGTTAAAAAATGCAAGCTTCAATAAGATGATCCTGGTACGAACGAATTTCAGCAAGTCTGAGCTTCACGGAGCCAAATTCACAGGAGTAAGACTGACCGACGTCACGTTAACGATGACCGATCTTAGAAACACGATGTTTGAAGATTGCTTATTTGATGGGGTTGACTTCAAGGACTCCGATCTGAGCGGGAAACGTTTGGACGGACAGACGTTTATCGGCGTCAAGTTTGAGAAAGCTGCGTTAACCGACGTTTCGTTCAAGGGCGCTACTCTTCATCATGTTTCTTTCCATCCGGGGTTTACATTGACTAAAAAGTACTATCGTATGATCAAAACCATCTGCTTTGACGGTGCAACGATGGATAAATTAACCTTTGCTCTACTGAAAGGCATGGATGCTGATTTGTCAAAAGTTACGGTCATTTAAGGAAGGGGATCCGATGCCAAGCTTGCAGGAAAGCGATAAGCAAGGAGAGATTTTGGAGTTTAAACAATAGGACTGAAAAAAAAGTAAAGTGAGGGAAACTTAATGATAAAGATGATGGAACAAAAGAGTGGAGGCTTCTCCGAAACAGGGCTGCGCAGAATGCGCGACGTGCTGGCAAAACATGTCGATTCCGGGAAGATTCCAGGGCTCGTCGCCCTAGTCAGCCGGAACGGGGAGACGCACGTCGAAGCGATCGGCACGATGCGCCATGACGGTGGCGCGCCGATGCGCCAGGATACGATATTCCGGATGGCGTCCACTTCCAAGATGGTCGGGGCCGCCCCGGTGATGATCCTGCTCGATGAGTGTAAGCTGCATCTCGACGACCCAGTAGACACATGGCTGCCCGAACTTGCCAACCGGCAAGTGCTGAAACGACCCGACGGCCCGCTGGTCGACACGGTGCCTGCGCGACGGCCGATCACCGTGCGGGACCTGTTGACTTCTACGTTCGGACTCGGAGTGGATATGACGCTAATGGGCTCACCGATCCAAAACGCGATCTTCGAGAATGGATTATTTGATACGCCAGGGCAGGAGATGCCTGAGCCGGATGAATGGATGCGCCGCCTGGGTACGCTCCCGCTATGCTACCAGCCCGGAGAGCGGTGGCAGTACCACATGAGCAACGAAGTGCTCGGCGTACTCGTTGCCAGGGTCACGGGTCAGACATTCGAGACGTTCCTGCGCGAACGCATCTTTGAACCGCTGGGGATGAAGGATACCGGCTTCTACGTGCCCGAAGGCAAGATTGATCGGCTGCCGCCTGCCTACGTCCCTGATCCGCAGACCGGAGAGTTCATCGTGTGGGACGAAGCGGCAGGCGGACGCTACAGTAAGCCTCCGGCATTTCAAGCCGGAGGTGGTGGGTTGCTCTCAACCGTTGACGATTACCACGCGTTTTTACGTATGCTACTGAACCAAGGGATGCACGGGACCGAACGGATCCTGTCCCGGCCCGCCGTCCAGTTGATGACAACGAACCGTCTTACGCCCGAGCAACAAGCATTCCGGGACGACCTGGCCAAAAACAATGTCCATTTGTCGCATGGCCAAGGGCAGCACGGCGGCTGGGGCTTCGGGATGGCCGTACGCACCTACCGCGGTGACTACGCGTCCATCGGCCAGTTCGGCTGGGACGGCGGGAGCGGTACCTCGGCATACGCCGACCCGGACAAACAGCTCATCGGAATCCTGCTCACCCAGGTCGGGATGTCCACTCCGGATTCGGCGCATCTTATCCACGACTTCTGGACCATGGTCTATCAGGCTATCGAAGACTGATACCGAACCCGCGCATGGTACGTCGGATATCAACCCACTTCAGCCGCCGAACCGTCGGACGCTTCCGCCATTGGTCTTGGTCCTGATTGCCAAGGGTGGCAGAGTATTTATCACTGTTTTTGATGCGTTACTTGCAAGTTGCCTTCGGTACTTCCGTAGACTCTAGTGGTTTTAAGTAAATCAGGATTAAGTTACAAGAAGCTATAACGTTCTTTCTTCCTGCGTCAAAACAGACCGATATCTATATTGAATCGGTCTGTTTTTCGATATCACCAATGTTATCATTCTTATTGATCCACGCTGCAGGTGGTGTCAGCTTTGCTGGTATCACCACAAGTTGTTAAAATTTCAGGAAAATTTCAAATCGCAAGGGGGCTGCAAGGCGAGATTCGGGTCATAGTAGTCAAAATGATGACAACGAACCTCTCGAAGATTTAATATAGGTTTAGGAGCGTGAATAATAGATGACCTATGAAGAAATCATGGAAGCATTGGCTGGCATGGGCAGTGAGCAGACGAAAAGCACTTATATTCGCCATGGTGCGAAAGAGCCGTTCTTTGGCGTCAAAATCGGGGACATGAAGAGGCTCGTTAAGCATGTGAAAAAAGACCAAGCACTCGCTCTGCAGTTGTATGATTCCGGCAACTATGATGCGATGTACCTGGCGGGGCTCAGCATCAATCCGAAGACGATCACCAAAGAACAGTTGCAGCATTGGGTGGAGGGAGCCAATTGGCATTCGCCAGCCGAGTATACGGTAGCGAGAGTGGCCGCAGAAAGTCCGTATGCGCATGACCTGGCGGTGGAGTGGATTGATTCGCCGGAGGAACTGGTCGCTGTGAGCGGATGGAGCACTTATGCTAATTATGTATCGGTTGCGCCAGACGAAGCGCTCGACATGGAGGAGATACGCAGTTATTTGTTTAGAGTGCGCGACACCATCCACGGCGAGCGCAACTGGGTCCGATATGTTATGAATACTTTCGTTATTTCGGTCGGCGCATACGTCGAGGCATTAACGGAGGAAGCGAAGGCTGTCGCAGAGGAGGTCGGCAAAGTGCAGGTGGATGTCGGCAATACGGCATGCAAAGTCCCGCTTGCAACGGAATATATCGGCAAGATCGAGGCGATGGGCCGAATCGGCAGCAAGAAAAAGACCTGCATTTGCTAACCGCATTAGCGGAGGCCGAGGCGGTCTAAGCTGTAGAGTTCCGATCATAGTGTGGCTGGCAAAGAAGCAGTGTCCGGTAACGAGAGGAAAACCACTCCACCATGGGGAATCGCGACTACGGTATATTTCGATTATCATGTTCATGTCATTTATGTTATTAAGTGTCGGGTAACAAAAACATAGTAATATAAGCAGCCGCTGAATGCGGCTTTTTATATTTATGATTACATCGAGGGCGGCAGACGAGCCGATTGAATTTGTCGCAGATCACTTAAACCCTGGATGAGTGGAGGAATGGAATGAACATTTGGTTATTGCTTGCCATTTCCGTTGTGGTTCTTGTCATTGAATGTACAATAGATCATCGAGAAACGTCCGGAAGCGGGACTTCCGGAACTTGAAAGTATGGAAAAGCTGAAGTGAACTGCTGACATGTTATTTTCCCTGATGAGAAATCAGATGACAGCAGAGAGCGGATTAGTTGATCTTTACGTTCAGAAGAGGGGGCCGGGAAAGTCGTTCAGACGTGCGATGACGCCGATTTGACCGACATGGTACGATTCATGATCGAAAACATGATGGAAAATCCATCGCAGAGTCGGCGCCGAAGGCGGTTCCCAACCGTCTGAAAAACGAGGGAGCTGTAAGGCTGGTGCATACTCATCGTAAACCATGGAATTGAGCTTGAGGTCCGTTTGGCTTCGAATGTCGATATAGGCCTGTAAAACTTGCTGCGAGTTCTCCAAAGTCTGGGAGAGTTGACGCGTTCCCTTAAAACTATTAGGAGGCGACCATCTTCCGATATTCGTTCGCGCTTACGCCGGTATAGGATTTAAATCGCTTATAGAACCAGTCGATTTCCGTATAGCCCACCTCATACGCAATTTCGTAAACCTTGAGATCCGTTTGCTCCAGCAATATTTTCGCTCTTTCCATGCGCTGGATGAGCAAATATTCGTTAAAACTCATATTTTCATGGTTCTTGAACTTTTGACCAAGATAGGAGCGGTTGAAATGGAATTTGCTCGAAATGTCTTTGAGCGTAATATTTTCGTGCAGCTTTTTCCCCACATATTCCTTGACTCTGTGAATTACGTCATCCTCAGTGCGGCGTTGGTTCGCGTTAACAGCAGCTACGCTCTTCACCAGTTCCTCAGCCGGCAACGTGCTCGGTACGTAATCGCTTACCTGCAGCTGCAGCGCTTTGCGGATGAAGGCAAATTCCATGGTATCCTCGATAACAATGATGGGCAATCGGCTTATCCCCCGGATCCGACCGCACAGCTCCAGCCCTTTCTTGGGGCTGCCGTTCATGTTGATAACCGCCAGTGAATAGCCGTTCTCCTCAATCAGATGCAGCGATGCCTCAGAATCATCATCACAGATTTCCATGTTCATCCCACATTTGCCCCAATCCTGCAGGCGAAGCATGTCATCGGAGCAGCAGCCCAGATTGATATACAGTAACTTAGACATGATGACTCCCTCCCCGTATATTGCGAAAAGCGGAATATCAATCAAAAATGTTTAGGCTTACATTATGTTGTCCGGAGTCCCTTTTCCACAATGTGCTTTTCTTTGCATCGCTAACCATTCTTTACTTCTTGCAAAGCTTTAGTTGAAAAAGATCGGCGGACAAGCCGTTGCAGGAGGCGGCCTTCTAGCGTTTCACAGGTTGAACATCCCGATTTCCCCAGGTTGTTGCATGGAAATGTAAGCGCTAAACTTTGGATGAATATGGACCAAACATCAATCGTTGAGGGGGATTAAAGATGCGTGTTCGCAAATTAATGGTTCTGTTATTAGGATTGGCGCTGCTGCTTGCAGCCTGCAGCGGAGGCTCAGGCAGCCCAAGCAGCGGCAACCAAGAAACCGTGGAATCGGAGACGAATAGCGGCACTGAAAACGAGACGTCGAAGGGTACGGACGAGACCGAAAACAGCGGCGAGGAAGAAGTCTACAGAACGCCGGATATGGATTTTGATTTAGGCGGCAAGACCATCAAAATCGTCTCTTGGTGGGATATGACGATTCCGGAGGATACCCCGGACAATATCGAGCGCAAGAAGAACCTTGAAGACCTGATGAAAAAGCATAATTTTAAAGTGGAGTACGTGGCGATCGATTATGGCGAGTACCAAGAGAAAGTTACCGCTTCCCTGATAGCCGGTGAGCCGATCGGCGATATCGTTCGACTTGGCAAAACCTATACGGTGCCTACCTTGGTTAAACAGGATCTGCTTTGGCCGATCGACGAATACACCCAAAACCCCATCGCCTTTAATCAAAAGGTTACGAAGGAATACTACACGTATAAAGGCAGGGGGTACGGATTTACCGAAAACCAAGCAAATCTGGTTCAAGGCATCTTTTACAATCGTACACTTATGAACCAGCTTGGCTTAAAGCCGCTTCAAGAGTACGTGAACGAAGATAACTGGAACTGGGAAACATTCATCCAAGTGGCTAAGGAAGCCAACAAAGATACGAACAACGATGGCAAGCTGGACACTTGGGGGCTAGCAAACTCCTCGCTCATGGACCATGCCTTGTATTCCAACAATACGGGGCTGACCAAAGAAGATAAGCAAAATCTCGATGATCCTGCAACATTGGATGCACTTCAATTCATTTCTCGTATTGCCATCGAGAAAATAGCAAGACCGACCGAGGGCGGCGACTGGACGGAGCCAGGGCAATTTTTTCGTCAAGGCAATACATTAATGTACGCCGGTGCCCTCTATGAGATGAGCGGCTTGCAGACGGATATGCCGGATTACGACATCGGTTTCGTACCTTTTCCAAAAGGGCCGAACGCAACGGAATACCACTCTGCCGAAGCACTCTTCCAGGCGCTTACCATTCCGAAAGCAGTCGAAAATCCGGAACAGTTGCTGTATATCTGGGAGAAAATCAACGACATTGATTCCGTATACGATTATCCGGACCAAGGCTCATACGAAACGATATTCTCGAATGAAGACGACTTGAATAACGCCAAAATGGTGGCGCCAAACATGATGATTCTTGACCACAATACATTCCCGAATTTGAAGTACTACGATTTCGTCGGGGAGCTGAATGAAGGGATATCCGTTTCCACCGTTGTTGAGAAGTATAAGTCAACGTTTCAAGCGGCCATCGACGAAGTATATGGTCCTTGACCTTGAATATTAGCCGAAGACCGATCGTCCCTGCGGAGCTCATTGCTGCGGCAGGGGCGGTCATTGGATGGATTAACCGTGTGGGAGGGAGAGAAATTGAACACCAGGAACAAGCGTTTCGGCAGCGCCATACTTGTCATCGTCCTATTTTTTTTGTCTCTATGGGCCTTCTACCCTTCGAAATCGACAAACCAAGGCACCGTTCAAGCGACCGCCGACTTTGAAGCGATCATGGAAACGGAAGGGCAGGACGGGTACAGCCAGTATTTAGACGCCCATGCATCGGCAAATCGTCCGGACCGCATTGTCCGCATCGAAGGCGAGTCTTTTGTATCAACCGCTGGGAAGGGATTCGAGATCGCGGAGAAATTACACGGTTCCGAAGGCAAATCCGTGATCACGCCAGAGGTAGGTTCCATCACATGGGACGTGAACGTGGAAGAACCGGGCTTATACCATATACGGATCCGATATTATCCTATTGAAGGTAAGAGTTCGGCGATCGAAAGACAGTTCTCTATCAATGACGAGGTGCCTTTCAAAGGTGCGGATATCGTGTTATTCGACAGGGTATGGGGAAATCGGGACGAAGAAATCAGGCAGGATAACCGGGGAAACGATCTGCGGCCAAGGCAGGTCGAAAAGCCTTCATGGCAGCTTGCGCCGCTCTCCGATCGGTATGGCTATTATGATGAGCCGTATTCCTTTTATTTTGACAAGGGCAAGCAAAAGCTTACGCTAACGTCCTTGCGGGAGCCGATGGCCATTGATTATATCGAGCTCTACCAGGATCATGCCTTGAGAACGTACGAGGAACTGGCGAATGAATATGAGTCCGAGGGCTTGAAACCGAGCCGGGATCAGTACATTCTGATCCAAGCGGAGGACGCCAAGCGGAAATCGTCGCCGACCTTGTATCCAACATCCGACAGATCCAGCCCGACCGTGGTGCCTTACGACGTTTCCAAAATCAGAGTCAACACCATCGGAGGCGTCAACTGGAAGCTGCCGGGGCAATGGATCGAATGGGAGTTCGAGGTGGAAGAAGACGGATTATACCAAATCGCCTTAAAGCAAAAGCAGGACCAGCTCCGCGGCGTCTTCGCCACCCGCAGCCTTATGATTGACGGGGAGTTTCCTTTTCAGGAAATGAAACGAATCCGCTTTCATTACGACCGCGATTGGCAGATGAATGTGCTGGGCGAGGAAGAGCCTTATCTATTCCATTTCACCAAAGGCACGCACCGGGTCCGAATGATGGTGTCTCTTGGCGAGATCGCACCGCTCTTGCAGACGATTGAATCCAGCGTGCTGGAACTGAATGAAATGTACCGGAAAATATTGATGATCACCTCCAATACGCCGGATCCGTTCCGCGATTATCAATTGGAGAAGCGGATTCCGGATATGGTGGAGGTGTTCGCCGAGCAGGCCGAAATCATTCAGAGCGTGGCCGATTACCTGGAAGAGGCTACGGGCGAGCGCAGCGACAAGGTAGCTGTCCTGCATTCGATGGTGCACCAGCTGAACGAGCTTGCCGAAAATCCCGAAACCGTCGCGAAGCGCTTGGATACGTATAAAGTGAACGTAGGCGGTCTGGGAACCTGGATGCTGCAGATTAAAGAGCAGCCCATCTCGCTCGATTACCTTATCATTCACTCGCCGGATCGCAAGCTGCCCAAACCGGACGCGTCGTTTCTCGAAATAACGGGCCATGAGTTAGGCGCTTACGTGGCTTCATACACGGAAGACTATGACACGATCGGCAACGCCGGCGATGAAGAAGACGCCTTTACCGTTTGGGTAACGACCGGACGCGATCAGGCCCAAGTACTGAAAGCATTGATCGACGACACGTTTACGCCTGAATCGGGCATTCCGGTGCATCTCCGGCTTGTTCCGGGAAATATCCTTCTGCCAGCTACGCTTGCCGGAGAGGGTCCGGATGTCGCGATGCAAATCGGCGAGGATGTGCCGGTCAACTACGCGATGAGGGGCGCTGCGGCCGATTTGACGAAATTCGATGATTTCGAGCAGGTGGTTACCCGGTTTCGCGACAGCGGGCTGGAGCCTTATAAGTATAACGGCGGAGTATACGCCTTGCCTGAGCAGCAAACCTTCCCGATGTTGTTCTATCGGAAAGATATTTTGGAGGAACTTGGTTTAAAGCCGCCCGCGACCTGGCAAGAAATCTATGACATGATTTCCGTGCTTCAGAAGCACAACATGGAATTTTATTTGCCGCTGGAAGCCACTAATGCAAGCCTGGTCCCGAATGCTACGTTCGCGATGCTGCTGTACCAGAACGGCGGGCAGTTCTACCGCGATAACGATACGAAGAGCGCGCTCGATTCCGACATCTCCATGGAAGCCTTCAAGAAGTGGACGCAGTTCTATACCAGCTACAAGTTCCCGCTTCAAGCGGATTTTCCGAATCGTTTCCGGACCGGAGAGATGCCGATCGGGATTGCGGATTACACGACGTACAACATGCTGACGGTTATGGCCCCCGAGATTAAGGGACTGTGGGATTTCACGATCGTGCCGGGCACTGAACGCGGGGACGGCACCGTAAACCACGAGGTTGCCAGCCATACGACCGCCGTCATGCTGCTTCAGAATTCGAAGAGCAAAGAGGCCGCTTGGGAATTTCTGAAGTGGTGGACCGGCAAGGATACGCAAATTGCGTATGGACGAGAGATGGAAGGCTTGATGGGTGAGGCGGCCCGCTATCCGACGGCCAACATCGAAGCGCTGGAGGAGCTGCCATGGCCGGTGAAGGATTACCGGAATTTGAATAACCAATGGAGATGGGTGCGAGGCATTCCGCAAGTGCCAGGAGGATATTTCACGGGCAGGCATTTGGACAATGCGTTTAGAAAAGTGGTGAATGCCAGCGAAAATCCGCGAGAAGCCTTATCCGATTATATTCTGTACATTAACGATGAAATCGAGATCAAGCGGAAGGAGTTCAATTTGCCCATATTAACAGGGGAGGTGCGGTAGTCGATGCAACCAGGAATTCAAACCGTGAAGAGCCCCAAATCGAATGTGCAGAGGAACAGCCGTAGGGTCTCCTTCATAAATGAGTTAAAACGCAGCAAGCATTACTATTTGCTGATGAGTCCGTATATGATTATTTTCTTTCTGTTTACGGTTATTCCGGTGGTCTTTTCCTTTGCCCTAAGCTTCTTTTACTTTAACATGCTGGAATTTCCGAGGTTCGTCGGTTGGCAAAACTATTCGAGACTATTTCTGAATGACGATATCTTTATGATCGCCTTGAAAAACACCCTGATGTTTGCAGTCGTAACCGGTCCTGTCAGTTATATCGCCTGCTTTGTATTTGCATGGATCATCAACGAACTGTCGCCCAAAGTGCGGGCGTTCATGACGCTGGTCTTTTATGCGCCTTCCATATCGGGAAACGTTTATTTCATTTGGCTCATCATCTTTTCCGGTGACAGCTACGGGTATTTAAACGGATTTCTTATGAAAGCCGGCTTTATCTTGGAACCGATTCAATGGCTTCTGAATGAAAACTATATTCTATGGATCGTGATTATCGTACAGCTTTGGCTCAGCCTGGGCACCAGCTTTCTGGCTTTTATCGCCGGTCTGCAAACGATCGACAAGTCACTGATCGAAGCCGGGGCGATGGACGGCATTAAAAATCGTTGGCAGGAGCTCTGGTATATTACGCTGCCGTCCATGAGGCCGCAGCTGATGTTCGGGGCCGTCATGCAGATTACAACCGCATTCGCGGTCGCGGATATCTCCATCGCGCTCGCCGGATTTCCGAGCGTTAACTATGCGGCGCACACGATCGTAACCCATCTGATGGATTTCGGCACGATCCGCTTTGAACTCGGCTACGCATCAGCCATTGCGACGTTCCTGTTCCTGCTGATGGTAGGGACCAACAAGTTAACGCAAAAAATGTTGAGAAAGATAGGTGAGTAACGTTGGCTGCGAAAATGATTCGATATTTCCGGCTGCCGAGAACGCTGAACCGTTCTTTGCCCGTTAGCATTTTGCTGTTTGCGCTGCTCGCCTTGTTCGGAGCCTTCATGGCATTGCCCTTGATTTACGCGGTGAACAACGCATTCAAGCCGCTGGACGAATTGTTCATTTTCCCTCCGCGGTTTTTCGTAAACAATCCGACGATGGATAATTTCCTGGACTTGATGGTGTTAATGGGGAATTCCTGGGTACCCTTATCGCGCTATTTTGCAAACACGCTATTGATCACCATCATTGGAACGGCCGGACATATTCTGCTGGCGTCCGCGGCAGCCTATCCGCTAGCCAAATACCGGTTTCCCGGCTCGAAAGCGTTGTTCTCCATCGTGGTGCTCGCCCTGATGTTTTCGCCTCATGTAACGGCGATCCCGAACTATATGGTCATGTCTTGGCTGGGGTGGATCAATACGCATGCCTCCATCATCGTGCCTTCCTTGGCTTTTCCGCTCGGGCTGTTCCTGATGAAGCAGTTTATGGAGCAAATTCCCGACGCGCTGCTCGAGGCGGCCAAAATTGACGGGGCCAGCGAGTATCGGATTTACTGGTCCATTGTGATGCCGAACGTGAAGCCTGCCTGGCTGACGCTTATGATTTTGCAATTTCCCGCGCTTTGGGGCAGCGACGGCGGCAGCTTTATATACAGCGAGCATCTGAAGACGTTACACTTCGCGCTGGGACAGATCACGGAAGGCGGAATCGCAAGAGCCGGCGTCGGCGCGGCCGTTGCTTTTCTCCTGATGATCGTTCCCATCACGCTCTTTATCATCTCCCAGAGCAGCGTCATGCAGACGATGGCCACTTCAGGGATGAAGGACTAGAAAGGAGGCATGACCAGATTGATCAACAGCTTGCGCAAACTGAAAACGCCTCTCCTCATCTTGATCTGCTGCTTATTGGGGGTTGGCGCAGGAACGGGGAACGTAAGCGCCGAGAGCGCCGCGGACTCCTACAATTATTCCTATTGGGGCGATGCCGTCGCAGCGCCGGCCGCTTATGTAGCGACCGAATGGATCAGCGGCTCGGACCTGGGGACGGGGGCTTTCCAAGAGCCGAGTGATCTCCACGTCGCCGCCGACAATCGCGTATACGTACTGGATTCAGGCAACAATCGGATCGTTGTGCTGGACCATGATCTAAAGCTGGTAACCACCGTGGATTCCTTCACGAGAGAGGGCAAGCCGGATACATTCCTTCAACCGCAAGGGATTTTCGTGACGGATGACGGCGATGTGCTTGTAGCGGACACGGGTAACAAGCGGGTGGTTCACTTAGATGCGGATTTTCAGCTGGTCAAGATCATCGATTCACCGGAGTCGGAACTATTGCAAGATTCGTTTAAATTCGAACCCGTGCGGGTCGTAATGGACCATGCGCAGCGAATTTATGTCATGGCTGTCGGCGTGTTTGACGGGTTCATGGAATTCAACGCCGAAGGGGCGTTTACTACTTTCATTGGCGCGAATCGCGTTTATATCGATCCGATCGAATATTTCTGGAAGCAGGTGTCGACCAAAGCGCAGCGCAGCCAGATGGTCATGTTTACGCCTACGGAGTTTACGAATCTGGATATTGACTCGGAAGGATTTATCTATGCCACTAACGGAGACCAGTGGGGGAACAACATTAAGAAGCTTAACGCGCAAGGCAGCGATATTTTACGAAGAACAGGGTATTCCGACCCGCAGGGCGACATTCTTTACATCAGCAGCGAAGGTCCTTCTAAGCTGATCGATATCGATGTTACAGACAGCGAGATTTACTCTGTTCTCGATGGCAAGCGAGGGCGGGTGTTCACTTACAACGGGGACGGTCATCTGATGTACGTATTCGGCGGGCTGGGGAACCAATTGGGCCAGTTTCATACGCCGGCCGCCATCGATCGAATCGGCGAGGATTTTCTTGTGCTGGATAAAGCGCTGGGCGAAATCACAGTATTCCGAACGACCGAGTACGGGCGAACGCTGAATGAAGCAGTCAATAGCTATTACCGTGGCGAGGAAGAAACCGCTTTTGCGTTGTTTAATCGAACGATCGCCATGAATGCCAATCTGGATTTTGCCTATGCGGGGATCGGTAAAGCCTTGCTTCGTCAAGGCGATTATAAGGACGCCATGAAGCATTTTAAACGCAGTTTGGATCAGAAAAACTATTCCAAAGCATTCCTGCTATATCGAAAAGAAGTCATGAGAGAGCATTTTCCGTTGATCATGACCGTGCTGTTCTTAGCCGGAATCGGTATTTTTGTTGCGGCAAGGCTTCGGAAAGCGAAGGAACGAAGAAAGGGGGCTTCCGCATGAGCAGGGATTGGATTCGATTCCCCCTAAATCTCATGGTTCATCCCTTTGAAGGCTATTGGGACCTGAAATACGATCGCAACCGAAAATTCACGTTGATCATTTCATTTTGCGTATTGTTCCTGGTGGCCGTTACGAACATTTTGGGGAGCCAGTACAGCGGTTTTCTAGTCCATGTGTACAATCCAGAGACCATGAACAGCTTCATGGAAATCGTGTATGTGATCGTGCCGGTATTGTTCTGGTGCGTGGCCAACTGGTCGCTTACGACCTTGATGGACGGAGAAGGCAAATTCGTCGAAATTTTTACCTCGACCTGCTTCGCGCTCCTGCCGCTCGTGATCATTCAATTTCCATGGATTTGGCTCAGCAATCTCGTTTCGCTGCAAGAGACCGCCTTCTATTATTTTTCCAACTCCGTTGCGGTTCTTTGGTTCGTATATCTGCTGTTTATCGGCAATATGACCGTACATCAGTTTTCCCCGTCCAAAACGATCGGAATTATGATGCTGACCCTGGTCGCCATGGGGTTCATGGCTTTTATCAGTTTGCTGTTTTTCAGCTTGGTCCAACAGATCGTGGCCTTTATATCCGTCATCTATCAAGAATTCGTCATGAGAACTTAAGGAGGAGGAAAAATGGGCAATTTCGCTAGATATATGCTGCTTGCTGCCAGTGTACTGACAGCGCTGATCATGGCCGGATGCACGGATAAAGGACCCGATGAGGCAGCTGGCGATCAAGTCAACAGGCTCACCGAAACGTTTAAACCCGATTCAACTCTTAAGGCGTCGTTCGCCAATCCAAGAGTCCAAGGCATGAAAGGCATCGCCGAGAACGATCAACTGCAGCTGCTAGCGGACGATCAGACGGGGGCGATCGCCGTCGTGCATAAAGCGAGCAGGGAAGTTTGGCACAGCAATCCTCCCGGGCGTGAGTCGGATCCGCTGGCTGCAGGCGTGAACAAGAGTTTGTTGTCCTCTCAGTTGAAGCTTGATTTTTATAATAGTTTCGGACAAATAAACTCCGTCAATTCGCACGCCGATAGCGTGGCTTATAAACAAATCGGCATGGAGGAAATCGCAAATGGCGTTCGCGTAAACTACCGGTTCGGCTCGGACAAGAAAACAATCGACGACATGCCCAAGAAGATCAGCAATTCGCGCTTCGAGCAGAACCTGTTAAGCAAGCTGGACAGCACGGGCCAGCGAACGCTGAAAATCGCGTACACCGAGGATGCGGAACAGGGGATGTATGTCCGGTCCGACGGCGCGCTTAAAGGCCTTCAGCTGGAGCGGGCGCTTAAAGCCTTTGAGGATGCCGGGTATACCGAAGAAGATTTGCTGGTCGACATTGAGGAAAACCATTTGGATCAGACCAAGCCTGAACCGCGGGTATTTCATGCTTCGGTTGAATACACGCTGGACGGCGACAGTCTGCTCGCCAAGATCCCGGTTTCCAGCATCGATTTCCCGGCTGAATATCCGGTGAACACCATATCGTTCCTGAGTTTCTTCGGTGCCGGGGGAACGGAAGAAAAAGGCTCGATCTTCATTCCGGACGGATCGGGGGCTCTGATCCATTTTAATAACGGCAAGACCCGGTATCCAGCCTACCAACAGAACGTGTACGGAACGGACCGAACCGTGAGCCGCATCGAAACGGCAGAAATCAGCCAGGAAATCAGGCTGCCGGTGTTCGGAATCATCCGTCAAGCCGGGGCATTTATCGGCATCATCGAGGAAGGGGCTCCGGCCGCGACAATCAATGCCGACGTTAGCGGCAGACTGAACAGCTATAACTACGTTTACCCGACGTTCACGGTGATCAACAAAGGCGACTTAAGCCTGGATGCGAACGGTCAGCAGCGCTCGCTTCCGAAATTTCAAGAAGCTCCGATGCGAAGCGATTTTACGGTCCGATATGCCTTCGTGGGCAAGCAGTCGGCTTCCTATCAAGGACTTGCTGCCTATTACAGGAAATATTTGGAGCAGTATGGCGGTCTTCCCGCAATTGCCGAGAGGAACAGGGAGAATATGCCGTTCTATCTGGAGCTCGTAGGCAGCATTTATAAGAAAAAGCATTTTGCAGGAATTCCCTATCGGGCGCTGGAGCCGCTCACGACCTTTGAACAAGCGCAAAGTATTCTGACAGACATGAGCCAGCGTGGAATCCATGACATCAAATTGAAATATAGCGGCTGGTTCAACAAGGGGCTGGCTCATGAGGTACCTGGCAGCGTCTCCGTTGACCAGCAGGTAGGGGGAGAGAAGGGACTTCGGCGTCTGTTATCCTATGCAAACGAGAATGGGGTAACGCTATATCCGGATGTCGCCATCCTTACCGCATTGTCCGGTTCCGGGTTCAACGAAACGAAGGAGGCGGCCAGAACGCTCCGAGGCGTCCCCGCAGAGCTCTATTCATTCAATCCGGCATTGAATCGCCGGGATCGGACCGGTTCGCCGACCTATGTCATATCGCCGCGGTTTATAGGTAGTTACACGGAAGCTTTCTTAAAGGACTATGGCAAATACGGCGCAAATGCCGTTTCGCTGAGTGATCTGGCCGCCGAGCTCGATAGCGATTTTCGCAAGCACCGCCAAATTGACCGAACGGAGTCCGAGCAGCTGTCTCAGGATGCGCTGAACAAGATTGAAGATGCCAATCTTCAGGTCATGGCTGACGGAGGAAATGCTTATGCGCTGCCTTTCTTAACCGATATCACCCACGCGCCCATGGCAAGCAGCAGGTTTAAAATCGAGGACGCGGAAATCCCGTTCTATCAAATGGTCGTCCGCGGTTATATCGATTACACAGGCTCACCCTACAATCTGACTGCGTATACCGATCCCAAACCGTATATATTGAAGTGTTTGGAGTACGGTTCCAGCGTGTACTTCCAATGGATCTTTGAACCGAATCACAACATAAAGGACACAGCGCATAACGACTTGTTCTCCGCCAATTACGAGATATGGATCGATGAAGCCGCCCGTATCTATGAGGAAGTGAATGCTTTTCTGAAAAAGGTTCGCCATGATCGGATCATCGGACACGACGAATTGGCTGACGGCGTATTCAAGACGATATATGAGAGCGGCGTTTATGTCATCGTGAATTATAATCATGTACCGGTGACGATTGACGATCTAACCATTGAAGCCGAAAGCTATGTGACAGGTGGTGAAGCGCCGTGAAATTCATAAACCAGCGATTGGGGGGAAAGCAAAGGAGCTATGGGAAACAGAAGGCTTTATGGGGCATTGCTTATGTTATGCCTTGGCTTCTCGGCTTTATATTTTTCTTCCTGATCCCTTTGCTGACTTCCCTGATCTACAGTTTTAGCACTGTAACCGCGAATTCCGAAGGAATCGGCATTACCCTAATGGGGATGAAAAATTATGTGACCGCCTTTACGGTCAACACCAGCTTTAATCGAATGCTGACCGAAGCGATTGTTAATATGGTGGTAAACGTGCCCCTGATCGTTATTTTCAGCCTCTTTCTGGCTGTTGTCCTGAATCAGAAATTCCTTGGCCGTTCCTTTGCCAGATCGATATTCTTCCTGCCTGTCATTCTTGCTTCCGGGGTCATACTGACCCTGGAAAGCAGCAGCCTCGTTCAGGCGATCAATGATCAGAATGCCGGTTCCGGAGGGCTGATCAACGCTTTGGGAAGCTTTGAGCTCGAGCGATTAATGCTTCAAGCCGGCGTAAGCGAGACCATCGTAAACTATTTAACGGGAGCCGTGGATCGTATTTATGATATTGTAAGCCAATCCGGCGTACAGATTCTCATATTCCTGGCTGGCATCCAGACGATATCTCCCCAGCTGTATGAAGCGTCCAAGATGGAAGGGGCAACGGGTTACGAAGCCTTCTGGAAAATCACGTTTCCGATGGTTAGCCCGCTAATCCTGGTCAATATGATTTATACGATTATCGACTCGTTCTCCCGAAATGAGCTGACAGAGTTAATCCGTACCACGGGCTTCGTTCAGTTCGATTTCGGCCTTAGCTCAGCGATGGCCTGGATTTATTTCTTAGCCATTACTATCATCCTATTAATCAGCGCATATTTGGTATCCAGAAAGGTCTTTTACCATGAATAGAAGAAGGTGAATGCAATGCCGGTATCTCGGTTGCTATCGCTCGAACATTGGAAACGATGGCTCTGGTCTTTCATACGTTTAACATTGATCGCAGGCCTGTCCTTTGTCATTCTGTATCCGATTCTGCAAAAAATCTCGACGGCCGTCAAAGACAAGGCCGATCTTTATTCACCGGTCGTCGTATGGATTCCGGAAAATTTTACGATGAGCAATTTCCTTGATGCCATCCGCATTATGGATTACTGGGAAACGCTCTTCAACACGTTTGCGCTGTCGGCGACGACGACGGTCTTGACAGCCGCTTCTTGCGCGCTTGCGGGATACGGCTTTGCCCGTTTGAAGTTCAAGGGCAGCCAATTTATGTTCGCTTGCGTTATCCTGACGATACTGGTGCCCCCAACCACGATTCTCATTCCCATATACTTGAATCTGAAAGATTTTACGCTGATGGGCTTGATCCCGCTCATAACCGGGAAATCCGTCAATCTGTTAAACAGCTATTGGCCGTTCATTCTGACTTCGCTGACGGCCAATTCCCTCAAAGCCGGTTTGTACATTTTTATATTCCGACAATTTTTCCGCGGCATTCCGAAAGAAGTGGAAGAGGCCGCTTATATCGACGGCGCGGGCGTCGGAACCACCTTTACCCGCATCATGATGCCGAACGCGATTCCTGCCGTCATTACCACGACGTTGTTCTCCTTCGTCTGGCAATGGAACGACAGCTTCTACACGACGACGTATCTGACTTCAAGCAAGGTCATGTCCACCCAGCTTTCATCGCTGCCGTACAATCTGTCCATCATGCTGGGCGGCGATCCGTCGAAGGCAGACCCTTTTTATTTGAGTATGGTGCAGGATACCGGCATCTTGCTGGCCATCCTTCCGTTGATCGTCATTTATTTGTTCGTCCAGCGATACTTCGTGGAAAGTATCGAGCGTACCGGTATCGTAGGCTAACATTTCAAGATGAAAACCGCCACCCCGAATCTAGGGGATGGCGGTTTTTGCTTGCATGCAGCAACAAGTAAATAACGGGATGGAAAGTAAAAAAATGTTTATTGTGGGCCGGGTCCTTTAAAGTATAATAATACAATTAATCGATAGGAAAGGGTGTTATCTGTTGCTGATCATCGTAAAGAACTTATCCAAGGTCATGCTAAGCGCTTTACTGTTTGGTTCAACACTGGCGTCTTGTCACCAAAGCAGCGGTATCGACCACAATCGGGGGCCGGATACACGCGGGGAGGGCGTATACAACGATAAGTCATTAAGCGCTTATCATCCGCCGATCGAAGTCACGCTTGTTAGAGAAATCGGCGACGGCTTGGAAGATATTCTGAAGGCATTGCCTGATGAAACGCTGGAGGACAATCGCTGGAGTCAGTTGTACGAACAAGTTCTTGGCATTCAAATCAAATACAAATGGGCTGTGAGAAGCGAACAATACCACAAAAAGCTGGATATTATGCTGGCTTCAGGGAACATTCCGGATATCGTCAAGGTCAATGCCCAGCAGCTCAGGCAATTAAGTCATGCCGGTCTGATCCAGGATCTGACGCAGGCTTATGAGGAATATGCTTCAGCGTTGACTCGGCAAGTTCATCGTCAGGAAGGGAGCGGCACCCTGGAATCCGGCATAATCGGTGACAAGCTGATGGGCATACCAGAGACCGATTCCTCTATCGAAAAGGCGATGTTTCTGTGGATTCGAACGGATTGGCTGGACCGATTGGAGCTGTTGCCTCCGCAAACGATGGATGATGTCCTGGTAATTTCGAAAGCGTTTACAGAACAGGATCCCGACGGAAATGGCCAACAGGACACCTATGGAATAGCGGCTACCCAATATTTGTGGGACCCCGTCATGGGTTTAACCGGATTCATGGCCGGTTATGGAGCTTACCCGAACATATGGCTTGAAGACGAGAGCGGCAAACTCGTATACGGAGGCATTCAGCCCGAAGTGAAACAGGCACTCAAAGCGCTTCAGGATATGTATCGCAACCATGAAATCGAGAGTGAATTCATTTTTAAAAACGGAAGCAAAGCCAAACAGCTCATAGCCGATGGGAAGATCGGAATGGCCTATGGAGAGCAATGGGGAGCGTTCTTGTTTCAATCCAGCCGAAGCGGCGATTCGGATGCAGAGTGGCAGGCTTTTCCCATTGTTACTGACTCCGGCAAGGCGCCAAAGGTTCCGCTTAAATTTACCACAAGTTCTTTTTACGCCGTAAGAAAGGATTTTGCTCACCCGGAAGCGATTCTGAAATTGTTCAATTTGCATCTTGAAAAAAATTGGGGCAAAACGGCCGAGTACGGGACTTACTACAACGATTCCTCGCCCGTGTGGGGTCTATCTCCCGTGACTCCTTTCCCTGCTGATAAAAACCTCGAAGCCTACCGGCAAATCGCCGAAGCGCGTCGACAAGGCTCGACGTCACAGTTACAAGGTGAGTCCGGATTCATTCAAGACCGAATCGATCGGTATATGGATAAGAAAGAAGACAGCGAATCCGACTGGGGATGGGAAAAAATCTACGGGTCATCCGGTGCGATGAGTATCCTGGACCAATACGAGAAAAACGATCAGTTGTTATTCGATGCATTTGCCGGCGCTCCGACCGAAACCATGATCGAAAGAAGAAACATTCTGGACAATCTTCAGCATGATTACTTCGTTAATATCATCCTCGGCGAACCCGTTGACCAATTCGACCGGTTTGTCGAGGAATGGTATCGGCTTGGCGGCGCGGACATTACGGCCGAAGTGAATCAATGGCATGAGGAAAAGAAAGGCCGTCCATAGAACCATGAGCCCCACAAGCATGATTGGCTTCAAAGGCCATCAGGCCGCTAATCATCAAGCATATTCACACGCATCGGAGGAGTTTAATTGCTTAAGTTACCCGTGAATTCCATTCGTAATACCATCTTTATTCGATTGGTTGCTACCTATCTATTCGTTATTCTTCCGCTTATCATTCTCGGTGTTTATCTGTATAACTGGAGTTACCAATACGCTAGCCAGGAAATATCCAAAAATTCGCAAGCGCAGCTTTCGGCTTACCTGGACGGGTTGAACCGGGAAATCGAATGGTTGGAAATTCAGCAATACGATATTTTGCAGGACGGGGAACTCAACAAAATGGCGCTGACATGGGAGATGATGAGCACGGTCGATAGAAAAGCAAGCCTCCATTATTTGCTGCCTCGACTGGTCTCCATCAAAAACAGCAGTGTCTACATAAAAGATGTATTCGTTCATATCCGCGGTATGGATAAAACGATTTCAGCCATGACCGGGATGAACCCATTCGACTCGAGACGGTATAACAATGTCCAAGCAGGAAAGGCGCGCGGCAATGCGAGACTCTTGCAGATCGACGATACGCTCCATCTTGTAGCGGCTAAATACGGAGCTAGAAAAGGGGAAGAACCGTTCCTGATCGTTCAGATCGAACTGGATCCGAGCAAACTCAGGGAATCCTTGATACAAATCAGCGTATATCCGGAAAGCGGGGCTTTTATCGTCTCCGAGCCGTCCGGATTTGCTCTGGCCAGCCATGAGGAGGCGGATCGTTTAATGGGAGGGGCCGTGCAGGCCATCCAAAATGCGAATCGCCAACTGATAACGATCGGTACAGGCAGGTATCTGATTGATAAGGCGTATTCCGACAAGCTGAAATTATCCGTGTTCACCTACTTGCCTACCAAGGTGGTGAAGCGGCCGCTAAGTAAATTTTATGTCTGGGCCTGGCTGTTTGCAGGCACGACGCTCTTAGCCATCGCCATCTATGCCGTATCGACATACAAGCTGGTTCATAAACCGCTGCTCCTGCTTGTCCAAAGCTTCAGGAAAATGGAAGATGGCATGTTTAATATCCGGATCAGGCACGGACAAAGGGATGAGTTCGGCTATTTATACGATCGATTCAATCATATGCTTATCAAGCTGCAGCATTTGATTGATCAGGATTTCAGGCATAAGCTCATGATGCAAAGGGCGGAGCTGAAACAGCTCCAATCCCAGATCAATCCCCACTTTTTATATAATAGCTTCTTCATCTTGAGCTCCCTGGCCAAAACGGGGGATGTCGCGCAAATCGAGTTGTTCACGAACATGCTTGGAGAATATTTTCGATTCATTACCCGCAATGATGCGGACAACGTTCCATTGCTGGAAGAGACGAGGCATTCCCGCATTTATACCGAGATTCAAAAGCTCAGATTCTCAAGGCGGATCCGCGTTCAATTCGGGGAGCTGCCGAAGGAAATGGAGACCATCAAGGTGCCGCGATTGATCATTCAGCCTATTATCGAAAACGCCTATGAGCACAGTCTCGAAAAAATGCAGGATGAAGGTTTGCTGCATGTAGCGTTTCATTTGGATAATGACGAAGCCTCCATCGTGATTGAAGAAAATGGGAGCGGGTTGACGAATAACGAAATCGAAGCGCTAAACAGGCGGCTTGAACGGACATCCGAATCCGCTGAATCCCCTGAAGTGACCGGCCTTATCAACATCCATCGGCGAATTGCCTTAACGTACGGGGAAAGCAGCGGATTAGTTTTTTCAAGAAGTCCATTGAATGGATTGCGAGTCCAGATTCGAATCAGGCTGACGGAGGGGAATGGACATGTATAGACTGCTGGTCGTCGACGATGAAGAGATTATTACGAACAGTTTGTTCGAAGTATTTCATCAATGGATGCCCGAAAAGCTTGATGTTTGCCGGGCCTACTCCGGCAAGGAAGCGCTGAATTGGATGTCGCGCACGAGAATCGACATCGTTCTGACGGACATACGCATGCCGGGCATGAGCGGATTGGAATTGACGGAGAGCATCCGCGCTCTTTGGCCAAGGTGCAGAATTATCTTTCTGACCGGGTACAGTAATTTCGATTACGCTTATCAAGCGATCCAGATGCCCAATATTCGCTATTTGTTGAAGACGGAAGGTTTCGATAAGGTCATGGAGGTCGTGAAGGAAGTTATCCATGAAATCGAGAGCGGCAACCGCATGAAAGAATGGCTCAAGCAATCTCGCATGCAGATCGAAGCGCTGGAGTGGATGGAGCAGGGGGAGTACTTCCGGCAATTCGTAGCGGACAGCAGCTTGCTTGGAGCGGATAACGAAGCGATGATTGACGATTTCCAAACCTTGAACATTGGGCTGGATCCTAAACTTCCTGTACTGTTAGCTCTTGGCCGCGTAGCGTATTCAGCAGGCAAAGCATATACAGAAAAGAAAAATGGCCATCGATCGGTAAGATGGATATGGAATTCTTTTATGGAGGAGCATGTCCGCAGCATCGGCGTCGTGGACAAACACGGGGATTTATTATGGTTGCTCCAGCCGCGGTCCGAGAACCCAACCGGGGATCGTCTGGTTCTTTATTTGGAGGGTACGCTTGAACTCATCCAGGAAGCCTGCCTTGATTCTCTTGAACTTACCGTATCATTCACCATAAGCGGCTTCCCGTGCCGGTGGGAGGATGTGACACCACAGTATGAACGGCTGCGAAGGCTGCAGCAGCTAAAGATGGGCGACGGAATTCCGATGATTCTGAAGGATCAAACCGACTCTGACAAATCGCCGTACTGCAAGGAAGGAGTGGAGGCGAGTCATAAGGCGGACATCTTGGAAGCACATTTGGAGGCCGGAAGGGAAAATGAATTTATGGAAGAATTGGAGCAGATGTCGGAAATCGTGCTGAACGTGGACGATCTTCATCAGCACGCTGCCCAAGCTTATTATTCTATTGCGCTGGTGCTGTATGCGAAGCTGACCCGGCTAGGTCTTCAGGATCCTACCGGTGAACGGGGAAAGCTGCTGGACTTGGAAGGCCATGATTCCATGAAGGAAGCTTTTCGGTATTTGAGGCGAACGGCCGAAGACATCTTCGCTTTCAAACGAATGGATGAACGAGGCAAAACGGCGCATGTCATTGATCGGGTATGTCAATATATCGAGGAGCATTTGGATCAGGACGTGACCCTTGTGCATCTTGCCGAACGATATTATTTCAATCCGTCCTATCTATCGCGCTTGTTTAAGCAAGAACGGGGAATCAACATCTCCGAATATATCGAAAAATGCCGAATCCGAAGAGCCAAGGAGCTGCTTAAGGAAGGGGATTTGAAGGTAAGGGACGTGGCTCCTCTTGTCGGATACGATGCAGCCCATTCCTTCACCCGCTTCTTCAAAAAGGCGACGGGGTTAACGCCGCAGGAGTACCGGGACAATCTCGTGAATTAGGCCGGCCACCTACCATTAGTCCGGTGTTTTCAGATGGAATGTCGGGTTGTTGCCTTGCTTAGCAAGCGGTACACTTTTTACGACCACTTCCGGAATGTCGACCCGTAATGGGAATGACAGGTCGCCAAGTAACGATGGAGGAGGGCGTGTTCAGGGATGAAGCCCGTAAAGCCGTTACTGGTCATATCTACCGTATTCGCGTTCGTTTGCATAATGTTTGTCTTTGCAAACCTTGCGAATCGTGGCCAAGACGATCCAAAACTGTTAAACCAGGAGTTGAGTGACAAGATGGGTGATGAAATCAAAGCAGGCAAGGCGGGAACTGAAATGATGGACCAGGGCAGCAGCATGGAAACGATTCGGGATGCGGACAGCACCCGCAGCGAGCCGTATGCGGTCGCGATCGGCAAGATTCCTCCAAATGGGAATCCGGTCGTCTCGCATAAATTCGGCGCGGATCCCTATGCGCTGGCAGTAGACGGACGCGTTTATTTATATAACACGTACGACGCACTAGAGTATGACGGTGACGGGAACGTCAAGGACAACAGCTACAGCACGATCAACAAGCTGTCCGTCATCTCTTCTTCGGATTTGGTCAACTGGACCGATCACGGCGCAATCCAGGTTGCAGGACCGACCGGCGCTACCGCATGGGCAACGCAATCATGGGCACCAGCGGCCGCGCACAAGGTGATTCACGGGGAAGATCGATTCTTCCTCTATTTTGCCAACAATGCCAGCGGCATCGGTGTACTCACGAGCGACAGCCCCGTTGGCCCGTGGATAGATCCTATAGGAAAGCCGCTGATCACAAGAAACACGCCAGGCGTGGAAGGAGTCACGTGGTTGTTTGATCCCGCCGTGCTCGTCGACGATGACGGGAAAGCCTATATTTACTTTGGCGGCGGCATTCCGGAAGGCAAAGCCGAAATGCCGGATACGGCTCGCGTCATGCAGCTTGGTGAAGATATGGTCAGCGTGCTTGGAGAAGCCGTCACGATTCCAGCTCCTTATATGTTCGAGGATTCAGGAATCAACAAGTTTGGTGGAAGGTATTACTATACGTACTGTTCCAATTTCTCCGGAGGAACGCGGCCGGAGAACAGTCCTCCTCCAGGCGAGATCGCTTATATGGTCAGCGAGCATCCGATGGGACCCTGGACGTATCAAGGGACTATATTGAAAAATCCAGGGCATTTCTTCGGGGTCGGAGGGAATAATCATCACGTCATCTTTCAGCTCCGACAAAACTGGTATATTGCCTATCACGCCCAAACGCTGTCGAAGTCCATGGGGGTTCCCAAAGGCTATCGCTCCACCCATCTGAACCGGGTTTATATCGAGCCGGACGGTACCATCAGGGAGATTGAAGCTGACATGGAAGGCGTGAAAGGGATCCAGCCGCTCAATCCTTTCCAACGAACGGAGGCGGTAACGATGGCATGGAATGCCGGAATTCAAGTCAATACGTCTACGGCTGCTGAGGACTCGCAGGGCGGCCCGATACTGACGGTCACGGACATCCATGACAAGGATTGGATCGCAGTGGCCAATGCTGATTTCGGGAAAGGAGCATCTGTGTTTACGGCTTGGGTCTCGGGTATAGATGCGGGAGGGCAGCTGGAGCTTCGGCTGGATCGTCCGGATGGAGAACGAATCGGCACGGTGGACGTACCGCCTTCATCCGGTACGGAACAGCGAAGGGAATTCTCCATAGAGGTTTCGGGCGCGTCCGGCATCCATCATCTTTACTTCATATTTACCGGTCAGCGGGATCAGAGGCTATTTGATTTCGAAGCATGGAAATTTCATCATTGATTGCTGATATTGCCTGTTCGTTAATAACATGATTGCAATCTAAAAAGGCGCTCCCGAAAAAACAGCGCCTTTTTTAGGTTTCGAGGTTATAATGTACGTACAAGTTAATGCTGGCCAGAGGCGATCTGAACTGTCTGCGATCCATGCATTTTTCTATACATGTTAGCGCTTACACCGGCGTAGGACTTGAATTTTTTATAGAACCAGTCCATATCGTTATAACCCACCATGTCAGCGATTTCGTATATCTTCATGTCGGTGTGCACCAGCAAGAATTTCGCTTTCTCCATCCTCTGCTGCAACAGATATTCGTTAAAGGTCATCTTCTCGTGGAACTTGAATTTTTGGACTAAATAGGAGTAGTTGAAATGCATCCGCTCGGCAATTTCTTTCAAGGTGACGTTTTGATACTTCGAATCTTCCAAGTATTCCTTGACCTCTTGAATGACCTGATCCTCCTTTTCCGCATGGACATGGGACACTCTAAGACACGGATTCCCGTCACCGGAATCGGTTGCCGGCGTGATCATCTGCAAGCTGGAGCTGAGCTCTTCGATTGTGAACGGTGCTGGCAAATAATCGTTGACTTGCAGCTGCAAGGCTTTCCGGGTCCAATAAAAGTCCGTGCTGCCTCCGGCAACAATGATAGGGACTCGGCTTACGCACCGGATTTGTTCGCATAACTCCATGCCTGCGGAATCTGAACCGAACGCATGGATAATTACTACCGTGTAAGGTTCCAAGGCAACGAATTGCATAGCGGATGAGGAGGACCTGACGCAGCGGCACCGCGAGCATCTCAAATCATTCCAATCCGGCGGGCTTCCCGGTGTTTCTACATCATGAGTTTCCAGATCAACAAGCAGAATATCATGCACAATGCTTCCCCCTAACTTCTTTGTAATAACGCTTACATACGGTTTGATAACATTATGGTGAACGGAAGGCTGGATCACAATGTGCCGATCTTTATATTTCTAACCGATATTTACTTCTTACTGAATATAACCGGTATGTGAACGCGTAAGAAATTTTGACAACCTGAAATTGGACGGGTGAAGGACCCCAATTTGGCAGGTTGTTGCAAAAAAATGTAAGCGCTAATATGGAGTTATGACATTTCGGGCTGGGTTCCGTACCGGATCCATGTTTCCTTGCTCGAAGCGGAAAGGAGGTAATGCTTTGCATCGTATGCCTAAACGCGGCCGATGGGCGGTAACGGCAGCGGCAGCTGCGGTGACAGCGTCTGTTGTTCTCCTCTTAATCGTGTCCTATATGGACAGCCGCGACAAGCAGGCCGCTGAAAGTCTGGCACCTGGGACACTGGAGGAAGGAGTAGCGGAGATAAGGGGGGATTCCGAAGCGTTGAACGGGAATACGAGTGCCGAATCGCCAGCCAGTACGAACAAACCCGCATCTACTGAACCGCAGGTACAACCGTCTGTACGGCGGGATATTCCCTCGCTTCATGAACTCTACAAGGAGGATTTTCCGATCGGCGCCGCGATCGAACCGAATCAGACCAACGGCCCATCATCGGAGCTGCTGAAGAAGCATGTCAACTGGCTGGTGGCGGAGAACGTCATGAAGCCGGATGCGATCCAGCCATCGGAAGGCCAGTTTATATGGACGAATGCCGACCGAATCGTGGAATTTACCAAGGAGAACAACATGCAAGTCCGTTTCCATACGCTGGTCTGGCATACCCAAGTTGGCGCGTGGTTTTTTCAAGATGCGGAAGGCAAATCGATGGTGGATGAGACAGACCCCAAGCGCCGGGAAGCGAACAAAAAATTGCTGCTGGTACGCCTGGATACCCACGTAAGGACGATCGTCGGCCGATATAAGGACGAGATTACGTCTTGGGACGTGGTGAATGAAGTCATTGAACCCGGGGATCCGGACGGGATGCGCGCGAGCGAATGGTATAAAATTGCCGGCACCGATTACATCGCAACGGCATTTCGAGCGGCTCGGGAAGCCGGAGGACCCGAAGCGAAGCTTTATATTAACGATTACGGTACGGATAACCCTGTAAAAAGGGACCGTTTGTTTCAGCTTGTGAAAGATTTGCTGGAGCAAGGTGTTCCGATCGACGGTGTCGGACATCAGACGCATATTGACATCTATGGTCCATCGGTGGATTCCATCATCACGTCGATGCGAAAATTCGCGGAGCTTGGCCTCGACAATCTCGTCACCGAGCTCGACATGAACATTTATGCCTGGAACGACCGCAGCGATTACGGCCAAGATCTCCCGCAAGAAATCCTAAACCTGCAAGCCGAACGATATGGCGAGTTGTTTAAGGCATTCCGCCAAAACAAGGACATCCTTAGCGGTGTCGTCTTTTGGGGCATCGCCGATGATCATACCTGGCTTCATGGTTTTCCGGTCGCACGCACAAATGCGCCTTTGCTGTTCGATCAACAACATCAGCCCAAACCGGCGTTCTGGGCCGTTGTTGAGGCGGCGAGGAATGAGTGATAAATGGACGTCTTCCCAGAGCCTGGCGGACGGTTATGGATAAACCCAAAGCTCAATGCTGCTTACTGAAAAAAACGTTGATAAGGAGAAAGCCGAGTTATGAGAATAAATGTGAAGAGGCTGCCCAGCCTTCATGAAGCCTATGGAAATAGCTTCAAGATCGGTGCTGCCGTGAATCCGATCACGATGGTGACCCAAAAGGAATTGTTGGCGCACCATTTCAACAGCGTTACCGCGGAAAATGAAATGAAATTCGAGCGATTGCACCCATCGGAAGAGGTATATACATTCGATCAAGCCGACCAGATCGTATCGTTTGCCAAGTCGAACGGAATGGCGGTGAGAGGGCATACCCTCGTATGGCATAATCAGACGCCGGAATGGGTATTTCAAAACAGCTCCGGAGGGAAAGCCGGCCGCGAGCTGGTACTTGCGCGGATGAAAGCGCACATCCATGAGGTGGTTGGCCGTTATCGCGGAGATATTTATGCCTGGGATGTCGTGAACGAAGCCATTGCCGACAGCGGAAGCGAACTTCTTCGTTCCTCCCCGTGGCTTGCTTCGATCGGGGAGGATTTTATCGCCAAGGCATTTGAATACGCGCACGAGGCAGATCCGCAAGCGCTGCTGTTTTATAACGATTACAACGAATCCGTACCCGAGAAGCGGGAGAAGATTTACGCGCTCCTTAAATCATTAAAGGAGCAGGATGTGCCGATTCACGGCGTCGGACTTCAAGCTCATTGGAATCTGGAGTTTCCATCGCTTGACGATATCCGCAGGGCCATCGAAAGATATGCCAGCCTTGGCCTGATGCTGCATATAACGGAGCTTGACGTATCCGTTTTCGCGCATGAGGATAAGCGGACCGATCTGGCGGCGCCGACGGAAGAAATGCTTGAACGCCAGGCGGAGCGTTACGGACAATTGTTCCGGCTGCTTAAAGAGTACAGCGGCAGCATCGCTTCCGTAACCTTCTGGGGCGCGGCGGACGATTATACCTGGCTGGATCATTTTCCGGTAAGGGGCCGTAAAAATTGGCCGTTCGTGTTCGACGAGAACCATCTTCCGAAGGAATCCTATTGGAACCTGTTGAAGGAAGCCAATCCCGAAACAACATTCCAAGATGTACGATCGTAAGTCGTATTTCGGCAGTCGCCATGGGTTGAAAGGAGAAATCATCAGATGAACAAGACGCAGATCACGAATCCGATCATGTGGGCGGACGTGCCGGATGTGGATGCCATTCGCGTAGGGAACGCCTATTATATGGTCAGTACGAGCATGCATTCCATGCCGGGCTGCCCGATCATGAGTTCCGAGGATCTGATGCATTGGGAAATCGTTGGTTACGTATACGATACGCTCGAAGACAACGAGGCCCATCGTTTGGAAGGCGGCAAGAATATATACGGGCAAGGCTCTTGGGCGGCCAGCCTTCGCCATCATCAGGGGAAATTCTATGTCTGCTTCTCCAGCAACGATACCGGACGGTTTTATGTGTACCGCACGGATGACGTCATTCAGGGGCCGTGGCAGCGATCCGTCATCGATGGACTGCGGCATGATCCGGGCCTGCTATTCGATGATGACCGGGTGTTCGTGATCTACGGCAACGGGGATATTTACATCACCGAGTTGACTGAGGATGCAGAGGCCCTTAAGCCGAACGGAATTCACCAGCTGCTGTTCCAAACGGAAGTGGAGGGCATCGGACTGCGCTGCGAAGGCTGCCATGCCTATCGAATCAATGGTTATTATTATTTACTGTTCATTGAATGGCCGAAAGCAGGTTTCGGCAACGGCCGGCGCAGACAAATCTGTTACCGGTCACGGGAACTGCTCGGCCCTTATGAACGAAGAATCGTATTGGATGATGATCTCGGCTACCATAACAAGGGAATCGCACAAGGCGGGATGTTTGATACGCCGGATGGCAAGTGGTACGCGATGCTGTTCCAGGATCATGATGCCGTCGGCAGAATCCCGTGCTTGGTGCCGGTAGTCTGGGAAGAGGATTGGCCGGTGTTCGGCAGGGAAGGCAAGGTGCCGGAACGGTTTGAAGTCGACTTGCCGCAAGCTGCTACGAAGCCGCTCGTAATCAGCGATGAATTCGAATACGAATCGAATAAACTGGCGCTGAATTGGCAGTGGAACCACAACCCGGATCATCGGTTATGGTCGGTGACCGAACGCCCCGGTTTCCTAAGATTGACAACGGGGAGCCTGGCATCGAGTGTGCTTCAAGCGCGGAATACGCTGACGCAGCGTACGGAAGGGCCAACATGCTCGGGAAGTGTCTTATTGGACACGGGGGGGATGAAGCCTGGCGATCAAGCGGGGCTTGTTGCGCTGCAAAGCCATTTCGGCACCATCGCAGTCAAAATTGTGGAGAGCGGCGACAAGTTCATAGTGATGAGCGTGAACGGCGGGAATGGCGAAGAAATAGAGCTGGAAAGGGTTCTTTATCGCGGCAGGGATGTGCACTTGAAAATTGATTTTGATTTTGAGGACAGCAAAGATGTGGCTTTCTTTCAGTATTCCGTCGACGGGGCGGAATGGATTCCGATCGGAGGGGAGCTGAGCATGCGCTATACGTTGGATCACTTTATGGGTTACCGCATCGGGCTTTATTATTATGCGACCGGGCACATCGGCGGTCATGCCGACTTCGATTATTTCCGCTACGAAAAAGCCGAGCGATAATCAAAGTAACCAAAATAAGAGGAGCCGATCGATGTATGAAAAGAGCCGGCAAAGTGAGGAGGAGGATGAACCCTGACAGGCCATTTCACGCCAAGGGAAATTGGAACGGAAGGTCCTGTGGCGCCGCAGGATCCGGCAGTCAAACGTCGCGGACTGTACATCCTGTATGAGACGATGATCGAAGCGACGATTCGTCCCGATGGAAAGTACACGCAAGAGATATACCTGGACGGGAGCCAGCTCGTCGATAAAGCCCGATTTACCGGGGGTGTGACGGATGAAGCCATTCTAGAGCTGCTAAAGAGCAGCAGCGGTCTTCGCCGGCTGGTGGACTGCATCGGGATATCCGTTCATGCGCATGAACGGGACGTATCGAGCGCTCTGTTCACATTTTGGAATTGGGGAAAAGCGAAAGCGAATCCATACGAAACGGGATCCCGGCTGAGCATAACCTGTCCAACCGACGGCACGGAAACGCTCTTGGTTCTGGATGACGACGAGGGTCGATATCCGGATGACGATGTTCCCGGCAAATTCGTCTTCGAGTTTGAGCGAGGGGGCGTGTTGGCAACGGCCAGCATCGTATTCTATCTTCGTGACGGTTACCAAGTCCCCGAGGCTGCAGACGACCCGCCGGTCGATGTGGAATCGCAAGCGTACAAAGAGATGATTAAGAAATCGCTCATAAGCCCGGGTCATAACAAACGATTAAAGTCGGCGATCGAAAAAGCGAAGCGAGGCGAGCCCGTAACCATCGCCTACATCGGCGGTTCCATTACCCAAGGGGCCGGCGCTGTCCCGCTCCATTCCCAATGCTACGCATACCAATCCTATGACCTGTTCAAGCGAAGGTTTGCACCGGCCGCAGATTGCCCGATTCGTCTAGTCAAAGCAGGCGTAGGCGGCACGCCGTCGGAGCTGGGCATCGTCCGCTATGATCGGGATGTGCTTCGAGAAGGGGAGGTACGGCCGGATATTGTGATTATCGAGTTTGCCGTCAACGACGCCGGCGACGAAACGAAAGGAAATTGTTACGAGAGCCTGGTGCTCAAGGCTCTTCGCGCCGATCACAAGCCCGCGGTAATTTTGCTGTTCAGCGTCTTCGTGAACGACTGGAATCTTCAAGACCGCCTGGCCCCGGTCGGTTGGCATTACAATCTTCCGATGGTCAGCGTGAAGGATGCGGTCACGGATCAGTTCCGATGGACCAAGGAGCAAGGGAACGTGATTACGAAAAGACAGTTTTTCTACGACATTTATCATCCAACCAATGCAGGCCATCGGGTGATGGCCGATTGTTTGGACTGGTTATTTGAAGTAACCGATCGTTCCTCCATCGACGAGGAAGACCTGACATATGTGCAGCCTCCGCTGATCGGAAATGACTTCGCCTTAACGCAGCTGCTCGATCGCAGGAATGGCGATCGCATCGCCCGCATTGATCCTGGCGGTTTTTCGGACACCGACATGGATCTGCAAATGGCGGAGCTGGACGATCATGCATACGGCACGCCGCAATTTCCGAATAACTGGATGCACACGGCTGATTCCGGCGAGCACAGCTTTAAGATGACCATCCGGAGCATGAGTCTTATCCTTGTTTATAAAGATTCGGGAAGCCGGGAATTCGGGACCGCGAAGATCTGGGTAGACGGGAAGCTGAAGAAGACAGCTGATCCGCATGACGTCAATTGGACGCATTGCAGCGCCGTGATTTTATACAACGAGTCCAAGTCAGAAGAACATGCGGTAGAGATCAAAATGGCGGAAGGGCGCGAGGATAAGCGGTTCACAATTCTGGGCTTCGGTTACGTCCCGTAGGATTGCGATAGCTTAAAGTTCCAAGGGTAAGCCTGATTGGACATTAACCGGCGCTAATTCAATAAGAAGGGGAGAGGAATATGAAGGAGACGGCACCGGCATTGGCTGGATACGATCGGCCGCGGGAACATATCGACAGGGGAAAAATGGAAACCGTGGGATATGCATCCGAAACGGTGGGCAATGATCGAAAGGCGATGATTTACACGCCTCCAGGGTATGCGGAAGACAACATGTACAACGTTCTTTATTTGCTGCATGGCATCGGAGGTGATGAAGCCGAATGGTACCGTCATGGCGATCCTCAGACGATCCTAGATAATTTATATGCGGACGGGAAACTCGCGCCCATGGTCGTCGTGTTTCCCAATGGCCGTGCGATGCCAAACGATCGGGCGGAAGGGGACCTGTTTGATCCGGACAAAATAAAAGCGTTCGAGACGTTCGAATTCGATCTGCTAAGCGATCTGATTCCCTATATCGAGTCGAGATATTCAGTATCGACGGGTCGGGAAAACCGCGCGATTGCAGGGTTATCCATGGGCGGAGGGCAATCCTTGAATATCGGCTTGAAGCATCTTGACCGCTTCGCATGGATTGGCGCTTTTTCTCCGGCTCCGAATACGAAATCGCCGGAACAGCTCGTCCCGAATCCGGAAGAAACGTCGTCAGGGCTTAAATTGCTGTGGCTGTCATGCGGTGACGAAGACAATCTTAAGCCGATAAGCGACCGGACGCATGCGTATTTGGCAGAGCACCAGGTTCCACATATTTGGTTTGAGGAACCTGGCGGACATGATTGGTCCGTATGGAAGAACGATTTGTATCATTTTTCACAGCACCTTTTTAAAGATAGCTAATGTGCAAGGAAGCCTTGCCCGTTTATGGCCGGGCTTTTTACTTTCAGCCAAAATGAACGAAAGGGTAAAATCATGACGTTACTGCCGAAGGACATCGTGTCCATTTTGGACCGAAACGGTACCACCGAAGCTGCGGATCTGGTGCACTGGATGGCGTGCGACCGGTTGCCGGACGGCGGATTTGCAGACAGCTATCTCGTCTTGTCCCGGGAATATCTCCACATCTTTCGAGGCACCAACATTTCGAAGGAGAAGACGTTTTCGGGTTATGCAGCCAGAAGGAGCAAGGACGCTGGCAAGCCGGGGCAAGATCGTTCCGGCGATTGGGCTTGGGAGCGCATTCCCCTCGAACGACTGGAAGCCTTGACCATCGTCAATCAGGTCGCTTCCGGCATGGTCGTTGCCAAGGAGCAGGAGGAGCGAGTAATCGGTGCATTTACAAGCGGTCAAACGAATCAGGCCGTCCGGTTTGCGCAAGCCTTCGATAAATTGAAGAAAAACGAGTTGTATGAGCACTTTGACCATGGGGAGGAATCGGTTGAGGCTTCCTGCCCGACATGCGGATTGATGTACCCTGAAGAAGGCAGGCCATTTTGCCCGAAATGCATGAAGAGACATGCCGTCTTCGCACGTTTGCTGTCGTTTGCGGGCAAGTATAAGCTGTCCATCATCTTTATCGTGTTGTTTATGCTGCTCAATTCGGCGACCGGTCTCGTCATTCCTTATTTTCAAGGCACGGTGCTATTTGATCAGGCGCTTGCCGGAAGTGGCGCTTTCGCGGGGAAGATCGGTCTTGTCATTGTGATCATTCTCGCATTCCGAACGCTATCGCTGTTATTCGGGGTCTTGTTCGGCACCATTATCGCAAAACTGGCGGCAAAGGTCGCATTCGATTTGAAATCGGCCGTATTTACCGCGTTGCAACGGTTGTCGCTCGATTTTTTCATGCGTAGGCAGACCGGTCATCTCATGACCCGAGTGAATAACGACGCACAGGAACTGCAATATTTCTTCGTAGACGGGCTTTCTTATTTCATCGTAAATGCGTTGAACATCATCGGCATCACCGCCGTGCTTCTTTGGATGGATTGGCGGCTTACGCTGATTTGCCTGCTGCCGATGCCACTGGTCCTCTGGCTTGTCCGGAGCGCGTTTCCGAAGCTGTGGCGCTTGTCCTGGCGAAAGCACCGCAGGGTGAGCGCCCTGAATTCAATCATCAGCGATTCGGTTCGCGGCTCGCGGGTCGTCAAGGCATTCGGTAAAGAAAAGGTGGAGATCCGCCGCTTTCAGCGGGCGAACGATGCATTCTCCGGGGCCGAACAGCGTTTCAACAAATTGAGCGGAACCGTGTTCCCGGTGCTCAATTTCCTGACGCAGGCGGGCGGGATCTTGATCTGGGCGTTCGGCGGTTGGTACGTGATGCAAGGCCGGATGTCGTTCGGCGCCGTGCTGACGTTCGTCAACTATATGATGATGCTGTACGGGCCGATTCAGTTCATGAACAATATCGTCGGCTGGTGGTCCAATTGCATGGCGGCGGCGCAACGTATCTTCGAGATCCAGGATGCCGTGCCGGATGTAGCCGAGCGTCCTGGCGCCGTTCATTTGCCGGCGATGAAAGGCGATATCGTGGTCGATAACGTTTCGTTCGGCTATGAGCCGAACAAACCGATTTTGAAGCAGGTGTCCTTTTGCGCGAGATCGGGGCAGATGATCGGCGTTGTCGGCCATTCGGGTGCGGGGAAATCGACGCTTGTCAATCTGGTGTCGCGATTGTACGACGTAACCGAGGGGGAAATCCGGATCGACGGCGTCAATGTCAAGGATCTTTCGACAGCTTCACTGCGGCGTCATATCGGGATCGTATCCCAGGATGTCTATGTGTTCTCGGGCAGCATCGCCGAAAATATCGCGTACGCCGATCCCGATTGCCAGGCGGAGGACATTCTGCATGCGGCCAAAATCGCGAATGCGCACGATTTCATCGAAAAGCTGCCGGACGGCTATGATACCCAGGTCGGATCGGGCGGTTACAGCTTGTCCGGCGGGGAGAAGCAGAGGCTTTCGATCGCCAGGGCCGTGCTGCACAACCCAAAGGTGCTCATTCTAGACGAGGCGACCGCCTCGCTCGATACGGAGACGGAGCTGCAAATTCAGCAGGCGCTTGATTCGCTTGTCAAAGGACGGACGACGATCGCGATCGCCCACCGGCTGTCCACGTTAAGGCAAGCCGATTTTTTGGTTGTGATGGATAAAGGCGTCATCGTCGAAGCGGGCACACACGACGAGCTGATGGCGATGGAGGGCGTCTATAGGGAACTGGTCCGCAAACATGACGAAGCGCTCAGAATGAAGGGGGAGATCATCGCATGACGACGATGGACGAACATCGGGGGACAGAGCTGGCGGATGCGGCGGGCATCCGATATTTGACCCCGGGCAATACGGATTTCACGGAGACGAACGGACGTATGCTATCGGTCTGTACCGGGGGCGAAGTGCATTCGCCGGTTTACGTGCATTGTTCCTTTCCGCATACGAACCAGCGCTCATTCTTGTCGATTCGTACGGCGGATAACAAGGAGATCGGCATGATCCGCCATCTTGACGATTTTCCCCAAGGCACGGCCTCCCTGATTGAAAGGCAGATGATAATCCGCTATTTTACGCCGGAAATAACAAAGGTTATTGCCGTAACCGAGGAGTTCGGCTATTCCTATTGGGAAGTTGCAACGACTGCCGGACTGTGCCGGTTTACGGTGCGAAACGGCAGCGGCAACGTCAAGTTCGCCGCGGAGAACCGCCTGCTGATTATCGACGTCGACGGAAACCGATTCGTCATCCCGCAGGTGGACCGTCTGAGCGACAAGGAATACCGAATGGTCGAAATGAGATTGTAAACGGCGGTAACGGAGGAAAATCGATGAATTTGAATTTCACGCTTTCAGAGCAGGATCTAGCTGCGGTACGGCAAGTCGTCGGAGCGGAGATCGCTTATTGCGTCCCGGCCGACCTGTCGCTGGAAGGGCGGCGGGTGGAAGGCTATCTTGCGATCGGCGGTGGCAGTTGGGCCTATGTGCAAGACGGCCAGGTGCGAGACGAGGGAAACATCGCGGACGCCAGCGATTATAAGCTGGTGCCGTTCGTTGGCAATGCAGTGCTCGAAGCCACGGAGAACGAGACGAAGCGAATCGTCGTCCGGGTGACGATGCAGCATGCGGCCAGGTACGGCTATATCGCCCAAATCTTGAATGACATGGCTGCCGCTCGCCCCATCCGTATTTATCATGATGAAGCGGATCCGGTTTGTGCAGCTTGCGGACGATCGCTCGTCCCGGGTACGCGGGTGTGTCCCCGATGCATGAGCAGAACAGCCGCTTTCAAACGACTGCTTCTCGTGTCGAGAAGGCACTGGCGAGGCTTAATGTTTGGGCTTGGCGTTCTGATCGTCGCTTCGGGACTGGCGATGGCTGGACCCTATTTCCAGAAGTTACTCGTCAACGCTGCGCTGCTGCCCCCCGCCGGGCAAGAAGCGAACGTTAGGGTGTTCTTCCTTGCCCTCGCCGGGATGCTGTTCGCCCTGGCCTTCGGCGAGCTGCTCGGCATCGCCAAAAACCGGATCATGGCCAGCGTCAGTACGGGCATTGCGGCCGATTTGCGCAAAACGGTATTCGATCGGATTCAGAACATGTCGCTCGGATTTTTGACGTCCCAGCGAGCAGGAGACCTGATGAACAGGGTGACGGCCGATACGGACCGCATCCGTCATTTGATTCAGGAGATGTGCACAACGGCCATCTACCAACTGATCATCCTGGTTGCGTCAGCGGCTCTGCTCTTTACCGCCGATTGGCGGCTAGCGCTGGTCGTGCTCCTTCCCGCTCCGTTCGTTGCTTATCTGCACTACCATATTTGGAGACACGTGCTGCACAAGCTGTTTCACAAGCAGTGGCGAATCTCCGATAAGGCGAACTCATTTCTTCACGACGTTCTAAGCGGCATCCGGGTCGTGAAGGCGTTCGGCCAGGAAGAGCGGGAAATCCGCAGATTCCGGAAATACAACGGCGAATTTGCCGCAGCCGCGATCAAGAGCGAGCAATTGTACAGCGTTTTATCGCCGATCTCGAATTATTTGATTCAGATCGGCCAATATCTCGTCCTCATGATCGGCTGCTACATGATTATCGGCCGGGAAATGAACGTTGGCGAACTGATTCAGTTCAGCGCTTACGCCGCAATGATATTCGGGCCGATCTCCTGGTTGATGTTCATGCCGCGCTGGATCGCGAATGCCGTCATATCAATGCATCGTGTATTCTCGGTGATCGACGAGCAGCCGGAAGTCATCGATGCAAAGAACGCGGTGGGCCACCGGATTCGGGGCTCGATCGAGTTCCGCGACGTTTTTTTCGGTTACCGATCGTATGAGCCTGTTCTGAAGGAAATCAACCTCACCGTGAAGCCGGGGGAGATGATCGGACTCGTCGGCCATTCCGGATCGGGCAAATCAACGACGATCAATCTGATTTCCCGTTTTTATGATGTGAACGAAGGGGAGATTCGGATCGACGATATCGATATCCGGATGATCCGGCAGGAAGATTTGCGCTCGCAGATCGGAGTCGTGCTGCAGGAGACGTTCCTGTTCAGCGGGACGATCGCGGAGAATATTCAATACTCGAAGCCGGGCGCGAAGCCGGAAGAGGTTATTGAGGCGGCCAAAATCGCCAACGCGCACGATTTTATCATCAGCTTGCCTGACGGTTACGACACGAGGCTGGAAGAGAACGGAAACAATCTGTCGGGAGGCGAGCGTCAGCGGATCGCCATCGCGAGGGCCGTGCTGAACGATCCGAGAATCCTCATTCTGGACGAGGCGACGGCTTCGCTTGATATCGAGACGGAAGCGGCCATCCAGGAGGCACTGAGACGGGTGACGAAGAATCGCACGACGATCGCTATCGCGCATCGTCTCTCTACGCTGCGAAATGCCGACCGGCTTATCGTCCTTGACAAGGGGCGGATCGCCGAAATCGGCACGCATCGAGAATTGGTGAAGAAGCAGGGAATTTACTACAATCTGATCTCCGCCCAGCGCGGCATGTCCCGCAAGAGCGACCCTTCCGTGGTGGTATGACGCCGCCAGATGCTTACTGTGAAATAGACGATATGGAAAACACAAAGATGGATCTTTATGAACGTTGGAGAAATTGAGCCAAGTTTCCTATTCTGAGCTGCTGCCCGACATAGTAAAGATTACACTGAACTGTTCATCCGGGTGACCCTAAGTCTGCAAGATAGCCTGGGAAAAAACACGCTGTCGACCGGAGACAGGCTGAAACGGTTTAAGGGAGGGCTGAGAGGATAACGGGCTGATCGAACCTATTTTCAATTCGGCCGATATTTACTTATTACCTCCAGCCAGCCGGGAGTGGATGGATGATTATGAGAAAGTGGTGCCGGGTCATCGCACATTTCCCATTTGTTTGCGTTTTATCCGTGCGAAGGTATTAACGTGAATTCCACGCCCGAGCTGACTTAGCGGCTCGAACGACATGGATCGCAGGCTGGCTAACGGCGTCGGACATACCGCTGGAGCCGAGCGTGGTTCATCAACTTCTGGGTACAACCGTTGGATGCCGACAAAGCTTACGAATACGTAAGAGCGATGCTCCACCACTCCTCTGGTTTGATCCGTCTGCTGTCCGTTTCGCGTAACAGCTGGAGCGATGGGTAAGTTAGAGGGCTGCTGTCACGCTTATCCCGACTTTTCTCGGTTGGCAAATGGTGGTCGAATCCAACAGTTATTTGCCCTTGATTTTGCCAGCCTGGTTCGGTGGCGGAGCGTTTAACATTATATTAATAAGGCAGTTCATAGAACGATCCCTAAATCACTTGACGAAGCAGCTCTTGTTGACGGAGAAGGTTATTTTTACATTTTCACGCATGTTATTTTTCCTTTATCCAAATCGGCCGTCATTGTGGTTGCGCTGTTTCAGTTTCTGGGTGTGTCGAACGATTTTTTGGGCCCGCTTGTTTACATCAACAAGGAATCTAAGTTCACGCTGGCGCTTGGTGCCTGCAGCAATTTATTGGCTATTACACAGCTCAATGGGAGTTGTTGATGGCGGCGGCCACGATGGTTCTCGTTCCGCCTATTATGCTGTTTATGTCAGGACAAAAGTACTTTATTAAAGGCATTGCGGTATCCGGGCTGAAAGATTCCGACATATCGAAAGGAGGAACTCAATGAAAGCATTGAGAGGCAAACAGGTCATTTTGAAAGAGCAAGAACTGATTCGCAGGGAACGAGCGAACAGAAGCTATCTGATGAAGCTGGACAGCGGTCATCTGTTGTTTAATTATCATTTGGAGGCCGGAAGATTTCATGGAAGAACGATTCCCGAAGGTGCGCACGGCGGTTGGGAAACGCCGGTCTGCCAATTGCGCGGCCATTTTCTTGGTCATTGGTTGTCTGGTGCGGCGTTGCATTATGAAAAAAGCGGCGACATCGAATTAAAGGCCAAACTGGATGCTATTGTGCATGAATTGCATGAATGCCAACGCGATAACGGCGGTCAGTGGGTCGGTCCGATACCCGAAAAATATCTGCACTGGATTGCAAGCGGAAAAAGCATCTGGGCGCCCCAATACAATTTGCACAAAATATTAATGGGGTTGGTCGATGCCTGGCAATATGCCGGTAATCGGCAGGCCCTGGATATCGTGGATCGGTTCGCGGACTGGTTTGTCAAATGGAGCGGCACATTCACAAGAGAGCAATTCGACGATATTCTCGATGTGGAGACAGGCGGAATGCTTGAGGTTTGGGCCGATCTGTTGCACATAACCGGAGCGGACAAATATCGTGTGCTGTTAGACCGGTATTATCGCAGTCGGCTGTTTCAACCCTTGCTGGAGGGCAAGGATCCGCTTACGAATATGCATGCTAACACTACGATACCGGAAGTGCTCGGCTGTGCGAGAGCTTATGAGGTTACCGGAGACGACAGGTGGCTGTCCATCGTCCAAGCGTATTGGAATTGCGCTGTAACGGAAAGGGGAAGCCTTGCGACAGGCGGTCAAACCGCTGGAGAGGTCTGGATGCCGAAGATGAAGATGAAGGCACGCCTAGGTGACAAAAATCAGGAGCATTGTACTGTCTATAACATGATCCGACTAGCAGATTTCTTATTTCGTCAATCTGGCGACCCTACCTACGCGCAATATATCGAGTACAATCTATACAATGGCATTATGGCGCAATCCTATTATCAGGAATATGGTTTGACTGGTAGTCAGCATAACTATCCTAGAACCGGCCTGCTGACCTATTTCCTCCCCATGAAGGCCGGTCTGCGCAAGGAGTGGAGCACGGAAACCGACAGCTTCTTCTGCTGCCACGGCACGATGGTTCAGGCGAATGCGGCCTGGAACATGGGAATTTATTATCAGGACGGGGATATCGTCTATATCAGTCAATATTTCGATTCCGAGTTGGACGCAAGTATCGCTGGAACCCTCATACGTATCGTACAGACGCAGGACAAAATGAGCGGTAGCCTCCTATCCTCGTCTAACACGGCCGGGTACCAAGCTATTAATGATACAGCGTCGATAAATGAAAATATACCTACTTTTCGCAAATACGATTTCATCGTATCTGCTGCCGCACCGACAACGTTCACGCTCCGCTTCCGCATACCTGAGTGGATCATGGCGGGAGCATCCGTGTACGTCAATGACGTTCTGCAGGGGACGACTCTGGACAGCGAGAACTTCTATGACATTCACAGAGAATGGAAGGAAGGCGATACCGTCTCGATTATGCTGCCAATCGGCATTCGGTTTGTTCCGCTACCGGACGATGAACGAACATGTGCCTTCCGATACGGGCCAGAAGTGTTGGCAGGCTTGTGCGAATCAGAACAGCAGCTCTATATGAGGGATGAGAATATTGCGTCCGCTATCGAGAACGAAAATGAACGTGAATGGGGGAGTTGGCGGTATTTCTTCAAGACAGTCAACCAGGAACCTGCCATCACGTTCAAACGAATTCGGGATATCGGGTACGAACCTTATCAAATTTACTTCAAAGTAACGCGTACAAAATTATAGTGAAGAGAGAAAAATAAAATATTCTGTGTGTCCAGCCGATCAACATCCATTCCTGCGATAGATCTAGGCTGATGACTAGTAACATCAAACAGGCGGATACTGAGATCGGTAAAATTGCCATTTCCGTAATGGAGATTTGAGAGATGTAAGCTGTCGGAGTCTCATATAACGTTCATGTTCGGCGGGACGATCGGAGTGAATATTCATTACTCGAAGCCGACTGCAAAGCTGGAAGAGATTATTCTTGAAAAGCCTTATCCGTTAGGAGGGAAGGAGCAGCGTATGGAAAATGAAATTCTCAGCGTTCTCTGCTATACGAGAGAACCGCTTGAACCGGAAATCTATTCCCCGAAGCTTGCATATAGCATGCATCTCGCTTACACCGAAGACGGGATGAGTTATCGGGAGCTTAATCACAACTCGGGGGTGCTGTTCGCTAAAGCCGCCGAGCTCTCAAACGCCACGCTGTCCGCCAAGAGTTTGAAGAATCCGTACCTGTTCCACATGGCTGACGGAAACTTTGGCGTACTGGCCATTCGGACGGAAGCGGACGGTTCTCCTGATCAGCAGAGCAAGGGCTCGGTGCTTTTGTTCACTTCCCCGGACTTGCTGCAGTATCGGGAGCTCGGTCTGTTGAACCTAACGAACGGGCTTCATGTACAAGATATCATGTGCGAATATGAACATGCTTCCAGAAGGTATATCCTTCGTTGGCGTGAAGAAGACGGAAGGTATTATCAAAGGGAAATGGCGGACGTGACATGCCCGGACGACGCTGCCAAGCCGAAGCCGTGCGAAGCTTTCACGCTAAGCCCGAGACGCGTCGACATTGAAGGAGCAGTGCCCCGCAATGCGATACGTGTATCGCGAGGCGTGGCTCAGAGGCTGATTCATAAGCTTACGGTACCGGTTCATGTGCGTAATGAACTGCCGGAGCGTGTGGCCGTTACGTCCAAAGAACAGTTACAAGCCGTTAAAGTGACGGCGATATACAGTGATGGCACAACCGCGATCAAGCCGATTGAGTGGGATGCGTCCGAGATCGATTGGAGCCGTCCCGGAACTTATCGCATTTCTGGAAGCATTCGGCAGGATCGCTATACGTTTCCGATGGCGACGAACCTTGCCGACCCTTGCATTGCGCAGTGGGACGGAAGGTATTATTTTGTCGCGACCAATGATGCCGACGGCAACCATACGATATCGATCCGGGAGGCGGATTCCATATTCGGTCTGGTCTCGGCAGAAGAAACCAAAATCCTGGATACAGGCATGCATGATCATCTGAAGCGATTTCTGTGGGCGCCTGAACTTCATGGCATCGGCGGCGATCTGTATATTTTTCTTGCCGGCAGCAGCGGCGAATTCAAAGACATTCAATCGCATGTTATGCGGTTAAAGAATGGCGGCAATCCGAGAATGGCTGCGGATTGGGGGACCCCAATCCGGGTCGCCAGGAATGACGGAAGCCCGCTGTTTCAAGCCGGCATAACGCTGGACATGACCGTATTAGAGCGGAAAGACCGTTTATATGTGCTCTGGGCGCAAAGGGAATTGGTACCGCATGACCTGGGCTCGTGGATCTATATCGCCGAGGCGGATCCGAGGGAACCGTGGAGACTGATATCGGAGCCTGTCCTGCTGTCCAAGCCCGATTACGGCTGGGCGAACAATCAAACGTTCGTGGAGGAAGGGCCCTTTGCACTCATGACAGACCGGAAGATCTTCGTGACGATATCCGGTGCTCTGGTCGATGCCACGTATTGCGTCGGCATGCTCAGCGTCAATTCTGACGCTGATTTGCTTGACCCGAACCAATGGACGAAGCGAAATTACCCGCTGCTAACCTCCAGAAGCGTGCCGGGCGAATACGGGCCAGGACACAATTCTTATGTGAAGGACGAGGAAGGAACGATCTGGAGCGTATATCACGCTCGTCCAGGCATCGGCCAACCCCGCTGCTCGGGTCTCCGTCGCGTGCATTTCGACGTTGACGGTGAACCAATGCTGGGCTTGACGGAAGAGAAGGACCTGAATCCAGCGCTTGCGTCCGTATACCTGGATGTGCAGGTGGAAGCATTGGTGGAAGGATGACGGAACAACAACTTTTCTGGGTTTGTGCGAATTGTTGAACATGAAGAACAAAAGAAGCGCCGTGTTCCCGTGTGCGGGTACGCAGCGCTTCTTTTGCGTTTTGACGACGTGACCCGAGGTTAATCCTTTGCCAATGATGAATTCAGATTGGGCACACCGTCTAGCCGACGCTCATGCGCTTTCCACTTTCCGGCCCTTTGCGTTGCCCAGAGCATCAACACTTTTAGTAATTACAAATCATGTTTAGTTTCTCTCTGGTCCGTTAACGCAAGCAGTTATATGATCTTGGTAGCTACAAAATGTAAGCGCTGCAACATGAATGCAGCCATGACCAAGGGAGGGGAATAACGCATGTGGATGCGAAAGATCAGCCTGCTGTTCTGCAGTCTGATTCTGGTGTTCATGATGGCATGCAGCAGCGGTTCGGGCGGTGATCTGAAGTCGAGCGAACCCGGCATAGCGAATGAGGCCGTCAACGAGCCTGCAGTGAAAGACGAGGAACCGGCAGACCAACCAAGCGGCCAGGAAGACATAACCGGTACGCCGGAAATGGATTTTGATATGGGCGGCAGCACCATCAAATGGGTGTCCTGGTATGACGAGTCCATTCAGGAAGACAACCCTGACAACATTAATCGGAAACGAAATTTGGAAGAGTTAATGGAAAAGCATAATTTTAAAATGGAATACGTAACCGTGGATTTCGGCGAGTATCAGGACAAGGTGACAGCTTCGCTGGTAGCGGGCGAACCGATCGGCGATATCATCCGGGTTGCAAGGCCATGGATGATTCCGACGCTGGTCAATCAAGGTTTGTTCGCGCCAGTGGATGAATACACCAAGAATGAGAAGGTATTCATCCAGCAGTATACGAACGAGTACTCCCAATACGAAGGAAGGGGCTACGGGTTCAGGACGGGGATCAACGGCGCGTCATCCGGCATTTTCTATAACCGCACGTTAATGAATCAATTGGGCATGAAGCCATTGCAGGAATACGTGAACGAAGACAAATGGAATTGGGATACGTTCATTCAAGTCGCGAAAGAAGCGAACAAAGATTCAAATAACGACGGCAAGTTGGATATTTGGGGTCTTGCAACCGCTTCCCTGCTGGTTCCTGCCATGGCTTCGAACGAAGCGAATCTGGTCATTCTCGATAAGCAAGGCATTGAGGATCCAAAAACCTTGGAAGTGCTGAACTTCTTGTCGCGCCTCGCAACCGAGGCGGTCGGGAGACCAACGGAAGGGGGAGACTGGACCGAGCCGGGCCAATTTTTCCGCCAAGGCAACACATTGATGTTTGCAGGCAGCGATTATGAAATGGAAAACTTCAAGAAGGACATGCCGGATTACGATATCGGCTTTCTCCCATTCCCGAAAGGGCCAAGCGCAACAAGTTATCATTCGCATAATACGATCCCAAACTACTTGACGATTCCAAGCGCGGTGGAGCATCCCGAACGTCTGGTCTACATTTATGAGAAAATCAACGATATCTACTCGATCTACGACTATCCGAAACAATCTACGCTGGAGACTTTATTCAGCAACGAGGACGATATTGAAAATGCCAAGATGGCCGGTGAGAGCATTAAAGTGATCGATACCGACAGCGGATATCCATCGATGCCTTATTACGAGTTTATAGGGGAAATCATGGAAGGCATCCCGGTTTCGACGGTCGTCGAGAAATATAAAGGACCGTTCCAGTCAGCGATTGATGCGGTTTGGAAAAAGTGAGCAGGGATCGTCAAGCATAACAGCTGCCCTCGCATCCTCTTTCGATTAGGAGGGCGGCTTCAGGTAAAGCCATTCGTGTTGGAAAGCGATTTCGATTAATGCCTCTTAATGGCAGAGGGAGGATAGCCTTTCGATTCCTTGAACACTTTGCTGAAATAGGAAAGGTCATAAAAACCGCAGCATTCCGCGGCTTCCGTAACAGTACAATTGCCGGTCGCCAGCATGATTTCAGCATTATTTACGCGAACGCGCTGCAGGTATTCCTTGTAGGTCGAACCGGTGTTCAGCTTGAATAGCTTTCCAAGGTAGACGGGGTGGAGATTGAGCTGCTCGGCAAAATCGTTTAACGTCAAGTCTTCCGCATAGTGCTCTTCGATGAATGCTGTCAGTTTCTTGATCCGCGGACCCATCTGCATCGTCGTTTGGCGATGCATGCAGCGGAGCAGCCGATGGAGAATGAGTTCGAACAATGCGCGCGCATGGATCATATAAAACGGTTGTTTATTCATCCACACGAGGTTGAACTCACGGATGTAGGCAAGAATCTCCTTGGTGATCAATTTCTTTGTGACCACGCCAAACGGAAGCCGGATATAATTATGCGGCTCGGCCCAGAAAAAATTGAACGGATACGCATGCATGGGCGACTCCTTACATGTATGGGCTTCTCGTACGCTTCCTCCGGGAACGTATACCAGGTCGCCTGCTTCGACTGCAAATTTTTTGCCGTCAATGTAGTAGTTTGCCCGGCCCTCAACAACGAACGTCAAATCATGAAATCCGATTCGGGACTTCTGAATTTTCCAATCCGGATAACATTTACGGTCTACGAACAGAAAGATATTCGGTACGAGATGAGGGTGATATTCAAGCTCCATGCGAAAATCGCCTCCTTTTAAAAAAATTGTAACGTCCTAATGAACTTTTACAACCTGAGATTGGATTGTAATTTTACCATGGAATCGCCGCTTGCTATTATCGAAATTTTCAGCTAAGAAAGGGAATGGTCGAATGATCACGTTAACCGGGTTTGCGGATGAGATCTCCCAGGATTTGGAGGAACAGCTGGATGTCCTTGAATCCGAAAGCATCCGTTATCTTGAGCTTCGAGGCGTATGGGGGAAAAACGTGCTGCAGTTAACGGAAGAAGAGTTGTCTGGCATAAAAGAACGATTATCGCAGCGGGGGGTCGGAGTCTCCTCAATCGGATCGCCGATCGGGAAAATCCAAATCACCGACGACTTTGAACCTCATCTCGAACATGCCAAGCATGCCGTTCGTTTGGCTAAGTATTTCCAGGCGCCTTATGTCCGCGTGTTTTCCTTTTACATTCCCGACGGAGACCACGAGAAGTATCGGCTAGAGGTAATACGGCGCATGCTTCGGCTCGCTCAGTTGGCAGAGCAGGAAGGCATTGTACTGCTTCATGAGAACGAAAGCCATATTTACGGAGACACCGGCGAGCGATGCTTGGAGTTGCTTCAATCAGTTTCGTCCCCCCATTTGCGGGCGGCATTCGATCCGGCGAATTTCGTGCAGTGCGGCGTGAAACCCGTAGGCGAGGCCTACCCATTGGTCGGCGACTATACGGCGTATATCCATGTCAAAGACGCCATGATGGGGAAGGGGATGGTCGTGCCCGCAGGCGATGGAGACGGCGAGCTACGTCTGCTCCTTCAAGAGCTTAGCCGCAGGCGGTATTCCGGCTTTCTGTCTTTGGAGCCGCATCTGCGGGCCGCCGGAAGGTTCGAGGGATTCACCAATCCCCAACTATTCGTCGAGGCTTCCAAAGCGATAAAGCGATTGCTAACTGAGGAAGGGATGGAGTGGAATTGAAAGGTCGGATATGAATTCAACCGAGTGCATCCTGACACGAATCCAAAAAAAAAATTTTGGGAGGAGCAGTCTCATGAATCGTTTCTTGATTTCACGTTATAAGAAAGCCATAAGTGCATGTTTGGCCCTTGTCCTTGCGTTGTCTCTCATGGCGGCACCTGGCGATGTTGCCGCAGCCAGCGACGCCGTTGTGAATGTATCGTCGGAGAAACAAGTGATACGCGGTTTCGGAGGCATCAACCACCCGGCATGGATCGGAGATTTGACGGCAGCACAGAGAGAAACCGCATTCGGAAACGGAAACAACCAGTTAGGATTCTCGATATTAAGAATCTACGTGCACGAAGACCGAAATCAGTGGTACCGTGAACTGGATACGGCCAAACGAGCGATTGCCCTTGGAGCTATCGTATTCGCTTCGCCATGGAATCCGCCCGCCGACATGGTCGAGACCTTCAACCGCAACGGCGATACGTCGGCAAAGCGACTTCGTTACGACAAGTATGCCGCTTATGCCCAGCATCTTAACGATTTCGTAACCTACATGAGAAACAATGGCGTGAATCTCTACGCGATTTCCGTCCAGAACGAGCCCGATTATGCGCATGACTGGACGTGGTGGACGCCGCAGGAAATGCTTCGCTTTATGAAAGAAAATGCCGGATCGATCAACAGCAGAGTGATCGCACCGGAATCATTCCAATATCTGAAAAATATGTCGGACCCGATTCTAAATGATCCCCAGGCGCTTGCCAATATGGATATTCTTGGCGCTCATCTATACGGTACCCAAGTTAGTAATTTCGCGTATCCACTATTCAAACAAAAAGGAGCGGGAAAAGACCTCTGGATGACCGAGGTGTACTACCCGAACAGCGAAAACAACTCGGCAGATCGCTGGCCCGAAGCCCTGGATGTGTCCTACCATATCCACAACGCGATGGTAGAGGGAGATTTTCAAGCTTACGTATGGTGGTATATCCGCAGATCCTACGGTCCGATGAAAGAGGACGGCACGATCAGCAAACGCGGCTACAATATGGCTCATTTCTCCAAATTTGTCCGTCCCGGCTATATCAGGGTGGATGCTTCGAAAAATCCAGAAACGAACGTTTACGTATCAGCCTATAAAGGCGACAACAAAATCGTTATCGTTGCCATAAACCGGAACAACTCCGGGGTCAATCAAAACTTTGTCCTTCAGAATGGATCCGTTTCGCAGGTATCCCGATGGATCACGAGCAGCAGCAGCAATCTCCAGCCAGGAACGTCTCTCAATGTAACAGGGAGCAATTTCTGGGCTCATCTTCCCGCGCAAAGCGTTACGACTTTTGTGGGTGAACTCGGACGGTAACACATCGTTTACGGTACTGTTAACAAAGCGTATGATAAGGGCTGTCTTCAAGTCACAAGGGTGACTTGGAAGGGCAGCTCTTTGTTCTGGGCTGGTAATCAGTAAGGAAATCCACGAAGTGCCGACACACAGCTCGCAGTGGTTCCTGCCAAACCCCTTAATGTTTATATTAGCTCTGATTGATCATATTGCCTCGTAAAGGAATTTGCGTCCTTTCGCTCATAGCCTATTGCCATATCGTATGCAATTGTACTCCGAGGAAGGAATTGTACCTTTTTCTTGCGAACAGTCAAGTGTATCATCGAATTGCTTCAGTTTTGAAAACGCTTTCTATTGAGGAGGGTACATATGCAGCGTTTATGGTCCAAGTTCTCCCCCGTGTTCCGCAGATTTCTGATTTCCTACCTGATTGTGCTGTTAATCCCCCAAATCGCAGGTTATGCATCGTACAGGGCTTCGATTGAAGTAGCAAAATCAAGCTCGATCGAAAACAGTCTGAGTTCATTGAATCTGGGAAAAGAGATCATCGAGCGGCATCTGGTGGAGGTGGAAGCCTTCACGAAGCAGCTTGCGATCAATCAGGATTTATATCGTCTGATCGCCGATCCCAAGCCGCTCGACAGCAACAACGTTTACGGCTTAGGGAGGATGCAGCGCAGTCTGTCCATGTACAGCAGCACGAACGATTACCTGTCCAATTTCTTCATCTACATACGCAATTATAACGCCATTATTACGCCGAGCACCGTCTATTACCGGCCTGAGCATTATTACGAGGCGAATCGGCTTGAAGGAATGACGTTCGAGGAATGGGAAGAGGCCGTATTAAAGAAACCTCATCTAAATGAGTTGATTCCGCTTAAGAAATATAGGCGGGAAATCCGCGATACGGTGTTTGTCGAAATACCGGCAGTCACGTTTCTCCAGTCGATACCGCTTAACAGCTTCAACAATCCACAGGCGATGATCGGCGTTATGATCGATGAAGATCATATGGGCAGCCTGCTGCAAAACATCGTTGACCAATACGGCGGCTGGGCGGTGGTTGCGGACCGGGAAGGCAGCTTGATCCTGTCCCGCGGCATCGGCGAAGAGGAAGCCAAGCGCTTCACCGAAGCTCCGGGAGACGAAAACGGCGACGTCAGCCCAACGGGCGACGGCAGACTGTTGATTTCCATCCGGTCCGACCTGAACGGGTGGACCTATATCGCCGGAATACCCGAGCAGGTGCTGTTGACGAAGGCCGACAAAATCCAGCGGGTCACGACGACGTTTACGCTGGCTGCGCTGGTCATCGGTTTGCTGATCGGACTTGTGCTCGCGTACCGGCACAGTGCTAATCTCCATTCGCTCCTGTCCGTGTTTCGCGAGCAAAACCACATTTCTCGGGAGAAGATCGGTAACGAGTATGATTTTCTGGCCGGCAATATCGCGGCGCTGATCGCAAACAATGAATTGCTGGAGTCTTCACTGAACGATCAGCTCCCGCTGCTTAGGGATGCGTTTATCAAGCGGCTGTTGACAGGCGACTTCTATACGCTGCGCGAGATCGAGGCGGTCTCCGGTCAAACCGGAGTCCGCCTCCGCGGCGAGCATGGACGTGCAGGCATTCTAAAAGTTGCCGGATATGGCAGCGCTGACAGTGAGGAAATCATCCAGGAACTCAGCGTCGCAAGGTTGATCGTCCGGCAGGGCTTGAGCCGGCTGGAACCCGATGTGCTGGTTACGGACTGGGGTTCGGACCAGATCGCTTTCGTGCATGCGCTTGCCGGAGAGCCGCTGGACGATTTACATCGTCGCCTGGAAGCCGGTTTGCTCGAACTGGTCGATACCGTATATCGGCAGCATCGGTTGTCGATCACGATCGGGCTGGGTTCGGTGTTCGACGCGTGGAACGGCGTAGCTGACTCGTTCAACGAAGCGCAGCAAGCGTTGGAATATGCCGTCCACACTGGGGCAGTCACCATCACCCGGTTCGAGGATGCGATGAAAGCAACGGAGCTGTACTATTATCCGATTGAATCCGAACAGCGTATGCTCAATACGCTTAAGGCGGGTGAACTGGAGGAAACAAGCCGCCTTCTTGACCAGCTGTTCAGCCGGAACTTTGAAGAAAGGGAGCTGTCGTACGATATGACGCAGCAGTTTGTGACGGAGCTCAAGGGAACCTTTTTGAAGCTGGCCGAACAAAAAATATTCCACGAAGACTCGTTGACCGACCATATCAAGGAACAGATCGCGGCCGTTACGACGACGGACGGGGTCGATCAGCTCAGGGACAGATTCGGGAAGCTCATTCATGATATCTGCATGGACGTCCGGAAGAAAAAATGCGACATGCATGCCGAGACCGTGGGTGAGATCATCCGCTATATCCACGAGCGTTACTCCGACGCAGAGTTGACGCTTTATCGTATCGCGGAGCATATTGGCAAGCCCGAAAAGTATATCTCCCAAATGTTCAAGGAACATACGGGAACGAATCCTTCGGACTACGTTGAGCTGGTGAGGATCGGCAAGGCGGCCGAGCTGCTGCAGGAGAACCTATTGACGATTGACGAGATCGCCGCGCAGGTGGGGTATAACAGCGCCCATTCATTTCGGAGGGCCTTCAAGCGGGTTCGCGGCGTGTCGCCGAGCACATTCCGGCAAATGGCCGATTAAGGAGACGGCGATCTCGCCAATCTTTTGCGTAAAAGGGAGGTCAGCCGTCTGCTTAATCAAAGGGGATCGAACGTGTTGGCGGACGTTTTTTAATCGAATCCGCCTAATGAAAAACCTAGTAAAATCAAGGCTTGGAAAGCATCCGTTTCCGAAATTGTACGGCAAGGGAGAAAGTGTGCCTTTACGAAGCCGAGCGTGCAATTTTATGATTACGCTCAAGAAAGCGCTGCCAAATAAGTTCTGGCTTCATTGGCAGCTACTCATCGAAGGAGGGATGGAACTGAGTACTCTATTTTCCAAGTCCAAAACGGTCAGAGCCCCGAGCGGCAAGCGCTCGGAAATCGGAAGAGCCGCCTATCGAAGCTTCAGAAGACATTGGCAGCTGTATCTGCTGGTCATTCCGCCGGTCTTGTACTTCATCATCTTCAAGTACTTGCCTATGGCAAACACCGTGCTAGCATTCAAGAATTATAACGTAATGAAAGGGATTTGGGGGAGTCCATGGGTCGGCACACAGTATTTCGAGATGTTTTTTCGCAACCCTGCGTTCGTGACACTGATCAAAAATACGCTGTACATTTCGTTCTATCAATTGATCGTCGGGTTTCCGATCCCGATTCTGCTGGCGTTGGCCTTGAACGAGGTGAAGAGCGCAAGGTTCAAAAAAACCGTGCAGATGGTCACCTATGCGCCATATTTCATCTCCACAGTGGTCATGGTGTCCATCATCATGCTGTTCCTGTCCCCGCGTCTTGGGATCGTGAATACCATTGCTGGCGCGCTTGGCTTTGAAGCGGTCAATTATCTTGGAGAGCCTGGCATGTTCCGCACGATCTACGTGCTGTCCGACGTATGGCAAACCATGGGCTATTCCGCGGTGATTTATCTTGCTGCTCTGGCGGGAGTGGACCCGTCATTATATGAAGCGGCCAAAGTGGATGGCGCCAATCGGTTCCAGAAAATCCTGAACGTCGATCTTCCCGGCATTCTGCCGGCCGCGGTCATCATTCTGATTCTCAGTGTAGGCAACATCATGGCACTCGGCTTCGAGAAAATGTACTTATTGCAGAATCCGCTGAACTTGTCCTCGTCCGAGATCATTTCCACGTATGTGTACAAAATCGGATTGCTGAACGCGAACTACAGCTTCGCCACGGCGGTAGGATTGTTCAATTCATTGATCAATCTGGTGCTGCTCCTAGTCGTCAACGCCATTGCCAAGCGGGCATCCAATACCAGCCTCTGGTAAATTTCACAAAAAGGAGTGAGTGACATGAACGCATTACGGGCCCATTCCGGAAGCCGACGGAGCGTGAGGATCAAGGAGTCGCTGGGGGACCGTATTTTTCTGAGCGTGACCTACATCTTGCTGATCTTGGTTTTAATTGCCGTCCTGTATCCGCTTATTTACATCGTAAGCTCGTCCCTGAGCAGTCCAAGCGCCGTCTCTGCAGGCAAGGTGTGGCTGTGGCCGGTCGACGTATCGCTGGCAGGGTACGAGGCGGTGTTCCGAAACGGCCAGGTGCTGACAGGCTATGCCAATTCGCTGTTTTATACCGTTGCCGGTACGTTCATCAGCGTATCCCTGACCATCATGGTCGCTTACCCGCTGTCGAAAAAGTCATTCTTCGGCCGCACGCCGCTTATGGTTTTCATTACTTTCACCATGCTGTTCTCCGGCGGGTTGATCCCGACCTATCTGGTCGTCAAATCGATGGGCATGATCGATACCCGCTGGGCGCTGCTCATTCCGAATGCCGTTTGGGTATGGCAGGTCATTATCGCCAGAACCTTCTTTCAGACCTCGATCCCGGATGAGCTTTCCGAGGCGGCAGACATTGACGGGTGCAGCGACATCCGCTACATTTTCAGCGTCGTTCTTCCGCTTGCCAAACCGATTATCGCCGTGCTCTCGCTTATGTACGCGGTGGGGCAGTGGAACGCCTATTTCGATGCCTTGATCTACTTGAAATCGCAATCGCTCTATCCACTTCAGCTCATTCTCCGCAGCATTCTCATCCTGGGAAGCGGAACGGGCAATATGGACGCCGGGGAGATGGTGAAGCAGCAGCAAATGGCCGAGCTCATGAAATACTCGCTTATTGTGGTGGCAAGCCTCCCGGTGCTGGTGATCTATCCGTTCGTGCAGCGCTATTTCGTGCAAGGCATGCTGATCGGCTCCGTGAAGGGCTGATCGTGGGCAGAGCCCGTTATGTTGTATTACCAATTCATGAGGGGGAGATTGATTTGAGAAAAACAGCAACTCGTCTGCTTGTTCTCATACTGATGCTTAGTTTCGTGCTTGCCGGATGCTCCGGCGGAAATGACAACCCGGGAAGCGCAGGGAAGGAAGGCGGCATGCCGGACTCCGGCGAGAAGGTAACGATCAACGTTTTTGCCCATCAAGGATCGGATATGGATCTGAAAACCAACAAGTTTACGAAAAAAATGGAAGAGCAATTCGGCATCAAATTCAATTGGACAACCGTTCCGTTTGACGGCGCGGCCGAAAAACGGCAAATCTCGCTCGCGTCCGGCGACTATCCGGATTTGTATATGCTTATTCCATGGGTAGACCGTTTCTCGCAGACGGACTTATTGAAGTTTGGACAGCAGGGAGTGATCATCCCGCTGAACGACCTGGTCGATGAGCATGCTCCGCACATTAAGGAAGTGCTGGAGAACAACGAATATTATAAAGCGATGAACACCGCGCCGGATGGCAACATTTACGGATTGACCGGCTTAAACGAATGCTTCCACTGCTCCTACCCGAATAAAATGTGGATCAATACGAAGTGGCTTGATCAGCTCGGGCTTGCGCAGCCGACGACGCCGGAAGAATTCAAAGCGGTTCTCGAGGCCTTCAAGACACAGGATCCGAACGGCAACGGCAAGGCGGACGAAGTGCCGCTCAGCGGATCCGTCGAAAATTTCGGCGTTCACGTAATCCCGTACCTTATGAACGGCTTTATATACAACGACGACAGAACGTATCTCATCATGAAGGAGGGCCAGGTAGACACCGCCGCGAACAAACCGGAATGGCGGGAAGCGCTGGCCTACATCAAATCGCTTTATGATGGGGGGCTCATTGACCCGGGAGCCTTTACGCAAAATGCAGGCGCGTACAAAAAAATCGGGGATAACGCGGACGCACAGCTGTTGGGCGCCGGGGCCGGCATGCATCCCGCCTTGTTCCTGACGACGGGAGAAGACGCGCCGTACAGCAAGGACTATAACCCGCTTCCGCCTTTGCGAGGACCGCATGTCGATTATGCAACATTCAACTATCCGATTGATCCGGGCGCATCCTTCGTCCTGACGAATAAAGCGAGCAAAGAGGCCCAAATCGCCGCCATTCAAATGCTGGACTATTTCTACACGCAAGAAGGCGCGATGCTTTCCTACCTCGGTGAAGAAGGCAAAAGCTGGCGCAAGCCGCAGGATGGAGAAATCGCGCTGAACGATAAAGTGGAGCCGCTCTATAAAGCGATCCCGCTTGAACCCGGGGAACAGCCCCGCAATGACAATTGGGGAGCATTAACCCAATATAACCATCACCGGGCATACCGCGATGCCGAGGTTCAGGGCACAGATATTTACGCCGATGACGGTTACGAACGCCGCCTGTACGAGGCAACGCTATTGATGGAAGGCAAGGAGCCACAAGATATCTTCCCGCACTGGGCGCTATGGGTCGACCCGCTGGTTGCCGACGAAGCCAGCATGATGCAGACGAACATCAAGGACTATATTGACCAGAACGCCTTGCTGTTCATCACCGGTGCCAAGAGCCTAGATAAGGATTGGGATGATTACTTGAAAGGGCTGGAGGGTCTGAACATGCCGCGTTATATTGAAATCATGCAGGCTGCTTACGATTCATCGACAATATCGAAATAAACCGTGGCCCGATAAGCCCGGCTTCTTGGAGGCAGGAGTCTTCGCTCAGGACGCGGGGGCTCTTGTCTTCATTATTTTTAAAGTTCGGCGTTTAAGTGATCTTCGATTTGGGACCGTGACATCAAAAAAAGGTACAAAAATGCGGGATTCGGAAATTTCGATTCGGTTATCGGATGTTACAACAAGGTGGAATGGAGGTTGTGTTCGATGCGCATTGACGCCCATCAGCATTTTTGGAAAATCGAACGCAACGATTACGGATGGATGACGCCCGAAATTCCGGTGCTTTACCGCGACCATTTGCCTTCCGATCTCAAACCGCATTTGCAGAGACACGGCATCGGCCATACGATTCTTGTTCAGGCGGCGCCGAGATCGAGGAAACCGAATTCACTCTGAAATTAAGCGAAACGGCCGTACGGGCAGCGCCTCGTCGATGGAAAGCGCCTTTGGGCTCGTCGGCCACGGCGGTTCCTAGACGTTTGTCGGGTTGGTAAAAAGCACGATTACCTTTAACGATCCCGATTTTCACGCGCGCGAAAAGACGGTGCAGGGTAGCCGAATGCGACGCGGGAGGACTTCGAGCGGGTGATTGCGGCCATAACCGGCGGCTGCATTGACATCGCCGATTACATTATCCACCGAAGCTCGCTCGAGGACATGATCGACAGGTTCGACAGCTGGCTCTTGCCGGAATCGAAGGTGATCAAGGCGTTGGTGGAGCTGAACTAGTTCAAATAGCGATAGCGGATTGGAGGAGAAGCATGACAAGTTTGAATGGCATGGAACTGAAGCATCGCTTGTGGTATAGGAAACCGGCGGCCGAATGGAATGAGGCGCTGCCGATCGGAAACGGCCGGCTGGGCGCGATGATCTTCGGCGGCACGGCCGAGGAGAAGCTGCAGCTTAACGAGGATTCGGTATGGTACGGGGGCCCGCGCGACCGCAACAACGAAGATGCGCTGCCCCATTTGCCCGAGATCCGCAAGCTGATTATGGAAGGCAGGCTGCAGGAAGCGGAGGAGCTGGCGGCGATGACGATGGCGGGGCTACCCGAAGCGCAGCGGCACTATGTGCCGCTCGGCGATCTGCTGCTGTCGTTCGGCCAGCATGGCCAGCTTGCCGAGGATTACATGCGGGAGCTTGATTTGGAGCGCGGTGTATCCCGGGTCAGCTATCGGATCGGCGGGATCAGGTATACGCGCGAGCTGTTTGCCAGTTATCCGGATCAGGCGATCGTCATCCGCATCACCGCCGACAAGCAGGAGGCGGTCACGTTCAAAGCCCGGTTCAACCGCCGGAACTGGAGGTACGTGGAGAAGACGGACAAATGGGAGGCGAGCGGGCTGGTCATGCGCGGGGATTGCGGCGGCGAAGGAGGCAGCTCCTTAAGCGCCGTCTTGAAGGCGGTCCCGGAAGGCGGCGTCTGCCGCACGCTTGGCGAGTATTTGCTGGTGGACGGCGCAAGCTCGGTCACATTGCTGCTTGCCGCCGGAACGACGTTCCGGCATCCCGACCCGGAGCTTGACGGCAAACGGCGGCTGGAGGAGTTGAGCCGAGTTCCGTATGCCGAGCTGTTAGCCCGGCATGTCGCCGATTACCGCGAGCTGTACGGACGGGTCGAACTGAAGCTGCCCGAGGATCCGGACAAAGCCGCGCTCCCGACCGATGAACGGTTGAAGCGGTTCCAACACGGCGAGGAAGACCACGGCCTGATCGCGACCTATTTTCAATTCGGGCGCTACCTGCTCATTGCCTCCAGCCGGCCGGGCTCTTTGCCCGCGAATCTTCAAGGCATCTGGAACGATAGCTTTACTCCCCCATGGGACAGTAAATTCACGATCAATATTAACACGCAGATGAACTACTGGCCTGCGGAGATCTGCAATCTGTCCGAATGCCATGAGCCTTTGTTCGATTTGATCGAAAGGATGCGTTTGCCTGGGCGGGTCACGGCAAGCGTCATGTACGGCTGCCGGGGATTCACGGCGCATCACAATACGGATATATGGGCGGACACGGCACCGCAGGACACGTATCTTCCGGCTTCATTCTGGCCGATGGGAGCCGCCTGGCTGTGCCTGCATTTATGGGAGCATTACCGCTTTGGCCAGGACCGTTCTTTTTTGGCGCATGCCTATGAGACGATGAAAGAGGCTGCGTTGTTCCTGCTCGATTATTTAATGGAAAATAACGAGGGTGTTCTGGTAACTTGTCCATCCGTCTCCCCCGAGAACAGCTACAGGCTGCCAAACGGCGAGACAGGGGTTCTCTGCGCCGGGGCTACGATGGATTTTCAGATTATCGAAGCCCTGTTTAAGGCTTGCATCCGCAGCGGAGAAATCATCGAGAGGGATGAGGCGTTCCGCGAGGAGCTCGCTGCCGCCTTGAAACGGCTGCCCAAACCGCAGATCGGCAAATATGGACAAATTCAGGAGTGGATGGAGGATTACGAGGAGGTGGAGCCCGGACACCGCCACATCTCCCATCTATTCGGGCTTTATCCGGGCGAAGGCATTAACGTGGATTCCATGCCGGAGCTGGCCGCAGCGGCTCGGACGACTCTGGAACGCAGGCTGGATAACGGCGGCGGACACACCGGCTGGAGCCGGGCGTGGATCATCAACTTCTGGGCACGGCTGTTGGATGCCGACAAGGCTTACGAAAACGTAAGAGCAATGCTCCATCACTCCACGCTGCCTAACCTTTTCGACAACCATCCACCATTCCAAATCGACGGTAATTTCGGCGGCACGGCGGGTATTGCCGAGATGCTGCTGCAAAGCCACGCCGGTCGAATCCGGCTGCTGCCCGCTTTGCCTGACAGCTGGAGTGATGGGGAAGTCAGAGGTCTGCGGGCACGAGGCGGCTTCACCTTGAATTTCATCTGGACGAAGGGACAGGTAACTGAAGCGGTCGTGACCTGCGCGGTTTCCGGTCCGTGCCGATTGGAAGCTCCTGGACTTGACCCCGTTTCGTTTACGGGAGAAGCCGGCCGGTCTTACACGTTCACCCAGAAAAGGGATGAGAGAGCAACAATTAACTTTATTGCTCGTGATACGCATTCTTCATGAGGTTACTGATCCGGCTCATAAGCTAATGCCCGTTGCTGGACTCAGTTTCTGTATTCACTGGGCGCCATCCCTGTCCACCGCTTGAACTGGCGGCTGAAATGCGCATTGGTCTTATATCCTAGCATCATCGCGATATGGTCCATGCTTAAATCCGTTTGCTTTAACAGCCGCTGAGCTTCGCCCAAAAGGGTTTCTGACAAGAACTTGCGAGGTGCTTTGCCGTACACTTCACGAAAGATCCGATTGATCTGGGAGGGACTAAGATTCAGCGACTTGGCGATGTCCTGGATCCAGGTTCGCTCGCTTTCCTGAATTTCACCATGAAGATGAATATATCGCACGGAGTCCTCTATTTGGTCGGCCACCTGACGGGCAATGGCTTCTTTTCTTGTCAAGGTTACGGATACGTTCTGAGACAACTGGCCGACCAGGGTGCCGAGCAGTTCAAAGACGGCTGCATGCACTTTCATCTGTTTGAAGGCCGGTAATGAGCTGGACAAGTGCTCTCTGGCCAGATCAAATAATGTAGATAGAGAGGAAGACAGTCCCTGGGCCAATGCCGAATCGGCCGAATAATAAATGTCCTTGCAGCGGTTGAGTTCTCTGCAAAACGAAGTATCGTGTACGCTGAAATGAACGGAAAAGTAAGTGAAGCCCTGCGTTCCGGCGCCGGTGCAGGAATGAGTCATACCGGGATGGATGAACAACAGGTCTCCGGCGGACTGTCTGTACAACTGTCCGTTGACCACCATGTTCATCTCGCCATCCATCAACCAGTGGATCTCATACATGGAATGCTCATGAGACGGATAAGTCCAGTGGGAATCCACCTTTCTTGCGTGCAGTCCTAATAATTGAAAAGACATTCGAACATCGGGCAGACGGCCTAAATATACAGCTTCTGAAAGCTTGGTCACAGCAACCTCCTCGAAAAAATCTGAATTCCAGATACGGATACATTTATATTAACAGAATTACAATGCGTGAAAAGGATAAATCGACGTCATGATTAGCACATCGTCAGGGACCATCTGTGATGCTAAGGTAATACTATCAACCCAAAGGGGAAATGGGAGGCAAGCCTGAATGAGAATAATTCGATTTCTGGACGGGCAACAGAAGCGGCTGGCAGCAGTTACGGATGATGAAAGAGTCTATCGTCTGCCACAGTCGGATTTTATGACTCTGATCCATCAAGCCAGGGAGCGTGGGATCTCTCCTGTCCAACTGGTTGAAAGCGCTTTTAGTCCGGCGAATGAGTTGGCTGGTGACTGGACTTCTCTGCACCTTGTCACGCCAGTGGAAGCACCGGAGGTATGGGCGGCAGGCGTTACGTATCAACGAAGCCGCGAAGCACGAAATTATGAAGCAACGGATGGAAAACTGGATGCGGAGACATTTTACGATAAAGTTTATGAGGCTGAGAGGCCTGAGATCTTTTTCAAATCCACGGCTGCCCGCACCATCGGACCGAACGAGGCCGTCACGCTGCGCAGTGATTCCACATGGCAGATCCCTGAGCCTGAGCTGGGATTGGTGCTTGGCGCAGACGGCAGCATTGTGGGATATATCGTCGGCAATGACATGAGCTGCCGCGATATCGAAGGGGAGAACCCGCTGTACCTGCCGCAAGCAAAAATATGGCGCAATTCCTGTTCCATCGGACCGGCCATCCGGCTTGCGGAAACGGTACAGAATCCATATGCATTCAGCATCGTCTGCGAGATTTATCGCGAGGGTCGCATTGTCGTTAAGAGCGAGGCGAGTACGAGTGAATTAAACCGAAAGCTGGATGAGCTGGTCTCGTTCTTGGCAAAGGACAACGATTTATTCGATGGTACGGTGCTTTTGACAGGCACAAGCATTGTGCCGCCTAATGATTTTACGCTTGAGCCCGGGGACCGGATCGCAATTTCGATCAGCAGTATCGGAACGCTGGTGAACCGTGTCTTATCAAATTAGTTTTTAATAAGGAGGACATATTTCCATGACGGCATTTCAGGGAGAGCAAGTATACAGGAACTATATCAACGGAGAATGGATAAAGGCTGCGTCCGGAGAAACCGAACCCAGCATCAATCCGGCAAACCGGAATGAGGTAGTCGGTTATGTGCCGGTTTCCAATATAGAGGATCTGAACCGTGCTGTAGGAGCGGCCAAAGCAGCAGGCCGGGATTGGCGGAGATTAACCGGCGCGGAACGCGGCAATGTTCTGTTTCGGGCGGCGAATGCGCTGGAACTCCGGGCCGAGGAGGTCGCCGAGGCGATGACCAGGGAAATGGGTAAAACGCTAGCTGAAGCTAAAGGAGAAACGATGCGCGGCGTTGCGATCCTAAGGTATTACGCCGGTGAAGGGATGCGAAAAATCGGCGATGTCATTCCTTCCACGGACAGCGAAGCGCTGATGTTTACGACACGCGTACCGCTTGGCGTCGTGGGGGTCATTGCTCCATGGAATTTTCCCGTAGCGATTCCGATTTGGAAGACGGCCCCGGCTTTGATCTACGGCAATACGGTTGTGTTAAAGCCGGCACAGGAAACAGCGGTCACGGCAGCCAAAATCATGGAATGCTTTGAGGAAGCGGGAATTCCGGCAGGCGTTCTCAATCTTGTATGCGGCAGAGGATCGGTGATCGGATCTGCGCTTGCCGAGCATCCGGATGTCAACGGGATCACGTTCACGGGTTCCAACGAAGTCGGAAAGCGTGTCGGCGCAGCCGCATTGGAACGCGGGGCCAAGTATCAACTTGAAATGGGCGGCAAAAATCCGATCATTATCGCGGCAGATGCCGACCTGGACTTGGCAGTCGAGGCCACCATCAGCGGCGGCTTGAAATCCACCGGCCAGAAATGCACCGCCACCAGCCGGGTCATTGTTGAACGAAAAGTATATGAAGCCTTTAAAGAAAAGCTCCTGTCGCAAATCCGGGAGATCCGATTGGGCGACGGCATGTCATCCGAAAGCTGGATGGGCCCGTGCGCGAACGAAGGACAGCTCGAAACGGTGCTGAGCTATACTCAAAAAGGGCAGGATGAAGGTGCCGTACTGCTGACCGGCGGAAAAAGAGCGGACGGTCCAGGGCTTGAAGATGGATTCTATGTCCAGCCGACCGTATTTGAGGGTGTCGAACCGCATATGTCCATCGCCCGGGAAGAAATCTTCGGCCCTGTGCTTGCGTTGATCGTAGTGGATTCCCTGGAGGAAGCCATAAAGACGGCCAATGACAGCGACTATGGCTTGAGTGCCTCCATCTATACGCAAAATGTCGGGGCAATGCTGTCTTTCATCCGGGATATGGATGCCGGATTGGTCAGGATCAATGCGGAAACGGCCGGCGTAGAGCTGCAGGCACCGTTCGGCGGGATGAAGATGTCAAGCTCGCATTCCAGGGAACAGGGTCAAGCGGCGATCGAGTTTTTCACTACCATCAAAACAGTCTTCGTAAAGTCATAAGTTGCAGGAGGGTGCCATGCACGAACCGATTATGTCGATTATGGGGGAGAAGGACTCAAATTGTTTCGATATTATAGCGCAAGCTCCCGGGGCATCGGGACGTCTGCCTTTAACCGATGATTTGCTACGGAACGCTCCGAGCGGCGACTTGTTCGGCATGTCCCAGAATGTGGGAATGGGCTGGAAGCCCGGGGAATTGAACGGAAAACAGTTTCTGATCCTGAGCACGCAGGGCGGAATTCGCAATGAGGACGGCAGTCCTGCAGCCCTCGGTTACCATACGGGCCACTGGGAGGTCGGCCTGCTCATGAAGGCTGCGGCGGAAGAGATAGCGAGCCGCGGCGGAATACCGTTTGCCGGATATGTCAGCGACCCCTGTGACGGCCGATCACAGGGCACGACAGGCATGTTCGACTCGCTCCCGTACCGGAACGATGCCGCTCTCGTGTTCCGCAGACTGATTCGTTCCCTGCCGACGCGCAAAGGCGTGATCGGCGTCGCCACCTGCGACAAAGGTCTGCCGGCGATGATGCTTGCGCTTGCAGGCATGCCGAAGCTGCCCGGAGTGATCGTTCCCGGAGGCGTCACTCTGCCGCCTGTCGATGGAGAGGATGCAGGCAAAATTCAAACGATCGGCGCACGGTACGTCAGCGGCGAACTCTCGCTTGAAGCGGCGGCGGAGCTTGGCTGCCGGGCATGCTCTACACCGGGGGGAGGCTGCCAGTTTCTGGGCACGGCGGCAACGGCCCAGGTCGTCGCCGAGGCGATGGGTATGACGGTGCCGCATGCCGCGCTTGCGCCTTCCGGGCAGCCGATCTGGATCGAAATGGCGCGCCAATCCTCACGCGCACTGATGGTGATGGAGTCCGAAGGGCTGAGAATGGCGGACGTTGTCACCGATGCGGCGATTCGCAATGCGATGGCTGTTCATGCCGCGTTCGGCGGCTCTACCAACCTGCTGCTTCACATTCCGGCCATTGCCCATGCAGCCGGTTTAACCGTGCCTGCGGTGCAGGACTGGATCCAGGTCAACAAAGATGTGCCGAGATTGGTCAGCGCCCTGCCGAACGGCCCGATCTTCCACCCGACCATTCGGGTGTTTCAAGCTGGAGGCGTGCCCGAAGTGATGCTTCACCTCAGGCAGCTTGGCGTACTGGATGAGTCCGTACTTACCGTAACAGGTACGACGCTGAGCGAGGTTCTCGACTGGTGGGAATCGTCGGAACGCCGTCATCTGCTGCGGAAGCAGCTGAAGGAGAAGGACGGGATAGATCCGGACAGTGTCATTATGAGCGTTGAGTATTCGCAGCGTCTTGGCATTACCTCTACCGTGACATTTCCAACAGGGAATATCGCTCCGGAGGGCTCTGTGATCAAATCCACGTCGATCGACCCTACGGTACTGGATAACCATGGCGTGTATCGTCACAAAGGAAGAGCAAAAGTGTTTACAACCGAACGCGAAGCGATCCGTGCAATTAAGACTGGCGGTGTTCTGGCAGGCGACGTCGTCGTACTTCTCGGGCGGGGGCCGTCAGGGACCGGGATGGAGGAGACTTACCAGCTTACGTCTGCGCTGAAGTATCTGCCATTCGGCAAATACGTGTCGCTCATTACCGATGCCCGGTTTTCCGGTGTTTCCACCGGGGCGTGCATTGGCCATGTTGGCCCCGAAGCGCTGGCAGGCGGGCCGATCGGCAAGCTTCGGAACGGTGACTTGATCGATATTGTCGTGGATCGCAACACGCTGGAAGGCAGCATGAATTTTGTCGGTGAAGGGGAAATCGAGGTTTCGCCAGAGGAGGGAGCTCTCATCTTAGCACAAAGGCCCTTCCACCCGGATATGCGGCCTGATGAAGCTCTGCCGGATGACACCAGGCTGTGGGCTGCGCTGCAGTCCGTCAGTGGAGGAACATGGAGAGGGAATGTGTACGATGTGGAGCGGATCATAACCGCTCTGGAAGCCGGCAAAAAAGCACTGGGCTGGCATTGAAATCAAACATTTTTGTACAAACATCATTTTCATACCGGAGGTTGCTTCATGCATATGATCACGAACCCCGTTCTTCGCGGTTTTCATCCCGATCCGTCCATATGTCGGGCGGGGGAAGATTATTATATCGCCACGTCGACCTTTGAATGGTTCCCGGGCGTACGGATTCACCAATCCAGGGACCTGGTTCATTGGAAGCCAATACAATCTCCACTGACCCGGACATCGCAGCTGCATCTGGATGGCAACATCGATTCCGGAGGAGTATGGGCTCCCTGCCTTAGCTATGACAACGGTGTGTTTTACCTGATCTACACGGATGTCAAAAGCCGGATCGGGGCTTTTAAAGATACCCATAATTACCTTGTGACGGCAACGGATATCGAAGGCCCTTGGTCCGAGCCGGTGTATTTGAACAGCAGCGGATTCGATCCATCCTTATTTCATGATGAGGACGGACGCAAGTGGTTGGTCAATATGATTTGGGATCACCGTAAGGGAAAGAACCGGTTCTCGGGCATCGTGCTCCAGGAATTTTCCGTTAAGGAACAAAAACTGATCGGGCCCGCTGTTAACATATTCAAGGGCACAGAATTAGGGCTGACGGAAGCGCCGCATCTGTACAAATATAAGGATTATTATTATTTAATAACGGCTGAAGGGGGAACCGGTTACGAGCATGCGGTGACGGTAGCACGCTCCCGCACGTTAGAGGGACCTTATGAAGTCGATCCTGCCAATCCGATTCTGACTTCATACGGCCGGCCGGATTTAAAGCTCCAGAAGGCCGGTCACGGTAGTCTCGTCGAAACGCACACCGGTGAATGGTACATGGCCCACCTGGTCGGCCGGCCCGTCAATGTACAGTTTTGCACACTTGGCCGTGAGACGGCTCTGCAGCAATGTGTCTGGAGCGAGGACGGCTGGCTGCGCCTTGCGAGCGGTGACCGATATCCCGAGGTTCAGGTGCCTGCACCGAAAATCAAGCCACACCCTTTTGAACCGGCACCGGAGATGGACCACTTTGATCAACCCATGCTCCGGAGCGATTGGAATACGCTTCGTATTCCACCGGATCCGACTTGGCTGAGCCTTGGGGAACGTCCCGGTTACTTGCGCCTGCGCGGCATGGAGTCGATGAGCTCAACGCACAGGCAAAGCATGGTAGCCCGAAGACAGCAGGGTTTTGCGTGTGAAGCCGAAACTTGTCTGGAGTTTGAACCGGACCATCCGCAGCATATGGCAGGGCTGATTCTGTATTACGATACGAAAGACTATCTTTATTTACGGATAACGTATCACGAAGAGAAAGGAGTGTGCCTCGGAATCATTCAGTCGCGATACGGGTTATACGACGAGCTGCTGGAGGATATCCCGTTGAAATCGGTGAACGGGATCCGGTTAAAGGTTGTGATCGATCATGACCGTGCCTGTTTTCACTATGGGTTACATGATGATCCGTCCTGGCATCCGGCAGGCGGATGGTTCGATATCACGCATCTGTCGGATGAATCCCCTGAATATATCCGGTTTACGGGAACCTTCATCGGTCTTTGCGTGCAAGATCTTGGCGGGACTCGGAAACACGCTGATTTTGATTATTTTGTATATAAAGAAATGTGAATGGCAATCATCGAGATCATTCGAAAGCATCCAAAGGCATTGTTGATGCTATCGTGAACAGAGAGGATCTTGTGAAAAGGGGTTGAAAACACTCAAATTGAAAAAGAAAAGCGAGAGCAGTTGAAACGCAATTTCAACGTAACGCTGACAAAGATCTCGGGATACCGCTCGGACGTGCTTGGAGTAGGGCTGTTGTATTCAGGGCCAGAACCAGGGAGGCAAGCTGTAGGGAAGGTAGGAGACGGCAGGTGCACGTCAGCATATAAAGACCATATAAAGACCATATAAAGACCATATCAAGTTGGTGATTGTGACTATCAACAAAAACAATGCCGGACGGGCCAAAATTTCTGGGCAACCTCTCCACAGGCGGTATCAGACCATTAAGTGCACCCCTTAGAATAGACATTGGAATCCCCTGGCGATTCCGATGATTCTAGGGGTGCATTTATGATGCAAATAAATTACAAAATTCAAGCATTTACAGAAGACTCAAGTAAGAAACCACCGTCGATGTGTAGGAAAGTGGAGCTATCGACAAATCAACGAACTCGGCCACGAGTTAGCATGGATGCATTAAGACAAAACGATTTCAGCAACGCAGCAGGCAGGAAGGTGCACATCCAGACGGTTGTCCTTAATTGGATTGACCGGCATCTTTTTTATTTCGACCTGTGGGGGATGTCCGAACGCGTTGTGGCTCGTCATGGTCCCAGAAATGTAACGAACTTCGGCAGAGGAAAACGCTTGACCATCTAACACGCAAAGGAGCTGCTGTGACTCATCTGCGGACAAGTTCACCACTGTGGCGTGAACGCGGTCGTCCGCCCGTTTCGATGCGCTGACGTGCAGAGCCGGCACCTCGGCATCGGTTGTACCCGTTAGCTGCTGCTGGATATAGCTCTCGATCAGTGTCGAATCTTGATGCCCTTTATAGAGATCGAATACATGGTACGTCGGTGTAAGCACCATATCCTCGCCTTCCGTCAGGATAACCGATTGGAGCACATTGACCAGCTGCGCCAGATTGGCCATTTGAACCCGATCGCTGTGGGCGTTAAATATATTCAGGGACACTCCGGCGACAATGGCGTCTCGCATCGCATTTTGCTGGAACAAGAATGCCGGGTGAGTCCCAGGCTCCACCTCATGCCAGGTTCCCCATTCGTCGATAATGATCGACACCTCGCCTTTGGGGTCGTAGCGATCCATGACATGTTTATGCCGGGTAATTAATTCATCCATATACAACGCCCGGCGCAGGGTTCGATAATATGTTGGCTTATCGAACTCCAGAGCCGGACCTTTGCGTTCCTCGGGATATTCGTCAAATTTGTAATATCCCGGCATGGTGTAATAATGCAGAGACAATCCATTCATATGGGTGCCCGCTTCGCGCATCAAAGTTTCCGTCCAGGCATAATCGTTACCATCGGCACCGCAAGCAACCCTGAAAATCCGATGATTGCCGTAATTGCGAACATAAGTGTTGAATTGCTTGTACACATCGGCATAATATTCCGGCCGCATTTGCCCGCCGCATCCCCAATTCTCATTACCGATGCCGACATATTCAACCTTCCACGGTTCGTGCCTGCCGTTCTGGCGTCTCCAGTTCGCCATTGGCGAGTCTCCGTCAAAGGTCATGTATTCAATCCATTCGCTCACTTCTCTCGGTGTACCGGAGCCGACGTTGGCTGCGATATAAGCCGAGCAGCCGATCTGCTCGCATAGATCCAAAAACTCGTGGGTGCCAAATGAATTGTCCTCTACCACGCCGCCCCAGCCTGCATTCACGATGCGCTTGCGCTCAGCACCTACGCCGTCTTTCCAATTGTAATATTCAGCGAAGCATCCGCCGGGCCAGCGCAGCACCGGGACCCGGATATGCCGCAATGCCTCCACAACGTCGGTACGTATCCCGCGGATATTGGGAATTGGGCTGTTTTCGTCGACATAAATGCTGCCATAAATACCTCGTCCCAAATGCTCTGAAAAATGCCCGTAAACATTTTTGTTGATTTTTCCGTACTGCCGCCCTGAATCAATGAACAGTAACGCCATTGCCTTCCTCTCCATTCGGAATAATATATGTTGCCAGACCTGTGAACTTCCTTGCGATGTTCCATTATAGCGCTTTCATTTTAACGGTTCAACCCGATTTCACGCTCCCGAACGAGGTTGTAAAAAGATGATAAACTTGTTGAAAACTGCGAGCATGGGGTGGGACAAATGCGTAAACAAATGTTAGAAATGTAACAGCTCGCCTGTATTCATCCCTAAATTTCAGGGTTAAAATGAAACGTGATTCAAAGCAAAAACGATTTCAAGGGGGTTATTAGCATGAAACGAAGGGTTTACCCGAAAGTCGTCCTCATCTTAGCGACAATACTTTTAACAGGAGCGATCGCCGCATGTAGTTCCGACTCAAACAATCAACAGTCAACCAATCCGTCAGGAAGCAGTTCAGGCCAATCATCTGAAGGGGGAGCCACCGCAGCGGAAGGACCGTTCGGCAAATATGAAGAACCGCTCACGATTCGATTTGCCCGCGATGTAGACAACGATATGCAGGATAACATCATACCCAAAACACCTGGCGAAACAGTGGAAGACAACCGCTGGTTGAAAGCGTTCTCGGAAAAACTGGGAATCAACGTAAAATACGATTGGACGGTCAGCGGCGGGGATGCTTATACCCAAAAGGTTAACGTAACGTTGACATCTGGGGATATTCCGGACATGATCCGCGTCACAGCCGCACAAATGAAACAGATGGCTGAAGCAGATATGATCGAGGATCTCACACCGTACTGGGACGAATATGCTTCTGACCAAATAAAGGAACTGTACTCGGTGCAAGGGCCTGCGGTCCTCCAGGCCGCTACGGTTGATGGTAAGATGATGGGCCTTGGTCCGCCGGAGGTATACGGAGACGGCGTATTTATCTGGCTTCGTGCCGACTGGTTAGAGAAACTCGGGCTTACAGAGCCCAAAACGATGGATGATGTGATTGCAATCAGTAAAGCGTTTACCACGCAGGACCCGGACGGGAACGGGGTCAATGACACCTACGGTCTAGCCATTACGAAGGATCTGTACGGCGGAGCCATGGGGCTGGAAGGATTTTTTGCCGGATACCACGCGTACCCGAACATGTGGATCGATGACGGATCGGGAAATCTGGTTTGGGGCAGTACGCTTCCTGAAGTAAAGGAGGGATTGAAAGCGCTGTCTTCGATGTATAAGGCCGGTGAAATCGACAAGGAATTCGGAGTTAAGGACGGCGGCAAGGTGGCTGAGACGATAGCCGCCGGCAAGGTGGGCATGGAGTTCGGGCAACAATGGAATCCGATGTACCCGCTCATCAGCAACTATCAGAACGATCCGGGTGCAGATTGGAAAGGCTACGCCTTGGTTTCGGTGGACGGGGAACCGGTGCTGTCACCTCAGAAATTTGCTGCATCGGAGTTCTGGGTCGTCAGAAAAGGATTTTCCAATCCGGAAGCCTTGGTGAAAATGTTTAATTTGCACATTGAGTTGAATTGGGGAGAAAGCGGAGATTTCGATTATTATTATATGCCTTCCGCTAATGACAGCGTAGGCGTGTGGAAATATTCGCCGGTACAACCCTACCCACCATTTAAAAACGTGAATGCGTTCCAGGAAATCGAGGAGGCGCGTAAGAATAAAACCTTGGATCAGCTAACCGGTGAGGCACTGTCGATTCAGAAAAATATGGAAGCCTTCAACAATGGAGAAACCACTTTATGGGGATGGCCTAAAATTTATGGGGAAGACGGCGTGTTCCAGCATAGCGTGAAATACCTGGAGAACGACCATTTCATGCTTGAGGCGTTTGCCGGACCGCCTACCCAAACCATGGCGGAAAAGCAGTCCACACTAAAAGCACTGGAAACCGAGGTGTTTGTCAAAATCATTATGGGCGCCACTTCGATTGATGAGTTCGACAAGTTTGTAGAGAACTGGAATACGCTTGGGGGAGCCGATATGACCAAAGAAGTCAATGAGTGGTACGCATCTGTAAAATAAGTGCCTAGGACCATGAGAAAGGATGTTGCATTGACCAAGGGCATCCTTTCCATTCCTCATTCTCATCTTAAGAAACGGGTGATTTATGATGCAAAAAAGAAGCTGGAAAAGGGAATTGCCTCTGCATGTTATGATTTTGCCGGGTTTTCTATTTTTGCTAGTATTCAATTACCTTCCCATTGGCGGAATCATTATTGCGTTCCAAAAATTTATACCGGCGAAAGGTTTGTTCGGCGATCAGGATTGGATTGGTCTGCGCAACTTCGAATATGTAATGAACCTGCCGAGCTTCGATAACATCATGTGGAATACGTTTTATATCGCGATGATGAAAGTCATTCTAGGACTGCTTGTGCCCATTGTGATTGCGATTCTATTAAACGAGGTCCGGCATATGGCTTTGAAGAGAGGTGTGCAGACCGCCATTTACTTGCCCCATTTTTTATCCTGGGTAGTATTGGGCGGAATCTTTATCGAAATTCTGTCACCGAATGACGGCTTGGTCAACCGGGCGCTTCAATCGTTCGGGATTGAACCGATCTTTTTCCTTGGGGACAATCGGTGGTTCCCAAACACCATGATTTTGACAGACGTATGGAAAGAGTTTGGATACGGAACCATCATATATCTGGCCGCGCTGACAAGCATCAATCCGAACCTGTATGAAGCGGCGCAAATCGACGGGGCGAGCCGTTGGAGGCAGACGCTTCACGTGACGCTGCCTGGGATGCAGATGGTTATTGTATTGCTTATGGTTCTTAATTTGGGGAATTTGCTGAATGCCGGATTTGACCAGATTTTTAACATGTACAGCCCGATGGTATATGAAAGCGGGGATATTCTCGATACCTTCGTGTACCGCATCGGACTGCTGGATGCGCAGTTCGGGGTTGCAACCGCAGTAGGATTATTCAAGTCCGTTATCGCGCTTGTTCTCGTGTCCGTCTCCTATTACATCGCGTATAAAGTTGCGGACTACAGGATTTTCTAAGGAGGGACTGATATGCCTGTAAAAAAGAGGCTGGATTGGTTTGTTGTGTGCAATAGTATATTCTTGATCGCAGTCGGAATGCTGTGTCTGATTCCGATGATACACATCCTGGCCGTGTCATTAAGCTCCAGCGCTGTCGCTGCAACAGGAACCGTAACCTTGTGGCCGAAGGAATTTACGTTGAAATCCTATGAATTTGTCGCACATCGTTCAGCCTTTTGGCAATCGATGCTCGTTTCCCTGGAGCGCATCGCTTTGGGAGGGACGCTGAATCTCGTTTTGATCGCTACAGTCGCATATCCACTTTCGAAAGAAAAGGGAGAATTCCGGCTGCGCACCTTTTATTCATGGGCCTTTTTTATTACAATGATATTTGGGGCTGGATTAATTCCGTCGTATATGGTTGTCAAACAGCTCGGGTTGATCGACACGATCTGGGCGCTGGTCTTCCCAACTGCGATTCCTGTATTCAGTGTCATTTTGCTGTTGAATTTTTTTCGAGCAGTACCAAAGGAACTGAGTGAGGCCGCGTTTATCGATGGTGCCGGACATTGGCGAACGCTGTGTCAGATTTACGTTCCGGTATCCTTGCCGGCTCTTGCGACCATTCTGCTATTTTCACTGGTCACGCACTGGAACAGCTGGTTCGATGGGTTAATCTATATGAACGATCCCAGCCATTACCCGATCCAGAGCTACATTCAGACGATCGTCGTTCAGCGCTCGTTAGCCACGATGACGCCGGAAGAGGCCAAGCTGATGGCGGACATTTCGGATAAGACGCTGCGTTCGGCCCAGATTTTCCTTGGAGCTCTGCCGATCATCTGCGTGTATCCGTTCCTGCAGCGTTTCTTTGTCAAAGGAATTGTACTCGGGAGCGTGAAGGGATAAACACGAAAGGCCGACCTCGTTTCCCGCAATAATAATCGTGAATAAGGGAGGGAGGGCAGATCAAGAACAGCATTTTCGCACGATTGATCGCGTCCTTCTTATTGGCGATCGTCCTAATTATTTTCTTGGGCATCTATATGTACAATTGGAGCCTGAACACCGTAAAAAATGAAATTATTAATTCTTCGACTGCACAGGTTTCGTTTTATCTTACAAGCCTGGAGGAGGAGATCGAACGCATTAAAATTTTGCAACACGAAAGCTTGACTGATGAATACCTGGGCAAACTCGCGGTACGGTATTCCATCATGGACGAGTATGAAATTATGGAAAGCATGCGAAAGCTCCATCAGCGTCTCGTCACTATTCATAACAGCAGCTCCTACACCTCAAATGTAAGCGCACACATTTTGCCGATTCAAAAAACCATTTCCTCCACCGCTACCGTAAGTCCGATCGATATGAACAAATTCGATCAGATTCGCGTTCCGGCGGGGGAAACTGGCGCGCAGCTGGTACAATACAAAAATAATCTTTACATAACCACTCTACATACCGGAAATGCCGGCTTGCCTCAAAAGTACATGATCGAGATTGAACTCGATACGACGGCGTTTCAAGAGGCGCTGGGCCAGTTTCATACTTACGACAACAGCGGATCCTTTTTAATTGATCTCACGCACGATATCGTCATTAGCGGCAAAGGCAACGATGCAAATGTACGTTTACAAGATTTGGCGGGAAACTACCATGAACTTAAGAGCGGGAACGTCATATACAGCAACATAAACGGTCAGAAAATGTATGTGGTGTCTGTCAAATCGGATTATTTAAATATGCTCTTACTGCGTTATATTCCCCAAGAGCTCATCTTTGTGCCGTTGCGAGATTTTTATATCTGGCTGTGGGTATTCACCGGTGCAGGCGCAATGATTATGTTGTTTTACTCTATCTACACCTATAACTTAATTCATAAGCCCATGCGTAAGCTTGTCGGATCGTTCCGACACGTCGAGAGCGGAAATTTTAACGTCTCGATCCACGTAAACAGCAAAAACGAGTTCGGTTATCTTTATCAAGGCTTTAATTCGATGGTACAGAACGTATCTGCATTGATCGAGCAGGTATACAAGCAGAAAATTTTAAACCAGAGGGCAGAGCTAAAGCAATTGCAATCGCAAATTAGTCCGCATTTTTTATATAACAGTTTATTTTTGATTAACACGATGGCCAAACTAGGGGACGATAATTTAATCCCTTTTACTAAGCTGCTGGGAGATTATTTTCAGTTTATTACAAGAAATGCTTCGGATTTTTTGCCGCTGCGTGAGGAAGTAGAGCACGCACGGACCTATAGCGAGATTCAGTTTATGCGTTTTCCGAGCCGGCTGACGATCCATTTTGAAGATCTTCCGGATGAGGTCAAGGAAATACAGGTGCCTAGATTGATTCTTCAACCGATTCTTGAAAATGCATTCAAATATGCTGTGGAACAAACCAAAGTCAAAGGCTTGATCACAATGCGCTTTCAGCAGGACGATCGCGCTTTGCGTATTATCGTAGAGGACAACGGAACGGATCTGCCGGAATCCAAATTATCCGCGCTCCAAAAGCTCCTATACGATTCGACCAATATCGAGACCTCAGGTCTGATTAACATTCATCGCCGGCTTCGTTTGATATATGGTGACGAACACGGCCTCATTTTGGAACGAAGCGCAATGGGCGGCTTGAAGGTGACGCTGCAACTTGACCCGAAAGCGAGTGTGTAAGGGATGTACAGACTCCTGATTGTTGATAACGAAGAGATCATAGTGAATCATCTTTATGAAATTTTTCGAGGATTTGACCATTTGGATCTCGATGTCTATAAAGCATATGGGGGAGAAGAAGCCATTGAGTGGCTCAACCGTACAAGAATTGATATCGTGTTGACCGATATCGACATGCCCCACATTGATGGTCTGCAGCTCATGGAGGAGATTTTTCGAAGCTGGCCTCAGTGCAGAGTTATTTTTTTAACAGGGCACAGTGAATTCAGATATGTGTACAAAGCGATTCAGTATCAGGATGTCAGCTATATCTTAAAGACCGAAAATATCGACAAAGTGATTCAGGTGGTCGAAGAGACCGTATCAAAAATCCGCCAGGAAATTAAAACGGAAGATCTGATCCGGGAGGCCAAAGAGCAAATAAACATCGCGCTGAATTTGTTTCAAGAAGATTATCTTCTAGGCATGTTAAAAGGAAGCCGCGGGTTGCAAGCCAGCCAATCGCAGTTCGAAGAATTGTCGATCCCGCTGAATGTTAAGTGGCCGGTTGCCCTGGTCGTGGGCAAGATCGACAAATTCCCCGACTCTACCGGTTATATGCAGAAGATGCAACAAATCTATGCCGTACGTCAAATCATGCACAGGTACTTAGCCACCCGTGTCAATTTTGTGATTGTGCTGGATGATAGTCGCAGATTCGTGATTTTTATTCAGCCTAAGGAGTCGTTGTCCGCTACCGGTACTGAGAATGCGGAGACGATCCTGCAGACGTTCAATAAAACAGTGTCGTTCCTTAAAGGAATATTGGAGGTCATCCAGTCGGCATGCCAGGAAAATATCGGAATTCCGATCAGCTTTACAATCGGCAGCCAAGCGGATGGATGGGAAACGGTTTCCAATAAGTATCACTCGCTCCACCACTTGCTCAATTACCGGATCGGACTCGAAAATACAGTTCTTCTGATCGACGATGTGGTTAGTCATGATGAACCCGATGAGGCAGGCAATGTTCAGGGTTTGAAGGAAGAGGATCTCGAAGGAGAAAGGCTTGCGCGGGTGCTTAAGTCCAACGATCTTTCGCTTATCGAGCAATATCTGGAGGCAGGACAAAGGAGTAAGTATTTTGAAGCCTTGGAGCTGCTTCTTGCTCCTATCAGAGACGTTCGCACGAAGAATAATGCTTTTGCCCAGGAAATTTATTACACCGTGTCCTTATATTTGATGTCCTATATCAATCGATGGGCACTCAATGAGAAAATTGAAGCTCAGGTGGGTCAAAACAGACTGATGCGGATCGATTTTTTTGACAGCTGGAGCGAAGCTTCCTTATATTTGACGGAGTTATCGTCTGTGTTGTTTGACATGCAAAAAGTAGAGCAGAAAAAACGCGCGGATCATATCATCGATTTTTTGCAGGAATTCATTCGGAATCATTTGGATGAAGACCTGTCGTTGGTGCGATTGGCGGAACAAGTATATTTGAATCCGTCATATTTATCCCGCATCTACAAACAGGAAACCGGAAACAATCTGACGGAGTTTATCGACTCCTCCCGTCTTATGCAAGCGAAGCGTTTACTTCATAGCGAGAATCTCCGAATCGGTGAAGTTGCCCGCCGTGTGGGCTACGAAACCGCCTCCTCTTTTACTCGTTTTTTCAAAAAGGCTACCGGCTGTTCACCGCAGGAATACAAGGAAAAGCATTTGATCCAAAAGCCATAGCGGCATGCCAAGCGGGGTGGATAGAGCTGTTGCTCCTCATCTAGTGCGTCAGCTGGGTGAGGGGTTCAGCCGATTCTTCATTCTTGAAATATCCGTAGCAATATAATCCAATCCGAAACAATCTAACTTATAGTTGAACCGACATAATGCCCTACATGCTTGCAACTACAAGATCAGAGATTAGATAAGTATCTAGCTATGTTTCCATACACTTACATTAAGCTAACGGGCAGGAAAGCGGAACATGATGCCGAATACCTAGTTTTAAGTTGACTTACCTGTTGATTACTGGTAAATCAACACAAAGATGCGATAGCCTGTGTTTGTTAAAGTTTATGAGTACCGATTCAGTTTGACAGATAAGAACTGTAATTGGACAATCAGGTAAACCAATGACCAATAGATTTAAGACAAAACCAGCATATTAAATAGGAGAGTTCATATGGGAGATAAGCTGAACTGGGCCGGGAATTATCGCTACTGTTCGATGGAGCTGCTTGAGCCCAAAAATCTAGAAGAGGTTAAGGACCTGGTAGTTAGCCGTACAAGCATACGCGTGCTCGGCTCGCGTCACTCTTTTAACGGGATTGCCGACACCGGGGGCTGCCATCTTTCGCTTCGAAAGATGAATCGGGTAATCGATCTCGACCGTGTACAGAGAACCGTAACCGTCGAGGGTGGCATTCGGTATGGCGAACTGTGCCGATATTTAGATGATCATGGCTATGCGCTGCATAATTTGGCATCGCTGCCGCACATAAGCGTGGCTGGCGCCGTGGCGACAGCCACGCACGGCTCGGGCGATCTTAATGCAAGCTTGGCGTCTTCTGTACGTGCTATCGAGCTAATGAAAGCGGATGGAGAAGTTACGGTCCTCACGCGGGGGATAGACCCCGAGTTCGATGGGGCGGTCGTCGGACTTGGCGGACTGGGAGTCGTCACAAAGCTTAAACTGGATTTAGTACCCTCGTTTCAGGTAAGTCAGACCGTATATGATCGTCTTCCTTTTTCTGCACTGGATCATGGCATAGACGAAATTTTATCTTCAGCATACAGCGTCAGCTTGTTTACGGATTGGGCAGAGCCCATATTCAATCAAGTGTGGGTTAAGCGAAAGGTGGGAAATAACGGGGAGGACGAGGCATCTTCCGATTTCTTCGAGGCTTTGCCAGCTCCGGAAAAACGGCATATGGTACCTGGTCAATCTGTGGTGAACTGTAGCGAGCAGCTAAGCGTTCCTGGACCATGGTACGAACGGTTGCCTCATTTTCGCATGGAATTTACCCCCAGCGCGGGCAACGAACTGCAAAGTGAATATTTCGTTCCGAGACGGCATGCGGTCGAAGCGATGCGTGCGCTAGGTAAACTTAGTGATAGAATTGCGCCTCTGCTTTTCATCTCCGAGATACGAACTATTGCCTCGGATACCTACTGGATGAGTCCATGCTACCGACAAGACAGTGTTGGTTTGCATTTTACATGGAAGCCGGATTGGGAGCGCGTGCGCCAGTTACTTCCGCTTATAGAACGTGAACTCGAACCGTTTGGAGCACGCCCACATTGGGCGAAACTGTTTACGATGGAACCGGAAATGATGCAAGCTCGGTATGAGCGGTTAGCGGATTTCCGTCAGTTGCTGCTTCGATACGATCCAATAGGGAAGTTTCGAAATACGTTTCTGGATCATTACATTATGCATTGATGGTCCAAAATGAGTTTTTCGCATGGTCTAATTTGTTCATAAAAATCGTGTACTTAGTTTTACTGCAAAGTTTTCAATCTGAACTCCTGTGTTTTTTAATAGGTATATGATTTAATGCTGCCTAAGATCAGGATACAGGTTCACTATTCTTGAAATTTGCAATCAAGTGCAGAAAAAGGACAAGAGGACCCCGCCCTGTCCTTTCTTAATAGATGAGAGTATGTTTACGGTTCGATCTAGGTTTAGATCTACTCTCCAATTGCCCATCATCTTGGCTACTTCCGGATCGCGGTATGATAAGAAAAGACTTTTCCGCGTATCGAGATTAGAAATTTGTTCGATATCGTCTGCGCTCAACTCAAAATCGAAAAGGTTGAAGTTTTCAACGATCCGCTCTTTGCGCACCGATTTTGGAATAGCAACGACTCCACGCTGAACAAGCCAGCGAAGCACGACCTGGGCTACGGACTTGTTATGTTTTTCTGCGATTGTGGCCAGCACTTCGTTGCCGAACAAGTTGTTAAGTCCTTCAGCAAACGGGGCCCACGACTGGTGCCGCACTCCCTGCTCTTTCATAAAAGCGACGCTCTCGATCTGGTTGACCGCGGGCAAGATTTCGTTATGCACGATGAGGTCCATCAGACGATCGGGCAGGAAATTGCTGACACCGATCGGCTTGATCTTGCCCTCGCGGTACAGATCTTCCATCGCATGCCAAGCGCCGTAGTAATCGCCGAACGGCTGGTGAATTAGATATAGATCGAGATAGTCGAGCTGTAGCTTCTTCAAGGATGTGGCAAACGCCAGCTTGGCACTCTCGTAACCGGCATCCTGAACCCAAAGCTTGGTTGTGATGAACAGCTCCTCACGCGGTACGCCGCTGCGCTTGATCGCGCGTCCGACCGCTTCCTCGTTTTAGATAACCGGCGGCGGTGTCGATCAAGCGATACCGGCCATCAGCGCTTCATATACCGCGTTCTCGCATTCTTCCGAACCGGTGATCGTCTTGTATTTAATCGTGTCGTACCGTTACAAGAACAATGTTACATTACCGATATGACTTCATCGACGGCTGCAGATGTCAAGTGGCAGGCATTAGACCCGGTTCGTTTTCCGGTAAGCGGAAGGACTGACTTTCATCAGCTTCGTGAACACGCGGCTGAGGTAGAACCCATTGTTGAAGCCGCAAGCTAATGCGATCTGCTCTAAATTCAGATGGGTATCGACGAGCAAGGACTTTGCTTGCTCCAGCCTAATATGGCTTAAATAGCGTGAAGGCGTCATCCCCACACTTCGGTTGAATCTGCGGGTGAGCTGAACGGGACTGATGCCCAGCTCGTCCGCAAGCACCAGTAAGCTCATGTCCTTATAGGCGTTCTGCTGGATATAGAGCCGTGCTTGTTCCATCAGAGGATCGGCAGGTTTTTTGTCATCGCCAACCACACCGACCGCTATCGACTGCAAACAAAAGAGCCAAATATCGTTCAGCGCATGGTTTTGCCAATAGCTCCGCTGATCGATCTCCGCGGCAGCTTCGTCCTGCCTCTTGAAATATCTCAAATTATCGGCAAACCTCTCCTTATGCGCGACGGCGGGCTTGTAGGCAGAAGCCGCTAAACGATGGTGGACGTCCTGCACTGCCTCTTGCCCTTCAACCGCCTCTCCCGATATAAAGCCTAACGAAAATCCGATGAAATGAAAGGACGGCGCATGGATAACGTCGCGATGAAAATCGATGCCCGGCGGACAAACGATGACGTCGCCCATCTGCGCCGTACCTTCGCCATCGCCGATCCCATAACGGAAGCTGCCGCCCTCCACCGCAAATAGAACCCAATGTCCGTAGGTGTCCACGCTGTATTGAAATTGCTTCTTATGATTCCAAAAGACATGATGCATTAGACTAGGATATAGGATGGGGCTTCGATTTAACATCATCACGGCAATCAGCCTCCAGAATGAAATAAAGTATATGCCAATATGATAGCGCAGTGCATGTTAAATAACGACCCCCTCGATTAAGATGATAGTAATTCTAGGCATGGGGGGATTCGATTGAAGTTTGAATTAGTAAAATCCGACATTACCGTTATTGGCGGAGGCCTGGCTGGCGTATGCGCTGCCGTTGCAGCGGCACGTCTTGGCCAAACCGTGTCGCTCGTGAACAACAGACCCGTACTCGGAGGCAATTCTAGCAGCGAGGTACGGGTGTGGGTATGCGGTGCTACGGCGCATGGTACGCAGCGTTACGCGAGAGAAACCGGCATCATGGGAGAAATGTTCGTCGAGAATCAATTCCGGAACCCGGATGGAAATCCGTATTTATGGGATCTCGTCGTACTCGAGACGGTCCGAGCAGAGCCGAACATTGCCTTGTTTCTCAATACGGATGTGCACGAGGTCGAAGCGGAGGGCACGGAGGAGGAGCGCATCATTAAGTCGGTCACGGGCTGGATGATGGGCTCCGAGCGGAAAATCCGGTTTGAAAGCGATATGTACATAGATTGTACAGGAGATGGCCTTGCGGGTTTTCTGGCAGGCGCTAAATATCGGATCGGCCGCGAGGCCGCAGAGGAATACAACGAGGACTGGGCACCGGAGACGGCGGACGATATTACGCTTGGCAGCACGCTCCTGTTCTATACGAAGGAAGCCGATCGGCCGGTCAAGTACATTCCGCCGAGCTTTGCGAAGGACATTACGCAAACGGCGATCCCGATGAAGCGGGTCATTCGCAGCGGCGACTCAGGCTGCCACTATTGGTGGATCGAATGGGGCGGCGAGCTGGATACGGTGCATGATAATGAACGAATACGCGATGAGCTCTGGTCGGTCATTTACGGGGTATGGGATTATATCAAAAACTCCGGCATTTTCGATGCCGATCGCATGACGCTGGAATGGGTCGGGTCGCTCCCTGGCAAACGGGAGTATCGCCGATTCACAGGAGATTATATGTTGAACCAAAACGATATTATCGCGCAGGAGCCCTTCACCGATCGCATCGCCTTCGGAGGCTGGTCGATAGATCTTCATCCGCCGCAAGGCATGTATTCGACAGAGAGCGGTTCAAAGCATTTATTTTCGGACGGCATCTATCATATTCCATTTCGGTGTCTTTACTCCAGTAACGTCAGCAATCTGATGTTCGCAGGCCGCGATATCAGTGCAACTCACGTCGCATTCGGCACGACGAGGGTAATGGCAACCTGTGCAGTCATCGGCGAAGCAGCGGGTAGCGGCGCCGCACTGTGCGTGCAGAAAGGGATATCGCCGCGAGCGCTGCACCGTGACCATATGAACGACCTGCAGCAGACGATGCTCAGGCAGGATGCATCGATTATCGGGATCGCGGCAGACGACCCTTACGATCACGCCAAGTCGGCCCGCATTACGGCATCCAGCACCATGACCAAAGTTTCGCTGACAGACTCAACCTATACTCACCCATTGGACAAAGAACTGGGCATCCTGTTTCCAGTGAATCCATCGCTTGAATCAGTGGCGCTGCTGATCGATGCCGTAAAGGCTGCTACTCTTGAAGTGGAGCTGTGGCATACTACTAAAGGTGAAAACTACGTGCCAAAGCAGATGGTGGCTGAAGCATCGGTGTCAGTAGCCGAAGGTACCGGGCAGTGGGTCAAGCTGGACCTAGTTTGGCAGCCCGATGAAGCCTGCAATGCATTCCTTATTATTAAGGCAAACGAAGCGATTCACCTTCACGGATCGGATCGTCCAATGACCGGCGTGCTGTGCTTTGAGAAGGGGCCAAAGCCGATCGTCTCGACACTTTTAGAGGATCGTCAGCCGGATCAGCCGGTCGTACAGTGGAGCATGCGCCGTTGGAACCGCAAGCCGCTATGTTTGCAGGTTACGCCAAATACGGAAGCGTATGCTGCCGGAGCGGTAACGGACGGGTATATTCGGCCGTTCGCCGGTCCGCATTTGTGGATGTCCGAGCCGATGTCTCCAGGCAATCCGGAATGGCTGCAGCTAGAGTGGGCTGAAGTGCAATCGATCGCCGAGATCCACGTCACCTTTAACGACGATGTTAATGAAGACTTAATAAATTTGCACCATCATCGCACCGCTTTCGAAGCGATTCCCGAGCTCGTCCGAGCTTATCGGATAGAGGCGCTCATTGGTGAGGAATGGGTCACGCTGGCTGAAGAAAAGCACAACCATAAGCGCAAAAAAGTGCATAAGCTCAGCCGTTCCATCATGTCACATACGATTAGATTATGGATCGACGAAACGAATGGAGGACCACGCGCGGAGGTTGCCGAAATAAGAGTCTATGCTCTATAATGGAATAAAATATTTGACAGCGCTTTCATTTTATGGGCATTAAGGAGAGGATATCATGGCCATAAAGCCGCTTGGCGTATTGATCGTCGAAGATGAAATTCCTCTGCGGCAAGAGCTTCGGATATTTCCATGGGAGGCATGCGGAGCCGAATGGATAGGGGAAGCGAGCAACGGCTCGGAAGCGATGCAGCTATGTGCTGAACGCACGCCAGATGTCGTGATAACGGATATTACGATGCCGGTTATGGACGGTATTGCTCTCATTCGGGAGCTCCGGAAGCGGCACCCGAACGTACAGATCATATTGTTAACCTGTCACAGCGACTTTCATTACGTACAAGAAGCGCTCCGTCTTGGAGCGCTTGAATATATTTTGAAGGTGTCACTGGAGGAAGAAGAGCTTAAGCTGGCGATGGACAAAGCGAGAGCTGCGGTCGTCAAGGAGCGCATGGTGCAGGAGCATGCGAGAAGGGAACAGAGGCAGCTGCAAACCGCCTTGTTCGGCAAGCTGCTTCATGGGCAAGAGCCAGCCGGCTCCGATTGGCAGCTGATGACGCTAAGTGTAGATCGTCCGATTCGACTGGTACGGCTTATGTTAGACATTCCTTCATTAGCCTATCTAGCTGTGAAGGAAACGGTTCAGCAGAGGCTGATCGAGCAGGAAAAAAGGGATCCAAACTGGCTGACTTGGCTGACAGTAAGGGAGCGGGAATATTTTGTTCTGCTTGAAGGCAGAACTTCTCCCAATGCTGTTCTTGAGTCACTCCGCACGGTTGTTCAACATTTGACGGAGCTGTTGAATCGGGAAGAGACCAAGCAGGAGCGGTTGGCGACAGCATATGCCCTTTTTAGCCAACCGCTCACATCGAAGGAAGAAATTGTATCGGCGCTCGCCTATTCGAACGAGTGGAAAGTTGCGCTGTTTTACGACCGATGTCCCGAGGAAAGCGCTGTGTACGCGCAGCATTCGTTGCCTCTAACGGATCTGACGGAAAAGAAAACGAAGGAATTAAACGAGATGCTTAGAAAAGCATCATTGTCTCCTGCGAGCTTGAAGGAATGCTTGCTTGGCGAGTTCAGGGATTGGTGCATCGCAGAGCGAGTGAAGCCAAGTCAACTGAAGGAACGGATACTCCATTGGCAGGTTGATTGGCACAGGCAGCAAGAGGGCGCTGAGTTAAGCGCAGCCCGAATGGGGATTTTAATGGACGCAGGAACGTTAGCTGAGATGATCGCCAATATGGTTCAGGATATGGAAGCTGCCGAGCTAGGGAAGTCGCGTTCGCGCTTTGAGATTCGTTTGGCGGTGCAATGGATCAAAGACCATCTCAAGGAGCCGATTTCGCTGCCCATTATCGCAGAGCAGGTAGGGCTGAGCCCACATTATATCAGCAAATTGTTTCGCGAGGAAACGGGGAGTACGGTCAATCAGTATATAACCCGTCTTCGTATGGAGAAGGCGATTGAGCTTCTTAGGCATTCGAATAAGAAGGTATATGAGGTCGCGGAAGAGGTCGGCATTCCGAGCTACCGCTATTTTACCGTTACGTTTCGAAATTGGACCGGGGTATCGCCGACGGACTATAAACGGAATGGCTGATAGCACGGGAGCGTGAGAACGGGCGCGAAAGAAGGGGGATAATGACGAAACTGTTTCATTGGTATGCCAGCCTTGGTCTCGCTACCAAGCAGTTTATTTATTTGTTCATCGTGACGCTGCTGCTCGTTCAAGTGCTTGCATGGCGAAACCTCAACGAGGCTGAAAGTCTGCTTCAGAATCAAGTCATTCGCGATGCAGAGCTGCTCGTCAGCCGGACGAATCAATATATCGATGCAAGTTTGGACAATGTGGAAAATATGCTGCTGCTACTCTCGACCCGCGCCGATTTGCTGGAGGAAGGAAATGAGGTGGCAGCCGTCGAGACGCTTCGCAAGTTTGCGGGAATTAACAACTCCATCGCCAGAACTTTGTACATGATTCGAGCTGACGGCCAAGTATTTGCAAGCTCACAGGTCGTTTATGACATCATCGGCAATCCAAATCTGAATCAGCTCTATGAGCTGGCGCTTATTAACTATGGGGCCATTAACGTGAGCGAACCTTATGATTCGCCAATGTCGGGGCGAACGCTTGCTTACGTACTGCCTATTGCGGATGCTGGCAAAAAGGTGAAGGGTGTCGTCGTCGCCGAACTTAATCTCGATTTGCTCACGGAGCGTATTGCGCCGATGATCTATCAATCTTATATACTGTTCACGAAGGAAGGCAGCGTCATTAATCGGCTGGATTCCCGAGATAAGCTGCTCCCCTTCCAAGCCGCCTCGTATCCGCCGAAGCTGGAGGAGAGCTTTCGCGGGCAGCTCGCCTTGCTCAAAGTCGGCGTAAGCGGCATAGAAGGGGATTCCTTGAATCCGCTCGTTGCCGTGAAGTCGACCAAAAACCGTCTAGGCTGGTCGCTTGCGGCGTTCATCGAAGAGGATTATTTCTATCAGGACCTTCAGAGGCTGAACAACAACTACCGGACCGCGAGTATCGTATGGATCATTATGCTTCTGATCAGTGCGTATCTGCTCAGCCGATCGTTCACACATCCGATTCGCCGATTTGTCGAGAAGATGGACCGTCTTAACAACTTTGAGGTTGTGGCGAAGCTGCCTGTTACGAGAATGGACGAAATCGGCAGGCTAACGCAGAGCTACAATGCCATGCTCGAGAGGATTCAGAGCCTGCTCCAAAAGACGAAAAATGCGGAGGAGCAGAAGAAGGAATACGAGCTGAAGATGCTGCGAAGCCAGATTGCGCCCCATTTTCTGTATAATACCCTTGCCTGCATAAGCAGCTTGGCAAAGCAGCAGCGTATCGACGAGCTACGCGATACGATTCGTTCACTGGTCAAGCTGTTAAGCTTCAGCTTCGACAAGCAATCAGAATACGTATCCCTTGAGGAGGAGTTGGAAGGGCTGCGAATGTACATGCATATTCAGCAGGTGCGCTATGGGGAGCAATATCGGTTTATGATTGACATCAATCCTGTCCTTCTGCAGTATCGCATCCTTAAGCTTACGCTGCAGCCGCTCGTAGAAAATGCACTCTTCCATGGACTAACGCCGAATCACGGCGGGCTTATCCTTGTGAAAGGCGGGCTGAGGAAGGGTGTTCTGAGACTCTATGTGCGCGATAACGGGATAGGCATCAAGCGGGAGAAGCGGAGCAGGCTGCTGTTGGAAAATCAGGACGGTGAGCAGCGCTCCTTGTACCGGTTTACGGGCATCGGGATGCGGAACGTGCATGAGCGGATTCGGATCCATCACGGCGAGACGTACGGCTTGCGGATCGGCAGCGCGGAGGGGGCAGGAACTGTTGTCCGCGTCGATATGCCCGCCCTGACGGAAAGCGACGAACGATTAGGTATTTGGCGTTAACCATAAACGATATCAAGGCTGTTACGTGGTTTCTTCAGACCATTCGTGACAGCCTTTATTCATTAATCGTTGATATTGATGCAGATGGATCCATGATCGATGTTAATGATGATAAAGGAAATGCTTACATTTTTTACGTTTTTGTGTATATCGAGTAGACGTCAGGACCTTTATACTTACCTTAATTGGAAGCGCATTCAAACTAGGGAGGGATACGATGGAAGCCAATCATAGCCTAACGCCAGCCCCTCGGATACGGTTATCTCCGCGGACAAGGCTGCTCATGTTTTTAAAGTTAGCCTGGCGGTTTAAAGCCTTTTACGTCATGCTGCTGCCCGGCATTATTTATTTTGTCATATTTCGGTACTTCCCGATGTACGGAGTCATTATCGCTTTCAAAGATTTTGCGATCCTGGACGGTATAACGGGCAGCTCGTGGGTCGATCCGTGTTATAAGCATTTTCAGAGCTTTTACGAGTCGCCTTACTTTAGCCAGCTGCTGACCAATACGCTGTTGATCAGCCTCTACAAGCTGTTATGGGGGACGCTGCCACCGATCATGCTGGCCGTACTGCTGAACGAATGCCGCGTTCGCTGGCTGAAGTCGATCGTACAAACGCTGACCTACATGCCGCACTTCTTGTCTTGGGTCATTATTTTCGGCATTCTTTTGACGCTCTTCTCCCAGAACGGCGGTCTCATCAACCGCTGGATTGTAGAAGCGGGGGGAAGCTCGATCCCGTTTCTGACCTCGACGGAATATTTCCGCAGCATACTGGTCGGATCGGAGGTATGGCAAAATCTCGGCTGGGGTGCGATTATCTATTTAGCCGCGATGGCAGGCATCGATCCGACGCTTTACGAGGCGGCGAAGGTGGATGGTGCGAGCCGAATGCGAATGATCTGGCATATTACGCTTCCTGGCATTAGAAGCATTATCGTCCTGCTGTTCGTTCTGAAGCTTGGCCATCTGCTAGACGCAGGCTTTGATCAAATTTACATTCTGTACAATATTCAGGTGTACCCGGTTGCGGACATCATCGACACATGGGTTTACCGAACCGGTCTGCAGCAGCTTAATTTCAGCTTGGCGTCGGCAGTCGGATTGTTCAAATCGGTCATCGGACTCATCCTTGTGCTAGGTGCTAACCGTGTGGCTAAGAAATGGGGTGAGGGCATATGGTAAGAGGCCTCGATGATAAAATTTTCAACACAATTATATACGTTATTCTCGGACTATGCGGACTTGTCGCCATTCTTCCGATCCTTTATGTCGTATCCGTATCCATCACTCCGTTCGGAGAAGTGCTGCGTAACGGCGGATTCATATTGTTCCCGAAGGAAATTACGTTTTCCGCTTACCGCACGCTGCTGACGGAGTCCAATATTCCGAAGGCGTTCCAAATAACCGTTCTCATTACGGTGATCGGAACAGCGGTCAATCTTGTCTTGACGGGACTGATGGCGTACCCGCTCAGCCGCCGGAATTTGCCGGGAAGAAACTTTTTTCTGCTCATGATCGTGTTCACCTTGTTGTTCAGCGGAGGGCTTATTCCGACCTATCTGGTCGTTAAGTCGATGGGACTGCTCGATTCTATCTGGGCGATGATTCTGCCCAATGCGGTCTGGAGCTTTAACGTTCTTATTATGAAAAGCTTTTTTGAAGGGCTGCCGGAGGAGCTGTTCGAGTCGGCCCGAATGGATGGAGCGAAAGAGTTCCGCATCCTGCTGCAAATCGTTACGCCGCTTTCCGTACCTGTCTTGCTGACGGTTGGCTTGTTTTACCTGGTCGGCCATTGGAACGAGTTTTTTCAAGCGATTTTTTATGTGACCGATCGCACGCTGTATCCACTGCAGGTCGTCGTCCGGGAGATTCTGATGCAAAGCCAGCAGCCGCTCGAGAACGCGGAAAATATGATGCCGACGCAGACCATGCAGATGGCATCCGTCATGATTGCGAGTTTGCCGGTCATCGTGATCTATCCGTTTCTTCAAAAGCATTTTACAAAAGGGATGCTGCTTGGTTCGATTAAAGGTTAACCGATGAAACCAATCAGAGAGGGGTTAAGATCATGAAGAAATTAGGGACTTTGCTAGTAGCCGTTTCATTAGCGGGAGCCATGCTTACGGCTTGTTCGGGGGGGAACAGCAGCGATAATCCGGGAAACCATTCGGACGCTACCGCCAAGCCCGGAGCGGAAACGACAGAGCAGCCTAGCGGCAAACCGGTTAAGCTCGACATTATCGAGACGGGGAACAATCTTCCGTCGCCCGATAAAGACATGATTAAGCAGGAATTGGATAAGGCGCTGAATATCGACCTGAACCTGACCGTGTATCCAGCAGCGGACGATTACAACAATCAACTAAACGTTCGGATGTCCTCGGGGAACTTTCCCGACCTGTTCATGGTCGACCGGCAGCAGCTAATTCAATTTTCCAAGCAAGGGCTGCTGCTCGATCTGACGCCGCATATGGATAAGCTGGAGCAAACGGTAGCGTTCATAGGGGAGGACAGCGTCAAGAAGGGGATGGTCGACGGGAAAGTATATAGCATCTCCAAATCTCCACAAATCCCTTACAACACCTTATGGATCCGCAAGGATTGGCTCGACAAGCTGAAGCTGGAAGTGCCGACGACCGTGGAGCAGTTGGCTTCCGTAGCGGAAGCGTTCACGAAGAACGATCCGGATGGAAATGGCAAGCCGGACACCTTCGGTCTAACGGGCGGCAAGCTGAGCGCATTCTCGACCGTTTTCGGAGCCTTCGGCGTCGGAATGCCAGGCAACTTCTACGAGAAGGACGGCAAAGTCGTCAATGCGCTGCATGAACCGGCAATGAAGGATGCTTTGGCCTTTATTAAGGACATGACCGCATCCGGATCGGTTGATCCGGAGCTGCTCGCCAATAGCGGATTGCAGCATCAAGAGAAGGCGATCAAAGGGCAGGCGGGCATCGTCTATATTGATTGGCCGAACATGACGAAGGAGCAGTTCGTGGAACAAATCAAAACCGTTAATCCGAATGCGGAATGGCTGCAAACCGCCGCTCCTTCGGGTACAGGAGGACAATTCGACGGTTCATGGGATATCGGCGCGGCGCCTGGGAGATATGCCATTCCGAAAGCGCTTGAGAAAGACCCTGAGAAACTGCAGCGGGTGTTCGATCTGCTCAACTATATTTCGAATCCGGACGGAGGCTCAATGCTCGTGCAGTTCGGGGTGAAGGATACGCACTTCACACTTGAGGACGGCAAGCCGAAGATGACGGACAAAGCGGGCGAGGTTGGTCATTCCTGGCTGTACCAATTCACTGGCAGACCGGAAATGGAATATTTACAGGCGAAGTTCGCCGCTCAATCGGCTGCAATCGAATTCGCGAACGATCAACCCCGTATTGAAGCATTGAACGGATTTATCGACAATCCAGAGGGATATAACCCAGCCGATGCGAACCGGTACATGGAAGAGGAGATCGCGAAGTTCATCTACGATAAACGTCCATTGACCGAATATGATGACCTTTATCAAGACGCTGGAAACGTCTATGAACTACAAAGCGTTAGTGGACAGCGCCATGGAACAGCTTAAGGCGCTCGGTTACGGGGACTAAATAACGGGAACGAAAGGCCGACCTCATTCGATGCAGGTCGGCCTGTTTTATCATACGCTATGTGTTTTTCGGTACGACGAAGGATTGACGCCGCACAGCTTTTTGAAGCTTTTGCTTAAATGATGTTCGTCGGTAAATCCGCAGTGCTCAGCGATTTGGGCAAGGGTAAGCGAAGAGTATACAAGGAGCTGCTTCACCTTGTCCATTCTAAGATTAGTCGCGTAGGCGCTTGGCGTTATGCGGAACTCGCGTGTAAACAGTCTTGTCAGCTGAACCTGGGTAAGACCAAGCTCCACAGCGACCGACTTCAACGATAGGCCGAATTCTGCTTGCTGCTGAAGCAGATGCAGGGCTCGCCCAAGGGTCGGATCCTCGCTGAACAAGGTCATCGTATGCTGCTCGGATTGCTCGATCTGAAGCAAATAGAGCAGATCCCTGAGAAGATGTTTCTTGTACGTATGACCAATCCCTGCATGCAAGTATTGGGCTTCGCGAAATTGAGAGAGGGTGGATTGGAAGCGTTTGTTGTTCAATAGCCGAAGTTTGCCGAAAGTCGGAAAATCGGCCGCTCGCGGCGGCTCCTCTAGGGAATTGATCCATTGAAACCCCATGAGATGGAACGACAAACCATCCGTTTGCCGGTAGAAGGTTAGATCGGGCGGGCATAACACGATGTCATCCTTGACCGCCCTTCCGCTTTGGCTGCCCATTCTGTAATTAAAAGCGCCTTCTTCGACGATGAACAACGCCCAATTATCATACGTGTCATGCGTTTTCTGAAATTGAGGGGTATCCTTCACGTAGACATGGTATTGCAGATCGGGATCCAGAAATCGGCTGAACTCCATTGCATGACAACACCTTTTCATAGATTGAAATTATATACAAGGAAAATCGATTTTTCTTACATTATAACATGATGGTTCGCCAAATATAATTAAATAAAATACAAGTAGGAGGTATAAAGGATGAAGACAGCCCATTTGGAAATAACGAAATTAATGGAGCAATTTCATGAACAGGGGTATTTGGTTATACCAGATATTTTGTCGCAGGAACAGGTGAGCCGGCTGAATGCCGCGATCGACGAAATTGTCTTGATGGAACCAGAAGCGCTTTCACATAATATTTATAACAGCGTAGAACGCCATGCCGAGATCGCTGCATTAATCGATCAGCCTGCCATTCTTCCATTAATCGTTAATTTGCTTGGCCACAACATTCAGCTTCACATCTCCCACCTCACGATCAGACAACCGAATCCAAGCGAAGCCCAAACGGCCACGCACAGCTTTATCGATTGGCATCAAGACGGTCCGCATCCGCAGTTTCCTGTCATTAACGGCTTGACAGCAACCTATTATATTAAGGTTTGCTATATTTTGAGCGATATGTCGGAGCCGGATCGCGGCAATACGAAAGTGATTCCGGGCAGTCACAAGCAGCCGTACAACCCGAATCACAAGGATGTGCGCCAGCAGCTTGACGGGGAGGTACAAGTGTGCGGAAAACCAGGTGACGTCTTCGTGTTCGCCCAAAACTTGTGGCATGCTGGTTCGCCGAATCGTTCCGCATTCACAAGAAGACAGCTGTTCCTCGGCTACAGCCCGATCTGGATGCGTCCAATCGACTATCATTCGGCGTCTGAGAGCCTGCTGAAGGACGCCGATCCGATACGCCGCCAGCTGCTTGGGCAGATCAGCGAAAACAAATTCAATTATTACGTTCCGCAGGATTCGATGGTGCCTCTCAAATCCATGCTGATCCATCCATCCTCGCAGTAGCTATCACGATCCATTCGAATGGGAAGGATGAACGATGACTGTAGTCAATATCGCTTCCGATTCAGCAAATCCGCAATTGTATTGAGCTGACTGCCCTTATCTGGAGGGGGTTCTGCCTCATATTCACTAATTGTCAAGAACAAGACAAGAACGGAATAACATTCTCGATACATTTTTCATCAACGACGGTAGACGCCCATTTATTAAACTAACGGGCAGAATAATATAATACGTTTAGAAATATAGCTAACTGCTAAGTGTTCATGAACATGGGATGCTACGAGCGACAAATCGAACGTAGATATTACTCATGATTAGGAGGTCTTCGACCTACATTAGCTTTGTCGGATATATCCTGTATTGTAATTTGATCAAAACTCTTTTCGGCTACTAGCCCAAACGGTAGTTTCGTTTAAACAGATTCGCTAGACATAACGAGAAGCGTTATTTAAAAGTAAGAGTCTCATAGCGAGGGAATGAAGGCAGCCCATTAGGGCTGTCTTTTTTTACGCGGATCTCCGTCCGGATATGAGGGAGCGGCGGCGTGCCGGTTGCCCGGGCTTCAGCCTGTGGGCGCACGCTTGACCCTTAAAATTTTAATTAGGACCTTCCTTATTGGCAAAGGGACGACAGTGCGTACTTTTTTCTAAATAACCTACCTTACCGTAAAGTAAGGTAAATGTAAGATAAACCATTGGTTTGTTTTTTTCTTATTCAATATGATATTTACAACCATGGAACTGAGTTGTACCCAATTCCCTTCTGAAGGCGTATTACATTCAAAAAATTAATCGTATGCTTCATAGCAAATCGCATGTAAAAAGCAATCCAATAACATTAAGAAGGGATCAATTATGACTAACAACCAATATATTACAAATACCATAAATAAAGCTAGTAAAGACAGAGACAAAACAAGGAAATAAAATCATTCATTTTCGATTTACAGGTGGAACCGATGTGCAAAACATGTATCTGTCCATACCTGGTGGTCGTGTTCAAAAAATAAAAGTTGGTGAAGAATCCTTTACCATAGCTAAATCAATGGAAACTTTTTATTACAAACAAGCAGGTATTCCAAAACAAGGTTTGGATGTCTTTGTAGAAGTTAAAGGGAATCAGCCTGTAGAGTTTACATTTGGTTCAGAACAACATCCGGATCCAGAAATTCGTTCCAAACGTCCGCCACATCTAATTACAAGTGGACTGTTTGATGAAAGTATTTTTGTGATTAAACGTGTAACTTATTAATCCTTAAGCAAAGAAGATGTTATCCTGATTCTAAAATTTTTCCTTAGGAGAGTGACATTATGAATGATACATGGAACCCCGAATCGCCAGGCGTGCTGCGCCTTCCTTCAGGTCGACTTGTCCGCGGCCGAGCACTAAGTCATCCTCTTCCCCAAGGGCTTCAACCCACTTTTGCACTCTATCTGCTCGGGCGACCACCAGCGCCGGTTGCTTGGGATAGCCGCTGGATTCCTTGGCCGGACTTCTGGCTGCCAAAAAACAAGCTTGCAGCCGCCGACGCGCTTCGCGAAGCATGGACTCGCTCTGAAGTTGAACGGGTTGAAATCGCCTGCGGGGGAGGGATTGGACGAACGGGTACTGCATTAGCCTGTCTCGCTGTGATTGATGGCTTACCAAATCATAAAGCTGTCGACTATATTCGCCAGCACTACACACCGCGTGCTGTTGAGACGCCTTGGCAACGCCGCTTTGTCTCTCGTTTCTGAGGTCCTGCATGGTTTATCCTACATAATAGAGAAGATAAATGGGGGGATTTTTAAGTAAAGTGATCGAACTATATAATCATAGAATACTAATATCGATTTGATGTTAGGCAGTCGGATAAGGGAAATCATACGTATTCTGCACGGTCAAGGAGAACATCTCGAAACCATCGGAAAGAGTCTCGATTAATGGAGTGAATGCTATGAATGGAACAATAAAAATATTGGTTATCGAAGATGATAATGAAATTAATCAGTTATTATGCGAAATCATAACCAATAGCGGATACGTACCGCAGCCGGTTTTTTCCGGCACAGAAGCTTTGTTGTATTTGGCCAATGATCGGGAGTGGAGCATGGTATTGCTCGATCTGATGCTTCCCGGTCTTGCCGGGGAAGAAATCCTTCGGAAGTTGGGACCGGATCGCCGCCTGCCGGTTATCATTATATCGGCCAAAAACGAGCAGCAGTCCAAAGTCGCCGTTCTAAGAATGGGAGCGGACGATTACATTACTAAGCCATTTGATGTGGAAGAGGTAGCGGCCAGAATCGACATTCATCTCGGCAGATATAGACGTGCAGCAGAACCTGATCTGATCCGTCAATTGACGTACAAGGACATTCATTTGGATAGCGATACGAAGGCGGTCACGGTTAACGGTTCCGATGTGGTGCTGACTGCGAGGGAATTTACAGTGCTGGAACTCCTCATGTCTTATCCGAAGAAAGTATTTACAAAGCAGAATCTATTTGAAGCGGTGTGGGGGGACGCCTACTTGGGTGATGACAACACAATTACGGTACATATGAGCAACTTAAGAAAGAAGCTAGCGCAGGCAAACCCGGAGGCCGAGTATATTGAGACTATCTGGGGAATGGGATATCGGTTGAGAGGATGAATTAATGATTTCTTAAGATGTTGGTTAATATCCTATTAGGATCTGATGTTTAGAATGAAAGAACATCATATCGTATAGGGAGAATGTGCAATGAAAAAGATTTTAATCGCAGTAATAGCAACAATAGCGCTTTTGGCCCCGTTTCTGTATCTTCCTCCGTCAACCCATGCCGCGTCTGTTCTCGACAAGGGCGCAGTGGACGACTATGTTGAACGTTATTTGAATCGAAACGGGCTGCCAGGCGCGTCGATTGTTATCGTCAAGGATGGCGGGATCGCCCATGCGCAAGGCTATGGGCATGATTCCGAAGGAAAACCCCTGACGGAGCATTCCTTACTAAGAATCGGTTCCGTCTCCAAATCATTTACCGCCTTTGCCGTACTGCAGCTCATAGATGAAGGAGCTTTCGGACTGGACGATCCGATCGTCCAGCATTTGCCCGATCTGAAGATGAACGACCAAAGATTCGGGCAAGTCACCATCCGCCATCTGCTTAGCCATACTTCCGGGATATCCACCCCGACCATCGTGTCCAAGGCGGATACCTTGGAAAAAGGCGTCAAGCGTGTGCACCAGTGGCAGCTCCAGTCCGATCCTGGTGAGCGGTACTCCTATAGCAATGCGAACTATTGGATCCTGGCATGGCTGGTGGAGAACGTAAGCGGCATGGAGTTCGCTGCGTATCTAGACACGAAGGTGTTCTCTCCGCTCGGCATGGACGATTCCCTCTCGCCCGTGAACTCTGGCGATTCGGTTCCCGGGCTGCCGCGCGGGTATGTTACGGCCTTCGGAACGGCAATTTCCATATCCGAAATGGAGCAAATGTTCACCGGTTCGGGGGGAATCGTAACGACAGCGGCGGATATGGGAGAATGGCTTGCGATGCACACCCGTAACGGCGTAAGCGCATCCGGAGAAAGATTATTATCCGAATCCTTGCTGGACGATTCCTATTCCCCGCAACCCGGAAGCGAGCATTATGGACTAGGCTGGTCGCTCAGCGCTTCGGATATCGCGCCGAAACGCGTGCAGCATAGCGGAGCCTTATCCAGCTATCAGGCTCAACAAACCATCGTACCAGAGAGCGGTTATGCAGTAGCGGTCATGCTTAATAGCTTCACCACCACTTTCGAGCATGCGTATGCGATAAGCGACGGCATTATCCGACTCACCGAAGGACAAGCGCACACAGTGAAGACACCAATACCGACAATTATTGATTTCTCCGTTGGATTACTGACGTTGCTGTATGCTGGTTTGGGAATCAGGGGGATCCTGCGCGGCAAGAAGTGGTCCGATCGACGCCGACACTATTCAGCTCTACGCTATTATCTGCGGTTAATCCCGCAAATCATTCCGATCGCGGGGATCGGTTGGTTACTGTTTATCGTCCCGGAATTACAGGATAACAGTACGACGATCCTGGATGTATTCCGCCTGTGGCCGGCCTTGGCGATTCTATTGTTCGTCATCTTCCTATGTGCCGTGTCCATCACCGGGACACGAATGTATCATCGGATCAGAGGGGGTATCTCCCAGTGAAGGAACCTGTTTTGACAACGATCGACCTGACAAAGAAATACAAAGAACAGACCGCCCTTGAACGTGTTAACATGGTTGTCGAAAAAGGTGATATATACGGTTTTATCGGGCAGAACGGGGCAGGCAAAAGTACGTTACTGCGCATGGTGACCGCGCTGGCCCGGCCAACGAGCGGAACCGTCAGCTTGTTCGGGGAAAGCAATGAAGCGGGGTTGATTGAAGCCCGAAAGCGCGTAGGAGCGATCATTGAAAGCCCGGCATTACATCCCGATATGTCGGCCCACGATAATCTGGAAGTCCATCGATTGCTCCGGGGGATCCCCGGCAAGGCGTGCATAGCGAAGACGCTTGCGCTCGTCGGACTGCAGGATACGGGGAAGAAGAAGGTAAAGAACTTTTCACTCGGCATGAAGCAGCGATTGGGGCTGGCTATCGCCTTGCTGGGTGACCCGGAGCTGCTTATACTTGATGAACCGACAAATGGCCTTGACCCAGGAGGCATCGTGGAGCTTAGAGAGCTGGTCAAGAGGCTGAATCGCGAGATGGGACTAACGATTCTGATTTCCAGCCATATCTTGAGCGAGCTTCATCAGATGGCAACGAAGTACGGCATTATTCATAGAGGCAGACTGTTGGAGCAATTGACCCATGACGATTTAAATGAGAAGTGCAGACAGCATCTTCGTATCCGGGTCGATGATCCAAGCAAAGCAGCAACGGTTCTCGAAATGGAACTGGGCACACCCGATTATGAAGTTTTGCAGGATGGCACGATCAAGCTTTACAGCCTCGATCACGATGTCAGAAGGGTATCAATGGCTTTGACAAGCAGCGGTCTGGTCATCGAATATTTTGCGCCAGGCGGGGATGACTTGGAAAGTTATTTTACCAAACGGGTCGGGGGAGAACTTCATGATTAATTTATTACGTGCGGAGCTGTTCAAACTCAGCAAGAATAAAGTATTCTGGACACTGACCATCACGGTGACCGTTGTTTTTGCCCTCATGCACTATTTAATCACCATCGGATGGTGGAAGATGAATAACTTGTTCATGGATGCGGGACTGGAGCAGTTCTCATCCCTTGCGCTGGCTACAACCCCGTTCTACTTCATGTTATTCTTGTGCACATTGGCCGGATTTTTTGTTGCGAATGACTTTACAATAGGGGTCGTCAAGAACATGGTCATGAGCGGGAATCGCAGAAGTCATATCTTTTTAGCTAAGCTCGTCATATTGGCACTCGGTTCCGTGATTCTGGCTGTGGTGTGCCCGTTAATTGTAATCATGGGCGGAAAGCTATTGTTTGGATTTGGAGAAATGACAAACTCGTCGGCATTGGGCTACTTGGCAAGAGCACTGGGTTTGTTCCTCATTCATTTGATGGCCCTTGTTGCCTTATTGATGCTGATCGCGCTGCTTGTGGAAGATAGCGGGAAAACCATAATTACCTCCGTCGTAATCGCATTATTCATTTCCGTAGCAGAAGTTCTGAGACCGCTACCGGGGATCTTGGAAACATTGTATCATTATTCAATGTTCCATCATCTTATTGATTCCTTCCGAATCAGGATGTCCGACGCTGATATCATCCAGTCTTTGTCGGTTGGAATAAGCACCCTTCTAGTTCTGATGTTGTGCGGGAAATTGGTGTTTAACAGGAAAGAGATTAAATAATGGCCGTGAGGTGGAGAAAAATGATCTATGTAACGATCACTGCAGTTCTGCTTATGTTCATTTTTCTCCTTCGTCTTGCGTGGATCAAGAAAGAAATGAGACGTTTATCGGCCCAGGTCGGACGTTTTCATCAAGGCTTGAGCGGGAAGAAGGTCGATATTGCTTTACTGGACAAAGATATCGAAGAGCTCGCTGGAAATATCAATCAATTAATCGATCTGGCGGTCCAGTCGAACAGGGATCGAATACGCAGTGATCGCGAATTGAGACAAGCGATCGCTAATATGTCCCATGATTTGAGAACACCGCTAACGGCTATTATCGGATATACCAAATTATTGGAAGTCAGTACTGTCACGGACGAGAAACGACAGGAGTATATGTCTATTATCAGAGCCACTGCTGATCGATTACATACCTTACTGCATGAGTTTTTCGAGTTGTCTCTTGTGCAATCTACAGAGTATCACCTTAAGCTTGAACCGGTGCAAATGAATGCATTGTTGTGGGAGGTGCTGACCGGTTTCTATGATCAATTTATTGAGAACCAAATAGAACCCGACCTACAAATAACGGATGAACCGCTCATTGCCGAAGTGGATCCGTCTGCAGTCAAACGTGTATTCGAAAATTTAATCAGTAATGTGATCCGTCATACGACAGGCACTGTAGCGATTAGTTTGAAGGAGAATGAAGGGAATATTCTGCTTATCATCAAGAATCAAGCGGACAACTTAAGTGAGCAAGACATAGACAAACTGTTTGATCGCTTCTACACAGCGGATCGGTCAAGATCGAGCCGCAGAACTGGTTTGGGGTTATCCATTGCCTATAGTCTCATGTTAAAGATGAACGGGCGATTGACTGCTAGGCTCCAAGATGGATGCTTGGAGATGAGATGCGAGTGGAAACGAAGCTGATTCGTATTTACAGGAATTCTAACGGGCAGGATTGCGTGACTCACGGGCGAATAGAATAAGCAAAAAAATTTATCTAAATCAGAAATGGAAGGATGAGCTGAGCGGTATGAGCCTATCGGCAACAATCAGCAATTTGGAAAACGGCAAACATCAGCACATCGTCGTTTATGGAACGAGTCTAACCGAAGGCGGCGCTTGGGTCAGCGGATTAAAGGAAATTCTGGATCGCCGGTTTCCGGGACAAGTTAAGTTGACCAACAGCGCCAAAGCTGCACAATGGTCGGGCTGGGGAGTTGAACATTTGGAGGAACGTGTAATCGCTTTCGCTCCCGACGCCGTTTTTCTGGAATTCGCTATAAATGACTCGTATTTGCCTTATCAGACGAGCATTACGAAATGCGGTGAAAACCTGAATGCTCTTATTGATCGATTACGTGCTGCCAACAAGAATTGCGAAATTCTGTTGATGACCATGAATCCGCCGGTTCGGGAACACCTAGAAATTCGCCCTCTGATTGAGCAATATTATCAGGTGTACCGAGATACGGCTCGCTTGCGCGGACTTTTGCTCATAGATCATTACCCGGTTTGGCGGAGGATGCTAGACGAGAACCCCGCCGAATTCGACAGGCTTATTCCGGATGGAATTCACCCTTCGGACGAGGGCTCGACTACAATAACGCTTGCCGAAATCGTGAAGACCTGGTTGTAGCAACACGAGGTATTAATCATTGGGAATAGAAATCATTACGGTAACCGGTAACGGTAGCTTAATAAAACCATTAAAGCAGCTGGCCAAACGTGATCAGCTGCTTTTGTTCAACTAACGGGCATGCTAGTGGATCGATTTGATCAGCAGGAACTCGTTTTCCCTTCGGATGTTGCTTTCAGCACAGGGGAAGATAAACCTTATGATATATATGGTAAAGGATTAGCATGTGCTAGAATACTGAATTGAAAAGGGATAGGTTCCGTAATCCTAATAAGCGGGCTCTCCTCCGCTTGCAGGGAAATATCTTCCATGAAACGAAAGGAGCACGCGTGATCACTTTACTTCGGAAGTATTCCATCCGCGTTCAGCTGCTTACAATCGGTGCAGCCATGCTGTTGTTATTGTTCGGAACTTTTCTATGGAGCTACGACCAAATGCGGGGAATCACGTATAAACGGAACAGCGAATATACCCTGGAGCTGATATCAACGATTCAGAAAAATATCGCGGATAACGCCGACTCCATTAACCGCATTTTGCCTAATATCGCTTATAATGAGACGATTCAGCGGTTTTTAATGGAGCGCGAGCGCCTGGCTCAGTTCGAACTGCAGGGAGGGGTTGAAGCACTGCTTGTTAATCTTCAGTCCATGAAGCAGGGAATTGACAGGATCGTGCTCCTCTCCACGGTAGGGGGAGGCTTCTATAATTGCGTAAATTGCAAGGATTATATCCCCTTTTCCGATATTCCCGACCAGACTAACGCGTATTATTCTGGACTTTACCGCTTTAAGCTCTCAAGTCCGACAAAAAATGTGGTGTATGTGGGGACGCCTGTGTATGATAAGAAAAACGTTGTGACAATCGGGAAAAAAATCGGATATGCCGTCATCGTTCTGGAGGCCGATGCGATCGCACCTCAGCTCGGCTCGATGTCGACCCATCTTGCAGGGAAATTTTATGTACTGGATCGTAACGGAATCGTGGTGACCAGCAACGATGCTTCCAGCATCGGCCAACCGATTGGCGGGATGGCAGAGGAGGTAGCTCAAGCGCTTCAAGTCAAGGAGGGTGAGCCCGTTAAGTTTCAGAACGAAGAGGGAGATTTCATCCTGCATGCCAGGCCGGTGCCGGCGATCGGCGGAAGCATCATCAGCGTATTCGAAACGGCTGACCTCTTCAGCGGATTAAAGGATATGCTAGTCCTTGTTCTCGGCATCTTTGCGTTGTCCGTTGTAATCTTATATGCTTTCTACACCGCTATAAGCCGCAACATCCTCAACCCGATCCGTGCCTTCATGAAAATAATCAGCGGCCTGCGATCGCAAGGATTAGATAATCCCAACAAGCGTGTATCGCTTGACGGGTATGCGGAGATTAGCATCATGGCCAGGCAGTTCAATACACTGCTCGATGAGATTGACGATCTGGCTGCGAAACTTGTCGATTCAAAAACATATATTTATGAGCTTAAGCTTCTTAGGAAGCAAGCGGAGCTGCAATTTTTAAAGAATCAGATTAATCCCCATTTTCTATACAATACGCTCGAAACCATTAAAGGAATCGCATATGTGAAGAATGTTCCCGAGATTCGGGAAATGACGGATTCTCTTGGACTCATCTTCCGTTACAGCATCAAAGGCGGGGATGATGTTCGGTTCGAGGAGGAGCTTGCGATTGTCAACGCCTATATCCGAATTCAACAAATTCGATTCCAGGATCGGTTTGACGTTGTTTATGATGTGGATGAGCGAAGCTTGCGGGTGTCGGTCATCAAGATGATCCTGCAGCCGCTGGTGGAGAACGCGGTGTTCCATGGAATCGAACCGAGCCTTGAGCGCTGCCGCCTAACGGTAGGAAGCCGGATCGAAGGTGGCAGTATGCTGATATGGGTGCAAGACGACGGTGTTGGCATCGAGCCTGCCCAGCTGGATGAGATCCGCACTCATATAGAGGACAAGTCTGGCCCGGATCTAACCTCGGATATAAAATTTATCGGGATGTTAAACGTAAACAACCGAATCCGATATGCCTATGGGCCGGCGTACGGCATCGTATCGGTCGAAAGCGAACCGTCGAATGGAACTAGAGTAGTTATCAAGGTTCCGTGTGGAGGTATGACGAATGCAGTATAAAGTTTGGCTTGCAGATGATGAACCATGGATCTTGGAAAGCTTGAAACGTATGCTGGATTGGACGTCTCACGGTTATGAGATTGTGGGGGAATCCTGCAACGGGCTGGATGCCTATCGACAAATGAAGCACCATCGGCCGGATGTTGCGTTCATTGATATTCGGATGCCGGGCATGAACGGGATCGAATTGATCCGCAAGCTGTATGAGGAAGAGACCGGGGTCTGTTGCGTGGTCGCCAGCGGATACGCAGAGTTTGAGTATGCCAAGCAAGCTATGCATTACGGGGCCGGTGGATATATCCTTAAACCGTTTCAGAACGATGAGATAACCGAGGTGCTGCAGAGTTTAAAGAATCGCCTGAAGCGGGACAAACAGCCGGAAGCCATTTTACCATCTCCCGAGATCCCGGACATTGCAGATTCGCGATCGGGGGACGATACACTTCGCTCTATCGAGCAGTACATTCGCGAGCATTTCCGAGACCCTCTAACGGTACAGGATATTTCCAGACAGTTCTTTCTCCATCCCAATTACTTAAGTTCGCTGTTCAAGCGGGAAATCGGGGTTAATTTTACGAAATTTCTGAACGATATCCGAATGGAGCACGCTTGCGGCTTATTGCTCAACAGTCCCTTATCCGTCCGCGAGGTGGCTGAACGGGCCGGGTACAAAGACTATTTCTATTTCGCAAAAATGTTTAAGCGGCATACGGGCTTGACGCCGACCGAGTACCGATCCATTGATGCATCGACAAAACCATAGATTCGGGTAAGCCCCGCTGAATGCCTCGGAACACCTAGTGTGTCCGGGCCTTTTTCGTGCGACTGAACAAATTTGAGACGAAAGCTTTGAACGAATGATATTAGAAAAGTACATAGTATAGCTGAGGATCGTACATATGGTTTGACAGCGTCGCACCGTATACTTGGATCATTGAAAGATAACGCAACGAAAGAGAGGGCCGATGCGATGGAGAAAAGCTTATGGGCGCGGATGGTGGAGCATAAATACATGTACTTGCTCGTGTTCCCGCTGCTGATGTTCTACATACTGTTCGAGTATGTGCCACTGTATGGCCTGCAGCTTGCCTTCAAGGAGTTTAATTTCGCCGAGGGTGTATGGGGCAGCGAATGGATTGGACTAGCTAATTTTCGGGAGATCTTTTTGCTGGATGATTTTTGGACCGCCTTCCGTAACACGATCATCATTGCACTGGGCCGGCTTATCTTCGAATTTCCGGTACCGATTGTGGTTGCTCTGCTTTTGAACGAGGTCCGAAAGGCGAGACTAAAGAAATTTTATCAGGTCGTTTATACATTTCCTCACTTTTTATCCTGGGTTATCGTCAGCGGAATTCTCGTTAATTTTCTGGGCTCGTTCGGCGTGCTGAATCAACTGCTGGACATGGCGGGGTTCGAAAAAGTCAACTTGCTGGTAGATCCGGAATCCTTCCGGGGCCTGTTGTTCGGCAGCAGCATTTGGAAGGATATGGGATGGGGGACGATCATTTATTTGGCGGCTATCGCTGGAATCAATCCGTCACTTTACGAAGCCGCCAGCATCGATGGAGCCAATCGATTTCAACAGATGCGTTATATTACGTGGCCGTCACTCAAAAGCACGGTTGTGATTCTGTTGATTCTGCAAATCGGAAATACAATGAGCTCCGGGGGCAGCGGTTTCGACCAAATCTTTAATCTGTACAATCCGGCTGTTTATGAAAAAGCGGATATTCTCGATACCTATGTCTACCGAAGGACGTTTTCGGTCGGCGACAGTTATGGGACGTCAACGGCCGTCGGCTTGTTTAAATCCATCATCAATCTTGGACTGCTTGTAGCGGCAAACCGGGCGGCCAAGAAGTTGGGTCAGGATGGACTCTATTAAAGCGCTCGAATCTACGTTGCTGCTTGTACTTCGGCTGAAAGGAGGACGCCAATGAAACCGAAAGCGAACGGAGCCGATTACGTTATTCACGTCTTGCTGATGCTGATGGCCATCTTGACCATTTTGCCCTTTTACAATGTGTTCATCACCTCGTTTGCCGATCCGGCGGCGGTCGTGAAGCAGCAGTTCTATTTAATTCCCACCAGCTTCAATCTCAGCTCGTACCGAATGCTGCTTGACGGCAGTTATGTCGGGAAGGCACTGTTGAACTCCCTCATCGTCACGGTGTTCGGAACATCGGTTAATATGCTGGTTACCACATGCGGAGCTTACGCCTTGTCCAAGAGATCCATGCCCGGCCGCTCCATCATGATGGCAGGCATTGTGTTCACGATGCTGTTCTCGGGAGGACTCATTCCGTATTATTTGACGATTAAAGGCCTGCATTTGATCAATCATTATGGTGCCATGATTTTCCCCGTAGCTGTCAGCACCTTCTTCTTGATCGTCATGATCAATCACTTCCGCACGATCCCGCCTAGCCTCGAGGAGTCGGCCAAGATCGACGGGGCGAATGATTTGTATATTCTCATTCGCATCGTTATTCCGATTTCCAAGCCGACGATTGCTGCGATTACCTTGTTTTACGCAGTTGCCAGATGGAATGAATGGTATAATGCGATGCTGTTTATGACCGACACCGATAAACATCCCATGCAGCTGTTTCTAAGGAATATGCTGGCAGACGTAACCAAGATGGCCAGGGACGATATGGGCGCGGCCATGATGTCGCAGCTCAATCAGGGGTACCCTGACGGGATCAAAATGGCAAGCGTCATCATAACCATGGTGCCGATTATGCTGGTATATCCATTTTTGCAGCGACATTTTTCAGCCGGCGTTACATTAGGTGCTATCAAAGAGTAACGCATCATAACGCGGGATAAAGTTAGGAGTCGGAACAAGCGGTTCACGAATATACTTGGGGAGGTTGTACGATGCAAAAGGTTCGATGGCAAGGAAGATCCGTCGTGATTGCGATCATGATCATCGCACTTGTAATTTCAGGCTGCAGCGGGAAGTCAGGCAATGGCGAGGCTGGGGGAAACGATGGATCGGGGGAAGGGAAGAACGGGAAGAAACTGGACATATCCGTCTCATTTTTTAACATCGGGCTGGCCTTTCCAAACCGAGAAACGGACGAATATTTGAAAAAGCTCGAAAGCAAATTCAATGTTCGATTCGTTGACAAAGTGATCAGTTATTCGGATTACAAGGAGAAATATCAGCTGTGGAGCGCCTCCGGCGAGCTTCCCGACGTGTTCAGCCACGATATCATCAACTCGGAGACGTATTATTCCTGGATTAAGCAGGGGATCATACGCGCACTGCCGGACGATCTCAGTCCCTATCCGAATGTAGCTAAGGTGCTTTCGCTGGATGAAACCAAGTCGCTTCGAGTGGACGGGAAGGCCTACATGATTCCGCGTCTGACATACCGGGACTATGATACATGGGCGATGGAACGTTCCTTGATCGTCCGCAAGGATTGGATGGAGAAGCTTGGGATTGCAGATCCCGTTACCTACGATGATTATTTGAATATGCTGAAGGCCTTTGCCAAGGATGACCCGGACGGAAATGGCAAAAACGATACAGTTGGGCTTACCTTCCGGTCGGCTGCGATGCTGGCTCCCATCGCCGGAGGCACCTTTCCACACCTGCTGAACAGCTCATGGGTGAAGGAGGATGGAACGTACATTCCTTACTTTGCCTCCGATAAGATGAAGACGGTGGTCAAGCAGATGCGCCAGCTGTTCACGGAGGGCGCGATCGATCCGGATTTTGCCATCATGAAGACAAATGACGGGATTGAAAAATTCGGTCAGGGTAAGGTGGGCGCGATTTCCATGCAGGCAACCCCTAACGGTTTAGCCAAGCTCAATGCGGCGTGGAGCAAATACAACAAGGACACGAAGTTTGAGGATATTGCCCACATCATTCCGGTGAGCTGGCAATCGGATGACGGCAACCGATATCGCTACACGGCTGTTACCTTTTGGTCGGAAAGCTATTTCAGTGCCCGAGTGAACGACGAGAAGATGGACCGAATCCTGCAAATCTATGACTATTTGCTTTCTGATGAATTTATCAGGGATAAGCAGTATGGAATTGAAGGAAAGGACTATACCATGGAAGGCGAGAAGATTACGATTACGCGCGAGAAGAATGAAGAGGGCGAAATTAAAACGATTGGCAGCTTGTATCCGTCCTTCAACCTGTTTGGCTCACTCGCAGCTTGGGGACAAGAGCTCGAATTCGTAGAGAGTGAAGTCAACAATATCGCATATGGAGAGAAGCTGTCGAGGATGTCGAGGGAGGGACTGAAGCAGCGGATTGCCGAGCATGTTCCTGTGCCGACCAACTATCAACTGGAACTGCTGTATACCCCGGCCAAATCGAAATTGAGCGCCATAAATCCGACGGAGGATTTGACGCGGGTCATGCTCTCCAAGGAGGACCCGGTAGCCATGTGGGAGAGCATAGTGCAGGGGTACGAGAACAAGGGCCTATCGCAGGCCATACAGGAAGTAAATGAGGCTGTGCGGGAGCAGGGGCTCGACAAATGAGCGGCATGACCAAGGATTATCCGATTGCCTGCACTGACCAAAAAAGCCATCGAATCCTAGTATTCTCACCTTCAGCACTCGATTGGAGCGCAGATGAATCCGAGATTTGGTCCTGGTCTCTCCATGACGTGGACGGATGCAACGAGCTCCTCCAGGCATGGGGGCTGCCGACCGATGTCAAGCTTCGGCATGATCCGATCCGCGGGGGACAATGCATGATCGTTACGGATTCTCGCGGACTAGCAGCGATCGTTCCTTATCCCGGAGGAGAATCTCTCATATGGGGTGCCCATGTAGGAGGGAATCCTCATTCCGCCGAGCTGCTCCCAAACGGGAATTTGGCCGTAGCGGCCAGCACAGCAGGATGGGTCAGAGTCTACGCTTCCTCGCAAGGGCCAACTTGTGAAGATTATGCCGAGCTATCATTTCTAGGAGCTCATGGCGTGCATTGGGATTCTCGAAGAAGCGTGTTATGGGCGCTAGGCGATTACGACTTGGTCGCTCTCCGACTTGAAGGAACGGATGATCAACCCAAGATCGTGGTGGGTGATCGAGTCCCTCTGCCGACCAAGTATGGCCATGATCTTCATCCCGTGTGGGGAAACGACGATCGTCTATGGATCACTACAGTTTCGCACGTTTATCAGTACGTAATATCATCCGGACGGTTTGACCGTGAATATGCTGATTGCTCGTTTATGGATCGGCACGATGTGAAGAGCATCGGCAATCAGCCGTCGGGCTTGATCGTATCCACTTCGCCGAGGGCGGGGGGGCTTTATGAATGGACGACGGACGAGATCCGATTTCACGGAGCTCCGAATCGGATGCGCCAAGGAGCCGCGATATACAAGGCAAGAATCTGGACGCCGGAATATTCGTCCGACAAATGATTGGAAATGGAGGGGATCTCATGACCTCAGGACAGAAGATTCGGCAAGCTCATTCTGTTCATCCTTCCGGATGGCCGCTTGGAACATCGCTGTCGTTAAATGATTGGGCCAATGGTCATGTCGATATTGAAGCTGTTCGTCAAGCCGGTATCACGTGTATCGAGCTGGCTTGGCGCAACGATGCCTTCGATCTGTTCAATCCGGCGAATGAAATCATATGCAACTCCTGGATCGAGAACATGCGAGAGCTTGGGATGAACATTTGGACGCTGCATCTTCCCTACGGACCCGCCTTTGATATATCGACCGTCGACGAAGCGGCATCGGCAGAAGCATCCCGCTTATTATGCCGGCTGATGCGGCTTGCCCATGAATGGGGGATCCCCATGGTCGTGCTCCACCCGAGCTGGGAGCCGATTTCGGAGGAGGAACGTCCCGGGCGGCTGGAAGCGTGCAGGGGGGCATTATCGGTGCTGGCAGATGAAGCGGAAGCCCTCGGCATACGGATCGCGGTTGAATGCTTGCCACGCACATGTCTTGGGAATACGGGGCGGGAGATCGGTAATCTGCTCGCTGCAGATCCTAGGCTAGGCATATGCTGTGATGTCAACCATCTGCTGAAGGAGGCGCCGGAGGCTTTCATCCGCGAACAGGGCCAGCGGATCTTTACGGTTCATATGTCGGATTGCGACGGTAAAGATGAAAGACACTGGATGCCGGGCATGGGCTCGATCCGGTGGAACGAGGTGCTGCGAGCTTTGGTTCTGCATGATTATCAAGGCCCGTTTATGTTCGAGGTTCGCAGACCTGATCCTTCGGAATTGGCAGCATGCTGGGAACAGTTGATCAAAGGCTATGATCTTGCTTATCCGGAGGTTGCTGAATATCCATAATCCCATTAGGAGAGGAAGGGACCATATGAATGAGCGGAAAAAAATCGTATCCCGGCTGCGTCATATGCAGCTTGCTGCCGGCTTCGCGCTGACAGTCCTGATTCTGTTTCTTGTCGGAGATTACCAGAGCCTGAGGTGGGTGGACGCATCCTCGTCTCTTCAAGAGGATTATGATATCGCCATGAGCGACCAAGCTTCCCGAAAAATATTGGTGATGGATCCCGGCGTCTCCGATTGGAATGATCCCAGTGCCGTCAAATGGACTTGGGCCCCCAGTGCCTCCAATGGCTTCGCTGAGTTCACCGCCAATTGGGGGCTGCCGACGGAAGCGCGGATCCGAAATAGTGATTTCTTCGGAACTCAGGTTATGCTCGTTACCGATTCAAGGGGACTGGCCGCTATCATTCCGTATCCTGCTGGAGACTTTAAGCTATGGGCAGCGAACGTAGGAGGCAATCCCCATTCCGCCGAGCTTCTTCCTAATGGCAACATTGCCGTTGCAGCAAGCACGGGCGGCTGGGTACGGATATACACGTCGTCACAGCGCTGCCATTCAACGAAATACGCAGAGTATCGTTTGGAGAGTGCACATGGGGTATCCTGGGATCCGCACAATGAAATATTGTGGAGCCTGGGAAATGGGGCGATCGTTGGGTTGAAGGTCGGAGGAACAGCCGCGAACCCGACACTGACCGAGCATGTTCGGCTGGATGTTGCTCGCTTGAATGGACATGACATACAGCCGGTATATGGGGATCTTGACCGGATGTGGGTGGCATCGGGCGGGAAGGTATATCAATATGTCAAATCGACCAATTCACTCGACCTTACGTATCCGGGAGCAGACGAGATCAGCCGGGTAGGCGTGAAAGCCGTCGGTAATCAGTCATCTGGCCAGGTGGTGCAAACGGTCGCAGATGTTGCGAAAAATCCGGTCGGCGGGTGTACGCTGTACACGTGGTGTACGGACTCGGCAGACTTTTTCCTTCCGAGTGCAACACGTACCAAGACCGGTGCTGCATTTTACAAAGCACGGATCATGAATCCGAACTATCAGTAGGTGAAGATCTGTAGTTAAAACAACCGGCTCGCCAGTGTCACCACAAGTCAGAGTCTATCAGGCGTACAGGAGCATATGCAGGATTAGGATCGTTCAAGCAATGTGCTTGAGCGATCTTTTTGAGGCAATCGAATGTTGATTATTGACTGACACAAATGACGAGGGACAAGAACATATTTCCATAGAAAGTCGCTATTTTAGCGTCTTTTTTGTTTTATCGGTATAAGTTCTTGTCCCGAGTCGAGGACAAGAACTTGTACCGATTGCCGTAAAGGACAAAAACATGAGCCGATTACCGATTAGATTAGTATCTAACCATATTTCCATACAATTTCATTAAGCTAACGGGCAGGATAGCGTGGCTTTTGTGTAGAAAATTAAAAACGAACGAATCCTTTCACGATCCCCCGGACAACAAGCGCTTGTTGTGCAACTAGTCTGTATAAAGGATCACGAAGAGAAACAGTGGAATCATTCATGAATCTTGAAAGTCTTATGGCTATTACTATTTTGTTATTATAGATGATCTCACCGCTCTTACTACCGCCCTTCTCCGTAGAGGAAAACGGCGGTATTTGTATTGTACAACAGCTGAGCAAACGGCATAATATGAATTACTCCCCAAAAAAATTTCTGCATACATGCAAAATTCCCTCGGCGTAAGGATAAGGGGCAACGTTGTTGTGGCATGACTTTGCCTCTGCCGTAGCGTTCTGGAGAAGATATCCATGGGCAACCATCCGAAGCATCTCGATGTCATTTCCACTGTCACCGAAGGCCAATGTTTTGGACAGGAGTACCTGACTATAATCCATCAGGAATTGCACAGCCGCTTTCTTTCCAGTTCCTGCGGGGATAAAATCGACATCATATGCGTGCTCCGGATCACCCGCCTTAGGATTGCAAATATTGATATTAATTCCGATCCCGTGATTTGCAGCCAGGTGCCTGATGACACTAATATCATATTGGGTTCTGGCTGCTGATACCGGATAATAATAGTAGTTCATTTTATATCCGGATTGACCAAATTGAGTCTGTTCGTGAAGGACAATGTTGAATGTTGATTTTAATTCGCTAATTAAATCTTCTACATCTCTTCGAGAGAATTCGGATGCCCTTATAATTTTTGCCCAGGAAGGAACAGTGACCAGTTGTCCGTCAGGCTCGACTTCCCACATCTCTGTGCCCAGATTGCTCGCTATAAAATGGGGGAGCTGCGTCATACCGGCTATTTTCATTTTTGCTTGTATTTGCTGAACACTGCTTCCGGTGACCCAAGCTATCTTTACTTGATGATTTCTGGCAAGCTGCTGGAGGTATTGTTCCAGTTCGTACACCATGTTGAGTTGTTCAGGCAAACATTCATGCGGGTAATACGTTTCGTCAAAATCAAACAATATCAGATATTCGGTTACAGCGGGGGTATAGATGACTTCCATGAGTGTGACTCCTCCTACAGTTTGTTAACGATATCATAGTTGCAGGGAACGTTCCCAGGTCAATACTTTAGATGAGGTGTTAATTTTGCCCACCATAATTGATATTTCACGTGTAAGCGGTCTCTCCAAGTCGACGGTATCACGTGTGTTAAACGACCATCCACACGTATCTGTTGAAAGCAGACAAAAAGTACAGAAAGCCATTACGGAGCTAGGATATGTCCGCAATACGCAAGGGGTTCAGTTGCGTCTACAGGCAAGCAATCATATCGGTGTGCTTGTCCCGGATGTGGAGCATCCCTATTTCAGTCAGCTTGTTAGTGCATTAAGTCGATCTTTAGGCTCAATGGGGTATCAACTTGTCATCTATCAGACCGAATTATCCCGCGAGCATGAACTTGATGTGTATGCCCGATTGTTACGTCGAGAAATGGATGCCGTGGTTATTGCTCATTCCCATTTCTCGGAGAGAGAAATTAAAGAATATATAGGTTCTTACATTGGAATCATTTGCAACGAAGCGATGGACGGAGAGTTTCTCGATGTCTTTCGATTGGATGAAGAAGATGCGGTCTTTCAAGCGACAGCATATTTGCTGTCCAAGGGGCGCCGTCATCTGTTTTTCTGTATGGATCACCTGACACTATTGCAAGAGAAAAGATGGAACGGGTTTCAACTGGCTCACCAACAATTCGGCCTAGAGTGTACGAAATCACAATGTTATACGGGTCTGGTGACGATGGAAGATGGTTATGCCTTGGGAGAACAATTATTTACTTCTGATCAATTGCCGGATGGAATGATAGCAGGTAGTGACTTTGTAGCTACAGGTTTATTGAAAGCAGCAAAGCAAAAGGGGATATCCGTGCCTCAAGAAATGTCCGTCATCGGATTTGATAACCATCCTGTGGGATTGATGACGAATCCGGAACTGACCACATTAACCAATTGTATTCCCGATATGGTCAGGGATGTTACAGAATGTCTTACCCGGAGATTGAAGGGGATGCGATCTGCTCCTATCGCGAAAACCTACAAGAGTTCGCTGATTATACGTAATTCCACTTAACAAAAGTGAAGTGAAAGACAAAAAAAGAAGGATAGCGAAATCCTTCTATCGGTCAGGAATGATACATGTCGGAAGAGGAATTGAACCGTGACTAGATCTCTCGTTGTGGTACTTGAATGTCTAGACAAAATGGAGCATTTCTAAACAAGAAGATATTCAGTGGTTCTTTTACATTGATGGAGAAAGGAGATGCCAGATCCTGGAGACGCTTAAGCTGCTTCGCCAATCCATCGATTATGCGGAACAACATCTCCACTCGCCGATTGAGATTGAGGACATTGAACCGTAACCTCAATAAATCCTTCTGCTCTCCCAGGTGGTTTTTTTCATTTATATTGACCGACAGGTCAGCATCCTGTATGATCTTACTAACCAATTGGTCAGCAAATTCAAAAAGAGGTGATGAATCTGCCGATACAGCTCTACGAACGGGAGAAGATTTTGCAAGCCTGCTTATCCGTGTTTGCCCGCAACGGTTACAAGAATACATCAACTGAAATGTTGGCGGAAGCTGCTGGTATCTCCAAAGCTTTGATCTTTCATCATTTCACGAGTAAGAAGAAACTGTATCTTAGCTTAGTTGACCACTGCTTTGAGAAAGTCCGAACCGGCATCCATTACGATGAGTGGACGGAAGACACCGATTTTTTTACAGCCATTTCTCAGTTAAGCCATGCGAAGCTCAACTATTTTCGAGAGCATTCTGATGAATGGAAGTTAGTATTTGAAGCATTTTATGCCACACCCGATGGCTTGAAGGAGGAAGTCGAGGATAAGTACGGTCAGGTCAGCGAAACCCGTCAAGCGATGCTCGTAAGGCTTTTCGACAAGGTGCCGCTTCGCGAAGGCATAAACCGCAAGCATGCATTCGAGCTCGTCATGGCCGTTACCAGACATTTCGAAACGAAGTTTCTGGAGGAGACGAAAGGTAGGAACCATATTGATGAAACCTATACCCGCAGCCTTATGAAGGAACTGAACGCTTTTTGTGACATGATCCGATTCGGTATGGAAAACAAAGTAAAGAGGTGATCAGCCGTGAAAGGCATAACAAGCAACGATTTTGTATCGCCGGACACAATGCGTGATTTTAATGCGTTTTACCAAAAGCTGACCCAACATCAGGAAGGACTTTATCGGCTTGATGACTTTTTTGGCATGGGCGAAGCTTGGGTAGCCTTTCGGTATGAGGATGTCTCGGTAATTTTAAAGGACCCCCGGTTCCTCTCGGATCGGCGAAAGTACTCTTCACCGCAAAAAGCCTCACCCCAGAACAGCTCCGTCAATGAATTGCTTGAATGGTTCAAGAATATGCCCAATATGCTCACGGTGGATCCTCCCGATCATACCCGGCTACGGCGTTTGGTCTCCAAAGCATTTACGCCCCGTATGATTGAAGAGCTTCGTCCGCGAATCCAACAAATTGCCGACGAGCTGCTGGATAAGGTAGCCACCCGGGGCAAGATGGAACTCATTTCGGATTTTGCTTATCCGCTGCCTATCATCGTGATATCGGAGATGCTGGGGATCCCCGGCCATCATCAGGCACGTTTTCGCGAGTGGACCCACAGGCTGGCCCGGGCTGCGCTAAACCCCGGCCAAGAAAGTTTAGTTCAAGGAGCCCTTCAGGAGTTTACTGACTACATTCAATCTTTGATTTCCGAAAAGAGAGAGCACCCCGGGAGCGATGTCATCAGTGGGTTACTCCAGGCTTATGACGAGGGAGATAAGCTCAACGAGAACGAGCTGCTCTCCACCATATGGCTGCTCATTACGGCAGGACATGAAACGACCGTGAATCTGATCGGTAACGGAACCCTGGCGCTGCTTCAAAATCCCGAACAAATACGGCTCCTTCAGGAGGAACCGGCCCTTATGCCGGCTGCGGTTGAAGAACTGTTGCGGTATGCGGGTCCGATCATGATAACGAGCCGGGTCGCGGTTGAAGATATCGAAATACATGGCACACAAATTCGAAAAGGCGAGATGGTCGTGGTTTCACTGGCCGGAGCGAATATGGATGCAAGCCGATTTGACGGGCCTGAGTGGCTGAACATCACAAGACAAGAGATCGATCATTTGGCCTTTGGTAGAGGAATCCATCTTTGCCTAGGGGCGCCCCTTGCCCGTATGGAGGGGCAAATCGCGTTCAGCTCTCTATTGCGGCGTTTTCCCAACCTGCGTCTTGACGTTAATCCAGAGGACTTGACATATCATTACAGCACGCTGCGATCTTTGGTGAGCCTTCCAGTCCGTTTCTAATGCTGTTTCATATTCATATTAGTGGAAAAGTCCGCGATATGCTGCGGACTTTTTTTATTTTTTGGAGTTCATTTCTTGTGGAGGGCGCGCCCAAGCGCTCTCCGGTATTTTCCGCCTTTTATCTATTTAAGGTTGCTGTAAGGTTGGGATTAACATGCTGAAAGGTTCGGAATATAACATGAGGGGTGTAAGCGATAAGTTACGAATACAACAAAGCTGAAGCAGATATCTCATGAAAACAATACTGCAAGCGGAGAACGTCAATAAAACCTTTGGCACGCAAAGGAAACCAATATACGGCACTACACAATATCAGCCTTAGCATATTGAGTCGGAGGACAAGTGTCGGGTGACATAAACATAGTAACATTAGAAGCCGCTGATTATGCGGCTTTTTATAACATTGTGACTGCAGTTCAAATATAATCCTGGATCTATTAATTTATGAGTAAAAATATTCATACCAGAGAGTCAGAGATGGCAGTAAGGTGGTACCGGTGATAGACAAGTGCAATTCCATGTCAAGCGGAATGGCAATCATTGGCCTGACGTCTGAAAGAGAGCTTCTGCAGGTGGATGAATTGGGGCTCGCATCGAACACAGGTGCATGCGAGACAACGGGGCGGTATCAACATTAGCAGAGAGAATACCCGAAAATGTTAAACCGCTACTGACATACTGTTGTCAGTAGCGTTATTTTATTATCGATTATGTTAAACATAATGGGGTGGAGAGCTTGTTCTTGCCCAAAAAATGATATGGTACGTATCATTTATTATAGAAGGTAGGAAGGATGGTATTTTATGAATTTTGCTTCTGTACGTATCATTACCGACGATGTGGATCGTCTTGTTGAGTTCTATGAGAAAGTCATGGGTGTTTCGGCGGAACGTCCCGCGGCTGCCTTTGCCGAACTCGTTGTGCCATCGTGCACTCTGGCGATCGGTCACTCCCAGACGGTGCCACTGTTCGGCATTGGTTCCGCAGTGGCGGCCGACAATCGCACTGTCATCCTCGAGTTCCGAGTCCACGATGTCGATGCCGAATACGAGCGCTTGAAGCCGTTTGTCGACGAGTGGGTAAAGGAACCGACCACGATGCCGTGGGGGAACCGTGCTGTGTTGTTCCGTGATCCCGACGGCAACCTCATTAACCTCTTCCAGCCGGTGACTGAGGAAGCGATCAAACGGTTCAGCGGCAGGGGGTAACTCTTGGGGTCATAACCGAACATCATGATTCAGGGCACCCTTGCGAGGGTGCCCTGAATTTTTTGTCAAGACCCTTGCTGTATAAGTACTCCGTCATGCTACCAAGCGGCAACTTCACTTTGAGCGAATCCATGTATTCGTGACCAACTGACATCACGGTTGTTCTCGCAGACGGAAATTTGTTCCGTTAAGAAATCAAATCAAGATGGGTTAGCATTGTGTGAGCTCATGTTTCTGCTGAGTGCGAGTTCAAGTTCTTCTTTTTCTATCCTTGACCACAAACCGAAATAAGGGGCGATCGGAGATTGCGCCTGTATGCTAACCAGCTTTTGAGACAGGAAGCTCCCCACGGCTAAGCAGCATCTGGCTTGCGAGCAAGGTGCGAATCAACTCGCGGTTACTGAGTACTTACCTTCAGTTAGCGTTTCTTTTACTGAGTCCATGTTAATAGCTCCCATCCTTTATACCCCTCAATATCGTTAAGTGTTAGCGAAATTTCTGGAAGAAAGCCTGGATGTCAGGGATTAGAAGGTCCGGCGCATCCATCGCAGCAAAATGGGTTCCGCGTTCAAATTCTGACCATTGCAAGATATTGGTATTGTCACGTTCAGCAAAGCGCCTTATCGATTTAAAATCATCTCCGAACACAGCTACACCTGTCGGAATCGTATTCGGCCCCTGCGTCTCCTGGCCGTGGTTGTGCGCATTCTCATAATACAAGCGAGCGGATGATTCCGCCGTATTCGTCAGCCAATACAAAGTGACATTCGTTAGGAATGCGTCACGGTCAATAAAGTCCACATGGTCCCCGAAACCGCAAAATAACTCGGCAATCCAAGCAAGCTGACCTGACGGCGAGTCCGCAAGTCCATAGGAGAGTGTTTGCGGGCGTGTGGATTGGATCGCATTGAAACCCGCCCTCATTTGGAAATTCGCTAGAAATTGAAGCTTCAGCTGATCCTTTTCCGATAAGTCCACCATCTCCGCCGGATCTCCCGAAGGAAATGAAAACAGCTGCAGCACATGTATGCCCCGAAGACCGTCCGGCTTCTGAATTCCAAGTTCTCTGGACACAAGGGCACCGGCATCGCTGCCATGAGCACCATATTCGGTATATCCCAAGCGCTTCATTAGTGTATCCCATGCTTTAGATATGCGGGTTATATCCCATCCGCCTTCAAGGAATGGCCCCGAGAACCCAAACCCAGGAATGGAAGGGATGACCAGATGGAATGCTTGGGTCGGATCACCGCCGTGACTACGCGGATCGCTGAGCGGTCCGATTAGCTCCAAGAACTCGACAATCGAACTGGGCCATGCGTGTGTAAGCAGTAGTGGAAATGCGTCAGGCTCAGGCGAACGAACATGCAGGAAATGAATGTTGGCACCATCGATATTCGTAAGGAACTGTGGGTATGCATTCAAGCGAGCTTCAAACTTACGCCAATCATATTCCTTCTGCCAATAGGCTGCTAACTCCTTCACATAATCCAGCGAAACCCCATATTTCCAGCCAGCTTCGCCCAACGCATCCGGCCAACGAGTCTGGGACAACCGATTTCGAAGATCATCAAGATCTTCTTGCAGTATGGAAATGCGGTAAGGATGAATTTCTGTTCTTCCCTCGGAACTGATTTGTCTTGAATTGGTCATGGAATTTCCTCCTTAAAATGAATTACATTAATTTTATTTACTATATCTATATTAAATAACGAACCCTGACAACGTTATGTCAGGGTTCATACAAGGCATAATATTTCTTATTAAATTTGAAATGCGTATACTTTCGACCTCCCTCTCACAAGCTTTTTCGCTGGGGCTAAAACCATTTTTAACGGCAGAATTAAAAGGGGACCTGGGAGGGTGCCCTTTCTTGTATATCTTCATCCAGTCGTGCTGGGTCACGGCAAGCCGTTCTTCGGCGGTCCGTGGCCGCCGCTGCGCCTCGTGGCAAGCGATCGAACTGGCGAGCAGGTGATCAGGTTGTCCTATACGTTCCAGCTTAGTTTTGCGGTTAACCCAGCGACCTAAAGGGGCGAAAGTTCAATAAAACAGCGTAGTAAGTGCTGCATGAATTGCAAGACGACAAGAACATACTCACTTGATAGGCATTTCGGAAATTTTGTACGCTGAGCGATTTTCAGCCAAAAAGAGTCAAATCCCTGCCACTCACTCTTAGGAAACGACCGTGCTAATCTCGTGCGCATGATTTCGTCCAACAAACCTATAGAACCACTTTATCCAAACCAAGTACCGACAACGCAACGTGGATTGTTCTTAGCTTTATATTAATCACCTGTAACAGAAGAAGGGGGCGTATCTGTTGCTCGACCGGCCTTAAATCCGGAAGCGAGCAACAGGACCAAAAATCCCACGGCGACGCCCCACAAAATCAAGGCGTTTGAGTGAGCTGCGTCCAGTCCGCCGAAGTACATTACTTCCCTTAACCCTCCTGCCGCGAACCGCAGTGGCGTCCACGAATAGATCCAATCTCGCGTCGTCTGTGACAAGAACTCCGGAGCCATGTTCAGCAGCGGCATGGAGAAGAACATCAGAAGTACGAGCAGCGGTATTGCCCGGAATCCGATCCAATTCAGCAAGGAGGATTGCAACAAGAAGAACGCCGATCCAGCCAACCATAAGAACAACCACGTCTCCCCGACGTTCGCCAGTTCCATGCCGTACCACGACGAAGCCATCCATATGGTGAAGCACGAGGCGATGCCGACGATCACAAGCCCCCCGATAGCTTGCAGCGCGCTGACGGTCCATCTCCTTGAACCCGCGGCGACCGCCTTCTGGCTAGCCAGGAACAAGACGACTCCGGTCACCATGCTGCCGATCCATATAATCTGGGTAAACAAACCCGGCGCATTCCCCGACGCATTATTCGCTCCCGGTGGATGCACGACTTCCTCCTGAACGTTCACCGGTGTCATTAAAGCTTTAGCCGATTGAACCGGAATATGCTCCGTTTGCTGTCCGATCTGTCCAAGCAGCTGCTGCAACAGTTCCCCGTTGATCATTTTCAACGCTTGCCCCATTGCCTGTCTTACGACCATCGAGGCTTGGGGGTTCATACCCTCGTTAGAGATGATTTTCACATTAGGGTGAATCGGCGAGTGAGTTGCTAACGAGAGTAAACCGCTGCTCAGATCCGCCGGAATCACCATCGCTCCGTAATATTCGCGTTTATCCAGTCCTTCCCGAGCCTTTTGCTCGGAATCCACGACATGCCAGACGAAGGGGTTTGCCGGGTTCGTCAACAACTTTTCCTGGATTATTTCCCCAACCGCAAACGTTCCTCCAGTCGACAGCTCCGTCGGCTGGTCCAGGATAACGAGGGCCACCGGGAGCTCCTTTGACTTCGATCCAAGCACCGATCCCATCATCGCTAACCCGAATACGATCAACACGATCAGGACGAGCACCATTCCCAGCCACATCATTTTTTGTGTCAGCATTTTCATGATCCTTTTCCATTTGATTACACGATTTATCACTCAAGTACATTCGTGAAGCGAAAGACATCACCGTACTTCAATTCGGCGATGTCTTTCTTCCGATTCAGCTACACAAACTTCAAAATCTACTGTTTGAATTTTTTCGTTTTTCTTCCGGCAGTATGGCCTCGATTACGTCCCAATGCTCAGCGATCTTTCCATCCTCTACGCGGAACAAATCGTAGAAAGCAGTATGTTGACCATCAAATAGACCTTCACTTACTGTAAGAACAAAATTGCCTTGTCCGATTACTTGATGGACATGAGTATATTCAAACTCAATATTTTTCTCCTTCAGAGCCTGCAAAGCAGCGTGAAGACCGGAAAGACCGTCTGCAATATGCGGACTATGCTGAATGTAGTTATCTCCATCAAAGTAAGAGGCAAGCAGGTCAGGGTTCTTCCCGAGCAAGATGTTCTCAACATAGTTTTTGACAAATGCTTTGTTGGCATCCGTCTTGTCGATATCCTTAATCGTAACCGGTCCGTCAATCATCGTATGATTGCTTGGTGTCTTCTCCACCATCTCTTGCAAATTGTCCCAATGTTCAACGATTAGTCCATTCTCAAAACGGAAGATATCATATACGATTTTAGGGCCGTGAAAATCATATACAGAATGAAGAGCAACATAATTTCCGTCGACTAAAGTCCGCTTAATGCTTACCTTTGTACCAAGCTCCTTTAAATGATCAAGTGCGCCAAGCATGGCTTCACGACCATCGAGTAAGGCCTGATTGTGCTGAATATATTGATCTGGATGAACGTAAGCCGTAATCGCTTCGGGGTTGCCGCTCTCAAAACTTTCCAGTACGGCGACTGCCTTACGAACAAGCTCATTTTGATGGTTGGATGTCATTGAAATATCCTCCTTGGATTTTTTTAGTCATTAGATAAATAATGAACAGTATGTTGTTTATTTATCTGATGCTCATTATAATAGAGGTTAATACAACGCTCAATATTCAATATTTTTAGTTTTGAAGTATAACAGACAACTCATAAAACTTTGTCGCTTAACGACCTAAAAATATATTTAGGGGGAACGAAAACAATGAACAAGAAAACCGACCTAAGAATACTGCGCACGAAACAATCGATTCGAAAAGCGTTTTATGAGCTTATTCGGGAAAAGGGATATGAAGCGATAACGATCCAGGATATTGCCGATCGGGCTATGATCAATCGAAACACTTTTTATCTCCACTACCAAAATAAACCTGATTTATTAGATACATGTATGAATGAATTGTTGAGCGAATTAAAGGATGCGGTCGTTCTTTGTCCCATCAGCATGAATCCTTTCAGTATTTCGCTACTCGAAACAGTCATGCAAACTGTACTGGAACATATTTCCCTAAATATGACCTTTTATCATTCCATGTTAATTGAAGAGAATAGAATCTATCAGTTTCAAGCGAAAATGGAGGATATCATTAAAGATAAATTAATGGAGGGGTGGAAACCTGCTCAGGGAAACTCCCCATTAGCGATATCCAAGGAATTGCTGCTCGAATACCTCGGATCGTCTTTCATGGGGATTGTAATTTGGTGGATTAAAAACGATAAACCCCTTCCTGCAGATGAAGTTTCATCTCAGTTTAGCAGAATCGTTGCCTACGGGCATTTAAGAGCTGCCGGCATCGCAGTCGAGGAAAAAAATTAGCGAGGGTAATCCTTGATCGAGTCACAGAACCAATACGCCCTTTACATTTGAACGACATGGTGCTAATATTGATTTCGATAGTTATAGAACTGACGAAGATGTTCGGGGAGGTGGAAACAGTGGGAGAAAATCAAGAAGATATCGGGCAAGCGGTTAAAGTGTATAAAGCTTTGGGGGAACCAACCCGGCTGAAAATCGCTTTACTGCTCGCGAAAGAGAGCAATTTATGCTTCACCGCCGTCGGTGAAAGGCTTGAATCGGTTGCAGGCTCGACGCTATCGCATCATTTAAAGCAATTGACGGACTCTGGCTTGATTGATTCTCGCAAGAATGGATCGTTTATTCACTATAACGTCAATCGAGAAGTAGCGGAAAAATTTGCGCCCTTTTTGTTGGCGTAATTTTTTTGAAAATCATTTCTATATATTTAGAACAATGGAAATGATGGGACCCATACTTAAATGTAATTTTAGCGAACGAATCGACTTGGAATGATCCTTCAATGATTTTTGCTAATCATCCCTATTCCATATTAAGAAGGAGCGAATAACTATGAGCGGTCAAATGAATACGATGGAGATTGGAATGAGCACCTTCCTCCATGCAAATGCCGGAAATGGCGGTGTCTCGCATGCCCAGAGGCTGCGCCAAGCGATCGAAGAAATCCAATTGGCAGATCAGGTGGGCCTTGACGTCTATGCCATCGGCGAGCATCATCGCATCGAATACACAAGCTCGTCGCCAGCTGTCATTCTGGCAGCTGCCGCAGCTACAACGAAGCGGATCCGGCTCACAAGCGCAGTGACAGTACTATCATCGGACGATCCGGTGCGGGTATATCAGGACTTTGCAACGTTGGACGGACTGTCGAACGGGCGAGCGGAGATCATGGCCGGACGGGGTTCGTTCATCGAATCGTTCCCACTATTCGGTTATGACCTGAAAGATTACGAGGAATTGTATGAAGAGAAACTGGAACTGCTGTTGAAGATTCGCGCTTCCGAAAAGGTCACATGGCGTGGCGGTCATCGCCCGGCGATTGACAACATGGGCGTCTATCCTCGTGCACAGCAGGAGCCTTTGCCTGTCTGGATCGGAACAGGGGGCAGCCCGGAGTCGGCTGTTCGGGCCGGCCTGCTGGGACTTCCGATTGCCTTCTCTATCCTGGGCGGAGCGCCGCAGAGATTCGCACCCTTAGTGGAGCTTTATAAAGAAGCCGCCGTGAAAGCTGGTCACGATCCGAATAAGCTGCAAATTGCTACACATTCGCATGGCTTTATTTCGAATACGGCACAAGAGGCAGCTAAGCGGTATTATCCTGTCATGGCTGGCCAAATGAACCACATTGGACGGGAACGAGGCTGGCCTACCTATACACGTGACTCGTACGATTCAGCCCGCAGCCTTCACGGCGCTCTTTACGTCGGAGATCCCGAATATGTCGCAGAAAAAATCGTGCTTCTGCATAAGAATCTTGGCTTGACTCGCTTCATGATGTACAACGATTTCAGTTCGTTACCGCATCGCGACTTGCTGCAGACGATTGAGCTTCTAGGCTCCAAAGTAGCGCCGATTGTCCGTAAGGAGCTCGCCCGCCAGACGTTTGGCCGTAACGCCTAAAGCAGAGGATGAACGCTTGAAACGGGAAGGCTTGATTGGGCCGAGAAATGAAGTCGGCAAATGGAGCATTATTTTTTTAACTATGATTTCTATAGATTTAGAAATATAGAAATAAAAAGGGGAGAAACATATGAGAAACTCATGGAAAATTTATATTCTGGCTATTGTCAGCTTTTTAGTCGGAACTTCGGAGTTTGTGATTACCGGCATTTTGGATATGCTTGCAAGCGATATTGGAGTGTCGGTAGTAGCGGCCGGGCAGTTGATTACGGTCTACTCGCTTGCTTATGCCATCGGCACCCCGATTCTTATTGCACTTACGGCAAAAATGGATCGAAGAAAGCTTATGCTATCGGCTTTGGGATTATTTTTCGTTGGGAATTTGATCACTGTCACAACTACAGGCTACGGCATGCTGCTCGGAGCAAGAATTATTTTGGCGATCAGCACGGGGGTATTTATGGTCGTCGCCATGACGGTTGCCGCCAAAATGTCTCATCCTGGAAAACAGGGCAGCGCTATCGCCACGGTTTTAGTGGGCTTTAACCTCGCACTTATTCTAGGGGTCCCGCTTGGGAGGATCATTGCGGGCTCACATGATTGGAAAATCATCTTCACGGGAGTCGGGGCCCTAAGCTTGGTCGCGATGGTGGTCCTTTTGCTTACGATTCCGAAATCGGAAGGAGAGGCTCCCGTTCCTATTCGGGAACAGCTTGCCTTATTAAAAAGCCCCCGAATCGCTGTCGCGCTTTCCATCAGTTTTTTCTGGATATTGGGCTATACGATGCTGTACACCTATATAACGCCGTTTCTTCTGGACATTACGGGGATGAGCGAAGGGATGGTCAACGTCGGGTTGTTTGCGTTTGGACTGGCCAGTCTCATAGGCTCCCAAGTTGGCGGCTACGGTGCAGATAAATGGGGTATCCCCCGTACGATGATTGGGGGCCTGCTCTTTCACTCCGGAATATTATTGTTACTGACTGCGTTCTCCCACTCGTCCATGTTCGTGTTGCCTTTGCTTATGTTATGGTCCTTTTTTGCTTGGTCGATGGGGCCGGTTCAACAGGTTTATTTAATCGGTATGGCTCCTCAGGCTTCGGGGATCGTCCTGAGTTTGAACAATTCGATCGTGCAGTTGGGCATGGCCGTAGGGGCTGTAATTGGGGGTATCGTTGTAGAAAGCATCTCTCTTGCAGCAGTTGGTTGGTTTGGCGGAGTTGGCGTCGCAATGGCACTCATCCCGGCTATTATTTCTTTATCCATGCGTCGCCGATCTGCAGCGGCGGAACAAAGCGGAGCGTAAAGTACCTTCTTTCTCAGAAATGAAAATACCGCCTAAGCGTTGTTGAATAACGCTTAGGCGGTATTTTCATACTCATGGAGAACATTGCGTTTTTTTGAGTGCAGCGTACCGTGATTTTAGTTCATTCAGACGCCCTAAATACAAGTTCACCCAACGGGAAGGCAGTTACACACCTCAAACGAATTAATACACGGTAATGTCTCCGCACCAGAAGAAAAGTACCTTTGTGCAGGAGCGGATAGGAGTTAATCAATTGTCCATCTTTCAGCTTTAAGCTGAGATCCTTGAATCGTTTCCCGTTTAAAGGATGGGAAGGCGCTTCGGAGTCGGGTGCATAATGTACATCCATGGCGGTAATCTGCAGCAACTGCTAATCGATTATCAGAGCACTTCAGAGGAGCATATCAGTTGCCGTGGATGTCGAATTCTTTGGTGTCCTCTAAAATTGTTTTACCACATCATCTGAATCAGTGGAGTGAGCCAGCTCTTTCTGTGCTTCCAGAGCGGCGAGTCTGTCCAGCAGGGCTGCCCGGATTTGCTCATAGGCGTCACTGCCCAACGCCATACGTATCGGACCCTCTCCCTGGTCGACTCGGCGGATAATCTGCTGCGCCATTTTATCAGGATCGCCGACAACCATTTGATTGAACATGCTCATATCTATACCAGGCAGTTCTCCCTTCATCAGGCTAACGAATTGGCCCGCCTCCGTATCCCGGTATTCGTCCATCCGCTCGCCGAATACGGCGTTGCTTGTAATGAAATTCGTTCGGATTCCGCCGGACTCCACCATAGTGGTCTTAATATTGAACGGAGCCACTTCCTTAGCTAGCGCTTCAAAGGCTCCTTCGACCGCCCATTTCGTAGAGCAATACAGTCCCATACCCGGAATAGAATAATGACCCGCCATACTCGAAATCTGTACCATGTGACCGCCGCCCTGCTTACGGAAAAAGGGCAGGACTGCACGCGCTGCACGCAGGGAGCCAAGCACATTGGTCATAAACTGATGCTCAAGTTGCCTGTCGCTTGCTTCTTCCACTGCGCCATACAAGCCATAGGCTGCATTATTGACAAACACATCGATCGTGCCCAGTTCCAAAAATGCACGTTCCACCACTTCAGCAATTTGCTGAGAGTTTGTCAGATCTAAATTAGCCTGCCAAAGTTGTGAGCCATACTGTGCCTGCAGATCATCCAGCACCCCCGGCTTGCGTACCGTTGCGGCTACACGGTCCCCTCTATCAAGCAACTGGCGAGTTATACGTGAACCCAAGCCTCCTGATGCTCCTGTAATGAACCAAGTTTGCATGCTAAACACCCTCCATTCGTTGTCATCCACTGAATTATACAAACAACTAGAGGGAGCTAGCCACAGCACGTCTATTCTATTAACGGGAGTAACAGTCTACGGTAGCTGCCTGTCCTGCTCAAGTAAACGCAATAATCTCTCCTCCGTACCTGAACCGGGCACCGGAACAAAGAAACACCAGTGCAGTCCCGGGTCATTATCGATTACAGCCGCGGAATGGAGCTCGAACTCCATCTCCTGTGCGTCAGGAACACGGAATAAAGCGGTGGCTACGCGTTTTTGTTTGATTTCATATAGCTCCCAGAAATGTACGAACTCCACGCTTTCCCGCATCAAGCGTTCAAACCGTTCCATATATAACGGGTTGTTCTTGTAAAGATCGAAGCCTGCCCGCAGAATGGCTACAGAGTAACGGGCAGCGCCTTCCCAATTCACTAGTCTGCTGCGGTAATCAGGCTTTAAAAACATAATGTCCATCATATTCCGTTCGTTGTCCGGCAGACTGCCGAAATCGGCTACGATCAGTTCAGCCGCCCGATTCCAAGCGATAACATCCGTACCTTCGTCTGTGATAAAAGAAGGATAATGCAGTTGATTTACGATTTTCTGCAGAACTCCCGTATCCGGCCCACCGTTATTTGGCGCTGTGACGAAGCTCGCCACATCTACATTGGCCAGATCGAATAGATGCTTCTGCTCGTCTTCGTCAAGCTGAAGCGCTTTGCTGATACTTAGCAGCACTTCCGGCGAAGGATTAACCTCCTTGCCTTGCTCCAGCCAGGCATAGTAAGTGACGCTTATATTGGCAAGATAAGAGACTTCTTCTCTTCGAAGTCCCGGAGTGCGTCTTCGTCCGGGCAGCGGCTGAATCCCGGCCTCTGAAGGCTGCAACCGTTCTCTGCGCGATTTAAGGAAGTCACCCAATGCGGATGAGGAACGATTCATTTTCATGTGGGTCACCTCTATTTACTCATATGGAAGATACATATCGCTATTAACCAAATAGACCAAAAGCACTCTAAACATGATTATTATAGTCTCTGTTGAATGTCGTTTCTACAAAAGAGAACCATAACGAGTACCGAGGCTGTTAATCCGCTGAATTGTTCTAATGTGTCTTGTTCCAAGTAAACGGATTTTATTTCAATGCCTGACGATTGTTGATCATGTGGTGTTGCCGGCAATTTTATATTTTACAAACCGTGAATTCTCTTCTGGAGCATAAATGGGTTAAACTTACCGGGTACAAGAACTCAATCATCATAAAGCAGCTTAGTATTAATTCGGTTTGAAAAAAAGTCGAGTCTGTGCTACTATCAGAAAAATAAAAATATAGCGAAGAAGAGAAGGCTATGCAATAGCGTTTATGTCCAGAGAGCGGAGGGAATGCTGAAACCTCCGTCGTAATGCATGTATAGTGTCGTCTCGGAGCTGTTGACCGAACGCGGAAGGCGTGATTGCACGCCCGCAAGTAGGATCAACCGGCCTGGCATCCGTTAACATGCTGCAGGTATAGCATCGGCTTTACCTCATGAGACTGCAATTGCGAGATTGCAGTAAACCTGGGTGGTACCGCGAACATTCCCCTTTCGTCCCAAGGCTTCAAGCAGTAGCTTCGAGCCTTGGGAAGGAAGGGGTTATTTAATACCAACAGGCGATGAAGAGAAAGCCGGCAAGGGCGGTTATGCCCAGAGAGCAGAGGAAACGCTGAAACCTTTGCCTTAACCCTTTGTATGGTGTCGTCTCGGAGCTGTTAACCGAAAGCGCGGCTTGTCTCTTTCCGTACCCGCAAGTAGGCTTAACCGAAATGGTGCTCGTTAACGCGCCGCAGGTAAGGCATTGGCCTTACCTCATGAGGCTGCATTCGCGAGGGTAGCAGCGAACTTGGGTGGTACCGCGAAAAAATCCCCTTTCGTCCCTGTGTGAGCTGACCGCTGTCAGTTTGCTCAGGAGGAGAGGGGGTTTTATTTTGCAAAGGAGGCTGCCCAATGGAACAGCAATTAGGAATGAAGAATGAAACAACGACGCCATCAGAGGAATATATCACCGGTTCGGAGGTGCTTTTGCGCGGCTTGCTGCAGGAAGGCGTTGAGTGCGTATTCGGTTATCCTGGAGGAAATGTGCTCTATATCTATGACGCGATGGTACATCAGCCGGATTTCAAGCATATCTTGACCCGGCACGAACAAGGCGCGATCCACGCGGCGGACGGCTATGCTAGGTCGACGGGGAAGGTTGGGGTATGCATCGCGACATCCGGTGCAGGAGCAACAAATCTGGTGACCGGGATTGCAACCGCCTATATGGATTCGGTGCCGCTGGTAGTCATAACGGGGAACGTATCTACGACTGTCATGGGCACGGATGCTTTTCAGGAAGCGGACATTATTAGCATCACGATGCCGATTACGAAGCACAGCTACATGGTTCGCGATGTACAAGACCTTCCTCGCATCATCCATGAAGCGTTCTACATTGCAAATACGGGCCGCAAAGGCCCTGTCTTGATCGATATTCCAAAAGACGTGACCAACCAGCGGATGGCGAATCGTCCAGCGGACACGGTTCAGTTGCGCGGATACCATGGAGCCCCGGAACCGGATCCGGCAGAAATGGATGCGCTGCTTGAGGCGATTGCAGAAGCGCGCAAGCCGGTTATTATCGCGGGCGGCGGCGTTGTCTATGCGAACTCCTCGCAGGAGTTGATCAAATTCGTCCACACTACCCGGATTCCGGTCGCGACGACCCTGCTTGGCCTCGGCGGGTTTCCGAGCGATGACGAGTTGTGGCTGGGCATGCTCGGACATCATGGCGTATATGCTGCGAACATGGCGGTGCAGAATGCGGATCTCATTATTTCGATCGGCTCGCGTTTCGATGATCGGGTCACGATGAGACTGGACGGATTTGCGCCTCAGGCCAAACGTATCGCCCATATCGATATCGATCCGGCGGAAATCGGCAAGAACGTCAAGACAGATCTCGCGTGCATCGGCGATATTAAAAACGTGCTGGCTTATGCGAACACAAAAGCGCAAGCAGCCCAGACGGTCACCTGGCTCGAGCAGCTTCAAGAGTATAAGGTGCAGCATCCGCTTCGGTATACCGATTCGGATACCGTCATTAAACCGCAATATGTGCTCGAAATGATTAGCGAGACGACGCAAGGTGATGCGATCATCACCACCGATGTAGGCCAACACCAAATGTGGACCGCTCAGTTTTACCGCTTCAAGCATCCTCGCTCGCTCATCACGTCGGGCGGACTTGGCACGATGGGCTTTGGCTTTCCGGCAGCGATCGGCGCTCAAGTCGGAAATCCAGATCGTCTCGTCGTCTCGATCAACGGCGACGGGGGCATGCAGATGTGCGCGCAGGAGATGGCGATTTGCGCGATTCATCAGATTCCGGTCAAGATCGTGGTCTTGAACAACCAGGTGCTCGGCATGGTTAAGCAGCAGCAGGAATTGATGTACGAACGACGCTACAGCCAGATTGATCTTTCGGGCAGTCCGGACTTCGTCAAGCTTGCCGAAGCATACGGAGTCAAGGGATTAAGGGCAACGAACAAGGCTGAAGCCACCAAGGTCTGGCTTGAGGCGCTGCAGACGCCAGGACCTGTGCTCGTCGAGTTCGTCATCCCAACCAATGAGAACGTGTACCCGATGGTGCTTGCCGGCACGCCGCTGGACCAAATGATTCTAGGGTACGACGAATAATTGCGCTGAAGAGAGTCGTTACGCCTCCGGACCGCTCCCGCGGTGCTCAGGCATGGAACGTGGTGGGGATAAGTTAACGGGGATGATAGCTCGGAAACATACGGCAGCCGGCAAGGTGATCGGCTGCTGTTTACGTTGAAGTAACGCGGAGGAGAGCGAAGTAGCGATACGTTTGGTGAACTTGAGGGAAAACCTAGGGGCGTAAAAGAGTTTGGACAGTTCAACTATACGAATACACCTCTGAAGGAAATACAAAGCGGACAAGAAATGGTAATAGAAAAGAGGGGCAGAGAACCCTCTTTTTTCATCGTTGTAAACTAGTGGGCATTTGCCCATTTTGCTTACCTGTAACTAGGCAGTTGCATAGGATAAATGGTCAATAAGAAAATCACTAGAAGGAGTATAAGTATGTACCCTAATTCAGGTTATCAGCATCCATGGCAGTATCCAATGCAATGCTATTGGTATAACAATTGGAACCCCCACTATTTCAATTGGAACAATCGAAACCATAATCCATTTGGAAACATTACACTACAGGATTATGGAACAAGACCATTTGTTGTGAATATTGACCAAGCAACCAAACAAAACCATAACTACCGTACTGCTATTTGGACAGGCAAGTATTTTCAAGTAACTTTGATGAGTATTAATGTTGGTGAAGACATAGGTTTGGAAGTTCATCCGACAACTGACCAATTCATACGGATTGAAGAAGGTCAGGGACTTGTTCAAATGGGTGACCGCAGAGAAAACTTAGATTTTCAAGTGATGGCGTACGATGACTATGCAATTATGATACCTGCAGGAAAATGGCACAATATAACTAATACAGGTAATCGCCCTCTTAAAGTTTATGTTATCTATGCGCCGCCTGAGCATCCATATGGCACAGTTCATGAAACGAAAGCAATCGCTCATGGAACGACGTAAGTAAACATAGCTTTTGGAGTATGAAATAAAAACGTTAGATTCGTTACTGGAACGTCGCTTTTCTAACCGCTCGTTAGGGCGGTTATTTACGTTCGGCAAGCATTTTTGAAATATTTCAGACGTGGATTACACCCTTAAAGTCTTCTCTATGCCTAATTTGCAAACGACCAGGCACCGCATGCTTTTATTCGTTGTTCTTAGTTTTAGCGTCCGTCCCAGATTTACGCTCAACTCTTATGGGAAGACGTCTAGCAATGTAGTCCAGACGGAATCGGATATGGACGCTTTACTTACGAAATGGCTTGCAAAATATGAACGATCTTCCTTTCCATATCGGAGTCGTCAATCATCTTCAGATATTCAGGTTTGAGCAATTGATACTGCTTCATGTAGTAGAAATCCATAATCGCTCGTTTCACAGTGATATCATACTGAATCGAAAAAGATGGCTCGATAAAGCGTCGCAGAACAGCGTCATCTTGAACCATAAACAACACGGCATTCAATCTGTTGAAAATCTGTTGCTCCATACCGGATTCAAAAAAAGTTTGTAAGCTTTTATTCCGATTTTGCAGGGCAACGGACAGATTCTCAAAATGCTGTGGATAAAATTCCTTCAGATCTTGCAAGAACAAATCAGAGATATACGCGGCACACATTAAAGATTGTAAAAATGTTAATTGAAAACGATCCAAAAAAGAGACGGAATCGTCTTTCACAACGGTGTCAGCCTTCTTCGAATAATCAATGTAATAATCCACGACTTGTTCGATGATGTCGTCTTTGGAGGAAAAATGCTTATAGAGTGTCACTTTGCTGATATCCATATATTTTGCGAGATCGTCGACTTTCAGTTGGCTGAATTTTGTTTTTCTTATAATGGGTTTTATTTTTTCCACATAGGTATCTACACTCACAGCTTTTCTCACGGATAAGTACCTCCCTTTGATGCCTATAAAACACATTATAACAAATTTGCTGACCTTTATGTATGAAATTAATTAAATGAACTAAATTAATTAATTTTGTTTACTTAATAAATTCACTGATGTATAATCGCTCCTGTACCTAATCATCCGATTACGGATTATACAAAGGGAGGACGATTTAAATGGAACCATTCAGTAAGGGCAAATTCTCTGACAAAAAGGTCGTGATCACGGGAGGCAGCAGCGGAATCGGCCTTGCGACGGCGAAGCTGCTAGTGGATGAAGGCGCACACGTTCTGATTACTGGACGTACTCAGGCGACGCTGGATACGGCTCGTGAACAACTCGGAAGCCACGCGATCGCGGTCTTAAGCGATGCCGCCTCATTGAAGGATATCGCCGCATTAGCCGATCGAGTGAAGGCTGAATTTGGAACAATAGATGCCCTGTTCGTTAACGCTGGTGTCACGGGGTTTGTCCCTTTCGAGACAATGACCGAAGAAAAGTACGACGAGATACTTACAATCAATGCCAAAGGGCCGTACTTTACCGTACAGAAACTCGCTCCGTTGCTGGGCTCAGGTAGCGGGGTAGTCCTTACCACCTCAATCGTGAACGTAGTGGGTCTCCCAATGCTCAGTGCTTACGCAGCTAGTAAGGCAGCGCTGCGCTCCATGACTCGAGGTCTGGCGCGCGAGTTATTACCTCGAAATATTCGCGTCAACGCAGTCAGTCCCGGCGTTATTGACACAGGCATCATGGAAAAGTCTATGCCGGAAGAAGCTGCCGAGCAGACAAAGGCACAGATGAGACAGCAGATCCCAATGCTGCGATTAGGCGATCCAGTTGAGGTAGCCAAGGCTGTTGCATTCCTAGCATTTGAGGCCACCTATACCACCGGGGCTGAGTTCCCTGTCGATGGAGGCGGCTCCCAGATATAAGCTCCTCAGTTCGAGCACACCTGACTATTAAAGCGAGGGCAGGGGGCATAGGTTCCCCTCATGACCCCCTTGCCTTCTAGTGAACTTTATAGTTTAGGATTTCTTTGTTTTCCTTGGAAGACCGTTCGAAATCACAGAGAACGCGATTTTATCAGAGCAAAATGGAGGGGAGATCACAATGGAGAATACCATGCGGACAATCCGGTTCCACGAATACGGAGAACCAACGGATGTCTTGTGCTTAGATGAGGTGGCGATCCCAGAGCCAGGGCCGGGACGCATTCGCGTGAGAGTACGCGCTTGCGGCTTAAATCCGGTTGACTGGGTGACGTGTCAAGGCCATTTTGCCGCTCAATTGCCCTTGCCTCGCGGAATCGGGCTGGACGTGGCTGGTATTGTAGACGCAATCGGAGAGGGCGTAACCGATGTTGCCATCGGCGATTCCGTTCTGGGTGGCGCAGATTTCATGAATGGATCGAGCGCCGGTGCGTCGGATCAAGCGATTATGTACTACTGGTTCCGCATGCCGGCCGGACTCGACTTTGTTCAAGCTGCAGCGTTGCCAATGGCAGTCGAAACGGCTTACCGTGGCATTGATACTCTTGGGGTGAAATCGGGTCAGACCGTACTCGTGCACGGATCCGGCACCACGGTAGGGTTCGCTGCCGTTCAAATTGCCCTCATGCGCGGTGCCAGTGTGATCGCAACCGCTGGGCCCACCTACGCCGACAAGCTCCACGCAATGGGGGCGTTGGTGACCTCGTACGGTGATGGAATGGTCGAACGAGTGACCGAACTGGCCAAGCAGCCGATTGATCTTGCCCTGGATGCTGCACCAATCAGCGGTTCATTGAAAGATCTGGTCCAAATCGTCAACGGGCATCCCCAGCATGTCCTAACCGTCAGCGATTTCGCCGCAGCCGTTGAACTTGGCGTTCGCACCAGCTATGGAGAACTACATACCGCACGGTATGACGTTGTCGGCGACTTTGCCGGGTACGCAGCGGACGGCAAGTTCACGATTCCGGTCGCGAAGACTTTCGAACTCGACGAATGGCGTTCAGCTGTCGAAATCAGCCAGAGCGGAGGCGCCCATGGCAAACTGATCCTCCTGCCCGACTCCGACTGATGAGCACATATAACCGATGAAATTCTGAATGAAGGAGGACATGCATTGAGTAAGAACCAACGAGAACATATTGCACTGATTACAGGCGCAAGTAACGGGATCGGGTTGGCATTGACCCGGAAAATGCTGTCGGAGAACTGGCAGGTGGTTACTTTGAACCGGTCGGATTTTCCAGCAGACGATAAATTCCTACAAAATCATCTCAAGGAAGGACGCCTCCGAGCTTATAAAGTGAAGGATCTCACCGATTATGGCAGCTTGAGACACGCTTTGGACGAAATAAAAAGCAAGGAACAACGGATCGATATTTTGTTTAACAACGCCGGAGGAGGCTTAAGTGAGCTGCGCTATTCGAAACAAGGCCGCGAATTGCATTATGAATTGTTGACGGTTGTTCCTTTTATTACTCTGATGGAATTGAAGGAGCTGTTGAAGAACGGCCGCTTAAAAACGGTGATTAACACTTCGTCGCAGGTGTTTAGATTTACGAAGGAGTTTTCGATCGAAAAATTGGAGCGTCCCAAAACTTTCCGCAAAATGTATGGACCCTATGCGACATCAAAGCTGGCTCTTTCGTTGTGGACCCAAGCCGTCGCACCGCAGCTTGCAAAGGAGGGCATCAAGCTCCGCAGCGTTGACCCGGGCATAAACAATACGCTAAGAAAAGGAAAAGATTCAGGACTGACCGCAGGGTTTGAACTGTTTATGAAGTTTTTTTCCTCTCCGCCTACTCATGGAGCCAATCTATTATATGAGGGAGCCCTAGGCAAACACAGCAATGAGACCGGCGTGTTTCTGTTCAAAGATCGGATTACGGACGTGAAATTTACAGAACATGCACAACGAGTGCTGGAAAAAATCACCTATATATATAGCCATGAATTTCTTGGCGGGAGTTTTGAAGTTAATGGCTGAGTTCCAAAAGATTGTTGCTTACAAGTCCATCTACTTCGTAGTCACATCGCGGAAGAAGTGAAAGAAGGCTTTGAATCGATCGAAATAAGCGTTCACGTTTTGGGTATCATACGGAGCAGTCATTATATTTATAAGCTCAGTCAGTTTTTACTGGTTGAGCTTTTCGTTATGTGCCCAACTGCCTGCCAGCGTACCAATTATTTTCTTTACTTACGAGAGGATCGAGGCGTATAATTCGTTCAGACATCGGAGTGAGAAGAGGAGAATTAATTATGAACAATGGGTTGGTCAACGCTATTATCGCGTATATCATGTGGGGGGTCCTCCCGCTTTATTGGAAGTTGTTTGACGAAGTACCGGCAGGCGAAATTCTATCACATCGGGTTGTCTGGTCGTTTGTCTTCATGGGGATTCTCGTCGCCGTCCAGCGCCGCTGGGGTGACATGAAGCGGATTGCGGCTAGTCGCTCGCTCCTGCTGTCGCTCGCCGCCAGCGGACTGCTGATCGCAGCTAATTGGCTCATCTTCATCTGGGCGGTCAACAATGGCCATGTCGTCGAGACAAGTCTCGGCTATTATTTGAACCCGTTGCTGAACGTGCTGCTAGCGGTCGTCTTCCTTCGTGAGAAGCCAAACCGCGGCCAATGGCTCGCGATTGCCATCGCTGGCGCTGCGGTGCTTATCATCGCCATCGACTACGGGCGGTTCCCGTGGATCGCGATCTCGCTAGCCGTGTCGTTTGGCTTGTACGGCCTCGCGAAGAAGAAGATCGTACAAGACGCTTCTGTAGGCTTGCTGTCGGAGACGGCTGTAGTCCTGCCCCTCGCGCTCGGCTACTGGATCTATTTGGCCGCCGCGGGAAAGACGACGGCATGGACGCTGCCTCCGTCCATGTTCGTCGAACTGCTTCTTTCCGGCGTAGTAACGGCGCTGCCGCTGCTCTTCTTTGCTCGGGCGGCTGCCCGGATGACGCTGTCTACGCTCGGCTTCGTACAATACATCGGCCCGACGATCATGCTGCTACTGAGCGTATTCGTGTTCAAGGAATCGGTCTCGCCGGTTCTGCTCGTCGGCTTCGCGCTCATCTGGACAGCGCTCGTCGTATACGCTACGGCATCGGTTCGCAGCACGAAACTCGCGAAGGTGAGCTGACTTCAAAGGCGCCCCGGTACCGTCATAACAGCCATTTCCGTCCGATGGGGCGGAGATGGCCGTTTTCCGTTTGTGGTGTTATCTGGCATACCTGAGCACGTTGCTGAACAAACGGGTACGATAGTTCAATAAGGAAGTTGACAACAGAAACACTGGAGGAGCTGCCGTAAAGCAGCTCCTTTTTGCGAGCTCACAAATTAAGTTGTTTGGTAACCATTTGTCCTGCCTGGTGATAAGCTAACGGGCAGATTAGTGGAACAAAGAGGAGGAAGGCTGATTAAGGGAACATTGTAATTTAAAAATTACGCGACCACGGCCAACCTTAGTAAAAACTATAATTTATATAGATTAAGAAAAGGGTTGGTTTAAAGCCGATAAAAGAAGAAACAAGTGGAATCGGTATATTTTATCCAGAAAAAACACCAACGCAAAGAATAGGAGTTCAGCCTGATATTCGTCTTGATCCAACCCTTCGAATTTTTAAAACCCGTTTGACTTCATCATCAACGGGTTTTTATTTTTGCTATTAGTAATAGAACGTATATATATAATTATTAATTAAAATCACTACGGCTGTGAGTGAGAACAATTATTTTTTTATACCAGTTCTACACCAAAACAGATCCGACGAGTAACAGCTATCGGGGGGACAAGAACATAGTCCGATTACTGATTAGATAAGCATTTAACTACTTTCTTGGCTCTAATCTTGAAACGACTAGACAGAAGGTGCAGCGGAGGGACGGGTCAAGTATTTCTTCTATGGGACCATCTATTGAATAATCACCCGTAATGACGATGCATGCATATATCTGCAGTTTTCGAGGAGCGACGTATTCGGGTTTTTTGGGGTATTCCGAACAGGATTATATATATTTTTTCCTCAGCCCATTTACCTAAACTACAAAAAACCACACCGCATTGTTGCGTCCAACAATTGGGGTGCAGTTCATTTGCGTTCTGCTTTTTTGTTAAGGAGGGATATGATCCGAAAAATCAACTTAGTGAGCAGAGTCCTTTATCAAATATTCCATGTTTAGCATACCCATTAATTCGGTGACTGCACCGCCGAATGCCGTGATGCCATGCTGGACAATACAAACACGGCAATGATGGCGATGAGTACGCCGAGTACCCCGAACCAGGTAATGGATGCCAAAGAAACACGGTTAACGATCAGCCCTCCGATTCCTGCGCCGACAGCCATGGCAAGCTGCATCATGGAACTGTTCAAGCTCAGCATGATACCCGAGGATTCAGGAACAAGCTTGACCAGGTTAAATTGCTGCGCCGGAGCGGATGACCAGGCGGCAAAAGACCAGAGGATCAGAATGGCGAAAACGGCAATGACCGACTGTCCGACCAAGGATAGCAAAATCAACGAAATGACGTGAAGCACCATACCTGAAACGAGCGTGAATATAATGCCTCGTTTATCCGCGCTGTATCCGCCGACTTTGGAGCCCATCAAACTGGCAATGCCGAACACGAACAGAGCTGCGCTAATCAATGATTCATTTAAATGAGTCACCTCTAGCAGAAAAGGGGAGATGTAAGTATAGGCAAGGGAATATCCGCCCAACCAGAAAAAAGTAATCGCTAAAGCAACCAAAACCTGTGGTTTTTTTAACAAAGCAAATTGATTGATCAAAGGGACAGGTTTGTCGCCCTGCATACGTGGAAAAACCGCAGCAATGACAAGCATGGCAATGACCCCGACAATTGCGATGGTCAGAAATACCGCTTTCCAGCCAAAAGCCGAGGCTACCATTCTGCCGAGTGGGACGCCGATGATGAGCGATGCGGTAATGCCCATGGTGACATTGGCGATGGCGCTGGCTTGCTTGCCTGGCGGAGCGATTTTGGCGGCGATACTGAGCGCGTTAACGGTGACCACCCCGGCGCCTAACGCCGTAATGATTCTGGCGGCAATGAAGAGACCTAAGCCGGACAATATAAATGTCAGCAGATTTGCGACAATAAAGAGGCCCAGCGAATAAAGTAGGAGCTTACGCCGGTCCATTTTGGCCGTCAGCGCCATTAAAATAGGCGTGCCGACCGCATAGGCCAGGGAATAGACTGTAATGAGCTGGCCTGCTGCCGCAACGCTTGTTCCCATCGTCTCTGCGATCCGGTCCAATATCCCGGAAATGATGTAATTGGATGTTCCAACTAAAAAGCTGACCAAGGCTAGAACGTAAACTTTCCATGTGCTCTTCATAATTCACTCTCCTGATGTGTTTAAATAACTATGTTTTCAAAGATATCGAAATATAAATCGAAATTTATGCGTATATCAGCATATACTCATATATTGGTTAATTGTAATCATCAAATCAAAGAAGCCCCCAGCTTGTTGACTGGCTCCTCTGCTGCTTCTGCTAATTCATAGCATTATTCAGATTGAATGCGATCGGAAGCAGCCTCTGCTTCAGCTCCGGCGAGTCGATAACGAGAAACCGCCACGGCTGCAGGTTAGCGGCTGAAGGGGCCAGTGTGACTTGCCGCAATATTTCGGTCAATTCCTCCCGCGAAATCTTGGTCTCGGGATCATAGCTACGAACCGACCGACGTTCTTGGATAACATCAAAAAAAGTTGATGCTCCATCGTTAGTGACGGTTGTGAAACCGACATGGTTCTCTCCTCCTTTTGGAAAAGTGGTATTCTGCATTTTGTTTCAATACAACATTAGTTGTTTGAACAACACTTGTTGTATTTATATGTTATGATAACAACCGAATGATACGCAATCATCAATAACCATAAACCGTTGTATAGACAACACCATCTCTATAATGTCGTTTTATTAGGGGGGATTTTAACTATGACAATTAAAAAGAATGATGCTGATCCTCGTGTGATACGTACACGGCGACTCCTTCAAGACGCGTTTGCTTCATTAATTCAAGAAAAAGACTTTGAATCGATAACCGTTAGGGATATTGCAGAGCGGGCTACTGTTAACAGAGCGACTTTTTATGCGCACTTTGTAGATAAATTCGAAATTCTAGAGGCCAGACTAATGGAATCCTTTATGACAATCATAAATCGTAGAATAAGCGGTCACGAAGTATTAAATGAAGAAACCATTCAGAGTATTTTTCTGGGTGTATGTGATTTTCACAATAGTCTAAGCACTATGTGCAAAAGAAGGTATACATCGCTTGGAGCTGTATTCGAAATTCAAATAAAGGAAAAAATTCAAACGATACTTCTTTCCTTTATAGACAAAGACAAGATGCTATCGAGTCCAAACGCGCAATTCTTAATAAATACAGCTTCTATCATGTTAAGTTGGGGGATGTATGGAGCGGCTTACGTTTGGAACAATGAGGGGCGTCTAATAAGTGCGGAATCATTCGTTAAACAGACTATGCCCTTAGTGATGAACGGAGCCAAAGAACTGCTCGGATAGGTCCTGTAGGTCTACATCGGCAGCCTGTTAACCTAACGTGCAGGAAGTGCGAGGAGGATGTGGAATAAATATACAAACGTTACTGCATAAGGAGGTCGTCATATGCCATTTCCAACGCATATCGTAGCCACAGGCGGATTTGTAGAAGATGGGCAAGGAAATATACTTTTAGTAAAAACTCGTGACGGTGGTTGGGTTTACCCTGGTGGACAAGTGGAAGTTGGAGAAAATCTGATAGATGGTTTGATTCGTGAAATCAAAGAGGAAAGCGGAATTGATGTTTCTGTTGGCAGTTTAGTTGGTGTCTATTCGAATACAGGGACACAATGTTTCTCGTTGCTGAACAAACGGGCAGAATACCCTTAACGAACAGATGTTGCCTGCGTCTAATAGCTGGTTGGAGAAAGATGAAAGGAGTTGAATGTAAAAGATGACAGCATCATTTACACATAAGCCCGAAGGATACGAATGTCCATTTTGTCGTGTTTGGGGTATCGAGGGACCTAATCAGGGAACAAAACAAAAGGAAATCATCTATCAGAATGAAAAGGTAACGGCATTTATAGCGAGCAAATGGTGGCCAAACAATAAAGGACATGTTCTTGTTGTTCCTAATCAACATTTCGAGAACATCTTTGAACTCCCTGCGGATTACGCTGTTGAAATTCACCGCGCGGCTCAGCTTACCGCGTTTGCAATGAAAAGTACATATGGATGTGATGGGATTTCTACGCGGCAACATAATGAGCCTGCTGGCAATCAAGACGTGTGGCATTATCATCTCCATGTTTACCCTAGATATGTGAATGATCAACTTTATCTGACAAAGGGTTCTCAGACCGATCCAGATGAACGCTCTTTCTATGCTGATAAGTTGCGTTCTTGGATAAAAGAAAACATTTAAGGTCTTGGAGGAGCGAATGATAACCATAGTAGGAGATAAACCTGAGATTACGTGGGCCCTTACTAAAGGATTGGGAAATAAATAAGGTTCTCTCACTAAGCTACCGGGAAACGTTAGTTCAATAAAAGACAAGAGAAGGAGCCGTTTACGAGATTGGCTGCCTTTGTTAATGTCGAACGACAAGAACATATAGACATTGAAAGCCGCATAAGTTGCGGTCTTTTTTGTTTTAAGTATTGTCCTAGCTCAATGACAAGAACTTATATATTTTACCGAATAGATGATTATCTAAGGTCAGGTGCGATCGTACCTTATTAAGCTAACGGGCAGTTTAGAACAATATTACAGAGGAGGACATAATGAAAAAAAAATATGTGTTGATATTGATTATGATTTTAACTTTGGTCGGATGCAATAATAAAACAATTTCGCTTACTGGGGAGAGTGATAGTTGGAGTGGCGAATACACAGCAAACATTAATGGAGATAAGGAAAGTGGAAATTTCATTTTTGGTTATAAAAATGCAACTGGCAAAGAACTTAATAATTTAGAAATTACCATTAATGATGGAGAACGCGTCCTTAAAGAGGGGAACCACAGAGGAGCAATAATAGAAATGCCTTCTAGTTGTTCAGGCTGTGCAGTAACGAACGAAACTATGCCTATTAAAGTAGAAATTAAATGGGATGACAAAGAAGAAACTTTTCACTTAAAAACAAAAGACCGATAGAGAAATCAAAGGAGCCTCTATAGTCATATTTATCCTTGGGACGAATCGAAGAGAAGTCGGAGACTATGACGAGAACTTTGGACCGATTGCCGAAATGGACAAGGACAAGAAAATGTTCCGATTACCGATTAGATTAGCAATCTGTAAGAAACAATCCGAACGGAAATGTACTATATTGTAGTTTATGTAGGCCCCTCTAAAGTCTAAAAGAATAAACGACAGACGCACACAAAGGAGTGAAGTTATGAAATTATTGCTCACATCTGCAGGCATTAATAACAAAAGCATTCACGACTCGCTAGTTGATATGCTGGGTAAGCCGATCGCAGACTCCAACGCCCTCTGCATCCCCACCGCGATGTACGGACACCCCTGGGTAGGCCCCGGCGTCAAAGCCTGGCAGTTCATAAGCGGGAATTCCGAGAATCCCATGGTCGACCTGGGCTGGAAGTCCGTCGGCGTGCTGGAGCTCACAGCGCTGCCAAGCATCGACAAAAACCGCTGGGTGCCGCTAGTCCAGGAGACGGACGTCCTGTTGGTTGCGGGCGGCGACGCCCTCTACCTGTGCCACTGGATGCGGCAGTCCGGACTGGCAGACCTCTTGCCGTCTCTGCAGGCGGTTTATGTGGGACTGAGCGCCGGGAGTATGGTGATGGCACCTAACATCGGGGAATTCTTCGTTGGCTGGACTCCACCCACCGGTAGCGATGAAACGCTGAATCTGGTTGATTTTGCAATATTTCCGCATCTTGACCACGAGATGCTGCCGAGAAACACCATGGCTGATGCAGAGAGATGGGCCGCTGGGATGCAAGGGCAGACGTATGCGATTGATGATCAGACCGCCATCAAAGTGATCGACGGAGCGGTCGAAGTTGTCTCCGAAGGGAATTGGAAACATTTTTCGCCCTGATATACTCCGCTGTGGAGCTAATGGGAAACACTAGTTCAAATCAGAAAGATTAAAACCTTCTATTAGAAGCAAACTAGATTTAATAGTTCTAATAGGAGGTTTTGTTATGATTTTAAGTGAGTTATGGCGATTGTATGAGAATGATAAACGTATCCAAGGATTTAGTCCGAAAACATGGAAAGCACACGCCCTCCAGCATAAATGCTGATGAAGGAACTCGGTGACCTGGATATAACCGAGATAACTTTGACTCTGCAGAAGGAGCACTTAGCGAAGCAATCTAATCGGTTGAAGCCAGTCGGATTCGGTTTATTCGTTCCCTCAGTTTATAATCGATGAAGATGTATTTCACTTAAAGATCGATTTCAATCACTGAGGGAAAGGGCGCTACTAAGTTTCTCTACAGTACGGGCTGCCGGGTTGGAGAAGTAGAAAAGATAAATATCGAGAATCTTAACTGGGAAAACTTCTCCGCAATTGTTAATGGCTAGGGTTAAAGCAGAGAGAGGTTTATTTCACGACAGAGTGCAAAGTGTACTTAAGAAGTATCTGGCCAGCCGTGAAGACAACTGTAGAGCCTTATTCGTAACCGATACACATCCGAGTAGACGAATGACCATTCCAATTTTCGAGCTTAGCGCTTATAAGTACTACAAAATCAGGTTAATTAAGCTAACGGGCAGTTTAGTAGAATATAAAGAAAGAATTTTTTTTCTGGATTAGTAAAATACTCCATTTGTGATTAGCAATCCATAAGAAACAACCAAGCTGAAATGTCCTATAATGTAGTTAATGTAGAGATCCCTATGAACAAAGGAGAACTGAAAATGAGAAAGCTTGTTCTATTTTTGCACGCATCGCTTGACGGTTTTGTAGAAGGTCCGAACGGTGAAATGGACATTGGCTGGGTTTCCTACGATGCTGATTTGGAGAAACACGCAAAAGAAATTCTGAGTACTGCCGACACTGTTATTTGGGGACGTGGGACTTATCAGATGATGCACAGCTACTGGCCATCTGTGCCTTCGAACCCATCAGCTTCGGAGCATGAACGGAATCATGCCGAGTGGATCGAAAAGACAGCCAAAATCATTTTTTCCACGACGCTGGAGAAAGTCGAATGGAACAATTCCAGACTGGTGAAAGAAGATGTCGAGGAAGAGATCAAGAACCTCAAACAGCAACCAGGCAAGGATATGGTCATCCTCGGTAGTCCTAGGTTCGCACACTACCTTATGCAGCTTGGTTTAATAGATGAGTATAAAATTACGGTTTCTCCCGTCCTGATCGGCAGCGGGTTGCCGTTATTCCAAGGTATCAAGGAGAAGAGCAATCTTAAACTTATCGAAAACAAGACATTTGCTTCTGGAGCCATAGGCCTCGTTTACCAGACAATTAGATGACCTTGTCTCCAGAAGTAGATTATGCTAACGGGACATGATAGCTCAATGAAGACATTTGAAGGCAGCCGACCCAAAAGCCGGCAGCCTTTTTCGATATCCATTGCCACAGCAGTGGTAAATAGGCGCACTGTATAATAAAAAGACTTCAAGGATTCGGCCCGCAAATATAAAGATATCAAATCCATCCACGAATCATTCCTTTGGATCCATGGACAACCGGCGAAGTATCGGAAATAATGGGAGAAGCGGGGTCCAATCAACCGGGAGAGGTGGAAAAGGATGAAACTAAAATTGATCAAGGCATTGTGGGGCATGGAGGGTACGGGCACATTGGAAGAGCAGATAGCGCGCATCGCTTCCGTCGGCTACGATGGCGTTGAGGCGCCCCTGCCGGCACCTGAAGACGAACAGCGGTTTAAGGAACTCCTCGCAAGCCATGGGCTTGATTACGTGGGGATGATTTTTACCGAAGGGCCAGACCACTTTGCTTCTTTCGAAGCACAATTGGAACGGGCGAAGTCATTTGAACCAATCCATGTCACTGCCCATTCCCTGAAGGACTATCTTACTCTTGAAGAGCAGATCGATTATTTCCGGCGAGCCGTACAGCTTGAGCAGCAGATGGGAGTCCAGGTAGGCCATGAAACCCACCGGGGAAGAGCATTATTTAATCCTTGGGATACGGGGAAAGTGCTGAATGCTGTCCCAGGGCTCGGGCTGACGGCCGACTTTAGCCACTGGTGCTGCGTTACCGAATCCACGTTGGAACATTTGGAGAGCGAATTGGATCTGGCGATCGCCCGCAGCGTACATATCCATGGGCGTGTCGGATATGCGCAAGGACCGCAGGTCCCGGACCCGCGGGCACCCGAGTACGCGCATGAAGTCGCGCGGCATTTTGACTGGTGGCAGCGAATCGCCGAAGCGAGACAGCTTGCTGATGCTACAGAGTTGACCTTTACTCCGGAATACGGTCCCCCGGGATATCTTCATACGCTGCCTTTTACCAATCAGCCGGTTACGGATTTGTGGCAGGTATGCAACTGGATGGTAGAACAATACCGCGAGAACTTCGAACGAATCCAATCCGTGAAAGCCACCTGACAGACATTAGACATGACTGCACTAAAGAAAAAAATGCAAGGCTGCCGCATTGCTTCCAAAGCATGCGGCAGCCTCTTCATATTTGCTGGCGTGGAGGCGGATATTTTCGATAGAGCTTTGATCAGCTGCTCAATGGCGTTAAAACATGGTCCCATAGGGTGGAAGTAAGTAAGGCGAATATCAAACAGGAAGGATTTTATATAGCGTATCAGTTTTGTGTAAGTAAGAATCGGAATAATATCCTTAGACGTTCAAAGATTCTCTCTCCAGAAATCCAATTCGGAGAAGAGACAGCCCAATTTAGGGGTTCATTATTGACTTTGTCTCACCAAATTGGAGTCAAGAGGATCCCTATTTAAGAGTTACATTTCTATTAAACTATATCCAGAAATTAATAAGGATATTGTGGACAGTGGGACTGGCTGCTTATAGAGGACAGTCAATCTTACTCTTGATTGTATCAAGCATATAGCTATAATTATGTTTAAGTGATTAAACGAATGAACGGAAAGGGCCGATCGAATGAACCAGCGAACCGAGCAAGTTCTTCAACAATTCAAAGAGTCCATCCCGCTGTTGGATGTGCTGACCGATGAGAACCGTCAAGCTATAATTATGGTGCTGGCACAGAACAAATCGGGACTAAATGTAAATGCGATATCAGGTCACATCAATTTATCTAGACCGGCGGTCTCCCATCATCTGAAGGTGCTGAAACAGTCTGGTTTTATTCAATCCGAGAAAAAGGGCGTAGAAAATTATTATGTATTGACTGTCCGCAAACCGCTCGAACAACTCAAAACCTTGATTACTGCCATTGAAGCAGAGTGCACTTGGCCTCAGTGATTCCCCAAAGACTTACGTGGAATACTGTAGAGCAGATCATTTTTGTCATATTGGTCCATTTGTTTAAACCAATAATCATAATAGGAGTGATATTACATGAAGGCTATAACCATTGAGAAATACGGGAAAAATGTTCCCTTAGTTATGACAGAACAACCAGTGCCTTATGTCGGAGAACATGATGCGTTAGTGGAAATTCATGCAGCAAGCTTAAATCCTATCGACTATAAAATTAAGGAAGGGAAAGTAAAACTCCTGTTGAGTTACAAGTTCCCTCTAATTTTAGGCAATGATTTCTCCGGCGTTATAGTTAAGGTTGGCGAACGGGTGAGTGCATTTAAGCCTGGTGATGAAGTTTATGGCAGACCACGCAAGAGCCGTATCGGCACATTGGCGGAATACATTGCTGTACATGAGGATGATATATGGTTAAAGCCGCAGAATTTAAACTTTGAAGAGGCTGCATCTATTCCACTGGTCGGACTTACGACTTACCAAGCATTTACCGATATTTTACATCTCCAGAAGGGCCAACAAATTCTGATTCACGCAGGTTCAGGAGGCGTGGGGACGTTCGCCATTCAACTGGCCAAATTGATGGGAGCTTTTGTTGCAACAACAGCAAGCGATAAAGGGTATGAGTTGGTCAAATCAATGGGCGCCGATCTGATCATTAATTATAAAAAAGAAAACTTTGAACAAATGCTTTCTGGATATGACGCTGTTTTTGATACGCTAGGAGGAGCGGCTTTAGAAAAATCGTTCCGTGTCCTGAAGCCAGGTGGACAAATCGTATCCATCTCTGGATTGCCAAACGCAAGATTTGGAAAAGAAACAAAATTGGGTTGGATGAAAACGGCCATTTTGTCTATCGTGAGCCGTGAGATCACAGCGCTAGAGAAGAAGTACCATGCAAGATATCATTTCCTTTTTATGAAATCGAGTGGAACACAATTGAAGGTTTTAAAAGATTTCATTGAAGGAGGCCACATTAAACCCGTTATTGATAAGGTGTATCATTTGGAAGAGACTGCGCAAGCATTCTCGTACCTGCAAGGCGGAAGTGCCAAAGGAAAGGTGGTCATTAAAATAAAGTAACTCCTATGCATATTGGCTATGTATGCGAACATTTTAACCATCTATGATTCGAGAAAATGCAGGTATTAGTGAAAAGAGTGTTCTAGATTGATCTCTGGAAAGACAAGAAGGCAGCCGGTCATTGTGATCGGCTATCTTTGTTAAGCTAACGGGCAGGACTGCTCATGAGTCGGTTTTATGCATCATACGGTTATTAATTGTATTTTATATTTCAATCATTGGATGCCACCTCTATAATGATGCCTATAAGAAATTTGTATACAAAGTAAATTGGAGGACTATTCAATGAGGGAAGAATCGGAGTTAATAAAAGCCATTGATTATTTTGTTCGAGGTGAATTTTATTGTAGTCGTCAACCTGCATCCCAAATATATGATTACGATTCTATAAAACATCTTGCTTTTGGTGCAAATGTGGATGGAAGAACAGACGAGTTTATCGTTTATAATTCAAATCCAGCCCACGTTTTCTATACCATAAATAAACTTGACATTAAAAAGGACTATTGGATTACTGTGTTTTCAGATGAAGAACTGGATGAATATGAAACGAAAGGGTATACCATTAAAAGCAAAGAATTTCTTATGATTTTAAATCTAGAAAGCGGGTCTTTTGAAACAGATACCAAGATCATCAAGCGTGTCAAAACTGAGGAAGAAGCTCAAAGCATTAATCATTTTTTTAATAAGACTGTTATCGAGCCTGAGAAATTAAATGATCCCAATCTGCATTTTTACATTGCTGAGGAAAACGGGTATCCTGTATCTCATGGAAGTTATGCACGAGTAGATCAAACCGTATTTTTGAATAATGTTTTTACGTCAAAAGTACACAGGGGTAAAGGAATGGCAAAAACTCTTTGCCAAAAAATGCTTATCGACGCCAAGCAGGAAGGCGCCGTCCAGAGTGTACTTATTTCTAGTCAAACGGGACATCCTTTATATCTAAAAATGGGTTACCGAGATGTATCAAAAATGTGGGTATTTATGTCGAGGGACAAGAACATGGTCCCATAGAAAGTCGCTATTTTAGCGGCTTTTTTGTTTTATCGGTACAAGTTCTTGTCCCGAGTCAAGGACAAGGACTTGAGCCGATTACCGATTAGATAAGTATCTAACTATGTTTCCATGCAATTTCAGAATACGGACCCTTAAGAGTAGGTTAGGTCAGCCTGTCTTTAAAATAGGGCGTAATCCCTCTTGAATATAGGTTTTCCACTAACTTGAAAAACTCTTCTGACGATAAATCCTTTTGACGCTGGAGCCAAAGGCGAAATAAAGAAAGGGAAGTTGTCAGGTAAAACTCAATGAAGTATGGCGTTAAGGAATGGTTTTGCAGAACGTTTAATTCTAATTGTTCCAAAGTGATTTCTTTTTTTAAGCGTTTTAAAAAACGGGCACTTCCATAATCACCCAAAAGGGCATTAAGAACCAGGAGATGTTCTCTTTTGTCCAGACAATAGAGCGTATCTTGAAACGTATGCATCGATAGTTCTTTATTCGCCAACTCTATCTTCATTTCATTTAACAAGTCATTTTCAACAGAGTCTAACAATTCGTAAATGTCAGTAAAGTATTGATAAAAGGTGCTGCGGTTATATCCTGACTTATTCGCAATTTCCTGAACCGAAATTTTCTCAATCGGCTTTTGGCTATATAACTCACAAAAAACTTCTACAAACTTTTGTCTTGTTTTCTCCGTTATTTGGGGTTGCTTTTTCATGTTTCCCTCCTACTAGCGAATAAGAATATTATCCGACAAATCATAAAAAACTGATGGTTGATCAAGGAATAATAAAGTTTTAAACTCACATCATACAACATGTTGTCTGGTAATCAAAGGGAAATTTTACTAAGTAGGGGTGGTTTTAATGTCAGCAAAACAAGATAGAATTTTAATTTTTGGGGCAGGTGTTATCGGGAGCATGTACGCAATTAAGCTCATTGAGGCGGGGGTTGACGTTACCCTGTTTGCACGTTCTAATAGATTTAAATCATTAAGAAAAAATGGCCTGCAATATAAAGAAAAAGGTACGGTTAAATCGATCCAGGTGAATGTCATTGATACGCTCGAAAATGACGATGTATACGATTATATTTTCGTTACCGTTCGTTATGATCGGTCTGAATCAGCGTTGTTAGCGCTAAAAGATAATCAAAGCAAAAATATAGTTACGATGACTAATAATTCAATTGGATTTTCTTCGTGGCTGGATATCGTAGGGGATAGGCTTTTACCAGCCTTTCCCGGCTTCGGCGGACAGATTAAAGATGGAGTATTGCATGCTCGATTTCTACCAAAGATTATAGTGGCAACTGCATTTGGAGAAATTAATGGTGTATTGACAGAACGCATAGAAAACCTTGCAAAAATATTTAAAGCAGCAAGGCTTCCCTACGTTATTAAAAAGGATATGCAAGCGTATCTAATTACACATTCCGTATCAGACATTGCCATGTTGAGCGTTTTGCATTCTGAGAATAAGATAATTGACAAAAAAACAGCCAGAACCAGAAAGACGGCACGCAAAATAACAGTCACTTTAAAAGCGTATCTAAGGGCAATACAAAAAGCTGGCGTTTCAATTGATCCACCAATGCTTAAGCTGGTGCTTAAATTTCCAAACTTATTATTGGATCTTTTCTTCATGACATGGCTACGAACTGAAATGGTTAGGGATATGATGTTGCCGGATTATGCGAATAATGCTAACAATGAGATTGTGCAGCTGAGTAATGATTTAATGATATTTTTAAGTCGAAATGATATCAAATCGGAAATACATGTTCAGTAATTTTTTTGTTAAACTATCGGGTATCCCTTATGAAGTGACAAACACTGGCTGGAATACGTTCCTGGTCAGCGGGAAGCCGCCTACTCCTTGGGTATGACGAATGCACAGCCAGTCAAAGTTTCCTTCATTATTGGGCAGCAGAGAACTTGCGGGAGATTTCCCGATATGCTGTTGGTGACATGCCCTTTTTAGCCGTAAATTGTTTGATGAAGTAAGTGTCATACTCAAATCCGGTAGCACGTGCAATTTCATTTAAGCTCATGTCTGTATGAGTCAGAAGATTCCCCGCAACCTTCAAGCGGTGCGACAGTAAGTAACCCATCGCTGTGCACCCGCATCTTTCCTGAAACATCTTATTGAGAGAAACGCGGTTCAAGTACGCGCATTTTGTTAAATCTTCCAGGATGATTTTGTCCGAATAATTGGTGTGTATATATTCCAGAACTAAATCCACAGGTGATTGTTCGCTATGACGGTTTAAATCTTCAAGCACCCCCAATATTTGTATAAAATATTTTTTTATTCTACATGCCCAGAGTGCATCGCTTTGCGCATACACTTCTGTGCCAAGCACAAAAAACCACTCAAATAATTGTGGGTATGCCTTCTCGGTTATGCGAGGTATCCCCGTTCGTTCGGGAGAATTACGAAACAGCGAAAGACCTGTTTGTATTTTCAAATCGGTCGGAAAGTAATTTTGTGTTTCAGAATGGGGGGTTGAGTTAAGAAAATCCGGATGAAAACAAAATGATGATGCAGAGACGTTGTGCTTATCTAAAACTTGTATCGTATCCTCTGCAGACAAACAAAGAATAGCGGGTGCTGAAATGGTGAACGGGCGTTCGTTCAATATCCCTTTTATACTTCCATTCGTAACAAAAGCAAGAGTAAATCGCTCCGGGTAGGGGAAATGTGCAAAATCCTCGGCAGCTACAAATTCGATATTTACCGTTCTGTTTTTATGGCGGTCAATTTGTGGCATGGTTCTCACCTGACAGATAGTATAGTTAAATGCTTCACTTATGACAGTGTATCACAAAAATTCAAGGGATATAATTTGGATATTGACAGAAAGGTGGTTATGTTGATGGCAATTAACATCGCAATTAACGGTTTTGGCAGAATTGGCAGACTTGCATTTCGGCAGCTTTTTGATACTGAAGGATATAGAGTTGCAGCCATCAATGATCTTACAAGTCCGCAGATGCTTGCGCACTTGCTGAAGCATGACACCACGCAAGGGCGTTATGATGCCAAGATTTCTTATAGCGAAAACAGCTTGAACGTGAACGGTGTGGATATTCCGATCTATGCCGAAAAAGACCCCGGAAAGCTCCCGTGGAAAGAACTGCAAATTGATGTTGTTCTGGAATGCACTGGTTTCTTCGCATCAAAAAAAGCGTCAGCAGCACATATTGAAGCAGGCGCCAAAAAGGTGCTGATCTCCACCACTGCCGGGAAGGATGTTCCCACTATTGTTTTCGGTATCAATGAACATACGTTGGCTAAGAGCGATATCATTGTTTCGGCTGCTTCCTGTACGACGAACTGTCTTGCGCCAATGGCGTATTTCTTGAACGAGCTTGCACCACTCAAAAAGGGCTTTATGACCACCATACACGCTTACACAAACGACCAGAACACCTTGGATGGACCCCATGCCAAAGTCGACCTGCGGCGGGCGCGTTCTGCGGCGGGCAACATCATCCCAACCTCAACCGGAGCAGCAAAGGCAATCGGGCTAGTGATCCCGTCCTTGGATGGCAAGCTGGATGGAACATCGCAAAGGGTGCCGGTCATGGCAGGCTCACTGACAGAATTAACCGCAGTGGTAGGCGGCTCCGTGACAGCAGAGCAGGTCAATAAGAAGATGGAACAGTCCCAATCGAATGAATATGGGTATACAGATGAACAGCTTGTTTCGTCTGATATTATCGGCATGACTTACGGCAGTTTGTTTGACGCTACACAGACAAAGGTAACAGAGCTAGGAACAGATACATTGGTGAAAATTGCTGCATGGTATGATAACGAGAACTCCTTTACCAGCCAGTTAGTACGTACCGCAAAATACCTGGCTAAATTATAATGTTTAGCGGGCTAGCGGATACTAAAAAATGAGCGAATACCCACAAGAGCTGCCATAAGCAGTGAAACAGGGCATATCACACGGGAAAAGGGGCTGTACCCAAATTGTTCGCATCACATGGGAACATAACATCTAAAACATAAAAAAGGATCTCAAATTCACTGAATAGTGGAGACTGGCCCGGCCCCATAACGTGAGACAAATTAAAAACACCTTCAAGAGAATGCAATCATGTCGTAAGATATGAAGACTACTTTGGAGGTGTTTTTGCATTGATTGTTAGTATTTTTTTCAACATATCAGACGATATGAACATCATTACTTACAGAGTCGCATAGAATGCGGCTTTTTGATTGGGGTAATTAGTGGATCCGATCCCCGGATAAATAAAGCTCTCGTGCAGTTTGAAGGAACAGTTTCACCCCGTGTGAAGCCTCCTTTAATGAAGGAACTGCCAAGTGAATGTCTCTAAAAGGTTGCGGATTAATTGTCCGGATGCGGACATTCGGTGGCAGTGTCGAAAGCGACAAAGAAGTTTTCGATACGATCGAGATTCCCAGCCCTTCTTGAATCATGCTCAACGCCGTGTTTATGTTGTGGCCGTTATATTTGGCGTACAAAGTGGTTCCAAACTGCTTAAATAGCTCAAAAATGGGTGTTACAAACCCACCTTTGCACACAATCATAGGTTCATTGTCCAGATCCGTAATATGAATGGTTTGGCGGCTTTGCAATGGATGATCATCCCGATGGACCAGGCATAATTCATCTCGAAAGAACGGAATCGTTTCAAGTTCGTTGCTCGGCGGTATAATCCAACCGACATCGATTATTCTGGAGTTTAGCCATTTTTTAATCTCCTCGATGGTTCCTTCATAAAGTTCAAATGTCAGCCCCGGATGGTTCTCCCCAATGATCCGCAATATTTTCGGCAAGAAGTGCGCGGACACAATCGGGAACACCCCGACACGAACGGAGCCGACTTCAAACCCTTTTTCAGCGGTTACCTCCTGCTCTACCTTATTGTATCCTTGCAAAATCTCTCTGAATATGGCCAGTAAGCGCAAGCCGATATCGGTGAGAATAACTCCGCTTTTTCGTTCCCGTATCATAAGAGTGACTCCTAATTCCGATTCAAGCGTTGAGATGGCGCGGCTGACGGCAGGTTGTGTCATATTTAAGTGCTCACCGGCTTTGGTAAAGCTACCAGTCTCGACTATTTTCACAAACAACATCAATTGCGAATGTGTCATAACAATTTTGATATCTCCTTCATAATAAACATGCATTTTATTTATAATTTGATCCATTGTACCATGGTAATCACCATTACACAAAGGAGCGATGAAGATAAATGCAACTCTCGCGAACACTTACTGTTATCCTGTTAACCTTTTTAGTCGCAATGTGGGGGGTGAACTGGCCGTTGTCCAAGTATGCACTCGAATTTGCACCCCCATTGCTTTTCGCCGGCTTGAGAATCACGATCGGAGGTCTCATTTTGCTTCTTATCGCTTTACCGCGTTATAGATATGTTAATTTGAAGCATACTTGGCACATTTACCTGATCTCCGGTTTGCTGAATATCATTCTCTTTTTCGGTTTTCAAACGTTTGGACTGAATATGATGCCTGCCGGTTTATTTTCGACAATCGTGTTCATGCAGCCCGTTCTTCTCGGAATCGGAGCTTGGTTGTGGTTAGGTGAATCCATGAACGGTTTCAAAATAGTCGGCTTGATTCTAGGCTTTATAGGAGTCGCTGTTATCAGCATGAACGATGGCTCTGGAAATATCTCGACCGTTGGTGTTTTGCTTGGCTTGGCCAGCACGATTACTTGGACATTCGGCACAATTTATATGAAGAAAACATCTAATAAAGTCGATGCGATCTGGTTGACTACCCTTCAGATGATTTTTGGTGGAATTGTATTGTTGATAGCGGGTACTACCATTGAAAACTGGACGGATATCGCTTGGAATCAGACGTTTATCTCGACGTTATCGGTTATTGCAATCTTCTGTACGGCCTTGACCTGGCTCGTCTTCTTTCTGCTTGTCAGATCGGGCGAAGCCGGCAAAATCGGGTCGTTTAATTTTCTGGTCCCGCTCATTGCGATCGTGATCAGCGTTCTCTTTTTGGGAGAAACGATTACTACCAAGATGGTAGTGGGACTTATTCTAATTATCATTGGTATTGCGCTTGTAAACCTCAAAATGAAATCACTGCAAAAGCGGGGCAATATGTTAAAGGGGGATATGTAGGCAAGGCAGGGGTAAAGCAACATCGTTATTACTCATGATATGGATCAATTGGTTTAACCTAATGAAATAAAGTTTATTTGAATTATCAGGAAATGATACCCCATAATGAAGTAACGGCAGTCGACCAAGAGATCGGCTGCCGTTGCTTCTTTAACTAGGGATAGAATAGAGTGGATCATAGGAAGCAGCTCGTGACAATAACATGGTAACTTATTGTAACTCAATATTAGTCCAACATAGCTGACACTATCCTTAGACACACAATATGGTCGAATTCGTTCGAAAACGGCCCCAGTTTCACGGATTGTCTTTGCTGCCATTACTTGCGATCAGATGTTCTGACCACCCGAGACCTCGATTCTCTGCCCGTTAACCCAGCGATTGTCGGAACCAAGTAAGCTGGCGACTGCGGGACCAATGTCCTCGGGTACCCCGACTCGACCAAGGGTAGTCATCGCGGCAAACGTTTCATTGTAAGCAGGTATGTCGCGTACAGAACCTCCTAGAAAATCGGTTTCGATTGCTCCAGGTGCAATGGTATTAGCGGTGATACCTCGGTGACCAAGTTCTTTGGCCAAATAGATGGTTAGAATCTCGACCGCCCCCTTTGCGGCAGAGTAGGCAGAGAATCCAGGAAAAGAAACGCGAGTAAGACCCGTTGAGAAGTTCACAATACGACCACCATCTGCAAGAAGCGGCAGAAGGGCCTGAGTCAAGAAAAACACACCCTTAACATGCACATTAAACAGGCCGTCGAACTGAGCTTCTGTAGTTTCGGTAAAGCCGGTCATTTCTCCGTAGCCGGCATTGTTCACCAGATGATCGAAAGTGGTGCTATTCCAGGTTGACTGCAGGGTCGAACGAACTGTCTCAACAAAGGCAGTAAAACTGGAAATGTTCCCCATATCAAGTTGTAGAGCGACTGCTTTACGCCCTAGGGCTTCAATTTCAGCAATGACAGACTTTGCTTCTTCTGCTTGGCTACGATAGGTCAGGATGACATCACCGCCATGACGTGCAATACTGATGGCAGTATTGCGACCAAGTCCGCGGCTGCCGCCAGTAACGATTGAGATATTTGCCATTGTAACTTCATCCTCTCAGAAATCATTTTAATTTACATTGGTATCATAAAAGATAAAGTTCACTTGAAGTCAAGACTTTTTCACTGAAAAAAAAGTGTATAATTAAAACGTGAAATCTTTGGTTTAACTATATCTTCCTCAAATTATATAACCTAAATTTGGATGTATTAATTATTATTATCCATAAAATCAATTAAAGTTTACTTTAATAGGAGGCGATGAGTTCTATTTATGTTGACTATAAGGGAAGTTACTGAATTGACAGGAATAGCGGCGTCCACACTTCGATATTACGAAAAAGAGGGGCTGCTTCCCCATGTGAAAAGAAATGAAACTGGGAAGCGGCTATATGACGATGAGGATTTAAGCTGGATTCACTTCGTTACTGCGCTTCGAGCCACAGGGATGCCGATTGCTCAAATTCAGAAGTATGTATACTTGTATAAAGAAGGGGACTCGACGATTGCGGAACGAAAAATGATGATGCTTCATCATAAAAAAGAAATTGAGAAGAGCATAAGGGAATTATATTTTAACCTGGATAAAATAAACTATAAGCTTGCTCTATATGATGTATTAGAATCTCAGATTGAACGAACTAACATCAAAATTTGATTATGCCCAAATACAAAGTCGCTAATTTAGCGACTTTGTATTTTTTTATAATTGTGATTTAATGAACTTCTCCATATGTCAATAGAACAATGGATATGGTTGTAACAGTCCTGACGATGGACAAGAACATGTTCCGATTGTCGATTAGAGAATGCTTTAGGCATATATAAGAGATAAGACATCTATCATTTCAATTGTTGTCTTATCTCTTTCGTATTAATTTTCACCAAGAATTTTAGTTGGATCAAGCCCTGGAGGGAATATTTCTTCAAAATGGTCCTTTTTCTCATATAAATTATACCAAGCATCCGCTATAACATCTGGGTCCCCTGTTGTTCCGGGTTGTATCATGGCTCCGATTGAAAGATGTCCGACAAACACACCTTTTTCTTTCAACTCATTGTGCAGGTTCGCGGCATAATTACGAATACCAGCCCCAACGATTCCGGCATTCCCGGCATAAGGTAAAGGGAACATAGTAGATACGTGTCGTACAGCAACACGACTTTGTACGCCTTTTGGCAGTCGCCCAAGTCCAGCGATTCGACATACTCAGGGTAACTTCCCACCAGTCCACCACGCTCGGGTTTCAAACCAACGTAGCTGAGGTCGCGAAGATTGTCTCCCGCTTCGAGAACAACGATGTAGCCGCTCATTCCTAGTCGAAAAAGCTAAAGTTGTATTCGGTCGGGTTGTGCACATTAGCAATCCATGAGAAACCGGGCATGCTGTTGGATGATAAAATGAAGATCTAGAGGAGGCTGCATATGGAACGTGTAATCCTAATGATGAATGTGCGAGAAAACCAGAGAGGAGAGTCAGTCTCATGGCAAAGATTATTTTTGCGTTGAACCAGTCTCTGGACGGGTTCGTCGACCATATGGCGTTTCAGCCCGACCCTGTGCTATTCCGTCATTTCATCGAAGACGTGCGCGGTCTGACGGGTTGCCTGTACGGGCGCCGCATGTACGAGACCATGCGGTATTGGGACGGGGATGGAGACCATTTTGAATGGGATGCGCCGGAACGGGAATACGCAGCTGCGTGGCAAAGCAAACCGAAGTGGGTGGTGTCGAGGACGTTAAAGTCCGTCGGTCCGAACGCTTCTCTGATCGAGGGCGACCTCTCAGCGGCCATACGTGGGCTGAAGGCTCAGCATGAAGGGGAAATTGAAGTTGCCGGGCCAGAGTTGGCGCACAGTCTAACGGAGCTCGGTCTCGTTGATGAGTATCGACTCTATCTCCAACCAGTCGTGCTGGGTCACGGCAAGCCGTTCTTCGCCGGTCCGCGGCTGCCGCTGCGCCTCGTGGCGAGCGATCGAATTGGCGAGCAGGTGATCAGGTTGACCTACGTTCCAGCTTAGTTTTGCGGTTGACTCAGCGACCTAAAGGGGCGATAGTTCAATAAAACAGCGGCGGTCTATGACTTTATTTTTTCATTCTTGCCGCTGTTTGGGTTACTGTGTGTTAGTCTAGAACTTATTTTTCAAATGCTGACGACTTTCCAACTCTATAACGGCGTCAAATCAATAACCTCAGTCTAACACTTTATTATCTTCGAACAGAAATAGATTACATGTCCAACATATACCAATAGAAATCAGGAAACAGGTCATGGATGAATTAAAGACTTATGTTTTAAGAAAACGTATAGAAAATGGCTTGAATCATTATATGATAAAAAGAGCAGTCGCTCTTAAGTCTAAGGAAATCGATCCAGAAGGAAGGGGAATTCAATATATTGTCGGGGGACAAGAACATAGTCCCTTTGAAGGTCGCTATTAGCGGCTTTTTTTGTTTTATCGGTACAAATTCTTGTCCCGAGCCAAGGACAAGAACTTGAGCCGATTACCGATTCGAAGGACGGCAAACTTAAGCTGATCATCAGCGAAGGAATTTCAACCACGGCCCCATTATGCGGATCTGCAATACTCAGACCCCCGATAAATTCAGGCAGTACCGGATGACTATATGGCCAGTTAGTTTGCTGAGGCCCCGACACACCACTGTCGATGACGTTAGGCCACAATGCTTCTTTATTTCAGAAAGTCGGTGATCTCATGCGTCTGTAACAATTCACGTTGTGAGAAAACGGGTCAAATACCCTTTCATTCTCTTAATGATCTTATCGTAACTCAATATGTGTCCGACGACATGAACATGATACACTTTGAAAGTCGCATAAATGCGTTTTTTTTGTTTGAAGTAAATAATTTCTTGCGTAGCTCAATGTGGGCTGCGATATTCGGGTTGCTCTTTTTTCTACATTGCATTTTCATTTTGTCACATTTTCCGCCTCCTTCCTGTCTTGTTTAATGACAGCGCATGAAGGAGGTTTCTTCGAATGGTTGCAAAGTATGATGTGGCGATTGTTGGTGGAGGTATTGCCGGACTGACCGCAGCTCTTTATTTAGCAAAAGGAGGAAAACGCGTCGTCGTTTTGGAAAGTCAGAATCAGATGGGGGGAAGGGCGATCACAAACATGAAGGACGGAATACGCTTCAATTTGGGTTCGCATGCACTCTATGCCGGGGACGCGTTCGACATTTTTCAGGAATTGAACGTAAATCCGGATATTTTTCGGAAAGTCGACGAGTTCACCCCGTACGGCATCTGGAAAGAGCAGGTGCACCCATTTCCGGCTGCGATCCGTTCGCTGCTTAAGACTTCCTTGTTATCGTCGACTGACAAATACAGGTTCGGAGCCATCCTCTTGAAGATCCTCAAGCTTGACACGGCCACGATTCCACACATGAGTCTGCGAGACTGGATGGAGGAGCACGTGAGAAGCCCGATGGTACGTCATCTTCTGTACGTGCTGGCCCGAGGAGGAACATACGTGCAGGCTCCGGATTTACAAGTGGCAGGACCCTTGTTCAGGCAGATGCAGCGTTCCATCACGGGAGTGTATTATTTGAAGAAAGGATGGGGATCCCTGATCGAAGAGATGTGTTCGGAAGCACGTCGGCTCGGCGTGGAAGTCATTACAGGTAGGAAAGTCATTTCCGTTGAGCATGATGACGGACGGGTGCAGCGGGTTCGATGCGAGAATGGCGAAACGATTGAGGCTCCTTATGTGATCCTGACGACAGCGCCGAAGATATCAAGCCGGTTGGTTCCATCAGCCGAACTGACTTCCCTGCGGACGTGGGAGCAGCAGGCCATTCCGATCACGGCCGCTTGTTTGGATATCGGGCTCCGTCGACTTCCCACACCGCAGCATCAATTCGTCTACGGCATCGATCAACCGGTCCTTATGATCAACTCCTCCCGTATCAAAGGGCTAGAACTCTGTGAGAACGATGACGTTCAAGTGTATCAAATGATCAAGTTTCAAGTGCAGGGAAGCCATGCGCAAGAAGACCGCAGCCAACTTGAACAAGCCATGGATCTCGTTCATCCCGGTTGGAGACGGGAAGTGGTGGCGGAGCAGTATTTGCCCAAGATGACGGTCGTTCATGACTTTCCACATATGAAGCGGGTCGAGAATCCAGGTCCTGCCGTCCCTCAGATTAAGGGTTTATACGTGGCTGGAGATTGGGTGTCACACGGTGAATATTTGGCAGGCGGGGCGGCAGCAAGCGCCAAGCGAGCTTCACTTCATATTCTCGCGAACTAAACGGACGATATCGAGAAGGAGGTCTGTATGGACACGGAACAACTATATGAAACTTATCGGACATTATTGTTCTCCTTGGCATATCGAATGCTCGGAAGCGTCATGGATGCGGAAGACATCGTGCAGGATTCTTTCCTGGCGATGAACCAATTGCCTTCCGACGCAAATATCAGGAACGTAAAGGCATACATGTGCAAAATCGTAACGAACCGTTGCCTGAACCTGTTACAATCGTCCGCGAAACAACGGGAAGTTTACGTGGGGACTTGGTTGCCAGAGCCGCTTGTGCATCTTGAAGACGCTAGCTTGGACCCTTCTGAAATTTATCAACAAAGAGAAACGATCTCAACGGCCTATTTAATGCTTTTGCAACAGCTAAGCGCGGTCGAGCGGGCCGTCTTTCTCCTGCGGGAAATATTTCAATACCCGTACGACGAGATTGCAGGCATGGTGGGGAAAAGCAGCTTCAATTGCAGGCAAATTTTCCATCGGGCCAAGAAAGGTATCCGCCATGAACCGCCGGACATAGCAAAGAGCACCGTTACGGAGACGCAAGTGCGGCAATTCATCCAAAGCGTGATCGCCGGGGATGCGAACCGCCTGTTGCAGTTGTTGTCTCCTGACGCCATCCATTATACAGATGGAGGTGGCAAGGTGCCGGCCGCGCGGCAGCCCGTCGTCGGAGCGGCGCAAGTCATTCCGTTTTATATGCAATGGATGGATTGGTTCAGGCGTCCTGACAGCCACTATTCCTATATCATCACTACGGTGAACGCAAGCCCGGGAATCATCATGATGATCGGCGGACGTATTGCTTACGTTTACTCGTTCGAGGCTTCGGACAGTAGGATTCATTCCATCTATGCAGTTGCAAATCCTGACAAACTTAAGTATCTGGAGGAGGTAGTAAGATGAGAATCATCGAATTGGAACTCAGAACTACCCGGTTAGCTGAAATGAAAGTGTTCTACTCAGAAAGACTTGGATTTGCTCTAGCAGACATAACGGAACATTCTATCACGATCATTGTCGGGGGAACGCGATTGACTTTCGTTCACGAAGAGGAGGGAAGGATACTGCCGTCCTACCATTTGGCAATGAATATCCCTGAGAACCAAATTCGCGAAGCAAAAAGCTGGCTTCTGGACAAAGGATGTCAGGTGCTTTCCGCTGCGTCCATTCCTTACGCAGGAATCCAGGCAAACGAAGATATCGCTTATTTCGAAGGAACGGATGCGCATGCCTTCTATTTCGAAGATCCTTCGGGGAATCTGGTGGAGTTCATCGCTCGGCATCGAATGGACAATACCTCAACAGAGCCTTTTGATCATGAATCCATTCTGAATGTCAGCGAGATCGGCTTACCGCTTCACGGCAGCGTACCGGAAACAATCCAACGTCTAAACTCTCGGTTTGACGTCATGCGTTATATCGGGGACGGAAAGACGTTTCAGATGCTCGGTGACGAGTACGGAATGTTCATCCTGGGGGATATGGCCATCGGATGGTACCCTTCAATGAAGATTCCAGAAGTTCACCCGATTCAAATGACGATTCTCGATCCTAAAGAAGGGGAGTTTCAATTGGATCCGTACCCCTACACCATTCGTGCGGTTTCCGAAAGGCCAGTCTAAGGAGGGATTAAACGATGGAAGTACAAAAAATGACCGCAACCCGCTCTTTGCTGTCGGCAGCGCTCAATACGCGCGGGTAGGTTTTAGCATATTGAAAGCGTAAAAGTAAATCTATGGTACTCTGAGAGCTGAAGGATTAGTTTGCCACGAACGGGACCATTGTTGAGTTAACATTTGATATCAAAACTTTAGGAGGATGAAAAATGAAGATCAAACGAATTGTTGCAAATATTGAGACGCAGGACATTTCCAAAGCTTCGTACTTTTACGGGGAAGTACTTGGACTTGATCAACTAATGGATATGGGATTTATTGCAACATACGGTTCGCATGAGAAAATGGGCATTCAGGTTAGTTTCCTATTAGAGGGTGGCTCTGGGACGCCTGTGCCTGATCTGTCAATTGAGGTTGATGATCTTGATGACGCGTTAACTCGTATAAAAGAAGCAGGAATTCCAATTGAGTATGGACCAACTGAGGAGCCATGGGGGGTTCGGCGTTTTTTTGTTAGGGACCCATTCGGGAAACTTATCAATATTCTTATCCATCTTTAAACATTAAATTTAGTATATATAGTTGCATTTGATAATCTTCTATAGATGAGTTCGAGTGGGTGACAAATCGAATAAGAAAGCAATATAAATGTGTCGGAGGACAAAAACATTGTTCCATTGAAAGTTGTTATTTTCTTAGCGGTTCGTATTATCAGGTTAGCCAGAATCTTCTGGTTGGCCTTTTTTGTGTTCGTTTTACGATGGGGGAACCGTGAGAATGTGACGGCTTTAGGGGCAATGATCCCGTAAGAAAAACTGTTCTCTCACGATCACCAAAGAACCATATTTGAGCTGCTAGGTGCGGTAGACCCCGTATCACGAACGAAGCTATGGGTTTGGAACCATCGTGGAAAAGGCCTAACAACGTCATTAACGGTGCTGAAGGAGCGGAACGATAAACTCGATTACTTTTTCCTCGCCATCCTCGATTAACAGGGTATGGCTCATAGCTTCTCACCGTCTTTCTCCACATTTTCTTTTCGTCCATGATTTCTGCTTCTAAAATATCTTTTTAAAAATTCACAGATACCGCAACTCATTGTCATAAGTTCACAATATTCGTCTAATATGATCATTACATGAACGAGTCACATGTAGATCTATTGAGAATAAAAGGAGACATAGGGGAGACTTAGGAATGAAGAAGACAGGAATGCTGTTTCTCGCTTTTGTTGTTGGCATATTAGGAGGGTTTACCCTTTTTCAATTCATCGTGCGGATCGTGTTGCGGCAAATGGACGCGTTTCCGGTAACGCTCATCGGAGCTCTTTCTATGATATTGCCTTTAGCCGGGGGTATAGCCGCAGTCATGCTGGCCAGACGTTTTACAAACAAAGCCGGACAAGATTGAGTGTTATATGTGAAGGAGAAAAGATTATTACCGCAATGCCATTTGGGGATTATGCTCAGGATTGATTGCAATAGCAATTAAAATTGCACAAAATTTAATTTGATTTCAACAACGATGAGGAAAGCGAGTATAGAAAAATGAAAAAATACCTTCAACTGTTCATGCTGCTGCTCATTTTATCAGCATTTTCTTTAGTCGGATGTGAAGGGGATACGACCACTAACGTCGGTAAGCTCGAATTTAAGAATCCATTGCAAATTCCGCCAATACTTGAGCCAATCACAGATTCGGAGGGGAAGAAACACTTTGCCTTAACCATGCAGCCAGGATCAACCGAGTTTTTGGAAGGAAAGCAGACACCGACTTGGGGGATTAACGGATCTTATTTAGGGCCGACCCTCCGAGTTTCGCGCGGCGACCAAGTTTCTTTCGATGTGATCAATCAATTGAATGAAAGCTCAACCTTGCACTGGCATGGCATGCGATTACCCGCAGTAATGGACGGCGGGCCGCATCAGATGATCGAAGCAGGAGCAACCTGGAAACCTTTTTGGACAATTGAGCAGCCGGCCGCGACAACATGGTATCATCCCCACTTGCATGGGAAGACAGCGCAGCACGTTTATCGCGGTCTTGCAGGACTATTTATCGTGGAGGATGAAGAGTCTAAAAAGTTGCCTTCGGAATATGGAGTTAACGACATCCCGATTATTATCCAGGATAAATTATTTAAGGGCGACGGGTCTTTTAACGAGAATATGAGTATGACTCCGTTTGGATTGTTGGGCAATCAAATCTTGGTAAATGGGACACTCGATCCTTACCTGGAGATCACTGCAAGTCAGGTTCGTTTTAGATTACTGAATGGTTCGAATGCGAGAGCTTATAATATCGGCTTTTCAGATAATCGTTCATTTTATCTGGTCGGCAATGATGCGGGACTTATACCCGAACCAGTTTTATTAGATCGTTTGTTGCTAAGTCCGGGTGAACGTATAGAGATCGTGGTGGAGTTTGAAGCTGGCGAAGAAACGATCTTGCACAGCTTTGCAGGCAAAGACGGAATTGAAAATGGGGAGTTTGATATCGTAAAGATTATCGCTGATGCAAGTTTATCGGCTTCGTCGCAACTCCCGGATCAACTTACCGCTGAGCCGCTCATCGATGTGCCCGAAAATGTAAAGGTACGTAAATTCGAACTCACAACGAAATCTGCAATTAATGGCAAGGAAATGGATATGAATCGTATTGATGAGGTTGTTCCGGCTGGGGCACGTGAAATATGGGAGATCACGAATAAGGGTTGGGATCATAACTTCCATATTCATGATGCAGCATTCACCGTAATGGACAAGAATGGAGAAGTGCCGCCATTGTATGAGCGTGGGAGAAAAGATACGGTCTTTATTCCGAATGGCACTACAGTCAGACTGGCCGTCGACTTTGGAAGCTATCCTGATCCCGATACGCCGTACATGTATCACTGTCACTTATTGTATCATGAGGATAGCGGTATGATGGGGCAGTTTGTCATTGTCGAACCAGGCACCGAATCCCAAGTATCGAAAGAGTTAAGCAAGAGAGGTCATGACCATTAATATAAGACACAGTGCAAGCCATTGTATAAGGAGTGCTCCATAGGAAGAAACGGAGTTAACCGAAATTTTATATATATGTTCTTGTCGGTTCTTCTTATGTCTAATGACACAAAGGTGTCTACATTTCTTAAAGTTAAAAAAGCCTGACTTATCAGGCTTTTTTGCTGCTATAGAAGAGAGAGAGATAAAAGCCTTACCTGAGCCAAGAAGAGGATTCCGCAATATCAGAGGTTGTGCTGAATCGGGCATGCTTGAATATAAATAGGCGCATTCCCGTTATTTAGGTACTCGTCCATTTTTTGCGATATTGATGCGGCGTGATTCCCATATGCGTTTTAAACCATTTGCAAAAATAAGAGCTATTTGTTAATCCAATCTCCTCCGCAATAAGCGAGATCGGTTTTTTGGTAGTCGCAAGGAGCTGTATGGATTGATGAATCCTTCGGGCTGCTATGTATTCCGTGATGCTGATCCCTGTCGCTTCTTTAAAGAGATGTGACAAATGGTAGGGAGATAGATGCAGCGACTTCGCCATATCGTCCAATCGGAAAGGAATCGTATAATTCGTTTCAATCCAGGTTAAGATGTGCTCCACCCGATGATTTTTACGGGTTTGGTAAGTTGAACTCCGTTCTTTCCGCTTATCCCAGATTGGTTTCAAGGAGCGAAAAAGTGCGACAAGAAACAGCGAAATTTCTTCATATTTTTCCGTGTCGGACAGCGTCGGGAATCGATCGTTCATGCTCTTGTATGCACCGTCCAGGTAAGGGTCGTCGACCTCATATAAACAAGGGAAAGGAAGATTGCCTAGATAAATATAATTGTAAAATTCATGGAGAGCGGGCCACTGTTTAAAATAAGCATCAAACACGGTCGGTTCAAAAATCGCAATCGAACGTTCGAAGCATTGATGATCGTCGTATTCAAGCTTTAGGTGGTGGAGTTGACAGGGCTGAAATATACAAAGCATGCCTGGCTTAATCTCATAGCTATGGTTGTTAACGATCATGGTTCCCCTTCCTTGATGAATGTACAACACTTCAAGGCCAAGATGGGAATGGAAAGTCTCTTTATGCTCGTAATTTTCGCTTTTACGTCTATAGGCAAAGTACAAGGGAGAGATACTGTAGTTGCTTGCAACCAATGACAACTTGTTTGCCTCCTTCTTCCTCGTCTTCGTACATGCTTTGAATATACCATACAATCCGCAATCTAGCGTTATTTTTCCCCCATAGCCAAACACATTTACAAGGCTGCACCGGATATAATTTTTATATAAAAAATAAAGTGGGGAGGCAAAAATAACGTATGTTAAAGGTTGCGATTATAGGTACGGGTGCAATTTCGCCCAGTCATATCGAAGCCTATCTGCAGTTTAAGGACCGCTGTAAAATTGTTGCCTTATGCGATCTTTACCCAGAGAAGGCTGAAGTGAGGCGGGAGCAGTACGGACTGGAAGCTAAAATCGTACATGATTATAAGGAACTTCTTCAAGACGGAATTGATCTCGTGTCCATTTGTATGCCTCCGTACGTTCATGCGCAGGTTGCGGTCGATTTCCTGAACGCAGGAAGCCATGTCATTGTAGAGAAACCTATGGCAGCGTCGCTTAAGGAATGTGATGACATGATCGAAGCGGCACGGAATAACGGCAAGGTGTTGTCCGTGATCGCCCAGAATCGATTCAGAAATCCGATTATGAAGCTTAAACAAGTGCTGGATAGCGGTCTGGCCGGCAAGATTCTACATACCCAAGTGGATTCTTTCTGGTGGCGGGGCCATTGTTATTACGACTTATGGTGGCGCGGCACTTGGGAGAAAGAGGGGGGAGGCCCCACTCTGAATCATGCCGTACATCATATCGACGGATTGCTGTGGATGCTAGGTCGTCCTAGCCACGTACAAGCTTACATGGCTAACGTTGCGCATGACAATGCCGAGGTTGAGGATTTATCCATCGCGATGATGAAATATCCGAACGGAGCTTTGGGACAACTTACCAGCTCGGTCGTCCACCACGGAGAAGAGCAGCAATACGTCTTCCAAGGACAGTTTGCACGGATTTCCGCCCCATGGCGGGTAACGGCTTCCACTTCCTTGCCGAACGGATTCCCTGAACGCGATTTGGAACTGGAAGAAAAAATTCAGAAATACTATGACGAATTGCCGGATTTGCCGTACGAAGGCCATGCCGGTCAGATCGACAATGTGCTGAGCGCGATCGAGAAGGGAACGCCGGTGCTCATCGACGGAGAAAACGGCCGCAGCACATTGGAGTTGATCATGAGCATCTACAAATCCGCAAGCATGGGAGAGAACGTACAACTTCCGCTACGAAAGGATGATCCCTTCTATACACAAGAAGGTGCCCAACAAAATATTCCTTATTTTTATCAAAAGGGCAAGAGCGTTGAGAATTTTGAGGATGGGAAGATCACGACAGGAAGCAATTATGGCGAAAAACAATGATGATGGTGGAGGCTTATCATTATGCAGAAAAGCGACGGAATGAACTACGCCCCGAAGGGGAAGCCCAGTCCGGTGGCGAAGCCGGGCGAATGTATCATCGCCGCTGTTGCGCTCGACCACGGACATATTTACGGTATGGTGAACGGGCTGATCGAAGCGGGAGCAACGTTAAAGTGGGTATATGACCGCGACCCCGCCAAAGCTGAGGCATTCGCGCGGACCTTTCCTCAAGTTAAAATCGCTTCATCGGAAGACGAGATATTTTCCGATCCGGACGTTCTCCTGGTTGCAGGCGCGGCAGTTACATCGGAACGCTGCGCGCTCGGTCTTAGGGTCATGGACGCAGGTAAGGATTACTTTACGGATAAAGCGCCGTTTACGACGCTTACGCAACTGGAATCGGCCAGAGCAAAAGTTCGTGAAACCGGAAGAAAGTATATGGTGTACTACAGCGAAAGGCTGCATGTGGAATCGGCGGTTTATGCCGGACAGCTAACCCAGCAAGGCGCGATTGGCCGAGTAGTCCAAGTGACAGGGTTCGGTCCGCATCGCCTGAATGCACCTTCCCGGCCGGAATGGTTCTTTCAAAGGGAACGCTACGGAGGGATCCTTTGCGATATCGGCAGTCACCAAGTTGAACAATTTCTCTTTTACGCCGGCTGCGAGAAGGCGGAGGTGCTCCACAGCAAAGTCGGTAATTACCATAGTCCTGAATACCCGGAGCTTGAGGATTTCGGCGACGCTACACTGTTAGGGGATAACGGAGCCACGCATTATTTCCGAGTTGACTGGCTCACACCGGACGGGTTAGGTACTTGGGGGGACGGTCGTACGCTCATTTTGGGTACGGAAGGATACATCGAGCTAAGAAAGTATATCGATATCGCCCGCGACCGTGCCAGCGATCATGTTTATCTGGTCAACAAAGAAGGAGAGTATCATTTTCAAGTGTCCGGTAAGGTTGGATATCCCTTCTTCGGCGAACTGATTCTCGACTGCTTGAATCGAACCGAGAAAGCCATGACCCAAGCGCATGCTTTTATGGCGGCAGAACTGTGTCTGAAAGCGCAGCAGAAAGCTATGCGGATAACGTAGTGAATTCAAGAATTATAGAATAGATGATTTTCTGTGAGACTTCACGGGGTTCACTAAGATATCATCAATAGCACGGTCTAGGCAGAGAGAGCCTAGACCTCTTTTTAATGCTTCTCCTGAGTACGCCGCCAACATCGGTTCGACTAGTCAGACAGGACGAACAGCAATCGCGTTTGCAGCTTTAAATGGCCGCTCAACCACAATCCATCCTGCGAACGAAACAGCGACTGCCATGGACGAGAAAAAAAGTCCTAGACTGTCGCTGTTTCATTGAACTAATGTTACCGGTTAGTTAAGCGACAGGTTTTCCTGCACGCTGAACTTGATGTTAGCTGCCTGACACTGCGCGAATATTCATAAACTTCCGGTTGTGATTGCGCCTGCACGCTCGTAATTCACGACAATAACGCCATTCGGGGCGACTTTGCTTTCCGTCACCTTAAATGCTGCCGGGGTAGTGCCATCAGCAAACAACCGCTTTCCACTGCCCAACGTTATAGGATATATCATCAGCCAGAACACATCCACCAAATCATGCTTGATAAGCGTCTGGATGAGATCACCGCTTCCCCAAACGTGCAAATCTGGTCCTTGCTGTTGCTTGATTTGAGTGATTTTTCCCGCAATATCTCCACTTAAAAACACGGACGGCTGCCATACGCCAGATGTCATGGTGTTCGAGACGACGTACTTGGTTGCCTTGTTGGCCCTCGGCCATACGTCCGCATGTTGCGGCCAATACGGTGCCCAAATTTCATAGGTTTTGCGCCCTAACAACAGATCGAACGGCATGTTCATCTGCCTTCTCAGTAGCGTTCCAACAATCTCGTTAGAATATGGCGCTGACCACCCGCCATATGCGAAACCGCCGCTGATATCTTCGTCTCGCTCGCCTGGGGCTTGTATGACACCATCAAGGGAGACATGTTCAAGCACAATAATTTTTCTCATAATTGAGTTCCTCCTACATCTGGATTACTGACTATTCTAGCGTTTTTTTTATTTTATCGGTACAAGTTCTTGTCCCGAGTCAAGGCCAAGAACATAGTCCGTTTACAGATTAGATGAATATCTAAGTATTTTTAAAATTGTCTTAAATGGAAACCTTATTTTAGATTGTGTTAATCTGTCTAATAGAGAACACCGTGTAGAGAGAGGGATGTTAATTGAAAAGAAGCGTGTTATATATTGAAGATAATGAAAAAATAGGCAGCTGGGTCAAAGAAGAGCTGGAACAGCGAGGGTTTTCGGTTCAATGGCTGCTTTCTGGGGAAGGTGCCGAACAAGAAGTAAGCCCGCATGAAGTAGTTATTTTGGATATCATGTTACCCGGGTTAGACGGATTTACTGTGGGAAAACGATTAAAGAAGGCAGCCCCTGCTGTTCCTATTTTGCTGTTATCTGCTCGAACATCGATCGATGACAAGGTAGATGGATTGCAATTTGCCGATGACTATTTAACGAAACCATTCCATACGGATGAATTAGTTGCAAGAATAGAAGTATTAATCCGTCGAAGTGGTGGAACGCATTCCGAACGCATTTCATTAGGGGATCATATTGAAGTAGATCCAGAAGTTCAAATGGTATATGACAAACGCACAGGAGAAGAAATTATATTAACAGGGAGGCAGCATCAAATATTAATGTACTTTTTACGCCACCCTAATCAGGTTTTGCCCAAAGAACAAATCTATGAAGCGATTTGGCAGGAAGCTTATATTACTGGTGATAAAACCATAATGGTACATATCCATCGATTGCGTCAAAAGCTGGAACGTGATCCCGATTCCCCGGAGATTATTGAAACGTTGAAGGGAATAGGCTATCGGGTGAAACTATGAAACAGAATAGATCCTTATTTCGTCGTTTTCTAAAAGTACATTTTCTATTTATCTTTTTACCTCCCATTGTGCTTATTTTCTTCAGTGCGTTTTTTGGGGTTTCTGACATTAATCAAAAAGAAATGAATACGTTAGATCAATTCTACATTACCGTGTCACTATTTGGTTTTATTATGGTCGCATTTGTTGTAATATCTTGGCTGTTCTTCTTGAAACTTCGCAATCGTCTCACCCGCTTACAGAAATACATGTCATTTTCAGTTGAAAATAACTCATTTCCCAAACCCGTATCAGTTCAAAGTGATCGTATGGATGAAATAGACCAGCTAGGAGCTTCTTTTAATTGGATGATTCAACAGCTTGAAGACAGTCGCAAGCGAGAATATGAAGAGGAATTGCTACGACATCGGCTCATTGCGAATTTATCACACGACTTACGAACGCCACTTACCATTTTGAGAGGTCATGTCACCAGATTAAATAAAGAATCCATGAGCATTGATGGACAAAACTCGTTAACAGAGATCAACCATACGATTACAAGAGTTGGAGATCTTATGAATGATTTACTTTCCTATACACTGCTTACTTCAGGGAAACATCCTTTTGGGCCTGTTTCAACAGATATTGTGCGTTTAGTAAGAGCATCTGTTGCTGCGTGGTATCCCGTTTTTGAAGAAAAAGAAATTCAGCTGGATGTTAATCTACCGGCAGAGGAGACCTTTTATTGGGAAGCAGATCCTACATGGATGGCACGGGTTCTGGACAATTTATTTCAGAATATTCTTCGCCATGCAGCGGAGGGGAAATATGCCAACATTGTGGTTGATGTAGAACAAGAACAGATCATTGTTGCGGACAGAGGTCCAGGTATGGATAACTCTTCCTATGAGCTTGGGGCGGGGATTGGTTTATCGATATGTAATTTTATGTTGAACAAAATGAAGCTGATGGCTGACATTACATCCAATGAAAATGGCACAAGAGTAACTATTGGTAGAGCTTAACTTAAAGTTAATCCAGAATTAAACAGGCTGATAAACGTGATGTAACTTTGCTTCTTTATAATGGGAACCATAACAGAAAGGGAGTGTTATGGTTGATTGAAATTAATAACTTAGTCAAACATCGCGGAAATCAAGAAATCTTATCAGGTATCAGCTTTAAAGCTAGGCCAGGTAGAGTAACTGGTTTTTTAGGTCCAAATGGGGCAGGTAAAAGTTCTACACTTCGCATATTGCTTGGATTAGATCGTGCCACCTCAGGAAGTGCACTAATTAATGGCAAGCCATTCGCAAAATTATATAATCCTGCAGCAACAATAGGTGCAACATTGGATGGATCTGGAGCTCATCGTAGGCGAACAGGGCGGGCACATTTACGATGGATTGCTCGTGCCGCAGGATTGTCTCACTCACGTGTCGAGGAAGTTCTGAACATGGTAGGTCTTACTAAAGCAGCTGACAAAAGAGTCGGGAATTATTCTCTTGGTATGGGGAGAAGACTCGGAATGGCAGCTGCGCTACTGGGTGATCCCAAAATATTGGTTTTAGATGAACCCGTGAACGGGCTTGACCCGGAAGGAATTCGCTTTATTCGGACATTTTTACGTGAACGTGCTGAGTCCGGAAACACGGTGTTACTATCCAGCCATCTAATAGGAGAGCTTGCAGAGACTGTTGATGATGTGGTGATTATTAAGCATGGGAAAATCGTTGCAGATGGAACATTGGAGGAAGTAATGGGTAACCATTCCTCGCTGGAGGAAGCCTTTTTTGCCCTGACATCTGACAAAGCAGGTGTCGTTGTATGAGAGCATTCAACGCAGAACTATCTAAATTGTTCTCCCTGCCCGGCATGTGGCTTGCCTTTCTTATTGGAGCATTTGCCCCAGCGTTCATATCTGCCTTGGACAGTATAGCACAAAAAGAGGAGATTATAGCTGGGGTTAGCGCACGACTATTGGAAGTTGGCTATATTGGACTAGCTCTTGGTGTGCAAGGTGTCATTATTCTAGGTGTGCTTGCTGTCAGCAGTGAGTTTTTGACAGAGAGTAGTGAATCTGGCGGAGGTCAACAGATTACAACAAGTTTAACTGTTGTTTCATCAAGGCTTTATTTTTTGCTGGCAAAAGCAGGCGCTGTGACAGTAATCAGCATACTGTTTTGTGTTGTGGCTATAATGACAACTTTGACAGCTACGCATCTGGTTCTTGGTGAATATACCCCTGCATTTGAATGGTCTAAACTGATCGGTGCAGTTTGTTACTGGACATTCACTGCTCTTTTGGCATTTGGGATTACTGTTCTAACTAAGAATGGCACGATTCCGCTTGCTGTGCTCATCATAAATACATCCGTAGTATCATTCAGTTTCCTGCTTTCTAAGGTTACAAAGTTGGCGTTATACTTACCAGATAGGGTTGGCCTTGAAATGTTTATGTTTCTGAGCGACAGATTTCTCTCCCCGTTTACAGGCGGCTTAGTCATGTTTGCCTGGGTAGTCGTTCTTTTCATTGTTGCAGCTATTGTATTCCATAGGAGGGACGTTAACTCATGAGTGTCCTTTCCAGAAGAAACAGAACACAGATCCTTCGTGCTGAACTAGATAAATTAGTTACATTACCATTGACATGGCTCACTCTTATGGGTGCATTCATTCTTAATTTACTTTTAGCCGCAGCTTTTACTTCGGTTGGACTACAAGGTGCAGCAGGGACGCAAAGTATACTGAATATAGGGCTTGCTACTATGGGATATCTTCAAGCAGGGTTCATTATTCTTGGAATCCAAGCTGCTTGTTCGGAGTATACCGATGGACAGATTCGAACTACATTAATTACGATACCTTGGCGTGGGCTACAACTATCCACGAAGTATTTGGCATTGGCAATCATAACCATTCCTGCGGCTTTTATTATTACTGCATCAGGAGTACTTTATAGTTTTATTAGGATGAGAGACACAGCAGTAGGGTTTGAAATAGGCATCATGATCAAAGCATTAGCAGGTGCAACAGGCTATCTAACCTTAACCGCACTTCTCAGTGCAGCTATGGGAGCTTTATTAAGACGCACCACACCTGCTTTAGTGGTACTGCTTGGTTATTATTTCGTTATCAGTCCATTGACGAGAGATTTCCTGACTAGGTTTAAAAATTATTTTCCGGATACGGCAGGGTATTATATGTATATGATGCCTTCTCCTGATGAAATAAACGCCCTTACACCAATGCAAGGGACAGGTATTTCAATATTATGGACAATAATCTTTATTACAATAGCTATTGTATTTTACCGTAGGCGAGATGCTTAAGTTAAAGTTTCATCAATTCAAAAATATAACGGTAGTGATTTTTGATTATCGATTAGATGAATATCTAAGTATCCCAATGCTACTTGGAGGAGGTTTAAGTTCAATCTCGGTGAACCGTATCACAAATTGAGGCAATACTTCTGAAGAAAAACTTGCAGGCCTGTATTTCCAGAATGCGGACCCTTAAGAGTAGGTTAGGTCAGTCTTTATCGAGTATATGGTGTAAACAGGCTTATGCCGCTTTTTTATTGTTATACAACATATGGATTTGGTTTGAATGACAGATTCATTCTATAAGCTTTTGTCTTGTTTTCTCCGTTATATGGGGTTGCTTCTTTATGTTTCCCTCCTGCTAGCGAATAAGAATATCATCCGACAAATCATAAAAAACCGAATGAGATAGGGATTTAATCAATTTAATTACGCATAACTAACTGGTTGAGGGACAAGAACATGGTCCCATAATAAGTCGCTATATTAGCGGCTTTTTTTTGTATTCAACGAAAACTAAAAAATTTCTGCACAAACCGTATTGACATTGTTGAACTACAGTTGTAGTATTAATTTGCAACTACAACTGTAGTTTGCAAAAATAAAAATTAAATTATAGGAGAGGAGCATTACAAATGAAAGCAGCAACGAAAGTAGCAATCGCGACACTAAGCAGCATTTTATTAATGGGTTCTTCCGTAAGCCTCGTGGCGAAGGCGCAATCCTACGAGAAATCCCAAGAAGCCGCTGTTAAAAAAACAGCCGAAGCAGCCAAGCCTATATCTGCTGAGGAAAAAAAGTTTATCGAACAAGAGATCCAGAGAGTGAAGAAGTTGACCCAAGAGTCGGGTGATATGTATGTCCTGTATCATAAGTACCCAAAATTAAATAGCGGATTTGATATTAGCTATTGGGGAGGGGTACATGAATTCGCTACATACGAGGACTACTTGAAAAAAGCTTCAACCCTGAAGGGGTCCATTCTGCAGGAGCCTGCCAGCCTGCCAAAGGGATATAAGTTTTTATCAGCGGTCATTGAAGGTCCGATCGAAGGAAAGTTCGTTGATGAAGTAAGGGCCGAAGGTAAGAAGAGCGGAAAGCCCATCTATGTGAAAAAGATCGATTGGAAAGAGGCGGCAACCATCCGTATTAAATATGCGAGCGGAAAAGACACGCTGGGCTTTTCCAAGTATACGGTAGATTCGAAGGGAAGCAAGAAAAAAGGTTTCTTTGACGATAAGCTGCCGAAGCATGTCTTTCCAAAATACGTTTTTTGGAATGATGGCGGCAAATTCGAATACAGCATTTCAACCTCCTCTTTGGATATGTCCAGGAAACAGAAGATCGAAATGCTAAAAGCAGCCGTGAAAAAATAACATTTTGCGCCAGCTATATTTTTTCTCGGACAGGCGCTCCAAAATACGATGACATGGGTTCTTTTGCAGATCATCATGCCGGACAGGCGGGGCGAATCATTTTTTCGTGTAACAAAAACGAGAAATTACGGTCTGCCAAACAAGTTGACATTACTAAACTACAAATGTAGGATGTGTATTATTACTACATATGTAGTCTGAGTAAATTGACTTTGGAGGTTTCATTCATGAATCAAATACCACCGATTACGGATGCAGAACTGGAAATTATGCGAGTATTGTGGACAAATCCGGACTGCCCTTCCAGCGAGGTCGTAAAACAAATGACGGATCGAATGGGGTGGAGCCCCAATACGACCCGGACGCTCCTAAGTCGTCTGGTGCAGAAGGAAGCAGCGGGTGCGAAATTGGAAAAGGGTTCAAAGCGCACCCAACTATTTTATCCGATCATCAGCGAGCAGGAGTATCTGCAGTTCGAAACCAAATCTTTCATGAAAAAGCTTTATGGGGGAGCTTTAAAGCCGATGCTGGCTAACTTTCTGCAGGATAAAAAACTGAATGCGCAAGAAATCGAGGATCTAAAGGCTTTGTTTGACGATAACCGCAGCGACGGGGAAACAGAAAAGAGAGAGCCCTGATGAGTTTTACATTGTATGAAAATTTATTATCTATTTTCGGCTGGTTAATTCGCGGATCGTTCATGGCCTCCATCCTGATCGTACTTGTCCTGATCCTGCAATTTCTATTAAGAAACAAGATTGAGGCCAGATGGAAATATTGGCTATGGCTTCCTGTGGCCATACGCTTGCTGCTCCCTTGGGCTCCGGAATCCTCGCTTAGCCTATACAATGTTTTGTCTTTGGAGGCCATAGCACCCGGTATTCATCAACAAACTCAGGTTTCATCGGGTGGGAAAGAAGCGGGGAGAATAAGCGAGGCGACGGTTCATGTGGAGCGCTCTACAAACCCGGAAGCAAGCGGAACCTCGGAAGTACCTGCTCCATCCCTTGAATCGGGACTCGTGCAGGAGAGTGGCTTTTGGTGGAAGGGGTTCAACCAAATAGGCTTCACCAATACGCTGATTGCGGCTTGGCTTGCGGGGGTGCTGCTTCTTGCCGCGAAAACGGTATACGACCAGCTTCGATTGAAACAAGCCCTGCGCACGGGCCGAAAGATAGATACGCCTTTTCTATCGGCAGTGTTTCACGAGACGAAACAGCAATTAGGCGTGAAGCAAAAAGTGCAATTTCTGTCCAGCGAGCAAATTCCTGGACCTGCCGTGGTCGGTTTTAGCAAGCCGGCGATCGTCATTTCGCCCAGTCTGCTCATCACGCTGAAAAAAGATCAACTTCAATATATTCTGGCGCATGAGTTCGCACATATTCAGCGACGGGACATCGCCGTGAACTGGTTGATCCATATCATCCTGATACTCCATTGGTTTAATCCGTTATTATGGCTAGCCGTACGTAAAGCAAGACAGGATCAGGAGATGGCCTGCGATGCATGCGCCTTGAATCGGATGAGCCCACAGCAAAACAATGCATACGGACAAACGATCATCCACGTGTTGGAGCATTTTTCAGGAAACCAACGCCAGCCGGGGCTTGCCGGCCTGTCCGCCACACATAAACAAATGAAAAGGAGACTTACGATGATTAAACATTTTCACAAAAAATCATACCGCCTGTCCATTCTGGGGCTGGGGATGATTCTAGCGCTTGGCAGCGTGACATTGGTTAATGCAAAGGAAAGCGATGCGGGGAGCGTAACACCAAAGGCTTCCGTACAATCGGAACAGGATCTAAAAGCTGCTGGGAATAATGATCAGGATATTATCTACCCCGAGGGGGATGTAGACCGTGAGTTCAACAAGAAAGAGCTGGAAAAGGCCCGGAAAAAAGCAGAAGCAGCAGCCAAGGCTCTAACTCCAGAGGAAAAGAAGTATATCGAAGATGAGACCAATAGAGTGAAGAAGCTAAGTAAAGAGACAGGTGATATGTACGTTCTGTATCATAAATATAAGGATCTTAACAGCGGTCTCGACCTAAGTTATTGGGGAGCGGTAGAAAAATTCTCTGCTTACGAGGACTATTTGAAAAGAGCTTCCACTCTGGAGGGTTCCATTCTGAAGCAGCCCGCCAACCTGCCGGAAGGATATAAGTTTGCCAAAGCGAGAATTGAAGGTCCAACCGAAGGAAAGTTCCTTGATGAAGTAAGGGCCGAAGGCAAGAAGAGCGGAAAACCCATCTACGCGAAAAAGATAGATTGGAAAGAGGCGGCAACCATCCGTCTTGAATATACGAACGGGAAAGATACGCTGGCCATTTCTAAATATATGCTAGACGCAGAAGGAAGCAAGAAAAAAGGTTTCTTTGAGGATGACTTACCGGCATATATCTATCCAAAATACGTTTTTTGGCATGAAGGCGGCTTCGAATACAGCATTTCAACCACATGGGATATGTCCAAGGAACAGAAGGTCGACATTCTGAAAGAAGCGGTGCAGAAATAATATTTTGAGCAAGCTTTGGTCTTGCGCCGGTAAGCCCATGCAGTCCTGGAAATAGGATTGCATGGGTTATTTTATTGATCATGATTTCCTTGTAAATTGACACAAAAGCCCCCTTGTAATTAACGGTAGGGTGTTTCACACTTTTTAGAAGGCTTTTTACATATCGAGCTTCCTGTCGGAGGACAAAAACATAGTCTCATTGCAAGTCGCTATTAAAGCGGCTTTTTTGTTTTATCGGTACAAGTTCTTGTCCCGATTGCCGTAAATGTTTATTAAGCTAACGGGCAGGAATGTTGGGAAATGGAAACGAATACATAATCTAGCTTCCCAAAATAGGTTGATTAACGTGATTTCAACATTCGAGTAATGAAAGCATCATAAAACTAAAAGGGGTAACTTTTAATATGAAGGATTTACAAAGTTTTGTTTCAGATTACACGAAAGATAAGAAACATTTACATCTTGCTATCGGGATTATTAGGGAGGGAGATATTGAATACTTTTCGTTTTGTAATAGTAAAAAGAAAAGTATGGTCCCTCCTGAGAATATGTTGTTTGAAATCGGATCCATAACCAAAGTTTTTACATCAATACTTTTATTAGAAATGGAACAGGAAAAACTGCTTTCCTCGGATGACATGGTTGGTAAGTTTGTGCAGAACGCTGAAAACGATTATTTGAATAAAATTACCTTGAGAAGCCTTGCTACTCATACCTCAGGATTACCTATATTGGCAACCAACCACATTTTGGCTAAAAAAAGATCGAATCCTTATTCAATGTACACCGAGGAAGATTTGACTGCTTTTTTAGCTAATGCTGACTACACGGATAGCCTTGGTTCGTTTGGATATTCCAATATCGGTGTGGCCCTGCTGGGAAACATTCTATGTAAGGTGTCAGGAAGCAAGTATGACGAACTGTTAAAAAAATATATAACCAGTCCATTAAAGATGAATGAGACAGCCGTTATGCTTGATACAGAACAGGATGGCAGGTTTTTGAATGGACATGCCTCAACTGGGAAAAGAGTCCCTCACTGGGATCTCGGTATACATGAAGGTGCAGGTGGTATTAAGTCCTCTGTTAACGATTTGAGTTTATTTGTCCAAGCCAATCTAAATGATGATAATCCGATAGCCTCTACACTACAAAAAAGTCATCTCCCGATATGGATCGGAAATTCAAACCGTTATTTTGGCTGGGGTGAGGATAAACTTCTAGATAAAGATATCCTCTGGCATAACGGGGGTTCAGCTGGTTTTAATAGTTATCTAGCTTTCAACAAGGAACTCCGTGTAGGAATTGTGTTGCTATCAAACTATTCTTTTTTCTCCAATGTTCTTATGGATTATTATTTTGCTCAAATAATAAAATGGATTACTAAAAAAGAGCCTTCTCAAGGAACGATGATAGACTCTACAGGTAAAAAAATATTTGAAGCAATCATACATAGAGAAAAGTCATTAAAGTAACGGGAGACGATAGCTGAATAAAGCCAAGAAGGCAGCCGGTCAGATTGATCAGCTGCCTTCCTTAAATTAATGGGCAGGATAGCGTGGTGCAATGGTTCATTTGTTTAGATAATGTGAAAAGTCAAGAATGGTTTACAAGGTGAAACAGATATGGATGTCCAATCCAGATGCGCAGGCGGTTGAACTGCTGAAGTAGCTAGCGTACAACCACAAAATATACGGACAGGCAGTCTGAAGGCTGAAACGGGCCCAAAGGCTGCCTTTTTGCTCCCTACAGAAAAGCCCGACCGCTGGGATTGAAATGCGCCATTAAAATTTGTATGTTGGATTCATACCATTTTTAAGCAAAAGGAGCCATGGCCGGTGAGATTGGCAGAGGATTATCTTAGGCTGCGAAGCGCTTATTCCGACGAAAAAGAAGGGGAGCCGTTCCGGGTGACGATCGACGGGCTGGCCGAGGCCCTGTACTGCACGCCCCGTAACGCCAGGCTGATCCTGCGCAAAATGACGGACGCCGACCTGGTCCGGTATGCGGCCGGGCAGGGCAGGAGCCATCGGTCGGAGCTGACGTTTCTGGCGGACAAGCGGGAGTTCGTGATTCTGGAAGCACAGCATTACGTGAAGCAAGGGGACTTGCAAGGCGCGCTGCTCTGGGTAAAGGAGCAGGCGGGCGAACCCGAAGTGAAGCAGCGGTTCATGGACTGGCTGACCGGGTATTTCGGATATCGCATGGAAACGATTGGGGAGGGCCGTATTGTGGAGACGCTTCGCCTGCCGATATACCGGCCGATCGTGACGCTGGACCCGGCGGACGCGATGTATGCTTTCGACACCCATATGATCCGCCAGATCCATGCGACCCTGGTCGAGCTGGATAGGGCGACCGGCAAGGTTATTCCGGGCGTCGCACTTCATTGGGAGCCCAGTATGGATGCCTGCTGTTGGACATTCTATTTGCGGAAAGGCGTGACGTTTCACGACGGCACGGAGCTTACGGCCGATGACGTCAAATACAGCCTGTTCCGCGTTCAGCAGGAATCCAAAAATCATTCCTGGCTGTGCAGGGACATCGTTGAGATCTACGCTGAATCCCGCTATATAGTCCGCATGGAGCTGCGTCAGCCCAATGTTCTGTTCGCGGTATTTATGTCTCACACGGGGGCAGCGGTCCTTTCCCGCAACACTAGCGAGTCCGGGACCGGAAGTGTTCCCGGCAGCCTGCCCGTCGGGGCCGGGCCTTACCGGATCGCTAAGTTTACGCCGGGGATGTGCGTTCTCGAGGTATTCCCAAATTATTATGCGGCCCGGGGCCAGATCGATCGTATCGAAGTGATGATCATCTCGGACACCGGTGGAGAATGGACGGTAGAGACCAATCCGGGGGTACTGGTCGTCGAGACGGGAGAAGCCCGCCGTCAGGAGCTGAAGACATGGCGGCGCAGCCGTCTCGTCACCGGATGCAGCATGCTGACCATAAACCTCGCAAAGCCGGGAATCCTGCAAACTGGTTCCTTCCGCAGAGCACTTGGACTTGCGGTTGACCGGAGCCGCATGGTTCGGGAGCTGGGGTACCCGTACTCCTTTCCATGCCCCGGTTTTCACCTTGAGCCGAAGCCGGCTTCCGCTGATCCAATGTATGATCTGGAAGAGGCAACCAGGGAATTGAAACGGTCCGGATACAGCGGAGAGGGGCTGAAGCTGTACGCTTACCGGCGTCATGAGCAAGCGGCTTACTGGCTTCAGCAGCAATATGGTCAGGCCGGGGTCCGGCTGGACGTGCATATTGTACCCTGGGAGGACATGATGAAGGAAGAGCGGATCCGGGAGGCGGACCTGATCCTGTTTGAGGCGTTGCTGAGCGAGGGGCTGCTTCGGCAGATCGAATATTTGCTGTCCCGGTACAGCTTCATTCGCAGCATGCTGGATCCCGAATTGCTGGCGGAGGTAGATGGGCTTGTGGGGCAGCTGCTTCAGAAGGCGGAACCGGAAGCCCGGGACGAGGCGTTTCAGCGATTGGAGACCTGGCTGATGGAACGCGGCACGGCCGTCTATTTGACCTACAATGAAGCCCGGGTGCTGTTCCATCCGGCGCAGCAGGGTGTAAGGCTGAATGCTGCCGGTTGGGTAGATTTTAAGGACATCTTTTTTAAAGGAGAAGGGTAATGGCGGGAGAGCTATAACGGATACGGTACGGGAAAACATGACATGTGACGAAAGGGGAAATGTTTCCCGGAAAGATTACCTTTTTCTTAAACCTGTGCGGCAGTACAATGATCACAGCAGATGAGATGAAAATTTACCAACGAAGCGAAGGTGAACGGTATGGAAATTATGTTGGATGATTTAAGAGGGCCGGAAATTGCCGCGTTGATCCGCGAGCATCTTCAAGGCATGGCGGAGGAGTCGCCGCCGGAGAGCGTGCACGCCCTTGATCTGGACGGGCTCCGCCGGCCGGACGTGACGTTCTGGAGCGCGTGGGAGCAGGGAGAACTGCTTGGCTGCGGGGCACTCAAGGAGCTCGATCCTGGCCACGGCGAGATCAAATCGATGCGGACCGCATCCGCCCACCTACGTAAAGGCGTGGCCCGATCCATCTTGGCCCATATGATTGAGGAGGCCCGGCGGCGGGGATACCGGCGGCTGAGCCTGGAGACAGGATCGATGGCGTCGTTCGAGCCGGCAAGACGGCTGTACGCGGCCTTCGGGTTTGAGGAGTGTGGGCCATTTGCGGACTATACGCTCGATCCTTACAGTACCTTTATGACCCGAGAGCTGTAACCTAAACTTGCGGAGCTTGATGTAAAAAAAGGACATGCTTCCTGCCACCAACTCACGTCGGAGGACAAGAACATTGTCCCATTGAAAGTCGCTATTTTAGCGTTTTTATTTTATCGGTACAAGTTCTTGTCCCGAGTCAAGGACAAGAACTTGTACCGATTGCCGTAAAGGACAAGAACAGGAGCCGTTTACCGATTAGATAAGTATCTAACTAAGCTTCCAAGCAATTTCATTAAGCTAACGGGCAGGATTGCTCAATACAATCATAGAATACCTAAAATCGGATTTGATGTTAGGAGGGCAGCGCTATTATCCAGCGATGATTTATTATCCATGTACGATTCCCGGTTGATGGCGCTACATGTATATGATAATAACTGAAGTTATGCCCAACACAGGTGACACTTTGGTACGATTTATGGGTCTACAACCGTGAAAAAACTGCGAAAGTTTAGCGGATTTTGTGCAAAGATGAATTAAATCAACTTATACATAGCAACCGCACCACTAAATCGATAGACTCTAGTTGAGGTTGTAGTGATGAAGGACGGCCGTCTCATACGAAGGAGTGTAACAAATGAACGAAATCATAAAGAAGAAGCTGCTGGACAAAAATGAACTGCTGGTCAACATGGTGATCGAACGCGCAAGAAGAGATTTTCTAGACGATATCGCAATTATTGGGCTTACTGGTTCGTTTAGCACCGGGGACTTTCACGAGAAGAGCGATCTTGATTTAATTATCATAAATAATACAGAAAGGGGATGGGGAATATCCGATTGCTTCATCTTGGATGACGTTGGCTATGACATCTATTGCACACCATGGGATACGAGAATACACGCACAATCCATCTTAGAGAGTCCCAACGTATCGAGCCTAACCGAGCTCAAAATTCTCTATTATGCAAAGCCTGAGGATTTGGAGAAATTGAACGACTTTAGGCAAAAAGCTCTTGATGCGCTTGCGGAGCCGATAGGAGAAGCGTGTCTTAACCGAGCAAAAAAATGGATCGATCTGGCTAAGCAAGCATACAGCGATACGATGCTGGGTGATAATATTGGTTTAGTGAGACATGCATCTGCCGGCGTTCTGTACAATCTGGTCAATGCATTGGTCAGCATGAATAACACGTGCATCAAACGAGGAATCAAGCGATATTTAGAAGAAATACGCTCGTATCGCTATGTTCCAGATGATCTCGAATCCTTATACATGTCAGTCATCGAAGCTCATACCATTGAAGATATCCGAATGGCTTCTTTTAATATGTTGAACAGCGTTACGAGGTTACATAGCAAGATGTGTGATAACTTCATTGTTAAACCCACTCCGACATTTGATAATCTGAGGGGAACTTACGAAGAATTGTGGTGCAACTACCGCAATAAAATCTTGAACAGTGTTAAAACGAACGATGCCTCCTATGCCTTTCTTTCGGCCTTTGGAGCACAAGGATATCTTGATGAAATGGCTGCGGAGAAAGGAACCAAGAAATTTGATCTCATGCAGTACTTTGATGCAAGTGATTTACCAGTAATGAAAGAGAAGTTCCTTGAAATGATGGATGAATATGTAGACGAATATGGTAAGGTCGGCAGAGAAGTCGAACGTTTTACAACCTTCGAGCAATTATATGCCCATTATATCAATCATTGATCTTATATCCCAGTTCGTAATAAGTCCGCGGAAACGTGACGGTTGACAAATATATCCAATAAAATGGGATTTTTGAAGGGCCGTGTAGAATTAGTTTCTATACGGTCTAATACGAGTTTTATTAGAAATCAACCAGCCGGACAATATATGTCTCATGACACAAAAGTGACCACATTGTTGGAATTTGACACAAATAAGACTACATTATAGATAAGACGTTATACCGAGGGGGAAATGTGATTAAAGTTGATTTAAAAATTCTAGTTTTGATTATTGGTATATTCTTAATTTCATCATACTTAATTGGATGTACAATGAATAAGGAATCAAGTGGGGAAACAAAGATTTTCGAAATTGCCAATACAGAAGAGGTTTTTGGTAAAAAGGATGAAGAAATGGTGACTGTTAGAAAGCACTATATGATTCTAAATCCACCGAAGGATTTAATACAATTGAAAGAATTAGTTGAAAAATACAGTAAGGATCATCCAGTTGAAGGCGAAATTAAAATAATAGAAGGAAAAAACCGGATTTTTTATATGTACTTCTATAGGGAAAGCAAGGATTTTCCAAGAGACTGGCAGCCCGATGAAAGCTACATGAATACAGATCGGATAGAACATCATAAGCATGATCTGATTACATCAATAATTTGGTCAGATGTAGACTCACAAAAAGAATACTATAGTTATGACAAAAGTAAGGAAGGGAAGGTAATTAAGAGAATGCATTTTATTGAGGATCAGCTTGTTGAGTGATACACTATCCATCCACTAAAATATAAAACAGATATGCAGCAGGTTACATTTTATACCGTGATGGCCGGTTGATATATTAAATGTGTCTTTATTTATCCTTGTAGATGTTACATATTCTCAGCTCCTTGCGTTTAGCGATCATATAGAATTACTGTAACATGGCTGAACGGAGACGACAGAGAAACTTATTTGTCAAAGGACAAGAACATAGTTCCATAGAAAGTCGCTAATTTAGCGGCTTTTTTGTTTTATCGGTACAAGTTCTTGTCCCGAGTCAAGGACAAGAACATGAGCCGATTACCGATTAGATAAATATCTAACTATGTTTCCATGTAATTTCATTAAGCTAACGGGCAGTTTATCGTGAAAGGATCTCGATATGGATTTTGATTACATCAGATTCTAATTATGGAGATTTGGAAGAGGAAGATGGAATTCATAATAAAGAATGCATGTAAGAAGAAGGAACAAGCAGTTGCGAGTTAGGTCTTACTATATAATCATAGTTCGGTATTACTACTTTCTATCTGTCCCATTGGACCTAGATCTGTTATTATAAAACAAATAACGGAAAAGGCGAGGACATCAGCATGGCTAAAAAATTGAATATCTTTTTATCTTTTCTAATATCTATTATCATCGCGTTCAGCTGCGGTGTGTATTTCTCGGAAGACTTGGGTTATAGTCGGAGTGAACCAACTATAGTTAAAGCTGAGCAAACAGTGGATACCGAAAACGAACCTTCCAACGGAGATGGCGAAAAAGGCGCAACGATTTCCACGGCTCAGAATCAAGGAGGTAACGAAACGGCCAACGACGAACCCGAAGCTACCCGAGTGACTGCGGAGAATCGTTTCAGCGACCCAAGAGAGTTCAGATACAGTGTCAATTCAGCGAACGGTATCACGCTGACGTGGCTCGTCGATAATTTGACCGGCAAAACGATCAACTACTATACCGTGAAGGTCAGCACATTTAATCCCGTAGGAGACCCTTCGTATGATGAACACTCCGGAAAGAACTCATTCAATCTTCAATATGTCGGTCCGGTCATACCGGGGTTAGAACTCGGTGTGTTTGAGCTTTTCACGTATCAAGGTGCTTTGGATTCAATACGTATCGACGAAGTTGAACTGGAATACGCGGACGGCACCAAAGAAACCGTCGTCTACAATCGCACGACTAAGGACGATAGCGGGCTCAATACTAGATAGGAAAGTTTATTGCCACTTGCATAGTATTCATGTAAGAGGAAAGAACATACATATCCATTTAAGTCCGCGTTTTACGCGGATTTTTTATGGTTTGAATTTTGTTATTTTCTCGTAATTTAGATTGAAATATCTTCGAGTGTATATTAGGATATTGAATGTTCATGGTGAACAAACTATATTTTTATCGATGTCAGATAAGGTACTAGATCCGATTTCAGTCGTTCAACTAACGGGAAACGTTAGTTATTAATAAAGATAGGGGGGCAGCCGGTAAAATTATCGGCTGCTTTTTCGTTAAGACAACGGGCAGATTAGCGTAACTTCGATCAACATAAAACCAAAAGTTGGACGCAAACTCCGTGTGGCAGTGTTCAAGTTGACTTGGAGGAATTAGGGGTAGGTTGCCTCTGCCGATTCATCCCTAATTTGAATTTTTACCGAGTGGATCTATGTACTGCTTCCCATCCTCCGAAACACATATACGGGGATCAAGGAAGTGGCCCTGTCCTCTTAGAGGCAGCTCGTGCGATGGGGATGGATCAACGGAAAGCCTTCGGAAAGTAGAACTTCCGCTAGCAATGCCGGTTTTTATGGTGGGAATTCGGACGGCAACCGTTCTGATCATCGGAACTGCAACCATAGTGGCTTATATTGTGGCCTTGGTAGTATCATCCTCTTGGAAATCGACCGAATCGACCGGAATGATAACGGATTAATCGTGCTTGGAGGTAGCCACTTTTGTGTCAATTATGTTTCATGATTTGTCAATAGACAATATATGTCGGTGTCGAGGGACAAGAACATGGTCCCTTTGAAAGTCGCAATTAGTGGCTTTTTTTGTTTTATCGATACAAGTTCTTGTCCCGAGCCAAGGACAAGAACATGAGCCGATTGCCGATTAGATAAGAAAGTTCATTAAGCTAACGGGCAGATTACGTCAACAAATCTGATTGTAGAGGTGTCCCATATATTGTAAGATTGCGTAGAAGGCTAAGCTTATTGGGGAGCTGTGTAAAATGAAAAAATTGATTTCTCAAGCTTACACATTACTTAATGAACATGGGTTCGATTGGTCAATTTGTGGTGGTGCTGCTATTGATTTATATCTTGGTAGACAGACCAGAATTCATAAAGACTTAGATATTGCTGTGTTCTGGGAAGATAGAAATTTGATCATTGATTTGATGTTAAGTTCGGGATGGAGGGTGCTTCAGGCTTGTGGTGGTGGAGTAGTCCATGAACTGAATAAGAAACAAGATGAGAAGTTTGAAAAGAGGAATCTATTTTGTTTCACTGTCAATGAGCACCGAGTTAAACTTGAAGCGATTGGACAAGACAAATATCGGTTTGGACTAGAGAAGGTTGAACAACAATACTTTACGTATGTAGAGTTTCTCTTCAATGAGCGTAATTATGGAAATTTTTTCTTGCTAGGAGAAACTAAAATAAAACGCGAACTAAAAAAATCCATTTTATCATCATCCGATGGAGTTCCATATCTAGCTCCTGAAATAGTCCTTTTTTATAAATCAAGTTATTTAGATGGCAGCGATGCTGACTACCATAATCAAGACTTCGATTCAGCCTTAAAATGTTTTAGTTTGTAGCAAAAACAATGGTTAAGATGGGCTATTGAGACGGAGTATCCTCAAGGTCACGTCTGGTTAGAAAGGTTAAACTAACGAGAAACTATAGCTTAATGAACACCGCTGCAGCCGCGTTTCGGCGAAAGTCTATCATTTCTCCGTGGCCGGCATTGTTCGCCAGATGATTGAAAGTGGGGCTATCCCAAGTAGATTGCAAGGTCGAACAGACTGTCTTAGCAAAGGCCGCAAAGCTGGCGATGTTTCCAACATCGAGTTGTAGAGCGACTGCTAGAGTCTAGCTGTATATGTTCGGATGATAAATTTCAATTTTGAACGGATGCGCCCCTTTTACACTCAGGCGCATCCTTGGACATGCTACACTGATTTTGTCAATTATTATATTGAATTGTTGAGTGTATTTTCTAGTAAATCATCGTTGCTCCCTGTTTTGCAACCATTTAACCGTCCCAATGAAGCCTGCCAGTCCTATTAAAAATACCAGAAAATAACTGATACCTGCCAAGGGAAATGATGCGACGCCGTTTTCCTGCAAATGCAAAGCAGGTACAGACCAGGGCAGGTACGTGCCAATGGCAGTAGGCCCAAATACCAATGCCAGCATCAAAGTTGTAAAAGCAAAGCCGATCGGCACCAGATAACCGCGCGATATACAGGCCAATAGGGCAAGAGGGGCACTTAATAAAAGGTGGAGAGCACCAATGATAAGTATTAGGAACAAATAATGTTGTACAATCGCGAACGAAAAGCCAGGAAGGCCAATAGCAAAACCAAGTACTAAGGCATAAGCAAAGCTGATCAACATCACTACAAAACACCAAAATATAATTGCGACATATTTGGCAATCGCTATTTTACCGCGCGATATAGGCAAACCGAGCAAATCCTTAAGCGTCCGATCAGAATACTCACGGCCAAATGTCCAGCTTGTCACCAATCCAAACCCCAGCAGCCCAAACACGGATGCATACAAAAACGCAGTCCGTTCAAAAAAAGAAGGCCAATCGGGCTGTCCCAAGAACAACGTGATGACAAACAATATAAACAGAAGCGTGCCCCATAAAACAAAGGATCGACGCAATTTGTAAATTTCAACGCTACAGGCTGTCAACAATGGTCTCATTTTCGTTTTCCCTCCTGGGCTCCGATTACTTTGAGAAAATAATGTTCCAAATTCTCTTCTTCAATGTTAAGCATGGTGAGCGGCACTTCGTGATGAGCAAGCAATCTCGCAATATGTTCGGGATGCTTCACGGCATGATCATCCGGTAGTGCAAGGCAGTTATCCGGAATCGAATGTACCGCATACCCGGAGTCTGAAAGAATTGCTTGAGCCTTCCGAGCATCCTTCGTACCGATCATCAACTGCTTTCGGCGGATGGTTTCAAAGTCTTTTGTTGTCAGTTCTTCAAGCAATACGCCTTTGTGAATAATGCCGATTCGAGAAGCCATTTTGGACATTTCCTCAAGGATATGGCTCGATATAAACACGGTAACCCCTTGTTGAGAAGCTAGAGCTTTCAGCATCTCCCTTATCTCGACAATTCCGGCAGGATCAAGCGCATTGGTTGGCTCATCAAGAATCAGAACGTCCGGCTTATGAATTAACGCTTTGGCCAATCCAAGTTTCTGCGCGTTACCAAGTGACAAATCTCTTGCCTTACTATCCGCATATTGGGTCAAATTCAATTGCTCCATAATTTCGTCAACTGCCCTCGGAACCGGTAATCCTCGCAACCTGGCCATCAAACTCAAGTTTTCCCTAACCGTAAAGTTAGGGTAGGCATAAGGAACTTCCACCATATAACCTACTCGTCTCGACAAATCTGGATTCCCATTCGCCCAGCGCTGACCAAACAAATACACTTCTCCGGAAGAAGGCTTACTCATTCCGAGAAGAGCTCGAATGGTTGTCGTTTTCCCTGCGCCATTCAACCCCAGGAATCCATAGATTTCTCCTTTTTTAACGGAAATCGAAACGCGATCCACAATGACTTTATTTCCGTATTGCTTTGTCAGGTTAATGGTTCGAATAATCTCTTCCATAGAAACAGTCCTTTCCGTATCATCAATTTAAACTCAGTTCATTAATAGTGCCGGCAGTCACCTGAGATGTTCTAAAAGATCGCCGCAGGCTTATCCAAATCAGTTTTCGCGATAAATGAAATTCAAGTAATTCAAAATCGATGTGGTATCATCAAAGGAGGTACGCAGTGCGATGTAACCATCGGGACGAATCAACACGAGTTCTTCACTTGCTACATCATAAATTCTATAGGCATTCCCTGCTGTGTCTATTATGCCTTCCGCCCCCTCCACGTTCGACGGCAGGATATAATGCACATGGAGTTCGTCGTTGGTGAAGTTCTTCAGAGAAGGATCGATGCAGTTTACAAAAGCCAAAAGCGTCCAGTGCGGACCGCGCAATAGGTCAAAGACACTTCCTGCAAACCTGGTACCTTGCAGGCCCGTAGCATTAGGAGCACGATCTCCAGGAAATGAACGGTTAGCATTTGTTCGAGCAGACGGACGGGTAAGCGAACTTGACCGATAGGAAATGAGAAGCCCACTCGTCAGATCGTCGGATATGGTGCTCAAAGATTGGGACAACGTTCCACCTTCAGTCGCCGTTCCTACAACCTTTCCCATCTTTTTCGTGCTGTCCTCGAGCACGGCTTGAGCCACAGGGCGGCGCTCCTCATCGTACGTGTCGAGCAAGGCGATGTCCGCTCCGCGTATGACGGCCGCCAGCTTCCAGCCGAGGTTGTAGGCGTCCTGTATCCCCGTATTCATGCCTTGACCGCCAGCTGGCGAATGAACATGAGCAGCATCGCCGGCAAGGAAAACCCGTCTGTTGCGGTAACATTCAACCATACGGACGTTGACCCGGTAGATGGACAGCCAGGAAGCATCCGTGAGCCGAACACGTCCGGCCCCGGCGCGACGGTCAAACATGGCTTGATACGCCCCTAGCGACGGCTGTTCTGGTTCTTCGATGTCTGCCGGAATTGTAGCCTGCAGTTGCCAAATATCGGATTTCGGCAGCGGTGTCACCCCGACCATCCCCTCCGAAGATGTCCAGATATGGATATGGTCACGATCCAACCCTTCCAATCGTACATCGCCAAGATACCATCGCTCATCATCGTGTGTTTCTCCAACCAGCGGCAACTGAATAAACTTGCGGATATTGCTTTTGCCCCCGTCAGCGCCGACCACATAACGAGCGCGAATTTGCTCTTCTCCTTGCGGTGTATTCACGGTTACCGTCACACCATCCAAATTCTGTTCAAGCCCTACAGCTTCCACGCCCAACTCGACTTGACCGCCAAGCGCCGCATAGCGGTCGCGCAATGCTTTTTCCACATCATACTGAGCAATCCAGACCGGATCACGATAGGGTGTCTCCAGTTCGATGCTGGCTGCAACGGTAATAGCCGGCTTGTCCACACTCCTGCCATCTGCGTTATAATAACGTACAGGCAAATCCACGACCCCTGTGTCCATAATGTAACGAACGGCCCCCAAATCATCGGCGACCTCAAGCGAGCGGGGCTGGATTGCTTTGGCGCGAGACGCTACGTTATATAAGGCGTTTCGTTCAATAATACGATGGTCGACGTTTCGACGGGCAAGGTCGCAGGCAAGTGTAAGCCCTGTTGGTCCGGCCCCGACAATGAGAACATCAACAAAAGACTGCACGGTTTTCATGGATAAAATCCTCCTTGATCATTGATTTTGATATGTTGCATTAATTACACTACACCGTGCAGTATAATTTGTAAAGTGGAACTCATTTTTGATAGTATACCTGTAGGGGGGAAACGTAAGCATGGATAATACGGAAAACAAAAAAATCCGCAAAGGCTCTTCAGACAAACGAGCTAAAATTATTGCAGCGGCACGAGATCTGTTTCTTTCAGATGGGTTTGATCGCTCCAGCGTCGATGCGGTCGCAGCTAGAGCGGGGGTTTCCAAAAGGACCGTTTATGATTATTATGGCGACAAACAGAACTTGCTGCTTGCTGTTGTGGAAGAAACCAGTCAGGCGGTTCTGGACATGATCAAGCAAGGGATATCAGACTACCTGTGGGAATTCGAGGATCTGGAGCAGGCGCTCATCTTATTCTGCGAACAATTCGTAGCTTCTGCGAACGGTTCGTCCGATTACAGCGCTCTGATCCGTCTGGTTACAATGGAAGCCGCCAACCTGCCAGCCTCGTTTTTAGAAAAGCTGGATAACGCAACGGAAGAGGGGATTATCAGGAGGCTTACCGAGTTTGGACAAAACGGACTGCTCGATGTGCCAGATCCTGTAATGGCTACAAAGCACTTCGCCGCCTTAACGTTTTTATTGGTATTTGATCAACCGATAAAAGCAGGGGATTTGGAGAAGGAACAAACCAAACGTATCATCACTGAAGGCGTACGCGTATTTCTTTGCGCTTATGGAAAACGCACCGTTCAAAACGAAAATCAACCATCATACTGATTGCGATTTTGCTTAACGATAAAAGACTAGTGGGGCCACCAATTTAACGTAAATATACGCTAAGGTTGTGTAGGCACTTCAAAACTGATTTCCAAGTAAATGACCGTTAATGTTCAGAAAATGTTGGCGGATGCAATATAAAAACAGAGCGAAGTCACATTGGGAGGGATCGCTCTGTTTTTTATACCCGATAGCATGGGGTGATACAGATCTCGCCTGTCGCCGGCGTGTCTGCTGTGGCCCCTGCAGCTGTAATTTGTATGGAGTTAAAGGTCAATTTGTCAGCTTTCTCAAAATGCTTGCAGATAGCCGCCCCACCAAAATGCAGATAAACCCTTACGTAAAAAGGTTTTTTTATTTTTGTTTCTCTCTGTACGTTTCGGTTTTTGCGTTCGTAACATTTTTGGCTTGTGTCCTCACTTCTTGAAAAATTGATTTTTTTAGTCGTGGCCACACATTGGGTCACACTAAGATATTTTTTGGCGGCGTTGCGGCTTTTTCGGAAGCGAGCATGCTCCGTTCAGGCCATTATGTTTCCTTAAAGCAAAGCAACCGCCCTGTCCTCTGTCGAAGGCAGGGCGGTTCAATTTGTTCTGCTCCGAATACTCCGCGTAAAAGGCGGTCAGAAGCTTGAAGGCGAATTATTGAATCGTCGTTGACGATTCAGAACTGGAATCGAACAAGCTGCTCGAATGCGTTTCTTTATGCGTCTTAAACCCGAATTATATAAAGGAATATTTCAAACTGACGGAACCTATAGAAGGATTCGATATTCCATAACATGAAGAAAAGCCACTTCTATCTAACGAGACTCGAATAGTACTGTGTCCGAGTTTAGTGGAAGGCGCATTGATAGTGGCACCAGATATGATCGAAATGCTGGCATGCTTAGCCTTGATTCACCGTAGAAGGCCAAATGTCCACATTTGTATATGGAATGTAAACACGTGTATATGCAATGTAAACACATGTATATCGATGCTTCTTTGCCCTCTACTTATAATGAAGTTGCCGCAGCAAATAGCATGGAAGGTCATGCGGGTTGCTTGTGGTAAATCGTGCAAATTACAACGGGAGGGATATTCGTGGGTTTACGGCAGAGGGTTATTTTTTTAGCCATATTTGTTACCGCTTTCATAATGGTGACCACCCCAACGGAGAGGTCCAATGCCGCAACAGGGAATATGGCTCTAGGGAAGACGGCTTATTCGTCCTCGAACGAAGTGGATTTTTTCGGACCTGAAAAAGCGGTCGATGGGGGCACCGAACATGCAAGCCGCTGGTCTTCGGAAAGAACGGACGATCAGTGGTTTTACGTTGATCTGGGCGAGGCTGTAGAAATCGGAAGAGTCATCATCAACTGGCAGACTCCGGCGGAGCAATATCAAATTCTCGTATCCGACGATGCGGTATCCTGGCGGAACGTATTCGCGGACAACCGCGTGCTCGTCGCGTCCGGGCCGGGTGAAGATACGATCGATTTCGAGCCGACAGTGGCGCAATACGTCAAGTTTCAAGGGGAGACGCGGCGTCCTATTGAAGGCGTTTATTACGGATACTCCTTCTGGGAATTCGAGGTATACAAAGGCAGACCGCAACTGCAGCCAATCATGGACGCGGTGAAAAACAGCATCGTCGTCTCCGAAGGGGATCCCCTGCTGAATCTGCCCGCTGTACCGGAAGGTTATACGCTGACGCTGGTGAACACGGACAGCTTGCCGGTGATCGACGTACAGGGCAATATTCATGCGCCGCTTGTCGATACTCAGGTTCAGCTGCTGCTGCAAATCGAGAGCGACAGTGATCCGACATATCTCTTAAAGGATAATGCGCTAGTCATTGTACCCGGTCTCTATGAGCAGACGAGCGAGAGGAACCCGGAGCCGCGCGTCATTCCTTCTTTGCGCGAGTGGCTGGGCGCGACCGGCGAGTTCCGCTTGTCGGACAAATCCAAAATCGTCATTCGCGCAGATGATGAAGCGGCTCTGCGGGGGACGGCTGACATTTTGCAGCAGGACTTATTGGATTTAACGAAGTTGTCACTGACAGTTGAGGTTGGTTCTCCTCAAGAGGGAGATATCTATTTGATGCTGGATGCCATGCAAGCGGGATTGGGGAAAGAGGGATATGAGCTGACTATCGGCGAGTATGCTTCTGTTGCTGCGTCCGAGCAGACGGGAGTCATGTTCGGCACGAGAACGATCTTACAGCTTCTCGGCCACGCTGCCGATCATAAGGCGATGCCTAAGGGGCAATCGCGCGATTATCCGAAATACCCAGATCGGGGCTTTATGCTCGATGTGGGCCGCAAGTTTTATACGATCGAGTTTTTGCAGGACTATGTCAAGCTAATGTCCTACTATAAGATGAACCGGTTCCAGATTCACCTGAACGATGATGTCGGCGATGTCGGTTACTTCCGTCTGGAGAGCGAGAAATTTCCGGGAGTGACGAGCAAGGACGGCTATTATACAAAACAGCAATTCAGAGACCTGCAGCTGCTTGGGATGGAATACGGCGTAAACGTCGTGCCGGAAATTGATACGCCAGGCCACTCCGGCGCGTTCATCGCCTACGATTCTCAATTGGGCAGCAACAATCAGCTGGATATCAATCGTCCAGAAACGCTCGACTTCATTAAAGCACTCTTTGACGAGTATCTCGATGGCAGCAATCCGACCTTCGTCGGCCCGGATGTGCACGTCGGCACGGATGAATATTTCGGCGACGACAAGGAGGCGTTCCGCAGGTACGTGGATATGCTCCTTAACCACATTAACAGCAAAGGCAAACGCGCCCGTCTATGGGGCAGTCTGTCCGCATACGACGGCACGACGCCGGTCAGCAACAATGCGACGATGGACATCTGGTATGAGCCGTACGGAAGCGCTCAGCAGGCCGTGGAGCTCGGCTACGATATTATCAATACCAATACGAATTTGCTCTACATCGTTCCGCAGCTGTACCGCAGCTATTTGAATTACGATTTTATTTACAACGAGTGGGAGCCTAACGATTGGCTGGAAACGAAGCTTCCTTATGCGCATCCGCAGGTCAAAGGCGGCATGTTCGCGCTCTGGAACGATGTGTCCGTAGAGAAAGGCGTATCCATGGCGGACTCGCATCAGAGGATCTTGCCTTCCATGCAAGTGCTGGCGGAAAAGCTGTGGAGAGGCAACCGCATCGATCGGAACTTCGCAAGCTTCCAGGCGGATGCCGCAAGGTACGTGGACCCGCCGGGTGTTCATCAGTCACACCAGCTTCAAATCGACAATGAGCGGCATCTCGTGCTGGATTATACCTTCGACGAAGGCTTCGCGGACCGTTCGGGGAACGGCTTTGACGGCAACGCGGTGAATGCAGGCACAGAGAAGGGAATCTTCGGTCAAGCCGTGAGGCTAAACGGCGGGGCCAGCTACGTGGAAACGCCGCTTCGCACGCTTGGTTTCGGCTGGACGATGTCCATGTGGATCAAACCGGACGCTGACAACCCGCAAGGAGCTGTGCTGCTGGAATCTCCGGACGGACAGCTGAAATACAACATTGGGGGCAGCGGCAAAATCGCCATCACAAAAGAAAATTACGTCAGCGAATTCAATTATAAGCTGCCGACCGATCGCTGGACCCATGTCATGATGATCGGCGACGACACGGGGACCTCCATCTTCATTAACGGCAGTGAATATACGGCTACTCTCAAAGACGGCTCCAAGCTGGAAACATTCGTCCTGCCGGTAGCCAAAATCGGCAGCGAAACGGATGCTTTTAAAGGCTTGATTGACGAACTCATCATAAGGAACACCTACTTGGACCTGCATGGAAATCTGGCTTTGCATAAGCAAGCCGAATCCTCGCAGCCGGAATCCTCGTCCTACACGGCGGATAAAGCGGTGGACGGCAGAGGGGATACCAGATGGTCCAGCGAATGGGTGGACGATACCTGGTTCATGGTGGATCTAGGTGAAGTGAAGAACATTGATGCTGTATCAATTTTGTGGCAAACGGCTTATGGTTCGAAGTACCGCATTCTCGTGTCCGAGGACAAGGAGAACTGGACGAACGTTGTGAAAGACAGCAACGGGGAGATTAACGGAAAGCCGGGACGAGTCGTGACTACCTTCCAGAGCACGCCAGCCAGATACGTGAAGTTCGAAGGCGTGTCCAGAGCTACTATGTTCGGCTATTCCTTTGAGGAATTTGAAGTGTACGGCGAGGAATATAAGCTCGGCAATCTGCGGCCGATTATCGACCTGTTGACGGCTATCGAGGCCGACAAGCTTGTGGAGGACAATTACTCTCCTGAGGGCTGGGCACAGCTTCAGCAAGCGATTGGGCAAGCGACTGTGGTTATTCAAACCGCCCAGCTGTCCCGTCCTGAGGCAGAACAGGCGTATGCAGCGCTGAGCGTTGCGCGTGATCGTCTAACGATCGAAGACGTAATGGGTCTGATCGAGCTTAATGTAAACGGAAGTATCGCATCCAACCTTTACCTCCCGCAGAAAGGGCAGTTCGGTACGCGCATCGTCTGGAGCAGCTCGAAGCCCGACTACCTGAATGCGAATGGACAGTTGTTGAAACGTCCGTCAAGCGGGTCAGGCGACATGGAGGTCGTGCTGACCGCGACGATCAGCAAGGGAGCTGCATCCGCGGAGAAAACGTTCAAGATCAAAATCAAAGCGCTGCCTGGCTCCGGCGGCGGAGGATGGGTTCCGACTCCAGTAACTCCTGGTCCGGAAGGAGGCCAAAACGGCGGTTCGAATCCGGGAGGTGAAGATCCGGGCAATGGCAGCGAGAACGGCAGCGGCAACGGCGGGGAGACCGGCGGCTCGACAACGGTTCGGCTGAACGATATTGCGAGCCATTGGGCAGAAGCGTCCATCAAACGGGCGGTTGAGCTTGGATTCGTAGCGGGCTACACCGACAAGACGTTCAAGCCGAATAAGACGGTCACAAGAGACGAATTCGTCGTCATGCTGATCAAAGCGTTGAAGCTGCAAGGTGCGAACAGTTCGCTGGACTTCGCGGACGCAGGCTCGATTCAAACCTGGGCGAAGCCTTATATTGCGCAAGCCTTGGAATCCGGACTGATCAGCGGCTATGCGGATGGGACATTCCGACCGAAGGTTTCGATTAGTCGAGCAGAACTGGCAGCAATGGTTGTTCGCGGCTTGGGTCTGAAGACTGCAAAAGGGCATGAGCTCTCTTACGCGGACGCGGATCAAATCCCGGCTTGGGCGAAGCCGTACGTGGCAGCAGCCCAGGAGGCGGGAGTGATGAACGGTCGCAGGGACAACCGGTTCGCGCCGGCCGCCTCGGCGACGAGAGCTGAAGCAGTGACCGTTATTCTGAATATGCTTGATGCGCTTGCGGAGTTGAAGGAACAGGAGCAGAACTAATTATGCATAGAAAGAGAGCGTGAGATTAGGTGAAAACTAGACGAAGTTTGACTGCTTTGCTGCTTGTCCCGGTCATGCTGTTATCGTTAATATCGTCTGTGAATGCGGAGGAGGCGGGCAGAGAAAGCACCGGCTTTTATAATCTGGCCCAAGGGAAAACGTACACATGGTCGGAACAGCCGGAGGGCGCTTTCCCGGATGACGGGACGAAGCTGACGGACGGCAATGCCGCCGACCCCTCGCGTGACAGCGGCAACTGGGTGGGCCACCTGAGCAAGAAATCCCGTTCGGTTGTGTTTGATCTAGGCGAGCAAAAGACGGTTCAGGAGGTGAGCGCGCGTTTCCTGCACGATTGGCCGAACAACGAAACGCTTGTGCCGCTCACCGTTTCGTTCTACGCGTCGGACGATGGGGTGAGCTGGGGCGTATTATCTCATAATGCAACTCAGTTGTTATGGGGCGACCAGACCAACATCGAGACATTTGCATGGGACGGCAGCCCTGAAACTGGAGCTGTCAAGCGTGGCGATTATACCGAAGGACTCGTATACGCTCGGTATGTGAAAGTCGTGTTCTCCATGCATCCGAGGGCATGGAGCATGATTGACGAGGTGACGATTACCGGTGCGGATGGCTTGATCGCCGGAGCGCAGCCGGTACAGCCTGAGCCATACGCCCTCCTGCAGCCTGGAGATGCTACTGGCGGGATTCAAAACCTGGGCTTGCTGTATAACGGACACTACGCGGACGGCACAGGAAATTGGACGAAGGAACGGGCTATCCCTAATATCAGTTATGTGAACGAGCAGGGAGAGCCTGTCGATTGGCTGTTCGACGGCGTGCTGTATCTGGGCTTGACATCGGATAACGGCAGAGGCTTCGGAGCGACAGAAGCGGCCGGCAAAGCCAGAAAACAGGAATGGGAATGGTATTTGGATAAAACGTTTAACGCTGGCGGCGATATGAGCGCGTTGAACGAGGCGACGGTCGAGACAGGCGTTAAGCTTGGCGAGCCCGACCATAAGACGAAGGTTGTTCTGATGATTCCAGAACCGGGCGAGTATCAGTCCGACTTCGGCAGCATTGACGGCGAGGATCTGAACTTCGATGTAGGTGCGGTCGGCGATGCCGCATCGCTGGATAACAGGGCCAAAGCGATTCAGTGGTGGGTCGATGAAGTGCAAGCCAGATGGACGGCTGGGGGCTACTCGAACCTGGAGCTCGTCGGCATGTATTGGCTGGAGGAACAAATCAGCACGCATGCAACCGGGCCGGAGATGGTCAAGAGAGCGAGCGACATCGTTCATAACGCAGGCCTGAAGCTGTTCTGGATTCCTCATTTTATGGCCTATAAGGCATTCATGTGGAAGGATGTCGGCATTGATGCCGTATCTCTGCAGCCGAACTATTTCTTCGAGAAACTGGACCCTTCGCGTCTGGAGGATACAGCGGATATGGCGAAGCGGTACGGCATGTCGCTGGAGCTGGAATTCGACGACCGGATGATCAACGACGCCGTCTTCCGCGAGCGGTTCATCGAGTACTTGAACAGCGGCGTGGATACCGGTCTGATGCAGCATGGATATAAAGCTTACTATCAAGGCAACAACGCTGTATACAACGCGGCGAAAAGCACAGACCCTGCTACCCGCGTGCTTTACGATTGGCTATACCAATTCTCTAAAGGCACTTATCAGAAGCAAGACGCTGCCCCGCCCGATGTTGTAGCGCTCATGAACGGGCAGCCGATCTCGGAGCATACGATCGTGCCTGATACGACACAGGCCGCCTTCACCTGGACCATTCCGGGAGATGACGGGAGCGGGATTGTTAAAGTTACGGCCAAGTATGACGGCAAGCATTATACGGAAGGAACTGTTGTAGATCTGACGGGTAAGCCGGGTAAGCATGTGCTGGAGCTGACCGTGGCGGCTGCCAAATCCAAGTCGGTTAAATTCGTAATAGAAGCTCGTTTGGGCGCTGAAGGCCTATTGGCTCTTGTTGATAAGTACGCGGACAACAAGCAGCTTAGCAATGCCGATTCGGTACGCGCTATGCGCAACGCCTTGATCATGATGGAGCGTACGCAAGAGAGCGACCCTGAGCAAGCCAGGGACTATTTGCTGGCATTCAATGCGAAGCTGGAAGGAGCTAAAGGCCTTGAGTTTGTAACGGAAGGCGCTTATACGGCGCTGAAGGAAGGTGTGTATTACGAGGCTGGCAGCATCGCACAAGATAAAGAAGCAGAGGCATCCTCGACGGAGGCCGCAGGTCTGGAGCCTGCGAAGGCGTTGGACGGCGCACCGGCCACGCGTTGGGCGAGCGAAGTGCGCGATACGGCTTGGTTCCAGGTTGATCTGGACAGCCAGCAAACCTTCGATACGATTCGAATCGATTGGGAATATGCGCGTGCGGACCAATACCGTCTGAGCGTCTCGGATGATAAGCAGACGTGGGAGCCCTTGAAAGTCGGCAACAATGGCGTGGTTAAAGCTGCCGACGGCAAGAACACCCTGGTATTCCCGGCAACAACGGCAAGATACATCAAGTTTGAGGGATTGAATCGGGCAACGTTTTACGGTTATTCCTTCTATGAATTCGGCGTGTACGATCTTGCCCCGCAGCAAGAGCTAAAGATGTTGGACGGCATACAAGCCGCTGTGGACACTTCCACGAAGAAAGTCACGATTGACGGTCTGGTCATGAACGGCAAGAAAGAACATTTGTATGTGAAAGTGCTTGACCCGAAAGGCAACATTCAATATACCGGTCAGACGGGCACTGAGGATGACGGAAGCTTCCGCATCACCTTTACGTTGACCGGAGAAGAGCAAGGACTGTATGCGGTCGAGCTGGAAACAGATGACATGATGACTCCCGAGCTGGTAACCTTCGAATACCGCAAGCTGCCTACGACTGGTGGAGGCAATGGAAGCGGCGGTGGTGGCAACGGCGGAGGCGGCGGTGGTGGCAACGGTGGTGGCAGCGGTGGAGGCGGTCAGGCGCAAGATCCGTATACGTTGCAGGCGGACGGTTCAGTCAAAGCCGTGCTTGTCCCGACGATGAACGGTCAGCAGGCTGACGCTACGGTCGGGGTGTCGGATCTAAATGCCGCCATTCAGAGGGCAGTGGCCGACAGCAAAGGTAATAAACATGTTCATGTTGAATTGAAGTCATCGAACGCGGCTGGGAGCTATGCTTTGGAGCTTCCGGCGGCTAATCTGACGAACCAGTCTAATCTGATTTTGCATATCTCCACGCCGTACGCTCAGCTTGTTTTGACTGGTGACATGCTGGCAGGAGTCAAGAAGAATGCTGGAAAGCTGCTCGTAATCGTAAGCGATGATGCGGGCGAGTATCGCAGTAACGAAGCGGCCGGGCGGATCGGCAACAGGCCTATCGTAGAAGTTGCATTGCAACTGGACGGTGAAGCTCTGTCTTGGAAAAATGCGAAGGCACCGATTTCGATTGCCATTCCGTATTCGCTTCAAGCGGGAGAGCAAGCTGTTGATTTGCAAGCTTTCGAGCTGATGGGCGACAGCGCGGCGGCAATGAATGACGCGTCTTATGACAAAGACAAGGATATGCTGCGATTCTCCATCGACCATATCGGCGTCTATGCTATCGGCGGCAAGAATCCGGCTGCATTTACCGACCTTGGCAAGCATGAATGGGCGCGCGAGGCGATCGAGAAGCTGGCCGAAAGAGGCATCGTCAAAGGCACCTCGATCGAAAAGGGCACTTTCAGCCCCGCAAATCAGGTAACGCGAGCTGATTTTATCTTGATGCTGGTGAACATGCTTGACCTGCGTGCCGAAATCGCCTCGACGTTCGCCGATGTGAAGCCGAATGATTATTACCACGATGCGGTGTCCATCGCCAAGCAATTGGGAATCGCTTCAGGAGTGAATGAAGTTAACTTCGCTCCTCGTGATTCAATCAGCCGCCAGGATGCTATGGTTATGCTGACCCGAGCGTTGCAAACGACGGGGGCCATAAAGCCGTCCGCATCCGGTGGGGCGCTTGAGGGCTTCCGTGATGCGAGCCAGATTGCGCCATATGCTGCGGACAGCGTGGCAACGATGTTCGAGTATGGGCTGGTTACGGGCTTTAATGGCTATATGAAGCCGAAGAGTACAACCAGCAGGGCTGAAGCGGCGACGTTCTTGTATCGCGTTCTTCAATTAATCGAGGGGCAGCAGCAGTAGTAGACGCGGAACAATTGATCTAAGCACATTCCGATTAGCGCGGCAACGCGCCCGGGGTGTGCTTTTTCGACGATACAGAATAAAACTCCGTAAATGGACGGATGAACCGGTAAGCACAATTGACCGTACCAGGATGAACTAAGCAAGAAAGCAATCCAATCTATGTTTTCATTTACACCTCAGAAAATTGCAATGTTAGTCAAGAGCAAACCAGATGATGAGAATAAACAACTCCAAAAATCGGTTGATCTATATGTTAAAAAATTGAATTTTTAAAACCCGTTGATGATCAATTCCAACGGGTTTTTATTTTTAATAAACGATAATGGAAGAAATCTAAGAGGGAAAAGGGCAGTTACACGGCAAAAGGTACAAGTTCTTGTGTCCTCCGACACTTGAAAAGCTACTTGTAGGAGAGAATGCCAGGCTGGCCATAATCATGTCTAATGACACAAAAGTGACCACATTGTTGGTATTTGACACAAATAAGACTACATTATAGGTGATATATTCAAAAGCGCATGCTTATTGAATCCTGGCCTGTTATGTACGTCATTCTGGAAACTCAACTCATCAAACATCATTTCTAGGTTGTGCTTTTGACGACCTTTAAGGTGTCGGGAGTAAAGAACATTGCCCCATTGAAATCGCTCATTATTAAGGGGATCTCGAGGGTGCTTCTTCATTTTTAAAGGATAGCTGAATATTGTTGCCAACTCAAAAACACCTCCAAGGTTGTCTCCATATCTTAGGACATGGCTGCATTCTCTTGAAGGTGTTTTAACAATTCCTTTTGACATAGATTATGTTTAATTTGTTGGTATTACTTCACCACCATTACTGGACACTGGGCTCTCTTGACTACTTTATGGCTGACACTTCCTAAAACAAATTCTTGAAATGAATTAAGGCCACGACTTCCTATAATGATCAGATCAACATTTTTCTTTTTCGAGTAATCAACAATGGTGGGACCAGGGTCTCCAATAACTATTGTGATTTGATGATTCACGTTTTTGTTTCCTAGTTCCTCTGTAACCGGTAATAATTTCTGCTTTCGTTTGAACTCAATTTCTTCGTGGTTTTGTGAATGAAGTACCTCTTCTTTTATTTTAGTTGGATCTACAGCGAAGAAAACTTCTACTGTTGCACCTTCAATAAGAGATGCGATTCTAGCAGCTTCAGTTGCAGCCCGAACAGAGTTTTTAGAACCGTCTGCAGCAAGTAAAATATGTTGATACATAGATATCACTCCTGTTCTAATGTGATTTTAATTGCGCGTTAGAATCATGATACACAGCTAATCTATTTACAATTTTTTCACTTGATGCATTGAGCCCTCTAACGATGACATGGTTATGATTGGCACGGTATTTAATCACAACTTTATCTACGGCACCGACTCCTGAGTCATCCCAAATGTGTGCATTCGAAAAGTCTAGAACGATGTCTTTGTTTTTCACGTTATAATCAAATGCGTTGACGAATCCTTCAACAGATGCAAAAAAGAGTTGGCCTGAGATCTTAAAAGTTGTTTTATGCCCCTTGTTATCGCTCGTAACACTTACTTTTGATATTTTAGAGGCGAAGAATATGGCACTCAGGATGATTCCCAAGAGAACCCCAATTGCAAGGTTATCGGTAACAACGACAACAATGACCGTAGCCAGCATGACAAAAGCATCACTTTTAGGGGCTTTTCTTAAATAGGTGAATGATGACCAATCAAAGGTTCCAATGGATACCATGATCATAATCCCAGCCAATACAGGCATTGGAATTTGTACCACAACTCCACCTAGAACAATAATCAGAAACATCAGAAACACACCAGCTACAAATGTCGACAATCTAGTACGTCCGCCCGATTTCACATTGATGACTGACTGTCCGATCATCGCGCAACCAGCCATTCCACCGAAGAAACCGGTAATGATGTTTGCAATGCCTTGTCCACGAGCTTCCTTATTTTTATTACTGTCTGTTTCGGTCATATCATCTACAATCGAAGAGGTTAGAAGAGATTCAACCAAACCCACAACGGCTAGGGAAATCGAGTAAGGGAAGATGATTTGTAACGTTTCAAGATTAAATGGGATGTTAGGGATTAGAAAAGAGGGTAAGGATTGATTGATGACTCCCAATTCACCGACAGTTCCCAAATCTAGATTGCCCCATATAGCTGTGGCAGTGAGCACAACAATAGCGATAAGAGGTGCTGGAATTGCTTTGAAGAAACGGGGTAATACATATACAATAATGAGAGTAACGGCAACGAAAATATAGGTTAGCGTTGAAATTCCTGCAAAATGCGGTACCTGAGCCATGAATATCAGAATAGCAAGAGCATTAACAAAGCCAATCATGACAGCTCTCGGTATGAATTTCATGAGTTTACCGATTTTGAATATTCCAAACAGCAATTGAATTATACCAGTGAGCACAGTTGCAGCCAATAAATACTGCACGCCATGTTCTTTTACTAGCGGAACCATAAGTAAGGCCATGGCTCCGGTAGCAGCGGAAATCATCCCTGGCCGACCACCTATAAAGGATATAATTACAGCAATACAAAACGAAGCATATAGTCCTACCATTGGATCAACACCAGCAATAATTGAAAATGCAATCGCTTCTGGAATAAGAGCCAAAGCAACCACGATACCAGCTAAGATGTCGCTTCTGGGGTTAGAAAACCATTCTTGTTTAATCCGTTCAATCACTTGTACTTCCACTCCTTATAATTTGCTATGACTTTTGCTTTTTAAAGTCATGACCGCTTCAAGTACATTGATATTATCACGGATCGTTCCGAAATGGAACCTTTTTGGTCCTTTGTTTGTGTTATAATTTTATAAAGTCATACGTGGTTAGGAGTTTTAATATGATATTTGGTTACATGAGACCCTCTCAGGATGATCCACATTGTCAAAATCAACTTGAAATTTTAAAAAGAAAGTCCTGCGATCACTTATTTAAAGAAGAGCACTCATCCGCAAAAAAGAGAATTCAATTAGAATCGATGTTGGATAGGCTTATGCCTGGAGATACAATCGTTGTAACCAGACTATTTTCGCTTGCTGACTCGACGAGGCATCTTAGTGAATTACTGGATCAATTTCAAAATCGACAGGTCCATTTGTATTCATTGAATGAAAATTTAAACACCCGAGAAGATTCTGGCCGTTTATTCCATAAACATGTGGAAACTATCCTGGAATTTCAAGGGGATATAATTAGTGAAAGCACCAAAAAAGGGTTAGATGAGGCTAAGGAAAAAGGTACGAAGTTAGGACGTCCTCGTAAGCTTGATGAGAACGTGATGAAGGCGATCCAAATGTATGAAAGCAATAAATATACGCTTGCACAAATACGTGAAGAAACCGGGATTAGTAAAACAACCTTGTATCGATACCTCGAAAATTAAATGTAACAACAGGGACTGTTTAATTACCTGGGGGTAGGTGTATTAGGTGGGGCATGTGAGACGAGGTTGGGTTTGAAAGTAAAATGAACACGAACTGAACGTAAGTTGACTTTGCTTTCCCGTTTAACCTTAGTACTTTTGGTGATTTGGATTCATCTTTGGAATGGCGACTCATTATTCCTGAGACAACAAGGAGAGTCACTCGTAACTTTCTTATGGAGAGCATGTGTCAGAGAATCTGTACAAATGTCACAAATGTGATGGTGATGTTAAGCAAGATCAGCTCAATGCGGAATATATGAGACCTGTGTTGGAGAAATAGCATCCTTTGGGGTGCTTTTTCTTTTACTCCCAGAAGACAAAATGTAAGCTGGTTTAAGGCTTGTTTCATTGTTTGTCATAGACAAACTACCATCTCCTGTCAAATTTGACTGTACAAAGGAGAAGAAATGCAGTCCAGTTCACAAGCTAAGGTCTTTACGAGAGCAAAATATCCGTACGTAATTATGTAATAGGCGATACAATAGGACATTAATAAGAAAATGGCACCCAAAGGGTGCCGCTTGAACGTGTTATGGTTTTAATAACTGTTATATTTTATATGGGGGGATTATGTCTTTCACACCGTCGAAGACGCTGAGTTTAAGGCTCAATTACTCAATACCGCCAGATCAAGCTGGCGTACGCGTTCTGGATCGGAGATCAGGTCGACCTCGGCAATCTTCCCGTGACTCATTGTCAATTTGAGTACATAGAGCAATCTTCCTTGAGGGGCCGCAATGATTCCTACGGTTCCATTTACCAAGGCTAGTTGGGCTGCTTTCTGTGCACGCCCTGATACTTGTTTTGCTAAAGCGATCGCTCCTCGCGTTACTCTTGAAGATTCAGTTTGACGATCGTCTCGAAGTATAACGTCCGGATCAAGCACAGCTATTAGCGTATCGAAATCGCCTGCATGCGCTGCAGCAAGAAAAGCTTGAACAACTTTGCGTTGATGAGCAATGTCGACTTCCGATGCTTTCACCCCTCGAACCCGGTGACGTGCCCTGCTCGCAAGCTGCCTTGTCGCGGCTTCCGATTTTCCTACAATAGGAGCAATTTCATTAAAAGGCATGGCGAAAACATCGTGCAGCACGAACGTAATGCGTTCCGCAGGTTTCAAATTATCGAGCACGACTAATAGTGCAATACCGATAGAATCAGCTAATATGGCCTCTTGTTCAGGGTCGATTATATTTTCTTGGCTGTTGAAAGAATCGGGCAAATGAGCTTCGATCGATTCTTCGCGCCTTGATTTACGCAATCGTAACATATCGAGACATACACGCGAAACAACGGTGGTCAACCATCCCCCCAAGTTCTCAATGCCTTTTGCATCCACACGACTAAGACGCAACCAAGACTCCTGTACCGCGTCTTCCGCCTCGCTTAATGATCCAAGCATTCGATAAGCAACAACCTGAAGGTTCTTCCGATGCGTTTCGAATGTATTTGCCAACCAATCCTGTTCGCTCATCCTTCAAACTCCCTCGTACAAAAATAATAAACCACTATAAGTACTGACGAATGTAAGCTGAACAATGTGACAAGACGTCGCATTCAACTGATTTTTACATTTCTCATGAAATATTGTCACACATCCCAAGGTCTGATCCGTCAACATATTGGAGAGCCAAAACCGGTTCTAATCTTAATTAAAGGAGTTTTTCATTTGAAATCAAGAATAGATAGTCCTGCTACGATCGTACCCGATGCGACTCAAGCCTTACAAGCCCTTGGCAAAGCCCTATTTGCTTCCGCAGAGCAAGCAGGTATTCCCAAGCGCACGCTTTTTCTCGCATATCTTCGGGCAAGCCAAATTAATGGGGATAGTGTATGCGTCGACCTTCATTCGCGTAATGCATTGGCGACAGGTGAATCTGCAGAGCGACTTTTGGCCGTGTCGGCATGGCGTGAGACGCAATACTTCAATGACTCCGAGCGTTCTACACTTGCGCTCAGTGAAGCGGTTACCCGACTCAATGACCGAGTGGACCCAGTGCCGGATGAGATCTTTAACGAGGCAGCCCGACACTTCGATGTCCAGGCATTGGCCACGCTGATCGCCGGGATCTCTACGGCCAATCTCTGGAATAGACTAAACGTCTCTACAAGGCAGATCGTAACAGTTTCCGAGAGCAAATAATGAGGAGGGTATTGCCATCATGGCAACAGTTCTGTATATTACGGCAAATCCACACGATCATGAAAAATCATACAGCATGTTAGTAGGTAATGAGTTTGTACAGGCTTACCGATCTGCCAATTTGAATGATGAGGTAATTCATCTTGATCTATATAAAATGGATATACCACAACTGGATACTGATGTTTTTAACGGATGGGACAAACTGAAGGCGGGCACTACATTTGAAAAATTGACCGAAGCAGAGAAAACGAAGCTGAGCCGAATCAATGAATTGGTTGATCAATTTGTTGCTGCAGATAAATATATATTTGTTACTCCAGTTTGGAATTATTCGTATCCACCCGTTATGAAGTCATACATTGATTCCATTTGTATAGCAGGCAAGACTTTCAAATATTTACCGGATATCGGCAGGATCGGCTTGTTGAGTGATAAAAAAGCCGTCCATATCCAAGCTAGCGGTAGCTTCTTGTCACCAGGCTCAGATGATGCAGACCTAGAAATGGGTCATCGCCACCTGAAAGTCATTATGGATTTCGTTGGGATTCCTAGCTTTGAGGGGATTTTTGTTGAGGGAATGGCTGCAAAAATCGATCAGGAACCTGAGATCAAAGTAAAGGCGATACAACAAGCGTGCGAAATCGCCTTAAAATTCTAAGTTTGCCTTTAATTATCTCATAAAGCAGACAGCAGGAATGATACATTCTCATCGATAGACAGTATATCTTACCTTTGAGGAAATCGAACTCTTATCCACAAGAAGAGTTCATACTAAAGGAACGAGTTACGACAAATAATACACGGATAGATCAAAGGGGTATTTTACCTTCCGAAAAACACGACATTCGTGAGTATAAAGAGTGGCAACCCATGGTCAATTTGGCTCCTACGGAATACAAAAAGGGAGACAGCGCGCCTATGGTTACCGGACAGGAACAGCTTCAGCAGGTTGTTCAGGCACTGAAAGAATGGATGAAATCAGTACAAAAATAAAAAAAGGACCGTAAGTGTTCATCTTCCATCGATGAATGCTTTCGGTCCTTTTATATTTATCCTGTACCTTTATGCCCTGGCAGCATCCGCCAATCACCGGCCCCCTTGGTCCCAGCAATACTGTTCCTAACCAGGAACCGATAAAACCCGCAATAATGTTCCCAAGTACACCGCTCGGTACGTCCCGCTCCAACAAGTTGCCGCTTAACCAGTCAATAAGTCCACCAACAATGAGTACCCAGAGCAGATCCATGGATTGTCAGTGGAATATACCTCATCTTCCAGTTGGTAGAGGAATCTAAAGTGTCTGTGCTAAGATGAGGGTAAATGATGATTCAAGCTGGTGAACAAGGCTAGAAGGGGTGCACATTGAAGAAAATACTTGTCATTGACGATGAAGCCGCAATCAGGGATTTAATTGAGCTCGTACTGAGAAGAGAAAACTACGTCGTTCAAACGGCTGAAAACGGAAAAATAGCCCTGCAGCTGCTGGATGCTTTTGGGCCGGACCTGGTGGTGCTTGACTTGATGCTGCCTGACTGCTCCGGATATGACCTGTGCAAGGAAATCACCGGGAAACGTGCCGTTCCAGTGATCATGCTCTCTGCCAAAAATGAGGTAATCGACAAGGTATTGGGACTAGAGCTAGGGGCGGAAGATTACATGACCAAACCCTTTGACAATCGTGAATTGCTCGCTCGGATCAAGGTGATTCTGAGAAGAAACGAGAGCAAGGAGGAATCAATTGAAGGAACAGAAGTGAAATCTACACGCATCATTCATGAAGAGCTGACATTTGATCTGGAAAGCCGAAGGGTGCTGAAAAACGGTGTACCCGTGTCTTTAACGGCCAAAGAGTTTAAGATTCTGGAAACGTTACTCAAAAGGCCAGACAAAATCTTTACACGGGATGAGCTGCTGCAGATCGGATGGGGATATGACTTTATGGGAGACAGTCGCAGTGTGGATATGACCATCATGCGATTACGGAAGAAGCTGGAGGATAACGCGGACGAACCGAAGTATGTCAGGACGATCTATGGATTTGGCTATCAACTTGGAGGTGACGAGGCCTGAAATACGCAACCCGGTTACTGCTGAATTATTTATTTTTCTCCGTGCTGTCCTTTGGCATCATCATTATTGCGGTGAATAAAGCCATCGATTACTACAGCTTCATTACCATTGAAAAACAGATGATGGAGAAGGCGGATCTGTCCGAGTTGTCCTTCCGTGAGGTGTTGGCACAGCATAGATCATCGACAGGAGAACCGCAGACAGAAGAAATCGTCAGACTTGCTCTGGAGAAGCTGAAAGCTTCAGGCAAGGAAGTACGTATCTATGATAGCTCCAAGCAGTTGCTGGGCTTGGCTGTGGATGGCATCATCATTAATGATGGCAAACCTCTTATTTTTGAAAAGAATATTGAGAAAGCTCTGAGCGGCAGTTATGCCTACACCGTAACGGAAGATCATCTGCTTTATTTTTCTACCCCCATTCAGGATCAATACTACCAAAACGCTTATGTGTATGAGTTCGTGGAGGACATTTCCTACTTCTATGCGATTATGGATCAAATCCGTTATATCCTGTTTGCGGGTGCAGGTGGATTTATTGTACTGATTACGTTATCCAGTCTGTGGATTGCCCGCAACACAACCAAGCCGATTAAGCTGTTGCTTGGCGCTGCGCAAAGTTTCTCTAGACAGGAGTTTCGGAGAGTTCATCTAAACCGGAAGGATGAGCTGGGCATGCTGGCAGATGGGCTGGATTCCATGGGGCGGCAGCTTCATGATTATATTCAGTACCAGAAACAATTTGTCTCCAACGTATCTCACGAGTTAAAAACACCCTTGGCAGCCATTCGTGGTTTCTCTCAATACTTGGTTGAAGGGGAGAACGAGAACAAGGAGCTGCAAAAAATTTATGCTCATCTGCTGCAGGAATCGGATCGGCTGACGCGTTTGATTAATGAACTGTTGTTGCTATCCCGATTCGACAAAGCTGGTTCTAACGAACTGGAATCCAAGAAGACGGAAATGAACGAACTGATTCAGGAAGTCGCAACGAGTATGGGTGCCAAGGCCAAAGATAAAGGAATCGAGATTCTGTTCAGGGAGGCGGAAGCGGAGGATAAGCTTCTGACGAGAGTCCACGCCAACGTGAATCCAATGCTAATGTCCCATGCAATCGCCAACCTTGTGGACAATGCCATCAAATATTCAGGCAGTCCATCGCTAATCGAATTGAAGCTTACACATACGCCAAGCGAGGTCGTTATACGGATACGTGATCAAGGTATCGGTATCGCGGGCGATGAGCTGGAGAGAGTGCAGGAACGCTTTTACCGGGCGAAAAATGCAAGCACAGCGAACGGTTCAGGTCTTGGGCTTTCTATTTGTAAAGAGATTGTAGAGCGGTTTAATGGATATATCGACATGGAAAGTCAAATCGGGGAAGGAACGACCGTTACGATTGTGTTACCCCGTGCGTAAACACGCGCGTAAATAGTTAACGTTACAAGATTGATACAATTCTGTTATGAGACTAACAAATGCTTTTTTTATAATCACTTCATAAGAAGAAACCACACATTTATGGAGGGATCATGATGAAATTAATAAACAAAGCTACAGCTGCTATCCTGCTGAGTATTTTACTAACGATGGCACTGACGGGCTGTCAGTCCAATGGTGCCAAGTCGCCAGAAGCAGCACAGAACTCGGCTGAAAAAAATACGCCCGACGAACAGGCCAAAGGCGAAGGAGCATCAAATTCTACTGCGCCCTCTTCAGAAAATTCGGAAGGACAGCGTGCTGAAGCTATTAAGGAAGGTTCGATCGAGAAGGAAGGCAATGTGGTGCTGAAGGAGCTTGCTTTTGTCTATAATGAGCACACCATTGCGATTTCGGATACAGCGAATGAAGATCAGATGGAACAGATGCTGGGCAAACCGGATAACCTGAAATCTCATACGTACCGTGCCGGCGATGGAACAAACATGGATACGTTAATCGGTTTTACAGAAAAGGTGTATATGTATCCTGGTCTGGAGATTAAAACAATCAGTATACCGGAGGGGAAACAAGACTCCATCTTTCATATCGAAATTACAGATCCTAAGTACGCGACAGTGCGAAACATTAAAGCAGGAGATAGCCTGGATACACTCAAAAACGCCTACCCTGAGGGGAAACTGCTTGGTGATGGAGCCCCTAATGAGGAGGATGACTTCCGTTACGAGCCATCCAATTATGTGGATGTGATGTCGTTTCATATCAAAGATGGCAAGGTGGAGAGCATTCAGATCTACAGCCTTCTGGACTAATATTTAGTGATCTTGGAGATAAAAGAAGGGCCTTTTTAGTCGCTAATTTAGCTTCTTTTTTATTTAATCGGTACAAGTTCTTGTCCCGAGTCAAGGACAAGAACTTGTACCGATTGCCGTAAAGGACGAGAACTTGTTCCTTAATGAATCTTTGGAGGTTCAGACTTCATCGTATCGTTAAGGTGGGTCACAAAAACACCTTCGTTCGGGCCAGGGTTATTTCGAAACATTTTCGCTTCTTCGACCAGAACTTCGTCTGTATCCGTACCAAGTACCTTTATCGTCGCATCAATGAATGACGAAAGTGGCATCGCACGCGGTTCATCGTTATTGCTTTGAACCCACGGCGGCACCATTTCTATCACTTTTACCGAAGTGTCTTTAAGCATGTATCTTTGAGACAGCGTATAGGTATGAAGCGCTGCCTTCGTTGCGGAATATATAGCAGTTGCGGCTAACGGTACAAAACCAAGGATCGAAGTCGTGTTGATGACAATAGCTTCTTCTTTGGACTTCAAATGAACGATTAATGCAGAAGTCAACCGAATTGGGCCTAACAAGTTTGTCTCGACCGTCGAAATCAAAACATCCTCATCGATCACGCCCGCCGCGTCATCGGGCTGTATGATGCCGGCGTTGTTAATCAAGACATTCAAATCCGGGAATTCTTCGATTAGCTGCTTGGCAACCACCTCTATGCTGGCAGGATCTTGTACATTCAATTCCACTGCGGACATACCGGGATTCGCTTGAATTGTCTCATCCAATCGCTCTTTACGTCGACCAGAGATAATAACTTTGTTTCCAAGATGGTGGAGAGCTTCTGCTAACGCACGTCCAATTCCCGAGCCGCCGCCTGTAATAAAAATCGTGTTTCCTGTAAGTTTCATGTTGTAAACCTCCTCTTGAATTGATCACATGTTGATCTATCAACATGAGTTTTATATAGTGAAAGTATCAGAGCGATAAATGGGGTTCAATGGTTAAAACAAGCTCAGTTGTTGATTTTTCAACACAGGACTTCAAAGTGACCATTTTTAGGATAGGATAAAGGGGAGAAGGATTATGGCCAAGCGTATGCAAAAATCAAGGCAGGCGATTAATGATGCTTTTATGAGGCTAATGTCAGAAAAGGAATTCGAGCGCATAACGATTAATCAAATTGCGGCAGAAGCGAATGTCAATCGAGGAACGGTGTATCTGCATTTCGATGACAAGTACGATCTGCGCGAGCAATGCATAGCAGCTGAGATTAACCAGTTGCTTCGACATTGTATGTCTGGAGATGACCTGGCTTATCTTCCTTCCAAAACCGCACTACTTCACACTTTTGAATATCTGGAGCAGCATGCTTCTTTCTACTCGATTATGCTGAAGAGCAAGGGAAGCATGGTATTTCGAAACCAAATGGAGACCATGTTCAGAAAAAGTCTGATGGAACATCTGGATTCAATCAATCTCGATCAGGACAGGAACAGGAACAGGGACATTACAGTACAATTTTTAATTTCAGCATCAGTGGGTGTATTGGAATGGTGGATTATCCGTTCGATGCCGTATCCGCCATCCGTCATGGTTGAACAATTTTGGAATTTGCTGAACCCAGTTGTCGAAGGACACGAACATCGTTCCATTGGAAGTCGCTAATTTGGCTGCTTTTTTTGTGTTTTCTTATGTTTGAGAGGATAGGAGGTGATAAACATAGTAAAGCCACTGAGGTGCAAGAGCACAACATACAAGTCAGTCAAATTCGAGTCAACCTCGCACTGGGAAACGCCCATCTTGCTTTGGCGTTACTGCGGTCATTGCGGCGCCAAGTAGAGGAATAGGGCTTGGTGGATGAACGGGAGCATTCGTATCTTCCTTGACGAAGGTTCGTCTATCTACACTTTGCTTTAAGAAGCTAAGTGTCGGAGGACAGAAACATTGTCCCATGGAAAGTCGCTATTTTAGCGGCTTTTTTGTTTTATCGGGACAAGAACTTGTACCGATTGTCGTAAAGGACAAGAACATGGTCCGATTACCGATTAGATAAGGATCTAATTATGTTTCCATGCAATTTCATTAAGCTAACGGGCAGGTTAGTTTAATAAATTGAGGAGAGTAGATAGGTCAACGTGTCGGATATACAAAAATTAGTTGAACAGTAACGAGCCAAAATCATCATTCAAAACAACTACTGAATTTTCATTCAAGTTCTGCTCATTATTATGAAACGCATTATAAATACACCTGTACAGCGTAACGGGAAACGCTAAATTAATAAGATAATGAAGCTAGCTGGCTACATTCGGCTGCATTTCAATGAGATAATAGGCGTCACCTATGATAGGTAAATAAAAAACTCGGACTGTAGACTGAGCTATGAATCAGACTCAAGGTTGTTTTGGGGCACTCCATTCTCCAAGTAACATAAAGATACAATTCAATGGAAGGGAATGGTTATTATGTTCAACAAGAGGATTCCGCCTGATGTTAAAAATCTTATCTGCTTTGGCTTTTTGCGATTGCAGCAGGAGTTTTCGAAATGTTTATAGCTGTTGCTCAATTGTTATCCAACGAACCAGAAGTCGGAATTTTAATGTATCGTCCGGCTGCTAATTTCAAGCAGTATGCCATTTAGTATTATTAGTGGGTTTCGCAAGGCGAAAAGCAAATAAGAAAAACATCATATAAAAGGGGGAACAACATGAACAATCGTCTATTTTATATGGATCATCTGCGGACATTTCTCACGATTCTGGTTGTGTTCCATCATGCAGCGACGACATATGCTGTACCGGGTTCGTGGTATTTTTTTGATACGCTACAAAAGCCAGATGCGAGTTTTGTGCTGATGCTGTTGTTTGTCTTTATCAACCAAGCGTTCTTTATGGGATTATTCTTCTTTATCGCGGGGTACTTCGTGCCCTCATCTTTTGATCGCAAAGGACCAAAGCCTTTTCTCAAAGATCGGCTGATGCGCTTGGGGATTCCGTTGATCGTTTATATCTTCCTCATCAGTCCAGTGATTTTATATACCACTACGCTCCACTACAACGCAAACGCTAGCAAAGTAGTGTCATTTTGGGAGTTTTACCGGACCCAGATCCTCAGCTTTGCAATCACAGAACCTGGACCACTCTGGTTTCTGCTCGCACTGCTTGTGTTTAATGCAGTTTATGCGCTTGTGAGTATGGTAAGGAAAGATAGTGCACCGAAGAAGAGTATCCCTTTTCCATCGGTGAAAGTGCTTTTGCTTACTGCCACGCTCATTGGGCTTGTAACCTTCGGAATTCGGCAAATATTCCCGATTGGTACGCTGATATTTGGATTGAACTTTGGTTATTTTCCTGCATATATCGTATTCTTTATTGCAGGGATCATGGCGTACCGCAATCTTTGGTTAACGAGTATTCCACGTCGAACCGTGAAAATCATGGGCATCATCGCACTCGTTTTCCTGCCGATACTTCCGATCGCCGCTCTCATCCTCAATCCGACATTGAGTACCGGAGGGGGACTAAACACAAATGCCTTCATTTATGCCATGTGGGAGCCCTTTGTCGGATTTGGCATCTCGCTACTATTGTTGGCAGTGTACCGCAAATATAGCAATCAAACGAACGGATTTCTACGTAGTGTGGATGCTACCTCGTATACGGTTTATATCATCCATTCACTCGTATTGATCGCTTATAGCATTTGGTTGCACAGCGCGCAAATGCCTCCGTTTATTGAGTTTCTGATATTAGGTGGGTTAGGGACGATCACGAGTTATTTACTCGCTATGCTGATTCGGAAAATCCCTTACGCCAAGAAGATACTATAACCATTTTTAACTGGACAAGAACATGTTCCGATTACCGATCAGATAAATATTTAACTACTTTTCACTGCTCTAATTCATTAAGCTAACGGGCAGGATAACGGAATGAACCCGTAACAACCATAAAGAACTAATCAAAATCATCTGAATATCACATTAAAGGAACATCTTATGATTATATTTTCTTAAAGTCACACCAAAAGATCAAATGTATTGTGAAGCCATAATGACAAAGTTGATTACATCGTATGGCAGTCAGAGCAAGGCGACGCTTTCCTCTTCCGTCTTCAAATGCCGAAAGGGGAAGAGGCTTCCGACTTTGCCGGTCCCGTGCTCGTATCACTATCCACCGTTCAAAGCGAATCAGAAAGATATATAACATCAGCAATTCGGTCAGGTGATTACCTGGAATATACTTTAAAGGAGCCACGTGTTGTGTGGCTTCTTTTTGTATATCAAGTTGTGTAAATCTAGCGGATCTCCACGGCTACTTATGCTAATTTATGTTAAAATCGAAGCATAAAACTACAATTCGCATGATCGCAAAGAAACCGCAACAAGCGTATATCCCTGTTCAGGAGGAACTTAAATGCAAAAACGAATATTGCTCGTTGAAGACGACAACGACATTCATCAATTAATCGAGAGTCAGCTGCAACAAGAGGACTACTCCGTAGTTTCCGCACGTGATGGAGAGGAAGCCCTTGCACAGTTTCAAAGTGAGAAGTTTGATCTCATATTGCTCGATTTAATGCTGCCGAAGATCAATGGCATGGAATTGCTCAAGCAAATTCGAGGGACAAGCAAAGTCCCGGTCCTGATCATCTCAGCGAAAGGCAGCGATTTGGACAAGGCTTTGGGCCTTGGATTTGGGGCGGATGATTATATCAGCAAGCCGTTCTCCATGATCGAGCTCACAGCCAGAGTCCAGGCAGCTATTCGAAGGGCGACACTGTATGCGGAAACGGACAGCAAACCGGCCAAGCCTCCTGTGCTCAACTATCAGGACCTAGTTCTGGATCTGCATTCGTTCTCCGTAAAAGTCAAAGGAAACAACGTTCCGCTGACATCCAAGGAGTTTCACATCCTAAAGCTTCTGATGACCAATCACAGCAGGGTATTCACGAAGGAGCAAATCTACCAGCTCATCTGGAAAGATGATTACTATGGGAATGAGAACGTCATCAACGTACATATCCGCAGATTGCGGGAAAAAATTGAAGTTGATCCGTCCAATCCGCAATACATCCGGACAATTTGGGGAATCGGATACAAGTTGGGGGAGTAGGCCATGATCCTTTTTTTAACCGTCACGATGGGGCTGTTGATCTTGGTAATTGGCTGGCAATCATATCTGCATCATAAACGAAGTCAAAGCATTCTTGAAATCTCAAACCGAGTATCTGACATCCTGCAGCATGAAACGGCCGAGAAAGTGCTGGTATCGACAGGGGATGATCCGGTTCGTCAGCTGTTGATCCAGATCAACCGCCTCCTCGATAACAAGCAGAAGGTCTTTGCGGACTATGCCCGCACGAAGGACAGCCAACGGAAAATGATCTCGAATATGTCCCATGATCTGAAGACGCCGCTGACAGTCATTCTGGGTTATACGGAGAAATTAAATCAGCAGCATGCGTTAACTCCGCAAGAGAAGGAGCAGCTCATGGAGCGACTAAATGATAAAGTAAACAGTCTAATCTCATTGCTGAATCAGTTCTTTGATCTGGTCAAGATCGAATCGGAAGACTATGACATACCGCTTAGCAAAATTTCTCTCAGCGAGATATGCAAGAGCAGCGTGCTCGAGTATTACGACCTGCTGGTATCCAACAACCTGCAGGTTCAGATCGACATACCAGAACGGCCATGCTTCTTCCTTGGCAACAAGGATGCTCTGCAGCGCATACTGAGTAATCTCATCTCGAATGCCATTCGCTATGGCAGTGACGGCGGAGTATTCGGGTTGACGGTTCGGGAAGAAGGAGGGTTCGTCGCTGTCGACGTGTGGGATCGCGGCAAAGGCATTGCAGAGATTCATCAGGAGCGTGTATTTGAGAGGCTCTATACGCTGGACGATGCGCGCAACCCGCAATTTCAAGGAAGCGGGCTGGGACTCAGCATTACGAAACGCTTAACGGAGGAAATGAATGGGTCCATCTGCTTGAGCAGCTCACAGAGTGAGCGAATGACGACCTTCACCTGCAAATTCAAGCAGTTAACCTACTGAAGCTAAACAAGAGAGGTTGTTCTTTCGTTCAACGTCTCTTTTTCTATGTGGTTCGTACACAGATTTCGATTCTTAAGAAACATGTAAGGATTGGGAAAGGAATATCTTCAATCTCTGGTCTATCCTTTAAATAACAAAGGAAACCAATCGTAAACAAGGCGGTGAATCTCAATGAATGCCATCATACAAACCTCCAAGCTGACGAAGATCGCAAATGGCAATACCATCGTATCCGGTGTCAATCTGAATGTGAGAAAGGGCGAAATTTTTGGTCTGCTGGGTCCCAACGGTGCAGGTAAAACGACAATCATGAAAATGCTCACCGGACTCATCTTGCCAACCTCCGGGACGATCATGCTGTTCGGCAAGCCATTCTCCGAAACCGCGAAGGAGGGACTGAAGCGAGTCGGAAGCATCATTGAATATCCCATCTTCTTCGAGCACCTGACAGCCGTGGAGAATCTTCAGCTTCACTGCGAATACTTGGGTTACTATGATCAGCAGGGGATGCGCCAAGCGTTGGATCTGGTCCAATTAACTGGTATTGAAGGTAAAAAAGTAAAGGAATTCTCCCTCGGCATGAAGCAGCGCCTAGGTATTGCACGAGCAGCCGTCACCAAACCGGAGCTGATCGTGCTTGATGAGCCCACAAATGGGCTGGACCCCATCGGGATCAAACACATGAGGGATTTGATTCGAACACTGAATCAGGAATATGGGATTACGTTTCTGCTGTCGAGCCATATCTTAGGCGAAATCGAGCAGGTGGCGGACCGGATCGGTGTCATTCGGCAGGGACAGTTGGTCGACGAAGTTTCTCTGCAGGAGTTACGCCGACATGGGACCGATTATATTGAAATACTGACCTCGAATGTGCAAAGATCGGCCTTCTTGCTGGAACAGCAGCTGCAAATTTCCAATATGAAGATTGTACAGGGTCAGCGAATCCGGATCTATGATGCCGAGATATCGCCTGGACAGATCACGAAGCTGCTCGTAGCCCACGAGATCGAAATTGAGGAGATTCAGAAACATACCAGTACGCTCGAAGACTATTTCTATCATCAAATTCAGGGGAAGGGGTGAACCGATATGATGAAACTAATCGAGCTCGAATGGATGAAGCTGGAGCGGAAGAAGGTGATCGGCGAAGCGGTGATATACTGGATCATTCTGATGTTCCTGCCTTTCCTGATGCTGAGAGTAGTCTTTGCCGACATGCCGACGATTTCTTTTGGCGAGAGTTACGCAGCCGCCATGGATCTGATGCTGCCCATCCAGCTGGGGTTTCTCTTATTCGGCGCGTCCTTGATCAATCATGTATTCATTGAAGAGTACAAGAATAAGACGATCGCCCTATCATTCGGATACCCGATCAGTCGAAAAAGACTCGTGACGGCGAAAGTGCTGTTTATCTTCCTAGCTGTATTTCTCGGGACGATGATATCGTTCGTGTTGAGCGGTATTGCGACATATGCGTTCGATCAGGTGACGGATATCATTCCTGGAACGCCTACAGCAGCGGATCTTATGCATTATGCCGCTCGAGCGGTCATTCACTCCGTCGTTGTCGCACTTGCCTCGCTGGTTCCGCTGTTCTGGTTCGGCATCTGGAAGCGAGCGGTCATTCCGACGGTCATTTGCGCGATATTCATGATGCAGTTCCCGAATTTCAGTGGGCTGTTACGTATCACGTTGAACCATGATCTTCTTTATGCTTTATTCTGTCTGTTAGGCTTGGCAAGTGTCTTCTTGTCCGTAAAGTTCGTGAATAAACTAGGGGATTTGTAATGAAAGGATGTGGCAAAATGGCAGTTCATATAAATTCAGTCGAGTTGTCTAATGGAGAAACGTTGTCTTATCGGGATTTGCGGGGTTATGGCGAGTCCAGCTACCGAAATTGATTCACGATAGGAGGGATTTCTCAAAAGACTGGATTTCATCCATCAGGTGGGCGTAGAGCAGGTCGTATTCATGGGGTGGTCCAACGGAGGAGGGGTCCCCATGCAGTTTGCAGCCGATTATCCGCAGCGCGTGCAGCGGTTGATCCTGCTGGCCTCCATCTCCACGAGAGGCTATGCAGCTGTCAATGCGGAAGGCGTTCGACTGCAGACGAAAGAGCAAATTGAGAATGACCCTAGACTTGCCATGACGTTGCAGGCTAATCAGAGACCGAATCGGGATTATTTTGATCAAGCGATGGGCTTCCTGATGTTCAGTCAAAGCGCAGCGAAAGACCAGACACTAAAAGTATGCCTGGTTTAATTATTGGTTTAATAATTATAGATGTTTTAATAGCTGTAATTTTTGATAGATAGATCGTAATTGGTTTAGACAATCGTTGTAGACATAAATTTAGAGAATAATTGCTCTTAAACGACAAAATCAGAGCTTATTTAAGTGGTGGGTTGCCGTGATTGTGAGTGGATGGAGTATCATAAAAGGAAAAAAGCAGAGAAGGGGCATAGCGTTGGCGTATGCTCCTATTTGTCGGGGTGTATATGTAGAACCAACTCAATTTAATTCTTAACTCGAAGAAATCTCACTTAGTCAAAAATGATTTTAATATCATATGAATATATTACTCTTCTCTTGTTTGTTATTTTCTTCTGCCCTCCTTTCCCACCGTGACTGTTGCGGTTAAAGAGTGGATTGCAAGGGCTGCCGCTGCCCAAATAAAGCGGCGTTTTTTATTTTAGGATTAAATAAGGGGCACCCCATGGATATCAGAGGTCTATCAATAGTACGACTCTGAATGGCTTCGACATAGACGGAATCGCCGAGATCGTCCGCCACCCGTAGGTCGCCGAGTCGTCAAAACGTAGGAAGCAGGACGACCTTCGGTCCACCTGCATCAAGACGTGCTTACAGATTGAAAAAAAGCTGATTTTCATGGTCAAGTATCATGTTTTATCAGTTCGGAATAAGCTACAATCATCGATCAGATTGGAGGCTTACTAATGATAAATAACCCCTATTTATGCTCATATAGTCGATTCCCTCAACCATCTTATTATTATCCGTATCCTGCACCATATTATGGCGTTTATTCTCCTAATGGCAACCATTTCGGACATGGCATTGGTGTTCATGCTGGCGGTCAGCTTGGGGGTGATTATGGAGCAGGTATTTTTGTCGGTGGTCATCTCGGGAGTGGCCAAGGAATAGGAGCTCATGCTGGCAGCCATCTCGGTGGTGACTATGGAGTAGGAGTTCATGCTGGCGGCCAACTCGGTGGTGGTCATGGGATGGGAGTTCATGCAGGTGGATATCTTGGTGGAAAATATGGTGTCGGTGGTTATACCGGTGCACATCTTGGTGGGGGACATGGTTTTGGCTTCGATGCCGGTGCCCATTTAGGCGGTTATAGTGGTCAGTTCGGTTTCCAGTTTGGCGGACATAAGGATGAGTTCCGGTGATAGAAAACGGTTCTTAAAAGGAAACAAGCTATCGTTTATCGGTAGCTTGTTTCTTATTCGTAGGGTTCCAGCCATATGTCGAGGGACAAGAACATGGTCCCTCGACATTTTCGAGGAGTGCCACCGAAATGTACCGACGCGGTTACGTCAAAGTCCTGCCTTGTCTTGATGATTCTCATTCTTACATCACCTTAGAATTAAATTGACCCCTTGAAAAAGGGGTCTTGGTACTAGGTCACGAATATGATATATATTCCAAAATGTGCTAGAATCGGTTCTTGCATGGCGTGGATTTCGTATATATGTATGCAAATTTGCTGGCAGGACACCAAACAACAGATTAGTAGATCTGGCAACATGTTTGAGGGGGAATCAGTATATGATCCGCTATCCATTGTTACAGAAAGGGACGACGATAGGCGTCACCGCCCCATCATCCGGCGTAAAAGGACCTTTACACGAGTTGGTAAAACAGTCAATTGGCCGTTTGAAAGAGAAGGGCTATCCGGTGATTTGCGGGGAAACAGTATGGACTCAAGAGAAAGCAAAGTCGGCATCTGCCACTCTAAGGTCTACAGAACTTAACGCTTTACTGCAGAACGAAAAGATTGGAATGATCTTCCCGCCATGGGGCGGAGAACTGTTGATCGAAATAGTGGATCGAATCGAATATGATCATATTCAGCCCAAGTGGATTCTCGGCTACTCAGATACGAGTGTTCTATTACTGGCTGTTACGCTCGCTACAGGAATAGCCACAGCTCACGGTACGAATCTGATCGATTTGAGAGGGGAGTATGCGGACGAGACAACTGCAATGTGGGAAACCGTGCTGGCGACGCGGGTCGGTGAATCCGTTCAGCAATTTTCGTCAAAGCTGTTTCAAAAGACATGGGATCACGAAAATCCTTCGCCATGTGTTTTTCATCTAACCGAGTCTACCGCATGGCAAACATCTGGCAATAATGCCCGTGTACGCGGGCGTCTACTTGGGGGATGTATTGATGTCATCCGGCATTTGATTGGGACGCCGTATGGCAATGTACGGACATTCCAGAGTCAATTCATTCATGGCGAGCCGATTCTTTGGTATCTTGAAAATTGTGAATTGAACGTAACCGACCTTCGGCGTTCACTTGTACAAATGAGACTGGCCGGTTGGTTTGACCATTGTAGCGCCATCCTATTCGGCAGAAGCGATGCGAACAAGCCCATCGACGATTATGAAGTATTGGATGTGTACCGAGAGCTTGCGGAGGAGCTAGGCGTTCCAGTAGTCTACGATATCGACTGCGGTCATGTGCCCCCACAGATGACGTTCGTCAATGGAGCACTAGCGGAAGTCGAAGTAACGAATGGCATAGCCTCCGTAATACAGTTTTTCGAGTCGTAAGTCTTAATTTATGAGTGCCTAAAATTCATAGATGGATAAAGTAAGATCAAAGAAAGGGCCATCCCTCAGAGGATGGCCCTAAAACTTGCCGTTACAGACTAGACGGTTTATGTTGGCTGATCAAGACATTACATTGGCTTGTCTATGGTGGGACAGAAATAATCCATGGCTCAGAAACTTGGATACCTGACTTGTTAAAAGATTTAGAGGATCTTTACCAGGAAATTGTGTAGTATCTTTAAGCTAACGGGAAACGATAACGGAATAGACACGTAGGCAGCCGGCGACGCGATCGGCTAAATTAGCGGCTTTCAATGTGAGCATAATCTTGTCCCCCGACAAATCATTATAGAATGCAAATTAGCGAGTAAATGTCCACACCAACTGTTTATTTGTTAACAAAAAAGGTATCGTTCCTCTGCAACGCATGTGAATTAATTTTCCTTTTTCTCCTTCTTGCTAGAATCCGTTCATCTGAGTTTACACTCATAACGATCCCTCCTTAAAATATTTATCATGAAACAAAGCTAAAGTAGTTTTTGCATCTGTTATGGCCTCTAATAATGGTTTGCCTAATTGATCCGTTATTGATACGATATCTTCTTCATCTATTGGTGTATTTAAAATGGTGAAAATGTCAGATAATGGTTGATGAATTTGTTTGAGTGGACGTAAAATGGCATTAATTGAGTAATGGGCACTTCTCAAAGTACGAATAACTCGTAGCTGTTCAAGTTCCCGTTCTCCATATGCCCGATTACCATTGTTCATTCTTGGAACGGTAATAAGTCCGTTACGTTCCCAATTACGTACAGTTTCAGTTGTAGCATCCAGAAGTAGTGCTACTTCCTTTCGAGAAAGTACGTGTAGACCGTAGGTTCCTTTCTCAACCATTTTTCAACAACATCTGCAGCAGAGGCCTGCCGGCAGATTTCAGGCAGGCGTTATTTCTTTTAGGTGAATAGTGCCATAAATGTTTCTAGCACTTTGCAGTGAGCTGGGCCGGTCGCAAATAAAGATTAAACTATCACAACATCGTAAGTAATGGAGAATAGAGGCGGTTGCTCTTATCATCGACGGAGGGTATTCCGTAAAGTTTTGCCCTTTGACGCTTGAGGAGCTTGCAGCAACCCTGTTGATTTGTTCTGGAAGCCATTGTATAATGATTTAGTTATTGATCAATCACTTTTGATAGGAGGAAGAAGAGGATGGCTAAACCCGAAACAACGACAGTTAATCGCAGATCCGAGATTATCTCCGCAGCGATCGAAGTGTTCGCAGAAATCGGATACTACCGAGCTACGACGGCGCAGGTGGCGGAACGGGCGAAAATTTCGCAGCCTTACGTCTTCCGTTTTTTCGCGACTAAGGAAAATTTATTGCTGGCCGCCCTGGAGGTTTCTTGGTCCCGGGTCATCGAATCATTCCGTAAGTTGGTGGAGACGACTTCGCCAGAATTGCTGGAGACCAAGCTTATTCAGGAGTACATGAACATCCAGGAGATGTACCAGAACGAGGTGCTTTTGCAGATGCAGGCGCAGACCATTCGGGAAGATGCAATCCAGGAGACGATGCGGAGCGGCTTGAAGGAAGTCCGTGATATGGTGCTGACTGCCTTCCGCGAAGCTGGTATTGATAAGCCCGAAGAGAGAACGATGCTGTTTCTCGCCCGTGGAATGCTGTGCAATGTTGCCGTTGCGATTAATTTGCCTGAATTGATGAAAGGATGAGGAGGTGAAATTTGTTCCAAATGGTTATTGACCAACTGATAACGATCTGATATAGTGAAATCACCAAGTTAGTAATTGATCAATCACTAACAGAAAAAGCGAGGAGGTGAGGAAAGTCCCACCTATTGGCATAGACTCGATCGAAAGTGATCAAAAGGGACTATAACGAAAACCTTCAAGACGTTTGGCGGATCGAATATTTTTTTAACAGTATGTAATTGATCAATCAATAACGGGAGGAAATTTTTATGAATTCAATGGTTCAACCGGCAATCGCGAAATCTCGCCATATGTCGCTACGGTGGTGGGCGCTAATCGCGCTGGCTTTAGCTCAATTTCTGGTCGTGCTTGATGCATCCATCGTTAATATCGCGCTTCCCTCTCTCGGCTCAGAACTCCACCTAAGCACAAATACGCTGAGCTGGGTCATTACGGCTTACGTTTTGCCCTTCGGGGGCCTGCTGCTTCTCGGTGGAAGGTTGTCGGATCGATTCGGACATCGAAGATTATTCATGACCGGAGTCGCCGGATTTGCGCTTACTTCGGCCGCAGCCGGATTGGCAACTTCGGGAGCCTGGCTGCTCACGGCCAGAGCGATCCAGGGCGCATCGGCCGCTCTGCTCGCCCCGGCCGCGCTTGCTCTTGTCACCAAGCTGTTCGCAGATCCTCAGGATCGAGCGAGGGCACTCGGCATTTGGGGTGCAGTTGCAGGTATCGGCAGCGCGGCGGGTGTCTTGCTCGGAGGCGTGCTGACGGCTTCGCTTGGCTGGTCCGCAGTGTTCTATGTGAATGTTCCTGTAGCGGCATTGGTTCTGGCGGCAGTTCCCTTGCTCATCACCAAAGATTCGCTCGGCGAACGCATAACTCTGGATATGACAGGCTCGGTTGCGGTAACGGGGGGCATCGTAGCGCTAGTGGCCGCGCTTTCCGGAACAGAGCGGGTCGGCTGGACGTCCCCGCAGACGCTGATTCTGGCAGGCTTGGCAATTGTGCTGCTGGGATCGTTCATCTTCCTCGAGAAGCGTGCTGCGAATCCGCTTATGCCGCTGGACATCTTCCGTAACAAATCGGTTACGGGCGGCAATCTGGCGATGTTCCTCATCGGAGGGGCGACAACGGGATTATTCTTCGCACTCTCGGTTTACATGCAGCAAGTGCTTCATTACGATGCGTTAAAAGCAGGGCTCACCCAGCTCCCGTTAGCCGGCGCACTGGTAGCAATTGCCGGAGTCGTTCCCACGGTGGTTAAAGCAATTGGTCCAAGCAAGACGCTTGCGACATCGCTGATCCTGCTGGCCTCAGGGCTAATCTGGTTATCTCTATCGCCTAGTGACGCTACGTTTGCTGCCAATTTGTTAGGACCGTCCATTTTGATCGGAATCGGTCTGGGAGGCGCCTTCGTCTCAGGAACAGAGCTTGCGGTTCACGGTGTAGCGGACGAAGAAGCTGGGCTTGCCAGCGGCTTGGTCAATACGAGCCAACAGATCGGCGGAGCCATTGGACTTGCGGTGCTGACAACGGCGGCATCGGCTCGAAGCGATCGCTTGTTGGGCCGCGGCGTATCCGAAGCACAAGCGTTGACCGGAGGATTCTCCTGGGTGTTCCTTGGAGCTGCTGCGTTCGCGATTATAGGAGCGATAGTGGTCCTCGCGGTTGTAAGGCATCCCCGTTTTACGAAGTAAGTGACCAATCAATCACAAGATGTTTGCGACGCGCAGTTAGTTAGGAACCAAGTCAGATAATCTTCAGGATATCAATATAACTTATTAAGCGTTACATGAAATCCAAGTTCGTAATCAATTACAAATCCAACGAAATGAGGTCAATGAAATGAAAAGTTGATGGTAAATGGGGTAGCCAGCATAACGGGATCGGAGAACACGGAAGATTTGTTCGTACTGGAGGGCACGGTCGACGTTGACCGAAATGCACAGGTCATCGTCGACCTGTCCATTGAGATTGAAGCTTCGCAGGAGATCGTATGGCAAATACAGACTGGCGTCGAACAGTGGCCGACTTGGCAAAAGGATATCATGCAAGTGCGGTTATCCGGTCCAATCGCGATAGGAAGCACATTTTGGTGGGAGACTCATGGGCTACAAATCGTCTCCACAATCCTTGAGGTTGAACCCATGAAACGTATTGTATGGGGAGGTCCAGCACATGGTATCGAAGGCGTTCATGTATGGAGCATCACCCCCACACCTAAAGGAGTAATCGTGCACACCGCGGAATCCTGGGACGGTCCGCCAGTAGCAGCTGATCCCGACGGCATGAGCGCTGCACTTACGGCTTCGCTGAATGCCTGGCTCGCCGCCCTCAAATCAACAGCCGAGAGCTTGCAGCTGACATCGGCGGAATAGTAATTAATTAATCAATCATACGAGGTGAAAATAATCTTGAATAAAAGAAAAATCGTTAAACGCCTGATTTACTTCGGCCTTCCTTTAAGTTTGGTGCTTCTGGTCGGAGCGGTGCTTGTCACTTATTTTTGGCAAATGCGACTTCAGAAGCCGGAAGAAATCAACATGGCTTACCATCAGATGGGGGCCGACATGACTCGAATGGTAAACATGACCCATATGGAGGGCATGGAGCATATGGTGGGCATGGAGGGTATGGTGGGCATGAGGAAATCTTCCTCCGAAGAAGGCGCTGTGTCTTGTTCCTCAATCACGACCCCGGAGTCATCGGCTCCGATTCGCAAGTTCGATCTGAAGGCCGCCCGGACGACATTAAAATTGGACAACGGTAAGACCATCGATGCTTGGACTTTCAACGGCTTATCTCCGGGTCCGGAACTTCGCGTCACGGAGGGCGACCAGATTGTTGTTACTCTGCATAACCAAGATATTGAGGACGGCGTTACGATTCATTGGCACGGAATTACGGTTCCGTGCTCGCAGGACGGGATTGCGGGAGTAACGCAGGACGCCGTTCCGCCTGGGGAACAGTTCAAGTACACCTTCATTGCGACGACTCCGGGCACGTATTGGTATCACTCTCATCAGATGAGCTCGATTCAGGTAAGCAAAGGACTTCTAGGCGCGCTCATCGTCGAGCCGAAAAACGGTTCTGAATCCGATACTTCAACATCGGAGACAACAGCCTTTTATCAACAGCTAGGTTCTTCCATGCTGGTGAACGGAAGCGAGAGAGGACTGACGATCCCGGGCAAGCCAGGCGAACGGGTCAGACTAAGGCTGATCAATTCGAGCAATGAAACGATGGAATTTGGCGTCGACGGGGCTCCCTTCCGAGTCCTGGCGATGGATGGCCACGATCTGCATGAACCCGGTCTGCTGGAAGGGACGATAGTTCCGATAGGAGCGGGCCAGCGTTATGATCTGCTTATCCAAGTTCCAGGGTCGGGTAAAGTCGTCGTCAGCAGCTCCTCGGCTAAGGGTTTACCGATTATGATAGGCAGCGGAAGCCAGCCGCAGCATAAAGAAGACGGGCAGCTCTTCTCGTTTCTCGATTACGGCAACCCGTTGCCTGAAGACCCCGTCTTACATGTCAAGCCCGATCGGCATTTTGAGCTTAAGCTCGGCCAAACTCTTTTCACCAAGTCCATTAACGGAAAATCCTTTCACGATATTCCTCCGATGACCGTGAAGGAGGGCGACCATGTTTTCATTACTGTCTCCAACGAAGGCGGAGGCGATCATCCTTTTCACCTTCATGGGCATGTGTTCCGAGTCTTGAGTAAGAACGGCGAAGCTTTGCAAGGCAGCCCGGTGTATCTCGATACGCTTCTGACGAAGAAGGGCGAGACCTATGAGCTGTACCTGGAAGCTGACAATCCCGGCCTCTGGATGATACATTGCCACAACCTCAAGCACGCCTCGATGGGTATGAGCATGATGTTGAATTACGAAGGCATTACGACGTCATACCGGGTAGGAACCAAATCAGGCAATCTTCCCGACCTATAACGAAAGTATTACCGTTAATTCGCAAAGGAGCTCAAGTTCATGAACAAAGACGCGAAGACATCCATCAACCGCCGAACCGACATCATCTCTGCGGCGATTGAAGTGTTTGCCGAGACCGGTTACTACAGAGCCACTACGGCCCAAGTCGCTCAGCGGGTTCAAATCTCACAGCCTTACGTGTTCCGCTTCTTCGCTACGAAGGAGCAGCTGTTGTTGTCAGCGCTTGAAGTATCTTGGTTGCGAATCTTTGAGTCGTTCCACCAAGTGATCGAGTCCGCGTCTTCGGAGCGGTTGGAAGCTGAATTGCTCGAAGCTTTCCGTCAGGTGGAGAACTCGAATCCCGAAGAGAGTACGATACTGTTCCTTGCCCGCGGGATGCTATGTAACGTTGCCGAAGCTATCCGATTGCCAGAACTGAAGGAAAGTTAAAAGAAACGGTTGTTCTTCATTATCAAGATTAAAAACGCAAATTGTGAATGATCGATCAATTACAAATTGAAGGTACTGGTGATTGGAGCAACCGGCGGAACGGGAGCCTCGATTACGGAAGAACTGGTTAGACGAGGGATTCATACGATTGCATTCGGGCGATCACGTCAGAAATTAGAGCAGTTCGCGGTTCGGCTAGGGAACCCTGCACATCTGACGCTTGCCGTAGGGGACGCAATGAAGGAGGTGCTCTTGGAGCGAGAATTACAGGTTTTAATAACTTATCATCGTTTGCTGTCGGAGCTGGCATGGTATCAAGAGGGGAAGTTGCATTAATCATTGCTTCCACAGGCCTACAAGCAGGACTTCTACTACCAGAATATTTCACATCTGTTGTCATTGTCGTTATTCTGACGACATTAATTGCTCCACCGTTGTTGAAGATCCTATTTCAACCACAAGGTAAATTGAATAGTTCCAAAAAAATCGGGCTATAGTGGGCTTTAAGGGGTTGATTTAAATATCGAAGCTCTATCTGTTTTCATATAAGCCAAAGAACGAAGGTTGGACTGAAGATTGCGTTAATTTTCATCTGGATAGTTTGTATGACATCAAACATCTTCATGATCGTGTATACCTTATCAAGACGGATGATGATATTGATTTATTAGATAAGTATCTCCTTGAATGTTTTAGGAACAACGATAGTTACTTTCTGTTGCAAATTAGTGAGATGCCTATTAGGCACCGTCATCAAGCTCTCGTTTCTGAGGATCTTTCCACGTGGTTGCAGCTTTAAACGAGGTGAGAAAAGCGAACTATCAGATGATAGTTCGCTTTTTATTGATACAATGAGGAATCAGATAATGTTCCGATAAGCACAAATCTGAAATAACAGTAAAAAAACACTGAAGGAACGCTCTAGGTTTTTTTAGATATTAATTAACTTCTCCATAATCTTAACATCCACATATTTGCCATCCAAGATCCCTTGGTTTTCGAAAACCCCCACGTCACGGTAACCAAGTTTATGATATAAGCCTTGACCATTATGATTAAACGGAAAGGTGAACAACACGATTTTGTAAAAGTCTTTCTCCTTAGCGATCTCCTCTAGACGCTCCAGAAGAATGCTTCCAACTCCCTTACCCCTAAAGGCTCTGTCAATGTAAACGGATAGGTCGGCAACGCCGTCATAAGCACATCGCAGTGAGTAAGGGTTGAGGGAAGCCCAGCCGATTACTACACCATCCTGCTCAGCAACAATGACTGCATAACGCTCCTGGTGTTGTTCGAACCAATTATTCATATAGGCAATATCTTTTTGATCAACTTCTAGTGTCGCAATGCGATCCTCGATTCCTTGATTATAAATGTGCAATATACGTTCCACGTCGCCAGTATCTGCTTCTCTAATCAAAGGGGTTTTCATTGTTAGTTCCTCCTATGTAGAAAATATAAGCTTAGCAGCAGGTGACACAGCAGGTATTTATGCGTGGTTGTCTTGAAAACGAGAAAGCTATACGTGTTTGTATTCTATTGAGTTCTTTATTGGTTATCTCTCGGCTTTTTTGAATGTGAAGGTCATTTTTCATTAAATACTGCAACGTAAGAATGTAGCAACATCGTAATTCATCTCCTATGTATCAAATTTATTATTCAGATAATGGGCCGCAGCATTTATTAGATTTCGCCATCGCATCGTTAAAAATTTTAACGGAGTATAGCACGGTTTCTTTTTCAAACTCGGTCATGTACGAAAACACTTCGTTAAGATAGTCATTCATTTGTTGATCAATGGTAGTCGCTATAAACTTTCCTTCCGTCGTAAGAGCCAGTGTATAAACTCTTCGGTCCTGTGGATCCTGAGTTTTTTTCACTAAATTCATTTTGATTAAGGATTGGACCTGTCTGCTAAACGTTGTAATATCAGTTCCCAAAGTTTCAGCGATTTGTTGCATCGAAGGGTTGTGCTGCCGGTCAATCTCATACAAGATGTGGCTTTGTACTAACGAGACATCGTTTCCTCCGACGCTGCAGCAGGTTTTATTTAGAAGACCAAATCTTCGGGTCATGATCTGAAACAACTCACGAGCATTTTCCATTTCGAATCACCTCTTGTCATAGTTATACAACATATATTTGCAACATGCAAATATAACACGGGATCCATATAAGATTTTGAATTTCATTTCATATGAGTTGAGTGAATGATTATTAATCAAAATATTTTGATTTAGTCCTTGAACATACAATTTTTTCATGTTATGCTTCATTCATCAAATTTTATTGATGGATGGTGGGACGTCCAATGATGAATTACTACACAATGGAAAAATTGATTGAATATCAACAAAATGAAATTGAGCTGAAGGCACGACAAATGTGGAAGTCGTTGAATTCACAACACTTGAAACAGACGACGAGCATCTCGGCACCTATCACTGTTCAACCAACCACTGCTTGTTGCCATTGCTGCTAAATGGAGGTAAAGTGTTTATGATCAAAGAACTGAACGTTATCCAGCCATCCAGCATGAATGTTGATTTTGTCCAATACGAAACTAAATTCAAAGCGTTGGCAGATCAGAAAAGACTGAAGATCATGCATGAGCTCAGTCAAAAAGGTAGTGTTTGTGTCTGTGACCTGATGGAAATCATGGAAATGCCTCAGTCAAAGCTATCGTATCACCTAAGAATCCTACTCGATGCCCAGATGATCACTCTCGAGACGAGAGGGACTTGGAGCTATTATGAGTTAAATCATGCTGTAGTTAATCGGCTGCTTTCTCCTGAGTTATGTTGTATTTTTCGTTCGATAGACGACAAGCAGAATGGATGCTGCTCATAAAGTCCCAAAGGTTATTCACTATAGTACTACTTTTGTAGCTTATACTTGCAATATGCAAATAAGAAGATTAGAATTCATTTATAGCACGAACTGAATTTTAAGTGTGCCTTTTCCAGACTGGTGCAAGTAAATTGGTTCATTTTTAGTTAATAAATCAAAAAAAATTAATGTATATCAAATAGGAGGGCTTACGAATAAAAAACATTGAATTTGACGATCCTGCCAAGGCTCAGAGTACTGACGAAGAAAAATGGGCTGTTTTTCAACGTGTTCGCGATCAAATCGACGAGCGTATTCAAATATTCGCTGAAACCGGCGAGTAATCAAGTAGGTTGTAGGAGCCGGGAACTTTTCTCGGCTTCCTTTATTACTAGAGGGAAACGACATGACATCCATTGAAATTTATGAGCTGGCCATGTGCTGTTCTATAGGAGTATGTCGGCCCCACAAAAATAGCAGGCAACGAAGAACATGGAGAAGAAATACCATGCCCTACATGAAGATAAGATCTATATGGGCGGAGCCGCTGATGTCGAAGAAATGGTTAAACAGGAAGGGGTCCAGGTTGTGGTGGATCTTCGAGAAGAAGCCACGGAGTGCGCATCAACTGATGCCAATGTGAAATGGATTAAGCCCCCTCTGGGCGACAATGCAACAGAGAGCGAGGAAGTTTTATTTAAAAAGGCGATCGATGAAGTAGTAAGTGCCTATCACAATGGCCAAAAAGTTGATTTTCATTGTGGGGGAGGTAAGGGAAGAACAGGAACCGTTGCCATTGGAACTTTGCTAGCCCTAGGAGAGGCCCAAACCATTGCCGAAGCTGAGGAAATGATACGATTAATCGTCACATTATTCAAATAAAGCCGACGCAAAGGGAATCCCTCGCAAAAATATTTGAAGCCTAGTCTTATGATAGCCACCTGTTCTACAGGCGGGGCTATTTAAATGGACTCATTTTAAAATTAAAACTTGCAAAATACAAATATCTGAGTTATAACTGATCTAAGGTTAGATACATACAATGTGAGTGGGTTTTAATTTCTATGCTCCTTGAAGTGGAATAAGGGACGTATTCTAAGAGTTATTACTTGCATTTTGCAAATAATGTAATTTCTTTATTATTCCAAGGGTCCGTGAAATCGACACTAAGCAACTGGATAGAAATGCGGGATTTTAGTGCTTTATCTTTATTAAGTTCGATTAGTGCTGCAACGTTAACAGGAATACTACTCACCCTCAAATTAGCTGCAGATCCTTTCCTTGGTTATTGGGTTGGAAGGTTTCGTGATATCAGGCAGTCGAGAACAGAATGGTTAACAGGAAGTATCACAGTGGTTGGTATTCTATTTGTTATCATCGCATTCCATCTCCATACTATTGTGTGGCTCTCAACGCTTATCTTCTTATTTCTCGTATCTTCAATCGTAACTACATTATTAGATGCTGATGCTGCTCAATATGCAGCTGATTCATCCAATAAACATTACGTCGTATTTTCGTATTCCATGACGGTTGATATAGGTGCCGCGTTAGGTCTGTTTCTGGGTGTCACACTGCTCTCTGTACTAGGAGACGCCGCATTGAATGTTGGAGCTGCCCTATTGTTAGTTTTGTGTGAATTCGTATTGCTTCGAGTGAAGAAAAGGGATCGGAAAAGTGAAATCCTAAGTGATGTTGATAACCATACATAATGTGGGAGGAGAGAATGACAATGAATCATGTTTTAGATGTCCTAGTCATTGGTGGCGGGCAATCGGGATTAGCATCAGGGTACACCTGAAACAAAGAGGTTTATCCTTTTTAATTTTGGAAGCGAGTGGGGAAGCTGCAGGTTCGTGGCCGAATTACTACGATAGTTTAAAGCTGTTTTCGCCGGCTAAATATTCATCCCTACCCGGACTATCCATACTGCCTCCAGGTGATCGATACCCCAATCGAGATGAGGTTGTTCAGTATCTAAAAAACTATGCGTCTCACTTTCAGTTACCGATTACCTTTCATCAACGTGTTGAGCAAGTTTCTAAAGAATCAGGTGTTTTTCAAGTTCGTACAACTTCGGGAGAGACATATACAGCACGCAACGTGATTTGCGCTACCGGTTCTTTTAACAAGCCATATATCCCATCGATACAGGGCCAGGAAGATTTCAAAGGTACTATCGTACATTCCGCCTTTTATAAGAAACCGGATCCCTTTCGGGATCAATCGATTATCGTTGTTGGTAGGGGAAATTCAGCCGTGCAAATCGCAATGGAGTTAGCGGAAATATCCAATACCACGTTAGCTGTTCGTGAGCCGGTCTCGCTTGTTCCGCAGCGTTTTTTTGGAAAGGATATTCATTTTTGGTTTATTATCACCGGTATCGATTCTCATTGGCGGATAGGGAAGTCATTAGCCAAAGCATCTTCCGTCATGGACCTGGATGGGTATAAACAAAGGTTGAAGGATGGCAAACCAAAGCAAAAGATCATGTTTACATCGTTTTATGAAGATGGGGTGATCTGGCCAGATGGTTCAAAAGAGAAGGTGGATAGTGTTATTTTTGCAACTGGGTTTCGTTCCAATCTTTCCTTTATCAAAGATCTTGAAGGGCTTGATCCTAAGGGAGATCCATTACAAGACCGAGGCGTAAGTACAGTTGTACCCGGTCTATATTATGTGGGCCTATCCGGACAACGAACCTTTGCTTCAGCAACCCTCCGCGGGGTTGGTCCGGATGCAAAGTATGTTGTGAAACATATTCATAAAAATGCTAAGTGAACTTTTATATCAGGTTAGCAAGTTTCATAAGAAAAGAGATTCAAATGGAATTTCATGTGATTAATTCTTATCCAAATATCCAGCATTCAAACAAACGTTGGGAAGAAGAACTGGATGAGAAGGAGCATTTAAAATTCTAACGGTCAAACCATATATCAATTTGCGGAAAAAGAAAATCATAATTGGATGAATCCAAGGCTTTTATTAGAATATTAGGTTCAAGGATCAAAATCGAGAATTACATCGTAATAGTTATCTGATTAACGACATGATATAAGTTAAAAGGCTCCAACAAAATTATCTGGAGCCTTTTTTATGATTCATATAACCCTCTAACATTTTTTTAACGAAGGAGGCAGATAGAGGGGACAAGAATATGGAAGCTTAGAAAGTCGCATGCGGGAAGCGTCTTTTCTGTTGTATTAACTGACTGCCCTAAGAAATTTGGTTGTAATCTGAAATCGCTGATTACTAGAACAGATATAGGCAAACACAGGGTTCTTAGTATTTTATTTCTTGGAAGAATATTGTAAAATTAGGTTGTTAACGTGACCCCATGCAAGATACATGTACAAATAAAGTTCTTAAACATTTGAATAATCGCTCTGCTAGAAAAAATAAACTGGGAAACGCGTTGGAAGAATGTTTGATATTGATTTGAGAGTAGACGGCCTAGACCAAGAGCAGAGAGATACTGCAACAAAATATATATAACCTTGCCCTTCATCTAACTTCAGAACTAAATTCTGAAGGATCTTGATTCAATTGTTTACACAAGTGCATTTAAAGAGGATATAATTTCATTCCAACGGTCAAAGTACGTTCAGGAGGGGCTTATGTCGGTAGACAAGAACATAGCCCCATTGAAAGTCGCTATTTTAGCGACATTTTTATTTTATCGGTACAAGTTCTTGTCCTGAGCCATGGACAAGAACTTGTACCGATTGCCGTAAAGGACAAGAACATAGTCCGATTACCGATTAGATAAGGATCTAACTATGTTTCCATGCAATCTCATTAAGCTTACGGGCAGATTAGTTCAATCAAGCCACTGTAATTTTGGAACACTTAACCTTAAGTTTCGTATAAAGGAAAAGAAGTCCGAGGGGAGTGGTAAATGATGAAAGTGGTCATTATCGTTATTGTATTTGGACTGATATTTGCAGCATGTAGTAGTTCAGATCGAACAAGTAAAATCATAACTGATTCCATAACCAAACCAACGATTAATACAGTAACCAAAAATGAGTTAGATTCCGGGCAGGTCATCTACAATCATAACTATGACAACATGGATCGTGGGAATCATGATTTAGAAGGTCAGGTTGTGGTTGATTTGAAGTATTACAATGATCATGCGATGAGTCGCGGTGATATCGTATACTTTACAAATCCTGAAACTAAAAAGAATCTTGGTGAGTACAGTATTTCTAGAGTAATCGGGTTACCTGGCGAAAAAGTAAAGATTGAAAAAGGACAGATCTATATTAACGGGAAATTGCTTGATGCCTTTTACGGAAGAGCACATCGACTGGGTGCTGATCTCGATAGTTTGAAAAAAGCTTTAGAGCGTGTTGACTTAGAAGATTACATACGAGATAACATTAAAAACAATGTGGATTATTTTCAACAACTGAGCATGGAGGAAATCGAGATCCCCGAAGACAGCGCTTATCTTGTAGGTGATGATTGGTTACGCAGTAATGATAGCAAATTGTTCGGCTCATTACCCACAGATAAAATTGAGGGGAAAGTGGTTGGGGTGATCGGTAGCCCGTAAAGCTAACGGGAAACGTTAGTTCCATACAAACACAGCGATTGTAATTTGCTATTAAATGAGCTGAAAGTGAAATTTTGAAAAGCAAACCTGCGAGATCGCTCTATATAAAGCTAAAGATTATTTTATTAAAATATTTTCTAGGGTATGTCGATTTTTTATATACCGTTCGTCAATTAAATAGAGGCAAGAAAGAATGCTTCAAACTCACACGTTAAAGGAGAAATGAAAAAATGAAATTTCTGTGCTTGGGTTACTTGGAGTCAGATAAAATGGATGCCCGCCCAAAGGATGAGATTGATGCTATTATGAACGAATGTCCGCCCCACCTAGAAAATTTCTACAAGAGCGGCCAGGTGATTATCGATGCTGGTCTCGCATCCGAAACGAAATGCTTGCGGCGGGCGAATGGGAAAGTGAAGGTTATGGACGGTCCTTTTATCGAAACGAAGGAGATGATCGGTAGTGCTTTTCTCATAGAAGCACGGGACATGGAGGAAGCTATCCGGATTGCTTCCTTACATCCAACTGTACAAGTGGCATCAGGCGAGCAGTTTGGATGGGGGATTGAGATCCGGCCGATCAATTACTTTGAATCGAGAGACTAGAATCAACTGTTTTACGGAAAAGATCGTTCAATATATGAAAGTAAGGGCCATTCCGCAAGGAGTGGCCTTAAAAGTTGCCGTTACAGTCAGTGCGGAGATCCCTTCCATAAGCCATTGACATGGGGTTAAATGGTATTTGAATAAATGAATAATGAAGAAACTGAGCATACGATTCTTATGACACAAGTGGAGATCTTAATGAGATGGCATCGTTAATGAGTGCTAGGTCGCCATTAAAAAATGAAAGGGGAAGGAGCTGGGCATATACACACCTTTTATATCCGTTTAACATAGACTTACTTATTGCATTGATTGAATAAAAACTTAGGGAGTAACTACTCTAACTACTCGCTCTAATAAACAGAAAATTAACTGTCGGACTTGTTTATCGAATGACGTCGATCCTCTTCGGCACTATGAGTATAGATTACAGTCGTATTCATATCGGAAGGCCGAGCTGCTCCATTAACTTGGCAAGATCGGCAGCCTTGAAGTCATTCAACGTAATAGATCGAAGCCAGAAGTCTGAGAATTTCTTTCAAAAGTAATTATAATTTTGAACAGTCTCGTCCGTTGTTTGATTGGATTACGATCTTTAATGAAATGAGGAAAACCCTGCCAGCGATGAAGCCAGCAGGGTTTTTTGGTATTGAGGGAGTGAATTGGGGAAACATCACTCCATATGAGTATAGCCGCTCACCACTGATTTATACCTTCGTGTATATGCGGCTTGTTTGCTTGCCGAAATTGACAAGAAATCGGTTCCTTGAGGGTCATTTTTTGTACGAAGTCCCATTCTCTCTTCCTCGAACACTACCAATACCGGTATGCGTGTCGATATCTGTTACCCTCATCATGTCCGATCCCATTGTATTGTTTTAACCAATGAATTTAATCAGTTGGGTTCATCCATTGCTATTCCCTTTAACAGCAGCTTGATCGCATTGACATGCAGGGCTGCGTATTCGTCCCCGCTTAATTTTGGCATCGTTAGGCAGAGCTGCGTCGCTCCAGACAATGTGGACATCACAGTAAAACTCAACGTTTCGATATCTTCTTGAATGAAGACGCCCTGGTCAATCCCTGTTTGCAGCAATTGTCTTATTGCACGATAGGCTGCTTCTGTAATTTCTCTCAATGTAGCCAATGCCTCGGATTCGCTGGATAGTGTTTTGGCATACTCTTCGAGTGCAGGGAGTAAGGGACTTTCACAATCTCTTCCGAATAAATCAGCCATTGCGATCAACTGTTCGCTTGGAGACGTGGATTGCTCGGCCGAACGAAGCCACTTTTGTGACATTTGTTCGGCATGCTGGGCCAGCAATTGGAGAAAGAGCACCTCTTTATTTCTAAAATGATGATACAGGTTGCCTTTACTCATCTGCGTCGAAGCACATATGTCGTCCATTGTGGTCCGATCATAACCTTTTTCAATAAATAATAACTTAGCATGGTGTAAAATAATCGTTTTTGCTTCTTCTGCCGGCAATCGTCTTCTGGTCATAAAGCTCCCCCCGGAACCTTACGAACGGTTCCTTTTATATTTAAAAAACTGAAAAACGCCATATGAGACAACGATAGCAAAAATCCCAAAGAATGCAAACGGCATATTCAGCGTGTGGCGATAAACAATACTTTGCAGCCCCATGTTTTCTACCGTAGATGCCCCATATGACCAAATGGTTGTATTAAAAATATTTGTGGCAAAGTGGATTCCGATGGGAGCAGCCAGACCATTGGTGTGATAAGTAACGATTCCCAGAAAGAATGCCCCCAACAGGTAATAAAGCGGTCCCCAAATTCCGTAACTTAGCATCTCAGGGTTAAAGCCATGGACCAGGGCAAAGGTCAGGGATGTGATGAGGATGGACCAGAAAGCTCCGCCTCTTAATGATCTGAACATACGGTACATATAGCCTCTGAACAAAATTTCTTCAGCAGCGCTTTGAACCAAAATCAAAGGAGTGACAATAATGAATACGCCTAACCACGGCAGCGGATCGAAATGAAGCGTAAAGGCTTGAGGATGAACGTTTATATCGATAATCAAGTAGAGGATAAGGGCTAAAAAATACAATGAAAAATAAATCGCAAACTTTCGGAAGTCGAACCTTTTGCCTTCAAACAGAAATGTGCGAAAACGAATCTTGAAGAAATATCTAGTGATAAGAAAGACTCCGAGAATCAGGAAACAAAATGACAAAAAAAGCGTGATAAAGCTAGGTAAGCCTGCGCGGGTAGCGGGAATCATAATATTCGTTAGTTCTAACCACATTAACGTGCCGCCTTGCCAAATCACAAAAATGAGGATGAATCCTGCTAAAGATTTAAAGCTGAGTGGGATCGGCGGTTGAAGGCCATATTTCTTTACCATGACATGCACCTATCTCTCTTTTATAATACCGACTATTTAGTCGGTAGTTACAATATAAATGTTTAATAAATATCTGTCAAGATTGAACAAGATCGGGTGGTTGCAATCGGTAATGGATTTATAAGCCTACACTGTGTTTTTATCCGTGAGCCCAATGTTGAAGTTAACTGAAAAAAAACAGCCTGACCTCGAATGAGGATGGACTGCTTTTTCAGTAATGGCATCTCCCTAAAGAGAATATGAGTTACTTCAGTGTCACAATAGGTACATGCTGGCCTCCTCAGATGCAACTGGCGGGGGAGCCTGCGGGGTACTAGGTGTTTTCCCTAGTCCGATATAAGCGGTAATGACCGTAACAGTCAATAGCAGAACAGTTAATAGCAGAACTGCGAGATTCGTGCGAATCCATTTCTTCATAAATGATGTCTCCTTGCCTATTAGATTTGCCTCTTAACGATCGGCGGCTGAGCCCAGTATGGCAAAGGAGTTGTCACACCAACAAGTTGCATTTTGTCATCCATGACATGCAGCCACTTTGAAAGAGACATGTGACAATTCGGCACTAGGTTTATTGACAAGGGAGGCATTAAGATAACCTGTAAGGGCGATGAATCCTTGCCCAAAGCCATTAGAACTGGAGTGTGAACATCATCGCTTTCTTACAAGATATCGTTATCCATTACGGTTATATTGCCATCTTCCTATGCCTTGCGCTTGGCATTATTGGTTTGCCTGTGCCTGATGAGGTTCTTATGACGATGGTTGGCTATCTTTCGTCAATGGGGCTGCTTGATTTCCCGGTATCCCTTGTGATCAGCGTCCTCGGGGCTATGAGTGGTATGCTCTGCAGTTACGCCCTTGGGCGGAAGTTCGGCAAGCCGTTGCTGTGGAAGTATGGAAAATGGGTCAGGTTCACGACCAAGAGGATAGAGAAAACAGAGAGCTGGTTCGAGCGTTACGGCCCCTGGGCGATATGCATCGGTTACTATATCCCAGGGCTCCGCCATCTGACCTGTTATCTGGCAGGGATGAGCGCCATGAACCCACTGAAATATATACTCTACTCGGGCTTGGGAGCCATGTGCTGGTGTGCGATTTTTATTTCAATTGGGTATTTTCTAGGGGGAAATATTGATTTTTCGGATTATGATGGTTCTATTTTGGGGTTGTTTTTCTCTTGAGAATCGAGGGCTTTCAACAGAGCTAAATACTTGCCGTTACAGATTGCGTGAAGAACCTTATCCTAAGTAGTGACAAGTTTTGTGAAAAGGTAGTTGGAGGCGATTCAGAGACTATCTTAAAAGAGTATACCTCCGGGCCGGAGGTTCATGCGCTTACTGCCGTTTATAGTCCTGGATGATGGTGTCCATCACGCTTAAAATCCACATCTTTACTGCATTTTACTGGAGACATAAACGTGGCGGTAGAGAGGGATTAGCAATCTTAAAATTACTGCCCGTTAGCTGAATAAGCCTCTCTTTATATAATACCATGCTGGTATCCCCCTCCATGACGTTCATTGTAGCATGGAGAACAAATTGGTTTCTCGATGTTTATTCTCCTATCGGCGGAGAAATACGTACAAAAGCAACCGATCACGTTGATCGGCTGCCTTCTTGTTTTTATTGAGCCCCGTTAGCTGAATGACCTGTCTGTAAACTATGGTACGGTTCACCGTACCGCTAAAGCCGCGAAATCCCTGAAACCTTAAAGAAGGCAGTAGGAGATTCGTTTTCTTTGTTCCAATTGTGTTGCAAATATTTCGTTTAAACTGTATTTGAGAAATCTTTTATTATTCACCCTTTAGATTTCCTGTAAGATGATGATATGAGAAAAATATTATCTTTCATGGATTGGGGTATATTCGCTCTTCGTTTATACCATTATATTTTGCTGCTGTCCCGGGTTTTGGCAGTAAATGAATTTTCGAACCGAACGTTATTGAACGTAATCTGGCTGAGCATAGCTCTTGTCGTCCCGTTGCTGTTTTGGTTTCCTGGGCGCCGGATGAACAAAGTCTGGTTTTGCATACTGGAGCTATTGCTTGGTGGTTCTTATTATGTGAATTCTGTCATTCATCCGGATCTGACTTCAAAAGCGGACTATTTACTGCCGAGTCTTACAATGGGGTACTTATTGACTAAGCAAACCCTTTGGATCATTCCCGTAGTTGTTTTCATTCCTTTTTCCTTTCAGTCTTACCTAAGATTATCTTGGGAGAAAACCCTAAGTATCGGAGCAGACAATCTGCTGTTCTGCTTCATCGGCATATGGGCAAGCTTCGTCGCCAATGCATATGATCAGAAGAATAAACTGGTAGCCGAAGTGGAGCAGCAAAATAAGTTGTTAACTCACTACACGGCCGAGATCGAGAAAATGACTTTGCTTGAAGAGCGCAACCGCATGTCCAAGGAACTTCATGATACACTGGGGCATTCCTTTATCTCACTCATTCTGAGTCTTGATGCTTCTATTGCCCTTATGGATAGCAAGCCTGCCGAGGCCAAAGATCGGTTATTTCGCTTAAGAACATTGGCTGAGAAAAATCTGGACGAAATGAGAAACATCGTACACGAGATGGGGGAAGAAGAGGAATCAAGTCTGATCCAACAGGTTGAATCCCTTGTGGTCCGTTTCCGGGAGCACACGGGTACGGCCCTGACTTTGAGTCTGCCGGAGACAGAGCGGTCCATACGTTTTGAAGTACGGCAAGCGGTCCTTCGGGTCATCCAGGAATCCTTTACAAACGCACTAAAACATGGAAAAGCATCTCAACTGCATCTGGAGCTTAGATTTTCTGAGAGCAATCTGCAATTGTCCGTTCGAAATGACGGTATACCGATCGACAAGCTAAATTATGGCTTCGGCTTGACCACGATGAATCATCGGGTCGAGCGGTTGGGTGGCAGCCTACACCTAACATCTGGAGAGGGAACTCCAGCGATAACCGAAGTCAGATGCGAAATCCCGCTGAAAGGAGTGATTCCACATGGTGAAAATTAAAGTGCTGCTTGCTGATGATCAAGAGTTAATTCTCGAGAGCTTACATATCGTCCTGTCCATGGAAGAAGATTTGGAAATTGTCGGTTTAGCCAAGAATGGGGAAGAAGCAATGAAGGGCTGCGAGCAGTTTATGCCGGATATTGTGTTGATGGATATCAATATGCCAATCATGGATGGCGTTGCCGCAACGGCCCTGATTAAGGAACGAATACCTGCAACCAAAATCATCATGCTGACTTCCTATAAGGAAGTAGAATATGTGTTAGCGGCGTTAAGCTATGGAGCAGAAGGTTATCTGCTCAAAGCTCTTCATCCCAAAGACCTGGCTGCAGGCATACGGGTGGTTCAGGCGGGAGGGACTTTAATCTCGCAGGAAATGGCGAGTAAAATGATCAAGAGCATCAACAATGCCACCCCTGCGAAAAATAATGAATTCGGGCTCACTGCCCGTGAAATAGAAGTGCTGCATAAGCTGGCTTCTGGCCTGCGTAATCAAGACATTGCCGAGGCGCTGTATCTTAGTGAAGGGACGGTTAAAAATTATATCTCAACGATTTATTCGAAGCTGAATGTGAAAGGAAGGCGGGAGGCCACCCGTAAAGCCCGAGATTCGGGAATTATGGATCATTAAAAGTCGATCCCAAGAAGCTGGTAACTTATTAGGGTTGCCGGCTTTTTTTGAATATAGCCATAGAATAAATTATGACAAAAGCGCACTGTCTCTTTATGACTTTTTCAGCCTATACTCATAGCATCAAACAACAGAAGAGGCGATAAGATATGAAGAAAAAAATGTCCAGAAATAAAGAACTTCTGAAGCAGAATGGCGGGAAGTTAAGTGCTTGGAGTTCATTTTGGCGCTTTCCTATCGTCTGGATGATTGCGGGGGCTATCGGCATTATTCTCATCGATACGTTATTCCGGCAGCTGTCAGCGCGAGTAGAGGGGACAGTTTCCCTTGTTTGTACACTAGTGATGGGATCTCTAGCCATCTTAGTTTATAAGCTCACGCTGACATACCTGGCCCGGCGGTCCACTCCAGAGATATCCAGACAGCGTGCAGGGATCGAAACGGTTCTGGGCGTACTAACCGGGGCGATTTTTATCACAGGGTCCGTTTTTATTATTATGGCTCTGGGAGGGTACTCCTTTCAGTGGGCAAGTTCTGCGGATACGAGTTCTGTTCTAATCTCCTCCCTTGAAGCAGCTTTAGGAGCAGCCATTGTCGAGGAACTTATCTTTCGTGGACTTATGTTTCAAGCCATTGCTCAATTGGGGGGAAGACCGCTCGCGCTTGCTGTGACCTCTCTATTCTTTGGAGTTGCCCATCTTGGAAATCCAGGGGCAACATTATGGAGCGCGTTCGCCATAGTCCTGGAAGCGGGTGTTCTGCTCGGGGCCGCCTTCTTGTGGCGGCGGAACTTGTGGTTTACCATGGGACTGCATTTTGCATGGAACGCCATTGAAGGCTTGCTTGGCATTCCTGTTTCTGGACACCCTGCTGCCGGTCTCTTTACCGTAAAGGTGAATGGTGCCGCACTTCTCACAGGGGGCGACTTTGGACTCGAGGGCTCTATTGTTCCGGTTGTAGTCAGTCTTCTGATTTCCATTCCTATGCTAATTGGGACTGCACGGAAACGAGGGGATGTGGCCCGGAACCTTCCTGTATCAAAGTAAACGGCAGATGAATGAATGCAAACATCATTGCGGTTGATTGATTTGGTGATTTTCGGGTAGATGCCTGAACCTGTCTATACGAAAGTGATGTTGGACTTTGTCTGCAATCCCGTTGGTGGGCATTTATGTACATCCGAAGAGACATCGGATTGCCGAAGGGTTGATGTCGGGGGACAAGAACATAGTCCCATAGAGAGTCGCTATTTGAGCGGCTTTTTTATGTTATCGGTACAAGTTCTTGTCCCGAGCCAAGGACATGAACTTGTACCGACTGCTGTAAAGGACACAAACATAGTCCGATTCCCGATTAGATAATCATCTAACTATGTTTTTGATGCGGTTTCTTTGGTGTTACCGGGGACTCGAGACCTGCTTAAAATCGCAGAACATCCTTAATTCATAAGATTGCGGTACTGAATAGGCGTCAGACCTTCATTTCGTTTGAATTTACGAATAAAGTTAGTGGAATCAATATAACCAACCTCGTAGAGAATATCTTTCAGCGTAAGCTCAGTTGTTTTTAACAACTGCTTAGCCTCCTGCATTCGCAAGCAATCAATATAACGCATTAGGGGTTCACCGGTCTGGTTTTTGAAGAAGCGAGTAGCATAAGAAGCCGATATGCCGAACTGGTCAGCAATGCATTTTAGAGAGAGTGAGTGGTCTTTGTAGTTTTCCTCAATATATGCTTTAATCTCATCAAGCAGTTCTGTATTCCCGCTTTCTTTCTTACTGCTGGTGGTAATGCAGACTCGAAGGCAGATGTCAGTGATTAATCGCTCCAGCTCCTCAATCGTTTCCAGATGGGGAACGAATAGTTTACCTAATGTCTCGTTGGTTGCTTCATCAAGTTCGATCTCCAGCTCAATGAGCGTTTTGGCCACATTATTAACGATATCAAAGCAGATAAACAAAGCGACTTCCACACTCATGTTCTGATCACGGATGTATGTCATGGCTTTTTGAACCGCATCTGTCACCGCCAGTTGATCGCCCTGTCGAATGGATTTTACCAACTGATCCAAAATCTCAACAGGATAAGACCGCTTGGTTACATGGTTTTGGTCAATGTCAGGGTAATAAATGATCCGACAGCCGCCATGCATCAGCCGATAGCGCGCAGCATGGCTTGCTTCGATAAAGGACTGTGAAATCTGATTAACCTCCGGATAAGTGCATCCAACACCAATTGTGACGGTAAATCGGAAATAATGCCGGATGAGAGACATAACTTGTTCGGCGTATTGACGCAGAATAGCTTCTGTATCCTGGCCGTCTTTCAAATTCAATACGAAGACCATGCTGCGTCCGTCTAAGAGCTCTGCGCCGCAGCCTTGACCGATACCGTCGGCCCCTTCCTCCAGGACCCTTATGAGGCTGTCTTTAAGATGGCTTTGCATAGTGTCTGAATATTCTGCACAGAATGATTCATAATCATCGATATATAACAAAAAGACGGCAAAGAATGGATCATACATCGGCAGGTTTGCGGAATGCAGGTAGCTATTAATTTCTTCTCTAGTCTTGTATTTTCCCCGGATCAAAGAGAGTACGAATTGTTCCCGGAGTGAAATAGCTTGATGATGCAGCTGGTGGATCATCCCTTCATTTTCGCGGATCATATTTGCGACAGCGGTTGAGATAACATCCAGTTCGTCCTTTTTGCCTGACGGTGTAGGCAGCTGTGAAGCCGGATTTTGGGCAGCAATCACACCCATAAGCTTCTGAAGTGGTTTATAATTCCGAACCGATAGGGCAGTGGCTAAAGCCACACCGAAAATAAAGATGCCAAATACCGTCAGGTTATAAATGTCTTTTACTTGATCCACTTTATACATAATCTGATCCGATGGAAGGGCTGCGAGGTAGCGGTAGTTCCTTGCTGTGGAATCCTTTTTGGTAACCGTGTACTCCTGATTCTGGTAATGTATATGATTAATGCTCCAGGGGTTTTGGGTTCCGGGCATCATACCTGTTAAAGTATTCATCAGGCCGGCATCAGCTGTGCCGCGGTTATAGGTATAGAGATTCTGGCCCTGGTCACCCAAAATATACACGGAACCGTTATAATCGCCAAGGACATTAGCGGCAAGCTGGTTAAAAGATTTTTCAGGAATAAGAAACATGACTGTACCGTAAGGAGTATCGGCACTGGCTACCAATGGGACCGAATAAACGACATAGTTCTGTTCTGCAACCTGATTTACGAGCACCGCATCCATTGGACGCATGACTGGCGATAATATGGAAGCGCTATCAATTAGAAATTGATTTTGGTCCCAATTTTTAAAACGAAAGATATCGTTAAAAAAATGGTTAATATCATAGGTCCCGCTGGCGGCATAGAGGGTGTCTACTTTGCGGCTGTTATAATGGATGACAATATCCGAAATAAAACGGTTGGTGGTGAGGAACTGTTTCAATTCATCGATCGCTAGGTAGGCGCCGTAGCCCGTTGACGTTGTTTTAAAAGGAGTGAGATCTGTATGCTTCGAAATCTGATGCGCCATCCGGTCCATTTCTTGGATCCTCTGATCCAGGGCATTCCGGAACTGATCGAGTGAATTTATCATGGCGTGGCGGACTTCATCACGCATAGAACTTAATACCAGGTTGTATACTACACCGCTCATGATCGACAGAGAAATTACCGTTATTAATATGTATGACAAAAAATATCGGTAGAATCGCTGGCTTTTGATCATGCGCATCACAGCCTCCCGTCATAATAGATGAGGATACGGCAACGATCGGGAAGAGAGAGGCATCCCGATCGTCAGCTGTACCGTATAATTAATCCTGTTTATAACGATTATACGCATTCTTGTAAATTTCCATATAGCGCTCTAGGCCCATTTGGTTTATAGTGCTTACGTAGTTATCCCACTCATCGAAGGAGGCGCTGCCGGCAACAAATTTGGCTCTCATCTCCGTTACGTAGCTGTTGATGTCTGCTCCCAGCGTGCCCATATCCTCATTTTCCTCGGCTGTAAAAGAGAAGGCGGGCCATACTTCTTCAGGAACATATGGATCGTATTTTTCAGCGGTTTCAACTGCTTCCGGCCGGCTCTCCGCACCCTTGAAAAATTTCTCTTGGACAACATTCGGATAACCGCCGCCCGGCCATACAACATACTTAATCAATGCTTGCTCGAATGTAAGTCCGCTCGGGTTCTTGGTGATTTCATCCGTATATTCAAACTGTCCGTCTGCCGTGACATGATAAGATTTTCCTTCAAAGCCCATGAAGAACATTTTGCTGCCTTCCTCACCGTACAGGTAATCAATCCAGCGAACCGTTTCAATCGGGTTTGGATTTTTGTCGGTAATGACAAAAGCACCAGGAGTAGCAAGGGGTGAACCGATTGCAGCCCAGATTTGGTCGCCATGCGGCCCTTTTAATGCGGTGGCTCCAATATAATCATCCTGGTTCATCAAAGTATAAGGACTTGTCGTTATGGTGGCTCCATAAACACCTTCCGCACCCTTAGCATAATATTGATTAGCTTGGACAGTAAAAACGTCCTCGCCGATCAATTTTTCCTTATACAGCTTGTTCATGTACTCCAACATTTCTTTATATTTCGGGTCGGTTGGAATAAAGCGGAGTTCTTCGGTTCCCGGCTGGAGATCTACATTGGCATTACGGATTCCGTGATTGCTGAGGCCCCAAGAGCCCTTTAAATAGTTCATCAGGCTATCGACGCCGACACCCATGTAAGGAATTTCGTCCTGTTGTCCGTTTTTGTTCGGATCCTTTTCTTTAAAAGCTTTCAGCATGTTGTAAAAATCATCCGTCGTTTGAGGCTCCTTCAGGCCAAGTTCATCCAGCCAGCTTTGTTTGACCCACATTTTTGCAGAAGAGAGCACAGATTTAAATTCGGGGTCGTAAACGCCAGGGAAGGAGTAGATGTTGCCGTCCGGCATCGTAAGTCCTTTTTTTACGTCAGGGTATTTCTCTAAAAGCGCTTTCAAATTTGGTGCATGTTGATCGATTAAATCATTGAGTTTGATGAAAATGCCCTGTTGACCATATTTCTGAAGATCAGCCAGCGGAATGCCTGCCGTGAAAAAGGCGTGCGGATAATCGCCGCCAGCAAGCAAAATGTTACGCTTTTCCGTCATCGTGTCATTCGGAACCATTTCCCATTCGACTTTGATGTTGGTCATTTTTTCATATTCCTGCCATAGCATTGTCGTGTTCCAATCGGGTGCCGTGGTCGGCGCCTTGCCGGCAATCATCTTCAACGTGATGGGTTCCTTAACAATCGGCAGACCCGTTGGGTTAAAGTTGCTTGAAGCTTCTGGAGCTTCTCCCTCCGCAGGTCCATCAGAACCTCCGCCGCTGCAGCCCGCCAGGATGGAAAAAGACATGATGGCAGCCAGCGATACTTTGAGACCGGATTGAAACAGATTCATGGACTTTCTCATAATACGCCCCCTTAATATATGAATAAAGATTGAATAAAGGTTTAACCTTTGATAGCTCCGATGACCATGCCTTTAACAAAATAGCGCTGAAGAAATGGATACAGTAGTAAAATGGGCAGATTGGCCACAATGACAAGTGCGTATTTGATCGACTCCGCCTCCATAATCGTTTTGGCTAGCGACTCCTCACTAGTCTGGATCATATCTTGCATATTGCTCTGAATTAGAATTTCTCTAAGAAAAAGCTGAAGCGGGTATTTGTCCCTCTCTGTCAGATAGATTAATGCACTGAAGAAGGAGTTCCAGTGAGCAACACTGTAAAAAAGTGTCATGACAGCCAAAATCGGCATCGAGAGAGGTAGGATGATTCTCAGCAAAATTTTGAAGTTACCGCAGCCGTCAATTTGGGCCGATTCCTGAATTTCAAATGGAATGCTCTGCTGGAAGAAGGTGCGCATAATAATGATATTCCAGACAGCCACCGCATTAGGGATAATCAGTGCCCACATCGTGTTGGTCATCCCGAGGTCCTTAACGATCAGATAAGTTGGAATTAAACCGCCGCTAAAGAACATGGTGAAAACAAAAAGCGCAGTGAAGATATTCCGCCCGCGAAAATCTTTTCGCGACAGGGGATAGGCAGCCAAAATGGTCATTCCAACATTCACGATCGTGCCTGCAACGGTATAGAGAATGGTGTTCATATAACCGTTCAGAATTTCCTTGTTCGCAAATACTTTTTCATAGCCCGTGAAATTTATTTCCTTGGGCAGAAGCCACACCTCTCCTTTCACAACGGCAGCCGGGTTGCTGATAGACGCAACGGCCACAAAGATGAGAGGGTACAGGACAATGATCAGTACGATGGCCAGAAGAATATAGTTGATGATGTCAAAGAGGCGGTCGCCCGCAGATTCCTTTACCATAGGCTTGTTTGTCCCACCTTTTTGGATATGAAGTTGACCGTAACGAGCAAAATGAAGTTTATAATCGAATTAAACAGTCCGATGGCAGCAGAGAAGCTGTACTGGGCGCCTAAAATCCCGCTTCGGTACACATATGTCGCGATAACATCTGAGCTGTCCCGGTTAAGATCATTTTGCATAAGGAAGACTTTCTCAAACCCTATAGCCATAATGGAGCCGACATTCATAATAAGCAAAATGATAATAGTTGGCATAATGCCTGGCAGATTGATGTGCCATATTCGTTTTAAACGAGAGGCGCCGTCCACCTTGGCTGCTTCATGAAGCTGCGGATCGATGCCGGTTAGGGCGGCTAAATAAATGATGGAACTCCAGCCCATGGATTGCCAGACACCTGAAAAGACATAAATGGTCTTGAACCATCCGGGTTGAGTCATGAAGGCAACCTGGTCACCGCCAAACAATCGGATGATCGTATTGATCATACCGGAATTCGGATCCAGGAAGATGAATAGCATACCGACAAGCACGACAGTAGACAAAAAGTGGGGGGCATAGGTTACCGTTTGAATGGTCTTTTTAAAGCGCTTACTTCTTACCTCGTTGATCATGAGTGCCAGCAGAATAGGGACAGGGAAGCCCACCGCTAGCTCATAAAGTCCAATCTCCAGGGTGTTCATAATCAATCTCTCAAAATAGTAGCTGTCAAAAAAGCGTTCAAAATGTTTAAAGCCTACCCAAGGACTGTCGGTAATCCCTTTTGATGCGATGAAGTCTTTAAAGGCGATCTGCACTCCATACATGGGTACATAATGAAAAATAATGTAATATACCACAACAGGAAGGATGAGCAGATACAGCTCCCAGTTCTTCCAGACCGTTCTGGTACGGGAGGAGGAGCGGGCGGCAGCCGGCTTTTCTTGGTGTGGTTGTTGCACTTCAGTTTTAATCAAAAACCTCATCACCTCCTTCTCCTGGTTTCAAAATGTGTCGAGTTATTGAAAATTAATGTACAGGAGATTGTCTTTTTTGTACATCTGCAGTAATTTCGGTATCGGCTTTTCTTTACAACTGACATGAATTAATGGTGAAAAACAAAAAAATAAGGTCATATTGCATGAAAGTGATCATATTCGAAAAAAAGTTGTTGACCTTGGTTTGACCAGTGTGATAGATCGACTGATTTGCCGCTGAGATATGGTGAACAAAATAAAGTATCCAACAAATTGTTTGTGAAGTGCCGATTACCAGACAAGTGTAGTTGAGCAAGAGAATATTCTCTTAGTTAAACTCGTGATGGCGGGTATCGTAAAGGAGAAGACTTGTCCATGAAAAACTCAAAGATTTAAAATACGTACCGGAGTATAACCCTGACGGCGAAAAAGAGGTCGCTAAGTTAGCGGCTTTTTTATTTTATAGGCTGGTATTATGCAATACCAATATCGTTCATCAGCAGTCATCGCAGAACACTCTGATTCAGGGAACAACGGCTTATTACCTTACGTCGAGCAACTTGATGGAAAACCGAGTGATAAATCGATTGATCATAGCAAACAAACACGCCATTTGTAATATCTTTGACTTTGACTATCTTTGACATATCATAACTACCTTAAATGAAGAAATGCGGCTTTTTTGTTTTATCGGTACAAGTTCTTGTCCCGAGTTGAGGACAAGAACTTGTACCGATTGCCGTAATGGACCAGAACATGAGCCGATTACCGATTAGATAAGTATCTAACATTGTTTCCATGCAATCTCATTAAGCTAACGGGCAGGATAATTCAAAAGTTTCGCGAACACCCTAAATAATTATGGAATTTTTTGCGAATTTCGTGATTAAGACTAAGACGTTATGTGAAAAGCATGCAACGGTATAAAATCTAATTCTGAGGAAGATAATTCAATGAAGGCGAATAAACCCCTAAAGAGAAAATCCTTCGGTTTTATCGCACAAACAGATCAGATGGGAAGAAAAAAATTATTAGTTTACTTTAATGTGCCAGGTGTACAGTTTAGGTTACCTGGTGGAAATATTGATCCTGGAGAAAACGGCTGAAGAGGCTTTATATAGAGAGATGTTGGGAGAGTCTGGGTTGACTAACTTACTGATGATGAAGAAACTCGGAGTTTAATATTATTACAAGGAATTTATAGATTCAAATGTGGAACGACATGATTTTCTTGCTGCACCAGATAGAAAACCACCAGAAGAGTAGGAATATATTGGGACAGGTGAGCTGTGGTAAAGCGCATTGTCTCCCGTTCGAAAAAGGAAACGACTGTGCTCATTCAATTCAACGCCTTACCACAATGCTTCCCACTCGTGATTCCTAACGATATTTTCACCGGCACCTCTAAATATGTTAAAAAAGATGGTGAGAGCTGGTTTTGAAACGGAATTTGAAATATCTATTGTCCAGCCAGGGGTCTCGATATTAGAGATCACAAATCCTATGAAACAAATTATTCTTGCAACAGATGCTTACTTAAAAGATACTTATGGCATACGTCTTACATGTTATTTTAGTAATTAGAAGGTAAAAGCCAACGTCTAAACACAGACGAAACGGGCAGGTTAATTTAATCCTAATTCCTTCAAACTTAAAAGGTCGATTCAATAATTAATATTACAATGCTTATCATGAACAATCCAAGTGATGAGCATAAGATGCTCCAAAAAACATAGAAATAAATGTGGAAGGACTAGAACATGGTCCCAATGAAAGTCGCTATTTTAGCGGCTTTTTTATTTTATCGGTAAAAGTTCTTGTCTAAAGGCAAGGACAAGAACTTTTGTCGGGGGACAAGAACATGGTCCCATTGAAAGTCGCTATTTTAGCGGCTTTTTTGTTTTATCGGTACAAGTTCTTGTCCCGAGCCAAGGACAAGAACTTGTACCGATTGCCGTAAAGGACAAGAACATGGTCCGATTACCGATTAGATAAGTATCTAATTATGTTTCCATGCAATTTCATTAAGCTAACGGGCAGGTTAGTTTAATATCAGACCCTTCGAATCGTATCTTAATTAAGATGACTAATGGGGAAACATAGTCGAGCTGTTTAACATCGCGAGTATTACTTGTAAAGGAATGCAGCAATATACGGCCTTATTTCCTCCTTATAGAAAAAAAGGCTTCGGTTGAACTAGCTTTATCATTTATTACACCTCATCGTGTATAGATTTGTTTCTATGTTGCAGGTAATCAATGAATCTCTTGACGGCAAGTGATGCTGTTTTTTTATCTCTCATTGCTAGTCCTATCTTACGGTAAGCGGGTATATCCAGTTCTTTCGTTATAATTCGGTATGGAATACGTTGCAGTATAAGCTCTGGCAAAATACTGATTCCCAATCCACTTTCAATCATGGACATAATGGCATAATCATCCCATGTTGTAAAATGTACATTGGGTTTAATGTTACATTTTTCAAAAATCTCCGATATTTCAGCTTTAGCGCCTTTTTCTAAAAGCATGAAGGGATAATCACATAACGCTATTACAGGAAAATGTTCACAGTCGGCCATGGGGTGATCTTCTGGCAAAATGACTAGTAATCTATCCTGCTCCAAAAAAATTGTTTCAAACTCTGGGTTTGTCGGTAGCCGAATAAATCCACAATCCACGCGCCCCTCCAAGATCCAGCTTTCTATTTCGGTATAGTCTCCCAATAATAGCTCATAATCAATATTAGGATAGTCTTTTTGGAACTCCTTGATAATCTTAGGAAGCCAATGCGTTGCCACACTGGAGAACGTTCCAATCCGAATTAACCCGGATTGCAAACCGTTTAGTTCGTCTACCTGAGTTTGTAATTTCTCAAATTCGTTACATACGCTTTGAGCAAAAGGCAACAACTTTAACCCATCAGAAGTCAAACGAACACCAGCACGACCACGTTCAAGAAGTGACACTTGCCATTCCTTTTCTAAATCGTTAATCATGCGGCTGATCCCGGACTGAGAATAATTCAGCACTCCTGCAGCCTTAGTAAAGCTGCCATATTCGACGGTTTTGATAAAAGCCCTATATTTTTGAATATTCATATCCATATTTATTTGTCCTCTTTTCATTTGTTTTTGTCATACTTAACATAATAAATATTCGTTTTTGTTATCTTTAAATATATGATAATCTACCTATGTTGAAAAAACAAATGATGATAACTCATTGTTTAAGATCAAAAAGAAAGCAGGAATCTAAATTGAAGGAAAAACTGTATTTTATGTTCTCGATGATTATCTTCGGCGCAGTAGGCGTATTCGCAAAATATATTGACCTGTCTTCAAGTAAAATTGCGTTCTTTCTAAGTCTAATTGGAGCAGTATTTCTACTTATTATTTTTGTATTTAAGAAAATGAAAGTATCGTGGGACCTTGTACGCACAAACGTCTTAGTTCTTTTGATTGCAGGTATAGCACTAAGCGGGAACTGGATTTTTTTATTTCAAGCGTATAAGGAAACAACAATAGCCAATGCGGCATTAAGTTATTATTTTGCACCTGTCTTGGTAATTATGTTTTCACCTTTTGTGTTAAAAGAAAAATTATCGCTTAAAAAGGTAATGTGTATCGTTGTTGCATTATTAGGATTATTTCTAATACTGCAAAACAGTACAGGGGGTAGCACCGGAAATCATTTGCTTGGAATCGGTTATGGACTGATCGCAGCAGGGTTTTACGCCGTGTTAACCCTGGCAAACAAATTTATTCGGGGTCTGGATGGCCTGACCATTACACTTTTACAACTTGGTTTATCGGTTTTGCTATTATTCCCCTTAGTGTTACTCACCGAAGGATTTAATTTTTCTTCTCTCACTGGGAAGTCGATTTTTGTTTTGCTTTTACTAGGTATTCTTCATGGTGGAATTGGATTTTACATGTTCTTTGCAGGAATGAAAGGATTAAAGGCACAAAGTATTGCCGTATTGAGCTATGTTGATCCACTTACTTCACTGCTGATTTCGCCTTTATCATCAGAGAGGGAATGTCTGTGCAACAACTGATTGGCGCTGCTTTGCTATTAGGTTCCATTTGGATAGGCGAGTCAAGGTCTTCAAGGTCAAACAATGAATAATGAAGAGATATACGGCAATAATACATCTGGTATTGTTATGTATAATATGATTATTATTCGCTATTGTAATTAATTTAAGAATGATAAACTAACTGATGCAGAAAACTTTAAGTGAAAGGATGCATTAATCATGTTTTTTATCAGTGATATTTATACAAGTGCACCATCTGAGTATACGACGGTATTACAAGAAAAAACGTACCGTACCTTGCAAGAATTGCAGATTTCGTTTGAACGTGTAGATACAGACGAGGCAATTACAATGGAAGACTGTGTTCAGATCAACAAAAAGATGAATATGAAGATGGTCAAAACTTTATTTCTTTGCAACCGACAGCAAACAGCATTTTACCTGTTCATCACGGCAGGTGATAAGTCTTTTAAGGCAAAGGAGTTTAGCAATGCATTAGGAGTTTCCCGAGTTTCATTTGCTCCTTCGGATTTAATGGAAAATATGCTAGGAACGAAAATCGGAGCGGCAACGGTATTTGGTGCATTACTTGACAAACAAAATGAGATACAAATTGTTCTTGATAAGGATATTACCTATGAGGAATGGTATGGATGTAGTGATGGTACAACCACAGGTTATATGAAAATTAAAACAGAAGAAATTATTCACAGATTTCTGCCTTTCGTGAAGCATATCCCATCTATTGTTGAAGTGTAACATGGGACTATATCAGAATAGGATTGTTGTAAAGGTTGGAACTTCCACACTGACAAATGAAATAGGACAAAACGACTTGCGTTCTTTTGATCGTCTTGCCTGTGTATTGTCTGATGTTCATAATATGGGCTATGAGATTATCTTAGTATCCTCCGGAGCAATTGCCATAGGTTCAAATAAGCTTCAAATGAAAACGCGGCCTACTTCCATGCGATTGAAGCAGGCTGCGGCGGCGGTGGGACAGTGCAGTATAATGTTTTTGTATGATAAATTTTTTAATGATTACGATAAGACCATAGCGCAAATCCTCCTAAATGCTGAAGATATTGAAATCGAGGAAAAAAAGGAGAATTTAACAAACACTTTTGATGCTTTACTTGAGATGGGTATCATTCCAGTTGTGAACGAGAATGACTCCGTTAGTTATTCCGAAATCGAGTCTGAAGACAGGTTATTTGGCGATAACGATATGCTTTCAGCTATTGTTGCCGTATTATGTAGAGCTCAAAAACTTGTTATTCTATCCGATATTGACGGTTTTTACGACAATGATCCTCGGTTGCATGCTGACGCAAAGCTTATAGAACGGATATACACTATTGATGAGAAAATACAATCATTAGCAGGAGGATCTGGCTCCCGCCGGGGTAGAGGCGGCATGAGAACAAAGTTACAAGCAGCACAGTTGGCAACCATGCAGGGGATTGACACGATCATTACCAATGGCAAGAATCCATCTGCTCTGTATGACATTATTAAAGGAGCGAATGTGGGTACGCTGTTATTAGGAAATCACTCAAAGCGATAGTTCATGAGATTTATCTTATCAATTTAGCTCCCTCGGTAAGAAAGGAAAACAAAATTGAAACTATCAAAGACACAAGCAAATTTGGCTTTAATCATTGTGGCATTTTTGTGGGGAACAAGTTTTACCTTTATCAAGCAAGCCATTGCTGCAGGGATGCCTCCGGGATTGATTAATTCTCTCCGGGGGTTGATTTTTACTTTACTCATATATCTATTCTTTTTCAGAATCATCAATAAAATGACTCGTACTGAATTTCGAGTAGGCGTTTTTGCTGGATTAATCAATTGCATTGTTCTTCAGTTGCAGTCTTCTGGTCTCAAGTTTACAACACCTAGTCATAGTGCTTTTTTAACAGCTATGTATGTTGTTATACTTCCTTTTGTTACATGGCTTATATTTCGAAAGAAACCTGCTAAAAAAAGTTATATTTCAATTGTGCTATGTCTCGTAGGAATGGCATATTTAACTGGAGTAATTGATGATGGATTTCATGTCCAGTTAGGGGATTGGCTTTCTGTCTTAGCCGCTTTAGCCTTATCATTTCAGATTGTATATTATGGACATTTTGCCACTGGTGCACGACCTCAAATCGTTGCGTTTATGTTAGGAATGACTCAATTAATTGTGAGCGGGGTTTATTCGTTAATATTTGAAAGTGAAGGTTACGAATTTATTGATTGGTCACACGCAGTAATACCCCTAATAATATTAGGGGTAAGTGCTTCGTTCGTAGCACAAACGTTACAGATATATAGCCAAAAATACACTGATGTGATTACAACCGGATTAATTTTAATGACTGAATCATTATTTGCGAGTGTTGTATCCATTGCTTTTGGAATTGAACATCTAACAAATAGATTAATAGTCGGAGGGATATTTATTATTACTGGGTTATTAATCATACAGTTTAATATTCAATGGTTAAAGATAAAAGTAAACAAAAATACAAGTTAAGAAAGATAGATAGTACGTTAATTTTCATCACAGAAAATTGCGTTAAACTAACGGAAGACGATAGTTAAACGATCCAGGAGCAGTTCGCCACCGCGGCAACCGCTCCTTTGTTCAGTGAAGTAACTGGCAGGATAGTTGAAACTTGGAACTAACAGGAGTCCCTCTGGAATGGGAACTCCTGTATTGTTTTTTCTCGGAATTTAAGAGCTAGTGTTTCTTCGATTAGATGTATTCGTTCAGGTAAAATTCAGGCGAATTTATGGTATTATTCAGCATGGCTTTTAGCCAGGTTCATATTCTCGTTTTAGACTGTGGGGAGTGATGTGACAAATGACAAAAGGAGTAAAATAAACATGATGGAAATGATTGAATTATGGTTTAAACAATACGGATACCTGGTCTTACTGATAGGATTGCCTTTAGATTTTATAGCACTGCCTATTCCACCTGGAAATACTACGTTAACGTATACTGGATATTTATCCTTTAAAAACGTATTGGATGTTGTACCAGCTTTTTTTATGGCATTAGCAGGGGCGATAGGAGGGATTACAATTACGTACTGCATTGGCTATAAGTTGGGGGCTCCCCTAATAGAACGCTATGGTGGATTGTTGCTTTTAAAGCCCTCTTCTATACAGAAGGTCCGTCATTATTATAATAAATACGGAGATAGACTGTTGCTTATCGGTTTTTTTATTCCAGGGATTCGGCAATTTATCGGATATTTCATTGGCGTTATTCGCGTCCCTTTCCGTAATGTTATTCTCTATGCGTATACAGGGGCTTGCCTATGGGTGATTGTATTTTTTTCGATTGGTTATTTATTCGGAGATCAATGGAATTCTGTATTCGATCTTGTGGAAAATTATATTAAAATAATATTTATTGGAGTAGGATGTATCTTCGGCGGCTATCTCATTCTGATTTGGCTTAAGCGTCGTAAAATGAGTCAACACAAAAATCGTTTCGGTGGAGGCGAACAATAATGGATTGTAGATTGCTCCTGGTAGATGACGAGACAGGGCTGTTGGATATGTTGAATTACCTTTTAACAAAAGAGGGCTTTAAGGACGTTACTTTTGCTACTACGGCCCAAGAAGCGCTTGATTGTGTACATGCAATGAATTTTGATCTAATCGTGCTAGATATTATGTTGCCCGATTTGGATGGTTTCGAACTGTGTCGGCGTCTACGCGAAGTGACGAGCGTACCGATTTTATTCTTGACGGCGCGGACTCTGGATATGGATAAAATTATGGGACTTACTATCGGTGGCGACGATTATATTACTAAGCCGTTTAATCCATTAGAGGTAGTAGCGAGAATTAAAGCTCAATTACGCCGTAAAAATATGTCAGATCGAAAAAAAACCAACAATGAAGTATACGATTTTGGGGCCTTTCAATTGTATAAGCAAGAGGGAAGATTAATGGTGAACCGGCAGGAAATCAACTGTCCGGCCAAAGAGTTTGAATTATTGCTGTTTCTGTGCGAGAATCCAAATCAAATATTCAGTGTATCACACCTATACGAGCGAATTTGGGGAATGGAAAGCTTTGGAGAAGAGAATACGGTGATGGTTCATATCCGACGGTTACGCCAAAAAATCGAAATAAATCCAAATGATCCGAAATGGATTGTCAACATTAGGGGAATGGGCTATAAGCTCCTTAGCTCGCCGAAGGGGTCAAACTAGTGAGTCTTCAAAAGAAATTAATGTTTCATTATGTTGCAGTTATCGTGGCAGTCATGCTATTTTCGTATGTCGCGTCTTCCATTACTCTTTTAATGTTGTTCGGTTTTGACATAAGTTTTTTCGGAGAAAGGCTGGCGTGGTCAGGATTATTTGATGACTCATTTATATTATCTGTTTTTCTTCTGTCTTTTTCTTTGTTTTTTTTCGGAACAACCTTTATGTATGGTCGCAAGCTGAGTGAGCCCCTGTTTTTTTACCTGAATTGGATTGAACGACTATCACAGGGGAATTATTTCGCTTTAGAAATGCCGAGATCGAGAAGAAATAAATCACCGATGGGATTTCGTCTCTTTCACGAGTTGACCGAAAAAATGAAGCAACTATCCGATCGTTTGTCCGCGAGCGAGAACGAACGAATGGTTCTGGAGAACTTACGCCGAGATTGGACTTCAGGCGTGACGCATGACTTGAAAACACCACTTTCTTATATTCAGGGATATTCGACGATGTTGCTATCCGATGAGCACCAATGGACCATTCAAGAACAGAGGAAGTTTATAGCGATTATACAGGAAAAAGCCGATCATATGCACCGTCTTATCGAAGATTTAAGCGATGCATTCCGATTTGAGAGCGGTGCTGTACGACCGACTATGAAACGAACAGATATCGTTTCGTTCGCGATAAAAGTTATAGAAGATATACGTCAACTACCCGCAGCCCGGAAGCAGCAAATTCGATTCGAGGTGGCTGAAGAATCTATATATTACGAGTTTGACGAAAAGTTAATAGGGAGAGCATTGGTCAATCTATTGATAAATGCTGTTCTTCATAACCCGCCTGAAACGATCATAACTATGACCGTGCAAAGGAACAATTATTTGTGTATTACGATTTCTGATAATGGTATCGGGATGAATGAAAATGAGAAAAACAACCTCTTTCAGCGATACTATCGCGGGACGTCAACGGAAGCACCTATTGGCGGTACAGGACTCGGCATGGCGATAGCAGAACGGTTTATCGCAGCGCACCACGGCATGATCAACATTCAAAGCGCGCCAGGGGAAGGGACTGCAGTTACAATCCTTCTTCCGTTATGATCGGCTTTCGAGAATAACGTTCCGTAAGGCAAACGCAGGAAGACAGGATGCTATGCATTCTGGCCAACAAAGAAGAAAATTCCTCCGATAATAACGATTACGATAAACCATTTCATTGCGACTGATAAGCTAGGTGTTGGACCGTCTTGCAAAATCTTAATGCCTAGAGGCGTCAACGCAACGCAAAGACCAATCACGGCAACTAAAGTGTCCCAACTGGTGCCTTTGAGAACTCCTAAACTGTGTATCCCCATTAATCCCAACGCGATTGAGTAGGGTAGATTGAGTGTGCGAGAACGGAAAGCGCCGATCGCAAGAACGAACCATCCAATCATGCCGGAAAACAGGATTGTAGCGATAACATAAAATCCCTGGTAATTATATGCGTAAGATTCACTTATAAAAGTAGTTGCGAGCTCTAAGCCTTGGAATTGAACTAGCCAATAAGCAAGATTATCCACACCGGCATGATACATGCGCGCAAAGAGTCCCATAATCGCGAGGATGCCGCCCCATAAAGCCCATCCTGGCTTTTTTGCGCCTATTAGCCTGACAAGTGCAAGGATACCAGGCCACATAACAATAATGCCGGCTGCGAATAATCCATAGGACGCCGCCATCAGTGTCGGTTGCTCTTTAAAGGCTGCAAGTTGATCAGGATAGTAAAAGTGGTACTTTACCCTGAGAAGTTCCCCGGCAAGAAGAAGAATCGGCCCCAGTACCAGCGACAATCCTCCAATCCATCTACCTGGAAACCAGCTTTCTGCATTGATTTTTTCATTTGGCGAAACAATACTCTTCATCTAAATTCTCCTTCTTGTAAATTAATTGTGCTTCTCACTTGCTATTACTAAAATAAGCTTTAAAATTAAATTCTCAATTAAGGACAGCTAAATGGACTCGAAATTTTACATGAACATAACCTGAACATGGTTATCATAACAACCGATATAATGGAAAGTTAAATCGATTGATTGTTAAGCTATCTGGGAACGATAGCTGGAACAATATAACACGGCAGCCACCCAAACGTCGGCTGCCGTTGTTTATTGAAGTAAAGGGCAGGATAGTTGAATAGAGGGAGGCTTAACTTAGTTGGGAGTAGGAGCTTGCTAACGATCGTCCTTACTATAGTTAAGAATTAATACTCAACTTAGCGCCGATCGAGTGTTGTCTATTTTCCGTACTTGGAGAACCAATCGGCACACAGGTTAATTACATCGCTCGGCTTCTTGTTTGAATCCCACAAGTACGCATTTTATGAATAATCATATGCTTTTTTGACGAGTGCGACCAAGGGCTAACTCTCACGAGCACGATCAAAAAAGGGGCTCTCGTTCCAATAACTCCCGTCGAAAATCACTGACTGTCCTTGTCAGCAATTATTGTGTACACTTGAATCAGGAGGCGATTCATGTGGTAAAAAAATCGAGTGACTTGCCGGTTATGTCCTTTGCCGATCCACTGTCTTTTGAGAGTTGGCTCGACGATAATTATACCTCGCCCGGCATCCGATTACAGATTGCGAAAAAAAATTCCGGCGTCGTTACGATTTCATATAACGAAGCGCTCGATGTTGCCTTATGTTACGGATGGGTTGACAGTCAGAAAGAAGCGTTAGATGAGAAAACATGGCTGCAGCGGTTCACTCCGCGCGGGGCCAAGAGCACCTGGTCGAAAGTCAATAAAGATAAAACCGAACAGCTGATTACAACAGGGCGAATGAAGACTCCCGGATATCAGGCAATTGAAGTGGCCAAAAAAAACGGGAACTGGGATAAAGCCTACGAATCTCAAAGCATCGCCTCGCTGCCTGAGGACTTCGCGATCGAGTTGGAGCGCAATGCCCAGGCTAAGGCGTTCTACGATACGCTCGACAGACAAAATAAATATTCAATCGGATTTCGAATTAACAACGCCAAAAAACAAGAAACCCGAGAGAAGCGGATCCGGCAGTTCATCCAGATGCTTGAGAAAGGCGAAAAAATATATCCTTAACGCCCTTGATATATCCAACTCATCAAAGGAAGGTATGGCGAACGATGTCCAAAGCAGACCATATGCTGTCCATTCTGTGGTTACTCCGGTCAGGTAGACGAATGACCGCTAAGCAGCTCGCGAACGAGCTGGAGATCCATCTTCGTACGGTATACCGATACATCGATTCGTTGTGTGCCAGCGGGGTCCCCATTATAGCGGACTCAGGGCCAAACGGAGGTTATCGAATACTCAATCGGTTCACGGAGTCCCCCCTAATGTTCGATATGGAAGAGCAAAAGGCGCTAGCTCACGCTTCAACGTTCGCTCACGAGACGGGTTACCCGTTCAAAGATGAGCTCAATCGGGCGATTAACAAGCTGAAGCGCTATACGAACGAAGAGCAGCTTGATCAAATCGAGCGCCATATGGAAGGTATCACCATCATTAATCCGCCAATCGAAGAGATGCAAAGGAATTGGCTTCGGATTTTGGAAGATGCGGCTGCTGGGGGCAGATCTGTGGAGATCGTGTACGACAACGGCAAGCGAGAGACCCCTAGCATCCGCGAAATCGACCCTTACGGCATTGTACATTGGAAAGGGAGTTGGTATGCCGTCGGGTATTGCAACCTTCGGAAGGCGATACGCAGCTTAAGGGTGGATCGCATTTCCCGAATCACACTGCGTGATCGTTATTTCGAGCGGCCTTCCGAGTTCTCTGCAAAAGATTTTCTGCTGCTCAACTTGCTGCCAGGCGCTTCGGATTCAGAATCTCTCTTAACAGTGAAGATCCGGGGCTATGAGCAGGCGCTGGATCTCTTATGCCAGCATTGGCTATTCAGCCATACGCTTGTCGAACGTAAAGAGGGACAGGCCTTATTCAAGCTTAGCCTGTCTTCTTTGGAATCCTATGTTCCTTACTTTCTTCTCCCTTACGGGAAATCGCTGGTCATTCTCGAACCGGACATGCTTATTGAAAGGCTAGTGGAAGTAAGTCGCGATATTGCGGCACATTACGAATCGATGCTATCGGTTCGAATCCCAGATAGCAAAGGATGAACGATGTGAACAAATACGCCATGTATGGAAAATTGATTGCCCACCCTGGTCAACGAGACGAGCTCGTACAGACGATGCTGGAAGCGGCCAATCAGCTTGATTCTATGGAAGGCTGTGAATTGTATATCATTAATGTTTCGGTAGACGATCCGGACGTAGTTTGGATCACGGAGCTTTGGAGAGACGCCGAAGCGCATGCCGCTTCTCTTCAAGATGAGAATGTATTGGCGTTGATCCGGAAATGCAAGCCGTTGATTGCCGGCGCGGAACCGATAAAGCTGCGGCCGGTAGGCGGCAAAGGAATCTAGAGTCAGGTTCATGAAAAGAAGAGGTAGTTCCTTATTCGAGGAACTGCCCCTTCTTTTCATAGCGGCCGAAAGAAAACCAGTATAGAAATACTGACCGTAACTGTCAGCGATAGCGAGATATGATTAGCAAGAAAGAAAAACTTAATCAAGAAAGAAGGGTCTATCCATGGCTGCACGATTTGAAATGAATCAGGTAATGAATTTAGTGCCCCAAGGAGTAAAGCTTCTAGGTGAGCTGGACGCGTATACGAAGTCGACTGATCTTGATCCAAAGCTTCGCGAACTGGTCAAAATCAGGGCATCGCAAATCAACGGCTGCGTATATTGCCTATCTTATCACTCAGCTGATGCGCGAAAATCAGGGGAATCCGAAATGCGGCTTTATTGTCTCAGTGCATGGGAAGAAAGCAATCTTTACTCGGAAATGGAGAAGGCGGCATTGGAACTTACAGAGCATGTAACATTATTGCCGTCGCTTAAAGTGCCGGATCATGTGTACCATAATGTCAGGAAGTACTTTTCGGAAACACAGTACATCAATCTAACGATGTTGATCGTGATGATAAACAGTTGGAACAGGATGTCGGTTGCGATGGGATTCACTCCAGAAGCAGAATGAGTTAAGTGTAAGAGGCGCTGAAAAACAGCCAATGATTCTTGAACTTATTCGCGTGGAAAGCTAACGGATTGCCGGAGTGTGGGGGCTCACGAATTTAGGAGAGGTTGTCGGGTCAAAGCGTAAGGATTAAACTAACGGGATACGATAGCTCAAGCAGAAAAGGGAGCAGGCCACCGCGGCTCTGCTCCAATGTTCGTTGAACTAACGGGCAGATTAGTGGAATATTTCAAGATAAATTTTGTGGTAGTATGGTAGTATGTGAAAGAAGTTTAGGGTAGATAATGAATCATGAATTTCAGATATTGAATTCAAAGGAGAAAAACAAATGCTCAATACCGAACAAGTAAAAACATCAGTTACTTCAAATGACTTTCCTGGAAGGTGGATAGGTGGGGTTGCATTAATTCTAGGACCTTTATTACTTATGGTTGGTGTGGCACTTCGGTATAAGTTTAATTTTTTCTTTCCAGATCAACTTGTAGCATTTAAGGAACATCCTACAATAATTATCGCATCATATAGTGCTTTCGCAGCTGGAAATATTCTTTTGCTGCCTGCCGTAATTTTACTTTCAAAAATGATTAGCATTAAAAGACCAGGTTGGGCATTCTGGGGTGCAACATTCGCAATCTTTGGTTTACTTACTCGCACATTTCATGCGGGTATTGATCATCTTGCTTTCCAATTGGTTCGCCAACAAAACGTGGATATCGCAACAAAAGTGATTGCTAATTCTTACGGTGCATTTCATATTTTTAAGACTTTTAATCTTGCCATTATGATCGGATGGATCGTCCTCGCAATCGGCTCGTATAGATCTGGTGTATTGAAGATCTATCAATGTGTTGCACTAGCCCTTATGTCGACACTTCCTCTTGGTGTTCTAAAAGGTAGCACGACATTTTCTTTCATTGCGACTGCGGGGCTTTGTGTCGCATTATTACCATTAGGATTTAAAGTTCTTACAGAGGGACCTAAGCCTAAATTGAAGACCTTATTTATATGGATAATCCTAACATTTCTGCTTATAGGATTCTTTTATTTTTTTGGTCAGGCTGGTTAAGTGGATAAAACAGCGATCTCCTATTCAACTAACGGGGAACGATAGCTCAATAAGAACAGGCAGCCGATCAACGTGGATCGGCTGCTTTTGTTCAGTTTATAAAGGGATAAGTTAAGTGGGGAATGTTATCAAGTTCTTGTCATCTGTCGGGGGACAAGAACATAGTCCCATAGAAAGTCGCTAAAATAGCGGCTTTTTTGTTTTATCGGTACAAGTTCTTGTCCCGAGCCGAGGACAAGAACTTGTACCGATTGCCGTAAAGGACAAGAACATATTCCGATTACCGATTAGATAAGTTTTTATATATTTACACTTCTCTAATTCTTTAAGCTAACGTCAAAATAAGATGGCAGCTGATCATTGTGATCGGCTGCTTTTGTTCAACTAACGGGCAGTATAATGGAATAACCAGGAAGGGACTCTAAGAGGGCTCTTTTTTTAAGTGAGAGAAACGGCAAAGGACATCCGTCTATAATATATGAAGTTCAGATGATGAGCAGGGAGGATGGTTATGGCAGACCCGTCACAGGACGTTACGCTGGTCAGTCAAGTACTGGCTGGCGACAAGAGGAGCTTTACACAGCTGGTGGATACGCACAAAAATAAAATATACGGCCTATTACGAGGCCTGGGTGCTAGCCCGCAGGATGCCCAGGACTACACGCAGGAGGCTTTTCTGAGAGCTTACCGCAAGCTGGCGGGCTTCAGGGAGGAATCGAACTTCGCCTCATGGCTGTACGCCATCGCCGTGAATGTGATGAAGGATGCGGGGCGGAGAAAAAAGCCTGAGCCGGTAGAAGCTGATGTGCTGATCCGGGTGCAGCATCATCACACCGAAACGCCGGAATCGGCTTATCTCCGCAAGGAAACCGGCGGGGAAGTACAGCAATTACTGCAGCAGCTGCCGGATAAATATCGGATCGTGCTGCTGCTGCGATATACGAATGAACTAAGCTATGACGAAATTGCCGCTATTGCCGGCATTGAGGTGAATCAAGTGCGCGCAAGCCAATTCCGGGTCTTGAAAACGTGGATCCGGAGAGCTACTGGAGCTTGGAGATGCCTTAACCTTAGGATTCCGTATGTTTTTATTGTATTTTGACATTGAGCAGAAAAAAGAGTACCTTCTATTCGGTAAAAACCGATTAAAGGTACTCTTTTTTGCAATCTTAGTCAAAGCAGGAAATATGAATATAATCATGAGAAATATCTTATAGTTCGTGATGATAGGATTTGGAATGCCATTTCGCAAATGACAATTACAAAGAGTCGATTCTACAGACGGTCGTTTTAATCTTTTGGCGTGACATGCCGGGGAGATGACAATCCGATATGCTAATGGTACTGGAGCAAATTCGTCACAAAACCTTTGCTACAACGGTGGCCCTTGTTCAGCGGTTACTTACCCTCCAACCACAGGATGGGGGGAATTCACTACTATAAATGTGAATGTGAATCTAACTACTAGAGATAACATCATAAGACTAGCAAAAGGTTCAAGTGGATATGCCGAGCTTGATAGTATCACTCTGAACTAGTATCAAAAAATACCGTAAGCGCGCATAACGAACCCTCCTAAACATATTACATTAGAATTGGCGTTCTGACTGAAGAAGTCTGAACTCCAACTTTCGTCGAAATGCATTAGATTTTTATTTTCGAAAGGTAATCGCATAGGTAAATCACAGAGAAAATGGCATGTCATCAATAGAAGAAGAACGATAATGTGGTGGATAGTTTTAATATTAAGAGCCAAGCAAACATTTGAAAGATTATCTTTCATGATTTGTGATGGTACAAAAAAACGAATCTAGTGTGTGAGTGATGTCTAATGAGACAAAAGTGTCTACATTCAATAATGCTGAAAAGTCTGATTAATCGGGCTTTTTTTGTTTTTATGTATTCAAAATTGTGTCATGAAAAAATGCACAAAAGTGACCACATTGTTGGATTATGATATAAATGTGGCTACATTGAGCAATAGAAACTTTCAGTACATCCTTAAGGAGATGCAATGGTCGTTAAACTTACAAATAACCTGAAAATCTAGTTATGAAAAATTTAAATTGAGAGTACCCCTTCTGGTGAAGTATGCCTGAGTTTGTATAGCATTATATCGAACTTGAATGATGTTTGGTTGTGCAGTACTTGCGAGAGAGTGTTTATATTTGAAGATCAAAAATTGATAAAGTCCTAGATGGCTGAGTTGTAGTGCTGTAAACACCACATGCGAGTGTACCGCTCCATGTGGTTTGTTTTTTTATTGTTTAGTTCTAAGAGAATACTGGGCTGTTGGGTGACAAAAACATAGTAACATTTAGAAGCCGCTAACTAATTATGCGGCTTTTTATATTTATGTTATCAAGTTCTTGTCAAAACAAAATGACAAGAACTTGATAACATTCCCGACTGATGACAAGAACATTGTTACATATGATTTCATCGAAGGCAGCAGACGCCTTTTTATTAAGCTAACGGGCAGTTTAGTGTGAATTGGTGTGTAACTAATGCTTGTCTCTTTTCGTTATTTAGAGTAAGCGTATAAATGGGCTTAGCATCAAGAAGGAAAGATAATGCAAAAGGAGTGATTAAGTGAAAGGAAAGTTTTATAAAATTACTGGAATAATATTTGTGATCTTTTCTGGTATTCTGTATACCTTGGAACGATGTGCAAACTGGATTGCTAGTGGACTATCAGCACAAGGATTAGCATCTTTTTCTGGTAACGGATCTTTGAGTGAACCATGGGTGGATCTCAAAGATAATGTTTTTGTAATCCCTTTTCTGGTTATTGGAATTGTTTCGTTTTTGTATGGACTCTATAGAAATTTTAATATTCGCGGTCATTAAGCTTACGGGAAACGTTAGTTGAATAAAGATGAGAAGGCAGCTTGGTCAGATTGATCAGCTGCCGTGGAATATTTATATAGCATTCACGAATGGAGTGATAAGATGATCGGGAGGATCATACGAGTTTTGGAACAAAATCTGCTTCTCGCTATCAGCATTTTTTACCCCTCGTCCGTGGGGAGCTCACTTAGAGGCCAATACAAGTGTCGAGGGACAAGAACATGGTCCCATAGAAAGTCGCTAAAATGATATTATCCCCTTTAAGTAGACAGTGTGTAAAAAGCGCATTAAAGTCTACTTTCATGGGCGAAATACGAAAGACATATGACATCGAATTCAAGCGCAAGGCTGTTGCGATGTTCCTGGAGGAAGGTCCGACCGAGGAAGAGCTTATTATGGCGATTGAACAATATATCTATTTTTACAACCACGAACGTTTTCAACAAAAACTAAACAACCTTAGTCCAATTGAGTTCCGAACTAAGGTTGCTTAAGGCTGCCTTTTTAAGGCTTGTCTACTTGACAGGGTTAAGTTCAAAAGCTTCTTATTCACTTCCAAGGTACACATGCAATTTCAGAAAGCGATTATCTATGGACCACAAGTAGTGTAGCAGAATATTCACTAAATGGCGGTAGCTGGACCCCGCTTCCATTTGATCAACAAGTTAAATTTCAACCAGGTGATGTGGTAGATGTTCGTGAAGCAGCTGGTAGCGTCAAATGTATTTGTCCCACGGATCAAAATTAAAAAGGGAGGATGATGGTGAATCGGAGAAGCCCCTGAGAAAAACATGATCATTGCTGGCTTCATCACAGCAGTTAGTTTATTTGGAGACGCCAAGTTATATGCCGTGTCGGCGGTAAACAGTTTGGCAGATTGGGGCTTTATTTTCGATCAATCGGTTTGTTCGTATACCGATACATCCACTCATCAAGCCTCGAACACTTAAGAGATATCAGTAACTACCGTACAACGAAGTATTATAAAATATTATGAATTTGATCATAATTTAACATTATTTAGGATAATTAAGGGAATATTAGAATATGTTAGGATATGCCAGTATTTAGTCTGTTATATTAGGATGATCTTGATTTTCAGAGGTTTGATTATACATTTAATTAACTTATAATACCAGAAACTCAGGGAGGGAGTAAATGTGAATAACAATCGAGATAATGAACGAGAGGAACTTGAAAAAAAACTAGGGAAGGAGTATGAAAAAAATGCGATTTTAAATTTTTCTCAATCAATTGGAAAAGCAATCATTGGCCATCAAACAGGATGCTTGACTACTCTGATAGCGATAATCATTATATTCCTTATTTTTTTCCTGAAAAAGTAATTTTCTAAGGAGGACTAATAAATGAAGAAATTATTAACATTTGTTTTAATTATGTTTATATTAATGTCTACAAATCTATTTGTATTGTCCACACATGCACAAGAAAAAGATTCAAATGTTGAAACTGATATTCCGGAACTTAATAATAGGATCATTCTCGAATCTTATGATGTTATTGATGACATGAATATCCTACGTCAAGAAGCAACTATTGATTCACCAACGACCATTCAAACAGAAGTTACAAGCTTTCTTAACGGAAATGAGTTACCGGTTTACACTGCAATTGAAAAAACTCACAAACTGAGGAATTCATTGACAGGTGAGGAATCATATTTATACAGAGTAACTACTTTTTCAGAGGTTTATGAGAGCGATTTCATTGCTAATGCAATAATTGATCCAAAGACAAGAGAAGATGGCTCAATAAGTGTTAGATCAACTGCTAGAGCGTATTATGAAGGTGAACTTGAAAAAGGTGGTAACACTTTTTATAGAATATCAAAATGGGAAGGGAATTATGAAAGAATATCCAACGATGTCCGAATTACTGAACCAGTAGTATGGGCCGAAGCAGTTGGAGAAACTTTTGATGGAGATTTAATAAAATGGACGCATAAAGAAGTAAATATACTTTCTGAAAATAAATATTATTCACTAATTCCATCCTGGGCAGACGAATATGTGATTTCTACAGTGGGAATGGGTCAAGAAGGTGGCACACATATGATCCTGATGAGAGACTCTGGCTTAAAATGGGAGTTTGAAGTAAGACTAAAATATGGTTTTGAGTCAACATAATTAAAGTTCTATGCTATCTACTTCCTCCCTGAGCAACAAATAATCTTAAAGGTGATGATTTTAAATGAGGTTTTTGAAATTATCTTTGACCACAATGTTGATGTTCTTGTTCTCAATTTCTTATGCCAGTGCACATGAAATAGATTATGATAAGCGTTTATATTTTGAAACATCTCCTGGCAGTAATCTTTATAGTAAAATGAATATTTATTTAGTGAGTAAAGATGCTTCTTGGTGGAGTGTTCCGCATGCACATCAAAAATTTTATTTTGGTTGGTCAACAGTAAAAAACTCTAGACTTGAATATTTCAATATATGGGATCAAGATCAAGACATTATATTTCAATATTCTGGCAGTACTAAAACAACTGATTATGATAACTCAATTAATACCACTGAACATATCTATAAAGGCGATAATTACTTAAGGATGAGGGTCAAAAACTTAGATACTTATATTAATAATAGTGGTATAAAGGAGGATTATTACTGGTATGAAGATACTTATTGGGAGAACGTTTAAGAATAGAAGAATCGGATTAGTATTAACAATTATTGTCATGGTAGTTTTGTGTTTTAATACAAATAATACCAATGCTGATGAACAATCTGACATTGAAATTAAATGGGAAAACTCACATCTATCTATTGAGGAGATAGTAAATATTGATGGTGTTCGGAAAATATTTATTTGGGATTATTGGAGAAATGATAACGGCCATTGGCGAAAAGAGTTAAGAAGTATTGATGGACAAATGCAGAACAATAATTATTATATGATTTATAATGGTGATACTACTACAGAATATATTCCCCAGGTAGACTCTTACATTATTTCGAAAAATAATGATGGGAAACAGGTTGAGGCTAATGTATTTATTCAACCCCAATTGACTGAAAGAATAAAAGATGAATTATCCCGTAATCCGTCGTTGCGTACCATGGAAAATGAAGAAGGAGTCAAGATTTTAAAAGATCAACAAAATAACGTATCTTATTGGATGAATTTTAAAAACCAAGTTATAAAATATGAAAAAAGAGATAGTGGAGATGTTTTACAAAAGGCTTATAGGATAATAGATTACACTGATCTTAATAATCAAAAGAATATTATTAATACTAAGTTGATAACCCCCATTATACCAAATAATGCTAAAGTACATTATTTACCAGAGCAAAATAATGTAGAGTAATAAGTTAGGAGTACAGTAGAATATTTTGTTGGAATCATAGCTACAAGTTCATTTAACAACAAGTATACGATATCCATGTCAGATATGAAAGAGTGCCCCCAGCATTAGGCTGAGAGGGCACTTCTTCTTCATAATAAGGACAAAGAACTCTGTCACTTTTACAGATGGTTCTAAATTAGTTCAATACGACAATTACTATATTCGAAGTGAATTATATAATTAAAGAAGTTGAACCCATTCAAGAAGATCTCAATTCCTCACAACAAGTATTAGCAGCTGGTTTTGTATATAAAGGAGCAGTAAAAAATTCGACTGAGATATTATATACCACTGCCTCTGCAGTAGCAGGTGTACTTGCTTCCTTTATAGGCGGACCTTTTACTGGAAAAGTATTAGGAGTACTTGTAAGCGTTGGCGGTTACTATTTTTCTTTGCATGCGCAAAGCTGGTCATAGCCCTGTCAAGTAGACATCCAAAACTTTAACATTGAAAAGCAAAAAAGTTATCGCATGCCATAGGTGTCGAGGGACAAGAACATGGTCTCAATGAAAGTGAAGTGACCCCCAAAAGTTAGACACGGTTATTTCATTAGGCAGCTTTCTCAAAATGAGTTCGGTACTGTACCGGTTGCCAAATTAAGCCAGTTATCGATAAAGTGTATCATTTGGAAGAGACTGCGCAAGCATTCTCGTACCTGCAAGGCGGAAGTGCAAAAGGAAAGGTAGTCATTAAAATAAAGTAACTCCTATGCTTAGTGGCTATGTATACGAACATTTTAACCATCTATGATTCGAGAAAATGTAGGTATTAATGAAAAGTGAGTTCTGGAATAAATAATCAGGAATGCTGATTCTGCATGATGACAGGATCCTTGCTTAGATTAATTTACTTTTTGTCGAGGGACAAGAACATGTCCAATTGAAAGTCGCTAATTTAGCGGCTTTTTTGTTATGGCTTTAGCCAGTTGAGTGCGTGAAACGCGCGAAACAAAAAACCACCCGCTATGCGGGTGGAGGGATTGAGGGTTTGACCACTGAGACCATTCCAATAAAATTGAGATGTTCAGGCTCAAAGAAAGGAATGGTCTCAAATGGCAACCAAGAGCTACAGCCTAGCTCACACAAAGTGGATGTGTAAATACCACATTGTATTTACCCCGAAGTATAGACGGAAAGAGATCTATAATCAAGTAAGAAGAGACTTAATAGAAATTTTCAAACGCTTATGTAAGTACAAAGGAGTAGAAATTATAGAAGGCCACATGATGCCCGATCAGGTCCATATGTTGGTGGCTATCCCGCCGAAAATTTCAGTCTCATCATTCATGGGATATCTAAAGGGGAAAAGTTCGTTAATCATCTTCGAGAAGCATGCACAACTAAAATATAAATACGGGAATCGAAAATTTTGGGCAGAAGGATATTATGTGAGTACAGTAGGTTTAGTGTCGGGTGACAAAAACATAGTTACATTAGAAGCTGCTGATTATGCGGCTTTTTATATTTATGTTATCAAGTTCTTGTCAAAACACAATGACAAGAACTTGATAACATTCCCGACGGATGACAAGAACATTGTTACATTCCCGATATGATTTCATCAACGGCGGCAAACAAAGATGATTAGACGCCTTTTTATTAAACTAACGGGCAGATTACTCTAGAAATTAGAGGTAACGAAATGGGGTTGAACGAACTAATAAATGAGGTATAAAAGTAAATGGTAAACCAACTGGGGGCACTTATATGTCGAGAATAAAATATCTGCATGAAACAAACAGGAATATAATTATTACGGGTATTCCAAGGTCAGGGAAATCTACAGTAGCATTTGAAATAAGTAAAAAACTTAACTACAGTTTAGTACAGCTTGACCCTATTGTAGAAGCAATGAAGAAAGCTTTGCCTAACATCAAATTAGAAAAGAACCCCGTAGGTATATTGGAGTATAATGAATTCAATCCATTTCTAATAGAATATCTAAAAGAACTGAATGATGATGTCCCAAGAAAAAAGGGCATAAACTATGTCATCGAGGGCAGCGATTTAGACCTAAATGAATATTTCAAGCATTTTAGTAAAGATGATTTCATTGTGGTCGGAATATGTTATCCAAACAGAAACGAAGAAGAAATTTACGCAAACATGAAGAAATATGACAACATTTTAGATTGGAGTTATTATCTTAGCGATATTGAACTGCGCAATTATGCTGAGGCATTGTATAGGAGAAATAAAGAATTGGAGGGATTACTAAAGAAGTACAACATCACTTATTATGATGTTTCACGAGACAGGAACAGTGTTTTACAGCAAATAGAAAGTGATATGATTTCATTTGTTAAAGGTACAAACTCTAACCTTCTTTAAGCTATCGGGAAACGATAGCACGATCAAAATAAGAAAGCAGCTGATCAATGTGATCAGCTGCTTTTGTTGAAGTAACGAGCAGAATTGTACTTTTTTATTATTTGGTGTATTTTATGAATGAAAGGGAGCGGACGAACGGTTACGGAGTAAAGAGTGAGAATGCACACTAAAAGATTTACAAGAAAAAGATAAATTATTGAGCTGAAAGGTGGAAAACAATACTATTTTCGATTTCATTTTGTTTGAAAGAAAATCAGTTCAGCTTGGACTACCCCGACTCCTCTTTTGAGTCTTGCAGATTAAGCGTATGCAAGTTCGACATCAGGAAAGGCAGAACATGCTCGATGAATTGTTCCGCCGGCTCTTCCTGCCGTTGACTCCACTTCGCAACCACCCCATAAATTGACCAACTGATCATCGTCGCGACCCATTCCATTCTTCGCTGCTCTTCCGCCGGCAGGTCTTTGACATGCGCCATACAAGAGATGATGACATTGTACAGTTGTTGCTTGGCATTGTCCTCCATCGCCTGCGAAAGGGTCCGCCGTGCATTCAGCTGCTTCGTCGTTTCAATCTGCCACTCACAAACCGCCAGCATTAGATTGCGCAACAGCACTGTGCCCTGCATTCGTGTACCGGGAGGAATCCATGTAGATAGAATCTCCGTAAATGCGCTGGTCATGGTCAACTCAAGCAATTCATATTTATCTTGATAATGGTTATAAAATGTTGCTCGGTTCAGTTCAGCACGATCCATAATATCCTGAATCGAGAGGTCTTCGAAGTCCATTTCTACAAGCAAATCCGTAAATGCTTTCTGAATATATTTCCTCGTTCGCTTCGCTCGAGGATCATTCGGGTTCACTAAACCCATCCCACACCATCTCCTTGTCTCGCGATTCCGCAGCTGGGAAGAATACAATTTCGATCTATTGTTGTCTAGACAACAGATCGGCTCTTTAGCTTATTGATTAGCATAGAATATTACTATTAGAATAGTAATTGACTACTGTTGTCTAGTCAACATCTATAGCTTAATTCATATGTGGGAGAGTGGGAAGGTGAAGGACTTATTCATAGCAGGAGGTACTTCCGGGATGGGCAGAGGGCTTGCCATTTACTATTTACGTCAGGGCAGCAGAGTGACTGTAACAGGCAGCAACCGTCTCCGGGGTAAGGAATTTCTAGACGAGGCTGCACGACTCGGCGCCGCGGACCGGGCATCCTTTATTCAAGCTGATCTATTATCATTGTCTGAGAACCGCCGCGTCATTCAAGAGGTGCAACAACACCATGCATCGCTTGACGGACTGGTGCTTACAGCGATGCAACAATTTCCTAAACGGAAGTTGACTCCGGATGGTTTTGAAAGCACTTTTGCACTCTATTATGTCAGCCGATTTATTCTGAGTTATGGTTTGACAGAATTGTTGGAGAGGGGGACCAATCCGGTCATTGTAAGCATCGGAGGCACTGGAATGACGAAGGGAGCCGTTCACTACGATGACCTCACACTTCAACAGGGGTATGGTCTGCTGAAGGCGACTCTACAGGGAGGACGGGCGAATGATCTGCTGGGGGTTGCGTATGCTGAAAACCACAAGACCGGGAAGACACGTTTCATACTTAACCATCCCGGATATACCCATAGCGGCACGAATCATTTGGCTCAGCCTTTCAAGGGAATATTGCGCATAATGGGCAAGCTCTTCGCACAGCCGGTGGAGAGGAGTATTCAACCGATCATTAAACTGATGGATAATCCTCCATCCCAGCCCCTCATCGCCTGGGACCGAACCAAGGCCGTTGATCTCGATCTCTCGACCCTTAGCAAGAAGGATGCATTAAAATTATATCAGTTAACCAAGCATATTCTTTAACATTTGGCCGAATTGATGTTGGTAAGGCTGTTATCGCTTCCGCTAATCCGGATGGGATTAAGCTAACGGGAAACGATAGCAAATAAAACCAAGAAGGCAGCCGACATCATGATCGGCTGCCTTTGTTCAACTAACGGGCAGTATAGTTTAGATAAATAATTCACCCAAAAGACAGATATCACCTTTAAGTCCACTTAGCCATCGTTCCACAACTCTGCTTCTCTGTAGCGGTAGAATACCGGACTCGTCTTTAATTCGAAGCAGAACTGATCGAGCATTTAGCTGGTGAACGAGAGGTCCGCACCCCCTGCCCCAAATGTACAGCGGCTACATTTATCAGTGTAAGGTGTAAAGCAGCAGATCGAGGCGAGGGATATTCTGTACCATAAGTAGCACAAACTCATCGTAAAGAATTATCCTTATTGATTTTATGAAGCTCCTTACCCATAATTGTAATTAAGGGAGATGATTCCAAGTTGAGTGAACAGAATATCAGCACAACAGTTTCAGGGAATATAATTGTTACCCATCTAATTGGTAAGATTAAAACAGATGATGTTAACGAATGGTTTAACGGCTTCGAGAAGGTCTGCCAGCAATTCATTTCCGAGGGTCGGCAATACAAATTGTTGGTGGATAGAAAAGGGTACACTCCAGATCATTTTTCCGTTCAAAAAGCATGGAAAGATAAGTTCTTCAATGAAACCATTCTGAATCATAGTATGGCAATTGCGTTTCTTCTTGAAGAAGGGGGAGATAATGAATTATTTGCAAGAATCTAACACAAAAGAATCTGTTTATTTTTTTGATAATTATGATGAAGCATTTATTTGGTTGAATGAATATCCGATTTAATTATGGAACTCAGTTGTACTCAATCAACAAACCAAATGTCGGGGGACAAGAACATGGTCCCATTGAAAGTCGCTATTGTAGCGGCTTTTTTGTTTTATCGATACAAGTTCTTGTCCCGAGTCGAGGACAAGAACTTGTACCGATTGCCGAAAAGGACAAGAACATCGTCCAATTAGCGATTAGATAAGTATCTAACTATACTTATGTTTTAGAAACAAGTAGAAGAGGGCAGAATTTTGTGAATAATGAATAGACACGTGTCATCTAAACTTGTCAGGTGACAAAAACATAGTACATGAGAAGCCGCGCCCTTTTATTAAACTAACGGGCAGATTAGATTAGCAATCTGTAAGAAACAATCCGAACTGAAATTTATCTTCAGACTGCCTTTCGTAATAGTGAGAATAAAACCAAAATTTTTAATAATGGGAAGTTGATACCCACAGCATCCAACACGATAGAAAAATTTATCAAGAACCAGGCACTACAAAAAAATTTCATCATATATAGTTGATATCCGTTCGGATTTGATGAGGAGGATATCATTCAACCTATGTTACCTATGGAAAAATATTTTGGGTAGTTTGAACTGGTGCATGCTTTTTATGGGGCAATGCCTACAGGTGTCAGCGTTTCCGAAACCAGTCGTATTTTTGTTTGCTTTCCGAAATGGGGAGACGACGTTCCATTTACTGTGGCGGAAATTGTTGAGGGTGAATTGCAGCCTTATCCCAGTTTAGAAAACAATATGGTTAGTACTGGTAATATCACAATGTCTTTCGTCAGTGTCCAAAGTATCGTTGCTGATGGAAGAGGAACACTTTGGGTACTAGATACAGGGGCACCAAATTTTTCTGAACCTATTCAAGGGGGAGCAAAATTAGTTGCTGTTGATTTAAGCACGAATACAATAAGGAGAGTATATACCTTTACAGAAGATGTTGTCTTGCCAACAACTTATCTGAATGATGTCCGTTTGGATTTTCGGGTTGGAAGCGCAGGATATGCATATATAACGGATTCTTCTTCCAGAGGGCCAGGGGCTATTATCGTCGTAGATTTAGAAAATGGGAACGCGTTTAGACGATTAAATGGGGCAGAATCAACTTCACCAGATCCCTCTTTTTACCGAAAGTAGAAGGTGAAATTTTGATGAATCGAAACCCGGACGGCTCGACTTTCCCATTTAGATTGGCTTCCGATAGTTTAGCGATTTCTCCTGATGGAAAGGTTTTATTTTTTGCTCCGCTAACCAGCCGTCAACTGTTCTCAATCTCAACAGAAGCCCTAAGAGACAGAAGAATACAGGACATGAATCTATCCCATGGGGAGAAAAAGGTGCGTCTGATGGAATGATCACCGGCGCAAAAGGAACAATTTATGCGGGAGACTATGAAAACAACAGTATCCGAAAGATATTGCCGAATGGCGCAATGGAAACCATCGCGCATGACCCGAGAATTTTATGGCCGGATACTTTTTCGATTGGCCCCGATCAATACTTATATGTCATTGTGAATCAATTACATCGGCAGGCGAGATTTCATTATGGAAGAGACTTGCGGGAAAAACCATATAGTTTACTTCGTATGAGAATTGATGAATTCCCTGCTCCTACCTTTTCATAATAATCTTAAACGAAGGTAGCTATCCCTCATCAGGGAGCGTGTACTTGGCGGGAAAATGTTGCTTCCTAGAAGCAAAAGCCCCTCCGCAGTTTTGCGGAAAGGGCCATCTCACAAAATGCTTTGCCTTAAGGTTCGCCCGTCTTTGACGTGAACCTGTTTGACTATAACGGGGAACATTTTGTTCTCTGAAGTCTCCGGCTAAAATCAAAAACGGACCTGACCATCGTCGTTTTAAGCCTTTTGCCGGGATGAAAAACTGTGTCAGGACGGAATGTTCATAGCAGTTTGAATGTTTTTCAGATCGAGCTGAATTTGCTCTGGAATATGGTAGGGATGATATAAGCCATGCTGCACCATGTAATTTGATATCTTCTCATGAGAGTCTATGGCTTCATCGAGCTGTTTCATCAAAATTTGCTTGATTTCGGGGGTGGCACATTCGGTCACAGCCATGGCGTAGTTTCTGACGCTGCTCTTGGCGTTCATCAAAAAATCCATTGCGATCACGTCATCGGTCAGCATATGAAGACCAGTCATGTGTTCTAATATTGGGTTCATTTTTTTATCTCCTATACAGTCGCTTTAGACAGCACTCCACCGAGCTCCTGAAGCTGCTGTTGTGATAATGTCGCATCTTGTTGCAAAATTTGCTTGAGCTCCGGGTCGGTTACCAGAGCTTGCATGGTCTTAGATTTAGTCATGCAAACCGTCTTGAACGCAGCTATTTCATGCACCTCGAGCATCTCATGCAAAGCGTAAGTTGAATTCATTCAGATTGTCCTCCCATGTATCTATTCATATTTAAGGCTTTAAGATGACTTTAATGCAATCATCCGTTTTCGTATCGAACACTTCATAGCCCCGCTTGGCCTCACTGAGCGGAATGACGTGCGTAATAATGTCGCCAGGGTCCACTTTGCCAGACGTAACCAACTCGTACATATATGGCATGTAGTGAATGACCGGAGCTTGTCCGGAACGGATATTCACGTTTCGCTGCATGATGTCACCGAGCGGGAATCCGTTATAGCGTCCGCCGTATACCCCAGTGACTTGAATGGTTCCGCCTTTGCGGACAGCCTGAGATGCAATGATAAATGCGCTCATGGTGCCGCCTTGCAGCTTCAAACCGCTGGCTAAAAATTCAAGGTCGCTCATCTTGCCGTCCATTCCTACCGCATCAATCACGACATCGGCGCCGCCTTTGGTCATTTCCTTGAGAGTGTTCCCAATATTCTTATCCTGTTCGAAGTTTACGATTTCCACATGGTTCGTTCGCTTCGCATGCTGTAAGCGGTAATCGACATAGTCGACGGCTATAACCCGCTTAGCTCCTTTCAGCCAGCAGAATTTCTGGGCCAGGAGTCCGACCGGACCGCAGCCGAGCACGATGACCGTATCTCCATTCTTTACGCCGGCGTTGTCTACGCTCCAGAATGCCGTCGTCATGGCATCAGCGATCAAGCTGAGCTTTTCGTCCGGTTGTTCGCAGTTTTCAGGAATCTTAAAGTGGGTAAAATTGGCAAATGGAACCCGTAAATACTCGGCTTGCCCGCCAGGATATCCGCCGGTCGTTCCGGAGTAGCCGAAATATGCGCCCATATCCCCGTGTTCGTTTGAATTGTCACATTGGCTTTCCAGCTGATTCTTACAGTAAAAGCATTCTCCGCATGCGATGTTGAAAGGGATGATCACCCGGTCGCCTTTCTTTACCTTGGTCACTCCAGGACCTACTTCTTCTACGATCCCCATCGGCTCATGCCCGATGACATAGTTTTCCTGAAGGTTAGGGATCATTCCGTGAATCAGGTGAAGGTCCGAACCGCAAATGGCGGAACTGGTGACTCTTACGATCATATCGTCCGGTTTCTCTATCTTCGGATCCGGCACCTCTTTGACCACGACATTCTTAATCCCTTGATACGTTACCGCCTTCATGCTTTATGTCCTCCAATATGTTCATCTGGGGTCCGATCAAACATCCCTTTACGCGACGTATCATCCGGGAACAAATTCATCTGCCCGATCATCACCGTATTTTTCGCTGAAAGCTGGTCGAGTTGGTACTGTTCGTTCAGTTCGTAAGGATGGAACCACTTTTTGCGAATCATGAGCTCCGTGATTTCTTGGTGCATAGCAATACCTTGTTTAAGCTGAGTGTGCAGAAGGGCTCTTACATCCGGTGAAGCCGCTTCCGTCAGGGCGATGGACAAATTACGCACACCTTCCTTGGCACGAACAAGGAAGTCCATGGCAAAAGTCATATCTGCCATTTCCGGCATATTTAATGAATTAATCGGGTCTAAATAATCGGTATTCATTTGAGCTCCCCTTAATGTGTTATAGGTGTCGGACTACTCGGAACAGGTGCTTGGAAAGGAGCTTTCGCGTAAATTGCTTGCAGCTCGTCGATCTGTTGTATGGATTGAATGACGTCTTTCTGCATTAAAGCTTTTAGCTCTTGGTCAAAGACCAGGCCTTGCATCAGTTTTGACTTGGCGAGGCACAGCGTTTTAAAGTTTAGAGCTTCATGCAGTTCCATCGATTCGTGCGGCGCTAATGTTGGTTTGTTCATGGAGAAATGATCACCTCCTTTTTTTCATCAACGTTAGATTTTCCAACGAATCGGATCTTATACTAAAATGGATTGCGGGAGCTGGAAGATCCGAATATTCCCATACAGTTGCAAGAATATAAACAAAATCTTAATCCGATACTTATTTCTGTTTTAAATGATCTTGCAAAAGGGAGGAGGACTCACTGTGCCAAATAAAAACAAAATTGTTCTAGCCACCGAAAATGCAAGAAAACCGGCAGAGGGTTCACTTAACTCGAGTGGAAATACACTGGAGCAGCATGCATCTAACGCGGTTTCTGAGGTGGAGACAGCTTTAAATCAGGCAATAAGCTCGTTAAATGAATCTAATGCAACAAATTCACAAGCGTTGGAGACGGCCCGGCAGCAATTGACCCGAGCAGAGGAATTCTTAGATCAAGCGCAAACTTCAGCAAACGCATTACGTCTGCCGGACCAACAATAAAACGGTCTTGGAGCTGATAAGCTTGGCAGAGATTTCCCTTCTTTTTCGGATACAAGTAGGGGCACTAATGTCGAGGTATGTCGTATGTCTATTGTCGAGTAGACGCTGTGGATGATGTTACCGAACTTACGCCAATATTCTCCGCAGGGGCAAATGACCTGCGAAACGCTCGGAGCAACGTTTTTGTCATAGAACACGGAGAGTTACCTTCAAAAGGCTTCGGCTTGTGCCGAAGCTTTTTGTTTTTTGAGCTGTCTCAGACATTTCCAAAAAACTTTATCGGATCCGGATATGATTACGCATCGAAAGCAACTCAGGAAGGGAAACGGTATACATCATGTTAAATTGTGCTACCGTCGGCTTCATTGTATTTTTTATCGTCACCATAACGCCGCTGATACAGAAGCGAATATAAAACTTGATCTTTTACTATGTAAACTACATATTCACAAAAACATTGCAACCTCTGCTGATAAATCAAGGGTTCTTTGGCTTGTTACACAATTCTAACATGTTGTCCTCATAATTTTTAGAACCACTGTTTGTTGATCTGTACTTGGTATTACTAATGATAAAACAGTTTTTATTGAAAAATTCAGATTTAAGCCAACCAATTGCTTGGATGAAATCACCTGCAAAGGTTCATAATAACCTCGTTGTGCAAAATACATGTTCAGGTGATGGTAACCATGGTATGGAACAAGTTAACGAACGTGCTTGACCGCAGCAACGAGGATTCCTCGGGAAAGAATGAAATCCCATTAACAATGGACGCCCTCAGACAGATATTAGTCAATATGTCCGATGCGGAAGTCATTGAACGTCCGGCTCTTGACGAGCGGACAATTACTCTCATTTATATAAGAACTTTAATCGATTTAGAGCGCCTGAATGAATCTGTCATCGGGCCGCTTAGTGTCCTTACCGATAATACAGTTTGCGAATGTATCACAGCGTCCAGTATTTCGGAAGTTACCAGTCAGCAGAAAGCGAAGCTGCTTCTTATGCAGGGCTCGGTGCTGGTGCACGACGACAGAATTAACCGGTGGTGGGCGGTGTCTCTGCCGAGTTCCTTGGGTCGCAGCATCGAGTCTTCCGATACGGAAACCATTATCTTAGGGCCTAAAGACAGCTTCAGCGAAAAAATCGATGAAAACATCACGCTCATTCGCAGGCGGCTACCGACGCCTGATCTGAAAACTGAACAATACTCAGTTGGTTCCCTCAGCAAAACCACGATCGTGATCATGTATATGGAAGGCATCACCAATCCGAAGCATGTCGCCGTAGCCAGAGAGAAAATCGAGGCTATTGATTATGATATGATTCTGGAAGCGTCCCATCTCGGTTTTTTTATGGAAGACCATGTCCACAGCGTTTTTCCGCAATTTATGCAGACCGACCGACCGGATGCTTCAGCATACTACCTCGGTACGGGTAAGCTTGTCATAATGGTGGGAGGCACGCCCTTTGTTCTGATCGCTCCCATGACGTTCTTCCATTTGTTCCATTCTCCCGAGGATTATATTAACCGCTGGATCGTGGCCAGCTTCCTTCGGCTAGTCCGCTATCTAAGCTTCATTCTTTCCATCACATTAATTCCGCTATATGTGGCATTAACGACCCACCATTATCAAATGGTTCCGCTGCAGATCCTGTTCGTGCTTCTTGATTCCAGGAGCAAGCTTCCATTTACGCCTTTCTGGGAAGCCTGCTGCATGCTGATTACGCTGGAAATCATAAAAGAAGCCAGCCTACGAATGCCCGCCAAGTCGGGCCAAACGCTGGGGGTCATCGGGGGGATCGTGATTGGTCAAGCAGCAGTCGAAGCAGGCTTTGCCAGCAAGGTGCTGATCGTGCTTGTCGGAATCTCGGCCATCGCTTCATTCCTGGTGCCTAACTATATGATCACGAAAGCCAATACGATTGTTCATTTCGCTTTGCTCATTCTAGCCTCTTACCTCGGACTTCTGGGTGTCGTGCTGGGTATTATTCTGCTGCTCATCCACCTGAATGGGCTATCTTCCCTCAGACAGCCATATTTTGCACCGGTCGCCCCTTTTTTCTGGAGAGATTGGAAGGATCTATTCATCCGGGCTCCCATGCCATCATTAAGAAGCCGGCCAATATTTTCGAGCCCCCTGAAAAAGTGGAGATACAGCCGAAGGAGATGATCGCGTGTCAGAAATATCGTTGTTCCAGAGAGATTCCACGTTTGGCGGCAAGTATATCTTTCTTATCGTGAATCGCCTTCAAATGCTGTACTTTGTGCTGCTTATGCCCCAGTATCTAGTTCATCCCTATATGGTCTGGGCCATCATCATTGTTGGCATTATATCCAACATTAATCTGCTGCTGCTTGCCAAATGGTTCGCTTCGCCCTATGCCAGCAAAGGCTATATCGGCTTCGTCGAGCTTTTCGGCGAAAGGAAGGTTCGTTTGTTCTCCTTCATCGGAATGCTGTTCATCTTTGTCAAGATTACGGTGACTACGCTTGGCTATACCGAAATCATACATCAATTCGTGCTGCCGTCCTTCCAGAGGGAATGGCTGCTTGCTTGCCTATTTGCTGTTGGCTGCTATCTGGCCGTGAAAGGCATGGAGAAGACGATTCGTTTCATCTTCATTGTCTATTTATGCTCGTTCTGGTTGATAGTGCTGTACATTCCTTTCTTCTTGCCTCCTATCGCCTCGATACCTGATCTGTACCCGATCATTCCGATAGAACGAGACGAAGGGATTTGGAAGGGCATGCTGCTGATCTGGGCATCGCTGTCTGGACCTGAATACCTCATATGCATCGGTGCCTGGTTCAGCCCCCGGGACAAGCTGCTTAAGCCGATGGCGATCGGGAACGCATTGACGATTGTGGAATATCTGGCACTGTTTATCGCGTCGACGTTGTATTTTGGGCAGGAATATTTGAGAAAAAGCAGCTACCCGGTCATCAACATGGTTCGCTATTTGCAATCGCCGATCTTCGAACGTCTGGATATCATGATGATTTGTATCCATTTTTTCCACTATGTGTTTGCCATTGCTATGCTCATTCTGCTGTTCTACGGTTCTCTCCGGATCATTGCGGGGAAAGCCAAGAAACCAGCCAGCAGATCCGGCTTCATTGCGAGTTTCATGGTACTGTTTCTATGCATGCTCATCGTCTACCACTGGTTCTGGAAATCCGGTACACAGGGACATTTCTGGCCGGTGCTTCAGGTCTGTTTCGCTGCGGTATCCTTCTTGGCGGTACCCGTCTTTATGGTAGCCGCTGTAAGAATAAAGGGGCGTGCCTAACATGAGTTGGAGAACGAAAGCCACATTATGGGCTATGGCGGGTATTCTATTTGCAACTCCAGGATGCTCAAGCCGGGATTACAATATTATTGAAGAAATCGCACCTATCATTCTCTGGACCATCGATCAGGGTCAGGACGGCATGCTGGAAATAAGCCTTCTGGTGCCTCCTCTAGGCAAAGAAGAGAAAAAGATGATAACACTTCATACCGATCTTCTAAAGGAGGGTAAAAAAGAATTTAACCGAAGCTATCATCGGGAGCTGAAGACCGGCCAGAAACGGGTCCTGTTCATCAGCGAGGAGTTTGCAAGGCAAGGGATGCAGCCCATTATCGACACCATACTAGCGGATCCCAAATTGTCCATGCGCCTTTATTTGGCCGTATATCGGGGAGATTTACAGGGGTACTTGCAAAAGAAGATTAAGAAGGATCCGCTTATCGATTATTATATATATCGCAACTTCAAGCATTATGAAAGCAGAAGCCCTGGGGAAATGACCGTCGTCAATCTGCATCAATTTATGAAAAATTTCTATTCACCGCTTGCGGATCCGGTTCTGCCCGTATTTCAGGCGGATCAGAATAACTTAACCTATGAGGGAACCGGTCTATTCCGTACAGATAAACTGGTTTCCGTATTGAGCCGAACCGAAGAACAAATGTTCCAGCTTCAGTACAAAAATCATCGCCTTCAGGATCTTTCTCTGCCAGAATTGTCGGTCAACGTCAGCGATGTCCACGCCAAGTCCGACTGGAAGGTGGACCGCAAACAGACGAGAGTAACAATTAACACGGAAATCCGATGCCGAATCGAGGAGTACCACGGAAAAAAAGATTTACTGGACCCTGCCCAGTTAGACGAGCTTAACCGGAACATCGGAGCCTATATGGATAAACAAACCGTATCGCTTTTCAAAAAAATGCAGGAGCTGAAAGTGGATCCTTTAAACATGGGATCATACGCTTCAGGGGCTTTTCAGAGTCGGATCGAAAGAAAGGATTGGCAAAAAGAATGGCCGCAAATGAAGGTCGAGGTACATTACAAGATATTTATGGAGCCGCTGACAAATTCGCTCAGCGGAAGCCGGTAATGGATAAAAAATGATCTGGTGTTCATAAGCGTTCTGCCGCGAAGCTTCATACATCAAGGCTTCCCGGCCGATCACTGCCAGCGATAACAATACCAGCAGCCATGTAAACCAGAAGGCCGCTTGTCAACAGAGGTTCCATTTGCCCTCGGAAGGGATTCTGATCCGAAACGCAAAGCAGGCTCCGCAAATGGACGGGTAGGAGATGCAGTATATCTGAACGTTATTGTTGCGGCTGCAATCATCAACTTAATGATGACGAAAGTTAGTTGCATCCTAGGAACTGTGCGAAGTCGGGATTGTCCGTCAGGTTCGCTTTGCGATGATTTAAGTGAAGGATAACGTCAAGGGTATGTAGTCGAAACAATCAGAACAAACTCAAAGCTCATACTCGCCTTTTATTCCAAAAAGATTTTTATGTCAAATTGTGTAGAATTATTGAAATGTTTGCGATTCGCAAATATAATAAAGCTAAAAATTTAATACATAATGCACAAACTTCTAACACTTCTAATAGCTGATCGCTCAATTACACTCATTAAACATATGTCAATCTTGCAAGGGAGGTGTTACCCTATGTCAGATTCTTTCAATGAACAGGAGATATTAAAGCTATTAAAAAAACTAGACCAAGTTTCTCGTTCTCAGGAAATGGAAGGGACAGGAGCATCCCCATCAGTTTCCCATAGTATGAACACTGATTATGAGGTCTCAGATGGGTATATTAAGGTGGAACATGGGAAAATCATCGTAGGAAACCCAACCAATGGTGGCCAATTCCCGACTATTAAAGCAAACTCGCCTGTTAAACTGTTGGTGGATGGCCAAGAGATCAGAAAGGAAACGAAGGTTTCTTCTGAGAGTGTGGTAGAGTGGAAGATTGAAGAGAATTCTCTATTTGAGGTATCGGTCTCAGAAGATAAATTAGAAGCCTATTTGACCATAAATCGCATACAGAGGTGTGCGTGGTTGTTAGAACAGAAGACTCCCTCATTGAATGTAACACTCGCTGCAGAGGAAGATTTAAATATTATTTTAGAAATTGTAAACCTACAGGATATTCTTACGATAGTTGAAAATATGAACATTAAAATGAATCTTGATGTAGCAGCGATTCAGGCCGAAATCCTGCAACCTTCTTTTAAACCAATAATAATCGGAAGAGGTAAGGCACCCGTTCAAGGTGAGGATGCACTACTGGAACTGTTCTTCTCTGAAAATATTGAAAACATCTTTAACGAGGTACGAGGAGTAATGGATTATAAAAATCATATGAACATTCCCTCTGTTAAGAGCGGTGATGTCATTGCTAAGAAGACACCGGCAGTTGAAGGACTGACAGGGTATGATGTATTTGGCAATGTGCTGCTTCCCGATCCAGTCAAGGAGATTCGCATTACTGGTAAGGATAATGTAGAAATCACATCAGATTTCATCGTCATCGCTCGGAAAGAGGGGAGACCTCGAGTCACAGGTAATCATATTAAATATTTTGATATCAACACCGCTTATATAGTACCCGGTAATGTTGATTTACAAACAGGTAATATCGTGTTTGCTGGTGATGTGATCGTTCATGGCGATGTTATGGATAACATGATTATTGAATCCCTCGGTAACATTTATGTGTCTGGCAGTGTTTTCAACTCGACATTAACAGCTACCGGCAGTATTGCAGTGAAGGGGAGCTTCATTGGAAGTCATTTATATTCCGGGTATTTTGGTATGTTCTACAACAGGCTCAATAATAGCTCTAAACAGTTGATGGAAATTCTAGAAATAATGATGGAAAACGTAAGGATATTGATATATGAAATCAGTAAAAAAAACAAGCAGGTGCGGTACGGACAAGTGTTGTTGTTAATTACAGAGAGTAAATTCCAGCAAGTCCGGGATCTCGTAAAGGAACTGCTTGAAGTTGTTTCAAGTTTACAGACTTATAATATAGATAATCTACAGCAATTAAAATATTACTTGGAGTTATTCTTACAGCCCCCAAAAATTGTTGAAGTTATGACAGCTCCTCGTATGGAAGATTTTGTTCGGATTTTAAAAGAAGCATTCATGAGAGTTGCCTTAAGTCAGGAATCCCATGTGCAGATTAATGTTAACCAAGGACAGAACTCAACATTAAAGTCCAATGGAGATATCCTGATTCGAAAAGAAGGAGTTATTCAATGTGATCTCTATTCAGCAGGGAATATCATTTTCCTGTTGGACAACGCTGTATGTCGAGGCTCAAAACTTGAAGCAGGTGATACCATATCTGCCATGTATGTAGGTGGGATTACTGGCGTTGCAACCAGTCTTAAGGCAGGGAATAAGATTATAATTAGGAAAATGTTTGAAGGACGGGTCACCGTTGATCGATATAGTATGGACATCTTTGACCCAATTGAGGGTAAAACGTTTGACCGCAACAGCTTTAAACGACATAATTGGAAGGCGGGTGATTCATATTGATCAGTTCATCGGGAGAAGGTTAAAAAGAAACATCTATTCGAGGCAAGGCAGCTTGCTTCTTTCACAGAACTGTATTTTGGACCATCACCATATTAATCTCTTGCATCAGCACGGTATCGATTTATGGAAAGAAGATCCCCAATATGTTACGGAAATCCTAACAAAAGAAGCGGTTTTAGAAGTTCAAGCGATCTTCGAGAAGATTCGTTACCAATCCGAACAGCTTTCCAATCAAGATATACAAGAAGCAATAATTCCGAAGATCCAACAATTATGTATCAACAACCTATCGAATGTTATATTGGAGCTAAGTAAGAAGGATAATTATACCTATCGTCATTGTATAGGTGTTTCCCTCATCTCATATTTAATCGGTAAATGGTTAGGTTTAAAGGATGAAGAACTACAAAATCTCGCAATTGCTGGTTTATTGCATGATCTTGGAAAGATCAAAATCTCTGACTCGATCTTAAATAAAACAAGTAGCCTTAGTGCCGATGAGTATGCCGAGATGAAACTTCATACTCATTTCGGGTATGAAATGATTCGGAATATTTCAGAAATGACGGAACAACAAGCCCTAGTTGCCCTTCAGCATCATGAAAGAGAAGATGGCAGCGGATATCCGTTTAGGATTGCGGGGGTGAAGATTACACTTTACAGCAAGATTGTAGCGGTAGCTGATGTGTTTCATACCATGATCTCCGAACGAACATACAAGAAACCCATACCTTTGTATCAAGTGTTTGAGGAAATCTATAATCGTGGTTATAAATTATTTGACTCTATGGTTGTCCATTGTTTCATAATGAACATGATGATCAGAATGGTCGGCGATCATGTGATTTTGACAGATGGTCAAGTAGCTCGAATCGTTATGCTTCATTCAGATGACCTTATTAATCCTTTAGTAGAGGCTAATGGGAATTTTTATGATTTACGGAATTCTGAACATAAAATTTTGGATTTTGTATACAACCAATAACTTTACCAGAGGAGGGTCCTTTGAGTCTCTATGTTAAAAACACTACGAAAGAATAGAAAGATGACTATGCAGGAGGTTGCAGACTCAATCGGTGTAGCTAAAAGCACTTATGCCTGTTATGAACTAAATCATCGGCAGCCACCGATCGAGGTGTTGCATAAGCTATCCATACTGTTTGACACATCCGTTGACTATATAATCGGTGCAACAAATATTCCTCATCCCCCCCAAGATAAAGATATGAATGCGAAAGTGATTCTCAAGAATTCCAAGCTTCATTGGGATGGCATACCATTAACGGAGGATGATCTTCAAATCGTTCATGATCTACTTGAAATGGTTGTTCAAGAACGGAGTAGTTCTAAAATCAAGAAAGGGTTACCAAGAACTTGAGATTGCTTGAATTCGAGGTGTAAATAAAAAAGATGGAAGAAATAATCGAATCCATGAAGCATTATAAGCTGAGCAAAGAAATAAAAAAATTACTGGCACAAATTCATCCAATGAATAAAGGACAAACTGATTTATCCAACTTGTTTGAAAAACTCTACCATGCAGATTTAATAGGGATGCAAGAAAAACTTTCTCTTGAAACTAGAATGTATCTAAATCAATATTGTCTGGCTATGGAAGAAAAATTAAACGGTATGTTATGTGTTGTATATTTATATGAAGAAAATGAAAAAAGATTATGGCTTGGTGCTGGACCGAGTATGCCGGGAAGTTATAAAGAATATTCTCATGGACTTGATGTGAAACTAGATATTCTAGGTGGATCGGAAGTACCGGTATACATCAGAAACGTATTAATTGTAGATGATATTTATCGCAGTGAAGACCTCGTTACATTAAATCATAAGAAAGCAATGTTGGAAGACGGATTTAAATCATATTGCTGCACTCCATTAGGATATCAGGATAAGATGATCGGGTTCACCGTGTTGTTTTCTGATCAACAAAGAGACTTTACTGACTATGAAATCGATATGTTTCAGGATAATCGCAATCAAATTGAAAAAAAATTGTCTCAAATCAAAGATGACATGATTTTCTTATTAAAGAAACAACAAAAACTCGATCAGTTAGCCTGAAAGACCGATCCTCCTCTGAGGCAAAGGGATGGAAGCTCCGTGGAATAATTATCTAGATTGCTTATGATCATCCAGACGACATAAACTGTCTCATCACTCAAAACAATCATCAGTTTTATCTCCGTTTTCTGTTCAAGCGAGTTGCCGAACTGGCTGGCCGACACATCTATTTCCTTGTTGTCCAGCTCCGGCAGTATTAGCTATTTCAACTCATCTCGATGCGCTAATATTATGAAATTATGCTCGGACAGCATCACTAGGTCCGTTTCCAAGCAAGTTGCTTCATGGCTTTAATTTCACGAATCACGACTATAGCGAACTGGCAAAAGGCGAGTCCTCCGTGGATTAGGAGGACGTGCGAATGACGGAGATTCCAATGAACGATTACATCAATAAACTGGTACAAGAAATCGAGAAATACCGTAAAAAGCTTGAGGAACTTAGCAGGGATCGCCACCTACTTCACAACGATATCGTTATGCTCTCACAGGAGCTTGACGAGAAAATAGTTTGTTTCATGAAGATGCATAATCAATCAGGAGAGTAGAGCTGGAATAGATCTGCTAGACAACCTATATCACACTGGAACTGTATGATTCAGATAATGACTTGCCGGGAATCCAGGATGAATGATAAATCCGGCAATCGAAGAGGGTTTGACATCGCTTGGCCTTTCCGTTAATTATGTCGGGGGACAATAAGATGCTCACATTGGAAGTCGCTATATTAGAGGCTTTTTTTATTTTATCGGTACAACTCGATAGTTATTCAGCAGATTGGTCCGTGTCCTTGTCGGAGGACAAAAACATGGTCCTATTGAAAGTCGCTAAAATAGCGGCTTTTTTGTTTTATCGGTACAAGTTCTTGTCCCGAGTCAAAGACAAGAACTTGTACCGATTGCCGTAATGGACAAGAACATGAGCCGATTACCGATTAGATAAGTATCTAACTATGTTTCCATGCAATTTCATTAAGCTAACGGGCAGGGTAGTTCGAATAGGTTGTGGAATAAATATACAAACGTTACTGCATAAGGAGGTCGTAATATGCCATTTCCAACGCATATCGTTGCCAAAGGTGGATTTGTAGAAGATGGGCAAGGAAATATACTTTTAGTAAAAACTCGTGACGGTGGTTGGGTATACCCTGGTGGACAAGTGGAAGTTGGAGAAAATCTGATAGAAGGTTTGATTCGCGAAATCAAAGAGGAAAGTGGAAATGACAGTTCGGTTAGCTACTTAATTGGTGTCTATTCGAATTTGAGCACCAGCAGATTTGTCATTTATGTTATCAAGTTCTTGTCATCCGACAATCTTGATGTCCAATGATACAAACATGCCATAATTAATACTCAATAAAATCAAGGGTTCTTATTAGTTGAAAGGGGATGTTTGTGTCCTAGCTCAGTGACACAAACATATACTTATAAGGCGCGAAAATTATTTACCGAAAATTATGACTATGATAAGATAATAGCAAAATCTTGTCAATAAAAGGTGTTTTATGTACGAGCCAATTCCTATTAAACGAAGCAGTCGGTATGGAAGTAGCTATTGGGAAAGGTATAGTTACAAGCTTCAAAAGGACGTTCAATTGTTCGGTGATCTTAAGTACGATCATTGGATATTGGTCGAAACGGATCCCAACATTCTTAAATTTTGCGAAAGACCAAACAGTGAGAAACTGCTAGAAAATAATTTACATAAGGTTTTTGATATGTGGCAGCTTGAACGAAACGGAAAAGAAACGTTTGTAAACGTAAGATATAAAAACCAAGAGACTGATCATGAGAGGTTAGAAAAATGGTGCTTTAAATAAGGATATGACTATAAAGTACTCTACGAAGAGGACATACGCGGACAAGATCTTTACCTGAAAAATATGAAGTAGTTACTGCCATATATCGGTCAACGGAATATTCCCATCGAAACGGATAAAAGGCACATTCTACGTGCTCTCGGTGACGAAACTAAAACTATCGGAGAGTTGCAAAGCATATGTTCAACAATTCCGATCAGTCGTATCCATATATTTCTTAATTTATTCAGGAGAACTAATTGCATCCAATATAAAGGAAGTCGAATTAGGAATCTTGACCGAGGTGAAGCGAATTGGGTAGAAAACGGATTTTAGAAAATGTCGAAATTGAACCGAAATATTTGGATATAAACAACTGGCCAGTCGTTTTAACCGACGATTGGTCGGAAGAACGTAAAGAGGTTTTCCTTAAAAGGAAAGCTGCAGTCGAAATGAGGGGGAACTTGGATACTGTCAACTTTAGCAGTGGCGATGGGGGCGGCAGTGTTTAGGTTTATCCAAGGTTAGCTGTCTAAACAAAAGAATAGTGGCGAAAAGAGATCAAACCCTACTCAACTTGTAGGGTTTGATCTCTTTTCTAATCTGTTCACCGATGAAAACAGACAAGCCATGTCCTCAATATTCATGGGTTGTCTGTTTTTCTTAAAACCCCTTATATTGAGGCTCTTCATTTTCCAACTGTTGTACGCGGTTTTCTACTTGCTGCACGATTTGTTGGGTTTGCTGGGCCGCATTCGTAAAGAGCGATTTTGCTTCTTGATTTTGTGTTTCCAAAGCAAATTGTTCCAGACTCGCCTGAGCACTTTTTAAAGATGCTACGCACGTTTTCACTTGAGAAGCAACTGTCACGGTGTCACCTCCTTTACCTTAGGATAGGATAATGTTTCACGGGTAATGGGAATAGATGCTTACATTCTCCCAATACCGAAATTAATATTTCCGTCTCGCAACAAAAGCATACGTTAGAAAAATTTTCAGATGGAAATGCATAAAAATAATGGAATAGGGACATATTTACCTTTGTCGATTAATGTGATTGGAAAGGAATGGTGATATTATGCCGGATTGGCTAGAAATCGCTTTGCGAACGTTATTGGCTATGGGGGTTCTTTTTGTCCTAACGAAGATATTGGGGAAACGGCAGGTATCACAGCTGTCATTGTTTGAGTATATCACCGGAATCACGATCGGCAGCATTGCAGCTTACGTTTCGTTGGATCTGGAGACCAATTGGTATTTAGGCTTGGTTGCGATGACGGTTTGGACCGTTGTTTCTTTAGGGATTGAATTTCTACAGCTGAAAAGCAAAACGGCAAGAGACCTATTCGACGGAAAAGCAACAGTGCTCATTAAGGACGGCAAGATCATGGAGGATAACCTAAAAAAAGAAAGGATTACCACGGATGAACTTATGGAACAGCTTCGAATAAAGAATGTGTTCAAAGCTGCCGATGTTGAATTCGCCATCATGGAGTCAAGCGGTGACGTTAGCGTTCTTTTAACCAAGGAAAATCAACCGTTAACGCCTAAACACCTGGGAATAAATGTCGGGCCAGAACAAGAACCTCAATCGGTCATTATGGATGGAAAAATAATGGACGAACCGCTTGCCACGATAGGTCTAAACAGGAAATGGCTGGATACGGAACTGGAGAAATTAGGTGTTTCGATTGATAACGTATTTCTTGGACAGGTGGATTCCTATGGCCAGCTATACGTTGATTTATTTGATGATCAGATCAAAGTACCGAAACCCCAGAAAAAAGCCGCATTGCTTGCAACATTGAAAAAGTGTGAAGCGGATCTCGAAATGTTTGGCTTATCTACCAAAGAACAAAATACAAAGCAGATGTACGAGCAATGTTCAAAAGCGTTAGAAAAGATTATTGATGAAGTTAAACCATTGCTGATTCGTTAACAATTCGCCAATTATACGTCAGCTGAAATTCGAGGAGGATGTTCATGGCAAATAATATAAAGAAAAATTTAACGCGGGTACAACAGGAATATAAAGAATTGGCGCAAAGCGTCGAACCTCCAAGGCCCATACTCAAAAACTTCATTCGTGCGTTTATAGCTGGCGGGGCCATTTGTTTGGTTGGACAAGCCATCCAGGAAATGTTTGTGCATTGGGGCGGCTTTGATGAGAAAAAGGCTGGAGACCCTACCGTGGCGGTTATGATACTCCTTTCTGTCATTCTGACCAGCGCGGGGGTGTACGATAAGTTTGCCCAATGGGCCGGTGCGGGTTCCGCAGTGCCTGTGACGGGATTTGCGAATTCGATGGCATCCGCTGCGATTGAACATCAGAGTGAAGGTATGGTGCTCGGTGTTGGCGGTAAAATGTTTAAACTGGCTGGACCGGTTATTGTATTTGGTACAGTCGCCGCCTTTGCGGTAGGAATTGTACATTTGCTGATCAAAGGCGGGGGAGGCTCTTAATATGTTAAAGGGACACCAGAGTTGGCTATTTGAGAACAAGCCGTTCATCCGATCAACAGCAACGGTAGTGGGTCCATTTGAAGGAAGAGGCCCGCTGGCCAAAGATTTTGACATTGTCCATGGAGAATCCATGATGGGACAAAAGAGCTGGGAGAAAGCAGAAAAGGCATTGATTGAAGAAGCGGCAAAACTGGCTATTGAAAATGCGGGGTTGACAAAGGAACAAGTCCAGTTTTACATAGGAGGGGATTTGATGAATCAAATCATTAGCAGCAGTTTTGCCGCGCGAACATTATCGATCCCTTACCTCGGTGTGTTTGGCGCTTGTTCAACCTCGATGGAAAGTCTGGCATTAGCAGCTAACCTTGTAAATTCCGGTTCGGCGAAATTTGTATTGGCGGGGACATGCAGCCATGATTCCGGTGCGGAGAAACAGTTCCGATATCCGACCGAGTACGGTTCGCAAAAACCGCCAACCGCCCAATATACGGTAACCGGGGCCGGTGCTGCCATCGTATCCATGGAAGGTGACGGACCGGTTGTTACATCTGCCACCATTGGCCGGGTTATCGATATGGGCATTAAAGATCCGTTTAATATGGGCGCAGCGATGGCTCCTGCAGCGGTAGACACCATTGAGGCGCATGTTCGAGATTTGGGAATTGAACCGGGTTATTACGATTTGATCGTTACCGGCGATCTTGCGAAAGTCGGATATGAAATCGCCTGTAAATTGTTTAAGAAACATAACTTTCCCATCGAACAAACCGAATATTCCGATTGCGGGATGATGATTTACGATTATGAAACCCAAATGGTTCAAGCCGGAGCAAGCGGCTGCGGTTGTTCGGCAGTTGTTACCTATGGACATTTGCTAAATCGGATGCGAAGAGGTGAACTGAAACGAATCCTCGTTGTCGCTACGGGGGCGCTGCTATCCCCGATTTCATTTCAACAAGGGGAAAGCATTCCTTGTATCGCTCATGCCGTATCCATAGAGGCAGGGAGGGAGATATTATGATTTTTCTTTGGGCTTTTTTGGTGGGAGGTGCAATCTGTGTTTTCGGACAATTTTGTTTTGATGTCTTGAAACTTACACCGGCCCACACCATGACCCTGCTTGTTGTATTGGGCGCGATTGTCGACGGAATTGGATGGTATGATCCGCTGATTGAATTTGCCGGGGCAGGAGCATCGGTCCCGATTACAAGCTTTGGTAACGCGCTTGTCCATGGTGCGCTTCAAGAACTAAAGAGCAATGGCTGGATTGGGATCATCACCGGAATTTTCGAAGTGACCAGTGCCGGAATATCCGCAGCGATTATTTTTTCGTTTCTCGCTGCATTGTTCGTAAAACCCAAAGGATAATACGTGGCCCAATCCGAATTTCGTTGGCTAAAATACACTGTAACGGTCGGTCAGGGCGATCCCTAACCGGCCGGTTTTGATTATGAGAAACATTTACTTGTTCCAATCTGTACGGAATGTCCCCATCGATAATCTCAAAGGTTACGTTGACCAAGCTATAAAAGCCATATACTGTCAGACGCTATTTATTTCGGTTCCTATATTCTCCATCACTTCTTTGGTTCGCTCCATTAAACTCGGCTCGGTTGGAACATTTTCACTTGCCTTTCCATCCAAGATTATTGGAGATTTGTTACTTGTCGTTTTGATTCGCTGTTTAAATTGTGATTTAAGTTCGCTTTTTTCCATACTTTCTCCTTTTCATTCGCCATTTTCAGAATATGCAACTGATATTATTCCGATTTTCATATCCTTTATGCATCATAGGAGTCAGTTCCCCAAAAGGCTGTGTTTCCGCCTGCATATAGACAACCAACCCGATAAAATGACCGGAAACCGGGCGGATGCCGTTGTCGCTTCTATGCACCTGCCATAGACTAATGCTGTAAGTTCAACTTTACCTAACCCAAGGAGGAATGTTTTCAAATGCAGTTTATCAAACAGGCAATGCCCATGTATACGCATGACCAGGCCGCTTATGTCAGGCAAATGTACGATTGGCACATGAAAATGGCTCAGTATCACGAACAATTACGTACCTTTCATCTGGAAAGGGCGAAACAATTTCAAAAGCTCTCCGAAGAAAAAGCGAAAACGTCAGAAATATCCAGCGACACCAGCGCCGCTTAAAGGCGAACCGACATGGAGCGATGTGATGAATTGGCAGCATTCCGAATCAAAATCTGGGACCGCTATGTAACCCTTCGTTCCCAATGTGGAACCCGGATGCCCTTGTCTTTCGACCAGTTCTGGTATGACTTTTTGGTCAGGCACATGCTATCCGACTGTGGCGTAGAGCAAGTATATGAGGACTTCTGCAACAACTGGGAGAATCGGTGTGTGAAAAATGTTTGCGATCGAGCCATCGGTAGAATGCCTGCGAAATAGGACCAAATGGCCGGCTGTTGCCCAAAATGGGTTGCTCCGGCCTTTGATATTTGTATGCAGGGGACAAGGGTAGATGGGATCAAATCCAAGCGGACTTTCACGATGCGGATAACTGCATAGGATGATTCGTTTCTGGACAACTTAAATGCCGTTTGCATGAATTTGGAAAGGCGGATGCCTGCATGTTACCAACATTCAGTACAAGCATTAAAAACTGGACTACCTCTGCCCCAAGACAACCAAATCGATGTAAAAATTGCATCTGGGGCAACTGGGATGGGTTGAAACAATTTTGTTCGAAACCTGTCTGCATTAAGAAACAACCAGTATAAGAGAAAGTCCATCTTCTTTTACTTGATCATGTTCGGTTATCTGTAAAGAATTCATGCCCAGTGACTGGCATTTTTGCCGAGGACGCATATAATGACGTGATCCAACTTTGAGGAGTGATGAATCATGTCCGTTGCGGCTCAAACAAGTACAAAGAGTTTACCTCCCTTTTCCATATGGGGAGTTCATGCATCTGTCGCCGGAAGACCGGTTGTGTGGGGCAAACTCGTGATGCGTGTTTTGCAGGACCAGCAAATTCAAGGCACCATCCAATTTCGCGGAACGCCGATTCCGATTGAAGGAAGCTGGAATGAAAGCACGCAGCAGATCATGTTTCATTCCCCCTACGCCGCCTACTCCGGCCAATTAACCATCTATGACGATGTCCAGATTCAACTTCGGCATTTGGTTCTCACCGGACGTCTGCGGATGCTACCCTCTTCTTTACAGGCGGGCGAATATGGAACCTGGGTAGCGACAACTGATATAAGCTTGGCGGGGTATAGCGGCTATATCCCACCGCAACCGCCTTCAACTTCGCTGCCGCCGGTCGGCGTATTTGTAACGTCGAATATACTGTATGGAAACTCGCGTATATAAAACAGGCACATATCGGATGAAAAATGATCGGTAAGCGGATAACGGAAAGGGGTGGCATCGGTGGACGAAAATTAGATTCATCATGTAATCGAACAAGCCTATCAATTGATTGTCTAAGCACACCGCAACATGACTGACATTTGGCGCACTCACGTACTATTTACGCGACAATGGTGGTTGGGAGTAGGTTTATCGATATGCCCCTGGCTATTTTGGATCGGATTTCGGGATAAGAGAGCTACGGGACAGTTTCTCCTATCCGGGTTTATGATGATTATCGTGTCGTCGTGGCTGGACCAGCTTGGGATTGCCATGGGACTCTTGCATTATCACTGGGAAGTCATACCGTTCATGCCGGCCAATTTTCCATGGAATTTTTCACTTCTTCCCGTCACGGTTATGTTCTTACACCAGTACAAGTCTGGCATACATCCGTTGTTCAAAGCTCTCCTATTTGGGGGATTTTCCGCTTTTGTGGCCGAGCCGGTCTCACAAATGGCCGATTTATACCACCCCGTTCACTGGAAACATACCTATTCTTTTCCTATCTATGTTGGGCTGTACTTGCTGGCTTCAAGCATTGCCAAGAAGGGCATAGATTGCGGTAAGTCTTTTCAGGAAGACTCTAACCCCTGACAATAGCCAATCATCAAATTTTACCATTCATTAATTTTCTGACGAGTTGACATATTATATACGGATGCCATTTCAGGAGGTGATCAACATGACGGTAGCTTCTCAAGTGAAAACAGCTGTAGCTTCATTAAAAAGCGCGCAGGCCAGCTTTGAACAGTTTGCGTTAAATACACAAAACCAGCAGGCCAAAACCACGTTCACAAATGCAGCGCAACAGACACAAAACCTCATTGACCAGGTCACTCCACGGTTACAACAAATTGAACAGGAAGAACCGCAGTATAAAGGTTTCTAAAAAAGGCCATGCCGATCTCTTCTCGGCATGGCTGCCCCTTTATCTTTATTCCCTCGTAGACGACAGGATTGGGAGGCTGATTTTCTTGGCATGGATAGCAGGATTATGGCTAGTAAATACGGCACTATTGATCATCATTGCGGTTCGGGAGGTGCGCCGCCCCGCCAAAGCGTTGACTTGGATATCAGTCGGACTAGTATTACCGATTATCGGATTCGTTTGTTACCTGTTCGTCACGAATCCTGTGCAAATGCGGCGGGACAAGCTCGTTTCTTCGCACAATAGCCCGATTTCATTACCCCCAGAATATGATCACTCCGCATTTGTTATCGCTCGGGCTTTGCAACCTTTGTCTGTCAGTGGCCTTCGAACCGGTTACGTCCAAATCCTCACGAACGGGATGGAAACCTACGGAAAACTCCTTCAATCAATTCAGGCCGCACAAAAGTCAATCGATCTGGAATATTACTTATACCGGAATGACCATATCGGTAAACGTATCACAGAAGTGCTGATTGACCGGGCTTTATCCGGTGTGAACATTCGTTTTATAAGGGATGGCTGGGGAAGCCGGTCATTTCCCAAACATACGGTTCGCCGGATGATGGAAGCAGGCATTGAATGCAGGACCATCTTTCCCTTGCGATTCCCCTGGGTACTATCCAACTTGACATACCGGGATCATTGCAAGATCGTCATCGTCGACGGAAAGGAAGCCTTCATGGGAGGAATCAACGTTGGGGACGAGTATACCGGAATGAAGCCGGATGTCGGTTTTTGGCGCGACACTCATATGCGGTTAACCGGCGAAACAGCGGATGATGTGAAAGCCGTTTTTGAGGCTCACTGGAAAATGGCGTCACCGGACATGCTCCATTCAACGAGAAAGGCAAAATTTATCCCTGAATCGGCTCAACTTTCAGACGATAAAGCCATTCATCCATTTCCATCCGGCAAAACAGAACGATCCGGATACGGATGGGAATGGGGATCGGAGCTGGGAACGATGGAAGGCACCCACATGGGAAAAGCTTCCCCATCCAAGGATTCGCATAACGTCTATATACAGATATTCGAAGGCAATCCCGGGCTGCCTACTCCGGTCATTCGGGAAATGCATTTCATCTGCCTGACGCAGGCGACCCGAACCATCGACGTGACCAACCCTTATTTTATACCCGATGCGGATATCATGATGGCCATCAAAACAGCCGCAGCGCGTGGCGTTCGAGTGAGATTACTGGTGCCGCGCCAAGTGATTCCTAAAGTTGCAGGAGCTGCAAGCCGTACGTATTATGGCGAACTCGTGGAAGCAGGGATCGATGTGTTTCAGTACAACAAAGGGGTATTGCACGCGAAAGTCATGATTATCGATGGCGAGATTGCCGAAGTGGGTTCTTCCAACTACGATCTCTGTAGTTACCGTTTAAATTACGAAGTGTGTGCAGTGATGTATCATTCCGATGTGGCCCGGGAGCTTACGGAACAATTCGAACGGGATCTCGCCGAGGCTACTCCATATCGTTTGGAAGATCATATGCATCGTACTTCTTTCGAGCGCATGCTTGATCAAGCAGCGCGTTTGTTATCTCCTTTGTTATAAATTTCAAAAATTACATGGAATTGAATCGAAGTCCAATTTACACATGTATATGGCGAAAGGGGAGAAGGCTTCCAACGAATACAAGTAATATCGAATTTGGGCAACAGTCTATGGTGCAAATATCACGCCCGGCATATAGTGTAAAAAAAGGAGCTGCATCATAGATGATCATATGAAACCGATTGAAGCTGAAGGTATCAGGTTATAAGTATCGAGGTCGCCCTGCCCAAAACAACACTTCTGGCCATCACAACCGTCACGGATATATCATGTGCGGGGCGCTTGGTGTTCGTTTGTTAAATGAGAAATTAAACGATCGCCGCATTGTGGCAGAACGCGCAACTGGGGTACGAACAATAGAGCAATTGCTGGATGCCCCACTCGATATGGTGACCACAGAGGCGGAATTACGCGGAATTTGCCCTGGGATGAAAGGAGCAGATGCGCTTTTAAAGATGGTAAACGAGGTTAGTTAATTTTAAGTCCACACTTAAGGAAAGTAGGGGGATTTTTTGTTAACGGGTCTGCATATTGTCTTCCTTGGAGGCGATGCCCGGCATCTTGAAATCATTCGGTCATTTACTGACCTGGATGCAAATATTGCGGTAATCGGTTATGAAGATTTGCACGAACAACTTCATGAAGTTCAGCATTCCAAGCTTACGAGGGAGGTGCTTCGCAATGCTGACGTATTGATATTACCGGTTGTCGGTACAGACGACCATGGCAGAGTAGAGTCTTCATTTTCATCTGAAACGTTATTGCTGAACAAGGAATATATGTCTTGCTTGCCGAAACACGCAAAAGTCTGTACTGGCATAGCCAAGTCTTACTTGAGGAACCTTTGCGCGGAACTAGAGATCGATCTGATAGAATTATTTAGCAGGGACGATGTTGCCATATACAATTCCATTCCCACTGCGGAGGGCGCCTTAATGATGGCCATTCAACAGACGGAAATTACCATACATGGTTCGCGTTGTATGGTGCTGGGTTTGGGGAGAATCGGTCTTACGTTAGCCAGTATGCTTCAGCGCCTGGGTGCACACGTCAAAGCGGGGGTGCAGAAACCGGAGCAGTTTGCACGTGCATGGGAGATGGGGATTGAGCCGTTTTATACGAAAGATTTGTACGATGAAGGCGTAAATGTGGATATTATTTTTAACACGGTTCCGGAGCAAATCCTTACTTCTCGTGTGTTGACCCGTATTCCGCATCACGCTATTATTATTGATTTGGCTTCCAAACCAGGTGGAACCGATTTTCGTTTTGCCGAAAAACGTGGAATCAAGGCCTTGTTGGCACCAAGTTTACCGGGATTGGTCGCGCCAAGAACGGCTGGACGTATATTGGCGAGAACGTTATGTCAATTGATCCAGGACGAACGGAGTCAAAATCAAAATCGAGAGCAATTGGATATACTTGCTTTTTCTTCCGGGTTATGAGATCGCGAACGCTGTAAAACGAATCATTTAGAGAGACATCATTACTTGTTTATACCGGCACTTTGCCGGCCTCCGTCTAATCCCGTAAGAATCGGATAATGAAGCGCGTGGTGGAACGGCTCTTTCGTAGATCAGAAGTCGGTTTCCAAGGCTAGAGTTCGGGGAACTCCAAGTTAAGCTGGTCTCAGTAACCCCCGGAGAAGAATTCCCTGAACACTCGGCATTACAATCGATCGTAGGGGAAGTTTTGCAGGATAAAAAGAATTACTCGGGAGTACTCGTGCAAGAGAGGTTAGATGGCAAAGTGCGATCCATGAATGATCACCTATGTATACCCGCAGCTAAAAGGGGAACGTTTGTTCTAATGGCCGATATCCAAGATTTTCAACAGTACGTGCAAATTCAATGTGAGAAAGAAAGAAGGGAAACCATTAGGCATATGGCGGCGGGCACAGCCAATATCATCCTGAATCCTTTAACGGTAATCAAAGGAACGCCTCAACTTCTGGAAAAAGTTTGAAGGAGCATGTTTTCATTTTGCAATTTGCGGCATCTCCAAAGAAAAATGACAAGATAGTGTTATCATAAATTCAATCTAATGAGACTTCTTTTTGTCAAAGAAAACAATGATATATATCGTCACGAATGATAACAGTTTAATGTCATTAGACACCATACGATAAATCCGCACAAGCCAACTCCAAAAGTAAGAGAAAAACAAATATACTTCACAAAATAACCGTTTCGTGAAGTATTAAATTAATGTTATAATTTGGACGAAGAGGGGAGGGCGATGCGATTATGACAAAGCGCTGCATCGATGATTTGATAGATTCGTTTACGGTTGTAGTGAGGTCTTCTTGTATCTGTCTAATGACACAAAAGAGTCTATTTATTAGATAAGAAAGCTTGATTTATCAGGCTTTTTATTATTTTTGTAGCCATAATTGTGTCATTATAAAATGCACTAAAGTGGCCACATTGTAGGATTATGACATAAACTCGGCTACATTATAGGTGGCTTTGAAAAATATACATGTTCTTGTCCTATAATTTTCTGAATTCATATATTAAACAGATTATAATTCCATCAGCATTCCAGCATTGGATTCGATCCGTCTGCTGTCGTCTGAGGTTCAAAGCACAAGAAGGAAGTAGTTACCGCCCTTCGCGAAAGGCGCCTTTGACCTATCAGTATCATAATTTATTATTGTAAGTGTGCTTAGACAGCTCTATCAAAATTAAAGCATCGGGGAACTAAGACTTATTTATAATAATGTCTTAGTTCCCCGTTGTTTTTGCCGACTAACATCTCATGAGTTAAAACACAGTTTCAATCTATTAATAATTTCCACTACTTTCATTAGAAATGGTGATTTTCTTCCGCTGACATAGCAATTGATTTAGTTTCATGAACTGTACCATATGGATGTTCAGGCGGCGCATAAATAACGTAAATTTTTAGTGGTGTATTGCCAGTATTGATTACATTGTGCCATTTTCCTGCGGGTATCATAATGGCATAGTCATCAAATGCCATTTCTTGAAAATCTAATTTGTTTTTGCTATCACCCATTTGAACAAGCCCCTGACCCTCTTCAATACGTATGAATTGATCCGTTGTCGGATGAACTTCTAAACCGATATCATCTCCAACATTAATACTCATAAGAGTCACTTGTAATTTTTCTCCTGTCCATAAAGCTGTGCGATAAGTATTGTTTTGCTTAGCGGCTTGGTCGATGTTCACAACAAATGGTCTTCCTCCATAATCTCCTAATTTAACGGTTCTAAAATGAGGATTCCAGTGGTGATTGTTACAATGGTAATAATGAGGTCTTTGAATATATTTCCAATTGTTAAAATGCATAGGATTGTAATATTGATAATTGAAATACGAATTGCGGTACACCTTCATACCCCTCTCACTTGATTGTTTTTTTTATCCTATGCAGATGCCCATGTAGAAGTTCGCAATTGTAAGAGCTAAAGTCTAAGACAACGGAATCTTCGTTTCAACATAGGGGGGTAGATGAAAGTTCCAATTTTGTTATTTGAACTTGTTCCTTCAGCAGTTACAGTATATTTCAACAGAATAAACACTGCACAAAATGTAAAAAGTAAATGGTACATGAAGAGAAAGGACATATCTTCTTATGAATGAATTTTGGGATGAGCTTTGGAAATCGCTTGTATTAATTATATTCGGGATGCTCATGCTTCGTATATCCGGGAGAAAGTCCATTTCACAGATGACGATCCCTACGACGATTACGATGATTTCAATAGGTACCATCATTGTTCAACCAATTGCCAATGAAAGCATACTCCTAACCATCGTTGCTGCAATCGTGTTTATATCAGTGTTGATATTAGTTGAAATCTTACAAGTTCGCTGGAATCGTTTTGAAAAGTGGATTAAAGGACCGGCAATTGTTGTTATTGAAGGCGGCCAATTAGTGATCCATAATATGAAGAAACTGAGATTAACCGTGGATGCTCTGGAGATGAAATTACGGCAGCAAGGAATATCGAAGTTAAGTGATGTGAAGACGGCTACTATCGAACCAAACGGGCAACTTGGTTACGAATTGCATGATTCGGCAAAACCGGTAACCCTTTCGCAACTGGAAAACCTGTTATCAAAATATTTAAACGGTATAGTGAGTGGAAGTGATGCTTTAACCCCCAACCTTCAAAATCAAGAGACAGATTTATTTAATGAAATAAAAAAAGGAGATACCCACGTAACAAATAAAAGGCTTCAATAGCCCAAGCATTCATTGTAGTGATATAAGGAAGCCCCTCCAACTGGAGGGGCCTCCTTATATCACTTGTTTATCCAATCAAAATATGATCTTCCGCATAACCTATTTTAGATAAACGCTTTTTCTGAGCCAGCGCAAAAGCGAGCGTTAACGGACCCAAGCGTCCGGCAAACATCGTAACAATCACAATGACCTTACCGGGGGGAGATAGTTCACTCGTCAGCCCCATCGACAACCCGGTTGTACTGAATGCTGATGTGGCTTCAAACAGCACCTCCAGAAAATGTTCCTCCAGCATTCCCTCCGTGATCGTGAGCAGAAGGGAGACGCAAAGTACAACAACCAATGAACTCATGACAACAGCTAGGGCACGCATAACCGTTTCTTCGCCTATTTTGCGCTTGAATGCGTGAATTTGCCCACCGCCGCGAAACGTTTGGATCGTTGCCAAGATGAGTACAATCAGTGTATTGATTTTGATTCCACCTCCTGTACCTCCAGAGGCAGCTCCGATAAACATCAGAATAATCATAAGGAACTGGGAAGCGGCTAGCATACTGCTGATGTCAATTGTGTTGAATCCAGAACTTCGAGGTGTCGTACCTTGGAAGAAAGCGGCCAACACACGCTCGCCTCCGCTAAGCTGACCAAAGGTGGACGGATTCCAACTTTCCAACAATAGTATAGTTAGAAAACCGATTCCTGAGAGAATGCCTGTGCCCAGAAGAACAACCTTGGAGTGGAGAGACAGTCTCTTCCATGAACGTTTGCGGAATAGATCCACGACAACAATATAGCCGAGTCCGCCGATGATAAAGAGCATAACAATGGTAATATTAACGATTGGATCGCCGACAAAAGGTGAAAGACTGTCAGACCACAAAGCAAATCCCGCATTATTGAAGGCGGAAACGGAATGAAAAAGCGCATAATAGGCTGCCTGACCCCAACCCCATTCGTAATGCCATCGAATCGTAAGAATGACCGTAGCCAACGCCTCAAATGCGAACGCTATAAGCACCATATACAGCGATAGCTTGACTAAACCTTGAGCTGATGTCGAGTGGGTTGTTTGCTGAATGACAAGACGTTGCTTGAGACCTATTCTTTTCCCCAGTACTATGGCTACCATAACACCGAAAGTCATAAATCCGAGTCCGCCAATCTGGATCAAGATCATAATGATGACTTGCCCAAAGGTCGAATAAACACTCCCGGTATCTACAACCACAAGGCCATTCACACATATAGCCGAGGTGGCGGTAAACAAAGCATTCAATAAACCTACAGATTTTCCGTTTGTAGAAGATAGAGGGAGTGTAAGCAACAAGGTACCCGTCCAGATCAGCACAAAAAACACTACCATGATGAGCTGGGGAGGACTCATATTATTCTTCAACTTGTTTACGAATGAATCGATTTTGTAAAGGGCGGAGCGACGTCTGGTATGGTCATCGTTTTCGATCATGGTCATTCTCCGTAATAGGGATATTTATTTCGATGAGTATAAACTGTTTTCTCACATGTGTCACTCCCGTGTAATATTGATCATGCGCTATTTGGACTGGAAAGAAGAAGGGTCTAACACTTTTCCATTGCTTATCTTCAAATACCTGAATTCACTATTTGTCATTATTTTAAGTAAACCCGTATCGAAATCGGTATTCAATTCCTTGAAAAAAAGACCCTCAGCTACAGTTTCGCCTTCAGACTCCCCATTGCTGAGCCTATAATGTTCACCATTTCTGATAACCGTGACTCGTCTTCCCCGTTCATGGGTCTCGGTCATGTGATGTGCCATCCTCTGGACCGCCACAATGTGAAGATCCGTTTCACCTATCCGATTCAGTAGTTCATTAACGAAGGAACCCTGCGTAATTTCCTGCCATCGCGTTTGCCCGGATTGTCCGATGATTAATTGCGTAATATGATGATTTCTGGCTGTCTCCGCAATAATATCTGCAGCTTTACGATCTACGTTCGTTTTTGCGATAAATGTAGCGCCATATTCGTCGCATGTCGTTTGCCATGCGGCCATAAATTTTTCCTGTTCTTGATCAAGCACATCATCTCTTACAGGAATGACGCTCAATACGTACAGGGGGCATTGCAGAAGTTTAGCCAGTTCCCCCCCTCGGCGAATGAGACGTTCCCCATGGGGACCATAATAAACACAAACCATGATTTTTTCGTTATTTGCCATGAATAATTCTGCTCCTTTTCTTTTTCTAAATGTAGATACTCTGCAAACCATTCAGGAAAAAAGCCTGGGAGCAGAGTGTCTGCTTCCAGGCTTTGGACTGTTTAATATGTAACAAGTCAAAATGGTAAGAGGGTTCTCTCCCAAGGACGCTGACGAGGTTAGCTGCCGGATTCGGGTCTGAGAGTCCCCGTCCTTTCTGTTTAGAAAGAATTCACCCCTGAAGCCGTTAGTACGACCTCGATGGTTCCCCCGCTCCCCAAGAGGGGATTAAGCGATTATTAATTATGAAATTATCGTAATTCATATTATGCTAGTTTGTTCTAAATGTAAACCGAAATACAGCATAATAGCATTGCGAAAATTTGTTTTGCAGTAGCATCAATGCTTTGATAAGGTTAATACTACGCAGTAGTAGGCTGAACGGTTTCGTTTACTGAAAATTAGGACAAGAAGGAGGATATCTGATGTTTCGTAGCAAATCACAGCCCCAAATATCAATAAAGCAATTTCATTTAACATCTTCGCGTCTCATACTTTTAGGCTTTGCTCTCCCGATTGTATTAGGGGCTATCTTGTTGGCACTACCCATATCATCATCAACAGGCACCGGTGTCGGTTGGTTAAACGCATTATTCACTTCGACATCTGCAGTATGTGTTACAGGATTGGTTGTGCTGGATACCGGAACCGATTTCTCCCTCTTTGGCCAAATCGTCATCATGTGCTTGATTCAAGTTGGCGGCCTTGGATTCATGACATTTAGTGTGTTGATAGCCGTAGTCCTGGGTAAGAAAATCGGATTGAAAAACCGCCTTCTCATAAAAGAATCTACAAACTCTTTATCAACACAAGGTGTTGTGAAGTTGTCACTGGGTATTTTTCTCATTGCGTTTATAATTGAACTCATGGGAGCAGCCTTGTTAATCACTCGCTGGAAAGAGGAACTGGGTATGGGGCAAGCGGTATATTACGGTGTGTTTCATTCCATTTCATCTTTTAATAACGCTGGATTTAGTCTTTGGTCCGATAGTTTGAGCCGATACGTTGGTGATCCATTAGTCAATATCGTCATTACTCTGCTTTTTATTATAGGCGGCCTCGGATTTACTGTAGTTTTAGATGTGTGGAAGCATAGGCGGTGGACAAAGCTATCCCTGCATTCCAAGATTGTGTTATCAACTTCCGGCTTCCTTTGTCTCACGGGTTTTTTGGTTATATTCATCATCGAATTGTTCAACACCCATACGTTTGGCTCCTTAACGTGGGCAGAACGGATTTGGGCGGGCTATTTTCAAGGCGTAGTAACTCGTACCGCTGGGTTTAATACAATTAATATCGCTGAAATGATGACGGCTTCCCAGTTTTTTATGATCTTTTTAATGTTTATCGGCGCTTCCTCTGGTTCAACAGGAGGGGGGATAAAGACAAACACATTTGCAGTTCTTTTGTTCACTTTGATAAGTATTATAAGGGGCAAACAAGATGTTGAAATACTCAACAGGCGAATCCCTCAATCCATCATCCTTCGATCGTTAGCCGTCATGGTGATTTCAGTCGGGGTGGTTATTTTGGCTACTTTTGTCCTAACCATTAGTGAGCATAGTTTGCAGAAGGATTTTATGGAGGTTCTCTTTGAAGTGACTTCGGCTTTCGGAACAGTTGGTTTATCGATGGGATTAACACCAGAACTCTCACCCTTAGGAAAAGGGATCATTATTTTGACCATGTATATTGGCAGACTTGGACCCTTAACACTTGCATTCGCGTTGTCGCAGCGAATGTTCAAGCAAAAATACCGTTTGCCCGAAGAGAAGGTGCTCATAGGATAAAGCAGCTGACGTAGTACTTAGAAATAAAGTTTTAGGTAGTAGCAATGTACCTAAAGTGTGACGGCGTAAGGAGTATGAGGAAGTTTAGCCGGGTCATCGGCAAATTCCCCATATTTTTACGCTGTGTTTTTGGGTACTTAAAATATGACCGCGGCTTCTTTCTACAGTTTCTACTGCTATTCACTTACCTTCATTGATTTGCCGAGCCCTAATTTCTTAACCAGTGGTTTGATTGTGAGTCCTTGTACGAGCAGAGAGAAGAGGACGACGCTGAAGGTTAGCACAAGAATATCGTCACGGCCTTCGAAGGTCGTGGGCAAGCTTAAGGCAAGCGCGATGGATAAACTACCCTTTAATCCTCCCCAATTCAAAATCACTTTCCAGGAAGCGGGGAAGGATTTCAGGGATTTCATGCTGACATAAACGGCTAATGTTCTTCCGATCAGAACAATAAGAATCGAAGCACCAATAAGTGCCCATTTGTCCGTGAAGTCGATGTGCTTGATTTCAAGTCCGATCATTAGGAAAATCAACGAGTTTGCTACTAGGGTGATGACGTCCCAGAATGAATTGATGTTCATCTTCGTGGTTTCCGACATGCCGATACGAGCCCCGTAGCTGCCGAAGATTAAGCCACCTACGACTACTGCAATAACACCGGACACGTGAAAATGCTCGGCGATAAAATAACTTCCGAAAAACAGCAGCATTGAGAAAGCGATTTCGAGTGGATAGTCATCATAAAAGCGAATAAGCTGTGAGAAGAGGAATCCCAAAACAGCCCCAACTGCAATTCCCCCCAAACTAAACTTCAGGAAGAGCAATACACCACTGCCGATTCCTACCCACCCCATTTCCAAATAGGTAAGTAAGTATATGGAAGAGATCTGAAACAAGACAACGGCAATGCCGTCATTAAAAAGAGATTCACCTTCAATAATGGTCACAATTTTCTTGGGAACACCAAGGGACTTGAAGATGGATATGACACTGATCAGATCTGTTGCGCTCATAAGTGCGGCAAAAGTAAAAGCAACAGCTAACGGTAATCCCATCAATCCGTACATCGCCAAAGCGATGAGAAGGAAAGACAGCAACGTCCCGCCAAATGCCAAGGCGAGCACCGGCTTGCTCTGCTCACGAAGGTGTGAGAACGGAAGCTTTAAGGTTGCGTCTCAAGTTCTAGCATCGTCCACTCCCCTGGCATATGTACATTGCCTTAGATTAAACCTTGTCCTTCAAAAACATGCTAAGTTGCCGATAATGAATGGATATATCGTGTTCTTAGTAAGAATGTCACAAATCCACAGCATTCTCCATCTTAGTTTATGAAGACTAACAGCGAAGGAGGGTGTGGAGGATGAAACCTTTTGATGTGGCGATCATTGGCGGAGGCATTTCAGGAACGGTGGCCGCGATTGAATTGGCTCAGGCTGGCAAGTCTGTTGTCCTTTTCGAGAAGTCCAGCCAACTTGGCGGTCGGGCAATATCTGTCAAGAAGAAAGGGGCTAACTTCAATCTAGGTGGTCATGCCATAGTCAAGGGAGGGTCTGCGGAAGAAGTCTTTCAAGATTTAGGTGTAATAATTGAAGGAGGATCTCCTTCAGCAAATATATCAGTTCTTTGGAACAATAAGGTAACCCCTATGTTCAAATTTATATTCTCTCAAAACCTGAGTTGGTCAGGTAAGATGGAGTCGTTAAAGTTTTTTGCGAAGTTTGTAAGAATCGATGCCGATTCCGTGCCGACTATCAGTGTGCGGAGTTGGATCGAACAAGAACTTCACGATCCGATGGTTCGTCATATCGTTTATGCCATGCTTAGGGTAGGGTCGTTCACGCTAGCCCAGGATCACCAAATGGCTGGTCCCGTTCTGGGTCACGTAGCACGCACAATAGCATTGTCTATGTGCAGGGAGGTTGGCAAACCATCGTTGATCAGCTTTATGCAAAAGCAGATCGGGCAGGCGTAACCATGGTGACAGGAACAAATGTAATGGAAATCGGGCATGATGGGACTGTTCGAAAAATAAAGTTTGCCGACGGCAAGGAGATGAACATCACGCATGTGATTTCCGCCACCCCGCCGGAAGTAACCTGCCGGCTGTTGGGAAATGCGGTATGCAAGTCTGTTTTACGTTGGAATGAACAGGCTCGTAAGGTTGCGGTGGCATGTTTGGATCTGTGCCTGATGCGGCTGCCAGTACCGAATCGATTCGCGGTATTGGGTGTCGATCAACCGATATACTTCGGGAATCAATCGAAATTTACTCGACTGAGTAGAGACGGCACATCGGTAGTGAGCATTATTAAACACAATGGCACTGGCGGAACGGATGCAAAAGCCGATGAGCGATTCCTCGAGCAGATGATGGACTTGATCCAACCGGGCAGGAGGAAGGAACTCGTCGCAAGACAGTACCTTCCCAACATGGTCGTAGCCCATGATTATATGCACATCGGCAGAGAAGATCGGTTTCCGAGTCCGGCCGTACCTGAAATTACAGGGCTTTATGTGGCAGGAGAGTGGGCCAGCCACGGATCCAGTTTTAAACTCTTTCACTGAAGAATCAAGTTCTTTCTACATATGTACAAAATACGAGTTTTGTGAAACAGATCTAAGGAAAAACGCCTTAGAAGGTTTTATGAACTGATTTTTCTGATTTACTGCTATATTTCTTCATTATTAACCTTTACTCAATATTCATCGTTCTCTTTCGTTTTTAATCACGTCATTCGCTTTGTTATTAATTTCTTATCTTCGAATTTAAATTTAGTTCATTCGTTAAGTCTCATTTAAATTTCTTTTGAATTCTGGCTTAAACCAATATCAATCATCGATGATCGTCGCGTCGGTCGGTTTAAACATTTTCACTTCGTAGTTAATCATAACTTCAATTGATCATCCAGATTTATTCATATTTCAATTAATTAATCATTATCACGGTTTCTGGATTTGTGTAATGAATTGATCGTTCCTGGATTTTCTTTTTAATTTATATTTTTTACATATAAACTTGAATCCATAATCCCGAGCATCATAATCAATTCATAGCGCTTCCTGTTGGTTGTGTGATCATCGGTATTATTTTTCGCATTGCCTCCCTTCTACATTTTTATTATTTACCATTTAATGGTAATTTATTAGTGGTCTCATTATCCACTTTATGTACTGAAATCCTGGCCTAATCTGGAATTGGTCAGCATAATCACAAAAAAACCGGCCAAATCGGTCGGTTTTTTTCGGACATTATCGGGATAATGCACGTTTTACATAATACTGGAATATATTGTGTTGTTTGACTCATATAATCATCATGATTAGGCCTGCCTCTGCAGGGATAGGAACTTCCTTAGATTTCTACAGTCTGTTCATACGGGCAAACTCGTGACACCGTGTTACTAAACGTTCCAACCACGCCAATGCGCACCCTGTGCAGTCCCCTCCTGATTTTACTTCAGATTTGCCGACCATTTCTCAGCACGAGCCTGCAGATCATCGAGAAACTTCTGAATATCCGGTGCATTTCCGGATGCAGCCTGGCTTATAAATCCGTTTATGGCTGGAGCGATATCGCTCATATAGAACGGATTGGCTTCATCCATAAGCTCCGAGTGGCCAACATCTGCGATTTCGAGTGCTTTTTTCACAAACTTGTCTTCCGGCGTTACGAAATCAGCGTTTTTAAGTGTCGGGGTACTGGAGAAGTTCTCATACATATATTTTTGCGTCATGTAACTGGTTAAGAACTTTAATACTTCCCATGATGCATCCACATCTTTAGCATTCTTTGCCATGATGAACGGGTCAACCGCTACCCAGCCTTCGCCTTTAGGTCCCATGTTCAGCACAGGTTCAAAACGGTCCAGCAGTTCTTTGTTCTGCTTCGACCGGTATTCACTCATCGTTGAGCCGCCGGTGGAATCAAGGGCGATGGCGATATTGTTCTTCTCCAGACCGAAATTCTCAGCTCCTTGGGCATTTACGAAACCTGCCGGCGGCAGTTGTGCGGCTTCTTTCAGCCATTCCAGCACTTTGACCATTTCCGGAGAATTCAGGTGCCATTTGATGTTCTTGATATCTTTCAGCGATCCTTCCGCTCCTTTGGCGCCATAAGCAAGGGTTAACGCCACAAAGGTGGATCCGTTTAACGAGTTGCCGCTCCAATACAGTCCGAAATTGTCTTCACCGGTTTTCGGGTTTTTGCCGGTCATTTGTTTGGCTTTCTCCAGAATTTCATCCGGTCCCGGCTGTGCCGAGAGTGTTTCCACGCCCCAGTCTTCGAAGAGCTTCTTATCATAAATCGTCATCCGGCGGCCAAGAACGGCAGGAATGCCAAACTGCTTGCTTCCGTCGGGCGACTTGGTGCTGTAGGAGTTGTTCATAATGCCTTCCAGATAAATGCTCGGGTCAAACGAGGTATCCTTTTCGATCAAGTCGTCCAGGTCACGCAGCAGCCCTTCCTGGTACCATTGTGATGCGAAGGCTCCACCGGTATACAAGACATCCGCATCGCCGGAGAGCAGCATGGCCGTTTGTTTGGCTTTTACGTTCTCCCAAGGGATTTGATAAACCTCCAGTTTGATGTTGGGATACATTTTTTTGAACGTTTTATCCAAATATTCGTTGAGTCCGACGGTCGGGTTGCCTGTCAGCGCATCAATTCCATTATCCAGCTGCCAGCCTGCCAGTGCAACGCGGACCGTTCCTTCCATATCCGATACCTTTTCAATCGTAACGCCGCCTGTCACATCTTTTCCCGAACTGCCTGAACAAGCGGCCAATGTAAACACCAGCACGAATGACAGAATAAGCAGCACCGCTTTTTTCATCACATCAACACCCCCGCATAAATTTAGCTTCAAATCTGAATTACTGCTTGATACCGGACAGCGCAATGCTTTCGATAATATAACGCTGCAGGAACATATACACGACGATAACCGGAATGAGGCTCGTAGTTGTTGCTGCCATAATGATGGATGGCTGCTGGTTAATTCCGTTGTTATACGTAAACATGGCCAATCCAATCTGGATTGTGTACTTGGCAGCCGATTTCAAGATCAGAAGCGGCCACAGCATATCGTTCCATACGCCTAAGAACAGCAGAATGACCATGGTGGCGATAATTGGCGTACACAGCGGCAAATAAACCCGGCTGAATACGGTGATTTCCTTGGCGCCATCCAGGACCGCAGCTTCCCTTAAACTGCTGGGTAATTGATCAAAGAAGGCTTTGGCTAAAAATGTACCGAACGCATAGTTCATCGCCGGCAAATAAAAAGCCAGATAGTTGTCGACCAGTCCGAGTTTACTGAACAGCAAATACTGCGGAATCATCGTCATTTCGAATGGAATCATCATCGTGCTTAGCGCTAGCAGCAGGACAAAGTTTGCTCCTTTGAAGCGGAGCTTGGATAAGGCATAACCCGATAAGAGTGCTGACAACGAGCTGATGATAATGACCCCTGCGCTTACAAGCGTGGAGTTGCCGATATATCGAAACATATTAATGTTGGTGAATGCGGCTTCATATGTTCGGATCGAAGGCTCCTCCGGCCATATTTTCGGCGGGAATGAAATATTTAATCGTGCAGCCCAATCGAAGCTCGTGACCAGCATCCATAAAAATGGCACAATCATGATGAATGAACCTACCAACAGAACCAGCGTTAGTATCAGCTGTTGAAGTGTGATTCGTTTACGGCGCACAGGCTCCTTGGGCAAGGCTGAACTGCTCATAGTTACCCTCCTGTCTTCTGGAATAAGGCTCCCCTACGGACCCGAAAAATGGATAATGGCATTAGTCCAAACTGTCTTTGCGGCGGTTGAGCAGCATGAGGAACACGGTTAGGATGAGTATGATGACGAATAACAGATAAGATACGGCCGTGGCCAGCCCCATCTGCGATGAGAGGAACGCGTTTCGGTAAATATACAGCACCACGGTCATCAAGCTTCCACCAGGATTACCTGCGGTTCCACCGATTAACCATACATCCGTAAAGCGCTTCATTCCGCCGATGGTTCCCATGATAAGCATGAACACGAAGATCGGACGCAAGTATGGAATCGTAATATACCACCATTTCCGATAGGTGCCGGCCCCATCCACTTCGGCTGCCTCATAGAGATCCCGCGGGACGCTTTGCAAACCGGCCAGAAAAATAATGGTGTTATACCCAAGGGCGCCCCACAAGCTCATAAGCACGATACTGTAACGCGCCACTTCCGGGTTCGTGAACCAGCCGACAGGATCGATGCCAAACAAACCAATCACAAAGTTGATCAGCCCTTCCTTGGAAGGAAAAAACAAGAAGGAGAACAACAGGCTTGTAGCAACGCCGGATACAACATTGGGCAGAAAATATACCGCTTTGAAAAAATTGCGTCCCAGATGCCATTTCAGATTATTAATCAGGCTCGCCAAAACAAACGATAGTGCGATTCCAAGCAGCACAGACCAAATCCCCATGACAAACGTATTTGAAAGCGCTTGCCAAAATAAGGAATCTTCTAATGCGTAACGGTAGTTGCTCAGGCCCACCCAGGTGCCGGATAAATTTAGCCCGGATGTCTGATGAAAACTCATAAACAGTGCGGCGAACATGGGATAAATGGCAAATACGATGACTCCGATGATCAGAGGGGCGCTGAATAGATAACCCATCCAGTCATTACGCGTAAATCTGAACTTTCGTTTAGACCATTTTCCATGTCCCGCAGTCCATTTCCCTTCTGGGGTGGATGACAAACCGATCCTCCTCCTTTCATTAATAGCCGGATCCCTTCCGGTAATCGGACAAGACGTTCATGTCCATTCTGTAAATGGTTATGTGGACGAATCCGGATTATGTGTTATTCTTTTTTTCACAGACATGAATGGAAGAACAACACCTTCAGTGATTCCTTTTATCGGCAGTGTATGCAGCTGCCCGCATCCGGGTGTATGCCTACCCTATATCGACGCACAAATAAAAGCACAGCCTATTTAAGGCTGTGCTTTATATATGCAAAGGGGCTTATACTTCGATAATGATGGGCAGAATCATCGGCCTTCTCTTGGTCTCGCTGTATATGAATTTGCCGACATGATCTTTCAAGGTCTGCTTGATCAGATTCCATTGGGTAGACCCGGTTTCCGTTAAATCCTTCATTGAAGACGTGACGATATCGTGGATTTGACCCATGAATTCCTCCGAGTCTTTCACGAAGATGAAACCTCTGGATATGAGCTCGGGCTTGGCCACCATCTGCTTTTCCGTTTTGCTGAGCGTGGTTACGATAATGAGCATCCCGTCGGAGGACAGCTGCCTGCGGTCCCGCAAAACGATATTGCCTACGTTTCCGATCATCAATCCGTCCACGAGGCTGTTGCCTGAAGGGATTTTGGGACCTAAGGATGCCATGCCCTGCTGGATTTGTATCGTGTCGCCATTCTGGATGATGAACACATTTTCATTAGGGATCCCCACGGAGTCCGCCAGCTGTCGGTGCTGATACAGCATTCGGAATTCACCATGAACAGGAATCAAATAGTCCGGTTTCATCAAGGTGAGCATTAATTTCAATTCTTCTTGGCTGCCATGACCGGATACGTGCATCCCTGAAGCTGAGCCGGACCCATAGATGACCTGGGCACCCAGCACATACAAATTATCGATCACATGAGCAAGGTTCCTTTCATTTCCCGGTATGGCTCCTGCAGCAATGATGACGGTATCGCCAGGTAAAATCTCAATATGGGGATGCTTGGAGTTGGCTAATCGCGATAATGCTGCCATGGGCTCGCCTTGACTCCCCGTGCATAGCACAGCGATTTTGTCTGGTGGATAGCGCTCGCTGTCGCCTGCATCAATCAGTAAGTCATCGGGGATGTTTAAATAGCCATGTTCCTTGGAAACGGTAACGACATTGACCATGCTGCGGCCGAGCAGAATTAGTTTTCGTCCTGTTTCAGCGGCGGCATCGATGATCTGCTGAACACGGTTCACGTTGGAAGCAAACGTAGAGATGAATACCTGCTGTTTGGCCTGCGCAAATGCTTCCAGGATGTGTCCGCCAACCAGACGTTCCGAAGGTGTAAATCCCGGTCTCTCGGCGTTTGTGCTTTCGGACAATAACACCTTAACCCCCTGCTTGCCGATATCAGCCATTCGATGCAGATCCGGATAAGGCCCCTTCACAGGAGACATGTCAAATTTAAAGTCCCCCGTGTGGACAACATTGCCTTCCGGGGTCTGAAAAACGATGCCCACACAGTCCGGGATGCTGTGGCTGGTCGAAAAGAAAGAGGCTTGGATGGCACCCGCTTGAACGGTGGAATTTACATCGATTGTGTGAAGCTCGGATTCACGCAGAATGCGATGCTCTTTTAGCTTGATTTTAATGAGCTCCATCGTGAGCTTCGTCCCATACACAGGGATCGGGAGCTGCTTCAGTAAATAGGGTATCCCTCCGATATGGTCCTCATGTCCATGGGTGACGATAAGAGCTCTGACTTTATCCGCATGGTCCAGCAAATAGGTAAAGTCAGGCACAATCAAATCGATGCCGGGCAGGTTTTCGTCAGGAAATTTGGAGCCGCAATCAATGACCACGATATCTTGATCGTACTGAATGAAGTACATGTTTTTTCCAATTTCATTAACGCCGCCCAGAGCTGCGACCAGCAGTTTATGTTCAGCTATATTCATAACGATGACGCCTCCTTCTCTCTTTCCACGAGTCCAATTCTTAGATGCTGTCGGTTCTCCTATATTATTGAAATTGTCACAAAACTTATGCACCCAGGTAAACAATGGCTCATACAGCGTATGTGGTACGGAATACAGCAAAAAACCCGCCATCCGAGGCGGGCTATCCTTGTAATCTCGATATGCTGGTATGAATCCGGGTTTTAGGTTAAAAACCGAGCAGATTTTTAACCGTAAGGAATACGACGGGGATCAACAGCGCCGGCGTGAGATTCATGGTTTTGAAGTTCCGTATGCCCAAAATGTTTAAGCCTGAAGCAAATATTAAAATGGCGCCAATAATGGATATTTCGGTTAACAGCTCCGTCGTGATCAATCCAGAGGCTGCGCCGGCTATAACGTACAATAACCCTTGCCAACAAAATGTGGCCACGGCAGATAAAACGATGCCAATGCCAAAGGTTGAAGCCAGTACAATTGACGTCACGCCATCCAGGATGGCATTGGTGAACAGATAGGTATGATTATTGTTCAAAGCGCTCTCGATCGGTCCGATAATAGACAGTGTTCCTATACAGAACAACAGAATGGCCGTTGATAATCCTTCAGCCAAATTTCCCTTGGTAAACCTCGACACCGCTTTTTTAAATCCCTGCTCCAGATTCAGCTTCTCCCCGATCAGACCACCTATGGCGAGACTTACGATGAATAAGACGGGATAATGACTATCGGGCATATACTTCACGATCGAATGCACACCGAGTGCCATAACGGCCAAACCCATCGCCTGCATCAGGATGTCCTGATAGGTTTCGCTCATTCCCTTTTTAAATACATTTCCAATCGTGCTGCCTACAACAATGGTTGTTACGTTTACAATGGTTCCTATCACAGTCGTTCTCTCCTACTAATATGTTTTGATACAAAGAATAAACCCTCCAGCAGCTGGAGGGTCAATCGTTTATTTAGCGAGCATTTGAATTTCGGTTACGAATTGTGAAGGATCACCGGTAAGCCCATAATCAATGTACGTGATCTCAAGCGCATCCTCAATCAGGCTGTATCCTTTTTCCTCGATATAATCCAGGAGCTTTCTGTAATAAGGCGCTGCATCTTCGTGTGTCCCTCCAAACCGAATCGTGATGTAGGTGCCTTCCGGCCATCTCTTCTCTTCGACTTCGGAGCTGCTGCGCGCACTTTCCTGCTCGACAATCACAAAAATAGAATCGTATCCATCAAATTTGCTTTGCATTAAACGATCGATCGAGATCGATAATCCTACTTTGCCAAGGAAAATGGTGGACTTCATCTTCGTGCTGTTCTCCAATAATCGGATCGGCATATCCAGATTGTCGCTTTTATGTATGTTCTGTTTCAGCAACACCATCACTCTCTCGGGAAGCTCTACTTCCCGAATTTTGTAGAGTTCTTCCTTATTCGAGGCATCTTCAATCTGATCGATTCGGCTTTTAATCTTCGCCTGGATTCTTTGATATTCCTCAATTTTCTCCTCAGTTCTGCGCTGCTGCTCCTTGAGCAGGGTTAATATATGTTCAATCTCCCGATCATCCAGAAAAAGCTTAATGTCTTTTAAAGGAATGCCAAGCGCTTTGAGATACAGAATGGTGTTCAGCTGCTCGAATTGATCGACCGCATAATAACGGTAACTGGTCAGATGATCCACGGATGCCGGTTTAAATAAATCAATATCGTCGTAATACCGGAGGGTGCGAATATCGATCTGAAAAAGCTTGGATATTTCACCGATCGTAAACATATCATCTCTCCTCTCCTTAATAGCCTATACGCTTCGTTCAATTTGCACAATAAAATGATGGGATATGTCAACAAAATTACAATCCAATGTTTATCAGCTAGATTACGATCATCCTTCATTATACTGCGTGTGAATAAAACAAAAAGACCGCCGAACCATCGGCAGTCTTCTGAATCGTGCGCGAGCCGCGACTTACGGATGCTTCCCCTGTTTGTTAGGGGCTTTAACCGGCTTGTCGTCAACGCTAACAAAGATCGGATTGGAGTAAAACCACAGGTCGCTGTAGTTCCGTTTATTAATTTCCGCAAACCGCTGCTCGTTGTCTTCGATGTCCGTTTTTAGATCCATCAGTGGATCGCCATTGCTGGTTTCTCCAGTAACATTCACGCTAAGGTTAGTCCCTCTTAATCGGAAATATTGATCCTTCGTTGCTGTTGTCCGATACGTAATCACATTATATCCATCCCGATCGGTTTTCCAATCCTTGCTCGTAAACCGTTTAACCACTTTGGTCGAATCGTTGGTGCTTTTGCTGTAAGCGGCCGTACCTGGTTTCGCTTTACCGGTTACGTCGCCTGAGATCAAATCGACATGATCTACGGATACAGAATCACCGTTGTTGTTTTGGTCCGGGCTTTTGAATCGGATCGTTATTTCGATGGGGTTCCCTTTTTTCACTTGCAGGTTACTTCCCATCTCGGCCTGCTTGTTCCCATGACGAACGCGAAAATCCAGCGCGTTAATTAAATCGCCGTAAACGGAGAATGATTTACCCGAACGCATACCGTCCAATACGCTTTGCATATTTTTTCCGTTCACCCAAGTGTAGTTCTTCGCATATTGTCCCGGCCAATATCCACTGGAGTATAAACGGTTTTCACTGATCTCAAAATGAGAATCCGAGTTCGCAAAGTTCCAAAATTCGCGCCCTTCGCCAAGCAGCGCATCCCAGACGCCGCCAACCTTGGCAATCATGAAATCAGCACCGCCGTAGGTTCTGTTTTCCGGTGTGGCTAAATTTAGTCCGCCACGATCCGGTTCCATCTGATTCCCGGGCATGCCTTCCATTCCAAATACGACATCCGGCGCAATATTGTTGAAATCCCGTATATCCGCGATGGTGTACACGGTTTTTCTAGAAGGATGGTTGAGCAATGCATAACTGCTGTTCCCGTAGTTTTTCTGGAGCCAAGCCAGCGCTGTTCGGGCATCTTCGGGTGTAGTATAGGCCCGGCTGTCATGTTTGTTCCATTCGGCAACATCTTTGGGATCGAACATCGCTTCCTCGCGATCGGTGAACAGATACTCGAACTGACGAACTGCCTTCAGGCTCGATTCTGAACCGAAATTGCCTGCTATAATGCCGACTCCCACATGTTCATATGTAGGCATGTCCCACTCAACACCAGAAAAGATCATTTTGTTCTTGTATTTCCCTGCTTTCTGAAGCTGCTGGATCTTGGGGATTTGGTACTGAGCCATTCCCTTAGAGAACGGAATAGCTCCGCCGGCCAGAGGATTTCCCTCGTCGTCCCGTTTAGAAACTCTAAGATGGTCGGAGACCGCGATCCAATCCAAGTGATACTTTTCGAATCCGTTGTCCAGCAATTCCTGCAGCGATTGACTGGCATCATCGGATTGATACGTATGCGCGTGATACTCACCCGTCATCCATTTGCCGTTTCCTTCCGGCTTAAACCTCGCCCCGTCTTCCTTGGCATGAACAATCATGCCTTGCGAAAGAATGGACAAGCTGAGCGCCAAAACCATGATGGTTTTCTTCTTTAGCTGCATTTCATGGCACCTCCGAGTTGTTATCATTCATCAAACTTCTCAAGTGTAAGCCCTCATGATTAAGAGAATGTCATCGTAAATCGTTGAATTTGTAAGAATGGAGCTCCCCTACCTATGTCCGATAGAAAAAGCAACCGGCTTTGAAACTCGAAATACGCAAGTTTTTCGGTTAATAGGTTACATATCATATATTATGTAAACTAAATTAATGAAATGACTACAACCTGAACTCGCTGTAGTCATTTTCAGAAATATCTTATAAGATTATATATCTTTGGATAAGGTTCGACGAACCAACTTGACCTGTCCGTTCATCCCTGAAGGCAAAGCAGACTTTCCATACAAATTCTCCAGCGTATTGGCTGCACGGATGGTAAAGTGATTGTTCCCTTGTTCAACATATGACGTGATGTTCCAGTGATAAGGCGGCCACAACCGGATCCCTGCCTCCATATCATTCACGTATAAACAAGCCGTCTCTCTGATATCTTCTGCTTCCAGCCATAATTCCTCATCTGGAGCCAAGTTAAGTTGAGTTAGATCCACTTGCTGTGAGTACTCTCCCGCTCCCGCATAATAAGGATAGCCGGCAGATGACCAACAACCAAACACATGTTCGTAACCCGCATTTAGCCTCATCTGATCCTCTATAACAAAGGTTCCGATCAAAAATGCAGGGAATGAAATCGCCGGCATCGGCTCCAGCAATGAAACCGTCAGAATCTCAAGTTGGTTCTCGCCTGCTAACAAATGAGGGGTGACATCCACGCTGGCATAGTGTTGATCCTGCCAATTTGAGGGCTGCAGCGCATTCTGCCTTACGCCATTCACGAAGATTTCAAGATTGCGCCTACGCTGCAGAAAGCCGATATGGGATGGTATTTTCTGCTCCACATCGTCCAGAATTAACTCGATCTTCGGTGATGGGTTGATATTGGATTGATCGGGAAGCCCCCTATCGCTCGGTGATTGCAATCGTTCGATCAATTTCTGCGTCATGGTAAACGTTGTACGATACGTGTTCACTTGCCCAGGCATCGTTGCGTTCATTCTGGACTTTCGGTCATTCAGCGTGACCTGCCATTGGTCCAGTAATAAAACGTTGGGTTCAAGGGTCTGAAAACGCCACATATCTTCAAGAACGATTACATCCTTGGATTTTCGATCCGAATCGAACATCTGTTCTTTTTCGCCGATTGGGCTTTCCTCCGGTACAAGCGAGAGAACTCGCAGCTCTCCGGGAGCATAGGTAAGAACGGAATCGCTGGTTAACCGGCGTATATTCCCGCTTTCCAAGTCCCATTCTTCAATACGGTGCTTCGCCTCTCTTGCATCAAGCTTCAAGGAAACAGGCTTCTCCGACCAGTTCATCAGCCACACAAATACTTGATTATCGAACACACGTTCTACACTGATCAAATCCTCATGTTGACCTTCGATCAACTTCCATCGTAAAACAGGAGATTTCCTTAATAACCCGCCTAAACGTTCACACAACGAATCCAATGAATCGCGATCCTCCAGGGAATAAAACAGACTATAACCCTTGCCAATGGATCGTAACGCATCATGCTGCGGAGTCGAACCAAATAGCTCATGCACATGCTTCGCCAGTTCTGGATCATGATGCAAGGACTCGCTATGCCGCGGGATCGCTCCTACAGCCACGAGAGTACCGCCTTGCTTCACATAAGAAACGAGCTGTGCGGCAATGTCCTTCGACATGACCTCAATCTCCGGCATAGTCAAAACCGAATATACGTTCCCACCCTCGCTAAATCGAACCCCTTCCCCATCCATAAGGGTGGCTTCGCGAAGCTGACATTCATCTACATAGTCGTAATCAATGGATCTGCGAAGCAAACGATCCGACAGGAGCGAGAACATAGCATCGGAAGAGGGATGTCTATTCGATTGACCGGATACGAACATATTTTCGTATACCGTCTGAATAGGTGACAGCAGAAGAACCTCCGGTGTACGTTTACCGCACGCGCCGAGCAGACTCAGTCGCCCGATATAATCGGCAAAAGCACGATAATGCGGCCAATGCGGCGCGTGTTTGAATTCCGTCGGCGGAAAATCGGTCTTCCGATACCCGGCAAACGAATAATAGAACGCATGCGGGATAAACAGATTAACGCCCAGGAATGCCATGAAATTCGCATCCAGTCGCCGTTGACGCATGGAATAGCCGTGACCACTTGCCCCAAACGATTCGCAGATTACCCGTTCCTTGCTGTTCAGCAGCGCGACAGAAGCTGCCGTCTTCACGGACACAATCCGATGGGGATTCTCCTTCGTACCGATTCCGGGCGTTAGATAATCCACGCCTGCGTAGTGAAACTGCTGCAGTACCCGGGTCTGATTGCCTTGCGATCTGGCCTGTCCCCAAACCGGCTCTTCAAGCGTATGTCCGATGTACAGGAGTCCATGCTCTTCACACCATGTACGAATCGCCTGATGATAACCCTCAACATACCAGCGCGTTATCGTATCATAATATTGCTGTTTCGTTGATCGGCTGCCATCAGCCATGTTGTATAACAATGCGCCTAACCGCGGGATGAGATCATACCCATTCTCTTGGCGATACCGCTGTGCCATGCCCTGTGTCCAAGCAAACACCATGCCGGGCAGGGTAGCGGTCACATCGTGAACGGTCGTACGGATCGCTTCCACGCCGAAGAAACCATCGTGAATCATGAGTCCGGGTTCGTCGGTGAAAACACCTTGAATCGTTGCGCCAAAGTATTTCTGTAAGGACTGAAACGGATCATAGGACATTCGGATAAAAGCCTGGACGGCTTCCGGATTCAACGTATCCAAGTAGTACCCTTGGGCAAACGTGATGCCTTCCGCGATCTCACAGGACCAGCAGGCCAGCACGATATAAGAATCCTCCGTTGTCGGCGTCCAATCTCCTCCCCATGCATGCGTGAGATCCTCGGGATCATCACAGAGCAGCCATTCCCCGTCCTGCTCCACAGCGCGATAAGCCAGAATGGCTATAAGCTCATTATGATCATAGCGTGCAAAGTCCAGCTTCAAGCCTTGCTGCTGTCCGTCGTGCGTATATCTTTTCTCTTCGACCCTTAAGTATCGCATGCGATATTCCGGATGCCGACGGGTCAGCTTGCCGCCCAGCGTTCCGCTTGGCCAATTGTCCTCATCGTACAGCCAGACGACCATGCTGCGCTTCTCGCACTCCAGGGTACAGAACTCCAACGCTTCCATAAATGCCGGTGACAGGTACGAGGTTTGCATCCCATGACGAGCATGCAGAACAACACCGCCGACACCCGCTTCATACATCGATTGTATCTGGCTTTCCAGCTCCGGCTTCGTGAGCTCATGATTCAGGAACCAGAACGGCTGCGGGCGATACGTGGCATCCGGATTCTCGAATTGCACCTTCAGCTGCGTTAGCTCCTGCTTTAGATCCTTATGGGCTACTTCGTCCTGAACATTAACGTTATTCACACTGCATCACCTGTCTTTTCACGAATTTAATCCAGACCGGGACATCAGCAATTGGATGAAAAACCCACCGACAACGGAGCGGTTCTGGAAATTCATTTGCTTGCCGCTCATCGTGTCATACCAATCGGTCACCGGAACGCGAGCAGAGGTTTCATTCATGAAATCCCATAAGGGCGCAATCATGGCTTCGAATTGGGATTGCGTAGCACTCATAGAGGCACACCATACCAGCCAATCCGCTTTTGTATACGTATCGCGGCTATCCAGCGGAAGACCGTATCGATTCTGTTTATGTTTATAATATTCCAGCTCTTGGGCTGCAACTTCTTTTGGAAACAGGTTTAATCCCAGCAGGCGATCCCATACCAGATTATATTTCATGCTCCAAGAATCGTTGGCACTGTCGAACGTAAGCTTATAATGGTCTCCTGCATCGGCCATGGATATCCATTCATTCGCCATGTTTCGAGCGGCTGCAAGATAAGTGGCTCCTTCCTGCAAGCCCAGTTGGTCGCACATGTACGAATACGCGGCAATGCCCAAGATCGCTTTAATGGACAAATTCGCATTATGCGCCAAATGTCCGGCGAAATCATCCGTGCACAGCTGATTATCCGGATCGAGCCCATGCTGCAGTAAATACCCCGCCCATGCGGTAAGAGGTTCCCAGTGTTCCCGGGCAAAATCCGTATCTCCTTCATACTTGCATACCGCGGCAGCCATCAAGAGCATATTCCCGCATTCCTCAATCGGCATCTGGTACTCCAGTTTATTCTCGCCATACACCTGACCGTTGGCTTTGGGGTACGTTCCCACGTCATGAGGCGCAAAATCGAACGGCCAATCAGGGCTTGTGGCATATTTATAAATCGGACGCATCATGCCCTTGACCAGTTCAGGATTGTATCTTAAGAACAATGGAATCGACGGGTAACTGACATCGACCGTAGCGATGCATCCGTTACTGAAATTCTCCTTGGAAAAAAACAACACGCGTCCCGCTTCATCGGCAACCAATTTATGCGCGGCAATTGCCTGTCGATAGGTCAACGCCAAGATATCCCGGTATTTTTCGCCGCCTGCGGCAAGACTCTCGGCCATGAGTTGACGATTGAAGCTCTCACATTGCTGCATGATGTCTTCATATTGGTCGGCAGATTGTAACAGCATGTCATGGAACGTCGTTCCGTTTCGCTTCCAGTAAGCATCCAGCGGCTGGTTAAAATACTCGATAGCATGAATATCGTCATAAGCAAGCATCAGATACTCGGATACCCATTCTTCCCGGACCGGACCCAATTCGATTTCAGCGGCCATAACGGGAACGTTATCGGATACCGGTCGCGGCTTCTGATGATCATCTTCCGACGGTAATTGACCGGTTCGTACATATGATTCACGGCTTGTCACAGCATGAATCACCGTCTGGACACGTTCCGTACGGGGGACCGCCAAAACCATGTACCCCCAATCGATCCTCGTATCGTCTCCGGCAAGCTGTAGAATGGGCTGTTCCACAGTGCCCATCGACATCATATTCAAGCGTCCATCGATTAGGCGATGCTCCCAGGTCACTTGCTGATCCGGTGTATGCACGCACCACTCGCCTGTGACATCGAAATAGATCTTAACATCATGGGCACGCCCATCCATCGAACGAACCTGTACCGTTACATACGTGACGGGCCGGGATAACAGATCAAGATGATCCAGCAACAAAGGCGTGGTGAACTCAACCTGAAGCTCAATGCCTTCCCCCTGAAACGTATAACGGGTGGTTAGTGGCTCAACTGTCAGATCGATTTGCTCAAGCGCTTCAGGCTCAAGTCGTTCTGACGCATCCTGCGTGATAACTTTTCCCATGAATCTTCGCGGGGCGCCATCAATGTTGGCTAGTCCCGTCATGCCCTGAATCTTGTTCGTCCAATGCCGGGTATGATCATCGTAGAGATGATCTGCAGCGGACCACACGCTAAAATATGGATCCACGGTGACCAGGGGTACGGATGGAGGTCTGAATTTCGTTGTCATCTGACTTCAACTCCTTTATTCTTCTTTATTCTGGGTAATGCCTTTCATATCCTTGCGATTTGGAAACAAAAGTGAGAAGAGCGCAAAAGGCTTCGCCCCCTTGATTGCCAAGGTGCTGCGAAGCCTTTCGTATTACCGGGCTCCCTTGATGATGGACGTCATCAGTTCGGCATCTGAACGGTTACCACGTCTTTCCCCTTCAGATTTTCGTTCGTGAACTGCATCGCCTTATCGTATCCGGTCTTGCGGAGCTGTTCGCGCAGTTCGTTGATAATGCTCATGGCGGCTTCATCCGATTTGGCAAAAACCGCTTCCTTCCAGGCATCGCCCATCCGATCCATCGATGGCTTCAGCATTTCCCATTCCGGCGCTTTCGTGATGACATCGCCCGGGTTATAGGCGGTAATCACGTGAATGCCGTTCGGTCGGAGGATTTTGCGTGCGTTCTCCATGGCGTCCAGCCGTTCCTGTTCAGCCCAGATGTCTCCGCCAGCAACCGAATTGATCCGGTCAAGACCCGTCAGCGACTCCAGGCCAATGCTGATGCCTTCGTTCTTGCGCAGCTTCATGTTGGTGTCCGTGCTGAATTTGTCAAACCATTCTTGATTGGCAACCGGCTTGCCGTCTTTCATGTCCCAGTGAACGCCCTGCACTCCGTATCTTGCCAGCATGAACCCTTCGTCCGAGGCCATGAAATCCAGGAATTTCAGCGCTGCGTCGACGCAAGCGCCTTTACAGTTCTTCGTGATCGCCGTGACGTTGTTGCCCTGAATTCCGAGATCAACAGGCCTGTCCGGCTCGACGTCAGCGCGCTCCAATGGGCCGAGAGGAATGTAGTCGCTGCCCGGATGCGAGGAGACATACTCCTTGGAAGCATCCAGAATGGCCGGATAATGCGCGGCAAGGATAGCGATGCGGCCCTGATTGATTTTTTCCTTGGCGATCGGGTCCGTCTGGGTGAAGGTTTCCGGATCCAGCAGCCCTTCTTCAACCAGCTTCCGGTAGAACAGCGTGTACTCTTCATAACCCTTCGTGAAGAAGTTATGTTCAACCGTGCCGTCACCTTTATCTACATAACTTGCACCCGGGTAGAACATAGTGTTGCCGATGCCAACGGCCCAGCCGTTACTGAAACCGCCCAGCGGAAAGACCGGCTGGCCGTTCTCTTGCAGATTGGCATCTTTGATTTTTTTGAGGAAGTTATAGAAATCGTCCTTCGTGACAACGGATTGCGGATCGACGCCGACTTTCTCGGCAATGTCTTTGCGCACATAGAAGCCATAGAGCCAATCCATACCGTCTTCGTTCGTGGCCGGCTGATTTTGCAGCAGCAAATATTTTTTGCCGTCGTAAGCATCAATCGCTTTCTCATATAATGCCGGCGGCACATTTTCTTCCGCAATGGATTTGGACAGGTTCGGATAATCCTTCAGCTTGTCCGATATGTCCACCAATTGTCCCTCGTTGGCAGCCTTAATGATGCCATCCAGTTCCCCGCCCCAGGCAGGTCCGGTATAGATATCCGGCAGATCCTGCGTGGCGAAGATCTGGTTGACCTTCTCCGTCTCGCTGCCCTTGGTATATTCCCACTCCAGGGTAACGCCCGTCTTCTCTTTGATGACTTCCTCCACCGGTGTCATGGCATCGGAACCGTTTGAGCCATTCCAATTGTGTAATATTTTGAGTTTGTATGAATTCTCTCCTTCTGCCCCTTCTCCGTTATCTCCGTTCCCTGATGAATTCGTGCAGCTGATCAGCAAACCTCCAACCATGATGGACACGAGCAATGCGGATACGCCTTTCGACCAAACCCTCTTCAAACCAATCGCCTCCTGGAATATGGATATCAATGATCTTGGTAAAGCTTTGGACAAATTCCGGGTCAGGATGACCTAACCTTTAACCGAACCGATCATAACCCCCTTTACGAAATATCGCTGCAGGAACGGATAAATGCACAAGATCGGGAAGACCGTAATGACAAGCAAGGCCATCCGGAGCGATTCCGGAGTTGCGCCAGCACCGCTGGTTCCGCCAACCGTCTGCCCTCCCTGCTGCGCGGCCCGCTGCATGGAATTGGACAGTGCTTCAGCTTCCGTCAGCATTTCTTGCAACAGGGTCTGCACAGGTATCAAATCTTTGTTGGATACGTAGTACGCCCCCGAGAACCAATCATTCCAATGGGCCACTCCGATGAACAGGGAGATGGTGGCCAGCACCGGTCCCGAAAGCGGAAGTATGATCCGCACGAAGATTTGAAAATCGCCGTACCCGTCAATGCGGGCGGACTCTTCCAGCTCTTCAGGTATGCCTTGCAGAAAGGTCCGGATAATGACGATGTGCATGAAATTGAACAGCATCGGCAGAACATACACCCAGAAGCTGTTGATAAGATGCAGTTTTTGCAGCGTGATGAAGAACGGGATGAACCCGGCACTGAAAATCGTCGGCAAAAAGATGTAAAAGGTGAAAAAAGTGCGGCCTGGCAATGTTTTTTTGGAAAGCGCATAGGCCATCAGCGTACACAGCACAACATGAAGGAATGTACCCAGCACGGTGCGCATGAGCGTAATTTGGTACGCCTTCCAGATGCGGGCATTATCGAATACCTGGGCGTAGTTCTCCAGCGTGAATTTACGGGGCAAAAAATAGATCGCCCCCATCATGGAATCCTTCCCGTCATTAAGGGAATACGCCAAAATATAAATAAACGGATAGATCATGGAAAATCCAATGATGGCAAGAACGGTGTAATTGAACACCGAGAATAATGACCATTTACGTTTCATAACGTCACCTCCTTAGAACAGGGATACATCACTGACTTTGCGGGCGATTCGATTAACGGTCAGAACCAGAATGAGCCCGATGATGCTTTGGAACAGTCCGACCGCAGCGGCGTAACTGAGACGCCCTTCCCGGATACCGGAATTGATGGCATGCACGTCCAGCACGCTGCCCATACTGGCAGTCGCAGGACCATTCAGGAGAAGGAGCTGTTCATACCCGGCGCTCATCAGATTCCCCACGGCGAGAATGAACAATATGATGGCCACATTGCGGATACCTGGAAGTGTCACATGCCACATCTGCTTAAAACGTCCTGCGCCATCCATCTTGGCAGCTTCATAGAGCTGCTGATCGATACCCGCAATGGCGGCCATAAAGATAATGGAATTCCAGCCGATGTTCTTCCATATGTCCGACCCGACAATCATCTGGTAGAACCAGGTAGGGTTGTTTAGGAACTGGATCGATTCGGCTCCGAATGACCCCAGCAAGTCATTGACCGGACCCCCGTATGGAGTCAGTAAACGCTGCATGAGAGTAACAACCACGATCCACGATACAAAATAAGGTAAATAAGAAAGAGTCTGAATCGTCTTCTTGAATTTCATTTTCCGAACTTCATTTAACAGGAGCGCAAGCACGATCGGCATCGGAAATCCGATCAGCAGCTTCATGAGACTGATGATGACCGTGTTGCGAATGATGTCACCAGACTGATAGTAATTGAAGAATTGTTCAAAGTATTTAAATCCTGCCCAGGGACTCCCGGTGAATCCGCCAACGAAGGTATAGTCCCGGAAAGCAACTTGAATTCCGTATAAGGGCACGTAAGAGAATAGAAAAAACCAGACGATGCCTGGCAGCATGAACAAGTAAAAGAGCTTGTGCTGCCAGATTCGTTTCATGAATCGGTTGTTGGTTAATCGTGACTTGCTCACATTCCCACCTCTCCTTTCAGTGGGGCGGATGGGCCGCCCCGGTTATATTAACGGAATCTCAAACGCAGCGTGATGATTTCAAACGGCGTGAAGGAAAGCGCAATGGTATTGGATATTTTGTCAATCGGCAGCGCAGTAAGGATGTTTTCCATCAGATCCGTAGTCCAGGCTTCGGCCGCTTCAAATCCGAAATGAAGTGCCGTGTTGGCGCGTGTTCCCGATGTTTCGTACAGACGAATGATGATGTCGTCACCATCCTCGGCTTTCTTGACGGATTCCACCATAATGCTCGGATGATCCGGTCGCAGAAATGCTTCGGATGAAGGAAGCTTTCCTTCCTCTTGATCAGGCTTGGAAGGCATGGTCATCGTACGAAGCGGGATGTTCAGCTCATTGCCTCTTCGGTAGATTTCGGCTTGGACATGGTTCCCTTGATGCGGATATAACGAATAGGTGAATCGGTGCTCCGCGCGGTCCGCTTCCGGATCCGGATAAGAGCTGCTGCGGAGCAAATGCAGATCCAGCACGTTATGGATCGCCCGATGGCCGTATTTGCAATCATTGAGCAGCGCGACACCATAATCCGGCTCCGATAAGTCAACCCATTGATGAGCGCAAATCTCATCTTTCGCAAAATCCCACATCGTATTGCGGTGGGTCGGTCTGCTCAAGCTGCCGAACTGAATTTCGCAGTGAACCTGATCCGTGCGTATATTGACCGGGAACGAGGTTCTTAGCATCCTGCCGTTCTCTCTCCAATCAACGACCGTCTCGAAATCGATGCGCCGGCTGCCCTCCGTTAGCACAACGCTCTGAGTCAGCGTGGATTCCCCATAAGCATATTCGAAGACCAGCCCGATTCGCGGGCCGTCCCGCAGCTCCTGAATATGAAGGAGATTTAACGGCTTACCTGGATTCGCCGAATAATCATGACGGAAATCCCAGGCATCCCCGTCGTCATGATACACGCGCAGATCATTACCCGAGCGGCCTTGCTGAATGACTTCGCGTGCTTCCGCCTTATCCAGGATCGATACAATGCCTCCATTTTGCTCAAATGTAACGATCAATTTGTCATTCTCCAGACTTCGTTCCGAGGCTGTAACGTCTATTTCCGTCTCCGGTGTTTCCAGAAGCATTTCGATCCCTGACGCTACTTCATCTTCGACTCCAAGGCCAGGATCGGCGACATCTGATATGACGGCGTAGCCCATCGATGGAACCAACACGTTATGCCATCGTCCATTTGAGCGCAGCCACTCCCGGCGTTCCCAAGGCAGCGAATTGAACACGACAGTTCCAGAAGAAGCCTCGGCATCGTGTGAAATGTGGTCTGCCAGATAGCGGTAGGTTTCAGTAATCATGGCTTCCGTTTGTGAAAGGAGCTTTTCATACCGCTCTAACGACTCATCGTACACCCGCTTAATTGAAGATCCCGGAAGAATATCGTGGAATTGATACAGCAGGACTTCCTTCCAGATCGTCTCCAGCGTTTCGGATGGGTATGTCTTGCCTAACCGGGCAGCCAGCACGGAAGCAAACTCCAGCTCGCGCAGTGCTTTCTCCATCTTTCGGTTGTACCGTTTGCTTCGGGCCTGGCTGGTCAGGGTGCCTTGATGCTTCTCCAGATAAAGCTCACCGCGCCAGGTCTGGAATGACTCGCGTTCTTCATTCAATCGCTCAAAGAACTTCCATGAGGGCTCCTGCCTGACGGGGGACAGGCCGAGCAGGTTCTTCTCGCGTGCCAGCCGCTCCAAATGCTCTTCGCCCGGACCGCCTCCGCCGTCGCCAATGCCAAAGAGCATCAGGGCATGGGCGGATACATTTTTATCTAAATATTCCCGCTCCGCTTTGGCGATGGAACGCGGGGCCGCCGGGCTGTTGTACGTATCTTCAGGCGGCATATGCGTTAATACGGCGGAACCATCAATCCCTTCCCATAGAAAGGAATGGTGAGGGTGTCGATTATACTCGCTCCAGGAGAGCTTCTGGGTCATCATGTAATCCACGCCCGACTTCTTGAGCAGCTGCGGCAGGCTTGCGGAGTAACCGAATACGTCCGGCATCCAGAGCGATTTCATCTCCAAACCGAATTCCTGCTGAAAATATCGCTTGCCGTACAGGATCTGGCGTACCAGGGATTCACCGCCCGGCACATTGGTATCCGATTCCACCCACATGGCCCCCTGCGGTTCCCATCTGCCTTCACGTACCCGCTCCTTGATCTGTTCATATAGCGCGGGATAATGCAACTTCATCCAGTCGTATAGCTGGGGCTGGCTTGCGCCGAATACATACTCCGGATAGCGTTCCATCATGCGAAGTGCGGTCGAGAACGTTCGGGCACCTTTCCGGATCGTTTCGCGGATGGGCCACAACCAGGCTAAATCAATATGTGCATGACCCACCGCGCTGATCGTTAAGACCGGATCGCCCCCCTGCAAGCGTAATTGTTTATCCAATTGCCTCTTCGCTTGATTGATCGGTTCCGGCGAGAAATCCGTAAGCTGCAATGATACGTCATACAGCGCCTGATAGATTCTCTCTTTGCGTGCGGTTCCGGCAGGGAGCTGCTCCGCAGCTTCCAATAGCACTTCGACATCGTAATAGAGACCTCGAATGTCTTCCCGGCAGATCGCAATGACAGCCTCTTTCAAGGTTCCTCCCCGATATTTGCCGAAGAGATCGTTATTGCCTGCATCTGCCCATACTTCAATGTCAGATCCGTTCATGTACATCTCATGAAGCCGGACAACACGTTTGCCGGGGAGTCCTAATGAAAAATCGAATTCCGAATTCACGGTAGTCAATCCCTGAACCGGCGAACCTTCCTGGTCTACCAGACACAACTCGCCGTTGATGTCGAGTAAGAGGACGACGTTTTCCTTACGGCAATTAGCCGGAAGACTCCCGGTAAAACGGAACCAGGCACAGTCCCACAGTCTGCCCCATCGTTCTCCATGGACAAGCGTCATTGGCGTGCCTGTCATTCGATCCATGTACGATACGGGCTCGGGCGTAACCCATGCCGTCACTCCCAACTCGGCAACGGGCTCATATATAGCTTCCCGGAGATGCTTTAACATTTGTTTTAACGGTTCCAGCCTTATCGGTTCGTATGGCATGATGATTTGCTCCTCTCTATGGCATCAATCGGTTGCAGGCTCAGGTATGAATTGCGCTGTCCAATCAACCTGGATCTCTGCCAGGTTCGCGCCGCCATGTTCGTACTGCAGCAGGACGGTTAGCGACTGCGGATCCCATGCCCATCCGGCAGGTACGGCTTGATCCTGAATGATGTACTGGACAGATATCGGCTCTGTTGGGCAGTATAATCTCGCGCTTGCCTGCAGATTGGACGGCCCTCTCGCAATGAATCGGAAACCTGATTCCGTCTGGACAAGATTCTCGATGCGGGAGGAAGCGGCAATAACGGATACCTTGCCGTCCGAAGGGCGTCCGGCCTCAACATCATAGAGCAGTGCTTGTTTCCCTGGACTTAACATAACCTGAGGCAGAACGGATAGCTTTGGATCGAACAAGTCCACAACCGGGCCTGCGATGTTCAACGGCTCATCGGTGATCGATTCCTCAAGAACCGAAACGATAAGATAAGGACCTCGTTTGAGCTTGAAATAATGTTTGGGAATCACCGTTCGTTCTGTGCCTTGAAGTGCCTCCAGCGTGGCTTGGACAGCGTGCCGCAGCCGGTCTGCCCCGGCTTTGGATAGGGCAAGTTCAGTCGGATGTTGATCCAACCAGCACACGACGCCTTTTCCTGCCCGATGGATACCTTCCGCTTTCTCCTTCAGACCAAGCTGCTCAAACAGATGCTCTCGCGGTGAGTTGTACTTCGAGCCAAACGGTTGATCCTTATGATCATGGTTCCACCATGAACGAATGCCATGATACGGGTCGCTGTCATCGCCCGCATAGATCAGCGCCCCGCCTTCGTGCACCCACTGGGCAAGCGCATTATGAATGTCCGGATACTCCGGTTTGAAGAATTCATAGCTCAGAACCAGCACTCGGTATGGAGCCAAATACCCGGGATACCGCCTTACATTATCCAGCTGAAGCGGACGAACGGGTATTCCATGCTTCAGCAGCGGCAGCGACAGACCGTAAAAAGGGGAAAAATCAAGAAGCTCCGTGTCCCCTTCCGCCTGAAATCCTTCAGGGTCGGTACCGTCGTATTTGCCGGCATCGGGCGCTTCCGGTTCCGGCTTCATCCGTTGAAACATAGCGGAGTCGGCAATAAGAACGCCAACTTGGATTTCATCTTCCGCCGATACGATCACTTCCTGGCCCATGTTGCCCAGCGTATGCATGACCTGGAGCAGCGTCGTTGCATAGTCCGACGGGATGGACTCCTTACCCGAGCCGTCATCGGATGGATAAGTTCCTTTAAAGATTCTTCGCGGCCAGGGTGAAACTTCGTAATGGGCAACCCCGGGATGCAGCAGTGAGGCGACAACGGTCTTTAAGTAGTTCTGTTTGTAATCCTCCCATGTGTGGTTCGGGTTATCTTCGATCGGATCATGCAAGAACCACATGCGTCTGTCAGTTCCGCGAACCAGCTCCTGCATCACACCATATTCAAGGTAAGCGGTTTCAAACGTTCGTTCCTTGCGTTGCCCTTCATACACGTTTGGCGTCCTTGATGTACCCGTCCAGATCTGTGCAATGTATCCGTCAATGGATGGAAGCTCAACGAGTCCGGATTGCGGGCTGACGATTCGCCACTGCGTATAATTGATCAGACTATGGGTCGGAACGTAAAAGCGAAGGACTCGGCCGTAACGAGTTAGTGCGTAATCCTTCATCTCTGCACATAACCGGTCCAGCACACGCGTGTATAAATGCGCTTTCAATTTGGAGGCTCGGTATTGTGCGTCAGGTGAAGTGTGCGGTGGAATCCATGGCTCTTTGTAAAACAGCAGCCATTCCCGCTTAAACGCTTCCGAATAACCGCCATTCACCCAGAATTCCGGCTCCTCCAGATGGATGGCCTCGACGCCCGCATCAACCGCGATCCGTATTCGATCCGCTAGATAGCGGCCAAAGGAAATCGTTGGCACCATGTAAGGAATAACCGGTCGTTTGCCATGCAGGATCATCTCCCCGTGACGATCGGTCTGAGCTTCATCCCAATGGGATAAGCCGTCAACCTCCCCGTCCAGATAGTTGTTGTATGTCCCCCATGCGACGCCTGTCATCAGATGGACGATATATCCCTTTTCCTTCCATTGCTGAATGCGCTCCGGCATCGATTCGTCAATTCCGTAGACCATCACAAAGTCAGTCTGAAGATCATAGTCGGGATGATACGGAGCCGATTCCTGAAACCCGGTTCGCTCTTCTCTGCGATCTTTTGGCACGTTCTCAACCTCCCTGCTCAGGTTAGATGTACTTGTGCTTCTAGGTAATCCATCATTTTCTAGAATATAATATATAATATTAATATATTCAATATGTTTTTTAGTGAGAATTAAAAAAAGCCCTCTCCGTTAGTTAACGGAAAGGGCTCTTCCTTAGCGTAATGATTAAGTTTGTGGAACATGACCCGAAGTTTGGCGGATCACAAGCTCAGGCTCAATCAACAATTTGCTGTAGCTCTTCACTTCTCCATGACCGCGTAAAACTTCGAGCAGTTTGCCGGCAGCCTGATATCCCATATCCCATTCAAACTGCTTGACATGGGTAAATATGCTGAATTCCTCCACGATGGAAGTCGGATCGTCGAAGCTGACGATCGAAACGTCTTCCGGCACGTTAAGCCCCGCTTGCTTAGCCATCTGATAGATTTGTACGCCCAATCTCCCGTTTAGCGAAATATAGGCGGTAACCATACGATTTCGGATATACCGGTACAGTGGATGAGCTTCGGCATCCTTTAGCACGCTCAGCGGTTTGAAATCCGTAATCATATGCGCCGGATTGATTAACGCGCCTTTGTCCTTTAGTGCATCAATATATCCTTCGATCCGCTCCTGAACGGTGACGGTTTGAAGGGGAGAATCGGAGCATATGGCGATGTTCCGGTGTCCCAGCTCCCATAGATGTTCAACGGCGAGTCTCGTGCCGCGCCTTCCATCGGCGGCAATATAATGCGTTTCGACCCCAGGCAAATACCGGTCAATCAGCACAAAAGGAAACCCAGACAGCTTCATACCCAGTATTTCCTCGTTGTAGTTCTCCTCGTCGACCGGGAAAATTAACAGGCCTTCGGCTCCGAGTGCCTTCAGCTCTTTGATGGCGTCCTTTTCTTTTTCCAGCTTGCCGTCAGTCAACATGATCATGCTCCGATAACCTTCGTCATTCAGTGCCTCTTGGATGCCCTCGATAAGTCTGATCGCGAAATAATCATGGATGGTGGGCATAATCACGCCAATCATGCCCGTGGCCCGTTTCCCGTCTCTTCCCTTAAGCGGCGTAGTCGATGCCTGGCCCGCAGGTAAGAAGTTGGCCTCCTCTGCTACAAAACTGCCTTTGCCCGGGACGCGGGCAATTAATTTCTCATTCGCTAATCCGGTCAGGGCGTTGGCAACCGTTATTTTACTGACATGAAACTGATCCATCAGCTCCTTCTCTGTCGGAATACGATCACCTGGCTTCATATTTTCTGTTGCTATGACGTGTCGGATATAGTCCTGGATTTGCTGATACAACGGAATTCGATCGTTTACACTCATTCTAATCACATCACCAATTCATTCATGATATTTGAAATATATAATATATCCTTACACATACAAGCGCAATAAACAAGCATGAGTCGATCAACAGCCCATGACGACAAACCCTTGCTATACCTGTGTTTAAATTGCCTAATTTTCAAGAATTATAGGAAGTTTTGTCGAACCACTTGTAAATCTATATTTGAATATATTTAATATGTGTTGATAAGCGTGTTGACCTGCTAATGGGCCGCAAAAGGAGGATAGAGGTTTACGGATGAACACACGCTTCAATTTCTGACCATAGACCATAACAAGGAGTGAATTCGCCATGGCTCGTAGATTCACGATTCTCTGTTTAGCCATCCTATGTGCTTTTTCATTAACGACCGGCGCAGCTTACGCTTCCGAAACGGATCCACAGTCAGCGCAAACTGACGGCTCCAATCATCGTGAACTGCCAAGTTTCAAGAAGCCTAAGCATTTGGACGCCGCAGATATTTATGATGCGCCAGGTGACATTAAATTGTTGTTAGGGACCTTGCAGGGAATCGTTAACAGGGAACAGCCCCGGATCTATTTGATTGAATCCCAGGAAGAAGGGAAAATGACCTGGCTTAACGATATAAACGTGCCTTACACGCTTCATGAAGATTATTGGGACGTGTTCTCCGCTTATCGCAGCGAGGCAAAAGGCATGATTGTATATGATCCGGAAGTTCCTGACACGATTAATGTCGCCACCACGCTCGCAGGTTTGAAGAAGGCGGTCGTTGCCAGCCCTGAGCTGGCCGATAAATTGTCCAAAGCTCCATACGACTTGAAGATTCTGGACGATCTTCGCGGCAAATTCGATAGCCGGCTTGAAGCATACACCTGGCAATATGAGCATCTGTGGAAGCAGACAACTCATCAGATGCTGATCGGGCTGGATCCGGATACAGCGATTCGTATTCCTTCCGGACTGCCTGAATCGTTCGTGACAATTGCAGAAGAGAAGCAGCAGGTGCGGGATGCAAGCAACCGTGATACTTATAACCTCGACCTCTCCTCCCTCTTGGGAGAATCATCGGTTTATCTGCGCTTTGATGATGCTTTCACCCAGGATGGTTGGGGACCCGCGGTACATGAAGTGACGGTTAAGGCAGACGGCAAAGAGATAGCGACCTTCATCGCAGGAACCCCTGAAGAAGAGACTTATCTCTATGATCGGCAAAACTCCAAGTTTAGTGAAGGCTCAGGCGGGCACCGCTTTGCCGATAACGGCAGTTATTTTGTATATGAATTCACCCCTCCTGCGGGAACTGAGAAACTGACCGCTGAAGTCGATATGTGGAATCAGTACAAGGTTTCGGCGGGGAATATCCGCCCTCCTTCTGCCGAGCAGCAGGAGCCCTATGGCTATTTACGAGATTACGCCGTTGCCAATAAAGCGATGGTATTCTGGCTCGATTCTAATGTGCCTGAGCAAAAAGCGCTCTTCGAGAAAATCATGTCCGATGTGGAGCCGGGTACTCCTTACCTTGGCTGGTTCAGCAATGATGTGGAGGGCGAGTTCAGCTCGGTCGAGATCGCTTCCCGTTATGGCGTGTATGTTCTGGCGGCCGATTGGTTCAGCAATCTGACCGTTTTCTCCGGAACCAAGCCGAAGTTCAAGCTCGCGAAAACACCTCCACAACCGGCACTTGAGAACAAAATCTACGTGACCTATACCTTTACGGAAGGAGACAATTTTCAATATAACCAGCATCGCATGCGCGTCATGTGGGATGACCCGGCCCGGGGCAAAGTTCCGATCAACTGGACCTCCAGCCCGCTGCTCTATGAAGGTGCTCCCGCGATTTTGAATTATTATCTCAACTCGGCTACAGAGAACGATTTGCTGATTGCCGGGCCGTCTGGTGCCGGATATTTTTACCCTAGTCCTTGGCCGGATGCAAGCTTCCAGCAGTTTTTACGGCAAACCGAGAAATATCTGAAAAAGACGGGAATGACGATCCCTTATGTTCTGAACCGAGTCGATAGCGAGAATGTGCAGTTATCTCCGTTTAAAGCAAAAGCATATGAGGAGGAATATAACGTACCCGGTTTATTTATTAGTTATGAAGACAAATACGGGGTTGAAATCGTTGGCGACAGCCTGCCCGTATCCACGATCCGCGGGATCAGCACCGTTCAAGACGGATTGCAGGTGCTCAATGAAGCCAAAGCGAATTGGGACGGTAAGTCACCGTTGTTTGTCTCACTCGGTATGCTCGCATGGAGCATGACCCCTTCCGATGCGCTGGCCCTGACCGAACAGCTCGGGGCAGATTTCAAAGTCGTTCGCGCCGATCATTATTTCTCTCTGATCCGTGAAAGCTACAACTTGCCGCCAATTAAGAAATGATGATTCCTGTTAAACAAGTGACAGATGTATAGGGGCATCGCAGGTCCGATTAGGATTGGACCTGCGATGCTTTTATGATGTAATAGATATCCTGCCCTCCCCCTTGTTTACGGCCTTTAGAGAAAATATTTAATGTCATTAAATAAAATTAGTTAACGACATTAATTGACCACGCAATCACTATTCATTGATGGTGTTTAATGCCGTTAATTAATTTAGTTAATATCATTAATTAATATCGTTCAACCCTCCCCTCCCCCATCAATCGACCCGATTTACGATGTCAAATTAATCTGCAGCCAGATGATTTCCCCTGATTATTTCTTGGGTAATCGCAAAAACCACATCCATTCGACAGATGCTCGAACTAGTTATGAATTTGAAGGACTCTCTGCTGTACTTCCTTCTCTTATACATAAAATGCGGCAAATGGTGAATACTCACTATATCGATTAGCATGTATTCCCTTGTATGGAGATTAGTATAATGCCCACTAGCAAAAAGATATCATCGATTGAGGTCTACTTCATCATGCTGTTGTCATTGGGTATCACCAATCATGTTATCCTGATTCCGCTTATTCTGCAGTACGCGGGCCGTGACGCATGGATGGGTACCCTGCTGACGATGATCCTGCATATTGGCTGGGTCTACATTTTGTTCTTTATCATGAAACGAACGCAGCAGCAATCGATATTCACCTGGTTCAAGGATTGTTTTGGTTCGGTCGTCGGTTGGATATTTGTGAGTATCATGACACTCTACTTTTTTTGGATGTCCATGGTCATTTTAAGAGAAACAGCGACTTGGATTCGGGTCACCTACCTACCGCAAACGCCCAAAACGGTCGTCTCGCTGGCCATTATTCTGTTATGCGTTTATGTGGCGAATAACGGCATTCGCTCAATAGCCATTATATCCGGAATCTTACTTCCCATCGTGTGGGTATTGGGCCATTTTGTAGCTGTGTCGAATCTTCAATATAAGGACTATTCCTTGTTGACACCACTATTCGTAGAAGGTTACACCCCGATGCTCAAGAGCATGATGGTAGCCGGCGGCGGTTTTATGGAGATGATTGTGCTGATCTTTCTTCAGCATCATATGAAACGAAAGATGAACTACCTCTCCATTGTTATATTATCCGTCCTTCTCGGTGGGCTCACGCTTGGACCGTTGATGGGAGCGATCGCCACATTCGGTCCTGTTCCTGCGATGGAATCCCGCTATCCCGCTTACGAACAGTGGATGCTGGTCACGATTACGAAATATATAACGCATGTCGATTTTCTGGCTCTATACCAATGGATTTCAGGGACATTAATCCGTATCTCTCTTTTCCTGTTTATAATGGCGGATGGCATATCCTTTAAAAAATCCAAGCGGCGCTTTTGGTATTTGTTAGGGCTCGGGGTGGCATTGTCTGCCTTCTCTTTAATTCCGGTAATCGATAGACAAATCGAGTTATTCGTTCTGGGCAAATATTCACTTGCATTCCTTGGCTTCCTATCTGGGCTGACACTGTTCATTGCGATCGTAGTCACATTTAGACCTAAAACAAAAGGGGGCGGGTAGACGATGACACATCACAGACCTCGAAATCGAATGTTCCGTCGAAATTCAAAACAAGTACGGGGTGCTGTTGACCGTCAGCCCACTTTCGACACATTGGATGAACATACCCTGCGTTCCATGTTTGCCTCTTCCGCAGACGTTGTCATCAAATCCTTCCCGGCAAAGAATGTTAGTGCGATTCCTGCTTTGCTGATCTACAGTGAAGGTATGGTTGATGCCATGGTGATGACTCAATACGTGCTGCCGGATCTGGAAGAAAAGCTGGAGCACTTCAAAGATTGGGAACCACTTGCCAGAGAACTGGATAAATCGATGGAATGGAGTGAAGTTAACAAGCATGCCGATGTTGTAAAGCTTCTCTTTGAAGGGCGATTGATACTATTTTTTTCAACCGAAAAATGCTTTTATTCCATCGATATCGCCGCGCGTCCCAATAGACAGCCTGAGGAATCCAATACCGAGGTGGCCATCAAAGGCGCAAGAGACGCTTTTACGGAGGATATCATCACGAACGTGGCACTCGTCAGAAAAAGACTGCGCACCGCCACGCTCCATAATGAACAAATGGTTATCGGCGAACGCAGTCAGACCCGAGTTTCGCTGCTGTACATTTCCGATATCATACGCCCGGAAGTAGTCAACGAGGCTAAAGAGCGATTAAAAGGCATCCAAGTCGATGCTCTCGTAACCAGCGGTCAACTGGAAGAAGCCCTTTCCGATTCTACTCTCTCCCTGTTTCCGCTGATGGACTACATTGGCAGACCGGATTTTGTAGTGGAGTGCTTGCTTCGAGGACGTTTCGTTATTCTTGTGGATGGTTCGCCAATGGCATTAATAGCCCCATGCAATTTGATGGAATTATTAAAAACGCCAGAAGATTCCTATTTTCCTTATTACTTTGTAATCTTTGAGCGACTTCTCAGGCTGCTGGGTCTCTTTCTCGCCATTATGCTGCCGGGATTTTGGGTAGCGCTGACAAGCTATAACATGGATCAGCTCCCCTTTCTGCTTCTAGCGACCGTTACCGTTTCCCGGTTCGGGCTTCCGCTGTCCGGGCCGATGGAGATCCTGTTAATGCTGGGTATGTTCGAACTTTTCAGAGAGGCTGGCATCAGGCTGCCCAAAGCAGTCGGTCAAACCATCGCAGTGTTAGGCGGTCTGATTATCGGTGATGCCGCCATCCGCGCGGGCCTTACATCACCAACCATGCTGGTTGTATCTGCAACGACAGCGGTCGCAACTTTTACTTTGGTTAATCAGACGCTAAGTGGGACGGTCAGCATTATCCGAGTCTATGTGTTAATCTGGTCCTCCTTGCTGGGGATGCTTGGATTCTTCATTGGAGTACTAAGCCTCATTGCATATCTCTCTGTGTTGGAATCCTTCGGTCTTCCGTATTTAGCTCCTTTGTCACCATTAACCATCAAAGATCTGATGAATTCCCTCTTGAAAAAACCTTGGGCTTTCAACAAAAAACGACCGCAAATGTATCAAACGATAGATGACACATCTGAAGAAAGGGAACCTACATGAGATGACAATTTGCGTCAGAATCCTAAAATTAATGTGGTTAATGGTCATTCTCAATATGTTAACAGGCTGCTGGGACATCAAGGAAATACAAGACATCAATTACATCACGGCCATCGGAATCGATCAAGAAGGGGATCACTTTGTTGTTTACACTCAGATGATGGATTTTACATCCGTTGCCAAAACCGAAACCGGTAAGGCGGAAAAGCCCTCCCAAATATGGACTTCCAAAACAAAGGGCAGGACCTTGGACATGGCGATCAATGCCATCTATGATTCTTCCCAGGAACGAACGGTCTGGAGCCATATTTCCTGTATACTCATTAGTGAGAACGTATTGAAATCGAATGTCCTAACCAAATTGGATACCATCGGCCGTTATCAGGAGGTTCGAATGACCCCGTGGGTATTTGGCACAAAGGATTCGATCGAACAACTATTGAATGTCCCGGCGTTTTTCAACCTTTCCCCGTTAAACACATTAGCCCATGAACCTGTTGAGGAATATAAACAGAGATCCTATATTGAACCCATTCGATATTTCGATTTCATGGCGCTGATGACAGAACCAGGCTGGACGATGCTGCTTCCAAATCTCACGATTGATAAAAAGACATGGAGCCTAAACCAAAAAGAAAATCCGAAGTTGGTGGTTAACGGAGTATTTCCTATAGCCAAAGGGGAATCGAAAGGCTTATTCACCAATGACAAGCTCACCGGTTTGCGCTGGCTAGAAGCCGATACGAAACGTTCACACATCCTGATTACAAATAAGAGTGGCGAATTAGCTGGAATCTTGGTTTTATCGAACCCCAAAATCCGCAGGAAACTAAAGATTGTCAACGGCATGCCTAAATACCACGTTAGCGTCAAGTTAACTGGAAACGTGGTGGAAGCGCTCGATGATATGAACAAGACGGATATGGAACTACAGGCAGCTAAGGAAGTACGCAAGGAAATTCTAGCTACGTTTAAAAATGGGGTAACTTCAAAAACGGACCTCTTCGGTTTTGAGCACGTATTGTTCAGGAAGGACCCCCAGCTTTGGAAAAAAATCAATCAGTCCTCTGCCCAACCGATTGAAGCAGACGCTCTGGAGACCGTTCACGTCGAAGTCCATCTGGAGCACGCTGGCATGAAATTGCTCCCCCATCAAAATGGTCCAATGACACCTACGACCAAAAACGAAGCAGATTCCTGACTCTTGCCATAAAAAGAAGCCATATCAAAGGCAGCCTGTTCTAATGGTCAAGAACGGCTGCCTTTGTATTGAAGTGGAACCTTCATGTGCCATATATGAAAAAGATAAATAAACGTTTTTTGGATCGGTTTGTCCCAACACGCTTTGTTATACGATAACTTCCACGTCTTCATCCTCGAACAAGTCATCGTATGCAACGTAGAGGCCTATAGCTGAGGCAATTAACACTAAGATAGCTGCAATAAACGCCAATTGTTTAATCGTAGCTTTATGCGAGGTTGTTTGCTGTCTTCGTTTTCTTTGCGTTCGTTGGCCCATGCCACATACCTCCCGCTTCCATGCCATTACAATAAAATATGATTCGGACATGAAAATGTTGTTAGGCAAAGCACGTTTGTATATTTTTCATGATATAGGGCCCCAAACCCTTCTAATGATGCTCTTGTTTTATACCGATTTCACAACGTGCCTAAAGCCAGCGAAGCTTGCTGAAAAATACTCTGATATCCTCAATGAGCGAATCCGGGTCTGCCATGGCAACCATATGACTACCACTCTCTCGATTTGACCAGTGCACAATGTTGTTTTTGGCTTCAGCAATACGCCGGAAGACAGAACCTCCCCCGTGTGAAACCCCTGTCGGTACTTTCATTTGATTTGCTGGCATCCCGGCTGCCCCTTCATAATAAGTCCAGGACGAGGAAGCCGCTGTCTGCGTGAACCAATATAACGTTGCGTTGGTGAGCAGCAAATCTTTATGGATCGGTTCTTGAGGTAGCTCTTCTGAGTTGTTGGGCCATCCGTCAAATTCTTTAAACCGCTCGACAAGGTAAGCAAGTCCAGCTACCGGTGAGTCAAGAAGCCCATAACTGAGTGTCTGCGGCCGATTGGACAGATAAGGTGCATAACCGCTTCCTCCTGCAAAAAGCTCGGCAAGACGGGTGAATTCGGCCATTTCCTCCTCACTAAGTCCATCCAATTCATTCGGGTCTCCCATCGGGATACCCAGCCCTCCTGTAATATGAACACCAATCGTATGCTCAGCATCAAGGATAGCCAACTCGGGGGAAACTAAAGCGCCCGCATCGTTGCCATGTGCCCCATAAGTTTCATAACCGAGTCTGCGCATCAGCTCAGCCCAAACACGGGCTACGCGTTTGATGCTCCATGGTCTCTCATCTGCCGGCTCCGGAAAAGTGGAAAAAGCGAACCCTGGAAGTGAAGGTGCCACGATATGAAATGCCATGCTTGGATCTCCACCGTATGCTCTTGGATTGGATAGTGGTCCAATCATATTTATGAATTCAACAATGGAATTTGGCCAACTATGCGTCATGATCAACGGTAGGGCATCAGGCTCGGGAGATCGTACATGTAGAAAGTGAATCTGCTGACCCTCAATATCCGTTATAAATTGCGGAAATGCATTAAGCTGCTGCTCATACTCACGCCAGTCATATTCATTCTGCCAGTATTCCACCAGCTCTTTAAGATACGCGACAGGAATCCCCCGATTCCATCCAGCTCCAGGTAATTGAGAAGGCCACCGGGTCTGAGCTAAACGAGCTCGCAGCTCGTCAATGTTCCGTTGAGGGATGTTCATATTGAAGGGACGGATCGAGATTTTATCTTGGTACTTGGTATCGTGATGATCGTTAGACATGGGATAACCTCGCTTTCGAATTTTTTCTTCATTATAGATGCGAAACACTGACGACAATATGTCAGTATTTCGTGGAAGGATTCCCCTAATTATAAGGATGCCTCATCATTCCGAAATCAAGAAAGAACCCGTGATATACACGGGCTCTGGGAGACCATAAACGCTTTATCGATTGACCATCTAAGGGCTGTTAAAGTGAAGCACCATACCTGTTTTATCATCGGATTTTTTAAATCTTGCATAGGTTAGGCATTCAGGGTCAGCCTCTTCGATCTCTAGCAATTCATGTGCATACTGCTCAACACCCATTTCGAGTATACGCTGCACGGTATAGTCCCAATAGGATCGATCACTGGGCACATCCTTGGAAGGCCAGAATAAACCATCCGATAACAAGATCACGTGCTTCAATCGTGACCTGTTGATCTTTCCGTATTCGAGAAAATGGGCGGCTCGGGCTTCCCCGTTCAATACGCCATAGCCTCCATTCGTGTTACTCTGAAAGCGATTCTCCCTGATGATATCCATAACCGTCCCGTGGAGGTCTTTTTGATTGGACAATCCCTTATTCACGCCTTCCTCCCATTTCTCGATGGCCGGAGATTCTAAATGAGCGACTTGTCTCCAGGTCAACGGGCGAACCTCTCCATCTTGGTATACGGCAAGAATCATGCAGTCGCCTGTCTGTATAAATTCCACGCGATCCTCTTGAATTCGTACAAGAGCAAGAGCAGTACCCCAAAGCCCATCTTTTTCCTCCAGGTTGATATTGGCTTGCACCATAAGCTCTCTTAGCTTTTGGTTCGCTGCCGCAGCATGCTCCGTAAGCTGTTCGACCCGGTCCAGTGATTCGAAGTAGTTTTTCACGGCTTGAGCAGCGATGTAACCTCCGGTTTCCTTCTTGTCGCTAAGGTATGGGACGATGGATGAAACCCCATCTAACACGCCATACACGGCAGCTCGCTCGTTTACGACTAGTGCATCTTCATTTAAGAAATGGATTCCCCTATGCGTGAATTGCTCAACGGTTACCATAACCATCCTCCTGTTAATTCCGATTTTGTGTACTAGATATGCTACTTACCCCTTGCAGCCCGCCAAAAGACAAGACAAGCTACAAGTATTGCAAGCAGAAAGCTGCTGATGGCCGGAACGACAAGGTGTAATACCAACGTCATCCCATCACCATCAACAACTCTCAACATGACCATGAGCATAACCAGAATATAAATCACCACAAATACGCCCCAAAAAGGTAAAACCGGATACGAATGCTCTCTTCGCGTTGATGCTACATACAAATGGCGATGAATCCACCATACGATCAGAATCAGCCCCAACAGACTGCTGCCGTGCTGACATAATTTATACACCTGTATTTGTACGGAGTCGATATGTATCCATTGGGTAAGTATAGGAATCTGATTCACGATCCAGGCACCTTTGTGCGTAAACTGATCCCACAGCAGGTGCGTGCCAACGCCCACCAATCCCAAGAGGGTTACGGTAAGCCAACCTTTAAGTGAGGTCGGGAGCTTCCCTTCCCGATCCCAGCGGTAGGGGAACCATGAAGGCAAATATACGAATAGAACGGGTCGTACCACGGTCTCGAATAAAACGTACAGGAGCAAGATCATGGGAAGATTAAACAGCAAGATACCAGGACCCTCATGGCTCCATATACCAGCTGCCCGAAATCGGACAAAATATTCAAAATCCGGTGCCATGCAGCCGATAATGAGGGCTGACACCGGCAGCGATTTCTTCTTCCACCAAGGCATCGTGATGACGGGGTGAGCGAATGTAAACGGCATAAGATCTCCTAACTGCTGTGTGAATGATGAAAATAGCTAATTTTTTACTATTCTAACAGATTCACTCTCGTTAGGGATCAATAAAATTTCACCTTTATAAAAAGGGACAGGCATCCGCCTATCCCTAGTCTACTTTATAGTATTACAGCAGTTCGCGTGCGAGCAAGCGGTAAACCTCCAGTCGCTTTTCCTGCGTATGCGGAATGCTGCATATCATGGCTTCCTGAAACCCGTAGTGGGCTTGCTCTTCCTGCAAGCGTGCCGCGATATCTTGAACCGCTCCCACAAGATGAATCTTGCGGCCTTCCTGGATAGCCATCCGGTCGATTTCCGTTAAGGACACATTCTGAGCTTCTTCGGGCGTCAGCACCTGCGTAATCCGACCCTTGCTCATCATCAAACGGAAAATATCCTGCGGCAGCGCTTCATACTCGGCTTCTTCCTTCGTTTCGGCCGTAGTCACCATATAGGATACGTTAATCTCCGGCTTTTCCATGAATATGGATGGCTGGTAGTTATCGCGGTAATGATCCAAGATCTCATTGCTCATCGCTCCGTTAAAGAATTGCGCAAAGGAGTAGCCAACCCCCATCTGAGCCGCTTTTAACGCACTGTTGCCACTTGAGCCGAGCAGCCATACTTCCGGCAGCGCAACGCCGGTTGGAGCAGCAGCGTTTTGGGCATACAGCTCATCTTCCGGGACCTCATCACGAAGGAGTTGCATGGTAATTGCAAGCTTATCATACATATTATGAAGCATCAGCTGCCGCCCTTCCGACAAAGCGTACATGGCACTTGTATCGCCGCCCGGCGCTCGTCCTACACCGAAATCAATCCTTCCCGGAGTAAAAGCGCTTAGCGTCTTAAACACTTCCGCGAGTTTAAGGGGAGAATAATGCATCATCATGACGCCGCCGGTACCGATGCGAATCCGGTCGGTTTTGGCTGCAAGCCGGGCTGCCGTCACTTCGGGTGCGGAGCTGGCAAACGTATTTCCTCCATGATGCTCGGCCATCCACATTCGGCTGTATCCCAATTCATCTGCCAGGATAGCCAGTTCTTCCGCTTTTTTCAAGGCGCCTTCCGCCGTGTTCCCGCTTGTTACGGGTGCCTGATCCAATACGCTTAATCTCATGCGATTTCATCCCTTCCTCGGTTAAATGACCATTTTGTTATTGATCCATTCCTCTAAAGCCGCAACCTTGTCCTTAAAGCGTTCACCGCACATTTCCTCTGACAGTGATGCGATGGTCTCCCGCTTTAATACGGCCTTCCAGGAAGACTCCGCTTCCTCCATTAAATCGGATAACAGACAGCAGCTTTCTTCTTTCTCCAAGTCCAGCAAATCTACTAGAATTCCGTTGGATGAATAGAGAGATTGCTGCCCTTCCACTGCGAGGTATACGTCGTATACTCGGATATCCTCCGGTTTCTTCTTTAATCTAAAACCGCCCTTGATTCCGGGCACAGACGTGATGATGTCTGCTGTTACCAGCTTTCTTAACAGTTTCTGAAAATAGGTTACCGATGTCCCCAGCTGCTGGCTAATCGCTTCCCCAGGCAGCACCGCCTTGTCCGGCAGCATATTCAATAGAACCAGGGCATACACCGACTGTTCCACGCCTGTTTTCATATGCATAAGCAGCACCTCAATTTACGAAAATATCGGTTCAATATCTTAACAACACATCCATACATCTATTCGCGATTAAAGACGATAAACATTATCCACGTTATATCTTATATGAATTCGAACCGAATGTAAAATCATAGCCGACCTGATGCAGATGAAGAATGAAACCCATCCATAACCCACGCACCATGTTATTAGTTAATATGATGAAATAAATGCCTCGAAGTCGAAGTATATAATAAATAAGAAAAGTCGCGCTAGGCGCGACTTTTCTGCGATTCTGTTATTCCATATCTGTTTCACTATGAGAATATAATTACCGTTTCGAAACCACCTAGGCTTCGTCCCATAACCGCTTCAGATTGTCCAAGCCCAACCGGGTTCCTTCCCTGCACTCCTCCATGCCCTCAAATTCCAGCGTAATATCTCCGTCATAACCGGACTGCTTAATGAGTCGGAGAATTCGTCGCACATCAAGATCCCCTTGGCCGAAGATGGAGCCTCGAAGGTAATTGCCATGGGAGGTTCGGAACCACTTTCCCCCGCCGGGGTCTTGATCAAACGGACGATAATAGAAGTCTTTCACATGAATGAGCGAGGCAAACGGCAAGTTGCGTTTCACGCCGACCAGCGGCTGCTCGTCAACGCATAGAAAGTTGCCGATATCCAGGGTCGTTTTGAAGTTCGGGCGATCGACAGCCTGCAGCACGCGCTGTACCCGGTCGCTCGCCTGTACACTCACGCCGTGGTTCTCGATCGTGGTCGTAATACCGTAACGGCCTGCGTAATCTGCAATATGACGACATCCTTCCACGATCATATCCAGGTGGGATTCCACATAATTAATTCCCATCTTCTCCGGCGGAAGCGTGAACGCCGTTACGTCATGCCTCATATGCTTCATTCCCAGCTGGTTGACCGTATCCACGTGGCGCTTGATCCTCTCTATCTCCGCATCGAAGTCATCCCGGCTCTCCTGGACGAAATTAGCGGGCATGGAGTAGTTGGATAACGCGATGCCGACTTCCGCCGCCCGCTCACGCACCGCATCGGCAAGCTCTGGATTGTCCTCCAGCGTAAATCCGTAGGGTACAATCTCCATGTGCTGGCCGCCGTTCTCCGCGATCCAATCCACCACATCCAGCACCGTCATTTCTCCTGCGCGAATAGCCGGCAGCAAGCTGTAGGTGCTCACTCCAACCTTCATCCTGCAATCCCTCCTTTATTTGCTTCTTCCATCATAAGCTTCCTGGTAGATTTCCAGGTAGCGGGCTACATTCATCGCCTCCAGCTGCTTCACGTAGCTATCCCAGTCCTTATCCAGATCGGCATCGCCGATCACGAAGCGGGCCATCATTTCATCCACGTAATCGTTGATCGTCTTGGACAGATCCGCTACTTCGGACGCCTGCTCGTTGGTTAGAAATAACGGCGGCACGGTGCTGACATCGGTTGGTTTGTAAGGTTCGTATTTATTTTTCGTCTCGTTGTACAATACGACTTCCAGGTCGTCGTCTCCCTTGGCAACAGCGCTCAGGCGGAAATCATTTGTACGCAAACTCGGGCCGGTTTGAATCCAGGCAATATTTTGGACCGTACCGTATGACTTCAACTCAGACCAGACCGCAGGCTCCCCGTTAATGCCGATCTCTCCGTCCTTCGCTTCCCGCCATTCCTGGTCCGGGCGGCCATACACACTTCGCAGCGTATGCTCCCGCTCGTACAGCCCATCCGCCCACCGCAGGGCAAGCTCAGGATGCTTGGCCTTCTTCGTGATGACAAATGCACCCGGGTTCATTCCGGTGGAATCGAGAGCCGCATAGCGAACCCCATTCGGTCCCTTGAGCGGCGGCACGGTCTTATATTCCAACCATCTTCCGCTTTCGCCGAGGAGTTGGGTAAATATACCCTGATGGCCGCCGGTTGAAGCACCAAGAAGCACGGTATCGGGATTCTCCCCGATCTGGATCAGCTGATTGTCATCCTGCGTGAACGACTCCGGAGCGAGCAGCCCTTCAGCATACAGCTTATTCATATACCGCAATCCTTCCCTCCACTCCGGTTTGTTGAAGGCAACGTCAAGCTTGTCGTCTTTTATGAATATATGCTTGTAACTTGAGCCGTAAACCGGATTATAGATGAAAGAGTTCAACAAGAACGCATCGATGGAGGAGCTCCAGGATTTCGGTGAAATCGACAGCGGAATCTCATCCTGGATTCCATTGCCGTTCGGGTCTTGTTCTTTGAAAGCCTTCAGCACCTCGTACAGCTCATCGGTGGTTTCGGGCATTTTGAGATTGAGTTTCTTCAGCCAAGGCTCATAAATCCACATCTTCTGGCTCATGGAGCAGTGATAACATTCATTCACTTCCGGAAGCGCATAGATATTGCCGTCCAGCGCCGTAATCGTGGATTGGATCTCCGGGTTCTCTTGGAACAATTTCTTCGTGTTCGGGCCCTGCTTCTCGATCAAATCATTTAATGGAAGAAAGGCGCCCTGCGAGCCGTAAATCATCTGCTGCGCCGGCGATATGTTCAAGCCCATGATGACATCGGGATAATCCTCGCTGGCAAGAACGAGATTCAGCTTCTCCTGCATGCTCTGCTCCGGAACGACCTCCCACTCGATATGCACATTCGTTTTTTCTTCGTACCATTTGGTGAATTCATTCGTTTCGAAATTCTCGACCAGTGGATTTCCCCGCACCATTACCTTCAAGGTGGTTTTCTCTTGAACCAGCGGATAGGTTCCCGGTTCGGATAATGCGATAGGCTCGGTGCCGGCTTTCTGCTCCTCATCCGCGCCCTTCGGGCTCTGTGAACCCGTACAGCCTGCAAGAAGGATACTAAATGCGGTGAAAGCACTCATGATAACCCGTGTTCTTTTTCTCATAACGTCCCGCCCTCCTGAAATGATGGATGTATTATCCCTTTAACGAACCGATCATGACCCCTTTGACAAAAAACTTCTGCAAGAACGGATAAACGATCAACAGCGGCACTGAAGTGACCACGATCAGCGAATATTTCAGCAGCTCCCGCAGCCCTTGCCGGGCCGCAGCGGTTTTGGCGTCGCCGAGCATTTCGATATTGACCTCGTTCTGCACCAGAATATCGCGGAGCACCAGCTGCAGCGGGTACAAATCCGCGCTCTTCAAATAGATCATGGCGTTGAAATATTGGTTCCAGTGTCCAACGGCATAGAATAGGGCAATGACGGCCAGAATCGGACCCGAAAGCGGCAGCACGATGCGCCACAGAAACCGGAAATCCGTACAGCCGTCCAGCTGCGAAGCCTCCAGCAATTCCGGGGGGATTGTCGTCTGGAAGTAGGTCCGCATGATGATGACGTTCCACACCGACAGCGCCCCGGGAATCAGCATCGACCATACCGTGTCAATCATGCCGAGATCCTTCACCAGCAGGTAGGTCGGAATGAGCCCCCCATTGAACAGCATCGTGAACACGAACAGCAGCATGAACACGCTGCGGCCCCGAAAATCCTTGCGCGACAACGGGTATGCCGCCAAAACAGACAGAATGAGATTGATCGAGGTGCCTGCCAGCGTATAGAACAGCGTGTTCATGAAGCCTTTGGCGACCATCGTATTTTTGAACACCGCACGGTAACCCTCGAGCGTCGGGTCGACTGGCCACAGCCATACCTTTCCCGACAAAACCGCGCTGCTGGAACTGAATGAGGCGCTGACTACATAAATCAGCGGATATAACACAACGATTAGGAAAACGGATAAAATGATGTAGTTGACCACCGTAAAAACGCGGTCCGAGCCGGATTCCTTCATGGCAGGTGATTGCATACATGTCCTCCCTTCCTTACCAAAGACTTTCCTGCTTCAGCTTTTTGGCCGTCTGATTCACGATCAGCAGCAGAACGAAACCGATGATCGCTTTAAACAACCCAATTGCCGTGGCATATGAGAAGTTCATCGCTTGAGATACCAATCCAACCTTGTACACGTACGTGTCAATGACTTCGGAAGAACGCAAATTCAGTGCGTTCTGCATTAACAAAATTTTCTCGAAGCCGGTCTCCAGCATTTGCCCCGTATTCAGAATGAGCAAAATAATGGCGATGGGCATGATGCCCGGGAGGTCAATATGGCGCATCCGCTGCATCTTCGTGGCTCCATCCATGACGGCTGCTTCATGGAGGGCCGGATCAATACCTGAAAGCGTTGCCAAAAAAATGATGCAGGAAAACCCGACATTCTGCCAAATATGGGACCACACATAGATCGACTGAAACCAGGAAGCTTCCGCCATGAAATGAAACGGACCTATGCCGATCCAGCCGAGCATCGTATTGATGAGTCCCGTTCTTGGATCCATAAACTGCAGCATCAAGCCCACCAGTACGACCAGAGAGATGAAATAAGGCGCGTATGTAACCATCTGGACGGTATTCTTGAATCTCCGGTTCCTTACATAATTCAGTCCAAGCGCAAGCATAATGGGAAACGGAAAACTGGCGATCAGCGTGTACAAGCTGATGGAGAATGTGTTCTTCAGCAGTCGCCAGAATTCATGCGATTGAAAGAAGCGTTCGAACTGGGCAAAGCCTACCCATGGGCTTCCGTTGATCCCCTTCGTGACGTTGAACTCTTTAAACGAAATCTGCGCGCCGTACATCGGTACATACTTAAATATGATGATGTACAACAACGGGAGCAAAAAAAGCGCGTACAGTTGCCAGCTACGGATGATACTCTTCCAGCCACTCAGCAGTTACCACTCCAATCGTTAATGAATTCGTCCCAATCTGGTCCGTGATTGGAGTATATACAGCCGGGTTGATCGGCGTAAATCTTCATGTTTCCGGTCGCTATTCAGAATTTTAGAATGGGCTGTTATTCACCAATCCGGCATTACGCATTTCTTTAGATTAAGCATGTTCTCCGGCCCGGTGAAGGCGTCTATACTCGGTAGCGCTGATGCCATTTACCCGTTTAAACGCCCGGCTGAAGGTGTTGAGCGACAGATAACCACAAGCTGCAGCGATGTCACTTACCGGCTTCTCGCTCGCCGCCAACTCCCGCTTTGCCTCATCCATTCGGAGCTTCTCGAGATACTCCGAGAAATTCAAACCCGTCTGCTCCTTGAAGAAGTAAGATACGTAAGCTTCGGAGGTGCGGGTTTCCCGGGCGAGCGTGGATAAACTCAGATCGCTCTCTCCATAGTGGTTCTCGATATGGGTAAGCAGCCGGTTCGTTAAATGATCATTGTGGCTCTTCTTCCTCTCCTCGTTCTTCAGGCAGAGCCGAGTGAATGCGGTGTAGAGAATATTCATAGCTTCGGCAGGAGGCATGACCGGGTTTAACGCTCGGATGACGGCGTCCATTTCCTCCGTTCTGCCGCTTCCATCATTTCCTGTCTGTTCGCAGCATTTCATCAAGGTACCGCTAAGCTCCTGGGCAAGGAGCTTCTCCACGGCCATCGGCAATTGCCGCTCCGATCTATTCTTCTCCTTGATCTGCAGCAGAAGCTGCTGCGTCTCATCCAGATTGCCTGCCTTCACAAGCTGTATCAGCCTCATCTCTTCATCGGCCGGGTAATAATAGGAGAAGGCCGGCATTTCCATTTCAGCATGATATAAGATAGGAGTCTTCTCGCTCCATCCTGCGTGATGAAGCACAAACCTGGCCTCCCCGTAGGAACGGTACAGCTCAGCAACGCTGGACTGGCATTCTCCAACAGCCAGATACAAACCCGTATCTGAGATTCCGCTCAAATGCTCATAAATTACCTGTACATTCGCTCGCATCTGTGTCGTAAAATCCGCGTTGTCTGCTGCTGTTCCCGACAGGATCAGGACCAATTGGTTTTCACCAAAATCATGCAGCAGCACCCTCTCCCCGCATAACGCTTGAATCCGGTCACGGATGTTGATTTTTACAATATCGAGTTCCATCAGCATCTCTTCCATAAACGGCTCCTGGTATCCCCGAATATGAAGAAGAGCTACCGCATGGTGAGATCCCCGAAGTTGGACTTGTGCGTGCTCCATGGCAGCATCTATCTCCTGCATCGATGTGAAGCTTCCTTTCAGAAGCCTGTCAACCACGACATTTCGCAGCATCGGAATCTGTTCTTCTAACCGTTCCTTCAGCGTATCATGGCTTTCAATCAGCTCGGATACGGAATGTCCAATATAGTCAACGGCGTTACGAGAGACAGCAAGCCTTACATCCCGACGCGAAGAGGGTAGAAGCTGGAGGATCTTAAGGAACGGCCTGCTGCTTCGATAAGCGAAATAGCCGGCCATGCCAAGCCCCAACAGAAGAGCCGTGATAAAAATCGTCAATGTCAGCTGTTTGATATAATTTACCTTTTGGAGCACCACGGATTTCGGTTGAGCGGATACATAGCTCCAGCCATTGTATTTGGACGTGGATTGCGTCACCAGCATTTCCTGACCGCTCCTTCGGATATGGGAGTAGCCCCCTTGTTTGGGAAGCGCTTTCAAAACGTCCGGTTCTTTCAAACCAATAGAACTGATAAGGTTGCCGTTCTGATCCGCGATGTAGGCAAAACCCTCTTGTTCCGGATCGACTTTGCGAAGCATGTCCTGGATCTGCCTGTTGTTAATCAGAATCGTGACCACCCCGCTGCTGCTTTTATTCCCGAAGGATTGCATATAACTCACGACCGAGTAAGGTTTACCTTCATAAACAACCGAATGCCCCGGCGCATACGTTTTGTAATGGTACTGCCCAAACAGAGCTTGCTTCCACTCGCTTAATGATTGACCTTCATAGCGCAGCAGCGAACGATAATACTGATCTGCCGTGTACACCTTGCGGGGAGAGATGATCATACTGCTGTTCTTGTACGCGATGTAATAATCCACGATGAAATGATTAAACAATTTGTAGTTAAACAAACTCTTTTCTAAATCCCATAGACGGTACGGACCTGTCCCGGCAAATGGTTCTTTCTCGAATTGAAAGGATTGAATCTTCGATTCGCTCGACATCTGCCTTGCAATGTTTTCGATTTCGGCAAATCTCTGATCGAGCGCTTCCTGAATTTGCTGCAGTGCCGCGGAGGTGCTCCTCACCGTCTCGTTTTCAATCAGATTCGAGGTTTTCCCATAAGCAAACCAACCAACCAGTAGCGAGCCTACCAGAATGACGGCATATGGTATAAAAAATCGAAACAACAGCCCAGCCTTCTCCCCCGAAACGGATTTCACCGGCATATTCCCCCTTTCTTCCTTTCAGATATGATCCAATATAACAAAGAACTGTGCGCATAGTCAGTAGACCAAAAGGCACTGATTTCTCCCTCCAGAATCGTAACGCAAACAGACCTGCTGGTGCAGGTCTCCGATACGCCCATTCGGTTTAATCGTTATTTCATCGTTGCGTCTTATCCCTATGCCCGGCACCTGAACAAAGGAAAAAAGGGCATCCAGCCGCTGCTTTGATCACAGTGGCAGGATGCCCCTCTTCAGCTACTCCCCATGAACCCAAAATTCGATGATGCTGTTCCAGGTGTTGATCTCATTCCCTTGTCCGACATAACGAATGTATTTCGCCTGAACCGGAGTGAATGCAAAGGTTTCATAGGCTGCCTGTTTCTTACTGGAAACGCCACTGAGCACCTTATGGTAGCTGCTTCCGTCCGTTGAAATTTCGAGATCAAAAACATTCGATCGCGTATGCCCGTTGTAGAACAAGATGCTGACTTGATCCACCAGTGTCGGCCGCTCCAGCTCCAGCTGCAAATATTGCCCTTTGCCATCCGCGGACCACCTGGAATCCGGATCACGGTCCAGCGTATGAATCGGCAGGTTTCCGTCGTCAGCGCTTGCAGTAACCTTGGATTCAGCGGCCAAAGGCCCTTCCGGTTCCGCCATCGGTTCTTTGACTTCGAATCTTTCGCGTGCTTCAACGGTCACTCCTTGAAACACGCAGCTTGCAACGATGTCGACAATGCCAGCTTTCGTTGCATGGAATGTATTCCCTTCCGTATATCCGATTGTCTCGTCGCTTGATGTATACGTTACGGGAATGTTCAAATCCGAGATTTGGACCACTTCACCGTTATCTAACGTTAGATAGGATACCAGTTCCCCGCTCCGGCCGGCACTGATTGCATTTCCGGCGACTCTCCACCCTGGAACGGTTTTATTCGGTGTAATCGAGATATTTTCCGGCAGAACCGGCGTCTTCGCTACAGTAAAATTCACCTTCACCTTCCGGGTATGCCCGCGATCCGTTATGATGATCTCGCCTGTACCGTCTGCTTGACGCGGCTGCTTTATGCTGATTTTAGCATCCTTGGAAAAAGGCGCTGCAGCGATGACTGGAGGCTCCGATGTTCCATATGGCAGCGTATGGGCATACTCCGTTCTTAAAAACTGCATGCCTGCTATAGGCTCGCCATCAATCAGCAGGGATTGCAAGCCCAGGTTGATCTGATCCATTCGGTTCTTAGTCTGGTCTTGATATAAGCTCTGTGGTGACAGTCGCGTTCCTTCACCGATTCCCTCCGCCATATCAAACGGCTGGGTATTCGCATCCGGAATGGAGCCGACAATATGGACGTTCACGCCGGTGACGCTGCCTTTCGTTCCGATCACGTAGCCGTTGCCGAATTGTTCCGATTCCACGATGACTCCGGGTTTGCTTCGATGTGCTGCCTGTCCGGTTGTATTCCAGAATACACTCTCCGTGGTAACGACACCGTGGCGGTTCGTCTCCGATGAACCGTAGTCTCGCGTAATCGCCGAAATCGCATCGCCGTTTACGACCAGATTATCAATGAGATTCGCCATGCTGAGATACATGTGGAAATCGGTCAGCAGCGAAGGATTTTCGGAGTACGCACCCTGCAGCACATTCCCGTTCGCGGAGAAGTTGGCATACGTGAAGCTGTGTCTGGCTCCAACCGCTTTACTGTTTTTGATGAGATTATCATTGCCGATGAATTGATATAAATAACCGTTCCCGTTCGCTCCCCGATACTGCGGGTACTGCATCGTCACATCCTCGACGGTGACATTTTTGGTCCGGTCCAGAATGATCCCTTTGGACAGAATATGATAGTCTGTATTGCCGGAGGGCTTATAGGTGCTGATATTCCGAATCCAGCTGTTGGCCGCAGCCACGACATTAATTGCTTTGGCATTATCGCTTTCATATCCGGCCGTTCCGATGACCTTGAAATCATCCTCGCCAAGCCCCGGCTTGGAATTCTGAACGTTGGCCAACGAGAAATCCTCCAAACCGATTTCAGCGATCGGATCTTCCGTCTGGCTAATGGTGATATTGTCTCGAAGTTTCATCGGATACCGGGTTGGAATATCCAAGGTAAGCGTCTTGTTCTCAGGATCCACGGCAACGATTTGCCTGTAGAATAACGGCTCTACCTTACCAAGACGGGAAGACCATTTGTTCTGCATGCCGAGTTCGCTCAAGAAGCCCGGGGTCGTTTCGAACGTGATCACCACGTAATCGTTCACCGCGAACCCGCTGGTATCCTCAACGGGCAAGAGCGCGGTTGGATCGGTAAGGGATTTCCGAAGCTTCGTGGAAATCCCTGTTTTCTTCCAATCTCCGCTGCTGACCCGGATGATATCCTTATTCTTCATGTTTTCCTGCGCATTATAGATATGAGTCTTGTTCATGCCGTCGCCTTTCAGGACCACATGGCTTGCCGATATGTTCAAGGAATAATCCCTGCCGGGCTGTGGAGCGACTTGATAGGTGCCTTTTGGAAGATACACTACGCCTCCACCAAGCGCTGATGCGTCATCGATCGCTTTTTGAATAGCCGCCGTCGCATCGCTGCCGCCGGACGAATCCGCATGATACGGCGCTTTTGTCACATCGATCCGCTTATTCTTTTTCGTTCTCGGAATCTCTTCTTCCCCTCGCCGATAACCGGCATAGGAGAAATCGTGCAAAAATCTTCCCTGCTCATCTTGATATCCCGGATACCAGTTCTTAGGATAGAGTCGGCTTCTGCCATCCTTATCTAATGACATGCCCTCACTTGCGCTCCCTTGCGATGGTTGTTGATCCTTCACCGATGCCTGTACCTCATTCGTTGCCGGTACGGATATTCCAACAGCTAAAGTCAGCGCCAACACTAGGAAGGGCCATTTTCTTTTCATTGCCTCATTCTCCTCCTTGATTACGATTTATTCGGATGTGAACGGTTACAACAAGCTGTGTTTTGCACCTCCCATCGCTGCTCGGCAAGATTCACGGCAAAGCCATGTCGGCATTTCACCTTGATTGTAGGGCATGAACGAATGGAGTCCTATGATCAAAAACTACATTCCGATGCCCATTTCCTCCACTGACGGTCTTTACCTGACAGAAACGGCCTGATTATAGCGATCTAAAGCCTGCTGCTGGATCTGTAGGGCGCGATCGATTTGGAGCGACTTCATCTGCTCCACGTACATATCAAAGGTCTCGACCGGTTCGGTGCCAAAAATAATCTTAAGCGACATCTCATCGACAACCTTGTTCACTTCCTGCATGATGACCGACATCTCCGTGTTTTCCTTCTCCGTTTTGGGCAGCGTTGGCAAGCTATGCAGCGCCGCATCCGTGCTGGACCATAATCGAACCGCCTCCTTCTGCTCCGGCAAATTATAGTACTGTTCCATGTACCGCGTATCTTGCACAAACGGGCCGAAGTAGCTGGCTCTGGTATACATTGCGAGAGCTTGGGCAGGTGCCAGCTTGTCAGGATTCTTCAGGATGGTGTCGGTATACGTGGGATAGCCGTCCTTCATCACATAACTGACTCCCTCGATGCCGAAATTAAACAGCAAATGACCCTCCGGCCCATAACCATAATCCAGCATGCGAGCCGCCTCCTCGACGTGCTGGCTGTTGCTGGAGATTGCGACTCCGCCGCTGGAGCCTATGGCTGGGGCGAGCTGGCCGAATTTCGGTCGGTCACCTTTATTCAGGACAGGATAAGGCGCCGCAACGAGCTCCGCCGATGGATCGTTTCCTTGCAGAATAGGCAGCCAGGTGCCGATGCCTGCGCCTGCATTCCAAATGCTTGCACCGCTGCGGCCGATGATCATGCTCATATCCTGCGTTTCGGAATCGACCGCAGCCCAATTTTTATCGATGAGGCCTTCGGCATACCAATCGCGGAACAACGTTAAAAATTCCTTGTATTCCGGCTCTTGGGCTCCGAATTTAATCTTGCCGTCCTCCTGGTAAAACCCCTTCTTAATGCCATAAGCTCCAATAAAGCCGCCGCCTTCGATGCCGAACAGCGGATTCGGTACGCCCAGGAAGGTCAGCGGTGCTTCAGCACCCTTCCGTTCCTTGAAGGCGGTCAAGACATTGTGCCATTCGTCGATCGTCGTTGGCACTTCCAGTCCAAGCTCGTCCAGCCAATCCTTTCGGATGATCGGACCTTGGTAGGTACGCAGCTTGTCGTCTCCTTGAATGAACGGAAAAGCGTAATAACTCCCGTTGGCCGTCCGGATCTGCATGTCAATATCCGGATGCTCGTTCAGGTACTGCTTCAGATGGGGCGCGTATTGATCGATAATGTCGTTCAGCCGCAAAATATAGCCGTCATTGATCGCTTTCTCCGGTCCGCCCGGATAGTTGATCCATTCGTATTCGATCATGTCAGGCAGCTCTCCGGAGGTAAGCAGGACATTGATCGCTTCCTTTGCTTGGTTGGTCGGCGGCTGGATGAATTGAAGCTTGACCCCTGTTCTGTGCTGCCACTCCTGAAAGAAAGGCACTTCGTAGAAGCTGGACTTGATGCTTGCGGCATTGCCGTTCAGCTCAGCCCAGTACGTTAAAGTCAGCTGTTCGTCCGAAGCAGGAGTGTGGGGCCCTTGCTGTTTAGAAGGAGACGATCGGTCACTGGTCTTAACGGCCGAATCGGTCCCAGGGTGTTCGCAAGCTGTCAACAGGCAGGTGAGCGCAATGAAGACAACCATCAACGCCATCCGCGTGCATTCGCTCTGCAACTTCATACGCATGCCTACTCCCTTCATCAATAGATTTCTTTGTATTTGCCGGGCGTAATGCCCTCGTATTTCTTGAATACCCGAATAAAAGTCGCCGCATCGTTATAACCGACCAATCGGGATATTTCGTTGATCGATTCCTGCTTGTGCCGGATCATTTCTTTGGCTTGTTGGATTCGATATTTATGAATGCAGTCGAGCAGGCCTTCGCCTGTTTGATTCTTAAAGAGCTTGGACAAATAACTGCCCTTCAGTTCAAAATGCTCGCCGATCGCATTGACGTTCAAATTCGCATCATGATAATTGTGCTCAATGTATGACGTAACCTGCGCGACGAGATGGCGGATGGCGTCCTCCCGCTCTTGGGATACGTTGTTTAAGCGCTTCTCGGCGGCGTAAGCGCAAACTTCCTCAAGCAGAGTCTGCAAGGCTGTCTGCATCTCCTGAATGGTATCACATGCTATGATGTCGTCCATTCGCTGCGTATAGTTGGCCAATGTGCTGTTCTCGCTGTCGCCCAGCTCATTCATGGCCTTGATCATCGTGCCGACGAGATTAAATATTAGACATCTTGCCAACGTGAGCGACATCATCGGCTTATCGAAATTTCGCTGCGTGATCTCTTGCATGTAGGCGCTGGCCTGGTCGAAGTCACCGGCCTTAATGAAGTTAATTAACTGCTGCTCCACCTGAAGCGGATAATCGTACCCGAACGAATCTTCTGCCATCGCATCGCTTCGGACTTCTTCATAGGTAATGATGCCTTTCTTGCCGAGCACCATTTTGTACTCCATTGCATCCACGGCTTCCTGATAGGCCTCTGCAATACCGATCCACGACGAATGTATTCCGCTAATGGAAATCGTCAATTCCATGTCATACCGTTCCAGAAAGCGCTGGGCTTCCGCCGCGATGGTATGCAAATCGTGATCCCTCTCCGAAGAATCCGCTTTCAAATTAACGAGACAGACCATCATATCGTCTACTTCGGCTACATACCCGGTATGCCCCTGCTGACTGGATAACTCCTCCACAACGTTGGAGATGATGAGGTGGATCAATTTATTTCTTTCATTAATATCAATGCCCGGCAGCTTCGCATACAGATTCTCCTCGTTTTCGATCACGAATAGAATGACGGCGAATTCGCTGGAATAAAGCGGCATTTGGAAGGAGCGGAAGGCTTCTTCGTAAGGAACCAGCGTGTCCTGCTTTCCTTTTAACAGCCGGTTGATCATATTGGACCGAAGCACATGCTGATGCTTCTGCAGCTGCTGGGCAATTTCGTTCTTCTCCGATCTCGTGTTCATGATGACCTTCTGAATAAACCGAAGCTCGTTGCGTTCAGCGGGCAAGCTCTGCGTGCCTTTGTCCTTCAACGATTCCACGAGCTGCTGGATCGGCGAGTAATTCCGACGCATGAAGAACAAGGTCAGCACGCCGGCGCCGATCAGGCTTACCAATATGCTGATATACGTGAAATTCCGGACATAGACGGCTTTTTCCCAGTACAATCTGCTGGGGATGATTAAGGCATACTTCAAATCCGACACCGTGGAGTCCATATAGAACAGCTCCGATTCGCCGGCCCTTGACTGGTCCAGCAAAACCCGGCTTCCGTCCATGAAGGGCTTCAGCTCCTTCGATCCCGGACGATTCGTCATCAGAATCTCGTTATGCTGATTCAGGATCAGCAGCGTCCCGTCACTAAAACCCGATATGCTCTCGATCGCTTCCTGAAACCTGCCGGTATCCGCCATAACCACGACCGTGCCGGTCTCCTGTCCATTCAAATCGTTCGGAAGCTGAGTAACGTACGCAATGGAAGATTCCGCAGGGGCCGCATTCAGATGCGGCAGGAGTATGAATTGATTCGTGCCCGCGCCGAAGATCCGTTCCCTCCATGCGTCAAAAGTAAGTGCACCCGTATGATGTATCGTATGGAATGCCGTTTTCATATCCCGGATATTGCCTGAACGTAGAACGGAATTGTCTTTTTTCCACACCACATAGAATTCGTCGATGGATGCGTAAGACGTTTTATATAAGCGGAACTCCTTGACCAATTGGTAAGCGGTATAGGGCGCTTCCTTAGCCGGTTGATTGGAATACATCAGCGTTTGGAGTGTCGGGCTCCACGTCATCTCCATGTTGAGCCGCTTCATGAGATCGATCTGCGTATCGATGGTGTAGCGCATCTGCTTCAGCAAGGAATCGTTTGCCCGGTGAATTTCGCTCTTCAGCGTATCGTTTGCCTGCGCGTAAATGACCAGGCTGATCAGAATCGGCACGAACAGAACAGCACTGTATGATACGAGCCAGGTCACGATAATGCTTTCCCGTTTCTGCCACAAATATTGAATGTTCAGCAATAGCTCATCACCCATATCCTCGTAAATTGTCTATGTGTAGATCAGGAGTTTATTATACGGCAAGAGCTTGCATTGGCATATAGATAAAAAGTTCAATTCGATTGACAAAAAGACGATCCGATAATTCGATGCGCCCACAGCCACAGCACAAATAGCCCGGATAGACAGCTTTCGTCTATCGGGCTTCCTATGCTCAGCAGCAGGAATCATTCCATCCCGGCACCATTTCATTATTAGAAAATACGATGCTGCCAGCCGTTTATTTTCGCTATGGCCTCCACGTAAAAATAGTCTCCGTAAATGAGGGACACGTTCACGTTTTGCCCTGCCGGTTTGTGACCGGTGCCTTCGAGGAGAATGCCTTCATGCTCTGAGTCGTTCCAGGTTCCGTAATGTTCGTGCAGCGACGATAAGATGCGTCTTGCGGCCGCGCCATACCCCCCGCCTTCCGGTTCATGCAGCGCGTCGGCAAGTTCCAGCAGCCCCGAGGCGGCGATTGAACCAGCCGAACTGTCCCGAGGAATGTCCTCTGCTCCTTCTCGCTCTGCCCGAAAATCCCAAGAAGGCACATGATGGTCGGGCAGGCTGGCAATGAAGAAGTTGGCTACGCGCTGCGCGGCTCCCAGATATGCCGGGTTTCCCGTATATCTATACGTATTCGTTAAACCGTATAGGGCCCATGCCGCCCCCCGACTCCAAGCGGAATCCGGCGCTGCTCCCTGTCCTCCTATGGCTTCTGCCCGTTCACCGGTCATGGGGTCAAACCGGATAATATGATGGACGGATCCGTCTTCCCTTATGAACTGTTTCATCACCATGTCTGCATGGGCTCTTGCGATATGCGCGAATCGGGGATCGCCGCTTTCCTCCGATGCCCAGAACAGCAAGGACAGGTTCATCATGGTATCGATGATCGACCAGCCGTGCTTATCGCCGTTCCACGCCCGAATGAAGCTGCCTTGGGCATTGAACCGGCCCGCCAGAAAATTGGCTGCGAACAAAGCGCGCCGGGCGGCATCCGCATCTCCCGTCAGCTTGTATTTGATTGCTGCGGTCGGCAGGAATTGAAAGCCTACATCATGGTCGAAATAGTGATTCTCAAGGAATCGCTCCGACAGTCGTTCATCCCAATCCCAAGCTGCATTCTTGTATCTCTCATCACCGGTCATATCATAGACGATCCATAGAATTCCCGGCCAAAAGCCCGATGTCCACCAATCGAGCCTCATGTCGTCATACCTACCGTCCGCGCCGGCAACGTGCGGAGATTTGTTCCCGATTGCCTCCAGCATCCGATCCGTTTTGCTCTTGATTTGGTTCCAAACCTCATGCTTATTCTTAATCACGCTGTTCATTTACGCCAGACCTCCTTACCCTTTATGCGATTGCTATGATTCATGGGATTAACCTTTCAATGATCCAACCATGACACCTTTAACGAAATAACGCTGCAAGAATGGATAAATGCACAGGATCGGTATCGTAGCCACCATAATGGTTGCATACTTAATGGTTTCTCCAATCTGGAACCGATCCCCCGCCGATGCGCCGGCCGACATGCTCTCCGTGGAATTGGCAATCAGGATTTCGCGCAGCACCAATTGCAGCGGAAACAACTCGCGGCTCTTGATAAACACCGACGCGTAGAACCAGCCGTTCCACTTATCTACCGCATAATAGAGAATCATTACAGCAATGACAGGCATGGATAACGGAATAATGATCCGGAACAGAATCGTGAAGTGATTGGCTCCGTCAATCTTGGCCGACTCCTCCAAGCTGTCCGGGATGCCCATAAAGGACGTTCGCATGATGATCAGATTGAACGTGCTGATGGCGAATGGCAGAATCGTTGACCACAAGGAATCCAGCAGGCCGACTCCTTTTACGATTAAATACAACGGAATCAGCCCGCCGCCGAAAAACATCGTGAATACGATAAAGAACATGAACACTTTGTTCCACATCACGTTTTTGCGGGACAGCACATATGCTCCCAGCGCCGTCATGAAGAGGTTGACGATCACGCCGAACACCACAATGAATAACGTGTTCCGAAAGCCGATGCCGATACCGGGATTCGCAAGGACGCTCTTGTAGGCATCCAGACTGAAGCCGACCGGCTTCCATAACAAACCCTTGTTGGCCAACAGCTGCGACGAATCGCTGAATGACGCAAACAATACGTAGAGCAGCGGATACAACGTGGCAATGACGAGCAGAACCAGAAATGTATAATTAATGATATTAAATATCCGGTCAAACCAACCGCTTTCCTTCTTCAAAGATACCACCTCACCATAAGCTGTTTTGACTCACCCTGCGGCTGATGTAATTCGCCGAAATCAGGAGCACCAGATTGATAACGGAGTTGAACAAACCGACCGCGGAGCTGTAACTCCAACCGAATTCCAGCAATCCCTTCCGGTACACGAAGGAAGAGATGACATCGGCCGTTTCGTACGTGACCGGATTATAGAGCAGAATGATTTTCTCAAACCCGACGTTCAGCATATTGCCCATGCGCAGAATGAACATGATGGTAATGACGGGCAACAGCCCCGGAAGCGTAATGTAAAACATCTGCTTGATACGGCTCGCTCCATCCATGCGAGCGGCTTCATACTGCTCCAAGTCGATGCTCATCAACGCGGCGATATAGATGATGGATTCCCAACCGATTCGCTGCCATATTTCGGACAGGACGTAGATGGGCCTGAACAGCTCCGGCTTTTGCAGCATGGCTTGACCGTCGTATCCCAGCAACATGAACAGTCGGTTGATTAATCCGTCGGCGTTCGTGAAGTCCGTAATAATGCCGCAGATTACGACCAGTGATATGAAATAAGGCATATAGGTTATCGTCTGGACGACCCGTTTGAACTTCTTCTTGCGCACTTCATTGATCAACAGCGCCAGAATGATCGGTGCCGGAAATTCAAAGATCAGCGTATACAAGCTAATGAGAATGGTGTTCTTTAAAACGCGTAGGAAATAATAGCTGTTGAAGAATTCCTCAAAGTGCTTGAGTCCGACCCAATCGCTTTCCAGAATGCCCTTCATCGGAGAATAGTCTTTGAAGGCAATGATCGCGCCGTACATCGGACCGTAATGGAAAATAAGGTAATAGCCGATGACGGGAATCATCATGATGTACAAATACTTGTTCATCACGAAGTCCCGGATGAACCGGCTCTTGAAGGACTGACGATCGTTCATGATGTAGGGTTTCACCTCGTTTCAAATGGGGAGGGCCGGAGCAGCCCTCCCCTTGTATTGTTTACCGGTTGTTGTAACGCTCCAGCGCTGCGGTCTGAATCTCGATGGCACGATCGAGATTCAGCGACTTCATTTTGGCCACATAGCCTTCGAATTCATCCACCGATTCGTTCCCCAGAATGATCTTGATGGTCATCTCATCCACAAGCGTGTTGATGTCGTTCATAATCGTTGCGTATTCAGAACTCTCTTCCGGCGTTGGTGTAATCGGAGGCAGGCTGTATTTGGCTGCATCCGTATTCTTCCACACTTCAATCGCGTCCCGCTGGGTTTGCAAGGCAAAGAACTGCTCCGCGTAACGCTTGTCCTGGACGAACGGTCCGTTATAGCTGCTGCGGGCATACAGCGATATCGCCTGCGCCGGAGCCAGTTTATCCGGGTTCTTCATTAACAGATCCGTGAATTTCGGATAGTCGCCTTCCAGATTGTAGCTGACGCCCTCCTCACCGAAGTTGAAGAACATATGCCCTTCCTCACTGTAGCCGTAATCCAGCATGCGAACGGCAAGCTCCGGATCCTCCGCCGCAGTCGTGATGGCGACCGTCCCCTCCGAGGCATAGCCTTGGTTGCGTTGGCCGAATTTCGGCACGTCGCCCTTATTCAGCACCGGGTACGGGGCTGCTACTAGGACCGCATCCGGATCGTTTGCCTCTACCAGCGGCTGCCACTTCCCGATGCCTCCCCCGGCGTTCCCGACGGTAGCCCCGGTAGCGCCGGACGCCATGTTTCCATCAACGGCTTTGGTATCAGCTGTTGCGATGTTTTTATCAATGAGTCCTTCCTTGTACCAATCCTGGAACAGTTTCAAATACTCTTTGAACCCGGCCTCCGAAGGGCCGAATTTGATCTGCCCGTCTTCCTGGTAGAAACCGCGATTCACGCCGAACGCTCCAATAAAAGCGCCATTCCCGGAATCGTTGAAAAATCTTGGCTTGCTCACTACCGAGAACGGAGCGGCTGCCCCTTTCTTCTCTTTGAACGCCCGTAAGGTTGTCGTCCACTCATCTATCGTTTCCGGAACCGGAAGTCCCAGCTCGTCAAGCCAATCCTTACGGATGATCGGTCCCTGGAAGACGCGAAGGTACTCATCCCCGCGGATGAACGGGAATACATAGTAGCTGCCGCTGTCGGTTTTGACCATTTTGTCGATATCCGGATTCTCCTCCAGGTACTTTTTCAAGTTGGGCGCATATTGGTCGATCAAATCGTTCAGCTTGAGGATGTAACCGTCATTAATTGCTTTTTCCGGCCCCCCCGGAAAGTCTCCAATGAAGTTGTACTCAATCATGTCCGGCAAATCCCCGGAAGCGAGCATGACGTTCAGGGATTCCCGGACCTGACCCGTAGGCGGAGCTGTGAATTCCAGCGGAACCCCGGTTTTCTCCTGCCATTTTTGAAAAAACGGAATTTCGCTGTGCGAATTTTTGACTCCGATCAGATTGCCGTTAATCTCGCCCCAATACGTAAGCTTCTTATCTGTTTGGATCGGATAAGTCGTTGCTCCCGCTTCGGTTGTACTGCTGGGGTCCGTACCTCCCTCCCCCGTATTCGTTTCGCCCGTTTTGCCTCCTCCTGACGAACAAGCCATGAGTATCGTGCCTAATAACAAGATGATCAAACTCGTGGACAGTGCTTTTCTTCTCATTGACCTAACCCTCCAACGTTTCGAATGTTTGTGTCTATCCCAGATTAATGGAGGGTCCGCCGGGGCGATATTCGCAAAACATACAACGGCATGTTGATTTCATCTTAAGCAAATGACGATTTATACAATTCGATTGACATATTGCAAAAAGTCTTGAGCTAAAAAACTCAATGATTCATTAACAGGAGACATGAAGGAACTGGAGACTGGCGTCATTTCAACCGTAAATTGGTTATCCTTTTCGCCATCCCTTATACTGGATATGAAACTATCATTTTCGAGAGGAGACCATACCGATGAATGTGAACGAATCTCTGAAAAATGCGTTGTTTACCCAAGAATTTACCCATAACCCTTATCCTGTGTACGAGAAATTGAGGCAAAGCGATCCCATACTGAATCTGCAATTTCCGGATGGACGTTTCGGATGGCTGATCAGCAGTTACGCTGAAGCCGTTGAAGCACTGAAGGATGGCCGGTTCAGCAAAGACATCGCGAAAGCAATGGGTGGGGAACAGGCCAGCGTGTTCAGCACCAACATGCTGTTCTCCGATCCGCCGGATCACAAACGGCTTCGCGGATTGGTCCAGAAAGGCTTCACGCCGCAGAGGATCTCGGATATGCGAAGCCATATTCAAGAGATCGCGGACGGCCTGCTGGATGCTGTCTCCTCCAAAGACACCATGAATCTCATTGACGAGTACGCGTTCAAACTTCCCATTATTGTAATAAGTGAAATCCTTGGCGTTCCTACCGAGGATCAGGACAAGTTCCGGGTATGGTCCAATTCCATCATCGGCGCTTCCAACCAGGAAATGAACGAGCAAGTAAGTCAGCATATGAACGAGTTTATCGCTTATTTGAAGGACTGGTTTGCCAAGGTTCGCAAAAATCCCGGCGATGATATGATTAGTCAATTGGTCATTGCCGAGAATCAAGGTGAGCGCTTATCGGAACAAGAGCTGTATGGCGTCGTTACCTTAATGATTATTGCCGGCCATGAAACAACGGTGAACCTCATCGGAAATGGCGTGCTTGCGCTACTGGAGCATCCGGAGCAGCGCCGGCTTCTGCAGGCGCAGCCCGAACTCATTCATGGCGCTATTGAAGAAATGCTGCGCTACAACGGCCCCGTTGAATTCAGCACCTCCCGCTGGGCGGCGGAGGATATGGATTTTCATGGCGTTCACATGAAGAAAGGCGACTTGGTTGTCATTGCTTTGAATTCCGCAAATCGGGATGCCTCCCAATTTGCCGACCCGGATATCTTTGATATCACCCGGGAGAAGAGTCAGCATTTAGCCTTTGGCAAAGGGATTCATCTCTGTCTGGGAGCCCCCCTCGCCAGACTGGAGGGTGAAATCGCAATCAACACGCTGCTCCGCCGCTACCCCCATTTTGAGCTTCAACGGGACATCGATGAGCTTGAATGGAGACCTGGTATGATTGTCCGCGGTGTAAAGGAGATTCCGATTTCGCTTCATGGCTAATGCTCAACATGATGAATTTTGCTGCTACCATGAAAAAGGCGAATCCCGTTAGGGATTCGCCTTTTGACTATGTTATTTATTAAGACAAACAAAGTGTATTGAATAGGGCCTTTTAGAACATAAGTCTACCGGACAACTTCGTCAAAGGTGCGTTCAATGAGGTCCGCTTCAGCTGAAACCGCGAATAAAAGGAATCTGTCCTTGGCTTTTAATACATGGTTTTTTACCAATTTATATTCATCCGGACGATAGTCCCTGAATTTTGCCTCCTGTTCTTTGATTCTTTCGTTTAGTTTGGCTATGGCAGCGTCCGCATCCGCCGCATCGCTGAATTGCATGACTGTCCATTCCTCTGCTTTCACATTCGACGAGGACGTATACAGTACAAAATCTTCAACTTGTTCGGCAGGGATGCGGTATAACTTCTGGAGTTTTGCCAGATCCCCTTCCTTCATATGATCGAACGCTATTGTTTCCTGAATGCGCCGACCGACTTCGGTCGCAGACCAATTCCCGGTTCTGTCATTCATGTTTGAACATCCGGTAAATATGCCGGCCATGGATAACATGATGCAGCAGCAGATGATGAACCATGGCATACGGCCTAGTTTAAGCAATTCAACCATATTTCTCACCTTCTCTATTTTCTTATTCTGCCAGTTTCTTAACGAACGGATCTTCAAAAAAAGTTACAGCATTATACAGCAGCAGCATGTCCTGAATTCGGTGCCGTTTCACCAATGATGTCAGCTCTTCATCATAATATCTAAGGTCTACGACATAGATTTCGCCATAGTGAGGTGTTAGAAACGGAATCATGCTGTTGGCATAGGAATCTTTGACCACAAGCAGCTTCTTGTTTACCTGATGCCCGGTCGTTATTTTGATTAAGGAATGATTTCCGCCGAGAAAAAGCGCGTATTTGTCTTTCTTATTGAGATGACTCAGCTCATAAAAAGATTCTGCGGTTGTATGTTCATCAACATACTCGATGCGGTACTTCTCCTCTTCCTTCAGTTCATAAATTTCGATCGAGTCCGGACTGGAATGTCTATAACCGCTCTTCGAATACAGAGAACCGTAGAAATCCTCCGTCACCGTTCGCACGTTGAAATCCGCTTTTTGTTTTGGCGTCCATCCCATCGCTTGGCTTAACTCCTGGTAGGCATAAAATGCACCTTTAGTTGTCCAATGATGATCGGTTCGATAATAAATGTATTCTTCCTGTTTAGCGAAGAGTGCCGGATACACATCAATCATCGTGATTGCAGGTGAAATCCTTGTGCTTAATTGGTCTATATGCGCTAACTCATCGTCATTATCGACAAAGTCCGGCAATTGATTGGAAAACACGCTCACAGCGGTGGGTATAAGCATGGCATATTTACGAAGTTGAGGCGTATCCTCTGCAAACGCAAGAAGGGCAGCCGCCTTCTCTTCAAGCTCTTCGTTCGTTGGGGGATTAAATTTTTGGATCAGGTAGCCCTGTTTACCCAAATAGATCCCGTTGCTCTCCTTCTTGCCAATCCCACGTTCAATCCCGGACTTCCATTCAATCCATGTATCCCGCAGAACAAATTGGTCAGAAACATATCGCTCATATTGAGATGTGAAATGGCCTGTCATCATATGCTGGAACGTTAAGGTTGGCCGCTGCTCCAGCACCCGATTCTCCGACTCCGAGAAAGATCTTACCGGTGTCCACATTTGCAGAGCCAGGATTGCTCCCAGAAATAACATAAAGGCGATAGCCATTATGCCGTAATAGAATGGGTCATGCTTACTCAGAAAGATCACCTCCCTTCAAAACCGGAAGTACAGGAAGGGGTTATAGGTTTCATTGACTAAGAAGGCGGTCGACATGAAGAACATCACAATATAAAGGCCGCATACAACGATGGCCCCTCCCATCCCCGACTTTTGCCTGAATAATAATAAAGCCTTCTTAGGATACGGTGTTGCGCACAGGGACAAAACAAGCAACATTACAACATTCGTAGACAGATCATACAGGGTGTCGGCATTGTAGAACCCTTGTCCTCCAAAACCGAACATCGCGCCCCAATATGCAGCCGCTGCTGATATTTGCTCAAACTCAAACAGTACCCATCCGATAATCACGGCGAAAAGTGTATATATATGACCAATGAAGCTTGGCAGCCTGCTGAGCCATCCGAGAACGAACCATTTCTCCATCCAGATCAAGAAGCCGAAATATAACCCCCACAAGATGAAGTTCCAGCTCGCTCCATGCCAAAAGCCGGTTAAAAACCAGACAACCAGTAAGTTTCGAGTCTGATTCCGTATACCAGCCCGATTACCGCCAAGCGGAATATAAACATATTCCCGGAACCAGGTGCCCAGAGAAATATGCCACCTCCGCCAAAATTCCGTAATGCTCACAGACATGTAGGGATAATTGAAGTTTTTCAGAAAATCGAAGCCTAGCATTTTACCAAGTCCGCGCGCCATATCGGAATATCCGCTAAAATCGAAATAAATTTGGAAGGTGAATGCGATAATGCCGAGCCAGGCGGAAGCGATCGTCAACTCTCCTGCAGGCACAGCCTTCACGCTGGTCCAAAGTAGTCCGATATTATTGGCAAGCAGCACCTTTTTGGCCAGCCCTCTAAGGAAGAGCTCCGCCCCTTCGCCGAAGCGGGCCAGTGTTACCGTACGACAGGCTAGTTGCTTGGCAATATCACCATATTTAACGATAGGACCCGCTACAAGCTGAGGAAACATCGTGACGTAAGCACCGAAGGATATAAGGTTTTTCTGCACAGGTACTTTGTCACGATAGATATCGATCACATAAGACATCGTTTGAAACGTGTAGAAAGAGATTCCTATCGGAAGCGGAAGCTCTGAAGCCTCGAGCTGGAAACCAAACAGCAGGTTCAGGTTGTCGACCAGGAATCCAATATATTTAAAGAAACCAAGAACGCCTAGGTTTACGAAAATAGAGCCGATAAAAATCGTGCGGGCTAATCCTTTTCGTCCCCTGAAGTGATGAATGAGCAGCCCATTCGCATAATCGAAGACGGTGGAAAAGACCATGATCCCGATATACAATGGCTCACCCCAGGCGTAAAACACCAAGCTCGCAAGAAGCAGGACGGCATTACGAATTCGGCGTGGAGCCATATAATAGAGGACAAGGGTAACCGGCAGAAAGACGAACAGGAAGGTTAGACTGCTAAAGACCAAATCCCCTCACCGCCCGGACAACCAGCAATACATGCCGCCATTAAGTTAACTGATCCTTGAGAAAATCCAGCAAAAGCGTATAGAATTGAGCTTTAAAATGGATCCCGTCCGTATCGTGCAGTCCCTGCGTGTTATTGAATATCGGAGACAGATCGACGAATCCTACCTGTTCGCTAAGAGCAAGCTCTTGCAGTTCTTGATTGTAATCCCCAATTTGTTTATAACGAGGCTCCTTCTTCTCCGCCTCCGGCGTAACCGGGGTTACGGACAGCAGGGTAATCGAGGCATTAGGAAGTTCATCCTTGATGCTGCGGATTAATTTCGCATAATGGGACAACGAATAGGGTATGGGCTCATCCGTCGGCCATAGAATGTCATCCGACCCCAATTGAATAAACACCCGCTTCGGATTTCTGCTTGCGATGTCTTTGACATCCTTCATGGCCATCGAGATTTCGGCTGTTTTCCCGGCACCCGCTATGACATTGGCTTCATCCAATACATCATGAAACGAGAGTCCTTCCGTTATAGAATCTCCAAGAAATACACTGTCTTGGAAGATGGATTGATAGGATTCCTCCTCCATCACTTGTTTTTGATTGCCGCAAGCCATCAACGTTAGGCTGATTATTCCCGTAACTAGAATGGCCATCATCATCTTTCGCATTGCAATACTCCTCTCAGGTTGTGTAAATCTTCTACACGTCAGAGTTTAATGCGGCTCGATAAAGATTAAATGCAGATTATATTGATATCGTTTAAAAATGGGTGCGCGACATCGACTTCATGATGGACGGTCACAGATATGGCATGAACAACAAAAAACACAGAACCGAAGTTCTGCGCCCTTTACGTGAACATTATGTTTTAAATGCATTTCATGTGAAAAACACGCCATCGCGGCATCAACCTGTAGTTAATTAAAAAGGGTTAAAATAACGATACCCTGCTTCCTCGAATTTTACCTCAAGGGCATCCCTCAAATTTATATCCCGAACGAACGACGGTTACGATATGAATAGCGCTGGAACCTAATTTCGTGCGTAGATTTCGAATATGACTATTAATCGTCCGTTCATCCCCGATATAATCATAACCCCAGATTCTAGTTATCAATTGCTCTCTCGTAATAATAACGCCTGTATTCTTCATTAAATACGCAAGTATCTCAAATTCCGTATAGGTTAAATGAATGTTTACCCCTTGTGCCGTGACCGTACGGGAAGGAAAATCCACCTTGATTCCGCCGCTTGTCAGCGTATTTCCTTGATTTCCTTGATTTTGCTTACGCTCCAATAGCCGTTTTACCCTTGCCAACAATATGGGAGGGCTGTATGGCTTGGTTACATAATCATCCGCTCCTAACTCAAAACCGAGTAATGTATCGTCTTCATCGACACGGGCGGTCAGCATAATGATCGGGACGTTCGATATTTTGCGAATACGCTGACAGACGGACCAGCCGTCCAGTTCAGGCAGCATGATATCGAGAATGATCAAATTCACTTCATGCTCTTCAAATAATGTCATTGCTCTTTTCCCGTCAACAGCTTCCAGAACTTCAAACCCTTCATGAAGCAAATAGTCTTTCATGACTTCTCTTAGAATGTGTTCATCTTCAACGATAAGAATTGTTTTCTGCACCGTTCGATCTCCCGTTCATAAAATAGATGATTCTGATCTTAATAGAATACCATGAGCAGATGCAGATAAGATGCAGATATCTCATGAGTAATCTCTAAGAATACTCCATATAGTTACATATTAATTATTATGTAAACTAAATCTCATAATTGACATTTCTCCTTTAGTTCAAATGCAGGAGTGAATAATAGTTAATTCCACCCTTTTTATCCAAACGGCATCACTGTATTCTATTTAAAAGCCATTTTCAAGGAGGACTTATGTAATGAGACGTATTGGTATCATCGGCTGCGGTACCGCCGGAATCCAGCTTGCCTATTCTCTGAAAAATGATTTTGATGTCACGTTGCATCATTATGAAGAGCCGCAGAACATCCTTGATGGGAGAATTCGATCCACACAGGTTCATTTTCATCCCACACTGGAACGCGAACGGCGTTTTAGCATGCCTGACGAGGATAACGCGCCTCACATCCGCACGATTCACTTTCAGTTAGGTCAACAAAAACTGTTCACGGGCAATCTTTCCGGAATCGCAGCATCCATGGACCAGCGCTTACGCTTCGCCGAATCGATGAATGATTTAGCTGCTCAGGGCGTGAAGTTAATTCACGGGCGTTTGAAGCCGGAAGATCTTCTGGACCTGATTCCATCCTACAATCTCATCATCGACGCAACGGGAAAGACCGGGCCGCTGGCACCATTTCCTGTAGAAACGGGACTCACTCCTTACCAAGCGCCTCAACGGAAATGCATTGTTGGTTATTTTACCGGAGTACGACCCGTGGAGCCTGAGGGTATTTCCATTACGGTTCTTCCGGGGAACGGTGAAATGTTCGAGATTCCCGCTATGACCGATTCAGGGCGTGCCACCATCTTATTCATTGAAGCTGTGCCTGAAGGAATGTTGGATGTTTTTAAAGGGATTAAGAACACTTCCGAATTTGTAGCACGTATGGCGAATGTAATTGAAGAGCACTTTCATCCTATATATGAACGAATCGATATGGAACGATTTGCACTCATCGATGAGAACGCCTTTCTACAAACCGCGATTACGCCTGTCATTCACAGGCCATATGCAATAATGGACGGAACGCTGATACTTGGGTGCGGTGATAGCGTCTTTCTCAGTGACCCGATAACAGGCCAAGGCTGTAATACCGCTTCTTATGCCGCTGAACAGTTATATGAAACCCTCATAACTCATAAGGAATCGACTTGGGATGAAGCTGTTGGTATAGACTACTGGAACCGTACCAAGCAATATATTACGGCTGTTACGGAATGGACCAACGCGATGACGGAGCCGCTTCCTGAGCCTATCGCTGGACTGCTGATGCAAGCTGCCTCCGATCAAATGACGGCTGACGGAATTGCCGCCTGGTTCGAAAATCCCATCAAAGCTTATGAAGCATTTCATAAACATCCAATAAACCAACCGTTTCCCCGTTAATCGGGGAAACGGTTGGTACTGTTCATGGGATACAACCGTGTCAAGCAGCCGAACTGACGTTCATTGTGGATGACAGTCTATCTGCATCCTTCTTTTTAACTTTACCCCGCCTCAGAAACACCGTAACGTTCATGGAATCGCCGCAATCGAGGAGGTTTCCACCCGTTTTGCACTTCCGGCAAATTTCATGAAGACTGGCATAAGTACCAATCTGATCGAGGTGACATCGATAAGAACATACCGCTCTACCTCTTCTGGTTATTGATATGGTAAAAATGGGTAAACTTAGATAATGGCACCCTTTTAACCGATACACCTCGAATTTTTATAAACTGGAAGAGGATGAACCGAATGAAATCAACAACAGCCAAAGAAAACCAATTACAGCGCATAAGATACTCCACGCGTAATGTATGGGCCGGAATCTTATTCGGATTAGGTCTGGTCGGTTTTATCGATGAGGTTGTGTTCCACCAACTGCTGCACTGGCATCATTTCTACGATAAGTCTACAACCGAAATTGGACTTGTATCTGATGGACTGTTTCATGCGTTCAGCTGGTTTGCTACCATCGGGTCCTCATTCATGCTTGCCGATCTGCATCGCCGGAATGCATTCTGGCTTAAACGGTGGATTGGAGGCATTCTGCTTGGAGGCGGCGCCTTCCAGCTGTATGACGGCATCATTCAGCATAAATGGATGCGGCTGCACCAGATTCGGTATAACGTCGATATCCGTCCCTATGATTGGGTCTGGAACCTGATTGCTGCGGCCATGATCATAGTTGGTATGATTCTCATCGTGCGAACTCAAAATCGTGACCGTTCCGAGGAGGGCTGATCCTATGATGAGTAACCATTCGCTTGATCATGGGGCTGGAATGTCCGGGGCCTCTGCTTCATGGATCTTCTGGGAATGGATCATGGGTGGCTTAATCTTTGCGTTTCTCATTCTTCTATATATCATTGCTGCTGCGGTCTCCAATCGCAACTACCGAATGTGGCCGATCCATCGTTATGTTTGCTGGGTTGCGGGTATGCTTTGCATGGTTTTGCCGCTGATCGGTCCGCTAGCGCGACTCGCCCCTGCGAACTTTACGATCCATATGCTCGGACATCTGCTGCTCGGTATGCTGGGACCGCTGCTGATTGCATTCTCCGCGCCGATGACGCTGCTGCTCAGGTCTACACCCGTTCCAATCGCCAGACAAATCACTCGTTTGCTGAAGAGCAAACCGGCCCAAATCATTGTTCATCCGGCGGTAGCGACCTTGTTGAATATCGGTGGATTATGGATCCTGTACACAACCAGCTTATTCATGGCCATGCATCATAACCTTTTGCTGCATATCGTCGTGCATGTTCATGTTTTTGCAGCCGGGTATTTATTTACAGTATCTTTGATTTACGTGGATGTGGCTCCGCACCGTCGCAGCTTTCAGGCTCGTGCGATCATCCTGATGATCGCCATTGCCGGACATGGAATACTCTCCAAATACCTATATGCCCATCCACCCGATGGCGTATCTTCGGAACAGGCCCAGCTCGGCGGAATGCTGATGTATTACGGTGGCGACGCGGTTGATCTTATTCTAGTGTTTTGGTTGTGTATGCAATGGTATAGGTCGGCGAGCCCGCGACCTGCTGCATCCATCCAACCCTTGGATTAATCACCATTAACCGGATTGTGCTTGTTGTCACTCGTCTCCTCCGGCAGCATGTTGGAGATGCTCGGTACGTTACGTGGCTTATATTCAATGAGTTCAGAAGAGTATATCGCAACGGTCATTCTTCCCCCATTACCGAATGCCCGGATGAGGATAGGCTGATTATAGGCGTTCTCAAAAACAAAATCAGGTCCTCCCCAGCTCACCGTAGCATCGCGCCCGGGCAGCACATACGGGACGTTCCGGCTGTGAGAGTAGCGCTTTACAATCTGTAAGCCTGCACGGTCAATGGCATTATACAGTGTGGAGGAGACCTGACAAATCCCTCCTCCGACTCCCTCCGATAATTCGCCCCTGACGATAACGCCGGCACGCTTGTAACCTCTGTCCACTGTTCTCATACCAACCACCTGATTAAACGAGAAGGTTTCTCCGGGGAATACAACTGCACTGTCTATCGCCTGAGCAGCTAACGCGATATTGTGGGAACGATTTTTGTTGTTGGAATTAAAATAGGTGACATAGTAACCTATCGGTTTAACCCGAATGGAGGCCAGAAGCTCGGTATCCACCTTCGGATAAATCGGATACCTCGGTGCTTCGACGGAAGCACCCCCAGTGCCGTACCAATATGAATAATATTGTTCCAGCAGCTTGCGTCGATCCAGTCTATGACCATTCTGCCCCGGAATGATTTGGCCACTGCTGCCAATCCGGGCGTTCCGGGCTTCCAGATAGGTTTTCCGATCAAGCGCATCCACCCATTGATCGTATTTATCCATATCCAGCAGCGGGAAAACATCAAGCGCATGTTCGCTTCGGTTCACGCTTGCCATGACTTTGCCTTCTTGCGTTATCATTAAATTGTTGTTTTCCGGTTCATCCCCTTGCAGGAGCATAAACAATAGACCAAGGACTGACATCCATTTCAAGCTGGTTCACCTGCTTTATCTTTGTGTTTTTCTCTATTTTTCGCGTTTTTGTACATATCCAGTTTCGTTCACTCTCTGGTATTATGATTGCATTACAGGTAATTCATTCAGATTGTTTTATAAACAAAAGAACCCGCACCATGAATGTGCGGGTTCTCTATATGTCATGACTCTCATTTACAAGGAGACAGGAGTCTCTTTCCTATGACTAAAGGGCAAAACAAGGAACAGAAACGAGCTTACGGCCAGCAATTCTGCGATCCCGATGACCGTTCCCATGGGGGCCGCGGTTGTTCCGTCTCCCAGGCCCACGAGTGGACTTGCGGCTGCACCTAATAACAATGGCAGTAATCCAAGAAGTGCAGACGCACTGCCTGATGTGTGGGCTGCTTGCTTCTGCATCGCCAGGGATGTAGTCGTTGCACTGACCATGCCGACGGCAGAAACAATCAGGAACAACATGGGTGCAATCAGCAGCAATCCGCCGCCGAGCCATGTGATCGCGAACAGCGACGTGCCGCCAAAGGCCGCAATGACCAGACCCGTTGTCAACAATTTGGTTTCCCCTGTGCGGGAAGCTAATCTGCCCGTAATTTGAGAGAACAGGACAATACCGACCCCATTTACGGCAAAGAACAGGCTGTACATTTGAGGGGATACGCCAAAGATATCCTGCAATACAAATGGTGACCCTGAGATATAAGCAAACATCGCGGCTGATACGAACGCTTGGGAAAGCGCATAGCCGACAAATACGCGGTCCCGAACCAGCGTACCGAAGGTACGGAAGGTTTGCTTGATCCCGCCGTTGGCCCTTTTCTCCCGATTGAGCGTTTCCGGAAGACCAAACCATACAGCGAGCAGCATAAGCAATCCAATCAGGAAGAGGACGACAAAAACTCCGCGCCAAGAGACGAAATTAAGGATAAACGCTCCGAATACGGGAGCGATAATGGGTGCTAAACCATTGATCAGCATCAGCAAGGTAAAAAATTTGGTCAGCTCCGAACCGGTGTATAAATCCCGGACGACAGCCCTGGATATGACGATACCGGCTGCTCCGCTTGCTCCCTGTACAAGCCGAAGCACAACCAGAACCCATATCGTTGGGGCAAACGCACACAGCAAGGAGGTAATCGAATACATAATCAAGGATATGATGAGCGGTGCTTTTCTCCCCCGGATATCGCTGAGCGGGCCTGCCACAAGCTGTCCCAGAGCAAGACCAAGCAAAAACGCCGTCAGGCTTAATTGGGCCAACGATGCTGGCGACCCCAAACTCTCGGAGAGTTTAGGCAGTGCAGGTAAATACATATCAACGGAAAGCGGCCCGAAAGCCGAAAGAGATCCGAGAATCAAGGCAAACTGAAGCCTCTTCCTGCGAGTTAGAACCATGGCTGAACCGGCTTCATTCGTGGTCATCGACATACGTTTTGTTACTTCCTTTCCTGCAACACATTGATGCATAAGTATAAAATTTCAGCAAACCTTCTTAGGTTGCTAAATAACTATCCTATCATAGGATATATTACGATAGATTGCCATCCATTTTTTCTAAGCCAGTGGAATCCGCAAGGTAAATGTTGTGCCAATACCCAGCTCGCTTTGCACTGTTATTCTGCCGCCATGGTCCTCTACAATTTTTTGACACAGGGATAACCCAAGGCCGGTCCCTTCTTCTTTGGTTGTATAGAACGGATCAAAAATCTTGGCCAAATTTTCATCGGCAATGCCTTTACCGGAATCCTCAACTTCGACGACAGCCATTCGTTCTTCCGCCCTGAGCGAGATTCGGACGGAGCCGGTGTGCTCCATCGCTTGAAAGGAATTACGAATCAGGTTGATTAGCACCTGGATGATCTTATCACGGTCCATGACGATCTGGATCGGTTCATCGCTTATGTCCAGCATAAATAAATGTCCATGCGAGGCTGCTTCGGATTCACACAATGAATAGACTCGAGTCATGCAGTCCGTAAGTGATTCTACCCTCATATTGCTGGCATGGGGCTTGGAGAAGTGCAAAAATTCTGCCGTCAGCTCCCCTACCCGCGTAATCTCCCCCATAATGACTTCATACCAGGGCTGAATGTTATAACTTTGAGTTTTGGAGAGTTGAATAAACCCTTTAATGGAGGTAAGAGGATTCCGAATCTCATGGGCCATCCCGGCAGCCAATTCCCCCACCATTTTCATCTTTTCCGTTCGGATCATTTCCTCCTGGCTTCTCATCCAGGAATTGCGCCGCATTTGAAAGATCCGGTCCTCTGCCGTGCTGATCATCTCTTGATAATTTATAGCTTCATGCGGGTAACAAGTGATGCTATAGGTCACCTGTACACCGATATGTTCAAAATGGAACATGCTGCTGTCGATGTTGACGTGCTCGGGTAGCAGTATAGCAAAGCGGTCTCCCGCATAACGGGAGGCTGCCAGCATATCGTTCAGGAACAGTTTGCGCACGGCCCGTGAGAAACTGATCAGAATCTCATTGGCTGTTGAGATATCCTTGGCATTTAACGATTTGAAGTTGTTGATGTCCAGTAACACCAACTGAAAGGGCTTGTTCACCTCAATGAGATGCTGAACTTTATGCAAATATCCATCATAATTCAGAAGTCCCGTCAAGGGATCGTGATAGGTCAGGTAATCGTTTTGCTTATATAATTTCTTCTTCTCCGATTCGAGAAAGTTAACAAAATGAAAGGAAATGACGACGACAAAGGATGCTAAGCAATCAAACACGGAAACCAGAATATGGTATTTTGTAAAAGGTACATACGTCAGACGAATGATGGAATATTGAAGGACCATAAGAAGGCACAGCGGCATCGTTTCTATGAAACGCTCTTTTTTATGAATGAGATTGATGATTAGTATGTAATACAGCAAGATACACCAATTCAATTGGCTGACATAATGAAACGCCCCGAGAAAGAGAAATTGTATACTGCGAAGCCATTCGTACTTTCGATCGAAAAAAACGGATGCATACAGTAACGATGCCGTGACCAGCATCAAAGGGATTGACGTTTGATATCCAAGATAAACTGACGACACCATGATAAAAACCGATATCATTGGTACAAATAGGAGCTTGAGTACTATAAACGACAAAGCGAATCACTCCTAAATCACTATTACTGGCGCAAAATGTAGAACGGAGGCAAGTTTCACCAAATATGGTACACCATATGCATGCTTCTGAACAGCAGGAAAACACGACTTTCAAAATAGCAAACGTGAATCTCTATCTGAAAATCATGTGTATTCCTGCTATCCAGCTCGAATTCCAGCTACAATTCTTCGTACCGAATCGATATGAACTGATGAGTTGTCGGATGAAACGAAACGGTTACGTATACACCGAATTCACGAGCCCCTTTCTTCAGCCATAGCTTAAATTTCTCCTCCGCCATTTCACTGGATATCGTGGTTCTTCCCATATAGAGGTAGTCGACGACATCCATATTGTATTTACGCTTCGTTTCCGTCACCGCGAGAGTTCCCCATGTGGCGGAAGCAGGGTCTTTACTGTTCACGGCATGGATCAGGGACTCTGCAATTTCCGTCAATTCCTGCTGCCTGATTTTTGATGAAGTGCGATTTGCAGCAGTTAGAAGGTATTGCCAGTTTCCCTTTTCGAGTACGAACAGCTGAAGCGTATTGATCGGTCCCTTGTAGAACTTTGCGGTTGTATGATCTGCCAGCTCCGATTCTTGAAAGGATAGATGGTTCAGCTGCTGTTTATTTTCCAGGGGATATAACTCGATTTTGTAGTCATGTTCAGGTTTATATCGGTTTTGGTAATGAACCTCCAAATGCTCGTCCAATCCGCCCTTCATGTCATAGCAGCGGCCATACTGATGCGTGAAAGCTACAGGCGGCAACTGCGGCGGTAAGAAGATGGCTGTACCGAAATGTTTCTCACAGGTCCTCACAGCCTCCTCCACAAGCTCACCGCGAGATTCAAAGATAGCCTGCTGAAACTGATTTTTCGAAGACTCTTTTATTCCTTGATCATCGCCAGGACTTATCCCAAGCGATAAAACACCGGCTAATAAGATGCTGCCCAGCATAGTAAACCTCCTCTTTACACCTCTAGATAAATCTGGCGCTTGTCTCTCATGCCTAAGATTCCCGCTTATGTTCATCCTAATTCGACATGGGATTCGTTGGATAAATTGAGGGAAAAGTACACACACTGTGACAGACTATGCAGGAATCCGAGGTGAAAAGGCGTGAGGATGAAACAGAAGTTAAAATCCATGTTTCTGGTTAGCCATGAACATTCTGAAGAAGGCCATACTCACGAAAATCAACAGGACCCTAACCCCCAGGAAGAAGTTGCACTAACGCTGCAGCATATCATGGATCAATTTGATAATGCCGCCGATTTTGTCCATAAAACCTATCATAAGGAACGTTTGCATGTACTGTATTTCAGCCATTTGGTCAATGAGGATCGGCTGGAGCGTGACCTGCTCCCTCCATTGTTGAAATCTGAGACGCCGTTGGAGCTGTTAACAGAGCAATCCCAATTTAAACAAGTAACGGAAACCAAAAAATGCGTGGAAGGCATTCTTAGCGGTATGGCGGCTATCTTTTACGAAGAAAATGCATACCTGATCGATGTTATTTTCCCGGTATCACGTACGGTTGCCGAATCCGAAACGGAGTCCATCATTATTGGTCCGCACGAGGCGTTTACGGAACAAGCTTATACCAATCTTTCGTTGATCCGGAAGCGAGTGCAGAGTTCTCATCTCAAAGTCATTAAATTGTCCGTTGGTGAAGTGACCAAATCTGATGTCTATGTTCTTTACATCCAAGACATCGCCAATGAGATCTATGTAAAAGAAGTGATAAAGCGAATTAAGGATATCGAAATCGATGCTATCCATGATGCGAACATGCTGATTCAGTGCATTGATGATGATCCGTATTCGATCTTTACACAATTTCTGACCACCGAGCGGCCGGATACGATCGCATCCAAGCTGGTATCGGGTCGTATCGTCGGGATTATGGACGGGAGCCCCACCGCCTTCAGCGCCCCGGTCAACTTTTTTGAATTTTTCTCGTCTTCCGACGATTATTACCAAAGGTGGAGCATAGGCACGGCAACCTTGTTCCTGAGGTTTGCAGCGCTCATGATCACGGTGACATTGACGGCCCTTTACGTCTCGGTAACCTCCTTCCACTATGAGATGATTCCGGAGAATCTAATCCTGACACTGACAGAGTCCAGAAGTAAAGTGCCCTTCCCCCCGATTTTTGAAGCGCTCCTGATGGAGACTACCATTGAGCTGCTGCGGGAAGCCGGTGCCAGACTACCTACCAAAATTGGACAGACCATCGGCATCGTAGGCGGTATCGTGATAGGTCAGGCTGCCGTGCAAGCGGGATTAACCAGTAACATACTGATCATTGCTGTTGCCTCTTCTGCTATCGCTTCCTTTGTTATACCCAATTATGTCATGAGCGCATCCTTTCGCCTCTTCCGTTTTGGGCTTATTGTAATGGCTGGATTATGGGGGAATATGGGGTTGGCTCTTGGCTTGGCCTATATCGTCATTCACTTAAGTGGTTTGACGAGTGTCGGTTCCTCCTATTTGTCACCCATTGCTCCTTTTGAGCCCTATGACTGGAAAGATGTATTCTTGAGGCTGCCTTTTTCCACGTTGGCCAAGCGGCCAACCCAAGTCAAAGCAAGAAATAAAGTGAAGTTAAAAATGAAGAGGTGAGGACAATTGAAAGAAAAACTATCCCAATTCCATACCGCGATCCTCATCTACATGATTCAAACGGGTGTCTATGTATTCAGCATTACCCAGGTCGAAGCCCAATATTTCGGAACAAATGGTTGGCTAATCACCATCCCGGTGTCCCTTATGGTCTGTCTGAATATCTACATGATGTATTGGGTGTATCGGCTGGGCCAAGGACAGTCCATTTTCGAAATATTAGAAAAAAGTATTCCCAAGTTCATTCTGGTCCCCTTCTATCTGGCGATTAGTACGGTATGGGCACTTATTGGCTGTCTCGTTGCCAAGGAGTATGTACTGATCTTTCAGATGTTCGCGTTCCCAACAACCAACCCCATGGTGTTCAAGATTGCGATCGATGTTCTTGCATTTATACTGCTGACCAAAGGGCTCTATAACATTTCCAAGGCTTCGACCGTTTTCTTCTGGACCACCATCTGGATGAGCTTGCTTATGCTATATTATGTTGGGGAATTCAAAATCGAGAGATTATCCCCTTATATTTTTAAAGACGGTTACAGCATGACCGAGGGTCTTTTTCAAATTTATTTGGCGTACTTGGGTTATGAGCTGTGCTTACTTTTGTTTCCCTATACCGATAAGAAGACCAAACTGTTCAGAGCGGTATTTTATGGAAATTTAATTCGTACGGTATCCTATACGCTCTTGGGTTTTGTTTCGTTTGGCGTAATTGGCTCGGATATGCTTAAAGTCATGTTATTCCCGTTACTGGACTTGCTGGCTTATATCAAGCTTCCATTCGTTGAGCGAATCGAGAATCTTTTCTACGGCTTTTTCTTGTTTACCACCCTCATTACCCTGGTCCTTTACTTCTGGGCGGCTGGCGAAAGCACCCAAAGAGTTTTTCCAAAGGTCAAAGTCCATGTCCACTATTTTTTTATCATTCTGGCAGCTTTGCTCATTTCCTACATTCCAACGGTATTGAACACAATCCGGGAGTGGCTTTTATTTCTGGGTTATATCCAGATTGGATTCGCCTACATAATGCCGTTGATCTTAATACTTCTGCTGTTATGGCAGCGGCGCAAAAAGGCAGCGTGATGTGATATGTTAAAAAAATGTACGTGCTTACTCCTACTGCTGTGTATCATCCCTGTATCCGGCTGCGGGGATCAACGCATTTTGGAAGATCTAGGATTCATCCAAACGACAAGCTATGATTTGCTCCCGAATGGCGAGTTAAGCTTCTCAGTCTCGATACCCCAAGCGGATCCAGAGACATCCGCTAAGCGTGAAGTGCTGACGGCAACAGCCAAGAGCAGCAAGGAAGCGAGAATGATCATGTCCAGACAAACGGGGATGCTGCTGGTGAGTGGACAATTGCGTAATGTGCTGTTTGGTACTTCGTTGGCGGAAAGCGGATTGCACGGTCATCTGGATACCTTGTTTCGGGATCCCTCCATCTCTTCGCAGGTAAAAATCAGCGTGGTTGAAGGCAGTGCAGGCGAATTGCTCATTGACGATTACAAGCAGCACCCGCGAACCGGCAGATATATCGATATGCTGCTTGAGAAGGAAGCACTCGGGCAGACCATTCCCAAGGTCACGTTATTTAATTTCGCCAGGGATTTTTTTGATCAGGGCGTAGACCCTGTTGCACCGATTCTTAAGAAGCATGAGAACAATTACATTACAACGGATGGTATCGCCTTATTTAGAGATGATCGTTATGTTACGAAGATTGAACCTCAGGACGCATTGGTCTTCGCTTTTCTGAAAGACAAATTCCGAGAAGGCCAAATTAATATTGATCTGACGGAGATTAACGGCAAGCAGGAAAACGTCATGTTCAGTTCATTGATCAGCACGCGAAAAGTCAAGATCACCCGCGGAGTACAAGGCGTTGAGAAGGTTACGTTTCATGTCAAGGTTACCGGCTCTGTTCTGGAATACATCGGTGATGCCAGGTTAAACAACGAGCGGGAACGGCGTGAGCTGGAGCAGCGAATCAGTCAATATATTTCAAAAAAAAGCGATGCCATGATTACGTTGATGAAAAAACATCAGGTGGATAATCTCGGAATCGGCAGTCATGTTCGAAATCGGGTTGGCTATGAACAATGGAAAAAAATGAACTGGCGGCAGGAGCTTCAAAAGATTCCGGTGGAATGCTCGTTTGATGTGCACATTAAAGATTACGGGAAGTTTCGATAATAAGGAAAAGGCCCTTACTAAGGTTTTTTCGTATTTTTAGGTCAGCCAGAGATTTCTGGTTGGCCTTTTTGTGCCTAACAAAATCCTCTATCACAGCTTGGAGATCATCAGAAAACGAAGTGAATTCAATGTTATATAATATGACATTGATGTTGACTATTTTTTTGTATAGTGCTACATTTATCCAAAATAAATGTCTTATTATTTCAATCAGTCTCTATTCGCTTCATGAAATGTAAAGTATTCTAACTCAAATAATGCAAAAGGAGTGGCTTGGATGCACCTCACTTACCAAGAAAGAGACAAATTATTGCTTTTTCTCGCGTCGGAATTAGCGCAGAAACGTTTAGCCCGCGGGTTGAAATTAAACTATCCGGAAGCGGCGGCACTCATTTCAGGTTTTGTTGTTGAAGGAGCTCGTGATGGTAAGTCTGTAGCCGAATTAATGGAGGAAGCGCGTCATGTGCTGTCAGCCGATCAAGTGATGGACGGGGTGGCCCACTTGCTTAGAGAAGTTCAGGTCGAAGCCACCTTTGTGGACGGTACCAAGCTGGTCAGCGTTCATGACCCGATTCAAGGCGCTAACGTTTCATCCGGCATTATTGCAGGCGAATACGACCTGCGAGATGCGCCGATCGAGCTGGTACCCGGCCGCCCTCGCATTACGCGCGAAGTTACGAACAGCGGAGACCGCCCGATCCAGGTAGGGTCGCACTTCCATTTTTACGAATGCAATCCGGCCCTGCAATTCGATCGAAACGGCACGCAAGGTTATCGACTCGATATCGCTTCCGGATTATCGACCAGGTTCGAACCCGGGGAAACCTTGGAGGTCACTCTTGTTCAAATTGGCGGCAGCCAGGAGATTCACGGTTTTGCAGGTTTAACGAACGGAAAAACCAATGGGGTGGTGAGCTTATGACAACAATCGATCGTGCTACCTATGCCAGCATGTACGGGCCTACGACAGGGGATCGGGTTAGACTCGCCGACACCTCCCTCTGGCTTGAGATTGAGAAGGATTATACCGTCTATGGAGATGAATGCGTGTTTGGCGGCGGTAAAGTGATACGTGACGGCATGGGCCAACATCCTCTCGCTACCCGCGCGGAAGGCGTCCTGGATCTGGTCATTACGAATGCCATCATTATCGATACTTGGGGGATTGTTAAAGCGGATATCGGGATCAAGGACGGGTTCATCAGCGGTATCGGAAAAGCGGGGAATCCACTCATGATGGATGGCGTCACCGACGGAATGATTATCGGTGTAGGCACGGAAGTCATCTCCGGCGAGAACTTGATCGTAACAGCCGGCGGCGTGGATTCGCATGTGCACTTTATCAGTCCACAGCAAGTCGAAATCGCGCTCCAAAGCGGTGTCACTACATTTGTTGGTGGAGGTACCGGGCCTGCTACGGGAACACTGGCAACCAATTGTACTTCTGGGGTATGGAACCTGCAGCGGATGCTGCAAGCAACAGATGCCCTTCCCATTAATATGGTTTTTCTGGGCCGCGGGAATAGCAGTCGTCCGGAAGCGCTGGCCGAACAAGTCCATGCCGGTGCGGCTGGACTCAAAATCCACGAAGACTGGGGCAGCACGCCCTACGTAATCGACAAGTGCCTGAACGTCGCCGAGGAACTGGATGTGCAGGTTAACATCCATACCGATACGCTAAATGAAGCGGGCTTTGTTGAAGACAGCTTGCGCTCCTTTAACGGCCGGGCGATTCATACCTACCATACCGAAGGTGCAGGAGGCGGTCACGCCCCGGATCTGCTGCGAGTAGCTTCCATGCCGAATGTCCTCCCCTCCTCGACCAGTCCGACCATGCCCTATACGGTGAATACGATTGACGAACATCTGGATATGCTAATGATTTGCCATCATCTCGATCCGCGTATTCCCGAGGATGTTGCCTTCGCCTCCTCCCGGATTCGGGCAGAGACGATCGGAGCTGAGGATATTCTGCATGATATAGGAGCGATTAGCATGACCAGCTCCGATTCGCAAGCGATGGGCCGTGTTGGCGAAGTCGCTATCCGCACATGGCAAACGGCGGACAAAATGAAACAACAGCGCGGCCCGCTAGGATCGGATACGAAATCGGACAATTTCCGCATCAAGCGCTATATTGCCAAATACACCATTAACCCTGCCAAGACCCACGGCATATCCGATTACGTCGGCTCCATCGAAGTCGGAAAAATGGCCGATCTCGTACTCTGGAAACCCGCCCTCTTCGGAGCCAAGCCGGAGATCGTGCTGAAGAGCGGCATGATTGTCCATGCCGTCATGGGCGACCCCAACGCGTCGATCTCCACACCGCAGCCTTATATGTATCGGCCGATGTTCGGCAGTTATGGCGGAGCCCAGGCTGCGCTAAGCGCTACTTTCGTATCCCAATCCTCCCTTCAGTTGGGTACGCTTGATCCACTGGGATTGCGGAAGCAGCTCCTGCCTGTCCGGAACTGCCGAACTGTGAGAAAAACGGATCTTATTCACAATGGAGAGACGCCGGAAATTATGGTGGATCCGGTGACCTATGCGGTAAGCGTTAACGGCGAAAGGCTGACAAGCGCCCCATCTTCCCACCTGCCGTTATCGCAGCGTTATTTCCTGGTTTGACGACCTGGTTTGTAAGTCCTATCAAATGAAGCGAATGAAGACATCTCTGTCAAAGCCAAAAACTAAAAACCATGAGCTGCCTGGTATGCAGCCCATGGTTTTACTTCGAAATAGCTTTAGTTCTCAATCAGAAGCTTCTTAGCAGCGCATGTGAGCATGCCGTCTGAAGGTCCCTCCAGCAGCGATTGATTTCGGCGTCTTCCATCGCAGCCGATAAACCCAGCAGCGGGAACACCTGCTGGCCGCAGGATAACGCGGTTTGGGCTGCTGTTATGCTTCGGGCGGTTACCTCTGCTTCTGTTGCATTTGATAATTCACCGTTACGCAGCAGCTCCTCCCATGAGCCTTCCACCGACTCATAAAAATCCGAAACAGATTGCTCCAACGCAGCTTTACGCTCCTCCAGCTTGCCGACCACATGAGAAGAGCCTCCCCTCTGTGTCGCAAGTGATTCTGCAGCCTCAAGGAAATGCTCGGCAATGCCGGCGGCCACACCGGCAAAAGATACTTGAGCAAACGGAAGGAAAGGATATTGATAGATCGTTTCGTTCTCATACCCTTGGGTTTCCGTAAGTGAGAACGTCATCTCAAACGGCACGAAAGCATTCACAGCGGATATCGTATGACTGGCCGTTGCCCGCAGCCCAAAGGCATTCCAATCCTCCAGAATCTCGATTTGACCAGGATTCAGGATAAAGGATCGAATTAGGGACTCATTCTGATCTGCAGTCAGTTCGCCAGTCGCGTCTTGTACCGTGAAACCCGGTTCAATTACTGCATTGGCTGTAAAGGTCGTAGCATAGGTAGAACCGCTGCAATACTTCCAGCTGCCGTTCACAATAAATCCGCCGTCCACTTGTCTTGCCGTACCTGTCGGCATCCCGCTGCCCGCAATCACCGCTTCTCGGTGTGCGAATACGCGACGGCTCACCTCCCGGCTCATCAGTGACGCAAAGAATCCTCCGCCTGCTCCAATCGTAACCAGCCATCCCAGGTTACCGTCGATCCTCGCACTCTCCTGAAAAATGCGCGCAGCCTCCGGCAGCGAGGTCATTCGTCCCTCAAGCTCATCGGGCACAAACAAGTGAAACAATCGATGATCATATATCGTTGCCAGCGCTTCGGGTGTTACTTGTCTGTGCTTATCCATCCCAAGCGCTTGTTCTCTTATGGTTTGAATCTGATGTGCTGTAAACAACATAACTCCACCGCTTTCCACTATCATTTCTCTGTCAAAATAATATAACGATTCCGACCTGGTACGAATGTACTTAATCTATTCTTTCGGAGCCGCATCATCGATCTGGATTAACACCTTCTCCAGGGATCCCATGAAGGACACGCGTTGTTCTTGATGATGTTGATACACGCCCAACAGGCTGTCGATTTGAGATTGTAAGCTGCTCTTTAAGGCTTCCGGCTCGGAGGAAACAGATAATCCCAGATCTACTGCATCCAGCTGCCGGATTTCTTCCATCAGAGCTCTCTCTGCATGGTTGATCTCCATCATCTCAAGCAGCAGTGACTTCAGCTTTACGACCTTCGCTAGGCGCTGTTCATTACTCCACTGCTCCTCGGGCGCCGAAGCATCAACAAGGGACACGCTGTAGTTTCGCATCGCAGTCAGCTCGCCGTTATAGGTTAAAGCTCCTTTCTGTATCAGGTGGCGAACCCGATACTCGATAAAGGAGTCGGATACGTTTAAAATACCCATTCCGATCACCTCGCCAATGATGCGGGCTGATTTTTTGAAGAACCCGTGTCTAGCCTCAAGACGATAAGCGGCTTGCAGTATATCTTCATCATAGTAAGATTCAGGAACGGTGCGTAACAGCTCCCCTTGAAGCACACGCAGGGCACCTTCTTCGTTCAGGATACGCTGCCAATCCGCTCGATAGCCAGCCTGATCTTGCGGCGACAATGGAACATGCTCGGCTGTGTCCAGCACGTTTTGAAGTTTATCCATAGCTAACTCAAACGTACCTCGATACGAAATGTTCGGGTTTTGCTTGTGAAGAAAACTTGTCGCATTCACCAACCTAACATCGAGATGGTCCGGAATCAGTGATAACAGTCTGCGCAGACCAAGTTGTTCCGAGGCGGAATCCCCTGCCCAAACCAAGCACGGCACCTCCCTCAGCTGCTCGGGCCATGTAAGCCAAGCGAAGGCTGCTTGCAGCATCCCTAACTTCCTGTCATCCGCATGCCCAATGCTATACCGCTGCATAAACCATTCATTTCGGATGACAAACGAACGGGAGAAATCCTCATCTTTCGGAAGCGGCCCAACCATGAGATCATCGCCCAATGTAACTACGATTTCTCCTGGTTTCGATCGCAGCATCATCTTTAACGACCCTGCGGTTGAATCGTCGAAGGCAATATGGACACGCGAAACATTCCCGCGATGCATCGGGGATTCGTGCAGGTAGGCTTCATTCCCCATCGCCCACTCTTTATCGAATAACTGGAGAAAGAGTTCGAGACTCTGATGCTTGCCTTCTGCCAGCAGCCTTGCTGATTCCGTATTCATCTTGTCCTTCAGCTTCAGAAGCTTTTCATAGAAATGGTTCATGGCTGTGCTTTTGCCCTTTCGATATTCCTCTCGTGTCATATGCTCCCGAAGGGGAATGAATGGATCATACATGCTTTGCCCCTTCCATCCGGAATAAGCAAATGTTCGGGCAATCCCAATAGCGCCTATCGCATCCAGACGATCTGCATCCTGTACAATTTGGCCTTCCAATGAACGCATTGTGCTTCCTGTTCCGCCCGAAAATGACATCGTACTGATAATCTCCAACACGTTCTCCTGGTCGGAAGCTTCCACACCGGCTTGTTGCAACCAATGCTGAACCCGTTCGTAACCCGCTTCCTTCGATTCATTCAGCTTCTCGTCGGCTACATCATGGAGCCAAGCTGACAATTCACATATGTATGCATTCGCACCTTCAAGATATGCCAGGATCCGCGCGATTCGGGTGACACGCTGAACATGCCACCAATCGTGACCGCTTGAATCCTGTCCGAGAACAGAACGCGCAAATTGTTGTGCTTGCTGAATGATTTGACTATATGTCGATTTCATCTGAATCATTATCCCCCATCCCTGGCTGTCGAACTCTAAACTCTATTATTCCCGATTTACCAGAACGTCGCAACAAAGAGTCGGTTTCAGGCAATAGTTTGTATCCCGCGCGTGCATATGGGCATATGATAAACAGATTGTGCTATCCATTCGTTTAAATCCGTATACAAGCCGTTTCCATAAGGATCGAGAAAGGAACGATAACGACCATGCTCGTGTTTATTCTTCCAGGTTTAAATCCGCATCTAAGCGAGTATACATTATCCACGGTTAAGCGATTTATTTCTAATGCGCGTCCTATCGTGGTTCAAATCGAAGAACAATCTGCAGCTATAATGAATGAAGCCCTATCCCGGGAAATGGATCCGTGGTTTATGACACTCTATGCCGGAGATGCTGTACAACCTCATGCCGAGAAAGAAATCGAACGGTGGCTGCAAACCTGCACTGACCGCTCACCTGGCTTTAGTGTGAATCCCGTTACGATCATAGATCAACCGGCCGCATCTAGTTACAGACCTGTTCCATCCTTCCGTTTTCCCCGCGGTCCCCTGTTATGGCGCACGAAGATTGTAATGAAGGAACAGACACCGGGTTTTACGACGAGGGATCTGCTGCCATTCCAAAAATACGTGTTGATCGATAAACAACTCCAGTTATCAACCCGATATGAGTGGACGGAAATGGTTTCCGATGGAATCTTATATCCTCATCGCATCGCCCCTGCCTGGATGAAAGAACCGGAAGAATGGAACGCAGTATCACCAATTCTTCAAGCTGCAGCCCAAGGACATACACCAACATTAAGAGCCGCCACTCCTCCAAAGGTGACGATTGCTCTGTGCACCTATAATGATGGCGAATATCTTCCTTGGGCTGTCCGATCCGTATTGGCACAGACCTGTGGGGCTTGGGAGCTTGTCATTCTGGATGACGGTTCATCCGATGAAGAGACGACAGCTTATTTGCAGAGACTGCCTGTGGATCCCCGAATGAAGTTGGTCCGTTTGGAGGAAAATTCAGGGAAGTCCCGAGCACTGAATCAAATTCTGAATATGGCGACAGCCCCCTGGTTATTGGAGCTTGATGCCGATGATTGGCTGCCCCCCCATGCACTGGAAATTCTCTTACGGGAAGCAGAGAGTGTGCAGAACGCTGCCGTCATCTATGGTGACCATATGGAATGGCTTGAACGCTCAAATAAAGAACTGGTATATCAAGGAGTTAAGGCTGCGCCTTTTCCCCTGTCTTCCCTATTGCTGCTGAACGATGCCCCGGCTGTTGCCCCGCGCATGTTCAATGTCTCTATAATCAAGCAGCAGAAAGGCTGGGACCATAACACCCTCTATGAAGGAAGACTGTATGAAGATATTGGGATTTTATTCAAGCTATCCAAAACCAGTAAGCTTCACCATGTCCCGGAGGCGCTTTACCACCGAAGACTAAGAAAAGCCAGCATGACCCATCGCTACCCCCACCGCTATCCGGCATGGAAGAGCTCTTTAATAGACAAGTTAAATGAATCGGAATTGGCAAATCACTCAGAGGGGCAGAATGCGCACATATGAGATCGTATCATTAAATACGGTGACCACTTGTGAGGTAGGGATATAATTCGAGCTCACAACCTCCACCGTAATTAATCCGTTTGCCGAGGAACGCAACTGCCCCTGCAGAAATTGATTGGTCTGAATAACCTCTACCGTCCTGCCCACGAATGTAGCCAGAATTTCTGAAAAATCCATTCTGTTCTCCCTCCTCTCTTTTATCTAAGCGATAGACAACAGACTGCGGAACGGAATGATGTCTATGCTGCCGTTCGGCTCGGCAATTTGTATATAATCCTCACCGATGGCTATGAGCGTTCCGAATACGGAACCTGCCGTGGTTACAATAGTAATCCGAGTATTCAGCCTTCCTCTTAATAAAGCAAGGACACCGCTGCTTTGTCCTACTTCTAAACCATTCACCTGCTCCTGCAGCGCATTGATGCGTGCACTCACCTGCTCCTGCTGCGCGATGATGCGTGCATTCAACTGAGCAATCTGTAATCGGATCTGTACAATGCTGCGTATGAGTTTGCGACGTAGAATCAGGATTTTCCTCCACACCGAATGAGAAGGTTTCGCCTGCTTTTTCTTTCTTCGGCCAGTGATTTCCTTGCACTCACAATCATGACCAAGGTTCCAATATCTCCTCACAAGAGCTTCCTCCCTTTTTGTAGTTCATTGGTACCTTATGTTAGCGTCGGGACAGTGGTAACTCGGAATGTACAAAGATAAGAAAATGGCCTAAAGCTATAGGCTTCAGCTGTCCATGGCTCGAGGAATGCTTCCTGATCATTAAAGGATTTTCCGCTGCACCTGGTGTTCTACCCATACAGATGTTTGGGATGATACATATTTTGTTAAATAGACCATTGCACCAGTGAGGAGGCTAATCTTGAATAAAATCAAGCAGCACCGCCGACGCAAGTCTACAACCCATCGAGCCGCATCACGTCGCGGGAAACATCGCCGCCTGAACCTGAAGTACAACCGCAAGAAGCCAACGGCTTCCCCGCTTGCTCCCGCGGTCACATTCCCAACGACGTACTCGCGGTCCGTACAACACATGGAGCCTGTCTCTGTTCAGTCAGCCACAGCGGCGGCTACGCTGACTGCCGAGAAGATCGGGCCAAAGACCAAGGCCCTATACGATGTTATACGTTTTCCCGTTATCGATTGGCAGTTTCGATGGCAGCGGCCCCAACAACTGTCTGAGCAGTTTGCGCAGCAGGGGCACCGGGTGTTCTATGTAACTCCGGAGATGATTAGCATAGGTAAAGAAGATACATCCAGAGAAGAAATCAGTCGCCAGGTAAAGGTCAAAAATATTGATCGGAATATATGGCTTGTCACCTTATGCGCGAATCGGCCGTTAAATCTATACCAAGATGAAATGGATCGTTGGGATATTCAGTATTTAAAATGGTCGGTTGAATATGTTCGGGATAAATTCGGACTATCCCAACTGGTCTCGATTGTGGATCTCCCGTTCTGGACTCCGCTCGTTACCGCGATGGATCAGCATCATATCGTCTACGACTGCATGGACCATCATGGCGGCTTCTCAACGAACGACAAATCCATGCTCCTGCTGGAAGAACAGCTGCTTCGGGAAGCAGAGCTTGTGGTGACAACCTCTCAGCATCTGTATGATTGGGCCGCCCATTACAACCCGGCCACTGTACTTATCCGCAATGCAGTAGATTCCGATTACTTCTCGAAGCCTCCGGATGAGGTTCTGCCCGAACTTGAATCCATCCATCAGCCCATCATCGGTTACTACGGGGCTATCTCGGACTGGTTTGATATTCAACTGGTGGAATCACTGGCCCGAAGCCGGCCGGAATGGACGTTTGTCCTCATTGGACACACCTTTGGCTGCGACACCTCGGGGATCGAGGAGCTGAGTAACGTATTATTGCTGGGAGAAAAACCGTATCATGAACTTCCGGCGTACCTGCATCGGTTCCAGGTTGCTTTAATTCCGTTCAAGAAGAACGAACTGACGTTAGCGACCAATCCCGTCAAGCTGTATGAATATTTGGCAGCCGGTAAACCCGTCATTTCTACGGAACTTCCTGAAGTAAGGACGGTTGCAGGTAACATCGTCACGATTGCCGATACGGAAGTGCAATTTGAAGAGGCGATTGAAGCTGCTCTGCTTGAGTCCGAGAACAGCGCAATTGAACAGCGGCGGCAATTTGCCGAATGCAACAATTGGTCTCAACGTTATGAAGCACTTCATGATTATATTGTGCAGCATCTATATCCCAAGGTCAGTGTTATCCTGGTTGTTCATAATAACTGGTCCTATACGCAGCAATGCCTTCAACGACTCCTCCAACCGGGTCACTATCCTAACCTGGAGATTATCGTTGTTGACAATGCCTCGAAGGATCAGACATCCTCCTATCTCGAGAGCCTGCGTCATCCGTTGATCCAGGTGATAACCTCGTCTACGAATCTTGGTTTTGCCGCCGGCAACACCCTGGGGTGTGAGCACGCCAACGGAGAATTTATCGTCCTGTTAAATAACGATACACTTGTTCCCGACGGAAGCTGGATCTCTCGTCTGCTCAGACCTTTTCAAGAGGATGCCAAGCTTGCTATGACAGGTCCGATGTCCAATCATGTGGGAAATGATCAAGCGCTGGATCATTTTATAGGGGATGCTGTTCAAGGTGCCCATCCACGTTGGCTTACCGAATTCTACGAACGTTATCGGCGAAAATACCGATATACGGATCTGCTTGGATTTTTCTGCGTAGCCATCAGGCGGAGTGTGTGGGAACATGTGGGTGCACTGGATCCCGCTTTCGGCCTTGGAATGTTTGAGGACGATGATTATTGCGAGCGCGTCAGGAATGCCGGGTACCGCCTGGCCATCGTTGAAGATGCCTTTGTATATCATCACGGCAGCGTTACGATCAATAAGCTGAATAATAATGTCTATAACGAGTTATGGAATAAGAACAAAGCTTATTATGAACAAAAGTGGAACAAACCGTGGAGAATGCCAAAAGGGCCGAATAGTATTTTTCATTTAGTGGATCAACCGGCCGAAATCGCATCCAGAGTCAACCAAACCGGGAAGAAAGTAGTCCTGGTGCTCGGACTTACCGTATGGGAAACCAATTCCAGGCGCTGGCAGCAGATCGTGAAGGGATTATGCGAGAACGAGGACCTCTTGGTGATCGTGTATACCCATCTATTTCATGGCAATCAAATCGTGGGAACTCGAAAAATAGGACCCCAGCTGTATTTTACAAACCGGATCGATTTGTTCTCTGAGGTCAGGTTTGATCTAGTCATTTATTGCGGCTCTACGGATATCCACCCCCAGGTCCATTCCGTTCAATACTGGGCCGATTCCTTAAGCTATCATGAACAACAGCTCAATTCCTTGCATACTAAAGTATCGAAGCTGCAAGTATTGGAACCGATCGGTGTATCTCAAGCGGTTAGCCATCTATGCTTGTCTGTTCATGAGGTAATAGAAAGATAAGTTAAAATAACAGCCCCTTCATGATAACTGAATGTGACGTTCAGATCATGGAGGGGTTGTTGTTGTATAGATTTATTCGGTTGATTCCTGGCCTTTCCGCCGACTCAAATAGTTCATGACCACCTCAGGATGATGACCCTCATAAGGCCGTGTGACGATATCATATTGTTCGGGTTTGAAGTTCCAATCCGGCTGTCCGAGATTCATCTGCACATTGACATCGCCTCTTCGGTTATCGTTGAACTTGATTTTGCTGCCGAGTGCATAGTGGTAATGATACACGTTCACATCGCTTCGCCCGCGGGGTATGCTCCATATACTCTTGCCTTCTGCCGCCTCCAGCGTGCAGTGATGCTTCTCGTCACGATAGCGTATTCCTTGTTTGCCCCGCCACATTCTGGTGATGTCGTTTGACCAGCGTTCATCACCGGGACTGTTCACCCGGATCGTCCATGGATCCCCCCAGAAATTAACGAAGGGAAACTGATAGATATCCACATCGGATCGGTTCATGAGTTCCGGCAACACTTCAGCAAAACGATCCTCCATCATTTCATCGATATCCAGATTCATGATCCAGTCTCCTTGAGCCTGGTCAATCAGAAAGTTACGTACCACGGACTCGTTCCAATCCTCGGTGTATGGCAATCCGCTCTGCTGGACATGAAACAGTCGGATCGCATACCGATTCTGGAGACGTTCAATCTCTTCGATGGTTCCATCTGTACTGCCGCCATCGGCAATGATGATTTCATCCGCGAAGCGGCTTACGCTTTCTACATACAGGGGAATGAAGGTGATTTCATTTAATACCGGTACAATGACTGACAGCTTCATAGCGATTTGCTCCTCCTTATTGAGAAGATTGTTCGAGTATCAATTTTCGCATCGCATTAACATCGCCTCTTGCTAGGCTATACCGCTGATACAGCGCGTAATTGGAATCGTAATTGGGATTCCCGTCAGGTCCTACGAATGGATGCCAAAAATGAACCATTTCCCCTTCCAGGCGGATATGACGGCCGACCAAGGTATCCAGCGCATAGGCAAAAGCCTCATCTTCCCCGCCCCAACCGACAAATCGTTCATCATATCCTCCTACCGTTTCATAGGCTTCGCGGCCAAGCACATTAAATCCGCCAACAAATGCGGTCGCCTGCTCCGCGGCTGTTTCAGTTTTAACGGTCAATGGCCATATGTTTTCTTGCTGCAGCAGCAAATGCGATTTTTCTTTGGATAAACGAAGGATCCGGCTGAAGGGAATGACCCACTGCCCGCTATTTACGTAAGTCAAGGACTCCTTCAATAAAGCCGGATCGTATACAATATCGCTATCTGCAATGACAATAATGTCTTTGTTAGCCTGTTGATAGGCACGATTGATGGCTTTGGATCTGCTAAAGAGCTCTCCGGAATCCGTTATTTCGCCTACGCATACTTCGACTTCCGGCATAACCTGCGCGTAGTAGCCCAATACCCATTCAAAAGCTGAATCCCTGGGTCCGTTACCATCCGATTGATACGGAATCAGCACGGATACTCGATCTAACACAGGCTCCCCTCCTTCATAGCCATACTACCTATCCAATTGGAATAATACGCTTAACCAGCGCCCAATCCCCTGCTCTATCGTCCAGAATGACTCAATGTAATGTCTGCACTGCGCTCCAATGTCATTCAGCTTGCGCTTTTGTCCTATCCATGAATGGATCAAGTTCATAAAATCTTCCGGATTGTCGCTGTCCAGGATCAAGCCATGCGCTTCCGGGTGAGCCGCTGCCTTGACGTTGCCCACATGGGTCCCTAGTACAGGTACCCCGCATGCATAGGCCTCCAGCGCTGTTGCTCCGCTTCCCTCATTCGCCGATGTGATCAGAAGAAGATCCAGCTGATGATAAAAGTTAGGCATATCTTCATAAGAATACGCCCCGGACGTTTCCATAAATGTAATCCTTTCATCATGACGGAAGTGGTCTCGGATTTGCTTATATAATGTAGTGTAATTTTTAGATCGTTTAGCAGGATCACCGGCCCAACCGATCACAAGCGGGCTGCTGCTCCTGCGTAATCGGGTTGATGGTTGAAAGATTCGATGATCTACAAAATGACCGATATATTCCACGTTCGCCTCCGGCGCAACCTTTCGCAGAGCTTGATTAAGCTTTTCGTTCATCGCGCCAATAACCCCGATTCTAGGGATGACAAGCCTGAGAAACTCCGGGTCGGGGACAAGTTCATCTAGTTGCCATTCCCGAAGAGTCTCATAATTCTGACTGAAGTAATAATAGGAGACAGCGGCTGAAGCATCGATTCGAATATGCTTGAATATGCAGTAAGCTGCGATCCCCAGGCACAACGAACCTATTCGTTCATAGGCCTGATTGATATCATCGCTGCTGTGCTGTTCCAGAAACCGATCCAATTCTCCGATGGACATCAGGTCCAGAGCGGGATGATGCTGTTGAATGACCTTTGCATGCTTTCCTAAGATCCACCACTCCACATCATAGATCAGCAGATGCCTTCCCATAGTTCGAACACTCCTTTATGCTCATATTGGATTATATTCGTTCCCAGGTCTCCAAGTTTGTCACCGCGGCATAAATGATGAATTTGTCCATAATTCACGAAAAAAAGAGCCCCCCATACAGATAAGTTCTGTATGGGCATGGCTCTTCGTACGGATTGTAGTTCATGGAGGATCGAGATCGACTTATGCTCTTTTATCCACGATATGTTTGTTCTCCTTAAGCTCATTTACATCCTTTCGAAGCATTCTCATCTCTTGAAGCATGGCATCCATTCTAATGATGATTTTGGATGAATTGATCGCGTAACGAATGACAATGATGGCAACGACGATACTTAACACGGTCATGAAAATCCCAACAAACTCCATAAAATATGAAACCTCCATTAATTATACTGAATAAATCCCTTTAGCAAACCTTGCATCATCGCAAAGACCAGCTCGGAGTCCTGAAGCTCATTCTCCTTAATTCGGTGCAGGCATTCCGTTACGCTCATTCTTACTACGTCGATGTGCTCGTATCCCTCGAGCTGCTGATCCGCTTGACTGATTACCTCATCCGTATAATAAACATGGGCAATCTCATTGCATCTCCAGGACGCCGGATACAGCTTGCCCAGATAATGAAGCTTGCCGCAGGTGCAGCCCGTTTCCTCCATCATCTCACGGCGTGCTGCCGATTCCAGGTCCTCCTCCTCGCCTACGCCACCGCCGGGTAACTGAATGACGTAGTCATCCACCGCGGCGCGATATTGACGGATCAGCAGCAGTTGATCGCCATGCTTAGCCAGAACAACAACGGACACATGATTTTCTTTCGTATAATACACTTTACCTGACGCTTCCTCGTAAATCGAAATTCCGTTATGACGGATCAACAATTGGGTATTATCCATGCAGGCAGAGGCTCCTTAACAATAAGATAGATTTATACTTCGAATTCATCTTTGAGGATGGAGAATAAATAGGAATCATGGTAAGCCCCTTTAAACCACAGGTGCTGACGAAGATGCCCTTCCTGCTTCATTCCGATATGGCGCATAACCGCAGCTGACCCGATGTTTCCAGGCCGGCAGGTGGCGTAAATCCGATGAACTCCCAGCTCCTTAAAACCAAAACGGCACATGACGCTAGCCGCTTCCGTAGCATAACCCTGTCGCCAATAGGCGGAATTCAAGCAGTACCCAAGCTCTGCGTTTGTCTTGGATCGGTGAAGACCCACACCGCCGATTAAATGGCCGCTATCTTTCAGTACGATCGCCAGTTCATAGCTGTCACGGGGGCTCTGCTCTTTCATTTGTTGGATTTCCTTTAAATATTCTAAAGTTTCCTCTTCCGTATTCGGTCCCCACATCGTATACTCGGTCACCAATGGGTCAGAGGCGTAAGCATGAATACTAGCAAAATCCTTCTCCTGAAAATCCCGGATCACCAGTCTTGTTGACTCCATCTGCATATGTACTCACTCCTTGAAATTAACCTTCATCACAACACGGCATTTTTTCCTGATTATACCACACCCTGGATTTTGGAAGACAAAAGAAGCCTGGGCATCTCATCGCCCAAGCTTCATGGCAACCCTTATATTAGGATACACCGTCCAGTTTCTCTTCGCTGCCGTGCGTATGAAATTTATGAAGATAACGGGAGAGCACGCCATGTCTCGGAGAGATCAGGAAGCTGAGAATAAATACAATACCCGTGGCAAATGCCATAGAGCCCGAGATGGAGGTGTCCAGCCATAACGCGACATAGTAACCCATGAATGCAGAAATGACGCCGAATGCTCCGCTTAATACCAGCATGATGGAGAGTTTATCCGTCCAGAGATAAGCCGCCGCCGCAGGGGTTATAAGCATAGCCACCACCATGATCGCTCCCACGGCATCAAACGATGCAACCGTCGTGATGGAGACCAGCGACATAAATACATAGTGCATGAGTACGACAGGAATGCCGATACTGGCTGCAAGGGCCGGATCAAAGGACGTAATCTTCCATTCCTTGTAAAATGCCAGTATCACGAGGACCACAACGATGAGTACGGCTGCAAGCATGAAGGTAGCTTTTGGCACCTCCCCTAAAAGAGGAACGTGCATCACATCCCAAGGCACAAACGTTATCTCTCCCATAAGGGCATGCTTGGTATCCAGATGCGCATTGCCAACCTGGGTTGCAATCAGGATAACGCCAATCGCAAACAAGGTGGTAAAGACAACACCAATCGATGCATCCTGCTGAACGCCCCGGGAATGAAACCATTGAACGAGGACCGCTGTCAGCAATCCGGCAATAATCGCACCGATCAGCATATGAGGTCCGCTTAGTTCTCTGGTGACGATAAAAGCCGTTACGATCCCTAGCAGCACAGTATGACTGATCGCATCGGCCATCATCGCCATTCTGCGCAATATCAGGAACACGCCGACGATGCCGCAAGACAATCCGACGAGAGAAGCCGTGAGCAATATCCATCCTGTATAGGTCATTGATTGCCACCCCTTTCGGATAGCCGTGGACTAAGAACGGCTTGATTGCCTGCGTCCAGATGTTCTTTTTTCTGGGACCGGAGCTGCAGTGCCTGAATCAGCAGGCCTTTCTCGGTTCCGAAAACCAGGGAGATCGTGAACAATACGGAAGAAGCCACAACGATGAACGGCCCTGTAGGCCACCCTTTTCCTATCGTGCTGACCAGCGTCCCGACAAACCCGGCGCCCCCTCCAAATATGGCTGACAGAATGACCATCATTTTGAAGGATTGAGTCCAATATCTTGCGCTGACAGCCGGAATGATCAGCATGGCCGCCATCAGAATAACGCCGACAGCCTGTATGCCGATGACGATGACGAGAACGAGCACCCCCATATAGAAAGTATTCATCAGACGGCTATTCAACCCTAATCCCCGAGCAAAATCGGGATCAAACAGAAACAGTTTCCATTCCTTAAAGCCAATCGAGACGACCAGAATAACTAAAGCTGCCAGGATGAGCATCGTAAAAACATCCTTACGAACCATGGACGCAGCCTGACCGAAAATAAAGTTATCCAGCCCGCTCTGATTTCCGCCCGCTGTACGGTTGACAATCGTAAGCAGCATAATGCCCAATCCGAAAAATACAGAAAGGATCATGCCCATGGCCGTATCTTCCTTAATGCGGCTTGAGGTGCGGATCCACTGGATCATCCAGGCTCCGATTAAAGCACTTGCAGCAGCTCCGAGTATCATCACCAGCAGATTCTTGCTTCCGGTCAATGCAAATGCAACCACGACACCGGGAAGAGCCGCATGAGACAACGCGTCACTCATCAAACTTTGCCGTTTCCAATAGGCGAGACAGCCGATCATGCCGGCTGCCATGCCCAGGATTAACGTGCTCAATAGCACCCATTGCGTGTTTGGTGATAGTAATGAATTCAGCATGCGTTACGCCTCCTTCATCCAGCGAAGCGAACCGCCGTAGGCGCGGTATACATGTTCCTTCGTGAATACGTCTTCTGTCTTCCCATGCGCAATGACCGTACGGTTCAGGAGCAGCACATGGTCGAAATAATCCTCAACCGTCTGGAGATCATGATGGACCACCATTACGGTTTTACCGGCCATTTTCAGATCCTTCAGCGTGGTCATAATCGCCCGCTCGGTTGCAGCATCCACACCGGCTAACGGCTCATCCATGAAATAGAGGTCGGCATCCTGGACAAGCGCCCTTGCGAGGAATACGCGCTGCTGCTGTCCACCGGAGAGCTGGCTGATCTGCCGGTCGGCAAAGTCCGCCATGCCCATTTGATCCAGCGATGCCATCGCTTTTTCCTTATGGCTCTTATTCGGTCGCTTCAGCCAGCCTACCCGGCCGTATAAACCCATCATGACAACATCCAGTGCATCGGTCGGGAAATCCCAATCCACGGATCCGCGCTGCGGCACATAACCGACACGAGATTTGGTTTTGCTTAAGCTTGATCCAAAAAATGAGACATTACCGGACAGCTTGGGGTGAAGCTCCAGCATGACCTTTAACAGCGTTGATTTACCGGCGCCGTTCGGCCCGACAATACTGGTTAAAGAGCCTTGTTCCACATTAAAAGAGACATGGTGGAGCACTTTATTTTTACGATAGGATGCATTGAGGTCTTGAACTTGAAGTACAGACATTTTATTCACCACTTCCTGTTAATGCATGATAGATGGTTTCAACATTATGACGATACATTCCGATATAAGTTCCTTCCGTTGTTCCCGCTTCGCCCATAGCATCGGAGAAAAGCTCTCCTCCAAGCTTTAAATCCAGCCCTTTCTTGGCAGCACCTTCAATAACGGCATTAATCGATGCTGGATTGACACTGCTCTCAACGAATACAGCAGGCACCTTGTGCTGCAGGAGAATATCGATCGTTCCGTTGATATCCGAAAGGCCGATTTCATCCTCCGTACTCAGGCCTTGCAGTCCAACTACCTCCAGACCATGCAAGCGGCCGAAATATCCAAAGGCATCATGAGCGGTTACCATGACCCGTTGCTCTTGCGGAATCTGACTCAACTTATCATTGGCCTCCGCTTTCAATTCATCCAACTGGGCAAAATACTTCTGCTTGTTCTCTTCAAAATAGTCGGCATCATCCGGGGCCAGGGACTTCAGCTTCTCTACAGCCGAATCCAAAGACGCTTTCCACAAATCGATGTCAAACCATACATGGGGATCGATGGCCTGCGTATCATCCTGCAGCAATTGATCCTTCGGGATGGCATCCGCAATCGCCAGTACAGGTTTGTTCTTACCGATCTGTTCGAATATTTCCGTCATGTTGCCTTCGAGATGAAGCCCGCTATAAAAAATAACATCACCGCTATCCAATTTCTTGATATCGCCTTGGGTTGCATTATATAAATGCGGATCGACGCCGGGCCCCATCAAGCTCAGTACCTCGACCCGATCTCCCCCGATAACGGAGAGGGGTTCCGCAATCTGTCCAATGGTTGTAACTACGCGGATTTTCTTATTTCCCTGTTCACCCGCTGCTCCTTCCTGTTTCACTTCTCCCGAAGCGCACGCGGATAACACCAGCAGCAAACTCAGAATGGCGGCTGCCCCTATTAATATCCTGTTTCTACTAGTCCTCTTGTTCTCCATCTTCTTCTCCTCCACTCCACATCAATAATGAGTTTACTCAATCCTTAGACAATCCGGGAAAATCTCAAGCCCCGTCCTGCCACGAACCAATTATTTTGCTCTAATGCAACTTTAATTCCTATGTACAAAAAATAATCCATCTTTAGGTATTTGTCAATGTAATTTTGTGAATTCGCACATCCAATTCTGATGGAGCTCTCCATTACCCCTTGATTTTATTGATAATATACGTACATGAAGGGCTCGTTTTTCATCAAGGCAAAATATTTAGCTATATATAAAATATTTTAATGATTTGATTTCTGTTATCTTAAACACACAAAAAGACGACTTCTCTATAAGAGAAATCGTCTTTTCTTTTGTTAATATTCCCGGTATCGCTAAAACTCTACACCACGCACTTTAGAATATACCTTTTCCACTTGTTATCCAAAAAATCGGATGTGCGCAAATTTGGTTTTCATTCGATCGAGTTTCTTCTTGGCTGAGCTGCGATGATCTGGCAATAACTTCACATTTGCCCATGCTGCGATACTCTCTACCACTTCATCAATCGATAGGTGATCCGTGTCGATATGATGCTGGAACACTTCATTCGAGAATCCGCTAATGCACCGGTCAATTTGTTGTGCGGCCCATGAGTTCGGGCCTTCCCCTCTGCTGCGCAGTCGTCTCAGGAGTACTTCCTTGGAAGCACACAACGTAAAATGATGTACCACCACGCCATCACGTCTCAAATTACCAACGATTTGATCAAAATATTCCGCGTTCGTAATGGTCATCGGCGCAATGATCAATTGATCGGATTCCTGGTCCAAATACTTAAACATGGAGTAATTAAACTCCCTCCACATTGGATAATGCTGAAAGTCATCGCGTTTCGCATCCCTCGGCACATTATCGCGAATGAAGTAACCTGCATTCTCCGGATCGTACACGTACGAGTTCGGGATTCTTCGCTGAAGCTCATGCGCAGCCTGGGTCTTCCCTGAACCAAATGCGCCGTTTACCCATATAATCATAGATGAATCCCCCTTCTTAACAGGGCAAGCTTTTATAAAGCCCTTTAATGATACGGTCCTCATATCCGAGGGATTAATGGAAATTTACCGATTCCTTTGCCTTGGTTAGCACGGGATACGGTTTATTTTCAATTAATTTTTCCTTAGAAAGTCCGGTATTCGAGTCAACGTTTTTCCGTGATCACGGACAAAACCGTATGGTTCATACAGACCATGGGCATCCCGCGTAGACAATATGCCGAATACATTTCGGTAATCCTCGTGGGTAGTAATCGTTTCGATTAATTTCTTCCCCACTCCAAGCCCCCGATAAGCTTCATCCACATACACATCGCACAGCCAATAAACCGTCGCGCCATCCGTCACCACGCGAGCAAAGCCGATCTGTCGGTTGTTGTAATATGCGCCGAAGCACGTAGAGCCTTTTAGCGATTTTTTGATTTTCTGGTCCGAGCGCTCGTTAGCCCAGTAGCTTTCCCGCAAAAATTGTACAATGGCGTCCAAATCCAAGAGGGAAGGATCGCTGCTAATAAGGACCTGCATTATATCGATGTCCGTCATCGCACCCACCTAGTTCTTTTTCCCGGAGCCGAATGCAATCACGTAGCCGTCCGGATCTTGAATCGCAAAATCCTTCCACACGCCCCAGTCCGCTTCCATAAATACAGGTTCCTGTGCCACTTCGGCCCCCCTGGAGGTCAGTTCCTCATACAATGCATCTAAATCGTGATGTGTATCCACGTAAGCATAGGTATCCCATCTCGTCACTTGGTCCTTGCCTACTGGATTCGGCGTGACATCTGAGCGGGATTCCGCCTGAATCAGTTTGAATCCGAGCGCAAAATCATCCCTGACCGCCCAAACGTCATTCACTTCACAACCCAGCACTTCTTGATAGAACTGTTTGGAACGTGTTAGATCGGATACCAATCGAACTTGGACTGAGAATTGAATCTTGTTCATAAGATCATCTCCGACTAGTTTTATTCCATATTACAACCGTCCAATTCGCTTAACAAGAGCTTTTCGTGAGCTTATTCTCAAGGCGATTTGTTCCCGTAATATTTTTGCAAAATCGGCGCGACTTTGTTCACCACATACCCGCTGCCTCCCCGTCCTTCAACATGCTCTACCATCATCGCGAGCAGGAGCTTGGACTCCGTCGTGTCAAACGCAACGAACCATCCGTTCTCCTGTCCTTTTTCGGCTTTGCTGATTTTGAGTTCGGCGGTTCCCGTCTTGCCAGCAAGCTCAATGCCCGAAATATCAGCACCGTGTCCGCTGCCTTTTGGATCCTGAACCACATCTACGAGCATGCTCTTGATGATCTCGGCAGTATGCGAATCCAACACCTCTTTCGTCTCACTAGGAAGGATCTCCTGCTCAGATGAATCCAGCACAGGCTGAATCAGTTTCCCGCCATTCATAAAGGGGGTATAGGCTAGTGCCAAATGCAGAGGACTCATGAGCACTTCTCCTTGACCATATCCGGAATCCGCGAGTTGAATTTCGCTTTTTATCCCCTCATTAGCTAGGCTTGCTTTCGGGAAAGGGAATTGAAGCGGCAGTCCCTCTTCGAAGCCGAACTTTACAGCTTCCTTCAAAAAAGGATCCGCACCAATCTCCAATGCTTCCTGCGCCAGATAGATGTTATCTGAATACACAAGAGCATCTCTTAGATTCAGGACAGGAACTTCCTTCACGCGTGTCACGTAATAATTTCCCCAGCTCGGATCTTTGGACCAACGCAAGCCGTGGATCTCCCTTACTTTTCCGGGGGTAGTGACCCCAAGCTTCAGACCAATCGCAGCCGTGATCGGTTTGAATACCGAGCCCGGAGCATACAGCTTAGTAAAACGATTCAATAGCGGCTTATCCGGATTATGGTTCCACTCATCCCACTGCTCGGTCGATAATCCAACAATGAAAGCATTAGGATCATAGGACGGGCTGTTAACCAATGCCAAAATTTCTCCGGTCTTAGGGTTGATGGCCGCTGCGGTACCTGCATCCTCACGAAATGAAGCAAATATGGATTGTTGTAGTTCAGCATCAATGGTTAGCTGAATATCCTGACCATCTACGGCTTCCTTCTCGGCTACGATATCTTTGACCTTACCCGAGGAATCCACGATTGATATCCGTTTACCGTCCCGGCCGCGCAGCACCTCATTATATACTTGCTCGGATCCTGATTTACCGATAAGTTCATTCGTTCCATACTGCGCTTCGGGCGCATTGGTCAAATCCTCCTTCGTCACTTGTCGGATGTAGCCTGTTAGATGTGCTGCTGCAGCACCGTAAGGGTAGACTCGAGCACGTTCATTCTTCTTTACTACGCCTGCCAAATCACTGTAATCCATTCTGCTCTGCTGCGCATTCAGGTTTAGGATGGGTACGAACAGATCATCCTTCACCCACGCCGCATCAAGCTTTCGCTTTATAATCTCGGTCGATACTCCCAATCGCTCAGCCAACTCAAGCAAGATCTGTTCTCTATCGTCACCGAGCTTACCCGGAACGATACCGATGACCTCCATGGTGCCATTAATGGCCAATCTTTGACCGTTTCGATCCAAAATCTCCCCCCTGCTGGATGGCAACGTCTGCACGTTCACTTTATCCCCGTCATCCATAGCTGGCAAAATCAAGGATGGATGCCACACTATTCGCCAAGACAGGCTCTTACCCTCGGTTTCATCGTCCTCTTTTGAAAGCTCAAACGAACCTTTTGCCTGCACCCGGCCTGCCGATGTTTCCAATTGGATATGGTATGGATAGAATACTCGCTCATCCGTTGTTTCTTCAGTTACTTTAGCCGTAAAGTCAGGCGTTATGGTGAGGTCTGCAGCTCCAATCCCTTCATAAATAGTCTGAAATCGTGTTATAAATTCCTCCTTTGTCATCTCCTGTCTGGATTTGTGTGACAGCAGATCGTACATCGATTCATAGCTGCCTTCCTCCCACCATTCAACATACCGTTTTGCGATCTCTTCCGGATCCGGTTCTTGGTTGCGGTCACAGCCCGTATGTATTAGCACCAAACTCAGGCACAAGAAGACCCATACCCACTTCAAATGCATCGATTCCACTCCTCAAACCCCATATCATTAGACGTCATTACATCGTTCTCCTAACCATGAAAAGTATCATGATCAGGACACAATCCATTCCAATCAGCATCAACAACTTGGCATGCTGTCTCCGATGAATCGTTATCCTGGTTTCAATGAGCGAAACGGCAAGCAAGCTCCACCTCCACAATGAGACCTCCATAAGCGGAATAAGGAGAACATCCCAGAAAAAAACAATATCTAACCAAAGCATGCTGTATTGTAGAGTATACTTATAGCGTATCGTTGTGAGAATGCATGTTTTCCGGCTCTGTACCCGTACAGATCGATTGGAGGTATAACGAGATATGAAATACACCGACATTATAAAGTCAATAGAATGCCAAATACTGAATGGATTATTGAAACCAGGCAGCAAGCTGCCATCCATCCGTGCTTTGACAGAATCCTATTCTTGCAGCAAAAATACAGCCATACGGGCTTATGCTGAATTGGAAAAGAGACATATCATCTACGCTGTTCCCAAGAGTGGTTACTACATCGTTGAGGGCAGTGTACACAGAAACAGCCAGAACCCCGCGGACCAAGTGATCGATTTCCGATCTGCGGGACCTGACAAAGCGGTCATGCCCTACCGAGACTTTCAGCATTGCATGAACCAAGCGATTGAAATATATAAGGAAGAGTTGTTCACCTATTCCCAGATTCCGGGTTTGAAGTCACTTCGTGTTGAGTTAGCCCGACATTTACTCGATTTGCAGGTCTTCACGATTCCTGAGAGGATCTATGTTGTATCCGGTTCGCAGCAAGCGCTGCATCTGCTCGTCTCCCTCCCTTTTCCTAACGGAAAGAACAATATTTGCGTGGAGCAGCCCACGCATTTTAGCATGATGGACTCCCTCAAGATCCATCAAGCTGTGACATACGGGATTGAGGTTACGAACGACGGAATCGACTTTGGACAGCTCGAGGACATTTTTAAAACTCGCGATATCAAGTTTTTCTATACGGTCTCAAGGTTCCATAACCCTACAGGCTACAGCTATTCCAATGAGGAGAAGAAGAGGATTGTAGAGCTGGCGCAGAAGTATGATGTTTATATCATCGAGGATGACTATATGGGAGATTTGGATCGGGATTCAAAACATGATCCGATGTTTGCCTACGATCCGTCCGGCAGGGTGATCTACACGAAGAGCTTTTCCAAAGTCTTGCTCCCGGGACTAAGGCTGGGCTTGGCCGTGATCCCCGAAGAGATGAGTGAAATGTTCCAGCGGGCGAAGCACGCTGCAGACATACATAGCCCCGTGCTCATGCAAGGCGCACTCGAAATTTATCTGAAGAACGGGATGTTCCGTGCACATATTCAGAGGATGCGGCAGACCTATAGTCAGAAAGGAGCTCTGCTCCAGCAGGCTTACCAAACTCACCTGCCGCCCTTCTTATCCTTTACGGGTTCGCCATCCGGGTTTTATTCCACGATTCAGCTGCCGGTGCCATTGAAAGCATATCAGTTGGTTAGCCATCTGGAGAACGAGAACGTATATGTTCAGGATGCCAGCAGCATGTTCTTGCCTGAGTTTAAGAACGAATCCATGATACGGCTGAGCGTATCTCAAGTGAAGGAGGAACTAATCGAAGTCGGTGTTCAGAAAATTGCGGAAGGAGCCGCGGAATTGTTGAAAAGGCGTAGCGAGGTGAGGTTCATCTAGTCGGACCAGGTCGAAGGCGACCGGACCGACCGATGAAATAGGTTTAAGCGATGGGCGTTCCATTTGGCAGATCGACATCCGGTTTCAGAAGCACAACGTCTCCTGGCTCCGGTACCCCGCCGAGCACAAGCACTTCGGATTGATAGCCAGCTATGCGTCTCGGCGGAAAATTGACGATAGCTACCACTTGATTCCCTACGAGGGTGTTCGCATCATATCGATTCGTAATCTGGGCACTTGTGCGTTTGATCCCGAGCGGGCCGAAATCAATCTTCATTTTGATAGCCGGAACGCGTGCTTCCGGGAAAGGCTCTGCCTCCACGATCGTCCCGATCCGAATATCCAGCTTGGTCAAATCATCGATGGTTGCCATGACTATATCTCCTTACAGCTAGGTAATGTAGCAATTAATGATGCTTCACAACACAAATTTTATGTTTCATCTTATCACCTGCGTTTCCGGGAATTCAAGTGACAGATTGGTTTAGCGTGTTCTATACCGCTGGGGATCAGCTCGAGAACCAAATGGAGGTAAAGCATTCGACGCCTTCTATATTGACTCATTCTCCATAAGCTTCTTCCAATTCTGATGCTGCCTATATACCTTCTCCCATATCAGGTCCCGTTCGAATGTGGAATAGTTGACGAGCGGCTCATTAAATATGTCCGCCAGGATCTCAAACCATTCCGACTTCGATGAAATCTCTACCTTATCCAGGGCGTTACCGCTCCACTTTCTCCATATGCAGCCTTTGAGTTCATTCATACCCAACTCGTGCCGTTGCCTGATAATGAACAGATCCATCCATGGAGATTCCGGTGATCGGCTATAAAATGCATGATTTGATTTAAACATATCCAGGCTGTTCACCACATCAGGAGCATAATCTACGCCTACAAAAGAATAATGGGGATCATGAATCAGCCTCCAGCCACGATCCGTTATGCGAGACGGCTCAAGCACATATTGAAAAGGTCCCTGTAGGTATTCTCCGAATTTCAATGGGATCGGCTCCCAGGGCATATCGCCCAGACCGACATCTACGAGCCACCTCTCTTCTTCCCCATGTTGATCATTCAATAGACATACGGTTATCCCGAGATGGAAGCCGTTAATCCGAGGTTCTTGTCCTAAGGGCTGGACTCCTGCCTGATGCCAATATGCCTTATAACCTAAGCCTCGAAGAAGCGCGGTAAAGGCTCCATTTAGATGAAAACAATAACCGCTTCGATGCTGGATCATAAGTTGTACCGATTCTTGTATATCGATGGATGTCGGTTTCCCAGCAAAAATATCCAAGGTCTGCCAAGGTATTCGCGCCACGTGTGCTTTATGCAGCTCGAACAAATATTCCTTCGACGGAGCCTGAATATCCGAGATGCCTAAACGGTCTAAATATGCCCTTACCTCACTTTGGCTGATCATAAGTGTACACTCCTACTTTTTTTGCTTTATCATAAACAATAAACTGACCCTGATGAAATGGTCAGTTTCAACGTTTTATAAAAGACAGGTTAAACATTAACCGTGTTCAGCCCATGTTCCAAGCCTTTTGCAGAAGCCGTATTCCTGATTCCATTTCAACTGCGTTCAAGCCCGCAAATCCCATGTATAACCTCGGGTACTGGTTAGCATCTTGCTGGTGGTTCATCCACATTTTTCGCAGGTCATATACGACAACCCCGACCTTCGCCGCCTCCTGAATCAATTCTTCCGAGGACACATCTTTTTTAACGATCAGCTGAATGTGGAGTCCTGAATTCTGACCCGTAATTTCAACAAACCCGCCAAGATAAGCTTCGATCAACCCGATGAACTGATGATGTCTCTTCCTGTACAGATTACGCACTTTACGAATATGACGGTACCAGTGCCCCTGTTCAAAAAACGCAGTCATTGCCCACTGTTCCACGCGTGAAGGGGCAAAGAACACTTCCTGACGCAGGTGGGATATTTGATTCAGCAGCGCCGGCGGCAGAACGAGATAGTTCATTCGCAATGTCGGAGTCAATACTTTCGAGAACGTGCCGGCATATATGACCCGACCGTTGTTATCCAATCCTTGCAAGGAAGGAATGGGTTTCCCCTGGTATCGAAACTCGCCGTCATAATCATCCTCGATAATGTATGCGTTTTTGGCATGGGCCCATTCCAGTAATCGCTCCCGCTCCGGATATGGCATAATGCTTCCCGTCGGGAATTGGTGAGAGGGTGTGACATATACAAGCTGGGCATGGCTGCGCTCCAGCTGGTCAAGCGAGATTCCTTTATCATTAAGCGTTATCGGAAGTAAATGGCAGCCATTCAGCTGAAATTGATCTCGTACCAAGCTGTAACCCGGTTCCTCAACAGCGATATGTTTAATCCCTTGCAGCACTCTGGAAAGTAGCCCCATGCTATAAGCCGTTCCGGCACCTATCACAATTTGCTCAGGTGTTGAATTAACCCCTCTGGAATTCCGCAAGTATTCGGAAACCATGGTGCGAAGCCCGTATTCACCCTGCGGATCTCCATACATTCCAATGTCACTCACATGCTGTTCCAGCGCTTCCTTCAACATTTTATTCCAGGTTCGCAGCGGAAAAGACGCTTGATCTAATCGAGTGGGATTAAAGTCAATAAAACCTGGATTCAAGCGCCCATAGGAATGCATGACAGACATCGTGGTTATAGGGGGAATCTGCTGTTGATGGTGATGTGATAGTTCCTGATATGGGTTCATGACATATAGCCCTGACCTCGGCTTGCTGGTCACATACCCTTCTGACGTTAACATTTGATAAGCTGTTTCTATCGGCGTTTTGCTTATATTGAGTTGAAGCTGGAGAGAACGAACGGAAGGCAATCGTTGTCCGTTGGGAATGGTGCCATTACGGATACCCTCACGAATTTGAAGATATAACTGCTGGTATAACGGGAACTCGCTTTGCTCGGGTAAAAGAATATCAAACAATTTGGACCACCTCAGGCATTCTTTATAGCTAAATAGGAGATACTTTTACTAGATTATACAATAAATCAGGTCCACGTTATGCGCATCCCTAGTCACGAAACATTTCTTTCGATAATACCACTTTTATAACATCTGACTTTCATAAACAGATAAAAACTGACCATTTCGGTACGGTCAGTTTTATTTTACGCTAACGATAGCTTGGATGTATATCCATATGAATCTGTTACGAAAGGACGTATGATCCCATGACTCATCCCATCCGTCTCCATCACAAAATCGGCCAGGGTTTAACGCCTCACCAATTTATGGAGAATATGAAGATTCGAGAAATGAAATTGAGTTGCATCCCAAACACCAAGGAATTATGTCGACAAGTCTATGATCGCTTCCAATGGGAGAACGAAGAGGCTGAGCGATTCTTCACTTCTGAGCTGCACATATTCAAGCAACTGCACTGCCTTATTCTCTGTACGGATTGGTGTCCGGATGTCATATGGAATGTTCCTGTACTATTTAGAATATTGGAATATAGCCGTATTCCGACCGAAGTGCTCATCATGGAAGATCATATGGAGACAATGGATCTTTTTCTCACGGATGGCGGACGCGCACAGCCGATTGCAGTCTTCCTCCATGCAAGCACCGGAGAAGTATTCGGAACTTGGGGCGCTCGACCGTCATACATCCAAAACGTCATGGACGAGTTCAAAAGGAACCACCCCGATAAACAAGCTGCAGGATATCAAGAACAACTGGACCAAACGTACAAAAAAATCGGCGAGCTCTACCATGACGGTAATGAATATCAGAGAGTCATGATTCAGGAAATAAGACAACTATTTACTTCTATTACTGTATGAAATAAATCACACTCCCGCTGCTTAAATCTTCCTGAATATGTTATCATTACTATCGAAGATGCCTGAGGGAGTCACTGTTCGAGCAGCGGCTTATGAGGGTAAGTAAAATAGAAGTATAACCATTCACCAAATTTCATTAACTCAGTACAAGGAGAGAAACACTTATGACAAAAAATGAAGTTCAGCGACCGTCCCGCGTGGTGGTCATTGGTACAGGAGCTGTAGGAGCAACGACTGCGTACACCTTATTTTTACGTGAGAGAGTATCTGAACTGGTACTAATCGATGCGAACCATGACAAAGCTCTTGGCGAAGCCTTGGATATGAATCATGGCCTCCCTTTTGCCGGAGGCGTGAAGCTTTGGGCTGGAGATTACAGCGATTGCAAGGATGCAGACATCATTGTCATTGCCGCAGGCTCCAACCAAAGACCTGGCGAGACGCGAATTGACTTATTGAAGCGAAATACGGCGATATTTGACGAAATTATCCAGAACATCGTGAAATACAATGATCACGGCATCATTCTCGTGGCCACGAATCCGGTTGATATTCTGTCTTACGTCACCTTGAAGAAGAGCGGCTTCCCGGTCAATCGCGTAATCGGTTCCGGTACCTTGCTGGATAGCGCCCGTTTCCGGTATTTGATCGGACAAAACAAAGGCATTAATCCGCGCAGCATTCACGCCCATATCGTCGGAGAACACGGCGATTCCGAGCTGCCGCTTTGGAGCATTGCCAACATCGCAGGGATCGGGATCGATCTGACAGACGGCGAAAAAGAGGATATTTTCGACCGCACCAAGAATGCGGCTTATGAAATCATTAACGCCAAGGGCTCCACTTCCTATGCGATCGCATTGGCGCTTGATCGGATCATCGTCTCCATTTTGCAAAACGAAGGTTCCGTTCTCAATGTATCCACCCTGCTCACGGACTACCACGGTGTGTCCGATGTGTACTTAGGCGTACCATGTGTGGTTGATCGTTCAGGGGTTCGTGAAATTCTGAATCTCGAGTTTAATGATGAGGAACTAACCCAATTCCATGCATCCGCCAACAAACTGAAAGAGCAGATTTCCAAAATTTACGAATAAAACAAAGCAAGGCTTTCCGGATGAGCGATCCGGGAAGCCTTATTCTTTTGGCTAGGGCGTCGATGACGCGCGAAGAAGGGCATATCAGTTGGCGGTATAAATAGAAATTGCACTGTAAAGCAGAAGCAATCCCATCGATATATTAAACAGGCGCTCATACCGGGACAACAGATGCTGGAACAGCGAGCCGAACAACGCCCAGGTCATATTGGCACAAATGCCGACGATCGTGAGCAAGAACGAGTATGATAACAACTGCGCATGGGATGTAGAGATCGGCATTACGAAGGTCGATATGGCCGTAATCCCGTATAAAATAACCTTCGGATTCATGAATTGTAAGATGAATCCGAAGGAAAAGGTATTGAATCCACGCGCCTTATCATCTGCACGATGCGCCTTGCTCTGCATGATTTTAATGGCCAGATAGATCAGGTACAGGCAACCGATGATATTCATAACAAACCTGATCTTCGGGATGAATGGGGATAATACCAGATTGAAATAGCTGGCCAACAGCATAATGACCAAGCATCCAGCCGCTACACCTCCGATAAAGCGCAGCGTTTTTTTAAATCCGTGACTCCGTCCATAAGTCATCGAAATGATGTTGTTGGGGCCGGGCGTAAATGAAGCGACAATCGCATAGGTCAACAGCGGAACGATCAACACGCTCCCCCTCCTTTCTTGAATGTTATAATGAATAAAGTTGTACGTTATAGCGTTCATCCGTTATAATTATACATTATGTATGTCATAACGCACAATATGTGCAATATGGAGGTCGATGATACCTTGAAGCCCATCAATCTAATATTGGCGAATAACTTGAAGCTGCTAAGGGAGCAAAGGAAGCTAAGCCTGGATAAAGTCGCGGAGATGACTGGAATCAGCAAGACGATGCTGGGACAGATCGAACGCGGAGAATCGAGCCCCTCCATAACAACCGTATGGAAAATCGCGAACGGATTAAAGCTTTCTTTTACGTCATTGATCAATGAGCCTCATTCCGAAACGGTCGTGGTATCTCAGGAAGAGATCCAAGCGCTGGTGGAGGATAACGGAAAAATTCGGATTTATCCTTATTTTCCCTATGAGGACGGACGACGCTTCGAGATATATTCATTAGAAATGGAGCATGGCGGTTATTTAAGTGCAGAGGCTCACATCGAGGGGACGGAAGAGTTTATTACTGTTTTCGAGGGAGAGCTTACCATTCGTGTCGATAACGAGGAATATACGGTGACTCCAGGTAAATCCATTCGGTTTAAGGCCGATAAACCTCATGTTTACCATAACTCCGGCGCCTCGATGAACAGGTTAAGCATGGTGATCCATTATTCCAAATAACCAGGAGATTTAAAAAAGCAGCAGCCCCCTCCATAAGAGGGAACTGCTGCTTCGTATATTGCTTCACGTTCAACGACGCAGTGAATTCGTACTAACCACCCCGTAACGGGACAACAGCTTGCGCCCGAGCAGACCCACGACACGGTCCGTTATGAACCCCATCAATCCCAGACAAATCAATCCGACAAAAATCCAATCCGTGCGGAAGAACAAACGTGAATTCCAGATCAGATACCCCACGCCTTCATTGGATGCAATCATTTCTGCCCCGATAATCGCCATGAACGAGGTTCCCATGGCCAGCCGAATGCCAGTGAACATAAAAGGAACCGTTGCCGGAATGATGACATGCTGCACAATCTGCCACTCGGATGCCCCCATGCTGCGGGCGGAGCGAATCTTATCCTCTTCTACGGATAGAACGCCCGTCAATGTATTTAATACCACAATGAAGAAGGTTGCATACAGAATAAGCATCACTTTCGATGTTTCCCCGATGCCGAACCAGACCAGAAACAAGGTGATGAAGGCAATCGGCGGGATGAACCGGATGAAATTGAGGAAAGGTTCGGCGAAAGCGCGGATCGGCCCGACCTTTCCGATGATAAGTCCGGCCGGTATCGCAATCAGACTGCCAAGGGTCCAGCCGAGCAGCACCCGGTATGAACTGATCCCGATATACTGAATCAGGGTGCCGTCCGTCAACAATTCATATCCGCCCTTGGCGGTATAGATAGGACCCGGCAGTATTTCAGGCCCATACGCAAGGGAAAGCAACTGCCAGACGCCAAGGCCGGCGATCCACAGCAGGATATGCAGCGACCATTTCTTCATTTTCTCGCTCATGGGTCTCCTCCTACTCGTCAAAGTGCGATTGGATTTGGTTATATAGCGCATGAAAAGCCGGATCTGTTAAATCTCTCGGGTAAGCGAGAGGCACCTCGTAGATATCCGTTATTTTCGAGGATGGTCCCGCTGACATGATGCCGATGCGTCCTCCCAGCAGAAGGGCTTCCTGAATATCGTGCGTCACGAAGATGACGGTTTTGTCGGTGTCCTGCCATATGCGCACCAACTCCCTTTGCATGGTCCGCCTTGTCATCGCATCCAATGCGCCGAACGGTTCATCCATGAGCAATATCGCGGGATCATTGGACAATACCCTTGCCAGCTGTACCCGTTGTTTCATACCGCCTGACAGTTCGCGTGGATATTTGCTTTCATGCCCCGCAAGACCCACAAGTGAAATAAACTGGTTGGATATGTCCTTTCGCTTCGCGGCAGGTATGCGTTTCATGCGAAGTCCAAATTCCACATTTTCTCTTACGGTGAGCCATGGGAACAGGGAGGAATCCGCTTGCTGGAAGACAACGGCGCGATCCTGGCCCGGACGGTCCACCTCCTTCTCGCCTACTCTCACCTGTCCCGATGTCTTGGATACAAAGCCGGCGATCAGACTAAGCAGCGTCGACTTCCCGCACCCGCTTGGACCCAGAAGAACAAAGAACTCGCCGCCTTTTACCGCCAGATTGACGTCCTGAATAATATAGTGCAAGTCACCTGCCGAGGGTTGCTGTGTATAGCTTTTATTCAACTGTTCAATATGGATTTCATTCTGCCTTGACGCTGCTCTCATCATCTTCATCTCCTCACTTCAATTCAATGACTCGATCCGGGAATGCTTCTCTTACCAAATCCAGATTCAATTTCTCATTCAGTTCGAAATCCTTCTCGATGATACCGTTATCCACCATATATTTCTTCTGTCCCTGTAATCCTTCGTAGGCTTTATCCGTAAAACCTATGTTCCATGGATTCTTCGGCAGATCCTTTAGGGTCGCTTCTCTCGGCTGCTTGACTTCTTCATACATTAGGTCCGCCGTTTCCTCCGGATGCGCCTGGGCATAGGCTGACGCTTCATCCAGCGCTTTCAGAAGCGCTACGAAACCTTTCTTGTTGCTGTTGATCAACTCATTCGAAGCGATCAATCCAGTACCCAGCCTTACCGGTGTCTTGGACATATTCGACAGTTCTTTGGCTTCGGTAAGCGCGCCGAACTTCTCGTTCAGCACTGCCCCATATACCCAGGCGGCGTCAATATCGCCTTTTTTGAGAGCCACAAACGCCTCGTCGAAACCTCCCTGCCCGATCAGTTCCACATCCGACAACGCAACTCCGTTTTCGGCCAAATAAACATCCCATAGATAAGGGATGAAAGTGCCTCTTGAGAAACTTAACTTTTTACCCTTGAGATCAGCAGCGCTCCCAATTTCTTTACGGACGAATAGTTTCCATTCGCTCGCACTTACATCCGTTGCTGTTCCTGATGAAGCGAAGATGGAGTAATCGCCTTTGCTGACAGCGTTCAGGAGCGGGAAGTCCGCACCGAATGCAACGTCTGCCTGTTTAATGAATAAGGAGTTCACGCCTTCAGCCGGCGTAGCGAAGTTTACCAATTCGGCATCAATTCCGTGTTTGTCAAAGAACCCTTTGCTTTTAGCCACACGAAACACGGTATTGGTGGAAATATCCGCGATTTTCAGTTTGAGCCGATTCCCCTGCTGCTCGCCCGAAGCATTTCCGCACCCGCTTAGCAAACTCATGGTGAGAATCAGCGACAGAAACCGAAAACTCCATTGCTTCAAAGATTGGTTTCTACTCATTGCGATCCCTTCCTTTTTGCACAAGTTCATCCGTTCTGGCCACGCAAAGCGCTCCCTCTCCATACGAGATCGTGCCTTCTACTTCCACGCTCGTAACGGCACCTCTTTGTGCGGCCCCCGGCAGGCGGAAATCGGCAACATCAAGCGGAGCAATCTCCGTCTCAACAGGCAACTCAAGCTGAGGTACCCATTCATACGGAACCCGGTATGCGCGATAGACCATATTGGAGTTGCGGGTGTTTTTATAAGGCGAAATATATTCCCACACCAGCTCGAATTCTCGTGTCACTTCGAATATTCGCCCGTCAGCCCCCTCGGTGATCAAGGTGTTGCCATTAGGGAGCCGCTGAGCCGAGCTGATATATGGACTGTAAAAACGGTATGAGTCAAGCGGAGCCTGGAATCCAGCTTCCGTCGGCGTATATTGCCATTCAATCTCTAAAGTAACGGGGTTGATTTCCAGGATGCGCGAATGGTCACGCCGGGCTATTTTCAGGCCATCTCCCGCTTCCGGATTCGGCTTTCCGTAACCGCCCCAGCCACCGTTATCAAAGATGAGAATGTTACCTTCGCCCGGAAGGCCCTGTGGAATGAGATGAGCATGATGCTGACCGATAATCCAGCCGATATGCTTTGTTTCCTCCGTGGAATAATCGGGGCCAAGCTTCCAGACGATATCCCCGGTTTTTTTATCAATGATGGCAATAATATTCGTTTCCCTAGCATCCCAGATTATATTATCGGGATGGAAACGTTCGTCCCCCGCATCATAGAATCGGTTAGGCCCGAGCACCGATGCCGAATTAATGTGCATCCAATCGCCCGCATGAGCGCCAAAGCCGCGCGTATTCGGATCGCGGGATAATGCGAGCTTCGCATCCTCATCAAATCCGAGTTCATCAAAGTGATCGCTGACGGCCCACTCCCACACGACATTCCCTTCCCAATCCACTTCGATCATCGTGTCGTCCAACAGCTCAATGTCGGATATCTCGGGACGTTTCACATTTTTGTGGGCCAGAATGAGCGTATGGCCCGAATCCACTTTCGGATCTTGCCCTGGAACATAATAACCGACGGGATTGCCTTCCCGCTGATAGTCATGATGCTGGCGTGCCATCCACTGCGGCGGATGCCCCGGATCCTCTATGTATTCATAACGGTCAAATTTCCAGACGATATTACCGTCCCAGTCGACCTGCACCAGATTGGTCTCATCCTGAAACCCGTAATTCGGATCGCGCTCTGACGTGCTGCCAAGCACGTAACCACCCGGAAACAGCTTGTTGGGAAAACCTCGAAGTCCTTTCCACAAATGAACCTCTTTCCCATTCATGTCGATGAGGAGAGCCCCTGTATCCGCTGCTTGATAAATCGTGTAACCGCTCCAAGCCTTCTTTGGGTTATATACCGTTGTACCTGTTGGATAAATCGTCGGATGTCCCATGTAACAACTTCCTTTCAAATTTGAATTTAGTAAGAAATAAATGCATTCGAACGTTTCAAGGAGCCGCGATGACCTTGAACATTTCCTTCGTTGGGTTCGGTGGATAATGCGCACTGTCCCAGCACGGAATCCGAGAAACCTTCAAGATGTTCATGGAGCCGTTTAAAATAATGAATCTGTTCCCTGAGCTCCTCGTGCGAGAATGCGCCGAAGATCAGCTCAATCATGTACCCGCCAACATTTTCGTTACGCTGCAGCATCTGTCTTCCTGCTTCTGTAATGTCTAAGGCAATCGCTCTCCGGTCTGTCTTGCTCCGCCTTCTGATCGCGAATCCGGAAGTCTCCAGCTTGTCGCATATCGCCGTTACCGCTCCGGATGTGAAATCGAGCTGTTCCGCCAGCTCGCCAAGCCTTTGCTCGCCATCCCGGAATATCGTGTTGAGAATCAGCAAGCCTGGCAGTGAGATGCCTTCTACCGAGATTTTGTCACGCTCTTTGACAAACCTGCGTACCACTTTACGAAAATGCCAATCAGCCTCCTCCAATAAATCCCAATCCTTCTCTTCCATGTCGCTCCTCTCTCGGGTCATAAACCTCCATATGCAGTCCTTATCTCCCACAGCTAACTCTTGAAATACAGAAAGACCCCCATCTACCCCTTTCGTCGTACTAACGACAAAACGAGTAAACAGGAGCCTTTGGTGGACCAATCGGCTGACCGTATCGTTCAATGCTAAGATAATGAATGATCATTTAATGATCATTGAAGGGAAATGCCTGTGGCTAGATTAAACCAATTAATACCACCTGTCAAGTAGGATTTATTCTCTATGGTTCGAAAGAAATGAATAGTTAACTAAATGAACGACAACCGCGCACCAATTTGACGGATATGGTTGACGTCAGCGAACAAGATAAAATAATTGTAGAACGTTTCCCCAATTTGGACAGGGCGTGGGTATCTTACGATCAGGGCGGACTGCTTATTCATCTCCGCTGGTTGGTCGGCTGACGGAAAAATGAAACACGCTTCTTGATTTTGTATCTTCACAGGAACAATTCTTGGTGATGAGCCGTAAGGCATCAATGGGTGAAAGGCTTCAGAGTGGCACACTTCGGTAATACCTTCACTCGATGAAATCGCAGATACCTGGAAAAAACCGTCGGCCCCTTCGTATCTCTCTTCACTGACCCGACGCCAGTTTGCGGGATATGGAAAGGATACCCGGTACACAAAGCTGGTGAAGATGTTTTCCGAAATCCTTCTGGCTCTGTGAGACCACTGCAAAGCTGTAATCCGGCCGCCGCTGACAACGTTCATCGGCACCTGATCCCTGAGATCCACAATCCAGAGCTGACTTGCACTTTCTACACCTGCGCATCCCGATAAATACGCGATTTTCATACCGTCCGGGGACCACCCTACGGGAGTGGCAAAACAGTCGGATGCCGCTATCGTTCGTTGATTCTGACCGGTGCGGCTGTCGATCTGGATAAGAGAATAATAATTGGGCTCTTCATAAGCGGTTGCGCTGTAGGCGATGCTCTGGGAGTCCGGGGACCATGACGGAAAATAGTTTTTGGCGAGCGGTCCGCCTTCCAGCGTATAGATGGTACCCGTTGCCAAATCCACAGTTGAAATTATGGAGATGCTTGCACCAGGGAATGTATACAGTGCGAAGGTTCCGTCCGGGGATATCCGAACGTCGTGGAGCGGTCCGTTCGTATTTTGCGTGATTTGTCTCCGGTTCGAGCCATCGGTTCGCATGCGGAAGAGCTGCGTGATACCGCTGGCATCGGGAGCCGCAAATAGGAGCTCCGTTCCCGAAGGGAACCATTGGACATCACTAGCTCCTGGCTCTGAGAAGGTATAGCTCCGATGCGTGATCGTATCATAAACGACGATTCGGTCGTTTTTAACATACACCAGAGACCGGTTGTCAGGAGACCAGTCCAACAGCGTGAAGGGGGCGATTTGGTCAATCCTGGCTACAGTACGCGTGGCGATACTCAGCAAGTAGACCACATTTCCAATTCCGATAAATGCGATCCTCCTGCTGTCGGGCGACCAATAGGGAACGGAGAATTCCGCGCCAAGTCCCCGAGTAAGTTGAACATGAAGTCCGTCCTGCGGTCGGTACAGCCAAATGTCGAACGGTCCGCCGCGATTCGATGTGTAGGCAATCCACCCCTGATCGAGAACATGAGAAACTGCTTGCAAGGTCAACATCCTCTCTTGAATCATCTGATACTCCAGATATATTCAGTGGAGGGCGGTTAGGCGACCGTCCCGGATGGATTTATGACGCTTCTTCATTTCCATTTGTCTTATCCTCTGGAAAAGATAACGCTCCACCAGAAAAATGATGGCCGATTCATGCCTAAGCGGCGAAAGTGACCCTAAACCAGGGGTAACGATGCTCCATAAGTTCACCTCAAATTACGATTGGTGTAATCAGTACAAAGGTTCCCATCCGATGACGTTCAAGAAATTCTATCATAAAGATTTCTCATCAATCCTTATGCATAAAATTTAATTGCAGGGTTACCTGAGAACATGGTATTGGAATATTCGCCGGCCTTGTATTCTGAGATGACTTTTGTCCAAAAAGCTTGGGCTGACAGATTTTTTTCCAACCAAGCGATACTCCAATTGCCCTTAAACATTTCGAACACTTTGAAAGCTGCCTCTTTACCAATTGACTGCTTTCGGTATTTTTTCAAGATGAAAAATTCCGCCATGGAATAGTTTGGAGTTGCATCACTTGCTGTTTTGATTTCTCTCACCAATACAAATCCGGCCAGCTTCCCCGATTGTATAACAAGGTAAGGATACCGCCCCTCTTCCGTCCAGTAATGGTCTAAATACTTATAATCGTACAGACCAAATTCGTTAACGTCATTCTCACGCTCATCTTCATATGGACTCATATCGTATTGATAGAGTTCCATCAGGTTACGTAATATTATTTTCTGCTCATATGAAACCCTTAGAAGTTCCACCTACCCACCACCATTCCTCCGTATGTATGTAAAAATATTCAATATGGTTATGGATCAATCCTGCCTATATTTGAGAATACCGCATTCAAAAAAAACGTTCCCTCATCGGCTAATCATCCGCGTTTTTCTAGTATTGCCCAACACCATAAAGGTTGGTAGAATATAACAGTTATACTATCGCACATACATAAGGAGAGGAACACAATGACAGTTCAACAACAAGCAGCTAAGGATTCCATGATCGAATGGCTGGCAAATGAACAAGAGCTCGGCCATAAGCCCAGCAAAATCGAATTAGCGGGAGAATTTGATCTCCACGACATGCATTATTATATTTTCAAATATAAGAAGACCCTGTTTGGCAAATGGCTGGTCGGCGTTTACGGCGGTTATGAAAGTCCGTCAGACACCGAGCATTGTGGACATGTATTCAGTGAGATGCAGCCCTATCATCCTTCCACCGCGGAACAGGAAGCTGTAGCCATGGTTAACATGATTCGTGAGTATTGGATGAAGCAGGCTGCACAATATGAGGCAGGGGAAGCTTCAGAGGATAACACGTTGGATTCCAATGAATCATCCGGGATATTTAATGGCTTCATTCTGTTGAACTCCCCGGAATGCGACCTGGAACAGATCAAAGCAAATCTTCTGCACGATTGGAATATTTCCTCTTCCCCGGAGGATGGCAGCTCCGGAGAGGAAAAAGAAGGAATTCTGGTCTTTGAGTCAGACGGCTGCATGATCGCGGTCAGCTTCGTTGATGCTCCGGTACCGGATGGCGAGGCTGAGCATTACGCGCAAGGCAACTACCTGTGGCCAGAGGCTGTGGAGGTAACCAAAACCCATGTCAGCCAGCTTATTCTGGCGGTGTTTTCGCGAGCTGCCTCCCCGCTTGATAGCGGCAGGGTGTACACCAAGCTGGCGGCGAGCTGTTTGAAGCTGCCTAATGCCGTCGGACTCTATTCATCCGGCACGGTATTTCAGCCTGAGCTCTTTGTGGAAATGGCTGAAACCATGAAATCCGACGATCTATTTCCGCTGTTAAATCTGGTATACTTCGGGCTAGTTCGCACGGAATCCGGAGTCAATGGATATACATATGGGCTCAGAGCCTTTGGTAAAGACGAGATCGAAGTGCTGGACAGCCAGGTGACACCTGCCGAGCTTCGTGAATTCCTTATGGATATTTCTTTATACATCGTTGAACAGAACGTCACACTAAGAGACGGGGAAACCATTGGCTTTTCGGCGGAGCAGAAGCTGCCGATTATGCGTTCCGAGGGTGTCTATCTGGATGGTGACACGCTTAAAATCAAGTTCTGATTCCATGTGATCTTCTCCAATAAAAAGGCTCTCCAAGTCATTCAATTAACTTGGAGAGCTTTTCACACTCCACAGCCCGTAAACTTACCGTAACATTCCATGTTGCTTACGGTTGCTGCAAACGGCTTCACATAAAAAAGCCCCCCTGTCAGAAGGGAGGCTTTTTTCGCGGTTATGAGAATAGCATTACGCCTGGATAAACAGGCTGAATTCCTGGCCGTTTTTGATCGGCTCCTGTGCCATGGTGTAGCCGTGTTTTACGACTTCCTCCGGCACGTTGCGAAATGCGGAAGGACAGTCCGAAATGACCTGAAGCGTTTGTCCTTTTTTCATATCACGGAGCGTTTCGAGTGTGTAGATGACCGGGTATGGACAAGATTCCCCCCGGAGGTCCAGTGTGAAATCAACGGACATGGGTTGCATCCCCTTTCTTGAATCCTACGCCGAAGCGGTAGTTTTTTTGCCAGTATGCGGCGACAGCGAATCCGCCACCGAGTACGAGCAGCGTAACAATCAATGCAGCCGCCGGACCCATGACGGTGATCAGGTTAATAGGCGAGCCACTCTTCACGAGAAGGTTAAATACCCCCATATGATCCCATGCATATGCCAAAGCGGTTGCACCTATAATGTTGCCGATAAACACGGGTAAAAAGACAACTTGTCCCTCCATCAGCCGGTACATCATGCCGGTTTCGCAACCGCCGGCCATGACAATACCCAGGCCGAAGAGCAATCCGCCTATAAAGGTGCTTGGGGCGGCAATTTTTGTAATCGGGTCCAGACCGTATACAAGAATTACGATAAGCGTAGCGACGGAGCTGACTGCCATGCCGACGGCAATCGCTTTTGTCATCGAGGCCCGGCCGCTGATCCACAGATCGCGGAAAGCGGAAGTAAAGCAGATCTGCCCCCGTTCGATCAGGATGCCGAATGCCGCTCCGAAAAGGGCGGCTGTCGCCAGCATCGTGCGGCCAGTTACATAGAAGTATACGATCAGCGCGATGTACGCAAGACCTAACACAGCCCCTAGTAGAGGTTGCCTGTTCTTACCCGATTTAACGGACGGCACGGTACCGCCCATTTTTAGAACGGGCTTCCCTTTCCACCACCTTGTGTTAACCAGCCGAGCACCCAAGAATGTGCCCGCGCCAGTAGCAACGATGAAGATCCAGGAATGAAGGGAGAATTGAGGCACGCCGGTAAAAAAGGCTGCCAGATTGCAGCCCAGAGCCAGCCGGGCTCCAAAGCCCGCGATGATTCCGCCGACAAATCCCTGAACGTACCGCCGTTTCTGTCTCGGCATTCGGATCTTGAAATTGCTGCTCAGCAGAATCGTAATGAGGGCTCCGATAAACATGCCCCATACGATCCACCCGTCGGTCCGCGTCCATGTCGTTCCGTCCATATGGACGAGTTCGAAATACGCCCAATCCGATATATCCACCCCGGTGAATTCCAGAATATGCCCTCCGAGGCGAGTAAACTCACCGGTTACCGCCCATACCGTATGGGTGATTCCGAAGTAGACCGCGCTGAGAATACCGGCCAGAGCCATAACGAGATAAGGACTCCAGTAGCTTCCGAACCATGTTGAATATAACTTTTTCACTTGCTCAATAACTCCTCTTCCGCTAAAATCACGATTCTAATCTATGGTAAAACCACAAATTCCATTTTACTATAAAAACTTCAATGCGGGGATGAAATTTGTTCATGATCTTACATCGTAATAACAAAAAAAGCCGCGATGATTCGCGACTTCCTATGCGTGTATGTTCATGTTCTCCGAGCTTATTCATGTTCAAAGCGGCGGGTTCTCTACTCCCATTTGTATCCACCCTTCCTTTGAAGGACCATATACCGCAGGGATATTCAATCCCGCTTGACGCATCAGGACGGTAACCTGTCCTCGATGATGAGCGATGTGCTTAATCAATCCCATAAAAATGGTAGCATTGGATTCCTGACGTCCAAAGGCATTTTGAAATTGTTTTAAAGTCTCATCCGTCCATTGTTCTTCAAGAGCTGTTTCTACATTAGAACTTATTCTTCTAAAAGTCTCGGCGATTTGGTTCGCAGAGGGTACTTCAGCAGAATCTTGTACCTGATCGACGACAAGCCCGAATTCAGTCAAGTATTCAGGGGTATTCGTTACGAAATGCCATGCAATTCTTCCCAGATTCCTGCCTTCTGGGTATACTTGCTGCAGTAATGATTCATCCGTTAAACTGTCTAACACCCTTTGTGTTAATTCTGCTTCTCTTTTCCATTCTGTAATAAAATCTGAAACGGTTATATACATGATTGGTTCATCCCTTCTTAAGAAACTCGTTCAATATTTGATGGTAATCGTTAATTCTACATCTTCCCTCCCCATTGAAATTGGATGTAAGAAATTCATCCTTAACTCCATCCTATCTGCTAATAGTGACAAGGATTGTCATAGTTATATTTTTTAAACCTCCAAGCCCGATACACGGCCTTCCGCCCCTATGCCCTCATTGCATTTGCTCGGGATTATCGTCATGATTACCTTGACCGACATGAATTCAGGGGCGATTCGCAAAAAACTCGTTTAACCGAAGCCATGAATAAGTTTGGAAGTATCCTCCATACTAGTGAAGAACCACACAATACAACCAAGGAGGAACCATGATGCTCGACAATCTGGAAAGCGACTATGACTGCGCGAAAGCCAGCGACGATCTCCATCGGCTCAAACAGGAGCTTACCGCTCTGCGGGAACAGGGTGCTGAAGACAAGGAAACACAGGAACAACTCAACCGACTGGAGAATCAAATCTCCTTCATTATGAACAAATGCGATATTAACCATTAACGTTCAATCCAATCTCTCTTCGAGATCTGCAATGATCTCGCCATGAACTCCCTCCATGATTTAAAAAACCCGTATCCGTGAAGGATACGAGTTTTTTTTAGTTTCGATTGGTTAACCTCCGCGGTTATATAGGTTCGCAACAAACGCATACACAGACGGACTGTATAATAGTTAAGTAACCGGGTTGTCCCCCCCCTACGGAATCGTTCTCGAAAAAAATAAATAATGAAACCGAACCTTTTTTTGATAGAGAGACAATATAGTGTGTAAGCTTACCCAGGAGGGCCCTCTGAATGCAAAGTGAATATATGTACCAATTGCTCAAACAAATGAAGGATGGTGATCAACAGGCGTTTCATACGATGTACGATGCCACCTATCAGGACGTCTACCGGACCGTTTCCTTTCTGGTGGATCATCAGCAGGATCGGGAAGATGTCATGAATGAGATTTATATGCAAATGTGGACGTCGCTTGCCAATTACGATACGAATCGACCTTTCCGTTTCTGGCTGCACGGCTTGGTCATCCGTCAAGTGCAGAGATTTCGGGTCAAGCGCTGGCGGAGATTCCGAATTTTTGAACGCATCCGTGCCTTCTCACGGGAAGAGTCGCATTGGGATCAACCTTCTGTGTTGATGGACGGCTCGAATCAAATGATATCGCAGGCCATCCAGAAACTGACTGATAAACAGCGAACGGTGATTATCCTCCGCTTTTTTCACGACTATACGTTGGAGGAAATCGCGACCGTACTCGACATCCCGCTGGGCACAGTCAAGTCCAGATATCATGCAGGCATCCAGGCGCTTCGAAAAAACATATGGAATCTCCCCCCGGAAAGGATGGAAAAGATCAATGACTATTGAACGCAATATCCGTGAACATCTGCGCAAAGAAGCAGAGACGTTGGATTGCCCGCCGGCAATTTCCAACCGAATAGCACGATCCTATTCACAATATGTGCAACAAAAAAGGAGCGGGAAACCTATGAAAAAACGATTAATAGCTGGAATTGTTGCGACTGCGATTTTGATTCCAACCGCAGCATTTGCTGCCCCTACGCTGATTGAAATGCTGACTAGAACCCCGATGACTGCTGAACAAGTCAAGACGGATGAGGTTGGCAAAGCCACACTTGAGAAGCTGTATCGTGCTTTTCCTGAAACCAAATCGTTTGAGATTATCGAGGCAAGCAACGTCCAAGGTGTCCAAACAAGCATCATCCTCCAGGAAAAAGGGGGAATCGGCAAAAAAATCACCCTTCATACAAACAGTACGACGGGTGAGATTGAACACGTGATTCAAGAGAATTGGGAGCCTAAGGAGAAGCCACTCACGGCTTTAACCGATCGGGAGATCAAAGCGAAGGTTGATGATCTCTTGGATAAAATGTATGGCAACATCGAAGCGTATGAGTTTGCTTCGGAGCAATTGGAGAACCCGGATCAGAAAACGTTGATGTTGAATTACACCCATAAGGGATCAAAAACACCGTTCTACCAGGTTATGGTGCAGAGTAATTCAATCAGTGTTTCTCTCATTGGAGGAGAGACTGCTTCTTCAAACGGTAAAGTGGAAGGTTTCTTCACTACAAATGGTAAGCCCGATTATTTTGCAGACGCCTTTTTAAATGATGATAAACTCTTTTCTTTACTTAATATGAATCCAACCGAATTAAAACAAGAATTAGCAAAAGGTAAATCTGTAGTGGAGATTGCAGCAACTAAACATGTCTCGAAGCAGCAAGTTGTGGATGTCATTGCAGAAACACAGGTTGATTTGCAAATCCAAGCTGAAGCTGATGGCGAAGTTCCTAACAACAACCTTTCAAAAGAACAAATGTTAAAAGCTATCGAACCAAAAGTATTGCAAGTCATTGAATACAAAACAGTAACGCCATCGAAGAAATAACTTTTTGATCCAACAAAAAGCCGGATTCCTTAAAGAAGGAAAACCCGGCTTTTTAATATGAATCCGTTCACTTCGTATATTTTCGTTAAAGGACTGGCCCCCCTTATACTTCTTTCATAAACTCTCTAAATTTTTCAGCGATTTCTTTGAATTTGGTATGATGCAGATAATGTTCTCCTTCAAGTGGAATTACTTTTCCATGGTCAGAATCCTTGACTTGACCTTCATGCAACGGAATCCAGGTTGGAAAGTCTGGATTATCCGCTTGTACAAAGAGTAGAAGTGGAAGGTCTTTAGGGAATGTTAAGCCTTGAGCCTCTTTAAAATTGGAAGAGATATGGTCCATCTCACTTAACATCGTGGAACTATTCGAGTTTTTATTCGACAGCATTTTCATCTGCTCTACGGTGTGATCATCAAATGCGAGGTCAGCATAGGGATCGCCACCAAATTTGACCGCCAATCTTTGGAGACCTGATTTTTTAAGAAATGCAAACGTTTTTAGCGGGAATTTAACATCCATACCCGGTTGTGTTGGAACACTGCTATCGATGCCGACAAATGCAGTGACCTCGCTCGGATATTTGTTCACATAATCAATGCCGTAAATGCCTGCAATCGAGTGGCCCATGAGCATATATCGGTTAATGTTAAGTTGCTGTAGCGCTTCATGAACTTCACTTACGATATTCTCTATGGTTCGTTCTTTTTCAGTTCCATCACTTAATCCATAACCTAAAGGCTCAACCGCCACAACTTTGTAATATGGAGATAGCTCATCAATGAGCAGCTTAAAATCAAGCGCTGGTGCAGCTGTTCCATAACCTGGAAGAAGCACGATCGTTTCCTTACCTTCGCCTTGAATGAACACATTCATATTTTTCCCGTCTACAGACACGTGCTGGCCGTAAGGCTCTATTCGTTTCGCCTCGGAATGACTGCTGATCACATTGGTGATATAAACAATACCTAGAAAAAGAACAATGGCGATAACGATTGCTCCTATGATTTTAAGTAAAACACTTCGTACTTTCTTTGATTTCGTCCCATTCCTCGTCGTCATTTTCTCTGTTTGTGTCACGCTCATCTTCTCCTGTCCTGATCTGTCTATTAGGCTTCCTCCATGCGCCGCTAATGGAATCTTAACCAATGAAGATGTACTCCCCGTGACGTCAATATGAACGGAGTATGAACTGGCATAAAAAACTACGGTCTCACATGCAAGGAAGTTTGCACATGAGCCGTAGCTGTGAGAATACGAAGTAGACAATTGGAATTTTACTATGAATCTATTGAATCTGACGGCATTGTCAATGGCAATGTGACAATGACGGCTATAAAAAATCTGCTATGGGTTAAGGAGCGTCGCTGCATCGCGTAACAAATATTCCGCAGCTTCGGCGGAGATATGATTCCCTTTTTGTGCATGGACTTCTGAAATGAAACTGCTTAGGTTTTGTTTTTGCAATTTTTTCAGCAGACTGTTAGCAATTCCTTTGTTGTTAATTATGCCCTTGTCTGCAAAACGTTGAACCAGTTCCTCAAGAGCAGCATAACTTGTTTTTACTTGAAAATCTACGGATTGCGTCGATGAATTCCCTGCTGCATCCATAGCTTTTACCGTAAACGTATGTGTACCCAGCTCAAGTTTGTATAAAGGAATATCCATTAGATCCGTTAGTGCTTTTCCATCCAACATGACTTCGGTTTTTGCTTGGTCGACGCCTGACAGCGTGTCTGCCACTTCAAATTCGGGTTGAAACACACCCGTGTTGAATTCAGATGTTACCACTTGATTTATCGTAATCTCCGGAGCTGTCCAATCCACCGTAATATGGCTGGAGGCCTCAAAATCACCGTCGTCCGTCGTGGCCGTGATGACTGCCCTTCCTTCCCCTACGGCAGTTACGATTCCATGATTGTCTACCGTTGCCACCTGGACTTGATTCGTGCTCCATGTCATATTCTTATTGGTTGCATGATCAGGCATAACCGTTGCATGGAGCTCTACGCTGCGGCCGGAAGAGGTATTAAACACAAGCTCTGGTCTATCAATCATAATTCCAGTAACGGGTACGTTATCAGAGATATGCTCAACGATGAGTTCATTTAACGCAATGTTCCCCCAGATCCGATTCCCGTCATTAACCTTTAATCGAAGTTTATAGGCGTTTACCGTTGGAAAAGAAACGCTCTGGTGTTCTTTGGTGCTGTCGTTAAGCTCCCATTCAACCGATGCGTCGGATAATGCCGTCACCCACCGGCTTCCGTCGTAATACTCTACATCAAAATTTGTAATGCCTTGGCCGATTCCGAAAAATGTGACCAATGTAACCTTGTTGACCGGAACCTTATGATTGCCGTAATCAAGGGTAATATAACCAGGAAAACTCACATCTCCACTACTTCCCCATGCAGAGTTCAAATTGTTGTCGATGATATCAGTAATGGTGCCTGCTCCTGTAGCAAAGGTTGTGGTTACCATATCTTTGGACAGTTCAGGATTGTTATACAATTCAAGTTCGTTCAGTGCGATTCGCCCCGATTGGCCGGCTCCGTCATGGACCTTCAATCTGATTTGAGAGAATCGAGTCAGTGGAAATTCCACGGATTTGATCTCATCCGCGCCCGTGTTCAGATCCCAAGTGAGATTGATGTTCGTGCGTAAGGGAATCCATGCCGAACCATTGCTGTATTCAAGATCAAAGTTCGTAATCCCCCTTTCTTTTCCGTATCTAGTATTTAACTTCAATTGGTTGGCCATAAGCGTTTGACTGCCATAATCGAGCGTGATATCGTTCGGAAATGCTGGCGCAGCATCGGTTTCCCATGCCGTGTCATAATCATTATCAATAATGTTTTCGACCGGTCCTGTTGATGACGTTTGAAATGTCGTACTTGCAACAGCATGCGTAGCTAGATTGTCAACAGGTGTGCTGGCTGGCCGTTTCGGAACGATGACGATCGGATCTGGCATATTCCCGGCTGGTGGCACACCGCCCTCGTATTCGTGGGCACCGATATCGGGAGCACCATTATATAACGGGTTGCCGAAATAATCCCTTCCTCCGTTATCTTTTATGCGAATGCCTGCCCCTAGGAGTGGTGAATCCGCTTGCAATTGGTACCCATTCACCGTACCCATGCCATTGCCACCGCTTCCAGGATCAACGAATCTCGGATCGTCCGTGATTTTATGTGCATCGGCCTGCACCAATGTGTTTCCTCCGTAATATGCATTGTAGTCAAATGTTTGACCCGTCAAGTCCCATCCCTTATCACCGACGCTGTAGTACACATTATTATAGTTATGAATGTTGCGCGGAGCACCCGAAGCCTTGGTGAAGTAATCGCTCATGACCGGGTTGCCTGACGATTTTCCTACGTAAATCGTATTATTGTAGTTATAGACATGATCAATGGATCCGCTGTATCGGAATATACTTTTCCTGTCGTTTTGGCTTATGTTGTATCTGACGATGGTATTGATTGTGTAGTACGTGTCGTTTACGAACAGCATGAAGCCGCCAGCGTTATCATGACTGTAATTGTACTGAACCAACGAACCGATGTTTCCTGCATCCACGTCGAAGCCATGCCCGTCTTCCGCGCCGTTCACACTGGCAAACGATTCGTTGAATTGAACGAGATTATTGTCCGCATACGCCCACCAAATGGAAGCATTGGTTGCCAGATACGTAGCTTGTTGGACGGTGTTGCGCTCGACCACCGCTCCATCGGTGACATTCCATGCGATCCCGCCTGTTGCAGCTCTAATGACGGTATTATTGGATATTTTCACATGGGTAGACGGCGTCCATGGCCCGTATGGTTTAGGTACCCATGGCCATAAATCACCCATTCCATACCGCAAGATACAGTTGGAACCTATATAAATTCCATAGGCATCCACATCCGTCAGTATATTTCCGTCAATGAGAATATCGTTAAATGCGCTGGGTGTAGTCGACCCAACCGAATCAAAAATGATGCCCCCGGAGCGTGTGGTATATGATCCATCAACATCATGGATGTTCATGTTTTTGATATGGATGTGGTTCAATAAACCTGCTTCCTCATTTAAAATATAAACACCCCGTCTTTGGCCCCGCGGATTCTCCCAATCTCGATCAAAAGGCAGCGGCGAGCTGTTTGTCACCTCCAGGTTGTTGATTTCCCAGTACTCCTGGTTTTTCAAAAAAACGGCTTCCAGTTCGGACGTAATCCCTGCGATTAATGGTTTGCTACCGGAACCGTACATATCGATAATAATCGGATGTTCGCTTGAACCTGAACCTTTAGGCCACAGCCTGCCGTTCCAGCTCTCCCCAGCTTTAAACAAGATTTTGTCGCCTGGGGCAAAGGTAGTTGCGTTAACTTTATCTAACGATCTCCATGCAGCGTCTTGACTTGTGCCGTTATTCCCGTCATCTCCTCCTGTGCTGTCCACATAATAAGTGGTTCCGGCTGCAGAAGCAGTCGACGGTGAAACGGTAACCCAATTGCAAACGAAAGATAAAATCGAAACCATACAGATAAGCTTTTTGAAAAACGATTGGCGCAATCAACTTCATTCCTTTCATTTTTATTTATGTAAATGCCAAATTGGCGGTTACATTTGGAATTTTCTGTACAGCTCCTCATTCAATACAACCTGCGCATCGGTTACCCGCTCACGTATGTATTCCTCGTATTTGTTATCGATAAAGTCCTTTAACACTTGTTCTCGAATTTCGTCAAATGCCAGATACTTGGAACCCTTCTGACCTTTCTCCATGCATTGGATTAGATAGAAGTGGCCGTTCTCTTCAACAATTTCGCTAACCTCTCCTGGACGAAGGTTGGCTGAAGCTTGAGCTACCGGACTTCTGGCGTTGTGCCTGTAGCTGTCCAAGTTATATAACTGCTCCGAAACCTGGTCAGCTTGATTGATGTCCTTGGCTGCTTGCTCAAATGAAATCCCGGATGAAATTTTCTCCCTGGCAATCTCCATCTTTTTTTTCTCCTGCGTCTTAAGAAGTGGATCGACATTCCGACTTGCATCAAGAAAGGATAACGATAATTGTCGTACCTTCACCGTTGCGGGGGCATCGTAAAGCCGGCTCTTATTCGCCTCGTAAAACGTAATCAGCTGTTGTTCATTCGGCTTCCAGTCATGATCCATCAGCTGGTTTTTGACCGATAAGGTTGTATTTCCCATCACATATTCAAAATAAGTTTCCTCCGTATATTGAGCGGGTCCGAAAACAACCTGATGATTCTTGATTGCTTTTTGCCTTCTCTCGTTTTCAAGGTTGAAGTTGTGTACAAAACCGTCGTAACTGATATCGGAAAGCACTCCCTGCTCTTTGGCAAGGATCTGTCGAATTTTAAGATTCATGCTATCTTCCAGCGCCTTCTTTTTGATCAACTCAAGCGGGATTTCATTTCCGTATGGCGTGGACCAAAATGCGGCCGACTGGGCAGCATCATATTTTTCATGGAAATAGTTGATAATTCCAGCTCTATTGGCTTGAATGGCTCTTTGAAATTCGCTTATATGAATCTCTACACCGTCAACTGTCGCGATATAGGTGTCTTCATGATGTGTTTGTGTAAATTCAGGCTTTGCGATAAAAATGATAATCGCGATGATCAAGATTAAGAATCCGACTATGTTCAGCCATTTCAGTCTGCAAAATTTATGTACCATCAAACCCATCAGCACCTTCGTCATTAGGATTTTTTAATGAACACGATCCTACCTAGACCACTGCAAATTTATGTATAATTCATTATAATTTCCATAAGAAAGCGCTATCAATTTCTCCTTTTTTACATTCCTTTCACTTTCTTTACTTGTTCCCACGCATAAAAAAAAGCGACAGAGGATTCATTCCTCTGCCGCCTTCTCTTTCGTACTTTCCGTTTTCTTAATCGCAGCCATGCGGCTCACAACCGGATCATGACACCATTTCCGCTTGTCCGATGACCATGAAGTTGAAGCCCGACATCCATTCCATTATCCGCTTCTGCTCTCGTTCTTGAATTTCATGATGGACCAGACAACCAATAACAGCAGAACGGACAGGCATACACTGATGCTGACCCGATTCTGTCCATCTATGAGGAAAAGAACCGTGATTACCGAAAGGCAAAGCGCAGTAATCCCAGTCACATAAGGGAAACCCCACACCTTGAAGCTGGGCTGCATCGGATATGCTTTGCGAAGCTTCAGCTGCGAGAAACAAATGCAGATCCATACCAGCACCACAACGAAGCCCGGAACCGCCATCAAGATCCGAAACAACTGGTCTTGCGCGATCAGTCCCAGCAGGGAGCCCGCCAAAAGAATGATCGCGCAAAGTTTCAGCGTATTAAGCGGAATGCCTTTGCTCGTGGTCTTGGCCAGGCTCCGGGGAGCCTCCCCTGCGGCTGCCATGGAATAAATCATGCGCGTCGCACCATAGATGCCGGAGTTGGCTGCCGACAGCACGGCCGTTACCAATATGAAATTCATAATATGGGCCGTGCCCTGCAATCCCGTAGCGGATAACACCTGAACGAAAGGACTTGCCTCTCCTCCCAGTTGGTTCCACGGAATCAATCCGCATATGATCAGGATGGGCAGTGTAAAGAACAAAATCACCCTTAAAATAAAGTTGCGCACGACTTTAGGCAGGATTTTCTCCGCATTTTCGGTTTCGGTTAATGTGAGACCGATCAGCTCTGAACCTCCATACGAAAAGGTAACGACAAGCAGAGCCGAGAATATGGCGAACCACCCATTTGGCAAAAATCCGCCGTGAGCGGTGAAATTTTGAAGATACGGGGTGTCCGAACTTGGAATAATGCCAAACATAAGAAAACTTCCCAATACAATAAAACTAATTATCATGGCGATTTTGATCCCGGCAAGCCAGAATTCCACTTCGCCAAAACTTCCAACACTCATCATATTGATTAAAATAATGAGCGCCGCGCTTGCAAGGCTCAGCAGCCACAGCGGAACCTCCGGAAACCAGTATTGCAGAAAGCTGCCTGCCGCAATCACTTCAATTACGCATACTGACAGCCACATGAAACAATACATCCAGCCCATGACAAAAGAAACCCGTTTTCCAAAGGCTTCCCGAACAAAATCTTTCATATTGCGGCCCGGATATACCGTTGCCATTTCCGTCATGGCTCCCATAACGACCAGAAGAAGCAGTCCTGCAAAGATATAAGAGAAAATAACGCCCGGACCGGCGAGACTGATCGTCTCCGCACTTCCCTTAAATATGCCGGTGCCGATTACACCGCCCATCGCCATAAAGCTGATATGCCTTGGCCTCAATTTCTTCTGTAATGAAACTTCATCTTGTTTTGCCATTCACATATCCTCCTGATGACTTTCAAATTAACCTATTGATAAGTATAACCTTTTCGGCTAAGGAAACAACTTAAGAAATTCGCAATCAAATAAGGAAGCAGGTATAGCTCTAATCCCCCTTATTCTTAAACAAACGGTAAATAGGTTGTTATCAGGAGCGGACAATAAAGAGCCCGGATTGGTCCCAGGCTCTTTATTCCTTCGTTATGATTACCGCTTAGCCCATGCTATCAATGCGGAAGAGCACTTCATCGTAAAATCATCATCGCATTACATTCACTGCTTCCCCGTCGAGACGATTCGGACATTACTGATTTTGGACATGTTGCCGGAAGTATCGTACGAAACGATAAAATATTGATACGTTGTATTCGGCGTCAAGCCGCTATCCTTATAATCCGTCGTGTTCGACGTTCCAATAACGCTATTATTCCGATAAACCTTATACTCCGCAATTCCCGTATTATCAATAGATGGAATCCATTTCAGTTCCACGGATGAATCGGATACGGCTACCGCTTCTTCGATGGTTGGCTGCATCGGCGCTTCGGTGTCCGCGATGGTCGGTGACCACCAGTTACCCGAAACGACAATCATGCTTAGAAGACGCAGCGTATTCCCAAAGTAGACGTCATCGTTCGTGGAGATGGAGGCATTGTGGTCCCATAATCGGTTAAGCCACGCTTGATTGGCCGGATTTATCATGGCGCTAACCATCATCGGCGCAGAAAATGATGTATCCGTATAATCCACGAGTGCTTTGGACCCGTCCAGCTTGTATCCTCCATATATTTTGCTTGGATCATCCCCGGTCGCTTGGCGAATCCAAGACGTCATTTTATTGAGCTGCTCCTTGGCACGAGTTTCCCCAGTCATAAGAGCATCCGTGCCGATCCGCCAAGGAATACGCGAAGAGTTATAGCTGAAGTCTCCATCTGTTTCAGACTCGAGGAATTCCGGATCTGCCGGTGCATAGCTGCCGTTTTTCTTCTCCACAAAGTCGGGCAGCAGCCCCGCATTCGGACTGTACTTTTTGTATACTTCTTCGCTAATGGAATAGGTTTTGTCGATGACCCGGTCCCAATTGGCGTCTCCGCTCGCGTTTTTAAAGTCTTTCACATGCTGAAGCATAAAATCGGAAGGACGCGTAGCACTGCCATATTTAGCATCGTTGTCGCTCACCCAATCCGCAAGCTTCAACGTCCACTCAGCGTGATTGACATCGCTCTTCATGATCGCGTCGATTACTTTTTTGGCTTCGGCCAAGTAATTGATCTCACCATCGCTTCCCCACTGGCGATCCGCAAGGAGCAAAGCGTATGCGATATCCATATCACCATCCGTGGCCGAATCAACACCGCCGACATTCACGACGGCCTGACCTGTATCGCCCTGCTTCCAAGCCATAAGGTCCGGGTTGATCTTGCTCGGATGTGCTCTGAAATAACGATATAACCCGTCAAAATAAGCCTTGGCCTTAGGATCATGGCCCGCCATATGTGCGGTGATTAGCATCCCGTATCCGTGCGCTTCCGAAACGGTCATCGGTTGATACTTGACTTTAAGCTCCTCGTCATATTCTTCTTGGAACCAGTCCCCGTCGGCATACCAGACGTAGTACTGATCCGGCTCCGAAGATTGAAGATACGGCTTCTTTTTCAAGTATTTCTGCTTCCATTCATCATACAGCCGAGCAACGGTCGCATCCAGCTGCGCTTGTTGCAGATGATTGGGCTTGATCGAGCCGGCGGTGTAAGCCGTATGCTGCGGGAACCGCTTGTAAGGCCCGGTGCCTTGCGAAGAAGGCATCGTTTTCAAGCGGATTTCTGCAGACGGCAGCGATTCGACTCCTCCCGCGGAGACGGCCGTCACCTTGTACCGATATTCCGTGTCGGGCGTCAGCCCGGTATCGATATACGTTATTTCCTTGGTTGTTCCAACATGACGATCGTTGCGGTAAATATGATACCGATCCGGTGCCTTGCCGGAAGGCGCTCTCCAGGTCAGGTCAATTTGGAAAGGAGACACGCCTTTGCCCGCCAAACCATCCACAGCAGATGGAGGCTCATTCCCCTCGGCATGATCCGACGTGCTTACCGTGACTGGACTGGAATTGTCTCTTCTGCCAACAGATTTGATCACCAGATTATATTGGATATCCGGATTTAATTTGTCGATGACGGCACTGTACTGCGACGTTCCCGACTTCACGGGCACATAGAGGCTCCAATGCTTGCTGATCTTGTCATCCTTTTCGTAAATACGGAATCCTCTTACCTGCTCTTTGCTGGAAGAAGGTGTCTTCCAGGTCAACGTAGCCTTGGTACCTTGGAGTTTAACCTGAGCTCCCTCCACCGGATCCGGTTTGGTGTCAGTTCGTTTGATGCCGTAATGATCGTATACCTTCAGCCCATTTTTTCCGTATCCGCTCTTTCCTTCATCTTCAATAGCGGCCGTATAGGCATCGAATTTCAGAATTTGATCCGAAACCGACACATCCGTAAACATTTTTTTCTTCGGCTGGTTGTTAATTGCCGCGAAGTAATCGTCATACGGTTCGTTCTTGTAATAGAATTTGTTTCCAAATGCATTGGACATCAGATACACCGTTCCTTGAGGATTGACGACGTTGCCAGCTTCGTCTTTTTCCAGTTTTTTCGGATCGATGACCTTGTCCCCATACATTTGGAAGGAACGCATGTACATATGATCGTGAGCCTCGAACACCATATCGATGCCAAGCTCGTCAAAAACAGGAATCAGATTTTTTCTGTAAAATTCAACGCGATCTCCTTCCCATTGAGCGGAATTATCGCCGGCTGCATAAGGCGCTTTGTGAAGCGTGACGAACTTCCATTTCTTGTCGGTCTTCGCCACCGTGTTCCGCATCCAATCAATCTGGTTCCAAAACTGTTCGTGCTGATCATCATCCCAGTCGACGGAGCCGTCTTCGTTCAGCTTGCCGTTAAATTGCGAGTTGTAGACCATGTAAAGCGCATCGCCGTATTCAAAAGAATAAACCGAGCCGTCATGTGTTGCATCCACCACTTTCCGTGGCAGATTGAAATGGTTGTAAAAGTTGTTATTCGGCGTCGTGGCGTCCCCGTCCCAATCCGACACTTCGTGTCCGCCCAGTACGGGTACAAATGGCACTTTCATCAGATGCTCCTGCGCGAGCCCAAGCATCCACTGCCACTGCTCTTCCAAGTCGCCATTATCGACCAGATCGCCGGCATTGATCAGAAATTTGGGGTTGCCAATATGTTCGTAGGCTTTCTTAAAGGTATCTGCCCATGGTTCAAAGCCTGATTTGCTCGAGGCCTGAGAGTCGGCTCCCACGATAAAGCGATAAGGCTGCGGTGTCGCCGTATCAGTTTTAAACGATCCAACGGAGCTCCATATCGAACCATCGCCTACCCGGAATACATAATCGGTTCCCGGCTTTAATCCATTCGCGCTTGCTTTATGGCTGAAAAACGTTTTCTTCTTTCCGATTGTTCTGTCACTCTTGGTCATATAAGTCGAAATTTCTTCCGAAGATCCGGTGAATTCAAGAACCCCCTCTTTCGGAAACAGGTTTCCGGTTCCCGTTGATTCGGCAACCTGGACTTTGGTTCCGGCCGGCGTATCCGTGTACCAAGCGAAAGCCATGCTCGTCCTTGGATCGCCGTTCAAGGTCATGTTAATGAGTTTCGGCGAAGAGACGGTACCTACAGTCGTAAAACTCCACTCGATATTTCGAATCAGGGGGGAGCCGTCTTTTCCTTGGACCGCGGTTTGGGGAATGGTAACCCTGTAGCTTTTCCCTTGACCTAAACCTCCATGCCCCATGCGTAAGGTCGTTTGGTTTATAACTTCGACGGCAAGACTTGGAACAGCCTGATTCTGGCCATCCCGTACCGTGATGTCCTGTTTGGCCGTTAACGTGATCGGTTTGTTGAACTTCACCTCAATCGGCGTCGTCACGGATACCTTTTCCGCACCTTGTTCCGGAACATAAGATAAGTCGATGGTAGGCTGTTCAGGCGTTGTTCCGGATATCGGTTCCCCGGTTACGCGAATGTTCCGAATCTTACTGGAACCTCCCGATCCTATGCCTTTCGGATTATCTTTGGGGTTGGCTGGCTTATTGGAGTTAACCACCCAACGGATATACAGCATTTGCTTATCGTCTGCATTCGGCAGGGGGATGTTACGGAGTATGCAGGATTGATTCGGACAATTGTAACTTGAAACCATATTCATCTGAACAGTGCCTCCCGGTACGTCCGTCCATACCGTTCGGTCGGTGCTTACCTGTACTTTGAAATCGTTAGGAGCGGAACCCGAAGAGCTTTGCTCCGAGGATAGTTTGACATTCTTGTAGGCTGAAGTAGAAACCATGGCCAACCAATATTTCTTGCCCTGGCCATTGTCCCAGCCCTGATAGCTGATGTCTTGGGCTTTGCTGTCGTAGTATTCGAAATATCCTCCGACCTGTTGGAGGATGGAGGAAGACATGTTTTGTCCTCCGGTTGCAGGATGGATGCCTCCTTCTCCCTTGTTCTTGAAGACCCATTCAGCGATTAAGGCCTCGGCCGCTTTCCCCGGTCCATCGGAGGCTAGCTCGGGCTTGGACGTCACGGAGTCGGCATAGGAATTTGCCGGCAATGTCCAGGGGATCAACAATAATGCTAAAAACAATAAGACCATCCGCTGTGGATTCCTTCCTCTTTTCTTCTTGATTCGCATGCTTTGCAACCCCTTTCCCGTTCAACATGAACGGCTTGGCTTGAGGATTCAATTCAATCCCACCTTCTTGAATATATCCCATGTTTTCTCTGGATTCTCGCTGGATCTTATCTAAAAATGGCCATTTTCAACATATATTGCTGTTATTTTGATTAACAATTCAAACGGCTTCGGGTACAATGAGGACATCATGACCTAGCTGGATTCCGTGAGAGGTGATATGACATCAACTTTTTTTGCTCCGATCCCTTTTATATCAGTCGAGAGAGCAAATCCCGGTCAAGCATTCCTTCACTCCACTATCACGACGCTTATGAAATTTTGTATATTGTCTCGGGCGAACTGCATTATTGTATTGGAAGCCAGCCGTTTCAGCTCGTGGGCGGTTCCATGCTGCTCATTCGCAAGAATGACGGGCACCGTCTGATCAATCCTAACGGGGCCCCATTTGAAAGAGTAACGCTGCTCTTTCAAGAGGAATTTTTAGGCGGGTTATTAACCGAGGATTCGTCTTTTCATCCCCTCTCCCCATTCCAGGCAGGTTCCGGTTCCGTCCGGTTAAAAGGCCAGGAGCAGGGGTATGTCGAAGGGATTTTTGCGAAGATGGCCGCCGAATCGGCAAACGGATTCCCAGAGTCGAATTTCTATCTCAAAATCCTGCTGTCCGAGCTTTTGGTGTTCATCCACCGCATTCTAAACAGTGGTCGTCAATACATAACTGTCTCAACCAACCAGGTTCATCAGCGCATCTCCCATATTGCCCACTTTATCAATCACCACTACGATCAGCGCCTGACATTAGAGGAACTCACCAGCCGATTCCATGTAAGTCCCTCCCATCTTAGTCGAACCTTCAAGGAATCAACGGGATTTACCCTGATCGAGTATGTGAATAACGTAAGGATCAAGCAAGCATGTCATTTGTTGAAAGAATCCAATTTGCAGGTTTCCGATATCGCCGAAAGCGTCGGCTTCGAGAATTCTACCCATTTCGGCCGCACGTTTAAAAGCATAATCGGTCTCTCTCCTCTGAAATTTCGTAAAAATCATCAGACGAATATACGGCCGTAAAGCAACAAAGAGCCTGAATTCCTTCTAGGGAATTCGGCTCTTTGTCCTATAACTCTTCCTCACCGCTTTGACCATTCACATGATGAGGCAGCAAATGACACAACCTACACGCACTTATAGTTTACATAATATTTATTACGTAACTATCAGTTTCCGGGGTACAATTCATGGATTTTGGATACCAGATCTACTGAATTGGTATGGAACGCTTCGTTTGAATCCGTCCAGGCCGATTTCAGAAAGTAAGAGGCATGAAACCGCCATCCCTGATGATCCGGATTAAAATCCAGTTGAACCTCGCGCCCCGGCCTTCCGCGGTACACCCTAGAACCCGGCTTGCGCCAACTGCCAATTCGGGTGATCCTGTCCGGATTCTGGCCCGTAATATATGTAAAGCGGTCGTTATATGGAATGTCCTTCAAATAAAACTTTGGGCATCCCACAGCAAATACATGGATTCCTCGAAAGTCAAAATTCTCCTCCAAATATAGCCCAACCTTATAAGCAATAACGCCTCCGGCGCTGTGACCGATCAGGATCAGTTGATCTGCATCTGCTGCATGCTTGCGGAGGATCTGCCCTGCGTTCACTACCCGACGAGAGTACTCTCGAACCACGTCATAACCGACTTGAGTAAGCTGCCGGGCTAGTAAACGGATTAATGCGGAACCCGCTATGCCGTTTGCCATCCCATACGGAAAAATCACCACTATTTTGGCATCGGGATATCGAAGGGCGATTTCGCTTGCAGCGTCTTCAAAATTATTCCGATAGGTGAGGATGCCGGCAAAAAAGCAAACCACCGTTCGGCACTTTATTGAACATGTGCTATAGGAGGATACGAACGCCTCTGTCATGACTTCACAGTCCACCTCCAAAAAAGTGTTCCATTCTTACGTTGTAATCATATGAAGAAACCCCCATGATAACAACGCAATTCCTATCTGCATTGTAGCATGAGGGTCCTCATATTTCATTTTTAGTTCACCTTATTTTTTTGCAGCCAGCCATTGGGACAGCACATTAATTTCGTCTTCCGTCAGCTTGCCTTGGAATGCCGGCATTCCATTGCGTCCATTCGTAATAATACCCGCAATTTCGCCAGCATCATACTTGGACCCTACGTTTTGCAGGCTTGGGAAATTCCCGCCCCCGGCCAAGTCTGTTGCGTGGCAAGCCATGCAGTTGGCATTGTAGAGCGACGTTGCTTCAGCATTGCCGGCATCTCCGCCGGTTGCTCCTTCTTGTGGGGCCTGTCCCCCGTTTTCAGCAGGAGCAGGCTCGGATGTATTGCCGCCGCCGCATGCTACCGCTGCAAAAGCAAAAGTTGTCAAAAGCATAACAAACAGTAACCCTTTTTTGAACATGTCTGAAACTGCCTCCTTTTGTAAAATGCGGGCTACACTAATAGCCCGCCCTTTTTGCTGTACTCCAGAATTCCATCCACGGTGCGATAAGCAAGAGCTCCGACCGTTCCGGTCGGATTATAGCCGCTATTATGCGGGAAAGCGGATGCGCCTACTACAAACAAGTTTTCCATATCCCACATTTGCATGTAATTGTTGACGGCCGAATTGCCAGGGTTCTCTCCCATAATCACCCCGCCGGTATTATGAGTCGATTGGTATGTCGTAATTTCGTAAGGTCCCAGTTCCTTCAGTTTCATTATGTTCTGGCCTCCCATCTCCTGCACGATCTCCGCGCAGCGATCGGACAGATACCTGGCCAACTGGCGGTCCTGCTCTTCGAAATCAAACGTGATTCGAATCAACGGGTCTCCGAATGCGTCCTTATAGGTGGGATCCAAATCCAGATAGTGATGCCGAAATGGCATAGAAGAACCTTGAGAGCCCACGGACAGCACGCTGTTTGCATACTTTAAGGAATTCGCCTTAAACTCTTTTCCCCAACGCGGTGATTCCTCCGGAACCGGATTGTTTTGGATTGGCCTTTGTCCGGTTACCGTATGGGCAATGTTCCCTCCATGAATGAACTTCAAGTCCGAGTGATCAAAATTGTCGCCGTTAAAATCGTCCAAGCTCATTCCCAGGCTTCCCGCACCGGCAAATAAATTGAATTTATCCTCAAAAAATCCGGCGGCGTTCCCTTTGATAACCTGATAGGCATAGTTTTTGCCAATCACACCCGTCCCGCTGGACGAGTCGTATGGTTTGCCGATTTTCGAGAGGAGCATCAAACGGGTATTGTTAAATACATACCCCGTAGATACTACGATATCCGCCGGCTGTTCGATTTCCTCTCCGGTCGTTAGGTCCGTGTACATGACACCCGTTGCCTTACCGCCCTTATGCAGAATTCTTCTAACATAAGAATGGGTACGGATTTCGAATTTCCCGGTTTTTTTCGCAACAGGAATCACGGTAACGACAGGGTCCGCTTTCGCTCCGTATTCGCAGCCAAAGCGCTCGCAGTATCCGCAATACTGGCAGGCCGCTCTGGAAATGCCATCCGGGTTCGTGTAGCTTTCCGACAGATTGGCTGAAGGCACCGTATAGGGGTTGAGCTTCAGATTTTTCGCCGCTTCTGCAAACATCTTCATAGATGGCGTGTGGAGCATAGGCGGGGTCGGGTAAGGATTCGAACGTTTCCCTGCCATGGGATTTTCCTCGCCGGAGATACCGGTCGTTTTCTCAAACTTATCAAAAAACGGCTCGAGCTGATCGTAGGTGATACCCCAGTCCTGGATTGTCATTTCCGGCGGTATTTTATCTTTCCCATATCGTTCTTCCGTCATGCTCCGGATTTTAAAATCGTAGGGCAGGAAACGGAACGTTTGCCCGTTCCAATGGACGCCGGCCCCTCCGAGCCCCTCCCCTAACAGGAACGAACCATACTGCCTCATCGGAAGCGCACGTATTTTTTCGGTGCTCCGAAAAGTAATCGTTTCTTTGGAGAGGTCCTGCATCAAATCGTACCGAAGCGCGTAACGGAGCTCATCATGAGCCATGTAATAGTCTTCCGTTACCCTTTCTTTCCCTCTTTCTAATCCGACAACGGATAATCCCTTCTTGGTCAATTCCGAAGCGATAATCCCGCCAGCCCAGCCGACGCCGATAATGACAACATCCGTTTTCGGTAATTTTTTGGCCATATCTGTACTCCTTTCGCTATATATGAGCGGTTATAGGTGATCCTTTAAGCTCTTCGGCGGGATCACGGTGAAATCTTTATCAATGATGTTGGTATAAGCCATTTGGTTACCCGGATATTGACGCATGACCCAGCCCTGCATGTTTTTATTGCCGCCGTACAGCGGATCACTGTATACCCCTTCCAATGTGCTGCTGCGCAGCAGGTTAAAGAACCCGCTGGCTGAGATCGTTGTCAATTTGACCTCATCGTTCTGAAAGGCAGTTAACACGGCATCCTGTTCCTCTGGCGCCAGGCTCGGGAAATCTTTTTGATACTTTTTTTGGCTGTAGTTCTGAATCTCGCGGAGACCAATGTAGAATATCTCACGTCGTCTTAATCGACCCTGATAGCCTTGCGTTTTCTCTCCAACATAGAAAGGGGGCTGCATATAATCTCTTGCATTGAAGCCCCAATCACCGGCCAACTGATGGTCGATGAAGAATGCCGCACCCAGCTCTTTGGCGCCCGGACCATTCTCATCCGCAGGAAAAATGCGCTCTACGGCTGCTTCCGTGATCCTGTATTGTTCCTGGTTAAAAAACATTAAGGCTTGGTTGTAGTTGTTTTCATTCTGCTCAGGCGCCGGCGCTGCAGGCGGGGTTTCCCGCTTCGGCAGCAGATAACCGAGCACACCGCCCAGCACGACCCCTCCCACGGCATAACCGGAGTTTCTCAGAAACTTCCGCCGTGACATGGTCTGCGAGCTGCCAGGCTTCGATGGTTTGGTTTGTTGTTCGTCTTGTTCGCTCAAACTCTCTGCACCCCTACTCTTCTTCATTTTTGAATAATGGGTATTGTCCCCATCAAAATTTCATTCATACATTATTCTCCATCCGGGCATGATAAAATTACTAACCGATATGGAGGCGAATGCTCATGAATCAATTGTGGAGCAGGTGGAAAGGCCCGATTTTGGGCTCGGCACTGCTTCTTTCTTTAACAGCCTGCTTAAATCAAACCGACGACAATCAACAAAATGCACAATCCATGGAGCAGCGTAATGCCGATGCCGTGCACTTGCACAGTACCGATGTCATCCCAAGCTATCATGGGCCGAAAACCGAAACGACCAATGTCCATGGCAATACCACAAGCGGTATGGGTATGTCCGTGTACAGCATGATCGGTTCATCCAGCCTGCATGAGGGCGGTGTCTCTTCCCATGTACAGTCAAGACTTGCAGGTCTAGGCATTGATGGGGTGAAAGCTTTTGTCCTTAATGACACGATTGTTCTGGCACGCGCAGAATCACAGGTTTCGTCCAACCACTATGACAACATGCAGCAAAAGGTGTTAAGTCAGACAGAAGGAATGTCAGGCAAAGGCGAGCCGGATGAAGGCGTAAGCGGGGCAAAGATTGCGGACAACGATAATATGTCGCAAGCCAAAGAGCAAGTGAAGAGCATGTTTAATGAAGAAGTGCAAATTCTAACGGTAACGAATCCGCAAGCTCCTGCGCTGATCGACCGAATTGCCTCGAAGCTGCATGATGCACCGCGCGACGAGTCGATAGCCAGAGATATTTCAGAACTGCTTCGGATGGCTTCGGATACAAAATAGGGTAAAGGAGTTGATCATATGCCTTTAGGAAACATCGGCGTGACAGGGCTGATCCTCATTTTGTTGATCGCCTTAATTATTTTCGGTCCTTCGAAGCTGCCTGAACTGGGCCGTGCCTTCGGTCGAACACTGAGCGAGTTCAAAAACTCAACACGTGAACTGGTTTCAAGCGAAGATATCCAGGATGGAGATAAATTGAAATGACCCCGCACGAGCAGGGACACGAACAGGAGCAGCATATAATAGAGCACATAACAGAGCTCCGCAAGCGGATTCTCATCACACTGGGCACCTTTTTGGTAGCCCTTTGTGCCGCTTTTCTATATGTCGAACCGCTGTATGAAATGCTGACTCGCGACGTGGAGGGTCAGCTTCAAGTGCTGGGACCGACGGACGTGATTTGGGTATACTTCATGATTGCAGGGGTTATAGCTCTTGCGGTGACGATGCCTGTTGCCGGATTTCAGGTATGGCGATTCGTTGTACCCGGCTTGAGTACCATTGAGCGGCGTGCTTCACTGGCGTATATCCCCGCAATCGGTGCCCTTTTTCTATTGGGCTTGGCCTTTGGCTACTTTGTCATTTATCCCATGGTCCTGTCCTTCCTGGATTCGCTGTCGCACCATTTCATAACAGCATATACCGCCGAGAGATACTTCCGTTTTATGGTGCACATGACCGTACCGTTCGGTGTGCTGTTCGAGATGCCCGTTGTCATCATGTTCTTGACCTCGATTGGCATTCTGAACCCGCTCCGCTTAGCTAAAATGCGGAAAATCGCCTATTTGCTGCTGACGATAGCAGCCGTTACCATTACACCGCCGGATATCGTGTCGGACATCCTCGTTATTGTGCCCCTGTTCCTTCTATATGAGATTAGCGTTGGATTGTCTCGCATTGTATATCACAAAAGGCAGACCAAGCTGGAATTGATAGGCGAATAAAACCCGGTTCACATCAGGGACGCTGCTTACGGATACTAAAAAAAGCTTGGAGATCTGTTTTAGATCCCAAGCTTTAACTATGTGCAGACCTATTTAAATAAACGTTAGAAAATCGTAGGCACCATTCCCCCATCCATCCGGATTGGAGAACCTTTAAACGCGGATGCGTACGGACTGCTTAGGAATGCAGCCAGCCTACCTATTTCGTTAGGCTTGATAAATCGCTGTATTTCGGATTGAGGCAGATTCGTAACCATAAATTCTTTTTCTTTTTCAGCAAAAGTCATATCTTTATCAGGGTACATCCCTTCAATGATTCCGTACACATTCTCAGAGATGGTGGGTCCTGGCATGATCGTATTGACCGTTACTTCCGTTCCAATGGTTAATTTGGACAAACTCTTTGACAAGGATAACAGCATTGATTTTGTCATGCAGTACTGAGGCATTTGTCCGGATGGCATAACGGCTTCTTCGCTTGCTATAAAAATAATCCGCCCATCATCACGCTTCAACATCTGAGGCAAGTAAAATTTAGTTAGTCCATTAGCAGCAAGAACATTCGTACGGAAATATTTCTCCCATACCTCATCATCCACATCCTCATACTGCATAATCTCATAAATCCCCATGTTGTTAACTAAAATATCCACTGTGGGATATTTTTCAAACAGTGCTTCTCTTTGCTTCGAATCCACGATATCGGCGGTAGCATTTTGAGGAGAAGTCGCCGGGAACTTGGACTTGATGTCATTCACGGTTTGCTCGACCTCTTCATGATTTCGTCCATTAATGAGTACATGAACACCTTCTTTAGCTAGTTCAAAGGCAATGGCCTTACCTATTCCTTTTGATGACCCAGTTACTAGAGCCGTTTTATTGTTTAATCCCATATCCATAAAATAATCATTACTCCTTTGCGATCCGGATAGTGATTATATTACTTTGTCAGGAATGAAGAGTAACTAGCATATAACGCCAAAGTACTTGTACAACACGCCAATTGTGAATACCAAGGAACCTGCAACCTCTAACCGGTACTGAAATGTTCAGTTCGCCAATTCGATGGAGTATCTCCTTCCCAAAGACGGAAGGCACGGTAGAACGAGTTCTGATCCTCATATCCGATCAAAAAGGCAACTTCTTTGATATCGAGCGAAGGGTCTGCCAAGTACTCGATGGCCTGTTCATGTCTAGCTTGTGTCAACAGTTGCTTGAAGCTCGTGTTTTCATCCGTTAGCCTGCGCTGTAAGGTGCGATCGCTCACATTGAGCTCCTTCGCCACAGACTGAATGTCAGGGCGTCCTGCTGTGAGACAGCGTTTGATGATCCACTTGACCGTCTCGGTAATGGAGCGATTACTCTGAAGTTCATCAAGCGATCGGTCCAGTGCGGGAGTCAGAATCTCCAGCAATTCTTCGTTGTACGAGAGAAAAGGTCGGTCCAGATCTCTTCGAAAGAGCGTCAACCGGTTACGTTTTGCGCCCGTCCGGATCCGACAGCCAAAATAAGCTTCAAGCGCCTGTACATCGCCCATGGGCTCCGAAAATTCGACCAACTGCGCGGTCAAAGGTTGATCTGTGCCCCGGCGTCCAAGCTCCAAAAGACATGCCAGTGTGATACCAACAAGCAGCGATGGACCGGGCTGCTCGCCTAGATTCAGCCATTCCAGGTCGATGGTACAGCGTTCGCCATCCTCGTTGATAAGCAAGCCTTCGGGCGGACATAGTTGTTTATACCGAGCCATCCGGTTTAGAGCATCGCGGTAGTCACGAGCGTGGTAAGGCGCTAAGACGGTCGGTGGGTACTTCGCCGTTTCAAAGACCGTCGCAAGTTCGATGATGGCTTGGGCAGTGTCCCCAATGAGATCGGAATAAGCCTCCCAGATCGCGAAATATTGGGCGGTAGTAACTATAGATTCCGTAATGATGGTAAGCGGTAATTGTGCTTGTCGAGCTACGTCATGGGCGGCAATCCCTAATTGATGTAATCCTTCCCAAAATCCCGGCGGGATTTTAATTTGGTCAGAGGTGTAAGACTTCATATATAGGGCTCCTTTAGCTACTATGAATTGTAATTGTTAATATGAGACGTTATTATACATCAAAACCATGAATATTGCTGACAATATTGATCGTTGTGCCTTTTTTCTTCTGTTTGACAAATGGAGTTTATTTTTTTACATTAGAGTTAGTTGTTTGAATAACTTACTTTATAGGAAGGTGAAACGGTCATGGCGAAACCAAATGTAATTAGCAAACAAGAGCTGCTCGAGGCTGCCCAAAAGTGTGTTTCAGAAAAAGGTATGGATAAATTAACTTTGAAAGCAGTGGCCGATCAGGCTAATGTCAGCCAGGGAACGGTCTATTATCATTTTCGAACGAAAGAGCAATTAATAATCGAACTTGTTGAGAGTCTATGTAATGCTTCATGGGTTTCGCTGGAGCAAAACAATCGATCAATTGAAGAAGCCATACAAGAAGCCAAGGAAAGATGCGATTATCATTCTGTTTATCACCGATTATTTTTTTCGTCATTAGCTGCAAGCTTTCAGATCCAAGAGAATCGCAGCCGAATGGGCGCCATGATTCAAGAAGAAAACAAATACCTGACTCAAATTCTTACTGCTCGGTGGGGTGAATCACCAATAGAGGAAATGTCCATGGAGCACTGGGGCATTTTAATGAACGCATTAATGGATGGGCTGGCCGTGCAAGCTTTGCTTAATGAAGAATTTCCAAAAGACGAAATCTTTCATGCATTACAACTGTTTTTTGACTTCATGTCCAGCGAGGTGAAGAAATGAACAGCATTCCTATAAACAGGCAGCGTCATGGATTTTTTCTGGCATGGGGTTTTGTCCTTTGGCTGGCAGCGACAGTTATCTTTCATTTCTGGGGTGATTGGTTGATTGATGTCAGGCATCCCATGAGAACCGCCGTCAGCTTTCTAATCGCGATCCCCTTGATTTATGGATGTATCGCTCCTTTGTTCTCCTATCTGGATATTCCGAATTCAGATCGCCCTCGTCTTTCCGTCTACATCGCTTTGCCTGGTATGCTGCTGGACATTCTGTCGCTACTCTTCCACTCTGTCGTATTCCCGGTTATTTCAGAGCAGAGCATCCACGTTCTGGCTGCCTGGCTATTCTGGGCATACAGCTTGATATTTCTGGTAGGGCTGAGACCTATAAGGATGGCTCCTCGGCGCCATTCATGAAGGAAATGAACTTCTTCAGAGAAGCGATATGATAGTCGGCTCGATCTCTAACGGATCCGTCACAGTTTCATATCGCCCCGCTACGTTACCGTTACGGTCGATCAAAAATTTTGTGAAATTCCACTTGATATCGTCACCGGCGTATATATCCGGGTATTTATCCAGCAGGAAATCCTGCATCCAGCGCCCGCTCGAGGTTTGTGTGTCGAAGCCTTGAAAAGGCGCTCGATGCGTAAGATATGGAAACAACGGGTGAGCCGACGGTCCGCGAACCTCGACTTTTTCAAACAAAGGAAACGTCACTCCATATTGCCCCTCGCAATATTGTTGAATCTCCGCGTTGCTCCCAGGCTCTTTTTCATTGAATTGGTTGCACGGAAAACCGAGTACTTCAAAGCCCTGTTCACGGTGAAACTCATAAAGCTGCTCAAGATCAGCAAATTGACGGGAATAGCCGCATCTGCTGGCAGTATTAACGATAAGAAGAACCTTGTCGTGGTAGGTGGATAATTCTACGGGTTGGCCGAGAATGGACTTGGCTTGAAATTGATAAATGGACATCGGTCACACTCCTTCTTGCTTTTTATACAAAGATCATAGAATTAAGGCGCTTATAGGTCCAATATATAGTTTGAATAACACTTATAGATATACACAATAAATCAATACGCTAGGTGCTCAAACCAACCGAATATTAAACCAGAATTAGGGAACGATTAGATCGTATGAATCATTGTTAAAGCGAGCTGATCACATGCCATTGTTCAAAAAATCAAAGCAAACAAAATCCAAACCAGATCGATCTCAACAAAATCATCAAACGAATCAAATGCCGTCCCCCTCTCCCCTCTCTGATCGCTTGGACCAGAATTTGCATAAGCTCAGGGAGCAGACCGGTAACAGCCGAGATATCATTATTCGTACGTTACAACATAGTTTCGGAAGCGACCATACCATTGCGGTCATTTATATCGATGGGCTGGTTAATACGCTTACGATTAATAACTCGATCATGCAATCTTTAACACCAAAAGACTACCATGAAAAGCTTCATACATCCGACCCAACTGAGATCCTCTCTATGATCAAAAACCGCTTCTTATCCATCGGCAGCATTAGCGATTTGAATGATCTGGGTCAACTCATCTCCGCCGTGCTTGAAGGCAATACCGTCATTCTCATAGACGGATCATGCCACGGCATTATGGCAAGCTCTACAGGAGGCGAAGAGCGGGGCGTAGAGGAGCCCCAATCTCAAACCGTGGTTCGCGGTCCAAAGGAAGGGTTCACGGAAAATATCCGCACCAATACGGCTTTAATCCGTCGGAAGATTAAAAGCCCGAATCTCTGGATTGTAGATCGAAAGATTGGCCGGGTCACCCAAACGCATGTTTCCGTCATGTATTTGCATGGTATCGCCAATGATAAGGTAGTACAAGAAATACTGAATCGATTAGACCGAATTGATACCGACAGTATTCTGGAGAGCGGCTATATCGAAGAATTCATTCAAGACAATACGTTCACCCCCTTTCCTACCATTACTAACACGGAGCGCCCCGATGCGATCGCCGGTGCGATTCTGGAAGGGAAAGTGGCCATATTGGTTGATGGAACTCCCTTTGCGCTGCTCGCCCCCATCACCATTTTTAAGCTTTTTCAATCGAGTGAGGATTACTATCAAAAATTCGATATCGCCACCTTTTTGCGTCTCTTACGCATCATCTCCTTTGTTGTATCGATGCTTCTTCCTTCGCTTTATATTGCTATCTCAACGTTTCATCAAGAAATGCTGCCAACAACTTTGCTGATTAGCCTTGCTGCCCAGCGGGAAGGCATCCCCTTTCCGGCCGTTGTCGAAGCGCTGGCTATGGAAATTACATTCGAAGTATTAAGGGAAGCCGGCGTTCGAATGCCGAGAGCTATGGGTTCTGCGATATCCATTGTAGGCGCTTTGGTGCTGGGGCAGGCGGCAGTCCAGGCCGGTTTAGTATCTGCTGCCATGGTGATCATTGTTGCATTCACGGCCATTGCCAGCTTTGTGGCCCCGTCCGTGAGCATATCGAACTCGGCAAGATTGCTTCGTTTTGGTTTTATGATACTGGCGGCGACATTAGGGCTGTTTGGCATTATGGCTGGATTAATCGCGATGTTAATTCATTTATGCGGTTTACGTTCATTCGGCTTGCCCTACCTTGCCCCGTTCGCTCCATTTATCCCGTCAGACCAAAAAGACGTGTTGGTTCGTGTTCCATGGTGGGCCATGCTGGCAAGACCGACCTTAATCAGTCAGAATAACCGGAAACGTCAAAAAATGAGTCCGCGACCATCGCCTACCGAAGACAGGAAGTAGTCAACAACCGGTAAACTAGGAGGTGAAGAATTAGATGAACCGTAAACTTAATCTCCTGATTCTCACCTTGATCCTCCCGTTATTGCTAAACGGTTGCTGGGATAGCCGGGAGCTTAACTCGCTCAGCATTGTATCTGCGACATCCATTGACCGAAGCAATGACGAATGGGTCATTTCCTTCCAAGTCGTCATCCCGCAGTCCATTGCTACCCAGACAGGCGGTGGAGCCGGCGGCAGCCAATCTCCGATCACCATCTTTTCGACGAGGGGAAAGACGATTCGTGAAGCCATGCAGAATGCCAATTTAGAAGCACCTCGAACGCTCTTTTTTGCCCATAACTCCATTTTGATATTGAATGAGCAGGTCGCGCGTAAGGAAGGAGTACGGCAAATTCTTGATTTTTTCCTCCGGCCCTTGGAAAGCAGGGAAACGATGTCTGTTCTCCTGACCAAGGGCAAAGCCTCAAATCTATTAGAAGTACTAATTCCATTAGAGAAAATAACGGGAAACGCGATTCAACGAGTCATTACGCAAGGTCAAGAGAATCTGTCCCAGGTTAAAAATATTAAATTGATCGATTTTGCATCGATGATCGCAAATCCTTACCGAAGTGCCGTCGTTCCAGAGCTAAAGGTTTCCGGCGATCAAGAGGAACAATCCACCCTGGATGCCCTCAAGTCAACTCGGAATAAAGCGGTAATCAAACTTGGGGATCTGGGGGTCTTTCGAGGGGACAAGCTGGTTGGATGGATGAAGCGGGAAGAAAGCAGAGGGGTTGCTTGGCTGTCGAACAGCGTCAAAAACTTGATCATTGTTTTTCCTTGCAGTGATCGAGAAAATACTCAACTATCGAGCTATCGGGTAGTCCATTCATCGACCCAGGTGGAGCCAGTCATGGTAAACGGATCTATAAATATGCGGGTACACATTGAAACGAAAGGTGCCCTTGATGAAACCAGCTGTACGATGGATTTAACAAAGCCGGATGTCATAACGAAACTTGAGGAGACGATTACCGAACAAATCAAGGACGAGATAGGGACAGCTTGGAAGAGGATGCAGGAATTGAATAGCGATCCGGTAGGCTTCATGGATATGATTCATAGAAGGTACCCTTCAGTAAGCAGACGATTATCAACGTCCGAACAACCGCTTCAGGAACTGGAACTTAACCTGAACATCAAAGTGACCATTGAGCACACGAATATGATCAATAAACCATTCTCGAATTTGATTGAACCGAAGAATTAACCGGCATTCGATCCCATGAATAAGGAGGTTCAACATGGAGAAAATCGGTAAATACCAAATCATTGCCATGACCATCTTGTTTATGATTGGCAGTTCCCCGTTGTATGAACTGGGGATCGAAGCTAAGCAAGATGCATGGCTTGTCATGTTGGCTGGAATGATCGCGGGATCATTGTTGCTATATGTCTATCTATATATTCAAAACAGAAATTCGGATCTTAGTCTCCCCCGAATATTGAATCAACACTTGGGCAAGTATCTAGGCTCATTCATTACTGTAGCCTACATCGTTTATTTTTCGTATGAATCCATGAGGAATACCCGGGAGTTCTCGGACATTATCAATATCTCCTTTCTCCCCAGTACGCCGCTGTACATCCTTATTCTTTTGATGGTCGTGCTGTCCGGCTACGCGGTATCAAAAGGCATTGAGGTTTTCTTTCGTGTCGTCGAATTCATGCTTCCTTTCACTCTAATAGGCTATATCCTCATCATCATCATGTTCATCGGCTCGAACATCATTCATCTTGAGCGTCTTATGCCCATATTAGAGAATGGCATTCTGCCGGTGTTGCGTGCTTCCTTACCAGAGGTGATTAGCTTTCCCTTTGGACAAATCGTGGTATTTCTCATGTTTTGGAGTCATCTCGACGACAAGAAAACGCTGTCCAAAGCATCTGTTTCTGCTTATATTTTCGTCGGCATCTTTTTATTGCTATTCAACATTTTAAACCTTGCTATTCTGGACCCTTCGATTACAAGTATTTCGACTTTTCCGCTGCTTCGTTCTGTCCGTCTCATCCAAATCGCCAATTTCCTTGAACGTTTGGATCCTTTGATTATCATGCTGATTTATATTGGAATTTTCGTTAAAATGACGGCATTCTACCTTGGAGCCGTGCTTGGACTTTCGAGTTTAATCAAAGTGAGCCATAAAAAATTAACAGTGATCGTGGGTGCCTTCATTTATACCATTTCGTTTCTTTCCCCCAACTTTATATATCATATCTGGATCGGATTTAATCAAAATTTGAAATATCATTTTCCTATTTTTCAGATCTGGATACCGCTGATTCTAGCGTTGATTATTCTAGTCAAAGGATCTAGTTCATCCAAGCCCGGGTGATTAGCATTGTCCACAACGACACTTTCATGCAAACCAAAAAGCCGCGTTGTCGCGGCTTTTTTAGCGTGTAACAAATCGTGTGTACTAAAGAACATCCACAACACCCATCTGCTCAGATGCTGCTGCAGGTAACCATCCTTCAAGCAGTGCTCCTCCTTCCGGATGATTGCCTGCAGCAAGTTCGCCTCCGTGCTGCCTAACAATTCTTCGTGAAATGGTTAAACCTAATCCGCTGCCACCGGTTGAACGACTTCTGGATGCTTCCCCCCGATATAGAGGTTCGAATACGCGCTCAAGTTCTTCCGGAGAGAAACCCGGCCCGGTATCGCGTATCGTAAACTTAACCTTATTGCCATCCTTGTTACACTGGACTTGGATTTCACCACCCGCTGGCGTGTGTCTGACGGCATTATCCAAAAGATTGTTCATGGCACGTTCTAATAAATGCATATCTCCATTGATAGTGCAGCCATCTGTTACATGGTATGAGATCGAGATGCCTTTTTGCCGAGCCAGCGGACTTAGACTGTCCCTTGAATTCCGAATTACCTGGTTAAAATCAACCGTTTTATGGTTCAGTTCCGATTCCGACTCCACATACTCCATTTTTGTAAAGGTGAAAAGGTCCTCTACCAAACGATCCAATTGTGCCGATTTATCCTTGCAAACCGCCACATAGTGGGCCATTTTCTCCGGGGATTGTGCGATCCCTTGCTCGAGTCCATCCAAATAGCCACGCAAAGCGAACAACGGTGTCCGTAAATCATGCGCAACAGCAGCAATGACGAATCGGCGTTCCTCCTCCAATTCGGCCTGTTTCCGATAGGACTGCTCCAGTCCCTTCACCATAACATCGAATCCGTCGCGGACTTCAGCAATTTCGGTGACCCTGGACATGGGTAATCGAACCTCCCAATCCCCTGTTGCAATTTGCCTAGCTGCGATTCCCATCTTCTCGAGTGGTTTAAGAACGAATCTTCTCATTTCCATTCCGACAACAAAGATCGCAAGCAGGAGCCCGATAAAAGCCGACATGACTTGAACTTGATTGGTTTGAGGCAAATACAGAATAACCCTTCCCAGCAATTGGCCGTCCTCTATGACAGAGAACCGCTCGGTCGATAACGTAGTTCCTCGTCGTTCCGGATTGGAACGATAAATTTCCTGATCTGCTGCGGATTGAATGAGAACATCCATCTTCGCTTCGCGCAGCGCTGTATACAATTGGTTTTGCCAGTTCGGATCCGACCATTGGTCTGTGTCCGTTTCAATTCGCTGAGTTATTTCCGATATATTTCGTTGCAGCGTTTCGTTTTGCAGCCGACCTTTTTCGAAGCTGAGCGTCTTGGTTTCCATAAAGTGTGCGGCAACAAAGAAGATCCAAGGCAATAAGAGGATAAAGAAGAAGCAAAGCATTGTAAACGTACGAATGCGGAGTGACCTCATGTTACCCTCCCTCAAAGCGATACCCTACTCCCCATACGTTGACCAGGAATATCGGTTGGTTCGGATCGGCTTCGATTTTCTCGCGAAGCCGGCTGAGATGGACCCGAATCGTATGCCTATCCCCCACCCCATCCCAAAATTTCGCAAGTAATTGTTCATAGGAGAAAACATGTCTCGGGTGTTCGGCAAATAATCGAAGCAACTCATATTCCTTGGGTGTGAGCACGACGTTATTTCCATCCACTAGTACTTCTCTTGTGGACAGGTTTAACTTGATGCGGCCGTAATCCAAGACCCTACTATCCATTGGCTGCGGGGAAGCGGAACGCCGCAATACGGCTTTCACTCTGGCAACGATCTCTCCCGGCGAAGCCGTTTTGACGATGTAATCATCGCCTCCGAGAGTTAGGCCGCGAATCTTATCCACATCATCGCTGCGAGCACTCAAAAAGAGGATGGGAACATTGCTCTCCCCACGAATCCGGCGGCAAAACTCAAATCCATTTTGTCCCGGCATCATGATGTCAAGAACCATACAATGAATGGAGTTTTGCTTGAATATGTCCCACGCTTGAGCGGTATCGCAAGCAGTCATTACTTGAAAGTTGTCATTCTCTAGAAAATCCCTTAATAGCTCAACGATACTTTGGTCATCGTCTACAACCAGTATCGTCTTTGATCCTATCATGTTTATCCCACCTTTGCTATCCTAGTTTATCATTTTTTTAGCAAGAACCAACGCAAGCTTATGTATTGTGATGGTTTGTTTATACTTTTGTGACCTTTCTACATCTTCGTTTGAGATATTCGTTTGTTATGCTTCTACTTGCGCACACGGACAGCCCATATTTCGGGTGATTGTCGGGCGCAGTCATCGATAAAGGAGGTTTACATATGGGTTTGGAAAATAACGCTTTCTCGTTCTTCCCTTTCGGCGCTTTGTTTTGTCTCACGCTGTTTGCTTTCCTGGCGGTTCGAGTATACGCGATTCGTCAACGTTACAAAAGCGATCATCAAAAGGATGACATCGCTATGATTCTAAAGAGTCGAATGGCCAAAGGTGAAATTGATGAGAAGGAATATCGCTTGCTGAAAGATCTTCTGATCAAATAGAGACTAGGAGGAATTATGGAATGCTAAACGTTCAAATCGTGTTGTTTGACGGCTTCGACCTTCTGGATGCAATAGCACCTTACGAGGTCTTTTGCGCCGCAGCCATGAATGCTGAAAACGCGTTAAGCGTAGAACTGGTCACCGCCGAAGGTCCAAGATCCGTGCCTAGCGGCATCAACGGGTTGAAGATTGAAGCGAGTGGCAGACTGAACCCGGAACGTGCGGGCATCATTCTCGTACCTGGCGCATCCGGCGATGTCGTAGATGATGGGCCCGATTCGATTCCGGCTATTCTAAGCCGGGCCATGAGTACGGGATTGACCGATATGATCAAGCAGGCGCTCCAGCACAAAGACATCATCGTCGCTACGGTCTGCGGCGGTTCCCTGGTGCTTGCCATGGGAGGCCTCTTGGAAGGCAGGCCGGCGGTAACCAATCACCTGGGCATGGATCTACTTGGTGCAACCGGTGCAATTCCCGTCTCGGCTCGCGTCGTGGACGACGGCAATCTGGTTACCGGCGGCGGCGTGACTTCAGGACTCGATGTTGCGCTATATCTGGTGGAGCGTGAACTTGGGCCTCGTATCGCTCACGCGGTAGAGCAGTTGTTTGAATATGAACGAAGAGGAACGGTTTGGAAGGATAAAGGGATTGCGCCTAGCGTTCACAAACCATTGACGAGTGAGGAACCAAGCACCGCGGTGAACAAAACATCGATGACAACCACGCCCAGCTCCGTGCATAGCAATAGCACACAGACATCGGTCTTCGACGGGGATTGGGATACCACCCTCGCTACGCCTGTCGGGAAGCTGGAGGTCAAGCTCTCCATTGCGACAAGACATGAGATGATCCATGGCACCGCAACGCAGGGAGATGAAACCATCGAGTTTATAAACCCCGTGCTTCTGAATAACAAGCTGACCTGGTCGCTGCGAATCACGAAACCCATGCGCTTGAATCTCAAATTTGAAGTTGTCGTCGATGGAGATCACATGATCGGTATGGCCAAAGCCGGCCTCCTGCCTGCATCCAAATTAACAGGAAAACGGGTTTTCTAATCCTAGAAAAACCGCGGCGGCCTACACGCGGTCTGGCTTCCAAGAATGTACATCGATCGAGTTTTTTTCAGGAATGGAATCTATCTAATATGTCGCTTCGGGAGTTGGGAACGGATGAAGAAACGGAAATCGTTATACCTACTGCTGGCCTGTGTCAGCATTCTATTTATACTATACGCCTTGGTTAAAAACTACTGGATCGATCCCGGTGCTGCGGGGTTTTTAAGCCATAAAACCGGGCTGAAGCGCGAGCTTAATCTCCCGGTTTGGTTAAATGTCATGTACGTTCATGTTGCATTCGCATGTATGGCCATGGCATCGGGGCTGATTAACTTTTCGAATCGGATTTTTGAAAAAAGCCTCAGGCTCCATCGCATAAACGGCTATGTATATATCGTATCCGTACTGCTAGTTGTGCTGACTTCCGGCTATATGGCCCCCTACGCCACCGGCGGAAAAATAAGCAGCATGGGATTCAATCTGCTGAATATGATCTGGCTGGTTATCACCATTACGGCGCTCGTCCAGATCAAGAGGAAACGGATCAATCGTCATCGCAACTGGATGATTCGTAGTTACGCCTTTTGCTTCACGAACATGTTGATTCATCTCATTACTTCCCTTTTTCATCAGGGGTTTGGGTACGTTTACGCTACCAGCTACACCATCGGCGTTTACGGTTCGATTGCGCTGCTGCTAGTTATTCCTGAAATGATCATCAGAACGAATCGAAAGGAATTGATGTAAGGATGAAAAAAATACTTAGCTTACTCATGTCGTTCACGCTCATTCTAAGTCTGTTAGCCCCCGCAGCAAGCGCGGAAAGCACTAAGAAGCAAGATCCATTCAAGGACAAAAGCGTACATGTACAAATCGTATTATTCGATGGGTTTGATCTGCTGGACGCATTAGCGCCATATGAAGTATTTGCTGCCGCTGGCATGTATACTGGTGGCAAAATCACGGTTGAATTGGTATCTGCAGAAGGTAAACGTTCGGTCCCGAGCGGGCTGAATGGGCCTACCCTCGAAGCGCAAGCCGTATTAGACCCTAACCGTTCCGGAATTATAGTGGTTCCTGGAGCCTCGGGAAAGCCGGCGGGGAATTCCCAAGATGCTATTCCCAACATTTTAAGACAGGCTAAGGATACTGGTTTAACAAGTTTGATGAAACAAGCGATGAATAATAAAGAAGTCACGGTGGCTACCGTGTGCGGAGGTTCATTGCTGCTGGCTATGGATGGCTTGTTGAAAGACAGATATGCTGTCACCAATCAGATCGGCATGGGGGCGCTAGGAGCTCTCGGTGCAGTTCCGGTTGAAGCAAGAATCGTGGAAGATGGTCCGCGCTTGGTGACTGGCGGAGGTGTTACTTCCGGACTTGATGTGGCCTTGTATTTGGTTGAGCGCGAAGTCGGGCCGCAGATTGCGAATGCCATTGAGCAGTTATTCGAATACGAGCGTAGAGGTACAGTATGGCAGGCAAAAGGCATAACGCCGATTAGCTTTGAGACGAGCCAGGAAACATCTAAAAAAGCACCCCCGGCTGCACCGGAGAAAAAAGCCGATAAGTGAAGAGCGGAGCAATCGGGGAGCGTGGAACCGTCTCTCTCTCATCTTCCGTTTATTGGACAATAACAGTCGCAATGAATAGAAGTCGTTTCACTTACTCGTTGAGAAAAATCGCGTGAATTCATCAAAAAAGCCGCATTTTGTGCGGCTTTTTTAAGTGCAATCTTTAGTCACTCTACCAAGCAAAGCGCCTATTTTTGTAGTTCTGCCGGATGAGTCCCTTTATCCTCTCGCTAAAAATGTAAGAATCAAACCAGCCAGTTCTTCTGCGTGCGTCAGCGTGATCATATGGTCAGCCCCCTCGACTACCTCGAAACGGACGTCTTGAGCTCGCTTGAACTGTTCCGCAATTCGCTGCATATCCTCCCATTCGACCGTCCCCTGAATAAACAGCGTGTTTGCAACAAGCTCCTCCAACCGCTCGATCGCTAGCGGCATCGGCCATACCACCTCGAAGCTCTTCCACTCACTAAACACTCTGGTCATATACAACGCATGCATCTCGCGCATAAAATCCCGTTCAGAGCTGGACATCGTCACCCGATAATTCGGCCCGCTTAACGATTGTTCAACCAGACGGTTGACATCGGGTGCACAAGCATTAACTTGGGCCATCCAATCGATGAAGGGCTGGGAGTGCTCGAATCCGGTTAGCGATGGTGCGATTAATACCAACTGGTCGACTCTAGAAGGGTAAGTCAAGGCAAAATCCGTAACTGCCTGCCCTCCCATGGAATGACCGACAAGCGAAACGCGGTCAATTTCCAGATGATCAAGCAATGACCATAGGTCTTCAACCAAGCTGGTTGGCAATTGCGGCGCAGGGGATTTTCCCGTTCCGCGACCATCATACGTGATGACTTGATGATTCCGGGCTAACTGCGGAGCAATATACTTCCATTCTCTTGAATCTACACCTGGGCTGTGTACCAACACAACGGGTGTCCCACTGCCTTGAGTCTGATAAGCTAAATCCATTTGAAAACTCCTCTCTCCTATGGATGATGATTCAGATTATGCTTCTAATATAATTTAAGACTGAACATTCGGTCAATAGAAAAACGCATGAAATCCAAGTGCCTTTCCTTACATAGGGTAAGAACTGTCCAAATCAACACAAAAAGCCGCCCATGGCGGCTTCTTAAACATGCGATAGACCTAGCGAGAATTGATGAGGAAAACCCGGTAATCCCTTGAACGTCAGGACTCCATCACTGACCAAACTCCAGATTCTGTAGATGATAAAGGAATAGCTTATACGCTGCTGTGAGCTTTCCAGTATTTTAGCCACGACGTCTCCAGCTTTAACAAAATTACCGGGACTGAGTTTATCTTGCAGCTCCATGACCGATTTGACGATAACCTCGTCCAGTTTATCCTCTTGGCAGCCTATGATTGTTCCCTCTTCCCAGAGTCGGAGCACATCCTCCTGTCCTGCCAACTCCAACCATTCTGATTCATATCGCTTCCTCAGATCAGAATTCAGAGGGATCCCCTCACCATAATTTCTAACAATATCGATGTATTTATCTCGTTCGACCAATGCCTGCGATACTGGAGCATTCCCCTGCGCCGTTTCTGTGAGTATTTGTGTCACATTGACCATATGGACTGGACTCTTCCGCTCCCTCAGCATATACATTGCAAATCGAAGTCCCGTTTGATCATGGGCATTATCCCCGCACCATATCACAACGGTCTTGCTCTCCGGTATATTCTTCAGCGTATCGATCATACGCTCGATTTGGTGTTCCTGGTTTATACTGTCTGAATAATATGAGTCCCTGTCATGTTCCATCAACCACATTTGCCTTCGGAGCTGCCCCTCCTTTGTGCTTAATTCCGTGATGGGACCAACTGAAAACCAATCATTAAATGCTACTACCCGAGATTCCTCCCGTTTACCAACTTTACTGAGCGCAACTTTTAATGAACCGGCTTCAGAGAGACTGAACACAATATGGACGCGAGTTTGAAGTTTCTCTTCTTGCAGTCTCTGGTAGCTAACGGTATCTATGTGCATTTCCATCAGATTATACAATCTTTGACCGAACATTCTATCTTCGTGCTCACCATGCGTAGAATCGTGTATCGCTGTATTCACCAACTGACGAAGTAAAAGCCAATGCTCTCTTTCTCCAAACCCGCTTAATTTCTCAAAGAGTTTATCGATTACAATCCCTCCCAAACTTTCGGCTTGATGAGAAGTTACCTTAATTTCATGTGCACATGTATTATAGACTTAATGTATCCACATTCGGAATGCAAGAAGTTCATCACTTCTTGTTCTCAGCACAGCTGCCACGTTTTGATGCCGCGTCCAATACCGACTGGATCGTTTGCTCCTCCAAGTATCGATTCAATTGCCGTTCGGCACCGTCCATCACCTGTTTGACCAGGCATACGCACTCACGGGGATGGTCCTCTTGTTTCTCGGCAGCCTTCTCTTCGGTCAGCAAACGATGCTGCCGCGAATTCATATTTGAGCATTCAAAGAGCTGCTGCCTTCCTTCGATCACCTGTATCACTTCAAGGAATGTAATCTGCTCGGCCGTCTTTGCAAGCTCGTAGCCTCCGTTCACTCCCGGCACTGCCCGCACGATTCCATCCTGCCTCAGCTTGGACATGATTTTGGACAAATAGCTTTCTGAAACGCCCAGCGTCGCAGATAACTCCTTGATTCCGATGTTCTGGTCACGCTCCGAATGAGCCAAATGGATTAAGGCGTGGAGAGCATAATCAACGCTTTTGGAAAACTGTATGGCGGTTTCCTCCTTTAATTTCGAATTACATAGACCTATGATATCCATTATATTAACTCGGATTCGTTTTTGCAATGAACCCAGGTTATAGGGTGGGTCTTGGTTACATTTACCTTCTGATTCTTTGAGGGGAATTGTCCGCAAAAAAAGCCGCCAACATGGCGACTTCGCAAGCAAATTCATATGATAGCCTTAAGCCTTACGGTCCAACGGGTATTGCAACCGCCGAAATTTAATGGACTATTTCAGCGTGTTGTTATTCCGAGGATCATATAATCCCGATGTGTCCTTGAACCATTCGAAGATATGGGATACACAAACCTTAAGGACCGCATAACCGGGAACGGCTAACAGAATGCCAACCACACCGAACAGATTACCGGCCGTCAGAATGACGAAGATAATCGTAATGGGGTGAATCTTAAGCGTTTTGCCCATGATTTGCGGTGAGATGAACTTCCCTTCGATTAACTGCACGATCGTCCATACCGCCACCATCTTCAGCAGCATCATCGGAGAAGTGACCAAAGCCACAATGAGCGCAGGCGTAATCGCAATTGCGGGTCCCAGATAGGGCACCACGCTGGTGAACGATGCAATAATCGCAAGAATCAACGCGTAATCCAGACCGATGATCATGTAACCGATATAGAGCAGAATCCCAATGCAGAAGCTCACAATAATCTGCCCGCGGATAAACGAGCTGATCTGATGATTGATATCCTGAAGCACATGCAAAATTCCGGAACGACTCTTCGTCGGCAGGAAAGACAATATTTTCAGAGGTAGCTTTTTGCCGTCTTTCAGCATATAAAACAGCACAAAGGGTACGGTCACAATCGACAGCACAACCTCCGTAAAAGCACCCAGAAACCCGCCCACTCTGCTCCATGTATGGTTCAGAATTTCCGTTGCCTTCTGCGTGACGGTTGTCCACCACTCTTGGGAGTTAATGTTCATGGTTTCTTGAATCTGATTATACAACTCGCTGCCCGTTAGATCTTCAAACTGCTGTCTAGCCTTTTCGCTATATGTCGGAAAATTATCAATCAGCCCCATAATCTGGTTGCGCAGCACCGGAATGACCGCGAGCACCACGATCGTTAGAATACCGGCAATAACCAGATACAGGATCAGGATGGACCATCCGCGCTTGATCTTCCATTTTTCCATTACATCTACCAGAGGGTTCAGCAAATAATAGAGAATTCCTGATAAAATGATCGGCAACACGATCGTCTTGATTAACACGGCGAGCGGATGCAGCACAAACGAAATCTTGCTTAGAACCAACACATTGAGTCCAACCAGCAACAGAACAAGCAAAAGAAGCACAAACTTATTGTTCAGAAAAAAGCGCTTGAACCGATCCGGCCAAATACGGGGTTGCTCCATACATGTCCTCCCTTACTTATGTATACATATTCAAGATGTAAAGCTGATTATTGATTCACGACAACGAAAAAATCCGACAAAATGACGTGATCTTCATTCTTTTAACTATAATGTTTGAACGGGGCACATGTCCAGTTTACCAAGAAGGCATTTCAGGTATTCACTGACATAAATACGGGAACAAGCCCGCATGTCACAAGGACACGCAGGCGGAAGCTGTTCAGTATGATCTTACAAGTACCGGGAAATGATGCGCACCAATTTCGCTGGCAGCTCATTCAGGTTGGTCATATCCAAAAACCTCTCGGCACCATAGATCTGACTAATGACATCCTTGTCTTGACCGATGGCGGCCGCCAAAAATTTGACTCCTTTTCTTTCGTATTCGGATAGCGTCTGCTGCATGTCCTGAATAGCCAGATTTCCTGTATAGTCTTCCATGGCTTTAGGCTGCCCGTCGCTGATGCTGATCAACAGCTTGGTTTGCTTCGGTGAAGCTGCTAACCGTTCCGCCATAATTCTTAAAGCCATACCATCCCGATTATTACTTCTGGCACGGATCCCCATCAACCTGAACCGATCCCGAACATCCGGTTGATCATAATCGGCATATGCGAAGATGGACATTTGTTCCAAACGGGAAACATCCGCAGTATCCCCGTAAATTAAAACAGGAATATGGCAAATTTGGCAGAATTCATAGACAGCAATGACCGCCCGCTTGGCAGCCTCTAATCTACCGAAAGCAGCCATCGATGCGGATTCATCCACCCTCAAACCGACCACAAGACCAGGGGATTCCGTCGGAGGACGTTTCTTGGCAAAATACTTGAAATCGCGATAGGCCACGCTGTCAGCCTGAAATTTAGAACCATAGTAATGGTTTTTGGCATATTCCGCGGTGATCTCATGCTCCAATAGCGGCAGCGTCTTTCTGGCGATTTCCCGAACGATGGGCATAAGGCCCATACTCAGACTCGAATATTCCTCCTGCTGATTCGGTTCGTATTCAGGACGGTGAACGATCAGCTTAACAGCCTGATGAATCGAGTCGGACACGATGGCTCTGGAGACTTGATTCAATTTTTTGCGGAAGTCCCGCTCCCTCTGCTTCTCCTCCTCCGACATGGGTGCGGGATTGGCCTGATGATATAGCGGTGATCCGTCCTCCCCTGAATCCGTACTCTCCATATCCGCTGACTCATCCGCGAGGATGGTTGTGCTGTTTTCGCTTTCAGCGGACTTTATTAACCGGAGCCCTTCTTCCTCGGCTTCCCCATCAGAAGTGGAGTCCGGGCCTATATCGCTGCCCCATGTCGTGATCTCCACTGCATCTGCATTCCGTTTTTTATTATTTTCAATCGGGACTTCCTCCAACATATCCAATAAGCCTTCGCCTACCAGCGCTTCTTCCAGCAGTTTGATCTCTTCCGAATCGGTAGTTATCTTGTAGATCACTTTATGGTAAAGTGCCTCCCTCGCAGGCGCACCTTGAGCAACGGCATCCACCCAATAGAAGTAGGAGCGCATGCCAGCCACGCCTTTAATGGCATTAGCCCGGGCCGTTTTATCCAATAGAATAATGACACTTGCCAGCACGTCCAGCATTTCTTCGTTCCGATAACCGGTTTTGGCCATTGCCCGCTCCATCATGATCTCTTTGGTCGGCAGGTCCATCTTCTCCGTATGCTGCACTCGGTCGCGCAATGCCTCGTTAAGCGGCCTGGATCCCGCATAACTGCGGTTTGCCGTGATCACGGCTATGAAATCCGGATGCCGGTGCACGATCTCCGTTGGGAGATTAAGACTGCCGCCCGGCTCCAATGCGGAATTTAATGCCATCAATACGCCAGCATCCCGAATCACGTTCGGTTCCTGTATTTCCAGCAGATATCCCTTTTGAAAAGCTCTGACGATCTCGGAAGCGTAAAATCGATACTCTACAGCTCCATCCTGAGCGTTTTTCGCAGCCAGCTTCAATAATTGCTTCATCTTGGCGGCAGCCATCTCTTGTGGAATCTCCAGCGCCTCCATTAAAATCTCCGTCGAGCTTCGAAAGCCATCGCTTTCGTATAATGCTTTCAAGGCCGCTTGGTCCGCGGTTTCCAGCTGCTTCATTCGATCCGATGAAATAACCGGTAAAATGGCGCCAAGAATATCCGATTTATCCATATCGGCAAAACAGGTTACTTTGGTATAGGGTAACCTGAAGTTTGCAGACAGCGCCTTGGCGAGCTGTGTTTTTCCGGAGCCGGCATCTCCCTCCAATAGAATATTGACGATTTTCATCTCGCCGCGATGCCAATTACGCTTAATTTCATTCGTGATTCGGCGTTCTTCCTCGCTTACTTTATGCGTTAATGGTTTTTTCCAGACAAGGCTCTTTTCTTCGTCAGTCCATTCTCTCCCAGGAGACAGCACGCAAGATTCATTGTCATTCTGGTCGTTCATGACCGCTCACCTCCAAACTCTCGTTAACTCTGAACACGGGAAAAGCCTCTTAACTCCCCGTTCGACAGGTTTCTCATCGTGCATAACCCAATTCCTCTAACATTCTCGTTAAAGTGCGCAGACGTTCTCCAATCATCTCACCGTTATCGCTCAATGACTCGTTGAACAGCTTGATATCCTCATGAATCTCTTCGTTATCCGTACAAACAGCCACCGTCATGGCGTTCCCCTGCAATCCGATCCGGTCGATCACAGGATGTTGTGGATCATATAAATGTTCATATCTATAGGCTTCGCTAAAATGGGTCAGGGCACTGCAAATGAGAATGGACAAATCTAGAATTCGATGGATGGGGATCTCATCCGAAGATCCAATCCCTTGTCCCTCGGCAGTTCTCCATACTTTGGCGGCAATATGCGCCTTGCCATCCTCATTCTGCCCGCTCAATCCCAAAGATAGGGCTCTTACATCTGTCTTATATGCGAAACGTCCATCCACTTTCCCATAGTTATCCGACATCATCACGGGTTTATGATTTGTAGAAGCAGGGTTTTCCATGGTCTCTCCTCATTTCTAATCTTTTATAAACGCATTTGCGTTTTGTCTATATATATAATAGACATATTCGCTATTATTGTAAATACCAACTTCCATGCTTCAAGCCAGAACAAACGAAAGGCTGCCGCTCTATTCCCGCGGCAGCCTTGGTACAGCTGAGGTATCCCATGATCTTCCTATTCTAGATGAAACGCTGCTTCAAGCTCGCGAATCCGGTCGTCATCGATGTGTATAACATTGCCGAGCGTTCTTGCCGACAGAATGGACTTGGCGCTGTACTCGGCAACTTCCAATCGGTCAAACGCGTTGAGCAGGCTCTGACCGGTAACAATTACACAATTATTATTTACAATGGCAATCGGCGTATCGGCTTTAAACAGCGAAGCGGTACGCTCAGGTTCATTGTAAACCGCATGAAAAGGAAGCTTTGGCATTCCGCGAAGCAAGATATAACTCTCCGGAATCGTTCTTGAATCGAATGCGGTATCGGTTACGGCAAATGCCATGATGTTGGGAGGATGCGCGATAATGACCGAATGGACATGCGGCTGCATTTGGTAGATCGCTTCATGGAGAAAGACAGACTTGCTCGGCTGTTTGCCAGCCTCGACTTTACCGTTCTCAATACGGACAAGGTCACCCGGTTCCAGATCGTTGCGGTCTTTGCCGTAGGGTGTGATGACAAAATCATTTCCAAACAATCGATGGGAAAAGGTCCCCTGCGTGCTTGTGAACAAACCTTGTTTATACGCACGCCGCATGAGTGCGCACATCTCTCGGCGGATTTCTTTTTCCTCCGACGTGCAGGTGTCGTAGATATACGTATCCAGCTGCAGCGTGCTTTTGTTGCGGACGGTATCGTAATCCTCATCGGTCAGCAGGACGGGATTTCCGAGTCGACGCGCCTCGATCTCCAGCCGCGCACAGAAGTCCAGGGTTTCAAACCGGTTAAACGCTTGAGAAAGGTCCCCAGCTCCGACCACAACGCCATGGTTCTCCAGCATAACCGTGTCGATCCCGCGCTTGAAAACAGCCGCAATGTTCTCCCCGAGCTGCTCGCTTCCAGGCAGGGCGTAAGGCGCGATCCCGATCTTGCCACAAATCTGCCGTTCGTTCGGAAGCAGCCTGGTATCCGGAATGCGCCGGACGATACTGAACGAAACCAGTGCGGGCGGATGGGCGTGAATGATCGCTTTCAAGTCCGGACGGGCTTGATAGATAAGCCTGTGAAACGGAAACTCGCTGGACGGCTTGTGAATGCCCAGGACCGTGCCGTTCTCCTTCACGCATACCATATCCATCCGGGTTAAAGAGCCTTTGTCCACCCCGGCCGGCGTGATCCAAATATCTCCGTTCTGGTCCCTGATTGACAGATTGCCCCCGGACGTGGTCGTCATGCCATGGTTGTAAATACGATTGATAAATTGAAGGAGCTGATCTGCCGGATGCAAAAAATTCTGATTCATCCCTGCCACCGCCTTATCCGAATGTTTTTGTTTAGTTTTGTTTGTTTTTATTATACTGTTTTTTCTATTGATATTCGAGAACAATTGTGGCAAAAACATAACAATAGCCGAATATAAGGATGATGCTAATCTTGAATCAAAAAAAGAAAAAACAGGGATGATATCATCCCTGCTAACCCGGTTGTGACATAGTTTATCTTCAACTTTACGACCTAGGTACCGCCTTCCAGATCTCCTTCAAGCTCCAAATAACGATCCCGCAACACACCCAATTCATCCTCCGATGCGTTCCAATAGTTCCGTTGATGGCTCTCCAGCAGAGTTTCCAGCATATGGTGATATGCCGAACGGTTATTGTCCCGCATTTGCTTGCTGCGCTGTTCGTCCGCAACATATTCCTTGTGAACCGATGAGAAAATCCAGGAGTCCACCTGGTTCGTTGTTGCTGCCAGACCGAGCAAATTTTCCGTCCGGTCGGCTATGTTCTGTACACCGTGATATTCATGCTTCAGCAATCCGTCCATCCACTTGGGATTGAGCAAGCGGGTTCGAACGCCTCGCTGTATCGATTTGCGCACTTCCTCCGTTAATGCCTGCTCGCGCGTGGTATCGGTGATATACATTTCCGCTCGACTGCCCTTGACGATCTCAACCGATTTCGCCAGCCCTCCGAAAAATTCGTAATAATGGTCCAAATCCGTAATTTCGTGTTCATGATTGCTCCGGATTTGCGAAACGATATCCACGGCAGCCAAGTTGGACTGATACAGCTCAAGCATTTCCTTGCCTCTGTGGTTGGAACTGTACACATGCTTCAGGCTGCTCATAAATGCCGTCCCAAGCTGCCTTTCCTCTTCCCACTGTTTGGTCTCGATCAGCTTGGTTACAGACGTTCCGTATTCCCCTTCGGCAGGACCGTAAATACGGGCGCATGCCAAGTCCCAAGCCTCGTCGTGCCCGGCGCCGGCATTGCGCAGCTGTCGGTACAGTAACTCCGAGTGCTGTTTAAACCCATTTTGATCCAGCGGCTCCTCCAGCTCGGATACTTCTCTAAAAATGCGATGTAGCGTTGACAGCTGGTCCGGAAACATATCGCGGAAAAATCCGCAGATATGCACGACTACATTGATTCGTGGTCGGTTCAGCTCGGAAAGTGGAATGATTTCATATCCCATATGCATGGAATGTCCCCGTTCCTTGATCCTGACGCCGAGATAAGCCAGAATCTGGCCTAGCGTCTCCCCTTGGGTTCGCGAAGTTTCCAGCCCCCACATCACGAGTGCCGTCGTTTTAGGATATGTCTGATGGGCTTTATAATACAGCTTCAGGGTATTCTCGGCGATTTTCGAACCGCTTGCAGCCGCCGTCCGGCTTGGAATGGATCTCGGATCAAACTGGACCAGATTGTTCCCGGACGGCAAGACCTCCGGATTGCGAATGCTATCGCCGGCTAGACTAACCGGTAAATATGCCCCATCCAGTGCCCGCAGCAGGTTCTTAAGCTCCATATCCGCTTTGGTGGAATGATAAGCCGTTAAGCCAGTATTCCAAATGTCCTTCCAACGTGCCATCATTTCATCCGGCAGCGGCGGAGGCTCTGGGATCATTTCATTTTGAATGAAGGATAACACGGCATTTTCCACACACGCATCCAGTTGTTGCAGTCTTTCAATGTCCCGGTTTTCCAGCAGGTCATCATAATCCCATGCCATGGAAGCTGCAAATACTCTTTGCAGTGAACCAAGCGTTCCCTGATCATGGCTCACAACCATTTTCATATGCCCTGCCGCTTGTTCATGGTCGTAGCCCTCACCGACAACATGCAGGCCGTTCGGGATCATGGATCTTCGAATCCGATACAGCTCGATTTCGAGCTCTTCCAGATCAGCCGTTTCCATCGAAAGCGATGCAGCTTGGTCCTGTATCCTCTTCTTTACGTCGGGAAGACGCATTGGATTCAGCCGTTCCGTTTCCCGGTACTCATGCAGCATCGCTTCAAGCCCGGCATATTCGCCATATAATCCACTTGTCGCGAAGGGCGGGGATTGATAGCCGATCAAGGCCGCATGCGATCTTCGCTTCGCAATCATTGCCTCGGACGGATTGCCAACATAATACGCATAAAAATGCGGAAGATCTTGAATTAGGGCATCCGGCAAACAATCACCGGACATTCCGCTCTCTTTCCCCTCTAGAAACTCAATGGTACCGTGGGTTCCCACATGCAGGATGGCATCCGCCTTGAATTCGTCCCGAATGTATTGATAAAAGGCTAAATACTGATGGTGCGGAAGGAGGCTCTTATCATGATAAGCAGCCTCGGGATGCTCGTGAACGCCCCGGCTGGGCTGAACCCCGATAAACAGGTTTCCGGTGAGCAAACCAGGGATTTTGAATGCGCCATCCTCCGTTGTCATGATATTGCCCGGCGCCTCACCCCACTGCGAAATAAGCGCGTTCCTTCGATTGGCAAACACCTTATTATTCTGCTCATAGGCCTTATTGTCGAACTTAGGAAGCTCAACGGACCAACGCTCGTCCGTCCAGACTCCGGAATTGACTGCTCCCTCCCGAATGAAGCGCTCCCTTAATTCAGCTCCGGTAAAAACCTCTGTCGTGTATCCGTGATCTTTCATCGCTGTCGCGATTCGGGATATGGATTCGAACGTATCCAGAAACGATGCCTGAAATAAATGCCCCTCCCCGGGAGGATAGTTATAGCCGATGATGGCAATACGCTTTTCGGATGGCTGCTTGGTTCGAAGGTCCAGATATCGCTTAACCCGGCTGATCAATCGCTGCGCTCGTTCCTCTATGACCTGCAGTTCCTTCGTATGCAGCTGCATTTCCTCATCGTATTCACGGCCGGATAATGCGGCAACCGGAAGCATGTCGATGCTCCCGTCAAGTTCGGGCAGCATCATTTGGACCAAAAATTCGGAAGGCGATAAACCCTGCAGCGAGCCTTCCCATTCTTCCCGTTCCCTTCGTGTTAAGAAGAACGGATGGAACATCGGCGCTTCAACATCCTTTAATAAGGATAGGATCTCATCGCTCTTCCCTCCGGTTGGTCCCGCGCCAAGCCGAAACGGAACAAAATTTACGATCAGATCGATCTTCCTGCCCTCGGCGCCTCCTTGCATCAGTAAATTTCGCAGCCGTTGGGGATCAACGCGTACCAAGGAAGTGAGTGCGATGGGTAGGACGTTCGCAAATTTTCGAAGGTCCTGTATGATTCCGCCAACGATTTCCCCGGTATGGAGCGGATAGCTGTACCCCATAAAAAGTACGGCTACCGTCGGCACATTGTTCCGAACGGGTGCGAAGGTCTGATACGCCTTCAAAGATTCATACGATCGCTTCAAGAAGGGGTCGTAAATACCTAACGTCTCTAGAACAAAGGGCCGTTCCACCGGTGGCCAATCCGTTACCTTGCCAATGGTTGTAGCGATGTAGCCAAGCATATGCTCCAAATTGTCGATACCTGAATGTCTCCAGTATTCGAGTAAGGTTTGGTAATGCTCAAGATCTTGTCTTTTATCAACCTGAACGAAAGAAGCCGACGGATCCCCCCGATGACCGCTGCCGGCAATATCTTCATAACGCAGCGAGCCCAATCGGAACAAATCTTGAATCCCATCCGCATTTCCTCCTAGAATCACCTGCTCGGCCTCAAGACCTGCACAAAGATCATGAATGCGGGAAAGGGTTAGAGTCGGCGTGCCGTGCGGATCATGAATAATGAACTCCGCTTCTTCTACCTTTGCTTTCAGCCGTTTCCATTCTTCTTCCGATAACGTTCCTTCTATATTAAACACGGATAACGATAGACGACTGCGAAGAGATGCGTCCCATTTCTTATCTAGCTGCGACAAATCCCTCATCGCTGCATGCGATGTCGTCAAAACAGCGATCTTCACTCCTGTCGCCTCCCCTCTATACTTAACGCGATTTCGGTTCATTTCATGGTGGCGCGGACGGCCCTTGCAATCCCTTTGTCATCTATGTGGTCAAGGAATCTGTATTCCGCACCTAAAGCATCAGCCAGTTCTCTCGAACGTCCCAATTTGACAAATCCCTGCTCTGTATCAAGCACCAGACACCGAATCCCGGCAGCGTGGATCAGCTTTGCTGCCTCCAGACATTCGTTCCAAATATCAGCATACGCGGTTAATCCGATGGAGCTTTCATTGGCTCGGCCATCCGTTACGATAATCATGACCGGCAGCGTATCGTTATTTCTGCGTTTCTCCGTATGGAGCACCTTGTACGCATGGACAAGCCCGTCTGCCAGAGGCGTCTTTCCACCTGTGGGAATTTCCCGAAGTTGCTTGGACGCGGCTTCGATGCTGCGCGTTACCGGGAGAATGAGCTCGGCTCCGTTATTTCTGAAGGCGATCATGCCAATTCGATCTCTCTTCTCATAAGCATCCTGCAGCAGAGACAGAATAGCACCTTTGACGGCGGTCATTCGCTTTCGAGCCGCCATGGAGCCGCTGGCGTCAACAACGAACAGTAAGGTTGCCCCAACCCGATTCTCCCTTTTCTTTTGACGCAAATCATCAAACTCAATGGCAAACGCCACTCCCTTTCTTTTGGTTCGGATCGTCTGATAGGGAGCCGCCGCGCGGATCGTGGCATCAAAAGCCACGTCGGTTCGCAGGTTCCTGCTCGGGTACATATATCCCATAGCTCTGCCTTTCTTCTGGTTGGCCCGGGATTTATTTCGTTTACCCGATCCCTCGTGATCGATCTTACGCATCCCTTCGAGCTGCAACGGCTTAATTTTATACGTTTCGTCAGGCAGGAGAACCCATTCCTCCAAACCCTCTGATACGCGCTGTCGATCATCCGCTTGCTGATCTGTCGTACGGCTATTTGCGTAGTGGCTGGCAGAAGAATCGTTGCCGGGATTATGGGGATTCCATTTTTGTTCAGGACTTTTCTGCGGAGGCATGTGAGAAGAGCGAGCATGATCCTCAAGCGATTGCTCCGGCTGCTTACTGTTACCCTGGTCAGGCGAGCCGCTGCTAGAAGCACGGGGTTTCTCCATTGCATGTCTCATTCTGTGGGGAAGCACAAATTCTGCTATCTCCCGGATGTCGGCCGAAGTGACCTCGGTACGACCATCCCATGCGGCGGCAGCCTTTGCCCCTTCAATGAGACTAAGTTCAGCTCGGGAGCTGCTGATGCCAGCTTCTCTAGCGATGGAGGCTGACAATTGAATCATGTCAGCGCACACCTGGACCTGAGTAAGAGATTGTGCGGAGGCTTCGACGCGAAGACGCAGCGTTTCATCTTGTGGCCGATATCGGTTCTGGAACGCCGATGGATCACGCTCAAACTGAAGACTTCGGCGAATAATTTCTGCTCTAGATATGGGATCGCGGATATCGTCCAACGTAACGCTATAACCAAAATGGTCCAGTAGGGGAGGCGATACGCTGCCTTCATTGGGATCCATAGCTGCAAGCAGCATGAAACGGCTTCTCCGAACCGCGGATACCCCTTCTCTTTGCAGATATATCCAGCCCGTAGACAGCGCGCTGACAATCTCCTTCAAAATCGCTTCAGGTATTAGATTCATATGATCCGCAAGCAGAAGGTGTCCATCGGCATCTTCCAGCAATCCTGAAGCAAGCGCCAGCTTTCCGCTTTTCATGGCGGCTGCCATATCCAAAGCGCCGAGCAACCGGTCCGGCGTAACGTTGACAGGTATGGATATCATTCGTCGCGGCCTGACCAAAGAAGAGGCCGCGTGCAGCAGAGCGCTTTTACCCGACCCGGGATGGCCATTAATGAGAATGCCTCCGATCGCTGGATTGACAAGAAATAGCAGTACCGCTCGTTTGGCCCTCTCTTGGCCCAAAATCGCACTGAATGGGTAAACTGGAGCGGCGCTCTTCAACTCTTCCGTTATCATGACGGTACCCATTCGACTGATGTCAGCATCGCCTGTAATCGCTGTTCAATGCCGCCGGTATCTTCAAACGGCTGCCGTCTCATGCGATGAGGCAAAACCAAGTACGCCGCTTCTTGCATATGCTCCTTGCTTACAGTCCCCTTCCCTTGCCAGGCAGCCAGGGTAACCGCTGTTTTGATAAGGGTGATGTCGGAACGGTGTCCTTCCACCTCCAGTGCAATGCCGATTTTCGCTGCCAGCTCGAGCACATCGTCCGAGATCGGGATATGGTCCAGACGGTCCCGGGCTTGTAGGATCTGGTTCAACACCCGCTTCTGCTCCGGCTCATATCGCGCAGCAAATGCAGCAGGGTCACGTTCATATTCCAATCGTCTGCGGATTACAAGCGCGCGCTCTTGAACGTCCCTTTCCCCGCTGATCTCCACCGACAGCGCAAAACGGTCCAATAGCTGCGGACGCAGGTCCCCTTCTTCGGGATTCATCGTCCCTACCAAAAGGAACCGTGACGGATGAGAATAGGAGATGCCTTCTCGCTCAACGGTATTAACCCCCATGGCAGCTGCATCCAAAAGCACATCCACAATATGATCATCGAGCAGATTAATCTCATCGACGTATAAAATATGGCCGTGGGCCGCAGCCAGCAATCCGGGTTCAAATTTCTTTTCTCCCTGCTTGATCGCATGCTCGATGTCTAAAGCACCGACTACCCGGTCTTCCGTCGCACTCACCGGCAAATTGACAACGTTCAGATCAGGCACAAGCCCCGATAAGGCACGTACTGTGGTTGATTTCGCCGTTCCTTTCTCCCCTCGAATCAGAACGCCCCCGAGCTTCGGATTCACGACATTCAGAACGAGAGCCAGCTTCATTCTGGATTGGCCGACAATGGCTGTAAAGGGATATTGCTGATCTATATGTTCCATTGCGTTCGCCTCCTTATTTCTTGATTAATCCGGTAATCCGGCAAATGGGCTTGTCACGAGCCGGGTCGGTTTCCACGGAAGCTTCAACACCGAACACCCTGCCCAGCAGATCCGGCGTCAAGACCTCGGATGGTGAGCCATAGCCTTCCACCTTTCCTGATTTCATCGCCAGGATATAGTCCGAGTAGATCGAAGCGTGATTCATATCATGCAGAACCATGATGACGGTCATCTTTAATTGTTGATTCAATCCCCGTACCAGCTCCAAAATCTCCAACTGATGGGCAATGTCCAGATAAGTGGTCGGCTCGTCCAGAAGCAGCACGCCGGGCTGCTGAGCCAGAGCCATGGCAATCCACGCCCTCTGTCTTTCCCCGCCAGACAGCGTATGCAGAAGTCGATCCTCATAAGGCGTAAGAGCGGTTGCCTTCAATGCCCAATCCGTGATCTCACGGTCCCTGGCGCTAACATGATTCCAGTAAGGCTGGTGCGGCGTTCTTCCGTATCCGACCAATTCCTTCACGGTGATTTCAATGGGCTCTTGCGATTGGGCCATATAGGACAGCTGCCTGGCCACATCCTTCCCGTTCAACTCGGATAACGCCTTGCTATCAAGCAGAACCTGCCCTCCTGCGGGCTTCAGCTGGCGCGCAAGTGCTTTAAGCAATGTGCTCTTTCCGCATCCGTTCGGCCCGATAATGCTATATACGGATCCCGCCTCAAAGGAGATGTCCAGATGTTGAATGATAAACTTATCCTGATATTTCAGCGAAAGATCGCGAGTCTCCATACGTGTCATGCTTTCCTCCTCCTTAACAGATAAAGGAAAAAGGGTGCGCCTAACACCCCCATGATGATTCCAACCGGAAGCTCAATCGGCGTGAACATCATTCTTGCCAGCGTGTCGCAAAACGTCAGGACGGCAGCGCCTAGCAAAGCAGAGGACGGGATGAGAATCCGGTAATCTCCGCCAACAAGCAGCTTGGCGATGTGTGGAATGATCAGCCCAACGAATCCAAGCAAGCCCGCGATGCTGACGGCGCTGGCTGCGAGCAGCGTGGCTATTGCGGTTATCAATAAACGGGACAGTTCTACCCGCGTCCCCAAATTCCGTGCGTTGACGTCACCCAGCATCATAATATTCATCTGCTTGGAGAAGATCATCGCCAGGAGAAGGCCGATAAGCGAGTATGGCAGTATGGTCGAGAGATCCGGCCAGCTTTTGGCGGCAAGCCCGCCGACCATGAAGATCAGGGCACCATGCACCCGATCGCTGTAAAAGGTAAGCATCGCCGAAATCCCGGATCCAAGAAAGGCTGAGACAGCCACCCCGGACAGAACGATTCGCAGAGGGCTTACGCCATCCTTCCATGACAAGAGATAGATAATGAACGCGGCGAGTGTCGCTCCAAGAAATGCTGCGGGCGTCAGTAAGTAATCATACTGCGGTACAACCACAAGCAGGAAAATCCCGAATAATCCGGCTCCGCTGGAGACCCCGATAATATGGGGGTCAGCCAGAGGATTGCGCATGACGCCTTGCAATAGCGCCCCGGAGACCGCCAGGTTCGCGCCTACAAGCATCGCAACAAGCGTCCGCGGAAGCCGGATGTTCCAGATAATATCCCGATTCATCCCAGGCAGTTCATGATGCAGGATACCCGTGATAATGTCCCGAAGCGGAATCATGACGGCCCCTGTAGCTATACTGATCAAGCACGCCGAAACTGCGGCGATCGTGAAAATAATGATCAGGGATACATGACGGACCCTTTTATTCACCATCACCGAAAATCTCCGGATACACCAGCTTGGCTAAATACGCCAAAGACTCATCATAGTGAAGCCCCGGATTGGTAAGAAACAGATCGGATGGTACGACAATGACGTGCTGCTTCTTGACGGCACCGATGGAGGCCCATGCCGGATTGTTCTCAAGCTCCTCTTTAATCTTCTTCTCGCCAACGGTCTTTTGTCCGTGGATAATCAAAAAGATATAATCCGGATTCTGCTTCACAAGCGTCTCCATGCTGTAAGGCGTCGTGGTTGGACTGTTAGGCGACGATTCCAGATTCTCGGCAGCGTTGGTCAGACCCAACATCTTCGCAATTTCGAGACCCGATGTGCCATTCTTCTGAATCGAAATGCCACCCGGCGTGACATTCAGATTGATAAAGGTACGATCCTCATCCGGCAATTTTGCCAGTATTTCGTTTACCTGCACATCCAGGGCTTCAAGCTTTTCCGGGAGCTGCTCTTCCGTACCCGCTATCTTCGCCATCCATTCGGCTTTGGACTTCATATCCTCATAGCTGGACAGACTCATCAAGGCTACAGGAATCCCGCTGCTCTCGAGCGATTGTACAAGCTCTTTATGAAACCGTACCTGCCCGATAACCAGATCGGGTCTGAGCGCTACAACTTGTTCCAGGTTGATCTGGCTGACGCTGCCAACGGACGATATCGCTTCAGCCTGTTCAGGAATCGAAACGCCGGTAGCCTCCATCCGTCCTACTGCCTCTCCGCCGACCTCGTATAATAGATCAAGGAATTCGGGCGATAGCACGACGATGCGCTCAGGCTGCTGCTGAAGCGTAATAGTGCGATCCGTCGCATCCTGGAATGTTATGTAATCTTCCTGAACTGCGGAAGTATCGGTATCGGACGGTACCGGTATTGATGCATTGTCACTTTGCTTGGTTTCCGGACTGCTGGAAGTCTCATTCCCCCCACAAGCTGACATGATGAATGCGAAGAATAAGAGAAATGAACTGACAGCTACGACATAAGCTGTTTTCTTGCGTTGGTTGAATCTGAAGTACATGGATTTACTTCCCCTCCCGATGATAAGTTTGTCTCTAAGCTACCAATCTTGCGTTTGGTCTTCAGAGGTAATATTATTCGTAATTATTACGATTAACAAAATATACTCTATCCCGATTATACGTTTATGTCAATCATTTTCAGAAAATCGTAATCATTCTTATTAGTTTAGGTCATGAACTGATATCGAGAAGAAAAACGTCTATCGACGTACATTCTATAAGTAGACAGACCGCGTTTAGCTGAAGCTTTTCTTGCGAGTTAAGGATGGTTACGCCCCCGAAGTTATACTTTCTTAATTCATAAAAAAAAGCCGCCAAAATGGCGACTTCGCAAGTGTGTTTAATTTGTGCGGTCAGCAGCGCCACGGCGCTTCAGGCTCGACATTATTTAATAAAATCAACCATAGGATAGTCTGCAGACGGGGAGTCCAGCAGTGGCTGTGGAGCACCCTTTAAATGGAAATCGAAAAAGGCAGCGACATAATCTCGATGGGCAGCGATCGTCTGCTGTGGGTCAGCTGTTCCGATAAACTGCTGGACAACTCGCGGCGAAAGACTTAGCTTCTCTTGAAGCTGTGGGAGAAGCGACTGATAATCTGTAAACGTATAATGTGCTCCCTCGGGTATGCTTAAATCGAGCTTCCACCCGGTCGAATGCTGCCAGAACGATTGACGGTCCATCGCGGTAAGATGGGAATCGACCTCGCCCTCCTTATTGTAGCCTGAATTCATGAGCATGAACGGGCGATCCAATCCGTGCTGCGCCACCGGCAGCGGGTTATCGGGCATGTGGCCCATCGTTCCATCCATATCGATGCCTGCGTCAACCCGGTCATCCTCATACATCACCTGAGCAGCGGTAGCCCCGCCGGCGGAATGTCCGAATATTCCGATCTTTGACAGGTTCCATGTTGTTTGAAGTCCAGCGGGTAAAGGTTGATCGCCTGGATGACGGCCTTCCTTAATGAGTTCAAGTTGGTCCAACACATATTGGATATCATCCACTCTTACCTCTAGCATCTTCAGTATCACTTCTGCGCTGAAAGACGGTAATAACTCGGTTGCCACACGTCCATCGGGAAATTGGACCGCAGAGGCTTCATACGTATGATCGACGGCAACAACCACATAACCTCTGCTGGCCAAATCTTCAACTACAGCCGTCCCGAAGTTTCTTGGAACAGATCCTCCAGGTGTGTAGATGAGGATAGGCCACCCCTCACTGTTGTTCACTGGAGGTGCATTCACCCAAGAATGTGTCCCGATACCGGATAGATCGACCCTCCCCGGATCCACTCCGATCGTTGAAATCGTGTTTTCATCGTAATACTTTGCTGCCCCGGGCTGCATGTACAAAGCCTTCTGCTCGCTTTTCCCCGAAGCAGGGTACCATATGCTGACCATCAGCTCCCTGTCTCTATCCTGTTTCCATGGGTCCACCCTGTTGTCATCCTTGAAGTGCATCTCCATCGTCCCCACAGAATAATCTCCAGTAGGTTTCGGAAGCTGTAACTGGATTTTCTCTGCCTGCCCCCTCTCATCCTGCGTTGTCGGGGTTTCCGTGCTTAAGAATATGCCAATCAGAACCAGTAGACAGACCATGATTGCAATAGCCGCAATTCTTACCACGGGGGCCGCTTTTCCATGGACGATCCTGCTGATGGAGTTGACCGTGAGCACATAATAAACCGAATAGATCAGGACAAACACAGCGACGCAGATCAGGATGGGCAGCATGAGACTGGCGCCTGCCATATTGCTGAATAACCTTTTCAACAATTGCAGGATGACCATGTAGTGAGCAAGCCCGATCGCGAGCGGCAGAGCAAAAATGAAGGCGTTCTGTTTGATAATGGCCATGCTGATTTCTTTTCCGCTTACGCCGATTTTTTTAAGAATATCGAACCGAGGTTTGTCTGCCGCCGCTTCGGTCAATTGCTTGAAATAGATCATGCTTCCTGTCGCCATGACAAAAACGAGCCCGAGAAATCCCAATATAAACACATTAAAGGCCGCTTCTTCGATTCCTAGCCGGTATTCGGAATAAAAAGAAGACAAGTTCGATTCCGGTGTCTTCAGCGCCGCGAGCGCATCGGCCGTGTGCTTCGTCGTCTTCTGTTCCTGCACGGCATAACCGACATAGCGGGTCGGCGAAACTTGCGCCTCGATGTTGTCGTACGTGCCGTTACTTACAACAATCATCACATCCGGATAACTCCAATGGATGATTCGTTCTTCGGTCATCCCCGCAAAAGCAAGGGTTATCCGTTGATCAGGCAATTCGATGTCGATCGTTTCGCCTTCATAATCCGACCATTCATAGTCCGTATACATGGGCCGGATCGCAACAGCTTCATCCTGTTCGATCGAATCCATTTTCGGGAGACGCAGTGCCTTGGCCACCTGGTTGTATTGATCGATTGAAACCACTTTGAGCGGGGTATTATCTGCTTCGATCATTCTCTCCGGAAAGATCTCGGGATCGGAAGCCTCCCCTTTCGTCTCCAGCACCGGAATCGTCATTTGCGCTATAATCGGATGCGCTTCATCCCCGCGTATGACATCGTCTACCTTCTGATTAAAGGCATGGTCCTGGGCAATATACATGTAGCTAAACGGTGCTGTGAGCTTCGATGTTTTGTCAAAAGTGAAATACGCACCTAATCCGACGCTGAAGGCGCACAAAGCCGCAGCGGATAACAGGGAAATGACGCTTAACAAACGAGCGTTTCCTTTAATCCGGTACACCAAATTAGAGGTGATGACCAGATTCATGCCTTTATAGTAACTTCGTTTTCTCTTCTTGGCGGTTCTTAACAAGACAATGACCAAGGAGGAAAAGAGCAGAATCGTTCCAGCTACAATACCGACGGTCATCACGCTCAGATTGACTAGGATTTCTTCGGTGACGGAAAAATCGCGGAAGGCGAATCCGTATCCCGCAGCCAGACAGAGGACTGCACCCACCGTCGAGAGAAATGACGCTTTCGGTTCCTGCTCCCCTTCCTGCTCCGCGCGAAACAATTCGATGAGTTTAAAGCTGTAGATCAATCGATAGCCTTGGATCGATGTCGCCAAAATAATCACCATGAACACGATGAGCGTATGAACCAGCGCGCGAAGGGAGAAAGCCATGCCTACCTGTACCGGTGTCCCCAGCAGCTTGATTAATATCATGGCAAACAGCTTGGACAACAATGTGCCGATCATGATTCCTATGATTAAAACCGTCACCCCAATGATCAGGTTTTCATAAAACAGCATTTTTCCGATCTTTTTTTTGGGCAAACCAAGTAACGCGTACAAGCCTACTTCCTTTTTACGCTGTCTCGAAAAAAAACGGTTGGAGTAAAGAATAAAGACGGCAACAAACACAATCAATAGGATGGACGCTATCATGAAAACGGATTGCATGCTCTGCGACGATTCGATTGAACTCGCAATTTCTTGGCTGTATTGCAAAGAAAGAAACGTATAATAGATGATGACGCTGAACAGGATGGAAATGAAATAGATCGAGTAGTTTTTGAAGTTCCCTTTCATGTTCTTTTTCACGATGTCAAACAAGGTCACTTGCATTCCCTCCCAGAGCGGTCAATACATCCAATATTTTTTTGAAAAAGTGTTTGCGGGATGTTTCGCCTTTCGTCAGTTCCGTGAAAATGCGACCGTCCTTAATAAACAGCACGCGCTTGCAATAGCTTGCCGCAAACGTGTCATGAGTGACCATCAGAATCGTTGCCTGATCATATTCATTCAGATCCTTCAGGCTCTCCAGCAGGTCGGTCGCCGATTTCGAGTCCAGAGCGCCGGTCGGCTCATCGGCCAGCAGCAGGCTGGGACCGGATATCATGGCGCGTGAAGCCGCCGTCCGCTGTTTTTGACCTCCGGAAATCTGATACGGGTATTTGTCCAAAATCGGGGTGATGCCGAATTTGTCCGCGATCTCCCCCACCCTCTGCTCCAGTTCTTTGACATCCATCCTGGCCAGCGCCAAGGGCAGCAAGATGTTCTCCTTCACCGTTAAAGTGTCCAGCAAATTGTAATCTTGAAAAATGAATCCCAGTTTATCCCGGCGAAAAGCGGATAGTTGTTCCTCATCCATCTTCAGCACGTCGACCCCGTCAACGACAACGTCTCCGGAGGTAGGCTGATCGATCGTAGCAATCACATGGAGCAACGTCGATTTGCCTGCGCCCGACGGCCCCATGATCCCCACGAACTCTCCCTCCTGCACGGTCAAATCGATATCATCCAAGGCGGTATAGACATTTCCTTTCACGCCATAAACCTTTCGTACCTGAGCCGCGTTCACTACCATTTTCATGTTGATCTATCCTTCCTGGTTATCAATATGAAACAATATCAGCACGATTTCGAAATCATGATTTCTTATCCTAATCTTAATACAGGTCACCTTTACTTTAGCTTACAACTTCCCCCTCTACCTTACATTCCTGTCACATTAGACAAAGGAAGCAGCCCCGGAAACTTGCTTGTCTGCCGCGGGAAGATCGTATACAATGTGTTTAATTTGCCGCTAGTAACGCCCGGGAGGATCGTTTATGAAAATTATGATCGTAGAGGATGACCCGACCATTCGCGGGATGATCCAGTTAGCATTGTCTAAATGGAGCCTGGAAACGGTCATCGTCGAAAACTTTGACCATGTTGCACAGTGCTTTATTCATGACCAGCCCCATCTTGTGATCATGGATATCAACTTGCCATCGTATGATGGATTTTACTGGTGTCAAAAAATTAGGGACATCTCCAATGTACCGGTGCTCTTTCTCTCGTCCCGCGATTCGCCCATGGATGTTGTCATGTCGGTGAATATGGGCGGGGACGATTATATTCAGAAGCCGTTCCATATGGATGTGTTGACCGCTAAAGTCAATGCGCTGCTGCGCCGAACGTATTCCTATTCGGACCTGCTTTCCAATGTGTTCGAGCATGAGGGGGTCATGTTCCTTCCGGACAAAGGGATGCTCACTTATGAAACCGAACAAGCGGAGCTTACCAAAACCGAAGTCAGTATATTGAAGATTCTGATGCAGCAGAAAGGAACCGTTGTAGACCGCAAGAAAATCATGCGTCATCTTTGGCAGGATGAAAGCTTCGTGGACGAAAACACGTTAACCGTCAACATCGTCCGCTTGCGCAAAAAACTGGCCGGCATCGGCAAGGAAAACTGGATTGTGACCAAGAAAGGGCAAGGTTATATGATCCCATGAGTTTCATTCAATACATAAAGGACAAACGTTATTTTTTGTTGCTGTACGCGGGGATGATGGGCTTTATTTCAATGATCCTTGCCCTGTCGGTCGCCCCGGGTCAAGTCGCAGGCAGCATTCTGTATATTCAAATCGTTTGTTTTGCCTTCACCACAGCCTACTTACTGATTGGCTATGCTTATCGCAGATCCTATTACCGCAAGCTGCAGGAGCTGATCGATCTTGACCGCGAAGATTGGCCTGTCGCTGCCCCTGAACCGCAAAATTCGCAGCAACGGCTGTACCTTGAGCTTTTTGCCAAATTGCGCCGTCAACATGAACGAGACCTCCGGAAACTCAATGAAGAGAAAATAGATCACCAGGAATTTATCATGTCCTGGATTCATGAGGTAAAGCTGCCGATTGCAGCAAGTCGTCTGCTCATGGAAAACAGCACGGGGGAAACGGCAGATTCCCTTGCCGATAAGCTAGAGGATGAACTGGATAAAATAGAAAATTACGTGGAGCAGGCACTGTACTATTCTAGAATCGATTCGTTCTCCAAGGATTATTTCATCACGGAAGAACCGTTAGACTCGATCATTAAAACCTGCGCGAAAAAATTCGCCAAAACCTTCATCAATAAACAGATTCGGATACAGATGGAGGACTTTCGGCAAACCATCCATACCGACCGCAAATGGCTCGGATTCATCCTGGATCAAATCGTTGCAAATGCGTTGAAATATACGGACGAAGGCGGGAACATTACATTCACGGTCGAAGAAGACCGTAAAGAAAAACGCTTGAACATTGTAGATACCGGGATCGGGGTCCAGCCGGAGGATCTTCATCGCGTCTTTGAGAAAGGATTTACCGGATCTATCGGAAGAAGCCATCCCAAATCGACCGGCATGGGACTATACCTTGCAAATCAATTGGCGCATAAGCTGGGTCATAATTTGTCTATCCAGTCGGAGGCAGGAACGTATACAAAGGTCACAATCCATTTTCCTAAAACGGATACGTATCACAGCTTGCTGTAACCGTTTGAACCTGCACATGAATGTATATCAATAAACCAAAAAAAGTCGCCCTAAATGGCGACTTTTTTACCTTTTATAATCGGATGCCCACATCACTAAGCAGTATGGTTCCCCGCTCGTTCAGGTTGAACTCCATACGGATCTTGTTTAACTGCTCCGGATTGAAATCCGGATTCATTTTGTAGAAATCGCCTAGCTGAAAATCATAGCTTTGAAATACGGGTTCCGAGGTATTCCCTGCTTTAGAAAATGGCCATTTCAGCAGTTTACCTTCAATGACAGGCGGCAGTTTGGATATATGGCTAAGGGGAAGACTTGCCTGATGGCCCTTCTTGTCTTCGACGGTAATCGTAAAATTGATAAACTCTTTCGGGTTGCCGTTTTCCTCTTTCCTGCGGGCATCCGCAAGCGAAAATACGATGGAGCTTTCCTTCCCTGTTTTTGCCCCCTGATCCGGCAAAGTAACGGTATAGGATGCCGGTTCAGTCGATCCGTTTGAATTCCAGCCTAAGCGAACCGCACTGTAAGCCGCTTCACCCATTTTGACCTTCACCTTTTCCTCCCTCCATTGCTGGAGGTTCTCGCCCATCAGGCTGCCACCGGGAATCGTGGTGCTCTGTAAATCAATATCTTCTTGATAATCCGCGAGTAAGATCGTTTGCGAACCGTAATAATTGCCGATGTACAGGGTATCGGGGAGCCATTCTTTGGCATAACCCAAATCTCTGAACACCTCGCGATATTGCCGCTGGTCCTTCAGCGTGGCATCCAGAAAAGAAGATATGAACACTTTTGCAATCGTTTCCTGTTCATCCCGTTGCATAATTTGACGCAGGTTAAACAGTTGGTTCCCCATGCCTGCCAGATCCCCTCTGCCCCAGCCTCCGTTAAACTGGCCGTGGTTAGCTCCATAAATATAGACCAGCGATTTCATGTAATTTGTGCCCTTAGTATAACGAATCCGGTGATATTGCTTCGCGCTGTCCAGGCTGTTGACATCCATATCATGAGCTCCATGCAAAGCCAGATAATTCACGTCCTGCAGCGGCAGCGGTTTGCCTTGAGGTTTATACTGCCCGTCCGTGCCCGCTATGGAAATGAGCGAGCGGATCGAGAAGTTATAGTCAAACTTGACATGGCCGTGATCTGGGTGATTGCCGAGTTTGTTGAAGGCAGCCGCAATCGCGATCGCTTCCCCACCTCTGGAATGCCCGATGAGGGCGATTCGTTCCATATCGACCTTTTGATAAAACGGGTGGTCCGGTTCACTGTTCCAGCCTTTCCAGGTTTTCAAATGCTCCAGCAGCAGCAAGCCTCTTGCCGGATTTTCATTCTGCGGCGGGCTGATCAGGAAAAGATCTTCATAAGGGGAAACATTAAGAAAATTTTCATCCACGGAGACGAAAATATACCCTTTGCTCGCCATCAGTTTGCCCAGGTATTCATAACCCGGATCGGAGTAATCGTTCATTAAGTGGTTTCCATGTACAATCAGGACAAGCGGAAAGGTGCCTTCCCCTTCGGGATACCACACTTTACCGTTTAACGGCATGGCATCCGGTCCGAATCCAAGCGATTTCGTTCGCACAGAAGACCATTTGGCCACAAACTCGGAGGCATCCACCGTTTTGGTAGCCAGGGATCCGCTTTGGTTAAACTCTTTCCTGTAGTTGTCGGGGCTTCCGTATAACAGGCCCTTGACGGAATACTCGCCTTCTTCGGCAGGGTTTTTCATCGAGGCGCCATCATATCGGGCTGAAGTCTTCAGCTGTTTCAAGGTCACGTCCGGAGCGGCTTCATCCCCGGCCCGAATCAACCAGAAGCTGCCAGCTCCGATCACGACAGTGATCAGGGACAAACAGGCCACGGCGCCGATCTTCCTAGTGTTGGACGCTTGCTTGTAGCTTCCCGTTGCAAATTTATAAACCAATGCACCAAACATAGAAAAAACAACGGCAAACAACACGATGAAAACGACCGATACTTCCAGCGGCCCAATGAAACAGAATAAAAGCATGATCAGGGAGTTCAGCAACACCCAAATATAACGGCTTGGCAGTTTCTTGACTCCGTGCAGCAATAATGCAGCCAGGCCGCTTATAAGCGCTGCCGCTAAGACAAACAGGAATGTACCCACGATGAATTTACCGAAACCATGCCCCGTCAATAGATAATTGGCCTGTATCATAATCAGGGTAAAGGCGATGGCGCCAAGCCCCAGTGACGCACCCTTCCATGCAGGGGATAACGGCACCCGGCGCTTCCGGTTTGCAATGATTCCTCGAAAAAAGGTACCGCCCTTCTCAAATTCTTTCTCTTTTTGTGTTTCCAATCTCTCCAGTCCTCCTGTATACCCTTATCGTTATTGGTTCTACTTCTGAGGTTACCGGATCATTATTTCTCTGCACTTTCCCGAACCTTTCAGTAATCTTACAAATCATCGGGCAGAAAAAGAATGAATTTCGTTTGCCCGTTCGTGGTCAGCGTGATGTTACCCCCATGTTTTTCTACCACTTGTTTGGCAATGGCAAGACCTAGACCCGTACCCCCATCGCTTTTACGGGCTTGGTCTCCGCGGACAAAGGCATCAAAAATCGTTTCCTTCATAACATCCGGAATTCCGATGCCATCGTCTGAAACGTGAATTTCGACTCCATTTCCCCTCGTTGCCAATTTCAATCCAACGGTTGTGCCAGGCGGGTTGTATTGGATGGCATTGGACAGAATATTGGAAACCGCCCGGTATAACCAGGTCGCGTTGAAGGGGACGATGATTACACGATCGGGAATATCATACTGGAATAGAAACTTTTTTTCTTCAAAAACCTCGTAATACTCGGCTGCGATTTCCCTCATAAATTCCGTAAGGTCGGATGCCTCAACGGCAAAAGGATAGTCGGGACTATCCAGCTTGGACAGTTCGAAGATGCCGTCAATCAACTCCGACATCAGACTGGCTTTGTCGGAGATCATACGCAGGATTTGCCGCCTTCTCTCCTCCGAATCAACGAGCCCCACTTCCATCGCTTCGATATAACCCTTAATGGTGGTCATCGGTGTCTTCAGGTCATGGGAAATGTCGATCAGCATGCGCTGCTTGCTCTCCGCAAGCTCCCGATTTTCCTTCTCCATCCGTTCAAGGCGTTCCGCCATATCATTAAAATCTTCCTGGATTTGCGCCAGTTCGTAACTCGCTTGAAAATTTAATCTTTGGTGGTAGTGCCCACGAGCGATGTTTCGGATGCCGTCCGTAATCGATCGAAGCGGGGTTGTGAGCCGGGAAGCCGTCCATCTTCCGAATGCGTACACGGTGATCGCAAACAAAGCGAGAAACAGAAGCAGGGTTTGAAGAGCCATTCTATAAAACACCAACTCGTGCTGATCGCTGGCGACGTCAAGCACGGCGGTAGGAGTGCCAAGGGCGGTATCCTCTGCCTTGATCTGTCCGGATATATCCATAAAATAATTCAAGATTTGCGCATTTAATATATACAGAGAAGCCGCAGCGATGAGTGCTAAGGTAACAAAAAAATAAATATATTGGCGAATCAGCGAACGCTGCAGGCGATTAGGGGGTTTCATGGCTGCAACTCATCTTTCTTCGCAAATCGGTAACCGAGTCCGCGAATGGTCTTGATATAGACAGGCTTCCTCGGACAAACTTCGATTTTATCGCGCAGCCTGCTGATTTGTACCATGACGGCGTTATCGTCAGCCAGATAATGCACGTCCCAGGCTTGTTCGAAAATTTGCTTTTTCGTAAATACGCGCCCCGGTTCCCCCATAAACAATTTTAACAATTTGTACTCAATAGCGCTGAGTGAAATCGGTGTTCCCTTGATGTACAACATGCATTCGCGGTGATTCAGCAGCAAGTCCCCGACGCAGGTTTCGGATAACGGCAGAGCTTCCGAAGGCTCGTTGAACTCATAGAAACGTCGTAACTGGGCCTGAATTCTCGCCATCACTTCAAGCGGACTGAACGGCTTGGACACATAATCGTCAGCCCCCAGCTTGAGCCCGGTTATTTTATCAAGTTCCTGATTTTTGGCCGAAATGAGAATGACCGGGATTTTGTAATCCTGCCGCATCATGCGGAGCAGCTGGAATCCGTCGATGAACGGCATCATGATATCGAGGAGTGCGAGATCCACATGCTTGCTTTGTAGATGCTCCAGGGCTGCTTTCCCGTCGAAAGCCTCCAAAGTCCTATATCCTTCTGCCTCCAGATAAAGTTTAAGCATATCTATAATATCCGGATCATCATCGACAACAAGTATGGTTTTAGGCATAAAAAGCATCCTCCTTCAAGTAGTATATGGTTCTCCTTGGGAGGCTAATTTCCTTTTTTGCGTTGTTTCCGTCAGCATCGTTAAGCGTAAATAACCTCCTGCCTGGATCGTCGGAGGTCATTCTATGATTCATTTTATTGGCGTCCAATAAAACCAAACAAGAGAAGCTGGTTAAGTTCAGCCATCTTATTGGTATAATTCCCGGATTTTGCCCAGGAAGCTTGAAGTGTCCCGACAACACTTAATAATTCCAAAAGAGTCTCCAGAGAAACAGAGGAATGAATCGCCCCTTCCTTCTTCCCCAGCTCAATAAGTTCCCGAATAAGCTCCATTCTGATTTTATTGGTGTTTTCACTATATAAGCTCGCCAGAACCTGATCCTCAACTGCACCCGGTGTACCCAGCAATTGATAGTCTTGGTCAGCACAGATCTCCAGCACTTGGGACAGCTTGTCTTTAAACTCGATATTTTGTTTCAACAGCTCCTTGGCCATATGGATGGTATTTTGCATCAGAACGTTCGCACATTCTTTGACCACCCCTTCTTTGCTGCCGAAATAGTTATACAGCGATACAGACGATACACCGGATTCTTCGGCAATGTCCTTGATGCTGACATGGACGAAGCCTTTTTCTTTAAAAAGCTTTAACGCGGCATGAATGATCGCATCCTTCTTTTGCTGCGTTCTGATTTCGAATTTATTCATCCGTTTTCACTCACTTCCCGTATTCGTCGCTACAAGTAGTTTACCATAAAAAGAGTGGTTTTTTAATTTTGGGATCGATATTTAAAAACTTCTTGACAGTCCGGCCGATGTCCATATAGAATCAAGCTGTAATTTTTAAATATCACGACGATTATTTAAAAACTATATTAATAACAAAAATAAGTGTTTGAGAACACGGTTTGATCAAATCGTATAACTCGAATGGAGGAACTACTATGAAAATATTGGTTTATGGTGCTGGGGTTCTTGGCAGTTATTTAGCCCACGAGCTGGTGCGTGGAGGTCACAACGTCTCGATGCTGGCCAGAGGACAACGAGCGGATGAGTTGGAAAAGAGCGGCAATGTCATTCGGCATTATTTTCAGTTCCAAACAACGGTTCATAACGTAAGGGTGATCCGGGAACTACAGCCTGACGATGTTTATGATCTTATTTTTGTTGTGATGAAATATCCGGATTTCGAAGCGGTACTGCCTGTACTTGCAGCGAACCATAGCAGCTACATCGTTATAATGGGCAACAATGCGAGTCCTGGGGAAATGGAGGAGTATTTGCAAACCCATAGCCCGGTAGCGAAAAAGGTTGCTTTCGCTTTTCAGACGATCGCTGGCTGGAGAGAGAATGGCCGGGTCATTAGCATACGCGGACCAAGAACCAAAATCAATATCGGCGGTTTAGGTGAGGAGCTGTCTTGGCGTTCAGTGATCGATCAGGCTTTGGTTAACACCAAATATAAGTGGACCTACCAGAACAATATGAATGAATGGCTGAAAAGTCATTTTGTCATGATCTTGGCATTGAATTCCATTGCTTCTACCTATCACGGGGATTTGCGCAAAGCCGCAAAAGACAAGCAGCTGCTGAATCTTGTCATCCATGCTGTTGATGAGGGACATCAAGTATTGGAGAAAAACGGGTTTACGGTTACGCCTGCCGCTCAAAAGGAATTCGCCCTTAAAAAAAGAAAGCTGTTCTACATCCTGTTGAAGATGATGCTGTCGAACCCCATTGGCAGAATCCTGTTAAGTGATAAGGCGGTGTCAGCAAACGAGGTGACTGCTTTACAGCAAGCTTTTGATCAATTGAAAATTCGCGCGAACATGGCGACACCCCATTGGGATGAGCTCCAACATTATTCCGCGCCTGTTCAGGGATCATAATGAAAGAAATGATGTTCATAAAAAAAATCTCTGCTCAACCCACGAGCAGAGATTTTATGAACCTTCCGGCGTGCCTTGACTGATGCTTCAATCACAGACACCCACCGCCAGCCTTGAACATGCCTAAACAGCTAAGCATCCCCTTCACTCTCCCTTGCATGGTTTTGGTTCGAAGCAGCCAAGCTTCCTCTTCGCTCGTACGCAACAACAACCATAATCATGCTTAATACAGCGCAAATCATATACATGACGGAGTATGAATAATAATCGGCGATCGGTCCCATCACAACCCCGCCCATGGATACCCCAAGGTCAGCCATTGCAATAAACAGTCCGATCAACACATTGCGGTTTGATGGGGGAAGTACAAAGGACAAATAAGTAGTTAACGCCGGGTATAGGAGCGCCTGCGCAATGCCCATAAGAATCGCGCCGGTATATAGAAGAACCGCTCCCTGTTCTGAGGAAATGCTAATGCATACTGCAGCGAGGGTGAGCAGAAGCATGGTACCCATGATAAAAAACGAATGCCATTTGCCATCCGACGGGATTCTTTTTCTTAGAAGAAACCGGGAAGCGACAACGACAGCAGCCTGGAGCATCAAATAAATGCCGGCACTGCCGCTGCGTAACTGCGAGCCGTATAAAGGCATAAACGTTGTTACGGCTCCAAATACGATCGATGCCGACAACATTAAGACACTGCATTTGAACAGAAACGGGTTCTTTACGATTTGTCCGAAGGAATGAAACATGCCTGAACGGTTTGCCGATTGCTCCGCTGGAATCGTTTCTTTATCCATCTTGACGCTATATCCGAATACACCGGTACAAATGGCAATAGCTACGAAGATGATGGTGAATGAATCCATGCCTCCGGTCTGCCAGAGGCCTAATGCGACAACGGGACCAATGACGCCGGGAATATAGGAAAACAAGGAATAGAACGAGATTCCTTGCGAACGTTCCTTCTCGGGCAGCGCATCGATGATGCCGATCTGGAGTGCCATCGAAAAAAAAGCCGTTGATACCCCTTGCAGTATTCGAGCAATCAGATATCCTCCTAATCCCGTACATGTGTACAGAATTAAGGCAGCGCCATTGACCAAAAGGATCAGGCGCAGCACCTTGACCGGACCATGCTTTTGAATCAAATGTCCGGCCCAGGGCCGAAAGAACATCGTCGTAAACATGTAAGCTCCCATGACGAGACCGATGGTAGAGCTGCTGGCTCCCCAAGCGGCTCCTTGCAGCGGAATTAATACATTGAGTAACGCATTCGCACTGAAATAAAGCAGTGCCAGCATATATAAACGCAAAAATGGCCAAGACATTGCTCCACTCACTATTTCTCTCCTCCTGCTAGCGACTGATCCTTAAAACGTAATCAAATGCTCCATTAATTTTTTGGCATAGTCCGACTGGACGTGCTTTAATTGCTCCATTCGAACCGTTTCCTCAACCCTGCCGCTTTTGAAAATCAGAACCCTGTCGCATAGATAAGCAGCAGCTTGTATATCATGCGTGATGAAGATGTAACTCATCTTATAAATGTCTTTAAGCTCCTTCAATAATCGAAGGACTTGTATCTGGACGGACACGTCCAAAGAGCTGATCGCCTCGTCGAGTACGATGCACTTGGGTTCTGTGGCAATTGCCCTGGCAATGCAGACTCGCTGGGCCTCACCACCGGACAGCTCATGAGCATATTTCGTTTTATAGGAAGCGTCCAACCCGACCTGATTCAGCAGCAGATCGATTTTGGCCCTATGGTCATTATTCAATGACCCCTGCGCCGTTAAAGGCTCCATGATCGCTTCTTCCACAGTAAAGAACGGGTTGATAGACGAAGTATAATCCTGAAATACGGCACTTATATTGCCAAAACGCACATGGCGATTCATGACATGTTTCCCTTCCAATAAGACGTGTCCAAGGTCCGGTTTTTCTATTCCCAAGATCAGTCGTCCAAGGGTTGATTTACCGCTTCCGCTTTCACCGATGATGCCGAGGCATTCCCCGCTTCCGCATTCAAAGCTTACATCCTCCAAAATGCGTTGCCTTTTCCCCGAAAACAAGCCGCCTACCCGGTAGGATTTATGGACGTTCTCAACTTTCAGCACGTTATAATCCCCCGTTCATGATCTTATTGAAATGGCTGCTGAGTTCTAGGCGCGTAGAAACCAAGTATTGCGTGTAAGGATGCCGGGGTTCCGTAAATACCGATTCAATACTTCCGCTTTCTACAATAACACCGCTTCTCATAACCAAGACTTCATCGGCGATTTTCTTCACGACACCCAAGTCATGCGAAACAAAGATCATGGAGCCTCCCATTCTTTCGCGAAGCTGGATGAATTGTTCCACGACCTCGTATTGCGAGATTGTATCCAGTGCGGTCGTCGGTTCGTCAGCGATTACGATATCGGGTTCCAGCACCAGCGTGAGCGCGATCATCAAACGCTGCAGCATGCCGCCTGATAGCTGGTGAGGATACTTATTCATGATCTCCATAGGATGGGGAAGCATGACGCTTTCCATGGCTTTTTTCATGTTGGTTTCAGCCTCGCCCCTGCTCCAACCGAAATGCGCCTTCAACGTTTCTTGGAAATGAACGCCGACGACGCTGGACGGATCGAATGCTCCCATGCCGTTCTGCATGATCATGCCAATCTGCTTTCCCCTTCTTTTCCTCATGTCCCTTTCTGAAAGCTGATTCAAATGTTCTCCCTTGAAGATAATCTCCCCGGATTGTCGAATCCAGGGTTTATGCAGCCTTATGATCGATCGGCACGTCAGGGATTTTCCGCTCCCGCTTTCCCCCACAATCGCCAGGCAGGTTCCCGCCTTCAATTGAAAGGAGCTGTCATGGATAATCTCTTTTCCCTCGTTCGCATCCCATACCCTCAGATGATTAACCTCTAGCATATTCATAAGTCGGTTTCTCCACCTCTGTTGTTCGCGGCTGTTTACCGGAGTTCATCCGTTTGGGATCAAGCACGACTTGAAGCCCATCCGCCAGAAAATTAAAAGCCGATACGGCAATCACGATAGCCAAGCCGGGTGCTAACATGAGCTCCGGGCGTGAGAACATCACTTCTCTCGCTTCATTCAGCATCATCCCCCATTCGGCGTTGGGAGCCTTGATGCCCAGCCCTAAGAATGATAATCCGGAGATCTGCAGAATCATGGAACACATTGAACCGCTTGCAATGACGGCAATATCCGAAAATGTCACGGGAACGATATGCTTCAGAATGATCCTTCGATTGCTGATCCCGGCTGCTTTTGAAAATTTCACATAATCCATTTCCGCGTACTGCAGGACCGACGTTCGGATAACGCGGGCAAACCACGCCCATTTCATCGCGACAAAGGCAATCAGGATGTTCTCAAGGCCTGCTCCCAGAATGCCGACAACCGCCAACGTCATGACATAGCCGGGAAATGAAAGCATGATATCGCAAATTCGCATCAGGATTGCGTCTGTTTTTCCTCTGAAGTAACCTGCGATGAAACCAACGATCCCTCCAACTCCTACCGACGCCAACAAAGCTGCCAGAACCCATAAAATACTGGGACGTATGCCATAAATCAGCCGGGATAAGATGCATCTTCCCAGATGATCGTTACCGAACCAATGCGACCAGGAAGACCCGGCATAACGCAGCTTCATATCGACTTGATTCGGATCGTGCGGCGCAAATACAGGGGCGAACAGGCCGACGATTACGATGGCGGCAATGATGACCAATGACAGGCTGGCCAGCTTGTCTCTGCTTAGACTTTTAAGTACGTTCATCAGATTTCCTTCCTTAGTTTCGGATTCAATGCAGCATTGATCATGTCAGACAAGGTGTTAAATAGTACAAAGGCTACCGCCAAAATAAGAACATACGCCTGGATGACCGGAAAGTCCCTGCTCAGAATGGATTTAACGCTCAGCCGCCCAAGTCCCGGCCATGCAAATACATTTTCGATAACGACGGTACTGCCCAGAATAATGGGGATGGCCATGCAAAATATGGATACGGCAACTTGAAGCGAATTTCTCAGGATGCGCAGGGTAATCTTCTTTTCGGGCAAACCGCAGGCTCTCCCGTATACAACATAGTCTTCATGTAAGTTATTCAGCATCGAACTTCTTACGCTTCGGAAATATATCCCGACATAACTCACCGATATGACCGTCACGGGAAGGATATAGCTTCGATAGGAATCCATGCCACTGGTGGGCAGCAAGTCCAATCGGACGGAAAAATACCAGATCATGATCGATGCCAGCCAATAGGAAGGCATCGCCGTCAGAAAGAAGGAAACGCCTCTCACCGATCGATCCCATATTTTGCCTTGGTTTAATGCACAGACAACCCCCAAGATAATGGACATGACGATAATAATGATAGACGAAACCATAGTCAGCTTTAAGGTATTGAGAAATGCCGGGCTGATCATGGACCAAACCGTCTGTCCCGTCACGTAGGATTCTCCAAAGTTCAATCGAAGGCAGGCCATCACCCAATCGGCATACTGCTTTAAGAACGGCTGATTCAGCCCAAGCTCTTCACGCGTCTGTGCGATCAGCTCTTCCGTGATTTCCGGAACCTCCTGGGCGCGGAGCACCACTTCGGCAGGATCCATGGGGGACAGATTGATCAACAGAAAGGTCAAAAACGAAATGATGAGCAAAATCGGAACTGACAGCAACAACCGTTTAACGATATAACTTCCCATAATGACTCCTTATCCAATATTGAGTTCGCGACCTATTCAAAATGCATTAACTCAAAGGGCAGCTCAAACTGGGTTTGTTTGAATGCAATGCCTTTTAAATCCTTGGGTGCCAAAACCGTGACGCTTCCGCTTGAAATCGGGATAAACACCGCTTCATCGTGAACCATTGTTATGATGTCAGCGTATAACGACTTGCGGGTCTCCTCGTCCTTGGATACCATAACCTCCTGAATATGCTCATAAAGATGATCCGCTTCCGCGATCCCTTTGGTTGTATGTAGATAAGAAGCCTCGGAAGTGAAGGCAGAGATGGTGCTCTGAGGGTCATACGCCAATCCCCAGGTTTGATTAAACAACAGCTCATAATCCCCCGTGGATCTTCGATTCGCGATGGAACTCGACTCTTCGCCGATGATATCCAGCTTGATTCCGATCCCATTTACCGCATTTTGGATGAATTCCGCCTGTGTTTTTTGCGAAGATGAATTACTGTCATAGTATAAATTCATGGCCAGCTTCTTCCCGGCTTTGATCCTGGTCTCGCCATCGCTGCCCTTCTCCCATCCGGCCTGCTCCAGAAGTTGCTCAGCCCTTCCCGGGTCATATTCGCGTTCCTTCAATTGGACATCCGCATAGTTCACGTTGGACGAGAACAGTTGATTCGCTTCCGCCTCGCTCCCCTCGAATATGTCCTTGCTGATCGTTTCGCGATCGATCGCATGCCAGATCGCTTCACGCACGGCGGTTTCGCTTACCGGACTATCCGATTGGCTGCTGTTGGCCACAATCATTTTCGTATTCATGGCTTCGCTGCGAACCAGCTGGTATGCTCCGGATTCAACCAGGCGATTCATCGCTTGCACATCGATGCTGTCAGCCCCCCGATCATCAGTAAACACAAAATTCACCTCCCCTTTCTGCATAGCCAAAAATGTCGTCTCCCCTGCAGGCAGTACCTTGGCCGTAATTTTTTTGATTTTTGGCGGACCTCCCCAATACTCCTCGTTGGCGGTAAAGGTAGCGTACTCATCGATTTTATGTTCCGTAAACTGGTAAGGACCCGTACCATGGTGTCCGTTAACGCCATCCTTCGTTTCCCCTTGAATGAAATCCTTGGGTGAGAGGAATACATACGGCCGCGTCATGGACAGTTCGACCAGTGCAGGGTAATAGGCTTCGCTTAAAACCAATTGGACGGTGTATGCATCTACTACCTTCACGCTCTTGATTTTGGTCGACAGCTTAATCCAGGCGTGTTTTTCGGCGTTATGCTGTACGGCGTCGATATTCAGTTTGACAGCCTCGGCATTGAACGGTTCCCCGTCATGAAACTTCACGTCTTTCCTCAAATGAAAGGTATAGGTTTTCCCGTCTTCCGAAATGTCCCAGGATTCCGCCAGCAAAGGCTTGATCCCTTCTTTTGTGTTCTCCACCAGCGATTCATATACCATACCCTGAGCTGGCATGGATCCGGTGTATAAATGAGGATTCATATCATGAATATCTTTTGCTGTTGCATAGATGAGTTCATTCTGGATTGCCGATTCGGCTTTACTTCCCTGATTCGCCTCGCCGCACCCTGCCAGAAGCGCGATCGAGATCATCAACAACAACCATAGCTTGACACTTTTTCTGTTCACGGTTTTCCTCCTGCTACCCACTTGTTTATTGTTTCGTTCATCTGTTTGATAATTCCGTGCATATCAGCTCCAGATCATGCTTGAAGCTCTGAACCGTGAATGCATTGGATAACAACCGGTTCTTGTGAGCAAGTGAAACATTTACGATTTTGTCTTCATACGTTTGTATGAAATGATCAATCGTCGGACAATCCACCTTTAAGAATCCGGCTATCCCTTGTATGATCTTGATCCGATAATAATCCTCCTTGGGCATTCTCGGGATATCCAAGCAGCCTTCCTGATTGATAAACAAACTCCTGATCGGAACTGCCGAAAAATCAAAGTACTTTCCATCTGGATCCGGCTGGGAAAAAGGATCAATTAACAATGAGGCGTAACGTATATACAATAAATACTCCTGATGAATCGATTGTAATTGATCAAAGCGATCGATATCCTGGCGCGGTAAGCTCTCGATTCTCACCGGATAGTTGTCATCCGTCATGAACTTTAGCAAATTGATGCCCGTCATCCCTAATTGGTCTAAGATGTTCATCATCTCTTTCCACTGGGATAACATATTGCGGATCAGATCTTGCGTAATCGGGCCTTCAGGGAAAAGCTTGTAGACGTACTTGCGCGAACCCGACTCATCAAAAATGGCGTTTAATGAGAAGTCATTCATGAACAAAGCAGGATGAACATATAACGAAATATTTCTCGCCTCTGCTTCCAGCGGCGTCTTCATGACTTCCAGAGCAATATCCAATTGCTCATAGAGACCGCAGAGACTGTCAACTAGACCGGAGCGCCCCCGTGTCGAGCCGATATAAACCTTTTTCTTGACCCCCGCGGTGATGACATGATTAGAAACTCGGCCCCCCATCCACCTTGTGTCTCCATAATATGTAGAAAAACTAATGACTTCCGCATTCGGATTCAAGCTTCGAATATAACCGGATATTAAGCTGTTGGAACCGAAAGTCGGTGATATCAGTACGAAACATTTGATCTTACGCAGAACGTTATGGTGAATCTGTCGCATGACTTCCATATAAGCGTCGGTGGTCACCGCCAAAAATAAAGTGTCCCATTCGCCTTCAATGGTTTCAAACCCCCGAAACACATCGTCAATGCGACACTCGCCTTCCATGGAACGATGCTTTTCATTTTGGATGCTTGCGAGAACCCTTTGATCATTTGCCGCAAGCGAGTCGAAGAATTCAGCAGACCGGACCGATTCCCGTCCGGCAATCCCCAGGCGACAATGGAATCCCTTTTTAAGAGTTACTGCCAGCTGCAAGGCTGCAGGGCCTGTTCCCAACAACAAGACATGCTTCATCTCTCTCATTAGACACCTCACTTCGGTTACCGTTAGCTAAGCTATGATTTTTTTATATAAAGCAATGTCAAATATATCGTCTCGGCGTAGTACGTTATCCACTAATTCCCATTTACGATCATCCGTCTCTTTCATTGGATAATTGAATAAAGACTTCAATCGGTTTCCATATCTCATGGCGACAACAACCTGTTCATTCGTCAATGGATATAACTGTTCCAACAACGCGTACTTATCAGCCACCGTCGAGCTAAAAATGATGTGGGTGATCTCTTTCAAATCATCAAGGAATTCAACCGATGTCTTTTCCAAACGGATCTTCAACCCCTGACCCAATTTCTCTACAACCTTCTCACCAAGCTCAATTGCCTCAACATCAATGTCGATCCCGACCACCGGAGCTCCTGTACGCTTTGCGATCAATAGCGCCGTCATCGGGAAAGAGCCAGAGCCAACCAGCAATACTCTCGATTTAGAAGTGATCAGGAAACTTCCAAACTCTTTCTCGATGCAATCCTCGATATTTTTGAAATAATCGGTGATCTCCGTATCTCCCTTTTGCAATTTGAGCGCACGATATTTCTCCAGGATCGCGACGCAGCGCGCCGAATTTTTTCTTAGTCCATCGATCAGATCGCTTATTCGGCCGATCCCCTGTTGCTCCAGTTCATCCCATACTTTGATGTTCGTTTCGTCTGTTATAAACCCCGAGTATTGGTCAATTAGACGTTCCAGCTCGGTTCGGTGACGATGAGAATAATCGAATCGGTCAGCGAAGTACTCAAACCTAGTTAAGTAATCACGTAAGGATTGCTCAAACGTTGCTAATTTCATGAATATCCTCTCCCACAGACAGGTTAAAATCCATATCAATAAACGCTGTGCCTTGTGCTACGATTCCAACGGAACCTTCGATTTCCAGATGGGTCAGTCGGTCCTGGTCATACAGTGCCTTTACAAGCATCGTCCCGCCGGGTTGATGGATATGAGCTTCGATATTGCGCCTATTCTTCCAGGCTAAGTAAGCGCCTATGGAAGCCGTACCGGAGCCACACCCTCTTTCCCACACCGCACTATTCAACTTCGGGACGTATATAAGCGGTGTTAGCTGACTTGAGCTGGCGTTGTATAGCAAAATCCCAAGCATGCTTGTATCTAGAAAGGGTCCAATGCGCTTGGCCAAGGATAACATTTGGTTCTTCATATTTGCATCGATGTGTTCCACTTCAATCACGAAATGAATAAAATCACTGTACCGGACGGCAAACGCGTTAACAGGGGCCCCCCCTTCCTGAAGAACCGTTTGATCCATTTTCACCGGGAGCGGCATGTTGACCCGGCAGCGATAATCCTCCCTGTTTTTTGTTATGCGGCATGCCACTAATTGCTCGGATCCTGAAACCTCTAATCGAAACTCGGTTGTTTCATGACGATCCATCTCCTGCAGCTCAGCCAGGTATGCCGCCAAGGCCATGCAGGCATTACCGCAAAATTCACCTCCCGCCATTTGCAGTAACACGTCAGCTTCCTGGTTCATGGATGGCTCAATGAAACCAACTTGTTCAGCATAAACGTTGTCATATGACATAATTTTAGAAGCAATGCGTTTATGTTCATCGGACGGAAGCATGGTGTTAATTAGAATCGTCATATTTTGCGTCGGATTACATTTCACAAAATTGATCTTCTGCTTCATCACGTAACACGGGCTCCCCTCTACGCCGAATTATGGTAGTTGGCTTGACCAATGTTTTAATCGTAATTATTACGATTAAAACTGAAAAGAATATAGCATGGCATTTTGTAATCGTCAACAATTATTTCCATGGATTTGAATTTAGATTGCATTAGCATCGTTCCGGTAAGACTTGATATCGTAATTGATTTCCCCTTTTGACATAACAAAAAAACCACTGAATTCCGTATCGAATTAGCGGTTTAGATAGTTATATGGTGTTTTTTTGTTCCGGGTCTCTTCACGTCGTATCGTGATTTTTTCGCAATGCTTCAATCATCGCTTTCACTATCGGAAGGTTTCGAAATTTGATAGGATAAGCCAGATACAGCTCGTTGCTTACCTTGAACGAAGGATAGATGATCTTTACCTGATGATTGTGTAATGATTTTTCCAGCATATAAGTGGGGAGGACACTTATTCCCGAACCGTGTTCTATGGCGGCTAATATGGAATGCAGGTCCGGCAGAACGTGCATGATTTGCATATGCGGCCTTTTCTTGAAGTGTTCCCTCCATAATCTGCGTATGATCGGTAAATCACTGCCATAGCTGATCCAATCTTGCGCGCACAGCCAGGCTTCGAACTGGTCGGGATCTTCGAAGTCGATTTCTTTAAAGGTATAAGGTGCAACCAGCACAAACTCTTCTTGAACATAATGGATATATTCAATGCCGGGGGCAGATATTTTTTGGGACGTTATGATTATGTCGACCTTTTCTTCCAATAATAACTCCAAAATATGTGAGGCAACGCCAAAATGAGCAATCATTCGAAACGGCAACTTTCCCAAACGGGGAGCAAGATTCTCCCGAAAGTATTCGTGGGCTGTCCCAATTCGGACGACGGGAGCTGTTGCAGAAGTGTTCATCTTGAATGTTTGCGTTGCTTCTTCCAAGGCTTCGATCAGCGGAACCACTTGAGTATAAAGTTCTTTTCCTTTCTCGGTCGGAACCATCTTTCTTGAGGTTCTCGTAAACAATGTTTCGCCCAGCTCGGCTTCCAATGCGGCAAGATGCTGGCTCATTGCGGGTTGAGTCATTAACCGAGTTTTGGCGGCTTCCGATACGGATCTATGTTTATAGATACTGATAAAACTTCGGTACCATTCAAAATCCACCATTATTCTTACCCCTTTGCATATAGATACAATCGTGAATGCCCCTAATATCAGCGCAATGACGGTCCATGCTGTGCTTTTCGATACCGGCTTGTTTTCTGTAATGAATGATTTCCTACTCATTTTATACAAAAGAAAAGCATGAAGGCCACTACTTTATACAAGCAGCAGCCTCCATGCTTCTTAGCCGAGTTTATCAATAACAGCTTTGGTCACTGCCAGGGTAGACTGAGGATTCTGGCCTGTAATCAAATTCCCGTCAACTTCATGATGTTTAGTCCAGTTTGGCGCAGCCACAAAAACGGCTCCCAGTTCCCGAAGTTTACTTTCAAGTAGAAAAGGAAGAATTTCGCTTAGTCCGGTTTCCGCCTCTTCCCTATCTGTGAAAGCATTCACCCGTTTCCCAGCAACTAGGGGCTGTCCATCCGATAATGTGACTCCTGTCAATCCCGCAGGACCATGACACACTGCAGCGACTATTTTTCCAGCTTCATAAAAGTCACGGACTAATTGATGAAGCATTTGTTCATCCGGCAGGTCATACATCGTTCCATGACCACCCGGCAGGAAAACAGCATCGAAATCATTTGCAAAAACATCACGGATGCGAACCGTGTTTTCAAGGTGTACTGCTGCTTCCCATATATCCTTCGAAGTATCCTCATTCACGCTGTTCGGATCGATTGGACTTTGTCCGCCGAGAGGACTTGCCACTGCAACCTGATAGCCATTTTTAACAAACTCAATATAAGCTTCAGCGAACTCTGATAACCAGATGCCCGTTTTTCTTCCGTCTTGTATATCTGAATGATTGGTAACTACAATCAGTATGCTTTTCTCCATTTTTCTTCCTCCCTTATTTTGTTGGCTGTTTACAGAGATTATTCTACAATCCGTTCTTCAATAAGACAAATTAGATTATTACGGTGTTTCCATAAATATATTTATAGATAGTCTACCAACCCATTGTTGAGGCCACTTCAGTGCAAGAAAAAACTCCCCCAACCTCACGGCGAAAGAGTTGCATCTGAGAACAAAACTGACTGGGTTATCTGTGGACTCACGACAAAGATCCTTATTATGTACCTGTATCAACGAATAGCCAATGGACTATTCTGAACGACTCTCAGCCATTCACGTGAGATCAATCGATGCCCGGCTGTCGTGGGATGAATGCCGTCCCATATCCAATACTCGGCTCCTGCTCTTTTTGCTGCATGATCAAACGCTTCTTGCAGAGGGACAAACAGCGTTTCATACTCTTGAGCCAATTGCTGGACAATTTGGCTATATTCATTCAACCGTTGACGCCATTTGTCCCAATTTTGCACAGTTGCGCCCGTTTCCAGCACGAATGGCTCACATAAAACCAACCCCGTGTGTGGTAGCACTTCTTTCGTTTCCTCCAGTATGTTCCGATAGGCTTTCTCGAACCTGTCGGTAGCACCGCTTGGCGAGCCTTCGATGATCCGACCTGCGTCGTTAACTCCAACCAGCATACTGATCAGGTCAGGTTGCAGACTAATCGCATCTTCATTCCAACGCGCGTACAAATCCGAGACACGATTGCCGCTGATCCCTCGATTTATGAACTTTGGCTGGTTTTCCGCTAGTTCAAATCCCAGCTCTGCGGCAATCAGATACACATAGCCATGTCCATGGATATGATTAAGGTCGTTGTCGCGCCCCCAATTCCCGTCCGTTATGGAGTCTCCTTGAAACAATACGGTTTTGCTCGTCTTTGTCATCCTCTTCACTGCACCTTTCTTCAAATAGCTTCCTGGGAGCTATACGGAGCTCGGTTTTCGTTGCATGTTATTACTTTCAAAACTCCCCCTTGTCTGATGATATCCCAAACAACGAAGCGAAAATACCCTATCGATTGGCTTAAAAAGCATATCAACATTAGATAATGAACGGATCATCATAGGATTGCGTTAATTGCTCATGTCCTTTGGTCAAAAAGAAGATATCGTGTATTTGAACAAACATACAGAAAGGAAGATTGTTATGCGCAGCCTGTTACAAGCGAAAGGCGTGACCAAACTCTATAATCCCGCGCAGAGACCTGCCTTGAACGGGATTTCTTTTGAAGTTCATGAGGGGGAGTTCATCGGTATCATGGGGGCTTCCGGCTCAGGAAAAACTACGCTGCTTAATGTATTGTCCACCATCGACACGCCAACCGGAGGACAAATCACCATTAACGATATGGATATTAGCGACCTGGACGATACTCGTTCTGCCGATTTCCGAAATGAGCATCTAGGGTTTATATTTCAGGAATACTTCTTGCTGGACAGTCTAACGGTAATGGAAAACATTGCTGTTCCACTTGCTTTGAAAGGGCTCCCCCCTTCTGAAATCGATCGCTCCATACGAGCTTTGGCCGAGCGCTTCGGCATAACCCAGCAGCTAGGGAAATATCCGAGTGAACTATCCGGCGGACAGAGACAGAGAGTTGCGGCAGCAAGAGCCATCGTCAAGAAACCGGCGATCTTATTCGCGGACGAACCGACTGGAGCGCTGGATTCCAGTTCGGCAACCGAACTGCTGCGTACCTTAAGCGAAGCTAACGAGGAATTGGGCACAACGATTATGATGGTTACTCACGATGCTTACGCGGCAAGCTTCGCTAAGCGAATCTTGATATTTAAAGACGGACGGATATTCAATGAGCTTAACTGCATGGATCGAGACCGGCGCAGCTTTTATGAGACCATTCTGGAGCAGATCGCGCTGTTGGACGAATCCCGCTGAAGAGGTGCAATGATGAAATTAACAACCATAGCTTTTAAAAATGTAAGGAAGAATCTGTCGTTCTACTCTCTATACCTGTTCTCGGTCGCTTTTATTTTGACGGTATTTTTCACCTTCGTGTCGTTCTCGATGAATGACATCATGATGGATAAAATTTCGGAAGACGGCCGCGTAGAAACAATGACTCGGACCATCTCCGTCTTTTTAATGGCTTTTGTATTATTCTATATGTCCTATTCCAATACATTCTTTATGAAACGCAGAATGAAAGAGCTGGGCATTTATGCACTGCTGGGATATCGAAAGTCCGCAATGCTGAAATTACTGACCTTCGAGAACATCCTTATCAGCCTAGGAGCACTTCTCATCGGTATTCTATTGGGTGGTTTTGCCCACAAAGGAATCGTAGGCGGCATCTCAATGCTGCTCGATTTGAGGATCAACTCCGCCATCATTCCGTTATTCAAAGGAAAGGCCGTGCTTTACAGTCTCGTATTTGTTTTTGCGGTTGTCCTCGCGCTCAGCTTTTCGAATTGGAGACTACTTCGTAAAACGTCGCTGCTGAGTCTTGTCCGGCTTGAACAAGCGGTTGAAAAACCGATCAAGATCCGTCTTGCGGCAGCCGTATTGGGTCTCTTGCTCATCATTGCAGGCGATTGGGTGGCCATTGATGCGGTACGGGGAAAAGAATCGCTATGGAAATCTATTGGCGTGAGTCCTATGGGGCTACTCATGGTGATGCTGATTACTGCTGGAACTTCATTGTTTATTTACTCTTTTGTGCCGTATCTCATGCGCAAGCTGGAACAACGAAAAAAACTGCTGTACAAAGAAATTGCTATTGTCACGATACCCAAATTTATATACCGTATCCGGACCAACGCCAAAACCTTAATAATGCTCTCTTTGCTCATTGCCGGCACTTTGGGGGTATTCGGTTCTACGGCATTGACCATGTATTATCCCGTGGCAGCCGTAACCCGAATCATTCCTTCCGCAATAGAATTCCCGGTTGAGAAGCCGGAACAGGCTGACCAGGCTATTCAAGCATTACATGAGGCAATAGGCTCCGAACAGTATAAAGTCCTTCAAACAACTCTTATAAAAGTCCGATCCCAATCGGACAATGTGCCCACCGAATACGCTCTGGGCAAAGAGCCGGGATTTGAATTGATTGCTTTGTCCGACTATAACCGCCTGCTGGCTCAGCAAGGCAAGAAAATAGGCCTCAAGCAGCTGGAAAACAACAATGGCATTTTGGTAAAATATCGTTCCGATCCGGAAAAGAAGGATGTCGGCCAAACCTATCGGCTCTCCCTTCCGGACAACCAGTCGCTTGATGTCACGATCCGGGACACAACGCTGGCCAACCCGGTCGGTTTTAACATCAGCGTAGGCACCCTGGTCATCTCCGATGAATTGTATCATCGGTTAGCAGATCTCAAACTCCCCGAGTCTTCTGTCATGAGCATAGATGGTCCGGACTTAAGGCAAAGCAAGACGGCTTATGAGGCACTGCAGCCCATATTGAAGGACAATCCTTATTTCGCCAGCGCCTATGCCCGAACTTATGAAATCATGTACGCTAACAGCTCCACCTTTTTATTGCTCGGTTTTCTGACGGTGCTCTTTTTCATTGCGGCTGGCAGCATCCTGTATTTTCATAACATCTCTGCTGTTACTTATGAGCAGAAGGATTATGAAATTCTCAGCAAAATGGGTTACAGTAAGAGGAAGATCCAGAAAATGATACGGAGGCAGATTCAAGTCATGTATGCCATCCCGTTCGGGATCGGTTTTGTCCATAGCATTTGCGGGTTGGTCTGCTATAAATCGCTGCTCATCGACGATGTCCTTGGCCAAAGCCATCAAATTATCGTACCGGTCGCAATGGCCTTGGCCATTGCCGGAGTTATATTCTGCCTTTATTATTTCATTACCAAGAGAGCTTGTTACCGGGCCGCGTTTCCCCGTTAATTCAATTCGCTGTAAGGTTATCGTTGAAGGAGGCGAGCCAGATAAAAAACAGCTACCTGTACAGACAAATGATACTCATCGTGAATGAGCTGCTGATTATCTTATACCTCGCTTACGGGCATTTGTCCGGACTTCGAAGTGTTACCGCCGTTGCAGACGTCATCCTGCTGGTCCTAATGACTTTAATCGCCGCGGACGCCATATACATCAGCAACATAAATTTGAAAAATAGCGGTGTATTGACCCGGTTTACATGGTTGTTAATCTTATCGGGCTGGTACACATTGTGGAGCATCGATTCGGGAGAGGAGCAGTTAACCAAACTGCTCTCTTTCTCGGGTTCGGTACTTTTATATGTCTCCTACCGGTTTGTATTCGCTTTTTTCTTTCAAGATTCGGCTTACATGTACCAAAAGCAGACGGACCTCTTATTAAAAGCGACATGCGTTATAACGCTGCTGGCAGGCATGGTACAGGATTCATGGTTTCATTTACTTTTTTTGGTTCAGCTATTGCTTAGCTTTGGAGCAGGCGTCTTCCTGTGTTATGTGCATCGAAAGCGAATCCTGTTTGTACTCCGCAGCGAATGGAAGCAGTTTGGCGCTTCGGCCTTGGCGGCAGCTGCGATATTTGTCGGCTATGTGCTGTGCTTTGGAACACAACCGGAATATGTCGAGGGACTTGGAGTCTACCCGTTTCTTATCCTGCCCTTGTTCAGCATCCACCGAATTGCATTTACATATGCCGGGGACCTGCCTGTCATGCTGTTTCGAGGGAAAACGGCGCTGGCCCTTTTGTTCGGGACGGTGGGTTGGTTTAGCTCGATTGCCCTGCTGCTGCGGCTTCAGCCAAGCGAATATTTTGTCATCGCTCACGGCCTGCTCGTATGCATACAAGTATATGCTCTATTGTTGTATCTTCACGCTAAGAAACGGTCAGACGGGGCCAGGGAAAATTCGTTGGGGAGTATGGACAGCTATTATGCAAGGTCTCTGCATCAAATCGAGCGGGAGGAATCGATCAAAAGAGATTTTTCGCATTATCTGCATGACGACATCCTTCAGGACTTGCTGTCTGTTCGGAATATGATGAACAAATCGGACCGGCCGGATGTCCGCAGCTTGATCATGGAAGCGCTGGACCGTCTGAACCTGTCGATCCGGCACCAGATGCAGGAATACCATCCCACCCTGCTCAATACTTTGACTTTTAAGGAAAATCTGAGAAATCTTTTGAGCATGGTTCAACAGACGTATCCAACGAGAAGATTTAACATTTCATTTGATTGCGACGATACTTTTTTCTTGGTTGAGCCTTACAACTATATCGTGTATCGAGTGCTTAAAGAGCTTACCACCAATGCCTTAAAACACTCGAAAGGAACCGCTCTCGACATCAGGCTCTCTCTGGATACGGGCTATGTGGAGTTAATGGTACAAGATAACGGCATAGGCTTAAAGCCATCTGATCCTAACAGGACGGGAACGCCGAAAGGTCTGCAGTCGATTCGGGAACAGCTCGCTCTGATCGACGGTTCAGTCACCCTGGAATCGGCACCTGGAGGAGGCCTGTCTGTTAAGGTATGCTTTCCCATGAAAGGAGAAGGATCTTATGCACATTATTTTGATCGATGATCATGCCCTGTTCGCCAAAAGCCTGGAAATCGCTTTAGAAGGCACTCCCGAAATCGAGCGATTTCAATCCGTGTCGGACGTTGCCCAAGCGGTTCCCGTCATCAAGAGGGAGCGGCCGGACATTATATTAATGGACATCCATTTAAACTCCTCTGGCAGTGAGGACGGAATTCTGCTTGCCAAAAAAATTCTGCATGAAGTTCCGGAAGCCAACATCGTCATGCTGACCGGCTACGATCTGCCGGTGTACCGGTATGAGGCGCAAAAAATAGGGGCCAAAGGTTTTCTGAATAAACACATGGACCCCGATGAGGTTGTTCATGCCCTGCTGGATATCCAGAACGGGCTGCTTCATTTCCCCGCTTCCATCGAATATATCGAGACGCTGACGGACAGCGAGAAACAGATTCTTCAGCTGATATGCGACGGTTATAAACGCAAGGACATCGCTGGCATACTCCATATCAGTGAGCGTACGGTCTCCAATCATTTGCAGCATACATTCGAAAAGCTGGAAGTCTCCTCCTCGCTGGAAGCCGTTTCGAAAGGAATTCAGCTGGGTTACATTCAACCCATTTTCAGGACACACTAAAGCGGGTCAGGGATTATGACGCGTATAATACGGGTAACCGTGTTGTGACATGTATTGCTACAGCATACCTAACAAAAAGCAGAAATACATCATCGATGTATTTCTGCTTTTCTGCTTTATTGGCGCCTGTATATAAAGTTAAAGTATAAGAGGAGATTCTGATTTTCTATTACTTGTTTTCTTTGGCATACAGGCTTTCTTCAGCAACCTGCGCTAGCTCCTCTGCTTTGATACTAATTTCATGGATCGTTGCCGAGAATTCCTGGATCGTCCTTGACTGGGTATCGGTTAGGGTATGGATATCGGAAAAAGCATGATTTAACCGCTGCAAAAATTCCTGAATGTTCTTCGTAATGCCATTAATCTGATCCACGTTCTCTTTGGAGCTTGTCGCTAACTTCCGAATCTCATCGGCAACAACCGAGAAGCCCCTTCCGACTTCCCCCGCTCTTGCCGCTTCGATCGAAGCATTCAGACCTAGCATGCTGCTCTGATCCGAAATCTCCTTAACAACGCTGGAGATCTTCCCAATCTGCTGCGCGCTGGAGCTGACGTCCGTCATTTGGTTCGTTACGTCGGTTACACGTTCAGTCAGGTGAGCAATCGATTGGCTGATGTCTTCAATGGACGCGGTGGTCTGTTCGACAATTGCGGAAAAACTCTCGGCCATCTCAAACAGCACATTCGCTTTTTCAAGACTTGTCCCCATGCCGACACCGCCGATAACCCTGCCCTGCTCGTCATGCAGCGGAATCGCGCGTGCAGCTAGCGGAAATCCAAACAGCTCTTTCGGAACGACAGCCGATAAAGCTTTATTATTGCGGATGGCATCGGTTACGATATCCCCCTCCACTAGCGGGTCCCCAGGCTTGACATTCAGCGAGAAGGTTCTTCCCGGAATGTTGATGATAAGCTTCTCCGTATCATAAATGCCGATCGTGATGTCATCATTCGTTAGACTTTTCAGCAATGGAGCTACCTTTACAAAAGCACGGATCAGCTCATGCTGTGTTTGCTCTTCAGTCACATTATTCATGCCTATCTCCCCCAACCCTTAATACGGGAATTTCCTTTGTCCGTAATGAACCGATATCCATTTCATGGTCGTAAATTCATCCAGGCTCCATTGCCCATTCAGACGACCCAACCCCGACTGCTTCTCTCCGCCAAATGCTACAATCGGCTCGTCGTTAATCGTGACATCATTTACATGGATCATGCCTGTATGGACCTTCTTCGCCATTTCAACCCCACGTTCAAGATTGGAGGTGTGAATAGCCCCGCTGAGCCCAAAACGCGTGTCGTTGGCGATTGCGATTCCTTCCTCTTCCGTTTCGAACGGAATGATACAAACAACCGGGCCGAACAATTCCTCTTGTGCTACCTCCATATCCGGTTTCACATTGACGAGGACGGTAGGCTCCACCATTCTGCCGGTGATATTACCTCGCACCAGTGCAACTGCACCTTGCTCTATGCCCTTCTCAATCAGCTTCTCCAGTGTTTCTGCCTGCCGATGGTTGATGACGGGCCCGATAATGGTCTGCGGATCGCTCGGATCACCTGTTGTCAAGGTAGAAACCTTCGCTTTGTATTGATCTAAAAACTCCTGATAGATCGATTTCTGTACAAGAATCCGATTGGCCGACATACAGATCTGGCCTTGATGCGTGAATCTGCTGAACGTTGCCGCTTGTACCGCGTAATCGATATCAGCATCTTCCAGGATAATGAACGCGCTGTTCCCGCCGAGCTCCAGCAGCGGCTTTTTAAAGTGCTTGACGGCCAGCTGGCCAATATGGCTTCCGACCTTGGTAGAACCCGTGAACGAAATGATTCTCGGAATCGGATGCTCGACGAATGCATCGCCAATCTCCTTGATATCTGTTACCACAACATTCAACAGGCCCTTCGGTATACCCGCTTCTTCGAAAATCTTGCCGATCAGGGTTCCGCCCGTAATCGGCGAATCCTCATGCGGCTTCAGCACGACGCCGTTGCCGGCACCCAGTGCAGGGGCGACGGACTTCATGGACAAGAAGAAAGGGAAGTTAAACGGACTGATAACCCCAACCACGCCAGCCGGAATCCGATACAGGCGGTTCTCCTTGCCATCCTCTGTGGAAGGTAAAATCTTTCCCTCCATTCTAAGGGGGAACGTAGCCGCTTCCTTAATCATATTTTTCACAAGACCGATCTCGAATGCCGCCTTCAGACGCGTTCCGCCCAGCTCCTGAACAATAATGGACGAAATCTCTTCCTCATGCGATTCAATATATTTAACAGCATTTTCAAGGATATCGCGTTTATGGTAAGGATTAACCTTGTCCCATTCCAGCTTAGCTTGATAGGCAGCTTGATATGCATCATCGATGTCTGTAACGCTCGCGATTTGAAATGCGGTAATGACCTCATCATTATATGGATTAATGTCCGGCAGCGTTTTACCGCTCTTGCCGTCTCGCCATTGCCCGCCTATGAATTGCTTTCCTAATTTCGAATAATCCATATGAACCCTCCTGTGTCGAATAATTCCAACTGATCTATATAATTATCGACTAAATACAGGTAATTGTTAAGTGAATTTTCTTTGACCTCTTCTTCCTCTCAGAGCATGGCAATGAAATACCCCTTCCTCACCTAGTGAAGAAGGGGTATTAATCAAAGCTATACCGCTTGGCGCAACCGCTCAAACAATATGTTGTTTTCCAGATGGATATGCTCGAAGGTGTCCTTTTCCAGCATGGCTAACCGTTGAAAGACCAGCCGATACGTACCACAGGCATCAGCCGGAAGCTCGAAATCGGATGTTACGTCTCTCAGCTCCTGCAGCAAGCTGCCGGCATGAGCATGTTCATGTTCCAGTTCGGATACATGCGGCTTAAGCTCTGCTGCCGCTTGGTGGCTGGGATCTGCTACAAACTTCAAAATGAGCGGGAATACAAGCTCGTCCTCGTCCTTCGTATGCTCCAACAGCTCCTTTTTCAATTCCGAGAAGAGCTCCTGCACCCGAAGAAGCTCAGGGTGATGCTCTCCATGCACACGGGCCAATTTCGTGACATATGGCGTTAACGCCGGTAATTCATCACGCAGGAAGGCATGATGTTTTTGTTGGATGTGAACAATCAGTTCGGATTCCTTCAGTGAAGCAGGACGGCTTTCCTGGTAATTGGCAAACTTGCTCTCCACGGACCGAACTTCCTCCAGAACGGCGGCTGGATCCAAAGAACGCTGCTTGGCCGCCTCTTCCAAAGGCACCTGGCCACCGCAACAGAAATCGATGCGGAGGGATCGAAATAAATCCGCGGTTTGCGGGATGGATGTTACAATATCGGATACTTGGCTCTGAAGCGTGAATGAACTCATATTCAAACCTCCCTAGACTAAATACGTGTTTGTGAACTTTTTCACTCTTACAACTCAAGTATAAGAAACTCCCATCCCCGCATATGTGATTGCAGTCATACTGAAATGTAACACTATGTGAACGATAGTATCGGAAGGACTACGGGAATCCGATAAGAAATCGTCGGGGAGGGCCCAATGACACAAGCTCCTGCGAAATCGCAAGAGCTTGTTAAGCTACAGCCATATATCAGGCCGTGCATTCCCTTATTCTGCAGAGTCAGTAACCGCACCTCTAGATGCTGAGGACACTAATTTTGCATACTTGTATAATACGCCCGTGGATACTTTGAGGGGAGGCTGGTGCCATGCTTGTGCCCTTGCAGCCAATTCGGAATCCGATACGTCGAACGTCATTTCTTGCGTTTCACTGTCGATGGTGATCATGTCTCCATTCCTCAACAGTGCGATCGGCCCACCTACCTGTGCTTCAGGCGATACGTGACCGACTACGAACCCATGCGAACCGCCAGAGAACCTGCCGTCCGTTATCAGCGCAACCTCCCCGCCGAGACCCTTTCCTACAATGAGGGCCGTGACCGACAGCATCTCCGGCATCCCCGGTCCGCCCTTTGGACCGCAATAACGAATGACTAACACGTCGCCCTTGCGTATTTCATCTCTCAGGATCGCTTCGGTTGCCTCTTCCTCGCTGTCATACACCTTGGCCGGTCCGACAAATCGGAGCTTCTTCATGCCCGACATTTTGGCAACCGCACCTTCAGGTGCGAGGTTGCCTCTTAATACAACCAATGGCCCATTCGGCTTCAGCGGCTTATCGATGGGGCGTATGATTTCCTGGCTTCCCTGTAACGGCGCTGCTTCCGCCAGATTCTCTGCCAATGATTTGCCTGTGACCGTCAGACAATCGCCATGCAGAAGTCCTTGGGCCAGCAATAATTTCATGACGCCCGGTATGCCGCCGACTTCGTTTAAGTCCTGCATGGCATGTCGACCGCTCGGCTTCAGATCTGCAAGGTGGGGAACGCGCAAACGGATTCGCTCGAAATCGTCTAACGTCAAATCAACGCCTACCGAATGAGCAATGGCAAGCAAGTGCAGGAACGCGTTGGTTGAACCGCCCAAAGCCATGACGACCGTTATCGCATTCTCAAATGCCTTTTTCGTCATAATGTCTCTGGGATAGATTTCTTGCTCCAACAGCGATATGACCTGCCTTCCAGCCGCAGCGCATTCCGCTGCTTTGTCAGGTGAAATAGCCGGCGTGGAGGAGGAACCGGGCAGGCTCATCCCCATGGCTTCTGCCGCCGCGGCCATCGTATTGGCTGTATACATGCCCCCGCAAGAGCCCGGTCCCGGGCAGACGCTGCATTCCACCTTATGGAGCTGATCGTCCGTCATTTTTCCGTCATGATATTGCCCGACCGCTTCGAAAGCCGTGACGATATCCACGTTCTTACCTTCGAGCTTCCCGGGTTGTATCGTGCCGCCGTAAACGTAAACCGCAGGAAGATTCATCCGTCCGATCGCCATCAGGCAGGCGGGCGTATTCTTGTCGCAACCGCCGATCGCCACAAGACCATCGAAACGTTCGGCCCCCGTTACAATCTCAATCGAATCCGCGATGGCTTCACGGCTGGGCAGGGAGAACAGCATGCCGCCATGTCCCATTGAAATGCCATCCGAAACCGTGATCGTGTTGAAAATAAGCGGAGCGCCGCCATGGTTGCGGACCCCTTGCTTGGCCTCTAAGGCTAACTTGTCTATATGCATATTGCACGGAGTCACCTCGCTCCAAGTGCTGGCTACGCCAATCATCGGTTTCTTGAAATCCTCATCCGTAAAACCAACAGCCCGCAGCATCGCTCTATTCGGTACCCGATTGACACCCTCGCTGATTACCTTACTGCGAATGCGTAAATCTTTTTTGTCTGACATTCTTCCCTCTCCCCTCTATTTAAAGTAACTCATGGAGTTCCTGCATCGGACGCATGAAATTTTGTTTCATCATGGCCTGTGCCCGATCACTGTCTTTCTGCTCGAAAGCGCTAATAATCGATGCATGCTCATCGACAGAAGCCTGTGCAGCCGCAATCGGCTGTTTTAAGAACACGTACTTAAACCGCCGGATATGCATCTGTAGAGAAGCACTATATGTAGCGACATAAGGATTATCTGAGAGCTCCACGATGAAGTTATGAAACTGTTCATCCATCTCCATGGCTTGATAAGCTTGCCCGCTCTTCATGGCATTTTCAAAATCCGCATTCATCGCCCGCAATTGCTGAATCTGCTCCGGAACAATAAGGGTAGCGGACACTTCGGCAGCTAATGCTTGAAGAGCAGCCATGGTCGAATACATCTTAAAGATATCTTCCCTCTCAATGGCCGTAACTTTTGTTTCTTTCCCAGGGTGTGTGGACACGAGTCCTTGCACTTCAAGCAGTTGAAAAGCTTCCCGGATCGGTGTCCGGCTTACGCCTAGAGACTCTGCCAATTCAGCATCGAGCAATTTCTCGCCGGGCTGCAACGTGCCATCGATAATCCACCGTTGAATTTGGGAGAATGCTCTTTCCTTTGCGGTCATCCGTGCGGGAGAGACAAAATTCTTAGGTACTGGCATCGCTTATCATCCTTACTATTCATGTTTGTTATATGCAATATATCGCATTCCTATATTAAATACAATACATTTTAGATTGCTTCTATTGATAAAAATAACAATCAGAGGAAATACTTAAGCAAAATATCCAAATGCTGTGACCCCCGTTGAATCAGGAGAGGTGTTGGTACAATGTCATTTTCCACATGGGCGGGTTCGAACCAACCCAACAATAGCGATCATATTTCTGCCAATCCGAATGGGAAGAACTCAGAGGATATGGACATATCGGTGAGCCTTGAAGAAACGATATCCGAAATCAAGCAAGTCTTGGGTGATAGTGACGATTTTATGGTATATGGATTCCAAGTGTTCGGGCAGCATCCGGCTGTATTGTTATATTTCTCCGATATGACGGATCATGCCGTTATCAATAACACGATATTGAAGCCTCTCAAATATGGGCCGCGCCATATCGATGTTCATAACCTCCCGCATGATGCGTTAATGAAAACCATAATGAAAGATACGCTTTATCATAGCGAGGGTTATTCGGAAAGGAAAATTTCCGTTATTACCGACAACCTGCTAAGGGGGCAAACCGTCGTAGCCATTGAAGGGCTGGACGAGGCGATTATCATTGACACACGGCAGATCACGCAGCGCGCTATTGAGCAGCCGGCGACGGAGCAGGTCATCCGCGGGGCCAGAGAGGGATTTATAGAGTCCCTGGGAACGAATATTTCTCTACTCCGCTATCGGCTGCAAACACCGGATTTTCGAGTGAAATCCATGGAGATCGGAACGAAGACCAAATCCAAAGTTGCCATATGTTACATGGACGGCATAACCAATCCCGGAATCATAAAAGAAGTTCAAAAGCGGCTGGATGCCATTGAAATCGACGCCGTTCTGGATTCAGGTTATTTGGAACAATTCATCGAAGATAACCATTGGTCTCCGTTTCCGCAAATCCAGTATACCGAACGGCCCGACAAAGTCGTGGCGAATCTGCTGGAAGGAAGAGTTGCCGTTTTAGTGGACGGCTCCCCTCTGGCCTTAATCGCGCCTACGGTGTTTAGCCAGTTCTATCAGACCGTTGAAGATTATACCGAACGCTTCGTCCTAATGAGTGCGATCCGAATGTCCCGTCTGGTTGCTCTAGTGTTTTCATTGGTTTTTCCCTCGCTGTATGTGGCGATTATTTCGTTTAATCCTGAGCTGATTCCCACAGAGTTTGCGGTCGCCGTTGCCGGCGGGCGTGCGGGCGTACCCTTTCCAGCCGTGATCGAAGTGCTTGTCATTGAAATCTCAATGGAGGTTTTAAGGGAAGCAACCATACGCTTGCCGCAACAGGTTGGCGGGGCATTATCCATTGTCGGCGTGCTTGTCATCGGGCAAGCCGCTGTAGCGGCCGGATTCGCAAGCCCGATCACCGTCGTTATTATCGCTTTAACGACTATCGGCTCTTTTGCAACGCCGGCCTACAATGCGGCTCTGGCTCTTCGCCTGCTTCGGTTTCCGCTGATCATTTTAGCCGGTATCTTCGGTCTATATGGCGTCATGGTCGGAATCATTTTGATCACCAATCATTTATTGTCACTTAAATCGTTCGGGATCCCGTACTTAAGCCCATTTGTGCCTGGCAACTTTCAAGGCATGCGGGATCTCCTGACCCGTGGGCCGTTGTGGAAGATGAAGAACCGGCCTTCCTTCCTTCATCCGATTAGCAGGACAAGGCTGGGTGATCAAATGAAGGAACAGGTGGATCATTCTTCGTCCCATATTATGGATCCCGTCCATCCTAACGACGAGAAAGGGCGTTAACCATGAATGAACAGCGCCAAATCACTGTCTTGCAGGCTTCTGCCGTTACGATCAGCACCATCGTTGGCGTAGGCGTTCTTGCACTTCCCTTGGCTGCGGTGAAGGCCGCGGATGCAGGAGCTCCGTTAGTCACTTTTTTGGGAATGCTGCTAGCGTTTGTCGGACTATTTTTCATGACCCGGCTTGGCATGCGTTTCCCGAATGACTCTTACATCGAGTATAGCGAGGTCATCATTGGCAAATGGCTCGGGAGAATCGGAAGCCTCATATCGATTGCTTTCTTTGCTGTCTTAAGCTCTCTTGTTGCAAGGGAATTTGGAGAGGTTGTTGTCACAGCCGTTTTGAAAAATACGCCACTCGAGGTGACTGTACTGGTCATGCTGCTCCTGGCTGCTTTTTCTTCACGCCGAAATATCATGACCTTTGCTTACGTTCACTTATTTTACAGCCCCTTTATCCTAATTCCTGCTCTGTTGATCGTCGCCCTGTCGTTAAAAAACGCGGACATCGTCAATGTTCTGCCTGTGTTGGGGAATGAAATTCGAGGAATACCAGCAGGCATTATTACGTTGTCCACCATGTTCCAGGGATACTTTATTATGATGATGGTCATCCCTGCCATGTGCAAACCGGAAAGAGCGATGCGGTCCAGCATATGGGCGATGCTGATTACCGGGGTGCTGTATATATTAATCGTCACGGCAACGGTTAGCGTGTTTGGAGCAGAAGAGACAAAGAAGCTGCTGTGGCCGACGCTGGAGCTGGCAAAAGCAACTTCATTACCTGCCAATATACTGGAACGCTTGGATGCGGTCTTTCTAGCCGTCTGGGTAACGGCTGTCTTTACATCCTTGTTCTCTTGCTACTACTTTACGATTTACTCGATAAGCAAGTTATTCCGATTAGCGGATCATGGGATGCTGTCCTTTTTCATCCTCCCCATTCTGTTCGTTCTGGCCATGCTGCCCCAAAGCTTGATTCAATTGAACGAAGTGAACGGCTTGATCTCCAAATTCGGGCTGCTGATAACGATCGTATATCCTGGAGTGCTGCTTATCATCGCCATGCTGCGTAAAAAAAGAGGTGCGCCCAAATGATCGGAAATCTTTACAGCGGTTATTTGGATGTCGCCATCCTGGTCTGGGTGTTATCCGGTATGTTCAATCTGTTCATCGATAAATATAAGTATGAACAATCGAACATGGCCAAGGAAAAACAGGTATCTCGCATACTGGGCTGGATCCATATTGTGATCGGAACGGTATTGTTTCTAAGTGTCATACTTGTCAAAGCCCTAGTGTGAGTGAGCATGTTACAAAGTTTAGGAGGATTTCAATGAGGAAAAGAATAAGCGTTAACCTAAACGTAAAATTCATGATCGTCCTTCTTCTATCCTGCTCACTCCTAACAAGCTGCTGGGATCGGATGGAGATTGAAGAGCGTGCTGTCGTTCTGGGGATATCGATCGATACAGCGGATAAGGATGCTGAGGCACGCGAGGATGAAATATCTCATCTTCGCGGGAAGTACCCGGCACCTAAACAGGAATTAATCCAACTATCCGTGCAAATTGCTCTTCCCGGCAGAATACCGCTCGGGCCAGGTGAAGGCGGCGGTTCGGGACAAAGTGAGCAAGAAACCGTGTGGGTGCTTGATGTTGTAGGACACACGGTCGACGACGCCATGATGAATTTACAGCAGCAAATATCAGGCAAATTGTTTTTTGGTCATCTGCGCGTCATTGTCGTATCGGAAGAGTTTGCCAGAAAAGGATTACAGAATTTGAACGACTATCTTCACCGTAACGCAGAAGTTCGCCGTATGGCCTGGTTGATGGTGTCGAAAGGGAAGGCAAAAAATCATATGCAGGCAGCACCTAAATTGGAGCGTGTCCCTGCGCTGTATCTAGCGTCCACATTGGACGATGCCGTAAAACAAGGCAAATTTCCGAGTAACTACATTGGGACGTTCTGGAGCAATTCTTCAAAGAAAGGTCAGGAAGGATTTCTGCCTTATATCAAAATTATGAAGGGAGATAACGTGGAAATCAGCGGAATGGCTTTTTTTAAAGGCGCCAAATTGGTTGGCGTGACAAAACCGTTTGAAATTGCCGGATACCTGGTCATCAAAGGAATTAGTCCCGCAGGATACCGCGGAATCATTCATTTAGGAGACGATTCTCAGGTAGTAACGATCCATGCTACGAACCGGGAGTCGGATATCAAGGTCGAAATTAAGAACGGTATTCCCCATTTTACGATCACGGCGCTTACGGAGATTAATGTCGAAGAAAAAAACACGGATACCATCCCGATCAATCACTCGAAAATTCTGGAGGAAATTGCACGCGAGAACGAGCATTCCGTTAAACAATTATTAATCGGATTAGTCCAAAAGACGCAAAAAAAAGAATCCGATATATTCGGATTCGGCGAATTGGTACGTGCCAGAAAACCATCCTATTGGAATAGCCATGTTAAATCCGCGGAACAATGGAGTGAAATCTATAAAAACGTAACCTTTGAATTCCGTGTAACGTCCAAAGTTCGAAGAATCGGGATGAAGGCAGAATGATGGTGCCGTTTGTCATAAGAATACCGAAATTTAAGGAGTGGGTAATCATCCGCCGAGCAGACTCACCTTCACTTCGTCCAGGCTTCAGGGCCTACATCATGGACGGTAAGCGGAGGATTGGACCGCTGCTTGCCTGGCGCATATTCGTCTGCCCCCACGTCAGGTATATAGCGGATCTGACCATCCATGTCGTCCGCTGCAGCGTATGGAGTCAGGGCAGCGTCCACGGCTGGGCTATAGACGGATAAACGGATGAGACCGTCCCTGCTGCGCACCAAATGGAGCTCTTGTTTGGTCATCTCCCTGTCCACAATAGGATTGTTAGAAACCGGTGCGTTCCCCGAGAGCATATTTCCCTTGTACACAGCCCGTTCCTGATCGGGTGCTTGGATCACCGCATCGGTTTCATGAAACATCGTACCTGCATGGCTAAATATCAGATTGTTGTAAATCTTAGTCCCTACAGGCTGATAGGTTCTGCCGCCCAGATTGAAAGTTGTCGTTTGATTGCCGACATTCACGATGGTATTATTGTATATCTGGACGTTATACTGCCGCCAATGTCCGCGCAAAAGTTCCGTTCTTTGTTCGGCCGGCAGATCGCCAAGCCGTGCAGTTTGCTCTTGGTTTCCACCCCAACGAACGATTGGATTCGTACTGCCTTCCGGTCCGCCGTCATGTGTTCCTCCATCAAGACGAATCACTTTGTCCGTAAGACCTTCCATGTAATTGTTATAGATTTTGTGATCGTTGCCATATATCCGGAACCCGCTGCTCCCCGGTGTCACTCCATCGCCAATCAGATGGTTGCCGTAGAAGCTGTTGCGGTTTCCATGTCGTGACACAATCCCGCCGTATGAATGACGAATCGTGTTGTACCGAATGATATTGTCACTGCTCTTCACCGATATCACTTCATCTTCACCGTTAAACCCGTCAAACAAATTGTATTGAACCGTAATATAACCAGAGGAGAGCGAGGTACTGGAAAGCCCGAGCCTGATGGCTTCCAACCCGTTGGTTACCCGGGGACCAATGTCGTGAAAATAGTTATACTCGATGACGTCGTATTGCGATATATGCTGTCCGCTATGCCCTTCCCCATCATAAATCAGGACTGCGCCAAATCCCTTCTTCGGTCCAATATCGTTATAAGCGATCCGGTTATGGCTGCTCGTTCCTTCGACACGGATGTAATGTCTGTGCGTGCCATTATCCGTAATCAGATTCGGATCTTCATATGGCGTTAATCCCTCATATATTTCTCCGTTCGGGTCATACCGATCTTCACTGTACCGACAGCTGTTCTCCACATTGAGCAGGCACCATACATATCGGTTTTGAGCTTTAAATCGATAGGGCTGACCTGTTTCATCCAAGGCAAAGGTGTTGCCCAAAATGGAGATTCGGCTGGAGCTTTCCAGCTGAATCCCTGGATGAACCCCTGTAAGCGCCCGATGGGCCAATCCACGGTCATTCAAGGTCTGCTTTCCATTCTCATCACCGATCCCGTTCCGGAACGTGAGTCCGCTCACTTCAATATAACTTGAATTTTCAATGTGCATATAACTATTCCCACTAATGATTGCCTTGCCGGGCTTCCCGGTAATCCGAATCGGATAGACCGCAGAGCCGTGTTTATCCTTCACAACAAACGGACCGTTCTGCTCATAGGTCCCATCCTTCAGATCAATCAGCGTACCGGCCACAGCCTGATCCAGTGCCTGCTGCAATTGTTCCGCCGTACTGACCGAAACTCGCTTCATCTCCGGGAGCTTCACGTCTTCCTCCTTCTCTTCGCCAGCGTTTGGAGGGAGCGGTGGTTGTGGCTCTTCCGGAGGCTCACCCGGCACTTTCCCTGCGTAAAGCTCTACTTCCATGATGCTGTTCCAGTTTCCTGAGCTTCCGCTGGCGTTATTGCCATATCCGATCAACCGCAAATATCTGGCCTTCGCCGGACTCTGTAATACATAGGTTTGCATGATGCTGTCTTCCGGTTTCAGCTGCCGGCTGAACTGTCGTTCGAAAACAACGGTGCTGGATTGGAAATCTTCAGTATTCGAAGCTAATATCTCAAAGCTGGACTGACGCTCTCTAGCATTCAGAAAGGCAATGTTCACATAAGTGACGGTTTGTTCCGTGCCTAGATCAAACTGCAGCCATTGACCTTGACCGGATGCGGACCAGCGGCTTTGCTGGCTCTCCGCGTCCTCACCCCATACCCCATCCAATACATTCTCCGGTACGTAATTCGTGCCCGGCTGGTAGCTGCTTGCCGTTACCGTGCTCTCGATTCGGTTCATGCTGCTCCCTCCTGTATCACTTGATGCCCCTTGGGCTTCTGAAGGCGACATCACCAGAGTTCCGATCAAAAGGATCATGGCCAGCCCCATACTTATCAATCTGTGATACCGTTGGTTTAATGCGTTTAATAACGTTTGCATATCCGTTCACCTCTCCTCGAATATTAACGTCCCACAACCAATCAGAATACGCGATGGGTCCAGCCCCGAAGCTTCGCGAGAGCCTCGATGTAATAATAATCCCCATAAATAAGCGACACATTGATATTGGTATCCGCCGGCTTATGGCCGGTTCCGCCAAACAGGATCCCCTCATGCTCAAGAGCCTGGAATGCAGCATACTCCGTCGACAAAGCCAGGACGATGCGCTCAGCGGCTTTCCGGTAGACAGCCCCAACCTCCGGAGTTGTCAAGGCCGCAAGCTCCAACAACCCGGAAGCGGCAATGGCCGCAGCGGAGGTGTCACGAGGCTCGGTATCGGGATTCGGTACCCGGAAATCCCATGGCGGTACCCCGTAACTCTGTAAGGAAGCTATAAAATGATGAGCTACCCGCTTCGCGGCATACAAAAAATCCTTATTCATCGTGAAACGGTAAGCGTTAGCCATCCCGTACAGCGCCCACGCATTCCCTCTCGACCAGCAGGAATCCGGGGCATAGCCCTGCCATCCCTTATATTCCAGCAATTCCCCGCTTTCCGGATCAAACACAGCAACATGACAGGTGGATCCATCGGCACGGATCATATGCTGCAAAGCCATATTCGCATGGGCATTCGCAACGTGGCGGAATCTCGGGTCTTCTCCTTCTTCGGCAGCCCAGTACAAGAGGGACAGGTTCATGAGGCAATCGATAATAGCCCAGCCCGGGAGATCCTTGTTCCATGCCCTGATGTACTGTCCGGCCAAGTTAAATCGTCCGGCCAGAAAGTTAGCCGCCGCAAGCCCTCGCCTTCTGCCGTCTTCATCGCCGGTTAACTTGTATTTCAATACGGCTGTCGGCAAATACTGAAACCCGACATCATGATGGAAGCGACTCTCTTCGAGCGTCAATCGTTCCATCCGTATATCCCACTCCCAAGCCGCTTCCAGGTACTTCGCCTCTCCAGTCATATCGTAAAAAATCCACAGCATGCCCGGCCAAAACCCGGAAATCCAGTTGTCCAGGGTTAGGCCGTCGTACTCCCCGTCCTTGGCCGCATGCGGAGCAAGTTCAGGCTTTCTAGCCAACATCCGGTCCACCTTCAACCGCGCACCGTTCCACCACATATCCAGGTCGAGTTCATGTTGAATCTTTAAGTTACTCATTATATCCTCCTGTCGTTATCCTTTAATGGCTCCAATAAGAGCACCTTTCACGAAATACTTCTGTAAAAACGGATAGACCAGCAGAATCGGCACCGTTGCTACGATAATGGTCGCATGCTTCAGCGTTTCGCCGATGATGGCGACCTCCCCTCCGCTCGCTCCGCTTGCCATGGAGCTTGCATCATTCAGAAGTAGCAGCTCTCGCATGACGAGCTGAAGAGGATACAGGGAGCGATCCTGTAAATAGATCATGGCCTGGAACCATGAGTTCCAGTGGCTGACACCGTAATACAGCAGCATGACGGCGATAACCGGCATGCACAGCGGCATCATGATCCGGAATAGGATGACGAATTCATTGGCTCCATCGATCTTGGCCGATTCCTCCAGACTATCAGGCACCGCTTCAAAAGCCGTTCTCATGATAATCAGATTAAATGCGGATATGGCCTGCGGGATAATTAAGGACCACAGCGTATTGGTGAGCTCCAGACCTTTCACTGTAAAATATAGCGGAATCAAACCGCCGCTGAAGAACATGGTGAATACGATAAACAGCATCAGCTGCTTTCGGTAGCGCAGTCCCTTACGGGAGAGAGCATACGCCCCGAACGCCGTCAATGTGATATTGAGCACCAAGCCGCCAGAAACGATAAGGAACGTATTCAGGTAGCCTTGAATAATCATCGGATTATCAAACACCAGCCGGTAAGCATTAAACGTCATATCCAGCGGCTTCCACAGAATCCCCGAATGCTGCATGTAACGGGTAGGATCACTCAAAGAAGCAAACAGCACGTAAATCAATGGGTATAACGTACATAACGTAATTACGGTCAACAAGACGTAATTAAAAACATCAAACAGCTTTTCACCGACCGACCTGTTCCCAGCTCTCCATTCCATTCCTTTCACCCCCTACCACAAGCTGGTTTTGTTCATTCTGCGGCTCAGCCAGTTTGAGCCGATGACAAGCGTGAAATTGATGGCCGAATTGAACAGCCCTACTGCCGAGCTGAAGCTGTAATTGAATTCCTGCAGCCCGACCCGGTACACATAGGAGCTTATGACATCAGCGGTATCGTAGATTGACGGGTTATAGAGCAGGATGATTTTCTCGCTGCCAACGTTCATCAGCCTGCCGATCTCAAGAATGAACAGGATGATAATCGTAGGCATGATCCCAGGCAAAGTCACGTTCAACATCTGCCTCCACCGATTGGCTCCATCGATCTTCGCGGCCTCGTATTGTTCCTGGTCGATACCGGCCAGGGCTGCAAGGTAGATGATGGTCCCCCAACCGATGTTCTGCCAAATTCCGGAGGTGACAAAGAGGGTCCGGAAATATTCAGATTCCAGCAGAAGGGAGACCCGTTCCCATCCGAAAAAAGCCAACATATCGTTAATTAAACCGTCACTCATCGTGAATTCCTTAATAATGCCGCAAACAACGACCAGCGAAATAAAATGCGGCATATACGTTATGGTTTGAACCGTGCGTTTAAATGCTGTCTTTCTCACCTCGTTCAGCAGAAGTGCCAATATAATGGGCGCAGGGAAGCCAAAGAGCAGTTCATAAAAGCTGATTAACAGCGTGTTTTTGACAACCCGCCAGAAGTAAATGCCGTTAAAAAACGATTCGAAGTGCTCCCAGCCGGCCCATGGACTTCCCATGATGCCAAGGCGTGGTGAGAACTCCTTAAAGGCGATGGACGCCCCGTACATAGGGAAATAATGAAATACCGCGAAGTATAGAAGTACCGGAATTAACATGATGTACAGGAAACGATTTTTACTAATGTCCTTCAGCAAGCCCCAATTTCGAGGATTCAGTCCTGCTGAGTTCGAAGGAATTGACGTGCGTGTCGGAGGCGGAAGTTTCGCCATGCCGTTCTCACTCCTCTTGTGCTGTCTATTGAAGTATCTGTCTATTGAAGTATCAAATTATTGGGGGAATGAAGCCGCTCCATTCCCCTCGCTTAAGATTTCGTTATCGGCTGTTGTATCGATCCAGAGCGCTTTGATAGATTTCAACCGCGCGCTCGATCCCCAGCTTCTTGATTTGCTCCACATACTTGTCGTAACTCTCCATCGGCTCCTTGCCGACAATGAACTTGACAAACATTTCCTCTTTATAGTTGCTGACTTCGGTTAGAATTTTGCCAAGCTCCTTGCTTTCTTCAGCGGTTGGCGTCAGGAAGCCAGGCAGTATATGCTTCTCGGCATCCGTCTTCGCCCACACTTTCACGGCCTCATCCTGTTCAGGGAACGTATTCCAGTTCCGACGTTCATCCGCTTCGTAGGGACCATTCGGCTTGGAATACTGCGATACCATCTGCTGCAGATTGTATTTTTCATTGTTTTTAATCAAATCGGTATACACCGGTGCACCGTTCTCCATCACGTAGCTCTCTCCTTCAATGCCGAAGTTGAAGAGCATCGCGCCTTCATCGCTGTAAGCATAATCAAGCCAGCGTACGATCAGTTCCGGATTTTTCGCAGCGGTTGTGATGGCTTTGCTTGGTCCCGGATTGTACTTGAAATCCCGTTGTCCAATAAAAGGAACTTCGTCTTTAAGGAGCGTTGGATATGGAGCACCCACGAGCTTGAATTTCGGATCCTGCTCCTTCATGGCATCCATCCATTTTCCCATGCCGCCGCTGAGGAGATTTACCGTTGCTCCCGTCTGCCCGGTCAGAATCTTGTTATCCAACGCTTTGGTATCGGTGAGCGCAAAATCCTTGTCAAACAATCCCTCCGCAAACCACTTGCGGAATAAGGCCAGAAAATCTTTATACTGCGGATCTATGGGTCCATACTTCACCTTTCCTTCATCGTCCACATAGAAGGAGTTTGATGTGCGGTAAGCTCCAATGAAAGCATCGCGGATCTCAAAGTTTCCTCCAGTGTAAGTTACGCTGAGCGGTGCTTTGGCACCCTTCTCGTCGCGAAAGGCGATTAACGTCTTCTCCCACTCCTCTATAGTCGTTGGAACTGGGAGACCAAGTTCATCCAACCAATCCTGACGGATCATGGGGCCACGGAAGACCAGCCCGGACGGATTGCGAATCATGGGAAATACATAATATTTGCCGCTGTCTGTCTTGACCATTTGGTCAAGCGTCGGATCCGCTTCGAGTTTCTTCTTCAGGTTCGGCGCGTATTGATCAATCAGGTCATTGAGCTCCAGAATGACGCCGTCCTGAATGGCTTTTTCCGGTCCGCCCGGATAAGATCCCGCACTTCGTCCGGTCCAGTCGTATTCAATGACATCCGGAAGCTCATCGGACGCGATCATCAGATTAAATTGTTCAGCCGTCTGCTGATCATTCGGATGAATATACTCCACCTGAACACCTGTTTTGTCGGCGAGCGCTTTCCCAAACGGCGTATCTGCAAGGTTGGAGTAGAAGGTTACCGCATTCATGTTCAAGATTTCCCATGACGTGATCGATTCGGTTGTATTTAGCGGATACGATGAACCGATTGCAGCAGATGTACCCTTCCCGGCCTCGTTCGGCTTAGCGTCCGGCGTGTTATCCTTACTTCCTGACGAACATCCCGCAAGCATCAGACTTGTTAACAATATGGCGGTCAGTCCTGACTTTACATTTCGCAACAAGCTGTCTTTGACCAGCAAACGTTGAACCATCATCATTCCCCCGATTGTAAGATTAGGTGTCGGATAAAGCCTGCATGCTGCCCTATCCGATGTCATTGTTCAATAAAACCCGTGTTCCTTACCATAGACAAAATCTAAAATCGCAGGCAATTCCTTAAAAATCGATGGTTTTTTATGAAAAATCCGGTTTACAGTGCGGCTTTCTGATATTTTCCCGGGGTCACGCCTTCGAATTTTTTAAAGATTCGCAAAAACGTGCTGACATCCGCATAACCGACCCGGCTGGCAATTTCATTGACGGTAAGCTTTTGCAGAACAAGCAGTTCTTTCGCCTTAGACAGACGGAGGTGGTTAATGGTATCCAGCAAGGCTTCTCCTGTAAATTCCTTGTACAGTCTCGATACGTAAGAGGGGGTCATTTGAAACGCGTCGCCAATCATTGAAATATTCAATTTCGGGTCATACAGATGCTCTTGGACATACTGCCGGACATCTTCGATTAAATAACGGTGGTGATTTCGTTTCTCGGCCAGGATCCATTCACACACTTGCGCAAGCAACTGTTTCATCCGTTCCTTCATCTCCGGAACATGATCGCACTCGAGCAATAGATCCGCATCGATGAAATTTTCTTCATATGTTCGCTTGCTGCCCGCTCTCACTTCCTCAAGCGTATTCAGCATCGTGCTTGCCAGGTTGTACATTAGGCATTTGGCGAGTGGAACCGAAACCGGTTGCTTGGAAAAGTTGGCTTGGAATATTTCATCCAAAGTGGCTTCCGCTTTGTCGTAGTTCCCGCTCTTCACCAAGCCAATAAACTGCTGCTGGACACTCAAAGGATAATAAAATTGACGGGTTTGGGTGCTCCTGTCCATAAGAGTGTCCGTATATGGGATGAACTGTCCGCTCCCCATCACAATCCGGTATTCAAGCGCGGCCTGCGCCTCTTGATAAGAAAGAGCGATCTCGTGCAAATTCGAATGAACCTGGCCGACAGCCACCGTAAGCTCTGCTTCGATATGCTTTCGCATGAAATCTTGAACCTGAGCCAGTATTCGATTCAATACGCTTTGCTCCTGCTCCTCTGACATACTCGCTTTGAAATTAACGACACAAGCAAGCGCATCGTTCATTTCTGTCGTGAACACAAGCGCTTCATCGGCAGCCGTATCCTCAAGCACGTTTGTTAGTATGAAATAAAGCATTTGCTGCTTCTGATCCGGGAGTCCGCGAATGCCGAACTGCTCAAATTTGCCATAATGATCGATCGATATCAGCAGGACAACCGATCGGTCGGATTGTAACTGTATATCGTGAGCAGGCAGCGTTGTATGGAGAGACTGATCATGATCGGCATACCCCTTTAACAGACGCCGCAATAAATGCGCTCGGATTGTGTTGCGATGTTTGTGAAGAGCCGTTTGCATATCTTCCTTTTCATGAAAATATTGCTGAATCGTCCCCTGCAGGAACGAATATTCATTGGCTCCTCCGTCAAACCTCAGACCGAATTGCTTGGATAAACTTTGCAGCATCACTTGAACCGGCATATAGTTTCTGCGTAAGAACAATACCGTAACAATACCTCCGATAAACAAGCTCAGGGCGATGCTGATCCATGTCAGATGGCGTAAATCTTTCATTTTCTCATTGAATAATGCCGCTGGCAGCACGGATACATATTTCCATCCGGTTACTTGGGACGTGATATAGGAAACCGCGAACTTCCCCGCGTCCGAATCCATATAGATCATTCCGCTGTCTCCATGAAGCTGCTCATAACTCAGTCGAGCAGGTACGGCCGGATCCTGTCGTGATGCGGCGATATATCGGCTATCCGCATCTATAATGAACATGCTGGCATCTTTTTGCCGGGGAACGCTCTCGATTAGTTTCGAATCCTTGATTAAGAACAGAACCACAGCCGGGGGCTGGGCCGGTGAATTAAATACGAGAGAATGAGCAAATACGACCCCCGGGAAGCTCTGAAGGCCATCTTTTAACTCCATAGATTTGTAAACGTTTACATATCTTTGCTCGAACAATCCCATCCACTTCTCATAGGAGGTTTCGTCATTCTGCCTCAGCTTCTGATAGAGCCCCCTGCCGCTTGTATGACCATACGTTGAAATCACCGTATCACTGTTCAAATACATCACGTAAATATCCTCAATCGAATCGTTTGCATTTTTATAGGTTCGCAGGCTTTCCGAAATGTTGAACACATCGTAATACTGAGGATCACGAAGCGGTAACTCCACGCTGGAAAAAGCCGAAATTCCCTTGTTCAGCGCGATTTCCAGGCTTAAACGCTCCAAACTCTTCAGCTTGCTGTCGATGGACATCTCCATCTGTTGAAGAAGCAATTCGTTTGCCCGATTGGTCTCGCTCTTCACTTGATGGTATGAGAATGAATACAGCACAAAGCTGATCAGAATCGGCACCATTAATACGGTGACATAAGAGAACAGCCATGCCACAATGACGCTGCGGTTATATTTACGAAGGATGTTGAACATGTGATTTTCCTCCTCCTTATTGCCTCCTGTGATAACAAGAGCAGCCTTCATAGGGATAAGGCTGCTCTTAAGACGAATACGGTTGCAGGGGTATGACTGATTACGGTTTAATGCGGAATCCCATACAATCTCCACGGTTTGCGACTGCCAAACAGATTGCATTTGGCCTTCTCAGCAGGAACAGGCGAGATGTGGAATAGGGTGGATCCGCTCCAATTGGCCCTGTAAATATAGGCTTCCTCACCAGGCTTCAAAGCTAGATCGATCACCCCATCTGCCTGGATAACACACTCCTTGGATATTCCCCCGATGTCAATAACCAGGCCGTCGTCCGGAGATGTGACCATATCCGTTACGATCCGGCAGGGCTCTCCGGCAAGACTGCAAATATGTATCCAAACCGTGCGACCCTCCTCCCGAACGGCGCTAACAAGGAAGCCTCCTTCTGCCCGCAGCTGGTGGAATACCGACTCCGGCCACGTTTTAGGCACTGCCGGAAAAACGTATATCCGCTCTCCTCTGCTCTGAAGCAGCATATCATGGAGCGATTCCGCCCCGGCGAGCGGCGTTTCGATGACCGGTCCCGCTTCTTTATACATGGTGTTGGGCTTTATGAGATGCATTAAACTTTGCAAATACGCGAGGGCTTCATCTCCTAAACCTAACTTGGCTGCGATGGACGCGGCTCCGGTGAAGCTAAATCCGCGCAAATCTCCTTCAAGGCCGATCCAATGCCGGAGCGAGCGAAGAATCAGCGCCTTCTCCTCTTCGGTATCGCCGACGATATGCAGCGGAAAGGCCGCCAGCAAATGGCTGAAATGGCGGTGGCCGAATTCCATACGCTGTCCCTCGCCGATCATATATCCGGATGAATCCACCGGAAACGGTACCAATCGCTCTAGGACTTCACGCCAGCGACCGTGCAGCGGATCATGAACACCAAGCTGATCCGCCATGCGGATTAAGGTTTCACATCCCCAGCGCAGCAGCGCTAAATCATAATGAGAATCAGCTGTCTTCACCTGCTTGAAAGACCCGTATTCCGGTGAGACTGTGGGAGGTAAATGAAGGTGGCCGTCCTGTCCTTCCTCAAGAAGGTGCAAATATAAAGCTATACTGCGCCGCAGAAGAGGATATACCAAGCTTCGCAGCATTTGATCATCCATGGCATAACGGTAATGACGCCAGCAGTTATGCATCACCCAAGTTAAATTCCCCACCTCATCCGTGACCGGACTGTCCAGATCATAGCTTGAGCTTCGACCGAGTCCTGCGGAGTCCGCACGGTAAGCTTCGGGAACATTACGGATCAACTGGTTCTGCTGCCCCTGCAAGGAACGAATCAGCGACATGCCCAGATGGAGGCGATTCGCCGTATAGATCGGAGAGTAGCTCATCTGAACGTTCATATTGAACCATAATCCAGGCCAGGGCGTAGATGTGAGCCACGGCCCCTGATTATCGATAGGGAAGGAGTCCGCCCGGGTCGCAGACGCCAGCTTATACATCTGTATCCAGTAAAAGCTTTCCAGCTGCGTATCCGGTATGGAAATAAAGCTTTCCGGATAGTAATGATGCCACCACCTGCGATGGGCATGTATCCAGGCTTCCCATCCTGAAGCTGAGTTCGGCACTGCCCGAAGCTCCCGCACCGCCTGATCACGAACGGTATCGTCCATGCCATTCATCACCGTTAAGATACAGATTTGCCGATGCCAGCTTCCCGACGCCTGTTCCGTCTGGTCAGGACGGCGAGTTAGCCAGGCCGTCGTGCAGCCTTCCCCGCTTCCATATTCCTGAACGCCGATCGATACCTCACCGGATTCCAGATGCTGAACGGTGGTTTCAGGAATATATTGGTTGAGATTGATCCCGTCCGCGTTCTTCAAAATAGGATCAACCTCCGAATAGGCGTACCACTTCAGCTTCGCATCGCGTTCGCCTTCATCTGCATCCAGCTCCAAGACAAGTACGGGAGCTAATGCGTGAACAAACGCGCGAATTCTGACTTCTCCCTTCGTTGTCGGTATAATCGCCCGGAGCTCCGCGTTCCATAATTCCAACCGCATTTCGTAGGGCTGATAAATCCATCCCTCCAGCTCCAATGCAAGCTCGCCAATCGGTACGCGTACCGGGAAAGCCTGTTCACCCGGACGTGATGCGGTGATATCGGAACGTCCAAGCACAAAGCGCAGCACGTTCCGTTTATCCCGATGTTCTTCACTATAGATCATCGCTCCGAGCATGCCGTTTCCAAGAAAAGCCCCTTCATCCCAGCTGATCGGACGCGTCGTCCACAACATATCGTGTCTGGACATAAACATCGGCCAGTCGATGGCATTCTCTATGCGGGTAGTCACGATACCCCTCCTATTACAATGAAATGTTGTTTCTTATGTGCGCCTGCTTGAATTCCGATGGTGTCATCTGCGTATATTTTTTGAACACGTCGGTAAAATAGCGCCGTTCCTCATAACCAAGCGACTCCGCAATCTCCTGGATTTGCCGATCCTCCAAGAGCAGCTTCTTGGCCACCTCCATCCGTTCTTGAGTGACAAATTGACTGAATGCCATTCCCGTCACTTTCTTGAACAAACCGGCAAAATAACTTGGGCTCAAGTGAACTACCTTCGCGCAAACACTTAGGCTGAGGTCCTGATCCAGATTGGATTTCACATAATGAATGGCTTCCTGGATGATCTGTGCAGCGGCGGAGCGATTCTGATTCTCGATGCGTTCGCAGCCCAGCGTCACGATGCTATGCAGAATCTTCTTCATGTCGGTTAAGGACCTCTCCGAGCTGACCCGCCCTTCCCGAACGATCATGTTCAAATCGGACAGTTCATTCATCGGTACCTTATCTTGAATCGCCCTTAGCATTATGTAGGCAAGCTCATAGTACAGGCTGATGAAGTATTCCGGCTTGGGAAGCGGCGACCTGTCCGTAAACTCATTCAGGATATGATCGAGCGTGAGTGAGGCTTGGTTGACGTTTCCGGATTGCAAGGCATATACCATTTCCTGCTCTGCGGTCCGTATGCTTCGCGGCAAGGAGATTTCCGTATTTGCTATATCCTCATATGAGATCACCGCGTTGCCTCCGGTATAGAAATGGTATGACAGGGCATGCAAAGCTTGATCATACGATGAGTGCAGCTCATGGATATACGTTACGGGTCTGCCAACTCCTATGGATATCGTTAATGAAGTATATAATCTGACATGCTGACAGCACGCCTCCGCTATAGCTGCCGCTGAAGCTGATAACGGTGTATTCAGCACCGCTACTAGGCGGTTAGCCGAATCCCGGAATACCATCCCCTTTGTATACAAAGCGATGGTCTCCTCCGTAATATTCTTTAATGCAAACCGGGCGAGCTCTATTTCATTCATCGGTGACTCTCGATGCTTGTCAGTAAATCCGTCGATTTCAAGAATCATGACGAGCAGGTCCCTAGACTCCAAATCCGGCTTTACATAGTCCCACCGTTGCTCCGCCTCCTGTTCGTTCACCTTATGATGTAACAGTAACGTGAACAATTCCTGACGCAGGAAAGGCATACTCTCCTGAACGCGCTGCTCCAATTCAGCGATATGATCCTCTTGGTCTCGTATCGCTTCAATTTCTTTTTTGGCCTTTACAACAATCTCCTCAATATGAGCCAGTGAAAAGGGCTTCGTTATGAAGTTAAACGCCCCAAGCTGAACCGCTTGCTTGGCATATTCGAAATCGCTGAAACCTGTCATCAATATGACTTTGCTGCGGGGCAGCATTTCTTTGACGCGTCGGGTCAATTCCAGACCATCGAGCTTCGGCATTCGAATATCGGTCACGATGATATCCGGTCTGCACGAGGTGATCAACTTGAGTCCATCTTCTCCATTGATTGCCGTTCCGCTTACGGTTATCCCATGACGTTCCCAGTTGATTTGCTTGGATACGCCATCGACGACACTCTGTATGTCATCAATAAAGCAAATCGTTGTCGTTATTGTGCTCATCTGCTTGGGTCAACTCCCTTCAAGTCGTGGGTAACGAGGGATGATAACTGAAACTCGGGTACATACATTAGGTTCGCTTTCCATGTACAAATCAGCCGTGCTTCCATACTGAAGCTGTAATCGCAATCGGACATTATTTAACGCATAACCCGATGTAGCCGAGGATGCCGGTTGTCGAAGTAGTGGATCGGCTGGATTCTTTTCGTTCAGCCCCATACCGTTATCTTCCACGTTGAAATACAGATAGGTGCTATCCTGTTTCACCTGAATTCGAATGAAACCACCTTCATTACGATCGTTAAAGCCGTGCAGGATTGAATTTTCAACCAGCGGCTGCAGCATGATTTTTAAGATCGGGTGCTGCATATCCACTAAAGGATCAACCTCGATGGTGTAGGTAAACAGCGTTTCATAGCATTTCTGCTGAATGTTTAAATACTGCTCTACGTGGAGCAGCTCATGTTCAAGCGTCGTCATCTCATTGCCGCGATTGAGGCCGAGCTGAAACAGCTGTGATAAGGACAGCACCATTTCCTGCACATCCTCCAATTGATTCAACTGGCACTTCCAGTAAACCGTGTTCAGCGTGTTATATAGAAAATGAGGATCAATTTGAGCTTGCAGGGCTTTCATCTCGGACTGTCGTTTATCCTTCTCAGCCTGCTTCACAACGTCAAACATTTCATTAAGCTCTTCCAGCATCCGGTTAAAGCGATAACCGACCTGTGTAATCTCATCATTGAATTCGCTTTCATAACGAACGTTAAGATCGTTCATCTCCACCCGTTTCATTAGAGATTGCAGGTGGCTTAACGGTCTTATGAGCAATCGGGTCAACATATTCGCAAAAGCAAACGACACGAGCAAGCATCCCGTGATCACCCCGAGAATGGTTAACTTAATGCTGTCCATCTGCTTCATCAATTCTGATTTGGGCAGAAAGCTGAACAGCGTCCACTCCTTCACTCCACCCACCTTGGTAAAGTTAACCAGGTACTCATAACCTTGGTCCGAATACTCAAAGCTTCCCTGCTCAGCTGTTAAGGCCTCCCTGTATTTAGGCTCAAGTTTCAGCGTATCCGCGATGATGGAATCGTTTAACAACACATCGCTTCCATCGGATGAGGCCAGGAGATGGAATTGTTTGCGATTTTTATCCTCCGAGGCAATTAATGATCGAATCGAGTCGATTTTGACATTCGCTACAACGAAAATATCTTCGATGTAATGAGAGGGAATGCCCTCCATCACAAAGGAAATGACGTTCTCCCTGCTGGAAAAGAAACGGTCCTCATGACCGGCCACCCATAATTTGCGCTTCTCGCTTTTGATATGCGTATACAGCTCCGAGTCATAAAACGAATGGGAGAAGTTACGCTGCTGACTTGTTTGATAATAGTCACCCTCAGGCGTGGCGATCAGAATGGAATCGATAATGGGTTCATACAGCTTGGTCTGCACAAAAGTCGATTGCAGTCCGGACAGATGGGTATAGTAATTCTCGACCTCGGAGTAGCTGCTGTCCATCCCTAACGCTCTTCGGTAAGCCGTATTGACCATCATCGAGTAAACCGCTTGCGTGACATGATTCAGCTTCTCATCCAACACCTTCGATGTTTTAAGAATCGTTTCCTGACTAAGCTGGTACGCGTTGTCCTTCACAACTTCCTCCGCGATCATGTAGCTTAACGCGCCTGCGGTTGTAACCGCAAAAATGACAATGAGCATAAACGCGATCCAGATTCGGCGTCTGAACGATAGTCGGTAGAGCATAGATCAACATCCTCCGTCTCTAAGTTTCGGCTGTGGCAGCAGTTGTCCGTTTTTAATGATCAATCACTTTGCCATGAGACGTCCTGAGGATGCAGCGGATCAAATGACGGAATAGCTTGTATATTCACTCTGCCGGCGGCCCGTTCCTGATCTAATGCTGCATTGTAACGCTCGTTCAGATCCTCAACCAATCGCTCCAGATCTCCGCCGATCATGATGTACTTTACAAATTCGTCCTCCCACTCCCTTCCCTTTGGTTTGAATCCTTGAGGCGATGCAGGCCATATCCCGTCATAATCACCTGGGAAAAAGCTGGAGATGCCTTCGATGTCGGGTTTCCTGGCTTTCGCGGCTATCGCATCCACCGATAAAATGCCCAGTCCGGCCTCCTGATACCCGATCAGCACTTCATCGCTGTACATATAACGGAGAAACTTCCAAGCTTCTTCCTTGTGCTTCGACTGACTGCTAATGGATAACCACCTCGTCGCTCCAACTCCCTGGTTGATCACTCCTTTATAGGTTCCGTCAATTGATGGGGGAAGAGCAGCTCCCCAATGGATCTTGGCCGGAAACTGAAACTTATAAATGCTGGGTTCCGATGAATAAGACAAATACATCCCGATCTTCCCGTCGGCAAACTGTGCCCGTAGCGGATCGATGTCCAGGGATTCCGATCCCGGCAGCGTACTGCCGTTCTCCATCATGGTCCGGAATGCGCTAATAATCGGTATAAAGCCTGTAAAATCATAGTTGCCTGTCGAAAAGTCATAACCATCGCCGCTGATTCCGCTTATTTCCGCAATCGGAACGGCTGAGCGGCCGAGAGCGCTGGCAGGAATCTTATAGGGTAGCGCAAAACCGTAGACGCCATCCGCCTTTCCAATTTCGGTGATCCGGCTCGCGGCTTCCACCAACTCGTCAAGCGATTTCGGAGGTGAGGTTATGCCGGCCCGCTTAAACAGATCCACATTATAAATAAGCCGCAAGGTTGATCCGCTGTTAGGAAGACTGTATATGAATGGATCAAACACGTTATATCCTTCGATGAAGGCTTGCTTTCCGAACCTGTTTCTGATCTCGGGCGTTAAATATTCGTTTAATGGCTCCACATAGCCTTTTCGGGTCATTTCAGCAAGATCGATCGGGGTGAAAATATCAGGTGATAGCTCACTGGCAAATGACAAATCAAGCGATTGGGAAAAATCATCTGCCATTACCGTCATCTCAACCTCAATATGATCGGCGTTCTCTTGGTTATAACGATGAATAACCTCTTTGATATAGTTCGCGTCATGACGCCCCGTTGACCAGAATCTCAGCTTTGTCTTTTCTGCGGCACCAGCCATATCCGATGCCGTTGAGTACGAAAATATACGATCAGAGCCCTGCCCTTTGCCACCCTGCATGCACCCTGTTACGGTTATGCTCAAGCACATCAATACAACCAGCGGTAATCTCCACGTGATCATGCACACACCCTCCTTGTGCTTGTATCGTAGCATAACCTATTTTGTGGATATAGACAGAACGGTAAAAAAACTGTAAAGGGAAGAATATCGATTCATCTCCCATACGAAAAAGGCTACCCCAAGCAAATGCCTGGCGGTAGCCTTCTCATGATTCTTATGTCATGCTTACGTCTAGCTTGAACCTAATTTTAAGCCCACCTCAAGGTCCTAACGCTGGAATGACACATCGGCTGCGATGGGCAGATGATCCGAAGCTTCCGTATGGATCACGCGCTGATTCGAATGCTGAACAGTTGGAGAGGTCAGAATGTAATCGATCGTTGCCGACGGATTAATTACAGGAAACGTATAGGCATCGTCTATTCCCTGAAAGCTGTTCACGAATAAACCGCTGTCGAGCAGCAGCTGAAACTCTGAACTGTCAGGTTCCGCGTTAAAATCGCCCATCAGCAGCACCGGTCCCTCAGAGACAGAAGCCGCCAGGTCAATGATTTCCTGCGCCTGTGCCGTTCTGCTGGTGACATCCAGTCCAAGATGCGTATTGTACACATCGACGTGAATCCCCTTCAGATTGACGACAGCGTGCAGTACACCGCGCTGCTCCTTCCCGAAGCTGCTTAACAAAACATTCTCGGATCGAAGGATCGGGTACTTGCTAACAATGGCAGTTCCGTACTGACGGTTGTTCGTCTGTCCCTCCGCCGGCTCCAAATCAAGATTGGCACCATAAGCATAGTGATATCCGAGCAAACCCGCCAGTTCCTTCGCTTGGTCTTGAAAGTCGCTTCGCTCCCCGTAGTACCGGTCCACTTCTTGAAGGCCGACAATTTCTGCGCCGGCATCACGGATGACATCGGCGATTCTTTGCAGGCTTAGCTGCTCATCCAATCCAACCCCGTGATGGATATTGTAAGACATTACGGTCGTGCTTACTTCTTTGCCTTGTCCTTTTCCAGCCGCCATCACCCCCGTTGTAAACACGGGAACAAACAACAAGCAAGCGATAAACGAGATCAAGCTTTTTTTCATGGACGACTCTCCCTTTCATTGTTGAATGCCGAACGATGCTAACTTTTCTGTTGCTACAGCTCTCAGAGGCTGACCCGCGTGGAAGTTAATTAAATATGCTATCCGGAACGTAATACACTTTTTGCGTATCTTTTTTGTTTACCGGGTCCGTCACAATCGTAAAATAAACGTTGCTGTTCTTTGTCTGCACTCCCTCGATTTCATGGTTTCCCACATTCGTGATTTTCACGAGGGTTTTGAATGTCCCTGCGTTTGTCATCATGGCAATCTGCGGGATGTCACCTTCCGCTCCGCCTGATGTATATATTTTCGTCTGACCCAGCATATCGGCCCCCTGGAAGGATCCGTTCGGCCTTACGATCCCAGTGCCCGACTGCGTAAAGCTGCCAACCGCTGCGTTCACCGCTGCTGCGCTGTCCATCCGCACCTGTTCATTGCTGTCAAGAAGCTTATTGAGTGCGACTGTGTCATAAATGGACCAAGTTACCGTCCCCTCTTTTGTTTGTACGCGGAACACCGTATGCGTACTGTTGCCGCCGCCATCCACACGGTAGGTCTCGCCTAGCCTTGCCCCCGTTTTATTGGCGTAATTCATATAGGTAAACCGATGCAAATCCGTATAATCCACAGTTTTGCCGGCCGAATATTGTAGTCTTGCTACCTGCAGCGACCAGTAATAGTCCGTCGAAGGATCTGCCTTTGAACTGAAATAAAAGTAATTGACGCCGTTGTAGGTATACATATCCAGCGTTTGGCAGTGACCGGTATTCGTGACGGTCATTTCATCTACATAGGTAGCGTCTTTCCCGTTAATGAGCAATCTTGAAAGATAGCAAGTTCCCTTAGAGCGCTGTGTTACATACAGATACTTATCCGCAATGTAAGCTTTTTGAACCGCCACGTTGTGATTAAGTCCCTTCAGATTGTAGGCGAGCGTTGCTGAAGCGTTCACCGTTTTCTCAGGTGTTGCCGCGAATGCCGGCAATCCGGACAAACAAAACACGAGCGCTGCAAGTATTGCGGACGCGAGAATTTTTAAATGCCTTTTCATATGGTTCAACCCTTGAACGTCAACCATCAATACACCTCCATTAATAGTAGGAATCAAATTGGACTGCCGCCGAAAACGTACTAAAAACATGGTTCAAGCGGGCATTTTACTGTCATGGCTATAGGATACATTCCTCCTCTCTTGTTACAGAAACATCGCTTCATTCAACTCAAGTTTCTGCTTCTCTACAGAAAGTGGGGGATCCACTATTGAGTTTATCATTTACCTCAAGAATTTCCCGTGTATAAAATACTTAAAGTTAGATGAATCGCCTGGTCCTTTAGCCCTTTTTTTTACGTTGGAGCGCAGAATATGTCGGAAGAGATTTGTATCGAATGTTCATCCGAAACAGTCATACGAAAAACAAAAAAACCGCGAATTAACGCGGCTCCTTGGTCTCAAGCAGTTTTGGGATGAAGAACAAAGGATATAACATGAGGTACAGGTTAGGCGCCCACCACATGATGTCGAAATCGGACTTCATGATCCAAAAAACGATCGCCTGCAGTCCGGAACAAAATGTCAGGATAAGCGATATTAAGGCAAAACTTCTCCACTTTACATTCATGTGTTTATGTAAGTAAAGACTGTACATTCCGGTGATGGAAATGAGTATATCCAGCGGGAAGAACGACCAATTCCAAACCACTAACAGCTCATTGGTATAATCCTGATATAAATATTCCTTGGGAATTAACGCAAGTGCGGTGACGACCCAATACAAAATAAATCCGATATCCGTAAATAAAAACAAACCTTTTAATGTTTTACTCAATCCATACCCTCTCCTCTTGTTCAACCTTCCTTCTTGATAATACCGGATAAAAGGATCTCTCCCATATCCCGCAGCCCCTCATGAAGCGTAATGCTGCTCTTATTCTCGGACGAGTCCTCAATTAATCGATAAAGACCTCCTACATACAAATCAATAAATATTTTAGTATTAAAAGGGCGTAACCATCCTTGATTGATTCCTTCATGAAATAGTTCCGTGATGCTGTCCCATTGTTTGTTTAGAAATTGATCCAGCGTCTTCCATTGATCAGGATAATAACGCTGGAGCTCGGTTATGAGGTTCAATCCGATAAACTGAAAATCAGTCGGGATGAGGATGAGGCATTGCTTAAGTTTATCGAGTGTCGTCAGGTCAGGATTACCCATGATCTCCTTTTCTTTTTCTTGAAGTTCGACAGTGGCATCATGAAGAATCGTTGCAATAAGCACATCCTTCGAAGGGAAGTATCCGTACAGCGTCTTCGTGCTCATACCCAGCCGTTTGGCAAGGTCACCCATCGTAAATCGTAATCCTCTTCTCCTGATTTCATTGCTTGCCACATCAACAATTCGGTCTCTCAATAGATACACTTCCTTGTTCGGAAAATAATAAAACGATAATATTTTCCTTGATTTCTAAAATCATATCCCAATTCCTTCCTCATGTCAACGAAAGCGCTCATTGTACGACAAAAAGAGACAGCCATAAATGCTGCCTCCAAATGATCGATGCTCCTTGCTAATGTTATAAGAATATCCTTCTGTTTTCAGCTATGTTTTAGGACTTTAACCTTAATTCAACAACGCCGGTTTCCCAATCCGAATGAGCTCCCGCAACGATGTTGACTCTGCAAGGGACCACTTCGAATTCCATGTTTCGATTCCAAATAGCCAACTCCTCGAAGCCGAGCTCGAACGTGACGGTGGTTACATCACCGGGCTCCAGCGCTACCTTTTTGAATCCCTTCAATTCTCGCAGGCGGCGGGTGATCCCGGATTGATCGGCTTGTATGTAGAGCTGTACCACTTCGTCCCCCTTCATCTTTCCGGTGTTCTTCACTTCCACGCACACCTCGACACGACTTCCGGATCGAAGCTCCTCAAGCGTCATTTCTCTCTGCGAGATGGTCGGAGAACCGTAATCGAACGTGCTGTAACTCAAGCCGAATCCGAACGGATATAACGGCTTGGACGGCATATCGACATAAGGGCGAGGGCGCCCTGCATTTTTCTGATTATAATAAACCGGCAATTGACCTACGGAGCGCGGGATCGAGACGGGCAGCTTGCCGCTCGGGTTCACCTGGCCGAACAGAATTTCTCCGATGGCACGGCCGCCTTCGCTGCCGGGATACCAGGCGCACAGCAAAGCATCGCTGAGTTCAGCCACCTCGTCGATAGCCAGCGGACGTCCCTGAATGAGTACTGTAATCACTGGTTTTCCGAGCGCGTGAATTTCCCGAACCAATTGCTCTTGTATGCCGCCTAATCGGAGATCGGCTAGATCGACGCCTTCCCCGCAATCCATTTCCGTCGGATCTCCTTCAGCTACGATGGCTGCACCATTACTATCAAACGTATCTCCGAATTGACGGGCGCTGCTGCCTCCGAGTACGAGCACGACCGCGTCCGCGGAACGGGCGGCTTCGATCGCTTCTGGCAAGCCCTGCGTGGACATGCCTCGGACGCTGCATCCGGGAGCGAAAACGATGTCCGTACCTTCGGGGGCAGCCATCCGAATGCCTTGAAGCGCCGTGACTCCGCTGCCCTCTCGCTGAACGCTGGTGTAGTCTCCAAGCTGGTTGTAGAGCCTGTCCGCGTTAGGGCCGATAACCGCCAGTCGTTTGATGCTGCCGCCTTTCAGCGGCAGTACGTCTTTATCGTTCTTAAGCAGTACAACCGCTTCTCTCGCGACGGATGCATTCAAGTCTTTAGCGGCTGCGTTGTTGACGGTTGTAGCTGCCAAGCCTTCGTCAACGTATGGGTGCTCGAACAGTCCCAATCGGAATTTAAGCCGAAGTACTCGAGCCACCGCGCGGTCAATGCTCTCCATATCGGCCTTCCCTTGTTTCACCGCTTGTTCAAGCGTTGTGAAGGACTTGTCCCACAAACTAAGATCAACCCCGGATGACAGGGCTAGACCCGCCGCGGATTCATAGTCTCCCGTAATGGACACCAACCGATCGATGGCCGTTCCATCCGCCATGACGATTCCTTCAAATCCCCATTCATCTCTCAGAATGCCGGTTAACAGCTTATCATTGGCATGACACGGAATGCCGTCGAGCTCATTATAGGCCGCCATGACACCAGCCGCTCCTGCCTTGATCCCCGCCTCCGCGGCAGGTAAATGAATTTCGCGAAGCTCCCGCTCACCAACGGGAACAGGTCCTGCATTGCGACCGCCCTGCCCCGCTCCCTGAGCGCAGAGATGCTTGAGGACGGCAGCCGCTCTGTCCGGTTTTTCCCATTCTTCCGGGTTTCTTCCCTGCATGCCAAACACAACCGCTTCCGTCATTCGTGCAGCCAGGTAAGGGTCTTCTCCGTAACACTCCTCGGAGCGTCCCCACCGCGGATCCTGCAGGATGTCCAATACCGAGACCAACCCTAAATGCGCGCCTCGGCTGCGGATCTCGGAGGCTACCTGGGAATAGGCTTGTTCAATTAATTCGGGATTCCAGGTGGAACCGATGGCCGTATTGACGGGCAGAAGCGTTCCGTCAAGCGCTTGATGGCCATGGGGACATTCCTCCGATAGCAGGACGGGAATGCCCAGCCGGCTGTGTTCGATCACATAGCGCTGGATCGCATTCGCTACCTTCGCATTGTCCTGCGTAGGAATCCCGTTCTCATAGGTCACGCCGGACCAGGGATCCGCCCGGAACAGTCCATACAGCGCCCCCATGCCGGCCCCCCACTCGACATGATCCTTGAATAAGTCGGTCAGTACAAACTCCGGTTCAGTTCCTTCGGTTCGACGATAAGCCATCCAGCCGTACAAGTGCTGATTCAGCTGCCCGACCTTCTCCCTCAGCGTCATTCTGGATAACAAATCCTCTACACGCTCGTCTACCGGTAGCGCAGCATTCCGATATTTCTCCATATTCCCATACTCCTTCCATCCTGGTCGTCATACTTCTGATCATTCTTTGATATTCAAGACCCGATATTTCTTGGGCGTCATGCCCGTGTACAGTTTGAAGACGGATACAAAATACTTGTATTCTTTATAGCCGACGCGGTCCGCAATCTCAAACACCTTGTCCTGCGTCGTCAGCAGCAGCTTTCTGGCCTCGTTGATGCGCAATTCGTTCATGTATTCGCTGAAGCTTTTTCCCGTGCTTTGTTTGAAAATATTGCTGAAGTAGCTCGGCGTAATTTTCAAATACGCTGCCACTTCCGACGCTTTCAGGTCGCTCAGATAATGATCCGCCATATACTTCTTGGCCTTCTCAATGATCCAGAACGATCTGTCGATGCCAACCTTGTCGATCAACTGCAGCAGGTCAAACACTTCCGTGGATATCGCCTGCCGGATCGCATCGGGATGATTGAACACCTCCAGGTCGATCGTTCGCTCCAGACCATGCTCCAGCTGGGTCAGGCCGCTTTGACGAAGTCGCTGCCGCAGCATGATGGATAGTTCATCACACACTTTGACCATATCCGTCAATAGGTAGCGCTGATCCAGGAATAATCGGAACATGCCGTCGATAAGCACTTCCAGCATATCGGCATCCTGCTTGAATAATGCCACGGACAGTTTCGAGACCATCTCGGCACTGTCGAAATCGTGCATGGCCCGGCCGTTATCCACCTCAGTCTTATATTCGCGATCCAGCAAGGAGTGCTTCTCCAAGGCATAATATGGCAGTAACGCGCGCACCTCCGCACATATGGCTGCCGTTTGGTCCAGGGAAACATAGGTATCCGATACCGCGCCATACAAGCGATGCTCTTCTGGCCAATCATCCAGCATCGTTTGCAGAATTTCATCCCACTGCCGCTTCGAGCGCGGTTGATCCGTCATCAGCAGGGTCATCAGCAAATTTTTATGCACAAACACGGATACTTGACGGATACCGCTCTTTTCCAGGCTTTCGCGAACCGTCTGGAGCCACAAACGCTGCAGCATCGTAAAATCCTGTTCCGTCTGGGAAGCCGCAAGGATCGAGAACTTCTCCAGCTGCGTGGCTATGAGTTTATACTCGGCACTGTTTAACAGATATGGAGGTATCGACTTGGCTAATGAAGTTTCATAATGCGCGGCCATCTCGGAAAGCCAAAGCTCCGCATCCTTCGTTGGACTGTTGACACGGGTATCCTTGCTGCGAATGTCTTCCACGATTCCGGTCACGGCCGCCACCAATTCGTCAATATCGACGGGCTTCAGCAAGTAATCGGTTACATCAAGCTTGATGGCTTGGCGCGCATATTCGAATTCCTCATAACCGCTGATCATGATGACCCGAACCTCAGGGTGGCAGCGCTTCAGCTCTTTAGCAAGCTGAAGCCCGTCCATTCCCTCCATCCGGATGTCCGTAAGAACCAGATCAATCCCGTGCTCTTTCACCACCTGCAAAGCTTCATGGCCGTCATAAGCCTCCGCGACGACTTCGACTCCATAATCCGCCCAGTCAATGGTATAGTGCAGGCCTTGACAGATCACGGGTTCATCGTCAACGATCAGCATTTTTACTGTCTTCACGTGTTGCATCGTACGATTCACCACCGTAGGTTTCAGAATATGGGAGCTTGAGGCGAATCAAGGTTCCTTGAGGTGAAGCCTCAAGCACTTCCAGTCCGTAGCGTTCTCCGAAATATAGATATAGACGTTCATGAATGTTGCTGAGCGCACCTCGTTTGTGACCGGCTTGAACCCCGTTTCGAAGGGATTCCCGAACTTCCTCTAAAGTAAGATCGTCCATTCCGCGGCCGTTATCCTGCACGTCGATCCAAATCTCATCCTCCCGCTTATACGCGATGACCGATATTCTCGCTGCCGGCTCGCGCCGATCTATGCCATGTTTAAGAAAATTCTCAACCAAAGGCTGAATGGTAGCCTTCAACGTAAGCGAATTCGCCAAATCATATTCCATATACAGCGCGTACTTCAGTTTTTGACCCAGCCGCCTCTGCTGCAAATACAAGTAGGAGCGCACGAACTCCATTTCTTTAGCGAGACTGGTCTCGTAATGACCATTGTTCAGACTGGAACGCAGGAATCGGGACAAAATTTCGATGAGCTGGCTGGACTCGCTGGCCTTCTCCAGCCTGGCCGTCCAGCGGATCATATCCAGCGTATTATAGAGAAAATGCGGGTCCATCTGCTCCTGCAGCAAACGCAGCTCGGATTCGCGCTCCCGCAGTTCCAGCTTGTATTTATGCTCGATCAGTTCCTGAATCGTGGATACCATATCGTTAAACCTGCGATTCAGTTCGGAAATCTCGTCCTTGGAACGAATAGGTACCCTCGCGGAGAAATCGCCGAGTTTTACGCGATTGGTCTCAATCTTCAAGCGCAGAATCGGCCTGATGATCGTATAGTGGAAGCCGATCAAGGCCGATAAACCCAATAGGAGAATGCCGACAAGAATGACTTGCATCAGAATTCTTACGCCGCGTATATCCTGATCAAGCGCAGCCTTGGGCACCATGGAAACGATATTCCAGTCGGTGTTTTCCATCCGTTGATGAAAGGTCAAATACGATTCCCCGTCGTGGCGGTAAGTGGAAGTGCCCATCGTACCAGCGGTTACGATATCCGTAATCGCTTTCCCGTCGCCGATATTCAAGGATAGCAATTCTTTGGAGGGGAGTACGATTTGACCTTCCGAATCTACAATAAACACCATGCCCTCGTCCCGTGTCAACCCCCGCTGCAGCTGTTTAAGTATACTCGCTTCATCCATGCGGATCACAAGCCGGGCAAGCGGCAGCGTGATCTCGTCATAGGAATTCAGCACACGGAACAATGAGACGAGATTTACTTCTCCATACCAGCCGCTGGTTGAAGGATAGCCGTTGCTCCATACGATCCCGCCTTTATGCTCGTCCGCAAGGCGGTTCCATGACTCTTCGTTGCCGTGAATCGGCTCGCCCATCTCTATGGAATTGCCGTTAAAGCCGGTGATGGATATCGATTTGATATAGTTTTTGGACATCAACTGAAACGTCAGAAATCCTTCGAGATTTTGCTTCAACTGCTCTGCTCTTCCGCTCTCGGGCGGTGGGTTCAGCCGCAAATATTGGCGCATGTCATTGCTGAGGATCAAATAATCGGCAATATCCTCAATCATGGTCGTTTGCTCTTCCAGCTGGTTCGTTACGATCTCCAGGCTGCGCTGGCTTGATTGGATAAATTGGCTGCGCAGCACTTCGTTCAGCTTGTCTTGGGCCAGGACGCCGACCCCAAGCGTAGGCAGAATGACAAAAAAGAGGAAAATGACCAGAGCCTTCTGTTTCAGACCATAATTCCCGATCCAGGCAAAGCCGCTACGCATGTCCATTCCCTCTTTCGATGTCTTCATGATGTTGAACAGTAACCGGATTAGCCTTTGACTGCGCCTGCCGTCATGCCGTTAACGAGCTGTTTTTGCAGGAGCAGGTAAAATATAATGATCGGTATAAGCGCGATCGTCAGTGCAGCCATTTGCAGCGTCAGGCTGGCCGTTTCAATGCCGACAAAGTTGGCGAGCCCCAGCGGCAATGTTTTCAGCGACGACGAACTGATCAAGACGAGTGCGAACAAGTACTCGTTCCAATTATAGATAAAGTTCAAAATCACGACGGTTGAAATCGCTGGACGCGTAATCGGCAAAATGATCGACCAGAAAATCTTGAATACACCCGCACCGTCCATGACGCCCGACTCTTCCAAATCCTTCGGGAACCCTCTCATAAAGCCTTCCAGAATAAAGATCGTCAACGACAAATGGAAGGCCGTGTAAGGTAGAATCAACGATAAGTGGGTATCCAGCAAATGCAGATTCCGCATGATCAAGAAGATCGGAATCAAGGTCGCATGGATCGGAACGACCATGCCCAGCAGAAATATCGCGTAAGTCGCACCGCGCAGCTTAAAATTGAACCGGGCTAAAAAGTACGCCGCAAGCGATCCGAGCAGGACCGTCACGATCAATGACACGACCGTTACAATAATGCTGTTTAGGAAGTAGGTATCCATATTCGCCACTTCCCACGCCTTTGCGTAATTGGAGAATTGCAGTTCAGTCGGTATGGAGAACGGGTTCGCCGCATATTCCTGCTCCGTTTTGAACGAATCTACGATCATCCAAAAGAAAGGGATTATATTAATAATAGCGAATATCCCCAAAAAAGTGTATGCCGATAAATGGAACCATTTCGTTTGTCTGTACATCTCCTCCCTCTCCCTTCTATTCTTTTTCTCTTGCCAATCGATTTACGATCGTGATGACGATGAGACTAAACAGCAGAATCAATACGGATACCGCGCTTCCGTAGCCGAATCTCATATTCATAAACGAGTTGTTATACATATAGACGGTCATAACCTCCGTCGCATGGGCAGGTCCTCCGCCCGTCATGATCTGGATCAGATCGAACACGCGGAACGAATTGCTGATGCTGTAGACAACGGAGACGAGCAATGTTCCCCGGATCATCGGAATGGTAATCCGCATGATCCGGCTTAGTCCGGTCGCCCCATCCAGGGCAGCCGCCTCATTGACTTCATCGGGGATGTTCTGCAAAGCTGCCAAAAGAATAATCATATACAGTCCGCAGTTTTGCCATATATAAGCGATGCTGATAGAAATCATGGACCAGAACGGATCGCCCAGCCAATTCTGCTGCCAGCTCTCAAGCCCCAAAACGCCGAGCAGGTTGTTCAGCATCCCGTATTCCGTGTTGTAGACCATACCCCAGATCAGGGATACCATAACCGATGAAATGACGACCGGCAGGAATCCGATAGTCCGGAAGAAACTGGAGCCCTTGAGCCCTCGATTCAGCAGCAGGGCCAGCAGCAGGCCAAGCGGGATCTGACCCGCTATCCCGGTAAACATGATAATGACGTTGTTCTTAACGGACAGCCAAAAGATATCGTCCTTGAAAATATCTACGAAATTGTCCAGTCCGACAAAACGCATGGGCGTGATTCCGTCCCAGTTCATTAATGAATAATAAACCGATAAGCCGATGGGAAATATGGCAATACATATATAGATAATGAGTGCTGGCGCCAAGCCCAAGAAAATAGCCCATTTCGTATGCTTAAGCGTATGCATTGGCGTAACTCCTTTCATTCTGCCTTTAATAAGAAAAACCCGCTGCCGGGTTTTTCTTTGTGCCATCATAATGTTGACCTAGGGAAATTTGTCGCTTATTTCATGCTGTCGAAAGCTTCCTGCACCTCTTGGGCGAGTTCCTCCGGCGTACCTCTGCCGATGGTTAGAGCCTGCAATCCGTTCTGCATGACGTCGGTAACTTGCGTCGGAATGACACTGTCGAACACCGGCGCCGTTCCCTTGTTTGTCAGCTCCAGCATTTCCTTGAGATACGGGCTCGCATCTTCAGGGATTTCCACGTTAGCCGGTACGACAACGCCTTTACTGATCAGATCTTTGTATAAGTCTTCATTAACAAAAAACTTGATAAATTCCTCGGCCGCCGCTTTCTTTTCATCGCTCAATCCTTTTTTAATGGAGATCCCGTACTGAACGACGCCCGCGCTTTTCACCGGATCACCGGATCCGCCAGGGACGCTCGGGAAGAGCGCAATGCCGAATTTGTCCCCTTCCTCGTTGTTGATGCGGATTCTTCCGTCAACGGTAGAAGAAGAGATATGCATCGCTGCTTTGCCTTGAATGAAGTAATCCTGACCCTGCACGGAATCCATGTTGTTCGCATCCGTATTGAAAGCCTCCAGCTTGGCGAGTTCGTCAATGACGGCAATCGCTTTCACATATTCGGGATCGGTAAATTTGGCTTCCTTGTTCAGGATTTTCTGCAAGAAATCACTGCCTACGTAACGGTCCCCGATAATCGATAAGAAGGACGATTGCAGCGGCCATTTCTCTTTATTGCCCAAGGATATCGGCGTAATGCCGGCTTCCTTCAGCTTTTTCACCGCATCGATGAACTCTTCGTAAGTAGCCGGAAATTGGTCGTAACCGACCTTTGCGAACATCTCTTTGTTGTAATAAATAATATCTACGAAGGTTTGTTTGGTTGGCACGGCAAATTGACTGTTGTTCTGGTTAAACCCGGCTAATGCGTCCTCCGGCAAAATATCCTTCCAGTTGTCCATCAGGCCATCCAGCGGCATCAGCAGATCCCCGGCTACCAGAGGAGCCAGATCGGCACCGGGCCATACGACATTGATATCCGACAGGTTATTGGCGGCAGCCAGCGTTCGCAGTTTCGTTTTATACTCGGTTGCCGCTACCCCGTCCTGCTTGATGATAATGTCGGGATGCTGTTTTTCAAATTCGGCGATCCGCTCCTTGTACACCTCGTTATCCACGTTCGGTGAAGTCCATGGATGCATGATGTTCAAAGTAACCTTTTCCGGTTCGGCAGCATCTTTCTCTCCGGAACCGCAGGCCACCGTTGACATGAGCAGCAGTGCAGCTGTTCCAGTGAGCAGCATCGATCTAAGCTTCTTAGACGTTTTCATGTTCGTATACCCCTCTCTATATATGTTACATATAATGTTCTTATATTTGACAATATAAGATATATTAATTATACAATCGGGCTGCAGATCCCAATATCCATTAAAAAAACGATTTCATCTAATTTTTTTAAGTCATTTTGAATAGATAGGATTTATATCATGCACAATTTTGTTGATATACGTCAATATTGATGACATTAACTTTACAAATTTCCAAATTAATGGTATCGCTTACATGTTAGGTTCTATAGAAAGCGTGGCGGAGAAACCAATTTTAACTCTGCCACGCCCTCACCCTGCGTTATTGCGGTTCGTTCAAAATATAATCTACCAACTCATCCAAAGGAACCGTTGCGAGCGCGATCGCCGTATCCGTCACACCATAATAAATATAGAGAAGCCCGTCCTTGACTACATTGCCTGTCGGAAAAACGACGTTCGGAATCTGATAGCCGAACTTCTCATAATACGTCTCCGGCTCCATAATGAACCGGCGGGTTCTGGCGATGATTTTTTCCGGATTTTCCAGATCCAGCAGCAAGGCCCCAACGCGATACACCGTATCTTGGTCTACGCCGTGGTAAAGGACCAGCCAGCCCTTGTCCGTTCGTATCGGAGGCGTCGAGCCACCGATTTTTTTGTACTCCCAGTCGTTGTTTTCGGCTTTTGCCAGCAGCTTGGGCTCATCCCAATGCACCAAATCATCGGAGTAGCTGATCCACATCGCTGCTTTTTCGGTACCGTACTCCTCCCCTACATATTCTTCCGGTCTGCGAAGCAGCACATACTTGCCGTTGATTTTCTCCGGGAACAGAATATTGTCGCGATCATTAATATCTAGCGGCGTCGTATCACAAAGGTATTCCCAGTGAATGAGATCCTTGGAGGTCAATATCCCGGAGCGCGTCAGCCAATGGCCTTCCTCTTCGCCCCAGCCGTCCGGATATTCGGGAATCGAGCGTTCAGGGATGCCGGCTCCCGTCGGGTAATAGTTCATGGCGCACGGACGCAATGCATAGTTCAAATAAAAGGTATCGTCGATTTTGACGATTCGCGGGTCCTGGATGCTGCCGTAAGGAAATCCCAGCTGGTCCGGTGTTACGACGGGCTCGTCCAGCACATGGGTGAAATGCACGCCGTCCGTGCTCTCCAGGAGACCCAAGTAGTTTTTGCAGGGAGTCAGGGATCCCGCCGTCCGTTCAATCATATAAAATTTTCCGTTATCGATAATGACGGCCGGATTGAATACCGTCACCTTTCTCCAGTCGTAGAGTCCAGGCACTACGATCGGATTTTCCGGATGCCGGGTAATTTTCATGGATAAGCCTCCTATGATCGTTATGTAAGTGTTATCAATTTCTTCACTTCATTATAAGAGGCTTGGCCCTTTCATAATATCCTGCAAACTTTCAATATTATCCGAATTATTGTTATCAGTGATGTCCTGGCTGTTAAATAACATAAAAAAGCGGTTCAATATTGAACCGCTGGACTCATATTTTTCGCATTAAGAGCACGAATGCGTATTTTCCTGTAACATCGCTATGTATTCCTTTCTTTTCACTTCACGCTGCTGTTCATTCAAACGCGGGCATGTATAACAGTAATCGCTTCCTTCCGTGCGGTAATAAAGACAGCAGGCCGTTTTCATCGGTGGCCGGTAGTCGGGGTCAATCAACGGCGGAAGCGGACGAATTTTCACTGCGAAGGGATTTTTCTTCCGAGCAAAAGCTGCCTCGGGGTCCAGCTCTTCACGTAAAAATCGATAATCCTCATGAAGACGGTTCTTTATCGCTTCGTTGTTGTGCTGCTCCTCCAGCCATGTCTGATGTTCCCGATAGAATCGGGTTGGCCATTGCCCCCAGAGCTGTTGGGTGTGGAGTCCGCTTGCCGCCGACAAGCTTTCCAATAGCGGTCTTGCTGTAGCGAAGTAGAATCTCTCCATGACGCTCTCTAACCAATCCCGTCGATCCACTTCGTTCTCAGGAGCTAATACAGCCTGCCAATGACTCATCTCTATGAAATAGCTCGTTTTATGGTTGTTGGTCGTCCAATGCAGAGTCATATACGGTATTGAAAAATCGGGTGCGATTTGCCAAACGGAAATGGCATATTGCAGAGCCAAGGCGATTTTGCTCAGCCAACCCGCGCAAAAAACAGCTGCGACTGCTCGATCCTCCCCACGAATAACGACATTGTATTCATCGAGAAACCGTTTCGCTTCCTCGTCTTGCAGCAGTAACCGAAGCTCAATTGAATAACTGCCCGTCACGGCATCCGTCCGAATGCCGAACTTCTTTTGTAACTCGTCCAAGCACTTTGGTTCCATATCGTTTGTCCTCACCTCACTCTGTTCGTATTCAACCTTCAACGGATACCCGTACCGATGCAGCAAGTATGAAAGACCTTCCTACAAACAACGATCCAAACAGGGACGCTTAAAACTGCCCGATAATTCTACCCTTTCCCCTAGGGATACACAGCGGCGTGCCGAACAAGGGATCCGGTATGACCTCGCAATCCAATTGGAAGACGTCTTTAACAGTTTCCGGCGTCACGATTTCCTCAGGTGCTCCGAACGCATAGATATTCCCCTCGCTTACAGCCACCATGAAGTGTGCATAACGGCAAGCTAAATTCAGGTCATGCAGCACCATGACGATGGTGCGCTGATCCCGCTCATTCAGTTCATACAGCATATCCAATATCTCTACCTGATGGGACAGGTCCAGATATGTCGTCGGTTCGTCGAGCAGCAGCATACCGGTTCCTTGAGCCAGGGTCATGGCAATCCATACCCGCTGCCTCTGGCCACCGGAGAGGGAGTCCACGGTCTGATCGGCAAAAGCTTCCACGCGGGTAGACTGTAATGCAACGTTCACCATCTCTTCATCAACCGGTGACCACTGCTTCAACCAGCTCTGATGCGGGTATCTTCCCTGGCGAACCAATTGACGGACAGTAAGGCCTTCCGGCGCCGATGGACCCTGAGGCAATATGGACAAGCTCTTGGCCACCTCTTTGGTCGACATCTGGGCAATTTGCCTGCCATCCAGCAAAACCGCGCCGGTATCAGGCTTCTGCAATCGGGCAAGCGTGCGCAGTAAAGTCGATTTTCCGCACCCGTTTCCACCAATGAATACGGTTATTTTTCCTTCAGGAATCGTCAGGTTCATACCCTTGATAACCGTCTTGGGCCCATACCCTACGGTCAGCTCTTTTACTTGCAGCGTTGTCAAAACGGCTTCCCTCCTTAGCTATATCTGATTGCGGTTCCTGAACAGTAAATAGATGAAGAACGGAGCTCCTATACCGGCCGTGAAGATACCTGCCGGAATATCCAGCGGATAGAACAGAGTGCGGGCGATCAGATCGGCCATGAAGACGAGAAGCCCGCCGATCAGACCGGACACCAGCATCATTCCCCCATACAATCGGCCAACCAATCGCCGCGCGATATGCGGCGCGATCAAACCGATAAAACCGATCGCGCCCGCGACGGATACGGCAGTCCCCGCCAGAACTACGCTGATGAGGATGAGCAGGAATCGATGCCGCTGTACCTTGACGCCCAGACTGCTGGCAATATCATCGCCAAGCTCCTGGGCATTCAGGCTTCGGCTGAATGCCAGGGCAAGCAAAGTACCAAGCACAACAACCGGAACAATCGTATATACGTTTTGCCAGGAAGCCCCATAAACGCTACCGGTAAGCCAAAGATAAGCTTTGCCGGCCGATATGGCGGGGCTCATGACAATCATTAGCGTCGTTGCCGCTTTAGCGGCAGCAGATAAGCCGATTCCGATCAGCACCAGACGAATCGGCGTAACTCCCTTTTTCCATGACAGGCCATACACTAGCAAGGAGATCAGAAGCGCTCCCGCAATGGAGGCTACCGGCAGGAGCTTGATACTTACGACACCGCCGGCAAACGTAATGAAACTCACCGCGGCTACCGAAGCCCCGCCGGTAATGCCTATAATATCCGGCGATGCCAGCGGATTGCGAATAATCCCCTGCAGAATGGCACCGGCTACGCCAAGGGCCGCTCCGACGAACAATGCGGTCAATACCCGCGGCAGCCGAAGCGTTAGCAGGATAAAATCGTGCTCTCCCGATCCCGTGCCGAATAAGGTTGAAAGGACGGCATTCGGCGATATGTAGGTATCTCCCCACCCTGTTCCCATGGCAATGGCCATGACAAAGGCCAATAAACCCAGTAGTATCCAGATCAAACTTATCGTCTCGAATTGTAGGTCCATGCTTCCCGTTCGACTTCGAATATGGGTATATCGTTTCACTTCCACGCCCCTCCCTTACGAGCGACATGAATGAAAAACGGAATTCCGATAGCCGCCGTCATTACGCCGATCGGAATTTCATTAGGCATAATCAACAGCCGTGCCGCTATATCCGCGATGATTAACAGCAGCCCCCCCAATACGGCAGAGAAGGGCAAAGCCCAACGGTAATCCCGTCCTGTCAAAGAGCGGGCCAAATGCGGAACGAACAGGCCGATAAAACCCACCGCGCCGACGATGGCTACCGAACCGCCGGCAAGAACGACGATCAGGACGCCGAGTATCAGTTTCACCTGCACGGTGTTTTGTCCGAGTCCTCTCGCAACGTCCTCCCCGGTCGTAAGGAGGTTGACCGCCCGGCCCATGAACAGGGCTGCCACGCCCGCTGCCGCCATAAACGGGAACAGTGGCAGGACCTGATCAATCGAGCGGCCGCTCACGGAACCTGCCAGCCAAAACAACACATCCTGCAGCCCGTTTTCATTCATGACAAGAAGAGCCTGCGTACCGGACGAGAATAAGGCGGTTATCGCTGAACCGGCTAGAACTAGCTTAATAGGAGTGAGCCCGTCGCGTCCCAACGAGCCCAGCCCGTACACGATGAATGCGGACACTGTCGCACCTCCTACCGCGTAGAAGGCCAAATGCAGCATCGGGCTGCTTGGATTGAGGAGCGTTGCCAGCACGACCAGCAGGATCGCGCCTGAGTTAATGCCGAAAACGTCCGGGGAGGCAAGCGGATTCCGGGTTAATGCCTGCATCATGGCCCCTGCCAAGGAGACCGCAGCCCCTACCGACAAAGCAATGACTGACCGGGACAGACGCTCAGTCCGAATAATGAGATGGTCGACCTGTTCCGGATTATAATGGGTAAACGAAGATACGAGCGTAACCCAAGAATAATTCGTCCGCCCCAGCAGCAGGCTCGCAATGAACGCGCCGGCCATCAGAATGAATGCGCTGAGCAATAACAGGGCATTGCGCTTGTTCATTTGTCCAACTCAAACAAATCGTACAGACTATCGAGCATTCGGTGCGCCGACAGAATGCCTCCGGCCATATTCCAGGAGACTTCATCAACCATATAGACTTGGTTGTTCTTGACGGCATCCAGGTTTGCCCAGAGGGGATGGCTTGTCCAATCTTTGTAATACTTCTCTACCGCTGCCATATCGTCACCCGAGTTGAAATTGAAAATAACGTCAGCATTCATATCGGGTATGCTCTCCTTGGAAGTCAACTGAACGCCCCATACCTCCGCATCGTGTCCCTCAGGACGAGCGAATCCGAGTTCTTTCAGAATGCCTCCGGCATAACCCATGTAGAAGATTCTCGCATGATCCGCCCTGAAATTAGTGATGGTCGCTTCGATGGGGAGGCGATCCCCCATTTTCTGTTTAAAGTCGTCAACTCTGGAGTCCCATTCTGCCATAAGTTTTTTGGACTTATCTTCCCGGTTCAGAACCTCACCCATCAAATTGACCGAGGCTTTCCAGTCGTATACTTCACCGATCATGACCGTGGGTGCAATCTGGCTGAGCTGATCATAGATGCCTTCATGTCTCGTTTTCGTTGCGAAGATAACGTCTGGCTTCAACTTGTAGATTTCTTCAAGATTTGGCTGAACCTCCGTGCCGAGCTGGGGAACGTCGCCTAACTCATCTCGCAAATATTCATACACCGGTTTTTGTAGCCAGGATTCGACAATGCCGACAGGCTTAATCCCATATGCGACCGCTGCATCGTTCGCTCCTTGATATAAGGTGATGATGCGAGTCGGGTTACCTTGAATTTTGGTCTCGCCCATCTCATGTTTTATGGTACGCACTTCCGATTCGTTGGCCGGGGTTATCGCTTCGCTCTGGCTGCCTATTGTTGGCGATCCGCTTTGTTGCGAAGCAGGTTCCTTCGATACACTTCCCTGATTTTGTCCACACCCCGATATAACGAGTACAATCACCAGCAACATGGCAAACAGCCACGGTTTTTTCCAAACTTGCATCTGTTTCTTCTCCCCCGTCATCTCTATGAATTAATAAGTCAATACCATTGATATTGATTCTCATTATTAATTATAAAAAAAGCCTAGGGCATGAACATAGGTAATTACGTCCACTCTTTGGACAAATCCGACACAAGCAAGTCATGCAGACGGTCCAGCAGCAGATCATGCGAATAGGCAGTATACATTGTATATAAATGCTGGCTCTCCAACAGTGAGTATACCTCCTGATTCCGCACCGCCCTTTTCGACTTCCATCTCGGGTCCCGATACCATTGATTTAAGGTCTGCCGGATGGCCGTTTTGGTTTGCTGCGAGCCATCATTTCGAAAGCTGGTCAAAAAAATGATATCGGGATCGTAATCGAAAATATCCTCATAAGCTATCTCGCGGTACAGAGGAATGGAGCCCAAGCCCGAGGGCGGCTTAAGCCCCAAATCGTCATAAACCACCGCACCTACGTTGCGCTGACCGAACAGACAGAGTATACCGTTGCCGAGACCGATGATCAGGGCTGTTTTTCCTTCGACATACGGCTTGATGCTGGTGCGAACACTCAGGGATTTTGCCTGATACCTTTCAAGCCATAGCCCCGCCTCCTTGTCCTTCCCGGTTGCCGTGGCTATTTTACAAAACTGGGTACGCCAATCGTCATAGAAAGGAATGCTTATCGTTTGCGTGATATGCTCAAACATTTTTGCCTTGGCAGAGGTTTCCTCGTCATAGATATCGCATGTAAAAATGACATCGGGGTTCACCGAGGCCAGCTTGTCCAGATCAGGTCGGAAATGACCAATTTCAATCGTATTATGTAACGCGATCGGATAATAGGAATTGACGATGGCAGCGTAAGGCTCAATTCCAAGCGCAAGCAAATGGCCGGTCAGATGGTGGTGGAGGGATACGATTTTATCCGCCTTTTTCATTTGCTTCACATACATGGACGGCGACATGCCCGTCATCATTCGGAATTTGCGGCTAAAATAAAATTCGTCCGCATAACCGATGCGCTGGGCGATCGTCCGAAACGAGTCCTTCGTTAATAATAGCTCTTGCTTTGCGTGGTTCAGCCTGACCGCCGATAAGTAAGACATCGGCGATTTTCCAAGCTGCCGCTTGAAGATTCTGGTGAAATAATCGCTGCTAAGACCTGCACGCTCTGCCAAATGCTCTCGGCTGATATTACGATGATAGTGATGATGAATGTATTCAACGGTTTGCTTGACCAGTCGTTCATGTTCGGTATGAGGTTTTTCGGCTGCATTCTCCATGATCATTATTAGCAGCTCTAGAAACATATGCTGGGCCTTCAGCTGATCCACACGTTCCCCACTCCACTTGGTTCTGATATCCAGCACGGATTGGTACAACGACGGGAAAGGCCCCAGCTCAACCTCGATAACTTGGCTTAAGCTTACAGGCGCATAATGATTAGCTTGCGTTTCTTCCAGCATGACAAACTCCAATGCCAAACTGCCCATCGATTCGGACTCATCCTCAATCCAAAGACCTGCCGGCAGCAAGATGACCTTATGAGGGCCGACATGATAAGGCTTCCGCTCAATTGTTATCTTCTGCTTATCAGAGAACACAAGAAGCATAAGGTGATTGTTGTTATCAACTTTCATACCGGGCGTATCTTCCGGAGACCGTGCATGGACAAGCTTGTACAGATAACCATGCATTTCCGTTAACTCCTCGAACATATCAACTTCCCCCTTTGTTATTGAGAAACATTCTCATTATATTCTATGGGTGAAGGTATGACTTATCAATGCAAAGTTTTTATCCTTTTTGAAGTGAAGCATCGCTGAATTCACTGCAAACCCACGGAACGAAAAAAAACCAACCGCTATACCGGGTTGGTTTTCCATCATAAAAGAGATTAACTATGAACCAGTGTTTTCAAGCTTAAACCTAACGTTTCCGAAGTTGAATCTTGAATTTCTTCAAAAAGAGCCGGATTCTTCGCAAGTGACATGCCGTAAGAAGGAATCATTTCTTTTATTTTCGGCTCCCACTCTTTCATCTGTTGCGGGAAACATTTCTCTAATACCTCTAGCATAACGTGAACGGCCGTCGAAGCGCCAGGAGAGGCACCGAGCAAGGCGGCGACCGATCCGTCCGCGGCACTGACCACTTCCGTCCCAAATTGAAGCGTTCCTTTACCGTTAGGAGTATCCTTAATCACTTGTACGCGTTGGCCCGCTACAACGATTTCCCAATCCTCGCTTTTGGCGTTCGGAATAAACTCGCGTAATTCTTCCATGCGCTTTTCATTCGATAACACCACTTGCTGGATCAAGTATCTGGTCAATGCCATCTCTTTTACCCCGGCAGCCAGCATGGTGAAAAGATTATTCGGTTTGACGGAGCTTATCAAATCAAAATTCGACCCCGTTTTTAAGAACTTAGGCGAGAAGCCGGCAAACGGACCAAAGAGCAATGCTTTTTGATTGTCAATATATCTTGTGTCCAAGTGCGGAACGGACATTGGAGGAGCGCCAACCTTGGCTTTTCCGTATACTTTGGCATGATGCTGCGCTACTACTTCCGGGTTCTTACATACCATGAATAGTCCGCTTACAGGGAATCCTCCAATATGCTTTGACTCGGGTATACCGGTTTTTTGCAACAAATGCAGACTTCCGCCCCCGCCGCCGATAAAGATGAACTTTGCCGTATGATATTCGGTTTTACCGTGCTCGATATCATGCACTTTGACTTTCCACGAACCATCTTGTGTACGTTTAATATCCTTGACGCTATGTCTGTAGTTGATCTCAACATCTTTGCTTCTCAAGTGCTCAAACAGCATGCGCGTTAAAGCGCCAAAGTTAATGTCCGTCCCGGAGTCAATTTTGGTTGCCGCTAACGGCTCATTTGATGTACGCCCTTCCATAATAAGCGGAATCCATTCCTTCAGCTGATCCGGATCCTCGGAATATTCCATCCCTTGAAAGAGCGGATTGTTTGACAGCGCTTCAAAACGTTTTTTCAAAAAAGCCACGTCTTTTTCGCCTTGCACTAAACTCATATGAGGAATAGGCATGATAAAGTCCTGCGGATTGCGAATCAGATTGCTGCTTACCAGATAAGACCAGAACTGTCTTGAAACCTGAAACTGTTCGTTAATATTGATCGCTTTGCTAATGTCTATAGATCCGTCTGGTTTTTCGGATGTATAGTTAAGCTCGCACAGTGCGGAATGGCCGGTCCCCGCATTATTCCATTCGTTGGAGCTTTCTTCCCCCGCGCTTGCGAGTTTCTCAAACACTTTGATCTCCCATTCAGGCACTAACTCTTTCAGTAGGGCTCCCAATGTCGCGCTCATAACTCCGGCACCAATTAAGATTACATCTGTTTTTTTCTCCATGTTGCTCATTATAAACCTTCCTTATCCCATATATTTGAAAAAAGGGTAGGCGTCCCTGCTAAAATTGTCATTAAAAAGCAAGGCGTCCCCTGAAAACACACCTTTTCTGTGTCAATTATCACCATATTATAGTCTATTATAAATATTGATAGATTAAAATATCTACTATTATCTAATCATTATAAACCATTTAAACTTGTTAACAAAGTGAGAAGATCCTCCACAAAACCTAAACGCCCAATAAACATAGCATTAACTTCGTTTCATACGGGGGATGAAGTCCATTTTTACCGTTATCCGTGTTGTTCTTCACCGGGATTAGACATGTGCTAACCACTTCATCACAAAAAAAGCCGCAAGATTCGCGACTTCTTCTGATGCTGTTCTTGTCCTCCGACACTTTATCAGCTAGCTACTTCCCGCTGCCCAGGAGCAGATTCGTCTGGATCTCCAATTGCTTCTCAAGCGAGATGAGATCGCCTGCCGAAAATTGATTGATATCCAATGTGTAGATACGATTGTTTTTGTAAGCCGGAAGTGACTTCCAGATGGCGCTCCCCAAAATTTCCTGGGCACGATCCCCGCCTCCGTCCGCATCGTAGACCGTTACGAACATATAATCTGCGGCCATCTCCGGCAGCGATTCCAGGGAAATGTCCAGACCGGCTCCTCCATTTACGATCTGCTCCTTCACGGCTTCTGGCGGCTGATAACCAAGGCCCGAATAGAGGTTGCGGGTACCGCGCCCAAAGCTCTCTCCCACAACCCAGAAGTTTTTCGCCCAAATCTCATAGACGCCAACCGTTTCTCCTTCCTTCACGACTCCGTTCAGCTTCGCTTTGGCCTCTGCAAGCTTCTCCTCATAATGACGAATCGCTTCCTCCGCTTCCTCCGATTTCCCGAGGAATTCTCCGAAATCCCGCAGCTCCGCATACAGATCCTTTGCTCCCCAGGGAATAACGATCGTAGGAGCGATTTTGGCGAATTGCTCATAGTTTTTATCCGACGGTCTAATGATGAGATCCGGGTCAAGAGAAACGATTTTCTCAAGCGCTGCCTGATCGTCGCCGATATCCTCGATGCCACCGGTCAGGTCTTGCAAAAAATATTGATTCAGGCTGGCCGTTCCGGCGCCGATTGGTTTAACTCCCAAGGTCAGCAGATGGCCGAGATATTGCGTCGCGACAATGCGCTTCGGATCCTTCGGAATCTCGATCTCCCCCATGACCGTTTCATATTTACGTGTTGCCCCTGTTTGCGGGGCGCCATTGTTTTCGACAATTTCGCTTTGCTGCTGCGTGTCTCCGCAGGCTCCCAGCACAATGACCATACTTCCGATCAGAGACAACATCAATCCTCTAAGCAACCACATCTTTGAACCCTCCATCTTATTGATAATGATTATCATTATTATCATACCGACAAAGATGGAATGCGTCTATTGCGTTCCGTATGCGGTTCTATGGACATTTGTTAGAAGTTTCGTGAGAATGGACAATTGCTGCTCCAAAGCAAGCGGATCATTATATTTAAACAACTCCAGATCGAGAAAAAACACGTTCCCGTTCCGAACGGCAGGCAGACTCCTCCATTCTTTGCCGTTCATGACACGTTCTGCATAAGCTGCACCGCCACCAGCCTCCCAGATGGTTACGAACATATAATCTGCGGCATACGCTGCCAGCATGTCCGGCGTTAGCTCCAAGCCGATTCCGTCACCTAACACGTGTTCTGCAAGCGGCTCCGGTGGCCGAAACGAGAACGTCTGGTATAAAATGCGCAGGCCTCTGCCATACGAGATATTAACTGCCCATAGCCGATCAGCCCAAAACTCGAATACGGCTGCCGTAGCACGTGAACCGATCCTTTCGGCTACTTGAACGGCAGCTTGTTCCTCCTTCGCTCGAAAGCCATCAATCCAGTTCTTCGCTTCAAGTTCGCGATTGAGTGCTCTGCCTAATCGAAGCAGTTCGTCGAAGGTGTCTTCCCGCCCCCAAGGAAGTGAAATGGTTGGAGCAAGCTGGGATAAGGGCTCGTTGTTCGGTTCGGACGTGACGATCAGATCGGGTTGCAATGATGAGATCGCCTGGAGCGACCGTGCGTCTCCTATATCCGCAACATTCCCCAGTTTTCCGCTATAGGGGCGAGCCCGCAGCAGATTGGTCGAAGCTGCCGCGGGCGTAAGTCCAAGCACCAGCAAATGGCCCAGGTATTGCAGGGCCACAATGCGTTTCGGACGCTGGATATAATCGCGCGGAGAGTGACCGAAATGCTGCTTGAACTTCCGGCTTAAATACAAGCCATCTTGATAACCGACTTCCCGCGCGATGCGGTCAAGGTTGCGATCGTCGCCGCTGAGCAATTCCTCTCTGGCTTTCTCAAGGCGGATCCGCGTCAGATACTCAGCAAAACCAGATCCCGTTGCTCTTTTGAACGATACGGAGAAATGTGCCGGAGTGAGTCCTACCCGCTTCGCCATGTGCTTACGCGTAATCGACTCGGCAAAATGCTTCTCCATATAATCCACCGCAAGTCTCATCCGCTCCAGCCAATCCTCTTCCCGCTCCTCATCCTCCGTTGACTGCAGTACCGTACTCAACAGTTGTTTGAATATCGCGTCTATGCGAAGGTTTGCAGCAACTCTTCCGCTGACGCCGGGAACTTGCTTGTATTGGTATAGTTCTTGGACCAGAGCAAGAGCTTCCAGAGTAGCGGCAACCGGAAGCTTACCGACGTCCATCAGTGCGGAGATTCGCTTGCCGTAGACGATACGGCTTGTTGTCCGCTCCTCGAACTCCCATACGTCGTATTGCAATTCATAGACCTCGAGCGGAACCGAGGAGATTGGCGTCCGGCGAATGTCCGCCATCGTTCCCGGTGGACAATAACAGATCGATCTCGCTTTCACTCGGTGCCTCAAGCCATTCAAATACAAATCACCGGAACCTTTACTTACCATTAACATGGTATGCGTCTTCATGAATCCGCCGGCAGCCTCTTCGGTATGACCAAGCTTCATATAGCGTACTCCCAACAGCGAATAATGTGTTTCTTCCATGCTGACGGCCACCCCTTCAGACTGTAGCTATTGTTTTATCCTATTATAATTAGAATGATAATCATTCTCAATATCAATCCAATCGCCGAGGTTATGTATGGCTCTACCTTTGAGAAAAATTAAAAAGCACCATGTCCCTAAGGACGTGGCGCTTTGGTTATTAGTGAGGGGCCATTTTGCCAGGCATTTGCGACTGCATCGGTGCGGTGGCGTAACTATTTTGCATATACTGCATATCTTGCTGAGGCAGCTGCGGCACTTGGTAGTAGCCATGCTTATTTTGATATAGCGAAATCTCATAAGCCATTTCAATGCAGTTAGGCAAGGAATCGGCAAGCACGCGGCGCACTACCGGATTCGTAGATTCCATGGCAGCATTGGTTTTCATCGTAGCACCCGATTTCACTGCGTTTAACATGCTGAGTGCAATCGTTTCATCGTTGATCTCGGCCGTGGATTGCATCGGTTTTTTCGGTTGGCCTGGTTTCATACCGTAAATAAAGTCATTACCCTGCTTCATTTTATAGCTCTGCGTAGGCTTTGATGGATCTTGTCCGGATTTAAAACACTCTAACGTGATGTTATATTCATCTGCCATAAATTGTTTCTGGCGCTGCAAGATATCCCGTAGCTCCGGATCCTGTACATGCCCGCTCAGCATGGTATACGTGTTCATGGTGTTGATGGCCCCTGCCAATACTTCGTGGACATCAAACATTTCATGGCCGCCATGGTTCAATTGCGGTGGAATCATACCGGTTTCCATGTTTTGGTGATTTTGTTGTTCGAATTGCATTCTCGTACCTCCTAATATGATTTGTCTAGATTTCAATCAAGTAATGATTTAACGGGGTGGTAGCTGCAGACGGCTTCTTTTTGCAGTTCAGGTTTATTGTTAATTAAACAAGCCAAAAGTATTCAGGGTATTTTCATTGATGATGTTTTGCCATCTTTTGTCGGATCCATATCGTAAAGAGCAGCATCAACGGTAGCGCTACTTGAAAGATGGGTGTTACATAAGTAACGACGACCTTGATCCCAAGCCACAAATGATGTGGGTAATTAGGGGACAGAAATGAAAGCATATATAAGCAAACACCTAATAAAACGGTACATATCTTATAGGGTATTCCCGTAAGTTTCGTGAGTCCGACTACAGCTCCCATATAAAATGCCGTCATTTTCGCACCCAACCCTAGAAATAGGACAAGAACAAATAAAACGTCGATGCGCTCAAAGACATCTGCAATTTCGATGAGCTGCACCACTTGCAGCAGCGGAAGCGTACTACTGGCTGCCAGTGTCGGCCCTAAGACCAAAATATTGACTTGATTGATCATCACTAAACATATCGCCGTAATGATATATGTGATCATCACGCCTTTCCGCAGCTTACCCTTCTTTTTAACCAAAGGAAAAAACACAAGGAACAGGAGCGTTTGTCCGAACGGAAATGACACCAGCTCCGGTATGGCCGCAGAGAGTACTGGTTTGAAACCATGCTCTAAAACCGGCAGCATCATCTCCGTTTTAATAAGTCCTGTCGAAATCAGCAGAGAATATATAATGATATAACTCAAAACAACGATGGGCAGCAGGCCAGCGTTGACCAAAAAGACAACACGCGGACCATACATCACCGTACTTGCTATAACGATAATGGCGACCAGCATGATAAATGCAAGCGGCGTTCGGTTTAACAACGTCAACACCGTAAGTTCGCCTAAATCCCTTAGATTACGGGAGGCTTCATAAGTAAAATAAGCGGCAAAGGCAAAGCTTGCTACATAACCGATGAATTTACCGAAATATCGTTTACACAAATCATACAAATCGAGATCGGGATCTGTCCGATGGATCATCAGATACATACTGAGCAGGAGCAGTCCAACGCAGGCGGCTAGGGCCATAGCTAACCAAGCATCCCTCTTGGCTTCAGCTCCCAAGAAAAACAAGGTTGTGCTTCCAACCTCAAAAAGAGCCAGATAACACACTAATTCGGTAACTCGAATGGACTGTTTCATAAGCAGCTGTCCCTTTCTGTGCCCTTACCATCAAAAGTGCTAAGGCTTACTAAGAGCTCCCGTCTATCGAAAAGACGACAGTGACATGCCGGTTTGGCTGATCGTTGCATCTACCTCTAGCACTAGTTGGATGGATTGCATCTCCTCTTCTTCCCAACGGTCCTTCAGCTTCTGCCAATCCTTCGGATATCTGCGATGGATCTGGTCGGCAAAATGCGGCAAATCGACTTTAAGTCTTTTGGCGGCTTCCCATCCCTGTTCCATGTAATCCCTGATGACTTTCTCGATTTCCTTCTGTGCCGCATGCAGTGTAGGTAAGCTGGATAAGTTGCTGCGACAATGAGACTCCGATATTGTACCTTTGACTTTAACGGAAACCCGCATCTGATAACCGTTAGCCGTTCTGTGAGGTGTCACTTTGGTTTTTGCAGACGCCGATTGAAATGATATTTGTTCTCTTTCTGTATTGGATTCTGGACAAGGAATGGATAACGTACTAATGCTCACTTTATCGGTTAACCAGGATATTCCGAAGCTTTCATTCCGTGTTAACGTTCCGATCCTCCGGTCTTTTTCAAATACGGATAATCCCGTAATTCTGAGCTTCCCGCGGGTTGAGGTTTTATGTAGTTGATCAACGGACTCCACTTTAGCCTCCGGCCCACCCACTAATTCAATCTGGGGAACACCAGCTGCTTGCGACTCCGAATCCAAACTAAAAGCTAGCTGATACATTTTAGTGGATGGGTAATTCCCGTTAAATTCATCCGTTTTCTCCAAAATATTGGCGATGGCTGCGCCTGGTAAGCGTTCTGTCGGTACAAGTTGCTTTAACAGCTCGCTAGCCTGCCCATTCGTTACCAGCACGTTGACCGTCTCACGCATATAGGTGTTTCTCCAATAGAAATCAATGATTTCGCTGATCCCCCTTTCCGCTGTCTGCTGACCAAGCACAAGGATATCCGTATGCGGAAAATATAGACGCCTGGCTGATTCCGTATAACTGACATCAATCGCTTCCCGAAGCGTTGGACCTGTTGAGGAAAATACATGGATCGGAGAGTTCGAACCGCCAGCTTTGCCAGCACCACCAGCACCGGATGAAATCGCAGACGGGTTAATTAACTGATAAGAAACGATCCACTGATCCCCTGACCGGTCTATACCGATCGCTGAGATGAGACCGATCTCGTTTAACTCAGTTTGATTCCAGCAGCCAGTCATTGAAAATGTCATGACCAGTAAAAGTGTTAAATGAGCGAAAGTGCGCATATTTCACCTCTTGTTACTTGAAGTCACTTACTCTGATCCTCTGTTGTATCCTTAAAACGTTGTTGCTCGTTCTGTCTAACAAGGTTTCGTTGACTGATCTCCTTAGGTCTGGTCTTAAGCAATGGCCATGGCAGACGGACAATCAGATCCTTCATTTCAGAGAAGCGGAGCGGTGTAAAAGGCGATAGATACGGAACGCCGAACGAAGTCAGGGACACCAAATGAACATAAATAGGCACGATGCCTGCCAATATACCGAACAATCCAAGCGTCCCTGCCAGCAGCATCAAGGCAAAACGAATTAAGCGAATAGCTGCAGCCATGCTAAAGGCTGGGATCGCGAAATTCGCAATAGCTGTAAAGGAAACTACGATCACCATCGCACCGGACACAAGTCCCGCCTGAACGGCAGCCTGTCCCAATACGAGCGCCCCCACAATCGATATGGCCGGTCCGATGACCCTTGGCATCCGAACCCCCGCTTCGCGAATGATCTCAAACGTTAATTCCATCATGAAGGCTTCAATCAGCGCCGGAAGCGGAGTGCCTTCCCTTTGTGCTGCCAAACTAATCAGAAGTGGAGTCGGAATCATTTCCTGATTAAACGTCGAGAAGGCAATATACAGGGAGGGAAGCAGCAAGGATACCACAAATGAAACAAAGCGAATGGCCCGCAAAAATGTGCTCAAATCATATCGTTGATAGTAGTCTTCACTGGAATGGAGGAACTTAAAAAAAGTAACAGGGGCTATAAGTACAAAAGGTGAGCCATCAATCAAAATAGCAACTTGACCTTCCAGCAAGCTTCCAGCCACTGCATCAGGTCGTTCTGTGTTAATCATCGTTGGAAAAGGTGTCACTGAAGCGTCCTGAATAAATTCTTCGATATATCCGCTTTCCAGAACGCTGTCCGTTTCAATGGAATGTAGCCGTGACATAATCTCCGATACCACATTCGGATCCGCAATACCATCAATATAAGCTGTCATCACTTTGGTATTGGTATATTTACCGATCACCATGGTTTGAACCCGTAAATCCGGCGTTCGAAGCCTTCTTCGGATGAGGGATAGATTGGTCGAAATATCTTCAGTAAACCCATCCTTAGGACCTCGGATCACCGTCTGGGAACTCGGCTCAACAATCGATCGCTTCTCCAGACCCGCGATTGAAGCTGAATAAGCAACTTCCAAACCATCGATTAAAATAACGGCTTTACCTTCTAACACGGCAGGAATTAACGCATTAACGGTTTGTAACTGACTGACTTGTCCTGCTGGCAAAACTTTTTTCAGTAACGAATCCATACCCGTGGTTTCAGTGACATCCACTGTAGCGGTCAACCATGCATCCATGATGCTGTTAAGCTGATCCAGATCAACGAGTCCCTCTATATAACACAGCGCAATATCCGGTATACCGTCGCGGCCCGGTACCTTTCTGACCATAAAATCAGAACTATTCCCCATTCTCTGACTCATGATTTGCATGTTGTCTTGAAGAGACGGGGTTATCAGTTGTGGTGAAGCGGTCGTTTTTTTTGTTCTGTTCTTTGGGCTGCTTCGTTTCAGCGCTTTTATCAGTAATCGACTTAACATGTCAGTCACTCCCCATTGATCCTATAGCTATTATGGGGACTTACAATTTAATTATTCCAATAATGGTTAATCTGCTCAATGCATCACCCAGATACATACTCCGTACGACACATGAACATTTTAACCATAGAGGAGGCATGTGCTATGGATTCACCTGGGTGTGCAGAACCGAACGATTCCACATCGTCGGATCAAAAGAGCAATAAAGGCAGCTTAAAGTGGTGGCAGCTTTCACTGCTTGGCATCGGTTGTACGATTGGTACGGGGTATTTCCTAGGTTCCGGCATAGGTATTAAACTGACGGGACCTTCCATGGTTTTATCATTCCTTATCGCTGCCATAGGAACCTATATCGTCTTTCATTTTTTGGCTAAAATGACGACGGCGGATCCTCAAGAGGGATCCTTTTGTTATTATGCGGGAAAAGCGTTTGGGCGGTGGGCACGTTTCGGAAGCGCATGGAATTACTGGAGCACGAAAATTCTAATCATGGGCAGTCAGCTGACGGCTCTGTCCATCCTGACCAAGTTCTGGTTCCCTGATATTCCGCTATGGATATTTGCAGCCATCTATGCCGTATTATCGATTGCCGTCGTTCTGCTTGGTACAAAAGGCTTCGATAAGGTGGAAAATGTATTGGCCGTCATCAAAACCGCGGCGATTCTCATGTTCATCCTTCTTTCTACTGCTGCGCTTATGGGCTGGATTCGCGGGGGGAGCGATGGCAGACCGGGTTTTCCCGACTCGATTGGACAAGTGTTCCCCGGCGGATTTCCCGCATTCTGGTCCTCGCTCTTATATGCTTTCTATGCCTATGGGGGTGTCGAAACTATCGGTTTGATGTCCATGCAGCTCAAAAACAAGAAGGATGCTCCCAAGTCGGGAAAAGTCATGCTCATTGGACTGACCGTGATTTACATGATATCCATCGGGCTTGCTGTCTTCATGGTTTCCTACAAACTCTTGAGCGAGAAAGAAAGCCCATTCGTAACAGCTCTATCCAGCTATCCGCTGACTTTCTTTCCCCATGTATTCAATGGAGCGATCATTATGGCCGGATTCTCGACGATGAGCGCCTCCTTGTTTGCCGTGGTGAATTTGCTTGTGACGATGGCCAAGGACGGCGATGCACCGATTATCTTTACGAAGAAACTGGAAAAGTTCCGGAAGCTGCCACTCCCTTCTCTGGTGCTTGCTGCGGTCGGACTGTCCGCTTCAATCGTCACGGCACTCCTATTGCCCGGAAAAATATACGAATATATAACAACCGCGGCCGGCATCCTGCAGATGTATAATTGGTCGTTCATTATCATTTCGGCTTACAAAATTCTAAAAGTCAGAATGTGGGATATAATTCTGGGTGGAATCGGCATCATTCTCCTGCTGGGTGCCGTAACCGGAACCATCATGGAGAAGAGCATTCGGCCCGGTTTTTTCGTCAGTTTAATCTTGGCTGCGCTAGTGGCTATCGTGACGCTGATCATGGTTAAGATATGGAATAAGATGCAGACAACACCATCAGCAATGAATAAAGAAAGGATATCTTCTTAGGAAAATACCCTTTCTTTATTGCTACTTATAGGAGCGGGATGTTCCCCTCTTCGCATTCTTTTAGTGTTTTCTCATTCCATACGGAAACCTGCACTTCGCCGATGTGGGCTTTTCTCAGAAGGAACATGCACAGCCTCGATTGTCCGATACCTCCCCCGATGGTTGGCGGCAGCACTCCTCTTACGATGGCTTGGTGAAAGTCAAGACGCAAACGTTCCATATTGCTGCTTGCGTGGAGTTGTTGACACAGCGATCGAGCATCAACCCGGATTCCCATGGATGATATTTCCACCGCGCAATTCAATACCGGATACCACAAAATAATATCGCCGTTTAAGGTCCAGTCATCATAATCCGGCGAGCGGCCGTCATGCACCTGGCCGGACTTCATCCTTCCGCCAATTTGCATAATAAATACGGCACCATGCATCCTGGCAATTTCATTCTCCCTTTCCTGCGGCGTTAAACCAGGAAAACGATCTTCCAGCTCCTGCGTCGTAATGAAGAGAATTCGCTCCGGGAGGATCGGCTCCAGGCAGGGATGGAGTTCACAGAGGTGCTTTTCCGTGGACCTGATCACATCATATATCCTTACAACTTCGTGTTCTAAGGTGCCGAGGGTACGCATGTCGTCGCATATCACTTTTTCCCAATCCCATTGATCGACGTAGATCGAATGCAGATTATCCATGTTTTCATCCCGTCTGACCGCTTTCATATCGGTGTATAAACCTTCTCCGCTCTTAAAGCCGTATTGGGCAAGGGCCGACCGTTTCCACTTCGCAAGAGATTGCACAATTTCGACCCTGCCTTCCTTCATATCCATCACATCAAAAGATACGGTCCGTTCCGTACCGTTCAAATTGTCGTTAATGCCTGTGCCTTCCTTTACCATAACGGGTGAGGAGACTTCGATTAAGCGGAGTGCCTTCTCAAGCCCGGTCTTAAAATACGATTTGGTTTTTTGTATGGCGACGGCCGTTTCCAACCTGTTTAGCCTGGATTGGTAACGCTCAGGAATCACGATAGATCTCAGCAAGTAGACTTCTCCCCTTCACAACATATTGAAATGTAAACTTCTGCCTAATTGACTGAGAACAGTTTATGTTTACCTTCCAATACTGTCGCTTTGTCCAATGTATATTGAACATAATTGGGCAGATAACCACTCGGTTATCCTGTTACAGCAAGAATGCCCTGAATACCAAAGTACACGCCGAAACCGATCAGTGATATACCCGATATGACCGATATGACAGTCAGCATATTCTCATTCAGGAAGCGACGAAGTCCCGTCGTTAAACCGGCAACGCATAGATCCCATAGGGTCAAGCCCAAAAAGATCATGCTGCTATACAACAGCAAATGGCTCGTCCCAAACGTGGAGGCGGTCTTCGCCAGGATGGAGCCATAGATCCCCAGCCAAAACAAAATCGATAACGGACTCGTAATGGACATGAAAAATCCGAGCAAAAAACAGCTGAACAACGAATCCTTTTTTCTCGCTGCCGAACTGATTTTCAATTTATTCACTTTCATAATGCTTTCAACCCCGCTGTAAATCAGAACGAATCCGCCAAAGAGCCACAAAAAGATCTGAACGATCGGAATATTGAGAAATTGAACGAGACCTAAATAAATGAACAACATAAAAGCTGCATCTGCCAGCATGGATCCGGCTCCGACTACCCAGGCATGCCAAAAGCCGTTCTTGATGCCTTTATCAAGCCTGGCCGAGTTCACGGGCCCGATGGGAGCGGCCAAAGTTAATCCCAGAATAATGTAGCTGATCAATAAATTCACATTCAATCGCATTCACTCCCGCCCACAAATCCAAAGCTTGTACATTTTATGTGAAAAAAGCGGTTGGATATGACTTCTAATTTCCCTCACCCAATAAAAAACCGCCTATGGCGGATATTATCCTCAAGGCATTTCATATCGCCAATTCAGAAAAATTAAACAACCGTTCCCCGGTGGAATCCCGAGAAACGGTTGCTGCTTAAAGCTGTCTTTTTTAGTTCGGTCTATTTAACAGGGGTATGACTATATGAGTTGGCTTTTTAATACGCTCTGTAGTCCGTTCATTATTTGTTGATCCGTTGGCCTGCATATGCTTGCACATTTAGCGGAGCTGTCAGGAATTTTGGAGCTTTGGCTACAAACCCCTGAAAATGGCTACTCGCATTGTGGAGCCCCAGAGCTTCCTGGTCTGTCCACTGTTCAACCATGAGATACGTATGATCCTGCTCCGTATCTTTGAGCAGCTTATAAGATTCGTTTCCTTGTTCTGCACGGGAAGCCTCAATAAGTTCTGTTACGGATTCCAGAAATTCTGCCTCTAGTTCACTGTTTACTTTCATTTCTGCATGAATAATAATCATCGCTATGACCTCACTTCCACTCTGCAATGCGATCAATAGGAAGGCGAGTCGTCAAACGCGCTTCTTTGGCAGCTTTACCTACAGAGATGAGCATTACCGGCACGTAACGTTCTTTCTCCATACCAAATGCTTCTGCAATTCGGGATTTGTCGTATCCACCAATTGGGTTGGTGTCATATCCACGGGCACGAGCAGCAAGCATAAGCTGCATGGAAACCAAGCCGCTATCGATCAGGATCATTTCACGGAAAGCCTGTGCCGGAATACGTCCGAACAGATCGGTATAGTTTGCCATCATTTGATCTTTAATCTCTTGTGGCAGATAACCGCGTTCCACAGCAGTACCCATAATTTCATCTGCATTGTCGAATGCGTTCATATCCCCAAATACAGCAATGACTGCGGAAGAAGTTGAAACTTGTGTTTTGTTGCCTGGTGCAAGCTCTTCAAGCGTTGCTTTTCCTTCTGGGCTATCAACGACAAGAAATCTCCAAGGCTGAAGATTAACGGATGACGGTGCCAAAGTCGCTTCTTCCAAAATTTCAGTCATTTCCTCACGGCTGATTTTGACCGATGGGTCGTATACCCGCACAGAGCGACGGGATGTAATAATTTCTTTATAATTATTGTTAAGGGAAGTTACAGTCATGATATTCTCTCCTTTAATCTCTATAAGTTAATTGGTCTTACCTGGTTCTTTCATCTGTTGAATCTGGCTGTTCAGCTTCTGGAGAGCTTGAACTAACACAAGTCGTTCGGATTCAGTGAGATCTGCCTGCAGCTTCTCCATAAATTGATCTTTCTCCGCCTTAAACGCTGCTACCTTACTTTTGCCCGCTTCGGTTAGTTGAACTAACGTTATCCGGTTGTCATTCTCACATCTGGTGCGCAGAAGTATGCCTTCCGCTTCCAACTGCTGAACATGACGGGTCACCGCAGCTGGATCAATAGACACTGCCTTCTGCAGATCCGACTGGCTAATTTCGCCACCCGTTAGTTTGCAGAGGAGTTCCAGCCGATTAGGACTAACTCCAGCACATCGTTCAAACCGAGTCGCAATATGCTTATTCAGATGCATTAGCAAGTACAGCAGGTCTTCTGTATGACATGTAGAAATGGTAGAGACCTCCTTCAATTCATTGATCCATCAATGTTTGATGGGTCAATGATATACCTTTGATTTCTGAAAATCAAGTCTTTGCATAAAAAAACCGAATGATTTCCGTGAATGGAAACGATCCGGTCTATTAATAAGGTGCGATTATGCCGCTATTCGATTTGCATGAACATTCATGCAAATTGCGTTTAATCAAACGTCACATTCCTTTGAAACTCGTTGCATTGAAAATGGCCCGCTTCGGCGTTCATGATAGGCTCACCGTTGATACGCAAATTCCGGAAATGAACGCCTGTCACCCTTCGATTCGCGTCGTATCCGGCAATCGCTCCCTTGTGTCGACCATACCGATCTGGTATTTCTCGCGTTAAGCCTCCTATCGCATGCAATGTCGCGATCCTTATGCGCTTGTCTGATTTAGCCATAATCTGCACTGCGTTCATCGGGAAGCAGCTTCTTTTAAACAAAAATCCCTACCTCTAATATAAAATCGACCGTTTCTCCTTAACGGGAAACGGTCGACTCCCAAAATGCTCTTCGGTATAGCCGCAAATACTTATGCCGAAGGATCGGTCCTCGCTTCGTCTTCACTCACAACGATATCACATAAGGTTCGCAGCCCTGTCGTATAACCTAATCGCCCTTGCGTATGATCCCAATAGTAGTAATCCCCGTGCATCCATATCAAATCATACGCTTCGCCCAGGGCTGCATTGCGAACGACAAAAGGTCGAACGTTGTTTTGGCTCGAGTCTTCGGTGACTTGATTTATTGTAGCGATCGTCCCGTCATCCGCGATGACGCAATGATGAATTTCGAAGACCTCACCGTGTTTACCCTGTACAGGGAATGACATATACACGGTGGAAGGGTCGTTATGATCCAATGTCATGCCTCCGGAATAGCAATGTTCTCTTTGATCATTTTGGTGGAACCAACGTCCGCCATCCGCTAAGGGAGTAATTCGCCACTCGGTGCCTGACCACTTGGCGTAACAATAGTGGTGGCGATTCTTCTCCTCATGGATCCTAACAAACAAAATCACCGGGTATCCCTCTTTATCCACGGCAATATCCCAGTTCCAGTTGCGTATGCCCGGCTGGCGATCCACCAAATGGGCCGGATCCGTTTCTTTGTTATCCAGCTTTAGAGGCCCACGGTTCAGATCTGCGAGCTGATGTCCATCAGCGCCGTGCAGCCTCAGGGTATTCACGTCCAAATACGAATAGTATAACGAATTCGGAATCATATTGTCCGGATGCGTATAGGTATACGTCATCATAATTTTGTCTTTTCCGTTCGTTTCGTACTTGGCATACGGCCTTTTTCCGGTTTCTTGTTCATGGCTCCTGGAATCCACGATCTGCTTCGGTTCCATGTCGCATGAGACGTCGCCATCTGGATCCGGCAGCGTGAACCTGGCGACGGTCGGGTGCCAGTTCACGCCCCGCCACAGCAGATAGAAATAACCGGGCTGATCCGTCATCACGAAGGGAGAAGGATAGGTGGTATTCCCATATCCCGTGGTATCGATGATTTTTTCGGGCCCTAACGTCTCAAGATCGTCAGGACGGGTGGTTACGCGATAATAGAAATACGGGGTTGTCGAGTGCTCGGAATAAAAAATCATCACCCGGCCGTCAGGCAGTGCCAAAAACGTTGGATTGTTATGGTCATCCTGCTGAAAACCCGTTCGCACCTGTACCTGCTTGCGTTCTTGGGTTATATGATCATATTGGACCGCCTGGATGTTACCCGCAACATCGATATATCCGATATACGTCTTGACGCTGCCTGTCGCGGCATTGACATATCGCATCGCCCTCGGATCGGCAAACCAGCACCAGGCACCGTCATCGGTAAGGGTTGCAGGGATGCGTTCGATGCGTTCAGCATTAAGGTTACTATTGGAATTCGTCATCTGAGAGACCTCCTCGCTTCCTTGTCGGATCACTTGATTGTTTCATGATGATCCACTATCATTTCATCCCAGCCAATCCATCCAGCTGATTCTGCAGCTCCTCCATGAAGCTCGGGAATCCAGCTTCGTTCATCCGCTGCCTCGCAAGCGCCAAATCCGCTTCGATGTCTTCGGACATGCCGACGGACAGCGGTACGATGTAATGCGATCTGACTGCCTCCATGGCTGCAAGCTCCTCCGTTATCGCCCCCGTATCGAAACGGAATGCCGCCAGCGGGCTCTCACCATTCGCTTCGGCCCGTTTCGCGCCTTCCGAATGCAAATGCTCGACGATGGCCTGCCATTCTCCCGGATATATTGAGACCACCGCCATCGATCCAGCTTTGTTTAACTCCATGGATTTGCCGATGTTAGAGGACCCTGGTTCCGCTATTTCTTTGTTTTACCTATTTCACAGTAATATGCGGACAAGAGATCCGCTATTGCAGGATTTAGCGTGGAATCATTCGCGATTATGGTGCAATAACGGATCCTGTGTCCGCAAGATCACCATAACGAGCTCATTTCGGCGAAATAGCGAACCCTCTGTCCTCATGTTTACAATATGGGGCAATTCAAGCACGAAGCGGAGCTTCTGCCTTCATGATCCAATATGAGGCAAATTCCAGCATGAAGCGGATCCTCTGTCCTCATGTTTTCAATATGAGGAAATAATGCCACTCATCTCGGAATTGGTCTGCAATATTCGGGTATAATCGGTAATCCGCTCAAATGACGATAGCTGTTCCCACACCTGCATAGCTTCGGCTCTTTTAAGAAAACCTCGTTGATCTGCTCGTCGATCATGATCATCAACGAAATATCTTCAAGATGGGTGAACTTGGCCGACCGCAACGACTGCCTGAAGAATTTCTTGTATGCCCAGCCGCCTCCATTCGATCGCCTCAACGAGGCCCTCCCTTGTGTAAACGTCGTCGTCGGCAATCAGCACTTTCACCGAATGGCTCCCTCCCCTCCCCTGTATTCATAAGTTCCGCAGATTCGTAAAGACAACGCTTTCAACTTATCGGATGGCTCTATGCTTCCATGCCTTCTTGTCCGTATTTTATATCATCGCATCTCTCTTTAGCTACTATATAAACGGCACCGATTCCATCTTTTTTGCCAAGACCAGTAGGATTAAGATAAAAAAAGCTGCCATTCAGCAGCTAATCTTTGACTTATTTAATGTAGGCAGCCTGTTGATATTAAAAAAATCGGCTGAAATGAAATGGATGACTTGCCGCTCTAAGCTGCCAGCCATACTCATGTCTATGTTTTTACAACGCATGCTACGCTAGTGGACACGATTACTTCCGACGAGCGGCCTCCGCCAACTCGGAGAGCCACTGTGCCCTCTCCCCTTCGGCTTTGGCGGCTATCTTCTTCAGCTTGTCGGTTCCGCCCCAGATCAAATATACGATATGCTCCACCCGGTAATACGGGAGGTCGCGAACTTGATCGAGCAGCAGCCTGACGTTTAGACCGTGTTCCATGTCCGATTGGATCTTCAGTTTCATCGAATCGGTGCAGTGCAGCATGCACTTTACCAAGGTTGGAATGGTTTCAACGCTAACACCATGCCGCTCAATAAAAGATACCGTGAAATGGTTTTGAACGGATTGATGTTCGTCGTCGACTTTGCCCATGTATTCTTCCACCAACGGGAAATACGTTTGATCCTTCAATCCGAGGCCAAAGACAGCGTAACTTCCCGGCATGCAATTTTTTTCCCCTTCCGTATCCGCATACCATTCAAACGGCTCCATCGCTGCTTTGGCGTACTCCTCCAAGTAAGGATACAAATCCGGGTATTCCACGGCGTTGGCGAAGAACCGATGCGTTCCCGACTTGGCCAATCCTTTGATCGGCAGCCACTGTTTGACCGAGGATTTCAGTTTGATTTGATAGCTTTTCGGGAATCCCAGGTTAAAGAGGCGCGTCAAAAACCGGAGCGCGCGAGCGTAGCTCTCCCCTGTTTCCTGTTTAATGGCTATGGAGACCTCGGCAAACACATCGTTTGCCGTACAATCCACCATTTCATCACGCAAGGAGATGTCTTCCTTCACGAAGGTCCCGCTTCCTTCCTTGGCCAATCGTTTGGCCCGTACGCTCCCCAGTTCCTTGGCACAATCCAACATGGCCAATCCTGTGCTTCTGCTATAGGAGGGCTCGTATTTCAGAATTAGGATGGCGGCATAGATCAGCAGTTCGATTGGACCCTGCTCGGTATTTTCCAAATGAATGTCGATTTTTTTCTTGTATTCCCGCTGCCATTGCGTCCCAATATTATCGAAATAACGCGGAAGCCAACGCTGCTCAGCCCAATTCCGCAAAGCCGTGATTAGATAAGAACGATGCTCTGCGAGATGTTGGTTCCCTTTGTTCAATTGCTGAACCCGCTCAAAAACGGCAATGATCCATGCGGGATCCGCGTCAGGAAACAGTCCCTCGTCCAGGATGTGCCTGGACAGGAAAAACGTCTCCAACGGTTTCGTCGGATAGGTTCCCGCTTCTAGCTTATTGGCAATATAGATTGAGATTCGTTCCTGTAATTGCTTCTTCTTTGTCTCATCTACGTATGTAAGAATACAAAGGTTCAGGTCGCCTTCCCGTACTCGAAACTTGCCGTTAAACGTAAACTGATAATCGATGAACGAGCTCGGAACCTCGTCCAATTTATCCTGCATATAAGAGGATAGCTCAGGAACAATGTGCTCTCGCACATGTTCTTCAGTCAACGGCTCACCAGGCATGCCCTTGTCTACCGGCATCGATAAGTCCAGCTCATCATCCGTCATGCTCACCCTGCCCTTGTCATATTCAAGCAGCGCATAGTCGTGAATCCCGATCTGCAGCGGAGTACGCTTCACGATTTTGTCCGCGTTTTTATCGCTGATATAGGCCATCCATTTGTCGATCTCCTGTTTCATTTCGTTCAAAAGTGTATCCAGTGTCTGATCCATGTTCCACTATACTCCTTTATATCATTCCGTATTGTCCCTCATCCACCCTTACACTTTCCATGATCATGACTTAAACCTCTATTCGCCGCCCCTTCATGGATTTGACCCCATACAAATCTTGGAATCTATTGCTTCATCTATGATACTATAAAACCGTCTCAATTAAAGATCATTTCTAAGAGCATACATGCGATTCTGGAATAAGGAGGTTGTTCATTGAGCGCAAAAACAATGGATCGAAAGATGGGATAAGGAACAAACCGCCGAAGTGAATCTGGCTTTGGCTGCCGTTACAGTCAAACAAAATAAGCATAAAAAAGAACGGAGTTTCCCTTCCTCTCCCTTTGGCGTGACAGATGCAGGGCAAGAGGATTTCAGCAGAGTCACCTTGAGTGAAATTATCCAGTAGTTGCATTAGATGCAAAAGCCGCCATTTCTCGGCTTCTTTACTATCGCTGAAACATCCTCGTGCTTGATGCTACGTTGATCCATGATCTGGTCGAAACCGTACTTACCCATCAGGTTAAGCTGATGACCAGCCTATCAATCCACGCCAATTCGCCTTGAACCTGGGAGATCGAATACCGCAGAACCTCGTCCCGGAACAACGCATCTCCGCCTTCATCCAGTCTTCTCTCGATATCTGACAGCAGTTCTACCAAGTCCTTCTTCCTCCTATGTAAAATCCGAATCCGGTCCTCCTTAGAAATACGATCGAACAGGGACACTCTTACCATGAATTCGATTTGATGTTTTGCATCTTTTTCGGTGAATTCGTTAATGAGGTTTGCGATTTTTTCCCTCCCTGCTTCTGTAATTTCATAAACATACTGATTCGGTCTGCCTTCCTGCTCATTTCGATGTTTCCGAACAAATCCCTCATCCGTAAATTTTCGCAATGTTGGGTATAACATGTTGTGATTGACGTCCATCAAATAACCGAGATCTTTCTGGATTTCTTTTTTTATTTCATACCCGTGTTTCGGGGATTTTTCGATTTGGATCAAAATAAGAAGTTCAAGATACATGATCGTTCAGGCCTTTCGTCAACAGATTTGGCAATATTGCTGAAATGCAGCACACCTCTAGCGTATATGTTCTACTAAAATCCGACAAGGAAGAATATAAACGGAACTTTGGACATGGGCCATTGGAAACTATGACCATTTACGATGTTATGTTAAATTAACATATGTTATATTAAACTAGCATTGGAGGGAATGTAATGAATCATGATATCATCTCCTTAGAGGAAATCACGCAATTCCATTCACCGACCGAAGAATTCAATCCTTATGATTGGTACAAGCACAAATTACAGCATGAGCCCATCGTTTATAACCAGGCGACCAATACATGGAACGTCTTCCGCTACGATGATGTAAAGAGGGTTCTAAAGGACCATGAATATTTCTCTAGTGCAAGAACCCGAACAACGATTAGCGTCGGCGCCGACAATGCTGAAGGCCAGAAGATGAGTAAAATCAACCTTCAATCCGATCCGCCGGAGCACCAAAAAAGCAGAGCATTGATTTCTGCAGCTTTTACCCCTCGCAGTTTAAAACTCTGGGAGCCGCGCATTCAAGAGATAGCGGAGCAGCTTCTGAACGAAATGGGAGACGCCGATGTCATTGATATCGTTCAAAATTACGCGAGTGCGCTGCCGACCATCGTCATAGCGGATCTGCTCGGCGTCCCTTCGGAAGACCGCTTGTTGTTTAAGGAATGGGTCAACCATTTATTCCTCCCCTTGCCTAAAAACCATTCGGAAGATGTACAGGAACTGAAACGTCAAGCAGCCAAGGAATATTACAATTATCTCTACCCTCATATCGTCCAAAAAAGAGCAAATCTATCTGACGATATCATCTCCGACCTCATTCAAGCCGAGGTGGATGGGGATCGATTATCGGATGACGAGATCGTCAGAACGACGATGTTCATACTCGGTGCGGGTATTGAAACGACGACCCATCTGCTTGCCAACACGTTCTATTCCTTCTTATATGACAACAACCAAATTTATGGAGAAATTCGAGCCGACCGCGAGCTTCTTCCTAATGCCGTAGAGGAAATGCTCCGATATCGGTTTAACATTGCCAAAATGGACCGGACCGTAAAACAGGATAACGATATACTCGGCGTGGATTTAAAGCAGGGCGATGTCGTCGTCGCATGGATGAGCGCTGCCAATATGGATGAAGAGGTATTCGAGGATCCCTTCACCTTGAATATCCACCGCGCCAATAATAAAAAGCATTTAACTTTTGGTAACGGTGCACACTTCTGCCTGGGAGCTCCGCTAGCACGACTTGAGGCAAACATTGCGATAAGCAGATTTATGGATTACTTCCCGCGTATTGAGCCCATTGCCGATTTTAAACTGGAGGATAACCTGAGTCCGTCTGCGGCAGGACAAATGTTGACGCAGCTTCCAATCCGTGTTCATCGGTAATGCTGACCTATGTCCATTCATGATGTACGATCAAAAAAAGCCCTGCACAGCAAGGGCTCATGGTATCAAGAGACCCTGTCTATTTCTAAAGGCACAGGGTCTCTCACTTTTTATGCACTCATTCTTTCACTTTGTTCCTCTTAGGTTCATACCAATAACCCGGACGCCCGTTGATTAAACGCATGAGCGCTTCAAGAAAGAAATAATCCCCCCATATAACAAAATCGTCCGGCGCGATCCCTCCCCTGACAAAATACGAACCATGCCGCAAAAAACCTTCTTCATCCGGATTACCGTCCGTAAAATAACCGTTAACCATCGAGACCATCGAACGCCGAACGGCATTTATGAAAAATTCTCTGCGGGGATCATCGCCTGGGAGCTGATCCGCGATTTCCAGCATCCCGCATGCCGCAATGGCAGAGGCAGAGCTGTCCCTCGGCGTTAGCGCCGATGCCGGGACGTCGAAATCCCAATAGGCGACCTGATCATCCGGAAGGTGGTCGATGTAGTAACACGCCATTCGAATGGCCGTGTCCAAATATTGCGGATCTTTGAAATAACGGCAGGCTAATGCAAATCCGTAAATTCCCCAGGCCTGACCCCGAGACCATGTGGAACCGTCCTGAAATCCTTGAAACGTTCCGCCTCGCACGGAATCGCCTGATTCCGGGTCAAAATAAAAAGTATGATAGGAAGAGCCGTCTCCGCGCACCAGGAATTTCAAGCTTTTGTCAGCGTGAATGCGTGCGACATCGGCATATGCAGCATTTCCAGTCTGTTCGGTGGCCCAGCATAACAAGGGCAGATTCATCAGGCAGTCGATGATGATCCTTCCGCCGTTTTGAGGATCATGTTCAGGACCCCATGCCTGGATAAGCTGAAGCGAGGGCCTCCATCGTCTCATGAGCGCATCTGCGGCTTGCAGTGCCGTGTTCTTGGCAGCCTCGTCTCGTTCCACGAACCATTCCGCCAAAGCGGATAATGAATACAAAAAGCCGATATCATGATGCTCCAGCTTTTGGTTTTGCGTTAATCTCTCTTGAAACGAACGCACGGATCGGATAGCTGCCTCACGAAAGCAGGGATCCTTGCCGTACTCGTAACTTAGCCACAGAATGCCAGGCCAAAATCCCTCCGTCCAATCCGTATGATTCACCAGCTGATACTTGCCGTCCCCGTTTCCGACATGCGGAAACCGATGTTCAAACCGGGCGATATTCGCTTTGGTTGTGTGTAAGGTTCGTTCGATGACAGCGTTCCAGTCCATAATGCCCTCCCATATCCATTTTGTTTCATCTGTTCTGGCTCCATCCCGATACCGATACCGTCTATAGTTCGACTATTTCGGTTCGACTTCATCCAGGGTCATGCGGTATTCCAGATCCTTCATGTACGTCCCGTCCGCGTGCAGAAAGGTCATGCCGAAGGCAATATCCCCGCCGGTTCCGCAGACGATCGCGATCAGCCGGTTAAGTCCGCCCTTCAAGACAAGCTCGCGCTCCGGTTCACGCACATGCTCACCGTTCAGGTAAATGGCATACGGCACATTGGCATGAACTCGCAAACGTCCCGTGCGGACTGGCTTAGCACCTCCAGGTACCTGCACAAAACAGCTCATAAACCATGGCTCATCTCCGGTGCAGGCAATCCGCATCATTCCATCCTCGGGCTGCCGCTCTTTTTTCTGCATCCAGCCGTATAGGCCTTCACCCAAATTGTTCAACGAAAATTCGGGATCGGTATAGTAGGTCTTCATCGCCTCGTAATCGACATGAGACGGGCAAGGCAGTACCATAACCGCTTCCACGGCCCACGCCCCGTCGTCTTTCTCGCTCTCCAGCAAGCCGTCATCAAAGACGGCACCCTGATTGGCGAGCAAACGGGTATAGAGTCTCAGTGCTTTTTCATTGGTGGGGTCTAGCAGAAGCTGGGAGCACAGGATGGAGCCTGCCCCCGTCCTCTCTTGGATCAGAAACGCTCCGGAGGAACGGGCTTTCCTGCGGTTCAGTTCGACCAGTGCGAGACGGCTGTATTCGGATGTGTAACCATTCGCAAAATAATCCTTCCAAGCGGTTCCCTCGATGCTTACGCACAAAGCGTCCGTGCCCTGCACCTCAAGCCGGTTACTGGCCAGCGGCCGGTTGGTGACATCACGCGGCGAAAGGAACACTTTATCATAGCCGAACAGGTCAACCGGGCTGAAGCCGCGTACGACCTCGTTGATGTAATCCGCCGCTAAATGGTACGTCTCGTGCGGCTCCGCGCGCACCGGCCGATCCAACAAGCGGGCTAGCGTGTCCTGCTGACTGCTGTCCGCCGGCAGGACAAGCACATGCCCGCCGGCTTCGGCATAACGCCGGACGGCCTCGGCTGCGCCAGGAGCCGCAAGCAGGCTTGCTTCGGCTACCAACAGGCCGAATGAATGCGCGGACGATACGGGAAGGTCGACCCATCCATTTTCGTCGTGAGTCGCGTCTTTATTGATCAACGCATCGGCATCCAGCACCGTGCAGCGCAGCCGAAGCCGGTCGAGGAACGCAGCCGCTTCCCCGCCGGGACGGACCAGCGCACCCACCGGCCGCCCAGTCGCACCGCGAGCTATCTCAGTACGACCGGTGTAAGCCAGCAGGTTGCGCAGCAGCAGGCAGGCTTGCGGAGCGCACCGAAGATTAGCCATCAGCTCCAGCTGATTGGCCACAAACATGCCGCTTCCGCTTCGGTACTCCAAGAGCGGTGTCCATAGATCCCCACCATCGCCGAAGTCGCCGGCGCTGCATTCCAGCAGCAGGGTGAAATCGCCTTGGAGCGGCTTTTCGAATGCGGCGTGAATGATCGGCAGCGGGCCCTCTTCGCGAAGCTTTTCGTGCCAGAACATCAGATCCGGGTCGCTTAAACCCTTCAGCACCGGATGTTGGTAATCGCCGGCATGGGCCCGAAGAAACGGCCTTCGCGACAGCCTCAGCCGGCCGCCGAGCGACAATCCTGTCTGCTCCAGCAGCAGCAGGCGACCGCCGCGTGCGACGAAGCCTTTTAGCAGCGCCTCCAACCCGCCATCCGGGTCCTCCAACTTGCTCCCGATGATCAGCAACTGATCGCATGACAAGAGAGCAAGCCCTTCCCGGGCTACCCGCTTGCAGCCGGGAACAAGATTTCGAATCTTGAAGTAATCTTCATCCGATCCCCAATAAGCCGCCGGGCGATCAACATCGACCGGCTCGTGAAGCAGGGTTCCCGACACAAGCCGGTATTCCTTCCGCAGCTCATGCATAAGCCGATCGCCGTGGAACAGCTCTGCCGTCAATACTATCGTTCCTTCCGTCTCAACGGAGAGCGGTGCCCACGACATCTCGATGGTTTTCTGCTCGGCCGGCTCCTGACGGAAAGCGAAACAGCGTTCATGAACGACCGTTTCCCCTTGCCTAATCACGCACTCAATCCGAACATCCTGAGCGGACAACGTGTCGTTGAAGACGTCAAAGCTGCGTGTAATGGTTGCGTCGTCGTAGAAACAGCGGTTGTATTCGGCTGCAAACATCGTGACCGGCTTAAACGCCTCCCCCATGATGGCAAATGCCGGATTAGGCACGTACGTCGGATGTTCCGGCAGCAGGCCGTTATTGATCGTAAGCGAATAGGCCGGTATCACCTTGGGCTTTACCCCCGGCAAGCCTGGTCCGGACGATGGAACAGCGACGTCGTTCTCCGGCATTGACCGCATGAAATAATGAGCAAAATTGAACGTAGCTATGCCCGAGACGCCTTGCCGCCGCGCATACTCCACGAATAGGCGTTCCTTTTGCGCCAGCCCGGCCGTGCTTTCGTCCGTACTCCGATATGCCTGCAGCCCCGCATACATGCTGGCGTTTTGCGGGCATATGTACCACCAGCCACCGTGTTCACCGAAGGTCAATGGGACCGAACGGTCCCATTGCGCGATGGTGCCGTCAATATTGTAATGGCGGCTTTCCACCTCCGTATGGGCTTTGGACACCAGTCGGTTGTCGCCTTCGGCGACGATCGGACGCGTGGCGTCCAGTTCCCGGATCGCCTCCATGAGGCCTGGAATATGCAGCTTATAGCCGTCCCGGCCGTCCACCCAGCGCATTTCGTTCTGCAGGCTCCACATGATGACGGAAGGATGATTCTTGTCTCGCTTCACGAGCCGCTGTACATGCAAGCGGCAGTTGTCCAAGTAATCGGGATGGTCGGCGAGCATGGATTTGCCCGATCCGTATATCGCCGTTTCGTCGATGATCAGCATGCCCTCTTCGTTGGCGATTCGCACATAATCCTCCGGATAAGGCTCAGCATGCAGCCGGATGCTGTTGATTCCGACGGAGCGGCACATCCGGTACCAGTTGCGGATGTACGCTTCGGTCTGCTGCAGTCCGCCTTGAAAATGCCACGAATCGCCGCGCAAACGGATCGGAATGCCATTCAACATGAATTGCGGACCTTCGCACCAAAATTCACGGAAACCAAACATTTCCTCGCGCCGCTCCAGCACCTTCTCTCCTTCTACAAGTTCAAGCTCAGCCATATACAAATACGGCGTATCCGGATCCCATAACATGGCATCGCTCCACTCCAGATCAAAGGAAGCGCGGTAGACCGCCCCGCCGCGTTTGTTTTCGCACAGCCTAACCTCCACCGCAGCCGCTGGATCGATGCGCTGTGCCGTCTTCTCTGCCTGGAGGACAGGCACGGCCCGCCCTCCGTCTCCGAATCGCAGTCCGCCTTCTTCCCCCTCACGTGCAGAAAATCCCTCCGTTTCGCCTCCAAGCCTGCTGCTTTGCAATGACTTCTTCTCATCAGCCGCATACCGGCTGCTGCTACTGCTTATCGAGTCTGCAACTTCCCTCGTATCTGACTTTTCTTCCTCTTGCCTTAGCACGCCAATCTCCCGTACGCTCAACCTGACGTGAAGGGGACCGTGCTCCTCTCCCATTTCCGCCGTCCCAGCGGTGACGTCCAGTTCAAGCCGCCCTCTCCGAACGGATGTGCGGATGGTTACGTCCTCTATAGACAGGACCGGATGGCTTTCCAGGTAAACGTCCTGCCATATTCCACGGGCAACATTGCCGAACCAGGAGCCCATCAGCCCGGTCACCTTCACCATGCCGTTTGCCAACGTTACTTTATCGAAGCTGCCGCATACGACATCGAGATGATGCTCGCGCCCCCGCTCGACCCAAGGCGTGATATCGAGATGCAGCGGCAGGTAGCCGTCTTCCCATACGGCGACTTCTTCCCCGTCGAGAAATAGGACGGCCTTTTGCATGATGCCGTCCATTCGCAGCACAATCCGCTCCCCGGACATGGATTCGGGAATTTGAAAACTTCTATGCAACACGCCCGCTTCCGCGCGGTCCCATTCTTTCGGGTAGCCGTAGAGATCCATCGGGGCATACCCATGCTCGCAAATTTCGCCAAACGTTCTGCCGTTCGCCTGCACATAGGACCGTCTCCAGCTGGAAGGAACCTTTATTTGCTGCGGCTCGTAGACGATCTCCTCCGGAAGCTGCCGGCACTGCGGCTGCCCATAGAGCGGCATGAAGTCCCAGTCCCCGTTCAGGCATAACCGGTTACCCATGGTGTGCTCCCTTCCTTTCGAAGAAGGAGCGTGCATCCAGTACAAGCTCCAACTCCCGCCAGATCTCCTGACCGGAGGGAGCTTCCTCCCACTTCATAAAATGCGGATCCATCACCGCCGCCCAATCGTTCGGCCGTAGAGTCGTTTTCAGCTTTCCTTCATAAGGGGCTGGCTCGAGAGTGGCTGGAAGCTCTGAGTAAAAAAAGAGCAAATTCTCATGCAAACCGATGATGCCAAATTTATCTCCGTCGCCCGGCCGTTCTTCCTGGTACTGGTAATGATAGTACACGTAGCTTGACACCTCTTCGGGCTTTAGCCGGGCAATCCTTCCATACGGTACACTGTGAACATTTCCCCGTACCCAATGCTGCTCGGAAACGGGTGCTTGATAATGGAAAATGTCGGCCATCGACGTCCACCTGCGTCCCGGATCCCCTCCTGGCCAAACGGCCAGCCATGCCTCAGCTTGCGGCAGCAGACTTTCCGGAAGGACCTTCTCCCCATGGCATTCATAATAAAGAAACAACTGGCTTCCGTCTGCAAACAAGCTTAATCGGGACACGCATTTTTGTTCCATCGCCGCATGGACCTCTTGTGAAATACTTTTGCCCCGTAACAGCATAAGGATATCTTCCTCGATTCCCTCTGCCCTATATAGGCATCGTTGCATGATGAACCTCCTCGTGAATTTTGAAGCTGTGGAGATCAAAATTCGTATCCTTTTTATTTGACGATTGTAAAAGGCGCTCCCCCATATACCGGGAGGAAGCGCCTTCATTACCTTAAGGCACCACCGTGAACCGGATGTTGTCAAACAGCATGTAGTCGAATCCGCTCACGTAGAAGCCAACTTTGCCGGATGGCCGATGATTCGGATCGGTGCCGGCAAGCTTCGGCTCGCCGTCCACATAAATGGAGACGTCCCCGTCCTTTACGCTGACCTTGACTGCATATTCCGTTTCCGGCTGCAGGTCTCGATTCGGCAAGACGGACTCGGCGATCTTCTGCCAGTCCGTGTCGTAGAGAATCCAGGCGGATGTCCCATCCACGCGGGTCCGATAGCCGATCCGGGTGGAGCCGCTTGCATCCTGCCGATCAAAGACGTACATCGTGCCGTCGTCCGGCATGACGGCCGGGGTCTTCAGCGTGAACTCCAGCTCATACGATTCGAAGACCCGGTCCAGGAGGCCTGTTGCCCCGTTCAAAATTTTGTAGCGGCGATTACCGTCCGGATCGGCCGCGATGCTGCGATTCAGGTCTACCGGCCAACCGTTGCCGCCCGATTCGAAGTCGGTCTCGTGCATGATGTTCGAAACGGTCACGGCGATATCCGCTTTGATGAGCGGCTTGACCACGGACACGGCTGTGATTACGGTCTGGCCTTCATAAACGGCGTTAACAACGCCCGTATCGCTCACCTCAGCCACCGCCGGATCGGCGGATTGCCAAGTAACGCCGGTATCCGGGGTATCCGCGGGGTCGAACGTCAGCTGCAGCTGATGCTGCTCGCCGGCGGTAAGCCGCACTCCGCGCTCCGACGGAATGATCCCGGCCAGTTCCGTGCTCAGTGCCTTGAACCGGATGTCGTCAAACAGCATGTAGCTGACGTTGTTGACGTAGAATCCGACCTTGCCCGCCGCGTTATGTCCGGGATCGGCGGCCTTCAGGCGGAATTGGCCGTCCACGTACACGCTGATATCGCCTCCTTTGACCCGCATCTTGATCTCGTATTCCGTATTCGGCTGCAGGTCGTGTCCGGGGAGTTTCTCTTCATGCAGTACGGTCCAGGCTGCGTTATATAGCAGCCAGGAGGAGGAGCCGTCCGGACGGGTTTTGTATCCGACGCGGGTCGAGCCGCTGCCCGCCTGTCGATCGAACACGTACAGCGTTGCGTTTTCCCCGATCGACTCAGGCGTCTTCAGTTTGAAGCTCAGCTCATAATCGGTGAAGGTTTTGTTGCTGAGTGCGGTAGCGCCGTTCAGTATTTTATACCAGCGGTTGTTGCCTTCTTTGACGATGCTGCGGTTCGCATCCTGCGGCCAGCCGTTAGCACCTGACTCGAAATCGGTGAAATCCATGATCCCGTCTCCGGCTTCGACCGTGACCCCCACCATTGCTGTGAGCTGCGGATTCTCCGCCGACGCCACCGTGATGACCGTTTGACCCACCGCCTGGCCCGTGACGATGCCGTTAAGGTCAACCGTGGCGATGCCGGGATCGGCCGACGTGAAGACCAGCTGCGGGTTATCGGCGTTCCACGGGAGAACCGCCGTCCGCAGCTTCACGGTTTTCCACCGGTCCACCGTGATTTCGTTGTCGTAGACCACCACGCTTTGCACTGGGTAGCTGTCCGGGCTGTTGGTCGTGCCCGCTTTCCCGTTGATGCCAATCTCGTGAAATGGGATATCAGGGAAGCCGGGGATGGCCTGAAATACTTCCGCATCCGGACGCAGCGACAGATCGCCTCCTGCCAAATCGACGAACCCGGGATCCTCGTCGGTTACCCAGTTATCGGCGTATTGGACAAGATTGAATTTGTCGTACGCCCCCTGCTCGTTCGTTGTCGTGCTGCGTGGAACCGTCGGATTGTAGACGACGTTGCCGTGAAACGTATTCGTATCCGGATAATAACGATTTTCCGTGAAAAAGTTCGCCAGCTCCGGATATTTGGCCAGGTACGGCGTGCCGACGAAGTCGTTGTTGGCCTCGAACAGCGCCTCCCACTTCGGCATGTAATTCAGCGGAACTTGATCGTCCGGCTCATCGCCGAGAAACAAATCCGCGTAGTCATATGGAACCTTGCTGTCCACGAAGATATTGTTGCGGGACAAAATATGCGCGCCTCCGTTGTTTTTGATTGCCGAATTCCCCATACGATAGAAGATATTCTCATCGATCTGAAGCCCCATCGTGAAATTATCAGGATAGACCCCTTCTACGCCGGGTTTGCTTTCTCCGATGTTGTGGAAGTAATTGCGACGGATGACGGTGCCCCGCTGCTGGGGCGTTTCGCCTGCATTCATGTAGATGGCGCCGAGATCCGAGAAGGTTTTGCATACGTCGTAAATATCGTTGTACTCCACAAGATGATCGTTGCCGAATATCAGCACGCCGGGATGGGGAGCATCGTGGAGCTCGTTATGCGACATGCGGTTGCCCACTCCGGACAGGAGGACGCCCGGGTTGTACGCCTTATGATAATAGGCAAAATCATGAATGTGCGAGTTCTCCACCGCGTTGTTGCCCGGCGAAAGTGTTGTCTTGTCGCCTCCGGTAAGCGTGACGGCGGTTCCCCCGATATGGTGGATGTGGGTAAACTCGATCTTATGGTCCGTTCCCGGAACGCCGGTAAAATCGTTGTAATGGAACCGGCTCGGAGTGTTGACCAGCACGCCGCTATTGGTGAAATTGCGTATTTCGCTATGGAGGACGCGCATATGGCTGCCGCCCATGAAGACGACCGCCGAATCGCGCCCGTTCTCCAGGATCAGCTCCGAGAAATCGATATAAGATGCGTCCAGCGCATTGATCATCGGCGTCTTCAGCATCGTCACTTCAATGGATGGATTCGCGGTCATGAATTCGGCATTCGGCAGAAAATAGAGCTTTCCGGCCTGGCGGTCGATGTAATACTCGCCGGGCATATCGATCTCCTCCAGCAGGTTTTGAGCGAAATGGAAATCCGGGTACCAGTTCTTGAAAATGCCGCTCATTTCTCCATACCGGAGCGTAATGCTCTTGGCCTGGGTGTCGATGGAAGCGATCTTGTTATAGGACCATTCCCAGCTGTAGCCGAAAATACCATCCAGCCAGATGTCGTCCGCCTGCGTCCAGTATTGCGGTCTGTCATACGTGTACGTAAAGGTCCCGCCTCTCGTATGAACCTCCCCGTTTGGATCTTTCCGCGTTGGTCCCGGATCGAGAATTTCGTCCATTTGTACGGTTCCCTCGTTCGGCCAGCGGGCCAGCGTCATCCCTTGCCCGCCCACGTACAACTCCATCGGCGGTACCTTGCTTAAATCGTTGGCCAAATAATAACCATGCCGGCTCATCTCGCCGTAATCGGTAATGCCGAGGGCGGCCAGATCGGCGACCAGCACTTCGTTTCTTGCCTCTTCGCTGATCATACGGTTCAGTACGGCAGAATCGGTTACCGGAACGAATGCGGATTTCTCCAACTGCTTAGAACCCGACAAAATAACCGTTTCACCTGGATAGGCCGTATAGGTGACCGGCTTACCCGATTCCCCTGAATCCTGCAAACCCAGCTCGAAGCTGGTTGCCCGCTCATACCGGCCTTCGCGAAGATAGACCGTGACGCCGCCGCGAGGCAGTCCTTTCTTCGCTTTCAACGCCCGAATGGCGTCACGCGCTTTTTCCAACGTTCGAAACGGTTTCTTGATCGTCCCTTTGTTCGAGTCATTTCCGTCTATTGCCACGTAATAAGCCGTCCCGTGCGGATTTCCATAAGCCGACGCCGTCTCGGCGGCCGGTAGAAATGGATACAGCGCGAACAACAGACTTGCCGCCAGTGCCGCAAGCACAAGCTTCTTCATAAATCGCTCCCCTTCCTCCAGCGTGGAATCCGGTCAGCTTTGCCTACGCCGTGCGCAGTGTCGGCAAAGCACACCCAGGCAGCAGGTTTCTCCCGTTTCGTCTCCATCCGTCTACAAGCCTACGGGCCGATTATTTCAAGCCCTTCTCTTTTAGGAATTGCTCGAACTGACGCGTCACCTCCTCGACGTATTTATCTTCGCCCGCCTCCTTCAGCTTGCCGTAAAGAACCGGCCAGGTTTCCTCAAAATCAAGCGTTCCGGTCACGAGTCCCCGTTTGTACTCGCCCCATACGGCGTTCAGGTTGGCGATTTCCGTGCTGACTGGCTCGGAATTGAACTTGAATGCGCCGACCGGATTGATTTCGGAGCTCGTATTGATTTTTTTCGTTTCCTCCCAGATATTTTCCGGTTGCCCTTCCTTCAGGTAGGAATTGAACACGCTGCCGAACACCCAATCCATGTTCGGACGATACCTGGAATCCGGCATCGCTTTGATATAATCGCCGCTCAGTTTCTCGTAATGCACTCCCTCTAAACCGTTGATCAACAAATTGTAGAGCTCCTTGTCGGTGTTGATCAGATTGAGCAGCATCAGGGCCCGTTCCGGATTCGGGGAAGTTCGGCTGATCGACTGGTTGGTTGTGGCTGAATAGCCGTTGGAGAACCAATCGCTGAGCGGAATGATGATGACATCGTTGCCGCCGTTCTTCGGCTTGACCTCCGCCTCGACCCCCGGCTTCAGCGTGACGTCGAACTCGACCGCGATCTGGCCTTTGGATTGGTAGTCGGTCATTTTTTCCGTAGCCGCGTCCTTGTGAATGTACCCGGCTTTATACCATTTGCTGGCCAGTCTGAAATTGTCCAGCTCCTCTTCGGGATAGCGATGAAGCGTATAAGACGGGTCATCGGTCTTGATGTAGAAGTGATCGTCAAGCCCCGGAACGACCCAGTATTGATCGTCATGCGCCTGCGGATTGACAAACGAGCCGCCGAATAGTCCGATCGGGATAATCCCAGGCTCGTTCTGCTTGATTTGCTCAAGGAACGGCTCGATATCCGCTATCGTTTTGATCGTGGTAGGATCCAAGCCGTATTTGTCGGCAAACCGCTTCTGTACGATGAAGCCGTATCTCGAACCATTGATCTGCTGGTTCGGAATGCCGTAAATTTCCCCGTCCACCGAGAGACCGTCCCACATTACCTGAGGGACATCCGCCTTCAACTGAGGCGCGTGCTCATCCAAGAGCCCGTTCAGCGGTTGAATCGCTCCCTTTCGTACCAGCTCTTCCGGTTTCAGCATATAACCGGTCCAGAGAATGTCGAATTTCTCGCCTGCTGCCAGTACGGTATTCATCTTCTGCACGTAATCCCCGATTGCAACCGGCATCAGTTTTACGGTGGCGTTCAGCTTCTCTTTCACGATTTTGTTGATTTCCTCTTCGACCTTCTTCTGGTCGAGCTGCAGCTGCAGCAGCGGGTAATACCAAGTCAGCTCGACGGGATCAAGCGCGTCCGTGCCGCCTGTATCCGGTGACGATCCTTGCGTGTCCGGCGTTCCACTATCCGTCGCGCCGTTGCCGCCGCAGCCGGCAAGCGCGGACATCACGATGAAGATGATCGCCAAGAGCCCTAGCAGTCTTTTTTTCATAACATGACCTCCTGAGTGTTTAATTGGTTTTGTATGTTAACCCTTGAGGGAGCCAACCGTAAGCCCTTTCACGAAAAACCGCTGGAAGAACGGAAAGATGATCAGCATCGGTCCACCAGCCAGCACCGCGATCGCCATTCTTGCCGAGTTGTTCGGAAAGCTGGATAAATCGATGCCCAGCTGCTGCGCAAATTCCGAATTGGAAGTAATGAACTCGATGCTGCCAAGGGTCCGCACGAGCAGCAGCTGCAAGGGGACCTTGTTCGGATCGTCGATGTACAGCATGGCATTGAACCATTCGTTCCAGTACGTGAACGAGATCAGCAACCCAAGCGTAGCCAAGGCTGGCGTTGACAGCGGTAATATGATCCTGAAAAATATCCGCAGCTCCCTCGCCCCGTCGATTTTGGCGGATTCCACGATTTCTAACGGAATTTTGGACATGAATCCTTTCATGACCATAATGTTGAACGGCGAGAGCAGCACTGGCAAGATCAGTGCCAGCAAGCTGTCTTTCAAATGCAGGTACTGTGTGATGAGAATATAGGAAGGAACGAGCCCTCCGCTAAACAGCATCGTGAAAAATACGTAGAAAGTCGTTGCCCGGTTGTAGCGGTAATCCGGCCTTGAGATGACGTACGCGGTCATGGCGGTGAGCAGCAGGCCTGCCAGCGCTCCGATGGCGGTCACCGTAATCGTAACCCCGTAAGCCCGCAGCAGAATGTCGGGTGCATCCAGAAGATAGCGATACGCCTCCAGACTGAATGATTCGGGCAGAAACTGATACCCGTTGTCGGTTAGCGACGCTTCATCCGTCAACGACACGGCGACGACGAGCAGAAATGGCAGGACAACCGCCAGCGAGAGCAGGATGAACAGCAGATGGATCAACAGTTTGGGTAGTTCGAACTTCTTAGGCATCGGATGTCCTCCTTCTTACCACAGGGAATGCTCGGGATTGATTTTGCGAACGATCCCGTTCGCCACCAGCACCAGTACGAAGCCGACAACCGACTGATAAAAGCCCGTAGCCGCCGACATGCTGACGTTGCCGATCTCACGGAGCGCACGGTATACGTACGTGTCGATAATATCCGTGGACCCGTACAGGAAGCCGGAGTTGTTCGGAATGAAATAATGCAGCCCGAAATCGCCGCGGAACATGTTGCCGATGGACAATATCAGCAAAATAATGACCAGCGGAGCCAGCAGCGGAACCGTAATTTTCATCGCCATCTGCCATTTCGTCGCTCCGTCGATCCGCGCTGCCTCGTAATACTCGCTGTTAATGCCGAGTATGCCAGCGAAATAGATAAGTGTATTGAATCCGACCGCCTTCCATAAATGAACAAGAATGAGGATGGCTGGCCAAGTCTCAGCCGTCTGGTACCAGCTGACCGGCTCCATGCCGAACATCTGTAAGGTTCGATTAATGAAACCGTCGGAATGGTTCAGGAAGGCATAGGCCACGTATCCGACCAGCACCCAGGATAAAAAATGGGGCAAGAACAGCGCGGTCTGATAAAATTTGCTCCATTTCGCCCTGAGTTCGTTCATCAGAATGGCCAGCAGCAGCGCTGCAGCGGTGGTAACTACAATGTAAGCAGCATTGTACAGCACCGTATTGCGCGTGATCCGCCAAGCCGTGTCGGTCGAGAACAAGTAACGGAAGTTTTCCAGACCTACCCATTCGCTGCCGAATATGCCGAGATCGTAGCGGTAATGCTTGAAGGCAATGATCAATCCTACTAATGGGATATAGGCAAAAATCAGCTTGTACAGAATCCCGGGCAGCGATAGCAGAAACAGCTCCCGGTTGTTGCGGAAATGGCGAAGTTCTCTGCGAAGCGCCGATTTTTTTGGGCGTGCGCCGGCAGGTCCAGGATTCGGTCCCGATTCGGGTCCCGATTCGGGTCCCGATTCGGGTCCCGAACGGTTAGCCGGGTCTGCATCAATAGAACCCGATAGTGTTACCTTCTTCAACATAGCGAAAGCCCCTTCCTTTTCTTATGCACTCCTCGCCTGCATCCCAGGCTTTGCATGATTAACGATAGCTCAAACCTGGGGCTCTGCGTTACTGTACAATTTCAGGATTGCTGTACGGGCGGGCTGTAAGGATTACGGAATGCTGTACAGCCGGCTGTATAGAAACAGGATTGCTGTACCTGGATCAATCGAACCAGCGCAACTCAAAAAAGCCACCGAATCACCCACTACATAACCGCGGCATACCAAAGACCCGCAAACGGTAAATTTCATCTGCGGGTCTTATGAAACATCATTTTAGGTACTGCGGTCGATGGCTGATTTCAGACGGTACTCTTTCGGCGTCGCTCCGTAGCGGCGCTTGAACAGCCGATAGAAATAGCTTTCATTGCCGAAGCCCACCTTCTCCATGATTTCGGCCACGGTCAAATGCTGCTGCTCCAGATACTGCTGGGCTCGGGCAAGTCGAGTCGCATTGATCTGGTCGACCACCGTTGTCCCTTCCTGGGCTTTGAACACTTGGCCCAAATAGACGGCGCTCATCTTCAGCATTTCGGCGATCTTCTGAACGTTCAGGTCCGGATCGGCGTAATGCTTCTCGATCATTTCTTTGACCGTGTCCACAAGCAGCCGGTTTTTGTCCTCCCTTCCGCTCCTGCGCTGCTCGAATACATCGCGCACGACGTCCAGGAGCACGCCCTCGATCTCATCCAGCGTCTCTTTTTCGAGAATGCGCCGATTGATAGCCTGCAGATTAACCGATACCGGATTCAGATTATTGTTATTCATCTCGCCCAGCGTATGGCTCAGTGTCATGGTCAAATGTAGCAGCGCCGAGAACATGTTATCGAAGCTGAACTCGCCCAGGAGCCCTCTCCAGCTTCGAATCGCTTGCTCTGTCTCCTCCGAGTCTCCGCTTTTCAACCCCTCCGTCAGCCGGCGCTCCAGCTCTTTCGGAATGGCGAACGACTCGTTCCCCTCGTTACGGCGGATCATGTCAGGCTGGATCACGGCCCCCTTGCCGAAAATCATGCGATAGTTGGAATGACGCATCGCCAGGTTGTAATGTTTCGTTAGCCTGCGGTAATCTTCGAATGCATCGCTAAGCGTTACGGTGAACGTAACCCGATAAAAGCGGAGTATGGTCTCTTGAAGCTCCCGGAACCGTTCATCCAGCATCTCGAGGTAACCGGGATTGCCGCTGGCGATAAAGACAAGATGGCCGCTCTTCATGTCCGCGGCTTCGCACGAACCGCCACGTTGCAGCAGCTCTTGGCCGATGTTCGCGATAGCAAAGTAATACAGGGCCTCCGTCTGGGAATCCGGCTGCAGGAGAAGGCTCTGCAGATCGTCAAGCTGTACAACCGCAAGCCGGAGCGGCGATGGATGCGTTATATCAATCGCATACTGCTCCTTAATCCGTAGAAATGCATCTTCGTCCATACTATCGCTGAGGCTGATCAGGCTCCGCAAATGATAAACCTTGGCGATATTCCATTGCGTCGCCCGTTCCTGCTCCAGGCCTTTGAGTTTGCCTATCATCTCCGTCACATTCTCCGCGATGAGGGACAACTCATCTTTTGCCCTGCTATCACCGCGCCCGTCATGGGGAACCAGCATAAGCAGACGGCCTACCGGTTTATACAGCCTCAGCGAGATTAATACGGACAAGAGCAAGGCCAGCAGGGCAACGGACAGCGTCACGGCCATTTCGGTCCATCTCATCTGGCGTACGCTGCCCAGCACGTCATCGTAATCCTGCAGGCTGATGATCTGCCAGTTGTTCAAGCCTTTGTTCAAATAGGTTACCTTATATTCCTTCTCTCCTTGTTTATGGATGAAAGAGTCCGGTGCATTGTCCGTCGAGCCCATTCGTCCCAGTAAATCCTTCTTGATGTCCAGCCCGGGCGGCAGCTTGCGCTCGCCTGCCATAAGCACCTGTCCATCGCCGTCGGTGACGAACAGGACGTCGTTTTCCCGTTCGGCAACTCGATTAAGCGCTTTCACATTGTCGAGCATCCAGCCTGGCTTCACTGTCAAAATGAGGGCGTTCCGGTTAACGGAACCGAGGGTCGGCCCGTCATAAATGAAAAAAGCGAATACGTCGATGCCCTCATTCTCCCCGTCGAGATCGAGCGGAATGAGCTGCAGCTTCGGCAGATCGGCTCGGGAAGCCATATAATCTTCAAGCGCGCCGTACAGGGCCCGCGTGTCCATATCATGGCTCAGCGACGAGAAAAAACGGTTCTGCTTGCCGTTGTAAAAAACGGCGGCGTGCAAGTACGGCGAAGCGGCTACCGTCCGGTTCAAACGTTCGATTTTCAGAATGCTCTGCTTATAATCCGCCCCGGACTTCAGCGCGATCAGCTCTTCGTCATTGTACAACGACACCGCCAAATCCTTCACGATCCCGTTCATGTTCTCGATATTGTAGTTGATTTGGGTGAGCAGCTTGCGATCGGCTTCGTGTTGGAGGCTCAGGACTTTATCACGGGCAGCGGCGTTCAGGAAGAGGGAGGCGATGGCGAGCATGGCGACGACGAGCATAAAGCTCAGAATAATCCGCTGCAAATATTTGCGAGAGCGGAGGGTTTGCAGCAACTTCATGGGACCACTCTCCTGCAAGGTTAGGTGGCTTTACTATAATCCTGCGGGTTTTTCGTTGTCAATCGGCATTTTCCAAAAAATAGCCGTCCCTTCCCCCGCTTCTTCCTTCATCTGCCGCAGCATCTGCCGATACGCGCCGGGCGTCATGCCAAGCTTGGCGGTAAACAAGCGCGTCATGTAATTCGAATCGCGGATTCCCACCCTTTCAGCGATCTCCGAAATGCCAAGCACCGTGCCGCCGAGGAGTTTTTTGGCTTCCTCCAAGCGCAGATGAAGTACGTATTGAAGCGGCGTTTTGCCGATATGCTTCTTCATGCATCTGGCGATATAACTCGCCTGGAAATGCAGCTTCTCCTCCAATGCGGCCCGTTCAAACGGCTCCCTCCAGTGTTCGTTTAAATAAGCGGCAGCGGCTTGTGCCAGTCGGATGGAAGGCTCCGGTTCGGTCATCCGCGCGCAGTCGGCCTGCAGTGCGGCGAACAGCTCGGCCAGCAATAAATGGAGCTTGAGCGCATTCTCCCCGTTCAGCCGGTTGTGGATATCATTCAACCCGCGCAGCATCGGCTCTACGGTCTGCACCTCGACGGAGGCGAACTTCGGTATGTACATGCGCTGCTGCGTGGACGGTTCGACATCCTCGACCGTGCCTTTGGACAGCAGGGCCGACCAAGGAATATCCTCCTGCGAGATGTATGAAGCTGGATGTCCATGGATGAAATGCACCCAATAAATCTCCGTATGCTCCACGCAGGCCCGATGCCCGAAATGCCGCAGTCCCGCTTCCAGCACGAGCAGCTTTCCGGCACAGACCTCATATTCGGTCTGTTCTTCCGTCATATAAAGCGTTCCCTTAGTTACCAGCAGCAGGTCGTAGACGCCGAAGGAGCGGGCGAAATGCCGGTCTCCGGGCTTCCAGACGGCATGTCCCGCCGTTACGAATTGCGGCAGCGGCGGAATGGCGAATTCTAAGCACAGCACAGCGGTTCTCTCCTTTTCGCAAGTCCATTTTGTGCTAATCAAAGTCTATATTATCACTGGTTACCCGCTTATTAAAGAGGTACATTGAACAAAAGAAACCGTTCTCATCAGGCGGCAAAGGAGGCTGTTCACACATGCGATTTCGTCAGGTTCATCTCGACTTTCACACATCCGAGGCCATTCCGGGCATCGGAAGCCAGTTTTCAAAAAAACAGTTTCAGAACATGCTGCGTGCCGGGCATGTCGACTCCATTACCGTTTTCTCCAAATGTCATCACGGCTGGGCTTACCACCCGAGCGAAGCCAACAAAACGCACCCGCATCTTTCGTTCGATCTGCTAGGCGAAATGATTGCAGCCGCCCACGAAATCGACGTCAAAACGCCTGTATACTTGTCCGCCGGCCTTGACGAGAAGCTGGCGCGTCGCCATCCCGAATGGCTGATTCGAGATGCGGAAGATCGTACGCGATGGGCCAAAGATTTCATGACGCCCGGGTACCATGAGTTTTGCTTCAACACGCCTTACCTGGACCTCTTGCTGGCTCAAATCCGCGAGGTTGTTTCCCGCTATGATGCGGACGGCATTTTCCTTGATATCGTCGGCATCCGAAAATGTCATTGCCAGCATTGTGTGGCAGCGCTGCGATCAGCCGGCCAAGATCCTCGGGATGAAACGGCCGTTGCCGCCTTGGGCGAGGCGACCTACCTGAACTATGCTCGCCGCGTACGGGAAACGGTGGACGAGATTAAGCCCGGTCTGCCGGTCTTTCATAACAGCGGGCATCAACGTCGCGGCCGCCGCGACCTCGCCCATGTCAACAGCCATTTGGAGCTGGAATCCCTGCCAACCGGGGGCTGGGGCTACGATCATTTTCCGCTCTCAGCGCGCTACGCGCAGACGCTGGACATGGATTTTCTCGGCATGACGGGCAAATTCCACACCTCTTGGGGTGAATTCGGCGGGTATAAGCATCCGAACGCGCTGCGATTCGAAACGGCGCTCAGCCTCGCGCACGGCGCCAAGTGCTCGATCGGCGACCAGCTTCACCCATCAGGTCTGATGGATGAAGCGACCTACGCCTTGATCGGCACCGCCTTCGCGGAGGTGGAAGCAAAGGAGCCATGGTGCAGCGAAACGACGTCCGTAGCGGACATTGCCGTCTTGTCGCTGGAGGCTGCTTGGGAGGCTTGTCCGGAAGCGCGGAAATCAGAAGACCGGAACAATCTGGCGGATGCCGGAGCGGTGCGCATCCTGACCGAAGGGCATTACTTGTACGACATCGTGGATGCCGATGCGGATTTCGGTCGTTACAAGGTGCTGATATTGCCGGACGAAGTGCCAGTATGGCCGGCATTGGGAGAAGCCATCCGCGCATTTACCGCAAGCGGCGGCAAGGTTCTGGCCACGGGCCGCTCGGGTTTGGATCCAGCCGGCAACGTGTTTGCGCTCGATCTTGGACTGAACTGGAAAGGCGCCAGCCCTTACCACCCGTCGTATTTCCGACCGGACTTTACTCCAGGCTCCCTTCTGCCCGCTTCGTTTGTCATGTACGGCGAGGGACAGCAGGTTGAATTGAATGGCGGCCAAGCGCTTGGCAGTCGGGAAAATCCGTATTTCAACCGGGACGTATTCACGTTCTGCTCACATCAGCACACGCCAAGCGCTGGAGAAGACGACGGCCCGGGCATGATTGAAAGCACAAACGGTATCTACATCGCTTGGAATGTGTTCGGCGACTATGCGGACAACGGCCATCTCATTCTGAAAGAGATGGTATTGCACGCGATTGACCGGCTCCTGCCGCAGCCTACTCTGCACTGCGATTTGCCTGCACGGGGCATAGCGACGCTGCAGTATCAGACTGTGGAAAATCGCTATGTTCATCATCTCCTGTATGCTTCCCCCGTAATGAAGGGCCGCGTGGAGGTCATCGAGGACATCGTTCCGCTGCAGAATATATCCGCCAGCTTGCGTCTCCCATCTGCCGCTTCGATCAAGCGGGTCTACCTGGCCCCCTCGATGGAGGATCTTCCCTATCAGATTCGTAACCAAGGCGAACTCAGCTATACGGTTCCCTATTTGGATAATCACCAGATGGTTGTGCTGGAGTTGGCGTAGATATCCTGCTTGCTACATCGGAGCGATGGCAACAACTCTGCCTATAGAAATCGCCGCAGTCCCTGGACTGCGGCATTTTCATATTTTATCATTTAGAGCTCGGTTCGCATGAGCATACGCCTCGACCAAATCATTCATGAGGACATAAAGCATGACAGGGAACTCGCCCTGCTCATCCTTGGTGGAGGTATCGAAATAATACACCTCATCCTCGTGATCGTGACCATAGCCTCACGGTTTATTCGTTCAACCATTCACGGTTATGCGGTTCTTATCCCATCTCTGCACCTTAAGCTGCAATCTGAGCGCATTAGCAACAACAAGCACGGAGCTTGCGGCCATGCCGATGCAAGCGATGCGCGGGTCCAAATAACCGCATGCGGCCAATGGCACGGTTATGGCGTTATACAGCAGAGCAAAGAGCAAATTCTGATGAACATTCCGCATCGTTTGGCGGCTCCATGTATAAGCATCGATAATGTTGAAGAGTTTGTTTCCGATCAGCACGATGTCGCCGGCCTGTTTAGCCGCATCCGCTCCACCGCCCATCGCCATGCCGACATCTGCCGCGGCTAGCGCAGCCGCATCGTTTATGCCATCGCCAATCATGGCAACGGATCGTCCTTGATGTTGAAGCTCGCGAATGAACGCCAGCTTGTCTTCAGGAAGCATGCCCGCGCGCATCTGATCGATCCCTGCCGCGGCAGCCACCGCCACGGCAGCCTGTTCCTCATCACCGGTTACCATCCACACATCGGCTCTGCGCTTTAACTCCTGTACCGTCTTCTTAGCATCTTTTCTTAGCTTGTCAATCAACACAAGCGATCCGATGCACTTCCCGTTCACGGCGACAAAAAGTCTGGTATAGCCAGGTTCATCTGGAGGACTCCCTAGTTGTATGCCCTGCTCCAGCAGCCATCTCCGGTTCCCCACGCATACGTGCTCTCCTTTGACATGGCCTTCCATCCCTTTCCCAACCTTCTCTTGGAATTTCTGTGCTTCCAATAGCGGGGAATGTTTGTCTTGGGCGGCTCGTACAATGGCTTGTGCTAACGGGTGATTGGACCGTGAAGCCAGCGCAGCCGACATGGATAGCGCGTAGGCACCGTTGCTGCCTTCCGCAGTGTGAATCGCTGTGAGCTGAGGTCTTCCTTCCGTCAACGTGCCTGTCTTATCCAGCAATACAACATCGGTTCGCCGCAAGCTCTCCAGGGACCGGCCGTCTTTGAATAGAACGCCTCTTTGGGCGGACGATCCGGTTGCGATCAGGATGGATACCGGCGTAGCTAAACCAAGCGCACAGGGACAGGCGATCAGTAAAACAGACAGCGCATGGCGCATGGCCGTTTCGGATGCATCGGGAGCATGGAAAAACCAGAGCCATCCCGCATAGGTAAGCGCAGCACAACCGATCATCATGGGAACAAAAATTGCCGCTATACGATCAACGGTTCGCTGAATGGCCGGTTTCTCCTGTTGTGCGGATTCGATTAGCCCGATCATTTGAGATAGGCGGGTTTCGTCATGATGCTTATCAACCACGATGTCCAAACTTCCGACCAGACAACGCGTTCCGGCGTAGACTCGATCCCTCATGCCCTTGGCCACCGCTGTGCTCTCACCTGTCAGCATAGATTCATCGGCATCCGCCGATCCCGACTGAACAAAACCGTCAATGGAGATCCATTCCCCATTGTTCACCCGGATGCGGTCCCCGATCTGCAATTGATCCGCAGAAATCCATTCTTCCCCATGACTGCGTATGACTCGAACCCGTTTAACCTGAAGCTCATATAAGGCACTAAGTTGTTTCAACGCTCTGCCTTTGGCCATGGTCTCAAGCCATTTGCCCAGCAGAACCGCTGTCATCACCATCGCAATCGTATCGAAGTAAAGCATGGGATGCGTTAGGCTGTGCCTGGATTCAAACATGACATAGTGGCTGTAGAAATAAGCCACCGAGGTACTTAACGCAACGAGGGTATCCATGTTTGCCGTACGATGGATCATAGCCTGGTAAGCTCCATAATAGAAAGGATATCCCACACCAAACTGAAGCAAGGTAGCGAGCACCCATTGAAATACAGGTTCCATCAGTAAATTCGGCGTCCATTGTGCAGGCCAATCGGCAACATGCGCCAACATTGCCCATATGAGCGGCATGGATAAACAAGCGGCGATGATGAACCGGATGCGATAAGCCCCCGTCTCCGATTCGATCCCTGCCTGCGGATGCGACAGCCTGTCGGTCGCTCCATAGCCAAGTTTTTCGATTTTCTCCGTGATCTTGTCTAATCCAATCTGCGTCGGTTCATACTGGATCGTGGCTTGAGACAAGGCAAGACTGACACGGGCAGATTGAATGCCTTCCACTTTACGAAGAACTTTTTCGATCCGGGCTGCACAAGCCGTGCAAGTCATGCCCGTCACATGGATTTGATGCAGCTTCACAACGGTTCCTCCCCACCCTCTGCATATTTCTGTTTTCGCTTGTCCATACATTGTATGAAAACACATGTAACATCAGAATGGTTAAGAAGGGCCACTGATAGCGATTTTTGCCTGAAACAGTGTGCAGTAACGATAAAAGCCGCCAATTTGGCGGCTTCATATGCGCAGATATTCTTGTTCTTTTGACATCATCAATTAGTTGTGCGCAAGATAAGAGATTAAGATAGCGGGTACATATTTAGTCGAGGATCGCCGGGATTATGCTTTCTTTAATCAGTGTCCATCGATCCCGAGGATTGACGGTAAAGGCCGATGCAATGGCTACGACCAAGTCTTTTTCCGGAATGCAGCAAATGATATTGCCGCCGTCGCCTACTGCCGAGTATGCAGACACCCCGTCCTCATCGCGCAGCCACCATAAATATCCATAATGGTTGGAATTCATCGCCGTTGATTGGTCCACCCATGCCTCCGATATAATCGGTTGATTGTCCCATATGCCGCGGTTCAGATAAAGAAAGCCAAAACGAGCCATATCTCGAGGACTTAACGTAAGCCCCCACCCTCCAGTAGAGTTGCCGGCCGGGTCTTTGACCCATCCCCTGACGTCTTTCCCGAATAAATCATCAAATCCGAATGAGCTCATGTCATAATCCGGAATTTCGTTCATGCCGATCGGCTTAAACAAGTGTTCGTTTGCAAACGCGCGGGCACTTTTTCCGGTGCTGCGAGTTAGGATAGCTGAAAGAAGATGCACCCCTGCGGTGGAATACTTAAATGCTCCCAGGCTTCCACCGATGCCCAGCATATCCAGCGTATATTGTACCCAATCCGATTGCATGCACAGTTTGTCCAGGGGTTCGTGCCAGTCCTCAAATGGATAAGGAGCCGTCATCGTGAGAAGATGGCGTATCGTAATGTCTCGTTTTTGACGAGCGGCAGCCTCTTGTTCATATTCGGGAAAAAAATCCATCACGCTCTGATCTGCATGTTGAATATAGCCTTCATCGATAGCAATGCCTATAAGTGCGGATATGATGCTTTTCGTAACCGATGCAACGTGGTGCCTATCCTCGGGACCATATCCATGATCATATTTTTCATAAACGATGGCTCCGTTTCTAACTACAACGATACCATTAATATTGGGATATTCGGTATTGATCCATGAGTCCAGCCCTGAAAGCTTGTCAGCATCCATTCCCAAGGTCGCGGGGGCTAGGGTTTGCCACGCTGTTGTTGGCCAGCAGCTTCTTTTCATTATAAATACCTCGCAGAATTTGTTATTCAAGCCATATGGTATATGTAAACATCTTATTTTTTTGTCACGGGAAAATATACTTCAGTAACCATTTCCTCGGCAGCCAAGGCTTGATAGGGGTCGGTTACATAGACTTCATAGGGTGATTGTGTCAATGCATATCCTTCATTTTCTACCCATTCCCTCAGCTTGGCATATACCGATGTTAAATTAGAATAAGCCCCCTTTAATACAGACCTCGCACAAAGGCCCCCACACCAATCTCTCGTTCCCTTTACAGCCTCCTTGATCGGGAGGGCAAACTCTGTGTCATTGCCTGCGGGATTGAATTCCGGGCTGTGATATATCGTCATGGGCGTTCCAACCAAGGTGAGTTTCTCCCTGGCAATCTTTTCGTATAATCTGCTGTAATACCTGCCATACCCTAAAGCATAGTCATCACTGCTCATCATCTGACGCATATAAAGGAGGTTCATAGGCCCCGTTTCAACAAGCTGTACTTCGATATCATCCAGGTAAGACATCAAATGTATGCCCTGCTCCAGATTCAAGATATCCTGGTTCATTTGTTTCAGGGTATATTCATACGTGTTTAACTTCTCCTGAATTTCCCGACGTTTGCGTTGAAGGGCGAAGCGAAGCTTCTCTTCGGATGGATCCGCTTCCTCGTCCAGAAGCTCTTTGATTTCTTCCAACGAAAAATGATAGGACTTCAAACGGTTGATATAGAGCATTTTCTTTAATTGACTGATGGAATAATATCGATAACCGTTTTCCGGATTGATCTGATCCGGATGAATTAATCCGATTTCATCGTAATATCGAAGCGTCTTTGTAGATACTTCGCATATTTTGGAGAATTCTCCAATCGACAGCAAAGGTTCACCTCATCTCTGGTTTTGGATCTTGGTTCAAGATCACTATACACCTTCCCCCAAGGGAAAAGTCCACAGCAAATGATGAGGAGGGGACTTGAATCACTCAGCCACCCCTACTATATATGAGGAATACCTTCCGGAATTGTACCGGTGTTAAGCCAATGGTCCACTACCCGATTAAACAGCGCCGGATCGGCAAGCGGTATGCCATGCCCAACTCCGGGAAAGATAATCCCGTCAGCGCTTTCGCTCATCTGCACGAGATCCTCAGCCGATTTCTTGACACTGCCTCTCTCCTTCTCCCCAACCGTAACCAATAGCTTCGTTGTTGATTCTTGAATCCTTGGAGAAATGGAATAGGACATATTCTCCTTCAGCACCGAAACCAGCATCTCCCGCTTCATATGCAGAGTTTCCGCGTAATACTGTTCAAAATCAACCTCGTTCACGTACAGCGTGCTTGCCTGCCATCTGGAGAACCATCTGTATTTTGTCAACGGGAAGCTTATTCGAACCGAAGGTTCAATCAGTTTAAGCGCTGCCGGCATCGGCCTCAGCAATGCGCTGTTTACGATTGCGTAATCAATAAGGCTCGGTCGTTGACCTATCATCTCCACGAGAATTTGCGCCCCTAGTGAAAATCCGAAAACAACAACCTCCCGTCCGTCAGCCTTAGTCGAAATGACCTCGTTAAGATGCTCCGCGGTGCGGCTTATGGAAAAAGGCGAACTGCCGGGGCTGCGCCCATGTCCAGGCAAGTCGGGTATCAGGCAGAAGTTGTCTTCAAAAAAGGCAATCTGCTTGTTCCACATCCAGCCGCTCACACCTCCCCCATGCAAAAAAACGATCATTCTTGCTGCCTCTTTGTTTCCGCACTCCTTGATGTATAGATTCAGAATGTCCATCCCCAGTCTCATGAATAATTTATACTATTATTAATTATATAGTATATAGATCAATATTTTATTGTTTATATTAAATCCTTATTGTACTTCATCATAATTTTTAGTATAAAATTAGACGATTGGCTTCACATTTATTCATCCCCCCTGGACCAAAGTCCAGGCCCGGTTCCCGCCGAAAAGCCAGTTAAAACTCATTCTGCGGACGGTTCTTCCTTCTCCCTCCATCGTCTACCATGAAATGGAAATCAAATGCGATGAACAAGGAGAGGAACCCATGAAGCTAAATAAACAAAGTAAGTCTAGAACCATTCGTGTACTGGCAGCCTCCGTGCTGTCCGCTAGCCTGCTGGCTTTCCCTGCCGATATCTTTGCCGATACGGCGAAACCGTCCACAGGTACAACCGCAACACAGCTTACGGGAACACCGATACTGAGCTCCAAAGAAGTCAAGGCGTTCACCGATGCTTATTTTGCCAAACCCCATGTTTCGGACATGCTGGCGGGTGCGCTTGTTGTGATCGTAAAAGATGACAAGGTGCTGCTGAATACGGGCTACGGTTATGCCGACGTTGAATCCAAGAAAAAGATTGATCCCGATCGAACCTTGTTCCGCATGGCCTCGATATCCAAATCGATAACCGCGACGGCGGTCATGCAACTGGTAGAGGACGGAAAAATCGACCTGAAGCAAGATATCACCGAATATATACCGGATGTTAAGATCACCAACAACACCGGGACGCCCGTCACCGTTGAGCATTTATTGACTCATACGACAGGCTTCGACTTTACGGACAACTACTCGGTTCCGCCGCATATCGTTCAGAAGGGGGAGGTGCCGCTCGCTGACTTTATCCGGTATAATGCGCCAGCTGTAGTTCGCACGCCTGGAGAGGTTTATCGGTATGATAATCTTGCCTCCTCCATGCAGGGCTACATTGTCGAGCAGGTATCGGGGGAGTCGTTTGAAGATTATGTTAAGAAGAATATTTTCATCCCATTAAACATGGAGCACGCTGCATTTCGGATGAATGATGATATCATTGCGAACCTTGCCACAGGCTATAATGTCGAACGTCAACCGTTTAAGGCATACCAAAACATACCTACCATCGCACCGGAAGGCGGCATGTTCGCGAGCGGTACCGATATGGCCAATTTCATTACTGCCCATCTAAACAATGGCCAATTTGGATCTTCCCGCATCATGAAGGAAGAGACCCTGCGTTTGATGCATCAGACGCATTATGATGCAGCTGGCATTCCGTTGATGTCATACGGTTTCGAGTCGTTTATGCACAGCAGCCACAATGGCCAAACCGTGATTGGTAAGGGCGGCGATTTGGATGGCTACCATTCCTGGCTTTGGCTCCTTCCGGACCAGAATGTCGGAGGCCTGATCGTTGTTAACAGCGACACGAGTACATCGATCCGAACCGAATTTTTCACCGCATTCATGGATCATTTTTATCCAAAAAAGCAGGTTCAGCAGAAAGACTTCCCGCTTAATCAGGAGCAGCTCAAGAAATTCGAGGGCACGTTCAGAAGCTTAAGAACACCGATTATCGCCACGCAGGTGATAGCGGGCCAAGGCGAGCTGCAGGTTACCGATGCCATGGGCGAGCATAAACTCACGCCGGTGGGTCCGCTGCGATTCGTGGATGAGAACGGTACGCCGGCCGCCTTCAAGGAAGATGATATCGGCAATGTGGCATATATGTATTACACGGCGATAGACAGCATGTCCGAGAAGCTCGATGAGCCTGCTGCTTATAACGACGTCCCGGAAGGGAGTCCTTATGCCAAGGATATCTACTTTGTTCAGTCCCTCAAGGCTTTTGACGAGAATGAGCAATCCAGCTTCCGACCGAATGAACCGATCACGCGGGCAGAGTTTGTCAGTGCGATCAGCCGACTGGCCGGGATGAAGCCTAGCGAAGGCCCGAGTTCATTTAAGGATATGCAAGGGCACCCACTCGCTGGTTATGTGCAGAATGTCGCGGACATGGGGGGCGTCACCGGCACTCCGACCCAGAACTTTGAACCCGATCAGCCAATCACGCGCCAAGAGGCTGCTGCTATCATATGGCGTGTGGCACACAACGCGCTTGGCGCCAAGGCGGTTCCGGCTAAACTCAGCTCAAAACCGGCTGCCTGGGCAGATGAAGCGGTACAGTTCATGGTCGGCTCCGGTATGCATGGACCCGAGGTGACAAAAGACGCAAACGGCGCCGCGGACTACCGTCCGGCCGATCAACTTCTGCGCAAAGAAGCTGCTGCCATCTATGCGAGGCTGATTCAACAGGCTTTTGGGTTTTAATTTAGTCCAGTCTTACTCGTTGAATCGCTTCCAATCGATAGAAATTAACCTTAGATTTAGCACCCTGCTGACTTCGAACATAACTAAGAAGGGGGATGTCCCAAAAGATCTTAGATTTGGCGGGATGCCACCTTTTTCCTGTTAGGAGACGCTCCGTGTACGAATCGTTCCTCCCATCGCTGTTGCCCCCAAATTTCTTGGAATGGTTTGAAGCAAGGAAGAAATTCGGGGACAAAGGCGACCGCTCTCGCTTGTCCGGAATCGTTTCGTCCTCTCCGCTGCGTTGTGCGAAAACATACGTTAGACATACGAAAAGAAACCGTTTCTTGGTAAAATGGAAGTGTGACCCACCATTTACGAAAGGTACGGTTTCTTTCTACGTTCAATATACCATGAACCATCCTCATCTCTAATGCACTTGGAGACGATATTCGTCCGCATCATTTTGTTTGCGTCGTTCATGAAGCGGTTAATCGCTTCGAGGACGAATGAAAGAAGATCACATGGTAATGGTCAACTGAAGCCATGCTACAATGTGCAGATCGGAACGGAAAATCAGTTTATTGTCGGTAACAGTCTTTACCAACGCCCTACGGATACGCTTTGCTTAAAGCCTCACTTAGAAAAAGTCAACGCCGCTCTCTGAAAACTGCTGAATACGTCGGTGTGACAAATGGTCGAACCGGATAGTGCGTTTGGGCAGTTGAAGAATAACCGGAGATTCCGGCGATTTCTGCTTCGAGGACTGACGAAAGATTTCGCTTGCCCATAATCTGCTCAAGCAAGCGGCAACGGACCGAAAAGCAAGAAATGGCGGTGCAAGGATAATATCCTGAGCACCGCCATTTCTACATTAGACACATTTTTTAATCTGACGAACCGTCCGTCAAGTGGCAAACCTACTTATGGGACAGCTCCTTCTCGTCTCTTTTTTGCGTATCAGGATTTATTCCAGCTTGAAGTTTCCAGAGCCTGTGCGAACCTTTAGCAGGAACTCGCCGCTGCCCAGCGTTCCCTTCAGTCTTCCTCTGTCTTCGTCCTTAACCTCATAACGCATTCCGTCCAACTGAATATTCCCCTCACCGGAACTTCCTTGGAAATCGACTTCCAGCGATGTAGGCTCTTCATCCAGATCAATGCTCACGTTGCCGCTGCCGGTTCGCAGGTCGGCATCATGAATCAATCGTTCCATATCCACGCGTATATTGCCGGATCCCGTCTTTCCTTGTAAAGCCGATTCTCCATCCTTCAGCTCGACATTGCCGCTGCCGTTTTGAAAGTCCAGCTGCGTGGAATGATAGCGGTCTGCTGAAATTTGGCCGGACCCTGATACCAACGAAACCGATTCGGCTTCAATCTCCTCGGCCTCGATATTGCCGCTGCCGGTCTTCACCGTCAGCTCGCCAGCGTTTACATGCTGAACAGTTACATTGCCGCTGCCTGCCTTGACCGTTACCTCGTCCCCCCGTATACTCCCGATCTCGATTTCGCCGCTTCCACTTTCAATATTGGCCGCTGCCCATTGCTTTTCCGGTAACTCCACAGATAATTCGATATCCATAATATTTATGCCCAGATCGATACCGTGATCCTCATCCACTCCAAGCACCAGCGAATCGCCGTTCGGCTCGACCTTCAATTTCACTTGGTCCGCATATTTCGAACTTACCTTTCCATTCAGTCGAACCTTGATCTCGTCTGCATTTCCTTTTGTGACCATAATGTCAGTGCTTCCAGTCTGGAGGATCATATCCTGGAAATCATCAGCGGCCAATGTTGTCTCTTCGTTAATCTTCTTGGTGTCAAAGGAAAAGCCGAAATGGACATCCGAAAAAATGTTCCTCGGGTTCATCGTAAAGATCAACAGCAGAACGCCGGCTGCCACGATCAAATATCCCGTTCTCTTCTTCATAACGTGTTCCTCATTCCTTCCATCGTCCCTTTATGAGCTTTCTTTATTTTCCAATTCCTAAGTCCTGTTCAGTATAGCATCCCTTAGAGGAATGAGCATTGGGCCCGCGAATGAGATTGAAACCCCGACCTTAGTCTAGTAAAGCTCGATACTTCACAGCCGTTTGGCGACCAATTCGTTAGAACTGAAGTCCTCGTATGGAAGCCGGCTCATCGGGAATAAACCGCAGACTATCCTTGAAAACAAAAAAAGCCGCAAATATCGCGACTTTTTCCTCAATAAAAAGACACCTATCCCAATGCCACATCAAGAATCATCATCAATACAAAACCGAACATCAAACTCATGGAAGCCAAATCCTTGTTGCCTTTTTCTTGCGAGCTTGGAATTACCTCTTCGGCTACAACGAAAATCATGGCACCGGCCGCAAAGCTCAATGCGTAAGGCAGCATGGGTTCTATAAAGGCGACAGCTACCGCGCCGATTACCGCGGCAACGGGTTCCACCATACCCGAGAATTGTCCATAGAAAAAGCTTTTTCTTTGAGACATTCCGTCACCTCGCAGGGGCATGGAAACCGCAACGCCCTCCGGGAAGTTTTGAATGCCGATGCCCAGAGCCAGCGTCAAAGCGCCTACCAGCGATGCTTCAGTCCCTCCGTTGGCAAGCGCGCCAAATGCAATCCCGACCGCTAATCCTTCCGGAATGTTGTGGAGGGTAATTGCGAGTACCAGCAGCGTACTCCGTTTTCTGACTTTTGGATTATACCCTTCCGCTCCTCCAATCGGAGAATTGGGATGAAGATGGGGTAATACCTTATCGATTCCCCATATAAAGATGCCGCCTAATAAAAATCCGAATGCAGCCGGAAACCAGTTCCCGATCGCATTGCCTTCCGACATCTCAATGGCTGGAGCCAATAAGGACCAGTAACTGGCCGCAATCATGACACCGCCAGCAAAACCCAACATACTATCCAGCAGGCGCTGGTTCAATGTTTTTGTAAAAAAAACAAGAGCCGCCCCTAACGCCGTCATTCCCCAAGTAAACAAGGTGGCTAGTAATGCTTGGATAATGGGATTGAAATTCATAAAAAAATCTACCATTAAACAAGGACTCCTTTTATAAATAATATGATACAAATAATATCACCTATTATAGGCCTTACATACGTGTAACGATTATCTAGAGAGTAATCTAAAGTTTATGTACCCGCGAGAGTTCATTCTAATAACAGTCAGTGCAAATTATTATATATCATAATATGCCATCATGGTTGTTATTTATTTTTCTGTAACTCAGGAATTTATAAACGCTGTTTTCCTCCACAGCACTCACCTTTTGGTAAGTACCTGTACTAAAAGTGCATACTTACATCATGGCTGCGATCCCTTTATACTCAAGAAAATAAATCATGCTCAAGGAGGACAAATCTTTGAAAACTCTTGTTATCGTTACACATCCAAGCCTGGAAAACTCGGTTATAAATAAGCGCTGGGTCGAAGAACTCCAAAAATATCCGGAGCGGTATACGGTTCACGAATTGCATCGGGTTTACCCAGACGGAAACTTGGATGTACAAAAAGAACAGCAGCTCATTGAATCGCATAGCAATCTTATTTTACAGTTTCCAATCTATTGGTTTAATTGCCCGTCGCTCCTCAAAACATGGCTTGACGAGGTTTTGGCTTACGGGTGGGCTTACGGTTCAAATGGAGGGGATAAGTTAAAGAAACGCAAAGTTGGATTAGCAGTATCGGCCGGCATAAAAAAAGAAGATTATCGGGAAGACGGAAGGTATCGCTACACGCTTGCACAGATACTAACCCCTTTTGAAACGACCTTCCGCTACTGCGACGCAGATTATCGTTCGTTCTTTGCTTTTTACGGGCAAGAGGCTGCTCCTGGCGGGAACACTCCTGACATGGACCTATCGCCTCCTGATAACGCATTGGATATCAGTGCACGAGATTATTTGAAGTTCATAGACAACCTGTGATGAATGAACGGAATAGAGCCGTTAAAAAAAGAAGTATTTCCTTGTTCAGGAAATACTTCTTTGGATATAACCAATCTTCATGCTTCCCGCTGCACAGCTTCCAGAGCCGGCAAACTGTTCTTCTCTCCCCACTCGCACATCATATGTAACACAGGAATGAGGGACAGTCCGCGTTCCGATAAGGTGTATTCGACTTTTGGAGGGACTTGGGGAAATTCCGTTCTAACGATTAGCTCATCCGCCTCCAGCTCCTTTAACATGATGCTAAGCGTTTTAAAGGATATGGAGCCGATGCTTCGCTTCAGCTCATTATGCCGCATGACCTTTTTTTCCGACAGCCAGTACAGGATGATCATTTTATACTTGCCGCCGATTAAGGACAATGTATATCCAAAGCCGGTGTCTTGGGGTTTCACGCCGGTCGGTACACAGGTCTCAGTCTCACGCATAAGTCACACTCTCCTTCTAATCTGTTCCATTTATCATGTACTGATCATCTTAACATAAAAACAGCACGGGATCGCAAGGAGATCGTAGTCTTAGGGTACGATTTCCGCTGGCATGATGATTATCCGGCCCAGACGTCTTTTACATATTGTCCCGAGGCCTCCAGTCCGGATAACCAGGCAGCAGCCTCTTCCGCATTCACGCCATGTCGGTCCCGATAGGAACGGATCAGCGTTTGTTCCACCTCAGGCGCCATCCGGGAGCCGTCGCCGCAAATGTACATTTGCGCTCCTCCCTCAAGCAGCGACAACAATAAAGCTCCGTCTTGTTTCATTAAATGCTGGACATAGCATTTGTCTACACCGTCAATCCTCGAAAAGGCCGTATGCAGGGTGACCAGCCCTTCTCGCTCCGCCTGCTCAAACTCCTCGCGGTAAAGATAGTCCTGCTCCGGATTCCGGCAGCCGAAATACAGATGCGCGGCACCCAGCTCTTGACCAGCCTCCCGAAGCGCTTGTCTTGCCTGGATGAACCCCCTGAACGGAGCCACGCCCGTACCAGGTCCGATCATGATCATGGGCGTCGCTGGGTCCTCCGGCAGCGCAAAGCCCGACTCAGGAGAGCGTATAAACATCAAGACCTCCGCGCCTGTTTCCATTTGGGCCAAATAGTTGGAAGCTACGCCCCGATATTCTCCCTTGCCGCTCCAAGCACTACCCCGCACGACACTGACCGTGATGCTTGCCGTATTCCGGCTAGCTTTCGGTGAGCTGGATATTGAATAATATCTCGGCTTCAATGGAGGCAGGAGCTCAAGAAACCGCTCAAACGGCAGCTCGCAGGCTTCATATCGCTCCAGCAGGTCGAGCATGGTGATCCGTTTGGCCCGCACTTCGGCCTGATAGTTCGCTTCCGCAAGCAGTTCCTGAAGCTCCTTGGCATGCGGCGGGCATACCGTACAAGCGGCCATTTCCCGAATCTGCGCTCTTGTAGCCGGATCCTGCAGCTCCACGCTGCGGGAGAGAAGGTCGTCCAGGCGGACAGGAATGCCTGTGGGCAAATGTGCACCGCTTCTTCCTTCAGCAGACAAAATAAGGTGTGCACCCGCGTCCAGTTTGAATCTTCGGAGAACACGCTGAACCAGTAACATCGGATTGACCGGAAGCACCCCTAGATGATCTCCTTCCCGGTATTCCGTTCCCGGAGGCAGCGAGATTTCGATATGCTGCGTGATCCTTCCGCTGTCGTCATGCTGTAGATTGCGGCTGTGGATGATACGCCCCGTCACGGCGTGGTAGGTTTCTGCCAGCGGAACGGCCGCCGCACCCTGCACGAACTGGACGGACAAAGCACTGCGTTTCGGCTCATTTACGGACATAAGAGGTAGTCCTAGCGATTGCATCAGATCCGGCCATAAATGCTCCGTCCATTCATCGACTTCCCGCTCAAAATCGCCGCTTGCATCACTTTCGCCGCGCAGGAGCAAACGCTGCGCCCCTTTGACGGCAAGCTGCTCGTCGATGAAGCGGGGAATGCGCTGGTACGTGCTTGCCCAGTTGTGATCTCCGCAGCCGAATACCGCGTAACGGACGCCTTCGATTTCGGATTCATCCGCCGTTTCCAGCCATTCCATAAAAGCTTTGGCATTGGATGGCGGTTGCCCGTTGTACGAGGCAGAAACAATAACTACGACCCCTTCCTTCGGAAGCTTTCCGGCAAAGTCGTCCAGTGCGCCGACCTGGCTGTCGAACCCTTGGTGCTTCGCAGCATCCGCCACCTCTCTGGCAATTCCCTCTGCCGTGCCCAGATTGGAACCGTACAACGCGAGCAGTGGTGTATGATGGGCATGTGCCGCAGAGGTTTCGGACGTGACGTACTCCCGCTTCTCCGACTCGGGTGACACCGTCTTACCTCCTCCTGGAACCAAAAGTGCAGTCCCGTCTTGACGGCTTCGAACTTGAATATGGAACCCTTCCGGCTTCAGTGTGAGTGTTTCCTTCACCTTCAGCTCATAAGGCTGGTTCTCGATCAGTTCAAAATATTTGAGCACTAACCCAAGCACCAAGGTTGCTTCCTGCAGCGCAAACTGCTGCCCGATGCAAGCCCGTTGTCCGTTACCAAACGGTTTGTAGGCGTCATGCGGCACCTTGCTCGGGTCCTCGAAGCGTTCGGGTCTGAACGCCTCCACGTCGTCTCCCCACACACGCGAGTCTCTATGGAGTCCTGGGATCAAGACCGTTACGCTATCCCCCTTCTTGATCGGATAGGTTCCGCCGATCGCCGTATCTTCCTTCGCATATAACGAGAAAGCAGGAGCCGTTGGCCATAAGCGCAGCGACTCGTTGAGTACCATGCGGACGTATTTCAGTTCCCTCACCTGGTTATAGGTCGGAACGGGATCTTTCAGGACGCGGTCCACTTCGCTTATCGCCTTATACAAGGTATCCGGATTTTTCATCAAAAAATAAATGGCAAAGGACAGCAAGCCGCTAGTCGTCTCATGCCCCGCGATAAGAAACGTGATGATCTGGTAACGGATGTTCTCATGATCGAGGCGCTCACCTGTATCAGGATCGACGCCTTCCAGCATATGCGCGAGCAAATCCCCCTCTTCACCGCCATGCGTCTTGCGATCTTGGATGAGTTCATCCACAAGGGAGAACATGAACTGAATATCCTCCTGAAACTGCCGCTTCTTTTTAATCATAAACATGTCTTGGATGCCCAGACGATGAAGCTGGTTCATGCCCTCATCAAGCGCCCGCACCATGCTGTCGATAAATGGATGATTGTCTTCGCGGTAGAAGCTGTTAAACCGGAAATTAAATCCGCACAAGCCGATGGTATCCAGCGTCAGGCGCGTCATGTCGGCAGGAACGTCCACGGTTTCGTCGGGATTGAGCCGAGCCCATTTCTGGATGAGCTGCATGGCAATATCGACCATTTTTGTATGATAGCCTTGCATTGCGCGCTGGCTGAAGCTGGAGAGCAGAATGTTGTGGGCTTTTTTCCAGTTGGGCTCCTGCGTTGCGCTCGTAAACAGTCCATCCCCCGCAAACGGACGAACATTCTGAAGCGGTGCCCAGATTCGTTTATCAAAACGCTTCTCGTCACAAGCGTCCTTGACATATTCATGTCCCGAGACATACAGCTCCTTGCGTCCGCCAGGATATTGAAATTGAAAGATCGGTCCGAGCTCCGAGGCCACCTTCACAAGGGATTGGACCGGAGCGGTGGAATCCAGCAGCGGCAGATTGCCGAGCGGACCGTAGGTTTTAGGTTGAGGCACTAACTTGGTTTGTGTCATGCTATCTCCCTCCATTATTCCTTTAATCTCTTTGTATTCGCCCCTATACTGGGCGGGATGAATCTCGACAGAACTAAATGACCAAAATCGTAATGTGGTCATTTTAAAATAAAAAAGGAGGATTCGACGCTGCATCGTTCGTTTTCACTTACAATGGCTGCCTGATCCTGCCTTTACCCTATCATGATCTGGATATCCCGCACATCTGCCGGAGGTCCGTAATATCCATTAGGTCCGCTGATATTCGATTATTACTTTTCAACCAGGATATGATCCGTTATTGAAACTTTAGGACTATGAATGAAGAATGTTGTTTGAACCGAAATGGCCATAACCCTACATGCAAGCTGTCATTCACGGATCTACGCTGAGTGGATCCTGCCGTAATCCTCATTTTACGCGCTTTAGAGATACGATATGATTAATGCCTATTTTTCCTGCTTTCTTTGGAGGAATCGTGGTTCGTTTGTATTCCTCAAACCCCATCTTTTCGTAGAGTCTCATCGCTGGTATATTCGTATCGGCTACCTCTTCTATTAAAAACTCACGGTATGGAGAAGCTTCAAGTATATGGCCTATGATCAGCGAGCCTACCCCCTGTCCTCGATATTCCGCGGCCGTCCCTACAAACTCAATCGAACACTTTACCGGAGACGGATTCGCAAGTGGCGTTTCAAATTCCTTTTTCAAAAACATGTGCGCAAGGCTGCCCTTATATAATCCCAAATGCTCCCGCAGCTCTTTTTTGTTGAGTTTCACGGATAAAGAGGTGCCGTCAGAACATGCAGCCATCCCAGCCACTTTCTCGCCGGCAACGGCAACATAAAATTGATCCAGGTTAAACATGTGCGCAAAGGCTCTGGCGATTTGCTCCTTATCTTTAGAGAAATATCCAAGCCATTGCGAGAATCCTTCTGCAAAAATACGGGACATTTGAACCCTTGCATCCATTCCTAATTGATCGGCTTTCCTAACTGTAAACATAGTCAATCTTCCTCCTTGAAAAGGAATAATGTGAGTACGCGCGGGGATGGCATAACAAAGTTGTTTTTCAGAATCACTTTCATATCAGCCAGGCCCTGCAATGCCGAATAAAACAACACGGCCATTTGATGAGCATCTCCGGAACGGAAATCGCCTGACTCCTGTCCCTTCTTAATAAGTTCGGCGGTAGAACGCAACAGCCGACCATTTACCTCTAAAACCTCAGCTTGTTTCCGATTGGTTCCATCACCGGAGAAAAACAACTGATTCATGAGTATCAGCAAATTGGCAAGCTCTTCCCCATCTTGCATATCGCGATATATTTCGTCAACGAACTGCGCCAAGAGTTGTTTCGGTGAATCAGCGTTCTCGAAGGTTTGGATGATTTGGATCAAGCCGTCAAGCGCAAATTCAACAAGTTCATTAAACAAGCTTTCTTTTGTTTTGTAATGCCGGTATAAAAGCCCAATGCTAATACCGGCTGCATCTGCTATGTCCTGCACATTCGTGGAGCCGAACCCTTTTTGAACAAAAAGCCGCATCCCGGCAGATTGTATTTTTTGTTTGGTTGCGTTACGCATTTCTTCGTATTGTTCCTTTGTACGTGGCAAGCTGCTTCTCCTTTTTATGAGTGAGTTTTTACTCATTATAAAATATTGTGATTGTAACAACAAGCCAACAGTGAATGTTTTTTTGTAAAAAAATAGGCCGACCAAAACTGCTTGGTCGACCTATTTCGGCTGAATATATATTCTGAATGGAGTCGTGCACGAACCGGATGATATATCCGTTTTCCTCCTCCGAAATGGTTTAGACTACCGTTACATTCCGTAAATCGGCCTTGCTGCCTTTCAGCAGGGCATAGGTCAGTTTATCCATGGTCGCACCGTCGAAAATTGCTTTCTTTGCATTGGTTTTGAATAAGACATTGTGAAACACGGCATTTCGGAAGGAGGTCTTCGCCAAGCCTGTATAATTAAAATTGGTGCCCGTAAAGGTTTGGTTATCAAAACTCACGCCGGATACATCCGATTTGCTGAAATCCGTTTGATCGAAAATGCAGCCGTTGAAGCTGGCGCTCGTCAAGTCGGCCATCGTGAGTTTGGCGTGCGAAAGGTTTGCACCATCAAATATGACGTTCCGAAGATCGCTGCACTTGAAAGAGCTGTGGGTCAAATCCGCGTTGCTAAAGTCCGACCCGCGCAGGTTGCTGTAATTGAATTTCCCATCATGAACGGTTACCTGCTGAAAATCGGAATTCACCAAATTGGTTTTCGATAAATCCATCCCTATCTTCCGTTGAAGTTCCCGGGTTTTAACCGTGATGCTCTCGATAATTTCCGACACGTCTCCGATGGAATTGATCGTCAGCCGGTATGCTTCCGCTTCCCCATAACCTTGAGCCTTCAAATCAACCCATTTCTCGCTCAGATCAAGGAACAATTCCTCTTTCAAATCCTTGACTTCGTTCAAATCCTCATACGGCGAAAAGATGCCGTCCAAATACTTTCTTAATTGATCCTGCATGGCATGTTAACCGCCTTTCTTTTTAAAGTAAATGATCCAAAATGCGTTTAGCTGATTCCCAGTTTTCCTTGTTTAATTCATACGTTTCCCGTCCTCTAGCGGTTACCTTGTAATACTTCCTTCTTCCTCCTTGGGTCTCATCCCCCCAGTAGGAAGTTATATTCCCGTCATGTTCGAGTCGCTTCAAACTTGAATACATGGTGGCTTCCTTAAGCTCGTACTCGCCTCCGGAATTGGCATGTATTAATTTCGATATTTCATAACCATACTTATCGCCGCTCTGGAGCAGCTTCAAAATAATCGTATCCGTATGTCCCCTGAGTAGGTCCGAGGAGATTTTATTTACCACGGCGATCACCTCCACGAATAAAATGTACATCACATTACTATGACTGTCAAGGTATCTCGCCAGTTGTATTATTCAATTGATTATTATACTCAATTTTGAATCGGTTATCAGCAGAAACTTTTTCAGTAAATGTTCACATAATGTTCACTTACGAGGAGCTTTTCCCCATCTCTATAATGACAAAGGTAACTAGAAAGGATGAGGAAATTGCCAACAACGAAGAAAGAGAATTTTTATTTTGGTATGATGATGTGTGTGGGGATGGTCATCATGATGACGACTTACAATTTGATTACTAACGGATTAATCGGACGAATATCACTGGTAGCCCTGCTCATGCAATTCGTTCTGGGCTTTATGATTGCCTTCATGCTGGAGTTGTTTGTTGTCGGACCCGCCGTCAAAAAAATCGTGTTTTCATTAACGCGCAACAATTCCAGTAAAATCATCATGATCGTGGCGATGGCATTTTTTATGGTGATAGGAATGGTGACCTTTATGTCCATATACGGACTGGCGTCCTCCTACTATGCAAACGGCCTCGGAGGAGAATCGCTGCTTGGAAGCTACTTCTCCATTTTCATTAAAAATTTTGTGTTTGCTTTGCCGCTTCAGCTCCTCATTATAGGCCCGACCGTTCGATTCCTGTTTGGCAAGCTGAAAGCAAGCCGCATGAACGAATCCTTCACGACCGTTTAGAGTACGGAAGCTTCACCATAACAAATAAGCCGCGACTTATCGCGGCTTATTTATATTCACGTATGCATCTGCACTTACGTCCACATCCATACGTGATCCACACATACGGAAACTTGCTATGACTGATTCATGGTTCCGATCAGCTGGACGGCCATGCTTGGGCTTCATCCATAGCTTTACGAACATCATAATCCCGGATGTCGATATCCAGCGGCATTCGAAGCGCCAACTTTGCAAGTTGGCTCCCGATAAATGGACCCATCGTCAGTCCGGACGCACCCAACCCGTTTGCCGTAATAAGGCCTTCCCAGCCAGGGACATCACCGATAACCGGAAGAAAACCGGGTGTAAACGGACGAAACCCGACTCGCGCTTCCTGAAACGTGCTGTCAGATAGTCCAGGCGCCAAGGCCAATCCTTTATTCAGGATTTCCTGCATGCCGCCGGCTGTCACTCTCGTATCGTAGCCTTTGACATCATTTTCGTGAGTCGCTCCGATCACAATTTTCTGGTTATCAAAAGAGAGCAAATATTGATCCGAAGGCGGCATGACGACAGGCCAACTGCTTGTATCTTCTTGCTCAGCCGCCTGTACATGCATGATTTGGGCTTTTTGAAAACGAACCTGAAAGTGAATGCCTAATGGCTGAAGCAGTTGGTTAGCCCATGCACCGGCACAAACAATAACCTCATCAGCCGTGAAGCTATTGGCTCCGACAGCTGCTCCGGTTACACGATTTTCTTGGTATAACAATGCGGCATCCCCGTTTATAAGCTTGGCCCCGTTCCTCTGTGCGGACCGGATCAGCGCATCGCGCAGCGCACGACCATCAATACGGGCGGCACCGCTAATATGAACGGAATGATAACCTTCACCTAGCAAAGGAAAACGTTCATGGGTTTCTTCCTCATTCAGCCGGGTAATCTCACCGATTTCCGGAGCATCTGTTTTCCTAATTTGTGCCCGTTCCTCCATCTTGCGGATTTTATCCAAATCGTCATGAATGCTAAGAGCGCCGACTTGTGCGTAGCCTGTTTCTGTCTCGCCTTCGCTGATGAGTTCTTTCACTAACTCAGGGTAAAAACGTGCCCCTGCCTTGGCTAGTTGGTACCACGCCTGATTCCGCCTTTGCGACAGCCAGGGGCAGATAATGCCTGCTGCGGCATCCGTAGCCTGTCCTTTATCTTTGCGGTCTATCATGAGGACTTCCGCTCCCATTTTTGCCAACTGATAAGCAGTCGATGCCCCTAGTATTCCCGATCCAATGACAATCACTTTCTTCATTGCATGACATCCCTTTCCTTAAATCACTGTATCCATTATAGCGAATGCAGGAAAAAAGTATAACGTCCACCATCTAAGGGTTTGGAAATGCGGCTAAAGCATGTCAGCAGGAACATTTCTTCTATACAAAAAAGCCGCCATATAGGCGACTTTACATCCATACCATCTATAGTTGATCGTATGGCTCGGTTACTCTTATTTTTCCATGACAGCAAAATAGTTTTCTTCATAATCCGCAAAGTTGAAAACTCTGCCGGAAGGCATAGTCACCACTTCACCGACCGTGATATTGTGGCTGGTTAAATGGCTGTGCAGCGCCTCGAAATTTTCCGTGAAAAACATTAAAGAAGGTGTGCCCAAATGCAATCCTGGCGACATTTTGGCTACGAGTTCCTTATCATGCAGAATGATGCTTGTTTCTGCTTCCTTCGTAGGAGCGATTTCAATCCATCTCATTTCACCGTTGTTCTCTTCAGCTATGACTTGAAATCCTACCATTTCAGTCCAAAACTTCACAGCTTGATCCTGATCATTCACATACACCATAATTTGACCAATTTTGCTAATCATCGATTGTTACACTCCCTCGCATAAGTAAGATAAATGTCATAACCAGCTTGCTTCTATGATTCCTTTTCTCTTCAGATCATAACATGCCAGATGCATTTATATTTCTTATTCATTGCGATTTATGATTAAATATTGGTTTCATTTCATATGTTGCGCAATGTAAAAAGAAGTGCCCGTCAAAATATTTTGCGGACACTTCTTCACTTGCTGCGAAAATGGTAGTATAGTCAATTATTTTATAGGAAGATTCAACTCAAGATCTTTCAAGTAATTTTTGACGATCTCTCCGTTCTTATCCAGTTTGAATTCGCCCGATGCTGCATTGGGATCTTTGAATTCAGGAGTGAATGGCTTCATGACAATAGATTTTACGTCCGCATCCGGAGCCTCCAGAATAAAGTCGTAATAATAATCACCGTTCTTGTTGTTTTCATCGGTGCCTCTTCCCGATATTCGCTCCAGTTCATTACCTTGATCATCAAGGAAATCATACAGGATTGTTGAATCATGTCCACCCTTCAGAACGAACTGAACTCGAGTGGAATGAGCGGTAGAATGAACCTGCTTTAGCGTCAAGTGGAGATTATCCATTTTTTTTGTTAGGTTAGGCTGAAGAACAACCGGTTTGTTGACTTCTTTTTGAATCGGAATCTCCAACGTGAACGGTTTCTGAACACCTTCCAGATAAATTTTTGCCGTTAACTTGAACTTGTCAGGAAAAGCGTCAAGGTTGCCTCCAAGCAGAGACGCATCGCTCAGTATCATAACCGCATGATTCGGAGCGGAACCCGGTGTTGTGCCTAAGCTTGGTCTCTTCGCCAAATCCCCTCCCCCATATTCGTTTATGGATTTGCCGTCAATAAAGACGTCCATTTGGCGGATAGAACCTTTATCGTGGATATATTCACCGGTCTGCTCATTCCACTGGCCTCCGGTTAAACTGCCAGCAAGCTCTTTACCGCTTCGCTTTAGTTCAACTTTAACATGGTTACCATCGTATAATACGTTGGACGCTCCTAGGGTGATCCCTTGTTGGGTATCGCTAGCTATCTTGGATTTGTTTTGATCCAAGCTCTTTGACGCTTGAGGCTTTGTTGCCGATATACTCGCTGCTTGGGCAGTTCCCCATACTGCTCCTCCCAGAATCATACCTGTCAGCGCCACAGTACTCATTACTTTATACATTGTTTTCATGTTTTTTTCTCTCCATTCGATTTCTATTTTTATATGTTCGTTCGCTATTTGACCAAAACGCGAATTTCAATATCTTTCATGTATTGTTTGATGATGTTGCCTTTGCTGTCCACCTTGTATTGATCGGAGGCACCATCTTTCAACTCAGGCTTAAAAGGCTTTATGGTGAATGAGTTCACATTTTTGCCCAGCCCATCAAGGAGGATATCATAATAGTAATCACCTTTTTTATTATTCTCGTCGGTCCCCCTGCCACTGATCATATTAAGCTGTTTACCTTGATGATCCACAACATCAAAGGAAATTGAATTCTTGTCAGAACCTTTTAGTATGAGTTGTAGTCTTGTCGAAGTAGACGTTATAGTAGCCTTGTTCAATGTCATGCTTAGACCATTCGATTTCTTGGTGATATTTGGCTTCAACACAACCGGCTTACCCGCGCCATTTTGTAGCGGAATATCCAAGGTAAAGGGTTTGCCTACGCCTTCAAGGTTAACAGTGGCAGTGAGCTTGAATTTATCGGGAAATGCCTTGATGTTTCCTCCAAGCTGTGATGCGTCCGTCAGGGTAATGATCGCTGTGTTCAAATCAGCACCTGCTTTCCAGCTTAAACTTGGTCTTTGCGACAGACTCCCGGAACCATGGATGGATTTGCCGTCGATCAGGACACTCATGTCACGAATGGAACCTTTTTCCCTGACGTACTCATTGGTTTTGCTATCCAGTTTCCCTCCCGTAATTCCGCCAGTATATCCTTTGCCGCTGCGTTGGATTGTAATGCTGACATGGTTCCCGTCGTATACTGCCTTAGTAACCCGAAGAGTGATTCCGGATTGTGTAACAGATATGGCTGAAGCAGCAGCCATGATCTGCGCAGAATTGCTGCTGGCACTAGTCTTCTAGGCGGCTGCGTCAGCATGACTCAAAGCTGTTCCCCCAACAAGCATGGCAGCAAATGCTGCCGTAGACATGACTTTACATATTTTTTTCATAGGATCTCCTTGATATGTCTTTTTTGTATTTTTACCATTGAGCATCATACAGTTTATCCAAGCCGACATGATCCACGGGAATGGTAATCTCCAATTCCTTCAGGTACGTCTTGACCATTTCTCCGTTGCTGTCAACTTTATACAAGCCACCGTTAGCCGTGGGATCTTGAAAGACTGGCAGGAATGGTTTAATCGTTATGGATTCTGGTGCATCTTCAAACCGGTCAAACATCAACTCCAGCCTCTGTTGTTGTTGACGATCATCCCGGTAGACTCCCTTCCCGGAAATACGGCCGAGTTCTCTTCCCCGATCATCCCAAACCTCGAACAGCAGATTAGGGTCACCAAGCTTCCCTGACTTGTCCGTGCGTTCAAGATTCACGATGAGATCTGTTGTGATTGGAGTGAATTTCAGCTGCTCCAGCGTAATTTGAAGTCCGTTCCATTCTCTAGTTTCTCCAGAGGAGACTATCATTTGATCGGTATTTTTCCGAACTGGTACATGGATGACATAAGGAGCATCAATTCCTTCAAGTGAGATTTTGGCCGTTAGCTGGAATTGATCCGGCAAGGATTGATTCTGATGTTCTAAACGTGAAAAGCCTATGAGTTCGTACAGTACAACGTTGGGATCCGAAGTCGGCTTACCAATCAGACCCGCTTTATCGCTTAGGCTGGGATCATGGATGGAGGTGCCGTCTATAAGCATCTCCACATCGGTGATGGCCCCTTTTTGATATCTATACGTTGTATCGTTGTTGTCCTGCATAATTTCAACATCCGATATCGATCCGGCAAATCCTTCACCCTCCCGCTTCACGGCCAGGGACAAACGAGTCCCGTCATATACAACCTGCGGTATTCGAATGGTCACACCTTCATGTGTTACGCTGGCGTTGGGTTCAGCTACCAACCCTCGCTCGCCCGCTGTTTGGAGCCCCAGATCATCAGCTAACCTGAAAATGCTGCTGATCAGCGGAATTTTTCTTAGCGACTCTGCCATTGCCGGCGATACATAAGCACTGCTTATGATGCCAATCATGGCCGCCGCGGCAGCAGCTGCTATCAATCCGCGTACCTTAGGGGAACGCTGTTGCCGATTCGATCTCGTTGACATCGGAAGATCTGACAGAAAAGCGTAAACCTCGTCCTGATGATGGCGAATGATATCCGGAACCTCGCTCCGATGCGCCTTCCCTATCTCCCGCAGTTCTTTATCCAAGTCAAAAGGATTCATAGGCCAGCTTCCCCTCCCGATTTTGTTTTACCTGATCAAACAATATTCCCCTCGCTCTGTGGAGACGTGCCCTTACAGCTCCATCCGTGATATCAAGCACGCTTGCGATTTCCTTAATGGGCAAATCCTGAAAATAGAATAAGTGTATAACGATTCGAAGCGATTCATCTAAGCGATCTACCGCTTCACGAAGGTCCAGCTTGTGGCTGTCTTCGTAATAGTTGGATGTTCGTATTCGCTCAGGCACTTCAGCCATGACTACGGTGCGCTCTCTGCTTCGAAGCAGTTGATTGCATTCATTGATCAGAATCCGAATCACCCAGGTTTTAAAGTACTTTGGTTTTTGTAATGTTGATAAAGATTTATATGCTTTAAGTGTTGTCTCCTGAAAAGCATCGGCACAATCTTCATCGCGTTTTAGAATGGACTTCGCCAAGCCGTACAGTTCGGGTTCCAGCCTCCGGAAGAGCTGGATAAACGCTTCACGATCTCCTCGCTGTGCTCTCTTGACTTCATGTTCCAATTCTCGCACGATATTCATCTCCTTTTGAGGGCCCTCTATAAGATTAGATGGACGAGTATATCGAAATGTTATTTTTTCGATAAAAAACTTGATGGGTACCCGTTTGACACATCAAACGTTCATCGTTACTATTATAAATGACTTATTGGTTTTATAGAAAACTAATTAGTTCATTATTGCACATTTTCAAAGAAAGTAGGTTCACCATCATGTCAGATCCATCTGCAATTGTTTGTAACACCCCGGAAGAAAGAGCTTTTACAATCAAGGACATTATGGCGCCATTACTTGCCGTCATCATCGGCACCTTTATGGTCCTGTTGGACAGCACCGTCGTAAATGTCGCTGTACCTACGCTTGTTCAATATTTTGATAGCCCCCTGCATACCATTCAATGGTCGATAGCCGCATACACTCTTGCATTGTCAGCGGTTATCCCTCTCGCGGGTTGGCTGTCAGATAAATTTCAGCCCAAACGGGTATTTCTCATATCGATCGGATTGTTTACGATAGGATCCGTGTTATGTGCTTTTGCCCAGTCAGCCGAGCAGCTCATCGCCTTCCGGGTTATTCAGGGAATGGGGGGCGGCATGGTATCGCCGATCGGAATGGCCATGGTGTACCGTTTGGCGCCTCCGGATAAAAGAGGTTCTATTATAGGAATGTTTGGAATACCATTACTGCTTGCCCCAGCGCTCGGTCCCGTATTATCCGGATGGTTGATTGAGTTTGTCAGCTGGCAATGGATTTTTCTGATCAATCTCCCCATTGGCATGATCGGATTATTCGTGGGAATCAAACATCTGCCTTCCTTTCCAGGAAAGGAGGCTCCGTCCCTGGACATGGTTGGCATGATACTTGGACCCGTGGCTTTTGCCATGATTACTTATGGGGTCAGTGAGGGAGGGGTAAGCTGGACTTCCACCAGAACGTTGTCCGGAATCATCATCGGCGGAATCGCGCTGCTTCTCTTCATTTGGTCCTGCTTACGGCAAAAACAACCGTTGCTTGAACTGCGTGCGTTCAAATCGGTTGATTTCACACGCGGTATCATCATCTCCTGGATCATGCAGGCTGCCATGTTCGGCTCCGTGCTTTTGTTCCCGCTGCTGCTGCAGCAGATTAGAGGTTTTACTCCGCTGATGACCGGGCTAATCCTGCTGCCACAGGCAGTCGGTTCCATGATCTTTATGCCTATGGCAGGCAAGCTGTTTGATAAAGTGGGAGCACGTCCCCCGCTTGTGGCCGGAATGACACTGATGAGCATTGCATTGTTCACAATGTCCTTTGTTCGAATCGATACCCCTTTATTCCTTATCATGATCGTGCTGTTTCTAATGGGCTCCGGCATGGGGTTATCGATGATGTCCCTAAATACGCATGTATTAAATGCAACGCCTAAGCACCTTGTAAGCCGGGTTACTCCACTTACAAGTGCGTCGCAGCAGGTGATCGCTTCTTTTGCCGTCGCAGGATTCACTGGATATTTATCTTCCCGGATGACATCAAACCTGCCGAGTAATCCTGTTGGAACCAACCCGCTGGAATCCCATGCAGCCTCCTTTGCGGACACCTTTTTCCTGGCTGCCTGCATCGCATGTTTGGGACTGGTTCTCAGCTTATTTCTTAGAAAACCAAAACAAATAACCGATGAATCTTCGTTCGATTAAAAGGCGGATATCGAATCAACCACAATAACCGTTATACATAGGAGGAACTTACTTGAGATTCGGAGAAATGGTTATCATACTATTCATTATCGCTCTGGCTATAGCAACGATTTGGGGACCCCGTTCGAAGAAAAGCCAGCTGATTTACTCGTTAATCGCGCTATATATCGTTACGGTTGTGCAGATCATCGTGGAGGATTGCCGATGGCAAATGATTCCTTGTTATGCGGCTTCCGTTATCCTGACGATTTGCATCATTTTTAGAAAACATGAAAAACAACAACGCAGTAAGAACAAGAGAAGGTGGATAGCCTGGTTGTGGACCACGATGTTGTTCTTTTACGCATCGGTCATGGTCGCATTGCCGCTCTTGCTCCCCGTATTCACATTTAATCAACCTCAAGGGCCCTATTCTGTGGGAACATCGATATACCACTTTGTTGACTATGAACGGCCCGATGAGTACTCTGCCGATCCGACGGATCACCGCGAGCTGATGGTACAGATATGGTATCCTTCCGAACCCGACTCGGGTGAAGAAACCGAACCCTATATCCGTGATGTAGCAGCCATTACGCAAGGTCTCGAACAGGCATTGTCTTTTCCTGCTTGGACATTGAACCATCTGGGCCTCGTGAAGACCCATGCCTACAGCAACACCCCGCTGTCTTCCATTGAGGGGGAATATCCGATCTTGATCTTTTCACATGGCATGACGGGTTTCCGCAACCAGAATACCTTCCAGATCGAAGAGCTGGCCAGTCATGGATATATCGTGGTTGGAATCGACCATGCCTATGATGCCGCTGCCACGGTTTACCCGGACGGCCGGGAGATTTTGATCAACCAGCACACTCTTTCAGGCTTTACAGCGCTTGATGAGCACATGACACTATGGACTCAGGATGTATCCTTTATTTTGAATCGGCTTAAACAAATGAATAAACAGGATGAACAGGACCGTTTTACCGGCCGACTTGATCTGGAGCGAATCGGCATGTTCGGGCATTCTTACGGTGGAGCCACCGCTGCCCAGATGCTGCTGAAGGATTCTCGTATCAAGGCTGCGATCAATATGGATGGAACCTTATATGGAGAACCGATGCCCGGCACGGGACTGAATAAGCCATATTTACAGATGAATGGTGAGAAAAGTATCGATCGGTCGGTATTCGACAATACGCTGGAACAAGCCATGGCGCAAAGCGGCCGTACACGGGAGTATTACGAGGAATTTTGGAAGGAGACGGTACGGCGTCGCATGAATGCTCTGCAAGGGGGCGGATACACGATGACGATTCCGCATACTTCCCATATGAGTTATACGGATTTTCATCTATTCTCTCCGCTGCTGCCTAACCCGGGAGAGGATCCAAGGTCGGTTCATCGCATCATAAACGAGGTAAGCGTTGCTTTCTTTGACCAGCATCTCAAGGGAATACGGAATAACGCCATGGATGAACTGTCGAAGAAATATCCGGATATTATGCTCGTTCAAGAATAAGTGCCTTTTTTGTGCCTGTGGATTAGCTCTGCAAAAAACGATATGATAATGATCGAATCCGTTTTTTGTACATCGTTAAGGGGGCCACGCTATGAGCTTGTTAAAAGAAAAAATATTGCAATCGGCTATTCGTTCCTTTGCCGAAAAAGGATATCAAGCTACTTCGATTCAAGATATTGCGGATGATTGCAGCATCGCTAAAGGCTCAATCTATAAATACTATGGTTCCAAAGAAGAGCTGTACATCCGTATTCTGGAGAAACGACAGCAAGATATGATTGATGCCGTAGAGAAGATCCGCAAAAAAGGCTTATCCCGCAGGGAAACATTTATTGAGGAGATCGCTTACCAATTCGATTTTTTCATCGAGCATGGATATTATATTTCGCGTGATCACAACGAGCTCCCACCGGCAAACAGTGACAAGATCGGCACCGTCATTCATCAGCTCCAATTGAAGATGTTTCGTTATTACCAGAATATTTTGCTCCGTCATTACGGGGATTCCATAGCGGAATGGAAATGGGACGCTACGGCCGTCTTTAACGGATTGATCCGAGAGTTTACCTTTCATGTATTGTTTGGATTCAAACCGCTCATTCAAAAGGAATTGGCTGTTTTCATCGCTGAGCGAATGGATGATCTCGTGCTGGGATTGGAACAACGTGCTCCCCGTCCCCTACTCACCGACGAACTTATGAAGGAATATTCGATGATTGATTTAGAAGCACTTACCTATACGCAGGAAATACGAAGAACGGCGTTGATGGATACAATCGAGTCGATTATCCCGGATATGTCCATAACGAACTCCAGAAAAAAAGACTTGTCTGAGGTAACGGCGATGCTGCGGGAAGAGTTCACCGCAGAACGTCCCCGACACTTTTTGATCCAAGCGCTGCTAAAGGATCTCTATTCGGAGAATGAGCTAGCTTTTTACACGAATCAACTGCAGCAGTTGATTCGAGAAAGTCATTGAGAGGATAACCAAGGAAGCCCTGTCTGTCTATTCACATTGAATCTGTACCTTCGAATCATTCAAAGAAAAGAAGCTGCATGTTTTGCGGCTTCTTTTCTTTAGGTGCGTATGATGTCACTTGTATTCGACCTTCGCTTGATCCCCATTTCAATGTATCTCCCCGCATTCTGCTTGTTCTAACTCCAGTTCCCTGCACGTCCCCATAAGCATAATGCTTGTAATTGCAAATAAAATCATCATCACATTCCTCATCCTACATCCCCTTCTTATATGTTCAATTAACTCCAGTCTAAACCATAATGAAAGATTCTCTTATCGATTAACCTTTCTACAAGCTTACATTGTTGTAAGACACGCTGATCAAAACAGACGGTTCCCTATTTATGAATGTCCATACGGCTTGAAAACAGGCTGAATACGATAATTATAGATGTACATGAGAGAGTGGTGACGTTGTGAAGCTGATGGATGTAAAAGGCGCCTACGATATGATCATTAGCTTGGGCAGCTGGTGCGGGCCATCAGTCAATTTACGGCAACGTCAACGAAGACGCTTTTCTTTCCCGCTTGATTGGATGATATCGAGCTCGATTTCGGATGTTACCTCGGTTATTGAGCTGCAAGAATTGGATTGGGGGATCGACGGCGTTTGCACCCTCCAGGCCCCATCGACCGTCCAAATGATGAGTCCTTTTGGAATCAAGCGATGGAAGAACTGTATTTGACCGGCTACTGGAAGGTCTAGGTATACTGTAAGAACGTCCAGTTGACATGACAATGAAATGTAAAAAAGCTGCCGCTAATCAGCGGACAGCTTTTTTTTGAAATATCCTCTTAAGGAACATTGACTAGCTAATACATACTCCCGTTCCTTCTCGGGATAACGGTCTTGTTGTTCCTTAAATTTCTTGATTGCCATCAAGCTCAACGATCTTTGTGGCCACATTGTCGCAAAATGCACGATCATGCTCCACGAACAGAATGGTCGGTGCAAACTCGAGCAATAGCTCTTCAATTTGCATACGAGAGATAACATCGATAAAATTAAGCGGTTCATCCCAAACGTACAAATGAGCATGCTCACTAAGGCTTTTAGCGATCAGCACCTTCTTCTTCTGTCCCCCGCTATAAGTCGAAATATCCTTTTCAAATTGAAGTCTGGAGAAATCGAGCTTTCGCAGTATGGATTTAAACAGGCTTTCATCAATCCCGCTGCTTATGGCATAATCCGTCAAACTGCCTTGAAGGTGGGACGTGTCCTGAGATACATAGGATATCTTAAGCTGGCTATCCCTGCTGAAATGACCCGTGTATTGCATCTCTTCTCCGCATATCAGCTTAAGGATACTGGATTTACCTGAACCGTTTTTACCCGAAAGGGCAATCCGGTCCCCTTTTTCAATCGTAAAACTCAGGTTTTCACACACCGTCTTAGGGCCATATGAAAGAGAGACACGCTCCAGCTCGACCAGCTGTTTTTTATGATAATCGAGTTGGAACATCTGCAGACTCTCGGAACTCTCGATATTTTTAAGCAGCTTCGATTTTTCCTCAATGGCGGACTGCTGTCGCTGCTCCAGGTTTTTGGAGCGTTTCATCATTTTAGCTGCCTTATGGCCGATATAACCTTTATCTACTTTGGAGCCTGAATTTCTGGTGCCGTTTTTGGATTTTTCCACTTCGTGCGACCAATTCCCCGTTCTTCTGGCAGAATCGGTTAAACGTTTAATATCTTTCCTGAGTTTCTCATCACTGGCAAGCTCAAATTGATCCTGTCGCTGTTTATTTTCCCACCATGCGGAAAAATTGCCTTTTTGGATCTCGATATTGGTTTTATTGATGGACAGGATGTGGTCTACACAGTGATCCAAGAATGATCTATCGTGAGATACCAGAATAAATCCGCTTTTCTTGCTGAGATAGTCGCTGACCAATTTTCTCGCATGCATGTCCAGGTGATTGGTCGGTTCGTCAATCAAGAGGAAGCGGTTTTCCTTGATAAACAACGCAGCCAGCATAACTTTGGTCTGCTCTCCGCTGGATAATGATGCAAAAGGCCGGTATAGTACATCTTCCGAAACCTTTAACAAGTTAAGCTCGCGCACGATTTGCCAATGTACATACTCCGGATAGATCTCCTCGATGATATCCAGAGTGAGATATTCCTTGTTCTCGACATGGTAAGGGAAATATTCGAAGCTCACGGAGGCCGAAATATTCCCGCTGTACTCGTACTTGCCTAGCAGCAGATTGAGAAACGTGGTTTTCCCCCTGCCGTTTCTTCCGGTAAATCCTAATTTCCAATCGGTATCGATTTGAAAGCTCACTTGTTCGAATATCGGATCAAAACTGCTCTCATAAGCAAACGAAAGGTTTGAAACATTGATTAATGACATTTTCATCTTTCCTCTACGGTAAAATTTCAGAACGAAAAAAAGCGCAGAAACACCAGAAATCCGGTGCGTTCTTCGCTACGTTAACCAACTATACCATAAAGAAACAAGCGAAGATCAAGCTATCGCTAAGTTTGTCTGCATATAAGTATAGAAGGATAAAGTTCCGGTATCTGATTGGTTATGGTGTGAACCTTGTCTATGTTTCCCAGTATCGACAGGTTCACATAAACATCTACAACCTCTAATTCAGTCATCGCTTTATCCCTCCTTGATCTGATCCCGTTATCGTGTGAATATTAAAAAACTTAACATGAATGCTACCTATTGGTCAACCTGTGTGGAGTTACATCGAAGCATAATTCAGAATAAGGACTTCTCGGTTCTGATCATCTCGGCAAAAAAGATCCGACCTAACGATCTTGCGCATTTAACTAGTAGCTGATAGGATAATTCGAGTGGTAGATGAATTGCCGCCCTACATTTTGGATTATAAAGCAGGTGACGTATTATGAATTTGTTAAAAGAATTTAAGACCTTTGCGCTTAAGGGGAACGTGCTCGATTTAGCCATTGGGGTTATCATTGGTGCTGCTTTCGGCAAAATCGTATCCTCATTGGTGAGTGATATCATTATGCCGGTGTTTGGATTGATTCTTGGCGGGGTGGATCTATCAGGACTAGAGGCGACAATCGGGGATGCAACCCTGACGTATGGAGTATTTCTTCAAACGGTCGTAGACTTCCTGATTGTCTCCTTCTCGATCTTCATGTTCATCCGTACACTGAACCGCTTTAAACGTAAGGAAGAAACGAAGGCGGAAGAACCGCCGGCTCCATCAAAGGAAGAACTGTTGTTGACAGAAATTCGCGATTTGCTGAAACAACAAAATAAGGCTTCCGAAAAATAATATGCATTCGATCTGGAGAGTGTGTTTTCGATAGGAGAACACGCTCTCTTTTTTTCTCCTTCTTCCAGTTCTCTCCCATAGGAATAAAAACGCCAGCCATATCCTCCCACTCATGTTTGATTGACAGATCATGCCAAATAGAATTATAATCCTTACTAAACCTAGTAATATAGTATAGATTTTCATTGAGAGACAGATCACCCCCACCGTATGGGGCTGTCCATAAAGGGAGATGTGGTATATGCCGAGTGTTCAAACGTTCAAAGCAACTGCCCATTTGCAAGAAGGGGTCAAGGTTGTTACTAATGTAAGGCAGTTCGAGTTAGTCATCGATGAGCCGAAAAGCCTTGGAGGTACGGATACCGGAATGAACCCCGTTGAAGCTCTGCTCGCGTCCCTGGGGGCATGCCAATCGATCGTAGCCCGTGTATATGCGCCAAAATTCGATGTGATCCTTGAAGATTTCAGAGTTGAGGTAGAAGGCGACCTGGACCTGGATGGATTCTTTAACCGCTCGGACGTACGCCCAGGATACTCCGATATTCGGTACACCTTCTACATCAAAACCCCTTCGTCCGCCGAGAAGGTTGAGCAGTTCGTTGAATTCCTGGAGCGTAAATGCCCAGTGGGCGACACGATAGCTGCGCCGGTACATTTGAAGCTAAATCGCATCGTCATCGAGAACGAAGTGACAAATTCTTAATGCATCTACATATATGGGCTGCCAGGTTGCACAAAGCAACTTAGCAGCCCTTCTTTTTCATCGTCATCTATACGATGGATTGTCCCATGGATCATTGGGTTATTTGTTGTGAACAGCATAAAGGAAACGGCAATAACCGATCTCAGCAGCATTTTTCATCAGTTCTAGATTGAGCCAGGCTGCCAATTCATGAAAAGGCTTATCAATGAAAGGCCATAACGTTCGTTCCGTAGAAAGGAACGCTTCGTCCGTCAAAGCCGACATTTCCCGTTTCCACTCGCTGCTCAATTCATTTATTCTATCCCTGGTCTCTTGGATGTTACCCTTAGAATGGATCTCTTCACGGGCCAATGTCCCACTGCCGAACGAATGATTCAGCACCATAGACCACCAGTATGTGATATGCCATGTCAGCCATGATATATTCGGCGGGCCCATTTCATACTCCTCGGATTCCGGCCATTCTGCCAGCCAGATTTCAGATTCACGGAAAACGTGGAGCCCCTTTGAAGCAGGTCGCCAATGAAACTCCTCGTCTTGAAGCCCCGCGAGATGCAAGTCGAGCAGCTGCCAAGCGATTTGGAACTGGAAATCAAGAGTACTTCGAATGACTCCGGTCGGATTAGGTGAAAATTGTCCAGCTTGCATTCCACCCCTCCATTCTGCGCAAATTTATAAACATTGTTTGTTTTTGTCTATTGTATTGTAAACATAATAAAATAATGTTTGTTTAATGTCAACGTATATCCGTAGAATAACTAATACAAAAAAGCCGCAATTATTATGCGGCTATTATCTGGTGCCTATGCCCGATTCGGATAACCGGGTAGCTTTTACGATATAGGAAGCCAATCCTGGAATCATCCTGGCGATGCCTGGATAGAAGCGATTGGTTTTGGCGAAAGCGAGGTTCTGAATTCTCCTTGCCCTTCTGAGAAGCTCCGTAAACGTACGATTGGCTTCAAGTGTATATTCTTTTCGCCATTGAACGAAGTTTATTTCTCCCTTTAAATATTTGTCTGTCCAGCCAGAGCATAGCAATGATGATCGCAGAGCAACCGACATCCCGTCCCCGCACAGCGGCGGAAGCATCAGCATCGCATCGCCGATGTGAGGATATTCCGACCATGGATGCGGTGTATGGGATAAACGAAGCGGAGCAATGGATACCTGCGTTCCCGATACAGGCTCTCCTTCAGCCATCCGTTCGGCCAACCTTCTGTTCGTCCGTGAAGCGGCCCGGAGAATGTCAGGCACCGATTTGCCGCTGCCCTGCACGGAGTTCAAGGACAGCAACGCGGCCACATTGACCGTTCCATTTTCAATCGGCGATATCCCGACATAACCCCCATCGCAAAAATACAGTTCAACACGGGCCGGTATCGTAATGCCGCTAAAATGCGATTTTACGCCGACATAGACGGTGTCATCCCGATATTCCTCGGCAGCGGCCACGGTACGCGGCTTTTTTGTACCATATGCACCAATGACGACCCTTGCCTCATATCGAACGCGCTCGTTCCCTTGCCTCGCATCGACTTCATACCGATGATCACCCAGCTTCTGAATACCGGTCACGGTTGTTCCCGTGACAATTTCCGCACCCGCGTTCACTGCATTCTCATGAAGAAGGCGATCGAGCTCATAGCGGCTGATGCCGGTTGCCTGTCCCGGTAACGGAGCGTTAATCTCACCGCCGTGTGACATCACGATTTTGGCATGATCCATGGAACTAGGCTTAACCTCTTCACCCATTAGATGGACGCCTAGATAATCCAGCATCTCTTGGGTCTCTGGCGACATGAATTCACCACAGGTTTTATGGCGCGGAAATGATTGCCGATCCAGCAATATCGTACGATGCCCTTGCTTTGCAAGCTGTAGTGCACAGCTGGTGCCGGCTACTCCCGCTCCGATGATTATGACATCCGCTTGCTTTGACATATATGAACACCTGCCTTATAGCTTTACCTGAAGAACATTGCTTCCGAAACGAGTAGATGACTAGGGTGTCCGATGTTTCGGGATAACAACGGAATAACGGAATAGTGGCTTCCATTCATAGGTCATGGTGTCGAGTTTAAGCTGTTTTTTCAACTCTCTCCAATCTCTCCCTTTAAACCCCTTTGCAACCGATAACGGACCATCATGGCGAATATAGCGATTGCGGGAAATGATGCGCGTCGTAATCCAGACAGCCGTGTAGGGTACCGGATGCCGATGAATATCATTGATTACGACCCCGTGAATAGAGGCTCGCAGCATATGTGTCACCATCTCCACCAGCTGATCGCCCTGGAAATGATGGATGAACTGGGAACCGGTCACGATATCAGCCGATGCACCGGGGACATCTTTAACGTCGGCGCGCCGAACTCGAACTCTCGGTTCGTTTTGAAACAGTCGTCTAGCCTCATCGCATGCCTCTTCCGTCATGTCGACCAAGGTAATATTCAGCTTGATGCCCCTTTGATCCGACCATTGCAGCAGCTTCTGGTTTACATCGCCTGAACCGGCCCCTACGTCCATGATGCTAAGGGTGCTCGGGCTGCCCATCGATTTCCAAAGCTTCTCCACGCCGTTCAGGGTAGGTCCCGGCGCCGCGAAGATCCGATTCAGCCGCCTTAAGTGCTTCAGCGCTTCAATCAACTCTTCCCCTCCCATGGAGAAGTCATCCATCAGCTCATCTTCCTGCGCCCGGATGGACAAGGTTCTAAAGAAGGACATGGTCCTGCTCCTTAACCGATGACGCATAAGCCTTTACGTAGGTAAAACGCATGAGCTCCGCTGTCAGGCCTGGCCCGAAGGCCATAGCTACCCCTTCCGTGGAAGCTTTGTCCAGCTCTTGCATCTCCTTACGCATCGCACTCAGCACAAACATAATGGTCACGGAGGAGAGATTCCCTGCCGTTCTTAAGATGTCCCTGCTGTATTTGGTTTGTTCATCGGTCAAGCGCATGACTTCCTGCACGGAATCCACGATGCCCCGTCCGCCGGGATGGATGGCCCACAATTCCGGAAGCTTATCGTCCTTCAGCAGAATACGCAGTTCTTCCTCCAGGTGAATACCGAGCAGCTTCGGAATACGCGGCGATAAAAAAAGATCAAAGCCTGTATTGCCTACCTCCCACGTCATATCCTCCGTTGAATCCGGGAGCAGGACCGAATAACCCGGGCCGAGCTCCAAATAATGCCGATGATTCGTTTCCGGAAGACCGATAACACAGGATGAGGCCCCATCCCCGAAAAACGAGGCTGCAAACAGCGCTTCCCTCTCCTTGACCGGCTGAAAATGAAGGGTACAAAGCTCCACGCACACAATTAAAACTTGCGATGCCGGCGCTCCCCTTACAACATCCCTTGCCATTTGAATCGCCTTAAGACCCGCAGCACATCCCTGAAATATCAACGGCAGACGATTGATCCGGGGAGAAAGCCCCAACTGACGGACCAGCAGTACATCCATACCCGGCTGGTATTGACCCGTGCAGCTGACCGTAATAAGATGCGTGATTCGATCCGGTGACATACCGGCATCTTTCAACGCCTTCTCGGCTGCTGCTACGCCAAGCGGAAGGGCCTCCCGCTTGTATGTATCCATTCGTTCCTCGGTTGTCGGGATATCTGACTCGTCATGGGAAGGCAGATAGCGGCATTCTTCCAATGGACCAAGGTAGTTGGATTCGCAAGTATAACGAGTTTCGACACCGCAGGATCTAAATACTCTTCGAGCAAAGCGGGCCAAATCGGGTTTATCCTGCAGCGTAGAGGCAATTAAATCCGCAATATCCGACTGTGCCACTGAATGTGCCGGCAATGCCGTACCCATCCCGAGAATCGCAGCATCGGACATACCGTTTGTATGTTTCATGCTAACCTCCTGTTTCGTCTTGGAATTATACTTGATTACCCTTCCCTGAGCATTTTGAATTCGTTCAAAGATATACTTCTTGCAATTAGGATATCCCGAGCATAGCAAATTATATCCAATTCAAACCAAACGCTTCATACGCATGTCCGCCATCGCAAAAAAAACCACGATTCCCGTGGTTTCGTGAGCTCATTATTAAGGATGTGACCGATTCATCCATCAACGGAACGTTGTTAAAGTACAACCACTTATAGCCTTTTCCCATGGAACGGCAGAGTAATAACATACTCCTTTCGATCACCTATACTCCTTCTTTATTGCCAAGTTCAGCTTCGTCAAACTGACTTCCCGGAATTTCTGTTTCGGTAAGAAGCACCCATTGGTTTACTTCATCGTAACCGGATACCTCAGCAATGACCCGATAACGAGGATACATCCATTCAGCAGGGGCACCTGCTTTCAGATTGGACGTGTCCGCCAAGCCTACGGCCCCCGGCTCCAGCAGGTTAATCAATGTGCCCTGCGGAAAAAAAGCCTCGATGAAGCCTTCCACTTTAGCGCCGACTGGAAATAAACGTTGGGTCCGATGCCAGTCCATCTGGCCTGCTTGCAGCTGTTCCATCCAAAGCTCCTCGAATGCCGCTTGACTGATCTCTGTATAATAGGGTTCCTCCGGATCAAGAGGGTGCTCCGCCAGCATGAAATGATAGGAATCGTGCTTCCGGTTGGATGTAATGCAGCTGCCATCCTCATCAAGAACGATCTGCCTATAAGCCGTGCCGTTGTTGTCTATTTCAAAATACCAGGTTCCCATCCCCGGCTCCTGAATATCTTTTAGATATCTCATAGTCGTCAACTCCTATCAGTTAAAACAAGCATTCAAAAAAACCGGTCATATTCCGGCCGATCTATTTGTTCCTCTATCAAGCACTGGGTTTATTTTACCATACCCAGCCATTTGGCGTTGTGCCTTAGAGACTTGCATCGAGCGGTGCCTGTTCCTTGTCGTTAAAATACAAAAACAAGCCCGATTGCAGCTGCAATCGGGCTTGCGTTCTACACATTATTTCCCGGACATCGTGCTTACTTGCGTGTTGAACTGCTGCTCAAATTCCTTTATTGAGATGACCTTCCCATCCACTCTCGACTGCTCAGCGGCAAACGCCATGAGATGACTTTGAACGGAACGACTTGCCGAAGTCAGCCCTTGATCGCTTCCCCCTGTCTGTACCAGCCTCAAAAAATCCTTGATCAGACCCATATCACCGCCGCCGTGGCCGACATGCCCGCCCCTATCCTCAAATGTTATCCGCTCGATCTTGCCGCTGCCGAAATGAATGATCTCTATTTCGTTTTTCTCCATGGCTCCGCGGATTTCCCCACGGGTTCCCATCAGCTTGATCGTGCGGCTGACATCTCGTGTAAACGCACTCATCGTAAATGCCGCCGTCACGGTATTGGCAAATTCCAGATTAACGACCTGATGGTCCACCACGTCATTATCGCAATGGTATACGCAGCGGCCATATGGTCCCTCCAACAACGCCTTGTAACGGGCATCATAACTCATATCATCGCTGATCGCCGACGTTGGCCAATTCGTATCCTCTGTCAAATATAGATCAGGCGCATAATAGAGGCACTGGTCCGAGACCGGGCATCCGTCCAAACACCGTTTGGGTGCGCCTTCCGGTGCTTGCGCAGCCGTAAAATGGCTCAGCGAACCGAAAGAGGATACCCGGAGACAATCGGCATCGGCAAGCCAGAGCAAAATATCGAGATCATGACAGGACTTGGCGAGAATCATCGGACTGGAATCTTCCTTACGACGCCAATTTCCCCGCACAAAACTGTGCGCCTGATGCCAATAGCCCACGTTCTCGTTATGCTGGATCGACATCAATTGGCCAATGGTCTCACGCTCCAGCAGTTCCTTTAAAGTCGTGAAGAACGGCGTATACCGCAGCACGTGACAGATGGAAAACACCAGGCCGGCCTGCGAAGCCATCTCGCCCATCCGGATGCACTCTTCGGGATCCGGTGACATCGGCTTCTCCAGCAGCACATGGTAACCGGACTCTAGCGCCCGGATTGTCGGCTCGAAATGCTGCTTATCCTGGGTGCATATCAATACCGCGTCCGCGAGTTTGGGCCCTGCAAAGAAATCATCCCAATTCTCGAAGCACGCCGCGTCTTCAAGACCATGCCTAGCTTGAAACTGTTCCCTCCGCTGCCGATTCGGTTCCGCGACGGCAACCACCTCCAGCTCATGGGGATGCAGCAGGGCATATTCCATATAATTGATGCCTCGCAGTCCTGCTCCGATGAGGGCAACCTTAACCTTATTCATCCGATTCTTCTCCTTTTTATGCAAGCACTTATTCTTTGACGCTTCCGACCGTCATCCCTTTGACAAAATACTTCTGCAGGAACGGATACACAATCATGATCGGCAGCGCGCCCATGAATATTTGGGCAGTCCGGAGCGTTTTCTCGCTCAAATTCTCCATTGCTTTGATCTGTTCGATCGATATCGAAGTCATTTGGGAATTGATCGACATGATGAGCGTGGACAAATAGGTTTGCAGCGGATATTTATCCGGTGAATTCAAGTATAGAATTCCGTCGAACCAAGCATTCCAGTGTCCCACGATGGTAAACAGGCCGATCGTCGCTATGGACGGAAGCGAAACCGGCAGGTAGATACGCCATAATATTCTCCAGTGTCCGGCACCGTCAATCGTTGCCGCCTCCTCCAGCTCCTTCGGAATCGTTCGGAAGAAGTTCAGCATCAGGACCATGTTCCATACATTAAGTGCCCCAGGCAGAATCAGAGCCCAAACGGAGTCAATCAAGCCGGTATTCTTCACGATCATGTAGGTGGGAATCAAGCCCCCGCCGAAAAACATCGTAATGGCAAAAAACCACACGTACGGTGTTCGAAACTTAAATTGATGATTGGATTTCGATAAGGGATACGCGGTGATGAATACCAAAAACATATTCACTGCCGTCCCGAGCACGACCCGCGTTAGCGAAACTCGAAATGATCGAAAAAACTCGACCTTCTCACCCAAGTACCGATAAGCATCCAAGTTAAAGCCGACTGGCCAGAGCCTCACTTCCCCCGCCATCGCCGCTGTATTCGAGCTTAACGAAATCGAGAGCAAATGAATGAACGGAATGATACCGAGCAAGGTGATTGCGGTTAGAACCAGCGTATTCACGATTACAAACAGCCTTCTGCTGATCGTTGGTTTGTGCATTTTCCTACCTCCACTCCAGCCTAAAAGATCCGATAATTGTTATATTTATAAGCCGCATAGTACGTCACAGCCAGTAGAGCCAGCGAGATGACCGATTTAAAGAAGCCGACTGCGGCGGCAGGTCCGAATTGCTGACTGAACATTCCGAGCCTATAAACGAAGGTATCGATAATATCCGCCCCTTCATAAACCGTCGGGTTGTACATGATCAGAATCTGTTCGAAACCGGCGTTGAGAATTCCGCCAAGACTTAATACACCCAGCAGGATGAGAATCGGTGCCATGCCTGGGAGCGTAATATGAATCATCTGCTTCCATCTTCCCGCTCCATCTACTTCAGCAGCTTCATACAGCGTGGCATGGATTCCTGTTATGGCAGCGAGCATAACAATCATGTTATAGCCCATCCCTTTCCATACGTCCGAACCGATGATGATCCCACGGAACCAGTGGTTATCCAGCATAAACATGATCGGTTCCATATCCAGTGCGCCCACCAAGCCGTTCACCGGACCATTCAAGGAAAACAGTTCAATGATGACGCCGCCAAGCACCGTCCAGGACAGAAAGAACGGCAGGAAAATGGCGGATTGGATAAAACGCGAGAACCATCTTCGGGTGACTTCATTGAGAAGCAGTGCCAGGATTAGAGGCACCAGTAAAAACAAAATCATTTTAAATACGGAAATGACAATGGTGTTCCACAATACCTGCTTGAAATCGGGCAGTTCAAATACATAGCGAAAATTATCAAAGCCAACGAATTCCGAGTGGAAGAACCCGGCCAGCGGCTCAAATTGTTGAAAAGCCATGACAAGACCGGCCATAGGTCCATAAGCATAAATCAATGTGACGATAACTCCAGGCAGCAACATCAAATGCAGCAGATATTCTTTTTTTAGCGTTCTCACAGATGAACCTCCCCGTCCATTTAAAACGGGAGGAATTTGCCAACTTCATCAAGGCTCATCCTCCCGTTCTATCATTCAAAGATTATTTGGCACTCTGCTGGCCGTACCAATCGTTGACCTCTTGCGTAATCTGATCGCCGCCAAGCGACTTCCAGCTCTGAACGAATTTATCGAATTCATCCAGTGAAGCCCCCATGACAATCTTGGTGAAGGTTTCCTGCATCAGTTTATCGAGCTGGGATCCCTTTTCCACCTGCGTTGCCGTAGGAAGGCCGTAGAATTCATTGTTCACGTAAGCCTGACTCTCTTTGATTTGCCGCGTCATTCCCCAGCCGCCGTCTTTCGCCGCCCGACTGAAATACTGTCCCCAATTCACGCCTTTCGAGGCATCTGCGGTATTTCCTGCAAGGTAATCCTTTGTTGCTTTGAAGACGTCCGCCACATTTTTGTAGTTCTCGTCATCCAGCGTAATTTCGGATTGGTTCGCATCAAGCGCTTTGTTAACCTCCGAATAGATCGTATCGATTTGGGCCGGATTATAAATCCGTGGGTTAAACCAATTGTATACATATCCTTTTTCCGCTTTATTCTGATCCATGTACTTCTTGTTGCCCATCTCGATGTAGAAGTTGATCATCTTAATGGCGGCTTCCGGATTCTTCATTTTTTTGTTCACGACCACGAGCTTATTGCTGCGAATCTTGGGTACCATCGACTTCCCGGGTCCATCCAGTCCAGGAATCTGAAGGGCAATCCATTCTGCCTTAGGATCTTTATCGACATTGAGATTCAATGGCCAGTTCGGATACCACCATTCGCCGTAGGAAATACCAACCTTGCCTGCGGTAATATCTTCAACAGACTTGTTCTCATCCTTCAAGGCAAATTCTTTATCCAGAATCCCCTCCTTGTACCAGGACTGCAGCTTGCCCAGCGCGGTCTTTACTTCCGGTTGAATGAGACCAGGTATAAGCTTGCCGCTGTCGTCCTTGATCCAGGCCGACTGGTTGTCCCCGATGGACGGGTAAGCACCAAACCCATTGAAGAAGCCCCTCAGGTCAAAGCCCCAGAAGAACAGATTCTTCTGCATCGCGATACCGTATGTGTCACTTTTACCGTTTTGGTCCGGATCCTGCTGCACAAAGGCCTTTGCAACCTGTTCCAGCTCATCCATGGTTTGCGGCGGCTGCAAATTCAGGTTGTCGAGCCAGTCCTTGCGGATCCAGAGCAGCTGAGTGGACAGGAACGGATCCTCAAATCCGGGAATCGCAAGCAGCTTTCCTTCCGACGTAAACGTCTTCATCGCAAAGCCGCCGTCAGACTCCATGTATTTTTTCAGTGCCGGCGAAGCGTAGTCGTTGTAAGCTTGGGTTAGATCGGCAAGCATACCCTGCTTCTTCAGCTTCTCGAAGTTCTTCTGGTCCAGTTCCATAATATCCGGCAGGTCCGCCGAAGCCATGGCTAACGAAAACTTCTGTTCGAACTGGCTGGAAGGCACCGTCCATTTGTACTGAACCTCAATGTTCAGCATGTCTTTGAGATCTTTGAAATAAGCATTCTGTTCAGGTGTAATCCCTTGAGGCGTCCGCGGGTCTTCCGGCGGATTGTAGCCGAGCACTTGTGTGACCGTTACCGGTTCAGGATATTTGCCGAGAGGTTCGGGAGGTGCAGTATTGGTTTTTGCATCCTCGGTAGAGGTTTTGGCCGGCGTCCCCTCAGATTCTTTTACCTGATTCGAACATGCAGCCATTACCGAAAGCGTCATCGTGCTAATCAACATCATTTTCGCTAGCTTGATCCATCTCATGATTGCTTTCCCCCTTTATCTGACGTAATCTGGATATCTGTGTTGCTTAGGTATCATTATAGTTTTTATTGGAAAGCGCTATCAATTTTAAGATTTTTACTTCTCTTTCACTTTTTTTACTTATTGGGAATTTCGGTATTCCTGTGGGGAAACACCCATCTTTTTCTTAAAAAATGTCGTGAAATAGGAAGGAGATTCGAATCCGAGCCGCGTGGCAATCTCCTGCAACTTCATATTCGTATGCTGCATCAGGTGAAGCGCCCCCTCCAGCTTCTTCGCCTGGATATACTCCAGCAGGTTGTGCCCTGTCAGCTGCTTGTAGTAGCGCGAAAGATAAGATGGGTTAAAATGGACTTCCTCCGCGATGGCGGTCAAGGAAACATCCCCGGATAAATGCTCCAAGATATATTTATGGATCCGGTCGATCACGTCGAATTTCATATCATCCTGCTTGAACCGGTCATAATCTTGGTTCGGATCCTCAAGCTCTTTAGCCTTTTCAATGTCCACAATGACCATATTTTGACCAAGCGCAGCCCTGCTCTGCAGCATGGATCGTAAAACATCAAGCTGCTGTCCCGAGGTACCCCACTTATGAAGCAGATTGCCTGAAATTCCGAAAGAAACATGAACACCGAGCAGTTCTTCGCATTCATTTTGGACCAGCTCCAGGATGCCTCTCATATAGGACATAACCCCGTGCCAATGAAGCTCACTCTCCGGCTCATCACCGCGAAAACGGTTCCGAAGCTCCGCATCCGGCTGCAGCAGCCATACCTGTAAGTCATCGTCCAGAACAGCATGCTCACATGCAAATGAGGCAGGCAAATCGTTAATAAACGTCATCTGAACAGCTTGCGCCACATCCTTGGTTTTTGACTCCGCCGCTCCATTGATCCTTCCGATGATAAAAAATGCCGGCTGATCTACATCAATGCGGAACTCCACCTCTTCATAGCGGGGCTCGGACAGCAGGGAATGGACGACTTCTCCTTTCAATACCTGTCGTATCAGCTCCCGTTTCAGCAAAGGCTCGGCGATTTGAAAATGCACCTTTGCCTTTTCTGCCTGAATTCTGCGACGGTTTTCCTCATCAAGCTTAGATGAAGCCTCTTGGACAGCTTGAAAAATCGGATCGATTCCTTCGGTTTTCAGGATGTAGTTATCCACGTTTTTGCGCAGTGCTTCATGCACATAATCAAATTCACTGTAACCGGTCAGGAAAATAATTCGGCAATGCGGCCAATAGTATGTAATTTCATCAATCAATTGAAGCCCGTTCTTATGGGGCATTCGTATATCGCTGACCAGGATGTCCAGCTTCACTCTCATGGCAATTTCCAGCGCTTCCTTGGCGGAATAAGCTTTGCATACATCCAGTTCCAATTGTGCATGCTCCTGAAAAAGCTGAACCAAGCCGTTAACGATGACAGGCTCGTCGTCCACGATCAACAGTCTGTACATGATGATGCCTCCTCTATCCCATCGATGATAATGATCAGGTCCACCTTTAAGCCGCCATAGTCGCTGCGCGAGATGAACAATCCGCTTCCGGGTCCATATTTAAGCTGGAGCCGGTTGTTCACGTTGATCAAACCTGTTTTTTCAATATGCTTTGAATCCATGGCAAGCTTGTCCCGCAAACACTGCAGCATCTCATTCGTTAACAGCTTCCCGTTATCCTCTACCGTGACACGCAATTGGCCATCCCGGTAATCGCTGCTGATGTACACTTCCCCCTCCTCCATGCCGTCTTCGAACGCGTGTTCAAACGCATTCTCTACGATAGGCTGTATGATGAGTCTCGGAACGGTTATGAACGGCGGGATGTCCGAAATTTCCTTATGCTCGTATGTGATCCGGTTCGAGAAGCGGATGCCTTGAATGTCGCAGTAATCCAGCGCATGCTTATATTCCGTATAGAAAGGAACCTCGTCGGAGCCGCTTCTCGTGATGTATTGATAGTAGCTTCCGAGCTTTTGAGAGAGCTCCGCCGCACTGTCCGAGTCTCCAACCTTACACATCATATAAATATTGAAAAAGCTGTTATATAGAAAATGTGGATTGATCTGGGACTGCAGCTGCTTCAGCTGCGAGTGCTGCAGTGCTATTTTTTGCTCATAGTTTTCCTCAATCGAATGTTTGAGCTTAAACGCCATCCTGTTGAACCCGTTAAATACGTAATGAAACTCGTCTTTGCTTCTGGACTCGATCATGATGTTCAAATTATCGGTTTCGATCATATGAAAGGCTTTGACAAGCTTGGACAGAGGCCGGTGGATCATCAGATTGACCGAGAACGAATAGAGCACCATGACGGTTACCGCCAGAATAAACAACGTATAAAACCATGTAATGAATTGGCTTAAAGGCCGCGTAATTTCATTTTGGTTCACATACATAACCAGGGACAGATGCAGCGCGCTAACTTCATTCTGGATAATGAAATAGTCTACGCCATCCAGTTTCCCCGTCGCCGGCACACTTTGCTCCGGGCTGGGATTGTCCAAGATATGGCTCAAAATCTCGGATGACTCATCGGCCCGCGAAGCCGTCGTTAATATGGTCCCCCCTTCTTTACTCCCGAGTAATACTTCGGATTCCGGATACAGCTTGGCGATTTCGCTTAAAGCCCCCAGCAGCTTAGTTCGTGAAATTTCGATATAGGACCAGATACCGCCGTTGTTTTCGGTTTCAATCAGGAAAATCCGCTCACCGCTTCGATAAAAAGAAGGCTTGGGCATCACCGCCATCATGGAAGATATCCGGTCCATTTCCTTATTGGGCGTATTGGTCACGCCCGTTGTGGTCGAGATCGTTTTCCCGATATCCTTCACGTAAACGCCGGCGCTAACGATGTACTCGCTGGAGACCATAAGGGTGGCAAGCCGATCCCTGACCTGATCGATAAGCTCCACCTCTTCATAATTCTCAAGCATGCTGCCTCGAAAGCTCAGCTTCTGCAGATCCTTGTCATTTAACAGCTGCAGCTGTAAATTCCGGATAAAATACATCTCTTTATCCAGCTGCTTGGAATAGAAAGACGCGCCTGCTGTCGCGGAGTTCAAGAGAGACTCCTTCGTCACGGACATCCCCTTATAATTCAACCAAATATTCATAGAGATGAGAGGAAGTAATAATAGAATAAAAACGATGACGATTTTCTGATACACAAACCATTTCGATGCTTTGCCCGGAGCTTGAAGTTTCATGCTTTCCCCCCATTTGGTATCAACCGATCTATTATCATCTAGTATAGGGGGGCCGGCTGACATTACAACGAATTATTTTTACATATTCGTTGTGAACCATGACAGGCATGGGTTCCAGGCATAGAAAAAAAGCCCCGCAAGGGGCTTTTAAGCTATTTTAGAATTCAGTATAGGCATCGGTACTATGATGTGGTCATTTCGAACCGATGATTTCATATTTTGGCTTCACGTTGTTGAAATCCGGATTGGTTCCGCTTACCATTAGGCCCATTCCCCAATCGAAGTGAACATCCGCCGTAGGCACGTCCGCAGCGTCACGATATTGGAACAGGATGTTTCTTCGCGTACGATCGCTCCGGTTCACGTCCGAGCCATGAATGGTCAGGTAATTAAAGAAGAGTACATCGCCCGCCTTGGCTGGACACGGGGTTCCCGAAGATAATGGATACTCCTTGTGGTTCAAATAGTAAGCGCCGATATGCGGCAAAACGCCTTGTTTATGGGATCCCGGCACAACACATAGGCAGCCGTTCTCCATATCGGCATCATCGAGATGAACGCTGGCGGCTAACATGGTATGATCGCGATGCGGGAAATACGGATAATCTTGATGCATGGGAAAAGCGGCCCCGTTAGCAGGAGGCTTCACCAGCATTTTCGAGTGATGCAGCTGCACGTTGGGTCCGATGATTCCGTTCAACGCTTCTGTCATTCGAGGATGGATCGCGGCTCGCATGAAAGCGGCATCATGGTAGTGCACGTCGTGAAAGCCTTTCAGAACCAGCTTCTTAAGCTGCTCAGGCGGCAGGAAGTCGCCTTGCCATGCATGGTTTTGATCCGATTTAGCGCGTGCCGCCCTCTGGATAATCCCTTCAACTGCCGCTCTCATATCCTCTACTTCCTGTTGATTATAAACGCCTCGGACCAGCAGGTACCCATTGTCTTTGTAAAATTGCACATCCTTTTCGTCCATCATCACCATGCACCCTCTCAATATGTTATGGTTTATCTAAGTTCATTATAGTAAGGGCGAGCGAAATCGTATTTGCACGGGAATGACGACGTTTTGCAAAATTACGCCAAAGGAGCTGCAAATGACTTGTACCATTGGAGCAAAAGCGAGGAACGCCTTAATCGTTATGCTGGACGGCTTGAAGGCGAAAGCCTCTCGTTCCTTGTCCATTATTGGGGGACCGTCCAGCATTTGACGGCCAATTCCATACATCGGCATTCATTCTATGAGATTTGTTATGTGGACGGCGGAAAAGGCATATATACGGACGGTGATCAGATGTATCCCTTATATGAAGGGGTAGCTTTCTGTACAATCCCAGGCCGGTTGCATCAGATCAAAGACGTAGACGGTCTGAATCTGTTATTCGTCGCGTTTGAACCAATGGAGAGACCGTCTGCCCAAGAAGTAACGGTGAAATACAGCGAGGCTCTTCAGCGATGTGCCGTTTGGACCGAGCACGCCAGCGATTCGCCTGCCATTCAAATATGGAAATCCATGCTGCTGCGCTCGGAATCCGACACATCGCTGCCTGCATCGCTTTTGCCGAAGCTAGCACATGTACTCCTGCAATCCTTTCCTGGCCTGTTCGGGGCTTCCGGCAGTTTCGAAAGCGCTCCACTCTTATCCTCCGCGTTACAACTCGTTCAAAAGGCAAAGTTGTACATAAGAGACAACCTCGGCGGGCCTGTGTCACTACCCGAAGTGGCGGCTTACCTGAATGTGTCCGAGCGGCAATTATCCCGATTGTTTGCGGAGAGCATTCATGAATCCTTTTCCTCCATGGTTCGCACCGAACGAATCCGGGCAGCCGAGCTAATGCTCCAGCACACCCGTGATCCCATCAAGGTGATCGCAGAGCGAACCGGGTTCTCATCCGTTCATTACTTCACGAGGCTGTTCACGAAGTTCAAAGGTATTCCCCCCGCCGCTTATCGAGCGAGATGGGCCTTAGAGGCGGATCGCCAGGAATGATCTCTCCGAGAGATAAGCGCAAATCGGCAACGAAACAGCCCAACCATGTGTAGTTTATAGATGTTAGTATATAGATCCTGCTGATTTCTCAAGTATATGACTGCCTTGAGCAGCTCCCTTGAGTAAAAAGATACAACGCATCAGCCCCGTAAGCCTGAAAGTAATATCCCGTTAACCGACCTATATATGTAAGAGTCTCTCCCTCCGGTGTACGGGGCACGTGCAGCAGATTGGTCTGTTCAAACCTGAGCCAATCTTCCAGTGATTCGCCCTCTTCCAGCATGAATGACGAGCAGACCGTTCATCCGGATACCATACGAGCTCGGAAATCGACGCCGTCATATTGAATTCATATTTCATCTCTTGCCGCCCCCTTGCTTACTGCAGGTTCAAATCATCCTTTTAGCATTCGTTATAACATCTTCTGTCGTTTATATAGATGCTCAACATACGGGATATTCTACCATATATCATTCCTGAGTTTGAATTTCAGACGCTTACCCACGGTAACTTGGCGTGTTATAATTTGTTTAATATGCTGGAGGGAATGAAATTAATGCTGGAACTGGAAGCAGCTTTAACTAGATTCATAGAACAACAAGACTTATATAATCGGGATTTCGGGCTCTTCACCGATCATGAATTACGGCAGCGGTCCGAGGTCCAGCTGCCGCCCGTGGATGACCGTATCACGCTGTCTCCTGAACTGACTTATCTATATAGCCATTATGAGATGATTGACGCTATGGCCGAAGGAACCCACAAAATGAAGAACGCGGCGGTTGAGATCGGTGAATCGGCTGTCATCTACTTTGTGTCTCCTGAGCATCTGGTCCGGCAGCAAATGGGCTATCGCTGGATTTACGTCGGCGGTGAAACGGCAGAATCGAGCCTTTGGCCGGCTCATCACGTCGTCATTGCCAATGTAAACGATGATCCGCTGATCGTTGACGTCCAAGCGAGTGGTTCACCCGTATATGCCGCATTCGAAGGCGGCGAGCCGAAGCTGATTGCGACTTCGCTTGCGGATTGCTTTGACGCGCTGTCCATTCTCATCGAAGGAGCTCGGCTTTTCCAAGGGGAAATCAGCGACGAAGAAACCTTTGAAACGAAACCGGAATATATCTCCCATGTGATGCCAACACTGACTGATCTTTTGGGAAGCGAGCAAATGGAGGCGCTTCTGGAATATTTATCGCTTCAATAAATGAAAGGGCTGCGGATAACTTAAACAAAGGACACACCTCTAAGAGAATGTGTCCTTTACCCATTGATCAACTGGGAATCTGGATATCTGATCCTTACCGTTCAGGACCATACACCTCAAATTCCCAAATCGAATATCCGTATATCGTGGCCCGAATCGTGCCGTACATCCGAACATACCGTGCTTCCACTTCGTCAAAAGTAATCGTCTCAAGACCACCCTTGCCTGTCGTGGTGCTGTATACATCTCTCCAATTAGCCTCATCGCTCGGATCGTCGGCTATCTGTATTCGGTAGCTCTTCCCGTAAGCAGCCTCCCAAAAGAGCCTGACTTCGTCTATCGTTTTGGTTTCTCCGAGATCGACATAGATCCAACCGGGATCCACTCCCCGCTTCGAACCGAAGCGAGTTGTTAAACTTCCGTCGTTCACGTACGGCGCGGTGTCTTCCAGTCCGTCATTGGATGAAGCCACAGCTGGACGGTGCAGCGCCAAATTGGTTCTTGGTGGAGGTTCCTCGTTCTGAACGGGCCTGATCGTGACATCGCCGTAATGTTCTTTGCTCAGGAAGTTCATCTCGTGAAGCGTAGTCGCCGGTACGCTTGCTCCAGGCATATAGACATTCTCAAACATCAGATCCGTAATCTCGGCACCTTCCACACCCTTGATCTTCGCAAAACTTTCACCCGCGTCGCGTACTGTAATATCCTTCACTTTAACGTCTCTGACGGGTCCCACGCCGTTATTGCTTCCATTCACTGTGAATAGGGTCATCCAGGCGCTATTGTCTTCGTTCTTGCCGCTGATATCTTCAATGTCCATCGATTCGAATCTTACGTCACTCACCGTGCCGGTGCCGTATTTATGATGAATGGCAAACCCCACTGCGGCTTTGTATACGACTCCGTTTCTGAACACGATATTGGATTGATCCTGCATGATGCCTTGGCCGATCTTATAACCGTAGCATAACGTCCACGCGATCGTATCCTCGAATAACACATTGCGAACGGGTTCCGGATTACCCGGCCAAGGCACTTTACCCGAAGCGATATCGGTATCCTCTTTCCAAGCTTTCGTGGAGAACGGATCATCCAGCGAAATACCGATCGCATGTTGTACGACAACGTCTTGGGATTCGCAAATATCGATCCCGTCATTCTCTCCCATCCCCAAACTGTTGAACAGCTTCAGATTTCTGAAGGCCAGATCATTCGAGCGGACCGCGACAACCGCCCAGCCCGATGATTCTCGAATGACAATGCCATCCATCACAAAATGGGACGTATCAATCGGAACGACCAGATTATTGATCATTCCCTTGCCGTTGGTTCCTTTGTCGTCGTGCAGGGCCTGCCCATTGCCATCGATTGTGCCCCGACCATATATCCGGATATTCTCGGATTGAAATGCAGTTGAGATCCACCATGTAGCCGGTCGTCCCATCGAATCCTTGAACCAATGCTCCGTGTAATCGTCTGTTCTTCCCGTGCCGACCAAGGTGGCTCCCGGTTCCATGTAGACCGCCGTATTGCTTTTTAATACCAAATTGCCGATTTCATAGGTTCCCGCCGGTATGTAAACAATGCCCTGCGCACCGTCTCCTTGCGTGGTGCCGTACTGACTGGCATCGTCAATGGCCTGCTGGATGGCCCGCGTTCTTGTGGAAACTTCGGTTGTTGAAGAACCCGAGGACACAACATCATACGGAGCGGATATTACATTGAAGATTCCCTCACCGGTTGAGGCAGGTGCGTCTGATTCAAGCGGATCCGCAGCGATGACCATACGCGTCTTGCGGTTATTCATCATGACGATTAAGTATTCGTCCGAACGGGTCGTGAAGGTAATGGTTCTTCCCTCAATCTTGTCTGCTTGAATGCCGAGTTTCTTCGGACTTATCGAATACTCATGCACTTTATCTGTGTTGAGAATGGTTAATTCATAAGTGACAGGACCGTCGGACATGGAAAAATGCGCATAGTCATAATCGCTGAATCCCTTCACCACCGGGACGGGTACTCCGTTCGCTTTAAGCGTGTAATTCACGGAGCTTGCATATCGTTCCGAAGGCTCGTAGGTTACGATTGAGGCTCGTGCCATTGGAGTAAATGCATCCCCTCCCTCTGATGCTTCCACTTGAAGATTCGCAGATGGTGACAGCAAGGCAGCAGCAAGCGTAAATCCAAGTGCGGCACGAAACCATTTGCTTACGAATGTCATCACATGTTTCCTCCTTTTCGTTCGATTATTTGAAAGCCGTTTCAATATTGTCTGAATCAGCATTCCGCCACTTCATTATAGACTGCATGCAAAGGGAAAATAATGAGGGTAATTCCACAAAAAGGGCAGATTCTATATACGAATTTGTTCCAGGGTGTTTCCTCTTCAGATTCATATCCCGGAAACCAATCTTGGAACATGTGACAATCCGAACCGAACGAAAGCATATCGGTTTTGATAGATCGGGGTGTCTGGATCGAGATCCTTATCCGTCCAACCGGGTTTATCCTTAAAGCTGTCGGGGCCTACCTTAAGCGGCTCCCCTTTCACATGGTGGTGCGGACCGAGCAAGTTTCTGCAGCTCCCAATCAACTCAAGCTCAATCAGGTTCTCTCCGGTTTGGAGATATCCTGAAATATCCGCCTCATACGGCTCCCATAAGAAGGAGCGAATTTCTTTCCCATTGATGCTTAGTCGCGTAACAATTGCATTCGGCCTAGAGCCAAACTGCCATAACCAGGTCGCTCGATTATCCGGTCGAATCGAAATCGTCTGCACAAGCCGAATGCTTCCTGCAAAGAACGGCAAGCCCTGACGGACCAGATCATCCGCCAGCGAGCATTCTTGCTGAGGTTCGGATAGCTTGAACGGACCATCCGTATAGAGGATGCCAGCTCCCCCATCAACGAACGCAGATTCTGATGTTACCGCAAAATCCCCGATGATATAAACGCTCTCGAGCTCCGTATCAAACGTAAGCTTATTCGCTTCAGCTTCAAATTGATCGGCACGCTCCATTGCCGCATACGTTTCGGGCGCGTTCCAAAAATCCAGGGCAAGCCTGATGGTATTACGACCGCGCTGAAGGCAGCCTCTAATATCGATCTTCTTGAAAGCAACGTCTCTCCACCAGCCACAGCTATGAGATGCTACTTCGTTTCCGTTCACCCGGATATTCGTTTTCTCCGGATTCTCCATGACAAGATACAATTCCCGTTCAATGACTGGATCGAAAGTTACGGCAACCTCGAATTCCAATTCGATATGCACGGGCGCTCCGATCTTGAGCAGAACGTCCTGAATAAAAATAAGGGGCAGAGGTTCAGACCACTCGCCATTCTCCACCCGATACCTGCACGTATCCAGCGTTAAGCTGTTATCATCGATATAATCGATACTCCACTGCTCATCCAAGAGTTGAATATGAGTTTCGGCATTTCCGCAATCGAGTTCCGTTACCGTATTGGAATCGGAATCGTTCAGGGCCTCATCATCCGGCACAACTCGGATCACATAGGATTGCGCTGGGTGCAGCGTCAAGTTCAGCCGAATGCCGTCCGCCATTACTTTATGGTTCAACGGTTCGAGCCCGCCGCTCTCCAAATGAATAAGAAAGGGCCTACCCTTTCGATAAATAGTTACCTCCGTATCCGGATATAGCTCTTCTCCCGAATTCACCAGATAATAGAGATAAGAGTCGTCCAGCTTAAGGGTCTGAATGTTAAGCATATCCGATGCAATGGGATTCCACTGCCCGTCATTTACAGAGATCGAAGGGGAAACGATGCCGGACATCATTTTCGCCAAAGATAACCGGTTCCAGGCGGGTTTCAATGCAGCTCCTATTAAATTAATAATATCTTTGCTCTGTTCTCCATTGATCAGGTACGGATAAGGCTCGAAAGCGATCAACGTTCCTCCCTGAAGAATAAACTGATGGAGCAGATTCACGGTTACTTTATTTAAGGTAACACAAGGAGGTATGACAACAATCCGATAGTCGGCCTCTCCTACAATGAATCGTCCATCCGCTACCTTACCATGACGTTCCATGATTCCCTCGCTGCCGTAATCATGCTCGATAAACGATTGGCACAGCCAGCGGGACAACTGGGCAAACGATTGATGATAAGGTTCAATCCGGCTGGAGTCTGAGCCCGCTTGCTCCACCCAAGCGGTCCGGATGGGATGCAGCAGCAGTACATCGGCCTGCCGTGTGCCCTCCACAAGCAGCATGGACAAACGGGCAAAGTAATCGTTAAAGTGGTGATAGTGCTCCCACCAAGGCTGTTGATAGAACAACGATGGTGGATAATCCCGTTTCCGCAGCCCTCTAAGCGAATAGGCCTGCAAATGCTGACACATGAGATTCATCCCGTGAACGAATTGCCATTCCCCGATCCGCTTTAAATCCTGAAAGCTGATATTCCAGCCGGTGCAGCCATAACTCTCGGTGATGGCTTGTTTTTTGCCGAGCTGACGCACAACGGAGCTGACTTGCTTGGGAACAAGCGGCTCTTCGCTGACCGAACGGCCGAGCCAGTCGCAGCCGGGGATTTGCAGATACTCATAGAAGAGCAGCGGATCGCCTACCGAAGTCGCTTGGCTCATTAGCGTTTGCTCGTCCACGACATGTCCGGCGGAAGACCATCCCCTCTCCCCGCACCAAACTCCGATCTGCTTGGCGTAGGCTTCAGTGAATAATGCGGTAACGCAAGACCAATAATCATACCTTATCTTGCGACAGTCATTCGTTTCCAAGAAGAGTCCAGGTAGTGCTTCAATCAGGGAATATCCATAATGGGTTTCAAAAGCTTCTTCCAGCTCCAGCGACCACGGAAGATCGCCCCGTCCAAATTGCGGTTCATCCGTGAATATCCCCTTTAGAACCGAACCGTATTTATTGCCGAACTTCGTCCAGTAAGCTTCGTAGATGGTTGTAATGAACGCCTTTACAGCCTGTTTGCTTAGCGTGTCGATATAGTAAGGATTGATCTCGTAATATACACGAAAGTCAGGACTGCGAGGATCATCCGGAGTGAGTAACCGCAGCTCTTCACCGCTCAGAACGTAATAGGCTATCGTCACTTCATTTCCGTCCTTAAACGGAGCCCATTCATAAGCCAGCCGCTTCTGCTGATAAGCAGGGCCAAGTGCGGGCACCTTTCCGTCACCGAAACCGCTGGGCCAGCCGTTTTCGTCGTACAGCCATGCCTCCAGCCCGAGCTCCTGACTTTTCTCGATGCAGACCTGTATGGCCTCCATCCACTCCTCACCCATATAAGGTACGGTAAGTCCTCCCCTGGCATGTATGAAAAAACCGCCGATACCGGCCTTGTGCATCTCTTCGATCTGCCGTAAGAGTTCATCCTTATTCAGATCGTCATTCCAGGACCAAAATGGCACCGTTCGATAACGAGCAGGAGGATGCTGCAGAAGATTCCAAATCGTCATTTTCTTATCCTCACCTCGCACTAGTCATTCAGACATAATGTAATCAAATCATCGATATGTGCCGTGGCCAAACATTCCACCGCATCCGCTGAACCGTAATAAATTTTAACCTCGCCATCATCTTCAAGTATCATGCCGCCAGGAAAGATCACGTTGTTCCGGAAGCCCCCTTCGGTCTCGTAACGAACCTCAGGTGCCAGTAAGGGCTCCTTATACAAACCGATGATTTTTTTTGGATTATCCAGATCCAGCATCATCAAGCCGGCGGTATAGCGTTTTTTCCAGGAAGATTCCCACCCGTTCTTGCCCCTTTCGGGATCAAGATCCACCGCATGAAATGTTGTAAGCCAACCATGCTTTGTCTTGATCGGAGGAGCTGCTGGGCCAATCTTGTCATTGGCAAATGTGACGTCCTCGACCGCTAGAAGTAAATTGGAATTTCCCCAATACTTCAAGTCCGGCGATTCCGATATCCACATATCAAACCGATCGACTCCTCCTCGGCTGTACACCGTGAAGGGCCGCTCCAGCCGCACATAGTTGCCGCCAATCTTCTCGGGAAACAGCACCATGTTGCGCAGATCCGGCGTCGACAAACTCAATATTTCAAAATTCTCAAAATCGTCCGTAACCGCGACGCCTCCGCGAATGCCATGCTGCGTGTCCACGGCAAAACACATGTAACAGCGACCGTCGATAACGGTGAGCCGAGGGTCATACGCCCGAATGATCTCTTGGTCATGCAGCTTGAAGCACGGCTTTGGCTGCACCTCCCAATGAACCCCGTCATCGCTGAAGGCGACGCCAAGGTCGGTGGTATGATGGGGATCGAGCGTCTGGCGTTCTGCACTGCCGTAGTCGTTACGAAACACCATCACGTATTTTCCGTTGAATTTAGTCACGCCTGCATTGAATACAAGCGCAGTCGGGTATGGAACGCGGGCCGCATCCAGAATCGGGTTACCCGGATGACGCCGAATCACGGAACTAGAGATGAGATTTCCAATATGAACTGAATTCATAGCATGAGCCTCCTGGTTGTGGATAGGATGCCGCTAGCCCTTTAAAGAGCCGGCGGTCATTTGCATAAAGGATTTGTTGGCAAATATATAAGCGATAAGGATCGGGAGAATGGACAGGCACGCCCCGGCCATCATGAAGTGGGTCTGTGAAGCGGCTGCGACACCGTACTTCAGATTGGCAAGGCCGACGGTCAACGTCTGCAGCTCCGGTTTGCTGAGCGTAAACACAAACGGGAGCAGATACTCGTTCCAAGCACCGCGGAAAGCAAACAGTGCACACACGCCAAGCCCGGGCGTAAGCAAGGGAATGATGATTCTCCAGAACGTTCTGCCCGGCGAGCACCCGTCGATACGCGCGGCTTCGTCCAACTCCTTGGGGATCCCGCTCATAAAGCTGAGCAGGATGAAGAATGCTGAAGCATGAGCACTGATTAAAATTAGGATTACGCCCCACAGCGAGTTATGCAGATGAAGCTGAACCATGAGGTCGAATTGAGGGCGCAGCACCACAGCGCCGATGGCGACAAACATCGTAAATGCCTGCAGGCCGACGTATAGCTTTTTACCGATAAAGTCCATTCGGTTCACGACGTACGCCGCCATGGAAGCCACCAATAACGTTCCGATGGTCGCGGCCCCGGCAACGAACAGGCTGTTCAGCGTGTAGGTTGAGAAATTCGCTTGTTCCCAGGCTTCGATATAGTTGGAGAACTGCCATTCAGCCGGCAGAAATGTGGCTCCCGCCGTAAGCTCGGCATTAGTTTTGAAGGAGCCCAGCAAAGTGATCACCACGGGAAACAGCGTTAAACATGCGACGACGAACAGAAACGCCCACAGTATAGTATTCCATGCGATTCTCATGAACGTTTCCCCCTTATTCGTTATGACTCATGCGTTTCGAGCCATAGAAGTAAAGTATCGTAATGACGCCGACGATCACGGCCGTAACAAATGCTACCGCACTGCCATAGCCGAACTCCTGGATTTGCGTGGATGCCGTGGAGCCAGCCGGCGGGAAGAACAACTTATATACGTATAGGAACATGACATTGGTTTTTCCGATCGGACCGCCATCGGTCATCACCATGATGCTCTCATAGCCTTTTAGCGCATTGATGATGGCCAACATGATGATCATTTGCATCACGGGCCCCAGCATCGGAACGGTAATGTACCGAAATTGCTGAAATTTGTTTGCCCCATCCAGCGCCGAGCTTTCGTAGACATCTTCGGGGATGTTTTGCAGCCCCGCCAGAAACAAAAGCATGTAATTGCCAATTGCTCCCCACACGGCTACAAGAATAACGGTCAGCATGGCATAATCCACGCCCAGCCAATCGATGGCATTCCCGATGATTTGATATTTCAGCAGGAACTGATTGAGAATGCCATTATAAGAATTAAAGATCGTAAAAAACACGACCGCCATCACAGCGGTGCTTATGATTGTCGGCATAAAGAATATCGCTCTCAGCAAATTTCTGCCTTTGATCCTCCAATTCAGAATAACGGCCAAGATCAGGGCGAGCGGTATCGACAGCAGGAGTTTGCCTCCGGCATAGATGAACGTGTTGGCTACGGATTCCCAGAATTGATGATCCCTCATGACGCGTTCGAAATTGGCCAATCCTACGAATCGTTCGGCGCCATATCCTTTATAATCGTAAAACATATACCTCATGGCCCACATGATCGGGTAAATGCCAAGAACCATGGTCAGAATAAAGCTCGGCAACAGAAAGCTGTATGAAAAAGCAACACTCTTCGCTTTATTCATATCCTCTCAACTCCTTGCGGTCTCTTTAGAATGTAAGAAAGGATGGAGCATGCCCCATCCCCCATGAATCTATCTATTTAGCGTATTGTCCGGCAAGATCCAACGGATTAAAATCTGCCATCGGCTCCGCCTTCACTTCCCCGCTCGCAATGGCAGCGTCCAACGCGGCATTATAGCGGGTATTCAAGTCGTTGATGATGGAATCCAGATCGCCTCCGCTTAGGATGTATTTGAAGAAGGCGTCATCCGATTTCATGCCTTGTACCGGCACGGTCGGATAGACCGGCCAGACACCGTCGTACTTGTTGGGCAGGAATCCGTCGATCCCTTTCACTTCGGGCTTCACCGCAACCGCGCTGACCGAAGGTACCATCGATATGCCGAATCCCTTCTCTTGGTACTGTTGTAGGATCGACTCATCGTACATATACGTTAGGAATTTCCATGCCGCTTCCTTGTGTTCCGACTCCGAGCTAATGGCCAACCACTGCCCGCCAAGGAAGCCGGAAGCGCCATTGAATTGACCGTCTATGGAAGGAACGGGTGCCGCTGCCCAGTCGATTTTTGCCGGGAATTGCGATTGGTAGACCCCAGCCTCAGCGGAAAAGGATAAGTACATGCCGATTTTCCCTTCGGCGAATTGAGCACGCAATGGATCGATATCAAGCGATTCGACACCCGGCAGCATGCTTCCGTCGTCCTTGATTTGCTTGAAGGCTTCCATGATCGGCTTAAAGCCGCTGAAATCGTAACGGGCCGTCTTAAAATCATATCCAAACCCGCCGTAACCGCTCACCTCTGCGATTACTCGCGCGGAACGCCCCAATGCACTGGAAGGATTTTTGAAATTCTGGGCGAATCCATAGGCTCCGCTTGCCTTCCCTACTTCGGTTATTTTCTTGGCTGTCTCGACCAGCTCATCCAAGGTGGTTGGCGGCTGCTCAATACCCGCTTTGGCAAAGAGCTCTTTATTATAGATCAATCGCATCGTTGTGCCGTAGTTTGGCAGGCTGTAGCGTTTTCCCTCAAAACGGTTCAGATCCTCCATCACCGGAAACTTTTCTTTCATTTCGTCCGTCAGGAACTCGTCGATCGGTGCCAGAAATCCTTTTTTATAGAACGTCTGTATGGTGTTTTCTTTCACGCGGATAACATCCGGCGGCTCTGAAGTCTGAAAGGACATGTCGAGCGCTTGATCGAAATCATCACCCTTGATGACCAGCTCCACCTCGATATTGTCCTGGTTCGTTTCGTTGAATGTCGCGATGGTCTCTTTGACAAATTCAGAATCATGGCGATCTCCGGTCCAATAAGTGATCTTTGTCTTGGCATCGGTTTTGGAATCCGCTCCTTGATCCGTGGATTTCGGGCTACCGCAAGCTGCGAGACTTCCCGAAAGCACCAAACACATCGCGGATATAAGGAATTTCTTGCTTAATTTCATCCATGTTACCTCCCTTTTTTTATCTACGGAATCTCGTTCTTTCTCTCTCATTATAAGGGCCGCCTCTCACTCGCATAATGCGGGTAACCACACATCGAGGGCAGGTTTCCCCATGAATCCGTCCCTTCACAAAACAAGCCCTGCATCCAATAAACACGGAAACAAGGCTTTATCGAAATATGATGATTGACTCGCAGTTAGTCCAGGTCCATCGGTGTGCTGACCTTCCCCGTACTATACAGCTTGAACTCGGATGGGGTCATATTGGTATGTTTCTTGAAGATTTCGCTAAAATAGCGCCGATGCTCATACCCAAGCTCCTGAGCGATCTCCTGTACCTGATAATCATCGATCAGCATTTCTTTGGCTTTTTCCATTCGCTGATGAATCACGAATTGTTGAAAGGAGATATTCAGCACTTTTTTGAACAGATTCGAGAAATACCCTGGACTGATATTAAACTGCTTCGCGCAAACATCCAGCGTTAAGTTTGTATGTAGATGCGCACATATATAATCCTTCGCCTGATAGATCAATTTCGTTGATTCGTCCGAGCGCTCCTGCTCGACCCAAGAACAAGCTTCAAGGCATATCCCTTTTACCGTATCCCGCATGATCTGGAACGAAACAAGGGTGGAACTCTTTACCGCGTTCCATTGTTCCTCAAGCCTCTTTACTCGTTCGTGAGGGAATAACTCCGACATGACCCTGCATATCTTGGATGACAGCTCATAACATAAATTTTCGACTTGCTGCGGCTTTGGCAGCGGGTCACGCTGCAATATATCATTAAAAATTTGCTCCAGAATCAGCCGACATTTTTCCCGATGCCCGGAGCGTAAAGCAAACAGAAATTCTTGTTCGGTTGAAGCCGTATAATTCAGCAGGGTTTTCTCCTCAACCGAGGAACCGATATATCTGTTTACGCCATTGCCGTCCGTATAGAAATGATATTCCATTGCATTCAGGGCCTGCTGGTACGAATCGGGTAACTCATCAATCGAAGTGACGCACATGCCAATCCCGATGGAGATGGTTGAATGCGTAAATTGGTAAATGTTCAGCCGGCACGCTTCCGATATTTGCTCCGCCCTCCCCATATCCTCGCAATTGATCAGGCAGACAAAACGGTTCAAGGCCTCGCTAAAGACGACGCCACGAGTAAAAGTCCCTATCGTTTCTTCCAGAATATTTCGGAGACTGAACCGGATCAGCTCCACTTCGCGCGCAGGCTGCTCTTTATATTTGTCCATGAAACGGTCCAGTTCCACGATGAAGAGATTGAAATACTGCGGCTCAAGCTTAATACCGAGTGTTTGCCATTTCTGATAAGCCGCTGCAGCATTCGTACGGTGATGGATCAACAAAGATAAATATTCTTGCTGCAAGACCGGCAAGCTTGTTATCATATTCTGCTTCAATTCCATGAGCTTGCTCTGTTCCTGCCGTTCTTCTTCGTAAGCTGCCTTTGCCTTTAACACCACCTGTACGATTTCATCCATGGAGAACGGTTTCTTGACAAAATCAAATGCGCCTAGGCGAATGGCTTGCCTCGTAAACGAAAAATCGGTGTATGCGCTGAGAATGACAATCTTCGTGGAAGGAGAACTTTCGAGAATTTCTTGCGTCATGGCCAAGCCATCCTTTTTGGGCATCCGGATGTCCGTAAGGACAATGTCAGGTTTCATCTCCTTAACCAGGCGAATCCCTTCCTCGCCATCCAGCGCCGTACCAACGACCTCAATATGATGTTCCTTCCATGGCGGCTTTCGGGCGATCATGTCGACCACGCTGCGAATATCATCGATGATGCATAACTTAATCACGGGTGATTCATTCATCATGATTCACTGTCTCCTTCTCTAATCGGCATCCATATTTCCGTTCTTGATCCTTTGCCAGGAAGGCTGGTCAGTTCAATTCCGGCTTCATCGCCATAGAAGAGACTGAGCCGGTTCACGATATTATTCAAGGCATAACCCTTCTTGGAGACCGGCGGCTGCAGCATCCCCTTCCTTACCTTAGCCGCATCCATGCCGATCCCGTTATCCTCTATAATCAGGTGCAGCCGTTCGTCTTGCCTGTAAACCCGCACAAGGATACAACCTCCAGCGCTTATATCCTTAAAACCGTGTTGAATGCTGTTTTCCACGATTGGCTGCAATAGAATTTTGGGCAAAAGGCTATTTAATAACGAGTCGTCGGTCACGGTAACTTCAAACTCAAACAGACCTTCATAACATTTTTGCTGCAGGAGACAATACTGTTCCACATGCAGCAGCTCATCCTCCAACGTGTTCCAATCCTTGCCTCCGCTCAGCCCTAACTGGAACATCTGGGACAAGGACAGAATCATCTCATTGACCTCATCGTTCTCGCCTAAAACCGATTTGCAGTATATCGTATTGAGGGTGTTGTATAAAAAGTGCGGCTCCATCTGCGCGGTCAAAGCCCGCATCTCCGCCTTGCGTTTCCCGGATTCGCTCAGCCGTACATCATCGATGAGGCGGTTGATTTCATCCAGCATTCGGTTGAATTGATAACCCACCTGCGCAACTTCGTCGGTAGACCTGCTGGCAAAGCGGACATTCAGGCGGTTGTCCTCGACCTCCCGCATGAGTCGTTGCAGTTTATATAACGGATTTAGCAGGATTCCCGTCAAGTTGGTAGATAGAAGCCAGGTTAGAAGCAGAAAGAACAGCATGATATAAAAGGTGGTTCGCTTGACGCCGTTCATTTGTTCGAGCAATTTATCCTTCTGCTGAATGCCGAACAGGCTCCAGTCCTTGACCACGGCGGATCGGGTGTAATTCACCAGGTAATCGGTTTCGTCAAAATGATGAAAGAATGAACCTTGGTTACCTTCTGAAACATTGTACAAGAACGGTTTATCTTTCATAAGATTGTGGTTGGACGACCATGCCGTCCGAATCACTTCCTGGCCTTTCGAATCGATGACAAAATAGTCGCTGTCATCGTTCGATGAATGCTGGTTGACCGTGCCGATCAATCCGCTTTCGTTCACGTTCACCACGATGAATACGTTGGTATTCGAAACGTTCTCCTGCGTTCCCTTGGTAACAAAGGAAAGCGTGCGGCTGTCCCCGGTAAAAAACTTGTCGGTGTGCCCCTTAACCCAAATCCCCCCATAGCTCTCTTTCACATCGTAATACATGCCGGATTCATAAAAGGACTGCGTCTGGGAACGGCGCTGCGATACCGGATAGAAATCTCCGATAGGTGTGGCAATGAGAATGCTTTCGATTAGAGGTTCGTTAAAGGAAACTTGCGAAAACACATACTGAAGCTCGGACAAATGCACGTAATAATTTGAGATGTCGTTGCTCTGCACATCCAGCATCATTTCCTTGAAGGCGTAACTGAACATCAGGGAACGAACCGAATTGGAGATGCCGGCCAGCTTATCGTCCAGAATCTGAGTCGTTTTGTTCACGGTCTCTTGTCTGGATTCAAATGCGTTCTTCTGAAGCTCCTTGGAAGCGATCCAATAGGTTGTCATTCCTACCGCTCCGATTGCAAGCGTTATCATAATAGCGAAGGACAAGCGAACTCTTTGTTTAAACGAAATGCCGTAAATCCATCGGCTGAACTTTCCCGTTACACGTTCTAACCTCCGTCGTCTCATCAATGCTCGATCAACCTCTCCTGTAATAACATGAAGACTTGCCATGATTAAACGAATCTATTGCGGATCATTTTACAATAAAATATCAAATTAGCAATAGCATATTTATTCCCTCTCCCTGTTAATTTCGCAGATCGATCCATTTCATGATATGGAAGGTAGCGATAGTAAGCTTTCTTATTGGTGCCGTGATGGGTTTATGCTACCATTTAGAAAAAAGTAAGGATTCAAGAACCCGAGCCGCTCCAGTGTTTACCAGATTCGGATGCATTGCTGAACAATCCGGACGCGGAGCTTACGATTTATCTGGATACGTTAAAATTAGATGAGTTTGCACCGCTGGAATTTACGATTACCCAGGGTTATAACGAGAACTCCAGAAGCCTGGATGCAAGGCTGTATTATTTTGAAAACCAGGAGGTGAATGATAACCAGGGACGTATCGAGTATAGAGGGAATGGCGTATTTTACGTATATTGGATTGGATCAACGATGGATGGCAACTATTATGACGGCAGTAAGCCGGATACCCGGCTCGAGCTGGAAGGCGAGTTTACGATGGAGAAATACGAGGATTGGATATAAAGAGATACATACATAAGCTGCAGTAGAACCTCCGACCTCGTAGAGCCAACATTCATGGTGTGCTGGCTCTGCGAGGTTATATCTGCATCATGACTACATAGGTTCTTGAGCCTTATACGCCGAACTGTTTTAAATGATGGTCCAGATGCTTGTATAATCCTACCCCCCATTGCTCCGGGGTCATTTTACCGAAGAATGGATGGGGATGTGTGGTACATTTCTTGGGTCCGTTGTTTTGGAACGCTATAATTTTTTCTTTCAATTGTTCTTTTTCCGTTTCAAATTCTCTTGGATCCGCAATCAAAATGTCCGGAATGGTAGACATATTGCGGGGTAACGACTTTTCGTTATAAAACATGGGCTTCGCGAATTTTCCTACCAATATACCTAACCAACCTCTTGGAGGATTCGTGATGCCCATGGCTATGTCTTGGAACGCGGAGCAGTGAGACAGCATTTGGGCAACATCCATTTTTCCCCATAACGGCTGTGCTTGAGAGCTTAATGTGTCGATTCGGTTTAATATTCGGGTCATATCCAAATGATTGTACATATTATTCATGATTTCTCTCCCCATAATGAAGTTCATGGCTAAACACCTGATTACATTATAGCTGACCCATCTTCGTGACATTTCTTCTTGATTGCTTTCTTGATTTTAATTTTTAATAAAAGAATTAATAGCATTAAACCTGTGAAGCAAAGTGAACTGCAGCCAATACATGAACAAAGTGGGATACTAGTTCCCTACAACCATCTCATAAAAAATCCTTTTGAAACCTTCACCTGTCTTTCTTGTGCCCAGGTCTCCAGCTGCCTAATTCCCTCCGCCTGGTCCTCCGCTAACTGAAAACAAAACTTCAAGGGAACTATTGCACGCCCTTTCGGCTTGATCCCGATCACCGGTTTCCTGTCATGATTGATCAGTAAACATTTCACAGCTTCAGCGTTAATAACTGTACCGTTTATGACGATTCCTTCTTGAGCCATTTCCATCACGCCTGGTTTCATTAGATAGGTTCGATATACGGAGATGATGAAAACGGCCGAACAAAAAACTGACCATATGATACTGAAATAATAAAAGACATCCTTTTCCCCGTGGTGTCTCATGATATTTCCAAGAAGAATAGCGATCAAAATCAACATCGAAATCATCAGTCTGACCCCTGACGGAGCAGAAACTCGAAACATCCTCTTCTTATTCATCTTATCTCCTATCCTGAAATCATGATGGTTCTGTTGTTCATCCTTATGTATAGGTTCATTATACTTGAACTAACAAAATGTGGTAACCAAAAAAACAATAAAAAAAGCCCCGATATAAGCGGCAGCTCATGTCTATGTATTCACTTCGTCTCATATAAAAAGCAATCAGGAATTACATGATCAACACCTCATTCTCTATAAATTATCGATAATTATTCAATCTTACTGTTGTATTCCCCGACAGCCAAACGATTCGGTTCGATCGGTTTGCTTAGCCAATGCTCATCGGTTTGTACGTGATTCTTGCGCACGAACTTGGCAACGCTGCGTTTAAAATCGTCATAAGCGAATGAGGAAGCCCGCCGAACCACATAACCTTCCTGTTCCCCTCCGCAGTTTGACTGCTTCGTATAACATGCCTTGGCGGCTGCCTCGTCCCAAACTCCCCGGTACAAGACAGGAACTGTTACTAGCCCCAGACGCTCCGCCCAAGCCTCCGTCTCATCCCACGACAAGCATACATTATCCTTATTCCACACCGAAAACAGCATGTAATAGTCAGGCAGCGCCCCATACGAGAGCGAATGCTTGGCATATACGTTTTCCCCGCAGAGTCGATAACCTTCCGGAATTAAATACTTGATGCCACCATGCAGTGTCTTCACATAATGACGGGAAGGATGATCCTTGCTGTCCAGGGACCTGGCATGGATGAAATCGGGGTACATCGTGGTGTTCTCCCCGTCCATTTTCTCGGTAATGACAACTTCCCGCCCCGTAAAATGGTCGGTATTCCGTAAAATCTTATCGTCATCCGTATAACCTCTGGACCATGGCAAATGCATCGTTTTGGGATACTTCATTTTCATCGTTGTTCACCTCCTTATTTGCCGTAGGTATCGGCTTCCGCGAAGAAATACAGCTCAGCCAGCATATCTTCGCCTAACAAATGATAGATTTTGGATGCCCCGGCATCCCCTCCATGCAAAATTTCCATATGAAAGTTCACTAGTTGAACGACGTGCTGAATAAATGCATGTTCATAACCGAGATCCTTCAATGTATGGCAGGTTATGCTTGCCGATACATGCTCGTGACCATAATAGGAATAGTACCCTTTTGCCTGCTTCCATACTTTGCAGAACGGCTTACCCGCGTCATGGAACAGCGCAGCTAATTGCATAGCCAGCAGATGCTCGCCTTCATAGAAAGCATTTATATATTCCAGCACGGCAAACGTGTGCTCCGACAACGTCTTGGAATGATGCGGATTCTCCTGATCATATCCCAGCATCATGTTGAAATAAGGAGATTGGGACAAGTAGCCGAATAACTCATCATGACCCGGTTTGCTTGTTAGCAGCACTTCCAGTTCTTCTCTTGTAAGCTGAGTTTCGCCCTGCTCGTGAACAAGATGCAAATCACTGAATCCTTCTCCGATGACAGTAAATTCAAGATTCTTGGCATACTTCGTCATGATCTTCTCATCGAGCCGGCGTTTTCGTCGTTTAACTCTTTCCAGAGCCACTTCATAAGGGGCTGTGCAAATATGGCATTCCACCGATCTATCGCCAAATCGCTTCAGGAACTTCTGTCTCCGCTCCCGACTGACATTGGTGGCATCAAATACGACATTTCGCCTTGACGCAAGCGCCTGTTCGATCGCGGCGAACGCTTCGTCAAATACCAGATACGTGTTTTTCTGTTTGGATTCGCTGCCGAACAATCTTTCACGGATCGAGTCCGTCGCAACGATGACGGCACGCTCGCTTTTGCATAGTTGTTTGGCATGATAGCTTTTTCCGCTGCCGGGTATCCCCACCAGCATATGAATCGTACACATGTTGTTCACCTCCTTTCATGTCTTGGTTCGCTTGGTGTCATGTTTCGCTTATCGGACTCCTTACCTCTAAATAATGTACCATCCTTGCAGCGTGTTTGAGTAAGTAGAAAATTTTTATACTCAACTTTTACATGCCTATAAAAAGGCTGATTGCGCGCAGGTAAAGAGTCTACCCGGCAATCAGCCTTCATATCAATCTACTCCGTGACTTTCCCTTTTGGAGGAGGAGCGGTTGTATCACGCTCCACCAGCTTGACGGGGATCAATGTCCGGTCCGGTGTCTGTTTCCCTCTCTCCAGCCAGTTTACTACATGTTCGGCCGCTTGGCGTCCAATCTCGTAAAAATTCTGCTCAACGGTAGTCAGCGGGATCATGACATGTTCTGTGACAGGGTTATTATCAAAGCCTATGATCGATATATCCTCCGGAATGCGGATCCCTCGTTCCAAACAGCGGTTCAGCAAGTTGGCGGCGATCAGATCATTCTCCGTCTGAACAGCCGTTACCCCTTCCGCCTGATAAGAGTCCAGCAGCTCATTATAAAATTGCTCAAAGCCAACCTTCTCCCGATAATCCTTCATATTCAGCCTGATATAACGGCTATCGACGGGAAGCCCGTGGTCCTTCAGCGCTTGGCAGTATCCGAAATAGCGGTTGCGCACCGAAGAGGTTGATTCAATGCTGACCGCTGTCAGAAACGCAATCTTTCGATGACCGAGCTCAATCAGCCTGGATACGGCTTGATAGGAACCGCCCAAATTGTCGGAAACCACCGCCCCTAACGGCAGGCTGTCAAAATATTTATCGATGGTCACGATTGGATAATCTTCAAGGCAAAGTCGATGCAAAATGTCATAGTTCGTCTGATCGTTCCGCGGATACAATATGATGGCCGCAATGCCCTTTCGGGTCAGCATTTCCAGCAGATCGCGTTCTTTCTGGGAATCATAATCGCTTTGGTGAATGCTCAAATAGTAGCCGTTCGCGTTGAGCCAATCCGAAGCTCCGCGAATATATCCCATCGTACCGCGGTCGTCTTCGGAAGGCAGGATAAGCGATATCATTTTTTCCGTTCCAACCGACCGCTGCTCCTGTCCACGTTGCCGGGGTTTGACAAAGCTGCCGCTTCCCTTGATGCGATAGATAAACCCGTCCCGCTCCAGTTCCTCGAGCGCTCTTCTTGTTGTAATACGGCTCACGCCAAAGGCGGAGCTCAGCTCGGCCTCCGTTGGAAGCTGGGCTTCAGGAGGATAGTGGCCTGATGAAATTTGCGATTTCAGCTCGTCCATAATCACGCGGTACAGCGGTGGTTTATTGTCTTTGGTCAACTTGGTTCTCATCCCATCTTTATCTATTTTCCAGTGTTCATCTTGTCGTACTAAAATTATAGCGTTTGCATCATTGGCATGTAAACTGCTCCTATCCTTCGTTCTTTGCGCCATTTCGGTTACTTTACATTGGAATAACGTTCATACTGCGCCCGTTTGATATCCAGGTATCTCTGGGCTCCCATTTTATCCAGGGTCTTGACGTAGTTATCCCAGTCCGTGTCCAAGCTGGCTTTCCCCGTCACAAACTTCACCCGCATCTCCTCAATGTATTTATTAATGTCGGTCAGGATCGCGCTCGTTTGATTGGCTTCGTCATCCGTGGGAACGAAATCCGGCCAAAGCTCTTTAGGCGCCAGCTGATCCAGTTCAGCCGGATCTGCCTTAATCTCGTCGGCTACCGTCGTCCCGCGCGCCGCCATCCGCAAATCGTCGTCAGGCTCAACATACGGATAATAAGCACCATACACATTATCGACATATTGGAAAGCACCCAACTGCACGCCACCCTTGTAGTTTAAAATCTCGTCCTTGTATTTCGGTTTGCCGTCAACCAAATCGTAGGTTTCGCCCTCAAGTCCAAAGGTGGCGAAGTTAATCCCTTCCTCCCCATAGAAATAATCAATCCACTTGATGGTTTCAACCGGATATTTGTTTTTGTTCGTGATGACGAATCCAAAGATTCCTTTCGCCGGCGGTCCCAGCACCCCTGCGACTTTATCCCCATTAGGCCCCTCGAGGGCATGAATGCCCACATAGTTCTCCGCCGCATCCTTACCGATATATCCCGGCCCTTCCCAAACAAACGAACCGACCAGATTGTTGGAACCGTCCGTAGACCACTTCGCATAATCGTAGCCCGTCGTGAAATTCTGCTGGGCCAGCGACCCGTCCTTATACAGATCGCTCATGTAGCGGAGCAGCTCTCTGTACTTTGGATCATTAAACGTCGTCTTGACCTGTCCGTCCGCATCCTTGTATAGATATTGGCCGAATGCCTTGGCACCGCCTTCTCCCATACCAAAGCTGCCGGCCAGGAAGCTCTCCAGGAAAGTCCAATAGGAAGACTCGAGCACCCAGCCCAGACGCGAGCTGTCCTTCTCCCGCACCTTTTTCAGCGCCTGGCGAAACTCCTCGGTCGTCTTCGGAACCTCAAGGCCCGCTTCATCGAGCCAACCCTTGTGGATATACAAACGAACGGAATTAAACGCTTTCGAGAAATCAACGTAAGGCAGGGCATAAATATGTCCGTCCGACATCGTGATGGCTCCCCTGATGTCCGGATTGTCCTTCAGCAGCTTGTTCAAATTCGGCGCATGCTGCTCAATCAGGTCTTCAAGCGGAACAAACAAACCCTGTTTGCCGTATTTCATCAGCTCGTCGGTGCCAAAGGCAATGCGATAGAATGCATCCGGCAGGTCGTTGGAGCCGAGCATGACATTTTTCCTTTCGGTCACGGCGGAGCCCGCCAGCTCCTCAAATTCGACTTCAATACCGGACATTTCTTCGTATTTTTGCCACATCCATAATTGATCGACCGGAGGATGCACATCGGTATATCCGCGCTTAACGATCCTTAACTTGATGCTGCCTGGATCTCCGTCCGATCCGGCTGATTCCGGCTCTGCCTTCCCTCCCGAACCGCTGCAGGCGGAAAGCGTAAGCGAGAACGTCATCGTTAAGGCAAGCAGAAGCTTCATTCCTTTTCTCATTTCCGTATCCCCTCTTTCCATGAGTTATGAGTTCCAAGCGGTAATGACCGCTCCCTTTATCGGTTTTACCCTTTGATAGCTCCCACCATGATGCCTTTCTCAAAGAAACGCGACAGCAGCGGATACAGCAGGAGCAGCGGCAGCGCGGATAATACGACGATCGCATATTTCAGGCCTTCCTTGACCATCATCTGATCCGCATATTCGGCACCGACCGATATTCCGGCCATTTCCTTGAAGTCGTTCTGAACCAGTATTTCTCTTAAAATCAGCTGCAGCGGAAATTTATTTCGATCCGTCAAATAAATCATGGCGTCAAAATAAGAGTTCCAGTGGCCGACCCCGTAGAACAGGATCATGACAGCAATGATCGGCATAGACAAAGGCAGGACGATTCGGTACAGCATATGAAAATCGTTGCAGCCATCGACATAGGCGCTCTCTTCAAGTTCCACCGGAATCCGGGTCTGGAAGTAGGTTCGCATGATAATCATGTTGTAGGCGCTGATCGCACCAGGGAGTACCAAGGCCCACATCGTATTCAGCAAACCAAGCTCCTTGTTTACCAAATAAAGAGGGATCAACCCACCGCCGAAAAACATGGTAAAAGCAAACAGAAGCGTAAACAGTCCCTTGCCGTAAAAGCGCTTTCTGGACAGCGGATAAGCGCCAAATACCGTCATCATAATATTGATCGCAGTCCCTATGAATGCGTAGAGGAGTGTATTGGCATACCCTCTCCAGATCTCGCTGTTCTCGAACACCTTGGCATAGCTGTCCAGGTTGAAACCTGCCGGGAACAGCAGCAGCGGCTTGTCCCATATTTGGCGCGGATCGGAAAATGAAGCAAACAAGACAAAGAGAAGCGGGTACAAAATAATGATGATCACGAGGACGGACAGCACTAAAATGATGATATCGGCCAGCTTTTCTCCAGGCGTTCGTTTGACGTTCAGCAGCACGGCTTACATTCCCTCCTTAATCCTGCACGGTCGAGTCTTTACCATAGGCTGGTCTCCCCCGCCTTGCGTGCAACCGCATTGACGATGATCAGGATAATAAAATTGATCACATTGTTGAACAGGCCCACGGCCGCGGAAAAGCTGTACTGGGTGTTAAGCAGCCCGCTCTTGTACATGTAAGTGGAGATCACCTCGGAGGTTTCCAGGTTCATCGGGTTTTGCATCAACAGGATTTTCTCGAAGCCGACACTCATGATGCCGCCGGCGCTCAGAATGGACAGGATTACGATGGTCGGAACGATACCGGGAATCGTAATATGCCATATTCGCCGAAATTTGCTGGCCCCGTCCATATAAGCCGCCTCGTACAGGTCAGGCGAGATGCCCGATATGGCAGCGCTGTAGATGAGCGAAGACCAGCCAACTCCTTGCCATACACCCGACCAGACGTACAGATGCCAGAATTTCGATGGCTCTGCCAGATAATCGACCGGTTCCCTCCCCAAGGAAACAAGGATGGAGTTGAAGACGCCATTCGTCGGTGAGATGAAGAAGAACAGAATACCGACCGCGACCACAACCGAAATGAAGTGTGGGGCGTAGGAGATGCTTTGGGCGAATGAGCGGAATTTACGATTTCGAATCTCGTTGAACAAAAGCGCAAGCAAGATTGGAGCGGGAATGCCAACCAGCAGTCCGTATAAACTGATCCCGATGGTATTCTTCAGAATCGTCCAAAAATAATAAGCGTCAAAAAGCCGCTCGAAGTGCTCGAACCCGACCCATGGACTGTTCCAAATGCCAAGCCCGGGCATAAAATCCTTGAACGCGATCTGGACGCCGTACATCGGCCAATAATGCCAGATCAAAAAATATAGCACCGCCGGCGAGATAATGATGTACAACCCGATATTTCGCTTAAGCTGCCTTTTTACATGCGTCCATGTGTTGGACTTTGGAGCGGGCTGTGGGGAAGCCGAGTTTAATCGGGTGTCCATGCTTTGTCATGACCTCCTTTTTCTCGATCAAATTGCGTCAGCAATATTAGCCATGTTGGGCACTAATATCGGCTTGCTTGGTAATGCACCACCTCCTTCCCGACAACTTGTATTAACATTTTTTATACACCTGATTATTTGTTATAACACATTCTAGTTAGGTTTTATTTTCCAGTCAATATGACATCGAAAAATTGCTACTTTAGATGTATAAACCGCACATTTGTTATGACAAATTTCGACGGTACCCCATTCCATATCATAACGGAAGAAAAAACATCGTTTCATGCTTGTTAGATGAAGAAACTTGTCTTTATGGAATACAAAAAACAGCCGCGCGATTTCACGCGGCTGTTTCTAAAATATGGACGAAGATATAGAAGCAAAGTATCGTGTTTACGAAGGACTAGAGCTTTCGCCCGCTTACAGGTGACCTGCCAGTTTGGCAAGCACTTCTGCTTGTTCACCCGTCAATACTTTGCCTGATTGTGCGCTGACTTCATGGGAAAAGGCGTTCAGCATGCCTTCCTTGGCAGAGGAGTCTCCTCTATTCTCGGCCTCTTTGGCATGGAGGAGTTTCGTTGACAAAGATTGTGCGAGTCCCGGGTGACTCGCGGCAAAATGCTCTGCAAGCGCGGACAAGCTATCATAAGTCACGGACACCTCGAAACTAAAGACCGCTTCCGTTTGATTTCCCGCCAGATCGATTGCCGTTACGGACATATCATGGGATCCCGGCTCGAAGGAATAGGCAGGGCGTTCAATCAGTGGACGAAGACATGGATTCTCAGCTAACCCGGACAAGCTATCGTCGGCGCTGCATGAGACGTATACGGAATCGGTAACCGTGTACTGTCGTTCCCCCGTGAATTCTACTACCGGAGCCGTCTTGTCAATCTGCACCTTCATCGTCCCCGGAACCTCAGGCACGCCTGAGAAGTTGGTGGCGGAATAGGTGACCGTCGTAACGCCTTCCTTCGTGATTTCAAGCTGAGCCGTACTCCCTTTTACTGTGGTTTTCTCGATCGGTTGTGCCCCTTCCGCGTAATATTCGATCGAATAGGCACGGTCGGCAGAGATGGACAACGACACATCGGAATTCACCCAGCCGTTCTCGTTGGGAGATGGCGATGGGTTTACCGTTGAGACTGGCGGCACACTGTCTTTTACCGTTACAAAGAAATCGTCATAATATGCGGCTGCCACATTGTATCTGGAGGTTACCGCGATCAGTTTAGCGTAGGCTGCATTGGCCGGCGCCTTGCCTCTAAGCGTCACTTTCTGCCACTGGGCCAATCGCGATTCATCCAAATGGGTTTCCAAGGTGGAGATGGTCCCGTTATTGCTATCAAAGAATCGGAACATAAAGCCCGGCTGGCCGGATTCAATATAAAGATTCATGCCCGCCGTATATTCCTCTCCCGGGATAACGGGAATCGGATCACTCTGAACGGCAACGGATGCCGTTCTCAGAGTGTCCGTAATCTTCAGGCTGTTCGTTCCTGTGAAACTGCGTTCTGTACTGAGATCATAGCGGTAACCGTTACCGGGAGCGAATAGCGGGCTCCATCCCTTTAATGCCTCTTCGAAGCCCGGATTAGTAACAGGAACAGCCGTATGCGGCGGTTCTTCCACGACTTCTCCGTCAACTTCCATCCGATTCAGAATCGTGTTGGTTTGCATATCTGTGAAATACAGGTTCCCGTCAGCATGCAAATCGAATCTGGAGGTGTCGGCCAATGTGCGATGTTCCAGCGTTTCAGGGTCTATGACCGTCAGTTTGTTGTTAAACAGCACATAGAGCAACCCATCCTCCGACCAACGCAGCGGGTGATGCGCCCATTGGCTGAAGTTTAAGCTTGGATACACCTTTTTGCTTTTTACTAATTCATAGGTATCGGGATCAATTGCAAAAATGTATTCATAGGATGCCCCCCAGATCAAACCGTCCGGACCGGCGGAAAGATCGCCGATGAATATCGGTTTATCCAATCCGGGAACCCTGAGCGGGAATTCGGTGATTTTTTGCTGCTTCTCCTCATCCCATACAAAGATTTTCGCTTCCGCCTCGGTCGGCTCGGACCCGAGTCCGCCCCGAATCGTCGTGGAGCCGAACACCTTGCCATCATGAACCGTGGTGCTGAGCACGCTCTGATTCTGGACGACATTGCGGTGAACGTTTATTTCACCGGTAGCGGTGTCATATACGGTCAGGGAGCCGCCCAAGGTTCCGTAACCGGAAATCGTTGAAATGTACAATTTGCCTTTTGAACTGGAGATATCCACCAGCCTCTCCTGATCATTGCCCAGGACGGCCAATCTCTTCGGATTGTTCATTCCAGGCTCCGTCGATAAATCGAACTCGTACAGTCCGCCCTCCGGATACACGCCCATATACACCTTATTGCCCACGGCATGAACGCTATCGGCTTGACCGATGCTGAACGGCGTCGCTGTTTTATCCGTCAGATCTACGAGCGAAGAACGCGCCTGCGAGCCGGTGGTGATCAACTGTGTATCGGATACGCTTTTCAATCGGTTTACAACGCCGGGCAGACCCGGAATGACCGGCGGCATCAGATGTACCTGTTTGGTGTCGATGTTCATGATCGTAACACCGCCGTCATATCGGACGGTAACCAGATTTTTGCCCGGGTATTCCGGATTGTTCGGAAATTCCACCCAATCTACTCCCCGAAATCCGCTGTTGTACTCCATTCCGGTCAACTCGACCTCATGCGTGGCAAGATCAAACGTTTTCAGCTTCTTGTCGGACATATAATACAGTTTTCCGTCAAGCGAGTCCGTTGCGTGCAGTCCCGTTACGTTCTCCAGCACAACATCCAGCCAGCTTTCCGTCTGCGTATCGTAGATAAACGCCTCTCCAGGAATGCCGCTTCCGTCCGTATATCTGGCAAACAAATAACGGTTATCAATCGTGCTCAAGTCATATACGGTGTCTTCCTTAACCGGCAAGGAAGCAGCGATATTCGTTTTCTCACCTGTCGTTAAATTCACGCGTACGATCTGCTTATGTGCGGTACCGGCATAGATATTGCCGCCCTGGTAAGCAATGGAGCGCACATATTCCTGATCAAGCAATCCGATGACGCGGCCATAATCTTTTGTCTGCTTTGTAGCCGGGTCGTACTGGTACACTTTGCCGCCGGGATAGGTTCCGACATACACACGGCCCTGTTCATCCGTAGTGATGCTGTTCGGGACCGACTGTCCGTCAAACTGCGCCACCTGCACAGGGACATGAGTAACCGGAGAGTAACTCCACAGCCTTGCTCCGCCGCCGTCAGCCGCAAGGAACAATGTTCCGTCCGGTGCCGTGGTATGTGCCCAGGAGCTTTCAGAAGGTCCGATCGGAATGCTCCGCAGCAGTTTATAATCCTCCAGATCAATGACGTTAAGATGACCCGGCTTCCCTTTACTGGTCGCGTAAAGCACGTTGCGGCCCTCTTCCTTGCCGGTGGTACCGTTGAACACGGCCACCGTATAGTTGTTAGGGACCAGAATTTCTTCCGGTGTCCCATACGTTTTTTGAGCCAGCCTGCTCTCCCCGGAAGCAGCTGCGACACCACCGCCTCCCGAGCATGCCAATATAAAACAAATTGCAAACATCAAGACTTGGTACTTGCCACCCTTTCTAATTCTCATAAATAACCTCCTTAGATTCAATCGTTGTCTTCCCGAAAGATCGCTCCACATGCAGACGGATATCGAACGGGCGTTCAGTCTCTGTTTTTATATACGGAGCCTCCTTTTTTGATGGATTGATAAGCCCCTTGTAAGTAGAAAATAGAACATGGACGGGGGCCATCTGGCCCGTATATTAGGCAAATACCAAGATGGTGTCAATCGATATTTATCATGCTTCATTACATTTGTCCTGTTAGGGGTCCATGTGGATTTTGCAAAAGAAGTAGAATAATCGCAAAGTCTTCATCGCATTTTCAAGCTTTAAACCAAATAGGAAAATATCAAAACGCAGCGGGTTAACGACAAAGAAAGCCGCAATTTAAGCGGCCCGGCGTAAAGTAAAGATTGGTATCACTCGCGGCATCATTCCCACTTTAGGGAGCTCTTTATGAATTTCCTCAATTTGCGTGCATAATGAATTTCCTGAATAACTTGGTTGCTTCATATAAAATACTGCGAGGGGATAAAAAAATAAAAGACTGCCTCTCAGCAGTCCGACTTGGTACTTTTGAAGATTACTTAGGTACGGCAGCAACTCTTTCTTTCCTTGTTCGTCCGCCACGATTTGTGATAAATACACCGGATAAAATGAGAATCAAGCAGATAATCAGGCTCCATCCAATCGGTTCATCCAGCAGTGTATATCCCCAGATCATCGCCGTTGCAGGAACAAGATAGGTGACGGATGTGGCGAACTCGGGGCTCCCTTTCTTAATACCTTCTTTCTATATTAGGGGCATACTTACAAGTTAACATCTCATCAGGGAAGTTGTACAAAGCGATTCTAAACGGAGCTCTTGCATGCAGCTTCTCTTGGAATGATTCATTCATAGTACTTAAGCCAAGCATTCATGTAGGCTTGCACGCCTGGCGGTACTGCCTTGGTGAAACCCCGTACTGTTTGCGAAACTGATCGGCAAAATGATTGTAACTGTTAAACCCGACATCCTGCGCGGCTTCGTTCGCCGTACGGCCGGAATGGGTCATCAGTAAGGCGGCATGGCGAACCCTCATTTGATTCAGATGCTCCAAGATGGTGTACCCCGTTTCTTGCTTGAACAAATGGGCCAGCCTGGACCCCGATATTCCGATCTCTCGCGATATGGCGTCAATTCGAATATCTTCTTTTAACGAACGGGACAACAGACCGAGGGTCTGCTCGACTCTGGGATCGAGTCTTTTGTGCGTGCGCTGTGCAAGCAGAAGCAAAATCTCACGCAGGGCGTTCTGACACAGTGCCTCCCACAGCTCTAACCGGTCCAGCGAATCTTGCAGCACATTCCGAAATGCTAGCTCGACACGTCTTCGGACATGTTCATCGGGCAGGGCTTCAACCAGGAACTCCTCGTTTCGGAGCAGCCTGTTTTCCGGAAGCCCGGGATAATGGATCCACAGGAAGTTCCAGCGTTTCCCCTGCACAGTCCCGTATTCGTGAGCGATGTTGGCTTGCAGCAGGCCGAGCTCCCCGGGCCCACAGCGTTTCTCCCCGGCAGGCGTCCGGAAATAGCCCTCTCCATGCAGCGTGTAGACAAGCAGCCAATCCTGCATCCCGTGAGGACGACGCAGCCGATAAGCATCGTCTTGATCGAAATGGTCGCCGAATATGGTGCCGGTACTTTCTAAGGATATGCCTTCCCGTCCGTCAGGCGTTCGCACAAACCTCTCCTCCTCTGTACCTCGAATAGCAGAATCCCGGTAATTATAAGCAGATATCATACTTCCTCTCAAGTTAAGCAGACCTTATTCTATTGTCAACAGGAAAAAACAATAATCTTACGGGAGGAATTCGTATGCGAGAGAAGTTAAAGGTATTGACGGAAGAGCAGCTGCAGAAGTTCGAAACAGAGGGGTATTTAATTGTAAAAGGGCTCTTCCGCCAAGAAGAGCTGTCGGAAATCGAAGCGACGTTTGAGGAGATCAGCCAAACGACCGTTCCCGGCCACTTTGAACCGGTGTTGGATGATGAAACTGCCGAACCGCTGAAGCGTTATCCCCGTGTGATGCATCCGCACCGCTTTAATGCAACCGCGAAGAAATACATGCTGCACAAGCCTGTCATGGAGGTGCTGGCCGATTTATATGGCGAACCGGCGCTTGCGGCTCAGAGCATGTTCTATTACAAACCTCCGGGTTCCCGCGGTCAAGCACTGCACCAGGACAACTTCTACCTGCAGGTCGAGCCTGGCAACTGTATCGCGGCATGGGCTGCAATCGATGCGGCTGATGAACAGAACGGCGGTTTACTGGTCGTTCCAAAAACAAGTGATTATGCCCTGGTGTGCCCGGAAGAAGCTGATTCAAACGAGTCGTTTACTACTCATTTCGTGAAGCCGCCCAAGGATAGACAGGTCCTCCCCGCGATCATGGACAAAGGCGATGTGCTGTTCTTTAACGGCAACCTGATCCACGGCTCCTACCGCAACAAATCCAATCGGTTCCGCCGCGCCTTCATCTGCCACTACGCCAACGCTTCGGCTACCAAGATCGGTGCATTCTATCGGCCGCTGTTCCGGGAAGACGGGACGGAGATCAATCTGGACATCAATCCGAATGGAGGTCCGTGCGGCGTCGAATTTGAAACGCCTTATCCCCATTGATTTCATTGACCAGCGCACATCATGATGGCGCTGGTCGCGCGTTTATAATCCTAGTCTTCCCACACATTTTGCAGCGGAAGACCGAGCTCCGTTCTGGCCGCATCCACAACCATCTGAATAAAAGCGGTTTTCTCCCTTGTGTATGCTTCCATGGAGTTTGCGTTCCGGGCAGCCTTCCTTTTTATTTCACCATACTGCTCGACAAGCTCCGGATGGCTGCGCAAATAATCTCGCAATAAAATTTCATTTCTCGTATGGAATAATTCGTCATGCTTCATAAGGTGGACATTGTGTGTCCACCTTCCTTCCGTATGCTTGGCGAATAAATATCTTCCTTGCATTCCGGTTTGAATATGCGAATAGCTTACGGGATCGAACCGTGATTCGTAATAGGCGATCGGCTGCAGCTGCGTTACGCCGACAAAGATATCGATCACCGGCTTGGATGCCTGCCCGGGAATCGCGGTACTCCCTACATGCTCAATTGCTGCCGCTTCGGTACCAAGGCTCGATAACAGCGCTTCTTTTTCGGCTTGAAAAGCCTCAGGCCAACTTTGATCATACTCTACAATGGTGATGGCATTCTCCATCACGCTCACCTCACTCTGATTTTATTAACCGAATTGGTTTATGAAAATGTGTAATGGCTCTTAGATGTACCCAAGAAGGATAATAGGCATTCGAAAGCATCTTGAGCCGGGGACTTTGCATCATCATTTCCTGTTGCAGGATATGAATCAGCTCATCGTTATCGTAACGGTATGCAACAAAACCACGGATAAACGTTTCAAGCGCCTCGACCGGTTCTTCCAAGTTAAAGGACAGATCCGCAAAATGATCATTAAGCGGTTCGAACAAAACATAGAGCAGCTTGTCCTTTCCTCCGAAATGGTAGAATACAAGCGCTAATGCGACACCTGCTTCGTCACAAATTTGCCTGACGATGGTGCCTTCAAACCCTACATGTATTTGCTATTCCAATTATCCGATAATAATCCTAAATTTTGAACGTTCGTTTTGAACAATTGTTCAAGCAGCTGCAAATTCATTGTACTCCTTGTTTTTTACATGCCAAATCCGTATGCAGCTCATACTATCTCGTTCTTCTAGCCTTTATCCATAGAGTGATTCGCCTGGTTCTTCCGATCATTTTAGGGAGCAGCATCAATGCGACGATACAAGAAATGATCAAATACACGGTCTGGACTCCCCTCTCTTCCGACAGCATCTGCTCAACACTCGTACCGATCAGCAGGACAGACTGCTTCGTATCGTCCCCCGGTAAGTTGAAGGCTTCCAGATGGCCTTTGTTAGCCCGGCCAATTACCGTCACCCAATCTCCAGGGGAGACAGCATAATAACCGTAAGCCGTGCCTTTGGGACTTTCCATCAACAGCGGACGCGATGAATTTCCTTGGTAAATCAGGGATAATTGTTTTGGTTCAACCGTCGCAAAATTCAGCGGAAGCCAGTCCGTGTAGAACCTGAACCGTTCGGCCTGAACCGTTACTCCGTTTAACTCTGAACTTCCCCATAATCGGTGGCTTCCGTTATCATCCAGCTTGTATTCGCAACCACCCTTGCCGCATTCCCAGCGGAACGGCTCTTTCTGGAGCAGAGCGTAACGATCCTGAAGCTTGCCTTCATCCGTGTATACCGCTTCTCCTCCTGCCTGACCTTCGAGCCGTACATAGCCAGTCGATTCGGATGTCAATTGATGGACCGGCTGAGCTTTGAATATAATGGCCGTGAGCCTGGCGGAATCCCAATACATTAGAAATGATCCGAGCAGGATGATCCATCCGATCGCTTCCACAATCCGAAACCAGAACCGATCGAAGCAGGTGTCTTCGGATCGTTTGCGGTGTTTTCTCGCATTCTGCTTATATGTATGCATACCTGTACGACTGGGTTTATTTTTACGTTGCTTGGCCACGGGTTCATCTCCTCTCCCTGTTAACGATGTCAGAGGTGGCAATGTATCATATACGATTGCAAGGTGCGTGGGGTTTCAGTCGGCATCAGATCTAGGTTGTGAGATATCCACTCGGCTACCTTGTTTGTGTTGTGCATATATTGTGTTGACATCGTGTATACAAATTGAATACAATAGATGTATTACGTTAAGGAGGCTTTACGCCAATGGATACCAATCTGCACATCCGTCTATCCAAAGACCTCAAGGAGAGCTTTCAAGAGATTGCAAAGGACAATAACACAGACCCTTCTTCTCTTGTTCGTGATTGGATCGGCAATTATGTAGCTGAGCATCGAGGAACAGATGAAGATACAGCTGCTGAGTTATACTTGGCTGGTTACCAATTACAGCAAGCACTTGGAGGAAGAGAACATGTCAGCAAGGAATTCGCGAAACAATTGCAGGAGCATTCCTTGACGAACCAGAAGGAGTTCACACAATTAATCTTGACTACCTATATGGATCTGAATCTAACAATTCCTTCTTGTTTATCCAAGACCTATAAAGGTTACGCTTATTCTCAAATGTTTTTGTTGGGATTGATCGGCGATAAACCTAAGGATTTGGCATAGAGGACAATAGTCTTCCTGTAATGCAGCCTGAGCGATTTCATAACATGACGGCGCATCATGAAAAGCCAGCCTAGAAAGGCTGGCTTTTCTCCTCTTACAGCTTACTCCATACGTCTTAAGATCTCCACAAATTCATCTCCATCCATCTCACAATACCTTGAAATTTAACTGATCCACAATCATCCAAGTCCCGGAGCGTTTGATGCCTTTAATCGTATGTGTGCCTTCCTTAAGCCCGTTCAGAAGATAGATACTTTGGATTGTCTGGCGGCTGTCATGGTGAGCATTTATCGTCTTCATGAATTTGTCGTCCACGTACAGGTCAATCTTTCCTTGATCCGGTCCTTTAGGTGTCAGCAGCTCCACTCCCGTGCCTTGGAACGTATACTCAAAATAATCGCCATTTTCCCCAGAAGCATGCACGTCATTCAGGTAGTCGCCACGGAATTGGAACTCAAACACATTCGTTCCGGTTGGCGCTTTCGCCAGGTAAGATTTCTTAATCCTTACTTTATCTCCTGATACGCTATAATCTTTGCCTTCCTTCAACACAGTGGAGCCGTGACGGATCGCAAGCAGATTGGTGTCGTCAATGTGAAGGCTGATCTCGATATCCTTCTGTTTGCCGCCACTCTTGTTATAGACGGCCGAATCCGGCCCGATCAAATCGGCAACCCGATATTTTAAACGGTCGAGCAGCATGTAGTAGCCGGATTTTTTAACCACTTTCACCGTATGCTCTCCGTCCGGCAGGCCTGCAATATGATAAACGCTCTGCTGGACCCTCTTCTCTGCAGCATATGTGCTTATCGTCTGTTGGAATTCACCGTCAACATAGATATCCATGTCGCCTTGAGCGTTATCTTTCTCAGTGATAATCTCGATGCCGGTTCCCTTAAACTTGAATTCATAATAATCGCCGTTCTTCTCGGTAAAATGCACGTCGTCCTTGTAATCGCCCAACCCCCGGTTTCTATTGTGCTGCCATGCGCCCACATACTTCACAGCAGGATCGTCATCGTTAACGGTCGCATAGCGTCCTCTGGAAGTATCGATGACAACCACGGCAAGCTCCTGTGGTTTGCCCGAGCTAAATCCAAGTTCAAGCTTCGCTGTCCCCAGCGGCAGTTGTTCAAGAAACGGCGTCAGGATGGTAACCTCATTACCGGAGACTATATAATCTGTACCCGCCTCCAGTTCCGAAGATTCATTAATGATACTAGCCAATTGATTGCCGTTAAGTTCCATCGTGGTTGTAACGACATTCTGTGCATCAGCATTCTTATCGAAGCTGCCCAGGTTAGGCATTATGGTGCTGTTCGGCGGCGTTGTATCCCGTATTTCAATAACCAAGGTTTGCGGTGCACCCCCACTGAAGGAGAACTTCAGATAGGATTGACCAACCGGCTGTGCTGCAAGATAGGTTTTGCTCAACACGATTTGATTGTCTTTTACCGAATAGTCCGTGCCTGAGTCCAGATCGTTGCCTCGCTGGGATACACCGGTAAGCGTGTTTCCGTTCCAAACCACTTCGACCGCGATATCCTGCTGGGTTGCCTCATTTTTATCGAACGACACTTCCATCATGTCCAGCAGACTGTTTTGGGCCGCGCTATCCTCCACAGTCAATGCAAGTGTTTGCGAAGCTTCTCCGCTGAATGAGAACAGAAGCTCGGACATGCCGATCGGTTGTGCTTCCAAATAAGACTTTTTCAAAAGCACCTGTTGATCGGATACCGTATATTCCTTGTCTTTTACAAGCTCTATTTGACCATTCGTGATCCTACTCAACGTATGTCCGTATGTGTCAGCCGTGACGGATATGTCACCCTGAGCTGAACCCGCCTTATCGTAACGAACGGCAGACGGCGTAATCAGATCGGGCACCAGAATACGGATTTGGTCCAGCAGCATGAACGTGCCGGATTTTTTTACCGCTTTAACCGTGTGCGTCCCGTTCTCCAGGCCGGACAGATGGTAAACCGTTTGCTGGGCTAACCGACCGGCATTCGAAGTATCCACCGTTTGAACAAAAGTTTCGTCTACGTAGATATCCATTTCGCCTTGTGAAGGATCCAGTTCCGTTACAAGCTCAACGCCCGTGCCCTGGAACGTATATTCGAACTGTTCTCCATCCTTCTCGGCAAAATGAACGTCGTCGCGGTAATCCCCTAGCCCCCGATTATAGCTGCGGTTCCAGGCTCCCGTATACTTAATGTTGGGATCGTCATCGTTGAGCGAAATAACGCCGCCTGACGAAGTATCTCTTACCGCTATGGTTATACGTTGTGCCTTACCGTTCGTAAACGTGAAACCGAGTTCGGACATTCCCACAGCCAGAGAAGCCAAATACTCCTTCTTCAGCAGCATTTGATTGCCTGAAACCGTATAGTCCGTACCAGACTCGAGCGTTGTGTTGCCGTTCGTGACGGCACTCAGCGAATTCCCGTTCCACGCAATGGCCAGATGGGAATCGGTCCGATCCGAAGCTAACCGTTCATTTCGGTCGAAGCTGATAACAGGTGGATATACCCTGCTATCCTGTACAGTCGTATCCTGGATCGTAAGTACGAGCTGCTGCGCTGCGCCAGCGGGGAACGTGAATGTCAGATTAGTTGTACCTACCGGAAGCTTCGCTAAATATGCTTTATGGATGCTGACGCTGTTACCGTTCACAGTATAGTCTGTAAGAGGCACCAGATCATGGCCGCCGTTGGATAATCGACTAATCTCATGGTTGTCGTTCCAATCAACGGTTACTTCTACATCCTTTTGTTCAGATGCCATCTTATCGAAGCTTGCCATTGACGGATAGATTGTACTTCCATTCACTTTGGCGTCAACCACGTCAATCACGAGATTTTGCATATCCGCCGCCAATTCCAAACCGCGGTTACGTGACCAATTCCCGCTGTATCTCATGCCGGTATCATCATCATTCACAGCAACCCAGCCATCTTGCGCCGAAACGCGGAACAAGCGGGAGCCATGCGAAGGCAATTCGACACGATATCCATCCTGAAAAATGCCGAGCTCGGTGTGGCTCCACAGGTCGCGTACGGATGCAGCGCCTTCTAAACCAATGGCCTTCCAGTCAACGGCAATCTCAGCGCTCTTGTCTCCAAGGTTGAACAGTCCAACGGTATAACTGCCGTCGCCGTTGTTGGCGTACCATACCTGCTGGTCGGATTCCGTGGATATGGGATGCGCCGGACGGCCAGCCTGATTGACAGCTATCACTTCTTCGTTGGTTAACAGCTCAATGCCATAATCGTCCAGCTTCGTCATATCATCTCCAATGTAGAGCGGTGCGGAGGATATCGCCCAAAAGGTCATTGCCGATTGGCGTTCATCCTTTGTCAACCCATCCATTTCGCCATTGCCCACATTCAAGGAATCGAAATCGTTCCAGCCTTCGGGTCCGGCATGCCGCCACCACTGCTCCGCTTTCGGAAACAGACGGGCTATGCTGGGCCAGGTCGTAAGCGCTTCCGATCCGCAATAGCATTCGATATCCCAATCCACGCGCCAGCCGTCGGCATACTCTTTCCAATAGTCTACGTAATTGATATCCAATGCCCAAGATAATTCGAGCCAAATATTGTGGCGTTTGAGTGCTTGCGACCAAGCTTTTACATCGTCGCGGGCATCCATCGACAAGTCGGATATACCGGAGCCCGGCGTTACACTGTCAAACTTAATAAAATTGACTCCCCATTCGCCGAGTTGATCCGCTATGGAGTCGATATATTTTTGCGCGCAGGGATTCGAGAAATCGATCTTGTATCCGAGCCCCCAATAATCCGACTTTTGCAGTGGTTGAGCCGCAATCTCCTGCATTCGGCAGGTCGTGCCGTAAATCTGAAGATTATCCTCATACGCTTGCGGGGATAGTCCCGGAATAAGATACAGTCCAAACTTCTGGCCGTTGGCATGGACATAATCGATCACGTCCTGAAGTCCGTCCGGATATAGCGTCGTACTCGGAACGGGTCTGCCGTACTCATCCATGCTGCCGTTCCATCCCGCGTCAACATTAATGTAATTGTATCCATACGGCTGCAGCTTCTCATGCATCGCATCCGACTGCGCTTTAATATGATCGGCCGTGATCCAACTGCCGGTATGGTACACTTGCAGGCTGTAACTGCTCCACCCCATATAAGGCTTGCTTGCAAGGTCGTTACCCGCCGCATGTACGAGGGACGTTTGGAGTGGAACAAAATGAGTCTGAGCTGCCACTAGCAGGACAGCCAGCAGCATCAAGAGCACGCTTTTCTTTTTCTTCATCACATCTTCTCCTTTTCGCGTATTATAGGCCTTGCTTACCGAATTCATTAGCAGCATTCACCATTCATTCGGACTAAAGCTGATTAGTTATTACTTAAGTAATCGCCTCCTCCTTTCATCATTGCCGCTGATGTTTGTTAGCGCTTTCCTATTTGATCATAGAAGATCGATGGACTTCCAGATAGGTGCACTTCAAGAAATACCATCCCGATTTCCTCCACATGGAAGGTACCTTTTCCCGGGTCACCGTCCTTTTTCCCCGAATTGATTGCAATATAAAAAACCGTCTATAACTAGACGGCTGCCATTCAACGGGTTCGTTATCCTGCACCTATCCCTAAAATAGTTTCAGACGGAATCCGAGTGCTTTTTGGTTTTTTTGGACCGGATTTTCTGCAACCCATGCATGCAGAACAACAGTAGCGGGAATATAAATCCGATCGTAATTGTATAGGGTATCCAAGTCTTTGTATCCCATTCTACCTTGAATGGAACATTCGGATATATGAAGACGGAAACCGCAGCCAAAATCCAGCCTAACGGCACGACCAGCGGCTGATAATTTTTGATATTAAATATCTGGCTAACGCCGATCGCAATGGCGTAAAAGTACAAAGAGATTCGGAAAAATAAAGTGATAAACCACATCACCGCCATGACTGCTTCAATACGCTGAAGAAAATTACCGATATTGATTTTTTTGGCCAGCATATAACTTGGGTACATATTTCGTGCAGTCATGTCCGGACCCAAGACCAAAATCGCTAAACCAATAATCGTAAAAAGCACCCCCGCTCCGATTAGGCTTCCGATATATACGGCTTTGTATGCCTCCGCCGGGCGGTTAACGGCCCCCGGGTAGATGATCATCAACACGATGTGCGGCAAAAACGCCGTACTAACGAAAGAGATTGCGGCAGGAAAGATAGGCTTGGCACCCGATTCGAAAATGGGAAGTGCATTCTCCCATTTAATCTCTGACAATAATAAAATGCTCATGGACAGAAACAGAAGAAGGAACCATGGAAACAGTATCTCCGCAGATCTGGCCAGCACTTCGAGCCCCAAACGCACCCCCAGGACAACAAGGGCCCCGTAGAGGAAAATGATCGCCTGAATCGGGGTTTCGGGCAGCATTTGGATGGTCATGAAGTCGCTAATTTCGTGTAACACCCAAGCGGGACCACTTAGGAGTAATGTAGTTAATAACAGAAAGTTTACCGTTTTGCCGATCCATTTCCCTAAAAGCTTCTCGGACAATTGCATCAAATTCGTTTCCGGATACTTTTTGGACAATTGCAGCTGCAGCGCCAAGATAATGAATCCGAGACCGATCCCGACCAAAGCGGCAATCCATGCATCTTGCTTAGCAATGTTAGCCGTACCCGAAGGAACGATAAGGATAGCGCTTCCGATCGTATACATGGCGGTTAAAATGCTGACCTGGCGCAATGAAATTTTGACTACGGGCATCTTGTCCGCTCCTTTTCTTATTGGATCAAACCGATGGCCGAGAGCCAATCACTGAGCGGCTTGAATACGATCGTTAACAAAACCAGAGGGGTTGGAATATCGTTCATGATGGTTTGGGCCACGCTAATTCCAATGCCCATGATCATGAATACAGTAAACCCCCAGATTTCCCTGTATTCTTTTTCCCGGAGCATCCTCGGCAGCTCCAGCCAGGTTAGGATGGTGGCTGAAACGGCAATAATCGCGATATTCAACATCAATTCTCCTCATTCCTTTAGATCATTTAGAAAAGAATCATTGGTTGTCCCAGTTCGCCGGATTTTGTAATCCACTTGAATATGGGTCTCGAGGTTCGGAAAATATCGGTCGTTCCACTCGTCCTTCATTTCTTTCCATGCCTTCGGATGCGAACGCCGAAGTGCCTCACCGAAGCCGAATATGTCAACTTTATACTCCGTTTGCACTTTGTTGATAACAGACTCCAAGCTTTGGGTTATTTTTTCTTCCATGTCGGCTTCGAGATCCCTCACGGTCGCAGGTTGCGACAGATCCAAGCCGCTGCACTCCACAGAGCCAATGTTTCCCTCCATACGAATCTTGATATCCATTTCGGGTCGGGCTTGAACGATTCTTCCCTTCAACTTGGCATCGGTCCTTAGCGTCTCCAAGATAACCTTCCCGTCATTCCGGCAGGGAACAAAAGCTACAGAGCTTTTCACGTGCCCCCTTATGAGTCGATAACCTCTGCTGTCCTTCTCGTTTAACCAGCCAATCAGTTTGTCAAATTTGAAAACGGCAAGCCCCGAATATTTCAATTGGCTTGGTGTTTCAATATTTTCTACGTTTTTCTTCGTTTTTCCGAGATCCCGATTCCCTGTGATCACGAGTCCTGTGAGCACGGGGTGTATTCCGCTGCTGGTGATGTCGTTTATTATTTGATCCAGCGTTACGGCCATGCTGGGCGACCATACTTTTTCTGAGATTTGCAAGGAATCGTAGAGTTTATTTGCAGGGACCGTTTCCATAGACGTCATGATTTTCAAGGTTTCCTCCGCCGTTGCCCCTTTGGTAATGACCAGGTAGAAATCGGGTCTGAATTCGTGATCCCTAGACAATAGGTCAAGAACTTTGCCTATCCCTTCCCTTCCCATTGCCTCATCCATCAGAAACATCCGTAAATGGGAAAAATAAATTTTTCGCGGGCTGATCTGGGTGATCCTACGCGCCGCTTCAAATATGGTATCTCCTTCAGCCGTAAACAGTGTAGCCGGCGCTTGGGGACTTCCGCTTCGTTTGGCGGTAAGCTGCCCGGGAATGGCGACTTGGACCGATAAACGGTAGCGGCCGTCCACCCAATCAACCCCTGCGGCTACCGCTATGGCCAGTTCGTTCAATTCTCTCCGGTTCCAGCAACCGCTTAAAAGAAGAGTGATGACGATATGTAGAAGAATCAACGCCACTATCCGTTTCATCCATTTCACTCGCTTTCCCGCTGGTCTGCATTTACTCCCGCGATTTTTGGGGAGGTGTGCTTGTTCTGCGCTTTTCGTTGTTCTGATTGATCAGTCGGGGACGGTTCATCAGCATCCAATGGGGCAGCCGCAATATCGTATCTTTTTGCCCATCCGGAATTAACGGTGCGAAAGGCGACATATACGGGATTCCGAACGAGCGGAGACTGCACAAATGCAGAATAAGAGCGATGATCCCGACAAGGATGCCGAACAGGCCAAAGGATCCGGCAAGCGCCATTAACGGAAACCGGAGCATCCGAAAAGCAATGGACATATTAAACGATGGAACGACAAAGCTGGAAATGGCCGTTATGGCAACCACGATGACCATGGCGGGAGAAATGATCCCCGCTTCGACGGCGGCTTGCCCAATGACCAATGTTCCTACGATGGAAATAGCGTATCCGATATTTTTGGGAAGCCGCACGCCTGCTTCCCGCAGAATCTCGAAGGTAACCTCCATGAGGACGGCCTCGACAAAAGCGGGAAACGGGATTTGCTCACGTTGTCCAGCCAGCCCGAACAGGAGCCGGGTCGGTAGCATTTCGTGATGAAAGGTGGTTATGGCGATATAGAGGGAAGGTCCAAGCAACGAAACGAATATGCTCAGGTAGCGCAGCATCCGCAGGAATGAACTGATATCCGCGCGCTGATAGTAATCTTCCGCAGCATGCAAGAAAGAAACAAATAGGGCCGGAACGATCAGAACAAATGGGGTGCCATCCACGATGATTGCAATCTTGCCTTCCAGCAGCTCGGCAGCAACCACATCGGGACGTTCGGTATTGTACACTGTGGGAAATGGAGTCAGGGTCTTATCCTGGACCAGTTCCTCGATATATCCGCTCTCCAAAATGCTGTCTACATCGATTCGTCCAAGCCGGGTTCGGACTTCCTCTACGATTTTTTCGTTTGCAATGCCATCGATGTACATCATGGCGACATCCGTTTGCGTAACTCGACCGATTTGCTTTGTTTCCATCCACAGATGGGGATCCTTGATCTTTCGACGAATCAAGGCCGTATTCGTTCGCAGCGACTCCGTAAAGGATTCGCGCGGACCGCGGACGACATTTTCCGCCGACGTTTCCATGACCCCGCGGTCCTTCCATCCCCGTGTACCTGCCGCGATGCCTCGATCCAATCCATCTACCAGAAAAATGGTGTCTCCCGACAATAAGGAATGGAACAACTTTTTATAATCATAAATGGAGTGAATCTCATGATTGATAAATGAAATGTTTTCTAATATCTTCTGCCCATCGAAAGGCTTCGGATGTTCCGTATCTTCCCTCACCAGGGATTTAGCAGTATCAGCTACGACCATCATGATGGATTCCGAAATGATCTTTTGATCAGCCAAGCCGTCCGTATAGAGGATAGCGATATAGTGTATCTCCTCTTCATCCAGCGGAATTTCCCTGATCACGATATCGGTACTGTTACCGAGGGCTGCTCTGATATGCTTTAGATTGCTTTTTATGTCCGGGCTTAAAGCATCGGGATCTGATGGCGATGTATTAGCCGGTGAGGTATCTTTAGCGTTGTTTTTGATGGAATGGCCGGTTCTTCTTCGATACCGCATAGGAACATCCTTTCTCTCACAGATGCTATTCCCACATTATTACCGAAGAAAACAAGCTGTAAACTTACATTGGATCGCTTTCATAACAAATACAAATATCCCCCATAGTCACAATGTAGAGTTCACTGGGATCATGATCTCTTTCTGCCATGAGGGGACAATCGTATATCTATAAAATTTAACTATTTCATTTCTTTAGCAGCTCTATAGCCTGACGATCCTTAATCGGAATCCAGTATTGTTTGACCCCTATCGTAAGCGGTTGCGGGTACTCAAGCGCGTCCTCCCCAAAATTATAGGTCGTATTGTCTTCTATGGTATCGTTTTTAACCGACGTCAGGAGTCCGCTGTGACTGCTGCTTTCTGGCGATAACCTGTTATGTTTCTCCCCCGAGGCATCGGTGAAGCTGTCCTCCAGCCACATCCCGAAGCTTTCTGCTGCTTGAGCTTCTTCGAGAATGCGCTGAAAATATACTTCTCCTGCGCCAGCTTCCTGATCGGACGGGAGCATTCGCAGACGCTCGTCCGGTGCATCGATGATTTGTTTCTTCTTCAGATCAACGACGATGTTCATCTCGTCCTTTTTCACGGCCGCGATGCCAAACGTCTTGAATGAGGTCGTATCCAATTGATCCAGCTGGCTGTTCTTGTAAACCAGCGTAACTTTGGTGTCATCCTTTGAGATCGATTGAGGATAATATAACTTCTCGGTATGCTCCCCGCTTTTTCCGATTAGAACCGGATTAAGCAATTTAAAAATCTGTTTCTCATTGGCTTGGTCATATTCCAAATCCACATAGGTGTTCAGAGGCGTAAACAGCAACTGGCGAACGTTAATCCGCTGTCCGTCTACCTTCAATGTACGATCCGGGTAATAAGCTCGTTCATTGTCTTCAAACATATTGGGTTCGAGTTCCAGAGAGAAATCCATGCTGGTTAAGTACTTCTTACTGCTAGAGTTCAAGGCTCGATCCGATGTATCGGATAAGGTAATATGAATGCTTGCCTTATTCGTGTAAGGATCCGTTGGCAAAAGATTCGTGGAATAAGCATAATAGGAGTTCTGCCCTGGGGGAATCTGTCCGCTCCCGCTCATATTGGCTATCATGGCTCCAACTGACGGGGTTTCGTAACCTCCATAATCAAGCGTGAAATCCCGTACGATGATCTCTTTGTCACTATGATTAAGCACATTAAAGAGAACAAAGGACTTCCGGCCGTCGGATACAGCTCCCAGAATCTCGACGCGATATCCTTTTTCCTCCATGGCCTGGTTAATTGGTTGTATGAGACCTCGTTCAAGCGCGCTCCTCAGCGAGGCATCCTTAATCCGTTCAGCCGGGAACGATTCCAGATTATGAACGCTGCCGATACTGGACGTCAGGACAAGACGGTCCTGCTTCCCCGTAAATGGAGATCCGTTCACCGTGAGCATGAGGAGAGCTGCGGCAGTCATTGCTGCCATGGCTCCCAATCCGTAAGAATACATGCGCCGCATTTCGCGTTTCCTCCCCCGTTCCATTCCCCCCCGCACAGCAGTAGAAAGCTTAGACTCCGGGAGGGAATTGGCTTTCTCATTCAATTTGGTTGAATCTTTCATAAGTACGCGCTGTTCTTTGTCCAGCATGGTATTATCGCCTCCCTATCCTTACACGTAGTTCCGAAGCTGCTTCAGCCCTTCACGCAGCCAGGTTTTAATCGTGCCTTCCGGTTTTTTGAGCACTTTTGCAATTTCTGCCGTTGTCATATCCTGGTAATACTTCAGCATCACGACGTGTCGATATTTTGTCTTCATCCGATCCAGTGCCTGCTCAAGATCGATCCGATCATTGCTTTGCATTTCCTGCGCAGCCTCTTCCCTCAATGCCTCGACCGGAAATACGCGTTTTTTACGCCGGAGCTCGTCCATGCAGCAGTTGATCGTGATCCGGATCAGCCAAGGGGAAAACGCCTGCTCATCCTTCAGCTTTTTGCGCTTCATCCAAGCTTTGCAGGACGCTTCCTGCACGATTTCCAGCGCATCGGCCTCGTTTCTCATATAACTGAATGCTATGGAGTATAATTTCCGTTGTTCGCTTGACAAATGGTTGAAAAAAGTTTCTTCTTCCATCTCCTTCGAATCCGAGACCTTGACTTCCTTCATCGTATTCTCCACCCCACCGTCCCCCTTTCTTATGTCTTTGGGTAATGGGAAATTAGCCGCCATATCGTCTACTCATAAAGTAAGACGCGGCTCACCTGAAAATCGATTGATTTTTCGTTAAATTGTTTCGCGGACAAACGAAAAAAACGACATCCAGAAAGTCGGTTGACCCGGACATCATTCTTTTATTCGTCATCAAACTTAGATGCAGGGTACTGCGGCCCCCACGACGCTCTAGTATACGCGTACGCTTGTTCTTAAAGGCCTAAGCGCCCTATTTCACCATGCGTTTCAGTTCCTTATACAACTTGTGATTTATATATTGGATCAGTTGGGTCAGCCCATAAATAATAATGACAATCAAGGCGGTGAAAATGGCCGCTAGCACACTTCCGCGAAGGGATAACGTTCCTCTGAAGAATGTGATCACCATGAATATGAAATACGTATTTGGGCTTCATGCGCAGAACTCAGCCTGAATGAATCGGCACAAACATTGCGATTGGTTCAACAACCAATCGATTCATTCCTAAATTATACCAGATAATTTGAGATCATATGTTTTCTGGCAACGAAAAAGAAGGCAACCCTGTGGAATCCCGGCTTACCTTCTCCTATGAATGAAGCGATTCGTATGGCTAAGAAGAAGAGAAATTGTTGTTCTCCATAACGATTACGGACTCCGTTCCGGACCTCGCGGCTGCGGCTTGTTTGGTATGTAGAACCAGTTCACGGATGCTGCTGCAGCATTGCTTCGCGCCTGCGACCAATAAAGGATCGCCGACAAAACTCAATTTCAATCTTTTGGTCAAAAATCCCCCGATCGTCATGACCAATGGAACGGTAGGTGAAGTGTTGGAATACACGATGGGCTCCGTGTTCTGATATTTGTCTTGAAGGATCAGACTCAGGTTTTTTAAAGCTGGAATGACAACCTTGGATGAGCCCCGTCCAAGTGTGTACACCGGATTTCCGTTCTCATCCAGCCCGTGAAAAACAAGTTTGCCCATGTCGGAAGTATTGAGTTTATTGAAGTAGTCCACCGCCAGAATCTCTTCTGTTGTAAGCTGCCGATTCGTGGGTAATTTATTTAGATGATACGCTGCTGCCAGTGAGGTTGTGTGCGTTCCACCGTAATCATTATAAATAAATATCATTTCATATACCCTGCCTTCGCTATGTCATGAGCTTATTATTCCCGTAAATCTATATCTCATTCCACCGAAATACATAACTCGTTTGCTAGATTCAGCATGTTTCGAATAAAAAAAGCCCTGATTCTCAGGGCTTTTGCATAATTAAATCATCCTATGAATATAAAACTTAGTCCAGGTAAATGGCTTTGCCGAGTTTTGCGGATTCGTATAGAGCTTCCAAAATTCGAGATACAACATATGCCTGTTCCGGGGTAACGACAGGATCTTTATCCTGATCGATCGCCTCGATCCATCTTCTCATCTCAACATCCGGAGCCTGCTCCTTCTTACCGTCATAGAACGCCACTCCGCCGGAATTTAATTCGATTTCGTTTGTGTACAGACGACTGAATTTCTCGCCATTGATGCGAAGACCGTTCTTCATGTCGGCTCCGCCTTCCGAACCGCTCAGCGTACATTTGGCTTCATCGATATCCAGCGTATTCAGCGCCCAGCTGGATTCCAGCATAATGGTCGCGCCATTCTCCATGACAATCATGCCGAACGCGGAATCCTCTACGGTGAATTTTTCAGGATCCCATGGTCCCCAAGCGTTTGCCGCGTTCTCCTTGCGGGACAATTCATGGTATGTGGTACCGAGAACAATCTTCGGTTTGTAATTATCCATCATCCAGAGGGTCAAATCGAGAGCATGCGTACCGATATCGATAAGCGGCCCGCCGCCTTGTTTTTCCTCATCCAAAAATACGCCCCAAGTCGGAACAGCTCTTCTTCTTACAGCATGAGCTTTGGCAAAATAAATATTTCCGAGTTCACCAGCTTCACATACTTGTTTCAGATAAAGACTATCTTCACGGAATCGGTTATTGTATCCAATCGTCAATTTCTTGCCTGTGCGCTTCGCGGTTTCCATCATCCGCTTGGCATCCGCAGCCGTTTTGGCCATCGGTTTCTCGCACATGACATGTTTACCTGCTTCAAGCGAAGCAATGGAAATCTCGGCATGCGAATCATTAGGCGTCAGAACATGAATGATATCGATGCTTTGATCCTGCAGCAACTCTTTATAGTCGCCGTACACTTTTGCTTCCTCGATACCGTACTTGCTAGCAGCCGCTTCCGCCCGGTCAAGGACGATATCACAGAATGCCACGAGTTCCACGTTGTTTAATCTGCTTAAGCTCGGCAGGTGCTTCCCGTTTGCGATACCGCCGCAGCCGATAATTCCAATACGATAAACTTTTGACATGAATCATCACCATCACTTTTCATTATTTTTTAATAACATCAATTATAAAGTCCTGCCTATCCATGACGTCTTAAAGAGCAGGCGGGCTTTTATGTATGTAATTCTGCCACAACGTCTCTTCGGTCTCCGGATAAGAACTTAGCGGCCATGACATCCACATATAAGGTATCACATCTCACTCATTTTTTTAGTCCAACTATGCGACAAATCATATATAAAATTACGACATCATCATGATGATAACGTCACCGGCAAATGGTCTCTTGCCACTCATTCTAAGTAGTTTACATAATATAATTTATGGAAAATTGAATTCTACCATGTCTACTTACAAAGCCGGCGCTGAACCCCCGTCAATATTAATGGAAGTTCCAGTAACATAGGAGGCTGCATCAGATGCCAAAAAAACGATGACTTTTGCCGCTTCTTCCGTGTTTCCAATACGTCCTAGCGGAATATTGTGCCGCTTGTCCCTTGCGTACTGTTCCCATGTCAGTTCGGGTTCTTCCCGTTTCCATCGCTCTTCAAGCTGTGCGCTGCGGATCATTCCGATACACACGGTGTTTACTCTGATATGGTCAGGTGCCAGATCGCGACTCATGGCCTTGGTCATGGCCTGCCCCGCCGCTCGGCTGACGCTGCTGGGCATGGACGCAGCAGGCGGCGTCTTGGCCCAGGATGTGGTAACATTAATAATCACACCTCCGCCGGTCTCCCGCATAGGAGGGACGGCTGCACGTGCAAACCGAATCGCACCAAATAGCTTGAGATCCAGATCGGATGCCCATTGTTCGTCATCGATCAGCTCAAATGGCTTCGCAGCAGCGGTTCCGGCATTGTTCACGAGAATATCGAGCTGTCCATAATGCTGCACGGTATCGGTTACCGCTTTCATGCAGTCCTCCGGTTTCGTCACATCCGCTGTTATGGTTAGAGTTTCGATATCCGCTGCTTGCCGGATATGGTCTGCCGCAGTGGCTAACTGCTCCTCGTCTCGTGCACAAATAGCAACCTTGGCACCTTCGAGCGCAAACGTCACCGCGGCTTCAAGGCCTATGCCTCTGCTTCCTCCGGTGATTAACACAACCTTTCCTGTCAGTCCCAAGTCCATGTTCTATCGGCTCCTTTACCTTGATTTATCGGACAATTACTCCTAGATAGCTTCAACATCGAGGAGGAGTTTTCCTCTTTCATTCCTTGGATTCTCCAGCTCTATTCCCCTGTTAGCCTCATCCACGGCAGCCTGTAAAGACAGCAAAAAAGCCGCGATGAAATCGCGGCTAAATAATTGCTTCTATTGATCTCCAAGCTCATGATTGGATTCTCTTCTTGCAAAATCAACGAATTGAAACTTATCCAATCGATGTCTCGATTCCGTATATTGAAAAAGCGTGGTGTCTTCCAAATGTACGTATCCCCGGACGACGACAACATGCGTATCATTTCCGATATCCATATAGGCTTGGTCCATGGCCGTGGCACGCTCAACAGAAATTATTTTTTTCGAGTAGCTGATTTTTAGATGGAGTGTATGCTCCAGGTATTCATAAATGGAATCGCCGGTAATTTCCTTCGTTAACCCAGAAACGATGTCGGCAAGCAAGTAATCGATATCGAGAATGATACGCTCCCCTTCGATTTCCCTGGCACGGATCACCTTCCATACGAGCTGGTCCGGACGGGTATGCAGCTCCTTCGCAATGCTCTCCCCTGCAGGGACGCGTTCTGTTGCGTAAACAAGCGTTCGGCTCTTTCTTCCTAACCGTTTGGCAAGCTCTTTATAACTGACGAGCCCCGTTACCGGGAAGTTCATTCTTCCTGTATCCAGCACAAAGGAACCTTTACCTTTTACTTTATGGATGTAACCATTTTGAGCCAGCAGATTAAGTCCCTTGCGCACCGTTTCCCTTGTAATTTGATAGGTTGCCGCAAGCTCGTTTTCCGAAGGAAGCTTGCTCCCGGGTTGGAGAGCGCCGGTTTCAATCTGATCGGCATAATCTTTGTATAGCGTCCAATAAATGTTGTTTGTCATCCCATTATCACCATCAGCTATTGTACCATGTTCCAGCGACGATTACATGTAACAGAGGAAGCGTCAGATTCCATTACCAAGAGACACTTGCAGTACTCGGGTTTCCCCCGGGATCGCTTCACCTTCAAACTCGTGAACCTCTTGAATGTCTTGTCCATCTGGTATAATAATCGGCGTAATGACGGGCAATCCGGCTTGTTCAATACGTTCGATATCAAATTCAAGCAGAAGCTGTCCTTGGGTTACTTCGGCCCCAGTTTCCACATGCGCGGTAAATCCCTCACCTTTTAAAGAGACGGTGTTAATACCCACATGAATGAGAACCTGTACTCCGTTTGTATCGGTTAAAATAATCGCATGTTTACTTTTCTTGATCAGATGCGCGACTTGTCCGTCAAACGGAGCATACACTTTCCCTTCGGACGGGATGATGGCGATGCCCTGGCCCATCTGTTTGTCCGCAAAGGCAGGATCCGGTACCTCAGACAAAGAAACCACAGTCCCTTTAATTGGCGCCATGATATCGACTGCAGCCTTTTGGGGAGCTTCCGTCGTTGGGTTATGCTCCGTTAACGATGACGCTGATTGACGGTTGTCGTTCGTTTCAGCCATTACCGCTTGATCTCTAGTGACGGTGTCGGCCGCATTCTCTTTCACAGGACGTCGAAGCTGCTTGGACAACTGGTAACGCCCGAACAACAATGTGCCTGTGAACGGAATGACCAGTACAATCGCCATGCCAATGAAGAAGACGCCCCACTGGTTAGGGAAGATCGACAGGAATCCCGGGATTCCGCCCACGCCGATCGACGAAGCCAGAACGTTGTTCATGGCCAGCAGCACCCCGGCAATCCCGGATCCGATCATACCGAAGATAAACGGATATTTATGACGAACATTGACCCCGAAGATGGCAGGCTCCGTTACCCCCAAGAAGGCGGAGATGGAAGATGTAACGGCAAGCCCTTTGGCCTTCTGTTCCTTCATAATGAACATCATGGCCAGCGCTGCGGCGCCTTGAGCAATATTAGACAATGCCAGCATCGGCCACAAGAACGTTCCGCCTTCACTGCCGATGAGCTGAATGTCCACCGCAAGGAAGGTATGATGCATCCCCGTAATAACAAGGAGTGCATACAGTCCGCCGTAGATCAGTCCGCCGAGAGCGGCAAAGGAATCAAATATGCTGACAAGACCTGAAGTGAGGACGTTGCCGATGGCAAACGTGATCGGCCCCACCAGAACGAACGCAAGGAATCCGGTCACCAACAGGGCAACGGGCGCCACGACAAGCAGCTTAATGGAGTCATGGACGCGTTTGTTCAGGAGCTTCTCGATTTTGGCCAAAATATAAGCGGAGACGAGCACAGGCAGCACCTGGCCTTGATAACCGATTTTCTCCACTTCAAAGCCGAACAGGTTCCAGATCGGAACCGTGCCCTCCAGCTTGGCATCGGCATATTGATAAGCGCTGAGCAGATCCGGATTTACCAGGATCAAGCCCAGCACGATTCCAAGCAGCGGACTGCCTCCGAACTGGCGTACCGCCGACCAGCCGATCAGGACAGGTAGAAAAGTAAAGGCGGTGCTGGCAATCAGATTGATGATCGAGGCTACGTCCGCCCACTCGGGATGGACCTGAATTAACGATTGTCCTTCATAGAATATGCCCGGTCCCGTAAGCAGATTGTTAATCCCTAACAATAAACCTGCCATGACGATTGCCGGCAGAATCGGTATGAAAATATCCGCAAGCGTTTTGATTGCTCGCTGCAGCGGATTTTGCTTCTTGCTTGCAATGTTCTTCACTTCGTCCTTCGATACTCTGGCACCGCCGGTAATCTCCATCATTTCATTGTATACCTGGTCTACAAGTCCGGGTCCGATCACGACCTGGAACTGACCCTGAGAAGAGAACTGCCCTTTCACCAGGTCGTTCTCATCAAGTGCCCGGGAATCCACCTTGCTGTCGTCCACCAAGGCAAATCTTAATCGGGTTACGCAATGCGTAGCGGCTTCGATATTGTCTTTTCCGCCGACTGCCTCGACAATGCGCTCCACGTTTTTACGATCAATGGCCATAGCTCTACGCTCCTGACATTTATGAATTTAGTTATTGTGAATAAGCCACATATAGGAAGCATACGGTCGAAGTGCAACTGTTGGCATGAGCTTGGGTTCTTCCGTTGTGTTGCCAATTACCAGTTGAACCGATCGGCTTTCGGTCAGATTGTCTTTCATCTTCTCGGGCAGCTCGAACGATACATCTCGGTCGCTGAAATTGGAAATGACAACAAGCGTCTGCTCCTTGTTTGTTCTGGCATAGGCATAAATTTCGGGATGGCCTTCATCCAGACGAACATATTCACCGTCCGTAATCACCGGAATGTTCTTTCGCATTTCTATCAGCTTCCGGTAATGATGATATATTGATTGCGGATTTTCCACCTCGGATTGCGCATTGATGATCGGATACCGCTCATCGATCTTGATCCAAGGCGTCCCCGTTGTAAAGCCGGCTTGATCGCCGTCATTCCACGGCATAGGCAATCTGGAATTATCACGTGAGCGTACCTTGACGATGTGGGCAGCCTCCTCCGGCGTTTTACCCTGCTCCTGGAGAATGGTGTACATGTTTAAGGATTCAACATCCCGAAACTCGGATATATCATTCCATTTCGGATCAGGCATGCCGATCTCTTCGCCTTGATACACATATGGCGTGCCTTGTAACCCGTGAAGTGTCGTGGCCAGCATCTTTGCACTTTCCGTACGGTATTCACCATCATTGGTGAACCGGGTCAGTGCGCGTGGCTGATCATGGTTGTTCCAGAACAGGGCATTCCAGCCGCCCCCCTTCTGCATGCCGATTTGCCAATCGGAGAGCACGCTTTTCAACTCCTCGAAATCATACGGCTTAAGCTCCCATTTTTGCCCGTTGGGATAGTCTACCTTCAAGTGGTGGAAGTTGAACGTCATGGAGAATTCATTCTCCTTTGGGTTCGAGTAACGAACGCAATGCTCCAAGGTTGTGGAGGACATCTCGCCCACCGTGACAAGATTGTAAGGCTTGAACACTTTTTTGTTCAATTCCTTGATGTATTCGTGCACTCGGGGGCCGTCCGTATAAAACCTGCGTCCGTCACCGGGCGCTACGGAACCGTCATCATTGGGATAAGCGGGATCTTTCGATATTAGATTGATGACATCCATCCGGAATCCGCTTACGCCCTTGTCCGCCCAAAAGGTGAGGATATCCACAACCTCCGCACGGACCTTCTCGTTCTCCCAATTGAGGTCTGCCTGCGTTTTGTCAAACAATGTCAGGTAATATTGCCCTGTCCCCTCATCATACTGCCAAGCCGGTCCTCCAAACTTGGATTGCCAATTATTCGGCGGGCCGCCGTCTTCTGCGGGATCCCGCCAGATGTAATAGTCTCGATATGGGCTGTTGCGAGAAGAAATTGCATCCTTAAACCACCGATGCTCGGTCGAAGAATGATTCACGACCATGTCGATCATCAGATGCATGCCTCTTTTTTTCAACTCGGCAACAAGCTCGTCGAAATCGTCCATCGTCCCATATACAGGATCTATGCTGCAATAATCCGCAACGTCGTAACCGTTATCATTTTGCGGAGAAACATACACCGGCTGGAGCCACACAATGTCGATGCCAAGTCCTTTTATATAATCAAGCTTCTCCATGAGCCCGCGTATATCGCCGGTGCCTTGGCCGGTCGTGTCGTTGAAGCTCTTCGGATATACTTGATAAACCGTCGATGTTCTCCACCAATCGGGAGACTGGATTCCTGAGTTTTGCATGTGACTGGGTCCTCCTCGTCATCTTGTATATACAGGTTGCACATAGGAAAATCATATACATGTATATACAGGTTGTCAACCGTTTAACAATTAATACCCACTTCTTAGACGTTTCGACTACAAAACTAACAAATTAATTGGAATTTTCTTCTGATTCCACGTAAAAAAGACTCCTTGAAGGAGTCTTTTTTTCAACTTCGAATTGTACGGACACAATCGAAAAGGTATGCATTATGCCGATCAAGTCTTAGATTCCCCAGCCGATTCCCTCACCAGCCTATAGGTTATCCCCTGTTCTGCTGCAAATGAATGCACATCTTTACCGGAGAGCTGTACGGGAACCCGGGCTTCGCCTTGGTAAACCGCAATCAAATCTCCATGACCTGCGTCTACGCTGCACATATTGCCACACCGGGACATGATCTCTGCCTCCGTCAGTTTTCCATCCTTCCAGCGAATGTTGACTTCATAGCCACCTCTTGCCCGCAGTCCACGTACCTCGCCTTCCGGCCATGCATCCGGCAGTGCCGGCAGCAGCATGAGTTCGGAGCGATGCGACTGCAGCAGCATTTCCGCAATTCCCGCTGTAGCCGCGAAATTGCCGTCGATCTGAAAAGGTGGATGCGCTCCTAATAAACTTGCATATACGCCTCCGTGCTCATAACGCTCCGATTCGCCGTCCTTCACTAATCTCAGCATATGATTTAACAGTTGCAGCGCTCGGTTGCCGTCCCCGAATCGGCTCCATAGCGCAACTCGCCAGCCCAGGCTCCAACCCGTGCTTTCATCCCCGCGACGCTCCAAGGAAGTTCGGGCTGCTGCAAACAGATCAGGGCTTTCTTCCGCAGATAGCTGTCGTCCAGGATAAACCCCGACCAGGTGGGACGTATGCCGATGAAATACGTCCTCATCCTCGAAGTCATGGGACCATTCCTGCAGCTGACCGTATCGACCGACCTGCAGTGGCAGCAATCGTTCTCGTTTGTTAATCAATTCCTCTCGGAAATCCTCATCCGCGCCGAGAATGTTGGCCGCCTCGATGCAATTGGTGAACAGCTCCCAAATGAGGGAAATATCCATGGTCGCCCCTTCGCTGATCGCAGCTGTCCCATCCGACGTGCGGAATTTATGCTCCGGTGAGGTCGACGGAGATGTCACGAGATGACCTTCGTTATTTTCTATAAGCCAGTCCAAAGCAAATAAGGAAGCTTCCTTCATGATAGGATAAGCAACTGCGCGCAAATAGGCTTCATCACCACTAAATGCGTAATGCTCCCATAAGTGTTGCGTCAGCCAGATTCCCCCCATCGGCCAAAGCGCCCATGAAGGATCCCCGTCCCCGTAATTGCCGACCGGAGCGGTATGGGCCCAAATATCCGTATTGTGATGAACGGTCCAGCCTCGAGTACCGTAATGAACGGCGGCGGTGTCCGATCCGTTCACCGACAAACTTCTGATGAGCTCCAGCAGAGGTTGATGGCATTCTGCCAAATTGCATATCTCCGCGGGCCAATAGTTCATTTCCGCATTGATGTTCAAGGTCCAATTGCTGCTCCACGGCGGCCGGGTTGATGCATTCCATATTCCCTGGAGATTGGCGGCTTGCGTTCCGGGTCTGGAGCTTGAGATCAGGAGATAGCGGCCATAGTGGAACAACAGCTCGACCAGGCCTGGATCCCGGGCACCGAATTGCTCGATTCTCCTCTCCGTGTCCATATCACCGGAAGCTAGTGACTCGCCTAATCGGAGGCTTACGCGATCATATAGGCTGCGATAATCGTTGATGTGCCGCTCGCGCAGCTCTGTCCAAGTGTGGCTTCTTACACCTACCATACAAGCCGCAGCTTTAGCAGCGGCTGCAGCCGACGGATGGTCTCCGCCATCGCGGTGACCGGGAATTTGATCGAATCCGTTGAAGCTGGTTGCCGCAGTAAAGTAGATGACGGCTTCGCTGGCATCCAGTACATGGATGCCAGCGGCGTCCACTGTAACGCGGCCATCGGTTTCAGCCACTGCCAGCCGACCTTCGAAAGCCATGGCGGCGGTATGTTCAGGATCGCCGTAACGTATAGGACGATCAGACGACACGTAGCTGGGCTCGACGCGTTCCGGTGCAAATCCCGACATGGAGTACATATTTTCTTCGGTCTTTACGGTATAGCGCAGCGGACTTTCCAGATGTGCATGGAAGTTCAGCGCGCCAGGGGTGCTTGAGGTTAACCGCAATGCAATCATCTGATCCGGGCTGGATGCGAAGCATTCTCTCGTGTAGGACACCTCTCCGATAAGGTATTCCGTTCGTTGAACGGCTTTAGCGATATCCAGCGTTCTTCGGTAAGAATGAAACACGCCTCCATGATCAAACCTGAGGCATAGGTCTCCAAACGGGAGGTAAGATTCCGTATAGGGCCCCATCATCTTGCGCCCTAGCTGGTCAGCCTCCGAATAACGCCCCTGGCGTATCAGCTCCCGGATCGCCGGCAGCGCATCCCCGGCTGACGGGTTGTTCCAATCCCTGGGATAACCGGACCAAAGCGTATCCTCGTTCAAGCTAATCGTTTCACGTTCCACGCAGCCGTAAATCATAGCTCCAAGACGTCCGTTGCCGATCGGCAGCGCTTCGGTCCAGACTGACGCCGGCTTAACATACTGCAATTTCATATTTTCTCCCACTCGCTATCCCTCCTTTAATTCAAATCGTCATACTCCAAGTCGTTACACAAAATATCCGCTCCAATGCAGGCTTCCAGCTTGACGCGTTCTTCCAAAGGGACATTCCCTTCACGGTCGTATTTCTCCTGCATCCGAATCACGTTATTTTTAAATATCAGTCCCTCCGTGCTTCTTGCCATTAACCAATCTTCTCCGGTCGTTTCAAAGCGGTTGCCTGTAATCCGGACATTGCGATGAACCGATGCATGGTGATGTTTATTCTCAGGCGCAATCCGAATCACGGAATGCCCGGGGCCGCCGCAATTCACAAACCGGTTATCCAAAATGTTCATATCCGTTACAGCGCCGGATTCGTACCAGGATGAGGCGTCCGCTGCGACCAGGATCGCGCTCATCTGCATATTCATAAAGGTATTATCCCGGATCATGATCCGCCGCGGTGTCGTGGTTAGAATGCCCCGCGTGGGAATTCGGACGAACGCATTGCCGACAATATCGACCTCCGGCGTCCAAGTCACATTTTCAAGCACGTCCCGCACTCCGACGACCGCAGGAACCGCCTTCTCCAACGTAAGCAGCATTTCGCGTGGCGACTTCATACCGACAGCAGCCACACGTCCGAAAGCGTAGGTGTTCAGCGTATCCGCATCCACGAATGCGACCTCATCACCTGGCAGAAAGGCCAAAAATCCGTAGGTCTGCGGATGCATAAACCTTACAAGCAATTGATTGGTGGCCGGTCGATCAACGATCCGAAGGTAGGTGCCGTGAACATTGATTGCATCATCATGCGCCCCTGCAAACCGGCTATTCCGGATCGAGACCTTCCCCCTGCAGCCCGACAGATGGATGAAATCGGCAAACCCCGCCACCGTGCGGCCGGTCTCCGGACGCGGCGTCAGATCCAAACGTTCAAAGATCAGATTTTCGCTGAACTGTCCAACTACGCCCAATCCATGCATGAAATGTATGCCCACGTTGCTTAGCGTCACCCGGGAGCTTCCGGTGATCAACATGCCAACCTGGTCCCGAATGCCGTCGCGCATTTGCACGATCGTACCGGGAGCCAGATGCGGGGAAGCATGGTTTCCAAAATGAAACCGAAGCCGACGAGGAGATATCTCCTCTGTATGTAACACCCGTTCCAGCCAATTATCCACGCGCCAGGTAGCACTCAAATCTGCACTGCATAACTGCATCGGCCCTTCACGAAAACGCCAGCCTTCCCCAACCCATTCGAATTTACCGTCTACGCAATCATAGCAAGAATCCGGGTGAACGGTCGTCTCAAGGTAAGCATCACCGCATCTATCCACCGTCATTTCGGTCACGGTCGGCGCGGCGTAATCCCAGTGCAGATTGCGGATTTCAATATCCGTACAGCCATCAAGCACAAGCATCGTCTGCTTCCCGTGAAAAATAAACAAGGCGCCGTTCCCTTCGAGTGTCATATGGTGAAGATCCTTAAGCCATATCCCGATCGTTTTGGTCACATCCGGATTCTCTTCCTCGCTGGTGGTATTCGATATATGGTACGCTTCCCGAACGGCGGATTGAGGATAAAAATGATAGCACCCCGGCGGTACGTCCAGAATGACCGCGCCCTCCATTGCTCTGACGGCTTCAATCGCGCATTTCATCGCAGATTGCACATCCGGGTTATTGGGGTCCTCGTAATCCCGTAACGAAAGGACGATCGGAGTTGTTTTATCTTGATTACCAGGAAAATGCAATAACAACACCTCCATCACGAATAGCAGCTCTTTTCAAGCTTGGTATAACAATCGCAGGAGTCCGCCTAATTCGCAAGCAGCTTCAGCACGCGCATGCCCGTACCCTGGCTTCGCTTATCCTTGAGTCCAGTGTTTCGAACCATGATCGAGATCGGCCCGCGCAGATGATGTCTCGGAAAGTGTACGCTGACTGGCCGATAGGCGTTCAAGCACCACTCGTCGAAGGGATTGACCCGTACGAAGGACTGTCCGTTGATCGAGTACTCAAAGATTCCGGTGTCGGGTCCGCATAGCAGCAGCAGTCCGCCGCTTTGTCCTTCCACAGTAAACGTAAACGAAGCGTTTGGATGATCAGAGTACCTATGCTCTGTCGCATAACGCCAATTCATGAGCTTTGAACCTTGCGGCAGCTTCCCGATATGATAATCCCCGGTATAATCGGCAAGCTCATAGGAGAGCATGTCGGCATATTCGTAATTCCCCGTCATCAGCGGTTCTTCGGGCAAAGATTCGCAGTGATCGAGCATCAAAGAATCAACCTCGGTCGACAGCAGCTCATTCAAACCTCTTCGCAAAAAACCGGCGTAGATCTCATGCCCGTCATCATTCGGATGATACCCATCAGGTGCAAGCGATGCCCACACGGCCTCACCATTCTGCAGCATGCGATAGATCCCGGCAGCAAAATCGACAGAAGGGATGCCGTAATACTCGGCCACTTCTTCGTGAACGGCAATGGGATACGGCCGGATACAGGTCAGATTTCGATCCGCCCCGGTATAAATAAAGCATATATCGGTGCGGGGGGACAGACGCCGGCATTGGCGGACAATTCCCTCCATCCCTCTGATGGATTCCTCCCGATTGCTGCCGTCATTTACGCTGAATTCCACGAATAGCAAATCAATGTTCTCAACGCGCAGCACATGCTCGCGAAGGCGGTGAGCTCCGAGCGTCGAATCCGTCCCCCCGACCCCTGCGTTAATGGAGCGAATCCGCGATTTTCCGAAGCGGTCTCTTAAATAATGAGCCGTTAAGGCGCGCCAGCTGATCTTATCCGCCGCTGAGGCACCGGCTCCCTCCGTAATGGATCCGCCCAAAAAGGCAACCGTAACCGGGGCTTCCCCTGCAAGCTTGGCCTTCACATTAGGCAGCCCTCGGCGATGAACGATGAACGCGGCACGATCCGTACCTTTGTTATAATGGGACATATGATAACCTCCCCTCGTATAATGCCTATTTCTTTTCACTAGTCACCCGTAAAACAGAGAAAATGCGGAGTGGCCGATCTCTTTAGACCGGCACCCGCATATGGATATTCGTATGGCTCCATAGTCAGCCGCAGCTGCGAGTTGCCCTTCTATTATTTGGCGGATTGATCGTAAGCCGTCTGCAGAATTTCAAGATAACGATCCAGTTTCAGATCCTGCAATCCCTTGACGTAAGCGTCCCAATCCTTGTTCAGATCCTTATTGCCGGTAATAAATTGCAGCTGGTTCTGCTCAATATAGTTCTTAAGGTTCGTTTGAAGCATGCTGGCTTCGTCGATGACGCTCGGATCGATCCAGATCGACCAGATCGGAAAGATTTCCTTCGGCTCATGTCCTTGATACAGCAGCGATGCATTGTACAATCTGCGCTCATAGCCATCGGATGCATAAATGTCGGTTCCCTGCACCCAAGTATCGCGGTACTCCTTCGGCATATAGAAATGGCCCATTCCGCTCCAACCCGCATTGTGCGGTGCTTCGCCTTCCTTCATCGGAATGGTCTTGACCATCGGGGTCACGCCCTCGCCGAGCGCTTGATCGCCGGGCTCGGGATCCGTCCAATCGATCCCTTTCATGCCGGTTGCGGCATTGGTTTGGCCTTCCGGCGTAAACATGTAGTCCACCATCTTGATCAATGCAATGCGGGCTTCTTCACTGGCTTTGTTCGTGATCACGAATTTTGCGCCTGGTGATACGCCCCCCGCATCATGGGTTGCGTATGAAATTCCGTTCGGCCCGCTTAACGGCGGAAGCGGATTGTAATGCGCCGAGCGGGTGTTGCCCGGATCGATGTTTACGAAGATGGCCGGATGCATGCCGGCACCGGCGCCGAGAATTTCCGCATCCGCGTTCTCGCCGATTTTCTTGAACGCCTCCGCATTTTGGGTGAATGCGCCCGGATCGATCAATCCCTCGTCATACAACGATTTGATATAGGCGAGCCCTTCCTTCCATTCCGGCGTGATCGCCGCGGACTCGACCTTGCCGCCATTCATCGTCAAGTAGTTCCGGTCATCGTCGTAAACGAAGCTGTTCATCAAATAAGGGATGATCCGTACGCCGAAATCCTCCGTTGAACCGCTGAGGGGCACCTCATCCGCTTTCCCGTTGCCGTTCGGGTCCTGCGTTTTGAATGCCTGCAGCATGCTTCTGAATTCCTCCGTCGTTGTCGGTTCCTCGAGATTCAGCTTCTTCAGCCATTCGGTATTGATCCACATTTTGTTGGGATAGGAGCAGTGAAAACATTCCGTGTATGCGCCTAGCCCATAGATATTCCCATCCGGGGCCGTAACAAGCGCCTTCATTTCCGGCGTAGCTTCCATGGCCGCTTTAATGTTCGGTCCATGCTGTTCAATTAGATCGTTCAGGGGAATGAGCACTCCCTGTTGTCCGTATTTGAGCACATCGGCTTGGGAGAATTCATCGATATAATGCGTCAACAGGTAAGCATCCGGATAATCGCCGCTGGCCAGAGAGATCTGACGTTTCTCCTTGGCGCCGTCGGAGGGATTGATCTGCCATTTGAATTTGATGTTGAACTGTTCCTCCATATGCTTGGTGAATTTGTTGGCCGGAATATCGATGCCTGATTCCTGTACGGCAAAAACGCTGATTTCCACGGGTTTCGAGCTGTCCGTGCTGCCGGATGAGCTTCCGCCCTGCGGGCTGCTCGGGCTTTCTGTATTTTTGCCCGAGCAGCCTGACATCACGATGCTGCTCGCCAATAGCAGCATAAACAAACTTAGTAGGCCTCTTTTCAAATTGGATCGCTCCCTTTTTCATTAAAGTGAACACGTAAACGTCTAGCTTCGCACGTAATGAGAGCATCACCTCCCTTCCATCATAAGATCAAATCGCTTTGCGGAATTCAGCCGTCCCCTCGAAAGCGATCAGCCCTTCACAGAACCCACGAGCATCCCCTGCACAAAATAGCGCTGAACAAACGGATATATGACCAGCACAGGCAGGGTGGCAACCACGATCAGCGCATATTTCAGAAGCTCGGCCAGCTGCTGCCTCTCGACCATGGCTAAAGCATCCATCGTTCCCGAACTGTTATTCTGGATGATGATGCTTCGAAGAATCAACTGAAGCGGGAACAGGTCAGCGCTTTTCAAGTAGATCAACGCATCGAAGTACGCATTCCACTGGCCAACCGCATACATGAGCACAAGCACGGCCATAATCGGCTTCGACAGCGGCAGGACGATGCTCCAGATAAAACGTATATCGCTGCAGCCGTCCATCTCGCTGGCCTCCTGCAATTCGTCCGGAATGGAAGACTGAAAAAAAGATCGGGCGATAATCACCTGCCACACCCAAATGGCATTGGGAATGAGCAGCGCCCAGCGGGTATCGATCAGATGAAGCTCCCGCACGACCATGTAGGTTGGAATCAGTCCTCCGCTGAATATCATCGTAAATGTAATGATCATCATCAACGCGTTACGTCCGAAAAATGACCTGCGAGACAGCGGGTAAGCAATCATAATGGTCAACAAGACACTGATGATCGTGCCGGCCGTCGTGTAGAAAATGGAATTGGCGTATCCGGTCATAATCTCGGGCGTTTTAAAGAGGACCCGAAAGCCTTCGAACGAAATATCGACCGGCCACAACCATACCCTGCCCGAAGTAACGGCCGCCGGGCTGCTGATGGAGCTGCTGATGATGTAAATCAGCGGATACAAAACCGCAATAACGACCAGAAAGAGAACGATGTATACCGTTGTCAGGAAGATGCGGTCGCCAGCGGACTCCTTGATTTTTCTCGTACCTGTTTGTTGAACTGCCATGCCCTAGCTCCTTCCTTACCAAATGCTGTTATTAGTTATTCGTTTAGCCAATCCGTTCACGGTCAGCAGCAGAATAAGGTTGATCACGGAATTGAACAGGCCGACCGCGGTTGCAAAGCTGTAGTTCGCATTCAGTAGTCCGATCCGATAGACATAGGTTGCAATGATCTCCGAGTTCACCTGATTCAGCGGATTTTGCAGCAGATAGACCTTCTCGAATCCGAGTGCCATCACGTTGCCGACATTCAGAATCAAAATGATGACGATGGTCGGCACAATGCCCGGCAGATCCACATGGCGAATCTTTTGGAAGCGCGAGGCGCCGTCCACCTTTGCCGCTTCATACAGGGTCGGGTCAATGCCGGCCAATGCCGCCAAATAGATCACCGCGCTATAACCTGCCGTCTGCCAAATATCGGACCATACGTAGATGGAACGAAACATCCCCGGATCGCCGAGAAAGTTCACGGACTCCAGTCCGAAAAAATTCAAAGCCACGTTGGCAAAGCCCAACCGCGGAGACAGAAACAGCATGATGATCGACACCATGACCACCGTGGAAATAAAATACGGCGCAAAGGACACCAGCTGGACGAACTTTTTGAATCGACCGCCCCGGATCTCGTTGATCATTAACGCCAGCACGATCGGAATCGGAAATCCGGCTAAGATGAGATAACCGCTGAGAATAATCGTGTTTTTGACGAGCGTCCAGAATAACGGATTCTCGAAGAACAGTTCGAAGTGCTTGAAGCCTACCCAGGGACTGCCCCATATTCCCTTGATGACGTTGTAGTCCTTGAAGGCAAGAACGGCATTCAGCATCGGATAGTACTTAAAGATCAGGAAAAACAGCAGCGGCGGAATCACGAGCAGGTACATCTGCCAATGCTTCCTCAAACTCTTTCGTGCAACATGCCAATAGCCTGTGCTGGTGCCGGTATGGATAACAGGCTCCGGCTCGATTACCAATGGCTTCTCCAGAATAATCCCCCCTAATGTAATGACAACGGATGTGTCGGCATTGAAATGACAGCGTTTTCTTTATGTGTCGATCATAGGGGAGAATTCCGGTCCTTGAACAGGTACACTTCGGTTGTTTGGCGTACAAATAACCGCTTTTCCGCAGGGCATCCTGTCTCGTCAGGGGCCAAATCCCGCGTATTCGCGTTTCTTTAGCCCAAACAGCCGCATCGTCCTAAGTGACAATGCGGCTTGTCAGGATCAACCTATACTACACGACCTCGTGAGACTGACGGTAAGCGCTCGGTGATATGCCGATGAGACGCTTGAATGCCCTGCGAAACGAATGGGAGCTGTTGTAGCCCACCTGAGCCGCTATTTCATCGACCGTGAGGTTGGTCTCCGCAAGCAGTATGGCCGCCCGATCCATCCGCACCTTGATCAGATGATCGGAATAATTGACCCCGGTTACTTCCTTAAACAATTGGGAGATGTATTTCTCCGGCCGTTCCACGTGCTCGGCCACGCGGTATAAGGTGAGATCCGGATGTGCGTACGTCGCTTCCGTATATTCATAAATCTGCTTGATCAGTTTGGCATGGGAGTCCTTCTTTTTATTGGCAATATATCTGCACAGCTCTCCCATGATCGCATGGATTTCGTTATGAATGGATTCCAGCGGCCCGGTTAACCCGATATCGATGATGCGCTTTTTTATGCTTTCAAACCATTCCGACTCCGCAAAAATTTTCTGATCCATTAATTTAAGGAACGTTCCTTTGATTTCACCTACCAGCTGATGCTTCATCTCGACCGATAACTCGCGCTGTTGGAGATTATGATCCATGATCAGATTGACGATCTTCTCGGCTTCTTCCAGCTCTCCTGCCCGTACCGTGCTGATCAAGCGCTGCTCGGTGTCCAGTGGGTAGTAATATGTTGTGTTGACGATTCTGGCTTCGCGGTACCACATCGTCTCTTTTTGATTCAAGTAGACGGCATATTCTAGGGCTTGCTTGGCCTGGTCAAAGGACTGCCCCGCCTCTGAGACCGAGTCGAACGGATCGCCAAAACCGGCTTGGAGGAACATTTTATATTCATGCAGAACCTGATTCGTCAGCGTTTCGATCAACCTCGTAATTCGAAGCTCTTCATCCGGCCCAGGCTCTCTTTCTTCGTCGGTAAAGAACAAAACCACCATTTTGTCCGAGCCCAGATCCGTCATGGGCAGCGACCCGGCGATTTCGGAAAAGGCCTGCTTCATGAGAAGCCGGGCGGCGTTAAGCTCATTAAGGATCTCCACGCTATCCATGCCGGCATATCCTTTGATCTGCAGGATGCCGACATAGCCTTTTCCGTTATGCAAGGCAATATCAGCCTGCTGGGCAGCGGAAGCAATTTCGTCCCTCGATTGAAACTCGCCGGCAGTCAGCCGTCTCAGGAAAGCATCCCGGACAAACGGAAGCTGACGCGTCAGCTCGTTTTCCAGTTGTTTGTTTTTGCTGATCATATTGGCAATATTCCCGCTCAAAAAGTCGAATTCATTCCGCTCCGTCAGCTCATCCCTGCCGAACTGCTCTTTCATGATGCTAATCATGCGATGGATCGGCACGCTGTTCCGATGAGCCCAATACAACCCGAACAGCAGCCCCACGATCATGGCGCCCCCGGTAATGAACCAGGACGCTTGTTTAATTTGATCGGCATTCTCCATTAAGGCGCTGCGGGGGATGCCGGCCTGATAGACCCAGCCGCTCTTATCCGAGCGTGTGGTGATCACAAGGTCATTCTTGTAGAACTGGCTGGCTTTGCTCTGATCGAATGCCGGATCGTTTATGATTTGGCTCACATCGGATTCCATGTTTCCTTGAAGGGCAAGCGTATTCCCTTTCCCGTCGTGGATATGGACCCAGCCGCCGTAATTGTCGGTTAACCCCGAGAACAACCCGGCAATCGTCTGTTCATCAATCACGACCACGACATTGGCCGGGGACGAATCGTTGAAGCTGTCCAACGGGAGCGACTGCATGTACGTGATGACCGAAGTTTCGTTGTTCCTATCCGAGAAAGAAGAAAGCGGTTTGATTTCACTGCGATGGGCTTTCTCCAGAATCTGTTGTTTCCATTCCTCAAACGTGAGACCGTCATAATGAAAAAACTCGTAATAATGCTCCGGCCGATAAGAGGAGCCCGACGTTATAATCAAGTCGTAATTCGCCAAATAGATGTAGTAATGCTGAAGAAAATCGTTGGTTTGACCGAAGGTCAGCACATTGCGCATCGTTCTCCATATGCCGTAAACATCCCTTTGGGCAAGATGATCGTTGAGCAGCACGTTAAGGTCTGGATTGATCGCCAGCTGCCGCGTCATCCCTTCCACTTCCGCCATCCGGTGTTCCAGCAGCTCCTGGCTTTTCTCGAGCTGAATCATGCTATTCTCAATCGAAACGGATTGCGTTACGGAGATGGAGGTTAAGTAGGATATGTATCCTCCGATAGTGGGAATGAGCAGAATGGCAATATAGGAGATGAGAAAGCTGCGAAATACCTTCGAATGCTTAAGAATAAATATCCCCCCTTGTGTGATAGCGTTTTCAAAAAACATCGACTCAAATTCTCCCGCCAGCTAATAAATCTGATCATAATGGATGTTGGCGGCGCATGGGTAGGTACTTCTGCGTATAGAAAGGTACATTTTTCCGCCTCGATACGTGCATGCAGCTAAATGACAGAAAGTAACTCCATATTAGGGTAATCGGTGAGCTTGGTAAATATCCGATTGTTAAGGATCATGATGCTTTATGACAATAACGGAAAATAACCATGCTTTTGAATATTTTGATCATAGTCCGCAAAAAAAAATACAAAGAGGACAAGCTTTACGCTCGTCCTCTCGATCATGTACAGCCATGTCCATGCTGTAAAATATTAATTTAAAGTCAGGGCCGCATCGGTTTCTCCTGCCCACTCGCCTACCGGTTTGATGGTATACGTCGTTCCCGACTTCAGTTTACTCTCCTGTGTCAGATCAAACACGCCTACGGCTCCCTTGCGGCTTGAATATTTGTAGGTTGCTATGTGCTTGTTGCCGTCTGCTCCAGTCAATTCAACGCTCCGGCCGGAGAAGAGCTCGTCCCCAGGATCCTCGGACAGGGTAATGGCAATGGAGCTGTCGCTGATTGCCTCGGCTCCGATGATTTCCAGCGGAGCAAACGCTCCTGCTACGAATGTCGGGTTGGCCATCTGTGCCCAATCCGAGGTAACGGTATAAGTAACACCCGGCGTCAGCGTCTGGCCTTCCGGCAAACGGAATTTCGGTTCTTGTTTGCCATCCGTGGACTGGGTAAAAGGTACGTATTTGGCCACGATAGGTTGTCCGCCTGCAGGCGTAATCGTGACTTCCCTGGCTTGGCCAGAGGATATGATCTGATAGACTATTCCATCGGCGCTGTTGTTCTCATCCAGCACGAATGCATTGGCTCCGCGACCTCCGCTATAGGCGGAAATAACGTAGCCGTAGTCAACGACGCCATTCTCTTTAAGTGCCTCCAACTCAAACGTATCCTGAGCGACTTGTCTAGCCTCTGTCATGTCCAACTTCGCGCTATTGCCTGCAAATGTGCCTGCTGTTTTCCCTTTATAGGTAAGCGTATACGATGTACCTGGTTTTTGAACTGAGGTTGGGACGATGTAAGTGGAAATCGAGCCTGTCTTCAAGCGCGGCATGTTGGTGAGTTCCAGCCCGTCGTTAAATTTAAAATCTTCTTTGGCTTTGGCAAACGCCTCATTCTCTGCCGTCAAGGGAGCATCGAAGGTGACGATCAGGGTTATGGCATTCAATGCACGAATACTCGTGATTTTAGCTTTTTCCGACGGAATTGCCTCATGGGCAACGCTTATCAAGTAGGCCGCTTGACCGCGAGTCGTATGGCCTTCCTCGGAGTAAAAACGTTTCGCCCAATCATCCACGGACTTCGCGTCTCGTTTCAGAGCCTTGGACACCATTTGTACAAGCTCAGCGTGGGTAACCATTCCCCGTGGATCAAAACGTCCTTCCGGTGCCTGCATGATATCCTGCGCTACCAGCTCAGCCGCGTACCGTTCATACCACGCGTTTGGATTCACATCCGTAAAGCTTGTCTTTGCATCCCCTTTGCCTTCAAGTCCAAATGCAAGAACAAGCATTTTCGCCAGCTCTGCCCGCGTGATAGGACTGGTTATCCCCATCGTGCCATCCTGGTATCCCTGCATCACGCGAAGCTGGGACAGCTCTTGAGTGGCTTGCTCTATATCTTGTGCAGCCAGTGGGACCTCCGCAGCCTCAGCCTGCAGAACATGAAACGGAAGCGAAGCGGTCGTTCCCAGGGCAGCCGCCACCATCATGGCCGCCAGTTTATTAGAATATGTTTTCATTTGTAAACCCTCCCTATTTCGATGAGTATGAACGTGGATCGTCATATCTCCATGATAGAAGAGAGTCCTAAACTCCCAAGAAAGCAGGGATTAAGCGTTTCGAAAACTTTTATTAACAAATTCTAAATTGTTTAGACCGAAAAGCGGTAGCCAGCCCCCCATACGGTTTCAATATACTGCGGATTGGATGGATCCACCTCCATCTTTTCGCGCAGCTTACGGACATGGACGGTTACGGTTGCGATATCCCCGCTGGAATCCATGCCCCAAATCCGTTCAAACAGTTCCGTCTTGTTAAACACCCGGTTCGGATGGCTTGCCAGAAATTCAAGCAAATTAAACTCCCGGGTCGTAAACGTGACTTCCTCATTTCGGATGAACACTCTTCGCGCCGATTTATCGATGACCAAGCCGCGAATATGAATTTCTGAACTTGGACTTTGGCTTTGTTTGCCCATAAGCCTTACATATCTCATCAGATGGGCCTTGGCTCTTGCAACTAATTCGCTCGGGCTGAATGGCTTGGTAATGTAATCGTCGGCACCGAGATTAAAGGCACGGATTTTATCGATCTCCTCATTCTTGGCGGATACGATCAGAATGGGAACCTCCTTGTTCTTTCGGATATGACTGCATAGTTCAAAGCCATTCATACCGGGCAGCTGGAGGTCGACAATAATAAGGCTGTAGTCCTCGTTAAGGGCAAGCTTCAATCCCTCATTGCCTGTATGGCATAGATCTACGAGAAAACCGTTCAGTTCAAAATAATCCCGCTCCAATTGAGCGATCGTTGTCTCGTCTTCAATGATGAGAATGCGTGTTGTCATGGGTTATTACAGCACCTCCTTTGTAATCGCTCGTTTGAGGGTAAAGTACAGGCTGGTGCCGACGCCCAGCTCGCTCTCCGCCCAGATGGCACCCCCGTGCCCCTCGATGATCTGGCTGGCAATGGCAAGCCCCAGGCCGCTGCCGCCCGTTGCAGAATTGCGGGATGGCTCCGCACGATAAAATCTTTCGAATATATGAGGAATCGCTTCCGGGTCGATGCCCATGCCATTATCCCGTATTTCAACCGTTACCCATTCCGGAGAAAGCTGAGTGGAAACGTAGATGGTTTTGTGCAACTTGTCCATAAAATTTTGAGCATTCCCGATAATGTTGAGCACCGTTCGTTTTAATTTTTCCAGATCGGCAATGACCTCGACAGGCTGACCGGTGCGTTCCTTCCACGCCAGCCGTATTCCCTTTTCCTCCAAAACATAGCGCTGCTCATCGATGCAATCGTCTATAAAACCGATGATATCGACATGCTCAAACATGAACGGAACCTGCTTTAAATCTAGCTTGGAATAAAGAAACAGCTCATCCACCAGTTTATCCAGATCGATGGTTTTGGTGTAAATGATGTTCACATATTTATCCATCTTCTCCGGTGTATCCGCAACGCCGTCGCGTATGCCTTCGATATACCCTTTAATATTTGTTATGGGTGTTCGCAGATCATGAGAGATATTGGAGATCAGCTCTTTCCGGTTCTCTTCATCCTGGAGCCGGAGCTGAATCGATTCAAGCAGGCGTTTCCTCATATTCTCAAACGTCTCGTTTAACTGGCCGATTTCGTCCTTGGAATGCAAATCCAGAGAAAACTGGAGATTTCCCTCCTTGATGTGTTCCGCCGAATGGCGGAGCAAATCAAGCGGTTTGACTACGCTCCGCGTGATCCAGCGATATAACAATACATTTGCAACGACAACGATGCCAACGAGACTCAAGACAAGAATAGGCAGCAGCTTGCGCGTGACTTCGCCGAAAGGACTTCGCTCTCGAATAACAAACACACTCCCTCTGGCACCATCCGAATACCGGAAATCATATTTGGCATAAGCATAAAACCGCTCACCGATGTTGAGGGTATTGCGAATCTGATTGTTGTTCAGGTCATATGATGGCAGATTCGCTTCCAGTTCAGGCTGGTTCATCGTATGGGACTCAAAGATCTGGTCGTTTTCTCTGCGGACATACAGGCCCGCTCGTACGGTTCTCAGCTTAAAATCGTATTCCGTCAGCAGCTCTTTGTTCTGCAGCTCATCCGGCTCGTTCTTGGCAAGATATTTTAATTCGAGGAAAATAGACTCCTCTTGTTCCGTGAGCGGGTTAATCTGGTAGTGCACTTTATAAAAATCCCGAATACCGTGAATATCGCCGGTAGCCGCAACGGTAAACAAACTGGCAGTCAAGACAAAGACCAGCAAGCTGATGACCAGCATACCGGTATAGGACAGCAGCAACTTAATCCGGATGGACATGAAATTCGCCTAAAAAGAACCGGAAACGATGTTTCCCTGAAACATCGTCGCCACGCGTTTGGATCTTCTCGCAACGGCTTCAGCCGAACAAGAAGCTTCTAGAAATACGATGCTGGCAACGTCTCCGACCTGCGGCCATACCTGTTCCCCTTCATGATTAAGCGGTGTAATGCCACCGGTAATATATTGGAGCGTTTGCGCTAAAGCGCGTTCATCCACCCATCTGGATATTTCGGCCAGTCGACCAGCTCGCTCCAGCACATCCCCATTTCCGAATGGCGACCATACATCAAAGATGTTGTCGCATCCGACGGCTACTTCTACACCGCGCTCGTGCAGTAAGCCAACCGGCGGAAACTTGCGGCCAATCGGCACACTCGTAATAATGGCGACCCCCGCATCAGCGAGCAAGTCCCCCATCTCTTGTGCTTGGAATGGTGGAATATCACCCAGTCCGAAGGCATGGCTTATCGCCACCTTGCCTTGCAGACCTGCATCAATGGTTAGCTGAGCTAATCGCTTCATCGTGAAGATCCCTAGATGATCGGCATCGTGCAGATGCAGGTCAATGCCCGCATGGGCTTCAACTGCGAGCTCCACCATTTCCTGCAAGGATGCCTCGATATCGCCATCCACCGTCGCCGGGTCAACCCCGCCAACCAAGCTTGCTCCGCTGCGAAGTGCTTGTCTTACCCATTCCCTTGACTTCGAGCGCAGCAAACCATGCTGAGGAAAAGCAACGATCTCATAGGATAACTTACCTTCAAATGTGCGTAATGCCTGTTGAACCGCTTCTAAATGGTCTAATCCCACTTCCGGATAGATATCCACATGCGTACGCACATGCGTAACGCCGGATTCCAGATAAATATCAAGCAGCCTTTCTGCACGGTCTTGCGTCAAGGTATCCAGCGAAGGAAGCGTCGCTTTCTCGATAGCCAAACGCTCGAAAATGCTGGAAACCGGCGTAACGGAACGCCACCTGTCACCGAGCAGCGTTTTATCCAAATGGCAGTGCTTTTCGATAAAGGATGGCAGAAGCAATAAACCCTTCACGTCGTGTTGCGGCAACTCGTCTGTTATAGTTGTGTCCGAAGCTACGATTTTCGCGATTTTCCCATCTTCTATGAATATATGGCGAATCTCCGTTTTTGTTCCCGTAATAACGCCCTCTTGTACTTCATAACCACTCTCTAATCGGGCATTTGTTAACCAAAATGCTGAACTCATATCCATCATTCCTCTCTCCCCTTGCCAGACATACGATTATGCTATCACAGGAAAAATGATATGGATAATATTAAAAAAATAGGATTCACTTATGTTTTACATATACATAAAAAAGAAAAGCCACCCGCTAGGATGACTCTTCTGGTTATGCTTGATAATCTCCATATGTAAATCTCCTATTATTGAATCATGGGATTTATTCTTAATTCATGGACCTTTGGTCCAGCCATACCTGAAACTGTTCCAGCGTCCTTACGTTTTCTTCCAGAACCGCTGTATAAATATCGAAACTTCGCACCCTCTTGCCATATTCATCACGGCTTGCCCAACTATGTTTGATTCTCAAAATAGCTTCCCGGCGTTCCTCGGTCAGCCGTTCAGGCATCGTTATGATATGTTTCAAGTCGGGCTGTCTTTCCGGTTCATCCACGAACCAAATGTCCATTTTCCACTCCTTCCCCTGCTGAGACTTATACTTTAGGCCAATGTACAAGCCATCCGGATAAGCGGGATCCGTATTATAATCGCCGGTATCGTTGATGAACTTCAGCTCCCGTACACCAGCTTGCAGCATGAGCTCCATTGCGATCTGTGCAATTAATTGCTGATTCAGCCGAGAGCATATTACCGTCATGTCCAGGTCTCTCCATACCATCAACCCGAGGGCTGAACTGCCGACACGCACCGGTTCGCCTGCTTGACTTAATAACTCGTAAAGTCGAAGTTCCTCTGCCACCTCAGAAGCCTCGTCCTGGAGAGCTTTTTGTTGCAGCAGAAGCTTGCTTTCCGCCATTTGGTGTTCACCTCTAATCATAAAGTCGTATACCTCATATGGTATCACCCGATCAGCGTCCATACCAAGGGATTGAATGCATAAATGAACTTTCACGGATACTGTTAGATCCGTCATCGAACTATACAGAATAAAATATGCGTTCACCCGACAAATAAGGCTTACAGTAATCGGCGCACAGCTTCGGCATCCGTTCACGCATCCATGCATGCACGGATTCATTCTCCATCTGAAAGACGTAGTATCCGATAATGGCCAGCAGCATGAAGCCTTCTAACAGAACAAGCTCATCTTGTCCCGCATGATCATTCCCATAATACCCTTTCAGGAATAAATCCCGAAGCTCCGAAGGAACCATCATCACACCCATAGCAACATCCGTGTAATAATACCCGGGTCCGAAAAAACCAAAATCGATAAAGCTCAGCTCTCCATCCCGGGTCCTGATGATATTCCCCAAGCTTAAATCACCATGGATGAGCCCCCAGGCTTCTTCGTTTCGCCTGTCCTTAAGCCGCGCGTTAACTAACGATATCGTTTCTTCAATGACGGAAACATCGGAGAAAGTAAACAATTCTTTTGTTAACCCTTGCTTGATAACCCCGATCATGTATTGATTGTAAGCAATCCCCTGACTCGGACGCTTATCCAAGCCCTCCTGCACGTACTGACCATAGAATTGGTGCAGCTCTGAAATACTGGCTCCCAGCTTCTCGACCATGACCGGATCGCTTAGGTCATCCTTCTGCAGGTCTCTTCCTTCCAGCCAGGTAAGCATGGAGCTGTTCCAACGCTTCCCTTCGTGTTCGATGATCGTAATCAGTTTGCCTTCCCGATTACGCAGCGGCCTTTGGACAAGCAGTTGATCCCGGCCTGACAAGTGCTCCAGCATTTGGAGTTCACCCAGCAAACCGTCATAGGTATGCTGCTGACCTGCCATGCCGTCTTTTACCGGTTGATGAATGCGCAGCAGATATGTACTTCCGTCATGGTCTTCCACCTTATAGGTTCGATTTTCATTATGCCGAATAAACGTAATCTCGGGTTCCCGGATGCCGTATTCGTTCAATATTTCTTGCAGCTGTTCATTTTGCATGTGAAACTTCTCCTTCTATGTATAAAATGGACCGCATCATCCTTCAAGGAACGTATGGTCAAAATACGCCTTGAAATCAGGATATAGAAATACCAGTGACTTTTGAAGCTCAGCCCGATCCGTTTGTTCTTCATCCAGATCAAAACATATTTCATGTTCGATCTCATAGATAGCCCCGAAGCCATCGCCCGCGTCTTCGTTTACATCGATACACCATATTTTTCCGTATTCGGAATCCCATGTGAAAGGAAGATATCCCAGCCGGCATAACAAGGGATTGTACATGTCCCTGACGTTATCCAGCGGCTCGTCCACAGCTTGTTCTGGTATGATGTCAAAGTAATGATGGTACGTGGAGATGAATGCTTTATACCACTCGGGAAAAGTCAATCCATACTCTTGTTCCATCGCCCCAATATGAACTTCGCTTATAGTGGAAGGCACCAACTTCCATATGGACCACTCCTCACCCGTATCGACGGCCTTCATCTCTGCGGGAACGTCCGGGCGCATCCACCTGCAGAATCCCTCCTCCGTAACTTGACTGTATTTGGCGTAATAGGTCTCAAACCCTTGTTTGATATAATTGCGTATTTCCATCTAAAATGTCTCCTTATGTAGAAATTGGTCTCTATTTCATATCACTATCATCTATTTTTGGGTTATTATTAGATTCGATCTATTCTATTTTGTTTACAATTTAGAAACAAGTCAGAGATTCTATCGATATAACTCTCTTATATACTCAGAGATAGCTAACGAGGAGGGACTTCAAATGCACAAAAAAATCGTCAAATCCATCATACCCACGGTCATCATAGGTTCCGTTGTCACAAGCCTAGCCTTATCTAGTGTTTTCAGCAGCACAGGTATTGGCAAGGTGGAAGCTGCCGCTGCATCTTCTTCCAGCTTATCATTTACTAAGTTTTTGGAAAACAACGCACCTCACCGGACTTTAAAGACCGTTCATGGTATAAATACGGTCACCAATCTATCTAGTACCGTTGTACTCGTCAACAAGCAAAGAAATCTACCATCGAGTTATGTTCCGCAAGACTTGGTTGTACCCCATATTCCGTTCAGCTTCTCGGGACCCAGTCCTAAAAAACAGATGAAAAAGGTAGCGGCATCTGCGCTGGAAAAATTGTTTGCGGCAGCCAAGAAAGACGGGATTGACCTCAAAGCCGTGTCGGGCTACCGGTCCTATGCCACCCAAAAAGCCATATTCGAACGCAACGCCCGTAATAAGGGCGAGGCTGTCGCTAACAAAACAAGTGCGCGTCCGGGACAAAGCGAGCATCAGACCGGGCTCAGCATGGATATATCCAGTGCTTCCGTAGGGTATGCTTTGGAGCAAAGCTTCGGAAATACCAAGGAAGGCAAATGGCTGAAAGCCAATGCACCGAAATACGGATTTATCATTCGTTACGGAAAAGGCAAGGAGAAATTAACCGGCTATTCTTATGAGCCTTGGCATGTTCGTTACGTTGGCGTCTATATAGCGGGAGAAATCACGAGACAAAACCTGACGCTTGAGCAGTATCTGGGCCAATCCCAATAATCGCACAATCAAGAAACGGACCATAATGGGTCCGTTTTTTTTGCCTGCATTTCTTGGCTTATGCTTCTAAGGTACATTCGCATATTTTACTTCGTATCCGGCGGACAACGTACTCCATATAGACTAAGCACGTACATTAACAGCAGTAGACAGGTTCGTTAGCTATGATTTTCGCAAATGGGGTGAACAACGTGCCTATTAAATCGGGAAAGCAGTATATCGAAAGGATTGACCGACAGAATATCAACATTTGGTATAAAGGAGAGCCTATCCAGGGACCTTTATCCGATCATCCTGCATTCCAAGGTCTTATACAAACCCAGGCTGATCTATACGATATGCAATGTGAAGCAAGTTATATCGAACAGATGACGTACCCCTCACCCGATACGGGCGAACGCGTAGGCTTGTCTTTTCTCCCGCCAAAGAACGCTGAGGATTTGCAGAAACGCAGACTGATGATGGAGTTATGGGCGAACAGGCATCACGGATTTCTAGGGCGCTCTCCCGATTATATGAACACCGCGATCATGTCCTTATATACCGCTGCCGATATTCTGGAGGAACATCACCCGAAATATGCGGAAAATCTCAGGAACTATTATAAGTACTGTCGTGATCATGACATTACATTATCTCACGCCTTCATCCAGCCCTATGCTTGTAAGATGTCCGGTCAGCAAGATGCTGCTGAAGACTCTATCGCGGCTAAAGTCATAGAGATTAACGATGAAGGAATGATCATAAGCGGGGCCTTCATGATGGCAACACAAGGCGCAACATGCGAAGAAATGCTGGTATTCCCGACACCGTCCACAACGTTGTCCCAGGATGTGAATCCTTCTGCATTTGCATTCGCGGTTCCCAACGATTTACCGGGGATGACTTTTATATGCCGCGAAAGCTACGGTGCCACTTCTTCCTATGATTATCCTCTCAGCGCCAGATACGAAGAGATGGACACGCTTGTCATCTTCGACCGCGTGCTGGTCCCTCATGATCGAATATTTTACTATGGGGACGAGACTTACGCTGGGCGTTTATTCGGCGAGAGTCACTTTCATACGCATATCGCCCACCAAATGGCCATCCGATATATCGTTAAAACCGAATTCATGCTCGGTTTGCTGGAATCCTTGGCAGATGAACAGAACGTAGGGCTCGAGCCCCATATGGTCTCGAATGTTGCGAAAATGATTACATTTCTGGAGACCTTCAAAGCATTAAGATTGGCGTCCGAGCAGGGGGCCAGCCAGGATCCATTCGGATATTTTGTTCCTGCCGCCGGTCCTCTTCTCGCATCCAGCATCCTCTTCCCCAAATTCTATCCCGAGATGGTAGAGATGATTCAGCTGCTAGGCTCCAGCGGCCTGATTATGATCCCTTCCGAATTGGATTTTCAATCGGATTCCGGACCTTACCTTAACCAATATTTAAAAGGATCCACTACGGAGGCTTGGGATCGAATCGCATTGTTCAGGCTTGCTTGGGAGCTTGGTGCGAGCTCGTTCGGTGGTCGGCAAACCCAGTTTGAACGATTTTTCTTCGGAAATGCGCAGACGGCAGCCTATCGCATGTATAACCATTTTGCACAGCATGAGCAGCTACGAGGCAGGATTGACGATTTTATTACCAAGAACCATCCTTCATCATAACTTGATCGACGGATGATCGTGCATATATAAAAAAGATGCGAGTTATAAACTCACATCTTTCCGTGTTGTTTTTCATGATGGGCACATATAACTCACGAATGAGAATGTAGTCTCAATCTGAACCGATACTTCATATCGTCTTCGAACCACATCATAAAGTTTGTACCCCAAATGTTATTGTGCAGATTGAAATGGAATCCACCGGTCAATGAAGCATAGGAGTTGTCGAATTGCAGCAAACGCGGTTCCCCCGGGCACACAAGCGGCGCGTCCAAGGTTTCAATAACCACCGTTCCGTCTGCCCCCTCATAATAGAGGCCGGAATTGACACCATGCATGTTCCGGTTACCGTCCTTCACGACGAATAACGGAGATATACGCTGGCCCAGCTTATCCATCATCCATGCGTTGGGATTATCCACAAGGGGGGCAAACGAGAACCAGCTTGCTTCCGGAAGACGGCAGGCTGGTTTGCCCTTCCAGCTCAGACTTACCTCTATGACGGGCTCATTCGCAAGGAACGTATAGATTACGTTCAATCGGCGGGGAGCCCCATAGTGATTGCTGAGAATCTCCGGCAGCTTCATTTCCGCCGTTACGATATCATAATCGGCGTTCCTCTCCAGGTGCAACGTCCGCAAGGACGCGGTATATCGCCGATGCTCCGGCCGCGGCTTGACATACTCGATTCCCGGCTTGCCGAAATCGTTGTCTGCCCAGCCATGATGGATATCCAGATTGGTCATGTATTCTTTGAAGAAACGGTCGTAGTTTTCTTTGCTGAAGGTTTCATACCTATAAGTGCCCAGTCTCTGATGGTCATCCGCCCACGCCTTCCCGGATCGATCCATTAATCGGTTTATCGAGCCGTCGGCGGCGAAACTCACCTGAAACTGACCTAATTCGTACAGCTCGTTTGTTTCGATCGGTTGTTTGTACTCCATCGGCTCCGATCCCGGAAGGGGATGATGCTGGCTCATCCGATCCAGCTCCCTTCTCGCTTCAGCTGCCAACGACTTCGGCAGCGATTGAACGGCCTCCTCAAGATAATCCCGCTGCTCCTGCCAAGAGCTCTCGTAATGGCTGTACGACCTGGTATCAATCGCCTGCTGGCATAGGTAGTCATATTTTCTCAATGTATTGTCTTCAACGATATCCCGTGCTCTTGCAGCGGCTAAATCCGTGGCGGAATAATGAACAAAATCGGCGAGATAGACGGAATTGTTCAGCCCCCAGGTATGCTCGGGAATCAGCATCAGACGGTTGCAAAATCGATCGTACGCATCACTGTTCTTGTCCAATTGACCGGATTCGATCCAGCGATCCCGGAGGCGAAGCAATTCTCGGTAGCGGGAAATTTTCCAAGGATCCGAGGCAATGCCGTGTATCCACGAATCCCCGATTTCTTCGCTCACGACAGGCAATCGGCCCTTCACGATTTGAAGCCGCCGGGCAAATGCATCCAGTGTCGAGGCCATGATTTCCGCCCCTGGATAATCCCGCTCCAACTGTTCAAATAAAACACGGATCTCCTCCATAGAAGATGGACCATGATTATCATGAGTATGGGCAAAATACAAGGCATCTTCCAGCCCTTCCATGTGAAACGGCTTGCCGTAACTATCCGCATAATGAACGATGATCTCCGAGCCGTCGGAAGCCCGCCATACAAACATCTCCGGCACCTTGGGATTTTTGGACACCATGTTAACGCCCAAATGCAAATATTGTATGCCGTGTTTAACCAGCAAAGGTACCATGGCAAGGGTATGGCCCGGAACGTCCGTCATTTTAGCGGCAACCGTGGTTTTTCCATACTTTTGGTCCAAGCCGCCCGAAATGGAGATTCCAAATTCGAATAGCCGGGCATCCATGATCTCCGTATGCGTCGTAAACGGCAGCCCATGCCAAACGATGCGTCCCTCCCCAATGGCATGTTCCATACGCGCTCGCATGTCAGGAGAAGCCGTTCGCAGAAATTCATCGATTAACCATGAGCCGGTCGTCCATACGAATTTTACGTTCCCCTCTTCATTTGCCAGCTGTTCGGACAGTTCCAGAGCCTGGGGTATGAAATGCTCCATATAACGCTCGATTACGTTCTTTCCCAAATCGGTAAACCCGATGTCCAGATGGGTCTTGAATACGACATGAACTCTTTTGATTGATGCTGCCATCCATGACTTCCCCTTTCAACAATAAACGGCTAACGCCGAACTTTGAGCCCCATTTTACTAGAGCAGATCGCACAAGTCTTTGCATGAAAGGGTCATGCTTTTGCAAAAAAAGGACACCTGCCATGAATCGCGCCGGAGCTTTAGGCATTCCAAAAAGCCCCTCTCATTTCGGCTGGGAATGGGAAGGGCTTCGGAAGGCAAATTCGGATATCAGAAAGTGCTCGCCTTCGTTGTGTCCGGACACCATCTGGCCGGTCGATAATATCGAATCAGGACATCTATCGCTTCGGGTGTCCGCAGATGGGTAAGCGTTTCGAAGGCATATGCCCTTACATAACGATCCTTGCTGTGAAGCGCTTGCTCAAGCGAATGGATAATAAGGGGAACATCAGGAGCCTTGGCGGTACGAAGCAACGACAAGGCCGCAGTGTATCCCATTTTATTTAGGATATAGCTCTGCTGGCTGAAGTCCGTGTCATCGGTTTCCACGGTTCCACTTCCCTCTTGCAGAAGCGACTGTTCCAATACGTTTGCCAAGGCCTGACACACATCGCCTGCCTCGCTCCCCATCATGCCCAGCGCTTCGACTGCATTTCGACGAACCCAATCGCTCGGGTCCTGCAAACACGCGATCAATGCCGATGAAACCTCATGCGTCGAAGGTACCATCGCTCCCAACGCGAAAGCAGCAAGCGCCCTGCGCTTCTCGTTTGCGTGTTTCAGCAGTGCAAGCAGTCCTGGAACGGCACCAGCGCCGGCACCTTGCAGTCCGTAAGCCGCTCTCTCTGCGATTTGCGTTGCTCCTTCGGAAATGAGGCGTATCAATTCATCGATGCCGGCGGAGCCCAGTTGGCCAAGCGCATAACCGGCATTCAAAGCTACCGGCTCCCTATCATTCAACATTCTGGCCAGTTCAGGAGCCAACGAAGCGGCCTTTTCTCCTAGCAATCCAGCTTGATCCGCGGCCCTTGCGCGAACGGTCTCGTCCTCAGACTTTAGATCTTCTGCCAATTGCTCTATTTGAGCTTTGCCTCCCGTTGCAGTGGGAATCCCCTGACCCGGTTCGCCGCGCATCCAATTCCATACATCTCTCCATAGATTCAAATGCACGTAAGGTGTTCCGCCCGTAAGGCTCATCTCCTTCTCTTGATGATTCCAGCTCGGCGATTCCGGCGCATGCAATCGAACGAATTGAAACTTTAACATGTAACGATCCATGTCGGAGACATTAAGCGAAGCTTTATGCCATAAATCAAAATGAACCAGAACCATCGTTCCGGCTTTGCCGGTCGGCAGCAGCGTCTTGCCTTGATCGCCTACAAACTTTTCGTAATATGCGGTACCGGGCATGATGGCGGTCGGTCCCATTTCCTCAGTGATATCCTGCATGTAATAAAAAATCATCGCCCACCAAGGCCGGTGGCTGCGCATGCTGGACCAGTAACCGTCTTTGTGCCACTGCCCGCCTCCCGGCAGCGGATCGCCCGGCTGATTGTAATGGCAATGCCGATGCGGATGCATATAGTAATCCGGTCCGAGTACACTCGTCAAAGCCCCTTTAACGACCGGCGTTTCGAAGAACTGCTGAATCTCGGGCACACGGGGCAGGATGTTATTGCCGGGATTTCCTTCCTCGTGCAATACAACATTTATTTTATCCCTGACGGCAGCATAAAGCTGATCCGGCAATTCGTTGTGAAGCACCACATACCCCTTCGTAATAAATTGAATGATTTGTTCATCCGTCAACAGGCATTCACAATTCAACATCTTAATTCCCTCCTCATGCATGAAATGAATTCAGTGTTAGTATAGCAATGGTGACGATCGCTGTATTTACATAAACGTCAGGCTTTTGTACAATCGTCATGCGAATATTTATAGAATCTTATCTTATAAGGATGTGGAAATAAATACGTGGATTTTGCCGTCTTCCATCCCTATGTGTTTTATGCGACACGGTATCCCTTTTCCAAAGGTCAAAGCAATAACAACCGGCACTGCTATTCGTCATCGCTTTATCTAATTACCGAGGGTAAGGGCATTCTTCGCACCAGAGGCCGCACATACCATACCGACCCGGGTTCCCTAGTCTATATACCGGCAGGACAGCCGCATGATTGGATAGCGGACAGCCAGGATCCCATGGTACATGTCTGCTGTTATTTCGACTGGTCCTATGTGGACCGCCGGGCTATGGCGGATCATCCCAGCGTGATCTGTTATGACATTGCCCAGCTGATTCCTTCCTATGTAGGCCCTTCTTTTCCCTATGCCATACCCGAGCTCATGAGGGTTGAGAAGATCAACGTATGGAGCGACCTCTTTGAAAAATTCTACACCGGGAACCAATTCGAGAATGAGCATACCTACATGCGCAGCGTAAGGACACAAAGCCGGTTCCTGCAATTCATCGAGTATTTTCTTGCATTCGCATTGCAGGATGAAGCCATTCCCGATCATAGAATGAACAAACTACTGGAGCGACTGGATCAGGATATCCTGCACGGCAAGCTGCGTCCATTGGAGTCGTATTACGAGGAACTTCGGATCAGCAGAGGTTATTTTTTCGAATTGTTCAGAAGATCGACAGGCTTGCCGCCAACCCAATACATTAACCAGTTCCGCATCAATCGGGCCAAGGAGGATCTGCGCAATATGGACCTCAGCATCACGGAGATCGCCGAGAAGCACGGCTTCTCTTCTATCCATTATTTTTCGAAGCTGTTCCGGCAACTTAACGGCTTATCTCCGCTAGATTATAGGAAAGATCGAGAGGATATCGATTGACCAGCAGAGGTTCACCCTAATCCGGCAGGATATTCCCTCTATTCGTCTAATCCATTCAAAAAGCATATAATGTACGATAACAAGGGATCGCACTTGCTCTAAACATACTAGAGGGACCAAAAGGAGAGATTTGGAATCGATATGCGTTTTTTTTCATACCTAAGCTCCTTTATAAACAATTGGCGGGATTACCCGGCTGAAGAAAATACGATACTGGGGAATCGTTACACCGTTCAACAGAGGATTGGGGAAGGCAGTTACGGCATCCTGTATAAATGCATGGATCAACAGAGCGGCGATGTGGTGGCGGTCAAACAGTCACGACCCAGCAAAGGCGATTATGCCAGACAATTGCTGGATCGGGAGGCAGCGGTATTAAGATCCCTTCAGCATCCGCAAATTCCGGCATATCGGGATTTTTTCACGAACAACCGCGATCGTTATCTGGTCATGTCTTATATGAACGGTGATACGCTTGAAGATTTGATATTTGAACAAAACATGAAATACGAAGAAGACGAATGCATTGAGATCACACAGCAGCTTCTGAAGCTGGTCCGATACCTACACGAGCAAGGCTATGTTCATCTTGATCTGCGGATTCCTAACGTACTGTTTAAGGATGACAGGATCAACCTTATTGATTTTGGCCTGGCGAGAAGGATCGGTGAACCCCCTCCGCTTCAAGTACCTGTACGGAAAAAGTTCAAGCGAGGCAGCTCGGCGTCCTCTGTTCAATTTAAGGATTCGAAGGAAAGCGAGGATCTTCGGGACATTGGTCACTTTATGTTGTTCATGCTCTACTCCACCTACGAACCGGATCACAATCGGGTCGCAGCCGTGGAGCGAAGCTGGCAGGAAGAATTGCATCTCTCGACGGGACTGCAGCATATGATCAAACGCTTGCTGCAATTGAGTGAACCTTACTCAAGCTCTTTGGAGTTCATGCACGAGCTGCAGTCGCTCGCTGAAACAAGAAGCCACCCCTCGGATAAGAAGGGCAGCCTTTAATTTGATTATGGGGTTTCATTTATGTTACGATCCGATTAAATTATATGGAATGATTACGAACAAGAAAGGAGGATGTTTTCACATGTTAAGAAAAATCATGAACAAGCTTCTCCACTCTACTTCCCATAGTCATGGCCGTAAGCGTTACAGCAGCTCCGCAAAGAATTATGGAAGAAAATACAGCAGCAGTCATGGCTATTCGCGTCGTAAAGGTTCCTCGTCTGATTACAAGCACAGGCATGGCAACCAAGGCCATGGCTATTATAAGAACAGAAGAGGCAGCTCGAGCTAATCATAAAACATCATCATGGAGTACTTCACTTCATCCCTCAACTTTTTTGAGGGATTTCTTTATGGCTTCATACAGTAAGGAGTCTACGCTGTCGGGCATCTCATCTGATCGTGAAGTTAACCCCGTAATAGGATAATATTAATTTACTTGCGACTCTCCGGGAAGAGTAATTCTCCCATGAAGTGCTGTACAACGGCAGCGCGCCTCTCTTACGCACCTCTATTGCCCATCCGGCAACAACGGCAGCCGCATAACCTCTTCCGCGAAATTCCTCTAACGTCTCAAGCCCGGCTTCGTGTGCTCCTTCCGTAATCCGAACGCTCCGGCAAACCGACACCACCCTGTTTTCATGAATGAGCGCAACGCAAGGCTGGCCGTAATCGATTTCCGGGATCAGCCATTCAAAACCGGTGAGCGAATAGTCGTTCATATTTTCTCGAGTGATCCATACCGTCTGTTTGGCCGGTGTTGTTTTGTCAGGTATCCGGTAACAGGGTCCGCTCGTATAGTGCTCAGTACGAAGGAGATTCATATAAGCGGCAACATGTTTAGGCTTCGTCGGAACCTCATCGTTTACGATCGGCTCATCTTCAACCAGCGCCTTCAATTGGGCGGCAATTCTTTCGGGAACATCATGACGAAACCGGCAGATCGCGGAACCGTCTATCGTGCGACCCAGGAAAAATCTGGGGGCAAGCTCCTCTCCCGGCCAAGGCTCGTTGATGGTGCGAATTCGCATATCGCGGTCATGCGTAAACATTGCCCGGACATGCATTTCCATCAGCGCCGCAGCCGTTGGCTCTTTATCTATCCAATGGTTCATGCTTATATCCCCTCCCTTAGAATTGAATCCACGAAGTTGGCTGCATATCACTTTCCATCGTAACAGATAAATCCAAGAATAGGCTGGGTATGAATCGCTTTAATAAAAAAGACCCTGTCTCCCCCTATCCGGGAGGCAAGGTCAACATTGAGATTAGGTTTAATGGGTAACCGTTATATCTTCCTTCCCAGCGAATTCCGCTGCAATCGCGGGATCAACGCATAGGCAAACGTGAAGAGCGGGCTTAACCATAAGAAAGCTGCATACGGTGCATACTCAATGACCGGTACGCCAAGCGTAGCTGCGAAGAAGGCACCGCTAACCCCCCAAGGAATCAATGGGTTAACAAGCGTACCGCAATCCTCCAATGTACGGGACAACGTCTTCGCCGGAATATCTCTGCGGGTGTATTCTTCCTTGAACATCTGACCAGGCAAAAGGATCGATAAATATTGCTCGCCCGTCATGCCGTTGACCGCAATCGAGGATGCCCCCGTCATCAGGACAATGCTGCTCTTCCGCTTCAGCGGTTGCATGACTTTGCGGAAGAAGGCTTCAATGACGCCGCAGTGCTGAAGCAGCCCTCCTAAGGCTAAAGCAATCAAGATCAGCGATACGGACCCCATCATCGATTGTAATCCGCCGCGGTTGACGATGGAAGCAACGGTTTCGTTGGCGATTGTGCTCTTGTAGCCGCTCTGCATGACGCTGAACCAGACATCGATCGCCGTCTGCTGCTGAACGAAGGCCGTTACGATGAGTCCGGTAACAATGCCGACAATAAGCGTTGGGAGAATTGGAATCCGTTTGATGGAACAGGCAATAACCGCAAGCGGAGATATCAACGTTAGCCAATGAATTTGAAATCCGCCATTCAGAGCAGCTTTGATTTGATTTATCGATGATAAATCAAGGGTATTCGTGGTTGGTGCAAGCAGGAAAAAGAGCGTTGTCACGATCAGGGCCGGCACCGTGGTGTAGATCATGTTGCCTATATGGGTGAATAAGGATATGCCAGCGACCGCAGGAGCAAAATTCGTTGTGTCGGATAGCGGCGACATTTTATCACCGAAACAAGCGCCGCAGATTACCGCTCCTGCTGCCAGTGTCGGAGAAATCCCTGTCGTTACGGCGATTCCCATGAAGGCAACGCCAACCGTACTGACAGTCGTGAAGGAGCTTCCGGTAAACATCGAAACCACGATGGTCACATACAACGCACTCACGGCAAAATAATGAGGTTCAATATAATCCATTCCATAGTATAAAATGGTCGGGACGGTACCGCTCATCATCCATACCGCAATCAGAATACCGATGAGTGAAAGGATGAGAATTGGCATAATCGCCGTTTGGATGCCTTGAATGATCGCGGATTCGAGCTGCTTCCAGGAAAATCCGAACAACCGCAGCAAGGTGGCGATGCCCACGGTCGTTGCCAGGAGCGGAATATGCGGCTCTGCCTTAAAAAGAAAGATGGAGACAAACAGTACAGCCAGTATAAACGCGATAAGAATGATGCTTTTTGAGAAACTGAGATGTCGTTCCATGGTGCTAAGACTCCTTATACATGGTCGTGGCGGGAGATCCTTCCCGTCCGTTTGATTATGAATGATTTACTTTTTCGCTTTTATGCTTTTCGGCTTCTTTGCTTCTGTGCATTGAAGCACAAAGTAACACTATAAACGATAAGTACAAACTTCGTCAATGTACGAACCATGAACAAGACCACAAAAAGGCGACTGCACCCGAGCAGTCGCCTTTTTCTTAACAAGGATATTTATTATTTCGCTTGAATGTAACCTTCAGCTTTCAGTAATTCGGCGATTAGAACAGCTCCGCCTGCCGCGCCACGCAGCGTATTATGCGAGAGTCCTACGAACTTGTAATCGTAGAGGGAATCCTCGCGCAATCTGCCCACCGATACGCCCATGCCGCGCTCGATGTCACGGTCCAGCTTCGTCTGCGGCCGATTCTCTTCTTCGAAATACGTTATGAACTGTTTAGGCGCACTCGGTAGATTCAGTTCTTGCGGTCTACCTTTAAACTGCTGCCAGCGGTCCAGGATTTCATCCTTCGAAGGCTTGTTCTCGAACGATGCAAATACGGTGGCTAAGTGGCCATCGGTTACGGGAACGCGAATGCATTGCGTCGTAATCAATGGCGATTGGGCTTTCACGATCTCACCGTTCACAACGCTGCCCCAGATGCGCAGCGGCTCCTGCTCGCTCTTCTCTTCCTCCCCGCCGATATACGGGATGACATTGTCCAGCATATCCGGCCAATCGGTGAAGTTCTTACCGGCACCGGAAATCGCCTGATAGGTGGAGGCAACGACATGGGTAGGTTTGTAATCAAGCAAGGCGTGAAGCGCCGGTACATAACTCTGAATGGAGCAATTCGGCTTCACCGCAATGAATCCGGTTGTCGTTCCCAGACGTTTGCGCTGTGCGGCAATCACGTCAATATGCCCCGGATTAATTTCCGGAATGACCATCGGAACGTCAGGCGTCCAGCGATGAGCGGAGTTATTGGAAATGACGGGCGTGCCCGTTTTGGCGTAGGCTTCTTCCAATGCCTGAATCTCATTCTTTTTCATATCCACCGCGCAAAATACAAAATCAACCTCTGCTGCTACTTGTTCCACTTGCGAAGCATCCTGCACAACAATGCCCTTCACCTGCTCGGGAATTGGCGTCGCAAGTTTCCAACGGCCCTGAACGGATTCTTCATACGTTTTGCCGGCTGAATTTCTGCTGGCTGAAATGGAAGTGACTTCGAACCATGGATGACCATCCAGCAATTGCATAAAACGTTGACCGACCATACCCGTTCCACCGACAATACCGACTTTAAGCTTTTCTGACATTCGTTACTCATATCCTTTCAATAGTGGCGTCATGTTCCCCATACATCGACTCTGATCTACCGTACGGACAATAGCATGCAGTAAATATGCTTCTTCTAGATAACTATTCAATCCGGCGCGATCCGTGTAGGATTCCTACCCAGAAGCTTCGTATTTCTTTTGATTTAAGAATCACGCTATCGACTTACTTTCTCAGAAGACAGACCGCATACAGCTGAAATTTTTCTAGCGGCATAAGGACGGCAAGCCTCTGAAGTTTATACACTCTTATCTCTTAACAAAAAAATCCCACCCCCAAGACCATAAGTCTTAGGGACGAGATTGTTATACTCGCGGTACCACCCCAAATTTGCCAATATGTCACCATATTCGCCTCATCGAGTACGGCATTACACGGTAATGCAGATACTCTAGCTCTGTAACAGGAGCTCCTGGCACACCATCCTCCTCACAATGAGGGTTCCATGTGCTGCTCTGAGTCTTTTTTCAATAAAGAACGCTTTGCCCCTTTTCAGCTGCCGGAGCTCTCTGTACAAGAATTCGTTTATTTACTCGTCTCTTCATCGCATTTGTTATGATTATTATATATAAAACCATTTCGGTGGTAAACCTTATTTATAAAATTTTCGGAAAACTCGGCTGATTTCATGAGCTGTTATCCTATCAACGCCTTACGGAACCATTTTATGGCTGAAGTCGCCGTGCCTCGAGTTCCATCTCCCGATGTATCGCCATTTCCATTCTCGTTCTTAGTCATATGTATGGATTCAACAACGGGTGATCGTATGCCAAAACATGTTGGATCCGGCCAGTCACGGAATCATCTTCATACTCGTTGCTCCATGGGAACAATTGCGCGTAGAGATCGGAGAACAGTTCATCATTCCTCGCAGCAAAACGGAGGGGGTGAAGATCAGCACTCAGCTTCACATCCAGCAAATCATGCAGCACCTGCAGCCTGTGAACGATCAACGACTCTGCCTCTAACATCTCACCCTGATGTAAATCCAGCGGCATCCTATCCTTCATATCCGAAATAAGCTGACTGAACGTCCGTTAAAAATCAACCATAAAAACAAATCGAGCAAGTCCATTACTGGACTGCTCGATTGGATCATTTACTGCGTGTAACCGATTTCCCCATTGACAATCGTCATTCTGATCTTTGCCTTCAGCAGTTCATCCGGATCCATATCATCCTCCAAGCAACGATCCACAACGGTAAAATCAGCATATTTCCCTAATTCAATCGTTCCCCGCTGCCCTGCTTCTCCCGCCGCCTTGGCGCCGCCAAGCGTAAACAATTCGATCGCTTCGGTTAAGCTCAGCTTCTCCTCTGGCATAAATCCATCGTGAGTCTCTTCCGGCTTCCGTCTCGTGATTGCAGCATGAATCCCGAGCAGTGGATTCAGCGGCTCGATAGGAGCATCGCTGCCGCCGGAACAAGGCAGCCCGGAGCGCAGCCACTTTTTCCATGCATACAAATAGCTTGTCCGATCAGGACCTACACGCTCCAGCACCCATGGGAAATCGCTGGCTACAAATCGGGGCTGCAGGTCAACGGCCAAATTCAGCTTACTCATTCTCTTAACCGTATCCGGGTGTACAATTTGGGCATGGATAAAGCGGTCCGGAAGTTTCGCTGCCTTGCTTAATGGTAAAAATTCAAGCACATCCGTCATCATCTCTGCCGCGCCGTCCCCAATCGCATGAAAAGCAACGGGAAAGCCCATTTTGCGCGCGCTGCCAACAATCTCCCTTAACTCCTCTGGAGTATGCATAGCCAGCCCCCGGGTATGAGGCGCATCATGGTAGGGTTCCTTCAGCAGTGCCGTTCTTCCGCCAACGGCCCCGTCCGCGAATAATTTAACGGCTCCGATACGGTCCCATTCGTTGCCGCTGCCTGCCTGGAGGCCAAGCTCCTTCATTTCATCAAGATAATCATGAAACATCAGCTGATGGGTACGGAAGTACAGTCCCTCCTCCCTCAGCTCTCTATGAATCCGCAACATGGCTTCAGCACTTCCCAGTAGACGGAGATCCTCCGTATGAGCTGCCGTAAGACCTAAACGAAGCGCATCACGGCATGCCTCAAGCATCGCTAATTTCAGCCTGAAGGGTTCAGGCTCCGGCTGAACCCTGGCAAAAGGTATCGATGCATTCTCGTAGATGCAGCCGTTTAAACGCCCATCGGCATCCCGGCCGAAAGCGCCGGAATCCGGGTCTGGCGTATCCGCTGTAATACCCGCTCTTCGGAATGCTTCCGAATTACCGAGGAAAGCATGGAAACAGGTCCTTGTTAGATAGACCGGATGTTCCGTTGTCATGTCGTCGAGTTCCTGCATGTTCGGAATCCGCTGGTCTGGAAAGTTATGTTCATTCCAGTTCAACCCCATGATCCACTCGCCAGGCTGCGTAACCGCGACCCTCGCCCGCAGCATAGCCAGCATCTCTTCCTTCGAGGTCGCCTCGGTGAAGTCAAGCATGTCAAGCTTCAGTCCATGCATACCGAGATGCATATGCGCATCGACCAGGCCAGGTAATACACAGGCGCCATCCCAATCCACCGTTCGATAATGCCGATCCGCCAGCTGAAGGCGCAGCTCGGCTGAGCTTCCAATAGCACGAATGATTCCGTCTTCCACATATATAGAATCCGCCAATGAAGCAGCATGTGGTGAAAAAAGATTACCGTTCGTAAAAAGGATAGGTTGCACGTTTTTATTTCCTCCGAATTTTTCCCATTATTATACCAGACAGACATGCAGCTCGTCAGCCGGAGCAGCCCTAAGTCAACCTTCACCCAAACCAAACAAGCAGCCCCTCACGGAGCTGCTTGTACAAGTTTAGTTAATTTTGGTGAACAACCACTTCTGCGCATCCGTACCATTGTCCGTCCACTGCTGGACAGCAGCCCCATCTGCTGTGGAAGCACTGGCTACATCGACTGCCAGTCCGCTTACTTTTGACACAAGTTTGTAATACCCTCCGCCAACCTCAACGATCCTCCAACGCTGCGCATTCGATCCATTATCGTCCCATTGCTGCAGCTGAACGCCAGTGGAAGTGGACGAATTCGGTACATCGAGGACTTTTCCGCTATGCACGGCTGTGAGCTTGTAGTATCCGTCTCCGGTGCTTTCTACTCTGAACCTTTGATTATTGGCGACGTAGTTGGTCCACTGCTGTATCTTGGCTCCGCTTGCCGTGGAGACATCCACAACATCCATCACTTTCCCGCTCGCCTTGGAAGCAATCGTGTAAATCCCATCACTAATAACGTTCGATGCACCCGTGTCCTGATACACACGTACATAATCCACCAGCATCTGCGATGGGAACGGCGTGGAATTGTTCGGACTTCCCGGCCAATTTCCGCCTACTGCCAGATTCAGTAATAAAAAGAACGGGCGCTGGAATTCCTCGGTATTGCCGGTTCCGTTCTCAATATAGAATTCATTGAACTGCTGACCGTCCACGAACCAACGGATATATTTGGAGTCCCACTCGATGCTATAGACATGGAACTGGGAGAAATCCAAATTGCCGGAAACTCGTCCAAATTCGGCATGCCCTCCTGCATCCCAGTGCACGGTACCATTCACGTAAGGGTTATGGTTTACCCGTTCCATAATGTCAATTTCTCCGCTTTTCGGCCAGCCAACCGAGCTGATGTTGCTTCCGAGCATCCAAAACGCCGGCCAGAGGCCCTGACCCGATGGCAGCTTGATCCGAGCCTCCACTTTCCCGTAAGTAAAGCTCTTCAAGTCTTGGGTTTTGATCCGGGCAGAAGTGTAATTCATGCCGCCATAGGATTCCTTCTGTGCCGTGATGACAAGATTTCCGCCAGTAACCTGCACATTCTGTGCCCGGTCGGTATAATATTGCAGCTCATTGTTTCCCCATCCACCGCTGCCGGTACCGATCTCTGGAGTCCAATTGGCTCTGTTGAGCGAGGTTCCATTGAACTCGTCACTCCATACCAAATTCCAGTTCGGTGCGGCATTGCTTTTGTTGACAGGCAATAGAACGACCAGAAGACTGAACAGTAGAACTACACATATTCCTTTTCTTAGCATCATGTTCCCTCCTAATTTTCATCGGATTTAGGCTTCATGGACACTTTGTGTATTTGCATAGCTGTTCATTGCGCGAACCGTCTACTGAAACTTCGAATCACCCCTCTTTCTGTTCTCTATTGTTTGCCGTACAACCAATCTATGATGGTAGATTCACTTGTTGTTCAAGAATATAACATATGAAATAATGCGCTTACATTTCCATTATAAAACCATTATATACCACGATCAACCTAAATTTATATTTTTTTACATTTAAAATCTGTAATTTATGCATCCCTATCCTATCAAAAAAAGCCGGCTGCAAGCATTGCCAAAATCGTAGATCCATTCAATTGACAGGTCCGACGATTGGACATCAAAGTTCCATCTGACGGAACAACAATAACCTGAACTCTCGCAGGGAGATTCAGGTTATTTGGGCCATATGATTTCATCCAGACTTATTCACGACATATCATGAGTTGGTTTCCATCGGGATCCTTCACGACGAACCAATGATTATGTTCAATCTCCGTCACGAGTTCCACTCCGAGCTTCTGCATGTATGCTAAAGATCCTTCCAGGTCCTCTGTCAGCAGCATGAACGCAGGAGTATCGATAGAGGGTGCTCCCCCCGGCTGATCTCCTCCCCACTTCGGCATGGTATCGAGGATCACTCCCGTTCCTTCCATCGGTAAAGGGCATAGATGACCATTCATAACCTGGCAATCATCTTCCGCTATTCCGAGTACACGGCAGTACCAGCTGCGCGATCTTTCGATATCCCGAACCGGAATGAATATGCTGCCCACTTTGTTCTTAATCGGGCTAGCCAGAGCATGGTTGTGACGATCCTGCATTTGTTCGTTCATTGTTTTGCCTCCATGTATCAGTTTTAACACGCGGGGTGTCATAAACGGTCGATACCCTTCCGGCTGCACTCTTTCGATAGGCAATCGGCTCATGAACTCCCTCCATTCTTATGACTATGACATGATTTGAACAGGAACATAACACTTCACGTTGATGATCCCGTCATCCGCCTCTTCCTTAGGTAAGTAACTCGCGTACCAAGAACGCGCTGGATCTGGCCTATACTCGGTTGACATATCGAGCCACCGATCCACTCTTTCAAGTACACCCGTCATTGTGCCATAAGCACCTGACTCCAGACAGGCATACCGTCCGCCTTCCAGCTCAACTTGTAGATCTACTTCTTCACGGGAAGGAAGGAACTCCTTAGGAGGAGCGATATAAACCTCGTAGGTAGAGTTTTCGTCCAGCAGTCCACCGTCACAGTGCATGAACACGCGAATTCGCGAATCATCAATCAATCCATTTCGGCATAACCAGGAAATGGAATCTTCATCCGCTTGTTTCACGCAGTCTACACCCGTCCTTCGAAAACGCATCACCTTCAGCGAAGACAGCTCCACGATTTCGATACGCTTCACCAGCTTGCTTCGTTCCACCGGAAGATAAAGCTTCATGCGAACGATTTGATCCTGGTTCAGAACATATTCTTCAATGAATTCATGCTTTCCTTGCTCAAACACGCTGCGGGGCAGCCATTCGGAGAACAAACGGTTCCAGGTGTTTTGAATACTGTCTTCCGCCACCGATGGCGTTCGAGCCACCGCATACAGACCGCCGTTAAGAGTCATGGAATATAGTTCGCGATGCTTTAAATTCTCGGCCTGGTTCATCAGGTCAACAGCGAGCAGCTGATAACCGAATGGCTTGGTTTCATCTTCCATGTCCACGTTCCAACCGAAGAGCCTCAGCCCATTGAGGTCGACGCGGTGTGAAGTCAATCGTTCGCGAAAATGATCGATCGCAGCAGTTTCTATGCCATTCTCAAATTCGGAAACAAACAGATGGCCGATCCCTTGCTGAGGATTCAGACGGATAACCCTTACTTCAGGAAATCGTTCAGATAACTGCCGCTCTTCCAGATAGCATACATGTTCATTCAGATTCATCCGTTCGAAACTATAAACCAGCTGAGATCTCCGGTATTGTCCTGGAGTCAGTCCCGTGAGCCTCTTGAAGGTTTTAATGAATGTCGGGTAGGACTCAAATCCGCAGCGGTATCCGATATCGATTGTTGGCAAATCGGTATCCCGCAAGCAGATGGCGGCTTCGTTGATTCTGCGTTTACGTATGTACTCCTTAATGGGGTGTCCCGTCAGGCTATGAAACAATCGGTATAAATTGGGCAGTGACATGGCAGCCACGCCGGCAATTTCCTCGAGTGTCAGCGATTCGGTAAGACGATGTTCGATGTAATCAATGGCGCGTTGAACGATTTCACTGCTCTGCATTTCAAATACTTTTGCCCCCTATCTATGTGGATTGGTCATGAGGTCATCATATCAAATTCCAAGCCGGAAGAACTGTACTTTTTTATCAAAAAATGAGAAGCGTTGCTATGACAACCGTTAGCGTAGCGAGTTTCCAAACCGGTCGCCCGTTCGAGGCTAACCCGTTAGTTAAGCACCGATTTCTAGGTTGAGCCGGAAATCCTTCAGCTAATCTCTTGTTATTCACAAGCCGATGTTTTATATTGACATAAGAGTAGGTCAAAAATAAAAGAGGTGAACGGACGAGGTGACTCCACGCACGAAGGAACAAAACGAAGAAATCCGGCTGCGGCGTCTGGTGCAAATCCGGAAAGCCGCTGCCGATGTGTTTTTGAATAAAGGGCCTTTACTGGAAATCCGCGATGTGGCCGTGCAGGCGGGACTCGGCTATGGCACGGTATACCATTATTACAGCAATAAGGGCGATTTGCTCCACGATCTGCTATGGGACGCGTTGGATCGGGCCGGGGAATGGCTGGAGGTCCCGCGCGCTTCGGCTTCGGGGGAGGCGCCGGCGGGCGGGCATTTCGGCTTGGCGGCTGCGGCAGACACCGGGAACTCGGCTGCCGCGGATTCCCGAGGCGGAAGCCGTGAAACGGCCGCTGCCGCAGAGCTTGCCCCCGTCGCCGCCGCCGGCTTCCGGCTGCTGCAGCTTTGGGCGGAGGACCACGCCCTGTACCTGCTGTTTAAGCTGGCCGGTGAGGGCTTTGCCTCGCTGCCTGAAGCGCGCTCGGTCCCGCTCTCGGCCGCCTTTCGCCGGGAGGTGCTCGCGCCGCTTGCCGCGCTGCTGGAAACCGGCCGTGCGGCGGACGGGGCTGCCGCTTCCGGCGGAAACGCGGCGGAGCCGCCGCTGCTACTGCGAGCGGAAATGCTGCTGGCCGCCTTGGTCGGCTGCGCCTCGCTTTCGCTCCGCCGCGGAAAGCTGCACGAGGAGGCCAGGGATATCGCCCGGTTTTTAAAATTATAGAATGGAGCGAATATACAAAGATGATCATTTTAAAATCACCTAGAGAAATCGAAGAGATGAAGCCGGCGAGCCAAATTGTTGCGGACTGCTACCGCGAGGTGACCAAACTGATCGAGCCTGGGATCACCACCCGGGAAATCAATGACTTTGTAGCCAGACACATCACCAAGCTGGGCGGCAAGCAGTTTACGAAAGGGTACAACGGTTTCCCCGCCGAAACCTGCACTTCGGTCAACGATGTGGTGGCCCACGGCATTCCTTCGAACCGGGCGCTGATGCATGGCGACTTGTTGAAGCTCGACATCGTCGTGGAATACGGCGGATGGTTCGGCGATTCGTGCTGGTGCTATGCGGTGGGCAATATCCGGCCGGAGGCGCAGAAAATCATGAAGGTGGCAAAGGAATGCTTGGATCTGGGGATCGCCCGGGCAATCCCCGGAGGCCGGCTCGGCGACATAACGTCGGCGATTCAACAGCATGCGGAAGCGAACGGGTTCTCGGTCGTACGCGATCTGCTGGCGCACGGGATCGGGCGGAGCCTGCACGAGGAGCCGAACTACGAGCATGTCGGCGTAGCCGGCAAAGGCATTCGGTTAAAGGAAGGCATGGTGTTTACGATTGAACCGATGATTAACGAAGGTACGTTCCGTATCACGATTGACGACGATCAGTGGACGGCGAGAACGGCCGACGGCAAGCTGTCGGCGCAATATGAGCATACGATCGCCATCACGGCGGACGGACCGCTGATTTTAACGGCCCAGTAGAATCGAGGCGAACCGACGGGAATGCGTCATTTTAGGAATAAGTCGCCAATCCGGCCTGCTAACCCTTCTTTACTTCGATTACAGTTCATTTGTCGAATGATCCTTAATGGGTTGCTTCCCAGTTCGTTGATTCCATAGCAAAAAGACATTCCGGGTGGGATGCCTTTTTGCTCCTCCATTCAAACTACTTGTGAAGAAAGCTTGTGAGTAATGGCAGCAACAATTCCGGATTCGGCATATGGTCTTGACCCTATATCTTTTGGGAATACGCGGTATTTCTTCTGGATTGCTGCTTTCACAAACCATCCTTGTAACACGTATGGCCTTAACGAATGCCGGAACCAAAAAAAGTGCTGGCATTCACGCCAACACTTCCACCCGGGATATTTTCTCTACATTCAACAATTTAGTTATAGCAATTTAACGTTCTCGATTTACCATGTAATTTAATAAATGCTTGAGAAACGCCGTATTGCGCGGCACCTCCTGGAGCGCCTCCATGGCGAGGCAATAATGCTCCCACATTTCCCGACTGGCGCCTTCCTGACCCAAAATGCTCACAAAGGTCGATGTGTTGTTCTCCGCATCCTGCCCGCCGGGTTTCCCGAGCTGCTCCAAATCCCCCTGCACATCAAGCAAATCATCCTGAATCTGAAAGGCAATGCCCGCATGGTAAGCGAATTTCTTCAGTGTCGCAATTTCGGTCTCCTTCACCTGGGCAAGGATGGCTGGCATAACGAGAGATGCCTCGAACGCAATGCCCGTCTTGTAATAACAGACCGTATTCAACTCCTCCAAGGACAATGCCTTTCCTTTTGAATTCAAATCCATCGCCTGGCCCGCACACATGTCACCCGCTCGCTGGGACGAATATTGAATCAGGTTCAGTACTGTTTTCGGATCAAACCCTTCTAGGGACGATTGTTCCTCGATGGCCTTCTGAATCAGGAACAGGCCGGTGATTTCCGCCGTCGCGCTATCATGAACCCGATGCAACGTCGGTCGTCCTCTACGCGTAGAGGCGTTATCCTGGGACGGCAAATCATCGAAAATCAAGGAAGCGGTGTGCATGTATTCAAGCGATCTCAGCAGCGGTACGATGGCGGAAGCTTGCAGTCCGTATTCGTTCACGCCCATGACCCAAGTCAAGATGGGTCTTAGACGCTTGCCATCCCCTTCGAGCGTATAATTGGCGGCGTCAATGAGCGACTCTTTCATTGGTGGAATGCCAGGGGACTTCGCGATTTGCAAGCCGTTGTTGATCTCATTCCGAACGGTTTTGAAGGTATCGACAAAAAAATCCCTTTCCTTCCGCTCGTTTCGGAGCACCGAAATCATCTGGTCCCGCAGCAATTTATCGAAGAAATCCACCTGATCGGCTTTGCGAACCATTTGCTGGATAAGCCGATTAAACTCCGGGATTCCGGATGCAAAAACACCCATGATTTCATTATATTTTTCTGCCCCGACACGTGCTTTGCAGCGCTTCAGGCCATTAATGGCCCGGTCCAGCATCACCTCTCGCGTCTTGGCGTCCGAATGATACACGTCATGAATCAGATGAGAGATGACCGCCCAGTACAGTTCAAACGGATTGATAAGATCCGTACGCTGACCGCGATATTTTAAATAGTACGTGTACGGTGTTACCGCCCCGTCCTCCATATCCTGAAACATATCGGCAAAATCATCGGCCAGCTGGTTGTAGATACCGTAGAAGAACGTCCGGTCCTCAAAGCCTTCGTCGGCCGATGCGCTGATGACGGAGCGGACGATCAATCGGGAGGACGATGATTTCAGGATGATCGGCAAATATAATTCCTCGTTGCTGTAATTGGGATTTGCGAGATCCTTAATGCGGTCAATATGCTGAGATTGAAAAAACACATTAGACTGCTCGAAAAAAGCATGCTGCGTTTCCGGGCGTTGGTGCCCCTGAATATACTCAAATGCCTCCCGAAGCTCCGTATGAACGAAATGAACGAGATCCATGTTCTTACCGCTCCACTGACCAAGCTCTGGTACCGTTCCAGTGAGTAGCGCCTGACGTATCATCTGGGAGTACTGTTCCTTCTCTTGAGCGTTCAAGACGCCTGAATCGAGCAGATCGTCTATAAAAGGATAGGTCAACCCGTAAGAATAACCCAATCGGATGGCATCATCAAGGCGAGCCGAACGCTCTGCTGGCGGAGTCTCAGCCCCCATATCTTCAATGACATGCAGGACAACGCCAACAATAATTTTGATCAATTTGCGCTGGGCTTGCTCCGCATCCATCTCCTCCGGAATATGGGTCGCCACATGCTTCAGTTTGTTAATGACCCAAATCACGGCATTTTCTATGCCTTCCTTCTGGGCCCAGCGGTACAGCCCGGCCAAACTCATATAATCCGGCGTGTCCCCTCCGTTCGCACTGGTGGAGCGAAGGAGAAGTTTTTTGGTATCGGCAACAACGCGCCGAATTCTGGCCTTCGTGTCAGACGAGTCCAAAGCCATACCCAGATCTCTCATATAAATATAGGAAATGCTTCGATCCAAGTAATCTTCCAATCCACCGGTATAATGGAGCCATCCGATATATCTATGATAATCCCGGGTATCCGGTTTCTTTTTACTCGGCGATAAAAAAGACAGCCATGAAGGACGATGAATATGCTTCCTTTTCCACATTAGAATGTCTTCTGTCAGGATCGGCACATAACTCTTTTCCTTGACCTGTACATAAAGTGATGCAAAATACTGAGCTGCCTTCTGCTCAGCCCGCCGATATCCCGTATCGGCATAATCTGTATACGCCACATTCATATGATGGAATCCCTCAACTTCTTTAAGTGTTTAACATGTACCCATGTTTATAACCTATATACGTAGAAGTTTCAATCGGGTTACATTTCAGTTTCAGCGTTGAAACGAATCGATAGCTTGTATCCAGATGTCCATAGCCTCCGTCACTTCGATCAACTGCTCTTCTGGGGTTAAGGAAGCTTCATTGTCTCCCTTCTGGAAACCGTAAGAACCGAATTGTCCGTGATTGCCGCCCGCAATATCCACGTATGTCGTATCGTCCGGCAGATTCTCTCTTGCAGCTTCCCATTTTGTTCGATCAAGAACACCATCCTGCGTTCCGGTCATCTGGAGCGCGGACATTTTCAATCCGTTTAGCTTGCCTCCATCATCCGCATATGAGGCCATAAAATATACACCGTCAATAACATCCGCATGTTCAGATGCATATCTGGCAGCAAAAACCCCGCCTAAGGAATGCCCACCAATGACATAACGGTTGCCGGGATGCTCCGATATAAACGCATCCGCCTTATTCTGTCCGAACACGGCGAGATTCAAAGGCATGGATGCAATATACACACGGTGCCCCTTCTCAGCCATTCTCTTGGCAAAAGGCGCATAACTTTCGGGCTCCACCAAACCACCCGGATAAAATATAATGTCAGGCTGGATAACCTCCCTGCCCGCTGGCTCGAAACGATAACCGTCTTTAAGTTGTTCGATGGTTATTTTGGTATCATGTTGAAACACCGCTTGCGCTTCTTCCAGCGGTTCATAGGCGAGGGAGTCCAGCAGGACCCCAGCCGCTATAATCACCATGACTAAAATGCATAGGGTCCATATGCAGAACCTGCGCCACCTCTTGCTCTTCGGTCTATGGTTTGGCCTCATTTCCATCACGTTCCCTTCCATCTAGGTATGTCAACCATTTAATTATACCGCAGGGTTAATTAAATGCCTATGAATCCGTTCAGAGATATTCTTATCTTCATTAAAACAAAAGAAGACTGCCGATTGGATCAGCAGCCTCGATAACCCGTGTATTATGAACCTGATCGTACAAACCGGAACCAGCCAAAATCAAACTGGCTTCCCGGCAGGAAGATGAACGTCACCTTCTGTTTGCCGGTCACATGCTCCAGATCGAATATTCGCTCTTCGTATCCATCAGACTGCGTAAATTCAACAAGCTGATTGCTTTCCCCTTCCGAATGGGCAAACCGGATATGAATCGTATTCTTATCTATGGCTGAACGGCCGTATACCGCCAGTCTCGATGTACCTGCTTCTGAAAAATCCATAGAGTCAAACTCAAGGGAAACATTATTTCCTATACCTTCAACAACCTTGTCATCCATAATCTGAAAAGTATCTCCATAGATCCGATCGCTATCTGCGGCAAAATTCTGCTCGAACGCTCGATTCCCCGCTTGAAAATAAAACCCTTTGATATGCACCTTCTGACGAAGGACAAAGCATATTGACGTGATGCCGCGCAGCTTCTTGGACAACCGGTAGGTTTCTTCCTGATACACGTTCCACTTGGACTCTTTCTGATACATACAATCGGCCAGCAAAGAGCTGCCCTCCTCACCGGGCATGCCTTCCCAGATTTGCAGCGAGTACGCTTCGCTTGATAGTGCAAATATCGGAATGGTTATCGTATCGGAACCATGGGGACCAAAATCGATGTCCCGAAACCCGACTTGCGTCTCGCCGTCTCTGCTCGTAGCTACGCCTCTTTCGTTCCCGTTTCCAACCTCACCTTGACTGTAGTCATACAGTCCTGCAGAAATGAAGGAGTATGGGTCTTTGTACGCTGCACCCAAACCGTCGACTTGAAATTCAAGCTGAGAAATAAGCTTGGTTTTATCCGTCCCGTTCCGACTCGTACACCTCAAACGAAACTCACCGTCGCCAAGAGCAGTCACGATGGCTTTATGCCCATCGGCTTCCACACTGGCGATGTTGGATTCGATGCCGGCATCATTCACGACAGCCCATTCGACCTCTTGATATGAGGTTTTTGGCGGATGTAAAATGGCATGCACCACCATTTGCCGATTGGACGGATGAAAGGTTTGACCTCCTTCGCTGATCAGTTCCATCTTGCGAAGCGGAAGCTCCAGCATACTCCCCGTCAGGCACGGCCCCTCTTCGTTATTCATGCTTGCCGATATGCCCTTCCTCACTTCATCCCGTGCAGGAACGGATGTCAAATGTAGAACTCGGCTCTCCATACCAATCGAAGACACTTCGATTCGGATTTGGCCTGGCTCCAATGTTGCTCCGATGATCGCCATCAGTTTACCGCTGAACAACCTTCTGCTCCGGCCTTTGTACGGATCATAATCCGTGCTGTCCCCATTATCGAGTCCAAGCAATCGCCCGGCACCCGTGACATGGACCTCCACCCGGTTATTCGCGTTCTCGACGGCATGGCCGTCCTTATCTTCCATCGCGATTTCAACAAAGATAAGGTCTGTTCCGTCGGCAGTTAATTCTTCTTTATCCGGGCGCAAAACAATTCGCTTGGCATCACCAAATGAGGATCGTATATCCGTAGCCACGATACGGCCTGCTTCGTCATAAGCGATCGCTTTCAATTTGCCTTTCACGTAAGGAATCTTCCACCAACCCACCAGTTCTCTTCCGTGTGCATGGTCAATATCATGCTTACCCATGGTTTCCCCATTAAGCTGCAGTTCGACGCTGGGCGCATTGGAACAAATGCGAACATCGATCCATTGACCATCGTTGAAATCCCAATATGGCAGCAGATGCACCATAGGTTTCACTTGGTAATCCGTCCAGGCCGCTTGATAGATATAATAAGAATCCTTCTTAAAGGTGGCCGTATCCACCTGTCCGAAATAAGAGTTTTTGGTATGATACGGCGTAGGCTCTCCAATATAATCGAATCCGGTCCATATAAACTGTCCCAGCGAGAAAGGCATATCCCGCTCAGCCAGTATGCAGGCCTCCGCCGATTTGGCCCCCCAACTTGTCGAGCTGTTTCCAAGGGAGGAACACTGCTCGTCATCATCGGCCAGAATGGATTTTTCAAACGGAAAATGATAAATGCCTCTGCTTTGTACAACCGACGCGGTCTCGCTGCCATAGATGATCCAATCCGGATGTTCCCGGTGATGCTTCTCGTAATATTTCTCGGCATAGTTATAACCTGCCACCTTTACGATGTCGGCACATTGTTGAGCGTTCTCCCAAGGCATATAATTGGACCCGATGGTAACGCTTGCATTTTGCTTGGGATCGTATCGTCGGACCTCTGCCATCAGCATTCTTGTTATATCCTGCCCCCTCTCATCCGCATGGGTATCATATATTTCATTACCGATACTCCACATCATGAGGGACGGATGGTTCCGGTCCCGCTTGACCCAGCTCTTCACATCGCGCCGAACCCAATCCGGGAAGAACCTTGCATAATCATAAGAGGTTTTCGGTCGTTCCCACATATCAAAGGCTTCCGATACGATCAGCAGTCCCATCTCATCCGCAAGATCCATCAATTCCTTTGCAGGCATATTGTGAGCGGTGCGGATCGCGTTAGCTCCCATGTCTTTCAAAATGGCCAATCTTCTGGCTAGGGCGGTTTTGTTGAAGGCTGCTCCCAAGGCTCCGAGATCATGATGCTCGCAAACGCCGTTCAATTTCAGTTTACTGCCGTTCAAGAGGAAGCCCTGATTGGGATCAAGCTGAATGTGGCGGAATCCCACGTTGTGCGATACCGATTCTACCATTTCATCGTGCGAGTCTGCCGGTCGATCTGTTCCAGTCACCTTCATTTCGGTAACCAACTGATACAAATGAGGCTCATCCGGGCTCCAGAGCAATGGACGCTCTACGGCTAAAGTTTGCGTATTCGTTATGCTGCCAGTGCGGATTGCGTTGACGCGATCTGACACCTCTGCGATCCTCTGACCATCCTTCATGATCACGTGGCTGATAAGCACATCATTTACGATGTTCACTTCCGTGTCGACTTCGACCAACCATCCGTTTTCCTGATATTTTGTCGATATGTAAATACCGTCCGTTGCGATATGGTTCGCTTCCCTTGTCTTTAACCACACATTACGATAGATGCCCGCACCCGAATACCAACGGCTGTTCGGACTTTGATGCACCACCTTCACAACGATGACATTCTCCCCTTCTACCAGGACATCCGTTATTTCGTGTTCAAAGGAGGAATAGCCATACTTCCATTCACCCACGTAATGACCATTGACATAGACCGAAGAATCCATATACACGCCGTCAAAACACAGCAGAACCTGACCGCCTTCGTTATTCCACGACCATAGCTTCCGATACCAGCCTATGCTGTTTTCATATAAATTCTCCGTATTATAAATAAGCCAATCATGGGGAATATCCACGGGTTTGAATTTGAGATTCGCCGAATCCGTAAGGTCAAGACTGCTTTTTGCAAATGTCCATCCATCATTAAATAATGTTTTTTTGTTCATGGGTGGTATCACCTTCTTCATTTATTTAATCATTCCATGTTGGCAGCATATTGAAGCCTGTCTATCCTACTATATCAGGATGCTTGATCATTTGATCCCGCTTTTACAAAAGTACTAAAGTTTTCAAAGGATATTCTTTAATTGCCATATTTCTTTTCTGCCCATACAAAAAAGGAGCCCTTTGGCGGCAGCATGCCTCAGAGCTCCTTTACTTGTTATGATGGATATATGAAAAAGAGATCAAGAAAACTTGATCTCCTCGAATAGCGCCGAGTGTTAGTGCAAGTACCCTGTCTCCACTTCGTCCAAGACTTTTCTTGCTTGTTCAATCCACATATCATCCACCGATGCGTCAGGGTCGATCGGAGCCTGGAATTGATCAAAGAGAGCTCCCATTAAACGAGGTACCGCATGCTTGTCGGTTCCCGTATTGTATATATGTCTGAACACGAATGGACGGCCAAGCTTTATCGTAGCATGACAACCGCCGCATTCGCCGTCCAAGCTGCCTTTGGTGACCAGAAAAGGGATCCGAAGCCACACCATCCGCTCCTGGTCCAACCGCCGGTCCAGATAGCCATGCTTGTAATCCCAATTGCCGGCTAACGTAAAATCATGTTTACATAGATAGGTATCAATATTCACAAAACGGTCTTCAATATTCTCCAATCTCGATTCCAAATTAATCATGTGCGCCCGCCTTATCTTTTTAGTCCTAGCATGGGCTTGAATTCCAAGCAATATACGGATCTCATTTTAAGATTTCAACATGACAAATCGTTTCCATATATGCGGAGTCTCGCGGTCCAAATCTGACGAGCCGCTCCTCTCCCTTAAATTACTAGTCGCTATGATGTAAGCTTTCAAATCTCCTCCATAACCCATAAATTTAATGAAGTTTTTTATTAAAATAGTGACACTAGGCCATATCGAAGTCAAAAACACAACTTTTTTCCTAAGCAGTTAGCCTTAATCTTGTTCAAATTCATATAATTTAGTTCATTTAGTTAAACATTTCCAAATATAGAGTAGTTCCTTTTAAACCGATCATTCGTTCGATGTAATCCTTGCTCCCTGTCCCGTGAGAACAAGGGCTCATCTTTTTTTGAGGTATCAATGCTATAATAACCCCGTTTACTAAATAGAGAATATGTGGAGTTCTCGCAGAGAAACGGAGGAAAAACATGAAAGTAAAAAGTTACCCGATGCTTGCCGGCCTCTTGGCTGTCATGCTTCTGGTGGGGCTTCATACCCCGGCTTATGGAGAAAATGCTACAAAAAAAGCAACTTGGATCTGGCAGACGAATCTGATTCAGGATGGCGGCGAAGAAGTGCTTCGTTTTTCCAGAGAAGAGGGAATTAATCTAATCTACTTACAGATTGATCGTCAACTGCCGTCCGAGATTTACGAGGCATTTATACAGCGTGCGCATGAGAATCAAATCGCGGTGCATGCTTTAGGAGGAGATCCAAGATGGGCCCTCACCGAACATCGGGAGGATATGCTCGGACTCGCTGATTGGGTGATCAACTATAACGGCAAGGTTTCGGCTGGTGCCAGATTTGACGGAATCCATCTTGATATAGAGCCGTACGTGCTTCCCCACTGGGAGGATGAGAAGGACAAGATCATCAGCACCTGGGAACAAAATCTTAAGGTATTCCTGAATCAAGTATCCAGGAACGACCTGGAGCTCGGAATCGACATCCCCTTCTGGTTTGATCCATACACCTTGGGTAGTGGAACCAGTCTGAATGAATGGCTGATCGGTACATTTGATCATGTTACCGTGATGGCCTACCGGAACGAGGTAGAATCCGAGCATGGGATTCTGGACCTGACGCGAGATGAGCTTGAGCTTGCCAACAGGCTTGGTAAGCAGATTCTTATTGGGGTTAATACGAAGGAAATGCCGGGTGAGTCTCACACCAGCTTTTATGGACATGGTAAGGAAAGAATGAACGAGAAATTGGAGCATCTGTCCAGTGCGCTCAGTTCATATGCATCCTTTGCCGGAATCGCTATCCACGATATTCGCAACTGGCAAAACATGTCTGATGATGAGAGCGTACCGCCAGACGATAAGGAACCAACTTCTCCATCGCCGGCCCCCGATCCGGATCCTGAACCGGGAGAAGGCGGTCGCGTGCCCGATGCGGATCCGGTTACACGGGACCCTATCGTAAGAGGCACCTATATATGGGAAGCCCATGAGGTGATTCAAAACAGTCAGGAAATACTTGATTTTGCGAAAGCGAAAAACTTGAACTGGCTGTATGTAAGGCTGGACCTGGAGCAGCCTTACAGTTCGTACTCATCGTTTGTTAAACAAGCGGCTGCAGCCGGAATTGAGGTTCATGCCATGGGTGGCCATCCGATATGGGCACTTGAGGAGAACCGGCCCAGAATGCTGCGATTGGTCAATTACGTGAAGAACTACAACCGCGCAGTGGAAGGCAATGAGCGTTTTCATGGCATTCATCTGGACATTGAACCTTATGTGCTGCCTGCATGGAGGGAAAATTCGCAGCAGGTTATTTCCGAATGGACCGCGAATCTGGATGTCTTTGTTACGGAATTGAAAAAAGATTCCAACCTGGAAGCAAGCATGGATATGGCCGTATGGCTGGACAAATATAAAGTTACCGGCCAAGATATGTCGCTCAGCAAGTGGATGATCAACCGTATGGACCATGTTTCTCTCATGGCCTTCCGGGATACAGCGGAAGGATCGAACGGGATTGTCGGGGTCGCTAAGGAAGAGATTGCATTTGCCGATGAGCTGGGCAAGCCGATCAAGATTTCTGTAGAGATCAAAGCCAGCCATGAAGGCGATCATATTTCCTTCTATGAAGAAGGAGCAGGTTACATGGAGGAAGAGCTTGCCAAGCTGCCTGATTTATTGAAGGATTCACCTTCCTTTACCGGTAGCGTGGTGCATGCTTATGCTTATTGGAAGAATGCTAAACCGTGAATACCGTAAGTTGAGGTGAAAATAGCCCCGCTGCTCTATTTGAGCAGCGGGGTTATTCTATATGTTCCCGCAGACTCGTCCCCTTTTGTCCATTTCCAGAATCCTACCTTCATCCCCTTCATGTTTAAAAGACTACCTATCGCATGCACGACCCTACAATCGCGGAATATCGCGCGATCAAGGCAAATCCATTAGAGCAATGCCAGTCCTCGATACATATAAATAGAGTATATCTATCTACTAATTATGAATGGTAGGTATCTTTACAAAAAATGAATAAGTGACGGCGAGGAGTGATATTCGTGATCGTGCTCATTGTTATTTTGTTGGCAGGCTGGGGACTTTACTCTCTACTAACGCCTCCTAAACAGATTCCAATTGAATCTATTAAGGATGAGGCTGCAAGAGAGCAAGTTGCTTTTATTAGTGTCGTGATCCCCGACAATAAGGATACGTAACCATTGCAAACGATCAATGATAGAAGGGAGTGAGACACTCCATGCTCAGTCCAGCAGTGATCACACTAACCATTGCAGCCTTTATAATCGCCATGGTTCTAATCATATGGCGTCCGAATGGATTAAATGAAGCCATACCGGCTTCCGTTGGTGCTGCAATCGTTGTATTAAGTGGGAGCGTATCGTTGCCGGACCTCCTAACGATCGGGTCAACCTTAAGCAGCGCTGCCATTACGATTATAGCCACCATTGTCATGGCCATCATACTCGAGAGTTTCGGGTTTTTCAATTGGGCTGCCGAGGGCTTGGCGGCCAGAGCTAGAGGGTCGGGAATTCGGCTGTTCTGGTATGTCAATTTATTATGTTTTCTAATGACGCTATTCTTTAACAATGATGGAAGCATACTCATTACAACGCCGATCCTCCTTATTCTGCTCAAGCGACTCGGACTCAAAAACCATGAAAAAATCCCTTATCTACTCTCAGGCGCACTCATAGCCACTGCATCAAGTGCACCTATAGGCGTCAGCAATATCGTAAATTTAATCGCTTTAGAAATTGTGGACATGGATCTTTACATGCACACCATGATGATGTTCGTTCCGGCGACCCTCGGGCTTTTGCTGCTCGTATTTCTGTTATTCCTCTGCTTTAAACATCAGCTGCCGCGTAGGCTTCATGTGAAGAAACATTTGGGCGAAGGTAAACATCCGCTAAGCAGTTCCCTGAAATCTCCAGCAGATGTTCACAAACGCAATTTGATTATGCGTAATGTTCTCCTGTTTGTTTTTACTGTTCGAATTGCTTTATTCGTTGCTTCCTATCTAGGAATACCTATCGAAATTGTTGCCATCCTAGGCTCAACCATTCTATTGTCCTGGAGATGGGCCGTTCTGAAAATCCCCCCAAACGATTTATTGAAAAAAACACCCTGGCATATTCTTGTCTTTGCCTTCGCGATGTATGTGCTCATCTATGGACTTCATAACATCGGTTTAACGCAGCTTTTGATCCAATTCTTCGAACCTATCGTTGCAACAGATCTACTAAACGCCAGCTTGTTAATGGGTGGCCTTCTCTCTTTATTATCGATCCTCTTTAACAATCACCCTGCCCTGATGGTAGGCACCATCACGCTAACCAATATGAACCTTGATCCGCTAACTCTCAAGATTGCTTACCTCGCAAGTGTAATCGGCAGTGATATTGGAGCGCTGCTTCTCCCGATGGGTACTCTCGCTTCCCTTATATGGATTCATATTCTGAAACAGCACCATGTCAAAATCAAATGGAAGGATTATATCAAGGTCACGATATTGACCATCCCTCCTACCCTTATATTTACGCTGGTGATTCTGGCCTTTTGGGTTCAATGGCTATACTGATGCTGATGCGGCAACTCGAGGAGAGCATTGAAAATGATGTGGCGCGCCGTTCATCGTTCTTTAAGAACGATGAAGAATACGCACATCATTCATTGCTCTCTCTTTTACGTCCAATTCGTTCCGCTGACTATGTACATATCATGATTTCGAACGAATATCAGCATTCCGTGTGTGTTCGTACAGACCTTTCCACCACTCTATGAATAATGTGTTACTAGAAAGGAGTTGGTAGAATATGAAGCAGCCTCCCATCGTTATCAGCATACTTGGGAGTTCCGGCGGAGTGGCTAAAGCAATCCTCTCGCTTTTAGAGAAAAGCCTTGGCGATATCCATGACCCCATTCATATCTTTATGAAGCACAGCAAGATTCATCTGATCGACCTGAAGCAGGAAGAAGCGGCACATTATCGAACATTCATGCCGAATTTGCTCAAGCATGCGACACTGCACCAATTCGATTTGAACCATTTGGAACAGTTTCGCCAGCATTTGCGCTCGACCGGCACCACGCATGTCATCGATGTATCATGGGCGGATACGGTCGATATGCTTACATGCTGCCAAGAAACCGGCGTACACTATATGAATACCGCGCTTGAAAATCCGAAAGTGGATGAGAATGAGAGTCTTGCAGGATATACGCTCTTGGAAAGGTACCGAATTTTCCAGGAAGGCCGAAATCAACCCTCACGATCTGCCGCCATCATCGGCACCGGTATGAATCCGGGTGTCGTCCAGTGGATGGCCATCAAGTTAATGAACGAAACACCTGGCGAGAAACCGCTGGCCTGTTATATCGTTGAACATGACACTTCACTATACAAAGACCCTTCTCTTGTTAAAGAGCGCACGATTTACTCCACTTGGTCGCCAGAATGTTTTCTCGATGAAGCCATTCTCAACTATCCAATGTTCATGAAGCATCGGTTTCCGTTCACCATGCATCTTCCGGTATACGAGCTTGAATTCAAGGTCACGTTGGGAAAGAAACAATTCTATGGATCATTAATGCCTCATGAGGAAGTATTGACCCTCGGCAAACTCTTCGATATGGAGACTGGTTTTATCTACCGCGTAAGCGACCATACCATTCATTTAATCCGTTCCCAGCTTGAAGATATTGACGAAATATGGGAATGGGATCAGCAGGTGCTTGATCCGGTGAATGGTGAAGTCGGAGGAGAAGATTTAGTGGGGGTTCTGCTTGTTTATCCAGACAAAGAGCGGTATATGTATAATGTTCTGAGCAGCGATGACATTTTCCCTCAATATCATATCAACGCCACCTATTTTCAGGTCGCCTGCGGCCTATATGGCGCATTATGCACGCTCCTCAAAGATGAAATTGCAAATGGGGTTTATTTCGTGGATGAATTACTCCTTCAGACCGAAAGTCGATACGGTGACTATCTGTCCTATTATATGAAAGATTTTGTGAGCGGCGAGAATCCGAGCACGGATGGACAACTGCTCGATCGCATGAAAAGATACCCTCCTCCCTCTTAAGGAGAGCTTCATTGATTAAATAATGACTTCATTAATATGAGTACCGACTCATATGGCATTTCTCAGAGCTTGTTAAATAGCAACCCCACCGCCAGATGAACTGTCAGTGGGAAGTCTGAAACTTTCTAAAAATTTAGCGTATCAGCTTTAGGGCAGATGGATCGATTTAATGTGATCCATATGCAGGTAAATGTCGTCTCCGCCGGCGAGAACCAATTGAATGATTTTATCATTGACGGATTTCAGCAATCCTTTTTTGTGGGGATGTTCGCCGAGATCGAATATGACGAGCTGCCCCTCAAGCTTTTTTAATTGCTGGTCCAAGGTGCGGGACAGTGCAACACCGGAAGGCTGTACTGGAAAATGTTCTTGGCTGAGACTGTAAGGGGTCATGTTGGGCGGATACGGTATCAGATATTTGACGTGGTTAACCGGAATATAAACCGCCTGATGCATCGGTGAGTGATACACAAAGAAATCGTTCATTATGCCCGTCACATAACCATGCAATGAATGTGAGCCTCCCAAGTATATTTCCGTAAAAACGCCCCTGGAATTCATCAACATTTTGCGATATGAAATATTGGTGAGATCAATCTTAGAATCAGGACCGCTATCCATTGCAGGGTTTTCCCATTCTTCATATAAACGTAAATGCTGTAAATGATGGATTGGAGTATATATATATTTTGAATTGGAATATAACACCAGAACGTCGCTTCCCATATCAATGAATTCTCCATGAAGCAGCGTCTTGCAGCCCGAAAGCTCCAACTCAACACGTTTGCCTATCATTGAACGTAATGGTTCCATCTCTTCCCTCCTTACAAAAAAACTTCGCTGCGTAACGGATGGCTTCGACATCATATAACTAGATCTTAAGCATCACGAATCACCATCACCTAACGCCTGCGCCTGCATATATTGTTGATATCGAACGACAACGTGCATGCTTATAACTGCAATAGTCGAACTGGATAAACATTCCCCTGAAGGAAGCATTGGATGCCTTCGGCAGCCAATGCTCATTCAGAGGCAAGACATGAATAATGCACGCACAATGATATCGGTAAGGGGCTGAATCGGGGGAATATTCATGCAACTCACCTTATAAAAGAGGAGAACGCAATGATTCATGTGAGGTGTTTCGCTGCGGAGGACTAACATTGGTTACGTTTAAATTCCTATTGCTTCCTATATAAAATGAGTGAGCAGAAGATGGCTGGAATTGGATGTTATTACACCGTTTGTAATGGAACGATAAGTTACTCGCCGCCATTTCTCCGTTTTCCGCTGCGATTCCGGTTGCCGGAGCGGTTATTGGAACGGTTGCCGCTGCGATTGCGCTTGCCGGAACGGTTCCTGGATTGGTTGCCGCCTGTCCAGTTCATCCAGTCTCCGCCAGTCTGGTTGCCTCTCGTTTGGTTACCTCTCGTTTGGTTACCTCTTGTTTGGTTACCTCTTGTTTGGTTACCGCCTGTACGGTTTCCTCCTGATTGGTTGCCCCCCGTACGGTTTCCTCCTTGGTTGCCTCCCGATTGGTTACTGCCTGAGCGGTTGCCTTGCGATTGAGATTGGTTGGATTGGTTGCCTTGAGAGTTGCTATTTTGATTCTGATTTTGATTTTGATTGCCGCCGGATTGGTTATTCCCTCCGCCACGAACAACCGTGATCGATTTAATATGGCTAACAGGGATGTGAACGACCTCTTGACCTTTTACGGTTAAGATCAGATAGTTCTGGTTCACGTCAACGATGATACCCTCCAGTTTTTCTGGTCCGCCGCGATTAATTTTAACAAGGCGATACCGAAGGGCCTGCATGACTCCTACGAAGTTGTATGCCGTGATCGGATTTACGATGCTTTCTCTCGCTCCACCGGATTTACCTGTATCCGTAATGCTCTTGACATGATCGTCTTTAACATAAACGAAACCGCCATCAGCAACTGCAACCAGGTAGTCTGACTGAGCATCGAGCAGAAGACCTTCGATTGAATCCGGTCCGCCGCGGTTGATCTTCACGTTTCTTCCTACCAAATTCCCGAAACCAAACCTGTTATAAGCCATGTTCATGCTCCTTTCGAGGATTCATATTTCGACAGATCATGAATGGTATATTTCAGGTGTCATCTTGACCGCATTGGATACCCCTCAATTGTCCATCAGGTCTATCGGTAATATATTCATATGTTTCCCGTAATAGAAAGGAACTGGTTTAATATAATCGAATCATATAAAATCAACGATAGTCTACCAGTTTGAAGGAGGTAGCTTCATGCCCTTGCCTGTGTATCGCGTAACTATCAAAGACAAGGATTATGAACAGTTAAAAAGCAATATTTGGTCAAATCATTTTGTGCCTGCACAGCTGGTTAGCGGTGGAAAAAGAATACCCATACGTATTCGCTATCGCGGAGGGCATACACGTGAATACCCGAAAAAATCCTATGAAATTAAAACCTCAAAATATACCTACCACTTCAATGCCGAATATGATGACCCTTCCATGATTCGAAACGCCCTCTCCTTTCAATTTTTCAATTCCATCCATGTGCCAAGCCCGTCGACCCGCCACTGCGTGCTGCATCTGAATCATGAGAATCTGGGGGTATACCTTAATATTGAGGCAGTCAAGACTCCCTTTTTTCGTAAGCGGGGAATTCCCGTGCGCAGCATTATTTATGCCGTTAACGACAATGCCGATTTTACGGATAAGCGTTCATCCGGTAAATCCTCCTTCTCGGGTTATAACCTGATCAAAGGTTCCGAACGCGATCGTGTGAAGCTATCCAACTTCGTACAGCAGATTCATCTAAAAGTAGGTGCCGATTTGCAGCAGTATCTCCGTAAGCACCTGGACATCGAAAATTATTTGCGGTGGTTATGCGGCGCGGTATTAACCGGGAATTATGATGGCTTTAATCAGAATTACACCTTGTTTGAGCATGGAAAAACTCGAACTTACCGCATGATCCCGTGGGACTACGAGGGAACCTGGGGAAGGAATTGCTATGGAAAATTAGTAGATTCCGATCTAGTGAAAATTCAAGGTTATAATAAGCTGACCGAGAAAATATTATCCTTCCGTCCGCACAGGCAGAGGTATAAAGCTCTCCTGTCAGGGTTTCTTGAGTCGGTATTCACCGTGAGGCGCCAACTGCCGATCGTATACAAAATGCACAATGCGATTGCGGACCATATCTATAAGGACCCTAATCATAAGTGGAGCGACAAGGTGTTTGACTCCGAACCGGATACGATACGTAAATATATTGATCAGCGAAGACAGGACATCATGAATCAATTGGGCAGTTTGGATTAAACGTCAAAAGAACAAGGCTGCCTTCATGATGATATTATCCCCTCCAAGTAAACGATTGTGCGCATTCTTCGCACTGCCTACTAAAGGGTTAATATCATTTTTCGGCGGCCTTGCAGTGGTCTTATCGTTCAGGATCCTGCTCCTTTCATGATTTTAGGCCACTATCCGTGGTATGCAGAATAGATGTGAAACACGCGATCGCCGACCCGAAGAAACCAGCTTCTTCCTGGCAGCTCAATCGACTGCTTGCCTTCAAAGTCTAGTGGATTACCTTCCTGCTCATACTCCGCTTTGGTGCGGTAATTATATTCTACAGGAGTCACGGCCTCATCCAGCGTAACGTGGAAATCGTAGTTGAAATCACTGCCATACGAAGAGTACCAAGGGAAGCTCCAGCCCTTGCGGTCTTTGTATGCCTCGATCTTTGCCAGTGGTGCACGGGAGATGTATACAAAAGAGGTGTCACGGTCATGCATCAACTTCAGGTGGTCATCCGAAATCTCGGCAGCACCGGCTGAGCAGCCTGGGCAGCCCTGTTCCCAGTCCGGGTCAAACATGAAGTGCCCGACGATGAGTTGACTTCGACCGTCAAATAAGTCCAGCAATCTTGCCTTGCCGTCCGGACCTTCGAAGACGTAATCCTTGTCCATCTCGACCATGGGCAGGTTTCTTCGTTCAACCAGCATCGCATCCGGTTCATGGGTAACTTCGTTCTCTTTCGCTAACAATGCCTTACGAGCCACGAGCCACTCGTCCCGTGACACGATTTTGGGAGATTCCTCTCCAGTTTCTTTGGCCATCAGTTCCTTACGATCGAATAGCCACGCATCCGGGGATAGGACTTTTGGAAGCTGCAAATGATTTTCTCCATTTTTCATAATGAAATTCTCCCTTCATGTATTTTCTTAAGTTTATCTCTAATAGCAGCTAAAAATTTCTTCTCAATTGCTCAAAAATCAAGAATTATAGCCTTGCCCTTTCAGCAAAACCTTCTTTTCGATATATAAAAATAAAGAAGCCTGATTTCAGGCTTCTTTTCGGATCGCGCGTTATGTGTTTGTTTCATAGATTCCATTCTGGTTTTACGAGGCCCGCTGTCTTTTTTTAAACAGATTCTCGCCCCGAAGCCACATATGATATAAATACTCAAAGCTTCCTGCAAGTACCGCGATTAACAGGACCTCCGAGAAATTAAGGTTCCAATTCGCAACGCCGCCAATGATCCACAGCATAACAAATACTAAGCCGACATCCGCGATCGTAGCCATCACATTGCTGGTGCGGGGCAGAATATATAAATCCCCCACCAAATAAGCAACGATACCAATTCCTAATGCCGTCAATATAGCCCCTGTGAACGAAGCATCGGTAAGCCCAACAAGCAGTGCCGTAACCAAAACTCCATGCACCAATAACTTAACAAGCAGTTTCATAAACTATACACTCCTTTTAACGGTAGTGTAACCTGCTTGCATCATTATTACTCTTGACCAAGATCTCTAACCGTCGGAAAACCATCATGGATATCAGACGCTCTAAGTACGCCCCAGTTTGATTTCCATAACCGTGCCTTGGTCAACTTTGCTATGAACCTGAATATGTCCTCCATGCGCGATAACTATGTCATGCGTAATGGCCATGCCAAGACCCGACCCTTTATGGAGTTCCCCCGTATGGGTCCCACGGTAATAGCGATCGAAGATCCTTCCGAGCTCCTCCTGCTTAATGCCTTTTCCATCGTCTTGCACACGAATCCCGATCTGCTCTTCCTTCTTCTCGACCTCGACCTTGATTGAAATATCCTCGCGGTTATGAACAATCGCATTATAGATCAGATTGCTTATTGCTCTGCGTATCAGAATATCGTCAACCTCGATTTTAATGACCTCATGACTGCTCTTAAAATCAATATCCCGGTTGGCGTACCTGGGGTCATTGAGGGTATCGATCACGACATTGCGTACCAGGCTTACGATGTTTACATTTTTCATATTCAACGTCAGCTCTTTATTCCTCAAGCGGGTGGACAGATTCAAGTCTTCGATCACGTCACTCAAATATTTAGACTTTCCTTCGATGATCCCGGCGTAATCCCGTATTTCGTCCATGGAGAACTGATATTCCGTGTCCTTTATCATCTCCGCATATCCTTGAATCGAAGCTAGAGGCGTTTTGATATCATGCGAGATATTGCCAATCCACTCTTCCTTCATCGCATCCAATTTCTTTCTTTCCATCTCGCTTGATTTCAGCTCTTGGGACAAAAGATTGATATTGGCGAACACGTCCTTATATATCCCCTTAGGCTGATGATAGACGGTATAATCACGCCCAGCCAAACGCTTAATGCTGTCGATTAAGATAAACATGGGTTTGGTCAGCCGCTTGCTGAAGATATAAGCGATACATAAGGCGATGAATCCGTCAACAATGATAATGGACACACTAAAAACCTTAAACGTCTGCGCGAAGTTCCGTGAATCGATGGTGAACACTTGCCGCTCCAGGTATGGGGTCGTAAATCCAACCAAGTAACTGTAACGATGTTCGAAACCTGTCTTTTCGCCAATAAAGACGGTGGAAAGGACTTCCTTCTCGACATACTTATATATCTGTACAATATCGATGGGGGCGTACTTGGTTTTGGCCTCTTCCGGAGCAAGATAACGGTAGATTTCCTCACCATCCTCATCCAGAATTTGAACCCACGCCTGATTTTTCTCCAGAATCTCCTTGCCCTTCTCGCTTATGGTAGCTCCCGTTTCCGATATTACGATATATTCCTGAAAGGATCGGGATATCGACTCTGCTGAGGTTTGCCTATTTAGGAGTGGGAGATCCTCATTTACCGCTTGTAGAATGAATAAGCCGATAATCACCACGATGTTCATAATAATAACGATGACGACGATAAGAACCACGGAGACCAGATACCTGCCGGTCAGCTTCCACTTCATCCCCTATTCATCCTCTACAACAAGCTTATACCCAAGGCCTTTTACCGTGAGCAGATAGCGGGGATTGGAAGGGTCCTCTTCTATTTTCTCCCGCAGCCTCCGGATGTGAACCATCACGGTATTATCAAAACCGAAGAATTCCTCACCCCATACCTGATCATATAAACTTTCCTTGCTAATGATCTGGCCCGGATGTTTAAGCAGCAGCGTAAGCAGCCCCAGCTCTTTCGGTTTTAGTGGAATGACTTTGCCGTTCTTCTTCAGCTCTACCTTCTCTTCATCTAATTCAAAGGGGCCTTTCTTCATCACGCGATTCGGTTTGTCCGCAAGCTCCGTAATATCCGGTCTCCGAAACCGGGCTTTGATCCGGTAAGCCACTTCCTTCGGACTAAATGGCTTGGTAATGTAGTCATCGCCGCCGGCGAAGCCCAGGATTTTATCAATTTCTTCTGTCTTCGCGGATAAGAAGAATATCGGAACATTCGAGACGCTGCGAATTTTCTTGCACACTTCGTATCCTTCTCCGTCCGGGAGCATGATATCCAGAATAACAAGATCAGGCTGCCATTTCTGAAATTCACCCCATGCTGCTTCCGCTGTTCCCGCAGTATACACCTGGTCGATGCCTTCCTTGATCAGCACGGTTTGAAGAAGCCTGACAATATCCGCCTCATCATCAACGACAAGTACCTTTTGATCAAACGCCAAATTCGTTCACCCCCTGCTATAACCAACATTTTTCCCACCTGCCAAGCTGCTATTCAACAGCGTTTGGAGAGTCGAGAAGGGAACTTCAAGCTTACTCCTCCGCAAAAAACTTCGACAGCGGATTCTCCACTTTTTTATCTAACACCACCTTGCCCTTCTTGTCCAACACATAATACTGATAATAAGCGCTCGTGAATCCGATGGATTCCTGCATGTTCGCCATGTAGGTCTCCAAGACCTCGTCTGTTACATGATCACCATTCCAAAAATAGTGAAGCATTAAGCGATTTTGATTGAATGGATGCTTGATCGCATATGCCCCGGAAGCACTCGGTTGATTCATGGTATCCTTCCAGGCAAAGCCCATTTTGTTCGCCCGCTCGATAATACCGGATTTCAGCGCCTGCACCACCCCGTTTGATTTACCGTTGCCGATCACGATCAGATTGCTTGTCCCCAGTTCCTTCTTCAATTTCTTTTTTAATACCTGGCGATCCCGAATAACATCATATTTCACTCCGCTGATATCCAGAAGCATCGTGAGCTGGTTCACCATGGCTTCTTGCTGCTTGCGTGTTTGAGTGCTTACTTGATCGCTCAGAACGATCGATAACGGCTCTCCTTGAAGGGCCTTCTCCATGATGCGGCTCATCGTTTCGTAGGGCAAGCCTGGAATTTGGGTTAAGGCTGATTGATACAGCAATTGAAACTGATCATGCAAATATGCGGTTTTTTCTTCGTCCGACAGTTGGTATTCAGGCTTAAGAACAAAACCCGGTTGATATAGAGCCGTGGCCATTTCGTTTCGCGCCTCTTTTCCGAGCTCGTCTTCAATCGTTTGGAGAAGTCCCTCAATTGTGGCATTTTTATATACATAGCGTTTGAAATATTCCCTCATAAAGTGGTCAAACTTCTCCTCGCCAACGGACCGGTACAATTGGTATATCGCTTGGCGACCTTTTTCGTAATAAACCGGACTAGCCAAGTCCCCCACCTCGTCATTGGTCGATGCAATAGCAAGTTCCACCTTGGAATCGTCAAATTGAATGGATTTAAAACCATTCAGCTTATCCCCCAATTTCTCGGCAAAATACACCTTGGAAAAATCGGCAAAACCTTCGTCTAGGAACGATTCCTTCTCCGAATCGTTCCCGATCAGAGCGTGGAACCACTGATGCGCGATTTCATGAATGAATACCGTGTCCTGCGCGGGATCGGCTTTGCTGTGAACCTGTCCCATCTGGATGACCCGCGAATATTCGATAGCCACGCCTTCCACGTAAGACTCGACGATTCGGAATTCCGGATAAGGATAAGCGCCGTATTTATCACCAAAAAATTCGATCGCTTTAAATGCCTGATCGATATACCGATCCATGACCTGTTTCTTTCCGGGTTCGTTATCAAAATAAAAATATTCGATCGTCAAGCCGTCGCGGGTAACGCTGTTTACTTTGAAATTGGGACTGGCAAAGAATACGAATTCCCTTGTATTGTTGGCAACAGCTGAAACGACCTTGCGTCCGGATTCCACGTCATTCCGTGTCGTTATCATGCCTGGCATCGCCACCTGATAAGCGTCGGGAACATTGAACTCTACTTCATAATCTGCGGAAGTGTAATAATCCGTTTCGAAGGATGGACTGTAAGGGGTCGTATTCCATTGATGCTTCTCTTCATCATAGACCGACATGACCGGAAACCAGTGAGCGCCATTTATTATATCTTGATAATACGACAACCGCTGCGAACCATACGGAATATTCAGAGAGAAGTCCATATGTACCGTTATCGCTGCGCCCGGTTGTATGGGCTTCTTCAATTGAATCGTCAAAGCCTGATCTTCATTATGGAAATCAAGTGATTGGCCGTTTGCGTTCACTCCCTGAATATCAATACCTCCAAGAAAATCGTCCGGCTTCTTATCCGGATGGTTCTTGCTGATTTCATCGTTTGATCGTTTAAACATGGACGTCTGTGTTGATTTTGAACGGTTCGCATCCGCATAGGTGTGGAATACCAGCTGATTCAACGTATCCTGACTGGTGTTTCGATAGGTAACCATGCTGCTTCCCTGTATGGTCATGTCCTTATCGTTCAGTCTCGCCTGAATGTGATATTGAATCGGTGCATGCGCTTCGTCGCTCTCTGAAATTCGTGAAATTGCAGTAGGGGAAATAGCTTTTGCCGCTGCACTACCCGCGCTAATGAGCGGGCATGCAGTCAATGTCAATGCAAGTGAGCCGATGATAACCTTTTTCGATAGAATCGTTGTTCTTTCTTTTACATGAGTCACGTTAATCTCTCCCTCTGATATCGTCCTTATTTTCCTAACGTTTCGAGCTTTACTTTGGCTTGTTCCGGAAGCTTGTCTGCCTGTACCTCTTGATAGGAGCTGACACCCTTTTCTTTGACGTATAAACGCAGGTACGCTTCCTTGCGCAGTTCTTTGTTCGCCGTAAAGGTCAACGTCTTCGCTTTCCCTTCTTTGTTGAATCCCTCCAAGGTGTACTCATAGTAGATGTACTTCTCCCCGTTATCTGCTTTGTCTTCCACTTTGGTTCCATCTTGAATTTGCACATAATATGAATCGGTCCCGAAGCGGTTAATGTTCACATTTTGAATAAATACAACAAAACCAATGAGGATGGCGACAAGAATGCCGCCGAAGATCATCGTTTTTTTCATGACTCTACTCCTTTATGATAGGTTAATTTGTTTTGGTTACAATTTTATAGTAGGACCTAACGGTCACGACGTAATAGATCAAATAAACACAGGTATAGACGCCCATACAGATCACAACTGGAATCACAAGATTCATATGCAGAAGTTTGGACAAAGCTGAAAGCGCGACAGCGCAGTGGGCAATGCCGGCAACGAGCGGCAAAGCAAAGATGAACAGGACTTGCTGGGCTATGCTCTTTTTAACCTCACGCCGATTTACGCCGATTTTGTTTAAAATCTGATATCTTGCCTTGTCCGAATTGGCTTCGGTTAATTGCTTGAAATAGATGCTGCTGCCGGCCGCCGTGAGAAACACAAGCCCCAGGAATCCTCCCATAAAAATCAACAGGCCTGACGATTCCATTCCTCTTGCATAATCCTGATAATAGCTGGCGAATGCCGCGCCTTCCGGCAAGACGCCTTCAATATCCTCCGTAAGCTGCTTCGCTTTGTCTTGATTCGATAGACCATATGCCTCCAGCATGACGGTGTTTGTCTGCTTCTCCAATTGCGTAAACAGCTCATCGCTTACCACCATAGTAGAATAGACCGTTCCCATATTCAGCACGCTGTATTTCTTCAATTCCTTAAAGGTAATTTGCTGCTCCTGCTTGTTTTGTTTGAGAGTGACTGTAGAACCCACATACGCCGGTGATATTCCTTCGAAATAGGCCGGGTCCATGGCAACTGCCTCTTCTCTCCTTAAAGTAATGGTGTCTTTACGGCCCTGCGCCTTCGCCAGCTCGTTGAAATCATGCTGGGATATAATGCTGAATGTTTGAATGTCATGCGAGAATGCCTCGCTAAGACCTCTAACATCAGCATCCACTTCCAAGACAGGGACGGACACATGATATAACAGCTCGTGATGCGGAGTAGAGTCTATCAACTCGTCGACTCGCTTCGTCATGCTGCTATCACTATCGCGGGAGATCCACATCATGCTGTTCGGATTCGCTTGCTGTGCGCTGCTTGCATTGCTGTAATAGAAGCTGTACGCCGTCCCAACAGCAGTCAGTGTTGTGGCGCTAAGCACCGCAATGATCGTCAGCGTCCGCGCGTTTCCTTTGATGCGATATAGAAGCTGGGAGACGCCGATCATGTTCATCCCGTTCCAGAATCGGTTCTTGTTATTTCTGGATAATTTCAACAACGTAACGGTCAGGGTACTGAACAGCAGATACGTTCCAATCATCACCGTCATCAGGATAACGAGTGGCGTTAGCATGAATCCCATCGCCGCCCAGGCCTTGGATTGCAACAGGTTCTGCAGAGCAAGCCAGTATCCGGTGCCTATGAATGCCAGAGACAATAAGGCGGTGATCCATGAAGCCTTCGGTTCCCTTTCTCCCTCCTGATCCGCATGAAACAACTCAATCAATTTGAAACGGTAGATCAATCGGTAACCCTGCAGTGACGTAATAAGCGTAATGATCATGAACACGATGGTGGTGTTGATGATGGCCGCAGGCGATATCGAAAAATTCGACACTGCGTCATAACCCATGACCTTCATTAATAGGGATACAAAGAAACGCGTCAGCACCGAGCCGAGAGCAATCCCTGCCAGTAGAGCTAGCACACCCATCAGAAAATTTTCATAAAATAACATCCGGCCGATTTGTTTCTTCCGAACACCGAGCAGCGAATATAATCCGACTTCTTTCTTGCGCTTGCGGGTAAAGAAGGAATTGGAGTACCAAATGAATATAGCCACGAATATGATCAGCACGACGGCCGCAGCGCTAAAGGCCGAACTGATTTTTGTCGACCCTTCCGTTGCGGACTGGATCGCAGTATCATATTTTAGTGAAACAAAAGTGAAATAAATGACGATACTAAAGATCATCGAAGCAAAGTACAAAAAGTAATTCGTGAAATTTTTGCGGATGTTTTTTCTGGCAATGCTAAACAGTGTCATCATGCTCACCCCCAAGTGCAGCCAGTACCTCCAGGATCTGATCAAAAAACACCTTGCGCAGTTGGTCTTCTCTATGAAGCTCCTGGTAGAGCTGTCCGTCTTTTATAAAAATGACGCGTTTGCAGTAGCTTGCGGCATAAGCATCGTGAGTGACCATCATGATCGTGGAGCGATGGAACTCATTCAGTTTCTTTAAGCTTTGCAGCAAGCTTGTTGCCGACTTGGAATCCAGAGCCCCCGTCGGTTCATCCGCCAATATGAGGCTTGGATTGGCAACGATAGCGCGTGAGGCTGCGGTACGCTGCTTCTGACCACCTGAGATGTGATAAGGATATTTATCCAAGATATCGCGAATGCCGAACGTATCGGCGATCTCGTTAACCCGTTTCTCGATTTCGGCCGCAGGCACCCTGGACAACGCCAGGGGAAGCAAAATATTTTCTTTGACAGTGAGCGTGTCCAGCAGGTTGTAGTCCTGAAATATAAATCCGAGCTGGTTCCGGCGAAAATCGGACAGCTGCTCCTCGTCCATCGACACGATATGTTGTCCGGCAATCGTAATATCGCCTGCCGATGGTGTATCGATCGTCGAGAAAATATTCAGCAGCGTGGATTTGCCTGCCCCGGAAGGTCCCATAATGCCAACAAATTCGCCTTCCTGAATTTCAAGATTGATATCTTGCAATGCCGTATATTGATTCCCTTGAATACCGAATGTTTTTTCTACATGTTTTGCTTGTAATATAGTTGTCATATTGCGTTCTCCTTCAAGTCGTCGTTAGTTGAGCACAGATGTAATTATAGAAGGCGAACCTTACACGATTTTTATACGAACCTTACATAAAGCTTAACAAACTAGTGGAGAACACTTACACGAACCTGCTTGCCCAGAACAAAACAAAAACCCGCAGCATGGACATGGCCATGGCGGGCTAAAGCGTCCTATTATAAAAGTCTTCATAATCCTTGTTCGAGATTCTGAATGCTGGAAGGGGCTTAAAAAATGATGTCACCCGAAATCGAAACCATTAGGCAGCAGCTCCCCGGCTGGCTGGAAGCCAGCTTGCCATGTGTCGGCAGAGGCAAAGTCGCCTCCTACATCCCCGAGCTATCCAAAGCTCCCCATGCTGCTTTGGGCATCACCCTTTTGAACACCCAGGGCGAATCCGCTACCGCCGGGGACTGCGGGCTGCGCTTTACGATGCAGAGCATCTCCAAAGTGTTTACGCTAATATTGGCGCTGATGGATAATGGAGAGGATGCCGTCTTCAGTAAGGTTGGCATGGAGCCGACCGGAGACAACTTTAATTCCATGCTGAAGCTGGAGTTAGTAAGGCCCGGCATTCCCTTCAATCCGATGATTAACGCAGGCGCGATTACCGTTTCTTCCTTAATTCGCGGAGGCAGCCCGAACGAGAAATCCGACCGGATTCTTCAGTTCCTTAAAGAGCTCTCAGGCAACGCTGGTTTGGAGTATGACTTGGGGGTTTACCGCTCAGAATCGGAAACCGGGAATCTGAATCGTTCCATATCCTTCTTTTTGAAGGAAAACGGGGTTCTAAGCGGCGATGTTGAAGAGGTGTTAGAAGTATATTTTCGACACTGCTCCATCCATGTGGATTGCGCCGATCTAGCCAGAATGGCCTTGGTGCTAGCCTGCAACGGTTCGGATCCGCTAACCGGCAAAGCGCTCATACCTCGAAGATATGTTCAAATCGCCAAGACATTCATGACGACATGCGGCATGTACAACGCATCAGGAGAATTCGCCATTTATGTAGGATTACCCGCCAAGAGCGGCGTTTCAGGGGGCATTTTAACGTTTGTGCCGGGACATTATGGAATCGGTGTGTTAGGCCCAGCACTGAATGACAAGGGCAACAGCTATGCCGGCGTACATTTGCTGCAAACCATATCCCGGGAAATGGACTGGAGTATCTTCTAATTACAATAATCCCCCTGGAGCAGTTACAGCCTCAGGGGGATTGAATCCGCCGTATATGTTCTGAATATAGCGCTTTGTTTGATAAGAGGGTAAGAAGGGAATGCTCCTAACCGTTTTGAATGGGGGCGGTTATCCTATTTTCTGAAGAACAGTCGCCCAATCCGGTCCGCAAATTCCTGCATATTCACACTGGATGGGTCAAGACGGTAATATCCGTTCTTCACGGCCTCCAATACCCAGAGCGGTAACTTCTTGCCCTCAAGCAGCGGATATACGTTGTCGTATGCCCACACGAGATGCTCCCATCGCTTGTCGTTTCCATCCTGAATATACTCTGATACATCGAGTACCTTGCCTCGGCCTTCCTGCAGCAGTACATTCTTCAAATGAATATCCCGCGGGTTTAAGCCCTTGCTCCGCACAAAGGAGCGTGCAGCCTCGACATCATCGATGACCTGCCTTGGAACGGATACACCATAGAGCAAACAATCGTACAACGTTAATCCGGATTCATGGCTGATCGCCACATAACGCTCACCTGCTCCAAAAAATGCAGGAAAATAGGGGCTTCCCACCAATTCTTGATAGACCTTAATCTCCGCTTCCTTCTTAGGCAGCGCCTCCGCAGCATACAGTTTAAACGCATAGGCAGGCAATGGTTCGTATACGAATACCGCAGCATCCGTACCGATTCCGATGCAGCGCAGGTCATCCGATTCGCCTTCAATCGTTACAGGGTCGTTTTCACCGTTCTTGATAACTTCCATGCAAGCCAGTGCGGTTTCTGCCTGCTTCCAATGTTTGTGATTCATGGGCCACCTCATTTGGTGTTACTGGACTTAAATCAGTATGATATTACCACACTCACGCCATAAGAAAAACGTCTATCGACAAACTTTCACAGATGACAGACCGCAATTAGATGAAGTTTTTCTTGTGAGATATGGATGATAAGCCTCGGATGTTTATACTTTCTTATCTCTTAAAAAAAATATGTGCATGTTGTGGCTGATCCTAAACACAAAAAAACCGCGAAAGCTTCTCGCGGTTTTCATGCTTGCTGCCTGATCGTTATTCCGGTTTCACGAAATATCCGATACCAGCGGCATACTCAATCATTTTTTCAAATAACAGCTTGTCCGGTACAGCACATTTTACTCCCGTGTGCTTAAGGAATTCCGATGTTTGCGGACAAGTATACCGGTAGATGGAATTCTTCGCACCGTCGCCTTCGAACTGTGCCATCGCCAGCTCAAGGCCTTCCTTATCCTTCGGCTGCTGCGGGTCCAATAACCATGCCTCGTATTCCTTCCAGTCCATCACCGAAATGTCATATCCATGGGCTTTAAAATGCCCCACCATGTCCTCATAAGGAATGGCAACCGGGTTACAGATATGGAACACTCGCCCGACCGTTTCTTGCTGAAGCAGAAGAGCGGTAATGGCTTCCCCGGCATAGTTAATCGGCGTAATATCCACTTCCCATCTCACGCCAGGTGCTTTCTTCAACAGCAGCATCGCTTTTAGCATGCGGTAAAAAGCGTTGTTGTCGATGTTTTTCTGGAAAATCCCATTCTCCGAGTTACAGGACAAATTCCCCACGCGATAAACCGCTGCCGGGATGCCTCTATCAGCACCGGCTTTAATGACCAGCTTCTCTGCCTCCAGTTTGCTGTTCGTGTAGACATTCTCGATGGACGACTCTTCATATCCCGTTCCGGCAACGATGGCATCCCATTGACCGCCCAGTGCCAAATCTTCAGGGATCCCTAGCGTAGATATAAAGTGGAAGCGGATATGCGGTCTTCTCTGAGCCAATGCTAACAGGCGGTCCGTACTCTCGACATTGACTCTCGCAAAATAGTCGGAATCGCCAAAATGCTTCACTTCAGCTCCGCAATGAATGATGGAATCGATGCGCGCTTCAATCATTGCACGGTCTTGGTCTCCGAGCCCGAGGAACTCCTGCTCCAAGTCACCCTGTATCGCAATCACCCTTTTATCCATTCGAGACTTGACATCTTCGCCAAAGTATCCAGTCATGATCTGCTCAAGGCGAGCATAAGGCTCCATCAGCTTCGATGGTCGAACCAGGCAGTACACGGTAGCAGTCGATTGTTTCAGTAGTTCATACAACAGATGTGATCCCAGATATCCTGTGGCACCTGTCAGCAAAATATGCTGCTGGGTATAGGTGGGTTGTGCCGAACCATGATGGATAGGGAAAGAGATCGGATACTCAGCCAAATCCTGAATCGGAAGATCCCTATCCTCTGTTTGATCGGATGGTTTCGTTTGCTGCCCCAATTCCTCTACTCGCTCCGCTAATTTTGCAATCGTCGGATACACAAAGAAATCATTGATCTTCAACTGTGGATAAAGCGGCTTAAGGAGCACCAGAATCTCCAGAATTTTCAGTGAATAACCGCCAATATCGAAGAAATCGTCATGGATGCCGATTTTGGTTTGGCCGAGTGCTTTTTCCCAGGCTGCAGCAATATCCCGCTGAATATCGTTAACCGATGCCTCATAGTGGGAGTCATCCTCTTCCATCTCCATCGACAACTCGTATAATGCCAGCTTCTTACGATCAATCTTGCCGGTCGGGGATAGCGGCATTTCTTCGACGAAACACATGTATTTAGGAACCATGTAACTAGGCACCTTCTGACTTAAAAATTGCACCAAATCCTTAGCGGAAGCCGCCTGTCCATCATGGGTTGTATAGAATGCCGCTAACATTTTGGTTCCGTCCTCGTCCATTCTCGGAATGACCGCGATGTCCTTTACGCGTTCATGCTTCGCCAGATTATCTTCGATCTCCCCAATCTCGATCCGAAAGCCTCTAATCTTCACCTGTGAATCTTTACGTCCCCGGTATTCCACTTGTCCGTTCGGCAGCAGGCGAACCAAGTCTCCGGAACGGTAGTATTGTTTTCCGGATTCCGGTGTTATCGGATCCAGTATGAAGGCTTCTTTGGTTTTCTCAGGCTGATTCAGATACCCTTTGGCTACGCCAACCGAGCAGATTAGCAGCTCTCCGGTTACGCAAGTTGGACATAACTCATTATGTTCATTCACAATATACAATTCATAGTTGGCAAAAGGCGTCCCGATATACACGGTGGCCAGATCGTCCGGAACCGGATAATCGACGACATGCCCTGTTGCTACAACCGTCGTTTCCGTTGGTCCGTATAGATTCACGATTGGAATCTGCAGCTTCTTCTGGAACATACGAACGGTTTCTCCAGCCAGTGCTTCCCCACCGACCACGATCGTTTTGATATTGCGGTATTTGTAAGTATCTTCCATAGGTAAATAGGCTGCCAATTGATTAAAAAACACCGTAGGCAAAATCGCGACACGCGTTGCATTGGTTTCTACCACGGCCTCCGTAAAGGCGTCTATGGAGAAACGCTGCTCATCGGAGAGAAGATGCAGCTGCGAACCGCAAGCCAGCGATCCGAATATATCGTAAACGGAAGCATCAAAGCTGAATGTGGAATATTGAAGAATGATATCCTGTTCACTCATCTGTAATTTCTCTTGATTGGCCAGTGCCAAATTCACGACGCCTTGATGGGCGATTAAGGCACCTTTCGGTTTGCCCGTAGAACCGGAGGTATAGATAATGTATGCCAAATCATCGCCTTCAACGCAGACGCCACAGGCTTCGGCCGAGTATGAAAGGAATTGTTCATCAAGACAGAAGTACGCTGGCTTCGGTTGAAAACCAGCCAGGAGTCCATCCAGCTTTGCCGTGAAATCCTGATGCGTAAGAATAATCGCTGACTCGGTATCCTCGATAATATAGGCATTTCGTTCATCTGGATGTGATGGATCCAGCGGGATATAGGCTCCGCCGGCCTTAAGCACACCGAGCATACTGATAATTGTATCCAGGCCCCTCTTCATAAATATCGAGACGAATTGGCCTTTACGCAGCCCCTTGTCTATAAGCATATGTGCAATTTGGTTTGACAACCGGTCAAGCTGTTCGTACGTTACTTGCTCATTACCCGACGATAGTGCAATTCGTTTCGGAAATGTCTCCACAATGGAAGCAAGCATCGACACAATGGTAGGATCCTCCGGGAGCTCCTTCTTTGTGTCATTGAGAATCGTGTACGCGTTCCGGTCCTCTTCTGTCAGCATAGGCAAACGGCTAACCGGCATGTCTCCATGCTCAAGAGCCGCGCATGCTAGCTGCTCAAAATGCCTGCTGAATTTTTCGATCGTTTCTTCTTTATATAAAGGCTGTGCATAGGATACGTAGAGTGTCCACTCGTCCTTTCTTTCCTCCTGAACCATCCAGTTCAGCGAGCTGGAACTATAGGCATAACCATTCCCATTATTGCCATAGACCGTTTGGAGAGTGAGCGGTTGACCAGTGAATCCTTCTATATCCTCAAGCGAAAAGCTGCTTCCTTCAATCTGCTCCATTTTGACGGAAACCTGCTCATAAATCTGTGCGAATGAATCGTCACCGCTTAAGTTAACTCTAAGCGGAAGGAGATTGCCCTTCTCATTGTTTACGCCGATCAGCAAATCGGTATCGTGTGTCATTCGGTACAGAAATACCACATAGCTTGTGAGCATCCACGCCTTCAAGTCATATGAATCGCGGAACCGCTTGATCTTACCGGTTTCGATACGAAGGTTAATCGCCATGCGATCAAGCTCTTGCTGCTGAAGATGCGCTGGACCATCGGTGTACAGATAGAATCCCGGTAAAGGTAGCTGCAGTTCATTCAACCAATATTCTTTGCCTTGTTCGATCATCAATGTTGTATTCAAAGGTTTCAGCTCCATCTTTTTTCTCTACTGTTTCTGTTCTCGAAAGCATTACACACTACACTTGCAATTTGTTAACAAGGGCCTCCAACTCAGCGGAAACCTGGTTGATCTGTTCTGCAGACTCGAAGATTTTGGCGAAGGAAGCCTGCTGTTCCTGGGCACTGATCCGGATCTCACCCGACACGGACGAGTTTCTCTCCGCAAGCTCTGCCAGTTGTTTAATAGCAGCGGTAATCTGTTCGGTTTCGGCAACCATTTGCTGTGTAGCCGCAGACACCTCTTGAATTTGACTGGTCACCGTATCGGTTGCCACCAGCATGCCTTTAAACAGCTCACCGGTTTCTTTGACAACCTCAATCCCCTTGGCGACATTGTATTCTCCTTCGCTGATCGCTTCTACCGCAGATGCCGTTTCATCCTGAATGTATCGAACCAACTCAATAATTTGGTCCGCCGATTTTCTTGATTCCTCTGAAAGTTTCTTCACTTCGCTGGCGACGACAGCAAAACCACGGCCCTCTTCGCCCGCTCTTGCCGCCTCGATACCGGCATTGAGTGACAACAGATTCGTCTGAGAGGAAATTTCGGTAATAACCTGCACGATTTGACCGATCTCATGTGAGCGATTCTGCAGCTTCTCGATGATATTCACCGAGTTTTTAACCGAATGATCGATCGAATTCATCTGCTCGATAACCTGCTCCACATTGTGATTACCACGTTCCGACTGCTCCTTCATCTGAATGGATATCTCGGAAAGATCCGATGTATTGCCGGCAATCGTGGATACGCCGGATGAGATTTCCTCAAGCGAAACCACGCTTTCGGTAATGGACGTGCTCTGTAAAGCAACTCGTTCCGACATTTCCTCCATGTTTTTAGTAATAGCAGAAGAGTTATTGTTATTGACTTCCACTGCCGAGAAGAGGAATTTAGACTGCTCTGCGGACTGCTCCGATACCGTTTTGATCGTTGTAACTAGTTCATTAATATGATTGACGGTTGCATTGAACTTGGCATTAACCTGCCCCAGCTCATCTTCGCCGGTTTTTAATTGGACGGTGAAGTCACCTTTGCTCAGCTTGTCAAGCGCCCCCATTAATGCTTGAATGGGTGCGAATGTCCGTCTAATCGTGAAGTATTGCAGTGCTAATACAATCAGCAAAGTAATCAGCAGCGCAAAAACCGTATTGGTGATCAATTCCTGTTTCCCGGAAGCGATTAAGCTTGCATCCACGTCGATCCCCATGTAAGCAAAAACTTCGCCGCTGGCATCCTGGAAAGGATGCAGCACGGTGATCCAGGTACCATAATTGTCTGTATAACCTTTGGTGTAGACGGTTTTTTTCGTTTTTAGCATTTCTCTCACGGCATCGGCATGGATCTTCGGTTGTTCGTATAAGTCCCCGAGATTCAAGTCTTCTTCAGCAAACATATCGAGCACTGCCGTTGGCATGGCAATAATCGAGGTCTTGTTGCCACCCTCGAGCTCCGGTCCAAAAATATAGCCTTGTGCAATATTGGGATGACTTAGGGATAGGTCATCAAACGTTTTGGTTAGTTTCTTTTGGATATCCGCATTGCGGTCAGTCTCGCCTTTCACCGCTTGAGCATCTTCCAGCGATACGGACTTAACCAAGGTATCCATAATTTTCCCCGAATCGGATTGCAGCTGCTTCGTCAGTACGCTGTCCTGGATATAATAGCTTGAACCAATCACAATGGCACCCGTAATAATGATATACAGGCTCGTCCATAACATGTTTTTTGTAACAATGCTCAGATTTTTAAAACGCGTTCCTCTTGATAACGTTTTTCGCTCACTCACTTGGTGTCTCTCCTTTGATATCTCTTATGTATCTTCCATTTAAAATAGGGATTTCTTTAGCGAACCTGTCGCATCACCTACTTTCCTGGAAACATTGAATATTTCCGGAATTTCTCATGAATACATTACATTTTTCAAAAATGTTCGTCTTGAATGAACCGCCTTCCCCCTCCATCATTCTTCTGACATAGGTTCATTCCACATAATGTTCTTGTTATGTGAAATTTCAGTTCAATAGATCCATATTCACGTTATGATTCCATAAACCTTGCATCTTTTGTACTATTAATAAATCGGCATTCTCCCTTATATTTTTAATACTTTAGTAATATTTGAATGCAAAATAATCCTGGCTTTCGACAATTATTTGAATTTTCATTGAAATTTCATCAACTGGGATCGCTGGATCCACATCACCGGAAACGCAAAAAAAGGCGACATTCCGATTAGTCAGATGACTTTGGAATATCGCCTTATGGCTTCATTACATGAAGAGGAAGCCTAGTTAAAGAAATTCATTATATTGTTTAATTTCCGCTCTAACTCCCCGAACTGTACAAATCGATCTTCCCTCAGATACTCTTTGCCCTCAACGAATAGGAGAAGCGAGGGGGCGGTGAATATCAAATATCTTGAGGCGATCTCCCCTACCGCTTCGGCCTGAATATGTCCCAGTGAGATACTCGGGAACCGCGTTAACCGTTCTCGAAGTTTCGGTAATATCGCGTGGCATACACTGCAATCTGCCCTGGATACATATAAAAAACTGAAGGTGTGATCTTGAATAAATCGTTCGATCGCCTCGATCGATGTCAGTTGTTCCAGTTCTTTCATAATGATCACCTTGCTTTCAGGAGACATGCAGGTTAATTGTTCAGTCCAGAACCGCTGTGATGTGCGCAGACGTAACCGCCCAATGTGAAGCCGTCCAGTACTTCGCTTGGTCCTTCACATAAATAATTTGCGGCGATTCATGCTTTACGTTCAAATCCTCGGCGATTTTATTGGAAATCGGACGGGATTCGATGACTTTTACCAATGTATAATCCACATTGCCGTTTGGCGCCTTTTTCAAATAAGATTCATACTCTGCCAAAGCATTGGAGCTAACCGGGCATGTCGTGCTATGCTTCAGAATGACTTGACCGCGTTCGGAAGATTTTTTCAGAATATGATCCCATTCTTCTAGTGTTGTGATTTCATTCCATTGCATATGATTTTCTCCCCTTAGATGTGATTTATCGCATTGCATTCATTATACAACCAATAGCTATTATACACATAGATTCCGCTATTTCATATTTATAGATTAACACTCTTCATCCGACACTCGAATTGTATTACGCCCGGAGTGTTTAGCTTCGTATAATGCACGATCCGCAAGTTTCAATAATCTCTTAAGCTCTGCATCCCACTTTACTTCTTCTGCATCCACTTCAATCGTGCTGTTATAGAAGCTTGCCCCTATCGATGCGATGCCAAAGCTGGCTGTAATGAACAGGGGTCCTTGCGGCGTAGCCATCGGTTGTGTTCTTAATTCTGCACGAATACGCTGTGCCGCGGCTTCAGCTTCTGTCGTCGTCCGACCCGGCATGGCAATGACGAACTCTTCGCCGCCATAACGCGCGAACAGATCCTCTGACCGCAGAGACTGTCGCGATAACTCGACAATGTGCAGTAAAGCCTGATCGCCCATATCGTGGCCGTAGACGTCATTAATTCGTTTAAAGTGATCGATATCGAACAGCAGGATGGCCATAGGTTCACGAGAGCGAACAGCCTGGCTTAAAAGTGTGCAACTGAGCTTCATGAAGTGCGCACGGTTATAGATGCGTGTCAAGCCATCATAGTAGGCTCCCTGCCGCAATTCCTCCTGAAGACGTGTCCTTTCGGTTACGTCAATGAGGACAATCAATCTTCCAACCTCCCGTCCTCCCTGATTGCGCACAACGGAAGACCTGATCTGATAGTTGAACGATTGGTCCCCTAATTGCCACCGCATTTCCTGGATGTCCGACTCTCCAGCATCCCATCCTTCCCGTTGCTCCATCCCGAAGATGGGCTCGGTCGTATGAAGATGCCACAATTCAAGCAGCGGCCCTCCAATGGCGGAAGGGCTCAGTTCCGGCATCATAACTGCCGCAGCCGGATTAAAGTCAACCAAACGGTTGTCCAGATCCAATACGAGGACGCCTTCCCGCATGCTCGAAAAGAGATTATCCCTCGCAATCGGCGCCACATGAAACAAACCCTTGGATGTCAGTGCCCAGAGATAAAGGGCCGAGGTCAACGTCATGATGACGGGAATCGGATCCATCCCATCTGGCGTAAGTCCGCCAAGATAAAGAAAATCGCCTATAAGGGGCAGAACAAGACCGATCAGCATCGTATTCAGTTGAAACCGGTAGGACGGCATCTTATGCCAGCTCCGCAGCAGTAGAATAACGCCTCCGATCATGCAAGCGAAGGTATAGGCGCCCTGAATGATGTACCATGGGCCGGCAACCACGTCTACTTTCAGACTGGAAATGCCTGAGTGGAGTCCGATGTCGCGATAGTATAAATGATGCATTTCGTTTGTCATGACGAGCAGCATGGTTACGACTGGAATAGCAAACATCCCAATCAGCAGAGGACGTCTCAGATATCGTTCCATACCAAGATAGGACAGAATGATCAGCAGATTAAGGGGGGGCAGAAATGGCATGCCCAAATATTCAAACTTGATCCAAAATTGAATCTCATGAAGCGAATTGCTGGACAATTCCAGTGCAGCGCCGAAAGTATAGATCGATGCCAGCATACTGAAGACGAAGAAGGGTTTGACCATAGCAAGTTTCGAACGCCCCGACAGCGCGTAAAGACCCATGATGATGTTCAATACGCCTGCCGTGACAATTAGCGTAATCATAGCGGAGTAAGGTGTTCCCATGTTGTAGGCTCCAAGTCTGCATGTGGTTAACCGGTCATCTCAACCGATCGAATCTTTAAACCGATGTTACCACAGTGCCCCTATCGGAACAATGTTCCATCTGTTGGAAGCTTCATCCTCCCAATAGGAAAACGGTTCGTTCCCGTATCAGTACCATGCCTCGATTGCAGTCATGCGTGAATATCATGTCTTAGCCTGGACCGGCAGGTTTGTTATCCCCTGCTCTTCCGAGCATTTAATGCCGAAATGAAAGCAAAAAGAACCGCGATGTTCGCAGTTCCCCTTTTTGCGGATGTTAGTTGGTTTGGTTGGAGTTGGTTCAATCCCGTACTATTCTTCCATGTCTCCTTATGCATAACGTTTTACAACGCCATTTGTTGATGGAATCCATTATATTATTTTGATTTCCGTGCCTTCACGATCAAGAAATGAGGATTTGTCATTAATCGCTCATACCATTTTGCCATCCAGGCCCCCGCCTCTGGCTTGTCCTTATGCTCTAAGCTAGGCTGCGGCTCAACAATCTCTTCTATGCTGAAACAGGAGGAAGTCACGTTGATGATTTCTTGCATCGGCCTTCTATAAAAAACAACCTCGACGGGCCCGGATTCCGGTTTGTTCCAAACTTCCCTCAATAGCGCTCGGGCGAAGTAGTCCTGCCGTTCAACCAGTTTATAATCCATAAAGGGATGATGAACGGAGAAGATCAAGCTGCCTCCGGGTTTCAGCACCCGCTGGAATTCGCGAAAGGTTGGCATCCACTCCTCAATATAATGAAGCGTCAATGAACTTACGATGTAATCAAAAGCTTCATCTGCAAATGGCAGGGCCTCGGTCAGATCGCATTCAACGATGGTCGCTTCACTGCCCACTCGCCTTTTGCAGGCTTCAATCATCGACGGACTCAGATCGATCGCCGTCACCCGAGCCCCGCGTTTAATTAATTGCTCTGTGTACCACCCAGCGGCGCATCCGGCGTCAAGCACGGACATCTGCTCCATCTCTTGTGGCAGCATCCGGAGCATGGCCGGCCTCTCGTAAAAGGCATTGTGCCCGCTCTGCGAATCCACATGCCGTTCGTAGTCTCCAGCCAGCTTGTCGTATGCCTTCAAAACCTTCTCCTTCATGGCTTCATAACCTCCATATGTACCTGCTGAATTCCTACCCATTGCTGCGCCTTATAATCGCACTAACTCGTTTGATTACGATCAGCTTGAGTACAGGGAACAATACGTGCGCTCGAAATTCTTGGCCAGCAGATCTTCTTTTCGAATGAAAAATTGCAGTTCTCCCGCATCCCACCAGCAAAAACCGACATCGTCGTCCGAATCGACAGCCAGCAGAAGCACCGTATCCTGAATTTCCTGCTGCGCGCGTTCCGCGCTGCCGCCGCAATGCTTGGTAATCTGCTGCATGGCTGCATCCATAGAGTAATTGTACTCCGAACCGGTTAAGAGCATTAATGCAGCCTCAAACTCACAATCGCCGTGCTGGGTCGAAGGATAGCCAAAGATGGTCCCGAGGTCGCCGGAATTTAGACCCGTCAATTGAAAGCACAGGTCCTCGTATGATTCAAAATCGTGCTCCTCATCCTCGATAACCTCATCATCCACATAAGCATAATTAGGAGGCTCAAGCGTGGCTCTGGCTTCCATACGGTAGCCGGTAAACACCTCATCTAACGCGGTTTCCTCGGGCGCGCGGCGGCGGACCGCTGCCGAACTCTGACCCTCGGGAAGATAGAGCACACGGTGCTCAAGGTTATAGGCGGGTTCATCCACGCCAACGAAGAAATACAGCATTCCGCTTGTCGGGAGCGAGCTAGTGGCGTCCTGAGCTGCTACATCCTTCAACTGCAGCTGTGCCAGAAACGTCATTGGTGTTCCCTCCGAATTGAGCGGCCACTCCACCTCTTGGGGAAGATCCGGGTCACCGCCAAACCGAGAGTTGTTTGACTCGGCATAGTCCTCCAGCTTCTTTTTGGATAATCGTACGCCTTGCCGCGTATGCTCGATTAAATAGTCTGCGGCATGTTCGAATTGATGCTCCTTGATGATATTCTGCATTTTGCTCAAATTTTGTTCGGTTAGCTTCATCGTCCGGTTCCTCATCTTTTCATGAATTTTATTCTGCCATGATTGCGAAATTGCCCTAGTCTGAAGTCCCCTGTTATTCTTCCTCAAAGAGATCTTCAATGATCGACTTGTCATAGCCATTGGTGATCCTGTAACTCCAAGTATATTTGTTATGTATGCCTCTATTCGGAGAGATTCGGATGATATCCGGTTCCGTATAATGTATTTGAAAGGGCTTGTATTCAACATTAATCCAGATCCAGTACTCCGTCCCCCTTGGGTAATTGTCCGTCCTCCATAACTTCGCGTCGGAGAAGCTATTCATGATGCGCTCGATGGTTGCCGGATCGGTAATTTTTAGTCGCTCCTCATCGTACGAACTGCCCCTCTTCTCAATGGTTATATGATCTATCTTCTGTATGTCATGGATCTGATCGCCCATCAACTCCTTGTAGGTCGTTCTGGATTGAACCAATGAAAAGACCAATCCCGACAATATGATCAACGCCACGATTGTAAAAAAAATTCGCCATGACCTGTCACTCATCGTGATACCGCCTTGAAACCCTTTAGGTTACGGGTTATCTCATTCACTTTTTTCATATCCCCCTCCACTTATGCATGTTAATGGCACGGCACTCTCATCATATAAACCCCATCAGCCAAGGTTTGGTTGCGGGATAATTTAACATCTATTGGTTTGATCTGTCAATCCTCTCTTTGAAAGAATACCGAATCTCTAACTTGACATGATTGTCCTCTGGAATCCATGAAAAAGCGGCAGACCGAACGCCTATCGTTCAATCTGCCGCATCGCGGAGAATCGCTATGGGTGGTGGAAGATACCTCAGCCCTTTTACTTGAGTTCGATTATAAATGGCTGTTGATCCGAGGGTTCGATCGCAACAGGCCCCTGCTGTTTGGAATAATTTTTGCGGCCATTCACGAGCAGCCGGCGATGGTCCGGACTCCAATACATCTTAGAAGGGATAACCCCATGATAGATGGGTTCTGCGCTCAGTATATTTTTTCCTTGAAGCTTACCTGCATAAATGGTATCTTCCCCGTTCTGGGAATAGGCGACATACTTGCGATCCAGCGAGAACTCGAAGCTATCCACCTTCTCCAACAGAATGGACAGCTCGTGATTTCTGCGGTCATACACATAGAGGGTTCCCTCCGTTCCTAAGAATACAAATTGGTCATTGTTTAACCATGCGGCCTGGTCTGTGCCGATTTCATGCTCATACTGAACATCAATCCCGTTTCCGTTGACGGCTCCCAAAGCTATTCGACGACGGTGACCGTATTCATCCAGAATGATTAGCGCCATCTTCCCGTCATCGGAGACCATTACCTTCATGGGGAGACTTTCCGTTTCAAGACCTTTTAGCCTATAAACTCGTGCCGCTTCCGTTTCCGTGTCATAAATCCCGATGCTCGACTGCCTGGTGTCTGATTCCATGACAATATAACTTACGAATCGGCTGTTGTCGGACCAAGCCGGTTCCTCAAACCCTAGCTGCTGATTGGCATCTGTCGTCGCCACAAGGCTTTCCTCCTCCCCACTCGGGTACGCAATCAATTGCAGTACAACGCCCTCATCCGTTTTGGCAATTCCCGAAACAAATTTTCCATTGGGCGACATTTGATAGGAAAGCTTATTCATTTGTACCTCAAACAAATGGTCAGCGCGATCGTATGGGGGTGAAAAACGCTCCAAGATCAATTTCGCCTCGTCTGCTGCCCCGGTTTCATATAAAAGACCGATCACCGACTCCGATGATGACCAGCCGAGCAATACACCTTCACCCCTGGATTCTGGCATTCGATAAATCGTCTTCACTTGGAATGGCCGGCTTCCCTCAACCACGGCTTGATCCGTTTCCGTGCCGGGGATGATGACGGTCTCTGATTGCAGTCCGCTTGCACAGCCGGTCAGTAAAATCAAGGCAAGAGCATAGCATAAATTAAACCGTTTATATCGATATCTCATTGGACAGCCCCCGCCTTTACATAAGGAATCTCCACATAGACGACAGTATGAAACTTCTCGCTGACGATACGGATGGTTCCGTCGTGATCATCGACGATGGACTTAACGATACTGAGTCCCAAACCGACGCTGCCCTCTTCCTTCTGCTTCAGGCTCACCGAGTAGAATGGCTGAAAGACGTTTGCAAGCTGGTCCGCCGGTATGGGTTCTCCGGGATTATCGAAGGTATAACGGACGCTTCCGTCTGCACGCTCAGCCTTGACGGTAATTTCCGATTGGGCGGCACTATATTTGATGGCATTATCCAGAAGATTGATAAAGAGCTGGCGCAGCCGGTTAGGCTGGCCAAGCACGAAGGCTCCCTCTTCCGCCTCGCAAACGATGCTCTTTTTATACCGCTTGGCCCGAAATGACATCGAGTCGCATACATCGCGCAGAATAGCCCCTGAATCTACAAGCTCCATATCCTTATCGCCAGCGTTATGCTGCGACACCTCCAGCAGTTTCAGCACCATGCTATGCAGCCGTCGGCTCTCTTCAACGATGTGATTCATACCTTTATCGAAGAACTCCCGATCGTTATCCCCTTTTTCCCGAATGATTTCGGCATAACCAAGTATGGACGTCAGCGGTGTTTTAAGTTCATGAGTCACATTGTCAAAAAAACGCTTCTCCTGCTCGTTAAGGGCCTTCAGACGATCCCGATCACGCTCGATCATGGAAATCTGGCTTCCGATCCGGTCAATCATGTCATTGAAGTTCAGGGCCAGTTCGCCAATCTCATCTCTGCGCCGGAACGGGATTCGAACATCGAGATTCCCGTTCTTCACTTCCGTGGATGCACGGGTGAGCTTTACTAATGGAACGGTGATATGCCTGGATAGCATATACGAGAACAGGAACGCTGCCCCGAATATGGCAAGCGCGATGTAGAAAATAATGTCCATGATGCGCCCGCTTTGATCATAGAGCAGGGTAAAGTCTTTGGTAAATCTTAAGATGCCGACCTTGACACCATCGATGATAACCGGGTATGAGTATAGAACGGTCCCGCTGTTCCGGCCATAAGTGATGGTATAAGCTGTTTTACCCTCGATGGCTTGCCGCAGATCCTCGTCGGATGACCCGGAGAACTCTTGCTCATCCGATGAGAATAATAACTTGCCGTCTACGGTGTACGCACTAACATCGCTTGACGTAGCATGCTTCAAATCATTCACCATCTCTTCGGCCATCTGTCCGAAATAAAGCTTATTGTTCGTGAAGTGGTTGATAAGAAATGCTTGCCTTACATATACGTTGCTGTTGTTTTTGAGCCCGACCAGATCGGAAGTCACGATTTTCTGATTGCTTGTCCGAATGATCTCCTTGACAGTTTGATTGAGTACGAGGAACGACAGACTGAAGATCACAAAAAAACCAACAATAAACTTGGCTCTGATGGTCCGGATCATCTCTTATTCCGCCTGTTTCTCGAATTTATAGCCGATGCCGAATACGGTTGTGATCAAATCGCCGGCATCCAGTTTTTTGCGGAGCCTTTGAATATGCGTATCCACGGTCCGGGTATCCCCCATGAAGTCATAACCCCAGACTAAATCCAGCAGTTCCGAGCGGGTATAGATCTTCCCCCGATGGCCGTACATGGTCATGAGCAGGTCGAATTCCTTCGGCGTAAGGTCAACCGGTCTTCCGTCTTTCTTGACCAGCCGCTCTTCCATTACAATTTCGATGCCCCTAAAGCGGATCACGGCTTCCGGCGTTCCTTCCCTATCCCCTTGGTTCGCCTGATCCAGTCGTCGGAGGATCGTGCGAATTCGGGCGACAACCTCCCGTAGATCGAAGGGCTTCGTAATATAGTCATCGGCACCAAATTCAAGCCCGAGGACTTTATCTGTAATGTCGGACTTTGCCGTGATCATGAATATGGGGATGTTATAGTCCGTTGTTACTCTTTTGCATATATCGAGTCCGCTCTGATCGGGCAGCATCCAATCCAGCAGGAGCAGATCGGGATGAAATGACTCAAGCTCCCTTAAGCCCGCAGCTCCGCTGGCCGCAATACGGGTTTCGAAACCCTCCATATGGAGACCATAGGCAAGCAAATCGGCAATCGGTCCCTCATCTTCGATAATGAGAATTTTAGTTTTTTTCATGAAGTCTCCATTCTTTTTCCATAACGCCTATTTGATGAATCGATTTTAGCATATACGGTTTGCAAATGATAAGTCTAATCCGTTACAGGCTTATTAAGACTGCGATTCGGGCAAATGCAGCAGATCCGGGACCGTGACGAACGAGTAGCCTTGATCTTTCAGATCCGGTATGAACAGTTGGAGTGCCTCCAGCGTGTTGGCAAGATGGTTCTTACCATTTGCGGTATGCTGAAGAATGATGCCTCCTGGCTTCAACTGCTCGTCAATGGTCCTGATGATCTCCTGCGCGGGCGCCCCCGACCAATCCATCGTATCCACGGACCAATTCACGATCGCTAAATCCATATTTTGTATAGCTTCCACTTTGTCCTCATCCAAAGCGCCATAAGGCGGCCTAAACAAGGATGGACGATAGCCGATAATGTCGTTCAGTTCATCCTGCGTATTCTTCACCTGATTTAGCGCTTCCTCCATCGATATTTCGGTAAAGTTTGGATGTGACCAGGAATGATTTCCTATCGCGTGCCCCTCCTCTGCAATCCGACGCACAGTCTCAGGATGGGCCTCAGCCCGGTTTCCCAGAATAAAAAAGGTAGCTTTAATATCGTTTTCTTTCAGGATATCAAGAATTTTAGGCGTAACCATGGCATCCGGTCCATCATCGAATGTAAGTGCGACCTGTTTACCGTCCTGTGCTGATCCATTAAAATACACCTTTTTCTCCCCGCTTTGAGAAGTGCCCAATGATTTTTCTTCATCTGAACCATCCTTCGCTTGCTGCTCAAGGGAAAGTTCCTGCGCTCCCGCAAAATAGTCCTTGAGCCCTTCAACAATGGCTTCAGCCGCCAGCTCTTGTCCTTCATTACTTAACAGGAATCGCTCATCCTCACCATTGGTAAGATACCCGACTTCGATAAGCACTGCCGGCATTATCGGCGTTGAAAGCACTTTTAATTGCTCTTCCTTTATACCGCGATCACGAAGGTCGATCGCCCTCACCAAATGCTTCTGCAGGGTTTCGGCCAAAGGAATGCTATCCGCGTGCCGGTATAGGGTTTCAGTACCCGATGTCATAGGATCGGTATAAGTGTTGCCATGAATGGACACCATGGCATCCGCATTCCAATCATTCGCGATCGCTGCCCGTTCATCCAATTCAATGAAACGGTCATCCGTTCGTGTCAATAGAGGCTCAAACATAGGATCCTCCTCAAGGAGGGCAGCAACCCGTCCGGCGAGGGACAGGTTGAACGCCTTCTCATATGCGCCGCTGACTCCTGTAGCTCCAGGATCCTTTCCCCCGTGGCCTGGATCGATGACGATCCGAAATATCTCTTGATGATGGGGCACGGTAGGAAGCGTCTTAAAGGAATCCGCAAGTTTGGCCGATGATGCCGGTACCAGCTCCATAGTAGATGCACCTGTGTTTACTACCATTTTGAAGCCGACAATAGACATGATGGCAATCAGTAGAATATAGAATAGGATGACAAATTTTTTGCGTTTCTTGTAATATTTCATGGCTCCTCCTTCTGGGTGATCGTGCTAGATACGATTCCATAAGAAGAATATAATCGCCGGATGTGACAACGATTTTACCAAGTTGTCAACAACTTGTGTCCGATACTGTACTATAGATACAAACAAGAGTATTTTCATAGATTCATGACGAGGCAAAACTACCGCGCAGAAAAAAAGCCGCACGTGTGCGGCTTTCTCGAAATCATACACTTTTAAATTTATAAACCCGTTGCGACGTGTCTCCTCCCTGATTCTCCAATGACAGATCGACGTCAATCGTACAGGCAGAAGGCTTGTGTCAACGTTACACGTTCAGCGAATAGGACGACCGAGCGATCTCCGTGGCTTGGACCATGTTACGGAGAGATGCGACCGTTTCTTCCTTACCGCGTGTTTTGAGACCGCAGTCCGGGTTGATCCAGAACAGCTTCGGATCCAGGACCCGCAGTGCACGCTCGATCATACTTGTCATCTCTTCCACACGAGGTACCCGTGGACTATGGATATCATACACGCCAAGTCCAATTCCTAATCTGTAGGTATTGACTTCGAAGCTATGGATCAGTTCGCCATGACTGCGCGAAGTTTCAATCGAGATGACATCGGCATCCATCGCCTCAATCGAATCGATCATGTCATGGAACTCGCAATAACACATATGCGTATGAATTTGCGTGGTCGGCTGAACCGTGCATGTAGTCATACGGAAGGCTTTAACAGCCCATGCAAGATACTCCGCTTGGTCTTCCTCCTTCAGCGGCAGCCCTTCGCGGACCGCAGGCTCATCCACCTGAATCATTCCGATGCCCGCCTGCTCCAGCGCCTCTACTTCCTGTCTTAAGGCATAGGCCAGTTGATAAGCAATCTGTTCCCGCGAGATGTCTTCGCGGACGAACGACCAGTTCATGATCGTAATCGGGCCGGTAAGCATCCCTTTCACGGGCCGGTTAGTCTTCGATTGTGCATATTTCGTTTCCTTCACCGTCATCGGTTTCTCGAATGCCACATCCCCGAAGATCACGGGCGGTTTCACGCAGCGTGAGCCGTAAGACTGAACCCATCCAAACTGAGTGAAGGCAAAGCCCCGAAGCTTCTCTCCGAAAAATTCAACCATGTCCGTTCTCTCGAACTCGCCGTGCACAAGCACATCCAGGCCGATCTCTTCCTGCAGCTTGATCCAAACATCGATTTGCTCCTGAATGAATCGCTCATACTGCTCATGATTCCATTCTCCCTTACGCCACGCCTGGCGTGCCTTGCGCACCTCGGCTGACTGAGGGAAGCTGCCGATCGTCGTGGTCGGAAGAATAGGCAGCTTCCACTTATTCTGTTGAGCGACATGACGCTCTGCGAACGGCAGACTGCGAGCCGGATTCTGAGCACTAATCTCGGCAACTGTCTGCTGAATGTCATGTCGATTGCGCTCTTCGGATTGTTTAAGTGCCTGAAGCGCAGCCTCGCATTCCTCCAGTTCCTTGGAGATTCGGGCTGTGCCTGTAGAGATTGCTTTTGTCAAAAGTACCAGTTCATTCAGCTTCTCGTCGGCAAAGGCGAGCGCCCCTTTTAGTTCAGGCTGCAGTTTCGTTTCATTGTTCACCGTCACTGGAACATGCAGCAAGCTGCACGAGGATTGAACGATCAACCGTTCAGCGGCTACGTATGTCGTCAGCTCTTCCAATTGCGACAGCTTCTCGCGAAGCGACGCCTTCCAGATGCCCCGTCCGTCGATCATACCGGCGCCCAACACTTTATTCGGAGGAAACCCTGACTGTTTAATGGCTTGCACATTGCCCTGGTAACCATGCACCAGGTCAAGTCCGATGCCGCTAACCGGAAGCTGAATGATATCCTGATAGTTTTCTACGGATTCAAAATAGGTTTGCAGCATGATGTTTAGGCCAGGCGCCGAAGTCGCAAACGTTTCATAGATGGTTGTTAAGCGCTTCAGATCGGCTTCGCTTAATTTCGTTACCAGGATCGGCTCGTCGATCTGTACCCATTGAACGCCTTCTTGAGTGAGCTCCTGAAGGATCTGAACGTACAGCGGCAGTAATTTATCAAGCCAGGCATCCGTTTCCGAGGCTTGGTAGCCTTTGGACAACTTCAGGAAAGTGAGCGGACCGACAATAACCGGCTTGCCTTCTATCCCGAGTTTCTCCTTGGCCTCTCGATAAGCTGCCAGCGGTCTGTTCTCCGTCAAAACTGGAGCCGCCCCATCCAATTCTGGTACGATATAGTGGTAATTGGTGTTAAACCACTTGGTCATTTCACTTGCTGTAGCGTCCTTCGTTCCGCGAGCTATACCATAATATACTGACAATGGCACAACACCGCCCTCGTAAGCGAAGCGCTTCGGTACGATACCGAACATCGTCGCGGTGTCCAGAACATGATCGTAATAACTAAAATCATTGACGGCGATCAAATCAATTCCGCTCTCCTGCTGCTTGCGTAAATGATTCAACCGAATCTCCTGCAGCTGCTTGTGAAACTCCGATTCTTCGAGCTTGCCCGCCCAGAATGCTTCCAGGGCTTTTTTCCATTCCCGATCAGCGCCAATACGCGGATATCCCAGTACACTGCTCTTTGCCATCTATGTAACACTCCTATACAAATTGTTACAAGAAAGATATCACGTATTGATCGGTATAGTGTAACTCATATAAGCTATATCTAGTTATAGCCTACGGCTATAGCTAGACAGGAGTATATGTAAGCTTGTTTCACGCCAATAAAAAAAACGTGATATGGACACGTTTTTTTTCATAAAAGTGTTTCTATGGCTATTAAAGGCGATTTAAGTCAATCACATGCGATTAAATCACGAATGATGGAGTCCGTTCGCAAAAATTAGTCCTATTCTCTGATCCAAGCATCCAATAAACGGAAAGTTTCTATAGCCGAGTTAATAACCACGTCCGAATCCTCCGTGGCATTGGAAAGCAGTACTTCCCGGAATTCGGTCCATCTTAACTTGGTCTCTTGACCATATGCATAAAAATAACGGCTGCCCGACTCGGGGCCCAGTGGCAAGAACTTCATCAGCTGTTTCGTAATAACTTGGCCACCAAGTGTAGATCCCTCCAAAACGTACAAATACCCCAATATTTGCGCACGGGTTCTCAGCTCGGGCAATCGGCTGCACGGCGGCAAATGTGTAATCTCATCAGGAGTCATTCCCAGATGGATAAGATCATCTTCCAATAGCTTCGACTTCATCCGAATCCCCATATCCAATCCCATATGGTTCAGGGCTTCATCTTCCATAAGCTGCTCTTCGACTGGTTTAATGAATCCGTAAAACTTTGCTAAATAAGACCGATATTGATCAATGGTCAGGGTCTGATCGAATGCAGCTTTGGCGTATGGATTCTGTTCGATTCGTTCATGCTGCGCTGCCGTCTCTTCTCGTAACCGTTCTAAAATCCGTGTGCTCATGGATAACCCCCTCAATGTTTCGAGCTGTAATGCCAGGACAAGCACATCTGTTGCAAACCGCGAGTTTTAGGTGTCGGTCCGTCGATGAACCCTGCGATTAATATATCATAACGAGAATAATATGAATACTTAGCAGGCTTAACGGTAGCCTGGTGATCCTTTCTAGACCAGAAACTCAAACTCTACCTTGCAGTCTCTCGGATGCGAACACCATGGATCGGATACGGAGATAGCATTTGTTATGCATGTTGAAACACCCTATAATGGGTTTACTTAGGATCGCAAAGGAGCTTATCTATGAAGACGATTGGACTTATCGGGGGAATGAGCTGGGAATCCTCCATTGAATACTACAGAATCATAAATGAGCAGGTGAGATGCCGCTTGGGCGGCTTCCACTCGGCCAAATGCCTTATGTACAGCGTGAATTTCGAAGAGATTGAACGCTATCAATCTGAGGGGAACTGGAAAAAAGCCGGTGAAACATTGGGCGAAGTTGCGCTTTCTTTAGAAAAGGGCGGCGCCGATTTTGTTGTGATATGTTCGAATACGATGCACATGGTACTAGAGGATATCGAAGAAAAAATAAATATCCCTGTGCTGCACATTGCCGATGCCACGGCAAATCAAATCCGTGAACAGGGAATTCGCACAGTAGGCTTGCTTGGAACCAAATATACGATGGAGCAGAATTTTTACAAGCACAGATTAGAATCTACTCATATCAAAGTGCTTATTCCCAATGAACAAGATCGAGAGATCGTAAATAAAGTGATATATGAGGAGTTATGTCTCGGTAACATCCAATCGGATTCAAAAGCTTACTATAAAGAGGTTATTGAACGGCTGATTCAAGATGGAGCCGAAGGAATTATTCTAGGCTGTACGGAGATCGGATTATTAATTAAACCCGAGGATTCCAAAGTTCCTCTGTTTGATACAACCTTCATACATGCCATTGAAGCTGTTCGTACATCGTTGGAAGGCTGACTCTTCATGGGCTGACCTTCCCGATTTCGAGGGAGGGCGCCGATGCTTCTCGGCCCTCTCTCATCCAGCGAGTTCTTCATTCAAAATCGGATTTCTTTACAAGTTATCCATGCTGTTCAGCAACAAGATCAGCCCGGCGATGCACAGCACCCATGACAGAATCGATCCGGAGCTCTTGGCGATTCTCAGGCGCAGCTTCTCCAGCGGACGCTGCATCATGCGGCCTAATACGAGGTGTAAACCGAGCAAAATGAATGGAGGCAGCACCATCACGATATTGTATGCTGCCAGGATGGGCATCCATTGAACTGTAGTTAACTGCGCCTTAGTCATGAGTCCGATGGCCGCAAAATACGGAAGGGCTGTTGCTACCTCCAGCAGGGAGGTCGTGAAACCAAGCCCGATCATGGCCCCGAAGCTGTTGGATCTTGGACGGCGCGGCTCGGACGATTTTTTTGTTGGGATAAAGAAGCTGGCAACAAACAGGACTCCGCCGATCACGGCCATGACCCAGCTGACCGTTCGATTCTGAAAGATGCCGGTTACGGATTGCAGAACAGCATCCAAGCCCAGCATAAGCGCTGCTCCAACAAGGAAGTAGAAACCCGCTACTGTGAATAAATAAATGAATAAACGCGGGATTAACCGGTCCCGTTCGGTCAAGAGCAAATACACCGTTACGCCAAGCGTGGCTGGACTCAGCATGTCCAAGAGTGATAAGGCTCCAAAGGAGAGCAGAAGTTCCAGCGTCAAGTAGTCTCCCCCTCTTCAACTTGTTTTTTATCCTTTCGCAATACATAAATTTCAAAAGCCTGTTCCATGAATTGAAGAAGTTCATCCTCGATGGGATATAACCCCATCTGCTCCGACTGTGCCCGGGATTTACGGATTTCCCACAGCTTATCTACGAAGGGATCTTCATCTTCAAATACCTCCAGTCGTTTCTCATCCATCCGACGTACAATTCGTTGTACATCCGGTGAGTCGGGTCCGTCCTGCATCCGCCGTTTGAGCTGCCCCAACAGCGCAATCCACTCGAGAGAGTCGGGATCGGTGCTGTTCATATTGGGAAGCAGACTAAACAACTCTACTTCGCGCTTCTCAAACATTTGTTGCCTTAATGAATGCTTTAACGAGGGGTCTCTTCCGGAGAGGTGTATTAATTTCTGAATAACATCCCAGCTTGTCTCACCTTCCACCGCGATGCTATGAAGCACAGCCCGCAGCGCCGATTCCATCTGGTTCAGCTTTTTTTGTTCGTTCAACACGAAGTCCAACTGATTCATCAAACTGGTGGACCAGTTCCATTCCGGATTTGAAATCATATCCGATATTTCTTGCAAACTGAAGCCCAGCTTTTTTAGAAACTGTATTTGCTGCAGCTTCTTTAATTCATCATCACTGTATATACGATGTTTGCCCGGTGTTTTGGCGGCAGGAATCAGCAAGCCTATCTGGTCATAATAGCGCAGCGTTCTTACCGTAATCCCCGTCTGTTTGGATAATTCTTGAATGGGAATCGACTTCATCACCTGCTTTCTTAATCGTCTTTGATACTTTCAGTATATAAGATGACGTTACGTCACTTTCAAGCTTTTTAACAAAAAAATAGTGCATTTGTGGGATTCGATGCAGCCGGCACAAAAAAAAGCCCGAGGTATCGGGCATGGTTCTAATACAATCTGAAATTCACTTCGATTTGAGAATTTTCGTTCTGGTTAACCCGATCAGATAAAGACCCATGGGAATCACCAACAAGTGGAGAAGGGCGTAACTCGACCACACATTCTGAATGATATCAGCAACATAAACGGTGTTGATGTATGTATTCCAGGCCACGATGATAAACAGCACGGACAACGGATAGATCAGCGGATTTTGTTCCTTCAGTCGGAACACGGTCTTCATTCCTTGAAGAATGGAAAGATACAATAGAGAGATCTTGATAAAAAAAGTCAGGATCCAAAGCGTAATCAATATGCCTTCAACACGTTGAAAGAAGTTTCCTAGGTTAATCGTCTTCGCGAGTGCAAATGCCGGAAACGTGCTATTCTCCGTCTGTTCAATTCCCAGAATCAGCACACTGAGCAGGACGATGATGCTCAGCACGAATCCGCCTGCAGCAGCTCCCCCCATCCATGCCCTCTCCCCTTTTTTCTCCCCCTTGACCAGAGGCAGGAACACCATCAGCACAATCAGTTCCTGAAACATGGAGGCATGATATCCGGCCTTGGCAACAGGCATCCAGCCTTCCTCAAGCATAGGTTTGATATGGTTCCAACCGATCTGGGGAGTGAGCGAGAGGACAAGAACCATAAACAGAAATACAATCCACGGAAACATTAATTCACCGACACGGGCCAAAAGAATGATGCCCATCCTTGCACACATGACGGCCGCTATCAAAAACAAGATTTGAATGGCTTCGATCGGCGTCTCCGGCATCATTTCGCTGCTCAGAAAAAACCCCAAGTTACCGAGCAATGTGCCCGTAAGAATTAAAAAGTAAAATAGATAAATCAGCGAGAGGATCTTTCCCAGCAGCTTCCCGAGCACCTTCTCATGGATCTCGAAGATCGTTTGGCCTGGATAGACACGCGCGATGGCAATGTACAGCCCAACCATAAGGAGATTGATGAAGATACTGAAGAGGGAGGCCATCCACGCATCTTCCCGTGCGGTATGTGCTAACCCGGAGGGGGTAACCAGGATCGAGGTTCCGATGGTCAAGCCGAAAGTCAGTATAAAAAATTGTCGTGCGGCGATATCCTTGTATTTGATCACGTGTTACCATACCCTTCTTCATTATGAGATTAACCTGTTCAGCGGCTGCATCAAGGCGCGGATCCAGTCCAGCGGCCTTAAATAAGGGACCTCCATCATATCCCCGAACAAGGCCAGCAAGGTTACTCCCCATACCGCATAGAACACGATCGTGTCCCTAAGGGAGCGCAGCTTCATAAGATGCCGGGTTTCCGTAATGAATACGATGGATAGGAACAATATGAATAACCAATGCCAATTCACGGCTCATCCACCTTTTGGTTTAAGGGTTGTATGATGGATCCGATCCGGCGGATCGCTACATCGGTATCCACGCGGATCCTCATCGTTTTAAAGGTTTCTCCCCAATGATTCCGGTATTTTTTCCAAATGTCCGGATATTTTCGGTGCAGGACCTCGCCGAATCCAAAAACATCGGATCCATAACGCTGCTGCACCAGCCCGATGTGCTTCCGAATGTTGGTGCTGTATTTATCCTCGATATCCTTCTCTAATTCGTCTATGACAGCTGGTTGACTGATATCAATCGGACATTGAACGGCATTCACGTCGGCCTCGACCTCCAGTTCGGCTGAAAATTCGGGAATCCCCTCCACATTGAGCGTAACATCAAGCGTTGTGTCTGCCCGGTTCACCGCGAACCCGACAATGCCGCCATCCGGACACGAAATATATCCCGCTGTATTGTCGACTTTATTGAGGACATAATTGACGGCCTTGCTGGGCGGTTCCCCCAGCCATCCTACAAGCCGGTCCCCTTTAAACACGCCGAGGCCCGTATGTTGAAGAAGCGTTGAGGGATTGATTTCCTTCACATTCTCCATAGACTGTCCTTCGGCTAAACTGCCGTTTAATTGGACACCGGATAATACAGGATCTGAGCCGCTGCGTTTTAACTCCGTCACAAACTGCTGCAAGGTGACTTTCCCCGTCGCTGCCCATTTTTTTTCCGATATCAGAATGGAGGAATAGAGCGAGTTCGCCGGAACATACTCAAATGGCGTAACGACCTCCAGGATCTCCGCGGCCTTTCCGTTCTTCGCAACGAGCATGAAGAAATCCGTTCGAAGCTCATGATTTCGGGAGATATAATCGAGGACATCGCTGACCCCTGTCCGGGCCATCTCTTCGCCAAATACCAACACGCGAACGTGGGACAGATACAGTCTCCGAGGTGCCATGCTTAACATGCGCTGAAGGGCGTCGGGGATGGTTTTGCCGACTGACTTATAGGTGACGACCGGAAGACTCCCCATCGATCCGCCTTTTTTGGAGCCCGCCTCTGCGGAATTGAGCACTTGAGCAGAAATGGCATACCCATTCTCATGCGTATCAATTCCAAGTGCCATGACGACGGCAAGCTCATTCAATTCTTTTCTGCTCCAGCATCCAGGTGTTACGGCCAGGCTTAATATGAGCAGGACTGAAAGTATTTTTCTTTCCAACATACATAACCAGTCCCATCTATATGAAATAGAGAACTCAAGTCATAGCTAATTGACGGCTCATGTCTTGGATTTGGTTAAATATTTCTTCATGCTATGACGCGACATTCGCAGCAAAGCATCCTTTTGACTTCGCCAATGTAAAGGCGCAAAAGTAGACATATAAGGAACCCCCATGGACTGCAGGCTGCATAGATGAAGGCCAATCATAATCATGCCGATAATCATCCCGTACAATCCAAACGACGCTGCTATTCCCATTAGTCCAAATCGCAATATCCGCACCGAGATTCCAATATTGAAGGATGGCAGCGCAAAATTGGCAATCGCTGTCATGGACACAACGATAACCATCGCAGCCGATACGAGACCCGCTTCGACAGCGGCCTGCCCAATAACCAAAGTGCCAACGATGGAAACGGATTGGCCAATCGATTTAGGCAAGCGAATGCCGGCCTCACGCAGAATCTCGAACGTGATCTCCATGATCAGCGCTTCGATAAATGCGGGAAAGGGCACCCCTTCCCGCTGGCCGATTAAGCTGGTCAGCAAGTTGGTCGGCAGCATTTCCTGATGAAACGTGGTAATCGCAATATATAATGAGGGTGTAAGAAGCGCTATTCCGAAGCAAAAGTATCGAAGAAGTCGAACAAGGCTGGCGAAATCCCATCGCTGGTAATAGTCCTCACTCGATTGAAACAGTTGAACGAACAGCGCCGGAACCACCAGCACAAATGGCGTTCCTTCCACAAAAATCGCAATTCGTCCTTCCAGCAAAGCGGATGCAATGACGTCAGGCCGCTCTGAATTATATACCGTCGGAAAAGGGCTGTACCGATGATCCTGAATCATCTCCTCGATATAATTGCTCTCAAGGACGCTGTCCAGCTTGATTCCATCCAATCTTCTGCGCAGCTCATCAAGGACATCGATATCATATAATCCATCCACGTACATCACCGCCACTAGCGTATTGGTGTGCTCGCCTACCGTTCTTTCTTCAATACGAAGCTTAGGGCTTTGAATTCTTCGCCGGACTAGAGCCGTATTCTCGCGGAGTGATTCGGTAAAACCTTCCCTCGGCCCTCTTACTACGGATTGTGAGCTGGCTTCCTCAACTCCGCGCTGCTTCAGCGCTTCAGTACCAACGTACAGTGAGGTTGATGTTCCATCCATGAAAATGATTGTATTCCCGGACAACAATTTCCCTTCCACTTCTTGAAAGGTGTTGGCTTCTCCCACTTTCCCCATTGTGATCGTGAGTTCTTTGAGCATGTTCATGCGTACTTCCGGTGACTGGTTTGGAAATTCAATAAATAGAGGTAAATCTGCATGAATCGCTTCGATTAGCAAGCGGGGATCTCCCATCCCTTCAATATAGACCATCACAGTAGGGATAGCGCCCAAGGTCAACTCCCGGTAGATGATATCTCCGCTCTGCCCGAATCGATTCTTCATATTTTCGATAAATTCCGCTATGGAAACCGGCAATTTTTCTTGTGAAACATGATTGCGCGTGGTTTTATTCGTCATGTAAACGACTCCTCGTTTTTCCCTCATGGCCAGCTTTGCCTTACAAGGAATTCAATGACCTTCATTTATCTTTTCCTCTACTGTTCCCGCAGCTGGATATTATATACTTTTTATACGGACTACTGATTTTCATTCGATATTCAGAATGAACTTTTAAATAACAAATAACGCCTACCGAAGACTCGGGGAGTCCGCAGCAGGCGTTATCTGATCGAAATTTTCTACCACTTTAAAGTATTGTTAATTGTTAATGCGTCTGCCCTTTTGCCTGCAGATACGCTCGCTTGTATTCGGCCGCTTTTTGGGCAATCAAGCCGTAGTCCTGCCGCTTCAAAGCTTCGCTTGTCAGATCGGAGCCAATTCCGACGGCTATCGCCCCGGCCTTGACCCATTCGCCAAGGTTGTCGAGTGAGACACCACCGGTCGGCATGATATTCGCCTGCGGCAGCGGACCCTTGATCGCCTTGATCATGGATGGATCATACAGGTTGCCAGGGAACAGCTTGACAATGTCCGCCCCCAGTTCCAGTGCTTCCTGGATTTCCTTGATTGTCATTACCCCCGGCATGACCGGAATCCGATAGCGGTTGCACAACATCACGGTATCCCTGCTCAGGCACGGCCCAACAACAAACTGGGCACCGCTCAATATCGCAGCACGTGCTGTTTCCGGATCAAGCACTGTACCTACCCCAATGATGGCGTAGGAGGAAGGGTCTTGGGCGTTCCATGAATATTTACGCGATAGCGTTTCAATAGCCCGGAGCGCAAACGGTACGGTCATCGTCACCTCAATCACTTTGATGCCGCCGGCAATCGCCTGCTCGGCCATCTCCACAACCTGCTCCGGCGTATCGCCGCGCAGGACGGCGACCACGCCTTCTTCCGCAATTTTTTGAATCAGCTGCAGTTTCTTCATCTTAACTCCTCTTTTCTATTCGATAACTACACAGAATACAATTCAAACGTACACTCCGCTCCATTTATCGTTCTCGCTGAGCTGCCTGAAGCCATAACCTTCAGATGTAGCCGATCCTCGGTCATCCATCCTGTATACACAACCTCATGCCCGCCGTCTGTTTTGAATTCCGGTCTGTGTTCGGACATCCGCCGCGCAAACGCCGCTAGCTGTCCGATGCCCCTGTGCTCCGCTTCTTGAACGGACACCGCCTCTACGGTAAGACCGATTCCTGCTCCCTGACAAACAACCAAATGATAGCCGGACTGTTCCCTAATATCATAAATAGTCCCGTCACTCAAATGAACGGCAAAATAAACATCATCTACTTTGCCGTACAAAGCTTCTGCCTCATACAACCATTCCCCTTCCGGTAGAACGCCAACAACTTCTCCGCCCCCATCATCAGCTGATTCCGGCAGCGGATAAACCGCAAGCACCACATTTTTGTGGTACAGCACCTCCATCCACTCGCTTTGGTGACGGGGATCGCTTCCAGAAGGATCATATCCCTCTCCCGGGTGAAAAAAATACAGCTGATTGGCCTTGCCGCCGGTGCGGACAGGGAGGCTGAACATCCAGCGCAGCTGCTCGTTGTCGAACTCACGAACCCGCTCCCACAATCCGCCCGCCGCAAAATATGCCGTCACATAAGCATAAGAGTGCAGCTGCCTCATCTCGCCGTCAACCGATTTCATCATAGCCTTGCGCACTTCCGTCGGTTCGCCTCGATTGAGGGCTAGGCGCCGTTTAGCTTCCGGCGCTTCGTGGAACAGAAAACCGGCATACTCCGTGCGCGGCATCTCCTCCGGGAGGCTGAAATCACCGAACTGCACATAGTCGTGAAGCACATTGGCATCCCTCGGCGCATCATGCGGCCATTCCCTGGAGCGGGCTCCTACCCAAGCCCCTTTCAAATAATAGGCCGTGCGCAGGCTCCACAGCTCATCCAACAGTTCATTAAGCTCCCGCTTCAATTCCGGCTCATCCGCTAATTCCAGCGCACAGGTGAACGCCTGTGTCCAATGCCAGAACCACGGCAGGCACCCATACTCAGCCATACCTTCCCGGCGGAGCAGACTCAGAGTATCCCGAAGACTTTGTTTTCCGTCTTCCAGAAGTTCCGTATCGCGAAAGAGCTGGCCGAATATTAACTTGGCCGCTGTATATTTAGCCTCATGATGATTGCATACGGTGAGCGGCTTGCGAAAAAAACCTCCGTGGTAGATGTGTTCCAGCGCAGCCTCAAACTCCGCCGCCAAGCTCTCGCTCATCTCACTTTCAAACTTACGATGGAACAAAACCATCAAGCTCCCCATCAATTCTACCGGCAGCGCATGCGGACTCGCCTCTTCCGGCTTCGGCCCAAGGTTCAGCGGCCAGTGTCCGTACATTGGACTCTTCGCGTCCCTGTTCTGCAGCCGAAGCACACGACCCAGAACCTCCTCTGCCATCCCCTTGCCTTCCTGCCGGTTGAACCGCGGATCATTCTCAAAGTCTACCGAAGCAGCAAACAGATAGGAGGCATAATAGAAGTTATCGCGCACATCCCTATGAAACCACAGCCCGCTGGATTGCAAAGGCTGTCTCCATGCTTGTTCCGCAACGTTCTGGACAATCCGGTTCATTCTATCTTTATAATCGTTCATGTGTTCTCCTTTCCCAATCCGATAGGTAAAGCTGCGTCCCAACATAATGTAAAATTAAAACGAACATAAAGAAACATCATTTGAACCTATATAAACATTAAATACCTAAATGAACAAAAAAGGAAGCTATATTTCAGAACCCATGCCATCATTTATCTTATTTGCAGCAAAAACCCAACCAGAGAGCTTCTCTGGCCGGGCTCGTTGAACTTGGTGAACCGTACGATATCGGTGTCTTTATGGACTATTTGTCTTCTCCGTCCTGTACGAAATTGAGCACAGCTTCGTCCACCGCCGCGGTCTGTCCAAGGTCCGGTTGATCCGACAGTTCTACTTCGCAAGATTCGGGACGGCCATGCAGTTCGAAAAGAACCAGTTCGTTGTTCCCTTTACGCAATAAAGGGCCGGGAATATACAATGCCTTTTGCGGCCCCGCCTTCCAGTACCGGCCGAGATTGAAGCCATTGATCCAGGCAACCCCCTTAGTCCAGCCATCAAAGCGAAGAAACGTATCGCCGATGTCCTCCACCTCAAAGCAGCCGCGGTAAAATCCTGGCAGGCCCGCGTTTACTGACTCCGGCATGGACAGCTCTTCTTGCTCCGCCCGCCCTTCATCCATAACCGGTTTAAAAGAGAGTGAAGCCAGCATTTCTGGCTCCAGCGGCAGGGTCCGGATCGTCCAATCATACAGGAACTGGTTATCGATTCTCACACCTTCCGTGATTCCCTTGGGATCACGGATAAGCGGCCCATAATTGATCCGGCCCATGTTTTCGACGAGAATATCCAGCCTTGCTCCGTTTGCGGGAACGGTAATATCGAGCGGCTCTGAATTCCAACGTTCAATCACGCCGAGCGGCCGACCGTCCAGAAATACCTGGGCACGATCTCGGACCTCCTGGATATGCAGCTGCTGTCCTTGACGCGGTCCCTGAAGAAAGGTGCTGTACAATATAAAGCCATAGGACTGTCCGAATTTTTCCATCGGCTGGATGCATACGCTTTTTATCGGTTCTGAGAGATGCTGTAGATTGGCTTCCGTAAATAGACCGGCCATTTCAGACAAAGCAACCTTTCCGTAGGCTGCCTTAGGAACGGTCTCCGGGAAGACACCACCTGGCGCAAAACCATGCTTGCTGAGGACCGACCGTACCGCCTCATATTTCTCTGTCTTATCCCCCCATTCCGTCAAAGGGGCATCATAATCATAACTTGTCGTTGTTGGCTCATATGCCTGGATGTGATTCGCTCCACTGTAAAAGCCGAAGTTGGTTCCACCATGGAACATATACATATTGATCGAGGAGCCCTTCTGGAGCATTTCATCCAGTACGCCGGCGACATCCGCCGCATCCCGCACATGATGGTCCTCCATCCAGTGATCAAACCAGCCGTTCCAGAATTCCATGACCATCAGCGGCTCTTCCGTTCGATATTCCCGGTATTTGCGGAAGGATTCTTCTACCCTGGAACCGAAATTCACAGTCGCATGCACATCGTCAAGTGACCCGCCTAGCAGCATTTCGTCGGTTGGCCCGTCGGAGGTAAAGAGAAGCACATCAACGACCCGCCGGACCAGCCCTGCGCGCAAATACTCCAGATAGGCGTGATCGTTGCCATAACTACCGTATTCATTTTCGACCTGCACGGCCAGAATCGGCCCGCCGTTTGTGGACAGCAGAGGAACCAGTCTCGGGATCAGCTCATCGTAATAATGATCCACCTTGCTCAAATAGAGCGGGTCACTGCAACGAAGCTGGACTTCTCCATAACCTAGCAGCCAACCCGGCAAACCTCCAAATTCCCACTCCGCACAGATAAACGGGCTTGGTCTGACAATAACGTGCAGGTCTAATTTCCCGGCTAATTCGATAAACGATACGACGTCGGCCATACCGCTAAAGTTAAATTTCCCTTCTTTGGGTTCGTGCACATTCCAGGCGATATATGTTTCAACGGTATTAAAGCCGCAGGCCTTTAATTTTAATAGCCTGTCCTCCCAATATTCAGGAACGACACGGAAATAGTGAATCGCTCCCGATATAATCCGGTACGGCTGCCGGTTCAACAAGTATTGTCCGTTCTCCCAAGTGAGCATTCCCATTACAGATCCCCTCCACCTCATGTTTAAAACCCCAAATTTATTGCCCGCAGCGATAAACCGCTATATTTTTGATTTTCGGACTTGCTGCATATTGCAGTACCCGTAAACGCACCTTGTCGGCAGATACTGGAGAGAACGCATCGATTTTTTTGTGACCGATCGCGCTGCCGCGTGTAAGCTCAAGCCACTCTCCATCGATGAGGGCTTCCAGCACATATTGACTTACCCGTTCTCCGTAAGCAATGTCCTCCATGACAACAACATGATCGATCACGCATGCTCCAGGAAGGGGGAACTCAACGACCTCACCCGATCCCGAGCTTTCAGCCAGGGCATGTCCAAACCGACGCTCGATCTCTCTGCCAAATGCCAGAAGCCGCTTTACATCGGCTTCCGGGAGCAGCCCTCGATGGTCTGGAGCGACATTGAGCAGCAAGGTCGCCCCATGTCCGACCGATCGATAATAGATTTCCATTAACTGATCAACGGACAACAACAAGTGTTCTTCGTCTGGATGCCAGAACCAGCGGTCTTTGCGAATGGGAACATCACATTCCGCAGGTACCCAGCCGGGCGTCTCCGGCAGCCACTTCAGCGATTCTTCGCTGAACATGCTGCCCCGCGAAGAATCGGCCGTGTTCCAGCAAGGATACGGAGCTACACCATCCTCATTGCCGACCCAACGGATCGTCGGCGCGCCCATATTAAACACCATGGCGCTGGGCTGATACCTTTTAACGAGATCCATGATTCGGGGCCAGTCATATTCGCGGCCTTCCGACCCCGCACCGTCAAACCATATTTCCACCAGCGGACCATAGCCGGTTAAGAGCTCCTCCAATTGTTTGCAGTAAAAGTCATCATATTTCTGCGGGTCGGCATAACATGGCTCATGCCTGTCCCAAGGGGATACATAAATACCGAATCCGATCCCCTCTTCCCGGCAAGCATCTGCGCATTCTTTTACCACATCGCCCAGCCCATCCTTCCACGGGCTCGAGGCTACGGAGTAATCCGTTGTCACCGTCGGCCACAGGCAAAAGCCGTCATGGTGCTTGGCCGTCAATATGAAATAACGGAATCCCGCTTCCTTCGCGGATCGGACCCACTGTTTGGCATCCAGGCGGTCTGGATTAAACAAAGCCGGAGCATCCCTCCCTTCCCCCCATTCCTGGTCACAGAACGTATTGATTCCAAAATGGCAGAACATCCCGAGCTCCATGTCCTGCCAGACTAGCTGCTCTGGGGTCGGCAAAGCCGCAAGATCATCCGTATGCTGCTTCAAATCATCATTCATCTGTATTCACTCCCTCACATGAGTTTTGCTTCAGTATGAAACTTAGATCCAATAGATTAAATGACATGGTTCATTATCTTTTTAAAACAATCTGATAGGTCTCTCCCCCCTCAGCCGCAAACGTATATTGATAACCCAAGCCTGAGCTTAGGCATGTTACAGGTACAGGAACATGCGTGGAATCAAGTATTACAAGCTGCTGCCCGCTAAATAAAACACAATCCCGGAAATTCTCCGAATAAATCTCAGCCGCTTCAAGCTTGCTTTCTTTCCAGCTAATATTTACGGTATAACCGCCCCTAGCACGCAGTCCCTTCACCGAACCACTTGCCCATGAGGACGGCAGAGCAGGAAGCAAACGAACTTCGCCGCCATGGGATTGCAGCAACATCTCCTGGATCGCGGCCGCTCCGCCGAAATTGGCATCAATTTGAAAAGGGGGATGGTCACCGAACAAATTCGGATGTACGGCCTTGACCAGCAGCTCGCGAAGACTGTCATGTGCTTTCTCTCCCTCGCCAAGTCTGGACCAGAAATTCGTGATCCACGCTTGACTCCAACCGGTATGTCCTCCGCCATTCTTCAAGCGCCGTTCCAGCGTTACCTTGGCAGCCTCTCCTAACTCGGGCATTTGATGAGGGATAATCTGTTCTCCCGGGTGCAGAGCGAATAAATGTGAGATATGGCGATGACCCGGCTCAAACTCTTCATAATCAACAGCCCATTCCATGACCTGTCCGTATCGGCCGATTTGAGGCTGAGGAAGTTTCGCACGCGTACCACTCCATTGTCTACTCCACTCCTCATCCAGCTCCAGAATCTCCGCTGCTTCAATACAGGCGGTAAATAACGCATATAAAATTTGTGAATCCATCGAAGGACCAGAGCATAAGGAACCGATCTGTCCTTTCTCGTTAATATAGCTGTTCTCCGGTGAGAGCGAAGGCGAAGTAACCATATAGCCGTTCTCATCAAAAACAAGAAAATCAAGAAAGAACAAGGAAGCCTCCTTCAGAACTGGATAAGCCCGTTCACGCAGGAATGACTCTGACAGGCTATAGCGGTAATGCTCCCATAAATGAAGTGCCAGCCATGCCCCGCCCATCGGCCAGAAAATAGCGGGTGTCCATGCTCCAAACAAGCCGCTCTCTGCCCACAGATTTGAAGAAGTGTGCGCCGTAAAACCTCTCGCCCCATACAGAGATTTCGCGGTCTTCCGCCCGTTGATGACCAAACGATCGATAAAATCGAACAAAGGCTCGTGACATTCTGGCAAATTACCTGTCTCGGCAATCCAATAGTTCATCTGCAAATTAATGTTCAGATGATAATCACTCTCCCAGGGTGGCGTGAAACTTTCATTCCAGATTCCCTGCAAATTGGCAGGTAAACTCCCCGGTCTCGAGCTTGCCATCAGTAAATACCGGCCATATTGGTAGAACAACGCCTCAAGCCCAGGATCATTAACCCCTTGCCGATAAAGCTGTAGTCTCTCCGAAGTAGGTTTATCAACAAGTGCATCTTCTGCCTCTGAAGCGCTCTCTTCCGTTACCGGAGTTATCCATGTATCAGCCGCTTCGATTTCCAGACTTACTCGCTCAAATAAAGCGCAATGATCAGCAATATGCGCTTCCAGCAATGAGCCATATGGCAGCAATATAGCGGATTCCACTTGTCGCAGCGCTTCCCGGTAAGGCTCATCACAGCGGAACGATGTTTGAGCGGCGAGCAGCAAAGTAACGACATCCGCAGACTGGATATTGAGGTAATTGCCAACCGTTTGACATTTGCCGCCAATCGTATAAGCATGAAGTACTGCCGCGTAATTAACACCATCCGGCCCACATATGCCCTCCATCGCCAATGTACGCTCATTTTCTCGCTTTATGTTTCCATCGAAGGGTCGCCTGCTTAACCGGGCTGATACATGAATAGCTGCAGGTTCCGATGCGGAAATACGAACGACCAGCACTTGATGAACAGCGCTAGCAAAGACTTCTCGATCATAGAGAATGCCGTTGTCTTCCCAGCTTACGGAAGCAACGCCCGTCCTCAGATTCAGCTCCCGCCTGTAATGATTAACTTCTGACGTGCCGGATTTGAACTGAAGCAGCAGCTCCCCCAACGGTTGGTAAGGTCCAAAGTATTGCGGAGCATTCGTAAAATGTGTAAGCGCCAGCTGCTCCCCCTCTTGCAGCTCCCCACAGCGAAGAAGAGATCTGATATCATCCAGCTTTTCTAACGCCTCTGGATTGTCATGCTGTTTCGGTCCGCCATACCAGACGGAGTCTTCATTCAAACCGATCCGCTCCGTGGAGACACCACCAAATACCATCGCTCCGAGTCTCCCGTTACCGATGGGAAAAGCCTCCGTCCAGAGCTGTGCAGGCCGTCGTTCTACAAGCTTTCTATTATCGTTGATCATCGCTTTGCTCCTATTTTTGAATATCACAATAGAATAAGGGCTGCCTCAGATGTATGATCACTGAAGACAGCCCTTCCAATCCATAGCTAAGCACCAACCTTGCGGTTTTTGTCAAGGCCCGATTATTTAACTAAGCCTTTTTCGTTGATGATCTTCGTTGCTTCGTCAACCATCCATTTCTGCACTTCATCAATCGGCTCATTACTGAGCATGAATTTCGCAAAGCCGTCATCAATGATCTTGGTCAATTCCGAGGTAGCCGTCATCATGACTTTGGCTGCATCCAGATACTGGATATCATCGCTGAACAGCGTATATTTCAAGGAATCCATGTCGTACTTATCCTCTTTACCGGCAACCAGCTTCGTCAGTAATTCTTCGTTATTCGCCTTCTTGTAGCCAGAGAACTCAAGTCTGTTGTCTGAATCGGCTGTTGTCATGAATCTCATAAGCTTGAAAGAAGCTTCCTTGTTGGCGGAATTGGCGCCCATCGCCAGCATGCTGCCGCTCGTGAAGTATTTGCCTTCATACTCTTTAGGTTCCCAGCCAGCAGGAGGCACAGGTACAGGAGCAAAGGCTGTTTTGAAATCATGTGGATATTGCTCTGTGTTGCCTGGATCCGCTATCGTAAAGTTGCCTGTAAGAATCATAGCGGCTTCTTCATTGAAAAATTCAGTACGGTAGTTCAGCTTCGCGGCAAGCACGTCACTGTAAGGTTTGGCCGACTTGTCCGTCTCCTCCATATCTTTGCGGAGCTGGAAGAAATACTTGTAAGTCGGATCGGAGAGAATGGTCGTTCCGTCCTCGTATACGAACGGATCTTTCATCATGGTTTGCGCCGGAGCATTCATATAAAGCTCCCACGTGTGGAAGTAAGACCCATAACGCTTGTCAACGCCTTCGCCCTTGGTCAGCTTTTTGGAGTATTCGCGGTAATCATCCCACGTCCAGCCGAATTTTGGAACTTCAAGTCCCGCTTCATCCAGAGCATCCTTGTTGAGCATCACATAGTTCATGCTCTTGGTGTACTGCATGCCATAATACTTGTCATCTACCTTGGCATTTACGAAGTACTCGTCTTCCGGAACCAGACTTTCTTGCTCATAGAACTCGTTCAGGGGAGCAAGAGCTCCGCGTGTAGCCCGTTCGAGAACTCCGCCCAAGCTTGGGAATTGAATAACGTCGATCGCTTCACCGGAAGAAATCAGGAAATCAAGCTTTTTCAACATTTCCACGGAATCGCCGGGAACCAGAACCACGTGTTCGACCTTGATATTCGGATTCTGGTCCATAAATTCCTGGAGCATGGCGTCCGTACCCGCCTGTTGGGCTTCGTTATCCCAGTTGTAATACTTGACGGTAACCTGCTTGTCCGTCTGACCGTTTCCGGCGTTTTTGCTGTCACCGGTTTCTGATCCGGACTTCCCGCAGCCGCTTAATACCAGGGTGCTCGCCAGGATCGTGCTAAGAATGACGGATAATCTGTGTTTGCTTTTTTTCTTCATCTTACTTCCCCCTGCACAGATAAATTAGTTGTCGTGCTGTTTTCATGTTCATTATAGGCACCAGCAAGGCCGATCAAGTGCAAAATTTTGAGGTTCTAGGATTACATTTTTGACTTTCCGCAAACTTCTGATTTTTGACTTTAGACATAGTATCAACCTTTTACCCCGCCTAAAGCAATGCCGTTTATGACCTGCTTTTGCAAAGCGATGAACACAATGACCAGCGGAATGATCGCCGATACCGCCGCCATCATCATAATGGCATAGTTGTTGGTGTAGTCATCACGGAACAGCGTCATACCCAGCGGAATCGTGTATAAGTCCTTGTCCAGCAGGAAGATCAGCGGATTCTGGTAATCGTTCCAGGTCCAAATGAATTTAATAATCGCTACCGTAGCCAGCACAGGCTTGCACAGCGGAACCATAATGGAAGCAAATGTCCGGAGATGACCCGCTCCGTCAATTCTGGCCGCTTCCAAATATTCATCGCTGATCCCGATCATAAATTGTCGCAGCAGGAACGTGAAATAGATCGAGAACATACTCATGAAAATGATGGCCGCATGCGTATTGTAGAGACCAAACCAGCGAATCAGCAGAAATCGCGGAATCAGCGTCGCCTGATCCGGAATGATCATGAACGAGAGCAAGGCCATAAAGACCAGATTCCGTCCTTTGAATCGAATCTTCGTCAGCGCATAAGCTGCCATGGATGAGATAATCAGCGTGATTAAGGTCGTAATAATCGCTATTTTAAAAGAGTTAAAATAGAAATCATAGAAGGGAACTCTTCCCATCCAGACCATCTTGAAATTGTAGGCCAGATTCACCTTTTCCGGTATCCATTGAATCGGGAATCTCATAACATCCTTCTCATATTTAAAAGCCGCGGAAATCATCCAGATGAGCGGAACGAGAAACACGATGGACAATGCCCCCATGAAAAGGGTGATTACCACTTTGGACATGTTTTTTCGAAGCAGCTGCATGTACATTCCTCTCCCTCCTTATTCTTCATTTCTCATTTTCCAGGTCAGCGCGGTAATCAGACCGATTATCGCGAACAGCAGCCAGGAAATGGCCGAAGCGTATCCCATATTGTAGTATTTAAAGCCTTCCTCATAGATGCGGAATACCAGCACGGTAGAAGAATTGTTCGGGCCGCCTTCCGTTAAAAAGGCAATGATGTCAAACACTTTAAACGAGCCAATCAGCATCGTAATCAACAGGAAGAAGGTCGTCGGACGGAGCATCGGAACCGTGATCGCAAAAAACTTTTTAATTGCACTGGCACCGTCAATATCCGCCGCTTCGTAAATTTCATTCGAAATGTTCGTGAGCCCGGCCATATAGATAATGATCGTGTAACCCAGGCCCGCCCAGGAACTGATAATCGAAATCGCCAAGAGCGACGTTTTCGGATCGACCAGCCATTTCGGCGGACTGCTGATCCCGAGTTCCATCAGAAACTGGTTGATCGGCCCCAGCGATGGGTGGAATAATGCGCTCCACACCGCAGCAACTGCAATGATCGATGAGATATAAGGAATAAAGAATGCAACTTTAAAATAACTCTTGAAGAACACGCTGTTGTGAATCAATACCGAAAGCACCAGAGCGATCGCAATCGGGATCGGCACTGTAAGAACCATATAAATCAAATTGTTCTTTATCGCTTGAATAATGGTCGGATCATGGAACATCTTGATGTAATTATCCAGTCCGGTAAACTCAATCCCCTTGACGCCCGACAGCATATCCCAATCGGATAAACTCAAATACAAAGAAAATCCAAGGGCGAATACGTTTAATAGCAGCATCCCGACAATCTCCGGGGCCAGAAACAGCCACCCGATCAAAGCCTCTTTCCGTTTGGGAGTCCAAAACTTCCGCCGGCTCTTGGGCACTGGTTGTTGTACAGCCTCCATGTAGCATCACCTCAACAATTTGTAAGTTGTCATTATAGTAATACATCCGCCATCGGCAAGAAGGAGGGATTATGACCAGCCCTGTGCAAGATTTTGACCTAAAAAATGCCCCACAAAGTGGAGCCCATGCTTCGATGCTGATTCTAAAAACTTAAAAAAACCGCCCTTGTCGGGCGGCTTACTGCCGTATATGTTAATTGGGCTGTATCGGTCCTCTTATTTTCGCGTGGTGTACTTCGCTTTATATTCGCTGGGCGTGGTCCCCACGTATTTTTTAAACACCTTTGAAAAATACGTCCGATCCGAATAACCTAATCCCATGGCCAGTGACTCCAGATTTTGTCCGGACATTCTGAGCATCTTGGTGGCCATCTTCATTTTGTATTGATGCACGTAATCCGTGAAGGTCAACCCCGTCATCCGTTTGAAATATCGCGAAAAATAGCTCGGATTCAGAAACAAATAGCGTGCCATGTCGATCGACGTGATGTTATCGTCAAGATGCTGATCGATATATTGCTGGATCACCTGCAGCTTCGGCTCATTCGGAGAGCTTCCCATTCCCGTATGCCGGGTGCCGATCATCTGGGTCAGCTTTCTCTCCACCAATTCCATCATATCCTCCAGGGTGCGAGCCAGAGCAAGATAGGCGAACAGATCCTCATCGAATTTCAGACTGGAAAACATCAACTCGATACCGCGAAGCATGGAGGATAGATCCCTGGTAAAGTCGCCCGGATCAATCGATAGCTCTTTTGCGGTCCCGGCGATCTTCTGCAGCGTGGCGCGTATACCATCTAGATCCTGCTTGATGAGCATCCGTTCCAGCTCTGGAACATAACCGTCAAGAAACCCCTGAGGTGCGGCTTGAAACCACCGCGCCCTTATTTGCGAAACTTCGGATATCGTATAGTCGGTATTTTCGTAGAACTCGCACTTGCCATGAAGGATTTCCTGATAGATGGAGCCAATCGAGCTTAATTCCATTTTGTCCGTTACCGTGGTAACGCTCGGTTGAATTTTAAGAAAGTGGACGCACTGATAACGCAGCCGCTGCAAATAATTATGCAGATGCAAGCTGGCATTCTGTGCGAGATTCACCCTAAAGTTATGCAGAATCACAATGTTCCCCTGCTCCATGAACGGCGTAATTCCTTCATACGATTCGGACAATTCCATCGCGATATTGTAGACAGCGTATAAAATCAGCGGAAATTCCGTTTGCCTGAAACGCTTGTCAAAGCTGGAAAGCTGAATGCTGACCAGCCCCAGCATAAACCACGGATAAGTCCATGAGATGCCGATCTGCGAAGCGTAAGCCAACGTGGCCTCGGACGGCGAGCCCTTGATCACCCTTTGCAATAAATCCTGCCGAAAGAGCTGGCTGTTGTAACTCGCCGCCTCGCGATGAATCAGACCGGCCCGCGTCTTTAACAAGTTCATGGATTTGCCAAGGCTCTGTTCCAGCTGCTCAGCTGTAAGCTGATCTTTGATCAAATAATCATCCGCTTGCAGTTTTACGGCTTGCTGGGCATAATGAAAATCCTCATGACAGGTCAGGAAGATAATCCGAACCTCCGGCTTCATGCGAATAAAATGGTCCGCCAGCTCCATGCCGTTTTTCTGCGGCAGTCCGATATCCGTAATGACAATGTCCGGCCGGACTTCCTCAAACATATGCAGCGCTTTCGCGCTGGAATACGTACTGCCGGCAATCTGCAGATTGTTTGCCTCCCAGTCAATCATCTGTTGCAGTACCTTGAGCATAGGAACATCATCGTCAATGAGCATTACTCTATACATCATTCTTCCTCTCCCTCCGGTAAAAAAACATGATGATGACTTAGGGGCAAGTACAGTGAAACTGACATCCCTCCCTGCGGAAGGTTGGCGAGTGTCAAACTTGCTTCCTGTCCAAAGGTCAATCGGAGTCTTTGGACCACATTCATAAGACCTACTCGCTCATAAGCCCCATCCTGCTCGCCGCTTGCTGTTCCCAGCCTACGGTTCAGACATTGGAGCATTTCTTCTTCGGCCCCGGAGCCGTTGTTTGCAATCTCAATTATGATTCCGTCCGGGTGGCTTCGGGAACGGATCTCGATGCGTGGAGTCTGATGATCGACAAGCCCGTGGACGATGGCATTCTCAACGACAGGCTGCAAAATAAGTTTCGGCAAAATGAGCCCCTCGGTTTCCGGATCCAGATCAACCTCTAAATGAAGCGGGATTTCATTGCGGATTTTCATAATGTCGACATAATGGCCGAGCAGCTTGCATTCCTCGCGTAAAGTGGCAGGCTCATTGACCTTGAGATAGGCTCGGAGCAAACTCATCAGTGAATCTATAATTCCGCTGTGAAGCGTATCCTTCGTCAAGATCAGGCTGCATTTGATCGAATTCAGTGTGTTAATCAAAAAATGAGGACGAATTTGCATAAACAAGGCTTCGAGCTCCATCACCCGCTTCTGTTCCTGCTCCTGTTCGATATCGTGAATCAGCCGCTGTAATTGATCGAGCATCGTATTCAGCGTCTGCCCCAATTCGGCGATATCATCCTTGCCCTTGACCTCCAGTCTGACATCCAGGTTTCCCATTCCGAACTGGCGAACAACCCGCTGCAGCTTGAGAATCGGACTATGCAGCCTTTTGGCGATCAGGATGGACATCCCGGAGAAAACGAGAAACAGCAGAAGAACCCCGGCAAGACCGGTATAAAAAGTCCGGGATATCTGCCCCGACCACTCTTTCTCCGAAGCCTCATAGGACAGCTTCCAGTGCGATTTCAAAATGGTCCTGTCCGTTCGGACACTGCCCTTAGTCTCCGTATGATGCGGGATCAGCCCCGAATCGCCTGCGATGAATTCCCCGGTTGTATCAAAGAGCGCCACCTTGCCAAAGTCGACCGTACCGAGCAGCCTGTTGAAGTACGAATCGGAAATGGCGCTGAGCAGAACGGACACTTGCCTCTTCTCGTGGCTGTCATAGATGACCCTGGCGATATAGTAACTTTTCCCCTTTCCTGCCGAGTCGCCGCCCGCCATCCCAAGCCATTGCAGGCTTTCCGGTTTATTGAGATCGACGCGCTCCATCAGCTTGTCGACACTTCCGTTAATGGCGGTCAAATCCTCCGTGCCGGAAGAGATGACGAAATGCTGACGGTTGACCAAGTACATGCGGACGTTATTGTTCAGCGGCTTGGAGTTAATCAGGGAAAATACGTCCTGAATTTGTCTAAAATGCACATAATCCTGATAAGTAGCCAGCCGTGTTGTGTCTGCAAATGACTTCAAGATATTGCGAACATTCGTATCGTTCACGATAAAATGGGAAGCAAACGTGACATCGTCAATGGTCTTGCTCAGCTCATCCGTCATGACGTTCAGGACATTCTCGTTGCTGAGCTGCAGCTTCTCTACCATCGTATCCCGGATCAGAACAAACGAAATGATAGAAACCGCAATCAGCGGAATAAAGATCAGCAAAAGAAACGACAGCTGGATGCGTTTGTAGTAGGTAAATTTAAACATTTTTCTCTGCGCCTCTCTTATGCTCTTGTCCTCTTTATTCTATCAGTCCTCTGTGCCGGAAGCATTCATTAAATGATCACGGTTGCTTGCTTTTTTCTGTCTTGAAGGGTTATCAGCACAACCTCTCCGAAGATCTGCATGCCCTCCACTACGTAAGAATCATAATGGCCGGACGGCGCACGGTGACTAACAACGAGAATAAACTCCTCTTCCATACCCGGGAGCTGCACCCCGCATGCCTCTGCTTGCCCGTCATGAACCCGCTCGCCCGTATGACGATATACGGACACTTTACGGACTCGAGGTAGGATCGTTTCGCCTGGACGATGTGGATACAGCACCTGCATGATGCTGATGAGTCCTTCCCCTGTCCGGGAGTATGAGACATTCGAATTTGGTTCCAGCAGGTTATATTCGCGGGATATCACGCCCTCGCCCACTTCCGCATTCAGGCCGTCTGTGGTTACCGGGATAATGGATAGATTCGCCTCCCCGAGGGTGTTTGTACGGCATATCAATGACTCCGCTTCCACTCCGACTTCTCCGGGCGGGTGCGGAAAATGAAAATGCTGAGTAAAGGTATGCTGCTCAAGGCACACCAAGCTGTCGATCAGCAGCCAATAATACGGCTTGATAAAGATGATCCTTCGGCGCGGATACAACGGTTCATTCCCATAGAGATAGCCGTCATGCGCCCCCTCGACATAGTCAAACTCCGGTCTGCTGATCCATTTGCAGCCTAGCGGCCCGGCAATCCGGTCGAAGGACCAGGTGTCCTTGACCCCGGTAAATCCGATTCCGTCGACAACCGTTGTGTTATGGGCTGCGCTCTCCTTTAATGCTTTTCTCAGCGGTGTATGATCGCTATAATTGTATCTTCCAACATCGGTGAGCAGATCACGGCCGTAGGCATGGATATCCATATGCAGCATATCGGCATGCCCGTGGCCTCCCCCGAGCGGACCGCAGTGAAAATAAAGGTACAGTGCTTCTTCGTCCCAGCCCGTTCGCATCGTATAATGACCGGAATGGGTAAAAGCTCGGCTCAGGTATGGCGGCTCCGCGGGAGCCATCGCTTGGTAATCCTGGATTCCCTCTATGCCGAACAGCCAGGCATTATCATAATCCGGCCGGGCATTGCCGCCAAAGCGCAGAACGGAATCCCCAAATAACCACGCAGCATAGGTCAGAATGGAACGGATATCGCTGTCGTCGCTGTCTCCCAGCATCGGCTGCCTGTGATTCGGCTTCGCCCAGTACAAGGAGGCTCCAGCCATCTCGCGGACCGTACGCCGAAATGGACCATCAAGCTCCAACCCGTTGAGATTGGCGAGGTGAACGCAGTCAAGATAACAAGCCAGCACCTCATGATGGTACGTTGGCGATTGCTCCCAGTGAATGCCATCCGCCATGATCTGGAGCCGTGCCGTTTCCTTCAGTCTCTCTTCCCCCATTTCCCGCCACCTTGCCGACTTGCCGAACTCGGGGAAGAACAGTGCAATATGGTATAAACCGCAAGTTTCCAGAACACCCCAGTTGCTGATATGCTTCCAGCTGGTGAAGGAAGCAGCCAGATACTCCCCATGCTCGTGAAGCGAAACCAGCGCTTTACCGAGCAGCGACGGAGTCAGGGATGGACTGCCGATCATGTATCGAAGTGCCTTGATCCAGTTCACGCTGCGCAGACCCGCTTCGATCGGGCGCCATGTCAACGTATCCGTCGTAGGTTCTCCAGGAACAGGATTCCGATTGATCCAATCTTCAAGCTGGCGGCAAAATGCCGCCGCATACTCCTCATCGCCTGTCATCGCATACGCTTGTCCCAGCGCCACCCAATAGCGGTGGCGATTCAGCATGTAAGCCCACTCCACGTCTTGATCGGGAATATGGCACCAGTCTATATCACCGTCAAATGTAACCGGAATCACGCTCCGTTCCATATCCCATGGAAAGCGGAACAGGAACGTCTGCCGCACCACCTCATCCGCCGTCTTCATCACGGTTTCCAGCTCATCTCCACAGTATTGCTTCACATAATCCGTGATTTTCTGCTTATCCTCACTGCTCATCCACCATCCGGGTGTCCTCCGGCAAGAGAAGTGTTGATGCAGCTTACACAGGATATCGTACCGATGACCTTGATCGTCTCCAACTTGCATCGGACCCATAGCGGGATCCTCCAGATTCAAAATCGCCAAAACTTCATCCACCGAAGCTTCCGTGGTATCAACGTTCATACCAGTACCCCTTGCGCCCGGTCTCCATCCGAATCAAAGCTTCCAGGTAAAAATAATCCCCCCAGATCATGAAATCATCCGGGGACAATCCGCCGCGCACATGGTAAGAACCATGCTGCAGCAGGCCCTCCGCTTCTTTGCCGATCGTGGAATAATCTCGTACCAGCGAGGTCATGGAATCCTTCAGTCCTTGTTCGAAGCCCTCTCTTTCGGGATCCTCCTCTTCCAGGTGTCCAATCAGTTCCAGCAAGCCTGCTGCCACAATGGCGGAGGCCGAGCTGTCGCGATAGGTCTCGGCGGTTACGGGAGCATTAAAGTCCCAAAGGGCGACATGATCCTCCGGTAAGTGCTTCAAGAAATACCTCGCCATTCTTTTAGATGTATCGAGGTATACAGGATCTCCTGTATATTGGTAAGCCAGCGCGAAGCCGTACACCCCCCAGGCTTGCCCCCGCGTCCAAGTCGAACCATTCGTATAGCCCTGATGCGTGGCTCCTCCGATCGGCTCCCCGGTACGCGGATCAAAGAAAAAGGTGTGGTATGAACTGTCATCTCCCCGCACCAGATAACGTCTTGTCTTCTCCGCCTGCATAATTGCAACCTCCCGATATACGGGATTGCCGGTTTGCTGTTCCGCCCAGAACAGCAGCGGCAGATTCATCAAACAATCGATGATGATCCGGCCACCCTCCTGTTCATCTCCTTCAGGACCCCAGGCCTGAATATAACCTCCGCCCGGACGCCAGCGTTTCAGCAGCAAGTCCGCAGCCTGAAGCGTCAACTGGCGGGCACTCTCGTTCTTCTCAACGATCCACTCCGCTTTGGAAGACAAGGAATACAGGAATCCGATATCGTGATGATCAAGCACCTTCTTATCCGCAAAGCGTTGGCGGAAATCTTCCACCGTTCGCACTGCCCCCAGTCTGAAAGCCTCGTCACCTGTGTATTCATAACATAGCCAGAGAAGGCCGCTCCAGAAGCCGTTCGTCCAGTCGTCATTGTCATTCAGCAAATAAGATCCATCCCTGCTGACGTGGGGAAATCTGGTCCCGAAGGTATCCATGTTTTTTCGGATTTTCTCTACGGCATCTTGAATCGCACTGCTCCACATAACCTCTTACTCCCTTCAAATCGATTCTGATTACGATTCATGATAAGGAGAGTGACCCGGTTCTAGTAGAGCCGATTTTTGCCTTGATGTGCAATATTTTGACTTTTGTATCCCTTGGCGGTAAAAAAGAATCAGATCTGTCCCTTTCTGCCCTAATCCAACCCAAAAAACGATCCGAGATAACCTCGGATCGTCCGTTCTGCCAAGCGATATGGTCTAGCCGTCGTACTTTTTCCACTTTCTGATTTGGGTTCTGAAGCTTTTGAAAGGGGCGACTGAATTGATATGCAGCCATTTCCACATCGGCCAGTTGGCACTGGTTGCCGTCCATTTTCGAACGCCCGGGCGATACAACTCTTCCTCGGTCAACCGGTTGATCCATTCGCACCATTCATCCGTCCTCTGCTTCAGCATGAAACGCAATTCTTCCAAAGAATAGGCGTCATAGGCAAGGTAGAATTGCTGATACAACGCTCCCAATTGGTTCCATTTATAGTCAGGGGTTGGCGTCGTGACTTCTTTGCCCGCTAATTCATCCTTCTCCCAGCTCATCACCAGCGTTAGCCATCCAAGCTGATAGGCGATCATCTCTTGCGGCGTTCTATCGACTTCGCCAATGCGACGATTCTTTTTATCCTCCAGGACATCATCAAACTCCAGCAGAGATTGAGAAGGATCTTTGACAATCTTCTATTCCACTTACAAAAGATTTCACCGCTCAAACAATAGCTTCATTCAAACAGCTGACAGACCTCTTCTTATTTCCTAGACTTTATCTCGTTCCGAAGCCTTTCAATTACTTGATCTATGGAGCTTTCACCAAGTTCGCCCTCGCCCCGTTTACGGACCGATACGTGATCGGAGTTCATTTCCTTCTCCCCAAGGACCAGCGTGTATGGCGTTTTCAGCAGACCCGCTTCACGGATTTTATAACCCAGCTTTTCATTTCTTACATCGACGTTCACCCGGATGCCGGCATTCTCCAGACGCTTCTTCACCTTCAACGAGTAATCGATATAATGGTCCGATACCGGTATAATCATAACCTGTACGGGAGCCAGCCACATCGGGAAAGCCCCGCCGTAATGCTCTGTAAGAATCCCGATAAATCGCTCGATGGATCCAAATACCGCCCGGTGAATAACCACCGGCCGATGCTTCTGGTTATCTTCTCCGATATACGAAAGATCGAATTTTTCAGGGAATTGGAAATCCAGTTGGATGGTGCCGCATTGCCAGCTTCGCTTTAGGGAATCAAGGATATGAAAATCGATTTTCGGTCCGTAAAACGCCCCATCCCCTTCATTAATCCGGTACGGCAGCCCTAGTTGATCCAGCACCTGCTGCAGAGAGGACTCCGCCTGCTCCCACAATTGTTCAGACCCCATGGAATCTTCCGGCCTTGTCGATAACTCGATTGTATATTCAAAGCCAAAGACTTGATAAACCTGGCTGATAAAATCGATAACCAGCTTAATTTCTTCCTGGATCTGATCGGGTCTTACAAAAATATGTGCATCATCCTGACAAAACGTACGCACCCGCATCATGCCGTTAAGAGCGCCTGAGAATTCATGTCGGTGCACCTGACCAAATTCGGATATACGAATAGGCAGCTCTCTGTAGGAATGCAGCGAATTTTTGTAGACTAACATATGCCCTGGACAGTTCATCGGCTTCAGCGCGTACTCCGTCTCATCTACTTGTGTGAAATACATATTGTCTTTGTAATGATCCCAATGACCGGACATTTCCCAGAGCCGCTTGTTCATCATCAGCGGAGTGCGCACCTCATCATAATCGCGATGGAATTGAAGTCCTCTTGCGAATTGCTCCAGCTCATTGCGGATCATCATCCCGTTCGGCAAAAAGAAAGGCATGCCCGGTGCTTCCTCCGAGAACATAAAGAGCCCCAGCTCTTTTCCGAGCTTCCGATGATCCCGTTTCTTGGCCTCTTCAAGCAGCAACAGATGTTCCTCGAGCTGCGACTTCTTGGGAAACGCCGTTCCGTATATCCGTTGCAGCATTTTATTTTCCGAGTTCCCCCGCCAATAAGCTCCCGCCACACTCATTAATTTGAATGCCTTGATTCTACCCGTTGATGGAAGATGCGGCCCCCTGCACAAATCAACGAATTCCCCCTGCTCATACACCGAAATGACCTCGTCCTCCGGCAATTCACGGATCAGCTCCATCTTGTATGGGTCATCTTTAAAAATACGTTCGGCCTCCTGACGACCAACCTCCCTGCGAATAATCGGCAGGTCTTCCTGAACGATCTTCTGCATTTCTCGCTCAATGGCAATCAAGTCATCGGTTGTAATCGAATGCCCCAGATCCATATCGTAATAAAAACCATCCTCAATGACAGGTCCTACCCCAAAATGGACGGATTGGTTGCCATACATCCGTTTAACGGCCTGGGCCATCAGATGAGCCGCGCTGTGCCGATACACGTACAACCCATCCTCTGAATCCAGCGTGATGATGCTTACTTCCGAATCCTGACGCAGCTCATGATTCAAATCCACGAGTTTCCCATTCACTTTGGCTGCAACAGCCTGTTTCCTCAGACCTGAATGAATGGATTCCGCGATCTGGCTCATCGTCGTTTGTGCGGGATACTCCCTTTTACTTCCGTCCGGCAGCGTTACTATAATTGACATTGTTATCCCTCCATCAAATTTTGATTGAACGCAAAAAAGCACTCGATCCCTAAGGGACGAGTGCGTTCAGCTCGTGGTTCCACCCTAATTTGATCGAAAGTTGCATTCGCTCATACGGCCAGCGTGCTCTTTTCGATCCTCATTCAGACATCCGATAACGGGGATGACTCGGTGTTTTCTAGTTCCATATCTCGATAGTCAAACGACCGATCAGGGTTCAAAAACACAGCTACAAAGGGGTAATTCAAGAAGCAAGCACGGAGGAAGCTTTCACCAATCGCTTCCCTCTCTGGGCAGGTTGTTCCAAGAATCATGTCTTTGATCGTTGCTGATAGTAAAGTACTATAAGTCAGTTTTTTCTAATTGTCAAACAATAATCTGACTGCTATATCCATGTTAACATACATAACTTAATGTCTCCTCTAATACAACGTATGTCAACATCTCTATCATGGTTACTTTTCTTCATTGTTCAAAGATATTTTAAGCAAATACCCAACACCTAAACCGACCAGAACTCCTGGAAATGCACTGCCCAGCGCTAAACCGATCCCCGCTCCAATGATGACGCAAGCGTAAATAATGACATCTCCCTTGTTCATTCCGACCATCTCCCTCTGTATGTATTTATGACGTAGACCGTAATTTTCTATGACAAATACATCTTACAAGATGACGTCGCGTCGCTTTCAAGGGGTTAGCATAAAAAATTTAGGTTCATGAATGAATCCATTGCTGAACAGATCAAAAAAAGCCGCTGCTAACAGCGGCTTTCGTTCATTACAGATGATCACGGGATGTTGTTTATTACACCGATAAATTGTTCTTGACTCTGGGAGTTATAATGCTGGGGTAGTTTCTCCAACAACTGATCGACGCTGCTTTGCAGCGCGATGAACCGGCCTATCCCACTGTCTTCTAACAAGTACACGGACATTTCGTTGAACATCGATTCTTCAATTGAAGAAAGTATGATTTCAACACCATTCATATTCAAATTCGTAGTAGACATCGAATATTTGAATTCTATCAATGATCTGCTTGCCAGATGTAATCTCTCATCTGCATTAATCAATAGATTCATATTTTTCTCCTTCACCTGATCGTCATCCAATTGACTAAGAAATTGACTATAAAACTTTAGTCCGTGAATAAACGTTCTGTATGAACTATTATCTCCCACAGCATGTTTGTTATGATCCGTTATGTAATGGTTACCGAAAACCAAGACTCCTAGAATATTAATCATAGCTGATATAATCAATACCGTTCTCAAAAAGCGATTCTTCACGATTCCCATCCCAGTCCATTAAAAACTCCCGTTTCCCGGTGCTCCGACCAGCTGAATATACCAGAGAGACAGTGCGAGTCATCGTATCACAAGCGGATATTCCTTATCAACAGGAAAGGTTTCCCTATCCGGTTAAATCTCCCTTGTTTCTGCCTGAAGCCAAAGCGTTTAATATCTTACCATATGACATTAACGATGAAGGAGGGTTGTCCATGGATATGGTTATCGATTTAGGAGTCAAACTGATCATCAGCTTTTTCGGGTTATGGATCATCACGTTTGTTACGGGGAGAAAAACCATCAGCCAGCTTACACCGCTTGACTTCTTGTCTTCCTTAATTCTGAGTGAAATCGTCGGGGCAAGCCTCTATGATGATAAGGTAAACCTATATCATTTGTTATTCGCGCTTGCACTTTGGACGACGATGTCTTACCTCTTCGAGAAGGCAACCACCCACTTTGTTAAGTTCGGATATTTAACGGAAGGCCGGGCGGTGCTTCTGATCGATAACGGTAAACTCAACCAAAAATTGCTAAATAAATACGATATGGAATATAAACAGCTGTTATCCATGCTGAGACGGCAAAGCATTTTCTCGTTAACTGAAGTTAAATACGCCATTCTGGAAACGGACGGATCGCTGTCTGTCATGCGCAAACCCGAGTACGAGCCGCCGACAGCCCAGGATATGGGCATGGAAGCCAAGCCGGACACCTTTACGGTAACGGTCATCGACAAGGGAAAGCTGCTCGAGGAATCGATGCTCGGCAAGCACATTGAACAGAGCGTGATCCAATCGAAAGCGCGGGAACAAGGTTTTGACTCCCTGGAAGATATCGCTTATGCGGAATATGGAGATGACGGGAAGCTTTATGTTTATTCCAAGCGGGAGGTTCAGGATTGAACCTGTACCCTCCGCTAAAAAACAAAAAAGCCTGAGTTGTCAGGCTTTTTTTGTTTCGTCTCTACTAACTACAGTGCGAATTCAACGATATATTGTTTGCACACCGTAACATATCCCAGGGACTGATATAAACGTACCGCGCTTAGATTCTCTTCCAGCACATTCAGATACACATCGGGAGTGATTGCACGCCCCTTACGGGTCAATTCCGCGCACACTTTCTTGCCGTACCCTTGTCTTCTCCACGCCGCATCCGTGCCGATATTGCCAAGCTCCACATAATCATCGCTCCGAGAAGGCGTAGAAAGCTCTCCACATTCTGAGAACTGCCCATAGTGAACGGTATGTTTCTTCCGGAACGCCAGGTAGGAATAATATAAGAAATGCTGCTCTCGGTTTATCGTTTCTAAGAGACCCCCCAGTTCTTCAGGCAACAGTCTGCGAATCACCAAGTCTTCTCCCTTTCTCAAAAGAAATCCATGAGGTAGGCTTGACCCGCAGGAATCATCGTCTCCAATTGTGTTATGGCCTTTGGATTTCCTGATAGCCGATGAATGGCATGCAGCGCCTGCGGCCTTTTGTATCCCGTAAACAGCGCCGATAACGTCTGAATATCGGTGGACAGGTCAGGCTGCTCCCCATGATCAGACGGAAGCTCCGACAACTCCGCTTTCCCCTCTTGATTAACGGACAACCTCCATCTGCCCGCATTCCAAGGCGCAACGGAATCTTCCACCTCTATGGTCATTACGGCTTCCTGATGCGCTTCAAAAGTGTACTGCTCCACAAAGGATTTCAAATCTACGATACGGGCCATGAAGTATGGGACGATTTCCTGGGTAACGCGTGGATCCGGCAGCATGAACGGCAGCTGATCATCCCCAGGCACCATTGTCATCGTAACCTGCTCAATCCTGGAATCATGGCTTCCAAAAAAGGTCCAGATTGCGCTTCGGGCTTCTTCATTCAGGTATACAAATTCGTCGCACACGAGATCTTTGTCTTTGAGCTCATATAACGCGTAGCCCGTCGGCTTGCCCTCAGCTGAATAATAAACAACGCTGTGACTGTCCCCCTGCAGCACGAATCTTGTCCACCAAGTGTCATCCCGCACAAGCGTGCCGTTATAGCGGCTGGCATAGGCTTGATACATGCCGTCCAGTGTTGGAATATCGGTTACGCCTCTTACAATGCGGCCAGGCACTTCCACCTTACGTGGGAATTTAGGGACCGGAATGATGTACTTTTTATATTCCGCGTAAAGTTCCCAGCCAAATTTACGATAGAACGGGATCGAAAACGGATGCAGGAAGGAAAGGGTCTGGCCTTTGCCCTTCATCTCCTGCAATGCATGCTTGAGCAAGGTGGATACATGCCCCTGTCTGCGGTTCTCGGGCCAGGTTGCCACACCGGCAATACCGCCCATCTCGAAAAGGTTTCCATGCAAATAAACTTGCAGCGGGATGATGGTCAGTTTCGCTTGCAGCTCTTCTCCGTCAAAAATCCCCCAGAAGCGTTCAGGTTTAAAATGCTTTTGATTGGACTCTCGCTGCTCTGGTGTCAGTGTATATTGAAAGGCATATTCGGATAATTTTGTGCTGATCTCAAACTCGTCGGACCTTAATTGTCTCAGTTCCATACTTGCTTCACCTCTCCAATCTTTATATGTACTATAAGTGCTGAATTACGCGTGTTTTCTCTGCACGGGAATTTTATTCCAGGGCACATGATCAGTATAACATTGCTGCTGCCTATACGGTACAAAACACGTCCGAATCAGGCACATATCCAACCGTACTTGGAAGCACAAAAAAATCGGAATATTTTACACAAACTTTTTGTAAGCTACTTGACAAAGTTAACCCCCTAAGATTATGATTAGCTCATGCAAAATAACAAACACATCACGATAAAAATATATTCAGAATGATCGGGAGGTAAGAACAGTGTCCAAATTGAATATCGGTATCATTTTAGGCAGTACGCGTCAAGGCCGTTTAAGTCCACAAGTAGGTGAATGGGTTAAACGTATCGCTGATGAACGCGGAGATGCAAATTACGAAATCGTAGATATCGCTGATTACAAGCTCCCGCTTTTGGGCGAAGCTGATGCTACAGAGCAAGCTACCGCTTGGAACAATAAGCTGAACAGTCTTGATGGCTTTGTCTTCATCGTACAAGAATACAACCACAGTATTTCTGGCTCTTTGAAAAATGCACTCGATTTTGCTCGAGAGCCATGGAACAACAAAGCTGCAGGTATCGTGAGCTACGGTTCTGTTGGCGGCGCTCGTGCTGCCGAACATCTGCGTGGAATTCTGGGCGAATTGTCCGTAGCGGATGTTCGTGTACACCCGGCGCTCTCGTTATTCACGGATTTTGAGAACGGTTCTGTGTTCAAACCAGCTGATCTGCATCTCGTCAACCTGAATGGTATGCTTGACCAAGTGCTTGCATGGAGCGGAGCATTGAAAACACTCCGTTAATCTCTGATCCAAGGACTGTCCCCTTCATCTTCCGATGAGGCGAGGGCAGTCCTTTTTATTTTTCGGGTACCATAGGTCTTTCAGCGACCATAAGTCTATACCGCAGCCCGTTCCCCGTTCCTACTCCATATCAATCTGGAATGTTTCTTTCAATCCCTTCTTGCCTTCAGGCGTGATGGTTATGGCCCTTGTTCTTGGCAGGCGTTGTATCCAATTTAACTCCAATAACCTTTCAAGCAAGGCATGGCCTAATGCGCCGGCAAGGTGATGACGTCTTTCACTCCAATCCAAGCATCGATGCGTGAAGGAGCGGCGTTTTCGCTTGACTTGTTCCAGATCAATCTGAAATGCCTTAAAGAATACTTCCCCTTTTTCTGTAACCGTAAATTGATTTTCCGTATCGGATATGACTCCTGCGTTAAGCAGCGAATTCGTCAATTGGATTCCCAAGCTCCCTGCAAGATGATCGTAACAAGTTCTTGCCTGACGTATGGCTTCATGCTCCGTAGCTTGGTTTAATGACCTTATTTCGACAGGAGGCGTAATCGACAGAAGGGTTTCCAGGATTTGCGCAACCTCCTGGTTTCGTATTCCGTAATAACGATGCCTTCCCTGTTCTTCGACGGTGACCAGATTCGCCGCTACCATTTTCGATAAATGGAAGCTTGCCGTTTGCGGTTTGATTTTTGCCATGTACGCCAGCTCGCTTGCCGGATGATATCGCCCATCCAATAAGACGGTTAATATAGCCGCTCTCGATGCATCGCTTACGAGTGAAGCTACTTGTGCTACGTTTGGATTCGCATTCATCTTCATTCCTCCTGATGTAATCCATATTTCGATGTGCATCGAATCTTTTCTATTTTACAATGATTTGAGATAGAACAGCTACTTAGGAGGACATTTTATGAAGGAACTTACTGGCATGATTAACACGGACATCATTAAACCGACAATTCTTTACTATGGAACCCCGGTTATTTTACTCAATACGCTAAATGAAGATGAAACCGTCAATATTAGTCCCATATCCTCTTCATGGGCGCTCGGGGAATACATTATTTTAGGAATCGGACTCGGGGGTAAAGCGATAGAGAACTTGGAAAGGCATCCTGAATGCGTCATCAACATTCCCGACCCTTCCTTATGGGAGAATGTTGAGCAATTAGCCCCTCATACAGGAAAATATCCGGTTCCTGATTATAAGGCAAAGAACGGATTTACTTATGAAAAAGATAAGTATGCGACAAGTGGATTAACTCCTGCCGATTCCGTCACCGTAAAGCCTACTCGCATCATGGAGTGTCCTATTCAAATCGAGGCGACAGTGAAAAACATTCGGGTTCCTGACTATTCTTCCATGTTTGCCATTGTCGAAACACAGGCGATCCATGTTCACGCCCATAGCAACATCATCTTGAATGATCATCACATTGATCCCGGCAAATGGAGTCCGCTTATATATAATTTCCGGCATTATTATGGCCTCGGCAACCCGTTAGGCAAAACATTCCGGGCCGAAATATAACCATCGTGATGATGATGATGAAAGAGAGGCCCGCAGCATATGCGGGCCTCTCCCTCGTACACAACCGGCTCGTGTTGATAGCGTCGCTATCGCAGCTACAGCTTGGGATAACTCTTAACATAATTCAAGAATCGCTTCGTAGCTGGAGATATCTCCCGCATGGAGTTTACGGCAATGCCGAGCGATCTGAAGCTCTTCTCCTTCAATTCGATCAACCGTATATTCCGTTGCTGCCCTCGCAGCACCAGTTCTGGAAGAATACTGATGCCAAGGCCCTTTTCGACCATGGCCATAATGGCATAATCGTCACCAAGCGTATATTTGATATCCGGCTTGATCCGGGCCTTCTCCAGCATTCGGTTCACATCATAATCGGAACCTTGGCTGGGCATAATAAACGGTTCATTCTCAATCTGGGACAAGGTAATCGAATCCTCCGAACGGAGCGGATGTTCCATCGGCAGCAATACAAGCATCGGGTCTTGGTGCAGGGGTATCACATCGAATATATCCGACGTTGGAAGTGACAGGAACCCGCAATCAATCTTGCCTTCCGCGATCCAATCCTCAATTTCCCGATAGTCTCCTTCAACCAAACGAATCTCGATATGGGGATAATCCCGCTGGAAATCCTGAATAATGCCCGGCAGCCAGTGAACGCCAACGCTGGTGAAGGTCCCGATGTGTATGGTTCCCAGCTCGATTCCATGAATGGAAGCCACCTGCTGCTCCAAATGTTCGTTCCATTTCAATATTTCCCGTATCGTCTTCAGAATCTCCTCGCCATTGGTTGTCAACTTGGCGCCCGACCGGTTCCGGACCAGCAACGAGAAGCCGAATTCATCTTCCAGGCTGTTGATCATATGGCTGACACCGGACTGCGTAAATCCCATCACTTCGGCAGCTTTGGTCAAGCTTCCGAGCTCGACGACCTTTAGTAGAACTTTAAATTTATTGATACTCACGGGAATTCCTCCTGATCGCTAATGCATGAATTTTTCTCATATATATTATGAAAAACATTCGTTTTACTTGTCTATTGTACGTGAGTATACTGATTCTGTTCAATCACTTGAAGGAGGAAAAAGAACTTGAAACCGCTGAAGGCCGATCTTATGATTTTGTTCATCACCATTTGTTGGGGCTCGTCCTATCTTTTTATGAAAATGGGACTGGATTCGCTAGGAGAGTTTAATTTGATAGCCCTACGCTTTGGATTGGCCTTTCTACTTGCAGGAGTGATTTTTCTCCCCCGCTTGCGCCAGGTTAACGTACAAACGATTCGGTATGCCATGCTCCTGGGCTTTATATTATTTATTATGTTCACGGCGCTTACCTTCGGTCTGAGGACCACGACCACATCCAATGCCGGGTTTCTGGTCAGTCTAACGGTGGTGTTTGTCCCCTTATTACATACGTTTCTATTTAAGAAAAAAATAGAGAACAAAGTGGTTGTCAGTATTTTGCTAGCCTTAATCGGCATCGCGCTGTTAACCATCCAGCTTCCTTTCACATTGAAGATTGGTGATCTGTTCTGCATAGCGGCGGCATTATGTTATGCGCTCCATATCAATATGGTAAGCACTGCCGCGCAGAAGGTTGATACGCTAAGCCTTGGCATCCTACAGCTAGGGTTCACGGGATTGTATGCGTTCATCTCATCTCTGCTCTTTGAAACTCCAGTATGGCCAAGCACGACCAACTCGTGGATTGCTGTCCTTGTTCTTAGCGTGGTATGCACCGCAATCGGGTTCATCTTCCAAACGATCGCCCAAAAATATACAACCGCTACCCGGACGGGACTTGTATTCTCCCTGGAGCCTGTATTCGCGGCATTGGTCGGGTTCTGGTTTGCTCACGAGATCATGAATTCCAATCAATATGTGGGTGCTGCCCTTGTGTTCCTTAGTGTTGTATTATCGAGCGTTAATGTAAAAGTGAGACAACGCTCTACCATCAAGAATAGACCCGTTCCAATGGAGACATATTCTGCTGAATTCAAGTAAAAAAGCTTGACTTATTCCTCAAAAATTTATATCTTTATATCACGGCTTAACTGATGACGATATCAGTTATGCAGGAACGTGATTAAAGGGGAGTAGCTGACACAACAAAGTCGTCATTCCGGGAAAATTCCCCGGCTTTGTTGGCAACGATACGTTGTTTGCGAGACCTTTACCACACTCTGTGGTGAAGGTCTCTTTTTGATTATGGAGGGCCTTCACCTGCCGGTGGAGGTCCTTTTTGCGCCTTCAATTATACAACTAGGAGGAATTGGTATGGAGCTTTTATTGGAGTATGGGTGGGTGCTGTTGGTGCTCATCGCACTGGAGGGGTTGCTCGCAGCAGATAATGCGCTGGTCCTTGCCATTATGGTAAAGCATTTACCTGAGACTCAGCGTAAAAAGGCTTTGTTTTACGGGTTGCTCGGAGCGTTTGTCTTCCGCATCGGATCGCTGTTCTTAATCTCGTTCCTGGTGGACGTATGGCAGGTGCAAGCTATTGGCGCACTCTATCTTCTCTACATTTCGATCAATCACACATTGAAACACTTTATCAAAGGCAAGAAACCAACGGAAGACGCCAAGCCGCTACCGGACAAACCTAAGAAGCAATCCGGCTTCTGGATGACCGTCTTCAAAGTGGAAGTTGCAGACATCGCGTTTGCTGTAGACTCGATACTTGCAGCCGTAGCACTGGCTGTGGCACTGCCGCCAAGCGGTCTGGCGAACATCGGCGGCCTGGACGGAGGTCAGTTCATCGTCATCTTCCTGGGAGGATTCATTGGTCTGATCATCATGCGTTTTGCGGCATCCTACTTCGTGAAGCTGCTGCAACAGCGCCCCGGACTTGAGGTGGCGGCATTCCTCATTGTCGGTTGGGTTGGGGTCAAACTTGCAGTCATCACCCTTGCGCATCCGGATGTGGCCCTTATCGACCATCACTTCCCGGAAAGCTCGATCTGGAAGGCATCCTTCTATATTGTTCTTGTGCTGATTGCCGTTATCGGATGGTTTAGTTCATCGAAGGAGAAAGTGCAAGACGAGGACAATGCAATCAAGGAAGTGGAAGACCAACAGCCTGGGAAAACGCTTCAAGGATAAATTCGGTTTCGGATTGGAACAGGACAACGCAACAACGCAATCTATAGATTGATCCAACTACAGACAAAGGCGATTTGCTGACGGTGCATAAACCGTTCACAAATCGCCTTTCTTCCTGCTTATATGGTTAATTGCATATTATATAAATTCGCATAAGCGCCTTGACGGGCAATTAATTCATCATGCGTGCCCTGTTCCTCAATTCCGTCCTCGGATAACACGACGATTCGCTGCGCATTCCGTACCGTTGTCAGGCGATGAGCGATGACAAGCGTTGTGCGATTATTGCTCAACCGTTCCAGCGACTCCTGGACGGCTCGCTCGCTTTCATTATCCAGGGAACTGGTCGCTTCATCAAAAATAAGAATCGGCGGATTCTTCAGGAACACGCGTGCAATGCTGAGCCGCTGCTTCTGTCCTCCGGACAGCTTGACGCCGCGCTGCCCGATATCCGTATCATAACCGTCCGGCAGTGCCATGATGAAATCATGGGCATTCGCTCTTTTTGCCGCTTCAATGATTTCCTCCTCGCCGGCCTCCATATTGCCATACCGGATGTTATCAAAGACGGTTCCCGCAAACAAATATACATCCTGCTGAACAATCCCGATATGTCTCCTTAACGAGTGCTGCGTGATATCCCGGATATCGCGTCCATCCAGCATAATGCATCCTTCACTTACTTCATAAAAACGCGGAATCAACGAACACAATGTCGTCTTGCCAACGCCGGAGGGACCTACCAATGCCACATACTCTCCGGGCTTAATGTCCAGCGATACCTGTTTTAGCACATAGCCATAGTTATCTTTGTATCGAAAGCTGACGTTCTGAAATGTAATATTCCCCTGAACCTGCGTGATGGCCGCAGCATCAACGGAATCCTCGATATCCGGCTCTACCTCCAGAATCTCCATGAAACGGTCGAACCCCGTAATGCCCTCCTGATACAGCCTGGCGAAATTAACCAGTCTCTGGATCGGTTCGATCAGGATGCCGATGCACAAGAAAAAGGTCAGCAAATCCGCCAGTTCCAGCGAGGCATCCACGATTGCGGCTCCGCCAAACACAATGACCGCTATCGTAATAAGTTGGGTAAACCCGACCAACCCTTCGTGAAAGTAGGTTTCACTCTTATACCCTTCCCTTCTGCTGTCCACGAACCGCCCGTTAGCATAGGCGAACTTTTTCCTCTCCACATGTTCATTCGTAAACGACTTCACCACGCGGATACCCGATAGAGAATCCTCCACCTGGGCGTTGATATCCCCGATCCGATCCTTGCTAACCCGCAGCGCCACATTCATCTTCTTATTAAAATAAAAAGCAAACACAGCCATGACCGGCAGAAAGAGAAATACGATCAAGGTAAGCTTCACGTCAATATACATTAAGATGATGAATGCACCCAGGAACTTCAGAACGGAAATGACGATATCTTCGGGCCCATGGTGATACAATTCGGTTAGCGATAGAATGTCATTAGTTGTGCGGGTCATGAGCTGTCCTGTTTTGTTCTCATCGTAGAAACCAAAAGACAGCTTCTGAAAATGGTCAAACAGCTCCCGTCTCATGTCACTCTCCATATAAGCCCCCATCATATGTCCTTTATAGGAGATGAACATATCGCAGAAAGTATGAATGAGGACCATGGCCAGCATGATCGCACCCACCGCATAGATTTGGTTCAGCGGATTCGGGGAATTCCCTTCCAACACGTTAATGGTGATATACCTTATACACAGCGGAAGCATCAGTGTAATTGCCGAAACAACAAAAGCGCATGCCAAGTCTGCAACTAACAACCCCAGATACGGTTTATAATAGGACAAAAATTTCTTGGTTCGAGAATTCAAATATATCTCCTCCATAATGTCGGAGGGTTAAATGCTCATATCCCTCCAAACTTGATTCATGATGTACTCGATTGTTTTTCTCATTCCCAACACCCTTCCTTTTACTTGATGACTCCATCATACCCAAAAACGGTACCACCCCGGAGTGTAAGAATCATTTATAATCAAAAAATCCCCTAAGGGTATAAAAAAGGCAGACATGGATTCTAACCAAGCCTGCCTTTCGCATATTCATGTTTTAACGATTCCAGCGTTCGTTAAGCAGCTCACCATTGATGGCTACTGCAGCCATAGCTCCCATCGAAGCGGCGGCTATGACTTGATACATTTCGGTGGCTGCATCACCGGCGCTGTAGACGCCTGGCACGCTCGTTTTGCCGAAGGCATCAATGACCACGCTTCCGGCTTCATTGATTTGACAGCCGATCGCGGCCGGCAATTCAGAGCCGGAGACCAGCTTCGGCGCGAAAAAGATGCCCGTGCATGGAATAACGTTTCCATCGTCCAGCACGACTTGCCGTACCATCCCTTCGTTCGACTCAATGCGATGAATCGGGGAGCTGAATACGGGGATGTTATGCTCCTCCATTTCTTGTCGTTGTTCATCCGTCAGTTCATCCGGTCCATGGGTACAGATTGTATAATGATCACTCCAACCTGCAATGACTTTGGCAAGGTGCGCTGCACCCGCACCCTTGGCAATCACGACAAGCGGCTGATCCCGCAGTTCCCATCCATCGCAATAGGGACAGACGAAGGCGCTTTTTCCATATACGTCTGCCAATCCGTTAATATCCAAGGGGCTATCTTTCTTCCCGACGGCAAAGAGGAGCTTTTTACTGCGGTATACCGTCCCTTGCCTTGTTGTAATTTGAAAATCACCATCAACACCTGTAACCGAAGCGGCAGTATCCTCTACAAAACTTACAGAGGGATAAACGCTAATCTGTTCCCTTGCGATCCTGCGAAATTCCGATGGGCTGACACCGTCTCGGGTAAGAAAACCATGGGACTCGCGGGTAACCCTATTTCGCGGCTTCCCTTCATCAATCAGCACCACATGTTTCCTCGCTCTCCCCAATACCAATGCAGCATTCAAGCCTGCCGGCCCCCCGCCAATAATAAGGACATCATGCATTTGTTCACTCATTTATACCAACACCTTTCTGGATCTTTAATGTCCATAATAAGAACGCAAGAAGACAAGACTTCTTGTTTCTTTCTCCGCGCCCAAGGAAGATTGCCATGGACAAATATCATTATAGACTTATGACATCCATTATAGACAAACGAAATCTATAATGCAATTCAATTTCTTTATTACGATTTAAGAAGCGAATAAAACCTCAGCCATTCGTCGTAACCTGAACGGTTTCCGCAATCAAACGCTGTAGATCATGCATTCGATTGGGCGTGGCCAAGCTGGAATGGGTTAACATATCGCACAAGGCAACCAGATCCTCAAGCTTGGATAGGATTTTCCAGTGATCATGCAGAACCACTCCTTCCTCACGATATGCACGAATAAAGTTCGTTTCAAATACAGATCCATTGCGTTCGTATCGAAGCATATTGGCAATATCTACGTATCGGTTCCATGAAAAAGCCTCCTCCCAATCAAGCACTGCCGAAACCTCACATCCTGCAGCACCATTCCGCATCAATATATTTAAGCCGTTATAGTCCGAATGAACAAGAACGGGTGTATCTTCAATCTCCGACAATAAATGACTATACGTTCGGCTGAAGGACCATACCGATTGAGCCAACTCTTCCCCGAGCCATTGGCCGCATGGATCCTGAAAGAGGCTTTGTTCCATAAATACGAGAAACCGTTCCCCGTCCATCCTCATCGGATCCTGGACTTTCATGTCCCCATTGATGAAACCGGACTCCGTAAATGTGTGCTTGTGTATGTTGGCGAGAATGCGTCCGGCGGAGGCTGCGGCGGCGATGAGATCCTGCTCGCTTCCGCCCTGCATCACATCACGAAGAAGAACGCCTTCCTTCCACTCCATTACCGCCCATGGTTTATCGAATTCGCTGCAGGTCATATCGGCATAGAGATAATCAGCAACAGGAACGGTTTGGCGTACCTTTCGAATGATAGCCAGTTCTTTGTCGGCAATCTCACGACCTTTCCTGAATAAGCGCAGCACGTAAGGCTCTGCACTGTCTTCCAGACGAATTTTGTAGTTGGTATTGCTAAGTCCGGTACCGATCCGTTCAGCGGCTGCTACTTTTTTACCGGGGAATACGGGTGCCATCATATCTTGAATTTGTGTGATGTCTAGTTGCATCGGGGGAACTGAGCGTTCCCATCCCTCTTTCATCTTGATGCCCTCCTATTATGAAAAATTTAACAAACCGCAAGGCGTATCCGTTATTACCTGTACCAATCGCCCTCTCGCCTTACCAACAAATGGCCAACAAGCATCGAAACATACAAATTCTGGCGATCAGGTTCTGGCGTGTAGTTTACATAACTGAATCAGAAGAATAGATAAGAGCCACTCCATCAAGTGGCTCTCATTCATACAAAGCGAATGGTTTGTCTCATTTCACATAAACACCGTAGTCCAATATGACATTCCCCTGTTCGTCCGGCGTCATGAAACGGATATGGTGATAGCGTTCGAAGAACCACGGGTTCTCGTCCAGGATCCAGCCTTGTTCGGCGATTTTAGCCATACATGCGTTATGGGGTTCCATACCGAAGAGCTCACCGTTATCCCTATTACCGTATAACCAACAGATCCCCACATCGCCTTCCGCCAGATCCGCATAATCATATCCGTCCGGAGCTTCCGTGTGCTCCGGGAACAGCATCCCGATCCAATATTCAAACTGATTTCCGCTCATTCGCATGATTCCGTATGAAGAACCCTCAGATTCAGGCAGTGCGCCAAGCTTCCCGATCTCTTCGAACCAGCCATTGGCGGACCATTCATCCCATCGGTCCGCGAAGCTTCCTGCCGCATTCCGGTGCTCATCGGAATACCGTTTGCCGATCAAGCGTGTTGACGGGATATGTTCTTTATATACTTTGGTTACTTCTGCTGTCACGATCCTCACCCTCCTGCTTCATTTTTCGTTATGTACATCTAATTGAATTCTCGCGCTAGCCTGAGAATCCTGCAAAGGATAGACCCAATATTTCAACTCGAGATGGGCTAGTCTTTAGACATGGGAGTAAAAGCTTGGTTTGTTCAAATCGGATGAGAACGGGTAAACAGAACCATCGGCTTTCAATCTGATCTATTCGAGACGCGTCTATTGGGGGAGCGAGCGATCTGCATGCGCGGAGAAGAAGCGGCCAGGCTTTTTTATGACCAGGAGAAGTTTGTTCGAAGCGGTGCAGCGCCGAAACGCGTGCTGAAAACCCTGTTCGGTGAAGACGGTGTACAGACGCTGGATGACGAAGAGCATCATCATCGCAAAACGATGTTCATGTCCTTGATGTCCAAGGAAGCTCTTCGCAGCATGAGAGAAATTACGCGTAAACATTGGGAACTGGCTGTAAGTCGATGGGAATCCGAGGATAAGGTCGAGATGTATGAGGAAGCTCAAGAAATGTTATGCCGGGTGGCCTGTGAGTGGGCGGCTGTGCCGCTTCCTGAAGCTGAAGTGAAAGAGAAAACGAGCTGGCTAGCTGCTATGATCGAAGCAACAGCCGCTTTTGGAATCAAGCATAGGAAAGGAAGAAATGCCCGTGCCAAAGCGGAAAAATGGATACAAGAGCTCGTAGTTGACGTGCGCAGTGGAACAATAGACCCGAAGCAAGGCAGTACCCTGCATACGATGTCCTGGCACCGCGATCTTAGGGGCGAGCTTCTGGATAAGGAAACCGCAGCGGTAGAAATCATTAACATTCTCCGCCCTATCGTAGCGGTTGCCATATACGTGTGCTTTACTGCTCTAGCTGTCATTCAGCAGCCCGAAGAGCGTGAACAATTGATGACGTCCGACGAGAAGCAGCTCAAGAATTTTGTTCAGGAAGTGCGGCGGTTCTACCCATTCTTCCCCTTTGCGCCTGCGCGCGCAAGGAAGGATTTTACCTGGAAGGGATATGCATTTGATAAAGGCGTGCTCACAATCCTTGACTTATACGGAACGAATCATCATCCCGGTCTGTGGGATCAGCCGGAGCTGTTCAAGCCGGATCGTTTCGATGATTGGAACGGGAGCCCCTTTAACTTCATCCCTCAAGGAGGCGGAGATCATCATACGGGACATCGCTGTGCCGGGGAGTGGATTACGCTTGAGATCATGAAGGAGAGTCTGGACTTTCTGGCGAACAAGATGAGTTATGAAGTGCCTGTACAGGACGTAAGCTTCAGCTTTCACGATATGCCGTCTCTTCCCCACAGTCGAATCGTTATTCGGAAAGTCAAAGCGTTGTAATAAAAACTACTAGGATATGAAGCGGTAGTCAGGGGTGACATCAGGGGTGCAAACTTAAGCATTCCAACTACCGCTGACTTTTTTCCTTAAGGCGTTAATGGTTATGGTTTAACCGACCTTATCCTCATCGCTCAATCCGCTGGCTTGAAACGCTTGTTCTTTCCCATCATAGCGAGCCAGGGAATGCACCTTGCGGTCTTTAACGCACAATACCGTAAATACGATCGCTTCCCCCTTGATACGGCCATCCTCATCAAGCCAAGTCCCATGCTGCTCCAGTACGATCCATTCATCCTTGGCGTAACGATTTAGCGTAGCCAGCTGCAGATTCGCTCGTTCCAGCCACTCCTCCAAGTCCGCATTATTCATGAACCCGGCGCCTCGTGGACCTGCAATCTCAATTTGGGGTGCGGTTAAGCCAAGCAGTCCTTCCAGATCTTTATGGTTGGATCGATCCACCCATTGTTCCGCCGTTTCAATCGTCATCAACGTCTGATGGTGTGCCGAATTACATTCCATTCCAATATCACTCCTTATGCTCGGATGCCGTTCAAATAATGAAGCGTAGTATACTTCACAAAATCTGCATGTGACATGCTATCTTCCCTAACTAGGATGGAGTACACAAGAGGATCCAGTAATTGCATAAGCTGCAAGGCGGAGAAATGCGTCGGCAAATCTTCGGTGAATACCCGCTCCTTCTTCCCTCGCTCAATGATTCGCTCCAAACAGTCGATCACTTCATCCTGAACGCTCTGGAGCTCTTTAGCCTTTGCATCCGCGAAGATGGCACCCATATCCGGAAAACTCGTCAGCACGAAGGTAAAAAACGAGCTGGATAAAGCTTCGTCTATGATCCGTTCCACCTGTTGAACCGGATGGAAATCCTCGCTAACCGTCGATTCCACGATCTGCCGGAATTCCATTATTTTAGGTTTAATGAGCTCAAATACAAGCTCCTCTTTGGATTTATAATGCAGATACAATGTACCTTTTGCTATCTCTAACGCATCTGCGATGTCACTCATTTTTATGGCATGATAACCGTTGTCCGTAATTAGCCGCTCAGCTGTTTGAAGGATTAGCTCTTGCCTCGCCTCAAATTTCTGTTCGCGTTTACTCAACACATCACCCCACTTCTCATTGAAATTGACCTTTCAGTCATTTATGACTCATGAGTCATTTTATTTCAAACGAACTCTCTTGTCAAATTTAAGCTTGTACACCTTGCCCCCTGCATGTCACAATAAACTAGAGACTGACAGCACAATCAACCTATTTTGAACGGGAGGACCGTAATCATGAAAACGATGAAGCTTGGAAGCAGTTCACTGGAAGTACCTGTTGTAGCCGTTGGTTGCATGCGTATAAATTCGCTGGAAAAAGCGGAAGCCGAGCGTTTCGTGTCATCCGCACTGGAGGAAGGCGCTAACTTCTTCGACCATGCCGACATATACGGCGGCGGAGCTTGCGAGGAAATTTTTGCAGATGCGATACATATGAATGCAGAAGTCCGCGAGAAGATCATTCTGCAATCGAAATGCGGGATTCGTCAGGGCATGTTCGATTTCTCCAAAGAGCATATCTTGAATTCCGTCGATGGCATCCTGAAAAGACTCAAAACCGAGTATCTCGATGTACTCCTTCTTCACCGTCCGGATGCGTTAGTTGAGCCTGAAGAGGTGGCTGAAGCATTCGATAAACTCGAAAGCTCCGGTAAAGTGCGTCATTTCGGCGTATCCAACCAGAATCCGATGCAAATCCAGCTTCTGAAAAAAGCAGTGAAGCAGCCGCTCGTAGCCAACCAGCTGCAGCTAAGCATCACGAACACCACCATGATACAGAGCGGGATCAACGTCAACATGGAGAATGACGCCGCAGTTAACCGTGATGGCAGCGTGCTGGATTTCTGCCGACTTCACGACATTACGATTCAGCCTTGGTCTCCTTTCCAATACGGGTTCTTTGAAGGCGTATTCCTTGGAAGCGACAAGTTCCCTGAGCTTAATCAGAAGATCGATGAAATTGCGGAAAAATACAACGTAACGAATACCACAATTGCCATCGCATGGCTTCTTCGTCACCCTGCACATATGCAGCCGATCATTGGGACGATGAACATCAGTCGTTTGCAAGACTGCATTAAAGCCGGCGATGTAACGCTCACCCGCGAAGAATGGTATGCGATTTACCGTGCGGCAGGCAACATCCTGCCTTAAGGCCCGTTACAACACAGCCTCCTATCGACTACGATAGGAGGCTGTTTCATTATAATGCCGCGCTGTTTGAGGATGTCGAAGGTTTGCGCTTGTTCACCGAGCTTAGACAAACAGGTATCATCACCAGCGACAGCAAACCTCCCGCAATCGAGAGTGTACCGTAACTGGTATGGGCAACGACCATACCGGATAAAGCGCCGCCCGATGCTCCCGCTAAAGCAATCAAGACATCCACCGTTCCCTGTGTTCTGGCGCGGGCGGAAGGATGGGTAGCATCTATGATGAGCGCCGTTCCGCTGATGAAGCCAAGGTTCCAACCCAGCCCCAGCAAAGCCAGCGCCGTTATGATCAGCGCCATGGATTCGGCCGGAGCCAAAGCGGCTAGAATCCCGGAGCTCAGAAGCACGGCTCCGGAAGCGATTGACATGCTGATGCGGCCAATTTTGTCCACGAGGAAACCTGTGATTAACGAAGGCAGGTACATCGCTCCGATATGAATGCCTATCACCAAACCGACCGCACTCAGGTCGTGGCCGTGATGTTTCATATGGACGGGCGTCATGGTCATGATGGAGACCATGACCACCTGAGTCAATATCATCACGCAGGCTCCAACCAAGATTCCCCGTTTGTTTCGTTCTGATCCGTTTACCGTTCCGGCCGAAGAATCACCGGAAATTTTAATTTTAGCTTCCTCAATCGCTTGGGCAATCGCATAGGGGTCCGGGCGCAGGAATACTAGCAGGATCAGGCCTGCCAGAATAAAAGCCACGGCTGCCAGAATAAACGGTCCCGCCAATCCAGGAATCCCGAAGGATTCCGCAACGTTCCCCATAACCCCCACCAGATTCGGACCCGCAACGGCACCAAAGGTGGTGGAAACCATCGCCATGCTGACCGCTCCCGCCCGCTGTGAAGGTTTAGCCAAATCCGTGCCTGCATAACGAGCTTGCATATTCGTTGCGGTACCTGCACCGTATATTAACAACGAAGCGAACAGCAGATAGATATTTTGATAAACAGCAGCCAATATGACTCCGATCGCGGCAATCCCACCCGCCAGGAATCCGGCAGCCAAACCCGGCCCTCTACCATATTGCTGGGTAAGCCGGCCAATATACCAGGCACCCAGAGCGGAACCGACCGTGATTAGGGCAACAGGGATTCCTGCATAGCTGTCGGTCTTGAGCATATCCTGTGCCAGAAGCGCACCGACCGTCAATCCAGCAGCCAAGCCAGCCCCACCGAATATTTGCGAGAGGATCACAACGATAAGGGTCTTTTTATACAGCTTGTTCTGCAAATCTGGCGAATCTATGTAAGATTGAATATGGGATAGCCGTTTTGTCTTGGTTTCAGCAATATCCTGATCATGGGACATGGACATTCTCCTTTCATGTGCTACCAAACAGAATACCATAAACGATCTTACGATAAGAAGAAATTTTCATTTCACTTGGCAAGATAGGAATTGCCCGCTAAATTAAATCTGCCGTGCGTTAGCCGAAACATGAATGCCCTATCATCAGAGCCTCGCAATGCTCCGGCCCGCCTGTCTCCCTGTGAACAGACAGCCTCCCAGAAACGTTCCCTCCAATGCACGGTATCCATGAACGCCTCCCCCTCCGAATCCCGCAACTTCTCCAACCGCGTAGAGTCCGGGAACCGGCTCGCCGTTTGCATTCAGTACCCGGCCAGATAGATCCGTCTGCAGCCCGCCCAACGTTTTCCTGCTAAGAATATGTAAGCGTACCGCGATCAAAGGGCCATGGGCCGGATCCAGAAATTTATGCGGCTTGGCTACGCGTACCAGACGATCGCCGATGTAATTCCTTGCACCTCGAAGCGCCGTAATCTGCAGATCCTTGGTAAATGCATGGTCCATCTCGCGGTCTCTCGCAGCCAGCTGACGCTCCATGTCCACCTGCTTGATCAGATCGCTGCCTGTCATTTTATTCATGCCATCCACTAGCTCGGGCAGTGAATCGGCAACAACAAAGTCCTCTCCATGATCCAGGAATGCCTGCACCGGCCCCGGGATACCTGAACCTACTCTGCCTAACACCTTGCGGATGCTCTTTCCGGTCAAATCCGGGTTTTGCTCTGATCCGGACAAGGCGAATTCCTTCTCTATCACTTTTCTGGTGAGAATGAACCAGGAATAATCAAAGCCGGTATCCTGAATGGCTTTCAGGGTTCCCAGCGTATCGAAGCCCGGGAAATTCGGGGCAGAGAGCCTTTGCCCTTTGGCATCAAGCCAAACAGAAGAAGGGCCCGGCAGTATCCGGATTCCGTGCTTTGACCAGACCGGGCTCCAATTCTTAATCCCTTCGGTATAGTGCCACATCCGGTCTCTATTGACGACCCGCCCACCTGCTTTCTCCGTTATTCCGAGCATCCGTCCATCCACATGCTCGGGAACGCCAGAGAGCATCGTTTGCGGAGGATGACCGAGCCGAGATGGCCAATGCTGCCGGATCAGCTCATGGTTGGCACCGATTCCTCCGCTGGAGACAACGACGGTCTCTGCAAAAAACTCATAGTCGCCGACCACCTCCCGCGTGCTTGCTTCGCCGCGATAAGCCGAACTCGGAGCAAGGACTGAGCCTCTTACGCCTGTAACGGCACCCTCCTGCGTGATAAGTCCATCCACTTGGTGACGGGGGCGATAATCAACCATTCCTGAGCGTATGGCGTCTCTGACCCTGGACTCGAATGGTTGCACGACTCCAGGACCTGTTCCCCACACAATATGAAAGCGCGGCACGGAATTGCCATGCCCCTCCGCGAGATACCCGCCACGTTCGGCCCAGCCTACAACGGGAAAGAATCGGACCCCTAAAGAATGCAGCCATGCCCGTTTCTCGCCGGCCGCAAAATCAACATAGGCCTCTGCCCATTTCCGCCCCCATCGATCCTCGTCATCCTCCCGATCGAAACCAGCGGCTCCCAGCCAGTCCTGCCACGCCAGTTCACGGGAATCCTTGATGCCCAGTCTTCGCTGTTCCGGCGAATCAACAAGGAATAACCCGCCAAAAGACCACCATGCCTGCCCGCCCAGCGAGCTTTCCGGTTCCTGATCAAGCAGCAGCACCCGCTTGCCGGCCTCGGCTATCTCCGCGGTTGCCACAAGACCGGATAACCCCGCTCCCACCACGATTACGTCATATTTCATACGTGCACCCCCGTTTATCGGATATAAACAAGCAGGACCTGCAACACTCTGGCAATAGCACGTCTGGTTGTTTAAACATGATATTCTCCGAATTGGAAGCGTTTCCCTCTTGCTGCGAATCGGAATCGCAGAACCTCATGTCGTATTCATATAGTGTATGCCTTCCCTGTGCCACAAACTTGTTTAACACCAAAAAAAGTGAACCCCAAATGGATAAGGGTTCACTTTATGGTTAGCGTATCTGCGTTTCGTTCCAATGGATTAAACGATGTTCATGCTTCGTCATGCGATCGTCCTCACGCCTGCATAAGCTTTATCCTGTCCGTTCCTCCGCCTCCGCAGCCAGTTTCAGGAGCTGATCCCTCACTCGTACAACTTCGCCGATGATCAGAAGCGCCGGATTCTTCACGTTCATAAGATGGGCAATCTTGTGGATGGTTCCGAGCGTTCCCGTTATGGTTCGCTCCTCTGCCCTTGTCCCCTGTTCAACGATAGCAACGGGAGTTGACGACGGCTTGCCATGAGCGAGCATCTCCTTGCAGATGTCGTCCATTCTGCTGACGCCCATGTACACCACAAGTGTATCCACACTGTGAGCCAGCAAGTCCCACCTCACGCTTCGCTCGTTTCCATGGCAGCTCGTTCCGCTGACAAAAGCTACCGAAGTGCTGGCTCCACGGTGGGTCAGAGGTATCCCTGTGGAGGAGGCTGCTCCCAATGCCGAGGTAACGCCGGGCACGATCTCGAAGGGAATGCCTCGCGCAGCCAATTCGCACGCCTCTTCGCCACCTCGTCCGAAGATCAGCGGATCACCTCCCTTGAGTCTTACGACATCATGACCGGCAAGGGCATAAGTCACCATGTTCTCGTTAATTTTCTCCTGCGGAAGGGAATGGCTGCCGGGTGCCTTACCGCAGAATACGAGCAAAGCATCCTTTTTTGCGTAACTCAACAGCTCATCGTTCACCAGTCGATCGTACATAATGACGTCCGCTTCCTGAATACGCCGAAGGGCTTTCAGCGTAATCAGCTCCGGATCTCCCGGACCTGCGCCAACAATATACACCATGCCCGGCCTCATCGTCTTTTATCGACCGGAACTGCCGTCGCCTCCATAACCCTGAGTCCATGATGGGCCTTCGCAACCGGATTAACCTCGCTGCGCTTTCCGAATCCGAATTGGGATAAGTGCAACATCGCCCCGGTAAATACCGCTCCGCCAATAAAATTACCTATTAGTACGGGGATTTGGTTCCAGAGCCACCAATCGGCCACACTGACATCCGCCCCGAGCATCATGCCCGCCGGTATCACAAACATATTTACAACCGCATGCTCGAATCCTTGACCGAAAAAGATCAGGATGGGCAGCCACATCGCAGCGATTTTTCCTATCGTTGAGCTTGATGTAAACGCCATGACAACGCCTAACGCCACCATCCAGTTGCAGAGCATAGCCTTGATCACTACCAGCAGCATGCCGCTCACGCCCAGCGCCTTATAGCCGAGTGTCTTTGTCTCGCTCGTGTCGACAATCATCTGAATAAGCGGATGGCTCATATCCGTCCCCATCTTGGTCGCGGTAAGCGCATAGAGCCCCCCATAAATCAGACAGCCTATCAGATGTCCGAGAATAACCCATCCATAATTCGCAAGCATGGAGGCACTTGAAGCTTTCTTTTGCAGGACGGCTAATGGCAAGAGCGCAAAGCTTCCAGTTACCAACTCTAGGCCCAGCAGGACAATCATCACAAAGCCAACCGGAAACAGGACTGCGCCCACCATCGGGATATTCGTTTGGTTCGAAGCCGTAAAAGCTAGCGTGGTGGCGCACGCCAGGATGGCGCCTGACAGCATGCCGCGGGTGAGCATTTGCGAAGTCTTCAGCCGAGCTTTCGCGGCTCCGGCCTCGATCATGTCATACATGACCTGATTCGGTTTCACATAATCCATATCGTGCACCCCCTCTTATGGAATCCATCTTTCGCGTTTAAGCCGTACGATCCTGAAGGTATATCGCGCCGCTTACCGGATCAACTTCAACCTGATAGGTGTTTACGTTGCCCGTATCCGGCTCTTGAACCTGCCCGCTGCATAGGTCGATCTTCCAATCATGCAGAGGACAGTGCACCTGCTTCCCGCACACCATTCCCTCCGAAAGCTTGCCTCCTTTATGCGGGCACTTGTTCTCCACGGCCAGTATATCCCCATCCGATAAACGAAACAGCGCGATTTCCGTTCCGTCGATCTCAATGGTCCTTGAGCCCTTATGATCAATTTCGTTCACGTATCCTACATGAAGTTTCGTCATTTTTGGATTCCCCCTATTTCGTCACAGGTTCAGCATCAGGCAAAGGCACGAAGTTTTTACGAAGCCCGCTGTCCGACGTAATTTCCTTCCACGGATCCTTCTGCTTGCTTAAAGCCAGCTTTATTCTCGAGAAGAGCGCGACGCGGTCCTCCTTCTTCTCTAATGCTTTTTTCACATGGTCCAAGCCTACTCGTTCGATCCAAACCGATGTCCGCTCATTCCACTGCGCGTTTTCCCGATAGTATTGGATAAATGCCCCGGCCCATTCGAGCACCTCATCTTCCGTCTTCACGATGCATAATAACTCTGTTGCCCGAACATGAACGCCTCCATTGCCGCCGACGTGCAGTTCCCATCCGCCATCAATCGCTACGACTCCAAAATCCTTGATGGTCGCTTCTGCGCAGTTGCGGGGACATCCGGAAACCGCGAGTTTTACTTTGGCCGGTGTGCTCAGCCGCTCAAACTCTTTCTCCAAGCGAACACCCATGCCAATGGAATCCTGGGTGCCGAATCGGCAAAACGTGGACCCCACGCAAGTTTTAACGGTACGGAGGGCTTTACCGTAAGCATAACCGGAAGGCATATCCAGCTCCTCCCACATCTTCGGCAGATCCTCCTTCTTAACGCCAAGCAAGTCGATCCGTTGTCCGCCTGTAATCTTGACCATCGGGACATCGAATTTTTCCGCAATCTCTGCGATTTTCTTTAACTCCGAAGGTGACGTTACCCCGCCATATATTCTGGGAACAACGGAATAGGTGCCATCCTTCTGAATGTTGGCATGGTACCGCTCATTCGTGAAGCGGGATTCCTTCTCATCCACGTAGGATTCCGGAAACAGCATCCCCAGATAGTAGTTCAAGGATGGCCGGCATTTGGAACATCCCTCTGGATTGTCCCATCCCAGCACATTCATCACTTCTTTGACGGTTCCAAGTCCAAGACGGGTTATCTCGCTAATAATTTCATCCCGTCCTAGCGATGTACACCCGCATATCCCTTCTTTCACGGGCTCCCCTGCTGCATCTCCGGCGTATAACTGAACCAGTCCCTCAACGAGCGGTTTGCAGCCGCCGCAGGATCCCGATGCTTTTGTACAAGCTTTAACGGAAGCCACGGTGTTGCAATTTTTCGTAAGAATGGCATCTTTTATCGCTTCCTTCGATACGCCGTTACAGCCGCAAATGATCTCATCATCCGCCAGCTGAGCCAGCCGCTGTTCCGTCGATACGGTACCGGCATGACCCGTGAAGCCTAACAGAAGCTCCTTCTCTCGGCCCTTGATGGATTCGCCGCTTTTCATCAGCGAGAACAGCTTGGGTCCATCCCCTGTATCTCCGAACATAACGGCTCCGATGAGCCGGTCTTCGCGAATCACGATTTTTTTGTATACTCCTTCAACTTCATCTTGATATCGCATCGATCTTGTTCCTTCCGGTTCAGCAAAATGACCTGCAGAGAACACATCCACGCCGGATACCTTTAATTTCGTTGACGTTACGGATCCGGCGTACCCGCTCGTCTCCACACCCGCCAGATGCTTGGCTAGCACAGCCCCCTGTTCGTATAGCGGTGCCACAAGACCATAAGCGATTCCGCGATGCTCTGCGCATTCACCCACCGCATAGATGCCGGGAATATTCGTCTCCATATAGTCGTTAACAACGATTCCGCGCTTGACTTCAATCCCGGAGGATTGTGCCAAGGAAACGTTCGGCTTGATTCCGACGGCCATCACGATCAGATCGGTCTCGACACGGCTCCCATCCGTAAATTGGAGTGCCTTCACCCGCTTCCGCCCTGAGATGGACTCCGAATTTTTATTCAGCAGAAATTTCATTCCTTGGGTTTCAAGTTCACGCTGCAGCATTCTGGCCGCCGTTTCGTCCAATTGTCGTTCCATCAGATAGGGGTTAAGGTGAACCACGGATACATCCATGCCCAAATGCAGAAGCCCTCTAGCAGCCTCCAGACCCAGCAGACCCCCGCCGATAACCACCGCTTTCTTGTATTGCTTCGATGTCTTCACCATCGTTTCACAATCCTTGATATCCCGGAATGCGATAACGCCTTCCTTGTCGGCACCAGGCAAAGGCAGCATAAATGGATTGGAACCGGTGGCTATAATCAATACATCATAGTCAGCAGCAGCTCCTTGATCGGAAAAGACTTGACGATTCTGGGTGTCGATCCGTGTCACCGTATGACCCGCATATAACTGGATCCGATTCTCCTTATACCAATCCCAATCATTAATGATGATTTCCTTCATATCGGTGCCTCCTGCGAGGACAGATGACAGCATAATCCGGTTGTAGTTCGGATGAGGCTCCGATCCGAATATCGTAATCTCATAAGCATCCGGCGCAAGCTTGATCAAATGCTCGATTGCCCGTACCCCTGCCATACCATTCCCGATCATTACTAATTTCTTTTTTGTCATGGTTTGCGCTCCCCTCCGTCTAACACCTTAGAATATACTTGTTCATTCATCAAAAGCCTTAAAAACCAAAATAGCCTGCATTCGCTCCAGTAGAGTAGGCACACTCTTACCGGGAACGAAAGCAGGCTTCTTTGCCGCTAATGGGATACACCGTTGTATCCGGGAGATATAAAGTTTCTTGAGGGAAATATACACCACATCCGATCTGTCTGTCAACATATTTGACATGAAACAGAGAATTTTAATTAAATATCGACATCACCCTGTGATATATGTTATATAATTTAACATAATAACTGCTTTGTGCTAACTGCTTAACCCTGAGAGGATATCATTTATGAAAGGAGCGTCAATCCATGCGTTCATTGCTGGTTATCCACCATCCGGTCCCTGCTTCAGAGCGAAGCGACACAGATGCCAGGGCGCTTCTTCCGGAGTTTATCCTTCGTTCATACGGCTACAAGGTCCACCTAGCCCGCAGTGAGAAGCAAGCGCTGGCCGGCATCATGGAAGCAGACGGAACGGTTCTCCACCTCCCGGTTGCCGCAATTAAATCGTGGTCCCGCACGCTCGAACAACAAAAGCGCGTTCCCGTTCTGTGGTGGTGCAGCGATCATGCCGCTTCGCAATCTCTCGAAGCATGTGAAGATGATGTTATAATTGATGGACTTTTATTCCCCACCATGAAGGAGCATGAGCTGCATTGGACACTGCATTTTAGTTCCAAGCATTTTTACGAACGAGAGCAGTGGCATAATGAAAGAACGCAGCTTCTTGCCCGCATTGAAGAGCGAAAATGGATTGATATGGCCAAAGGCATTCTGTGCAAGATGAAAAATATTTCGGAATCCGAAGCATACGATGTCCTGCGCAAACAGGCGATGAATGAAAGAAAAAGAATGGTGGATGTCGCAACCTCGATCGTCAAGTTGTATCAATTGCTTCAGGAGACCGGCTCAGGAGGTGCAAAAAAATCATGATCCACTTATTAAAAGAAGTCGGCCGCGGCAAACGGGGTGCACGGGACCTGACTTACGAGGAAGCGCTGCAGGCTGCAGAATCGATTCTCGGATTGCAGGCAACCCCTGCACAGATCGGTGCCTTTTTCATTGCGGAACGCATCAAAATGGAAAGCGTGGAAGAATTGGAGGCATTCGTGAAGGTCGGCCGTGAATATGCAGACCGTTCATTTGTACATGAGGGTATAGATTGCGCAGGACCTTATGATGGCAGAAAGTCCTCCTTTTTCTCTACGTTAGCCACCTCGTTTGTGCTGGCAGCCGCCGATCTGCCTGTCACTCTGCATGGGACCGCATCACTGCCCCCGAAGTGGGGGATCACATTGTCGGATATACTTGCGGCCAAGGGGATAATCGGACCGTTACTGGCAAAAGCATCATGCGTCCGCGCTGCCCAGCAATCGGGCGTATTATATGTACATGCTGAAGAGTGGTGCCCCCCGCTTAAGAATCTTCGCCCGATCCGGGAGGAGCTGGGTATGCGGACCGTGCTTAATACGGCCGAAAAGTTTGTGGATTACTCTCATTCCCCTTTCTTAACCTTCGGTGTATACCATAATACGGTCTTTGACCGTTTAAGCCGACTGATCATGAAACTCGGTTATCGGAAAGCGATCATCATTCAAGGCAGTGAAGGCTCGGATGAACTATTCATTCACCGGCCCACGCGGACTTACCGAGTTGAGAAGGGTGAAGCCAGCCTCCAGATCATCGACCCGGAAGCGTACGGACTCGATACGCCTGTTCCAGACATAAGCTGGACCCCCTCCGAACAAGCTGACGTTACCGAGCAGGTTCTGCAGGGTACGGGGGACATCGCTTTTATCTACCAGGTTCTGCTAAATGGAGCCGTTCGCTTACAGTTGGCGGATAAGGTCAGCTCCGTCGAGGAAGGGATCTATACTTGCAAGGCTCTGCTGGACTCGGGTAAACCGTGGGAGTTATATGACAAGTGGCTGTCCTTGCTGTTAGAACCCATCCCGAATGACGGTTGGACTTCACCCATCGTCAGACATGTTTCGCATTGAACAGAAGAAACCCGCACCGGGCAAGCGGTGCGGGTTTCTTTTACATTACCTATTAAACTCCAAATCCAAATCCGAACGCAGAAACGATGATGACCAAGAGAATAAAGAGAACCAGTACTGCTCCAACGGATCCATATCCTCCGCCACCGTATCCAGCAACTTCACCCATTGTTCCAACCTCCTTTACTTTTCCGAACACAACATCCTATGCTCGTAATATCAAAGAGCGTAGACTCTTGAGGAAAAAATAAAAACAGACAGGAATTGGGTCAACATGAATCTGGATCTTTTAAGAAGAAGCCTTATTTCGCAATCATTTTCTTGGCATAGTTCAGCACATCCGATTTGGCGCTCTCCGCCCAAATGCTGTACCGAATCTGCTGCTCTTCATCCACCCAATCCAGGTGATCCCTTCCCTTGGAGTCGGTTGTGTAGATGCATTCCACTCCGTTAATGACGATGGTTTCCTTTTTCTCGTTCGGTTTCTTCTGCGGCACTGGCGTTCCGCCCATTGGCTGTTCAGGTACAATATAACTCGCAACGACCTGAAGCTTTACTTTTCCCTTATCAAAATTCAGGATGGCTGCGGATGCTTCATTCGACTTCATGATGTCGGAGTACACGAACTTCTCCCCGCTTGCGGCCTTCGCTCTCAATTCCTTGTCCAGCTTCTCGTATAGGCTCGACGTTCTTTCAGGACTCTTTAAGTATATAATCGCGTTCTGGAATGAATAACTCTTCGGCAAGTCAGAAGGTTTGGTTAGCGTTGGAGCGTTCAATGCCTTCGCCTTCGCCACATAGTCCGCATACTTGGTATTAACAAAACCCATGGACGTAAAGTAAATTTCATCTAGCCGGTTATATTCCTGGTCCGCAACATAATACGCAACCATCTGCCCTGCTTTAAGTTTGTTACTTAACTCCTTGATACGATCATCAAACGAAACGGATGTCTTCTCCGGTTTGGCAGTAGAAACCGCTACCTTCGCCTGTGGAACAGACGTGCTTGCATTGCTTGCTGCGTAAACATTCGCGGATCCGACCATCATCGTTGCTGCGAGAAATAAAGCGACCTTCATCTTGTTTTTCATCATGGTAAAATTCGTACTCCTTTCGGCGGTAAGGCCTTTTAAGTTAATTTATAAATACATCACATATAACACCTTACCGACAACAAAAGGGACATTTTGTAAAAAATGAAGGGAAACCGTTTATTCCGATATAAGACCGGCTGCAATCTTCGCAAACTCATCCTTGGACAGTGGATCCTTTGGATCATCTGTAATCACATACAGAATCTCTTCACTGTCGCTAAGCCAAGTCAAGCTGCGAGTTTCAGTAGTCGAATTGGCGGACAGTATCATTTCTTTCCCGTTCACCGTCAGTTTTACGGCTTCGTTTGTGAGCACCCCAGCTTTTGAGCCTTTCTTTCGGGCAAAAGCCAGAATCGTGATCCGATTTTCGCCTTTACGATATTCCATTCCCGTAGAAGCAATCTCGAACCAAGGAACAATCTTGTAGAACAGTCCCTGTTCTTCATCCGACTTTCCAGCCTGCTCTTTGAGTTCATTCAGAAGACTTTCATACTCCGGTGTTCCCCATACAGGTTCATTTCTAATTTGAATCCTTCCAAAATCAAATCGATACCCTTCGGGAACATAATCAGGTTCTCGAAGTAAGGGCGCACTCTTCTCTTCGATTTCTTTTGCGAGTTCTTGATAATTCGGATGCTTTGTCGCCATATAAAAATAGTTCAGTGGATATTTTTTAGTGGATGAAGTTAGATGCTGGTCCTTGATATAATATACCGCCTGTTCACCCGGCTTTAACCTCTTGCTCAGCTCTTCTTCCGTCTCTTTTCTCCGTTTAGCGTTATATTCCGATTCGGAATATTTCCATGGCTTCATGGTAGACAGAATGACTTCGCCTTCCTTGTTCTTGATCTGAATCAAGTATTGGTTTGCATAAACGCTAATTGACGAAAGAATTAGAATCGCAGTAAGCATCGCAATAATCAAGGTTTTCTTACGATTGCCGTCATTTCTCCCGTGTTTCATCCGGTGAATTTGACGCACCTTTTGCATGATGGCGGGGGTCACATCCAACTCTTCTTCCACGGAGTGCAATTCCATGCTTCTCAGAATTCGATCTTGCTCCGGCTGTCCCGAATCTCGCATAACCCCGTCCCCTCCTTCTCCTGGATCAGCTTGATGACTTTCTGTTTCATCCGAGCATACTTTTTCTTCACTGCACTAAGATTCTTATCCAGAATCTGTGCGATCTCCGTGAACGGTTTATCTTCGAACACCCGCAGCACGAGCAGATTCCGCTCCTCCACCGAGAGCTTCGTCATGGCATATTCCAGTGGTTCGCTGAACCACCGGCGCTCCAGCGACTGTTCCACGCTATCAGCATGCCCTGTCGATCGAATGAGTCGGCTCACTCGCATGCGAACTTGTCGCTTGCGAAGCAAATTAAGACAATGATGATAGGCAATCTTGTATAACCATGATGAGAACGAAACCTTCGCTTCATAGGTATGAAGCTTGGTGAATGCTTTAATGAAGACATCCTGGACGGCATCCTGCGCGTCCTGCTTGCAGCCGAGCATCCGGCAGCAATATATGTAGATTTGTTTTTTGTACGTTTCGACGATAGGCTCGAAACCATCCACCTCACCGGCCTTAACGCGCCTCACGCACTCCTCTATCGAATCCAATTCGAAGACGCACCTCCGCGTAAATCTTATTTACGTATGTATAACACCTCTTCTTCCAATAAAGGGACTCTATATTAAAAATAAAAAAACAACCCATACCTTAAGTATGAATTGTTTTGTTGTAATGTCGATCTTTTCTTTTATCAGTAACGAGATCTTCGAACGTCTTGATTATCCCACGTCTCGCTTATATACCTGAGGGCATATACTCCTGCCATAAAATATATTTTTAATTATATTTCTTACCATCTAAAATGAAATTACAGATATCAATGGATAGGATGAAGAGGTCTCGGCCCATAATGCAGTACAAATAACAGGAGGTTATATGCAATGTCCAACATACATGAAATTCACAAGGGACTAGAGGAGCAGGAAGGTCGCATCATTAGACAAACGATTGCCGAAATGGAAGCTGCATTTAATAAACATGATGCCGATGCCTTGGATCGTCACTTTAGTCAAGACTCCACTTGGGTCAATGTCATAGGGGAGATGCTCTCAGGCTGGGAGCAAATAAATAACGCACATCAAGTTGTTTTAAAGGGGCCGCTTCTTCATGCATACGCAAAGTATTTCATTGAGAAACTTGTATTCTTGCGCCAGGATGTGGCCATCGCGCATATACGTCAGTATCCGGCTACATCGAAGGGGGAACTCATCGAAGACGGACAAGGAAGTCTGGCCATCTATGTGATGGTCAAGAACCAAGACACATGGCTCCTGGCTGCTGGTCAGAATACTTTAATCCAAGCGCACCGTAAAGGATGATCACATTAAGATGGAGTCTATCATCCAAGCAGCTTACACATCATTCCCATGGTAAAACCCAGGTTCTCGATCAATAGAATCGGGGACCAGGGCCATCATCTATGCCCGCGATGATTCAAACTGAAAGATCAACTTCTCACTGTCGTCCCTCGCAGCAACAAATTCCTGCACGCGTGAGTCCGAAACATAGTTGTTCATCGTCTTTCTCCAGAATGCTTGCACCCGCTTATTGCGATCCGTGGCATTCGTCTGGACTTCCCAGCTGCCGGCATGCTTGTTGAACACTTGTGATGCAGCATTCTCCGCAACATGTTTGCCTCGGAAGGGTTTCATAACAAAAAACTCATTCATGTAAAATTCACTGCCAAAAGTGTACGGCGGGGTTGCTACCAGAGCAAATCCTGCCGGGATGCCATCCACCCGAATCAGGTAAGGAAACAAAATCGAGGGCTTCTCCCACCATATATCAAAAACTTGGATCTGGTCATTCAAGGTTTTTGTGTCATCATCCTCATAGACGCCATATCGATTCGGCTTCCATCCCCATATCCCTGATAAATCATGCAGATACAGCGGATATATATTATTAATGATAAATTTGGTGGAAGTATCGCTTAACTCCACGGTAACTTTCATATGTTTTCCTCCGTCCTAGACATAATCCAATCTCTTGAAATCCTGCATTTTGCTATCTATAAAACCTTCATTGAAGTCGGCAATCCCCACAAACTCCGAATCTTGAAAACATAGACCTAAGAGCCATAGCTGCCGAATGGCAACAAAAACTGGGACCGCAGCAAGATCATTTTCGCTGAAAGATCTGACACTACAATACCCTCTCAGAAAGGCGTCCCATAATCTTTCCACTTCCTCCGGGTCATGTCCGCTGTGTATTTCTCTGGCAAGCCTAAACTCCGCAACATCGTAAGCTCTCCAGCCGTAACCGCAAAAATCAAAATCATAATGGGTCAGCTTTCCGTCCTCTGTAAATGCAGCATTCGTATTGCCATGCAAATCTCCGTGGCACACGCCCCAATCTAAACCACGAACCTTGAGTTCCGAGGTTCGTTTCTTTAGTTCCTTTGCCATTTCACTTAGGTAGTTATAATCCGCCAACCGATGCTCCATATAGGGTCTGATAATGGATAAAGGCTTATCTATTAGAAACTCCATATCCAGCTGCTCCCTTGTATGACGACTTTCAAAATGATCCATCGCCTTATGCATGTGGCCGATGGATTCACCGAATCGGTAACTGTCGACTGCGGCGTGAATCGGTCTCTCGTGCCCTTCCGCATATTGAAATAGGACCCCGTATCGAATTCCCTCCATAACGTTAAACCCTCTAAGGTATGCTCCGTCTTTTCCCGGAATCGGCTCTGAAACGATGATCCCCTTCGCACTGAGAAACCGGAGCAACTCCAATTCAAACTCGATGTCAGACCCGCTTCTTCGATCAGCCCTGTAGATACGGAAGATATACTTATCAACATCCGTTTCTACTTCGTACGTATCGTTCATGCCCCGCAAAAAATACTGAATTTTTACAACGGAACCGATCTCATAATTGTGTTGAATATGTAACCCTACCGCTTGTTTAGACAAAAGCGAGTAAGTGACAGGAAATAAACGCAACCCCAATCCCTCCTTGCACTCAAGGGTATCATCCTCGACAAACTCTTACATATAGGCTGTATGATTATAATTATTTTTTATATAAACCGCGGTACGTTGTAATTACAAAAAAAAAGCAATAAGCTCTGTCTTCTTTAAGACAGGCTTACTGCTTAAAATCAATTAGTCTTCAATCATGATTTGCTTGTAAATCCCATAAGCTCTTTCACATGCAGGGTATTTTCCAAAGATGTCAGCTTTTCCAGCAAAGTGAAAGCCACATCAAAAGCCGTTGCCGGGTTACATGAAGTGATCAGATTCCCATCAACAACGATCTGTTGTTCCATGACATGGGCACCGAATTCTCGCAGCTGTGATTTTCTGATGCTGGTTGGGTGATCATAAGTCGTGGCTTTTCGTCCCTCCAGCACGCCGGCTTTGCCAAGCGTAAGGGCTGCAACGCAAATCGTAGCAATCCATTTGCCCTGCGCATGAAACTCCTGAATGATCTTGGAGAACCTGGAGTCGTATGCATCGTTATAAAAGCCAGCTTCCTCGAACCCGCCGGGAATCGCCAGCGCATCATAATCGTCCACATTAACCGAGTCCAGCGTGATCTCAGGAATAACGGTAAAGTTCCACGTGCACTTCAACCGGTCATGCAGTCCCGCGGACACAACCTGGGTTGTCCCATCCCCCTCCAGCTTGTTCCAACCCAGAACATCGGTAAACACACTCGCCTCCACAGCTTCAAATCCATCCGCCAACAGTAAAAGCACTTTCTTCATAAGCCATCCTCCCCCGTCCTTGTCACTCTATTATCATATGAAAAGACATCCCGATCTTTTGGATTGTGTACTATGATAACTACACTTATCTCTAAATTCAACTGAAAAACAAATGAATAACAAAAAGAAGCAGCCCGATGACTGCCTCTTTTTGTTCAATAACCTGCATATCGGAACGGATATGAATTAATGATTTAAATCATATAACCCAGGTGCGTGCTCGTTCGCCAGCTCAGGCATTACAGGTAACGGAAACCCTTCCGGAGGTTGAACCACTTGCAGCTCCCCACCATTTCTGCTTGGTGTTTGACCGCTAAAAATCTCGCCGATTCGCGTATCATCCAGCCTGAAGTTGAACTGTGCGTTATGGAAGCCCATATCTACGTATTTTTGGCATTCCGGATATTTATGGATGTCGTAATTCGGAACAGGGAATATTTTACCCCATTCAACGCCTAGCGTCTCCAGTGCTTTGGCAAACGCATTTTGATGCGCATTATCCCGCACAATCAGGAAAGCCAACGTCTCACGGAACGTTTTGTTTGTGCTCATCTCATAGATTCGCGTTTTTTGAAGTACTCCCGTTGATTCCAGAACAACGTTATCGAGCAAGTTACTAACCAAATTACCGTGATCATAGACGTAATTTCCCTGCCATGGGTTTCCTGCCGCATCAACAGGTAAAGAACTTTGGGCTCCCATGATAAAGTGATGCGGATTCGCAAGCTTGATCGCTTCATCGAGCGGGGCCTCGTCCATACCGGAATTACCGGCGCCTTCAGCGCCAGCGCCGGTAAGCAGCTGATTGATTGTATGTTGAACCAACTCGACATGGCTTATCTCTTCCAAGAAAACGCCACGGATCAGGTCGCGATATGGAATGGCATTCCCACGGAAATTGTTGCTCTGGAAGAAGAATTGCATCATCGTCCGCATTTCGCCGAATCGGCCGCCTAACGTTTCCTGCAGCACCTTTGCAGCTGCTGGATCAGGTTGATCCGGAACGATCAGATTGATCAGATCCTCTTTATAAAAATACATGTAATATCCTCCCGCTTCCTCAATATAGTCACGAATCCAGTTTGCGTTTACATCCCATTTTCCATGCACTGCATCCGTCACAATAATTTCTTGGAAATTTGCTAGGTGCCTATTCTGCTTATTTCGAAAGAATTAAACAACTATCTCTTGCACATAATGACTCTGTTTGAATAAATCTTAAAGGAGCGAATAAGATTGGGAATTTTAAGCGGTAATCCTAAAAATGAGCCCATGCATTATGGGGAAATATTTAGCGTATGGTCAGCATCCATGTTGGCAAAAGGTATGGTATCCTGCTACGAGGCTTATTTGAATCATGCAGGCGATAAAGATCTCAAAAAAATTCTGAATGATCTGCTGGATCAATCCAAGCTTGAGATTAAAGAATGTGATGAATTGCTTACCGACAACGGAATCGCCCCTGCACCGGGACTTCCCGAAAGACCCCCGGTTAAACTCGAGGATATTCCGGCTGGCGCAAGATTCACGGATCCGGAAATAGCAGCCAAAATCGCAGCTGATACATCACTCGGATTGGTATCATGCAGTCAAACCATGGGACAATCCATCCGGGAAGATATCGGCGCGTTATTCGCTAAATATCATCTCACCAAGACGGCGCTGGGTGTGCGTATCCTTCAGATGAATAAGGAAAAAGGCTGGCTCATTCCGCCGCCGCTTCAACTCAAGAGACCTGAATGAGTATAGTGTAATCAATCAAAAAAAACACTCTGATCTGATGTGGCTCAGAGTGTTTTTTTTGATTTAATCATGTATTCGCACATTGAGCTTCTACTCGCTAAGCCTGCTGCTTCTTAACAGGCTGATGATCTCGAAGGAGCCAAATGTGGAAGAAATATTCAAAGATTCCAGATAAGAAGCAACGCCTATCCCCAGTGCAGCAATCACAGCTGATGCAAACGTGGCATTCGAAAGCCCGACAATGATGGCCGTAATCATGGCGCCATGGAGCAAAAGCTTAACCAGTAACTTCTCCATCCTGATCACTCCTATTATTGGTGTAACAACATCTGCTTGTATAATTTATAACCCCATTTTATCCTTTCAAGCTTTTCCTTTTCTATCTGTCCTTGGATGCTGCTTCTTTTTTTGTTTTTAACTCATTCCCTGACCCCGCCGATGATTCCAGGTTCCGACGGGAGTTGTTGGGGCAACGGGTTGATTGCAACCTGTTGCCTACCAATGAGGAACATGCCTAGGATGACCAAGATGCCGCCGCACCATTGCTCCCATCCTACGGATTCTTTTAATACGATGACCGATAACAACAAAGCCGTGAAAGGCATCATGCCGGAAAAAGCAGCAGCTGTTGATACATGGCAGCGCTTGATGCCGGCATACCACAGCATGAAGGCCACGGCCGTCACGATCGGTCCATACCAAACCAGCGCAAGCCATTCCTGCAATCCTATTGCTGCCAGTGAAGCCACCGGATCCTCGAACCATGCGGGGATCAAGCATAGCAACAAGGCGATCACCGAGACCAGCGTCGTCTGGACCATAGGATGAATGGCTTTGTTTGGTGAAGCCGTTCGCTGCATCGAACCGATGCGGGAAAGCAGATTAAAGCCGGATTCACTCCATGCAGCGCAGAGCACAAGCAGGTTACCGTACAGATGTTGTGCCTCGAATGCATGGCCCGGCGTGAGTACCCCTTGTATGATCATAATGCCTACCACCGTGGTAACAATGCCTACCAGCTTATTGCCGTTCACCGATTCTCTCAGGAGCCCAAATGCCAGCATGACGGTAAAGGCGGGTGTAGCGCCTGTTAGAATTCCTGCTTCTGCCGTGCTGGTATGAAGAAGTCCTTGCAGCAGCAGCATCCGAAACAGAAACATCCCGAGTAACGCCTGAAAGAATAGACCCCCCCAGTCTCGGAATGTTAACTGTCGAACCGTCCTCACCAGCTCCTTCCTACATAGAGGAAGCAGACATAGCAGAGCCAATACCAAGCTGGCGGCTGTTATCGTAAATGTCCCTAATTTCCCGTTCAAAAACCACGCCGTGATGACAGAAGTCCCTGCAAGCGTGAAAGCCCCGCATAAATAAAGCATCCCTTTCCATCGTTCCAAAAAAATCACATCCCCCAGTTATTACAGATCGACAGCGACTGAATCTATGCTACAATCATAGGGAAAATACTGGTATGGTTACAGATCCAGTTAAGCGCAAATTTATGCAGACCAGTTGGAGGATGCTCTCATGTTGGGAATAAGACTGCACCGTAGCAGCGAAGTATCGCTTAAACGACAAATTTATACAGCCATAAGGGAGAGGATTGTTCAAGGAATCCTGCAGCCAGGAGAAGGCCTGCCCTCATCCCGTCAGTTGGCGAGAGAACTCATGGTATCTCGTAATACGGTCAATGAAGCGTTTGACATGTTGAGCGTCGAAGGCTACGTTATAAGCCGACAAGGGGCACCTACACGGGTCGCTAAAGGCATTGCACTGGATATCCTGGCTAACCTTGAACCGCCGCCGCGGAAAGAAGCTCCTCCTGATTTCGCAGCAGATTTCCGCACGGGACAGCCTGAACTCCGGCTATTTCCACGGTACGCATGGCAGCAGATTTCAATGAAAACCCTTGGCGACATGAGCTCTGCTCTGCTAGGTTATACGGGTCCTCAGGGGTTGCCTGCACTTCGAGAAGAAATCTCATTGTGGCTTTATCGTTGCAAAGGCCTTACGGTATGCAGCCAGGATATATTCATAACGGCAGGTGCAACACATGCGCTGAATATCCTTGCCGACTTACTCTTTCAGGAAAATCAGGAAATTTGGTTTGAAGATCCCTGCAACATCGAGATGCTGCAGACGTTCATCAACAAAGGATATCGAATCCATCATGTTCCCGTAGATGAACACGGGATTCAGACCGATCACTTGACCGACAAGTTTGGATGTCCCGTTTATGTTACACCCTCTCACCAATTTCCGCTTGGAGGCATTCTGCCGGCGGATCGGCGTGCTGCGCTCATCCGCTACGCCAGAAAAAACGGCAGCTATATCATCGAGGACGATTATGACAGCGAGTTCCGATATAGCGGAGATTCGGTCGCACCTTTATATGCCATGGATCCCGATAGGGTCATTTATGTCGGCACGTTCAGCAAAGTTCTGTTCCCGGCGCTTCGGATCGGGTATGCGATTGTGCCCCGTAAGCTTCAACAGCGCTGGGGGCATTTGCGTACCCATACGGATGTGCAGAATCCTCCTTTTGAGCAAGCTGCCTTAGCCGAGTTTTTGCGCACCCGGAAATTTGACAGGCATATCGGGAAAATGCGAAAGATCTACGGCGAACGGAGGCAGGTCCTGTTATCTTCGCTACATGAGTTTTTCGGAGATACATGGCGTTCCTGGGGCGATGCAGCCGGTCTGCATCTGGCTGTAGAATTTCCCGGGGCGATCTTTGACGAGGCTTTCAGGCAGAGGACCCGGCAGGATGGGATACGCATCACGCCACTGGACTATCATGGTATTCAAAAAGGGATCCATGCAAACAAGTTATTGTTCGGCTACGGTCACCTGGAGGCAGGCGAAATCCGCGACGGAATATCCCTGCTGCATGCTTATTTGAAGGATCAAGGCTGCTTATAACATCTTCAAGATTTCTTTATGCTTCCATCCAAACAGTGAAGGCTGCCATCAGGCAGCCTTTTTTATGCTTCGTCACCGTACTCCATACATCGCATTCCTATTTAATCTTTATCGCAGCCTCCGTGCTCGCCAGCCGTTTCGCAGCTTCTTCGGCTTCCAGAAAGGCCTGTTCCAGAACTTGGTTCCGATCCAGAATCGCATTTCCCTGTGCCCGAATGATCTGATAATCCATTACTCCCATAAAGTTAAACATGGACTTAAGGTATTTATGCGAGTACTCCACCTCGGCGTACCAGTCATGATTTGTGTAAATGGCGTCACTTGCCTGAATGACCAGCAGACTGCGGCCATCGGTTAGCAAACCTTCCGAGCCGTTCTTCGTATATCGGAATGTCTCACGCGCAATGAGGATATTATCGATATAATCTTTAAGCTTGGACGGAACGTTGAAATTGTGCATCGGCAATACGATGACATACTTCCGTGCCGCCTTAAATTGCTGCAGAATGGCGGACATGCGGTCCGATATCTGCTGCTCCTCTTCGTTAAGCGGCTCCCCTCTACCCTGTTTGTTCCAAAGCTCTAAAACCATATGGTCTATGGCAGGTATAGAATCACGGTATAAATCGATTTGTTCTATAGCACCTGCCGGGTTGCATTTCGTGTACGCCTCCAAAAAATGCTGAAGCACCCGCAAGCTGACCGAAGTCGCTGACTCCACCCTCGGATGTGCGTTGATAATGAGTATGTTCTCCATCTTATATCTCTCCTTTTTCGACTATTTCATAATGTAGACAAACAAGGCGGTCCAAGTGTGACATCAATTCTGATTTTATGCATAAATCAAAGGCTGCGATGGAAAGGATATCTAATATATGTGTCGGGGGAGTGAAGTTATGGATCTCAAAGAAAGCCTGGCTGAGCATTTCAAAGCGAATGCTGATTTTTTCAATGTTGAAATTCAATTGCTTCAGTATCAAGTTCAAGTGATCGGTTTAGATTCTTTAGTTGATCTTCCCCAGAGTATCGCTTCACTGCAAATCCAAACCTCAAATATGATTGAAAATTCCCTGTCGCCCGCTTCACTTCTTAAAAATCTAGGCGAACTTGTCGAACCCAAACTGGAAGCGGTTATTCCTGACATCATGAAGGGCAACCTGATCGTCCTGGAACCCTTGTCGGGAACTTGCAGCGCCGTCCTTCCGATATCGAAAAGTGTCACCCGCTCTGTCTCATCGCCAGAAACGGAAAATACGTTATACGGCTCAAGCAGCGCTTTTCTGGAAGATATCAATACGAACATCGGCATTCTTCGAAAACATTGCACCGGATCCTCCTTGCAAGTCGAAACTTACACCGTCGGGAAGAGTCATCCCAAATCCTTATTGTTAATCTATCAGGAAGACCGAATCGACCCCCGGTTACTGCAATCCATTCAAGCGAAAATCAAGGCGGGTCTGGATCAGGAAGTTCACCATATTCAGCATCTCGAGAACATGCTGGGCGTAAACACGTGGTCGCTCGTAACCAACTTCACCATGACGGAATTGCCGCAAAATGCGGCTCACTCCCTTCAGCAAGGCAAGGTTGTGTTCATGCTGGACCGTTATCCGTTCGCAATTATTTTACCCAGCCTTGTCATGGATATGTTCTGCATGAAGGACGATCATAATTATCCTCTCCCGTTCATGTATCTGATCCGACTCCTGAGAGTTGTCGGCGTCTTGATCGCGACCATTATTCCCGGGCTTTATGTGGCCTTGGTGTCCGTCAATCCTGAAATTCTGAGGCTTCAGCTGGCCTTATCGATTGCGAACAGCCGGCAGGACGTCCCTTATCCCGCCTTTGTCGAGACGCTGCTGCTCCTCATCGTTCTGGAGCTCATCTTGGAAGCGAGTGTCCGTCTTCCGAAAAGCGTGGGACCCACCATTACGATGGTGGGCGGTATTATACTGGGCCAAGCTGCCGTATCCGCCAAACTGGTCAGCAACCTACTGATTATCGTGCTGGCGGGTACAACCATTGCTTCTTCCACGGTAGTGGGATTTCAGAACTCTGTATCTGTTCGCGTGTTCAAATATCTGCTGATCATTTTATCCGCCATCTATGGCATGCTAGGGCTGCTTGCTGGAATCGTCGTCGTCTGCGCCTATATGGGCCATCAGAAAAGTATGGGGATTCCTTACTTATCATTACCTACATTAAATCAGAAGGATGAGCGAAATGGATAAAAGTGGTTATCATGCAACCATCCTGTACGTGGTTTGTCATATGGGGCTTATCTTTTTTCTCTATCCCTCCGATTTGTTTTCAGGCATGAAAATGGGGCACTGGATCGGAATCACCATAAGCTATGCGCTGCATGCAGTCGCCCTCTTCATGTACATTAAAGGCCTGCAATGGGCCGCCCAGCGGAATGTAGTGAATATCGTGGATGTGTTCCGGAGCGCCGGTAAATATCTCGCGTGGATCTTTTTGCTTCCTGCCTTCTTTTACTTTGGTATCGCTATTATCATAACGCTTAGGGCCTATTCCGAGATGTTGAACCTGGTCTTTTTATCAACCACGCCGCTGTGGGCGATCCAGTTGTTATTGATTGCTATTGCTTTTCTCATGGCTTGGCAAGGCATGGCCAGCATGGCCCGAACCAGCATCCTGCTGGTCATTCTGTTCACATTCCCCATCATTTTTGTTCTCTGCTTTAGCTTTCAAAACGTGGATTGGTATTATTTGATGCCGATCATAGACCCTGAACAATCGTTCCAATTTCTTGCGAAACCCGATTTTCTAGTCAGTTTATTCGTCTATGCTGGCGGCTTCTTTTTCCTGGGACTGTTACCGCCATCCATACATATTAGCATCAAGAAAATGATGCTGGGCTGTCTTCTGCTGCTTCCCATGTTCTTGTTATCGGTATATTTGCCGCTTCTGACCTTTGGGCAAGCGACCGCCGAGTTATATCAATTTCCCATGCTGATGACCATAGACACCGTGAATATCACTTGGCTGTTGTTCGATCGGGTCACGATTTTTTTCTTATTGAGCCTGATGGCGTTTGCGCTGCTGTACTTGGGAGTGACATTATGGGTTCTCGTTACGCTTACCAAACGGGCTGCCCCAATGATTCCCAATATCTATCTACTGATTGCTCTGACCGCCGGTTTGTTTGCCATATCCATCGCCATCCCCAACTGGGATTTCCTTAAGAAGCTGCAAGTGTGGATTATTCCTCTGCGACTGTATATTTTCCTGGTGCTTCCGCTGATCACGTTTATCATCGGATGGCGGCACAAGCATAAAGCAAACCGTGCAACGGAGGTAACATAAAATGGACAACCCGGTCATCATCCGCCATGCCTTGAAGTGCTTTCTCATGCTGGCCGCCCTGGTTCCCTTGCTTACCGGCTGCTGGGATATCAAAGACATTAATCATCGCTCGCTTCCGGTGATCATGGGCATTTCGTTAACCGAGGAGAATCAATACAAGGTGTTTTTGGATATCCCGGCAACGAATGATACAAGCACCGTAAATATCGTTTCGGATACGGGCGATACCATCAATGAAATCATCGATCATATAAGCATGAACATGGAGACTCAAGTGGATCTACTGCATTTGAAAATCGTCATCGTGGATAAAAAATTTGCCCGAAACGGCATGGAAGACATCATTTCCGCATTCAATCGTTCCAGAGATATCTCCTCCAAAACGCTTTTTGCTATCAGCGATCAAGGGCTGGATCAATTCTTTTCGGATATGGCAGCGAAATCCAAACACAGCGGTAATATCGTTTATGACTTTTTCGAAAAAAACGCCGGCTGGAACCCTCAATTAGCGGATACGAGGGTATGGCAAATGTTTCGCAGCATTCATTCCTATACGCATGATGTCATCGTCCCCATTATACGTTCAGGAAAATCCACAAGCATCGAATGCATGGGTTCGGCCATCATCAAGAATGGCAGGATGACGGGCCGAATCGGCCCCGATGAAACGCTTGTGGCTAATGCCTTTTATGGAAAAAGCGCGTTCGGCAAAGTAGAGGTCATGGAAAGCGCCACCGTACAAATCATAAGCAACAGGCTTACCCATCACAGCTGGATGCAGGATGGCAAACCTTATCTTCGAAGCCATCTTAGACTGAAGGTTACCATCCTGGACTCTAGGGGGCATCCGACGGAAGGGCAGATCACCGAGAAGCTGGAAGAACTGCTCACCCTCCGGCTGAATCAGATGTTTCAAGAGACGCAAAATGAACAAGCGGATATCTTGGCTTTGGGCCAATTTTTCAGAAATCATCTGACCCGAGAACAGCTGCGGGATTGGAGAACGACTTACTACCCTAATCTGGATTTCAAGCTGCGAGTAACGACCGTCATTGAGAATCGAGGTAATCTTAAAGATTTGTAAGTCCAGGATACGGATTGGACCACATAACAATCCATCAAAAAAAGGACCGCACCTGCGGTCCTTTTGATATTTCGCATACCTGCTCTTGCTGCTGGCTTTTTTGCCGGATGACCAGCATCCCCTGTAACGCTTCATACTTACCATGGGTTACGTTGTATGCATTAAGACTTCGCCCAAAGCATCCAGCAGCTCTTGATTTTCTTCCGCCGTTCCTACCGAAATCCGGATATGCCCAGGCAGTCCCCAACCTTTGGCGTATCGGACGATAATCCCCCGCTCCAGCAGCTTATGGTACAGGGTATCCGCATGTTCTCCAAGCTCTGCCAGAATGAAATTGCTCATGCTCTCGTCGTAAGGAATCGATAACCGACTCAGTCCCTCATAGATTTGCTGTCTGCCTTGTTCATTCATCCGGCATGATGCCTGGACGTGTTCCTCATCCCCAAGTGCCGCCGATGCCGCTGCTTGTGCCAACGCATTGACATTAAACGGCTCTTTAACCTGAAGCAATGTGCGGATAATGCCTGCTGAAGCTGCTCCGTAGCCGACGCGAATACCCGCAAGACCGTAGATTTTGGAGAAGGTATTCAGGGTGATGACCGGATATCCCATCTTGATGAAATCGATCCCGTCCGAGTAATCAGGCGCGGTCGCGTAATGGCGATATGCCGTATCGATCACAACCAGTACGCGAGTAGGAAGACGGTCCAGAAGCTTTTTCATTTCAAGTTCGGGAATATAGGTGCCTGTTGGATTATTGGGTGTACACAGATACACGATTTTGGTTCGTTCCGTAATCACGGACAGTATATCTTCCGCAGAGAAGGCAAATTGTTTGCGCAGCGGTACCCTAATGACCGTACTGGACATAAGAAAAGCACCAAACTCATATTCGCTGAATGTCGGATCAGGAACCACGATCTCGTCGCCAGGCTCAAGGTATGCCCTAGAAATCAGCATGATCAGTTCATCGCCGCCGTTTGTCACAATGAATTGATTCGCCGCCAATCCCAAGTGCTCGCCAAGCGCTTGCGCGAGACCCGAAGAGCGTTCGTCGGGATAACGGTGCAGATCAGACAACCGCTCCTGAATGGCTTGCAATGCTTTGGGCGAAGGACCGAGTGAATTTTCATTGGAAGCCAATTTGATGACGCGATCCAAGCCGTATTCCTGCTGTACTTCCCAGATGGGCTTTCCTGCCGTGTAAGGCTTCAACCGTCCTAATGCCTGCCGCGGCGTTACCTGCAACTCTTTATCTTCCCCTGCTTGATTCAATGTGTTCGCCCTCCGTTACCGCGTATTCATCTTCTACACTTCGCTGTAATCGATCTCCAAAAACTGTTCCACTTCCTTCTTCCAGCGGTTCTCGACGAAATCAACATGCTGCGGATGCACATTATAGGCTTCATAATCGGCTTCGTTATCAAATACCATCGAGAAGCCGAAATCATATGTATTTTTAGGACTGATTTGTTTAAATACCTTAAACGCTTGAACCGTTGGAATCGTACTGAGGGCAGATCGCCCATCCTCCAAAAAACGATGCTCCTCCGCCGATCCTTTCTCATGTTTAAGTGAAAAAATAACGGAATGAATGATTGGGTTGGTTGTCATGTTTGTCCAGCTCCTTATTAAGATTCGTATGAGGCTGATGATCTTGTATAACTTGAAGTACTGTGGCTAGAGTTACATCATATTATAACGTCAATCGTCAAATAAATCGCTACGAAAAAGGCACCCTTTTCCATGAAATCGAAAAAGAGTGCCTACTATCTTGCAAATTTCACAACAATGGCATCGTCATAAAACATGACTGTATAGCCCTTGCAAATTATTTAGTCTTCTGAACGTGATTCGTCAACAAATCAAGTAGATATGCTTTTAGATCAACCATTCGTAAATTCGCCGGCTTTTCGTTGGTTCCAACAATGATCAGTGGGACAAGCGACTCCATACGTCGGATCGAGCCATGGCCCCCGCCCCCCTCATGCGTTGGTGAACTGCGGTCCGCCAATTCGTATCCCGGTTTAGCCGTCACGACCAAAAATTCACCTTTATGAGAGTTCAGCGCCCCGGACAGCCTCTCCAGCACATCGGGATACTGCCCGTAATCCAAGGTCCGATCATCGGCATTCAATTTAAGGTCCAGCACCTCGGCATCCTGCTTCACGGTCCATGTCTGTTTATAGCGATCGACCAGGTTACCTTTCGCCTTATATCGGAGTTCTTTCGAAGTGGATCCCTGAATGGCATGAATCCATTCATTTTCTTTCCAAGCAACAAAATCGATGCGGTCGTCCTTGCTTAGGATATCCGCTAAGCTTCTCAAAGAACGACTCGATTTGAAATTATATACATAAGCCATCGTTTCATTGACTGCGAGGGCGACCTCGGTCTCCGCTTTCACCTCTTCGCCCGGCTTTAGAACGGAGATGCCTTTCAGCATAGCGGGCATATCAATCTCCGAACGTTGTTCCGCCGGAAGAAGCTGTGTCATTCCGCTGTCCCCAGCGATGACGAAAATCGCTTCGTTAAACGCTTTTTCCGGGGATCCGAAGGCATTTAATAAGGATTGGAGCTGCTGATCCACCTTTTTGACGCCTTCGAGCTCTGACGGACCTTTTTTATGAAGCTTCTGGTCCAGGTCCGGCAAATAAACATACAAAAAATCCGGAAGCTTGTTGGCTTGAATCAGATAGCTAACGGCTTCGATTGCATACTTATTGTTCAGCCCCATCCGATCGTTGAGATCATCAGGCAGATTCTCTTTACCTTCTAGGGGGTTCGACAAGGCTCCCAAGGTTAAAAAATCCGGGCCTTTGACTTTTATTTTTTTCTGCAGGGAAGTCGGACCTTGAATCCAATCCGGGATCGTCAGCGTATGCTCGGTCGTTCCACGATAAATCAGGCCGTTAATCGATCCTGATTTCAAGCCGAACCGGGCTAATTCTTCGTGGATTGTACGTGAATTCGGATTTAGATGTTTTCCGTTCAAATGGATTAAAGCATCGGTCAGGACCGGATTGATGCCTTGCCTGAGGATTTCCATCGGTCCTGTTCCGTAGTTGATCATCTTTTTATCGTCGGATGAATACCATAGGAGCCCCGGTACGCTATGGCCATTCGGATATTTTCCCGTCAACATCGTGCTGTCAATCGTGACGGACATCGTAGGAAAAGAGCTGACCAGATCCTTATAATATTGTCCATGTTCAATCAAATATTGAAAGGTGGGCAGCTGTTTTTGAGATATGCCCTTATCGATCGCCTGTGCCATTAATGAGTCGACCATCAGAAATATGACTTTCTTATGAGTGTTCCCTTGTTCGGATTTAACCCGCAGCAAATCCTGTTCGGCAGGTTTTTGATGCTGGCATCCCGTTACCGTGATCAGCACAAGGGACAGCATTACGATGAACATCCTGTTTATCCGCATTTCGCATTCACCACCTTAGTACATTTTGTCACTAAAGTGGACATGTCATTCGAGGGATATTTTGCATATTCCTTACGCATGCACGTCCAAAAAAGAGAAGGACTTTCGCCCTCTCCCCAATCACCATATCAGCTTTCCACTGCTCTCCCCTGTGGTTTCGTCAGTTTGAAAAACGATGCCGCACCCAGCACGGACGTAGCAAACAAAATGGCTCCCATCGGCACAGCTGTGGATTCGTCAATGCCAACCAGCGGTGACACGATCGAACCCTTAAATAATAGAAGGATTAGCATTGCGCAGCATTTAATCAAGATCCCACCAATAAAGACATCTACTGCTTGCCAGCATCCATCAGGTGGCGGGGTAAAAGTTCATACGTTTATACTCATAGGTGCATGTGCTCATTAAGCTGTAGCCATTTTGGTTGGTCATGTTGAGCAGATTGTTGTTGATCGGGTCAAACAGGAGGTCGCCGCCGCGGCGACTGTAGCTCTCTTGGTGATCAGTGCGCCCCGCCTGACTACCAGCAAACATGTTGAGCCTATAATACATAAGCTGATCCAATGAAGGAAGGTACTTTTATTTTTAGTTGTTAGTCGTTAAGCATTATGCTAAAGTTCTCCATATCATTTTTACATGCTCACTTCGACGTTCAGTGTAAGTAACGGTAGTGACTGGAACAGGAGAAAAAAAGCGTCCACAAGCCTTAAATAAAAGACTTGTGGGACGCTTTTGCTTTTTATTGCCGGGTAAATTCTGCCCGGTCAAAGTTTCCGATATATTTATAGGTGGAGTTGGTTGATCCGGTCAACACAAAATACACATCATGAACGCCGCTGAGCGCCTCGGTCAGTTGCCCGGTGGCGGTTTTGTATGTTCCCCACCCGCTTGCCGTTGGAGGCACCGGTATCGTTCCGATCAAGATGCCGTCCACTCCGCCTAGCCGAACCTCTACAGCGGATTCCGGGGCACAGTTCGTGCTGTTGCTGGAATACTCAATGGACAGCTGATTCACGCCCGCGCTGCCAAAGTCCATTCCTTTGTAAGCCAGCCATGCCCCGTCAAACGTATTGGCAACCTGCAACCCGCTTTTTCCCGATTCCGTCTTCAGCGGACCACGGTTAGACGGGTTAACGTCGGAGGACCACTCATCATAGGTTTCAAGCTCGAGTTTGGCATAGTCGCTGCGGAGCTTATGGTAGCCCCAAGTGAACGAGTCGAAATTTCCGATATAAGGCAGCGAGCCTGTGGTGCTGCCTTTCATTACAATATACAAGTTCTGCTTGCCCGTCAGCGTCTGGTTCAGGAGCGCATCCGCCGTTTTGTAATTGGTCCATCCGCTGCCGGTCTGCTTGAGGGCCGCCGTTCCGACAAGCTTGCCATCTACGCCTCCGAGCCGGAATTCAAGCACAGCGTCAGCCGGTGCTCTGTTGGAAGGCGCCGTGTATTCCACGGAAATAAGGTTGCCTCCCTCCGCCCCGAAATCGATATCGTCAAACGACAGCCATGCCCCGTCAAATGTATTGGCAACCACCGTCCCGGCATTGCCGGTTTCGGTTTTGAGCGGATTGCCGTTGAACGTATTGACCGCCGAAGACCAGCTGCTTCGGTCCTCGAACTGGATCGTTCTGGTGTCGCCGACAGGCGGTTCCGGCTCCACCGGATCATCCGGCAGCACCGTCTCCGGATCTGGGATCGGTAGCGGATCAGGCTTCGTTCCAGGCTCTTCGGGCTGTTCAGGCTCCGGATCGGGAACCGGTTCAGGCTGCGATACAATCGGTTCCGCCAGCCACAGCGAATTATAAATATTGCCGTCATAGGCATCCACCAAGTAGATGTTCACCTGAAACTTGCTAGCGTTCACGTTAAACGTTTGGGAAATGTTAAAGTCTCCCGTGTCGACCGGGATGCCGCTTGAAACCACCGGCTGGCCGCTGCCGTCCATCAATTGAATGACGGCAAGGGCCGAATCGACATAGTCTCCTTTTAATGTTCCGGCCACTTCGACCCGCATGTTGCCGGTTCGCTTCACCTCGGCGTCCAGATCGAATACATCCCACTGGATGTCCGACGTATACACTTGATCCGATAACAGCGCATACCCGGCGGCCAGGCCCAGGCTTTCATCCGCCTTTACCCGGACCTGTACTTGACCCGCATCGTACGCAACCGGCCCAACGGTCTGAGGGTTCGCCGTCACGGATCTCCAGCTTTTGCCTCCATCGGTGCTATATTGATAATCCGTCGCTTTCTCAAATCCCGGCACATAGGTCCAGCCAAAGGTATTCGCCTTGTCGTCCACAACCGGTTCGGTCGGTGCAGCAGGCTTCTCCAAACGCTTCACCGCATTCAGACTGAATTCGAAGGCGAGGTCTGAGCTGGTGGCATTCACCTGATGGACCTCGGCGGCCAGCACGTTTGTGCCTTTAACAAGATATGACGGATCGATCCGATAGACATTAGGGTCGCGTTCATTGTTCACAGTCGCATTGGCGAATGTGTCATAGGATACCGGTCCCTGCGGCATGTTGGTCCGGATGATTTCGTGTCCGTTCAAATACACGACGGCTCCGTCATCGCAGATCAGGCTGCCTTCAAGCTCCAGAATATCGTTCACATCCGTCATCTCAAACGTTTTGCGGAAGTATGTTGTGGTGTATTTACGGTTGGCATCCGGGCCGTATCTAACCACTGTTTTGGCATAATCCGTATTGTCGTAGCCAAGCGGCGCCTGTCCTGAGCTCCAAGCACCATCATCATATGCTACACCGGTCCAGTCATCGCCCGCGTAAAGTCCCTGGTCGAAATACTTCCATTCCTCTTCCTCGGCAATTAGCTGCTTACGCGACAGGCTGTTATCCACCTCCGTACCGTAATCGTGCGTCGGCGGTGCCGCCTCCGGGGATGCACCCCACTCCGTATTCGGCTCCGATCCCATATCAAATGCCAGCACGCCGCCTTTCATTATATCCTCATAGCTGATCCAGGCTTGATCGAAGGTTTGTCCGTTCAGCGCCGCCGATTGAATGAAACGATTTTGGCTTGAAACGCCGTTTGCCTTGATCGTAAACGTCTTGCCTCCGTCCAGATGCAGCTTCAGCTCCGAGAAGATCGGCGATCCGATCAGGAAATTAGCGTCGCCCGGATTGCCAGGGAAGAGGCCCATCGCGCTGTATACGAACCAGGAGGACATCCCGCCGGCATCATCATCCATGGAGGGAAGATAGCCTTCGGGATCGTCCCGGTAAACCCGGGATTTGATCGGGTATGCATACAGACCGTGGTTGTGATACCGCTGGGTCACCGCTTCCGTTGTGTACTGTCTGGCATAATATTGGGTCAAATAAGGCATGCCCAGGTAATTAAACAGGTACGGGGCTTCCAAATCGGGTTCATTAATCGCCACGTATTCGTTTCTTTTAAAGAAATCTTGAAGCTGCTTCGCCATTTCTCTTTTGCCGCCCATCAATTCAGCCAGCCCTTTTATATCCTGGGAAGCCGACCAGCGGTAAGTCCACAGATTGCCTTGATAAGCATACTTGTTCACAGTGGTGATATCCACTTTGCTGACGCTCGTACCATTTGGAGTGAAGAAGCCGTATTTGTCTCCATTTTCGTCGACCTGGTCCGGATTCCACAGCTCCTTGTAGGACAACGCGACTTGCTTATATTTATCGTAAGTGTCGCGGTCTCCGAGCATCTCGGCCAGCTTCATCGGGAAGTACCCGCTTCTGGCTTTCTCTAACTTGCCGGAAATTTCGCCGTCGTTCACAGAGAAGTTGTCCGCATCCACCGCCATGCCCTGAAGAGCGGCGTAGGCGTCAAAGTCTCTGAATCCCTTCGCATAAGCATCCAGAATGACGGCACCGTTGAATTCGTTTCTTACGGTAGGGCTCGGCCAGTAGCCTTCTCCCCACTGCGTATAGGCGCCTCTGGTTTCGTACAGATCAACGAGAGATTTGACCATGTTGTTATAGGTTTGCGGCTCCAGCACAGAGAAGAGCGCGTACTTTCGAAAATCATCCCATGTGGTCCAGCCGTTGTAATACTCGAAATCATCGCCAAGCTCGGCAGTTTGACGGATCGAGTTCTCGTCTCTGCCCGCCTTGAAAGTGCCCGAGGAGCTGCTTACCTTATTCGGGTGGAGGAACATATGGTACATTTGCGTGTAAAAGATTCGCTTGTTCCGCTCATCGCCGTCGGTAATTTCAATTTTGCCCAGCAGCTCGCTCCAAAGGTTTCGCACTTTGGCATGCTGCGCATCAAAATCCCAATCCGCGATATCATGCTCGCGCTCGTATTTCGCTTGTTCGATACTCACAGGAGAAAGTCCGACCTTGGCTTGGACCACTTTGTTTGCAGCCGTATTGAAATTGACCCATACTCCGCTGTTGGCACCCGTGCGTACAGCCTCGGTACCCACAGAATCGCCCTGCCAGGAAGTGTAAGAGTCAAAATCATGATCAAACGTGATGGAGAAATACATCGTGTAATAGCCATGGCCGCATACGTTCTTCGACTGAACCATGCCTGATATTTCACGGTTGTTCTCTACTTTTAGATTGGCATTCACCATGCCTGCATAAGCGTTGGAGAGATCCACCAGCACCGAGCCCGTTCCAGCCGCATCCGGAAACGTGTACCGATGAAAGCCGACATTGTCCGAAGCGGATAGCTCCACGCCGACTCCGGAATCCAGGTTCACGGCATAATAGCCGGGGGATGCCTGCTCGCTGCTTTTGTCATATTTTTGCTTGTACTCGCCGCTGTTTTTGGTAAAAGCACTGGTCTGCGGCATCATCAGAATGTTCCCGCCCCCGCCGCTGCAGCCAACGCCGCTGAACCGCAGATGCGAGAATCCTTTCAAATGCTTGTCCTCGTAGTGGTAACCGCTGAAAGCCCCGCCATCGCTGTCCGGGCCCAGGGACACCAATCCGAAAGGCGTTGTCGGCCCCGGGTTCGTCTGTCCGTTGTCCCCCAGCGTGTTGATAAACGGATCTACGTAATCGACGGGAGCCAAACTCACTGGCGGGTAAGCCGGGGTTTGACCGGCATCCACGCCATGCAGTTCAAGCTCATACAGACGGACCGTGTTGCTGTCGTATGCCCCCTGGCTTACGTAAAATCTGAAGTAGCGGGCCGTTACGGGCTCGGATAGATACCGGTCCACAATCGTTTGCGCGTTGTTTTTGACAACATCGACATCCTTCCAGCTCGTTCCGTTATCGCTTTTTTGCAGTCGGAAATCCCTGGTGTTCCAGAACGGAGCGTTGCTTTTTTCGTGAATGGCGGCATTTTGAACCACCCATTGGTTAATGGTATATTCCTTGCCCAAATCAAGCTTAAGCCATTTGATTTTGGCGTTGGTATTGTCGCACCATTTGGTGTCCGTTTTGCCGTCAACGGCAAATCCGGGACCTTCATTGCTGTTGCACTGTCCGGATGCGGTCACCTGGGCTCCCAGTGCCACGTTCCTTGTCTCTGCGCCCGCAACCGCCGTGGATGAGGAAGCTGCCCATGCGAAGCCTGCGGATAACGCAGGCTCCATGAAACCGTACAGCAGCAGTACTGTCATGAACATTGAAATGATCTTTTTTCCCATTATGCTTGGTTCCCCTCGCTTTCAACTTATCAAGACCGATCTGCGATCAACCGATGAATCATCACGGCCACTTCGGCCCGCGTTACCGAACGTTTCGGGTTGAAGCTCATGCCGTCCCCTTGAATCAAGCCGAGCGTCCAGGCTTCATGCACAGCCGCCATGGCCCATGTGGAAATCGACTCTGCGTCGGCAAAGGCCGACTCGCCCTGAGTGGTTTCCTCCAGGTTGAGATATGCCGCCGCACGGATAAGGGCGACCACCGCCTCTTCCCGTGTAATCGGGTCGTTTGGTCTGAACGCCCCTTCATATCCCGACACAATGCCAAGCGCTGCAGCCTTTGTCACAAACTCCGTGTAATAGCGACCGGTTGGTACATCCTTGAACGGATTCGCTCCGTTTACCGCTGAATTGTTCCCTTCATGTTGAATCGATCTCATGATCAGGGTTACGAATTCCGCACGGGTGATGCCGCGGTTCGGTTCATAACGTCGTTCATCTACACCGGTAACCAAGCCCTTGGCCGCAAGAGCTTTCACGGCGTCTTCGGCCCAATGCCCAGCCATATCGATAAAGCTTTTGTTATATTCCAAAACGGCATAGTAGGAAAAATGATCCGCCATAAATGTGAAGGTACCGTTCTTTAGCGTCCCAGGCACATGTTCAATACCGCTGCCGTCAACGTAATACACGCCGGCAAGATCGAAAGAGATTTGTTTCTCCTGTGCCTCCGTCAATTTAAAGCTAACCACAGCCGGTTTGGTCAGATTATGGACTTCCGTCACGTTGTTCCCCGAGACGATCTGGATGACCACGGAGAGAACGACATCGGTAGCGGAATAGTCTGTTTTGGATGATAAGGACCGCTGAATCAGGGCCCGCGCTTCCTCCGTATAAGCTGCCTTGAGCACTATGCGGATCAGGGCTGACTTGTCATTCGGCACAGCGATGGAGCCTGCAGGGAGCCGAACCGTCCGGTTTCCTGACGTGACGATCAGATCCAAATTCCGCTTCACGAGAGCATGTATCGATCCTGCCGCCAATTCCAGGGCGGAGCCGGATTCGCCTGCGGACGCGGGCAATTCAATCGTCACCGATTCCTTGGCCTGGTTAACAGCCTCTGCCATCGTGTCTTCGCCGACGATATACCGCCCGTCCGAGGTTAGCTCCGGATGGATGATCGAGCCCGCTGCGGAGCCGGCACCTGCTGGAATGCCGCCGGACGAGCTCGGCGGAGGCGTTACGCTGCCTCCACCGCCGCTCGAGCCGCCGGAGCCCGGACTACCCCCACCGGGATTCCCGCCACCATCGCCGCCATCGCCGCCTCCCGGCGGATTTACAGGTGCTCCGGCAATTCTAAACGTCCTTGAATCCGTGGAGGAGCCGGTGCCTGCCGTGACCGTATAGACGCCGGAAGGCGCCAGGTCTTCATCGGCCGGAATTCCTACCGTCGTTGAGTAACGGCCGGCCGCTGCTGCGATAACATCGATATACAGCACCGTTTGGCGAGGCGTTACCATCTTGACCACCACATCCCCAGCCTCAACCGGAACGGTGCCGGAGATCGTGATTTCGTCGCCCCGCTTCACTTCCGATGCGCTCAGCGACAGCGAGAAGTCCTCCGCCGCGAACACCGAAGCCGGCGAGAGTATGAACAGCAATATCAGCATAAGTGCCACGTTTTTTTTCAACATCGTCAATCCTCTCTTTCTGTCCGTCATCGAAGCTCGACCGGTTTCGCCAAACGGACCGGCACCTCAGGATCGCTGTTAAATTCATCGAATACGAATACTTTGACGCTGTATTGATCCCCGCTCACGTTAAAGTATTGCGAGATCTCAAGCCGATCCCGTTGAATCGGGATGGCGTTGATCAAGAGTGGTTTGTTGCCGTCCATGAGCTCAAACACAACATAAGCATCGCCGCTGTATTCTGCCGTCTGTTCCACGACGACATCTACCTTGAGCTGGCCTTCTCTTGTAAGCTGACCGGATAACTGGTACGTATCATGGACGCTGTTCTCCGTAAACGGCTTATCGGATGCCAGATGCATACCGGCTGGTCTTCCGCCGGCTTCATCCGCCTTCACGCGCACCATAACCGTTCCGGCAGGATATTGGCTATCCCCGACCGGGTGCGGATTCGCGGTTACGGGTTTCCAGGTTGCTCCGCCGTCGGTGCTGAACTCGTAATCGGAAGGCTGCCCATATCCCGGCACATTCGTCCAACCGAACGTATTACGACCGTCGTCCACAACCGGGGCCGTAGGTGCAGCCGGCTTGTTGCCCGAGGTGGTGACCGTCGCGGCTGGCGAATTGTCCCGCTTATCAACCGCTTTAACGGCGAATGCATAGGTCTGGTTCGGGTCGGTGCCTTCTACCAAGTACTGATAACTCGTTTTGTCTCCATCAGCCGGAACGTAGGCGCTCCAGTTTGGACCAAGCTTCCCGTTCACCTCATAAATTCTATAGCCCCGGACGGCATCTTCCGTGTCCGTAACTTTCGGCGAGCTCCAGGAGAGCACCGTTTTTCCGTCTCCCGATTTGCCTGCGGACAACCCTTCCACGGCTTCCGGTCGTGCGTCATTTCTTACAATGGTGTACGTGTCCATCGGCGTCGAGTCGCCTGCAATAAAAGACTGCATCGTCAAGGAAGTCTCCGTTACCTGAATCCCTGTGTACACCGGCTTGTAAGGCTGGCTGTACTTGGCTGCGTAATATTTGTCCACATCGTCTCTGACGCCGTAATATTTGCGCCCCGCCGCGTTATTGATCAGATAGAGCGTCCCGTCCGGATCGATGACGCTGCCGCTTGCGTCCGTAACCACGTTCTGGACCGGCTTGTCATTATACATTTGATAGGATCTCATGAAAGTGTGATCGTGGCCTTGAAGAACGAGATCAATCCCCAGCTCATCTATGATCGGATACAGTTTTTCTCTCAGCTCTAAAATATCGCGGTCGACCGCATGGCCGCCAACCGAGTAAATCGCCTTATGGAAGGCCACAACCTTCCATTTCTTGTCGGTCTCGGCGACTTCTTTTCTCAGCCATTCGATCTGTTTCTCGAAGGATTCATGTTGAGCGCTGTCCCACGGAATATCGCCGGTGTTCAATACCATGAAATGCACCGGTCCGTAATCGAACGAATAAACCGCCCCCTTCGGTTTGGAATCGGTAAACGATTCGTCCGGCATGTTGAAATGATAATAAAAATTGTTATGGTTAGGTCCTTCATGGTTCCCGATGGTCGCCATGAGCGGCAGATTCATCAGGAGATCCTGAGGCTGTGTGAAATAATCGTGCCACTGCTCCTCGAGATCGCCGACGTCCACCATATCGCCGGGCATGACCAAGAATTTCGAATTCGGAAATTGCTGAAGGCCTGAGCGGAGCGCACCCGCCCATGTTTTGTAATCCTCGGTGTTGCCGCCCTGAGAATCGGTCATGTACAGGAACGAGAACTCCTTCTCGTCTTTGGCCTTGGTCGTGATTTGTCCAGTATTGCTCCAATATCCGCCGCTGCCAACCCGGTATTGGTACGTTACTCCCGGTTCAAGGCCTTCGGCGAGCACCTTATGCGACAGATACGTACCGCTTGTGGAGCGGGTAATGCGGACATGGATCACCTCGCTCGTTCCGCGAAAGGACTTCATCGCTGGTGAATCAAATGCTTGTCCAGCCGGCACGATCTGAACTTCGCTGTTCAAGATGCCCGCCGGTGCCGAATCGGGATTCGGGTACTGGGTGTACCAGGCGAAACTGCGTCTGGTTCCCGCATCACCATGAAGAGACATGGCAATATCAAATGGCGCATAATCAACGACTTCCGACCGATTATCCGCATGAATAGCAAAGCTGTTCACATTCGTGCCGTCGATCAATTGCAGGCCGGCTTGCCCATCATACGTCACGTTCACGGTTTGAACCGGCGTTATCGGTTCCGCGACCTTCAGTGATATACCGGACGGATCGCTGCCTTGCTTCACTTCCAATATGGAAAACGCCTGACCGTCGGCCGTCACCGCAAGGTGATCCTTTAACGTACCTGGCAGCGAGTCCAACTCCGACAGCATGTCAAGCGAAACATTCAGGCCATCGGCCGTAACCGTCGCCCGGGCGGGACCGTTATAGTCCTCCGGCAAATAAAAGACATGGTCGGGAACGATCTCTTTGGCCAGCGACGGTGTAGACCAGCGCAGATACAGATTGGAGCCGCCAAAATCTTCGAAGTACTCCACTTTGAAGCTATATTTCACGCCTCCTTGCAGTGTAACTGGATTGCTGGTCTGTTCCTTATCCCAATCATTCACCCAATGATCGACGATCAGTTGATCATCGATCCACAGCCGGAAGCCGTTGTCGCCGATCATGTGAAAGGTGTAATCATCCGTTTGAGGCGGCATGATCTGACCGGTCCAGCGGACATTGGCTTTATCCGACTGGCCGGTCAGCGATTTCAGCACCGGATCCAGGTTCGCAAATTCAATCCGAGAGTCGATAACCGTTCCTTTATAATCGCCAAATTCAAAATTGCTTCTGCCTGTGTAATACTCTCCAAGCAGCCCCTGATTTTTGCCGATAACCGGAGGCAGCGTATCCGAGCCCTTCAGCTCCAAAGAAAAGAAAAGGTCGGAGCTGGCTCCGCGGTCCTGGTGCACTTCGGCCGCAATCACGTTCTTGCCGTCCACGAGCAAAGCCGGATCGATTTCGAAAGCATTCTCATCGCGTTCGTCTCCAACGGCACTGGATGCCGTAGTTGTGTACGTAATTGCCCCGGACGGCATATTCGTGCGGTACACTTCCTGTCCGTTCAGGTAGATGACTGCCCCGTCATCGCGAATCAGTGACGCTTCCAGTTGTTTGATGTCGGCAGCGCTAGTCACCTGGAACTCATGGCGGAAATACGTTGTCAGATACTTGTTGCCTGCATCGGGACCGTACTCGATGCGCGTATTCAGGTCCTGTCCTTTGCCGCTTGATGCATATCCGAGCGGAGCCGCCGCTTTCTTCCAGCCGCTGTCATCGAAATTTGGCTCTCTCCAGGCTGTACCCTGATTCGAGCCGTTATCGAGATAAATCCATTCGCTATCCTTCGCGATGAAATTCAATGAAGAAGCAATGGACGCCGCGCCAGCTGCCCTAACCGTTACGGTGGCGGAGTCCTGATGCGCCCCATCCACCGTTGCCACCCTAATTTCTACCGTTCCTTCGTGCAGGCCCGTAACGACCCCGTCTGGGCTGACGGAAGCGACGCCCGGATCATCGGATGTCCAGATCAGGGCTGGTGGTATGCCTTGCCCTTCCGGTGAAACCGTGGCAGAAAGCTTTTCCGTCTCCCCTTCCGTCAATTCCAGCTCCGGCTTATCGATACGGATTCCGGAAGGCGTGATAGCGGCGCCAGCCGGCGAACCTATGGCTTGAAACTCGTAAATATTGGCCGTGTATGAACCAGTTACAGCATTCGGTTCGCCTGGATGTGTGATGTTCAATTTAAAATATCTAGCCTCCACCGGTATGTCTAAGGAATGTGTAGTTTGGTCATATGTGTTGCCGGTGACCGTGACGACAGGCGTCCAGTTTATATCATCGTTACTGATCTCGATCGTATAATCCCGGGTATTGTAGCTTGCCGGCTCACCTGCCGCTCCTGCGTGAGACAGCACAAATTGGCGCACGAGAGCTTCGGCGCCTACATCAACTTTTATCCAATACGGGCTGTCTGTTTCGGGCAAGTTGGAGTCCCCCGCATAACTCCATTTCCCGCTATCCTTGCTGCCGTCAATAACTTTGGACGGAGCAAATGCCTCTGATATGTATCCGTTCGCCGTTGCCTTCACCCCAGCACCGGCAAACACGTTCGAATCCGCTGCCGAAACGCCCGTGATCGACATCGGGCTGTACCCTGTCGACAACAGTGAGGTCAGCAGCATGATGAGGGCAAGTACACGGCTTGTCAGCACAATCCTTCTATTCAATTTTCTATTCCCTCCCTTATAACATATAAATGTACGTATAAAAGGATACGGGCTTGCCCCCAGTCATTCAATCCATGCATGGTAAAGGGAGGATTAAAACTTTGTAAAACCTTTGATTTATTCATCAACTACGAATGCGTTAGATAGAATCATGGCAGATTTCTTGGTGCTGCATCCAGACAAACCCGCTCCCGGAGAAGCCGGGCTTGGGTTGTCCGTAAATTTCGGTCACTACTAGGAGATCGGAAGTGAGCTGAGCGTCCTCGCCTTCAATTGTGAAAAGAGGGGAGCTTGCATGAGCGGGGACTGTCATCCATCCAAGCAGCAGAGAATTCGCCCTCCTTAATCAGAAAGGCATGGGAACCGTTATACCGGCATCCATGCTCCGAGGAAGAAAACGAGGCAGTTGAGCCATGATATAATTCTCTCGTCCAACGATTGTACGGCCACGATCTCGGTCAACCGCCTTAAATGCTTTGTTCACAACATGAATCGGCTCCATCCACTTGTTATTCAAATGATCCGAATTAAACAATCAAACATTTATTTATTTTGTTAAAAAAAAAAGACTTTCTTCACTTGTCGAGAGAAAGTCAGGTCATCCTTGACTAAAAAGGACTCATAATGATATTTCTTAACTGAACCAATAGAAAATCAATGATTTTGGCCGGAGAGGTCATTGTCGGGAAAATAATGTACATGGATGCGATCACCCACCCCATGCCCGTCAGGGTTGCAAAGGCGGCTTTTTCTTTCCTCTCTGCTGATTTTATTCTCGGCAATTGATAGAAGAGCATCAACAGGACGAGGACTGTTATACCGACGATATAAACCACTTTCATGCTTTCACCTCTTTGCTTGAGAAGGCTCAAGACGTCCCGCCTTTTCCTGTTCTTAAAACATGTGCCGTAATATCAAAAATCACATCAACTGTAGGATATCTATCATCCCATTCACCTTTTAGCTCCCGCCACTCGTCCGGGTATTTGCGCCTGAATTCATCTGCAAAACCGATCACGTCCGCTTTCATCTCTTTTTGCACGATTTCAAGCGTGGCCGATAGACGCCCTTCAATCTTTTGAGCCAATGCATCTTCCAGCTTTCTAATGCTTTCCACTTCCTTTAGGTCCAAGTCCGTTTGATTCTGAATGATATCGTCTACGGTCTCGATCCTTATTGTCATTGTTAATTGTTGTCCGTCGATTTCCGGAATTAAATCGGCGTTTCCCTTGATTAAATTCATCGATACATACCCATCTGCTCCCTCAGGCTTCACTGTGACAATCGTCTCTTTAATCTGATTTCTATACCACATTACTCCTCTGGTCAGCTTGTCATCGATGGATCCGATCATTTTCCCTTGTCTTAAAATAGCGGAACGATTGATATACGCGATCGTTTCCCTCGGTGACTGCCCTTCTTCCGGAGGCAAGATATCAATCATAGGAAGAATGGCATCCCCGGATTCACCCTTTAACATCTCCATTAAGTCTAACAGTGTCGCTCTCATTAGCACGTCGGATTCAGCCAGTTTGATCAGTGCCTCAGATGAGCTTCTTTCCAACGGAGGGCTTAAAGCAACGATATCTTTGGCACTTCCTTTACTAATGAACACATAGCTTCTCAAGCGCGGCTCAGGATGGCGGACAAAGAAATCCAATTCGCTAACAATTCCTGTCTCGGCAAACGCCTTGCTGATCACGATCGCCTCCGCATGGCTCCAAAGAATTTCACGGGACATCTTCTCATCAAGATCCTCGATCGCATCAGGTATCGATACACCTGATCCCGTCCGAAGAATGGTGCTGCTGCCTCCTCCCTGACTCCCGTCCTGTCCGCCGCTTTTATTGCCGCCAGGGGAATGTACTTCAACGGTGATTTCGATATTTCCCTCTTCCGTTTTATCCAGAGCCACTCCGGTAACAATCGCAAGATCATTGGTTTCCCGTCGATCCCAACAGCCCGTAAGCAGCAACAAAATTACACAAACGAAACAAAGGGTGATGACCCGTCTCATTTCTTTGACGCTCCTTTACGCTTGAAAAACGTAGTACGTATGTATGCTGCACACAAAAGAAATACGGGAATCGCTACCCCATATACTAAAGTATCCATCACCCCGCGTGAGACGACTTCAAAATGCTCCGCCGCCTCCGCTGAATTAAGAAATGCCTGCATGGCAAATACCCCAACCAAAAACCCCATTGGCAATATAAGCAATCGATAGCTGGAAAGGTTAAGCCACTGGGCAGTTCCCAGTACCACGATATAATAAAAAGCACAGAGCTTGATGAAGGTTCCCGCAATCCAAAGCGCCATAACGAGTGATTCGAGATGAGACAAAAATTCAGCAATGCTAATATACCTGGAAGCGCTCATGAGTGGAGCATTAAAATTCGCTGTCACATCCCCGAAAACCCAAATCACGATCAGATTGGTCACCACCAGCGTTAGCGTAACAACGAATACGGAGAGCATCCCAAATTTCATCCCTTTTTGACGATCGGTTAGGAAGGGGAGAAAAAAATAAACGATGCCGAATTGGGCGAACCATGTGTATAACACCCATGACCCCTTTAATGCGGGCATCCATCCATTTTCCATCACGGGGAGCATCCGCTTCATATCGACATCCGGCAGCAACAGAATAATAATCACTAGAAAAAGAAAGAAAAAAACCGGAAAAACCATTCCGGAAAGCCTGCTAATCACTTCAAGTCCCCCATGTAATGCAAATGCGCATAACAGTAGCATCATGCCGATGATGACCACTTTCGGGGTATGCGGCAGAAATTCACTAACCACGAATTCTCCGTACTGCCAGAACATCACACTTAACGAAGTCACCAGCAATATTAGCAGAACCAGCCCCAGTACTTTGCCGAGAAAGGTTCCAAGAATATGTTCGCTGTATTGCATAATGGTCGCTTCCGGATAAAGCTTGTTCAACCTGTATGCGATATATATACTTAAAACCCCCAGCGGGGAAGCCAAAATCGGCGAGATCCATAAATCCTGCTTAGCCGCTTCAAAGACGGAAGCCGGAATAAAAAGAATTCCCGTTGCCAAAATAGCGTGGTACATCAATATTCCCATTTGCAAGGCAGATATTTTTCCCTTTTCCATCATCGAACTCACCTCACCCTTGCTCTCCATCGCCTCCCCGATCGGAAGTCGGTTTCTGATTAGAACTTTGCCGATATTTATTATATTCCCCTGTAAGATGGGGACGCGTATTTAATTTCCATAAAGGGGCGCGCATGAGCGCATCTTTCATATCCCTTCCTTTCATGGGAGCGGCCGGAGAAAGATAAGGAACGCCGAAGGAACGCAGCATGCTCAGATGTGTCATGATGGCCAGGATACCTGTCACGATCCCTACAAGCCCAAACGTCCCAGCCAGCAGCATGACCGGAAAACGCAGCAGCCTGATAGGGATTGCAAGATTGTAACGCGGAATGGTGAAGGAAGCGATACCGGTAATCGCAACGACCATAACCATATGATCTGATACTAAACCGGCGTCCACAGCTGCTTGGCCGATCACCAATGCCCCCACAATGCTAACGGCAGCCCCTACCTGTTTTGGAAGTCTAAGTCCTGCTTCCCGCAACCCTTCAAACGTGATCTCCATAAGCAGAGCCTCCACCAGCGCCGGGAAAGGAACGACTTCTCGGGAATCAACCATCGTAAGCAGCAATGTCGTAGGCACCATCTCTTGATGGTATGTAATAATGGCAACATATAGCGACGGGAACAAAAGAGAAATAAAAAGAAATAGATAGCGCAGCCAACGGGTTGCCGTAGCTATCATAAAATGATGGTAATAATCCTCTGCCGATTGAAACAAAGAAAAGAAAGTTGTCGGAGCAACCAACACAAAAGGCGTACCATCTACAAGGATAACCACTCGTCCCTCAAGCAGACTGGAAACCGCCGTATCAGGCCGTTCCGTAATAAGCACTTCCGGAAAAGGGGAGTAAGAGTAGTCTTGAATCAGTTCTTCAATATAACCGGATTCCAGAATCCCGTCGACATCTATTCGTTTAAGGCGGTTAGTCACTTCTTCAACCAACGTTCCATCGGACAGATCTTCAATATAAGCGAGGGTAATCGCGGTTTGCGTGTAACGGCCCAATTTCAACGATTTCATCTTTAATTGAGGGCTTCTAATCTTTCTTCGCAGCATAGAGGTATTGACCTCCATGGCTTCCGTAAACCCTTCACGCGGCCCTCTGACAACCAGTTCACCTGTAGGCTCTTCGATGGATCGCTTCTCCCATTTAGCCAATCCCAGGGCAAACCCCTGCCCATGACCCTCCAATAACAAAATTGGATTCCCGACCGATAACTGTTCGATACAGGCATTAAAAGTCGCAATCTTTGTAACCTCCGCCACGGACAGCCTCTGCTCAATCAACGTTTGTGGATGAACCGATTTCCGTTCCGCTTTTTTCATAAGCGGTGTTAACACGTGGCTATCCATCTCTTCAACATTGGATAGACCTTTTATGTAAATTAATTGGGCCTGTATATGACCAGCAATTGAAAAAGAGCGAAAAACCACATCAGAGCAGTCTTTATACAGCAATTGCAGCACGTCCAGGTTTTGGTTCAAGTCAGGGTGAAGCGGTTGTGGGTCCTGTGCATCCGTCTGTTGTGCTTTATGCGTTTTGGACGCTTTGTTGTTGTTTTTTCTGGACTTGAACTTTCTGCGAAACAACACCTCTATTCCACTTCCTTCATGGTGTAAGGGTATGAAAAAGTTGTCTTTTTCAAGTTACACTTAGTATCCCGTTACCTTATCAAAATATACCATTACAGGAGTCGGAAAAGGATAGACGTTAATGAAATGAAGTCCCCGACATTTCATATGACAGAAACAGAAAAGGCTCTTGATCTCCTAATAGGAGAGGCAAGAGCTTTTCTTCATATGAGCTAAGAGTGAATGGCAGAGGCTCTGCTCAAGGCATTCCATTACTTTAATTCCCGAAAAAAGCGTTCGATCCTGGCTCTATCCGGCAATGCAGGGATTCCTCCTTTTTGGGTCGCGGCCAGCGCGCCTGCCGCGTTGGCGAACCGGGCGCATTCGGCGACGTCGTCAACGGTCATCCCTTTAAAGCCGCCGGGGATTTCCAGGATTTTGCCGATTGCCGCGCCGAAAAAGGCATCGCCCGCTCCAGTCGAATCGACCATGTGAACCGAGTAGGCTGGCACCGTGCCAACCGCATGCATGTAGCGGTAAAACATCCCCGTTCCCCCAGCGTCACGAAGATCAAGGGAATATCGAACGCCCGAATCAGTTGCAGGGTGCCTTCGCCAGGGTCTTCCTTGCCGGTCAGAAACACCAGCTCCTCCCGGGATACCTTCAGAATATCCGCATAAGCCAGCCCCTCGTTGATCGCCTCCTTGGCGTCCGCCAGCGAATTCCACAACGATTCCCGGAGATTGGGATCGAACGTGATCAGCAACCCGTTGCTTTTGGCGTGCTTCAAGGCTTTGAGCGTGGTGGTTTTCGCCGGTTCCGCCGTCATGGATAGCGAACCGAAATGAAACACCCGGGATTGCGGCAGAAGCTGAAGGAGCGCTCCCCGTTCCCGGCCAGGTGGACAAACGCGAGCGTGGTATGAACCTCCTTGGAGAACCGAAGTCCCTCCGTATTGACGCCGTAATCCTGCAACGCTTCACTCATTGGCGGAGCAAGCGCAGAAATTTCGTCTCAATCTGGGAACCTAGCGAAAACAATCGGAACGGAGGAGCAAAAATCTATACTAGAACGTCCGGTAGAACATCCGTGCACTTACCTTCTCCGGAATCGGCAAGCGCAACGAGACGGGCAGCATCTGCGGAAAAGCCTTGTGCGGCTCGCGCTGATACCAGTAGGCGACCGACGAATAGTCGTTCGATTGGGCGTTTCCGTGCCCGTGCTCAATGCTGAAGCGCAGCGAGTTGCGGAAAATGATGGGGTCGACGATATGAAAGCGGTATTGCGTCATTTTCCCGGAATAATCATTGAACGAGATGGTATTGCTCTCTTTCCAGGCATCGCCGTTTTCCCGGATCGGGGCGTACAGCGACAAGCCGTGGTAGGGCGCATCATATTTCCCCGCTGGATACCCCCAGGCTGCGCAGAAATAATCCTCCGTCCCCGTCCCGTGCAGCCGGGGCGGCCATGTTTCGCCGTCGATGAAGAACATGTCGTCCCCCTCCCCCGGCCAACTGAAACCCGGCATCGGATTCAGGTGGTCGATGCTTAAGTTGCAGCCCACATAATGGCCTTCGCCCACCGCATCGAGCAGCACGTAATTGTCGTCGCCGGTCAGATTTTTCAGCTCATATACTTTCTGGTCGGAATAATTCGCCTTATCCTGCTGATCATGTTCCGCTTTCAGCGCGGACAGGTCCACCAACCCCTTCGTCGGATTCTCCCTGCGCCATGAGGCGTGGAAGTAGAAGCTGTCGTCCGGCACCGCTTTTTCCACATAATCCACATAATAGTACAACACGATTTCGTCTTCGCATTCATTGACGATTTCGATCCGGGCCCCTTGGCGGAACGGCATTTCGAAAAAACAGTTCATGGCGGCCTTGTCATCGATCACGCCCTGGGTCGTAATCATGTTGAGCGGCATGGAGACATAGTGGCTGGCCACGCCATGCCCGACGCCGAAAAAGTCGCCGACCGGTGAGTCCACGCTGGGTTCCCGTTCGTCATCCCAAAACATGCGGATCAACACTTTGCGGAACGCGTATTTGTTACTGGCCGCGATGGTCATCCAGATATGCTGGATCACGCCCGAGCCGGCGATTTCCGCAATCGCCGCCGTTTGCCCGGCTCCAATCGCAATGAAATCCCGATTGCCTCCAGTCGTATCCCAGCTCGATTGCCGCCGGGACGTTCCTTCCTTACGCAAATATAACTGGTCCATGCTAACTCTGCTCCTCCCTCGAATTCCAAATCAAGCCTTAATCCCTGTTAACGTAATGCCTTCGATAAAATAACGCTGTCCGATAAAAAATACGATAATGGCCGGAAGCAGGACCACGGTGGCCGCCGCCATCATCAAATGCCATTCGGCCGAATACATGCCTTTGAACTGCTGCAAACCAAGGGCCAGCGTATATTTGGTTTCGTCGTTCAAATAAACGAGCGGTCCGAGAAAATCGTTCCACGCGGCCAAAAAGGAAAACAAACCGACAACGATCAGCGCGGGTTTGGTCAGCGGCAGGATGATCGACCGGAAGATCCGCCAATGGCCGGCGCCGTCCACGTAAGCCGCCTCATCCAGATCCCGGGGGATGCTGAGATAAAACTGGCGCAGCAGGAAGATGTTGAACGCGCCTCCCCCAAACCAGGCCGGCGCGATCAGCGGGATGAAGGAATTGGTTAACCCCACTTTGCTCCAGCCGATAAACGTCGGGATCAGGGTCACCGCGTACGGCAGCATCATACTAGACAGAAGAAGGCTGAACACCAGATTCCTGCCTCTCCAGTTCATCCGCGCGAAGCTGTAGGCGCTGATCGAGCTGGTTACGATGACGCCCAGCACCGAAAAGACAACGATGATCGCAGTGTTCACGAAATACCGGCCAAAAGGCAGGATGGTCAGCGCCTCACTATAATTGGAAAATTGAACGGGGTTAGGAATCCACACCGGCGGCAGCTCGAAAATTTGCCCCATATTCATCAGCGAACTGCGGACAAGCCACACCAGCGGCAGCAGGCTAAAAATCCCCCCGGCCGCAAGCACCAGGTAGATCAGGCCTTTTTCAAACCAAGCCTTGGCTCTCATCGCGCACCATCCCCCTCATAATAAACCCATTTATTCGATGTCCTGAACACGACGTACGTCAACACCATAATGATCAGGAACAGCACCCAGGCAATCGCGCTGGCGCTCCCCATCCGCGAAAACTGGAAGGCTTCCCGGTACAAATAAAACACGTAAAATAAGCTGGCGTTATTGGGTCCGCCATTCGTCATAACATAAGCTTGCGAGAACACCTGAAAGCCGTTGATGATGCCCATGATCAGGTTGAAGAAGATTGTCGGCGTCATCATCGGAATCGTAATATGCCGCAGTTTCGCGAGCCTTGATCCGCCGTCCATCTCAATCGCTTCGTACAGCGACCGGGGAATATCCTGCAGACCCGCCAGAAAAATAATCATCGTTCCGCCCGTCGTCCACAGATTCATTAAAGCCAGAGAAGGAACGACCGATTTCTCACCGAAAATCCATTGGCTTCCCGGAAGGCCCAGGGAGCGAAGCAGCTCGTTGGCAAGACCGAGATCGGGATTGAGCAGCCACAGCCAAATAAACGAGATCGCGATGATCGGTACGATCGACGGCAGATAGAAGATGGTGCGGAAGAGTGACTTCCCTTTCACATTCTGATTCAAGAGAATCGCCAGCAGGAAGGAATAAACGATGCCGGTTGGCACACTAAGGATCACGAAATAGAAAGTAACGGCCAGCGACTTGTAAAAATATTGGTCCTCGCCGCTGAACAATCGTCTATAATTGTCGAGACCCGTAAAGGTCGGTGAATTCGATCCGGTATAGTCGGTAAAACTCATGTACAGGCTGTACATCATCGGGCCGAGCGTGAAGATCAGCAAGCCCAAAATTGCCGGCAGAGCAAACAACCAACCGTAAAGCTCTCTTTGTGTGCGGCGTTTCTTTCGCATACGGTTCCCGGTATGGGAAGAGATGGCTTCCATAAGCAAGTCCCCCTCCATCGAAACGCTGCCGAGGGACGGCGCCGCTTCATGGGGACGCGGCACCGCCTCCGGACATACGCTCGTTATTTCAAATAGGTGCCCTGTACCAGCGGCTTCACTTTGGTTTCCACTTCTTTCATGGCTGCTTCCGCCGTTTTCTCGCCGAGCCACACCTGATCCAAAGCCGCGGCTACCGCAGCGTCGATTTCGACGAAGTTTTTGACGTTGTTTTCCGGCGACGGCTCCGCATGTTCATAGGTGGAGCGCATCACGGCATCCTGGAAGCCGGCCGGTCTTCCGGGGAGCTCCTCATTAGCCCACTTGTTGATCAATTCCGGATCCTCGTACCATTTATTGAGCTGCGGCATCCATAAACCTTGGTGCAAATCGAGCACGTTCTGAGGATCGGTGAGGAATTTGGAGAACTCCCACGCTTCCTTCGGGTGCTGCGAGCTTTTGAAAATGATCAGGGAACCGCCGAGGAAAAACGTTTTGTAGTCCTTGATGACCGGAAGTACGCCAACGCCCCAGTCCATGTTGGTTTTGCTCAAATCAAGGTGGTTCCAGCTGCCGTCGATGATCATCGCCACTTTTTTGGACTGCAGCGCGGTCGCCGGAGCGGGAATGCTGCTGGCCTGGACCGGTGATGGCGAGACGTGGTGCACGTTAATCAAATCGGCTATTCTTTGCAGAGCTTCGGTCGCTTCCGGTTTGGACAGCCCGAATTCCTTGCCGTCCGCCGTCAGATAATCCCCACCGTTTGAGAGAACCATCGGCATATAAGACGACCAACCGAGGCTCAGTTTAACGCCGTATTGCTTGATGTTCTTCGGATCGAAGCCTGGATCGTCCGGATGCTTCCCATTCCGGTCTAGCGTCAGCTTCTTGGCAGCGTCCACAAACTCATCCCACGTCCACGCTTCTTCCGCTTTGGTTGGCGGAAGTTCCACTCCCGCTTCCTTGAACATATCCGCGTTGTACATCAGGGATGGGACAACGGAGGCCTGATACGGACCCGCGCTTTTATCCTTGTCCCAGTTCCACCAGGCATACTCCAGGTAATCCTCTTTCTTGATGCTCGGATCATCTTTCATTAAATCGAAGAAGTTGTGGATCAGCCCTTCCTCGCCCATTTTCAATTTCCAGGCGGCCGAATAGCTGATGTCCGGCGCTTCGTTGCCGGCGATCATGGCATTCAGCTTCTGCAGAAAATCCGTGCCCGGAATGTGTACCGGGTTGATGGTGATGTTCGGATTTTTCTGCTCGAAGGCTTTGATGGCAGATTCGACCGCTTTCTTTTCCTCCGGGCTGCCCCAGAACGTGAATTTTAGCGTTACTTTTTCTTCGCCGTTCGTCCCGGCGTTATCTCCTCCATTTTGGCCCGCGTTCGTTTGCGAGCCTGCGCCCCCCGTTCCGCAAGCGGTTACAAATAGCGCCATGATCGTTAGGAAAATAAACATCGCTTTTAATTTGCCGGATTGTGCTCTCATATGCTGATCCCCCCGCCTAGAAATGTAAGCGCTGCAGTCGCTTGTATTTATTGTAGAATCGCCGCTCCCGGAAGCCTATAGGACGTTTTTTCGTTTCCTGTACGATTTTTCGATCAATCCGTTTTCTTTAAGTGCAAGTTCAAAAAGTCGGGTTTCCAGGACCGAGAAGGTTGGATGAAGCTAGGGACTGAGGAGCGCAGCGTACGTATTGGGTACGTGAGCACCGGAAGGCCCGGCTGAATTCAAGATTCGACGTCGATTCCGCTCCCTGAAACTACTTCGTCATGGGAAGACGACTTTTTAAGCATCCTCTTTAAGGATTTCGGTACGGGATAACCAGCTTTACCCGCGTCCCCAGATCCGGAACGGATTCGATGCTGATGCCGTAACGGCTGCCGTAAAGCAGCTTGACCCGCTTATCGACGTTTCTGATCCCGATGTTGGAGGAGTTTTCAGCCAGCACCTCCTCGAGGCGCTCCGGCGTGATCCCGCGGCCGTTGTCCTCCACGTAGAACTCGATATCTTCCTCCTGCCGACGCCCGTAGATCGTAATCAGTCCGCCGCTCTCCATATCTCCGAATCCGTGAATGATCGCATTTTCCACCAGTGGTTGCAGGAACAGCTTCGGTACGCTGGCTTCCATCAGTTCCGGCTCGATGTCGAAGTCAACCCGGAAACGGTATTCGTAACGGTTGGACATGATGACGATATAATCCCTCAGCCAGCCGATGTCCGCAGAAAGCGGCATCGAATCCTTGCGGTTGTCCGTTGTGTAATGCAGCATGCGCGACAAACTGACCAGCATTTTGCTGACCTGTTCCTTCTCCCCGTAAATGACCGTCCAGTTGATAATATTCAGCGTATTGTACAGAAAATGGGGGTTAAGTTGAATGTTAAGCACCATGATTTCCGTTTCGCGCTCCCTTAGCTTGACTACATAATTTTCTTCGATCAGCTGCTTCACTTTCTCGTTCATGCTGTTGAACTTCATCAACACATGCCCCAGCTCGTCTTTCCCTTCCACCTTGATTTTGGCGTTGAAGTCGCCGCCCCCTACCCGTTTGATCGCAAGCAGCAGCTTGCTTAACGGCGAGGAAATCCGCATGGAAATCAAATAGGCAAACAACAGCGATAACAGCAGCAGCGATGCGCCCAGCGTTATAATGAAAAAGGTGATCGTTTGTCCAATGTCCTTCGTTAGCGCACTGGGTGGAATCAGCACGGCTGAGGTCCATCCCGTGATCCCGGATACCGCGTAACAGGCGATCATACGTTTTCCGTCCACCGTAACGTAGGAAGCCCCGGCGCCGCGGCTTTGCAGGTCGGCCAGCCAGGGAATGGACAGCTTGCGTCCGACGAGTTCCGTTTTCGTATGAGAAATGATCGTGCCGTCGTCGCTGGCCACCACAAATACCGCGCCTTCGATCGGAACGCTGTCCCTGAAAATGTCGGCATAGACATCGTCCCGAAAATTCATCACGAGAATCGGCTTCTCCGTCCCTTCCCCGGCCCGCACGATCGCATCATTACGAACGCAGGATGGATTCATCTGCCGGACGGCGGAAAATAAATAGCGGTATTCGATGTCGGCGCCGGCCAGATCCGGCAATTGGTGCATTCGACTGTATTCGTAGGTCGGCACCCAGTCGATCCTCCCTTTTTGCTCGGCCGCCCGCCTGTACAACTCGGAATCGTAAAAATGATCGGGCGGATACGTATTTCGCGCCTTGCTGCCGTAAACAAAAGGCCGGGTCACAAGCTCTATCGAATACAGATCCCTGGATTGCGAAAAATAGCGGCTCAAAATTTCCGTAACCCGTTTATTTGTCGCTAGCAGTTCACTTTCGACCGGGGCGGGGCGGTTGAAAATTTGAAACAATTCGCATTCCACCATCAGGGAAAGACTGTCGTCCTCGATGATTTTCAGCCGTTCGTCGATGATCTGGTTGTTTTTTTGCACGATTTCCGTCACGTTATCCCGAGCAAGCTTGAGCATCATATTTTTGCTTGCATAATAGGATCCAGTTCCCAACGTGGCGAGGGGCAGCGTGATCAGCACGATGTAGGATACAATCAGTTTGTTTTTAAGTCTCATGGCGTCACCTATAGCAGGTCTTTCTTGCGGAATTCCTCCGGTGATAAGCCGGTTTCACGCTTGAAGATCCGGGTAAAGTATCCTGCATCCTTGAAGCCCACGCTGAGGGCGATCTCCGAAATTTTCCGGGTCCCGTCCTTCAGCATTTCCTTGGCTTTGTCCATTCTGATCTGAAGCAAATACTCGGTAAACGTCATGGACGTGTGCGATTTAAAGAGACTGCTGAAATAGGCCGGACTGAAAAAGAACCGCCGCGCTACCGTTTCGAGCGAGAGATCCTCCATGTAATGTTCCGCCAGATAAGTCCGGCACAGCTCGATAATCCGCTCGTTTTTATGGTTTTTCCGGTTCTCGATCCCGTCGATGATCCGGTCCATATAATCGGCCGCTTTCGACTGGAGTTCATCCAGCGTGGAACAAGCCGGAATCCGAAATTCCATCTCGGAAACGATATTGCCCGCTTCCTCCCTCCGCAATGACGCTTCATTTGCCTTAACCAGGTTGACCAGCACATACAACATGCTGCGCTTGAACTGGGCCGGAGAAGGATAGCCGCCTTCCAAAAGGCGGCCCACCAACAATTCCAACGCCTCCAGCGCCTTGCCCCGATCCCCGCCCGCCACCGCGGCCGCGATGCCGAAATCGTCCGGCCCCCAAGGCAAAAAGGTTTTCAGCGGATTGTAAGCGATTTCACTTCTAACGACAAGTTTCCCGTTCCCGCAATAAAACGTAAAGTCCAGCGCATTCAAAGCTTGCTTGAAGGAACGGGGAGCTTCGCGTTGCAGATCGTTAACCCCTTCCCCTACACCAATGGATATGGTAAGCCCGAATTCCATCCGAAGCTGCTCGATAAATTGAGTTAACCGTTCAATTTCCTTTTTCATCAGCCATTCTAAGGAATGGATGGGAGTGATAACGGAAACGAGCATATGCTCGTCCCCTTCCAAGTAAAATGAAATGGTCGGGCCGATCGGCTCGGTGACCTGGTGCATCCAGCTTTTGAAGCTGGTTTTGACTTCGGCGAACTCCTCGGAAAAATACATCTGTTCGACCTCGGATTTGGAAAACCTGGAGATCCATACAAATCCAACTTGTCCCTGCGGGACCAATCGTTCAATTTCCAGCAGCTCGTCTTCATTCGCCATCGACCACAACCAGCGGCTTAGCAGATGCTGTTCGTAGACGGGGATGACCGAGCTCAGCTGCTCCTTCAGGCTCACTCTATCCTGAAGAAGCATCCTCTCTTGCTCGATGGCGGCGTCCAGCTTGTCCAGCATTTCCGCCATATCTTTGAGCTCCAGCGGTTTGAGCAGGTAATCGAACGCGCCGAGCTTAAGGGCTTGTCTGGCATAGTCGAAATGTCCGTACACGCTCAAAATGACAATTTTCATTGACTCGCTTCTTGTTTTTAAATGCTCGATCATCGTCAGACCGTCCATATTAGGCATGCGAATATCCGTAAATATCATATCAATCCGGTTATCCAGAGCGATGCGCAAGGCCTCCTCCCCATCCTTGGCCATAAAGATACGGTAGTCCGGCCGAAGCGTCTTGATCATGTCGGCAATGCCGCGGCGATGCCGCGGCTCGTCATCAGCTACAAGCACATTGAACATCATTTTCCTCCCCTTCCATGGACCCTGCCATGCCTTGAACTCATATCGCCAAGCTGGCAGCCTCGATTCCCAGCGCCAGCGCGCCGGACAATCCGGCGTTGTCGCCAAGACCCGGTGGTACAATATAATTGTCCATATCATCAAGAATCGCCGGGGATGCAACGTATCCGTTCAAGTTCTGTAGGACTTGCTTGCGGATCAGCGGGAACAACTGCTTCTGATGCATAACCCCACCGCCAAGAATCACTTTTTTCGGCGATAACAGCACAATCACCCCCGAAAGGGCCTGCGCCAGATAGTAAGCTTCCATATCCCATGCTTCATGATCGTCTGGCAATTCGTTTCCTTTCACTCCCCAGCGTTTTTCGATCGCCGGTCCGCTGGACATGCCCTCCAGGCAGTCGCCATGAAATGGACACGTCCCTTTAAAATCGTCCTTCGGATGCCGCCGGGTCAATACATGTCCACCTTCTGGATGGACCAGACCATGAACCAGATTGCCTTCCGCGTAAACACCTACACCAACACCTGTCCCAATCGTATAGTAAACACAGCTATCCAATCCATTGGCAGCTCCCCACTTTACCTCACCGAACACCGCAGCATTCACGTCGGTATCGAAACCGATCGGAACAGGGAAATTTTGTTTCAAATACCCTACGAAGTCAAACCCCGTCCATCCCGGCTTGGGCGTCGTGGTAACTTGCCCATATGTGACGCTGGAACGATCCAGATCAAGCGGTCCGAAGGAGCCGACTCCAATTGCCTCAATGTCTTTGTCTCTAAAGTAAGCCACAGCCTGCTCAAGTGTCGGTTCGGGTAAATCCGTTGGAAAACTGATCCGGTCCAGAACTTCACCTTTCTCATTGCCAATCCCGCATATGAATTTTGTGCCTCCTGCTTCAATCGCACCAACCCTCATGTTTGTTCCTCCTGAATTGTAAATGTTATCGAATATCATTCTACAACTTTGGCAAACGTTTTACTATTCCATTTTTAATAATTGGTAATATTTTTATATGATCATAATTAAACAAAGGTTTTGTAAACGTTGACAACAATAAAATCCGTGTTAATATATGTTTGTAAAACGTTTTACTAGATGGAGATGACAAAATGAAAAAAGTATTTTACAAACCGCAAGACGGATGGGTCGGCGACGTGATCCCATTCTATGACAATGGAGAGTACAAGCTCTACTATCTCCATGATCAACGAGTTGGTGGAGATTACGGGAATCATACGAGCTGGAATCTGATCACCACCAAGAACGGCTTGGATTTTGAAGATCATGGCGTATCTTTGCCAAACGGTAGCGAAACCGAGCCGGATCGTAACGCATATACCGGTTCAGTGATCAAGGATCGAAACGGTAACTATCATCTTTTCTACACCGGTCATAATCCCAACCCTGAATTTTGCGTTGATGGAAAGCCTTTACAAGTCGTATTGAAGGCTACCGGTACCGATGGAATCCATTGGACGAAAGATGAAGATTTCAAGCTTTATGGCGATGGAATCATCTATGAGCCATTCGATTGGCGTGATCCGTTTGTGTTTTTCAACGAAGAACGGCAAGAGTACTGGATGCTCGTCACCTCAAGACAAATGAATTCCTCTGAAAGAAGAGGCGGCTGCGTAGCCCTTCTTACATCCGATGATCTTGAAAACTGGCGTTATCGGGAGCCATTTTACAGTCCGGACAAATACATCACCATGGAATGCCCGGATTATTTCAAAATGGGAGACTGGCACTACTTGGTCTACTCGACGTTTAGCGAAAAGTTTGTGACACATTACAAAAAAAGCAAAACTATCGAGGGCGTATACTCTTCACCGATTATTGACACCTTTGACGGCAGAGGCTTTTACGCCGCGAAGACGGCCACGGATGGCCAGCAAAGATATGCTTTCGGATGGGTTCCTTCCAAGCAGGGAGCAAGTGATTTTGGGGATTGGGAATGGGCTGGAACACTTGTTGTGCATGAGATTTATCAAAATAATGACGGCGATCTGCTTGTTCGGATGCCTCAATCGGTTTATAAGCATTTTAATACGGAAGCAGACGTCATTCCAGAATCAGAGAAAAATTGCCGACACAACGATGAAAGCGGATTCGAACTGGAGTCTCCCGATGGATTGGCTTACCGTGTATTTAATGAAGTGCCTTCCCAGGTTCTAGTCGAAGCAGCGTTTACCGACTGGAAAGACATAAAAGACTTCGGAATTGCGCTGCGAACCGACAAAGATCTTGATAAGGGTTATTTCATTAAATTCGATCCATTTCACAACCGTATCGCTTTTGACATGTGGCCAAGAACCGAACCCGGATTCTTTCAATGGCAAATCGCTGGTGACAAACCTCAGATGATCGAGCTGGAAAGACCGTTCTCTTTCTCTGAACAGAACATGATCACGGTAAAAGTGATTTTGGAAGATGATATCTTATGTCTGTATGTAAACGACAAGATCGCGATGACCACGCGTGTCTATAACTTCAAAACTGGCCACCTCGGTTTTTTTGCTAACGAGGGCTCCGTTAAAGTTAGTAAGGTCAAGCTCAAGACAGCATCACTGCGTTAACCTGTTTCATTCAATTAAAGTTTCCTTAAAAGAGACTTTAATTGAAAAAATAAAAAATGAAGGGGTATTCACATGACGACAAAAAAGAGAAAAATAACAACGGTTCTCTCGCTTATCGCAATCTTTTCATTAGTTGCAACCGCTCTCGCAGGTTGCGGCGGCTCGGAAAACAATAGTGCTGGAACTAACGGGGATAAAACGATTACATGGTTAACGGCCCGCCCGGAAAACGGAGCAATCATACAAACGGTTCGAGAACTGGCGGATCGCTATTCGGAGGATCATCCCGAATTCAAACTGGATATACAAGTGACCGCTGACAGACCTTCCTACCTAACCAAATTAAGAACGCTAGTTGCTTCTGGAGAACTTCCTGATTTTATCGATACGGACGCCGATCCGTACGCCCAGGAACTGGCGGATGCCGGAATGCTCGTTGACATGAAGCAATTCCTGGAAGAGCAAGGTTTGTATGATCAGTTCTACGAACCAGCACTGAAATACCAGGAGCTGCCCGATGGTAGCCTGTACCTTCTCCCTTTGGAGTACCATCTGGAAATGACTTGGTACAACAAGAAAATATTTGAGGAAAATAATCTAACGGTTCCGAAAACGATCGATGACATGCTTACCATCAGCAAGGCGCTGAAGGACAAGGGCATTACTCCGATTGCGGTAGATGGTGTTGACGTCTGGCCTGTACTGCGTTACGCAGCTATGATCCCTTTCCGTACCACAGGAAATGAATTTGCACGAAATCTGAGTCAAGGTAGAGCCAAAATGGCCGACGACGTCGGCATGCAAACCGCGAATTTCGTATCCGATATCGGGCAATACTTCCAGAAAGGATTCGCCTCGACAGATTATACGACAGCCAAGAATATGTTCCTTAACGGCGAAGCCGCCATGTATCGTATGGGTACTTGGGAAATACCAGCCTTCGTAGACGAAAATTTACCGGAGCAACTCAAGGGCCAAGTGGATTATTTCTATCTACCGACCATCAACAATGCCAAAACACTGAATAACGAATTTTTCGGAAACAGCGGGATCGGACTCGCCGCCACGACCAACAATTTCGACGAAACAACCAAGGACTTCCTTAGTTACGTCTTAAACAACTATAGCGATGTCTACGTAGCCAAGCAGCAGATGTCTCCGCTTAAATTCACGATTGAAGATGAGTCCAAGTACTCCGAACTATTCCTACGAATCAAAAAGGATATGGATAATTACGGTTCAGAGTTCGCCAAACCATGGGATACCTTGTTGGATGCCGATACCAACTCTGTCATGAGTGATTTGATCATCAAGCTGGCAATGGGGACAATTTCGCCGGAAGACTTTGCCAAACAGATTGACGACGCCATTGCCCAAAACGCTAGCAACTAATCGTTGCTCGAAACATACTGTCATCCACCCGGGCCAATATTGTCTCGGGTGGATACCTCTCAATAAAAACAAATGGGGAGATTCACATGAATGTGCTCAAGGACAAGAAGGCATGGCTAATTTTCATCACGCCTGCTTTGCTGTTTTATTTAGTAACTGTATTTGTTCCGATCATTCAATCACTGAATTATGGTTTTCAGGATTGGAACGGAATCAAGGACGCGAGTTATATCGGATTAGGCAACTATATTAAAATGTTCCAAGATCCCTATTTCTGGAATGCCGTTAAAAATAACTTGGTGTATGTTGTGATCGTCGTACTCATGCAGGTATTTATCGGGCTGTTTTTTGCCCTATTACTCTCGTACGTCAAAAAAGGAGCCAGCCTATTTAGAACTTTGTATTACTTGCCGGCAGTTGTGGTCACGGTTGCCATCGCTCAGATGTTTCGTAACTTTTATTCACTACAGCCACTAGGCCTACTCAACATGTTTCTAGAATGGATCGGATTAGGACATTTGCAAAGCGCGTGGTTATCGGATCCGCACACCGCATTGATCGCAGTCTCCATTCCCGAAGGATGGCGTTTTACCGGGATGTACATGGTCATTTTCTACGCGGCCCTGATCGCGATCCCTAAAGAAGTAGAGGAAGCCGCAAAAATCGACGGCGTAAACGGATGGCAGTTGATCCGTCATATTAAATTACCGAGTATCAAGCACGTGCTCAGTTTGGCCCTCATCATGTGCACCACCGGGGCGCTAAGAGGTTTCGATATCCCTTATATCATTGGCGTACAAGGTTCAACAACTGAGTTGGTTACGACTTATATGTACAAAAAAGCGTTCACTAGTATTCAATATGGCTACGGAAGTGCGATCGCCGTATTTATCGTCATCGAAAGTCTACTGGCTGTACTCATTATTCGAGCTATATTCAATTCCAGGAAAGGAGAAGCATAACATGCTATCCAGAAAAAAAGCTTTATCCTTCCTATTGTACTTTATCGTTATCGCAATCCTAGTCGTCCAAATCTACCCGGTTGTCTGGCTGATGTTGTCCAGCTTCAAATCGAGCATCGAATTAACGACAAAACCGTTTTCGTTTCCGACATTATGGTCATTCGACAACTATGCCACTGTATTCCGAGATAGCAGCCTGCTGCTCTATATCAAAAACACGGCCATCGTTACGTTCAGTTGCCTGCTGCTCATCGTCTTCTTAAGTGCTACTGCTGGCTTTGCTCTCGTCAAAATGCAGTCAAGGCTGAATTCAAAGCTGCTGCTCTTCTTTACGATCGGAATTATGATTCCGATTCAAGTTACCCTAATCCCGCTTTTTATTATGTACAAAGAATCTGGGCTGCTGAACTCATATCTGGCACTGATCCTTCCCCAAGTCGGATTTGCCTTGCCTCTATCGATTTTGATTTTCACCAGCTTTTACCGATATGTCCCCAATGAATTGATTGAAGCTGCCGTCATCGATGGATGTAACATTTATCAGGTCTTCTATAAAGTCATATCTCCACTGACCATCAACACTACAATCACGGTCGCTTCCATCAATTTCATTTTCATTTGGAACGATTTCATATTTTCAAACACGTTTACGAACGACAAACAATATAAAACCATTGCCGTCGGTCTTCAAGAGTTCATCGGTGCATTCGGAGCAACGGATTGGGGACAGACGTTTGCGGCCATCTGCATCAGTATCATCCCGATCATCGTCACCTACTTGTTATTGAATAAATACGTGATGGCTGGCGTTTCCGACGGTGCGGTTAAAGGATAAAGGATAAGGAGAGATAAACCATGCAATCGATGAATCAACTTTTTGGTAGAATGAAAGGAAAAAGCAGAGCAATTACAGCGGAAAATCCGCATGGCTTAAAAGGTGAAGGAGGAAAAGCAGCCGGCCCGCTTGGGGTTGCTCGAAAAGGCAACGCTTTTATCTCGTTAGCCCAAGGCGAAACCGCCACACTCGTCGACATCGAAGGCACTGGTATCATTCAGCACATCTGGATGACCGTGACGGACCAAACCGAGACTGGTTGGTTTGTATTGCGTGACTTGGTATTGCGGATGTATTGGGATAATGAAGAAAGCCCCTCTGTGGAAGTCCCGCTGGGCGATTTCTTTTGCAACGGCTTCGGCGCCAGAGCTATCGTCAATTCTTTGCCGATTGTCGTGAATCCGGTTGGTGGCATGAACAGTTACTTTGCGATGCCTTTCAAAAAAGCCGCCAGAGTAACTATAACGAATGAACATCCCCAAGAGATTGAGGCGTTTTTCTACCAGTTTGATTATATGCTTGTCGACGAACTTCCTGAGGATACGGAATATTTCCATGCCCAATTCCGGAGAGAAAATCCAACCCAGCTCGGGCAGGATTATACAATTATTGATGGAATTAAAGGAAGAGGAAAGTATATCGGCACCTACATGGCCTGGACTTCCTTATCGCGTTACTGGTATGGTGAAGGGGAAGTGAAATTTTATCTCGACGGCGACCAACAATGGCCTACCATCTGCGGGACTGGTGCGGAGGATTACTTTGGTGGTGCATGGGGTTTCGTGAAATACGATAACGGTAACCCGGTGCATGAACAAACCTACTCCACTCCCTTTATGGGTTTCCCGCACTTCCAGGTAACGGACAATACTAGATCCCATGTATACGATGGAGCTGCTTGCCCGATGCGCGGCTTCTATCGTTGGCATTTTCTTGACCCCATTTTGTTTGAAGAGGATTTACGTGTCACTGTCCAACAGATCGGACATGACGGAAAGGCCTTATTTGAAAGAAGTGACGACGTGAGTTCCGTTTGCTATTGGTATCAAACCGAACCGCATCAAACGTTTCCTGCACTACCAGGTGTTCTAGAAAGACGTCCGCGCTAACCGACGATAAATTCGCAATAATATAAGTAGAGGTATAGAAATGGCTAACAAAAGGGTTACTTTAGTTCAAGTCGCAAAAGATGCAGGAGTTTCTCCCGCAACGGTTTCCCATTTCCTGAACGGAAATTTTCAGAAAATGGGCTCGGAGACAAAAGAAAAAATCAATCTTTCGATAACCAAGCTAGGTTACCAAGTGAACCCTGTTGCCAAAAGTCTCATCACGGGCAGAATGCACACAATTGGACTCGTTTTATCAGACAGTACGGACGACGGTTATTTTGAAGACTTATACTTCCTGCATTTTGCACAAGTCATCAAACAACAATTAAAAGCATTGGGATATAAGATTATCTTGCTGGACTTTGAAGAAATCTTCATGAATATCCAAATGGTCGATGGAATTATCGTCAAAGCGACCATGGATACGGAAAAATTTATGCCTAGGTTAATGAACCTTAACGTACCGGTTATTACAATAGGACGCCACAATTTATCTTACGGTGCTCACATGCTACGCGTCGACGACTATCTAAGCGGTCAGACCGGTGTGAATCACTTATTATCCCGCGGCTATCAAAATTTGGTCATATTGACTTATCCGCACGGTCACGTTCCCGGATTCGATGATCGGCTGAACGGAGCCAGCGAGGCTTTGCAGCAGAACGGCAAACTAACGACGGTTATCACAGGAGATATGACGGAAACATTCGGATACGATACTGTAGTGAACCTGGCCCAAAACAACCAGCTGCCTCAAGCGTTGTTTTGCTTGAATGACATATCCGCCATCGGGGCCTTAAGGGCATGCAACGATTTGAACATTTCCATTCCAGATAAGCTCGCCTTATTAGGCGTCGACGACATGCCAACCGTCTCCGAACTGCTAGGCTTATCGACTATACGGCATCCTATCAACAAATTGGCCGAAGCCACTGCCAAACTGATGATCAAATCGATCGAGTCTGACGGTCAGCGCATCGAACCTGTCGAAGAAGTGTTCCCTACGGAATTGATGGTCCGGCGAACCAGCTAGTTGTTTTCTAGGAATGCAATCCGACAATTTAATTCAAAAAGTCGAGCAGGGAACGATGAGGTCACCTGCTCGACTTTTTCTATATTATCCTCTGGTCTCGATTTTAACATCGTTGAATTGAGCACTGCCCTGACTGACAAACAAGCCAAGCTTGCCCCGAGGGATATCGTACATTCTGGCACTCATCGCTATGTTCTCATCCACGTAAATTTCGCAAATTGATCCGTCCACCAAGATTTTGATTTCGTAAGGACGGTCGGGAATAAGTTCAATCGGACGTTCTAGTTCTACCTCATAAGGGAATGTTTTTCCCCCTTCTTCCGACTGCATAATCGCCCCTCGGAAAGTAAGGCGATCCCGCTGCGGTTCCAGGGTAACGTAATAGGCTTCATCCAACTTATCTTCCGTGCGCAGCATCACCCCTACACCTTGCGTTTGCCCGGTGAATGAGACACTGACGGAAATCTTGCATTGATTAGGCAATTCCTCCCGAGTAGTGCATCCGGCAAAGCCGTACGGGGACTCGCAGGAGAGATTGCGATCCGCAGCGAGCCAAGCTCCCTCAACACGATTAAAACGCACGGGCATCGGTTCATTAAATGCAGTATCAACCGTATCCGGCACTTTGACGCCGAGGGTGCCATCCGGACGCTGAACGATCTCATGCACGATCAGATTCCCACCCCAATCCCAAGTGTCGTAATCCTTGCCATGGGACTTCGGTGGATTCCACCCGAATAAATCGTCGTTTTTTGTCGGATTCCAACCAAACAGGTAGCGTTTCTGTCCGTCAGCCACGGATTTGGCCGCATAGAAGGCCCTCCCGTCAAAAGTATCCTCCATCGGGGTAATCCAAGGGCCATTCAGGCTACGGCTCATTCGGTAAAATGTTGCAAATCTTCCCGTATAAGAGGAGTAGATCAAATACCACCAATCCCCGATCCGGAACAAATCGGGGCATTCGTGAGCCCCCACGTGCAGATTTGGCGCGTACAGGGGTTCGCGGTACTCCCAGGCTTTCAGATCCTTGGATGACAGCAGCGCGGTGCACCCTTTCCGATTGGTCGGCCCTTTCGCCATCGCCGAAAGCAGCATCCAATATTGGCCTTCCTCTTCATTCCAGAACACGAAGGGATCGCGCCAATCGGAAAGCTCATAGATGCGGTCGTCAGCTGCAAAGGTATCCTCGGGAATGGGCTCCCAGGTCTTCAAGTCTCTGCTGATCGCATGACAGACCAGCTGCTTGCCCGGTGGAAATATGCAATAGAACATATGATAGATGCCGTCTACTTTCAGAATGTGACCGGTGCCGCCTTCGATCTTGCAGGCCCCTTCTTCACGATAATTCACGAAATCCTTCGTTCCTACAAGATACCAGCCGTGATCTAGGCCCTCCCGGTAATTTTCCCGCCAGCCGTGCAGATAGAACAACTTAAACTCCCCATCTTCATAATAGGGAATAACGTCCCCTACCCAGGCATTCTCCGGTCGATAGAAAAATTCCTTCATCTTCATCCCTCCTGATGGTTTAAGTGGCTTAATCGTTCATCCAAGGAAACCGGCATGTACGCATCACTTGTGCCCTGCTCCTGGTACCAGTAAACGGTGGCGGCATACAAACATCGATTCTTTAGGCCCCACTGATCCCCCTTATATTTCTCAATAAATCCCTCGAAGGAGTTCATGAAGGGAATATTGTCGCAAATATGAAAGCGGTTGACTGAGGTATGTCCGTTCGCATCCAGCTCTATGAACGGCTGGCTGGCGAAGGCACTGTCAAACATCGGAAAAGGCGGCTCAGCCGCCCAGGCATAGCCAATATAATCCTCGCTGCCCGTTCCAAACGTCGATGGAAAGGTTTCGCCATCCACGAAAAACTTCTCGTCTCCTTCTCCCCACCACCAGTCGATTGTTTTTCGATCCCAAAGCCCGTACCACCAGGTTTCGGATTCCTCATTCGGTGTCTCCCAGGTATTGTACACATGCAGATGAACGCCGCAAAATCTTCCCCGGCCTTTCGTCAGCAGCAGAGGCCAATCCGGCCAGCGATCTCCTTCTTCCTTGAAGCGCTCCGCATCCAGATCCAGATGTTGATCCCGGTGCCATTTGGCATGAAAACGCAGAAGGTTTTCTGCATGAGACTTAGGCAGCGGTGAATACCGGATATCCGCCTGAAGCTCGCATGCTTCCCGTCCCTCATTTTCAATTTCAATCCTCGCGCCCTCTGAGAACGGCATGTACCAGTAACTGTACATTTCATGCTCATTCATCCCCAGGGGCAGAGAACGGTACGGCTTGATCCCCGGTGCGCTGCCAAAAAAATCGCCCAATGGGGCCCATACCGAAGGCGTTGTCTCATTGTCCCATTTCATCGATAAGGTTAATTGTCTGGCCAACATCCGCTGTTGTTCCTCGCTCTTTCGTCCAAGATCCGTTCTGATCCGGATCATGGAGATCGCACCGGCCTCTTGTTTATCAAAAAGCACCGCTTTACCGCCTGCCGGTACGGTTACCGTAACGGTTTCGTCGGTTAGTCCCTCCTCTTTCATAAAGGAACGGGCTCCCCTTTGCTGTAAAACCCGGTCTGCTTCGGCCAGCGCAATGGCAGACTCCTTGTTGAAGCTGCCGTCAAAGGAAGGCAGCCTGACCCCGGCAGGAAAGACGGTGTACGTGATGTGGTAGTAAGCCCCCCAGCCTTTATCAAGCAGCACCTTGCAATGTTTTTGAAAAGGGATCGGTATAAAGCAGTTTCTGCCGCGGGATAACGTAGGCGACAGATTCGGAAAATTGGCCGGCGGCCCTTCTTGATTAAATTTTTCAAAATAATCCCGGAAAGGCTGATCGATCACGGGGGTGTCGGCATGATCCACAAAAATCCGAATATGCCCCTCCTCGGGAAGCGCCGACCAAACTCTCCAGATCACCCCGGGTCCGTCAAGTTCCATGGCGACAATGCTGTCTTCTTCTTTACGAAGGTAACCTCCCCCGTCATCATTAGCTCCCCAGTTCTCGTACAGACCTGTCTCGGCATTATAGACAGAGCTTCGGTCAAAGCTTGAGAAACACCCCGATTTCTCGCCAGCCTGCGGTGGCATCGCCAGCGCTTCGAGATCATATAATCGCTTCACGAGGTCTTGATAGGAATAAGATTGTGGTTCTGTTGAATTCATGTCAGGCGCTCCCTTCTTGCCAGATCGGCTTCATATCCCATACTTCCAGCGACGTTACAGTCAGGCCGCCGTCTCCCCAAATCTCCAGCCCCAAAGCATCCTTGCGGCTGGGGTATACCCGGGTCGTCAGGCTTTTCAGACCGTTGGCATAAGCTTCGACCATGGAACGGTCCAGATAAAGATGAAGCTTCAAATTTTCGCCCGCCAGCTCCAGCTTGCCGCCCTGGATCCCTACGCATCTTTCCCCGAGATGCAGCGTCGTTTTCGTCCGGTCGACCAGGAACAGCGATTGCTTCGCATCGTAATACAGCAACGTTTCTTCTTCTCCGTCCTGGGTGCGCCGGAGCTTGATTCCAAATTGCCGGGCGCTGTCCGGCTCGATTTCCAATTGAATCTCGAGCATGTCGCCTTGAATCTCCCGGAGCCGCACATTCGCCTCAGCGAGCGGCTTGTCCCGAAGCGACAGCCGCTTCTCCCCGCGCAGCGATTGCAATTCCTGAATCGGCTCGATTCCCAGCCGTCCGTCCTCCCGCAAATATACGCTGAGCGGCAAGCCGCCGTTATGGGCCCAACCCGATTGATATTCCAGCTCGGGCGTCCGGTCGCCTTGGGCGATCGTAAAGATAATGTTTCTGCCGGTTTTCGGATCCGCCATTCCGCTCGGTCCGGTAAAGTGGAAATCGCCGACGTCGATCAATTGCGGCTCATCCTGATCGGGAAGGAAAGTCAGATTTTCCTTGTCGAGCTGCCCGATCCAATAGAACACCTCCACATCCGCCCCCTTTCCCACCGGGCTGACCAGCAGAAGATGTTTGTCCACCCCTTGCTTGTCGGCACCAAGAGGAAGAAAGACGGGAAGCTCCCAGATCGGGCCAAGATAAGGAAACTTCTGAAGATCCGCTTGATAAAAGGGACCTTTGTACGTCCAATTCAGCATATCCTGTGAGGCAAACGCCAGGGCAGCCCCGCCGCCTTCGATTCCCGATCCGACCAGGGCATACCAGCCGTCATCGTCCTTCCAAACAAAGGGATCCCGGAAATCGCCGAAGGCGCCCATGCCCTTCTTCTGCACAATTAAAGGCTCCGGATGCTTCACCCAATGAACCAGATCCGAGTCTCCGTCTTGAGTATAAGTACCGCGGGCAAGCGCCACACTCTGATTCGGCGAAGCGCTGTCATTTCCCGCCGTAAAGAACAAGACCGGCAGGCCGTCCGCATCATAAGTCGCACTGCCCGACCAGATTCCGTCCGGCGCAAGTCCATCCTTCTCCGGCGCAAGCGCTACGGGAAGGTCGCGCCAATGCACCAGATCTTCGCTGACCCAATGTCCCCAGTGGATATGATGAAAGAAAGGGCCCAGCGGGTTATGCTGATAGAACAAATGATATTTCCCCTCAAAATAGATGGGCGCATGTGGTTCGTTCATCCAATGGGCCGGCGGGCTGACATGGTATTGCGGCCGGTGTCGGTCCGATAGCAACGGCGTTCGGTCCAGCTTGATCTCATCGTATTCTAAGGACGGATGGACGCCTCCGTGGGTTGAATCCAACACTTCCCGATAAGCGGCGGCTACCTCTTCCGCGCTTAGGGCTCGATGATGGATCTTAAGCTCATCGATCATTCCGCTGAACATATGCAGGCTGAAGGCTCGCGCCAACCGGCTGCTATGATTGTTTTTGCCGATGAGCAGCTCCGTGCCCGACGCCTCGACCAGACGGGAGCCTTGCGGCAAGGAAGCCGAAGCGATTTCGTTGCCGTTTAAATAAAGCTTCATCTCGCCCTGATTCCCATCGAACACCGCACTTATGTAAGACCATTCATTTTTGGGCAATTCATAGCCGTCAGGGGACCAAAGCTCTTTCCATTCGCCGCTTTCGAGCCCAAGTTGAAAGGACCAGGAGCCGTGACGGAACATGCCAAGCAGATATCCTTGCTTGCTCTCCCTGTTGTAGCGGTTTACGATTGCGGCGAGCTTCCCTCCTTCCCCCCATTCATATGAACGGGGCGCAACCCATACGCCAATGCTGAGCGCTGAAAGATATGCCGGCTCCCCGTCGGAATGGTCCTCCTTTAACGAATGGGCAACATAAGTCGAGTAACCGTCGAACAGGAGCCCGCTGCCCATTACGCCCTGTCTCCATTGCGGATCGCGCGGTTCGGCAAACTCCGCTTGCTTCAATACATATTGAATATTATCCCGGGATTGGGACAGGCTCTCCAGAGCGCTGTCCCCCCCTCCTTCGTCGAAAGCCCAATACATCATTAGCCCCCGATTGTCGGTACATTGGCTCACGCGTCATTCCCCCTTGAAGGCACTTCATCGGCACCTATAGGAAAAGGAACGGACTTAAGCGCATGAATATGGAATGAGTTCAATACAACCTGCCCCGAATTTGCGCTAACCTCCAACCGCTCGATCGGAGCCTCGGGGAAAATCTGATCTGTCAGCACAACGAGCCCTTCATTCGCATAGATCTCAACCGCATTGCGATCCAGCCAGATCTGAAGCTTAATTTTTCCATTGATCGGTGCCAATCTGGCCCCAAGCTCGCAAGCGAACGAGGAATGGAAATCGGTCAAACCCGAGTTCGAGCGGTCCATGAATAGCCACTCGCGCTCCGCATCGTAACCGATCCTCGTTTCGCTCTCTCCGGAGGATTTCAACCGGATCTGAACTTCGTTCCCGGACCGGAGATCGATGTCCGCTTCAATTTCCAGGAGATCGCCGCTCGTCTCCAGCGTAAACGGCGTTTCCGCCATCACCGTGACGTTCTCCCGGCTCACCATAGCCTTACGCAGTTGCTCGACTTCCCGCACCGGCATTTGCGTCAGCACCACACCCTCGTCGCGGCTCGTCAACGACAAGACCCGAGGCAACGTCATTGCGCCTCTCCAGGCTCCGGTTGGCGTCTCGTTGGCATATTTCCAGTTGCTCATCCATCCGATGATTACGCGGCGACCGTCTTGCTCAGGCATGTCCGACCAGGTCACGCCCGCATAGTTATCCCGACCATAGTCAAGCCACATGATATGATCAGCCGAATTGTCGTTGATGAATGTGTTTCCGTCAAACTCTCCGATAAAATATTGCGTGCGTGATCCTTCCGGAGCGGACGGGTTATCTCCAATGCTGATGATCAGCACCCATTTGGAGCGACCGCTGTCACCCACCGGCAATGCAAAGAGATCCGGGCATTCCCACACGCCGTCATGCGATCCCTCTCCTTTACCGAATTCGCCGGTCAGCGTCCATTCAATTAAGTCTTTCGATCCATAAAAACGGGCATGATCTCCCGCCACAAGCACCATCACCCACCGCTCGCTTTGCGGATGCCAGAACACTTTCGGATCCCGGAAGTCGACCAGATCCTCCTCGGCGAGAACCGGGTTCCCCTCGTATTTGTGCCAGGTTCGCCCTTTATCGCGGCTGTAAGCCAAGCTTTGCCGCTGGCGAGGTTGCCCTGTCTTCGGGCAGATGTCCGCATGGGTGAAGATCGCAACCAGACCATGCGAACCTTCGAACAGTCCGCTGCTGTTATTCCAGTCCACCACGCAGCACCCGGAGAAAATGGCTCCATGCTCATCCGGGAACAAGGCGATCGGCCGGTGCTCCCAATGGATTAAATCCGGGCTTACCGCATGTCCCCAGTGCATCGGCCCCCACTTGTTGCTATAGGGATGATACTGATAAAACAGGTGATATTCGCCTTCGTAATAAACTAAACCGTTCGGGTCATTCATCCAATGCGACGGAGGCGAAAAATGAAACCCCGGTTTGTACTTATCCTCGTTCCGTGTATTTGTCTCGAGCAGCTTATGAATTTCTTCTGTTGTTGGCATTGACTGAAGAGCCCCTTTCCGTGTTGTCACTAATGCACCGCCAGCATTGGCAAAAGTCAGCATGCTGATGATTTGCTGTTTTTCTAATTGATTTGGCGAAATTCTCCGTTCCAGGATTTGATATAATAAGCAGCCTAGAAAAGCGTCGCCGGCTCCGGTCGTATCGATGGCCTTCACTTGGAAACCCGGGACATAACCTCCATGAGCAGCCAATCGGTAGTAACAGCCTTGTTCAGCTAACGTAACGACAATGAAGGCGATGCCGAATTGTTGCTGTAACATGAGCGAGCCTTTCTCGACATCGGTTATACCAGTAATAAAGCAAAGCTCTTCTTCAGATATCTTCAAGATATCTGCATGCTTTATCCCCCAAAGGATATTCTGTTTCGCTACCTCCTTGCTCTCCCATAATGCAAGCCGGATGTTGGGATCGAAAGAAATTAGCCCCCCGACCTGCTGAGCCTTGACGACTGCCGCTCTTGTTGCCGTACGTGCCGGCTCATGGGTCATTGACAATGAACCAAAGTGCAGTACTTGGCAGTTCCCAATCTTGTCGAGCGGGACATCTTCTGAGCGCAACAAGGTATCCGCCCCCGGCTGGCGGTAGAAGCTGAAGGATCGGTTTCCGCTGTCATCCAAATGGACAAATGCCAGCGTTGTTTGGGCTTCATCCGTAAATGAAATCGCGCTCACGTCCACCCCGCAGCTAATCAACGTGCTATGCAGCAACGAACCGAAATGATCCTTACCAACCTTGCTAATTAATGCAGCTTTAACTCCTAAACGGGAGAGCGCAGCTGCTACGTTAGCCGGAGCCCCTCCGGGGTTGCATTCAAACTGTTCGCGTTCGTTTCCACCTGCCGAACGCCCTGCCGGAGTAAAGTCTATCAATAGTTCCCCAATGGCTATTACATCAAGCACAGTTTCTCCCCACCTGTCGTTTGATTATTTATCTATTTAGATTTGCACTATAACGATCCAGCCCATTTTGATAGATTTCCATCAACTCGTTCAAACCCATTTTCTCCAGCGTCTTCACATAGCTGTCCCACTGTTCATCCACACCGCCATCAACAATGAATTTTCCTCGTTGGGTATTAACATACTTAATCAATTCGGGCTCAATTCTATTGATTTTGTCCAGTTCTTCCGGCTCAAAGAAGATACTCGGATAGTTTTCCTTTTCCATATAGGGATCGTAATATTTCTCCAAGTCTTTAACGCGTTGCTGGGCTCTAGGCTCCAGATCAACTACTTTTCCCAAGTCTTCGATCGTAATGACGCCTGGTCCACCTGCGCCCGGAGCCACTTTTTGACGGAATTCGCCTGCTGAAGTACCCTCAGGAAGCGGCAGGTTCACCAATTTCCCATTCTCGTCCTTCTCGTAAACGATATCCAGCGGCCCCCAGTGGATTTGAGCAGCCATGTATGGTTCATACTGCTGATCGACCCAACGCATCGTAATTTCCGGATTCTTGTTCTCTTTTGTAATCACGAAAGCGCCGCGTCCTGGACCACCACCGTTGCCGCGACCGATCAATTGATCCCCGTTCGGTCCTTTGAGCGGAGACAGCAAAGCATAATCCTCACTTCGCTCCGGTCCGACCACCTCATCGACTTCCCACCAGATATATGAGCCGAGCGTTTCGACTGTTGTTTTCCCTTTAGCCAGATACTGAGCAGCATCCTGGGTGAAAGATTCAGGATCAATCAAGCCCTGCTTATACCATTTTTCATGGAAATATTTCAACGCTTCCTTGTATTCAGGCTGCGTAGCGGTAAAGATCACTTTTCCGTCGCGCACGATTCGATGTTCCATATTATCCGGAAGTCCGAAAGCTCCGAATATGCCAGCAATATCCATACACCACTGCATGTGCATAAAGCTCAACGGAATTTCGTCGGCCTTGCCGTTGCCGTTTGGATCCTGCGTTTTAAAGGCAACTAGTGCTTCCGTATATTCATCCAGTGTCTGCGGCATTTTCAGCCCCAGGTTGTCGAGCCACTTTTTATTGATAACGTGAAAGAAAGGGTTTGTTCCAAGGTTGTTCTCTTCCCACGAAGGCAGGCCGTAAATATGCCCGTCCGGTGCCGTAATCGATGATTTGATGTCAGGCCTGCGTTCCAAAAGCGCTTTCAGATTAGGCGCATATTGATCGATTAACTCCTCCAACGGAATGAGGGTTCCGTCTTCACCGTAATTAACGAGCTCATAATCGGAGAATCCAGCCCCGTAAAAAGCATCCGGCAAGTTGCCGCTGGCCAGCAGCAAATTCTTCTTCTCTGCAAAGTCGGTGTCCGGAATGTTCTCCCACTCGATCTTGACGTTCGTTTCCGCTTCCAATCGCTTGAAAATTTCCATCTGCGAGTACTCCGGTGCCAATGCGGCTTTCGGGGATACCATCTTTAACGATACCGGTTCATTCACAATCGGAAGACCCGTTTTGTTGAAATTCGCAGCCTGATCGGGATTTTCTGACTGGTCTTTGCTGCCCCCTGAACATCCACTCAGCACAAACGCTCCGGCCAGCATAAGAATTCCTGCTCTTTTGAATACAGATTTCATTGTACATAACCTCCCTTTAGATCATTGCACAAGCTAGATAACGCTCTTAGTTCTTCATCAGGATTGGTCTGGATGCAGATCTATCAATGCTGCTGCACATCCCCCCTTTCAAGCACCTTTACAACATCATCCCTTAATCGAGCCGATCATGACGCCTTTGACAAAGTACTTTTGAAGGAAAGGATACAAAATCAGCAGCGGCAGGCTGGAGACAATGATGACACCGTATTTGATCAACTCCGTAACCCGCATCTTCGCGGCGTAAGACTCCACATCCACCATCATGCCGGAGTTCACCTGATTCTGGACGAGAATGTTGCGCAGCACGAGCTGCAACGGATATTTACTTTCGTCATTCAAATAGATCAAAGCGTCAAAGAAACCGTTCCAGAAACCGACGACATGATACAGCACCATGACGGCTATTATGGACTTGGATAAAGGCAATACAATGCTCCAGAAAAATCGGGTGTTGGAACAACCGTCGATCGAAGCAGCTTCCCACATTTCATCCGGAATGGATGACTGGAAGAAGGTCCTTACGATAATGACATTCATGATGCCGCCGGCACCTGGGATCACAAGCGCCCAGAGCGTGTTCAGCATGTGAAGATCCTTGATTAACAAATACGTAGGGATCAACCCGCCGCTAAAAAACATGGTGATCAATAAAAACCACATGATAACAGGTCTTCCAACCAGATCCTTACGGGCTAACGGATAAGCAGCAAATACGGTAACCGCTACTCCGATCAAAGTTCCGATACCCGCATACAACAGGGAGTTGGCATACCCGATCCAAATGGAGGAATCGTTGAATATTCGTTCATAGCCATCGAGCGTGAAGCCCTTCGGAAATAACCATACTTCCCCCGAATAGATTAGATTGGGATCACTGAATGAAGCAATCAGCACAAAATACAGCGGAAATAATACGATCAGCATCACTACGGTCAAGAAGAAATAGTTGATGGCGTCGAACCAAACGTCTCCTCTGCTTTTTCTCTTCAATAATTGGTTCAAAGTGAATCCCCCCTACCAAAGACTGGTTTCCGTTAATTTTTTGGCGATCCGGTTGACCATGACAATCAGGATGATATTGATGACGGAGTTAAACAGCCCTACGGCCGTGGAAAAGCTGTACTGCGCCTTCTGAATCCCCAATTCGTATACATAAGTCGGAATAATATTCGAAGTCGCATAGTTCAGATCGCTTTGCATAAGAAATGCTTTCTCGAAACCGATGCTCATGACATTCCCCAGTGCGAGAATTAACAGAATGACAATGGTTGGCAAGATGGACGGAATGTCTACGTACCATACACGCTTCCATTTACTTGCCCCATCCATAATCGCGGCTTCATGCAGTTCGGGATTGACCCCGGCGAGCGCAGCCAGGTATATAATCGTGGCAAAACCGGTCTCTTGCCATATGCCTGACAAAATGTACAATGGACGGAACCATCCTTCGTCAGCCATAAATAGAATGGGTTCACCACCGAACCAGGTAATGATGAGGTTCACGAGTCCGCTGTTTGGCGATAAAAAAACATGGAGCATACCGACGAGCACAACGGTAGAAATAAAGTGCGGTGCATAAATGACGGTCTGGATAAATTTCTTGTATCGCTTACCCAGCATCTGATTCAGCATGATCGCGATAATAATCGGAGCCGGGAATCTAAACACAAGCGATAGAAAACTGAGGGTTAGCGTATTTTTCATGATCGTCCAGAAGTTATAAGAATTAAAAAAATCAATAAAATGCTGGAAACCCACCCATTCGCTGCCCCAAATACCCTGGCTCGGTGAAAAATCCTTAAATGCAATTTGTACTCCGTACATCGGATAGTACTTGAACAGGAGATAAACCAGAATAATTGGCAGCAGGAACAGATACAGCTCATAGTTGCGTTTGACTCGACTCCAAGTTTTACGATTTTCTCTGATGAGGGGTTGTTGTCCCCCGGAATCTCGTGAAATCACCGTCATACTCCCCTTCTTCGTAAAATGATTATATGTTATTGAAACGTTTCCAATTTAATTGAAACGTTTCCAATTTTGCATGAGAAAAACGCCACCCGGTTAATCCACCTGTAAAACAGCCGTGGCAGTTGATGTTTTTCCAATACTAAATTAAAGGGTACAGCTTTTAATTCTCTTGAACAATCAAGTCGTTTCACCTTGCCTGAACATGATCGGAAGACGATAAACTTCCCGGTCCAATGTTACGCCATCAATCTTTTTGAAGAGAAGTTGTATCGTTGTACGAGCCATCTCCTCAACAGGTTGTCTGATCGTTGACAATATTGGATGGAAATACGGATGATCCTGAATCCCGTCATACCCGATAACCTTTACATCCTCCGGAACGCGAATGCCCAGCCTACCTGCTCTTTCGATATACTTGGCAGCAAACATATCCGTAATGGCAAAAATACCGTCCACGTCCCGATACTCATTAAAAAACTCGTTATAAAAGGCATCATCGTCTACAACCGGGTCTGACTTTTCGTAAATAATATAGTCGACTCCCATGGCGTTGGCTTCATGAATAAAACCTTCTCTCCGGTTCATAGTTTCACTGAAAACGGAAGTGACGCTTCCCATAAAAGCCGGTTTACGGGCACCCGCCTTGACAAGCTCCCTTAATGCCAGACGCCCTCCTTCATAATTATCCGAAGTAACGCATGTAATTTTCTTGTTGAAGTGCCTGTCGATACTGACAATCGGGATGTCATTACTCACGTCATTTTCGATATCGTTGTAAGTAATGCCGACAATACCTGCCACTTTGTTTTGCCGAAGCATATCAAGGTAATACAATTCCTTTTCTGGTTTGCCGCCGCTATTGCAAAGCATGAGCTTAAAACCTTCCCGATCCAACTCATCTTCAATATAATAAGCGAGTTCGGAGAAAAAGGGATGCCAGATACTCGGCAGCAGCAAGGCTACCATCTTGGACTTCCGCATTTTAAAATTTCGGGCAATTTCATTAGGAATATAATTCAACTCTTGTATGGCCTGCTCGACTTTTCTGCGAGTTGCGGGTTTAACGGCGCCCGAATTGTTAATAACGCGGGACACAGTTCCCACAGCTACGCCAGCTAAATTGGCAACATCTTTAATACTAGACATCTAACCCCCCACTTATTCTCTCTTTTATGGAAATCATCATAACACCAAATTGGAAACGTTTCAATATCTCTTTTGGAAACGTTTTTTTACAAAAGAAGAGCCCGGTTCTAATCAAACCTGGCTCTTCCTGCTTTGATAAAGGATTCGGTTCACCTTCTCAGAGCTCAGCAGCATGATCAGCGCAAACAACAAAATGACGACGGGAAACAAACCTATCGATACATGGGCCGCAACGATACCAAACAGTGGGGGCAATATCGTGGTGCCGGTATAGGCAACAGCCATCTGATAGCCCATGATTCTGGACGATTGGGCTTTGCCGAAGCGGGCCGGCGTTTCATGCAGCAAACAAGGAAAAATGGGGGCAAGCCCAAGTCCGATGACAATGAGTCCGATGAGAGAAAGATAGGGATGCAGCGGCAGCAATAACAGGATAGAACCGGCAATGGCCGTCACTTGCCCTGCACGGATGAGCGTCCGATTGTTAAACCTCAGCGTTACGAACCCGGTAATGAATCGCCCGAGCGTAATACCTCCATAATACAAGGATACCCATACTGCTGCTGTTTCCGGAGGCAGATTTCGGGTTCCTACGAGAAAGCTCGCTCCCCATAAACCGACGGTCGCTTCCACTCCGCAATAGAACAAAAACGCCAACAGGGTTATCTTTACTCCTCTGATTTGAAGCGGCTTTCCTTGCTTCCGGACCATGGCTTCATTGCTATCCGTTGATTCATTTCCCGTTTGGGCTTCAAGATTGCCTTGAGGCTGCTGATGCTTGCCCGCCACGATCCTCCAGAGTGGGAGCGTGAGCAGCAGGATGAAGACCAGAGCGAACTGCAGCATCGATACGGTATAATATCCGTCCCTCCATGCATCGTTAGTTCCTATGGAATAGGACATGATAATCGGCCCTAACGTTGCGCCTACACCCCAGAAGCAGTGCAGCCAGCTCATATGGTGGGCCTTATAGTGGTTTGCCACATAATGGTTCAACCCTGTATCGACCGCCCCTGCACCTAAACCAAGCGGAATCGCCAGTAGAATGAGCCAGAACAGCGATGGCGCATACGAAAAACCGAGCAGCGCACTCGCCGTTAACAAACAGCTGACAAGCGTAACGATACCCGTCCCGAAGCGTTCGATCACGCTCCCACTAAATAAGCTGGACACAATCGTGCCTCCGGTTACGACCATGGATAGCAACCCTGCGGATTCGAAAGCAGCACCGATATCCGGCTGCATGGCCGGCCAGGCGACTCCGAGCAAGGAATCCGGAAGCCCTAAACTAATAAAGGCCAAATAAATAATAAGAAGAAAAAATGTTACCACAAATGAAAGTCCTTTCTACGCTATGATCATGAACATAAGTAAGGGGAGTTTTCATCTATTCTAAACCTTGTTCGGTCATATGGAAAGATTCGGCACGGCTTTAATTCTAGAAGATGAAAGGTTAGGCATGAAACGCATTCCAGAACTCACCCTCGGTATTGATCATGTCCTTGATCTGAGCAAAAGGAATCGTGAACGTCGGAAAACCCGCTGCGTAAGGGGCGATCTCATAGGGTGCAAACACCAAATGAAGCGCGTTCTCAGTCACATAGAAGGTCTGATCGGCAGCGATACCCGTATAACTGTCCGGAAATACATACGAATACTGAGGATCCTCTTGTATCTGCTTGCCAACGATCCGGCTGAGCTCCTTCACATAAGCGCTGCCCGGCTTAAACAAGTCCTTCAATTCATACATCCTGCCGTTCTCCAGATTGATAATGGCATATACTCTGGTTGGCATGCCATGCGCGGCACCGAAGGGATATTGATAACCGTTCAACTCCAGTTCGAGCAGGTTCTGCTTATAGAAAATGACGTCAAAATCGCCTGAATAAGAATAATCAAGCTGTTGATTCTCAGGAATGAATTTCACCTGTGACATTTCCTTAAGCTTCGTATTCAGCGTTTGCTGAGCTGCTTGATCCCTCATTCCTTCGATCTGTGGATAATAGACCAAGTAATCCGGATTGGGTTTATACTTTTCTTCCATTACCTTATATGGTTGTTGCAGCGGAATCACTGTATTCTGCTCCCATATGACCTGGCCCGACCGGTTCAGGTAAGACAACCGCTGATCGACCAGGGCTTTAATCAATCCGCCTGCTTCCAGCGTAAGCGAACCGCTGCCGTTCACTCGGGGATACCTTGGCGCCGGTCTGCCGGTTCGATCAATAAAATACGTCTGCTTCGCATCATAAACCGAGGCCAATCCGTGCCTGTATTCAGAAACTTCCTTATATACAAAATCAGATAGCTTCTTCCCATCCCTATCTGCAATGGCGTATATCGAGCCAATATACGGCTGCGCAGGATCCATCGCACGTCCAAGCGCAAACCGGTCTTCATTCAAATCCCGAATATCATTATATTCCGGCTGGATTACCCATTCGCCCTGCTTATTAATGACGCCATACTTCGACTTGTAATCTTCAGCCGTGTTGACGATGGCTCTGCCATGATGAAAAGGAAATGCCGAAGTATATGTCGGCGGAATGACTATGTTCCCCTGCTCGTTGATATAGCCGTGTTTGCCAGTGCTATCCTTCTGAAAGGCAAGCAAGCCATCGCCTGGCGGTCCGACATAGGCGAACGGATAGTTAGCCAATCGGCGGCCATGGAGATCAATGAGCGCGTAATGATGGTCTTTTATTTTCACAACAGCTTTGCCATCGACAAAATCATTCTCTTCCTCATATTGCGCCGGGATCACCTCTTGGCCCGCGGAGTCGAGGTATCCGTAGCGGCTGTTTGCGCCATCTCCACTGCCATTATCGGTTACATAGTAAACCGCCCTTCCTTCTTTAAGCTCTGACATATACGGATATCCTCGTCGTGTCAGCACTTCCCCTTGTTCGTTGATCATCTTAAACCCTTGATCATCGATCACGGTCGCTCGACGCTCCGAGAACGGGCTGATGGACTGATATATAGGCTGTACTACGAAACGGTCAGACCTGTCGATGAGACCATACTTACCGTTTACGCCTACAATCGCGAGACCATTGTCCTGAAAATCCTGCGCATCATCATACTTAGGTTGAATAACCATATGTCCACTACGATCCATGTATCCCCACTTCGTTCCGTCGGTTGTCTTCACAGATGCCGGAAATATCCCGACAAGCTGCTGTGGCTGCCCTCTGCTTGCCAGCATCTCCTTGATCCGCCTCTCAAGTTCAAGCAGCGTTTCACGCGCCGGGTAGGGTTCTGCAAACGTGAGTGCTTTGCGGACCGACACAAGAGCCGCCTCCGGCATCCCGGCCCGATATTGTGCATCCGCGAGGTAATACCAATAATAAGAATAATCCGGATGTTCTTGCGTCAGTCTCTCGTAGTACCTTACAACAACAGGGAAATAATAGGGGTACACATCCGGTGCAGTCACTAACGCCCCCTGGCTCCATCTAACGACCTCGACTCGATAAGCCTCGCCTGTATCGTGAATCCAAAGCGCGATTTCAGCCTGGCCATCCGGGCCTGAAGCACCCGGCATATCCACAATATCGATATAACTGTAATATATATCAGCAGGTGCGATATCTTGAAGGCCCTCTGGCGTCCAGGCGTATATCGACAATTTTGACCAGATGGAACCGAGCTGCCAACCTACGATTAATTGATTCATACCTGGGTTCAACACAGGAGCCGCCGTCAATGAAGTAACCCCATATCCCAGTCCCAAGACGTTGGCAACGACCTCATATCCGCCATTGCGGTAAAGCAGCACAAATAAATAAAGCTCATGATCCAATCGGGACACACCGGCTATCTCTGGTATGTGATCTCCCGTGACGTCGGCTGCGATAACTGCGGGATGTTCGATAGGCGTATCGATTCGTACAAGTTCAGCACCTTGTGGCAGATAGGCCATAGCTATTTGTGCCAGCTGCTGGTCGTTAACAGACATTTGGACATCCTCCCTTGTTCAGAGCTTTCTCGCCTAATCGTATGCAGACGATGGTCAAATATGCACCTGAAGGCGTTGAGGGGAAGCACTTCTGACGCCCTAAGTTTCCATTGTCGGTTGACAGGCAAATCCAAAAAACGACCTGATCACCTTAGGCAATCAGATCGTTCTCTTCGCTTCAAAATGGCTTGCTGACCATGAAATACAATATAACGACCGGCAGCAGTGTGGCTATCGTCCCGCCTACCGCCCAATATACCGATGCTCTTTTATAATTGACTGAAATGACCCCATCCGTTATGGATTGTTTACTATGCCGAATCATCCCTTTTTGCAGCGGAATCAAAAAACCAGCCCACAGGATCCCCGTAATGCCAAACAGAATCAAGGAAGCCACCAGCCAGCTCATTCCGCCCATACCATATCCGGCTTGAACAGCCATCACAACGCCTGAAATGATGATCAGCAGCAAACCTGGCAGGGTAAATACCATATCGGCTAACATGACATTCTTAACCGTGTTATGGATTTCTGCCGGATCCCCTTTCAGATCAGCTCTTACTTTCCAGAAAGCCGCCGTAATGATATTGCCGAGGAATAACACACATCCGGCGATGTGCAGAAATAACCATAACGTCATAAGCCATCCTTCCCCTCTTCTTGGTGATTGGGCCGGAGAATGTCGATGATGAAATCCGCATAATCCTTCGTGCTGAATACATGACTATCTACGCCGATAAGCCCCCGCATCCGTAGTCCGAACGATAACAGCTCAAACAGCTCAGCCGTCCGTTCCGCATCGATGGATTCCGGTATGACCCCTGCTTCCTGGCCTGTAACAATCCATTTCTTCGAAGTTGCAGTCGCTTCCCTATAGAAGCCAGCCACAATATCGGCGATCTCGGGCTGATCGCTTTTGCCAATAAGGTACATTAAGATCAGGTTGCTGACATCGTCACGACTTTCCAGTCTCGACATGCTGTTGGTAATGGTATTCATCGGTCCGTCAAACTGCTTGATGTCCCCCTGCTTATTCACTTCGCTCATGAACTGCTCGTTCTGCTCGGCAAGTTTCGCTCGTAATACGTGCACAAACAGCTCATCCTTGCTTGAAACATAATGAAATATGGCCCCTTTGGACAAGCCGGAACGTTTCATAATGTCATTAAGGGTGGTTTGGCTGCAGCCTTGCTCCCTTATCAATTCTTCCGTGGCTTCAAGCAGTATTCGCTTGGTATGCTCTCGCCTTTCTTCCTGCTTCATCTCATAACTCCTCCCTGATGATCATGGATTACCCCTGTGGTGGAAGCCATCCCGCCATGAGAACCGCTGCCAGAAACACGATTTGCAGCATCGTTCTCGGTCCGATTGGAGTGACCGGCTTGCCGCCGAGTGACAAGTGGTGATTCGCTGCGTATACATTGGCAGGAAACATGCCTGCCAGCATCAGGGCCAGACCTGCAGATGCCAAAGCTGTGGTAGCCGGAATAACGATGAGAATCGCGCCTGCAATCTCCAGCACCCCGGTGATGGTAACCATAAGCGCAGCTTTCGGTATTCCCGGCGGGATCATGGCGATCAGATCGGGTCTTCGTTTTCCCCAGTGGGCAGAAGCTGTTACCAGAAATAGGACCGCAACCGCCAACCTGAGCGAAATGACCCAATCATTTACATACTCCCAGCCTGCGAAACCCAGCGTCCGAAACAAAAGCAGCGAAACCAACATGGCAACAAAGGGAATCATCAACCTCACCAACCTTCCGAATTTCGTAACCTCATTATATATACCGACCATCGGTTTGTAAATATGAATTCCAAATTTATTCCTTTGAAGGCTTTTGGCTCGTTCAGTATCTCATTCAAAAAAGAGAGCAAGCCTGCGGCTGTTTTCCAACCGGGCCAACTCTCATTTTCTACTCTCATATCATAGACCTGTTATGCAGCGCCTTTTTCTTCTACATATATTCGAAATAGCAGGATATACAATACCACGCTGATTAATGCCGATATCAAGATAATGCTGAATATCCCCATTGGCGGCAGCCAAGCAGACAGAAATACCGTCACCGGAGCCAACAATCTTCCGATCGTATACTGCAAGCTGTCAGCTCCCATATACTGCCCTCTTGCATGCTCAGGTGCATAACGGCTGATAAAACTTTGCGTCACCGGTGAACGAACCATTTCTCCGAAAGTGAAGATAATGGTTACGAAGAACAAAAACCAGATGTTCGTGTTCAGCCCGAGTGCAAAAGTACCTACTCCGGATAACAAGGAAGACAGTACGAATACGTCACGCTCCTTCCAGTTCCGAAACCACTTGGTTACCGGAAGAATAAATAGAACGAACAGGAGCCCGTTAAGGCCCAGCACCCACCCTAAAATCTCCGTGCTCGATAACATTACCGAATGGCCGTTCCAGGAGAACAGCGTCTGGGAGGGCACATAATCGATGACATATACCGCCAAATACAGGTCCAGCTGCATGATGGTTACAAGGGCAAATATCCCTGCCAGTATGTACACCAGAAACACTTTATCCCGAAAAATGATGCCATATCCCTTCCACTGTTCCTTGAATACCTGAAGAATCGAACCCGTACCCGTCGGCTCTACGCTTTTCGGAGGCGCTGGCAGGGTTTCATGAACGATGAAGTAAATCGCGATGAAATAGATCAGCAATACGAAGGAACAAGACCACAGGAGCTCTTGCCGATACTGAAAAAAGAAAATGGCTCCAAGAGCCGGACCAAGCACGGCCCCCAAGTTGTTCGCTGTCGTGAACGTTGCAAATACCTGCCGTCGTTCTTGAACAGGAACCAAATCGGCGACCATCGCGGAGCTGGCGGGTCTATAGATGGCTCCCCCGAATCCGATGCCGATAAAAGCGGCATAATCGATCCAGTGCGAGGGCGACAGCGCGAACAGCGCAAACATGACCGTCTGCAGCGAGGCGCCAAGCAGCATGACAGGGCGACGTCCTAGCCGATCGGCTAAAGCACCGCCGAGCAGGCTGCCGATGATGCTGAATATCGGAGGAACCGTCATGAGGATTCCCGCGATATGATTGCCTAAAGCCGCTCCGAAATAAACCGTTAAGAAGGGAAAGTACATCCAAAACAGCATATTAAACAGCGCTTCACCCAATAATCGAACCTTTAAATTGTTATCCCATAATCGTATTTGCACAAAACTCCCTCTCTCCATCCGAACAGCACAAGTTAATAAGCTTACGATATAACACGTTTCCCGGCCGGGTATTACAAACTATAAAACATTTCCCTGGCAAAATATAGACTTATAATGAGCGCTGAGCTATACTAATAATATGAAAGCCGAATACTGTCCATTTCAATTTAGATGACCCACAAAACGAACATTTGTTCCATATAGGAAAGACGCTCCCGCGGGAGCGTCTTTTTTCGGTGCATGGATCTGTTGATGTATCCTTCCGTTGGACCGGTTTGGATATAGAATACGCTCATCAGGTTGGCAGCCTGGATGCAGGATGCTTTTCTCAATGGGGCTTAATCAGCCAGTTTCTTCAATTCATGCAAATGATCGAAGATCATCTGGCAAACCTCAGAGACCCGCTCCCGATCCTTATACGTTAGCCAAGCCAATTCTTCGATTTCCGAAGCCGGACTTAGCTCTCCTTCATACTCCGCCGTGTAACAGGACATCGTTACTCGAACGCCCTCCGATTTTCCGTGAGCGCCCGCGCGGAAGCTGCCTGCATTCGCCGCGGTCTCCGGTTTGATACGAACGGACAGCTCCTCCTTAATTTCCCGCACCAGTGTATCGATATCGGATTCTCCCGGTTCCCGTTTTCCTCCCGGCAGGTAGTAAGTATCCTTCCCTTTGGAACGAGCGCCCAATATGCGTCCATCCCCAATGTGGATCCAGGCGACTTTGTCAATCTCCGTTATCATATGGATTCCTCCCCTTATCATGTAAACTTCATGCTAAGCCGTTTCTTGTTGTTCCCGTTTCCCGCCTAATTTAAATACGATTATCCCCCCGACAATCACAAGAACACCGATCAGCTGATTCATGGTAAACGGAACCTTCTCTAACCCTAACCATCCCAAGGAGTCCCACAACAGCGCGAAACCGAGCTGCGAGGTCATGACAATTGAAATGGCGAACGTGGCACCCAGCAGCCTTGTCGCATGCACCAGGCAAATCACCACGCCGACCCCAATCAACCCGCTAATCCAGTACCATGGCTCCATGTTTTGAAACGCGAACGTTCCTTTGCCTTCTACAGCAAGACTCATGCCGAACGAAGCCACGAAGCCCATGCCTAACACCAACGTCGTTGTAGACCAGGAGCCTGTCTTCTCATTCACTCTATTATTGAAAATGTTCTGCAAACTAACCAATGAACCCGCGATGAGGGCCAATACCAATCCTGCTAACATGTTCCATCTCCTTACTTCATGATTCATCATCACTGTGTGTTATTCTTCGTAAATATTGCCCCCCGCTACACGCGTTAACGCATCCCGGTCTTTGATCAGAATGTACCCCTTATGACGCTCGATCAGCCCTTCCTGACTGAATTTCAGGATCACCCGGTTTAAATGCCGATAGCTGGTTCCAAGCAGATTCGCGATATCGGTCAGGTTGAACGCGGCCGGGTTATGGGTAGCCAACGTATCCGACTCCTCCTCCGAAACAGACAATAAATAGCTAGCCAGTCGTACCTCCACCGGATGCAGCAAATTAAAACTCAAAAAATTGGATTTAATATAAAATTTCCGGGTAATGATCCGCAGCAAAAATTGAAGCAGCGGCGGATGCTCTTGTCCGTATTTGCGAAGCCAGCGATAATGCACGCCGATCATATAGACCGATGATACGGCCTGTACCGTATTAATCAACGGATTGCCTTGAATGTATTCAATATCTCCGATCACCTCTAGCGGTGTTTTGAAAGATAGAACAAGCGCTTTGCCTTCCGCTGAGGTCGTGAAGATTTTAATCTTCCCTTGAACCAGGATATACAGCATCTCGGCCGGCTCGCCTTGCGTGCAGACGATGTCGCCCTGATCGAAGTGATATAACACCAGATAAGGCATTAAATCATCGTGAAATACGGACTCGATCTGATTGCTCAGCAACAAATGCTGCATGAGCTCCGCATTATGAATTTCCTTCACGTCCCTCACTCCTTTCCCCGAACACTCTATCTAATGAACCGAATTTTCCATATCACAATTTGATAATCACGACACCGGCGATCATCATTCCGATCCCGATGAATTGCGGCAAGCTCATTCTCTTTTTCACCACGCCAAACCATCCGTTGCTGTCGATCAGGAACGTTAAGAATAACTGGGCGATCAATAACGCGGATATCGTTAATGTAACACCGATGTTCTGAATCGCTGTCACCTCGCTGAATATAATGGGTGCCCCCAAGGCTCCTCCGATTAGATAGAGCGGCTTCACTTGTCCAAATCCTTGTCTGCTTCCGTTGCGAACGAACAGCAGAATAATGAAAGCCATAATAAATCCGGTCAACTGCGTAACCGCGGCAGCTTGCCAGGTGCCCATATCCTGACTAATTCGGGCATTGGCCACCCCTTGCAGCGTAATGCAGGCACCGCCAATGAATGCAAATAAGATTCCTCTCACGATACATACTCCTTCTTCTATAGGTCTGTATACTATTAAAAGTGAATACCCTAAACTCAGGAAAGGACATATGTCCTGAAATGACGTAAATTCCAAATAAAACGATGTCCCAGACACGAATTTCATTATATACTATCGGTCGGCTTGGCAGGTGACATACAAAAAGCTGCCGGAATTTCCTTGGCAGCTTAAGGGATTATCACGATGACGTGACTTATACATATTCAGGATGCCCATGCCGCTTGCAGCCGAACCAGTAACATGCGGTTAGCGTGGAGGGCTGATGATCCGTGATGGAATAATACCCTTCGGTGAAACGAGAAAAAATCGTTAGGTAATATGCGGATGGTGCATTACAGCATCTGGGGTTTCTGATTTTAACCCATTCCCGAGGTATAAAACAGTTTAAACCAAGATTGCATCTATGACTCTAAGAACATTTTGTTTTAAAATAGAACTAGATGTCACTCATTGACGTAACACGGATTTGGAAGGAGCTCCTCTAACGTTATGCTAGACAAACAAGAACAAGTCCCCAATGAACAGGGCGGATTACAATTACAAGCGGATTGCGAACGCTGCTTTGGATTATGCTGCGTCGCTTTACCCTTCGCCGCCTCCACGGATTTTGCCATGGACAAAGACGGCGGAACCCCTTGTCACCATCTGCAATCCGACTTCCGCTGCGGCGTGCACAGCAGCTTGAGGCAGCGAGGTATGAGAGGCTGCACCGTATACGACTGCTTCGGAGCAGGCCAAGTGGTTTCACAGGTCACGTATAACGGTCGCGACTGGCGGCAGGCTCCTGAGACCGCAAAAGAAATGTTTGACGTATTCCCGATCATGCGGCAGCTTCACGAGCTGTTATGGTATCTGAACGAAGCCCTGGCTTTGCAACCGGCTCAAGACATTCAACCCGATCTGAGTTTATCGCTAAAAGAGACGCTCCGGTTGACTCAGCTTCCTCCCGAATCCCTGTTACGGCTGGATGTGGCAGCCCATCGGGCAGAAGTGAATCAGCTGCTTCTTCGAACCAGTGAGCTTATGCGGGAGGATGCGCGAAAGAAGCATAAAGGGCCACCTGTGCGTCAAAAGATCGGAGGCCGCGGTGCTGACTTGATGGGAGCTAAGCTTAAAGGAGCAGACCTGAGATATGCCAATCTGAGAGGAGCTTATCTCATTGCCGCGGACCTCAGAGGAGCCGATCTGCGGGCTGCCGATCTGATCGGTGCCGATTTCAGGGACGCAGACCTTAGGGGGGCCAATCTAGCAACCAGCCTCTTCCTTACGCAATTCCAGGTTAACGCAGCGAAAGGAGACGCCAGCACCAAGCTGCCCCCCTCCTTATCTCGACCGGGACATTGGACGCGTTAACGCTCAATATATTAGGAAAGAACAGATGATGATTTACTATAAACACTAAAAATCCGGCAGCTGACTGGCTGTCGGATTTTTAGTGTTGGCCAAACGACTTTAAGCGCGCTTCTTCCATGAATCCTTCAAAGGAACGATACGGTTGAACACCAGCTTGTCTTCGGTCGTATATTTGGAATCCACGCAGAAATAGCCGTGTCTGATGAATTGGTATGTTCGGTTCATCGTCGCTTTCAGCATAGAAGGCTCCAATATGGCGTTTTCGATTCGAATCAATGAATCGGGGTTCATCAGATCCTCCCAAACGTTATTCGATTCTGATAACTCGGCTGATTCCTTCAGCAATTTTTCATACAAGTGAAGCTCCGCCGGGATCCCGTGCTTCGCGGATACCCAATGCAGCGTTGCTTTCACCTTCCGCTCATGAAATCCGCTTCCGCTCTTCGTTAATGGATCATACGTGCAGTGAATCTCCATGATGTCTCCCGTTGCTGGATCTTTCACGACATGTTCGCATTTGATGAAGTAGGCTCCTTTCAGGCGCACTTCCTTGCCAGGGGATAACCGATGAAATCCGGGAACCGGCTCCTCCATAAAGTCCGCTCGTTCGATGTACAGCTCTCGTGAAAAAGGAACCTCCCGCTCACCCAACGTTTCATCACTTTCATGATTCGGTATAGCAAGCATCTCGGTGCAATCTTCTGAAAGATTCGTGATAATCACCTTCAGCGGCTTCATGACGGCCATCGCATTAAAACACCGTTCCTTCAAGTCTTGACGGATATAATGGTCGAGCATGCCCGAGTCCACCAAGCTGTTGCCGCGAGACGCCCCGAGTTCTCCCAGGAAACGTCGGATGCCCTCAGGAGTCACGCCTCGCCGCCGTAATCCTTTCAACGTTGGCAGTCTGGGGTCATCCCATCCGTCGACAAAGCCCCCCTCCACCAGTTCCCTCAGGTATCGCTTGCTCGTTACGTATCCCGAGATATTCAACCTTCCGAATTCCCGCTGCTTGGGAGGCTCCGTCACTTCCAGCTCCGTAAGCACCCACTCGTATAACGGTCGATGATCTTTAAATTCGGCTGAGCACAGCGAATGGGTAATTCCTTCAATCCAGTCTTGGATCGGATGGGCGAAATCGTACATCGGATATATACACCACGTTGTTCCCGTACGGTAATGCTTCGCATGAAGGATACGATACAGAACGGGATCTCTCAGGTTCATGTTGGGGGAAGACATATCGATTTTGGCTCGAAGTACTTTTTCCGACGTTTGGAATGCCCCTGCGATCATTTGCTCAAATAACGCCAAATTCTCCTCGATGCTGCGCTCCCGAAACGGGCTGTTCATGCCGGCCTCAGTCAGCGTCCCCCGGTATTCCGTCATTTGTTCAGGCGTGAGATCACAGACGTAAGCCTTTCCTTTGGCTATGAGTTTCTTGGCGGCTTCAGCGATTTGATTCGCATAATCCGACCCGAAATAAACGTTCGGCTTAAGTCCAAGCCACTCGATATCCTCCTGAATCGCATGCACGTATTTGACATCTTCCTTCAACGGATTCGTATCGTCGAACCGAAGGTTGAATGTCCCGTTAAACCGGCTGGCAATGGAATGATTGATGTAAATTGCATAGGCGCTGCCGATATGCAGATAACCGTTCGGTTCCGGTGGGAACCGAGTAGCCACCGGCCTGTGGTACACGTTGTTCTCTACATCCTCCTTAACCATCCTGGTCAAAAAATCCACCGTTTCTTCTCCCCTGTTTTTATCGTCGCTCATACCTAACTCCTCCTTACGTAGTTTTTTCAGCCGTAACTCCGTAAAAAACAAAAAAATCCCGCCTCCAAGACATAAGTCTTGGGGACGAGATTGGTTTCGCGGTGCCACCCCTATTCGCCGATATCTCACGATACCCGCCTTATCAGGTACGGCCATCACGCGATCGCTTATACCCTAGCTCTGTAACAGGAGCTCCTGTCGCACCATCTCTTATCCATAAGTTCCGATGCGCCGCTCAGAGGCTTGGTTCAATGAATGGCTTCCAACTCCTTTTCAGCTTACCGGAGCTCTCTGTGGGGATTCCTGTTCATCTACTCTTCTCTTCATGGCGTTTACAATTTGATCCATAGTATCATCTAAATATAAAAAAGTAAACCATGGCACTTTGCTAAAATGAAACGCCTGAACATGCGTTCCGTCAGCTTAGTTCGGCAGCAGCTTCACCGTAGCCTGCTTGCCGCTGACCTGGATGCCCGTCTCCTTTTTGCCTGCCTCAGCCAAATCTTGAACGAGTCGCTCAAGCAGCTTGCGGGCGGCTTCGCCCTCCTTGCCTTGAATACGAATAACGGGCTGGACAGCTTTGCCCGCTGCCAGCAGCTTATGCATTTGCGACAGCTTGGTGTCATAATCATGCTCTTCAATATGTACGGACAAACGGAATTCCTTTACTTTCATCGGACCGGATGTAGCTGATTGGCCCTTCTTCTCTTTTACGGCCTCCTGCTTCGCCTGACCCCGGCTTACGAGCTTGCATGGCGGGGGACTGCTGAATAACGAGGTACACACCAAATCGGCTTTGTGACTTTTCGCCAGCGCAAGCGCCTCATCCCTCGAGACGACTCCCAGATCTTCGCCGTTTAGGCCGGTCAGTTCTACTTCGCGTGCTTTTATCTTTTCATTCATAACTAACATGAACAGATCCTCCTATCGAAAGTCATGTAGATATTCGTTCATTTCATTTCTCTTCCTCTACGTTCACATCATTGCGAATGAAGCGAACAGAATGCGTTCGGTATTCCTGCTCTTCCGTGATTTCCAAGCAGTTAAGCTGTTTACCGTACACGCACGCTCCATCGATACCGATTTTGTCCCCTTCGTCACAAAACCAGATCCCCTCCGAATCATGCAAGTTCATGGCCGGCGTATGACCGAACACCACCGTTTGGATAAGGCCCGTCGGATAATTGAAGAATGGATCACGAATCCAGATGAAATCATGATGAGGCTGCAGCTTCCAGTCATCCACACCCGGATTGATCCCTGCATGCACGAATATATGGGTGTCTGTTTCATAATAGAGGGCCAGCGTATCGAGAAAGGATAGATGGTGCCCAAACTGGTTTTTAATATAGGCTTTACCTTCGTTATATCTGGCACGATCCATTTTACCCTCAAAAAAATCGGCGCCGCAGTAGCTTTCTATCGTATGTCGAGCTCCATTGCGAATCCAGCGTGAGTTCACTTCATCCGTATCAAGCATAATGGCATCCAGCATCATCTGATCATGATTTCCCCGAAGAGTGACAGCCCCTGCATTCCGCAATTCCATCACTTGCTCAATGACTTCCCTGCTTCTTAATCCGCGATCCACATAATCCCCAAGCAAGATCAGCTGGTCCTTAGCGGGATTGTACTGCACGTCAGACAATAACTGGTTGAATTCATCGTAGCAGCCATGAATGTCGCTAATTGCTAATATTCGAATCGTAGTCCCCTCCTACCCTAGTCATAATACCACTCTGTTCTCCAGCAGGTTCTTCAGGCTGATTCATGATTTTGACGGACCCATGCCTGCAATCGAATCCTGAAAGTCAGCAAGCTTTTCAACCGATGTTACTCCTTGTCACCTTATAATTTAAGGACATCCAATCCGAGTTACTTTGCTATTTAGGTATAATAGCATATTCTCCTTTACACCAACATCACTTGAATACGGAGCAACGCCTTGTGAGGAACCGAGCACCCTCCTACTGGGCGAACCTCCGCTTCTGGTGAAAAATGCACTCGTGTACAGCCCAAACGGTGAAGTAATTGAATTGTTAGAGGAGGTTCAATTCATCGTGCACCCATAAAGCAAAAAAGCCGTGCGTTCTGCCATAGAAATGGTTGAACGCACGACTTTTCTCTATTCAATAAAACTATATTTAGCCATTACGTCTCCCCAAGGGGCAATCCCGGCTTCTTTAAATCCGATTTGGGAATAGAGTCTTTCCGCACGCTCATTCTCGGGTTTGTAACATAGCATAACATCATCCGTCGTATCCGGCGAGCTCCGAATCTCCTCGAGAACCAAACGAATCGCGGGTTTGGCATAATGCAGTCCCTGAAACTTACCGTCGATCATAAACCGGTATATCCAGTAGTTATCATCGTGCGGGTGCAGACCATACATTACAAATCCAATCATCTCTTCATCATGGTAGATCGCACGCGTTTCGAAGCCCTCCATGAATTGAGCTTCCGCTATTGAATATAGATTAGGGGCAATCCACTTCTCCTGTTCAGGTGTGGGTTTAAGACGGATGCAATCCTCCCAATTGTCTTTATCTATGGCATGAAGTGTTATCAAATGCAAGACTCCTTCATATAGGGTGTATGCCTTTATCCTAATCCAATGCCGACCATTTTTCACGGTATTAAATATGTAAACTCAAATAAGACGCTGCACGCTGCCGGATACAGAGCAAGATAATGAATGGTTATAAGCATTGTTTACATATTCCGAATATCTCTCAATGGATAAACTAGAAGTAACTTTATTATTATGGAGGCGATATTGATGCGGCAATTGAACGATAACATCCAACGGAAAGGACAACTAACCATGAAACGAATGAGGGTTATGATATATGAAGAAAATATTGAATATTGGAGTTTTGGCCCATGTTGATGCCGGTAAAACCACACTAACGGAGCAAATCCTGTTCAGGTCCGGCATTATTGATCAAGCGGGCTCCGTTGACCAAGGCAATACCATCACGGATTCGCTGGACATTGAACGCAGACGAGGCATCACGATCAAATCCGCTGCGGTATCCTTCATGTTGGGGGATCTAAAAATCAATCTGATCGATACGCCGGGACATGCCGATTTCATCTCGGAAGTCGAGCATTCACTAAGTGTGCTGGATGGCGTCATTCTGGTGATTTCCGCGGTTGAGGGCGTCCAGGCCCAGACACGGGTGCTCATGCAAACACTGAAAGAACAAGGGATTCCCACCCTTCTATTCATGAACAAAATCGATCGAATGGGCGCGAATTACCAGAATGTCTATACCATGATACGGCATCTGCTGGATGAACATATTTGCGAGATGAGCTCTGTAACTCATGAAGGCAGCGCAGCCGTTCGGGTGGACGTGGCCGATCCCCATAGCGTCGGCTGGATCGAAATTTTGGCATTGGCCAATGACGATCTGCTGAACGACTATGCCCAAGATATTCCCATCACTCGCGAGCGGCTGCAGGAGGCATTACGCAGGCAAACCCAGCAAGGTAAAGTGTACCCCCTATTTGCAGGATCGGCAGCCAAAGGGATCGGCATCGAGCCGCTGCGCCAAACGCTCGGTGAGTTTTTCCCCGTTAATGACGCCTCGGTGCTTCAGCATGAAGCGTTATCCGGCCTAGTGTTCAAAGTAATCAAACTTCTGAATGGGGAACGGAACGTATACCTCCGGCTGTTCGCCGGTAGTATTCAAGCACGAGACGAGATTCCGGTGATAACGCAGAACGGCAACACCACCATGTTCAAGGTAAAACACCTACATGCTCTGCACCATGGCAAATCCATGTCGGTGAATCAGATCGATGCCGGAGACATTGCGATTCTCATGACCGATGAACTCAAGGTGGGCGACGTTATCGGCACTGTTTCCGACAGGATGAAGAGGGTCCACTTTCAGAAACCGCCGATTCAAGTCCAAGTCTCGGCCAAGGATCCAGAGTATGAGCATCAACTTCATACTGCCCTAAGCGATCTCACCGAAGAGGATCCGTTCCTGCAATATATCCAGGATTCGATAACCAAGGAACATATCATCCACGTATTCGGCAAAGTCCAGCAAGAAATTCTGCTGGAAACGATCCAGCAGCAATACGGCATCGAAGCTGTATTTTCAGCTCCGCGGGTCATTTGTATCGAGAAGCCTGTTGCGACCGGAGAGGCTGTTGAATATATGGGCGAGTGTCCTTTTTATGCAACGGTGGGCATACGGGTCGAACCCGGCGAGTCAGGAACCGGACTTCAGTACCGCCTGGAAGTGGAGCTGGGCTCCCTCCCCCTATCCTTTCAAAAAGCAATTAAAGACACGGTGTTCGAGGTGCTGCAGGAGGGGCTGTATGGATGGTCCGTGACCGATATGATTGTCACGTTGACGCATACCGGTTACGCAAGTCCGGTTTCGACGGCAAAGGATTTTCGCAGCCTGACTCCGCTCGTCCTCATGTCTGCGCTCAACGAAGCCGGAACGGAAGTATATGAGCCCATGAACGTGATCCAATTCATTCTGCCGGAAACCAGTTTAAGCAAAGTGTTATCCAAGTTGGCGGCACTGGAAGGGACCTATCAGGAACCAACATTCCACAATAATGCTGTACACGTGCATGGTACCATCCCCGTGCGGACAACCGACTTGCTGAAAGCCGAAGTCCATTCTCTGACAAGCGGTGAGGGCATGCTCTCCGTTAAACCAGGAGGCTACGTGAAGGCGCAGGCCCCTTTCCCTGTGAATAAACGGCGACAAGTCAACCCGCTGAACCGCGGTGAATATATGCTTTACTTGAACAAGATTATGTAAGAATCCAGGTGGAAATGCGGCGATTGAATGTTGGTATATAATTCAGCGTATTTCGCGTAGGCGGACCACCCGCATAGGATGTAAAGATTGATAGCGGTGTCGAGAGAGGATCTCGCCCGCTATTTTGTTGTGCCAACATCCTAGCCTCACTCTATCTTTCTTAGTCTGGTGCAACTCTTTTTGCCCCTTGTCACTTATTAAGTGATAGGAAAAAACGTTGCTCTAGACCCACCCCTGCTCTGCTTGGTAATATAGTCAGGTACTATTTTTGGGGGCGTGCGGGAAGGAGTCGGCTAGATTTGGAACAACAACGTTATCAGGATTTAAAATTGGGTGAAAAAGGTGCGATCATCAGTATCATTGCTTATATCTGTCTATCTGCAATCAAATTATGGATAGGTTACACTGCCAACTCCGAGGCCCTGCTGGCGGACGGATTAAATAATGCCACAGACATCGTGGCGTCCATTGCTGTATTGATCGGACTGCGATTATCGCAAAAACCTGCGGACCGGGATCATCCATACGGTCACTGGAAAGCGGAAACGGTATCCTCCTTGATTGCTTCCTTCATCATGATGGCCGTCGGGATCCAGGTCCTGTTCGGGGCCGTAACTTCCATGTTTGAAGGAAACCATGCATCGCCTGATCTTATATCCGCATGGACCGGCATGGGCTGCGCCATTGTGATGTACTTGGTCTACCGCTACAATAAGCGCCTAGCCGCCAAAGTAAACAGTCAGGCCGTTATGGCGGCTGCCAAGGACAACCTGTCGGATGCCTGGGTCAGCATCGGTACGGTCGTCGGTATCATCGGCGCCCAATTTCATCTGCCATGGCTCGATCCGCTTACCGCCGTATTGGTAGGCTTCCTGATATGTAAAACCGCTTGGGATATATTCCGGGATGCCTCTCATCATTTAACCGATGGCTTCGATGAGAACATTGTCAAAGACTATAAAGAAACCGTAAAACAAGTGGTTGGCGTTAAGGGAGTCAAAGACATCCGGGCAAGGAATTATGGCAGCAACACGGTTGTCGACATCGTCATCCTGGTCAGGTCGAATCTGGATATCCGGGTCGCCCATGATATTTCTGACCAGGTGGAGCATGAACTAAAAGAAACACACGGCGTTTATGACGTACATGTTCATATTGAACCGAGTTAAGCCTCCAACATTACCAAGTGTTATAAGCAATGAAAAAGGTCCGGCCACATTCCTGTTGGCCGGACCTTTCACTTTATTCATTTTACTTATTGCTCCGCTATATGTTCTAGGATTGATTTATTCTTCAATTGAAGCTTTTATCATAAATCCTTTAACGTTCTTATATTCATGGCGTCCGACACGGTCGGATTCGTCCGGCAGATTCTACTTCCCCGAAATTAGCGTTCATATAGAATGAGTGAAATCTCTTTTCCATGCATCACACTGCACCTCACCGATAACAAAAAAGAGCCTCACACAAGTCTATAAACTCATGTGAAGCCTCTCTTCTACTTCATGTTTCCTACGACTTTCACTCTCAGTCTCGTCGCATTTCCCGGATGATAAGCCAGCGGGGTTTCTTCCACTCCCACGAGTTCCACCGTAGTCGGATCAGCGCCAGCCAGCACCGCCTGCTTCACGGCTTTTTCTTGCGCATCTCTTAATGAATCCTCACGGGGCTCTGTAGAATAAATATAAATTTGTTCATATTGTCCACTGATTTGAGCAATACACGCACCAATGGCGTTGGCTACGCCCCCGTTCTCAGGCTTAATCATATGGGATACCCCGCGAATCGTGTCCGGTATAACGACACTGCCGCCGCCTACCAAAACAAGCTCAACGTCTCCCGACGATGTCTTCATTTTATCAATGGCCTGCTCAAGGATGGTTCCAATTTCAGCTTGCACCTTTTTAGCGAAGTCTTCATCCAGATGCGCTACCAAGCTCTTATCCCCGACATCCGCGAGTCCCAGCCGAACGGCAATGTCTGTTGTAGTCAGCGTATGCCCGCCAAAGACCAGCGCTTCCTGTCCAATCTTGTATCCTACGCTGTCAGGGCCAACCGTAATTTTGCCGTTCTCCGAGCGCACGATGCTTCCGCCGCCCAGCCCAACGGAGATAATATCCGGCATGCGGAAATTCGTGCGGATATCGCCAACCTCGACCGCAACCGAGGATTCTCTTGGGAACCCGTCCTGCAAAACCCCGATGTCCGATGTCGTCCCTCCCACGTCGAGAACCATCGTATCTTTGATCTTCGCCAAATAAGAGGCGCCGCGTATGCTGTTCGTTGGCCCGCATGCAATGGTCAGGATCGGAAATTGTTTGGCGTAATCAATCGACATTAAGGTACCGTCATTCTGGCATAAAAACACCGCTGCGTCTGTGATGCCTTCATTTTTTAACGCCTGCACAAATCCTTGGGTTGTCGTTTCAATAACCTTGCACAATGCTGCATTGAGTATGGTCGCATTTTCCCTTTCTATTAAACCGACCGAACCGATCAGGGAAGAACAGGAAACAGGGAATCCCGGTCCATATACTTGATGGATGAGATCGCGAACCTGAAGCTCCTGATCATTTTTAATGGATGAAAACACACCAATGACGGCGATGGACTCGACACTGCTCCCCCATTCCTCTAAAAGAGCTCTAATTTCAGCTTCGTCGACTTCTCCAAGCACTTGGCCGTCATATTCATAACCGCCATGAACGAGAGCATATTTACCCGACAGTTTCTGAACCATATCCTCAGGCCAGGACGTGTAGGGAGCAACGGAAGCCGTTGCCGGGTAACCCAGACGAATGACGCCGACTTGGGCCAGCTTTTTGCGCTCAACAATGGCATTCGTGCACTGGGTTGTACCTAACATGGCATGCGTGATTTGGGTTTTATCCATATTCGATTCCTGCAGCAAATTCCGGAGCGAGGTTTCAATACCCGTTTTAATATCTATAGTTGTTGGTGTTTTCACCGCATGAATCAGATGATAATGCTCATCCAAAATGATGGCGTCTGTGTTGGTGCCGCCTACATCGATCCCGATTCTATACATTCTGAGCCACCGCCTTTTTCACCATTTCCTCAATAGGAACATAATCGTAATCATATCCGAAGCATCTTGGTCCTGCCGTCTGGATTCCCTTTTCCGTTCTCCACTTTTCATGAGCGGGCAGTCCAATAACACGTACGCGTTTACCGTATTTCAGGCTCTCCGTGGTTACAGGCGACAAGGTTTCGTAATCAACCAGACAGATCAAATCGGGGGTCATCGCTACCACTTGACCGTTCTTTACAGCAATCAGGTTTTCATTTTGAAAATGAACCTTCATCTCTCCGCCTTTAAACGCCTCGATTCCTTCGAGATGCATTCGACCAAGGTTAAATCCTCCCTTGGTTTCCCGGATGACATCCACGATTTTACCTTGGAAAAGCTCATAGCCGGACACCAGCTTCAGCAGTTCTTGAAGCTTATCGCCCGCGTCCCGATTCTTCGATGTAATGATTTCTCCAATCTGTTCGGAGAGAGTCACAATATGATGAACGCCGCTTTGCTTCATTTGAGCACCCGTTGCCGGGTACAGGCTTACTAAAGCACTGGCTCCCATTTCAACCGTGGCCGCTCTGGCGAGCCGTTCCGTCCATGTATTATCAATGGTTTCAAAGATGCCGATGTTCCCTTTTTCATCCGAAATCGCCATCGGTGTCGCCGGAATGCCGTCCAGGTTAAACGTCACCATTTGAAGCTCCGGGAACGCCCTCCCCATACCGTCACAGTCGATCAGAGGCAATCCCAGCTGCGCCGCAACGACGATGGGAATCATGGAATTGACTCCTCCCGCTTCCATCGGAAACGTGCCGGCGATTTGTTCTTTTCCCAAGTAATTCGCTAATTTTTGAAAAACCTTAACAAACTCGTCCCCTTTAGGGAATTTCTCCACTAATACGGAAGGCGCCCCCATCATCGCGGCCGGAATGAAAAAGTCCTCATCCTGAATCTCATCGACTGAGCATAGTTTTACAGGTCCAAACTTCTCAATGGCCGAGAGAGCCATCAATTTCCCGATGTAAGGATCTCCCCCTCCGCCGGTTCCTAGAAATGCTGCGCCGACGGCGATGTTTTCAACAGCTGCTTTATCTAAATATCTCATTCATGATTCCTCCAATATAACGGTCTTCTGAGCCGATAAACGATAGCCCGCATAATATACGACAAAAGAAATGACAATCCCGATCAACGGCTGATTCGGTACCTGTGGCAAGCTTGGGAACAAGGATCACACACCGTCGTCCTTCCTTATTCCGTGCTTTAATTACCCCTGGAAAATCATGAGCAGCACCCTCATGGAGCAACCTGCTAACGTAACAAGCAATGCCTTCGATAGTCCCATGCCTGCAATAAGCACATTCCCTACCGACAAACTCGGGATGCTGATTATTCGAATACTTTTTCCTTATTGTAAAAGATGAAGGTGGTCAGCGTCTTTTTCAGAAAACAAAAAAAAATCCGATGTTTTTGTCTGATTGGACAAAACATCGGAACTTTTTAATTATGGATGAGACGGTAGACCATGCAGGCGGTATAAACATCGTACGATTCCGAGTTTATGGTCACATCATATCCTATGAGCTCACAAATTTTTTTAATGCGATATTTCACCGTATTTTTGTGGACGAACAACAGCTTGCTGCAGTCATCCATATCCCCCTTCGCATCCAGAAGAAAAGTCATCAGGGTTTTCAATGCGTCAGGGTCGTCCATAATCGGCTCGATGACGGACAAGCATTCTTCCGTGATCTCTTCCCCTTGTTTACTGAGATCTATAGCTCGTTTCATGGAACGGACTTCAGCCGCGGTAAATAGTTTGCGGTTATGATAGATGCGGTGAACCTCTTTAGAGACACCGTTGACGAGTTGGTACATTCGGCGTACGTCCTGTGTGTTCCGCATCCTTGGAGAATAAACGATGCTTGATATTTCGGCGGTGTGACTCGTGGTTTCGATATATTCCGCTGCGATTTCAAACTCATTGTATTTATATGAACAATTCCCTAGCAACACGACAACGCAGTGATCGATCGTTTGAATGACCGCGGTTTTATAATATTGCGAGAGATGCGCTTTTAAGTCTTCCCTTATCCTTCTTTCCTCCGACAAATCCCGAATGTAAACGAGCCACATCATTTGGATGGCGGAAACGTCAATATAGAGCAAACTGGCCAATCTGCGCATTTTTTCGCTTTCATCATTGACGATGGCTTTAACCAAAGCGTATTCGCTGACCTCGTTATGCTTGTCTCCCCACAAATTGATGGCCACCTGCACCACCTCGCTGATTTGATCCATCGTCTTCGGAGGCAGCTTCGTATTCTCTTTAATGAGAAACAGGTAGAGGACCTCCCCGTTTTTTTGGTGAACACGTTTGTATTCAACAAAGCAGGACGAATCCAGCTCTTCTCCTTCTCCCACTCTACCGTTCAAAATGGAAGGCGCCATGGACCGGATTAGACTCGCAACATCGAGTGATGAATTACGCGGCCACATGACACGATTGATGATATCCAGGTTGCTGTTTGTCAGAACGATGTTCGCTTTCATCCGGTCCGACAGCAGTTTAAGGGTAATTTCCACGCTCCGCAAATGTTCCGGCAGCAGCGAGACCTTTTCCAGTGATTCATTCACGAAATGCTCATTCACATTCTGATTGCTTACGATTGCCTCCATGACTTCATAAATGACTTCATTATACCTAAGAGAGTAATCGTTTCTCGGCATGCAAATGATAATAAAATTCAGAGATTCGGCCAGCTCGAGCACTTCATCGGCTATATCTGGCATGACAATGCCAACATAGTACAAAATCAATCCCACTTCTCCAAGGTCATGCAAATATTGCACCGTTTTGCATTGCTGCTCCACGCTGTCCTTAATGGAATAAAAAGAGCTAATGACCAGCTCTTCGGCATACCACTCTTCTTGAACGGTTTGAATAATTTGCGAGAAGAAATTGACATCCGCCACCTCTAACACAGATAAAGAGGAAACGGTCTGATGAAGCCTGCTTGTTCCAGTGACCACCTGAGCTCCTCGAAATGAAGGCAGCTGCAGTAAATCTTTAACGGTTACCCCAATTCAACCACCACTTTTTTGTTCGATTCAAGCTGCTCTTAGTCTTCAATCTGCACGCAGTCTACATCTACAATAGATCATTCATCCAGTAGTAGATCCTCGTAGAAATAGCCTGTTAAAACCAAGCTATGATGCTCGCATAACGAAGCAGCCTAAGATAGGTTTCATTAATGTTAGTATAACCCTGGTTATGATAAGCAACCAAGTAAGTTCCTTTGCCAACTATGAAATTTTTTGCATACTCGGTCGGGTCCACTAAGATGCTGAGTCCCATTCGACTCGTACCCATATTCATCTCCTGTTAAGGATTTCTTATAACGTTCCTGTATTCACGAAATGACCCAGCCTTAGATAGCACTTATCTTAGGCCGGGTCGAGTGTTGCTGAGCTTCTTCCATGATTGATTATACATCTGACAACCAAAGGGCGTGCCGCAGCGTGAATGGATTGTTAACTGAAATCAACGACCTCTTTGAACAACTATATCCTTGAACTAAAAAATACCCTTCATACAAACTTTAAATGTTTATAAATATCAATTAGACAATTCTCTATTAGCAAACACTTCAGTAATCATTTGAGCACCCATTTTAAAACCATAGATGAAAACCTCTGTTGAATATATTGAGACAGATCTGTTAAGTAAATCAAATGTTTTTTCAAGAAGTTCCATATCATTTTGTGATAGCTTCATCTTAAGGTGATTCTTCGAGTTGGAAATTTCGTTATTTATAGATCTGTACTCAAGATTCTTTGGCACAATCATTTCTTCAGGTTTAATTTCTCCAAAATATAATTGCTCCAATATACTGTTCATTCCCTACCTCTCCCTCCAATAAGTTAATCACAGAATATTTTAGCGAATAACTCGCTAGATTATCTTGGTTATGGAGGTGTTAGGCATGTACCAAAGAATCCGAAGCCTACGCGAAGATAAAGACTTGACGCAGTCACAAATTGCTGCTTATCTAAACTGTTGTCAACGTATCTACAGCAATTATGAACGCGGTGAAGTTGACATCCCTACAGCAATACTAATTAAACTTGCCGATTTCCATCAAACCAGTACGGACTATCTTCTGAACAGAACCAACATCAAGAAGGCTTACCCTACTGATTGAAATAAGCGTCAATATGATTCTTAATACAACTTTCGTTGATTTTCGCTTAACGTTTTTGTATCTACGAACCCGAGAGGCTTAAGGCGAAAGCGCCGGGTCCGACGGACTTAGCCTCGCAGGGTTGTTCGCTGAGTCTTCTCCTATGCTCACTACATATTGAGAACCAAGGGCAAAGACCGCAGCGTAGATACAGTGTTATCTGGAGTCATAGCCCTCAACTCAAATAACTAAACATTTTTATGACAGAAGTATGTATCTGCAGTATAAAAAATAGCCATCAGTTAATTCCCTATTATTCGATATGTGCAATTATACCTACTCAACACGTCAAGCCATATAAGACTATATACTCAGTCGGGTGAATATGTTACTATTGTAATTGTCAAATTTAACCTACGGGGGTTTATAAACATGAAGAAGAAGTTGTATCATTTTTTAAGTTTCGTATTATTGCTTTGCTTGGTCTTCCCTGCAACTGGACATGCAGCATCTAAGTTTCAAGTATTTTTAGATGGAATACTTGTTAATGCAGAAGTAATAGAAAAAAACAAAGTAAATTATTTAGATATCAAAGCTCTTGCAGAGTCATCTGGAATTACATACTCATATGATGCAAAAGCAAAGAATTATACGGTTAAGAAAAATGAAAATACTATTAAATTCAAATTGAATGATAAGACATACACCCTAAATGGAAAGAAAAAACAAACTACTTACCCTGCTTTCTCAAGTAAAGGTAAGACTATGGTATCCACGCAATTCTTCACGGCAATAACTGGTAAGGAATTCAAAGTGTCCAAAGAAGATAAAATTTTTAGTTTCGGTAACTACTCTCCAACGGAAACTGGTAACATCAAGGGCTCAATCACCTGGCAGTACAATCAGTACATTGGAACAAAACCGGATATCGGTGCTAAAGTGGCGCTTATCCCAACAACCACAAACAACAAAATAAAGAGTCCTTTTTTTGCATTAACCAACAAACAAACTGAAGAAGACAACAACAATATTCATACAGCAGTTGTGGATGGCAATGGTTACTATAATATCGACGATGTACCAGCTGGTAAATATTTTTTATATATTTATTCCAACAACACAAATAGCGACATGACAGTCGATAGTTATGATTATGCTCAATTTAGTAAGATATTTGATCATGAAACCATGGAAATCCTTGAGAACCATCTGAAATTGCAGAAGTATAAACTTAAAGAAGTAACGATAAAACAAAACAAAACGATAACTGAAAGCCATGATTTCGGTTATACTTACTTCTGATTTACCTTCCCACTTAACCAGTGGGATTTTTCTTTGAGTGGGCTTTGATTATTCCAGCTTTCGTTTCTTGATTCTCTGTTGACTAGCAATGAAAACCGCATGTCCCGATACGTTCATTATTCTCTTTATTAAATAACCCATATCTACAGCCTGAATCGTGTATATGGAAAGCAATAATCTCCTCTGCCTCTCGCAAATCTTTACATACCTCAATGTCCATAAATCTTGTTACTTCTGGAAATGAAAAATGTTTATAAACTGCTTCAACATCATCTAAATTTAGTTCTCTCATGAACAGTCTTTCGGTTTCAATATTCGGATAAATCACTATAAACTACACCCTTTTTTTGGTTTATTCCTTTAGTTGTTTATTAGATTTACGGTAAATTCATATAACGTTACTGTATTACCGACGTCCCACCGACTTAAGGACCCGCCTGGTTCGGATGCGATGCGGTTAGTCGGTGCGGATGTGTCCGCCTGAATCCACTTCCTTTCCAATCCCCTTCGGGCGGATCGAGGAGCCGTCAGGCTCCGAAGCGTGGATATAATGTTATCGGGAGTTTCCCGCTTCCTCGAAGCACCCTAAAATGCCTTTATCGTATCTAATACATCTATAATAAAGAAAGACAAAACTCCATTAATAATACTTAGAAACAAAATTGATATTGATATAGAATTATCTTTTAAAAAGGTAGATGTTAAAAATTTAAACTTCGGCACTTTAAAATCATCCTTCACCTGAAATAAACAATCATTAATATCTATTAGAACCTCTAAGTATACAAAAAAGAATGCTGAAAGAATGATCCAGACATTCTGTTCGAGCTGTTCCATTGAAGAAAATTGAACAATTATTACAATCCAAACCGTAAACATTATCTTTAATAATGACTTCACTAAGACAATAAAAAACTTTAAATTCATATAACAAAGACCCATAAATAAACCAACAGCCATTAAATTTATTGTAATAATAGTATCCAGCAAATCGTAATAAACAGTTCCACTAAGTGACTTTGCCCATAATAAGATTGAAATCATATATGCAAAAAGGCTGATAATCAGGAAAAATAGCATTCTAGGTATACCTAAAATTTGCTTTTGCAATTCTTTTTTTCTTTTTTTATATTTTTCTACTCTTGTTTCCACGAACTAAAAACCTCTTTCATGGGAAATTTCCGATAACTTTTCAGTATTCACGACGTCCAACCGACTTAAGAGACCAACGGGAGCGGCCGCGATGCGCTTAGTCGGTGCAGGTTGTCGCCTGGTTCCACTTCCTCGAAATGCCTCTCGGCGCCATGGGGCAGCTTTCTGGCACCCAGCTTGAATGAGTCTTTTATGATGGGAATGCCTTCTTCGAGTTTAAGACAATTTCTTTACCCAGTTTGGTATGTGATGACCAAAGTATTTAGTAATTTTCTCAGCTTCTGTTAATACATACTTGATACCTTGGTCATTTAAAAACCAGTTATTCTTGCTTATTCTAAAATCATCTTGCTTTACTTGGAAAACGATATCTGACGAGAATACTGTTTGATAAGTCATTAATGCACGTCTTGAGAAAAATGATTTACAAACTATAATAGCTCGAGTGACACTAATGTTATGTTCTTTTAAGACTTGCCATGAGTTTCTTGCATTATCGAATGTGTTCTTAGCTTGATCCTCTTTAAGAATTGCCTCTTTAGGAATTCCAAGTGACAAACCAATGTCTCTTTGAAATTCCCATTCAGTGATTGCTAACTTAGGATTATGACCACCGGATGGAAGTATATATGGTGCTAATCCAGATTTATATAAATCACATGCAATCTTCATCGGCTTTGTATGACTTCCTCCGGGAACAAGGATGACATCTGCCGGTAAAAGCTCTTCTTCTTTTACAAATACTAGTTGAGTAATGCAATCAAAAGGATATTGCTTCAAGGTGACACCTCCAAATATGCATTCCTTTCATATAACGTTCTTGCATTTACGCCCCCTCACTGCCTTAAGTGACCGAAGGGAACGGCCGCGAACCCGTTAGACAGTGCAGGGTTGTCCGCCTGATTCACTTCTTCGAAAACCCTCGGGAGGACCAAGGGGCGACAGCCTCGCAGCGTGAATCGGGTATTATATGACGTAATTGGCTTCTTCGAGTTACTTTCACACTGCTTATCTGTTTCAATTTATACTCCAGCCATGTATATTTCAGTAAAGGCTTTTATAATTATGAAACGTCATTTGCAGCTGCTTATTTGTTACCGAGTTGTTCCGCCAAACCGATTAGAAGTCCTTCGGTTCCACGAATGTAGCAGAGCCGATACGAATCTTCGTACTGAACCACTTCGCCAACGAGCTGAGCACCATGCTTAGTAAGTCTGGATACCATCTCGTCAATGTTTTGAACTGTGAACATGACGCGTAGATAACCAAGGGAGTTTACAGGAGCCGTCCGGTGATCTGATATCGTAGGTGGAGTGAGAAATCGCGAAAGTTCAAGTCGGCTGTGGCCATCCGGGGTTACCATCATAGCAATCTCTACACACTGAGAACCTAGTCCGGTTACGCGACCAGCCCATTCACCTTCGACAGTGGTTCGCCCTTCGAGGTTCAAGCCAATCTCCTCGAAGAAAGAAATTGCGTCATCAAGGGATTCTACAACGATGCCGATATTGTCCATTCTTAGTAATTTATTATTTTCCATAGTTTTTTCTCCTCGTGTACAAATTTCTCACCTGATTATCTTCAAGATTATTTCATTAAAGAATGGGTTTTCGGGGTGTCCAGTCTGATCCACTTCCTCGAAATGCTTCGGGCGGACCCAGGGACGGCGTCAGCCGGCCCGCCGCGTGAATATAATAATATAAGATGTACTTGCCTTCTTTGAGATGCCAACAATATTTCATTTAATTTTTTCAAGATTTCACTCTATCTTCTAATTGTTTAAATAATGTATTTAAGCTTTCTTCCACAGTTTGATGGGCTGTATCTATGACTATGCGATCTTGGTCCCAAACATCATACTCTCGATTTCTGACCTGCTCCCATGTCGGAAGAACAAAGCCTGGAATATCGGCTGCACGGGTTTCAATTCGATGCCTATGTTCATTATCGTCAGAGCAAATCACTTCTATTTCCACATAAGGAGTTCCAAGAGAATCCGCCACGTTGCGCCAAGCATGGCGCGTAATCTGAATGGGGTTAACTGTGTCTGCAATCACGTCTAGGCCCAATTGGAGATTCTGCGATGCAATTGCATAACACACAATGTAGCCCTCAGGTCCTTCGATTCTCTTTCCCGAATCCCGCATAGCCTGCTCCACGACATCGACCCGAAGATACGTAGCACTTATTTCTCGTGCTAAAGCTGATGATAATGTGGTCTTACCGCTACCCGGCAGTCCACTAAATATATAAAGCAATAACCTCATCTCCTTTCGATTTTAATTTTTTTGTATTTGCGCTGATTTCTTATGACGCTTGTGTATCTACGAATCCAAGAGGCTTAAGGCGCGCCGCGCCGGGTCCAACGGACTTAGCCTCGCAGGGTTGTGAACTGATTCAGCTTCTCTGCCTACCACTTCTCGCGAACCAAGGGCCGAACGGCCCGGAGCGTAGAGACGATATTATGTGATGGGGATGCCATCTTCGAATAACTTTCAATATCAGTCTATATGCCTCTTCAACAATGTTTTCTAACTCAATTAGTTCTTTGATTCTTTTCAAGTATGGTATTATATATTTAATAAAGACCAAGTGCGTTAACACTTGGTCCATACAATTGGCTTGGATGGGTAATCCCTTCTTAGTCATTTACGATCGGAAACCCACCTTCGGCGGTCAACCTTAGGGTGGGTTTTTACTTTCTCTTGTTATTATTATTAATGTAAGTTAAAAGTGCAAGAATGAATGATCCAAATAGGAACATATCGTTAGTGTATCTTTCACTTTCATGGCTTCACCTCCTTTCGAAGGGAAACCATGACCGCCCAAGATTCAATTGTAGTTATATTTTACCTTTATTTACATCTGCGTACAAGCGTTCTTATTATGAGTTTGGTTTTTCGATTCTAAATATGGATTTATAACCATTGGCTGTCCTTTCAGATAACGTTGTTGTATTCACGACGTCCCACCACCTTAAGCCACAAGGGCGGGCGCGATGCGCTTAGTCGGTGCGGAAGTGTCCGGTTGAGTATGCTTCCCCGTTACTGAAATACCTCTTCGAATCACATCTAACTTCTGCCGAACCGAGGGCCGAACGGCCCGAAGCGTGAACATTCTGTTATATGCTGTGGCTGGCTTCTAGTGTTTTCCTTCAAATATCTTCTTTATTTCTTCTCTATCATAGTCTAAGATCCATTCATTGAACTTAATGTATATATCCTTTAACTGTAAAATTGAGCTTGAAATCACATCACATCCACGATCATCATAAATATGAAAAATCAAACCTTTGTTAATATTGATGAAAAAAACATCATGATGTATTGAAGGTTTTATTCCTACATCTTGATTGCAGATAGCTTTGAGTAAACTTAAGTTGTCTACATCGCTTACTTTACAATTTATAATATATCGGTACGTATTATTTTCTTCGTTAGGCTCTTCATCATCTTCAGCATAAATATCAGGAATTATAGTCAGTTTTAAATTCTTTAATACCTGTTTGTTTCTAATGTATCTACTATAAAGTTTCAACTTCTTAACCTGATATTTATATCTATAAGCGAAAATGGCATTGGTAACAATAAAAATATCATCATCTTTCATGAACAGTGCTCTAAATAATTCTGTTGTTCTACTATAGACCTGTTCCATGTAATGACTTACATCCAGATCATATAAATGTGGATCACCGAGTTCAAATCGAATACCAGTATTCCAATTATAAAGTAGCGGCGGTCTCACAATCAGATTAGGAAAATAATCATTAATAAATTTATCAAATGTCATTTGATTTCTCCTTTAATTCGGGTTTCCAGCCATTGCATATAACGTTCTTGTATTCACGAAACGACCCAGCCTTAGATAGCTCTTATCTTAGGCTGGGTCGTTTGTTGTCTGAGTGTTCTTCCATGATTATACATCTGACAACCAAGGGGTGGTAGCCCCGCACCTTGAATACATTGTTATTGCGCCGCTACTGTCTTCGAAGCATCACCTGAATGCCTTTGATCAAGATTCCAACTCTAATTTGCTTTGGTATAAAAACTCAACTTCACCATCTAGCAAATATCGATATTCAAATAATTGCATTGTTCTTTCCCTTATTCTCTCCATTATAACCGTGGCTAGGCTTACCGATCCTTGTGATCCAAGGTAACCATTATTAATAAATGTCTTCTCTACAAATTTTGTTTCCCTTAAGTGATACTGTAACCATTCTTTCTGCGATTCAATTAGTGCTTCTCTTGGTTCTCTATCCAACTTCGAAAGAAGCTTTTTATATATTTGGTTCAACTCTTTATCCCAAATCTCTGTATATTTGCTTTCCAACGCCCCCCATCCAAATGATGAAAACTCTTTGGAATTTTGAAATTCATTAAATTCCACTTCATAATCATGATCTATAGGATTTCGAAGCATTTCATCATAAAATTCTTCAGTCAAATCATAGTTCCCAATGCTCATGGATAACACTTCATTGTTAGAAGAATCTGATCGACCTTCAGTTATTTCTTTCGGTTCTGTTCCATTACCTGTACTTACTACATCAAGAGGCAGTTCAGAATTCATTATTGATTTAGTTTCGCTGTTCAAGGTAGTCAATTGACTAATATTTTGACAAGATGAAAACACTATCGTAATAAAAAATAATAAGAGTATCTTACCTTTCATAAATTATCTCCTTAAATATTATCTCTAATATTTACCGGTAATGACGCATAACGTTCCTGTATTCACTACGCCCCACCGACTTAAGCGATCATCGGGAGCGGCCGCGATGCGGTTAGTCGGTGCAGATGTCTCCCGGTAACGACTTCTCCGACTTATCATCCGGGACCGAGGCAGCTCGTCTGCCGATGCGTGAACACATTGTTATATGATTGATCGGCCTTCTTGATTTACTTCAACAATTAATGTTTTTATACGTTTTGTTAGTCGGTTTAATCTACGAATAATAGCCACCATCTAATAAATAAGTTCTTGTCTCTTTATAGTGTTTGTAGATCTTACTAAATGCCCTGTTTGCTTTATGCTGATAATCTCCATCACTTAGGCATGGTTTAATTACTTTCACTACTTGGCTCATGTTTGTATCACCTGGAATCTCGCCAGATATTAATTTTTCTAAATCTAGTTCAAATATCCCCTCAAAATTTTCCGAACAATCCCCATATACATATATTGCTTTTGTATCATTCATTTTAAGTAATTTGAATTCTATGCAGAATGCCATAGAATTACCGTCTTTCTTTGATTTGATTATTTATTTGCCAATCTTTCATATAACGTTTTGTATTGACGACGTCCTGGCCCCTTAGAGTCGATGCTTATAGTTGTGAGGCTTGCCGAACACCTAATGCAGTGACGTCCCGGCGGGCTTAGGGGGCTGGATGTGGTCACTCGCTTCTCAGAGTGACCCGGAGCGTCAATATGATGTTAGTCGAAGGAAGTTCTAGAAGCAGCTATTGCATTTAAGGCGTTCTCAAAATAGCTATATACTTCATCTGCAATTCCCAGAAACTCTTCAACAAGTACATTACTATCCAAGTAACAAGCATACAGATAATCAACTAAAGCGGAGTCAATCTCACAATAGTTTAATATGGCATTCTTCATCTTAATAATGTCATCTTGCCATACGCCTGTATCTTCTAAAACCAAAGAGTATAATGCACGAATTAATCTCTTAGAGTAACCTTTAATATATCTAGTTTTCATTGTGTTATCACTAGCATTAGTAAGTAAACTATGTATACGATCTACTTCCTCCTTGGTCTCTGTATTTAAGTCTAAAATGAACTCTGGAGAAATAATTATCGGTGGTACTTTTTCACCAACGTCATGACCATATATACAAACACAAATTATCTTAACCCAAAAACCCCACTCATTCGGTTTACTTAATACATCGTCAATCGAGCAAATTATCGTATCAATCTTAGTTACTACTGGATACTCTTCCAAAAGCCTGTCTTTAATAATTGATAATCTTTCGTAATCAATATCTTTGGGATTTACACATACAATAGTAAAGTCTGCATCTGACTTAAAAGGTTTAGCAGTTCCTTTTGGAATCGAGCCACACATATAAATGCTATGAATCTTACCTTTAAATTCGGTAAGTATATTATCTATATACTTATCAACAAAATCCTTATATTCACTTTGTATTACAATTCTATTTATAACTTTTTCTAATATCATATAGACTCCTCCTAAACTAAGAACTTCTTTCGGCTAACGTTCCTGTATTCACGACGTCCCACCGACTTAAGGCTCCGTCAGGAGCCGGTCGCGATGCGGTTAGTCGGTGCGGATGTGTCCGGCTGAATCTTCTTCCCCGCTACTGAAAATGCTTCCCCGAATCCACTTCTAACTCCTGCCGGACCGAGGGCCATATGGCCCGAAGCGTTAATATGATGTTAGACGAAGCACCTGACTTCTTGAATGACAATACAATATTTCGGATATCCTCCAACTCAAAAGGACCATCAGGCGAACTTCCCTGACGCCTATTTATATGAATATCTATACAGTTCAAGTAAGTAACTGGAATTAATCTTCAGACCGTCAGCACCACATAATGTTGCCGAAAGACAGTTTTCCCGCAACCTCGTAGTTGATTTCCTGATCAATCTTATCTATCCGGAAGATAAGTCAGAACAACTACGCCTGAACCGAATGTCTTTGTTTCCGCCAGTTTCAACACTTTATGATCGATCCCTTCTCCAAAGAGACGCTTTCCGTTTCCAAGCACAACTGGGAAAACCATGAGCCGATATTCGTCGATGAGGTCAAACTTGATCAGTGTTTGAACGAGCGCACAACTGCCAAATACCAAGATATCCTTACCAGGCTGCTGCTTCAGCTTGGATATTTCCTCCGTGATATTGCCCTTGATCAGCGATGAATTGTTCCATTCCACTTTTTCCAGGGTTGTTGAAATCACGTGCTTGGGGTAACCGTTCATCATCCGGCCATATTCCCCTTCTTGCTCAATCATATTAGGCCAAGCCGCTGCAAATTCAACATATGTTTCACGTCCAAGCAGAAGAGCGTCGCTTGCTTTCAGTTCATTGAACTTGAATTGCTTTGTTTCCTCACTACGAAATTGGATCGTCCACTGCGGATTATCCATGACGCCATCCAGCGAGACAAACTCAGATACAACTACTTTTCTCATTTTCATTCTCCTTTAGTTTCTTTCTACTATCCGTCTGTCAGAGCTTAATGATTCGATTCTTCATTTTCAAATTCTGTATTTGATAAATGACTCCTTCAAAGCGTATGAATGAGTAGCATTTAATTTTATTTAAATATATTGCATCAGCTCTTCAGGAATTTCGTCTAACGTTATTGTGTTCACGACGCCCCACCACCTTAAGTCCCGTAAGGGACGGCGTCAATGCGGTTAGGTGGTGCGCGTGTGTCCGGCTGAATCCGCTTCTCTGCTACTGAAATGCCTCTCTGATTCCACTTCTAATTTCGTGCCGGACCGAGGGCGAATGCCCGATGCGTGAATATTGTGTTATAAGATGTCCCCGCTTTCGAAGCGTTACTCAATAGTTTTTTCGTATAGTCAATGGCAAAGGTAATCCTTCAGTTTGCATCTCGTCGTCTTCAATATGTCTAATTTCTTTTACAACATATTTCCCTTCATAAAAAGCATACTCTACCTCTAAATAACCAGCATACTGTTCTGTTCTTCCATCTCCAATTCTCAAGCCGCCAATTAATTTCCCATTGACCACCTTATAATTTATCCAGTCGTCATAATATGCCTTTAAGTCACCATACTTTGATGTTTCATAAATCAATCTATCCTCTAGATATACTTGTTTTCCTGAAAATCTTATGTTCTCTTTGATGATTTCTTGTATAGGTTCAACGATGACTTCGGTCGAATTGATTGCTATTACATGCGCTTCCGAAAGAATAATTCCAGTTCCATGATCAAAAATGTTGATAAAGACAATCTCATTTTGATTATCTTGATTAATATCCTCATAGTAAATTATTGGATCTCTCAAAGAACTTTGATTCCATCGAAAGGGTCCGACTTCACCCTCATTATTCCTAATAATGAAATCTGAAATCTTATCACCATGTTCAGATAATTTTCCAGTAATATGAATATCATGATCTTCATTAATGAATTCAATTGTTTTGCTTACTTCAACCAATTGTTCAGAATCAATTGTTTCTCCATTTTCCTTATTTTCTGTTTTGACTACTTCTTCACTACATCCAACTAGAAAGAGAAGAATTAAATGAATTAAAAGATATTTTTTAATTTTTCTTTCTCCCTTCAGATATTGAGTTTTTGTATGGTTTGCGGGGATTTCTTATAACGTCTCTCGTATTCACGAGCCCGAGAACCTTAAGCCCCAACGGGGCGGCCGCAGCGCGGTTAGGTTCGCAGGGTTGTCCGTCTGAGTTATCTTCTCTGATATCCCTCGGGCGGACCAAGGGCCGAATGGCCTGATGCGTGAATACGTTGTTATGCGATTCCAATACCACCCTGAATAATCTTCAAACTACGTTGTAGTTCTTATGATCCCATAAGGATTCTTTAAAGTAATTGATCGGTTCCATGTAATCTATTGGTTTATGTATCATTCTATTCAGCCATTTCAAGCGTTCAAAATTATCGCAAAAGTCATCCTCAGTAAACCATGTAACTTCTTTCATTGTTCCTAGGACACTTCTGTTGTTTGTCTTCGAAATAACTACTTCTGTGCAATACTCTAAATATCTATTGATCAATGTATCGTTAACTCCCTCTCGGAGTAAGTATTCCCGAAAAGTTAACATGAATTTATCTTTCAATCGCTCTAATTGCCCTGTTCTTATTCCATCAATTATAATAGCTAATCTAGCTAGATCGTTCACAAAGACAATGTGTTTTCGTTTGTTCAAGATATATATATTTACATGCCAACTTAAAAACGGAGCTACATTGATGTCTTCAACTGGGGTTGTTTTCATGTCTTTCAATAGGTCTTTAGTAAGTCTTAAAGTAAGCATTCTGTTGTTCCTTTCTCGCACTGGTTTCGCATAACGTTTCCGCATTCCTGACGTTCAAGCGGCTTAAGTGACCATATGGAACGGGTCGTCAGACTTAGCCGGTTGAATGTGTCGCCTGAGTCCACTTCTCAGATGTTCCTCTTGGCGACCAAGGAGCCTTAGCGACGCTGCAGGAATGCATTGTTATGCGGAGTAATTCTCTACTGTGAATTTGCTGAATTAAGAGTCTCCCTTAATTTTTGTATTAGCACTTCACTTTTAGTGTTACTTTCATTGAATATAAATATTTCATCAACTTCGATATTTCTTATATACTCTTCGTAATTAATTATTGCAAGGTTCATACCTTCTTCAAAGCGCACACTCGGATATCTAATGGCATGAAATCCAGTTGCTTTAGCACAATCAGCAACAAATCTCGTAAATACATAATGAGGTTTATGCCATCCTTCGCCTTCACTAGGGGAACTCATTAATGATGACCATCTTATTAAGTTAATTATGTTTGACTCAATAGATTGCATTGTTAAGTCCAAAATTTTGATGGGTTCTTTTATTTTGATCTTTGCAATCATTACACCCTTTTTTGGTGATCGTAGTTCATGAAAGCATGTTTCTGGTTCCTCGGAAAGGTATAATACTTGTTTTCCAGCATGGTTATATCTTCCCTCACCAACTTTCTCTTTAGGAGGAGCCAGAAAGTCCATAGCTGTATAAACAGTTTCATCATTGATTATCCGCGCTCTATAGACTGTATCAGAAGAAAATTTTGGTTCAGTTATTAGAGATATTTTAGATATCTCTTGATATACCTCAAGTGCAAAAACATGTGATAAAAGTAAAAAAGGTGTCTCATAAGCTATTTTTGCAATTTCCTCTATGAGTTGCTCAAATCCATGTGGAACATCAAATGGCATATTGTAGGGATAAATAAATCCATTTAATTCATGGTTACACCGAGGACAGACCAACTCAGAAGAAAATTTGTTGAATTCTTCCTCAGATATTAAATCAGAAAATCGCATCATTGAATATAATGATGAAATTCGTACTGAATATCTTTGAAAATCAATATCGTTAATATAGACACCCGGCCAATACTTTATAAATTCGTTTACACAATTTTCACAGCATATAATATCAGCTGAGAAAATTGAATCAAACTCTTCTGAAAAAACTAAATGAAACAATTGGAGTTTTTCTTGTAGTGTTATTTCATCTTCGCTCAAATCAATCACCTTTTAGTTTTAGAATTATTCAAACAAATCCGTATTGCGACCGTACCCTCTTGTCTGACCCAGAATATCTCGTCTAATTTTGTTCTCGGTTTGATCATTCAAATTGGGTTTAATAAGTAAATTTAAATCATGATCTCTAAGAGCATTTAATATTCCTTCCTTAAATCTATCTGAATTAATCTCTGCAAGTAAGAATTCTGCAATTACTTCATCTTCTTGAACTTGATTAAGTATCTTCACTTGTTAATCCCCCACAAATATGTTTTGTGCTGATTTCCTATAACGTTCTTGTATCTACGAACCATCACTGCCTTAAGGGAGCGACAGCGACCGGCCGCGACGCGGTTAGGCAGTGCAGGGTTGTCTGCCTGATTCAACTTCTTCGAAAAACCTCGGGCAGACCAAGGAGCGTCAGCGACGCAGCGTAGATATGGTGTTAGCTGATCAGCCATCATTGAATTCACATTAATATTCTTTAAAAAACCATTCTTCCATTTTAATTATCATTTGATTAGCAGTTTCTACGCTTTTCCTATTAATCCATCTAAACAATGGTTCTCTAATAAAACTAGTCAATTCTTCTTTCGTCTTGTCTAGGCTTCTCAACAATTCCTCATATTCATATTCTATAAAGTATAAGGTTTCTTGCGTTTCAGTTGACCTGTCAGGGTCATCCGACCATACCTTAACATGGTTTTCATCATATATCATTCCTGGATTTGGATCGTGTCCCAACCAAGGACTAGTTCTACTCTTTACAGAATTAGAAACCTCGCTCCAGTCTTCTAAACCACAACAACAACTAGGTAGTATCAATTTGTTATCTTCAAAAAAACCAATACCTCCTGAGAGTGCTACTCGTTCTTCATTAAATAGTTCATTGAATGATTCTTCTAGGGATTGTTTTACATTAATATGGTTATATCCGAATAAAAGGATTAAAAATAAAACAACATCCTCTTCCTTACTTTCAGCATCTAATATAGTGTATTCCTTACGTGTTACATCGTTTTCAATCCAGATTGGGCATTCATAATAAGGTTCTATAATAATGGCTTTTGTGTATGGTTTGATCATATGTTTCACTCCACATATGTTTAATATTGAATTTTAATTTCATTTTGCAGGAATTTCATCTAACGTTTATGTATTCCCGAACCCGAGAACCTTAAGGCCCAAAGGGCCGGCCGCCGCGCGGTTAGGTTCGCAGGGTTGTCTGACAACGCTTCCCTGTACCTCTGAATTCGCTCCGTAGTGAAATCCTTTCGCTCTTGGCGGACCAAGGGGCGAACACCCCACTGCGGGAATATGGTGTTATGTGATGTCTGCCTCATCTTCGAAAAACTTTCAAAACTTATAAGTACTTCTTAAAGGCTTTACTCGAATCACCGTCATAACCTAACTTTGTATAGAACTCGTGTGCTTGCTTCCTCGAAGCTCCGCTGGTTAAAAAGACCTTAACACAATCCCTTGAAATACACAGATCTTCAATATGCTTCATAATGAGCGATCCATAACCTTGACCTTGTCTGTTTCCAGATACAATTACACGTTCTACAACCCCAAAAGGTTGTGACTCTATCAACGCATCTAAACATAGATGCAGATGTGCAGTTGCAACGATCTCTTGGTCTACTTCGCAAATGAACAAGAAACTATTAGGATTTTGTTTAATTTCTTCTATTCTATCTTCCAACACTTTTATTTTTGTGTTGTTTGGAAGCAGCTCTTTATATAGTCGTTCAATAGCTTCGGTGTCATTTGTTTCAGCTTCACGAATTATCATTCACATTCTCCTCTGTATTTAGGCTGATTTCACATAACGTTCCTGTATTCACGACCCGACGTATGTCGTGTGTCCGGCGACTGCCGGACCAAGGGCGTATGCCCGCAGCGTGAATATTATGTTATGTGCTGTTGCCGACTTCTCTGAGTTTCTTACAAATGGCCTTTAATTGTTCTTCATACAACTTTTTATTGAATTCTAATGATTTGAGGTTAGTATAATCCCAATAACCCCCATCTGATTCCTCACCCCTGAACGGTTGTTCAAATTCACTCCAGATAATAACTTCATCTTCTTCAGTTATTCTCACTATCAAAGGCCAACATCCCGGCTCGCAACAGTTACATCCCAACACTAGCGTTTTCCCATCGTAATTGTAAATATCATTTTCATTAAGTTTTCTTCAATGTCTTTTAAATATGCTATATTCAAACCCTCATATCCCCCAGCAATTGAAGGTTCAAACTGGATTTCATATCTTCTCATTAATTCGTTCAGATTCTCGCCGTTTATATAAATACCTAAGATTTGAGCATCTTGCTCTTCGGAATATTCTATAGTGAAATGAATTACGTCCATGTATACAACTCCATTTTTCTTTAATGATTATAATCTGAAAATCTCTAGGCAATTGCACATAACGTTTCCGTATTCACGACATCGATCTCCCTTAGATAGCTCTTATCTTAGGGAGATCGATGTGTCCGCTTGAACTAGCTTCCCTGCCAATAGCCTCTAGCGGACCAAGGATCGGCGCAAGCCGATCCGCAGCGTGAATATAATGTTATATGATGATAATGCCTTCCGTGAATCACTTGCTAATTATTTCATTTCTGGTTTACCAAGCTCTACTAGCTTTTTGTTTAATTGTTCTCTTCTCTCTTGAAGTCTCTTAGGTTGTACAAATGTAAAATCAAATAATGCTTCTATCACTTCTATAGTCCACTCGGCTTCGCCAACTTCAACGTCAACTACATCTCCCGAACTGGTACTCTTTAAGGGATGCGCTGCAAAATTCCCTATGTTTCTGATTGCATCAATAGAATTAGAAAGATATGAAGGAACACCAGGTAAATTAATAAATTCTTCAATCTGTTGAACTAAATTATATTTATTTATATCAAATTCTTCTGAGAGAATTTGCTGAAGAATTCTTCTACTTAATGCTGCACTAGCCTTAGGGCTTATATTCAGTATTTGCCATGCTTGAACAAAATCAATTTTATAGTTCTCTGGTATCTCACTAGGTACGCTTCGAGTAATTATTTTATTTGGATATATTACTTTATCTTCAATGGTCCTGTTTAGAAACCAATCCCCAGCCGTAAAATCATCTTCATAATATTTGAATTTTCCTTTTGTTAAGAAAAGTATTATTTCATTACACTCAGGGCAAAAATCCCCCGAGACTTGGTAACCAAATCTTTCCTTGCCATTCTCATCTTGATCATTAATGAATGTGCTATAGTTCTTTCGATCAATCTTAATACCAGTATTGCAATTTGGACAAATCATTTCACAACCTCTTTCTATTGAATTTGCATTAATTTCATATAACGTTTATGTATTCCCGAACCCGAGAACCTTAAGGCCCGAAGGGCCGGCCGCGGCGCGGTTAGGTTCGCAGGGTTGTCCGCCAACGCTTCCCTGTACCTCTGAATTCGCTCCGCAGTGAAATCCCTTCGCTCTTGGCGGACCAAGGGGCGAACGCCCCGCTGCGGGAATATAGTGTTATGTGATGTCTGCCTCATCTTCGAAAAACTTTCAAAAATTATAAGTACTTCTTAAAGGCTTTACTCGAATCACCGTCATAACCTAACTTTGTATAGAACTCGTGTGCTTGCTTCCTCGAAGCTCCGCTGGTTAAAAAGACCTTAACACAATCCCTTGAAATACACAGATCTTCAATATGTTTCATAATGAGCGATCCATAACCTTGACCTTGTCTGTTTCCAGATACAATTACACGTTCTACAACCCCAAAAGGTTGTGACTCTATCAATGCATCTAAACATAGATGCAGATGTGCAGTTGCAACGATCTCTTGGTCTACTTCACAAATGAACAAGAAACTATTAGGATTTTGTTTAATTTCTTCTATTCTATCTTCCAACACTTTTATTTTTGGGCTGTTTGGAAGCAACTCTTTATATAGTCGTTCAATAGCTTCGGCGTCATTTGTTTCAGCTTCACGAATTATCATTCACATTCTCCTCTGTGTATTTAGGCTGATTTCACATAACGTTCTTTGCATTCACGACGCGGCCCAGCCTTAGATAGCTCTTATCTTAGGCTGGATCGTGTGTTGTCTGAGCTACTTCCATGATTATTCATCTGACAACCAAGGGGCGTAATCCCCGCAGCGTAAATGCAATGTTATGTGAAGTACATGACTTCATGAATTCTCATTCAAAAATCCATTTTTCTCCATAACCATCATTATATCTGCCAGGGGTTTGATCATGAATATTATTAATTGTCTTAACAGCTCTGTACCATGCCACATGCTCATTACTGTCTTTAGTATATGTTATCTTAAATAAAATGTTGTGATTGCTAACTTCATAGTTAAATGGTGTTGTAAAGTCCTGTTCTTTTAATTTTTCTATAGTTAATACATGACCGCCGCGAGATTCAATTATTTTGTGTATTTCCTTCTTTAAATTATCCTCATGTAAATTAGATATGACAAAAATAATCGGAATGCAGATAAGCATAGTTATTACTATTATTCCAACTACTATACTCTTCTTCTTCCTAAGCATGACAGCTAGTATAATGCCTGAGAGTAATACAAATAAAAAAATGAATAGTAAAATATTACTCGGGTATTCCATAGTTATTTCCTTTCTCAGGTATTTCACATAACGTTTCTGTATTCACGACCCAGCATATGCTGGGTGTCCGGCGAATGCCGGACCAAGGACGTATGTCCGCAGCGTGAATATTATGTTATCTGTTGTAGCCGCTTCTTAGAATAATCACTCATAGGCTTCAAAACCAAGTTGTTTTAGGCTTTGCTGGATCTTGAACTCCTGTTTCAAATTCAATAAATACTCCGAATTCATATGCAAGCCTATTATGCCTTGATTTATCCGTATAACAATTAAGTTTTGTCAGGTCAAAATTTTTTTCTTGAAGATTGTTATTTGTCGATTTCTTTATTTCTACAATCAAATGATTTCTTAAATTTTCTCCTCTTTTATGAACTATAATATCTGGGAAAATTGATAGTGCCATATACTCTATATTGTCTTGGATAATGTCGGCAGAGAATGTTCTTTTAAGTCTTTTGATTTTCCAATACTCTTTTTCTACGATGTAAATCATCTTCTTCTTTTTCTCTTCATCAGCGTTTTTGTTATATTCACAATCAACATCATATTCACTGAATTGTTCTTGAAGATATGTAGCATATTTATGAGCGATTGTTCTTTCATTTAAATCATTAATTAATAAATATAGATCACGTTCAAAAAGTTTTGTAATCGCTTTATCTACTTTCTGCTTCACATCTCTTAGTTGAGCGTTTTTATCCATTCTATATCTCCTACCTTCGTATTTAGGATATTACAGATAACGTTTTTGTATCTACGAATCCGAGAGGCTTAAGGCGCGAATGCGCCGGGTCCGACGGACTTAGCCTCGCAGGGTTGTGAGCTGAATCCGCTTCTATGCTTTCCTCTTCTTGTGAACCAAGGGCCGAACGGCCCGCAGCGTAGATACATTGTTATCAGAAGTTCTTGACTACGCAGCCCCTACATAAATTAAATTATTCTAAAAAAGAGACTGTGATTACACAGCCTCTAAATTGAATTATACTTCTGACATTAATAAAAACTAAGAGCTTAATTGTACTTGTACATCAGCTTGTAGACTAGAAAGTTGCTCATTTAATAAAAAAGATAATGTCGCTTTTTTTCTAAAAAAGACATGTTCTACTTCATTAGAAAACCTTCTAATTATCATTTCACAAACTCTAGTAAGTAAAACACACATCTGTTCTAGATGACCTTCAATTTTTCCTGATTCTATTACTTCTTCCTCTATACATTTGTAGAACTGATGAATTTTCATATCGGCCATTATATTACTATGTACATAATTATTACTGATTGTATATTTGCTCTCTAGTAAATTAATTATTTCTATTTCTTCATCTGATTCAGAACAAGTTGACCTTGACTGTTTAAAAAGTTCATTTACACCTGTTTTATCAGAGTCATCTAGTAGTAAAATGGTCCTTAAAACATTCTCGATAAATGATCTAATATTAAAATGATAGTATCTTTCTTTATGCTCTTTTAAAGAATTCAAAGCACTTAACATATCATATATCATGCTTTTTGGGTAATGAATACGACTATGATTATCTACAAATAGCTTGATAAAGATCATTTTTTTCACTACACAAATTAATTTATTTCTCGCCAAAGTTGAGATGTCGACATCATACATCTCCATAAAATCCCTTATTGAATCTTTTGTTCCTAAAGGATCGTATTCAAGTATATTTCTATTCATTTTGATTATTTAATCCTCTCATCCACTTCTTCATGTTCTCATTTGCATTATTTCTCCTTGTATTTCCATTTCCATCACTTATATTAGTAGACAAATCTTCTTGAAAATATTCAATCATATTTTCCATAATAGAACTCTTCTGTTCTTCATCATAATGAAAGATTTCTTTAGATATTCGAGCAAAAATTAATGTTCTAGAACGAACTACGTATGGTAGAAAATTAATATCAAACACCTTTTTTATATATTTATCTACTTCTTCATTCTTACTGAAAATATCTTTTGAATAGATCAACAGACTATTAAGTCCAATTAGTTCACTCGTATCAACATTAGATTTAAAGCGATTATTATTCATCCTTTTGAAAACTTCATTACTAGTATTATTCATTACTTTCCACCTCAACCCTTTCAATCAGCTCTAAACATACCTGTTCAATATCTCTTTTAGATTTCTGATAACTTGAGGATATATTCTCATTATAGCCAACCATTAAATCTCGAACAAACGAAGTTTTCGATTCAAATATGTATAAATCCTTAACAGATTCTTCGCATTCAAAACTTTCTTTAAGTTCCCTAGTCTTTTGGGTCATATTATCTTCTACCATTGTATATACAATCCCTAGTAACTGTATAGACAACTCCTCTTCATCGACCAATCTACTTATAACAGATTGTAGCGAAGTAATACCCAAGGAAGAGTACCTATCAATTCTATTTGGGACTATATAATAGTCTGATGCCATCAATGACGCATCAGTATAAAATGAAATAGTTGGTGGACAATCAATTAAAATAAAATCATAGACTTCTTTTAACTTATTATCTCTTATAAATTTTCTAATTCTTTTAGTTCGTGAATTGTCTTTCGAGTTATCATCAAATATCAAATTAATATTACCGCAAATTATATCCAGATTATCATCTAGTTTAACAATAACATCCTCAGCTTTGGCATATTCATTTGGTTCATAAACACTTGTTGTATTTTCGAATAGTTTCCTTATTGTCATATTCTTCTTCAGGAATGTATCTAAATACTCATCTACTCTATCATAAGCCCCCATTAAAGATTGAGTAGCATTAAATTGTGGATCAACATCAATCATCAGCACTTTTCTATTAAGAAAATTTGCAAGATACTCACCTGTACCAATACATAAGGTGGTTTTACCCACTCCACCCTTCATGTTAATAAATGAAATAACTTTTCCTTCTTTCATCAAGTTGCATCCCCCTATACCAAATATGTATATTAAGCTTCATAGATCGCATAACCCGCTAGAAAAGTAATGTTAACTTTAATAAGAGCCTCACTTACAAACATAAATGGGCTCTTCGCTATATCACATGGTAAAAGGTACATTTACTAAGCTAATAGAGCGATTTGACATGGAGCCTCTACAGGCATGAGTACTCGCGAAAGGCGCGAAGCGTAATGACATCGCTATGCTAACCAGCTTATCATGCCCGCCTCTCTATATAAAATCGCTATATAATTAACCCACATTGAGTATCGATGAAGCCATAATTGTATAAGCTTAAAAAGTTTTAAAAAAAACTATATTCATGGATATTAAAACATATAGCTTTTAACTTATCCATGTAAAAGATGTTAATTTTTTATCTTTCACAGTGTTACAAGAATTTCTGATAACGTTTTTTTCACGAACTTCTCAAAAACATCATCTCTTGAGGTGTTCACGAACTTCGTGAACACTCCATTAACAACCATGTTTGCGACTCCTCTTCCAATTGATCTAACGGACTTTTAATCCTTCTTATGTCCTTCACACTCACATGTGTATACCTTTCGGTGGTGCGTACACTTTGATGACCGAGCAACTCTTGAATGAAGCGAATGTCTATTCCACCTTCCAATAGATGTGTAGCGAATGAATGGCGCAAAGTGTGAATACTAACCTTTTTCTGGATTCCAGAAGCAGCACGTTTGTTCGAATACTTTTTAAACCGTTCGCTCAGTAATATGGCGCTCTGGGTGTTGACCTGGGAACATCCACTTCTCAGGCTTTTCTCGTTGTAAATACGGTTGAACCATATCCATAGCTGTATCGGATAATAGCGTAAGACGATCCATTCGACCTTTGCCTTGATAAACTCGAAGTGTTTTTCGCTCGATATCAATGTCTTGGGTTTTCAACCGGACCACTTCCCCTACCCGTAATCCTGAAGAATAGGTAAGGTATAGGATCGCACGATGTTTCAAATTTTGGAGTGCTTTTAAGATCAACATCACTTCGTTCATCGATAACACATTCGGCAACTTTTTTTCTTTCTTGGGGCGAACATAAGAGCCTGTTTCCTCAAGCAATAATACTTTTTGAGCATAGAATTTGATCGCGCTTGCGTTTGATTAACATAGGAATGGGAACATTTCCTATGAAGTAAGTGTAAGGAATAACTCTGAATCGCTTTCTCGTGACCAATCCCATTATTTTGCTGCTGTACAAAAGCATGAAATCGATGGACTTGACTACAATAAGCTTTTATCGTTTTTTTACTATAACCTCGAAGCTGCAGTGCATGAACGAAAGACCTTTTTATCGACTCATTCCATGAATAGATTGGAATGTGATCCTGTATGTGAACTTCATTGTTGAACAAGCTGCACTCTTTCATCAACATGCTATCAACATGAATCTCTGTTCCTTCAAAAAGTCTATACAACTGTTGAATGGATTCGGGCGTAAATGGAATCATCCAGACCTTTTTATCACGGACCCATTTCCTTCCTGAAATTTCTCGAATCTTCATCACCATTTGTTCATCATACTTAAAACGAACATATAAGGAACCTTCATCATTTCGAGACACCCATATACCCACGTCGTTCCCACCCTCTCATTATAGCAGCAACCTAATTATTGGAAAGCAAAAAGAGCTCACAATCGCCGCAATCGACGTTGTAAGCTCCCGATACTTTCGGTGCTATCCATCACCCTTTATAATCTAGCCGCATTCAATTCAGTAATATTGCGCTTAGGGTTTAAAATTCTTATAGCCATTAAATAGATTAAACCATAATCAAGGCAGCCATGGCTACTTCATTTCTCACCTTACTTCAAGCACGAAAATGTAGTGCAAGCGAAATCTTCGTACTGCACTTCGCGTGTAACATGATGACGAGTAGCGTAGCGAATCGGTCTTGATGTTTCACGCCTCTTCGAGTAACTCACATTATCTTTTGCTACGAATGCACCAGTACCGTCAACGCGCCTTACTTCTATCCAATAAGCTGGAACATTTGACTCTTAAGATATATAACCATCTGAGTTTGGTGGCGATTCTTAGATTATACTTGGATGTAAATACTCGTGGAATTAAATATAATATCGGTGACTAATGTCCCAAGAAAGCAAACTATTAGACTTGTGGCAGCGTTATGTAAACAGGCTGTATAGTGGAGTATGCACTACTTCAATTTATACAGGGTCAATGTACCGGCTGAGCCGTAAACTACTCAAAAGACTGAAAAATAAGGTTAATTAAATCGTTATGAATCCAGCAACAACAGTTGCAGCTACTGCCCGGATTCAGTACATAAGTTGTTTTGTATAATAGAGAGATACATATTGTGGAACTGCGAAGGAGTGGAGCTATCGTCATGAAACCGGAGTTAGATCCGAGAGAAATCAGAACCCTGCAAAAAATTAAAACCGCTCTCCTTCACATGATGGCTTCCCGAATCGATCCCATCTCCATTACGGATCTATGTGCCGAGGCACAAGTGACACGGCCTACCTTTTACAAGCATTTTAGCAGTGTAGCCGAGTTAATGGAGGTCATGTCCAAGGAGAAGATGGAAGATTTGGAACGCCGCATTGTGATCGAGAAAAAAATATCCCTTCAAGAAGTTGATTATGATGAGCTGCCCTCCAATATGGTCGCGTTATTCAACCATGTGCTGGAGAATCGGCAGTTTTACGAAGCTTTCATCTTAATCCATCCGGACACGCCATTTACGCGTTATTTCAAAGCCACGCTCTACCATTTTGTAAAGGTCGGGCTTGAAGCTGCCATCGAGACAGGCGCCGAGATCAGCGTTCCGTCGGAAGTGGTGATCAACTTTATGACGGGTGCGTTTCACGAGACCATCTTGTGGTGGATGTTAAAAGGCTATCCTTACACTCCACAGGAAATGACGGCTATGGCATTACGTTTATCCATTAACGGACCCTATCAATTCTAGAACATGAAGAAAGAGTAGGGCATAGTAGTCAAGAAAAGGATTACTCTTTTTGTTAACTTCATATCAGAAGGAATATTTGTCCATTTCATCGAAATACAATGTACTAACACGAAATCGATAGAAAGAGATGTGTATGAGATGAATGGAATTCTGGGTGTATCCGGACTATCCTTCTTGCTGGTGACACTGTTCACGCCGCTGCTTATCTGGGGATTGCGCACGTTAAAGCTTACGCAGCCGATACGGACCGAGCTGCCTCCCGATCATCAGGCCAAACGCGGGACGCCGTTAATGGCAGGTCTTATATTGCTGATTGGCGTTGCCATTTCACTGCAATTTCAACCTACGCCGCTAACCGTTTTTTTATGCTCGACCTTCCTCTTGTTCAGCTCGATCGGGTTTATGGATGACTTCAAAAAAGCTGCGTGGCAGGACCCGTCCGGAATCTCCGGTCGCATGAAGCTTGTATTTCAGTTCCTGTTTACCGGCGCGTTGCTGTATGTACTGTTCCATTCCTTTTCACTAACAAGTGATATCCGACTCTTCAACGGGTTCCAGCTCCATTTGCCGGTTAGCGTGTACGTCATCATCATGCTGCTGTTCATTGTGGGCTCGGCGAATGCCATTAACTTTACCGACGGATTGGACGGACTGTTAATCAATGTAGCTATACCTACTTATTTTTTCTTCTTTTTAATCTCCGACAAACCGGAAGTGCAAATGTTCTCACTAGTCATGGTCGGTTGCCTGCTCGGCTTGCTGCTCTACAATATTCATCCAGCCCGGGCTTTCATGGGCGATACGGGATCTCTCGCCATTGGTGGCTCCCTATCATTCTTAGCGGTGATCGAGAAGGTCGAAATTCTGATTCCGCTGCTGTTCATCATCTATTTGGCCGAGCAGCTCTCAGTCATACTGCAGGTTTGGTACTACAAACGCACCAAGCTGCGTCTGTTCCGAATGGCACCGATCCATTTCCACTTCAGTCTCAAGTACGGCTGGAGCGAGAACAAAATCGTGATGATTTTCGGTTTTGTCTCCTGGTTTATGGCCCTGCTCTGTTGGTTACTAGCAAAATACGTGATGTGAAACATTGGGATAAACAAGCAAGGAAAAGCCTCCTGGTAGATGTCCGGAACTCTACTGGTTGGCTTTTTTACATGTTGAGACCCAGGCTTTGAACTTACGGCGTAATCCCTTCCAGCTCTTTTTTCAAATGGTTGAGGGTCACTTTTCGATCCCCGTCCGCCTGAGTATCGTAGAGGAGCTGCTCCATGAATTCCCAGACATCCTCCAGCTTGCGTCTCCCTTGATAAAATGTCAGCGCCTCGATGTTCACCTCATACTGACTGTGTGTATTCGCATAAATTCTCATGAATTCTGAAAAATAGGGCTCATCCACAAACGACATCATATCGGCTTCGACCGGTGCCAACTTCAGTCCCTCCCAATCAATCAGTTTCAGGTGCTGCCCCGTAAACATCAGATTCCATCCATGTACGTCGGTATGGCATAACGCCATTCGCAGATCACGATTCTTCAGCGCTTCGGACAGCTCTTCAACTTTAAGCATTAATTTCTTCAAGCTATCGATATGATGAAGCAGCACTTTCCCGAGGTCATACGGCAACTCCCCGTCCAGCGTGCTCCTTAGCTGATCAAGAAACGGCACCGTGTAGTTTTCCGTCATGGCACCTGTCACCAGCGGAAAATCCTCACCGTAGCGATGGAGCTCTCCAATCATCTCTGCCAATTGTCTCACTTGATCCTTCGTCAGCTTGGTGTCGGCGATTGTATCCCCGACGATATATTCATACAACAGATAAATTCCTTCGTCATCCTCGCATTGATAGCAGCCGTCTTGTGTGAGAATCGGAACAGGAATCTTCCCCTTTAAACGACTATGCTCCTCAAGCCACAACAGTACAGGCACGTAATCATCAATCAGCGCAGTCCATTTGGGCGTGGAAGCCCGGCTCTTCTCATAAACCTTCAGGAAATAGGCCTGTCCATCCATCTGCACTTTATAAGCGAGCGCTGCCCAACCACCCTTCTGTGGTACAACGACGGTATGATCCAATCCGTAATATTTCTTCAATATGCCTTGTAATTGATCCATGGGTCCTCCTATCAACCTTCTTATAAATCTTGGTACTCTCTCACTTTATCATAACGATCGTGCAGATAAGTTATAAAGTCCATCATTCATGACAAGATGCTCATATCAGCTAAGAAACATTGAGCCTGTTTTACCTCATATAAAAAAACAAGGATGCATCTCCTGCATCCCTGTCTCGCCTGCAATGTCTTATTTTATTCTAACGGCCTGCCTTCTTTATAATAAAGACTCCGCTGAAGAATCACGAAGAAAATATGTACGTTCCGGTACCCGTGTTCCGACAAGATGTCGTGAATGCGGGCTGCAACAGCATCATGAATCTCCTGAGATCTCTGGAACATGAGGATTTCCACGGATAACGGCGTATTGGTTATGATCTGATAAGGAAGCAGTTCGATCTTCACAATTTCCTGCGGTATTTGAACAATCCCCGCGAATTCGGCAACGACCTGTGGTGTGATTTCTTCAAGAAAAACTTCGGTAAATCCTTTAAAGCGTAAATATGGCACTCTAATCCCTTCATTTCGTCGAATTATTGTCTTATAGATGTCCTCAAGTGACTTTTATCTCTCTTCTACTATACAATATTGTTATTGTGAAAGGAATCACTATGATTCAGATACACACTTTCGCTGGTCATTTTCAACTATAGTTATCTCTTCGATTGCCTGTACGGAGCGCTTCCGTTAGACTTGATAACATCCGATACATCTTACGAGAAATTCATTATGGAGGTGAAGGTCACCATGGGACGAAATCTATGGGATGCCGAATGGGAAGTAACCGAGTCGTTAGTGCGTCTACTGCTTACCCGTCAATTTCCCCAGTTGTCCGCTCTCCCGATCCAGGAAATTGGAAACGGATGGGACAACACCGTTTATCGCGTTGGCGATGCGTATGTATTTCGCTTTCCTCGAAGAGGTATTGCCATATCTTTACTTAATACCGAAGCAAAAATCCTGCCCAAGCTTGAACACTACATAACCGTACCTTATGCGAAACCCCTTTTCTTCGGAAAAGAAAGCGAAGACTTTCCTGCACCTTTTCTGGGGTATACCTATCTTCCAGGAAAATTTCCGATTGGAATTTCAGATGAAATGCGGATGCTTTCGGCGTCAACGCTCGCCCACTTTCTGAAGAATCTCCATGCTTTTCCCGTGGAGTTAGCGCAGCAGGCGGGAGTATTGTCTGACCAGCGTAATCTGACCGATATCGCCGGCCGCAAAGAGAAAATGCTGAATCTCCTCTCCAGTCTTACCCTCTATATTACGCAAGCGGAGTTGAACGAAATCGCTGACTATTTGCGGGGCATCCAGTTAGAACGGGCCAGGCATCGACACGTTCTTATCCACGGCGATCTCCATTTTAAAAACATGTTGGTCGACGATGCCGGCAAGCTTTCGGGCATTATTGATTGGGGTGACGTCAACATCGGCCATCCAGCCTGTGACCTGAGTATCGTTTACAGCTTCCTGCCACCGGCCTCCAGGGAGGATTTCTATGACATCTATGGCGAAGTGGACGACGAAACTAAGATTCTGGCACGGATGATCGCCGTATATATCCCCATGTTAATATTCATGCAGGCCATCGACGATAAAGATGAAGCCATTGCACTGGAAGCCAAATCGATTATTCAGCGTGCCATCGCCATGTAATGGTTCGATCGTTATGGCGGAAGCATATCTCATATAAAAAAAGAAGCTTGAAAAGCCTTCAAGCTTCTTTTTCTTCGTTTCGTGATTTGCCAGACGTTGCAGCAACGTTATATTTTTAACATTCCCATCAATGGCATAATGGTTTTTATCACATTCATGCCCAGTTTAATGTGTGGCACGATTTGTCCCAAAAAGCCCAAACCGCCTACAGCCGCAACTCCCTCTCCTTCCTCAGCCCCTTCGGCTGCCGGAGTGCTTGGAGGACCTCCAAACAAATCGCTTAAAAATCCGGAAATCTGCGCTTTATCCCCGCTCCGAGCAATCGAAGCCGGCATTTTTTGGTTAGCACGAAGTCCGGATAGCGTTACTTCCCGGCCTTGAATCTGATTCAGTTCTCCGATATAGTAGCTGCCGTCCTTCAGAACAACCACGACCGGTTGACCTACCCAATGCTGCGGAGGTCTCGATTTTGAAGCGGTTCTGGATTTCCTTACGCGTTTTGAAGACATATTAGGATCACCTCGCTTCCCTATTCATCATGTAGACATCATATGCAGAGCCGTCTTTCATTCTTGTGCCTTTATAGGATGATTGATATAAATGCGTCAATAACCTAGATTTCCGGCCCAGTCAGCATATGAAAAATGAGGAGAAATTATTTCCGTCGAATGTGGCTTTTTACATCCCTCCGGTGTCTAATAAACTGTAAGGTCAAGAGGAGGTTCTTATTCATGTCAAGAGCTCATGACAATCTCCCTGTTTATCCGGATAACCAGGGAACCCATCGTGCATTTGAAGAGGTGTATGATGAATACCGCCTGAGGATTCGCCATTATCTCGCACTGAAAGTGAATCCGATGGCTGCAGATGACTTAACACAACAAGTGTTCTTAAGGGCAATGGAGAACCTCGATAAGTTTAACGGGAATTCCAGTCTGTTCACCTGGATCTTCAAGATCGCCCAGAACACGGTTAAAAATGAATATCGAAGTATATCACGTAAACATGAGATGCCTTATGACTTTACAAGTTATGAATCACAGTCCATCTCCCTTGATTTTGCCAGATATGTTGATATTCGAATCGATATTAGCGCGGCACTCAAGCAGCTGAACGAGCTTGATCAACAGATTATATCCTTGCGATTTTTCGTGGATTGTACGCTGTCGGAAATATCCAGGATCGTGGGCATGCGCGAGAGTGCGGTGAAAAATCGATTGTACCGGTCCTTGGAGAAGCTAAAGAAAGAATTAAAAGAATGGGGTGACATCACGATTATGTCAATTCTGGATTTGATATCCTTTGAAAGCAAAAGTGAAGTTAGTCATCGTCAGAGCAAAGTGCATCAGGACCTGTTTGAAGAACTTAAGAACAATGTTGAACAGATTGCAGCGAAATATAATCATCAGCCTTCATGTAAAATCGTAATAGAAATCTATCCCGATCTGCCAACATTCCATCAAGCCGTTGGAGAATCGGATGCACCGGATTGGTTCATGGGCACGTTCGATAACAACACGTTAAAAATCGTCTCACCCTTAAACCCGGGGCCCGAGCATACGTATCAATCGATCCTCCGGTCCACCCTGCACTTGTATACCATGTGGTTGATCAGCGACATCAACCCCCTCGCCCCCAAATGGATCCGTCAGGGCATCGGCGGGTACGAAGCGCAGCAAATGTCCGAAGATTTCATTCGAAGCACCACTTCGGAAGCCATCAGCAATCGGGCAATTCCAAGTTTCGAGGATCTCAATGATGTTTCCTGGGATTTTGGCAAAACAGGATTTCAGTTCTCCTATCTGATCGTTGAGTTCATCATTAAAAAATATGGGTTAGGTCCATTAAATCAACTCATCCGCAATCCGGATGGTTATCATGACATTTTCCAGCTTTCCGAAGAAAAGCTTCATGAGCAGTGGGCGAAAGCCCTCCAAGATCAGCTTGTTTAGGTCAAAAGAAGAGAGCGTCCCAAAAGATCTTAGGATCTGGCGGGATGCCCTCTTTTTTCTGTGAAGAAACGCTCCGTGTACGAATCGTTCCCTCCCATCGCTGAGGATTCCGGCTTTTACTGCTTCGCGGGCTAAGTAAAGTGAGCCTGGAGTTCGGATGGCTTCGCTTCCCCATAATCCAGGTATATATTAGAGCTTCCACCACATGAATCTACGGGGCTTTATCAGCAGCTTCATCTCCCCTCATAAACTTCCTGATTCGTGAACACACCTCTTCGATCTGAGATGCATCACCACGAGGGGCATCAGGCCATCCGCTAATTTTGAATCCCCAGAAGGACGAAGGCGTATTCGGATAACGGGGGATCAGATGAATATGCAGGTGCGGAACATGGTCCCCTAATACAAATGAGTAAATATGTTCTGCGCCTACACAGGCTTTTAATGCTCGGCTCACCCGCGTAAGCATCCGTCCAACGGCAGCCGACTCATCGTCTTGCAGCTCTGCCAAACCGGGTACATGACGCTTCAAATCCACGATTAAATATCCGAGATACGCCTCTCCAGAATCCGATGAAATATGGCCTACGTAGAGCAGCTCATCCTCATAAATCGCTCCACCGGAAATTTCGATCTCTCCTCGATGCTTTCGACAGATAAAACAGTCTCTCTCTTGTTCAAACGGGTTAACCATAACAAAGCCCTTCCCTTCGATAAAATATAAAAAGCCTGCCATCTCCATGAAGAGACGACAGGCTTAAAGCCCTCGCGGTACCACTCTACTTGATCCGGTATGCATCGGATCCGCTTTTACGGCCAGATCACGGAGGCCAACCGTCGGAACATACTTCGCTTTCTGTCCCACCACTCATGGGCGAGCTTCGGATTTTTCATGGACTGCATTTCACCATCGCTGCAGCTCTCTGAACCATGATCGTCTCCTACTACTCCCAGTTATCGTGTTTACCTTATCATTAAAATTGTTATTATTATAAATTTCCATATTCATCCTGTCAATGAAGAGTTAGCTTAAGAGTTCGACATTACTCCTGCCTCAAAGGCCTTATCCGGACAGCGGATGTCTTGAACCCGGGCATTTTACAGAACGGATCGAGTTCCGGCCGGGTCGCGTAATTGACATTCTGCACGCCGCCCCAATGCATGGGGACGAACAAGGTGTCTTCTCGGATATGGTCTTTGATTCTGCTTCGAACGGTAAAACATCCATGCTCCGACTGAATTTCTACCCACTCACCGTCCTGAATTCGGTGACGCTGAGCGGTAATCGGATGGATCTCCACGAAATTTTCCAGCTCGCGTGCAAGCAAAGAAGGACTCCTCCTGGTCTGCACGCCGGTCAGATAGTGGGACAGAACACGACCATTGGTCAGAATGAGCGGATATGTCTCAGATACCCCTTTCCATGGATCCCCTTCCGTTACAGAGAACACGGCCTTCCCGTCCGGATGGGCGAACGATTGTTGGAACAGGAGACCAACCCCTGCCTCTTCTGGTGAGGGGCACGGCCAATATACGCCCTTCTCCTGGCGCAATCGGTCATAGGTAATACCGTAGTAGTCCGCAATTCCACCCTTGCTCGCAAGCCGCAGTTCATTGAAGATCTCCTCAGGCTCGTTAAAGTGAAAATAATGCCCCTTCCCCAGCATGTCTGCCATGGAGCACAGAATCATCCAGTCATGACGCGCCTCACCAGGCGCCTTGCGCCCTGCCTCTCGCAGAAGAACCCGTCCCTCCAGATTCGTCAGTGTTCCTTCATTCTCCATGTAGGAGGTGACCGGCAGAACGAGATCAGCTAAATGAGCCGTTTCGGACATAAACATGTCGGCAACTATTAGAAAATCAAGCTTCTTCAAGCCTTCCTCCACAAGCCCGGCATTCGGATTCGACACGATAGGATTGGAGCCCATTACAAAGAGCGATTTAATTACTCCCTGATGAATCAGCTCCATCATCTCATAGGCCGAGACGCCTTTCCCGGGCAGGCTTGAAGGATCCACACCCCACACGGAGGCAATATAAGCCCGATCCTTTTCATTCTCGATCGACCTGTAACCCGGCAGCTGATCGGCCTTCTGTCCATGCTCTCTTCCCCCTTGTCCATTCCCCTGACCGGTGATGGCTCCGTATCCGCAGCCTTCTCTCCCGATTTTCCCCGTAGCCAAGACCAGGTTCAGAAAATGACGAACCGCCAGATGGCCATCCGTCTGCTGCTCCACCCCTCGCGCAGTCAGCACCATGCCTGTATCCGACTCACCATAAGCTAAAGCCGCCTCCCGGATATGCCCCGGCTCCAATCCGCATATACCTGCAGCCTCCGAGAGATCGAAGCTGTTCAAATAAACTCTAAGCTCATCGTAACCGTTCGTTCTTGCTTGAATGAAGGTCTCATCGATGAGCCCTTCATCCATAATGATCTTAAGCATCGCATCCGCCAGTACGGTATCCGTTCCCGGTCTGATCGGCAAATGCATATCGGCCATTGTGGCGGTGGCTGTTTTCCGCGGATCGATGACAATGATCCTCGCCCCATTCTCCTTAGCCTGGTTGAAGTAAGGCAGCAGCGTAGGCTGGCATTCCGCTATGTTGGTGCCGGCCAGCACGATGCAGCGGGCCTTAGGAATATCAGCCAATCGGAACGTCAACCCCCGGTCGATCCCGAAGGTTTTGCTCCCGGCAGAGGCTGCGGCAGACATACAGAAGCGGCCGTTATAATCGATATGGCGGGTACCCAGCGCCACCCTGGCAAATTTCCCGAGCAAATATGCCGTTTCATTGGTCAGCGATCCACCGCCGTATACGGCATTGGCATCAGGTCCATACTGCTCTAATATCCCCTGCATATGTTGACTGGCCACGGCAAAGGCTTCATCCCATGAACATGGAACGAGCTCACCTTTTGAACGGATTAATGGATGCGTCAGGCGCTGCGATTGGACTGCATGCTGATGCGCATGCATGCCTTTGACGCATACCCTGCCCTCCGAAGCGGCGTTCGGAACTCCTTCCACCTTATATTCAGCCCGGCGCTGACCCGGAATGCCGTTCTCACCTTCGGTAACCGTCATCTTGCACTGTACACTGCAGAAAGGACATTGCGTCTCGATTACGGGAGCAGTTCTTGTCGCTTCAGCAGTTGCTTCAGTACGATCCGATTGAAGCATATCCAGACCACCTCTTCCTATTATTCACCTGTTTTAACCGACTTGGGCCTCCCATACATGGCGAGACAGCTTCTCTGCAAGTTCTCTTCGCAGATCATCGTCAAGAACATTCTCCCGGATCGCCGTCACGCCTGTACGTTCCACCCACCTCCACAGCGGTTCCTCATACATGCTGTTCTGACGGTACCACTGCAAACAAGCAGCTACGAGCTGAACGACATCGTCCTCGCGTTCCGCAACACCGATCAGCTGCCCTTCACGGACAGGATGCTCCGCATGTCCGCCGAGATAAACCTCCCAGCCCGCGGGGGAAGCAGAGATTCCGATCCCCTGGACCAGGATGCTGACGGACGATGCCGTGCCATCAGACACTCCTGCACGAACCGGGGAAGGCAGAGACACTTCTCGCCAGGCACTGCGAAGCCATTCTCCGATTCGAAGAATGCCTGCCGCCTCCGGGTTAGAGCCTTCTGTGTCTCCAACCCATACCCTGACCCCTTGATAAGAACCTGAGCCCCCAAAAGAAACATCGTCAAGGGCTTTAATTGCCAGCGCCCGTTCATCATCGTTAACTACACCCGTCATTTCCATTTCAAAATAAAAGCTTAAGGCTGGACGGCACACCTCACATCCGTCCCGCTTCTTCCAGCCCTGATGTAACATGAATTCCGAAATGGAATAACAGCCTTGATCCACGGCATGAACAACCGCTTGCTTCAGTGAAGATTGACCAAGCACCGTGCATTCACATACAGGAACCTCAACTTGCGTTCTGACTGCCGTATGTGTGCCCTCTTTCTTTTTGCCGCTTCGCGTATATTTGACAAGGGCATCCACCATAGGCCGGCAGCCACCGCAGGAACCGGATGCCCTGGTAAACGCCTTCACTTCATCCGAGCTTTCCAGATGATGTTCGGTAATAGCCCGCATGATCGCCGCTTTGCTGACACCATTGCAAGCACACACCGTTTCATCGTCAGGCAGCGCCTCCGCAGCAGATTCGGCTGTGCTGGCGGCTCTGCTTTCAGAAGGTATAAGCTCCGACACAGCCGCACCCTGCTGCACCAATGCCAGCAGCGAGGACCCCTCATTCGTATTTCCGAACAGAATAGCACCCGTAACCCTGCCTTTGCGCATGGTCACTTTTTTATATGTGCCGCATACGGCATCGTAATGCTGAATAGCCGTTTCAGCATCTTCTCCTGATACCAACCCGGCGGAAAATACATCCACGCCCGATACTTTAAGCTGGGAGTAGGGAATCGACCCGCAATAAGGTTCAGCCTCCCGGCCGCAGATGACACGGGCAAGCACCTTCCCCTGCTCATACAGGGGAGCGACCAGACCATAACTAATGCCCCGGTGTTCCGCGCACTCTCCCACGGCATAAATGTTCGGCTCGCTTGTTCTCATGAAGTCATCCACCAGAATCGCCCGCTGCGTTCGAAGGCCGCTTCTTTGGGCAAGCTCCACATTAGGCTTGATCCCTACAGCGAGTACGACTACATCCGCATCAAGCCGCGACCCGTCCATAAACCGAAGGCCTTGAGCCCGGGTACGGCCAACAATTCGCGTGGTGTCCTTTGATAAGTTAAATCGCATCCCCTGAGCTTCAAGTTCCCGCTGCAGCATCATCGAAGCCGTTCGATCCAGCTGTCGGTTCATGATGTAAGGAGCATTATGAACCACTTGGGTTTCCATCCCGAGATGGAGAAGCCCGCGGGCAGCCTCCAATCCCAGTAATCCTCCGCCAATGACAGCCGCCTTAGCGTACATCTTGGACATGTCGGCCATTTGCATACAGTCGTCCACGGTCCGAAACGAAATAACTCCTTCCTTATCCGTTCCGGGGATCGGCGGAATGAAGGGGGATGAGCCTGTTGCTAGAATTAAAGCATCATACGTTTCCCGTATACCGGAGGCTGTCTCAACAGAGCGGGATTTAATATCGATATGACGAACGGTCTCCCCCGCCAACAATCGAATGCCATGCACCTCATACCAGGACCAGTCGTTCAGAATGATATCCTGAAGAGAATGTTCACCTTGAAGAACTTTGGATAACAGGATCCGATTGTAGTTGGGACGAGGTTCCGCACCGAATATCGTAATATCGAAGAGCTCCGGGTCCAGCTTGAGGATTTCCTCTACACATCTTATCCCCGCCATCCCATTGCCAACGACAAGTAGTTTCTTTCTCATCATGAATTCCCTCCATTCCCGCCATGTCATTTTCATGTGAGAAAATGACAAACGCCCTTCCCCCGTGATCAGGGAAAGGGCGTCATTGCCTCGAATTCGGCACATCATTGTGCCGGATTTCAATAATTACAATACATTCAGATTAGTTGATGATCAATTAAATGTCAATATATATAACACTAAATTAATTTTATTGCTGGATAAATAAATTTTTAGATAAATTATGTAAAGTATATTGACATTCATTTAACCTCTTCTCTATAATGTGAATCATCAAAATCATATGTTATTTTACGGACGGGGACACAATGCTGTGTCTTTAGTCTTGGGCAATGAGGCCGCAAATCGTCTTGGCAAAGGGCGAATTGCGGCCTTTTTATGCCTGCAGCTGTGCGTCGACAACGATTAGAGAAAGTACACATTTGGATAAGGAGCGATAACCATGGAGAGAAAAGGATTTTGGCAAAGCGGGCATAAGCCCTCGCTGTTCGGTGCTTTTCTGTATTTTGATATCAGCTTTATGATATGGGGCATGCTTGGACCCCTTGCGGTGGTCATTGCCGCGGATTATCCGATGGACCCGGTGCAGAAGGCAAATCTGGTGGCGCTTCCCGTTCTGGGCGGCTCCATACTCCGACTCGTATTAGGTTTCCTGGCGGATCGCCTCGGCCCCAAACTAACAGCCCAAATTGGAATGGTCGTTACGCTGCTCCCTTTATTATTAGGCTGGCTGTGGGTCGATTCCCTGGATCAATTGTATGTCGTTGCTGTTCTGCTAGGGGTTGCTGGAGCTTCGTTCGCCGCAGCTCTGCCGTTGGCAGGACAGTGGTATCCCAAGGAACATCAAGGTTTGGCGATGGGGATTGCCGGGGCCGGTAACAGCGGCACCGTCCTCGCAACCCTCTTTGCCAATCGGCTCGCCCAACATTTCGGAAGCTGGGAGATGGTGTTCGGACTCGCCATTATCCCCATTGTGTTGGTCTTCATCTATTTCTCGCTGTTTGCGCGCAATAGTCCGAATCGTCCGGCTCCCAAAAAATTATCCGAATATGGAAATGTCCTTAAGCAGCGCGATGCATGGGTATTCTGTGCCCTGTACTGCGTAACGTTCGGCGGCTTTGTGGGACTCGCCAACTATTTGACGATCTTCTTCAACACACAGTATGGTCTCTCAGCGGTTCAGGCGGCGGACATTACCACGATCTGCGTTATAGCTGGGAGCTTCTTCCGCCCTGTGGGCGGCTTTCTGGCTGATCGAATCGGAGGCTCGCGCATGCTGATGTTTCTCTATGCCGGGGCGTCCATCATGCTAATCGGCGTCTCCTTCTTGCCTCCCCTTTGGCTGGTTGTCACGCTGCTGTTTATCGGCATGATGTGCCTGGGTGCGGGAAACGGTTCGGTATTTCAGCTCGTCCCTCAGCGGTTTGGTGGCGAGATCGGTTTGGTTACCGGCATTGTCGGGGCCGCCGGAGGTCTGGGCGGTTATGCTCTTCCGCTTATTCTTGGCCGGTTGTACCAAGCGACAGGCTCATATACCGCAGGTTTCATCATCTTAAGTTTCATTGCCGCGACTTCGCTGGCGCTTACGGTCATAATGCAGCTGAAATGGCGGCGAAGCTGGCTTCGCAGCGTGTCAGCAGGCCCGCAGGCCGGTTCGGCCAAGATCTAGATGAAAGACGCTCAGGTTATAACCCCGTCAAACGATATGAAGGTTAAGAACATGTTAATGCTGCGACCATTACCCGGTATAATACTGGGTAATGGTCATGCTTCTACCTTTATTGTTCCGATACCCTACTATCCAATCCATTTCCATTCCCTACTTATTCGTTCCCAGTTAAAGGCTTATCCGTTCTTCCTCTTCTCTCGTCAATAGGAAGAGTTGTTCCCGCTAAGGTTAGTTTTAGCATGAGAAACACGCCGTATCCGAGCACCCCACCGGCTGTATTCAGGATTAAATCATCCACATCAAAACTTCCCATTGAAAAAACGAGCTGGGAGCATTCCAGTCCCAGGCTCAACCCCAGGGATGTCGTGAAGGAGCCGATGAATCCGAAGAACTTGTTCCTAAGCATAAAACCGACGAATATGCCATTGGGCATAAATATGGCGATATTCCCGAAGAGATTGATCACGTCATGCCCGCTTGATAGGTGCTTCATATTCATTCGAATGGATTCAAAGGGCGTGAAATTGGCAAATTGCAATCGATTCTGTAGATATTCCGGGATCTCGGTGGCTCGATGCAGCTGCTGCCACAAAACCGATAGATCTACGGAACCAAACTTGAATAAAATCACCTTGAGTAAGACATAGAGATACAGCGCATATAGTAACACAAGCATCCATTTATACGATATTTTCATTCCGCATCATCCTTGTTTAGCCGTACCGTCACAATGATTCCGTCGATATTGTTTCCGGATATCTCATACTCGCTTCCTGCCGGTATCTCAATCTCCATATCTTTGGACGTCACGGGTACATACTTTATTTCGTATTCCTTCCCCTCTACGGTTGTTCTATAGCTGGATTGTTCCTTCAGGTAATCCAAATATTCCTCCAATGTAAGATTCAATTCCTTCATGATCATGCTGTGCGGCTGCCCAACATAACGAAAATGCCACGGTTCATACTGAATGCCTGTAATCTCTGTTTTGTCCTGAGGATAGCGAAGAATGAAGCCGTGCGCCCATGCATGCTCCTTCAGCCACTTCCCTTCAGGCGATCGGTCAATCGATTGCTGCGTCGATCCGATATCCATCGAGAGCCCGAGATTATGCTCGCTGTAGCCTGGAGGCAAGGCGTAATCGGAACCTTTTTCACGATATAGCTGTTCTTGCTCGCTCTCATTCCGATACCCGCTGCTGATCATAAAGTGATTGACTCCGTCTTGTCCGGCGGCTTCAATCATATCTCCGAAATTCTCCGCCACACTGCGCGATAACCGGATCGTGTTGTCCAGAACCACATATCCATACATTAAGTCGTTATACTCAAACAATGTTACGATATCCTTCGGCACCGCTTCCGGATCTAGCGGATGATCCTTATTGACCAGGACCAAATTTCCACGTGTCACTTGTTCTTCCGATACCCGGATCGTCTGCTTAGCTGATGGATAATTCGATGGCATGCCGGAATCCGTTTTTGTTTCCTGTCCATCTCTACTGTCCACCCTATCCTTCACGTTCGGTGTCTCCGTCAGAATGGACTCGCATCCGACCAACAGAAATAAAACGAGCATGATTAAACCCTTTTTCAACTTCAACAACTCCCTCTAGCTTGGTCTATCCAGATTAATGAATAGAGTTTAAGGAAAAGTAGGAAAAAGTTAAAGTTTTTCTTAAGAGAGGTGAATCGCACCTGTCCCTTTTCCCTTTGACAAGATTGGAGCCTATGGCTTAACTTGGTATTTAGACTAAAAAGAATAAAGAAGGTGCCATTATTCTTGCTCAAATTATTTCGTTATTTACGTCCCCACTGGGCTGCAGCCCTGCTTGCACCGCTTCTTATGCTGCTGGAGGTTGCCATGGATTTGCTCCAGCCCATTCTCATGGCCAGCATTATTGATCAAGGCGTCATGCAGAACGATACTTCACACATTCTCCATACAGGTCTCATCATGCTGGGTGCGGCTGCCATCGGGCTGCTTGGAGGTCTCGGATGTACGATCTATTCTTCCATTGCCTCGCAGCGTTTCGGTGCCGACCTGCGCCGGGATTTGTTCCGCAAGGTTCAAACCCTCTCGTTCCGTAATTTGGACGATATCTCAACCGGTTCACTTATCACTCGGCTTACGAGCGACATCGTTCAGCTTCAGACCATGATCCAGATGCTGCTGCGCATCTTCGTCCGGTCTCCATTTCTCGCGATTGGAAGTATCATTATGGCGGTGATCATTAGTCCCAAGCTCGCCATCATTCTGGCCATTGCCGTTCCGTTATTGTTCGTTGTGATGTTCTTCCTGATCCGGGCCACCCTCCCTTTATTCGCCACCGTTCAGAAGAAACTCGATAAAGTGAATACGGTCCTGAAGGAGAATTTCGCCGGCATCCGGGTATCCAAAGCATTCGTGCGAGCCGGGTATGAGCAGGATCGATTCCATCAAGCGAATACCGATTTCACGCAAGTTTCGGTTAAAACACAACGGATCGTTGCGCTGAATATGCCTATCCTGACCATGATACTGAACATCAGTATCGTGATTGTCCTATGGCTCGGCGGGAAGAACGCGATTGATGGCTCATTTGAGGTGGGAAGCCTGGTAGCCTTTATCAACTATGTGACACAGGTGCTGTTCTCCGTTTCCTCCGTGGCGATGATGCTGGTTCGAATCTCTACAGCCAAGGTTTCCGCTGATCGTATCCAGGAAGTCATGCATACGGAATCCGAGATCGTGAACGTTGTTCATCCGACGATGAACGCATACAAGCAGGGAGAAATCGTATTTGACCAGGTGACTTTTTCCTATAAACCGGAGATTCAGAAGCCCGTTTTACATCATGTCAGTTTCAAGGTTCGACCGGGGCAGACCGTCGCGATTATGGGGGCAACCGGTTCGGGAAAAACCTCTCTGGTATCCCTGCTCCCCCGCCTGTATGATGTAACTTCCGGGCGGATATTCATCGATGGAACCGATGTGCGACAATACGATTTATCGGCGTTACGCGAACGAATCGGCATCGTCCTGCAAGAATCCATCCTCTTCACAGGCACCATTCGGGACAATATCCGCTACGGAAAAGCGGATGCTTCCGATGAAGAAGTGATTGCAGCAGCCAAGGCTGCGCAGGCGCATGAATTCATTTCGTCCATGCCGGAAGGGTACGATACGATCCTTGGACAAAGAGGCGTGAACCTCTCCGGCGGCCAGAAGCAGCGGATCTCCATTGCACGGGCATTATTGCTTCGCCCCGCCATTCTTATTCTTGATGACAGTACAAGCGCCATCGATATGGGTACGGAGTCCAGGCTTCAGAAAGAGTTGGCCCGGCTGATGAACGGCCGCACCTGCCTCATGATTGCCCAGCGGATCTCTTCCGTGATCGATGCCGATCTTATATTGGTGCTGGATGATGGGAAATTGGTAGCGGAGGGTACGCACAGCGAGCTGCTTGCTTCCTGTGAGTTATACCAGGATATTTATCAATCGCAATTCGGCAAGGAGGTGTCTTCCCATGGCTAAACCGGATCAGGGATCAAAGCATGTCCATGCGGACGCTCCGGATCTGAGCATGCGCGGCGGCAGCCCCATGCGTGGAATGACGATGGCCAAGGCGAAGCCCAAAAATACGATGGGAACGATACGCCGGATCTGGAGTTACATTCAACCATTTAAAGGCGGTATGATCGCTGTTTTCGTGTTCACGCTTATCACAACGATTCTGTCTCTGGTTGCTCCTTACCTGCTGGGAAATGCGGTGGATCATTACATCATTCCCGGAGATTTTAAGGGACTCATGGGGTTGTGTGCGGTGCTTCTTGCGGTTTACGCAGGTACCGCACTCACGGCATGGCTGCAGCAGCATGTCATGGTTAAGGTCTCCCAGCTGTCTATTCAGGCTATGCGGAGGGATATTTTTGCAAGACTTCAAGTCCTTCCGCTGCGATTCTTTGACAGCAAGACGCACGGCGAATTGATGAGCCGCACAACCAACGATATCGAGAATGTCTCGGGGACATTGAATCAGAGCGTAACCCAGCTAATCTCAAGCGTACTGTCCCTGGTTGGATCGCTTGCCATCATGCTGTACCTCAATGTATGGCTGACGCTGCTCAGTATGGTGACCATTCCGCTTGTCATGCTGTTCACAAAGACGGTAGCAAGCCGGACAAGGAAGCATTTCTCCAAGCAGCAAAGCACGCTGGGTGAGCTTAATGGCTTTATCGAGGAAACCGTCTCGGGTCAGAAGGTCGTACAGGTATATCGCCGGGAACGGCATGCCGCTGCGCAGTTCGATGTCATGAACAAGAAGCTGACCGATGCCAGCATTCAAGCTCAGATCTACTCGGGTACCGTCGGGCCGGTTATGAACGTGCTGAATAACGTCAGCTTTGCTTTAATAGCGGCGGTTGGCGGGTACATGGCATTCAAGGATTTTACTACCGTGGGTGTTGTCGTTGCATTTCTAAACTACTCGAAGCAGTTTCAACGGCCGCTGAACGATTTGGCGAATCAATTCAACCTGGTGCAATCTGCTGTGGCGGGTGCTGAACGGGTCTTTGAGATTATCGATACCGAGTCCGAGTACCAAGACAATCAAGACGAGAATGCAGCAGATGACATGTATGGGGAGGTACAATTTGACCGAGTCTGCTTCAGTTATAAGGATGGCGTCCCGATCCTGAAGGATGTTTCACTTACCGCTCGGCCGGGTGAGACCATTGCGCTCGTCGGTCCGACAGGCGCCGGCAAAACCACCATCATCAATCTGCTCACCCGTTTCTATGAAATCGATTCTGGCGTGATCACCATTGATGGGGTCGATATCCGACTGCTTGATAAGGACAATCTGCGGAGCAAGCTGGGAATCGTGCTGCAGGATGCCTATGTATTCTCGGCATCGATTCGGGAGAACATCCGCTACGGCCGGCTTGATGCCTCGGACGAAGAGATCGAAACTGCCGCCAAGCTTGCCAATGCGCATGACTTCATTATGAAGCCGCCCGAAGGCTATGATACGCAGCTTCTCTCGGGTGGAGGCAACCTGAGCCAGGGCCAGCGGCAGCTCTTGACGATCGCGCGCGCGGTGCTTGCCGACCCGGTCATTCTGATTCTGGACGAAGCTACCAGCAGCATCGATACGCGGACGGAGATGCATATTCAGACCGCCATGCGCACCCTGATGCAGGGCCGAACGAGCTTCGTCATCGCTCATCGTCTAAGCACGATCCGTGAGGCTGACCAGATTCTCGTCATGAATCAAGGCGGTATCTCGGAGCGCGGCACACACGAAGAGCTGCTGACCAAACGCGGCTTTTATTACGAGTTATATAACAGCCAGTTTAAGTTAAGCGGTTGAAGCGGCCTTGCTTACAGGCTGCTGACAACAAACAAGAGAGCCGGTTCCATGGAACCGGCTCTCTTGTTTTCTGCATAAGGATAAATGATCTGCGTACAAAAGCGCAGTCTACCACACAACTTCCTTCCCCTTATAACTGAAGGGGGCAGATGCAGACCAAGATAAAGCATCTGTACCAATCCAAGACTAATGGGGATGAGACTCTTACCATTATGCACAACCAGACCCAAACACCTCTATTTTGATCACCCCAGCTCTTTTCGCGAATCGAACGGACACCAGATCCGTTATTTCCATCAAAACAGCTCATTTCGCAAATCGAACGGACACCAGGTCCGTTATTTTAGTTAACATAGGGCGATAATCACACTTTTACGGCGAATAACGTATCTTATGTCCGCTAAACTAGTTAATCTCATCTTTTTTAACTAAATAACGGATGCTCAGTCCATTAACAAAACAAATACAATACGAAACAAATACAATACAATGTAATTCAACGCAATCCAGATGTACTTCCAATGCAATACAAATTCAATGCAATGCAATTCAAGGCAACCATCCCGTCGATCTCATCATTCCAACTCAACCCGACTGGCATTACTCACGATCCGTTTAACAGCCCCGATAATCCATTCCATCTCCACATATTGGTTGCGCGGCGCATTGTATTCGACGCCCCAGTAACCCTTGTATCCGCCTGCGAGCAGGCTCCGTACCTTCTCCTCCGCATCGGGTTGAACCGCTGTTTTCGCGTCAAAATGAGTATGTACCGTCCATGGGGCAACCATCACATCACCTTCAGCCTCATCTGTCTTCCATCTGCCAAGATGAAGCAGAAAACCAAAAGCCGGATGATGGATTTCCTCGGCAAGCCGTTTCATTTCTCGCGGAAGCAGCGATGCACCCATATGATTTTCCGGACCAATGATATAACCGCCATCCGCTGCACGATTCGCATATTCCCGATAACGTTTAACGGTATACTCGAACTGTTCGCAAGTCATCGGCTCCGATCCCTTATAACTGCCGCCGGTGTCGATCCGCACGGTTTCGGCGCCCAGGATTTCAGCGGCATCCAGATGAACCAGCGCATTCTCATACAGCCTCTGTCGAAGCTCCGGGTCAGGATCCCATAGATGCGCTCCGTCCACAGCAAAGTTGGCCACCCTCATCTCTTTCTCATCCAGTGCCTCTCTGATTTTCCGGATGTAGCTCTTATCAGCAAGCTTATAAACGCTGTCGCTGCGATCGATAAAAAAACCGTTCCACAAATCAACCGCATCCATTCGGTACCGGTACTTCACTGTCTCCAAATAACCGAACACATCCATTTTGCCTTCCAGAAACGTATTATAAAAAGAATAACCGCCAATCGAAATGTTCAACTGAATACCTCCTCAGAGAATGGATGAAAGAACTAGCTTCCGTTTATCACACTTCCAAAACACCTACGCATCCTATCTTACTCGATGGTGTATTTAAGATGATGATATTCCCCGCCGGAGTGAAAACCTTTCTTCCTATACAACTGCTCCGCGAGATTTCCCGTCGTTACAAAAAGACGCAGCACAGGATAATCAGGCTCCAAGACGGTTAACGCCCTATCCAGCATCGCGCTCGCCAACCCCATTCCTCGATGTTGGGGTAATACTGCGATACTATAGACGAGTGGCAAGCCCTCCCATAAAGAGATCAAACATACGCCGACGATTTCTTCCGTTGTTCGGTCATATACTACGGAAGATGCTCCCAACAGCTTGGAGGGCACTACGTCAAAATATCGTGCCGCATCATCAGCATAAACCCCGACTTCCCGCTCATCCGGGCCATTAGCATATGCTTCCTTAAACACCTCTGCAATCTTAGACACATCATCTATTGCCGGTTTTCTATGCCAATAATTGAGACTCATCGATGCGTCCAGCTCTTCGGTAGGCCGCATCATGCATTGCCTGGATTCAACCCGAACGAAACCCGTTTCACGAAAAGCGATCTCCTGCTCAGCCAGAACGTTATATGCATGCAGATCCTCTGTCAAATTCCAAGATTTGATGAGATGCCTCTTGATGTCATCGATCATCTTGGTGGTAATTAAATAGGGGGGGATGCCAAATACAAGTCCGATGGAGTTGTCAGACAAATAAACCCCAGCCGCTTTATCGTCACCTGAGATAACCCAGTAACCGTCGTCCGAAGCCGATAAAACCTTGGTTAAATCACCCCAGCTCGGTCTAAACCAATTATTCTTATAATAGGTAGCAAAATATTTCGAGAACACCTTGCGATCCGCCTTTACTAATCTGTATTCCATAACTCCCCCTCCTTATACCCTTTTGAATTAGGCTCATTATATAGGTTGGAAGAAAAGTGGGCAAAGGGATTTATCATCTATAATAAAAAAATCAGGCATCGTGTCCAAGCTAAGATAGAATCAAACGAACCCCCAGGTATACAGCTGTTCCCCACATAATCAACGCTGATATTCGGTTCAACGTGGACAACCATGTCCCTGATGGATCCATCCTTCCCGCTGCCCTGCCTGCTATTCCAAGGCCCAAGAACCACAACCATGAAACTGCGATGCATACAACGGCAAAGACCACTTTATCCATCCCGGCATATTGGAGCGAGCTTGTGCCAATGACCCCCATCGTGTCCAGGACGGCATGCGGATTTAACAAGGATACGGACATGGCAAAAACAATCTGCTTCTTCGAGGTAAACGAACGAGCCTCTTCTTGCGCTTGACCCGAAGGTTTACTCTTCCAGGTCACGATCCCCATATAGACCAGGAAACAGATCCCCAATGAAAACAACACCGTTCGGATCCACTCGTATTCCAGAACAACAACGGATACTCCCAGAACCGCTAATGAGATCAGCAGCGTATCACATAGCGATGCGGTAATCATGGCGGGCAGTGCCTTGACGAAGCGGGCTTGTACCGCTCCCTGATTAAATACAAACACGTTCTGCACGCCCAAAGGAAGAATAAGACCTAAAGCTAGAATGAATCCATGTACAATGACACCTATCATATGCAAATAAACCTCCAACAAATATTTTCACCATTGTAATGGAGGTTTTTGCTTGCGTCTCCAACCAATTGGTTGGCGTTTGACCCAACCAATGAGTTATACTGAGGCATATTCCTACATGAAAGCGGGTTTATCTCTACCTATGGCTGAAGATTGGAAATTGAATAAGCACTCCGATGTGCCACTTCATCAGCAAATTTATGATGATATCAAGCGCAGAATCATGAACGGGGAATGGCCGGTCGGAACCCGGATTCCCACGCAGCGTGATCTGGCTGCCAAATTTCAAGTTAACCGCAGCACCATTGTGTATGCGCTTGGTGAGCTCGCCGCAGACGGTTTAATCGAATCCCGCGTGGGACAAGGGACCGTAATTATCAACAATACCTGGAGTTTACTCGCTGCGACACCTCCGCCTGATTGGAATCAATATGTGAAATCCGGCTCCTATCAGCCCAACATCCATATGATCCAGCAAATCAATCGTGCGGAAACCGATTCGGACATGATCCGTCTCGGAACAGGCGAGCTCTCGCCTGATCTCCTTCCGACTGACCACATGCGGGAGACGTTTAGCGGCAAGATGTCCGGCCGTTTCACCTTGGGCTACTCGGAACCGAAAGGGAGCCTGTACTTAAGAGAGATCATCAGTGAGCATCTGAAAAAGAAAGGGATTATCGCCTCCCCTGCTTCCATACTCATCGTCTCCGGCGGGCTGCAAGGCTTACAGCTGATCTCGCTGGGGCTGCTGCATCACGGCTCCTCCATTTTGGTGGAGAATCCCTCTTACCTGAACTCGATCCATGTGTTTCAATCCGCCGGCATGCATTTGCACGGCATCCCTATGGATGAGAACGGAATCCGAACGGAAGCCATCGGAAGACTCAAGCGCCAACACAGAGCTGCCCTGCTTTATACCATCCCTGCCTTTCATAACCCTACCGGAACGCTGATGTCTGCCGACAGGCGGGCAGAGCTGCTTCGGATTTGCGCACAGGAAAGGCTGCCCTTAATCGAGGATGACGTGTATGGGGATTTATGGCTAGATTCCCCCTCACCACCCCCTCTGAAGGCTTCGGATCAACAAGGCCTGGTGCTCTATATGGGCAGTATGTCCAAAACCCTGGGTCCCGGGCTGCGCATCGGATGGATCGTCGGGCCTGAGCCGGTAATCGACCGGCTGTCCGACATCAAAATGCAAACCGATTACGGCTCCAGCTCACTTTCCCAGCATGCCGTCGCCGAATGGCTCTCCAGCGGGTTATACGAGAATCATCTCGATCATATCCGGGCAGAGCTGATGAGACGCCGAGACTTTACCCTAGCGTTATTGGAGCAATATTTCCACGATATCGCACACTGGAATATCCCTCAAGGCGGATTCTATATTTGGCTTCGCATCAAGAACCTCCTCTCCATTCGCCCTTTATTTGAGCAGGCGCTGAAGGAGAGCATTTTGCTTAATCCGGGAAATATTTATGATCGTAACGACCAGCAGCATCTGCGCCTATCCTATGCTTACGCCTCGTACGATCAGCTGGAGAGCGGGCTTATCCGGCTTGCGGAGCTTATCCGACTCCATGCGTTGTCATGAAAAAAAGGGCTCTCCCGAGGTCTTTGGTCCACAGGGAAGGCCCTTTCCTTTTATCAGCGTGCCCGCTCCATAATCTCTAATCTATACCTGTCACCTACACATGACGCCGTTCCATCAGATTAATTCCTATGCCCATGCACAATACCCCAATGAGCAGCAATTTGGAAATCGGGATCCAGAGATCCGCGATGCCATAACCGTACACAGCTATTCCCGTTAATGCTTTCATGGCATGAGTCAGCGGTATGACTTCCGCGATGCCAAGCAGAATCGGATTGGTGATCGTGCCTGGAGGCATATATACCCCGCTGATGAGCGGCAGGATCGGAATGATGGACGGAAACAGCGTCCCAAACTGCTCGGGCGACTGCAATAGGCCGACAAAGAGCATGGATAACGCGACGATAGTCAGTATATAGATCACAATGACCAGCAGCAGCAAGCCGTAATGGTCTCCAAGGTCGAAGCCGAAACCATACCGAAAGATGAGCAGCACGATGATGATCTGCAAGACGCCGATCAACGAGCTGTATAACAGGTGACCCATATACATCTCCGTTTTTCGAACAGGAGACAGAATCAGCCGATTCCAAACGCCGGAGGTTTTATCCTTCGTAATCGTGTTCACCTTGAAACCAACCGTAAACATGACTAAGAATAACGAAAATCCAAACAGCAGCTGAAGTCCCATATCATGACGAACGAGTTCTCCCCCACCCTGCGACTCGGATTGGAGACGCAAGGGTGGTTTCTCCATATAAGCATAAACGTGCTCGCGGAATTTCGCTTCATCTTGCACGTTTGCCGCTGCGGCCCGAAGCTGCTGTTCTCGTTCATATACCGTACGGAGATGCTGGTCAGCCAGCTGGACGTATGGGTTATCCATTGCGGCTATGATGCGATAATCGTCAGAGACCAGCTTCACGGCGAGATCCGCGCGTCCCTCGCGCACTTTTTTTCTTGCGGCCTGTTCATCCTGAATTCGAAATTCGAACGTATCGTTTTGATTCAGCAATTCGATCCACTTGGCCTCAGACTTTTCCACCGCCCCGTCTTCGGTGAAGATGTCAATCTTGATCTTGCTGTCAACGCTCCCTCCGAACATAAGCGTAGCTAATATGCTCAGACCGATGAACATGATGATCATCCACGGATTTCGCTTTTCTTTCATCCATTGCGATAATAAGATGGGAGCCATCAGATCCGCCCCCTTCTTGGAAAGATCCATAAACTCGCAGCTAGAATAACGATGAAGAATACCCCTTGGTACAGAATCGGCAGCCATAGCTCTTGAAACGGACTGCCCTGAATCCACTGAATCATGGACATTAAGGCCAAGCCGTTGGGGGTTACGCTGCCGATGTTCATGAGCCAATCCGGCAAAATATAGATCGGCACCAGATTCCCTCCGATGACGCCGAGCACAACAAGCAGTATGAATGAAATGCCGGTTGCCACATCAGCTTCCTTCATTCGGAACAGCATCGCTGTATAAAGCGCGGATAACGCCGCGACCGTTAGGCACAGCATGAAGATGAGGAGGGTCAAACCGATCCAGAAGATCAGGGATTTCCCCGGAAAAAGCTGAAACAGAAAGTGTGAGACCATGATCAGTACCCAAGATTGAAGCAAAGACATGCACAAGGTCGACCCAACCTTGCCGGACAAGTAGCGAAATGGATGGGTTCCGGCAAGAAGGAGACGCATAAATACCATCTCACGCTTTTCCGTGATCGATTTGGACGCCGTTGTTGTGGAGACGGACAGCGCAAAAAATATACTGACCGCCAGTGCGTAATATTGGAACGAGGTGATCATGTCCACACCTTCGATTTGTTCCAATCCGCCGACAGGGCTGTTCGCCAGTGCAAGCTCGCCCTCCCCCTTGCTTTCCTGTCCTTCCATTCCGCTGTCCAGCGCAGCCTGATAATTAACGGCACCTAAAAATCCATCCAGCATATTTTGCAGAATATTCACTTTCATCGAATTCTCTAGCGCCGTTAAAGTCAGAACCGCACCGTCCCCCTCATGCAGGAGAAGCTTGTTAAGTGCAGCCAGCGTATATGCCTCAGGAATGGTTATGATGGCCTCCACTTTCTCTTCCTTCAGCTGTACTTGGGCAGTCTGGTCATCCAATGCAGCAACTTGAAGAAATTCTTCAACCTCATCGTCACCGAACATATTCATTAATAGGGCTTCCGGTTGGAAATTCGCGGCTGCTTTACTCAGTTCGTTCTTCTCTTCCGTACTGATCGACATATTCTTTAGGCTTTCTTGAAAGGCATGGACTCCCTCTTCATGTCGATCCTTCACGACCAATGCGACGCTCATCTCAAGGGATTCATTCGAATTCTCTATCCAATTCGGCAAGGCAAATCCGAGAACCAGGATTAGCGCTAATGGCATAAACAAAGCAATCAGCATCTCTTTCCGGTCTCTCCAATAGACGAGAAAGTCTTTTTTGAAAAATACGCCCAAACGTCCGTCCCTCCTCTCAATCCCGAAGCTTGCGGCCGGTCAAATGAAGAAATACATCCTCGAGACTTGGCGACTGGATATGAATATTCTGAATCTGTACCCCAAGGCGTTCCGCAGTCTGCACGATCCCGGACAGAATGTAACTGTTCTTCATGACAATGAGCCTCAGGCCATGATCCGTCTCCTCAACCTGCCTGACGCTTTCAATGGATCGAAGCTCCTCGGCCAGCTCCGGATTTGGGCGATTCAGCTGGATGATCAGCGTATCCTCACCGGACAAGATGTGCTGCAGCTCCTCCTTCGTGCCTGAAGCGATAATCCGCCCGTGATCCATGATGTACATCCGGCTGCACAGCTGCTCTACCTCTTCCATGTAATGGCTTGTGTACAGTACCGTTGTCCCGCTGTCCCGGTTTAAACGCCTGACGGTTTCAAGAATATGATTGCGGGACTGCGGATCAATGCCTACGGTCGGTTCATCCATGATGACGATTTGCGGATCATGCAGCAGAGCAGCTGCGATATTGATCCTCCTCTTCATGCCTCCGGAATAGGTTCTAATTAACTCCTTTTGGCGATCCCGAAGGCCGACCGTCTCAAGCAGCTCCTGAATTTTTATCTCCAATTCCTTTCCGTTCAATCCATATACGCGCCCGAAAAATTTAAGGTTTTCATACGAGGTCAATTCCTCATACAAGGCAATTTCCTGAGGCACCACGCCTAATACGGTGCGAATGTCCTGCGGATGCTTAAGCACGCTTTTGCCGTTCAGGCGTACATCGCCGCCCGTCGGTTTCAGCAAGGATGATATCATGGAGATGGTTGTCGATTTCCCGGCGCCGTTCGGACCGATCAATCCGACGGATTCCCCCCGGTCCAGATACAGGCTGACTTCCTCCACAGCAGTCTTGCCCTTAAACACTTTTCGAAGTTCTACGGTTTCCAGCATCATGTCTCCCCCCGTTCTCGATATGAACACCTAAGCTGTCTTGGTGCCCTTCGTTCATATCGTCCACAGCTACAAGTGTATATGCAAAAAGGCAGTGCCATCACTGCCCTCGGTCATTGCTTTGATTCCGAACCATGACTTCCGTCATGTTAGATTCGGATTTAGCAGGGTATCGCCTTCTCTCGCGAATCAAACCACATTGTGCCGTATGGCATAAATCGCCAGCTGCGTCCGGTCTCTTACATCAAGTTTGTCCATAATCTGGCTGACGTGATTCTTGACCGTTCCGATCGACAAACCCAGCTCGTCTGCGATTTCGCGGTTGCTGCGCCCTTCCCCTACCAGACGTATGATGGACAGCTCCCGCGGGGTAATCGAAGCATCAACGACGGGTGCTTTCTTCTCTTCCAGAAGTTTAGGAATCACCTTGGCCGCCACATCCTCCTGGAGCGACAACCCGCCGCTCAAGCAGCTTCGAATCGAGCGAATCAACGCCTCCGGCTCCGCCTCCTTCAGCATGTACCCGCTAGCCCCGCTCTTTAGCGCCTCGACCGCATACTGGTCGTCGTTAAACGTCGTCAGCATCAGCACTTTCGTCTTTGGCCATCGTGAACGTATGATGCGAGCAGCCTCCAATCCGTTCATCTCCGGCATTCGGATATCCAGCACAACAACGTCAAAGATATGGTTTTCGCATAATGCTACAGCCTCTTTGCCGTTGCCAGCTTCACCGGCAACCAGCATATCCGAATCGCTTTCGATCATCATCTTCAGACCTTGACGTACCATGGCCTGATCCTCTGCCAATAATATACGTATCAGCGGACTCCCTCCTCTATGAACTTGGACATGAATAACGTTCCGCGAACGATAAATTGGTTGTCGTACTGAGAGATTTGAAGCTCGCCCCCAGCCTCTTCCATTCGCTCTCGCATCGCTTTTAAACCATAGCCCTCCCGGTATGTATCGCGTCTCTGGTGATACGGATTGCTTACCTCAAAACGAAATATCCCGCCTCCAGGCGCTTCAAACATGATATGCACTTCTCGCATGCTCCCATGCTTCATCGCATTGGTCATGGCTTCCTGAACCGCACGGTATACCGCAATGGATTGGATATTGTTTAAAGGCACAGTAAGTGCTCCATGCCGCGCCGTTAGCGTTACGCGCATAAAGCTCTCGGATTCCAAGCGCCGGAGAAGTCCAATGATCGCGGGCAGTCCGCTGGTCTCCTGCTGCTTCATGGATTTCACCGCATTCCTGGTCTCCTCCAGACTTTCCTTTGCAAGGGCTTTGAGCCCCTTCAGAACCTCGGCGGTTTCCCCGTCTGCCTGCATCCGGTGCATCTCCAGCTGCATGAGCAGCGCCGTTAATTTATGCCCGACGGAGTCATGGATATCGCGACCGACCTGAGTCCGCTCCTCCTGCCTCGCATGCTGCTCATCCGTTATAAGACGACGTTTCATATTACGGTATTCACTGAGCAGCGTTTCATTTCGAACCGCCGACTCATCATAACGGGACCAGATGGTGCGGAACAGGGTAAGAGCAATTGCGAGAATAACAGAGTAAAGCACGAGAAACAGCCATGGTAATCCGGAGTATCCTAACAAGCCGGGTGCGATGGCACCTGCGGTCAGGACTAAACCTATGCAGGCGGCATGAACGGCGGAGAGCCGATACACGGCTTTTCCCGCAAGAATGGAATAAACCAGCAGAATATATGGGTCAGTTGCACTCGTAGTGGTCGGCCATAAGGAGATCACGGAACATAATGACGCAATGAGCAGTGTGATAAATAGCATTGCAGGCTTGGCGCGGTATAACGGCGATAAAAAAAAGCCAGTGAAGAAAATGGCGCTGCTCCCCAATCTCCAAGGCAATTGATCCGGATTAACATGCTGGAGTACTGGAATGAAGGCGCATAGCCAGCTTAAAAGAAGAAATAAAAACCATATCCAGAACGACCGCACATGCTCTCCTCTCTTTCCTATCAAGAGTTTCACAATTTACAATAAAAAATACCGTTCCAAATTTTAGTTATATCATATCACAAGCCTATTCGATACTTTTGGGGAAATAAGTAAACTGGAAATAAAAAATCGCTTCGATATTATTGTGAAAAAATATACATACAGGCCTAAACCCTTATCAATACTGGGATTTATTCGACAAGCTCAGAGGGCAATCACAGCGAAAAACAGGCCTAAAATTGTGACGAAACTGGTAACTCTCGTGAAAGTTTGAACAATGTATGAACTGCCCCGAAACCGCGCCACTACAATGATTTCGCTCACAACCATCCCCTTTTGTAACAATTTGAACACATAAAATTACATACATTGACACGAATATGGATTTATCTGTTAATTATACAAGTTTATGTGTTTTGCAAAGCCGACCGGAACTTTCTACTATAGATGTGTCAGTAACATTGAATCGAACGAACGTTTCAAGGAAAGGGGTACATCATGAACAAAAGAGGGCCGTTATTTGCATTGTTTTTAGGCTTTACCTTGCTCTTATCGGGATGCAGCTCGCTCACGGTATTAGATCCGAAAGGACCGGCTGCCAGAACCCTATCCGATACAATCATATTCTCCATTCTCATGATGGTCGGAATTCTAGCGGTAGTTTACGCGCTCTATATCTACATGCTCACCAAATACCGAGCCAAGAAATCCAACGAAGGTTACGAACCGCCTCATGAAGAGGGTAACAAATGGCTGGAGATTCTGTGGACTGCCATACCGATCCTGATCGTTGCCGTGCTATCGGTCGTAACCGTCAAAACGACGGTGGCCGTCGAGAACGTGCCGGAAGGTTATGAGAACCAAGAGCCTTTGGTCATTTACGCTTCCTCTTCGAACTGGAAATGGCATTTCAGCTATCCAGAAGAAGGAATTGAGACCGTCAATTACGTCAACATTCCAACCAATCGTCCGATTGAGTTCAGACTGTATTCATTCGGTCCGATCACGAGCTTCTGGATCCCTCAGCTTCACGGGCAGAAGTACGCGATGAGCGACATGATCACGAAGCTGAACATGGTGGCCGACGTACCGGGTTCCATGATGGGCCGTAACGCGAACTTCAACGGCGAAGGCTTTGCCCATATGGAGTTCGAAGCCCTTGCCATGACCTCGGCCGAGTACGATGAGTGGGTTAAGGATGTAAAGGACACCGCGCCTGAACTGAAGGAAGACGAGTTCAAGAAGCTTCTGGACACCGCGCATGTCGGACGAATGACCTTCTCCAACACGCATCTGGAATTCAGCCCGCCGCCATCCGAAGACCATCACCATGGCGGTGATGTCAACGGCAATGAGGAGCATCAGGACCATAAAGACGTCCACCCGGATCCTGCAACAACGGAAGAAACGGAATTTGACAGCGAAACGAACGTGGATCCAAACGAACCGCTGCCGAACTTCCCGGCTGAAGAAAGCCCAAATCATCAACATGAAGGACATTAAATCGGTGAGTGAATCATGGTTCGCCCGATCTACTTCATACATCCAGAAAGGAGCTAGGCCTTTATGAAATGGGACGAATTTTTCGTTACCGGTGATCCGTTAATTTACGGCGCCATGGTGAGTATCGTGCTCGTCTCGCTCGCAATCCTCTTCGGTTTGACCTATTACAAGAAGTGGGGATATATGTGGCGGGAATGGCTGACAACCGTGGATCACAAAAGAATCGGGGTCATGTACATCATCTGTGCATTGATCATGCTGTTCCGCGGGGGCGTCGACGCGATCATGATGCGCGCGCAGACCGCCGCACCGGAGATGAAGTTTCTGACCGGTCAGCATTATAATGAAGTATTCACGACTCACGGGGTCATCATGATCCTTTTTATGGCCATGCCGTTTATCTTCGGTCTGATGAACGTCATCATTCCGCTTCAGATCGGTGCCCGTGACGTAGCTTTCCCTAAACTGAACGCAATCAGCTTCTGGCTGTTCTTCGCCGGAGCCATGCTGTTCAACATTTCCTTCGTTATCGGAGGTTCGCCGGATGCCGGCTGGTCCGCTTACTTCCCGCTGGCCAGTATCGAATTCAGTCCGACGGTCGGCAACAACTACTACTCTCTGTCGCTACAGATTTCAGGGATTGGTACCTTGCTGACAGGCCTTAACTTTATCGTAACGATCCTGAAGATGCGCGCGCCGGGCATGACCCTGATGCGCATGCCGATGTTCACATGGTCGGTATTGATTACTTGCGTCATCATTATCTTTGCTTTCCCTGTGCTTACGATTGCGCTCCTGCTTATGATGTTCGACCGCATCTTCGGTTCGCAATTCTTCACGATGGCCAACGGCGGCATGGATATGCTATGGGCCAACCTGTTCTGGGTATGGGGACACCCTGAGGTATACATTGTCATTCTACCGGCTTTCGGTATTTTCAGTGAGATTATCTCAACTTTTTCCAAAAAGAACTTGTACGGTTACAGCTCCATGGTATTGAGTATGGCGATTATTTCCGGCTTGTCCTTCCTGGTATGGGCCCACCATTTCTACACGATGGGTCAAGGGGCCATGGTCAACGGCTTCTTCTCCATCACAACGATGGCGATCGCCGTACCGACCGGGATCAAAATATTCAACTGGCTCTTCACGCTTCGCAAGGGTCGAATCAGCTTTACGACGCCGATGCTCTACTCCCTTGCCTTTATTCCGATCTTCACGATCGGCGGCGTAACCGGCGTCATGCTGGCGATGGCCAGTGCAGACTATCAATATCACAATACGATGTTCCTGGTTGCCCACTTCCACTATGTGCTCATTCCAGGCGCCGTATTCGCCGTCATTGCAGGTTTCCATTACTGGTTCCCTAAAGTGTTCGGCTTCCGTCTGAACGAAAAGCTTGGCAAAATCGCATTCTGGTTCATTGCCATCTCATTTAACGTAACGTTCTTCCCGATGTTCTTCCTGGGACTTATGGGGATGACCCGTCGTACGTACACCTATTCAGCTGAAACCGGCTTTGGCCCGCTGAATATGCTGTCGATGGTCGGCGCCGTCGGCCTGGCGATCGGATTCATCATTCTGGTATACAACATCTACTGGAGTACACGTTACGAGCCGCGCGATAAAACAGGAGATCCATGGGATGCACGCGCACTGGAATGGTCTACGCCAAGTCCGGTTCCTGTATACAACTTTGCAGTAACGCCGAAAGTCAAAGGCCGCGACGCCTACTGGTTCTCGAAGAAAAACAACGAGCCGCTTTCAGATGAGAAAATTACGAAAATTCACATGCCAAGCAACACCGGTAAGCCGTTTATACTGGGTATCGCCTTCTTCTTCCTTGGCTTCTTCCTGGTATTCAGCTGGTGGATTCCATCCATCGTTGCCGGTATCGCGGTATTGATCATTATGGCTACCATGTCCTTTGACCGTGATCACGGGTACTACATTCCGGTTGAAGAGATTGTTCAAACCGAACAGAAACTGCGGGGTGATACGGTATGAAAATAGATGCCACTCAGCCGCTGGAATATGGAACAGAGGAAAACCGTAATCGTATCTTCGGCTTCTGGCTGTTCCTCGGAGCTGAAATTGCGCTCTTTGCTACCTTGTTTACCGTCTACTTCGTTCTCGTAAACCGCTTTGCCAGCGGTCCGAGCGGAGCGGAAATCTTTGAAATAACACCGGTCCTGCTTGAGACGTTCCTGCTCTTAACGAGCAGCTTCACGATCGGTTTGGCTGTTCATGCGATGCGTCTGGGACTGAAAAAGCAGACGATGATCTTTATGGTCATCACCCTGCTGCTGGGTGCGGGCTTCCTTGGGATCGAGATCTTCGAATTCTTCACCTATGTACATGAAGGAGTAACGCTCTCAACGAGCGCCTTCTCCTCCAGCTTGTTCACATTGCTTGGCACGCATGGAGCTCACGTTACCTTCGGTCTCCTGTGGGGAACTGCCATTCTGATTCAACTTAAAAAGCATGGGCTGGATCATTCCACAGCCAACAAGTCCTTTATCTTCTCGCTCTACTGGCACTTCCTGGACGTTGTGTGGATCTTCATTTTTAGCTTTGTGTATCTGAAAGGACTGATGTGACATGATAAAACAGCTGTTTCCAATTAAGCATGTAGCGGGTTATATATCGTCTCTCGTCCTTTCAGCGGTTGCGCTCGTCGTTCTGCTGGATATGCCGGCAGCTTCGAAATTGGCCGTTCTGCTGGTTACCGCGATCCTGCAGGCAGCCGTTCAGCTTATGCTGTTCATGCACGTCGGGGAAAGTGATGACAAAAAGTCCGTTTACATCAACATTGCCTTCGCTTTGTTTGTCGGCCTTGTCACGATCTTCGGAACGCTGTTCATCTTCATATGGGGCTGGTACGCTTAAGACCCGCGAGTCTTTGTGAACTTGTAACGTAACGATGAACGTCCGCATCCCGATAATTACATCCAATAACAAAGAGGGTGTTCCAAAAGATCTTAGATCTGGCGGGATGCCCTCTTTTTCTACTAAGAGACGCTGCGTGTACGAATCGTTCCTCCCATCGCTGTTGTCCCCAAATTTCTTGGAATGGTTTGAAGTAAGGAAGAAATTCGGGGACAAAGGCAACCGCTCTCGCTTGTCCGGAATCGTTTCGTCTTCTCCGCTACGTGGTGCGGAAACATACTTTAGACAAACGAAAAGAAACCGTTTCTTGGTAAAATGGAAGTGCTACCCGCCATTTACGAAAGGAACGGTTTCTTTACATTCAATACACCATGGGCCCTGCCAATGGTCTTGGAAGACGACATTAGTCACGCCCTGCATCCATATCCAAAATTTCATCAATCTCACTCTGGAGCTTCGTGGTCAAGGTCTGTTCGTCTCCAATGATCCAAGCGTGATTATAAGGAGCTTCCAGCGGAGACGTGCTGCTCTGATGCCGTATGGATTCTACATACTTCGTAATGGAGCGTGGCACCCCGTCGCGTTCCGTAAACAATAAAGGTGCTCGCTTACCCATATGGGACAAAGGAGCAGCTGCTATGGACAATACGGGTGAATCTGGTGTCGAGAACGAGAGGCTGTATCCGGGCGATTGAACGCCCCAACCAAAGCCTGTTGCGGGATCATGGAACTGTGCAAAATGAATGGCGTTCTCGAATGGGTCATCCCCGGATATTCGCGTTACCTTCCCATATTGCTGCAGCTCGTCCTCTACGGCCCGGGATACCACCTTTTCCGGGCCGATAATATAAATATTCGCTTTTCCTTTTCGCTTATGAAGCGCCTGTACCGTCTCTTCAGGCAGATTCTTCTCGCGGACATACAACATCGTTTCCGGCATATGCGCAATCCAGCTCACCGCAGGGAGCGTATAGTCCGGACGATCCATCGATCCGACAATAACCGAGGTGGGTACAGATCCGGATACTTTAGCGGCGTATTCATCGATAGCGGCTGCAGCTTCTTCAGGTTCCCCGGCAGGAATGTGATCGGTCTTATATTCAAGCCCGTTCAGCTCCTTCATCACCCTGTCCGAGATCGGGCCGACGGTGATAATCTCAATGCCCTTGTTATGCTCCGATCCCCTTGGCTTCAACCGTCTCAGCTCTTCCAGTGTCTCCTTGGGAATCCCCTCTTCTTCCACAAACAGCAGAGGTCCCTCGTTAAGCTGCGTCAGATCGACGCTCACAGCCGCTATGGACCAGTGAGCCGAATCCACCAGGGTCACCGTCTGCGGACGACTATGCTCATTCGTGGACTGCCACAGCGTCTTGGAGGTCAGTACGGCCGCACTTACAGGATCGGATGTATTCAATCGGATGGTGTTCTTCGTAGCAGACCAAGGTACAGGAACATCCTTCAGCAGCTCTTTGCTGTGAACAGCCGAGGGAATGGAGGGCTCGGAATGACTTTGCGTTTGACTCCATGCGAGAATGCCTGCCGTTAACAGGGCAAGAGCCCAGCCGGCGATCATTTTTTTCACCGTAAATTCCTCCTGTCTCACAAAAAAGGTCTCTAGGATAGATCTCTTCCACCCTTGATGCTGTTACAGCTACAGATCTTCCATTAACTTCTCCTCATCCATATCCAGTGGCAGACCCAGGCGGTCATTGGATCGGTTTCGCATCCATTGTTCCTTCAGCATCTTCACAAACACGTCATCCCTGGACAGCCAGACGCCATACTGCCGCTTCATGTGCCGCTCTGCCTCCTCGAACGATCCGAACCGGAATGGGAGGGGTTCTCCATTCCACTCGACAATCCATTCTCCGGCGTTGGCATAAACAAACAGCAGATCCTCGCCCCAGCTTTCGTACAGAACGCCGGACTCCGCCCCCTTCATGTTGAACTGATTCCTCGAAGCATCGAACCGGATCGGTTCCAGCTCGAACGGATCAGCAGCAAATAACTGATACACTTCCTCCGTAATCGTGCACCCCGCTGCTTTGGGATGGCCGCCTCCTCCGTACCTCATCGCCACTTCGGACACATCCACGTGATCATGAATCGTGCGAAGGCTCATTTTCCTTCCCCCCATGTTCAAGATGGCAATGTAGTCAAGGTGGGGATATGTCGTTCCCAGCTCGCTGGCAAGTTCAGAATGATAGGATTCGGCATACACGATGCCTACGCAATGCTCCCCCACGAAGGTCTGAATGAGTTCTCGCTGCTTGCGGCGGATATAACGATCAATTTTATTCTCTTCCATGTCCAATATTTTTTCTTCAAACTCATCAAAGAAGAAGCCCCCTTGCTCCCGCAGACGCTGCGTCATCTTGCTCTCAAATTCGTCAAGGGATAACATAAAGAACAGATCATTCAGGCGTTTAGCCTCAATCTTCTGGTTCTCTTCCCATTCCCATGTATCATAGAGGCGGACGAGTTCTACGAATTCGTCCAGCGCTTCACTTCTGCCCAGATGTCCATGCTCAATTAAATATTCGTAAAATAGTGAGGTTGCCGATGCCAATCGGCCGTCCCGATGCGTGATGTCCACTTGGCCCCAGCTATATTCATTCAAGTGAAGAGCCGTTTTGTGGTGATCGATCAGCTGCACCTGCCCTCCCTCTTCGACAAACACGTTCAGTTCCTTCTCCATATCCGGAGCGACCGACAAATCCGTAATAAACAACACATCATACGGATTTTCCTGCACGGAAGTCCGGTTCAAATACCTTGCAACTTGTTGATTCAAACCGTGAATGGAGTTGTAACGGACATCAATTCCTTCACCGAAAGCGCATTTGGCGATAATGCCGCAACCGACACCATCCAGATCATTATGGCTATATAGATGATACATAGGTGACTTCCTCCAAACAGTAGGTGGAATGATTAGCTGATCCTGTCTTTCATCCCTTTACGGTTCCCTAAAATCTGTCGTTTTAACCCTATTAACCCTTGTTGGCCCCACCCGAGGTTACCATGGAACAAAAAAAGAAGCGGTTCTAGCAGCCGCTTCTTTTTGGATCATATAATATTATGCCTGTTGGACAGGTCTCGGTCCTTTGGATGCCTTAACCTCATACATGCCGTGGCTGGAGCTGATCACATGCTCCGGCTGCGGCTTGCCGCGGTTATCACGGTGTCCTTGAATATGCGCGGGACTGGTTTCCCAGCGTTTCCACGCTTCTTTGGATTCCCAGCGAATCATGACGATGACTTCTTCGGTTTCGTCGGTACGCTTTGCATTCTTAACAAGGACGCTCAGATCGATGAAACCTTCAATTTCTTCAATAGGTCCCGGCTTGCTGAAACGCTCAACAACCAGATTGGACGTGCCTGCTTTAACAATAATCGTTTTCGTCTCGATCAACATATTCAACGAACACTCCCTTAGCGAAAATAACCGTACAAATGAACGATATTTATCCATTTTAAATGATAACGATTATCATTGTCAAACTCTATGCCTCAACCGAAAACTGAAAAAATCTGACCAGCAAAAGCCTGCTGATCAGATCATCATTAATTCAGTGATGCGTGCTGCATGGAATGGCAAGCCGTACAATCCTCCTGCAGATAAAAAAGCGAAGTAAAGCCGGCCTTCTTCAGCTTGCGCGCAGCGAGAATTCCATCCGAGCGCTTGGGCGTTACTATCACCACGGAGTCATCAGGTTTCAGCTCCTGCTCCCACACATACGGCAATCTGCCGAGAGAGATGTTAATCGTTTCTTTCCGCGGACAGGCCATATATTCGGATACATCGCGTACATCGAGCATTTTCAGATTCGGACACTCCTTCCGAGCCTGTCGAAGATCACTGCACTTCATGAACCGTAAACCAGTTATAGGTACATACCTGCGGTAATATAAACTGAATATAAATATAATCACAGCGGCAGATGCAATCAGCACAAAGCATTCCCCCATCATTGTCAAGTGCATCAGCTTGATGCTTGGTGGGAAGAGCATGGGACATTCTGTCCCCATTCCTACCCCTACGGGTATATAGTATGTGCTTCATGCATAAATGTCAATACATCATGACAGAGCGCATTCCTCAATTTCAAACCCTAGATCTTCAATCAATCCCCAGTCTGCGGTATGGGCCTGGCCTTCTGTCGTTAAATAATCGCCGATGAAGATGGAGTTGGCTGCATATAATCCCAGCGGCTGCAAGGAGCGCAGATTCACTTCACGTCCGCCAGCAATCCGAATCTCCTTCGTGGGGTTAACAAACCGCATCATCGCAAGAATCTTCAAACACATCATCGGCGTCAATTCCTTGCGTCCTTCAAGCGGAGTGCCCTCAATCGCATTCAGAAAATTGCAAGGAATCGAATCCGCTCCAAGCGATTTCAGAGCAAACGCAATTTCCACCCGTTCTTCCAGGCTCTCGCCCATTCCGAAGATGGCTCCGGAACATGGGGACATTCCGGAAGAGCTTGCCTGCTTCACGGTATCTAACCGGTCATCGTATGTATGCGTGGTCGTAATCTGCTCATAGTTATCTTTGGAAGTATTCAGATTATGGTTATATCGGTGCACGCCGGCATCGGCGAGCTTACGCGCATGGTCCTCATTCAAAAAACCCAGACAACAGCACACCTTCAGCTGTGTCGTTTGTGTAATCTCCTTCACCGCTGCGACTACATGATCAATCTCCCGATTGGTAGGACGACGACCGGAGGCAACGATGCAATAGGTTCCCGCCTTTCGGCGAACCGACTCACGCGCGCCTTCCAGAATTTTGTCTTTGGTCAGCCATGCGTATTTATCAATAGGTGCTTCCGACACGATGGATTGGGAGCAGTATCCGCAATCTTCAGGACACAGCCCGGATTTGGCGTTTACAATCATGTTGAGCTTGACCTTATTCCCGTAATACTCGCGGCGGATGCGATAGGCGGCCTGCATAACCGTCAGCAGTTCTTGATCCTCGCTGTTCAGAATTCCCATAGCCTCAATCGGCGTAATATCATGCCCTTGCACAACATGATCAGCTAGCGTCGCCCAATCATAATGGGTTTGAGTCGTCATATCTTCCTTCACCCTCTCCGTTTTATTGTCAACCATTTTTATTCATAATCAAGTTAACAATATGGGTAATAATAGCATAGATGACGAAACTGAGGCAATCCTCAATCGCAGCTTTACAAGAAAAAAAAGGACTGCTTCATCTATGCCTGCGTCAGGCAGGCTTGATGAAACAACCCTCTTCCTCGTTAACCACTCATTGGCTTTACGGCGCCCGTTTGGGCAGCATTTTCACGTATTCATCGGACATTTTCATCAGCTGCAATATATAGTCATAATCGCTGCGATACTGCGTGATGTCCGCTACGGGCTCGAGCGTCTTTAAGGAAACCGCCGTGCCGTCCTCAAACCCGTCCCCTGGCACAAACAGAATGTCGTTATTAAAGAAGGACCCCGTCGGCAAATAATATCTCATCCCGATTACATTGCGGTCCACATTCAGCAGGTCATGCCCAAATGCGTTAAAGCCTTCATCGTCAAGCGATACGCCTAAAAGATTTGCGACGGTTGGCAGAATATCGACCTGACCCCCTACCTGCTCGATGACCTTTCCTTCCTTCATGCCGGGTACATGAATGACAAGCGGGATGTTAAATCGGCTGACCCGCTCATGGTAAGGAATACCTAGCGTGGACGAGATCATATCGGCGTCGGCTTCTGCCGGATTGATGCCGAAGTGATCTCCGTACACAACCAGTACGGTATCATCCCACAACCCGTTCTGCTTCAGACGGTCAACCAGTGTTCCGAGTGCATAATCAGAATAATTCACCGACTTCAGGTAATTCCCCAGATGGGTCCCTTCCAGCTCAGCCGGCAGGGTGATCTTTGCAAATTCATCCTTCACATGGTATGGAGAATGGTTGGATACCGTGATGTAGTGGGCATAGGTAGGCTTGTTCTGCTGTTGATTCTCCAGCAGCTTGTCCACGCCGACACGGAACAGCTCTTCATCGGAAGGTCCGAATTCATTGAAGTTATCATTCGTGAAGTACGGCTTGTCGTAATAATGTTGAAAATCAAGGGCCGGGTACATCTTGCTCCGATCCCAGAACTTCACATCATTCACGTGGAATGTCGTCGTAACATAACCGTGCTTGTTCAAGAGCCGCGGCAGACCCGGCAGCTCTTTATGTCCGAACCCGGTGGACATCGCCACCGTTCCGGTTGGATAAATCGATGTATTGACCGCAAACTCAGCATCCGACGTGTTGCCTTGTCCAATCTGTTGGAAGACATGCGGGAAATACAGGCCGTCATCCGCAAGCTGGTTCATCACCGGTGTCAGCTCCTGGCCTTTCAGGGATTGACCAACCGGAAAATTCTGCAGCGATTCCATCTGAACGATGATCAGATTTTTGCCTTTGGCAGCGCCGAAGTAATCCGGCTTGTCCTTTGCTTCCTTAACGTAAGGATAGGTCGCCAGCAGCTGCTGGGACCGCAGAATGGTGTCTTGCAGACTCCCTTCGGCCAGCGCACGATTCTCCTGCGTATTCCGGATCACGGCGGAAACCTGATAATTCATGAATCCCATTTGCTCCGCTCGCACGATTTCATTCTCAATTCCCCATTCTTTGCGCATGATGAGTCCGGACAGAACACCCGCAATGACCAGTACAACCGTCATGGATATACGCCACTTCATTCCAGGCCTGCGCGAATAGGATGCGGAATAGCTGGAACGGACTCCGCCGAAATGCAATCCTCTTTGGGAGTGCGAACGAATTTTTCGAATCGCCCATATGACCAGTAGAACGAACACATCCAGGAAGAAAAGAAAGTGCTCCGGCTCTAACAAAGCCGTAATGCTGGCTCTCACCTGGTTTACTTGACCGATACCCGCAAGCGCGGTATACGTCGGTATGGACCCAAAATGAACGTTATAAACAGCGGACGCAAACATGATGAAAGATAATACGACATTTAGGATCACATAGACCATCTTTTTCCCTCTTACCGGCAGGATCAGCTCCAGAAAGCTAATCAGGGCCATCAGAGATAGCGCATCGGTAAGCACCTTACCCCATGCGACCCCATTAAACAGAAACACTCTTAGAAGGATCAACTTCAATAAGAGCGTCAAAAAAACGAGTATGCATAATTTCAACCTTTGTTCAAGGTAGCGTTCCATTTTCCATTCCCTCTTCTGTGTAAAAATAATGTTAAATTGCAGCTTCCATTATAACAGGAATGTAAACGTCAATCTAATCTGCCCATTCCTTCGCGCCCCCTGTCAATTGTCCAATGCATGATCCTTCCGTATCACGTAGGATAAAGCATCCCAATCAAAAGGCTGGAGGGTTTAAGACATGAAGATGGTTGTAACCGGCGGAGCAGGCTTTATCGGCTCCCATCTGGTGAATGGACTTGTTAATCAAGGCTATGAAGTCCATGTGATTGATAACCTGACAACCGGAGATCCAGGTCGCCTTCACAGCGAGGCGATTTTACATGTAGCCGATGTAAACAGTCAGCAGACCACGGCGTATATCTCCGCGCTGAAGCCGGACGTCGTGTTCCACTTGGCCGCACAGGCTGATGTCCAGCGGTCGATCCAGGAGCCCCGGCTTGATGCGGATGCGAATGTGATGGGCACCATCAATATACTTGAAGCTTGCCGTAAGGCAGGGGTCCGTAAGATTGTGTTTGCTTCGACGTCAGGCGTATATGGAGATCTGGAGAAATCTCAGCTGACGGAGGATGATCCGGTTAATCCGATCTCCTTCTATGCACTATCCAAGGTGGCAGGTGAGCAATATATCCGTTTATACCACCGCTTCTTCGGCCTGCAGTACACCATTCTTCGTTATGGGAATGTCTACGGTCCGGGTCAGACGGCGAAGGGAGAAGGCGGTGTTGTGGCGGTGTTTGGTGACCGCCTGCGTCAAGGGGCTCCGTTTCATATATACGGGGATGGCGAGCAAACCCGGGACTTCATTTATGTCAAGGATGTGGTTGAAGCGAACCTCGCCTCCATCCAACACGGGGATGAGTGCGTTCTTCATGTTAGCACCGGCACCGGCCATACCGTCAATTCCCTCGTCGATCTCATCAGCAGGCTGCATCCTGACCGCATTGATGTCAACTATCTGCCTGCGAAGAACGGTGATATTCTGCACAGCTGTCTGAATAATGAGAGAACCCGGGCATTCCTGAAGTGGAGCCCATTATTTAGCCTGGAGGAAGGAGTGGAAGAAACCTACCGCCACTGGCTTCGCACATCCTAGTTAGCCAATGAACGGTAGGTGACAACAGAAAACAGCCTTGTTCCTCGTTCATCTCAAGGAATAAGGCTGTTTTGTTATACGTACTGAATGTTAAAACCATGGGATTACAACCCTATCGATTGAAGCAGGCCGGCAAAATTCATCGCATAGATATGTGGATTGAAATTGTGCTCGACATGTCTCATCGCCTTGCTTCGAATTTGTTCACGCAGATCCGAATCCCTCATGAGTTCAAGCGCTTCGTTAACGGCATGGTGTACGTTCCCGAGCACGTAGAACTTGCCTGTGGAATTGTGGTACACCGAGGTAGATACCCCATCCGAATCGGTAGTCAGCACCGGGCAGCGGCAGCTCATCGCCTCCAGAACGGCATAAGGCGCTCCCTCTACCTTGGAGGTGCAGCACAGAAACCCGCCGGAATCACCGATAACCGAATAGTAGTAAGGCATCTCTGCATTGGGCACATTGGATCGAAGGGTTAACCGGTCCAACAGATCCAACTCATGAATGAGTGCGAGGAACTGTTCCCTTTCTGCCGGCTGGCTGAGCTCAATATCCTCGAACATCCACATTTGCAGATCAGGAACATGCTCCTTAAGCGCATGACCGATATGAAGAAATTCACGCCAATTCTTGTTATCCTCAATCCGCCCGAGCCATGCCATGACCGGGCTGTCTGGGGAACTCGGATAATGACTGTATGTGAACTCCTGACTGTCAAAGCAATTGTTGAAATGAAATTGAGGCTTATGAGGATACAGTTGCTGGAATAGAGCGGCAATATGAGGGGTATTGGGATTCAGCAGCGCGTCAGCATACTGGTTCACATACGGCGCTGCCTGTGTAAGCTGCGCATGAGCCACACTCTTTGGTCCATAGCCTTGAATCTCCAGCACGAATTTCCCTTTAAAACCGAGCATTCGAAACCGCGGAAAACTGGCGTGATCCGTCGTAACGACGATGACGTCAAAATTATTCGAATCCAAGATGTGCTTGATCTCGATGTCATTGCGGGTTACGTAGATGGGGAAGTCCGCAGCATTCTGCATGCCCGACCCCCACTTATAATACAGACAATGCGCCTCAATCCCGGCAAGTCGCAGTGCACGGCATCGCTGTCTGTTTAATGTTTCGACCCCACCGCTCGGCACATAGTAGACGAACAGCACCTTCATGTCGCACACCTCCCGTTATTCGATAACTTGAAAATCAGAATGTGAGTAGACGGCCACAAGCTGTCCTTCGTTCTTGGCATGCACGGTTACCAATGTGGAGTACGAGTAATTAATATTGGTCACGAGCAGCAGGCTGAACGCAATATTATGATTCATGATATTGGGCACAAACACCGTGGAACCGACCCCAACATGTACAAGGCCGACATGGTAAACTCCTTGGGGGTGATATCCATGCACGAGGACATCAAATACATCAGGCCCCGCATTCGTAATGGTGAGGTCCACGGACTGGATATACCGCGCGTCAATGTTACCGTATTCCACTGCATCTAAACGAAAGATGGACATTTCATTCCCTCCTGGCTATGGCAGCTTCATTAATATCAGGATATGTAACTACCGCTGTGCCGGTAAGGGCATATCCATAGTGACGAACATCCAAATGCGTGGACTTGATCCCCGGTCCAAGCCGCTTCTTTCCGATTCGCATTTAATATGATGAAGAATAATTTCAATTGGAAAGGTTGGTGACCATCGTGATGACTCTGCAGGATCTGAAGGGACCCTATTCTGCCATTTTCAGCTTGGGGATAAACTGTTTGCCCGCCATGGAACTGAGGGCACATGGACTGCGTAATATGGCTGGACCTCTCGATTGGATGGGTACCCCAGTACTTCCTAATGTTACAAGATTGCTTCGCAACCGATTTCAAGGGATGCTATCCTATCCTAACCTAACGACAATTGACAAGGCTAATGATGAGCTCTATAACGTGTGGGATCGGGAATATGATCTATATATGAACCATGATTTTTATATACACAGCAACTTCCCGCCTCACCTTGCAGCCTATCCGGAAGTGAAAGCTAAATATGATCGAAGAATTTTAAGGTTTTTGCACAAAGTAGAAAGCGGAGGACGTATTCTCTTTATCCGAACCGATTCCAATTATGAAGATATCAAAGAGCTTGCTGTAACACTGGAGCAGCTAGTCACAGGTCCATTCCATCTCCTCGTTGTTAACCATTTGCCGGTTCCAGAGCTTGAATTGCAGGACTGGAAGCTAAAGCATGTATGCGTAGTCAACATGCCGAATCAGGACGTTTGGTATAGCAACCGCCATCGTTGGTCTTTTATCTTTGATGGAATGTGGCTAATCTAACCTGACATATTTCACTTCATGAAAAAACAATGATCAAAACAAAATGGCCGGGCAAGAATCTCATCTTGACCGGCCATTCATCCTTAAATATTCGTGACAGATTCGTCTGGCAGCTTATATTCTTTAGGAAGCGATTGAAATATCCGGTTCCATATTACATAGTCGACAACAAGCTCCGGAGTTGACACCTGATTCACAAATAGTCGGTTATATAAATCACTCATAACCGCAAATCCTTGCTGCTGGTTCATATCTCCACTCCCCTTTAAGAAGAAGATTTTTGCGAAATGGCGCTGTTATATATGGCTAGAAGTCGTTCAATCATCAGGTCCATGGACCAGTGATTGATGGCAAACGCCTTTGCGTTCTGACCAAGGAACTTACGGTACTCATCATTTCCCAAAAGCGCGTTTAATTGCTGAGCTGTGCTCAGGGCATCTTCCACTGGCACAAGCAGCCCGGTATAGCCATGCGTGACCATTTCAGGCAAACCTCCTGCTGTCGACACAACAGAAGGTAATCCTGCCATTTGCGCCTCCATTACGGAGAACGGCTGATTATCCTGAATACAGGTGTGTACAAAGATGTCAGCCTGGGCGAGCAGCCCCGGAACATTGCTTCGCTCGCCTAAAAAAAACACATCTTGTTGCAATGAGGCATGTATGCACTGCTCCTCCAGTTGTCTCCGCATACTCCCATCCCCTACAATCCAGCACACCCAATCACTGCGCATCTGCTTTAATATGGCTAATGCGGACAGAAGCACGTGGATTCCCTTAACATATACCAGCCTGGCAGGACAAATGATCACTTTTTTTCCATACGGCCGAAACACCGAACTTCCTTGGTTAAACTTTGCTTGGAATCCGGCAGCATCCAGCCCATATTGGAAAACGGCTACTCGATAACTAGGCACGCCAAATTCCCCGACCAGAATATTTTTGGACCACTGGTTCGCAGCAATCGTTATATCTGAAGACATGGCAGCATGATATTCAAGTGCAGGAAAGTATCGCCATGCCGGACTTCGTTCGTCTACGCCTTCGGAGGGATTCTTGCGAAAGTGGTCCATCATTTCTCGAGCTACGGAGCCATGGACATGGGAAATAAGCGGGGTACGCTTTGGTTTTACTCTGCTTAAGGAACGAGTGGAGAATATATCCTGGGTATGGATAATATCATACTGATTCAGCCCGAAATAAGATGCTGCAAGCTCCAAGCAGTACCGGTCCATCTCATAAGAGCGTAAGGCAAAATGTTGATTTAGTCCCGGTGCGGTTTGCTTAGTGAGTTTGGTTTCTAGCATGGGCAGCAAAACGTCCTTTGAAAGTTCCTTTCCTCGATTAACAATATGGATTTTCTTGTAATCGGGACTGTTTCCAAGCATATCCACTTCATGTCCAAGCCGCTCCAAATGATTTTTAAGCTGCTCCATGAAGTGCCAAACCCCGCCGACGTGAGGGATTAACCAATGGGTTGCTAGCAGTATTTTCATGGTATCCCCCATTAACCGCCGTGCTGAAGTGCGTAATGCTCAAGCACATGGCGGTAATTATTTTTGACCATTTCATATTCCCGAACAATGGTTGCTTGGTGGCGGATCGTTCCCATTTGAGAATGCTCCCGGTACATGGTCAGTATATCCGGCAAAAATCCAAATTGGGCTCCGTTCAAGAGCAAACGAATCCAGAGATCGTAATCATGGGTATAAGTAAGCTGTTGATTAAACAGACCTACCCGGTGCAGCCAGTCTTTCTTCGCAATCACCGTACAACCATTAATTGGGCTGAAATGGATAAACTGACGACATAAATCTGCTGTACTTGCCATAGGAATCCCGCCATAAGGTTTCGTGATTCGGTTGTGCTCATCGATAACACAAAAACCGGTATACGTGACATCGAGTCCCCTGCTCAGCATAAACGACATCTGCCGTTCAATCTTTTGAGGGACAAAACGATCGTCCGAACTGAGCCAGGCAATATATTCACCGGAAGCATGCAGAATGCCATGATTCAAGGCGCTGGCCGTTCCGCCATTACTCTTGCCCATATAGTAGACTCTGTTCATGTAAGGTGTAATCAGATTGGAATATTGGGTTGACCCATCATCTACCACAATGATTTCTACGGCAGGGTACGTTTGGTGTACCGCACTTTCCAATGCTTGCTGTATATACTGGCAGTTATAGAAAGGTATGACTATCGTAACCGTCGGCATCATCCCCTGTCTCCTCCTTCTGCCTATCTTGATATATGATCTCAATACATATCATGGGTTAGTACACCATATGCAGTGCTTACGCATTCCGAAAGGGACCCCTGTCCCCTGACATATGACCAAATAACAGGCAGAAGGCATATAAAAGGACAACCATAGGAACAGCTTTTGTAACCTCGTGCGCCCTGCTCCCTGTAGGCACGTGCATGGTCCAGGCATGCTGGCATTTCTGTCAACCCTAACAAAAACAAGCTGTCCTCCCGCTTGTCAGCTGGGAGAACAGCTTATGCATCATGCGACATTTAATTAGAAAAACAGGCGGAGCCCCACCAAAGTCAGGATCCCGACGATGACGGTGGCAAACAGGCTTTTCGTGAGAAAAGCGGTTAGGAATGCAGGCACGGCCGCAATCAATTCGAGTGAATGCCCCCCTGGATCTATACGTCCATCCGATAGGAGCAGCTCTTGGGCTAGCAGTGCTCCCATGACAGCAATCGGTACATGATTGAGCCACCGGATCATCATCTCCGGGATGCGGAGCTTGCTCAGGATCATAAGCGGCAGGACCCTGGGAATAAGGGTTACGACAGCACAACCGATAATCAGTATGGCGATAGGCCATCTTATTTCCATCGTTCGATCACCATCCCTGCTGTGGCCGCAGCCATAATCGCGACAATCACCGCCGCGCTTCCCGGCATAATCGTACTGACAGCTACCACAGAAACGGCGGCAATCATAACCACCATGAAGTCGAGTTTATACTTCTTCCGGCTGATCCATTGCAGAGCCAGCAATCCGATAAACATCCCCGGCAAAGCAAAATCAAGGCCAAACTTCTCCGGCTCCGGAATCCACTCCCCGACTAATCCGCCCGCTATGTTGGCTGCACACCAGAACAGATATGCCGTGATATTCAGACCGACCATCCATTTATAGCCGAGTCTCTTTTGCTCGGTGGCCTTAGCTGCCGCAACGCCAAACGTCTCGTCGGTTAACAGGGAGCCGATGAAGAAGCTTTTTCCCGAGGACAGCCCTTTAAAGTACGGGGCAATCGCGGCGCTTAACAGCAGATGCCTGGCATTCACGAAGAATATCGTAACAATAATCGATAAGACCGGGCTTGCAGCGGCTACCATCCCTGCGGCTATGAATTGCCCGGAGCCCGCATAGAGCAGCAGCGAAATGAGTGCGATTTCGAGCAGGCTGAAACCTGCGGTACGCTCGACGACGCCTGCCGCAAAACCGATGCTCAGGTAACCCAGCAGGGTTGGAATACAATCTTTGAAGCCTTGAAGATAGGAGTTTCCCTGGGGCCTCTCAAGACTAGTGGGAAGCCTTTCTGACTTGGTGCTCATCTGTATTTGATTCCTCTCTCACTCTACAATTCTATTTTTAATTACTATGAATTCTTCCTGCACGCTTGTCAACGCTGTTACACCATTTTCCCATCAAAAAAAGCGTCCCGGGAATGCTGCTCATTCGCCAAGAACGCTTCGTCATTCGGTTTATTTGGCTGCTTAAGGCTTCAAGATGACTTTGATACAGCCATCCTTCCGCTCATTGAAGATGTCGTAGCCATGGGCAGCCTTCTCCATCGGGAGCCGGTGTGTGATGATATCCGAAGGGTCTACAGTCCCTTCTTTCAACATTTGATAAAGATGCGGCATGTAATGAATGACGGGTGCCAGCCCCATTTTTAACGTGATATTGCGTTCGAACAGCTCCCCTAGCGGGAACGCATTATAAACAAGCCCATATACGCCGGTTAACTGGATGGTCCCGTATTTGCGAACCATATTCACAGCCATGCGGAAAGCACCCAAGGAGCCCCCCTGAAGCTTTAGCATGCTTCCCAGCATCTCAATGCCGGTCCGTTTGGCATCCAGGCCCACACAATCGATGACAACGTCGGCACCGCCCTTGGTAATCTCTCGAATATAATCCTCGATCTCGGGTATCTTCTCGAAATTGTAGGTTTCCACGTGATTGGTCCGTTTCGCATGCGCCAGCCTGTAATCCACATGATCAATCGCAATCACCCGCTTCGCGCCTTTCATCCAGGCAAACTTCTGCGTTAACAATCCTATCGGACCGCACCCCAGGACCACCACGACACCGCCGGGCTTAACCCCTCCGTTCTCCACGCTCCATATGGCTGTGGGCAGCGCATCGGACAGCATGAGCAGCTTCTCATCTTCCATCTCGGCATCCTCAGGAATGACAAAGGGCATGTAATTACCGTAAGGTACCCGCAGCAGCTCCGCCTGCGCGCCTTGAAAGCCACCGTACGCGTCGCTGTATCCAAAAAAACCACCGGTATTCTTGCCTTCATTCGCAAAATCGCATTGGCTCTCCATTTGATTCTGGCAGAAGACGCACGTGCCGCAAGAAACGATGAAAGGAATAATCACACGGTCGCCCACTTTGACCCTGCTTACTTCCGGACCTGCATCCACAACGATTCCCATCGGCTCATGGCCGATAATGTAATCATCGTTAAGCGGCTTTAGCTCGCCGTTATATAAATGCAGATCAGATCCGCAGATGGCCGTGGTGGTGACTCGAATCAGGACATCGTCGCTGTGCCGAAGAACGGCGTCTTTCATTTCCTTCACTTGGATCCGATGTCTGCCTTGATAAGTGACTGCTTTCACGTACGAAACCCCTTTTCATATCAATATCCATTTTTGTAAGGATTTGTATTTTTAGGGTCAGTGTACGCCATTTCAATGAGAACTACTCCGGCAGGGCAAAAAAATAAAGCGACATTCACCCCAGCGCTTCGGGTTGAATGTCGACAGGCTGCTTTCTCGGTTTCCCGACCTTCAAGAATAATACCAGCCCTAACAGCACAAGCGCTCCCCCAGCCGCCTGCAGGGAATTCATCGACTCATTCAACAGGAGAAAGGCCAGTAAACTCGCTCCAACCGGCTCTCCGAGAACGCTCATCGATACGGTGGAGGCTGTGGCATACTTCATCAGCCAGTTAAATAACAGATGGCCGAATACCGTTGGCACGACAGCCAATAAGGCAAATATCCCCCACTCACGTCCGGAATACCCCGTCATGGGAATGTTCATTCCCACGTTGTACACCGCCAATACGGATGCTGCCACCGCAAAGACAAGCCAGCTGTACAGGAATGACGGCAAACGCCGTAGCAGCAATTGACCCAGCAGCATATGGACGGCGACCGCAGCCGTTCCCATCAAAGACATGATATCACCGGTCAAATGCCCTTTGCTCCCACTGAGCCCACTGCTTCCAATGAGAAGGAATACGCCGAGAAAGGCGATGGCCATGCCTCCGATTGCTGCCAGCGATGTTTTCTCCTTAAACCAAAAGTAAGCACCCATCATCACGAATACCGGCTGAAGGGCAAGGATAATCGTGGAGCTGGCTACGCTTGTCCATTTCAAGGAGCCCATCCATAACAAAAAGTGCAGGGCCAGCATCGCTCCGGATAGAAGGAGCAGCAGCAGTTCAGAACGCTTCAGCGATTTGATAGCCGGCACATATTTGCCCGCGAAGGGCAGCATGATCAGGAACGTGATCACCAGTCTATACATCGCCTGGATGGAAACGGGGCTGCTGGACCATTTTACGAAAATCGAGGAAAAAGAAATAGCGATGATGCCGATAAATAGAGGAATAAATACGGGAATCGGTGCTCGGTTCGAATTCATGATGGTTAAATGATTCACCTTTCGTGTTATATTAGAGAATGATTTCAAAATTAAAACATTCGGAAAAGGATAATTGGCATGAAAAAGAAAGACCTTCGAAACCAAATGACCCCTCCCAAATTTCTGGCGATCGGCTTTGCGTCGATTACACTGATCGGGACATTCCTGCTTAAACTTCCCATCGCTACTGCGGACGGGACTTCTACCCCGATTGTAGATGCTCTCTTCACAGCGGTTTCTGCCATCAGTGTAACGGGTTTAACCGTTGTGGACACAGGGACTCATTGGTCCATATTTGGACAAATTGTCATGCTCATGCTCGTTCAGCTTGGCGGGTTGGGCTTTATGACCTCAGCCACCTGGATTGCATTGATGTTCAATCGCAGAATCTCGCTTCGGGAGCGCATGATCCTTCAAGAAGCGATGGGTCAATACCAAATTCAAGGCATCGTGGATCTCATCCGGAGAGTGCTGGTCTACACGCTGATCATCGAAGGCGCAGGCGCCTTGCTGCTGACGTTCAGGTTCTCTGCGATTATGCCGCTTTCGGATGCAGCTTACTTCGGCATATTCCAAAGCATCTCCATATTCAACAATGCAGGCTTTGACCTCTTCGGCCAAATTCACGGCCCCTTCTCAGGGTTTGCTACCTATGTAGCGGATCCTTATGTCAATATAATCATTATGTTCTTGATCTTCCTAGGGGGAATCGGCTTCATCGTCATTTTTGATCTTATTGAATATCCGAAGTGCAGGAAACTGTCGCTTCACTCCAAGGTTGTATTAACCGTGACTTCACTGTTAATCGTAATCGGGGCTATCATGATCTTTATTCTGGAGCACGGCAATCCCAAAACACTAGGGCCACTCTCATACCCGGTAAAAATCATGGCGTCCTTATTCCAATCGATCACTCCGCGTTCCGGTGGCGTCAGCACCTTGGACATCGCGAGTCTGGAGCAATCCTCCCAGTTTTTCATGATTCTCCTCATGTTCATCGGGGCAGCGCCCGGATCGACTGGAGGGGGCATTAAGGTGACCACCTTCGCCGTGCTCATTGGTGCCGTCGTCACGATGATCCAGGGTAAACGCGATGTGGTTCTCTATCGCAATCGAATTTCCCAAGCCCTGGTTTATCGTTCCATTACGCTGACGATACTATCGTTGCTGCTATTGGTGGGAGCTTCCATGTTTCTGTCCGTTACGGAATCGGGTGAATTCTTAAGAATTCTGTTCGAAGCCGTATCCGCGTTCGGTACAGCCGGGCTATCGATGGGACTTACAACCGAGCTGTCCGGGGTTGGCAAGATCACCATTGCCCTGCTCATGTTCCTTGGCCGGTTAGGTCCGCTAACCCTTGCGTACGCGCTTAGCCGCAAGAATAATAAAGAACTATACCGCCATCCGGAAGGTCGAATTACGATTGGTTAACTTGTTATTCTCCCATGTCGGCACATATAAGAAAAACATCTATCGACGCACTTTCACAGAGGACAGACCCCGTTTAGAGGATGTTTTTCCAGCGATTATCGAATTTGTTCACCTTCGCTGAAAACTTATACATGCTTCAATCTTAAACAAACCGTACGCTTCCCTTCCACGGGAGGTGCACGGTTTGTTTTCATTGGAATACATTTTGGATTGGTCTCTTATTCCCCGAACTCACTCGCATCGATGGCTGCATCCAGCAAATCATCAAACAACTCGTTGTCGGCCTCAATCCGCTCGTCAATCTGAAGAAACTGCTCCTCGATTCCCGGCTCGCCGGCGAAGTTCAGGCTGTAGTCCCAATCCCGGCCATTCTTGCTCAGGAAGGTGATCTCGTAGGCTGATGCATGTCCATCTATAGAAAATACGGTATATCCTACGAACTGATCGCTATCATCCCGCTTCATATCCGCACGCTCGATTCGGACTTCTGACACGTTTCCACGCTCCTTCATTACGTTGTAAAGCACTCACAAGACTCAGTATATCACTTTTCTTGGCAGCTGATTATTGTTTTTCTTATACGGCAAGATCTAGTATAATATGGGTTGGTAAATTAAATTGCATTGGAGGGTACCAAATGTCCGATTTCCATACATACTTGGACAAATATGCCGAGTTGGCTGTAAAGGTTGGAGTTAACATACAGGAAGGACAAACCTTAGTGGTTCATGCTCCTGTCGATTCTGCCGAGTTCACTCGCTTGATTGCCAAAAAGGCATATGAAGCGGGTGCCCGCCTGGTTAAGATCCTGTGGACCGACGAAACGATAACAAGACTACAATTCGAAAAAGCTGCGGATGACGTCTTTACCGAAGCGCCGAAATGGTATGCCGGCGAAATGACGGAATTGGTGGAGAACGGCGCAGCCATTCTGCACGTGCTTGCCGAAAATCCCGATTTGCTCAGCGGCATTGATTCCGAGCGTATCGGAAACTTCTACAAAGCGCGCGGTGAAGCATTGAAGACATATCGCGCCTATCAACAGTCCGACAAGTTTAGCTGGTGTCTGATCGCTGTGCCTTCAGCAGCTTGGGCTGCCAAGGTATTCCCGGATGTGCCGGAATCCGAACAAGTCGGCAAATTGTGGGATGCTATCTTCCACACCGTACGTGTGGATCAGGATAACCCGGTTGAAGCGTGGAACAAGCACCTCGAAGTGCTTGAAGCAAAATCCTCCGTGCTGAACGCAAAAAAATACAAGAAACTCCACTATATCGCACCGGGAACCGATCTTACCATCGAGCTGCCGGAAGGGCATATTTGGGCGCAAGGCGACAGCATCAACGAGCGCGGGCATTCCTTTGTGGCGAACATGCCGACAGAAGAAGTATTTACCGCTCCTCTCAAAACAGGAGTCAACGGAACCGTACACAGTACGAAGCCTTTGAGTTATGCCGGAAACATCGTGAACAACTTCTCCCTTACTTTTGAAGAAGGTAAAGTGGTCAGCTTCACGGCAGAGCAAGGCTATGAAACACTTGAGCGTCTTCTGAACATGGACGAAGGTGCCCGTTACCTTGGAGAGGTGGCGCTGGTGCCGCACCAATCCCCGATCTCGGAGTCAAACATCCTGTATTACAATACGTTGTTTGACGAGAATGCTTCCAACCACCTTGCACTTGGCAGCGCTTATGCTTTCTGCTTGGAAGGCGGAAAAGAAATGAATCAGGAGCAGTTGATTCAGAACGGCCTCAATACGAGTGTAACCCATGTCGATTTCATGATCGGCTCCGGCGAAATGGATATTTACGGAGTAACGGCAGATGGCCAGGAAGAACCGGTATTCCTGAAAGGAAACTGGGCATTTTAAGAAACGATACAGCATCAGCAGCTATTTCTTATGAAGTAGCTGCTTTCTTGAACTTTTCCGGCCTTTAATTGACCTGAGGTTGATTTACAATCCGAAAAATTGTGCGATAATCAAGAAAGCGAACGAAGATACTTAAAATGCATGTTCAAAAAGTCGGCTGTCAGCACCGAAGCTTATGCTTCGCTTCCTGATCATCTACCTCGTGATCAAAAGGGAACTTTTTGAACAACCTCTTAAAGGTAGCATAAAAGAAATGGAGGTCTGTCATGTCCAGCTTTGAGCAAAAATTGGAACGCTACGCGGAGCTTGCCGTCAAGGTGGGTGCCAATGTACAGCCAGGACAAACGCTGGTAGTTAACGCGATGATCGATGCTGCACCGTTGGTACGTCTTATCGTGAAGAAAGCTTATGAAACGGGCGCCAAGCAAGTTAAGGTGAACTACAGTGATGAGGTTGTGAACCGGATTCGGTACGATCTGGCACCAGATGAGGCTTTTCTGGAGCCGCCGACATATTATGCGGAGGAAGTAACCGAGCTTGCCGAGCAAGGGGCTGCTTTCTTGACGATTCTCTCCTCGAACCCTGACCTGCTTAAAGGCGTTGATCCGGAGCGTATATCCAATTATCAACGTACATATGGCGCAGCCATGGCGAAATACCGGCAATATCAGCAAGCCGATAAAATGAGCTGGACCGGCATTGCCTACCCTTCTCCTGATTGGGCTGCCAAGGTGTTCCCTGACGTTCCGGCCGAGCAGCAGGTGAACAACATGTGGGACGCAATTTTTCACGCGGTTCGCGCGGATCTCGAAGATCCCATTGGTGCATGGGAAGAGCATATTACGACCCTTCAGCACAAATCGGATGAGCTCAATGCCAAGAAATATCATAAGCTCCGCTTCACATCACCGGGAACGGATCTTACGATCGAGCTTCCGGAGGGGCATATTTGGGCCCAGGCGGGCAGCCACAACGAGAAAGGCGAGCGTTTCGTTGCCAACATTCCGACGGAAGAAGTATTCACCGCTCCTCTCAAAACCGGCGTGAACGGCACGGTACGCAGCACGAAGCCTTTAAGCTACGGCGGTAACATCATCGACAATTTCTCGATCACGTTCGAGAATGGCCGCATCGTCGATTTCTCCGCGGAACAAGGCGAAGATACCTTAACACGCCTCATTTCCATGGATGAAGGCTCGCATTATCTGGGCGAGGTTGCTCTTGTGCCATATCGCTCCCCGATATCGGAAAGCGGCATCTTGTATTACAACACGCTGTTTGACGAAAATGCCTCCTGTCACCTGGCTATCGGCAGCGCGTATGCTTTTAACCTTGAAGGCGGCAAGACCATGACGTCCGAACAGCTTCAAGCAAGCGGTCTGAACACCAGCATTACCCACGTCGATTTCATGATGGGCTCCAAGGAGCTTAATATTACCGGAATCACGCATGATGGCACGGAGGAACCCGTATTCATCAACGGGAATTGGGCGTAAACCGCTGCCATTCCGTTATGTGCGTGACAAACACATCGCAATGTGATCGAAACTATACAACAGAGCAGTCTTTTAATCAGAGGCTGCTCTGTTTTTTTTTCGATTAATACCAATAGATTGCCGAGCATAGGATGAAGAGATGGACGCATGTCTAAGAATTGCCTTTTTAACTCATAAGCTAAAGCGCTTCAAACACATAACTTCCTACAGTTAAACCCTTTTCCCGCAAACCGTCTTCAGAGCCGGCTGTTATTAGAATTAATAGGGCTTTTTCACCCGATATGTTGTAAAATGATGAGAGAAATAGGATGGTTACACCAGAGAGGGGATTATCGCGTGTCCAACCGATTACAGCTCCTCCTTGCAGCAGATTTCGCTGATCTGAGCGAACCTATTCAGGAAGAAATCTATTATGAATTTTATGATCTCGTTTATGGGCAGATACTGTATGTCGTACGGGATCATGCTGCTGTTGAGGATATCATTCAGGAGTCCTTTATAAAAGTGATTACAAGTAAGCCGAATTTTGAAACCGAAAGCAAGATGCGGGGATGGCTCCGTGTCGTTGCCAAAAACTCAACCATGAATTATTTAAGAAAAAATAAAAAATACCGTAACCAAGTGGATGTCGAGAGTGTTTTTATTAATGAAGAGGACGTGGTAGTTTCTTCCACGAACGTAGAACATCAGGTGGAGTCGAATATGCTGGAGGAATCCATCGAGCATTACCTCGACCAATTGAAGCCTGAATACAAGCTATTGATTGAGTACCGTTGGAAGCATAGTCTAACGTACAGGGAAATCGCAGAGCTGCTGAATACTCGCGAAGAGATCGTGAAGCAGCGCTTGTTCCGAGCCAGAGAATCCGTAAAAAAAATGCTGTATAGAGAGTGGGGTGAATTGGATGAGCAACGAAAAATACGATGATTGGTTTGATGAGGCCTTTGACGAAGCCTTTGATCGTGCAGCCTCACGTTCCTCACTCCCTACTGACAACGAATCCAAACGTCAATCCTGGCAGCAGGTCAAGCTGCAAGTCGAGAAGATAAACACTCGGAAACAGCGCAAACGCAGATTTCAGTTAGCCGGCGTCATCGCAGCTTCCATGCTCTTTGGTGCGTTGATATTCTCTCCATCCTCTGTAACTCAAGCGGTAACACCGGTTTATCAGGAAATCAAGGATTGGGGAAATGGTGTGGTGACTCAAATTTTCGGCATGCGAGAGCCTGTCGATAAGAGCAAGGCATTAACTGCTCCCCCACCGGAACAAACAGTAGAGCCGGAAGAAGAGTATGTACCGCCGGCTGAATTAGTGGACACCGAATATATTCCTTTCACAGATACCGATGAATCTTTGACAGAGTCGCAAAAACGTGCCGTATTTAAAATACCAAAAGTCAATTATCTTCCGGAGGACTACAAATTCCATGAGGCTACCGCATTAACAACCGATGAAACTGCCGTTTTTGACGAGCTCCATCTTCATTATAAAAATTCGGACGAAAAGTTTTTCCATATTGATCTTATCGGGATGCAACTTGGCAAAATGATCAATCTCAATGGAGATATCAATAAGACTGTTGTTCTTGATTCCGGAGCGAAAGCCTATCTAACCGAGAATAATCTTCGCTTCTTATATGATAATGATCAAGTGGTTGTATCCATCAGCGGATTCTTCACAGAAGAAGAATTCATAAAAATTGCAAACAGCATACAATGATTTTGAGATGATCTTAAAAAGAACAGACCGGATTTTCATTCATGCACCGTAAAAGGTCGAAGACAGGCTCAAGTTGAGTGCTGGGTCTTCGACCTTTTTGCTCCATGGTTGCCCACATCAACAGTTAGCGGGCCAGCGATGGGTGGGACACGTCCTACATGGAGCGTCTTTCAGCGCAAAAAAAGGAAGTGCCCCGCAAGATCTACGATCTTTCGGGACACCCCCTTCATAAATCCATATTCGTATTATAATTCCACCAATACCGAGCTCGTGTAATAAGTCCCTTCTTCATATGTACCGCTCTCATTGACCCAGTGAACTGTCTTGGCCCGATAATAATAACCTGCCTGTACGTTGAACGTTTTGCTTCCGCTCAGAGAGGTCTTATTCGTTCCGTTATCGTATGCAGCTCCCGCATCAACCCAAGCGGAGCCCGTCCAGCGTTGAATAACATAATTGATTCCCAGAGAATCTACAGCTTGGGAAGCACTGGTAGTACCGTTTATCCCTACTTGAGTGCTGCTTACTTTCCCTATCGAAGAAAAATAATTCATCAAATATTTATTGGCTAAAATGTTGAGAGAAGAATTCAGATTCATTTCAACCGGAGGCGGTGTCGTTAAGGCGCCGGGTGCAATGTCTGGTGCGGAATCCGCGTAAGCCCCTCCTGCCAGAGACAAACTTAATAGAACACTGACTGCAAGTGCTGAAGCTATACGTTTAGGACTGCGTACTTTCGACATAACATCACCTTTCTTTCAATATAATAGGAACATCCATATTTTAACACGCAGTAACAGAACAAAAGTATCTAATTCTTCATGGTTTGATATATTTTTTGAAACTTTTCTGCAAGCAAAAAGAAGTAGCGGCATAATATGTCGCTACTTCTTCTAATATCCAGTTTACGCGCCTGCTTCTTCCTGAATCAGCTGCTGCTGCTGCCTGATCAGACGAATCCGCGAGATCCGTTTATTCTCGGTTTCCTCAATCACAAAGCGATAATCCTCATACATGACAGATTGACCTTTGTGCGGGAGCAGCACCTCAAGACGTGAGGACAGCCATCCACCGATAGTATCATAATCCTCTGTATCCACATTCAGACCAAATTGGTCATTAATTTCATCGATCAGCATCAATCCATCAATGGAGTATTCATCCTCCCCCACCTTTTCAATGCCCGGACGCTCTTCGTCAAACTCATCTTGAATTTCACCGACGATTTCTTCCATAATGTCTTCCAGGGTTACGAGTCCTGAAGTCCCGCCGTATTCATCAATAAGAATGGCAATTTGTGTCTTGCTCCGCTGCATTCTTCGCAGCAAATCACTGATCTTGATCGACTCAGGAACAGCAATGATCGGGCGAATCAAGGAAAGCTGGTCACGAACGAATCCGCGCATCAGATCTTTAATGTGAATAAAGCCAATGATATGATCCTTGTCTTCGTCACAGATCGGATAACGGGTTCGCATCCCCTCGCTTGCGATCTTCAGATTTTCTTCCAATGAAAGATTGTTGTATAAACAGATCATTTCTGTTCGGGGGATCATGATCTCCCTTGCCGTCGTATCGGCAAATTCAAAAATGTTGTCTACCAATACCATATCCGTGCTATCCATCAGGCCGCTCTCACTGCTCTCTTTCATCATATCCCGCAGTTCTTCCTCGGTATGAACATTCCGTTCAACCACCGGTTGCATCCGGAATAGGCGGAGAACGTTATTGGAGAGCCCATTCGCAAACCAGATAAACGGGAACATGATGGTGTAAAATACCCGCAGTGGGCCTGCTGACAGCAGCGTAATTTGTTCCGCTTTACGAACAGCCACCGTCTTGGGCGCCAATGCACCAAATACAATGTGCATGAGTGCAATCAGGATGAAGGCTAATACCAAAGACACGGCATGAACGGCTGTATTACTCCAGCCTATGCCATGAAACCAAGGCGTAATCATAGCGGATATCGTTCTTTCGCCGATCCATCCGAGTCCAATGGACACGATGGTAATACCAAACTGGCATGCGGATATATATCCGTCCAGATTTTGCAGTATGTTCTGCGCAAATTTTGCACGTCTATGTCCTTCTTCGACCAGAGCGTCAATACGGCTGCTTTTGACTTTAACGAAAGCTAATTCAGCCGATACAAAAAATCCATTTAACAGGACGAGAATCAATACCAAGGTTAAACTTATCAAACTCGGTAAGGGGTCACTCAATCGATCTCCTACCCGCCATACAGCATGCTATGACGAATAGGAACACCTCCTTCGGTTATTAAAAATGTGTGGTGCCATCAAGCATAACAACGTGTTCGGACTACGCATCAACTTCCCAATGGTCTCATCTCCTTATCTTATTCCGACTTAGGCAAGCTATATAAGTAATTATATAGTACTACGATACACAGTCAAACGTTGTCTTATGACATTAATCAGCGTTGTTATAAGCTTTAATTTGATTCTCAGCCGTTAGCACTCGTTTTTCGATGAATTGATATATTCTATGAATAAACATTCAAAATGTTAATAGAATACTATGTATTCAGACATCCGGGCGGAAAAAATTCGCATGACATTGAATATTTGCCATTTGAAACATAATGAAATAACCCCCGTCTACGCTTAAGTAAACGAAGGTTATTATGCTGATGCTGCTAGAAGTTATCTTCCTGTCGGAGGCGGGTTGCCGATAACGCCTGGATATTGATATTGAAGCGGCTCGTCGAACACGACATAATCCAGATTTACCATCAGCAGGATGATACGGCGTCCTGTCGACCGTTCGCTAATTATGATATGATCGCGCCCAGCGGCTTCCACCACGCCTGTGAACACCTTGGCATTCCATTGTGAATTGTTTTCATATGTCATGTAGAAGGTTCCCTGTTTACCCAGATTCAGTCGAAGAATATTCTCAACGTAAGATTGCTCGAATTGCGGGGCCGGAACAACGGTGCCTCCTGGAGTCATTGGGCTTCCGCTAGGTACCTGCGGTGGAACGTTCGCCATATAACCAGCCGTCCCGCGGCTCGGCACTCCCGGATAGCGGACTCCATTCATGAAGTTCACAGGTGGCACACCTTGATTGTACATAAGTAATTTCCTCCTTTAATTTATAACTCCCGCCTAAGCGGTTGTATAACATGAATCAAAAAACAGTCGGGCAATCGGCATATGTCGGGGTGAAGAAGCAGTGTGATTTAAAACGACCTGTGTTCTGCTGATTGTACCAGGTAGCCGGGCAATCCCCTGCCGGGCGGAAAAACCAAAGCGCGTTGCTCGCTGGCCATATACGTTCCCCATTGATCACTCTTCGGGCAAGCTGACGATCCCGCTCCCTGGCCCGTTGATAAAAATAGCCCTTTTGTGTTGCTTCAAACCCTCCTGGGCTCTGGAACACCATATCATTCATATTGCGGACGTTTTGAAAATCCAGGCAGTTGCCCAGTATCCGATTCACGCCGACATTCCCGACCATGAGCATGCCCTGCTCGCCTTCACCTTCTGCCTCTGCGCGGATCAATCTTGCCAGAAGATCCACATCATTCGAATTCGTTTTGATGACTGCCACAGAGTTCCCCTCGCTTCCTTAAGATCACTTTGTATTTGTATGTGCATTCGCCCATAAATGTGACTAAGTGAAGAGAAAAAAAGTTCCTTACCGCAACTCACCACGGTAAGGAACTTTAGCTCCCTGCATCTATTCATCACTTCACAGCATGATCGGAATAAACATATCTGAACGTATACTCTCCTGAGCCCGCTTGAATCACAACGCCCGCTTCCCCATCACATGCAGATTGGATCCCGTTCGCTTGGTCTAGAGGTATCGCCTCTCCTTCTGTAACGCTGGATGCATCAAAAGCGCCTGGCAGACGGATTTCCGCCGTTGCATTTGGCGGGATGGTTACCTCCAGTTGAAACTCTCCACTTTCCATTCTCCAGCTTGACCGGACGGTTCCATACAGCGTATCGATCTTGCCTTCAGCCCATGTCAATCCTTCGCCGGGCACGGGCGCAATCACGATATGCTTATAACCCGGCGCCTCCTCCACGGTTTGTATGCCGGCAACCGTACGATACAACCACTCCCCGATGGCTCCGTATGCATAATGATTAAATGAATTCATATCGCGGCTCCAGAAGCTGCCGTCCTCCTTTATTCCGTCCCAATGCTCCCATATCGTGGTAGCGCCTTTCGTAATCGGATACAGCCATGAAGGATAGTCCCGCTGCAGCAGCAGCTTATACGCCGCGTCATGCATCCCATGCTGACTTAATACATGGTTAATATAAGGTGTGCCCACAAAGCCTGTCGTAAGATGATGCCTGCTCTCCTCCAGCAGTGAACAGAGACGTTTCGCTGCCCGTTTTTCGGCCTCTTCATCCAGCAACCCAAACATGAGCGCAAGCACATGCGCGGTCTGAGTCGAAGCCGCGAGCCTTCCGGACGGGGTCACGAATTCGTTACGAAATGCAGCGACAACCCTTTCCTTAAGCGTGGCATACGCTGCCGCATCTTTTTCTTGTCCCAATACCACGGCCGTCTTCCTAAGCAGTTCTACCGAATAAGCATAAAACGCCGATGCGATAAAATCCCGCTCTGTAGCACCCACATAGTCACCGGATTTCGCATCAAGCCCCAGCCAATCACCGAAATGGAAGCCGGTATTCCACAAATATTCATTCTCCCCTTGTGCTTGGATGTAGGAAACCCAGTTCTTCATACTCTTATATTGACGCTCCAATATCCGTCGGTCGCCATAACAGACATATAGGGTCCACGGGCATATGACCGCTGCATCTCCCCATGCGGCCGAAGCATATTGACCATCTCCGAGTACATGAGGGACAACGAACGGAACGGCTCCGTCATCGCGCTGCTCTGCAGCCAGATCGGATAACCACTTGGTGAAGAAAGGAGCCACGTTGGCAAGATAAGCAGCTGTACCTATAAACATCTGCGCATCTCCCGTCCAGCCAAGCCGCTCGTCACGCTGCGGACAATCCGTGGGCACATCCAGGAAATTTCCCTTAAGCCCCCATCGAATGTTGCTCTGCAATTGATTCACCATAGGTTCCGAGCATTGGAAAGTCCCGGTCTCTTCAAAATCCGAATGAAGCACAACCGCTTCGAAAGCCCCCCGGTCCAGCTGCTCCTCCGTAAAACCGTCTAAGCGGACATACCGGAAGCCTTGGAACGTAAAATGGGGTTCGTAGGTTTCTTTCCCGCCACCTTTTAACGTGTACTGAATCGTTTGTTTAGCGGTTCGAAGGTTCTCCGTATAAAAGTTACCCTTGGAATCCAGTATCTCCGCATGCTGCAGCGTCAAGATAGTTCCCTTGTCACCGGACACGCTAAATCGGACCCATCCCACCAAATTCTGTCCGAAGTCGATGACGGTTTCACCTTTAGGCGTGGTCAGCCATTCAACGGGCTCCACCGTTTGGATGGCTCTTACAGGCTCGTTAATCTGAGGCTTCAACATGTCAAACCCGTGATCGAGCAATTCGACACCCTGCCAATCATTTGAGTTATAATTTCCTGAACTGAAGCCTTCCAGCTCCAACCGGGCATCGTAGGTTTCACCATGATAGAGTTCCGACATTCTGATCGGGCCTATGGCCGACTGCCAGCTTGAATCGGTTGCCATCACTTCTTCGCTCCCGTCTGCATACGTAATATGCAGCTCCAGCAAAAGGGCTAATCGATCCCCATAGATTGAACTCCGTTCCTCCCATCCCAATTGACCCCTGTACCATCCATTTCCGAGCCAAGCTCCGATTGCGTTTAGGCCAGTGTTCAGCATGTCCGTCACGTCATAACTTTGCGTCTGTATCGTATGTTCGTAACTCGTCCAACCGGGTGTGAAATAACAATCTCCCACCCGATGTCCGTTCAGTTCCAGTTCATAAAGGCCTAAGGCCGAGGCGTATATTCTTGCCTTCGAAATGGGCGACTTCAAGCTGAAGCTCTTGCGAAGCAGCGGTAGATGAGCAGAGTCCGCAGGCAGCAAAGAATGTGGTGCCGATATCCATTTCCCCACCCATTTCTCCCCTTGCAGTTTACCCGTCTCCCAATAGGCTGTATCCGACCATTCCGATACGTCCCCGACTTGATTCCAGACGCGGACTCGATAAGTATAGCGCTTACAAGACGATGCACGCCATTCGCTTAATTCCACATGAACGGATTGTGATGACGCCACTTTCCCTGAGGTCCAAAGGGGATTGGCAAAGTTATTATCATTTGAAACCTCAATCTCATAGGCCGTTTGACTAACCGCTCTTTCGTCCGAGACCAACTTCCAGCTTAAACGCGGGTGTTTCTCCCCGATTCCTATCGGATTATGCTGATACTCACATCGTAAATCCGTTACGCTGAACATAGATCATTCCTCCGTTCCCTTTCATAAAAAAAGTTATCACAACAATCAAGTTCTATAGGCCGCAATCCGGGATGTTCGCTTCCTAACCGTGCCTATTTCAACTATTATTATAAGTGAACCTGAACGTGGAATTATGGGGATATCGGACAATAATATGAGGCATAACGGACATTCTTCCCCTATTAACGATGAGGAGTATGATGATGAAGCGACCGATGGAAACCTATTATGGAGATACCTTTTTCCAGAATGACACCTTGATGTATGTGAATCGAAACGCCGAGAATTTTACAGGCTCTTATCATAACCATGATTTTCTGGAGATTGCTTATATTGCGGAGGGTGAGGGCTTTCATCACCTGGAGAACTCGGTTCAGCGCGTACGCAAAGGTCAAATGTTCTATATACCACTCGGAATATCTCATGTATTCCGGCCCACTTCTGCAAACGGGAAACCGCTCATTGTGAACAATTGCATATTCTCTGTACAGCTGCTGCCCAAATTGATAGCTTTTGCAACAGATTCGGAGACTGCAGCCTTTTTGAAACGCATGGAGGATGGGTCCCTTGGATACCACGCGATTATGGACCGACATGATCGCTTCGAGAGGCTCTTCGGCTCCCTCTATGAACAAAATGCCATGCCAGGCAGCGGTTCTGCCGTTTATCTGCACACGCTGCTGTTACAGCTGATCATTGAATTCTGTCGTGTCATTGAGCATTCCCATACTATACCTTCGGTGCCGCAGCACCATTCCTTCCAGGATGTCCTTCAATACGTGGAAGGGCAGTACATGCATGAGCTCACTTTGACACACCTTGCCCAAATCAGCGGATTCAGCGAGCGCCATTTGCAGCGATTGTTCCGCCGGTATACAGGCCAGAGCTGGCATCATTATCTGCAGACCGTGCGGATTCGAATAAGCCGCGAGCTGCTGCGCACCACCACAGACAAAATCAGTACGATTGCCGAGAAGGTCGGTTATAAGGACATGCATTCTTTCCACTCGGTGTTTAAGCGAAATACAGGGCTCACGCCTGGTCAATACCGGAGCGATATTCAGCATCATTCATCAACGACCTGACTCTCCTGCAAATAAACAAAGCATGATGATCCTCAAGGTATCCAAGGTCATCATGCTTAGGAATATGCTCCTTCTTTTCCATTTCTTATTTGAAGTATCTTGCGTGCTCTTCCGCCCACTCGGCAAACGTTCTTGCAGGACGTCCTGTGATCTGTTCAACCTTTTGATTGACGGTATATGCTTCGATCGGTGGATTCTTGTACCAGTTGATGACGTAATCGATGACACCCTCATCGACTCCAAGTTCGGCCATTCGTTTACGCTCCTGTTCTTCGGTTAACTGGATAAACTTTATATCTTTACCGATAAAGCGGCTAAGAACCTGCACCTTGTCAGGAACCGTTAGCGCCTCGGGACCGGTTAAGGTATACATTTGGCCCGCATGGACGTCCTCCGACAGGACCGCTGCAGCCACCCGTCCGATATCCTGCTCATGTATCGAAGCATTTAACGAAGCACCAAACAGATCGCGTACTACACCCTCTGTTCGTATCGATTCTCTCCAATTCATAACATTGGACATGTAATCGACCGGCTGCAGCTGTGTCCATTCCAGATGACTCGATTCTACTGCTTCCTCCACCGTCCCTTTCTTTCCGTCCCATAATATGCTTACACGCCTTACTCCCGCAGCCTCGGCGATCCGTATAATCTCCTCCCCTGTCGTAAGCGGGACGTAACCTGCTCCAGTCGTGATTAAATGAAGCCCGGTCACACCCTCTAATGCTGGAATCAGCGTGTCGGGGTTACTCAGATCACCGGCAACCACTTCTACGCCAGCAGGTAATTTGGCAGAAGCAGGATAACGGCTGAGTGCCCTGACGCTATGTCCAGCCCTTAGCAGCTCATGCACAACATGACGACCTACTTTGCCTGTCGCACCTGTAACTAGTATTGTCATGGTTTATTCCTCCTTTATCTCAATAACAAGCCTACAGCAGCGGTACTTCCTTGTAGTTCCATTTAAACGTAATTCCAGACCGGTTACGTCCAGCTCTGGTCTACATCAGCCATACAAAAAAGGCCTTATCCGAAGATAAGACCTGTCACTACGACTATAGTCTGATGTTTATGTGTTGAACCAATGGTTCCTTATCGCGTACAGCGCTGCCTGGGTACGATCCTGTACCTCCATTTTTCCCAGAATATGCGTGATATGCGTCTTTACCGTTTTCTCGGCAATATGTAGTTCTGCGGCGATTTCTTTGTTGCTCCTGCCCAATGTAATCTGTTCAAGAACATGCTGCTCACGGATCGTCAGAATGTCGATTCCTTTGACAACCTCGGGATCTGTCGCCACATGGGCAATTAATTGGTTTGTTACCTGAGGATGAAGCATGCGGTTTCCGTTTACAGCGGCAATGATGGTTTCGACCAGCACTTTAGGCTCGATATCCTTCAGTTGATATCCAATCGCTCCCGCTTTTATCGCCGGCAGAACCGAATCCCGGTCGGCAAAACTGGTGAGAATGATGACTTTCATATGAGGAAACTTGCTTGTGATTCGCTTTGTGGCTTCAACTCCGTCCATCTCCGGCATTTTCAGATCCATCAGTATCACATCAGGCAGCAGCTTTTCTACCTTCTCCAGAGCCTCCAGCCCGTTCAGGGCTTGATCTACGATTTCTATCATGGGCTGTGTCTGCAGGAAATAACGCAACCCCCTTAATACGACAAGATGATCATCAACGATGAGAACTTTAATCTTCTTCATTGATCTATAACCTCTTCCTTTGTCCACAACGGTATCATGATCGTCAGCATCGTCCCCGTACCTTCCTCACTGCTAATGCTTAATGTTCCTTGTAGCTCAGAAGCCCTTTCCTTCATGCTGGTAAGCCCAAACGAGCGGGGACACAGTTCGGGCGATCCGGGGTTGAATCCTCGGCCTTGATCCGATATTTTCATATAGAGATAGGAGCCGTCTTGTTCCATTCGGATCCATGCCCGATTCGTTCCCGCGTGTTTGCTGATATTGTTTAATGCCTCCTGCCCAATTCGATAAAGGGTCTCTTCCACCCGGTTCGTCAAAACAGGGATTTCCTTCATGAGAAACGTCAGCTGTATGCCAAGTTTCTCGGCATAGTCCTTCAGCGATGCCAGTATCCCTTTGGCCTCTCCCGAAGGTCTGAGCTGCCAAATTAACGTCCGCATTTCGGTGAGCGTTTCTTGAGCCAGCTGCCCAATGTCATGTATAGCCTCAGCCGTATGCGTGTTCTCATGTAAGGTCGTCTCGCGAACGCCTTGAGCAAGCAATGAAAGAGAGAACAGCTTTTGATTGACGGAATCATGAAGATCCCGTGCCAAACGGTTCCTCTCTTCCACCAGCAATAAATCCTGCCACTCGTAATATAAACAAATTTTTTCAACCGCTAGTGAAATATGCTCCGCCAGCACCTCTAAGATTTCAACCTCCAGTTCACTGAAGGGACCACTCTCCCGTCCAATGAGGAGCACCCCCATCGTCTCATAGGTTTGAAAAATGCGCTCAAGATGCTTTAATGGTATCGCTGCCGTATACGAATGGGGCTGAATGCCGGGAAGCACCCGGAGAAGGCCTTCCTGAACCACCACGCTTTGTTCCTCATATGCACGTTGTACGATTCCTGACTTTCGCGTGGACTTTTTGGCATCCTTACGCACCAGCTCCTTGCCGCTCTGCGTCTGCCCATTCTGATGGACTGTACGAAGATACAAGTTGTCATCGTCAGACGTAATCATGGCCACGCACGGCCAGTCAAATGAATAAGCAAGCTGCTCCACGATCGCCACAAGCATTCTCTTCATATCGTTAATTTTCCATAGATATCTTGTTACTTTGCTTGCCTTGGCATAATAGTCGACGATAAAACGGGCGATGCTGTCCACCGCCTGTTTCTCCTTTTGCTCGGACAGTTTTGTTCGCTCGACCGCAGTTCCAATTTGATAGGCAACGGATTGTAACAACGCAAGTTCTCCCTCGCTAAAATGCGCTTTGCCCGGCGAACCCACATTCAGCAGCCCCAGTCGTTTACCTTGAACCGTAAGCGGAATCGTAGCATGATGGGTCAGATTGCGAGTTTCTCCCCAGGACTGCTCTTTGGCATTATGCAGACGTTCACATTCAATAATCGTAACCGGTTCATTTAAAGTTCCTTCCCAATACATGCGAAGGCATAGGCAATCTCCGCATCGCATCGGTTTTTGATTATCCCATGATAAAGCAGGAGGAAGGTTGAAATCAGCCATCTTGGTATAGTCAGGTTTATCCTCGACCAGAAAAAGCCACCCTGTCTCAAGATGGGTTAAATCCAACAGTTTTTCGAGTGTCGTCTGCAGCATTTGCTTCATATCGTTGCTCTGATTCAAATTTTCCGCAATCGTCTTCAGAATGAGCAATTCTTCAACGTATTGGTCTTTATCACATAACATCAGGCTCACCTCCATCCCATTCCGAAAAGTGAAATATTATGGGTTAGATTATACACTCACGCAACCTATTACCCCAGCTCTTTCTCCAGAAGCACTTCATCCTCCCGCGTATAACCTGATTTCTCATATGCTCCGATGGCTTGGTGATTATCCTCCATTTGAAGAGTAGGTGCAGGCGTCCTTTTACTCGCCAGTATACCATCTTTATCCAGCCTTAACTTCCATCTCCTATCATAAAAAAAAGATCCTGCCGCGTAAACAGCAAGGACCTTATAAACTCAAATGATATTATACTGCGGTAACCGAGAACATCAGGCCGCAATAGATGAACACAACTGCGCCTAAAGCGCTTAACAGCGCGCCTGCTGCGGCCCGGTTTCTGCGAAATACATTCACGACATTCCACAGTAGAACAAGCCCGAGACACAGACTAAGAATGCCTATCCAACTCCACGTAAATGCCAGTTCACCAATCGCAAACCCGGGATGGAACCAAACAAAGGTTGCAGCAGGACCATATGAGGCCAATGTATCCATCACCTCATGCGGAGCCGGCTGCTGGTTCATGTATCCGGTAACGATATAAATCAACCAGATCAGAACTCCTTCACTTCGTGCCCATGCCACCGGATGGTAACCGGAATCCCGGCGCAGCTTGCGCTTTACGAGATGACCGTTTACAAACGCGAATGCCAACAGCGGCAGAATGAGAATATGCTTAACCAGCAGAGCCTGTCCATAAGACAACGTCCAGCTGTTTATGGGCTCCGGCGTCACGGCTGTCATCAGGAACAGACCCGATCCGATGACCATGATGACACAGACGATCGCTAATGGATGGAACCATCCGAGAAACGCACTCCAGCGGCTCTGATCCGTAGTGAACCATCCTGTTATCAGCAATGTTCCCGTCCAGATCGCCATCGCTGTGAAATGGCCGAAGAATGCAAGCTGTCCTGTGCTTTCAAACAGGGAGGCGGCGTGGTTAAACGAAGACATCGCCACCGCAATGCCCAGCAAGGCAACGGGCATAAGCCAGCGTAATGCGGAACCCGGTTTCCGGCGGACGATCATGGTCAGAATCCCCAATAGGATCGAAAGAACCAGAATCCAGGCGTAACGCTCACCCTCGCTGAACTTGAACATGATGCTGTTAAAAGACTTCCAAAACCCGATATCATCCTTGAAGAACATCATGATCTGCAGCAGCGGCACAAATCCGAATACGAGGATGGCCGCTGCCGCCAACGGACCAAGCCAGGCCGGAACCGAAATGTCCGGTTTATATGCTTTCGGTACCAGGGAGAGTACCGTGATGCCTGCCAGAATGGCGTAGGCTAAATATAGAAACGGCTCACTTAACCAATAGTAAGACATTTATTTTTTCTTCCGTGATGCTCGAATTCCAAAGTAACCTGCAACAAGTGCGACAATCACGATGACCACGATCCACACGGTTGACCCGCTGCCTCCCGATTGTTCGGGAGCTGAATTGTCCGCTTGCTGATCCTGGCCAGCCGTTTGATCCGCGTTGTCTGCGGAGGTATCGTCTGCAGGCGCTGTTTCATCCTGTGTATTTCCTGTATCCGCAGGCGTTTCTTCGGTATCGGCTGGTGTCTCGGGGGGAGCTTCCGCTTCCGGGGCATCTATCTCGAAAGCGTATGTCCCATCCACGGGATGTCCATCGCCGCCGACGATTTTCCATTCGACCGTGTAGGAGCCGGATGGAAGCGGTGCTGCTAGCGTTCCCAGCATGGTATTCTGGTTGACCTTGACCTCGGCTACTTCAACCGATTCGCCTTGCGCATTTTTAACCTTGAGCGTGCTCAAGTTTTCATCGATATTTTCATTAAATGACAGGCTTACTTCCTGAACGCTTTCCGTCAGCTTGGCATCCGCCGCGGGCGTACTGGTTTCCAGCTTGGAATGGGCCCACGTTGCTGTCGGGAACACCAGTATTAGCAGCAGACCCAAGGTCAGCAAGACTGAAGTTTTCACATGTTTCAACACGCATATCTCCTCCAAACCATTTATCTTAAATTTGAATCTTCCTCATCATAACAAAGACATCCTGACAATGCTAATGTGTATATTGTGAACAATGATCCTATGATTTTTTACATAAAAAAGGGAATGCCGCATAGAACGCGACATCCCCGGAATGATTCATAGATTCAATTATCTTGACCTCTCTCATACCAATAGCCAGGTATCCCTTTGGTCAGTCGCAGCAAGGCTTCGAGATAATAGTAATCGCCCCAGACCATATAATCATCCGGTCCGACGCCCCCTCTGACGTAATAGGAACCATGCTTGATCAATCCTTCCTCACCCGCCTCACCGATGGTAGAATATCGGTTTACGAGAGATATCATCGACTTATCGACGGCTTCTGTCAATAGCCCTTTATTGTCATCTTCTCCGTCCAGATGCTCCAATATCTCCAGCATGCCGCACGCCGCAATGGCGGAAGCGGAGCTGTCGCGAGGTGTTCCCTCTTCAATCGGAACGTCAAAATCCCAATACGCAACATGATCCTCCGGCAGATATTCGATAAAGAAACGGGCGGCACGTAAAGCCGTATCCAAATATTTCGGATCACGGGTATAGCGGTAGGAGAGCGCAAATCCGTAGATGGCCCATGCCTGGCCGCGCGTCCATGTAGAGCCGTCATGATATCCTTGATGCGTTCCTCCTCGGATGGGGGTTCCATCCTCCGGATTGAAGTAAAAGGTATGATACGACGAATCATCCCCGCGCATTAAGTAACGCCGGCTCTTGTCCGCGTGCGCTACGGCCACGCGCTTGTATCGCTCATCACCCGTCTGATCATATGCCCAATACAGCAGCGGAATGTTCATCATGCAATCGATGATAATGCGGCCGCCGTTCTTCTCGTCGCCTTTCCGGCCCCAGGCCTGAATATACTGACCTTCTTCCCGCCAGCGCAGCATCAGATGATCCGCTGCTTTCAATGCGAGCTGTTTGCCTTCGACATGTTCATCCACGATCCACGCGGCCAATGCAGAGGGCAAATACAGAAATCCGATATCGTGATGGTCCAGATGCCGCTTTTCCTGCAGGCGCAGCTTGTAATCCTCCAATTGGGCTATTGCCGTTTCCTTAAACAGTGGGTCCTTCGTATATTCATAACACAGCCAGATCATCCCGGTGTAGAATCCTTCAATCCAGTCATTGCTTTCTCCCCACTCGTAACGCTTCTCTTCCGTGATATGAGGAAACTTCATCGGGAATTGTCCGATATTCCGCTTTGTTTTTTCTACCGCATCCCTAATGGCTTGCTCCCACATGAGTCAACTACCTCCTTATTCTTTGATAGCTCCGATCATGACGCCCTTCACGAAATATTTCTGCAAAAATGGATACAGAAACAAAATCGGCAGCGTAGCCACCATAATCGTTGCATACTTAATCGTTTCGCCAACCGGCATCCGATCTCCCCCGCCTACCGAGGTCATCATGCTGCTGGTATCGTTTTGAATCAGAATTTCGCGCAGGATCAGCTGCAGCGGAAACAAGTTTCGATCCCTTAAATAGATGAGGGCATCAAACCATTTATTCCAGTGCCATACCCCGTAAAAGAGTACCATGACGGCAATGACCGGCAGCGATAGCGGGATGATGATCCGGAACAGAATGGTCCAGTCGCTGGCTCCGTCGATCCGTGCGGATTCCTCAAGCGCATCCGGTATCCCTTGGAATGCCGTTCGCATAATAATCAAGTTCCATGTCGTCATGGCGCTTGGAATAATCAATGCCCAGTACGTATCAAGCAGACCCATATTTTTCACGAGCAGGTATTTCGGGATGAGCCCGCCGTCAAAAAACATCGTCATTACGATCAGCATCATGATGGTGCCCTTCCACATCACGTTTTTCCTGGATAAGCCATAGGCTCCGAGAGCCGTCATCAGAATGTTCAGCGTCGTGCCGACCACCACATAAAATATTGTGTTCAGGTAGCTTCGGATAATATTGGGGTTCTCAAATACCATACGATAGGAATCCAGCGAGAAGCCCTTGGGCCACAGCAGGATTCCCCGGTGCTGAACGAAATCAGCCGGCGTGCTGATTGAAGCAAACAATACGTAGAGAAACGGGTATAACGTGACAATCGATAGCAAGCACAAGAGAATGACATTCGCAGAATCAAACAGGACTTCACTGACAGATTTTGAAGTACGCATAGATGCCCCCCTTTCTACCACAGCTTCGTATCCGTAAACCGCTTGCTGAGATAATTGGCTCCAATAAGCAGCATAAAGTTAATCATGGAATTAAACATGCCGACGGCGGCACTAAAGCTGTAGCTTGCTTCCAGAATCCCCTTACGGTAGACGTAGGTACCGATCACGTCGGCCGTCTCATAGGTAACCGGATTGTACATAATCAGGATCTTCTCATCCTGCAGCGCCATAAAGGAACCAATCCGCAAGATGAGCAGAATGATGACCGTTGGCAGAATGCCGGGCAGCGTAATTTGAAGCATCTGCTTCCAGCGGCCGGCACCGTCCACTTTAGCCGCTTCATAAAGGGACGGATCGATATTGGAAATAGCTGCGAGATATATAATGGAGCCCCAACCGATTCCCTGCCAGATGGCGGATGAGGTATAAATGGTGCGGAACCATTCCGGCAGCCGCATGAATGATATCGGTTTGCCGCCGAAGTAGGTGATGATATGATTAATCAGCCCGTCTACCGACAAAAAATCGACCAGCATCCCGACAACCACAACTACAGATATGAAATGGGGAATATACGTAATGGATTGTACCGTCCGCTTAAATATGCGATGTCGTACCTCATTCAGCATTAACGCGAGCACGATGGATGCGGGAAAAACAAATATGAGATCGTACGCGCCCAGGATAATGGTATTGGTAACCACTCGTTCAAAGAAAAATCCGTTAAAGAAATCGCTGAAGTGCTGAAATCCGACCCACGGGCTATTCCATATGCCGAGCCCTGCCGAGAAGTTTTTGAACGCAATCTGCAGGCCATATAACGGTCCATAGTGAAACACGGCATAAAAAGCCACAACCGGCAGCAGCATCAGGTAAATCGTGGAGTTCCGGCGAAAGTCCTTCGCAGCTCTTGCGCTGAAGCTCTCTGGCTTGCTCTGTATCGTAACGCGGTTTGTCTCTTTCTTAAGCTGCACCGTATGCCCTCCTCTGACAAAAAGATCATTTACAGTTAGAGGGAGAATCCCGAGGTATTCTCCCTCTTCATGCGCCTACAACTTAACGGCTGTTGAACCGGTCCAGCGCGGCTTGCTGAATCTGGAGCGCTTCCTCAATGCCCATACCTTGAACCGTTTGGACAAATTGATCAAACCCGCTGATCGGCTCCACGCCCATAATGAATTTGTTAACCATCTCTTCGTAGTACGTATTAATATCGTTCATGATCGAGGCATAACGTGTGCTTTCTTCAGCCGTTGGCGAAATAATCGGCATCAAACGGTCATTCTCCGCCTTCATCCATGTCTCAATGGCCGCTTTCTGCTGAGGAAGCGCGGAATACTGCTCGATGTAACGGCGATCCTGGACGAAAGGTCCCGAATAACTGGCCAGATTGTATTTCGACAACGCCTGGGTGATCGACAGCCCATCTGGATTTTTCATTACTTCGTCGGTATAGGTCGGGTACCCGTCCTTCATCTCGTAGCTGACTCCCTCGACCCCGAAATTAAACAGCATATGCCCTTCTTCCCCATACTTGTAATCGAGCCATTTCACCGTTTCCGCCGGGAACTTGTTCGCTTTTGTAACAGCCGCCCCAAATCCGTTGAACGGCGAATCCTTCTGTCCAAGGAGCGGCGTGTCCCCCTTCTTCAGCACAACGTTCGGAGCGCCCACCAGTTCGACGTCAGGATTGCTTTTTAGCATGAGCTCGGAATAGCGGCCGAGGCTGCTGCCCATGTAACCGGAGAAGGCACCCACTTGATTGTTGGTCACTTTGGCATCTTTGAGTGTCCCGTCCGTTGCCGCATAATCCTGATCGATCAGGCCTTCGGCATACCATTTGCTCATCGTCTCCAAATACGATTTGAATTCGGGTTGGATGGGTCCATACTGCACCTTCCCGTCCACCTGATAAAATCCGGTCGTAATTCCCCACGCGCCGACAAAGGCATGGTTGATGCCCGTCATATCCATATCAAGCAGGAGCGGGATTTCATCCGCTTGCCCATTTCCGTTCGGATCCTTGGTCTTGATCGCCTTCAATACTTCATACCACTCATCGATCGTTTCCGGAACGGACAGCTGAAGCTGGTCAAGCCAGTCCTTGCGAATGATAAGGCCGTTAAAGGTCAGCAAATATTCGTCCCCGCGGATAAATGGAAATACGTAAATGTTCCCTCCGTCTGTCGTGATCAATTTTTTGTATTCCGGATGCTCGTTCAACACTTTCGATAAATTCGGCGCATGCTCTTCAATCAACTCATTCAGGCGAATGATCGACCCGTCCGAAATGGCTTTATCCGGGCCTCCTGATACGTTGGCCCATCCATGCTCCACAACATCCGGCAAATTGCCTGACGAAACCATGATGTTAAAGGCGTCTGCCTCCTGGCCCGCCGGCGGATGCTGGAACTTCACTTTGGTGCCTGTCGTTTTCTCCAATTCCTGATATGCAGCGATTCCGTTCATATCCTGCATTGTTGCTGATGCATTTGCATTCAGCGATACCCAATAGGTCAACTGTTCAGGATATCCCGGGTCACCTCCAGCGGCCACGCCTGTTCCTTCCTTACCTTTTTCGCCGGCAGGCTCCTCGGCCCCCGAGCTTTTTCCGCTGCATCCGGCAATCATAGCCACAATCAGCATAAAGATCGCAAGTCTCGCAACACGTTTCCGGTTTGTTTTCAAATCACGACGCCTCCCTTTTTTCCTAATGAATGATCATCTGATAAGACTAGGCCCAAGTTATTCCAACCAGCCCTGCCACAAATATTAATGCTGAAGCGCTTACAACGTATACCGTACAGTTTCAACATTCATAAACAGGGATTAAGAATTGAGATGATCATTTCTTAAGGTCGATGATAGGGAATGCAGGGTTTCCTTGTATTTTCCCGGGGTGATGCCTTCGTATTTCTTGAATACCCGGATAAAACCGACGTCACTGGTATACCCGACGGAACGGGCAATGTGCGATATTGTATTTTTGGCATCCCGCATCATTTCCTTGGAGCGCTCGATCCGAATCTTGGCCAGGTAATCCGTGAGATTGGTGCCGCTGTTTTTCTTGAAGAAAGCCGACAGATAGGGCGGCGTAATATCGAACTGCTCGGCAATGGAAGACAGACTGATCATGGCATCGTCGTGGTGATCCGCAATGTAGCTCTTGATCTTCTCAAGCAGCAGCGAAGAGGAATCTCCCCTTTGATCTCTTACGTAGAGACAGACCTTGCCGAGCATCCATTTCACTTCCCGGTAGAGCTCCTCTACCGTACTTCCTTCCGTAATTTCCTCAAGCGATTTCCCCGACTCGCCGAATATATCCTCGTACTTCAAATTCAATGCATTCAGCAGCTTGAACATGGTGCTGAGCAGGTTAGCGAACATGAGTCTGCCGAGTTCAGGTGAGATGGATTGTCCATTGAAGTTATTGTGGTACAGACACTGGATGATATCCTGCGCCTTACCCGTATCCCCGCTTTTCATGGCGTTAATGAGCTGGATTTCCGTCTCAATGGGAAAATCATAATACACCCCCGTTTTCTGCTTCATTTCTTCGTACAATAAAATCGGTTTATACGCAGTAAAAATGGAATATTCCAAAGCTTTCAAACTTTCGGTGTAACCGCTCGCCAAACATCCAAGACCTGTGCGGATGTCGCTGATCCCGATCGTTATTTCGGATTTAAAGCGCTGTTCAATCACCAGCTTCACTTCCTCTGCCCAATCGTACAGCTGGGCTGCCTTGTCATGCAGCGGTTCTGGCATGTTTAGAATAATGGCAACCACGTTCTTCTCCAGCTCTACGGAATATGCGGTAAAGGGATGAATTTCTTCCGCCACCTTCCCGGTGACAAAACGGATCAGGGCCCATTCGCTTTCCCGCTCATTATGTATGAACCCGCTGGCATCCCTCAGCTCGATCAAGGCAACAACAAAACTCGAATGCGGGAATGAGATCCCCATGAAATCCAGAGCATGATCGGACATATCCGCCGTATCCACGTTCCCCTTCAGTAAACGCTGCAAAAAGTTCGACCGGATCACCGGTGTCTGCCTGGACAATTGCTCTTTCATCTCCGTTTGCTTGCCAAAGGAATCCGCCATGGTCGATTTGATATAATCATATTCGTTACGTACCTTTCCCTCTTTAACCGGATGGGATTGGCGGATGAAGCGGATAATGTCGCGCAAAGGGAAATACGCGCGGTAGGTCATGAACGCACAGGCGGCAATCCCGGCGACAAGACAGATGACCAGAACGCCAACGGCCATTCGTTTGACCATATTGACCTTTTCCATAAACACTTTTTCCGGCACGGCCGATACGTACTCCCACCCACTCCGCGTAGATCTAGTCGATACTGTCATCACACGCGGATGATCCGTGGTTTTACCCATGCGAACCTCGGATTCACCAGCACTCAGAATCACTTGGCCGCTGGCATCCTTGATGTAAATGGTTCCGTGGTTTGTTTTCACAATCTCCTCAAGCAATCCCGCGATCTGCCTCTCCTCAATCAGCATAACAAGCGCGCCTTTGGGATTAGCCTTCTCACCAAATGGAAGCGTTTGCATATATGTGAGCATGCGTTTCTGATTTAACCCCTTGCCAACTTCGGTCACGGGCAAATACCGATTAAAGTGGACACCGTGAAGAACATCTGTTTGATACTGTTGAAAGGTTAATTTTTCGTATCCGTAAATATCGGAAAACAAGACACTGGACGTTGTCTTTAAGGATGGGCTGAGAACCGTATCACTCTCCCGTAGATATACATAAAAATCGGTGATGAAACTGCTGCTGTTACGGTATCGCTGCATTTCCTGCATAAAAGTGTAGTAATTGTAGTTCTCGGTTCCATTTTGAGGGGAACTTGCCTTTAGCAGCGCATCCAGTCGCGGATGCGAAGTGATGTTCCGGGAAATCAGATGCATTTCATCCAGTCGGCTATCCACGACCTGCTTCGCCTGTTCGATCAGTGCCATATTGGAGTTGTTGGCATTCTCGATCATAATCCGCTCGATTTGCGTATACAGTCCCCAGAACACGATGACCGGGATCAGCAGTATCACAAGATAGGACATGAGCAGTGTAACGAACACGGACACTCGATTGGAACGTTCATTTTTTGCGCTGGTTGTCGTCAATTTCCCCATACCCTCATTCCTTCCCATTCTTTAGATGTGACTTTTTCGTACTTACATTAATTACATCATACTGTTTTTATTTATCATGAACAGGTTTTCTTCAAAAATGTTAATGCATCACGAATTTGTATCATATACGAGACGATCGACCCCATGACCATCAAGAAGAAGAGCGCCTTCCATGGGAAGACGCTCTTCTTATTCAGATGAACTAAGGCTCATATATCATTTTGCGGGTCATGCCGCCATCCACAACCAGATGGGCCCCCGTCACGAAATCATTGTCCGGATCGGTAAAATAGAAGCAGGCTTTGGCGATATCGGCCGGGATCCCTACCCGTCCGGCAGGGTGCTGTTTATGGTCCACTGAACGAAGCTCATCATAGTTTCCGGTTTCAATCCAGCCTGGACTTATACAATTCACCCGAATCCCATCGGGTCCCAGGCTAACGGCCATGGCATGGCTCAACGCGACAATGGCTCCCTTGGAAGCTGCATAAGCCTCCGAATTCGGCTCGGACATGATCGAACGCGTGGAGGACATATTGACGACAGCCCCTCCATTCCCAGCCTTTTTCATATGTACCGCCGCTTCACGCGTAGCCAAAAAGCAGCTTCGGGCATTCGTGTTGATCACATCGTCCCAGTCTTCAACCGTAAGCTCATATGGTGATTTCCACCGGGAGACCCCGGCATTGTTAATCAAAATATCGATGGTGCCGGCATATTGAACGGCTTGGTTCATCAGACGTTTAATATCTTCTTCCTTCCTTACATCGCAAGGGACGAAAACCGCGTTCAATCCTTGTTCCTTCAAGATGCTTGCTGCCAGGTTGCCCTGTTCTTCATGAACATCGCTTATTATCACTCGAGCTCCGCTTAGAGCATAAGCCTCAGCCAACCCGCGGCCAATCCCATTGGCAGAGCCCGTTATCACGACCGTTTTATCCTGGAATTTCATATGCTGCCCCTCCTTCTCCTTCATTATATACCACAAGAGAAGGCGGATATAAAAATCAAATCCGACACTTATTTAGGTTGGTCATAACCCCGGACCACGCTAAGATGCGCCCTCGGGTGCCTAACGAACCCGTAATAACGGGTTCCCTGAAAACGCAGCAGTCCCTCGTCTCCTTCCGCGCACATGCCGAATTCCTCCCCATTTACAACAAACTCCATGCGGTCCCCGCTCTCTACTTCAAATGTCAGATAATAGGTGGTACGAGTACGGCTCGACATCGTATCATCTGTCTGCTGCGTATGTTTCACTTCCGTTCGCTTGCTCACAATCTTGGAATCGACCGATAGCAAAGGCTGTCGGTTATTCTGACTCCATTGCAAGATTCCCTTACCGGCCGACAGCAAAATGATCCCGATGACGACGATGAAAAACACGGGCATTACGCTGCCGAAAAAATCGAACATCCAAACTGACCCCGATCCCATACGGCTCCCCCCTCCACCTTGTCTTGAAATATGTATATGCTTTATTTCGGACAATTTAACTCATACCTCATGGAAAGTTTGATTGAAATTTTAAAGAACTTGTCCCTTTCTGGAAGCACCAAAAAAGCCGATGTCTGCACTTTGCCAGTCATCAGCTTCTTCGTGGGACTAGAACGTCCTGTTCCATTCCTTCTCTTCATTGTCTTCATTTCCATTCAATCGTAAGCCAATCTCATCCATTTCATCGTTTCTTCTTGTCCTGTCATTTCATGCTCCTGCGGTGTCATTTCCTGCTCATTCCAGCAAGCCAGACACTGCTCCTCGGTGTCGCATAAACATGCATCATCACAATGGTAGCAAAGGCGGAGGAAATTTATCGTCATTTGATCGGTATGCATATGGATCGTCCCCTTCCAAACAATTTGGAGTATCTGATTACACCTTTATCGTAGCATACATAAAGGTTAATGTTTGTAATTTATTTCACAATATATATTAAAAAAAAGCTTTATCAGAACTGCTGGTCACAGTCGATAAAGCTTTTGATCTGGTCTTGGCGAATTCAATTCAGGTATTCTCACCCTACATTATAGACCCTGCCAGGTTTCTCCGCCGTCACTGCTTTTCATCAGACGCGATCGATTCTTGTCCGTTGTTTCAATCAGCATCCAACCGACATCAGAAGATGTAAACTGCAGTTTTACCACGTTCGGATATTTGGCGAGATTATCGTTCAACAGCTTGCTCCTCGGAAATGGCTTCCAGGTTTTGCCCATATCGTTCGTATGATAAACAATACCATTCACCATTCTCCACCCGTCATGAAGGCGGCGGAAAACAGGCTGAATGGAACCCTTGCCGGTATCACCCGGCATGGGGAATGACACCAGATTCCATGATTTCCCACTGTCGGCAGTAAAGTAACCCAAATAGCTCGCCTGATCATCCTTCACGCAGGTAACCGGTATATAAACCTCGCTTCCGCTACTGCCTCTGCCCAGAAACTTGGGGGTGCCGGCAAAGATCGAACCGCACGAATCCAGCAGCTTGCTCTTGAATATCTGACCGGAGGACTTCCATTTCTGACCTCCATCACGGGTAATATACAATTTGGAGGATTGCATTTCACGAATGGTTGCAAATCCGACAAGCGAATCCGTGAATGTTAAGCCGATGATGGACCCTGTTCGTGGAATCACGCTGCCGGGAACTCGGGATGTAGGATACTCCGTATTCTGCATGACCTCTTCCCATAATCCGCCATTGTTGTTGGTTCGAAATAGCGACTTCTCCTCGGAGCCCCGCGAAAGGTCGCCTTTCGCCATAATCCATCCCTGCTGAGATGAAACGAAGGACATGGCCGTGACGACGCCTGTCTCCGGCAGCGAGGAAAGCTTCCAGGTGTCTCCCCCGTCCGTCGTATTGAGCAGGATCGTTTCGGCTGATCTCTGCTTGTTACGTATAATCCAGCCATGTTTCTTATCCGTAAACACGATGTCTTTCCCATACTCCAGCTTGTCAACGAATTGAACGTTGGATGAAGGAGAGATATCAACCCACGTTTCGCCATAATCTTGGGTCTGGTAAAGGCGCAGTTCCGTGTTCGTTATTCCCCATGCAATCCCCGTTGACTCATTTAAGAGCTGGAAATCCGTCAACCGTGTATGTATCTGATATTTACTTTTTTCCTCAGATGCTTTCATCGCCGTATCCGGCGTTACTAGTGTAATGGTCTGACCTTCTTCTTCATCTTCAACCGATTCAGGAGGGCCTTCTACTGTAGAAGTTTGCTGTTGTTTTATCGGTTCTGAGGTACAGGCTGCTAACATCAATGTCATTATCATTAGCATACTGAGCCAGAATATAAAACGACTTGATCTCAAGAATTCTTCCTCCTCTTATTTCGATGTCATGCTGCAAGTCTGCTTTTTCGACATTATAACATATTACGTCCAACGGAAATGTAAAGAACTGACTTGCAAAATTTACAATACTGTAGCTTTTTTGATAGTGTCAGTCTCATATGTATAAGGATGTTTTTATTATGGAAGACTTTTGGGGTGTGTAATTTTAGCAAGGCAGTTGAATTTAAGGAGGTGAACACTCATGGCTAAACCCGATAATCGCGAAGACAATGTAGAACATTTGCAGCAGGCAGTCCAGAACACGATTGAGAACTACCGTGAAGCCGAAGATTATCTCGAGGAGTTTGGGGATGAGATTCCGGCAAGCGAGAAAGAACAGATTCAAGATCGCAATGCTCGTCGTGAAAAGAGTATTTCCGGCTTCCGGGAAGAGATCAAAGACGAAGCTGCCCATCAGCAAGGAGAATAATCCGTAGATCACATAAAAACAGGAGGAGCATCATGTGCTCCTCCTGTTTTGTACATATCGCCTACTTGAGATTATTCCTTCTCCACGAAATTCTTTTTGACAATGACTCCCTTATAATCCTTTAAATACTCGGGCGCACCCGTAATAAAGTGTCTAATCGCCTTCACTCTGGATTCCAAATCCATGGTATCGTTCGGACCCACCTGTACAACCGATGCAGATGCAGCCGCTATAATTTCGAGGCATCCCACATGAATCTTCTTATGGTCTTGTATAATGTTGAGCTCTACGTCTGACTGTGACGGCCATGTCGGTATGGATCTGGAAAATATCGAGTAATCCTCATAATTACCCTCATCTTCAAAAAACACCGGGACCTGCCGCTGAACCGCCAATGCACGCGTATTGGCATCGATATGTCCCGATTCACCGCATATACATGCTGAACTATTTGATATATTGATAATATACATATGATCAACATGTGAATGACGTTTCATGGTGCCGAGCCCGGGGATAACGGAACAAGCGGGCTGATTTGCAGTGATTCGGAAGGCGTATCGTACATGGAGGAGCTATTAATGACATGGGTATCTCCAATCAACAGTACGGACGAACTTGAGATCGCCGTAATGCGAATCGAACCAACCTGGAGCTCTTTATTGACGACTGTCATTTTCATTTGAATTCCACTTCCCTCGTTGCAAATTAAGAAGATGCTGTTCAACTGCCGTAACGATCTCACTCTTCACTTGTTTGATGATCGATTGCTCTACGTCTAGCGGGTTCATGCCTTCCCTGTTCGTTTGATATTGCTTCAGATACACCGTAATACGGTCTCCGAGTTGTTTACGAATATCTTCTATCATAACCGCAGCATATTCATCACCAGGTACAAGATTGGCTTCGGAAATCACGCGTTCGATCTGCTCGGGTACGATGTCTTCTAGATAACGTGATACATTCTGATATATGTTCGAGTACTGCTCACCGTCGGCATATCCCGACGAGGACTGTGCTAACGGCTGACCATTCACGGTAATATCGTCCAGGGACTGCCCCTCTTTAGGCATCAGTCCAATATTTAAGGTGCCTTCCAATTTTTCAATTTTCAATAAATCAAAATTATATTCCACCCGATCTATCGTTTTCTCGCTTCCCTGTCTTAATCGATCTATTTCACTGCGCATTTCCTTCAGCATTTGTTCCATTCTACTCAGCTGGTCTGACTGAGTACGAAGAAGACAGAACAATTGCTGTATATAATAGGAATCGTACATGGAACCGCCTCCCTGCTCCTTATACAATCTATGCGCAGTCAATTCACCTCATTCTTGTTGGTACAGTCCTTCAGTCGGCGCAGGCAATGGAACCAAGGGATTGTTATTATTCTGAGGCTCAAACTCAGGCGCAGGACCTGTAAAACCGCCTGTGTTATATATATTGGATAATGCCCGGATCTCTCCTGCGGTTCCAATCTGCAGCACCGAAGAGTTTGTTACCGCTTCAACCCGAAGCTGCTGTATATTAATACATTGATGTACTGTTAGATTCACAGTGGATCACAACCTTAATTAAGCATTAGGCGAATCAATCAGGTCCGGATCAAATGTATTCGTACTGTTGGCCTGGTTGTTTGTTATATTTGTGCCAATACTGTCACCGGTGGTGAACGAGTTGGCGCCGGAATACGCTTTTGTGGTGCTGTTTAAATCAATGACGCCTGTATTTCCAACCAAGACCGTAGAACTGGGGCCCACGTTAACAATTTTCATATTGCCGATAATCGAAACCACAATTCCACCTCTTCATTCAAAATCATACGCTTGGGTTTATTCTATGTGGTTGGATGCCTAGATGTCACTATAACATTCCTTCGCCCATATAATGAAAATACAGAACGAAGGAGGGATATCTAGTGAACTCAAGATCCAAACGACCCGACTGGTTAACGAAGGACTCTTTTTTCAACAACAAATCTTTTCCATTCAAAGATCTTAATGACCTCAATGAGGATTTTCAGCTGGATCCAACCGTGATTGAGGATTATGTGAAGGATACGATAAGACAAGCAACCGCTGGAAATGAAATGCTGCCTAACCCTTCCACACTTCGATACGAAACGTTTGATACGCATAACTTTCTGGTTGTCAAATGTTATGTACCCAAACGTGTCCATCCGGAAAATTTAGGGATCAAGCTAAATCGAACACAGATCATAATCCATGGTCTACCCAAAGATCAAAGCCAGACCATCATCTTACCGGTCCCCATTCTTCCTGCGCAAAGCATTGCGACCTACAAACAGCCCACACTACAAATTAAGATGCCAAAAATGTCAACTGGCCGATTTCATGATGTCAATATTCGTTTCTTATGATCTGGCCCTTTCCCCACCATTTTCACTATTAGGCTAGGGTCTATACAGGAGGTTGGGGTGGAATTAGATAAAAGTAGCTAGATATATTGAAGTGGTTCTCTTGTTGTGAATTTTTCATATGATGCATTATTCATTTATGAATACGAATTTTCCGCATTAAAATAAGCTGATTTCATGATGAAATCAGCTTATTCAAGGATCTATGTGAAGGTTGTGGCCGGGCCTATTAAGCCTCGGATACTACCGTATAACGCTCATTGATATGCTTCGGCTGTTCAAGTTCATCCAATACCGCGATCGCGTAATCCGCGTAGCTGACATAGCTTTGGCCGCTCGAATTGACAATAACATGGTCCTTGCCTTCTTGATAGCTGCCGGTCCGTTGACCTTTCGGATTAAAGAATGCAGCCGGACTAAGATACGTCCATTTCACATCGGAAGCCTGCTCCAGGTCTTTCAAGTTCTCACCAGCATGAAATGCCGTCGGATAATATTCCTTAGGAAAATCAGGAGTTTCCATGAGCCGCAAGGTTTTGGCTTCATCTACAAACAAGCTTCCGGCACCGCCCATCACAAACAGTCTGGTACTCGTCCCTTTCAGGGCTTCTATCAATACCCGGCCTACTTCCACATATTGAGTTTCCTGCCCGGGCGCCGCCGCAAAGGCATTCACGACGACATCGAAGCCCTGAAGATCGGCATTCGTCAATTCCAGCACGTTCTTCACCAAAATGTTAACACTGGAATCGGAGATCTTGGATGCATCACGTACAATAGCCGTTACTTCATGACCACGTGCTTGTGCTTCCTTGAGAATCAGACTTCCCGCTTTCCCTGTTGCACCGATAATACCAATCTGCATTGTGAACCTCTCCTTTATCAATTGTATATGCAAATGAGGGAGGAAAAAGAGGCTTTATATTCCCTTTTTCAATATTTCACTGGATTCATGGAGAAGTTTAGTTAATTGTTCGCTATGTTCCTTCCCCAAGAGGGAAACATACTGTCCATACAGCTGTTCAAAATATTGGTTTAGCTCCTGATACAACAGCTTCCCTTCATCCGTTAAGAAAATATGCGTTTCTTTCCATTCGGATTTGCGCTGTACCAACCGCTTCTTCTCCAGCTTATCAATGAACCGGGTGCTTGTGGATGGAGCAATCGATAACTTATCGCTTAGCTCCTTCTGCGTAATGCCGGGATATTGATGGATTACCACCAGCACATAGGAATACGTTGGCGATAAGCCCGCTTTGGCAAAAGCATCCTCCGCCATCTTGGTCATCGAACGAGCAAAGCGATTCGAAGTAAAAAACAAGCATGAGCTTAGTATGGAATCATCGATGTTCATAACCAGTCACCTCTCATTTGTATATACAAATTAACATGCTGCTAATATTTTGTCAATAGCTTTCTTTTGGTTAGTTTGTTGATTCATTTTATCCTTTTCGTCGTTATTAGGTACGGATGCAATCGTATATAGCTTGCTTGTGAGATAGGGAGCGCTTTTCTTCATTATTATGAATTTTTCATATAATGAAATACTCACCTTATTTTTAAGATAAAAAAAACGATTGACCTTGACATTAGTGTCAAGGTCTACACTATATTCGAAGCTAACACCTAAGGAGGAAACAAAGATGGAACCATCCAAACAAAATCAAGGCCAAATGATCGAACCTAAAGTTCGTGAAACTCAGCACAACACCAACAAGGAGCATGTGACCGTGCTCGGGCTCGGCCCTATGGGCCAAGCGCTTGCAGGAGCTTTTATCAAGAACGGCCACGCTACAACGGTGTGGAACCGGACGGCTGCAAAGGCCGACCCACTTACAACACAAGGTGCAGTGCTTGCTCCGACTGTTACGGAAGCCGTACTTACCGGCCAGCTTATTATCATCTGTGTACTCAATTATGATGCAGTCCGCTCCATTCTCTCTCCTGCGACTAGCGCGTTGAAAGGGAAAACCCTCATTAACCTGACAGCCGACTCCCCTGAACGTGCACGCGACATGGCGGATTGGGCAACCGAGAACGGCATTGACTATATTGATGGAGCGATCATGACGCCGATAACGACCATAGGGCAGCCTTCGGCGGTTGTTCTGTACAGCGGGCAAGAAGACGCGTATCGCAACCATCGAGAAACCCTTTCCAGCCTGGGAGGGACCGCTTCGTTCCTAGGCGAGGATCCTGGTCGTGCCGCGGCATATGATGTCGCATTACTTGATGTGTTCTGGACAGCCATGAGCGGCTATGTGCACGCTCTGGCTATAGCACGCGCTGAGAATATTCCCGCAAAAGACATCGCTCCCTATGCGCACAATATCATTAACATTATGCCGGATATCATGACCTATATCGCACAAGATGTGGATCAAGGCGTATACCCTGGTGAGGGCTCGAATCTCATCTCCAATATGACAAGTATGGAGCATATCATCCACGTGGCTGAACAACACGGCATCGATAGCAGTGTCTTAAACGCTGCAAAAGCTATTGCCCAAAGAGCGATCCAAGCCGGTCATGGAGGAGATGGCTTCTCACGCTTAGTCGAATTTAATCGCCCAACTGCTTAAAATACGGATCCGACTATTCTGTTGATTAAAAGTCTAGATGAAATATAACAACGAATAGGCAAGTCAAACAGGTGACGAAAGCGTCCCCTCTTGACTTGCCTATTCGTTGAGTTCGCTGTCTCCTTAACCTTTGACAGCTCCTTCGGTCAAACCTTTCTGAATATACTTCGAGATAAACAGGTATACAATCAGCACCGGAATAACGGTCAACGATACTGCCGTAGCCATCAGACCAAAGTCTGTTCCGTATTGGGAGCTGATCTCATTGAGCAACGCAACGATCGGACGGACATTCTCTTTGTTAACGAAGATCAACGCTGAGAACAAGTCATTGTAAGCCCACATAAATACAAATATGCTTGCCGATGCAAATACGGGCTGCGAGATCGGCACGAAGATCTTAACAAACATCTGCCATCGGTTACATCCATCCATGAAAGCCGCTTCTTCAAGCTCCTTCGGTATGGTTGCCATATAACCGGCAATAACCAAGGTCGCAAACGTCAGATTGCCTGCCGTTTGAGGGAAGATCAAGCCCCAATAGGTATTGACCAGACTGGTTTTGATCAGCAGCTCGTATACCGGAACGACGGTGGCAAACGCCGGGATCAGCAAAGTCGCATACAGAATGGAATAAATGGTGCGCTTACCTCTGAAGTTGAATCTCGACAACACATAAGCGGCTAATCCCCCAAGCAGTAACACCAAAAATACGGTGCTGAAGGACATCACCAAACTATTGATATAACTTCTTCCGATATTGATGCGGTCAAAAGCGTTCTGATAGTTAACAAACACCGGTTCCCATGCGATACCAAAGGAATTATTCATCACATCGCGCGAAACCTTAAACGAGTTGTTCACGATCCAGAATAACGGATAGATGGTTGTTAAGGACCACGCTGTCAAAATCACGTACATCAACGTGGTGCCTAAACTAAACCGACTTTTCCTAACGCGCTGAGTTTTGTGTTCAACGACGATGGTTGGCTCCATAACAGTACACCCCTATAATGCTTAGTATGTAATCTCGTCTCTTTTCAACAAACGGTTGGCAATTAACGCAAGTAGTACGCCAAAGACCACCATGTATATCGCAACCGCTGATCCGTATCCAAAGTTCTGATCAACCATGGCCTTTTTGTACATGTACGTTCCCAGCACTTCCGTTCCATTCTGGCCGCTTGTAATGACCCAGATGAATTCGAACACCTTCAACGTACCTGTAATGGCAAGGGTGATAACAACCTTGATATCACTCATGATGAGCGGAATGGTAAGCATCGTTGTTTTCTTGAGCCCCGTGATTCCTTCCAACTTTGCAGCCTCATAATAATCCGCGGGGATTTTGGACATGGCGGTCAAGAACAGAACGAAATAAAAGCCCACATAATGCCATACCGTTGGAATCGATACCGCCTTAAGCGCATTCTTCGCATCCAGCCATAAAATCTTCTCAATGTTGAAATTGGCCAGCAAATTGTTCAGCAAACCGAAATTGTAATTGTAGAACAATACAAATAATAAGGAAATGGCAGTACCGGAGATGACTACCGGGAAGAAAAAGACAGTCCGATAAAACCCTTTGAGCTTGGAAATGTTATCTACCAGGACGGCCAACACAAGTGCAATCCCAACCTGAAACACGATAACATACAGCATGATTTCCAGTGTGTGCAATGTTGCAGCGCCAAGCAGTTTATCCGTAACAAGTCTCTCATAGTTAGCCCATCCCACAAACTTTTTGTCAAAAAAGCCGCTTGTGCGATAAAAGCTGAGATACAAACTCTTGAAGAACGGATAATATAGAAAGATTGTCATGATGGCCGCTGCGGGTAACAAAAACAGCACAATGTACTTGCGATCACCCTTCATATTAATCACCCTTGATGTTTATTTTTCTTCATCGTCCATGCCTCAAATGACTACGCCGCCCAAATGAAGCAGAGGGGCGGCGTAACGTCACTTTTATTTCTACCGTTTCTTATGAAAACTATTTTTTGTTGGCATCCTCGGTTTTCTTCGCTTCTTCGATCGCTTGAGTAGGAGTTTTCTTGCCTTCCACTACAGGCTGAACGCTAGCGCGAAGGTTACCAAACGTTTCTTGCGAAACTTTGCTGTCAACCGGAGCGCTGATGGAAGCTGCTTTAGCTGTCATAGCAAAACCGTCAAGAGCTACTTGCGGCAATCCAGTCACTTCAACGTCAGCAGCAGGTGTACCGCCGTTAGCTGATGCGATTTTTTGAATGGAGGCCGGGGAAGTCAGGTGCTTCAGCAAAGCGATTGCCGCTTCTTTTTTGGCTGCGTCATCATAAGTGGCCTTGGAGAGGTAGAAACCGGAACCGAAACCGCCTACGATATCGTTACCGCTGCCAACGCCGCCAGGAACCGTAGGGAATGGCAGAACTGTAGAGTTGTCACGAGTATCATCGCTCCAGCCGCCAACTGCCCAAGATCCTTCGATGGTCATAGCAGCCAGTCCTTCACTGTAATAGTTGCCGGACATGCTCAGGTCGATCGTTGCCGCATCTTTAGGGAATGCGCCAAGGTCATACAATTCTTTCATAGCCGCATACGCTTTTTCCCAGTTTGGATCGATGCCGTCAAGCAGACCTTTGTTTTGTCCTTCAGGACCTGCCGCAGACAAAATCGTGTGCTCGATCAGGTAGTGGGATTGGTCAAATGGTACGGACAAAGGAATGATGCCTTTGCCAGATAACGTTTTCACAGCTGTGGTCAATTTCGCCCAGTCTGTTGGAAGCTCCAGACCGTTTTCTTCGAAGATTTTTTTGTTAACGAACAAGCCTTCATAGAAACCGGTCAATGGTGCAGCGTAAATGTTACCGTCTTTTTGCTTGGCAAGCTCAAGCGCATCAGGAATGAAGCCGTTCTTCCACTCAGCGTCCGCGTCGAGAATTTCGTTCAGCGGGACAACCTTACCGGCATTGACGAAACCTTCTGCATCAGCCCCGATGAAGTAGAACAGCAAGTCAGGCTCGTTGCCGCTGTTCATGTCGGTGTTCACTTTCGTTCTGAAACCGTCATCATTTGCTGACATGGTGTCGTTGTCTATCTTCACGTTCGGATGCTCCTTCGTGAATTCATCCAACGCTGCCTGGAAGGCTTCGCGAGCCGCGTCAGTTCCTCCGAAAGTCGAGAACACGCGGAGTGAAACCGGAGCGGCTTCATCCTTCTTCTCATCTGCCGGCGGAGTCGTTTCCGTCTTCGGAGTATCTCCTTCAGCAGCAGGAGTGTTGGTGCCACTGCTGTTACCGCATGCTGCGAGGAACATGGAGAGCAACAACATCACACTCATGAGTAACATGGAAGTCCTTTTCATTTCTAATCCCCCTAAGTATTTTTTCAGAACCTTATGTAAATACTTGCTGTCTACCAGAATTTTATTCCAAGCCCTACTGGTTTCAAAGGGGGACATTCATCTTTGATAGGGGGAAATTTTTCCATATTGATTTTTATCCGCTTCCTAGCTCCCTTTTTAGAGTAGGAAAATGCGCTAGGTACGGAGAAGTTAGGCTAAAACTAAGAGTGGTTAGATAAGGATTGGTGATAGATTTTTTCTATTGTGAATTTTTCATGTATTGAAATATTATGATCTCATGACTTCCATATTGACTTCTTTCAAAGCACAGCAAAAAAAGACCAACCCCTTCTAAACGGTTGGCCCTACCCCTGAATCCCCTCATATTCATTCATCTATTCTCGGATGAGCGAATCTAATCTCTAACCCTGCTTAATCTCACTCGGCAGAACCCCCCAATACTTCTGAAATACCTTCGAAAAGAAACCGCTATTGATGTACCCAACTTGTCTCGCAGCCTGTCCAACCTGTCCTCCCTCCTGGATGAACTGCTTGGCCAGCGTCATCTTGCGTTTAAGCACATATTGGGAGAACGACTCACCAACTTCATGTTTGAATAATCGGCTTAAATAGGACTTGTTCACATATAACCGATCCGCGATCAAATTCAGGCTTAGATCCTGACCGATTTCCTCGTCGACAAGGACAAGCAGACGCTGAATCAATTTATGTCCGCTTGGCTGAGGGCGCTTTTGCGAATGGGTCGTAATCTTACGTACGATCCGGTGCAGGGTTTGCTGAATTTGTTCCCTTGAATGAAGGTTCAGCACACTGTAAAAATATACGGCATCCTCCCCCACCATCTGGCGCAGGTTCCACTGTTGTTCGCGAATGACGCGAAGCAAACCATGCATGAGATAAAGCAGCTTCTCCTGTACCTCCTCTACCGCAGAAGCATGCCCGAACACCTTCTCCAACAATCGATCAAGCGCCGCTTCCGCTATTTGAATATCTCCAAGCTCGATTCCTGTTTCAAGTGCTCTTTCATCAGAGGCAATCGTTAAATTCGCCGAACCATCTTCCCCGAGTTCATCCGCATAAGGGATCGCAAGGTCATGTCCGTATACGACCCTTTTCCGAAGTGCATTCTGCGCCTGGGCATATAACATGGGCAGATGCTGCAGTCCAGTCGCGATACTGCTGATTCCCGCACTAGCTGTCACTTTCAGACACTCTTTTAACGTGGACAACACTTTGGTTGTGGTAAAGCTGACACGAAGCTGGAATTCACCTGGGACCTCCTCCGGCCTGCTATGAAAAATAATGACCGTAGAGCCCTTCGCATCCTGAAACAATTCGGAATCCATGCCTGATATCACGTCAAACGCAATGCTTCGCAGTGAAAATTGAAGCAGCGGTGTGTCCTCTGCCCGAAATCTCCCCCCGTCAATCAATGGATCCGGCTCCAAGACAACAACGGATAATCGTCGTTCCGCTTCAAACGGGATCAACAATTCCTTGCTTCGGCTTTCATATTCCCAATCGGCAAAGGAACCGGAAATGCAATGATTATAAAAATTTTCCTGCAGTCTCGGCAGATGATTCCTCCATTTCGAGAACAGCATCTCATAGTTATGCCGCTTCTCCAACTCGCTTTTCAGGATAGCTGCCGCTTCCAGAACGGCCTGCAGGATCTCCTCATTGCTTGCAGGCTTAATCAGGTATTTGAGTACGCCGGACTCCATGGCAGAACGCGCATATTCAAAATGTTCATAACCGCTGAGGATGATCATTTTCACCATTTCGTTGGACTCGTGAATCCGCTTCGCCAATGTGAGTCCATCCATTTCCGGCATCCGAATGTCCAGCACAATGATATCCGGGCGGGTCCGTTCCATCATTTGAAGCGCTTCACTCCCATTCTCCGCAAGAGCAACCACGTCGATGCCGTTCTCTTCCCAGGGGATGGTTCCCGCCATTCTTGCCCGGATACCGATCTCATCTTCCACGATCATTAAATTCATGCCCCGTCCCCCTCCATGTACCGGATACTTCCGCATTCAACCCGCGGTATATACAATCGAATACGCGTTCCTTCCAGTTCATCACTATCAATCACTAGATCTGCCTTTTCCCCGTAGTGCAGTTTCAGCCTGGATTTCACGTTCCTCAAACCGTATAGTTCCGCGTCCATCCGGTCCCTTCCCGCTGAGAGATCCAAATTCATCATGGAGATTCCATCCAGTTGCTGTTGAATATACTGCAGACGATCCGGCGCCATTCCAACACCATTATCCTTTACTTCGGCAACGAACCATTCCCCGTCGTTCACTGCAGAAATTTCGAGTGCCCGGCCGCCATGTTTGCGCTCAAGCCCATGCAAAATCGCATTCTCCACTAACGGCTGGAGCAGCAATTTAAGCAGCAGGATATCTTCCGTACCTTCTCCCATCCGATAAGTGACTTCAAAGTCAAATCGTCTCTGCTGCACTTTAATATAATAGGTCAGATGGTTGAATGTCTCCGAGACCGTGTAGTGTTCCTTTCCCTTACCCAGGCTGTATCTCAAAAACTTGGACAAATTGATGACCATCTCTCCCACATCGTCGGCGTCGCTTAATACCGCTGCCGAATAGATCGAATCCAGCGTATTGTACAGAAAATGAGGATTGATCTGCGACTGCAGCAATTTAAATTCCGTCTTCGTCAGCAAAATCTGCTTCTCATACACATCTTCGATCAGGTGCCGCTGCGCACTGGCCAGATGATTGAACGTATCCATGACATACCCGAACTCATCCTCCCTTCGATGGATGATCTGGGTATCGAGCTGCCCCCTCCTCATTTCCTTCATCGCGGCAACCATCTTCTTCATCGGTTTGGATATGCCGCTGTAAACGATCCACGATATCCATAACGATATCAACACGCTTACGGCGATGATCAAGTACGTCCACCCTTGCAACGTATGCGATTCCTGCAAAATATCCTTCTCGGGCTGTACCATGACGAGTTTCCAGCCCGAGTCCTGTGACGTTACCCGAACCATAAGCATACGCTCAGGGTAACCCGGGAGATGGGCTGCAATCAAATCCTTGCCTTCGTCCGGCCAGGAGGGAGGAGTCGCAGTGCTGCTTGTCGTCGTAGCAATTAATTTCCCATCCTGAGTAAACAGAAAAGCCTCTGCACGACTGCTTGGAAGCAAACGCCTCAATTGGCTCACAAAATAATCCTTGCTTAGCGGCAGTATAACGATATTTTTGTTCCGTTCAGGATTGAGTAAACTCATCCGCCTCATAACCACCATGACGTTCTCGTTATAGATCGGGTCTATCATATGGTTCGCATTGTACCGGTTCTCTTCCGGGAAGAATAACGTGATTTTCCCATCGGCTTCGATGGCCTGCTTGACCCATTCCAGCTGCTCCGGATTCTGTTCTTTTTGATACCCGGTGGTTGACAATAATATGCCGGAATCATAATGAAATAGGGACGCCTTCGGAGCCATCCGGTTAACCGAGGAGATGGCGGCGATTTGCTGATCAATCCACTGGAAATCCAAAATCGATTGTGGCGTGAGCACTTTGCCGGCGTATTCGAATCTGCGGTTAATGTCATAATTGTTCGCAAGGACCGTTGTCAGCTCATACACCCCCTGCATCGTAAGGTCCACATAATGGACAACGGATTGCATGGCGCTTTGCGTACGATCGCCAATCTGATTTTTTAGAATCGTGCGCGAGCGATGATTGGAAAAGGTGGATATCACAACGAGGGGGATAAGGATCAGAATAAAATAACCGGTAAGCCGCAGCTGAATCGATTGCCTGAAACGGTTTTTCCATGTTCTGATCATTTTAGCATCATCCTTGTCTACATAAATCAAAGTGAAGGTGCCTCTAGAGGAAGCCCCTTCACTTTGTTATTCAGCTTATTTGTTCATCTTTGCATAATTCTCGTTCACCTCAGCGGTGATGGATTCACCGCCCTGGCTCTGCCACTGCAGCACGTATTGATCGAATGCTTCGACCGGCACAGTCCCCATGATGATCTTCGTAAATGTCTCCTGCATCAGCTTGGTCAATTGCACCCCGTTCTTGCCCATGCTTGGCGTCGGGGGTCCATTGTATTCGTTCTGGATCAGGTTGCTGCTGATCCGTGTCACGTTATCCTTTAGCTTGAATTCAGGACCGAGCGCATCAAGCCGCTGATAATCAAGCTCCTGATCCCATGGAGCGGCATAGTCCAAAATGTTGTTGCGGTAGACGTGCTTGTTGTGCTCCTCAAAGTCCATGACCAGCTTGCCGTTTTCCCTCTTCGATATGTTGTGCTCAGGCAAGCCGAGTTTGATTGGCTCATGGCCTTCGCCATTGGCAAAATTGAACATTTTGATGACGTCATTCGCCTTCTTGCTCTTTGCAGGCACGATGCTGTAGCCCATCACCATGCTGGAGGCAAGGACGCCAGACTTTCCCTCCTGGCCCACCGGATAGTCAAGAGGGATCCATTCCGCCTTTGGATCGTTTGTCTTATTCGTCAAGATCGGCCCCCGCGTATCAAACCAGGTTGCCGAGAACAGGCCGGCTTTGCCGCTGGCTACTTTCTCTTCGATATTGTTGTTCTTGTTCAGTGCCCATTCCGGATCGATCAGCTGTTCTTTATAGAGGTCCGCCAGAAACTGGAGAGCTTCCTTCGTTTCTGGCAGAATGGTGGCATTCACCAGCTTGCCGTCTCTCATCACCCATTGATTGACCGCAGACGCACCATTGAACGGTACACCGAAAGAGCCGAAGAATGGCGCCGATCGGATGAGATTTTCCCCCATCAACAAGCCGACCGTGTCATCCTTGCCGTTACCGTCCGGATCATTCTGAGCAAATTGACGCATCACATTCACATATTCATCCAGCGTCTTCGGAGGCTGCAATCCCAGATTGTCAAGCCAATCTTTACGCACATACATCAAATCGTTACCTAGAATATAATTGACCGCTGGCACCGCGTAGATGTTACCGTCCACCGTAACGGAGTCCCACGCTTCCTGTGGAACCGACTTCTTCAGATCGGGACCTGACGCCTCGATAGCATCATTCAGCGGCTGCAGCGCCTTTTGGTTTACCATGTTAATGAACCAGGAAGCATCCTGTGTAAATACCATGTCGATATCGTCGCCGGATGACATCATCACATTCAGCTTGTCCTGATAGCCGTCGGAGGGCGGGTATACCACATGCACGTCGATATTGACGCTATCATTGACGTATTTTTGATAGGGGTTGTTGTTCTCGTTCATACCGTCCAAAAATTTACGACCAAAGTTAGGCTGCACAATATTGATGGTCTGCCTTTTGCCGACTTCTCCTGAATCGGGACTGCCAGAAGCCTCCTTCCCGCCTCCGCATCCACTGAGCAAACCGGCCGCTATAGCGGAGATCACCAATCCTGACAACATGTTTCGCAATTTCATACTTTCAGCCCCTTTATATAAAAATATTACGAAATGTAAACGGATACAAGCACAATATGTCCTATTACCCCTTGACCGAGCCGATCATAATTCCCTTCACAAAATATTTCTGAAGGAACGGATACACGAGCAATATTGGCAATGTACTCGCTATCAATGCTGCGGCTTTCAGCGACTCCACCGCCAGGAGCTGACGTTCCAGGCTATCCGTCGTATTAATGTTCGATTGCCCCGACATCACAAGCTCCCGCAAATAGATTTGCAGCGGCTTTAAAGAAGAATCGGTAACGTACATAACCGCATCGAAGAAGGAATTCCATTGTCCGACCGCATTAAACAAGGCGATTGTGGCAATCACCGGCATGGACAGCGGTACTACGATGCGAAATAAAATCCCGAGATTGGACGAACCGTCGATTCTTGCGGATTCCTCCAGTTCATTCGGGATGGACTGAAAGAAATTTTTCATGATGACCACATGAAATGCGTTAACAGCACCCGGAATGACGTAGGCCCAGAAGGTGTTCATCAGATGCAGCTCCTTGATTACCAGGTATGTCGGGATCATCCCGCCGCTGAACAACATGGTAAAGACAATGAGGAACATGATAGGACCGCGGCCTTTAATGTAATATCTTGATAGAGGGTACGCAAGCAGCATGGTCATGACTACGCTGATGAGGGTTCCCACAACCGTCCGCTGCACGCTGACGAGAAAAGATTGAACGAACCCGGGGTCATTGAACACCTTCACGTAAGCTTCCGTCGTCCATTCTACCGGCAGGAAGGAGACTTCGCCGGATACAATTGCACGGAAGCTGCTGAACGACTGGGCCAGAATGTGAATGAAGGGCGCCAAAGCCAGAAGCCCAAAACAGGCAAGCGCAAAGTGATTGATGCCGCTGAACCATTTTTCTCCCTTTGACATTTTCATAATCAGTAGATCCCTTCTTGACCCGTTCTTTTAACGGCTTTATTGACGATAACGACCAGCACCAGACTGATGACGGATTTAAGCAATCCAACCGCAGTCGAATAACTGAACTCGGACTGACCGATACCAATCCGGTACACATAGGTCTCAATGACGTCGGCAACATCATATACGAGCGAGTTATACAGAACGAATATTTGTTCAAACCCCACATCGAGGATGCTGCCAAGTCTAAGCAGGAACAGCACGATGATCGTTCCTTTAATGGAAGGAAGGGTTACATGCCACAGCTGCTTCCACTTCCCTGCACCGTCCATGACGGCTGCCTCATACTGCTGCTGGTCGATGCCCGCGAGAGCAGCAAGATAGATGATGGCCCCCCAACCGACCTCCTTCCAAATATCGCTGATGACCAGCACCGATCGAAACCAAGCCGGATCCGCTAAGAAAAACACGGGTTCGAATCCAAGCCATTTCATGATTTCATTGACTGCGCCCGTTGCGGGAGACAGGACGTTTACCAATATACCGCCTAAAATGATCCAAGACAGAAAGTGCGGCAAGTAAGCAAGCGTTTGGATCGTCCGCTTATAAAACATGCTGCGGATCTCATTGAGCAGAAGTGCTAGGATGATGGGACCCGGGAAACCCCAGAACAGCTTATATAAACTGATAATGACCGTGTTCCAGAACACCTGATAGAATTGGGGATCATGAAACAGCCGTACAAAATGGTCGAGTCCTACCCATTCGCTGGCATTAAATCCTGCAAATATGCTGTAATCCTTAAAGGCGATCACAATCCCCCACATCGGAAGGTACTTAAAAACGAGAAAATACACGATACCAGGAACCATGATCAAGTACAAATCCCAATATTGCCTGAGGTTTGCGAAACGTTTTTTGTTTAAGACCGTATCGGTGCTGGTGCCGGACGGTCTGGGCACGGTGACAGCCTTATGTTGTGCCACGGCATTCACCTCTCTTTTGTTGTCTTGTCGCTATGAAAAAAGAATGGATTCGCTTCCGCCTAAACTTCAGCAAGCTCGCCCAGCCAGGCCCCTTGCTCGATGAGAAGACGCTGCAATTGTTTGATATCGACATCCCGGGATGTACTGCCCGTCTTTGCACAGATGGCCGCGGCTGTTCCCGCTGCCTGCCCCATTGCAAAGCAGTTGGGCATTACCCGAAGCGAGCCCTGTACGACTCGGTCAGCGGAGGCGGCCCGTCCCGCAACCCACACATTTGCCAAACCTTGAGGAAGAAGGGAACGGTATGGAACCCCATGCGACCGACCGGGGGGAAGATGGCGAATTTCCATATTTTCTTTGCTGGTTGCCATATGGATATCAATAAAATAAGCATTTCTTGCAATGTCGTCTTCAAAGCTTCGCATGGATATAAAGTCATCCTGAACCAGCATGTAGTCACCGACGATGCGGCGGGTTTCACGTATACCGATTTGTTCGCCTGTGCTGACCAAATGGGCGTCTTCAAATCCGGGTACATACTTCCGCAGAAATTCGACCTGTATTTTGACCAGCTTTCTGCCTTCTACCGCAGCCTTCGTGAGATCTTCCGTCTTCGTTCCGTCCACGCCGAACACATGCCCGAAGTTGACCCCAACCAAGTAATCGGACACCCAGGCAAAGCCGGAGACTTCTTTCCGGCCGGGAGGCAGATCGCCGTTGCTCTGCGCTAACTGAACCGCTTGCGGAATTTGTCCGGTGTCACCGCTATCCCTCATATATTGCCTGAAGCGCTCCCGGTTCACGTTGGTTAACAGGTAGCACATCGTCCCCGGCTGCAGTTCGCCGCCATCCCCGCCTTTCTGGAACGGAGCGCCGGCCAGCGCCGCAATATCGGCGTCACCTGTGGCATCTATGACGTACTTGGCCTCGACGATCGATCTTCCGGACTTATTCAGAAGCACCAGACCGTTCACACCATGCCCCCCAGAATTCATGACCAGCTGTCCAACAAATGTATGGAACAGAACCTTGGCTCCGCTCTCAAGCAGCGCTTCATCGTACACCCGCTTCAATACCTCAACGTCAATCGGAACCCAATCCAGCTGTTCTTTATATTCCGTGACATAAGAAGGTTTACAATTCGCTTTCATTCGCTCCATCAGCTCGAGCCCGATACCGCGAATGACAGGCTTCTCATGGTCGGTAAAAGGACAAAAGGCAGGAACCAGTGCCGTCGTGCCCATACCTCCTAGAAATCCCCTTTGCTCAATCAGCAACGTATTTGCTCCATTATTGGCGGCAGCGATGGCAGCGGCAATGCCGGTCGGCCCTCCTCCGACGACGACGACATCAACCTGGTTCATAATAGGCAGTTCTTCCGGCGGCAGCGTCCATGTTCTTTTCGTTGTCATGTTTAGACCCTCCAGTTGGTAAACTCGAAATGTCCCGATCCATTCGGGTATACCTACATTTTAGATCCCCATGGCGGTCATGATTAGCACACGCTGATGACATTCACTGTTCGGATCATGACCTTTTCATGGGCTTAAAATAAAAAGAGCTGATTCACAGGCAGGAACCTGCGAAAACAGCTCTTTAACGAACACACTCATCCAAATTCGTTAGAACCTTATTTTCCTTTTATGAATGAACGCTCCCGGGTTTATCTTTGCACGGTTTATCCTTGAGTTTGCTTCCGTGGTTAGTTTGTTGGTTACTCGGCTTGCCTCTATCAGGCTTCTCGCCGCCTGGGCAGCTGTTACCCGGACGATCGACTTCCGGCGTACCGGAAACCGTGACGCCAGGAGACTTATTCCCTGCCTCATCCACCGTTCGGATTCGATACGCGTAGTCCGTCCCATTCACGAGCCCGTTTATTGTAACGGTTTGTACGCCTTTGCCTACATGAACCGCTTCAGCTTCGGCTTTTGCTGCACCTTCTTCCAAAACGACGACTTGGGCGAAATCGTCATCCTCCGGATCCGTCCAGTATAAGGTCAGCTGGCCGTCCCCTTCCACTACCGCCGCGTCATTCACTTCCTTCGGTGCCGTGTCGTCGTTGTAGCCTGTCTCCATGTCCATAACCCTGGCGATTTTATCATTCGGATTCACCGGTATCCCTTGCCATGAAGGCTTCGTTATATTTAAGCGCAAGGCTGTCGTTTGAAGTGTTTCGAAGTGCATATCATTATACTCGCCATAAAAGCCGTCCATGTCATTATCGACAACGGATGCCACCGGCACCCATACGGTTCCGTCCCAATAATCTACGCTAAAATCACGGATATGCCATTGTTCGCCGCTCGCGGCTCCACTCCAAATTTTTAAGTAGTTGAGTTTTTGCGGAACCGTCCATTCCATTTCAATAAAATGGCTCTCTTCCTGCCCTTGAGACAACCAGCGGGTGGATAGATTTCCATCAACGGCATATTCCTTAACGTTAGATCCGTTGGTTGAATCCACAGTCAAAGCTGCGAGCTGGGCTATGTTGCGAACGGTTATCGGTCCGAATATTTCAGACGGCTCCGAGGCACCGCCCGTGTTTTTGGCCGTAATTCGGTAATAGTACGGTATGCCGCTGCTTGCGGACGCATCCTTGAACGGTTGATCTGCTTCCTCGAGATCCGCCCCAACCACCGACCAAGGTCCATTTGGCGCTTCAGCCCGTTCGATATCATACGATTCAGCCCATTCTACCGGGTACCAGGTCATGGAAGCAACTGAGGTAAAAGGTATCCACATCGGCTGATCCGGTACCGGTGGAACTGAAGAGGCGGTAATTGGGCCAACGACATTCGAAGGCTCCGAGATTCCGGCTCCGTTCATCCCTTTTACCCGATAATAATAATTCATTCCTTCCGCAGCCGTCGTATCTTGGAAAGGCCGAAAAGGAATATCACTATCCAGTACCTGAGTGCCTATGATGGTCCATGGCCCATCCAGGTGCTCTGCTCTTTCGAATTGATAGGATTCCGCCCCCGCAGATCCTCTCCAGGCGATGCCAAGCACCGATTCGATCGACAGTAGCTGAGGTGCGTCAGGTACTGGCATCGGCGGGACCGGCAGTCCGCGGATTTCGTGGGCTTTTTCGCGAATCATGGACATAATCGCCTTTTCGTCATAGGTTTCACCCGATGGAAAGCCTGGCCAACGGAAATCACCTTCCTTGTTGTAAAAGCCGCCGTCCTTGTTGTGAGACTTCAACGTCCATAACAAGGCTCCGGATGTACCATTAGCGATCGCCTCATCAGCCGTTCGGGTCAGATTTGTCCTGTTCGACTGTCCAAACTCCCCGATGACTAACGCTTTTTTACCCAAACTCAAGTTTCGGTCCGCAGCAGCACGCAGCGCATAATCAGCTCCTCCGCTCTCATAATAATGATTGGATACGATATCCACATTGGGATCCTCAAGGGAAGCCTGACTGATACCGTACCGTCCATCCATTACGATGTGATTAGGGTCCATACTTTTTATATAAGCACTCATCTCCTGTGTCCAAGCATCCGTCGGGTATAACTCATTGCCGGTTTCCCAAGCAAGGATGGCTTTGTCGTCTTTATATTTGATGCCGGTATAAGTATTCGTCCTGTTCAGCACATAGCTAACCAGGTGTTTATAATCTTCCTTCAATTCGGGATCGGTGTAGAACTCCTCGGCGGTCTTCCCCCGAAAACCTGCAAACTGTTTTATTCCTCCGACATGCTCCCATGTATCGATAAAAGGAATAATGACGCGGATATGATACTCATTTGCCAGTCTCAGCACATGGTCCAGGTCCCGAAAATAGTCTTCATTATACTGCCTTAAGCCGGTTACATGACTTGGCTGATCCCCATTGGCGGTTCCCCCTTTGATTGTGAACGTATAAAGCCTGACTACAGTGCCACCTATTTGCTGCAAGGATCTAAATACATCCTCCTGTTCCCATGGATCAGGGCGATGCCATACGGGAGCTGGCATATACGTGAGATTTGAGCCGTTCATGGATATGAACCGGAACTCCTTCTCGCCATCGATCAATCGATCCCCGCTGCGCGTGATAAAGTTCCATTCTTTTGGCGGTACGCCATCCGCTGCGGCGGTTAAACCTACACGATCCATTCCTCCCAACATAAGCAAACATACAAGCATGACAGAAATCCAATGTCTTCGCATTCTTCTTCATTCCTCCTGTCCCTACTTCGATTTGAACAAAAATGGCTTCCCGTGATGTAAGCGGTATCATTTTTGTTGTTGATCTAAATTATAGGGACACTTGCGCAAAGTTGTTAGGTTGCGTTCATGACTTGTCCTGTTCCGCTGATGACTTTTTCGGAATGCAGCTATTAAAGGAACCCCTTATATGAACTGGTGGTTCGTGTCCATATCAAAGATACAAAGGACTGCCCTTCCGTTAGAGCTGTATCTTACCTGGTCCAATACATATCGACACCCCGCTCCTGTCCGCGAAAAAGAGCCTGCCGAGAGATCTCGACAAGCTCATCTTAGACCATTTCTATACCTTGCCCACCCAATCCTTACCGGCAACCTCTCGCCAGCGGTTGCGGATCGACTCGTAAATCTCCTCCGGCAATAGCCCTTTTTCCAGCATTGCGGCATTTTGTCCCCACCGGTCCGGATTTGCCGTGCCAACGATGGCAGTTGCTACACCCGGCGTGCTCAGCGTGAATCTTAATGCCGTTTCAACGCCCTGCTGAACATCCGCGAGAAAATCGTAATTCAATTCGCCTAACCGGACCCAATAAGGGTAAGCATAATCCTGTTCGCTCAGCGATTCGTTCTTCCAGGCAACATTGGCTACCGGACGTTTGGCAATAATCCCTATTTCCTGCTGCATGGCAAGCGGAAGCGTGAGATCGATTGCCTCTTGGTCGGCAATGTTCAACGAAGTTTCAAAGCTGTCGAATACGCCGGTTTGAAGAGCATAGAGCGCATCGGTTGAATCGCCGCTATAGCCGATGTACCGCGTTTTGCCCTGCTCCTTAGCTCTTCGTAACACCTCGATCACTTCGCCCCGCCGCAGGATCTCTTCAGAGCAGCTGTGAAGATGGATGACATCGACGTGATCCACCTGCAGTCGCTTCAAGCTGCGGTCAATGCTCTGCGCAAGCATCACGGGATCCCAATCCGGATAGTCCAAACCGGAAGCGTGGCCGCATTTCGTAAACAGGTAATAATCATCTCTTCGACCTGACAATGCCTTGCCGATCAATTCCTCGCTGTGGCCATAACATTCCGCGGTATCAATCATGTTAAGACCCGCATCAATAGCGCTGTGCAGCAGCCGGTCCACCGTCTTCTGATCCGACTGGCCGATCTCGGCGCCGCCAAATCCCAGCACACTAACCTGCATGTCCGTACGTCCAAATGCTCTTCGTTCCATTTTCCTTCACTCTCCTCCCTGTTAATCCCATTCATCATTACCCGATCCGAATAAACCTGAAAGCTTTTTTTTCATATCATTCCGATTTCACGATTTTCTTAAGTTTGAAAGAATACTCCCCTGCTAAAATCCATATATGCTAAGTCCGCCATCCACCAGCAGCGTTTGCCCGGTCATGTAATTGGCAGCCTCGGATGCCAGGAAAACGACAGGTCCCACCACTTCTTCCAGACTTCCCACGCGCTTAAGCGGTGTCCGGTCCAATATGGCCTGCATATAAGCTTCATCACTAAGGAGCTTCTCTGTCAGCGGAGTCCGGAAATACCAAGGTCCGACCGAGTTGACCTGAATTCCATACTGCGCCCACTCCATCGCAAGCACCTTGGTCATATGGATAAGAGCCGCCTTCGTTGATCCATAGACAACGCCTGTGCGAAGGGCGGTATGTCCGCCTACGGAGGAGATATTGATAATTCTGCCATTTCCCTGATCTTTCATAAATCGAGCAGCCGCTTGAGAAGCTACAAAAGCCGACTTCAGGTTGGTTTGTACAATCAAGTCCCATTCCGAATCCGTCACTTCCAGCGCAGGCGTACGAATGTTCATGCCGGCGTTATTCACCAGTATATCGATCCGTCCTGTCTGATCTACAAATTCGCGAATCGCCCCCTCGATCTCTTCCCTTATGGTCAGATCACCCGGCAGCACAAATGCTTGACCCTGGTTCAAGCCATGGATCAAGTTTGCGGTCTCCTCCAAATCGCTTTTGGTTCGGGACATCAAGCCGACATCACATCCGGCCTCTGCCAAACCTACGGCAATAGCGCGTCCGATTCCACGTCCCGCCCCTGTTACAAAAGCTTTTTTTCCTTCCAGATTAAAGCTCGGTAAATACATCCGAATCCCTCCTAATCATCTTTTTGTAACCAGATTCAATAATCCACGTTGAGCGTTCATTCGATCCGTGTAAACATGTTAGGAATTGAAATATTGCGAAGGATTATGACGAACCGGATCAATATATTCCTCATATCGTCCGCCCGTATAAGATTCAATGACTTTTCGCCAAAAAGCCTGCGCCGGCAAATTGCTGCTGACTTGCGTCACCTTCCAGCGTCCCTGGAACTGATCGAACAGACAGGTCGCCGCCCAAGTCCCCAATCCCGTACGCCGATATTTTTGCATAACAAAAAATTCCGTCATGTAATAGTCCGCTTCTGCGGCGTCATCCATCCGCTCGATCAAGGCAAACCCGGCTGGCCGTTGATCAAACGTAATCAGATACGGGTATTTCCGTTCCCTTTTTTTCCAGAATTCATCCAGATCCGGATAGGGCAAAAACAGCCCTTGATCATTCACCGAAATATCCAGATACTTGGTAAAATCATATAAGTACAATTGCATCAAGTTTACGATAACGGCTTGTTTTCGCTTGGGAACCAGCTCAATTCCCATGCGTTCCGATCGTTCTGAAATCATGCTGCCGCCTCCCTGGGCATATCATCTATCATTTTCATGCTTCATATCTTCATCATAGTATCCGCTCATAGTGAAACACAAGCGCAATATCGATCCGTGAGCACGGTGATCTGACACCTTCAAGCACGATAGACTTTCCATATGTTACACTAGTAATTAATGACACAGGTCATCGCTATAAAGACAATCATTCGAGGTGGAACATGAATATACAAAAAGATATCGACCGTGCAAGACTCGATGAGAAATCGCCGGACATGCCTTGGTTCGTACAGCAATTTATCGACTACAAGCTCCCGGATCTCTCCCCCTCCACCCTGCTCGAATATGTAAGGGATTATGAAACGTTTTTTAACTGGCTCCGGTCGGAGGGGCTGTCCCAAGCAACCTCTAACCGAGAGGTGACGCTGCTTGAGCTGGAGACGCTGCGCATGGACAGCATCACCAGTTATCGATTATATCTGACTACGCGCCGGGAAGGGACCAACTCGAGAATCACGGTTTCCCGCAAGCTCTCATCGCTGCGCTCCCTGTTTCATTATTTAAGCCAGATTGCAGAGGATGAGGATTTTTATCCGCTTCTCAAGCGTAACATCATGGCTAAAGTGGAAATTAAGCGAATTCATAAACCCAAAGATACGGCTGCCAAGTTAAAAGGAAAAATATTGGAAGAAGAAGAGCTTCAGGATTTCATTACTTACATTCACGAAGGTTATGGGCTGGATGTGGAGCAGAACAAGCAGGCGCTCTATGCGCATGAACAAAATAAAGTCAGAGATGCCTGTATCGCCAGCCTCATATTAAATTCCGGTCTTCGTGTATCCGAAGTGGTCAATTTGAATCTTGCAGACATCGACCTGAACAATAAAATGCTGCATGTCTATCGTAAAGGGAATAATGACGAAACCTTTAAAACCCCGGTCTACTTCCGTGCTCAAGCCAAAGACGATCTTGAGTATTACCTGCAGCTTCGGCAGGCTCGCTACAAGGTGCCAAAAAAAGAAAAAGCTCTGTTCGTTGCACTGCGTAACGGCCAGAACGAAGGGCAGCGCATGACCAAACGGGCGATTCAGGCGATGATCATCAAATACGCCAAGCGTTTTGGCAAGCCATCCCTGACCGTGCATAAGCTGCGGCATTCGTTTGCAACCGACTATTATCTTCAAAATGATATCTACAAAACCAAAGAACAACTGGGACACGCTTCTACCGAGACAACCGAAGTGTACGCCCACTTAACGGACAAAACCATGTCCGAGGCGATTGAACGCCGCTCTGAAGATTAACCACAGCTTGTTTATAATGACAGCAGCAGCGACGTGACCCGCTCCGTGTCATTCCAAGTAAACAGGGGAACCGCTAGCCGCTGCTGTATCTCATGCAGGGCCGTCGGTTCCTTTAGCATTTCAGGACGCACCACGATACCCCTGATCTCCTCAACTTGATCCAGCAGCCCAATGTCCTCCGTTCCCCGCAGCAGTACGAGCTTCGGATAAGGCTGCATCTTATAACCTTCGACAAGCACCAGATCAAAATCGCTGTACAAATGGATCAACGACGCAAGTTCCAGCTCCGTTTCCATCAGCATCGCCGTACGCCCCGGTGAAGCGATGGCGATCCCCTCGGCTCCCGCCTCACGGAATTTGTACGTGTCGGTCCCTTCGTGGTCCATTTCAAATCCGTGGCCATCATGCTTGATGACGGCTGTCCGAATGCCGTGCCGTTTCAACTGTGGAATCAAGCTGGCAATCAACGTTGTTTTGCCACTGTTCTTATAACCGCAGATCTGGAAAATCTTCATGTCCAGGCTCCCGGCAGAACGAGAACTTGTACGGTTTGGCCTTTAACCGCACCTCGAAGCTCTGGCGGAATCACAATTAAGCAGTCACTGTCTTTGATCGTGATCATAACACTCGATTCATCAAGGGATGCAGGTGTCGCTATAAGCTTTCCATTTGATACCTCAAGGCTCCCCCGGACGAAACGGGTAAAGTTATTCACTTTCGAGTAATCCGAACCCAACTCTGCCGTCCATTCGGTTAAAAACAACTGCTCCATGCCAAGCATCTTTCGGATCGCAGGTCTGACAAACAACAGAAAGCCCACATAACATGCCCCCGGATTACCCGATAGCGCGAAGAGCAGCTTACCCTCCTTCACAGCCGCGGTTGTCACACTTCCGGGACGCATTGTGACTTTATTAAACAGCATGTCCAGACCGCCGGAAGTCACCAGCTCGCCCATAATATCGTAGTCGCCTACAGAAACGCCGCCTGTCGTAACCACGATGTCATACACCTGGAGCGCTTCCTCCACCTTCTGGCGGGCAAGCTCGATATCGTCCGGGATCGCCTCCATAATCACCGGCACACCACCGGCTTCCCGAATTTGCGATGCAAGCATATAGGTATTGCTGTTTCGGATTTTACCGGGTTCAAGCGGCTCGGTGATGTCCAATAGTTCGGTGCCCGTTGAGAAAATCCCTACTACCGGCTGTCGATACACTTCTACCTGATGTATGCCGAAGGTAGCCAGAACCGAAATTTCTCCAGGCCCGATGAGAGTTCCCCGGCGGAGGATCAAATCACCTTCCTGCAGCTCGAATCCGAGGGGAGTGATATTCTTTCCCTTCTCGATGGACCGCTTGAAGCCTACATGGGTTAGGCCATCATCTTCGACTCGAAGCTCCGTCGCTTCAAGCATAACGACAGCGTCTGCCCCTTCAGGGACTTGAGCGCCTGTCATGATGCGGGAAGCCTTGCCTTGCTCGATCGGGATTGCAGATACATATCCGCACGGGATCTGGTCGACAACCTCAAGCCACACCTTTTCCCCTAGATCGCATGCCGCCAAATCCGCTGATCGAACGGCATAACCGTCCATGCCCGAACGGGCAAAAGCCGGAAACGGGTGGGGGGCGATGACATCGGAAGCAAGCACACGTCCATCACTCTCCTGCAGCCGAATGAGCTCCTCCTGACCAAGCCCCGCATAAGAAGCGGCAAGCGCTTGCGCGTCCGCTACCTGTAATGCGCGCCGATCAAATTTATGATTTTGTTTCTTAGGCGATATCGAATGATTATCCTTCACAACGCATCCCTCACTTTCTGACTCAAAGAAAACTGACATTCTTACTGTACTACATTCTGAACAATCTTCAAACCGAGCACCAGGTCCCCTCAATGCCTCCGGCTCTATAAGCAATATAGGAAGACACCAATCGGGTGTACAATTTTTATCTGGACAAAAAAAAGCGCATGGTCACCAGACCATGCGCTTGAAACTTCTTGCATTACCTTCGTCCCCTTCGGGAAATTTTGCCGGAGCCGATTCGGGTCTTCGGCTTCTTGTACGATTTCTTCGGCGAATCGAACAAACCTCCGCCGCTTTCGCCGCGCTTGATCGTGCCGCGGTCTCCGCTTGTATCCGGATTTCGTCGGAACAGGCTTCCGCCGGTACCGGCAGAATCCTGACCGCGCCGGGTAATTTTACCGCTCCGGTCCACCGTCAGCGGCGGAGCGATCTTCTTATCCTGGCTTGTCGGCTTCTTGTAGTTACCTTGTGCCGGTTTATACACATCTTTACTTGTATAACCGCGGTAACCTCCGCCGCCCATCGAATCAAATAAGTTCCCGATCAGAACGGCTGTTAAGTAGCCTTGCAGGAAACTTGAATCATAGTTGCGCTGAACGTACTCTTTGGAATCGATTTCGATCAGCGTATCGGTCGGCTTCTGGGGATCCTGCTGCAAATGGTAATACTCATCCCCATACACCAGAAACATCCGCTCGCTATCCTCAGGAGACGATTGATCCGGCGTGTTTGCCGCCATGAGCTCGCCTGCAACATCGGGAACGCTTTTATCAGCTGCCCGGTACACATAGGACGTTGCATTTCCGTCTCGATTGACGGATTCCAGCGGATAGGTATCTTTGATATTCGGCGCTCCGCATCCACTCAATAATGATACGAACAAACTCAGCACCAATATGATTTTTATAGATATAAAAGAGCGTTCCTTCATGCCACCACTCCTAAGTCGCCCGGATAACTCGAACGTCCCCCGGTATCACTTTCTCGCCTTCATACAACATAAACCGTCCATTCTGCCATTCAATTCGCAGCAGTTTGTAATCATCCGATTGGTATTGCCATACATGCTGCTCCCCACTTTGAGTAAACGCAGTGCGACCGGTAATCGAAACATGTCCCCCGTATTCCTCTTCCAAATGAAATACATGATCGTCCAAATCGATGATGGAGGGTACCTCATCCGGAGAATCCAGCCGTCCATCAATCGGCGAATACAAGGCATACTGAACCGTCTCGCGCTCTTCGATATGAAGATAAGCAATGGTGCTGCCATCCTGCAGCGTTAAGACGACTGCATTGCGACCGCGATTGTGCACGCGACCCGTGACTTCATAAGTGACCAGAGACACTTCGCAAATATCGCCGGGAGCCAGCTGCAGCATGCTTTTCTCTACCTTGGGCGGCTCCGGCTTACTAAATAAGTTGCTGATTCTTTTCCACGTACTCATCTTTCCTGTCCCCTATCTCCATTATGCGTTCTATAGGCAAGCGGTAATAATTAACGCTCCAACCACATGCAGCGATCCTGCAAACAAGCCGTATCCCGTCTTACCCTCGCGGGTGCCTTTATCAAGGTTCAGCTTGCCGAAATTACGCAGCATGAGCTCTGTCAACGATTCGAGAACCAACAATATGATAAACGAAATGATCGATACCACAATCGCCTCAAGCAGATGATATGATGTTCCGATCGACACGGATAAAATATATCCTTGTGCGAACAGCTTCAGTATCAGTCTTGTGGTTACCGCCATATTACCCGCTTTCACTTCTTCAAGATCGTTATATTTCGTGAACAGGGAATCCACAAACATCAAAACAAACAACAGCAGTCCACCGACAGCTGTCCAAAGCAATACACGCAAGATCATATCAAAATCCATCGCTAAGCCTCCACATTCAACATACGAAAAACTCCTTAAGCCCCGGACTGCATCAATTAAAGACAATCGTCCAAAGGGATGTTCCCCATGTATATCTACTATCAAACAAAAGCGAAGGAGAAGCACAGCTGCATTCAGCCCTGCTGTTTCTCCCTCGCCCCCTAAACTATATACCTGTTAGACCGTTGAATCCGTTTTTACTTGTTCTCGTATTGTTTCATCAAAGCTGCCAGCTCATCCTCAACGACTTTGTCCTTGCCAAGGTTCTCAAACTCATCATCAAGGGATTTTTCACGTGTCGACATTTCATTGCTTGCTTCCGCACGAGCTTCCATAGCGAGCATCTTTTCTTCCATTCGTTTCAAACCGGCAGACGCTGTGTCAGACCCGAATCCGTTCATCGCTTTGTTAATCTCCGTTTGCGCTTTAGCTGCATTATAACGGGCGACCAAAGTTTCACGTTTGTTCTTCATCGCTGTAAGCTGCTTACGCATTTCTTCCAGCTTGCCGCGCAGATTGTCGGCTGCCAGTTTGTTCTGATCGTAGCTTGCTTTGTACTCATCACGTTTGGCCTCGGCGGCCTTCTTCTCTTCCAGCGCGCGGCGGGCAAGATCAACGTTTTGAGCTTGTGCTGCGGTATGAGCCTGCTGTGTGCGTTTTTCGACAAGCGCAGCTTGCTCTTCATAAAGTGCTTTAAAGCGTTTCTCGATGGCAATTTGCGAAGCTACCGCTTTCTCGGCATCCTCAAGATCTTCCGTCATATCCCGAATGTACTGGTCCGTCATTTTAATCGGGTCTTCCGCCTTGTCGATAATGGCGTTAATATTGGACATGGTCAAATCGCGCAATCTTTTAAATATGGACATCGTTCTCTTCCTCTCGCTTTCACTTTTAAATACTGGTATATGATTATTGTTTACGTTCCATGATCCCAAAACGTTTCAAAATTTTTTTAGAAGTTGTTCATTTTAATACCCTCGTTCATATTGCTTGGGAACTTTCTGTCCGCCATCAAGCGCCTTGGCTGCATGAACAGCCCAGTAGGGATCGCGGAGCATCCCCCGGCCAATCGCCACCAGATCCGCTTTGCCTGACAAAATCACCTCTTGCGCGGCATTGTAATCATCCAGCAATCCTACCGCAATAACAGGCACCTTTAACAGCTGCTTGAACTCTGCTGCCAGATCCACCTGATAACCGGGCTTCGCTTCCGGGCCGCCATTGGCACCGACCTGGCCTTCTCCCCCCGAGGAGATATGAAAGATATCGACACCGGCATCCCGGTAACGTTTGCAGATCTCCGCACAATATTGCACATCGTAACCGCCGTCCACATATTCTTTTGCAGATACCCTCATCATGATCGGCATGCCTTCAGGCAGCACTTCCTTAACGGCTTGAACAACCCGCTCGCCGAACAGAGGAAGGTCTTGACCATATTCATCACTGCGCTGATTCGTCAGCGGCGAGTGAAACTGATGAATGAGATAACCATGCGCGCCATGAATCTCAACGGTATCAAACCCGGCTTCAACAGCTCGACGCGCGCCTTCCTTAAAGGCTTGAATGAGCTCTTCCACTTCCGCCCCGGAAAGCACCTTTGGCATTTTGTAATGAGAGCTGAACGGAATCGCAGAAGGGGCTACCGACGGTTCAGCATCCTGCGCTTTTCTTCCGGCATGCCCAAGCTGGATACCGATCTTGGTTCCATAAGAATGCACGTTCTCCACAATACGGCGATAGGCTGGAATCTGATTGTCGTCCCAGATCCCCGTATCCTGATTCGTAATGCGTCCATCAGGATGGACACCTGTCATTTCCACAATAATTAAGCCAGTACCTCCTACGGCACGGCTGACGTAATGAACAAAATGCCAATCATTCGGAATCCCGTCCTCAGCTTGAACGGAATATTGACACATCGGTGGCATAACAATGCGATTCTTGAGGGTCAAATTCTTGAAATTGTAAGGTGTAAACAAGTCTGCCAAGCGATTATCTCCTTCCATATCCAAATGATCAAGATGTAATAAAATCTGATACCGGTTATTATACACCTTTCTGCGGGAAAACTAAAAAACATCGCATTCCATATTGAGGATAATCGCCCGATCAACTGGGCATACCATATTAAAAAGCGAAGGGGGCCGATCGAGATGTTCAAACGATACTGCGCAGGAAGCTGCCTGTTGTGGATCATGTTATTCTTTTTTATGGTGCCGGACATCCCGGCAAACGCGTCCGCTGTACATAGTTTGTCACTTCACCCCCAGGACACTTCCGTCATGTCGGAGTCCGGTCAAATCATGGATCATGCCAACCGCAATAAGACCCAAAATTCAGACGATGCGCCGTCTTTAAGCCAATTGCTGAGAAAATACCCGGATACCTTTCGCTCCAGCGGACCCCGGATCAAACAGATCGCTCTGACCTTTGATGATGTTCCGGATCCCCGTTTTACCGGAAAAGTACTGGACGTCCTCAAAGAGTATCAGGTAAAAGCCACATTCTTTGCAGTGGGGGAACGCGCCAAAAAACACCCCGATCTCGCGAAACGAATCCATGAAGAAGGTCATGCCATTGGCAATCACTCTTATAATCACGCACAGCTGAACAAGCTGAGCCTGGACAAATTCAAAAGCCAAATCGAACGTACCAACACGATCTTGAAATCCCTAACCGGAGTGGATCCTCGGCTAATCCGTCCGCCTTATGGCGATATTAACGAAGAGCAGCTTCAGTGGGCACGCAAAAACGGATACAAAGTCGTGAATTGGAATGTCGACTCTCTCGATTGGAAAGGACTGCCTAAGGAAGAGGTAAAGCGCAACATTTTATCAGCGGTCGGGCCAGGCTCGATCGTACTCCAACATGCCGGAGGTGGCGTGGGGTCGGACCTAACCGGAACGATCGAAGCGCTCCCGGATATTATTGCCGAATTGCGGAGTAAGGGATATAGCTTCGTGACACTCCCGGAGATGTTAGGAGTATCAGAGTCGAGATAAATCTGCATGACATAAAAAGACGGCTGACTGGAGTTTTGCTCCAGACTAGCCGTCTTCCGTATTAGAATTGTTATTTCATGAGGATGAATTGAATTATTCGATAATGAACAATTTGATGTCCTGAATGCCGAATTGCTTCACGGCCGATTGTGAACCCGGAATGAAGATATCAATCCGATTCCCTTTAATAGCCCCGCCGATATCACGAGCTTCTGCTACAAATGCCTTTTTCGGCAGTCCTGGATGCTCATGTCCTGTTACAAGCACCTTGGTGCCGAGCGGAATGATCTTGGGATCCACCGCAATGGTACCGAGCTCAAGGGAATTTCCGAAGTAATCAACGGCGCCCCATTTCCCGTTCTCACTTGCGGCAGCAGAATAAGCAGTCGCCTTGACCGACAATGTTTTGCTGTAATTAAACGTCTTGCCCCATGCCTCCACCACGTTCTTCTCAGGGGAAACACTCAAGGTAGGCGTAAACCCGGAGGCTGGAGCGATGGGTGCAGCAGACGCCGTCGAGTTCATCGATACCGAACCGGGGATGGTGATTTTCAGACCCTGGTATATATTTGTTGCTTTAATCGTCGGATTAGCCTTCATCAGCTTGTCCATGTTAACGCCGTACTGTTTGGACAAGAAATAAAAGGTATCGCCGTTCTTGGCCACATGCACTGCGCTTGCATGCGCCTGCAGTCCCCCTCCGGCAAAAGTCAAGCCAAGGGCAACGGCTGTAATGGTAAACCATTTTGCAGTTTTTCCAGCGATCTTATGGTTAAGTCCACGATTTTTAGTCCATGATTTCATTTGTTGTAACATCTAAAGATGCCTCCTTATATGTAACTTGGTCATTCGGATGTAGTATGTCAACGAACATGAATATATCACAATTTTGTAACCTATACTGCAAGCAATTGTTACCAATAAACAGCAAAAACAGCGCCAATTCCTGAAACAATCAGGTATGGCGCTGTTTTGGTTTGTTACAATGCAGATATAAAAGTTACAAAACCTTACTTAAAAACTCTTGCGTACGAGGATGAGTCGGATGGCCAAACAGCTGGTCCGGCTTGCCTTCCTCAACGATTTTACCGCCATCCATGAACAGGATCCGATCTCCCACTTCCCGAGCAAAGCCCATCTCATGGGTGACGATGACCATCGTCATACCGCCCTCGGCAAGCTTCTTCATCACTTCCAATACCTCACCAACCATCTCCGGGTCCAGTGCGGAGGTCGGTTCGTCAAACAGCATGACATGCGGCTGCATCGCGAGCGCTCTCGCTATGGCAATTCTCTGCTTCTGTCCTCCGGACAGCTGGGAAGGATACGCCTCCTTCTTGTCCTGCAGGCCAACTGACTTCAGCAGCTCGTCTGCAGTCGCCTCGGCTTCCTTCGCCGAGACGCCCTTCACCTGAATGGGAGCGAGCGTAATATTATCAATGACCTTCTTGTGAGGAAACAGGTTAAACTGCTGAAATACCATGCCCATTTTCTCACGGGTAGCATTGATATTGTGATTCTTGGCGGTGATCAGCTCACCCTCGAACGAAATTTCGCCGCTGGTCGGCACTTCAAGCAAATTGAGACATCGTAAGAAGGTACTTTTACCGGAGCCGCTCGGTCCGATGACAACCACCACTTCTCCTTTTGCAATCTCGATGTTAATGCCTTTCAATATGTCCAGCTTGCCAAACGATTTATGAAGATCCTTAACGGTTATCACTTGCACTCAACTTCCTTTCCCAGACACCCAGAAGCTTCGAAAGAACGAATGTCAGTATAAAGTAGATCAGGGCAGCCACAAGCAGCGGATTCAATGCCGCAAACGTCATGCCGCGCAAAATCTGAGCTTGATACATAATGTCCACCACACCGATGAAGGAGACGATGGAGGATTCCTTGATGATGACAACAAACTCATTGCCGATGGCAGGCAAAACGCCTTTTAACGCTTGCGGCAAAATAATGTGGCGCATCGCTTTGCCTTTGGTCATTCCGAGAGAGCGTGCAGCCTCCAATTGACCGCGGTCCACGCCTTGAATGCCGGCACGGAATATTTCAGCCAGATAGGCAGCGCTGTTGATAGAAAGCGTCAAAATACCCGACTGGATCGGTGAGAATTTAATATCAAACGCCGCCAAGCTGTAATGGATAATAAACAACTGGACCAGCATCGGGGTACCACGGATGATCTCAATATAAGCGGTAGCCAAAAACTTAAGGATTTTAACACCCGACATCCGCATTAAAGCGATAATCAATCCGAGAATGAAGCCGAAAAACACACCAAGGGCCGAAATAAGCAGCGTAAACTGGATTCCCTTCGCATAATAATCGCGATATTTCCAGAAAAATTCAAATGTGTTCAGATTCTCTGCCTTACGACCGGCAGCCAGGTCACTGGCCTCGTCGACAAACTTCTGGATCTGGTCATTTTCCTTCAAGCGCTCGAGTGTAGCATTAATGCTCTTGAGCAGCTCTTCGTTCCCTTTGCGAACCCCGATGGCATAGGCATCGTTCTCAGCCGTTGGTTTGGCGTCCGTGATCACCATGGTCGCTTCATTCATATTGGTCTTCGCGATCGGATACTCGGCGAGAACAACATCCACGCGCTCGGATTCCAGCTGCAGCAGCAAGTCCGGGATTTTATCCAGTGATACTACATTGGCTTTCGGGATGGTCTTTGCAATGGACTCCTGAATGGAGCTCTTCTGAACCCCGATCCGGGCTCCCTCCAGGCTTTCAAGCGTGTTGAACTTGAGTGCATCTTCCTTACGAACGACAACCGATTGTTCCGCAGCATAATATGGCTCGGAGAAATCAATGCTTTTTCGGCGCTCTTCCGTCGGATTCATGCCCGATATAACGAAATCCACGCGGCCGCTCGTCAGCTCCGGCAAGAGCGCATCAAAGGAGGTGTCCTTAATTATGAGCTCGGCACCAAGATCCTTGGCGATTTCCTTCGCAATATCGATATCAAATCCGACGATGGTATCCACGCCATCTATCGTTTTATGGAACTCATAAGGTGCATAATCGGCACTCGTGCCGAGAATCACCGTTTTCTTCTCACCCTCCGCATGGACGATACTGCCAAAAGATAGCACGACCACCATGAATAGGGTCATCCACGCTGTAAATTTACGTTTCATATGTCTCGTTTCTCCCCTAACTATTACAAATAGATTCAATCATAGAAAAAATGCAACTGAGTCATTATAAAACAGGATGCATGAATATGCAATTAAAATTCATGGATTTTCAATTTGAGCACAAATGCTTTTTAACTTGCACATGGCGCCTATTTCACTATTTTAATACAATGGTCAATTCATCATACCCCTAGGATTATGTTACTCATGATTCTTTTAACCATTTGGTCAAATAAATTAGAGCGCTGAATCTTTTTAAATTCTATATTGTGGAAATCAGTCGGTCATTTTTAGCATTACGGGCCGTTCGTTTTTTCCTACATATAAATGTACATACAGGACTTTAGAATCACGCATGAAGTGAGAAGAGGATCTGTAGTGAACGCTTTTCCGACGATGCATAAACTATCCGTTCCTTTCCCATCTTATAATAGCGCATAAAATCCCGGCACTTGATAAATGAAGGCCAGCCGGGCTGTCTCTTTCACTCCATGATTCATGCAAGCCAGCAGTTGGTTATTAATTAGCTATAGCTTTACTCATATAGGAGGTGTAACCATGCTGTTAGAAGCACTGTATCATGTTCCAAGAGATAAATGGGCTTATGCATATGATACAAAAACCATTCATCTTCGGATCCGAACCAAGAAAAACGATATTGATTCTGTTGTGGCCATGACCGGCGACAAATATGATTGGGACCGTACGTACTTCGAGATCACCATGGAAAAGGCCGCCTCGGATGACATGTTTGATTACTGGGAATGCGGAGTCAGGCCGAAATACAAAAGACTGTCCTACGGCTTTCGGATTCATGCCGGAGATGAGACGGTTTATATGGTGGACAGCGGAATCGGATGGGACTATCCTTATCCGCCTGCAGGTTACTTTGAATTCCCGTACATACATGAAGTCGATGTATTCAAAGTACCGGAATGGGCTAAAGAAGCCGTGTTTTATCAAATTATGACGGAGCGCTTTGCTAACGGAAACCCTGCCACCAATCCTGAAGAAACCGAGGCCTGGGGCGGCAAGCCGGAGGTGGATAATTTCTTCGGCGGTGACCTGCAGGGCGTACTGGATCATCTGGATGATCTCGTTGACCTGGGCATTAACGCCATTTATTTTACTCCGCTCTTCCTCTCCCCCTCCAATCATAAATATGACACGGTTGATTATAAACAGGTGGATCCGCACTTTGGCGATAATGAATTGTTGAAAAAAGTAGTAGATACTTGTCACGCTAAAGGCATTCGAGTGATTCTCGATGCGGTTTTCAATCACTGCAGCGAAGAGTTCCCTCCCTTTCAGGACGTGCTGAAGCACGGCGAGAAATCCAGATATGCCGAATGGTTTCATGTGAACCAGTTTCCTTGCGAGGTCAAGGATGGCATTCCCAGCTACGATACCTTCGGCTTTTTCGGAAATATGCCGAAATTCAATACGGCCAATCCCGAAGTTAAGGCGTATTTGCTGGGTGTAGCCGAGTACTGGATCAAGGAGATCAATCTCGACGGCTGGCGTCTGGACGTTGCCAATGAAATTGACCATCATTTCTGGCGGGATTTCAGACAAGTCGTCAAGAAGGCCAACCCTGAGGCTTATATCGTGGGCGAAGTCTGGTCGGACTCCTTAATCTGGCTGCAAGGTGACCAGTTTGATTCCGTCATGAATTACCCTTTTGCCGATAAGGTGTTGGAGTTCTTTAACGGCAACATGGACGGGCTCACTTTCGCCAACCGGATCGGCTCGATCCTGATGCGATATCCGCAGCAGACCAACGAAGTGGTCTTTAATCTGCTGTGCAGCCACGATACGCCGAGGCTGCTTACCCGTGTGGGAGAAGATATCCGGCGTATGAAACTCACCGTTGTATTTCTGTTTACATTCATGGGAACGCCGTGCATCTTTTATGGCGACGAAATCGGATTGACCGGGGACGGAGATCCCGATTGCCGGAAATGCATGGAATGGGATCCCAAGAAACGAAACCAAGAGCTGTATAAGTTTTATCAAGGGATGATCGCGCTTCGAAAAAAACATAAGGCGCTGAGACAAGGGCGCTTCCGTTTCCTGCAAGCGAATCTCCATGATCCTTGCATCGTGTACGAGCGTGCGGACGAAACCATGCATTTTATCGTCTGGATGAACAACAGCGACTCCAAACGCACCATATCGCATCCTATCGTCACGACCGATTGGATTGATGCCCAGACCGAGGAGCCTGTAAAACCGGTAAACGGTACGATGCATATCGATTTAGAACCTTATGCATATCGAATTTTATGTCGGCAATTGAAACATTAATAAACTCCACTTATGTGATACACACTCCTAGATCAGGGATATGAAGCCTCAGACCAACTGGCACCATAGCATCCATACCGAGCTTCAACAAGCACACAGGGGTGCAGGGATAGCAGCGTTATTCGGCTATCCTTGCACCCCTGTCTTCTTGTTATGGTTCAAGCGTGTGATTTGGTGATTTGATGGTATATCTCCTGATATTCCTTCGCTGAAACGTTCCAGCTGTAATCCCCGCCCAAGGCGTTCTTGCTCACTTTACGCCAGTGCTCAGGCATGCGGTAAATAGAGGTTGCGCGCCGGATCGTGTTCATCATATCATGCGCGTTGTAATCCTTGAAAGAGAATCCGTTCCCTTCCCCCGTATACTCGTTATATGCATGAACCGTATCGTTCAGTCCGCCTGTTTCGCGGACAATCGGAACACTGCCGTAACGCATGGCGATGAGTTGGCTGATACCGCACGGTTCGAATTTGGAAGGCATCAAGAACAGGTCGCTGCCAGCGTAGAAGCGCCGGGACAACGGTTCATTGAACCGAAGCTGGGCCGACATTTTATTGGGATACCGATTGGCCGCTTCCCGGAACCAATGTTCATATGAAGGGTCTCCCGTTCCCAGAACGACAAATTGAATCTCATCATAGTACAGCAGCTCATCCAGAATCCGGATGACCAGATCGAGTCCCTTCGAATCGACCAGCCGCGTCACCATCGACATCAACGGAATATGCGGGGCCACCGGAAGATTCAACTCTTCCTGCAGGGCAATTTTATTCTGCGTTTTCTTATTCAGGCCGCTCCGGAACTTCATCGCGATGTGCGGATCGGTCGCCGGGTTGTAACTCTTGGTATCAATGCCATTCACGATGCCGCTCAATCTCGAACCTTGGGCTGACAAAAGCCCGTCGAGTCCGTATCCGTAATAACCGGTCTGGATCTCCGAGGCATATGTCGGGCTAACCGTCGTTACATGATCTGCATAGACGATTCCCGCTTTCATGAAATTCACGTTTCCGTAATATTCCACGCCGTCCGCTGTGAAATGGCGGCTGTGGATTCCAAGCAGATCAACCAGCACCTCGTATGGATATACGCCTTGATACAACAAATTGTGGATGGTAAATACGGTTCCAATCTCCGCATAGTAAGGATCATGGCGGTAGACATCTTCAAGAAGCAGCGGAATCATGGCCGTATGCCAATCGTGGCAGTGAAGCACGTCCGGCTGAAAGCCGATAACCGGCAATATCTCGAGGACGGCGCGGTTGAAGAACGAAAAGCGCTCGCCATCGTCCATGTACCCATAAATGCCGTCGCGGCCAAAATAATATTCATTATCTATGAAATAGATCGTGACCCCGTCCTCTACCAGGGATTCGATGCCGCAATACTGCTCGCGCCAGCCTACCCGCACCCGGGTTTCCCCTACATGAGTCATACGCTCCCGGTATTCCTCAGGAATTCCTCGATATTTGGGAAGAACCACCCGAATATCCTCGCCCATGCCACGAAGGGATTTAGGCAAAGCAGCGATCACATCCGCCAATCCGCCTGTCTTGATGTACGGTCCACATTCTGAAGCTGCAAATAACAATTTCAATCCTGCTTCCCCCTTTGATTTCGCTTGGTTCTCCGTGCCGTCTTCTCTGTTACTGCTGCCTCCTTGAGTGAAGCGTCCTGTCGAGCCTGCGATTTTCTGGAACGCGGCTTTTTCTTTAACACGACCATGCCTAACGGAGGCAGCTTGATCTCCAGGCTGTGGGTTTGGCCATGCCAGGCCTTCTTCTCGGCTTTCATATCTTCGTTGTTGACCAGTCCGGAGCCGCCATAATCGGTGTGATCGGAATTCAATATTTCCACGTACTGTCCCGCTCTCGGTAAGCCGATCCGATATTGGTCATATGCCCGGGGCTGAAAATTAATGACGACAATCAGTGTATCGCCAGGTTTTGTGCCCATTCTCATGTACGATAGTACACTCTGCTCATGATCATCGGCGCTGAGCCACTCGAAGCCTTCCCATCGGTGATCCTGCTCCCATAGCGCCTTCTCCTCCACATACATGCGGTTTAACGCTGCCGTATAAGCCAGCTGTTTCCGGTGGCTTTCGTAGTCCAGCAGCAGCCAATCCAGCTGCTCCTGATCCTTCCATTCAATGAACTGACCGAACTCTCCCCCCATAAACAGCAGCTTCTTGCCGGGCTGGGTAACCTGATATCCGAGCAAAATTCGGAGTCCCGCAAACTTCTGCTCATAACTTCCCGGCATTTTATTAAGCAGTGATTTCTTCCCGTGGACGACTTCATCGTGTGACAGCGGTAATGTAAAATTCTCTGAATAGGCATAACAAATGGGAAATGTTAGTAAATTATGATGGGTAGGCCGCTGATCGAATTCTTTCTCCACATAGGACAGCGTGTCATTCATCCAGCCCATGTTCCATTTGTAATTAAAGCCGAGGCCTCCTTCGTGCACGGGTGCCGTAACCCCTGGCCATGCGCTGGACTCCTCGGCCATCATCAAGGCATTCGGGTAATAGCGAAACACGGCTTTATTCAATTCCTGCAGAAAGGATATCGCTTCGAGATTTTCCAAGCCACCATGTTCATTAGGGCTGTATTGACCTTCGCGCTTCTCAAAATCCAACCGGATCATACTTGTCACAGCGTCAACACGAAGACCATCAATATGATACATATCCATCCAAAATAAGGCATTGGAGATGAGGAATGAAATCACCTCTGGCTTGGCATAATCGAAAGACAGTGTTCCCCAGCCCGGTTTCTCTGCTTTTTGCGGGTCTGCGTACTCGTAAAGAGCCGCCCCGTCAAATAGTCGAAGCCCGTGGGCATCCTTGGCAAAATGTGCGGGCACCCAGTCGAGGAGCACGCCAATACCAGCTTGATGCAGCTGATCCACAAGGTACATGAAATCATGGGGACTTCCGTATCTGCTCGTCAGCGCATAGAATCCGGTTCCCTGATACCCCCACGAAAGGTCGTACGGATGCTCAGCCAAGGGCATGAATTCCACGTGGGTATAACTCATCTCCAGCAAGTAGGGGATCAGCTGGTCCGCCAGCTCGCGGTATGTATAGAACGAGCCGTTCTCCTTTTGCCGCCAGGTTCCAAAGTGCATTTCATATATGTTCATCGGCTTGGTGTAGGGGGATTTGTTCTTTCTTTTCCAAGCAGCATCATTCCAATGATAACCAGAGAGATCGGTCACGACCGATGCCGTTGCAGGCCGAATTTCGGCATGAAACGCGTACGGATCCGCCTTCAAGAACGTTTCTCCATACGGTCCGGTGATATGATATTTGTAAAAAGTTCCAGTCTCCATCCCAGGGAAAAACCGACTCCAAATTCCCGAATCGGGCATCCTATATAACGTGTCTTGGGAACCGTCCCAGCCGTTCCAGTCTCCGGCAAGACCCACCTGCCTTGCATTCGGAGCCCACACCGTAAAACGCACGCCTTCTTGTCCATCTTCAGTAACACGGTGTGCGCCCATGCATTGGTAACTGTGATACCAGGTTCCTTCATGAAATAAATACAATTGTTCCGGAGTCATGTTTCCTTCCCTAACTGCTTGGTTCAATCATCGTCACCCGCTTTTTCTTAAAAATCCATATTATTAGTGCTATTACCCCATTCTAACCATGTTGAAAATAAAAAATGTCCCTGAAAAATAATTTTGTAATTTTCAATTTACTTTTTCAATATAATCGTTTCAAACCCCGGGAATGTCGTTTATGTAATGTACAACGTGAAAATACATTGGGAGGGAAACGTGATGAAGAGAAAAGACTGTATTGCTATGCTTCTGGCCGGTGGAGAAGGTAAACGATTAGCTCCCCTTACGTCTAAGCTGGCAAAACCCGCCGTTCCTTTTGGCGGACATTACCGTATAATCGATTTTCCTCTCAGCAATTGTGTGAACTCCGGAATCGATACGGTTGGAGTGCTTACACAATATGAGGCAGAATCATTACACGAACATATCGGTGAAGGCGAACCCTGGGGACTAACACATACAGGACGTGAAGGCATTGCTCTGCTTCCATCCAACAGCACACACCAAGACGGATACTTGGGTACAGCAGACGCCATTTATAAAAACATTCCATACATCGACGATCAAAATCCCGAACATGTCCTTATTCTATCAGGGGACCATATTTACCAGATGGATTACCGCGAAATGCTTGATGCCCACATGAAACAAGCGGCACCTGCCACGATCTCCGTGATGGAAGTACCTTGGGAAGACGCCAGCCGGTTTGGCGTCATGAGCGTTGATGACAATCTCAATATCATTGAATTTGCCGAAAAGCCGGCAGAACCACAAAGCAACCTCGCCTCGATGGGCATTTATTTGTTCCGTTGGGACTATCTGAAGCAGCACCTCATTGAAGATGCGGCTGATCCAAACTCCAGCCATGATTTCGGGAAGGATGTCATCCCTAAGATGCTGGTCGGAGAAGAATCACTGCTTGCGTTTCGCTTTCAGGGCTACTGGCGCGATGTGGGCACTGTTGAAAGCCTCTGGGAAGCCCATATGGATGTGCTTAGCCAAAACGAGCTAGTCCTGGAGAGATCCGATTGGCCTATGTATACCCGAGCATGGAAGACCAAACTGGCGGCGGCGCGGAACCGCAATACGGAACACACAGACTGCTTGATTCATGACCAATGCACCTTCGAAGGAAAAGCCAAGAGCTCCGTTATATTCTGCGGTGCGGAGATCGGCAAATACTCCATCGTCAAGGACAGTGTGGTCATGCCGAATGCCAAAATCGGCAAGGGCGTCCATATCGAGCATGCCATCATCGGTGAGGGAGCGATCATCAAGGATGGAGCGATTGTAAAAGGGGCTCCCGGCAACGTTGTAGTTGTTGGACCTTACGAGGCCGTGCTTCCGAAACCAACCATTCGTACCCAGCCGTCCCGACTGCTTCAGGATGTATACGAAAAAGGACGCTTGCGGGCTAATGTCTCTTCATCTTAAACGAGTTTCTTCAACAGAATATTAGCTCTGAGATAAATCCCTTCAGACTTTTATACAAAAAAGCGATCCGTGACGGATCGCTTTTTCTCATGTATCGTGCCCTGCTGACTGTATCTCAAGCGCATGCGACTTAGGTTTTGTAACACGTAAAATTATGAAATAAAACGCTTCTCATATAAATTCACGAAGCGACCACCCATATCCTGCTCAGCCACGAACTGAAATCCTTGGCGCTGATAAAATTGGTTCAGCGTCGGCAGATGGGATACGCAATCCAGCCTGAAACCCTGTTTACCCTTGGATAACAAATACGATTCTGCAAAAGAAATCATCTTCGTTCCAAGCTCCAGTCCCCGATAGAAGGCGCGTACGGTCAGCCGATGAAGATAACCATAGGCCGGATCGTCCCGCTCTCCCCAATAGGCTGGGTCTCCATACTGCAGCGTGAACATGCCGATGGCCATGTCTTCATGCCACAGAATAAACACTTCACGCTCCGCCAGATACTGCTCCATCAAGTCCAAGGAAAAGAGCGATGGACTCCACTGCTTGCGCCCTTGCTGTTCCATCACCTCCGCCGCTTCCTTGAGAAGCGACAGCATCTCCCCTGCCTGTTCTGCTTCAGCCCGTTTTAATTCAAACAGACCTTGCTCAGTAGAAAATGTTGCTTCTGTGTCCCCCACTTTCGCTCTCCCCCTTTTAACAGCCCCACAAAGTGGAGTCTATGCTTCGAAACTTATTCCAAATACTTTGCCGGGGCCCCAATACAATACCCCACAAAGTGGAGCCTATGCTTCAGAATTGCTCACGCTTCGCTAGAAACTTTTGAATTCTGTTAATCTTTAGAAAAAAGCTTTGCCGGTAACCCGGCAAAGCTTATACTGTCGGTCCGGCTTCGTCATCCTCACCGTTCTCTAATCCGCCGGCCATCGGTATTTTCCCTTCAGGCAGCGGCAGCTTGACGATAACGGATGTTCCGTGCCCGAGCTCGCTTTCCATCTCCATCGTGCCTCCATGAAGCTCAATGAGCTGCTGTGTAATCGCGAGACCCAGTCCCGTTCCCCCGTTCAGCGGATTAACCTGGAAGAACCGATCCTTTACCCTCCGCAGGTGTTCGTCCGATATGCCAATACCGTGATCCTCCACGGTTACGACAACAAACTTGTCTTCCATAGCGAAGGACAGGTTGATTATGCCGTTCTCATGCGAGAATTTAATCGCATTGTCCACAATATTCAGAAACACCTGCTTCAAGCGGTTGGCATCCCCATAGATAATCGGTTTTTCGTCGGTCTCCAGTTTGATCTGGATGCCCTTCTTCTCAGCCTTGGTCCACAGATTGAGCATAATCTCTTGCAGAAGCTCCCGTAAATTCACGATACCCTTCACAAGTTTCATCTCATTCTGCTGGAGCTTGGAGAAGTCGAGCAGTTCTTCAACAAGACCGATCAAGCGATCGGTTTCCTTCGTAATAATCTGCATCCCGATCTTCGTTTCTTCCGGATCATAGCCGCCGGAGTCGAGCGTTTCACTCCAGCCCTTTATGCTTGTAAGCGGAGTCCGCAGCTCATGCGAAATGGATGAAACAAAATCATCCTTCACCTGGTTGCTTCGAACAATCTCCTGCGCCATGTAGTTCAGGGTTGACGATAACTCGCCAAGCTCATATTTATAGTCGCCTTTGATTCTCACGTTAAACTTGCCCTTGGCCATCTGGGCGGATACCGTCGTAATGTTGTTGAGCGGCTTTACGATGGAGTTGGCCAGCCCAATGCTGAAGGCAAGCACTAGCGCTAACACGGCCCCTCCGATGCTGACGGCAAACAGTGTGATTTTCATCAGTTTGTCGTTAATGAACTCAAGCGAAGTCACATAGCGAAGAATGTAGGTTTTCTCAAAACCGTTCGAAACGGTTTGGGATACGGCCATAACGATCTGCCCCGTACCTTGCTGCTTGCCAATCCAACGGCTCGTATTGCCTGCAAGCGCTTGGGTGACATCACTGGTATTGATGGTCTGTTCTATTTCGAAGCCGGTAGATGTTGAGAGCACTTGACCCGCCGGATTCAGAATTTGAAGCTCCGTTGTATACAATTCAAAATGGCGAACCATCTCGCTCAGCTGGTTGACGTTGTCCGACGAGGTCAGTCGAAAGGGCTGATAGAAATCGTTGGCGGTATTAATATGATTCACAATGTGATTGTATACCGTATCGTAATAATACGATCGTAAAGCGATTAGAAATATAACCTCAATCAGCAGCAAGGCGATGAACACTACCAGGAAGTAGTGCAGCACGATTTGCCGCCGAATGCCTTTTTTGATGATCATTGTCCCTGACCCTTCCATTTATAGCCGTGTCCCCATACCGTCTGGAGGTATTCCGGCTCGGAAGGATTGCCTTCGATTTTTTGGCGCAGTCTCCGAATGTTCACGTCCACGATTTTGGGGTCACCCATATATTCTTTGCCCCATACGTGATCGAGCAGCACATCACGACTAAGCGGCGTGTTTTCTTTCTCCAGGAAAAACTGCACCAGCGAAAATTCAGTAGGCGTCAGCTCCACCGGCTGCCCGTTCTTCTTAAACTGCTTGGAGATCAAATCCAGCGTAAAGGGACCTGATTGAAATGATACCTTGGCGGCTCCCGCACGCTGGACATTCACCCTCCGCAGCAGAGATTGCAGCCTGGCGATTAACTCCGTCGGACTAAACGGTTTGCTTACGTGGTCGTCGGCTCCGACGGAGAGAGCATACACTTTATCCTGCTCCTGAACTTTTGCCGTCAGAAAAATAATCCCGATCCGCTCGTTCGTTTCCCGAATTCTGCGGCATACTTCAAATCCGTCAATCCCCGGTACCATGACATCAAGCAAAGCGATATCGATATCTGGCGTCGTTTGCAGCATACGAAGGGCTTCGTTGCCGTCCCCAGTCTCCAGAACTTCAAAGCCGTTTCGTTTCAGATTAATTACGATAAAACTGCGGATAGATTCTTCATCTTCTAATATGAGCACTTTACTCAAGGTCTAGTTCCCCTTTCTTTCGATAGGAGCCACATTATTGCTGTTTGGCTTTTTATCTTTTTTACTCAGTTTCAGATCGCCATGACTTCGGTAAGCAATCACGCGGTTTTTCTCCTTCACCAAAATCTCCCAATCGGATTCGGCTTTCTCCCACTGGGCCGTCGAAAAGAATTTAATCTCTGCAACGGACTCTCCCGTATCGGTCATGACAAAGTTTAAATAAGCATTTTTGTTGGATTCCGGCGTGATGGTAATCTTATTGTACATGTCTGGCGGAAAGTCCAGATAGAAGTGATTGTTCATATCGTAGTACCTTTGGAGTACGAATTGAAGCCCTTCTTTTTCATTGCTCTCCCGTACCTCTCCGTCCCACTGGAAGTACGTGGTGAAGAACGGGATCTCATCCAGGATAAGCCGATCTTCCCAGCCGCTTGGCCTCATAAGAACACCAAACTCCAAAATACCGTCATCATTCACATCTTCGCTCTCGACAGGCAGCTCCTTGTAGGTAAGCAGTTCATCCTGGAGGACGTCAATAAACTGGTTTTCCTCCATAATAATGAGCTTGGAATAAGAAGAGCTGGATACAACCGAAGCGTCCAAGATGATACCTTCTTTGTCCTTGGCCACTTTACCTGCGACAACATTGTAATAACTTTCGATATTCGGTCCCAGTTCCAGCTTGTTCAGCTCGACAAAGGCGTCCTCGAATTTGTCATATTGATAGGTGCTGATATACGAGAGCTCTTTCTGCTGAAGATAGACAACCGTAATATCGTTGATCTTATCCCCGTTCATGTCTCCGATATTAAAGTGTGTATATGGCAAAGCCGGTATTTTTTCGAGCGAATCCCCGGAGAATGAATACACAGCAAGCAGGTTCTGAAGATTCTCTTCGCCGCGGGAGAATCCGGCTACGATATCGACCTTGCCGTCATTCGTAAAATCGACGAAATCAAACGACTCCAATACCGTCCCTTCTCCATCGAAATCAAGCTTCTTCACCCATGTATCGCCTTGCTGCTGCATGATCATGCCATGGATCTTCACTTCATCGTCCGGCGTCTGATAGAAGACGACCGCTTCCATGATCCCGTCGTTGTCCAGGTCATGAATACGGATGGAACTGCTATCCACGTCACTTCGCGGCCGGATAATGGCACCGGCATTCAGCTTTTTCTTCAGAAGCGCAGATTGAATGGCGCCATTCAGCGTCGCTTTATCCGTCGGTAAATCCGGTCGCTTCATTAAAGACACCGGGTCCTGAATAAACGTGCAGCCGCTTAGGATAAATAGTAACAAGCCTGCCAAGAGGGCTTGCATCACTCTATATTTCAATAAGTATCAACTCATTTCTATACATTCACCTGGCGTCTTTGGTGATCGATAATTACAGTCTTGACTTCTCGCCATGGGTTAAACGTCTTCCGGTCACATCCACGGCCAGTTCTCCGCCGGATAGACCCATGATCCGGGTGCAATACTTCTCGGCCAGCTCCAAGGGAATCACGGTAAATACAGTTAAACGTTCTTCCTCGCACAAGGTTTTAAGTGTCTTCAATACATGCTCGGCCGAAGCCGGATCAAGTCCCGTGACCGGCTCGTCCGCCAAAATCACCTTGGCACCATGAACGAGCGCGCGGGCAATCGCAATCCGCTGCTTCTCGCCGCCGCTTAACTCGCCGGCCTTTCGTTTGGCCTTGTCCAACAAGCCCAGGTGCTCAATCGTATCCATAGCTCCCATATAATCATCAGACCGGACCATTCCGGTTACCATCCGCCACAGCGGTGTTTGGCTGGATTGTCCGATCAATACATTCTTAAGCGCCGTTCGATTCACATTCAAGGACGGGTTCTGCTCAAGATAAGCCCATTCCCGGCGAATTCTCCGTTTTCCCGCAGGATTCATCATATCCTCGCCATCAATCGTTAATTTGCCGCCGTCCCATTTTTGCTGCATGGATAGACAGCTCATCAACAAGCTTTTCCCGCTTCCGCTCGCACCGATCAGACCGATCATTTCCCCGTGCTCCATCTGAAAAGTGATATCCTTTAACACCGGTGTGCGTTCAGGACCCATCGTTTTCTTCAGCCGATCCACTTTAATCATGTTATCGTCTCTCCCGTCAAGTGCATATTCCTACTCTCTAGTTTAGAAGAAAGCGAAAGCAATTGCCATGAGAACACACATTCCTATTTTTGTGTTGATGCTGTTGTGACTTTAAACCATAATCCCGTACACGCAAACAGAATATACAATCCACCAAGCAGAACGAAGATCCCTCCGTTCCACCCCGTTTCCATGATAGCGCCCCCCGCATTCGGACCTGCTATGCTGCCCGCATTAAAATGGAAGGAAGCCACGACGTTGGCCGCCGGCAGCAGCACTCTGGGAAGGATATCCGCCGCATAAGCCAACCCGAGGGAGAAGAAGGATCCAACCAGGCCGCCGGCCAGCGTTAGTAATAGTAAGGTTGCCCAGAAATTCGTTCCTGCTGCAGGAATGAGCAAGAAACAGCACCCGCCCACAATACCGGCGATTGTCAGCACCCGTTTGCGTCCGAATTTATCACTCCAAATGCCGAGGGGAAGCTGCAGCACCAGACCGCCGATGCCGACAAAAGGAAGCAGTGCCGAAATTTCGCCCAATGTAAACCCGCTTCTTAGCCCGTAGACCGGGAAGTTGCTGTTAATGCCTGCTTCCATATATCCGTAGAGGAACGCGGGAATCAAGGCAAACCAGGCCAGGCGGTAGCTTTTGAGATAGCGTCCAGCCGGCTGCTGCTCCCCATTCTCGTTTTTTTCCGGCTTCAAGTTCGGAAGTTTAAAGAGCACGATCAACAGAATGAACAAGAACAGCACGGCCAGAATGATAAACGGTACCGCCTCGCCATACTTTAGCAGCGGAATGCCCAGCGGCCCTATACTGAATCCCAAACCGTAGGACATGCCGTAAAAGGATATGCTTCGCCCCCGGTTCTTAACCGTTGACATCATCAGCACCCATAGCTGTGCCGCATAATGAAGTGCGCTATCGCCAATACCCACGAGCACGCGCAGTAGAAACCAGACGGCCACGCTCGGAATCAACGGAAAAGCGACCAGCGACAGCATTACCATCACAAGTCCCGAAATGATCAGTTTTTTGAAACCGACCCATCCGAGAAGTCTTTCCGCAACGAGCGTCATGGCAAACGAGCCTACATATAGCGCCGCCGCGTTCAATCCGTTCATGGAGGATGAGATACCCATCCGTTCCAAAAAAATAGCCAGAACCGGTAATAACAGTCCCTGACTTAAACCTGCCGCAACCACGACGGCAATTAAAATGAAATAATGAGTTCTCCCCTGACGGGGGGTTACAGCTTCTGTCACTGAAATATAGTCCTCCTCTAATGTGAAAAAACGATGAATTTAAACAGCCAAATGAACATTATAGTGGACAAGCCCAATCCATACAAGCCATAATAATAACAATGCCATCAATTGGGAGGGTATCCGTTAATGAAATATAAAGTTAGTATCGATGTCTCTATGGTGTACGAGCTGCTAGGCAGCTTCATGATATATGCAACAAGGAAATGGACCGATAATCTGGATATCGGAAAACAGCTGATAACGGAGATGGACGAGCGTTTACCTCAGCCTGTTCGTGTCCAGTTCAGTCGAGCCCGTTCATGGCCACTCGGAGATTATGATGTGTTATACGCTTTGATCATGCTTCGGGGAGAACACCTTGAAATCCCGGATTTTCTGAACTGGATCGAATCTTCCGCCGTGGAAGAGCTGCATGACCTGCTTCAGCCTCACTTGCCGTCTCTCTCACTGGATGAAACATCTAGAATTCGAGAAAACTATACACCGCTGATGAAGCTTTGGCACGAGCACTACTTCTCGGAAGTGGAGCCTGACCTGTACCAGCTTCTGGAAGAAGATGCCGAAGAGAAACGAATGCTCCTTCCGAAAATGGACGACGAAAACTTGATCGAATATGCCTCAAGCGGGGTTATACTGGATGACGTGCCTCAGGAGAACGTAGTCTTATTCCCGGGCACGCATTTCCGGCCGATCAATACCTATTGCTTCTATGAGAACGTACTCCTGCTGCAGTATCCTATCGATATCCCGGAAGAAGAGGAAGATGAGCCGCCCGTCGTTCTCCTCCGCATGACCGAGGCTCTCGCGGACCCTGAACGCCTGCGTCTCCTGCGATATATTGCAGATGAGCCGAAGGCCGTGTCCGAAATGGCGTCCGAGTTGGGTCAGCCTTATGAGGAATTGATGCACCACTTGATGATATTGAGGGCGGCAGGCTTGCTGCGCTCCCATCTGAAGTCCGAGAATAACGAAAGATTCAGCCTGCGGCCGGATGGGGCTGCCGAGCTTCAGATGTTCCTGGAGACTTACATTCGACTTTCATAGCAAGAAGGAGTGAACCATGAGTAAAACATCGCAGCATATTATCTTCGACATGGATGACACATTAGTACATTGCAACAAATATTTCAATCTGATCCTCGGTGATTATTTCGAGTGGATGACCGAATGGTTTCAACATGTTGGCTTGACTACTGAAGAAGTCCGGACCAAGCAAATGGAGATCGACGTAGCCGGCATCGATAAGCTGGGATTTGCAAGTGCGAACTTTCCCCAGTCCCTTATCGATACGTATCATTATTTCGGCCGCATTCACGGAAGAGAAAGCTCGCGCAAGGAAGAGAAGCTTCTCTACGAGTTAGGACTCAGTGTGTATGAGCAGGAAATCGAAGCCTACCCCGGCATGGTCGAGACGCTCGAGAAGCTTCAGGAGGATGGACATTGCCTCCACCTCTATACAGGGGGCGAGACCAGAATTCAGAAACGTAAAATCGAACAGATGAAGCTGGCCGATTACTTCAAAGACCGTATCTACATTCGCCAGCATAAAAACATTTCGGCATTGGAAGAAATCCTCACGATGGGGACATTCTCCCGTTCCGATACGTGGATGATCGGCAACTCGCTTCGCACGGATGTCATTCCGGCGCTGACGGCTGGCATCAACAGCATCTATATCAAACAACAGCGCGAATGGCAGTATAACCTGGTCGAGCTGAAGCAAGAGCCGCATAATGTGTTATATACCGTTTCGGCGCTGACCGAAGTGCCCGAGGTTATTGAAGAGCATTTGGATTAATCAAAATAAACCGAGCCGAAATCAAGGAGCAACTCCCTGATGGGCTCGGTTTTTTATTTAACACTGTGCCGTCTCACGATTTCACGGCTTCACTCGAGTCCTCTGCCTGAACAGCAAGCTTTCCGTTCCCTTCAACAGCTAGGACAATCCTGCCTTTATACGTGCTGCCGTCCTCGTTTTTAAAGGATAATACCTGGGTCTTGCCTTGAAGCAGCAAGGATTTCAGCATCGCATGCGAAACTTGTTTACCGGCAAATTCCTTCCAGATGACATAACTGCAGCCGGTTTTGAAATTGGCGCAGCCATAACCTTTGCGACCTTCAATAATATGCCCTTCACATCCGGGTCTAGGGCATCGGCCTAACGAAGAGCGTACGGACGACGCTTCGCTTGAAGTAGAGGCATCTGATTTCGGAGTCCGCTTAGCCGCCCCCTTTTCCTTGTCACGCGAGGTTGCGGCAGCTTTTCCCGCACTTCGCTTCCCTCTGCCTTTGGACTTGTCCTCATCCCCGCCGAATAATGACGAAGGCGCCGGTCGCTGCGAGGATACCTTATTGATGATCGAAATGGTAAACTTCTGCACGTTTTGCATGAACACGTCTGCGGAAGCCTCGCCCTTGGATATTTGGTGAAGGCGACGTTCCCATTGACCCGTCATCTCAGGCGAAGCGAGTAATTCTACGCCTGCATGCCGGATCAACTCCACCGCCGTCCTTCCTTTTTGGGTAACGGTGATTCTTTTGCCCTGCATCGTAATATATCCGACCTTCTTCAAGCGCTCGATGGTCGCTGCCCGGGTTGCCGGCGTTCCCAGCCCGCTGTCTTTCATCGCATCCCGAAGAGCTTCATCCTCAATGGATTTTCCGGCACTCTCCATCGCCTTCAGCAAGGTTCCTTCCGTATAACTCTTGGGCGGTTGGGTTGCCTTTTCTTTCACTTCGGATTTTTTGCAATGTACCGGCTTATCGGGAAACAGATCAAAGGAACGGTCGTTCCATTCCTGGGTCTCCTCTTCCTCGTCCTCTTTCCCCTTCTTGGAAGATTTGGCTTTCTTCTGCTCTTTGTCCTGGACAATCAGCACCTTCCAGCCAAGCGATAGCAGTTCCTTGATTCCCGTCTTGAACGTTTCCCCCTCTACCTCGGTGAGCACCGTATGCTGCTTATACATCGCCGGCGGGTAGAAATGCGACAAGAACCGGATGATGACCAGATCGTAAATATGCTGCTCTTCCTTGCTGAGTGTGCCCGGACGCTTCAACGTCGGCAAGATGGCATGGTGATCCTCCACCCGCTGCGGATTACATACCGCTTTATTGTTAATGTGCACCCGGCTAGGATCTGCTCCTTCAGCCATCGAAGCATAGGAGGTTGATTTCAACATATGAAGTGCCTTGTGCATGCCTTCGATATTCTGTTCATTCACATAATTGGAGTTGGTACGCGGATATGAGATCACCTTATGACGCTCATACAACGCTTGCGCAAGATCCAGCGTTTTTTTGGCAGAGTATCCGTATTTGGCATTGGCTTCACGTTGAAGAAGGGTCAAATCATACAATTTGAACGGATATTCTTTCGTTTCTTTGACCTCATATTTGGTGATAACCCCATTCTTCCCATGAACCTTAGATGCAATCGCCTCTGCTTTCTCCTGTGATGTCAGCCGCTCTCCCTGCCATGTTCCGTTATACTCCAGCTGCTCTTGTTTAAACACGGCCTTCACATCGTAAAACGTTTGCGATTCGAAGGCTTCGATTTCCTTCTGTCGATCATAGATTAGAGCCAGAACCGGCGTCTGGACCCGCCCAACCGATAGTAATGTCTGATGACGGGTTGTAAAGGCACGCGACGCATTCATGCCGATCAACCAATCGGCTTCACTGCGTGCGCGCGCAGCTTGCGTTAAATTCTCGAATTCAACCCCATCCTTCAGCTCCGCGAAGCCACGGGCGATGCTTTCCGCCGTTAAATCCGAAATCCATAGTCTTTTTACAGGCTGTTTCAATTTTAATTGCTGTTGGATCAGAGCGAAAATATATTGTCCTTCTCGCCCCGCATCACATGCGTTTACGATATGGCTGCAGCGCTTGGCGACCTCTCCAATGACCTTCAGCTGATCCTTGGTTTTCGGATTCGGGATGATTTTGAATTGCTCCGGAATGATGGGCAGGTCCCGTAAATTCCAGCGTTTGTACTTCGGATCATATGCATCCGGCTCCGCTAGCCCAACCAGATGTCCGATAGCCCAAGTTATGATATATTGCTCACCTTCAAGATATGTACGGTTATTCTTGGCCCGCGGCTCGATGACCGCAGCGATGTTCCGTCCCATATCCGGCTTTTCGGCAATGACCAACGTTTTCAAATGACATTCTCCTCCCCGATGAGTAACCATGTCGCGGTGGCTAACTCCAAAAAGGACTTCGCTCTCGCGAAGTCCTTTTAACTACTATTAGTATGATAGCATATTTAGGAGAAGGATTAAACCAGTACGGTCGCACCCATTAAATATTTGTCTACCTCGCGCGCCACCTCACGGCCTTCGTTGATGGCCCATACCACGAGGCTTTGTCCGCGGCGCATATCTCCGGCGGCAAATACTTTATCCACATTGGTCGTATATTTGCCGTACGGCGCTTTTACATTGGAACGGCGATCCGTTTCAAGTCCAAGCTGCTCGACCAGCGTATGCTCCGGTCCATCAAAACCGATAGCGATGAACGCCATTTGAGCAGGAAATACTTTTTCCGTACCCGGAATCGGTTGATACACTTTACGGCCGGTTTCATCTACAATACGCTCGATTTGAACGGTATGAAGTTCTTTCAGATTGCCCTCTTCATCCCCGACAAATTTCGTCGTCATAATGGAGAATTCGCGTGGATCGTTGCCAAACAGTGCTTTCGCTTCCTCATGTGCGTAATCGAGCGTGTACACATTCGGGAACTGCGGCCAAGGGTTTGCAATGGGGTCACGCTGCAGCGGAGCCTGTTTATGCGTACCGAACTGGGTGACGCTGCTGCAGCCGTGACGGAGCGCTGTAGCGACGCAGTCGGAGCCGGTGTCGCCGCCGCCGATGACAATGACGTCTTTATCTTTTGCCGACAAGTAGTTGCCGTCTTCAAGACCGGAATCCAGCAGACTCTTGATGGTTCCGTTCAAATAATCCATTGCATAGTGAATGCCCTTGAGGTCACTGCCCTCAATATTGAATTCACGCGGCTTTGTAGCACCGCCGCACAGGACAACGGCATCATAGTCTTCCATCAGCTGCTTGGCGGGAATGTCCTTGCCGATCTCGGTGCTGACAACGAATTCGACGCCTTCAGCCGCGAGCAGATCTACACGGCGCTGAACAATACCCTTGTCCAGCTTCATGGATGGAATCCCGTAAGTCAACAGGCCGCCGATCCGGTCGGCACGTTCATAGACGGTTACGGAATGGCCTGCTTTGTTCAGTTGAGCAGCTGCAGCCAGCCCTGCCGGACCGGAACCGACAACGGCTACGCGACGTCCCGTGCGCTTCTCAGGCGGCTCGGGAACAACCCAGCCTTCTTCAAAGCCCTTGTCGATGATCGCTTGCTCGATGGATTTAATCGTAACCGGCTCCCCGATCAAACCGACGGTACAGGAACCCTCACAAGGGGCAGGACATACGCGTCCGGTAAACTCAGGGAAGTTGTTTGTTTTGTGGAGACGCTCCAAAGCTTCTCTCCATAAGCCCCGATATACAAGATTGTTCCATTCCGGAATCAGATTGTGAATCGGGCAGCCCGAAGTGCCGCCGAGCATATCGATTCCTGTATGGCAGTATGGCGTACCGCAGTCCATGCAGCGTGCTCCCTGGGTCTGGAGCTCTTCTTCTTCTAAATGTTTATGAAACTCTTCCCAGTCTTTAACTCGTTCTGCCGGGCTCCGGTCTGCCGGAAGCTGGCGCTGATATTCCATAAATCCTGTTGGTGTAGACATACTGCTTTTACCCCCATCCGTTCTATCCATGCTGGTTACCATGTACAATTTATCATATCATAAATCATCCGACATCGATCTTCAGATGACCCAAGAAACAGGTTTCAGTCTGATTTATTTTTTCTATTTATGCTAAAAAATTTTTTATCAGAGCTTGAACCCCCACGATTAGCGGCTATTTAAGCAGCGATTTGTATAAACATTAAAAATATAGTAGCATTTCGCTTTTCACCTGTTAAATGGACTATATGCATGATCATTTGTATTATCCTACTATCAAAGCGTTGTCAACATGAATGGATTAGGGTATGTCTATCCCTTGAAAGCTCACCATCAAGCTCTTTATTTTCGTTCAAACGTAACAAACCGGTAGGCATACGGATTTTTCTCGTCCGTTATGCCGGGAATTTCTTCGATAATTTCCCATTCATCCCAGTTCACTTCGGGGAAGAACGTATCCCCTTCAAAAGTCTCATCAATAAACGTACAGTACAGTCGATCCGCTTTCGGAAGCATCAAATCATAAATCTGCGATCCGCCAATGACCATCAGCTCTTCGTTCTCCGCATAGGGAAGGGCTTCATCCATATCATGGATCACGATGCCCTGATCGTCCGACAGCGCGAAACTTTTGTCTCTCGTGAGCACGATGTTCTTTCGGTGAGGCAGCGGTTTGCTGCCAAAGGAATCCCAAGTCTTGCGCCCCATCAGAATGGTTTTATGCAGGGTTTTCTCCCTGAAGTAGGCCATATCCCGCGGCAAACGCCAAGGCATCGTACCGTTCAGCCCAATTACTTGATCCTTGCCCATTGCCCATATCATGGATATCATTGCACACTCACTCCTTCCTTGTACGAATGGATTTTACCGAATATGACTCACAACTTTTTATTTACACAGCTACGGTCGCTTTAATGGTTGGATGATACTGGTAACCCTCGAATTCAAAGTCTTCGAATGTATAATCAAAGATGCTCTCCGGCTTGCGCTTGATGACCAGCTTCGGCAGCTCATAAGGCTCGCGTTCAAGCTGCGTTTTGACCTGTTCCATATGATTGGAATAGATATGCACATCGCCCCCGGACCAGATGAATTCACCTGGCTCCAGGCCGCACTGCTGGGCAACCATATGGGTAAGCAGCGCATAACTCGCGATGTTGAACGGCAGTCCGAGGAAACTGTCCACAGAACGCATAGTAAGCATACAGGAGAGTTTCCCGCCCGCCACGTAGAACTGGAATACAAAATGGCATGGAGGCAGCTTCATGTTATCGATCTCTGCCACGTTCCAGGCACTGACGATATGCCGCCGGGAGTCAGGATTGTTTTTAATCGAATCGATGACATTGGCAATCTGGTCGATATGGCGTCCATCCGGCGTTTCCCAGGCTCGCCACTGCGAGCCGTAAACCGGCCCCAAATCACCGTTCTCATCCGCCCATTCGTCCCATATCCGCACGCCGTTTTCTTTTAGATACCGGATGTTTGTTTCCCCGCTTAAGAACCACAGAAGCTCATGTATTACCGATTTCAGGTGAATCCGCTTGGTTGTCATCAGAGGGAAACCTTTGGCAAGGTCAAAACGCAGTTGTCTTCCAAATACGGATAACGTTCCCGTTCCCGTGCGGTCCCCTTTCTCTACTCCATGATCAAGTATGTCTTGCAGCAGCTCCAAATATTGTTTCATGTATAGTCACCTCACTAGAATCTCATATCAACAGTCTATCATGTTCGTGGAATGTTTGGGATGCAAAAAAACAGGAGGCAGAAACCGCCTGCGCGTTCTCTGCCTCCTGGCCGAATATATAATGACTCGAAAAATACGTCTTGGATTAACGGGCAATGATGTGGATCGGATGACCCATAACCAATTCCGCAGCTTCCATTACGATTTCGCCAAGCGTCGGATGCGCATGGATGGTCAAGGCTACATCTTCAAGCGTAGCGCCCATCTCAATCGCAAGACCGAGCTCTGCAATCAGGTTGGAAGCTTCCAGACCTACGATTTGCGCTCCAAGAATAAGTCCTGTTCCTTCTTCAGCCACGATCTTCACGAAGCCTTCCGGATGGTTCAAGGATACGGAACGTCCGTTACCAGCGTAAGGGAATTTGCCAGCTTTCACTTTATGGCCTTTTTCCTTCGCTTGAGCTTCGGTGTAACCTACGCTGGAGCATTCTGGATCTGTAAACACAACCGCTGGAATACATTTGTAATCCACAACGGAAGGCATCCCGGAAATGGCCTCAGCAGCCACTTTACCTTCATAGGAAGCTTTGTGTGCAAGCGCCAGACCGGACACGATATCCCCGATTGCGAAGATATGAGGAATGCTGGTGCGTCCTTGATGGTCAACTTTCACGAATCCGCGCTCATCCATATCGAGGCCGATCAGGTCCAGACCGAGCTCTCCGTCCGTGTTGGGACGACGGCCAACTGTAACCAGCAGGTAATCTGCTGTTACTTCTTTGGTTTCGCCATTCACGGAGTATTTCACGGTAACTTCTTTATCGTTTTGCTCAGCACTTTCAGCTTTAGCACCTGTGATAATTTCGATACCGGTTTTCTTCATGTTTTTCGTAACGAGGCTTGTCATGTCTTTGTCAAAGCCAGCCAGAACGCTGTCCAGACCTTCGATGATCGTTACTTTGGAACCGAATTTGGAGTACATTTGACCAAGCTCGGCACCGATGTAGCCGCCACCGATTACGATCATGCTTTTCGGTACCTCAGGCAGGTTCAATGCTTCGGTAGAAGACAAGATGCGTCCGCCAAACGGGAATGGCTTCAGTTCGATTGGGCGGGAACCTGTAGCAATAATGCAGTTCTTGAAGCGGTAACGCGGAGATTCATGATCATTGAATACACGCGCTTCGTTTTCGTTGATGAACATACACTCGCCGTTGAAAACTTCCACTTTGTTGCCTTTCAGCAAACCGGCAACGCCGCCAGTCATTTTTTTGACAACGCCGTTTTTGAATTCCTGCGTTTTTGCAAAATCAACGGTTACGTTCTCCACGGAAATACCGAAGGCATCGGCATGCTTAGCGGATTCAAACTGATGAGCTGCAGCGATCAAAGCTTTGGAAGGAATACAACCACGGTTCAAGCAAACACCGCCGAGTTCCGATTTATCAACGATCAGAACCTTTTGACCCAGTTGGGCGGCACGAATCGCCGCCACATATCCACCAGGACCAGCACCAATGACTAGAGTATCAATATCTAAAGAAGCATCTCCAACTACCATTAGTTACACCTCCATAACAAGCAGCTCAGGGTTAGCGAGCAGTTGTTTAATATAGTTCATAAAGTTTTGAGCCGTTGCGCCGTCGATGATACGGTGGTCAAAGCTCAAGGACAATGCCATAACAGGTGCTGCTACAATCTCGCCGTTCTTGACAACCGCTTTTTCGCTGATGCGGCCGGTACCGAGAATAGCAACCTCTGGGAAGTTGATGATTGGCGTAAAGAACATACCGCCTGCGGATCCGATGTTCGTGATGGAAATCGTGCTGCCCTTCATTTCGTTAGGGGACAATTTGCCTTCACGACCGCGAGCAGCCAGGTCACGGATGCTGTCAGCGATCATCCAGATGCTCTTACGATCCGCATCTTTGATAACCGGTACGATCAGACCGTTGTCTGTATCTGTAGCGATACCGATGTTGTAGTATTTTTTGTACACGATTTCGTTCGCTTCTTCGTCGATCATTGCATTCAAAGCAGGGAATTGACGGATAGCCGCAACGAGTGCTTTAACGATGAACGGCAGATACGTAACTTTCGTGCCTTTTTTCTCCGCGATCGGTTTCATGCGGGTACGGAACGCTACCAGCTCGGTTACGTCAACTTCGTCCATGATCGTAACGTGAGGAGCTGTGTAAGCCGATTTAACCATGGCATTCGAGATCGCTTTACGGATGCCTTTGAATGGTACGCGCTCTTCTTCTGCACGAGTATCCACCGCTGCGGATGCTGCAGGAGCTGCTTTTGCTTCGGAAGCTGCTTCTTGCGCTGGAGCTGCTGCTGCTTGGCCTCCACCGTTTTTGAAGGCTTCAACATCTTCGCGAGTCACTTTACCGTTGTTGCCTGAGCCCTGCACTTGTGCAATGTCTACTCCTTGCTCGCGAGCGAATTTACGCACGCTTGGCGTAGCCAGAACTTCACGGTTAGGTGCTGCTGGTGCTGCTGCTCCACCGTTTCCACCTTGTTTAGCGTCAGCCGGAGCATCTTGAGCCGGGGAAGAAGTTGTATCCGCGCTGCCTTTCGCTGCGTCAGCTTCTTGCGCCGATTGCTCTTCAGCAGGAGCTTCCTGCTCAGGAATGTCGCCTTCAGCATCGATGATAGCAACCACTTCACCGACACGGCACACTTGACCATCCTTGGCAAAAACTTCTTGAACCGTACCGTTCACGGGACAAGGAACTTCTACGACTGCCTTGTCGTTCTGTACTTCCATGATGATGTCGTCGTCTGTTACTTTGTCGCCCGGCTTGATATGCATTTTGATGATTTCACCTTCATGCAGACCTTCACCCAGCTCTGGAAAACGATATTCAAATTTTGCCAACTGAAAAACCTCCCTAGAAATTGCTGCTATTAGAAATTCAATACTTTATTGACGGCATCCACGATACGTGCCGGAGTAGGCAACCAAGTGTCCTCGATTTGCGCGAATGGATACACAGTGTCCGGCGGAGTCACTCGAAGCACTGGAGCTTCCAAGTGCAGAATCGCTTTCTCGTTGATTTGAGCGATAACTTCTGCGGCTACGCCGGCAGATTTTTGCGCTTCTTGAACCACGATGGCACGGTTGGTTTTCTTAACCGAAGCAAGCACGGTATCGATGTCGATTGGAGAAATGGTGCGCAAGTCGATGATTTCCGCTTTGATTCCGTTCTTCTCAAGTTCGTCCGCCGCTTTCGTTGCGGTATGAACCATCAGGCCGTAAGCGATAATCGTAACGTCGGTTCCTTCGCGAACCACGTTAGCTTTGCCAAGCTCGACGGTGTAATCACCTTCAGGAACTTCAGCGCGGAACGCATGATACAGGTTCAAGTGCTCCATAAAGAACACAGGATCATTATCGCGAATCGCTGCGATCATGAGTCCTTTTGCATCATAAGGATTGGAAGGTACTACAACTTTAATACCCGGGGTTTGCGTGATCAAACCTTCGAGTGCATCGGTGTGCAGCTCAGCCGCTTTAACCCCGCCGCCGAATGGCGTACGGAATACGATTGGGGCGTTGTAACGTCCACCGGAACGGTAACGCATACGCGCTGCTTGAACAACGATTTGGTCAAGAGCTTCAAAGATAAATCCAACGAATTGAATTTCAGCGATCGGACGGAAGCCTTGAATACCGAGACCTACTGCCAAACCGCCGATAGCGGACTCAGCCAGCGGCGTATCGAATACGCGCTCTTCCCCGAATTCTTTTTGAAGGCCTTCCGTTACCCGGAAAACACCGCCGACATTACCCACGTCTTCACCGAAGATGACAACGTTAGGGTCACGGCTCAATTCAACGCGCATGGCGTCGCGAATCGCTTCTTTCATGTTCATTTGTGCCATTGCTTCATTTCCTCCTTAAGAAATACAGTTCACTAAAATTCCAGTGTTATGCCTTGCGGCTATATATCGATGTCAAAACGTTATTCAAAAACAGACCTGTTGCAGCCATGACAAAACCGGATGATTATCCAGGATCAACCTTTGACAATCATCGGCCCGTCATTTTTATTGGAAATCAGCTTTCTGCTCTTCCAGATGCTTCGGCGTTTGCTCGAACATGCTGTCGATCAAACCAGGTACCGTCATTTTTTCCGTTTGTTCTGCTTTTTTAATTTGCTCGTTGACTTTCGCTTTCGCTTCTTCTTTCACGCGAGCTGTATCTTCCTCTGTCCAGAGGCCTTTTGCTTCCAAGTACTTCGCAAGACGTGCGATCGGATCCTTCTCGTTCCACTCGCCCTCTTCTTCCTTCGTACGATATTTCGTAGCGTCGTCAGACAAGGAATGCGGACGGAAACGATATGTCACGGCTTCGATAAGCGTTGCGCCTTCGCCGTTGCGGCCGCGTTCTGCAGCATCACGAACCGCTTTGATTACCGCGAGAACGTCCATGCCGTCAACCTTAACGCCCTTGATACCGGCTGCTACAGCTTTATGTGCGATAGACAATGCTGCAGTCTGCTTGGAGAATGGAGTTGTGATTGCATAGCCGTTGTTTTGCACGAAGAAGATGACCGGCAGTTTGTACACGCCTGCATAGTTCAAGCCTTCGTAGAAGTCGCCTTCGGAAGAGCCACCGTCACCGGTATACGTAATAACCACTTGTTTTTGCTTCTTCAATTTGTAACCCATAGCGATACCCATGGCATGCAAGATTTGCGCGCCAATGATAATCTGAGGCATCAATACGTTAACACCCTCCGGAATTTGTCCGCCATGCTGATGTCCGCGGGAATAGAGGAATGCTTGATAAAGCGGAAGTCCATGCCATACGATTTGCGGCATATCACGGTAGCCCGGGCAAACAAAGTCGTCTTTTTCAAGCGCGAATTCGCTACCTACCATCGTTGCTTCTTGACCGGATACAGGAGCATAGAAACCGAGACGTCCTTGGCGGCCGAGATTTACGGCACGGTCGTCCCAAGTGCGGGTAAATACCATACGGTACATAATTTCTTTCAGTTGATCGTCTGACAATTCAGGCAGAAGATCTTTGTTTACGATTTTGCCATCCGGGGAAAGTACAGATAGAGTATCGACTTCCTCGGTATATACTTCATAAGGAACCTTGGTCATTTTTTTCACCTCAATAAATATTTGAATATCAAGTTCCGCTGTTATAGAATTATTATACACCTGTTTTACTCCATTCGTCAAAGAAATAGCAGATAAAATTTCATATTTCTTAACGTTTGTATGTATAACAGTTAATGAACAATACTATAACAGTATGACAAACATCATAGAACAGCAGCCAACTTCAACATGTCAGGGTAATTTTAACTTATTGTTTACCGCATTTCAAAAACTAACCCGAAAAAGGTGACGAATGATGACGAATGAACGTTTATTGAAGCGAACCATCGTAAAAGAAGTAATTGAAAGCCAGTTTCTGCAGGAGAATCGAACGCTGCGCATTTACCTTCCTCCCGGATACAATGAAATTCTCAGCTATCCCGTTGTTTACTGTCAGGATGGAGAGGAATTTTTCAATTTTGGCCGCATTGCGACTTGGGCCAATCAGCTCATTCTCGAAGAAGGCGTGGAGCCGTTTATCATTGTAGGCGTGGAAGTGAACACCAAAGTTCGCACCGAGGAATACGCGCCATTCGGCAACCGTTTCGACGCTTATCTGTCCTGCTTCGCCGAAGAGATTATTCCCTTCGTAGAACAAAAATATCCTGTGCGCAAAGAGCCTGCCGAAAGAGTACTCGCCGGCGACTCCCTTGGCGGAAGTGTCTCCGTGCATCTGGCCTTGCGTTACCCGCATCTCTTCACCCGAATCATCAGCTTGTCCGGCGCCTTCTATGAGAAGTCCCAGCATATGATCAGGGAAGAACCGGATTTGTCCTGGCTCGACATCTATATGATTGTAGGCTTGCAAGAAGACAACTATGCAACCGATACAGGTGTCTATAACTTCGTTGAATTGAATCGTGCAACAAAGGCATTGCTGGAAGAACGGGGTGCCACAATATCTTATCTTGAAAAAGACGGCCGCCACCTTTGGGGCTTCTGGCAAAAAGAGCTCCCTGCTGCTCTTATGTACTTCCTGGGCTAATCGATTGATTGGCAAAATCCATTGGCTATTTAAATGACCTGTTACAGCAAAATTCTTTGCCTGTCCCACCCGGACCTTACGCGTTACGCTTGAAAGCAGTTGGCAAAAAAAGAATACCCGTGAAGCAAAGTAAGCGCAAGCTATATGCCCTTTGCTTCACTTCAAAAAAAGATGAACAACCGCGCATTTTTTATGGAATGTGCATTGTTCATCTTTTATGTTCAGCAGCCCGTTCTTCTTGGTATCGCTTTCAATTATTTTCGTCAAAAAAGCGGTTGACTCACCGCTTGTTCGAATCGATTATAGCTTTTCTTTCATGATTTTGTCCAGTAAGATGTCACACCCCGCATCAATAAGACGGTACACTTCATCAAAATTTCCAGTGAAATACGGATCCGGCACCTCGCGCAGCTTTTCATCCGGCAGCAAATCCATAAACTTCAGAATCGCGGCATGGTCGCCTCCCGCTAGCTTGCGCAAATTCGCCACATTCGAATCATCCATGCCGATGACGTAATCGAACTTGACGAGGTCCTGGCTTTCCACTTTGCGAGCGACCATACCTTCGTAGCTGATTTGCCAGCTGTCCAGCAGCTTCCGGGTTCCTTCATGGGGAACGTTTCCGATATGCCAATCTCCTGTGCCGGCTGAATCCACGCTTATCTTATCCTGCAGTCCACGCTGTACAATTTTATGTCGCAGCACCGCTTCCGCCATCGGCGATCGGCAAATATTGCCCAAACATACAAACAAAACGGATACCATGGTCCTCTCTCCTTCACGCTATTCTTAATCGTCATTTCACGAAAAATTTCATACTCATGAATGACGTTGCCTACCTTCCATTATCCCGAACTGACTTTTTTTCCATTGGCTGCCGCAGGATGGCCCTCGTGCAGCGACCTTCTAGGCAACCTCCATTTATAAAGCACGGACAGCATCCGGAACACGATCACCACAACAAACAAAGTAAGCAGTTCCCATGTCTTGGTGGCTACACCAAGGCCGATGGCGACTCCTGCTATCATGGCCCAAACCGCATAGATCTCATCACGCAGCACCAGCGGTTTCCGTCCAGCCAATAAATCACGGACCATCCCCCCGCCGCTTCCGGTAAGCACGGCAGCCACAATCACCGCGCTCATGGGGTGATTCATTTGCGTAGCATATAAAGCCCCTTGAATTGCAAAGGCAGATAATCCGATCGCATCGAACAGAGCCTCCGTTTTCTTCCAGTGCTGGATCAAACCGAGCGGCAGCACAAACGCTACAAATACCGAAATCATCGCGAGCATGATTAAATCGCCCTGTCCCCACAGGGTGGTAACCGGCACGCCGATGAGTACGTTTCTTATAATACCCCCGCCGAAGGCTGTGACTAGACCCAGAACCACAACCCCCAAAATATCGTATTCCTCTTCCATAGCTACAAAAGCTCCGGACATGGCAAACGCAATGGTGCCAATGATACTGAATACGTCAAACACATGCATGTCCAAAATTCAGTTCCCCCGCTCCCCCGTCAATTTACATACTACATTGTAGCCGTGCCTATTAAAATTGTGCAAGCATGAAAACTGCTCTATACTAGAATACAATGACAATTCTCTCGAAAAAGGAGGAATTTATATGAACCATACTCGCGTCCTGATCTTTACAGGTGGGGAGTTGTCACCACGATTCCTGGATGAGGTTCAAAACGGGGACTTCATTATAGGGGCTGATCGCGGAGCCCTCTACCTGATTGAACATGGAATCAAACCGGACCTGTCCGTTGGAGATTTCGACTCCATTTCGCCAGGCCAAATGGATCGAGTACGATCCATGAGCGGCAAGGTGATTGACTGTGATCCCATCGATAAAAATTTAACCGACACCGAGCTTGCCTTCGAACTGGCACTGGAGCATTCCCCCGAATCCATCATGATTCTGGGAGCTACGGGCACGCGCCTGGATCACACACTGGCTAATATCCACATGCTGATTCGTGGGCTCCAGCATCATATCCCCTGTTCTATATTAGATGAGAACAATTTTATTACCCTGACAGGCTCCAGCTGCATTGTCGAGAACAAAGGGTTTACATATGTCTCCCTCCTGCCGTTGACTACGGAAGTTACCGGGATCCATCTCGAAGGATTCGAGTACCCGCTCCACGATGCCACTTTGCGATTGGGGCAGTCTCTTGGAGTTAGCAATAAGCTGGCCGAGGATAAAGGGACGGTCCGGATCGAAGGCGGTCTACTGCTCATTATTCAAAGCAAGGATCACTAATCGTTACTATTTTGTCATCTTTGATACGGTCATGTTAACAATCAAATTCATCGTTAAAAACCCTTGTGTATCAAGGGTTTTTTCTCGTTTTCAACTCATCGTCCGTACCCATTTCTTAATATTTTGTAACTTTTAATCATATTTTAATAATCCGCTTTCATTTCATGCGGCCCAAGGGTTTGCGCCGATTAACCAAAATATAGTCGGTTTCAAATCTGATATACTCGGTTCATCGCAAAAAACAAAACTGCTTGGAGGTAATAACAACATGAATCGACAGCATTGGATTAAGAAGGCCGTAGTAATCAGCTTGAGCGCAACTTTGGGTGTAGGAGCAGTTCTTACTGTTGCACCACCGGCTCCTGTAGAAGCAGCATCGGTAAGCACAGGAACTCGAGTCGTTAACTTCGGTAAACAATATATGGGAACACCTTATAAATTCGGAGCATCCACATCCACTACAAGAGTATTTGATTGCTCTTCCTTTATGAAGCATATCTTCAAAAAATACGGTGTGAATCTGCCTCGTACATCTGCTGCACAATCCAAAGTGGGTAAAGCGGTATCGAAATCGAACCTGAAAGCCGGCGATTTGGTATTCTTCTCGAGCGGAAGCCGTGCAAATGGCCGAAACGTGACTCACGTTGCCGTATATATGGGTAACAACAAAATTTTGCACACTTACGGCAAGCCTGGCGTAACAATCTCCAGCCTGTCCGGCAACTGGAGCAAAACTTACCTGAAAGCTCGTCGCGTACTGTAGTTTAATCACTCCATTGTTACTATGGAATTATATCAAAGACCGTCTTCCTCACGGAAGGCGGTCTTTTTTGCTTGCAGCATTGATTTCTTCCTGCGATAGCAGTTTATATCCGGTCCCCCGAATCGTACGCAGCAGCTTTTGTTTGCGCCCTCTATCGATTTTCTCTCTCAAATGAAGAATATAGACATCTACCACGTTGGTGCCCGTATGAAAATCGTAATCCCATACCTGTTTTAATATATCCTCACGCGTGCATACCTGGCCCTGCCTTCTAGCCAAAAACAGCAGCAGATCATATTCGCGATGAGTCAGCTCGATTACTTCCTCTGCTCGGGATACATTCCGGCTCAGAGGATCAATCACCAGATCCCCGATTCGGATGACTTCCTCCTGTTCCATGCGACCCGTCTGAAATAGTTTCAGAAAATTGGCAATACGCGCCAAAAGCTCCCTTGTATCTCTGTCATTAGGGATATAGTCATGGGCACCTGCCTCCAATGCCTGAATGGCTTCATCAGAACCGTCATTTCCGATGACGATGATCGGGACCTGTTCCCTTTTGCCTGTCAACCGCTCCACGAGATTGAATTCGCTCATGCCCGGCAATCTGCTGTCGATAAGCAGCAGGTCTGCGCCTGAGCGCTGCAAAACGGCGACTACCTCCGAATAATTCATGGCATGTTTAACCTTATAACCCGCTTGTTCTAAAAGCTCCATAACGGTCTGGACCCGATCTTGATTGTCTGCCGCGATCAAAATTACTTTCTCCACGGGTTCCCCCCCGCTTTCAACGCTTAATAATGTAAGTATGTCTGATTCATCCTGTTTTCACTCGAAAAGATGCTGGGATCACATACGATTTCCGTAGAATTACATCTTATCTCCGATGCGACGCTATTTTTATAATGGGATAAAGGATTAGGAAAGGGGGATATCTTCAAAATTCCGCTTGTTCAATCGGAAAGGAAAGTATGGTGTGAACACACTTTGGAGGAGGAAAATAACATGCGCAACAAACTCGTGGTATGGCCTCTTGTCATGGCTATGCTGATTTCTATCGTATGCACGGCTGCAGGGCCGCCCGCACCGGTTTCAGCCGCAGGCGAAACCAACCTCTCGCTTGGCAAAGCTGTAACAGCAAGTGGTCAATCCCAAACCTATGGGCCGGCTAACGTTAACGATGGCAATCAGGGCTCATACTGGGAAAGCACGAATCATGCATTCCCGCAGTGGATTCAAGTCGATCTCGGTGCTGACACCAGCATCAACCGGATCGTCCTTAAACTTCCTGCCACCTGGGAGTCACGGACACAAACGCTAACCGTGCAGGGCAGCTCGAACGGTTCCACATTCTCAAATATGGTGGACTCGGCCGACTATGAATTCAACCCGTCTACAGCAGGAAACTCGGTGACTATCCATTTTGACGAAGCAAGCACGCGATATGTTCGCCTGACCGTAACCAGCAATACGACTTGGCCGGCAGCACAGCTGTCGGAGTTTGAAATTTATGGACCATCGGTCTCCCCGCCAACACCTCCGACGGGTAACAACATCGCGAGCGGCAAACCGATTACAGCCTCCTCAAGCACCTTCACGTATGCAGCAACCCATGCTAACGACAACGACATCCAAACCTACTGGGAAGGCGGAAGCAATCCAAGCACCCTGACGCTCGACTTGGGAACCGATCACGATATCACCACCATCGTACTGAAGCTCAATCCGTCTCAGGCGTGGAGTTCGCGCACCCAAACCATACAAGTGCTCGGGCATGACCAGAGCACAACGAATTTCAGTAATTTGGTATCGCCACAGTCATATGCGTTCAATCCCGCGTCCGGCAACTTTGTGACGATTCCCGTAACGGCAACCGTTAAACGCCTACAATTGAACATAACGTCCAATTCCGGCGCACCGGCCGGGCAGATTGCGGAATTCGAAGTGTACGGCACAGCCGGCGAGAATCCGGACCTGACCATTACGGATATGTCCTGGACTCCTTCTTCTCCGATTGAAAACGATGACATTACACTGAGTACTACAGTTAAAAACATTGGGAACGTGGAAGCTGGGGCTACGACGGTCAATTTTTACCTGAATGGCGCTAAAGCAGGCTCCTCCCCGGTAGGTCCGCTTGCGGCAGGAGCATCCACCACGGTAACATTACAAGCCGGAACCAAAGCGGCTGGATCCTATTCCGTCAGTGCGAAGGTCGATGAGGATAATGAAATCATGGAACAGAATAACGAAAACAACAGCTATTCGCATACAACCCCTCTGGTTATTGGTAGCGTTGAAAGCTCTGATTTGATAGGAACCGTGCAATGGTCACCCGCCACTCCTGTCGCAGGGAATGCAGTAGCCTTTACCGTTAATCTTAAGAACCATGGCAACAAAGCCACGGCAAGCGGATCCCACGCGATTTCCGTCGCTCTGAAAAATCCCGCCGGTTCAACGATTCAAACCTTCACCGGTGGTTATGATGGCGCGCTTGCTGCAGGTTCCTCCGCCGCTGTCCATATTCCGGGCACATGGACAGCGGAAAATGGCAGCTACACGTTAACAACCACCGTGGCACCCGATGCAAACGAAGTACCCGTCAAACGGGAGAACAACGTCAGCCAGGCCAATCTCACGGTATATTCCTCCCGTGGCGCCAGCATGCCATATACCCGATACGATACGGATGATGCATTACGCAGCGGCGGGGCTCTGCTGAAGACGGCACCGACTTTCGATCAAGCGCTCACAGCATCGGAAGCATCCGGCCAACGTTATGTAGCACTTCCTTCCAACGGGTCCAATCTGGAATGGACGGTTCGGCCAGGTGAAGGCGGGGCCGGCGTAACCATGCGTTATACGATGCCGGACTCACCCGACGGCATGGGATTGACTGGCTCACTCGACGTGTATGTAAATGGCACAAAGAAAAAAACCGTTCCATTGACTTCCTACTACAGCTGGCAGTATTTCTCCAGCGATCATCCTGCAGATGAGCCTGGGGGAGGACGCCCTCTCTTCCGGTTCGATGAAGTACACTGGAAGATGGATACGCCGCTCCAGCCGGGAGACAAAATTCGGATTCAAAAGTCCAATGCCGATAACCTGGAATATGGCGTTGATTTTATCGAAATCGAGCCGGTACCGACGGCTATCGCCCGCCCGGCCAACTCGGTATCCGTAACGGATTTCGGTGCAGCGCCAAACGATGGCCAAGATGACCTACCGGCGTTTGAAGCTGCTGTGCAGGCTGCCGCTTCAACCGGCAAAACCTTATACATTCCTGAAGGGACATTCCATCTGGGCAACATGTGGAAGATCGGTTCGGTTGGGAATATGATGGATGACATCAAGATTATGGGCGCAGGCATCTGGCATACAAACATTCAATTTACCAACCCGAACGCCGCTTCTGGCGGGATTTCACTTCGGATCACGGGCCAGCTTGACTTCAGCCATATCTACCTCAACTCAAATCTGCGGTCACGTTATAATCAAAATGCAATCTACAAGGGATTTATGGATAATTTCGGCACCAACTCCAAAATACACAATGTGTGGGTCGAGCATTTTGAGTGCGGCTTCTGGGTAGGCGATTATGCGCATACCCCAGCCATTATCGCGGAGGGTCTAATCATTGAAAACAGCCGGATCCGCAATAATCTGGCGGATGGGGTCAATTTTGCCCAAGGAACCAGCCATTCAACTGTTCGTAACAGCAGCATTCGAAATAACGGAGACGATGGTCTCGCCGTATGGACGAGTAACGTCAATGGCGCACCTGCGGGCGTTAACAACACCTTCTCGTATAATACCATCGAAAATAATTGGCGTGCGGCAGCCATTGCATTCTTTGGGGGAAGTGGTCATAAGGCTACTCACAACCTGATTGTTGACACCGTAGGCGGATCTGGTATTCGAATGAATACCGTGTTCCCGGGGTACCATTTCCAAAACAATACCGGCATTCTGTTCTCCGATACAACGATCATGGGGAGTGGAACCAGTAAAGACCTGTACGATGGCGAGCGCGGCGCGATCGATCTGGAAGCATCGAATGATGCGATTCGCAATGTCACGTTTACCAACATCGATATCTTGAACACCCAGCGCAGTGCCGTTCAGCTTGGTTATGGTGGCGGCTTTCAGAACATCGTATTTAACAACATCCATATTGACGGTACAGGGCTTGACGGGATTACATCCTCAAGATTCTCGAATCCTCATCCTGGTGCGGCGATTTACACCTATACGGGCAATGGGTCGGCAACATTTAACAATCTGACAACGCAAAATATCGCTCATCCGGATCGGTTTTTCATTCAGAACGGTTTTCAATTGATCGTGCAATAATCCGGCTTATACATCAAAAGGAGGAGTCTTTTGCGACTCCTCCTTTTGTAACTGACGGATATATAGATTAGTAACGCAAGTTGTCGCAGATTAACCACCAACGTATTGATTATACAGCGACCTGGCCTTAGCGATATCCGATGTGCCATGTACCAGGGTTCTCCCGTCCCGGAATATAACCAGACGATGCGGAGTCACCTGATAGATGATCATATACGGCGTTACGGTTGCTTTTCCTTGATGAAGCCTGTTCAATCGATCGGCCATTTCATCCAGCTGAAGCTGCATGGGGCTGGCAGGCCTGATCTGTACCGTATCCCTACCGCACAACACTTCGCTTTTATCAGCAAGTTCAGCCGTCAAATAAGGATATTTCGGATGCTCACCGCATGTGGGGCAGTCTGATTGCTTCGCTCGGTCTACGCCAAACTCCACCCGTTCATTACGCCATAAGTCGAATGACAGCATCTTTTTTCTAAGAACATGTCGGTGTCCCGATAAAAGCTTCATCGCTTCCATCGTTTGATGAGCAGCGACCATCTGTACCGCTTGAGGAAGAATTCCGTTAATGTCGCAGGTGTCACCGCCCAAGGGAATCGTTCCTAGCAAACAGTTCAAGCATGGCGTCTCTCCCGGCAAGAATGTGTAACTCATTCCGGAGCTTCCGACGCAGCCTCCGTATATCCACGGGATTCCATGCTTATATCCGATATCGTTCAGGATCAGCCGGGTTCCGAAATTATCGGTAGCGTCCATCATTAAATCAACGCCTTGACAGAGTACCGCCAGTTCCTGCGCACGTACATCCATAACGATACCATCCACGATACCGTCTGAATTAATTTCGGATAACCGCTTGGCCGCTGCTACGGCCTTCGGCAATCGATCGATCGCGTCCTGTTCGGTAAACAGCTGCTGACGCTGCAGATTGCTCCATTCCACGTAATCCCGATCCACGATAGTTACATGCCCGACACCTGCGCGAACCAAAGTTTCCGCTACGGCGCTTCCCAGCGCACCAGCTCCAAGAACAAGCACGTGACTGTCCCGGAGGCGAAGCTGGCCTTCTTTTCCAAATGGCGTAAACCGCTCTTGCCTAGAATACCGATCCTCTCGTTCCATATGAACTGTTACACCGCGGTCCGTGGACTCCGAGGCGGCCATGAAGAGAGGCACCGTACGATTTACTTCCTCCCTGTTATCGCTTAAACCAGACATGAATTTTCCTCCGATCAATAACTGCAAATCTTCTAAATAAAAGAAGACTTCATGAAGTTTTTAGACGACGACCCATGATTAAAAATACCCATCCCACGAAGAGGATGGGCTGTTTAACTATTTCAACCTAATACAACCTAGTATTCAACGCCTTCTCCAGTATAGCGCGATGACGCAGAATCCAGGCCGCACTCCGCGCCCTCCAGGCCAATCCCCACAGAACGCCTTCCGTTTCCGGCGTGACCTGCAGCTCAATCGCTTCCTCTGCCGTTTCCCGAACGACCACCTCCACGATCAAATCAAAGAGGGCAGCCCTACTAGCTGGATCGACGCCATATGCGTCAACCAATAGACGGAGCTGCCTTGCACGAACCTCTGCGTTTGGCAAACCAACCCGTTCAGCTACATCATCATCATGCAGCTGAGGAAAGAGCCAACATACGCGGGCTAGTTCAACAAGTGGATGTACAGGTCCGGCGTATTCCCAGTCAATTAGTGCAATCGGCATCCCATCACGGGTAACCATGTTCCAAGGAGCCATATCACCATGGCTGTATACCACCCGGGTATCACCCAGTTCCCGCAGGAACCACGGTTTCCAGACCATCCCGGGTTGCGGATTAAATGTAGCCGAAGCGTCATGAAGCCGACGCAACAATTGTCCTACCTCGACGATACCTTCGTCGCTCCATGGTCCGGGATGAACAAATTCGCCTTCGATATAACTTAACATCTCTTGGTCTTTCTCATTACATCCTGAGCCTATAATTTCCGGTATCGAGGTAAACCCTGATTGCCTCAGGTGTCTCAACAAAGAGTGTACAGCCGGAGTCCAGGCTCCGGATGGTCGGTACACAATCTGGCCACGCCGTACTACCAACTTCTCGCGAGAGAGTATGACGTCTTCTCCCTGATTTGAGTTGTTTTCCGAATTCATTTAATACGACTCCCTTCAGAAGGGAATTACACAGGTCATGGGGCTAAGGATGCGAATCCCCTTCATATAATAATGCCCCGATGGATAGGTCCATGTCTTCCATCCGCATCTCCTCCGTTCGTTTCAGGTTATTTCTAGCATATCACAAATGCGCTTCCTCCATAAACCATTTCCGTACGCCCCATTTGCCGGATATACCAAAGGAGGACAGGCAGCAATTTGCCCATCCTCCTTATGAAACTAATAAACTCATTCTTATTAAGATTTGATATATCCTGGCAGAGAGCAGGATTATGATTCTGATAATCAGGAATTCTGATTGGACCAATCTTCGACGTTCCAGATCTTGGTCACCCAATCCTCGTAAAACTCAGGTTCGTGGGAAACCAGCAGGATCGTGCCTTTATATTCTTTCAACGCACGTCTTAGTTCCTCCTTAGCCACAACATCAAGGTGATTGGTCGGTTCGTCAAACAGAATCCAGTTGCTTTCGCGCATCAGAAGTTTACACAGACGGACCTTGGCTTGCTCCCCGCCACTCAGTGCCTTCATTGGACGGGTAATATGCTCGTTTTTGAGTCCGCAGCGTGCAAGCGCTGCACGAACCTCGTGCTGGTTCAAATGTGAAAATTCGTTCCACACATCATCAATCGGCGTAATATTCCCTGGACGTACTTCCTGCTCAAAATAAGCAGGCACTAGGAAATCCCCTTGATACGTCTTCCCGGAGAGCGCCGGGATTTTGCCTAATATGGTCTTCAGCAGCGTTGATTTACCTACGCCATTACAGCCTACAATGGCAATTTTCTCTCCTCGCTCGATGAGGATATTCATTTTGGGGAGCAATGGTCGATCGTATCCGATCTCAAAGTCTATTCCCTCGAATACCGTTTTACCGCTGGCACGGGATTCCTTGAAGTTAAACACAGGTTTAGCCGCTTCCTCCGGGCGGTCAATCCGCTCCATACGATCGAGCTGCTTCTCCCGGCTCTTCGCTCGGCCAGAGGTGGAATAACGGGCCTTGTTCCGCTGAATGAAGTCTTCCTGTTTCTTGATGAACTCCTGCTGCTTCTCGTAAGCATCGATATGCTGGTTCTTATTGATATCGGCCATTTCCAGGAACTTCTCGTAGTTTGCTGTATAGCGAGTTAACTTCGCAAATTCCAAATGATAGATCACATCCACCACCTGGTTCATAAATTCCGTATCATGGGATATCAAAATGAAAGCATATGGGTATTGCTTCAAATATTGAGTGAGCCATTCAATATGCTCAACATCCAGATAGTTGGTGGGCTCGTCCAATAACAGTACGTTCGGCTTCTCCAGAAGAAGCTTCGCAAGCAATACTTTGGTACGCTGTCCCCCGCTTAACGTCGCAACATCGCGATCCAGGCCAATGACGGATAACCCAAGACCATTCGCCATCTCTTCAACCTTTACGTCCAACATGTAGAAATCCCCAATATCCAGCTGCTCCTGAATTTCACCCATTTGCTCGAGCAGCAGCTCCAACTCTTCAGGAGAAGCATCACTCATCTTATTGGTGATCTCCAACATTTCCTTTTCCAGCTCCAGCAGGGGCAGGAAGGCATCCTTCAGTACATCGCGAACCGTTTTGCCGGGTGTCAACTTGGTATGCTGATCCAGGTATCCGTACCGGATTTTCGGTGTCCACTCCACCTTGCCGCTGTCTTTCAACAGCTGCCCGGTCAAAATATTCATTAGTGTTGATTTGCCTACGCCGTTTGCTCCAACCAAACCAACGTGTTCGCCTGCCAACAAACGAAAGGATACATTCTTAAATAGAGTACGTTCCCCGAAATTATGCGATACGTTCTCTACAGTCAATAAACTCATGGCTATAGTAACTCCTGTCTGTATAAAATGAACTTATTTCATGTTAATTTAGCGAAATATACACAGTCAAGAGTTTATTGTATCACATCATGGAGTCCGGCAGAAACCATAACTTTCAGGGATTAGGGGACACCGGGATTGGAACAGCTTTTCTCCTGATAACCGGCGGCCGCTGCCTCCTTGGCCCTCGGAAACACTTCTTCCACGCGATAGTTGTATTGGCAGACATCACGATAATAATATTTGAGTCCCCTGCTATCCACCCCTCCGAAATAGACCGGGGCTTTAACGAGTCTGCCGCCTCCAAGTGCATAATTATTATAATACTGATCGCCCATGGGAATGCCTTGAATAAACGCCATCATACCGATATCATCAATCGTATTCACCCACTCTTCCTGGGATATCAACGGAAGCGCGAACGTATAGGATATTCCGTTCCGGAGCGCCATTTGGTTGTGCCGCTGTATGTAATATGCAAGATGATCTTGAACGGCATTCACAATCGTGATTCGCCTGACTTGTTCGAACATATCCTTATCTTCCAGCAAAGCTACACCCGTCCTGCCGGCCAGATCCTCTCGAAAGCCAGAGTGCCAGAGGGAGGAACCTCCACCTGATTCATGTACCTGTACGAAGGAATCCAATGTAAACTGGAGGCTGTTGCCCCTGCCATCATTCCAGGCATAAGGAATTTTGGGTGTCCATCTGTGTTCTATGAGCTCCTCCCCATACGCGTTGGTGAAGGTTTGCGAAACATACATATAATACCCGTCATAATCCAGAACCACGATGGCAGGTATGTACCACCACAGGGCATTCTGCGCAGCCGGATCATCCGCGATCCCCATATTGATGTACAACGTCCGGGAAAAGGACTCCAGCGCCCGCTCTTTGTCCGCACGCATAAACTTTAAAGAATCATATGCCGACTCTTTGTCCTGGGTCTCATTCTCGTTCAGCATCATCCCGCCGTCTTGGACGGCAGTGCGCAGAGCAGCCGAGTATTTCATCTCTACGTACCGAACATCCTCCAGACTCTCAGCACGCATGCCCAGGATGAGAAACATGGGGAAAAACACGGCGGTAAATACGATGGCAAGATCAGTAATCTTCATTCAGAACCAAGCCTCCGTAAGGGAATGCGATTGCTGCTTTTCCACCTGAATTTGATCCCGTCAGCGCATCGAACATGATCAGTCCGGGCGTTCGATTCAACGTACTGACATTTACCTGGAAGTGATCACCGGCCGTTAGACGGTATCGGCGACTGTCATCGTTTTTATCAACATTCGACTCCGGGAATAGATAGTCCATAACATCTTCCTGATAATAAGCATCATATACGACGGAGTAGCGATTCAGGAATGTTCCAGGATCTGAAGGATCGGCATATTCGGGGTGGTACTTCTTGTGATGATGCTCCATCTCCACATTGTAAATGTTCCCGGTAGCTGCCAGCTCTTGCAGGAAGTCATTGTACATGATCGGGGTAATATACCCCTTCGTACGAACACTGTCCACGAATTTGGTGACGGATTGATAAACAACGAGCCGTGACAGATCATCCTGTCTTCTGGCCATCTCCCCTGCGGGAACCAAATACAGCAAAAGAAGCGCCAGAAAGGCAGCAAACCATTTCGAAACCGAGTTTGACATTGTTGTTACCTCACTTTAACAAACTGGATGCTCTCCACGAATCCATCGATTCTCCGAACGTACTCCGCATCATAACGGGCGTTCGTATCAATGACCGAAAGATCCAGCTCCTCCTGATTACTTCCGGATCGGAATCTTACACCATCCACATACATATCGAAGCCGCCAGCTTGAACCTCTCGCAGCGTGAATAATACTTCGCTTCCCTTATAAGTCAGCTTCCTGATCTCGTTTGTCATCTCTACGGTGATCACACCAGCATGCTGCTCCTGAGTCATTCTGCCAGCGGCTGATATACCGCCATCCACCATCGTCTGAATATGGAATGCATACAGGACAGCGCCAAGAAATAATGCCACCCCTGCTGCCAATTCAAGTGCGCTTATGGTTTGTTCACGCAAGGCAAGTCACCTTTCTGTTCAGAACTATTGATCGAATTTGATGCCTCTGATCACGTTGGAATCATCCTTAACGATGGTGGCCTTAAATTTTCCGCTTGGATTGACGTATTCTGGGCTTTTCTCATCCATAACGAAATCGATATTCCCTTGTCTTGAATCCGGATTGAGAATCGAACCGTCCTTCTCCAATACATTGCCGTACCATTGCCCTGCTTTATTTTTCCCTGTTGCTATGAAAACGCCGAATTGATCCTTGTCCTTGTATTTGCGCAGTGCGTTCGTCACCTGAGAACCGCTGATTGTTGTTCCGTCATACACGGTAAATGCTGCCTGGGATAGCTCTGTCTGAATATCCGAAAAATTGTTCTGAGCAGTTTTGGTTGCCTCCTGCGCCGAAATGAACAAAATAACAACAATGGTAATCAAAGCAATGGTCAGAAATATACCTGCCGCAACCTTTAAAGCGGATGATGCATTATTCATTGAAATCCCCCTCATTCTCTCATTTATTATTTGAACCTATGGATATAATTCCGCGTTGACAATCCTTGTATCGTTATAACCGTTGAATGTGCTCATAGTACGTTTCCATTTGGGAGAAACTCATGCCGATTAGCGGGATGACAAGATACATAAAGATCAGCGCATACATCGGAGTAAAACCGATCATTCGCCCCCATGCGGCCTTCGTGTCGATCATCGCTTCATACTCCTGCTTGCGCTGCTCGAAACTGAATACCATTTCTCCATCGAGGTCATCAAAAACATCCTTGATCGGTACTTTATCTACCGCAAGCAGCAGCTTGTCCACCAGCCGCTGAAATTCAGGAAACCAGACGTCTTCCTTCAGCTCCAGCAATGCCAACTGTGCGCCATGTTCGTAATGAAGCAAGCTTTTTTGAATGGGAATCTTAAAAATAACTGCAAACCGATTTAACCATTCTAAGATGGCCTCAACCGAGATACGCTCCATTCCGCGCAGTATGGATATGACTGTCTGAAACTGATAAATTTCATGCCGCATTTCCATATTGCGTACTTTCCGGTGAAAATGCAGCAGCCATAATGGCGCCGCATATGCAGTCACACCTGCCAGAAAGGATAGGAGCAACTCCCACCATTTCAAATACTCGCTATCATAGCGCTGCAGTTTGGTCATAATTCGATCGGTTGTGATCTCAACTTGTTCCTTGGTCAATGGAGTAGGTTCTGTCTCATTAATCATCTGCTTGACCTGATCATCGGTTACATCCGGCGACATATGCAATTGTTCCATAAGCAGCCGATCGCGCTCAACCGTTTCCTCTGCCTGCCGACGCTCGATCTCATTCATCTGGCCGAACAGAGAAGGGGTCAAGGAAACGGGGGCATACAGCAGATGATGTTTAGCCTGCACATGCAGGCCTATTGCCAGCGATAACGACAGGAACAAAGCCAGGAAAAAGAACGTCATTCTTCTGATATAGAGCCATTCGAACTTGATTCGCGCGTTGCTTTCCTTTAGTAGCCGCACCTGCCTGTCATATTTCACCGTACCAGGTGTTGGAGCCATCACCTTCACAAGCCAGCGTATCATAGGAATCCGGTACATCCTTTCTTCCAAGGTCATCTTCTGAACCTCTGCGCGGTAGTCCGTTTCCCGATTTTGCTGAAGCTTCTGAAGCAGGATGTAAGAAATGAGAATAATGACATAAATCGATATCTTGGTCATAAAACCGAGCTTGCTCATATAAAACTCGTCCATCGACGGAAAACTGCTTCTGGCCCAGCGTTCAATCGGTTTGGTGAAAAAGACCGGAGCCAACGCAATCACATTCAAGCCCTTCATTAAATAATCCAGCTTGTCTCTGCGCAATATTTCCAATTGGATCTCCTTGGTCAATCCGCTTAGTCCATGCAGATAGATAGAGCCCTGTTTTCTCGCGTGATCGCCAAACTCCATGACAAGATGTGAAATGCCCGCAAACGCTTTAAGATATCGGTTCGGCGCTACCTCATAATACCTCTCCAGCTCGTCATCAGGATCGTTTGATACCAAGGCATTGTAGATCCGATGAGCATGCATAGAGATTTCATGTCCTGAAGTCTCAGCCCCTTCGTACAAAGCTTCCTCTACCATTCCATGCTGCTGATAGTGATGGCGGACCGAGGAGAACAATTCAACCGATTGGATAAGGATTCTTCGTTCCAGTCGGTTAATGAACATCTCAACGAGCATATTGTTAATAACCACTGCTGCGAGAATAACAATGACAATAAACCCCGGGTCCGGATGACTCCATATAAGGAGCATGGCGGTAAAACCGATCGTGCCGGTAATCGCGAAGGCTAATCTCACTGTTTCAAACCGGAGTGATATTTCGTCGTAGGGATGCAAGATCGTGATTCGCTGTCTGATCCGTTTAAGATAGGCTTGGATTATCGGGAGCTTCATCCCATACATATAGGCCAATTGAAACCATTGCAGGTACATCCCGCGCAGTGATCTTACCTCGCCCGCGCCCACCTTTACGGCCGTTTCCTCACGATACCCTCGTCTTCTGCTCATCCACGACACGATACCGAACGTGATGGAAAACAGCGCCAGGGATATGATTAAAATCAGTATCAACACATCTTTAGAGGTCACTTTGATTCCCCCACCCTGAAGCCAGAAACATTCTGAATTCTTCGGCATCTTCCGGATGCATCTGCTCCGTCATTTCGCGAACACTGCATTCGGATAACTTGGCGGCAGCGATATAGGTCCCGTCCCGATATTCAATCACATTGCGGGATTCGAAATAACTTACCTCGTTCAATCTCCGCATATGTTCTGCACTTAACTGAAAATACTGCTCCACGCTGCTCTTCCAGCTGTTTTCTGAAGTTCCCTCGAATGGTGGCAGGGATCCCTTCTCAACCGGGATGCACTCCGTAATACGCTCTATGTAACGGTTACCGTAAGCGTCTCTCCTTAGATGTATATCAAAGTTGATCACGCTGACCACCTGCTGCTCAGCAATATGCTCTTGCCTGAAAACGCCGCTCTTGAGCAGGGAGTTGCGCAAGGATTGTACAAGGTCTTTGAATGTCTTGGCATGATGGGTAAACACGGTAAACAAACTTGCCACTTGGGACATCTGTATCATCCATGACGCTACCTCGTCGCTGGCAACCTCACCAAGAATATTAACTGTACCGTCCGTCTTCTTCTGCAGATCCAGACCGGCCTGCCCACTAATATGCTCGGTTTCCCTGAAGCTGAGAATGTTCCTGCGGCTATAGATTTTCCTTAAATGCAGCTCAAAGGCCATCTCCTGAACCCGAAGGGTATAAGACGCATAAATATGACCAACCATCGCCATGAGCAGGGTTGTTTTTCCGGAACCCTGAGCACCGGTGATTGCCGTAATCCGGCTGCCTTTCATTAAATACCTCAACAAACCGATTACCAATTCCGAGCCGTTTCCCGTAATTAACTGATCAAGCGAAGCCTTGGGCAGATCAAACTTGCGAACAAAGAACGCCCAGGACTCGGCAAATGGTGGCCGGACCACAACGACCCTGGAGCCATCCTTCATCTCATTCACTTTATAACCGCTAGCTTCTGAAAGCTGCCCGGGATGATTGTACTTGTATATGTTTTGACATACCCTCTTCAATTCCAGCATCGAACCAAACGATAAAAAAGCTAGATGCAGCGACACCCCTCGATAAAAAATCCATACACTCTCACGGCCTGTTGCTGGCGATTCGGGATGCGAAAAACTTAGCCCCAAGAACTCATCCTGGGTGTGTAAGATATCCTGTCTGCTGTCACTGTTGACAGGAATGCCACTAACCCCGCCACTGATCCCGTCGATCCGTTGATCCCTGATTTCATCCACAACGGAAAAGCCTTTGTACTGCTGATAAATGCGCTGGACGACGATGTCAAGCTTCTGCTGAAACAAGAGCGGACGCTGCTCTGACTCATAGATATATGCGATGTCCTCCGCGGTAACCGCATACACGCTGCCCTCTCCGTAACCAGGTATCACGCGCGGACCTGCAAGATCGTAGGTTTCAAGAAGTACGGATAAAGCCTCCTCCCCATGCCTCTGCTTATACAGGTATAATATGATCTCGAATTGATCCTGGGCTGTTAACTCGGTCAGGTTTTCGAACGGAATGGCTGCATGAATGTTGGACTCGTTCAAACCCAGATCTCGGACCAGCAGCTGTTTTAAAAAGTCCTTTACATAGGCTTTATCCAGCACATCTCCGGATACGCAGCCCTTGAGAGCACTTCGCAATTCACTTCGCTTGTTCAGCCTTCGGCGATACTCCTCCTCGTGTAGCCCTAAATCAGATAACTGGCTGTGCGTCAGCTGATGAAGACTATCTTTAACAAACGCAGTCATTGCTTCTAGCGAATATGGGTCGGATCTCCGTGAAATCGTAGCCGCCGGCTTTCGGGTATCCAAATAACGCAGATATACAAACAGCAATCCAAACAAAATCATGACGATGATCCATATCGTATTCAAGGAATTACCCAAGAGCATGCAGGCCTCCCGCTTTCGAACCGCCGGAAGGAAGACCAAGGTGTTCAGCCGCGGCATCCGCCAGATTACGAACAGCATCATATAGTGGGCTCATGCGTTTGAGGTCAGCGCCTCCTCGACTTCGCTGCATGTAGGGCATAACTGAGCGCATATTCCATGCATCCGTCATACCGGAACAATACGGGACACCAAGTACCATCGCTTTGATGCCAAATCGGCGCTTGATATTTTGCAGTGTACAATGGCTCTCCCGGTCATATTTGCCGACGATGTACAAGCATTCCTTGTCCTTCACTTCAGGGGGCAGCTTCACCTGGTTAAGCTCACTCTCCAGGACATGCATATTCTGATTCAATCCAACCACGATTAAGTCTGCCGCTCGAAGTATCGCACAATCTGCCGCTCCAGGGGCTCCATTGCCTGCATCGGCTATCGTGACGTCGTAACTTCGCTTGGAGGACTCCATAACTCTGGTCATAAGTTCAGCCTGTTTCCCGTCCCCCCCACTTCTTGCGGCATGTATATCATCGGCGGACATGGGTTTCGGTCCACATAAAAGATCGAGCCGATCAGACAGGAGCGGCAAGGTATAATTACGTACATTCTCCGGGTTCAGTCTCCCGCTTGTACTAAGCCGTTCCAAGGCATCCATTCCGGTATCTTGAAAAGCCGTCATATAATCTAATGATTCCTGCTTATAGGTAAAGGCTTGTTCTACTCGTTCCCCAGCATGTCCACCATGGGCGAGCAGCACTTTGACCTGATATTCGAACGCCAATACGATAGGTAAACTCGAGGCTAACATCGTACTGCCGCTGCCGCTCATCAAGGGACTCCATACAGCAATCAGACTCATGCATGCCTCCTTCCTGCTTGCCGAAGTGCCCGGCGAATATGCCGGTGCTCCATTTCCGTTAACCTGCGGAGAAGTTCGGTAAGCGATCGTTTATACTGTCTGGACAATGGCTTGATGCCCAGTCTCCCTGCATGTTCATTTTTTATTTTCAAAGCGAAAAACAATTCATCCCATGGCATTTTTACGGGCGGACCCAGCCACTGAATCCGGCTGTCTTCCAGATAGCCTTCAATGTAGGTTTCATCCATCAAATCTTCAATGACCTGAACATATACCCGATGGAAAGGCGGCATCGGATCATCAGTTCTTGCGGCTCTCAGTTCATCAAGCAAGACCGTACTCTTACGCAGTCCTGTTACCTCGAATCCGCTAACCCAAACATGGGCATCTGCTGTATCCCACTGCATCTTGTCCAGAAATTCCGACTTCTCCACGTCCATGATGATATAGTCATACTTCTTCTCCTCTGTTTCTTCCAGATAGTCCATCAGCGACGTATAGTTCTCAAATCCGGTTGCCACGTCGAATCCGGCAAACTCCATAACCGGCAGCTGCGGATGTATCACGCCTATGCAATGTTTGTACTTCGCATCCATCGCACCATCCACAAGCAGTACCCGGTTGTCTCCATTAGCTAATATTTTGCACATGTAGAGGAGCATGTCGCTCTTATCACAGATGCCTGTAAATATCCACGTCTTCATTTTGATTTCACTCCTTCACTTACCATCTGTTCTTCGGGCTTTGCCTTGTATTTACTAAGGACTTGAGAATATCAAATCCGCTTCTTGTGATTCCTTATCACTGCTCGCCTCGGAATCTGCCGGACCGGCTGACCCCAAAATCTGCTCCACTTCTGAATCCCGCTCTTCGCGGAGCGGAGGAGTCTCTGAACTTGCCTCATCCTCTTGACGGATGTCAGCGGTATTCGAAGATTTCGCTTGGGAGCTTATATGGGATGCCGGGCTCCATGAATCCGGACTCCTTGCACCGCCAGCAAAGATAGAGTTATGATGCATGTCGGATACCTGAGCCTGCTGATTCGGCTGCTGATTCGGCTGAAGCTTGCTTAAATCCTCTTCCAGCGTGCTTCGCAGAGTAACCTCCAAATGCTTCTCGGCTTTCTTCACAATATTCGGGTTGCTTGTAATCAGCTTCGTTACTTCAGCGTTCGGAGGATAGTTAGGAATCGCTCTCTCTTGCAGCTCCGGCTCTACATAGGTAAGTGCATAGAGCGTTGCATCATGCAGATAAGCATCCACCAAAGCGCTGGAAAGCAATAAAATCTCCTGTTCGCTTAACGTTGTCCAGAACGCTGGATGCTGAAGCCTGTCGATCTTCTTCTTGGATAAAATGATGTAATCCTGTCCGGTAGGAAACTGGACCCTCACATCGATAACGTCCCCTTGGCGTAAATTGCTTGGCAGATATACGGACTTCATCTCCCGATGACGAAGATCGGACGGCGTCGGCTCTTCTTCAAAGAGCATGGAGCGAGTTATCGGTGTTCCCTGCAGCAGCTCGATCTTGGCTCCCTTCCCTGCAATCTCTTCCTTGACCGAGAACAGATTCCCGGCAGAACCGTCATCAGGCAAACGCACTTCCTTGATATCCTTTGCATCTATGAAATGACCGGGCGGAATATCTTTTAACGGAACCCATGCAACCTTCATTGAATTGAGCTGCTGAAGCTGCGTCTCTTCAAGCTCCGTGATTCGCTGCTCGTATTTAGTACGCTCCATACTCTGCTGCTCTTTATAGCCGTGCACATAATACATCATTGCGCCTGCACATACGGCACCTGTCACAGCTGCGCCGGCAAGTCCGGCAAATATCAGTTTGCGGCTACGCCTCCTGATAATCGGCATTGCTTCATCTCCTTCAGTTCATATGCAGTTAATTCTTTAGAAACCTGAATCTTCGCTTCCTTTCTGCCGGCGGCAAGTAGTCCTGAAATAACTGTGCAAAAGCCTCACGGCTGCTGTCCGGCACTTCAAAAGGGTCCAATTGCAGGGGCAATGAATGAACTTTATTCGTCCCTAGCGTTCTTCTCATCTCTTGAACCGTTTCTTCGCCTGCAAGAGGCAGTGCATAGATCCTGGCCGGCTGTGGATGTCTTGACAGCATCCGGGCCAGCGTCACCACATCATGCTGTCGCCACTCCGCTCCTGATCCGATAACGATAGGAAGATCGGCCCGAAGGAACTCCTCAAGCCGTTCGCTGTCCCGGTATGCTCCCAAATCCAACACAACCGCATCGTAACTACCCCCGAGCAGCGAGATCACTTCCGTTCTGGCTGTTTGCCGCCAAAAGTGAATCCCGTTAATTTCGAACTTTCGGATAGACCCCAGCTTCCCTCCCTCGGCAATCTCCTGAATCCGGGTAAAAGCGGTGGATTTTGCGCTCATCTCTACGATCGCTACCTTCCCGTACCTTGAAGCCAAGTAATGCCCAAATGCGATGCAGCTGTGCGTTGTTCCTACACCGGACGATGCCCCCAATACGGCCGCCACAAGCGTCCCGGCCAGCGTGTTGGACTGAACACCCGATAAATTTGCCGTTATCGGCTGCTGCCTGCTAAGCGCTGAACGAACGTCCAAGGCGGATTGATATCGGTGCTCCGGAGCATACTGCAGCAGCTTTCGGATAACGGGCACAAGCTCTCTAGGTAAATCGCCACGAATATGCCGCTCCACGCCCGTTATCCATTCACTGAATTTGCCGCCGGTTGAGAGATAAAGCAGAAGCGCTCCAAGCCCATACAGGTCCGATCTTGCATCACTTTGCCTACCTCCATACTGCTCCGGCGCTGCAAATCCAACCGTGCCTAGCTTGACCGTATCCTCGCCGCTCTCCTGTTTATAACTTCTCGCGATTCCAAAATCGATGAGTCTAACCTCCAGCTGATCGGTCAGCATAATATTCGATGGCTTTAAATCTCGGAATATAACCTGGGGTTCGTGGTTATGGAGATACTCCAGAACATCCAGCAATTGCTCGGTCAGTTCCATAATGAAGTCCGGATTTACATTTCCCCGATATCCCCGGAAGTACTTCTCCAATGTCATGCCCTGAATATAATCCATAACTAAATAGGTGTATCCGGTAGCCTGAGCATGAAAAAAATCGACAATGCGCGGCAGCCGCGGGTGACTGAGTTTAATCAGAAGCTGTGCCTCGTCCTGAACAGCGCGCTGCATCCCGGGTTCAGACAAACTCTCTTTCACTGCCCATTTCTTCCCGGGCAGCTTCAGATCCTCGGCTAGATAGACACAGCTCATCCCCCCTTCACCAATCACGCGATCAATCACGTAACGCTCACCCAACACTTCCCCATGTACCAATCTGCAAGGCTGATTCATGTCAACGCCCTCTCCTCTGACTTACAAGCACAACAAAAAAGGAAAGCACTCCGCCACATCACTGAATCGTGATGAAGAGCGGGATGCTTTCCCTGTTGTTGTCGTTGGTTAATTTTGGAATCATTATAGAACATGATACATTCACTTGTAAAGACTTTTTTAATACTTAATCATATATAGCGTAATCTCGTCCCGATTATGGAACAGCTGCTTCGCTCCCTGAATCTGCATTCTGGACGCTTCAAACACCGACATGATTTCTTTCACCAGCGCCATCGGTTTCTTAGTCAGCAGCTTTACCGTGATGACAGCCGTGCCGCCCGTCTGAAGACTGTACAGAAGCCCGGTCACCATTCTGGCCATCAGTTTGGGGCTCCAGCTCATGTCGCATACCAGCAGATCGAATTCATGCTCTCTAAACGACACGTCCGCCGCATTCTTATGGACGACACGAAGGTTCTTATGCCCATCCAGTGATGGATGCATTTTAGCCGGATCAACTGCCGTAACTTGCAGGCCGCGCTCCAATAGAAAGGATGTCCATCCGCCAGGCGCTGCTCCGATATCGACAGCCTTGCGGAAGGAATCAAACGGAATCCCGAACTGCTTCTCCGCCTCAAGGAGCTTGAATTTGGCTCTTGAGATTTGTCCCTCTTCCCGTTGAAAGCGGACGGCGCCTCCGTTCCAATCCGACAGGTTGTCCTCCGGCCGCGACACGCCAACGTACCAGACGCCGTCAGCAGCGAATAGTGAAATAATCCATTCCGGTGCCTGGACCGTGTATTCAAGTTCCATTGCAGCCAAGCGATGCTGCAATTCATCCCGAAGCGCAGCCGGGTTATCCTTCCACGAGCTGTTCTCGGTCTTGCGGATTTGGATGGACACGCGGCTCCGACCGATCTCCTCCCGCTTCATGACATGCTCAACGACCCCATGCAATGCTTCGACAGCGGTATCAGCTGTTATTTCCAGATGTACTGGAAACAGATGCCGCAGAAATATAGGCGGGGAAGACGCGATTAGCCGCCTAGCCTCATCTTCGGAACTGCCGAGTGTCGCCAAAAACACCTCGCCCGGCATCAACATCGTGCTCTTTACACTGCCAAACATCCGCCGCAGCTCTTCTTGGGCGTAAGGAGCAAAACCATGGTTTGCCGTACATACCCACTTGCTGTGGAAATCTCCGCGATTTTCATTCTGTTCCTCATGCTCTTGCATAACTTTTAATTCGTCCAAACGGATTAACCTCCAGAAATAACTTTGATCCAGGGACGTCCGCCATCCCATTCCAGCTGAGCGTCGATATCATAAGTTTGTTTGATAAGTTCATGGTTCAAAACTTCTTCTTTGCGTCCCGCGGCCGTCAACCGTCCGTCTTTAATAAGCGCCACATGAGTAAATAAAGGGACAATCTCCTCGATATGATGCGTAACGTACACGACCGTAATATTACGCTGCCTCAGCCGGTCAATCTCATGCAGCATCTTCTCCCTTTCATACAAATCCAGACCGGCGCACGGTTCATCCATAATCAGAATCTTTGGATCGGCCATGAGGGATCGTGCCAGCATCACCTTTTTCCGTTCACCCTGGGACAATATCCCGAGAGGCTGCTCCGCCAAATGGTCGAAATTCATTTCGTTCAGCAGGGTATAAGCTAGGTTTTTGGCCTCTTCCGGTATGTCCTGGTAGAATCGCAGAAAGGCGTAAGCTCCTGTTGCCACAACCTCCCAGACCGGGTCGCTCAGCGTCAATTTCTCCAATAACGACTGGCTAATATAACCGATCGATTTGCGGACCTCCCGAACGTCACATTGACCGTATACATGGCCAAGAACCTCAACGCGCCCGCTGGAAGGAAACATATAGCCTGTCATCATTTCCAGCAGCGTCGTTTTGCCTGATCCGTTCCTGCCCAAGATAGCCCAGTTCTGTCCCGGCTTCATCTCAATACTAACATCATGCAGAATATGACGATTCCCTCTGACGAGCGACACATGCTGTAGCGAAATCACGGCTTCACGCTCCTAACAAAACTTACGATATCCTGCACGGAACCCATCCGGTACAGCACCTCCGGCTCAGCGAGGGGGCTGGACTGGATGGCCAACAATGCAGGTACGCTGCGGATTTGATACCGTTCCACAATGCCCGGAAGAAAGTTCACATCGGCTTCGAGCAGCTGTACATCCGGCACCACATGTTCCACGATGTCGATCATCTTACGCGCTGCGGCACATGTGCCGCATAATGGCGTATGTAAAAATACGATGACAGGATCCGCATTCGCATCCCGTTTCGTCAGACGCTCGTGCCATTCAAGCCTCTCCGTCAATTCACGCTGCGTAACCTCAATCATCTTGCACCCTGGGCAACTTCCCGCAGCACGGATTCGGGCATCGGTCCATTGTGGACCTTGACGCTTTTCGGCATGTGCTCATAGAGCAGCTCATACATTTTTCTTCGGCCTGACGGACTTGAGGTATGCAAATATATTTCCTTGGCCTGCAGGTTTTCTGCGATCATGGCTGTAACCACGTCTCCGCCGTTCATTTGGCCATGCCCGAGTTCAAAGTCAAGCGACAGAACGTCCACTTCGCATTCACGGAGCATCAGCAAACACTCTTCCCCGTTTCGAGCCAGCGCAAACCCTTTCGGATTGGGACGCCAGTCGTCTAAATACAGATGAATCATATTACTCTCTCCCTTAATCAGGACCAGGACAGCACCTTGGCGATGTCTTCCCGATGCGTGCCGTCAGCCCCTTTTTCACTTTCCAGGACAAATGCTTTGCCCGCAAGTTCCGGTGCCAGAACCAGACGCTTCAGAGCTTCTGTGCCTATCATACCTTGTCCGATGCGGGCGTGGCGATCTTTTCTTGAGCCGGCCCCATATTTCGAATCGTTCAAATGAACGGCAACGGTAGATTCCCAATAAGCTAGCGACTTGCCCCTGGCAAGGAGCTCATCCGTATTCGAAATGTCCCATCCTCCGGCGGCAAACAAGTGGCAGGTATCCAGGCAAAAGCCTATTTTTTCCGGATAATCGGCAAGCTGTCTAACCTTCACGCTCTCTTCTAGCGTCATCCCCATGGACCCATGGTCGCCCGCCTGATTCTCGATCAGCAGCTTGGCCCTGCCCGTCCAGGAAGACAACACATCATTCATGCAGCGAATAATATTCTGATATCCTTCAAGGACATTCTGACTCTTGAGATGCCCAAAATGAACCACGATACCCAGCGATCCGCAAGCCTCGGCAATCATGAGATCGTTCTTTAGGGAATCTACGGTCAACTGGTAAAACGCTTCTCCCCGGGTTAAGCCAACCGCCATATTCGTCGGATAGGGTGTGTGCGCGATCGAAACGAGTCCTTGTTCCTGACAAAACGTTGAGCATGCGGCGGCATTGCGGACGTCCGGCGTCTTCAAGTGAAGACTGCGCGGATTTTTCGGGAAATACTGATACGCGAGTGAACCGATGCCGGCTGCATGCTGAGCTGCTGCGAGAAATCCGCCGCGTGTGCTGACATGGCTTCCAATCCGGACTTTAGACTTCATGCTGACAGTTCGGACAAAAGAACACTTTGCGCGAGGTATGCTCCGCCTTCACGATCGGCGTGCCGCAGCGAACACAGGGCTCTCCTTCGCGATCGTAAACTTTGCACTCGTCGTTATAAGCCCCCGTCAGGGTGTCCCCTTCCTGAAACGGCATTTCCATATATCCGCCGCCATCCGTTGCCTCGTGCATCACTTTAACGGTACTCTCGTATAACTGCTCTAAAGACTGCTCCGATAGATCCTGAATTTTGGACAGCGGGTGGATTTGGGCATCGAAGGCAATCTCATCCGCGTAACAGTTGCCGATTCCGGCGACAACCTGCTGATTGACCAGCGTTGTTTTTAAAGCGCCCCGCCGTTTTCCGATCAGTTCGACAAAGCGCGCTTTGGTCATTCGCCGATCCAGAAGTTCAGGTCCAAGCTCTTTAAGCGCATTTTCCGTTTCTCGGGCCGTTAGGAAGTGCAAGTAACCCAGACGCAGACCGATAAAATACAGCACCTGATCACCAAATGTGATCTCGACCTGAGTCGACCTTGAGGGACGCTCCTCATCCCTATGCCCTAAATACAAAATGCCGCCCAGCATGAGGTGAAGCAGCAATCTGCCTCCGTTATGCAGATGGAATATGAGATGCTTGCCTCGACGTTCCACAAAAATGACCTTGCTTCCCTTTAGCACGGAAGTAAAATCTTCAACCGTCACATTTAGTGATTTTTCACGGTTCACGACGACATTCGTGATTGGCACATTCAAAATGCTCTGTGATAACAATCTTCGGTAATTTTCCATTTCCGGCAGTTCCGGCATGATTCATCTTCCCTTTCGTCAATCACAAAAGTTTATGTACACTCTCGATCATTATGAACACAGCAGATTTTTCACTTCGCTCAAATCCCGGCAGATAAAATCCGGTGTAACCCCCGTGGCTTCCATATGCGCCTCCATATTGTGATCGGTCGTGATTCCGGTCATAACGAGCACCGTCTTACAGCCTGCATGCGCGCCAGCCGCGATGTCCGTACGTATATTATCTCCGATTACATAAGTTTCCTCCGGGGCCAAACCTAGGCGATCCGAAGCAAACTTCATTAAAATCGAGGACGGCTTTCCGATGACCGTCGGTTTCACTCCGGAAGCGGCTTCGATCGCAGCACCCAGCGAACCTGCACCGGGCATCAAGCCGGTATCCGATGGAAGCTGCAAATCCGGATTGGTCAATATCGACACGGCTCCCTCCTGAATCCAGCGAACGGCACGTGTTAACTTCTCGTAATGGAACGAGCGGTCGATTCCTTGAATCACATAGTCAGGAGACTGCTCCACGATGTTCAGACCTGCAGACAAAAGCGCTTCACGGAGCCCCTCTTCTCCGAGCATCGCCACTTTGGCACCCGGCGACTTCTCAGCGATATATTTAGCTGCAGCCAGGGAGGAGGTGCATACTTCCTCCGGTAAGGCAGGGATCCCCATCTCCATCAGATGCGCCGCAACCTGTTCGGGTGTCCTTGATGAATTATTCGTTACATACAGAAACGGAATCTGCAATTCCTTCAGCCGCTCGATGAGAAGGTCTGCCCCCTCAATTCGATGCCGGCCATGATACAGCGTTCCATCCAGATCAATTAGTAATCCTCTTGGTTTTGGTTTTTCCATGAGTTGATAGCACCTTCTTTATTTCTTTCCTTCACACCATAAATGATTCATCGGCTAAAGTATGAGCTTTCTCGGCATCGCCGTGATGTCAATCATCTTCAATTATCGGTATAAATATGTATAACCATGGTTCATACACTGCGCTGAAGTTTGCTCACGCTGAAACCCCAGTTAGTATTATTGTAAAGAAGGCTACTTCCGGTTGCAAGGTTCATGGCGAGTATCGCAGCCCGGCGGCAAATCAGTCGAAAGAGATCGAAGACTGTCCAAGCGTTAGTGATTATAAACCGGTTTGTCATTTCCTGCGCTTTCCCGGAAAATAATTCACTCCATCACTCGATATTTCCCTGTAAATAGCAGCTTTGTCTACTTATGATTTGCGCTGGATTGGGTACAATCCGAAATCCTCTGCCAGGCGTGTATTTTCAAAAATCTCCTGCGCTTCCTTGAGCAGCGGCTGCAAGTGCTCAATATCCTTATACCGGGAGCTGAAGTGGGTCAGGAACAGCGATCGTACTTCAGCCCGTTTGGCTGCTTCCGCTGCCTGTTTAGCCGTACTGTGATAGTATTCGTGCGCTAGTTCCGACAGATCCTCCATAAAAGTGGCTTCATGAACCAGAAGATCGGCACCTTTGGCCAGAGTCTCCACTCCAGGGCATGGCCTTGTATCCCCGAGAATCGTGACCACTCTCCCTTTTTTCGGTGTCAGGAGCACATCAGAGGCATGAATCCATCGCCCGTCGCCGAGTTCCACGCTCTCCCCTCTTTTTAGCTTGCCATAAAGCGGCCCTGGCTTGAGTCCATAATCCGCCAACCGTTTCAGGTCCAGACTGCCGGGGAGATCCTTCTCCACGATCCGGTAGCCATAACTCTCGGCCCTGTGATCCAGCTTTGCCGATTCCACGAGGAAGTTATCATCCTCAAACAATATGCCACCGGTGTGCTCAATAACCTCCATCGTATAAGGGACACGCGATTGGCTGATGCTCAGCGTAGTTTCAATGAAAACCTTAATACCTGGGGGACCATATATCGTCAGGGGTGAAGTTACCCCTTGGGCACCTCGGCTGGATAGCAAACCTGGCAAACCGAATACATGATCACCGTGCATATGGGTAATGAATACCTTTTCAAGCTTGGACAGCTTGAGCGGGGACTTCAATATTTGATGCTGCGTGCCTTCTCCACAATCAAACAGCCACAGACTTCTTCGTTCTTCCAGCATACGCAGTGCAATCGAGGTCACGTTACGCTGCAGCGTAGGAACCCCCGCGTTTGTTCCTAAAAAATAGAGTTCCATCCCTCTTCTCCCCTTTCGGTTGTAAACCGGAGAAATCCCCCGAAACATTCGGAGGATTTCAAACCGGCTGTACCGGTATTCAAATGTTAAGCTTTATCCACGTTAAAATAATGAGCCTCCGGATGGCTGAACACCATGGCGGATACCGATGCCTCCGGTTCCATCATGAAACCTTCGGTAAGATGAACGCCGATATCTTCTGGCTGCATCAATTTAAATAACGGTTCCTGATCCTCCAGATCCGGACAGGCCGGATACCCGAAGGATACGCGAATGCCTTGGTATCTCGCACCCAAGCGCTGCTTCATCGTCATGTCAGCCGGATCGGGGTATCCCCACGTATCCCGCATCATATGGTGAATCCGCTCCGCCAGCGCTTCTGCCGTTTCCAGTGCGACGGATTGAAGCGCATGGGAGCGCAAATAGTCACCCTTATCCTTCCATTCCCCGGACAATTTTCCGACGCCATGTCCGGCAGTAACGACAAGGAATCCAACGTAATCCATTACCCCGCTGTCTACGGATTTCAGGAAATCCGCCAAACACAGGTACGGCTCAACCTGCTGTCTTGGAAACGTAAAGGTATGCAATACTTTTGTTGTATCTTTCGGATCGTATATGAGAACATCATTTCCTCTCGACTGTGCCGGGAAGAAACGGTACATCGCATGCGCCTGTATGATCCCCGATTGAACGGCCTCTTCCAGAATACCATCAACGGTTTCCTTAAGCGATACCGCCTTCGGGTCATTGGCTTTCAGCAGCTGTTCCACTGAACCTTTCAGGCCTAAATGATGTCCCAACAGCATCTGCATGTTGATATAAGGCAGGATATGCGAAATCGGGTAATTCCGGAGCACATGCCGCTCCATATCCGGCGGTATATAGACGGGAGCATCGGTCGATATTTTGGAACGCAGTCCTTCAGACAGCTTCGGCATTACTTTTACTACCTGAGGTGCCGCGGCATCCGCTTCCTGCTCCGCCTTAATCTCTTCCGCCATTTGGGTCCGCAGCACCGGATCGCTCAGCTGGTTGGCCAATGCAAGCCCATCCATCGCGTCCTTCGCGTAGAGCACCATCCCGTCATACTCGGGGCGAATGCGCGTCTTCGTGAATTTCCGCGTCAGAGCGGCCCCGCCTACCATAATGGGAACGCTAATGCCCGCGTTTTTCAAATCCTGTGCGGTGGATACCATCTGCTGCGCTGATTTGACCAACAAACCGGACAACCCGATCGCATCAGGCTGCTCACGACGGTATGCCTCGATAATTTGCTCCGGTGGTACTTTTATACCCAAATTAATGATTTGATAACCATTGTTGGACAGGATGATCTCCACCAGGTTTTTACCGATATCATGCACGTCCCCTTTCACAGTGGCCAGCATGATTTTCCCTTTGACCGACGATTCGTTTTTCTCCATAAAGGATTCCAGATACGCCACGGAGGCTTTCATCACTTCGGCACTTTGCAGCACCTCAGCCACAATGAGTTCGTTGTTGTTAAACAAGCGTCCAACCTCGGTCATCCCGGCCATCAGCGGGCCATTAATGATCTCCAGCGCGCCGTATTTGGTTAATGCTTCATCTAAATCCGGAATGAGGCCTTCCTTGGAACCTTCCACTACATAGGATGCAAGTCGCTCCTCGAGTGTCAGATTGGATACCTTCTCCTTCTTCTCTACCTTTTTATCCCGGAATGCCGCCACAAAAGCAGCCAACGTCTCATCGTTGGTGCGGTAAATCAAATCCTCTGCCAGTCGGCGCTCTTCTTCCGGGATTGAGGCATAACGCTCCAGCTTCTCGGTATTCACGATTGCGTAATCCAATCCCGCTTTGGTGCACTCGTACAGATACACGGAGTTCAAGACTTCGCGGCCCGCTTCCGGCAATCCAAAGGAAACGTTACTGATGCCGAGGATCGTATGCACTTTTGGCATGGCTTCTTTTATGATGCGGATGCCTTCAATCGTTTCCTTCGCTGATCCGATATATTGTTCGTCCCCCGTACCTACCGGGAATACAAGTGTGTCGAAAATAATGTCCTCAGGCGAAACGCCATATTTGTTCACCAACAGATCATAAGAACGCTGGGCTACCTTCAGCTTGTCGTCACGATGGATCGCCTGACCGGTCTCATCAATGGTTCCTACAACAACCGCGGCACCGTATTTATGCACCAACGGGATCACATGCTCAAACTTCTCTTCACCGTCTTCAAGGTTAATGGAGTTAATAATCGCCTTCCCTTGCGAATATTGCAGCGCCAGGTCAATAACGGCCGGATCGGTGGTATCAATCATGAGCGGCACTTTAACCTTTTTAACTACTAGCTCCAGAAACTTAATCATATCTTCCGATTCTTCACGATCCGGGTCCTGTACGCAAACATCAATGACATGTGCCCCATTCTTGACCTGTGCACGTGCGATCTCGGAGGCTTCCTCATATTTACCTTCTACAATTAATCGTTTAAACTTCCTGGAACCCAGAACATTCGTTCTCTCCCCCACCATATACGGTCGGTTTTCCTGCTCGATATAAACCGGCTCGATACCGGATAATGCCGGCAAATGTCCACCATCCAGCGGTCGTGGGGAGAAGCCATCCATCGTTTGTTTTAAAGCGCGAATATGGTCGGGTGTGGTCCCACAGCATCCGCCGGCGATGTTAAGCCAGCCTTTTTCAGCAAAAGCCCCCATCTTTTGAGCCAACGATTCAGGGGATTCGTGGTACTGCCCGTTCTCGTCTGGGAGACCTGCGTTAGGATAACAGCTAATGGCACTTCTCGACATTTCGGATAAGGAGCGAATATGGTCTCGCATGAATTCCGGGCCCGTTGCACAGTTAAGGCCAATGGATACGGGATTCAGATGTTCCAAAGAAATGTAGAATGCCTCTATATTTTGTCCGGCCAGCGTCGTTCCCATCGGTTCAATCGTACCGGATATCATGATTGGAAGCGTGACGCCCGTTTTATCAAACGCTTGGCGAATCCCAATGCTCCCGGCTTTCACGTTTAATGTATCCTGCGATGTTTCGAGCAAAAGCGCATCAACTCCGCCTTCAATCAAGGCAACGGCTTGCTCCTCGTAGCTCTCAATCAATTCGGCAAAGGTCACACCGCCGGTAACCGATAGCGTCTTGGTTGTCGGACCCATCGCTCCTACCACATAGCGCGGGCTGTCCGGCGTGGAATATTTTTCAACAGCTGCACGGGCCAAATGAGCCGCTTTCAAGTTGATTTCCCGGGCAAGTTCAGGTATATCATATTCAGCAAGCACAACCGAGGTTGCGCCAAACGTATTGGTTTCAATCAGGTCGGCACCTGCTTCAAGATATTGTTCATGTATTTTCTGAATGACATCCGGCCGATGAATGACCAGCATTTCATTACAGCCATCAAGGTCCGGACCGCCAAAATCTTCAGCTGAGAGGTCCTCCTGCTGGATCATCGTGCCCATGGCACCATCAAGAATTAATATTCGTTCTTTAAGTACTTCTTGTAAGCTAGGCTTGTTCAACTCGTAAACCTCCCCCGAAAACGTTAAATCTTAGTGTAGCAGAATATTTTTCAATAGAAAAGCTGAAATATTGCGCAGCAATGGGTACAAATCCACATTTTCAGATGACAAATGCTGTGAGGGGGGCTATAATACATATTAATCCAACGGGAGAAAGAGGGTTAAAGCTATGGCAGAGATTGTGATTCGCAACACGAACGAACGCATTACTGGAGAAGAAAATGTTCGGGAATTCCTGAATAACCAAGAGGTTGTTTACGAGCACTGGAATATGGAAAAACTCCCGGCAGCGCTTCAAGAAAATTTCAAGCTTAGTGATGACGATAAGAAGCGCATTTTGGACATCTTTGATGAAGAAATTCGCGACTTGGCTGCAAGACGCGGCTACAAAATTTGGGATGTCATCACACTTTCCGAGTCCACGCCCAATATAGAGGACCTGCTGAAAAAATTCGAAGAGGTTCACACCCACTCGGAAGACGAAATCCGTGCGATTGTCGGCGGTAAAGGAATCTTCATTATTAAGGGCTCCGACGATGTCGGTTACTTTAATGTAGAGCTTGAGCCAGGCGATGTCATTTCCGTACCGGAAAATACGCCTCACTTCTTCACATTGATGGAGAACAAGCAGATCATCGCAGTTCGTCTTTTCATTGAAGAGAACGGCTGGGTTGCTACACCGGTAGAAGATCCTCAGTTCCAATAAGCCTGAGGGCAGATTGAATAGGAAAATGGAATAAGGCAGCGCATCCATCCACTTGCGGATCATGCGCTGCCTTATGTATTAGCGAAACGTTACTCCGTTACCTTCAGTTCCTTTAGCGGCATAGAATGCTGTCCTCTCGCCGTGACATGTGAAACGATACGATAGGTTCCAGCCTCATCGAAGGTTTTCTCCATTTTGTAAACCCCGCCTTGATCATGCTTGACCGGGACCTTCGCCTGAACGCCTCCGCCTTCCAGCGTGACTTCAAATTCCACATCGTTCGCATCTTCCACCGGGCTGCCGGCTTGCGTCACCTTCGCTTCGATCAACACCTTCTCGCCAGCCTTAATGCTCTCCGGCGTCAGAGACAGCTCAACGATGATCGGTTCCGACATCACATCATCTCCGGATTCCGCCTTGCTGTCATTACATGCAGCAAGCGCAACCGCCATCAGCACCATGGCTGCAATTAGGGCCATCTTTTTTCTGGTCATGCTCTACACCTCTTTTACAAAATAGGGCTATGTATGGTTCATTCACGTAATGGTCATTTCCAAACGACGTAAGTTTCCTAATCCATTATATCGCATAATTCTTTTACTTCTATCTCATGCAGCTTACAATTGTGTGACGTTTATCATAGCCAAGGGGCAAGGTTGAATTCAGATCGTATAACCAACAAAAAAACAGCCCATAACCGCTGAATCTGCTGTTAGGGCTGTTCCTATGTACGTTTAGCGTATCAATTATTCGGGCTTAGCTCTTAATTGTATGGTCTATAAAGATGCCACGATGGCATGAAGCTCCGATAAATGTTTAATCTCAAACTTCGGTTGAATGGACGGATCATGAGGTCGGTTTACCCGATTGATCCAAACCGTATGCAGTCCAGCCGCATTTCCGCCTTTAATGTCTGTGGTCAGCTTATCTCCCACCATCACGGCCTGATCCGCCTCGACACCTAACAAGTCAAGTGCATGCTGGAAGATGGAAACATCCGGCTTCCCTTTGCCAAAATCACCGGAGATGATGATATGATCAAAGTAAGGAACCAGTTCCGGAACACCGTCCAGCTTCTCCTGCTGCAGATCCGGACTTCCGTTCGTAAGAAGCAGCAGCTTCACATTCCCCTGCAATTCCTTCAAAACTTCAAACGTTTCTTCATATACGTATGGTCTTGTTCTGCGTTCAGCAGCGAATTGGGCAGCCAGCGTCTCGGCCAATCGTTCATTATCAACGCCCAGGCGCAGAAGTCCGCGTCGCCATGATTCCTTGCGGTATACGGGTGCCAGCTCCTGCAGCTTTCTGAATTCAGGCTGCGAACCAGCCGTAAAATTAGCCCACAAGCCTTCAAAAGGGTTAATTCCGATCATTTTGGTAAAAGCAAAGGTATCATATGATTCATATAATGCTCTCGCTTCTTCCCGTACTGCGGCCAAAAGTGATTGGGCATCTACGCCGGTCTCGTCCGCTCCTGCCTGGCATGTCACTTCAAACGCTTCCTCCACACTACGTTCATCCCACAATAACGTATCGTCCAAATCAAACAAAACCGCAGCTATCGGCATTTCTCTCCCACTCCTCATATATACACTGTGATCTATTCTATATGTTAATTATGCTCCACTGGAATTTGATGAGTCTTTGCGAACTCTTCCAATCTTTCGCCCATCGCTTTTGTATCATAAAGATTCATCATACGCGAGAATACCCAGTTGCCTGCTTTCCCCTTGCCTTGGATCACGACGGAACCCGAAGCCAATTTGATCTTCTCGATATCCGATACAGCCAAACGACGTTCCCTATTGAACTTCATCGTGGAAACGGAAGCACGCTCAATCTTCAAATAAGGTTTGCGCAGGAAAATCATGAGCGCTAACAGGATATACAAGCTGACACCAACCCAATTCAACACGTCATTGCTTCCGCCGGCTGCCTGGGATGTCGCCGTTCCGAGAAGCGCATACAAACCAGCCAGTGCAACGAGTACTAACGGAAGAACATACTTACGCCCCTTAAACACGTCATGCTTATCATTGACGGCAGAGCCTTGGTATGAGGTCAGTCCCTGCTTTTTACGCTGCTTGTTCAGCTGTGACATATTTTTGTTGACTTTTCTTTCCCATGATCGTGACATATAGTTCCCCCTGAACTCAATTTCAAAATATTACCAATCCATATATAAACTTGGGGTAACCGTATTCGATTCCACGAATAATCGGCACCCCAAGTATTATAATTCTATCCATCTATCTGGTCAGAAATCCACTGTTGTAGATCCATGCGACAGTTGATCGGCTAATGCTTTAATCGCGGGCCGCCTTTTTGTTCATTTTCATCAACCCATTCGATCGTTTCCAGCTGTTGTCTAAAATTACTGCGAATATTATTAAGGTATATTTCCCGAAGCTCAGCCCGTTCTTTGAGCTCTTCCGCGGTCAATCCCTCACTCTTCTGTTTTCTTGCTAGTACATTGATGCGTTCAACCAAAGTATCGATGTCCATGACTTCTCCTCCAATTCCGATATCATGTATAACTTAAACATGTGAAAAAGAGCTTGTCAAGGCAACAGCACCCTTGCAAACTCTTATTAAGAACAAATATGAACATATGATGCCATAAATGGGTTCCTCTATGTTAAGAAATCAATAGCCGTCTATTATAAACACGCTTATACTGCGTGAAATCACTTCGTTAGGCAAGCTTAGAAATATAAAGCGAGAAGTAGGGACATATATAAGGAAAGGTTTGCTCTTAGCGTCGTCCAATTACCAGACCGGTAAAGACAACACCTCTCCGGCCTGAATATCCGGACCTTTCAATCCGTTAATTCTTCGGATGCTATCCAGATAGACTCTCGTATCCATATCTGCCGGTTTATGAAGGGAAGCAATTCGCCACAAACTATCACCATATTGAACAATAACCTGCTTCTCCCCAGTGGGCTTGTCCATCCCCCCGGCAAAAACGGAATATGCTCCTGTCCAAAATGAAGCTACGATCAAGAGGATGAATAAAAGTTTTATAAATGGAATGGATGCCATTCTGGACTTCAATTGATTGCTCCAAGTCTCCGAGGAATTCTTCGTTTGCACTGGAACGTTCTCATAAATGCTGCGGTATGTACTGTATTTCAACATGGAATCATCATCTCCCAAACAAGTGTTCTCTTATGAATTTATATTAACACGAACACTTGTTTGATTCAATACCCAAAAGAACATTTGTTCTATTTTTATTTAGAACTTATGTTTGTACGAACGGAAGTTCTATGTTATAATTTTCCCAAACGTTACTAAATGGGGTTGATACGGCATGTCGAAAATATCCAGCCGCCAGCTGGCGATCTTAGAGTTTATCCGCAACGAAGTTCGTAGCAAGGGTTACCCGCCTTCTGTCCGGGAAATCGGCGAGGCTGTCGGACTAGCCTCCAGTTCAACGGTCCATGGACATCTAGACCGTCTGGAGAAGAAAGGCCTCATTCGCCGTGACCCTACGAAACCAAGAGCCATCGAGCTTCTTGGCCAAGAAGAGTCCGATAGCGCGAACCTGTTTACCCACACCATTGCCAGAGTGCCTGTTGTCGGTAAAGTCACTGCAGGTGTTCCTATTACAGCCATGGAGAACATTGAGGATTATTTTCCGCTCCCGCAGCATTATGTAGGCGACGATAAGGTGTTCATGTTGTCGGTAGTCGGTGACAGTATGATCGAAGCTGGCATTCACAGCGGCGACTATGTCATTGTTCGCCAGCAGCAAACTGCAGACAATGGCGACATTGTTGTAGCGATGACCGAAGAAGACGAAGCAACGGTAAAGACCTTCTACAAGGAGAAGGATCATGTACGATTGCAACCGGAGAATCCTACCTACGAGCCACTCCGCCTGAACCATGTTACGATTCTCGGTAAAGTAATCGGACTCTTCAGGGACGTCCACTAATTTCATATATCTATGAATATAAGAGGTTACCTCCCTTAATTGGATGGTAACCTCTTTACTTGTTTTATTTAACTCGCAGGGGGTATCATTGTATTGTCTTGGACTAGTACCATAGCATTTTGCCTAAGATCCAGCCGATACGTTCGCGTGAGTTTAGAGTCTGATGAACCTTCTCCGCCAGGCCCCTCCGTGGACTCTAGAACAAGCTTATTATCTTTCACCATAGGAATCGTGCCTGGTCTGTAATAGGAAGTGTCGGATACCATCATTTCTTCCTGGAACCGGAGCTGCACTGCATGCCCCGTTTCATGATCAACGGCGAATGCGTAGATTTCTATCCCATGGCAATCCCTATATTGCGGTGCAAGTATAAATACATCAGCATCCTGAAACGGCAAACGAATCATATCGACTGCTGCAGAGGTGGGTTGAATAAAAGTAATGTCCTCCAGCGTGGAGACTTCACCCGTAACGCCATGAGAAAGATATCGTACGCTGTAGTTTCCGGTAAACGACAGGTCGGTTTCGAGGCCGAAGCAGCTCGGTGCTCCCAATGTCGTTATTTTTTCCTTTTCTACAGCAACCACACTCAACCTTCCCCTATCTGTTAAGCCTTGTGCTCGGATCGTCTCTTCCGTACCAGGAAGTAAAGTCCCTGCTCTCTGTTGTTCCTCTCTGCCAAAAGGCAATTGAAAGGCAATTAAAATAGTCAGAAGCATTAACCCTCCAGCAAATCCAACTTGTAAGTGCTTCCGACGTTTAGGCTTGCTGTCGGTGAAAATCACGGACCTATGCACGTTTTTTTTCATTTCGGATGTGAACTTTTCATCTGAAAAGGGAGCTTTTTTAGCCCGGTTGTACCAGTCTGGTTTATCCTCATTCATCGCCATTCTCCTTCAACAGGTTCTGTACTTTTTTCCTTGCCCGATACAGTCTTGATTTTACGGTACCCGCCGCTAGGTTAAGGAACTCCGCAATCTGATTTATTGACATCTCATAGTAAAGATCCAGGATCAACACCTCCCTGAACTTCCTGGGTAAGGTCATAATCATGGCCCATATTTCATTGGTATACTGCCCATCCAAATACTCTACTTCCGCCGACCGGCTTGAGGCATCTGTGAGCAGCTTGTCCTTGAGGGTCACCTTCCGAAAGAAAAAAGTTTGTTTATATCGAAACGCGGTATGTCTTGTAATTGTAAGCAGCCACGTTTTTAGCGTCGCCCGACCGCGAAAGGTATGTATGCCAAAATAAGCTTTAATAAACACCTCTTGAGCAATATCGTCAGCCAGTGCTTGCTGTTTGGTCAGAAAATAAGCGTAATTCCAGATATCATTTCCGTATAAGTTCATGATTTTATCCAGTGTCTGTGTGTCCATCACCGTCATCTGCTTCAAGTATTCCAGCTCCAACCGATTCACCTCGTCTAATTAGAGTCATGGAAGTGAGCAAAGGTTCCCTTTTTTCGAAAAATAAAAAAAGAATCTTCCCTTTTATGGAGGGCGATTCTGTATTAGCTGCATTCCATGAACGGTTCTACAAAACCATAAACCAAAACCTATTGCCATTGCTATGAAACTAACGGAGCCTCTTCCCAGGCCTGTTTAAATTGAGAACCGAATCTTCGAATGGATTCTTTGTCGGCCGTTAACTGAAAATCCTGTTCAGACCCGTAAAAACGCAACTGATATATTCCTTTTCGATCCATCTGTTCCCAGCTCAGATGGTATAAATGTTTTTCAAAAGACATAAATAAGCCGTCTAATTTAAAACCATTTAAATACTCAAGCGGAAATTCAGCAGTTACCGAAATAAAGTTCCTTATTGTCATATTGGTCCACCCAAAATTCAAATCATAAATGATTCGGTTAGCTTGAAAGAACTTAAAATTAATCTGGCATCCTTCATCCTCGCCAGCAATACGAGATATAAACGCGAACGCTGCCCGAGTTCCTTTCTCTTCGCGGTCGCTTAGAGCTGCCATTTACGAGCCTCCTTCGTTGTTCCACTTACCAGCTTTTCACCTACTCACTAATTTTATTTGAAAGCCGGCTAATATGCCATAAGCCCTGTTGGATCAATTTCATTGGAAAAACAAAAAAACCCTCACGCCTTACGGCGCGAGGGATTCCTCTATTAATACATGGTAATGTACTGATCGCGTTCCCATTGGTGAACTTGTGTTCTATACATATCCCACTCGATTTCTTTCAGTTCATAGAAGTGAGCCAGCGCATGATCTCCGAGTGCATCGGAAATGACTTCGCTGCGGATCAATTCGTTAAGAGCTTCTTTCAGGTTTGCCGGCAAGCTAGGGATGCCTTCCTCAATGCGCTCTTCTTCCGTCATCACATAGATGTTACGGTCAATTGGAGCCGGGAGCGACAGCTCGCGCTTAACGCCGTCCAAACCTGCTTTCAGCATGACAGCCAGAGCCAGATACGGGTTCGCCGCTGGATCCGGGTTACGCACTTCGATACGCGTGCTGAGGCCACGGGATGCAGGGATACGAATCATCGGGCTGCGGTTACTTGCAGACCATGCTACGTAGCAAGGTGCTTCGTAACCAGGCACGAGACGCTTGTACGAGTTCACCGTTGGGTTCGTAATCGCAGCAAACGCGCGTGCATGCTTAAGAATACCCGCCATATAGTTACGAGCCGTTACGCTCAAGCCAAGCTCATCACTCTCGTCAACAAACGCGTTCTCGCCGCCTTTGAAGAGCGATTGGTTACAGTGCATGCCGGAGCCGTTTACGCCAAAGAGTGGTTTTGGCATAAAGGTAGCAATCAATCCATGCTGACGAGCGATCGTCTTAACAACCAATTTAAACGTTTGAATCTGGTCAGCCGCTTTGATCGCATCTGCATATTTGAAGTCGATTTCGTGCTGGCCGGGAGCAACCTCATGGTGAGAAGCTTCGATTTCAAAGCCCATCTCTTCCAGCGTCAATACGATATCACGGCGGCAGTTCTCGCCAAGATCCGTAGGCGCGAGGTCAAAGTATCCGCCTTGGTCATTGAGCTCCATGGTCGGGTTGCCTTTTTCATCGGTTTTGAACAGGAAGAATTCCGGTTCCGGACCGACATTCATGGAAGTGAAGCCCATCTCTTCAGCTTCCTTCAATGCTCTCTTCAAAATGCCGCGCGGATCTCCCGCAAATGGGGTGCCGTCAGGCATGTAGATATCACAGATCAGACGAGCAACGCGATCCTCGGATACCCAAGGGAAGATCATGAAGGTATCCAGGTCCGGGTACAGGTACATATCGGATTCTTCGATACGTACATAACCTTCGATGGACGAACCGTCGAACATCATTTTATTATCAAGCGCTTTAGGCAGCTGGCTTAACGGAATTTCAACGTTTTTAATTGTTCCAAGCAAATCTGTAAATTGCAAGCGGATAAATCGAACATTTTCTTCTTTGGCAATGCGTAGAATGTCCTCTCTGGTATAACTCACTTTATCCTCTCCTTTTTAAATAAAAAACTAGTTTAATGAAGAATTACAGCATGGCAATCCTTATTTATTAAAAAACCGGGATAATTCCCCTTGAATCAATGAAACCTGACCCGGTCTTTTAGCGGTAATCAATTCCTGCTTCAGCAAACGTCGCAACTGGGACTCCGACATCTCACGGCGTCTGTTCTCGGTATCAGGAGTAATGACGGTAGCCTCTTCAGACTCTTTTGTGACTGGGTTCATTACTTGCTTAATGCCGGCGATATTAACACCTTTTTCTATCAAAGCCTTAATCTCTAGCAGTCGCTCCACATCATTGAAGGAAAACAGGCGTTGGTTGCCCGACGTTCGGGCTGGGACAATTAAGTTATGCTGCTCATAATAGCGAATTTGTCTGGCAGATAGATCCGTAAGCTTCATAACAATGCCTATCGGAAATAACGCCATATTCCTCCGAATCTCATCACCCATATCTCATCAACCTTCCAAGTGGTCTATTCTGATCCTATTGTACATTTCCTGATCAACCACGTCAACCGCATGTAAGGATAACTCACAACAATTTACGATCTTTCATGCTTTGGAGGGCCATAAGCACACCATATTTAACATGAGAGTAGGTCAAGCCGCCTTGCATATAACCGATATAAGGAGATCGGATCGGGGCGTCCGCTGATAATTCAAGGCTTCCTCCCTGGATGAAACTACCTGCCGCCATGATGACGGGATGTTCGTATCCAGGCATATCCCAAGGCTCAGGCACCACATGACTGTCGACTGCCGCAGCCCGCTGAATCCCTTGAACAAAAGCGATTAGATGATCCGCTCCTGTAAACGATACGGCCTGGATCAAATCGGTCCGTTCATCCTGCCAGCCCGGCTTGGTTGTGAACCCTACCGCCTCAAACATCGCGGCAGCATAAACGCTGCCCTTGACCGCTTGTCCAACCGTGGATGGTGCCAGGAATAATCCCTGATAGATGCCTCGGGTCGTTCCCAGCATCGCCCCCACTTCTCGTCCGATTCCGGGAGCGGTCAGCCGATAGGCTGCCTTATCCACATAGGCGGCTTTACCGCATATGTAGCCGCCGGTTTCGGCAATGCCGCCGCCAGGGTTTTTGATAAGAGAACCCGCCATCAAATCGACGCCAACCTCCGTCGGTTCCAATCGCTCCGTAAACTCGCCGTAACAGTTATCAACAAAAATAATCAAATCCTGACGGATGGACCGGATCCGGCTGACCATGTCACCAATCTGGGAAACCGTGAACGAAGATCGCCAATCATATCCACGGGAACGCTGGATACCGATAACCTTGGTTGAAGGCGTGATTGCCCTCTCTACCCGCTCCCAATCAATATCCCCTTGTTCTGTTAGCGCAACCTCCTGATAACCGATTCCGAAATCTCGAAGGGACCCGGTGCCGTCGCCGGGTTCGCCAATCACTTTATGGAGGGTGTCATAGGGACGCCCCGAAATATACAACAGCTCATCTCCTGGCCTTAACACACCAAACAGTGCGGTTGAGATCGTATGGGTACCCGAAGCAAAATGCGGCCTCACCAGGGCAGATTCGGCTCCAAATACGTCTGCGTAGACTTCATCCAGCACTTCGCGGCCGCGATCATTGTATGCATACCCGGTGGAAGCCGCAAAATGAAAATCACTCACCTGAAACTTCTGGAAAGCATCGATCACCTTCCACTGATTAAAATCAACGATAGCGTCGATCTCCCGTAAACGTTGCCCGATTTTGGATTCAATCTCACTGCTCAATTCAAGTATATCTTGCGAAAATCTTGCCATGACCAACTGCTCTCTCCTCTTTTACACATGATGTCTCACATCTTAACACATATTTTTATTTCATAGAACTCTGCAATGGAAGGACACCCTGAGCACGCAATATAAGCCCCATAGAGGGGCTTATACGACGATTCCTATTGATGCCTAAGATCCATTCTGAACGTAATCATGAAGCAAATAACCCATTTTCTCATAATCGGCTTTATTGATTCGAACTTCATAGAGGATATCATTCTCATCAAAAGACTGCTCCAGCACATCTCCGACTCGGTATACAACCGAGTTCAGATCGCCGCGGTCAGCCGGAATCCGGAACGTCACGTTCCCTCCGGACAGCTGGTCCTGAATCGCTTCACGAACTATTTCCAAATCCTGATCATGATACGCACTAATCTTTAATTGACCATCCCCGGTAGGCAGCATCTCCAGCTGATCCGGTTCACATGCGTCCTTCTTGTTAAACAGAACGATCTGCGGTTTATCTGCCGCCCCCAAATCCTGAAGTATGGATTGAACGACTGCCATCTGTTCGTCCCGCATAGGGGAAGAAGCATCTACGACATGAAGAATCAGATCGGCTTCGTTGGCTTCTTCCAGCGTCGCACGGAACGCCGCTACCAGATCATGAGGAAGGTTCTGTATAAATCCTACGGTATCCGTAAGGACAACTTCTTTGCCGCTCGGCAGCTCCAACACACGCGACGTGGGATCCAGCGTAGCAAACAATTGATTTTCGATATAAACGTCTGCGGCCGTTAACCGGTTCAGCAATGTTGACTTGCCGGCATTGGTATACCCGACCAGGGCAACCTGTACGGCACCGCTCTTCTTCCGGCGCTCCCGATGAAGCGTCCGATGCCGGGTGACTTCATCCAACTGCCGCTTCAGGTCGCTGATTCTGTCCCGGATATGCCTGCGGTCGGTTTCGAGCTTGCTTTCCCCTGGTCCGCGGGTCCCGATCCCCGCTCCGAGCCTGGACAGATTCTTACCATGACCCGACAACCGAGGGAGCAAATAAGTAAGCTGAGCTAACTCCACCTGGATAATCCCCTCACGGGTCTTCGCTCGCTGAGCGAAAATATCCAGTATCAATTGAGTGCGGTCGATTATTTTCACATCGAGTGATTCTTCCAGATTTCGAACTTGCGCGCCGGATAATTCCTGATCAAAAATGGCCGTTGTTGCACCCAAGCCATCAATCGCCATACGCAGCTCTTCAACCTTCCCTTTGCCGATGAACCACTTGGAATCCGGAACTTCGCGATTCTGTGTAATGACATCCAGCACCTCCACTCCAGCGGTTTCAGCTAGCTGAACCAACTCCTGCAGCGAGTGTTCCGGATTCATTCCTGAGCGTTTAACCGCATCCGTCACCAAACTGACCAAAACGGCTTTATCTTCGATCTCTGTCCGGGTATCATGCGTTATATTTGTCATATAGCCAACTCCTTCTAACATTACGTCTCCTAATTTAACTAACCGCTGCTGCCTGCAATAAACATTATGATCCAAAGAAAGCAGCGTTACCCCTTCATTATGTTCGAAGACAAGCTTAAAATCATTGTATTTTTCCGTTTAACTTAAAGTCCTCCGGCCGCAGGGTCATAAGCTCCAGCTTACCGGGATTTCCGGTTACGTACTGATTCAGCAGTCGAACCGATTGATTCCTTATCGATTTCTCGATAACATTCCGTACGTAACGCGCATTACTGAAGGCGTGTAGTCCGTGATCCTTCTCCAACTGCAGGTGTTCCTTCAGCTTGCTCAGCGACTGCGGCATCAAGATATAATCCCTCTCCTTCGCCATCAGCTCCGAGATCTGGATCAATTGATCCAAATTGTAATCCGGGAAGTCCATCTGGATCGGAAAACGGGAATACAGGCCGGGATTCGAATCCATAAAAAAATCAATCTCATCGCTGTAGCCTGCCAAAATAAGAATGAACTGATTTTTATGATCCTCCATCGCCTTGACCAGTGTATCGATCGCTTCCTTGCCAAAATCCTTCTCACCGCCGCGCGCCAAACTGTAAGCCTCGTCGATGAACAGAATTCCTCCGAGCGCTTTTTTGACCAATTCTCTGGTCTTCTGTGCCGTGTGACCGATATATTCACCTACGAGATCTGCCCGTTCCACTTCGACCAGGTGACCCTTATTAAGCACGCCCATCTTCTGAAACAGCTTTGCCACGATACGGGCGACGGTGGTTTTCCCAGTTCCGGGGTTTCCTTTAAAAATCATATGGTACACATGACCGCCACTTAATAAGCCTGCTTCCGTACGCATCTGGGCCACTTGAAGCAAAGCATAGATTTCAAATACCAGGTCCTTGATTTGTTCGAGACCTACCAGTTGATCCAGCTCTTTCTGTATTTCCTGGAATAGACTGTGCTGGGAAACAGGGTTTGGCGAAGGGGCCGGTTCGCGTTCCGGAACCGCACTGCTGATGAGTGGAGGTTCCGCGCTGCGGAGCACGACATTAATCTGCCTGGATGGCCGTCCTTCAGATCGGCCGTTAGCGGCCGTTACACGCCCGTTCATTGCTCCTCACCTCTTTATCCAAAGGGCTGACTATCTATTCCAATGTATTCTATTTACAGCCTGCTTATTAGAAGTTTCGTCCTCATAGGACACCCATGGCGATCAACAGCCGATCGGCCGTCCATTTCGTATAAGCCAGCACTTCTCTAGACTTGTGTTTGGCCATCGGCAAAACGGTAGATTCCGTTAGCGACATAGAAGGATGATCGTAACCAAGGGTTCTTGCAACCTCCATCGCCCTCGTCCCGTGATAGTCATGGGTTATTATAATGGCGGTGTTCCACCCATGCTCCTCCATCATCGCTTGGCTGAAGAGCAAATTCTCATAAGTGCTCGTAGCTTCGTTCTCCAGGAAGATCCGTTCCCCGGGTACGCCCGCTTCGACCAAGAAATTTCTCATCCCTTCGGCTTCGGTATATGGATATCCGGGCTTATCGAGGCCGCCTGAAACGATAAAGGTATCAAAACGGCCTGCATGGTATTCAACCAGTGCATGCTCAAGCCGTTCCCGAAGCCCCGGACTTGGCTGATCTCCCCACATGGAAGCGCCCAAGATGATGCCGACATCCGCCTTCTCCGACGGACTGCTGACGGCGCTTTCGATCTTCCAATATGCATAACCTGACCATAGCAATCCAAGAACAACGAGAGAGAGCAAGGTAATCATCCCTCGCCGATACCATGCTCTCTTCTTAGTGCCTGCTTGTGGCAAACGCTTATGTATTTCCTGACGCATTATTTCTTCCTCCTGAACTCTCCGTTATGAAATAACTGGTCGCGGTGCTTCAGAGACATCATAAAGTAAGGGAATTCATGCGCGTCGATGGCCCGAAGCAGATTCCGTGCAGTCACCTTGGCAAGCCTGTAATCATCCCGGGTAATGTCATTCCGCCCTAGGGCATCCTCAAGCTCATCTTCATCCAGCAAGAACACTTCACCATTCTTGACAACCACAACGTCCAAATACAGATCGTCAAACCAAGGGACACCCTGATCCGTTACCCCTTGTTTCTTGCAAATATCGATATACCATTGAACAATATTTCGTTTGTCATCAAACATGGCTGTCACGATGAAATGGCTGTCCTTCGGATAATACTGCAGCCATGAATAGCCTTTGTCCGCGATTCGGTAGGTATGACGGCCATACGTCTTCCACAACGGTTCTTTCAGGCCATATATGGTATATAACGTGAGATACCCTGTAAATTGCTCACATTCCACATACCGGGAAGTGAAGTGCCGGCGGGTGATACGGCGCCAATTCGCCCGATCTCCGAATTTACGTTTCATGGAACTTTTCCTCCCCATTCGTATTCCCAGCTTACCACATTTGGGTTTCACACTCAAAACAAAGAAGCCTCCGCAATCATGCGGAGGCTCTCAAGTTCATTATGGGCTGTCTTGGAACTCGTCAGATCCGTCAACCGGATCCGACGGATCCACAATGGTGCCCGGTACCGTAGGAATATTGCCCGAATCGGTGTCGGTTCCTCCAGTGCCTGTGTCACCATTGCTAGATCCATCTCCTGAGCCATCAGATCCATTGCCAGGATCTTGACCATCTTGGCCATTCCCGGCTCCGTTTCCATCCTCAGGAGGGTTCGTTCCATTACCATTACCATTACCATTACCATTACCGTTACCGTTACCGTTGCCTGGGCCTTCACCATTCCCATTGCCTGGCTCGCCATTACCGTTGCCATTTCCGTTCCCGTTGCCATTCCCAGGAGGAAACTCGTTTCCTGCTCCGTTGTCACCTTCATCAACCGGAGGCGGTTCCTGGGTGTCCCCCGGATCGGGTTCAAGATCCTCAGGCGGCAATTCCTCGGAAACGGCCACGATTTGCAAAATGTTCGAAGGTTCCGACTCTTCGCCGGTTGATGGATCGAAGGCCGTCACGTAATAATCGTAAGTCAATCCTTCCATCGCACTCATATCCTCTATAGCGGTTCCTCCCAAGGAATCGAGAATGCGGGAGTATTCCGATTCCGACGTTTCCTTACGGTACACGCGGTATTGAATGTTGCCCTGAACCGGATTCCAGCTCAGTGATACGGTCTGAGTCTCCCCATTATAGGAACCTGTCAAACCGCTGACTGCGGCTAATGTCGTTTCTTCTACAGGCGGCTGAACCGGCTCGGTATTCGGGAAGCTCTTCGCTTCATAGCCCTGAACCGCCTTCTCCATCACTTTGCCCCATAAGGAAGCGGAGATCGAACTGCTTCGTTTCAGCAGATGCTGCCGGTCAGGGGTATCATAACCCATCCATACCGCTGCCGTTAACTCCGGCGTATATCCGACAAACCATACGTCGCGGTTTGAGCTGACGCCCTTATAGCCGCTCTGCGTGGTTCCAGTCTTACCGGCTACCGGACGGCTGATCCGAGCATTTCTACCCGTTCCGTCCTCTACGACACGCTTCATCATGTCTGTCATTTGCGAAGCCGTCGAAGCGCTCATCACGCGCTTCCCTTTGCTGCCTTTATTCTCAAACACAACCTTGCCTTTGCTATCTTTAATCTGTTTGATCGCAAAAGCCTCTTTGAATTCTCCGCCATTGGCAAAGGCGCTGAAGGCTTGTGCCATCTCGAATGTGTTCGTACCGGTATCCATGCCGCCGAGGGCCAGGGATAAGTTCGCATCGCCTTCGGTCATCTTGATGCCGAGACTCTGAGCGAACTCAAATCCGGTTTTTACGCCGATTTGGTTCAACAGCCATACGGCCGGAATGTTCTCGGAACGCTGAATCGCTTCCGGCATACCAATCGTTTCCGAATATCCGTGCAGGTTATTTGGGCAATAATTGGTGCCAAAACATTGCTTTTTATTACTCAATCTGGAGTCCTTCGTAAACTTTCCGGATTCCAGCGCCGGTGCATACGATACAATCGGCTTCAAGGCGGATCCCGGCTGACGACGGCTGTCGGTAGCCCGGCTGAACCCGCCTCGCGTATATTCCCGTCCACCGGACATGGCTACGATACCGCCGGTTTCCTGGTTAATGATGACCATAGAACCTTCCACCGGCACGTCGTCTGGACTTTCTTCAAAGTTTTCCGGATTCTTGAACTCTTCTTCCATTGCCGTCTGGGCATTCACGTCCATCGTTGTGTAAATCTGATATCCGCCAATGTTGACATCGTCCTCGGTGAGGCCCCATTTTTCTTCGGCTTCTTCCATTACATAATCGATAAACGCTGTATACTTCTGCTGTCTTTCTGGCGGTGTATAAGCATAGTCCACTTTCTTGGCTTCCGCTGCCTCTTCGGCCGTGATATACCCCTGCTGTTCCATCAAGGTCAAGACAACCGCACGACGCTCTTTGGAAAGGTCGGGATTCTTCAGCGGATTATAGCGGGATGGCCCTTTCGGCATTGCCGCTAGTGTCGCCATTTCCCATAACTTCAAATCATTCAAATCCGACTTGCCGAAATAACGCTCGGATGCGGCTTTGATGCCGTAATAAGGTCCCCCGAAGTTAATCCGGTTCAAATACATCTCAATAATTTCCTGTTTGCTGTGCTGACGCTCAAGCGCCAGCGCGATCGACATTTCAGTAGCCTTCCGGAAGAATGTTTTATCCCTTGTCAGGAATATATTCTTCGCCAGCTGCTGCGTGATCGTACTTCCGCCTTCGACCATGGAACGGGCCATGATATCCTTTACCGCTGCGCGGCCGATCGACCACATGTCCACGCCGTTGTGCTCCATGAACCGTTTATCTTCTGTTGCAATGAATGCTTGTATCAATTTCTCCGGAATATCCTCATACTTCACAGGATCACTCTTCTGGAGGGACAGTTCGCCCATCAGCGTGCCATTACGGTCATATACCTTGGAAGTACCGTAAGCGGTCAGCTTATCCTGATTCTGCTCCAGCAGCTTTTCGCCGCTGATCAAGATGAACAAATAACCTGCAAGCGCACAGAAGATCGCAATGACGGCCGTGAAAAACAACGCCCATGCAATTCGCTTTCCTTTGCCTTTTTTCTTCTTCGCATTCGGTTTCGTGGTTTTCGATGTCTTCGAGTTGTCTTTGTTTTTGTTCAACCGTGACATCTGATTATCTTTTCCAGCCATTTGTCCCCCTCCTTACTCCCTTGCGGGATCAAGCCTTCTGACTTTGAGTCATGCCTCGGAAAGAAAAGAACAACCTTCTCAGGTTGCTCTCTGCACTCCTTATAAGCTAAACGAAATATAAACCAAAAAGTTTCAAATTAATCAGTTGACGGTATGATTCTGCTCTTTATAAATCCATTCTAAAATCTATTGATCGCTGCTGTTTTCCTGCATCAGGGACACATTACGCTGCGGCATGAACGTGGAGATAGCATGCTTGTACACCATTTGCTGACGGCCGTCGCTGTCAATCACGATGGTAAAATTGTCAAAAGCTTTGATCGTTCCACGGATCTGAAAGCCGTTTGTAAGGTATACCGTGGCCGGAATGTTCTCTTTGCGCAGTTGGTTCAAGAACGTGTCTTGGATGTTAATGGACTTGTTCATTAGCCGTACCCCCAATGGTTCATTTAGATTGTTTTGAAATATATTCAAGATTTCAGTGAAACTTTCCTGCTATTATAGCACGGATTTTTTGATAGTTTGCAGAAAAATTTCCCGAGTCGGTGACGTCTACCCACTCGATGTCCTTCATATGGCGAAACCAAGATAGCTGCCGCTTAGCGAACCGGCGTGTATCGCGCTTGAGCAGCACGACGGCCTCCTCGTAGCTGAACTCCCCGCTAAGGTACGATACGATTTCTTTGTAACCCAGCCCTTGCATGGATACAAGCCCCGGAGCGAACCCTTTGTCCATGAGCGCCGCTACCTCATCAACAAGCCCCTGGCTCAGCATAAGATCAATTCGCTCTTCAATACGGTTATATAGCATTTGCCTGTCCATTGTCAAACCGACCAAGCATAAGTCATAGGGAGATTGCTTGGTTTGAGGCGCCAGCTGGGCCGAAAGTGGGACACCGGTCATATGAAATACTTCCAAAGCACGAACGACCCGACGTAGGTCATTAGGGTGAAGCCGCTCGGCCGTTTCAGGATCAACCTCTGCCAATTTTTGATGAAGAGCCTCGGCTCCATGTTCATTGGCATAGCGGAACTGCTCTTCCCGAAAAACTTCATCCGCACCGGTCTCGCTGAACTGATAGCCGTAGCACACCGACTCCACGTAAAGCCCGGTTCCGCCAACAATGAACGGAAGCTTGCCCCGCTCCGTGATCTCCGTAATAAGCCTTTGGCTCTGCTCCTGAAATTCGGCTACCGAATAGGGGTGATCGGGCTCGTGAATGTCAATGAGATGGTGGGGAACGCCTTCCATTTCCTCAGCGGAAATTTTGGCCGTTCCGATATCCATGCCCCGGTATACTTGCATCGAATCGCCGGAAATAATCTCACATGCGAATTCCTTCGCAATTTCAATGCTCATTTTGGTTTTACCTACTGCTGTAGGCCCGATGAGAACGAGCAGTTTCGGTTTGGTTTCATCTGTCAATGGAAATCACTCCGTACGTTATTTTCGATTTTCCCCGTTCAGGCAAAGTAAAGCCAAGCCGCTCAAACTCTCCGCTGGATCGCGCTTCCTTCATCACGACGGTTTTGCGCGCGACCCTGACCGCTTCTCTCACACTTTCCATTTCCAGCGGCTCCCCATTTGCATAATGTCTCAGAGGATGGATGGAAGCCGATTCGGCGATCGGTTCACGGAACATCGGATCAAAATAAACAATGTCTACGCTCCGGTCCGCCAGCGACTTCAAATAATCCAGGTGATGGCTGTGCCTGACTTCGATTCGCCTCATCGCCTGATCACTGGCCTCCAGATGGCTTTCATAGGTCCGGAGCCCTTCTTTTAGCAGCGCATACAAGGGCAGCGAGCTTTCCAGGGCAGTGACTCGGCTGTTCGCCCCGCCCTTGCCCGAGAATACCAGGGAGTCGGCTCCAAGCCCCGCCGTACAATCCAGTACGGAATCTCCTTCCTCCATTCCGGAAGCCTCCAGCATGGGATCGGGTTTTCCGCTCAGCACGCGTTTCAATCGGACAAACCCCATACTGGGATGAAATTCCATGACTGAGCCGCCCGGTCCGCTTAGACGTACATGTCCGTTCAGTACGACCAGCACGTCGTCATCTCCGTACCTGCGGGCTAATTTTCGCAATGAATGACCGCCGCGCTGAACATAACGGCAGCCGGTTTCCTGGGCTAAACGTTTCGCGCGCTCCACAATGTCCGGCGCTTCCGCTTCTCCAGTTGTAATAATCATGAAGGTCCTCCTTGCTGTTACATCACGCGCTTAAACATTTTTTCCAAATCATAAGCTGAAAACGAAACCACAATCGGTCGTCCATGCGGACATGTGTATGGCTGCCGGCAGGCGCCTAAACGCTGAATCAGCGTCATCGCCTCCTGCTCCGTCAGCTTCTGATTGGCTTTAATGGAAGCCTTGCAGGAACACATGATCGACGAAGTTTCTCTCAGCTTGGCGATATCAATATTTCGTTCGCTCAGCACCCATTCCGCCATCTCCTCGATAATGGCCTTCTCGTCGCCCTTAGGGAACCAGAACGGATGAGAACGAACCAGGAAGGTATGGCCGCCAAAAAACTCCATATAAACGCCAACCTTCTCAAACCAGTGCAGCCGTTCCTTCACCTTCTCCGATTCCGATGGCGTGAATTCCAGCGTAATCGGCAGCAGCAGCTCCTGGGATGCATCTGCCGGGTTGCCAAACTGTTCGTAGTAATACTCGTAGTTAATCCGCTCATGCGCGGCATGCTGATCAATCAGGTACAGCCCGGTATCATTCTGCGCTATGAGATAGGTACCGTGATGCTGGCCGATGAGCGTTAGCTCCGGAAAAGGCGGAATCTCGGGAGCCGGTCCTGAGGCCGCCTGCAGCCACTCCTTCGTTACGGCAGGAATTCCGGCATTCCCTCTGGTCTCATTGCGGTAATCACTGCGGTAAGAAGAAGCTGCTGCCGTTTCACGCATTTGCGAGGTGGCAGCTGTACCTGCTGCTCCGTCCCCATAAGTGCGCTTGATATCCGACTCTGCCTGGGTGAAGATCTGCCCCACAGGCCATGTCGACGCAGACGGCACCTTGAGAGGCATGTTTCCACCAGTTGGAGGCTCGCCGCCGCTTCCTGGGATCACGATATCCCGTTCATTGCCGCTGCCGGTCGCCGAGGCATGGCCTTGCGCAGGAGAAAATTGCAGCTGTTCCTGGATATAGGCGTTGTCGCTTTTGCCAATATTTTGTTTGGCCGGACGTGGAATAAGGATTTCCTGCTGCAGCACCTTTCGAATCTCTTCCTCCACAAAAGCAAACAGCTCCTGCTCTTTACTAAACCGCACCTCCAGCTTGGATGGATGCACATTCACGTCGATCAACGAGGGGTGCATGGACAACTGAATAACAACAAGCGGAAACCGGTTGATCGGCAGCAGCGTATGATAACCTCTCAATATCGCCTGCATTAAGCCGTAGTTCCGGATGTACCTCCCATTAATGATGAGCGACATGCCGTTACGGTTTGCCCGGGTATAATCCGGGCGGCTGATATATCCGCTTAACGTATAATCCATATTCTCCGCTTCAAACGGCAGCATGGCTTTGGCCGATTGGGTACCGTATATGGCCGCAATGACCTGAAGGGCATCGCCGTTGCCCAGCGTCTGCAGCAGCGAGTTTCCATTGTGCCTGAGCGTAAAGGCAATATCCGGCCGGGAAAGGGCCAGACGATACATATAGTCGGATATGTGCCCCAGCTCCGTTTGGATCGTTTTCATATATTTCAGCCTTGCCGGCGTATTGAAGAACAATTCCTTTACGAGGAAATCCGTTCCTCTGGGTGCGGCCGTCTCTTCGTTCACCCGCAGATGACCGCCTTCGATTTCGATCACCCGTCCGCGGCCATCCTGAGCATTGGATGTAACCAGACGTACCTTGGATACGGCCGCAATGGATGGCAAGGCTTCGCCCCTGAATCCAAGGCTGGTGATTTGGAACAGATCGCGGCCTTCGACGATTTTGCTCGTTGCGTGGCGGTAAAAAGCCGTTTCGCAATCCTCCGGATCAATACCGGCGCCGTTATCCGTTACGCGAATGCTGTCCAGTCCGCCTTCTTCGACCGTTACGTCAATCTTGGTGCTCCCGGCATCAATGGCATTCTCAACCAGCTCCTTCACAACGGAGGCAGGCCGCTCCACCACCTCACCGGCAGCAATCTGGTTTGCAATATGCTCGTCCAAAATCCGAATAATCCCCATCGTTCCTACCTCCGTTTCATTTCATTCCCATGCTAACATCACATATCCTTCGCTTGAAGCTTCAGGTCATTCAGGAACTGCATGGCCTGAAGCGGTGTCATATTCATCACGTCCGCGCCCTTAACGGCATCAATGAGGCTCTTGACGGCAGGATCTTGAGACGCTTCCGGCGGCATGGAGTGCTGATCCTTACCAGGCTTAGCACTCGGTTCAGGCACTTCCTCCTCGCCAAAAATGGAAAGCTGCACCACGCCGCCCTTCTGGTCGGTGCCGCTCAAGCTTTCGGTATACGGCACCCTATCTTCACCAAACTCATGCACCGTTTCCGGTCCAATTCGTTTCTCATCGGAATGAGCTGCGGCAGCCGGCTGCTCGCGCTGCATCACAACCCCTTGCTCCGATGCCACCGCGGCCAGCGAAGCCATCTCCAGGCCCTGCAACAGTCCATAGGCACGGTCAATGATACTGCCGGGCAAGCCTGCCAATCTCGCACAGTAAATGCCGTAGCTGCTGTCGGCCGCGCCAGGGATCAGCTTGCGGAGGAAATGCACTTTGTCTCCGCTTTCCTGAACCGCCATGGAATAATTTTTGAGACCGCCAAGGCTTTCCTGAAGATGGGCAAGCTCATGGAAATGCGTCGATACCAATGCCTTGCAGCCGATGTGGTCATGCACATACTCAATCACGGCTTGCGCGATCGCCATGCCTTCACTCGTCGACGTACCGCGTCCCAGCTCATCAATGATGATCAGGCTGCGGGGCGTTGCTTTTTCCGTCATGACCTGAATATCCGCCATTTCCACCATGAAGGTGCTCTGGCCGCCGATCAGATCGTCAGCCGCCCCGATGCGGGTAAAGATACGGTCCACCAGCGGGATAACCGCGCGCTCTGCCGGAACAAAGCAGCCCATCTGGGCCAAAATCGATAACAAGGCCACCTGGCGCATGTACGTGCTTTTTCCAGCCATATTCGGACCGGTAATAAGCAGGATCGAGGAGCCTTCCTTGCGTAAATCCGTTCCGTTCGCGATAAACGATGAATCCTTCATGACGGCTTCCACGACAGGATGACGGCCGCCTTCAACGATATAATCATAACCTTCGCTCAGCTCCGGTTTCACGAACCGGTATTCCGCGCTGACCGCAGCCAACGATTGATAGACGTCAATCTCGGCAATCCGCTCAGCGAGCTTTTGCAGCCGGCTCACTTGGGTATTCAGCTTGTCCCTGAGCTCGGTAAAGAGGGCGTACTCCAAATCCACCATCTTCTCCTGCGCCTCCAGGATCAGACCTTCCTTCTCCTTCAGCTCGGGCGTGACATATCGCTCTGCATTCGCCAGTGTCTGTTTGCGTTCGTACCGGCCTTCCGGCAGGGATGACAGATTGGACTTGGTCACCTCGATATAATAACCGAACACCTTGTTGTAACCGATCTTCAGCGACTTGATCCCCGTAGCCGCGCGTTCCTTGGCTTCCAGCTCCGCGATCCAGCGTTTGCCGCTGGTGCTCGCTTCGCGAAACTCATCCAGCCGCTCGTGATAGCCCGGTTTGATGATGCCTCCGTCACGCACGGACACCGGCGGTTCATCGACAATCGCATGCTCAATCAGTTCACACAGATCGTCGCAAATATCCGTATCCGCAGCCACCCGGCGCAGCGTCTCGGAAGCCGACTGGGCACACAGCTCTTTCAGGGAAGGTATTTGTCTTAATGACAGCTTGAGCGCGTTCAAATCCCGTCCGTTCGCGCTGCCGAACGCAATCCGGCCGACCAACCGTTCCAGATCGTAAATCTCTTTCAGCGCCATCCGCAAATCTTCACGCAGTATGTACTGGTTATACAAATGCTCAACAGCCTCCAGCCGCTCTTCGATCCGGCTGCGGGACAGCAGCGGTTTATCGATTCTCCGCCGCAGGAGTCTGGCTCCCATCGAGGTTTCCGTGCGATCCAGAAGCCACAGGAGCGAACCTTTCTTCGAGCGCTCCCGAACCGTCTCAACCAGCTCCAGGTTGCGTCTGGTGAACGGATCCAGCACCATGTATTGTCCCGGTTCATAGGAAGCAATCTGTGTCAGCTGTCCCAGCGACCGCTTCTGCGTCTCGCTTAAATACGAGATCAGCAGGGATATGCAGGCTCTTCGCTCCTCTTCCAGGCGGGCCCATGCCGGTTCTCCGAATTGGGTGCGAACCAATGCGTCCTCCCTGCGATCCCATGCCGTATAGACGATGTTCCGGCTGCCTGGAAGCGCCTGAGATGAAATGATATCAAGAAGGGATGCGTCCCCAATGATCTCGGAGGGCTCATACAGGCCGATCTCATCCCGCAGCCATTCCTCCGAAGATGGGACCGACGTCACATAAAGCTCGCCGGTTGACAGATCGCATGCCGATAAAGACATTAAGCCGCCCGCTTCCGTGACACAAACCATGTAATTGTTCGATTTGTCCTGCACGACCTTGCCGTCCATGATGGTCCCCGGCGTGACGACCCGGACGATTTCCCGCCGCACCATGCCTTTGGTGACCGAAGCATCCTCCATCTGTTCGCAGATGGCAACTTTGTACCCTTTCTCAATCAACCGCTGAATATAACCCTCAGCGGAATGATAAGGCACTCCGCACATCGGTATTTTCTCTGCACCGCCGCCCTCACGGCCGGTCAGCGTAATCTCCAATTCCTTCGACGCGAGGATCGCATCATCAAAAAACATTTCGTAAAAATCGCCTAAGCGGAAAAAAAGAAACGCATCGCGCGCTTGTTCTTTGACCTTCAAATATTGTTCAATCATCGGCGTATATTTAGCCATGACGTACCTCCATTACCTTCTAGCTTGACCTCCATTATAACAGAAATTGACCGCAAGGCATCACGGTTTAACGTGCGCGTTCAAAAAGGTCGGTTTTCAGCACCGAAGCTTATGCTTCCGGTGTGCGTTTGTTCAAAACGCTTCAGTTGGATGAAGCTAGGGAGTGAGGAGCGGAGCGTACGTAGTTTGTACGTGAGCACCTGAAATGTTTCCGTAGGAAACATACTTCGGAAGCTACTACTTAGGCCCGGCTGAATTCAAGATTCGATGCCGAGTTGCTTCTTGATTCACTTCGTGTTAGATATAGAATTTATTAGTTATCAGCGGAGGCTGATGAAATTCTATATCGCAAGAAAACCTACTTCTGAATCGCGGTCGCTCAGCCTTGAATTTGCCTCGATTGGTTTTCTTATCAAAATCGGACTTTTTGAACAACCTCTTAAACGGGAATATTCCACAGCGGCCTGATATCTCTGCTTTCATCCCAGGCGCGCCCCGCCTCCATGTGTGCAAGAGCCAGTTCGATTTCACGAGCAAAGTCCGAATATTCCGGCAGTGCCGACAGATCCCTGTGCCAGCCTGCGATGCATTCTTTAAGCACGGACTTGTCGCCTTCGTAATAGGCGCGATGGTAACGTTCCGTATTGAAAGGTCTCGCCAGCAAACGGTCGCTGTATCGAGCTGCCAGATAGGCAACATACAGCGATACCTTCGCCACAAGCGGCGAAACGAGAAAGCTGGGAAGCGTACGGTATTCAAATCCGCCATACGGCTGCCTCCGAAAATCGCCCAGAAAACCATAACGGGGTCGGCGAAGACGCCCCTTGGGGTCTTCGAGCAGCGCCAGCGGCAGAGCCAGATAATTGTCAAGGGTCTGAAGAAGGGACAGGGAGAGCGGTACGCCGCTGAAATGTATATGGCCGCCTAGCGGGAAATCATCATAAGGCAGAGCTCCTGCCCTCCAGGTTAGTGAACGATCCGTAATCAGGCTCTGGGCTTGGCGTAAAGCTTTTTGCATTTCAATCATTAACGCCTTCGGATTCGCTCTCGGTAACGGCCTGAGCTCGGCAATGGGGTAAATGACCTCACCCCGAAAACGAACGGCGTCACTGCCGACCGATCCGCCACGCTCCATAAATTCGGATGCAAAAACAATGTCTCCGTTATCCTTCATCAGCACAAACTCGGGATCCATCCCCATAAGCAGCGGCGGAGTCAAATGGGACTCACCGTCTTCGTTAAACGCGTGAAAACCTGCCGCCTGCTGGCCTTTGGCACTCATAACGGTTTTATTCCGGCCCGCTTTCATGCGGACATTCTCGACTACATATCTTCGCCCGGGCCGGGCCGTGATGATGACCTCCCCTTCATCCGCACCCAGCGTATACAGCGACCTCAGGGCCGCTTTCTCCAATCTCCGATGCAGGCCATCCTCGTACCTCCCGTTCTCGGGGTCGGGCTCATACATCACTTCACTACCGCCGAGCTGGTAGGATCGGATCGAGGCTGCGGACAGCTGCTCGACATGAACCGCGTACCTGGCCGTGTAATGCTTTTCCTCAACTGAGCTCAAACCCAGAAGGCACGGTATCCCGGATCTGACCAGACGTGCTTGCGCGAGGAGCGCGGCCGCTCCCTTCAATGGTACATATTCTTTTACAGCAGCTGGTTTTACTTTATCATGAGCCATCTCCTAGTCCCCCTGTAAAAAAAATAAAAAAGAGGGCATCCGCCCTCCGCAAAGCTGCCCTCACTGCATATGCTAAGATTAGAATCACTCCTACAGGAGGGTTATCTTACAGTTCATCCTCCAGACCTTCGTAATCAAGGTCTTCATAATCATCGACTTCGTCTCCCAGGACGTAATCAAATTCTTTGTCTTCGTAGTCGCCGTGATGATGGCTGCATACTTTGACAACGACCTTGGTTTCCGCAATCAGCTCCACCGCGTACTCTCTCTCTACCCGCAGAATGACACTCGTGCCATTCGAGGATACGCTGGCCTCAACGCAGCTCGGCTCCTGTGTCGCTTCAGCCGACACTTCCACCGTCGATGCACGATGCTTCGGATCCAGATAAGAAAGAGGCACGCGTTCTACATACGATACCGTTTCTTTCGCCACATCGGTCTGTGAATTTTTGTCATAGGAATACCAGATGTTAACATCGTAAGTACCAATAACTTCAATTCCGTCTCCGGCGGCAACCGCCTCGTATTGATGGTTTATAATCCAAGCCCCCAAAATACTGGTCGGATTATTAGGCGGAGTCACGGTATGTGTTACGGTAGAGAATTTACGACCCTTGCCGCAGATCGCCTTCGTGATGATTTCTCTACATTGGTGTTTATGACTCAATGACATCTTCGAACCTCCTCCATACAATCATTCCATACATGTGTATGCAAGACATGGGCGAATGTTGAATGAAGTGGTCCAAATAAATTCATATGATGCTAAAAATATCAGATTTTTTTTCGCAAATCCCTGAGCTATACGGCCGAATCCGCGTGCTTCTGCGGTTTTTTCGCCGTGGGCGCCTTATACTTCTTCGAAATATTCAGATAGTATTCCAGTTCATGGCATAGCTGGAGAATGGCGGACCGGACCTCGAATTCTTCGCGGGTTGTCGGCAGCTCCATCTCCTTGAACCTGTCCTCCAGCTCAATCAGCAGTCCTTCGGACTTGCCCGTATATCCTTCGGCAACGACATCCTTGCTTAACTGATCGAATATTTCGGCCGTCAGCACGCCGTGCGGAAGCCGCTCGTACACCTGGGAGATCTGATGCATCATGCTCTGGATATTCTCCATCTGTTCCTTCCGCATATAAAAATATATGTTCCAGGAGCCGTCCGGATGAATCATCTGATTCTCGGAGGCCCGCTTCGCTTCCTCAATTCCTTTTTCAATCTGCCGGTTGGCCTCGATCAGCTCTTTACCGTCCCATATATGTTCGGGATCTCGAAGTGTAAGCGAGAAATGATGGAAAATGACAGAGAAGAGCCCGTCCACCTTCCGGCGGATCTCCATCATCGCTCCCTCGCTGTTTGGCATATAAACCAGATTCACAAGCATGGCCGATCCGAGACCGATAATCAACAGTTCAATTTGGGTGAGCAAAATGTCCACCCCGATCTCTTCGCCCTGAAACACCCGAAACACCACAACCGAGCTGGTTACAATGCCTTCCTTGAAGTTCGCCTTCGAAATCGCGGGGAATGCAAGCAATATGTATAAAGCCAGTACCCAATAATGAAAACCGAGAAAATAAAATAGCATACACGCCAGCACCAGGCCCAGCAATGAAGCGAACAATCTGGACGATATGGAGCGCACACTCCGTTTTCGTGTGACGTCAACGCCGAGTATAGCAAGAAGACCGGCGGACGTAGCCCCCGGTATGTTCAAGGCATCTGTAATTAAGATGGCAAGCAGGCTTGCCGCAGCCGTTTTGATGACACGAAATCCCATGTGATGAAGAGCCTCCAGGCGAGTTGATGATGATTATATATGTTTCCTTTGATGTGACCACATATATAAGGTATCTTCATCCTAGCTTATTTTTATGCCATAAACAACCATGCCTGGGGGCTGCAGACCAAGCCCATTAACGATGAGTCAGCAATTTCCTTTCTATATATACCACCATTTGATACATAGCTGTAGCCACTACAGCGATAATGAGCAGGCTCGACAGCACAAGCGTGAAATTGAATACCTGAAAGCCGTACATAATCAAGTAACCAAGACCCGATTTGGCGACCAGGAATTCGCCGACAATGACGCCGACCCACGCCATGCCCACGTTGACCTTGAGCGTTGACACGATCGCCGGATAGGACGCCGGCAAAATAACTCGCTGAAACACCTGGCGCTTGCTTCCGCCGAAGGTGCGGACGACCTTGATCAGATTGGAATCCACCTCATGAAAACTGTTGTAAACGACAAGCGTGGTCACAATGACCGTGATGGATAACGTAGTGACGACAATAGCGGTAAAACCCGCGCCAAACATCACGATAAATATGGGACCCAGCGCCACTTTCGGCATACTGTTGAACACAACCATATAAGGATCCAGAACTTTGTTGAGAAACGGTGACCACCAGATCAAAACGGCCAGCAGCGTGCCTACCAGCGTGCCGAGCAGAAATCCGACAACCGTCTCCCCTACCGTGATCCCCAAATGCCCCCATAACTCGCCGCTGATCATGTTCCCCCATATGTTGGCAAAGATTTTGGTGGGATAGCTGAAGAGCAGCACGTCAATCCATTTGAATCTGCCCGCCGCTTCCCACCAGATAAAGAATAACAGCAGCAAGCTAAGCTGAACGGTCAGCACGCGTGTGCGTATGCTTTTCTTTTGCTTCATATGTTTAACATAAATATCCTGGAGCCAGCCCTTCGAAGAAGAAGCAGAAGGCTCATCCCTTGATGTCATAGGCTTCACTCCTTCCCGATCGTTTGCATTTCGCCCCAGATCTCATGAAACAATTCGTTGAACCCTGGCTCCTTACGAGCAAAAAAAGGCTGTACCCGGCGTATGTTCTCGGGAATATTGAACATGCGATGAATCCTTCCCGGGTTGCGGTTCAATAGAATAACCCGGTCGCTCATCGCAATCGCTTCGGACAAATCATGGGTGACCAGGATGGCGGTCTTCCCCCGCTCCTTCAAGGTCTCCACAATCAGATCCTCAAGCTGCAGCTTCGTCTGATAATCCAGTGCGGAGAAAGGTTCATCCAGCAGCAGCAGCCCCGGGTCCGTCGCCAGGGTCCTTACGAGTGCAACCCGCTGTCTCATTCCGCCTGACAGCTGGGCCGGATAGAGATTGCCGCTCTCTCCGAGACCCATCTCCTTAAGCAAACTCTGGACGATACCTCGGCTTTCCGGATTCAATCTCTCCGTCAGTTCCAAGCCGATCAAGGCGTTATCCATAATGGTGCGCCAAGGAAACAAATAGTCCTGCTGCAGCATGTACCCGACCTCCGGCGACGGTCCGTTTACCGGTTTGCCGTTCACGTAGGCGGTTCCTTTGGATGGCTGCAGCAAGCCGGCAATGACAGACAAGATCGTTGTCTTGCCGCAGCCGCTGGGTCCAACCAGGCTGATGAACTCCCCTGGTTCCACTTTCAATTGAATTCCTTCCACAGCCAGAGAGGCTTCCCGATCCGTGACATATACGTGAGCGATATCGTTCAATTCAACTACCGGTACCATTGGTGCTCTCTCCTTTCGTTCTATGGATTAGGAGCACTTCATTATTTAGCTTGTTTTGCTTTCTCGGCAAAGCTGTTGTTGACGATCGTGTCAGGCGCTACCCGTTCTTTCAGCTCCCCGGCTTGCTCCATCACGTCAAGCAGATTGTTCCATTCCGCCTCGTCCACGATCGGATCGGTTGCATAGCTGCCTTGCTCTTTGTAGCGTTTAACGGAAGACACCACGATGTCGCGGTCGCTATCCTTAAAATAAGGCATAATCGCATCCGCGATATCTTCCGGGCTGTTCGCATCCACCCACTGCTGTGCCTTGTAAAGGGCATTCGTAAACTTCTGCACCGTTGCATCGTTTTTGTTGATGTAGCTCTGCTTCGTCATGAATACGGTATATGGCAGACGTCCGCTTTCTACGCCAAAGGAAGCGACCACCTTGCCTCGGCCTTCTTTTTCAAATATGGAGGCCTGCGGCTCAAAAAGCTGAACAAATTCACCGGTACCGGAAGCATAGGCAGAGGCGATATTCGCAAAATCGATATTCTGAATCAGCTCCAGGTCCGCGTGCGGATCGATCCCTTTTTTATTCAAGGTAAACTCGCCTGCCATCTGCGGCATTCCGCCTTTACGCTGTCCGAGGAATACTTTACCCTTCAGGTTGTTCCAGTCAAAAGCACCCGATCCGTCTCTGGCCATTAGAAATGTCCCGTCCGTCTGCGTCACCTGTCCGAAGTTAATGACCGGATCTTCAGAGCCCTGTTGATACACATAAATCGAAGTTTCCGAGCCGACGAGTGCCACATCGATGGCCCCCGACAGCAGGGCCGTCATCGTTTTGTCTCCGCCAGGAGTCGTCTGCAGCTCGACATCTAGACCTTCTTCCTTGAAAAATCCCTTTTCCAATGCGACATACTGCGGCGCATAGAAGATCGAGCGAGTCACTTCGCCAATCTTGACCTTCGTAGCCGATCCGCCGCCACCGCACCCGGCAAGCGCCACTCCGCAAACAAGCAGCATGGTTAGTGCCAGCCCCCACCATTTTTGACGCTTCATCGTAACCCTCCATTCCCATTGACCCTTTGTTTCTTTTCAGCATATGCATGTGCCTGCCCAAAGGTTAAACGTCTGATAGAGTATGCCGGCGGATGGTGATGGGCACTATGGATATTTGGAAGGAAATAACATCTGCCTGTGGAAGCCTTCGAAGGTGATACTGTGTTAATGCAAAAAAACGCAGCCCCTTGGGCTGCGTTTATCGTGATGCTTAAAGTTTGTAAATCTCTTTATACTTCTCTTCGAGATAGTCGGCCAGATAGTCCGGATTCAGTTCTTCTCCGGTGACACGGACGATGATCTCGGACGGCTTCTCGCTTTTTCCGTACTTGTAAACCTTGTCCGTCAGCCATTCCTTAATCGGAGCCAGGTTCCCTTCTTCGATGAGCTGGTCGAGGTTCGGCAGTTCTTTGCGCATCGTATGAAGGAACTGAGCCGCATACATGTTGCCAAGGGAATACGAAGCGAAATATCCGAAATCGCCCCCGGACCAGTGAACATCCTGCAGAACCCCCATTCCGTCGTTCGGCGGCATAATGCCAAGGTATTCTTTATACTTCGCGTTCCAGGTCTCCGGAAGATCCTTCACCGCCAACCCTTCGTTAAAGAGCATTTTCTCGATCTCATAACGAATGATGATGTGCAGATTATAAGTTAGTTCATCCGCCTCAATTCGAATCAGAGAGTTCTCTACCTTGTTCGCGGCCAAATAGAAATCCTCGATGTCCACGTCCTTCAATTGTTCGGGGAAGTGCTGCTGCAGATCCGCGAAATAACGGCGCCAGAACGGACGGCTGCGGCCAATCATATTTTCCCACAGACGGGATTGAGATTCATGGATGCCCATTGAGGTACCGCCGGAGAGCGGCGTACCTGCAAGCTCCTTATCGATATTTTGCTCGTAAAGGGCATGCCCCCCCTCATGCAAAGAGCTGAATACCGCACTTAGCACATCATCGGGAAGATACATGGTCGTGATGCGCACGTCACCCGGGTTCAAGCCCGTCGCAAATGGATGCACGCTCTCGTCCAAACGTCCCGCTTCAAAGTCGTAGCCCATTTGCTCCAGCAGGAACAAGCTGAATTTCTCCTGCTGCTCTTTCGGGAACAGCTGTTTCAAAAAGTCCGTTTTCGGCTTGAAGGGCGAATTCTGGATCGCATGAACTAGCGGTACCAGACGTGCTTTCAGGCGTTCGAAGATGGCATCCACCTTTTCCACCGTTAAATCCGGCTCATACATATCAAGGAGTGTGTCGTATCTGGTGTTTTTCACGCCCCAATATTCAATAAACTCTTGCTTGAACGCAACAATCTTCGTTAAGTAAGGTTCGAAACCTTCAAAATCGCTGTTCTGCTTCGCTTCCTCCCACTTCGTCTCCGATTGGGCGGCAAGAATGGAATACTCCTGGAAGCGTTCAGGCGGGATGGATTTGCTCTGATCGTACACCTTGCGTGCTTCGGCAATCATGCGGCGTTTGCGGTCATCGAGCTGTTCTGCCTGTTTCGGCTCCGTAAAAAACGATAACAGCTGTCCCATTTCTTCCGATATTTGCAGTTTAAATGCTTCTGTGGATAGAACCCCGATCGTTTCCGAACGAATTTCGGTTCCCTTGCGTGGAGCACCGGTCCGTAAATCCCAATGAAGTAGGCCAATAGCTTCGTAATAACTCATGATTTTGCGAACCAATCGATCAAATTGTTCCCATTGTGGTAAATGTTGTACTGCCATTCCGGCACACCTTCTTTTTTTTATAATAGGATTCTTCTATACTCTATTGATGATACTTTTTACAAGGTATATAATCAACTTCCAGAAAGAATAAATAATAATATACATATAAAGGAGTGTCAGGATGCCGTGAAAATTCAACTCACCCCGCAAGCAGAGCTGAAGCTGAAGGACAAGCTCGGGGACAAACCGGGCGCAATCAGGCTGATCTATGACACGGAGGGATGCGGATGTGCCGTCAACGGCTTCCCAGGCCTGCGTATTGTAGATGAGCCGACGACGGAAGATATCGCTGTCGAGACAGGCAGCCCGGTGCCGTTTATCATGAACCGCAAGCAGGCCGTTTTTTTCGAAGAGAAGATGAGGCTCGACGCCGATCCAGCCACTTACTCCTTTCGCCTGGACAGCAGCGGACAGAACTACGGTACCAACATTCAAGTATTAGATGCCAGAGCATAAGAACAACAAATAAACAATAGATACAAAGGAGAGAAAATCGATGGAAAAACACCTTAACAGCATTCTGGAACACAATCGCAGCTTTGTAGAGAATAAAGAGTACGAATCCTACCTGACAGGGCGTTTTCCTGAGAAGAAACTCGTCATTATCACTTGTATGGATACACGTTTGGTCGAGCTGCTCCCTAAAGCGATGAATTTCAAAAATGGCGATGTTAAAATCATTAAAAACGCCGGCGCGATCATTTCACAGCCCTTCGGAAGTGTTATGCGAAGCGTCATGGTCGCACTGTACGAACTGCACGCCGAAGAAGTCATCGTTGTGGGACACTACGAATGCGGCATGGCTTCCCTGAACGCCGAGGACATGATCCAGCATATGAGAGACCGCGGCATATCCGATGAAGTGTTATCCACGCTGGAAAACTCCGGCATCCGGTTATCCAAATGGCTTCGCGGATTCGATAACATTACGGACGGTGTAAAAAATACCGTAAACCTGATCAAAAACCACCCACTTCTTCCTCCAAACGTACCCGTTCATGGCATGGTCATCGACCCCAACACCGGCGCGCTTGATCTGGTCGTTGAAGGTTACGAGAACGAATAATTCAACCAAAGTCAAATGGAAGCACAAACGCTTAAGCGTTTGTGCTTTTTTAGTCACAATTTTGCCAAATGCGGAGAGAAAGCCCCCTCCCCCGGTTGTCAAACCATACAGTTTCAGTGTACACTTTTTATCAACCGGACCGATAGGCGGATTATCATCCCTGCCTTAGCGTCCACGATATGCGTTTCAAAGGGAGTTATGTCCATGAATACGTTGTCATACGGCTTGTTAGGATTACTAGCAAGAAGAGAATCATCGGGATACGATTTGATGCTTCGAATACAGCCTTTTTGGCAAGCCAAACACAGTCAGATCTATCCACTGCTGTCCAGCATGGAGGAGAAACAGCTATTGTCCTCGCACTGGGTCCAGCAAAGTGATAAACCGGACAAGAAAATCTATGCGATTACAGAAAAAGGCATGCAGAAGCTGCGTGAATGGATGTATCAACCCATCGCGCCTGCAGTCACCAAGGATGAACTTTCTCTTCGAACCTTTTGCCTGTGGCTAACGGAGATCGGCATCGCCGTCGATATTTTCGAGGACCGCAGAATCGGGTATCTGGAGAAAAAACGTTATTATGAGCAGATATTAGAGGGAATTCCGGAGGATACCCGCGAGATTGGAAGCAAGGCTTTCAGCAATTATGTACTCGCTACAAAAGGGTTGATGATGGCTGAAACCGAGCTGAAGTGGTGTGATTGGGTACTGGAATTACTGAGACGGCAGCAGCATACAACAGCCTCAAAACATGGTCGCACAAATTTTGAAACCTTATCGTGACTCGTCCGTATTACTCTTTATTACTCTAAATTTACTGGGAGGTTCGACAGAACACGATGAAAAAAGTATTGACTATTCTTGTAGCGATTACACTGTTCTTTGTAGCGCTGACGCCTGATTCCGCAGATGCCCGCAGAGGTGGCGGAGGTTTCAAATCCGGCACCAAGTCATACAACAGCACTCCGAAAAAGGATACTAATAATGTTCAACAAACGAACAACCGTTCCAATACGACAGGAGCAGCCGGCAGCACAAAAAAACCAGGATTTTTTAGCGGCGGCAGCTTGATGAAAGGACTTATGATCGGTGGTCTGGCTGGTTTGCTCTTCGGCAGCATGTTCGCCGGCATGGGCTTCATGGGCGAAATCATGGGATTGCTCATTAACCTGATCGCAATCTGGGCTTTGATTATGATCGTTATGGCTGTTGTACGTGCCGTGAAGAATCGTCGTAAACAAAACGAACCTCGCGACAACAACAATAACAATAATCGGTACTAATCCATGGTTCTGAGCATGGATGAAATCGTCAATGCGGTCTGCCTTCATCAGGCGGAACGTAGAGGCGTTAAACCAACCGATGTATCGCTTGAGCTTAGCTGGGACGAAGATACCGGATATACAGCCGAAGTATGGGTCAGCGGAAGAACGCAATATTTGATTGAGGCTAACCTCATCGAAGCTATTCTCCGTTACCTGCACTCCGAGTACAATATCCGCGCTTACAGCGAACAAGTACGACTTGAGCTGGAAGACGAAATTATCGCAATCGTTCAGCAATAATGTTATGAATTGATAAAGCAGCCGCTTCGCTACTATGCGAAGCGGCTGCTTTTTGATTACAAACAATAGGATCAGTTCGTACACCGCACCAGCTTCAGAAGAACCTAAATAAAAGAAATAAGCCTTCCATAATGAAGGCTTATTTCTCACTAGGTACGCTTATATCATTTCTCTACCAATACTTCATTCAAGAAATTCCCCGTTTAGAAGCACTTCCCGAAACAGCTCATCATGATATAAAACCATATCAACGGCCTTCATGTTTTTGACCGGCTAAGCCGTAAAAGAAAAGCTCCAACAAGGTTTCCATGCTGCCATTGCCATATTCCTGGTTCCCCGAATCCCAGCGTCGCCCCAGCTCATTCATGAACATCGAGAAGTACAGCATCGCGACCTCTTCGGTTTGGTTCTTATGTATATAACCTTCTTGTTTCCCAAGCGCGACAAATCTCATGAAAAAACCTTTTACCTTCTCCTCGCTATACTGTTGGATCGTCTGACTAATGCCACGCTCCTCGGAGGTTTGGAATTTCCCGAACTCTTCCGACAAAAAGGTCAGATTCTTAGCCTCCAGCTGCATGATTTCTCGGGTCTTCTCGGCAAAAGAGCGCGTGGAATCTAAAATGCGCTCATACACCTCCAACTGCTTGTCCATCCAATCCTTGATCATTTCCATATAGAGCTGGTCTTTGGTTCCAAAATAGTTATATATCGTCGCAGGTGACACGCCTGCCTGTTGGGCGATTTCGTTAACGCTAACCTTTTGGTAACCGTGCCTTGAAAATAGCTGGAAAGCGGCGTCGAAGACTTGTTCGATTTTTTTGTGCTTTCTTCGTTCGTACCCGTTCATGTATTCTTCACCTCAAGTGAAGTATATATCAAGTTTTAGAGCAACTCAATACTTTCACTATAAAACAATTGACAACCACCTACTCGAAGTTATATTGTTTTTGTAGTAATTCAATTTAATTACTACATAATATCAATTTAAATTAGAAAAGAAATGAGTGTGTTATGTAATGAAAATCGTAAAGATTCCTTCGATTCTGCATGATGTTTTTGGTGAAAAGCAGTCCGTTGGCTCTATTCTGGTCATACTGCTCTTCGGTGGACTTCTAACCATCGCGATGGGCCTCATTTATCCTGAAATCACAAGCTCTTTGCCTTTATGGCGCAGTACCCTTGCCTTATTGCTCATCTTCGATATATTTGCCGGCTGCATTGCCAATTTCACAATCTCAACCAGTAATTTCTACGCGTCCCGAAAAACGAATCGCACAGTGTTCATTGCGATACACGTTCATATCATCATGATTGCGCTTCTCTTGAATACCGATATTGAGTATGCCGTAGGTATATGGGCATATACAATCGCTGGAGCTGTGATCGTAAATGCGCTGATCGGGAAATCATCGCAGCGTTTTATAGGAGGCTTGCTCCTGTCGATCGGCATAGGAGGTACGTTCTTGCTGTCCAACATCCAGCCCTACATGTTATTGGCCGGCACCCTGTTTATGCTGAAAGTATTGTTCAGCTTTGCTGTCGATCATTATGGCGAAGCTGTAGAGAAAGCATGAACACTTCATGCAGAGTATCCAAGCTGACCAAATCGGATAAACTCTTATTTTCATCCATTATGAGCCTGGCATTTGCCCGGGATCCCTTGTTTCTGCATGCATTTGGCGATCCAGAACTCGATCGTAAATCAAGAAGCAGAGCGGCCGCATTTGTCTCCTTCATGTTTGATAAAAGCTTTCTGCTGAATGAAGATATATGGGGCTATTTTGAAAACGAAATCTTGCTCGGTACCTTTATTGTAGAGAAACCAGGCATAAGCAAGCTTAAGCGTTTTAAGGGCGCTTTTTTGCTGATTGGAAGGCTCTTGCCTTTGTTATTCCAACTACCAGTCAAAACATTGGGGTTCCTCAATTCCTATATGGAAATTACGAGATCGGCTGCACCTTCTTCTCCACACCATTATCTCATTATGATCGGAGTGAATCCGGAGGTCCAAGGCAGGGGAATTGGAACAGCAATGCTGCTGCACCTGCTCCAAGTGGTTCATGCGGATAACAAGTCACATGGAATCGCGCTCGATATGGAAAATAAGGGGAATGTAAATTTGTATCAAAGGTGGGGATTTGCTTTAAGGCATGAAGAGAATATCAACGACCTGACCGTGTATTGCATGTTCTATCAGAAATAGCTCTCCGATATGCTATGATCTGCGATTGTGGTGGTAGTAAGATGATGCATCGTAACGGCACGAGGTTGCAGGATCATATCCCGGCAGCGCTGAAAAGGCTCGGGCTGCCGGCGAATACGTTCGATGGCGCAAACCCGATCGCCTTGTCCTTTGCTTCATGCTTTGGACAGGGCGATTTTTTTTATGCTGGAGCCATTCTTCCCGTCTATATTAGGTGTCATTGACCTGTGCTGTGAGATTGTCGATAATAGTAGAATAAGTTCACTATCTTCAAGGGATTGGAGCTATGTAATGAAATATCATAATCTGGAAGAATGCATTATGGATCTGGAGAAACACGGGCATTTGGTTCGTATACATGAAGAGGTTGATCCTCATTTGGAAATGGCAGCCATACATATGAAGGTATATGCCGCAGGCGGCCCGGCGCTGCTATTTGAAAACGTTAAAGGTTCAAGATTCCGCGCGGTATCCAACCTGTTCGGTACGATCGAGCGCAGCAAATTCATTTTTCGGGAAACCTTCGAATCCACGCAAGACGTGATCGCGCTGCGCAACGATCCGATGAAGGCACTCAAAAATCCGTTCAAGTATATCGGGACGGGATTGGCAGCTAAAACCGCATTACCTATCAAAAAAACGGGGACTGTCCCACCTGGCTTTCAGGAAATCCAAATTTCCGATATGCCGCTAATTAAGCACTGGAAGGAAGATGGGGGTGCTTTTGTCACCCTGCCTCAGGTCTATTCGGAAGATCCGGAGAAGCCAGGTGTCATGAATTCCAATCTGGGCATGTACCGGGTGCAGCTCACAGGCAACGAATATGAAATGAACAAGGAAGTCGGCATCCATTACCAAATCCACCGGGGCATCGGCATCCATCAAGCGAAGGCCAATAAATTGGGGCAGCCGCTTAAAGTAAGCTGTTTCATCGGGGGTCCCCCTGCGCATACGATTTCAGCGGTTATGCCGCTGCCGGAAGGCATGAGCGAGCTAACCTTTGCCGGCTTGCTGTCCGGACGCCATTTCCGGTACAGCTATGTTGACGGCTACTGCATTAGCCACGATGCGGATTTCGTCATTACTGGGGAAATCCATCCGGGTGAAACCAAGCCGGAAGGTCCCTTTGGCGATCATCTGGGCTATTACAGCCTTGTCCATCCGTTTCCTGTCATGCGAGTGCACAAGGTCTACGCCAAACAACAGGCCATCTATCCATTTACGGTCGTGGGAAGACCTCCGCAGGAGGATACGTCCTTCGGCGAACTGATTCATGAGCTCACCGGCGGGGCCATCCGGCAAGAAATCCCGGGTGTCAAAGAGGTTCATGCGGTGGACGCTGCTGGGGTTCACCCCTTGCTCTTTGCCATCGGCAGCGAACGATATACCCCTTATCAACAAGTGAAACAGCCGGCTGAGCTTCTCACGATTGCCAATCGGATATTGGGCACGGGCCAATTGAGTTTAGCCAAGTATCTGTTCATAGCGGCTGAGGAGAACCAAACCTTAGACACGCATCAGATCGAGGATTTTATGTCCTATATATTGGAACGTATCGACCTGCACCGGGATATCCATTTTCAGACCAATACCACGATCGATACACTCGATTATTCAGGCACCGGACTCAACACCGGCAGCAAGGTCGTATTTGCGGCGGTCGGGGATAAAAAAAGGGATTTGTGCCAAGAGGTGCCTGAAGCCTTGAAGGATCTGCCCGGGTACTCGCCAGCGAAATGGATCATGCCCGGCATTGTCGCGATCCAGGGAGCCCCTTTTACGAGTTATGCCGAAGTACGGCAGGAAATGGAGCATCTAAACGAGGCGATCCGTGCGAGAGGTGCCCTCTCTTCCTGTCCAATGATCATTCTGTGTGATGACAGTGAATTCATGAGTGCGACGGTGAATAATTTTCTGTGGGCAACCTTTACGCGCAGCAATCCTTCCCATGACATTCACGGTGTGAACAGCCGCTATGAGCACAAGCACTGGGGTTGTGATACGGTCATTATCGATGCCCGTACGAAACCTCATCAGGCCCCGCCATTAATACCGGATGAAGAGGTTGAACGCAGCATCAAGCGTTTATTTACGGATGGAGGCAGTTTAAGTCGTATTCCGATACGATAAAGTAAAGGATGACCGCGGGCGTTATTTCAGAAATGAATGAAATTTATAAGGGCTGGTCTTTAGTCAATGCGACTATGGGATCAGCCCTTATATATCTTCATAGGAACCACGATGATGCAAAAAGAGCGGAGGTTGGGATTCAACTTCAAGTGCCATTCGGTTGTCCGCTTCCTATACCAGCACGCTCAGCACATCCTCAATCTTTCTCCCGTGCGATATGATCCCATAATTCATCCAGGTGAGAAAATCAACCTCGTACACACAGCCACTCTTAACTGCCGGCAGTGACTTCCATTCCGGCGTATCCATCACGCTTCTCTCCTCGCCTTCCCATGAAGAATGGCGTTCATCGAGGGTAATAAACAAATGATCGGCATCCAATAGTTTCATGTATTCCCGGGTTAGAATCGCATTTCTGGCATCCCCTGACAACCGCTGGACGAGCGGATGCGGGGTCAGCCCAAGATCACTGTACAGGATCGGCCCGGTATACCCGTGATCTGGGCCCGAATACAGACTCATTCCCAATGCCGATATACGAAGACAAGCCACGGTTTGTGTTCGGACGGCTCGTTTCAGAAGCGCCTTGGCTCTACTAGCTTTATATTCATACTGTGCAATGACATCCGATACCCGATCCATCCGGCCCAGCAGGTCTGCCGATGTACGAAGCGTCTGGCGCCAATCCTCGCCTGCGTGCGGAAACTCGTATGTTGGCGCTAACCGTCCCAGGCCGTCGTCGGACATCCAACGTGTGAAGCCCTGATCCGTCATGATCATATCCAGCTTATGACGGGAAAGTTCATCAATATCCACACGCTCGATATCGATGACCGGAACATCGTGCAAGCCAAGGTAATCCTGCTTTCCCCACCGCGGGTGGGTGCATTGTACGACGGGCTTAATGCCGAGAGCTACCAGAAAATCTTCAAGGAATGGCGCAAACACCCGCTTAGTATCGCGGTCATGGCGACGACGTCGATATTGACCAGGAGAAACGCCGACCGTCTGTTTGAATCGACGATTAAAATAATATTCGTTGCTAAACCCAACGAATGATGCAATATCCAGCAGCCGATCTTCCGTTGCCAGCAGCAATTCTTTTGCACGCTCAATCCGGATACGGTTCAGGTAATCAAGCGGATACTGGGTCGTTAACTCTTTAAAAATCCGCGTATAATGCCAACGCGCAACGTCCGCACGTTCAGCCAGTTGTTCCACTGTCCACGTCTTCCGGTAATCTTCTGTCAGATGCTCGATCGATCGCTCCACTGCCTGACGCATATCGATGGACTGTGAATCGTTCCGGTTCTGCCTGCATAGAAACAGCATAAGCTGCTGAAATCGAACGTGAATCTCGAAGTTTTCCAGCTCGCACCTGGTTCCCCGTTGCTTCCAGAGAGCTTCCAAATAATCAAGGCACTGGGAGAACGGACGACAGGACAGCACACCCTGGCGCAGGCAGGATTGAAAGCTTCGCACCGGCTCAGAGTCGGTCTTCCTGCCATCAATCCTCCAATATTCGTAAGTTAATCGATAGTAAGCCAAACCGTCGGATTCCGAATGAATAACAGCAGTTCTGCCGGGGACAATGTAATAACATTGCCCTCGCCGTATGGCATGCTCCGAATCCCCCAGTACTAATCGTCCGGTCCCGGCAGTCGCAATAAGCAGCGTGAAGTCGTTCCCGCACACGGGAGCCTCCAGCCCATTTATGGAACGAGAACGAAACCGAATATCCTTAAGCCTATAAAAAGCAGTATCGCGCAGCAACTTGATCTCATCGTTCATGTCATCTTCCCCTACCGAAAATCATATGTAAAGCGCAAAGAACAAAAAAGCATATCAACTTGGTTGACAGCTTCCTGCTCATTCTCATCATGCACGGTTCATCTGATTATTGGACAAACCAGTTCAAGAGGTCATCGGCTTTCATCATATTCGCTTTAATCGCGCCCGATTGCCAGTGGGTTCGATCCGCTCTGTACACATGACCGTTTTTGACGGCGGGTACGGATTTCCACAAAGGACTGTCAAATACCTGCATTGCTTCTTGATTCTCTTCCGAGTCCCAGCTGCCGTTCGAAGGCAAAATAATGATATGGTCCGCATCTAACTCCGGGATTTTCTCTTCGGATAGAATAGCTTGAAAATCGGTCATGTCACGCGCAAACGGGTGTGGAGTCAATCCCATTTCTTTGTAGATATTGCCGATAAACCGGTTCTCGATACCAAACAGGGCGAGCGTTTTATCTCCGACATTTAACCGGAGCACCGCCACGGTCTCTTCCCCGACAGCTTGTTGCAGTTTCATCCTCGTTTCCTCGATTTTCTTATGATAGTCGCTCAACACGCCTTCGGCTTCCTCAGGTATGCCGAGCACATCCCCTATCGTCTTCATAATGTCCGGCGGACTTTGTAAAATTGATTCGGGCAGCCGATAAGTAGGCGCTATTTTGGAGTATAGTTCATACTTGGCCGCATCCACCGCGCCGTCAACAATAATCAAATCCGGACCGGTTTCCAGCAGCGCCTCCACGCTCCCCGTTATATCAAAGGTCGGAACTTCGAGTCCCAAATAATCCTGTTTCCCCCAGCTTGGATGATACCACTGCACAACAGGTGTAATGCCAAGGGCCAGCAGATAGTCCTCCAGGTAAATTCCCGCTACCCTCTTCGGATTTACTGGTATTTCGACCTCGCCGAACTCATCTTTCATTACTTTGGTTTCACCAGCCCCTTGTTTTGTCTCGTCCTGGGCGACCTGCTCCCCCACCTTTTCCGTGAATTGCTCGGAAGGTGCTGCAACCTCCTTGTCCTGAGGTGTTCCGCATCCAGCCAGAGCAATCATCAGTACAAGTAATGCTATCATCCATCGGGTACTCTTATGATATGACCTTGCCATAAATCGTTTCTCCCCTTGCCTGTTATTAAAAGGTACGAAAGAGTTTCTTTCATTTACACTGATTATAATAATCATTCTCATTTCGTTCAGGAACATTGTATCTCACTCCATGTGATCAAACAATACATTTTCTCAAATCATTTCTTATACAAACGCGAAATAAGAGCCCCCTGTCAGGAGCCCTCTTCTCTTCCTAGATAAATCTCAATATAATGAATACTATATCTTTTTGGGAGGAAGAACATGTTTCCAATACTAGAGACCAAACGATTAAAGCTGCGGGAAATCCAGCATCAGGATGCCGGGGCCATCTATAGCTGCTTCTCGAATGATGAGGTGACTCGCTATTACGGACAAGACACACTGACCACCCCCGAGCAGGCTATCCACATGGTTGAGCTTTTCGCTACCAACTACGCGGAGAAACGCGGGATTCGTTGGGGCATCGAAAGGAAAGATACGCAGGGTCTCATCGGCACCATCGGGTATAACGTATGGTCCCCGCGGCATAAGAGGGCCGAGATCGGATATGAAATACATCCAGAATTCTGGGGGCAAGGTTATGCAATCGAAGCTGCCTCCGCCGTGATCCCATATGGTTTTCAAGTGCTTGGCTTGACCCGCATCGGTGCCGTTGTTTTTCTTGAGAACCAGGCTTCCCACGCCCTGCTGACCAAACTCGGTTTTGAAGCGGAAGGTATCCTTCGCCAATATATATATCAAAACGGCGTGGCACACGATACGCGGGTGTACTCATTATTAAAAACTAACCACTTGCGTTAGGGGTTCTGCTTAAACCTCTCTAAGTTTCATTCTTCCGGGGATTCCTTCGCATCCAGAAAAGGTTTGTTCACAAAATAATACATAAAACCCATCAGCAGCACGCCGCCAATCAAATTGCCAATCGTTACCGGGATCAGGTTATGCAGTACGCCCTCCAATGAAATCGTGCCGGGATGATTCAGTACGAGCGCAATAGCAAAGGTGCACATATTCGCAACGCTGTGTTCATATCCGGAAATGAAGAAACAGAATACAAACAGCATCATGGCAAACATTTTGGCGCCGTCGCCCTTCAGTGACATCGGGATGAAAAAGGCTAGGCATACAAGCCAGTTGCACAGAATTGCCCTGAAAAACAGCTGCACCGTCGGAGTGGTCATTTTGTGCTCAACCACATCGAGCAAAAAACCGTTCACGGATGAATCCATGAAAAGTCCGGTCAAGAAAATCAGCAGCGCAAACGTGCACGCCCCCAAGATATTCCCCGCGTAGCTGAAGACCCACAGCTTGACGACCTCCAGCCATCTTAGTTTCTTGCGCAGAGCGGCATACGTGTAGTAGAACGTGTTCCCCGTAAACAAGTCCCCTCCCCCATACGCGATCAGAATGATCGCCGCGCCAAACGTAAGGGCGGCCATCGGGTAAGTCAGGGGGGAATGCTCCAGATAAAAGAAGTTGCCTGTCTTAAAAGCAACAATGACGCCAAAGCCGATAAACATGCTGGCGAGCATGGAGCGGGCGATGTAACGAAGATGGCTTTGCTTGAAGATTTTGTGTTTTTTGAGAGCAAGCTGCTCCACCTTGAGTAATGATTCGGTTTCCATAATTCCTCCTGAAAAAGTCGATTCTATATAGATTACACGATTTTTCCAATAATTCATATCACCTTATGTATCATTACCCCATTTCACCTGACGAAACATTCATGGGGGACAGAACTCGATCCGGTCGGGGTATCAAATCTGATATTTCATCTTCATAGAATCGTAACCCAATGTCGTTAAGCTTCCACTATCATAAGAAGATAAGGATGACACACTTGTTTGATGCACAGCGCAGGTGGTAATTAGTTGTTACAAAGGAGAGGATGCAACATGAACTTGAAACAACCAGCAAAAAAAGCAATCGTCGCCTTGACCATGGCAGGAGTTTTCGGCGTAAGTGCAATCGGTGTAAATCATGCTGTTTTTCCGCTGCAGCAAGCAGAAGCGGCTACGGCGGCCAATGCCGGCGATTATGCTGCGGAGCACGCGCTCAAGACGCTCAACAGCTTCTATAAACCCGCATTAAAGGGACAATTTCCTGGTGCCGTCAGCGGTTTAACGATCGGTAAAAGCACAAAGCAGGATGTTTATAAAGCCATTGGCGAGCCTTCCGTGGCAGGCAAGCATGCCGACGCCTTCGATGTGTACGGGGCCAACATGGGGAATCCAGGCTACGCCTTTTCCTATAAACTGAACAAAATCCGCGAGATGCGTTATTTTGGCACGAACGTGGAGCGGCAGACGAACATCGGCGGCATCACCATGAAAATGCTGAAGCAGAACTGGTTTGCACCGGACGCCACAACCACTTTCAAAACCGGAAAAGTCAAGCAAACCAAGCTCACTTACAACCGGGGAGATTACAAATTGGAGTTCATCTTTAACAGCAGCACAGAGCTGGACCATATTAATCTGCTGAAAAAATAACCGTGATTAGAAACTCTCACTCCCCAATTTATGGTTAACCTGTCCACCATAAAACATCAGAAAAGCCCGGTCTCTTAGAGAGCCGGGCTTTTCTGATACAGCACCCATTTCTTACATCAAATACTGAAACAACATATCATCCAGCCACTTCTGGCTGGATTCCATCCGCTTAAATCCGGCAGCTAGCATATCCACCTGTTCCCTTAACACTTGAGACTCATCGGTCCCTTCCCGATAGCGGCTCAAAAAATGCAGAAATACATCAACCATACGCAAGCGCATGAGAACCGGAATTGCGGCAATCTCCTCTGCGTTCAGCCGAACGCGGCTGGCAAATCCTTCGCAAAACTGCTTTATGGCCTTCCTCTCGTCCGCGATTCCCAAAAATCCCGAGATGACGACCGCAGGCTCCATCGCTCTTACATCCCGTGTGCAAAATTCAAAATCAAGCAAAGCGGTGACCGTATTGGGGTGCTCTGCGTCTACCAGCAGGTTCGAAAGGTTCAAATCACCATGCACCAGCTGCTGCGGCAGATTTTTTAGAGATTCAAGCCTGCTGCATATATCGGCGTATGCTTCTTTTAGTATATGAAGTGCCTCGATTTGATCCTTAAACTCCATTGGCGGCTGCTTGCAAAAATCTAGAATGAACGCTTCGCTGCATGCAGGATAAGACTGGAGCAGCTCGAAATAAGGTGGGTACACCGGCTCCATTCCGATTGAACAAACCGCAAGGGCATTTACCAGTTCCCCCGTCTTCTCCCCGAAGGAATACGCTGCTTGAGTGCTGCCTTCTTCCGGACGCACTCCTTCAATATATGCAAATAGGCAGGCGTAACGATCACTCCCATCCTGAACCCGAACCATCTTATCGCCAGACGCGGAAGGAAGAGGAGCCGGAATCTTAAAACTCAGCGGCACCTGCTGCAGCGAGTCCAGAACCGCAAACTCGAATTCGATTCTTGCCTTATCTCGATGTGTATTGTAAATACGCATGACCGAGCGGCGTTGTTCGTTATGAATAAAGTGGGTCGTATTATTCCAGCCCGTCGGACCTTTAACCCGTTCACCGTTCCACTCTGGCCAGTAGACTTGCAGAAGATGCTGAATCATGATTTTACCTCTCTTACCCCTTTAAATCTTCAGTTATATCAAATAGAGCGTCATTTCTGTGCAACTTCTTCCGTTTTCGCCACAATAACCTTTACGCCAAGCTCCTGAATCCGGTCCATAACCTCCTGATCCGCCTTTTGATCGGTAATTAACACATCCAGATCTTCGACGGAGCCGGCTCTGGCAAAGCCATCCTGTCCGAGGATCCGATGCGTTGCCATGCCAATTCTGCGGCGGGATACGGCAGAGACCGCGCGACCAAAAGCGGCAACTTCAGGAGTAGCCACGAATATTCCCTCATCGGAAATACCGCCTCCGCTAACGAAACTGATATCAAATTTAAATTGACGAATAAATTCGTTAGCCAGCACGTCCGTAATATTTCCGGAAGGCTTCACCCGCCCGCCAATCAAATAGGTATCAATCCATTCGCGCTCGCGCAGAGCTTCTGCTACACGCATGCAGTTGGTCACGATCGTCAAGGGCGTTTGCTCCGGAAGATGCTTCAGCAGTAAATAGGTAAGCGAACTGCTGCCAATGAATAACGTATCTTTTTCTCGGACGTATGAAACGGCTAATTGAGCAATGGCGTTCCCTTCCGGAGAGCCTTCACCATACCGCTGTTCCGGGACCGGGGGCGGTTGTCTGACTTTCATGGATGGAATGGCGCCTCCGTGCGTTTTCTGAAGTAAGCCTTGTTCCTCCATGATCGTCAGATCCCGGCGAATCGAATCAATCGATATTTCAAACCGTTCGGCCAAGTCCTTGGCAATCACCCGCTTATCTTGATGCAGCAAAGCAAGAATTTTCTGACGACGTTCCTCGGCGAACATTCCTGATTGATCTTGCACCATACATCTTCCCTCCTGAATATTCATTAATTTCCCACTTTACCACCTCGATTATATTCATTTTTATTCCGTTTTTCAAGTGTTTATTATCATTATAATTCTTTTATATGCATTTTTGATCGTGTTTTTTCGGGTTTCGTAATGATTACAGAACAACTGAAGGCATTTCCTTCGTGTCCCTCACAACACGGAAACCGCAATTGCCCGTCGAACTGTCGGGCGTATTCCCGCTGCGTGCCGCGACTCGGTACCGGTTGCAGTAGGATCTGTGGCACAGGTACGAACCGCCGCGCATCGACCTTCTGCCGCTTGGCTCCGCGAAGAACGGATTTACATCAGAGGTTTGTTGATGATAAGACGGGCTGAACCAATCTCCGCACCATTCCCATACGTTGCCGGACATGTTATACAGTCCGTAACCATTCGGTTTATAGGCATCCACCGGCGCGGTTCCGATATAACCGTCGCTGGCGTTATTTTTGACCGGAAATTTACCCTGCCATATGTTGCATCGATGTTCTCCGTCCTGCTTCAGCAGATCGCCCCATGGATAGGTCCTGCCCTCCAAACCGCCGCCGCGAGCCGCATACTCCCATTCCGCTTCCGTAGGAAGCCTCACGCCTGCCCAATGGCCGTATGCCATGGCATCGTTCCATGATATATGTACGACCGGATGGTCCATCCGGTCTTCGATGCTCGAATCCGCTCCCTCGGGTGCTGCCCAATATGCACCTTCGACCACCAGCCACCAGGGCACTTCTTGCGGAACTTGTGCGACTCTTGCCTTTGTCTCCTCCGAAGCCAGCAGTTCAAATACAAACGACCATCCGAAATGCTCCGCTTCCGTAACATAGCCGGTTGCTTCCACAAAGCGTTGAAACTGTTCATTCGTAACGGCATACGGTGAGATTTCAAATCCGGAAACGGTTACGCTGCGAGCCGGCCCCTCGCCGTCACGCGGAAAGCCTTCTTGCGAATTCGTGCCCATCGTAAACGTCCCTCCAGGCAGCATGACCATGTCGGGATGGAGATCAGAAAGCGACTGTTCATGATCCTCATCTTCTCTAATATTGCCAAGCTGCTCCTTCTGACCGGTTTCCGCTAACTGCACGTTCGCTCGGGAGCCGGCGCAGCAAGAATGTTGTTCTCCCATGCTAAGTTCCTCCTATGCTTGATACGGAGAACAGGACAACCACTATCGGAGCGGTTATCCTGCTTCACCTTGCTATAATTATTATTACACGAACTCCCGAGGATGGCGACGCATCAATTCCGGAATCGCTTCACCTCGGCCCGTGTTCTTCAAACGCTCGATATACCGGGGCAGATGACCTTTGGCATGGTAAGGTCCCCCCTCCTTCATGACCGTCCACAATGGATCTACGTCAAACGGCATCGTTGACATCATATGATCATGCCACTCATTCAGCAGGTAGACGGCTTCCCTGCAAAGATCCGGCCTTTCAGAGGCCTGATTGTGCTGTTCATGAACGTCCTCGGTGATGTGGAACAGCATTTCTTTGTCGAACAGATGATAGCCGTCGTGATACGTTCGAATGTAGAGCCATTCTCCAAATCGAACGCTTCGCTGACACACATGGGCGCATTGAGAGACCACCAGATACTCCCTGCCGCTGCCTTTCCCGCTTCGCAAGCTCTCCGCATAACTGATGCCATCCCAGCTTCGTGCCGGTGCAAGGTTCAAATATTCCGCCATCGTAGGCAGAAGATCCAGATGATAGTGGAGCTCGCGATCCGTTACTCCCTTCATGATGCCAGGCCCCCGAATAATCATCGGAATGCGGCAGGTTCCCTGATCCGCTGTGCCATGCTCACCATAAATCCCAAGCTCGCCCATGTTCTCACCATGATCCGCGGTAATGATGACGATCAGATCCTCCATCACTCCCTTGTTCTCCAGCAATTTAAAGATGGCGCCGATGTGCTCGTCCATATGCCGAATGCCGCAATCATAGCCGTCCACCATCGTCCGCAAATCCTCCATCGTCCGAATCTCTCCGGGATGACGCGGAAAATCGGGAGATACTTCACTATTATACATGTTAATTTCATTCACCCCATGCGGGCCGACCTTCTTCTGATGCTCCTGAAGCACCTCTTCGGTAATCCAATCCGGGAGAGGATCATCCTCGAACGGGTTTCCCAGCGACTGCGGTGCCCGATAAGGTGTATGCGGATCCCAGAAGTTCACATAGAGCATCCAGTTATCTTCATCGGCGTTACGATCCAGCCAATCCAGCACGACTGGAGATACTTCTTCTGCCGACTCCAAGCCGCCCTTACCTGTATTATACATTTCATTGAAGCCCGCATAGAAGGTCCAGGCGGAATGCCGTTCTCCGAACGGACTGATCAACGCGGTTTTCATGCCGGCCCGGCGGAATATAGCGGGAAAACTCTCCGAAGCGAGTTTATCGCGGAAATCCCGCGTAATGCCTTCATGCCGCACATCGGCTGCAGAGCCCCCATGGCCTACGACGCCGTTATGAATGCCAAATTTGCCGGTCATCAGCGCGGTTCTTGAAGGAAAACATGGAGCGTCCGAGGTATAATAATTGTCAAAACGCACGCCTTCCGCCGCTATCCGGTCAATGTTCGGCGACGTATTCCGGTGATATCCGTAGCATCCTAAGTGATCCGGTCTGGTCGAATCCAAATCCAGCAATAATACTCTCATATCCTCATCGCTTCCTTCCTCGTCTAAATCCACTTACCCTGGATATATGTCAGCGTTTACAAAACGACTGCAGTTGACTGAAATTATAGGCCAATGCTCTGTCCGGAGTCGATGTACATTTCGTTAATTTGTTGTACGATTCTACTACGATTTTAATAAGTAGGAGCATAAAAACTAACAACCCCCTACTCATTGAAAGCATGAATATGCTAGGCTATAGGTATAAAATCACTGCGAGGTGTTTTCATGTGATCCAGCTGATGAGCGTAAATTTTGATGATGATATTCCGAACTGGCGGACTCAGCTTGAGACGATTGATTACAACGTCCTTGTTGTGGTAAGAGAAGGTAAAGTGAGGTATGAAATCAACGGGGAGGAGATCATTGCCGAAAAAGAAGACGTGCTCTTCATCCCGCGATCGACAAGGCGGAGCGGCGGCAACTGGAATGGCGTCCCTCATCAGAAATACACCATTCTCTTTACGATGGATCCGCATGAATCCACAGGCATCCCGTTTCTGGATGAGGGACGATGCCTTAAATTCAATCTCGCGCATATTCAATATGCCTACCGTCGCTGTGAGCGCTTATTCGAGGAAATGCGGGGCGGCAAAAGCTACCGCGCCATGATCTGTCAAGGCATCATGCAGGAGCTGATAGGCATGCTGGCCCGTGAACTCGAGAAGACCGAGCTGCCACCAAGCAAAAGAAACTATGCGGATACCATCAAATCGTATCTGTTGGAGCACTACCGCGAACCGATCGAAATCGATAAACTCGCAAAGTTAATTCATCGTTCCCCGAATTATGCCACCGCCCTCTTCAAGGAGGTGTATGGTCATTCACCGATTCGGTATATGCACCAGCTGCGCGTGCTGGAAGCGTGCAGCCTGCTGCTTCATTCGGACATGACGATCGCTCATATCGCCCACTATCTGGGTTATTATGACACGTCCTATTTTTATCGCATGTTTAAAAAATACACCGGTCTGTCACCCTCCGACTATGTGCAGCAGGGCGATCGGTCCGATGTATCCAAGCTCTTCACCTAATCCTCTCTGGTTGTCATACCGTTGTTGGCGGCTTCTGGCCTGCAAACTGAATGACATGAGACAAGCCTTGATGCCCCTGCCCTTCCTGCCTGACGACCTCACCCATGAAAAAATGGACAATCCGCCAATCCGCAAAAGTTTCGAGGAAATCCCCAGGGGCGTACAAAAACTGCTGATCTTGCGGCCCCCCGCTGCGATAAGGAATCTGGTACGGGGAGTACACTTCAGTGAGGAAATATCCTCCAGGCTTCACCGCTGCCTTCACGCCCGCTAAAGTCCTCGTTCTCAATTCCTTGGGAAAATGTCCAAACACGCATATAACCTCATCCCATTGATCCTGCTTCCACTGCGCATCGTGCAGATCCACAAGCTCGGTACGAATCTCAACACCGCTGGCTTCCGCCAGTCGATGGGCTTTGCTAAGACCGGATTCCGCGTAATCCCATACGGTTACGTTCATCCCTTCCCGGGCCAGGAACACCGCATTCCGTCCTTCTCCCTCCGCGATTGCCAGTGCGTCGCCCGTTAAGCTTAATTTCTTATGCATGTCGGCTATAAATACATTCGGGTCCGTTCCAAATACGTATTCATCTCCCTGAAACCGTTCATTCCATGGATTCATCGTTTGAGCACCTCTCTCTTTTGAAATCAATGTAACCCTGTAGACACGAAAGCTAACCCCATCTTACCATTCCTGCCGCATCGATGATATTGTACGAACTTCAGGAATAACCATACTGCTTTGGCGGAGCCCGCCATCATATCATAGAATGTCCAGCCAAATTTTGATGGCCGTTGCCAGGATCAAGACAGCCAATATGATCTGCAAGACCTTTGTGTTCATCTTCTTGCCTGCCGCCGCACCTAGAGGGGAAGCGATCAGACTGGCGGCAACCATGATAAGAGCGGGGATATAGTCCACCTGGCCAGTGGTCAGCTTGCCCACCGTCGAACCGATGGATGAGATGAAGGTGATCGCAAGCGAGGTTGCAATGGTCATCCGGGTCGGAATTTTCAACACAACCAGCATGATCGGAACGAGCAGAAAAGCCCCTGCCGCTCCGACGATACCCGCTCCAATTCCGACCAAAAGCGCCAGCCCGGCAGCCAGCCATTTGTTGAATTTGACCTGATCCAGCGGGATATCGTCCACCCCTTTGTTTGGGATGAACATCATAACGGCGGCGATAAGCGCCAATATTCCGTAGATGAGATTTATGCCGCTCTCGCTCATCATTTTTGAGCCGAAGCCACCGATGAAGCTGCCAAGCAGAATAGCTGAACCCATATAGATGATGAGCGTTTTATTCAGATATCCGCCTTTGCGGTACGCCCACACGCCGCCGATGGTAGCAAAGAATACCTGTACGGCACTGATGCCAGACACTTCATGCGCCGTGAAAGCCGCAAGACCGAAGAGCGGCGGAATGTACAGCAGCATCGGGTATTTGATAATCGATCCGCCAATGCCAACCATGCCTGAAATATATGAGCCAATGAATCCGATTAAAAATATCGTGATGATAAAGGTTATATTGAGTTCCATTCGTGCTGCCCCCTTACTTCTTTAGAAAAGGGAACCTGTTCGGGTTCCCTTGGTTCACTTTTTATCTATCTCAATCCGTTCATATCCATCACCAAGCTTGTTTTCGACCTCTGCAATTGAGCACTTTATAATGATTAGTTCCACCGCTTAGCATCGGATGATCATATCATTAACGCACTGCGCAGCGGTTCGGCCCAATCTCCATCTCACGCTGACGCTCCGTGTCAGGATTCAATTTCCCCATATTCGTTTGACGGATTTCCTGATAGCTGTTTGGCTGTGGAGGTAAATTTTTCGTAACCATCGTTCGAAATTCCACTTCGTCCGCTATGTTCAGGCCATGGTTCTCCCGGTACAGTTCTCCCAGTTTCTTCGCGACCGTTCCGTCCTCATTCAGTTCGTCCATGATCATGAAATGAGCCGGCAGCACGACCAGATCCTCTGAGAGATGGGTATAGCGGGCATATAGCGTCTCTCGCAAATCGCTAACCCAATCCTCTGCAAGACCTGCCAGGTCCGGGCGGCCAATGGAATCGATAAACAGAATATCGCCTGTCAGCAGGTATTGATCGTCAATGACAAACGATGTAGACCCGATGGTATGGCCCGGGGAATGGAGCGCTTCAATGCGGATTGTGCTGCCCCCAATCGCCACTTCGCCGCCGTTCTTCAGCGGTTCGTACTTAAACACAACCTCGCTGGCATCCTTTGGCGGAAGCCAGTATGTGGCTCCTGTCTGCTCGGCAATCGTTCGACCGCCGGATATATGGTCCGCATGCAGATGGGTATCCAACACATGTTTGATTTCCGCATCCAAGCGGTTAGCAAATTCAAGATAAACCTCCGTCATGCGGGTTGGGTCAAACAATGCTGCTTCCCCGTTCGATACCGCCATATAAGACAAGCAGCCTTTTCCTATTCGAACGAACTGATAAAGCGCGCCGCCGTCTGCCAAGTTGCCGACTTTCAGTGATACAAGGTGTTCACTCCAGGCTTTCATTCCGCCTTTCAAGTACGCAACATTTCGGCCGTGCTCGGTCAGCATCTCGGCTACCATCACCGACGAGCCTTCCTTGGCGCACACGACGAGCACTTCTTGCCCCTTGGGGAGCCGATCCAAAATATCTTCCACTCCGTCAATTAAATCAAAGTAAGGGATATTCAAATGCTGGATTCGTTCGCCTTCAATCTTCCAATCCTCGAAATCCGTAGCATTCCGCACGTCCAGTATGAACAGACCCTCTTTGCGAATCACCTTCATGGCTACCTCTTCCGCTTGCATTTCTCTTACTGTCATGTTGTAATTCCTCCCTCGTAAGTTCAGTCATGATTTCCAGATCTTCAACCTTCATTTTTTATTGTCTTGGAATCCATTGTCCAGCATGCTTTTTATTCAGGTTCATGAATCAAGCCCTTCCCTTGGACCGCTCCAATCGCTCATGCCAGGCACAACGTTCACAATACCGGTAAAGCCGTTAGCTGTAAGCTTTTGCGCAGCCATGTCACTGCGGGTTCCGGTACGGCAAATAACGTAAATTTCGTCTTCCCGGCTCAGCTCACCCATACGCTTATCCAGTTCGCCAAGCGGAATGGATACCGCATTCGGAATATGCGTAAAGGCAAACTCCGCCGCTTCCCTCACATCCAGAACAACGATGGAGACACCGGACCGCAGCTTTTCCTCCAGCTGTACGTTAGACGCTACATGCGGATAGGTCCGTTCCGCCGTTTCTTCGCCGGAAGATTTGCGCAGATAATGCTTCAGCACCTCCCCCTCTTCAACCGTTCCGAGATATTGGTGTCCTGTGCTTTCCGCCCACGCCTTCATATCGGCCTTCGACCCTTTGTCGGTCGCCTCAACCTCCAGCACTTGACCGGCTTCAAGATCCTTCATTACTTTTTTCGTACGGACGATGGGCATCGGGCATGCCAGCCCTTTCGCGTCCAGCTTTACATTCGAATCCATTGTCGTCATATCACATCGAACCTCCATTGTTTTGTTTGTCGGGTCATCATATACCCCAACGGGTATATTTCATTTCAAAAAAAAGGGGGCCAAACACACCCATTTTTTTTCAAGGAAACCTGATTACTCTGTTGTGCCTTCCCATTCGAGCATGCCCCCCGTCATGTTGACGACTCGATAGCCTTGACTCTCCAAATATTGCGCTGCCCGGCCGCTGCGGCCACCGGAACGGCATACCATTACATATTCTTTTGACCGATCAAGCTCCTGCTTGCGAAATTCAAGCAAACCGAGCGGAATGTTGACGGCGCCTGGAATTTTCCCTTCTGTGACTTCTTCCGTTTCTCGCACATCGATAATATTCATAATAACCCCATCATTCAGCTTCTGCTCAACTGTTTTTGGAGAAATCTCTCTCATGCTGATAAACAACTCCCTCTTACAAATTTAGGACCAGGCACTCATGCCGCCTTTGACATTGGTCACCTTCTTAAAACCTGACTTCCTCAAAGATTTGCTGGCTTTATTGCTTCGCATACCACTCTGGCAGATCAATACGACTTCCTTCTCTCTTGAGAGCGACTCGCTGCTCAATAAGAGCTGGTCCAGCGGAATATTGCGAAAACCCCGAATGTGATTTCCCTTGAATTCTCCCGTCGTCCGGACATCGATGAACTGTTTGTTTGCGTTGACGTCCTTCAGCTCATGCTTCAGCTGTGCCGCGGTAATCTGTCTGACTCCTTTGGCCGGGAGAATTCTCCATACGATAAACAGAATCATAAGTGCAATGAACATGATATTGAGTAGCTCCATCTTTATTCCCTCTCTTTATGCACGCATTCGTCGCCACTGTTTTCGTTATATAAACAAGTTGACATTGCCATCCTGGGCATCGCCCAAATAACCTGCCACCCCCGCATATTCAATATCTTCAAACAGCTCTTCTTTTTGCAGACCGAGAAGGTCCATCGTCATGGTGCAAGCAACCAGTTTCACATCCTGCTCCTTCGCCAGCTCGATCAGCTGCGGAAGCGGTACGGCATTGTGTTTCTTGATCACATCCTTTATCATTTTGGGACCCATGCCGGCAAAATTCATTTTGGAAAGTCCCATCTTATTGGACCCACGCGGCATCATTTTCCCGAACATTTTTTCCATGAAACTCTTCTTCTTGGGCAGCAGCACGTCTTCGTCCTTGCGCAGGGCATTCAATCCCCAAAAGGTGTGGAATATCGTCACCTCATGGTCGTATGCCGCAGCACCGTTCGCGATGATATAAGCAGCCATAGCTTTGTCATAATCGCCGCTGAATAATACGATCGTTGTCTTTTTTGTTTCCGTCACGTTAAGATCTCCCCCTGTAAAAAAATAATGAAATTCCGTTCTTGGATCAGACATCACACATACCCATACGGGTATATTGTAATTCAAAAAAATTATCCCTTCCTAATCCAAAATTTCTGTACGTCGCCTTCCTCCTGATAGTCCAGCAATTCATGGCCTGTCGATTTGGCCCATGCCGTCAGATCGCTCTTTGCGCCTTGATCCGTCGTATGAATCTCAAGGACCTCACCCGGTTCCATCTCTTTTATTTCTTTTTTTGTTTTCACGATCGGCATGGGACATGCCAAGCCCTTCGCATCCAATACTTTATCCGCGTTCATGATAATATTCCTCCTTCGATTTAATGGACGATTATTTTGTATACCCATAGGGGTATGTTAAACGATGTCGAATATCATGTCAATCTTGTTCATATTCCCATTCTGGAGCAGGGTGTAGGAACCATCCCTTCAATTATCTGCTTCTAACGAGCAAATTTACCGCTTCGATCACCAGCTTCTCTGTATCCTGCCCGCTCTCTTCGGCTTTCTGTACACATTCGACAAGATTGGAGCTGACTACAACGCCAATCGTCCGATCTATAGCCGACCGAGTGGCCGACAGCTGGGTTATGACCTCCTTGCAATCTTTGTTCTCCTCCATCATCTTCAGAATGCCGCGCAGCTGACCTTCAATCCGTTTTACCCGATTCTTCATTTGATCATCGTAATCCATCTCGAACCCCTCCTATCTGTACACATGTCGTGTCTGATATTTGTCACACCATTCGGTGCTGATACATGTTATAATACCCCATAGGGTATAAAATAATCAATTCATAATACGCTCCAAATTCAGGGAGGAATATACGATGGGCAAAAAAATCATCATTGTCGGCGGTGTGGCCGGTGGGGCCTCCGCAGCTGCCAGGCTGCGGAGATTGGATGAGAGCTCTACCATTATTGTAGTGGAACGCGGGGAATATATTTCGTTTGCAAATTGCGGTCTCCCCTACTATATAGGAGAATCTATAAAGGACCGCAATAAGCTTATGGTGCAGACCGTGCCCGGCCTTAGCAGCCGCTACGGGCTGGATATTCGGAATCTTAGCGAAGTTACGTCCATACTGCGTGATGAGAACATGGTTACGATTAAAAACCTTAATACTGGCGAAACCTACACCGAGAGTTATGATTATCTGATCCTGTCACCCGGCGCAAAGCCAGTGGTGCCGGATATTCCCGGCTTGTCCGAAGACCGTAACGTATTCACATTGCGGAATATCCCAGATACAGACCGGATCAAGCAGTTCGTGGATGAAGCCCAGCCGAAGGAAGCCGTTATTGTCGGGGGCGGGTTTATCGGGCTGGAAATGGCCGAGAATCTGGCGGATCGCGGCGTTCAGGTGACAGTCATCGAAAGGGCGAACCAGGTAATGGCTCCGCTCGATTACGAAATGGCCGCGATCGTCCAGTCGCATCTTCAGGAAAAAGGAGTCCGCTTGATTCTTGAGGACGGTGTACAAGAGTTTCATGACGGCGGCCAACAAATTGAGCTTTCCAGCGGCAAACGTATATCAACCGAGATGACCTTGCTTTCGATAGGCGTTCGGCCCGAGAGTGTGCTGGCGTCAGATGCTGGACTTCCCGTCAGCGACCGCGGCGGGATTCAAGTTAACGAATTTATGCAGACCTCTGACCCGAACATTTATGCGATCGGCGATGCAATCGAAGTGAAGGATTTCGTCCTTCAGAGCCAGGCCTTTATTCCGCTCGCAGGGCCTGCCAACCGGCAGGGCCGACTTGTTGCAGATCATATCTATGGTAAAAACAACAGCTACAAGGGTACGCTCGGTTCGTCGATTGCCAAGGTCTTTGAGCTGACGGTCGCGGCTACGGGTATCAATGAAAAACGTCTCAAGCAGGTAAGTGCACCTTATCAAGCTATCCATATTCACCCCTCGTCGCATGCAGGGTACTACCCCGGGGCGTATCCCATCTCCTTGAAGCTGTTATTCCACCCGGAAACAGGTCAAATCTATGGGGCGCAAGCGATTGGAGCAGATGGCGTGGATAAACGGATCGATGTCATTGCTACAGCGATCAAGGGGAATCTGAGCGTTTGGGACTTGACGGAACTGGAGCTCTCTTACGCGCCCCCTTATTCCTCCGCCAAAGACCCGGTAAACTATGCCGGATATGTTGCTACCAACATCCTGGATGGCTTGGTTGAAACGGTACAATGGCATGAAATCGACGACCTCGTTGAAAACGGCGCCGCCTTGATCGACGTCCGTGAACCTAAAGAAAGGGACGCAGGTTATATCCACGGTTCCATTAACATTCCGCTTAACGATCTGCGCAGCCGGCTGAAGGAATTGCCGGAGAATGAAACGGTGTACGTGACTTGCCAGGTTGGGCTGCGCGGATATTTGGCGGCGCGTATTTTGGCCGAGCATGGATTCCGGGTGAAGAACCTGGACGGCGGCTGGAAAACATATGCATCGGTTTACAAGCCATCATAATCGCTCCTAACTAAATCGTTCTGAAAGCGATGGATATGCTGCCTGCAACAAAAATACAACATGCAAAAAAGCCCCGGAATTCCGGGGCTTTTCTTCTTTATATGAAATAGATAATAGCTTAAATCAGCTTGTGCGCATACCATTTCTTGCCGCGGAAGCGCCATAGGAAGACCGCTCCCCGGACGCCCCATTCACAGTTCATGGCTAGCCATACGCCAAGAATGCTCCAGCCCAGAACGATCCCCATAATATAACCGAGAATCACCCGGAACAGCCACATGGTCAGCATCGAAGTGATCGAGGTAAAACGCGAGTCGCCCGCCGCACGTAGCGCCGAAGGCAGAATAAAGCTTATCGACCATAGCGGAACCTGTACAAGGGTGTTAATCAACAGCACCACAAACAGATCGTTCACGATTTCCGGAGGCGGGTTAAACAACCCGACCAGCGGCCGGTAGAGCGGCATCAAAATCAAACCCATGAAGGCGAGCGAGATTGCGCCAAGCCACAAAAAAGATTTGATGAACTTCCGGGCATCCGCTATATTTCCGCGGCCAATGCATTGACCGACGACGGTCACAATCGTTAAGGACAACGCGCTGGCTGGAATTTGGAAGACGGCCGCAAGTGAAGACCCGATCGCGTTCGTTGCAATGGCGTAAGTGCCTAGGCTGACGATAAACACTTGGGTCAAGAGCTTTCCCCCGTTAAAAAACATCTGCTCGGCTGCGAACGGAAGCCCGATAAACATAATTTTGCGCAGCATCGATATCGGAAAATGAAACAGATCCCGCAGGCGGATATGCAGTGTGGCATCCACTCTGAACAGATAGTAGAGCGCACAGGCCGCACCGGCAAAACGGGCGATGTTAATCGCCAGCGTCATGCCCATAACGCCCATATTCAGCAGGGTGATGAAAACGATGTTCAGCAGAACGTAGAGCAGGTTCATAATCAGGGACAACGCCAGTGATGCGCGGGTCTTGCCGATCCCTCTCAGCGCCCCGCAAACGGCCTGCACGATGGCAATTCCGATGAAGGAAGTACTGCTTCCGATCAGATACACTCGCGCACTCTCCAGCACCTCGGGTGACGCTGAGCCGAATAGCAGATTCAGCACCGGCTGGTGAAGCCCAATGATCAGCAGCGCGATCGCTAATGCGATCATGGCCACCGATGTAACGGTGGCCGCAGAAGCCCGGGATACCATCATCGCGTTGCCGCTTCCCTTATACTGCGCCACGACGACGGTGCCCCCGGTTGCCACCGCCACGAACACATTGATGAGGAAAATGTTCAGAGAGTCCACCATGTTCACGGCGCTGACCGCCGATACGCCCGACGAACTGATCATGGCCGTATTGACCAGGTTCAAACCGATGATAAATGCCTGGTCGATCAATATCGGGAAAAATAAAGCAAAAATCTGCCGGTAGTCCATCGACTCCCCGGTTAAATGATGTTGAAGCAAACCGTTCATTTGGGTTCGTAATCGAACCAACATCTGTCATCACATTCTTTTCGTTGTAATATAAAAGAAAAAACTCTTCATGCGAAGAGCTTCAGGCTTACGGTATTTAGAAATGGCAGCCGTAACCGTTCCGCTTGGGAGAGCTTACTCCCTCGCCAAGGGGACAATACGGATTGATTCATTTGATCCCGGATTAACCCCGTCTTTGATTGGAGGATATCACCAGACCCGTGATCTGTCAACGAATGCAAGCCGCAGGAAATGACCGTATACTGCTGATAAACGGAGCAACATGTGAGCCTGCAGGTTGTAACCCTTTATATAGGAGCACAAGAGGCTTCACCTTCTGTCAGAGCCTTTAGAAGGTGGCCTCTTCTGTAAAATGTTATGAATGTAATCAACTTGATCGTTCAGAGCACAAACGTGTCGGCGTCCTTTTTCACTCACGCCATGTGAGAATTTATTTGCTGTTATCGATACTAGCGATAAGCCGTTTCTCCACATCCTGGGCAATGCCCCGCAGGGATTCAAAGAATTCATTCTCCACCATGCCAATAAGCGCCGTGGGCCTCGGGAGTCCGATCTTCGTTCCCTCTTCAAACTCATAAACGGCGATTTTACAAGGCAGGAAATACCCGGCCAAGTCATTCTCGCTCAACACTTTTTTCGCCTCAACCGGATTGCATACCTCCAGTATTTCGTACTTCTGTTCAAACTCGATGCCCTTCTCATTCAATTTGTCCTGAATGCTGAATCGCCACAGCACACCGAACTTCTCTTCGGCCAACGCTTGTTCCAATGCAGCAATGGCATCGTCTACTGACTTATCCGTTTCTACCGTATAGTGAAACATGTTTATCCCTCCAGAATGGTAGTCATTTTATAATACGGGTGCCGATCGCACTCGACTAGCCTTATGGTAGCCAATCCGGTATGGAAATACTTCCGAGACACTAAATAAATTAACCTGAAATAAAATCATGAATCATGGTTCTGGATATACCGAAGGGGTCCACCTAGGAGGATGATTTGGACGCATGGAAGTCTATTCTCGGAGGATTTCCGCTCATTTCAGGGAAATAATCGTTTGACAAAACCAAAATCCTCCTGTATTTTCCACAAAAAAGTGAATCGGATTCTCTTCATCCTGGTCATGCTGAATGACGCGTCTTGCCGCCTCGTATTGCTGCCGGGTGACCTCGAGACGAAGCAGCGCACAGCGCGTGTCAAAAGCACCCTCCCAATTGTCTGCTGGAGCAAGCTTCTTGATTATTCCGACTTGTTCCAGCGATCATAAGCATCCTGATAAATCTTCAGCATTTCATCCAGACCCATCTTGTTAATCATCTTCACATAATCGTCCCACATCGTGAGCGGCTCCTGACCAACGATAAACTTCGCTTCCATTTGATCGACATAGGTTTTAATGTCCGTCTTAATGATATTCAGCCTTTTTTGCTCTTCATTGCTGAAATATACGTCCGGGTATGCTGGCACCGCATAAGGGTTCAACTTCTCGTCCACCATTTTGTTGTAATCCGGCCCTTTGCCGTTGTCACGCATAGCGTCAAATTTTCTTTCCTTGATCAATGGCAGTTGTCCACCACAGTCCGGGGTTAACTTTGCCCGATATTCCTCACTGTTCATTCCTTCAGGAAAATCGAACTCCCACTTCGTTTTGGCGTCATCCAGCCATTTGATGCTGTTTCCGTAAATCCCGAGCTTGCTGCCTTCGGAGGAGTACAAATAATCGACCCACCGCATCGTTGCCTCAGGATACTTATTCTGACTCGTAATCGCGAATGTGCCACGGCGGATTTTAGATGATTTCAGCGCCAGCTTCTCGCTGTTAACCGGACTGGTCAGCGTCCCAAGCATCGGGTGCTTTAAATTGTCTTCCGGTTTGTCGACCTTCAGGACGAGATCTGGAGAGGAATGGATGAATGCGCCGATTTGGTTCGAATTGCCTTTGGCCGTCATTTGCTGGGACGTCTGTACAAAGGTTTCCCCATCCATCAGCTTCTCTGTGAACAGTTTGTTCAAGTAAGCGAGATATTCCTTGTACTGATCTTGCACCGGATTGAAGCGGACCTTCCCGTCCTTTACCTCCACTTCACGGCCAAGCAGGCCGAATGCTGGCAGCAGCACACTTTGGAAGCCTCCCAGTTTCTCGCTGGATAACGGGATTTCGTCATTTTTGCCGTTCTTGTTGGGGTCTTCGTTTTTGAACCGCTTCAGCAGCTCATACAATTCATCCGTAGTCGTTGGCTCCGTCGTAATCCCCAAACTCTCCATCCAGTCCCCGTTCAGCCACAGTCTGCTCGGAACAAACGCGCGCGGCTCGTCGATAATGAGCGGGAGGGCGTAGATATGTCCGTCCACGGTGGTGATCGACTTTTTGATATCCGGATTATCATTCATCAGCTTTTTGAAATTCGGCGCGTACTTCTCGATCAATTCTTCCAGCGGAACCAGATAACCTTGGCCGCCGTATGTAACTTCATCGTCAGGTGTAAGACCAGCATTGAAAAATACATCAGGCAATTGCTGGCTTGCGAAAGCAAGATTCTTAGCCTCTTGATAATTAGCTGCTGGAGGCGTATTGAAATTAAAATGGATATTTGTCATTTCTTCCATTTCCTTAAAAAGTACCATGTCCTCCCAAGGCCCGTGAATGGCCGCTTTCGCTCCCATCATCGTCAACGTGATTTTGTCACCTACAATCGGGTAGCCGCTGGCATTGAAATTTTTCGGTTCTCCCCCACTCTCATTCCCAGCATGATTCGCTTTATTGCCCGAGCTGCACCCGGCTAACAGGATTGCGCCGCTTAAAATGATACAGATACTCCCTTTTAACCATGTTTTCATAATTTTGTTTCCCCTCTCTATGAGTTTATATGGTTCATCATTGTGAAATTCCGGGCTTCCCGTTAACCCTTAACGGAGCCTATGAGCACACCTTTCATGAAAAAGCGCTGCATAAACGGATAGATGACGATAATCGGCAAGCTGGATACGATCATGACGGCATACTTGATGATGTCGGCAATTCGGGCTTGTTTGGCCATCGCTTCCATGTCATCTCCGGTCATCAGCATCGTATCGTTCATCTGATTCTGTACGAGTATTTCACGCAAAATTAATTGAAGCGGATACAAGCTGCGGTCCTTCAAGTAAATGATGGCACTAAAGTAACTGTTCCAGTGGGTCACCCCATAATAAAGGGCCATGACCGCGATGATTGGAGCAGAGAGCGGAAGCACGATTTTCAGAAACAGAACGGTATTGGAGCAGCCATCGATTTCGGCAGATTCCTGGAGCTCTTTCGGAATATTGGATTGAAAAAATGTGCGGCAAATAATCAGGTTATAAACTGCAACTGCATTAGGAATCAGCAGCGCCCACACGGTGTTCAGCATTCCAAGCCAGCTGACGAGCAGGAAAGATGGAATCAGCCCGCCTCCGAAAAACATCGTGAATACGATCAAACCCATCATGATCCCGCGGCCTTTCAAATCTTTGCGGGAGAGCGCATAGGCCCCTGGAATCGTAAACAACAGGTTGATGGCTGTTCCTGCAACCGTATACAAAATCGTGTTCAAGTAACCGGACCAAATCTCCGGATTTTGAAACACGCGCTGATACCCTTCAAACGTAATGCCTCTGGGATAAAGCCACATCGTCCCCTGATTCACATAGACAGGATCACTGATCGAGGCGCTGATTACGTATACGAGCGGGTATAAAACGATGATCAGGATGAAGAACAAAAATATGAAATTGATGATTTCGAACACTCTGTCCGATCTGAGTTTCCTATTCATGGTTGTCTTCCACCCTCCTCTACCATAGACTTGTCTCGTTTACCCTCTTGGCGATCCGGTTAACGGTAAGCAGCAGTATGAAATTAATGACCGAGTTAAACAAGCCAATCGCAGCCGAGAAGCTGAACTGGCCTTGCACAAGCCCGCTTCGGTATACGTATGTGGAGATAACGTCTGACGACTCCAGATTCAGTGGATTTTGCAGCAGGAATACTTTTTCAAACCCGACGGACATAAAACTCCCTACGTTCAGAATGAGCAAGATCACCATCGTAGGCAGGATGCTCGGAAGATTGATATGCCATATGCGCTTCATCCGGGTGGCTCCGTCGATCATCGCCGCCTCATGCTGCTGGGGATCGACTCCAGCCAGCGCCGCCAGGTAAATAATCGTCCCCCAGCCCATACTTTGCCATACACCGGAGAGTACGAACACAGATTTGAACCAGCCCGGTTCGCCCAGAAATTGTACAGGTTCTCCACCCAAAGCCTTGATGGCTAAATTGACTAAACCGGTTCCCGGAGACAGAAAGGCGATAATCATGCCACTCATGACAACTACGGATATAAAGTGAGGTGCATACGTTACGGTCTGCACCCACTTCTTGAATGCCCCGTTCTTCAGCTCATTGAGCGCTAACGCGATCAGGATCGGGATCGGAAACCCGACGATCATTTCATACAAGCTGATGCCAACCGTGTTCCGGATCAGATCCCAAAAATAATAAGAATCGAAAAAGCGCCTTAAATGCTCCAGACCCACCCAAGGGCTGTTCCATATCCCCGAACTGGGGGCATAATCCCTGAAAGCAATCTGCAGGCCATACAGCGGGAAATAATGAAATACAATGAAATAGGCCATCGTGGGCAGAACGAATAAATACAATTCCCAATTTTTGAGAACCGACTTCCATCCGTTTTTCCTGAGCCCGCGCCCCACCCTTTTGGTAGCATGCAGTGTCTTGGCTGTCATAACCCAACCAACCCCTTTCTCAAAATTGAACTGGCGAACCGCAGTTAATAAATCCCATGCTACCTGTTCGAATATGTAATCGTAAATCTGTAGAAATTGTTCTGTGGTTGTTACTCTTTACATTCCCTGCCGCGACAAGGCGGATCCATGTAAATTTGTCGTTCTTGCTCTGGATTGTCGATTCTTTACAATTCTGTACATCCTTCTTGATCAAGGCTTATCTTCTGCCCGACCCAAGCCTAATGGACAAAAAAAGCGCGTTCTCTCGAATCGAAGATTTCGAGTAGAAGCACGCGTTTTATCGAAAGGCTATACGAAGATTTATAGCTTTGTACTCACGAATACAGTTTCCGGTACTGTCCAAGCGTAATACCTTCTGTATTTTTAAATTTGCGCATGAAATTGGAGACGTCCGAATAGCCAACACTGGCAACAATATCTTTAATCGTCAGGTCGCTGTTCTTTAACAGCCGTTTGACCTCCTCCATGCGAAGATGGGTAACATATTCGGTAAACGTATATCCCGTCTGGTCCTTCATGTAACGGCTGAAATAGGATATGGACATCTGGAAGTGATCGGCGATTTTCTCCAAACTCAGGTCATATTCCTGGTAGTGCTGCTCAATATATTGGAAAATCTCTGTTCCCATAGCGGTGTTCTTGCTTTCTTTATTGGCCTGCACATAATCGCATATGAGGTCGATGAGTCCGGTCATCCCCGCATCCAGTTGTTTCAAGGTCGTGAATTCCGCCAAATGGCTGCGATACTCTTGCGGAATACCCAGTTTCATTTCATTCATCGTTCTGAGAAACGTGTTGATCAGATCAAAACTCATGCAGCGGAAGTAAAACAAGGATACTTCTTTTCCTTCTAAATCATGCATGATGTTAGCCAGAGCGGTTTTGGCCGCTGTATCATTGCCCTGCTTCATGCTTTGCACAAGGCGGATTTGCTCTTCGATCGGGTACCATTCACTGCCTTCCTGCCACTCTGACATATCAGCGAAATATACGATCTCCCCTTTGCGAATTCGACCGCTTTGCTCCATAGCTGCAGTAGCTTCAATGTAAGACCGATTCACATGAATCAGCCCGGATACTGGGCTGCCCATACCGACCGTTGGCCGAAATCCGCAGCAATGCTCGAACAGCCGAGCAATTTCGTCTGCAATTTCCTCTTGGACTTGGCGCAGACATGATTCGTTGCAGCCCGTGCTAATCAGGATGGCGATGGACTGATCTGGTATGAGTTCTACTCCATACCCAACCGCATCTGTCATGGATATCTCGGACAGCAGCCGCAGCAGCTCTTCCCGGTTCTGCGTGGATATGTACTCACTCCCGTCCATGGGGATAACGGTCACAAAGCAGTTCTCTCCGGGAAGCGCCAAATTTTCCCTGGACAAAAAAGCTGTTGTCTCCTCCTCATCCTTGATCGAACCTAATATCAGTCGGACGAAAAACTGCTCCCGCACAATCGGACGCTGTTCATCGATTCTCTTCATCAGATCGCGCGTCGCCTGAACGGAATCGCGTATCAAGTCGAGTTCATTATGGAGGCTGTCATCGTTTCCATGCGTCCATACCTGTAAAGTCCGTACATAGTCTGCGATGTTCCGGATCGGACGGTATTGCCTAGTCGAAAGCAGTACAGCGATCAGAATCCCGAAGGCCACAACTGCAGCACAAATGAGTAATACAAAGGTCCGCATTTCCAGTACCCTTCCCAAAAACTGATCGGTTGGCATAACGATGACATAAGACCAACCCGTCAAATTTGATTTAGCCTGCATTAGAGAATAATGTTCGTCGCCTAGCTTGGCATCGTGAATGCCATCCTGGGTCTTGGAGACAAGTAACTGTTTGGCAGCCTGTTCCGTCAGGTCATTCTCGCGGCTCCTTGAAGCCAGAATGTTGTCCTTGGAATCCAAAATGTAAACGCTACCATAAAAGTCTCCTAAAATAGGACCCACCAGTTCGGTCAGCATCGATTCACGAATGAAGAAGCTAACCGTGCCGTAAGGCGATTGGCTATTGCGTGGAATCGGGAACATATACATCAGCACGTTTTGCTTCTGGCTGCTGCCCGAAACAGTAGTTTGGGTACGACGGATTTCAGGGATCTGAAGACGGCTCATTTCCTCGTCCAGCCGGATCCCGTCCAGGTCACTAAATCCGTACACCCGTTTCGCAAATGTATCGAATGAGTTGATTCCGGACGAAGTATACAGCCGCTCATCCCCATGAAAATAAAGCGCAACTTCATCGACAATCGTGTTATTTGCCTTATATTTGCCCAGCTCATCCACAACTTCAATTTCTTTGTATTTCCCGCTCTTCACTACGAATGGGGTTAGTTCGGAATCAATCGAAATCCTTGAAGCGGTGTTGTCCAGACCGCGTGCCAATAAGTCGAATGTATTCTTGACCTGGTTCAGCTTGTATACATTGGATGCCTCAATTTCACTTTTGAATCGTACGACCGCATTATAATACACGACACCGCTAAGTATAATGAACGGTATGGCAAAAATCAGTACATGCGACAGTAGAAATTGATAGAACAAGCGAGAATTGGTTCGTTTGCGCCTCATTGTTCTCCTCCAATATTAGTTATGGCAGCAAATTAGACTGGAATGCAGTTTTTCTTTAAATAATACAACTCCTTCCATTTATTATTGTACAATATAGGCGTTATTCGTGAGTTAGTCAATACAGAAGTGGCAGCTAACCATGGCGTATAAAAAGGCTTATTATACAAAAATCCCGATCTCTCCGCTGTTACAAGAGAGATCGGGATTTGGATCGCCAGTGTGCTTCTATGCTTTAGATTCGTCTGCTTTTTTTCCGATATAAGCCAATGTGTAGATCACACTTCCAGCTACGATAACCAACGAAAACAGAAGCAGCAAGTTGCTGTACAAGTCTGCCTCAGCATTCCATACCATCGGAAGAAGCGGGAAATCCAGCAATCGTCTGGAAAGCAAACCTCCTACGATCGCGACTCCGATCCCCTCGGATAAGAAGCATGCAAAATTAAGCATTCCCATCCCTGCTCCGGCTTCTTTCTCTTCCAGAGCAGCGGAAACGACGGTTGAAATCACCGTCTTCACAAAAGAAAGGCCTCCAAATACAAAAATCAGCATGGCGGCAACAATCCAAGGTGATTGATCCGCCAGCATAGCTATGGTTAAAAAACCACCGATAATCATCAAGGATCCTATATAGAACACAAAATGATGACCTTTTTTATCGACGAGTATGCCCCCTAACATGCCAAACAGCATGACGCTCATGGCACCAGGGAATATAATACCCGCGCCAATCATGCCTGTTGACAAATGATGGACGCTTCTCATCAGATAAGGCACCATGGACAGAAATCCGGCAACCATGCCCAAAATGATGCAGCCCGTGATCGTTCCGTCGATGAACTTCTTCCTTACGAATAAATACGGTTCGATAAATGGATTTGAGGCCCGCTTCATACGTGAGGCGAATAGTACGAGCGCTGCTAAACAGCCAGCCAGATACATCCACTGCTCATTGGTTGTAAATAAGGTAAATAGCACTACGCCAACGGAGAGCATAGCTGCTCCCGTAACATCCATGTTCCCTTTCCGTTTGGTTTCATCCGGCAGCACTTTTAAAAAGAACGGAATCGTTGCAAGCGTCATAAGAGGAAAAACAAACAACACGGACCAGTGCACATAATGGGCAACGACGCCTCCGATGACAGGCCCGATTCCTTCGCCCGTTGCAACCAGCGATCCTATAAGACCAAAAGCTCTGCCGCGAGATTTTGCATCGAAATAACGCACAATCATAACCATGACCAGTGCAGGGGTGGCAGAGGCTCCCGCCCCCTGAATAAATCTTGCCGCAATCACAGCAGGCAAATAGGCATGCGCCGCTAATCCCAGCATAGACCCGCTGCCGTACGTTGCGATGCCTATCATGAGCATTTTTTTGATCCCGTACAGATCCGATATTTTTCCGTACACAAACGAACCTATGGCGAACGACAGCATAAAGCCTGTATTGACCCAATTGGCAGTCGATGGCTCCACATGAAATTGCCTGGCGATATCCGGTAGTGCCACATTAAACACCGTTTCATTCAAAACGCTGAAAAACACCAAAAGTCCCAGCCAGGCAAACGCGCCTTTCACATTTGTGATCCGTAATTTTTGACTTGGTTGAGTAATCTCTTCCACTTGGTAGTTGCCCCCATAAAATTAGGGGAATACGCAGTTTATAGGGTCAATGATGCGATTTCCCTCAAATTTTGTACCCAAATCAATGCTTTTTGCCGCATGCAATAATCCTCCTTAGAAATTTCTAATCATTAATATAACATACGGTTTAGGAAAATTTGTAATCCGTGAATTTCCCTAAATAATCCCCCTCTCCCCATCCCGCCATACCTCCACGCTAACCTCTTTCTCCAGCCAGTCCTTCATACTCGCTAATTCAAACACTTGTTCAATATGGAACACCCCGCACGCCATTTTCCCACTGTACACAGCATCCGCAACGATCGCCGCTACCCTAGCCGTTAATTTGGACTGGTCCCGCCCGACCAGCAAGCATTCAACCGTACTGCTGTTGCCCTGGCGCTTACCCTGGGCTTCAACTTTTAAAGCAACATCATCGGATCCCATTTGTATATTCATAAAAGCTTGGACGGCAGCTTTCCGTATCCATTTCACTTTAAGCAGATGGTACAGACCGGATGCACGGAATCCTGCCAGTATGGAAGTTAGAGGGGAAGAAGCAAACCCCAACCGGGTCGACACGGTGGGGACTTCCAAGGTGTGAGGCAATGTCGATTGATCCGAGAACGGGAATCGATATACGGGTTTACGTCTGATTTTTCCGCCAAAATGAACCGCCCTTCCCTCCGAGAAACTCGCAACCGTCCTTAGGCGATGGTCCTCCATCACCTGAAAGTTGGACAGGAGATTGTCCACAGTCCACTCTACGGCAGCCTTGCCGTGCCGATCCCCTAAACCCAGCATAATCGAGATATCAATCGACTCTGTTACATCCAGACCTTTGCTCGCCCAGCTCGCCATTAGATTGGTTAACCCTGGGGCCAGTCCTACACTCAGAATGGCTGTCGATCGGGATTCCTCTGCTGCCCCCCTCCACTTCGACACTTGATTCAAAAATTCGGCTTTGGCCGATATATCCACGTAGTTGGTCCCGCTCCGGATGCAAGCCCCGACCCAGGCATCGTCCGCCTGATCCAGGCACATGACCACGAGTCTGATCCGTTCCCACTCACTCTCCATGACCGGCTGCTCCATATCCAATCGCATAGGGAGCACCTTTCCGCCTGTTTCCCGACTGAAACGTTCGGCTCGCTCCAAATTTCTTCCTGCAGCGTATACAAGTCCGGGATACTTCTCCCCTAACTCCTCGCATAGGATCCTTCCTACATGCCCATATCCGCCTACAACCACAATTCGTTCCTTCATGATGCTTCCTCTCCATCTCTAAAAAATTCTATATAAGTAACAGTCCAGTTCAAACTCGATAATCCTCAGTATAAGTCCTCCTTTATTTCAACATGGTGCAAAGGTGCAGATCTCTTTCATTCCTTCTCCATTCATGACATAATAAGAATCATTCTCAATTATAAGGATAGAGAACGATAACCCTATCCCATAAATGTGGGGTTTTTCTTAGACTGATGGTGCAGGTGACTCCATATGGACACGCAACTTAACAGCTTATTAAATAAAATAACAGCGCTTGGCGGGGCTTTATCAACTTCCCAGACCTACCGGAGCAGACTCATCAAGCAATTGCGCAGCTGGATTCCTTTCAAATCGGCTTGCTTTACGACGGTAGATCCACGCACATTGCTCTCGACCGGTGCGATAACGGATGAAGACATTGAGGCAATCCATGATGGCCTGTTCAAGTACGAATATCTGCACAGCGATTACAATCACTTTCATGAACTGGTAAACTCCATGGAGAAGGTGGCAACGCTAAGCGGGGCTACGAACGGGACTATGAGCAAAAGTCCTCGCTATCTGAACGTGCTGAAGCCGGCAGGCCTTCATGACGAGATGCGTGCCGCCTTGGTAGCGAACGGCATGTGCTGGGGATTTCTAACCATTTTCCGTCAGGAGGGCCAGCCCTTTTTTAGCGAGGAGGAACGGCAGCTTCTCTCTTCCCTGGCGCCATTCATGGCGGTCATGCTACGTGATCGAAGTCTTCCGCGATCCACTGTCACTGTAGATGGAATGGATCCTATGCCTGAGCCTGGTTTATTGCTGCTGTCCGAAACGCTTGATATTCTTTCTTATAACGCTGCTGCACGGCAGTGGATGTCATTGCTCCAGGATGCAGAGGGATTGGATGCCGCTTCACTCCCCCGCCCGCTGCGGGCAGTCTGCTTCCGGGCTTTGTCCGAGAACGACCGAGGAACGGTCTATTCAACGAGTGCCCATACTCGCGTCAGGCTGAGAGACGGATCCTTTGCCAGCATACGGGCAAGTTTTCTGCATGGCCCTGATGCTCTTACCAAGCTTGCCGTAACGCTTGAACCTGCCAATACTACGGATATGCTGCCGCTAATCTCGGATTCGTTAGGATTAACGGAACGCGAGAACGAAGTGATCAGCGGTATTCTGCGAGGATTGTCCACCAAGGAGCTTGCTCAATCGCTGTTTATCTCCCCCTACACGATTCAGGATCATCTGAAGTCCATTTTTATCAAAACCGGCGTCAACAGCCGAAGGGAATTAATATGGCAGCTTCATTCAAAATATAGCCTGAGTCCTTCATAATGGGGTCGTTTTTCTTTCTTCGGGCAGACATCCATTCCCGAAAATATAAATATATGAAAAACGAAGCGCGCTTTCCTTATTCGTGCTTCGTTTTTTTTGTGCGGCACCCTCTGCTCAAAGTATCAGCCCCTTCAGCCGTAAGCTTAAACGGTGGCTGGCCTCTGCTCTCCACACCTACCATGGTCACTACTCCATACCAACTCTATCTATTTGCATAGGATATCTAATGATAGATTCAAGGAGGTCTGGAAGCATGACAACCCCTATGGAGTTTGATGCCATTTTCAGTCTGGGTCACAACTGTCAGGTTGCCGCCCAGCTAAGAAGAAACAAGCTGCGTCATGCAGCGGGTCCGTTGGACTGGTTCAACTTCGCTTCGACACACGAGTTTTGTAAAGTCATTAAACATCAATTCAGCGATTTCATGCTCCGGGATAACCTGGTCATATATGGTAAATCGGTAAACTGTTACTATGTACGAGACAAACGATCTTCCTGTTTATCCTTCCATGATTTCAAGAACAACCCGGAGGAGCGGCCGTTATATGACTACCCCGTTTTTCGCGAACGGCTGAATCGAAGAATCGAGCGCTTTAACCGCAACTTGAATTCTGAACAAAAGACTCTGCTCGTGCGGATCATCCCGCATAAAAAGGATGCTGAGACGATTGATCAGGTTATTCGTGAAACCTACTCCAATCCGAACGTAACCCTGTTATTTGTCATGCTTAGCAGCAGTCCGAGTATTGTAACCCTTCCCTCATTCTCGGATCTGGTGCTCATCAAGCAAATACCGAAAGGACCCACATGGGAAGGAGATTTGGAGGCTTGGAAGACTATTCTTGGAGAATTTTCGCTCATTTCAGGGGAATAAACGTTTGACAAAACCAAAATTTTCCCGTATATTTACAAAAAAGTGAATCGGAGCTCTTACGAAGGAAGCACCCGTAAGTCTGGCGTTTAACAGCGCCTTTCTACGGGTGCTTTTTGTCGTGAGTCCGGTCATCCTGTCATGATGCGCTTACCGCTAATGATGATTATTATTTTTAAGGAGAGATGTTTATGTTTAGAAGATTACTGACTTCATCCCTTGTCATGGCACTATTTCTCACTTTAATTCCCATGCCTTTCGCAAATGCGGCCGCGATTGAGTTCACCGATACGGTTCAAGCCCAATTGAATGCCACGGCGGACCGGGCCGGCGGAACTGTTCGTGGGAAGCTAATCAAACAGTACGATGATTTTAAATCCGAACGAAAGGAGGCGATGGATTGGGACGATCGAATCTCATCCCTTCGTTATGCCAATGAAGCCAAAGCTTCGGAAACCCGCAAAAGAATCAGCGAAATCGATAAGGACAAAATCCGCAAGCTGGAAGATCAGCTCCAAGCAGCCAAAACCAAGTACCAGCCGCTGTTTAACACCTATACCGCTCTCAATAAGCAAATCGCCGCTGCTAAAAAACTCAAAGACAAAACACTCTCCAAGATGCTGCAGTCACAGGCCGGTGGCATGAAACTCCTGGTTACCCTGGGACGTGAGGATATTAGAAATAAGCAGGCAGCCCTTACGGCAGCCAAGAAAGAGAAAACTTCCAAAGCGGCAAAGGTCCGCACTATCCTCTCCGAGATTGAATCCTACAAAAGCAAGATCAAGGGCGATAAAAGCGCAATCTCTACACCGAATAAACTGATGACAACCGAGTGGAAAAATTTCAAAACCGCAGTAAAGGCCAATGAATCGGCCAGAATCAGCGATACCCTTTCCAGGCTGTTGACGCTCTCCGGTCAGATCCTGACGAAAAAGAAAAGCATTTACAGTCACGAACAAAAAATCGAGTCTATCATTGCACGTGCAAATGCACAATTAAAATAACGATTCAAGAATCTCTCGATACAAAAAATAACTTCTGCCGAGGGCAGAAGTTATTTTTCGATATGCAACAAGTCAACTCAACTTGAAGCCGTTTGTAACGGGTATTGGAATCCAGCCAACCTGGATTGATCCAGCAATGGATAGTCATATAACATGCCTTCGTAAACAACCTCGAACGCCGGATGCTGAAAGAAATCATTCGGAGTTACTGCGGAGGAAGGGCGATCCCATAGATGGATTCTGCTTTGCTTCATCGCTTCCGCTACGAATTGTGAGCAGAAGTAGGATCTTTCTCTCGTAATATCAAGTCTCATCAGAACGCCGAACATACCGATGAGATTGTACCCGTAAGCATCCTCTTCATCCTTATAATTTTGAATCACGCGTCTTGCCGCCTCAAATTGCTCCCTTGTGATCTGGAGACGGAGCAGAGCGCAGCGCGTGCCAGGAAAGTGACGGAAGGTCCCTTCGTATACATCTTCCTCCACAAATCCTCCAACCCAAGGATTGTTGGCGCATTTGCGGCCGAAACTGAACACTTCGTTCAAATTCTCGTCCAGCGCCAGCGAAGCATGATTATAGGGCGCTGCCGTAATTCGTTTGATCAGTTTCGTAAACATCGTACCCGTATCAGTCAGTAGAACATATATATTTTGGTTATTGGACATTTGGCTTTCCCCCACATACATTGATTACATATTTCATTGAATCCGGATTTCGTCAAATCCTTCGTTAATTCCATTGTAGTAGAGGCAAGCCGTTTCCATAACCGACTATAGGTGTGAATAGAACCTGGACCTAAGTCGAGTTCTCACCTGACCTTGCGACATGAACCCCCTAACTATACCCCATATAAGCGACGATAGGAAGATGGCGTCATGCCTTCATGCTCCATAAATCGCTTGTTAAAATAACTGACACTTGGATAGCCCGCTTCTACTGCAATTTGTCCGATGGTTTTTTCTTTATGGTCGAGCAGCCACTGCTTTGCCATCTGGAGACGGCAGCGCGTTACAAAATCCATCGGAGTCATCTCCATGACATTGCGGAATAATTTGCAGAAATAGTAAGTGGTTACGCCGAGTCTGTCCGCCCACTCTTCCAAAATAAACGGCTGTGCCGCTTCCTGCTGCATAATCGGCAGCAGTTCAAGAATCCGGTTGGCGGAGTTGTTCGATTTATTATCCGATAATGCGGACGCCTGCTCCACGAATACCGCTAACAAGGAATACGTAAGCGTGGATAATTGCGCAGGCTTAAGCATCCGGTGGGTCTCCGCCTCACTTAACAGCGCTTCATGCGCTTCCTCAAAAGCAGACGGCTGCCGAATGCTCCAAAGCTGGCTTTTATGAAATCCGCGTTCGATGAAATAGTTCTGCAGACCGCTGCCATAAAAGTGAAACCACCGTACATCCCACGGATCGTCCTCGCTTGTGTAATAACGCTGTGCCTGCATAGGAAAATACAGCACGGCTTCACCTGGGCCAAGCGTATGGACTACATTTTCGATTTCAACATACCCTTTACCGGAAGCCACATAGTGAATATTGAAATTGTTTAAAGACCCGGCTGCCCGCGTAACCGTATGGTCCGGTTCATCCCGGTAAATTCCCACCGATTCGGGCAGGCAGAAGAACGGCATTTGCGGAAGGGTCAGCAGATGACTTTGTCGTTTCATCATAATACTCCTCGAATGACAATATTGTTGTATTAGACTACAAAATAATATTATATCAATTTTATTTCTTGTCTTTTATAATCGCAATATAATCTTAATAAGTTGTATAGGAGCTGATGAACATGACTCAAAAACTTCGTTGGGGAATCCTTGGCTGCGCCAGCATTGCCAAACGCTCGGTCATACCTGGTTTACAGCAATCCCGTCTCAATGAAGTCGTTGCCATTGCCAGCCGCGATCAGGCAAAAGCAGCCCAAACGGCAGAGGAACTGAATATACCGACTGCATACGGCAGTTACGAGTCCTTGCTCGAGGATTCTTCCATAGATGCTATCTATATTCCGCTCCCTAACCATCTACATAAAGAATGGAGCATCCGTGCGGCGGAAGCCGGTAAACACATTCTATGCGAAAAACCGCTTGCGCTGACGGAAGCAGAAGCAGCTGAAATGGCAGAAGCAGCAGCTAAGGCCGGGGTAGTACTGGCCGAAGCCTTTATGTATCGCTATCACCCGCGGTATGACTTGATGAAGGAAATGATCAACGCCGGTGCCATCGGGGATATTCGGGGCATTCGCAGCGCGTTTACCTTCAACAGCTCAGCCAATCACGGCAATGTCCGTTTCCGCAAAGATTGGGGCGGCGGCTCGATTTATGATGTCGGCTGTTATCCGATCAATGCCGCGCGGATCCTGCTGAATAAAGAGCCGGAAGCTGTTACCGTTCAAGCTTTCTTCTCACCTGAGCATGACCATGTCGACATGATGGCATCCGGATTAATCGAATTTGAAGGCAATGTCGCTCTGACATTTGATTGCGGAATGTGGGCGGCGTATCGCAACCCTCTTGAAATTGTAGGCACGGATGGCCTGATTGAAGTCCCTTACGCATATAGCCTGCCTGAGGACGGAGCGAACTTCATCTTAACGACAGGCGAAGGACGTAAAGAAATCGAGGTTCCTCGTGCAAACGCATACAGCGAACAAGGTGATCATATGGCCGAAGCTATTTTGAACAACAAACCCCTCCGCTACTCCGCAGAGGACGCCATTCACAACATGAAAGTCATTGACGCTTGCCTGCAATCTGCCCATGAGCGGAAGCGAATTGTATTGTAATTACACCCAAGGAGGATATGAATATGAAATATATATCAATCAAGGGATTAAACAAACCCGTCTCAGCACTAATGAAAGGAACGGACTACTTCTATCATGATTCGTACGAGAAAGCTGCCGCCAATATGGATGCTTACCTTGCGATCGGCGGCAATTCCGTTGATACCGCCCACATCTACTGTGGAGGTCAAAGCGAAGAAGTCATCGGCAGATACATGCAGGAAAGAGGTAACCGGGATCAGATCGTCATCCTGACCAAGGGTGCCCATCATGATCAGAACGGCCCGCGCGTGAATAAAAAAGATATCAAGAGTGACATCACAACGAGCTTCGAAAGACTGCAAACGAATTTCATCGATCTGTACGCTCTTCACCGTGACGACCCTGAGGTTCCGGCAGGTGAAGTTATTGAGGCCCTGAACGAATACATTGCCGATGGCAGCGTGGGTGCCATTGGGGTATCCAATTGGACATGGGAGCGCATCCGGGATGCCAATGCCTACGCTGAAGCGAATGGACTGGTCGGTTTCTCCTTCAGCAGCCCGAATCTCAGTCTGGCCAAGCCAAACGAGCCGTTCTGGAAAGGCTGCGTCTCAGCCGATGCAGAGACGATTGCGTGGCATGAGGCAGAGCAGTTCCCGCTGTTCTCCTGGTCTTCTCAAGCGAGAGGATTCTTCACCGGACGATTTACGCCGGAAATTCGAGATAATGCGGATCTTGTGCGGGTATTCTACAGCGATGCGAACTGGGAGCGATTAGAGCGCGCCAAACAACTGGCCGCAACGAAGAATGTGACAGCCATACAGATCGCGCTCGCTTACGTGCTGAACCAGCCATTCCCGACATGTGCGCTGATCGGTGCGCAATCAGCCGAAGAATTAAAATCCTGTGATGAAGGTTCAACCATCCAGCTGACAAGGGAAGAAATAGACTGGTTAGACCTAACGATCGATCAGCTGTCTACAATCTAAATGTTAAAAGCGCCTTGTGCCAGGATAATTCCATCCTGCTCAAGGCGCTTTTTATAGGCTAATGTACCGTCTGAAACCCATCGCTAGGACGAAGCCATCTCCTTGATCGGTAGAATCCGCGCTGATGAGTTACTTCCTACTCCTGCAAACTCCGAAGATATGCTTTATATTCAACCGTAAACTCGAGTGCTTCCTTAAAATCCGGGGACTTGAGCGAAAGGGCTGCGACGACTTCCTCTTTTCCTGTCTCATGCAAGGCTAGGATACGAGGCTGCCTTGGGACGCGAAACTGGGTATGATCGTGATATACGATGGTGACGATGGTGCCAAGCGGCTCCTTCTCGGTTGAATAAACCGTGCTCCACATCCAGCGCTGCTGGTCCGTCCCTTCCGGGCTTCCCCATTCTCTTGAAATGTCAAAGTTCCCCGGGAAATTAGGTTCAGGACGTATTCCCAGCTCCTTGAATTGTCTATGAATCGGCAAGAATAATAGGTTCAAAAACGTCCCATACGCTGCATCTCCACCCTCGTTGTATGCCCGCATCAGTTTTTCATGATTTACGGTGAGTACTGTTTGCCAGTTTCGTTCAATGTATTCGGAAACATAGCTTCCGATGGCTTCGATGGGATGATCTTGATGATCTTGGTGCTCTTGGTGCTCTTCCAAAAATTCCTTCAGTGGTTTTGGTTTCATGGTTTACCCCTTCCCATTTCATGGATTTTTTGATGTACCTCTCCAGCTTACAACATGGGTGCAAATTGTAAGGTTTGTAGGATAACCAGCCCATATTAGGGGTAAACCTTATCATGTACTTTAGTCTCTTACCCTGAACCCTTGTAACATACCGGCAATCACATCCATCGTTTCCTCGAGGCCTTTATCGGTTTCCGGCATTTGAGCGACCCAGAGCGAGCATTCGTTTAATGCGCCGGACAAGGCATGGGTCATAGCATCAACAGGAATTCTTTTCATAATCCCCTGTTCCTGCATCAAGGTTAACTGCTCCCGCAGATGACTCATCGAATGCAGCTCGTCCATTTCTCGCCAAGATTCCCAGCCTACGACACTTGGACCGTCAATGAGCATAATCCGCTTATTCTGCGGTTCGACCACGGCTGCAACAAAAGCCCGGCAGCCAAACAGGAGCTGCTCCCAAGGATCCTCGGAGCTATCCGCTTCCGTCTCGACGCGCTGCGCTATTTCCGATTGCACTAATTCAAGCACAGCCAGGAACAAACCTAGTTTATTCTTAAAGTGATGATACAGCGCGCCGCGGGTAACTTTAGCTTCGTCGGCAATCTCTTCCAGTGCCGCATTGGCGTAGCCTTTTTCCGTAAATTGGGTTCTGGCTACCTTCAGCAGCAGCTGTATTGTCTCGTTGGTTTCGCTTTTGCTTCTTCTCATATTTCGCGTTGTTCCCCCCTATGCATCATTCTCCGGGGTCAACCCCGTTTGGTGACCACACTTCTTCATTATACTGCTCGAGAAAGGCCTGGGAAGGCGGAATAATCTTGATCATGTCAATCAGTACCCCATTCGGGTCACTAGTAATAAAATGCCGCTGACCAAATTCTTCGTCCCGCATATCCTGATGAAGCTGCAGCTTTTCGTGGATGACCAGCCTTTGGTACTCGGCATCCACATCCTCCACCTCGAAATTCAGAATCAATCCCTGTACAGGTTTCTGAAAAGCGGACGGTACCGTGGGATGGTCTTTGGACAAGATGGCCATTTCATAAGCGCCTTGTCCTTCGTCACCCTTCTTCAGGCTTACATACCAATCCGCTTCAAAAACAATCTCAAAACCAAACAACCGTGTGTAAAAGTCTGCGCTTTCGGCAATCTTCTCAGTCATGATCACGGGATAAAATCCTTGCAGCTTCATATGGAAAACATCTCCTTCTATAATGGGATGCATCCAATTTAACATACATACAGTTTGTATGTAAACATGTTTTTTAAAACTTATCATAAAAAAAAAGAACCTGCTGATCGGACCGCAGGTTCTTCGTTTGCTACCACAACAAGCTAACAGCCAATAGATTGAACAATGCTAACGGCAATATGACATTAGGATTGGGCCCGTATGGCACAAATGGAGGGTATCCCGGGAAGAAACCTCTGTTCCCTTGTTCTACAAGAATGTACACATTCTTTGCATCAACATTAATGACGATACCTTCAATGGCTTCATCATCCATCGTATGCACTCTTACCTTGCGATTGACTACGTTTTTCATGGCCGAATGGGCGCTTTCTCTATGTTTCTTCATGGAATGTACCAACTGGTGGTCGCATTGAAACAGCATTTGGGGTTGGGTTGAATAATGGCTCATAATGCTCCTCCTTCATTCTCTTCTATTCGCATTGTATGCAAATGTCCCGTCAAGGGTGTTTGCCTATCTGAAATCCGTTTAATGCATAGCGGATACGGGTATAGTACAACCAGATGAAGGAGGGTTAAACACCATGGACAAACGAAATATACAGACAAAGCCCGGAAGCTTTTTTATTGAAGATAACGGAAAAAAGGTAGCCGAAATCTCCTACTCACCTCAAGGAAACGGAGTGATTAGTATCGATCATACCTATATTTCACCCGGCCTGCGAGGCCAAGGAATCGCCGACGAACTCGTTCGAAAAGTAATAGGACACGCTCGGGAAGAAGATTTGAAAATCATCCCCGTCTGCTCCTACGCCGGACATTATTTTGACAAAAACGTCGAAGATCGTGTACTGCTGCACAAATAACAAACGATGATTAAAACAACATATGGCATTAGGAATCGGATGTACCCGTAAGGTTTAACTCGCCAGCCATAAGAAAGCTCCTCTTATCGGTTGGCTTTTACGCGCCATTATTTCCAAGTTCAAATGTAACGTTGGTATTTTCTATTGCGATAGAGTGATCCTATCCTCTATGATCAAATGGTATAGCTTAAGTTAGGGAGGCAACTATAATCATGAGGCAAACAGCGGAACATTGGGTCTGGGAACAGATGTTTGATAACTTGCCTATTGGGGCAATCCTGATTTCTGCGGTTGACGAGCCTGTGGCCAAGGTTAATGATCGTTTTTGCGAACTTATCGAATCCAAACGTTCAGATCTGCTTCAGCTCAAACCTTCCGAAATCCAAGTTCTATCCAACTTATCGATTCAACAAACATTACAATCATTGACATATGACCTAACGTCCACGATCAAAAAAAACTCTTACTTTATCCGCCGTGACGAAAATCAAGTTCAAGTCTCTGTGACGATTTCCCTGTTGAACCATCCCGCCCCTGGAGAGGCTCCATGGATTTTATGCTGTATTGAACCAGGGACCGTACAGGAGGAGTCGTCTTTGCCGCCGACCATTAAGAATGATGAGCTGCTTGCACTCATCTCCAAAAGCGGACAAGATCTTATATCCATTAGCAACGCCGACGGCATCATCGAATACATCTCACCTTCTGTAACGGAAATCCTCGGATACACCCAAGAGGAAATGACGGGCCAATGCCGGATCGATTACTATCATCAGGTTGATTCCGAGCAAATGAAAGAACCGGGCAAACTATTCTCAGAGGAAGATAGTTTCGTTCGACGCATACGCCATAAGGACGGGCATTATTTATGGTTTGAAACGTCTTTCCAGCTGGTACGGGGAGCGCAAGGCGAGGTTACCAAGGTCCTGGCCATTGGACGAAATATTACCAAACGCAAAACGGATGAGGATACGCTGGCGCATGCGCAGCGGATTGCCAAGATTGGTTCCTGGCGTTGGGACTTGATTACGCATACGCTAACCTACAGCGATGAAATGAGGCGAATTTACGGGTATCAGATCAGTACTACCGAGCCAAACCATAACACGCTGCTGTCATTGGTCGTTCCGGAAGACCGCGAGCGGCTGGAGGCGGAATTGAGCAGAGCCATTCTAGGAAAAGCGAATGAAATCATTTACCGGATCCAGCTTCAGGACGGGCATATCCGAACGATTCGAGCTCAATGGGAGGTCTCCGTTACGAACCAAGGCAGACCGATGGAGATGGTCGGCATGGCCCAGGATATCACCGAGCAGGTGCTGATTGAACAGCAGTCGCTGGAGAATGAAAATAAGTACAAACTCATAACCGAAAATTCCCTTGATTTCATATCGAGCAGCACCATAGGCTGTTCCACGTTTCTTTATTGTTCACCTTCCTGTTATTCTCTGCTTGGATATCGTCCGGAGGAGATGGTTGGCACCAGTATATTCGATTACGTATACGCTGAGGATATCATCCCGCTCCAGGACTATTTCAAGAATTGCCTGGACGGCAAATCGCTCACACCCATTACCTTCCGTTATATACATAAGGATGGCAGGCACATCTGGTTTGAAGTCAATTGCAAGTACATTGGCACGCAGGACGGCCAAAAGAACGAAATCATTTCGATTGCCCGCGACATTTCCGAGCGAAAGATGATGGAATTTAAGCTTAAAGAAAGCGAGCAGCGATATCGTTCGCTATTTGAATATAATCCGTCGGCGGTATACTCCCTGAATTTGGATGGCGACTACTTAACGGCCAATCAAAATTTGCAGGAGCTGACGGGATATTCCCTGGACGAGCTGATCGGAATGTATTTCGGACCGATTGTAGCGGAAAATGACATGGCTCGAACGTTGTATCATTTTAATCAGGCGACAGAAGGCATACCGCAGAGCTATGATCTGACGATAATTCATAAGGATGGACATCCCATCAACATCAATACCATCAACATCCCGATTTTCGTGGATGACGAAGTGGTCGGCGTCTATGGCATTACCCGGGACATTACCGAGCGCATGCGAACCATGGAAGAGATTAAGAAACTTAGCCGCGAGCTCACTCTTTTGCTGAATACGGTATCCGAAGGCATTATCGGGCTGGACATTCACGGACATGTCGCTTTTATCAATCCGGCAGGCGCAGCGATGCTGGATTATGAACCGGCCACCACCATCGGAAGACCTTGCGACCAGATTATCAAAGAAATTCGCCATGACGGCACTTTTTATCGGGGGGATGATTCACCGCTTGTTCGGGCCGTCAAACAAGGCGTACCGCTGTCCAGAGCCGAAATTGTGCTTTGGCGAGGCGACGGAACCAGCTTTCTGGCAGATTATCAGGTCAACCCAATCTGGGATCAAGGAGAGCGTAAAGGCGCCGTTATGGTGTTCCGTGATATCACTGATGAGAAAGAGATCATCCGGGCGAAGGAGAATGCCGAACGGGCTGATCAAGCGAAAACGGAGTTTCTGACCATGATGAGCCACGAACTCCGTACACCCATGAACGGCATCATCGGTATGATTGAGCTGTTAAGAACGACCGAGCTTGACGAGGACCAACAGAATTATACCGATATTTTGATGGAGAGCAGCAGCTCGCTGCTGCACATCCTGAACGAGATCCTCGATTTCAGCAAAATCGAGACCGGCAATATGACCCTCATTCACGAACCGATCGACTTACGTTCCTTGCTTGAAATCGTCGTTGATTTATTTTCGGCCAAAGCCAAAGAAAAAGGATTAACGTTATCCTGCAGCATCAACAGCTCCACGGTTCCCGATGTGATCATCGGCGATGCCCTGCGGCTGCGGCAAGTGCTTGTTAATCTTATCAGCAATGCTATCAAATTCACCCATGAGGGCAGCATCGTGATGAGTGTCGAGGGACTGCGCAGGACGGGAACCCATGAATTCACGCTTGCTTTTCAAGTAAGGGATACGGGAATTGGCATCCCTGCTGAACAGCAGCACCAGCTGTTCACCTCCTTCTCGCAGCTTCATCCATCCTTGAATCGCAAATACGGCGGTACGGGATTGGGGCTGGCAATCAGTAAAAAACTAGTTGAGCTGATGGGAGGGGTCATCGGCGTCGAGAGTCGTGAAAACATCGGTTCCTCCTTCTACTTTACGATCCCGACCCATACGCTGCATGATGATATCACGGACAAATAAGCTTCGGTTTCACTCCAATATCCTCCACAAAAAAAGGGTGATCTACAGCAATGAGCTGTGGACCACCCTTTTCTCATATATGCAAATGACACTATTCCTCGTACAGAGACTCTAGTTCGTCGACGAGTGATCCAACATAAGCTACCGCTTTGGAGATCGGCTCGGAAGTGGACATATCGACGCCCGCCATCGCCATTAATTCCAGTGGGCTCTTGCTGCCTCCGGTTTTGAGGACTTGGAGCCAGCGGTCTACAGCCGGTTGTCCCTCCTCGCGAATCAATTGTGCTGCAGCTGTTGATGCAGTCAGTCCTGCGGCATAAGTATATGGATAAAGACCCATATAATAATGCGGTTGTCTCATCCAGGTCAGCTTCGCTCCTTCATCGAGCTCGACCGCGTCACTCCAGAAATCGGATAGCACGGCACCCTTTAGCTCAGATAGCTTATCTGCGGTAATCGGCTCATCAGCCATCGCATGGCGGTATACCCGTCGCTGCATTTCCGCTTCCAGAAGATGAGTCACGTAATTATGGTAATACGTGCTCAGAAGTTGAAGAATAACAGAGCGTCGCATCCGCTTATCCTCGGATTGGCTGAGCAAGTGATCCGCTAGCAGCAGCTCGTTCATCGTTGAAGGCGCTTCGATAAAATACAAGGAAGGACGCGCATTGGTAATACGCTGATTCTTCGCTGCCAGCATCAAATGACCGGCATGCCCGACTTCATGCGCTAATGTGAAGGCATTGCGCATATTATCCGCCCAGGCCATCAGGATATAGGAATGTACCCCGTATACGGAGGAACAGAACGCGCCTGTAGATTTACCAATATTATCGGCATAATCCACCCAGCGCTTGGAGAACGTGGATTTAACGATCTCGCCGTATTCAGGACCCAGAATCGACAAGGCGCTCGAAATCGTGGAGCACGCTTCTTCATAAGTAACGCTTGGATTGAAATCCGGATCCATCGGCGCTTTCAAATCGCAGAACAGCATTTGATCCAGCCCAAGCACACGCTTCTTGAGCTTCATAAGCCTCCGCATATGCGGAGCTAACTCCGTCAGAATGGTATCATGAATATGGTTGTACATCTCCATCGTCACTTGCTGCGGCTTCAGCAGCATGTCCGTTACGGAATCATACCCGCGAAGCCGGGACATCACCACTTGCTTCTTCACTTCGGTGGCGTAAGCCTCGGCAAATGTATGACGCGATCCCTGCAGCGACTTCGTGAACGAGGCATAAGCCTCCCGTCGAAGCTGCGTATCCTCAGACATTTCGTAAGAATTCTCGTACAGACGGAACGAGACCGGTTTGTTTACGTCATTCACTTGAATATCGTCAAAGGTCATATCCGACAGCTTGCTGCGCAAATAGATGCGGTAAGGCGAACCCAGGACCTCTCCCAGCGATGCTAGCACGCTTTCCGTCTCAGGACTCAAGCGGTGAGGCTTGGATTCCAGCAACAATTTTAAGCTGCGGGCATAAGGTTCAAGCCCGTTTTCCTTCGTTATGTAATGTTCGATGGCTCCATCTTCGAGATCCAGCAGCTCCGATTCAATGAACGTCAGAGAGGATTGGATGCGTGAGAGAACATCGCCCGTTTTGGCCGAATTCGCCAGGTTAGCCGGGTTGGTTCCGTCCTCCGATTGTCGTAATCTGGCATACGCCCCGACTCTGCTAATGCTCTCCATCAAAACTTCCTGTTCATTCAAGCATTCCAGAAGAACAGATGCCCCTTCTCCCAGCCGGCCTTTGAATCGCGTCAATTGAGCAGCTTGTGATTCAAGCGCTTTTAAACCCGCTTCGAATTCTTCTTGCGAGACAAACAAATCATCCAGATTCCAGGTTGCCTCAATTGGAACCTCACTTCGTGTCAGCAATTTCCCCATGGATACAGCTCCTCTCGTGTCTTATTCTCTCATGATTGACTACCGCAACTACTAATGATTAGCAACAGCATAACAATTCCATCATATCACAGTTTTTTAAGGGATCGTATCCGCTTTTCCACCTTGACTTCTGCCATATTTATGGATATAGTTATTGCATACTCTTATCTAAAGGAGAGATTTTGATGTCGGTGGTCGTTCTTAACTAACCAAATTTCATATGGATTGAAATGTAAAATTTTGGGCATTTCCTGTAATAGGATATGTTTATTTTTTGATGGATTTTCATTTCGTCCGTTGAATTAGTTAAGAACTGCGGATATCAATTGAAGCCCCTTTAGGGTTTATTCAGATATGATATGGTCATCCGTGCTGAGTTCAGCACGGATTTTTTGGGTCTCCCCCTCTTTTAGCAAAAGGGTTATTTGGAGCTGTCCCATAACGCCATGCCATCGGAATAACGGTCTATGGGCGGAAAGCGAACCTTAGTAGTTCGCTTTCCGCCCTTTTTGTGTTGTATAACCATCCATTTTATAGTCAAAAGGAGAATATCACCCATGAAACCATTCGCATTAAACAAATTGGAGTACGAGAAAATTCGCACCGAGCTTGAACGCTTTGCCGTATCCTATCTGGGAGTCGAGCATATCCGGAAGATGGCCCCCCTCACCCAGATGAAAGCCATTCGCAATAAGCTAAATGAAACGGAGGAAGCCAAAACCCTGCTGCAAACCGGGGCTAGCGTCCCGATTCCTTCCCTGGAGGGAATCGAGCTGATCCTGGATCTGCTCGGCACCGGTTATGTGCTGTCTGAGCGCGATTTCGGGAATATGGTCCAATATCTGAGAAGCTGCCGCCAGCTCATTCAATATATGAATGCCAAGGACGGCATTGCTCCATTGATCAGTTCCTACGCCTCTTCTATGCATGAGCTGCGTCCACTTCTGTCCGAAATCGAACGCAGCATTCACGGCGGTCGTGTTGTGGATAGCGCCAGCAAAGATCTGGCCAAAATCCGCAAAAAAATCATCGTAACCGAGGAACGGATCAAGCGTAAGCTCGACAGCCTGATGAGCCGTTACAAAGGGATCCTGCAAGAGAATGTCATCAGCAAGCGCGGAGGACGTTACGTGCTGCCCATCAAGAAGGAGCACCGTAAATCCGTAAATGGCTCGATTCTGGATGAATCGGCCAGCGGGCAGACGGTATTTATCGAGCCTTCCGACATGCAGGCGCTTCAGATGGAATTAACTCTTCTGCACGCCGAAGAAGTCAGGGAAGAAACAAAGGTGCTGAGTGATTTGACCGCACTGGCCGAGTTATATCAATTCGAACTGAGAACCAATGCCGACATTGTTGGAATCTACGATTACATCATAGCCAGAGGCAAGTACGCCATTTCCATCGGCGGGCGCAATGTGAGCCTGAACCAGGATGGGTTCATCCATCTAAAATCTGCGGTGCATCCTTTAATCGGCTCCTCTATGATACCGCTGGACTTCACCATCGGGAAGCAGTACAAAACCTTGATCATCACAGGACCTAACACCGGCGGCAAAACTTCAGCGCTCAAGACGGTTGGACTCATCACCGTTATGGTTCAATCCGGTCTGCTGGTACCTGTAGCGGAAGGCAGCCATTGCGCCATCTTTGACGAGGTTTCCGTCGATATCGGAGATGGGCAGAGTTTGGAGCATGCCCTCAGCACGTTCTCTGCGCATATTCGCAACATCCGCGACATTTTGCAGACGGCCGGTCGGTCCACGCTGGTGCTGCTTGATGAAATGGCGTCCGGAACGGACCCTGGTGAAGGCGTTGGATTGTCGATCGCCATTCTGGAGGAGCTGAGTCAACGTCAAGCAACGGTTGTGGTCACCACGCATTTTACCGAAATCAAAAATTTTGCCGAGCGCACAGCCGGCTTTGAGAATGCCCGGATGGAATTTGATGCCGACACACTCGAGCCGCTCTATCGTCTGCGGATCGGTGAAGCCGGTCACAGTTATGCCTTTGTCATTGCAGCAAAGCTGGGCATTCCGGAGTCGATCATTGCCAGATCGCGTGAAATCACGGAAGCGGGAACGGCAAGAGGTGACACGCCCCTTAGATATGATGCTGGATCAGAGTCCGAGGAATGGACAGAAGCAGCGAGTCCGGTAGACCAAGTTACCTTACCGTCAGACGAACAGGATAAGCTTAAGAATGTTAAGGATCATGAAGATGAACATGAAGCCTCTCCCTCTTCCTTCTACCAACTTGGCGATCGTGTCTATGTGCCTTATTTGAAACGAAGCGGAACCGTGTATGAAACCGTGGACGGTAGAGGAAATATCGGTGTTATGATTCAGAAGGACCGACTGAAGATTAACCATAAACGGCTGAAGCCTTATATTGCGGCCAAGGATCTATACCCGGAGGATTATGATCTTGATATCGTTTTCGAGAGCAAAGAGAATCGGAAGAAGCGTAAACTGATGAACCGCAAACACATCGAGGGGCTGCAGATAGAAACGAAGCCGGAGTAACGAAACTCTTGATGATGGGGCGACCAGGATATCAAAAAAGAATCCTAAGGATTTGCGAAGGAGAGATCACGATGAACTTACGCACAGAAACCAAGAACGATTATGAGAAGGTCCAGGACCTTCTCACCCGTGCTTTTCCCGGACAGGAAGAAGCGATTCTGGTACAGCGGCTGCGGGAAGACAAAGCCTTTCAACGGGAATTGTCAATCATAGCGGAAGAAGATGGGATCATCAAGGGCCATATTATGTTCAGCCGAGCCAGCCTTTTTGACGGGATTCATAGCCATCACGTGGCTGCACTAGGGCCGCTGGCCGTGCTTCCGGATTATCAACGACAAGGGATCGGCGGAAAATTGATTGAAGAAGGCAAACGGCGGTGTCTCACGCACGGCTATCCCCTTGTTTTTCTATTCGGCCATCCGGCGTATTATCCCCGTTACGGTTTTGTGCAGGCCAGAACCTTTGGGATCGATATAACCCAATTTACTGTTTCCGATGAAGTGTTCATGGTTGCCGAGCTTCAGCAGGGCGCACTCGATCACCTGCATGGCGAATTCCGTTTCCACTCCGCATTCGAAGATTTGGGGTAAGTCGCCGATCTTCAAAGTCTATATCATCCGAATAGCTTTGATCAAGCCGGGCAATCCTTGGTGGCATTCAGCTTCTGATATGTTGTACAATAAAATCTAAATGACTATTTGAAGGATGGTTTTCAACATGTATGTAGCTCAGGATTGGCAAGATTACGAGGTCATCGATACCGGAGGCGGGGAAAAGCTGGAACGCTGGGGCGACGTGATTCTCAGACGTCCGGATCCGCAGATCATATGGCCGATTGAACGTGAAGATGGACAGTGGCGCAGTGTTCACGGACACTATCACCGCAGCTCGTCCGGCGGCGGGCAATGGGACATGAAAAAGCAGCTTCCGGACCGGTGGACCATCTCATACGACCAATTGAAATTTCATATTCGACCAACCAATTTTAAACATACCGGCTTGTTTCCGGAGCAGGCAGCCAACTGGCGCTGGATGATGGATAAGATCGCTTCAGCCGGACGTCCGGTCAGCGTGCTGAACCTATTCGCCTATACCGGCGGAGCAACCGTCGCGGCCGCGTCGGCCGGAGCTCAGGTTGTCCATGTGGATGCTGCGAAGGGGATGGTTCAATGGGCCAAGGAAAACGCGGCATTGTCCGGCCTCGCCGACCGTCCTATCCGTTATATCACGGATGATGTGTTTAAATTCGTGCAACGGGAACAGCGTCGGGGGAACAAATACGATGCGATCATTATGGACCCTCCATCTTATGGCCGCGGACCAAGTGGAGAAACGTGGAAGCTTGAACAGAGCTTGTACCCATTCCTCGAAAGCTGCATGAGCATCGTATCGGATCATCCGCTGTTCATGCTGATTAACTCCTATACAACCGGCATCTCTCCTACTGTTCTGAATAACATGCTGACCATGACCATGAAGCCGAAATACGGCGGCACCATCAGTGCGGGAGAAATCGGATTGCCGATTACCCGCTCCGGCATGAACCTGCCATGCGGCATCCTGGGTCGATGGGAGTCCTGATTCGATGAGCAAGCGGGAACCTGCAGCATATCCGGTTGTGCCGATTCTTTTCGAGGATAATCATGTGTTAGGTGTAACCAAGCCGGTAAACATCCCCTCCCAGGAGGATGCTACCGGCGATCCCGACATGCTGACCATTCTGAAACAGGACATCAAGGAGCGCTACAATAAACCGGGCAATGTATTTTTGGGATTGGTGCACCGTCTGGACCGTCCGGTTGGCGGAGCGATGGTCTTTGCCAAGACCTCCAAAGCCGCTTCCCGATTATCGGAAGCCGTCCGCAGTCGCAGCTTCCGCAAGCAGTATGTAGCGGTCGTTCACGGGATTCCTTCGAAAACTTCGGGTCGGCTCGTGAATATGCTGTATAAGGATGTAAAAACAAATACTGTCCATGTCACCTCTAAAGGTGCGGACGGGGCCAAGGAGGCCATTCTGGATTACACCGTGCTCCAAACGGCGGAAGGCTTCAGCCTCGTCCTGATCGAGCTGCACACGGGCAGGCCGCACCAAATCCGCGTACAGCTCAGCCATGCGGGACATCCGCTGTTCGGAGATCAGAAGTATGGGAGCAAGGTGAACAAAGCCGGCCAGCAGATTGCCTTATGGTCCGTATTGGTCGGATTTCCGCACCCCGTTACCAAAGAGGAGATCTCCATTCGTTCCATGCCGCCCTCAGTCTATCCCTGGAGCCTCTTCTCCATGGACAAGCTGGAGTCCACACTACGATCCTATCAATAGAACTCAAAAAAACGAAATCCAATCTTGGATTTCGTTTTTTATATGCCTCTTTCACAGCGGCAAATATTGTAATATTTTATCCCTCTTCGATAATATATTATCCCTTTACTTTTATCAAAGAATGCCGAAAAATAGTAACTAGATTAGTTTAACATTTTTTAGATGATTTGTACAATCATGGTATAAACTCTAGTTTAGAGTTTATATAAACCAACGGCTGCCAAGGAGGAGGATGATCAAAGCTGTTCATGAATGGTAACACTGTCGGCTCGGTTGTTCATGATGTTTAACAGAGCAAGAAAACTCACAGTTCAGGGAGGTTTGATCAGCAACAAGTGTCCGCTGAATTTAAAATTAAATATACAAGGAGGAATTTGTTATGGACCAAGTTCGATGTCAAACAAATCACCGCTTGCATTTGAAACCGCTGTGGATTTTTTTAGGAAGCACACTGTTGTTCTTCACCATCATGATCATCACAGCAAGCAGCGTCTCCGCTCATGGTTATGTTGAATCACCAGCCAGTCGTGGTTATAAGTGTAAGCTCGGAGAGAACACCAACTGCGGCAGAATCATATATGAACCGCATTCCCTGGAGGGAAAAGGAAACTTCCCGATCGGTGGACCGGCGGATGGTCAGATTGCTGGTGCTGGAATTTTTCACGAGCTCAATGAACAATCACCTACCCGCTGGAGTAAAGTGAACATGAACGGCGGACCGAATACGTTTAAGTGGGTGCTGACCGCTGCTCACGCCACATCCGATTGGAAATATTATATTACGAAAAAAGGCTGGGATTCCAGCAAACCCCTCGCACGCGCAGATCTCGAATTGTTCTGCTCCTTCAATGACGGTGGTAAACAACCGCCGAACACCGTAACCCACACTTGTAACGTACCTACCGACCGTACCGGCTACTATCTGATCCTCGCCGTATGGGAAATCGCCGATACAGGCAACGCCTTCTATAACGTAATCGACGTGAACCTGAATAACGGCAGCGGGAATCAGGACACGCAAGCTCCAACCGTACCGGGTAACTTGAGATCCACAGGCGTCACCAGCAGCAGCATAACGCTCTCATGGAACGCTTCCACGGATAACGTAGGAGTAACCGGCTATGAAATCTATCAAGGGTCCAATCTCGTAACGACCGTATCCGGTTCAACCTTAAGCCACACTGTAACCGGTCTGCAAGCGGCAACCTCCTATACCTTTACGGTAAAAGCACGTGATGGAGCAGGCAACGTTTCACCAGCGAGCAGTCCGTTAACTATTGCCACATCGAATCCCGTCCCGGACACTCAAGCCCCGACGGCTCCTGCCAATTTACGATCTGTAGGTTCTACATCGACCAGCGTATCACTAGCCTGGAACAATGCCACGGATAACGTCGGGGTTACCGGTTATGAAGTATATCGGGGCACAACGCTGGTGACCACGGTATCCGGCAGCACGCTTTCCTATACGGTCAGCGGGTTGACGCCAAACACATCTTATAACTTCACTGTGAAAGCTCGTGATGCGGCTGGCAACGTCTCTCCTGCAAGCAATCAGCTGCAGGTCACCACGACGGACGGCTCCACACCGGGAACTCCGGCCTGGGCACCTAACACTTCATACCAGCAGGGAGCTTTAGTCACATATGGAGGCAACACCTATGAGTGCCGCCAAGCCCACACATCCCTGCCTGGTTGGGAACCCTCCAACGTCCCGGCTTTATGGTTGCTTAAGTCATAATTTCATGACGTCTTGTAAAAAGTTCGAAATCATGGATTGACCATGATGTTTCATGCGTATGAAGATATGTAACAGCCCCTAGGGTGAGCTGCCGTATGCAGCCGCCCTGGGGGCTCTCTACGTTTACAACGTTTGCTTCAGAACTTAGACCTCAACCAGAGCTTCCTTTGGAGCTGTATTAATCTTTCCTAACAGATAGACAAGCAGCTGTTGATTATGCGAGGATATGCGGTTCAAAATCTGGGAAAGGTACTCATCCCTAACCTGTAATCCGCGTGTATACTCCTCACGTCCTTTATAGGATATCGTTACCCAGACGATCCGTCTGTCATTTGCGTCACGTTCCCGTTTGATCAGTCCATTCTTCTCCATCCGGTCCAATAGCATGGTTACGGCTGCCGGACTTGTGGCCAGGTAAGGAATGAAATCGGAAGGTTTCATTCGCTTCTGTTCAGCCAGCACCTCCAGCACCATCAGTTGCGATTCCGTCAATGTCGGTGCTAATCCGGCTTCCATATGGAGCTTATAATCCTTGGCCAGCTTGGACCACACCTTGGCGAATTCGGCAGTATGCATGTTTTATCCCGTCCCTTCAATTATGTCTGTCATGATCAAACCTCGGATACCATCCGTGGATGTTGCACTGTACTTCGTTGAATGGATTTCGTTTGAATCCAAGTCATGATTCCATAATAGTTTATAGGATTAACTTTTCGCGGGCGAGCTCCCAATATCCTTCTTTTTTCGTTAAAAAATATAATTTCCAATCAAGCGACAAAACCCGTCAACCCTTATATGACGGCGTTTTTCAAGGTTCACCTTGCTTCGACATAGCCGGACATATGTCAAATAGTATAAACAAAAGCTCTAATGTTGTGCAAACGCAAAATATAGCAAAAGCACCTCGACAAATATCATCGAAGGTGCTTTTTCGTCCATCTATCTCACCTGTACTTCGAACATTTCTTGCTAAACAAAGGAAGTACCTACATCCTTGTTTAACTTTCTTTGCCTAACTCTGCATGCGGAATACTTACCAAATCAACAATCTGTCCTTGCTTGCCAACATCCGCAAGCAGTTTGCCTATCGATTTACGTTCCGCGATCGGTACTTTCTCCGTATGAATCGGATAAGCTTGCCCGTCTTCGCTGTACGCCATAATCTGCAGCGGTTCACGGCAATAGAAAGCACCGACAATGGCGCTGCCGTTCGGCTTCACCCGCTTGCCTTCCTTAAACTCAAACGTAGCTATTCCTTTTCCGCCGCGGCTTTGCGTCTGGTAATCCAACAGCAAGCTGCGCTTACCATAACCAAGATCCGTGATGGTCAAAATTTCACCCTCATCGTTCTCCACCCATAACGCTGCAACGACTTCATCCCCGTCACGGAGTTGGATTCCCCGGACTCCGCCGGAAACGCGTCCCATGGCGTTGACTTCCTGCTCATTAAACCGGATGCTCATCCCTTCTTTCGAGATCAGCACAATATCTTTATTGCTATCACTTACGACGACCTGGATAATACTGTCTTCCGGAGCAACCTTGGCGGCCGCAATTGCGCCAGTTCGCTTGGTTACATACTCCTTGAGCTCTGTACGCTTCACTTGACCTTTGCGGCTGACGAACACAAGTGATTTGCCCTCTTCTTCAAAATTCGAAACCGGAATGACCGATACGATGTGATCCTCTTTCGGCACCTGAATCACGTTAACGATAGCCGTACCGGCATCTTTCCATTTATATTCCGGAATTTGGTGAACCGGCAATAAGAAATACTGTCCACGGCTCGTGAATATGAGCAGATTCTCCAGCGTATTGACTTCAAACAGACGGGTGATGTAATCCCCTTCCTTAACGCCGGAGCTTTCCAGCTCACCGCCGCTTCGGGTGAAGGATAACATGCTGGTACGCTTGATGTAGCCTTCATTAGACAGCGTTACGAGCACGTCCTCTGCGTTAACCAGCACTTCAAGATTCACCTTGATCTCTTCCACTTCTTCCTGAATGACAGAACGCCGGTCGATACCGTATTTCTCGCGAATTTCAAGCAGCTCTTTGCGAATGACGGCAATCAGCTTCTTATCGCTGTCCAGTATCGCACGCAAGCCCTCGATTTTCTTCGTTAACTCGTCCAGCTCTTTTTGCAGGGAATGAATTTCAAGGTTCGTAAGGCGGTATAATTGCAATGTCAATATGGAATCGGCTTGTCTCTCCGTGAAACCGAACATCCATTGCAGATTGTTCTGGGCATCCTGACGATTCTTGGACGCTTTGATCGCCGCAATAACCTCGTCCAGGATATTTAAAGCCTTAACCAGGCCTTCCAATACATGCGCCCGATCCTCTGCTTTCTCCAGCTCATACTGCGTCCGGTGCGTGACGACTTCACGCTGATGCCCGATATAAGCGGATAACATGTCTTTAAGCCCCAGCTGTTGAGGGGTTTTATTCACAATCGCAACCATATTGAAGTTGTACGTAATTTGCAGATCGGTTTTCTTGAACAAATAAGCAAGAATCCCGTTTGCGTCGGCATCCTTCTTCAGCTCAACGACGATTCGAAGTCCTTCCCGTCCGCTCTCATCGCGAACCTCGGCGATGCCTTCGACTTTTTTCTCGAGCCGTATGTTCTCCATGGCGGTAACAAGCCGGGACTTAACGACCTGGTAAGGGATTTCCGTGATGACAATCTGCTGCTTGCCGCCACGAAGCGATTCAATGTCCGTCTTCGACCGCAGATATACGCGGCCTTTGCCTGTACGGTAGGCATCCAAAATGCCTTCGCCGCCCATGATGATTCCGCTGGTTGGGAAATCCGGACCTTTGATAAAGGTCATAATCTCGGCCAGCTCAATCTCCGGCTTCTGCATGACGGCAATACAAGCATCAATCACTTCCCGTAGATTGTGAGGCGGAATTTCAGTGGCGAAGCCTGCGGAAATCCCGCTAGCTCCGTTCACAAGCAGGTTGGGGTACCGTGAAGGCAGCACAACCGGTTCCTTGGCCGTGTTATCAAAATTATCCTTAAACAGCACGGTCCGCTTCTCGATATCCCGAAGCAGTTCCATGGCAATCGGCGATAGCCTTGCCTCGGTATAGCGCATCGCTGCTGCGGGATCATCATCCTGTGAACCCCAGTTTCCGTGGCCGTCCACGAGCACATGTCCCATCTTCCATGGCTGGGCCATCCGAACCATACCTTCATAAATCGATGAGTCCCCGTGCGGATGGTAGTTACCCATAACATCCCCGACAGTTTTGGCTGATTTTCGGTATGGTTTATCCGGTGTGTTACCCGAATCGTACATGGCATACAGAATCCGGCGCTGAACGGGCTTCAGGCCGTCACGGACGTCCGGGATCGCCCGGTCCTGAATAATATACTTGGAATACCGGCCAAATCGATCACCTACGACCTCTTCCAGAAAAGCCGGCAAAAATTGCTCCGATAAACTCATTCCTTCACCTTCTATTCCTCAAACTCCGCGAAGTTGACATTTTCTACGATCCACCGCTTGCGGGGATCTACTTTATCTCCCATCAGCGTAGACACGCGACGTTCCGCCTTGGCAGCATCATCGATTTGTACCTGCAGCAATGTCCGTGTTTCCGGGTTCATCGTTGTTTCCCATAATTGCTCCGGGTTCATCTCGCCCAGACCTTTGTAGCGTTGCAACTCAAAGTTCTTGAATTCCTTCAAATAATTAGCCAGCTGCTCATCCGTCCAGGCATACCGTATGGTTTCCAGCTTCCCGGATTTGCTGGCGATTTTATACAGTGGAGGCTGTGCAAGATAGACGCGGCCTTCATCAATCAACGGTTTCATGTATCTGTAGAAGAACGTAAGCAGCAGCACCTGAATGTGAGCGCCATCCGTGTCCGCATCCGTCATGATAATGATTTTCGAATAATTGCTGTCCCCGGCGGTGAACTCCGTACCGATTCCTGCTCCGATGGCAGATACAATCGCTCGGTATTCATCATTCTTCAGGATGTCGGCCAGCTTCGACTTTTCCGGATTCATCGGTTTCCCTTTAAGAGGCAGTATAGCCTGGATTTTCGAATCCCGTCCCTGCTTCGCAGAGCCTCCGGCGGAGTCTCCTTCGACAATAAACAATTCGGTTCTCGAAAAATCCTTGGACTGCGCCGGCGTCAGCTTGCCGCCTAGATTGGAGCTCTCGCTGCGTTTCTTGCCGCTGCGCATTTCATCCCTTGCTTTACGGGCCGCTTCACGGGCTTTGGAAGCCTGGATGGCCTTCTTCAAGAGCGTTTGCGCGATCTGTGGATTCTCCTCGAGGAAGATTTGCATCTTCTCGGTGACAATGCTGTCAACCGCACTGCGTGCAGAGGCGCTCCCCAGCTGGTCCTTGGTCTGGCCGACAAATTCGACCTCAGCCATCTTGACGCTGATCACGGTCATCATGCCTTCCCGGAGATCATTCCCCTCCAGGTTCTTGTCCTTTTCCTTCAAAAGATTGTTCTTGCGGGCATAATCATTCATGACGCGGGTATACGCTGTCTTAAAGCCCGTCTCATGCGTACCGCCCCCGCGCGTCGGGATGGAGTTAACGAAAGATGCCAGCGTTTCCGTGTAACCCGCATTATACTGAAGGGCGATTTCGACTTCGATATCATCCTTCTCCGCATAAAAATGGATCACATCATGCAGCACGTCCTTGCCTTCATTCAGGAACTGCACAAACTGGCTTGCGCCGCCTTCGTAGAAAAACTCTTCACCGTTGCCGCTGCGCTCGTCTTTCAGAACAATCCGGAGTCCGGAGTTCAGGAAGGCAATTTCCTGTAAGCGCTCTGCAAGCGTGTCGTAGTTGAGATGCGTTCCCGCGGTAAACACGCGCGCATCCGGTTTAAACGTAATCTTCGTGCCTGTTTTGTTCGTATTACCAAGCACCTCAAGGCCCGTTACCGGTTCCCCGACATGCTCTTTTCCTTTTTTGTCCTGCCAATATTCAAAACGTTGGCGGTGAATTTTACCATCACGGTAAATTTCCACCTCCAGCCACTCGGAGAGCGCATTGGTTACCGAGGCGCCAACGCCATGAAGACCGCCGGACTTCTTATATCCGGAACCACCGAATTTACCGCCGGCATGCAAAATCGTAAATACAACCTGCGGGGTGGGGATGCCTGTCTTGTGCATTCCGGTTGGAATACCGCGTCCGTTATCGTATACCGTCGCGGACCCGTCTTTATGCAATGTAATTTCAATTCTCGAGCAGTACTTGGCCAAATGCTCGTCTACGGCGTTGTCCACAATTTCCCATACCAGATGATGCAAGCCTGACGAGCTTGTGCTCCCTATGTACATGCCTGGCCGTTTGCGCACCGCAACGAGGCCTTCGAGCACTTGAATGTCGTCAGCATCGTATCCTGAACGGTTGTTACCGCCGTTCTTCGATGACTCTGCAAACATATCGATCTGTTCGACCATTCATGCTCCTCCTTCAAATTCACGTATCTCGTGTATTTCTATTTCTACATTTCAATATTTTAGAAGAACGCTGTTCCCTAAAAAATGCAAACAAATGTTTCATGCTTTGTCCATTTTAATTCAAGATATCCCTTCTCGTAAAGACACTGAATGAAACAATAACCGCACAAATTGCCCAGAGGGCCAATACGGCAAGGGAAAAATTCAAAGTCATCCCCTCAATTGGCGGTAAATTGCCGGCCAAATAGTTGGTCAAATTCAGGTTTACCATAAACAAATATTTCGCGCTGCTCCATGCCGATGCCATATTCGTCAGAATATTTCCGGCAATCAATGCGGCCATCATAATCACAATGCTCGCCGCCGTACTTCGAACCAGCACGGACACCATAAAGGCCAGCATACCGACACATACACCGACAAACCACACCAAGCCGCCCTGCATCAGCAAGTACTTCCACTGTGGAACAGCATGAACGCCGGACATATCCACATCAGACCCAACAATTTGGAATCCCGTGAATACCGGTATGTCAAACCCCTTGTATCCGAAAGCAAGACCGGAGATCAGATAGGCAATGACAAAGGTGGAAACTACGATAAGAGACGTAAACATGATCAGGGCGATCAGTTTGCTCAGCAGCACCTTCCATCGCTTCACAGGCCTTGTCAGCAGCATCTTGATGGTACCGGTCGTCCGTTCGCCGGAGACGATATCCGAAGCAATGGCCATAATGAGCAGCGGGATAAACAGGGATATCGCATTATTCAAAAATTCCCGTGTGAACGTAACCCCGTTTGGTTGATTAGGATTCACATCATGCTGCAAATAATACTGCATTTGCTGAATAAAGATTTGCCTATATCGTTTCCATTCATCCGGTACTCTATCACTACTAAGCGAATTCTCATTATCCGTGATTCGCTGCTGAAGCTCAAGCCGCCAGTCACTATTGAACTTCTCCCGGCTCCGTTCAGCCGATTTCATCTGGGCATAGGTAAACATGGGAACCAGAACAAGAAGAACCAGCAGGACAACATAGAACCGCTTTCGTTTGATAATTTTGATGCACTCGTTCTTGATCAGGGGCAACAGGTTACTCAATGCTCTCACCCTCCGTCATCTGCAGGAACAGCTGCTCCAGCGTAGGATTGATCCGATGAACCTCCCGGACCTGTACACCAGCGGCCACCAGCCGTTCCACAGCTCTAGACGTGTATGTCGTGCTCATACGGGTCACAACAGCGTCCGGAGACATGCCTGCAAGCAAATTATCATCGAGCACCTCCTCGGGGCGGTCGACGATTTGGCAATAATCCAGCTTTTGCAATATTCGTTTCCCTTGCACGGCGGGATTCAGATCCCAGATCACATGATCACTGCTGCCGGCAATCAATTCATCGACCTCACCAACCGCAAGCACTCTTCCGCTGCTGATGATCGCCACGCGATCGCATAGCAGCTGAATTTCGCTCAGCAGATGGCTGGAGACAAAAACAGCCAATCCTTCCTCGGCTAATCGATGGATGAACTGCCGCATCTCTTTGATCCCTTTCGGATCAAGACCGTTGGTCGGCTCATCCAGAATGAGCAGCCTCGGTCTGCCGAGCAGGGCCTGGGCTATTCCAAGCCGCTGCCGCATTCCCAGTGAATATGTACTCACCTTGTCATGAATTCTTCGATCCAGTCTTACCGTATCCACAACTTCCTGAATTCGCTGCTGGTTAATGCCGGGCTGCATTCGTGCAAAATGCTCAAGATTTTCCCATCCCGTCATATACGAATACATTTCCGGATTCTCCACGATGGACCCAATATAACGCAGCGCCTGCTCCTGCTGGCGGTTCACATCATAACCGCAGACCTCAATCCTGCCGGAGGACGGTTTAATCAGGTCCACAAGCATGCGGATTGTGGTCGTCTTTCCTGCCCCGTTCGGCCCCAAGAACCCGAAAATTTCCCCTGCGCGCACGTCGAACGACACATCATGTATAATCCATTTTCGACCGATTTTCTTTTTTACATGCTGGACAGATAGTACGATTTCTTGAGCTTGATCATTCATCAAATTCCAACTCCCCATATGACATCCTCATCATGCCTACAGCATACCCTCTACAATTCGATCCGCTATAGCCTGATATCCTGCCCCGTTCGGATGAAAATGGTCCGAGGACAGATACTCGCCCAGCTTATGCTGAAACAGATCGAACGTGGGGACCAATGTCATATTGGGATCCCGGTTCACGATCTCCATAACCGCATGATTCCATGCAGAGACCACGATATTGCCGGGTATGAGCAAGTCTTCCAAATCGGAAAAAGGATGATACAGACCGATATAAACGATTCTCGCATCCGGATTAATGTCACGAATCTTCTCCAGAATCGCCTGCAGGCGTTCAGATGCTTGCGGCAATGCACCCATCAGCTTAGCAGGTTCGAGCTCTAACTCATCGGAATCCGCCGCCCCTTCCATCAGCCCGCTGCCTTGAAAGATATCATTGCCTCCTATCGATAGCATAATGACATTGGCTTGCTTCAAGGCATACTGTATTCCTTTGTCGTCCAGCTTGGGAAGGAGTCCTTCGGTCGTCATTCCGTTTATGGCCAGATTCGCCAGCAGGCTCGCTGTTCGGCCATCGCCATTTAATTGATCCACGCTTCGACGGACAAAACCGCTCCCGGTATTGTCCCCCGTTCCCTTGGCCAGTGAATCTCCAATCGCAGTTACATTTAAATCATTGGGCAAAATCGGATGTGACGGAGCACTCTCCGGCTCTTCCGGCGCTGTCTCTTCTTCGGACGCCTCGGATCCACCACCACCAGTCAGCAAGGGCTGTCCTTGCGGATCATTAATATCCTTAAATGCATACACAAAGCCAAGAATAAGCACAATCGTTACAATAACCGACACGGAGGCAGTAATTCGCCATATCCATGCAGATGATTTCATGACATTCCCCCTACAAAATTCCTCATGTACATTACCTTAAGACTTCTATTAAAAATTTGCAAATCAAAACACGCAAAGAAGACTGCCCCGGACGCAGTCTTTCGATGCGCGACCGGGGCAGCCCTGTTCATATGAAACAAGATAAGTGCTTATTCACTGATGAATTCTTGAACCCAATATCCGTTGTAGTATCCAACACCGATCATGGTGAAGTTCGGAGACAGGATATTTTCACGATGACCTTGACTATTCATCCAGGAGTTCATAACTTCTTGTGGTGTACGTTGCCCTTTAGCAATATTCTCACCGGCATAGCCGTAAGAAATACCGTAGGCTTTCATCATATCGAATGGAGAACCATGCGTTGGCGAAGTGTGGCTGAAATAATTATTATTGCTCATGTCCTTCGCTTTATCGAGTGCCACGGTTGTCAGCTTAGCATGGACCGTAAGCGGCTTCAGGCCTGCATTCGCACGTTCTTTGTTCACCAGCTTTACAACCTCGGAAGCAAAATTCGATTGTTCCGTTGTACCCGCAGACTCGGAAGGCTGAGACGGTGTTGTAGATGGAGCGCTGGTCTCAGGCTTGCTTGTTTCCGGTTTGCTGGTTTCTGGTTGAGTCGTTTCTGGTTTGCTGGTTTCTGGTTTGCTGGTTTCCGGCTTGCTTGCTTGCGGAGTTTCAGCAGGCTGGTTCGCCTGAGGTTTTTCCGTTTGCGGCTTCTGAACGACCACCCATTTAAACTGTGATTCCAAGCCTTGGCTCTCCAGGAATTTCTGGATCTTTTGTTGCCAGTTTACATAATTATTGCTTTCAGCAGGTGCAGCAGACGCCGTCGTTGGCAGCATGATGCCGACAGCCAGCACAGCAGCAATGCTGCCGCCTGCGATTTTCTTTATCCAATGGTTGTTCATGAATGCTCATCTCCTATGCTCATAGTTGTGGAGTTTGCTTGACCGCCCTTCTAAGATGAATTTCTAGGGTGCCGGACGATCAAACAATGGTTACATTTTTGTAATCTCGTTACGAACACATTGTAACACATTTGATACCTTCGGCAATCCTACAATTGTTGGAAAAGCGTCCTTGAATTCCTACCTATACACCGGAAACCAAGTCGTCTATAGTCCCAGACATGATGTAGGGATCGATGCTTTAATCAAGCGAAGAACTCTTCTTATATCGGTGGTCTTCCCATCGAGTTTTAGGGAAAAACAAGAAAAAACCCACCCCAAAATTGGGATGGGTTTATGAAAAGACGAAGACTACAGCTTTTTACTAAACTGGTATCCAGCCTTTTCAAATCCAATATGCTCATAAAATGCATGTGCGGGAGCAAGTTCTTCCCGGTTGCCGCTTGTGAGAAACAAGAGGTGGCTACCATGCTGTCTTCCCCATGTCTCTGCACCGCGAATCAATCTTTTGCCAATTCCTTGGCCGCGGTAGCTTGAGGTTACAATAACCGAAGTAATTTGAGTGACCGGTTCGGTCATAGTGAAGGATTTGACTTGACGAAGCATGATCATACCAACAACAACACCATCAACCTCAGCAATCAGATTGCCGTATAAAGGATTGTCGTTCATGGCTTCCATCCGTTCACGCATCACATTAAGCGTGGTCGGATAATTCAGTTCGCGCATCAAGGATGTGACAGCTTCCAAATCATTCTTCTCAAAGTTTCGAATCAGCAGTGCAGGCGCAGATAATACGCTTTCGATGCTCATTATACCCTCATGCTTCCCTTCTTCTATGAATTCTGAGTAAACTCTACTTCTATTTTGTAAGTTTACGAAGAAGATTGCAAGTATCAAGCGACATTTTTTTTACATTTGTGTCGGTTTTGTTAAACCTTTGTTAAGCCGTTTTTACAAAAATCGGTATTGTGCTTCAATCAACCCATGGTACGTACCCTGCTTCTGCATAAGCTGGCTGTGATTTCCTTCTTCGATTATCTTGCCATGATCAAGCACAACGATATGATCGGCGTGGCGAATCGTTGACAAACGGTGCGCCACGATGAAGGAGGTTCGACCCTGAAGCAGCACTTTAAGAGCTTCCTGAATTTTCAATTCCGTCTCGGTATCGATACTCGCCGTTGCTTCATCCAGAATCAGAATCCGCGGATCGGCAAGGAGCGCCCTGGCAAAGGACAGCAGCTGCCGCTGACCCATGGACAGCATATTCCCGCGTTCTTCAACCTCGGTATCGTAGCCGCCCGGCATTTGGACGATAAAATCATGGGCGCCTACCGCCTTCGCTACATCCTCTATCTCCTCATTGGTTGCATCCAGACGGCCAAACCGGATATTATCCCGAATTGTACCGGAGAATATAAAGGTATCCTGCAGCACGATGCCAATCTGATTTCGAAGACTTTCAACCGTTACCGATTGGATATCGTATCCGTCGATGGTTAATTTACCTTCGGTAATATCATAGAATCGGCTGAGCAGATTAATGATGGTACTCTTGCCTGATCCGGTATGACCGACAAGCGCAATCGACTGGCCTGCCTTCACGTCCAGATTGATCCCTTTGAGAGCCTGGCGTCCTTTTTCGTATTCAAACACCACATTCTCCAGCTTGATATCCCCTTTAATCGTCGGCAATTTCTTCGCCCCAGGCTGATCATCAATGCTCGGCTTCTCGTCAATAAACTCAAAAATACGTTCAGAGGAAGCCATGGCGACAAGCAATTGGTTATACATTTGGCCAAGCCGATTGATCGGCTCCCAGAAGTTCCCTACATATTGGGTGAAGGCAATGAGCAGACCGATGGTGAGCTCGCCTTGTTGGATCAACACGGCACCAAGCCAGAACAAGATCAATGAACCGAAGCCACCGGTAATTTCGATAAGAGGTCCAAATCCTTGGTTCATGGCAGACGCCTTATCCCAGGACTTTTTGCTGTCCATGTTCATGTTGTCAAAGAATTTCATATTCTCTTCTTCTTGCGTGTAAGCTTGGGTCACGCGGATCCCTTGAATCGATTCATTCAAGTGGGAGTTAATCCGCGAGTTCCGAATCCGTACATCCTGCCATGCACGCCGGATGCGTACACGGAGTTTGGTCGAGATGAAGAACATGATCGGTACCGTGACAATAACAGCAAGACCAAGCTTCCAGTTTATTAAGAGAAGGATGACCACAATACCTACTAGCTGCACGCAGTCGATGATCAGATTGACAACCCCGTTAGTAAACAAATCTTGCAGGGAGTTAACATCATTCGTAACGCGGACCAGCACGGATCCAGCCGGACGCTTGTCGAAGAAATTAAAGGACAAGCGCTGAATATGCTGGAACAGATCCGCTCGAAGGTCATATATCACTCGCTGACCGATGATATTCGTAAACTTGATACGAAATATTCCGGCAACCCATTGAATGATATACATCGCCAGGACGGCTATCGTAATCTGATACAGCAAGGTCAGGCTGGGATTCCCACTCTTCGGTTCGATGGCCTGGTCAATGGCCAAACTGGTCAAGAACGGTATGGCAAGCTTCGTAATGGTACCGATGACCATCATAAGTCCGATTAGCGGGAGAATCTGTTTGGCATAAGGTTTCATATACGAAATCAGCCGTGTCAGCTGCATCCAGTTAAACGGTTTCTCAATCGCATCGTCGTCCTTGTATACAAAACGTTCATTGGGTTCTTCCGAGGACTTCCGCGGCCTCGGAATCTTTTGCTTTTGATGCGGTTCAGTATTTACATTGGCGTTCATGCTTGCACCTGCCCTTGCGTGCCTCCTGCTTGAGCTTGCTTCGCAATAAGGTCCGCATATTGTATTTTGTACACATCCTGATAAGGTCCTGGCACTGCAATCAAATCATTATGCTTGCCGCGCTGCACGACTCTTCCCTCATCCAGAACGAGAATTTCATCCGCATGACGTAAAGAGGAAATCCGGTGAGCGATGATAAACGTCGTTCTACCGTTCATGACTTCCTGGAAGCCGGATTGAATTTCATGCTCGGTTTCCATATCCACTGCACTGGTGGCATCATCCAGGATCAGAATTTTCGGATCCTTCAACAGAGCCCGGGCAATCGCGATCCGCTGCTTCTGTCCGCCGGACAGTCCCATTCCCCGTTCGCCAACGATGGTATCATAGCCATCCTTCATCTCCATGATGAATTCATGAGCCTTGGCCAGCTTGGCTACCCGGATGATCTCTTCCATACTGACGTTCTTCATCCCGTAAGAAATGTTATTTCGTATACTGGATGAGAACAGGAAGGTCTCTTGGAATACCGTGGCGATCTGGCTGCGTAAACTCCGCACCTTAATATCATTAATGTTGACTCCGTCTAATTTAATACTGCCTTGGTTGACATTGTAAGCATGCATCAAGAGCTGTATTATAGTCGACTTACCAGAGCCCGTTCCGCCAAGCAAGCCGATAACAGAGCCGGGACGCGCATCCAAATTAATATCTTTAACTGCAGCCATCTTATTGCCGTAAGCAAAGGTGACGTTGTCAAATACAACGTGTCCTTTCACTTCGCTTGGCACCAAATCTACAGCACGTTCGCGGTCTTCCACATCAATTGGCTGATTTAGCAGCTCCAACACACGTTCACCGGAAGCCTTGGACTGCGTATAGTTGTTAATATGGAAACCAATTCCCCAGAGAGGGCCGATTATGTACCAGATCAAGGTAAAGAATGCTGCTAACTCCCCAACCGTCATTGAACCTTTGATAACCATGGCACCGCCGACTGCAAGGAGAATGACGACACTGATATTCGCGAATAGTTCCATCATCGGGAAGTAACGTGCCCACAGTGAAGAGGCAAAAATTTGGTTGGTTTTGTAGCGCTCATTCCGTTCGGAGAACTTCTCCACTTCGTGAGGCTCACGCGCAAAAGATTTTACGGTTCGAACACCCGTAATATTCTCCTGAACCGCGGTTGTCAGCGAGCTCAGCGCAAGACGCATTTCCTGGAAAGCCGGATGGATCTTGGATTCGAACTTCAGAGCTGCCACAACCAAGAATGGCATCGCTACCAAAGTAACCAGCGTTAATTGCCAGCTGATGGTGAACATCATGATGGAACCAAAGGTTATCATCAGTACTAAATTGAGAAGTTGGGCAAAACCGAAGCCGATAAACATCCGGATTGCTTCCAAATCCCCGGTAAGCCGCGACATCAAATCCCCTGTCCGTGCCGTGTCATAATAGCGGAACGATAGAAATTGCAATTTTTCATAGCAGGCGTTTCGTAACGAGTATGCCAGGTAGTTGCCTAGCCTCCCCCCAAAAAAACCGTGCAGAAACTGCATTGAAGCTTTCAGAATTACCACACCCAGCACAGTGAGTGCGAGCTGCGGCACGATGCCGTAATTCTCCAGCTTGATTGCATCGTCAATCAGCACTTTCAACAGCTGCGGATAGACAAGTCCTAAAGCGGTTGCAATCGCCAGACACAGAATGGAAAGAAAAAGATAACTTCGTTTCTCCCAAAAGAAGCCCTGCAGTTGCCTGAGAACATTCATGTTTATCCTCCTTTGGATTATTTTCGTTCAGGTTATGTAGCATTTATGAAGTTTATCATCGACCTGAACCCGCGGCAAAGAGGGAAAACCGTCATAAATGAGCCAAAAGGACCTAAAGGGGGCAAATAGTATAACTTATCTTTGTTTCATAATGAAATCATCGGAAATTCTCATTAATACTAGGGGATATAATCACATTGTCAGTCCCTTCAACCATCAGGCTTCATCCACGATTTCCGACTTTTTTGAACATGCTTGAAAAAGGGTAATATCCTAAGCCGTTTTCATCCTAGTGCGAACGCTGTAGCGGATTAAAATACGTCATACCATCCTATTAACCTTCATCAGCCCACGGTGAACATAGGAAAAAAGACGCCCCGCCATGGTGGCAAACGGGACGCCTTTTGATTGAGAAGTATAGGTTTGGAGTTTAAGCTGCATATCATCGTTATGCGTTTGGGAGCTTCTGACACCAACAATAACTATGCTATTCCGTTGGGTACTGCTCTTGGTCGCATAAGAACCGTCATTACTGCGCTCCCTGAATCATAACTTCCAGCTCATCCGCCAGCTTACTCCACATCAACGGGGATTGGCCGTCCTGCAGCGAACCGAGAATGGCAGCCATGGATTCCTTCAGCTGTTCCTCCAACACCGAGACATGATGCTGCAATGAACGCTCGCTCATCCGAACATAGTGGTCCGTCAGCTGCTCTTCCCGAATGCTCACCACACTCGCCACGGCTTCCTTCACCTTCGGCTCAGCCGCTTCACGAAGCTTGGAGCTTCCGCTTCCCTCAAAGAAATGCTTCGGGTTCTTAAAGGACGACCAGAAGGACAACCAATCCCCCTGGATTTGCAGATCCGTTTCTTCCAGCTCCGGCGGTGACCAGTCCTTATCTGCCCGTATGGAAAGGGACAAGCCCTCGGCCATACCGTTGATATCCGCTGCTGCTTTAAGCGCTGCGTCTTCAGCTAATTTGCGGCCGGCCATCTCTAATCGAAGCGTTGTCGCCCATAACTCCTGATCCAGCTCCATGGACATCGTCCGCATCAAATCACGTCCGCAAGCCGCAAAGGCCGATTTCAGGTGACCTGCATCCTCCCGGAGCACGGAAGGATTAAACGACTCCTGAAAGAAACGGTTCATGGCATAATCCAGCCGCTGCCGTACATGAAACAGCAGCTCGCTGCTTTCCTGCGCGATGTCGCGGGACATGTTATACTCCGTTAAAGCCTCAAGGCGAGATAAGGCTTGTTGATGAACCTCTTCCAGCTCCACGATTTTACGCTCACGCGTGGTCTCATCCTGGGCTGCCATATCGGCCCATGCCCTGATCCGGTCCCTAACCGAAGCCAGTTCATCATAAGCAGCGCGCTGTGAAAGCCTTGGCAGCTCTTCAACCGCAAATCGACTAAGCGCTCCTTCAAATACCGGAAACCCCGATTCCTTCAATTTTGCTTCATCCCCACCCAGCTTACTATCCAGCGCAGCCAGACTGGAAACGGGGAAGATATGCGGGCTGCCTACCCCGCTGGATGTCAGATTGGTACGAACATGCTTCACAACCTCATCCAGTTCCTCTTCGGATTGTGCAAGGTCTGCGGCATTGACGATAAAAAACATTTTATCCAGGGCAAAACTGTCTTTAACCCTGCCCAGCTGGGACAGGAATTGCCGATCCGCTTTGGAGAAGGCATGGTTGTAATACGTTACGTAAACGATGGCGTCCGCATTCTTAATATAATTGAACGTGACGCCCGTATGCCGGGCATGCAGGGAATCCGCTCCCGGCGTATCCACCAGCACAATCCCCTGCTCTGTCATCGGACAGCTGTAATATAGATCAATTCCGTCGACAAAACAGGATTTGGTTTCGTCCGCCACATAGCCCCGATATTCCGCCAGCTCTACCGTTTCCGTCGTACCAAGTTTGGATTCCATCACATCCCAACCGGCGGCGGCGGCCTTCAGAAACCCGTAATGCGGCAAGCCTGCCGGGTGAATACCGGCTGGATTCAATCCTTCTGCCGCGCTCCGCCAATTGCCCGGATTCGGTTCCTGGAGACCCAGCACGCTGAAGGAGTACTTCAGATCGTCCCACCACATCTCGCGGCTCTTCATCCGCACGGCTGCGGTCCCATGGGATTTCCCTTCAACCGGTGCCAGAATCCGGTTCACCGCCGCCGTTGTCGGGTGCGGTGACACCGGTAGGACCGACTCGCCTAGCAGTGCATTGGCGAAGGAGGACTTCCCGGCGCTGAACGCACCGAACAGCGCCAAAGTGAACGAGCCGCCCGCAAGCGCATCCGCGCGGGCGGTCAAATCCCGCGCGGCCGAGACAAGCGCGGGATGCGGCGCCAGCAGCGCTGCTGCTGCGCGCAGCTCGGCTGCCGCGGCATCCAGCCGCTGGCGCCGCTGCGGTGCTGCCGCCTGCGCAGCGGCGGGGCGGGGCGCCGTGCGCCCTAGCCCCGGCTGCGCCGCCGGGGCGCCGCCCTGGGCAGCCGCTTGCGCGGGCTGCCCTTCCGGCTCCCTCACCTCCGGCAGGAGGCCGGGGGTGAGGGAGGTGCGCGGCGGGAGCAGCTGCGCCAGCTCAGCCGCGCGGGCGGCTTCCGCCTGCTGCAGGGCTGCGTAGCTGGCGGAAGCCGCAGATTGCGCCAGGAGCTCGGCGCCCTGGCGCTCCAGCTCCTCCAGACGGACGGCCGCAGCGTCCGTCAATACCGCCTTCAGCCGGTCGGCAAGCACCAACGCGGCCCGGCGGTAGCTGCCCTTGATTTCCTCGGCCAGCTCCCGGTTATAGTTCAATACATATTCGCCGGACACCGTCGCTTCCGGATTCACGGTCCGCGTGATCATATCCTCCCGCACGCCGGGAAGCTCAGCGTCCATCAAACTCTCCCATTCCGTATTCCACTCCGTATGCTGTTCCACGCTTTTGCGGAACAGCGAACGCAGATGCCAGTCGATCTGCGCTGTCGTCTGTTCCTCCAATCGATGATGAAAAGCCTCCAGACGGCGCCGACGCTCCTCCTCCGTTTTGCCGCCTGTGAACAGAAACCCGACTTTAAAACCGCTCTTCCGGCTTTCCAGAAAGGCCAAACTTAAATCCCGAACATCCGCCGGCGTCAGATTGGCATTTGCCAGAAGGGTATCCGCTTCTTTGCGAAGTTCCGTGCGGACGGATTCCGGCAGCAGCTGCGCGGATCTTTTTTGATCCTCCAGCTCCTGCAGCCGCGCTTTCATCGCCGCAGCGGCCTCCTCGCCGCCCATTTCCTCCAGCAGCCGCTCCTTCTCTTCCTGATGGCTGCGGGTATAGGCTTCCACATGCTGATCGGCAGCATGACGAATGGAGCAGGATACGCTGTAGCGCAGCAACGGTTCCTTATGGGATATGAGTTCGCCCATCAAAGACTTCAGCGTCCCCCATTGATTATAGGGATGGTCCTGAACTTTAAGCGAAGTGCACAGCAATCCTTTATACGTGATCTTCCACTGGGCGAACGCCTTCTTCACGTCGTTCAGATAAGAAGTCAGCGTCAATTCGTCATCACGATGCTTGTCGATCTGATTGACGATCAGGTACAGCGGCTTCCCCCAATCCGACAAACTCTTGGCAAACATCAAATTGCTCTCCGACTGCACATGATTATAATCCATGACGTAAAAAACGATGTCAGCCATATGCAGGGCGGAATGCGTGGCAAGCCGGTGCCCGTCATCGGTTGAATCGACCCCGGGCGTATCCATCAAGACGCCGTCTTCGCCAAGCAGCGGCACATCATCCCACACCTCAATCGCGGAATACTCCCGGCCCTCCTTGCAGTATTCGGCAAGCTCGTCAATCGTTACCGTTAAAGGCTCCCCAGGCTCCGCAGCAGATCGGTGAATCAACGCCCGTGGCTCACCGCTTCGGATTGTAACCACATTCGCACTTGTCGGTACCGGACCCGAGGGCAGCACCTTTTTGCCGCAAAGCGCATTAATCATGCTCGACTTCCCTGCGGAAAAATGTCCGCAGAAGGCAAGCGTCAGTTCGCCGCCTGTACCCTTGCGTATTAAATCCTCAGTCAAAGCGGAGGAAGACTCGTCATTCCATTCCAAGAAACGGTCCCGAACTCTCGTGAGTTCCGTAACACTGTATCCGATTTCATGCTCAGCCATCAACTTCAATGTCATTTCTCGCTCCTGTCCATTGATCTCTCTCAATTTCTGACACAATCTATTCACATCGTTTTATTTTATCACCGCTTGCGCCGTAAAGGAATCATTGCATTTTATTTTCGACCGTTGCCTTGATATGACAGTCCTTGATCTATGCAAAATGGCAGGTCAAGGAAGTGATCTTCCTTGCCTGCCATGGATCCAAAGCTTCATGAAGCTGGAACATACAGGAGGAATGAGGTGAGAATTCACACTCGATTACCCTGTAAGAACCAGGTTTATCTCATTTTTTAAAACATCAAATTTAAAGAACTTAAGATACAACGGTGTTTTCTTCTGCCGGTATCAAAATTTCGAAGACATTTCCATGCTGCAGAATGGTTAAACCGCGTGATTTATCACGCATAACAACCACTTCGGGCTTTTGTGACATGCGCTCCAAATAATGCTCGGGAGCATCCCCGGAATGACTGAACGTCACGCCTTCGACTTCCTGCTCTTCATTTTCACTCAGTTGGCTTTGGCTCTCCACCACATGTTCAAAAATATCTGAGAACAATTCAAAATTGTCGGTGTAAACAGAGATGCATTTCATGTGTAATCCCATCCTCTTTTAAATTTAGCTCATGCCGATCCAGGATACGTCCTCTTACACCTTGCGAAAAGCGACTTTTGATCACTGTTGTTTCCAGATTTCCATTCTCCCATGCGGCTAAAGATAGAAATCCGGAGACAAAGGCAAGCCCAGCGCTTGCTTGCAATTATGTCCATTTCGCTAGCTATTCATTAGAGTGCCGTATTCCCAATGAATCTGATGAACCTCTTTTTTGTCTATTCTTGCTGGTTTTACAGTTGTTCCTTATTCTTCCTGACTACTAAGGTTTTCATACGTTTCTTTCCTTCACGGCAAACATCGAGCAAGGGGCATACCGGGCATTGCGGATTTTGAGCCTTACAGTGATACCGTCCGAAAAAAATGATTCGATGATGGGTCAGCGTCCATTCTTCACGCGGTACCCGCTTCATCAGCTTTTTCTCCACTTCCAGCACGGAATCTTTCCAGGCGGCCAGTCCAAGTCGCTTGGAAACCCGCTCCACATGCGTGTCAACCGCGATGGCAGGCACACCAAAGGCATTAGAAACCACGACATTGGCGGTCTTGCGTCCAACCCCAGGTAATTTAACCAGCTCATCATGAGCTTCCGGCACCTCACCGCCATACTGCTCGATCAGAATCCTGCACAAATTCTGAATATGTTTGGCCTTGTTCCGGTATAATCCGATCCGTCTGATATCCTGCTCAAGTTCCTCGATCGGTACCGATACATAATCCAAAGGCGTTTTGTATTTCTGAAACAGATCCTTTGTCACTTTATTAACCGTTTCATCCGTGCACTGGGCGGACAGCAGCACGGCGATGGTCAGCTCAAACGCATTGCTGTGATTCAGTTCGCAATGTGCATCCGGAAACATGCTCTCCATCGTGTCCAAAATATGCCGTACCGTTGCCGCATTCATATGATTTCCCTCCCGCAAAAAAAAATCTTGATGCGGAAATCCCCGCATCAAGACGGTGTTTCTCGAGCAATCCCAGGTCGATAATTTACTGTTTTACGATCTCAACAACGACACCGTTGTTTAAGTACAGTACAATATTATCATTTTCCTTAAGGGATTGCACGGACAAAGTAGTGTCACCTTGATGAACAAATACTTTATCGGATAATGTATACCGGTAATTATCATTAATCGATTTACGCTTAACTTGAATTTCCGTATTGCTCGCCTGCCAGAATGCGCGTTCAACCTTCTCCAGAACCTGGACAATGGTTACGCCTTGAATATCCTTTCGAATCTCCACGCGATCTCCCGGAGTCAATGTGGTTAAGTTCGAAGCCGTTGAACCATTCTTAACGACTTTAACTCCACCGCTTACTCCTATCGTCTGGCTATTGCCCGCATGATCCTTCACGGTCAGTGCATTTGCGGATGCATCAACGCTAGTCACTTCGCCAAGCGTTAATTTAACTTCAGCGATCGCGACAGCCATCACACCTTGCAGCGTAATGTTAACGAGTGTCCCGGGACGCAGGTCCGCAAGCAGAATCGCTTGTCCGCTATCACCGGTCAATGTAGCTTTGTCGGTATAAATATCGCTTGTGGAGCCGTTCGCTTTCACTCGAATCCGGTTTTTCGCAGGTTCAGTAAAAACCACCTCGAATTGCGCGGAAGTTTTGAGCTTCAAGCTCTGCAAGTAATCTTGATTGGTTGACAGCTGGGCTGACACTTCGTCACCGACCCGTACATCGGCCAGCGACGCGCTCGATTTGCCGAAGATTTCCACAATCAAAGTGCTGTTGTATGGAATTTCTTCCACTTTTCCAGTGGCGTCCACAATCGATATCACTTTCTTGGATGTGTTAATGCTGCTGATTTTACCTTCAACTTTATACACCACTTCCAATGAAAGTGCACGGGTACCAATCAGCGACACGCTTACTTTACGTCCTGCGCCTAGCAGTGGTTCTACCTTATCCAGCGTCGTTCCATTGCTTGATTCCAGCTTCGTCTTATCATCCAGGATGATGACCCGAGGCTGGTTGTTGGCATCCTTAACGGTCAGCCAGTGCGTCTTCGAATCGTAGTTTACAATGGTGACGCCGTCGAGCTGCTCCATTTGACGACCCGTTACTTCGATCTTCGTGATTTTTTCTTCCCCGTTGATGGTCAATGTCACTTGATCGCCGGATACCGCGTCAGCGAGCAAATCGGACAGAACAGGTTTCACCACACCGCTCATAATGATTTCCGGCTTCTCAGCCAAAAACTTTGTTTCGAGCTGTGTGCTTCCACTGCGTTTGTAGGTGATGGTCTTTCCGTTTTCTTCAACGGAGTACAGCATCGCCTGCACGGTACGATCAACGCTTTGCGTGACTTCCAACGACTGAAGGATGCTGTTTTTTACCGTAAAATTGACGGTGTAGCCGTTCTTCAACTCGGCCGGAGCCATTATCTGGTTCTGATAGCGAATGACGGTGGCATCATCCCATGTGTACGTATCCTCATAACCGGTGCTATCTTTAAGAGTTACTCTTTTGTTTACCGTATCCACGTTCTGGACGACGCCCGCCCCCGTCTTGTTAACCAAGCCGCTCTTTACGCGGATGGACACAATTTTCTTCTGCGGACTGTACGTTTCGCGCTCAATCGTAAGCAGACTGCCGGCAGCCAGTGTCTTCGGATCGATCTTGGTCCCGTTCTGATCCAGGAACACCGTGCTTGGCTCGTAACTCAGCTCTTCAAAGGTGCTGCCTGTATCCAGCCAAATGACGTTGTTCGGCGACAAGCGTGCGTACGTGCGGTCAAACCGCTCCACTTGCTGGGTTGGATCGGTAATTTCCACGTAAGCAGCCGTTCCGTTATTCACAACGACTACCGCTTGGGTGTATGGATTAATCTCCGAGAATTGCAATCTCTTCTCCGAATCGGATGTGAAATACGCTGTGGAATTATCCAGCTTAAATGAATTCAGCTTGCCATCGGCATACAAATCCAGTTTTCCATTCTCAATTGAAGCAATAGAGCCTTTGTATTGGTTCTCATAATTTGTGGTGATGTAGGCTTGAGCCCGGCTAAGGAACGTTGCAAGCTGGGCACGGGTAACGGCCCCTTGCGGATCGAACTTGTTGCCGTTCACACCTTTTGCAAGTCCCAGCTCAACCGCAACATTGACATAGCCCAGACGATCCGGGGATATCTTGGCGTTATCCGCAAAGCCTGTCGCTTTATTTTTGGCTGCATTGGCCTCCGCGGTTCGTCCAATGGAACGGACAAGCACTTCGGTTATCCATTCCCGGGATGCTTTCTGCGCGCCCCAAATAACTTTCTCATCCGTATATCCGGATTCTTTTTGCTTGTCGAGCAGGTTTTGCTGAAAAGCCAGTTCAACATATTTCGTAAAATAATCATTCACTTTAACATTTGTCGGTAATGTCGCAGCGCCGCTGCTTAATTGATCCTGCATGCTTAAGAACCGGATCGCCATCGTTACAGCTTCCTGCTGCGTTACGGGATCGTTCGGACGAAACTTTCCGTTATTCCCGGTCACGATCCCCTGTGCTGCTAACTGATAAATGTACTTTTCTCCCCAATATCCGGCATTAACATCACTGAATGCGTTAATGGGCGTTTGGGCTGCATTTGCCGTTGTCGCATTTGCCGCTTCTTCATCTGCCGAGACGATCGAAGCCCCGCCTCCGAATGCTATAAGTCCGGCCATGACGGCGGAGACCACTTTTTTGGAATGAACATGTTTGCTGTGTCTAAGTACCATTTTCTTTCCCCTCTCAATAACTACTGCTTCATCATATACTAATATTCGACAGCAGATCGTGATCTCCTTCAACCATCATTACCGAGTCATTGGATTTTCCAAATCGACATGACCCATTAACGATTCGGTCTGCTGACCATCCACCAGAATTTGAAGTGATTTCACCTCGTCAAACTGGAAAAAAGTTTTTTTGATCGCATCGACGGCAAACGACTCCCCGCCTGCACCCAGGTTGGCTTCGTCCGGAACCGTCACATCGAGCGTCAATGCCCCGTTATCAAATGTCAGTGAATTCAGCCCGATTTTGTCCCACAGAGGAATCATTTCGGCATGATTACTCTTCTGCAATGCTTGATAAGCCGCTTCGTATTTTTCTTGATCTTCCTTATACGAAATTTCTGCCGTGCCTTCTACCAGCTCCATCAAATCAGGATCCGTGTAGTAGGCTTTGATGCTCTCTGTTTTCGCTTCCGGCGTCGTCACTTCGCTGCCATTCCCGGTAGACGATCCACCTGATCCATTCGACGTTCCGCTATTACTCTGTCCTGTCTGATCATCAGGCTTAGGCGTTACTTGCTCCGGCGTATTGTCCGGAGCTGCTCCGGGTTTCTGTCCACAACCGGCGCCAATCAGCATTACGGCTGCCAATAGACCAGCCGACCATATTTTTTTATTCAAAAGTAGCCACCTCCTGCAATCACGATCACTGTCGTATCTTAATCAACCTTTAAATAATTTTTGATGCCTCTGACAATAGCCTCGGCTACTCGATCCTGTGTTGCCGGATCAAACAGCTTGCTCTCATCGGTCTTGTTACTCAGGAACCCGACTTCCAGCAGGGCGCCAGGCATTTTCGTCTCGCGAATGACATGGAAATTGCCATATCTCACTCCGCGGTCCTTTAAACCCATGGCCTTAACGATCTCTTTATGGAGTGCATTCGCCAAGGCTTTGTCAGATTCATTGTAGTAATACGTTTCGGTTCCGCTTGCAGTGGAAGGGCCGCTATTAGCATGTATCGATATGAAAACATCAGCCTTCAGATCATTCGCAATCTTCGCGCGATCCTTCAGCTCGAGGAAAGTATCGTTACTGCGAGTCAAAACGACTTCGATATTTTGTTCTTTGGCCAACAGTTTCTCAACTTTCAGCGCCATTGCGAGGTTGAAATCTTTCTCCCTCTTCTTCGTTACACCAATTGCTCCAGGGTCGTGATCTCCATGACCCGCATCAATGACCACGAGTTTCTTTCCGCCTGTACCAGGTGTCGGGTTAGAACCCGTATTCAAATCCACAATGAACAAGCCCGATCCGTTCTCAAGGCCTGAAATGGTGTAATTCTTGGCGTAGTTGAGATCAATGACAATTCGCACGGTCATTGGGTTGCTGTTGTAAAGGGAGTAACGGACGGCTTTGACATCCGGGTAACCCGTTACCGCCATCTGACCGCTTTTCGTCACGTCATCAAAGCTGGCATTGCTGCTGAATGTATCCGAGAAATTCGTGTTCACCATATCAATGACGATACGGTCCGGACTGCTAAGTTTGGATACATTCGGCTTCGTATTGCCCGTAACGGCTACCATCAGCCTGTTTTCACTGAAACTGATACCGTCCACGGTCGACGTAGCTACGCCAGGTTCTTCACCAGGGTTATTCCCCTCGTAAGACGAGGTCAGATAGACTGCCTTCTGCGCGTTATCCCATCTTACTTGAAGGCCCATCTGCTCACTTACAAAACGGATGGGAACCAGTGTTGTTCCGCCACGAAGAACAGGTGCTTTGGTCATTTGAACGCGCTGACCGTTGATGTCAGCTTGCTGACTTCCAATCACCATTGTTACAGTCTGCGAGCCGTCTTGGACAGTTACCGTCTTGGTTGCCTTGTTCCAGTACACGTCAAATCCCAAATTCTCGGAAATGACACGGATCGGAACCATGACTGTACCGTTATTATTCTCGACCTTCACGCCAGATGACAGATTGATTTGTTGGCCATCCAGGTAAATCTTTGCGCTGTACGAACTCGCATCCGCCATTTTAGGAAACGCAATCATGATGACAACCAGAAACATTAAAAAACCGAACTTCTTCATCCTTCACCCCTACCATCCTATTATTTTGCCATAGATTGGCGTTTCTGCACTCGGCCTGTCCGACATTACCTGACAACCTATAGACGCAAAGTCACAATGAAAGTTGCGAAAATGTTCCCTTTTTACCAAAAAAACACCTATTTCAAAAACCGAAATAGGTGTTTGGTCCTTCATATGAAATTCAACATTGGTTCTTTTGCTCTATTTTCGAGTCATAGGATGCTCAAGCTCAACATGTCCCATTAAACTTTCGATCTGATTACCGTCTACTAGCAATTCCAGAGACTGCACTTCATCGAACTGGAAGAAGGTTTTCTGTAACGCATCAATCGCAAACATCTCCCCTCCAGCTCCAAGGTTGGCTTCGGCTGGTTTAGTGATATCCAGCGTCAGAGCTCCTTTATCAAACTTGAGAGACTTCAGCGTAATCTTATCCGACCATAGTGGACTTAGTTCGGCATCACTGCTTGTTTGAAGTCCTTCAAAAGCTTTTTTATATTTATCCTCTTCACCCGAGTATGTAATCTCTTTGCTTGCCTCTTTCAGATCCATGATTTCGGGGTCCGTATAATAGAGTTTAATATTAGCCTTCTTCGCTTGGTCCTCCGTAGCATTCACATCCTTTGTATCCACAGGAGTTCCAGCACTTTCACCGGTTGTGTTCTGCGGTGGTGTACTTGCTCCCTCGCCTGCGTTTACTGGTGTTGCGTCATCTTGCTTATGATCATCAGCCGCCGTTTCTTCCGGATGATCCTGAGGCGTTTGCACTTCTCCTGTTGCGGTCTCCGGATTTGTCTCGGCAGGGGCTGCAGTCGGCTTCTGTCCACAGCCGGCACTAAATGCAAGCAGAAGCGCCAGCAATCCTGTCATCCAATATTTTTTGTTCATGACTTTCGTCCCCCTCTAAGTTCATCAAATCTTGTACACGTTATTGTACTTTAAGATATTCTTTAATACCCGCTACAATACCTTGTGCAACACGATTTTGGAAATCGTCTTCAAACAACTGGGCTTCGTCACCCTGGTTGCTCAAAAAACCAATCTCGAGCAGGACAGCCGGCATCGTCGTTTCTCTCGTAACATGAAGGCTGCTATATTTAACTCCCCGATCCATGAGTTCAGTTGCCTTGACGAGATGTTTATGTATTACATTCGCCAAAGGTTTGCTGGCATCTCTCGTGTAGTAAGTCTCTGTACCGTGCGGACTACTGGAAGTGCTGCTGTTTCCGTGAATCGATACAAAAATATCAGCCTTTAAAGAGTTGGCAACTTTCACGCGATTACTTAGACCCAGTGTTGAATCATCGCTCCGCGTCATAACAACGTTGATATTCTTTTCTATTCTCAGCAAGGCTTCCACTTTTAATGCAATATCAAGATTAAGAACCTTCTCTTGGTTGCCGTTAGCGCTGATCGCACCCGGCTGGCTGCCGCCGTGACCGGCGTCAATAACAACCGTCTTCTTGCCATTGCCGGTAACTGGCGGTACCGGCGGAACGAGGATTTCGCCCTCTGCGTTCAGATCCACGATGATGATGCCCGATTCCTGGGTCACCGCATAATTCTTAGGTCCGGTCAAATCCAATACGATACGCACGGTTGGCGGGTTGTCGCTGAACACGGCATATCTAATATTCGTAACGTCAGAGTAATCCGTAACTTCCATATTGCCGCCGTTTTGAGCATTCAGGACATGTCCGCTTAGAAACGAAGCAGAGTACACGGTGTCCGGAAGATCGATAACAATCCGATCAGGCCCCGTCATGCTGAACACTTTCGGCGTCACGGCGCCTTCCGTTGCAATCATAAGACGGTTATCGCTAAAGCTAAGCCCCGTCAACGAAGTCTTGTTTCCAGATTCCGCAGGCGGAGGCGTTTGATTGCCTGGATTGGTTCCGGCACCTGGATCAATCTCGACTTCGGTGGCAGGCGGAGCCGTGCTGGAGAGGAACACAGCCTTCGATTGGTTGTCCCATTTCACGTCAAGACCCATCTGTTCGCTAACAAAACGGAGCGGCACAAGCGTGGTCGGTCCATTCAAGACAGGCGCCAAATTCAGATCTACCTGGGCCCCGTTCAATTCTGCCTGCTGGCTGCCGACCACCATGCGGACCGTCTTCTCGCTATTTTCAACCGTTACGGTTTGGCTGGCCTTCTCCCAGCCTACCTTGAAACCGAGATTCTCGGATACTACGCGGATCGGAATCATCACGTTGCCTTTCATGTTGGCTACCTGGACGCCAGAAGACAAATTCAATGGTTCCCCGTCAAGAAAAATGCTCGCACTTGAAGAACTGGCTTCACCACTTTTCGGAAACGCCAGCAAGAAGACTATCAACATCATTACAAACCCTAACTTCTTCATGAATCCACCTCGATCATCCCATGATTGAATTTGAAAAGCAAATCTAGCAAAAACTAAAAATATGTAAATCAGCACATTCCCGACTACATGCTGCCGGACAAATACTGACATAAAACAAGGGTCCCTCTTGGCTGCCGCTGCATATTAATTCCATAATACCAAAAAAAACTTCCATTTCCTACACAGGAAATGGAAGTTTAATAATCTTGTAACCTTTTGCTGCGTAATTGCGAGATTAAGCGAACAGACGCTCCCCATGCTTCTTCTCGTAAGCATCGATCGCACTTTCATGCTGCAGCGTCAAACCGATGTCATCCAGTCCTTGAAGCAGGAATTGACGACGGTGCTCGTCAAGATCAAAGTCAATACGGAGTCCTTGATCATCTGTAATCGTTTTGCTCTCCAGATCGACGTTCAGCTTATAGCCTTCTTGGGCTTCCGTCCGCTGGAACAACTCTTCCACCTGCTCCTCCGACAATTTGATCGGCAGAATCCCGTTCTTAAAGCAGTTATTGTAGAAAATATCAGCGAACGATGGAGCGATGACCACCCGGAATCCGTAGTCGAGAATCGCCCAAGGCGCATGCTCACGGGAAGAACCGCAGCCAAAGTTGGCACGGGAAATCAGGATGGTTGAGCCCTGGTATCGGGGCTGATTCAGCGAGAAGCTGTCGATATTGCCGCCCTCTTCATCAAACCGCCATTCGTAAAACAGAAACTGTCCAAAACCTGTACGTTCAATCCGTTTCAAGAACTGCTTCGGAATTATTGCGTCCGTATCTACATTCACCCGGTCCACAGGTGCGACGATACCGTGTAATTTCGTAAATGCTTGCATAAACTTCTCCTCCGTCCTTCTTAGCTCACAACTTCTTCGGCTGCAAAGTTCCAGTCACGTACATCCACGAAGCGTCCTTTTACCGCAGCTGCCGCTGCCATTGCCGGCGATACGAGGTGCGTTCTGCCGCCGCGGCCTTGGCGTCCTTCGAAGTTACGGTTGGACGTGGATGCGCAGCGCTGTCCCGGCTTCAATACATCCGGGTTCATCGCGAGACACATACTGCAGCCTGCTTCACGCCATTCGAAACCCGCTTCAACAAAAATTTTGTCGAGCCCCTCTTGTTCAGCCTGAATCTTCACTCGGCCCGATCCGGGAACAACGATAGCTGTTACATTGCTTGACACTTTATGTCCCTTCGCTACAGCAGCCGCTGCACGCAAATCTTCAATGCGTCCATTCGTGCAAGAACCGATAAAGACATAATCGATCGGAATCTCGGATATTGGAGTCCCTGGCACAAGCGCCATATACTCCAGGGCTTTCTCCGCTGCCTTGCGCTCATTCTCCGTCTTAAAATCCGCAGGGTTAGGAACCGTCGAGGAAATGTCAGTACCCATTCCCGGGCTCGTTCCCCAGGTTACTTGTGGGATCAGAGATTCTACATCGAACTCAACCACCACGTCGAACTCGGCGCCTTCGTCTGTCACAAGCTCTTTCCAAGCTGCTACTGCAGCATCAAAAGCTTCGCCCTGCGGAACATATTGACGTCCGCGCAAGTATTCAAACGTTGTTTCATCCGGAGCGATCATGCCCGCTCTGGCTCCGCCTTCGATGGACATGTTGCACACGGTCATGCGCTCTTCCATCGACAGCTCGCGGATCGCTTCACCCGTATACTCAATAACATAGCCTGTTGCAAAATCAGTTCCGTATTTCGCGATGACGCCGAGGATCATGTCCTTAGCCGTTACGCCCGGATTGCGGCGGCCGACAAATCGCACTTCCATGGTCTTCGCTTTCGCCTGCTGCAAACATTGGGTAGCCAGTACATGCTCAACCTCGCTCGTGCCGATACCAAACGCAAGCGCGCCGAACGCACCGTGAGTGGATGTATGGCTGTCGCCGCACACAATCGTTTTGCCTGGATGTGTTAAGCCCAGTTCCGGCCCCATGACGTGCACAACGCCTTGATCAATCGTATCGAGATCATACAAGGTAACGCCAAAATCCTGACAGTTCTTGGTCAGGGTATCGATTTGCTGCTTCGAAATCGGATCCGTAATGTTAAAACGGTCTTTCGTTGGAACATTGTGATCCATCGTTGCGAAGGTCAGTTCAGGACGGCGTACTTTACGGCCGCTGAGACGCAAACCCTCAAATGCTTGCGGGGAAGTTACCTCGTGAACCAAATGCAGGTCGATGTACAAAATACCCGGTTTGCCTTCTTCTTGATGAATAACGTGGTTATCCCAAATTTTCTCGAACATTGTCTTCTTACTCATCATCATCACCCCATTGTTCTTTACGTCCATGAGAAGATAATTGCTTGTTATCTTCTTTACATATAAGGAAGATCTACAACGCATCATCTTTACGTTGATAGTAATATATCATTTCCTTCTTCATTGTTCCAAGATATAATATCTATAGATGTAATAGGATTCAGCTATAACGGAGTGATGCCTAAATGGAACTGAGACAACTGCAATATACGCTGCAAATCGCGGCGGATAAAAATTTTTCGCGTGCCGCGGAGAAGCTTCATATCGCCCAGCCTTCCTTGAGCCAGCAGCTCTCCAAGCTGGAGAAAGAGCTCGGCGTGCTGCTGTTCCAGCGGAATACGAGCAACGTTGAGCTTACCCATGCCGGGGCCAGCTTTGTCGAGCATGCCCAGAAGATCATGGACGCCGTCGAGCAGCTGAAGCAGGAGATGTCGGACATCTCCCAGCTACGGAAGGGTAAAGTCGTAGTCGGCAGCATGCCGATTACGGGTTCTCACCTGCTGCCACGGGTTTTGCCTGCCTTTAAAAAGGGATATCCGGATATTGAGATCACCCTGTTGGAAGACTCCTCCATGAACCTGGAGAAGCTGACGGCCAGCGGCAAGGCCGATCTCAGCCTCCTAGCGCTGCCGCTGTCCGAGCCGTCACTGTCCTGGATTCCGATCGGTGAGGAAATGATCGATTTGGCCGTTCCTCCGCAGCACCCGCTTGCGTTGCGGGCAGCCTCTGATCCCGTCCGGCCCATCACGATCGACGAAATTCGGAACGAAGCGTTTGTTGTCCTCAAAAAAGGACAGGGCTTCCGGAAGCTTACTTTTGACATATGTCGGGAGGCCGGCTTTGAACCGAACGTTGTATTCGAGAGCAACAATATCGAAACGCTCCAATCTCTGGTCGCTACCGGAATGGGCATAACGCTGGTGCCTCGTTTTATCGCCCGTGCAAAACGCAGCGAGTTTATACCGGTCTACTTGCCGCTTGCTGATCCGGTTCCGAGCCGCACACTGGTTGTGGCTTTCCGCAACGGCCGGTATTTGTCCAAAGCCGCGGATGCGTTCATCGATACTTTTAAGCAGGTCATGGACAAGCTGGTAGTGGAGAGCGTTCAGGACTAGTGCGTGCTGCCCCATAAATAAAAAAGAAGCTCAGCTAAGGTCAATTTGACAAGACCAAGCTGAGCTTCTTTTCAACCTGAAGTTATAACACACCCATTTCATCATAATCGGAGGTTTATTTGCGCAAATTATGCTGGTCAATCAATCGGTTCTGTTCATCCGCAGTACGGGACTGATCCTGAATCGATTCATTCTTCCCGTTGCCACCTCCGGCAACATTCTCAACAAAGTTGCGGAACTGTTGTTTTTGTACTTCTTCCTGCTCATGGTTTTGGCTGTCGAATTGGTTGTTCTCTGCCATCATTCCAAGCCTCCTCTCTGACGGATTACCCATAGTATACCCGCCACTGACCAGATGAAACTTCATTTTTCAGAGGAGTTTAACCATAAACGATTTATTGAAAATACAAATTCGGACGACGGTCTTCAAAAACCGGAATACGTCCTCTGACTTCATCCGTAAGATCACAATCCAGCGTACCTGTCAGGATCATTTCCTGCTCATCCCCTTCGGCAATGACCTCCCCCCACGGATCGATGATCATGGAGTGGCCGAAAAAGTCCGTATCTCCGCTAGTTCCTACACGATTACACGCAATGACATACATTTGGTTCTCGATCGCTCTGGCCATGAGCAGCGTTCTCCAATGATGCCGCCGCGGATGCGGCCACTCCGCGGGCACAAACAGCACTTGAGCGCCGCTGAGCGCGAGGGTGCGGGACAATTCTGGGAACCGTATATCATAACAGATCGACGCGCCCGCTTTCAATTGTTCCAGCTCGAAGGTTACGGTATGCTGTCCGGCTTGCAGAAACTTCTCTTCATCCATCAGGCGGAACAGGTGAATTTTGGAATATTTGGCGATCTGCTCCCCGCTCCGGTTAAACACATACATGCTGTTATAAATCCGATCTTCGATTCGTTCGGCTACAGATCCGCCAACGACTTGGATGCGGTGTTTTCGCGCAAATTCGCTCAGCATCCGAGAGGTTTCCTGTCCCATGGGATCGGCAAGCTCTTGAATCCGGTCAAGCGCATACCCCGTATTCCACATTTCCGGCAGTACGATGACGTCCGGCTTCATATCAGCCGCTGCGGCCTGCTCCATCATACCGAGCATTTTATTCATATTGGCATTCACGTTTCCTATTTCAATATCGGCTTGGATAAGTGCGATATTCAATTGAGCCTTTGCTTCACCAGTCATCTTGCAGCCTCCTGTTATTGGGTTGAATTCAGCATCAGCGCCGCTGTGATCATGAAATCCATGTTCGGGCTCTTATTCAGGAATTCATCCATTCTCTTGATGTCATCATCATAGCCTCCTCCGCCCTGCTGCTGCAACACCCAAGCACCATTTCCCTCTATACACCCCTGATAAATCGTGTTAAATTAATCCTAATTGTTTTCAAAATCAGCTGCATTCGAGTGTAATTAGATAACGGAGTGATGAAACTGCAATGAACAAATTAAACGAATTCCAAATAGAGCCGGCCGAGATGATGTCCCAGCTGCCCACACAATTTTTCGCGACCTTGGTCTCCAAGGTAAACCGCCAAGTGGCACAGGGGCATGATGTGATCAATCTCGGGCAAGGAAATCCCGATCAGCCCACGCCGCCTCATATCGTATCCAGCTTGAAGGAAGCGGCCGACAATCCGCAGTTTCACAAATATTCGCCTTTTACCGGCTTTTCCTTTCTTAAAGAAGCCATTGCGCATCGATATAAGGAAGACTACAACGTTGATCTGGATCCGGAGACGGAGGTAGCCATTCTGTTTGGAGGAAAAACAGGGCTCGTACAGCTGCCGCAAGTGCTTCTGAACCCGGGTGATGTATGTCTTGTCCCGGACCCCGGTTATCCGGATTACTGGTCAGGTGTTGCACTGGCCCGTGCCCAAATGAAGTTCATGCCGTTAACCGCAGCTAACCGGTTTCTTCCCGACTATGGTGCGATCACACCTGCAGACAGAGAAAAAGCGAAGCTGATGTTCTTGAATTACCCGAATAATCCGACATCCGCCGTCGCTCCCCTGTCCTTCTACGAGGATACGGTGGCATTCGCCGCCGAACACGGGATTGTGGTGGCCAGTGATTTTGCTTATGGAGCGATCGGATTTGACGGAGACCGTCCGGTCAGCTTTTTGCAGGCAGAAGGAGCCAAAGAGGTTGGCGTAGAATTCTACACCCTCTCCAAAACCTACAATATGGCCGGATGGCGCGTTGGTTTTGCCTTGGGGAACCAAAAAATCATCTCGATGATCAATATGCTGCAGGACCATATCTACGTCAGCCTGTTCGGCGGCATTCAGGCTGCAGCGGCCACAGCGCTCACTTCGCCGCAAGACTGCGTTGAGGAGCTGGTGGCACGCTACCAATCGAGAAGGGACGCCTTCTATGGCGCCCTGTCCGAAATCGGCTGGCAAGCCCAGAAACCTGCAGGCTCCTTCTTTAGCTGGCTGCCCGTACCGAAGGGCTTTACCTCGGTATCCTTTGCCGACCTGCTGCTTGAGGAGGCCAAGGTAGCGGTTGCTCCTGGTATCGGCTTTGGCGATCACGGCGAAGGATATGTCCGCGTCGGCCTGTTAAGCAGCGAAGAACGAATGCGGGAAGCCGCCTACCGAATCGGCAAGCTGAACCTGTTCGGTTAATCTAATTCCTTTTGAAAAAACAAAAACGATGTGCTATTCTTGCAGTAACAATTGAATGCCATTTTCAAAAACGCAAAGACGGGACCAGTACGAAAGCATATGGCACGATGACCAGAGAGCAAATTCCATGGGCTGAAAGAATTTGCCGTGACCCCCTTTCAGAATCCTACCCCCGAGCGGCCTGGCTTGCCAGGACAGTGCCTTCTGTTACAGGGCTAAAGCCGGATGAGCTGCGCTCATCAACAAAGGTGGTACCGCGGAAGTCAAACTTTCGTCCTTTTTCATACAGGACGAAAGTTTTTTTGTTTTCTGAGAAAAGGATTCATTACAGCTATACCTACTAATCATAAATACAAGGAAGTGATCACGATGCTATCACGCATCGTCGTAAAAATCGGAAGCAGCTCCCTTACGACAGATGAAGGCGGACTTAATCTTGATTCCGTCGCCTTCTTTGCCGGAGAACTTGCCGCGCTCCGCAAGGCCGGTCATGAGGTTTTGCTCGTGACATCCGGCGCTGTCGCAGCAGGCTTTCGGGAGATCGGCTACGAGACGAGACCCAAATTACTGCATGAAAAGCAAGCATCCGCCGCACTGGGGCAGGCGCTGCTGATGCGTGCTTACCAGAATGCGCTGGCCTCCCATCAATTGAAGGCTGCGCAAATTCTGTTGACAAGAACGGACTTTGCGAATCGCAAACGCATGAACAATGCCAACATGACGATTACAGAGCTTCTGAAGCAAGGCGTTATTCCGATTATTAATGAGAACGATACCGTTTCGATTGACGAACTGAAATTTGGTGATAACGATACGTTATCCGCGCTGGTCGCCAATTTGGTCCGCGCCCAGCAACTAATCATCCTGACCGATACGGATGGTTTGTACACGGCAGATCCACGCAAGTCGCCGGATGCAACAAAATATGAGGAAATTGATGAAATTACCGATGAGATTTACAGCATGGCAGGAGGCGATGGCTCCAGCGTAGGTACAGGCGGCATGCGATCAAAAATCGACGCTGCCAAAATCGCCACCCGCGGCGGTGTCCCCGTCTTCATCGGCAAAGCCAACGAGACCGGGGATTTGCTTCAGGCGCTTAAGCATGCAGGCAAAGGAACATATTTTGCTACCCACCTATCCTCCCTGCCTATGAAAAAACAATGGCTCGGCTTTATGTCCTCGCCGCTAGGCCGGATCGTTGTCGATCCGGGCGCCGAGAAAGCGCTGATTCACGGAGGCCACAGCCTCCTTCCCGTTGGCATAAAACGAATCGAAGGCAGCTTCCATGCAGGGGACGTGGTGGAGGTCGTTAATATGAACAACGAACGGCTTGGCAGAGGCATCGTCAATTACGATGAGGACCAGCTGCAGGCCGTGCTCGGTTTGCCGAGCAGTCAAGTCATCGGCATCATCGGAGAAATCCATCGGCTCGAGGTTATTCACCGCGATGAATGGATCACATTAAAATAATCCGGATTGCCATAAACCAATAAGGGATTTCCTGATAACTCAAACAAGGAGGAATTATCATGAGTGAGGTACGCAATAAAGCCCAGCTCGCCAAACAGGCTGCATTTCGTCTTGGGAGACTGAGCACGGAGGAGAAAAACCAGGCTTTGCTGATCATGGCAGACGCCCTGATCCAACGGACGGCAGATATTATGGAAGCGAACGCTGAGGATCTTCGCCGCGGGAAGGAACTCGGCACCTCAGCCTCCCTGCTGGACCGGCTGGCACTGAATGAGGCCAGAATCGAGGGCATTGCCGAAGGATTGCGCCAAATCGTTAAGCTGCCGGATCCGATCGGCGACACCTTGGAAACGATCGACCGCCCCAACGGGCTGAACATCGTCAAGAAACGCGTTCCTCTTGGCGTGATCGGCATCATTTATGAAGCTCGTCCCAACGTGACCGTTGATGCAGCCGGGCTGTGCTTGAAGACAGGCAACGCGGTGGTACTGCGCGGCGGTTCATCCGCCCTCTCCTCCAACCGCAAAATCATCGAGGTGCTTCACGAAGCTATGGAACGCACCGCACTGCCTAAGGATGCGCTGCAGCTTATCGAGGACCCGAACCGTTCCTCCGTGGATGAAATGCTGAAGCTCAACGGACTGTTGGATGTCATCATCCCGCGCGGCGGCAGCTCGCTGATCCAGAACGTCGTGATGAACGCCACGGTACCTGTGATCGAAACCGGAGCCGGAATATGCCATACCTATCTGGATGCATCGGCAGCGCCGGACATGGCGGTTGCCATCAGCCTCAATGCCAAGGTGCAGCGCCCTTCGGTCTGCAATTCCATGGAGACCCTGCTCGTCCATGCTGATTATGCCAAATCGCATCTGGCTGCGCTGGCCGAAGCATTCCGTGAGCGCAATGTTGAACTGCGCGGATGCCAGCGTACCCTGGATTACGTTCCATGGGCTGTAAAAGCTACGTCTGAGGATTACGCGACTGAGTATAACGACTATATTTTGAACCTTAAAATCGTGGATCACCTGGATGAGGCCATTGAGCATATTTCGATTTATGGCACAAAGCATTCGGAATGTATCGTTACCGAAAATAAGGATCATGCAGAGCGCTTCTTGCAGGAAGTAGACGCGGCGGCTGTCTATCATAATGCTTCGACCCGCTTCACCGACGGCTTTGAATTTGGCTTCGGCGCCGAAATCGGGATCAGCACCCAGAAGCTGCATGCCCGGGGACCTATGGGGTTACCCGCGCTTACTTCCTCCAAATATGTTATTATCGGTAGTGGTCAAATACGCGAATAAATCATTCATCTAAAGCCCATGAAGGAGGAAATAACGATGTGCCAATCCCCGCAGAACCGACCTTTAATAGATAAAGCAATCACCTTCTACGGCGCCGGCTCGATGGCCGAAGCGATCGTACGAGGATTAGTGAGCCGTTCTGTCGTGCTTCCGGAGAATATTACGATGCTCAACCGAAGCAACGTTCAGCGCCTTCAGGAACTGAGTGAGCGGTACGGTGTCCAGATCAATAACGACGAAGCCGCTAAAATCGAAATTCTGAAAACTTCGCCGGTGATCGTGCTTGCCATGAAACCGAAGGATGCTGCTAAAGTATTGAAAGAACTGGGTCCGAAGCTCTCAAGCGACCAATTGATTATCTCCGTGATCGCCGGATTATCGATTTATACGACACAGACGCTGCTTGGAACCCATCAACCCATTGCACGCACGATGCCGAATACATCCGCCTCCATCGGACTGGGTTCCACAGGAATCGCTTTCTCGAAGGAAATCAGCGAAGAACAGCGCCGGCTGGTCATGACCTTGTTCGAAGCTGTTGGCAATGTAACCGTCATTGAAGAAGAGAAGATGGATATCCTGACCGGCATCTCCGGCAGTGGCCCCGCTTACTTCTATTACATGATGGAAGCCATGACTGCCGCAGGGATCCGCGGCGGCCTGACGCCGGAGCAAAGCCGCGAGTTGACGCTCCAAACCATTCTGGGCGCGGCCCGGATGGTGCAGCAGACCGGAGAACAGCCTTCATCGCTTCGCGCGAAGATTACATCGCCGAACGGTTCCACGCAAGCGGCCCTCGAAACGCTAGACAAAGGCGATTTCTTCGAAACCGTCATTGCCGCCGTAAACCGCTGCGCTGAGCGCTCCAAAGAAATGGGCGCCATGCTGAAGGAGCAGATCTCATGAGCCGCTGTATTGCAACGTACCGAATTTATGACGACCAGGCGGATTTTCGTAAGAAAGCGACTTCCATTGCCGTTGGCATGACGGTCGGCAGCTGGACCGAGCTGCCGCAAGCCAAGCGTGAAGCGATGCAGAAACATCTCGGCGAAGTCGTTGACATTCAGGTTCACGAGGGCTGGGAGCCCGGCAGTCGTTATGCGGATGTCAGCATTGCTTATCCGGACATTAATTTCAGCCGGGATATTCCCGCTCTGCTGGTGACGGTGTTCGGCAAGATTTCCATGGACGGACGCATCAAGCTGACTTCCCTGGATTTGTCTCCCGACTTCCTGAGTGCATTTCCAGGACCGAAATATGGCATCGACGGAGTCCGCAATCTTCTCGGCGTCCATGATCGTCCGCTGCTGATGAGCATATTCAAATCGGTTATCGGCCTGAATGCGGACGAGCTTAGAGCCCAATTTATCCGTCAGGCGCTGGGTGGCGTAGATCTCATCAAAGATGATGAAATCCTGTTCGAGAATGACCTCACCCCGATTGAAAAACGGGTAAGCATGTGCATCCAGGCTGCTGCCGATGTGGAACAACAAACAGGTAAAAAGCTGCTCTATGCCGCTAATCTAACCGGACGGACGTCGCAGCTGCGTGAGCAAGCGCTGCGTGCGATTGATGCCGGCGCCAACGCCCTGCTCTTTAATGTGCTGTCCTACGGGTATGACGTTTTGCATGAGCTAAGCAGCGATCCGGATATCACCGTTCCTATCGCGGCTCACCCTGCACTTGCCGGCGCCATTTATCCTTCTCCATACTATGGGATAACGGCTCCGGTGCTGCTCGGCCAGCTGATGCGGATCGCCGGTGCGGATCTGGTGCTCTTCCCTTCGCCTTACGGATCTGTAACGATGCCGAGAGAAGAGAATCTGGCCATTCGCGACGAACTGCATAGCGCTAAACTTGGTGTGAAACGAAGCATGCCGGTACCGTCCGCAGGAATTCATCCGGGACTCGTTCCCCGCATCATCCGGGACTTTGGCACCGATGTGGTCGTTAACGCAGGCGGCGGGATCCACGGTCATCCGATGGGTACCGAAGCGGGCGGCAAAGCCTTTGTGCAAGCGATTGAGGCGACGATGAAATCCGTTCCGCTCGCACACTTTGCCGAAGAGCACGAAGAGTTGAAAGCCGCACTGGACATCTGGGGAGGAGAAGTATGACATCTGGAGTAAAACAACCGATCATTTTTTGTGATTTCGACGGAACCATCACGAACAACGATAATATTGTCGCCATCATGAAGCACTTCAAACCGGAAGGCTTCGAGTCGATCATGCAGGATACGCTTGACCGCACCATTTCCATACGGGAGGGCGTTGGCCGCATGTTTGCCCTCTTCCCTTCCTCGATGCGAGAAGAGATTACCGATTTTGTTCTTAACCATGCAGGAATCCGTGAAGGCTTCCGTGCATTCCTTGACTATTTAAAATCGGAACGGATTGAGTTTTATGTCACAAGCGGCGGTATCGATTTCTTTGTCGATCCCCTGCTGAAACCCTTCGGCATTCCGGCAGACCATATCTTCTGCAACGGTTCGAATTTTGAAGGAGATCACATCGAGATTACTTGGCCTCATCCTTGCAAGGAATCCTGCCATAACGACTGCGGTATGTGCAAGGTCACGGTGATGGACCGTTTTCCGGCCGATCAATATTACCGAATTCTGATCGGTGACAGCCTTACCGATTTCGAAGGCGCCAAGCAAGCCGACCTGGTTTATTCCCGTTCTTCGCTCACCGAGCAGTGCAAGAAGCTTGGCGTGTTTCATGTACCCTTCGAGACATTTACCGATATCCAGAACGATATGAAAGACAAGTTTAAACAGGAGGTGCTGTAAGTGGCATTTTCAGATATCCGGCTTGAACAGAAACAGGCTGCCCTGCAGGATCTTAGAGGGATCAAGGAACTGTTCGCTTCTAGAAACTGGTTCCCTGGCACCAGCGGCAATCTATCTGTCCGTGTTGGCGAGTTCAACCCGGAGCAGTTTTATTTTGCGGTGACAGCCAGTGGAAAAGATAAGTCGGTACATACGCCCGAAGATTATCTTTTTGTGGATCAGAACGGCTTACCTTGTGAAGCAACCGGCTTAAAGCCTAGTGCGGAAACCTTGATTCACTGCGAAATTTATCGCAAAACCGGCTGCGGCGCCATTTTCCATGTGCACACCATCGATAACAATCTGATCAGCGACTGGTATGGTGAACAAGGCTATGTCCCTGCCCAAGGAATCGAGCTGATCAAAGCCTTTAACATTTGGGAAGAGGACGCGGCGATTCGCATTCCGATCCTGCCGAACTATGCGGACATCCCGCGGATTGCGGAACTCGTTCCGGATGCGCTCGATCCGGCGGTACCCGGCATTTTGCTGCGCAACCACGGCATCTATGCGTGGGGCAAGAATGCTTTCGAAGCGAAGAAACATCTGGAGGCTTTTGAATTTATATTCGAATACTCTTACCGTCGTCTACTCCTGAATGCAGCCGGATCCAAGTAAAGTAAAGCCATATTTGCATGTACAGGGCTTAAACAGCCGGATGCACCTACATCCAACGTTTTCGGGGTGCATCCGGCGTTATATTTCCGTTAGGAGTGTATAGGGATGCTCGAAAGTTTAGCCATTGGCATCGTGTTTATTTTGTATGGTTTGGTCCTCTTTTTGATTCCGCCTAAAAGTTCCAAGAGCATTTATGCTTATAAAACGACGTCATCTCTCAAAAATGAACGGAACTTTAAAGCTGCGAATGCCTATGTCAGTTTGCTGCTGATGATCTTCGGGGTCGTCCTGCTGCTTATCGCCAGGCTTACCGGCCATTTCATGACAACCGGTATTGCGACCGTGATCGTCTTTATCCTGATTTATATTCTCGTTGAACGAAAACTAAAAAACCTGTAAAACGATTCCGATCGTTTACAGGTTTTTTTCTTTATATAAATTATAGCCGATTCTGCTCATGCTCCGTCAAAGAGATCGAAGGCGCCGGTACCTGATCCGGTGACGAATAGGCATTGAAGATAAACAAACAAGTCACAACAAATAGTGCGATATACAACAGGTAATACAGATTCTTGGCCACGATATCTCCCTCCATATCTCGTTCATATCATTTCATTGATTAGATCGCGATCCTCTTAATCCAATGGATGTTATTAACACCCATATGTACGACAGACAGCCTAGCCTAACTGCTGCGATCTCTAATGATCACTTTGACTGCAGAAGGCACGGACAGCGTCACATCAAGTTGTGAGAACGATCCTCGAAAAGCATAGCGCGGGGGATCATTCAGCTGGACATATAGAATGTTTCCCGACTGTTTAACCTGAATCATCGACGGCAGCTCGGTCGTACTCCACATTTTGATGTCTTCCATACGCAGGCTGCCGAAGATCAGCATTTCATCCGAGCTGGAAGCATCCTGATGGATATTGTGGTTGTAACTGCCCTGGACAATGACTTTTTTAACCCCGTCCGGGATCGTTATTTTCTGATCCGGTAACGGAATCGTTTGCTGCACGGACATCGTCTCACGGCGAATCTGATCCAGTAAACCTGTCGCGTTCAGCGCTCCCATGCCGATACAGCAGAAGGTCAGAAAACCGATGAGAAGAATGCTGAAAAGATCATACTTGACCGAACCGCCTCTCCGAAAAATCAGTGTATAGCACACAATCTCGGCGCCTAACAGAACCCATACGATCGGCCACCATCTTGCGGCGGAGCTGTACACCTCTGCGCCTTTCCAGGCGGAGGACAAGACAAGCAAACCGAGCACGAGCAAGGATAGTCCCATGGAGAGTGTACCCACTCTCCATGGCCGTGCAGACTTCGATGGAGGGCTTCCCAGACCATGAATGGACATCTCATTCGTTGTCGGTATCATAATATGAACGCTCTCCCCTTAATGTATCCTTTTTCGAGCCGGTCATCAGCTTGATTCCTCCTCCGATGAGAAGAACGGCGATAATCGCGGTTTTCAAATAGGAACGAATGCGGTAATCCAGCTGTAAATGAGGGAAATGCGTATCAATATAAGGCATCACAACACTGGTGAATACGAAATAAATACCGAGTACGATCAGTCCAAGCCCGAGCCAGCGCTGCTGATTCCCAAGTCCCGAGATGATCGGTCGATCGCGCAGCGGCTCCCTGCCGTAACGGCTTACTTGCTGCAGGCCGTCAAAGAATGCATAGAACCAGATCAGCGGAATCAAGAACAGGAACAGCGACAGCTTGAGTACATCCAACACATAAATGCTGCCAAGAAATAGGACCATGAGCTGTAGTCCGCGTTTTTGCAATCCCAAATACATTTGACCCGCTCCAGGAAACGCCGATAACAAGGTAGCAAACACTTTACTTCGGCGTCCGCTCTCCCTTCCGCTCTCTAACTCATCAAACAGCGTGCGATCGATAAGTAATTCCCCAGCTTGCTTGCGGTTAACCAGCTGAACCACATCAAACATGCAGTAAAGCCAAATGATAGGCAGCATGCCCAGAAACAGCAGGAATACCGATTCGTGAGTCAAGCCCGTTAAGAACAGCAGAATCGTCCCCAGCCCGAAGAATGCGATCAGGAATGACAACCCCCGCTGCATCAATCCCAGTTGAAAATGACCCAAACCGGGAATGAAGGACAGCAGTATGGTATAAAAGCGTTCAGACTCATCACTCTTTTCCTGGCGAATCTCCATCGGCCGTCCATACTCATCGTGGATAATCATTACAGGCGTATATCGGATCAAAGCAACTAGCAGGTCGAGCATGCTGATCCCCCAGATCATGAAGGCTCCGAGAATTCCCAGCCCAAAGACCGCATCGGAATGGGACATAATCCCGAGCACAAATCCGCCGAAGAGGCTTCCGAAGAACAAGAGCGGATATAGCAGGGCGCGTCCCTTTCTCCCCCAATAATAATGGCCGAGGCCGGGAAGGATATTTAATATAAAGGCAAACCCTTTACTTTTTTGCGGTTGCACTAGGCATCTTCCTTTCATTTTTCTTATCTGGATAATAGCTGGTCAAGCCAGCCCGTTGTTTTTTCCACCCATTGTTCACTGTAAGAAGGTGTTTCGGATAATGGAGCATCACCGTTCATTTCTCCAGGAAGAAGTCGGTCAAATGCCCCGGTGAAGAGGAACAGCATGGTAATGGAGGCGGCAATGGTGTAATGAACGATCGCGCGTTCGTACCATCGCTTCGGACGTTCCAGAATCCGCAGCGGTGCTTTATGGGTGTATGGCTTAATTTGTTCGTGTTCTACCACCTGCTGCGTAAATGTTTCCGGGTCTGACAAGCCAGGGAGTTCGGAATCAAGCTTCGCCAGTACCTGCATATATAACTCCAGCACGGTGTCATCCGATAACATGAGCTCTTCATAAGAAGATCGTTCTTCTGGCGAGCCTTCTCCTCTAACATATCGTTCTGTCCGCATTGTAAGCTCGTTGCCCTTAACGTTCATTTCCATTCCTCCTCCTTCCACGATTTCCGAATCCATTGTCTGGCCCGGTATAATTTCGATTCAACCGTCTTGACCGTGACATCCAGCTCGGCTGCGATTTGCTCGTAATTTTTCTCTTCCAAATAAAAAGCCGTTATAATGGCGCGGTGGTTGTCCGGCAATTGTTTGATTTTCTCGCGAAGTTCCTCTCTTCTCTCCTTATGTATGAGCAGAGAAACCACGTCCTCGTCCCGGGAAGGGAGTTTATCCAGCACTTCAGCATGTTCGCCGGGCAGCTGCTCCGGCGGTTTACGGGAAAGCTTCCTCTTCATATCAATCGCTTTATTTAGCGTGATGCGTGTAATCCAGGTTTTGAACCCTTCAGATCGGTACTGGGGGAGAGCTTTGTATACTTGAATAAACACTTCCTGCGACGCATCTTCCGCTTCCTTGGCATCCCGCAGGACCGAGTATGCCGTATGGAACACGTGCTGGCTGTAATGGCTCACCAGTTCCCGAAAGGCTTCCTGATCACCTTGCAGGATGCGCGTGATTAACGTTTCAGCATCAATAACTCTCCCCTCCTTCCCTAATACATAGACGTCAGCTTTAAAAGCTGCCCCTGCACTTTTTTCAAAAAGTTTTTTGAATAAATATAAAAACAAGACCAACACTGCTTGTCCATAGTCTGCCCATACCGGTCAAAACAAAAAAGAACGTCTATCGACGCCCTTTTAGGATGTTACAGGATCATGCCGCTAAGAACAAATAAAACATTCATCACAAAATGCATGACCATCACGGGAACCAAACCTTTCGAACGAATAGCCACGCCGCCCATCATGATACCAAAGATTGAAAACAGCAGACAAACCGGCCATGAAAAACCTAGGTGGTAATGGTATAAACCAAAGGTAGCTCCAGCGATGATGAGCCCTTTCAGCTCCCCAAATCTACCTACAAAATGACTAAGTATGTATCCCCGCCACAACAGCTCCTCAAGGACGGCATTGATCAGCGCGAAGGAAAGTGCATAACCGATAAGAACGAGAAATTGCGGCTGTCCCCAGTCCATAAAAAAAGAAAATATGCCACAAACGACAACCAGGAAAATAAGCATGAAACGCCAAATCGGATCCTTAATTGGTCCTTTGAATATCCATGGGAAATAGATCGTTTTCCCCCATGAACCTGTGGCGAGGTATAAAGGCTTTTCTTTCGTTAATGCGGCCGCGAGCGCAAACGGCAGTACAAATAGAATCAGGCTTAACCTCGATAGGATGATGGCCCAGGCATCATGCCCCGCGAATCCATTTTTGATGATTTCACCGAAAGCATGATAGAGCGTATAGCCTATCACCATGATAAGCGCGACTATGGCTGTGTCTCTGATTTGAATCGATATCTTGCGTAAGCTTCTTAGCTTGCACAAACGATATATCAACAGGATCAGCCCGATTCCCCACACCATGGATAAAAGGATTGAGGTCCATTGAACCCATACGATGGTAGCGATCATGATGATCAAGCAGGTGATAAATTCACCTGGGCGGTTCGTTACTTGCAAGCTTTTCTCTCCCATTCTGTAACGCGTATGATGATATCATGATACCCTTCTATCCTGACCGGATCAACTAGAGATTGGGACATCGTCTTTTTCTAACGGCTTCACCACAGTTAGCAGAAACGGGCGTCCGTGCAAATATTCACGGATATAGGCTAGTGCATAGATTTGCTCACTCTTCAGACTTTCTGTCTCTCTTGGATTAGAGGCATGGTGGCTATAATTCTCCATCATGATCATGATGAAAAAACACTCCAGAGACTGAATATAATCCGAGTCCAACTTCCGCACACTTTCATATCCTTGGAGCACTTTGAATCGCTGCTTCGGATCAAGTGACAACATAACCGCGGCCAGATCGTAAAGATAAAAACCGTAACCGCATCTACCGAAATCAATCGGATGTGGAATTCCCCCTTCAAATACAACATTCCCCAGATGTAAATCGGCATGAATGAGGCCATAGTTGCAATCATCAGCGTTCATATGCTCAAGCTGGGATAGAACCTTTTCAGCTGCGAGTTGATACAGTGACCATGAGACTTCCGATAAAAAAGTTCCTGCATATCGTTCCAGCTTGGCTAACGCTTCTCTATAACTGTTCATCCCCCATACGGGCCTCCGGAGATCAGAAGAACTTTCGAAGCCAAGTGCAACTTCATGCAATCTCGCAATCAAGGCACCTACCTGATAAGCCTGATCTTCTGTAAGTCTTTCATGGGCATGCACACCATCCACCCATCTCATCACGGTGACATGAGGTGATCTGAATCCATTGTCCGTAACGATTGTCAACAATCTTAAACCACTTGGTGTGGTTATACTTGTCGGCACTTTGATACCTGCGATAATAAGGGCATCCAGGAATTGAAGCTCCAGGTCTATTTCATTACTGCGCCGTCGATGCGAATGAATTCTCAACAAGTATGTTTCATCTAAGTTTGTCTTAACTTGATATGTAATCGTGTCCGAAATACCGATAAATTCAATCTCAACCCATCTCAGGTTATATTGCTGAAGTGCCGATATCGCAACCCTCTTGGCTCTTTCGAGCAGCGCACACCGTTGTACTTCTGTTTCAAATTGAAAAAAATCATTCATGAACTCACCTCTGCTCTATCATTTGACGTTCTTGAATGATTATAATTGCTCAGTATCTGTACTTCCTATATAACAATTGGTTTAAAATGACTTTTATCCATAAGAAAAAGCCACATCAGAATCAGGTCCAATGTGACTTTGCATTACTTGTTTTTGGTATACACGATTTTCTTGATGGAATCGCAGGATAAACAAAATTGAGAAGAAAGCTGATCAATACTTGCCCCCGACGCAAACAACTGCCGGATTTCCAGGTTTCTTTTTTTCAAATACACCCGGCTGCCCGAGTTTTCTCCCCATTTCTTGCGTAACCCTTCAGGTTTAGGGATGTACACCATCCCGCCCTGTACATATTTTTGCACTTCCTTCAACAATTCCTCTGGAAGTATAATATCCGCGTTTATATATTTCATGGTAGCTCTGCTCCTTAAAATTAAAATAAAGGTTTTAAGGATGCAAAGTCCATTAGATAAACGGCCTCTTTTATGCGAGGTAATCAGGCGGTAACTTTCTCATCGCTCCATGCAAACAACCGCCGTTGTTCATCATATAGACTTTGCATAGAGCTCATCGTCAATCTTCCCATCATGATCATGCCCCTCCCTTCAAAATAATGACATTCCGACTGGTTATGACCATTATAACCGATGTTACGCGAAAAATCGAAGTGCTCTGTCTCATCGTTCAAGCCGATTTTAAACCGCTAAGCTTGCAAACGACCGGAGCATCTCCTCCACGGTTTTGAAATAATAGGTTGGCTGGCATGCCCTCAGCTCTTCCTCCGAACCGTAACCATAACCTGCAGCAATGCTGTGTATCCCGCAGTTCCCGGCTCCAATCAGATCAAACTTCCGATCTCCAATCATGACGGCTTCCGAAGTATGAATGCCGCACGTATCCAGAACATGCTGAATGATTTCGGTTTTGGCGGACCGGGTGCCGTCCAGTTCGCTTCCGCACACCATGGAAAAATAAGCGGTTAGCTGGAAATGCTCTAGGACTGTTTCGGCAAAAACCGTAGGTTTGGAGGTAGCCACATACAACTGGCGCCCTTGGGATAACAGCAAATCCAATAACTGGCGTATGCCGACATATACCTCATTTTCATAAAGGCCGGTGTCCTTGAAATATTCACGGTAACTCAGAACGGCTTCCCAAGCCTCGGCTTCACTAAAATGATATTTCTCGGTGAAGGTCGCCTGGAGCGGGGGACCGATAAAACATTCCAGCTCGGAGAGATCACTTACGTTAATCCCATGCTGAGCGAGTGCGTACTTCACGGCTTTCGTAATGCCTTCACGCGGATCCGTCAGGGTTCCATCCAAATCAAACAGTATATGATTATATTTCATTATGTAGTCCTCCGTGTTCCATCGTTAGCCAAATCCTTGATCTCCAGAAGATCCCTGATCACATAAGCAGGTCGATGATGGTCATTTAAAGGGGTATCCCGGCGATTATAATAACAAAAATCAATCCCGGATCTTACTGCTCCTTCATAGTCATCCGTAAGCGAATCCCCTATGTACAGCACCTCGTCTGGACTTAAAGCCAATTCCTGCAAAGCGAGTTCAAAGATCTGCGGGTCCGGCTTCCAGCACTTCACCTCATCCGAAATGATGAAGGAGTCAAAATAATGAAACAAGCCTCCTGCCGCAAGACGTTTGCGCTGAGCCTCACCAATGCCGTTGGATATGACCCCGAGGGCAAAGTCGCCATGCAGGTGTTCCAAAATAAGATCGGCATGGGGCTCCATATGGTTGGAACTGCAAAACAAACCCCAGTAGGTTTCCGAGATCTCCCGGCACTGGGTAAATTCCCGCTTCAGTCCAAGGAACGTGTCCATGAAGGAATGCTCCAACACCTGCCTAATATCGTGATTGTTCTGAATCCGGTTCATCCAATAATTAAAGTTAATCGGTCCAAACGTGCTCCAGAATTCCTCCCACGTCAGTTCCTCATGCAGACGGTAGTCCTCCAGTGCCTGCTGCATACATGACCTTTCACTCTGACTATAGTCTAATAACGTGTTATCCAGATCAAAAATTATGGCCTTGTATCTCATCTTCATCTCCCCCTCCAGCCGCTGCTGCAACTATATCCATTCGCTAATTCGGAGAAATTCTCCTGCTAATTCACAGGACTGAACAGCCCATCCTCAGCCCGCTGCATTAGAAAAGTCCCATCATAGACCTGGATTACAAAAAAATTGCAAATAAAAAAGCACGCCCTTAACGGACGTGCTTCTTATCTATCTTCCAATATTTCTGAATTTCTGCGTATAGGCTTTGGCATCCTGTGCGGTACGCACCCGGTTTCGGCTCCATTCCAGCAGGATCCGGTCAATGTAGCGGAAATGCAGTTTGCCCGCAAATACCGCTTCTTTGAGAGCCAACAGGATCAACTCGTCCGGATAGCGATCCGCATCAACCCAGCCGGAGATCGTCTCCAGCTCCATGGGCGACAGCGGGCGTCCAAACTCTTTTTCAAAAATGGTGAACAAATTCCGCTCTTCCTTCTCGGGAACGGGATTCCCCGATGCAGCTGATTTGCCATTAGCAGGCCGGGCATTTAAAAGCGGAGACGCAAACTTGGTTCCATCAGGGGTCTTTTCCTCACGCTCTTCAGCCAAGCACGAAGCGAGCTTCTCATACAATCCGTTGAGATTGTAGCGCTCGTAATGAATCCCCTGTGTTTCGTCCACATACTCATCAATGCCGATCAGCCCTACCTTCATCAAACGCTGCAAGCTGGTAGCGATGAAAGCCGCGGGAGCCCCCGTCACTTCCGCAAGCTCCTCCAGCGAAGGAAACGCCTTGAACTCCACCTGCTGATAACCAATCAAATGGATGACCAGCATGGCTTCGCGGTCGCTTAAACCAAGTGACCGGTAATGCCGGAGCAAGGCATAAGGGATGATCGCCATTCCTTGGCTCATGCCGGCAGCGGCGCCGGCCGTCCACCCATTCACGCCTGTGTCCACGTTACCGTCGTGGTCCATAGACTCACCTCTCACGGCTTATGGGTACAACCGGTACAGGGTCCGTGGGAACGGAATCGTTTCACGCACATGGTCCAAGCCGCAAATCCAGGCAACGGTACGCTCAAGACCTAAACCGAAGCCGGAATGAGGCACGGTGCCGTATTTACGCAAATCCATATACCATTGATAGGTTTCCATCGATAGATCATGCTCCTTGAAGCGCTCTTCAAGCAGCTGCGGATCGTCTATCCGCTGCGATCCGCCAATAATCTCGCCATAACCTTCCGGAGCGATCATATCCGCACACAGTACGACTTCCGGACGGTTCGGATCCGGCTTCATGTAGAAAGCCTTGATTCCCGCCGGGTAATGCGTGATAAAGACCGGCTTGTCATACTTCTCGGCAATGGCAGTTTCGTGTGGCGCGCCAAAGTCCTCACCCCAAGGAATATCGAAATCTTGCGTATGCAGGAATTCAATGGCCTCATCGTAAGTAATCCGAGGGAATGGTGCCTGGATCGCCTCAAGTTTCGAGATGTCGCGACCGATCGTTTCAAGCTCCTGGCGGCAGTTCTTAACCACGGATTGCACCACATGACTAATGAACTGCTCCTGCACCCGAAGGCTCTCCTCATGGTCCGTGAAGGCCATCTCCGGCTCAATCATCCAGAACTCGATCAGGTGACGGCGGGTTTTGGACTTCTCGGCCCGGAACGTCGGCCCGAAAGAATATACCTTACCGAGCGCCATGGCGGCAGCCTCCATGTACAGCTGTCCGCTCTGGGTCAAGTAGGCATCCTCATCAAAATACTTCGTGTGGAACAGGTTGGTTGTACCCTCCGCGGAAGTTGGGGTCAAAATCGGCGGATCCACAAGCGTAAATCCGTTGGTATCAAAATAATCTTGAACCGCACGGATAATTTCAGCACGGATCACCATGATCGCACGTTGTTTCTGGGTACGAAGCCACAGATGACGATGGTCCATCAAATAATCGACACCATGCTCTTTAGGCGTAATTGGATAGTTTTCCGTAAGATGTATGATTTCAATGCCGGTAACCGTCATCTCATAACCCGATTGGCTCCGCGGCTCTTCACGTATAACACCCGTCACATACAAAGAGCTTTCCTGTGTCAGGCTTTTCGCGTCATCCCATACTTGTTCGGATACTTCGCTCTTCACAACAACACCCTGGATATATCCGGAGCCATCGCGAAGCTGCAGGAATTGAATCTTCCCACTGGAACGCTTGTTGTTGATCCAGGCGCCGATCGTGACGGTCTCACCGACATGCTGGTTGACGTTACGAATCACACTTTTGGTGGCCATGCTTAAATCTCTCCCTTATATCACTACTATTTAACGGTTGGAAGCTTGTACGATACGATGCGTATCCCGAGCGATAACCAGTTCCTCGTTGGTAGGGATCACAAGTACCTCGACCTTCGAATTCGCCGCAGAAATACGGCGTGGTTCGCCGGAACGAATGCTGTTCAGCTCCTCATCCAATTCTACTCCGAGATAGGTAAGCTGCTCAAGCACTCTTTGACGAAGAACGATCGAATTCTCGCCGACGCCCGCAGTAAATACGATGACATCCACGCCATTCATGGCAGCAGCATATGACCCGATGTATTTACGAACACGATACTCATACATTTCAAAGGCCAACGTGGAGTTCGGATCGCCTTTTTCCATGCCTTCCGTAATCTCACGCATATCACTGCTGATCCCGGAAATCGCTAATAGTCCGCTATGCTTGTTCAGCATGGAGTTCACTTCATTGACAGTCAGCTCTTCCTTGTTCATGACAAACGGTACTATTGCCGGGTCCAAATCACCGCTGCGTGTACCCATCATGAGCCCTTCCAGCGGAGTCATCCCCATGGAGGTATCGATGGATTTCCCGCCTTTTACGGCTGTCAGGGATGCACCGTTACCGATATGACAGGTAATGATCTTCAAATCCTCCAGCGGCCGGTTCAGAAATTCTGCCGCTGCCTGGCTGACATAGGCGTGGGACGTACCGTGCGCACCGTAACGACGTACTTTATACTTATTATAAAGTACTCTCGGAATAGCGTACAGGTATGATTTCTCAGGCATCGTCTGATGGAATGCCGTATCAAATACAACGACCTGCGGAACGCCCGGCATATTGGTTTCTGCCGCTTTAATCCCCATCATCGATGCGGGATTGTGAAGCGGAGCCAAATCGAACAAGCGGCGGATTTCCGCTTTGGCGTCACTGTCAACGAGCGCGGATTCTTTAAAAGACTCCCCGCCGTGCACTACGCGGTGTCCAACGGCCTGAATGCTTTCGATAGAATCGATCACACCGTGTTCCTCGTTCGTGAGCATGCCAAGCACTTTGCGGATCGCCGTGGTATGCTCCAGAATTTCGCTAACTTCCGTAACATCCTGTTTTCCCGTCGGCTTATGCGTCAGAATCGAGGAGTCCATGCCGATCCGCTCTACCAAGCCTTTTGCCAGCACGGATTCATCCGTCATGTTGTACAGTTGATACTTCAGTGAAGAACTACCTGCATTAATTACGAGAATATTCATACCCGATCACCATCCTTATCGTACTTGAAAAAGCCTTCCCCGGTTTTGACGCCCAGTTGCCCTGCGCGGACCAGTTTCTTCAAGACTATCGATGGACGGTATTTCAGTTCGCCGTACTCGCGGAACATGCGCTCCAGCGCAGCGAGAATGGAATCCAAGCCGAAACGGTCGGCCATCTCAAGCGGCCCATGCTGGAAGTTATATCCGATTCTCATCGCGTCATCGATATCTTCCGCCGAAGCCACGCCTTCTTGCAGCAGATGCATCGCTTCGTTGATCATGAGAGTGATCATGCGGGTTGTAACGAAACCTGGAGACTCATACACCATGATGCCTTTTTTATCCGAAACTTCTTCAACAAAGCGTTTCGTTTCCGTAAACGTATGTTCGGAAGTTTTCAGGCCGCGGATGATTTCAACAAGATCTACCTTGGAAACAGGATGAATGAAGTGCATGCCAATAACACGCTCAGGATATTTGGTAGAGCTGGCGAGCTCCGTCAAACTAAGCGTGGATGTATTACTTGCTAATATCACATGGCTCGGACATACTTGATCGAGCTGTGTAAATACCTCTTTCTTCGCTTCCAAGTCCTCTATAATGGTCTCAATCACCATATCGCAGGTGCTAAGCTCGGCAAAATGAGTTACTTTTTGAATCCGGTTCAGTATGAGTTTCTTCTCTGCCTGGGTAATTCCCCACTTCTCCAATTGTTTATCTAGACTGGTCTCGATCATTCGGTATGAATAGTCCAGTTTCTCTGGAGTTTTCTCTACGAGCAGCACGTCAAGACCTTTGGCTGCCAGCATCTCCGCAATGCCCTGCCCCATAGTCCCGCCGCCTACGACGCCGATTTTTTTGAAGTACATGGTTTCTACTCCACCCTTTCCTTATCTCTATACTTTATTGTACCCCATTTGTCGAAAAATACATTTTCAGAGCACAAAGTATAATAATATCTTAGCACGACAAAAAAGTAAAAAAAAATAACCAGCATAACAATTTATGCTGGTAAAAGCGCGTTTTCACGAAATTGACAACGAAATTGTTCCCCAGAGAGGATTTCTTCCTTTAAAAGGATATCAAGAGAATTGTCGAATATTGGCCGTTTTTGTCCCAAGAGATTCTTAGTGCGGTTCATTAACTCTTCCAAAATCACATTATTCTCTTTCATTAACTCTTCAGTTGTTACCATGTTCATGTTAACAATGCCCAGCGACGTCAAACCCGACTTCATCATCGTCTCCACGATGTTCAGCGATTGCTCAAAGTCATTGCTTGAGCCTGTGCTTCGCCCCCCGTAAAAGATCTCTTCGGCGGCCGCACCGCCAAGCGCGATCATAATTTGCTCTTCGAGGAAGGTTTTTGTATACAGATACTGCTCCTCCTGCGGGTTATGACGTACATAACCAAGTGCTTTACCACGCGGGCTCAGCGCAACTTGTTTCACACTCCCGGGACGCACAAGCTCTGCCATAATAGCATGTCCCAATTCATGTATGGCAACGCGCTTCTTCTCTTCCAAATTCGATTCGCGGTCGGAACGCTCACCCATCATTACCTTATCAATCGCCATGGACAAATGGCGCTGATGGATAAACTGTTCATTCTCGCGCATCGTATAAATGGCCGCTTCATTCATGACGCTCTCAAGCTGTGCACCCGAGAAGCCGTAAGCTTCCTCAGCGATTTTCTCCAAGTCAACATCTTCATGCAGCGGCTTATTACCCGCATGCAGATTCAAGATATGAGTGCGTCCCTTCTTATCCGGAAGATCTACTTGAATATGACGGTCGAATCGACCTGGACGCAGCAGTGCACTATCCAGCATTTCTTTCCGGTTTGTCGCGGCGATAACTAAAATGCGAGGCGTATCCTGTGAATAGATGCCATCCATCTCGGTTAGCAGCTGATTCAGCGTCTGGTCATACTCGCGCTGCTGGCCGCCTTCGCGTTTACCGCCAATGACATCGATCTCATCGATGAAGATGATGGCGTTTTGTTTGTTTTCTTTTGTCGCACGATTCCGGGCATCCTTGAACAAATCCCGGATGCGCCCCGCACCAACACCGACGTACATCTCGACAAATTCACTGCCGGATGCAGCAACAAAGATCGAATCCGTATAATGAGCAGCGGCTTTCGCCATCAACGTCTTCCCTGTTCCCGGAGGCCCGGTTAGGAGAATGCCCTTCAATGGACGAATGCCGAATTTCTTAATGTCTTCATGACGAATCAGAAAATCCAATGCTTCTCGCAGTTCTTGTTTAGCATTATCCTGCCCGCCGATTTCTTCGAACGTCAGCTTGGCAGGTCCGCTCTTTTTCCGCTTGCGCTCATTCCCTGCGCCTACAGCAATACCGCCTTTCATTTTAGCGATAAACAACAAGCCGCCTACAAGTCCTGCAGCGATGAGCAAGGGCACGATGTTCACGCCGACAAATACGAGGAATACCAGCAATACGGGAATAAAGCCTAACATGATTTCTTTAGCCAATTTAGGCATGATTCCACACCTCCATGTTGCCAGGCTGACGCGGCAAGATTATAAATTTACCAGACTTGCCGTCTGACAAGCTGACATAGACATTGGTGTCATCGATGGTTGCTTTTGCTTTCAAATTCGGAGACTGGGCAGCAAGCTGCTCGAGCGATGATTGAATATCGGTATACTGCTTATTATCCATTGCTTCGGCGACTGAAAGCATGGCCTTCTCCCACCATTGATCCAGTGCTTCCGAGGAATGGTCCTCCACCTGGATTTTCAATTCCCGCTTGCCAATCACAGACTTGCCTTCCTTCTTAATATGCTGAACCAAACCTTGTAAATTTGTATCTGGAGCCAAATCAAGATTCAAAGTAACGGTATTCTGTTTAATATCTATATGAGAATCCTTCACGCCGTCATATTGTGACACAACATTTGCCAGCGGATTTTGCAAAGCCATCTGCCGATACAGAAACCATCCGCCAAAGAGAACCGATGCTGAGATCACGACAGTCAGCATGATAGGTACAATGCGTAGTTTCATGAAGTTCCTCCTTCATTTCCTGTATAAAATTTTGTCTATCATTTTGTAACACAAAAATACATATAACAACGATATATTGCGATGCATGTAATTTATATGCTCGTTTTGTACAAGTACGAGTATATCACATCTTATATACTTTTTCATGCATGTCTGTGAAAATATTTAGAACAGTTTTTCCATATTTTTCCTGAATGCGCTTACAATTATGAAAGAAAAAGAGAAGCCCCTCTTAAATAGTAAGGGACGCCTCTCTTTACTTCGTTTATTATTGATTCGGAAGAATAATGTCATTACCGATCGTGTTACCGTCTTGAAAACGATAAAACCGATAGCCGCGCTGACCGTTGTGTTCATACTGCAGCTGCCAGGCATACTCGCCTTCATACATTCCAGGCAGCAATCGCTTAATTTCCACACCAGGCAATTCGTTATAAATCTGATCCCGAATCTGGGCTTCCGACATCCCTGTATTCAATAAAACGGACTGGACAGCATCGGCACCTTCAACAGGTACGTTGTCATCTGTAAATTTTACCCATACCATACGATCTTGATTGTCCTGATCCTTGCCGCTTACCACCCAATAGTTATTATCCTCGCCCCACACCGATTTATAGGTCTTTCCGGACGAAACCAATTGGCCATGCTGCTTGGCGGCAGCAATCGCCATTCTTTCTTCATTCCAAGTGTCTTTCATAACATATGAATAATAGAGCTGTAAACCAAGCAGTAACAGCAGCACGCCGGATACACTAAGCAAGATCCACTTCGTTTTTTTCTTCAAATCCGTCTTCCTCGCTCCCCTTGATTATTTCCTAGAGGGTTGTAAGACGCTCAAAGGCACGCTGCGCTTCCCGCCGGATACGTTCCTCATCGAGAGTAAGGCTCGCGCCATTCTTCACGACCTGCTTACCGTCAACCCATACATGCTCAACATCCTTCGCACTGGCGGAGTAGATAGCATGAGAAATATAATCCGTCTTCGGAAGGAAGTGCGCCTGATCCGTGTTCAGTGCGATCATATCTGCCTTCATTCCTACCGCAAGCGTACCGATATCCGCAAGGAAAGCTGACTTGGCACCATACTCTGTACCCATCCGAAGCGCTTCGGATGCAGGAATCGCGGTTGGATCCCCGCTTACTCCTTTATGGATCAGTGCCGCCAGGCGCATCTCTTCAAACATATCCAGATTATTATTGCTCGCAGGTCCATCGGTACCCAAAGACACGGTGACCCCGGCTTTCAGTAGTGCAGGCACGCGAGCGATGCCGCTGGCAAGCTTCAGATTGCTGCCTGGATTATGCGACACCATCACTTGATGCTTAGCCAGGATTTCGATTTCTTCATCGGTCAGATGGACGGCATGCGCAAGCAGCGTTGGACGGGAAAACATGCCAAGCTTCTCCAAATGGGCAACAGGGCGGAGTCCGTAATCATTTACATTCTGAGCGACTTCCGTTTCCGTTTCGGACATATGCGTATGCAAAGGCAGATTCAGATCATGGGATGCCTGAACGAATTTCTCGATGAAATCCGGCGGGCATGTGTAAGGTGCATGCGGCGAGATCATCGCCGTAATTCTTCCATCCGCCTTGCCATGCCAGTCTTTCGCGAATGCAACCGCCTCATCCAGCTTCTGCTGCTGCACCTCAGGCGGACATAATCCGATGACACCGCGTGTCAGTACGCCGCGCATTCCTGAGTCCTGCACAACCTTTGCAACCTGATCCATATGATCATACATATCCACAAACGTCGTGGTTCCGCCTTTGATCATCTCAAGCACGGAGAGTGAGGTTCCCCAGTACACATCGTCGGCCGTGAATTTGGCTTCCATCGGCCACATTTTTTCCTGAAGCCATACCTGCAGTGCCAGATCGTCGCCATAACCGCGGAGAAGCGACATCGCCGCATGTCCGTGCGTGTTCACCAATCCAGGCAGGAAAAACAGATGGGTTCCGTCGATAATTTCTGTTCCCTCTTGGACGGTTGGCTCTTCTTCACCCAGGTAGGTTATCCGGTCATTCTCCACAACCATATATCCGCGTAGCACGGACCTTCCTTTCTCTAGTACCGCAAACGTTCCGTTTTTAACCATCCACTTCGTTGTCGTCATGTGCTGTATCCTCCTTACCGTTATCCAAATAATAGGCCAAACTTTGCAAATCCGTAGTAAAATCAGCCGTATGAATCCGGATATGGGATGGAGCTTTCAGGATGGTCGGCGCAAAATTCAGAATAGCCTCGATGCCTGCGGCGATAAGCTGATTCGCTACATTTTGCGCTTCAAAATCCGGAACGGTGATAATCCCGATACGAATGCCGTACTCATGAACCGTCTTCTCCAGTTCCTCCATCGGCTGTACAACCAAATTGTTTATTTTCATACCAACTTTGGGAGAATACGAATCGAAAACCGCCACAATCTTCATATTGTCCTTCAGAAATGCATTGTAATTTGATAATGCATGTCCAAGATTACCGGCCCCAATCAATGCGACATTGATCTTCTGGTCCAGCTTTAGAATCTGGCGAATTTTCTCGATCAGATAAGATACGTCATATCCGATCCCTTTCCGTCCAAAATCACCGAAATACGCTAGGTCCTTACGAATTTGAGCAGGATTGAGGTCCAGTTTTTGTCCCAGTTCCTGGGAGGAAACCGTGGAGACCTCCCTTTTCTGAAGCTCATTCAAATAGCGCAAGTATACAGGTAATCTGCGGACCACGGCTTCCGAAATTTTTTCCGATTTCATGCATGCTCCCCCTAATAATAGGTTAATAACTACATTTCAATGTGATCGTTCATGGTTTCACTTTATTCAGCTTGGTTCTCTACGCCTGCCTCTTCCTGCAGCCATTCCGAAATTCGGGGAACAATCCCCTCGGTCGGCATGTGCTCCATCTTTGGTCCCGGCAAGGAATATAGGAAATATTTTCCGTAATAGGATTCAATGACCCGGGTATCGTAGACGATGACAATCCCCTTGTCTTGCGCTGTCCGTACCAGTCGGCCAAATCCCTGTTTGAAGCGAATGACGGCTTGCGGAACCGAAAGCTTCATGAAGGGGTTCTTCTTCTGCTGCTGCAGCAATTCGCTCTTGGCTTCAACCAAAGGGTGATTCGGCGGCTGGAACGGCAGCCGGACGATCGCAAGGCAAGTGAGCGCCTCACCGGGTATGTCAACCCCTTCCCAGAAGGAGCTGGTACCCAGCAGAACCGAGGCGCTGCTATCCTGGAATCTCCGGATTAACTTGGTACGGCTGGTTCCATCCATCCCTTGTCCCAGTACCGTAATATCGCTGGATGCCAGCGCCTCCTTCAAGGGCTCATGCACCTGACGCAGCATCCGGTACGAGGTGAACAGGACAAGCATACGTCCATGCGTAGCGATTGCCGTATCGGCCAATGATTGCACTAGTGTATTCACAAAGAGTGCATCCCCGACCGAGCCCTTCACGCTCGGAAAATCGCGCGGCACGACAAGGAGAGCCTGCTCCCTGTAATTAAACGGGGACGGCAGCAGAACCGTGTTCAGGTTGCCGCTATCTGCCGCTTCCTGTAGACCCAAATTCTCGATCATGAACTGGAACGATTTGTCCACCGACAAGGTCGCCGACGTCAGGATCACGCTTTGTTTCTTGTCAAAAAACAATTCCTTCAAGTGGGTGCTTACATCGACAGGCACCGCATAAAGCTGCAGCGATTTCCCGCGGAAATTGCCGTTAGCCTCCATCCAGTATACCGTGCCTTCATCATTCAGAGCCATGAAGGACCTCAGGTCCTCGCGGTGTGCGGCCAGGTCCTTAAACAGACCCGATAGGTCTGTTAACAGACTGTCGGCACTGTAATCGTCGAGATCTTCCTTCATTTCGGCGATCAGCTTGTCACCCTTGCGTACGACATCGCCCAGTATCACATGGATTTGATGTTCCAGCTCGGCAAGCGAATCCCAATCCTTCGGCTTCTTAAGAGGCGATAAGCGAAGCGAGAATTGACCGGCGTCTCCTGGAGATGCATCTCCGCGTTCCGGAAGCAGTCCGAACAATTGATCGCTGAGTCGATCCCAATTCTCTTTTACGGTGATCAGATCCGGATAAATCCGATCTATGATGGAAGACCACTCGACAGCCTTCTCATGGGATGAAACTTGCAGCAGCTGGCGAAGAGCCGGGAGCTGACCGCTGCGGTTGTCTTTGTACATACGGGTTAGCGTATGGACAACCGAAAAATATTTCATCTGCAAGCCAAGGTGCTTGCCGGCGACATCCTCCAGATGATGCGCTTCGTCGATGACGAGACGCTCATAACTCGGAAGCAGCTGGTGATTCGCTTTTACGTCGGTGAACAGCTTCGAATGGTTCGTAATGACAACATCCGCGATGCCCGCTTCATGCTTGGCTCTGTGATAGTAGCATTTGCGGAACCATGGGCAGGCACGCCCAAGGCAGGAATCCGAATCGCTGGAGATGGTCTCCCAGAAATCCCCCCCGCGGCCGCCAAGGTTCAGCTCCTCATCATCCCCGTTCTCCGTCTGGGTCAGCCAGACCAGCATCTGCGCCGCGGTGATCACATCTTCCTTCGGTGAATGAAAATCTCTTCTATTTATTTTATGTTCAAATTTTCTCAAACACAAATAATGGCCTCTTCCCTTGAAAATAGCCGCTTTAAACGGAAAAGGAACAACCTGGGTGAGCAGGGGAATATCCCGGTCACGCAGCTGTTCTTGAAGGTTGATCGTATGCGTGCTCACCATAACCTTCTGTTCCTGCTTCACGCTTTGATAAATCGACGGCAGCAAATACCCGAGGGATTTGCCTGTTCCCGTGCCGGCCTCGATTAATAAATGTTTATTGTTATCGAGTGCCTGCATCACTTCCTGGAACATCATGTCCTGGGCATCCCTGCTCTCGTAATGAGGCAGCGTTTCCTTCAGGCGTTCACGTACATCATTCATGTATTGCTCGAAGCTTACATCGGCCAAGGGATTGGGCTCCGTCTCATCCCTGACGGGCGCAATATCGTTCCAATCGTCAACTGCCAGGGCGAATTGACGATAGTACGTATGGGTGTCTCCGGCTTGTACAGCCTGGAGTTCCCTGTCAGCACGGATGCCGTCAAAGAACCAGGCCAAGTCGCTGTCCTCGTCCGCAAACAGGTCGCTTAACCGCTGTACGGTAAGAAGAGGAAGCTCATCGATCTCCTCCAGGCATTTCAGCAGCGCATAGGCTGTGGCAAGCGCATCGCTGTCCGCCTGATGCGGACGGTCATGCTCCAGGCCGAAATGAGAGGACACCATCCCGAGCTGATAAGAAGGCAGCGAGGGAAAACATATTTTTAAGAAGTGCATCGTATCTAGAATTCGGCCGCTGAACGGTAAATAGCCGCAGCGATCGAGTGCATTTTGCAAAAAGTTAAAATCAAAAGCGACATTATGCCCAACCAATACGACATCGTTGAGCATGGGCACTAGTTCCATCATCATTTCTTCCAATGAAGGAGCATTCGCTACATCACTGTCGGAAATGCCGGTCAAACCGGTAATAAAAGGAGGGATCGGAATCCCGGGATTGACATAGGTGCCGTATACGCGGGAGATGCTTCGATCCTCTTCGATGATGGCCAGTCCAACCTGAATGATCTCATCTGCTGACTGGTTGCCCGTGGTTTCAAAATCCAATACGGCAAATTTCATTTCGATAAAATCCCTTTCCTCCAGACTAATTAACAGCATACCAGAAGTTGCGGGTTTTGAACATTCCGGGTAAAAAATCCCCGCGTTCTCCCCCTCCGCTCATACGGCAAAAAGCGATACCAAAGTCTCAGGGATGAGCTCTGGCATCGCTTCTTGTTGGGCTTGATTTCTACAGCAAAGAGATCAATTGGCTGCCGTACTGGAGCTCACCGCGATTCTGCTTGCAGACCTCCAAATTGATAATGGGGTCAGGAAGCGTCGGGTCGCTGTGGATCGCCAGTGCGAAATGCTCCTCGGCCTTCCCTTGTTGTCCATTCAACACCTCGATGCAACCCAGCGCATTGTATATCATCGCCCGCATCTTCTTGTTGTCTGCCATGGGCAGAATGGACACCAACACATCGGAAGCTGGTATGGTTTGCCCCAAATAAAGATGGGACATGGCAATATACAGCTTGATCAGAAGGCTATCCGGAAATACCGTGGCGGCCGCCTCAAATTGCTGTATAGCCGGCTGGAACATCAACAACTTGTAATAACCTTGACCGCGAATGAATGCATCAAGCTGCAGTTCAGGCGCTTCGGTCGGTGGAAAAACAGGAGGCGAAGCGGCACTCTCGCGGAAGATGGCCATCTTCTCTTCAAAATGGAGCCATTCCTCGATAATGCCCTCACTCATGCTTTTGAGCATGTTCCAGTTTTGTACCAGCGCCTGTTTTTGGGGACCTTGAGCAGAAGGGTAATGCTTCACAATTTCATCTAACATGTTGTTCATTTCAGCGAATACATGTTGAAACATAGCTGCATCCCACCCTTAGCGGAAAAATGAGATCAGTGCGTCGACCTGAACTCATTTTCTGTAGAAGACGGTCTTTTCATCCCTTTAGGGTCCCGACACATTTTGGCTCTTAGGAGTCCTCTTAGAGAACCGCGGCGTGAACTTCGCGATATTCCGTCGTAACCGGCTTATTCAATTCGTCAACGATCACGACCGTTGGGGTGTGATTGTCGTATTCCTCTTTGGACATCATGGCATAAGAAATGATAATGACGTTGTCGCCGGGCTGTACAAGCCGTGCGGCTGCCCCGTTCAAGCAGATAACGCCGCTGCCCCGTTCGCCTTTAATTACGTACGTTTCCAAACGAGCGCCATTGTTATTGTTCACGATTTGAACTTTTTCATTCTCCAGAAGATCTGCAGCCTCCATTAGATCCTCATCAATGGTAATGCTGCCCACATAGTTCAGATTGGCTTCCGTCACCGTTGCACGGTGGATTTTGGATTTCATCATTGTTCTAAACATGGGATCCCCCTACTTTTGGTTGAAGTAACGCATTGTCAATGAGACGGGTGCGGCCAAAACGTACGGCCAGCGCCATAATGACGGTTCTGTCTTCATCCGCAATGCGATATGAATCTTCCACGGGAACAAGTTCCGGGAAAGTGAGCAATTCTGCATAATCAATATCAGCGAGCGGGGATCGGGATATATACTCCCGAAGATGAGCACGGATCTCTCCTGCCGTCGCCGCTTGTCCCTGTCGGATTGCCTCCTGAGCGGTCCGCAGAGAGCCCGACAGCACAAGTGCCTGTTCCCGCTCTTCCGGCTTCAGATACACGTTGCGTGAGCTTAGAGCAAGTCCGTCAGATTCGCGGATGATCGGACAAGGCACGATGGTCACATCCATGTTCAAATCCTGTACCATCTGCTCAATCACGGCCACCTGCTGGGCATCCTTCATGCCGAAGAATGCATAGTCAGGTTTTACGATATTAAACAATTTGTTAACAACCGTGGTAACACCGTCAAAATGCCCGGGACGGGAAGCCCCGCACAACAAAGACGTAATTTCCGATACGGCGATCTTGGTTTTGGTCGGCTGAGGATACATTTCCTGAACCGAGGGAATAAAAACCACATTTACTCCTTCGGATTCCGCCAACGCCAAATCGCGTGCCTCATCCCGAGGGTAGGTCTCATAATCCTCACCCGGTCCGAATTGAATCGGATTGACAAAGATACTGACGACCACCGTACCTGCCATTTCTCGCGCCTTACGCATCAGGCTGGCGTGTCCTTCATGCAAATAACCCATCGTAGGCACAAGTCCTACCGGACCACTGCCGGATTCCTGGCGGTCCTGGAGCTCTGATCTTAAATCCGCAATGGTGCGAATCACTTTCATGATGTCGTGCCCACCTTTTCCTTTTTGCTTCCATATAAAGTTGTTGTTTCTGAACCTGCATGATTCTCAGCCTTGAAGACATGCTCCTCTGCCGGGAATGAGCGGTCCTTTACTTCCTTCACATACTGCGTGATGCCTTCACGGATGACGGAGCCGACATCGGCGTATGTTTTCACGAAGCGTTTGTCCCGATAGGGAGACGCGTATTTCAATATATCATGGAATACCAGAACTTGACCGTCGCAGTAACGACCCGCTCCAATGCCAATTGTCGGTATGCTCAGCGCCTTGGATATTTCCGTCGCTGCCTCTTCCGTAACCAGCTCCAATACAATTGCGAATGCTCCAGCCGCTTCAAGCGCCTTTGCATCATTCATGAGCCGCTGCGCGTCTTGGGCATCCTTGCCTTGTATCCGGTAGCCTCCAATCTGATTCACCGACTGAGGCGTCAGCCCGATATGGCCCAGTACCGGTACGCCGGACTGTACAATCCGTTTCACGGTGCCGGCGATTTCTTCGCCGCCCTCCATTTTCACCGCATGCGCATGGCCTTCCTGCATCAATCTCCGCACCCCGCGAAGACTTTCATCAATATCTCCGTGATAGGTCATAAACGGCATATCCGCGACGATGAAAGTGTCCTCCGCTCCACGAGCGACGGCACGGGTATGGTATACCATGTCGTCAAGCGTTACTGGAATGGTGGAATTATAGCCGAGCACGACATTGCCGAGGGAATCGCCTACCAATATCATATCAATATCCGCTTCCTCCGCCAGCTTGGCAGAAGGATAATCGTACGCGGTCAGCATGGTGATCGGTACACCCTTCTTCTTCATGTTCTTCATCTTCACGATGTTCAGTGGTTGTTTGTCTGCCATTGTGACACAGCCTCCTTTGTGTAAATAAGTTAGACACAATAAAAAAAACCTTTTAGCACATACTTGCTAAAAAGTCCGAAAGGCAAAAAAGAGTCACTCGCGATCGTCCCTTCTGTCTCGGTCCTTTCGGCTCAGAGCAGAATCCAACGTAACCGGCATAACAGTTATGAAGGTGTTCTAAAAAAAGTAATACATTTCAGTACCCATTGCTGCAGAGTGCAATTCGCTCATGGCGATACCGCCTCTTGGTCATAGTATAACAAATTTGAGCCACGATTTCACCATGTTTCATTTACCTGGTATTAAAAAGAATATCACCGGAATATACGGGGATCAGCTCATCATCTTGGTTGCGAACCAGCAGCGCACCATCTCGGTTGAGTCCTGTGGCAATCCCGCTAAAACGGTCACGGGCCGTCTGAACTTGAACTTCCCTGCCCACCGTGCCGGATAAAGCTTCCCAGAGAGAGGCTATAGGTTCGAAGCCCTGCTCGTTGTACAATTCATATAAAACCTCCATCTCCGCCATGATGGCTTGGATCAGCTCTGTCCGGTTGACGGTTGCTCCGCCAGCCATGCGAATCGAAGTCGCAACGCTGCGCAGTTCCTCCGGAAAATCGGACTCTTTCAGATTGGCGCTGATTCCGATACCGGCAATGCAGTAGCGCACCCTTTCGTCTTCTGTTGCAGACTCCAGCAGGATGCCGCAAACCTTTTTGCCCTGAAAGAGAATGTCGTTTGGCCATTTGATATCGGTCTGCACACCGGCGCACTTCGTGATGGCACGGCATACCGCTACGCCTGTCAACAAGGTGAGCTGTTGGGTTAAATGCAGCGGTTGCTTCGGTCTGAGCACCAGGCTCATCCATATGCCTTTGCCTCTGGGAGAGTGGAATTTCCTTCCCATTCTCCCGCGTCCGCCCGTCTGCTCTTCCGAGATCACAAGCGTGCCCTCCGCTGCCCCTTCTTCCGCCAATTGCCGGGCATCTTCCTGAGTTGACGTCGTTTTGTCCAGCAGCTTCAGCGGTTTACCGAAGGTTTGACTGGTCATCCCCGCTGTCAGTTGTTCCACGCTCAGTTTGTCCGGTTCATCCATCATGCGGTAGCCAAGCCGCGGAACGGCCTCGAAATCATAACCCAAATGACGGAGTTTATTGATCTGCTTCCATACGGCCGTCCGGCTGATGGACAATTTACGGCTGATCTCTTCTCCGGACAAAAATTGGCCGGAATGCTCCTGGAACATTTTCAGAAGTGCATTGTCTTGATCATAATCCTTCATTATGAATTACCACCCGCTTTGCTTCTTCAATCAACGATTCCTTATCGTTGTTAATTAAACCTGCCGCCGCTTTCTCCAGCAATTGCCCGAGAAGTTCTCCAAGCCATGGTCCCCCCCGCTTGTCCAGCGACTCCAGCAGTTCGTTTCCGGTGATGGCCAAATCCTTCAAACTCCGAATTCGGAGGTCCCGGAGCCAACCGTCAAGCTGTTCGATTAAACGTAGTGCGGCAGAGGCCGCCCCCGTTTGATTCAACGCCGTCTGCAGTTGCAACCAGCCTTGAGCTGCCTCGGCTCCGTGGACAAGGACCAGCTTAATCCATTTGTGCCTGACGTTCTCGGTATCTTCCTCTTCCTGCTCTTGCAGATAGGACTCATGAAGCGCGAGCAGTTTAACGATGGCTTCCCGCTGCTTATTAGAGAATGTCCACGATCGCAGCAGCCCCTCTGCTTCCTGGGCTGAAATGCCGCAGGCAAGCAGCAGCAGCGTCCAGCGGATCGTAGAATGCTCCGGCTCGATCCCACTCATGGCTTCTATCGCCTTCGTGTCATGTCCGGTATACGGAAACGGCGCTTTCATTCGGGCGTGCAAGCCGCTGCGGACAAACATCTCCAACCCGCGCAACGGGGCCGGTCCAGTCAAAATCTTTTCAAATTCACTGCGGATGCGCTCCATTGCAATCCAGCTTAAGGTGTCTCTCTCCGAGAGAATCCCCCTCCATGTATGCTGCGCGATGGAGAAACCGAACACGGAGGCGAAACGGATGCAGCGAACCATGCGCAGGGCGTCTTCACGGAAACGGAGACGCGCATCGCCTACGCAGCGGATCACCCGCCTATCAATATCCGCTCGTCCGCCAAACGGATCCACCCAGGATCCATCAATCCCTCGGGCCATCGCATTCATCGTAAAATCGCGCCGTCTCAAATCTTCCTTCACTTCTCGGACGAAAGCAACTTCCGTTGGATGACGGTGATCCGCATAACCGCTCTCCACGCGATACGTCGTCACTTCGAAAGACTGGCCTTCCATCAGCACCGTCACGGTCCCATGCTTGATTCCTGTAGGAATGACCTTGGGGAAGACGGAACAGGTGACTTCCGGCAAGGCGGAGGTGGTAATATCCATATCACTGACCCTGCGTCCCATGTATTCATCACGGACACAGCCTCCAACCCAATACGCTTCATGTCCATGCCGAAGCAGAGTCCGGATCACGTCCGCACTCCGCTCAGCCATATCGGGATCCGCATTGCGCCATCGTATTGAATTAAACATATCTGCCATAGTTCCCCGTTCCTTTATCCGAAAAACAACGAGAGGGTCGAGCTTAGCCGCAGACCGGCTTCAGCTCGCTAACCTCCCGTCCCAATACTCGGTAATATATTTCTTCGTACTTGCCCCGTATCAATTCATTGCAGAACATCGTCTTGGAACGATGCAGGCAAGCCTTGCGCAGCCGCTCACTAAGGGCTTCGTCCTTTAATATTTCAAGCACATGCTGAGCCATCGAGTAGGTGTCTCCGATTGGAGCCAAATATCCGGTTTCGCCATGTGTAATCAATTCGGGAATCCCGCCTGCCGTGGAGCCGACAGTAGGCACTCCGCAGGCCATCGCTTCCAGAGCAACCAGGCCAAAGCTTTCCTTTTCGGAAGGAAGCAGCAGTACATCCGCCATCGAAATCACGTGCGCAATTTCATCTTGTTTGCCTAGGAAATGTACCTTGCTGCCGAGTCCCAGCTCATTGATCCGGCACTGGATTTTCGGAAGCTCAGGCCCTTCCCCGACAAGCAGCAGTTTCGCCGGTACCTGTTCCTGAACCTGAGCGAATATTTCCAACACGTCAGCTACCCGTTTTACCGGACGGAAGTTGGAAATATGCATCAAAATCTTTTCATTCGGTTCTGCATAATCTTTACGCAGCGATTCCGAATCCCGTGGATAGTACACCCGTGGATCCACAAAATTGTAGGTAAGGTCAATATCCCGGCTTATATCCAGCAGCTCCCGCGTTTCTCGGATGAGATCCTGAGAAACAGCCGTAACGGCATCACTTTCATTAATGGCGAGCCGAATCAAATCCTTCAGCGATTCATCCTGCGCAAGTACTGTGATATCGGTTCCGTGCAGCGTCGTGACGACCTTCAGCTGATCTCCGACCATCTGCTTCGCTAAGAAGGCACACACGGCGTGTGGCACCGCATAGTGCACATGCAGCACGTCAAGCTGCTGCATTTTGGCTACCTGAGCCATCTTTGTCGCTAGCGACAGATCATATGGCGGGTATCGAAACACATAGTAGTCGTTCACTTCAACTTCATGGTAAAAAATATTTTTATGGAACGTCCCTAACCGGAACGGAATGCTGTGAGCAATAAAATGAACCTGGTGACCTTGCTCGGCCAGGAGTTTTCCCAGCTCTGTCGCCACCACGCCCGACCCGCCCAATGAAGGGTAACAGGTAATGCCGATTTTTAATGGTTGTTGATTCATGTCAGGCCTCCTTTACGTACGCCTCTATATATTATGCCTGCTTGGAGCCGAATAGATGAACAACATACGGACTTTTACAAGCGAAGCCTTCTGCATAAGGAATAAGCCTGCGCGCTCCAAGCAGTGAATCCCTGGCCCGCACACGCTCTATGTACCCCTCTGTCAACGGGGTAGAGACTGCATCTTCTTCAGCCTTCTGGAACTGGGAACGGTAACTAGACAGGGCCTGCTCCTTGACGCCGTAATGATCCGTAACGTCAACGACGAGGTCCGTTCTTCCGATATCATTAATGAAATAAAAATAAAGCTCGTCCACCTTAACCGGCGGCTGCTCAGGCATGTAACGACGAAGTTTGGCATTAAATACAGCTTCCTCAACCAAACGGCTGCAAGCCACATGGTCCGGATGGCGATCCTCCCAGTAAGGGGCAAACACAATCGAGGGAGAAAACTTGCGAATCTCGGCCGTGACCCGTTCAATGTTCTCTGGCGTCGCAAATAAACCGCGGTCCGGCAGTCCCAGATTCGTACGGACCTTGAGATCCAAAATCCGGGCAGCTTGCTCCGCCTCCTGCTTGCGAATGTCGACGGTACCGTTAGACGACATCTCGGCCTGCGTCAGATCGCAGATCCCGACCGACAGTCCAGCTGCCGTATGCTTCGCAATCGTTCCTGCCATTCCGATCTCGGCATCGTCTGCGTGTGCTCCGAAGATTAAAATATCCAGTTGGCTGTTCATTAGCTATCCACACCCGGTTTGTATTTATGAACGAGTTCCCGCCATGCAAAATCGCCACGGTCCAGCGCTTTAACTAGAATCTCGGCTGTTGCCACATTGGTAGCAAGCGGAATTCCCTGCACGTCGCATAAACGAAGGAGTGCATTAATGTCCGGTTCATGAGGCTGCGCCATCAAAGGATCCCGTAAAAAAATGATCAGATCCATCTCATTGTCCGCAACGAGTGCACCAATCTGCTGATCGCCGCCAAGCGGTCCTGAAGCAAAACGGTGAATGCTGAGCTTGGTTTGCTCCATAATACGGGTCCCCGTCGTTCCCGTTGAGTAAAGATTATGATCTTCGAATACATTTTCATATGCGATAACGAAATTGACCATTTCCTCTTTTTTACGATCATGAGCGATAAATGCAATATTCATAGTAATTTCTCCCCTATGTTAGTCAATAAAATGATCAAATCCATAGACCAGTCCGGTGTAACCCATTACCTTCTCTATAGCCATCTTCACACCCGGCATATAAGCTGCACGCTCATAAGAATCATGTCGGATCTTCAAGCTTTGTCCGTAACCGCCAAATATGACCTCCTGCTGGGCAAAGACGCCCGGCAGACGAACGCTGTGAATACGGAAGCCGTTATAATACCCGCCTCTGGCGCCCTCAATGACCTCTTCTTCCTTCGGATTGCCTTGGCGGATCTCCTCGCGATTTGCAGCAATCATTTCCGCTGTTTTGATCGATGTTCCGGATGGCGCATCAAGCTTCTGGTCGCCATGGGTTTCAATGATTTCAACATGAGGCAAATATTTGGCAGCCGAAGCGGCAAACTTCATCATCAGGATCGCTCCGATGGAAAAGTTCGGTGCAATCAAACCACCGATATTCTGCTCCGTACACTGCTTGTCCAACTCTTCGATTTGCTCTGGCGTGAAGCCGGTTGTGCCCATGATCGGACGCACGCCGTGCTTAATGGCCAGAGCCGTGTTGCTATAGGCAAATTGCGGTGCTGTAAAATCAACCATGACATCCGGTTGCGTTTCGACGAGCGCCATCTCCAGATCGGAAGTCACCGTAACGCCGCAGGCAGGAAGACCCACAAGCGTTCCTGCATCAGCACCTGCATCCGATCGGCCGACAGCGGCAACCAGTTCCAGCTCCTCATCGCCCAAAACAAGCTTCACTACTTCTTTACCCATACGGCCGCCGGCACCGACGACCGCAACTGTCCATTTGTTTGCCATTTTTACATGTCCTCACTTTCAATCCGATGCTGTATCCTGCATATATGATTTCAAGCGCTGTTTGAGTTCCTCCATAATATGCTGAAGCCCACTCTCCTGCGGGTACAATGAGATGACCTCTTTTAGAGTGGAAATGGCACGCGCATGCTCATCGAGTTCGCTATAGACCAGAGCAAGCCATACGTAGGCTTGAGCGTATAAAGGGTCCATCGCTACGGCTAATTTCAGATGAGACACGGCCTGATAGAGCTCCGACTTGGTCACATCCTTGCGATTTTCCACCATTTTTCTGGCACGCTGCACCAGTTCCGCCGCCTTGATATGCTGTAAGTGAAGCGCATATTCCGGTTTGTCAGGCTGCAGCCTGACGGCCTCTTCCGCGTGAGTAATCGCCATCTCCAGTTTGTTGCTTCTGCCGTAGGTAATGGAGCATCGGTAATGCACTTCGGCATCTCCCGGATTCGCAATGATCGCTTGCTCAAACCAACGTAAGGCCTCTTCGAAATCATTTTGAAGGATGCATCGATATGCTTTTTGTATATAACTTTCAGGTTTCACGGGCTGTCCCTCCCCACAGCGGGTTTGGTACAGCATATGTAGCAGCAGCCTAATCGGTGTTTATTTTCGTCCAACGATCGGCATCACGCGTCGCAAATTTATGCATGACTTTAGCGTGTGCTTCCGCGAGATCGATGCCAAGAGAATTGGCAAAACAAATCGTAATGAACAATATATCTCCAAGTTCCATTTCGATGGAATTGTCTGCTTCATCCGCTTTTTTCGGCTTCTCACCGAACTGATGATTAACCTCTCTGGCGAGTTCGCCCACCTCTTCCGACATCCGGGCCATCATGGATAAAGGACTGAAATAACCTTCCTTGAATTGTGATATGTATTGATCGACTTCCTGCTGCATTTCAGCCATTGATTTTCCCAAGACTCTAAAACTCCCTTCACTGCACAGTCTGCCTCAACTTGTAACCTCCAAGCCGAAAAGCAGCATTCTCTCATGACGAGCGATTGGTTTTAAACCTATGTTATCGTAAAGCGGATTTGAAAACAAATAATTTTTTATGGCTGGAACATGATCAGCACATACTAGGTAGGTGTGCAAGCAACCCAGACATACGGGTAATATCCACAATCGGGAATGCGAGGGGTCTTATGAAAACGTCCAAGTTGCTCCATCAGCTTCAAACGATCATTCCGATCATCGCCGGCTCCGCTATTTACGCATTCGGCCTGCTGTATTTCATCATTCCGAATGAACTCATGGAGGGGGGCGTCACCGGCATTACCGTACTGCTGAACTATGCCTTTAACATATCGCCGTCCATCTCAACCATGGCGCTTAATATCCCGCTATTCTTGGTCGGCATGAAAATCCTCGGTAAACGCCAATCGATTTACACAGGTCTTGGCATCGCCTCATTAACCCTGTTTCTGTGGCTGTTCGAAGCTTTGATCGACCGCGGCTATGTTGTGCCGTTTCAGACCGAACAGGATTATATTCTTGCTGCGCTCTACGCAGGTGTCACATTGGGGGCTGGACTCGGTATCGTGTTCCGGTTTGGCGGGACAACGGGCGGTTCAGACATCATTGCCAGAATCATCAACCGGAAATTCGGCTTCAGCATGGGCCAGATCATTCTATCGCTAGATATCTTGATTATCGGGCTTTCCTTATTCTTTATCCCGCTCGAGCGGATATTGTATACCCTCGTGGCCGTATTCATCGCTTCCAAGGTCATCGATTTCATACAGGAAGGGGCCTATGCGGCCAAAGCCTTCACCATCATCAGTGATCAGGCCCCAGATATCGCCCATCGCATATCAACCGAGATGGAGCGCGGGGTTACGCTTATCCCCGCCATCGGCGCCTACTCCAAGCAAGCCAAGCATATGGTATACTGCGTCGTATCGAGGCAGGAAATTCGCCGCCTAACGGGAATCGCCAAATCGTTGGACCCTCGGGCATTTATTATCATTAATGATGTCAATGATGTGCATGGCGAAGGATTTAAAGAGGAATAGCCCGGTTCGCACCGGGCCTCAATCGGAACAGCTATGGATTCCCGCCTACATTTTTCGAGGGAACATTGGTTTTGCGCTATTCAACTGGCCCCGGTATTTGCGGTATCCCGCAAACGTTAATGCCGCCAAAATGAAAGCACCGATGACCAGCTGCCACGTCCATGGTTCCTTGACCTCTCCCAGCGGAGCGAGGGCTGGCTCATCCTTCTTTTTGCCAAACAACGTGTTGATCATTTCCTCGCCCTGAGGAACCACTTTTTGCACCTCTGCCGTGTCTCCGGATGACACCAGACCCCCGGCATAGGATATCCAGGATTCCATCATGTTAACATCCTCAGGCTTTCGCTGTATGACAACGGAAGGACGGATGAGTTCATAATGTCCACTCAGGCTGTCATACGCTCGTCTCATGCCAGCCTGATCCTGCTGGACGGCATACTCCCCCATGACTCTCAGATCTTCACGTATGACCTTATAATATTGCAGCCATAACGCATCTCTGGCATGGATCAGGCTATCGGTTGCCATTCGGAGTTTACCTGCGGACACCATCCAGTGCTGCGGGTCCTGTGTGGCCCTTGCCGTGGCTTCCTTCATTTCCAGAATGCTCTCAGCCAACGCATGAATACCTTCTACTCCGGTCAATCCCTGAAATGACGAAGCCTCAAATAACCCGGATACCCGGCGAATATCCTCCAGCACGGCTTGTACATTGCCTTCTTCCACATGGCGGTATAACCGCTCCACTTCCTTGTTCAGCGCCTTGGCCTGTATGGACGCGGCGGGCGAAGTCTCTGACTGTCCGTTTGCCGGGGTAGCCCGCACAGGATCACCCATGCTGACGGTAACCAGCATAAGCAGTGCAGACAGGCACAGCAGGAGCTTCGGAAAGGTTCGAAACATGGGACATCCCTCCTACCGTATATGTATGGCAGAAGGGATGCTCATAGAACCGCGTTGCCTACACAGCTAACGTTGTTTGGATTTCCCATACTTCATGAAAATCCAACCGGCGAAACCGCTGAAGAGAGTCAAAAGATACGTGAACAGCTCGACCGCTGATAGGTCGTCATATAACTGACCCGGCAGCCAAGGAAATACACCGTACGTATAATCGACGGTATCATTCAGCAGTGTCCAAGCAATGGCCCCCGTGAGCGCTGTCCAGCGATAATGAAACAATCGTACGAACAATAGCGCTTCCACCGCCATCGCCGTATGGGAAGCGACGAGCATCCAATCCTGCCATGCCAGCACATCCCCTTGGGCTTGTCCGGCAAATATGATGGCCACAGCCCATATCCCATACTTCACCGATGTAACAACCGCCAGCGCCTCAATAAATTGCTGAAACAAGGAGCCCCCAAGCCCCCGAGGCGGGTAAAGGAGCAGCAGCAGTGCCAAACTGAAGAATAAACTGGCCGTCGGGCTGTCCGGTACGAATATGACCTGCCATATCAAGCCATGATCCACCGTATCGACCATTTGACCACCGTACCATATGTATCCATAGATCGTTCCAAGGATGTTGCATATGAGCAGCAACCAGAGAATCGATCGCTTGCTTAGAAATTCCCGGCTCCATAAAAACGAAATTGACAAAATCGGTCCTCCAATCCTGTTCCTGTATTCTTTAGACTAATGCCGATTATACCTAAACCAGGGACATATTTCATCTATGTACGCATTTAAAAAAGAACCTGACCGTAATACGGTCAGGTTCTTCTATGCTTCTTACTCTGCAGCTGCTTCTGCCTTTTGGCTTGCGAGCCAATCAGCCAACTGGTCGAGTTGTTCTTCGGTTACTCCAGCCGCAAGCGCCGTGTCTTTCATAGCCGGCATGCCGCCTTGGCCATTTTCAATAATAGCCACGATCTCTTCTTTCGTGTGGGTATCCCCGACACCACGAAGCGACGGTCCGGATGCCCCTTTCAAATCTGCAGCATGACAGGAGATACAGGTAGCTGTCTTAAAGGTTTCCATCGCCGGATTATCCTTATCCACGATCGCTACAATACTGTCTTCAGCCTGCTTGCCACTAGTCGTTGGTAGACCAGCTGCATGCTTCTCTTCCGCCTCTTCTTCACGCTGAATATGCTCCGGTTTCTGTCCAGTAGCTTCCAGCTCATGCACATAGTGCGTCCATGCTGCATTCGTCAGATAGATGACTGCAAATAACGACAGAATCATAAGGGCCGAAGTAATAGGCCGCTTGTAGAATCGCCGCTCTTTCCCCGTATCAAGGAAAGGAACAAGGAGCAATGCGCCGAAGGCAACGCCCGAAACACCAATCGTACCAAGGACTACATAATCACCGGAAGCGTACGGAAGCTTCAGGTATTCATACAGGAACAGGAAGTACCAGTCCGGCATCGGGATTACTGAAGCTCCCGGATCCGCCGGATAACCGAGCGGAGCCGGCTCCGAGATGGTCAGCACAAGAAAACCGACCAGTACAACTACACCAACCATCCATTCCTTCAACAAGAAGTTAGGAATGAACGCTTCTGATTTGCCGGGATAAGCGGTGTAATCCGGCGGCGTAACCCAACCGCTGCCTTTTTTCACACGCGAATCGCCGACATAAACTACTTTCTCATCAGATTTATGACCATGTGCCATAAATATGCGCCTCCCTTCTTCTTATAGTGGACCGGAAATACCTTGTCTGCGGATCATGATAAAGTGTCCTACCAATAGAGCAAGAAGGACAGCCGGAAGGAAGAATACGTGAATAGCGAAGAAACGCGTTAACGTTTCGGCACCTACGATCGTACCGCCTTGCAGCAGTTCTTTAATGATAGGTCCAAGCCAAGGTACGGAGTTCGCAATCTCCAATGTAACTTTTGTAGCGAAGTAAGCTTTGTTATCCCATGGCAGCAGGTAACCTGTTAAACCAAGACCGAGCATAACAAAGAAAATGAGCATACCAACAACCCAGTTCATTTCACGCGGCGCTTTGTACGAGCCGGTGAAGAACACGCGCATCGTATGCAAGAACATCATCACGATTACCAAGCTTGCGCCCCAGTGATGCATGCCGCGGACAATCTGTCCGAAGGCAACCTGTGTTTGCAGGTACTCAACACTGTTGTAAGCGTTTATGATATCCGGTACATAATACATCGTCAGGAACATCCCCGACAGAATCTGGATGACTGTGATAAAAAACGTCAAGCCGCCGAAACAGTACACAAACGCGGAGAAATGATGCGCCGGGTTTACGTGTTCCGGTACCTCGTGATCTGCAACGTCTCTCCAAATCGGCGTGATATCGAGACGTTCATCAATCCAGTTGTAGACATTCTTCAACATCTGAATCTACGCCTCCTATTTAACTACGGTATTTGGCACGATGGCGCCGAGGTAAATCCAGCCGTTCTCGATTTTCGTCTCGTACTGGTCAAGCGGCTTCGGCGCAACTGCCAGGTTCTTCCCATCCGGTGTATAACGCGCACCGTGGCAAGGGCAGTGGTATTCATCAGGGAAATTTTTGTTGTTATTCCATCCAACAAGGCATCCCAAATGTTTACAGATCGGTGAAAGCGCTACTATTTCACCCTGATCGTTCTTACGAATCCACGCCGTCAAAGTAGCTGTACTGTTGTACCAGCCGTCCTGCTGTTTGAGCTCGAAATGGAATTCCTGTGGATCGTTGGTAATTTTGCTCTCTTCCGCGACCTTTACAAAAGACCCTTCTTCTTTATTTTGAAGAATCGGATCAACGGCAAAGCGAAGCATTGGCAAAACTACTCCAGCAGCCATATAAGCTGTGGCACCGCCCAACGTGTATGTAAGAAATTGTCTGCGGGACATCTCTTTCTGTCGGGGTGGATTGTGCGATTCTTCATGCTCGTCATTGTGGTTGCTGCTCATTCTGTGTTCAACCCCCTTTGTCAACCGTTCTTAAGTGTCATCAATGATTAAAATCACACGACTTACTAGGACATACTAATAATATCTTAGGCACCCAAGACCGTCAAGAATTTGAACCCCAAATTTGGGTTCGCTTCCAATAGCCCTTTCATAAATTGTTGGTTTTTTGTCACATTTGAACTCAGCTTTCCTGCTGCCACATTTCACTGATTTGACCGGAAACGATAGCTGACAGGGGGATACCTTCATGGCCTTCCAACCTGCGCCGGGACAGTACAAGCGTGCTTTCAGGCACATCCTCTTTAGAGAGCTCAACATCCGCGGTCATGATAACAACAAATGTAAACCCGATGGATTTGACATTGTGACAAACCTCATTTAGAAGCTTTATATCTTCAGTATTTCCATATTGTACAGCAGGATATGTAACCAATCTTCCCTTAAACGGAATTTCTGCCAAATCCATAAAATCCCGCAGCCGTTCAAGCGCAGCTGTAGCCTCCCATGGCGTTTCCAACCCCGATAATCCGGTAAACGGAATCAGGCAGGTATCAAAAAAAGGTTTAAGTTCCGGCCAAGTCTGCTCGTCTACTTCACTAAATTTCATGCAAGGTACATCCTTTCTGCTCACTCATCATCATTTTGTTATCATTATACGAGTGGAAGAGCGGATAAAGCAAAAAAAAGAAGAAATGCGATAAAGCATTTCTTCAATTCAAAGTCCTCAGTTCATCCGTCAGGTTTCGGAAAGCCACTTCGTCGCCGGAAGCCAGCGCTTCGTCAATTTCTTTGTACAGCTCTTCACTCCGATGCTTGCGCAATGCTTCGTCCCACACCATTTCGGCCGCCAGACCTAACATAACCTCGTAAGTAACCTTCATCTTATCCATTAGGATGCACCTCCAAACTAAATTTGCGTATACCTTATATTCTTTCCCTTTAAATGCTTTACTTCCAAAAATTTTTACGGCTGCTGCAAATGTAACCAAACAACCATGCTAGAGAATCAAATCGTTTGAATCGCTGATATGTATGCCGGCTTCCGCGGCCTTTAAGCCAAGAGCGGTCATTTTGTACGAAATCCCCATACTCTGACTCTCTCCTATTCTGAGCATCCCTAAATGCATCAGCATGCGGATAATCCGCTGCTCCAAAATGTTTTGCGGACTGTCATAATAGAAAGGACGGATTAGCCAGCCCAGCGATTCGTAAAGAGAGGCTGCGGTGACCCAATCTCTTGCGCATTGACTGATCCAGTATACAAGAGATGTGATATTGGGAATTGCGCCTTTATAAAGTCTTAACCAAAAGCGGAATATCTGTATCACGCTAACTTGATTTCCTTCCTCCATAAGCGCAGCTCCGCTTTCGGTCAGGATCAACCGGGCATTGTTTTCCCTGATCCATTTTTTAGCGTAAGCATAATCGTACAGCAGCGCAAACCGATCGGGATATTCAATGCAGGAGCGGCCATACCCGAACCGCCATGCTCCCTTGGTAATGAGCGGTTCCGTAATATGCAGCGTACTCATGAGCTGTTGCTGATTTCGCCTATACATAAATCCTTCCTGATTCAACTCGATATCATGTCTGCCGACATATTTAAGAATCAGCATGAGATCTTCTGCGGCTAGTCCCTGCTCATCCCGGTACACTTCCGGGTCATCACTCAATCGCTGCAGATTTTGATGAAGCCGTTCACGCAGCACGTCACGAAACCGCTCCTTCAAATCCGAAGGCACTTGAAACAAATACTTGGTGGAATGGGTAAAGCCGTTAAACAACCAGCCGCTTCGGCGATAACGTGCGACCGCCTCACGCGGACTTTCCGGTTTGGCAGCGGCAGCTTTCTTGTTTGAAGAAGCTTGATCATCTTTCTCCTCCACTTCCGCCGCATGACGGATCGCAGCCGTTAATTCTTCCAGGCTGTAGCCTGTTCGAGTGTCAAATGCCAGGTTGTTCAGAAAACGCAAATCGCTTGGGGACAAGCTGCTGACCTGCTCCTCGAAAAACTCTCTGCGTCCGAGCTTGGACAGGATGCTCTGGATCAGTTCATGCTTTGAATTCCGCTTAGCATCACAATCATAGTGATTCGCTATATTGCTAAGCTGTCCAATATCGGCATATGTGAGCATATCCGCTAGATTCATCTTCCATCGCCTCGCCGTTTTACAACCATTATGGGAAGGTTTTGGACATTTGATACCTGATACACTTCGGTTTAACGAAATATTTTTTTATTTATTTGTATATAGAAATGACTATGCTCTCTTATTTAATGATAGAATACTTACTGATTATTGCAGAGAATTCGCTTATGATGTATTACATTTAAATAAAATGATAAACCGATTATATGAAGGTAATTATTCAATCACTACAGGAGGAGCAAAATCATGAGAACTCCAGAACATGAGATATAACTAGGTGCAAATCGAATCCGGGGGCCTCCCTTAAGAGCTTTTCAAAAAATGAAAGAACCTTTCATTATCAAAAGCTTGGAGGTTATGAGAAATGATAAAAGATGCAGAATTTATGGCCTTTATTCAAGATGTGGATCAACATTTTTCAGGATGGGACTTTTCGCGCATTACAGCTTCAGGACGCATGCAGTCCCATGCTCTACCCTGGTCTTTAGGCAGCATGGTGATTCCGTTCATGCGAGACGCCACAACGATGCTGGACATGGGGACAGGCGGAGGAGAGTTCTTATCCTCCCTCCATCCACTTCCGAAAACGGTCTATGCAACCGAAGGGTATAAGCCAAACGTACCGATTGCACAGCAAAGACTTGAGCCGCTTGGCGCAAAGGTCGTCTATTTTGAAGAGGATGCATCGCTGCCTTTGAAGGATCATTTTTTTGATCTGATCATCAATCAGCATGAGTCTTATTCCGTAGCGGAAATCCAAAGAATTCTAAACGATCATGGCGTGTTCGTAACCCAGCAAGCCGGGGGAACCGACTGTTATGGAATCAACGAATGGTTTGGCGTTCCGTTAAATGAAGAGTTCGCTCATTGGGATCTGGAAACCGCTGTCCAAGAACTGCAGGATCACCGCTTCAACGTCACCTTCAGCCGGGAGGACTTTTCACCGCAGCGGTTTTATGACATCGGTGCGCTGGTCTATTACCTAAAAGCGATCCCCTGGCAGATTCCGGATTTTACGGTTGAACGCTACGTCGAACCCTTATATCAGATTCATCAGGTTATCCGGACTAAGGGCTACTTCGAGGTGCAGCAGCATCGGTTTATTTTAATAGCAGAGGCGTAAAACTCATCTTAGAAACAAATAAGAGCCTTCCCGCGGGAAGGCTCTTACTTCTATTCATGAAGCTCCATGTTACGACTGTTTTGTCAACAGATGTTTGGTACAGTTAAACAGCAGGGGCGACCAGTCATCGTCTTTTCTCTCCAGGACCGTAAGCGACAGATTGCCGATCCGCTCGCTCAGAACGCCGCGGCACACCAGCCTGTATAGCTGCGCTAAAAATCCACCGTGGCTGACAACCAAAATATTGGCATCCGGGTGTTTATGCCACATATCATCCAGAAAGACAAGCCCTCTGGATTGGAGCTCCAGATCCGTCTCCTGTCCCAAATCCAACAGATGCCAATCAGCACCGAACCGGGATTCACGCTCCTCCGCTGTCAAACCTTCCACCTGACCGTACTTGCGCTCGCGCAAACGGTTATCCGGTGGCATTAATGGAATGTTCAGCATGGACGAGATGATCTTAGCTGTTTCCTCAGCACGGGAGAGTCCGCTGCTAACCGCAAAGTCCCATCGGTAAGGCTCCTGCAGAAGTCTATCCCCAAGCAAACGCGCTTGACGACGACCTTCCTCATTCAGTGGAATGTCCGTTTGGCCTTGGATTTTGCCTAACGCATTCCAATCCGTTAATCCATGACGAACCAAGCCGATTTGCATGCCGCATCTCCTCCATCCTAACCATTTTTCATCTTCTGACCCGATTTAATCTCTTCAGGAAAAACATGGCGAATCCAATGCCCAACAGGGATAGTATCATCCAATATTCTGGCTGGGTCGGGCTCATATCAACCACAAAAGGATCAATAATGCCGCTGTTCGTTTTCGGAATGTTGTAATCGTCCTGAGAGTTCAGGGTTTGGGCCGTGTCAGCCACCCCCGTAGGGATGATCCCTGTCGTTACCGCTTCCGGAACCGGCTCCGGCTGGTTGCCGGTCGCTGCAAAATAAACGAAGCTGCAAACAAATAGAGCCAAAAAACCGGCAATCATGAAAGTCAGCCGCTTGCGGAACACTCGGCTTACCGCCCGGCTCTTAGATGTTTCCTCCACCAGCCATGGGAAATCGCGATAGATGCGGTCCATCACGTTGCGGTTGATCTGTTCAGCGTCCATGTCGGGGATCTCATGTTCCAGAACATGAACCATGTTCTGGCTTTCCACCCACATTTCGTACTCCGCTGCACACGAGCTGCAGGTTTGAACATGTGCGATCAGCCGTTGTCGCTGCAGATCATTGTCCGGCAAATCCCAGACCGTTTCCATCAGCTCTTGGGCTTCATCGCAAGTCATCTATTCTTCATCCCTCTCAGATCCTCAAAAACCGGCTCATAAAAATAGGGTTCGAGCTGAATTTTGACACTGCCGCGAGCTCTGAACAACAATGACTTAACCGAACTGACGCTTTGACCTAAAATATCTGCGATTTCCTGATAATCCAGTTGATCATACTCCCGAAGAATCAGCGCCGATCTCTGTTTCTCCGGTAAATTATTAATTGCTTCCCTTACCATATGTACTCGTTCACTGCGTAGTATCGCCTGTTCAGGAGCAACCTCCAGTGGAGCCACAGGCACGACCCCGCTCTCCTCCAGCGGCAATGTGCCGCTCCGATGCTTGCGCAGTTCGCTGAGCACGGTGTTGCGGGCAATGGTATAGAGCCAAGTCGAGAAGGATGCATCCACTTCCCGGAATGAGTGCAAACTCCGGAACGCCTTATAAAATGTTTCCGAACATAAATCTTCAGCCATAAGCTCCATGTGCGAACTTTTTAACATATGATAGACAAACGCTAATATTTTTCTCTGATAACGCCGCATTAATTCGGAATAAAGTTCGGTATTGCCTTGCTTAATTTCTTGGATTAGTTGGGAATCCGTCATATGATTTTTCGTTCCTCCTTCACCATCCGGTGCCTCTTCCCTGTCCTTTACATCTCCGCGGATGCAATGATCATGGATTTGTGCAAAAGTACCGTCAAACCATATATAGTTACGCCTCAAGATGTCTGACTATTCTATGTATTTGGCAATTTCCCCAAATCTTCTACACTAGCACTCTAGCATTATAGCACATATTGGAGAAAAGTTCAGGTTTGTGGCAGCAGGTTTGCCACGGATAGGAAAAAAGACAAAAAAAATCCGCCTTCAACATTGAAGGCGGTTGCACACAGTGCAATATTTTGGATAGGAGTGGAGAGAAACCATACTGTACTTTTATTATATGTATACGTTTTCATTTTGTCAACACTGAAAACGCATTTATTTCCGGTTGTTTAAAAACAACCGGAAAATTACTGGTACACCGAGTGTCCTTGCGACAACAATAGCTCTTTAGCCCGCTCCTGCTCGATTTCATTGCGGAAGGAAAGGCGCATCACGCCCGGCACATCTTCCCGACTCTCGATAATCTGCATGTTGCTAAGGTTGATGCTATTCGTCCCTAAATCCGTCGCTATGCGGCCGATGATACCCGGATGGTCAGGCACGTCCAGATACAGATCGTATTGGGATACAATCATCCCCTTCCGTCGCTCTGGGAGCACGCTGCGGAATTCCCCCGCTCTGCGGAAGGCCTCTTCAATAGCCGCCCCGTCCTTCGACTCCAGCATATCCATGAAACGCTGGATGCCTTCGTTCCAGTCTCGTAACAGCGGCAGCATGACATTTCGATTATTTAATAGAATGTCCCGCCAAACGACCGGGTCGCTGGAAGCAATACGGGTAATATCCCGAAAACCTCCTGCAGCCAGCGTACGGTACAATGGATTATCGTCATTGTAGGAGCTGATCTGGTTCACCAAAGCCACGGCGATCACATGAGGCAGATGACTGATGGCTCCAACAATTTCATCGTGCAGTCTTGGATCAACCTTGACAATATGTGCACGCGTATACGACAGAAGCTCTACAAGTACGTCCAGCTTCTCCTGTGGGACTTCATCCGGTGGAGTAAGCACATAATATGCATTCTCGAATAATACGGTGGAAGCAGCGCCTACGCCGGATCTTTCCGAGCCGGCCATCGGATGACCTCCGATAAAATAGGCATCCTTAAGCGCAAGCCGGGATGCGCATTCGGCAATACTCGCTTTGGTACTGCCTACATCCGTAATAATGCACCCGGGTTTAAGCTGCATTTCACTCAGACGTTTTATGTACATCTCCAGACTTCCTACCGGAACACACAAAAATATGATGTCCGCGTCCTGGGCAGCTTCTCCTACCGAAAGCGTAACTTTATCGACAACACCCTTGGCGATGACCTGGTCCGCATATTCTTGCGTGTGGGCATAACCGGTAACGGTTATGCCTGGTTTTCCTTTGAAATTTAAAGCTAACGAACCGCCGATCAAGCCGACGCCGAATATAGAAATTTGCATGGTCATGTTCTCTCTCACTCGTTTCAAGCTGCGATTATTGTTATGTCATTAGATTAGGCTGGTGCATTCACTTCTTGCAGCACTTGTTCCAATGCGCCGATGAAAGCCTTGTTCTGTTCTTCAGAGCCAACGGTTACGCGAATGTAGTTCGGGTATACTTCAAATCCAGGACGTACGATAATGCCTTTGCTTAGCAGGGACTTGAACACTTCGGTGCCCGGCTTTTTCACATCCACCATGATGAAGTTCCCGTTCGCAGGAAAATAGGATAACCCAAGACGATCAAACTCTCGCTGGACATAAGTGATTCCCTCGGCATTCAATTGACGGCATTTAGCTACGAACTCCTGATCTTTCAGAGCTGCCTTCGCCGCTACCTGGGCCAGACGTCCTGTATTAAACGGCTCACGCACTCGGTTAATTAAGGAGATAACCTCAGTCTGCCCCATGCCGTAGCCGATGCGAAGTGCAGCCAGGCCGTATATTTTGGAGAAGGTACGCAGGATGACCAGATTCGGATAACGCTCCATTAATTGGATGCTGGCCGGATACGAAGCGTCCGTAACATACTCATAATAAGCTTCATCGAGAACAACCATCACGTGAGCAGGAACTTCATCCAGGAAAGATACCAGCTCGCTTTCAGAAACGATGGTTCCGGTCGGATTATTCGGATTGCACACCCAAATGATTTTGGTTTTGTCCGTAACGGCTTTTGCCATGCCCGGCAGATCATGCTTCCCGTTAACCAGAGGTACCTCAATGCTTGTTGCACCTTCAATATCTGCATTCGTTTTATAAACCGAGAAGGTCTGATCGGCCATAATGGTTTCGTCTCCCGGCTCCAGGAACGCCCGAATAATGAGAGCGATGATTTCATCGGATCCGCATCCAAAAATAATCTGATTGCGTTCAATGCCAAGCTGGTCAGCAAGCTCCGCCGTTAAATCGGCTGCACTACCATCCGGATACAGGCTGAGCGCTCCCAGTTCAGCGGTAATCGCTTCGGTTGCGCGCGGCGAGCAGCCATACGGATTCTCGTTGGAGGCCAGTTTAATGACAACATCCAGGCCTAATTCTTTTTTGACTTCTTCGATTGGCTTCCCGGGTTGATATACAGGAAGATTAACAATTTGCGCTTTCGGTTTCATTTGTTATTCGCCTCACCTTTCATAACTGCTTAACACAACACTATCCTTTTAATTGTGCCACAAACTCTCTGATTTGCAAAAGTCCCTGCCGTCTTGTCTCTTCCTTCTCAAGCAGAGGAATGGTTGATTCGATCTGACGCACAATAGCACTGCCAACAACGACGCCGTCGCAGATTTTCGAGAATCTGGCAACTTGTTCGCCCGACGAAATACCAAAGCCAATCGCGATTGGCACGTTACTGTACTGCTTCACCGTTTCAAGGAATGATTCCACTCCCGTATAAAAATCGGTGCGCTCGCCTGTCACGCCAAGCGAGGATACGCAATATACAAAGCCGGTCGCTTCCGAAGCGATGCTCGCAATCCGTTCATGGGAAGTAGGTGCCACCAGCGGAATTAGGTGAACGTCCGCGGCATGAGCCCGTTTCCGAACCTCTTCGGATTCTTCCACCGGCAGATCCGGAATGATCAGTCCGCTGATATCATGCCTTACCACTTCTTCGAAGAAGACATCCAGTCCGGTCTGCAGAACCGGATTGTAATAGGTGAACAGAATGAACGGCAGCTTGCTGCCCCGTTCTCTCGCCAAGTGTGCGGTCTCCATGCAAGTGCGAATGGTCACCTTGCTCTTCAGGGCGCGCTCGGAAGCACGCTGAATGACCGGGCCATCGGCGAGTGGGTCAGAATAAGGAACGCCGAGTTCGATCATATCGGCCCCTGCAATTTCAAGCTCATCAATAATATCCAGCGTCGACTTTACGTCCGGATCCCCAACGGTCAAATAAGGAATCAGGGCCGTCTTGTTTTGCTGTTTCAACGACGCAAAGGTCTGGTCGATTCGGTTCATTCGGTTTTCCCTCCCGTGTAAGCCATGATGGACTCCACGTCCTTGTCACCGCGACCGGACAAATTAATGACGACAATATCGTCTTCGGTCCACGCGGACGCCATTTTTACTGCTTGCGCTACGGCATGCGCGGATTCCAGCGCGGGTATAATGCCTTCCGTGCGGCAAAGCAGCTGCAAGGCATTCAATGCCTCTTGGTCGGTTATAGGCACATACTGCACACGCTCAATATCTTTTAAGTAGGAATGCTCAGGCCCAACGCCGGGATAATCAAGGCCGGCAGAAATGGAATGCGCCTCCTGAACCTGTCCATACTCATCCTGAAGCAAATAACTCATCGATCCCTGAAATACGCCCTGGGTCCCCTTGGACATGGTAGCCGCATGAAAATCGGTATCTACCCCTTTGCCGGCTGCTTCGACACCGATCAAACCGACTTCCTTATCTTCCAGAAACGGGTAGAACATGCCGATCGCATTGCTTCCTCCCCCGATTGGTGCAAGAATCACGTTTGGAAGTCTTCCTTCCGTCTCCAGAATCTGTTTGCGGGTCTCGTCACCGATGATCCGCTGAAAGTTCCGCACCATCATCGGATACGGATGCGGACCTACTGCGGATCCAAGCACGTAGAAGGTATCCTCTACGTTGCTGACCCAGTAACGAAGCGCCTCGTTGCCGGCATCTTTAAGCGTTCGGCTTCCCGACGTCACCGGAATCACTTCGGCACCGAGCATTTTCATGCGGAATACATTCAACTGCTGCCGTTTGGTGTCCTCTTCGCCCATGAACACCTTGCATTCGAGACCGAGCAGAGCGGCTACGGTTGCAGTGGCAACGCCATGCTGCCCGGCACCCGTTTCGGCAATGACCTTGCCTTTGCCCATGCGCTTGGCTAACACGCCTTGAGCAATGGCGTTGTTGATTTTGTGTGCGCCTGTATGATTCAAATCCTCACGCTTCAGATAAATTTTCGCCTTGCCGAGGTGATTGCTGAGTCGTTCGGCATAATATAACGGCGTTTCCCGTCCGGAATACTGTTTAAGCAAATAAGCAATCTCCTCTTTGAAGGCAGGATCCTCCGAAAAGCGGTTATACTCTTGTTCAAGCTCTATTAAAGCGTTCATGAGTGTTTCCGGTACGAACCGGCCACCAAACACTCCGAAACGTCCATTACGGTCAGGAAGTTGTGTCATTTCCCCTTCACCCTTTCTACGAATGCAATCACTTTGTTTATATCCTTTACGCCAGGTTCGCTCTCAACGCCGCTGGATACATCCACGCCGTACGGAGCGTACTGACCTATTAAATGCGATACATTATCCGAATCCAATCCGCCGGCTACAAACAAGGGGATCCCTTGCTTTTTCGCCCACTTCTGGTAAGGCGGAATGAGCTCCCAGGCAAATGTCTTGCCAGACCCTCCGCCATACACCGGATCGTACGTGTCGATCAGCAATCCGTCGATGGCGCCCGCATACGCATCCAATGCTGACAGACGTTCCGCTTCCGGACGGTCACTCTCGATCGATACCGCCTTAAAAACGGAAACCGGGAAGCGCTCCTTCACTTCCCGGCAAAATTGCGGCGATTCCTGACCATGCAGCTGCACGACGTCAAGCGCTGCTTCTCGTAGAAGCTCTTCCAGCTCATTCACATCAGGGTTAACCAAGACGCCGACAGCGGCGGGAATCTTGTCATGATCCCATTCCCGCAATACTTGCATCAGCTGCGAAGCCTGCTGCGGCGTTACCTTACGCCGACTCTTGGCCAATACGAATCCGATATAATCCACAGGTAAGTTTATCATAGATTTTAGCACTTCAACGCTTTGAAGTCCACATATTTTTAGCGTCGTACTCATCATCCAATATCCCCTTTATTCGATGTCTGCAGCGATCGGCAAGGGTCCCATCAGATCGTTTACCGCGCGGAACACGTCCTGCTGGCGCATGAAATGCTCCCCTACCAGAACACCATGTGCCCCAACATAATGCAAGTAGGAAATATCGGCGGGGCCTGATATTCCGCTCTCGCTGATCAACGTAACTCCCTCCGGGACTTGTGCCGCGATATCGGCCGTTGTCTGCAGCGAGGTTTCAAATGTCCGCAGATTGCGGTTGTTAATCCCGATAAGCTGCGCCGTTCCCAGCCCAAGAACCGATTCCAGCTCTTGCCCATCATGGACCTCAATCAGGCAATCCAAGCCAATGGAACCAGCGATGTCTATAAAATTCGCGATCCGCTGCGGATCCAGTATGCTCGCTATCAAGAGAACCGCGTCCGCACCTAACAGGCGCGCTTCGTAAATCTGAGTCTCGTCAATAATAAAATCCTTGCGCAGCAAAGGAATGTTGACGGCTGCCCTTACCGCCTTCAAATACTCTCCGCTACCCTGAAAATAGTCCATGTCGGTCAGCACGGATAGGCAATCGGCATCGGCTGCCTCATAAGCTTTGGCGATCATAACCGGGTCAAAGTCCGGACGAATTAACCCTTTGGACGGCGAAGCCTTCTTCACCTCGGCGATTAATCCCATGCTGCGTTTACGCCCCGTGGACAACGCCTTCTCAAAACCGAGAGTCGGCGGTAAATCCGCTATTTGCCTCTCCGCCTCCGAGATGCTGAATGTATCTCGCAGCTGAGCAACCTCTCTGCGCTTCGTTTCTACTATTCGATCAAGATACATAACTCATTTCCCCCGTTCTTGAGATCAGCTGCTCCAGCTTGGACTGAGCCAGCCCTGAATCGATGGCTCCCGCTGCGCGCTGCACACCTTCGGCCAAACTATCCGCAAGCCCGGACACATAGATGCAGGCACCGGCATTGGCAAGCACGATATCCCGATAAGCACTGCGCTCACCACGCAGCACCGATCCGATGATGGCCGCGTTCTCTTTTGCATCGCCACCCAGAATATCGCTCATCGGATGAACCGACAGTCCCAGATCATGCGGATGAATATCATACGTTCGGACTTCTCCGCCGCGGAGCTCGGATACTCGAGTAGGCGCAGAGATGCTGATTTCATCCAAACCGTCATGGCTGGTTACCACCATGGCCCGCTTCAAGCCAAGCTCTTTGAGCACCTGCGCGATGGTTTCCGTTTTGTTCATATCGTAGATCCCGAGCATCTGCCGATCTGCCCCCGCCGGGTTTGTCAAAGGCCCCAGCATGTTAAATACGGTTCGAACCCCGAGCTCTTTGCGAGGAGCAGCCGCATATTTCATCGATGGATGATAGATTTGGGCAAATAGGAAACAGATGCCGATATCGTTCAGACAGGCTGTCGCTTGCTCTGCCGTCAAGTGAATATTGACGCCCAGAGCCTCCAGCACATCGGCACTGCCCGCCCGTCCCGATGCCGAGCGGTTGCCGTGTTTGGCCACTCTGACCGAAACCGAGGAGGAGATAATGGCGGATACGGTAGAAATGTTAAATTTATGAATGCCGGATCCACCGGTGCCGCATGTATCCAGCAGCTGGTTTCGCTCGGTAACGACGCGCCCGCCCGCACCACGCATCGCCTCGGCAAAGCCGGTGATCTCTTCGACCGTCTCCCCCTTCATTCTCAAGGCCGTAAGCAGCGCCCCGATTTGAGAATGGGTTGCCTGGCCTTCCATAATGGACTGCATGACCCCGCGCGCTTCCTCCCGGCTCAGATCTTGACCTTGAATCAGCTTCGTAAGGCTGGATTGCATCGTTTCCATGACGTTCATTACGTTCTCCTCCTTCGGTTTAAGGTGTGTATTGGTACAGGTAATCCTGATTAATTAAATCGTTAGCACCCGTGCTGGACGGGAACATCGCTTCCGCGACGCGGATCGCCTTCAGCATCCCCTTGGCTTTGTTGACGGTTTCTTCATATTCCTTCTCCGGTACCGAGTCCCATACGATGCCAGCCCCCGCCTGGACGTAAGCTTTGCCATGACGAAAAATGATCGTACGGATCGTAATGCAGGAATCCATGTTGCCGCCAAAGCCCAGATAACCGATGGCCCCCGCATATGCGCCTCTGGCCTCCCGCTCCAACTCGGCAATGATCTCCATTGCCCTTAGTTTCGGAGCACCGGATACCGTTCCTGCCGGCAAGCAGGACAGAAAAGCATCGAAGAAATCCTTATCCTTGCTCAGCTGACCGGAAACGCTGGATACCATATGCATCACGTGGGAGTATTTTTCAATCTCCATGAACGTGTCGCACTTCACCGTGCCGAACTCTGACACACGGCCTAGGTCATTGCGGCCCAGATCCACCAGCATCAAATGCTCGGCGCGTTCCTTCTCGTCCTGCAGCAGATCATCAGCCAGCGCCTGGTCTTCGGCCTCATCACGGCCCCTAGGTCTGGTGCCTGCAATCGGTCTTGTTTCCAATCTTCGTCCATCTACCTTCACCAGAGCTTCCGGCGAGGTTCCTACGATAATGTCGTCGTCCATTTTGAGATAATACATATACGGCGAAGGATTCAGCGTTCTCAGCACCCGGTAGACGTGAAGCGGCGATACTTCGGTCTCAATGTGAAAGCGCTGGGACAATACCACCTGAAAAATGTCACCTGCGCGAATGTATTCCTTCGCTTGATCCACGTTGGAAAGGTACTTCTCTTTTGTCATATTGGATTTAATGTCACCCATATCAACATCAGCCGGAATGCCTCTGGAGTTCACGTTCTCCCGCGGTCCCTGTTCTTGCAGCTGCTCGGCCGCCGCTTCCAGGGCACGGCATACCTCCATGTAGGTCTGACGGATGGTATCGTCCGAATCTCCAGGTTTCACGTGCACGTTGCCCACCAGCATGATCTGCTGCTTCACATGGTCGAAGACAATGACTTGATCGCAAAACATGAACCGGATATCATCCATTCCGAGATCGTCCATCGCATGTGGCGGAAGCTTCTCATAATATTGGAGCAGGTCATATCCGAAAAATCCGATAGCCCCTCCGGTAAAAGGAGGCATCTCCTTCAGCTGCGGGCTGCGGTACGTCCGCAGCAGCGCCTTTAACTCCTCGACAGGTTTTCCTTCCAGCAGGGAACGCTCTCCGTTCCTTTCAATTTCGATCTTGCCTTTTTTGCCCGTGATCATTAAGAAGGGGTCTGTTCCGATAAACGAATACCGCGCCCACTGTACTCCACCCTCAACGCTTTCAAGTAAAAATGCCCGTTTCCGCTCCGCATACCGCTGAAAAATGCGAATCGGGGTTTCCATGTCGGCTAACAGTCTGATCGCTACCGGAATCAGGTTATATTCACCTGCCATAGCCACCACTTGCTCCATTGATGGATTCGCCATGTCAATCCCTCCTTAATTGATGATATACAACAAAAAAACCTCTACCGAAGTAGAGGTTAATGTTCAGAAAAAGTCTATGAAAAAAAGAGCGCGGTCAAGGAATTCCAACCCATTCAACGACGAACTACAGCGGCTATTGTTCCAAAGACGGATACAAGAAATAGGCTTGTAACCAGCCGTACGAACATGCTGTACTATTCATCATGAAATCAAGTTCATCCTTAATCCCGATTATGTTATTACCTAAAATGCCTCAGCTCTTCTCAACTCAACTCATCTGTAAAACCTAACTCTACTCAGCTATTCTGATATCACTATACAGGATGATGCCGTGTTACTGCAACCCTAAATTTCTACATCAAGCGTTGGAGCCTGATAAATCCGGACGCAGCCGCTTGGCTTCGTTCAAATACACATGCTTAATCTCGCTCTGGCTTTTATCCGTATTGACCTGCACCATAAACCGGATGCAGCGCGGCAGACTGCCTTGAACCGGTATTTCAACCGAACACATTAAAGGGACGAGATCCCAGCCCTCCAGCTGACGTATCGCTTTCGCCGGAAATGTCGCATCCAGATCCTGTGTCATCGTAATCCATATGTTGCTGATATACTCCGGCTGAAGCTCGTTTCGTCTCACCATCTCTTCAAGCAGCCGCAGCGTTTCCTGTACAATCTCCTGCTCATCGTTGCGGGTGACGGTTGTCGCCCCCCGGATTCCCCGATTCATCATGAACTATCCCTCTCCCTTCAACTGTTCAACCACGGATCGAACAGCTTCTACCGGTACATCCTTAACGATGCTGACGGTGCCGATGGATTCCGGTACGATAAATACCATATTCCCCTCGGCGAACTTTTTATCGTGCTGCATAGCGTCCATAATTCGCTCAACCGAGACGTCACCCGGCAAGGTTACCGGCAGATTGACCGCCTTCAACATGCTCACTGTCTCGTCGTGCAGATCCGATGGTCTGCCGAGCTTTTCGGCAAGGCGGGCCGAACCGGCCATTCCGATTGCAATCGCCTCACCGTGCAAAAAGCGTCCGTAGCCGCCAACGGCTTCAATGGCATGACCGATGGTATGACCCAGATTAAGGATGGCACGCAAACCGCCTTCCCGCTCGTCCTGGGAAACCACGTCCGCTTTGATCGCGCAGCCGCGCTCCAGGCCATATATCAACGTATCGGGATCCAGGCTCAGCAGCTTCTGACCATTCTCCCGGCACCAATAAGCAAAATCACGGTCCATGATCAAACCATGCTTCACCATTTCCGCAAGACCTGAGGATACCTCACGCGGAGGCAGTGACATCAGCGTATTCACATCATAAACGACCATAACGGGTTGATGGAACGCACCGATCATATTTTTGGCTAACGGATGGTTGACCGCCACTTTGCCGCCGACGCTGCTGTCATGGGCCAGAATGGTGGTCGGGATCTGAACAAACGTCACGCCGCGCATGTACGTTGCCGCGACGAATCCGGCCAGATCACCTACAACGCCTCCACCCAGCGCGAATACTGCCGAGCTGCGGTCCAGCTTGCCGTTAATAGCTGTAGTCATTACCTCTTCATAGACTTGAAGCGACTTGGAGGATTCACCGGAAGGGACAATATGGGAAATAACCGTGTATCCTTCCGATTTTAACAACTCCTCCACTTGCGACAAATAATGAGGTGCCACTTTATCATCCGTAACGATCAAATGTGGGCTCTTCCTTGTAATCCCATGCTTCGCGATCAGCTCACCGATGGTATCCAAAATCCCAGCTCCGATATAAATCGGATATGAACGCTCTCCCAGTTCCACCTGAAGTGTTCTCATATTAGTAGTTCTCCAGCTGCTTCAGGTAGCTCTGGTAATTCGCATGAATCTCTTCCATCGAATCACCGCCAAACTTCTCAAGAAACGCCTTTGCTACCTCCCAGGTAACAACATGCTCCATGACAACGCTGGCTGCCGGAACCGCACAGGCATCCGAGCGTTCAACCTGAGCCGTGAAAGCTTCCTTCGTATCGATATCCACGCTTTGAAGCGGCTTGTACAGCGTTGGAATCGGCTTCATGACGCCGCGAACGACGATCGGCATGCCGTTGGTCATCCCGCCTTCAAATCCGCCCAGGCGATTGGTTGCGCGGTGATACCCGCGCTCTGCACTGTACATAATCTCGTCATGCACCTGGGAACCGGGCAATTGGCCTGCTTCAAATCCGATTCCGACCTCCACGCCCTTAAAGGCATTAATCGACATCACGCCCTGTGCGATGCGGCCATCCAGCTTGCGGTCATATTGGACATGGCTGCCCAGTCCAACCGGCACTCCTTCGATGATGCATTCCACGATGCCGCCGATGGAGTCGCCTTCTTTTTTAATCTGGTCTATGTAGGCTTCCATTTTCTTCTCGGTCTCTTCGTCCACCACGCGAACCGAGGAGGCTTCCGTACGCTCGATCAGCTCATCCATCGAAAGATTGTGCGGGGGAGCTTCGATCTCGCCGATCCGGATGACCTGGCCAGCCACTTTAACGCCGAATTGTGCCAGGAATTGTCTCGCGATAGCGCCAACCGCTACACGAACCGTGGTTTCACGGGCACTGGAGCGTTCCAGCACATTACGCAGATCCTTCAGGTTGTACTTCAAACCGCCGTTCAAGTCGGCATGCCCCGGTCTTGGGCGGTGCACCCGTCTTTTCACCTCGTCGCTACCTTCAATCGGCTCCACGTTCATAATGTTCTGCCAATGCTTCCAGTCGTTATTCTGCACGACCAAGGCGATTGGCGCACCGGTTGTATATCCGTGACGCACGCCCCCAAGGATTTGCGCGGTATCCTTCTCGATCTGCATGCGGCGCCCCCGGCCATACCCCTTCTGTCTCCGATGAAGCTGAAAGTTCAATGCTTCGAAATCAAGCTCCAAATTACTTGGAAGTCCTTCGATTATGGTTGTCAACTGAGGACCGTGTGTTTCCCCAGCAGTTAAAAAGCGTAAGCTCATGATGCTTTTCCCCCTTTAAACTTTTAAGCGTTAAACCGCTAAACTCCGTAAATATCTTCTGCTCATTATAGTATAGGTCCACCGCTTTGACAAGAATGTCGCAAGACAAGCAAAAGCGCCTCTCATCCTACGGATTGAAAAGCGCTTTTGCGTGATTGACAGCTGTCTCTATTGAATTTTACGGTAGAAAAAGGTTTCGTTGCTCTCCAGGCCATATTGTCCCGGATTAAAGATTTGTTCCGTGCTGCCCACAAACAAAAATCCGCCTGGCTTCAAGCTTGACGCAAACTTCTGGTACAGCTTATGCTTGGCCCCTTCCGTGAAATAAATCATCACGTTTCGGCAAACAATCAGATCATATCCAGTCTCAAACCGGTCCGTCAGCAGATTCTGCTTATGAAAGGTGACTTCCTTCTTCAAATGCTCACTGAAGCGATACACCGAGCCCTCTTCCTTAAAATAGCGGGCGGCTACATCCGGAGGCACATCCTTCAATGACCTCTCGACATATAGGCCTTCCTTCGCTTTATGTAATGCCCCATCATCAATATCCGTCGCCGCGATTCGCGCACGGCCCAGCATCTTCTGTTCGGACAGTATCATGGCAAGCGTATATGGCTCCTCACCCGTGGAGCAGGCGGCGCTCCATATTTTCAATACCCCGGGATTCTGCCGGGATATCTCTGGCAATATTTTGTCACGGAGAACTTCCCACCGGTTGGGATTGCGCCAAAACTCCGAGACGTTAATTGTCATCCGGTCCAAAAACTCATGAAATAATGGCTTGTCCTTCATCATGGCGTCATAGAAGGCCGAGAAGGTTTCAAACCCCTTCTTCATACGCAGCGTTGTCAGCCTTCGCTTCATCTGGGCCTCTTTATAATCAGCCAGATTGATCCCCGTGCTTCGTTCGATACTGCGAACAAAGCCGATATAATCCGGATCATCCAGCACAGGTTCATGTTCCGTCATCGTATCATCCTGTTTAATCAGATTATTCCGCTTCCTTAGCTTACAGCCAAGGGGACAGCGTCTTGTTATATTCAACTAATTCCTTCTCTTCAAAAAAATTGGCAATTTCGCGTTGGGCGCTCTCCGGTGAATCCGATCCATGAATCAGATTGTGGGGCGTATGGGCTGAAAAATCCCCCCGGATCGTCCCGGGCAGCGCATCCTTCACATTCGTTTTGCCGATCACCTGGCGGGACAAAGCAATGATGTCGTCCCCTTCCCAAACCATCGCAAACACCGGTCCGGACGTGATAAACCCAACCAGGTTCTCAAAAAAATCTTTGCCTTCATGTTCCGCATAATGGCGCTTGGCCTGCTCGTCTGAAATCTGCAGGAACTTGCCTGCAACCAGCTTGAATCCTTTATCCTCCAAACGGCCGACGATTCGGCCGATCAGCCCACGCTGTACACCATCGGGTTTAATCATTAAAAAAGTACGTTCCATTGGCCTCATCACGCTTCCCCTCATTCTAGGATATTGAACAATCATTCCATGCTCAGGTGATGTTACATGTTTGTACCCGTATTTTAACAGAAAGCAACCTCATGGTTAAGGCTAATATGACCGCTTCGTAATAAAATTTGCGATATCTCTAAGCTGTTTTTTGGTCTTGATGTCAGGCAAAGTATCCAATGCGGCCAATGCTTTACGGATATACCGATCAGCCAACGCCTCAGATCTCGATATACCATCGCTTGAGGTTACAAGCTCCACGGCGTCCGTCACATCACACTGGCCATTCATTGCATGAATCCGATCCAGCGCTTGCAGCAGCGGCTCCCTCCGTTTGCTATCTTCGAGAGCAAATATAACGGGCAGCGTAATATTCCCCTGCCTCATATCACTCCCCGGCGGCTTGCCAATCTGCTTCTCTGTCCCGCACAGATCCAGAAGATCGTCCTGAATCTGAAAGGCCATGCCGACGTTATATCCGAATCGATACAGACCGTTTGCGACCTTGCGGTCCGCATCCGCAGCCAGTGCTCCGAGCTGGCAGCTGACGGCGATCAAGAGTGACGTCTTGCGGCGAATGCGAAGAAGGTACCTTCTGACGTCCTGATCGGTATTAAAGAAATCACGAATCTGCTCCATTTCGCCGATGGACATCTCGACCATGGCCTTGGCGAGAATTTGATGAATCTCTGGCTGCTTCAGGTGGGTCGTCAACTCCAGCGCCTTGCCGTAAATATAGTCGCCGGTATACATGGCAATCCGGTTGTCCCATTTCGCCTTTACCGTTGGCTTACCGCGCCGCGTGTCCGCATCATCGATCACGTCATCGTGAACGAGTGATGCGCTGTGAATCATCTCGAGCGGCACGGCCACATGCTTCAGCTTGTCAATGTCATAGTCGCCGAACTTACCGCCCATCAGCACAAAAACAGGACGGAGTCGCTTGCCCCCTGCTCGGAGCAGATGCAAAGAAGTCTCTGTCAGCTCGGGGCTGTCGCCTTCGACACTGAGATAGAGTTCCTTCTCGATAACGTCCATATCTTTTTTTAATGTTCCGAATATGTCAAATCGTTTCATCTTTTCACCCGTATGCTTAGATTCTCTTTCCATAACTCCGGCACTACCTTGCAATCTTAGCAGGCCAAGTTCATCCACGAACTTGAAATATAAGCGTACCCCTTCCTGTTGTCGTTCGCCAAAATCGTAGCACAGGTTCGTCAAGCAGAATTGCAGCAGCCGCTAACTCCCCGATACACTCCGGCCTGCTAGTCACCCCATCTTGTATACAATTGATGTTCAATGCGTAAGCTGTCCAATACCTTGCCGACCAGAAAATTCACGATATCATCAATGGTCTTCGGTCCGTAATAGAACGCAGGCATCGCGGGAATGATTTTCACGCCAAGCTTGGCCAGCGCCAGCATGTTCTCCAGGTGAATCGCATGCAGAGGCGTTTCTCTCGGGACAAGCACCAGAGGACGGCCTTCTTTCAGCATCACATCCGCGGCGCGTCCCATCAGATTGTCGGAAGAGCCGTGTGCCACCGAGGATAATGTCCCCATGGAGCATGGCATAATGATCATGCCCTCCACCAGGAAAGATCCACTGGCTATCGTAGCCCCGATGTCAGAGATCGGATGGTACATCACACTCCCCTCGTATCCGCCGAATTTCTCGGCCAGCACTTCTTCGCGGTTGCCCGCCTGAAAGCCCATTTCCTCCTTCAGGACACGCCAGCCCGCATTGGAAATGATCAAATGCACATCAAAGCCCAGCGAGAGCAGGCTCTCGGTGAGGCGAACACCGTATATGCTGCCGCTGGCTCCCGTAATACCGACAACCCAGCTTTTTCTGCGCATGGATTTCATCAGATATACCGCACCACCAAATCAATCAGAGTGAATACAAACAGGATGATGCTCAGTGTGCTGTTCATCGTAAAAAAGGCGGTTTGCAGACGGCTCATATCGTTCGGCGACAAGATGTAATGCTGATAGAACAAAATTCCGCAGGCGATGATCATGCCGATCAGATACCACCAGCCAACCGGTGTGACAAAGAAAAGAACGATAAAACCGATGGCTGTTACTACGTGAAAGCCGCGGGCGAACCACAACGCTTTATGCAAACCGAACCGGGATGGAATCGAGTACAGCCTTTCTTTGGCATCAAACTTCTCATCCTGGCAAGCGTAAACAATATCAAATCCGGCTGTCCAAAACGCAAGCGCGATATAGAACACAATGGCCTTCCAGTCGATTTGACCGGTTACCGCAACCCATCCGCCAAGCGGAGCCAATGCTGTTGTAAGCCCGAGCACCAGATGACAAAGCCAAGTAAACCGTTTGGTATATGAATAAATAATAAGCATAAAAATAGCGATAGGCAGCAAACGGAAAGCAAACGGATCCAGCATGTAAGTGGCCCAGAAAAATACCGCGAAAGACAGAATAATGAATAAGATAACTTCCAGCGGTTTCAGCAGTCCTGCCGGAATGGCCCGATTTGCGGTGCGGGGGTTCTTGGCATCGATATGCTGGTCCGTGAGCCGATTCAATCCGAAGGCAGCGCTGCGTGCACCGAACATGGCAAGAAAGATCCAGCCGATATCTCCCCAGGATGGTAAACGGTCAAACACAACGGCCGATCCTAGAATCGCCCCCATAAAAGCGAAAGGTAGAGCAAACAGTGTATGCTCCACTTTAATCATTTCAAGATAAGTTCCTATTTTCTTAAACATCCAGATTCTCCTTGATCCCAATATGTAAGGCTGCTATGCCACCAGTCAAGGGATAGGCCTGAACCTGTTTAAGTCCGGTCTGACGGAAAGCTTCGGCAAGCTCCTCTCGTCCTGGGAACAAAGCCAGCGATTCCGGCAGCCACTTATACTGCTCGTAACGCTTGGCTACCAGTTTCCCCATCCGAGGCAGCACTTGTTGAAAGTAGAAATAATAAATGCCTTTGAACGGCTGCCAAGTCGGCTTGGACAGTTCCAAACATACAACCATCCCGCCAGGCTTAACCACGCGTTTCATCTCATGCAGAACCTGCATGTAATCCGGCACATTGCGAAGACCGAAACCGATCGTCGCGTAATCGAACTGATTGTCTTCGAACGGCAGGCTCATGGCATTCCCCTGAACCAGATCTATCTGTTGGTCCAGCCCCTGTTTGGCAACCTTCCCCCGGCCGACATTCAGCATCCCCTCACTGAAATCGAGTCCAACTATGTGTCCGGATTCACTTGCCTGTGCCATACTGATCGTCCAGTCGCAAGTACCGCAGCACAGATCGATGGCCGTATCGCCGCGACGCATATTCATCTTCTTCATCGTAAACTTGCGCCAGGCTTTATGTCTTCGAAAGCTGAGAATGTCATTCATAATATCATATTTTCCCGAAATGCTTTCAAAGACGGAATGTACGTATTGCTCTTTCGGATTTTTGCCGTCATGCTTGCTCATGTCTAACTTGGTTGTTTGATTATCCACAGCATCCCCCTACCCTTCACTTACGACGGACCGGTACGTGCTTAGCCGTTTCAGGAACGGGTCCAGCATACAAGCGTACGGGCTTTCTCCTACACGGCTTGCCAGCAGCAGCTGTACGGCATGAACGGACTCGCGCAGCTTGTCCAGCAGCTTCTCCGAAACCTTGTGCTTCAGGATCAGCTTCCTCCAGTCCTTCATATCCGTCTTCTTGCCTACCAGCATTTTCCGTTCCTCGTCGCTCCCCGACTCGATCAGATGCCAGTACACGTATCCGCATCTGCCGATTTCAGGCGTAGCACAGCGTTCCATCTCCTGAACAAGCGTCTCACATTCCGTAATTTCCTTGAGCAGCTTCTCCCATGTTTCTTGTACGGACTTCTCAAGCAGCGGAGTAAAAGAAAGAAACAGCTGCATATTCAGCTGTACCGTTAGCCGTAGATATTCTTCAGAAGGCAGCAGCGTTTGTTTCATTTTGCCGTATAATCTCATCTTCATCACGTTAACTTCGCTAACAGCCTTGCTAAGAAGCGAGATGACAGCAATTTCGCCCTTTAAGGCAAGGAGTTGATAAAAACGGCTGCTGAAATAATCCCCTGCGAGCACTTTTAACTGCCGGGATCGCATCATCGCCTCTCCTTGATTGCCCTCCGTAACGTCGATGCTCTCATGCGTATCGAGTCCCACCTGAACCAGTGAGGTAACCAGTGCGTACAATTCTTCATGTCCGGCAAGATTTCGTCCCGAATCCTTTAAAAATATGTATAGCAAATGAACACGGGCATCCGGAAAATTCGGAAGTTCCGTGTGGTTCTGAATCATATCATAATTTAAATATTTCTCTGCCAGTTCTGGTACGCGATACGGTTTCATTCTCAGCCTCCGTGCACTTGATGTTCTTTTGTCCAATTGAGCCCACAATCCAATCTATTATAACACATGTTCAAGGCGCGTACATGCCCTGTCATCTACTATTTTACCCCTTTCAGGGGCTGCTGAACTGCTTAAGCCAAAGATTCGTAAATGTTAGGTTAAGAGCGGCTGCAATGGATGGCGGAACATCGCCGTTCTCGAGCTGGGTCAGAGCTTCCGCATAGCGTGAGTCCCAGGCATCCTTATTCATATTCGAAGCCAGCAGCATATACCGCTTCCCTCCCCAACGATCGATGGCTACCACTCTTAGATACAGCTGCTGCACATTATCCGTTCCTTCGAACGTAAAGGACATAATGCTGGCGATATCCTCATAAACCTCGGCGGCCGTCTCCGAGGGATCGCTCAATTTGATATCCAGCGTTAGCGCGCCTTCATCATAATCTGCCCGGCTTATTTTCAAGTGAAGAGGAAGATTCATTAGGGAGTCCACTAATCCGGCATCGCTTAATTCCCGGCTGTGATAGGGTATCGCCGCTGTCACAGCGCCGACCTTATAACGGGCTTGCGATTGAAGCCCCAATAACAGTGCGAGCATGATACATGCAATCGCCGCGGGCAGGAGTACGGCTCGTACGGATCGCCAGTGCTTCATGTCCTAAACCTCCTCTATTCCTAGTTTCTTCCGCACCTCATTAGTCCATACCTCATTGTATAAAGAAAAAAAGCAGGCTATGCCTGCTTCAGGTAAAACGAGCCTTATTCGGTTTAGAAGAACGATTGAGAAGTCCACGCCACTGCCACCCCCAGCGCGGCGATCCTCGCCAGATTCATGAACACGAAATTTTGCACCGCGATTGCAAATGTTTTCTCTTTGGATGGATGGGCTGTGAATACGGCGCTTTTTTTATAAACCGGAGCAAGCGTGACGAACACCAGAAGAACTAACACGGGGTGCACCTTCATCAGGAGAAGGGCCGCCAGGTCCAGATAAGCAAGGCAATACAGAATTCGGAACAGCTTTAGAGAAGGCCTGAATCCTATATATACGGGCAGCGTATACCGCTTGTTCTCCATATCCTCATCCATGTCGCAGATGTTATTGGCCAGCATGATGTTGGCAATCCCAAGTATGGCCGGCAGCGATACCACCAGCAGCAGCAGTACCTCAGGAAGGTTCACCTGAAGGGACAGAACGCTGCCGTGCAGGTCCAGAACCGCCAGATGGCTGTCCTCCGCGTGGATCCAAGCCGAAATAAATATAATGACAAATCCCATAAACAATCCGGAGAACAGCTCGCCCAGCGGCATCCGCGAGATCGGAATCGGTCCAAACGAGTATAATATCCCTACGGCAAAAGACAATCCGCCCAGCAGCAGGATCAACCAGCCCGTAGACAGGAAAAGCGCGATCCCTGCACCAACGGCTGTCAAGAGCAGCACGATGATGACGGACACAACCGCAGGCTCCTTAAGGTTATAACGTACAATGGCATTGTGCTGCTCGTAACCGAACCCGTTCTTTTTAATCGCTTTTTTGTAATCGTAATAGTTATTGATCGCCGTTGTTGCCATATCAAACGAGAGCAACGACGCGAGCATCAGGGCAAAATGATACCCGTCGAACTGCTGAAAACGAAACAATGCATACAAAGTTCCGAACAGGAACGGAATCATGCTGGCTACCTTCGTCTGAATTTCCACCAGTTTAAAAAAAGCTCGGATTCCCATGACCATCATCCTTTATCCAATTGATCTGATTTCAGATTAAAGGATTTCATGGCCGCGGTCTGTTGGAATTGTACTTGACAAACGCGTTTGCAAAAGTGACGAATGTTACTTCTGGAGCGAGAACCAATTTATTCCGGGATGTTCTGATCCTTGCGCCTGCGACTCCAAGGCGTACCGAGCAGCGGCAGCGCCCAGCGGTCCAGACCATACCAGCCCGCCACTTTCCAGGCCATGACCAGCCATGTGGCCAATATAAACAATAATGGATTGGAGCTTACCGTGCCTGCGAATAAAAAGCTGGCATTCATTAATCCGCCGAAAAACGCGGCAATCCCCGTCAGCAGACCCAAGATCAGCCCGAGTCCGACCAAGACCTCGCCGAAGGCCACCATATACGAAAACAGCTTGGCGTTGGGAAGCACAAACCCTTCGAGAAAAGAAGCATACCATCCGGTGACGTCCTTCCCCTCTTCTGCCTTAGCCAGCGCTCCCCCGACGAAGCCCTGAATGGCCGCTCCGGCTTCGCTTCCCGTCCAGGCTTCCGCCGTCAGCTTTTTCAGCCCCGACGTTAACCAGGCATAACCGAGATACAGCCTCACAAGCAGCCAAATCCAGCCGGAGCGGGTACTGCTGAACAGAAACATGGATACCGGATTTTCAGGGACTACCACATATTGTCCCTCTCTGAGTTGTTTTGCCATGATTTTTTCAAACATCCTCTCGTATTTTTATTCATTCCCGCTAGTATATACAACGTTCGCGAATCCAACAAGGGTACCTTTAACAATGGGTTAACACATAATCCATGTAAAGAAACATCAAACATAAAAAAGCCCCACCAATTTGGTGGGGCTTTGCCAAGATGGTAATCCTATTCAAATGCCGGATTCAATCTTCCCATGCTTGGTCATGACCTCAGCTTTGCCGCGTATTTTAACCGCAGACGTATGATCCGTGAATTGGGCGATGATGACCTCGCCTTTATCCAGCTTCTCGGTATGATGAAACCGGGTGTCCTGACCGCGGGTAAGGCCGATCACCTGCACGCCATGGTCCAGCGCCTTGACGATAAAATAATCCCCGTTTTGAACGTTCTCCATTGTTCAGACCTCCTCACCGTAAGCTAAAAGAAAAGGCCGTGAACGAATTCACGACCTGTGCTCTTAGGTAATATGTAGAAATCTTTATTTGATTCCGTCTTTGAGCGCTTTACCAGGTTTAAATGCAGGAATTTTGCTCGCAGGGATTTCGATTTCTTCACCTGTTTGCGGGTTGCGGCCTTTCCGTGCGGAACGCTCGCGAACCTCGAAGTTGCCAAAGCCGACCAGCTGTACTTTGTCTCCACTTTGCAACGCTTCGGAGATTGCATCGAAAACGGCATCAACCGCTTTAGTTGCATCCTTCTTGGAAAGCTCAGTAGATTCAGCTACTTGTGTAATCAGATCCGATTTATTCATTCTTTCACCTCCCTAACAAGGAATGTGCTCCACTTGCTATTCACTGTTTCCGTTTTACCGCAAATTATACGTGCAATCGGGTATTTTACCCCTATCTCGCGTTTAGAATGCATGACGCGGAACAAATTTATAGTAATACAGCCATCTCATAATTTCAAGCGTTTTGCTCTGCACTACCAAAGAAAACACGAAAAACAGCCGCTAATCGGGACTTTAGACCCGTTAGCGACTGCGTATTCAACACCTTAGCTATACTCACTTAAAGAATGATCGCGATCAAACCGCCGGAACCTTCGTTGATGATCCGACCCAAAGTTTCTTGCAATTTATATCTCGCATTGTCAGGCATCATTGCGATTTTGCCTTGAATTCCTTCACGGACGATCGAGTGCAGCGAGCGTCCGAATATATCGGATTCCCAAATCTTGATCGGATCGTTCTCGAAATCCTGCATCAGGTAGCGCACAAGCTCTTCGCTTTGCTTCTCTGTGCCGATAATCGGCGAGAACTCGGATTCCACGTCGACCCGAATCATATGGATGGAAGGCGCGGTCGCTTTCAATCTTACCCCGAAGCGGGTGCCTTGACGGATAAGCTCAGGCTCATCCAACGCCATCTCAGCCAGGGAAGGAGCAGCAATACCGTAACCTGTCGTTTTAACCATTTCAAGCGCTTCAGCGAAGCGGTCGTATTCCCGTTTGGCATGAGAGAACTCCTGCATTAGCTGCAGCAAATGATCTTTACCGCGAATCTCGACACCCACAACCTCCATCAGGATCCGGTCATACAGTTCGTCAGGTGCAAAGAGATCGATCTCGGCAACGCCCTGCCCCATATTCATGCCGCTAAGTCCGGCATGGTTGATGAAGTCATACTCCATGAACTGGCTGACCACCCGGTCCACGTCACGCAGACGGCGGATATCTTTCACGGTATCTCTGACCGAGTTCTCATAGTTGCTGCGCAGCCAGTGGTTCTCGTTAAGCACCATAACCCAGCTAGGAAGATTAACGTTCACTTCATGCACGGGGAACTCATACAATACTTCACGAAGAACACCGGTTACATCATCTTCGGTCATCGTGGCCGCACTCAGTGTCATCACCGGAATGTCGTATTTCTCTGCCAGCTCATTGCGCAGCTGAAGCGCTTCTTCACTGCGTGGACGCGTCGAGTTAATGACCACCACGAATGGCTTGCCGACTTCCTTCAGTTCCTCGATAACGCGCTCCTCAGCCTCAACATAAGAGCTCCGCGGAATTTCCGCAATGCTTCCGTCTGTCGTGACGACGACGCCAAGCGTGGAGTGCTCCTGAATAACTTTGCGCGTTCCGATTTCAGCCGCTTCCTGGAACGGAATCGGTTCTTCGAACCATGGCGTCGAGATCATTCTCGGGCCATTCTCATCCTCGTAGCCCTTAGCGCCTTCAACGGCATAACCTACACAATCCACCAATCTGACGTTGACCTCAAGACCTTCCGTAACTTTGATCTGTACCGCGTTGTTCGGCACGAATTTCGGCTCGGTTGTCATGATTGTTTTCCCAGCAGCACTTTGAGGCAGCTCATCGACAGCTCTTACTCGATCCGCCTCGTTCGTAATGTTCGGGAGAACAACCGTCTCCATAAACCGCTTGATGAAGGTTGATTTTCCCGTACGGACGGCACCGACAACACCTAAGTAAATGTCCCCTCCGGTCCGTTCGGCAATGTCCTTAAAAATGTCCACTTTTTCCAAAAGAGATCCCCTCCTCAAATTACTCCGAAGGAAAAATGCTTTAAGAGCATCCGCTTCGTGTTCCACTCATAGCCAAAGCCATTGCAACAGATGAGCAGCCTTTACAATGTCGCCAGCATCCCGCCGCCGGTATTCCATGAGTTTTGATGGAAACGGCAAAGCGGCGTAACTCGTACATGCATTTGGACTAGTAACATCATATGTACCGGGTTCAAAAATATGACGGTTGCCCCTTAAAGTCCGTCCAGTTTTTTTTAAGGATATCGAATAGGCCTAAACCAACTAGACACTGCCCTCGAATACCGTTAAAAACAACTACCGCTAAGGGCGCGGTTTGTCTTCATGCTGTGCGCCTTCAGACGTTTTCGTATGCCTCATGATGTGGGCAACCGGCTCTTGCCCGCACTACTCTTTCAGATTATGAATATGCGCGCACTTTAATAGATATTCCAAATAGATTCAACCATTTTTAAAAAATCTATCGAAGAAGGGTCTCAAGAAAAAAATACAGGTCCGCTTCATGGCTTCCGAATCCCCTATCCTCACCAGTTATCGGTAACCATGTAGGTTCAACAAAAATACCCGCCGATCACGGCGGGTATAGGTTTAGGATAGCGGCTGAGCAACGGGCTGCCCATCCTTCCATATATAAGGTACGGATTTTACGGGGACATAATAGGATTCCTTCTCCAGGAACACCCGTAAATCCTCACCTTCTTGAGGATCGGAACCGTTCTTCTGGATAGCCTGCATAATATCGAATGCATAATCGGCGTATACCGTTCCCTCTTCATCCATCATGAAGGTCATCTCCTGACCCGAGTATACACTCAGTAATGAAAGGGATTTGGCATCGGTCTTGGACAGGTCCACTGCCGTATATCCCGGGTACAGGGCTTCCCCTGCAGGAAGAGCGTTGTCATGCGCCATTTTGTACAAATTCACGGCTCTCTGAACGTCATTCACCTTCTGGGCCGTGGTCAAGTCCATAACCTTCACGGTTGGCTCGGTTTCCTCATTAATAATGAGAAAATAGCCACTGCCGCCCTTCTCAAATGCCGTATCCGGAATTTGGTCGATGTATCCCCGGTTCTTCAGCTGATCCAAATCGACCCGGTATTTCTCATACCGCGGAATTTCCGGACCTGCCGTAATCATCGGCAAGATTCCCTGTTCTTTATAAAAATCATCTACAGCCGATTGTATCCGTTTGACACTTTCCCTATATGAAACCTTGTTCTCCTGCAATTTCTCGTCAGGATAAAGACAACCTGTCAGCAACATCGGAAACAGCACCAGGATTAAGACGGTAGACATCCGCTTCGAACGGCCTGCCGCTTGGGTCATCCAAGTGATCATACTCAACTAACATCATCCTTCGCTTTAAATAAAGTCATCGGACTCCCGGTTTCTCGCTGCTTCGAGCTGTTTGCGTATCGCAGCTTTGAGCGGGTCCTCGGGAATCATTACCTTGATATGATTCGTGATTCTCGTCTGGCAGGATAGCCGGTAGCCTTGTTCCATCATCGATGTCCCCAGCTTCCTGATTTCCTTGGGCTCCGGAGCAGAGCAATGATCTCGTTCCTCGCTCGGAACTATGATTTTGCACATCAAACAACCGGCTTTGCCTCCGCAACGGGTAGGAATACGCACGCCGGCCCGGCGGGAGGCATCCAGTACATTCGTGTTCGGACGAACCTTGACCTTCTTTTGATCCGGCAGAAATAACACCTCGTAGTCCAACGGTAAACGCGCTCCTTTTCTTATGTACACATTCTTCCATGCTGCCGGCCCTATTCGCCAGTTATGGCTGTAGTCCGATTAATCGGTTCAACACCGTCCGATGTTCCACGCTCAAACGGTTCCGGCTTAACAGCTGCTGAAGCAGCGGCATATGTTGGTCCATGTCCCTCAGGATCGCCTCTGCAATGGCATTGTACCGATCGGGTCGATCCCGAAGCACATTAAACACCAGTTCATGGGATAACGGCATCAGTCGTACCGTGACGCCCTGTATATGACTCTCTGGTGCTGCAGGATACAGCAATGGATCGATCTCAACACAGTAGGAGGACCCGTTTGAATTCACTTCAAATCCGCCTACCAGTTCAATCGGAACTTTCTCTATTTCATAGTGGCTCAGAATCGAAGAATATATCCCCTCTTGGTCTAATCGGGGAGCATCCACGGCCATAAAAGCCAGCGACTCATGCAATGACTGTACGCCCCCTGCATCGGTATATATATCGATATCTCTCGGCGGCTTGTCCAATGTTACATCCTGCAGAAGCAAGCTGCAGCTTCCACCCAGCAGCCAAGCAATAGGTACCTGATTCAGCTTATGAATGGCGGTAGCTAACACACTCTCCAATTCCGGCAGATCATTCAGCGTCATGCTGCACCCCTTTACCGTATCGTCCCGGATTGACTTCCTACGTTATATGATGGAGGCCAGTCCAATAATAAAACCGAAAATCATCATCATAAAGGCCACGAACGACAGCGCGCCGCGCAGAAAACCCTTGGTCTTACTTCGCGCAAGCGTAACCACTATGACGGACAGTGCCATAATCAATAATGCGACTAAGGACAGCCACATCTTTTGCATCGGATCCATGTCACGAAACTCTCCATTCTCTCATCAATTTCAACCTATTATATCACGAAAATGATAGCGCCTCACCCCAGGTATGTCGAAAAAAAGAACAAAAGCCGCTATCCAATCCGGAGCGTCTTTTGTTCAACATCATCATCGTATCTTATTTGTTCATCATCATTTTCATCAAGGCTTCCATATTGCTTGGATTCATGCCACTCTTCTTCACCGCGCCGACAATCTCTTGGATCGTGTCCTCACTAACAGGTATGTTCGCCATCGAAGATACCTGCTTGATCAGCTGGCGGAGCTGGGCTTCATTTTGCATTGTAGACGGCTTAACCGTGCTAGCCAGCTTATTGACAGCCCCTGAAGAAATTTTCTTGCCGCTTTTCTTGTTAATCGCATTCAGTACATCCTTGTGAAAGCTTTTGCTCATTTCCACCCCTCCTCCGACATCCTCACATCAATATATGAGTCAATCATCGGAATGGTGAATAAGCTAGGTGTGCCATTGCTCCCATGTTTCAAGCGGCATCATTTCCATCTCGGTCTTGGGATCCCGACCCATCAAGGCTTCCACGGCGATGCGGGGATTCCGGTCTTTAAACAACACGTGATACAGCTGGTCGGCAATCGGCATCTGTACGCCGTATTTCTCGGAGATGGCATGTGCGGCTTGGGTCGTGCGTATTCCTTCCACAACCATACCCATGGAACCCAGAACCTCATCTAACTTCTTACCCTGACCAAGCATCGAACCAGCCCGCCAGTTTCGGCTGTGCTGGCTGGTGGCGGTAACCACGAGGTCACCGATCCCTGCAAGCCCGGCAAACGTCATTGGATTCGCGCCCATTTCCATGCCGATTCGCAAAATTTCTGCCAAACCTCTCGTGATAAGCGCTGCCTTGGCGTTGTCACCGAAGCCCAGCCCGTCGGACATCCCGGCGCCCAAAGCGATTATATTCTTTAGAGCCCCGGCCAGCTCAACACCGATCATATCCCGATTCGTGTACACTCTGAAATACGTGTTCATGAACAAATCTTGAGCGGCTACAACCGCCTCGGCATTCAAAGACGCCACTACGACCGTTGTAGGGCAGCGTCTGACCACTTCCTCCGCATGGCTTGGTCCTGATAATACCACCACGCGGCCTTCCTCACAGCCAAGCTCCTCGGATATGACGGTGGACATCCGCTTCAAGGATTCAGTCTCGAATCCTTTGGTCGCATGAATCACCAGCATGTCCTCGGTCCAAAACTGCTTCAGCTGCCCCGTCACTTCCCGCATCGCGGACGAAGGTGCAACGATAACTACAGCAACAGCCGATGAGACGGCCTCTTTCATATCGGTTGTAGCGCGAATATTCGGTGATAACTCCACCCCGGGTAAATAACGGTTATTGGTATGCGACTCGTTGATTTCACGAGTCTGTTCCTCCGTTCTTGTCCAGACGACAACCTCCAGGTCATTTGAAGCGAGAACACTTGCCAAAGCGGTTCCCCAACTGCCTGCCACCAGAACAGCGACTTTGTCAGACAACGCGCTTCCCTCCTTTGTCCTTTCCTTTTCCAGAACCCAGCTTGTTTTCACGCCCCTGCACAAGCTTCACGATGTTCGAGCGATGCCGCCAGAAGGCGAATATGCATATGATCAAGCTCGTCCAAAAGATTGGCCACGAATAATCAGCGATCAATAGAAAAACAGGGGTAAGCACTACAAAAATAAGGGAACCCAAAGATACATAACGGGTAAAAACAATGGATAGAATGGCAATAATGCCTGCTATAAACGCTGGTATAAAGCAAAGCGTAGCAAGCACCCCAATGGCTGTTGCAATCCCTTTGCCGCCTCGAAAGCGGAAGTAAAGAGGCCAATTATGACCGATAATGGCCGCAATACCGCACAATCCCGGCAGCCACGCATTGTCTCCCCCGAGCCATCGTCCGATCCAAACCGCAGCGATGCCCTTAATTACATCCAAAGCCAATACAAGTATGGCAGGTCCCTTTCCCAGGACGCGAAGGGTATTGGTTGCCCCGGCGTTGCCGCTGCCATGCTGACGAATATCAATCCCTTTTAGGATTTTGGCAAGCAGCACGCTGAAGCTTACCGAACCGAGTAAATAACACACAACTATCGCTACGATCTCCAAAATCAAGCTATTCTCCCCTAACTCTCATCAGACTTTCTTCGAGTAAATATCCTGATGGGTGTACCTTCAAAGTCAAACGCGGCCCGAATCTTGTTCTCAAGGTAACGCTCATATGAGAAGTGCATCAATTCCGGATCGTTGACAAATACGACCATGGTCGGCGGCTTAACCGCAACCTGTGTTGAGTAGTTAATACGCAATCTTCTTCCCTTATCCGTTGGAGGCGGATTGATGGCAATCGCATCGGATATGACATCGTTAAGGAGATGCGTCTGCACGCGCAGTGAATGCTGATCAGCCACATGCTTAACGACAGGGAGCAGCTTCTGCAAACGCTGCTTTGTTTTGGCCGACAGGAAAACAACCGGCGCATAGGTCATGAACAAGAAATGATCGCGGATCTTTTTCTCGAACTGCTGCATCGTTTTGTCATCCTTCTCGACCATATCCCATTTGTTCACGACGAACAAAGACGCTTTACCGGCCTCATAGGCATAACCGGCAATATGCTTGTCCTGCTCGATGATGCCTTCTTCCCCGTTGATCAGTACGAGAACGACATCCGCGCGCTCGATGGCACGCATGGCCCGCATAACGCTGTATTTCTCCGTGGTCTCATAGACTTTCCCACGTTTGCGCATGCCCGCCGTATCGATAAGCACATACCGCTGCCCATCCTTCTCGAACGGCGTGTCAATAGCATCGCGCGTAGTACCGGCAACGTCACTGACAATGACGCGCTCTTCTCCCAAAATGGCATTAACGAGAGAGGACTTGCCCACATTCGGTCTGCCAATCAGGGCAACTCGAATAACATCCTCGTCATATCCGTCGTCTTCCAGTTCCGGCAGGTTCTCGACCACAACATCCAGCAGGTCGCCGATCCCTGTGCCGTGACTTCCCGATATCCCGACAGGATCGCCAAATCCGAGGGAATAGAACTCATAGATATCATCCACGCGCTTCAAATTATCCACTTTGTTTACGCTGAGTATGACTGGTTTACCTGATCGGAACAGAATCTGTGCAACTTCCTCGTCCGATTGGGTAACCCCTGTCTTCGCATCGCACATAAATACGATGACATCCGCTTCTTCAATTGCAAGCTCGGCTTGCATGCGTATCGATTTCAATATCATGTCATCGCCATCGATTTCGATACCTCCGGTATCGATGACACTGAACGCTTTACCGTTCCATTCGGCACTACCGTAAATCCGGTCACGGGTAATACCCGGTTTATCTTCAACGATGGCTAATCTGTCGCCAATCAATCGGTTAAATATGGTGGATTTACCGACGTTTGGCCGTCCGACGATAGCCACTACGGGTCTTGCCATAGTCACTCCTCCTGTCAATTCTTACGATTATCATCATAGCAAAAAACGTTACAATTGGCTAACCTTTCATCTGCATTTCTATTATGCTCTACCCCATGTTACAACATCCGTAAACGTTCGTCCCCTAAAAAAACAAATGGCGAACCCAGATTTCTGGGTTCGCCGACTTCGTTATGATAGGTCAATAGACCGAACAAAACTGTTCCCGGGCTTACTTGAATTTGCTCAGCTTATCGCCGAAACGCTCTCCAAGCGTAACGCTCATGCCTTGATTGTTCAAAGAAACGTTCGGGTTGTCTTTCAGGTCGATTTTAGGACCTTTGGACGGTTTTTCAGCTCGCGGAGCTTGAGCTGGCGCTTCTTCCGTTTCTTTGATGCTCAGGCTGATACGTTGCTCGGAAGTGTTGATATCAAGCACTTTAACCTGAACTTCTTGGCCTTCTTTCAATACTTCTTGCGGTGTACCGATATGCTTGTGGGAGATTTGGGAGATATGAACCAAACCTTCAACACCTGGTGCCAGTTCAACAAATGCCCCGAACGTAACCAAACGTTTAACAACGCCTGTTACGATGTCGCCAGTGTTGAATTGCTCGCCAGCTGTTTCCCAAGGACCCGGAGCGGCTGCTTTGATACTGAGGCTGATTTTGCCCTTTTCAGGATCCACTTTCAGTACCTTCACACGCACTTGATCGCCTTCGGACAATACATCGGCAGGCTTGTCGACATGGCTCCAAGCGATCTCGGATACGTGAACCAATCCGTCTACGCCGCCAACATCAACAAATGCTCCGAATTGCGTAAGGCGTTGTACTGTACCTTCCAGCACTTGGCCGTCTTGAAGCTCGGACATCACTTTAAGTTTGTTTGCTTCGAACTCTTCTTCCAGAACATCCTTCTGGGAAAGAATTACTTTGTTGTTCTCGCGGTCCAGTTCCTTTACTTTCACGCGAAGCGTGCGGCCTTTATAGTCGCTGAAGTCTTCAACGAAATGACGCTCTACCATGGATGCAGGAATAAATCCGCGTGCACCAACATCGGCTACGAGTCCGCCTTTCACCACGTCAGCCACCGTTACTTCGAATACGTCTTGATCCGCAAAATGCTTCTCAAGCTCTTCCCATGAATTCTCAGTGTCGATCGCGCGCTTGGAAAGAACCAGGCTTTCCTTGTCGTCGTTAATGCTAACGACTTTGCATTCTACCTCTTGGCCAACCTGAACCGCATCGGATGCATTATCAAGCTGTACAGAAGACAGTTCGCGAACAGGAATTACGCCGTCATATTTATATCCAATGCTTACGTAAGCTTGGTTGTCCTCCAGTTTGACGATCGTCCCTTTCACGGTGTCCCCTTTTTTCAAGGATACGATTTGGTCCATCTGCTCTTGGTTTTCAGCAGCCTCTTGATTTCTTGTTTCTTCCGACATGTCAAATAACCTCCTCAATTCAAACCCCATTTATTTAAACTCGCATTGGCGAAGTTCAAAACATAATTGCTGTAGTATCTTTCCAATCTTCCCATGCTTTTTATGCATGGAGCGAATAAATCAGTTCACGGTTGGCTGGCCGCTTGCGCGCATTTCGTGAATTTTTGCCATGATCAATTCGGTTGCCGCATCCAGAGCTTCCGGTGACTTGTCACCTTCAAACCGGGATAGGTCCACAGGTGCACCATAGATGATCTTCACTTTGCGAAAAAGCTTGTAATCTCCAATGATGGCAGCCGGTATGACCGTCGCCCCGCTGCGGAGAGCGAAGCTTGCCGCACCCCGTTTTGCCGCGGTTGAATCAGAATTGCGCGTGCCCTCAGGAAAGATACCCATGATCTCACCGGTACGCAATATCGTGAGGGCGGTTTTGATCGAATCTTTACTTACTCCGCCGCGCTTGACCGGAAATGCTCCAAGCTGACGAACCAGCCATCCGAACACCGGAATGTTGAACAGTTCCGCTTTGGCCATGAACTTAACCTGGCGCTTGACGTGAATGCCCACAGATATCGGATCTCGAATGCTAATATGATTGCTACAGATTAGCACGCCGCCTTCTGAAGGTATGTTATGTACGCCGACAGATTCGAATCTGTAGAGAATAGCGAACAAACCGCGGACCACCGCTCTGCAAAAAACATAAATCATGCCCATTTCTCCCCATCCCACTTAAGTTTCGCAATATGAAAGAATTGCTTCCACAACCTGGTTGATATCCATATGTGTCGTATCCAGTATGATGGCATCCTCTGCGCATCGGAGCGGCGACACTTCACGTTCCTGGTCAAGCCTGTCACGTTCTGCGATATCTCTTTCCAGTTGTTCCAGCGATATGCCTTCATCACTCAACTCATTGAAGCGGCGGAGAGCACGTTCCTTGACACTGGCCGTCATGAAAATCTTCACCTCAGCATCCGGCAACACCGTCGTGCCGATGTCACGTCCATCCATGACAACGCCCTTGTCCTGTGCCATTTGCTGCTGTAAACGGACAAGCTTTATTCGCAAACCCTCGATTCGTGCATATTGGGATACCACTGCACTAACCTGATGTGAACGAATATAGGGTGTAACATCTTCCCCGTTCAGCCAGACCATTTGACCATTTTCATGCGGTTTTAATTCAATCACCATGTTTTGTGCATGTTGAAGCACTTTTTCGGGATTTTCTGGAGAAATCCCTTGGTTCAGCATGAACCAGGTGACTGCCCTGTACATGGCTCCGGTATCCACGTAGATGTACTGCAGCCTGCTGGCTACCATACGCGCTACGGTGCTTTTTCCCGCGCCTGCCGGACCGTCGATGGCAATATTAATTCTGTCGCGATAACCTGTCCCCTGCGTAACCAACGGGGCATTCCTCCTCAAACATATACCTCGAAATCGAAAGGGCTTACCATCCCTTACGGACGGAATCACCGTTTCTCTAGTGAAAATATACAAGACAGCGCGAATGAAACAATGGCACAATCTTATATTTCAAGAAAAAAGCAGGCGCCCGCCTGCGACGTGAAAATTATACCACACTAGCTAGAGTGATGCAAAAGAGAAGGGGTGTTTTCCCCCATCCAATCGTTTACATTTGGCTCGTTAACGGGAACACCCTCCATCTGCTGAATGGGCGAAATATAGGGCCGGCTGGGCTCATAATGCAATAGCAGCTGGAAAATCACCAGGGCAAGCACAAGCCAGATCAGCAGCTTAAGGAGCACTTTTCCATAGCGGTCATGCAGGGCTTGTCCCTTCTCCTCATGCTTAACTTCCAGTCTTGTTTTTTCGAGCAGCTGATCTTGATCGTTTACTATTTCTGACATGGCAGGCAGTCCCTCCGGGACAAAATTTTCGGATAGTGTGCCACAGGCCTGTCCTTTTTATGCATTAACGATTGCGAAAATCAAACTGTCTCTCAAAACAAAAACGAATCAGCTTTTGCCGTTCCATATCTGCGATCTGATTAAACTTCAGCATAACGATGCTTCGATTGGTAGGCAGCTGCTTCACCCTTACAACCTCGCCTTCAAACGGGACGTGCTCCACGGATCCGTTCTTAAACGGGATGAGTATCCAGCAAGTCAATATACTTCCTTCCGCAATCGTTTGATCCGGCTGCAGATGAAAGGATACGCCGCCGCCGCCGACATCATCGGTTTTGGCTAAAAACTGGGTGCCGTCATTGGTCATGACTGCTACCTCGAGCTCGGCTTGCACCCTGAGAAAGCTTCTTCTCTGCACCTTCGTAATTTGATCCTGCTCCGGCTTCTTGATGCGAACCAGACGGATAATATCCTCATGGTGACTCAGGACGTAGGAATTGAAGAAATTCTTGACTCCGCCTTCCGTCAAAAAGTAAGCGGACAGCTCGTCCCCGATGTACAGCTTTTTCAGCCTGCCCGTCCCTTCCTGCAGCGGAACCTCCATATACATCGATTCGTCATCCATGTCGGAAATGCGGGATTTATATACAATATTGGCTTCCTTCTCATCCCCCGTATCCAATTGGATATAGAGGACATCGTTAATCTTTGGATACAATGCGCTCACCCACTAATTCATCATAATCATTATTTCCCATTATATCATGGGATGCCACAGCCCATAGGACAAAATCTTCAAATCATGGTCGATTCATGTCCTATTCTTGGGAAACATGGAACGGTCCCGGTTGCTTCGGCTCCTTCATCCCATGCAAAAAGCCGATTCAGGAAAGCTCCTGAACCGGCTTGAATCACGCAATCTTCGATTATTTGATTCCTGCCTGCGCATCCTTTACAACCTCAACCGTCTCCTCAAGGCCGGTATCCGAATTAATGTAAATCCGATACTGAGCACCGTTGATTCGCCCGCCAAACTCATAACACAGGACATCCTCGGAACGGTCGTTTTTGATTAAGGCTTTACGGTGATAGAGCACCTTGAACTCAGGATTCAAGACCTTTTCCGCTTCGGCAAGACTAATTTTGGGCTGCGGGATTTCTCGCTTGATCTGATGCTCATACACAAAGTCGCTGGCCTGGAATCCAATGACATCCCCATTGTCCATAGCAGAACGAACGGTGATTTTCTCAGGATAAATCAGCACACCGTCCTCTTCACGGACAAAGGAAAAGTTGGCCAGGTTGTCATATTGGTCAGCTGAAACAACCGTCATGTCGGAGTAGCCTTTTTTCGTCAGGAATTGCTGGGCTTTGTCGATTGCAGCCTGAACGGACGCTTGCTTGGCGCCAACATTCCGCTCATCCGTATAGGAAATCAGCTGGCCGCCTTTTTCGGTAAAGTCCATGCTGAGCATATGCCCATTCGGATGTTGTACCTTCGCTGTATAAGATACCCACTCGGTGCCGCTTCCGTTCTTCGTCACTTGTACTTTGGCATTATTGCCCACATCCGAGAACTTCAGTGCTTTGCGTTTTACATCCTCTTCCGATATCGGCATGCCTGCCAATTGCTTCACGGAACGGCGGTCATAAATGCTGCTTACCGATGGTCCCCAATCAAGCTCAGGGTAGGACTCCACCTTTTTGTCCACCGTCTTGAAGCCGTCAATAATGGAATTGTCTTCGACTTTATTCGTTGCCAGGGCCGTCTCTACATCCATCCAGCGCAAGCTGTTTGCGATAACCTTGTTCTGCACATGCTGCAAGTCCTTTGTAATTTCGCCGGAGTTGGCGTACAGGGATTTCAACGTTTTGACTTCACCCTCACTGAGCGGCTCCTTCGTTAAATCACGTACACCTGTTTTGTAGGCAAAATTAGAAATTCGGGAAAGGAACTCTTCGGTCTTGTTGAAGGGAAGGAGCGTAAGCGGCAGCTGGCTGATCTCATTTTGAGCCTCGCTGGTTAGGCGCCATACATTCATCAAGCCCTTCCGGTGCATCCCTTGGGAGGTTGAGCTTACCGCAAGTGTGTTGCCGAGCTCGGCATGAATCCTGTCCATATTGTATGACAAGTCATGGAATGCCCGTTGGTATTGGTTCTCGGCATTAATCAATATGGCGTTTTTCTCTTTATTCTCTTGATAACCCCATACCAGAGCCCCGATCAATAAAATTGTGGCCACAGGAAACAGAATAGCGCTTAATCGTTTGTACATGATGCGATAGTCTCCTTTCTTCTACTCACTGCCGTTAGTTTGACTAGAAGAAAGAAGTCTTATGCATCTCTGTATAATTCCTTCATCCCTTAGAAATCTTCCTCAATATCGAAGTGATCGCGATTGTTGCACAGACACTGCTTAAATCCGGTTTCAATCCGGCCCTGCTCCTTTTTTCCCCGCAGCACAAAACGTTCACCGCAATCTTTGCAAAGAATTTTCACTTTTACACGCAAAAAAAGACACCTCCCTTTCTATGATTCCCTGGCTGTCAGCCGAGGTCTATAGAATGAAGTGTGCCCTGATTTGTTAAGTGTTAACCTCTTCCTCCCGCTTAATGAAACGAAAAGGAGAACGGTTGTTAGCTCTAGAGATTTTGCCCATGCCGCCATACCACAGCAGCACCATAAGCGGTACGATGAACCATACCCATGTGTGGGTCAGCAGGTTCAGAATCAGGTCGTACAGACCATGCCACATCCAAGGCAGGAACAAGGATAGACCGAGGAAGAATCTTCTTCGTTTCCCTTCCGTGAACCTCGCATGTCCCATGTAGTATCCCATGATCACGCCAAACATTGCGTGTCCCGAAACGGGCAGCAGTGCTCGTAAGAACATCGGACCAAAGGCTGCCTGGCTGTACCAGGCGTAAAGCAAATTCTCTACCGTAGCAAATCCCAGCGATATCGCCACTGCATAAAGGATGCCGTCATAAGGCTCGTCAAATTCCGTATGGTTAAAAATGATGTGATACATTACGAACCATTTCAGAAATTCCTCAACGCCCGCCGAAACGAACAATGAGTTGACTACCGGATTGTCGCCAAGCCATAGTATCATTCCCCGCTGCAAAATCATAACCGGGAAAACGATCAGAACCCCTAACATGAACACCTTGATCACCATGTGCAGGGGCTCTTGATCATACCTATCTTTCAGGTAAAAATACGTGAGCAATGCGAGTCCCGGCGCCAAAGCTGACGCAATTACCGAGAACACCAGCACTAAAATTCCCCTTCCGTTAGTTGCGGGCCTGAAGTCCGGCACGCACGCCCACCTTCATTAATGCTGACGCTGGAAGTGTGTACAGATAACCTCAACTGCTTGCTGAGGCATGACTTTCTTCCCGTATTCCTCCAGCATCGCCTCCGTTACTGAGGAGGATTCACCGAATTCAGCCAGCATCGCAATAACCGCCGGCAGCTTCTCGCTATCCAATTCCTCAGGATCGAAGTACAAAAACCATTTATCCATATAGTGATAGAGCTTACCCGCTCCGCCTACAAGGTCCTTCAACATATGCGATGCTTCAATGAGCACTTCAAAATCCTGAAAAACATAGACGATCGTATCACTTTGATCCAGCGTTACTTCCATTTCATAAATCTCGTCCGGCATATCTTCTTCGGATAAGCCGCCGAAATGATGATCGTATTTCCCTCTCGTCACAATAACCACCATGCCCTGGGCAGGCAGTGCAAACACCTCAACGGCAAGAGGTCCGGTGGCATCAAATCCGAGTTCACTGTATGCCTGATCCATCATCTCCGTAAACAGGTCATAAACTTTCGGTATTTCCTGCCACATCTCTTCCTTCTGGATCCCACGCTCACTCAGATCGTCAAACGTGAGGAAAATCCGTATCTTATCTTGACTCAAACGCTCTATTTTCATGACAGGATCCTCCTTACGTAAAACAAAAGTTTATAACAAATTATGATGTCTGGATTATGACGTGATAAAAATGGTTTTATATAATTGATTTTATCATTTAATAACCACAAATGCACGTAAATATGTAGCTAAAGAAAAAAGAATCATTCACAGGGAATCGTGTGGCCGCTCCCCGAGAATGATTCAAAATGGTTCATGCCGTTTACAAACCCGGTATGACGGTATGGGTCTCTTTCAAAATCTGTTCGACTTCGTTTTTAACATCAGGGTTGTTTCGGATGAAATCCTTGAGTTGTTTCAGGTTGGCAGCCTTCGAATGAGTCGATGTCTGTACCCCTGCAGTTCCATTGGAATGAGTGGAATCATGTCGGCCTGAACTGGGAGACACGCTTTCTTGGCTGAAGCCAGAATATTGCTGGCTCTTGGTGCCCTGAATTTTACTCATCGCGGTATCCGCGAATCGGCCTAGATTCGCATCTTTCATCATTGAGGAGAAGAACTTGCTGTTATTACGGGAAATCATCCGGCATGCAACGGCGCCGATAATGACACCATATAGAAATGACGAAGTCTTCACAAATGATACCTCCTTCTATGATAAACTCGAGATTATTGTTCTCGCACCGCCAAGAACTCATGCTACATAAATACAGGAAAGTGAGATGGAATCATGGTTAGAACACGAACAGTACTTCTGCTGGCTTTCTGCCTTATGCTCAGCGCATGTGGCAGCAACGGCGCGGCTCAGAAGCAAAGCACGGCCACGGAAGTCGGTAATGACAGGGCAGCGCAGCAAAATGAAACCTCCGGACAGGTGTCCACTCCGAAAGAAGGCACCGACAAGGCAGCCGAAACGGACAAGCCTGAAGCTGAGCCTGACGTGGATAAATCCGCGGACCCATCAGATAAAGCTGTCAAGAGTCCTGACAACGAGGCACCATCTGAACCGAAATATCACATGAATAAGGTGTATCGCATCGTTCCCAATGATGATTCCGTACCCGAAAAAGTCGTGCTGCTCACGTTTGATGACGGCCCAAAGGATAAAACCATGATCAACCAAATGATCGATACGCTGGACAAACATGATGCCAAAGCGATTTTCTTCGTCAATGGATACCGTGCGAAGGAGCATCCAGAGCTGTTAAAACTGATCCATGACCGCGGTCAAATCATTGGGAATCATTCCTGGGATCATATCGACCTGAAAAAAGAAAGCAAACAGAAGGTGAAGGAACAGATCGGGGATGTACAGCAAATCGTCAAAGAAGCGACCGGATCGGAACCGAAGTTTTTTCGTCCTCCATTTGGCTCAGGCGGAGATACCGTCAAGGAAGTTGCCCTTGATCATGACCTGCTGTTCATGACCTGGTCCAACGGTTCGCTGGATTGGGAAAGCAAAAACAAAAACAAACCCGATGCCGTAGTCAGCAATGTGCTGGAACAGCTTCACCCTGGCAGCAACATTCTGATGCATGAGCTTCCCTGGACCGTTGAGGCCCTTGATACCTTGCTGACCAAGCTTGAAGCCAAAGGGTATGGCTTCGTGGATCCGCAATTAATCGAACCTAAAATAAGATAATTCGAAAAAACACAAAAAACCTTAATTCTGCCGTCGCCAGCTGACGATCGAATTAAGGTTTTTTGCGTAATGTAAGCACATGATATTCTGCGGGACATTGCAAGCGCAGCGGGATATGGGAGGTACCGAATCCCCGGCTGATCAGCATCCTGGAAGAAGGTTTGGTTTCGCCCTTCTTTCTCGGCAGCGTATACCATCCGGATTTAAACTTCTTGTAAAAGCGCGCCAGACGAACGGCTCCGGCAATGGGCAGCACAATCTGTCCCCCATGGGTATGTCCTGCCAGCACAAGATCCCCATGCACTGCTTCCTTACCTTTGACCCATATCGGATCATGCACTAGGATGATGTGATACTGGTCTTCGGCTGCATGTCCCCGAAATCTTGTGTACGGGTGCTTCCGGCTGGCCGGCTGCCTTACTCCGCTGAGAGCAATAAGCTCGTTACTCCGCTTTAACGTAACGGTTTTGTCATTCAGCAGCATGACGCCGCTCTCCCGCAATACTTTACGGACAGCGTCCTTGCCTGCATGCAGATCATGATTCCCCAAGACGGCATACACGGGTGCGATACGGACCAGCACCGACATGTTATGCCTCATTCGCTGAAGGGGTACCCCTCTTTCCGTAATATCTCCACCAAGCAGTACGCAGTCCACCGATGATAGATTGGATAATAGCTTCACTTCTGACAATTGTCTGCGATGTATATCGGTGATGAACAATATCCGAAAGCCGTCAAACGAGTGAGGGATACGTTCGGATACCACTTCTTCTTCACGCACTCGATAACCCTTGGCTTCAGCCCTCATCCAGCCGATAGCGCCTGCACCGAGTGCCGCAGCACCTGCTATCCACATCAACACACTCATAATAACTCCTTTAACAATTCCTTTAATGGAGGCGCTCCGATAAGTCCCCACCACAGGAGACCTATCATTAACAATATGAAAATAACGATCAATGAGTTCACAAACCATTTGCTCATTCTTACGCGATAAGAGGAATATGTATTCGTTCGTTTAGGAGCGGACACTTCCTCCTCTGCTTGACGCTGGCGGGACCGGGTCGATCTGGAACGGCTCAATCCATCCGCTGTACTGCTGCTCTGGTGCTTTTGCTCCACGGAGCTTATGGAGGGCGGCGATTTAGATCGATTCCTCGTTTCATCTGCTTGTTGCGACTTCGCTGCCGTTCTTTTTTCTGATTGAGCCGTTGACTTGTTCTTGCGGCTTTTATTTCGGCTCTGATGTCGCTGCATTCTGCTAAGTTCGTTCATGTTCCTCTTTCCTCCGAAACCGAATCAACATTCCTGATATGAAATCAATCAGAAAATGACACAGGATGGGCGCCCAAATGGTACCCGTTTGAATATAGACGTAGCCAAGACCGTAACTGCTTAAGAAAACCCACCCAGTTGGAAGCCAATGTTTTAAATATCTGACATGAATAAGTGCGAACAAGATACTTGTCCAATATGGTCCGAACGCATGCTGGATGGCTCCTCGAAACAATAACTCCTCGCAGATGGATACGATCAGAGCTATAACAAAAATATGCCAAACCGGCCTTTTCCGGAACAACATTTCATTGATTCCGCCATCGTCCATACTATCCTCTGACACAAACCGGGATAATACAAAATCCACGATCAGCATTGCTGCAGCAAGTCCGAGCCCCCAATAAACAAACTCGATATTCTTCGGAATGACAAAGAGCCCAAACGGATTCCTCTGCTGAAACAGGATCCAGATCAAACCTGCAATGAGTGTCAATCCTTGGGTAAGATACAGATTAATAAGCAGCAGCCGATCGTTTAATTGATGGGCTTCGATTCTTTTTACGCGTATTTTAAATTTTTTCATAGAAGATGGGCCTGTCTTTCATCTTGATTTTTAAGATTATCTTCGTGTACAACCACAGTAATATCAGAATGATTCAATCATAGGCGGGCATATGCATCATAGCAAATTAACGGCATGACATTCAAGGCTAACCCTTGTTTCTTCCCCTACTATAAGGCCTATGGACAGAATAAACACCTATTGACACAATGTTAGAGCCATGATACATTATGAAAAAATTAATCTGTGAAAACCGATGATGGAAAAGAGAAGCTGTAACGTCCTCAGAGAGCCGATGGGTGGTGTAAATCGGTGGCGTAAAAGTATTCTTGAGCGTTCCTGAGATATTTCGCTGAAACTTGAAGTAGGCGCAAATCGGATGATATCCGTTACCAATCATGGTCTGAACAGACCGCTTGAGGCTGCCGCAAGTTGGCAGCGAATAAGGGTGGCACCACGAATAACTCTCGTCCCTTACTACGGAGGTAGTATGCGGATTGGGAGTTTTTTATGTTCCTGTCTCTTTGCCACGACACCGCGTCAAACCTGTATAGACCTCTTGCAGCTTTATTGGAATCTTTGGTGTATAACGGAATACGCCCCAGCGTAATCCTTATTCAATATTGCAGTACCGCATTTTATAGAGGATTTTAAGGAGGAAGAGAAACCATGTTTAAAGTATTGGTATCGGATCCGATCAGTGATTTGGGGATCCAGCAGTTAATGGATGCCGCCGACGTGCAGGTAGACAAAAAAACCGGGCTTAATGAAGATGAGCTCACTGCCATCATCGGTGAATACGACGGACTCCTCGTACGGAGTCAGACACGTGTGACAGAACGCATTATGAATGCAGGAACCAATCTCAAGGTTGTTGGCCGTGCAGGCGTTGGCGTTGACAACATTGATCTTGAAGCTGCTACGAAGCGCGGGATCGTTGTTATTAATGCGCCTGACGGTAACACGATTACAACAGCAGAGCATACGTTTGCCATGATGATTGCCCTCGCCCGACACATCCCTCAGGCCTATGCCAAAACTGTGGGCGGATCCTGGGACCGCAAATCCTTCCTCGGCGTTGAGCTGCGCAACAAAACGCTGGGCGTTATGGGAATGGGACGAATCGGCAGCGAGGTGGCTAAACGCGCCAAGGCTTTCGGCATGAACATTCTTGCCTTCGATCCGTTCCTGACGGAAGAGCGTGCGGACAAACTGGGCGTAACGCTTTCCTCGGTGGATAACATTATCCGCAATGCAGACTTCATTACGGTCCATACTCCGCTTACGCCGGAAACGCGCCATATGATCGCAAGACCGCAATTCGAAGTAATGAAGCGCGGCATGCGCATCGTGAACTGCGCCCGTGGCGGCATTATTGACGAACGCGCCCTCGTGGAAGCGATCGATGAAGGCATTGTTGCCGGAGCTGCATTTGACGTATTCGAACATGAGCCGCCTGAAAGCGATCATCCGTTCCTGAACCATCCCAAGGTTATCGTGACCCCGCATTTGGGCGCATCTACCGTTGAGGCTCAGGAGAACGTTGCAATCGACGTGTCGGAACAAGTGCTTCATATCCTGCGCAACGAGCCGTTTAAGAATGCGGTCAACTTCCCGCTTGTAGCGGCTAGCGTGATGAACAAACTGCACCCATACTTCTCGCTCGGCGAGAAATTGGGCAGTGTGGCCGCTCAGATCACCGCACATGCGGTGAAGGAGATTCACGTCGACTATGCAGGCGAGCTGGCTGAAGTCGATACGCAAGCCCTGACCCGATACATCGTGAAGGGTGTGCTGGAGCGCCACCTCGGAAGCGAAGTGAATATTGTAAACTCCATGCATTTGGCGAAGAGCCGTGATCTGCACGTCGTTGTTTCCCAGACACCAAAAACCAAAGACTTCACCAACCTCGTTACCGTTACACTTAAGACGCAAAACGGTTTGGAGCGAATTGTCGCAGGTACACTCCTGCTGGGTTACGGCGAACGAATTGTCCGTCTGGATAAATTCCCGGTCGACATCTCTCCGGAAGGTCATCTGATTCTGATCTCCCATAACGACAAACCGGGCATTATCGGTCGTGTCGGAACCCTGCTCGGCGAGAACGATGTCAACATCGCCTCCATGCAGGTTGGACGTAAAGTCATCGGCGGTGAAGCCATCATGCTTCTGACGGTGGACAAAGACGTTCCTAAAGACGTTCTGATCAAGCTTACCGGGCTGTCAGAACTGAACACCGCGCAGCAAATCGCGCTGGGCTAAATTCAGGCGAGAAATCAAGGTATAAGGGGTTAATCATTGTTCCACGTAGAACAAGATTAACCCCTTAATTTCAACAAAAAAACACGCTCCTTGCGAGCGTGTTTTGTCTTTTGTGGAGACATTCCCTAAGATTCTGCCGATTTAGTTGGAATGATCATCGTAAACACCGTTCCTTCGCCTACTTCACTTGTTGCGTTAATCGTGCCATGATGCGCTGTCACGATATTTTTCACGATGGCAAGGCCTATGCCGGTTCCCACCGTCTCCCCCCGCACACGCGCTTTATCGGCTTTGTAGAATCGCTCAAAAACAAATGGCAGATCTTCAGGCGGAATACCGACGCCTTGGTCGCTAATCTTTACCTGGAGAGCCTCTGTGTTCGATACGGTAATCCGATCTGCAATGATTCGGATCTGCTTGCCTGAAGGCGTATGACGAAAAGCGTTGTCCAGCAGATTGGTCAGCACCTGTTCAAGCTTGTCTTCATCCGCCGCTTCGAGCAGAAGATTCGAGTGAAGTTTGTTGAGCTGAAGATCAATATCTCTCTCCTTGGCGCGTACGGCGAACTTCCGGAATACCCTTTCACACAATCCGCCTGCATCCATCTCCCGCAGGGACATCTCGGCATGCCCCGCCTCCATACGGGTTAAATCAAGCAGATCCTTCACCAGCCGGCCCATACGGAGGGATTCCTCATGAATCACCTGTATCAGCTCCCTGCTCTCTTCCGGTGAAGCCGCCATCCCGTCAAGCAGCGCTTCACTGTAGCCCTGCATCATGGACAGCGGTGTACGGATTTCGTGCGACACGTTGGCGATGAAATCCGTACGCATCTTCTCCAGCGTAACTTGCTCGGTAATATCTCTTAACACAACAACGGCGCCGCGGATCACATCATCCGAATATAAGGGAGCCATATGGGCGGACCATATCCCCTGCTTCACATGCAGGTCAGCGCTTTGGTCCTTTCCTTCGTTCACGGTGGCATAATAAAGCTCGCTGAGCGGTTTCGGCATGACATCGGCCGCCCAGCCTCCGCCCTGCAGCTCATCATCCCACTGCAGACCTTTCCAGGTTTTCATGATTTCCTGCCCTGGCGGGTTCACCAGAATGACCTGACCATGATTATCAAACGTAATCACCGCGTCGCTCATACTTCTCAGCACACTGGACAGATGCTCCTTCTCATGGTTCAAATTGCGGATATTCGTTTCCAGCTCTGCTGCCATATGGTTGAACGTATTGGCCAGCTCGCCAATCTCATCACTGGTCACAAGATTTAAACGGGTGCCATACTTCCCTTTACGAATATCGTTGGCTGCCTCAATGAGCTGCTGCATGGGCTGGGTAATCTTCGTTAACAGAAACAACCCGAAAAAGGTGGTCATCGAAAAACCGATAATGGCCACATAAGTAAATAAACGTTTGATGGCATCCGAATTCGCAAACGTGGTATCGATATAGGGGAGCAAAAATAATCCGAGCGTCAGCAGCACGCACGCGACTAAACAGGTTATCGTAATCCACAGCTTGCCGACGAGTGATCTCCAGAAACTCACGTTACTTTGGTACCTCCAGCTTGTAGCCTACTCCCCATACTGTCGTAATCATCGCTGCGGATTCAGCAGATACCTTATTTAACTTCTCGCGCAGCCGCTTTACATGGGTATCGACTGTGCGAAGATCGCCGAAAAACTCATAATTCCATACGTCCTTAAGCAGTTCTTCGCGGGAGAATACTTTGTCCGGGGACGAAGCCAGGTAGTGCAGAAGCTCATACTCCTTCGGTGTCAAGCTGATTTCATGCCCTCCGGCCGTCACGCGGTGAGCATCATGTTCAATGATCAAATGCGGGAAAACAATGCTGTTGCTTGGGTTCGGTTCCTTGCTCAAATAAGCCGTAGCGGATGATCGGCGCAAAATCGCCTTCACGCGATAAATCACCTCGCGCGGACTGAACGGCTTCACCACATAATCGTCGGCGCCCACTTCAAATCCCTGTACGCGATTGATCTCCTCACCCTTGGCCGTCAGCATGAGAATAGGCGTCGACTTCACCTGACGGAGACGCGTGCATACTTCGACTCCATCCATCCCGGGCAGCATCACATCCAAAATAACGAGCCCGTAATCTTCCGAGCTTGCTTTGCGAAGAGCGGTTTCACCATCCTCCGCCTCTTCGATTTCATACCCTTCCTTCTCCAAATACATTTTTAACAATCGGCGAATCCGTTCTTCATCATCAACAACAAGAATACGATTTCCGTGCTCTGACATTGGCGGCCAACTCCTTCATTTTTATAGGGAAAATCAGAAGCGGCCCTCTTGAATAAGAAAGGGCCCTTCTGATTGATCATTCACTGCTATTCTATTGACAATTAATCGGTTCCCGCATAGGAATGCAAGCCCGCGATAATCAAGTTGACGCCGACCAGCGTAAACATGACCACGATAAAGCCGATAACGGACAGCCAGGATGAGTATTTACCCTGCCAGCCGCGCGACAGCCGGAGATGAAGGTACACGCTGTAGAACAACCATGTAATAAGCGCCCATACTTCCTTTGGATCCCAGCCCCAGAATCGGCCCCATGCAATTTCTGCCCAAATCATGGCGAATATGAGACCTCCCAGTGTAAATACCGGGAATCCAATCGCAATGGCTCGATAACTGATTTCATCCAGATCGTCCGGATCCAATCTATTAAGTGCAGGCTGAATGAATTTTGCCAGCGGTTTGCGCAGGATCAGGCGGAGCAAACCGTACAGGATCAACCCCGTGATCAGCGACCATATCACCGTATTCAGCTTACGTCCCGCATTCACGCCGTGCATCCAGGACGGGGCTTCCATGAGTGGAGATTTCATGCCCAAGAAGGATTGCATGCTCTCCGTCTCGCTCTTATATGGTGCGACAAGCGGTGGCATGTTATATTCCACTTTTACTATTGTACTATTTTCTGTCTTCGGGTCAACCAAAGTCTGGTTAAATTCAGCTTGATATCCACCTGCACGGAAGCTGTATACCGACAATATAAATCCGATCAGCACCACGATGGCAAACATGACGAGCTCAAGCCAGCGCTGTTCCTTGCGTGAGCCCTTGTCCGTTCCGCTAAAGTTAACGGTACGGAGCAGGTGCATCAGGCCGGCAATAAAACCGACCGCAAAAAACGCATCACCCAGCGCCGCCATCGTAACGTGGATACCCAGCCAATATGACTGGAGCGAAGGAATCAGCGGCTGCACCTGCTGCGGGAACACGGCGGCATAGGCCATGATCAGGACTGCCAGCGGCAGCGCAAACAATCCGAGCAGCGATTTTTTGTAGATAAAATAAAGTACGAGGAAGGCAATCATGATTGCCATCGACAAGAAGGACATAAACTCATACATGTTGCTGACCGGCACGTGTCCCGAGCCCGCCCATCTTGTAAAGAAGTACAGCAAGTGTCCGATCAAACCGATCGTTGTCGTAACAAATGCGATTTTGCCCCACTTCGCCAAATGGGCTTCCGGGTCGCGTTTGCGGAACCGGCGTCCCATGACGGCTAGTGCATACATGATAAATGCCACGCAGTATAAGGTAAAGGCCACGATAAATGCGTCGCCGCTAAAATCAATTAGATTCATGCTTAGTCCCCCTGTTATTCTCCAATGACTTTTCATCGACTTCGATATTCATTTGCTTGAGGATCGCGGAGATCTCCTTGCGAAGTCCAAACCAGTTCTTGTTCGTATGCGCGCCAAGTGTCAGCGTTCCGTTATCAATACGCAGCCAAATCCGGCGATGGGTGAAATAAAAGCCCATGACCAGGCCGATCATACCGATAAAACAACCAATCCAAATGAACGGCATGGCTTTATCCACACGAATATTCAGATAAGTCGTAGATTCCGAAAAGTCCACATCGTCCATGCTCAGCACATCCAGTTGTACGAGCGCTTCCCCACCCGCCAGCTGTGCATTGATCGCTTCCTGATTAAAGCGTTCCTTATCAATCTGTTTAGGGAAGTAGAAGTATTGAATGCCTTCCTTCGGCAATTCAGGTCCCTTAATCAGAAATAAGAATGCAGGCGCATTCGGGTTAGGTGACAGGTTTACCGGTTTGCCGTTATCGCCAAGTCCAAAATCGGTAAAGGATTGTGTAAGCGTTAACGTATATTCTCCCGCCTGATACTCTCTTTGAGGATCGTCGATCGACAATGTGATTTTGCCGTATTCCTTCCCGCTCTTACTGTCTATCAGCACCGGCGAAACCGTACGGAGAATCGGGGTCAGATCATAATCGAATTGATAAGCTTTTAACCCTTTGTAATTGAGTGGATGATTCACCTCAATGTTATGGCGTGTCAATTCCACGAGCTGAGGCTCTTTATCGAGATCGTCACAATTGGCCTCGCACATATACAGAATCGCCTGGGTTTGGAATTCCTTCGGCAGTACTTTATTCTTGCCTTTAAATTCCTCAGGCATATCGTCCTCGGTATAAAACTCCACCTTAAAGCCGTCGTTCAATAAATAATAACTCGTGTTCTTGATATGCACAGGCTCATCCTGAGGGAAGGCCATGTGCTCGTCCATATGCAGTCCAGGAAGATTCCGTCCAAGAACAGCAAGCAGGAAAATAATCAGGCCGATATGCAGAACATAGGGGCCCCAGCGGCTGAACCGCTGCTTCTCTGCCAGTAGGGTCCCGCCATCCGTTCGTACGCGGTAGCCCTTCTTCTTAATAATCGGCTTCACCCGTTCAACCCAGTCGGCACCGTCCTCATCAATATGCCCTTGGTATACCACCTTCTGGCGGGTAAGGAAGGACATGTGCTTCGGAACCCGCTGCCTGCTGAGTGCTTTGTACAGCGGCAGGACCCGGTCAAGACTGCAAATGACAAGAGATGCGCCGATCATAACAAGCAGCAGTACGAACCACCATGACGTGTATGTATGAGACAGCCCGAGCAAGTAATAGATATGCCCCAGCTGTCCGTACTCCTCTTTGTAATAGACTGAGGGGTCAATGTTAAGGAATGTGCTTTCCTGCGGAAAGATGGTGCCTAGCGAGGAGCCGATCAGCGTAAGCACTATCAGATATATTGCTACCTTAACCGAAGAAAAGAAATTCCATACCCGATCGATAATACCGGGATTTTCTTTCTGTGATCGGCGAGCAACGCCGTCATACCGCATTTCCAGAATCGGTTGGGCCTCCGCTTCTTCGGTCAGCGGCTTGCCGCAAGCCTCGCAGAGGACCGTCCCCGTTGGATTCTGGTGTCCACAATCACACTTCGTGTTCTGGATCAAAGGCTTGGAACCTTGACTCATTTCGCATTCACCAACTGTTCAATTTGTTTATCAAGGGTGTTCAAATCCAGTTCGCCTATACGAATATGGTCAATCTTGCCAGAGGCCGTAACAAAAAAGGTGGTTGGCATGGGGCCAACCCCGAAGCTGGCAACAGCATTCCGTTTAGGATCCATCAGTATGGGGAACTTCACGCCGGTTTGAGCAACAAAATTCTCAACGGTCATTTTGTTCTCTCCCACATTAATTCCGATGATCTCAACGCCTTGACTGTTCCATTTCTCCCACTGAGCTTGAAGAGCCGGCATTTCCCGCACGCATGGCGGACAGTAGGTGCCCCAGAAATTAATAACCCTGGCCTTACCCTCGTATTCACTCATGGTATGTACGCCGCCATCCATGCCTAGAAGTTCAAAATCCGCTGCCTTTTGACCCACTTTGGGAACCTCATCAGAGCCGAATACAACGGTTGCAACGGCGTACACTCCGACCAGGATAATGGCAAGCAGAATCACAATCTGTACGCTTTTCTTTGATTTGCCCATAAAGCAGCAGCTTCCTTTCTATGACATTCATCATATCGTATACTACGGGTGTGAACATCCTATGAACAATTATAACGAAATTTGTCATAAACGCCGCTCGCCATTTTGAATATTATGTGTCGGGTTTAACGTTTTCTCTTCGGTTTCCCGCCCGGCTTAGCGGCTTTCGCCATCTGCAAAAGCTGGTTGATTTCATCTGCTGTCAAATGGCGGTACAAGCCCCGTTTTAAATTTTGCAGCAGCAGATCCCCATAGGATATCCTCTTCAATCGCGTTACCGGATGGGAAATCGCTTCGAACATCCTTCTGACTTGACGGTTGCGTCCCTCATGAATGGTAATCGATATGACGGATTGTTTATTATCCGGATCCACATCCTTATACTCCACCTCGGCAGGAGACGTCATTCCGTCTTCCAGCATAATCCCTTGACGAAGCTTGTCCAGTTCGGTGCCATGGGGCACCCCTTTCACGGTAGCCAAATACGTTTTGGGCACATGATATTTAGGGTGGCTGAGCAGATTGGCAAACTCGCCGTCATTGGTCAGCAGCAGGAGTCCTTCCGTATCGTAGTCCAAACGTCCAATCGGATATACCCGCTCTTTGATGCCCTTGAGATAATCCGATACAATTTTTCGGCCTTCGGGATCAGAAGCGCTTGTAATGACACCCTTCGGCTTATTCAGCATAATGTATACCTTTTTCTCATTCTTAATCGGTTTGCCTGAAACCGTAATGATATCCTGGGCTGGATCGGCCTTCGTGCCGAGTTCGGTAACGGTCTCTCCGTTTACCTGCACCTTGCCTTCAAGAATCAATTCCTCGCACTTGCGGCGGGAAGCGACTCCGGCCTGTGCCATAATTTTCTGTAATCTCTCCATGTTCGTTAGGTCACCTCATTCCTAATGATAACCATCGACAGGATAAATCACAAGCGCGTTCCATGGAAAATGTGCCCCAGGGCAGGAGTCGGAGTGAGGAAACAAGTATAACGGGGAAATATCATGGAGTCTGGATAGCTCCAAAATGATTTTGCTGGCGGTAAACAGCTGTGTTTTCTGATCCAGCGACATGGACTCGTAGCCGATGTTGAAGTCGCCCTCCAGACAGATGTGAATCTGTCCCGGCTGAACCAGCACGGATGAAGAAGAGACCGAGCCGTCCGAATGGATTTTAAAATCCCAGTTCCGCGGTTCCCGCTCGCACACGGTATGATGAATAACAAAACCCTCGATTTCCATTTCATCACCCCTACTACAATTTGTAATTGCAGCAGTATATGACAAGGTGGAATCAAGGGTATGGGCATACGTCCTGTTACATAGAAAAAACGCTCCGTCTTACTCAGACCGTTCAAACGATCACAATTAACCGAACACCAGCAGGCAGACGGCAATCGCCGCAATAAAACCGATCAAATCGGAGAACAGCCCGACCTTCAGCGCATAGCGGCCATTGCGGATACCCACGGCGCCAAAATAGACGGTCAGTACATATAAGGTCGTGTCCGTGCTTCCCTGTATGGTCGAAGCGATTCGGCCAATCATGGAATCCGGACCGTATGCGCGGATCAGCTCCGTTGTGTAAGCGAGCGAGCCGGTACCCGTCAGCGGCCTAAGAATTCCCAATGGCAAAATCTCGCTCGGTACCCCTAGCGATTGCAGAAAGGGGCCCGTCCAACCCACAAAAAATTCCAGCGCGCCGGAAGACCTGAATACGCTAATGGCAACCATCATGCCGACCAAGTGCGGGATAATCCCAATCGCTGTGGAGAAGCCGTCCTTGGCTCCATCCACAAACGATTCGTATACGGGTACTTTGCGCGTATAAGCATAAAGCGGAATGAATGCGATAATAATGGGAATAGACCAAGCGGATACGAGATTAATCCATGATAGCAACCCTCATCACCCCTTCACATCCGGGTTCAGGCTTGTACCGATTCCCGGCGGCTTCTGGCGGCGTATCGTCCGTCTTCGATACCATCGGTCAGCCATGATGGCGGCCGCCGTTGCAATCGCAGTAGCCAACAGCGTGGTCCCGACGATTTCCGAAGGATTGGCGGACTCATAATTCAGCCTGATTGCAATTAGCGTTGTCGGTATTAGCGTAATGCTGGCCGTGTTGAGTGCAAGCAGCGTACACATCGCCGGAGAAGCTATTTCCTTGTCCGGGTTTAACTTCTGAAGCTCCTGCATCGCTTTGATTCCCATCGGAGTCGCCGCATTGCCCAAACCGAACAAATTGGCGCTCATGTTGGACAATATATACCCCATAGCAGGATGATTCTTCGGTACATCCGGGAACAGGAAGCGGACAACCGGGCCCAGCAGCTTGGCAACCTTCTTCAGCAGGCCCGCATCCTCTGCCAGGCGCATCATGCCAAGCCAGAACACCAGTATACTGATGAGACCGAAGGAGACAGTCACTCCCGTCTGAGCTCCGTCAAATGCGGCTTTTGTAACACTTTCGATGTTCCCGTTCACTGCCGCAAAGCAAACACCGATCAGTATCATCCCCATCCAAATCAAATTGATCATCTCTTCGCCCCCGTTTGCTGCCCCGCTGCGTGAGAATCCACGATCTCTTAAGCGAAGGCTAGTTATGATTTGGCCCTGAACAGATGCCTAAGCACTTCTCCTGCAGACTGCCACAGCGACAACGAACCGATGGGTCCTGATGTGCTTCTGGACTTCTGCAAGATCTCAGGGGCTTCAGGAAGCTTGCTTCCTTCCGCATAGACCGGAACTTTGCCGATGCTGACATTATCGAGCAGAAGTTCAATATGACCCCGCAGTCCGAAAGACAAGTCGGGTGTAGTCGCTTTATGCAGGACCAGTCTCTTCACCAGGCGTGCTTCCTCATCATGCGCAAACGCATACGTAAAAGAACCGCCCGTGACCAGTGGATAGCCCTGGATCTTCTGCCCTTTCTCCATTACCTTTTTCAGTGGAAATTGGGCAAATCCGTAATCCAGCATCTTGGAATGATCATTCCAATCGTTGCCGTCATTCAGCGTGACCGCCGCAATCTGCTGACCGTTTCGGGTGGCGGAGCTCACCAGGCAGCGGAATGCTTTTTTGGTGTAACCGGTTTTGACGCCGTCCGCCCCCTCATAGAAACGAAGCATCTTGTTTTTGTTATCCCATTTGTAGTCCCACGCTTCATTCGGATTGGGCGCTTTCTTGGTCGGGGTTTTAACAATCTCGCTAAAGACAGGGTTCTTGAGGGCATATGCCGTCAGTTTGGCTACATCATTAGCGGAAGAGTAATGTTCATCATGATCCAGACCATGGGGATTCATAAAATGCGAGTTCGTCAAGCCGAGCCCGGCCGCCTTCTCGTTCATCAGCAACACAAAGCCTTCTTCCGTCCCCCCGACATGTTCGGCAATGGCCGTCGCGGCGTCGTTGCCGGATCGCAGCATTAAACCGTACAGCAGATTCTCAAGCGTCATCTCCTCGCCAAGCTTCAGGAAGAGCGAGGAGCCTTCCTTGGCAAAGGCATTTTTGGAGATCTTGACGCGATCGTCCAGCTTGCCGTGTTCAATGGCCACGATAGCTGTCATGATCTTGGTCAGGCTTGCGATTCTTAAACGCTCGTCCCCGTTTTTGCTGTACAGCACCCTACCGGAAGTGACGTCAATCAGTGCAGCTGCCTGCGCATGATTGGTGGGGCCATTCTCATGATCTGCATGCACGGGGACAGCCGTAACCAGCAAGCAGCTTATGGCAATCAACATGGATAACAAAGACTTGAACTTGCAGTTCGACCATTTCATTTTCATCATCTTATCCTCCGGTGTTCAGAAATCTTGTACAAGTATATGTCGTCCGCGCTAAAGGTATGTCCATTTCGTAAGAGAAACGCTGAAAGCCCATAATTTCAATAATCCTAACAGCAAAAATCCCTTCCGTCGTGAACGAAAGGGATTTGCTTGCTCCAATCAGTACGCAGGCGGAGGCGTGGTGCTGTTCGCGTCATTGCTGCCTGATTGAAACATCGACTGGATTTGATCGAGTAAATACGGGGTCGCATCAATAATCCGTTCAAACAGATGGGTTTGATTGTCCAGCGGCACGATGTGCACGCCTTCTTTACCCACGACCAGGAAAGCAATCGGTCGAATGGACACGCCACCGCCGCTGCCGCCACCAAAAGGAAGGGCACTATGATCGTTGTGCGTCCCGTTAGTGGTCGCTTGGTGTGTGGCTCCAGCCTCTACGTTGTAGTCGCTACCGCCGGCTGCAAAACCAAAAGCCACTTTACTGATTGGCAGGATAACGCTGCCGTCAGGCGTATTCACCGGGTCGCCTACAATCGTATTAACGTCCACCATTCCCTTGATGTTTTCCATAGCCGTTTGCATCAAGCCTTGAATAGGGTGTTCTGCCATGATCTAATTCCTCCTTTCACCTTTAACACGCGAACTATAAGTACCAGTCCAGCATACATAGCTTTTCCGCAGGAGATTTTCGCTATGCAGTTAAGCTCTGTGGAAATTTGCGGTGGACCGTTAAAGATCGGCACTACATCGATTCGAGGCAGCTCTTCCATGATCAGGCGATACGATATCCATCCAAGAAGCGTATGCTTTATGCCATGCAGCAGCCCGGTCGCTACCGCCGTATCAGCCGCATGCTCCAAAGCAATTCGGGTGGACCAGCGCACATCCATGAGATGAACGGCCGCCATCGTCTGCCTCACCCATTTTTTGAAACCTTTTGTTGAAAGCACAGCTCGCCCGTAATCCTTAAATTTGATCGTTCTGCTCGAAGCCTTTTCCTCTTTTGAATCGTGTGTATTTCCCTGTTCTCCGTCTCCAGGAACGGTTTCCTTCTTAAACTCGATCCCACCGTTCGCCAGGTGAAAAGGGACTGCATATTTGCGCTTAATCAAGCCGAAGATCATTTTGATTTCCGCTAATGCTTTATATTCATCTTTTTTTAGAACCACATCCAGCTTAATCGTTACCTTGGAGCACAACACAACGACCAGCAATATGATGAGGAGAACGACCAAACCGACCGCCAGAAAGATCCATACCCTCACGAAGTAACCCCCAAGACGTACTTAGTAAAATGTTATCCGCTTGGCTTAGTATGGCAAAAGCACCTCCAAATGATGCGAAACTGTTCTAAGTCCTTGATTTCAAACTTTCGCAAGCGGCATAAAAAAATCCCGGACGGTGGATTCCTCCACGCCCAGGATTCTATTCCAATCTTTCGTGTGTATAATGGCTAACTTTCCTCTACATCATCGAACGTAAGCTGACGACCGTCAAGCTTATCAAACAACAGCTGCGTTTCCTCTTCTAAATTATCGTTATCCTCAAATTGCGACGGCTCCGGCAAATCCTTGATGTTGGCAAGCCCGAAATATTCCAGGAAGGACTTGGTCGTTCCATACAAAATCGGTCTGCCAATCGCCTCGGCGCGTCCGACTTCCTCGATCAATCCTTTGCTTACCAGCGTATGAATAGCCCGTTCGGACTTGACGCCGCGGATGTCTTCAATCTCTACGCGCGTAATCGGTTGCCGATAGGCAACGATGGAGAGTGTTTCGAGTGCGGCTTGCGACAAGGATGAGCGAGAAGGCGAATACGCCAGGCGCTCGAAATACGGAGCGTGCTCGGCCAGCGTCGCGATTTTGTAACTCCCCGCAATCTGTACGATCTGAATCCCCCGCTCATGGCGCTCCCATTCTTCCTTCATATCTTCAAGCGCTTCGCCAACCAGGCCATCCGACTGCTCGGTAATCTCAGCAATTTGCCTAACCGACAAGCCCTCTTCTCCCGACAGGAACAGAAGCCCCTCAATAATCGATTTCAGCTTCGGATAATCCATCAATGCGTCCTTCCCCTCTCCACTCCATGACGATATCTTCAAACAACTTCTCTTGGTAGCACAAAATTTGCTTCATTTTCATCAGCTCCAAAATGGCCAGGAAGGTGACTACGATTTCATGCCGTACCATCTCTTCGTGAAGCAGCTTGGAGAACAGGATCCTGCCTCCCGGCCCAACCTCCTCCAGGGCATCCATGACCTGACGGATCCGGTCCTTTACCGATATTTCATCCCGCTGAATGCGGGCATACGATGTGCGTTTGACTGCTTTGTTTAACGCTTTTTGAAAAGCAGCGATCAAATCCGAAATATGTAATCCCTGCACCGGGTTCTCTTCCACTTCCGGCATGTAAGGCGTGAGATCTTCGGCTTCCTTGGAATAAATCAGACTGCGTTCCCATTCCTTCTCATGCAAATGGCGGGCGATGCCTTTGTACTTGCGGTATTCGATCAGCTTGGCAATGAGCTCTGCTCTCGGATCCATGTCATCCTCTTCATAAAAATCAAACTCGTCCATCTCGATAACCGGAGGCTTCGGAAGCAATAACTTGCTCTTTATAGACAGCAGCGTTGCAGCCATGACCAGAAATTCGCTCGTAATTTCCAGCTCCAGCTCCTGCATGTTGTGCAAATAGGCCATGTATTGTTCGGTAATCTCGCTGACGGGAATATCCTGGATGTCGATTTCCGCTTTATCAATCAAATGCAGCAGCAGATCGAGCGGTCCTTCAAACGTTTCCAGCTTATATAATACGGTCACGGTGAATCCTCCCGCCAAAAAAATAAAATGCAGTGCTCCAAAAAAAGAGCACTACATTAAATAAGCACTATTTTAGGCTTTTCGTCAAGTTCGCCATTTCGATGGCTGCCATGGCAGAATCCCAGCCTTTATTGCCGGCCTTCGTTCCTGCACGTTCCACGGCTTGTTCGATATTCTCCGTCGTAACGACACCGAAAATCGTTGGTACACCGGTCTTCAGGTTAATTGCGGATACCCCCTTGGCCACTTCGTTGCACACATAATCATAATGCGTGGTGGAGCCGCGAATGACGGTTCCCAAGGTGATGATGGCATCGTATTTGCCGCTTTCTGCCATTTTTTGGGCAATGAGCGGGATTTCAAACGCACCCGGCACCCATGCGACATCGACTTCGTTCTCCTGTGCGCCGTGACGCTTCAATGCGTCCAGTGCGCCGCTCAGCAGCTTGCTCGTGATGAATTCGTTGAACCGACCTACGACGATACCGTACTTTAGACCCTCGGATACTAATTTACCTTCAAATATTGTTGCCATTGTTGGATGACTTCCTTTCGGTTTGGAGTTTATATAAGGTCTTGCAGTGATCATAGTAATTGCTGTGCATTTCAGTCGCTGCCGAATCAAACCGTTCTTCCGATCGCTGTTACTCCTGATTTCATGATCTATTTTCTGGAGGAAAGAAATCAGGAGTTAAAGGCGACCGCTACCGCTTCTCCAGCAGCATTCCGTCCTCTTTGCTGGGTCATTCCATGAGGCAAACCTCACCACATGATTGACCTTTTATTATTGGGTGATTAGTTGGTGCTCTCGTTTTGCTCGATATCGCTGAATTTCAGCATATGACCGAGCTTGGCTTGCTTGGTATGCAGGTAGCCCGTGTTATCCTCGTTCTCCGGCATCTGGATCGGAACGCGCTCCACAACCTCAAGACCATAACCTTCAAGGCCTTTGATTTTGCGCGGATTGTTTGTCAGCAATCGGATCTTTCTGATCCCCAGATCCTTCAGGATCTGGGCTCCGATGCCGTAATCACGCAGATCCGCCGCAAAACCGAGCTTCAGGTTGGCGTCCACGGTGTCGAGTCCCTCTTCCTGGAGCTTGTAGGCTTTCAGTTTGTTGATTAAGCCGATGCCCCGCCCCTCCTGGCGCATGTAGAGAAGAACGCCTCTACCCGCTTCATCGATTTGGCGGAGTGCCGCCTCGAATTGGGGACCGCAATCGCAGCGATGGGAGTGAAACACGTCTCCTGTCAGGCACTCGGAATGCACGCGCACGAGCACAGGCTCATTTCCATCGATCTCCCCTTTTACCACGGCTACATGCTCTTTATTGTCCACGTCGTTGGTGTAGGCAACGGCCTGAAACACGCCAAAGTCGGTCGGCATCCGCACAGCTACCTCTCGCTGGACAAGCTTTTCTTTGTCATTGCGGTAATGAATCAGATCCTTGATGCTAATCAGCTTCAGATCATGCTTCTTCGCAATCTCCACGAGATCCGGCAGCCTGGCCATTGTGCCGTCTTCCTTGATCACTTCACAGATGACGCCGGCCGGATAGGAGCCGCTCAATCTAGCAAGATCGACAGCCGCTTCCGTATGTCCTGCCCGGCGCAGGACGCCTCCATCTTTTGCGATCAGCGGGAACATATGACCGGGTCTTCGGAAATCTGAGCCAGATGCACTCGAATCCAGTATACCTTTGACGGTTATGGACCGTTCATAGGCAGATATGCCTGTTGTGGTGTCCTTATGATCAATGGAAACCGTAAAGGCCGTTCCATGATAATCCGTATTTTGGGCAACCATCGGTTTGAGGTCGAGCTCCTGAGCTCTGGTCTGCGTCATGGGCAAACATACCAAACCTCGGCCTTCGGTGATCATAAAATTAATGACCTCCGGGGTTGCCTTATCTGCTAATGCGATAAAATCGCCCTCATTCTCACGGTCTTCATCATCTACGACAATGACGACCTTGCCTTCCTTCAAATCGGTTAACGCCTCTTCGATTGTATGAAATGAAAAGCGCTCATCCATCGCTACTCCTCCTTCTTCTCATGGAGACCATATAAAGCACCCGGTTTAGGCAAATCCATGCTCCGCAAGATAATCCCTGCTGATTCCCGGTTTTGTCCCGCCTTGATTCCCTGCTCCTTGTGAGCCGTAATGCAGCAGGTGATCTACATATTTCCCTAAAATGTCGCATTCGATATTAATCGTATCGCCTGCTTTTTTATAAGCCAGCACCGTCTCCGCCAGCGTGTGGGGGATGATGGATACCGTAAAGGAGGAATCTGTTGTTTTGACAACGGTCAAGCTGATTCCATCCAGTGTGACGGAGCCTTTCGGAATGATATATTTGAATACGTCCCCATTCGCAGGCGCGATCTCGTATACCACGGCATTCTGATCTGCCTGTACGCTCCGTATGACGCCCACGCCATCCACATGCCCCTGAACGATATGGCCTCCAAATCTACCTCCGGCCGCCATCGCCCGTTCCAGATTTACCTTTCCGCCTGGCTGCAGCTCCTTAAGATTGGTATTTCTATAGGTTTCCGGCATCACGTCTACCGTAAATATACCTTTGTCAATGGATGTAGCTGTCAAACAGACGCCGTTAACGGATACGCTGTCCCCCAGCTTTAAATCATCCATGATCCGGCTAGCGGAAATACTGAGCAGCATGGCTTCGCCTTTCCGTCCGATACGCCTCATCTCGCCGATCTCCTCAACCAATCCAGTAAACACAGGCTTCCCTCCTTTCTTTCTCCTTATTTCCAGACCGGAATCCCGGAGACGTAAATATTGTCGCCCAGTCTTTCCGTCTCAAGTCCTGTCAGCATAATCGCTTGATCCATCTGTTCGTATCCACTGAACATGTAATTTCCAGGCGCATCATACCCTCCGATAATCTTAGGGGCGATAAACTGGATGAGCCGATCCACCAGCTTCTGTTCCAACATCGAGCCATTCAGCGTGCCGCCACCTTCCAGCAAAATGGAGGCAATCCCCATCTGTCCCAGCTTCGCCATCGCAGCCTTCAGATCCACACGCGGTCCTGGCCCGCAGGGGATAACCTGGGCTCCCAGCTCTTCCAGCCCGGTCCGCTTCGTCTCATCCGCCTGCTCCGTCGTCAAAATCCACGTCGGCGCCAATCCGTCTGTCACGACCTGGCTGTCGAGCGGGATTCGCAAGCTGGAATCCACAATGATCCTAACCGGATCCAGCCCTTCCACGCCAAGTCTCGTCGTCAGACTCGGATTATCAGCGATAACTGTAGACACGCCTACCATGATGCCTTGATGGCGATGACGCAGCGTATGCACAAGTGCTCTTGATTCTTCATTGGATATCCACTTGCTATCGCCGGTTTTCGAAGCGATTTTGCCGTCCAGCGTGCTGGCCGTCTTTAACGTTACGAAGGGCTGACCCGTCGTAATGAACTTAATGAAGGTTTCGTTCAAGCGAAGAGCACGCTCCTTAAGGACACCGGTCTCAACCCGGATTCCCGCTGCACGCAGCATTTGAATCCCTTTGCCCGCAACCAGAGGATTGGGGTCCTCGCAAGCAACAACCACTCGCTGAACACCCTCGGCAATCAGCCTCTCGCTGCAAGGCGGCGTTGTACCGTAGTGACTGCAGGGTTCCAGTGTCACGTACACCGTACTGCCCGCCGCTTTGCTGCCAGCCATATTCAGGGCATGAACCTCAGCATGCGGTGTTCCACGCTCCAAATGCGTTCCTACCCCTGCAAGCGCGCCATCCTTAACTATGACACAGCCGACAACCGGATTAATCCCGGTTTGACCCTGAGCACGTTCAGCAAGGTCCAGCGCAAGTGACATATAGAATTCATCGTTGACGATATCCATGCTAAACATGCTCCTTTCCCAACGTTCACATAAAAAAGCCCTGCCAAAGATTCGGGGGAATCCTTAACAGAGCTTGATGGAAGTTAATAATCGACACGCTAAATAACCGTCATGAATGCAGGTTTTGCTTATAACAAACAACTCAAATCCGTTACCGGCGACATCCAATCATCGCAAGTACAGGCTTGAACCGCATGTGAAAACCTGCACATAACGCATATCACGTTGTGCGCATAGACACAAATAGCACATATTGCTTATGTGTCTTTCACTCCTTCTCCCATCCAGACTATACTGTCGGTCCCGGAATTTCACCAGGTCCACCGCATACGGTGTGCAACAACACACGCATATCCGGGTCACGGACTAAGACGCAGCCATCTGCTTTCTAAAGCTTAATCACTGCGTTCATCACCGCCGGTAGGGAATTTCACCCTGCCCCGAAGGATTAAACATATGAAATTGTTTGATCTTATGAAGAATCTTATCACCACCTTTTGAAAATTGCAAGAAAAAACAACTAACTTTTTTAAAGTTTATAACTTAATACCAATATGTGTATTGGAAGTAGAAGGAGAATTCTCCTCCAAGGGAGAACAGTTTAAGTTGGGCAAACACGGGAGCAAGATAAAGTTAAAAAAGGAGCGCGCTACGATGAAAACTTCGCTGGACATTGTCGTCCGTCCTACGGAAATCGACGTCAACGGACATGTAAATAACGCCAAATACCTGGAATATCTGGAGTGGGGCCGTGAGGAATGGTACGAAGCAGGAGACCTTCAATATGATATGTTGAAACGGCTCGGGATCCAGACCGTTACCGTCAATATCAATATCAATTACCGCAAGGAGTGCGGCCAAGGCGAAAGGCTAACCGTCGTGACCGAACCGAAATCTATCGGTCGTTCGAGTTATGTGCTGATTCAGACGATTTACAACGAACAGGGAGAGCTTTGCGCGGATGCTGCCGTTACCAGTGTGGCAATGGATGTACTTACTCGTAAAAGCAGGCCTGTTCCGGAAGAGCTCCGCCATTTATTCCCTGACCCTGCGTAATCCCTCCCCGAATAATCAAACAGGCTCACCCTTAAGGGTGAGCCTGTCCTGAACAGAAGCTGATTGTTATGCTTCGTATACTTCTACTTTTTCCATTTTGTCGCGGCCTTTGAATGCATCCACGTACTCCATGCCCTCTACAACTTTACCGAACACCGTATGTTGTCCGTCCAAATGCGGCTGCGGCTCGTAGCAAACATAGAACTGGCTTCCGCCCGTGTTGCGGCCGGCATGCGCCATGGCCAAGCTTCCACGCTCATGCTTGTTAGGGTTGATCTCGCAGTTAATTGTATAGCCAGGACCGCCGGTTCCCGTTCCCTGTGGGCAACCGCCTTGCGCCACGAACCCAGGGATTACGCGGTGGAACACAAGACCGTTATAAAAACCGGAGTTTGCCAATTTCTCAAAATTAGCTACCGTGTTCGGTGCATCATTCTCAAACAGGTCAAGCACAACCTCTTTGCCGTTCTCTAATGTGATCTTCGCTTTTTTAGCCATATGTGTTATCTCCTTCCGTTATTAGAACGCTTCAATCGATTTTTTTACAATGCATTGTATAGTTTACTATGAATTGAGCCCCGAAGCAAAGCGATCTTGTCCCCCGTTCACACATTCCATATCAAGTCCTGGGCAAGCCAAAGAGCCCTGACCGCTGCCGGAGGCAGTGGCGGGCCCTCTTGGATATTAGAGGCGTAAAACATCCGTTTAGCTCGTTACAGTTTCTTTCGTTACACTTGCCGGCACGACATCATGGCTGACGATGTCCGCAAGCGACTCACGGCGTACGACCAGATTGCTTTGTCCGTCCTTCACGAATACGACCGCAGGTTTACGGATCCGGTTGTAGTTGCTAGCCATGGAATAGTTGTATGCCCCTGTGCAGGATACGGCCAGCAAATCGCCTGTTGCTACCTTCGGAAGCTCCAGGTCCCAGATCAGCATATCTCCGCTCTCACAGCACTTGCCGGCAATGGATACCGTTTCTTCCGGCTTCTCATTAGCCCGGTTCGCGAGCAACGCTTCATATTTCGACTCGTACAGCGCCGGACGCGGGTTATCCGTCATTCCGCCGTCTACGGCAACGTATTTACGTACTCCGGGAATATCCTTGCTTGTTCCTACCGTGTAAAGGGTGGTGCCTGCGTCACCAACAATGCTCCGGCCCGGTTCCACCCATATTTCAGGAAGTTCGGAACCAAGGCCCGCAAAGTGGGTCTTCACGGCATCCGTGATCGCTTTTACATACTGGGATACTTGAAGCGGCGTATCTCCATCCACGTAACGGATACCGAAACCACCGCCCAGGTTCACAACATTGAAGACAACCCCCAAGCCTTCTTTAACGGAAGCCGCGAATTCAGCTACGCGCTGAACGGCCATCTGAAAGCCTTCCACCTCAAAAATCTGGGAGCCGATATGGGAATGAATGCCCATCAGATGAATATTCGCTTGAGCTTCGGCAAGCTTCACCGCTTCATAAGCTGAGCCGTTGCCGATATCGAAGCCAAATTTCGAATCCGTTTGGCCTGTTGAGATATACTCATGCGTATGAGCCTCAACACCCGGTGTCACGCGAAGCAAAATGTTGACCTTCCGGTTCTTCTCGGCAGCAATCGCTTGCAGCATATGAAGTTCAACTACGTTATCGACAACAAAACAGCCGATTTCCGCATCCAGCGCCATCTCAATCTCTTCCGGCGTTTTATTATTTCCGTGGAAATGAATCCGTTCCGCCGGGAATCCGGCCTCAAGTGCGGTGTACAGCTCTCCGTCGGAAACGACGTCAAGCGACATCCCTTCCTGGCCAGCCAATTGGCACATGGCCATCACGCAAAACGCCTTACTTGCATACGCGACTTGGAACTTCAAGCCGGACGCCTTGAAGGCCTCGATGTATTCCCGGCAGCGATTACGAACCGACTGCTCGTCTACAATATATAGAGGTGTTCCATATTGAGCTTTCAAATCGGATGTGTCACACCCGCCGATTTCCAAATGCCCCTGATCGTTAATCTTGCTTGTACCGTGTAAAAACATGCTTACAATTCCTCCGATCCATTGATTCAAAAATAGGGTAATCGAATAATTGTTCACAGTATAGCAGACAACGGAAGGTAATCAAAATGGATTTTTCAACACAACATTTGTGTTATTGTTAATGCTCGCCTCTCGGATTCATTTCAGAACCCATTTTCGTGTTGTCACGCGTTTTGTTGATAGACGGGCGTCTTCTTGACATGAGCAGCGGTTTACGGAATAAAATTTCACCCATCGCTTTTGCACTAAATGGTATAAACGGCCACAAATAAGACGAGTTATAGGAACGATGGGTCGTCAGGAGCAGAATCAGAAGCGTCGTCCCGATGACAAAGCCCTTCACCGCGAACAGGGCTGTTGCAAGCAGAAGGAGCAGCCTGACCATCCGGTTTGCAAGTCCCAGCTCATAACTCGGAGTAGCGTACATCCCGATGGACGCAACCGCCATATACAGGACAACCTCGTTGACAAACAATCCGGTCTTAACCGCGATGTCGCCGATCAAGATCGCAGCGATCAACCCCATCGCCGACGCTAGCGGTGTCGGCGTATGCACGGCAGCCAAACGGAGCAAATCCACACCGAATTCAACGATCATAAACTGCAGGATAATCGGAATTTTAGCGTTCTCCTGCGGACCGATGATATCGAGACCCGGCGGCTTCAGCTCAGGATGAACAACCAGCAGCATCCACAGCGGGAGCAGGAACATGGATGCAAAAATGCCTATAAAACGTATCCAGCGGAGATAAGTCCCCATAAACGGGGTCTGGCGATTCTCCTCGGCATGCATACAGAGATCCAAAAACGTGGTTGGCATAATCATTACGCTCGGTGAAGTATCTACCATGACAACAATTCGGCCTTCGAGCAGATGCGAGGATACTACATCCGGCCGTTCCGAATATCTGACCAGCGGAAAAGGGTGCCAACCTTTGTTCACAATCGCTTCTTCGAGCTGCTTATCTCCGATAGGAAGCCCCTCTAAATCCACTTCCTGTATTTTCCTGCGAATCGCCTCAACCTGAGTTCGGTCCACGATGTCATCAATGAAAAGCAGGCACACATCCGTTCTCGTCCGCCTTCCGACCTTCATGACCTCGACGTGCAGTCCCGGATCACGAACCCGTCTTCGCACCAGGTTCACGTTGGTAACGAGTGTCTCCGTAAAACCATCCCTTGCGCCGCGAACGACGCGTTCCACCGCAGGCTCTTCGAGCCCGCGCACAGGATATTTACGGGTATCCAACAAGATGGCGGAATGTGCATCCTCAATAAACAGCGCACATATCCCGGAGAGCACTTCGTTAATCACTTTGCTGAGTCTTGTATCCCGCTCCACTTGGACATGGGGAATATAGCGGGTCATCATCTCGGTAAGTGCCTGGTTGCTCACATCCTGCGGTGTCAGGTACGTCAGCCTTGTCAATATATCCGTCACGATGGCATCATTCGTGAAGCCGTTTAAGAAGAGAAGCCCCGCATTTCTGCCGGCAAAGTTCATTTCACGGAATACCACATCAAAAGAAACCCCAAGACCGATAACTTCCTTAAGCACTTTTTTCAGATCACTCAGCTTCGCGGGAACATGGTCCGTTTGCTGCCAGTAGATGACGGATTCCTCAGTGCTGTTGGAGGTTTCGGCCTCCCTCTTCTCCTTCAGCTCTTGTTCCTCCAACGCTTTGATCTCCGACGGGGGAATGATCGGAATATCGGTTTCCAGTTCGCCGCTATGTGTTGTTTTCTCGTCCATAACCTACCTCCTAGCCATAACTATCACTTGCTGTAAACAAACCAGTCGAACAGAGAGCCCGCTACCTTGCCTGCCACCATGGCCATTAGAAGACCAAACAAATACCCCGTCAACCGGAGCCGCTTAGCCAGAATCGGCAATACATTCAGCACTTCCGTCAATGCGGCTGCCAGCATGCCGATGAAAATCCCGCACATCAATCCAATCACGGTACTCACAACCGGTCCCAATGGAACCGACCATCTCCAGAAATCGGCCACCGTGCCGATGAAAGATCCCGCTATTAAAGCCCCTTCATACCAATGGACCCGGCTGTAAGTTGCCGTCAGTTGGGACAATCTCGGGATGATGTCCAGCACGATGATGAGCGCGATGACTCCGCCGCCGACGGCGATGCCCCCGGCAACGCCAAGAACACAGGTGAATATCCCTTGCAGAATGGACAGCATCATGGTTCCTTACCTGCCGTATCGGCTCCGGCGTTCATTTTCCGATATTCTTCGGCGACCACGAACTGATCCAGATTTTCCTGATAGAGGTACATTTCCACCTCAAGCGGGGTCGGTTCTTCATTCCATTTTTTCTTGAACAAATGATTGAAGAACACCGTCATTCCAAATCCGAGCCCCAGCGAGTAAGCAATCTGGAACAAATAGGGATGCTCGTCCCTCTTCCCCGTCACCATTTCGACGATTCGGATCTGTACCTCGAGCATGTTGACGTCGGCATGGAAGTTCATAATGGTCAGTGCCGAACCGAAAAACAAGAGCAGCCAAATGAGCGGGAACCACAATTTTGACCGCTTGCTTTCCGGACCGACAAGCTCCACCAGGGTATGATGGTTTCCCATTGGTTCAATATGAGCGCCAGGAATCAAGACTTGAATCTTCGGGATGATTTGAATCAGATCCATGACAAGGCGGTTGCCATCGATATCCTTCGGCTGCGTAAGCGGCAGGGCTCTAAGCCGTTTCTCCCATTCGGGTTCGCAGACAATGAAGGCAACATCACCTAGTTTGACGGATTGGTTCTTTGGTAACCGTATGCGGCTCCTTAGCTGCAGAAACACCGTCGGAGTGGGATTAACCTTCATCCGAAACACTCCTTTACTGCTAAATTACCGTTAGTATGGGAAATCTCTCTCCTTTCTACTCGGATTTACCATACTTTCTTTATCCGCCAAACCACCAAGGGGTTTGCTGAAAAATGAAAAAAACGCCGTCCCCTAAGGGCGGCGTCAGTTTGATCAGGCTTTAGAATAACGGCTGAGGCCCGCTACTGCGCGATCTCGTTCCGTATGCTCTGCAATATTTTTTTCTCAAGTCGCGATACCTGTACCTGGGATATGCCCAGCCGGCTGGCAACTTCCGACTGCGTCTGATCCCGGTAATACCGCAGATAGACAATGAGCCGCTCCCGTTCGGTCAAGCCTCCTATCGCTTCATTCAAGGCCAGCTTGTCGAACCATCGTTCCTGCGACTCATCAGCTATCTGATCCATAAGCGTTATGGGATCCCCGTCATTTTCAAATACGGTCTCATGAATCGAGGTTGGCGGTTTGTTCGCCTCCTGGGCAAACACCACTTCTTCGGGGGTTACCCCAAGCTCTTCGGCAACCTCTTTCACCGTTGGAAGACGATCAAGCTGCTTGGACAGCTCGTCCCGCTTCTTCCTGACTTTGTTGGCCATTTCCTTAAGCGATCGGCTGACCTTCAGGGTCCCGTCGTCCCTTAAGAAGCGCTGAATTTCTCCAATGATCATCGGTACGGCATAGGTCGAGAACTTTACGTCATAACTGAGATCGAACTTGTCCACGGATTTGAGGAGACCGATACAGCCGATCTGAAACAGATCATCAGGCTCATACCCCCGGTTCATAAACCGCTGAACGACAGACCAGACAAGACGAATATTACAGTTGACGAGCGTGTCCCGGGCGACATTATCCCCGCTTTGGCTAAGTGCAATGAGTCGTTTGACCTCCGCGTCGTCCAAATAAGTCTGCGAAGTTTTCTTCACATCGGCATCCATTTGTCCAACCCCTAATTATATAAAGCTTTCTTAGATTCGATCCTCTTTTTCATTTTGATCGACGTACCGCTGCCTGGTTCGCTGACCACTTCAAATTCGTCCATGAAATTTTCCATGATGGTGAATCCCATGCCGGATCGCTCCAGCTCTGGCTTGGATGTATAAAGCGGCTGTTTGGCCATTTCCAAATCTTCGATCCCATGGCCGGAATCTTCAATGCACAGCGTGATCATATCCCCGTCTATTAGGGCTTCAATCTTGACAACCCCTTCCGGATCACTATCGTAACCGTGGATAATGCTGTTTGTAACCGCTTCGGAGACTACCGTTTTCAGGTCACTCAGCTCATCCATGTTGGGATCCATCTGGGAGATGAACGCAGCCACGGCGACACGGGCAAAGGATTCGTTTTCCGACCTTGCGGCAAACTGCAGAGTCATAAAATTATGCTGTGCTTTCCCTTCACTCATGACACTACCTCCAAACCCGAGAGTGCCGTGCCCTCGTTCTCATATATCGGCATGATCTTGAACAGCCCCGACATTTCAAGCAAGCGGTAAACCTGCGGCTTGACATCGCATACCGCCATCTTTCCGCCCTTTTGCTTGATGAATTTATAGCGTCCCAGGATGACCCCAAGTCCTGAGCTGTCCATAAAGTCCAAGTCCTTTAAGCTCAGCACCAAGTGCTCTGTTTGACGTCTCTGAATAGCTTCATCCAGCTGCATCCGGACATGATCGGCCGTATGATGATCCAGTTCCCCGGACAGACGGACGATCAGTACATGCCTGTGATGCTCCATATCAACATGCAGATTCATGTTTGCTCACTCTCCTCCCTGACATGAACAAAGATTTCTACATTTGAAAAAGACATTCCTGCATCCCGACAAAACTAGAAGAAAACTCCTATGAATCTACATGAAACAACTTGCCGGTTGTCCGTTTGAACAGCTTCCAGAACCCGGCCTTCTTCACCTCGACAGGAGAGGTCAGCTCGAACTCCTTGACCACGCGATCACCTTGATAGACCGTTAGCTTGCCGACAACTTGTCCTGCGGCTACCGGCGCCTTCAAATTCGGGTCCATCTGAATTTCATGACGGATATCCGGACTCTTTACGCCCTTCTTAACCAGCACGCTGTAATCTTTATCCGCTTGAATCGAGATCTCGGGCACGGTTCCCTTCTGGACCTTCACGATACCTAACACTTCACCCGGTTTATAGATGGAATGCATCGAATACTGGGAAAAGGCATAGTCAAACATGCGAGATACTTCATTATTCCGCGTCTTCGTATCCGGAGCTCCCATCACAACAGCAACAGCGCGCAGTCCGTCCCGTTTGGCCGTTGCCGATAAACAGAATTTGGCCTCTGACGTGTATCCGGTTTTCAATCCGTCAGCACCAGTGTAGAATCGAACCAGTTTGTTCGTATTGACCAGCCAGAACGGTTTTTCTGAATCTTTACGCAAATAATCCTGATAGGCCCCCGTATATTTGGTGATCTGGTCATATTTCAGCAGCTCCCGGCTCATGACCGCAATGTCGTGGGCCGAAGTGTAATGATTCTCTGCGGGTAGTCCGTTGCAGTTCACAAAATGCGTATCCTTCATTCCCAGCTCGGCTGCTTTCTCATTCATCAGCTTGACAAAGGCTTCCTCTGAGCCGGCAATTTTCTCCGCCACCGCGACGGAAGCATCATTGCCTGATGCCATGGCAATGCCTTTGAGCATCTCATCCACCGTCATTTCTTCACCGGGCTCAAGAAAGATCTGGGATCCGCCCATAGAGGCCGCATATTCGCTGGTACGCACCTTATCCGTCCACTGCAATTGTCCTTCATCGATGGCCTCCATCGTAAGCAGCATCGTCATGATCTTGGTGATGCTCGCCGGAGGCAGCTTATCATGGCTGTTTTTCTCGTAAATAATGGTTCCGGTATCCGCATCCAGCAATATAGCAGAACGAGCACCTGGTGCCAGTTCCTCTTGTGATGATCCTTCCCCGGGTTTGCTACTTTCTTCTGCATAACTTGGTACAGCTGCGCTGGACAACCCTACACATAGAACCAGAAATCCAGCGATTAACGCTTTTTTCACTTCCATCCCCTCCTGACATTCGTAATGGCATCCCGAAAAACAACGGGTCTGTTATTCATTGTCGTCAGGATGAAAACAAATTATTCCAGTATTTTACGGAAATATTATCGCCTGAACGGAAGTGAACACAGCAAAAAGGGCTGGACTCGACGGATGTAAATCCGCCGGAGCCCAGCCCTTTGCTAAAATAGGTTATTACATTTTTGGAATAATGGCCATGACAAGCGCAAGGAATTTCTCCCGAACCTTCTCGGCTGTCTCCATAACCTCGTCATGGGACAGCGGTTGATCCAATATTCCGGCTGCCATGTTGCTGATGCAAGAAATGCCCAGCACATCAAGACCGGCATGTCTGGCCACAATGACCTCAGACACCGTGGACATGCCTACCGCATCCGCACCGAGCGTACGCAGCATGACGATCTCGGCGGGTGTTTCATAGGTTGGTCCGAGCAAACCTGCGTAGACCCCTTCTCTCAGCGCAACGCCTTGACCCACGGCCACTTCTTTTGCCAATTGGCGAAGCTGACGGCTGTATGCCTGGGACATGTCCGGGAACCGGACGCCAAGATCCGGATCATTTGGCCCGATTAACGGGTTGGTGCCTGTCATGTTCAGATGATCGGAGATCAGCATGAGATCACCCGGCTCGAAGGACGTGTTGATACCGCCCGCCGCATTGGTAACCAGCAGACTCTTCACACCCAGCTCTTTCATGACGCGCACCGGGAAAGCAGTCACTTCCGGACCATAACCTTCATACATATGGAATCGTCCCTTCATCAGAACGACAGGTCTATTGTGAATCGTACCCAGCAGCAGTTCTCCTTCATGGCCTTCTACAGTCGATACGGGAAAATGAGGAATGTCCGTGTACGGGATGGACACCGGATTCTCAATCAATTCGGCCAGCACGCCGAGTCCTGAACCCAATATCAGGCCGACCTGGGGCTCGACACCCTTCTGCCCGCGTATGTATGCCGCTGCTTCCTTAATGCTCTGCTGATTAATTGAACTCATGTTCATACCTCTCCTAACTGAGAATAAGTTGTAGATCCTAGTAGAGTAGGCCCCACTAAGATCTCGGGTGATAATGATCATATACTTCCTTCATGCTTTTCTTGGTGGATTGATACATGCCGGTGGTGGATAATGCCGAGTGACCCAGCATCTCCTGGACCGAACGTAAGTCGGCGCCGTTCTGCAGCATATGAATGGCAAACGAATGGCGAAGGGTATGCGGCGTGATTTCCTCATCGATTTCGGCCAGCTTGCCATACTTTTTAATAATTTTCCAAAATCCCTGCCGTGTCAAGCGCGTACCGAGCGAATTCAGGAATAATGCATCCTCATCAGCATCTCGAATCAGCTTGTCCCGCATCTCTTGCATATAAAATGCCACGTTCTCGGCTGCGATCTGGGTAATCGGAAGAATTCGCTCCTTCCCTCCGGAAACGGCACAGCGCAGGAAACGCATCTCCATATTGATGTCATGAGTGCTCAAGTTCACCAGTTCCGACACCTTGATGCCTGAAGCATACAGCAGTTCCAGCATCGCTTTGTCCCGGGCCCCCTGAGGGGTGCCGGAATCCGGAGCCGACAGCAGCTTGTCCACCTGCTCAATGGTCAGCGACTTGGGCGGCTTCCGTTCCGGCTTCGGATTATCCAGTAGCTGGGTCGGATCTTGACCTATAACGGCCTGACGCACCAAATATTGAAAAAAGGAACGCAAGGAAGCCGTGCAGCGAAGCAGGCTCGATGCCGCCTTGCCCTGCTGCCGCAGTCTTCCCATGTATAAGCCAAGCATGGTTCGTGTAACTTCCTGCGGATGGATAACGTCTCTTTCCGCTGCAAAAGCAATAAATCCTTGTAAGTCGGCCCGGTACGATTCCATCGTACTTCGGGACAGTCCCTTCACATCTTCCAGATAGGTTACATATTCGTCCAAATATTGTTTCATGATCTTTTTGCTCCTATTCCCATGTGCCCTTTACCAGCACGATCACTCCCCATACCAGTAGTACAATCGCAGACGTTCCGCCGGCGAATATCGGGAGTCCATGGTGCTTTCAGGCTGAAAAGCCTTAACCGCTTGACCGGAAGGCGCACGGTAAGGATCCACTGGGGTCAGCCAATCTCCCACCCATCCCAGCACGAAGTAAAAAAACATCGTCAGAACGGCAAACATCGTAATAAATCGGATTAGTGAGCCTATTTTTCGGATCGATATAATCACTGGCAGCGCCTCTCTTTCATCTCTTTGCATTGATCACCAAGTGAAAGTGGGTATTACAGGTATCACTTCACGTAAAGCCTATGATACAAGCTGCAGGATTATGACGGCGGCTTTCCTCCGATCCGTTCTTTAGTCATTGGACTTGGCGGTTATTGGGATAGAATAAAAAAAACGTCTTCTCGACGTACGTTGATGGTGTAGAATGATAGATTGTTCTTGCGTGAACGATACGGATTCGTGCATGTTCCATTTATATTTTGGTTACCATCTAAAAAACCCTCCCGGCTTACCGCCGTAGAGGGCTTGCCGTGATGGTCATCACTGCGGTTTGTTGAATGGTATGAAATTATGATTTGTCCTGGTCATTCTTGCCCTTCTCTTTGCAACGGTAGCATATGCCATGGAAATCAAGCCGATGGTCATGAACGGTAAAGTTGAACTCTCGCTCTAACCGCTCTTCCAATGGACCGAGCCAATCCTCGCGTATCTCATCCATGCTTCCACATTGAGTACATATCAAATGATGATGGTGATGCTTCGAAGTATCCGTCCGCAAGTCATAACGGGCGACACCATCGCCAAAATTTATCTTCTCGACAACATGAAGCTCACTGAGCAGCTCTAGGGTACGGTACACGGTTGCCAGACCGATCTCCGGAGCCTTCTCTTTCACGAGCATAAATACATCCTCTGCGCTAAGGTGGTCGTCTTCATTTTCCAACAATACGCTTACCGTGGCTTCCCGTTGGGGCGTTAATTTGTATCCTTGGGATTGTAGCTGCTGCTTAATTTTGTCGATCCGCGCTTCCATCGTTTCCCTCCCCCTTGGAAATCACTGCACGTTATTGTTCACTTCCTTCATTATAGGGGGATTTGACAAACAAAGTCAAACGGTTTTGCTTTATGGAAAAATTCGCGGATTATAGCAACATCGGCGTGACCCAGCGCATCATGGCCGGGGTTACCCAGGTTTCAAATGAAGCGACTCCGAGCGTTAACAGGACCATGAAAAAGGTCAGCATCGCATACGAAGCAAAGGGCTTTACCATGCTCCCGCCGCGATTCATAATAAATCGGTCCCTGATAATGTATAGTGAGAAGGTTATGGCGGCTACGCTGCACATCATGAGCACGGGGATGATGAACAAATTTTGCGGCGCAATCGACACCAGGGCGAACAGCAGGCCTTTCCAGGAATACTGTCCGACCAAGTAACCGACCGTAAACCCAATAAGCACTCCTTTTAAGAAGTCCAATATCAATATTCCCGGAAGCCCGATGACGGACAATCCCAGAATCCATATCAAACCGATCCATTTCAGATGAAGGGCTGCGATGCTCCAGTAAGAAGACTGACTCATGGTTTCTCCACCGTCCTGCACGTTTACAAAAAAGTGGTTTAAATATCGGGCCATTTCCTGCTGCTGCTCCAATGAAAGTGCATTGACCATCAACGCTCCAAACAGCACGCCAACTAAAAACAAGACGCCCACGAACACATAGAGCATGGTCTGATCCTTGAAGGCTTGGCGGAATGATTGCATAGAATAGAGTCTCCTTTCTGTGTCTCTACTCTACTCTATGACCATCACCCTCCTTGTATGACCTGTGATTGAAAGAGTTGATCGATTTACCGGAGAACCTTCCCGTATGAGCCCCCGCCGCCATCCGATAAGGACAATGTCCCGTTCCGGGCCATCACAATGCTGGCAGCGAGCCCCTCTCCGGCAACAGCGGCAAGCTCCGCTTCCGTAGCCTGATGAAGGATTTTCATTTCGGTCCCGAAAGCCCCCAGCAGCTTCGACATCGACGATTTGCCAAGGCCCGGGATGAACTCTAGCGGAACCTGATAGTGATAAGCCGGCCGGCTTTGCGGTACCACGGGCTCTTTGCGGTCAGCGATGTTCAGAATCCGATCAAACACGCCCTGTACCAGCTTGGTACTGCCGCAGAATGGACATCGCACCAATTCATGTATATCGCTGCCCTCCTCCAGTATGCTGTCGCAGCCGCTGCAGTAAGAACGATGGTATTTTCCGAGCCTGGGATTCAGCCCGTAGTTCGCGCTGATTCGTCTACCGTTACTTGTTCCAAGGGCCTGGCGAAATTCAGAAAATGAAGGCTTCGCCATGTCGATCCGGTTGTATTCCCTGCCGATTTTCCCAAGCGAATGCGCATCCGAATTGGTCAGGAAGGAATAGGCGTCCAGTTCGCTTATCCGCCCTGCCATCGAGGAGTCGGCACTGAGCCCAAGCTCTATTCCTGCAATCCCGTCCAAGTCCAGCACCTCGCTCATACGGTCTGCCATGCTGCCGTACAGTCCCTTATGAGGCGTAAAAACGTGTGCAGGTATCAGCAGCCCGCCGCGGTCTAGAATCTCCTGCTGCAGCTCACGGGGGCTGACATAGATACGCTGCGAACTAAGCTGCACGTTCTTCATGTATTTTGCCATCCAGCCAGTAAATTCCTGGATGGTGTTCAGATCAGGGAAATAGGCCAGCACATGGGCTGCGCCACGGCCGCTTTCACGTATTTCAATCTCGCTTCCAAGCAGGATCACCGTATCCTGATACGCAATTCCGCCTCCATCGATCTCCTGCATGACCCCACTGTCCAAACACTGAAGAATATCGTGCTGTACCGAAGGAGAGTGGCAATCGATGATGCCAATCATTTGGATGCCTTTCCGCTCCGATGCCTCCACGGCTATATTTTCAAAGGTCAAATTGTTACTTGCGCTTATTTTCACAGCTTGTCCGCTGCTTGTGCGCCCTATGTGAATGTGCATGTCGCAGTAATAGGACTGAAGCTTCTCCCCGGTTGACATGTTCTTTTCAGGCTGCAGCATATCAGATCTTTCCTGTCAGGCTATACATATTCCAAGCATACACGGCGAGAATGGTCTTCGCATCGCTGATTCTCTCTTCTTGGATGAGTGAATATGCCTCTTCCAGGGAGATTTCCATCATCTCTATAAATTCATCCTCATCCGGGTTCATCTCGCCGCTGACCAGATCCTCTGCCAGATATAAGTGAATGATTTCATCGGCAAATCCCGGGGATGTATAGAAGGAATGCAGCTTGCGAATGGAACCGCACGTATAACCCGTTTCTTCCTGTAGTTCGCGCTTCGCGGCTTCCAGCGGATCTTCTCCCCGCTCCAGCTTGCCTGCAGGGATTTCAACCTCACAGCGCCCTAGCGGCTGTCGAAATTGATTAACGGCCAACATTTTATCGCCTCTTAATGCGAGCACCGCTACTGCACCGGGGTGTCTGACAATTTCACGTTTCGCGGTCTCCCCATTTGGCAGTTTCACCGTATCGACCTGCAGTGAAATAATTTTCCCTTCAAAAATCGATTGGGTAGACAGCGTGGTTTCTTCCAGCAATTTATCCGAGGCTTCTCGGTTCTTACTGCCGATATCGCTCACAAAATGACCTCCTTTGTTTAAAAACGGCATGTCTGACCATGCTATTGCATAAGGTGTATTATATCAAAATTTCCAGGAAAGAAGGAAGCTGCCCATGAAAAGCTACAAAGGGGACCATTCAGTACATATGGTAGGACAAGCCTGGCAGATACGGATCATGCTGAAACAGTGGCAACAGCAATGGGGCTCGGAAGCGAAGATTATGGATATTATTTCTAATTCTTCTAAAAATATTTACGAAAACAGGACGTGAAATCAGGTCTTAAGACCTGTTTTTCGACTTTTTTCGAATATGGACCATGACCTTTACACCTATAATGGTGTTATATCATTGGGAGGCTTCGACATGCGACATATACCTATTATTGAAACCGAACCAATTACTAATCCACCTTCAACTGAATATGAGCGCGGAAAATGGTACAAAAGACGCGGGTATCTTGAGAAGGCGTTAAGGAGCTTCAGGGAAGCTGCGCAATCCGCTCCAACCGATAAAACGAGCTCGGGATGGAAGGAAGTTGATCTGAGCTGGCTCGAATACGGGTTGTTGAGCATGCGGATGCGTTCCTTCGACAAATCGGAGGAAGCTTTCCGGACCGTCGTACAGCATTCCGGTACCTACGTACAAGAGGCTCTGAATCAGTGGGCTGCACTCCTCCACATGCAGGGGATTTCGGACCAAACGATTTGTGAACGACTCCTGAGCGAAACGAGGAGCTTTCCATCTTCCAACATGATGGTTGGCAGGTCACTTTTCTACATCGGAGCTTATCCGTATGCTGCCCATTGTTTTGCTGAACAGGGGAGCTTATACCCAGATACCTGTATCCAGTATGTGACTTGCCTGATCATGACGGGTCAAGTATCTGAAGCCATGCAGTTCATCGACAGCTACCTTCGCGATTTGGCTCACCACCCGCGCGAACTGCCTCGTCCAAGAACATCTGGAGTGGCTCAGCTGGCCAGAATCAGGCAGGTGTGCGAGTGGAACATAAACCATTCGATCCCTGACCGATTTATCGCCATGTCGGAAACTTTAGAATTAGCACGCGCTGCTGTATCGTTTAATATGATCTCCATAGCCGAACACCTGCTTACCCATAGCGGCGACCATGCTTATTATGCTCTGATCTGTTTTCTTTATGATGAAGGCTACAGAGGGCTCGCGATTTCAAAATTGAATCAATTGGAAGCGCTGCCGCTCCAAGAACAAGACAGCAACAGTATAAAAGTATGCGTTATTGCGGCTGAGCATTTATATGATCAAGGAAGATATGATGAGGCTGCATCCCTGCTCGAGCAGCTTAGACTGGCTCACCCCGGGCGTACAGAGATACGATTCGGCGAGGCTGCTTGTTATTTGCAGTCAGCCCTGATCTCCCTCTCTGCCCGCCTTGAGGAGCAATACTCATCTGCAACGGCGAGGAAAGAGATTGAACAGTACCTGGACAACATCAATGCCGCATTGCATGTGGTCGAGAACACGAACTGGCATACCACCTGGTCGCCTGCCCAAAAAAGACGGGAGAATTACTCGCCCATGTCATCCTTGAATTAAAGGCAAATCTAAAACGCCCGCAGCGGACTTGAAGCGTCCGTCGCGGGCTTTATACATTCATAATGGGTCTAATGGTTGACTAGGCTTTAGCCGTTTCCTGGATTATCCCAACGACAATCTGCGCAGCCTTGACCAAATCAGAAGCCTGAATGCGCTCTTGCGTGGTGTGAATGTCTTGATATCCAATCGCCAAATTGACGGTTGGAATTCCAAGGCCGTTAAAAATGTTGGCGTCACTGCCGCCTCCGGAGCGGAACGTGCGGGTTGCCAAGCCCAAACCGCCGATAGCCCGCTGCGCAAGCTGAACAACCTCATCATGTTCATTAAAACTGAAGGCCGGGTATACGATCTCGCTAATGAACTCACAATTGGCATTGTACTCACGAACGGTGGTTTCGAGCGCCTCGCGCATATCGTTCACTTGCTTATCCACTTTCTCTTGAACGATACTGCGTGCTTCAGCATCAATCTGAACATGGTCACAGACGATGTTTGTTGCGCCTCCGCCCTGGAACTTGCCGATATTTGCGGTGGTTTCTTTGTCGATCCGTCCCAGCTTCATTTTGGCTATCGCTTTTGAAGCGACTTGAATGGCACTGATGCCATCCTCCGGATTCACTCCGGCGTGAGCAGACTTGCCCTTGATGATCATTTGGATTTTCGCTTGGGTCGGTGCGGCAACTGCGATTGAGCCTAACTCACCGTTGGAATCCAGGGCAAAACCGAGATCCGCATCCAAAACATCAGGGTCAAGCGCCCGAGCTCCGACCAGACCCGATTCCTCACCTACCGTAATGACAAATTGAACTTGTCCGTGAGGAATGTTATTTTCCTGGATGACCCGAATACCTTCAAGCAATGCCGCGATTCCCGCTTTGTCGTCCGCCCCGAGAATGGTCGTTCCGTCACTTCGAATCCAGCCGTCATCACCCAGTGTCGGTTTGATGCCTTGACCGGGCGTTACGGTATCCATATGGCAGGTAAATAGCAGCTTAGGCGCTTGCTGGGCCGCCTCGTCCGCTTTCCAGGTAATAATCAGATTCCCTGCTCCGTGTCCTGTCTTTTCCTTGGCATCATCTTCGATGACGTCAAAGCCAAGACTGGAAAATTTATGTTTGAGAACGTTGGAGATCTCTTCTTCATGCTTGGTTTCGCTATCGACCTGAACCAATTCCATAAATTCTTGGATGATACGCTCTTCTGAGATCACTGGACTTCCCTCTCTTTCGCAGATACGATACAATGTCTTTATATCTATTTCTCATTGAAATGATGCTGCTTCCATGTATGTTCATCATTAAACCTATTTCAAAGGAGTTACACAATGCAACGTAAAAAGTGGTTTCGAATTGTTATCTATCTCATGCTGATTGCCATGGTCGGATCAACGCTGCTGGTTATCCTTGAGCCATTGTTCCTTCGCTGACACCCTGCATTTACGAGCGCATAAAGTTACAACCAACGAGCCTCATATGGAAATACCCGGGTGAAGAAAGGCACGATCTCCCGGGCTACTTCCTCCACTTCAAAAACCCGCCCCGTACAGTCCTCCAATGAAGTTACACCGTATTCCTGTATGCCGCAAGGAATGATTCCCGAGAATCCCGCGTCTGTAATTCCGGATTTAATATTAAACGCAAAACCATGGCTCGTCACAAATCCGCGATGCTGGCGGCCTTTATTGAATTTCACGCCGATGGCGCAAATTTTCATATCCCCTACCCATACTCCGGTGTACTCGGGTTTCCGGCCGGCTTCGATGTTGTATGATGCCAAGTAATCGATGATGACCTGCTCCACGTCGCGCAGAAAACCGTGCAGATTCAAATTCTTGCCGCCATCCAGCAGTAACAACGGATACCCGACAAGCTGTCCAGGACCATGATATGTAATGTCTCCGCCTCGATCTATTTCAAACAGGCCGATGCCCTGTTTTTCCAATTCCTCTTTGCTCAGGAGCAAGTGCTCCGGATGACGCTGTGACCCCATGGTATAGGTCGGAGGATGCTGAAGTAACATCAAGCGCTCGTGCTGCTCTCCCTGATCGATGGCGGAAACATGCTGTTTCTGAAGCTCCCAAGCCATGCCATAATCTACAATCGGCGTATACGATACATCTAACGGTTTGTTCATGTGCTAACGCCTTCTTTCATAGGGTTCCCACTAACCAATGAATGCTCCTGCGATTGACTTCGGTATGAATAACGTCTGCGAACCTTCTTCCGAAGAATCAGTCCGCAGATCATATACGAAAATTAATAAAGCTTCGTATCCAGGGTGTAACCTTCCAGGTTATCTTTAACCCGCTGCAGGAATCTTCCGCAGATTACCCCGTCCAAAATCCGATGATCAAGGGATAAACACAGATTCGCCATCGAACGGACCGCGATCATGTCATTGATGACCACAGGCTTTTTAACAATCGATTCAAACGTCAGTATCGCAGCCTGCGGATAGTTGATGATCGGATAGGACAGAATCGAACCGAAGGATCCCGTATTGTTAACCGTAAAGGTACCGCCCTGCATGTCGTCTAACTTCAGCTTGCCTTCACGGGTCTTGCGTGCAAGCTCCTCGATCTCTCTAGCCAAGCCGGCAATATTCTTCTGGTCGGCACGGTGGATGACCGGCGTCAGCACGGAATCCTCTGTTCCGACGGCCAAGGAAAGATTGATATCGCGCTTCACCACGATTTTATCCACGGCCCAGAACGAATTCATGATCGGATAATCTTTAATTGCGTTCACAACGGCTTTCAGCAAAAAGGCCAGGTAGGTCAGATTAACCCCTTCCTTACGCTTGAACTCATCCTTCAGCTGATTACGCAGCAGCACAATGTTAGTCACGTCGACTTCAATCATCGTCCATGCATGCGGAATTTCCGTAACGCTTTGACGCATGTTTCTGGCGATGGCATTACGCATCGGCGTAACATCAATAAAGTATTCCGATCTTCCGCCTTCCATTCCTTCCACTTCGATGGTCGGAATTTTTGGCGATTCCGTCAAATGCAGCCCGGAATGTCGCACATTCGGAATCGCTGTGCCCAGAGGAGGCGACGGTTCCGCAGGCGTCTGATGCTGCAGCCCCTGAAACGGCGATGCCCCGCTCGGCTGAACCGTTTCTTTCGGCGCTTGGGCGCTTTGGACCGGCGCTGCTCCGGCAGGAGCGCCTTGGCCTTGGGCTGCTCCTCCCTTTTCAATATAAGCCAGTACGTCCTTACGGGTGATTCTGCCACCCATGCCTGACCCCTGGACTCGCGAAAGGTCAATCTGATGCTCGGCTGCCAGCGTCTGCACAGCAGGCGAATACCGGAAACGCATCGAACCCTCTTCACTGCCGCTTCCCTGATGCTGACTCACGGGAGCACTTGCAGCCGGCTGTGGCGAAAGATCTGTACCTTGTCCTGAAGCCACAGAGATCCGGCAAATGATCTCGCCAACATTGACGGTCTGGCCCTCCTGGGCAAGAATCTCTCCCATGACGCCGTCCAATGTGGATGGAATCTCGGCATTGACTTTGTCGGTAATGACTTCACAGATCGGTTCGTACTGCTCGATGACATCCCCCGGCTTCTTCAGCCACTTGGCAATGGTCGCCGAAACAAGGGATTCCGCCAGCTGGGGCATCGTAACATCGGTCAATTTCTGATTTTCGGACATGCTCACACTCCCTGTTCTTAATAAAGCGCCAATTGACGCATGGATTCTTTGACTTTGTCCTTGTTAAGCATGAAGAATTTCTCCATTGGCGGACTGATTGGCATAGCCGGTACATCCGGACCGCACAAGCGCATGATCGGGGCATCCAGATCATAGAGGCAGTGCTCCGCAATAATCGCGGATACTTCCCCGCCGACGCCGCCGGTCTTATTATCCTCATGTACGATCAGCACTTTACCCGTTGCACGGGCCGCTTCAATAATCGCTTCCCGATCAAGCGGCTGTATGGTACGCAGATCCAGAACATGCGCGCTGATGCCCTCTTCCTGCTCAAGCTCTTCGGCAGCCTGCATAGCAAAGTGCAGCGGCAGGCTGTAGCTGATGACCGTAATATCCGATCCTTCGCGCAGCAGATTCGCTTTGCCGATCGGTACAACGTAATCATCGTCCGGCACATCGCCAGTAATCAGCTTGTAGCATTTTTTGTTCTCAAAAAACAGGACCGGATCCGGATCGCGTATCGCTGCTTTCAGCAGCCCCTTCGCATCATAGGCCGAGTACGGCGCAACGATTTTCAATCCCGGCGTTCCGAAGAACACCGATTCCGGGCACTGGGAATGATACAAGCCCCCGAATATGCCGCCGCCGATCGGCGCACGAATGACGACGGGACAGCTCCAATCGTTATTGGAACGATACCGGATTTTCGCTGCTTCGCTAATGATCTGATTGGTTGCCGGAAACATAAAGTCCGAATATTGCATCTCGGCAATCGGCTTCATGCCATACATGGCTGCACCGATTGCCACACCGGCAATCGCGGACTCCGCGAGCGGGGTATCAAGCACCCTCATTTCGCCGAACTGATCCATCAACCCCTTGGTTGTTGTAAACACGCCGCCTTTGACGCCTACGTCCTCGCCTAACACAAATACGGACTCGTCACGCTCCATCTCTTCCTTCATGGCCAGACGAATTGCATCGATATATTCCATTACCGCCATTCTTTACACGCCCCCTTCATCATCGGCATATACGTGAAGAAGCGTATCTTCAGGCTTCGGAAATGGAGCCAAGTCTGCAGATTCCGTCGCTTCTTTGATCTCCAGGTTTAATTGAGCGATCAAATCCTGATCGCGTGCTTCGTCCCAGAGCCCGCAGTCGACCAAATAATTCTTAAAGCGGGCGACGCCGTCATTCTTCCAGTTCTCTTCGACCTCTTCTTTTGTCCGGTACGCCAAATCGTTATCCGATGTGGAGTGCGGAGACAAACGGTACATCATGGATTCGATCAGTGTTGGGCCTTCTCCGCGAATCGCACGCTCACGCGCTTCCTTCACGGCTGCATATACCTCAAGCGCATCGTTGCCGTCCACTCGAATGCCTGGGAATCCATACCCGAGAGCGCGGTCGCTTACCTTCCCGCTAATCTGTTTATGAAGCGGCACCGAAATGGCATACTGATTATTCTCGCACATGATAATAACAGGGAGCTTGTGAACGCCAGCAAAGTTGCAGCCCTCATGAAAATCCCCCTGATTGCTAGAGCCTTCGCCAAACGTAACAAACGATACAAAATCCTTCTTCTGCATCTTGGCCGCCAGCGCGATACCAACGGCATGCGGAAGCTGTGTGGTTACAGGGCTGGAGCCCGTCACAATTCGCAGACGTTTACTACCGAAGTGTCCCGGCATCTGCCGTCCGCCGCTGTTCGGATCCTCGGCCTTGGCAAAAGCCGACAGCATCAGTTCGCGAGGCGTCATACCCACTGCCAATACAAATCCGTAGTCGCGGTAATAGGGTAAAAAATAATCCTTCTCCCGGTCAAGGGCAAACGCAGCAGCAACCTGACATGTCTCCTGCCCGATACCGGATACGTGAAAGTTAATTTTGCCCGCCCGCTGCAGCAGCAGGTTGCGCTCGTCGAATTTTCGTGCCAGCACCATATATTTGTACATGTCTAGCACTTGTCCGTCGGTCAGTCCAAGCTGCTCATGCCTATTGTTGTTTGCCGTAACCGTTTCATGTTCTTTCATGGAGATCCCTCCTTTATGTGAGCCATGACTTCAGGCTTGATCACCGGCCTCGTAACATGAGTTTAAAGGCATATTTGATCAAGTATTAAAACCTGGTACTAAGACTTGGCTTAATGTTATTATAATCCCTTTCTCGGCAAAAAGAAATGAGGGATTCCACAAAAGGATGTTCTCATCCCTACAAACCGATGGCTCGTCCATCCACCGCAAGCATCGCTTCGCCTATGATTTCGGATAATGATGGATGGGCATGCACCGCCGCTCCCACTTCCCATGGAGTCGCATCCAGTACTTGTGCCAGAGCCGCTTCGCCGATCAGCTCGGTTACATGCGGGCCAATCATATGCACGCCCAGAATATCTTGCGTCTTCTGATCGGCAATGACCTTCACGAACCCCTCTTTCGTTCCGTGGATCAACGATTTGCCAATCGCCGAGAACGGGAATTTTCCGATCCGGATCTCATGTCCGGATTCTTTGGCCTGCTTCTCCGTCAGTCCGACGCTGGCTACCTCATGACGGGTATAGATGCAGCGAGGGATCCATTCACTGCGGTAGGCTTCCGCCTTCTCGCCTGCCAGATGGTTCACGGCTGCAATCCCTTCGTGGCTTGCCGCATGGGCAAGCTGAAGACCCCCGATGCAATCGCCGATCGCGTAAATATGGGGTTCCGTTGTTTGCATATTGGCATTCACCACAATGACGCCGTTCGCAACCCGAACGTCCGTATTTTCAAGTCCGATATTTTCAGTATTGCCGATTCTGCCGACAGAAAGGAGCAGCTTGTCCGCTGACAATGTTCTTGTATCGTCCTTTTGCTCGATCGTGATGGACACGCTTTGATTCCGAACCTCACAGCTGTCGGTTTGAAGTGAAACGTTGGTGATCACCTCTACGCCTCTGGCGGTGAGCATCTTTGTCAGCTCACGTCCAATCTCCTCGTCTTCGGCTGGCAGCAGATGTGGCGAAGCTTCCACAATCGTGACCTGAACGCCAAAATCATTCAGCATCGAAGCCCATTCCACGCCGATTACGCCGCCTCCTACGATGATAATGGATGCAGGAAGCTCATCCAGCTGAAGCGCATGGTCGCTTGTCAGTATATGTATGCCGTCAGGCTCAAGTCCCGGTAAGTGACGTGGACGCGAGCCGGTCGCGATGATCAGATGAGTGGGAACCACGGTTTCCATCTCGCCATCCGGAAGCTCAACCGCCACTGCGCCGCTGCGCGGAGAGAAGATGGACGGGCCGATGACTCTCCCTTTGCCTTGCACGACGGTAATTTTATTTTTGCGCATCAAATATTGAACGCCCTGGTGCAGCTTATCGACGATACCGTCTTTGCGCTTTTGCACTTTGTCAAACGATAACCGGACCCCATCCGTCTCGATTCCGTAGCTCTCGCTATCCTTCATTTCCGCATACAATTCGGCACTCCGAAGCAAAGATTTGCTCGGAATACAACCGCGGTGCAAGCAGGTTCCCCCCAATTTGTCCTGCTCGATGATGACCACATTTTTACCAAGCTGGGCTGCACGGATGGCCGCAACATATCCACCGGTTCCCCCGCCAAGAATTGCTACATCACATGTTATAGCCACAAACGGCACCTCCATAATAAGTCCAATTATACACTTTCATTGTACTCTCTTTTTTTCGGATTACAAAATCATCATCCATAATCGAAATAGACATACCCCTATGAAAAAGGTATGATAAACGGTAGTTCATTACATCAGTCGCAGGAAGGAATCTTCTATGAAAATGTTAATTTCCCGCTTTATTGCCATCTTGATTTTAGTTATCCCGGGTTTTATGGCAATGAAGGGTTTCTTAATGATGAAAGATGCGGTTTTTCTATATATTTCCGTTCATGGGGATGACAGCGTGGCAAACCCCGCTTTCGGGTGGCTGCCTTTTCTAGGCGGGCTGGCCCTGTTTGTCATCGGTATCGGATTCTTGGGCGGCTGGATTCTGTTCCGGGACCGCAAGCGAAATTACGTTGGACCCCGATTCAAAAAGAAGCGCCAGGCGCCGAAGTCAGGAACGCCATCTAAAAGCTAATCATGCGATATCAGGAAGCCCATGCTTCGTATGTTTACCGCTTTATGATATTTCCAAAAAAAACACCGGGGAGCCATCCCCGGTGTTTATCATATGTTCTGGACTCCGCCGTTTATTCCATTAGTGCGTCCTTCAGTTTACTCGACATCCTCGTTTCTCTGGACGTCGCTTTCAGCGCGGTTTTCCGCAGATTAAAATTTTGTTTCGTCAAAACTTCCAGCTCTTCATACATCGCATGGATTAGCGTTAGGGCTTCCGGAGATAAGCCTCCTTTGGATTCTACCTCTCGAATACGCTCTTTCCATGCTTCCATCTTGTCGCTCATGCTGATCTTCCTTTCAGGGCACTTCCCTCTTGTCTTTCTTCAAATGATGTATCCAATCACTCCGCTAGCGAACCTGCAAATCGGCGGACAATTCAGCAATCAATTTCGGCATCCAATCGTGCAGATCCCAGAATTTAAAGCCGGCAGCTGCCGCTCTGGCATGATCCATCGTCCAATCTCCAGGAATTCCGAACGGGGACATGTGATCAGGTGGTGCCGAAGACTGCAGCGGTGCCGACCTACCAATTTCCTGCTGGATCAGGCTCATCATTTCCCGGACCGAAATCGTTCCGCTGGAGCAAGCATTTACCGGGCCTTCCCATTGGACTTGACCTGCCCATTCCAGAAACTCTGCCGCTTCCTCGGCATGCACAAACGAGATTTGGGCGTCAGGATCAGGCAAACCAATAGCTTCACCGCTCGCTGCATGCTCAATATGAAAATGCAGTCTGCGCGTGTAATCATCCGGTCCCAGCACAATCGGCAACCGGACTGCGGTAACGTTCAGGTTATGGCGACCGAATAATACCGCCTCCGCCTGGCGCTTGCCTTCCTTATAGCTGTAGTCCCTGCTTTCGTTCATCATAACAGGGTATCTGTACGGATCAAAGTCCTCTTCCCTCAACGGGTGATCCGCAAAATCATATACCGATAACGTGGAGGTCAGCACGTATTGTCCAATTCGTCCGGCAAAGATGTCTGCAGCTTGTCCCGCTTCTTCCGGAGTATAACATATATTATCATACACGATATCAAAGTCCTGGCTTCCCACTGCCTGTTTTAAACTTTCCGGATCCTTCCGATCCACGGCAAGCCGCGAAACGGCACCCCCGAATGAATCCTGGTGATGTCCACGCGTCAAAATCGTAACGGCATCGCCTTTAGCCAGCAGCCGGTTAACCAGCCTTTTACCGAAAAAGCGGGTCCCGCCCAATACTAATATCTTTGCCATTTATAATTCCTCCTTACCAGGAAATAAGAATATATCGCTAATCGATTTGTGCTTTATACATCCTTAACCATTTCATAAAACCATCTGTCCCTTTTTCTCCATCCATATCGAAGACTCCTTCTTTTTTCCTATTTTATATTCTGCCGCTTACCTCCTAGAATGTAAAAAACCGACCAAGCTGTTAAGCTCAGTCGGTCTGATGTTTGTTAATCCTTCCGGTCACAACCCCAATGACAAAGTCGGCATCATGGCTTGGAGACCGGTTCATGATCCGCTCTTGGCACCCCGAAATTCGGCGTTCCGTCTTCGTTCCATCGGATGACCTGTACACGCGTATGACGGTTCGGATCATATAGTGGATCCCCGACGATCTCCTTGTAACTTCTTGCATGGTATACCAAAATGTCCTGCAAGCCGTCCTCGGAAATCGTGAAGCTGTTGTGCCCCGGACCATATTGGCCATTGGCTTCAGATGTCGTAAATACAGGTACAGGCGACTTGACCCAGGAGCTCGGATTCAGCAAATCACTGTCTTCATCGGCTGTCAGCAGCCCCATCGCATAGTTGTGGTCCGTGGCGCTCGCGGAATAGGTCATGAATATTCGCCCGTTTCGCTTAAGAACGGCGGCCCCTTCATTCACAAGATACCCGATCTTCTCCCAATCGTACTCGGGAACCGATATGCATACCTGTTCCCCTGTCAGGGTCCAGGGGTTTTCCATCAATGAGATATACAGATTGGAATTGCCTGGAATGCCCGGATCTTTCTGAGCCCATACATAGTACCGTTTGCCTTTATGCTCAAACGTCGTTGCGTCCAAGGCGAAAGATTCCCACTTCGTGATCACTTGCCCCTTCTCCACCCATTCCCCTTCGAGCGGGTTCGCCGAAGCGTTCTCCAATACGAACATGCGGTGATCGAACAATCCGTCCCTCGTTTCTGAAGTATGGGCAGCGGCGTAATACACATACCATTTGCCATCCATATAATGAATCTCGGGTGCCCATATGTTGGCACTCATCAGGCCTGACTCATGCTTGCGCCAGATCGTAATTCCTTCGGCATCCGCAAGCCCTTGAATCGTTTGCGAGCGTCTAAGCTCAATTCGGTCGTACTCCGGCACGGAACCGGTAAAGTAATAATAACCATCGGTATGTTTATAGATCCAGGGATCTGCCCGCTGTTCGATCAGGGGATTTTTTATATATAATTCAGTCATGGTGACGACTCCTATACCTTATAGTTTGACTTCCGCTAGCTTTCTATTTTTACTAACTTCTATGAATCCAATCTTCTTGCTATCCTTTGATGCCTGCGTTTAAGTTGATCGACTGCACAAAATATTTCTGGGCAAACAGGAACAACAGCAGCGTCGGAATGATGGCCAGGATCGCAGAACCCATCAATTGTCCGATCATGCGGTAATTGCCGTAAATGTCCTGCAACAACAGCAGTCCTGCTGTGACCGGCATCTTCTCCACATCCGTATACACGATGACGGGCCAAAGGAAATCATTCCAGGAACCCGTGAATGAAAACAGGCCGCATACAATCAATACAGGTTTCATGAGCGGTAAAATAATAGAGTAATAGATTCTAAAATCTCCCGCTCCATCCACGCGCGCCGATTCATCCAAATCCTTGGGAACGCCCATCATGAATTGTCGGACCAAAAAAATGTTCCCCATCCCGGCCAAGCCAGGAATGATCATCGCCCAAGAGGTATTCACCCATCCCAGCGCATCAATGATTTTATAAGACGGGATCAGATTCACTACCCCAGGAAAAAAGGAAATCCCAAGCAAGGTAAAGAACAAGGTGTCCCTTCCTTTAAAGTTCATGCGCGAGTATCCATAACCGGTAATGGAAATAACGACGATCACGAGCAGCGTATGCATCGTGGCAATAAAAACGGAGTTCATCAACCAGCGCAGAATGGGCGCTGTCGATGTATTTTGCAGGATCGCGACATAATTTTCGAAAATCCAGCTATCAGGCAGCAGACTGAACCCGCTGGATACCACCTCGGCCTGGGACCGAAAAGATGTGGTAATGCCAAATATGACCGGAATCGCCCATATCACACACAGCAGGATGAGAAATGTATACGCAATATATTTTGACACGCTAATGTTGGTTGAAGCCTTCTTCGGACCAGAGCGACCAAGCTTGGAATCCGCGTTCACTTCATGTACTACCGGGTTCGACATTGCACAGTACACCTACCTTTTATCGTTTCCGTCGTTTGCAAGCTGAACATGCTGCTAGGACGCGTTTCGGTTCATCACATAATACTGAAGAGCTGAAATGACGAGAATGACCAGTCCGAGCAAAACGGCCATCGCGGAAGCCATGCCCGCAATCGATTCTCCGTGACCAAAGGCCAGCTGCCGGATATACATCATCAATACGGTTGTGCTCTGTCTAGGTCCTCCGTCCGTCATCATCAATGGCTGACCGAATACGTTAAAGGCTCCGGCTGTCGTCATAACAAAGGTATAGATCAGCGGGAAACGAATGGAAGGCAGCGTAATGCTTGAAAATCTGCGGACAGGCCCCGCTCCATCCATCTCGGCCGATTCATACAAATCCTTGGACACTCCGCTTATGGAAGCCCGGTAGATAATCATGTTCCCGCCGACTCCGCCCCACACCGTAATGACAATAATGATCAGCCAGGCATAGGGCTGGTTGGCCGCCCAGACCGTTTCGGAGCCGAAGATATTATTCGTGATCCCAAGCTGCTTATTGAATATTAAAGACCAAATCAGTGCCGCTGCAGAGATCGAAATGAGTCCGGGAATATAGAGAATGGACTGAATGACATTTTTCATTTTCACTTTTTTGTGCTCGAGCGATACGGCAATCATTAACGGGATGATGATTAATATAGGTACACTTAGAACAACAAAAATCAGTGTATTTTTTAATCCATTCATAAATTGGGTATAAAAGGTGGACTCCGTGTCAAACAGAATCGTTTTATAGTTGGCCAAGCCAACCCATACAGGATCATTGATCAGATTCCACTGCGTAAAGGAAGCATAAATCCCGTATAGGGTCGGCAATAGAATAAATACGATAAAAAGTATCAAATGGGGACCTACAAAGAAATAAGGCGTCAACGACTTCTTATTCATACCCTTTCATTTCTCCTTTGGAAAAGCAAAGTGTCATGAAAGCAAGGACACTTTGCTTTTTTTCAATCATGCTCTGCTGTCATTTACTTTGCGGCACTGTTGCCTTCCGCGATTTTATCCTCTACAAATTTTTGCATCGTCGCCAGGGTTTCGTCGATATCGACATTGCCCCGTACGATATCCGCTGCATATGTATCTACAGCCTCCGCTACGTATGGATAGTATTCGTAAGTGTAAATGTACAAGGATTCAACTTCTTTTTCGTTGGAGGTAAAGAATGACTGTATATAGTTTTTGTAGTCGGGGCTCTCAATGACTTGTTTACTCGCTACGATCTGTCCCGCTTTTGCCCACTCAATCGAGTTTTGGCGAATGAATTCCAGGAACTGGCCGATGGCTTGCTCTTTTTCATCCGTTCTCTTGTCGTTCTTCAGCATGGAGAATAAGTGCGAAGAGGCTCGGTTTGTATACTTGTCCGCACTCGTCGAATAAATGTTCGTTACGCCAAAGTCCAAGCCATCCACTGTTGCGTGTGCCGTCGAGCTCCATGTGCCGTCTGTTGAGAATAAAACGTTTCCAGCTTGGAACATCAGGTATCCGTCCTCACCAAAAGGGGTCATCAAGCCCGCATCCGATATTTTCTTAATCTCCGTAAACGCTTGTTTCATGGCTTCTGTATTCACGGCAGGTTTGCCGTCTTGTTGAATGTCGCCGCCCAGGTTCTGGATTTGCGCTAACACAACCCAGCCCAATAGAGCGTCATTAATAACGTAATCGCCTTCATCCAGCTTGCCTTGCAGCGACAAAATTTCATCAATGGTAACCACATCATCATCCAAGAAGCTTTCTACATTGTATTTTTTGAGCAAGTTTTTATTGTAGTACATTGCATTGCTGTGTATATCAAGCGGCACCGTATATTGGGTACCCTCTACGTTTCCCGTTGCCCAGGCCTGCGGCAAATAATTATCCGCTTTCAATTCTGGTTGAGCTTGCATGACTGCCGTCATCGGCTCCAACACGCCTTGCTTAACAAAGCTTGGAACGCGGTCCGCGTGAATAATGGACAGATCAGGAACGCCTTTGCCTGAATTAAGAACTGTAGATATTTTTGTATACATGTCCGAGGTAATCACATGCTTCACTTTATACTCGGGATTGGTGGCGTTGTAATCCTTCACAAGTTGATCCATGTAAGCCCCGTCATCACCCGTCAAAGGCGTCCAAAAGGTGATGGTGTTCTTGTCCCCGTTGCCACATCCCCCTAGTACCGCTACCGCTAACATTACAAGTATCAGTGAAACCCCCATTTTTTTCTTCAACAAACTCTCCTCCTATTACTAATCATTTGGTTAATCATTCACTGGCTTGGATCATGAAAACGATTAACTTTGGTTCAGTATACACTCGTAATGAAAACGGTGTCAATAACATATATATAAATCTTTATTGTTAATTTATCGTTTAATTAACATTTATATTAATCATAAGTTTGAAAAATTGTTGTATTAAATGATAAGATTTATATACAGGTTAATAAAGCATATGTTATGATGCATATTAGTTAATGAACACTGTTTATGAAAAACTTGTTGAAAGAAGTGGTCATATGCAATTGGAAATAGACAAGTCATCGCTTGTGGTTTACGAGGCTTTGGCCAGCGAAGTTCGAATCAAGATTATTCAGCTGCTCTCGAAAAACAAAATGAATATCAAAGATTTGGCCCAAGAACTTCAAATCAGCAGTCCGATTGTGACAAAACATATTAAAAAGCTCGAAGATGCAGGCATTATCCGGACTGAGAAAGTGCCGGGAAAATCGGGACAGCAGAAAATCTCGATCCTGAAGGTGGATCATATCGAAATCAACTTCCCGAAAAAAATCTTTCATTCCTTTGCTTCGTATGAGGCTTCGGTGCCGATCGGACATTACACCGATTATGACCTGAAGCCTACCTGCGGCCTTGCGACCGAGAAGGAATTTATCGGGCGGGTTGACGAGCCCAAGTACTTCATGGATCCCAAGCGTGTGGATGCAGAAATTCTGTGGTTTACCGAGGGCTTTATCCAATACAACATCGCTAATTTCCTTCAAAAGGATGAAAAACTGCAGCAGTTCGAAATCAGTTTGGAGATTTCCTCGGAGTTTCCTTTTTCCAATGATGTCTGGCCCTCCGACATCACCTTCTCCTTAAACGGCATTGAACTCGGCACGTGGACAAGCCCGGGGGATTTTGCGGATACAAGGGGGAAATATACGCCTGCATGGTGGCCACACAATATCAACCAATACGGACTGTTAAAAACGATACGAATTACGAGCCACGGTACTTATATCGATGGCGACCCGCTCTCCGCTGTCTCCGTAGATGATTTGGATGCAACCTGTGATCGCTGGACCTTTCGAATTGAAGTGAAGGAAGATGCAAGGCACGTTGGAGGCGCCACATTATTCGGCAAGAAGTTCGGGAACCACGAGCAGGATATCCAGTTCAAAATGTATTACCTGTGAGGGCAATCGAAGGAACGTAACACTGAAGGATATTTACCGGGTTAGTAACCTAAATGAAAACAAACCAGCCGCATTAACGGCTGGTTTGTTTTGTTGAAAGTCCATGACAAACATAAAATCACTCCTTCACTGGTTACGACGACGCAACCAATAAAGGAGTGATTTCAATGTTCCGCGCAAGTAGACATTTAGGTGCCACAACTTCATTCCCCTAAATCCCTTCCTTAGTCCTTACCCTTTCAAGAAACCTTATGCTCAATTCTCAGCTTATCCGCGACCATCGCGATGAACTCGCTGTTGGTTGGCTTGGATTTGCTGATGTTGATGGTGTAGCCGAACAGATGGCTGATCGAATCGATATTCCCGCGAGTCCAGGCTACTTCGATAGCGTGACGGATCGCACGTTCCACTCGGGAAGGCGTTGTCTTAAATTTCTCAGCGATGGCAGGATACAACGTTTTCGTGATCGCACCAAGAATTTCGATATTGTTGTATACCATGGTAATGGCTTCACGCAAATATTGGTAGCCCTTGATATGAGCGGGAACACCAATCTCATGGATAATCGAAGTGATATTCGCGTCCAGATTTTTGCCTTTGCCCATGGGAACAACATTGGATTTCATACTTGTAAATGGCGCGCCTGACGAAATGCTGCCGGACGAGCCAACGAGTTGACGAATGCGGCTGGCGAGTACCTCCATATCAAACGGCTTCAAAATATAATAGGAAGCGCCCAATTGTACAGCTCGCTGCGTAATATTTTCCTGACCAAATGCCGTAAGCATGATCACTTTCGGCTGCGGAGACAAATTCATATCGCGTAATCGTTCAAGTACGCCAAGGCCGTCCAAGTGAGGCATAATAATGTCAAGGATCAGCACATCCGGTACTTTTCCCGATTCCTCAATCATGCTCAGTACTTCTTCGCCATTATAAGCGATTCCGGATACCACCATATCTTGTTGATCCGAAATGTATTCACCAAGCAGGTTTGTAAACTCACGGTTGTCGTCTGCCAATAATACCTCGATCTTTTGCAATTCGTGCTCCTCCTTTATCAGATCAGTTGTTATTTTAGAACATTTTCTTGTGTATAAAGTTTTCGACATACTCATTTAAATTCCTTCTGTCGAAAATTATTTTTCTTTATTTTTTTTTGAAGTTGATTTATAATTAAATATTTTGTTTCAAATTAATCTCTAATTCGTTATTTTACGACAAAAAATCTCAAGGCATTAACCTGCCTTAAGATTTTGAGGAGTTGATTCTGTAGATTGTAGTACGCCGGAGTCCTGAAGCATCCATTCGATAAAGCATCCATACCCCGATTTCGGATCATTTACAAAAACGTGGGTTACCGCTCCTATCAGCTTGCCATCCTGAACGATTGGACTGCCGCTCATGCCTTGTACGATTCCGCCTGTCTTCTTAAGCAGTCTCGGATCGGTAATACGAAGTACAAGTCCTTTCGTTGCGGGAGTATCCTGTTTGGAGACGTGTACGATCTCCACTGTAAAACGTTCAACCTCTTGGCCTTCTACGACAGTTAAAATTTCTGCAGGACCTTCCTTAACCTCATGGGATAAAGCTACGGGTATTGGCTCCTGATACAAACCGTGTTCAGGAAGATTATTCATTTTACCGAAGATTCCGAAATGAGTATTACGCTCAACATTGCCCAATATCTTGCCGTCTTTTGTGAAGGTTGCCCGTTTTTCTCCCGGCTCGCCTTCTTCACTTCGGCTAATGGATGTAACGTTGGACTGAACGATCTGGCCGCTTCCAACATCAATGGGGGTTTGAGTATTCATATCGGTAATGACATGGCCCAGAGCTCCGTAGACTTTTTGGTGAGGCGCATAGAATGTTAAAGTTCCTACACCTGCTGCAGAATCACGGATATACAGACCAAGGCGCCAGCTTTGATCTTCTTGATCATATGCCGGACTGAGCTTTGTTGTCATTTCTTTGCCGCCCCGCTTAAAGGAGATATCCAAGGGCCGGTTGGCTTCACCGGCCTTCTTGACGATGTCAGCGACCTTTGTTACATCATTAAGCGGCTTTCCATCCATCTTGGTAAGCAGATCGCCAACCCTCAGGCCAGCTGCTTCTCCAGGAGACACTTTAGCACCGTTTTGAACGCGTACCAGATGATGCCCAACGACCAGTATACCGGAGGATTTCACTTTGACGCCGATGGTTTGACCTCCTGGAATGACCTTGAGTTCGGGGATCACCTTCACATGAACTGTCTTCAGAGGAATTTTACCAAATAATTTCAGGGTAACTTCGGCATTTCCGCTTTGCTGGGGATTCAGCTGCAGTGGATGCTTTAGCGATACTTGAAGTTTTGACTCGCGGGAGCCGTTGAGCTGCAGGACATCCGGGCGATCAACTGAAGCGAGGGCTTGAACAGGCATGGCAACATCAAGACGGGACTGCTGACCGGAAATCAATCTCAGCTCATTGGGCAATGAAGCAAAAGACTGGACAGGATCAGCAGTTCCAATGAAACAAAGAAGGAAAGCAAGAACGAAACCGAGCAGTTTTCTCCTGAGGTTGGGCTTCAATGGCTGTCACGCTCCCTTTTTCTTCTTTCGCTTGACGAAAAGGTGGTCGCCAATTGCGTACCTTTAAGTTACCCTGCCCTTAAGGATTTATAACTGTCAATCATTGACCCAAAGCCTTTCTGGAAGCCTTTTGCGCTGCCGCCAGATTGAGCATTTCTTGGGCATGATGAAGTGTCTTTTCGGTGATCTCGACTCCGCCAAGCATCCGTGCAAGCTCCTTTACACGCCCCTCTTCATTCAGGTTTTCTACTTGCGTCATCGTTCTGGAGGCTTCCAGCTTCTTCTCGATTAAATACTGATGATCCGCCATGCAAGCGACCTGCGGCAAATGCGTAATGGAGAACACCTGACAGGTTTTGGCCAACAAAAACAGCTTCTCCGCAATCGATTGGGCAGCCCTTCCACTGACACCTGTGTCGACTTCATCAAAGATTAAGACCGGTATTTGATCATGACGGGCAAATATACTCTTCATCGCCAGCATAATTCTGGACATTTCTCCACCCGAAGCAATTTTGGCAAGCGGACGCAGAGGCTCACCCGGATTGGCGGATATCAGGAATTCAGCCGTATCCATACCTTGTCTGGTCAACCTTACTTTATGTCCTTCATATTTGTAACCGTTAGGATCCAGCTGCAGTTCCATCCGAACCTCAAGCGAGGTTCGTTCCATTTGAAGATCCTTCAGTTCCCCCTCCACTTGCCGTGCTAAATCTTGCGCACACTGCTTGCGGGCAATACTAAGCTCTTTAGCGCTAACCAACAGCACACTTAACAGCTCGTCACGACGCTGTTCCAACGCTTGAATAAATTCGTCCTTATTCTCCAGCATATCGGTTTCCTGCTGAATTCTCACGTAGTATTCCAGAATTTGCTCTACATTATCCCCATATTTTCGGCGCAATCCGGAGATCATATCTAAACGAAGCTCAATTTCATTCAGCCGTTCCGGATTGAATTCAATGCTGTCGCGATAATCCCTGAGCTGGAATACCGCATCCTCCAGCTGATAATAAGCGGATTGCAGCTGCTCAACAAGCGGCTTTAGCCCCTTCTCATCGTACCCGGACACATCCTCCAATCGAGATAGGGCACGGCTGACGGATTCCAGTCCCGAGGACCCGTACAATAGGTCGTATGCTCCGGCAACGGAATCCATCATCTTCTCGCTGTGGGACAGCTTGGTTCTTTCTTCGGACAATTCCTCGTCCTCACCGGTTTTCAACTCCGCAGCCGCGATCTCCTCCAGCTGAAACCGATACATATCCAGCATTTGATACGCCTTCTGGCTGGTCTCCTGCAGGTCCTTGAGCTCTCTCTCGACTTTACTGAATTCTCCGTACAACGCTTGATACTTCTGCTTGGCAGGCCCTATGACCTTATCCCCGTACGTGTCCAGAAGACCCATATGCTGCTCTGAACGCAGCAAGCTTTGATGTTCATGCTGACCATGGATATTGATGAGCTTTTCTCCAACTTCACGCAGCATGCTTAAGTTTAGCAGTTGTCCGTTAATACGCGACGTGCTTTTTCCTTGAGATGTCAGTTCTCTCCGAATTAATAAATGCTCTTCCGGATCCGCTTCAACCCCCAGCTTCTTCAGTGTTTCCCATACGGGATGCTCCACAGGCAGCTCAAACAGAGCTTCAATCTCCGCTTTGTCGCATCCGTAGCGAATCAGATCAGCCGAACCGCGGCCGCCAGCAATTAATCCGAGCGCATCAATAATGATGGACTTACCTGCTCCGGTTTCCCCCGTCAGTACGTGAAATCCCGGATAAAAATGCACATCCACGCTTTCTACAACAGCCAGATTCCGAATGGATAGCGTGTTTAACATGTTTCCCACCTCCGCTACTGCTTAAAACTGCCAATGAATCACAATGTTTATTACGAAATGAAATTTTTAATTTGGGCAACGACATGTTCCCCGTCATCTTCCGTTCGGCAAATCAGCAATATCGTGTCATCGCCGCAAATGGTGCCCATGATCTGGGACCATTCCATATTATCGAGCAGCACGGCAACCGAATTAGCTGTCCCGGGCAAGCATTTCATGACTACAAGATTACCGGTACGGTCAATGTAAACAAAATTATCGACAAGCGCTCTTTTGAGCTTCTGCACAGGGTTATAACGCTGATCCGTCGGCATGGAGTATTTATATCGCCCATCATCTGTAGGCACCTTAATGAGCAGCAGTTCTTTTATATCACGTGAAATCGTAGCTTGAGTGACCTGAAAACCTTCCGCACGCAATGCGTCTACAAGCTCATCCTGTGTCTCAATATCCTGGTGGGTAATAATATCCCTGATTTTAATATGGCGTTGTCCCTTCATAAAGAGCCTCCTGAGTATTAACTGTTGTAATCATCTTGACCAATCCATTCTTCGTCCGACCAATCCATGCTTAAACGGTGAATCGACTTCTCATTCACGTCGATATAGAGCAGACCGGCACATTCGGGATACAGCAGCAAAAACGGCATCAACCGATCGCGAATGCCAGAGCCCGTCCACTCGACCGGCATCCGTTCCCGTGCCAGCTTCACCATGTACAGCTCGCCACTGTCATCGGATGCAACGTAATCTATAAACAACCGACTCAAGATGGGTCTCTGTCCCGTTTCAAATGACAAGTTTATTTTTACTTTGCCCCCAACCACGTCATATCCTTCTCGTTCGAGCATCCCAATGGCTGGGTGATCTGGAATGTGTTCATTTATCGGGATGCCCGGCAATCGATCCGGTGATGGCGACATCAGCCAACGATTCAGCCTATAACCGATAAGCAAGGCAATGACGACACCAAGCAATATCATTAATAACCAATCATAACGCTCATTCATCCTCTCACCTCGAATTTTGTATTCGCGGATGAGAACATGAATTCCTCTTTTTCAACAAAAGAAACCCATCATTTCGATGAGTTTCCTGTGAATGTATGAGCCGCTTGCGTTACGACGGTATCAATCCATTGACTCAGATGGACAGAATCTTGTCCATCTTCCTGAGCCGGTTCTTCCGAGCTTTCAGTAACCTCTGGCTCTAATCGCCAGTGGGCCAGGAATTCGATATTGCCTTCCCCTCCCGTAATCGGAGAGAACGTAAGATTTTTTAATTTAAACCCAATTTCATCCGCAAACGTCAGCACCTGCGTTAAGACTTCCCTGTGCACCTTTGGATCTCGAACCACACCGGATTTACCAACCTTCTCCCGCCCTGCCTCAAATTGAGGTTTGATCAGAGCAGCTACATCGCCCGGTTTATCCAGGAGCATCTTCAAAGGCGGTAAAATAATGCGAAGGGATATAAACGAAACGTCAATGCTGGCAAAATCAGGCCGAGGGCCACTCAAGTCGTCCGGCGTCATATAGCGGAAATTCGTCCGCTCCATGACACACACGCGTGCATCGTTACGAAGCGACCAATCCAGCTGGTTATAACCGACGTCAATCGCATACACATAACTGGCCCCGTGCTGGAGCGCGCAATCCGTAAAGCCGCCAGTTGAAGAGCCGATATCCAGCATCGTGCGCCCCTTCATATCGATGTCGAATGAACGAATCGCTTTTTCAAGCTTTAATCCACCACGGCTGACATAGGGATGAACCGAGCCTTTGACTTTCAGTTCGGACGTCCTTGGAATTTTCATACCGGCTTTCTCGATCCGCTCGGTTCCGGCATAGACCAGGCCCGCCATAATCGCAGCTTTGGCTTTTTCGCGACTCTCATAATATCCCTGCTCTACAAGCAGGATGTCAATTCGTTCTTTCTGAGATGAATCCATATTATACTCCTGATGGTTTACTAAGACATAAAACTTCTCTTGCCGAGTACGGCTGTCCGGGCATTCTTCAGGCTCCGGATCTCCTGACAAACCGATTCCAATGTCAGCCCTACTTCTTCACGCTGCTGCGGTATGCTTCCGTGCTCAATAAACCGGTCTTCGATCCCCATTAAAGATACGACCGCATCATGGATTCCCTGCTCCGCAAAGAACTCCAGAACCGCGCTGCCCAGACTACCCGCTTGCGAAGCTTCCTCCAGAACCAGCATCGACGTCCCCGTCTCCGCCAGATTCCGCAGCATGCCTCCATCAAGCGGTTTAAGGAAACGGGCATTTACGACTTCTACCGTAATGCCTTCCCGCTTGAGCTGTTCGGCCGCTTCTTCAGCCAATTGAACCATAGGACCCGATGCCAGAATGGCGTATCCTTCGCCAGGACGAACGACTTCCCAAGTCCCGATAGGAATCGGTACCAGCTCGGTGTCCATGGGAACGCCGCGCACATTGTTCCGAGGGTAACGGTAAGCAATAGGTCCCTCATTATAATCGAGCGCTGTTTTCATCATATGACGAAGCTCGTTCTCGTCTTTTGGCATCATAATGACGATATTAGGTATATGACGCATGAAGGCTACGTCATATACCCCTTGATGGGTTTCGCCATCTGCACCGACAAAGCCAGCACGGTCAATCGCAAACATCACGTTGGCGTTATGGCGGCAAATATCATGCACGATTTGGTCGTATGCACGCTGCATAAACGTGGAATACACCGCAAACACAGGCTTCATGCCTTCCATTGCCAATGCTGCGCATAAGGTCGCGGCATGCTGCTCGGCAATCCCCACATCGATCATACGGTCAGGGAATTTCTTGCTGAACGGGATCAAACCGGAGCCTCCCGGCATCGCCGGCGTGACGGCAACGATCCGTTTGTCCTGTTCCCCCAGCTCAACCAGAGTCTGTCCGAACACTTCCGTGTACATCGGATTTCCTACCGCTTTAAGCACTTGACCGGATTCAATCTTATACGGCGTGATCCCGTGCCATTTATGAGAATCGGATTCGGCCGGCCGGTATCCCTTGCCTTTGGTTGTGACGGCATGAATCAGAACGGGTCCGTCCACATTGTCGGCCTGCTTTAACGTATCGATCAGTTTGTTCAGATCATGTCCGTCTACAGGCCCCAGATAGGTAAATCCTAGCTCCTCGAATAAAACGCCGGGAACCATCATATATTTAAGGCTGTCCTTCATCTTCTCTGCCGTCTTGGCGAGTTTGCCGCCGATGGCAGGAATTTTCTTCAGGAGCATTTCCACTTCGTCCTTGGCACGAAGATAATAACGATCAGAACGGATCTTGCTTAAGTAATTGTGCATGGCACCCACATTCGGTGCAATTGACATTTCGTTGTCATTCAGGATGACCATCAGCTTTTTCTGCTCGTGGCCAATATGGTTGAGCGCTTCAAAGGCCATGCCCCCGGTAAGGGCACCGTCACCGATCATGGCGATAACCCGGTTGTTGTCACCTTTCAGATCACGCGCCATCGCCATGCCCATTGCAGCAGACAGCGAGGTGCTGCTGTGTCCTGCTTCCCAGACATCATGCTCGCTTTCGGAACGCTTCACGAAGCCGCACAAGCCTTTGTATTTACGGAGCGTATCAAATTTATCCATCCGTCCGGTCAAGATCTTGTGTACATAGGCTTGATGGCCCACGTCAAAAATCATCTTGTCACGAGGGCTGTCAAAGCAATAGTGCAAGGCCAGCGTGAGTTCAACCACTCCCAGATTCGGTGCAAGATGGCCACCGGTAACGGACAGCTTTTCGATTAGAAAATGACGGATTTGTCCTGCTAAATCCTCGAGTTCGTCTACCGATAGATGTTTAAGTTGTTCGGGATGTTTGATATTTGGAAGAAGCACGAAGAATCTCCCCGCTTTCCTTGATTAAGTTTACGTTTCTTTAGCTGATATGAATTCAGCCATTAACAGACATTATATCACAAAAAAACCGTTTGCATGTAAAGCGTGGTTAGTGATCCCGCGCCATCAAGAAATCTGCGATCTCCAGCAATCTTGAGGGGTCATTGAAATTCCCTTCTGAAATGGCCCGCTTGGCTTCTGCTGTCAGGCGCTCAACTTCACGCCTGGATGCGTCCAAACCGATGAAGAACGGATACGTTACTTTTTCCTGTTTCACATCGCTTTGTACCGGCTTCCCAAGCTTGGACTCATCCCCGACCAGATCCAGAATATCATCTTGAATCTGAAAAGCAAGGCCGATATGATGCCCGAAGGTTCGCAAGGATTCGATTTGGGATTCCGAACATCCGGCAATATGCCCGCCTGCCATCAGCGAGAACATGATCAGATCACTCGTCTTGTGCAGGTGGATATACTCAAGCTGCTCTAGCGTCGTTATCCCTTGTTCGCCCTCCATATCGGCAACCTGACCGCCTACCATCCCCCGCGGACCTGCATACTCCGCAAGATCCTCGACAATCGACAGCACACGTTCAGCCGGAACCCCATGCTTTCTGGAAGCCTGGATTACGCTGTAAAAGGCATGCGTCAGCAAGGCATCACCGGCCAAAATAGCGCTCGCTTCGCCAAAAACCTTATGATTCGTTGGCTTGCCGCGACGATAATCATCATCATCCATCGCTGGCAGATCATCGTGTATAAGGGAATATGTATGGACCATCTCAACAGCGCAAGCGACCGGAAGAGCTGCATCACGATTTCCACCTCCGGCCTCGCAAGCCGCAATGACAAGCAGCGGACGCATTCGCTTGCCGCCTGCCATTAAAGAATACGACATGGACTGGCGAAGGGTTTCAGGAACTTTCCAACTTGGCGGAAAAAGATTGGTTAATTCGCTATCCAGTCTGTCCCAAATCTCATTCATATATTGTTTAATCGGAAGTCTGTTATTCACCCAGTTCACCTGTCTCATCAAGCGTTCCACCAAAAGGCTTACGCTTCAGTTCTCCGCCTTCTTCCACGATCATTTCGATTTTTTGCTCAACCTGCTCCAGCTTTTTGCTGCACATCTGCGACAGCTTCATGCCCTGTTGAAATAAGTCGATCGCTTTTTCCAGCGGCACGTCTCCATCTTCCAACTGCTCTACAATCGTCTCGAGCTGAGCCATCGCTTCTTCAAAACTGATCTCTAATGTTTCATTCGCCATTTTCTTCATCCTCCTTCATTCCCCACACTTGACACTGCAGCTGTCCATCACTGACCCTCACGTTAACCAAATCGCCTAACTGGACATCTTCGATGGATTTGACAAGCTTTTGCTCTTTCTCGTCATACACGAGACTATATCCTCTGGACATAATTTTCAGCGGGCTGAGCGCATCGAGATGCCTCATTTCGGTTTGCAGCTGCGACATCTTGGATTTCATAATCGACTGCATGGCATTCATTAACTGCCGGCTGACCTGATCTTTTCTTCTCGCGGCGAACTCCGCTTGGGTTCGCGGATTATACCGGATTAATCCCTGATGCAGTGATTTTTGCCGCTGGCGGACCAGGGATAACCGGGATTTCAGGTTGCCCTGCAGCCGCTGGGACAGCATGTCCAATCGTTCGGCATGTTGAAGCATATACCGGCGAGGATGAACCAGAACCGGGGAACGCTGGAGCGAAAGTAAACGTTCACGACTCCGCTTAAGACGCTGTTGTAGTCCCTGGTTCAGCTGGCGCTGTCTTTGAACAAGCTGCCCCCTTAGTTCCGCACTGCTCGGTACCGCGAGTTCCGCGGCTGCCGTTGGCGTAGCGGCTCGTAAATCCGCAACAAAATCGGCGATCGTAAAATCCGTTTCGTGTCCAACGGCGGAAATGACGGGAATATCGGATTGATAAATAGCTCTTGCAACGATCTCCTCGTTAAACGCCCACAGCTCTTCCAGTGATCCGCCACCGCGCCCAACGATGAGCACGTCAGCTTCAGCCATGTCATTCATCGTTCGAATAGCCTTCACGATCGAAGGAGCTGCCCCTTTGCCTTGAACCAGCACCGGATATAGTATCGATCTCGCCTGAGGGTACCGTCTCCGGATCGTGATCATAATATCCCGAACAGCGGCACCCGTCGGCGAGGTAATAACACCAATCGTCTTGGGATAACGAGGCAAAGGCCGCTTGCGCTCGGCTGCAAACAAGCCCTCTTCCTCCAGCTTCGACTTCAGCTGTTCATAAGCAAGGTACAAACTGCCGATCCCATCAGGCTGCATTTGGACCGCATAAAACTGATACTGTCCATCCCGCTCATACACTGACACATTGCCCCGGGCAATGACGCGAGAGCCTTCCTTCGGTATAAAAGGGAGCCTCTGGTTATGAGTCGCAAACATGATCGCACGAATCCGGCTGCCTTCATCCTTTAAGGTAAAGTACATATGTCCGCTGGAATGATGGGTGAAATTCGAAATTTCACCTCGGATCCATACGTCGGAGAGCCTGGAGTCGCCTTCCATTTTCATGCGGATATAACGGTTTAAATCCTTAACGGATAATATTCGTCCTGGATCTGCCGACTTCATATCAGCTCAACCCATTCAGCCTTTTGGCGGCTATCAAGGTATTCTGCATGAGCATGGTAATGGTCATGGGTCCCACCCCACCGGGAACCGGAGTAATCGGACCGGACACTTCCTTCACACTCTCAAAGTCAACGTCGCCGGCAAGCTTTCCGTTCTCCAAACGGTTCATGCCGACATCAATCACGACGGCGCCGGGCTTCACGTAACTGGCATCAATCATATTCGCTCTGCCGATCGCAACGACCAGGATGTCTGCTTGACGAGCGATTTCAGCCATATTCCCCGTTCTGGAGTGACACATCGTAACGGTGGCGTTCTCGCGCTGGAGAAGAAGTGATACCGGTTTGCCGACGATATTGGATCTTCCGATTACAACAGCATGCTTGCCTGCAATCTCAATGCCCGTCCGCTTGATCATTTCAATCACGCCGGCAGGCGTGCACGGCAGCAGACTGTCATCGCCTATTACGAGGTTACCCACATTAACCGGATGGAAACCGTCCACGTCCTTTTCCACGGCGATCGCGTCAATGACGGCCTTCTCATGGATGTGCTTTGGCAAAGGCAGCTGGACCAGGATTCCGTGAATAGATTCCTGAGCGTTGAGCTTGTCCACGAGCGCCAGCACTTCTTCCTGGCTGGATTCCGCGGAAAGACGGTGCACCTCGGAATAAAAGCCCAGATCCTGACATGCTTTCTCCTTGTTGCGAACGTAAACATGCGAAGCCGGATCATCACCTACAAGTACAACAGCCAAACCAGGACGGACATTCTGCTTGGACAATTGTTCTACTTCTAACGCAATCCCCTTGCGAATTTCTTCAGAAATCTGTTTTCCGCTAATTATCGTTGCTGCTGTCATCCTAATCTCTCCTCCATTATGATTGAATGATATCGTTTCAGGCTAAGCTTTAGCGTACAGATTAAGACTGACGCAGCTTCACCTTGACTTGATCCAGCTCCTGAATCATTCGGCCCAGTACGCCGTTGACGAATTTCCCTGACTCCTCGGTTCCGAAATGCTTGGACAACTCAATCGCTTCATTAACAGCTACCTTGCCAGGCACATCTTCACGGGAGGTCAGTTCATATACAGCCAGACGCAGGATTTGACGATCCACACGGGAAAGACGACTTACCTGCCAGCCTTTTAAATAATGAGCGAGCAGTTCATCAATCGAATCCTTGGATTCCCATGTTCCATTGACCAATTGCAGCACATACTCCTTCATTTGAACTTCGTCGCCGATGACCCGCTCGGTCTCATTTTCTTCGGCCGCTTCCGAGAGCAGCATCGACACGGCTTCCACACTGTCGACTTCGTTCATCTCCATCTGGTAAAGGCTTTGAACGACAATCTCTCTTGCTACACGTCTTTTCATTTTGTTCCTCCTGTGGACCCTGCTGAATCCATTTTTCTAATTAGTATGATCCATTTGCCGTCAAGACTTGACAACAATTAAAACACCAAAAAAAAACCTGTGAATATCTCTCTCCGCAAAAAAGGCGCACTACACCTGTCCTCAGCATTTTTTCCGGAGAAAGCATATCACAGGGTTCATTTAAACGGCCGCCAGCGCTCGGAAAGCCATCGTCCCCATTCCTGAAAGTGGAACATGGAGCCCTGCTTCAGATCCTTGCGCTTGCCAAATATATAGCCGATAAATACCACTAATGCAAAGAACAGCATATCCCAAAAACCGGATAATAAGTAAATCAGTCCGCACACAAGCCCGCCGGTCACCCCGGCAATTCTTCCTCTGTGACTCTCCCATATTTCTTTCCAAGGCATTGGGGAAGCTCACCTCTATTCCACGCGGCTCTTGAAGCTTGGTGCCTGAACCACGTTAGCAATATATACGGATACGGATGACACGGGTATTCCTGTTGTATCTTCAACAAAGTCGTGCACCTGCTTCTGCACTTCCGTTGTCAGCGTAGGAATGGATTCCTCACCATCTACCACGGCGCGAATCGCAATATCAAGACCCGATTGGGATACCTTGATCCGGGATTTCAAATCCTTGACTCCACGGACGCGCGAAGCCGCCTTCAGGCATAGATTCTCGATCGTCTCCACCGAGATTTGGATGTCACCAAATTCCGTGCGCTGATCGATGGAATTCAGGTTCGAGCGATCGCGCCTTACGGAGATGTAGAAGAAACGGATGCTCAGCAAAAACAAAACCGCAGCTACGATAATTCCAGCCCAGAAAAGGCGTTGTTCCTGAACACTCGTTAATTCATACGGAACAGCGCCACTCAACAGGAGGATGGCAACTACGGATATAACACCGATACTTAAGCTGTAGATAAACAGCAAAAGTCTGTCCATAATTTTGGCCACGATTCAGCACAGCCTCCTTAAAATTAGATTAAACCCTCGACATCGCTGCCCAGGGCTAGCCTGAAACTATTCTATTTCACGCGTTGAGCCAGATCCAATTCTTCCGTCTTCTCTACGGATTTCATGAAATGGACATCATGAATATGTACATTGACTTCAATCACCGTAAGCCCTGTCATATTCTCAATCGAACGTTTCACGTTGCGCTGGATTTCTCCGGCTACTTCAGGAAGACGATGGCCATACTCCACGATGACGGATACGTCAACAGCAGCTTCCCGTTGTCCAACTTCCACTTTGACACCCTTGGATAAATTCTTGCGTCCGAGCAATTCGGCAATGCCGCCTGCAAAGCCTCCGCTCATCCCTGCAACCCCACGTACTTCTACCGTAGCAAGTCCAGCGATGACTTCAATAACCTCCGGTGCAATCTGAATCTCACCGATATCTGTACGTTCAAATTCTGTAGGCAAAGTTTCCGCCATTGTCTCAACACACCTTTCGGAATAAGTTAGCGGATGCACCCGAACTGCATAAGGCATGCGCTCTTATTACTCATACTATACCATTTGGCCAAGTTTATGACAAACTTGGCCAAAGGTTTCAAATCTCATTTTCTTCCAAAAATTTAATATCGAAGTCACCCTTCAAGAAGGTAGGATGGTTCATCAGTTTCTGATGGAACGGGATGGTTGAATAGATCCCTTCAATCTCGAATTCACCCAAAGCGCGCTTCATCTTCGCGATGGCTTCATCGCGGGTCGGCGCCCATACAATCAGCTTGGCAATCATCGAATCATAATAAGGCGAAATGGTATAACCTGGATACGCCGCACTGTCTACCCGCACGCCAGGACCTCCTGGAGGCAAATAGAACTGAATGGTTCCAGGGGCAGGCATAAAGCCCTTGTCCGGATTCTCGGCATTAATCCGACACTCAATGGACCAGCCATTAATAACGACTTCCTCTTGAGTGAAAGAAAGCGTGTTGCCCTCCGCAACGGAGATCATTTCCTGAATCAGATCAACCCCGGTCACCATCTCGGTCACCGGATGCTCCACCTGAATCCGCGTGTTCATCTCCATGAAGTAGAACTGACCGTCCTGGCCGAGCAAAAATTCAAGCGTACCTGCACCGGAATAATTAACGGCCTTCGCGGCGCGAACGGCGGCTTCGCCCATCCGGCTGCGTACCTCTTCACTTAGCACCGGACAAGGAGCTTCCTCAACAAGCTTTTGTCTCCGGCGCTGCACAGAACAGTCACGCTCCCCGAGATGCACGGCGTTGCCATGTTTGTCGGCGATAATTTGAATCTCTACATGCTTCATGCCGGTCAGATATTTCTCCAGATATACGCCTGCATTGCCGAAGGCCTTCTGGGCTTCCTGCTGTGCGTTTGTAATCTGTTTAACCAGCGATTCTTCATCCTCGGCGATCCGAATTCCCTTACCTCCGCCACCTGCAGTAGCTTTGATAATGACGGGATATCCGATATCACGGGCAAGCATAACGGCTTCGTTCAGATCCTCGACCAATCCGTCGGATCCCGGAATAACCGGAACACCTGCATCCTTCATCGTCTGCTTCGCAACAGCCTTATCTCCCATACGGTTGATCGCGTCAGCGGAAGGACCGATAAAGGTAATGTTGCAGGATTCACAAATTTCCGCGAAATCCGCGTTCTCGGCCAAAAAGCCGTAACCGGGATGAATGGCGTCACACTCGGTCAGTGTGGCAACGCTCATGATATTGGTGAAATTCAAATAGCTGTCTTTCGATAACGTAGGGCCGATGCAATAGGCCTCATCCGCCAGGCGAACATGCAGGGATTCCCGGTCCGGCTCCGAATATACGGCAACGGTTGCGATGCCGAGTTCCCGGCAAGCCCGGATGATACGAACGGCAATCTCTCCCCGGTTCGCGATAAGCACTTTTTGAAATGTCATGCAGTAACCTCCTTCGGACTCTTGCGACTCTCGTTCTTGGCGAGTCCCTCCATATTACTCCGGTTTCACCAGAAACAGAGGCTGCCCGAATTCTACAAGTTGACCGTTCTGCGCGAGAACCTCTACGATTTCGCCTTTGATCTCTGCTTCCAGTTCATTCATCAGTTTCATGGCCTCAATGATGCAGACCGTCGATTTTTCTGTCACCTTGTCCCCGGGACTGACAAACGGCCCAGCCTCAGGTGATGGGGAACGATAGAAGGTTCCTACCATCGGTGATACGATTTTATGTAATGAGCTGTTGCTATCCTCCACTGAATCCTGCTGTGGTGCCGCTGCAGGTGCTTGATTCGCCGTATTCGGCTGTGCGATCTGTGGTGCCATCACTTGCTGTGCCGGAATGTACGTTTGCGGCGCTGCCTGATAGTTGTTAACAACCTCGGCTGCGTTGGGTTTCTTAATGGATAAGCGTGTACCTTCGCTCTCAATTTCCAGCTCATGCACGGAAGTTTGATCCACCAGCTTAATAAGTTCCTTGATCTCGTTTAATTTAAACATTATCGACGTTCACTCCTTCACTTTCTTGGAAGCCCTTGCTTAGGACAGTCAGTCAATAGCTTAGAGTATTATATCACAATCGAGCGAAATAGAAAGAGCCCAAGGCAATCCTTAGACTCTTTCGGGTTTATAGTATAACCGTGATTTATGTTGAAATCTGCTGACAAGGTTATGGCGCAACATATTGAACGGTAACTTTATCCGGCGAAACCTTCAATTCCTTCATTACAAGACTCACAATGCCGGCTGCACCTTTGGCATCGAGTTTCTCACTCAGAACGACCACATTATACTTCTCGCTCTCTTCCTTCACAACGGCGTTGCCGTATTGCTGCTGCAGCGCTTCCTCGATGCTGAGAATCACTTCCTCTTTCGCTTCGGCCGCTTTCAGCTGCTCGGTAGCTTGAGCTGTTTGCTCCGGCTTATTCTCATGATTGTCGATTTTTGTCATTAACTCATCGTATAATTTCATGTTTTTTTGTGAGCGGTCCAATTTATAGGACTCCAACTGGGCTTCTGCAGATGATGCATTGGCAGCCACTTGCTCCAGCACTTCTTCATCGGATTTCTTACCATTCGTGGCGCTGCTTGTGTCTTTGGACTCCTCGGTTCCCTCTTTGCCTGTGCTGCTAGCGTCTTTGGAATTCTCGGCTCCCTCTGGGGATTCCTTCACTTCCGGCTCTTCCGTTTTGCCGGCTTCGCCGCTGGCTTTTCCTTGATCCCCTTGCTCACCCTGTGTTGCTTCTGCAGGATCTTCTGTGCCGGCCGCGCCTGTATCGCTCGTTCCAGTCCCTTGCTCATTGGCTCCGGAATCGCCGTCAGTACCTTCTTCAAGCACTTCGTTCACAACCAGCTCGTCGCCCGTACCTGCAGTTCCGTTTGCTTCTTGTCCGGCGCCTGGCTTCTGACCGTCCACTTGCGTGCTCTCGGCAACCGGCGGCGCTTTCGTTCCCGAATCGTCGGTGAATAAGTAGTAAGCTGACAGGATGACCATTAAACTAAGCATGGATACTAACCATATGGTTTGTCTTTTGTTATTCATTTGAACGTTTCCTCCTTTAAATGAAAACCTTGGCACGAATGATCGGATCATTCGATTGGCTGCGGTTATTCCTGTTTACGCGGGACAACGGATATACGATAGGACGGGACATTGAGGCCTCGCTGGATCGCATCGACGATCAAACTCTTTACAACTTCATTCTCGGCTCCTTTGGCTACGACGAGCACCCCCCGGACTTGAGGTTTGATCTTCTTGGTGACGATCGGCGTTTCTTCCCCGGAGGATTCATAGGTGACAATCTGGCCATCACGCTGATAACTTGTTACATGGCGCTTACCTCCGTTAGCATCGGTTTCCTCCGTCAGTTCCTGGGTATCTTTCATGTCACGCTGGACGACCAGTTCTTCTGTCGATTCCACAGTCACCATGACATCGACGGACCCCACCCCAACAATCTGTTCCAGCATCGTTTTGGTGCGCATTTCAAAATCCTGCTCGATACTTTCAAACTCACCGCCGCCGCTGGTTGAAGTCCCGCCTTGGGTCGTTGAGACCGCAGCCGTCTCCGGCGGCGGCTCGCGACCGATATTCTCATGATCCAGCTTCTTCACATTGACGAAGGAGTTGAACAGCATGATCGCGACGCCGATCAGACCAAGAATGATCAACCACCTGAAGGTTTGCATTTTTCTTGCTCCGCCAGCTCCTCCACCAAGCCATTGCTCCAACCGCTTCAACCAATTTCCCATCATCCTCACCTCCGCTACAGCTTTTTATCCTGCTCCTGCCCTGGCATATATATCGTGATCAGATCCGGCTCCAAATCCCATCGGCGGCTAATGTAATCCCGAACCGGCTCTGCTCTTGCTTCTTCGGCCTTGCTGACTGCTTCTGCATTCTCTTTCGCCGCAGCCTTCCCATCTTGTTCCGACTGCATGGATTCAACATTCACCTGAACGGAATCCACAGGCTCTATACCGATGGGCTGCTTATCATCGCTATTCTCTACCTCTGCATTTTCCGATTCACCTCCAACCAGCTTTACGTCAACGGAGCGTATCGTAGCGCCTGCATATCCCTTGTCCGGTCCGGCAGCGGCAGCCAGCACCACCTTGACCTCCTGAACCGCTTCCCCCGTTTCTGCCGCAATCTCTTCTTTCATCACCCGGGCTAATTCGTTGCCTGCCCACTGAAGGCTTTGACTCTGCTGCGTTTCCTTCAGCTTCTCGGCCTGTGCCAGAATATGCTCCAGCTGAACCTCTTCCGGCAGACCCTTCTCCTGTCGCTCCAGCTCCATCGCCAGCTGATTCTCGGGGGGATCCGTAATCAATGTGATAATCGGGCTAAGCAGCGTAAGCAGAATCAACAGGCTCAGGACTAATCTGGCGTAACGTTCAAGCGCCTTGCCGGGCAGTATTAAATCAACGAAGGCTGCAAAGAGAACCACCATGATGACGCTTTTCAACCAACCTCCAAGCCAGTCCATTCGTCATTCCTCCTAAGCATTAGCCGCCTTCTATGTTCTGCCTCACCTCATCATGACGGTAATGTTGCCTGCCGTGAGCAGAATCGTTATGGCCAGGAAGAACATCATACTGACTGCGGCTAAGGCTGCAAAAACATACAGCATCGTCTTTCCAATCGTCTGCAGGCAGGTGCCGATCGGAGTGTCTCCGAGCGGCTGCATAACGGCTGCCGCGACGTTATATATCAAGGCAAGCGTCAAGATCTTGATCGCAGGGAATGCGCATAGGAACAAAATAATGATGACCCCCGCCAGCCCGATTGAATTCTTAACGAGCAATGAGGCCGAGATCACGGTATCCGTTGCATCTGCGAACATCTTGCCGACTACCGGAACGAAATTGCCGGTTACGTATTTGGCTGCCCGGATCGTTACGCCGTCCGTAACCGAGCTAGTAAGTCCTTGGACCGAGATAACACCCAGGAACACGGTAAGGAGCACGCCCAGAACACCCATCGAGACACCTCGCAGCAGGTTGCCAAGCTGAGTCAGCTTGTACTTTTCGGATAGCGAACTAACCAGATGCAGCAGAGCCGAGAAGAACAGAAGCGGAAACACAATCGTGCTGATCAGCGTGCCTACCGTATGTACCATGAAGATGACCAGCGGATGAGCCACCGAGACGGTCACGACATTTCCCATCGAAGCCATCAGTGCAAAGAGTAAGGGAAGCATCGCCATCATGAAATCAATCATTTGGGTAATGGCATCCCGGGCATATCCAATTGCGATGCTGAAGCTATTAACGGCAATGACCAGGACAACCATGTAACAGATGGTATAGGCAACCCGACTCACGGTGCTTTTTTCAAAAGCCGTCTGCAGATTCTCAAGGATCAGACTCATAATGCTCAGCATCACAATGGTTGCCAGCAGCTTGCCGTTATAGAGAACCTCGTGCCACAAATATTTTCCGATACCGGACATAACCCCTTTGAAGCTAAGACCGTCACCGCCCGGCAGCAGCATATCCATCAGGGACGGCGTCTTTCCATCCGGGAAGAATCCGCCGTAATCCTTCATGAGCCGGTCCCAGTATTTCTCGACCTGGTCTGTCGGCAGCTGCTGCGTCTGCTGCTCTACCCACTCATCGGCCGGATTTGCCGCGGCAGCCGCGCTTATCGTTCCGTAGAACCATCCGGACATAAACAACATCAGGATCAGTAGACGAAACACGGCCAAGCCCTTTCGAAGTATTGCTCCTGTAACCATGTCCCCCCACCTTTTTCAAGCCGGGAGGAGCTTCAGGACCGTCTCAATGATGATCCCGATAATCGGTACAGCGAGCACCAATATGAGCACTTTTCCCGCCAGTTCTATTTTGGATGCAATCGATTCCTGTCCGGCATCTCGTACGATCTGGGCTCCCATCTCCGCAATATAGGCAATTCCGATTATTTTCAGAACGGTCTTCAGATAAATGATCTGGACACCGGAGTTCTCCGCCAAATCTTCCAGCATGGATAAGACATTTCCAATCTTCCCGATCAGGAACAGGAAGATGAGAAGCGAGGTCGCCACAGCGAGAAGAAAGGCAAAAAGCGGCTTCTGTTCCTTGACAACCAAGATCAGCACGGTAGCGATGATGCCCAGTCCTACCACCTGGATAATTTCCATAAAAGTCCACCTACTGGAATAGAAAAATACTTTTGATTTCCTTGAGCAAATCGTCAAGCAGTCTGACGACCATAAACAGCACAACCACAAACCCGATAAGGGTTACCCAATGTGCCATATCCTCTTTCCCCATCTGTTTCAGGACGGTATGAATCATGGCAATGATGATCCCAATACCGGCAATCTGGAAGATGGCGTTCACTTCAATGTTCATTTCCCTTGGCACCTCGCTAAAAGATCAAAATGACGATCAATGCTCCAATGAGCAGTCCCAGACTTTTGCTCATCTTTTCATATTTGACCTGGTCATCCCTTGCCGCTGCTTCTTCATGCTTGAGCTGTCCTACGGCCAGAGCGATATGTTTGATCTGGTCCTGCCTGTCACTGGTGCCAAGAACGCCGCTTAGCTGCTCCAACACCTCACGCTCGGCATTTTTCATCGATGTTCGTTTCCAGTACTCGCCCAGTGCCTTGCGGATGCTGTCCTGTGCGGATAACCCGTAGTCGGGTCTCATGTAAAGCGCGGCTGAGGCAAATAATGATCTGAGCGGTTCACGAAGGGAATCGCCAATTCGCTCCAGCGCATCGGGTAACGGCGTCAAACCGTAGCTGATCTCCGTTTCCAGCCGTTGAAGCGCGAGAATAAGTTCTCGCAGCTGCCTGGGTCTTGCTGCGAATTGCTGGGCCTGAAAAAATCCGGCTAAAGTTCCAGCTCCCAGCACGAGCACAGCCCCGACCAGTTTAAGCATAGGCATCACCGCCCGGCGGACCGACGGAAGCCGTCTGAAGCGTTCGCTGACCTCCGTCATACAGCTTGTATGATCTGTGGTCGCCCGTTCTGTTAAGAACGGCATACATCTCAAACATCCGGTTCTCCAGAAGACCGGCGAGTGCCGGCCGCCCGCGCATATCTTGTATGGACGAGCCATGTGCCGTTGCAATCACGCTGATTCCCGCATGCAAGGCTTCAATGACGGCTTCCGCATCCTCTGGCCGACCGATCTCGTCCACAATCAACACATCCGGGGACATCGAACGGAGCATCATCATCATCCCTTCAGCTTTCGGACAACCATCCAGCACATCCGTACGCGGACCTACATCGAATCCAGGCACTCCGCGCAAACAACCGGCGATTTCAGAACGTTCGTCGATGATGCCTACCTTCATTCCCGGCCAATGCACGGCCGAATTCCCCCACTTGCCGTAACTGATCTGCCTTGCCAGATCCCTGAGCAGCGTTGTCTTGCCTTGCTGAGGCGGGGATAAGATCAGCGAGTGCATCACCCTTTTCCGTTTCCGGTCGAGTAAGTGCGGGAGGATGTCATCCGCCGCTCCCTGAACTTCCTTGGCAATCCGAACATTAAATCCGCTAATATCCCGAATGTGTTCAACCTTACCACCGCTGAGGATCGTCCGGCCGGTGAGCCCGACCCGATGGCCCCCAGGTATCGTGATAAACCCTTTTCGCAGTTCCTCTTCCATGGTGTAGAGGGAATGGTTACTGATTAGATCCAGCAACCTATGGGTATCTTCACGCGTCGGCTTATACGCTTCATCAGGCCGCAATGTAAGCCCGCCTCGCCGGTCCAGAAAATGATGCTTGCCCGCCGAATTAATCTCCAGCGGACGTTCCTCCCGGATACGTACCTCCTCCACATGATCGAGAAGCTCATTCGACAGGTTCAGCAGCATTCGTTTTACGGTCTCGGGAAACAGGTCTAACCAATTCAATGTCATATCAATTTCCCCCAGGTTGTCCTTTTTGATCATCTTTCTAATAAGAGAACTTCATATCCCATGTGTATGCTTGTACCTGAAAAATATGCAGCGAATCTATCATTTTTTTAGAACGCCGTATAAGAGACAGGAAACGCCGCACAAAATCCAGCCGATCTTCCCCCACGACAATTTATCCGCCATACCCACAAGCCCGATCGTTGTTGTCAGAATCAAGATCAGCGGGCCCATGAAAGCCAGGGCGGAATTCACAGCCAGCGCTTTATCGACTTGATTCAGGCGCAGCATGATGATGGCCGCCACAATCTCGAGACTGCCGGAGAAAAACCGAAGCGTGGCCATACTAGCGACAAACTTGTCCAGCATGCTATATATCCTCCTTCTTCCTTGTTTACATGTGTGATGTTTAAAAATATGCGAGGCACTCTCGTTTTATCTCTATTTTTTTAATTTCATAGAAGCGAACGTTGAATCTTTCGGACAACGCAAAAAATCCCGGTCGATATAGACCGGGATTAACTCTATTTAATATCGATATGATTGCAGAAAATGATTACATACAGGGCAGGTTATCGACGAACCTGCGGCCCGCCAACGGAAGCCTGCTGATCCGTATCCAGTCCGTATGCGGTATGAAGCGCTTGTACCACACCTTCCAGATTGGTTCCTTCAATGACGCAGGATACTTTGATCTCGGACGTGCTGACCATTTTGATGCTGACCCCCTGCCGGGAGATCACATCAAACATTTGTGCCGCCACACCCGGGTGGCTGACCATTCCAGCGCCAACAATCGATACCTTCACAAGATGGTCTTCCGAGGTAACGTCACGATACGGAATTTGGCCGCGGATCTGTTCAATAACCGACAACGCACGCTCCCGGTCGGCCAAGGAAACGGTAAAGGAAAAGTCTGCTTCGCCGTTCTGGACACCGCTCTGTACGATAATATCAACATCAATCGCTTCTTTCGCAAGCTCTCCGAACACTTGGGCCAAAACGCCTGGCGTATCGGAAACGCCCAGAATACTGATTCTCGCCACATTCTTGTCAAATGCAATACCGCTGACAACCACACCTTGCTCCATGCTTGTTTCCTCCTTAACAACCGTACCCTCATTATGATTAAAGCTGGATCTGACGACAAGCTTGACTTGATTATGCTTCGCATACTCAACCGCGCGCGGGTGAAGAACAGCTGCACCCAGATTGGCTAACTCCAGCATCTCGTCATAGGAAATCTCCTTCAACTTCCGCGCGCATTTGACAACCCGCGGATCTGTGGAGTAAATCCCGTCCACATCCGTATATATTTCACATACATCCGCTTGAATGGCAGCCGCAAGAGCAACCGCAGTGGTATCAGATCCCCCGCGTCCAAGCGTCGTAATCTCTCCGTCTTCGGACATTCCCTGGAATCCCGCTACAATGACGACATTCCCTTCGTCAAGCGCTTTATGCACGCGTTCTGGCCTAATATCCGTAATGCGGGCTTTACCATGGACCGCTTCCGTACGGAACCCCGCCTGCCAGCCGGTAAGAGACATTGCCTTGCGTCCGAGACCATGAATGGCCATGGATAGCAGCGACATGGATATCTGCTCTCCCGTGGTCATCAGCATATCCATTTCCCGTGCCGGTGGATTCTCGTTCAGGAGCTTCGCCTGGTCAATTAGATCGTCTGTCGTATCCCCCATAGCAGACACCACGACTACACATTGATGACCTTCATCTTGTTTCTCTACAATTCTTCTGGCAACGCGTTTCATACGTTCTGTATCCCCTACAGAGCTGCCTCCGAATTTCATGACGTACAGTGACAATGCTTCTTTCACTCCCCACTAATATCAGTATGTAACAGCATTCAGGTGGTTTCTCACTTTAAAACAGTATAATACGAAAGTGAGTCATTCCGTCAAGGGCTTCAAGGCAAAAAGAACTCGGGATCATCGCCCCGGCTTTGGCCCATCGCAAAAAAACTCCCGTACATACGTACAGGAGTCTCGTTGTTTAGAAGATATTGGCACCCCATCAATCGTTGAAGGGTCCCGTTAAAGCCTACTATGCACGGGAGATGTATTTACCTTCTCGCGTATCGATCAGAAGCACATCGTCTTCATTAATGAACAGCGGTACTTGTACATTCAGGCCGGTCTCCACTTTCGCACTCTTCGTTGCGCCCGTTGCCGTGTTGCCTTTGATTCCTGGCTCGGTTTCAACAACTTTCAGCTCAACGCTGTTAGGCAGGTTGATCCCAAGGATTTCCCCTTGGTAGCTGATGATATTTACATTCATGTTCTCTCTCAGGAAGTTCAGCTCCCATTCCAACTGCTCGCTGGTCAAGCTGAACTGATCGTAAGTTTCGTTATCCATGAATACATGCTCTTGACCGCTGGCGTAAAGATACTGCACACCACGATTGTCAATGATCGCGCGGCCAATCGTTTCACCTGCACGGAACGTCTTCTCAACAGTGTTGCCATTGCGAAGGTTTTTCAATTTGGAACGTACGAAAGCTGCGCCTTTACCGGGCTTTACGTGCTGAAAATCCAAAACGGTGAATATATCGCCATCTACTTCTACGGTCAAGCCTGTTTTAAAATCGTTAACTGAAATCACTAAGATTCCCTCCTAAGGATGCGGTCTAATTAATATAGTACATCATCTTCCTAAAGCACAAGTTCAAAAAGCTGCCTTGTTGATCAGCCTCTTAAAGCACAGTGTAGTCTTTGGACGAGCTTGTTAGTATATGAATACCCGATTCCGTGATGACGATATCATCTTCAATACGGACACCGCCAAGCCCAGGCAAGTAAATGCCCGGCTCCACCGTTACAACCATACCCGGCTGCAGCACATCATCACTCAGTTTGGACAGTCTCGGAGATTCGTGAACCTCCATACCCAATCCATGCCCCGTGCTGTGACCAAAATATTCCCCGTATCCATAACGGGTAATTATATCACGAGTTAAGGCGTCTGCCTCGCGTCCTGTCATGCCGGGTTTAATATGATCCAGTGCATGAAGCTGCGCCTCGAGCACGATATCATAGATCTCCTTCAGTTTAGGATCAGGACTTCCCAGCGCAACGGTTCTCGTGAGATCGGAGCAGTATCCGTCAAGCAGCGCACCGAAATCAAACGTAACGAATTCGTTCCCTTGAATGACACGCTCGCTGGCAACGCCGTGCGGAAGAGCCGAGCGCTCGCCGGAAGCGACAATCGTGTCAAAGGAGGACGAGGTTGCGCCATGCTTGCGCATGAACATTTCCATCTCCAGGTCGATTTCCCGCTCCGTTTTGCCGGCAGCCAGAATCGTCAGCACCTGGCTGAACGTTTGATCGGCCAAATCGGCAGCCCGCTGCATAATGCTCAATTCTTCCGCATCCTTGAATATACGCAGATCCTCTACAAGACCTGAAACCGGCACCAGGCTCATTGGCGCGAGCTGTTCCGAATAGGTGGAAAATACGCCGTATGTAACGTGGTCCTGTTCAAATCCAAGCGATGTAATTCCCTCGGAAGATAGCAAATCCTTGACCGTCTCCATCACCTTCGGTCCATGCTCAACCACTTGGAAGCCGACGGCTTGCTGCGGTGCTTGAGTCATATAGCGGAAATCCGTCAACAGATAGGCATTATCCCGTGTGATCAGCACATAGCCGGCAGACCCGGTAAAGCCTGTCAAATATCTGCGGTTGATCGGGCTTGCAACCAGCATAGCCGTTAAGCCTTTGGCCTGAAGTTTCTCGCGCAGTTTAACCACTCGTTTGTTACTCATTCTAACCTCTCCTCTCACCCATTTCCCAAGCCGGCACAAGAAAAACATCTTCGACGCATTTCTAAGGGGCCAGTTAAGGTTAGCTGTAATTCTTTTGATAGCAAAAAGCAGCCTTTCGGTTATAAGCTTTCTAATATCTGATCAAAGTAGCTATCCTTCTTGGTCGTTCAGGACTTGCAAAAGGGCCGACAAGCCCAGTGTGTAACTCGCTGCGCCAAAACCCGCGATTTGTCCGACAGCAACAGGTGCGATGACGGAGGTATGACGAAATTCCTCCCTGGCATGAATGTTCGATAGATGAACTTCCACTGTCGGAATTCTGGCAGAACTGATCGCATCACGTACAGCGTAGCTGTAGTGGGTCAATGCTCCCGGGTTAAGTAGTATGCCGTCCGCCTGTCCAATAGCTTCATGAATACGGTCGATGATAGCACCCTCATGATTAGACTGATAGAAGGTAATACCGATACCGGCGAGATCCGCCTGTTTACGCAAATTATCTTCGATCGCCTGCAGGCTGAGTGAACCATAAATGCCCGGTTCACGGAAGCCGAGCAGGTTTAAGTTCGGTCCGTTTATCACCCATATGGATTTCATAGGGCTTCCCACCTTTTCGTCAAATAACCAAAAGCTATTTTACCATAGGCGGCATAGGGTTGAGAAGTTTTTCTTGCCTAGCCCGTCACCTTCTTCGGTTCGCGCAGTTTCTCGTCCGTGAATTCCTGCGCAATCGTATAACCGATAAATAGTCCCCATAATATAAAAATACAAACCTCAGAGATGTTTGTATCCCAAGACAGCTTCTTCACCGGGTCCGTCAGCCGAAGCCATGGATTGAGCGCGACGAACAGCATCGCCCACCATATGATTCCGTAAGCAATCCCGGGCCATGGGCCCTTCAGCTTCCTGAACAAGGCGACGTAAATGAGGGAAACAATGACGGAAAACGCGATGAAGGACAGCCAACCGGCAATTTGGCCGGCTGCCGTCTGGAGGAACTCATGCTTGAAGAATGGCTCCAGCAAAAAGCCCGGCAGCACCTTCGTGAATTTTAGCCAGTAAAATATCCAGAATACGCCCCCCCAGATCAGACCCGCATAATAGCCCAGCTCCAAGGCAAACGAAAATGGATTAGTAATCTGGTTCTGCTGTCGAAATCGATGTTCGTGCATCTCATCATTCTCCTCTCTAAGTCATCGAAGTACTGCTGTTGCTCCGTTCTTCTCTCAAAGTAGTATGCTCCGGTTCCCCTGCGCCTAATCCAACTAGAAATTACTTTCAAAATTCGATACAATAGTTCATAGAACGAATAACATGTCAGGGAGGGTGAACTGGTTGTCCGATAAGTCAACCCCGATCAGCTATGGAGGCCAAGCTGTGATCGAAGGCGTTATGTTCGGCGGAAAGCATGTGAATGTGACGGCCGTGCGGCGTAAAAATAACGAAATCAAGTTTCTCGAGGTGCCTCGCGAAGACAAGACATGGGTTCGGAAGCTGCGAAAGATTCCGCTTCTTCGCGGCATCGTCAGTCTCATAGATTCCACAATCAAAGGTTCCAAACATTTGAATTACTCTGCGGATGCATATGCTGACGATACCCTGGAGCCGGAAGAACGTGAGAAACAGAAGGAGAAAGAAGACTCAGGCTGGAGTTTAAGCATGATCATCGGTGTGGCCGCCGTCAGCGTGCTCTCTTTTGTATTCGGCAAGCTGCTGTTTACACTCGTTCCTGTTTTTGTAGAGGATTTCTTTTTTGGCGATACATTTGATCACTATATTGTGCATAACCTGATTGAAGGCGTAATTAAATTAATACTGCTCCTCGTATATTTATGGGCGATCTCCCAGACACCTGTCATTAAAAGACTGTTCCAGTACCACGGTGCCGAACACAAAGTCATCAGCGCATTTGAAGCTGGCGAAGAGTTGACGGTGAAGAACGTTCAGAAATATACACGACTGCATTATCGCTGCGGCAGCAGCTTCATGATGCTGACCATCGTTCTCGGCGTTGTCGTCTACTCGGTAGTGCCATGGGATACCATGACGCAACGGGTCATTCAAAGAATCGCGCTTCTTCCGGTCGTGCTTGGCGTTTCCTTTGAGTTCCTGAAACTTACCAATGCCATGCGAGACATGCCGGTACTCCGTTTCCTCGGGTATCCCGGTCTGTGGCTGCAGCTTCTAACGACGAAGGAACCTACTGATGATCAAGTTGAAGTATCCATCGCATCCTTTAACAGAATGCGTGAGTTAGATGCTCAATACGAGAATGTTACAGTTCACCAATCTGTGACAGGAAGTGTGCTGGATCCCGCGAAAGGGTGATAATCCATGAGAAGGCATGCGATCATTTTTTGGACGGCGATTACGTTAGCCGCCATAGGGCTACTGGTATTCCTGTTAGACCCTGGATCAAGAATGAATATTGTGATTCCTCTAATTATTGTTGCTGTCGTGTATGTGCTCTACAAGTTCCCGCCCCGCCGCTTTAACAAGCGGCCCAAAGTGAAGCCTTCCAAGCGAACGGCAGCAAAGCTGGCGGCAAAAAACAGCACCGTACGGAAAAGCAGTCCAACTGCAAAACGTAAACAGTACCCGTTTCAAGTCATCGATGGGCAAAAAGGAAAAACCGACCCATCGGATGATGTTCCTAAATATCATTAACAAGAAAACCGTCCAACCGTGCAAACTCATACCGGCTGGACGGTTTTTTAATGTTCGGATTGCCAGCGGGCGAAAAACATCGTACCCGCCGTTAATCCCGAATTATACAAATTCTCACTTTCTTCCTTCGTCAGATTAAAATGAGTGGTGCCAATGCCCAGCGTCGGAATTTTGATCGTTCGATTGCGATTTTGCTGTTCAATATAACGTTCATCGTGAGCGGAAAGCATCGTCTCAAACATGGCGGTTAACATGCCGAACGGGCCTTCGATCAGATGGGGTAAGTTCGTATTTTTCCCGACCATCTGAAAGCCAAGCACCGGCAGCGGCTTGGGTCCTCCCTTCGACTCACGATCAAATAGCCATAACGGAAAGTTGCTCAGCAGCCCACCATCCACGATGTAAACAAACTGTTCCCCGAACGATTTCCCCTTAGCGGCCCTGCCCAATAAACGAAGAATGACAGGATCGAAAAAATAAGGGATGCTGCAGCTCATGCGTACAGCCTTGGCCACGGGAAATGTTGCAGGGTTTATGCCATATTGGCGAAGGTCATCCGGAAGCACCAGCAGCCTTCCATTCGTAATGTCGGATGCCACAATATATAGCTTGCCTGCCGGGATGTCCGAGAAAGTAAAGATCCCTTTGGCAAGCAGGATTTCCCGAATCCAGTTCTCCAGGGCTTCTCCGGAGTACAGCCCCTTCTTAATCAACACCCGCAAGGCAGGACCGATAAACTTTGTATTAAAGATCGGTGCTCGCTGGAGAAACGAATGAAAAGGCGTCTCCTCGATAATGCGCTTGATCTCGTCTGCTCTGTAGCCTGCTGCCAGCACGGATGCCACGATGGATCCGGAGGACGTTCCGGCAACGCGGCTGAATTCCATGCCGGCATTCTCCGCCGCCTTGACAGCCCCGGCAAGCGAGATTCCTTTGACTCCCCCGCCTTCAAATACCGCATTGATTTGCATATAAAATCCCCCGCCTCACATGGTCTAATGACTATGTATGAGCGCGGGGGATGTTTCATACCTATAGGACGTGCCGATTTATCTATAATATGATTGCAATTGATCTTTAATGCCTAACGGATTGCTTAAAATATTCTCTGCTCTAAAGAAGATGCTGCCTTTAACCTCGGCATAATTCTGATTGTACTTCAGTTGATTGATGATTTCCGCTGCGCTCTGCCAACCGATCTCACTGGTTCCCAGTTTGTAGGGCGCATGACCGATCAGAAGGTCTACGCCGGTTCCTTGTACTTCACTGACCCACCAGTCAACCAGCTTATCATAATCGGCGGCAGGGTTACTCATGCTCCAGTAGATTTGCGGAGCTACGTAATCGATCCAGCCATTCTGAATCCAGGCCCTCACATCGGCATACATGCTGTCATAAGCCGTCACACCCGCTTTTGTATCCGATCCCGTCTTATCCACGGATTGGTTTCGCCATACGCCGAAAGGACTGATTCCGTATTCAACACTAGGTTTCACACGGTGTATGCTCTCTCCGAGCGATTGTACAAATGCATTGATATTTCCACGGCGCCAGTCCGCAAGGTTGGAATACGCACCTTGATTGTATTGGCGGTATGCCGCATCATCGTTGAAGACCGTATTGGATGGGTAAAAGTAATCATCCAGGTGAATACCGTCAATATCGTATCCGTTCACGACCTCCATTATGGTGTCGATGATATGCTGCCGAGCTTCCGGGATCCCTGGATTGATGTACAGTTGCTTACCCGTGTTCACGATCCAATCGGGGTGGCTGAGCGCAACATGGGACGGATCGAGCGATGCTGTCAAAATATCGGTGTTTGCCCGGAAAGGATTGAACCATGCGTGAAACTCCATATTCCGTTTATGCGTTTCCTCTACCATGAAAGCTACCGGATCATACCCCGGATCCGCTCCTTGAATGCCTGTCAGCACCTTTGACCATGGCACTATAGATGAAGGATACAAGGCATCGCCAGCCGGACGTACCTGCACGTACACGGTATTGATGCCAACGTCCTGGAGTGAATCCAGCAAGGCGATGTAAGATGCCTTTTGCTGTTCTGCGCTGGTCTTTGTTTTCGGCCAATCCAGATTAAACACCGTGGATATCCAGGCCCCTCTGACCTCATCCCCCGTCGATACCGGCGGTGGAACGACGTCCGTGCCTGTGGTCAGCGAGATACGCTGTGCCGCTTGGTTCCATTCGACTTGCACGCCCAGATTCTCGCTGATAAACCGCAGCGGAACCATAACCCGGCCGTTCTTAAGTTCAACCGATGCATCCAGAGCTACGGATGAACCGTTCACAAGCGCGGTTTTGCTGCCGGAAGTCAATTGCAGACTCGAACCGTCCATCCCGATCGTTACCGTCTTTGACTTCTGATTCCAAGCGACCGAAGCGCCCAGGCCTTCACTGATAATTCGCGTAGGCACCATGGTTACATGGACCTTGGGCAATATGTAAGGGGATACGTCACTGTTTAAGGTTACACCGTCCAACTGAATACTAATGCGAGCTGCCTTCGCTTGCGCAGTTGGGACCACCGACGGGAGACACAATAGTAACAGGATCAGTACCAACAACCATCTACGAAGCTTCATTTCTATTAATCCTCCGAAAATATGAAATTTGCAGGTAATCTAACTTATTATGATAACACTAGAAATATGACGGTTCAGTTTAAAAAAGCATCTGTCACAAGCGGACAGATGCCACATTACGATTCGTTGACTAATTCATTATGAACGTCACGCAAATCCTGAAGTCGATTCTCATCGCGCTTGAAATACTCCACAAGCGTCTCAATTCTCGTAATGGAATCCCAGCTTAAATGATGCTCGATTCCTTCAACATCCCTGTAAATATTTTCATCCTGTACACCTATCATCTCAAGGAATTCCTCAAGCAAATGATGACGTTCCATGAGCCGTTTGCCCATTTTTTTGCCTTTGCTGGTCAAAACCAAACCACGATATTTTTCATAGATCAAATATTCGTCTTTGTCCAGCTTTTGAATCATCTTCGTGACGGATGAGGGGTGAACCTCCAAGCCTTCGGCAATATCCGAAACGCGCGCATATCCTTTTTCGTCGATCAACTTGTAGATGCGCTCCAAATAATCCTCCATGCTAGGTGTCGGCATCTTATTCCCTCTTTTCTATAATTACATAACCCGTGCAAAAACCTGTTTTACCTGCACTAGTAATGATACATGTTTTTGAGACCGGTTGGCAAGTCCTGGTCCAATCCTATGCCATATTGACCTATGAATTGAACCAGCCTTACCCCTGCCATTAGAATTTAAGCCATTCCGGCGTAATGCCTTGCAGCCAAATCGTAATTTTGTACATTTGATCTGTGAAGAGCAGAAGCCCCATCAGAATCATCAAAACGCCGCCGACCTTCATCAATGTGCTTGAATACTTGAGAATCCAGCGGGTGGAGCCGATGAAAAAGGCCAGGATGAAGAACGGCACCGCAAACCCCAGCGAATAGGAGGTAATCAGCGGGAACCACGTTCCCGGATCGGAAGCTGCCAGTGCGATAATAGCCGTCAAAATCGGTCCTACGCAAGGCGACCAGCCTGCGGCGAAGCCGATGCCAAACAGAAATGTTCCTATGTATCCGGTCGGTTTGGATTTAAAATTGAATTTCCGGTCCTTCATGAGAAACTTAGGCTGGAAAATGCCAATGAGCATAAGTCCCATCACGATGATAAGCAGTGCAGACAGCTGACGAATCAGGTCCTGATATTCCGTGAAGAACTCCCCGAATAGGCCCGCCCCCCAACCGAGGGTATAATAAACGGCAGAAAACCCAAGGATGAACGCGAGTGTGTGCGTCATGGTCCGGAATCGGACCTCCTTGCGGTTCTGTTCGTTCTTCAGGTCATTGACCGACATGCCTGTAATAATAGATAAGTAGGACGGGTACAGCGGTAAACAGCATGGAGATATAAAAGAAGCAAAACCGGCAGCAAACGCGATGCCGATATTAATATCAGCCATTTTATTTCAGAACCCCCTTATGTCGTAAAGCCCTTTTTGCCGACAAGCGTAATGATAAGCAGGCTGATCAGCAGCAGCACGATGGTCGCGCCCGGTGCCAAATTAAATACGCCCGCAAGCATCAGTCCCCCGATAACGGCAATTTCGGAGATGATCACCGATAAGACGATAGAGCTTCGGAAGCTTCTCGCCAGCAATAAACTGATCGCTACCGGAATTACCAGCAATGCGGACACCAGAAGCGCACCCACAATTTTGATGGCGGTGCTTACGACAAGCGCCGTCAGTACCGTAATGATCATGTTCATCATTTTGACAGGCAGGCCGCTCACGCTGGCCGCATCCTCCTCGAAGCTGAGCAGGAAGAACTCCTTGAAGAACATCACCACGACCGCAATCACAACGACGGTTACACCGCCCACCATATAAATATCCGTGGAATCCAGCGTGTAGATGCTGCCGAACAAATAACTCATAACATCCGTATTATAGCCCATTCCCAGGGTGAAAAACAGCGAAGCAAGCGCAACGCCGCCAGACATAATAATGGCGATGGACAGCTCGGCATAACTTTTATATGCCTTTCGCAGCTTCTCAATCGCAAACGAGGCCAGCACCGCAAACACAAGTCCTGCGGCAAGCGGATAGACTTCGATCAGAAACCCGAGCGCCACACCCGCAATCGTGACGTGCGACAACGTATCTCCGATCATGGACAGCCTGCGCAGCACAAGGAATATCCCGATAAGCGGGGCCGTGATACCGATCAGAACCCCTCCGATCAGCGCCCGCTGAAAAAAATCGCTAAACAAAATATCAAGCAATGATAACGTCCCCTTCTCCTGCTTCAAAAAGCTTGTTTCTATAAATTATACGAGCGAATGCTGCAGATCCACTTCCGCGCAGTTTTCGATGTCATGAGAATGTCTTACAAAAAACTGAATTTTTCCGTTCTGCGATACCGGCGATTCTCCCAGGTAGTCTTTGACCATGTCCAAATCATGGGTGACCATCAGAAACGTCATGTGATGATGGGCATGCATATGGGTAATCAATTCAAAGAATCCGGCCTGGGTCTCGGCATCAATGCCGATCGTAGGCTCGTCCAGGATAAGCAGATCCGGACGATTGATGAGCGCCCGAGCTAGAAAAACGCGCTGCTGCTGTCCCCCGGACAGAGCACCGATCCGCTTATCGGCAATATCCTGAATGCGCATCACTTCCAAAGCGTCCTCACATTTCTGGTGGTCCAGGCGGTTCAAACGGCGAAACATTTTCTTCCGATTATATAGTCCGGACATGACAACTTCACGCACAGTGGCCGGGAACAGCGGATTAAATGAATTTTTCTGCGGAACGTATCCGATGCGTTCCCAGTCCTGAAACTTGCGGATCGGCTGACCGAAGAGTTCGATAGACCCTTCCGCGGCAGGCAGCAATCCAACGATCATGCGGAGCAAAGTGGTTTTGCCAGCCCCATTAGACCCGACAATACCTACAAAGTCCCGCTCTTTTATGGTGAAATTGAGATCCTTGATCACCTGTTGCTCGCGGTAATGAAAGGATACATCCTTGATTTGTACAATAGGTTGGTGGCAATCCTGTGCTGCCGGCTCCATAATCAGGCCGCCTTTCTCTTTGTAATCTTTCTATCTATAATATGAAAATAAATAAACATCCATAACACGAAAGAAGAGGGGGATATGCTCCCCCATCTTCCTTATTGTAAAGCCTTCGTTAGATTTTGCAAATTTTTCTCCATCAGTGTGAAATAATTCTCACCGGCGCTCGCCTGCTCTTTAGTCAGTCCCTCCACCGGATTCAACACCAAGGTTTCTACGCCCGCTTCATTCGCCAGCGTTTTGGCAAGTTTATCCGATACGAGCTCTTCAAAGAAAATATACTGGACTTCCTTCTCTTTCACCGTCTTCGTGAGGTTCACCATATCCTGCGCTCTGGGCTCCGCGTCCGGCGAAAGTCCCATAATCGCATGCTGCGTCAAGCCATAATCCCGGCAAAGATAGCCAAACGCCTGGTGGGAAACGACAATGTCTTTTTTCGGCATTTTGGACAACTCGCTTGTGAAATCGTTATCCAGTTTAACCAGCTTCTCTTTCAGGGCTTCAAAGCGCTGTTCGTAGCCGTCCTTATGCTCGGGATCCACCTCGACCAGGCTGTTCTTGATATTCTCTGCCATGACCAGTGCCGATTTCGGGCTTACCCATGTATGCGGATCCGTATGATGTGTGTCGGTGCTAGTCCCAGCGGACTCTTCTTCGTGTTCATGGCCCGCATGGTCTTCTTCCGTGCCTTCCTCGTGGCTATGGTCGTGCTCTGCTTCGGTGCCATCCTCGTGGCTGTGATCGTGCTCTGCTTCGGTGCCTTCCTCATGGCTGTGATCGTGCTCTTCTTCATGAGCTGCTGCCCCGTGTCCATGACCATCGTCTCCCACGGCATCAATCAGCTGGATGCCGTGACTGACTTCAATCGGCTTGACTTGCGTGTCTTTATCAAGTCCCTTCAAAAATCCGGGTACCCAGCCTTCCAGCCCGGCACCGTTATAAAGAAACAGCTGGGCCTTGGAAGTATTCACGATATCCTGACTGCGTGGTGTCCAATCATGCGGCTCCACGCCCGTTGGCAGAAGATTTACGACATTGGCGTCATCCCCGCCAATTTCCTTCGTAAATTCATATATTGGATAGAAGGTCGTAATGACGTTTACCTTGCCTTCTACAATGCTGCCGCCGGATTTACTTCCGCACCCCGACAGGATGAGTACCGCCAACAATATAGAGGTTACACTCCAGGTCCAACCGTTAAGTTTGTTCTCTCTCTTTCTCTTGTTCATGTTCATCTCCCCATATCCGCTCCGTTCAATTAATCGTAATCTTTACTAACAAGATTATAAGAGCAGGTAAACCCAATTGTCAACCAAATCGTAAAAATTACTATTAATTTTCAATAGAGATGTTATATACCCCGTATTAAAGTGCGTGTTCAAAAAGGTCGATTTTCAGCACCGAAGCTTATCTTCCGATGTGCGTTTTTTCAAAACGCTCAGTTGGATGAAGCTAGGGACGTCAGGAGCGGAGCGTACGTTTGGGTACGTGAGCACCTGAAATGTTTCCGCAGGAAACATACTTCGGAAGCTTCTACTTAGGCCCGGCTGAATTCAAGATTCGATGCCGAACTACTTCCTGATTCGCTTCGTGTTAGATATAGAATTTATGAGTTATCAGTGGAACTGATGAAATTCGATATCGCAAGAAAACCTACCTATCCATCGCGGTCGCTCATCCTTGAAGTGGCCTCGATAGAGGTTTTCCTTATCAAAAGCGGACTTTTTGAACAACCTCTTAAAGGAAAAAATAACGGCGTACCCTTTAATAGGGTACACCGTCTATCGCGACTTCATTCAATGCGAGAGCGTTTTATTTAACAACTGCGCCGTTAGGCATGCCCTCCGGTACCGTTGCAAGCGTCAGCTGGTCACCGTGGGAGGCGGCCAGAATCATGCCTTGCGACATTTCGCCTCTAAGCTTCACCGGTTTCAGGTTCGTTACGCAAATCACTTTGCGTCCGACCAATTCCTCCGGCGTGTAGAACTTCGCAATGCCGGATACCACTTGCCGCTGCTCAAATCCGAGATCGAGCTGCAGCTTGAGGAGTTTGTCCGCTTTCTTGACCGGCTCGGCAGCAATCACCTGCGCTACGCGCAGTTCTACCTTGGCAAAATCTTCAATCCCGATTTCCTCTTTAAGCTCCACAGGCTCCTCCGAGCTATCGGTGGGCGAAGCTACTGCCGAGGTCGAAGGCTCTTCCTGGGCGGCCTTCGTACCGCCTGTCATCGCCTCTGCGATGTATGCCACTTCCAGCTCTGTATCCAGGCGAGGGAATATCGGCTCGCCTTTTTGAAGCTTCGTCCCAGCCGGTATGGCTCCGAACTGGCGTCCGCTTTCCCAAGTTGTCCATTCGCCTTCTGCCAAGCCCAGCTGATCCCACATTTTCTTCGGCGTACGGGTCAGGAACGGCTGCAGCAGGATCGATGCCACGCGGAGCGTCTCCACCAAATGACTCATGACGGATGCCAGTTCATTTCGTTTGCCCTCGTCTTTGGCCAGCGTCCATGGCTGGGTCTCATCGATATATTTGTTGCTGCGGCTGACAAACTGGCTGATGGCCGTCAGCGCAACCGAAAATTCCATATTCTCCATAGCGGTTTCGACTTTCTCATAAACCGACTTAGCCGCTTCCTCGATTGCTGCATCAAACGGCGTTACGCCTGCGGAGAAAGCCGGAACTTCTCCGTCAAAATATTTATCGACCATGGCCACGGTACGGTTCAACAGGTTGCCCAAATCATTGGCCAGGTCGGAGTTCACCCGCTCCACGAAGCTTTCTGGCGTAAAAGTACCGTCCGCCCCGAATGGAACTTCGCGCAGCAGGTAATAACGAAGCGCATCAAGACCATACCGGTCTATCATCGTAACCGGATCGACTACATTCCCCTTGGACTTGGACATTTTCCCGTCCTTCATCAGCAGCCAGCCGTGAGCAAACACCTTTTTCGGAAGCGGAACATCGAGCGCCATCAGAATGATCGGCCAATAGATCGTATGGAAACGCACGATCTCCTTACTCATCAGGTGTACGTCGGCCGGCCAGTATTTGTCATACAGGCTGGTGTCCTCTGTACCGTATCCGAGTGCCGTTATATAGTTCAGTAGTGCGTCAATCCACACATAAATCACGTGCTTCGGATCGCTCTTTACCTTCACGCCCCACTCATAGGTCGTACGGGACACAGCCAGATCCTCAAGACCCGGTTTAATGAAGTTGTTGATCATCTCATTCTTGCGGGATACCGGCTGAATGAAATCCGGATTCTCCTCGTAATACTGAAGCAGGCGGTCCACATATTTGCTCATGCGGAAGAAGTAGCTCTCTTCCTTCACCAGCTCTACGGGTCGTCCACAGTCCGGACAGTTGCCGTTGACAAGCTGACGCTCCAGGAAGAATGACTCACAAGGCGTGCAGTACCAGCCTTCGTATTCACCCTTGTAGATGTCATCCTGCTTCAGCAGACGTTCAAATACCTCCTGCACCACGGTGGTGTGCCGCTGCTCCGTAGTGCGAATGAAATCCTCGTTGGATATGTCCAGCTTTTTCCACAGGTCCTTGATGCCTGCCACGATGTCGTCAACGAACTGCTGCGGGGTTTTTCCAGCCTCCGCCGCTTTGCGTTCAATCTTCTGTCCGTGCTCGTCGGTCCCCGTCAAATAACGGACATCGTATCCACGAAGCCGCTTGTAGCGGGCCATGGCGTCGCCGGCCACCGTAGTATAAGCATGGCCGATATGCAGCTTGTCGCTTGGATAATAGATTGGCGTTGTAATATAAAACGTCTTTTTGTCTGCCATAGTAACCTTCCTTTACCGTGAAATGAATTGTCGTGTCAGGCTATTTCTTTTGATGAAAAACAGCAGTAGACAGCAAAAAACCCCCGTCCCTATGGGACGAGAGTTGTTCTCACGTGTTACCACCCAAATTCCCTGTCCCCTTACGGGTAACAGGCTCGTCTGCCGTCATCCGGCAGTCCATTAACGCTGGCTCACGCCGCTTCTTTACGGCAGCCTGATTACCCGGACTGCAGCGCTCAAAAGCGGATCCTCCAAGACCATTTTCCGAAATTCGCCAAGACCGGTTTCCAGCTGCTCCGGCTCTCTGTTCAAGGCAAGCTTTTCGTACTTATCTCTTCCTCGGATATACCTATAATTTCTTACATTTTAATCAAACCGGCTGCGGCGTGTCAAGGTTAAGCGCGATCCGAAGGACTGATATGTCTAAAGACAGCTGCATTCCGTCCCATATCGAGTAGGATGCCCCAAAAACGCTATTTCTCTGTCAATGAAGACGATACCTTATCCTTGCGCGGCGGAACCATGTCAATGCCGCCAGGATGAAACGGATGGCATCTCGCTATTCGCTTTGCTGCCAGCCAGGAGCCCTTGAGCGCGCCGTGCACCTCAATTGCTTCGAGAGCATAGGCCGAGCAGGTTGGATAGAATCGGCAGGTCGCCGGTTTCAACGGAGAAATGAATTTCCGATAGAAGTGGATCGGCACCTTCACCACTCTGCGTGCCGTGCTCATGCCCGGCTATCCCTCTTACCACCACTGGCTGGAGACGTTTCCTTATCGGTATTGTCCTTGCCGCAATCCCTGCAGTAACCGAACACTTCGAATTTATGCTGAACCACCTGGAAATCATCCGGTGCATCGGTCAGCTGCATCGGGCAGAACGTAATCGGGTACGTCTTCTGGCACTGCAGGCAGATCATGTGATGATGGTGATGTTCTTCGCTGCAGCGTCCTCGAAACTTGATGCCTTCCTCGAACACAACCTGCTCCAATACGCCTAACTCGTACAATACCCGAAGATTCCGGTACACCGTATCAAAGCTTAAACCGCTGTACTTCTGGCCCATATATTCGTACACATCCTTGGCCGTCAAATATCCAGGATGTTCCCCAAACAATTTGGCAAGCGTCTTGCGCTGATCGGTAATGCGCAGCCCATGTTCCGACATGGCGTCGATGATCTGTTCCGTCGTAAGCATACGGAGGTAACCTCCTCTACTTGAAGATACTCTCTTCTTATAATGCCTGAAAAATAAGACAGCGTCAATGAAAGCGGTTGTGTATAGGCTAAACGCCTCCAAGATACTGCGCCGCTGGAACGCGAAACGATCGGCATTTGACGTGATCCCTTGGAGAGTGCCAACAAAAAGGACAGCCCTAACCATGTGCTGGCTGTAGGCTGTCCCTCTATTACGAATAAATAATGGATTAGTTCTTCACTTGCGGAAGCGGCTGGAACAGAATGTTGATTGGCAAACTGCTTCCCGGTGCCGCCGTAAACAGAATTTCCACGGTCTGCTCGTAATTCCCCGTCCGATAGAGAACGGCAGCTTCATTCGGTGCAGATACAGCGCCTCCGCTTGTATTCGGCGTCTGAATGATATTTCCGTTCACCATCATTGCCCCCATGTATTTGCCTCCGCGCGGATTCAGCGTGATCAGCGTATTGGGCGCTACGCGGTGCAGCTTGATTTTGTACAGGACGCCGAAGTTCCCGGCATTGGATTGATATGAACCGTTAATGCCATCATATCCTTCCAGATTCGGATCGTTTGTCTTGTCACCAAGCGCAAGACGGGTAGGCGTGTTGCCAACCAGATCATAGGATTCAATGATCCGTGTCGAGTCCGGGTACGTTCCCCGGTTATGAACGCCATCGCTCGGATGAAGCTTCAGGTAAGGAAGCTTTTGAATCGGATCCTTGGCTTCATCAATCATGATGACATCATACCGGATCGGCGAATCCGAATAGAGATCAGCAAACATGGAGAGCACCTGCTGATTCTTCATGGTTTGCGCGCTCAAGTCTTGCAGAATGACCCGGCTTTCCCCAGGGGCGAGCGAAATCGTCTTGAATGAATCAGCTGATTGCATGGACTCGAGGTAGCGCTGAACAGCCGCTTTTCCCGTGGCAGTCGGAATATTAATCGGACCGCCTATTCCCGTATACTCGGTTGTCAGACGCGCCGTCATGGTGTTGATATTGGTGGCGACGACGTACATCTTCATGTTCTTCCCGGTTGCGTTCAAGTGGTGAATCATAAACCGCGTGCTGGCATTGCCGACCTCGCGGTAGACGATACCCTCTTGATAGACGGTTTCCGGTGAGTTGCTGCGGATCAACAGATAAGGTTCGGAGCTTCTTGTAATCGGCATCAGATTCCATGTCGGCACTGCGGATCCGTCAAAGGTGTATTTGTCGCCGATGCCCGTAAACAATTGATTGAATTGATCACGCGTATACAATACTTCGCTCGTTACGTTAATAATCTTCTCGTATGAGCTGGTCGCTCCATGTTTATCGGTAACAATCAACAGCACTTTATGCGGTCCTGCCGTAAAAAAGGCCTGATCATTGTTTTCCCACTTATACGAAAGCTCATCGCCAGGATCGTTGTCATAACTCATATTCATGTACGTTATTTTCTCACCGATCTTATATTCCTGTTTATCCGTTTCAAACATGGCCACAGGCGGCGTATTCGGTGCGGATACTTGGATGCTCAATATATACGGGTCGCTCCACTCCCCGCTGGAATCCTGTACCGAGTAGGAAACCGTATGCACGCCGGGTTCGTCAAAAATCTCTTCCCGGCCTTCCCAATGCTCGTCAACGATAGCCAGGCCCGTCGGCGAATAGGCATTCGTCTTATACGTAACCCTTGTTTGTCCGGCAAGGATCTCACTAGGCTGCACCGTGAAGGAAGCTACCGGCTTTGCGCTCAGGGTAAGAATAACCCGTTTGTTCGGCTGGTCCACCCGATAGGTGATGTCCAGCGCCTGCGTGATGCTGGTCAGCGGCACCATGAACGTATTGTTGGACTGGTATGCCGGTCCCTTCATCGATTTTCTGACCCCGTTTACGGTGTACACGCTGCTGTTCGTCTTAAAGCGCAGCTCATCGTTACCTCGGATAATAATCGTTTCCTTTGTCTTGCCGTCATAGGTCAGCTTCAGGCCAACACGGTCGACGAGGGATCGAATCGCGACATAGGATACGCCATTCTTGACTGCCATAGGCTGTCCGGCGGTATACGCTTTTCCGTTCTGATACATCTTGTTGCTGTTCATCATCAGGATCAGGTCATTCGGACCGAGGTTCGGTATGTTCGGAACCTCGCTGCCGGATCCGCCGCCGCTGCTGCCCCCCGGCTGTTCGCCGCTATTGCTGCCGCTGCCCATTCCGGACAGATCGAGAATCACTTTCTTCTCCGGTTGGTTCACCGTGTATGGAATATCAAGCGCTTGAGTGATCGCGGTCAGCGGAACCATAAACACGTTGTTGCTTTGGTAGGCAGGGCCTTTCATCGGACGCACCTGTCCGTTGACTTTATAATGGCTGCTTCCTGTCGTGAATCGTAGCTCATTGCCATCCTTAATGATAATGGTTTCCTTCGTCTTATTATCGTAAGACAGCTTAAGTCCTGCGCGCTCAACCATGGCGCGAATGGCGACATAGGATACCCCTTGCTTCACGGCCATCGGCTGTCCCGCTTTGTACTGCTTGCCGTTATGGTACATCACATTGCTGTTCATCAACAGCACCAGTTCATTAGCGGCTGCATTGGTAATGCCGACTTCGGGCTTGCCTTCGGCCGGACTTCCTTCTTCGTTCTCAGATACTTCATTATCGGAAGGATCGTTTTGCGTGTCCTCCTGCTGTTCATTTGGTGCAGAAGGTTCGGCATTCGGATCGCTAATCGTGCCTTCGACTGAATCAGAAGGTGTTTCCTTTGGCGTTGCCGATGTTTCCTCCGCTTGCTGCAAGTCCGTCTGTTGTTCTCCACTCTGCTGGCTTTGTCCTTCCACCGGGGACTGCAGCGCTGACTGGCTATTTAGCGCCGGAGCTGTAATATCCGGTGATTCAGCTGCCGCGGGAAATGCCATGGATACCTGGGCCGCGGCAAGGACTGTAATCATCGAGATTCTCTTGAAATTCATTCTCTACTCCTTTAAAACTCTCAGTATAGTCTGTCTGCCTCTATTGGACATACTATTAGACGCGGACTTTCCCGAAAAGTTGCTCAGAAATGGCTGGAAAATAGGAAAACCGGAGCATTCCTAGGTAGGAAGACTCCGGTTCCAGCAACCTTTATTTAATTATTGACATAGTCCTCATTACATCTCCAGCCTAGCGGATAAGTCTCGCTGATCCCTACCGGGAGCTTACCCTCAGGCTTAACCTGTCCGATCAAGACGCCCGCGGCTGCATTCATATAATAAGGTGTGTTCTCGTAGCTGCAAACATACGTCGGAACCGGCGGAAGATCATTGATATCATAGGGATTACGGGTAGCGACGATAACAAGTGCCACATCCTCAAGTTCAGCCAGCTTGTTCACCAGCTTCTGCTGGCCAGCAGGAAGACGGCTCTCCGAGGTGTACGTAGCGACTACAATCTGTTTATATCCTTCAGCTGCCTTAACGGCTTGCTCTACCTCTTCATCGGACATATCCGTTCCGACACGCAGATCGTCTGCCTGAACCCCGTAACTTCTAAAGGCATCCCCTAAGGTGTAGCTCTTGCTCCATGCTTCATCCACCTGGGTTGCCTGAAGCAGTTCAGGCCAGATCACCGCGACGGCCTGCTCCGGCTTAAGAGGCAGCTGCCCTTCGTCTTTCACCAGCGTGATGCCTCTGCCTGCGATTTGAGCCAGCCATTGTTTGGTCTCTTCCGAAACCTCGCCAATCGGGTAGACCGGAAGCTCCTCTGCGAGCTTCGCATTACGCTGCTTAAGCGCCAATATCCGCTCTACAGCTGTATCGATCAGATCCTCTGAAAGTCTTCCGCTGCGGACAGCCTCAATGACGGCCGTAATCGCCGCCGTCTGCTCGGATAGATTATGGCTGACCAGTACGCAGTCCGCACCCGCTTCGATCGCGCGTATCGCGCCCTCCGGAATTCCGTACTCTTTGGAGATTGCATGCATCTCAAGGCAGTCCGTTACGATCAGTCCTTCAAACCCCATCTCTTCCCTCAGCAAGCCCGTTAACACGGCATGAGAGAGCGTAGCAGGCAGATCACTCGGCTCTATCGCCGGGAAACTGACGTGAGCCGTCATGATGGCATCCACGCCGCCCTGGATCGCTTGCGCGAACGGATACAATTCCACGCTGCGGAGCCGTTCCAAATCATGCGGTACAGAAGCCCGCCCGAGATGAGAATCGACGCTAGTGTCGCCATGCCCCGGAAAGTGCTTAGCCGTAGCGGATACGCCTTCTTCCTGGTATCCCTTAATCGCCGCAGTCCCAAGAGCGGCAACAGCTTGGGGATCTTCGCCGAAGGAACGCACGCCGATGACCGGATTACGAGGATTGTTGTTCACATCGAGGCAAGGAGCGAAATTCATGTTTACACCGAGTGAACGCAATTCGCGCGCCCCGATTTGCGCTACCCTGTACGAATCCTCCGCGCTGCCCGCTGCTCCAAGCGCCATATTCCCCGGAATGCGGCTGATGCCTTCATGATCAATTCGTGCGACCATACCACCCTCTTGATCAATCGAGATCAGAAGCGGGAACTTTTGGCTGTCCGATGCGAGCTGCTGCAAGGACTCCGACAGCTCGGCAAGCTGAGGCAGCGTTTTCACGTTCCGGCGAAAATAGCAGATGCCCCCGACCTGATATTGTTCGATCAGGATTTTGGCATGCTCATTCGGCGTCAGTGCGTTGAAGCCGCATATAAACATTTGTCCTACCTTTTGTTCTAACGATAAATCTGCTGCCGTCCATTTCATTGATTCCATACCTACCTTCCATCAATTTAGAGGACTTTGCAAGCCAGGCGGGATTGACCTAGTGATGACTTTAGCAGCCTGCATGGGTCCTATCAAAACCTATACCGTTGCCTCCCCGGACATTTCCCGAAATTCGGATGGCGTCATGCCGGTAGCCTTTTGAAATACCTTGGTAAAATACCGCCGCTCATGATAACCGACAAAGGAGCCGATCTGAGCGATATTCTTATCGCTGTTCACCAGCAGGAACTTGGCAGCCTCCATCCGCTGTCTCGTCAGGTACTCCACAAAGGTAAGTCCGACATGGTTCTTGAACAATAAACAGAAGTAGCTGGAGCTGATGCCCAGATGCTCCGAAAGCTCCTCAATCCCCAAATCCTGCCCCATATGGGTATTGATATACTCCAAAGCCGACGTTACCAATTGTTCCGGCGTTTTCTTTACAGCTTCGGGATTCGGAGCCTCATCAATAAGCGAAACGGTGCTGTAATACTTCTCTTTCGCCCTTTTCTTGCGGATCTCCTCCCCGATCTCCCGAATCTTCATCTCGAGTTCTCCGTAATGAATCGGCTTGCTGATGTAGTCCTTGACGCCCAGCTTAATCGCTTCCCGTGCATATTCAAACTCCTGATACCCCGTCAGCAAAAAGATTTCCGCCCGGCTTCCTTTCTCCCGGATCTTCGTAATAAAGGACAGTCCATCCATGACGGGCATCCGGATATCACACAGGATCAGATCGGGATTATACTGATCCGCTACTTCAAGTGCTTCCATCCCGCTTCGGGCAAGTCCGACAACCTTCATGCCCATCTCTTCCCAAGGCAGAACCTTGCTGAGATTGTTCAGGATGGGAGCCTCATCATCAACTAATAATGCCTTCAACATGCTGCCCTTCCCCCCTATCATAATTGGGTATGACGCATTGTATAACGGTGCCGCCGGAGCGGCTTGAGCATATGAACAGACCGTAATAATCCCCGTACTGAATTCTAAGCCGGTCAGCCACGCTCCGCAGTCCAAGTCCCCGTCGTTCCTGGTTCACTTTGAGATTCTGCATCGTCGTCTGTTCGGATCCGTTATCCTCGGACACCATATATTCAAACATGGACAACTGCTCAGAGGTCATGCCGAGTCCGTTATCCTCTACCCGAATGATGACATTACCGAGCTCCTTCCATGCAGAGATCCGTATCCATCCCGTATAAGAAATGCCTTCAAAGCCATGCTGTATGCTGTTCTCAACCAGCGGCTGCAGCGTCAGCTTCAAGATGCGGCTGTGCATAAGCTCTTTCGGCACGTCAATCTCGTATTCGAACAGGTCCTCGAACCGAAACTTCTGGATTTCAAGATAACTCTGCAAGTGCCTGATTTCTTCATCCAGCGTAATTTCTTCCTTCTCCTGTATACTAATCCGCAAGATGCTGGCAAGCCGGTAAACCATCTCACTGACCTTCCGTCCTTCATTCTGGACAGCGAGAACATTGATCGATTCCAAGGTGTTAAAAAGGAAGTGCGGCTTAATCTGCGCCTGCAGCACACGCATCTCCGCGTCGGTTTTCTGCCTCTGCTCCTTTTTGATCTGCGCAAACAGATTGTTGATCCGGTTCATCAAGTTGTTGAACCCTTTCGACAGCAGCAGCAGCTCATCTTCTCCCTTCTCTTCAACTCTCGCGTTCAAATCCCCATCCTCCACGCGGCGCATAAACCGCACGATAACAGCGATCGTCCCGGTAATCCGATTCATGAATAGACGGTTGAACACAATCGCGGTAACCAGACAGAGGCCCATAATGACGAAGAACCACTTGGCAAAGGAAGTAACCTCCTGTGAGAGCGAGTTCCAGTCGGTCACCGAGACGAGATTCCAGCCGTAATCATTCAGATGATAGATGGAAACAATATTCTCTTTCCCGTTAAACTTGGCTTTAAAGCTTTGGTAGCCTTGCTTAAACTCAACGTCACGCTTCATATATTGGCTGATATTTTGACCATCCATATCGTTTTTTGGGTCAAATAAAATGAAGCCTTCATTGTTGACCAACATAAAAGATGTGTTCTGCAGATTGTTAGGCAGTGTCAGATTACGGAAAATCTCTTCAAACTCCCACCTCTTGATCTGGACCACAAGAATCCCCAGTTTGCGGAGTGTCGTGACATCCTTAATCAACCTGATCTGCGTAAATACCGGCTCCGCCCCCGTTAATTCCGGAAATTCGTGAGGAGCCAGCCATTTGGGAATCCCGTTTAGCTGAACCACCTCTTCATATAAGGGACTATTCTTAAACTCTTCATAAGGCAGCGTCCTGAAATCTTCTTTACTGAATATAGGAATCGGTGATGACTCTTTATTAAAATGATATAAAAACGCATAACTGATCGCTGGATGATTATATAAAAGATTCCGAAAGCTCCGCTGTCTGTCGTTCAATTTCAGCTGGTCCGCATTGGATTCCTTAATCAGGTTCTGCGCATCGGGATCCTTGGCGTTCAGCGCCATGGCGAAGACGGAGGTGGCAATCCCGTTATCCGTGACGTACTCCATCTCCTTAAACACGCTCAGAATGCTGTAGCTGATCGCTTTGAGCGAATATTCGGCCTGCTGGCTGTACTTTTCCTCTATCGAATTGTAGGTAATAAAGAATGTAAATAGGCCCAGCACAAATAACGGAATAATAATGAGCCCCAAAAAGGCCGTGAATAGTTTGTTCCGCAAATTCATACGCATGCTCCTGCTCCTAGGATTACCCCTTGACGCTTCCTGCGGTGACGCCTTCAATGATCTTCTCTTGCAGAACGGCATAAATGATAAGGACCGGCAGCACGCTGAATATGATACCCGCAGACATTTGTGCGTAGTTCATATTGTAGGCGTCTCTGAAACCGACCATTCCGACAGGCAGCGTTCTCAGTTCATCATTCGATAGGAAGTAGTTAGCAAGCAAGAATTCGTTCCAGTTACCGAGGAAATTGATGATAAATACGGTAACGATGGCCGGAACGGTCAGAGGTAAGATAATTCTAGCAAACAACCCTCCGGACCTCAATCCATCAATAACCGCAGCCTCCTCGATTTCACCGGGCAGCGAGCGCATAAAGGCAGCCAGTATAATAACCGAGAACGGGATGGCATTGGCAACATACGGCAGAATCAGAGCCATATGCGTATTCAAAATATCCAACTGCCTCATCATGCCATATATCGGCAGCATGAGAGAGTTATTCGGAATCAGCATGCCTATCAAAATACATTGAAAGACGATGGCGCTGATCCGGTTGTATCTCATCCGCGTCACGGCAAAGGCCAGCATCGCCGCAAACAGAATCGACAAGCAAGCTGACAGCACGCCGATGTATAAGCTGTTCCAGAAATACGTGCTAATCTTGGCGCTCACCCATGCGTTCACATAGTTATCAAATACCAGCGTGCTAGGCAAACCAAAAGGGTTCGTTGCAATGGACTGGTTATCTACCTTCACGGAAGAGAACAGGACGAACAGGAATGGATACAGTATGACGAGCAGGTATGCCATCAGAAAAATGTGCGGGATCAGTTTCTTTATTGCTCTCATCAGTATTCAATCCTTTCGTTGCGTCTTGCGATCAGCACCTGGTAGAGCACCGTTACGATAATTGTGAAGAGGAAGATCAGCACGGCGATCGAATTGCCAAAGCCATGCTTGAAGCTTGTAATCGCATATCGAATCATATATGTCGCCATAACGTCGGTTGAGCCGGCCGGCCCGCCCTTAGTCATAACCAGAATAATGTCCGCCGCTTTCATGGCTCCCGCAATCGAAAGCATGATTACAACAGAGATAATTGGCATAATTAATGGAAGCGTGATTTTGGTTGCTCTTTGGACGCCTGTCGCTCCATCCATTGCCGCAGCCTCATCAAGCTCTTTGGGTATGGATAAAATTGCGGCAAGCACCATCACGATGTAAAAGCCGGTCCATTGCCACGCATTCGTGATCAGGATGGCAATCATGGCCCATTTGCTATCCGATAACCAGTAGATGGGTTCAATTCCAACCAGCCCTAAAATCTCATTCATCAGACCAAAGTCCGGGTTGTAAATGAATCCCCATAAAATGCCGATCACAGCCGTCGACATGATGGATGGTGCGAAAACCGCCGTTTTATAAAGCCCCTTCAACCGCTTCACGTTTGCGATTAACAGGGAGAAGAATACGATTGTCGGAACCTGGATTAAACAGGAAAAGAGAATGAAATAAACGTTGTTCCTGACAGCCTTCCAAAAAGCATCGTCATTCAAGGCGGTCACATAGTTATCGAACCCAATGTACTTCACATCTTTGGAAATGCCGTTCCAGCTCGTAAAACTGTTGTCAAACGCAGTAAAGATCGGGTATATGAAAAAAGCCAGAAACAGCAAGAATGCCGGCAGCACAAAAACGATGTAAATCAGAGGATTTCTCAGCGCTTTGTTCATGGTAACCTCCGTATTTATGTCTGATGTTGTTTAGGCGAAAGGGCACCCCCATGTACCGCAGCGGGTGGTGCCCTTTCGTCTAGAATTTTAGTTATTCCTCTGAAGCATTAGCCGCTTCTTGCGCTGCTTGCACATTCTCCAGCATCTTCTCGGCATCAAGCTCGCCGCCGATGACCTGCTGAATTCCCATGCTCAGTGCGGTGTTCACGTCTGCTTGAACAAGTGCATCAAAGGCAGGGAAGGATTTGTTGATCTCACTGACGCCTTTGAAAATGTCCTGCATAAGCGGATCATCCGAAGTGGAGTTCATTGTTGCCAGATCCATCTTCATGGCCGGCAGTACACCGTCTTCTTTCAGTCCGCGAAGCTGCATCTCATCTGTCCACATATTTTTAATGAATTCTTTAACCGCTTGAAGTTTACGAGGATCTTCTGCTACCGCTGCGGAGAATCCATATCCGTTGTTTGCGTCCTGCATGACGATGACAGGGTCGCCTTCATTAACCGGAGGCAAGTTGAAGTAGCCGACCTTACCTACCATATCACCTGCTTGAGCCGGATCTCTAAATACGGAGTTTGCCCACGATCCGTCCATCATCATGACGGCTTCGCCGGTGATCATTTGGTTTCTCATATCCGCGTATTCGAAGCCGAGCTCGCCTTTTTTGAAGTACCCTTTTTCCACCCATTCCTGATGCTTCTTCACACCTTCCACGACTTTCGGATCCGTCCATTTGGTTTCTCCGGTCTTGAAGCCATAAGTAACCTCCGCACCTGCATAGTAGCTCCACAGGTTATTCGTGGTCATGAGTGGAATCCAAGCATCCTTGGAGGATTGCGCAAAAGGAATCTTGCCGTCGGCTTTGATCGTTTCGGCAATTTGCTCCAGTTCGGCCAATGTTTTTGGAACACTCAGGCCTTTTTGTGTGAAGTAATCCTTGTTATAGAAAATACCTTCAATGGAACCGCCAATTGGCAATCCGTAGATCTTGCCGTCATGTGTGAACGGGTCCAGTGTCGTAAATTTGTCTTTAATGCCCAGTTCATCCAAAATCGGAGTCAAATCGAGCATCAAGCCTTCTTTGGAATATACGCCTGCATCCGGGCTGCCGAACACGTCGAATACTTCCGGCGGCTTACCGGCTGCCATCTCGCCTCTCAACTTCTCTTTACGGTTCACTTCAGAGTCTACAGCGTCCAGCTTGATTTTCAGTCCGGGCACCGCCTCTTCGGTTTTACTGACCACATCGTTCAGCAATGCGAGACGGAACTTCTTGGATTCACCTACTTGCGTATGGCGAATGGTGATTTCAAACGGCTCATTGCTCACCGTTCCTTCCGAACCACCTGACGGTTTTTCTGCTGCCTTGTCACCGCCGCCGCATGCAGACAAAAGCGTGGATGAGACGAACAGAAGCGACATGAATAATGCCAGACCCTTTTTCTTCATTGTCTTTGACCCTCCCGAAGTGTTTGTATACTTGATAGGCGCTTTCCTTACATCTTCATTATAGAAAGCGATTCCACTTTTCGATAGGTCGATATTTTTCTATCCAAGGGATAAAATCCTCTACAAAAAACAATAACCCTTCCATATCTAGGAAAGGTTATTGTTATTAATCATAACATATTATGTTTAGTATTATACGGGTGGCATTAATTCTGGACAGTCTGTATTTTCTCGGGTATCTCGCCAATCAACCGGTAAGCGCGTGCCACTTCTTCCTCGGACGGAGAAGGCACGCCCTCCAATGGATAAGCCATGCCGAGCTCCTTCCATTTGTACACACCCATCTGATGGTAAGGCAAGATTTCGAATTTCTCCACGCCGTGCAGCGTCCGGATGAATTGACCGAGTGCAATCAAGTCGTCCTCGCTATCATGGATGCCCGGCACATAGACGTGCCGGACCCACATGTTCCGATCATGGTCAGACAGCCAGCGGGCGGTCTTTAACGTCCTTTCATTGGACTTCCCGGTAAGCTTAATATGCTTCTCGTCGTTGATATGCTTCAGATCAAGCAGCACCAAGTCGGTAAACTCCAACAATTCCGATATTTTCTCCGGTTCATTATAGCCGTTGCTGTCCAGCGTTGTATGCAAATTCCAGCGGCGCTTTACTTCCTTGAACAGCTCTGTGACAAAAGGATACTGCAATGTCGGCTCACCGCCGGAGACGGTTAATCCGCCGCCCGATGAACGGTAGTAGCTCAGATAAGGTTCAATCTCAGCCAGCACGTCCTCCACCGTCATCTCGCGTCCTTCATGCAGTCCCCAGGTATCCGGATTATGGCAGTATTGACACTTCAAGAGGCAGCCCTGCATGAAGAGCACAAAGCGGATACCCGGACCGTCCACCGTTCCGAACGTTTCTATGGAGTGTACATGACCTTTTAGCATGGTGCGTCATCCTTTCTGTATCCGCTATGGTTGTCTTCCATTCTTACATCGATCCGTGGAACGTACGGTTGATGACATCGAGCTGCTGTTCGCGCGTCAGTTTGACGAAGTTGACCGCATATCCGGATACCCGGATCGTTAACTGCGGATAATTCTCCGGATGCTCCATCGCATCGATCAGCTGCTCCCGGTCAAATACGTTGACGTTCAGATGGTGCGCTTTGCTGCCAAAATAACCGTCCAGCATCGAAACCAGGTTGTTCACACGGATATCACTCTCTTTACCAAGTGCTTTGGGCACGATCGAGAACGTATTCGAGATGCCGTCGAGGCTGTCCTCATAAGGCAGCTTGGCCACGGAGGTCAGCGAAGCGAGAGCTCCCTTCTTATCGCGTCCGTGCATCGGATTCGCGCCCGGAGCAAACGGCTCGCCTGCCTTACGTCCATCCGGCGTGGTTCCTGTCTTCTTGCCGTATACGACGTTCGACGTAATCGTGAGCACCGATTGGGTCGGCATGGCATCACGGTAAGCCTTGTGCTTGCGAATCATGCTCATGAAGGCTTCGACCAACTCAACGGCGATGCTATCCACGCGATCATCGTTGTTGCCGTAGCAAGGGAACTCGCCTTCGATTTCAAAATCCACCGCAATCCCTTGCTCGTTGCGTACCGGCTTCACCTTCGCATATTTAATCGCGCTCAGTGAATCCGCTGCTACGGACAGGCCTGCGATGCCGCATGCCATCGTGCGCAGGATATCCCGGTCGTGAAGCGCCATCTCAATCCGTTCATAGCTGTATTTGTCATGCATGTAATGGATAACGTTGAGTGTATTCATATAGAGCTTCGCGAGCCATTCCATCATCGGCTTGAATCGCTTCATGACTTCATCATAACTCAGAACCTCGGCGGTGATGGCCGGATATTCCGGTCCAACCTGGGCGCCGGATTTCTCATCCTTACCGCCGTTGATCGCATACAGCAGCGCTTTGGCAAGGTTCGCTCTGGCTCCGAAGAACTGCATCTGCTTCCCGATGCGCATGGCGGATACACAGCAGGCGATGCCGTAATCGTCTCCGTAGATCGGACGCATGAGATCATCATTCTCGTATTGAATCGAACTGGTTTCGATCGAAACCTTCGAACAGTATTTTTTGAAGGCTTCCGGCAGCTTCTCCGACCACAGCACCGTCAAGTTCGGTTCCGGAGCAGGTCCCAAATTGTACAGGGTGTGCAGGAAACGGAAGCTGTTCTTGGTCACCCTCGTCTCACCGTTTACCGACATCCCGCCGATGGATTCCGTCACCCACGTCGGATCCCCGCTGAACAGCTCGTTATAATCCGGCGTACGCAGGAATTTCACGATCCGAAGTTTCATAACGAAATGGTCGACCAATTCCTGGGCTGTCTCTTCCGTCAGCTTGCCTTCAGCCAGATCCCGCTGAATATAAATATCAAGGAAAGAAGATACCCGGCCAAGCGACATCGCAGCGCCATTCTGTTCCTTGATCGCAGCCAAATAACCGAAATACAACCACTGGAATGCTTCCTTCGCCGTATTCGCAGGCTTGGAAATGTCAAAACCGTGCATACCCGCCATTTCCTTCAGTTCCTTGAGTGCCCGCATTTGTTCAGACAATTCTTCGCGCAAACGGATAACCGGCTCATCCATGGCATCCACTTCAAGCTCGGCGAGTTCTCTCAATTTGTCCTGAATCAGTGCATCTACACCGTATAACGATATTCTGCGATAGTCACCGATGATACGTCCGCGACCGTACGCATCAGGAAGTCCCGTAATAATCCCGGCCTTGCGCGCTGCTCTCATCTCAGGAGTATAGGCGTCAAACACGCCTTGATTATGCGTTTTGCGGATGCCGTTAAAGATGTCCACAACGGCCTGCGGCATTTCAAAGCCGTATGCGTTGCACGCATCAATCATCATCCGGATCCCGCCAAAAGGTTGAATCGAGCGCTTGAACGGCTCATCGGTCTGAACGCCGACAATCTGTTCTTTATCCTTATCCAAATAGCCAGGTTGATGGGAGGTGATGGTTGAAGGTGTATGGACATCCACGTCCAGAACCCCGCCGTTGTCCCGTTCCCTTATGGTTAAATCCGATACGATATCCCACAGTGCTTTGGTGTTATCCGTGGGTCCTGCCAAAAATTCATCAGAGCCATAATAGGGAGTAATGTTCTCTGCAATAAAATCATTAACGTCAATTCGCTTGGTCCATTTACCTGATTTAAAACCTTTCCAGCCTGCTTCTTTTTCAATCACCGACATATCGAATCCCTCCTAGATTTGCTGGGGCTTGCAAGGACAGGCGGGGCCACACCTTGATCTATCTCAGATCTTTAAATGTGATTATTTTCACGACCAATGATGCAACTACCCCGCCTTGTGCCTTCAAGCTTCTATATCAAAGATCTGAGATTCAGCTTCCTTCTACACCTTTATTGTAGTCCTGTTGATCTCTTGTATCTGTGATAATAATCACAAACTTAACTTTTCCCGTGATTTTTATCACTCTGGTCCTGGTCTCGCATACCTTACCTCAAAACCTTCACAGATCTTCATGATCGGCGTTTCAATACCTATCCTATTCAGAACCGGCCGTAGAATGCATTGCGGTAAACTTCTGCGAGCTCTGTCACCAGCGGCAGCTTCGGATTGCTCGTTGTGCACTGGTCTTCAAAAGCCCGATCCGCCAAATGCTCAACATTTTTCTCGAAATCTTTAGGATCGATGCCAAGCTGCTGGAACGACTCCTCGATACCGAGCTTGCTGTTCAGCTCCCGGATCGCGGCAATCAAACTGTTTACGCCCTCTTCCGTCGTTCTTGCAGGCAGCCCCAGAATCCGTGCGATTTCAGCATATCTCTCATCAGCTACAAAATGGGTGTATTTAGGCCATGCCGCGAATTTCGTTGGCTTCTTGGCGTTGTAACGGATGACGTGAGGCATCAGGATAGCATTAGTGCGTCCGTGTGCCGTGTGATACTGGCCGCCCCACTTATGTGCAAGACTGTGGTTGATGCCCAGGAACGCATTCGCAAAAGCCATGCCGGCAAGCGTCGAAGCATTATGCATTTTCTCGCGGGCGAGCTTGTCACCGGTAAGCGCCGACTGCTCAAGATACTGGAACACCAGCTGTATGGCCTTGATGGCAAGCCCATCCGTATAATCGCTGGCCATCACCGATACGTAGGCTTCAATGGCATGTGTCAGAACGTCCATTCCGGTATCGGCTACCGCCGTTTTAGGCAAGGTGTACACAAATTCCGGATCGATTATCGCCACATCCGGTGTCAGCTCATAGTCAGCCAGCGGGTATTTGGTATTTCCCAGCCCTTTGTCCGTGATGACGGCAAACGAAGTCACTTCCGAGCCCGTTCCCGACGTTGTTGGAATGGCAACGAACTTCGCCTTCCGTCCAAGCTTCGGATATTTATAGACCCGTTTGCGGATATCCATGAATTTTTGCTTCAGATTGTTAAAGTCCGTATCCGGATATTCATAGAACAGCCACATGGCTTTGGCTGCATCCATTGGCGATCCGCCGCCGAGGGCGATGATACAGTCCGGCTGGAACCTGGCAAGCATCTCCGTTCCGCGTTCTACGGTCGTTGTCGAAGGATCCGGCTCGACCTCCGAGAAGACTTCGATGGCTACCGGCACTCTGCGTTGACGCAGATAGTGCTCTACCCGCTCCACATAGCCCAGCTTCACCATCATGGGGTCGGTAACGATAGCGACACGGGTGATTTCCGGCATTTTCGCAAGATACTGCGTGGAACCTTTTTCAAAGTAAATTTTGTCCGGCACTTTAAACCACTGCATATTCACGGTTCTGCGGTTCACCCTTTTCACGTTGATTAGATTGACAGCCGTCACGTTCGACGAAGTGGAATTACGTCCATACGAACCGCAGCCCAGCGTCAGCGATGGCAGGTTCGTGTTGTAGATATCGCCGATGCCGCCTTGCGAAGAAGGCTGGTTCACCAGGATGCGGCAGGTTTTCATCCGATCCGAGAATTTCATGATGATGTCCTCATTGTGCGAGTGTATCACCGACGAGTGACCCATGCCGCCAAAAGCAACCATCTCTTCTGCGCGTCTTATGCCTTCCTCGGCGTCCTTTACTTTATAGCAGGCCAGAACCGGACTCAGCTTCTCGGCGGACAACGGATAAGCCGGACCGACCCCTTCCAGCTCGGCGACCAGGATCTTGGTGCTTTCCGGCACCTCGAAACCGCATGCCTCGGCAATTTTAGCGGCCGGCTTTCCGACGATGGATGGATTGACTGCACATTTCTCCGATACCATCGCATGCGCAGTCAGCTTCGCCAGTTCTTCCTTGTTGACGAAATAACAGCCGCTGGCGATCATTTTTTTCTTCGCTGTATGATATATAGGCTCCTCGATAATGACAGCCTGCTCCGAAGCGCAGATCATGCCGTTATCAAAGGTTTTGGACAAAATCAAGTCGTTCACCGCCTGATCCAGGTCGGCGCTCTTCTCTATAAAGCAGGGCACGTTACCTGGTCCTACGCCGAGGGCCGGCTTGCCGCAGCTGTATGCCGCTTTAACCATCGCCGAACCGCCCGTAGCCAGAATGCAGGCGACGTCAGGATGATTCATGAGCGCATTGGTTTTATCCATGGAAGGAGCTTCGATCCACTGGATGCAATCGGCAGGAGCACCTTGCTTCACGGCGGCATCCCGCAATATCAGCGCAGCTTCCCGGCTGCAGGCCTGAGCGGATGGATGGAATCCGAAAATGATCGGGTTTCTTGTTTTAATGGAGATCAGCGCTTTGAATATCGTCGTGGACGTCGGATTGGTTACCGGGGTTATCCCCATGATAATCCCGATCGGCTCCGCTATTTTTTGAAAGCTGTCATAAGCGTTGTCTTCAATGATACCCACCGTCTTGTCATATTTGATGCTGTTGTGGATATACTCTGTGGCAAACAGGTTCTTGATGATTTTGTCTTCGTACACGCCGCGTCCCGTTTCCTCAACCGCCATCTTCGCCAGCTGCATGTGCTTCTCAAGGCCTGCCATGGCCATCGACTGTACAATCCCGTCGACTTGCTCCTGATTCAATTCCATAAACTTTTCTTTGGCCCGATTTGCCTTGTCAATCAGACCCTGAATGTACTCTGCTGCCGTTTGTCCTTTAACTTCAACCGTTCCTTTGCTCACAGCCATATCTCTCATCCTCCCATGGTTCGTGTTCTTTCTTCTCTACGCCTCGATCGTAACACAGCTGTTTCTAAAATCATGTGAAATATTTCACAATATTAAAATTTATCTTTTCTGTGTGATTTATACCTGTCTTTCCCTCCTTTCAAGTGAAAGAGATCACAAAGTTTGAAAATTCGCCACGATTTCCCTCTTATTCTCCCCCAAAAGTGAATGTTTTCACGTTATAATGTATTTAAAGATTAAACAGATCAAATTTTAGGATGTTAGGGGATACCAACATGAATACTGTAGACCATGTAATGGAAATCGAAAACTTAGGGAACACGCAGTGCTTCTCGGAACAAAACCGCAACCGTCTGCTGGTCACCATGAAGGAAAGGGTACTCCCTGAAGGATCCCATTTGTTCTGGGAAGGTGACTTCGCCGACAAGCTGTACTTCGTTAAACAAGGAAGAATTAAATTAACCAAATCGACGGATGAAGGCAAAGAGCTTATTCTATATATGTACCATCCAGGAGACATGGTCGGTCAAGCCGATCCATTCTTCAGCAACAACCACAGTTTCTCGGCAGAGGTGCTTGAGGACAGTGTTGTCGGAGTCATCGAGCATAAGGATCTGGAGCTGCTGATCTGTCAGCATTGCGACTTTGCCATTGATTTTATGAAGTGGATGGGCATTCACCACCGCATCACCCAGACTAAATTCCGTGATCTTATGATGTACGGAAAGCCCGGTGCTTTAACGTCGACGCTCATCCGTCTGAGCAATACCTACGGGCAGCATCAAGCGGATGATACCATTCTCATCAACAAGAAGATTACCCACACCGATCTATCGAACATGATTGGGGCAACCCGAGAAAGCGTGAACCGGATGCTGAGTGACTTACGCAAAAAAGATGCCATCGAATATGCCGGCGGGATGATTGTCATTAAAGATCTTCCGATGCTGCAGGAAATCTGCCATTGCGAGCTGTGTCCGAACGAAATCTGCCGGATTTAACCGGCCTGCTCCCTTCTGTGCATAATTTACAGCCATCTGCTTACAATAAACCTTGTCTTTCCAAACCAATTAAAGGGAGTGCTCAGCATGCGTGAAGGTTTGATTCCTGCTGTTCTTGGAACTGTGGTTTCTGCTTCGGGTGCCGCTCTGCTTGGCAGCAGGTATAAACTTGCCGCCACCGGTATTCTCGGCTTCGGACTGGCTCATATCGTGCTCGGTGCGATTGACCTCGTGGAACATCGGTAAAACGATTGGGAAGACAAGATTCGCATAGCTGTCCTTTCAGTTCAATGACTGAGGAGGACAGCTTATTTATGCTAGCGCCCTCCTGTTCGCTCCAGCGATGACGTATCTAAAAAGCGGATTCCCCCGCTCTATTAATATACAAAAAAAGAAACCGTTTCTTGGCAAATGGAAGAATGACGGACCATTAACCAAGAACGGTTTCTTTGTTTATTCATCAGGTAAAACTTCATCTGACAATGAACTTGGAGGATGGAATTCCTCCACAACATCTCGTTCGCACGGTGAATGAAGCGGTCGACCGCTTGGGCAACCGAGAATCTTTATGGCTGACTCCCCAAGGCAGCGGATGCCACAGCTATCATTCATCCCGCTCCAAGGTTCGCTACCGCCTACGACAGCCTACTTTTGCTTGCTCCCTTTTCCCGATGAGATAAACCAGTAAGCCATCCCTACAAACAATCCACCGCCAAGGATGTTCCCCAGCGTGACCGGCACCATGTTGCTGATCCATCCGCCGATGGAAATGGTTTCGGGATGCCCTGGTAAAATCGTCGCGAGCGTCAGAAGTGTCATATTGGCTACGCTATGCTCATACCCTGTTGCAATGAAGGCAAACAGACACCACCATATTAAGATCAGCTTTGTCGTTTCTCCCTTGGCCCGAATTCCCATCCACAAGGCCAGACAGACAAGCCAGTTACACAAGATGCCTCTGAAGAACAGCTCCATAAACGGATCATTCATTTTCTTGGCGGCAGCCGTGAAGATGAGATGGTCCGGTGCCAGGCCATTGAACAGGCCGGAAGCATACACCAGATAGCTGAGCAGAATCGCCCCTGCCAGATTGCCGATAAACACGAGCACCCAGTTTTTCAGCGTATCCCCCATCGTCGTTCGACCGGATAAGGTGCTTATCGTAAAAAACATATGATTCCCGGTGAACAGCTCGGATCCGGCGAACACCACCAACGTGAGCGCAATCCCGAATGCAGCTCCCATAACGAGGGATTGGAAAGGTGAACCGGCAGCTGCCAGCGGCGCCCCCAGCTTAAAGATCAATACAATTCCAATGCCGACATACGCGCCCGCCAGCATAGCCGATACCATATAGCGCAGCAGATTGTGATTCATCTGCTCTTTTTTCCCGACGGCGGCATTGACGACGGCTTCCACATCGGTTTTAAACATGGGATACCACCCCTTGATATCGTCTGTTGATTATGCGATTGCTGGCCTTAAACACCCACCTCAACCCTTCCGTCCACGGCGCGAATCGGATATACACGAACCTGACCTTGATCCGGAGCCTGTACGAGCCCGGTTGAAAGCTCGATTTTCCAATCGTATAACGGATCGTAGATGTAGTGCCCGGATACGATGGCTTCTGAGAGCGGCCCTCCTTTGGGATGTGGGCTTTGATTATCCAGCGCAAACCATTGATGATCCGAAGTCCGGAAGACGGCAATCTCCCGGTCTCCAAGTTGGACCACCCTTCCGAGCTGTGACAGAAAATCATTTTCATTCCCTACCGTAATAAATCTTCCGGTTTCCATAACATATAACCTCCACTTCTCTTTTCTATCCTCATCCTTACTGCGAAAAAGCTCTCGATGTTCAGGCGGCAAGAGGGAAGTCTATTCCTCCCTCTTTTATTTGCTGCTGACCGGTCTTGCATCCTCGAATAATGTATTGCGCAGCTTCTCGTCGTTCAGCACTTTCTTCCAAGGATCCTCGACTTGCTGCAGGGCGAGCTCAATTCTCTCCACCAGTTCCTTACGCTGCTTGGGATCATCCAGGATAACCGCTTGGATTTGTTCCAGTCCCAAGCGCTCCACCCACTCCGATGTTCTCTCCAGGTACTTGCCGGTTTCACGGTAATACTGCATCAAGGCTCCGCAGATTTCAATCAGCTCTTCATCCGTTTTCACTTTGCAGAACGAATCAGCAAGACGCGCTTTCGTTCCGCCGTTGCCTCCAACGAATATTTCCCATCCACCGTCATTGCCAACGATCCCGATGTCTTTTGTGCACGACTCGGCACAATTTCGCGGACATCCATTGACCGCCATTTTAAATTTCGCCGGAAAATCCAGTCTTTCGAATTTCTCCTCGAGAAATGCCCCCATGCCCATCGAATCCTGCGTACCGAAACGACAAAATTGGGAACCTACACAGGTCTTCACGGTCCGCAGCGATTTGGCATAAGCATAACCCGACGGCATATCGAGCTCTTCCCAAACACTCGGTAAATCTTCCTTCTTAACACCGATGAGGTCCAGACGCTGTCCGCCGGTAACCTTGACAACCTTCACATTATATTTAAGCGATACATCCGCGATTTTCTTCAAATCCTCCGGTGTGGTAACGCCGCCGTACATTCTTGGGACTACCGTGTACGTGCCGTCTTTCTGAATGTTGGCGTTCATCCGTTCGTTGACAAATCGGGATTCTCTCTCCTCCTGATGGGTTACCGGATTCAGCATCGCCAGATAATAATGAATGGCAGGACGGCATTTCGAGCAGCCCTCCGGGTTGCTGAACTCCAGAACATGCATGACTTCCTTCGTCGTGGTAAGCCCCTTGGCGCGGATTTCGGCGACGATTTCGTCCCGATCGAGGGTTGTGCATGGGCATATGCCTTGTTTGCCTGCCGCCTTAAAGCCATCGCCCAATACGCTCTGGAGTATTTGCTCCACAACAGGTTTACAGCCGCCGCACGAGCGGGTAGCTCCTGTACAAGCTTTGATCTCATCCACTGTCGTAAAACCCTGTAGAGTAATGGCATCCACAATGGCTTTTTTGGTTACGCCGTTGCAGCCGCACACGATTTCATCATCGGGCATCTTCTCCAGTGAAAATGCCTTGCCATTTCCTGTTCCTGCGCTGTCAGTACCCATGATCGAATCGTAAATCTCATCCGTCATGGCTGTCTTTTTCCGAATCATGGATTGAAGGCTTGCCGAATCGCTCACATCTCCGAACAATATCGCCCCAACGATGATATTGTCGCGAATTAATATTTTCTTATAGGTCTTGCGCCAATCATCTTTTGCGGTAATCACCGAGTGCTCGGCTTGCTCCATGAATTCTCCGGCAGAGAATACATCAACCCCGCTGATTTTCAGCTTCGTCGATACAATGCTTCCCTCGTAAGGCTTGCCTTCCACACCGCATAGATGCTTCGCCAATACCTGTCCCTGCTCGAACAATGGTGCAACCAGGCCGTAGCATGCGCCCCGATGCTCACAGCATTCGCCAACCGCATACACATCCGGCCAGGAAGTCTGAAGATAATCATTGACTACGATGCCCCGGTTCACTTCGATTCCGCTCGCTTGGGCGATCGCGGTGTTCGCTCTGATGCCCACTGCCATCACCACCAGGTCGGCTTCAAGCTCATCCCCATCCTTGAACCGGAGTCCCGTAACTCTGGTATCTCCCAATATTTCGGTTGTTTGCCTGCCTAATAAGAAGTTGATACCCTGCTGTTCAAGCTCCCTTTTCAGCATGCCGGATGCCATCGAGTCCAACTGGCTCTCCATTAAATCCTGCATGAGATGAACTACCGTCACCTCCATGCCCAGGCTGACCAATCCCTTGGCCGCTTCCAGTCCCAGAAGTCCCCCGCCAATGACAGCCGCTTTCTTGTATGCGTTAGCGGCTTGAAGCATCTGCGTGCAATCGGCAATGTTTCGAAAACCAATAACGCCTTCTTTGTCACTTCCCGGTACGGGTAAAATAAAGGGCTTCGAGCCCGTAGCTATCATGACTTTGTCATAAGGCACCGTCAATCCGTTGTCGGCTGTCACGACCTTGCGCTCTCCATCAATGGCAGTTACAGTGGCACCCGTGTGCAAAGTGATATGGTTATCCTCGTACCATTTCCAATCATTCAATACAATGTCATCCAAGGTTTTGCTGCCTTCCAGCACATACGACAGCATGATGCGGTTATAATTCGGATGAGGCTCTTGTCCAATGACGGTGATGTCAAAATTCCCCCCCAATTTAATGATTTGCTCGACCGTACTAATCCCGGCAATACCGTTGCCAATGACAACTAACTTTTCTCTCTTTATATTGGACATCGTTTGATTCCTCCCCAACACATTTATCTAGTGATCGTGGTATTCCGTTCCTTTCACATAAATTATATCGTCTGACGTCATTAATTTTTGTGATATATTTCACATAAATCGTTAAAATTTTAAACAAATATACAAAATAACCCTGTCCGCATCGGAACAAGGTTATGATGAAAAATGCTCTCTATATAATATCGGCTTCCATATAGGCTCGTTCGCCGTTAGGAACCTTCAAATAAGGACGAATCCCGGCAAACCCCTTCGCGTCCAAGTTCACCCCGGTCATCCAGTTCCCCTCCAATAAGCCACGATCCGATTGCATAATGACGGCAGGTGCCTGAATATGCTCCTGATACAGAACAATGTCGGCCTGAATGGTCTTAAAGGCCTTTCCTTGTTCCACCAACGGTACGGCGCTGATATACGTAGGCACAAAATAATTCGCGATCACATCCAGCTCTTCCCCGTCAAAAAACGGCTCACTGCCAAGGATGGGATGCAGCATCGCGATTTTCTCATAGAGTGACCAGATGATCATCTGCAGGAATCTTCCCGTTCGTCCTATATTCTGCCCGGTGGACGCATTCAATCTATCGGTTTCATAACCAATGAACTTCCATCCGCCGGGGGCTTTGACCCATTTCTGAAACATGCCTGCAGCATCGGCACTGCTTGGGTAAACGGATTCTGCAGATCCCGGGCTTGTTCCAGACACAGCTAGCCACAGGGAGTCCGGCACATACTGGCTCAGCATCCGCTTGGTTTTCTCAAAAATTTGAAGCACTTTTAATGAAGCGTTTTCAAGTTCTGAGATGTCCTCTTGTCCATAATGGAAACGGGAGATATACGTTCGCTTGGTCATGGGCTCGCCTCCTTGATATGCTGCTGGGTTTTTCACATTATATAGCAGCTGCGTCCGCTTGGTGCATGTCCACCTATTCTTGCCGTAAAGAAACAGGAATCATACTTCCATTTAGAAAAAAAACCCTGAAATGAGGATGTCTCATGCCAGGGTTTAATCATCAAGGGGAGTCTTAAGATGACTCATCTTTCGACCCATTGTTCTGCCCAGGATGCAATTTGCTCCATCACCGGACGCAGTGCTTTGCCTTTTTCAGTCAGTTCATATTCAATACGTACCGGTGTTTCCGGATAGACATGACGAATCAAAATGCCTTCACATTCCAAATCCTTCATCCGCTCAGAGAGCATTTTATCGCTCATGGACGGAATCAAATTCGAAATATCCTTAAAGCGCTTAGGCCCGCTCATCAACGTTTGAATAATCAAACCGTTCCACCGTTTGCCCAGAAAAGAAAATGCAGATTCAAAACGGGGACACATCGTAACATTTGTAACTTCCATATCCCTTCACCTCTTTACGAAGTCACCTTGTTTATAGAAACTCATAAGCTTAATCAAAATCTAGAAAACTTACGAATTGTAAGTATGTTTCATTTTAGCACATTTCCGAGAAACTGAAAACCACCTAGCCCCTTTTTCCCATAAAATCAGCGTTTGTCCCATAATATACGAGCCAAAATATCCAAATCTTCCTCGATCAAAGTGGATAATTTCCTATTATACAGTACGGCCGCTGGATGGAACAGAGGGAATATCTTATAGGTTTCCACTGAAAACATATAGCCCCCACCGGGATTCTCCGGATCTGCTGCTTGCTGGACCGGGCCCTCCATCAGTTTGCCGTGCAGCGATGTCACCGTTTCATGGCTTCCGATTAACCGGTGCAGCGCCGTATTTCCCATGGGTGCGATAATGTGCGGGCGAACCCATCGAATCTCTTCATCAAGCAAAGGTGCATGGGCCAATATTTCCGCCTTCGTCGGTGTCCGATTGGAGCGGCTGATGACACGCTCGCCCGTGGACCTCACGATTAGCTTTTCCTTATAGGGCCTGCTTCTCATGGCACTGGTAATATAGACTTGCTCCCGGGTCAGGTTCAGGCGTTCCAGGTAGGCATTCATCTCTTGTCCGGCCTGCCCTACAAAAGGTAAGCCTTCCAGAACTTCATGGGCGCCGGGGGCTTCCCCAATAAACATAATCTTGGCGAAGCGGACTCCTCTCCCCAGCAGGAAGCCCTCAACGGGTTGATGGACAAGCTTGGCCTGGCATATGGCGATGGTTGCGGGATCTACAGGTGCGCTTTGTACTTCACTCATGTGTACAGCCCCCCTTCTTGTATATCATACAATACCCCATACTTAGGTATATTCTATCCCTAGCCGGCAAAAACATTTCGGTGAACATTCACCGCCAACGATAAAACGAGCCGCTCAAGGATTGCCCCCTGAACGACTCGTTAACTCATTGCTTCTTAAAAAACGCTGCTCGTAGCTTAGACTAAAACGGGAAGCGCACGAACCGGCTGACTGTTGCCGAAGGTTTGCTTACCTGCCGTGGAATAAGCCCAGTTAATCGCATTCGTGATCACTTTCAGCACTTCGGGGTTGTAGTAGGTTGGATAGGTCTCATGCCCCGGACGGAAGTAGAAAATGTTCCCATGACCGCGCTTGAACGTGCAACCGCTGCGGAATACTTCGCCGCCTTCAAAATTGCTGACAAATACCAGCTCATCTGGGGCTGGAATATCAAAGAACTCCCCGTACATTTCCTCGTGCTCAATGATGATCGGCCCCGTAATTCCGGCCGCAATCGGATGCGTCGGATTCACGCTCCAAATAATTTCCTGTTCTCCTGCTTCGCGCCACTTCAAATCGCAGCTTGTGCCCATCAATGCTTTGAACGGCTTGGAAAAATGTCCGGAATGAAGAACAATCAGACCCATCCCATCCTGCACGCGCTTAACGACCTTGCTTACGATTTCGTCACTTACCTGGTCATGAGCCATATGCCCCCACCACAACAGCACATCGGTTGAATCCAGTACATCATCCGTCAATCCATGCTCCGGCTGATCAAGCGTTGCCGTTCTGATAACGAAATCCGGATTTTGCAGACCCTCCGCCAAAGCAGTGTGAATCCCCGCCGGATAAACGCTGCGAACCTCATCATGGATTTTCTCGTGTACGAATTCATTCCAAATGGTTACGTTAAGCATGTTGCTGTTCCCCCTAATTGCTTATTTCGGCTATTCCTCTACGCTGTTAGACCCACCACATTTCTCCGAGCGGCTCTTCGATCAGCACTTGCTGAAGGTTTTGCACCGCTTTGGAGAAGCCTTCTTCTATGGACATCAATCCATCTTCATGTTCAATGCTTACGACATAATCATATCCAACCAGACGAAGGGCACTCATCATATCCGCCCATTCCTTCACATCATGTCCGTAGCCTACGCTGCGGAATTGCCAAGCGCGATCCAGCATGTTGGCATAAGACTGCATATCGGTCAGACCGTGTTTGTTCACGTTGATCGGGTCAATGCTTGTATCCTTCGCATGGAAGTGGTGGATTGCCCCTTCGCGACCCAAAATTTGAATCGCTTGAACAGGATCGATCCCTTGCCACCACATATGGCTCGGATCCAGGTTGGCACCAATCACTTCGCCTGCGGCTTCACGCAAACGGAGCAGCGTGCCTGGCGTATGAACGGAGAAGCCGCCGTGCAATTCCAAACCAATCTTCACATTGCGATCTGCGGCAAATTTACCCCATTCGGTCCAGTAAGGAATGACCTTGTTATCCCACTGCCAAGTCAGAATCTCTTGGTAGTCGTTAGGCCAAGGTGCAACCGGCCAGTTCGGGTATTTAGCATCCTCATGGTCGCCCGGGCAGCCGGAGAATGTATTAACAACAGGTACTTCAAGCTTCTCGGCAAGTTCTACCGTTTTTACGTACGTGTCATGGAACTCTTTCGCTATTGCCTTTTGCGGATGAAGCGGGTTGCCGTGGCAGCTCAGTGCGCTAATGATCAACCCACGGGATTCTACCGCATTTTTGAAGTTTTTCAGCGCGGTTTCATTCTCCAGCAGCTCGGCCGGGTTGCAATGCGCGTTTCCCGGATAACCGCCTGTTCCGATCTCAACCGCTTTAAGTCCCTTGGATGCCACGTAGTCCAATGCATCCTCCAATTTACGTCCGCTCAGCAATACCATAAATACGCCTAATTTCATTGTATACCTCCTGGTTTATCTAAGTATTAGTTGTGATTGTAAGATTTAGTTATCGAAGTAAACCGCTTTTCCGGTCTTCGCCGATTCATAGATCGCTTCCAGAATTTGCGTTACCACAAACGCTTGCTCCGGCTTAACCACAGGGTCCTTATCCTCAATTATAGCCTCCAGCCACATTCTGGCTTCACGGTCCGCATCATTTTCCTTGGAACCGGAATAGAACGCTACGCCGCCGGCATTCAAATCCACTTTGGTTTCATACAATCTGCTCATTTTCTCGCCGTTAATACGCAAACCGTCCTTCATGTCAGCTCCGCCTTCGGTACCCGCCAGCACGGCTTTGGCTTCGCCCGTCTCAACGACGTTAAGGGCCCAGCTGGATTCCAGAATAATCGTTGCGCCGTTCTCCATCGTGATGAACCCGAATGCCGAATCCTCTACCTTGAACTCCTTCGGATCCCAAGGACCGAACGCATTCGCCGCATTCTCGCGTTGACCAAGTTTATGGAACGTGGATCCAAGCACGCTCTTCGGCTTGTAGTTGTCCATCAGCCACAAGGTCAAATCCAGTGCATGGGTACCGATATCGATCAACGGACCTCCGCCTTGCTTCTCTTCGTCAAGGAATACGCCCCAGGTCGGAACGGCACGGCGGCGAACAGCCAGCGCTTTACCGTAGTAGATCTCGCCCAGATCGCCTTCCTCACAGACGCCTTTCAGATACATGCTATCATCCCGGAAACGGTTGTTGTAACCGATGGTAAGTTTTTTCCCTGTACGCTTTGCGGCGTCCAGCATGGCTTTGGCTTCGGAAACGGTCTTCGCCATAGGCTTTTCGCACATCACGTGCTTGCCGGCTTCCAAGGATGCAACCGTAATCTCGGAGTGCGAATCGTTCGGCGTACATACATGGATAACATCGATGCTGCCGTCTTGCAGCAATTCTCTGAAATCCGTGTAAACTTTTGCGCCTTCAACCCCGTATTCGGCAGCCGCCTTCTGCGCACGCTCTTCTACGATGTCGCAAAAAGCGACCAATTCGGCCTGTGCCTGCTTCTTCAAGCTCGGCATATGCTTGCCGTTGGCGATTCCCCCGCAACCGATAATTCCGATCTTCAACGATTTCGACATGTCCATTTCCTCCCCATAGGCATTTGATCATTTTGGATGCTCTCCAAATATTAGTGCAACGCTTTCATGCGGACCATTTCCAAGAACTCACAATCCTGTCAGATCCGTCAGAAGCTGGTTTGCATGTCGTTCATAACCAGTGTACAAGAATATGAACCGGGCTGCCAGTTCGCTATTCCGGCATGTCTGCCTGCTGCGGCGCCGGAAGTTTGCCATAGCGGTATGTGCTTTGCAGAACGATATGTCGGCCCTCCAGCGAAGACTGCTGGAACGACTGCATAATCTCCAGCACGTGGTAAGCCAGACGGGCACTCACGCGATGGTCCTTCTGCTCATGAATCGATTGAATCATATCGTTGATGCCCAAGCCCCGCTCGTTCGTCCCGCATTCAAACGCAGGGTCAAGCAGCTCCCATTCCTCGGAGCCGTGCTTCCGGAGCTTCACTTCGCCGTTAAAGTAGTTCGGATCCCCGAGGCTTAAGCTCCCTTGCGTGCCATAGATCTCGATCCAAGGCAGGTTCGATCCGCCAAAGATATCAAAACTTGTGATCATGGTTGCAATGGCACCGTTCTCAAAATCCAGCGTCCCTGCTAAATGCGTTGGGGTCTGCACCGTGATCGGTTTTCCTTGGAGCGGGCCGGAGCCGATTACGCGGTCCGGAATCTGGATGCCTGTGGATGCGCTGATCCGGCTTGCAGGACCAAGCAGCTCTACCAGGGCCGATACATAATAAGGACCCATATCCATCATTGGACCTCCGCCCGACGCGTAAAAAAATTCAGGATTAGGGTGCCATGCTTCCGGTCCAGAACCCATCATGAACGCCGTTGCGGCAACAGGTCTGCCAATAAGACCGGATTCAATCGCGGCTTTGGCCGTCTGTACGCCGGAGCCCAAAAACGTATCGGGTGCGCAGCCGACGCGAAGTCCTTTTTGATCTGCCATATTTAGCACGCGGCGAGCTTCATCAAGGGTAATAGCCAGCGGCTTTTCACTGTAAACATGCTTCCCTGCCTCCAGGGAGGCGATATCCACATTGGCGTGGCTGGCCGGAATGGTCAGATTAATAATAAACTCAATGTCAGTCTGTGCAAGCATCTCTTCAACCGTGTACACGTTCGGGATGTTGAACTCTTCAGCCTTCTTCTTCGCGTTGTCCGGAATAAGGTCAGCACATGCCACGACTTCAACCCAAGGGCTGTTCTTTAAGTTCGTGAAGTATACGCCGCTGATCGTTCCGCAGCCAATTATACCTGCTTTCATTTTTTTCATCGCTGTCACTCCTTGAGCCTTAAAATGTGCTCGGACTAGTACCATGGTATTCTTTTATGCTTTCGTTTAAAATGAAGAATATGATTAAAACATGAACAATCTGGTCATTATTTTCTTATTCTTCAAAGGGGACTTTAGCAATGGATTCAAATCTTTCCAACCAAGTCGTAGCAGCGGATTTCTCATTTCATCGTAAACCTTTCAAGATGTCCCTGGCTGACGGTTTCGACACCTACTTGATGCGATGGCAGACCGATGGCAAGTGCCGCGCGAAAATTGATGACGAGCTGTCACTCGTGGAGGCAGGGGATCTGTTGATCTTCACGCCAGGACAACCCTATGAACTCCGAATAGATGACGAATATAACGCTTTGGGTGAATTAACCATCGAAAGCGGAGATTACCATATTTTTTTCAAGGGTCCCTGGGCTGACGCGTGGTGGAATTCCAAGAAACGCCCAACCAAAATTCGGGTCCCACTGGAAGAGCGTTACCTGAGTCTGTTTCGGCAAATTCTGCTGGAGCAGCGCCGCGTATCGGATCCTTATCCGGAGATTTCGGATTACACGGTACGGATTCTATGCCTCGAAGTGGATCGCCTGTTATCGGAGCAGCCATCGACCACGCCCAAGACGTATCTAGCCTACCGCATGAAAAATTACATTGAAGAGAATGCCTCCTCGATGTTCAAGCTGGAGGATGTCGCCGCCCATGTCGGCATCAGTGTTTCCCGGGCAGTCCATCTGTTCAAAGAAGCTTTTGGCACCACCATCATGCAATACACCATGGACGTTCGCCTGAGCATGGCCAAGGAACGGATTGTGTTCAGCCCTCTCTCGCTGGAGGATGTCGCCGAAACTTCCGGCTTTGCCAACTATACTTATTTTCACCGCGTTTTCCGCTCCCGATTCGGCGTTTCGCCTAAACAATTCCGCATGGCCAGCCGAACGTCAAATTGATCGGACCATTTGCGCAGTAAAAAAGCGGGTCGACCAAGGTTTTTCCTTGATCGACCCGCTTCTCTCTTGAATCACATGTAAGATATTCCATGATTCCATATTACTTCTTATCCGAGCCTAGCGTGGCCGCTGCCTCGGCTACAACGATAGCCAAGTCTTCATTTCCGAATAACGACAGGACACCAAGCAGGGTCTGATCCGGTATTTCACCAGCTTCTTCCTTGGGCACCGTTAGTTCCAGCACCCGCGCCAGCCGCTCATTGTCCGGCTGATTCGGATATGCCTTACGGTACAGTTCCACTGGGTCCAGTCCGTGATTCACACACCACTGGGCAAACACGAGGATCATCATATCCTCGTCCTGGCGGTACGACTCCGCAATCCGTTCTTCTACGGATTTTTCCGTAAATTCCATGTGTTACCCCTCCTCATGCGAAAAGGGCTTCGGAGCTCTCTTCGTTCATGAAGACATTATACCGTTTACTTGCGCTCAGACAAAGTCTAACCTAGTCGACCATCTTGACCTGTACCGGATTGCTCTTCGCTTTTTGGTCATTCTTTTTCTTCATCCAAGTTCCAAGACTGATGATAATGGCAATAACGAGAATTTCAAAACCGTACTTCAGAACGCCATTGGCGAACCAGCTGTGAATCATCGGCTCTTCCACAATCATCTTCGATGCGGTCCAGGCTAATACCGCAGCACCGATGGTGATGATAATTGGAAAGCGATCCGTCAACTTCAGGATAATGGTACTGCCCCACACCATAATTGGTACCGAAATCGCAAGTCCGATAATAACCAGCATGAAGCTTTCACCAGCAGCGCCAGCTACAGCAAGCACGTTATCCAGTCCCATCATCGCATCCGCGATAATAATCGTACGGATTGCCGCCCACATTTGGTTGCCAGCGGAAATTTCATGCTGCTTCTCATCCACCATCAGCTTGTAGGCAATCCACAACAGTGCAAAGCCACCGATCAAGCGCAAGCCAGGGATCATTAAGAGCTGTACAACGAGGAGGGTGGCCACGATACGAATGACAATCGCACCGACGGTCCCCCACAGGATGACCTTCTTCTGGTCCTCCTTCTGGACATTACGAGCGGCAAGCCCGATAACAATCGCGTTATCGCCTGCCAACACAAGGTCAATAAGGACAATCGATAGCAGTGCCATCCAAAAATCCATCGACATCAAATCCATGCATCTCCCATCCTTTCTTCATTTTCTTTAGGTTTCTACCTACCGATGTCCTCCATCCAAAAAAAACGCTGTTCCCTTAGTTTATAAGGTCTACAGCGTTTTTTGGGCGCAAAAATAGACCTCCACCTCATTCATAAATAAATCAGGCAAAGGTCTCGCTAAACAACATACTCGTTGCCAATAAAGCCGGGGATGGTTAATCCCGTAATGACGACTTTACTTACGATATAGAATTTATAAGTGATCAGCGGAACCCATGAAATTCTATATCGCAAGAAAACCTACCTTGAATCGCGGTCACTCATCCATGAAAAGGCCACGATATAGGTTTTCTTATGAAGCTACTCCCCTTTGGGAACTATTCGGTTGGACATATTATAACATATGAAAAATCGCTTGTATATTCAATTTTTCCCACCCGAAATCGAATGCTCAGCTGTCCGAAAGATGGGCAGCATTGCTGTTTTTTTGCTATTATGGTGCTATTCTGGTTGACTTTCGCAAAGTGAGGATTCTTTATGAAGAGATGGATCATACCCGCAATTTATACAACAGCATTGACGCTGGCTTTTGCATACAGACAAGAAATCATGGACTGGCTTGGAGGAAATCCCCCACTCTACCTGATGATCGTGCTGGCAACCCTGCTTGCCTTATTTCCCATTGCCCCCTACAAAGTCATCATCGCTATTCTCGGCTATGCATATGGCACCGTTTGGGCTGCAGCCATTTCGTGGTTTGGAACAACGATAGCCGCCGTCATCCTGTATGCGGCTGTACGCGCCTTATACCAGGAGCCCGGCAGGCGACTGCTCGGCAAATACGCGGCTATCCATAGGTTCACAGCCGTGGTGGAACGGCGCCCCTTTCAGTCGATCCTGCTTGCGCGCTTACTGCCCATCATACCGCAAATGGCCGTCAATATTTATGCAGGCGTCGCCTCCATTCCATTCTGGACGTACACAACCGCTTCAGCCATCGGTAAAATCCCCGCAATTCTCCTGTATGCCTGGCTGGGCAGCGGATTTGCCGATCATCCGCTTCTCTTTGCAGGAATCGCTGGCGGACTCATGCTGGTTACCGCTCTGTGCCTGGCCGCTATCCGGTGGTATAAAGGGAGACCAGCTTAAATGAGCATCATTTTGGTTTCTTTGACCAAAATGATTATAATATAGAGTAAGACTTACATTTAAATTGTTATAACGATGGAGGGATAATAGATGAATAATCGTTCAACCCCAAGTGAATTGGCTACCTTTGCGGGAGGCTGCTTCTGGTGTATGGTCTCTCCTTTTGATGAGCTGCCGGGTATTCTGAAGGTCGTTTCCGGCTATACGGGCGGTCATAAGGAAAATCCCACCTATGAAGAGGTATGCTCTGATACAACGGGTCATTACGAGGCCGTTCAAATCACGTATAACCCGGAAGTGTTCCCTTACGAAAAGCTGCTTGAGCTCTTCTGGCAGCAAATCGATCCAACGGATGAGGGCGGACAATTCCATGACCGGGGTACATCTTACCGAACCGCTATTTTTTACCATACGGACGAGCAGCGCGAGCTTGCTGAACAATCCAAGCAAGCAGTAGCTGCCAGCGGACGATTCGACGGACCGATCGTAACGCCCATCATTCCGGCCAGCACTTTCTATGAAGCTGAAGAATATCATCAGGATTATCACAAGAAAAATCCGAGCCATTACAAACGCTACCGCAAAGGTTCAGGACGCGAGGATTTCATTGAGCAGCATTGGTCGGAGCCGATGGATCCAGCCGAGCTTAAACAGCGCCTGACTCCGATCCAATATGAAGTGACCCAGAATAACGCAACCGAGCCTCCGTTCCACAATCAGTTCTGGGATCATCACGGGGAAGGCATTTACGTGGACATCGTATCCGGCGAGCCGCTTTTCAGCTCAACGGACAAATATGATGCCGGCTGCGGATGGCCGAGCTTCACCCGTCCGATACGCGAATACAACATCAAGGAAAAAATGGATCTCACCCATATGATGGTCCGCACCGAGGTAAGGAGCAAAAAAGGCGACTCGCACCTCGGCCATGTATTTGACGACGGTCCTGGGCCGAACGGCCTTCGATACTGCATCAATTCCGCCGCACTGCGGTTTGTACCGAAAGAAGAGATGCAAAAGGAAGGCTACGGCGAGTATTTGCAGCTGTTTGAATAAATCGAAGTTTCCAAGTACATTGTCCTCCGGGGGACAATGTACTTTTTTTGTGCCATTGAAACCGTTTATTCAATTTGGTTGCACGGGGTAATATACTTTACATACGAATAACAGATGAAGTGGAGGGATCGTTACATGCCTTGGAGTAAACATGATTATCCGCCATCCATGAAAAATCTGGAGCCGCGGGTGAGGAATAAAGCCGTGGAAATTGCCAATGCCCTGCTTGAGGAAGATTACGATGAAGGACGCGCCATCGCCATTGCCACCGCCAAGGCTCAGGAATGGGATGAAAATCATCCCAAGGACGAGAAGTGAATCCAACATAAGAATACGAAAGAAGCATACGAAAGAAGCTCACCCTGCATGCGGGTGAGCTTCTCTTAGTTGGACCGGATTATGATCGGCCGCTAACGGTATGCTGCGCTGTCTTCGGAGTAACCGGAGTGCTTGGGGCACGGACCGCTTTCCGAATCGGTTTCTTTTCCGTTTTCTCGGTACCGTACGTCACTGTGATGGTGATCACTTGCCCGGCAATCGATACGGCTAATATAGTATATAAGGTTTCAACCAATGGCATGTAGAATAGCGATAATAGCAGTACTACGGCATCCATCAGGAAAAATACCGTCCCTACCTTAAGCCCGCTCCACTCGCTGAACAGCACGGAGATCACGTCGTCACCGCCTGTCGCCCCGCCGAAACGGAGCACGATGCCTGCACCAAAGCCCGTCAATAAACCGGACAGCAGCGCGGCTGCCAGCAAGTTATGATTCAGATCGATAACAAGCGTGGAATACCGCTCGATCAATGCGTAGAACAAGGTGAACATGCTCGCCGCAACAACGGTATTGATAATAAACTTCCGACCTTTGATAAACAAGGCAATCAGCAGAACCGGAATGTCCATGAGGATCATGCTTAATGCAGGCGGAATATCAAGCGCATATTTGCCAAGCAGCGCAAGGCCGACAAAGCCGCCTTCGGTTAAATGATTGTGAAAATTAATGTGATAATACGTAAAAGCCATTAAAAACGTTCCGAACAACATCGCCGACATGGTGATAATTGTGTTTTGTCTTTTCCTCATACAGGATCCCTCTTGTCGTAGTAGATTGGTCAGACATAGGCCAATCTCTACCTAGAGGCAACCTGGAGGAGTTCATCCTTCGAACCATAGTTCCCATCCTTTCGCAGAGACCGTCCTTGTCTTCAGACGTCCGACTTCGCTCTACGAAGGAAGCTATGTGTATGAGAGATCATAACGTTTCCAAATCGTCCTTTGGGGATTCGTCCTTCGGGGACACATGGTATCCTGATCCTTTCTCGTTTTAGTTAGACTGCTTACCTTATTATAACACAGTTGGCACGCGAGCTAAACAGCTGGCTAGAATGAACTGGAATCTATATATGGAATATGTAAAAAAACTCGCTTTAAGAACTCCCCTCCATAAACTTTCCACCATTAATACGTTGTTCACATATTCGCTAAATCCGATGTGACCAAAATCACAATTGCCCTTTCTTCCCTTGTCTATACTTAAATCGAACACGAATTCGACTTATGAATCAGGGGGAGTCTGCATGTTAAGCCAGCATACGATTGAAGTCGTTAAATCCACCGTTCCTGTTCTTGAAACGCATGGAACGGCAATCACGACTGCATTTTACCAAAAATTGTTTCATCATCATCCGGAGCTTCTTAACATATTCAACCATGCGAATCAACGAGAAGGAAAACAGCCCTTTGCTCTTGCCAATGCCGTGTACGCCGCAGCAGCCCATATCGATCGTCTTGAAGCGATCGTCCCGGTTGTTAAGCAGATCGGACACAAGCACCGGGCGTTAAACATTTTGCCCGAGCACTATCCGATCGTTGGCGAAACGCTGCTCGCCGCCATGAAGGAGGTGCTAGGTGACGCCGCATCGCCCGAAATTATCGAGGCCTGGGGCGAAGCTTACGGCGCCATTGCCGATGTCTTCATTGGCATTGAAGCCGATATGTACCATAAAGCCGCGAACGAAGCCGGCGGCTGGAGCGGATACCGCAATTTCGTAATTGACCGGAAGGTGGAAGAAAGCTCAGTCATCACTTCCTTTTATTTGGTCCCGCAGGACGGCGGCGAGATTGCCGATTATCAACCCGGTCAATACATCACGCTCCGGGTAAAACCTGAAGGTGAAACCTATTATCATAATCGTCATTATAGTCTCTCGTCCGCACCGGGCCAGCCTTACTACAGAATCACGGTCAAGCGTGAGGATGAACTGGAAGGAAAGCCTGCCGGCATCGTCTCCACTTGGCTGCACCGTCATGCCGAGGTCGGGACCGTTCTCGAGGTCACTCCTCCGGCCGGTTCCTTTACGCTGGATACGGACACCGATCTTCCGCTTGTCTTGATCAGCGGCGGCGTGGGTTTGACCCCGATGGTGGCCATGCTCGAAACCGTGCTGCTGAGTCAGCCCGACCGGAAAGTAACGTTTATTCATGCGGCCAAGTGCGGCAGCCAGCATGCGATGAAGGCTCATATCGATGCGCTCGCCTCCAAGCATCCGCAGCTAACCTCTTATGTCATTTATGAACAACCGGAATCGGAGGATCAGTGCCACCAAGCTGGCTATATTGATCTTGAATTCCTTCGTAAAACCGTCGATGCGAAAGCCGACTTCTACTTCTGCGGCCCTGTTCCGTTCATGCGTGCCATGAACAGTCAATTGAAATCGATGGAGGTACCTTCAGACCGGATTCATTATGAATTCTTCGGCCCGGCGGGTACATTGGAAGATTAATGAACCGTATTACAAAATCAAAGGGTGCCTGTCTTGTATAAAGACAGGCACCCTTTTTGGATTGATTATGCTTGCTGGTGACTATGATTCAGCGAAAAAGTGAACCTTCTGCTAATTCTGTCGTGAGCATGTTATTAACATATGTATCCCGGCGTTCATATCGTCCGCAAATTCAGGGCTAGACGTGCTTGCCCTGTTCCCGCAGCAGCCGGTTTACCGTTTCTCTCCTCACGCCGATCAGCTGTCCGATCTCTTCCTGAGTCAGATACTCGGTCAAGTGTATTCCCTGTGAATACTCATCCAGCCACCGGATCAGCAGTTCAAGCCGCTCCGCAGGTCCTCCCACCGTCAAGTGATCCAGCCTCATCTGCATGAACCGCACTTTTTCCTGCAGCAATCTGGCAACCTCGAGCGGTTTCTGCGGATCCTCCGCGAGCTGGCGGTACCACGCTTCAGCCGATATGACCTCCACTTCGCTCTGGATCAGAGCGATCGCCGTTCCATGTGTCTCCTTCGGGCTGATCAGCGAATGGTGCGGCACCGTTTCACCGGGATATAAAATATTGAAAAGCACCATGTTGCCGTTCGGATGGAGACGGGTCACCTTGAACAATCCGCTCCGGATGTGATATAGATGGTCCCCGCTATCCCCTTGCCTGAACAATATTTCGCCTTTATGTAGAATCATGAATGAATCGCCTCCTGATGAATGCAGTTATCAGGAGTGTAAACGATATGCCGCCATGAATCCACTGGGATCCATAAACCATTGCCAGAAATTAATGGTTGCAGGCCGTATATTGTTGGCATACTATGTGTAAGATAGAACATATGTTCTATATATTTATGTCTGAGGATGTGTCTCTTATGATGAAGCCTTCCACTCCTCCTCCGCCTTCACCAGAAGACGAAGCCCTAATCCATGATTATCTGCTGCATCACATCATCCAGTCTGCACTCGAGCGGGATATTCGAATTCTCAAGACCCTTAAACTCAAAACGGCTGACCTCTATATCTTAAATCTGCAGCTTATTAAAAAAGGGAATTCGGATCATGCCTGGTTCATACAACAACAGATGAGAAGGCGCGGCATCCGGATTCATAGCCAGAACCGCACAGCCAAGGAAGGGCTGCAGGTTCAGTATTTGTGCCGCGGATATGAAGGCAGCCTGCTCTGCGAATGGCACTCCCTCAAGGAAGAGATTAAGGATCGGCTCGTTTCGTATCTTGGCACGGATTTAGCGGCATACTAGCACCGACTACGTACAAGACAGGAGCGCTCATGAAGAATATCTTCCACATATATTCTGCCGATATCCATAGAATCATTCGTAATTGGGCTGCAGGCGTCATCATAGCCGGGCTTGCCGTTCTTCCTTCTCTGTATGCCTGGTTTAACATTGAGGCTTCTTGGGATCCCTACGGCCAGACCTCCGGTGTATCCATTGCCGTTGCCAACCTGGATAAAGGGACCACTCTTCGCGACCAGCCGATTAATCTGGGAAAAGAAATCGTGGAGTCCCTCCATCACAATGAGAAGCTGGGATGGCGGTTTACGGAGGATAGCGAGAACGCTATTCAAGGTGTACGGCGCGGCGATGATTATGCCGCCATCATTATTCCGGAGAACTTCTCTGCCCGGATCGGCACCGTGCTGACCAATGAGCCTGTCAAAGCTCAGATCCTCTATTATACCAACGAGAAAATCAACGCCATTTCTCCCAAAGTGACGGCCCAGGGCGCATCCGGTGTCGTGGAGGAAATCAGCAAAAATTTCATCAAAACCGCCAATGGCACCATCTTTGAGATCTTCAACACGCTCGGGATTGAGATCGAGAATCAGCTCCCGGCAATTAATAAAGTACGAAGTCTTCTGTTCCGGCTCGAAAAAAGCTTTCCGGAGCTCAATGAAGCGGTGGGCACAGCCGCTAAGGATATTCAGCTGGCCAACCGATTGATTCAGCAGGCCGACACCGCCCTGCCTCGCCTTGAAGGGATTGCCACGGACGGCAAAACCATGGCCGGTGCGCTGGCGGAGTTCGCGAATCAGGCTGCGGGTGCCTCGAAATCGCTGGAGCCTGCCCTGCGTCAGGACTTGGAGGTACTGGCTGCAACCACCGGAGCGCTCTCGCAAGTGCTGGACACTCTGGGGCAAGCCGACATCGACCCGAAGGAGCTTGCCAGCCGCCTGAACGCTGCCCAGGAACGCGCAGAGACAGCAGCGCAAGCCGCGGCCCGGCTGGGTCAATTGTTCAAGCGGCTGGGCTCGATCTCCCCGGCGGCAGCTTCCGGGGCGGCCAAGCTCGAGGACATTGCAGCACGCTGGACCTCAGCTCAGGCCGTGCTCCAAACCATAGCCCAAGCCGTGGAACGGGGAGAAGAAGCACCTGCGGATTCCATCGATAAGCTGAAGAAGCTGAACGATGACATTACGGGACTGACCAACACGCTGTTAAGCCGCTACGATACGGAGATTGGTCCAGCGATCAGCAAAGCCTTCACCAAGGGCGCAGGCACGGCCAAGCGTGTTCAGCAGGAGCTGACCCAGGCGCTTGCCGCAGTCCCCGACATTCAGCGTTTGCTTCAAGATGCCCGGAAGGGGCTCAAAGTAGGGGGCGAAGAAGTGCGGCTTGCCCAAAGCCGTCTCCCGGAAGCCGAGCTACGAATTACGCAGCTGGCTAATCGGCTGCGCGAGATGGAAGCTGAAGGGGATATCCAAGAGGTTATCGATTTGCTTCAAAACAATTTTGAGCTCGAAAGCCAGTTTTTTGCCGAGCCTGTTACGCTGGAAGAGAATCGCCTGTATCCAATCCCAAACTATGGCTCCGCCATGTCTCCTTTCTTCACGACCTTATCCTTGTGGGTAGGCGCCCTGCTGCTCGTTTCCCTGCTCTCCGTCGAGGTTCATGATGAAGAGAGAAGCTTCCGCAGCATCGAGATTTACTTCGGACGCTATTTAACATTTCTGACCATTGCGCTGTTCCAAGCGCTATTCGTCACCCTGGGTGATATTTATTTGCTGCGGACCTATGTAGTGAATCCGGGCTGGTTCATCCTGTTTGCGCTGCTGATCAGCTCCATCTTCATGCTGATTGTATATACGCTGGTGTCCGTGTTCGGCAATGTCGGGAAAGCGATGGCCATCGTACTTCTCGTGCTGCAGCTTGCAGGCGCGGGCGGAACGTTCCCGATCCAGATGACGCCGCCGTTCTTCCAGGCATTGCATCCGTATCTGCCATTCACCTACGCCATTAGCATGATGCGGGAAGCCGTTGGCGGCATTCTATGGGATATTGTCATCCGGGATGTCCTGTTCATGCTGATCTTCGCGGCAATTGCGCTGATGATCGGGATTGCGCTCAAGAAGCCGATCAACCGGGCCAGCGGCGGACTTGTCCGCAAAGCGAAAGCCTCGAAGCTCATCCATTAATCCAGCCCCTTCCTGTACGTATATTCGCACAGAAAGACGGCTTGGCTGATAGCATAAGTCATACCTTACGCAAAAGGACACCCCAACCGACTTCTTAGAGCCGTGGGATGTCCTTTTTTTCGTAAAAGATTCACTCATGTTGGGATTGCTGATGATATTCCTTCAACTGTTTCAACGTATCCTCTTCCATATCCCCAAGCCGCCAGAGCGCAATCTTCGAAATACCCGAGTCTCTCGCCGCATCCACCCAGCCGGCAATGGTCATTCCATCCGCATACCACACGGTATGCCCGATGCCTTGGTCGTCCGTATATTCAAAATACAGGGCACCGCTTGACGGATCCCGTCTCGGATCGTCCGAGATGGCATGGGCCAGCTCCACCGCACGCTTTTCCGTTAAAGAGACCACCTTGCCGTTCTCGGCCCAGTCAAACCCGCCAACCGACAGCGCAATGGCATGGTCTCCCGGGATCCCGTGCAGTTTGTCCGCCAGCTTCCTTATCATGGCGTGATCCGCCTTTGGACCCGGTCCGCTATGCCCTCCGTACAAGTTATATGCCATCAGGACATAATCCGGACCTTCCGGCAGCAGGTCAAAGGATGATTGGCTGATCCCCGGCTCCAGCACGATTCGAAGAGAGAAACCTTCCGCTTGTAAACGTTCATACAGCTCCTCGTACAGAGCCGAAAGATTCGCCCAATCTTCCTTGCGTACCTTCTCGTAATCCAGCTCCACACCGCTAAAGCCATGCTGGGATACCACAGCCAGAATGTGCCCGATATGCAGACTGCGGCTTTCCGGAGTTGCCACGATCCGGGAGATGAGCGCAGGATCCTTCTGGTCCGCCGTCCCATCGGTATCGAAACGATCGTTTACGATGGTCAGGACACGGCGAAGCTGCTCCCCCTTCCGGGAATTCTCCAGAAACTCAGGCAGTCCCTCCCGAAAATCCGAGGTCAAATGGAGTTCGTCTTTAGGATTGAAGTAAGCTGCAAAAAAATGGATTTCTTCAAGCTCACCACCGAGCTGCTTCAGATCCGTTATGCCCGTTTTCCACTGCCAGTCCGTAATCCAGGCAGACAGCTTCACTTCCGTTTGCGTTAACTGAGCCTGCAGTCCTTTCTCCTGCTCTCCGGTATGCAGCCACCAAAAAGAGACAGCAGCACACAAAGCCATCAATACCACAGCTCCTGCCCATTTCCTTCTGCGATTCTTCATTGTTGTTCACGTCCTACGCCATCCGAATATTAAAAAGTTTCCACAGCCCAGTCAACCGCCCGGCTCAAACTTCTCTGCACGCCTGTCAGGACACCGGTCAGTCCGGACGGCTTGTTCGTAAACAGCAGCTTCCGATCACCGCCCGCAGGCTCGGATGCAATCGTAACATCTTCAAAAATAGCGTCGTAAATATCATCTTTCTCATTCTGCTCGTGATATTGCGATTCAAACGCCACGCCCCCTGCGCCAATCGAAACATCCACAGGCTGCTGATTCAGAATCAACTGTTGATCGACACTCACGGACAGAGAATGGCCTTTCACCGAAATCTCCAACCTACGGTTTCCAAGTATGTTGACGGGATACTCATTCTCATCATCCCGGTCTCCGGACTGCGTCTGCTCCTTGGTATATACCGATGCCTTGTCGAATTGCAGATCCTCTTCCCCCCACTCGACCTTCGGCAAGGAATAAGTGAACAGCTCTTCGGGCGCTTGACCCGCTCTCTTCTGTTCCACCACCACGTTATTGTTCTCCAGAAGAAGCCTTAAGTAAGAGCCCTTCGTCCGGTCGTAACGGACATAAATGGACTGCCGTCCTACCCCATTACCGAGTGCCTTAACCGAGACGGTCACGTCAGACTCTTCGCTGCCCTTCAAATAAACGGTCCCTGCCTGAGACGGAGGCGATGTGACCACGAAACGGTTATCCGCAAATTCAGCGGCTCCGCCAAGCACCTCCCACTTCTCAGCCTGCTGCTCGTCCCCCCGCACAAATTGCATAGGTTGTCCTTGGTCCTTGTGCAGCTTCATCAACAGATGATTGGTAGACCAGTAAGGAGCAGGCTGGACCCGAGTCAGATTATAAAGATCGCTGTCCTTCGAGTTGAAGGCCATTCCTTCCCGGTTGAAATTCATTTCAAACAGCTGCCTAATCTGCTCCGTATTGGCATTGGCAACAAGCTGATTCATGCCTCCGCCAAGCGCATTGGCGTGCATGATCATATACGTGCCTGGAACGTAACCAAGCGCTTCCGTATAGACTTTATTCATCGCCTCATAGTCAGCTTGGATCCGTTCTTCCATCTCCGCGCGGTTCTCGAGCGGAATCATATTCTCGTCGCGTATGAAATCCATCAAATAGTGGTTGTAATATTCCACATGGGATTTGGCGGTCAGTTCACCTTCATCCTTAACGCCGATGAAACGGCCTTCACGATCAAATATATTAATATAAGTCAGCCGGTTGCCGTTGGTCCCCAGCTCCCAATAACCGGTGCGGGTCATCTTCAGCATATCCTTCGGCTGCAGAAATTTCCGTTCACTATTGCCCATTTTGCCTGCATAGGACAGGAAAGTGGCCTTATAATTGTATTTCTCCAGCAGGGGCTGCGCGAATAATGCGGAGTCATTCCGTCCGTCTTCAAAGGACAGGTACAACGCTTTATCCGGCAGCTTCTTGCCATGACGATAATAATCGATAATATCTTGCTGCGAAATCGTGGTGTAGCCCTGTTCATATAAGGCCTTCAGTTGGGCATCCAGCTGGCTCTTGGATACGAGCTTGGATGTCCCGGTGCGGCCGACTCCGAAATAGGATAGCGCAATAAAGCCCTGATCCTGACGCCAGGCCGATTTGTCCGGCTCTTTAAATGTGCGAAAATCGAAAATCGCATTCGCCAGCAGGACGGCTGCTACAGCCAATACAACGACCTGTGCCGTAACTTTGATGATCTTGCGGCGATTTTTCCGCTGAACATTGAGGGCTGTTTTTTGTTTTTTACCCATTGGTCATCCTCACTTCAACCGCTTTGACACGATCAGAACGGTAATCCGAATTTTTTGCCTTTGCGCTTGCGGGCTTCCTTCTTCTCTCTCGCTTCAATATCCTGCGGCGTTTCCCGGGTCCCCCATGTCGACTTCCAGAAGGTAAACCAGGCCACCGGCATCTGCCATAACAGGACAAATTCATAGAACAGACAGAACACGAAGCCGAACACCCAGAGCCTACTCTTGCGAAACAGCAGGTGGGCAAGACTCATCAGCAGCGCCATCAGCAGCAAGCCCATCAAGAAGGTCCCCGGAAAAATGCCGTGAACGATCGGCACGTACATCAAGTTATAGGCAACCACGACAGGCGCGGCAATCGGCACGATCAGGCCGATGTAGAAAAACAAGGCCATAAACGGCTCTTTGCGCCAAATAAAGCCTCCAGCCCGCAGCGACTCGCGCAGCCATGAGCGCTTCCAGCGCATCTGCTGCTTCAGGAACACCTTCATCTGCGAAGGGACAATCGTCGAGCATATGGCGGAATCCTGGTAACCGGTACGATGTGTTTTCAAAATAAAGTTCGTCATGCTTCGGTCATCCCCGAAAGTGGCGGGTCTGCCCAGAAACTTCTGGTTCAGCCAGGCATCCGCATGCTGTATGATCAGCTCTTTTCGATAGCAGGATAACGGGCCCGACAGGCAGGTCACGCTGTCAAACCATGACTCCGCCGCTTTCATGATCCGAAACGCAATATAATAACGCACAGTCTGCAGCTTCGTCATGTTATTGGTATATTTGTTCTCGACGTCCGTCCGTCCGGCGACGCCGCCCATCTTAGGGTCCTGAAAAGGCTGAACGAGGTGGCGAATCGCCGTCGGGTCCAAAAAGCTGTCGGAGTCCACGAACACCACCAGATCATGCTTCGCCATCTCCACACCTTTGACCAGGGCGACCCGCTTGCCCGCATTCTCCGGCAGCACCGTATAGGACAGGCGTTCGCGGGTAGCGTAACGCTCCGCCTCGGAATGAATCACTTCGATCATATCCTTGATCTGCTGTACCGACTGGTCTGTCGAACGGTCATCCACGACAATGACTTCCAGCTTATCTACCGGATAGTCCTGATTAATACAGCTCAGAATCGTACGTTTGATCCAATCCGCTTCATTGAAGCAGGGGATGATAATCGAAACCCCCGGCGTGTAATCCGGATTGATCGGCACATCGCGATATAACGCCCCGAACAGGTAGCGTGTCAGCAGAAACAGAGCTGCGATTAAGCTGTACAAATACAGCACCATGTTGTATTTGAAATAAATAATGCTCTCGGCCCGCATCAGCATGATGAAGAGCACAGCCATGAACATCAAGGCGCTGGCAGAATACACGGAATAGCCCCACCGTTTGCGCTGAAAATATTCCGTCAGCGGCTTCTCAAATTCTAAGGCAAGCATATGTTCTTCACCGGATTCCGTCGAACTTGTGGTCCGGCGAACGACGCTTGCATCCATCCTTACGGCCGATTCAAAACCCTCGGGCATGGCGCCCGGCGGGATGCGGAATCGGGCCTTCACGGTGTCGCCCACTTCAAGACCTGAAGAGGCGTCCGGCAGCCTGAGCAGCAGGCCGGTGGCCGAAATATCGGCAGCCTGCCCCTTGATCCCGGCCTTTTTCTTTTTCCCCTTGGGAACGATCCATACTTCAAATTCCGCTTCATAACGCAAGCTGAGCATACGCAGCTTATTTAAATACTCAGAACTGGACACATCATCCCCGGGCTGCTGTGCTCGGTTGCCTCTCCGGTCCGCGTTCAAACGGATCTGCTCCGGATCGGGTACGTAGGAAAGCGTACGTCTGTCCGTACGCGGAACCGTAAGAACTTCCTTGGTGCTCTTCGGTTGCTTTCTTTTTATAATCCTCATTGCTTTCTCCCATCGTTATCTACAAACTCCAATAATGAAAGCCGTTCGCTTCATATTCGGTTTTTGGATAAGCTCCCTTCACGTCAATTAGAAGCTTCGCCTCTTCAGCGTTAAACATGTCCTTGAATTCGGCAATCCCAAGCTGCTTGAACTCCCGGTGAGCGACGGCTACAACCGCAATCTGGATGTCTCTCAATTCGCTCATGTCCGACAGCTCGATTCCATATTCCACGTAAGCCTGATGACGGTCCACGTGCGGGTCGGCGACCATCGGCTGAATCCCGTAGTCCTGCAGCTCCCGGATAATATCGATGACCTTGGAGTTGCGGATATCCCGGCAGTCTTCCTTAAAGGCCAGGCCCATTACCGCCACCTTTGCCCTCATCAGATCAATACCTTGGCGAACCGCGAGTTTAATGACATGCTGGGCGATGTATTTCCCCATTCCGTCATTGATATGCCGCCCGGCCAAAATAATCTTGGAATGATATCCCGTATCCTCGGCCTTATACGTGAGATAATAAGGATCAATTCCGATGCAATGTCCGCCGACGAGCCCCGGCCGGAACGGGAGGAAATTCCACTTCGTTTCCGCCGCCCGCAGCACGGCATTCGTATCGATATCCATCTGATTGAACAGCATGGAAAGCTCGTTCATGAAAGCGATATTGATATCGCGCTGGGCATTCTCGATGACTTTGGCTGCTTCCGCCACCCGGATGCTTTCCGCCCGGTGGACGCCTGCATCGATGATCAGTTCATATAGATTGGCAACCGTCTCCAGCGCTTCCGGGTCATTGCCGGACACAATTTTCACGATGGTCTCGAGCCGGTGAACCTGGTCTCCGGGATTAATCCGTTCCGGGGAATACCCCACCTTGAAGTCCACGCCCAGGCGCAGGCCGGACTCCTCTTCGAGAATCGGAATGCACACTTCCTCCGTAACGCCCGGATAAACCGTTGACTCATACACAACAACCGCGCCCCGGGTCAATGCCCGGCCAACCAAACGGCTGGCATTGCGCACGAATTTCAGGTCCGGCACATTCCCGCTTTTTACGGGTGTCGGAACGGCCACAATAAAGCAGCGAGCTTCCTTGAGCTTGTCCGGATCCGAGGTGAAGGCGGCCGTACAGTTCGTAAGCGAGGTATCCCCGATCTCACCGGTAGCATCGAAACCGCTTCGATACTGCTGCACCTTGGCCTCGCTCAAATCAAAGCCGATGACATCCAATCTTCTTGAGAATGCGACCGCCAGCGGCAGGCCCACATATCCAAGACCGACGATCGCCAATTTGTCCACGCGGTCCAGCATATTTTCAAATAATTCCATCTATTCCATCTCCATTGCGGCTTTGTCCTGCAGCTGCATCATGTCCGCCATTTTTACAAACGTATATCCTTTATTCTTCAGCCCTTCCAGCACTCTGGGCAGAGCCTCAATGGTATGAATGTCATCCAGCATATGCAGCAAAATGACGCTTCCCCTTTGGGTCTTGGTCATAACCCCGTTTACAATATCGTCGGCACTATTGGAAACATCCCAATCCAGCGTAGTCACATCGTACATCGCAATGGCCGGGTAACCGGTAGCCGCCAGCGCTTTGGCCCGTTCGTCATCTACCACGCCGGTCGGCGGACGAAACAGCATGACAGGCTGCTGCTGTATGGCCTCCGTAATGACCTGGTGGGCCTTGACGACATCCTTCTGCAGCTCTTCCGGCGTTAGCGAAGTAACGACGGGATGACTGTAGGAATGGTTAGCCACATCATGTCCGCCTTCCACCATCGCCCGCGCCAAATTCGGGTTGCTTTCCACTCCTTTGGCCCGGAGGAAGAAGGTAGCTTTCACATCATGCTCCTCCAAAATATCAAGGATGCGGGTTACCGTTTTGTCGCTTCCGAAATCATCAAACGTCAGGGCAACTTCTTTTTTGTTCGTATTGACTTTATAAACCAGTTCATATTTCGCCTGTTGATAATCCGGGTTCATTCTTGCAGCGTCGTATCCCGGAATTAACTCGAGCGGTTTTCGCACGCCGCCATGCTGCACCAGCTCATCCAGCGTAACCAATTGATATCCGATATCGTCCACGGCCTGGGCTATGTATTTAATAGAAGAAATGACTTCCGGATTAACGTCGGTATTCATGGAAATAATCCCGCCTCTGGAGATGAACCTGGTCACATACTCTCCAATCTCTTCAGCACTCTGCATATTGCGGTCCTTGGGATTAATGTTATAACTTACAACGGCCTTCATTCCAAGATGTGCAGCTGCCAGTGGCACTTCGTCCGGATAATCGCCCGAGCGTGTCCGAACATAGCGGGGCTGGGCGCCCGTTTCCCGTTTGATGACATCGTTCGCGAGTTTGATTTCCTTATAGATCTGATCGTAATCAAGCTGATTCATATCGAGCTGATTGAGCGTGTTGTTCTCAATTTCATGACCTCTGGACAAAATGGCTTCCGCAATGTCCGGTTCCTCCGCCACTCTGATGCCCGGAAGAAAGAACGTCGCCTTGATTCCGTGCGCATCCAGCTCATCGATCAGTGCCATCATGGTCGCTTTATCGCCCATGCCGTTAAAGGTAAGCGCCAATTCCTTCCTGGCCGTATAAACAAACGGGATTTCCCTGCTCTTCTCTCCCGTATACCGTTCCACTTTTGGAACAGCAGCCGTCGAGCCTCCCGCTTCATCGCCGGGAGCTTGCTTACCTCCAAAAAGACCGCAACCGCCCAATAACGCCAGGGTTAACAACAGTCCGGTCATCCTCGTAAGCAGGTGTAACATTCGGGTTTTACTAGAATCTTTATTCATCTGGATACTCCTTTTAAATTTCAAACAGGGTATTTATTAAAGCCCTTACTGAACAAACCAATAGAATATAACACCAACCTATCCTAATTGCTATAACATTTCGGGAAATTTCATGGGTTTTCATCTTTTTCAAAACTTTGAATTACAATAAGGGACCCCGATCGTCCACGCTTATGTAATCCGTTGCCCCATACTCATTCAAAACATGCTCTTACTCCCTGCCGCTCGATGATTCACATTATAGAATTCAGTTCTATACAATTTCTAAACAATTCCGATTCAACCGGGGCCTCACCCCCTTGTCAGACAAAAAAACCTTCGAAAGTCTCTTAAGACCTTCGAAGGTACGTTGAATTGTGAATGATTCATGTTGTTGTTCATGTTGTTACCATTTAACCGGAAATCGTAATTAAACCTTATGGTAAATCAAGGCTCTTCCCCAGCCATCGCGGTTCGTTTGTGAACCCAGGCCTGGTAGTGATGGACGGCCATTCCCGCAAAGGAAGAATGATCGCTGCCAAGTTTGGCGGCACGCAGGGCTTCGTCCTCCATCTCCTGTTCGCTCTTGGCAAAGAAGGTCAGGTGCTCGCCTTCCTCCGTATCCCCGAGCTCCATGCCGATCCAGACGGACTTGCCGAGTTCATCCGCCTGCTCCAGCTCTTCCTTGGACAATTCATACATCTGCTCCCCGCTGTCCCGGTACGCCATAACGGCAATCGCGTCCGTGTTCTGGATCATCCAGCGGCTGAACGAGTCGGCATCCGCACTGCGGGGTCCAGGGATCGAGTCAAGCCAGAATGGTACCGCGGCACTGAACCATAGCCCCTGACGCTTTGCCTCCTGCACCCAAACCTCCATGTTTGCGCTCCATTCTTCCACCACCTGTGCCTGTTCGCGGCCCCATCTCCGGAGCACATAGGGCTCGACATCAAACTGCACGCCCTCGAATTTCTCCTCCGGCGCAGCCGTACGATTGTACGCTTCCAGCCAGGTCAGCAGCTCCATCCCTTTTCGCCGGCCTTCCTCATAAGCCCAATCCGGCTGACCGTTCAAGGCGTGAACGCTGATGCCCTGCTGATGTGCAGCAGCTACAAAATGGCGGTACTCCTCGTCCGTAACCTCTTGTTGAATCTGCAAAAAGATCGTTGTAATGCCTTCCCTGCCGCTAAAGGCCACAATCTCCTCCGTTTCACTCCGGATCAGACTTGCATCCCACAGCCATGTAGCCTTGTTCTGATTCACCTTGCCTGACGGGAGAAGAAGAAGGATCAGCAGCAAAAGACAGATGCCGGCAACCAGGATGATCCACTTCGCTTTTGCATGTATAGGCCTCATTCTTCTCGTCCATTTCATCAGATCAAGACAGCCTCACCAGGCTCAGCTACATGCTGAACGGAATGGCCGATCTTGTAGATATGAGGCTCGGCGAACGCTTTAAACGCATTTCGTGTATCTAAGATCGGCACGCCGGTGGAAGCGATCGAATGATAATCCAGATTGCTGTGGTTTGTAATGAGGACGATGCAATCGTAACGGCTGAATTTCGCAAGATCATACTCCACGCTGTGAATCGTCTCGCCTTGCTTATCCACAAAACTGTGGGCATACGGATCGTAATAATCCACATAGGCGCCATTTTCCTTGAACTGTTCGTATACTTCAAGTCCCGGTGATTCACGCAGATCGCTGATGTCCGGTTTGTAAGCCATGCCTAACAGCAGGATACTGGAGCGCTTGATCGATTTGGCATATTCATTCAGAATCGTAGCCGTCTTGTTGATCACGTAGTAAGGCATATTATCGTTGGTGGACTGTGCCAGCTCAATGAATTTGCTGTAGAAGCGGAAGCCCTTGGCCTTCCAGGACAGGTACATGGGATCCAGCGGAATGCAATGGCCGCCGATGCCCGGTCCCGGATAGAATGGCATGAATCCGAACGGCTTGGTTGCCGCGGCATTGATCACTTCCCATACATCAATGCCCATGCGGTCGCACATCATGGCCATCTCGTTGACAAAGGCAATATTCACGCTGCGGAACGTATTCTCCAGCAGCTTGGACATTTCCGCCACTTTCGGGTTGCTTACGGGTACAACCGTCTCAACGTACTGCTTGTACAACGCTTCACCCAGCTTTAGGCAGGCGTCCGTCGTTCCTCCGATGACCTTCGGCGTATTTCGTGTATTGAACCGGCTGTTGGATGGATCGACCCGTTCCGGCGAGAAGCACAGATAGAAGTTTTGGCCAACCTTATAACCGAGCTTCTCAATCGGCTGTTGAATCAGTTCCTCCGTGGTTCCCGGATACGTCGTGCTCTCCAGCGTAATTAACAGATTAGGCTTCATATAGCGTTTGAGCTGATCGACTACCATTGTAATGTAGGAAGTATCCGGGTCCTGATTCTCGCTGAGCGGCGTCGGCACGCAGATGCTGACCGCATCAATCACAGCAATCATGCTGTAATCCGTTGTCGGCTTAAAGCGTCCGGTCTCCATGCATGCCGCAAGCTCTTCGGACGAGATGTCCGTAATATAGGACTCGCCGCGGTAAATGCGGTCAATTTTATCCGAATCCAGATCGATACCGATGACCGTGAATCCCTGTCTTACCATTTCCACAGCCAGCGGCAATCCTACATAGCCCAGTCCCACAACACCCAGAACGGCTTTCTTATTCTCAATGGCACTCAATAACGTTTCATATTCCTCATTCACAAGTATTCAACCTCCATCGGATGTATAGTCTATTTGTCTATGTCTTTTGCCTATTTCGCCAAAAGACAGACCTCGTTTTGTTGAACTCTCTCCTTGCGATTAAAGAACCTCTCAGCTCAACTAATCACGTATCATTCATCAATTCTCTTCAAACTAAAAGCGTTAGTAACGATGTGTTTAATGAAGGCAGCGGCGGATGCGGGCATCCAGTTCCACCGGCGAGAACGGTTTGGTTACATAATCATCCACCCCGTTTTGGAAACATTGGCTGATCGTCTGCTCCACTCGTTTCTCGGTTAATACCACAATTTTGGGCGGTTCCTTCATATCCAGCTGCTGGATATGATGAATGAAAGGCAGGCCGTCGATGCCATGCAGGTTGAGCTCGGTCAGCACAAGATCCGGCTCCCATTTCGGGATGAGATCCAGCGCCTCCAAACCGTCTACTGCTTCAAGAGTTTCATAACCTTGCATGGTCAAGCGGATCTGTAAAAACTCCCTCACCGTGGCATCTTGATCCACGATGAGAATGCGGTTTTGACCGCTGTCTACTTCCTCCTGCGTAAATATATGAATATCCGAAGAGGTGCTGAGCTTGGTCGCTTCTGCCATCTGCTTCAACGTCAGCGCTGACGGCACTTCAGTAAGCGCTGCAAGCGTAATACGCGGATCTGCTTGCTCCAAACGGCCTTGCAGATGCTGCTTCAGGAGCAATGCCTGATAATGGGCGGCATCCAGCGAATATCCAGGCAAGGTAACGGCCAACACACCGGTATTGGTGTCAAGCAGTACCTCACCGTTCACGCCGGACAACTGGTCCACAAAGCTTTGAACCTCCGTCTGCCCAGCCTCCGTCTCGGACGAATTGCCTGCACAGTACAGAAACAGCAATGCTGTTCCATGGCTATGGTTTCTCACTTCCTCCTCCAGGCGGCCGTAAAAATCAACGGCCTGCACGCGTTGCAATGTTGCGGATTGAGACATAACTGTAGGTCCCACCTCTCTTTATATTTTGATGCTGTTACATATGAACCGGGCCTTGAAGTCAGGCAGCCTCGTTCTTATCTTTCCAGCTCTGCCGGGTCATGGTACCCCATGAATTGTTGTTTTGCAGATATTGAATATGCCCCTGTACTCTCCACAGCACACCTAACTGGTGGTAACCCACGAATTTGAGTGCCGAGAAGAAGAGCATCTTCACCAGATCGGACAATTTGGTATACCGGCGGAAGGCCATCTCCTCCAGGATGAGAGCTCCTACGCTGAGCAGGTACCCACTTAAAAAATTGACGAGTCCAAACACGACCAGCACATGCCAATTTGTCATATCCAGCAATACATATCCAAGCAGAGCCAGAAGGCCCGTAATTCTGAAGTAAGGGTTTAGCGCTTCAAAAATAACGTTGTAGGGCATCGTCAACATGCCCATGACTTTATATTTCGGATTGAACACCATATCGCGGTTCTCGATCATGTTCTTCAAGTTTCCCCGTCCCCAGCGCTTGCGCTGATTGGACAAAATGTTGTAGCTGTCCGGCGCCTGCGTCCAGCACACCGCTTCCGGGCAAAAGGAAACGCGGTATTTGATTTTATTTTCCAGCATATAGCGGTGCAGCTTGATAATGATGTTCATATCTTCACCGGGGTAGCCTCCCCGATAGCCGCCTACCGCGATGACATAATCTTTGCGGAACAAGCCGAAGGCTCCCGAGACGATGATGAGCCCATTGAAATGGCTCCACCCGATTCGTCCACCCAGGAAAGCCTTCAGATATTCGATCGATTGGAACATCGGCCATATCCGGCGCGGCAAGGATACATCCTTAACCTCTCCGTTCTCAATCACACAGCCATTGGCGATCCGAACATCCCCGCCGATGGCCACCGTTTCCTCGGGATTCTCCATATACATGCGGGCCATCCGGATCAGCGCATCCTTCTCCAGCAATGAATCCGCATCGATGGAAGAAATCAGCGGATAACGGGACAGGTTAATGCCCGCGTTCAATGAATCCGCCTTACCGCCGTTCTCTTTGTCGATGAGGTAAAGCTGCGGGTACTGCGGATTATAATAAATGCCCCGAACCTTGTTCGTGCTGATGTTCCCGCGGATCTCCGGATTGGGCAGCAGCGTCAAACCATACTCCTCAATCAGCACCTTCAGCGTCTCGTCGGAGGATCCGTCATTGATGACGATGACCTCGTAGGTTGGATAGTTGAGCGTCATCAGACAGCGGACATTCTCCGCGATGGTCAACTCTTCGTTATAGGCGGGAACCAGCAATGATACCGATGGAACCAGTTCCGAACCCGAGAGCGTATTGTATTTGGAATACGTAGCGCGTCTGAAAATATCCTTAATATTTCTGAAAGAAAACATCAGAATTACAAAATAAAGCGCGCTAACGATCATGACGTAATAAATCGCCACCATCCCGTAAGTGAGCAGGATATCTCTAAGCAGTGTAATCTCCTCCTACTCCTGCAACCGTGCCGATCCGTTTGTTCGTTTGAACGCCGAAATAACGATCGTACACCAGTTTTCTTTTGTTAAAAGCCACCATTTGCTCAACTTGCTCATATTCGCCTTCGTTGGACATGATCCGCTCAATCCGGTACAAGGCCGTTTCCCTGGCTGGACCTTCTCCTGTCAACGCGGCTTGGCACAATGTCTCGAAGCCTTGTTCTCCCAACATGGCAAGACTCTCCGCGCTGTTGTTGCGCACATGCCAATTCTCGTCCTTCAAGGCGGAAGCCAGAATTGGAATGCTGCCTGCGGCATGAAGCCGTCCCAGCGCTTTTGCCGCTGCCGCGCGCACTTCCCACTCATGATCATTCATAAGCTCCGCAATGGTATCATCCTTCAGGGCCGGATAGGAGCCAAGATACAGCTTGACCGCCTCCGCACGGACGTCCTTCTCTTCGGACCCGACCAGTCGATCGAGTGCCGGTACGACAGCCGGAATGGCCTGCCCCCACATGGCTACAAGCGAGACCTTGACCAGTCCAGGATCGGGATCATCCAAGAGCTTGCGCATGAGGCTGGCTGAATCCAGCCGGGTTTCCAGCAAAATATCGGCAGCCATATGATGAATGGCTTTATCGTAGGCCAGCAGCTTGGACAACATTTCTCGAATCTGCTGTGACTGAACTGCGCTTTTGGCAATCGCCCGCGCAATAATGATGGTCATCGGACCATATTTCGTACGGTTCATCAGATGCTGAAGCTGCGGCACGGCCTCTTCTGCACGCATCCCGCCTAGGCGGTAGACCGCTTCAATACGGCGGTCCTTCCGCAGGCTGGATAATGCCCGAATCTCCTCTTCCACAAATCCGGCATCCCGGCATAAACGCAGGAGCTTCTCTCTGGCGTCCCCTTTGAATTGCTCGATCCACTCCATAAACTTGGCTTGAATGACCCGGCGATCAGCCGATGTCAATTTGCCAGGCGGGAGCTCCAGCTTCGTATCGTCATGCAGATGACTCTGGACATACACAAAATAGTCATGATGTTTTTCTGTTAAGCGTTCCGTTTCTCTTTGTATGGCATTGTGCTTGATCTTCATTTGGAACAACAGGATAATGCCGGCTGCAATAAGGCCGAGACATACATAGACAAAGACGTATGCCATTTCTAAATTTGAAAACATATCCGATGGCTCCTCCTTTTATTTAGCATCTGGTTCCCGCTCTTTTTCGGACAGACGGGTGAATATGTCCTGCATATCATAATAGCTTTGTTTTAATCGTTCACTGTACTTGGTAGCTTCCCATAGCTCCCAAGTATAGGGTTCGATCTCCTCCAGGTTGATGGACGCTGCCGATCCTGACGCTGATTTCCCGTTTTTCTCAGATCGCTGTGCGATCCACGGAGCCAGCCGGATCCCTTCCGTTGTTATCGTGCTGAATGTACGCTTGTCTTGAAGCGGGCTGTAATCCACCACCTGCAGCGAACTCGGATCCCCGAATCCGAGCAGCATCCATGGGATCCTCATCTCAACAAACCTGTCTTGATACTGCCAGGCCGTAAGCGAATTAAAATCCGGAGAGTTCGGATCACTGGTCCCCTGCTTCAGCATCCCTACTTTCTCATCCACAAACGGATGGGAGAAGCGGGTATCCGGCGGGTTCATCAGCAGGCTGATGGCCAGCTTCCAGGCATGAAACGAACCTCCAGGCACCACAGGATCATCCTTGGCTCCCTTGGCTTCCTCTTCCGGCAGCATCCAATATCCCTCTTTACCGTACAAACGGCTGTGGAAATCGTATGATGGCGCTATGGTGACCTGGGATTCATCCTCTTGACCTAACTGAATCAAAGTTTCCAAAGCTCCACCTTGGAGCGTTCGTCCCGCCAGTTCTTTCTTCGGGATGTCGCCGCCAGGGATCGTATCTGCTCCAATGAAAAGCTTGGAACGTTCGGGATCAAATGCTTCTTCCAGTTCCATGCCGATATACAGGTAGGCTTCATCATGAGTCAGCCTCATGTTCTTGACGCCCGGAGCCGTTCCGGACCAGGTCTTGACTTCCCCTTCGGGAACTTTATCCCAATCGCTGAGATCCCCGTCGATCGTGATCTGCTCTACCTTGCCCGGCTGCATGGCGAGAACGCCGAACATTTTCTCATTCGTCAGCACATTCAACCAGAATGCCCGGCGGTCTGCTGGTATTTCAAAAGGCATCGTATTCCATGTTTTCTTAAACCATTCGTCCTGCCACATGAACAAGATGGCCCCGGAATAGCCTTCGTCGTAAATATCCTGGGTCAGCGAAACATTAACTTCGCCTTGCTCCGCTTCATCATGCCCCCCTTGATCCTTCCCTCCAGGACCGTGGTGTGAAATACCGATGGACGAAGGTACGCCGTATTCGGTGACCATAATCGGCATATCCTCGAATTCTGCCTTCAATTTTCGCAAGTAGGCTTTGTACGTGTTATAACCCCCATTCCCGTCAGGAAGGGTCTGTAGCGTTTTGTCCGTCCGGAAAAAATCCGGGTAGTACGGATACACATGGTATGCGGCAAAATATCCTGCATCCCAGTTCACCGGTTCTACATGCCTCGCATCAACAGACACCAGGTCTTCTTCAAACAGCGGTTCCCCCGGATGCTCAAGCACATCCGTTGTGACCCAATTGGTAAATGTCATCGGATGCTGCCATCCGTACTTCTGCTCCTCGGCAGCCGTATAGTCCAATAAAGATGCCAGCCAATTCTCAAAGGGACTTGCGTCCTTCGTCCCCGAGAAATAGGACCCCTCATACTGAGGAACATCCTTATGTACCGTGTTGGTGTTATCGACCATGGTTGGGTCCCACTCGGTTCCCACATGCCAGGCCATAAGGTACTTGCCTGCATTGACCTTATACTTGCCACTCGACTGTCCATGCTTGGGCTCAACGTTGATATCGCCGTAGACTGCAGCAACAGCCTTCGATATCTCCGCTTTGAACGTTTGGATGATTTCTTCGTCATACGCATCCTTACGCTCGATTAGCTGCTCCTCCGGTGACCAAATGCCCTGCATGAAGTACAAGGGGTCATCGCCTTTATCCCGGTTATATTTCACAAGCGCAGAATAAAAGACCGGATTATGCACGGTGTAGACCCTGATTACGTTCGCTCCCATGTCATCAATCTGTTTAAACCAGCGAAGGTAATCTTCCTCCGTTGCCGGAAGCTCACCGGGATAATGTCCAGGTACGGTTGCCCCAAGATTCACGCCTTTGGCAAAAACCTCTTTCCAAACTTCGTCATCCTCATATACCAGAAAGGAGGTTCCCTCTGTTTTGAATTTCATTTTCACGCCGTCCGCATCCGCATACGTTTTTAATGACGGTCGTAGATATCCTAGAATTACAGCGGCACCGCAGAGAAGCACTATAGTGAAAAGTGCTGCGATCACCCACCATTTTCGTCTGCTCATCGTCTTCGTTGCTCACCTGCCCTTTCTTTGACATGCTTGTTGCTGCACCGACATATGACGACTGAGCCATACTCGTCATTCTATAGCCGATGCGTTCCCGATACCATATTCCTTCTTTACCAACTTTTCCGATATCGATAGTAGTCAAAAAGAAGTAAAACAAACCTCTTCCACATTTTTCCCCCGATAACACTCGCCGCTGCCTCCTCGTCCCTGTCATTTGACAACTTCACAGCCTGATGTTAGTTGTGTGCAGTGAAAAGCATCGCTGCCCGAATAAGGCTGGAACCGCATGACTTCATTCCATCCGAGGAATGCAGCGAGACGACGAAGATTTTCAGAAAATTTTCGTGAATCATAAGATTAAACGCATAAAAATTGCTAAAGTTCCGGTCATTTTTACATCATTATCCATAGTTATGACAAATTTGATACCAAAGTCGTATAAAAAAACGGCTGAGAACCGCATCCTGTAAAGGTTTGGCAATATTAACCTTTTATACAAAATAAGAATAGAGTCCTGTACCGGGATTGTGTAATATTCTATAGATTTGACACCCGGGATCAAGTGGTAAGTATCGCCTATTTTTTCTGATTTCGGTTTGGATTTTCCCGGATGGTGGTATATAAATTAGTTTGGGAATTTTCAAATCTGCGTCATAACAATACAAATCAGACCCGGTCCATTGTAGATCCGAGTCTGTTGTTGACGATATTTGATTGAAGAAGTTACCATGATTACCGTATATTCATCAAAGAAAAAACTGCCTTCACCACCAAAAAGTCGGATATCTTCGCTCCTTTACCGCATTATTGACGAGCAGAGCCACAACCACGATCATGACCGACCCGGCAAGCACCGGCGTAAACAAGAATGACCAGCCGCTGCCAGCCATAATGACAACCAAGGGATCAGCTCCAGCCGGAGGATGGGTCGTTTTGGTTATGCCCATCAAGCTGATCGCCGCTCCCACACCGATGGCCATGGCCCAGATTCCGTCCCCCAGAACCTCAAGCGTCACAAGTCCCGTGAATGTTGAAATGAGATGTCCTCCAATGAGGTTCCTTGGCTGTGACAGCGGCGCGTCCCAGACCGCAAACGCAAGCACGCAGCTCGCACCAAAGGGTGCCATGATCCAAACACTCCCTGCAAGTGTTGTCAGAAGAGCCAACAATCCGATGGAAACAGCCCCGCCGATAAAGCCAATGGCGATATTCATGGGACGAACGGTCAACGGACTTCTAGCCCCCCCTTTCATTTTTTGTAAATACACAGCTGCCAGATCCTTCATGATAAGCCTCCATTATTCATATTTAACTAGTTATTTAGTTATATATAAGATAATGACTTATATCCATACATGTCAATACTTTTCTTGATAATTAACGAATGATTGTGTAAAGTTAAATTACTAGTTGACTAGGAAAGAGGGTTTTGTTATGCCGCATAAACTGATGCTTCGAGTCGACCCGCACGCCACCCTTAATGTCAGCACACAGGTTAAAGAGCAATTAAAGTGGTTGATTGGGATTGGACAGATCGAACCATTCGATATGCTGCCTCCGGCCGGTGCGCTGGCGGATCTGCTGGGACTGAACCGGAACACCGTGAATCTGGTCTACAACCAGTTGAAGGAAGAGGGGATCGTCTCGATGCATAAAGGCAAAGGAACGCAGGTATTGAACAACGCGCAGGTAGAGGAGCTTAGAACTCGCAGAAAGTTAATGCACAAGCTGGTCGAGCGAACGACGGAGGAGTTAAGCTCCGTTAACATCCCGGCGAGCGAATTCTTTGCCGCATCCCTCGCCTATACGCTGCTGCAGGAGCCTGTCCAGAACACGAAGCAGCGTATTCTGTTCATCGAATGTAAGGGACATGACTATCCCTTTTATCAGACAGCGATTGAGCAAATGACGGGTGCCGAAGTGAAAACGGTATTTCTGGAGGATCTGTTGACGGGGAAGCAGGCCCTATTCGAGGCGCTGGAGTACTCAAACCACATGGTTACAACATTGAATCACGATGCCGAAGTAAAGGCTCTGTGCAGCAAATATGACAAAAAAGTAACGGTCATTGGCGCCAGCGTGGAAACATCGGTCCTGCTTGAGATTGCCCGGCTTACACCGGGAAGCGATATCAGCTTTGTCTGCTTGGGTAAGGCAGGTGCACAGTGGATGGCCAGCCGCATTCAAGAAGCCGGTATTGAGGGGCCCCACGGCCACTTGGCTGGGCTGGATAATCGGGAGGACCTACTGCAGCGGATCGAGGAATCCGATTGGGTCTATGCATCTGCTGCCGCATATGAAGAGGTTCGAGCCTTATCCCCCGAGAAGGTGAAACTGTTTCCCATGAAGCTGGAGAAGAGCAGTGAGAACATTCTAAGAGAGATGGTCTGATTCCAATAGGAAAAAACGCCCACTGTTATAAACAGGGGCGTTTTGGAGGCTGGATGTTTCTATCTGTGCCGAATGTTTAACATCTGGATACCGGTATCACTAAAACCGAAGACCCAATGTAGTTCCACCGGCCTCGCATCGATGGCCCATCTTCAGGCAAGGTTGCCTGTAATCCGCTTATAGGTCGCCTCGTCCGAGACCACATACAACCTGGCATCCCGTGGAATCGGGACATCAAGCTTGCGGTTAATGCTTAGATCGCTGCGATCGGAGATGAGCGTTGCTCCTTGCCGCAGCAGATCCTGAAATGCATCGCCGTAGGTCTTCCATGCAGGGTTCAATGCCACTTCGTAGATATCGTCGCCGTGCTGGCGGCTGAGCAGCTGCATCAGCACATCCGAGTTTCCTTCCTGGAGCGCCGCGCGTACGGCCAATCGGGACACGGCATCATGCGAAAGCACAAACTCGTTCACATGATTGTAGCGGAAATTCTGAACATGCTTCTCCTGCACGATCTCCACCGTGGTATGTACGTTCGGCGCAATCCGTTCAATGCTGGAAACAATCAGGAGCGACTTGCCGTCCACGAGAGCCGATTCATCAATCCGGGCATCCGCAAAAACAATGGCCGATTTGGCCTCCAGAATGTTGGCTCTCATCAGCACGTCATCAGCTGCTGGATCGCCGCTTACAAAATGCACCTGTTCGAGATGCTCGACAGGATGCTGACTCGAATCATCAATGACCACGATCTGGGACTTCGGCGAAAACAAAAGTATCTCATCGATCGCGGACTTTGCTTTTTTGCTCCAATTGATAATAACGACATGATCACTGCCCCGAAAATTCAACCTGCCCGCCCCTCTCTGCCGCTGTATGCTTCCAAACGATTCAATGACCCGGCCAATCACTAAACTTAGCAGCCCAATACCAAAGATATAGATAAATATCGTTAATATCTTTCCCGGCACGGTAACTGCATAATAATCGCCATAACCTACGGTTGCCATGGTGGTAAACACCCAATAAAGGGCGTTAAACCAATGGTGAAACGTTTCCGGCTCCAGCAGAAATGCCAGGGTCGAGCACAGCACCACAAACAGTACCACAATCACGCTAATCGTTGTTTTACGCAGACGCATCATTTTCAAAGATAATCTTAGAAAAAAGTGCACGTTCCTGCTCCTCTCCCGAAAATGGTGCTATTTGACCTAAATAATCAGGCTGCTGATCGCAAAGGCCGTGCCGATAAACACCATCGCAAGCAGAATGCCGATCGCGACGTTCCCCTTTTGCAGGTGCTCGGATATTCGAATACCCGGCGTAGCCAGCTCGAATACCCAATAGGCCACAATCAAACATACATATCCGACGGCAAACCACAGCATCATGTGCCAGATCGATGAGTTCGTATATGCGGATATGCCCAGAATGATGGCCGTTGCCATAAACTTGCCTCCAAATGCAAGACCCACCGCGACATTTCCCTTCTTCAGCTCTTCCATGTCGTTAAACCGGGTCATCCAGCTGAAAATCAGCATACCCAGCAATTGAAGCACGATAATGCAGATTACACTTACAACAATATTAATGACGACCGTCAATCCGCCCACCCCCGAAATTTTGCATAGGCCAAGTCGTAATCGGCGAAATCATGCACTTCCTCCAATACAACATCAACCGTGTCCTTCTTTTCCATTGCGGCATAACGCTTCTCATCAATCGGCTGCTTGATCCGGTTGCCCGTCGGCAGCTCGATGACAGCAAAATGCCTGGTGTCCTTTTTATACGTTGTTTTATAAACCCCAACCAGCTTCACGTCGGTTTTGACCGTGACTTTGAGGTTGGCTAAATCCGATTCCGCCGTCTTTTTGTCCTTGAACGACTTAATGGTCTGCCAAGACGATAAACGGATATCATTGCGCTGATTCGCATCCGTGGTTAGCTCCGCATCCATGAATTGAAGCGTCCAAATGTTGTCCCCGGTAGCATAGTTGTTATCGTTAGGCAGAAGTTCGTTGTCCGGCAAGACGGTCATATCGCCGCCTATCAAATCGCCAACGGTCCCTTCAACGATCCGGTAGTCCCAAGGCACGCGAGCAGAGGTTGAAGATACTTCCTCCGATCCGGTGTGGAACACCGTCGACCCATTGCCGGAGCAGGCACTCAGCGCCAAAACCATGAGGGATAATAGAAGTACCGCCAGAACGACCGGAGGTTTCCTCTTTCCCTTAGGAGCACCGCTATGCTGCCTTCTATCTTGTTTCAACTGCATTTATTTCACTCCCATTGCGATAAAATGGCTGGAATTCCCCGTAATCAAACCGCCCGCCCGTCCCAGCAAACCACAAGGGCTGCCATTCAGGACGAACAATCCTGTCAGTAAATGAAAATGGCCTTCCGCCGTCTCGACGCGGGCCAGGTCTGCCCTCCGCTGATAGACCGTCGGAAACATGACGCTTGTATCATACCCGTCCTGATCCTCTACCTCGAGTTGTCCGGCCTGGTCGTACAGCTTGACAGAACCACCCTCGCGGCCGAACATCGACTTCGATACAAAATTACCGGAGAATACCGGTTTGTTGTAAGTCGGCAGCATATAATTGACGATGGCTGCACGTTCCTTCTCATCGAACAAAAGACCCAGCTCATACATCCCCCACATGGCGGCAAGCAGTCCTTTGGATTGCAGTAAAATGCTGTGCGGCGAGTTGAACAGCTGCAGCCGCCCCGTCTCGATGGCATAGGCAAGCGCATCTCCGCCATCATCGACGGACATCCACTCCTTCGGATATAGGGCAAACATCCGGTGAATCTCCCGGCCATCGCCGTCCTTCAGCATGCCTTCGTCCACCCACAGATCAAGACAATCCACCAGCCGGACGTCCAGCCCGCTGTGCCGAACCAATGCTTCGATCGTACCGGAGTCCTCTTTATGCTCGCCATAAGCAATGCAGGCGGCCGTATCCGGACGCTCTACCCCCCAAGCTTGCGCGATCAGCTCTTGCATCCGTTCGTTGGGAGAGAAGATGCCAGCCTGACGGCACATCCACGGCGTTGCAATGGAAGCCTCAACATAACCTGTAGGCGTGTCCGCATTCAGCTCCAGCAGCTTGATGCTGCCGTCATGGGCAATAGCAAAATCAAACCTGGCATATCGGCTGATCAATCCCTCTTCCGGCAGCGGACATTCGTCCAGCATCTGCCACAGGACGGGCGGAATGCCAATTAAGGTGTAGATATGATGATTGCGATGAATATAACGAACGGTTTTGTCCAGCATGGCCCATAATACCGCAGCCGCTTCTTCCAGCTCACGATAGGTCTCTTGGCGTATGGTGACGATCTGGTCTATCCAGTAGGCTTCGCCTTCCAAATCCGCCCAGGTAAAGCCGAGCTCCGCGAGCTCCGATACGCGACCATCCCGATTGGGGTCAGGCTGTCCCGATACGGTGAATACGCTGTCGTGACTCATCCTCCAAAACCGCCGGATCTGGAGCTTGATTTCGAACCCGATGAACTGAACCCGCTGGAATTGCCGCCAATGCCGCCGGACTTCGACGACGTGGAGCGGCGCGTAATCGTACCCGAAGATGAAGTGGAGGTTTTCGGACGAACATTGGAGTTCACCACCGGTTTATTCTGGAACGTACCACTCGAATACGTGCGGGGTTTGTAAGGCTTGCCGTTATTCGCATAATAACCGCGATGATTGTTGTACCATCCGCTGGATGAATAATAAGAACCATTGTTAAAGAGCATGTGATAGAGCAGCAGATCATCCCAGCCGAAGCCGGAATTGTACCCGCCATAGTTGTTGACAATCGTGGTTCCGCCGCCCGAACCCGATCCTGCAGCGGCTCCCTCTACCGGCTCTTCCTGGAATTCTTCCTCACTAGGAAACGGAATGTTCCAATCCACATTCTTGTCAAAATACTTCTTCACTTCTTCTGTTGACCAGGATACCAGCTGCGGCTCTTCGGATGAGGTAACCGCTTCCGAAGCGAGGTCTTTCGCTGCAGCGCCCGATACCAGAAATGCGTTCGCCAACAAGGCGATGCCCAGCGAGCTCGACAAGACCCGAATCGGTTTGCCTTCCGGCGTCAGCCATTTGGATGTTGGCTGATCTTTTTTGTCTTTTTCATTACTCAAGATGGTTTCTCCTTTCGGACAGAATTAATCGTTCCGCATCGGAACGAGCAGCAGCTCCAGTTTGCCCGTGTCTACATTTAATCTGCCTTCAATCGTTTCGTATTCCCGGCCGCCAACAACGATATAATTCACATGCTCCAGTGCAGCGACCATGTTCATCGTCCATGACCGTTCTTCAATCTGTACCAGCTCACCGTCCGGCCTCTTTTCAAACAAAATGACGTTCATCCCATTATCCACTGTGTGTCTACCCCTTCCATCTAAGCAGTGAGTATTGATACGTGGTAAATTCCGAATCGTTTCAAAAAATCTACGATGGGCTATCAACGCTTACCGCAGCGTTCTTTTCCAAAAGACGCAACCCATATAATAACACCGCTACTGATTATTTACACCTGCGAATTGCCATTAAAAAATTGATGAAAACGAACATTCTGGCCATACAGTACCTGATTATTTACGTTTTATAAGGTGTAGCATCAAATTTCATGATGATCGTCTGTCTTGACATTGTCACTAGTGTCATACTTTAGAATCGGTATCATTCCAGTCCAGAAAGGGGTTTTACCGATGAATCCAAATCTTGATAGATCATCTCTCGTTAACCATCAGCACAATGCGAAGGCGAACAGCTCTACCCTTACTTCCGTAACCGTGATCGGATTAGGCGCCATGGGCTCCAAGCTGGCCCGAACCTTCGTGAACAGCGGATATGACACCACCGTCTGGAACCGCACACCTGAAAAAGCCGCCGAACTTGTAGGCTTGGGTGCCTCCGGCGCTACGGAGATCGCAGATGCCATCGCCGCCAGCCCCCTCGTGATCGTCTGCGTACTAGATTACGATGTCGCTCGCCATATTCTGGAACCCATAGGCGATAAGCTTTCCGGTAAAGTTGTCGTAAATCTGACAAACGGCACTCCCGAGCAAGCCCGCAACATGGAGACGTGGATGAGTAGCCTGGGCGCCGATTATCTGGATGGCGGCATCATGGCCGTCCCTTCCCTGATCGCCACACCACATGCCGTCATACTCTACAGCGGTTCAGAGACTGCGTACGGAACGTATGAACAGGTCTTGGACAGCTTAGGTACAAGTCACTATTTGGGACCTGATCCCGCCCTAGCCCCACTGAATGACTTGGCACTGCTTAGCGGAATGTATGGGATGTTCGGCGGTTTTATCCATGCCGTGGCGCTTGCAGGCACCGAGGGAGCGAAGGCTTCAGACTTCACAACCTCGCTGCTGATGCCTTTTCTGCAGGCCATGATGTCCACTCTGCCGGAGATGGCGAAGCAGATCGACACCGGCGATTATACCGCCAAGGATGCGAGCCTGGCGATGCAAGCAGCTCACGACACCATCGGGGAGGTCAGCAGGGCACAGGGCGTCAGCCCCGAGCTGTTCACGCCGATTTATGAGCTGATGAAACGCCGGGTGGAAGGCGGTTTTGGCGGGGACGACTTCGCCAGCGTAATTGAACTGATCCGCAAGCGTCCATCGTCTTGATCGGCATAAGAGAGAGATAAGCCGCATGAGGCTAATGGCACATGCAAGACACATCGCGCTTTGGTGACCATGCGATGCGCTCTGGATCCTCAACACACAAAGAAGCCTGGATCATCCCGTTGGGAACGATCCAGGCTTCTTTTTCATTTCCACGAACCTTTATTTATTTAATCAATTCCCTGATTTCCTGAAAGTTACTCGGCAAATCCGATAAATACGTTGTCACCCATAACGATCGTAGGCACAATCTGTTTTCCCGTCAGACGTTTCACTTCTTCCGGATATTCCGGGTTCGTTGTACAATCATACTCCGTATACGGAACCTCCTGCTCCTTGAAGTAGCGCTTGGCATGATGGCAATCGCTGCATGTGGGTATGGTGTAGATTTTCAATGGTTCTGTCATATCGATCACTCCTTAAGCGAAATTTATTTTATCTCAACAACAAAAGGCACGGTCATCACTTCACCTTGATGCTGAAATTGTCCCCAGATTTTGTAGATGCCGCTGTGTGGAAAGGTAGTGGCAAATTCCGCTTTGGGTCCTGTGCTCTGCTCGTCCAGAGGATGCACATGGATGTACTGCTCCGCGTCTTCGGACAGAATGACAACGTGCCCGACTGCGCCCAGATAAGGCTCCAGATTGTTGATTCCTTGCTTTGTCTTTGCATCCTGAATATGATAGGCGAGCACGACCTCTTCATTCGATAAGGTATTGCTTATGTTCAGTTCAATTTCCTTGCCGTTTACATGTTTGATGAGGCTGGCATCCGTTTGAATCAGCGACGGTTCTCCTTCTTCTCCCTCAATCTGAACCCATTCGCTAAGCGTGGCCCCTCCAGCACCTTTAGGGATAAAATCTGCGAACAATTTATATTCGCCGCCAGCCGGGAATGTCGTGTTCACGGTAAATACGCCATTCTCCTTGTAATCCGGATGAATATGGTTGAAGAAAGACAAATCGCGATTCACGATGATCAGATGCAGGAGCTTCTCATGATTGACATCAAAATCCTGGACAGGTTCACCGTCTTTATCCGTAATTTGAATCGTCAGCTCCGATTCGGCGCCTGCCCTTGCCGGTTCATTCCATGTAAACGCTGCGTTGTAATGATCTGAGGCAGTTTCATGCCCGCCAGCATGTTCACCATGCCCGTTTGTTTCCTCGCTTTCGCTTTCCTGTTCATGGTTCCCGCCATGGCCGCCCGTATCAGGGACCTGCTTCGCGTTATCGCATGCTGTCAACAATCCAAAAGCAAGTATGCCCGTTAAGGTTAGTATGGTGCCCTTCCTAATCAACATGGGCTATCACTCCAATCATTGGATATACTGCAAGATGAATTTTCATTTTCATCCGCCTCTATATTTAGTATACCCCCCTATCCTATAATTAATCAACTTTTTTTCTGTTCGCTCCACGCAAATAACACCATGCAACCTGCATGGTGTTATCTTTCTATTCATCATTATTACCCGAATGATTGGATGCATTCCTTACTGTACAGCTAGATACAGTGCTCGGCGAAGTCTTTTGGATCCTCGTTTCGTGATCCGGTTGCTTGTGGCCGTAAATTTCCCTGAGCTATAAATCCCCGGATCTAGGCCTGCATAGGCAACAATCTGTTTTGCATCCTTGAATTGACTCTCATCACCAAGCTCTGCTACGATCGCAGCCGCCAACTTGTCCCCAATGCCTGGGATGCTTTTGACCAAGCTTATGTCCTGCTGGTTCCGTAAAAGCCGGTCCAATACGTCCTTCTGATCTCCACGTTCAGATATAGCGCTAACGATATAGCTTCTTGTCCAAATTGTATGATCAATCCAAACCTTCTGCATATCGACTTTCAGTTGCACCATTTTTGAACTAAGGCAAATCGATTCCTTTTTTTCGCCTACCTTCGCTTGCACAGTTCCTACTGGCGCTATGATTTTGGTCAGAATGAACACCGGTTTTGTGCTATTATTTCCTTATAATGGGTAACACAGGGGGTCATTATTATAGAAACATTGAAGTCCATCTATCAGCGATATTTCGATGAAACGTTATTTGGCCAAAAGAATGGAATATCTTATAGCCTACAATCAGAAATCGGTGCCGGGAACGCTTACAAGCTCACTACTTACAGCGGGATCCAAATCGTGTACCACGATATTCGTTATCATGAACCGTATCCTTTTTGTTTTGCTTCAAGAGGACGAATGGTTGAACTTCAGTTTACTCTTTCCGGTCAACGACAGATAATTGTATCCGGTCGAGAACATCAAACTCCGGTTGGGCGGGGTGCGCTTTCTTTAATTGAGGACTTTCAAGCTCATTTTTTTCCCTCTGCACAAGAGCAATATGTTTCACTTTCGCTGGCCATTCCGGTTTCTCTATTCGATTATGCGGCTATGCATTTGGCGACTTCACCAAATATGAATTTCGGGTTTGACCGACTAAAAGAGCAGTCATTCCGCTCCTATGATTTTGAATACGATACCAGAAGCATGGCTTTGGTAAAGCAATTAATCACTGATTTTAAAAATGACAATAGATCCCCGTTAATGATGGAAGCATCTGCATTGGAGCTTTTAAACATGCATATGAATCAATTGTTTTTTCTGACACCTAGACCAAACGGCTTTTCTAAAGGGGAAATATCTTTCGGAGTGATATCAAGAATTGTTCTGCATTTCGCACCTCTGTTTATTATCCTGTTGTTGAGTTTGACTCAAATGGTACCGCTATGGCATATTGCAACCATCTTTCAGCCGGACGTAGTCCCTTGGCTGAAGATAATGACTGTACTTATGGCGCTAAAGGGAAGTATGGAAATCATACGGTTAAAGCTGTTGAAGATTTCGATGTGGCGGAGATAACCGTCCAGGTAAAACTATTTTAATCCATTTGACCGCATTTCCATCCGTATGGAGGGAGAAGCACTGACCCAAATCGCTTATACTCCAAATCAAATGATCAATTTGAAACAAGGAGTGAAGCACATGAATAAAATTAAGGGAAGCGTCTTTTTCAGTGTTTTTGTAGCGATGCTGGGACTTATGCTCCTTGCACCGATCACACCCTCGCTTATACGGGAATTAGGACTTAAGGAAATCCACTCCGGAATCCTGATTTCAACCGGATCAATTATGATGGCTGTTATGGCTCCGATATGGGGGAATATCAGTGATGCGAAGGGGCGGAAACCGGTTATACTGATTGGGTTTATCGGCATGTCCATCAGTACTTTATTATTAACGATCACCTTTTATTGCGGTCTTAACCACTGGATTAACGGCGGACTGTTGCTAGGCCTGATGATTGCGGCGAGAAGCTTGGTCGGCATATTCATCCCGGCCATCCTGTCCTCATCACAGGCTTATATGGGCGATGTGACAGAGGGAAAGGAAAGAGGAAGCGGCATGGCAATCATTAGTGCCGCAAATGGGCTTGGAATTGTTATTGGGCCAGCCATTGCCGGTATTTTCACATTAATTGGTTTGCTATGGCCTTTATATTTTGGCATTGTGATAGCCGTAGTTGCATTGGCAGTCACCCTGCTGCTGATGCCTGCAACGAAGCCGGCGATACAGAAAGGGGCTGTCAAAGTCAGTCCATTTCAATCCGGTTTGAGGCTTTATCTACTCGCAGCGTTAGTGACGATGATCGGGATCGTAACGATTCAGGTCGTCGGCGGGTTTTATTTACAGGATCAGCTCCATCTCCCCTCTGATCAGTTGGCGAGAATCGTTTCCTTCGGATTAATGCTTACGGGCATGGCAATGCTCATTTCACAAATTGTTCAGTCCAAATGGCTGAAATGGGAGCCGCGGGTGATGATCCTGCTCGGTTCCTTGATTCTCGTCGCAAGTATGCTCATATTCCTTCTTACAACTCATCTTCCATTCTACAATTTAGCATTTTTTGTTTTTGGACTCGGGTCGGGATTTATGATGACTGGATTTATGGCAGGCGCGTCACTTTCTGTAAGTAATGAACAGCAAGGTGGTGTAGCTGGTCTAGTTGCGGCCATGCAGGGAATTTCCGCCATCATTGCACCTATTCTGAGTACCACTTTATATCAGGCAAATCGATATAGCCCTATGGTCATGATAGTCATTCTGACTGTCCTCTTGGGTGCAATGATGCTGGTCCGCCCCCGAGGCCACAGGACTATTGACCAAATGAATGGCAAGGAAACTCACGCTGGCACAAAATAATCCCGACACCAACGTTCAATAGTTAAAAAATCCATTCTTTGAACAAGCTGCAAAACGTCGATTTCGACAAATTTGAAATGGCGGAGTCATCGTATCGCGATACTTCTCCGACTTCTCAAAACCGGCTTTGACAAGCTCCCCGTTCACCTGTCGAACAATGATTGATTGTAGCAGCAGATGAGCCTTCAGGACGAATTAAAAAATGGAGTGCGCCTTTCATATTCTGCAAGCTTCTCCTGCATCAAACCGCGAATTCGGCTATCCGTAACCCCGTCATAGGTCATTTGATGTGAACTTACGCTTTCGGCATGCTCAAAATAGGTTAAATAGCTGTCATCAATAAAACAGCTAATGTTTGTCAAGTATTGCAACTCGAAGTCATCTCATAAATCTTGATATACTTTTATAGCAACAAATAACCTTCAATGGTGTGAAAGTTATGGATAAATATGGGGATTATGCTTTGTAGGACTCGTTTTGGATGGCGTATACGTGATGGAGAAGCTTGTTGGTGCAAGCGATCACGACCACCTTGTAAGGCTTGCCCTCTTTCCTTTTCTTCTCATTGTATTCGCTTATCCTTCGGTAGCTCCTTTGCGTATTCCACATGATTCAATGCGCATAACCGATGATTTCATATATTTTTTTCATATCCACATGGTTACGAACAACGTCCGCTACACGGTCAAATTCCGCGAATTTGCGTTCTTCTGCTTTGAACGTTTCCGAGATTGGCATCAGCCCCTTCTTCATCCGAATGCCGTTCAGCCAGGACCTGCGGAAGACATCATTGTCAAACAAGCCATGCAGATAACTTCCCCATATGCGGCCATCCGAAGTAGCTGTCCCTTCAACGTGCGGCTGAATATCTTCTGTCGCCTTTAAAGAATCTGTGCCATCTGCCTCAATCGAAAAAAGCGGTCGGTAGCCCGAGCCGTCAGCCAAGGCACTCCATTGCGTCACGCCCATATGAATTTCATAGGCCGTAATCGTCGAATCGGCCTCTGTGTCCGAAATAACGACCCTCAGAGGATGTTCCTGTAACAATTCCCCTCTCACCCGAACGGTCCTTTTATGCTTTAAAAAGGAAGTCCGAATCGGCAGCAGTTCGAGCCCCTTCGCTTCCCGAACGCTCCCTTCGACCGCATGCGGATCCGACAGCTGCTCGCCCAGCATTTGATATCCTCCGCAGATGCCAACCAGCTGCACATCCCGCTGCTGCGTCTGCCTTAAGATCGCATCGGCCAGACCCCGATCCTGGATGAACCCGAGGTCACTGATCGTATCCTTGGTACCAGGCAAAATAATGACGTCCGGCGTGCCGAGTTCATCCGCCGATTGGACGAAGCGAACGACAACATCCGGTTCCCAGCGCAGCGCATCAACATCCGTAAAATTCGAAATGCGCGGATACCGGATCACGACAATATCAAGGTCGCGTTGTTCCTGTCTTTGAGATTGAAGCTCGTCCAGGACAACCGAATCCTCTGCCTCGATTCGCATGTCCTGAATATAGGGGAGTACGCCCAGCACGGGAATGCCTGTCCGCTCTTCAAGCCAGTCCAGTCCCGGCTGAAGCAGCGCCAGATCCCCACGAAACTTGTTAATGATAAACCCTTTGACCCTGGCCGCTTCATGGGGCTCAAGCAGTTCAAGCGTACCTACAATGGAAGCGAACACGCCGCCGCGATCGATATCCGCAACCAGAATAACCGGCGAATCCGCCCATCCTGCCAAGTTCATGTTAACAATGTCCCGATCCTTAAGATTGATCTCCGCCGGACTTCCCGCGCCTTCCATAACAACGATATCGTAGCTCTCCCGTAGTCGATCCAGTGCATCCAACACAATCTCTTTGGCCTTCGGCAGGAACTGTGTCCGGTAATCCATCGCACTCATCTGCATTTGGGGCACGCCGTGGATCACAATTTGCGAAAACATGTCCTTTATCGGCTTGATCAGGATCGGATTCATGTCCGTTGTTGCGGCAATGCCGCAGGCTTCAGCCTGTACGCCCTGTGCTCTGCCGATCTCTTTCCCATCCGGCGTCACGTAGGAATTAAGCGCCATATTTTGCGATTTGTATGGAGCCGTGCGATAACCATCCTGTAGAAATATGCGGCATAGCGCTGTCGTTACGATGCTTTTGCCTACATCCGAAGCGGTGCCCTGCAGCATGAGTACCGCTCCTTGGCCCTTCCTGATCTTCGTGGGTGTATCCCTTATGTATTCTGCTTCATTCATCTTCTTCACCCTTCTCCCTGACTTAAACCGCTCACTCACATCATTATAGCAAACCGTCGTTAAAGGCGTTCTTCTCCCATGAAATCCAGATAAATTTCCTTGTACTTAGTCAGCCCGAAATGTTAACTATATAGAATAGCAGTTTCACATGTCCGTGCATGATAAACGAAAGGCGGAAACCAACCATGAAGCCTGAACTGAATGACAAGCAGATAACCGACATTTTCCCTTATTTAAAAGTTGTCCCCCCCGAAGAATGGATTCAAGCTAATGCTTTTACCAAACATTTTGAAGCCAAATCGAGAATCTTTCATCGAGAGGATGCCGCGATGTATGGCATGTTCCTGATCAGCGGATCGGCCCGGATCACGATTATCAACGAGAATGGCAACGAATCAGTGTTAAACATCCTATCAGCCGGTGAAGTCTGTTCGCTCCTCGTACTTAGCGGGCTAAGCGGGCAGGATTATCCCGGCACCCTCATTGCCGAGTCCGAGGTAGAGGTGCTGTATGTACTGAAAAGCTGCTTTCTCCGCTGGCTGCAGGTATACGAACCTATCCGTAGCGCTATTTTTGGCGGGCTGCTTGATGGAACGCTGCGGATGGCAAACCTGCTGCAGGAGAGACAGTCATTGCCGCTGGAGCAGCGCCTTGCCAGAACACTGCTGCGCGTCACCTCGGATGAACATCCGCTAGTGCACACAACCCACCAAGAGCTTGCCGATGACATCGGCTCCGTTAGAGAGGTCGTCTCCCGTGCGCTGGGCCATTTCCAAAAGAAAGGATGGCTGGAAACAGGAAGAGGCTGGGTGAAAATTATAAACCGGGGCTGTCTAACAGAAACGGCTATGTGACCTAGTCACAGAGCAATAAAGTCCTCCCTGCTACATTGGTAATAGGCCTCACGCCTATATACCGTTAACCCAGGAGGAAATCCAACATGAACAACGTGCTTCAACCCGGAGAATATGCTCCATTATTCCAAAGGGTAGATCAACATGGAAATATGATTTCGCTGGAAACCTATCGCGAACGTAAATTACTTCTCGCTTTTTTCCGTAACGCAGCCTGCGCACTGTGCAATCTGAGGGTGCACCAGTTTATTCAACGATATCCTCAGTGGCAGCAGTATCATCTCGATGTCATTTGCGTATTCGAATCACCGGAAGTTGCGCTTCATCAGCATGTTGGTCAGCAGAATACTCCGTTTCCTCTTATTGCCGATCCGAATGCGGAGCTCTACACGCTCTATGGAGTGGAGACTTCGGCAGCCAAGACACAAGCTACCTTGGCTCAACCGAATGTGCATCAATATACGGATGAAGCCGAAGCGGCAGGTTTCAAGCTGACGCCGGAAGAAGGTTCAAATTTCAATCGGATTCCCGCAGAGTTTGTATTGGACGAGGACGGCATCATACGGATCGCGCATTACGGTCGTCTGATTACCGATCATCTGCCTTATGAAACCATTGAACGTTACGCTGCCGGAACACAGCTTCCTTAGCCGGGTTGAGCCTGTCTTTAAGCCGCATTCAGCAGTAAAAAGAACCCCTAACATGGGACATAAAAACAAGCCGATCCGGGTGGATCGGCTTGTTTGGTGACGCTATGACTATAAAGTCAACCGCTGCCTATGAACGCTTTTAAGGGATAATATTTTCAAAATGGGGGGATATATTCATCCGATAATATACTTTTTCATCTAATATTGTATTATCTTGGATAGGTAACTAGAGTTGGTTAAGGGAGGAACTGATTGAATGGTAATGCATTTCTCCAAGTTTAGCAACATCTATATTCATGTCAAATGGTTTACGGATAACTTTGAATGGGTCCCCCTGCCTTTTCCTCGCGTCGTTACACTGACATTCCTGTTTTGGTTAGCGTTTACATTGTTGATCTTATTGCTCACATGCGCATTTCACGATCCCTTGGGAAAGATGCGTCCCGTCGTGCGAATCCACGGATGGCTGCACAGGTTGAGGCCCCATACCGAGGTGATTCTGCGTTTTGGGCTGGCTATCGGGCTGGTGCTGCAGCTTCTGAGCGGCTCGTACCTCGCACCCGAATTCCGAACCAATTCCATGTGGATTATCCTCGGCCTCTCCGCAGCCGCAGCGTGCCTGCTCTATAAACGCACCTTGCCGTTGAGCGGCGCCATCCTATTCTTGCTTTATATCCAAGCCTCCTTGTCCTACGGTATGTTTCATTCCATCGATTATTTGATCTATCTTGGCATTGTGTATTATCTGTTTGTGTGCGGCACTCCTATAAAAAGAACGGCAGCCCCGGTCATGTATATATGCACAGGCATGTCCCTCGCTTGGCTTGCCATGGAAAAGCTGACCATTCCCGAGCTCGCCTGCACGGTTATGGGCAGCTATGGACTTCCTACCTTCGGTTTTACCATTGAGCATTTTGTCATGATTAGCGCTTTTATCGAAATCGGGCTGGCATGGGCGTTCATCGTAGGCATCATGAACCGGTTCACGGCGCTGCTGGTATCCTGCATTTTTGTTATGACAAGCCTTGTATTCGGTTACAAAGAAGTCATCGGCCATACGATCATTCACACGGTGCTGATCCTGTTCCTGATCGAAGGCACGGGAGACCTCCGTACTCCTTTTCAGTTCCACCGCTCGCCTGTGCTCCGCGGATTGTTTGTAGGCGTCAACTTCTGCCTGTTTCTGTTCAGTTTGATGGCACTGTATATCTGGATGGGCAAGACGTTATGACAAGCTCTGGATCCGTTGGCCGATGGATTTACCAAGCTCTACCACCGTTTTGGTCTCGTTTGATCTGACGACCGCGTCCAGCACTTCTTGATTCCGGTATCCGTCCATAAACCCGGGGACTCCGTCGGCAGGCGCTCCCCGCAATATCGCGGCAAAATCGGCATACTGCTTGACTTTGCAATGCTGCGGCACTTCCATTGTCGTTCTGGCGAGCTGTCCGGGCTCTTCTTCGCGAATCCAAACCACCCGTTCCGGATCCAACGTGCTGGCGTGGGCGGTGCCATGGTCGCCGTAAATGGACACCTCATGCTGATTGCCTGAACCGAACGCATTGCGTGATGTCTGGAACACGCCCATCATGCCATCCGCCATCCGTGCCTGAAAGCTGGCAAAATCATCGACTTCGATCTTGGCCATCGCTCCCGTCACCGGGTCACGACGTTCCGGGATGATGGTATGTAACTGGGCCGTGATTTCTTCAAACTCTCCAAACAGAAAACGGGCCATATCAATCATATGCGAACCGAGATCTCCCAGTGTCCCCGTCCCGGTGATGGCTTTGTTGTATCTCCACATGTAGGGAACCTGCTGGTTCGGCACGCCAAACCCCTGCAAATACTGAATGGAGAAATGACGGATCGTCCCCAGTTTGCCTGTACGAATGAGTTCCCTGGCATAACGAAAAGCGGGCGTATAACGGTACGTAAACCCGATCATGGCTGGAACGGGCTGCTTCTCATACAGCTCCAGCAAGGAGATGGCCTCTTCAAAGACGCGCGTAAATGGCTTTTCCGCCAAGAAAGGCTTACCCGCTTGCAAGCATGCACGGATGATATCGGCGTGCACGTTGTTGGGCGTAACCGAAATGACAGCATCCACGTCAGGATCTTCTATCAAATCTTTGAAATCCGCATAGCGTTTGCCGTCCTCGATCCCCAGCTGATCGCCTACCCTGGCCACGGCTTCGCCATTGACGTCGCTCACAGCCACGAACTGATAGATTTTCTCTTCATTCATCCAGCGGATATGCTCCTGCGCCATCCCGCCCAAACCAATTAAGCCGATTCGAAATTTATTCATCATAGAACACTCCTTATATTAGTCTCTCACTAGGACTGAACGACAGGGGCGATAGGCGCCACCCGTCCATAAGCCGATTTGGCCCCTTTCACAGGAGCAGCCCAGAACACGCCATTGGCAATGACCTGCAGAATTTCGGGCTGATGGTAGACCGGGAACATTTCGTGGCCCGGCCGGAAATAAAACAGCTTCCCTCTGCCGCGCCTGTAACAACAGCCGCTGCGGAACACTTCGCCGCCTTCAAACCAGGAGATGAACACCAGCTCATCCGGCGCCGGGATTTCGAACCGCTCTCCATACATTTCTTCCCGCGGAATCTCAATATATTCACCCAGTCCCTGCGCAATCGGATGGCCCGGCTCAACGACCCATAAACGCTCGATCTCGCCATCGTCGCGCCACTTCAGCATCCCGGTGTTCGTGCCAAGGAGCCGGGAGAAGATTTTGGAGCCATGGCCGGAGTGCAGAACGATCAATCCCATGCCGTCCAGCACGCGCTGCCGAACCTTCTCCACAATGTCATCCCGGACCTCGTCATGGGCCAAATGTCCCCACCACAGCAGCACATCCGTGTTCGCCAATCGCGCTTCGGTTAAGCCGTGATCCGGCTCATCCAGTACGGCAGTCGCTACTTCCAAACCTTCCACCTGTTCGAGATGATCCGCTATCGCACGATGAATCCCATTCGGATATATGCCGGCCACCTGTTCATTATGTCTCTCATGCCGGTATTCATTCCATACCGTGACTTTGATGTTTCCCATGATTGCTGCCTCCTGAGTTCCCTAGAATTCGATTCAATTAAAGCTTATTCATCACTTCGAATGCGGATCATACTTACGATCCCTGTTGCCCCCAGATTTTTTTGCGTTTTGTTATATGTTGAAATCCGGGGATAGCATATGCTTTCGTTGCGAGCTTTCCGATGGAAAGCTTTCAGGGAACGCTTCGCTTCTCCAAAACAATTCCGCCTTCTTCGTTGAAGTCTGATACTCTAAAACCTATTGAATTCAAGTCAAACTCCATTCCCTCAAAATCACGCTGCCCCGCAGCATTTCGTTCTGCGGGGCAGCTCCTGACGATTTGCCGTCAAATCCTTATTTGACGCTGATATACCGCTGATAGGCTTCCTTGCGGATCTGTACCAGCCGCTCAAGGCCCATATCGTTCAGCTTCTTGACGTACGCATCCCATTCCGCATCGATGTTGCCTTCGGATATCCATTTTGCGCGGGTCGTGCCGACATAACCATCGATATCCGTTGTCAGCGTAGGCAGCTCCTGGAATTCTTCGGCGCTGTACATCACGTTCGGGAACGGCGTCGTTACGTAATCGCTGCCCAGCTTGTCGATGACCAGCTTCAAGCCGTCGCCCGTGGTCTCATCCAGTATGATGTTTTTCTCGAAGCTCGGGCTTACGTACTTGGGACCGAAATCCCTTACGGATTGCTCCCAGTACCAAGCATCCGCACTCGTTCCCTCCGGCGGACTCATGAGCGTAAATGTTCCGTCGTCGTTCTTCTGAATCACCGTGCCGATGGCTCCCCAGAAATTCTGAATGCTCGCTTCATTGGTGTAGAACTGATCCGCCCAGCGCGCCGAAATTTCCGGATATTTGTTCGACGTGGTAATGAGGAACTCGTTTCTTCGCAGGCTCATGCCCTGAGGCTCGCCGCCCTGGTACCTTTTTCCGTCAGGTCCGGCAATGGACGGAATCGCAATGTATTGATCCTTCCATTTCCCGAATACGGCGTCCGGTACCCATTGGTTGGAGAAACCGATCAGCGCCGCATCCGGATTCTGATGCTTCGCCGTGGACATGGTGCTGTCCTGTGTGAAGATCTCCTGGTCTATGAGGCCTTCGGCGTACAGCTTATGCGCCCACTTAATCGCTTCCTTGTAATTCTCCGTCACCGGGTAGAACACGGGCTCGTTATCGATAACCATCATGCTGTTTCCGTTGATGTCCGTGATGCCGAACGGATTCAACAGATCAATGCTGATGTTCCCCGATCCGCTGACCGGAATTTCGTCAGCCTTGCCATTGCCGTTCGGATCTCCTTCTTTGAACGCTTTAAATACGTTATACAACTCGTCCGTGTTGTCCGGTACTTCCAGTCCGAGCTGATCCAGCCAGGCTTTGTTGATGATCGGCTGAATCGATGCTTTCGGCCTTGACGGCAGCCGCGCCGGCAAGGAGTAGATTTTCCCGTCCGGGAATGTGCTCATCTTTTTCATTTCTGGCGTTTCTTCCAGCGCCGCCTTCAGGTTCGGCATGTATTGATCGATGTAGTCGTCCAGCGGGCGGAAATACGACAGGTTGTTCACGATGTCGGAATCGCTGAACACGATATCGCCGAAAATGATATCCGGCAGCGTACCGCTCGCCAGCATGATCGATTTTTGCTCGCCCCAATCATTGGAGGACATGATCTGCCAATTGATTTTGACGTTGGTCTCCTTCTCCAAATCCTTGAGCCACTGGTTCTGGAGGAACGTATCTCCCATATTGCCCCAGCGAACGGTCAGCACGTCCAGCGTAATCGGCTCATTCACGATCGGCAGGCCTTCTATGTTAAAAGCGGCTTCGGCATCCGAATTGGCGTCCTCCTTCTTGCCGCCGCTGCAGCCCGCCAGATTCAGCAGCAGGATTGCGGCCAACATGATGACGGCAGCCAGCTTCAGGCGGTGCTTCCTCTTTACATTGTTTGTTCCCATTCAACCATTCCCCCAATACTTATTTTTCATAAATTCATCGGTGTTACGACTTCACGGCTCCGATCATCACCCCCTGATTGAAATACTTCTGTACAAACGGGTAGATGCACATGATCGGCACCGTTGCGACGATAATGACCGCGTAGCGCATAATATTGGCCAGTCGCAGCGCGATGGCCGCGGCTTCTCCGGTACCCATGGCGGACTGCATCTGGTTGGTGACCAGAATATTTCGCAGGATGAGCTGTAAGGGGTACAGGTTCGTATCTTTTAAATAGATCAGGGCATTGAAATAGGAATTCCAGTGACCCACGGCCGTCCACAAGGCGATGACCGAGATGACCGCTTTCGAGAGCGGAATCACGATAGTCACGAAATATCTCAGATTTCCGCAGCCATCGAGCTGCGCCGCCTCCCATAAATCCTCCGGAATGCTGCTTTGGAAAAAAGTCCGCGCCACAATGATGTTGAAGGCGGCAACCGAGAACGGCAGCACCATGACCAGAAACGTATCGTACAGCTGGAAATCGCGGATCGTCATAAAGGTCGGAATCAAACCGCCGTTAAAGAACATCGTAAAAATAAAGAGCAGCGATATATACTTGCGGCCCACGAGGTCTTTGCGCGAAAGCGCGTAAGCTGCGGATATGTTAACCACCAAGCCGATGGCGGTACCCACAATCGTATACACAATCGTATTTCGGTACCCAATCCATATATTAGAGTGCTTCAGCAATTCTTGATAGCCTGCCAGCGTAAATTCCTTAGGCCACAGCCATACCTGTCCATTCGCAACCGCCGCCGGCTCGCTGAACGAAGCGATGATGATGAAGTACAGCGGATAAATTAACACGATCAGCATCAAGACAGCGAATACATACAGGCCGATTTCCAGCACCTTGTCGGAAGATCGGGTATTCCTCTGCCGCGGCGCCGTCTTCTCTCTTACTTCCACTACACCCATAGAACCCTTCCTCTCTTGCGTTACCACAAACTGTTTTCGCTGTATTTTTTCGAAATCTGGTTGACCAGAATCAACAGAGCAAAATTAATGACCGTATTAAACAAATTGATGGCCGACGAGAAGCTGTATTGGCTGCTCAGCATCCCGATTTTGTACACATACGTGGAGATGACCTCACTGGAGGTAATATTGAGACTGTTTTGCATAAGGTAAACCTTCTCGAAGCCGACGCCAAGCAAGCTGCCGATCCGCAATATAAGCAAGGTCACGACCGTAGGCATCAGCATCGGAATATCGATAAACCGGATTTTCTGCCACCGGCTTGCCCCGTCCATCGTGGCCGCTTCGTACAAGCTGGGGCTCACCGCAGATAAAGCCGCGATATAGATAATGCTGTCCCAGCCCGTATGCTGCCACACGTCCGACCATACATACACGCTGCTGAACAAGCCGGCCGATCCCATCAGGTTCGGCGCTTGTGCACCGAAGAGCCGGAAGATATTCCCGATCAATCCCGAGCCCGGCGAGAACAGAATCAGCATGAGTCCCACCATCACGACCGTGGATATAAAATGCGGCATATAGGTTACGGTCTGGAAGAAGCGCTTGAACCCATTCTGGCGCATTTGATTGACCATCAAGGCAAGCATGATCGGAATCGGGAATGTCGCCACGCTGTATAAGCTGATGACCAGCGTATTGGTAATGGTTGACGAGAATTGATAGGAGTTAAAAAACTTCTCGAAATACTTCAGGCCTGCCCAGGGGCTGTCCATAATCCCGAGAGCGGGACTGTAATCCTTGAATGCGATCAAGATCCCGTACATCGGTACGTAAGAAAACAACAAAACCAGCACTACCGCAGGCAGCAGCAGCAAATACAGGCCCCAATTTTTTCTGATCCGCCCGAGGGTTGGGTGTGTGGTTCTATTCAGTTGGCCTGCTTTCAAATCGATTCCCCTTTCTGTACTCGTCGTCGTGAATCCGGTATGTCACGTAAGCAATTTCAGTATACTTCGCTCCGGAATCGTTATTTGGACCTCATGATGTCCTATTCGGACCTTCGCCTTGTTCCAGTTCAAGGAATCCTCGAGTCCCCATGCAAAGCATGCTATTATCCGGACTTTACGATGTGGTATCCGGACTTTATGGAAAATGCGCTCTCGTTCGCTCCTGTTTTTTTCGTCTTTTCCATTTATAATGATCAGTACCACTATTAAAACGCTTACATGTACAGGCGAATTGAAAGGAAACACGGCATCCCTATGGTTAAAGCACTCAATAACAAGCCTTATCCCATCCGTCACTATGTGAAAATCATGCTCTTTATCTCGATTTTTGCCCTCGTGGTGGATCTCGTGATCAGCTTCGCTTCCATCTTCATCGTGAAGCAGCAATCGACTCGATATTTGCAGGATACGGCGAATCTGTATATCAGGCAGATCAATCATGACTTCTCCTACATCAACCACTATATGGGCTGGACGCTGGCGAATGATGAGAGCATCAAGATCATGGATACCCTCGGCACAGACTACGTGGATTACATCAAGTCGAGCGAAAGAGTGCATAAACGGTTCAACGAGCTTCAAAAAAACTACGGCCAAGAATACAACTTCTTCTTCTATTTAAAAGAGCAGGATTTTTTCCAGAACTATGCGCCCATGTCCCTATCGTATACGGAGTTCCTGGAGCTAAAGGAACAGATCGTCTCCCTCACGGATTCCAAAAACGTATACGAAACGTTCTACTCCAACTGGAATCCGATCCTTGTTCAGGACACGCATTACATCATCAACATCGTCCCTTACCATAACCGGTATCTGATCTGCCTCATCTCCGCTGACGATCTGATCCGGCCGCTCCAACAGCTGGATTTGGGCGAGGACGGTTACGTTTCTCTTGTGGATGATCAAGGGGCAGCCCTTTCGAGTGCCGGTACCGGCGAGCTGGGGGCCAAGGTCGAAGCTGCCAAAGCTTCCCCCTTTAGCTTGTCACAACCGCGGACAACGGTCACTGAGGGATTCTCGAACGCCTCCTTCAACGTGCAGCTGGTCATTCAATTCGGCGTATTTGAGACCATCATGATCGCCCAACTCCTCATTATGCTGCTGTTTGTTATACTGACGTGCACGCTCAGCGTGGTTATGCTGTATTTCAAGAAGAAGGTGTTAAAGCCGATTCAGAATTTCTCGGAAAACGTAAGGCGCATCCATGAGGATAGCGAAAATTTGGATTTCATGAGCAGCGAGATCATCGAGCTCGAGCAGGTCAACTCCCAATTCAAACACCTGATCGAACAGATCAAGAAGTTTAAAATCGATATCTACGAGCAGGAGCTGGAGAAGCAAAGAATCCAGCTGGATTATATGAAGCTGCAGATCAACCCCCATTTTTTCCTGAACTGCCTGACGAACATCTACAGCATGGCGCAAATGCAGATGTTTAAGGAAATCGAATATATGTCGCTGTCCACATCCAAATATTTTCGTTACATCTTTCAAAGCGGCGATAACCTCGTGCGGCTTGCGGACGAGATCGAGCATGTCCGGATTTACCTGGAGATTCAGAAGCACCGCTACCGCGATGCCTTTTCTTATCATATCGGGTTTGAACAAGAGCTTGCCGGCCTCACGATCCCCCCTCTGGTGCTCCAGACCTTTATTGAAAACGCGGTGAAATACGCCGTATCCAGAGATCAGGTGCTGCAAATTCGCCTGACCGTCAGCTTGCAGGTGGAGGACGATAAGCCTTACGCGGTCATCCGGATCTCCGATACCGGCCCCGGCTTTCCGGAAGACGTATTGGATAAGCTGGCAAACGGTAAGCCGCTGGATCAAAGCGAAGGGAAACACATCGGGATCATGAACACCCTTCAGCGGCTGGAGCTGCTCTATCATCGCAGGGCACATGTGGAATTTTCAAATCGAGAAGAGGGCGGCGCTTGCGTCATATTAACGCTTCCACAATCCGTGCAGGAATGGAGAGGAGAAATTCAATGAACGTATTGCTGGTTGATGATGATTATTTTGTCGTGGCCGCACTGGAGAAGAAAATCGATTGGAAAGCCCTCTCGATCGAACAGGTCCATACCGCTTACAGCGTTGCACAGGCAAGGGATATACTGCAGCAGCATTCGGTCCAGATCCTCATCTGCGATATCGAAATGCCGCAAGGCAGCGGGCTGGAGCTTCTCGCCTGGATACGCGAGGAACAATACAGCATTCAGACGATCTTCCTGACCAATTACGCTGATTTCAATTATGCGCAGAAGGCTATTGAGCTGCAAAGCTTTGACTATTTCCTGAAGCCGATTGAATTCGATAAGCTTAGCCTCATCATTTCCAAGGCTGCCTATAAAGCAAAGGAACAGCAAAGCGATCAGGAAGCGATACAAGACGGGCAGCTGTGGAAAAAAAATCAAAAAAAGCTCCAGGAGCATTTTTGGAGCAAGCTGATAAAGGAAAGGAAAGCTTCTTCGGACCGGGTCGCCATCGCAGGATATATCGCGGAACAGAACCTGTCCTATGAGTTGTCGGATCTATTTCTTCCTGTGCTCATCACCATTTTTCCGCATGATAAAAGTTTGGGCAAAGAAGACAAAGACCTGTTTGACTATGCATTTCTCAACGTGCTGTCCGAATTGTTCCAGGACCCGCTCTTCACGGTTGAAGCCGCTATGGAATATAGGGATTACAATTGGATGGTCATGCTGAAATGGAATCATCCTCCGGATACCGGGGTCATTGAATCCATCTGCACTTCGTTCATTGACAAAGCCAATCAATTTCTCCGGAGCGATGCTTGCTGCAGCGTATCGATTTCGGTGGCTTTGGAGGAAATCAACAAGTCCATTCGGATTCTGCTACAAATGAATGAGGATATGATCAAAAAGCGGAATCAGATTGTTTTTCTGGAACACCATTCCCTGCAAGAAACCGCGTACGCCCCTCCGCCGCTGCAAGACTGGGAAGCGCTTCTCAGCGGTAACAATCCGGCTGGGTTTCTGGGAGAAACCCGCAAATACTTGCAAAACCTAGCCAAGAATGGCGTCTACAACGCCTCGGTGCTGCGTCTGTTCCGCTTGGATATCGTGCAGCTGGTGTATTCCTATCTGAAGGGCAAAGAGATCCAGGCACATAAGCTGTATACCGGCAAAACCAATGACCAGCTGTTCCTGCAATCCTTGAACTCGATTGAAGATATGGAGAAATATATGGAATATCTCGTCAGCACGGCAGCAGAATATCATGCCTACGCCGACCATTCGCATACGGTGGTGGAGGAGATCAAGCATTATATTCAAAGCCATTACGGGGATGAGCTGACGCGAACGAGCCTGGCGGAAATCGTCTATCTTAACCCGGATTATTTGGCCCGCGTGTTCAAGAAAGAGACGGGCGTCTCTTTGGGTACTTACATCATTCAGTCCCGCATCAAGGCAGCCAAGCATCTGCTGGAGACGACTCCATTGTCGGTGTACCAGATTGCGGCTAAGGTGGGGTACGCCAACTATTCCTATTTCTCGAAGCTGTTCAAGCAGGATACGGGCTGGGCGCCCAGCGATTACAGACGGGTGCTGCAAGCCGGGAGTTCCGGAAAGGTCGATCATGCGAAATAACATTACACGCTCGACGAGTTTCGCGAATGAGCTGTCAGCAACCACAACATGAAAAATAAAAAGTACCGCAGCCTCAAGCCTAATTCGCTTGGCGGACGCGGTACTTTTTCTATAATAATAAGTGCAAATCTGTATAGATTACGCAGGGTAAATATCGAAATCCTTGAGCGTTGCTCCCGTTCGGGCCGATTCAAACACCGCTTCGATCAGGTTCAGGACGCGCAGCACTTCCTCGTTCTTCACAATCGGTTCAGCCTCGCCTTGGATCACGGCCGCAAAGTTATCGAAGAAGCTGCTGGATTGACGGTATGGCTCCGGCAGAGCTCCCGTAATGGTAGCTTCTTCGGAAGGAGGCGCCATCGTTTTGGTCAAGCCTACCCCGGCTTGAATCGGCTTCGGCTCCACTTTCACGGCATCCTGGTTCCGGGTAACGATTCTTCCGTTTAACGACCAATCCTCAATAATACCGGTTCCCTCGGTTCCTTTGACGTACCAGCGTGGCAGCGTAATGAAGTTCGTCGTCCCCACTTCAATCAGAACCGATACGCCGTTCTCGAATTCGATAACCGACTCAAAGCCGTCATCCACCTCATCGCCCAAAATAAAGCTTAAGCGGCTGCTCAGGCTGGTCATCCGGCTGTCCACCATGAACAGGATCTGGTCCAGCAAATGCACGCCCCAGTCCAGCAGCATGCCGCCGCCGTGGGCTTCCAGATGGCGCCAGTCGCCCGGAATGCCGTTCGCCCCGTGTACCCTGGATTCGATACGGAACAAATCGCCAATTGTCTTCTCGTTATACATTTGCTTAATCGTCAGGAAGTCCTCGTCCCAGCGGCGGTTCTGATGAACCATCAGCACCCGGCCAGCAGCATCGGCTGCAGACACCATCTCTTTGAAGTCACTGACGGACAATGTCACCGGCTTCTCGCAGATAACATGCTTGCCGGCTTTAAACGCCTGAAGTGCCAATTCCTTGTGCACATCATTAGGTGTAGCAATGAGCACCACGTCAACCGCAGCATCGTTTAATACCTGCTCATAACTCTCGTAGGCAGGATACCCGTCCTGCTGGGACACTTCCCGGCGATCTTTCAAAATATCGTAGGTACCCGTAACCTCGAGAAATGCATTGTCCTTAATCAGCTTGGCATGGTAGCTGCCCATTCCGCCATAACCTACGATCACAATCGCATGTTTTCTTTTCTCCATTGTCATAGTTACATAGCTCCTTTTTCACATCTAAGCAGTAAACGCATACACAACCATTATCATATCATATGCGAAATAACTGTTCCCTTTTACGATATTGTATTCCTGCTGTCATCGCAAGGCTGTGAGTTACTTCGCAGCCCGGGATGGAATGATCAGGATGGCAAAAAAAAAGCGTTACCCTGCTTCTATCGCATAAGGTAACGCTCCTTCATCCCGCCAGATTACTCCTTCACAACCAGTTTCAGCGGTGCAGCGATATTCGCTTCCACCTCTTTGCCCTGCAGCACGTCCTTGGCTGCGCCGACAGCGAGCTGACCGATCAGCTCCGGCTGCTGGGCTACCGTGGCCGTCAGGTTGCCGGCTTCGATGGACTTCAGCGCATCGTCATTACCGTCAAAGCCGATGACCATGATGTCTTTGCCCGAGCTTTGGATCGCTTCGATTGCGCCCAGGGCCATCTCGTCATTATGGGCAAATATCGCTTTGGCATCCGGATTGCCCTGCAGCAGATTTTCCGTCACGGTAAGACCCTTTGTCCGGTCAAAATCCGCTGCTTGCTTCGCGACCACGTTCAACTGCTCATCTGCGATATCATGGAAACCCTTGCCGCGTTCACGCGTCGCGGAAGCGCCCGGAACGCCTTCGAGCTCAATGACCTTCGTATCTTTGCCCAGTTGTTCCACGATATACTCGGCTGCCATCTGACCGCCTTTGACGTTATCGGAGGCAACCAGCGCAGCGACCTCACCTTGATCCGCCGAGCGGTCGAGTGTAATGACCGGAATGCCCAAGCTATTCGCCGTTTGCACCACGGTTGAAATCGCAGACGAATCCGTCGGGTTAATCAACAGTGCGTTGACGCCCTGCTGAATCAAGTCGTCGACGTCATTGCTCTGCTTAGCCGAGTCGTTCTGTGCGTCAACGACAACGACTTCCATTCCCTGCTTCGCCGCTTCGGCGACGACGCCATCCTTCAAGGAGACAAAGAACGGGTTATTCAAGGTCGAGATGGAAAGACCGATTTTGATGTCTTTTATATCTCCGCTAGCCTTGGGCTTCGCCCATTCCGGCGGCTCCAGCGAACAGCCTGTTATGAAGATCAGCATAAGTGATACGAGCAGCAAAGTTGTTTTTTTCATCGTTCATTCTCCCCCTTAAGCCGATTTTCTACGGTCGAGCAGTACGGCAATCGCAATCACGACGCCTTTGACAACCATCTGATAGAAAGAGTTCACGCCGAGCAGGTTGAGTCCGTTGTTCAGTATGCCAATGATCAGCACACCGATTAACGTACCGACGATCCGGCCGCGACCGCCGGTCAGGCTTGTACCGCCCAGAACAACGGCTGCGATGGCATCCAATTCATAGGACGTCCCTGCTGTCGGCTGTGCGGAATTCAAACGAGAGGTTAGAATCGCGCCGGCAAGCGCGGACAGCATCCCTGCCAAGGAGTAGATCATAATTTTCACGCGCGGTACTTTAATACCGGATACTAGCGATGCTTTTTCGTTACCGCCGATGGCATAGGTCTTGCGGCCAAACGACGTTTTATGCAGGATGACCCACAGCACGGCAAACGTGATGATCATCGTAATGGCAGGTACCGGAATACCAAGCAGGTAACCGCGGCCGAACAATTGGAATGCAAGGCTGTCGCCGAGACCCGTAATCGGGTTACCGTTCGTATAGACCAGCGTAAGTCCTCGGAATATCGTCATGGTAGCCAAAGTGGCGATAAACGGCGCCATTTTCCCTTTGGTAATCATGAGACCGTTGATCATCCCCATGACACCGCCAAGCGCAACGCCGATGATGATCGATAGGATCGGGTCAAACCCGGCCACCATCATATTGGCGACAAATGCGCTGGAGAGTGCGAGAATCGAACCGACCGACAGGTCAATGCCGCCTGTCAGGATAACAAACGTCATACCGAATGCAATTAATGCGTTAATCGATACCTGACGCAGCAGGTTCAGAATGTTAAGCGGTTCCAAGAAGCTTGGATTCAGAACGGATACGATAACGATCAGAATGATCAGTCCGAGCAGCGGACCGAGCTTTTGCGTCAAACCTGATACCTTAAACCCTTTTTCCGCCTTGGCATCGTTAATAGTTGTCATATTACTGACCTCCTGTAGCTAGAGTCATGATGTGTTCCTGCGTGGCTTGTTCGCGATCCAATTCACCGGAAATTCTGCCTTCGTGAACAACCAGAATCCGGTCGCTCATCCCGAGCACCTCCGGCAGCTCCGACGAAACCATCAGGATCGCCACGCCGCGTTCGGTCAGCTCATTCATCAGCTGGTAAATTTCCCGCTTCGCCCCAACGTCCACGCCGCGTGTGGGCTCGTCCAGGATGAGCACGCTCGGTCCAATGCCGATCCACTTGGCGATTACGACCTTCTGCTGGTTACCGCCCGACAGATTGCGTGCCTGCGTCTCGGAGGAATGGGTTTTAATCTGCAGCCGCTTCGTCAACGTGTCCACGAAATCCTGCTCCTTCTTCCCGGAGATAAACCCTCTGGATGAGAAGCTGAACAGATTGGGCAGCGCCATATTTTCACGGACCGAGAAATCCAGGACCAACCCTTCATCCTTGCGGTCCTCTGTTATGAATCCAATACCGTGTTTCACGGCATCATCCGGCTTCTTGATCGAAACTTTCTTTCCGCGCACCCAGATTTCGCCGCTATCCAGCGGGTCCAATCCGAATATCGCTCGCATCATCTCGGTGCGTCCCGCGCCCATCAAACCGGACACGCCTACGATCTCGCCGGCACGAACCGAGAAACTCACATTCTCGAACCGGCCCTTGCCCGTCATATTTTTCACTTCCAGCACCGGTTCGCCCGGAGATGGATGTCGTGCGGGATATCGCTCGGTCAGCTCCCGTCCGACCATCTTTTTGACAACTTCGTCAAAATTCGTGTCCGGAATGGCTTTGGTATCAACGGATTTCCCATCCCGCATGACCGTGATTCGGTCGCAGATCGTAAAAATTTCCTCCATCCGGTGGGAAATGTAGACGATGGATACGCCTTGTTTTTTCAATGAACGGATGACATCAAACAGCTTCTCGATTTCCCTTTCGGTCAGCGCCGCCGTCGGCTCGTCCATAATAATGACTTTCGCTTTGGTCATGAGCGCTTTGGCGATCTCAATCATCTGCTGCTGTCCGACGGAGCATTCTCCCGCCTCCTGCGTCAATGGTATCGTCACCGCTAATTTATCGAACTGTTCCTTCGCAAGCGCCTTCATTTGTTTCATATTGAGGAAACCGAGGCCGGACGTCATCTCCTTGCCGATAAACAAGTTATCCAGAACCGTCATCTCCGGCCAGATGTTAAGCTCCTGATGGATGAAGGCAACGCCTTTCTCTTCCGCTTCCTTCGGATTAGCAAAATAGGTTTCCTTACCGTCGATGACAATCTTGCCTTCATCCCGGCTGTGAAGACCGGTTAATATATTCATCAGCGTCGATTTACCCGCGCCGTTCTCTCCCATCAGAGCATGGACCTCTCCTTCCCGGAGATCAAAGTCCACACCTGCCAGCACCCGGTTCGTGCTAAAAGATTTATGGATGTTCGTCATCTCAATGTTCATGGTGCTTCCTCCTTTTTAACCGAAATGAACACCGGCCTGCAAAATGCAGTTCGCGTAGGGCTTGGCTTCGCCTGTACGGATAACCGCCTTGGCGTTTCGCGTCCGTGCCTTGAACTGCTCATGCGAGCAGGCCTCGATCTCGCAACCGTGAAAGTTCTCCTGTATATAGTGCAGTGTTTCCTTATTATCAAGCTTCATTTCTTCAGCAATGACGATTTTTTCAATCACCATATCATTGGCAATCGCATTCACCACCTCGGTAAAGCTTGGCGTCCCCAGCGTTAATGCCAAGTCAATCTTGGGAACGCCGGGAGGAATCGGAAGGCCCACGTCGCCAACAACGATGGTATCGGTGTGTCCCAGATCTGCCAGCACTTTCGCGATGTGACTGTTCAGCATGCCGTTCTTCTTCATGATCAAAGACTCCCTTCCACTTCGAGGCGAGACGGCATTCCGCCCTGCGCTCCGAACTTCATGACCGACAAGGAAGCTGCGCGGTTCGCAAATCTCAGGCTGTCGGCAATGCCCATGCCTTCGGACAGAGCCACGGCAAAGGCACCGTTGAAGGTATCGCCGGCTCCCGTCGTGTCCACGGCATCAACCTTGTAGCCGGGAACCACAACCTCTTCGTTGCCGTCGAAATAACGAACGCCCCGCTTGCCTTCCGTCACGATCAGTTTGTTCGGATAACGGCGCAGCACGTCGCCTAATGGCTCATCTCCGAATAGGATAGCCGCTTCGTGCTCGTTTGGCGTAATGTATGCCGCCCGTTCAATAACAACGCTCGGCACCGGGCGGGCAGGAGCCGGGTTCAGCATCAATGGCACCTGATAATTCGCGCATAACTCACTCACGTGCACCACCGTTTCTTCCGGAATCTCCTGCTGAATCAACACGATATCCGCGGCCTTGATCACTTCTGCTGCCTGATCAACATAATCCGGGGTGATCCGATCGTTGGCAGCCTTCACCACCACGATGCTGTTGTCTCCCTCTGCCAAAATGATGTGTGCGGTTCCGCTTTCCATACCTGTAACCGGTTCCACATGGTTCGTAACAACGCCATTCGACTGCAAATTACTCAAAATCGTTTCGCCGAAGGAGTCATCGCCTACACAGCCAATCATCGTCACCTCTGCGCCCAGTCTCGCCGCCGCGACGGCCTGGTTGGCTCCCTTCCCTCCGGGTACCGTCTTAAAGCTGTCGCCAAGCACCGTCTCTCCCGCGCCGGGGCGCTTGGTGGAGGTGACCACCAAGTCCATCGACGCGCTTCCGATTACCACAATTTTCGCCATTATGATTCCACCTTTCTCGTTGTCTGCCGCTCTATAAATTCTACCGAGAATTCGATATTGCTTTTCTCAATGTGCTGCCCCTCAATAAGTCCGATAAGCAATCTGGCCGCTTCCCGGCCCATTTCATACGCCGGCTGATGAATCGTGGACAGCGGAGGGGCCAGCAGCCTGCTGAGCAAAATATCGTCAAATCCGATAATTTGTACGTCTTCCGGCACCCTTTTCCCCAGCCGATGCGCTTCCTTCACCACGGCCGATGCCATGATATCGTTACTGGCGATTACGCCGTCCGTGTCCGGAAACTCGCTGAACACTTTCTGGGCGAATTCTTCGGCATCGGTTAAAGAAAACGATGTCGTTTTCAGCACTTGATACGCAGCCGCCTGTTCTTCCAGAACCTCAACGGCTCCTTCAAAACGTTCCTGAGCAGGCCGCACATCCGCCGGACCTTGAATGACCGTTACAGCTTTACTCCCTCGCCGCACGATCTCCTGGGCGGCTATCCTTCCTCCCTGCCGACCATCCGCGTAAACGGAAGGGCGGTCCGACGAGGTGCGGTCCAGAAACACAACGGGAATGTTCAGCTCTGTATACATGTCGGCATCCGGATCATTGGTCGATGATATGACACCAACCACATTATTTTGGACAAAGGTTTGGATGTACTCCATTTCCTTCTTCTTGCTCTCGTCGCTGTTCCCGAATATCAGCCGATAATCATTCTCCTGCATCTCATCCTCAACTCCGCGAGCAAGCTGCGGGAAATAAGGGTTCATAATATCCGGAAGCAAAAGTCCAATCAATTTGGATTTTCTTTTATATAAAGAACGTGCTACTTCATTCGGCGTATAATTCAGCTCGCGAATGCTTTGTTCTACCTTGGACCTGGTGTCCTCATGCACGTAACCGTTTCCATTTAAAACCCGTGAAACCGTGGCTACGGACACACCGGCCCGATTTGCCACATCCTTGATCGTTGCCATTACCGTCATCACCTCATTTATGTGTAACCGGTTACAGCTATAAGATATCACATCCCTTCTCAACCTGCAAGCCTTTAAGGATTGGAATATTTTTGTACCGTGCGCTGACAAACGCTCCTTCAACAACTAAAAATGTCCGGCAATAAATTACGGTATTCTTACAAAATCCTTTACTGGATTTTACATCCGACTCCTATACTCAATACCTGTAAGGCCAAGCAGGAAAGTGAGGTAAACATGATTATGGAAAAAGATTTTACGCTTCCATCTCCGGGTCACTCTTTGACGCCGCCGGTCAGCGAAGCTGAGCTTGCGACAGCGGCAAAACCGATCTCCATCAAGAAAACAAGGCGCAGGGAAATCATGCTTGCTTATGCATGTTTAGCACCTTCGCTGCTCATTTTCGGTCTGTTCCTGTTCTACCCGCTGCTCAAATCGGTTTATCTTAGCTTGTTCCTGACCGATCCCCAAGGCCGGGTAGCCGAATTTGTAGGGTTCGATAATTTCAAGGAAATACTAGCCTCCGAGATGTTTTATACAAGCTTCGGCAACACGCTGCTGTTTATCGTGCTGACGGTCCCGACCGGCATGGCGGCAGCCATACTGCTCGCAGCCCTGACGCACAATAAGCTGAAAGGCATGAAAATATTCCGCTTCATCTTCTCGCTGCCGATGGCCGTATCCGTCGGCACCGGCTCGATGATCTGGATGATTCTCTACCATCCGACGTTGGGCATACTGAATTACTTTCTGTCGCTGCTCGGCACTCAGCCCATTCAATGGCTGACCGATCCGAAATGGGCCATGATCTCCGTTGCGCTCATGACCGTCTGGATGAATCTTGGATTTAATTACATCCTGATGCTGAGCGGCATGCAGGGCGTATCCGAGGATATCTACGACAGCACCAAAATGGACGGCTCCGGTCCGCTGAGAACCTTCTTCCGGATTACGATGCCGCTGATCTCCCCTACGTTATTCTTCACGTCCGTTGTCTCGGTTATCGGCGCCTTCCAAGCATTCGGACAGATCAACATCCTGACCAAGGGCGGTCCGATGAACAGCACCAACGTCATCGTATTCAACATCTATCAGGATGCATTCGTCAACTTCCGCTTCGGCATCGGCAGCGCGCAAGCACTCATCCTGTTTGCGATCATTCTGCTGCTGACCGTCTTTCAATTTAAATTCGTGGAGAAGAAGGTGCATTATCAATGAGCATGCGTCTCATGCCCAAAAGCTTCATCTACGTCGCGCTGCTACTCGGTTCATTGACTGTGGCTTTTCCGCTCCTGTACACCTTGTCGACATCGCTGATGAGCGAGGCCGAGTCGGCCGTATATCCGCCGCCTCTGCTTCCCGAAGCCATCAATCTGTCCAATTTCACCAAGGTGATCGATACGATTCCCGTTCTTACCTTTATCGGAAACAGCCTCGTTGTTTCCATCGCCATCATGCTTGGGCAGATCGTGACCGCGAGTTTGGCGGCATACGCTTTCGCTTTCCTGCGGTTCCCGGGAAAAACGCTGCTGTTCAGCCTCTTTCTCGCCACCATGATGATTCCGTGGGAAGTGATCATGATTCCGAATTATTTGACGGTCAAAAGCCTGAACTGGCTGGATACCTATCAAGGCCTCATCATTCCATTTCTGGCCACGGCCTTCGGAACCTTCCTGCTCAGACAGGCCTTCCTGCAGCTGCCGAAGGAGCTGTTTGAAGCGGCCCGCGTGGACGGCTGTGGACATGTCCGCAATTTCTTGAGCATGGTGCTGCCGTTATCCATCCCCGGAATTGCCACGCTGGGCGTGTACTCGTTCCTGAACCATTGGAACATGTACCTGTGGCCGCTCCTGACAACCAACCGCGTCGAGATGCGAACCGTCCAAATCGGGATCGGCATGCTGCAGTTCGAAGAGATGAATTCGTGGAATCTGATTCTCTCCGGCGTACTCCTGCTGCTGCTTCCTTCCCTGCTGCTGCTTGCACTCGGGCTGAAACCCCTTGTACGCGGCATCACGGCAGGTGCTTTGAAGGGCTGATGGCTAATATAGCCGGACCCTGCATGTTCAGCCTTGCGTGCCGGTTATCGATAAAAATCGGTCCCACGCAATTTCTGATAGATCAAACCATACTTTATTTTCAAAAAACCATTTTCAAAAAGGGAGAGATTAACCGATCATGAAACGTTTTGGTAAAAGGTCCTTCGCGCTGCTCCTGCTTTCCTGCTTCATGCTGATCAGCGCCGCTTGCAGCAATACGCCAGCCGCTGGAGAAACGACCGTTGCCGCCGGCAGCGAACCGGCCAAAGAACCTGTTAAGGTCGTATGGTGGCATTCCATGAGCGGTGAGCTCGGGACCGTCGCGGACAAGCTGATCTCCGATTTTAACGCAGCCCACAAGGATATTCAGGTAGAGGGCGTGTTTCAAGGAACGTACGATGAAAGCTTGAACAAGCTGAAGGCTTCCTTGGGATCGAACAGCGGCCCGACCATGATTCAGGTGTACGAAATCGGCAGTCGTTTCATGATGGACACCAAGGCGATCCGTCCGGTTCAGGACTTCATGGATGCGGAAGCATACGACATTTCCTCCTTGGAACCGAATATTAAAAATTACTATACATTCGACAACCAATTGTATTCGATGCCATTCAACTCCTCCAACCCGATTCTTTACTACAACAAGGATGCCTTTAAAGCGGCCGGACTGGATCCGGAAAATCCTCCAAAAACCTACGAAGAGGTAGCCGAAGCGGCTAAGGCGCTAACGAAAGGCGGCCAAGCCGGCGCATCCTTCGCGATCTACGGCTGGTTCATGGAGCAATTCCTTGCGAACCAAGGCGTTGAGCTGCTGAACAACGGCAACGGCCGCACTTCCCCGGCAACCGCTTCGCAAGTCAACAACGGCGCTGCCGTGAAGACGCTGGAATGGTGGAAGCAAATGCTGGACGATAAAGTTCTGCTGAACCTGGGACGTAAAACGGATGACACCAAAAAGGCTTTTGCAGCCGGCCAAATCGCCATGACGCTGGACTCCACGGCTTCGCTCCGCGGTATCGTCAGCGCAGCGGAAGGCAAATTCGAAGTCGGCACAGCTTTCCTGCCTAAACCGGCTGACGGCGGGGATGGCGGCGTTATTATCGGCGGTGCAAGCCTGTGGCTGATGAACAACAAATCGGAAGAAGAGCAGCAGGCAGCCTGGGAATTCATGAAATATTTGGCCGAGCCGCAAACGCAAGCCTACTGGCATGTCAACACCGGTTACTTCCCGGTAACAACCAAAGCTTACGAAGAGACCCTGGTAAAGGAAAATCTGGAGAAATATCCTCAATTCCAGACGGCCGTGGATCAATTGCATCAAACGACGGCCAATCTGGCAACGCAAGGCGCTGTCATGGGCGTGTTCCCTGAAGCCCGCCAGCTGACGGAAACGGCCATCGAGGAAGTGCTGAACGGTCAAAAAACGGCGCAGGAAGCACTGGACAAAGCCGCCCAGGAGATCAGCTCCAAGATCGAGACCTATAATAAAACGGTAAAATAAACGTCGATCATGCCGCGTACTCATACGATGAAGCATGAATCGAATTGAACGTATTACACACCCTTCATGCTGCATCATGGGGCCCTCTACGGTCACCTCATGAATCATGCATCAAGGGTGTTTTTCTCGTGGTATCCAAAACCTTCCACATTGGTCAGCTTGCATAGGGGTTTGCCCAAGTCACGCAGCCGGGCTCCTGAATACACTGATACAAAGTGGAGGTGAGCCTATGATGAGAAATCTTCCGTCCACCGTAACAATTGTCCCGGTGCCTTTCGACCGGGGAGCTACCCGACGTGGCGCCGGACAGGGACCGAACGCGATATTCGGAGCCGGTCTGAAACGCAAGCTTGACACACTCGGTGTATCCTACCAGGTCGATGACTTTGCTGCGCTCCCCGAACACAAGGATGAAGCGCACCATCCTCAACTAAAACATCTGAAAGAAGTCATAACGATTAACGAGCAGCTCGCAACTCGTGTGTCCGCCCTGGCAGAATCGGGTGTCTTCCCGCTTGTCCTTGGCGGTGACCATAGCATTGCAATCGGCACACTAGCCGGGCTTACGCGGCACTACCAAAGCCTGGGCGTCATCTGGATCGATGCCCACTCCGATCTCAATACGCCGGATACCACCCCAAGCGGCAATATCCACGGCATGTCGCTGGCCGTCAGCTTGGGAAAAGGCGATGCGCGGCTAACCTCAGTTGGCGGCGTAAAATCAACAATCAAGCCGGAACACGTAGTGCTCATTGGCGCACGCTCCCTCGATCAGGGCGAACGGGATTTCATCCGCCAGGAAGGCATTACCTGCTTCACCATGCAGGATATCGACCGCATGGGCATGTTCCGGGTCATGGAGGAAGCCATCCGAATATCGTCAATGGGGACGGATGGCGTTCATCTCTCCTTTGATATTGACAGCGTCGATCCAAAGATCGCACCGGGAACAGGAACGCCGGTACAAGGCGGGCTGAGCTACCGGGAAGCGCACCTGGCCATGGAAATGCTGTCGGAATCCGGTATTCTGACCTCAGCCGAATTCGTGGAGAACAACCCGCTGCTGGACCGCGGGCAGAAGACTTCCCGGCTGCTTGTCGGCTTAATCGCCTCCATGCTGGGCGAAAGCATCTTGTGACATGGCACCATGCTTGATATGAGAAGCCTCTTAAGCGCGGTATAAGGCATTTTCCGCGTTACAGGTTTCTTTAGACTCCCAAGGAGGTTACGCCATGAACCCTTCCAACTCCCATATCGAGAAAGCCGAACGGTACGGCGCGAGAAACTACCACCCCCTTCCCATCGTCATTGCCGAAGCTGCAGGCATCCATGTGACGGATTCGGACGGCAAGCAGTATATCGACATGTTGAGCGCCTACTCGGCGCTGAACGCAGGTCATTGTCACCCCCGCATTATCCGGGCCTTGAAGGAACAGGCAGATAAAGTGACCCTGACCTCGCGCGCATTTCATCATGATCAATTGGGCGTCTTTTACGAGAAGCTGTCCGCTTTTACCGGCAAAGGCATGATGCTTCCCATGAATACGGGAGCCGAGGCGGTTGAGACAGCGCTTAAGGCAGCACGTCGCTATGCTTACCGGAAGAAAGGTATACCGGCAGATCAGGCCGAAATCATCGTCTGCGAAGGCAATTTCCACGGCCGAACCATCACCGTTACCTCTTTCTCCTCATCCACCGAATACCGTGAGGACTTCGGTCCGTTCACGCCGGGCTTCAAAATCATCCCTTATGGGGACCTGGAAGCGCTGGAGCAGGCCATTTCACCGAATACGGCCGCCTTTCTTGTGGAGCCGATCCAAGGCGAATCCGGCATCGTCATTCCGCCTGACGGATACCTTCGCGGCGCACTGGAGCTGTGCAGGCAGCACAACGTCCTTATGCTTGCGGACGAAATCCAGACGGGTTTTGGCCGAACGGGTAAACGCTTTGCCTGCGACTGGGAGTTGATCGTGCCGGATATGTACATTCTCGGAAAAGCGCTCGGCGGCGGCGTCTTTCCCGTCTCTGCCGTGGCGGCGGATGCGGATATTCTCGGTGTATTCGAGCCGGGGTCCCACGGCTCCACCTTTGGCGGGAATCCGCTCGGCTGCGCGGTGGCCATCGCCTCCATGGATGTATGCATTGAGGAAGGGCTGGAGGTTCGCTCCCTGGAGCTCGGCGAATATTTTCTCCAGCTGCTTCGATCCATCCCGCATCCCGATATTAAGGAGGTGCGCGGCAGAGGTTTATTTATCGGCATGGAACTCAAGGTCCCGGCCAGATCCTACTGCGAGAAACTAAAGGATCTCGGCCTGCTCTGCAAAGAAACCCATGAATCCATTATCCGCTTCGCCCCTCCGCTCATTATCACAAAAACGGAGCTGGACCAGGCAGCGGAGATCTTAAGGCAGGCGTTTGCGTGACGAATCGATCTAGTTATGAAATCGACTTTCGCTTCATTCTTCTTGTTACTAGCAGCAGCTGAGAGACAGCGGCAAGCACGGGCAGTTCGATCAGCGGTCCGATGACCAAGGCAAGGGCAATCACGGGCTGTTCCGGAAAAGCCGTCACGGCGATCGCGAGGGCTACCGGGGAGTTCCGGGCAATGATCGTTAAATGAAGGCTGACCGAATCCTCGTAGGAGAAACGCAGCATTCTGCCTACCACGCTGCCCAGCATGTAATTCATCATGAAATAAATCAAGATCGGAACAATGAGGATATACATCATGTCCAAGTTGTTCCATAAGTATGACCCTTGAGACGCAAACATCGCGACTATGGCAAGACCCAGAAAGACAATCTGTGCCCGGCCAAAGAATGGCATCAGCTTGTGCTCCAACACCTCTTTCTTCGCTCTCAGCAAGAAACGGGTGAGATGTGCAAGAGTAACCGGAACAACGAGCACAAGCAGCACGCTTTCGATCAGCGTTGCCATCGCTATCGTTTCGATCGTGCCGGAGAACAAGAGCAAATATAGCGGAAGGAGCAGCACCTGGAGGATCAGATTAACGGGCAGTATCGAGGTTGACAAGGGCACGTTCCCCTTGGCAATCGAGGTAAACACCAAATACCAGTCGGTACAGGGGGTCACCATCAGCATGATGAATCCGATCCAGAGCGCCGGGTGATCCGACAGAATGACAGCGCCAAGTCCCCAGGCAAGCAGCGGCGTCCAGATAAAATTAATGAGCGTGCTCGCCCCCAGAAACTTGATGTTCTTGAACGCCTCTCTTAGCTGCTGCAGCGGTATCGTCAAAAATAATCCATATAACATCAGCAGCAAAAAAGGAACAATCCCATATTCCGCATAGTCTGCGGCAGCCGGCAGCTGCCCCAATGCCAGCCCCATCGCCACCGCGCCCATAATGATCAAAGTTTGAAGTTTCTCTATTAGTCCCATCCCGCACCCCTTCCCGTTTCGAATCATGACAAACTGAAGTGATGACCGAAAAATCATATAACGGAATCATACCTCATTTCTTGTATAATGGATTGTATAATATTGGCTTCATCTTCGTAAGGAAACGTACTCTTATTACCTTCTCCGCTCATTTTAATGCATTACGAGTAATGATTCTCAGCCAAGTTTTGACGGGTTAATTATACGTTTAAGGAGGTTCACTCATGAGAATAGCCATCTGCGGGGGCACCGGTTTCATTGGCCAAGCATTAAGCAAGCGCTGGCAGCGCGACGGCCATGACGTTATCATCGTCACCAGGTTGAAGCCGGAAACTCCCGCTCATCAGATAAAAAAGCAGGTATCCTACTTGACTTGGGATGAGATGAAGTCTCATCCGGAGCGGCTTGAGGATTTGGATGCACTCGTTAACCTTGCGGGTTCCTCCCTGAGCCAGCGCTGGACGCAAGCAGGCAAGCAGAGAATTCTTCAATCCCGGCAACGAACCGTATCTGCCGTAGCCGACCTGATGCACCGCCTGGAACACAAACCTCCGGTCATTCTTCAAGCATCGGCGATGGCCATATACGGCACATCCGAGCAGGCAACGTTTGATGAGGAAAGCCCTGCAACGATTATGGACTTCCCGTCCGAGGTTGTGCAGCAATGGGAGCAGGCGGCCGACCGCATCCCGGTCGACCGGTTAATCAAGCTGCGCATCAGCGTCGTGCTTGGCAATCAAGGCGGTGCACTCCCCAAAATGCTGCTGCCTTACAAACTGGGCGTTGGCGGCAAGATCGGCAGCGGCAAGCAATGGCTATCCTGGATACATATCGACGACATCGTGGATTTAATCGATTATTGCATCCGGCACGAGGACATTTCAGGAGCCGTGAACGCCGCTTCCCCGCATGCGGTCACGAATGAGGAATTCGGCAGGAGCGTCGCCAAGGTTTATCACCGTCCGCATTGGCTCCCCCTGCCTGCCTTCATGCTCCAAGCCATCCTGGGTGAAATGTCGCTCATTCTGCTAAAGGGCCAGCGAATCCTTCCGGCCAAAGCGCTGCGTCACGGCTTCCAGTTTCGATATCCGGAAGTGACGGGTGCACTGCAGCAGATCAAAGGAAGCTGAGCATCCCCCCATATGCATAAAAAACCATCGCTCTCTTGTCTTAAGAGAGCGATGGTTTTATTCTATGAAACTTTATTGGACCGGGGATAACTCACTCTCTGTCACCCACTTATGGTTCTTGACTTCTTCGCCGGTTGTTGTCGTGAAATCCACCATATAGACCGTCGTTTGTTCGGCGGAATCGATGACGGCAGTGGCTCCCTTCATCCCCTCCATATGATCCGCATTCACGACCGCTTCCGTTCCAGGTTCCAAGGGCTCCTTTCCGGCTTCCTTCAGCTCCTCATGAATTACCCATTTATGATCCTTCACTTCGGGTCCGCCGTTCGTCGGCGTATACGATATGGTGTACACCGTCGTATCATAAGCTCCGACTATCGTTGCTTTTGCCCCCTTCATTCCGGGCATGTGATCGGATTCAATCATCGCCTGGGTCTGGACCGCATAGGTTGGATTCTCTGCCGACTTCAACCCATCCGGAACCTCGCCCGAGCCGGAATGATTCATGCTGCCATGATCCATGCCATCCATGTTCCCGGTGGCCTCCGTGCTTTCCTTGCTATCCGGATCTGCGCTTTTCGTATTTCCGCAGGCACCCAGTATGAGGATAAGGGATGCTAACGTAACCAGAAAAAGCGGCTTCAATCGTTTCGTAGCTGACATGTAATGAACTCCTCTCTTATATTGAATGTTCATAGCATAGCAACTACTTATGAAGAACTTGTGTAGCTGTCTATGCATGACATCACGATACCCATTTTTTCAATAAAAACATATCTATGATATAAAATAGAGAGTGATCATTAGTCCCATTTAGCCCATATTCTTGGCAGGGAAATCCGCCAATTCCGAAAAGGAGTACCATCTCCCATGCACATCGATGACGATGCTTTCATCCCCTTATTTAAACGGGCCAATTCCATATTAAACCGAACCTTGAACCGTATTGAACAGCAGGAACTGAACGTCCGGATCCACTACTGGGGATTTATGCCGCGCCACTTCGACAATACGGAGCATAAGCATTCATTTTTTGAAGCTTGTTACGTGTTGACAGGCTGCGGCTCGTATATCGAAAACGAGACAGAATTCCATCTTCATCCAGGCACCCTGTTTCTCTCCAGGCCGGGCATTCAGCACCAAATTAAGAGCAGGGAAGGCTTGGCTTTATGTTATGTTGCCTTTGAACTGGATGAATCGGCAAACAACGATCTCCATACGGCTGCTTTTCGAAGGTTAGCCAGCCAAGGCATTCCGGTGCTTCAGGAAGGTGCCGGGCAAGCGCCCGGACTCTTGTGGCTTTCGCTGTTATCGGTGTTTCATTCGGGCTCTGGCGGTAAGCAGCACCCGCCGCATATGCTGAACAGCATGGCGATTTCGCTCCTATTATCGATTCTGGCTGCGCACGGCCCCGGTTTCTACCAAGAACCTTCCGAAGTTGGAGCAAACGAAGAAGGGGCTTCGATGTTTCATCAAGCCGAATTGTTTATCAAGGATAATCTGGGCGAGCCGCTCTCTCTGGAGCGGGTGGCTGGCCATCTTCACGTTACGACCCGTCATTTGACCCGGCTGTTCCGTAAATACGGACATCAATCCTTTGTTCATTATGTGCAGGAGCAGCGCGTGCAGCAGGCTAAACACCTGCTTCTGAATACAGACCGGCAGATCAAAGAGATTGCCGTCTCTTGCGGATTCGAGTCCGTGCACTACTTCACCCGGGTGTTTACGTCCAAGCTTGGCGTAACCCCGGCCCGCTTCCGGCGATCGCAGTTTTCGGAAGGACGTTACGACTCCGAGCTTTAGTGCTTAGGGGCCGATGTCCTGATCGTACAAAAACACTTCCTCTTTTTATAAAGACGGATCCTCCCTTGCCCTTCTACAATGAAGTCGTAACAGACATTCCTGAAGGGAGGATCCATCAATCCATGAAACCTGCAACGGCCTTTCAATCACACCCAATCAACCACTTGGACTTTCGCAACCAACCCCTATTTATGAAGAATGGGATCGACTCCTGGTGCTCGCTTATCATGTCGGCCTACAAACAAAAAAACCAGCATCTAGTACAAGAAAAGCGCAGTACCTTCATTACACTTGACGGAACGCACGGCGCCGGTTTCGATAAACTGCTGGGGAAGCTTCAGCAAACCTGTGAGCAGGAAGGGATCGCCTTCTCATGCGATTCCACATCCAATTACGTCAAACCCGAAGCCGAGCTCCGGGTCGAGATGGCTTCATATCTGACTGATAATCGGGCATTCGGCTATAAAGCAACCGATGTCCTCCCCATTCAATATTTTCAACAGGACGCACGGACTGCCTTGAAAAAAAGCGCGCTTGAATTTGATGCAATGCAAGGCATATACGTACTGCACGGACCCGGTGCTTCGCTGCTTGAAGGCCAGACCCCCGACCTTCGCTTCTACGCCGATTATTCCCGCGAAAATCAGCAGCGGCGCCATGCCCAGCATATGGGCAGCTTTGGCTTGGGCAGCTCCAACGATAAGGTTGAGACTTACAAGAATTGTTTATTTCTCGAATGGCCCGTCTGGGAGACTTACCGTCGCGACTGGTTAGCCCATTATACCCATTCCGAACACTCGGATAACCAAGCTTACTACATGGACTTAAATCGTCCGGAAGAGCCGGTGTGGCTGCCGACAGCAGACTTGGTGAACGTACTGCATAAAGCTAGTCGGCAGCCGTTTCGGGTCAAGCCGTTTTTTGCTCCGGGGATATGGGGCGGTCAATACCTTAAGGAATTGTGCGGTCTTCCCGACGAATGGCCGAACTGTGCCTGGAGCTTTGAACCCATCGCTCCCGAGAATACACTTCTGCTGCGCGTGCAGGATATCACCCTTGAGGTTCCGTTCACGTTATTAATGGAATCGGCTCCCCAAGAGATCATGGGAGAGCGGAACGCCCGGCTATTCGGCGATTACTTCCCGATCCGGTTTGATTATCTAGATACGATGCAGGGCGGCGAACTGTCGCTGCAGGTGCATCCGCTGCAAGAATATGCCGAGTCGCGGTTCAATGAACATATGACACAGCAAGAGTCGTACTACATCATGCGGAATGCCCCGGGAGCCAAGGTGTATCTCGGGCTGAAGGAAGGAATAAGCGGCGGACGGCTGCTTGCAGCAGTGGAAGACGCCCAACTTCGGGAAGAGCCGCTTGAGCTTTCCGACTACGTTAACGAGTACTACTCGCAAACGGGGGATCTCTACCTCATTCCACCGGGCACAGTCCACTGCTCCGGCAGGGATAATCTGGTGCTGGAAATCTCCTCGACCACCTGGTGGTTTACGTTCAAAATCTACGATTATCTGCGGCTGGACGCGGATGGCAAGCCACGCCCGATGAACCCTGAGCATGCACGCCACAATATCAATGACGCCATGAATACGTCAGCGGTAGAAAACGGTCTTATCGCCCAGCCAACCGTCATAAGGCGACAAGGCAGCAGTTCGGAGGAGCTGCTCGGTCAACGGGATGATCTGCTGTTCCAGGTCAGCAGGCTGACCCTGCATGAAACATGGAATGCGGACACACAAGGAGAATTCGTCATGTACAACCTCGTGGATGGCGAACGCGTCCGCCTTGTACCGGCAGCGGACGAGGGTGCGGCCGTTGAATGGGGATACGCGGAATCCTACATCGTCCCGGCATGTGTGGGAGAATACCGTCTGGAGAACCTGTCCGGGTCCCCATGCACCTTGATTGCCGCCAGAGTCAATCCCGAGTGGAATCATCCCCTGCTTCCGCCTTCCCGGACAACCGGAACGGAGAATTTCCATGTTACGGAATGATGGGGCGGATCCTGGGGGCATGCCCACCCCGGCCCCCATTACCATCGCGCTGGATGCCGGCGGCACCGCCTTGAAGGGAGCGCTTATCGTGAACGGGCAGCTTGTTCCCGGATCGTTCCTAACCCGGCCCTCGGAATCGCAAGGGGCTGCGGCCGATACGATCGCCAGCTTCGCCCAAGCCTGTCATGATCTGATCACCTATTACGCTTCGGCCTACCGGCCGTTGGATTATCACGATTCCATTCGGATCGGCTTTGCTTTCCCGGGGCCCTTCGATTACGCAAAAGGCATCGCGCTTCTTCAAGGCATCGGCAAATATGAAGCTCTGTTCAAGCTGTCGGTTCGGGATCTGCTCCGCTTCGAATTTCAGAGACTCAAGCCATTCTTCCCGGGTGTCACGATGAATCGACTGACCGCCGCCGATATCCGGTTCGGGAATGACGCCTTCATGTTCGGGCTTGGGGCCTCCATCCGGTTCCCTTCGGAACGTCTCCTATGCCTTACGCTCGGTACAGGCCTCGGCTCTGCCTTTGTGGAGAATGGTCAAATCGTAGCCGGCAGGCACGGCATCCCAAGCAGCGGAATGCTGTTTGCGGAGCCTTACCGGGATCACATCGTGGACAGCTATTTCGGGAGAAGGGGTATTCTGAACATGGCTTCGGAGCGGGGGCTCCTGGCTGACGGGATCGACGTAGCCGATCTCGCTGAAGCAGCCAAGAGCGGTAACGCACAAGCTCAGGATGTATTCCGGGAATACGGCAGCAAGCTGGGAGAGATGCTGCTGCCTTATCTATCCGAGTTCAAACCGAGCCGCCTGGTGCTGGGCGGACAAATCTCGGGCAGCTTACCCTTATGGGAAAGAGATATCCAACTGGCTTTAGGCAGGTACGCCGTTCCTGTTCACGGTCTCGCGGATGGGACGGCGGCTGTGTATAACGGCATTGAGAAGCTATTCGAGGATACGGATCATCATGCATCCGCTCCCAATTAATCTATAGGAGGTCACCATTATATGAACCTATCCACCCAAGGCGGTCATGAACCCGCCCGCCCCTGGACGATTTATGTCATTCATCATTCTCACACGGATATCGGCTACACCGAGCGCCAAGAGAGGATTGAGCAGTACCATGTTGATTTTATCCGCCAGGCACTAGGCATCGCGGAAGCCGCAAACAGCGGAGATCGCCCGGAATGGAAAACATTCCGCTGGACTTGCGAAACCTTTTGGGCCGTAGAGAAATTTCTCGAGGCTGCAACTCCGGCAGAAAAAGAAGCTTTTCAACAAGCGGTAAAACGCGGCGATATCGAACTGTCCGGAACCTATCTCAATATGACCGAACTCCCGGATTACGACCTCCTACTGCGGAACCACGGCAAGGCGCAAAGGTTCGCGGAGACCTTCGGACATCGGATCGACAGCGCCATGACCGCCGACATTAACGGGTACGGCTGGGGGTACGCGGATAGCCTGCTGCAAAATAACATCGAGCATCTATTTTCATGCATTCATACGCATCACGGCATGTATCCGTTGGGCCGCAAACAAACTCCGTTCTGGTGGGAAAGCCCGAACGGCGGCAGACTGCTTGTTTGGAACGGCGAGCATTACATGTTCGGCAACGAGCTCGGGTTCTGTCCGGACGCACTGGGTAAATACATCATCAAGGACGAGCTTCAGCATAACCTGATGGAGCCTGAACAACGTCATAACGACATCGCTGCTTTACGGATTAACCGGTATTTATGGAATCTCGAGCAGGAAGCCTACCCGTATTCCTTCGTTCCGGTCATGGTCTCCGGCCTGGGCACGGACAATGCATCCCCGAATGCGGATATCGCGGAGTGGATGACGAAGTGGAATGAACAATACGGCGACCGAATCACCATTAAGCTGGCTACGCTGTCCGAATTTTTTGCGGCCTTGAAACAGGAGGACCTGTCCGAGCTTCCGGTACACCGGGGGGATTGGCCGGACTGGTGGACCGATGGGGTGGCTTCAACAGCGATGCATACCCAGATTTACCGGGATGCCCAGCGTACCCTTCGCAAAGTCAAGCGGCTCGATCCGGCCCATGGTGCGGCAAGCCTCGCCGAGATCGAGGATGCCTCACAGGCGCTGACCATGTACGCGGAGCATACATGGGGCTATCATTCCTCCGTGTATGAGCCATGGCATCCGCAGGTGCAAATGCTGGAGGTACGGAAGCAGGCCTATGCGGCGGAAGCCAGCAAACTTGCTTACCGGGCATTGGACAAAGCGCTCGTGACCCGTCAGGGCGCACTGCTTGCCCCTCATCGTCCCTTGCGCTACGAGGTGATCAACACGGAGCCGGCCGCGGCGACGCTGCAGGTCGCCATCCCGCTGGATGGTTGGGAACATGTGATCTTGAAGAAAAAGTTCGAGCTCATCGACGAAACGACCGGGCAGGCGCTACCGTACCAATTGGCACACACGGGGGCGCTTGTCACGCAGCTCTCACTTGAACCGGATGAGTCCCGGATCTTGTACATCCATCCGCACGAAACACCAGATGCCCTCTCCGAATTCGGGAACATGGTGACCGCGCGCAACACCGAACCGATTGCGTGCGAAGGAATCGCAGACATCCAGACTCAGCCCATAACTCCATATCCAATCGTGGTGGGCAAGCGTTCGATCGAATCCGAATCCTTCCGGATCGAATGGGAGATGAACGAAGGCATTACGGCATGGATCGATAAGACACGCTCGGCAGACCTGCTGGACGATGCACGCGAGCACGCGCCATTCACCCCCGTGTACGAGGTAACGCCGGCACAGGATGAGCATAATCCGTCCGAAATATGCTCAACCCGCCGCCGCATGGGACGCAACCGGAAGGGCACGAACGTCCAGCGGGATACCGGACGCTTGACCCGAGTCACCGTGCTGGACAACGGACCCCTGTTTGCCCTGGTGGAGCTGGTCTTTGACGTGAAAGGGCTCAGCTACTATGCCCTCCACATCAAGATGTATGCGAATCAGCCTCGTGTCGAGGTGTCCGTCCGCTTCCACAAAGACAGCGTCTGGCTGCCGGAAAATGTTTACGTGGCTTTGCCATTCACCATGGGCACTGAAGCCGAGCTATATGTAGAAAAAGCAGGCTGTCACATCCGCCCATGGAAGGATCAGATTCCCGGATCCTGCCTGGATTACACCAGCGTCCAAGAGGGGATATTCTGGCACTCGGCTAAAGAACGGGAAGCGCTCATCCTGTCCATGACAGACACGCCGCTCGTACAGCTGGGAACGCTGGAGCACGCGCCCCGGCAGCTCCACACCATGCAGCCTGCGGACAGCCGTCCTTCCACGTATGCCTGGATATTGACCAACTACTGGGAAACCAACTTCAAGGCTACGCTTGGCGGCTTCTACGAGTTCCGCTATGCGGTAGAACGGCATCGCCAGCTGGACCCGGAGCAGGCTGCGAAGACCCTGCACGCTTCAACCGGACAATTCACGGTTCACCGAATCAAATAAGTCGTAATGAAAAACAGCTGCCCTGGTTTCAAGGCAGCTGTTCTCATTATGATAGGCAGGATGGCCTTCAAGCCGCTCCAGCCCTTATTATTTTTTTCGAAGCAAGACTACGTCCATGCCCACATGAATCCGTCACGATCCCAAGCGATCCGACCGCCATGCAGTTTGCGGAATGCCTTCTTCACGTCCTTGGACAGTGAGGCATTCCCGTTTTCGTTAACGAAAACAAACTCTTCCCCGAAGTTCTCGCGTACATAGCGGATGGCCTCCGTCTGATACAAATTACCCGTAAACCGGATTTCCTCCACCATCCATTCAGCCACCTGCTGCGCTGTATATGTCATATAAACATCGTTCCCTTCTGTAGCCTCCACTTATTATAACAGAATGGACGATGGAATCGATTTTTATGAAAACGGCAGACTACATCAACATCATGGACAGCAACAAAAACTGGACGGAACCTACAATCTCGATGATTCCGACCTTCATCGGTTTCATTGCTTTTCCGGAATACAGTAACGTCTTAATGAACGGAAAAAGGAATGGCAGACACATCCATGGATTCCCGAAGATGATCGGCAGAACCAACATCACAGCATGATACCATTTTGCGTATACGGTCCAGCGTCTGTTTTTGCGTTCACGGAAGACGGATTTGACGAAGAACACAGTACCTGTGAAATAAAGGAAATTATACGCAATGACGGCGGCAAGGATCGAATCGAAACCACCGCCTCCCAGCATATAAGCTGCGGCACCTCCGGTACAGAACAGCAGAATCGCGCAAATATCATTTAACAGTGCACGCTCCGCTTTCTGAAGGACATGCCAAACGTTCACCATGATCAGGATGAGCAGCACAGGTGCAAACCAGAGCATCGACGGTTTGAAGACAAGCACCGGAATCAGAAAAACCACGGCGATAAGGGTATAAATGATCCCCCAGGATATCCAAGTTTTACGTTGGGACGTCTTCTTTAAGGATTGCAGAAACGGATAGGATGCCATGTATAAACATAACCACGCCAAAAATAGCGGAAGGTGCAGCAGAGCCGGCTTGGCTGCCGCCATTCCTATGATATAGGGTACACTGACCATAGCCCAGCCACCATGCTCCCGCGGGATGACAATCCTCGTCTTTTTCATGCGTTTCCCCCTCTCCAATCCATCAACTCATAGCCATCGTGATTCATATCTTCAGCCATTCGAACAACGGCCAGGCGGATGATAAGTAATATCGCTGAAGGTACCCACATACTGAACGATGTCACCCGATTCGTCCTTTACCGCGTTAATCGTCAGCAGCTCCAAGTACTCTTCTCCGTCTTTCCGGCGGTTCCAAATCTCCCCCTGCCAGCTCCCGTGTTCCCTGATTTCAGACCACATCGCCTGATAAAACGCCGGTGATTGTCTTCCGGACTTCAATACGCTCGGATTTTTGCCGAGTACTTCCTCCTCCGAATATCCGGTTAACTTCGTGAATGCCGGATTGACGGCATTGATCCTACCGTTCGGATCCGTAACCAGAATCCCCTGGTCGGTGGAGTTAAACACCTCCGATTGTACGGTGAGTTTGTCCTGGTAGTACATCCATACCACAATAACGAAACTGGCGAGCGCAACCTGCGATAAGGCCATAAATCCAATGGAGTACTGCCCCGTAGCCGAATGGATGAAGGAAAGCATCAGCGGCGGGAAGAATCCGCCAAGGCCGCCCATCATGGACACAATACCGTTTACAATGCCGGCCTGCTTGTTGAAGTAAAGGGGCACGAGTTTGAAAATAACCCCGTTTCCGAGACCGGCACCAACGGCAATGGTTAAGCATCCGGCCGTATATAAGCCAATGGACGGAGAGAATGCCAACAGGATGGCCGCAGCCGTGAGCCCTATGAATACGCCCATTAATAAGAACAGCGGTTTAAATTTATCCGCAAGCCAGCCGCCTACGGGACGTAATAAAGTGGCTACCAAAATGAACCCTGCCGTCCGCATCCCGGCGTCCACCTTCGCAAGCTCAAAATGGGTCACCAGGAAGTTTGGCAAGTACACTGTAAAGGCCACGAACGAACCGAATGTAATAAAATAAAAAAGCGAGAAAAACCACAATTTTTCATTTTTATACACGCCCTTGATCTGTTCCATTACCGGTGTTTTTACCTTTATTTCTTTGCGATCGCCTAAAAATGCATTTAGCACGGCAAATATCAGAAGTAGAACCAAATACAGCTGGACGGTTTTGGACCATCCGATCTGAGTCGCGATGACCGGTGCAGCAAATGTGGTAATGGCGGTACCGATGTTGCCCATCCCGTAAATCCCATTCACGAGTCCCAGCTTCTCTTTCGCATAATATTTAGGCAATGAGGTCACGCCAACCGAGAACACGGCCCCCCCGATCCCCAGGAACAAACCTCCGATCACCAGATGCGTAAAGGAGGAAGCCGCGCTGATAAAATAGACCGGAAACAGCAGCAGGATGAAGCTGGCGATAAAAACAATTCGTGCTCCCACCACATTGGCGTAATAGCCAAGCGGAATCCGGAGAACGGAACCCAGCACCACCGGAATAGCCGTCAGAATCGCGAGCCGGTCGGCCGAAATGGAGATGTCCTCTCGAATAAACGGCAGGAGCGCGGAGATGATGACCCATACCATAAAGCCAAGCACCAGATTCATTGTTTGCAGCGGAAGCTGCAGCTTTTTGATCATTTCCATCACCTTTTCTAAAGCATAATGAATGGCATATTGATCCCCAGCTCCTATTGTACGTGCACCTATTCACAATGCTAATAGGGAAGTTCCCTGAATCTCTCCGGGGAACTTCCCTATTCCTTAAAGCAACGACCCTTAATTGCGCCCTCTTGTATATGTAAGGACTAAAAATCCAGCAATTTTTTCTTCAATGCATATTCCACTAACTCCGGACGGCTTTTCAAATTCAGCTTTTCCATGATTTTGGCCTTGTGCGCTTCCACCGTCTTGACCGATACGAATAGTTTTTCTGCGATTTCCTTATTGCCATAACCCTTGGCGATCAGAGGCAGGATCTCAATCTCCCTTTTGGACAGACTGTTAAACGGATCTTGCTCCGCACTCTCACTATCTTTCTTAATAAACTCCCGAACCAGGGATGTAGCCATCTGGGGATGGATATAGGTCCCTCCCTTATGCACCATGCGGATGGCGGAGATTAATTCATCATCCGGCGCATTTTTGAGTACGTAACCTGAAGCCCCGTTTTTTAAAACATGAAACAGATAATCGTCATCATCATACATGGTTAGAATCAGAATTTTCGTTTCCGGAAATTCACTGCTGATCTTGCCGGTCGCAATCAGCCCGCTTTCGCCGGGAGGCATGCTTAAATCCATCAACAGCACATTCGGCCGGTGCTTCGCCACCATGGTGTAAGCTTCCATGCCGTCTGCCGCCGTCGCGACAACCTCCATATCTTCCTGGTAATTCAGAATCATGGAAAATCCGCTGCGGACCACGGCATGATCATCCGCAATCACAATTTTCATGTACCCATCACCTCCAGCTTGTCGTCACCATTCGTAAGCGGAATGTTAAGCTGAATCGTCGTACCCTCACCGGGAGCGGAAAGCAAAATAAACTGACCACCGACCAGCTCTGCGCGTTCGCGCATCCCGTACAGTCCCAGTCCGGTTCCCTTAGCTTCATCAATGACCCTGTTAAACCCGACTCCACGGTCCCGGACGGTTAACTGAAGGTAGCCATTCACTTCACATAAGCGTACATGCACCTCATCCGTTCCTGAATATTTCATGGCATTCAGCACCGCTTCCTGGCATACCCGGTACACAACCGTTTCAATCTCGCTGCCGTAGCGTGCTGCCGCTAACTCGGCAGAAAAATCAACCAGCACTCCGTAGTTCTTTCCAATCCATTTAAAATGGGAGCGGAAGGCAGCCTCAAGCCCCAAATCATCTAATGAAGCCGGCCTGAGTTCAACGGATAAATGCCGGATATCATCCAGAAGCCTGGTTAAAGATACCTCGGTCTGGTGCAGTTTCTTGAGCACATCCTCGCCCACGTTCATATATTTAACAACACGCAGGTCGACCAGTGAGCTGAGCAGCTCTTGAGCCACGCTATCATGCAGTTCGCGGGATATCCGCTTGCGCTCGTCCTCCTGTGCCTTGATAACGTATTTCAGCATATTCGTCCGCTGCAGTATTTCCTGTGTCTTCTGCTGCTTCGTCAGATCGAGGAGCATCATGACCCGGATGCCGCGAGCTTCATCGATGATATGGTAACTGGCCGCATAGGGAACGATTCCTTCGCCACGTGTCTTCAGATAGACTTGGAACGATGAAAACTCTCCATCCGGATAATCCAGATAGCAAGTGGAGCAGGTTATGAGATCCTGTTCATCGGTGTAGCCTTTGCAGGTTTGGCAGAAGGAACCATCCGCACCGGACTGCATCCTCTCGATCACTTCAATGTCTAGGATGTTCTCCGCTGCCGGATTCATTGCCACCACGCTGCCCTTTTCGTCAATAAAAAAAATGGCCTCCATGCTATTCTGATACATATTTCTAAGCAGTTCGCTTAAATGCTCATCCGTCATTTGAATCAAGGCTGTGATACCTCCTTGGCATAAAAAGCCCCAAATTCCGTGCCTATTCCTTCCTGAAACGATTCAAAGGACAGTGGATCCAGCACGTTTTCCTTGCGATAGCCCACAAGCAAAACCCCCCTGACGCGAGAGCCTTCCCACAGCGGTAATGCGCCAAGGCTTTTCAACTGCTCGGCAACGATAATCGGATAATTATACAAGTCCTTTGATTCAATATCGGCATTCACGTTTTGAATCAGCATCGGTTTTCCGGTCTTAAACACCATGCCGGCGATGCCTTTGCCGGAATGTAAAACGATACGCTTATACCTCTCGTTTATGTTTCCCGAGGCATACTGCCAGGTCAATACAAATCGGTCTTCAGCCGGCTGCACCAACGCCATGGACACGAAATCGAATTGAAACCGGGCTCGAAGCTTATCCATTTCACTTTGGTAATTAAAGATCGGCTGATTCTTCATTTCCATTACTCCTCTGACGTAGAAAAGAAGGCCAAACAGCCTTCTTCCGCTCTACGATTCAAATTTACGGTGCTTTCTATACAGGATATATCTTCTACCCACATAATTCAACGGAACACTCCACACATGCACCAATCGGGTAAACGGCCATAAGCCGAAAATGCCAAATCCCGCCAGAATGTGAATTTTAAACGATAGTGGCACATTCACCATCAATGAAGCATCCGGACGGAGCATAAACAACCCACGGAACCACACGGAGACCGTTTCCCGATAATTGAATTCCGGCTGCACCGCGTTCGTGACGAGCGTGCTGTACATCCCCATAAATACGATAAACAGCAGGAGGACATTAACCATCATATCGGATGCGGAGCTGAGTTTTCGGACATTTCGAATGGTGAACCGCCTGGCGGTTAACAATACCATACCTGCCAGCGTTAGAAAGCCAAATGCGCTCCCGATATACACCGCCCCGATATGGTACATATGATCACTGACGCCCAGCGACTCCATCCAGGATTGAGGGATAGCTAGACCTGCGACGTGCCCTCCGATAACCGGGATGATGCCTAGATGAAACATGAGACTGCCGAGCTTGAGATGCTTCTTCTCGATAAACTCACTGGATTTTGCCGTCCAGTTAAACTGGTCCGTACGGTATCGGTAAATATGACCGACAATAAACACGGCAAGACAGATGTAGGGGAAAATGACCCACAGAAACTGATTAATCATGCTCATGAGCTGCCGCCTCCCGATGGACACACGCTTTGAACGTCTCTCGCAGACCTTGAATGAGATAGCGATACGGACTCTTATACTTCTCTAAAGCTTTCAGCAGATGATAGGTACCGTCTTCCATGACAGCCATCATCAAATCCAGGCTCTCCGCCGCTTCCTTTTCACGCCCCTGCCAATTCGCTGCATACAAAAACTCACACATCAGCGGAAGATAATCCGATAATTCCGAGCCCTCGATGCCGAGGCCAAACATCTCATACGTCTCTTTAAGTCTGGCAAGCATCTGACCACGTTCCCTGCCATCCTCAAATTTATAATAGGTCATATACAACGTAGATTTCGCCTGAAAGTCGAAGGTCTGGACGTAGAGCTCTTCAATCTGTTCCATGCTGTATTCATGCATGGTCGTCCAGTACGTTCTGACGGATTCATAGGCCGGGTCTGAGGAGCCAAGCGACTCCTCCATGACCGACGGATGGAAGTCCAGCTTTTCCGGATACGTGAGCTGCTGAGCGAAAAAGCCGAAAACATGTTTATTATCATGCAGCTTTCCGAGATTAATCACGCCAGATCCCCCCGTAGAAGTTTTCTTCGTACAGCTCTTTGCCCGTTTTGCCCTGCAAACCCTCCGGTCCGCAGCCGCCGCAGCTTGCGCTAAAGCCTTCGGAACCCTGTGAACGGTAAACATCCATATGGCTTTCTTTATGCGAAGTCGGAACAACAAATCGGTCATCGTATTTAGCGATGGCAAGCAGCCGGTACATCTGATTCATTTGATAAGCGGTCAAGCCAACCCGTGCTAGCCGTGTCTCATCAAACGCAGTCCCCGACGATTGCGCACGCATGTAAGAACGCATCATGGCCATTTTTTGCAGAGCTTCCTTCACCGTCACCGTATCCCCTGCCGTGAGCAGATTCGCGAGATACTGGATCGGTGTACGCATCTCCTCGATTGCCGGGAAAATCATGTCCGGGTTCTCAATCGAATCCCTGCCTTCAAAATAGTTCATGATCGGACTGAGCGGCGGCACGTACCAAACCATCGGCAGCGTCCGGTACTCCGGATGGAGCGGAAAGGCCAGCTTGTATTCAATGGCCAGTTTATATACGGGCGAGTTTTGGGCAGCTTCGATCCATTCTTCGGTTAATCCGTCCTTGCGCGCCTGCTCGATCACAGCCGGATCATGCGGATCCAGGAACAGATCGCACTGAGCTTGATAGAGATCCTTCTCATCCGGCGTGGAGGCTGCCTCCTGTACCTTGTCGGCATCGTACAGCAGCACGCCCAAGTACCGGATACGTCCTGTACAGGTTTCGGAGCATACCGTAGGCAGCCCGGCTTCAATTCTCGGAAAACAGAAGGTGCATTTCTCCGCCTTGTTCGTTTTCCAGTTGAAATACACCTTTTTGTACGGGCAGCCCGTCATGCAGTACCGCCAGCCGCGGCAGGCTTCCTGGTCCACCAATACGATGCCGTCTTCATCCCGCTTGTACATGGCTCCGGAAGGACAGGACGCTACGCAGCTCGGGTTCAGGCAGTGCTCGCACAGGCGGGGCAAATACATCATGAACGCCTGTTCAAAGTTGAACTTGATTTCTTCCTCGATCTTTTCGATATTCGGATCTTTTGGGCCGGTCACATGGGCTCCCGCCAGATCGTCTTCCCAGTTCGGACCCCATTCCAGATTCATCGTCTCGCCGGTTACCGCCGATTTCGGACGGGCCACCGGCTGATGCTTCTTCTCCCCGGCATTGGTTAGATGCTCATAGTTATAGGTCCACGGCTCATAGTAATCTTTCATTTCCGGCATATCCGGATTGTAAAAGATTTTGCCGAGCGCGATTTTGGACAGCTTACTGCCGGATTTCAGCTGCAGCTTGCCCTTTTTCAGCGTCCAGCCTCCCTTGTACTTCTCCTGGTCTTCCCAGCGGATCGGATAGCCTACGCCCGGCTTCGTTTCCACGTTGTTAAACCACATGTATTCCGCACCCGGACGGTTCGTCCAGGTGCTCTTGCAGGTGACGCTGCACGTATGGCAGCCGATGCATTTATCCAGATTCATGACCATGGCGACTTGTGCCTTAATCTTCAAGCCAATCCACCTCTTTCATTTTGCGGACAGCCACGTACACATCCCGCTGGTTGCCGATCGGTCCGTAGTAGTTAAATCCATAGCTGAGCTGCGCATAGCCCCCGACCATCTGGGTCGGCTTCACATGTATTCTCGTCGGCGCGTTGTGGCTGCCTCCGCGGTCCTTCGTAATTTCCGAGCCCGGCACGTTGATGTGTTTATCCTGGGCGTGATACATGTACATCGTGCCTTTCGGCATACGGTGGCTGACGACGGCGCGGGCGGTGACAACGCCATTGCGGTTGTAGACTTCCAGCCAATCGTTGTCCTGGATGTCATTAGCCGCTGCGTCATCGTTGTTAATCCATACCGTCGGGCCTCCGCGGAACAGCGTCAGCATGTGCAGATTATCCTGATAGGTGCTGTGAATGTTCCATTTGCCATGCGGCGTCAGATATCGGAGCACGAGTGTATCCTTCCCCCCGGTAATCTGCTTGTCGCGCGGTCCGAATACCATGGGCGGAAGCGTCGGTTTATACACCGGCAGCGCCTCTCCGAACTGCTGGAAAATTTCGTGGTCGATATAAAAATGCTGTCTGCCGGTCAGCGTACGGAAAGGCACGAGCCGTTCAATATTCGTTGTGAACGGGGAGTATCTTCTTCCCATTTTGTTCGATCCGCTGAATACCGGCGTCGGAATAACCTCCCGCGGCTGGGCCGTAATGCTCTGGAACGTGATGCGCTCTGCGGCGCGGTCCGCGGAAATGTCTTTCAACTGCACGCCGGTGTCCTGCTCCGCCGATTCCCAGGCTCGCTGTGATACTTTGCCATTCGTGGCCGAAGACAGATTCAAAATGGCGTCCGCCGCATTTCTTGCCGTATGGAGTTTGGGCAGGCCATTTTTGATGGTGTCATCGAAATACGTTCCGTTCAAACGCTTCAGCTCTTCATACTCTTCGGCGACCGAGAAGCTGACGCCGTGAGCTCCGACTTTGCCTGTAGCCAGGTTCGGACCGAGCGTAATATATTTATCGTGAATTTTCGTATAGTCCCGCTCAACCACCGTCAGATTAGGCATCGTTTTGCCCGGAATCGCTTCGATCTCGCCCTTGCGCCAATCCTTCACTTCACCGTATGGCTGGGCAATCTCGCTAATGGAGTCATGAGAGAGCGGTGTGGTGACCAAATCCTTATAAATTCCCGGCAGATGAGTCTTCGCCATGTCGGAGAAGACTTCGGCAATCGTTCTGTATATATCCCAGTCCGACCGTGATTCCCAGAGGGGATCGACTGCCGGGTTAAACGGATGCACGAAAGGATGCATATCGGTTGAAGACAAGTCCGTTTTCTCATACCAGGTTGCTGCCGGAAGAACGACATCTGCGTACATCGGAGTTGATGTCATCCGGAAGTCCAAGGCAACCAGCAGATCCAGCTTGCCTTCCACGTTATCGCGCCAGACCATTTCCTCCGGCTTATCCTCTTCATTCGGCGTCGAGAGCAGGCTGTCGGAAGCGCCCAATAAATGCTTCATGAAATATTCCTGACCCTTGGCAGAGCTCGAGATCAGGTTCGAACGCCAAACGAACAGCGATCTCGGGAAGTTTTCAGGCGCATCGGGATCTTCGGCCGCAAACTTCGTATCCCCGGAAACAACTTGTTCAAGCGTATGCTTCACAATTTCCTCATGGGTGGTTTTCCCCAGCTGAGCTGCTTCCTCCGCAAACTTCAAGCTGTTTTTGTTAAACTGCGGATAAGATGGGAGCCATCCCAGTCTCGCGGCGAGCACGTTGTAATCCGCCGGATGCTGGTAACGGATCTCCCCGCCCGTTGGCGATTTCAGGGAATCGGCACCCATCTCTTCGTACTTCCATTGGTCGGTCGCAAAATAAAAGAACGAAGTGGCGTTTTGCTGACGCGGCGGTCCCTGCCAGTCTTTGGCGAAGGCGACCGTGGACCAGCCCTCGATCGGGCGGCATTTCTCCTGGCCGACGTAATGCGCCCAGCCGCCGCCGTTTACGCCTTGGGAAGCCGTTAGAATGACCAGATTCAAAATGGAGCGGTAGATCGTGTCGCTGTTGAACCAGTGATTAATACCCGCGCCCATGATGATCATGGAGCGGCCGCCGGTATCCAGCGAATTCTGCGCAAATTCCCGGGCGATCTGGACTACGACGGAGGGCTTCACACCGGTGATCTTCTCCTGCCAGGCCGGGGTATAGAAGGAGTCCGCATCCTTATATCCGTCTGCACCCAGCCCGCTGTCTGCCTGTCCAATGCCATATTGGCTCAGCATCAGATCGTAAACCGTTACCACCAGACGCTCCGTTCCGTCCGCCAACTGAATGGTCTTCGCCGGAATTTGGCGTTTGAAGGTGCCGTTGGCGTTGTTGTCGAAGAACGGGAAGGAAATGACCTGCCGCTCCCCACCCTGAGGCTCCACGGATAGCGCCGGCGCAATGACCGAGCCGTCCTCGCGCTCCAGGATCAGGTTCCATTTCTTGTCCTGCTCCCAGCGCTGTCCCATCGTGCCGTTCGGAACCGTGATTTCATTGGTGTTCTCGTCGATAATCACCGGCTTCCACTCGGCATGCTGCGTGGTATCTCCCAGATCGCTTGCCCGGAGGAAACGTCCTGCCTTGTATCCCCCCTCAAACTCATCCAATAGAATCAGGAAAGGCATATCCGTATATTGCTTCGCATAATTCAGGAACATCGGTTCCTGACGATCATGATAGAATTCTTTCAAGATGACATGCGTCATGGCCTGTGCAATGGCCGCATCGGTTCCGGGATTCGGAGCCAGCCAGTTGTCGGCGAACTTAACGTTCTCGGCATAGTCCGGCGCGACCGACACAACCTTCGTGCCTTTGTACCGCACCTCCGTCATGAAGTGGGCGTCCGGCGTCCGCGTTAACGGCACGTTCGAGCCCCACATGATAAGGTAACCGGCATTGTACCAATCGCTGGACTCCGGCACGTCGGTCTGCTCTCCCCAGATTTGTGGAGATGCCGGCGGCAAGTCCGCATACCAGTCATAGAAGCTGAGCATTTCTCCCCCAAGCAGGGAAATAAATCTGGCCCCTGAAGCATAACTGATCATCGACATGGCCGGAATGGGCGTAAACCCGGCAATGCGGTCCGGGCCGTATTTACGGATCGTATAGATTAACTGGGCGGCGATCAGCTTCGTGGCCTCCTGCCAGGACACACGGACATGACCGCCTTTCCCGCGTGCTTGTTTATAGGACTTGGATTTCTCCGGATCTTCGACGATGCTGGCCCAAGCGGCGATCGGATCGCTGTGTTGGCTTAAGGCTTCTTGCCACATATGCCATAGCCGGCCGCGCATATAAGGGTATTTCACCCGCAGCGGACTGTATTCATACCAGGAAAATGAAGCTCCGCGCGGACAGCCGCGCGGTTCGAATTCCGGCATATCCGGCCCGCAGGAGGGATAATCAATCTGCTGGTTTTCCCAAGTGATGATCCCGTTCTTTACAAAAACCTTCCAGCTGCAGGAGCCTGTGCAGTTCACGCCATGCGTCGTCCGTACCACTTTGTCATGCGACCAGCGCTTGCGGTACATATCTTCCCATTCCCTGCTTTTCTCCTCCAGAACGGACCAATTGTCAGAATAGCTTTCCATCCTCTTGAAGAACTTCAGCCCCGACTTTCGTTTCATAGGACAGTTCAACTCCTTCTGCTTGAAAGACAATGATTGGGGAATCAATGTGCCGTCCTTCGTATAGCTTTATTATGGGTGCCTTCTTCATCGGTTCCTATTAGGGAAACACCTATATTCCTGCGAGAATTCCCTTGGTTAAGGCAGGCGCGATTCATGCACGGTTCTCTTTGAAACGAAAAAAAGATGCCCCCGGAAGACCTGATGGTCTTCTGGGACATCTTGGGGTTCTAACGGGATATGATCATTCCCCGATCTTCACCGGGACCCCCGTTTCGGCCGACTGCAAAGCAGCAAAGGTAACTTCCATGGTTTTGACGGCATCCTCATAGGTCGATAAGATTCCGGAAGCATCGCCTGTGCGCAGCGCATGGATGAAAGCTTCATTCTCTCGAAGATAAGGATTAGCTGCATTGCGGATTTCCGTCATTCTTCCTTTTTCCTTAACGATGAGTTTATCGGATTGAATGCCGATGACCCCCTGCTCCGTATAAATATCCAAGCCGGCCCGATCCGACTCCGGCAGCATGCAGGTATTGGAGATCGTTGCCACGGCGCCGGATTTTAATTTCAGCGTCGCGGTACCTACGTCGTGCACCGTTACCCCCTCATGAATATCCTTCATTGCTCGATGGGCATAAGCCGCATACACTTCATCCGCTTCACCCAGCAGGCAGCGAAGCAGGTCAACTATATGGGTGGTTTGCTCGATGAATTGCCCTCCCGAGCCTTCCTGCTGTCTCCACCAGTACACCTGCGGCATGTCTCCCATCCAGTAGCCAAGCGCCATCCCGATCTCCCGGCTTTCCAGCAGCTCGGCAGCCTTGATGGCTGCATCCGTATAACGGAAATGGTACCCGGCAGACGTAATCAAACCGGCCTTCTTCACCTCATGCAGAATCTGCCTTGGCGTATCCAGGTTCGAGCCCAGCGGCTTTTCGACCAAAAAAGGAATGCCCCGCTCCACGATCTGGGCTTCGATCTCTCCGTGCGCAAACGGCGGGACGCAGATATAAACCGCATCCGGCTTCGTTGCATCCAGCATCTGTTCAACGTTGCTGTACGCCTTGGCCCCGGCATAGCCCCGCACCGCTTGTTCCGCTTTCTCCTGACTCGTCCCAACGAAGGCGGCAACGTTAACTCCATCCATGTTGGACAAAATATCTGCATGTACTTTGCTAAACCAGCCTGTGCCTATGATTCCAATTCGCAATGCCATGTAATCCTAAGACCTCCCCTTTGATTAGAGACACTATGGTTTTCTTCTCAGCCATTGATATACAAATCCTGCAGCGAACACAACCAGCATCAGGACATAAGCGATGATGACGATCTCCGTGGAGCTGATGTCTCCAGAATACATCAAATGAACCTGGGTTCCAATGATAATCATGAATAATACATAATATTGGGACAGACCGGCGAGCATCATGTTCCTGGAGGCCTCGTCCACAAGTACGAACTGCCAAATGTAGAGCAGGAAGGATGGCAGCCAGACCAGGTTACCCAGCAGGAAGCTGTACATCTTACTCCTCGGAAGCAGGGCGAACTGCCGCCCGGCCCAGAACCAGAACAGCATGAATCCTATATTGACCGTCCAGAGCAAAAAACCGGAAAAGGGCAGCATAACTAGTAATGAATTAAACAACCAGCCTCCGATTAATGGCGCCAGCACAATCAAGCCGTATTTGTTTTTCCTCAAAAAAAGCTCCAAAACCTCACTCCTTACTGAATGATTCTTTTCCTATTATAAGAGATGTCAGCGGGTGATTGCTGAAAATCGTGCCTTTCAGCGATTGAAAAAACAAAGAGGCGGCCGCATTCGGCCGCCCTTCTGTCTGTATGACTTGTTCCACGCTATTTCAGAGTCAATGTTTTCTCCCAGGTTAACTCATGTCCCTGCTCATCGATAAAACGGAACAAGACCTGGCCCTCCTCGCCCTTCATCCCGTCAGGATAGATAAACCCGGAAAATTGTCCGTTTCCGCTGATATAAAATCCGTCTTCCCCGGTCTGCCCGTGTTCAATCGCTTCTTGAACCGTGCTCTTGATCTCGGTTTTGTCCGATTTCCACTCCATTTCACTCAAGGAGTAACCCTCCGGAAGTTTGGTCACGCCAAAGTCGAAGCTGTTTCCCGTAATCGGCTTGGGGGTTTGATCGATCACAATAAGGATCTGCTGATCCCCTTCCGCCGGTGGATCCTGGATTTCGTTTTGTTTTTCCTGATCAGGATCTTTGGTTGCTTCCGAGTCTCCTTGGTTCGATTCGGGATCGGCTGAAGCATCGGTCCCGTCTTGAGCGGACGGCGATTCAGGATCAACCTCGCCGCCTTGATCCGTTTCAATCGGCGAACCCGTCTGGGTCGCCGGAGACTCGGTGTCCGGCTTTGCGCCGCACGCGCTGGTCAGAAGCAGCACGAGCAGTGCCGACATAAGATAGATGGTTTTTTTGTTATTCATGAGCATGAATGTCCCCTCCGCTTTCGTTTAAAGTAAAATAAAATGCTACACCGCGTTCTGTATTCATCACGCCGTAGTCGCTTTCATGAAGCACCAGAATATGTTTGACAATCGCGAGTCCAAGGCCCGTACCTCCGGATTTGCGATCCCGGGAACGCTCGGCTCGGTAGAATTGGTCCCAGATCCGCCCCATTTCCGCTTTCGAAATGGGCTTGCCGGCATTTTCAATGATCGTGGTGACCTTCCCTGGAGACATCCGCAGTAACCTTATGGTAACGACGCTGTTCTCCTCGGCATGCCGGATGGCATTGCTCAATAAATTGAGAATAACCTGTTCAATCCGTCTCGAATCCGCCTGAACGATGGCCTCTTCATCTTGACCTTGGTGGATGCTAAGCTGAAGACGTTTGTCCTCCAACTGCCGGGTAAACGAATCCGCCGCCTGTTGGATAAGATCAGTGAGCGAAAAACTTCGGGGCTGGAGCCTTATAGCCTCCACTTCGAATTTGGAAAGCTCCAGCATATCCATAATCAGCGCATTCATTCGATCCGTTTCATTGACGATGAAGGCAAGGTACCGCTCTCTTTTATCGTCCGCCACGCCATCCTGCAGCCCTTCCGCAAATCCTTTGACAATCCCAAGCGGGGTCTTTAATTCGTGGGAAATGTTCGCGATCAGCTCTTTGCGGAGCTGTTCGGATCTCAATTTCTCCTCCACGTCTTCCTGAAGCCTGGCATTCGCCCGGGTAAGCTCCTTCAGGGCTTCATCCAGATTCTGCGATAACGTGATCATGCTGCGTGACAGCTCCCCGAACTCATCCTTGGAACGGATTTCCGCCTGCGCGGAAAAGTCCAGCTTTGCCAAACGCGCCGCCGACCGGTTTAACTGCACCAACGGACTAGAGACCATGCGGGAATAGATCAGGGACAGGACCATGACAAGCACCACAATCATCGGCGCGATATAGATAAAATACTGCTTGAGCGTACCGACGGCTTCCCCGACCGGCTGCATCGAGGTCATGACAAACAAATAACGATCCTCTTGGCCCTCTTCCGCAAGCGAGCGAACCAGAACCACGTAATCGACCCCGCTCCACTTGTCGGTCCATGACATCCGAACCGGTGAACCCTTTTGCAGGAGCTTCAGATCCTGTTCCGGCTGCTGCGTCCATTCCAGAAGGGCATCGTCAATGAGCGCATCCTGATATAACGGGTTATACGACCGCTTCTCCGGCAGCATCATGTCCGTAACCTTCCCTCTGATCCGCACCAATCCCTCATCCGCCTCCGAATCGGTTGGCTGAAAGACTACAGGCTGCATAACCGTGTCTATCTCGTCCATAAAGATGCCATCAACCACCAGCGTATCGCCGGTCTTGATCCCCTGCGGGATGTCTTCCAGAGCCATTCCTTCCATTGGAAGAAGAATCGTGATGTTCTTGCCGTCCTCTGCTTGCAGCTCCAGCACGTAGGGATTGATATGCAAGCGAGCAAACCGTTCGTTCAGCATCGCGATGCTGGCATCATTCTCATTCATGAAATGACCGAGCAGCCTTGCCGTCTGTCGTTCTCCCGCCTCCAGCTCTTTAAGCTGCAGCTCGAATTGTTTCATATTCCGCTCTAATGCATGGATTTTGGACGTACGGTAGAACCGCTCGAAGAACAGTCCTTCCGCTACCATCACTAGTGAAAAGACGATCAATATCATCACAGACGTCACCATGAACAGTTTGAAAACGACGCTTCTTCTCATGATTCCGTCTCGAATTTGTAGCCTGAACGGATAACCGTGCATATATGGCGGCCTTCATCCCCGAGCTTGGCTCTCAGCTTTTTGATATGCGTATCGACGGTGCGAAGGTCGCCCAAATAATCGTAACCCCAGACCGCATCCAGAATATAATCACGGGACAGGACTTTCCCGTAATGCTTGATCAGAAAGAGAAGCAGGTCATACTCCTTCGGGGACAGATTAACTTTATTGCCCGCAACCGAGACGGTATGCGCCGTTCGGTTTACGTATAAATCGCCGTAGACCAGACGATCCCCCTCACGTCCAACCGTGCCTTCTTTTCTCTTCATTAATGCAGCGGCACGGGCTACCAGTACTCTCGGGCTTAACGGCTTTGTCACGTATTCATCGGCCCCCAGCTCGAACCCCATCATGTGATCATCGTCCTCGGCTCTTGCCGTAATCATGATGATCGGCACGTCCGACTTCTCGCGAATGCGCCGGCATACCGACCACCCATCCATTTCCGGCATCATGATATCCAGTACCATCAGATCGATGGATATCTGCTCGAAAATTTCAAGCGCAATCCTTCCATTCTCCGCTTCATGCACTTCCCATTGTTCCTTTTTGAAATAGTCCGTTATGAACTCCCGCATCAGCAGGTCATCCTCGACCAACAATAGACTCCGTTTCATTGCATAACACTCCGCATCTGTCATAAGCTGAAGTTTCCATATACCCTCATGTTAACACAATGAACTGCGAATCACGTTCATCCTGTATGACCGACAGCATCCATAATTCGCCATACCGTGCATCTGTCCTCCACACCTTTCGTCTCTAAGTTCAAGACCTAGTATAGAGAAGTGCTGTGTACATCGTGTGTACTCGGTTTGAACTTCAGCAGCTCCTATCACGAGATGATCGTCGGACACCCCCGAGTCCTTTATCTGAATAGCAAAAGGCCGCTCCCCGGTCATCGTTCCAGGAAACGGCCTTTACAGTTATCTAAAAATCATCCATATCAAAATAAACGCAATTAACGAAACAAGATAAATGATGAGCAGCTTCGTGAGATTGGTTTTGGTTTTCCGCTCATAGTTCGGGTTTGCCTTCTTATTCTCCTGAGATAATCCTACAACAAGCGTGGAAACTCCTCCAATTAAAGCCAGCGCGATGACGATAATATACATAACCAACCACAAACAACCCCATTCGATTATTCATTATATACAATCTATTATAGAACCTGAGGCATCAGGATCAACAGTAATCATCATTCTTTTATCATTTCTGCCTCATTATAATGAACAATCGGCTAATGCACACCATCCAATTTCGCCACAGTTTGACCATCCAATTGGATGGTTCGTCACCCTCCATTACAGCCTTCCTCCATCGCATGCCACCCATTGATGCAACCGCTCCAGTGCCTCTTCGGCTTCAGGCATCGGAAACAGAGGCCACACATGCATCATATTCTCGTACTCCCAATACTCGGTATCAACGCCTTCTCGGACCAGTTTATCGCGCAAAAGACGAGCGTCCGGGAGCAGGGAATCATCGGTTCCGATGAGAATGACCGTGCGGGGAAGGCTTCCCATCTCGTCAAACAAAGGACTGACCGCCGGATCGTCCAGCGAAAGGCTTCCAGCATACATCCTTCCGACTTCACCGAGCCCGACCGGCTGGAGAAAGACGTCGCGCTGCGGTATACCGAGCGCGGCAATCTGCGGATTGTCCGTAGCTGCATCCACCCATGGGGAGAGCAGGATCAACCCCTTGGGTGCATGCGGAGTTCCCTTCACCGACTGGGCCATATCGAGAGCCAGCGCGCCACCCGCCGAATCGCCCATTAGAAATACTGGACTCCACACCTGGGTGCAGATGTACTTGTAAAATTCGCGCATCAGCCCCGTCAGCTTCTTCGCATCCATAGCTGGGACGGTGGGATAATTGGGTAGAATGACGCTGAATCCGGTTCGCTTCGTCCACTGTTTGGCATAAGTGAAATGGGGCGGCAAAATCTCTTCGATATAAGCTCCGCCGTGCAAATAAACAACGGTTCCCTGTTCCTTCGCGCCATGCGATACATAATAATTCATGCTTACCCCCGATTCGCTTTGGAAACAGCGGGTTTCAAATCCTTCCTGTTTCTCTGATAACGCAGGATATGGAGGCAATGTTTCGATATATTGCCGAATCATTCCGGCATTTTGCCATTTATGATGAAATCCCTCTGCGGTTAGCAGTTCTTTGATAGCAACACTTTCTTTGCTCGGCATATGGCTTCATCCCCTTTGCTGGACGTGATCAATATATGGCAGGTAAGTGTGTGACCACCCTCAATATATCACCACACGCGGCATGGCCGCTGTGGCAATTGATACAGAGCGGGCTGCATATAAAAAGAGACCTCACCGATCACGAAAGGATGGGTGAGGTCTCTTTGCCGTTATGTCTGTTGGTTAATCTCAAGAATCTAGGTTAACTCTTTCCTACTCTTCAATCGGCGGGTCAACATGAATATCGCTGTCCGGCTGCGTGCTCACCCAACGCGTGAAGGTCACGATCAGACCGGAGCGGGTCGGCGAACAGACAAAAGGCCCTGCTTGACTTTCTGTTCGGGCGGGGAAAGGTGCCACGCGCACGGTTCGCCAAGGATGCTTCCCGGTTCTCGCCCTGATGATGACGGCATCATTCAGCCTTGAGGCACGGATCGTGACACGCTCACCAACCCACTCCGGCACGGGCGCGAGTGACCAATCCGAATATTCATGGGTGACGACCGTTGCCAGCTGCGGGATTCCGTCATTGATTTCGATCCCGGCTTTGATCCACTGTCCCGGAGCGTTCATTAACATCAACCCGGCCTGATCATAAAGTTCCGTAAAGGCATCCAATTCAAATGTGACCTCCATGGCTGCATCCTGATCCCACGCCGCAAGCAGTGAATGGCCGCTGTCGCGTTGGAACCCATACAGGGTTTTCTCCCAATAATCACTGCCTTCTCTGGACTCAACCTTCAGATTCAACTCTTCCTCTGTCACCGATACCGGTGCGGTTGTCCATTGGCCTGAATGCCAAGCAATTCTCCCTTTCGTCATCGATCACGACTCCTTATTTCATCTAATAGGGATGTTCGAAGCTAAGCTGCTCAAAGGACTCTGAGCTGGCAAAACAATAGAACTTCTATGTAAAAGCCCCGTATTCTACTGGGCTGAATCTCTTAGTAACTGATCCGCGCTGTGCTGGAGAAGAAGACAAAAGGACCGGTTATGTCCGATAAAAAACGACGATACGTCATAGCGGTGACGGGCAGGCTCATAGGTAATCAGCGCTCGATGCCTCATATTTCCCATCAGTATGTTAGCGAACTGCTCCGCAGGACCGCTCGAGAAAAAAGTGAGGTAGGCGTACAGAGAATGATCAACAGGTTCATCAAGAGGACTTACGCCCGCGCAGGAAAACTCGGTGTCCAATCCCGCCTGCTGCAGCCGGATCAATATCGGATATAACTGCTCATCCACAGGGGTGTTGCCGAATAACCGTGTCCGTTTGGGCTGTTTGCATATTTTAGGTCTGTTGATCCACTCGTTTAGCTCCTGTCTTCTCCGCCTCCACTGTTCCGGGGTATGTGTGCTCAGGAGCAGCTCTCCGCTGGAATCATGTCGTTCCTCGTTCATCCCATCCATCCCCTCATAGACATAGCTGCATTCTGCTACTTTTAGTGTAATCCCAATTCGTTCGAAGTCAAATAAGCCGGATGATAGGTCCGGCTTATGATTTGTATTCGTTTAACGAGTTTCCCGATGAAGCGTCACCCGCTTCAAGCGCGGACAATATTTGCGCAATTCCATTCGCTCCGGGTGATTTCTTTTATTTTTGGTCGTTGTATAGTTACGGTCGCCGGTTTCCGTGCATGCCAATGTTACCGTCACTCGCATATTCAGCACCTCCTATTCTCGCATTTATTGTATAATCGTAATAATTACGATTAACTCAAACCATACTTTATTCCTATTTTTACGTTTTGTCAAGAAACCGAAAACGACATACAGCCACATCCGGTAAGGGTGGATAAGTTGCCCCATCCAATCTACAATCAGATCCGCCATCCATGTTTACCGGAGTTTTGGATATTTGTCATCGTAATGATGAAATTATGAAAACACTTCATTTATGCACAATGATATGATTAACATTACAGACAAAAACCAGCCTGAATATGTTCATGAAAGGATGAGGAAGGTGTGGAAGCCGGATCGCAACAGCACACAACCTCTATATCAGCAAATTGCAGATGATCTGGAGCAAAGAATATCTTATGGTGAGTTTCCACCAGGCAGCTTACTCCCCTCCGAGCGAAAACTGGCGGAGCAAATCGGAGTTAATCGAAGCACCGTGGTTCTGGCTTACTCGGAGCTTCGGGCGCTAGGAATTATAGAAAGCCGTTCCGGAAGCGGAACACGGGTCAGCAACTCCAAGTGGGGAGCCACGCCTAAGCATACGCCGAACTGGCACCGTTATGCGGAGGGAGGAAATTTCCTGCCGAATCTCCCTTTTCTCCGCCGGATTCGGGAAGCGCTGGCGCATGATCCTTCTTTGATTGATTTTGCCAGCGGAGAGCTTGCCGGTGATTTGGCGCCGATCCAAGAAATGAATACGTTAATGAGCCAAAAACCGAACACGTCCTATTTCGGATATGACAACCCGCAGGGATATGGTCCGCTCCGACAGGCATTGGTTACGTATCTGAAAAAGTATCGGGGGATCCGGACCACCGAATCATCCATATTGATCACGTCAGGATCACAGCAGTCGCTGTATCTCATTACGCAGTGCTTGTTGTCGCCTGGCGACGCGGTGGCTATTGAAGACCCGTCGTATTGCTATTCGCTGCCGATGTTTCAATCGGCTGGCCTTCGCTTGTTCAGACTCCCTGTAGATGGACAGGGAGTGCGGCCCGAGGACATTCGGTCGCTGTACAAGAAACACCGGATCAAGATGATTTTCATTAATCCGAATTTTCAAAATCCGACTGGCACCGTCATGGCTCAGGAGAGAAGATCACAGCTGCTGGATGCAGCCAGTGAACTTGGACTTCCAATCGTGGAGGACGACCCCTTCAGTTTGACCGCCTACCAGTGCTCGCCGCCTGCCCCTTTGAAATCCGTCGATTCCATCGGGTCGGTGCTGTACATCGGATCGCTCTCGAAAATAGCTGCATCCGGCCTCCGCGTAGGCTGGATGGTCGCCCCGAATTCGGTGGTGGAGCGGCTTGCAGACGCCAGGCAGCAGATGGATTTCGGATTGAGCGTGGTGCCCCAAAGCTTGGCCGGACAGTTTCTCAATTCTTCCTATTTTGCTCCGCACCTGGACAGACTGAGAGCGAGCTTGCTGTACAAGCGGGATTTACTGATCGAGGTCCTGCAGAAAGAACTGCAAGGCCTGGTTCATTTCCATGTGCCTGAGGGCGGCCTCCATCTCTGGTGCAAGATCGTCCCGGAAGTGAATGACAGCAAACTGCTGGAGGCCGCCATTCAAAAAGGCGTGATTTTTGCGCCGGGAAGTGTATACGGTTCAGCTTCCGGATATGTGCGTTTCACTTATGCCCGTGCCAGAGCCGAGGATATCCCATCGGGAATATCCAAGTTTGCCCAAGCTCTGCACGCCGCAATTCAATAGGGAGAACCGGTAACGAGAGGTCCTCTCGACAAAAAGAACGCCCCGAGTAGGGGCGCTCTTGGTATACATAGACGCAGGCTTTCAATGTTTTCTCAAGAATTCTCTTAGTGTTCGGACCCTGGCATAAGGCTTTGCCTTATTCGCCGGTTTCAGCGAATTTTTGAATACGCCCGCCGATTTGATCGCGAACGCGCTGGAAAACAGCCCATTTTTCTTCGGCGGTCCCCTGAGCCTTCGCCGGATCGTCAAATCCCCAATGCTCACGGCGAACATGCGGAGGCGTCATCGGACAACGATCGGCAGCATCACCGCACAAGGTGACCACCAGGTCGGATTGATTTAACAACTCCGGATCAATGATATCGGAAGTTTGTTTCGATATATCAATACCAACCTCATTCATCGCTTTGACGGCATTAGGGTTCAGGCCATGAGCTTCGATGCCGGCGCTGTAGACCTTCCAATCATCACCCAGATGTTTTTTGGCCCATCCCTCCGCCATTTGGCTGCGACAAGAGTTGCCAGTGCATAAGAAGTAAAGTGTCTTTTTCTCCATGATTCGTTTCTCTCCTTTTATCCTGCAAATTACAGTATGGTCAACCAAATATATAAACCTAAAAGGGTTATAAATAAAGTTGGGATCGTCAGGATGATGCCTGTCTTAAAGTATGTCCCCCAGCTAATCTTCACGCCTTTGTTCGAAAGGACATGCAGCCATAGCAAGGTTGCCAGCGAGCCAATCGGCGTGATCTTGGGACCTAAATCGGAACCGATGACATTGGCATATATTAATGCCTCTCGAATGGCAGCCGATGTGCTTGTCGCATCAATTGCCAGCGCATCAATCATGACGGTCGGCATATTGTTCATGATGGAAGAAATCATCGCTGCGATAAATCCCATCCCCATGGTTGCCGCAAGTAGTCCTTGATCCGCGATGCTCTGTATGACGCTTGCCAGTAGATCCGTAAGACCCGCGTTACGCAAGCCATATACGACCACATACATGCCAATGGAGAAAAACACGATTGCCCACGGAGCACCTTGGAGGACTTCCTTGGTTTGCACAGCCGGACTTTTCCGCGCCATCAGCAGGAAGAAAATCGCGATAACCCCAGCTACGATCGATACCGGAATACCGACAAATTCGCACACAAAGTAACCGATAAGGAGCACACTCAACACGATCCATGATAACCGGAACATCGCAGGGTCTTGAATCGCCGTTGATGGCTGCTTGAGCTGGGTGCCATCAAACTTCCGCGGGATACTTTTGCGGAAAAACAAGTAAAGCACCAGGACACTTGCTGCTAAAGAGAACAGATTGGGAACCAACATTCGGCTGGCGTATTCGGTAAACGTGATGCCAAAGAAATCGGCCGATACGATATTCACCAGGTTGCTGACCACTAGCGGAAGGGAGGTTGTATCCGCAATAAAGCCGCTTGCGATAATAAAGGGGAATACCTTCTTTTCGTCGAAATTCAGCGCCCGTACCATGGCAAGCACAATCGGGGTTAAGATCAGTGCTGCACCGTCATTTGCAAAAAAAGCAGCGACAACCGCTCCAAGAACGGATACATAGACAAACATCCGGATACCGTTTCCTCGAGCGGCGTTCGCCATATGCAATGCCGCCCATTCGAATAAACCGATTTTATCCAGAATCAATGAAATGATAATAATGGCGACAAAGGCAAGCGTAGCATTCCATACAATCTGGGTGACATCCCAAACATCTTGAAAGTCGACAACTCCAACGAGCAGTGCCAGTACAGCACCTCCGCAAGCCGACCATCCAATGGACAGATTTTTAGGCTGCCAAATAACAAAAACCAATGTAACAAGAAAAATGATGCTAGCCAAAACAGAAACCAATGTACAAACCCTCCAATGACGTGTTGAACTAAAATACCGTTATTGCTTTCCCTCTATTAATCAATATATAACGATATACTTATATATTAAGCAGCGATTATAACTCTCATCAACCTGAGAGCTATTGCTCATACGGGCTGATTGCCGTTTAATCACAGGAACAGTTGATTTCCTTATTAAACGTTGACAATATTTCTTGAGAACTTGGCATCTCATTCAACACCGCTTGGATATATGGCTTATCCTCAACATGCAAAGAATAATAAACCCATTGGCCTCTTCTGGCTTCATTTACGATCCCTTGAGACTTAAGCTTTCTTAAGTGCTGGCTGATTGCAGGCTGTGACATGTCAAAAATATCAACAAACTCGCAAACGCACCATTCTCTTTCCTTAAGGAGCGTCAACATGGTAAGCCTTGTTTTATCCCCAAGCAATTTGAGTTTCTCGGCTATTTCGTTCATATGCTCCAATAAGATTCATCCCTTTCCTCTGATAAAATGAGATTAATGAATCCATAACCATATAATTTAATGCTTATATATTAATGGAAAGTGTGCCTGATTTCAAGTGCGCAGATTCTTCCTCCAAAAATCTCTCACTATCCAGCGCGGCCATGCATCCTGTGCCTGCAGCGGTAATTGCCTGACGGTACTTCGGATCCTGTACGTCTCCGCAAGCGAATACGCCAGGAATGTTCGTTTCGGTCGTTCCAGGCTTCACCCGAATATATCCGGCTGGATCCGTATCGATCTGTCCTTTCAAAAATGCAGTATTGGGCGTATGACCCGTCGCGATAAAAATTCCGTCGGTCTCCATTATTTCTTCGTTTCCGGTTTTCATATCCTTGACGCGCAGACCGGTAACTCCGCGATCATCGGCGATAATTTCAGTGGATTCTTTACTAAGGGCCCAGCTAATTTTAGGGTTTTGTCTAGCGCGTTCCTGCATGATCTTTGAAGCACGCAGTTCATCCCGCCGATGAACGACCGTTACCTTCGAAGCGAACTTCGTGAGGAAATTTGCTTCTTCCATGGCGGAATCTCCCCCGCCCACGACCAGCACTTCTTTATTACGGAAAAAGAAGCCGTCACATGTCGCGCAAGTGCTTACGCCGCGGCCGATATTCTCTTTTTCGCCTGGTATGCCACCGAGTAAATTTGCAGATGCACCCGTCGAGAGAATAATCGTATCCGCTTGTAATTGACCCAGCCCATCAACCGACACTCGAAACGGACGGGATGAAAAATCCACTTCATTCACCCAGCCATTCCTAAACCCAGCACCGAATCGAATCGCTTGTTTTCTCATATTATCCATGAGCTCCGGACCCATGATTCCATCAATGAATCCAGGGAAATTTTCAACTTCTGTAGTTAATGTCAATTGGCCACCCGGCTGCGGTCCTTCAATTACAAGCGGACTCAGGTTAGCTCTGGCTAAATAAATGGCAGCGGTCAAACCTGCTGGACCCGTTCCTATAATGATTGATTTATACATGTCGCTCACTCCTCTGTTTCATTTATCCGGGAGAACCAGATCTTGATTCCCCCTTGATATAAATTAATTGCAGCCCGAAGTAGATGAGGCAGCGGGCATGCAGCAATCATTGGCATTCGGCGCACTGTTAATACCGCATACGCCGGTCTCCGGCAGCTCTAATTCAACTTTTAACGCGGATTCTAAATCGCCATCCAGATATGCAGCAATGGATCTAACCTGTTCGTAGCCCGTCGCCATAAGGAAGGTAGGTGCTCGGCCATAACTCTTCATCCCAACGAGATAGAAATTCTTATCTAAATGACGCAGCTCTTTTTCGCCATGGGGTCTTACCGTTCCGCAGCTGTGTACATTGGGATCGATAAGGGGCGCAAGCGCTTCAACACTCTCCGTAGCAGGATCAATGCTAAGTCTGATCTCACTCAGGAATGAAAAATCAGGTCGGCTCCCTCTATTTACGATAATTTCATCGATTCCTTGTATTTCCTTGCCTTCACCGTTTGCAGTCCCCTTGATGTTCATTCTTCCATCGTGTTTGGAAAGCCCCTCGATCAAGAACGGAGTGACCACTTGGATTTGGCCGGCATCAATCAACTGGTGAATGTGGCTTCCAAGTGCCCCTCGTGCCTCTAACTGATCATTCTCTTCACCACCGTAAGCTTCATCCACAGATTTCTTTCGCATCACCCAAATAATCTCAGTGGTGGGATTCGTTTCTTTGAGCTTGGCTAAATCCAGTAAAGTGTTGATCGCAGAGTGCCCGCCTCCTACAACTGCAACACGTTTCCCGGCGTACTTCTGCCTTTGTTCGGATGATAAATCCGGAATCCCATAATAAATATGGTCCTTCAAATCACGCTCTTCACATGTCCATATCCCGTCTGCATTTAGCGGATTCGAATGTCCCCAGGTTCCGGAGGCATCGATTACTGCCCTGGCTTCAAGGCGTTCGGTATTGCCGTTTCGTTCAACATAAAGTACAAACGACGCAGCTGCGCGATTAGCTGATTTCATTTTATCTGCATTTTTTTTCGAAATGGACACCACTTTAGCATTCAACATGATGTAGGGCTCCAGTTCAGGTAGTTGCGCTAAGGGCCTCAAATACTGATTCACAATCTCTTGACCGAAAGGCAATTCCGTTAATACAGGAGGCTGCCATCCTTGTTTACGCAAAAGTCGCTCCGCAGCTTTATCGATGTTGTACTGCCATGGTGAAAAAAGACGCACATGTCCCCATTGCAGGATGTTTTGACCTATGCTGGGTCCGGCTTCAAAAAGAATGAATGGTTGCCCTCTTTCGGCCAAATGAGCTGCTGCAGCCAAGCCGATAGGACCGGCACCAATAATCGCGACAGGCAGGTTACGGTTGTCCGGAACATATTCCTCCTTCACTGTTTCCTTAGTGTTTAACGGTACACGGGGTGTACAACAAGAAGATGAGGCTACCTTGAATTCAATGTTTTTCATATTGAAATCCTCCTTATGTTTTCAATCCATCAATTTTTTTTGATGTATTGGTTAAAAAAATTATGTTTTTGTACTCGGATAGAAAACGCAGCATAGCTTTTCGGATAATAGTCCTTTGATTTCTTCATCGTTTAATTCGTAGTAATTCCATTTTCCGATGCGTTCCATCAATATAATATTTGCATCCAGCAACATTTTCAGATGGTACGACAGTTTCGATTGAGGCAGTTCCAGCATGTCGGTAAGGTCGCATACACATACTTTACCTCGTTGATTTAATTCATAAATGATTCTGAGCCGATTCTTATCGGATAACGCTTTGAATTTCTGTTCATACAGGCTTAATACGTCTTCAGGTATTGTAGAGACCTTCATGTTGTCACCTCTTTACTTCCCATCAAATAATTTTGATGTGCTCATTGTAGCAAGCCATCCGCCACACGTCAAGCATCAATTTTTTTTGATTTGTTTAGGAGTGTTTGCAGAATGACACTCAGATATACGATAGAACTGACTGCAGCGATACAACGTTAAATTACTTGCATATCGCAAATATGTGTTGTATAACAAATCAGAGGTGATATTCCAGACCAAGCCATGGCTAAATCCAGTACATGCTGCAGCCCATTATCCCAATAACTTTTGGCTGAGCTGTCATTCATTTAAAGAGAAAGGTGAGGAACCCGCCGCTGATGAACCCAATTACGATTAGAACAGCCCACACGAACGACGTGAAACGAATATTGCGTATTTATAATCAAGGAATTGAAGATCGCATTGCTACCCTGGAAGTAGAGACAAAAGATATTACATATATGCATCATTGGTTCCAACAACATGCGGAGCGTTACGCTGTCATTGTCGCTGAAAGCGCAGGCGAGGTGGTCGGTTGGGCTTCCCTCAACCCTTATTCTCAGCGCTGCGCCTATGATGGTGTTGCCGACCTATCCATATATATCGATCGGGCATTCCGAAGCAAAGGAATTGGAAGCATGCTGCTTCATCGCCTTGAGACGATTGCAAAGGAAAATGGTTTTTATAAAATCGTGCTGTTCACCTTTCCGTTCAATCAAGGCGGGCAGGGTTTATATCATAAACTCGGGTACCGTGATGTTGGTGTTTTTCAAGACCACGGCATCTTGGATGATAAGTTCGTGGACGTAACAATTATGGAGAAGTTATTAAATAATGTTCTCTCATAAATATACTTTAACCCGGTAATCAAGGGATTGGCCGCATGTACTATTACGCCGATAATCCTGCCGCGATCGTCCGGTTACGTCCTTCGTCCTTCGCCCGGTATAAAGCCATATCCGCTGCCTGGAATACATCCTCGCGGTTCCCGCCATGTTCAGGATACAAGGAGACGCCGATCGATACGGTAAGCGTTAGGGAATACGGCGTTTGGGAAATCAGGATCGCGTTGCGTATCCGCTCAGCCATACGGTAGGCCTCTTCCATACTATGCTTGCGAAGAAGAATAACAAACTCCTCTCCGCCAAAACGGGAGCAGACCGCACCCGCAGGAACGCAACCGCTCATGACCGCCGCCACCAGCTTCAGGACTTGGTCGCCGGTTTGGTGGCCATAGGTATCGTTTACGTTTTTAAAATGGTCAATGTCCAGCATTAAAACGGCATACGGATCCCCAAGCGAATCCCACGAATCAAGGCAGCGTTCCAGTTCTCTGCGATTGGTCAGCCCTGTCAGTGGATCCGTGCTGGCTTCCTGCTGCAACGAATAGGCCTGCTTGGCCAGCGTTTCGGCAGCGGCCCCCATAATCTGGTTTAATTGATCAGCTTCCCGATTCCAATGCGGCTGGAATTCTTCAGAGGACACCGTTTGACCGGCTGCTATCGATTTTGTTAACTTATACAGCTGGGTAAATGGCGCGGCAATTCTTGTAGCCATATATGCGGCGATGACCAGCATGATCATGATCGGAAGGAGCATACTTCTTAGCTGATCCTGCAGGTTGCGATTGACATCGTCCAGAATGGAACTTACCGATGTCTGCATGACAATCCCCCAACCATTCATCGAAACGCTGGCGTAACCCGTCAAGTAATCGTTACCTTGCGTATTCATGACACGTTGCATACCGCTCTCGCCGTCCATGAGCCGCTGCACCACGACGTTAGAACTTACATCCTCCCCCACCCGGCTTTTATCCAGATGATAGAGCAGCTTCCCGCCGGAATCGACGATGTAGGAGTAGGAGTCCTTTTCATTTCCCGCACCAGATCCGAAAATCCGATGCAATATATTATTTTCTTCCAAGTAGATCGTGCCGGCAATCATCCCGTGATACTTGCCGGAGCTGTCGAAAATCGGCTCGCTCGCAAGAATCATCCAGCGTCCGGTCGGGCTTCTATAAGGTGCCGATATGTAGGACTTTCTCTCATTTAGCGCCTTCGTGGTCCCTTCCGTTATTAATCGGGCCGGATTCAAATGGTTCCCCTCAGGAGAAACCACTCGAATGGTACCCGCTTGATCGGCCCAAAATACGGAGTTGAAGTAAAGGCTGCTCTGAAGCATAAGATCAAAAATCACCTGCAGCTCCTTCTCATCGGATGCCGCACTGGCCTCTATTGCCGGGTTGTTGGCAGAGGCACGAAGGCTTTGGCGCATCCCTGATAAAAGCGCTTCAATGGTAACCGCCATTTTTTGTGCGGAGGATAAATTAAGCGACATGGTATTGTTATATAGAGATCGTTTCTCATTTTTATACTGAATATAGATCATAATCGACATCGTCATGAGAATGGATAATGAAACCAGCGCAGGCATGACCATGGCTAGACTGATTTTAATGCGTTTTTTAGGTATGTTCATGGCGGCTGCACTCCTACTCTTGATGAAACCTATTGCCGGATTATTATACGATCTTTACATATTACTTCACAAACCTTTTGACGTCCATATATGGAATAAGCGTTTTCCGTGGAAGTCTCCAATTTGTAATCCATGCATTGTATTTATCGCTTTATAACAAACATATGTTCGTTATATAATATAGAGGGGCAACACCCACCAACACGCTGCCGATCCGGCGCTTGGGACTGAAGCCTGGGGAGAGCGCGTCCATGACCGCAGTCTGGATTCAGTTCCCGAGTTTAACCATCGCCCCCCCTTGCCCAACAGTATACGCGTACGGGTGAGTATGCCTACCGTTATGAGAGTAACTATGGAGCCTACCAAGCGGATCTGGAGGTTGACGAGCACGGCCTCGTTACGAGGTACGCGAACGTATGGAGCCGTGCTCGCTAAAGCTCGGTGCATCCACGGCCGGCTGATGAGAAGGTATATCCTCTTAACCGGTCAAAAAGCAACAACCCGGAACCGTTGCACCATCTCCTCTTCCGTTACAAATAATCCTCACACTTATACGTTTATCGGCATGCCAAAAATCCCCTGTCGGGTCTGCTCAGACCTTGCAGGGGATTTCCATGCGCCTAGTACTCCCTAAAATCAATGCGGGACAAAGACAAGCTGCAGCACGAACAGCACGGCAAAAATATACATCAGCGGGTGAACCGCCTCCCACTTGCCCTTCACGATTTTCATCAGCGGGTATGAAATAAAACCGAGGGCGATCCCGGTCGCGATGCTGGACGTAAGCGGCATAGTCAAGATGACGAGAAACGCGGGGAACGCTTCATCAAAATCATTCCACCGGATGTGCTGAACGTTGCTCAGCATCAGACAGCCCACTACGATAAGCGAAGGGGCCGTAATGGCGGACAATCCGGCAACCGCGCCGATCAGCGGACTGAAGAAGGCGGCAACAACGAATAACCCGGCAACGACGACCGCCGTCAATCCTGTCCGACCGCCTGCGCCGACGCCGGCTGCAGATTCCACATAGGCGGTGGTCGGGCTTGTACCGACCATGGAGCCGGCCACGGTTGCCACCGAATCGGAGAACATGGCGCGTTCTGCACGAGGCAGCTTGTTATCCTTCATCAGCCCCGCCTGCTCCGCCACACCAACGACCGTGCCTGTGGTATCGAACAGCGTCACCAGGAGGAACGAGAACACAACGGCATAAAGTCCATGCCTGATCACATCGGAGGCAGCGGTAATCGGGTTCCATACCAGAATGCCTTCCGGCAGCGTAGGAACCGACATAATCCCGCTCGTAAAGGACAGCATATCGGCAAAATAAGCAATAATCCCGGTAATAATCATACCGATAAACAAAGCACCCTTTACATCGCGGGACAGCAGCACAAGCGTAACCGCCAATCCCACCAAGGCGAGCACAACCGATGGCTGGTGCAGATCACCGAGCGCTACCAGATTGTCCGGATGCGCTGTAATGATGCCGCTCATCCGCAGACCGATAAAAGCAATAAACAGGCCGATTCCGACCGTGATCGCATGCTTCAAATTCGACGGGATCATCTCAATCAGCCTACGCCGCAGGGAAGTCATCGATAATACCAAAAACAGAATACCGGCTATAAAAACAGCCGAGAAAGCCTCAATATACCCAAGTCCGGCATGTCCTTGAACAACGGAATAGGTGAAGTAGGCATTCAAGCCCATCCCCGGCGCCACTGCGATCGGGTAGCGGGCTACGAGCCCCATCAGCAGTGTACCAATCACAGCGGCAATAATCGTTGCCGTGAAGCTCTGCTCAAAAGGTACACCCGCTTGCGACAGAATCAGCGGATTCACAACGGTCACATACGCCATCGTGAAAAACGTCGTGGCCCCGGCAACAACTTCTGTCTTCACCGAGGTACCATTAGCTTTTAAATCAAACACAATATATCCTCCATTCATGATGCTTGGCCTGGCTTTGTGCTAGACCCTTTTGGTAAGTTATGCAATATTTGATATACTCAAAAACAAATGTACTGTACATCTCTACGTAGCCATTTCGTTCTGAACTCGATAAAAAGTCTTAATTAGTCGCTATATTCAAAATCTTAAGCGAGAGCAAATGACAGGAGGTTTGAATCCATGTGCGGACGCTTTACACTCACGGTCACTTGGGAAGAATTAATGACACGGTATCTCATCGATCCCGAATCGGTATCTCCCTTTCACATTCCCCGGTACAACATCGCTCCTACGCAGATGGTCACGGCGATTATCAACGACGGCAGCGCCAACCGGATCGGTCAGCTGCAATGGGGGCTTGTCCCATCCTGGGCCAAGGATCCCTCAGCCGGAGCCAAAATGATCAATGCGCGCAGCGAAACGCTGGAAGATAAGCCTGCATTTAGGATGCCCTTTTATCGGAAAAGATGCCTGATACCTGCAGACGGTTTTTACGAATGGCAAAAAAACGGCAATGGCAAGCAGCCTTTTCGCATCGGCTTGAGGAACGGGGAAATATTCAGCATGGCAGGTCTGTACGATACCTGGATCACCCCAAGCGGAGATAAACTCAGCACCTGCACCGTCATTACAACCGCACCCAATCGACTCATGGAACCGATCCATAACCGGATGCCGGTCATTCTGAGCCCCGCAGACGAAGCACTATGGCTTGAACGGCAGACATCTTCCCAAACCAATGAAAGCAGCCCTTCCCTTTTGCAAACCCTCAAAGAGCTTTTGAGGCCTTACCCCGCGGAGGACATGCAGGCCGTACCGGTTAGCACAACCGTAAATTCCGTTAAAAATGACACGGAAGCTTGCATCCGTTCCATTACGGACAGCTAAATACTTCGGAAAGATTGGGGGGGCCTCTTCAACTTCCGCACTTTTTCTTAGCTCCCCGGTTCCTCTGCTATCGGGTAGACCACAAATCAAGGGACTTCTTTTATAAAAGTCCGCCAGGAACGTTTCATCCCTGCACATGCCAAATCAAAAGCCCCTGCTCATAAGGAGAAAACACTCCCGAGAGGGGCTTCTTCTATGCAAAGTAAAACCTTGATGTCATCCAATTGTTATCGAAACATCCCCCACAGCTTGATCAAATGGAAGGTGTTGTTCGGATCGATGCGCTGTGCAAGGACGAATTGAACCATTTGCTGCTCCTGCGCGGAGCTCAGCTTTTCATTCATGATGCCGCTGGCCGTCCGGATCAATTGATGTACTTTTGCGCTATTTTGAAGATCTGCCTTGGTCAACCCCTGAGTCAGCCCTTTGATTCTTTCCTTGACTGCCGGGTTTTTCATTTTCAGCTTGATTCGCTCCACCAGCTGCGGACTAATCCCGTACTGCTGATAACTCAATGTTGAAGCACCTCCAGTCATAAATGCTGCTACCCTTTTTGAGTATATGACGAAGGTCTGTCCATTGTGCTAACAGATTCATGTCATTAATCCATGATATCGCCCTGGAAGATCTTTTCCTGCTGCAAAAAGTCGCGAAGCGGCTCATATTCCGGCGACGTCCAGAAAGAACTGTCGCTAACGAGAGCTGCCGCGTCTCCCCGGGCCTCTTCGACCACTTTGAAATCCGCGACCATGTCGGCCAGCCGGAACTCCGGCAGGCCGCTCTGCTTCGTACCGAAGAAGTCGCCCGGTCCCCGTAGCTCCAGATCCCGCCGGGATACCTCGAAGCCGTCCTCGGTTTCCGTCATGACCTGCATCCGCTCCTGACCCACTTCCGATTTTGGATCGGCTACAAGGACGCAGTAGGATGCATGCTGCCCACGGCCTACGCGGCCCCGAAGCTGGTGAAGCTGGGACAGACCGAAGCGATCGGCATCCATAATGATCATCAACGTTGCGTTCGGCACGTCAACGCCAACCTCAACTACTGTCGTGGAAATCAGCAGCTGGACCTCATTGCTGTAGAATTGGCGCATGACCTCATCCTTCTCGGCAGGCGTCATACGACCGTGCAGAAGTCCGACAGCATACGTGGGAAAGGCCTGCTGCATCTGGACATGCAGGTCAATCGCATTCTGAACGTCCAGCTTATCCGATTCTTCAATCAAAGGAGCAATCAAATAGGCCTGACGACCTTGATTTACTTCCCGGGAAATAAATCCAAGCACACGGTCCATGAGTTCATGTTTGACCCAATAGGTCGTAATGGGAATACGACCTTTCGGACGCTCCGACAGCGTGGATACATCCATATCCCCAAAGGCGGTAATCGCCAGCGTTCGTGGAATCGGCGTTGCCGTCATCGTGAGCACATCCGGGTTATAGCCTTTACGGCGGAGTACGCTTCGCTGGTTCACGCCAAAACGGTGCTGCTCGTCCGTCACGACGAGTCCCAGCTCCCGGAAGTACACATCATCCTGGATGAGGGCATGGGTGCCCACGACAACATCCGTCAGCCCCATCTGTAAGGAAGCCAGCAGGTCTTTACGCTTCTTCCCCGTTACACTGCCTGTCAACAGGCCAACGGTAATGCCGAAGGGCTCAAACAGCTTCTGCAGCGAACGCATATGCTGTTCGGCAAGAATCTCCGTTGGCACCATCAAGGCCCCTTGAAAGCCTGAGCGCACCGTTGTAAACAGAGCGATGGCGGCAACAATCGTTTTTCCCGAGCCGACATCCCCTTGAAGCAAGCGGTTCATGCAGTAAGGGGAGCGCATATCATGCAAAATCTCCAGCTCCACCTTCTTCTGCGCATCGGTAAGCTCAAACGGGAAGCTGCGCACGAACTCCCGGATCGTTGCATTGTCAGCCGTATGTACAACACCGTCCATCCGTCCCCGGTTCAGCGCCCGGAACGCCTGCATTTTCAACTGGAACAAGAAGAGCTCCTCATACACCATCCGGCGCCGCCCTTCCTGGCCTTCCCGGGAGTCGACAGGCTGATGGATCGTCATGATCGCCGCTTTACGAGGCATCAGATCATATTTTCGGAGCAGAGATTGCGGCAAAATTTCGGGAATCATCTCCCCGTATTGCTCCAAAGCCTGTCCCATCGTTTTTCGGATCCAGGATTGCGTGATCTTCCCGCCGATGGAATACACCGGCTGCAGCGTTCCGCTGCGGAAGGCTCCCTTATCCGGGAACTCGGACTCGGACACCGTAAGCTGCATTCTGCGCTGATCCCACTTGCCCGTCAGCACGATCTCCCGACCGGCCGTAAGCTGGTCCTTCAGAAAATGCCGATTGAACCAGGTTGCGGTGAACATCCAGTTTTCGGCCAGCATTTTGCAGGTGAGACGGGATTTGCGCCCGTAGCGCTGCAGTACCGGCACGCTGGCTATCTTAGCTTGTATGGTGATTTTGTCCCCGTCCTTGACTTCGCTTAAAGACCGTAGCCGGTAATCCTCATACCGGAAGGGGTAATACTCCAAAAGATCCTTGACCGTAGAGACGCCAAAGGCGTGAAGCTCCCCCTCTTTCAGGGCGCTCACGCCGTTGATCTGTCTGACGGATATTTGATCGAGTTTGAGACTCATATCATCTACCTCACTTAAGCAGGCCATATATACGCTGCAATGGTTCCCGGTCCAACGTGCGTACCGATAACCGGACCGATCTCGGAGAACACCGTTTCCTCGATCGTAAACACAGCGGACAGCTGCTGCAGAAAATCCTCAACCTGAGCAGGGTCAGCTGTATGACCCACAGCCACTTTAATATTTTTCACACCGGATAGATCCTGTTGAAACAGTTCAATGATTTTGGCCGTCGCTTTCTTACGACCGCGGACCTTGTCTACCGGAAAGATAATCCCTTCGCCATCAATGGACAGGATTGGCTTAATGTTAAGCAGTGTACCAAGCACGGCTGAAGCCTTGCCGATCCGTCCGCCCTTCTGCAAGTACTCCAGTGTGTCTACCAGGAAGTAGAGGCGGCGCTTAGAGCGAAGGTCCTCAAGCGACGAAATAATATCTGGAACAGCGGCTCCTTCTTGTGCGAGCTTCGCTGCATGAACCACGAATAGTCCGAAACCATAAGAGGCCGATTTGGAATCCCATACGGTGATATCCGCTTCTCCTTCGATAAGAGAGGTGGCAAGCAATGCGGACTGATACGTTCCGCTCAAGCCGGATGAGATGTGAATGGACATAATGGAGCAGCCGGGGTGCTGTTCCAGAATGGACTCATACACAGCTACAAAATCTGCGGGTGAAGGCTGGGAGGTCGTCGGAAGCTGGGGTGACTGCACCAGCTTTTTGTAGAACTCTCCCGGCGTGATTTCGACTCCGTCCAAATACGTATCTTCCCCGAACATAAGTCTCAGCGGCACAATATGAATGTTGTGTTGCTTCGCCAGGTCTGCCGGAATATCCGCTGTGCTGTCTGTCACAATAACGGTCTTATTCACCGGAACCCCTCCTAATATACCTTGCATAATGTCAAAGCGTTATAAGAAAAACTTTATCGACGTACTTCCTTAGAAGTCAGACCGCATATAGCGGAAGTTTTTCTTGCGAGATAAGGAAGGGAAAACCTCGGAAGTGTATACTTCCTTATCTCTTAGATCAAGACTCCACGGAGAACAGATAGGAATAAATCGGCTGTCCGCCGTAGTGAACCTCAACCTCTGCGTTAGGATACTGCTCGCCAAGCCACTCCGTGAGTGCGTTGGTCGATTCCTCAGTTGCGTCCGCGCCGGTAAGCAGCGTCACGATTTCATCGCCGGACTCCAGCATTTTACCCAGCAAATCCTGGGAGGTCGTAATCAGATCCTCGTTTGCTGCAACGATGTTGGAATTGCGAATACCGATAAACTGGCCAGCCTTGATCTCGAGATCATCAATCGTTGTGTCCCGAACGGCATAGGTTACCTGCCCCGATTGCACGCGAGTGATCGCATCCAGCATGTTGTCGGTGTTCATATCCGCATTCTCGTCTTCCTGGAAAGCAAATGCCGCCGCGATCCCCTGCGGAATCGTCTTGCTCGGTATGACCGTTACGCTGCGTTCGCCTTCAAGAAGCTCTCTCGCCTGCTGGGCGGCCAGCACGATGTTGGAGTTGTTCGGCAGGATGTAAATCTGCTGCGCCGAGATCGAAGAAATCGCATTGACAAAATCCTCGGTGCTCGGGTTCATCGTCTGTCCCCCGGAGAGAACAACGTCTACGCCCAGGCTCTTGAATATATCGGAGATGCCTTCCCCTGACGATACTGCTATGAAGCCGTACGGTGCAATCTCGTCTGCCGGGGGAACAGCCGGAGCTTCCGGCGTCACGGTCTCTGCCGGAATATCTGCAAACAACTCGGGCATCGGTGCAATATCCATTCCCGTTGTCAGCAAATCACGATGCTGCTCGCGCATGTTCAATATATGAATCTGAGTGATCTCTCCATACATTAGCGCCAAATTCAACACTTCACCCGGAGCCTTGGAATGCACATGAACTTTGATCGTCTCGTCATCGGCGATGACAATGATGGAATCACCATTCACTGCAAGCGCTTTCCGGAACTTATCTTCATCAAAGTCTGCGCCTGTTCCTTCTCCGAGCTGCCTATTAATAAAGAATTCCATGTCATATAAAAATTCAATGTCCTCTGTGGACAGTCTGGACTGGGCAGAAGCCGGAGCTTGAACCGCCGAGAAGTCAGGGGCCGCTTGAAAGGCGGGGGCCTTGTTGCTCTGTTCGGCTTGTCCTTCCGCAACAGCAAACGATCCGGTTGGAGCGTCTTTTCTAAGTGCCTGCAAGAAACCTTCATAAATGTAAACCAAGCCCTGTCCACCCGAATCCACGACGCCAACCTGCTTCAGAACAGGGAGCATATCCGGCGTCTGGGACAGTGTTTCTTTGGCTTTGGCCAACACCTGCTCCATCAATTCCACGATATCGTTGTTGCGGCGGGAGAAATAGACCGCATGCTTGGCCGCTTCTTTAGCTACGGTAAGGATGGTACCTTCAACAGGCTTCACAACAGCTTTATACGCAGCTTCTACGCCTGTCTGCAGTGCTGCGGCGAATTGATGAGAATTTAGTTCTGTATAAGGTGCCGCATATCGGCTGAAACCACGGAACAGCTGGGACAGAATAACCCCCGAGTTCCCTCTGGCTCCCATCAGAAGCCCCTTGGACAGCACACCGGCACTATGCCCGACGGACTCCGAGTACTTACTCTTCAGTTCTGCCACACCTGCCGTCATCGTCAAATTCATGTTGGTCCCCGTGTCGCCGTCCGGCACCGGGAACACATTCAGGGAATTGACGTGTTCTGCATGCTGCTGCAGCTGCTCCGCTCCGGCTAGGACCATCGCGGTAAATTCTGTTCCATTCAAAGAACGCTTACTCAATGAGAATTCCCCTTCCTGGCTTGATACCCATAACACTACTTGTTGTAAATTTCATATCTATTTCATAGCTTATAGCTGACGAAATGCCCAGGCAGTAAATAAAAGACTTACCGTGATTAATGGATCATAAATCTAGGTTGGGCTATCCTCTCGTCCTCTACGCTTTCCGGCGGTTCCCAAGCCTCTTGAGAGCCCTGCCGAGCAGCCCACGAACTATTTCTTCGGAAATATTATGGACTAATCAACATTGTACTATAATGGCAAAGAGAAATAAATGTTTTTAGGACAGTTGACGGAGCAATTTTTACTGTGATATTATATTTAAGTATTGTTTCATGCAGGGTTAGGAACAAGGAGGTGTAATGAATGGCTCGCAAATGTTATGTAACTGGCAAGAAACCAAGCAGTGGTAACCATGTTTCTCACGCTAACAATCACAACAAGCGTTCTTGGGGTGTCAACGTTCAAAAGGTTCGCATTTTGGTAGATGGCAAGCCAAAACGTGTATACGTCAGCACTCGCGCTTTGAAATCCGGTAAAGTGACTCGCGTATAATCATCTTGTGTTATATGAAGAAAAACTTCTTAATCTCCAGGCACCATTTGTGGGCGATCCGGGACAAGGAAGTTTTTCTTGCGTTTAGATACATATTCTTCTTCTAAACAAAAAGCACCCTGAGCAGTTAGCAGGTGCTTTTTTTATTTAGATATAAGAAAAATGAAAGAGCAAAACTTCCGCTTTCTTATATCGCAAGAAAAACTTCCGGTCGAACGCGGTCTGTCCTCGATAAGTACGTCGCTAGACACTCTTCTTTTGATATAAGAAAGCGAAGGAGGACTAACGCGTTTTTTGGCTTTCTTATATCGCAAGAAAACTTCCGCATACAGATGCGGTATGTCCTCCATGCGCTCTATCGGAGTGTTCTTGCCTCTTTCCCCAGAACCGGCTAGGCGGCGTCAGTCCCAGGCGGAGGTTTTGTTACGCCGGGACAAGCTGTCAGCTCTTGTGAAACGTATTTAAGATGGCCTTCACAAAACCTCCCAAAAACTTCGGCAGCTTGAACGTATAGAATTTCATGTCTCACCCTCCCCATCATTCTCATGCCTTCCTAGATTATGTTATGCACCAAGCCCTTAGATGTGAACACAGACAAAAAAGGCTACATGAGAACCCAGCTCATGTAACCATATTTATGCGGGAACCCCGCGCCCTATGCATCCCGTTGCTCACGTTCTGGTCAAGATGTTACGCTGTCACGGATTTTGGCAATGGCTGCCGCGCGATCCGGCATGCCGAATACCGCGCTGCCCGCAACCAGGACATCCGCTCCCGCTTCCACCACAAGCGGCGCTGTCTCCGCTGTAATGCCGCCATCCACTTCAATATGGATATTCGGGTTGTCGGAGTTAGAAATCCATTCACGCAGCTGTGAGATCTTGTTTACCGTCCGCTCGATAAAAGCCTGTCCGCCAAACCCCGGGTTCACGGTCATTACCAGTACCAAATCCAAGTCAGGAAGCACTTCCTGAAGGACATGGGCCGGCGTAGCCGGATTGATCGCGACGCCGGCCTTCACGCCAAACTCTTTGATCAGATGGATGACGCGATGAAGATGCGGGCAGGTCTCGGCATGAACGGTGATCAGATCGGCTCCAGCCTTGGCGAAGTCCGCAATATACAGCTCCGGCTGCTCAATCATCAAGTGCACATCAAGCGTCAGGCTCGTATGGGGCCTGATCGCTTGGACGATCGGCGGCCCCAGCGTAATATTGGGTACAAAGTGTCCGTCCATAACGTCCACATGAATCCAATCGGCTCCGCCGGCCTCAGCCTCTTTAATTTCTTGTCCCAGCTTCGCAAAATCCGCTGACAATATGGATGGGGCAATTTTTATCATCATTCAGTACCTCCGTTTCTTGTCTTTCATCTCCGTATAAAACTCCACATAATGCTCATAACGGCTAGCCAGGATGATTCCATCCTCTTTGGCTTGGATCACCCGGCAGCCCGGCTCCTGCAGATGGCTGCAGCCTCTGAATTTACATTCGGCAGCATAAGGAGCAAATTCTCTGAAACAGGTCGATAACTCCTCGACACCCAGCTCCAGAAAATCCAGCTGGCTAAAGCCGGGTGTATCGGCAACATACCCCCCGTTATCAAGCTCAATCAGCTCCACATGACGTGTCGTATGACGACCGCGGCCAAGACGCAGGCTAATTTCGCTCGTCTCCAGCGAGAGGCCAGGCATTAACGCATTCAGCAGGGACGATTTCCCGACACCGGATTGACCGGAGAAGACACTGATTCGACTGGCCAGGCGTTTCTTCACCTCTTCCGTCCCGATCCCTTGCAGAGAGCTGGTAATCAGCACTTCGTAACCAATCTCTTCATACTGGCGCTTCACCTGCTCCAGCACATCGTCGGTGGCGTCCACAAGATCCTGCTTCGTCAGGCAGATCAATGCCTCAAGGCCCTCATGCTCTATATGTACCAGAAACTTGTCCAGCAGATGCAGGCTCAGATCCGGTTCTTTGACCGAAAACAACAGCACCGCCAAGTCGACGTTCGCGACAGGCGGGCGAATTAGTTGGGAAGACCGTGGAAGAATTTCATCCACGGTCCCTTCCCCATTTTCAGTCAATGAGTACATCACGTGATCTCCAACGAGCGGAGAGATACCTTTCTTTTTGAAAATGCCGCGGGCTCTGCATTGAACCGCTGGGTCCTCCCCGGATATAATGTTGCCATCCTGCAGTGGTTTGACATAATAATATCCGCTTAGTGCCTTCACGATCAGTCCCTCTAGCATATAATAGGCCTCACCTTTCTTGTTGAAATTTAGTGTTCTCACGACTTGTTTCTAATCGTTACCATTACCTTTGCCATTACCCTTACCGTTTCCGTTGTTCCCGGAGTCCCAATGATAAGCAGCATCATCTTCCTCATTCGAGCCTTCCTCGCCATTTCCTTCATCCGGATTCGTGTCCACCGGTACATCAGGTTCAACAGGCGGCTGCTCAAAGGTCGGCTGCGGCACGGTACCATTCTTGACATCGCTGTAACTTACGCTGTACGTATCCACTTGGCGACCGTCACGGAAGATCATGACCGTTGCATGCTTGTCGGGAGCCAGCAGCAGCTTAACAGGTACCATTTCGGAAGTCGTAATGGTCTTATTCACGGCTTCCTGATTTTCTCCCAGCGCATCGCTGAAGACCACCCGGATTTTGCTTTCTTGACCTTCGACGCTCGGCGACACCGGTACGCTGTAATTATACTCAAGCGCATCCGAAGGATAGCCTGAGCTGACGAACAGCGTGATTTTGGAGCCTGGAGCAACCTGTTCATTGGCCTCATGCGGCCACTGCTCTACTACGATGCCCTTCTTCACTTCATAACTGGATTTCTCTTTGATTGCCTCAACCTTAAAGCCATTGGATTCCAAAATATTGACGGCATTCTCCTGCTCTAAGCCAACCACGCCCGGCATAGGGACGAAATTCTTCCCCTCACTTACCGTTACGCTGATTACTTCCGTTTCCGGATCGATTTTTGTAGTGGCTTCCGGACTTTGTTTAAAGATCTTGCCTTGTGGCACTTCATCATTTTTTTCGGACGATCGTTTAATGGAGGTTTCCTTAACGCCAATCTCTTTTAACGCAGCAACAGCCTCATCAAACGTCTTCCCATTAAGGTCCGGCATTTCCGGAAGCGGCTTCGCATCCCCAACCGACAATTGAACCGGTGCCCCCTGCCTGAGCATGGTCTCTGGTTCCTTATCCTGGGCAAACACAATGCCTTCATCGACATTTGGTTTATATTCACGAATGACTTCCTCATCCACCGTCAAACCTTGGGCCTCAAGCGTGCGGATCGCATCCTCTTCCGTCATGCCTACTACTGGCGGCACCTTGACCTCCGGCACCTCCAGCATATTGTTCACATACATGACGACACCAAACATAATGCCGAGGAACAGGAGCACTGAGCCGATGATGATGGTCGGCTTGACCCATTTTTTCTTCGGTTTACCTGTCGGCTTTTCCTCAAAGTCCTCATCATCCGAGTCGTCGTCGGAGTCATGATGCTGGCTGCTGCGCTGCATCGTTTTGAGCGCCGGCATGACCAGGGTAGAATCGGCATCGTCCTCGAACTCCATTTTCGGTTCGTTGAGTCGCATCGGCATCAAACACGTCTCGAGATCGTCCATCATCTCTTCGGCAGACTGGTAACGCTCCTCCGGGTTTTTGCGCATGGACTTCAGGATGATGTTCTCCACGCTTTGAGGAATGAGCGGATTCACTTCTCTAGGCTCATCAAATTCCTCCTGGAGGTGTTTCAAAGCAACACTAATGGGGCTCTCGCCCAGAAATGGGAGACGGGCCGTGAGCATTTGATATAACACAATACCAAGTGAGTATAAATCCGATTTTTCGCCCGTAACGACGCCCTTGGCGTGCTCCGGGGAAAAATAATGCACAGAACCCACAACAGAGCCTGTCTGCGTAATGGTTGTCGACGTGACCGCTCTGGCAATGCCAAAGTCGGTTACTTTGACCCTCCCATTACGGCCAATCAGAATATTATGCGGTTTAATGTCCCGGTGAATGATCTGGTTATGATGAGCGTGCCCCAGTGCATCACAGATCTGGGTAGCAATCCGCACAGCTTCTTCCACCTGCAGCGGTGCCCGTTCTTTTATAATTTCATTCAAATTCTGACCTTCGATATATTCCATGACGATGTAATGCACATCTTCCTCTTGGCCCACATCATAGATGCTGACCACGTTGGAATGCGACAACGAAGCCGCTGATTGTGCTTCACGCCGGAAACGGCGAATAAATTCCTCGTCGTGCACAAACTGCTGGCGCAGCACTTTGATTGCTACATTCCGGTTCAGCAAAATATCCTGAGCCTTGTAGACCAGCGCCATGCCACCGCCACCGATGCGTTCTATAATTTTATAACGACCAGCCAATTCATGTCCGATCATGAATCCCACCCCTTTATACGTTGCCCGACAACTTCTTCTTGATGTTCAAACATGGCGACCGTGATGTTGTCCTCACCGCCGGCAAGAAGTGCCAGTTGAAGCAGGCGATCCGCTCTTTCTTCCAGAGGAAGGTCAAGTGAACCGGAAATCTGTCCGATCAGCTCGCGGCTGACCCGGTTGCTGAGCCCGTCACTGCAGAGCAGCAGCACTTCGCCTTCTCCGATCGTAACCGGTGTAAGCTCAACCGTCACATCCACATCCGTTCCAAGCGCCCGGCTTAATACATTTTTCCGGGGATGGGTCTCCAGTTGATCTTCCGTAATCTGACCACTCTTAAAAAGCTCATTGACCAATGTGTGATCATCTGTGAGTCGAATCACTTGTCCGGGAACGACTTTGTAAGCCCTGCTGTCCCCGATATGTCCGATATAGCCTTCGGAACCTCGCAGCAGCACCGCTACAATCGTCGTGCCCATATTGTGAAGCCGCTCATCAGCCGAGGCTTCCCGATAGATAACGGCATTGGCATGCAATATGGCATCACCAAGCGCAGCCCGGATACTTTCCATGGACATGTCCTGTTCCAAAGAGGACAAATCCTCGGCCACGGTATCTACCGCAAGCCTGCTGGCGGTGTCACCCGCAAGGTGACCTCCCATACCGTCAGCAACCACACCCAAGGTATAGCCATGCTCCAGTGTGCTAACAAATACCGAATCTTCATTAACAGGACGAACGCATCCCACATGGCTTACATGAACCGTCTTGATCAAATCTTCTCACCTCAACTCCATATGCTTGGCCCGCAGCTGCCCGCAAGCGGCAGCGATATCATGGCCTTGTTCACGACGGATGGTCACATTGACCCCCTTGTCTGCTAACGCACGTTGAAATTTGAAAATATCGTTACGCGATGTGCGAACATATTTCCGTTCCGGCACATGGTTAACCGGAATCAGATTGACGAAGCAGTTCATATCCTTAATGACGTCCGCAAGCTCTTCGGCATGCTCAACCTGATCGTTTACGCCGCCGATCAAGGCGTATTCAAACGTAATGCGCCGCCCGGTTTTTGCCTGGTAATAACGAAGCGACTCAATCACGTCGTCGAACGGGAACCGGCGGTTAACAGGCATTAGCTTGGAGCGCAGCTTATCGTTCGGTGCATGTATGGAGATGGCCAGATTAATCTGGGTATCCTCTTCCGTGAATTTATAGATGTTAGGCACAATGCCACTCGTCGAAACGGTAATGTGGCGCTGGCCGATATTCAATCCTTTTTCATGGATCATCGTGCGCAGAAACTTCATCGTCGCTTCATAGTTCTCAAACGGTTCGCCCGAGCCCATGATCACGATGCTGCCGACACGTTCTCCCGTTTTATCGAGAATCTTCTGCGCCTGAACCACTTGGGCAACAATCTCGCCGGAGGTCAGATTTCGCTTCAAGCCACCCAGCGTGGATGCGCAGAACGTACATCCGATACGGCAGCCTACCTGCGTTGTCACGCAGATGCTGTTGCCGTAATTGTGCCTCATGATGACGGTCTCGATCGCATGGTCATCATGTAAGCCGAACAGAAACTTGACCGTTCCGTCCTTAGACTCCAGCTTGGTAATTTCCGTCAGGGTAACAAAACTGAACTCCTGCTCCAGCTTCGAGCGAAGCTCCTTGGATAGATTCGTCATTTCCGCAAAGTCGTTCACCCGCTTCACGTACAGCCAGTCATAAATCTGGGTTCCGCGAAACGCCGGCTCCCCATTCTCTTGAGCCCATGCTTGAAGCTCTTCCAGTGAATAATCATATATAAAAGGTTTCATTCTCACCACACCTGTCTAATTTAGAGGATGTCCAGCCAGCATTCTTCCGAACTCTCCCTATTACATTCATATGCATCTCTTTTTTCATTCTTCCTATTCTAACATAAATAAAAGAGACGGTAAAAGAGGAAAACCCGCCGGCATTGGCGGGATACGACTATAGTCATGGCGGCAGCGCCCTTATGAGGGGCGTCTGCCGAGTCTTGCAATGTAAAAACCGTCACTATGATAGTGCTGGGGCAGAATTTGAATCCCGCCTCCTTGCAGAAGCGATTTCTTTTCCAGCCGGCTTAAGGCGCCAAGACCATCTTCCGCGATTTCAAACTCGGAATGGCCTTCCAGAAAAGCAGATACAACGCCTTCATTCTCCAGCGGTTCAATCGTACACGTGCTGTATACCAAGAGTCCTCCGGGACGAAGCAAGGTAGAGACCGACTCCAGCAGCCTTAGCTGCAGCGCCGCAATTTCATGAATGTCCTCCTGTGACTTGCCCCACTTCAGATCGGGCTTGCGGCGGATGACGCCAAGGCCCGAGCAGGGAGCATCCAGCAAAATTCGGTCAAAAGACGCAGGCTCGAAGCGGTCAACCAAATCCAGCGCGTCCCCGGTCACGATCGAAATGCTGTCCAGTCCCAAACGGCTGGCCTGATCCGAGATCAGCTTGCCTTTATGCGCGTGAATGTCGTTAGCGACAATGCTGCCTTCATCCTTCATCAGCTCGCCCATGTGGGCACTTTTCCCGCCCGGGGCTGCGCAGCAATCCAGCACCCGCATCCCCGGCTCGGGCTTAACAGCCTCGGCGACCAGCATGGAGCTTTCATCCTGGATCGAAATCATTCCGTCCCGGTACCAATCGGTCAAGGCCATATTGCCCGCTCCTTTTACGACAATCCCATAGGGGCTGAGCGACGAAGGGGTGGCATCGAGGCCGTGGCTGCTCATTAATGTCAGCATGTCCTCACGGCTGATCATCGTGGTATTCACCCTGACGCTGACTGCCGGCGGTTCATTGTTTGCGGCACAGATCGCTTCTGTCGTCTCGATCCCGTACTGGGATATCCAGCGCTCCACCAGCCACTGCGGATGGGAGTGCAGCAGAGAAATGCGCTGAGCAGTCGGCATATTTTCGGGGATCGCCAAGCTTTCCTTCTGGCGCAAAATATTCCGAAGCACCCCGTTCACCATACCGGAAATCCCTTGATGCCCGCGGCGCTTCGCCAGATTAACGGCCTCGCTGACAACCGCGTGATCCGGAATCCGATCCAGATATACGACCTGATACAGACTGATGCGAAGCAGCGCCCTTACCCACGGCTGAAGCTTCTGTACCCCTTTTTTGACAAACTTGTCCAAAAAATAATCGAGCGTGTTCAGCCGCGATATCGTGCCATAGATCAGCTCCGTGGCAAGTCCCGCGTCGCTCTTCGCAAGCGAGGACTTCTGCAGGGCCGTGTTGAGCAGGAGATTGCTGTACGCTCCCTCCTGCTCAACCTGTGTCAATACATTCATCGCCAGCTCCCGCGGGGAGTCCAATCGCCCCTTCGGGCTGCGGTTTCCGCTCACGCCAGCACCGTCCCGGCCGTCAGGCTCGTCCCGCGCACGAATTGCGCCGCATCCATTGCCTTCTTGCCGCTGGGCTGAACCGTAAGCAGCGTCAGCGTGCCGTCGCCTGTTTTCACGACGATCCCTTTCTCCTGCAGCTCAAGCACGGTCCCGGGTTGCGCATCACCAGCTGGCTTCTGGGCGCTATCCGGCTTAGCCGCTGCCCATACTTTAAACACTTCGCCGTTCCACAGCGTGAATCCGCCGGAATAAGGAACCAGGCCGCGAATCTGATCGTAGATTTCGCGGGAAGTTCGGCTCCAGTCGATTCTCTCGTCATCCCGGGTCAAATTCGGAGCATACGTTGCCTTCGAATCATCCTGAGGCTCGGCCTCCACCTTGCCCTTCACGAGCCGCGGCAGCTCCCGCCGAAGCAGCTCGGCGCCGGCTTGGCTCAGCTTCTCGAACATGGTTCCGGCCGTATCGTTGTCTTCGATCGGGACCTCGGTGCGGGCGATCATGTCCCCGGTGTCGAGTCCCTCCGCCATATACATCAGCGTGATGCCTGTGACGGACTCTCCGTTGATGATGCTCCGCTGAATCGGCGCTCCTCCCCGGTAAGCGGGGAGCAGCGAGCCGTGGACGTTCAGGCAGCCAAGCGCTGGCATATCCAGCACGGATTTCGGCAGGATTTGGCCGTAGGCGGCCGTGACAATCAAGTCAGGCTTATATTCGGCCAGTTCGGCCACGGCTTCCGGATTCCGCAGGCGCTGCGGCTGCAGAACAGGGATGCCGTGACGAAGAGCGGCTTCCTTAACCGGCGTTGGGGTCAGCACTTTTTTACGCCCTTGCGGACGGTCAGGCTGAGTAACAACGGCAGCTATGGAATAACCTTCGGCAATCAACATTTCCAGGCTGGGTACTGCAAAGGCCGGGGTGCCCATAAATACGATATTCATCGATTCTCCAGCTCTTTTCTCGGCTGTTCCGGAACATACTCATACACCCGGTCAGCGATTTCCGTAAACAGCACCCCGTTCAGATGATCGATTTCATGTTGAAACGCTCTCGCAAGCAGCCCGGTACCCGTAATGACAAGCTCTTTGCCTTCGCGGTCAAGCCCCTTAACCGTCACTTTCTCCGCACGGCGCACATCCCCGTTCCATCCCGGAATGCTCAGGCAGCCCTCCGGCCCGAATTGCTCGCCTTCGCTCTCCACGATCTCCGGATTGATCATCTTGATCAAGCCATGCTCGTCACCGGCATCGATTACGATCAGACGCTTCAAAATGCCGACCTGCGGCGCAGCCAATCCGACGCCTTCCGCATCGTACATAGTGTCGGCCATATCGTCCAGGAGCTTTTGAACGTTCGGCGTAATTTTGGTAACTTCCTTTGCCTTTTTATGAAGAACCTCATCCGGTTCTTTAACGATAATTCGAATCGCCATGTCTATGACACCATCCTTGTGCTTTTCATCATTGTATGCTGTATTACATTAACATTTGCGGATCAACGTCAATACTGATCTGGAGCTTGCTGTCCCGCGCCGAATCCTGAAGCTTCTCGGCAACCGAACGCACCAGCGAGACAGCATCCATCGTTCCCCGCCATTTTATCATACATTGAAATCTGTATCTATTTTTCAACCGTGGAATGGGAGAAGCTACCGGACCCAATATATCGAGCGCGCTGGCGTCGAATCGGTCCAGGCTTCCAAACCATCCCCGGCGGTCGGATTCGCTTTTGATCGTCGCGGCGAAATTCTCCGCCATTCTTACCAGCAGCGGCAGCTGTTCATGCGACAGCGTCACCAGGATCAGCCTGCAATACGGCGGATAATGGAGCGCTTTGCGGTGCTTCAGCTCGTCTTTGACGAAGGATAAATAATCATGGCTGCTTGCATGGATAATCGAATAATGCTCGGGCGTATAGGATTGGATAACCACTTCACCCGGCAGCTGATGGCGGCCTGCTCTTCCGGCAACCTGAGTGAGCAGCTGAAACGTCTTCTCGGCCGCCCGGAAATCGGGCAGGTTCAAGGCCGAATCGGCCGTAATGACACCGACCAAGGTGACATCGGGGAAATCCAGGCCTTTGGCGACCATCTGGGTGCCTAGCAGCACGTCCCCCTTTTTATCCCGAAACTGCTTCAGCAGCTTCTCATGGGAGCCCTTCTCGGTCGTGGTATCAACATCCATCCGAATGACGCGAATGCCGGGAAACAGCTTGGCCAATTCTTCCTCGACACGCTGCGTGCCCGTACCGAAATAACGTATATGCTCGCTTCCGCAATCCGGGCAAACCTCCGGCGCTTGTGCGGCATAACCGCAATAATGGCAGCGCAAATTATTCGATTTCTGATGATAGGTTAGCGAAATGTCGCATTCCGGACAGCCTGCCACATATCCGCAGCTCCGGCACATGACAAACGTGGAGTAACCCCGCCGATTCAACAGCAGCACCGTCTGTTCACCGCGTTCCAGCCTTGTCGAAATCGCGGCATGCAAGGAGCGGCTGAACATGGATCGATTTCCTTCACGGAGCTCCTCCCGCATATCCACGACCTGGACCTCCGGCAGCTTGTTGCCCAGCGCACGGCTCGGCATCTCCAGCAGATGAGGCGCAAAATCATCCTGAGCTTGCGATCTCGCCGCATGGTAGCTCTCCAACGAAGGGGTTGCCGAACCCAGAATGACGGCTGCACCGGTCAGCCGGGCACGGTGAATCGCAACATCCCTGGCATGGTACTTCGGCGTCTCTTCCTGCTTATAAGAGCCTTCGTGCTCTTCATCCATAATGATCAGGCCCAGACGGTCAAACGGCGCAAATACCGCCGATCGCGCACCCACGACAACGGACGCCCGGCCTTCTCTTATTTTCCGCCATTCATCATAACGCTCCCCATCCGAGAGCCGGCTGTGCATGACAGCTACACGGTCGCCAAAACGGGCTTTGAACCGCTCCACCATTTGCGGTGTCAGCGATATCTCAGGTACCAGGACAATCGCTTGACGCTCCTGTTCGAGACAGCGCTGAATGGTCTGCAGGTAGATTTCGGTCTTGCCGCTGCCGGTTACCCCGTGCAGGAGAAACACGCCATGCTTGCGTTCATCCAGCTTGTGCACGATACTGCGGTACACCGCTTGCTGCTCCGGTGTGAGCGCCAATGGGGTGCTGGGCGTAAAATGCCGCCCTCGATACGGATCCCGGAACACTTCGATATCCTCAAGGGTAATCAGCCCTTTGTCAGCCAGCGCCTTTATGGTCCCTGCGGTGACGCCCAGCGTCTGCAGCAGATCCTTCTGCGATATCGGCAGAAATGCTTCCATCTCCAATATATATTGGAGCACTTCCTTCTGACGCTGGGCCTTGGCAGGAAAGGAAACCAGCGCCTGTTGCGCTTCCTCGCTCGATACGGCAAGCTCTACCGCTTTCATCGTTTTTTTCTGCAGTTTATCCTTGATTTGCTGAAACTCACTCAGCCGTCCTCGGCCGATCAGCGCTTTAATGGTAGCAGCTCCATCCGGAAATGCTCGCGTTAACTGCTGGAGCGAAACCTCGCCTCTCTGACTGACAAACCGGATCATTTCCTGCTCCGACTCGCTTTCCGGCAGCAGCGCAAATAATCCGTCGCTTTCCTCCGTCAGACCTGCGTCTGGCTCGCTAAGGGAAATATATCGCTCGGCTTTCCCCTTCAGCGCCGTTGGCAGCATCGACTGCAAGACCGATATATAACGGCATGCGTAGCGCTCCTTCATCCATTCTCCAAGCTCAATCAGTTCAGGCGAAAGAGGCGGCATCACATCGAGTACTTCCTGAATCGGCTTCATTTTGGCCGTATCCATCTCGGGCCTTGGATGCAAAGAGACCACGAACCCTTGGAGCGTACGGTGCCCAAACGGCACGCCGACCCGGCTGCCTACCTCAACCCAGGGCCGGAGTTCCTCGGGAATCAAATAATCAAAAGGTCGGTCCGTATCCTTGGACGGCACGTCCACAATCACGCGGGCCATTTCCATCAGGATGACCTCCCGGACAACCGATCAGCCGCCAGCGTTAACAGCCTCTGGGCCACTTCCTCCTTGGACATCACTGGAAGCTGGAGGACCAGTCCTTCTGCATCAAAAATATGAACGCTGTTCGTATCCGTGCGGAAGCCCGCTCCTTCCTGTGTAACATCGTTAGCAACGATCAAATCGCAATTTTTACGATTCAACTTTTCCCTGGCGAACTGCTCCACCGTATCGGTTTCAGCCGCAAATCCGATTAAGAACTGGGAGGTTTTTTGGCGTCCCAGACTCTCCAGAATGTCCGTTGTCTTGACAAGATCCAGCGTCATGGTCTCCCCACTCTTTTTGATCTTTGATGTCGCTACCTCGGCAGGGCGATAATCGGCAACCGCCGCTGCTTTGACCACGATATCGCTATGATCGAACACGCGCAGCACCGCTTCGTACATATCTTGGGCCGATTCCACCTTTTCCGTCCGGATTCCCTCTGGTGGAGCTTCATCGGTATGAGCGGCAATCAGGTGGACATCCGCTCCCAGCTGCTTGGCCGCTTTCGCGATCGCAAATCCCATTTTTCCGGAAGAATCATTCGTTATATACCGGACCGGATCAATGCGTTCGATCGTGCCGCCGGCCGTGACAACTACCTTTTTACCATGCAATATGCCTGTGGTGCTGCTCGCTATTTCTTCATTCAACGCCACAGACTGTACTGCACGTTCTCGGAAAAACCGTTCCACCACATCAACAATCGTATCAGGCTCTTCCATCCGTCCCTTTCCGACGTATCCGCAAGCGAGAAGCCCCTCTCCAGGTTCAATCATGGACACCCCGCGGGAGACCAGCGTCTCCATATTCGCCAAGACGGCCGGATGCGTGTACATATGCACGTTCATTGCCGGCGAGATCATGACAGGTGCCGTGGTCGCTAGCAGCGTCGTGGTCAGCATGTCATCCGCCAGGCCATGTGCCATCTTGCCGATGACATTGGCTGTGGCCGGAGCGATCAACACCAAATCGGCCAGATCGGCCAAGTGGATATGCGAGACGACCGATGGGTCCCGTTCATCAAAGGTATCGCTATAAACCGGGTTTTTGGTCAGCGTTTGAAGCGTTAATTCCGGAATGAACTGCTTCGCGGATTCCGTCATAATGACATGCACATCCGCCCCCCTCTGGACAAGCCTGCTGCATAAAGTCGCTGCTTTATACGCGGCAATGCCACCTGTAACGCCAAGCACAATGACTTTTCCGTTCAACATGACAATCCCCCGCTTTCCATTGTATAAAGGCTACATTCTCATATCTTCTCAAAAAAATAACAACCTTTCGGTTGTCACATTTTCGCGCGCTAACGCATGTTATTCAAATATTGAAGAAAAAGTCTTAGTCCTGTCCCTTCTCGATTTTCACGTAATCGCCATAGATTTCTTCCAGAGCGACACCGACAAACTTATGGGATTTCGGATTCTTCAACTCGCTGACTCCGCCTTCACGCAACTGGCGTGCACGGCGGGAAGCCGCAACCACAAGAGAATATTTACTGTCTACCTTATTCATCATTTCATCAATGGATGGATATAACATGGCGAAGCACCTCTTCTTCTTTTACTTGAAAGTTAACACGTCTATGAATAGACAGCTTACTTTCTTACCTTACAATGTTCGGCAATAATGATAGATTGTATTCTCTCACAAGCGAGATTGATTTCATCGTTCACTACCGCATAATCATAATGCTGCAGCAAATTGATTTCGTCAACCGCTACGGACATGCGGTGGTCGATGGTCGCTTGACTCTCTGTTCCCCGGCCCTGGATCCGATCTTTCAGCTCATCCAGAGACGGCGGCATCAGAAACACAAAGATACCTTCCGGAAACTTCTCCTTGACCTTCAGTGCACCCTGCACTTCGATCTCCAGTATAATATCCTTGCCGGAGGCTAAAGTTTCTTCCACAAAATCACGCGGGGTTCCATAATAGTTCCCGACGTATTCCGCATATTCGAGAAGCTGGTCGTTCTCAATCATATCCATGAATTGTTCCCGACTTTTGAAAAAATAGTTCACACCATGTACCTCACCGAGCCGCGGCGAACGCGTCGTAGCCGACACCGAATACACCAGCTCCGGAACCCGGCTGCGAAGCGCCGTACAGACGGTTCCTTTTCCCACCCCGGAAGGACCGGACAATACAATCAATAATCCTCTAGACATAGTACTCCTCATCTTATTCGTCGTTGTCGTCATCTTTGCTGGACAGACGGTGAGCCACCGTTTCTGGCTGCACAGCCGATAAAATCACGTGGTCGCTATCCGTAATGATAACAGCCCGTGTCCTTCGGCCATATGTAGCATCAATCAGCATATGACGGTCCCGTGCTTCTTGAATGATCCTCTTGATCGGAGCCGATTCAGGACTCACGATTGAGATGATCCGATTGGCCGATACGATGTTTCCGAAGCCAATATTAATAAGTTTGATTGCCATAGTGCGGTTGCTCCCCCTATACATTTGACTCTTACTTGCCGATGAAGCTGCGGTCATTCCACATTAGCGGCTTGTTCACGAATCTTCTCCAGTTCCGCTTTCATTTCGACAACACGGTTTACCAGAGTCAGATGATTGGCTTTCGATCCAATCGTATTGACTTCTCTGTTCATTTCTTGAATCAGAAAATCCAGTTTACGGCCTACAGGGCTCTTCTGATGAAGCAGCTCTCTGCATTGCTCCAAATGGCTATGAAGTCGAATCAACTCCTCGTCTACATTGGAACGTTCAGCAAACAGCGCGACTTCCATTCCGAATATATGTTCATCAACAGCAAGCGATCCGTCATCAAGAGATTCTATGCGCTGCCGCAGACGCTTCCGGTACTCTTCCGGAACTTCCGGAGCAAGTTCGGTCATCTCTCGGTGAAGCAGCATCAATCGGTCAAGCCTCTGCCCGATATCCTTCACGAGAAAAGTGCCTTCCCTGCTGCGCATCTGGATCAGACCCTCCAGCGCTTGTTCAAGACCTTGAAGAAGCGCATCATTCCATAACTTCTGCTGCGCTTCATCCATGGGAAGTCCGCTCGGACTAACAAGAACATCTGGCAGCGACAAAATATCCCGCACCGCCAGATCTCCCTTGATTCCATATGACTTCAAATCCTCGGCTGCCTGTAAATACGCCTGAACCATGGCGTGGTTCAGCACGGCACCCTGGGACTCGCCGTTGTTTTCCTTGTTAATATAAACATCAATCCGTCCGCGTCCGATTCGGCTCTGTACCATCCGTCGAAATGAATCCTCGAAGAGAGCCCATTCACGGGGCATACGAAAGACGATTTCACAATACCGATGATTGACTGACTTCACTTCGAAAGAGATACTGTAACCTTGAAAATCGACAACGGATTGCCCATATCCGGTCATGCTCAATGACATCGGAATCACATCCATTACACTATTGTAATTGATAATTATTAATGAAACAAGGGGGTCAATCGGCGGCCCGATTTCTCCCAGACATACTCCATTAATTGTACGCTCATTTCATAGAACATAAACGGCGTCATCAAATATATGCCGTTAAAATGCGCTGTTGCAACATCCAGCAGCTCCTTGCCGATCTTAACGCCCATCGCCCGGCCCGCTTCGCCTTCAAGCCCGGCCATGCGGCTGCGGACTTCGTCCGACAGTTGAATGCCAGGCACCTCGTTATGCAGATACTCTGCGTTCCGTCCGCTTGCCAGCGGCATGATGCCGATAAAGATCGGAATATCCAGATGTGCCGTCGCTTCCCTCAGCCTAACCATTAACTCGGGATCGTACACGGGCTGCGTCATCACATAATCCGCACCGGAAGCAATCTTCTTCTCCAAGCGGGCAACCGCCTTGTCCAGATGCCTTACATTGGGATTGAACGCTGCACCGACAACGAATTTGGCCTTTTGCTTCAGCGGCTTTCCGGAAAAAGCAATGCCCTCGTTCAGCTGTTTAATCATGCGGATGATTTCAAATGAGGTCATGTCGTACACCGAGCTGGAATCCGGCAAATCCCCGAAGCGTGCCGGATCACCCGTCACCGCAAGCACATGGTCGATGCCGAGCGCATCAAAGCCCATCATGTGCGACTGCGTACCGATCAGGTTTCGGTCACGGCAAGCGATGTGAATCAGCGGCCGCAGTCCCGTGCGTGCTTGTACCAGATGTCCAAGGGCCATGTTGCTCATACGGGTTACGGCCAGCGAGTTATCCGCAAGGGTCAAGGCGTCGGCTCCTGCTTTTTTCAAAGCTTCCGCGCCCTTCATGAACTTGGTGATATCCAAATCCCTTGGTGGGTCCAGTTCCACGATCACCGTATGCCGCTCCTTCACGATATCAACAATTGTCGGCTCCCCGCTGCGCTCGTAAAACTGCTCCTGGGCCGTCTCGTGAATCACGATCCGGTTGACCTCCGCCTCCTCGACGATGGGAAGCGGCGCAGGTACGTAACCGGACAACGCTGATGAAATTTCAGCGATATGCTCCGGCGTCGTTCCGCAGCAGCCGCCGACAATCCGGGCGCCGCGATCCGCAAACTCCAGGGCTGTCCTGCCGAAATACTCGGGACTCGCACCATACCGGTATTCCCCGTCCACATAATCGGCGATCCCCGCATTAGGGTAGACCGAAGCCGGAAGATTCATCATACCGTTCAGAGTCTCCAGCGCACGCATAATGCCGTTTGGACCTGTCCGGCAGTTAAAGCCGATCACGTCCGCCCCTTCTTGACTCAGTATGCGGTATGCATCCGGCATCGTGAAGCCGTCCAGCGTGCGGGCAATATCCTCTACCGCAAACTGGCAGATCACCGGCAGGTCGCTTAGCATCCGAGCCTGCGCCAAAGCCAATTGAATTTCATCCACGTCATAGAACGTTTCGAGCAGAATGCCGTCAACGCCTTCCGATATGAGTACCGACAGCTGCTCTTCGAAATAACGCTTGAGCTCGCTCGTGGAGATGTTGCTTCTTTTGCCCGCGCGAATGGAGCCTACCGCACCCACTACATATCCATGATCACCGGCAGCTTCACGCGCAATTCTCACGCCTGCACGGTTAATCTCCCCTACCTTCGCCTCCAAACCGTATTTGGACAGCTTGTCATAATTGGCAGAGAACGTGTTCGTCTCTATGACCTGGGCACCCGCCTCAACATACTGGCGATGAACGTTCCCGATGACCTCCGGGGAGGTTAAATTCAGTTCTTCATAAGAAATGCCTACAGGAAATCCTTTTTGATATAAATAAGTACCCATCGCGCCGTCACCGACCAGTACCTGATTCTCCCATGCCTGCCGAAGATTCGGTTTCATCGCGTTTCTCCTCCACCCGACGTTTATTTTCAACTAATGTATCATAAAACCTCTCAAAAGATAAAGAGACAAAAGGGAGGCCTTCCGAAGGCCTCCCTAATGTGTCCACCCCTACAGGACAAACTTTAGATCATACTGTTTTTTGCATTTGCGGGCGGGGATTGTCGCGGCTGGCGAAGGCTCTACAAGGCAAGCGTCCCTGCGTACACGACTTCGGCCGGCCCTGTCATGTATACATGATTGTCGGACTCATCCCACTCGATGAATAAGTCCCCGCCTTTAAGAGATATCGTCGCGCTGCGGTCTGTCAATCCGTTCAGCACCGAGGATACCAATGTTGCGCAAGCTCCGGTCCCGCAGGCCAATGTCGGTCCTGCACCGCGCTCCCATACCCGCATGTCCACTTGACTCCGTGAATTCACCGTCGCAAACTCCACATTAATCTTTCTCGGGAACAGCGGATGCACCTCCAGCTTGGGTCCCCATACACCAAGGTCGAAGTTAATTGCATCGTCCACATAAATGACGCAGTGCGGATTGCCCATGGACACCGCAGTGAAGCGGAACTCCTTGCCGTCCGCTTCAATGGGATGATTCACTACCGGATGGAGATCGATTGTCGTGGGCACGCTCAATCCATTCAGGACCGGTTCACCCATGTCTACCCGCACACTGCTTACTTGACCTTCCTGCACCGTAAGGCGTACTTGCTGTACTCCGGCGCCGATCGTTTCTATGGTAATCTCCTCTCGGTCAATATGGCCGTGATCATACACATATTTCGCGACACAACGAATGGCATTGCCGCACTGCTCCGCTTCGGAACCGTCTGAATTCATTATGCGCATCATGAAGTCAGCCTTCGTGGAAGGCAAAATATATACAAGTCCGTCTGCACCGATGCCGAAAAAGCGATTGCACAGCTTCACGGCCCGTTCGGATGCATTGGATGGAAGTTCTTGCTCGCCGTATACAACAACGAAGTCGTTGCCAAGTCCATGCATTTTCGTAAATTCCATCATAAAACCCATCTCCTCTGCAATTGCTATGCTCGTGCTTAGCATATCGCAGAGGTGATGGGCTATCCATTCAATTTATGCCGAAATATTTGCACTCTTCGTCATCATGCTGCGGCGGTTCCGGTTGCGGTTACGTCTGCCGCCCCACACGCTTCCAGCCCCCATCAGGAAGGTAGGGATGCCGGCTGCCACGAGTGTCAGTGCCCACTCCTTCAAGCCAAGCGGAACCGTCTTGAAGATCGGCTGGAACGCCTCGATGTACATGACGCCAAGCATCAGCAATACCGAGGACAGCACAGCCAGAACCAACGCTTTGTTCTGAAGCGGATTGCGGTGGAAAATTGAACGCGAGCTGCGGCAGTCAAACACATGGATCAGCTGGGCCATGACGAGGGTAGCAAAGGCAACGGACTGCGCTTTAGCCAACTGGCCCGCATCATTCGGTGCGATGCGCAGCGTAATCCAAAATGCGCCGAGTGTACACAGGCCGATCAAGATGCCGCGGCTGATGATTTTCCAGCCAAGACGTCTGGCAAAAATATTTTCCTTGGCTCCGCGGGGCTTGTGCTCCATCAGATCCTTCTCCGGCTGATCCACCCCGAGCGCCATCGCCGGCAGCCCGTCGGTAACAAGGTTCACCCACAGAATCTGGATCGGAACGAGCGGAAGCGGCAGACCCATCATCATCGCGAAAAACATCGTCAGAATTTCGCCGACATTGGAAGCCAGCAGATAACGGATAAACTTGCGAATATTTTCATAGATGCTGCGCCCCTCCTCAATCGCCGAAACAATCGTGGAGAAATTATCGTCACTGAGCACCAGCGATGACGCTTCCTTCGTTACGTCCGTACCGGTAATGCCCATGGCAATCCCGATATCCGCGGCTTTGATGGCCGGAGCATCGTTCACACCGTCCCCCGTCATGGCAACCACATGCCCCTTACGTTGAAGCGACTTCACGATGCGGAGCTTATGCTCGGGAGATACGCGGGCATAAACGAAGGTCTGATCCACCCTCGCATCCAGCTCCTTGTCATCCATCCGGGATAACTCCTGTCCCGATAGCGACAGGCCGTTCCTTGGCAGGATGCCGAGCTGGGCCGCAATCGCTTCTGCCGTTGTCCGATGGTCGCCCGTGATCATGACAGTCTTGATGCCCGCGCGGCGGCATGTCGCAATCGCATCGCGCACTTCACGGCGCGGCGGATCGATCATTCCGGCAAGTCCCACAAAGATAAGCTGGCTCTCGGCCTCTTTCTCCGTTTCCGGCTTGTCATAGGAACGCAGATCCCGATATGCCAAACCAAGCACGCGCAGCGCATCGGAAGCCATGCCTTCATTGGCGGTCAGCACCTTCTGGCGGAGCGTGGCGGTAAGCGGCACAACGTTTCCGTCCCACAAAATATAAGTGCATGCATCCAGCAGGACGTCCGGCGCGCCCTTCGTGCAGAGCAAGCGCCCGCCCTGATGGCTGACGATAACGGACATCAGCTTTCGCTCCGAATCAAACGGAAACTCTTTGTCTCTCTGATAGATGGTGTTCAGGCTTCCCTTAGTCAATCCCATTTTGGACGATAGCGTCAGCAGTGCTCCTTCTGTCGGGTCCCCTTTTAACTCCCAAGCAGCAGCTGCCGGCTCTTCCTTGCCCTTGCGCTTGTTCCGGGCTTCCTCCTGCACGTTCTCATAAATCTCCGCATTGTTGCACAGCCCGCTGATTTGCAGCAGTCGGCGAAGCCCCTGATCGGATCTCAGCTCCACCGGCTTGCCTCTGTGAAGAATTTGACCCGTCGGGTCATACCCATGCCCGGTCACTTCCAGCGAGCGTCCTCCCAGCCAAACCTGGGTTACGGTCATTTTATTCTGCGTGAGCGTCCCCGTTTTATCCGAACAGATCACGGATGCGCAGCCCAGGGTCTCCACGGATGGCAGCTTGCGCACGATCGCTTTGCGCTTGATCATGCGCTGCACGCCGAGGGCGAGGGCAATCGTAACGATGGCTGGAAGCCCCTCTGGGATGGCCGCAACCGCCAGGCTGACTCCTGCAAGGAACATGCCTGCGGCAGGCTGTCCATGCAGAATGCCTGCTACGACGACCAGAATCGTAAGCCCCAGCGAAACGGCAATCAGAATTTTGCCCAGCTGTTCCAAGCGATGTTGCAGCGGCGTCTCCTGTGACTCCGTGTTCTGGATCAAATCGGCGATTTTGCCCATCTCCGTATCCATTCCGGTTCGGATGACAACGCCTTTTCCCGTACCCCGGGCCACCATCGTGCCCATAAAGCCGATGTTCTTGCGGTCGCCCAGCGGAACATCCGCATCGTGAATCGGCTCGGCATGTTTGTTCACCGGCAGGGACTCGCCGGTCAAGGCCGATTCCTCGACACTGCAGCTGTTGATCTCGAGCCAGCGAACATCGGCCGGAATGCGGTCTCCGCTCTCCACGAGCACGACATCGCCAGGGACAAGTTCCCTAGCCGCAACCTGTACCACTTTACCGTCCCGGATGACCCTGGACGTCGGCGCGGACAGCTGCTTCAAAGCCCGAAGCGACCGTTCCGCCCTGAATTCCTGGACGAAACCAAGGATCCCGTTGATCAGGATGATGGCTACAATCGTGACGGCATCCAAATACTCGCCCAGCAGACCGGATACCAGGGTGGCGCCAAGGAGCACCAACACCATGAAATCCTTAAATTGATTCAAGAACAGAACAAATGGAGAAATTTTAACGCCCTCGGAGAGCTCATTATAGCCACTGTTTTTTCGTCTCTCCCCGGCTTCCTCTTCCGTGAGGCCCTGCTCCGGATGCATATGCAGCACTTGCTGCAATTCATCCGTATCCATTTGGTGCCATTGCTTTTGTTCCATGCTTCCTTTCCCTCCCGGTTGTTTGCTCCGGCGGATGACAGCTTTTCCACCCTTTCTACGTAAATGTATTCGGACAGGTCCTGAATTATCACAGAAGGGGCCTTAAGTTTTTGAGGGAAATATGGCATCATAGAGAAGTACGATAGGAAGGGTAACAGACAGATAGGAGAATGAAGGATGGCATTAGACGGCATTGTCACGCGTGCGATCGTGCATGAGCTTCAATCATGCCGGGGCGCACGGATCAATAAAATATATCAACCGAACGATCGGGACATCGTATTTCATATACGCACCCAGCAAGGTAACGCCAAGCTGCTGCTATCCGCAAACCCCACGTATCCCAGGGTGCATCTGACGCAGGAGACCTTTCTGAATCCGGCCGAAGCCCCCATGTTTTGCATGATTCTGCGCAAGCATTGCGAGAGCGGCATCATCGAGGACATCCAGCAGGTGGGCATGGAACGGATTATTCATCTTACGATCCGGCAGCGTGACGAACTCGGCGATATTTCCTCCAAAAAAATCATCGTGGAGCTGATGGGCAGACACAGCAACATCATTCTGCTCGATCCCTCAAGCGGCACCATACTGGATGGCATCAACCATGTGACGCCTGCCATCAGCAGTTATCGAGTGGTCATGCCGGGATTCTCTTATACGAATCCGCCGGAACAGCACAAGCTCAATCCACTCGAAACCGGGCAGGAAGCCTTCCGGGAATCTTGTCTGATGAACGAGGAGCAGGCCGTTCCATGGCTGGTCGGCGCATTCAGCGGCCTTAGTCCGCTCGCGGCCCAGGAAATTGCCCAGCGCGCAGGGGGAAGCAGTCCAGGCGGGCTTGAAGGGGAAAAAGATTGCGGCAGCCTGTGGAGCGCATTCGATGAGATCATGGAACAAGTCCGCAACCATCAATATACGCCGGTTACAGGCGTCAATGCCAAGGGGAAGTCGGTGTTCTCCGTCATTCCGCTGACATTGCTGGTGGACGAGACTACAACCTACGAATCGGTCAGTCGATGCATGGAGGATTATTACGGAGATAAAGCTCAGCGGGATACAGTTAAACAGAAGGTCAGCGACCTCCTCCGATTCCTGCAGAATGAACGGACGAAGAACATCAAGAAGCTGGATAATTTAAACAAGGACTTGGAAGAAGCCGGGGATGCCGACCGGTATCGGATCTTTGGCGAGCTTCTCTTCGCCTCGCTCCACCAGATTCAGAAGGGCGACCGTGAAGCCAAGCTGGTTAACTTTTATGATGAAGAGCAGGCGACCGTCACCATCCCGCTGGATCCGCTCCTGACTCCGTCGGACAATGCGCAGCGCTATTTTAAAAAATATAACAAGTACAAGAACAGCCTCGCGGTCATTGACGAACAGTTAATCAAAACCCGCGAAGAGATCAACTATATCGAGAATCTGCTGCAGCAGCTGTCGCATGCTTCCTTGAGCGACATCGATGAAATCCGGGACGAACTGATCCAGCAGGGATACTTGAGAGACCGCAATCGTAAAACGAAGAAAAAGAAGAAAAACGACAAGCCGACGCTCCACGTCTATACTTCATCCGAAGGCATCGAGCTTTATGTAGGCAAAAATAATCTTCAAAACGAGTACGTAACCAACCGTCTCGCTTCCTCAAACGATACGTGGCTGCACACCAAGGATATCCCGGGATCCCACGTGGTCATCCGAAGCAGCGAGTACGGGGATGCAACGCTGCAGGAAGCGGCACAGCTGGCTGCTTATTACAGTCAGGCCAAAGAATCCAGCAGCGTGCCCGTTGACTACACGCTCATTCGCCATGTACGCAAGCCGAATGGAGCCAAGCCCGGATTTGTCATTTATGACAATCAGAAAACGCTGTTCGTCACGCCGGACGAGCAGCGAATCAAAGCGATGCCCAATTCGGTAAAAAACAATCGCAATTAAGATGAACAAAGAACTGGATATATCGTTGGCTTAACCAATAACGGGTACCCCAAAAGGTCGTATGACCAGCCGGGATACCCGTTATTTCTTACTGTCATGCCGGGATTCACCAATACGAATCCGCGTTAGCAGCACCAACTTAATCCGCTCGAAATCATGTCGATCTTAGCTCCTTGCCCGCACCTGTTGAAGCTGGTTCAATACCTCGATGGATACCTGACGGCTGCCGATATCCCCATGGAATACCTGGCCCTGCCTCTCGCCATGGTAATCCGATCCGGCGGTCACGATCAAACCGTATTCTTCGGCCATCGCCAAGTAGCGTTTCTCCTCCGCTGCCCCATGGTCCGAATGATAGACTTCAATCCCTTTGAAAGCATCCTCTTCAATGATAGCTCTCACCAACGCATCATCGTCGTAGAGTCCAGGGTGTGCAAGCACCGGCACGCCCCCGGCTTCACGTATCCATTCGCAGGCCTCCTTGGGATGAATCCGCGGCTGCGGCACATAAGCAGCTGCGCCCTGTGCGAGATAACGGTCGAAGGCATCCCTTAGATCGAGGGCATGACCCTTAAGGACCAGCGCATCCGCAATATGCGGGCGTCCGATGCTCTCATCGGGTTCCAGCGGCCGTCCCAAGCCTCCGATCACTTCTTCCATCGTCAGCTCGATGCCCAGCTCACGGAGCTTGGCCATGATCTTTTCATTGCGCTTCTCCCTCGTTCGACGCAGCTCTGCCAGCCGCTCCAGAAATACGGGATCCCGGTAATCCATGTAATAACCCAGAACGTGAATATCCGTCCCGCCTGCCATGGTACTAATTTCTACGCCAGGGACCACGACCATGTTCAGGCGTTCTCCGGCTTGCAGCGCCTCCTCGACACCGGCTACGGTGTCATGATCCGTTATAGCTAGAGCCCCAAGTCCCCGCTCGAAAGCAAGCTGCACGTTCTCCGAAGGTGTATTCATCCCGTCCGAAGCCTGGGTGTGGGAATGCAGGTCGCAGCCCGTCCGCTCCATCGATTTATCCATGATATTCAATCCCCTTTCGTTGTAAGTGCGGGTGTACTTTATCGCTGGGTTCGCTGGCGTTCCCTTAAATAGGCCAAAAACGTCATTGCCGACATCGGCAGCAGCGCCGACCGTAACTGAATGGAATAAAAGTTACGTTTAAACGAGGCATCCGCAATATCGATCATTTTGACTAACCCGAGCGCGGTTTCATGCTTGACCGTTGAGGTCGACAGCATCGTAATGCCGAGCCCTTCCTCTACCGCCGATTTCACCGCTCCCGTACTCCCAAGCTCCATCACCGTTTGGATGCTTTCCGGATCGTACCCCCGCTCCATCAGCACATCCTCCATCACCTTCCGTGTGCCAGACCCCTTCTCGCGAAGCACAAACGGATACTTCAGCACATCCTCCAAATATATTGCATCCTCCCTTGTTGCTAAAGGATGGCCGGAGGGAACGATCAGTTTCAGCTCATCCTCCATGACCGAATCCAGGACCATATCCGGATGCTCCACAGGTGCCTCAATCAGCCCAAAATTCAATTGATGGCCAGCGATTTCCTCGAGAATCTGCGTGGTGTTCATCACTTTAAGCATGATGGATATATCCGGATATTCCCGGCCGAAGGGCCCCAGCAATCGGGGCAGCACGTACTCCCCAATGGTCAGGCTTGCCCCCAGTTGCAGCCTTCCCTGAAGCTTATTCGAGAAAGCCGCCATCGCCGCGTCCGTTTCCTGTGACAGCTCCAGGCTCTTGCGGGCAAAAGGAAGCAGCGTCCTTCCGGCCTCGGACAATTCCATGCGCTTGGTGGAACGAATGAGGAGTTTTGTCCCAAAATACTCCTCCAGCGATTGCACCTGCATCGTTACGGCCGGCTGGCTCATATGAAGCGCCTGGGCAGCAGCGGAAAAACTCCCGCGCTCTGCTACCGTATAAAATATATGTAGCTGATGAAAGTTCATAGCATCGGTTCCCCTCTCGCTGCCTCTTTTGTTTTTATCATTGTACCGGATCACGGCTGAGCATACAAAAAAGACATCCGCGCTTACGCTCGCATGCCATATGATGACTCTATTTCTTTATTTACGTTTACGGCTGTTCTTAATCAGTGTCATACGACGTGAATGGCGAAGCCATGAGTAATACGACTTCAGGTCTCGAAGCTCAATGGTTTCTGACATACGTCCCAAAAAAGTTACAATAATCATCCGATGCAGCGGATTGCCAATCAGATCACGTTCATGCTCCAGCTCCGAAAACTCCGCCACAACAACCAGGTCGTCGTCAATCAGATAGACATCCTGTTCGTTGCGGTAATAGGGCACGATCCGGTCCTGCTTCAGGCACTCCCACATCCAAGTCCCGATTTCCTCATGGGATGTGTCATTGCCTTGAACCCGGTCCGTATAACGGCTCTTTGCATGATTGGTAATGACGATGTCGGCTACCTTTTTATCATTTAACGTAATATAAAACGGCTCATAGGTGCTCCACCGCTCAGTCCCTTTGTCGCGCATGGAATATCACTCTCCACCAAATGGGTCTTTGTATCTATGTATATATACCCAACATATTACATCATTCCACTGGCATTCACAAGATTGAAACCTCGCTTCTTGTGAACAATCACCGAAAATTTAGAAATATCTCTAGTTGTATCCTGTGCACGGAGGTGCTGCCTGGAATGATGGGTTTGATTAAAATGTAAATTGTACCTTACTTATACTATTTTATCAAACAAGTTTCTGATTTATGCCAATCTATCGCCATCCATCCGTAATAAACTTTATGAGGATATACACATGCTCGAATTTAATACTTTCCGGTATCTTAAAAAAAGCGGCCCCTGCGGGGGCCGCTTTACGCTCTTTTCGCTAACTTATGCGATTTGCGTTAGATTCTCGACAGGCACGTCATGCTAAGGACCGTAAAACTTCGCTTTATCCGGCCCTTTGCTGCTGTATTCCGTCTTTATCTCATTCCGGTAGGAGCGCTCGATCTTACGAACGTAGGACAATCTCCGGATGTTCTTCATTGTTTCCTCGGCGCGGTCAGCATTGACGTACATGACAACATAGTGCATGCGGCGTGATATATAGTGCACGCTGCCGTATTTCTCCAGATTCCTTGCCGCCTTTACATCGCTGACCCATATAATAAAACCGGTCCGTTCAGCCAACATCCTAAGCTCCTCGCCTCACTTTCGTCTCTATCTCTAGTCTATGCCTATTATCCGCACGAACAAGCTCCGCCGCTGCCGCACCCCTTCTTGGGAAGAGGATCGTTGCCCGGAACCTTGATGCTCTCCGAAACCGAAAAAGCAATCTTCTCCGACATCGAATGCAGCAGATCGTCCAGATTCTTCTCCGCCTGCTTGAATCGGGCTACAGGCTCGAAAGCCTCAAGCTCCGCTTCCACTGCGGCTACTTCATCCTTGGCCGAATGGTAATTCGGGTGAAAGTGACCGAACCGCTGAGTCTCTTCGAACAGTTCTTTTTTGGAATCAAGCTTTCTGATCAAAGCCTGAATCGTAGGGTCACCCTCAACTGCCTGCTTCCAATATAGATAATCCGCCACTTCGACGGAAGCATTAATCATGTCGCCTATTTCATAGGCATAGGTGAGCACCTCGGCCATATCGACCGTGTTTATTTCCGATACGCTCATGAACTCATCCCGCTTTTCTATTAGTTTGGCCCACGCTTTGTTCGTGGGCTCTTTCATCATAGCATAACGCTCGTATCTTAAGAAGGGGGAATTCATACGCTTTTACGGAATCACAAGCCGCATTTCCCTCCATTCCCCTTCACCCAACTGCACCACGGTTCCCGTCATTTCGGAATCGGAATCGGAATCCGGATCGTATAACGCTCCCGAAATTTTCCATGGCTGCCGCTCGAGCTGAAATGGAATAAACTCCATCCGGCTGCCGTCGACCGCTATTTCTAATTTGGCTGACAATTCAAGCGCCTGCTCCATCATTTGCTTGGCCGTCGAACCGTGATAAGAACGCCAATCCCGTGTCCACATGATGGGAATCCGGTTCAAATCCGGAACGATTGACGCTTTATCCGGAAGGCTGTCGTCCAATTCAAGAGCAAGCTCGCTGCGCGCAGGGCGAATTAATCCGCAGGAAGCGCTGCCGGGATAACCCGGTGAAGCGTAACGGTTATCTCCTTCATCACCGGCCCCGATTGCCGTTTTATCATTCGGAACTGCACCGGTATAACGTAAAGGCTCATTCTTCCCCGCGCTCTCAAACTCCTTGCCCCACTGACGCAAAGCGGCGTGCACGTTCTCGGGAATTCCCGCGGCTGCATGCTCCGTGAAAAATGCCGTGATCGCTTCCGGCCCCATTCCTGCTATCGCCGCCTGAAATACCGAATCCCTGGTTAGACGATAGACCGTCATTACGTCATCCGAGAAACGCTCCGTGCAGCAAGCAGCCGTAAATTTGACTGTATAAGGCACGTCAGGCGGAATCAATATATCAAAATCCGGCTGAATAAACAGCCCCGAAGATCCGGTGTTATCCTGGCCGCTTCCACTCAACAAGGAGCAGGGATCCATACGCCACCGGAACAGTAATTGACCATCGTGATCCATGCCAAGATCGGTGTAACCGCAGCCGGTCAATAAACGGAGCCATGAAGCTGCATCCTCCGCGGACAATGCCCTTCCGCTAAGAGGCTCCCCTTTCAGGGGAGCCTTGTCGTTTGCCGACAAGTGCTGAGCATAATACCACATCCCGCCGATCCGTGATGAGTGACAAATCCGCCATGTGAAATGCTGATACTCGGCCGAACCCGGAACATAGCGCTGCATCATGCGCAAAAGAACCAGTCGGTCCATCGCTTCGCGCGAGAGTGCGAGCCAATGGCGCAATGCAGTCCTGTTCAGCTTAAGCTCCCCTTGCTCCAGGGCGACCAGCTCCAACGAAAACAGCAGATCCAATACGATCGCAATATGCGGTGGGTAAACATCAGCATGTTCATATTGGAGAGCGAGCCCCTCGACATCGGATGGCGTTAGTCCGACCACGCTCCCCAGTTTCTGAATAAACTTCTTATGCAGAACCCCTTTACTGGTCATTGTCACGCGGTTCTTGGCCATATATACGAGAACATTGAACATATCGACTGCTATGCCGCTTCTTCCCTCTTGCTGCAGCTTCACGGCAGCAGCGGGAACGGAACCAGCCTCAAGATCGCCAAAGGCCTCCTGAAGAATCTGAAGCTTATCAAAGGGAATGAAATAGAGCCTCTCGCCCCAGCCCTGTTTTACCGCTTGAACCCACCGCTGCTGCCTCAAGGATAAGAAGGCAAGTTGTACTTCCACGCCGCTTAGGCGCCGAACGCGCAGCGAGCGAAGTTTGTCGTCATTAAATCTCTGCCCGGCAAAGCGGGTCCAGATATGCTGTAGGACCGACCGCTCCTTCAGAAGAAGCCGATCTAAACCTATGGCTTCCGTCACGTCCTGCTGTTCCATCATCTCCACGAGGCCTCCTTTCCGTCAGGGATCTGCAAGCGATTCGTATGCCGCATCGCCATGAGGTCAAGGGAGGCCGGGTGCTTCGCTTGAAACGCGTGATATTCATACCCCTGCTCGATCAGGAACAGCTGGCGCCGGATCGCAAACATCTCCTCCCGGCTGTCCTCCGTCACCAATGCATAGAAATAAGCCCGATTCTCCCCTTGCTTCGGGCGCAGCAAGCGTCCGAGGCGCTGCGCCTCCTCCTGCCGCGAGCCGTAGCTGCCCGAAACCTCGATCGCAACGGAAGCATCGGGCAGGTCAACCGCGAAGTTAGCCACTTTTGAAACGACAAGTACACGGACGGCTCCTTCCCGGAAAGCCTTATACCATTCATTGCGCTGATCCTGCGTCATCTGCCCCGTAATGAGAGGGGCCTGCAGTTCCTCGGCAATGGCATGAAGCTGATCCAGGTATTGACCAATGATCAGCGTCTGTGCATCCTTGTGGAGATCCACGAGCTGCCGGATCACGCGGAGCTTGGAGGGATTCTCGGCCGCCAGCCGATACTGCTCCCTTTTGCCAGCCTTCTTGCACGCTTCTCTGATCTCATCCGGCAGCGGCACCTTAATCTCCGTACAGTCCACCGAAGCAATCCAGCCCTGCTCCTCCAGCTTTTTCCACGGCATTTCATACCGTTTGGGACCGATCAGCGAGAACACGTCATGCTCCCTTCCATCCTCGCGAACCAAGGTGGCGGTCAGTCCAAGCCTGCGGGTCGCTTGAATATCGGCCGTCGCACGGAATACCGGGGCGGGGAGAAGATGGACCTCATCATAGATGATTAAGCCCCAGCGACGCTCATTAAACAGCTTCATATGCTGCTGTTCATCCCCCTTACCCTGACGGTGGGTCAAGATTTGATAGGTGGCGACCGTTACTGGCCTCACCTCTTTGCGCTGACCGGAGTATTCACCGATCTCCTCCGCGGACAGCGTGGTTTTCTGCAGCAGCTCGGCGATCCACTGCCTTACAGACGTTGTGTTGGAGGTGAGAATCAGGGTCTCGCACTGCAGATCGCGCATGGCAGCGATGCCAATCACCGTTTTCCCTGCACCGCAAGGCAGGACAAGCACCCCGTTGCCGCCTTCACCGCCGACATCCCGAAAGGATTCGGCAGCCTTCTGCTGATAGTCGCGCAGCTTGAATCTCGGATCATTTGAGCCGCCGTTTGAATCCTCGTCTCTCTCCGGGCGCGGTGTTTCGCCTCGCCAAAGGATATTCAGATATTGCCCGTCCAAATATCCCGCCTGGTCCAGCACAGGATAACCAAGCCGGGTCAGCTCCTGCTTTAATACGCCGCGGCGGTCTGAGGGCACCTCTGCTTCGTTTGCCGAAATCCACCGAACGCCGATTTCCATCAGGGAACGCTTGGACGTGAGCTCCTGCATCAGGGCTTCCCCATTGCTATGCAGCAGCAATGAACGAGCAAGCGTTGGATGCGGGAGCAGCGACAGCTGTCCGTAACGCCCAACGAGCTGGAAAACCTCTTCCAGCAGGGCAGCCGGCACGTCCCAACGTGACAGCGACTGAAGGCTCGAACAAATCGCCTCAGCCGTCATTCCTCCGGCAGCGGCGTTCCATAAGGATAACGGGGTCAGTCGATATGTATGAAAAGACGTAGGACTTTTGATCAAATCCGCATACTGGGCCAGTTGTTCACGTGCGGCCTCAGCATCCGCATGAGCGGTTTCCAGCAATATGGTCCGATCCCGCTGGACGATGCATGGCTTGTTATGCACCCTATTCCCTCCTCGTAACCTTTGGTTCTCTATTTTTCATGGCCTGGGTTAAGAAATACGCATATCAACGACCTTTCTCAGAAGACAGACCCGAATTTCTTGCGAGATAGGATGGGATGCCTCTGAAGTCGATACGCTCTTATCCCTTAAAAAAAAGAAGCCCACATCCATATTCATGGATCTGAACTTCCCCTATGATCAATAGGATTTCCAAATTACGAGCGTTCATGCGCTAGGATTGCGATTTTCTTAAAGTCTAGTCCCCATTCTGATAGCTCGACACCATCTCAACCAGCAGCTTCGCCCCATAACGCATGGCGTCTTCATCAAAGTCGAACATCGGATGATGATGCGGATAGATTGCCCCCTTGTTCGGGTTACCGGCTCCAACGAAAATGAAGCAGCCCGGAATTTCCTTCAAGTAATAAGCAAAATCCTCTGCCGGCATCAATTTGGGCGAGACCTTCACCTGGTCCGCTTCGAAGACTTTAGGTGCCGTACGAAAAAACCGCGCGGTTTCGGTCTCATCATTCACTACAGGCGGATAACCGACGAGATATCGGACCGCGGCCTTCGTGCCGTAGGTTTCCGAAACCGTCCGGGTCATATGCTCGATCCGCTCCCGGATCAGCGTCCGGGTAGATTCGTCAAAGGTGCGTACCGTTCCCGTGATCCGGCAAGAGGAAGCAATCACGTTTTGCGCCGTGCCGGCTTGCATCGTGCCTACCGTAACCACGGCAGGCTGCAGTGGATCTACCGTGCGGCTTACAATGGTCTGGAGCTGCATGACCAGCGCTGCCCCTGCTACCAGGGCGTCGGCCGTCACATGCGGCATACCGCCATGTCCTCCGCGCCCTGTAATATCAATGAAAAACTCATCCGCCGCCGCCATCAGCGGACCCGGCGCGCTCGCTGCGGTACCTACTGGAAACGGCGTCCATAAGTGGAGACCATATACGACGTCGGCTCCGTCAAGCGCTCCATCCTTGATCATCTCGATCGCTCCGCCGGGACAGACTTCCTCCGCCGGCTGGAACATAAAACGAAGCTCGCCCTGGACTTCTTCCGGGTACGTGCTGTAGTATGCTGCGGCCCCCAGCAGCATGGAGGCATGCCCGTCATGCCCGCAAGCGTGCATCACGCCTTGCACCCGGGATTTGTACTCGCAGCTCTTGCCGTCTTCAATCGGCAGCGCATCCATGTCGGACCGCAGCACAACGGTCTTGCCGGGTTTATCCCCTCTTAGAATTCCTATCACTCCATGCCCGCCCACATCGGTCTTGACCTCCAGACCAAGCTCCTGCAGCCGGGCTGCTATAAACGTCGAAGTTTCCTTCTCCTGGAACGAAAGTTCCGGATGCATATGTAAATGACGCCGCCACTCCACCATCCGTGGATACCATTGTTCCCAAAATGCTTCCTTCATCAAGTTCCATCATCCTCCCCCGCGATATGCGGCTCAATCGATCGCAAGAAATCCGTAAAGCTTGCTCAGCAGCAGCCCGTGCCCAACCATGGCATCCATTCGGCCGCCTTCCTTGATCTTGCGATACACATCCCTGAGCGGGACCCACACAGCTCTAACATCCTCGTCCTCATCTTGATTCGACTCTTGTCTCCCGGACACCTTCAAATCGTCGGTGAAATAAAAATGAACGTTCCGGTTGGCCAGAGAAGCCATCGGATAGGCACTGCCCATGTAGGACAGGTCCTTGCACAGTACGCCTGCCTCTTCTTCAAGCTCCCGCTTCACGGCAAGCTTCCGTTCCTCACCAGGTTTCACCGTTCCGCCGGGAAGCTCCCAGGTGATTTCATCCACCGCTTCCCGGTGCTGGCATACCAGGAGCAGGCACCCTTGATGAACGGCCACAACCGCTGCCGATTCCGGAATCTGGTCCATGACGACAATTTCCTTCTGCCCGTTCTCTTCCACTACATAATAATCCGTGCGGTAAACGACGCGATTCATCGGCCATATCCACCCTTCGCTTGAATTGAGGTCCTATGAATATATAACCACCAGGATGGAAAGCGTACATTTCACAGCGTTTTCACTTTCTTTTATTTTAGCAGAAAAGAAGAATGCCTGTCGTTATCAAAATCTCACCCTGGATAAAAGGTCTCAATTGAAGCGTGACGGGCGGTACAGGCTTGCACAAGTTCCTGAAACATACTATCATATTAAAGAACTTTGCAAGGACTATTAAGGGGGTTACGACCACATGATTTTCGAAAATACAGGCTTGGACGGATTGCACAGCGATTTAGCTTACCTCGATGAATGTGCCGAGAAAGTAGGCTTCATTCGTTGGCAGTGGGAATACTACCGCGCTACATATGACTTGAAAATCGAAGATAAAAAGAATCAGGCTGAATATTTCCTGCGCATTAACACCCGCGCTGTTGAAGGCAAGCTCGAAAAACCGGACGCCATCCTCAAAATCGAAGCGGTATACCTGGGTAAAGCCACGTTCCCGCATGGACTCGAATATGAATCCATGGCTCCACAGCCCGTTATGAATGTGGCCACCAAGAAGCTTCAAGAGCTCAAAGCTCTTCTGGAAGCGTAAGGTCGAACATTATGAATACGACCAAACCTCAGCCGAAGAGAGGGACGCCTGATTTTCAACTGCTGATCCTTACCTTGCTGTTAGTGGGATTCGGACTGATCATGGTGTTCAGTTCCAGCTCCAGCTTGGCCGTTTTCAATGAAAAATTCAATAACGACCCGCTGCATTTTACGAAGCGGCAAGCCGCGTTTGCCGTCCTAGGCACGTTGGTTATGTTTGTTGCCATGAACATCAACTATAAGAAGTACAAGAAGCTATTCATACCGGTGTTTTTTCTAACCCTGATGCTGCTGATTCTTGTGGTGATCATCGGTTCCGCAACCAACGGAGCCACAAGCTGGTTTAACCTGGGGAAATTCGGCATCCAGCCGACCGAACTGGCCAAAATAGCGACCATTGTCTATCTGGCAGCGCTGATCACCAAAAAAGGGGAACGAATCCGTCAATGGAAGGGCGGTTTCTTCCCCGTACTCATTATTGTAGGGATTGTAGCGGGCCTGATCATGCTTCAGCCGGACTTGGGGTCCTGCTTCATCCTCGTGGCTACCAGCGGGCTGCTGATCTATGCCGGCGGCGCCAGCCTCAAGCATATCCTCGGGTGTATCTCGCTTGTCGCGCTTGGCCTGGTGCTCACACTGGGGGTCGGATCACTCTTTAACTCCAGCGGAGATCAGGAGCAGGCATCCAAGAACTACAAGATGGGCCGGATCGAGGCTTTCATGGACCCGTTCCACGATGAGTCGGACACGGGCTACAATCTGGTCCAATCGCTGATTGCCATAGGCCAGGGCGGTGTCACTGGGGCCGGTTACGGGGAGAGCGTGCAGAAGCTGCATTACCTGCCGAATCCTTACAACGACTTTATCTTTTCGGTCATTGGCGAAGAATTCGGTTTTATCGGAACCGCGATATTCCTCTTGCTCTACTTATACTTTATCCTGCGAGGGATCATTGTGTCGCTTCGCTGCTCGGATCCTTTCGGAACCTTGACCGGCGTCGGCATCATGGGACTGATCGCCATCCAGGCCTTCATCAATATCGGCGGGGTGACCAATACCATTCCGATTACGGGCGTTACCCTCCCTTTCATCAGTTATGGCGGATCCTCGCTGCTGGTCATGATGCTGAGCATGGGCATCGTGCTTAGCATATCCCGGGACAGCAACCGTCCGATGAAAGAGGAGCAGGTTAAATCCGTAATTAAAAAAGACTACCGGGCAACCGTGTAGTCTTTTTTCTCGATTTTTTTCATCATCAGCGGGGAACGATCCCCCTATGGTTCGTCTTATTTGGTTCGAAGCTGAATATCGTCGATTTCATCGTCTTTAAACGCTACGCCTTCGACCTTCACGTTGACCTCAACCACACGAAGCCCTGTCATGCTTTCGACAGCTTCGCGGACATTCTGTTGAAGCATGCGGCACACTTCATGTATTGGTGTCTCATAGAGCACGATAATCCGCAGGTCGATCGCCGCTTCCAGCTGACCTACTTCTACGGTAACACCCTTTTGCACATTTTTGCCGCTCAGCCGCTTAGCCCAGCCCTCGGACAATCCACCGGACATTGCTGCAATACCTGGGGTTTCCAAGGCAGCCAATCCGGCAATTTTCGAGACGACATCATCCGATATTCGAATCAAACCGTTATCCAGTTGAAGTTGTTCCGTCATGCCATATCCTCCTTCACCTCATTATCCGTTATTGTAAATGGTAACGGACCTAAAAAGCAAATGCTCCCTTCAGAAAAGAGGGATAATTTTTCGAAAAATTTGGGTATATTGTAGAAAGCGATACGAGAATCGTCGATTCCACTCGCGCGGACTCATCAGTACATAAACCATAAGGTAGGTGTCGGTTATGAAAAAATGGCTAAATCCCGCGCTTCTCATCTTCACTTTTTTGCTTAGCGCGCTGGGCCACTTTGCAAATTGGAACTTCACACTCCAATTCATTCTGTCTTCCATCTCGGTTATTTTTGTCGCCGGTTTTCTCGGCAAAGCAACCGAAAGCGTTGCGCATTACGCCGGTCAACGGCTCGGGGGTTTCCTGAACGCCACCTTCGGTAACGCGGCGGAGCTGATCATTGCTATCCTGCTGATCAAGGAAGGCTTGTACGATATGGTCAAGGCAAGCATCACCGGCTCCATTATCGGCAACCTGCTGCTCGTCCTCGGGCTCAGCTTGTTTGCCGGGGGCCTCAAATTTAAAATCCAGAAATACAACGTGACGCTGGCAGGCCTGAACGGATCCCTGATGACGCTGGCCATTATCGCGCTCTTTATCCCTGCTGTCTTTCTCAATACCCACTCTATTACGGAGAGTGAGACCAAGACGCTCAGCCTCATTGTGGCGGGAATTCTGATCGTGGCCTACATCGCATGGCTTGGATTCTCGATGATCACCCACAAAAATTACTTGGCAGATGTCAGCGACGATCACGACCAGGATGCGCTGCCGCATGAGCACGGTCCCACCTGGTCCAAGAAACGCTCGATTCTATACCTTGTTGTCGCCACCGTGATGGTTGCGTTTGTCAGCGAATGGCTTGTCGGGGTGCTTGAGCCCATCAGTCACGAGTATGGCCTCAGCGAGCTGTTTATCGGGGCATTCCTGGTCGCGATTATCGGTAACGCCGCCGAGCACAGTGCAGCCATCATGCTTGCCATGAAGAACAAAATCGGCGCCGCCGTTGAAATTGCCGTCGGCAGCAGCCTGCAGATCGCCCTGTTTGTTGCTCCCGTGCTCGTGTTCATCAGCTTCTTCCTCGGAGATACGATGGATCTCGTGTTTACCACGCTGGAGCTGGTTGCTATCGGTGTCGCCGTATTCATTGCCAGATCCATCACGCAGGACGGTGCCTCCAACTGGTATGAAGGCCTGCTGCTGCTCGCCGTTTACGTCATACTGGGCGTCTCCTTCTTTCTCGTCTAAAGTAAGGAACGCTCAGCTCACACAGCTGTATACATGATGTAGGATCCACAAGTGAAAAAAACGCATGCCGCCTGAGTGCGACATGCGTTTCTCTATGTATGCGCCTGTACAAGTACAGGCTATTTGGATTGATTCATGGCTTCGTACAGGACCGCCAGATTGCGTTCAAGCTTGCTGATCAGCTGCTTTCCCGTACTTTCCGGAAGAAGCCCGGCCCGCACCGCGAAATCAACCTCTTTTGAAAAACCGTACATTTGGGTATCCAGCACTTCCTCATAGAGAGGGCAATAACGGGTCGCCAGATTCTCCATCTGTACTTCAATAAGCTTTAGGATTTTATCTGCATCTTCATGAAGAAGACTGATCGCTTTGAGATTCAGCTGTTCCTGTAAATCAGATGAAGTCATGATCTTCCCCCCTATGTCAAAAATCACAGCACAGTTACTATCTTTAATATTAGTCGAAATCGTTTCTCAATACAAGGACCTGAACAAAATAGACCCTTTCTCTACGAAAAAACACCCTTCCATTCTATGGAAGGGTGTTTTTGGCGACTGTTATTCAGCCACGACGGATACATTCAAACCATGCTTGGTGAATACGTCGATCATTGCTTTTTTAGCTGCATCAGCATCAGGTCCGTGTACATGCAGTTCGTAGCTTTGGCTGTTGACAAGCGTTGTGAACAGACCCAAGATGCTCTTAACATCAATGTACTTGTTCTCCGCCTGCAAAACGATGGAGGATGAGAACTGGCTAGCGGTTTGCGAAATTTCTACGATAGATTGATTGTTATTGGACATACGAATCCCTCCGTAACTTTAGGATCTGAATAAAGCTCATCACTGCACCTTCATGATACATTGAATCCGTTTTCTTATGCAACATTTTTTCCAATCTATTTAAGATTTTCCGGATTTAACGCTGCCAGCTCTGGAATAACAAATATACCATCCTTGCGAATCAGGCGATCGTCAAAGTAGATTTCCCCGCCGCCGTACTCCGGACGCTGGATCAAAACGAGATCCCAGTGAATCGAGGAGCGATTGCCGTTGTCTGTTACATCATATGCTTGACCTGGCGTAAAATGCAGGCTTCCGGCGATTTTCTCATCAAACAGAATATCTTTCATCGGTGTCAAAATGTACGGGTTGAAGCCGATGGCAAACTCGCCGATATATCTTGCACCTTCATCCGAATCCAAAATCTCGTTCAAACGTTTCGTGTCGCTGCCGGTTGCTTCAACAATTTTTCCGTTTTCAAAGCGGAATTTAATATTCTCGAAGGTTACGCCATTGTACAGGGTCGGTGTATTGTATGAGATCGTTCCGTTAACCGAATCACGAACAGGCGCTGTGTACACCTCGCCATCCGGAATGTTTTTCTGACCGGAGCATTTCTCCGCGCCGATGTTTTTGATCGAGAAGCTGAGATCCGTTCCCGGTCCCACAATGCGAACCTTGTCGGTATTTCTCATCAGCTCGGCCAAAGGATCCTGGGCGCGGTCCATTTTGGAGTAATCCAGATTACACACATCGAAGTAGAAATCCTCAAATGCCTCCGTGCTTGTGTTGGCAAGCTGCGCCATGCTGGCGTTCGGATAGCGGAGAACCACCCATTTCGTACGCTTGACACGCTCTTCGCTATGTACGGGGTGCGAGTAAAGGGCATTGTACAGCTTCATGTTTTCCTCAGGCACGTCAGCCATATCGTTGACGTTCTCGCCTGCGCGGATACCGATGTAACAATCCATTTTCTTCATGCGCTCAAGATCCAGCTCAGCCCACAGCTCAAGCTGCTCCTTATTTGCGTTCTTCAGCATTGCACGTTGAACCGTACGATCTGTCAATTGCACGAACGGGCGGCCACCTTGATTCGCAACCTCCTCAATGATGGCATTCAGCAGATCGCGCTCCGATCCAATCATTTCGATGAGCACATTTTCGCCTGGCTGCATATCTACCGAATAGTTCACGAGATTTTGAGCCAGTTTTTGAATTCTGGGATCACGCATATGTCATATCCTCCTTATGATGACTGTTCCCTACATGAATTGAACAGTGGTAAATTTATAAATTATTGTAGCATGCGAACAGCCCTAAGTCAGCGTTCATCGTTAAAAAAATTTTCATGGTTATTCCTTCAATAACCGGTAAACGTAACATCGGACAGCAGTGTTTCCGTGCGTGTTCTGCCTTGTTCGTCTACAAAAAACAATGTTCGTTCCATAGTCAGTTTGGTAGGAAGTTGCTTTTTTTTATTAATGGTTACATGAGAGACCGAAACGGTATCGGCCTTGCTCAACATGTTCTTCATTTCAGTATAGTCCCGCTCCCACACGGCCTTCAGTTGTTTACGAACCTTCGGATCTTCACTGTACAGCGGATCTCCTTTGCGTTCGATCCTCTCCGCCAGCGCCTTCATCTGCTCATCCAGCGATGCGTAGACCATATTGGCAGCCGCCTCCGGCGACAACTCAATGCGCAGCACCTTGGTTCCTCTTGCCGCCCCCAGCTCCTGGGTTACCGTCTTCTCCGACTTTCCGATATACTCCAGCAGTTCAAGCGGATTCAGGCGGGTCATCCACAATTCCTCGGCATGTCCCGAAGAGAGCGTGCTCCACTTGCCTTCCTTGCGCTTCAGCGCCACGGTAAGTCCATCCGATTTATATACCGAATCCGCAGATACCTTATCACTACGAATTGTTGTGCCCTTGTCCCTTGATGATAGTGTCAGATCCTTATGATGCTGCAAATTGCCTTCAAATGCCAAACTTTGCTGAAACGGTCCGTTTTCTCCGCTCCGAATCGCCGCTTCTCCCCGAAAAGAGAAATTATCAATGCCGGACAGCCCCGATAGGGCGCGGTTAAACGATTCTTCGGCAGACAATTGTTCCTGCCAGGCACATCCGGTTAAGCAAAAGACGAACAAAACCATTCCGATGACGCTCCGTGATCTTCCCATTCTCATAATCATCAGCCCCTCGTTGATCTTGTTCTTAGGCTATCCGCGGCCCATCACATTATGCAGATTATATAAAAAACCCTGCAGCCACTAAATAGCTGCAGGGTATTTAATCCAATCCGATTTCAGCCTCGGCTCTCTCCACGACAATCCGGTTGCGGCCGCCGTTCTTCGCTTCGTACAGGGCCATATCCGCTCGATAAAAGAGGGTCTCCACGCTGATCTTCTCATTGGTCCAGTTCCATTCAGAAATTCCGCAGGATACCGTTACGCGCGGATCGGTCTCTTCCGATACCCTTATGCGAATCCGTTCGGCGACCTGCATCGCCTGCTGAATGCCGAGTCCCGGCAAATACACGGCAAGCTCCTCGCCGCCCCAACGGGCCGGAATATCGCTGTGACGAATCGTAGTCTTCACGATACTGCTGACCTGCTTCAAAATTTTGTCCCCCCGCTGGTGACCGAACGTATCATTGACCTGCTTGAATTCATCGATATCCACCACAATGAGAGAACCGCAAAAATCACGGTTCTGACATTCATGAATCATTTCATCAAGATAATGCCTCGCATACAGTTCAGTCAGCATATCCCGGTTTGCCATTCTTCTCACTTCCGCATGCAAAAAGGCATTGCCGATAGCCAGACCAATATGGCTTGTCAGGGCTTGAAGCAACCGATAGCTGTCATACGAAAAATAATGCCGCTTCGCATGGGTGAGAAGGACAACGCCCCGTACCTCACCGTTTACAGTAAGCGGAGTAGCAATCATCGAGCTGGAATGAGTGCTCTCCATCAGCCGGGATTCCGCCGGACGTTCTTCGTGATAGTCTGACAGGATGAGCGGCTCCTTGGAATGATAGACTAGGCCGCCTAAACCGTAATCCTTCTCAAAGACCTCTTTGGCAAGCCACTCGGCGTTACAGGATACCACTTCAAGACCGCCAAGCTCCTCGTTATAAATCAAAATGCAGCAGTAATCGGCCTCTAGAATCTTTAGCAGCTCATGGTTGGCAAATTGGAAAATCTCCGCCAAATGCAAGCTTTTGTTCAATCGCTGTGTCAGTTCATTAATCATACGGAGCTCATGAATCATCAGATTGGACTGCTCGTACAATTTGGCATTCTCAAACGCGGTGCCCGCAGCATCGGCCATCATCCCGAGGAGTTCCAGATCCATATCGGGCAGCTCAGACTTGTCCACTTCCACATGGAGCACGCCATAAACGCCCTGCTTGCCTCCCATGGGAATCCCGATTTCCACGATCGAATCGGGTTCCTCATGTTCATGAATCGTGAGGGTACCCTCCATAAATGTGCGGACATAAACCTCTTTCTGCCAATGATGGAGCAGCAGGGGACGCACCAGCGGATGTCCGCTCTCATGGTCCTGAGACATAAACAATTCGACTTTGGCCTTGGGATACAGCGCCAGAACACTGTCTATAGCCTCCACCAGCACACTGTCCACATTAATCTGGACATGCATCCGCTTTACATACTGAAACATGATGGAACGCCTGTGCACCTCACGCTCAGCTTGAGTGTGAACGTTCTCCAGATCATCAGCAAATACGTATTCCAGCTTCCGATAGAAGCAGGAACGAAACAATAACGCGTACGTTTCTGTCAGCATAAGTGACTGTTCCGGCTCCATCGCATGCGAGGAAACACTGACCATCACCGCAAATACATCACCATGAATGCGAGTGAAGAGCGGGACAGCGCACAGCACTTTTCCCTCAAACGAACCTTTCCCCATCCCTTGGGCGGCTTCTTTGGAGTTTAAAACAAGCGATAACGTCTCATCTTCTCTTGCATTAAGGTATTCCGTTATTTCGGACGCCCCTGTCAGCCAAGCTCCCTCATGAGAAAGAAGGGCCCAGCTGAATCTCTTCATCGCCTGTGTGCCTGTGCTTTCTCTTAGCCACTCCAGATAGCTGTCTGATATGAGAGGCTGAATATAAGGGAAATCATGAGGTGTAATATCCAAGCTCTGAAGCCAAAAACGAGGCTCGTTTCCGGGAATTGGCCCGGCATCATTAAACGTAACTGCATCGCCGGGAGAGCTTTCATACACTTTCCGTTGATCTTCTGACATATTGGGCGCTCCTTTGCACCATTATAAAAGGCCTATCCAAGACTGGCGTTCCGATTCATAATGTAAGGATCCTTTTGGCTGCCGCATGAATGGCGGTAACCCAGCTGTTCAACATGTTGGGAGGGTGATGATATACATCAAAAGATGTTACGATATGTAACTAGATAAATGAGACTACTTAATCCAATATCATCTTACTCTTTTCTACCCATTTTTGCATTAGAATTTATGCGTTTTTCACAATAATTTTAGGTCCATGGTCCTATCGACAAAATTAGACAAAAACCAAGTTATAGTAAGTTGCAGGTTGAACTTGACTTTATATCATTACTTCATATAATATTTATTGTTGAGTAAGAATGCAATGCATTCCATGAATTTGGGCGGGTTGTGTCACCCTCACGTTATTTGTTACTGACAGGACAGCGGCTGAACTTTCCTGGCAGATCTTCCGGCGATTACGGTTAGAGCAAACAAATACGGCGCAAATAGAGCCCTAATGAAACTTTAATTAAAAAGGAGTCTATATAACATGGCACGTTACACCGGTCCTAAATTTAAATTAAGCCGTCGTCTGGGAATCTCCCTGAGCGGTACAGGTAAAGAATTGGCTAAACGCCCTTTCCCTCCAGGTCAGCATGGTCCTAACCAACGGAGAAAAGTAAGCAACTATGGTATGCAGCTTCAAGAAAAGCAAAAGCTGCGTCATATGTACGGCTTGGGCGAGAAGCAATTTAAAACTCTGTTTAACAAAGCAACTGGCATGAAAGGTATCGCTGGTGAGAACTTTATGTTCCTGCTTGAGAGCCGTCTGGACAACCTGGTTTACCGTCTTGGCTTCAGCAACTCCCGTGCGGGTGCTCGTCAATTGGTAGCTCACGGTCACGTGACTGTGAACGGCAAGAAAGTCGATATCGCTTCTTACGCTGTAAGCACAGGCGATGTAATCGGTCTTCGTGAAAGAAGCCGCAGCCTCTCTTCCATCAAGGAAGCTTTGGCTAACCGCGTACATCTTCCAGCTTACCTCGAGTTTGATGAAGCAGCAATGGAAGGGAAATACATCCGTCTTCCAGAACGTTCCGAACTTTCCCAAGATATCGATGAGAAGCAAATCGTCGAATTCTACAACCGTTAAGATTAACTCGGAACCCAAAAAACCTGAAGGCCTCGGCCTTCAGGTTTTTTTATGTGATTAGAGGTATAAACTTTAGGTTTTTTTATCCCTTTCTCGCAAGAAAAATCACAGCTAAGCGCGGTCAGTCTTCTGAGAAAGACATCGACAGTCGTTTTATGAATCCTCCGCATTTTCAAAAACCTCAAAAAAGCTTCAATCTGGCAAATTTACGCCTGCCCAGTTGAACCACATCCCCATCCCGAGGAACGATCTCACCGTAGATGTCGCTGCACTTCTCACCATTCCATTTTACGGCCCCCTGCTGGATGCTCCGTCTGGCCTCACCATTGGAAGCGGCAAAACCGAGCAGTGTCAGCAGTTTGATAAGCGTAATCTTTCCATCCTCCAGTTCTCCGCCCGGTACAACGTAATCCTCGATGGTTTCAGGAAGTGCCTTCCGCTGGAAGACGGTCACAAAATGTTGCTGTGCAGCATCCGCAGCCTCCCTCCCATGATACATGCGAACGAGCGTGTGCGAGAGACTCATCTTGGCATCCCGGGGATGAATGCTTCCGTCCCGAAGCCCCTTCTCCAGTCTGGTTACCTCCTCGCCGGCCATATCCGTGGCCAAGCTGAAGTATTTGAGCGTGAGCTCATCCGGAACGGACATGGATTTACCGTAAATCTCATTCGGCTCTTCATCGATACCGATGTAATTGCCCAAGCTCTTACTCATCTTCTGTAAGCCGTCCAGCCCTTCGATAAGCGGCATCGTGATCGCAATCTGAGGTTCTGAGCCATATTCCTTCTGCAGGGTGCGTCCCATCAGCAAGTTAAACTTCTGATCCGTCCCCCCAAGCTCGACATCGGTCTTAAGCGCCACGGAATCCATACCCTGCATCAACGGGTAAAAAAACTCATGGATGCTGATCGGAAGTCCGCCCTGGTAACGTTTTGTAAAATCATCTCGCTCCAGCATCCGTGCCACCGTAACCTTTGCCGATAAGCTGACCACTTCGGCAAAAGTCATCGGCGCAAGCCACTCGGAATTGTAGTACACCTTCGTTTTCTCAGGATCCAATACCTTGTATATTTGTTTTTTGTACGTTTCCGCATGCCGCCTCACATCCTCTTCCGACAATTGCTTACGCGTTTCGGATTTGCCTGTTGGATCTCCAATCCTGCCCGTAAAGTCCCCATATGCTTTCCGAAAAAGTCAATCTTCCTCAAAAAAGGACACGCTATATAGGGACACATGATTCAAAACCTTCGATTTATGCTATAATAGGTGCGTTAAAAGGAGGAGTATACATTCATGGTTGAGGAGAAAAAACAAGAGCCTGAAAAACAGAAGAAACCGCGTAAACGGTCCTTTCTGCGGGTGCTCGGATCCGTCATCGGATGGCTCTTTGTGGTAGGTCTGATGGGCGTTTTGTTCGCCGGCGGAGCCGTAGCTGGCTACGTGACCTCTATCGTTGAGAATGAGCCGGTAAGATCCAGGGCTCTCATCGAGAATACGGTGAACGACAATGCCATAACGGGCTTCGCCTACTTCGCGGATGGCTCACCGATCGGGCAGCTTAGAACCGAAGAAGACAGACGACCTGTGGAATTCAAGGATATTCCCCAGCTTGTTAAGGATGCCGTCGTATCCATAGAAGACAACCGTTTTTATACACATAAGGGTGTTGACATAAAAGGTACCGCTCGCGCCGTGAAGGAACGCGTGCTGAACGAGCCGGTTCAAACCGGCGGCAGCACGTTGACACAACAGCTGGCCAGGCTCACTTTTTTAAGTCGCGACAAAACCGATAACCGCAAGGTAAAAGAAATGCTGCTTGCCATGCGGATGGAACGCTTTTTGAGTAAAGACCAAATTTTAACAGCCTACCTGAACAAGGTTCCTTACGGCAACGGTTCCAGCGGATACCAACTGTTCGGGATCAAAGCTGCGGCAAGAGGTATATTTAACATCAACAATCTGAATGATCTGAATGTGGCCCAAGCTGCATATTTGGCAGGTCTTCCGCAGCTGCCGTCCTCCTACTCTGCTTTCAACGGCAAGGGGGAATTTGACGAGAAATCATTCAACCGGGCAATAAACCGCCAACACCGCGTGCTGGCAAGCATGCTGGAAGAAGGTAAAATAACGCAAGCCGAGTATGAAGAGGCCAAGGCATTCGATATCAAAAAATCGCTTGCTCCTCGCACGCAGAAGGCCTATGTGACTTATCCTTATCTCATGATGGAAGTAGAACGCCAAGCATCGAATATCCTGATGCAACTGGGCGAGGAAGCCGAAGAGAACGCTAAAGGCACGCAAGCAAACTCCGATCTGATGGATGCTTCCCGAGCTCAGCTCAGCACCGGCGGTTACCGTGTTTACACCACCATCGACCGGACATTATACAAGACCATGCGCTCGATCGCAGAGGATAACAGCAACTACTTGCCTGACAGCGCCGAAAAAGGAATGGAGCAAACCGCCGCGATGATGATCGACAACAAAACCGGCGCCATTCTCGGTATGATTGAGGGCAGGGATTTTAACACAGAACAAATGAACTACGCGACACAAATGAAACGACAACCTGGATCTGCCATGAAACCTATTGCTGCGTATTTACCGGCACTCGATTCGGGAGCGATTCAGCCTGCCAGCGTGGTCGATGATTCACCGATCATCTTAAAGGACTACAGCAAAGTATTCCATATCCCTAAAAACTCGTACGCCGGGTACAGAGGATTGATGACCGCAAGACAGGCGCTGAACGATTCGACCAATACGGTGGCACTCAAGCTGTTTAACAACACGGTCGGCATTGAGAAGGCCTGGGAGTTTTCCAAGAAGCTGGGCATCACGACCTTGGAGAAAGACGATTATAATGCTTCAACCGGTGTACTGGGGGGATTGCATTACGGCGTGACAGTGGAAGAGCTTACGAATGCATACAGTTCCATCGGCAATCAAGGCAAATTCACGGACGCTTTCATGATTGAGAAAATCGTGGATTCCAAAGGCAATATTGTCTATAAACACGAAGTGAGACCGGAGCAGGTGTTCTCCGAACAAACCGCGTATCTCATGACGGATATGCTGCGTACCGTCATCACGAACGGAACAGCCAGCAAGGTCAGGGACACGTACAAGAAATTCAATGAGGTTCCGGTCGTCGGTAAAACCGGCTCCACCCAGAACTACGGGGATGTCTGGTTCATGGGGTACTCGCCCGATGTTACGCTTGGCGTATGGGTCGGATATAAGGAACAAAAAAATACGCTCGTTGGAGACCAGCGCAAGCACGCCCAGGCCATTTGGGCCAGAATCATGAACGAAGTGACGGACGTTAAGCCGGAGCTGTTTCCAACCAAAACGTTCGAGAAGCCTGAAGGCATAACGTCCAAGACGGTTTCCGCTTACAGCGGCAAGCTTCCGACTTCCTTAACGGACAAATTCGTAACGGATCTGTTCAACGCGAAGTTTGTGCCTACCGAAAGCGATGATGGTATCGCAAAAGCAAAATACCTCACCTATCGGGGTGTAAATTACATTCCACAGGAAGCAACGCCGTTGGATATGTTGAGAGAACAAATCGTAATCAAGCGTGAAAAGCCTATTGATGAGCTGATTGTGGAGCTCCAGAACGCCCTGAAGGTCATGAAAGGTGAAAAGAGATCGCTGGAATCTTATCTCCCGCAGGACGCGAAAAAAGGGATGCCGAGCAAGGTCGATCCTAGAACAGATGACGGCAAAGCCCCTACCCCACCGAAAAACGTACATTATTCGATGGGCAGCGGGTCCATCAGCTTTAATGCCAGCGGATCTCCTGATGTTGTCGGATACCGGCTCTTTAAGTCCGTTAACGGCAGCCCGTTTACACATCAAGGGCAAGTCGTGCTTGGCGACGAGAGCCTTGTCTTCTCGGGACTTGGAGCTGACGGAATGTTTACTTCCTATTACGTTGTCGCCGTTGACGTAGCCGGCAAAACATCTGAGCCAAGTGCAATTGTGGGCGGCACAGCACCTGGATTCGAAGTTCCAGGCGATAACGGCACGAATCCGGACGACATCGAAAATCCTGGTGACGGCGTCACTGAGGGAGATCCGAATATCGACCTGGAACTTGGGAATGAAGGTGCTGCTACCGTACCGTCTGCACCAGGTCAGCCGACCCTCGCAGCTACCCCTGAGGGCTTTCAAGCCACTTGGAGCGGTAATGCTCCAGTGGAAGAAGTGATGGTCTACAACATCTACATCAGTCCAAACAGTGACGGCAATTACCAGATTCTTGGCTCAAGTAAGAGCACGGAGTTCTACTACTCCTCTGGTAACCCGATCGGCGGTACCTTTAGAGTAACTGCCGTCAATCCAATCGGTGAATCTGCCGCTTCACCGGCCGTATATTTTGAGAAAAAATAGATGATTATATTAAAAAGCCAGCCCCTCTACAGAGATCATCTGTTAGAAGGGCTGGTTTTATTATTAGCTGAAGCAGATGCTTGCAGTTAGTCCATGTCGAAGATTATACTCTTCGATATCTAAAGAAAAACGTTTATCGACGAAATTCCAAGAGGACAGACCACGCTAAGCTGTACTTTTTCTTGCGACAGAAAAGAAAAAAGACTGACTATGAAAATGGCGGTCACCATCTTCATAGTCAGCCCTGTCTTGATCATGGTTTTAATCTTCAATCGTGGACAGATCGCCTGTCGGAAGATCCAGTTCCCACGCTTTCAATACACGGCGCATGATCTTACCGGAGCGCGTCTTCGGAAGTTTATCCTTAAACTCAATTTCACGAGGCGCTGCATGAGCGGAAAGTCCTTCCTTCACAAAACGGTAAATTTCATCCTTGAGCTCCTGAGTAGGTGTATACCCCTCACGTAAGGAGATAAAGGCCTTAATGATCTCGCCACGGGTTACATCAGGCTTGCCGATCACTCCTGCTTCAGCGACAGCCGGATGCTCAACCAGCTTGCTCTCGACTTCGAACGGTCCGATTCGCTCACCGGACGAATTAATCACGTCGTCTATTCTACCCTGGAACCAGAAGTATCCTTCTTCATCCATATAGGCCGAATCACCTGAAATGTACCAGCCCGGAATTCGGAAGTATTCTTCATACTTCGCCTCGTTATTCCAGATCGCTCTCATCATGGACGGCCAAGGTGTCTTGATTGCCAAGTTGCCCATCGTGTACGGAGGAACTTCTTTCCCTTGATCATCCAGGATAGCGGCTGTAATGCCCGGCAGCGGTCGTCCCATGGATCCTGGCTTGATCGCCATCCCCGGGTAGTTACAGATCAGCTGTCCGCCGGTCTCCGTCATCCACCATGTATCATGGATACGCTGGTTATAAGCCTTGTGTCCCCAACGCACTACCTCGGGGTTAAGAGGCTCGCCAACGGATAAAATATGCCGTACATGGCTCAAATCATATTGGTCGATAAGCTCGGAACCCGCACCCATCAGCATGCGGAATGCGGTCGGAGCGCTGTACCATACCGTTACCTTATTGTTTACCAAAGTGCTGTACCAATCCTGCGGACTGAAACGGCCGCCGCGAATGACATTGGTGACACCGTTCAACCATGGAGCAAAAATACCGTAGGACGTACCGGTTACCCAGCCCGGATCGGCTGTGCACCAATATATATCATCTTCCCTTAAATCCAATACAACCTTGCCCGTATAATAATGCTGAATCATGGCATTCTGCACGTGATACACGCCCTTCGGTTTCCCGGTAGAGCCTGATGTATAGTGCATGATCAATCCATCTTCCCGCTCAAGCCATTCAATGTCCAGTTCGCTGGATGCAGCCTCTACTTCCTCGTGGTAGTTTACTAGACGCGGATCCTCTTCTTCAACTTCTCCAACGACAAAAATATGCTTCAGCTCAGGCAGCTCATCCCGCTTCACGCGCGACAACAGTGCAGGCGTCGTAATCAGTGCAACAGCTCCACTGTCCTCCAGACGGTCCTTTACAGCCGTCTCCATAAACGCCTCGAACAATGGGCCGACCACGGCGCCAACCTTCAGAATGCCCAGCAAACCGGCATAGAGCTCAGGGCCGCGCGGCATAAAGATAAATACCCGATCACCTTTGCCAACGCCATATTTGCGGAGTACATTACCGAACTTGTCGGATTTCTCTTTCAGCTGCGCATAAGTAATAGATTCCTCACGATTGGCGTCACTGTACAGGAGAGCTACCTTATCTCCTCGCCCCTCTGCTACATGACGATCAATAGCTTCATACGCCATATTCACTTTGCCCGTCTCATACCAAGTAAAATGTCTTTCGATTTCGTCCCATGAAAACTCGGAGCGTGCCTGCTCGTAACTCTTCATATTGGAATGCGAAACTTCACTTGGCAATATTTCGCTATGCGTTTGATTCATGATAACATCCTCCTCATTCTCAAATCGGTCTCCTCATAGTGGACAGCGCTTACAAAATGATTGAATGAAACATACATTTTACACATTGCGGTGGGTCGTCACGTTGTCGCAGTCATCGAGTCATTAACCCCTAGAATTCGCAAGGAAACATATCGTTAAGTACGACACAAATGTGAAGATTTTATGTCGAAAAGATTATATCATAGCTCTTGTTTGCCTGTCATTGCTTTTCATTTTTTTATTTTTTTGCTATAAGTAGGGTATGGAATTGAAAGGAGCGTAACGGATGGAACACTGCAAGGTATACCAGTCTCATGTTCTGTTCCCTGAAGACCGCCGCCTGATCATCGAAGGACCTGTACCTCCCGAGCAACTATCCGAACTAACCATGCACCCTGATCTCAAGGCTTTTCGTCGTCCTGCGGAGCAGCATGAGGCATTGGTGGAAATTGCAGGCCTGCCCGAAGGCAGAATCATCATCACGAGAGACCAAGATATGATCGTTGGATATGTAACGTTTCATCACCCGGATGAGCAGGAACGCTGGTCTGAGGGCAATATGGAAGATTTGATTGAACTTGGTGCCATCGAGGTAGCGAAAGACTACCGTTCTCTGGGACTTGGGCAGCAGATGATCAAGACTGCATTTGAAGAAGAACAGATGGAGCGTTACATCGTGTTTACGACCGAGTACTACTGGCATTGGGATCTAAAAGGAAGCGGCCTTAACGTATGGGATTACCGCAAAATGATGGAACAGTTAATGAAAATCGTGGATATGGAGTGGTATGCAACCGATGATCCTGAAATCTGCTCCCATCCCGCCAACTGTCTCATGGTCAGAATCGGGCGGCACGTACCGCTTTCGTCACAAGAACAATTCGATCGTATCCGTTTCAGACAGCGGTTTATGTATTAAGTTGATATCAAATAAATAAAAAAAAACAAACTCCCCTGAGCTTGCTCAAGGGAGTTTGTTTGAATGCCGGCGCATACTGGAAATGCATACCTACCAAATCCACAAAGTTTTTACTAGAGTTTGCCCAGCATGTAGTTCACGATTTCGTGTGAACGCTTGGAGGCTTTCACTGTAAACTCAGGGAAGTTGACATGGGCAGAGCCGTCTGCCTTATCCGACATGGATCTGATCACCACATAAGGCACACTGTTCATATAACATACCTGGGCAACGGCAGAACCTTCCATTTCCGCGCAAGCTCCGTTCAGATCTTCGTAGAGCGTACGTACCGTTTCACGGCTGGCAATGAACTGGTCGCCGGACAGAACCTTCCCGATGACGTAATGATTCACCGCCTGCTCTTTGCACGCTTCCTGTGCCAGCTCGATCAACGACGGATCTGCGGGAAAATCGGACACTTCCTGATACGGAATTACCCCGCGCGCAAAACCAAGCGGAGTCACGTCCATATCGTGCTGCATGCAGGAGGAAGAGATGACGATATCGCCAATGTTCAGCTCCGGATGCAGCGCACCCGCTACGCCGGTAAACAATATTTTGGAAACGCCATAGGTGTCAATCAAGATTTGCGTGGTAACCGCGGCATTCACCTTACCCACCCCGCTCTTGCATACAACGACTCTCTTGCCATGAATCGTTCCTGAAGCATATGTAACCCCTGCACGGACTGCTGTTTCTTTATTCTCCAGTTGACTGAGCAGCAATTCCACTTCTTCGTCCATAGCCCCGATTAGGCCGATAACCTGTGTTGTCATACCGATATCCCTCCTGAATTCAAGACCACATAAAAAACCCACCAGAAAAAAGCCCCTTAAACCCAGGAGCTTTCTTCAAGTCAATAGATGTCTAAACAACTTTCATTCACACTTCTTACTCGTTCACATGACTAACCGAGAGGCGAAGAATCGTTTCATGCGGCAGAATCACGCGAGGATTCTCCACATTCTCCTTCTTCATCAGCTTGGTAAGCAAACGCATCGCTACGGCTCCAAGATCATACATCGGTTGAGCCACCGTTGTCAGCTGTGGACGAACCATCGAAGCCATCCGGATATTGTCTACGCTGATGATTGAGAAATCATCCGGCACTTTGTAGCCTTCATCCTGAATGCTATGAATAGCGCCAATCGCCATCTCATCGGTAGCAGCAAATATAGCCGTTGGTTTCTTTTTGAGGCCCAGGAAGTACTTCATCGCTTCCACACCAGACTCATAGCGGTAGTTACCGATCCGTACCAAATCCTCTTGATACTCGATCCCTGCAGCTTCCAGTGCTTTTTTGTAGCCTTGGAAACGCGCATAACCGTTCGCCGGATCCTGCAGCGTGCCGCTGATCATAGCGATCTCGCGGTGTCCGTGCCGGATCAGTGTGTTTACCGCATCAAACGCAGCCTGTTCATGATCAATGTCGACCGAAGGATAAGAGCCTCTCTCGTCGCTTGTCGCACAAAGAACAATCGGCACAGCCGATGTTTGGAACGCCTGGATATGCTCGTCCGTCACCGTTCCACCCATAAACAACAACCCGTCCACTTGCTTCTCAAGCAAGGTGTTGATAACGCGGATTTCTTTTTCCTTACGTTTGTCGGCATTACACAAAATTATATTATAGTGATACATGTTAGCAATATCCTCAATACCACGGGCAATCTCCGCAAAGATCGAGTTCGAAATGTCAGGGATCACAACGCCGACGGTTGTGGTCTTCTTGCTGGCCAGTCCTCTGGCTACCGCATTCGGACGATACCCTAAACGTTCAATCGCTTCGTATACTTTTTTCCGGGTCTGAGGCTTAACGTTCGGGTTATTGTTTACAACCCGTGATACCGTCGCCATGGAAACGCCTGCTTCGCGCGCAACATCGTAAATGGTTACCGTCAAATTCCTTCTCTCCATTGCCAATAGATTTTCATTCGTTCAATACCAATTGAATTTATGATACGACAAATTACTGCTTTGTGCAACGACACGGCATTAGATGCCGTCCAATTGAGCTTTCAGCGCTTCAGCCGTAATATGGGAATGGGATGTATGCCAGACTGGCGCTCCTTCTTTTACAAGAATAACTTGTGGCGATTCGTGCTGTATGCTTAGAGTTTCCGCAGCCTGACCCGACACCGGACGGTCGGCAATGACATCAATCCATACATAGTCGATCCGCTCGTTCGGCTGGTCCTCCAGGTAAGCTTGCACTTCCCTATAAGCTCCGGCACTAATTGGGCATCTGGTACTATGTTTGAACAACAGCAAGGGCCTCTGATCCGAAGATTCAAGCGTGTTGCGTAACTCTTCTATAGTAGTCATTTTCGTCAACGTCGCCATAGGATATACATTCCCTTCATTGTATTGAAGTTCCTATCCTCTATCCTAACAAAAAGTGCGTGAAAAATCCAACAACCGCGAAAATTTTCTGAAAATTATCTTGCATAATTGCCCGAATTTTCAGGAATGAGAGATTTTATGGTACTTAATTGTTCAAGACGCCCCTCAATTTGTCTCATCCAATCACCGTCGCCCATGCTCTGGGCATAACGAAATAGATCCAACAGCATATTGATTCGCTCGTCAAAGACTTCCATGCAGCGTGCCTGCCATTCTACTGACGAATCATCATCGTATGTACGGAACACTTCTCGAAGTACGTATGCAGACTCATTAACATCTGCGAACGAAACGTGTATTCGACCGGTCTCATTGCTAATCGATGCGAGATAGCCAAGTAAATCCGGTTTAATAAGAGGCAGAAGCTCATACTTCTTGCAAGCCTGACAGGCATAAACAGGAACATCACATATTCGAGTCTTTCTTTCATGAATCAGCTTTCTTAATTCCAACTTCATCCATTGTCCGCAGTTGCAGGTTTTGAACAAAATGCCCACCCCAAATCCTATCACGTAATCTAATACCAACAGCCCTATGTCACAAATCTGTCACCTGAACTAGTTCTATTCGACTATCATACCAAAGAATCCTGCAAATTTGTGATAATGCTTTATTTACCAGATATGTTTCCAAATGTTTGTCCTTTGGTCGCTCCTATGAAACTGCCCTCCATATTTGTTACAATGAGTACAGTCTTAAGAGACGTATTCGGTCGTTTTACGGATATATCAAGAAATCTGAAGAGAAAGGGGCTATATCGATCATGAGATTGGCTGGAAAAAAAGTGATAGCGCTTGTAGACGAAGAGTTCGAGGATCTGGAACTATGGTATCCCGTTTACCGAGTCCGTGAGGAAGGGGCCGAAGTCCATCTTGCCGGATTGGAAAAAGGAAAAACTTACACGGGCAAATATGGCGTTCCCGCTCAAGCCGAGTATTCGTTTGAAGAGCTGAACAGCAAGGATTATGATGGAATTCTCGTTCCGGGAGGCTGGGCGCCGGACAAGCTGCGCCGTTATGATAAGGTGCTGCAGCTGGTTAAAGAAATGAATGCGGACAAAAAGCCGATCGGGCAGATTTGCCACGCCGGATGGGTGCTCATCTCGGCCAAAATCCTGGACGGCATCACGGTAACTTCCACACCGGGAATCCGGGACGATATGGAAAACGCCGGTGCAATCTGGAAGGATGAAGCGGTCGTCACCGACGGTCATATTATTTCCGCCCGCCGTCCACCGGATCTGCCGCCGTACGGCAAAGCCTTTTGCGATGCATTGGCACAGCAAAGCTAGTAGCTCCCCCTGCACCACGAAAAACAGCCGCTTATTTCACCAAGAAGAGCTCTGGTGAGATAGGCAGCTGTTTTTTTTGTGAATATAGCTTGTCCACTCAAAAAAGAAACATGAAAAATTGGAATGTGATCCCGTTTCTTGAAGCTTTTTAAGAGGCCGTGCTGTCCGTACCGTTAGTTCCGTTCAGATAACTGCTCCGTTCGGCAAAGGCGCTTAGACGCTCTTCGACAGCGGAGCTGGTACGCAATTTGAAGCATGCCGCTGCCTCCCCCTTCGCTTCTGCCGCATTGGTATTCAAGATGCGATGCTTCACGCGAAGCAGGGATTGCGGAGACATGCTTAGATCCTTAACGCCAAGCTCCAGCCATATCGGAATCGCCCGCTCGTCCCCTGCCATTTCTCCACACACGCTGACCGGTATGCCTGCCTCATGCGCAGCCTCCACCGTCGTCCGAAGCATGCGCAAGACCGCAGGATGAAACGGATGGTACATATGCGCGATCTGCTCGTTCATCCGATCCACCGCCAGCACATACTGAACCAGATCATTCGTCCCGATGCTGAAGAAATCGGCTTCCTCTGCCAACAAATCCGAGATGGTGACTGCTGCCGGCACCTCAATCATGATGCCGACCTTAATGTTCGGATCGTATGCAATGCCGCGTTGGTCCAAATCGGCCATCGCACGCCGCAGCACGGCATTAGCCTGTTTGACTTCATCTACCGAGGATATCATCGGATACATGATTTTGACGTTACCAAAAGCGCTGGCCCTCAGAATAGCGGACAGCTGGGTCTGGAACGGCTCTGTTCGATCCAGACTGATACGGATGGCGCGATATCCCAGGAAGGGGTTCTCTTCTTCCGGCAGCCCGAAATAATCCAGCTGCTTATCGCCGCCAATGTCCAGCGTACGGATCACGACCGAGGCCTGACCTGCGTTCTCGGCAACCAGTTTATACACTTCAAACTGCTCTTCTTCCGAAGGAAAGTTGTGGCGGTCCATGTATAAGAATTCCGTCCGGAACAATCCGACTCCCTGCGCGCCGTTCTTCAGCGCAATCTCCATTTCTTTCACGGAGTTCATATTCGCGGCCAGATTAAAATAGGTTCCATCCTTCGTAACCGCATCAACCGTTGCCAGGAGCTGCAGCTGCTCTTTCTTTTTCCGTTGTTGCTCGCGGATCCCTTCATAACGATCCACGATCAGCGTGTCGGGCTCCAAATACAGCAAGCCTTCATCTCCATCCACAACTAAATGCTGTCCGGTCTGGATCGGATGATCCAGCTTGTTCTCAATCCCGGATACAAGCGGTATGCCGAGAGCGCGGGCCATAATCGCCGAATGAGAGGTCTTGCCACCCGTCATCGTCACTATGCCAAGAACATGGGAAGGGTTAAGGTGCACAAGCTGAGACGGAGAAAGTTCCTTCGCAACCAAAATATAAGGCTGCGTGTCAGCCGGTAGCTTGACTTCCGGAGCACCGAGAAGATGTTTGAGCAGCCGATTGCCAACATCCTTAATATCCAGCGCCCGCTCCTTCATATACTCGTCGTCCAGCAAATCGAACATGGATACGAAGTGATCGATCGCCTCTTTAACCGCCACCTCGGCAGCCTTGTACTGGCGCTCGATGATCCCTTGAATTTCGTTCATGAACACGGGATCCTCCAGTATGGCCAGATGCGCATCAAAGATCTGCGACTCCTCGTGCCCCACCATTTCCTTGAATTCGTTCTTGATATATTCAATTTCATTCTTGGAGGTTCGTATGCCTTCATATAAGCGCTCGAACTCTTTGGCTAAATCGACAGCATCCATTTCGGAATCCGGAAGGTCCAGCTCCCAATGCGGCAGTACGAAAGCCTTACCGATCGCTACGCCTGTTGCTGCGCCAATGCCTTGTATCATGATTCTCTACCCCCAGCATTACTCTCATTTAATACGACGGACATGACAGATGACTGTCCTCTCTTAACGGACTTGAATGGAGCAAAGCTCCAAGATCTTACTTTATCGGGATTGGTGATCACCATAGGTGTGGCCAATGAAGCGGCATGTGTCTTTAAATACGCCAAATCGAACTTGACCAGCAGTTGCCCCGGCTCAACGGTATCCCCTTCGCTTACCACAGCTGTAAACGGTCCTTTCAGTTGAGAGGTATCGATTCCGATATGGATCAACACCTCGAGCCCATCCGGCGTTGAAATGCCAATGGCATGCATCGTCGGATAGACATGCATCACGGTTCCGTAAACCGGAGACACAAGTTCCCCTTTTTCCGGAATGAACGCAACGCCGTTGCCGACAAGCTTGGCGGCAAAAATATCATCCGGCACTTCGTCAATCGGAAGCATACGTCCCTGTACGGGCGCGCTAAACAGAACGCGCGGCAAATCTTGCTGCATCAGCTTATTTATCTCTTCGCGGATGAGCTCAGAATACGTCCCGAATACCACCTGGACGTTACCGCCGCCCAGCTTGATGATGCCGGCTGAACCGAGCAATTTCAGTGCGTCCGAATCAATCTGGCGGTCATTGTATACGGTCAATCGAAGACGCGTCATGCAGGATTGGACCTGAACGATGTTGTCTTTCCCCCCAAGCGCCTCCAGAATAAGCGGTGCCTGATAGGGAATGTCTCCTGCCCGGCCTTCCAGCGCCGAACCTTCTTCACGCCCGGGTGTCGGGATTTCGAAGGTGCGAATGGCCCAGCGGAACAGAAAATAGTAAACGATGCCGTATACCGCCCCGATCGGTATGATGATCCAGGCGTTCTGCGACAAATGAAAATTGAGTACATAATCAATAAATCCGGCTGAGTACGAAAACCCGTGATGGATATCAAACGCATAGGTAAGCACCATCGCGAACCCGGCCATCAGGGCGTGGAGCACATACAGATAAGGAGACGCAAATAAGAACGCGAATTCAATCTGCTCCGATACCCCGGTCAAAAAACAGACAAGCGCAGACCGCATGAATGTTTTTTTCACCTTCGGCTTCAAATCTTCTCGTGCCTCTTGAATAATCGCAAATGCAATCGCCGGCAGGGCAAACATCATAATCGGGAATAACCCCGCCATGAAGTCGCCTGCTGTTGGATCACCCGCAAAGAATCGGGGGAGATCTCCCTGAACGACGGTACCGTCTTCCGTCTCGTACGAGCCCAGCTGAAACCAATACACGTTATTCAACAAGTGATGCAGGCCGAAGGCCGTCAGTACCCTGTACAAAATGCCGTAGAGAAATAATCCGAACGCCCCCATATGTACGGTCAGATCATAAAAAGCATCTAATCCGCGCTGTACAATGGGAGCCATCCCCAGCATGATCCATGCAAATATTGTGGAGAACAGTCCCATGAACAAAAGTACAAATCGGGAGCCCCCAAAAAACTGTATAGCTTCAGGAAGCTTAATATGTTTGAACCGGTTATAAACGTAACCGGACATTACCCCAAAAATAATACCAATCAAGGTCGAGGGCTGTACACTCCCGTCTCCCAGACGGGATATAACCTGATCATAGATGAACATGCCAGCCAAAGCGGCAAGCCCTGCGGGTCCTCCCTGGTTCGAGAGCCCCCATGCGACACCGATGGCAAATAAATACGGCATATAATAAAACACGCCGTGCCCCGCTGCCTGGGCAATCTCGCCCAAGGTTCCGAAGCCCCACGCCGACCATGGCAGACTTCCCACGCTAAGCAGGAGAGCTGCCGCCGGAAGCGCCATTGTAGGGAGCATAACTGCTCTGCCCAGCTGTTGTAATGATCCCAACCAATTCAAGGCGAGCCCTCCTTTCTATCCTTGATGGTAAGCGCTGCGCCTGTTTTTGTCAAAAAGAAATCAGGGCAAATACCAGATAGAAAAGCAAGCCTCGCAAGCAGTACGACGGCAGGCACGGATCGTGTCCAGTCTGCCACGGCTGCTTCAACATAAGGCTTGCTCCTAATTCCAATGCACTAATTAAATGTTAACGTCCGCCCAAAGCGATGGAATCCTCCACCTTAATGCAGCGGTCCATGATGGCAATCATGCCGCTCTTCTCCGCGATAGCCGCCGCCTCTTCGCTAATAATTCCCTGCTGCAGCCACAGCACCTTGGCGCCAATCTCGGCAGCTTCCCGCGCCACGTCGGCACAATATTCACTGCGTCTGAACACATTGACGATATGGATCGGCTCCGGAATGTCCTTCAGGGACGGATAACTCTTCTCCCCAAGGATTTCTGTTGCTCCAGGGTTAACCGGGATAATCCGGTATCCGCGTTTTTGCATCGCAGCAGAAACCATATGAGATGTACGGTCCGGCCTGTCGGACAGACCGACAACAGCGATATTGCCTGCGTTTCGCAAAATATCCGCGATTTCTTCGCGCGTAGGATTTTCAAATGCCATGCTTCAAGACCACCTCTCCATTCGTAATAGACGAGCCGCTTGGCTATTCCTTTATTTTACCCATTCTACGTTAGCTCCAAGCGCCTTCATGTGATCAAAATATTGCGGGTACGACTTGGCCACATGGTGCGCGTCCTTAATCCGGATCGGCTGATGTGCGCGAAGCCCGACCACCGTCAGAGCCATGATCACCCGATGATCATAATGGGCATTGATCTCCACACCACCCTCAACGCCTTGCGGACGGCCGTGAACGATGATCTCGGCCTGGCGTTCCTCAACGTTGGCTCCTGCTTTTCGCAATTCATTCAAATAATCCGTAATCCGGTCGCATTCCTTATAGCGGAGATTCTCCACGTTGTAGAATCGGGAGGTTCCTTCCGCAAACACTGCGGCCGCTACCATCGCAAGCACCGCATCGGTGGCTGCATCTCCGTCAAATTCCAATGCCTTGAGGGTACGGTTGCCCTGCACATGGACATTTCCGTTCTCGTGCGTGAGCGGTACCTCCATCATCCGAAGGACGTCAATAATGGCCCGCTCCCCCTGCTTGCTGTCCTCCGACAGATTGCGGATGGTTACATCCGACTGTGTAACCGCAGCCGCCGCCAGGACGGCAGCGGAGCCCGGATAATCGCCTTGAACCGTATAGGTCTTCGCTTCGTAGGATTGACCGCCAGGAACCCGGAAGAAGGTATAATCGTCCTGTGCGTGAATCGTAATGCCCGCCTGCTCCAGCACTTCCAGGGTCTGACCGATAACGACCTTGGATTTCAAATCTCCGGTAACGGTAATTTCACTGTCTTCGGCAAGCAGTGGCGTTAAGAACAGCAGTGCGCTTAAGTACTGCGAACTCACTTCGCCAGAAACGGTGAGCTGTCCGCCCTTAGGCTGACCGCCACGAATCGTGATCGGCAGCTTGCCCTCGTTATGCTCCACCTCCACACCCAATTGACCTAGCGTATCAATGAGATCATCATGAGGACGTTTGCCCAGTGATTCCGGATAGGTATTGACGAAGGTAACCTCTTTCGACAACGCCGTGATTCCCATCAGGAAACGCAAAACGGCACCGGCATTACCGACATTCAGTTCCTTCACATCCCGCGGCGATTTGCCAAAGCCCGTAATGACCGCCTTCTCCTCGTCCTCCACGATCACGGCTCCGAGATCTCGAATACAGCGTCTCATGGCATCGCTATCCTCGCTATGTGCTGGGTAATAGATCGTGCTCGTTCCTTCCGCAAGTGCAGCCACCAGCAGGTAACGGGTAGTATAGTTCTTGGAGGATAACGCTCCAATCTCTCCGTTTAATATAGGCGTAGGCTTGACGATTACATCCATCGTATGTATCTCTCCTTGTGTATATTATGTTACGATAACCAACCTTTGAAATCTCCCCTAGGATAAATTGACAGGGAAAGAACCGCTTGGTTATCATAGTCATGTGAACTGGAAATTCAGATCGTTACGATCTTAATCATTTATTATCAGAAAAGAGGTCTATATGATGAAACCGATCCCTCAAATGGAAACATCGGAGCTTAGAAGCCGGCTTCAAAACGGCGAAAATGTGTACATGATTGATGTCCGCGAGGATGAGGAAGTTGCCGCCGGCATGATCAGCGGCGCCAAGCATATTCCTATGGGCGAGATTCCGAATCGCCTGGACGAAATTCCACGCGATCAAGAGGTTGTCTTCATCTGCCGCAGCGGTGGACGCAGTCAACATGTATGCGAATTTTTGAATCACCAAGGCTTGACTAATGTAATCAACATGAAGGGCGGCATGCTTCAGTGGCATGACGATGAAGAATAGACAAGCTTTATGGAAGGTGCGGGATGATCGTTATCCCCGCCTTTTTTGCTTGTTCCAATCCAAATGCGGTCCCCAGATTCCCCCATAGAGACTAATCCATGATCATCATTCCAAACCCGTTCGCTGACCATCTTAGCCGCGGTAATGCGTTAAAATGTCAGTCGCCACTTCCCCTGCGGATCGGCCAACCGTATCCACGATGACATCCGCAAACAGGTATTTGTCCTTTCGTTCATCCAGGATACGCCGAACTCTATCTTCGACATCACCCGCAAGCAGCGGTCGATTGGCATCGCCCCGTACCCGTTCGACGATGCTGGCAGCATCGGCTGTAAGAGCAGCGACCCAGCCACCACGTTTCATTTGGTCACAGTTCTCGGAACGAAGCACAGCCCCTCCGCCGGACGCTACGACAATGCCTTTCCGTTGCAAAACGCTGCGCAGTGCAGCAGATTCAGCCTCACGGAAATAAGCCTCCCCATCCGCTTCAAACATCTCGGAAATCGTTCTGCCTTCCATCCGCTCAATTTCCGCATCCAGATCAATCAGGGTGTAGCCGAGCGTGTCTGCCAGAAGACGCCCTACAGTTGACTTGCCCGTACCCATCATCCCGATCAGAATGATGTTCCTACCTATCTTATCCAATTTGACACCCCATTTGCTGCTTCACTGTAAAGGTTGCTCATATCATACCACAGCCCCAAATCTTTCGACAATGGACCTGACTCTCTAAATTGTTGTAATGCGAGTAACCCAAGTAAAGCTCCAATTTTAACGAGTCTATCTGGTCCCCTATTGTCATATACTAAATTACAAGAATACAAGATTAAAAGAAAGGAGTGAAATTCATTATGTCTTCTCGTCCAACCGGTCTCTCTTCCGCTGCCAAGCGCATCCGCCGGATCCTCGACCCATCCTACCCGTTATGCCGCGAAGATGTGATCTGGGTGCTTCATTTTGTCCAAAAAAAAGTGGCTCTGAAGGATCCTGCGCTGCTGGATCTTTCAAAGCCACGTTTGCTGCAAAATTTCAACAGTTACTGCGAAGCCGCGCTGCTCCTGCTCGGAAGCGGAAACCACATCCATACCAAGAACCACGACATCCGCACCTGTCTCTTAGAAGCCATGCACGGACTTCCTGAGCTGGCGGAGGCACACTCCCCTTCTCAAGCCCGCACGGTTGAATCTCTGATCTCTCCCCCGGCGAATGGAATTCGTCCTACCTCCGAGAGTGAAATTAACCCATCCAGCGAGGATGGTATTCATACTCACGTGAAAGAGCAGGATTAATCCATCCAGGGAGGATGGTATTCATACTCACGTGAAAGAGCAGGATTAATCCATCCAGTTATAGTGGAAGGTTCCTTCTTTGTCCACGCGTTTAAACGTATGCGCTCCAAAGTAGTCACGCTGAGCCTGCAGCAGGTTCGCTGGCAGGTTTGCAGTGCGATAGCTATCGTAGTATGCAAGCGCGCTGGAAAAACCAGGAACCGGAATGCCCAGGGACACCGCGGAAGCAACTACCTTACGCCATGCATCTTGATAGGATTCAATAATATCGGTAAAGAACGGATCCAGCAGCAGGTTCTTGAGCTCAGGATTGTTCTCGTATGCATCCGTGATGTTCTGCAGGAAACGGGAACGGATAATGCAGCCGCCGCGCCAGATTTTAGCGAGGTTGCCGTATTGCAGGTTCCAGCCGTATTCATCGGACGCCACGCGAAGCTGTGCGAAGCCTTGAGCGTAGGAAACGATCTTGCTTGCAAACAGCGCTTTGCGTACATTTTCAATGAACTCGGCTTTGTCGCCGTCAAATGCAGCCGTTTTTGGACCATTCAGGATTTTGCTTGCGGCCACGCGCTCTTCTTTCATCGCGGAAAGGAAACGGGAGAACACGGATTCGGTGATCATGGACAGCGGTACGCCCAGGTCTAGGGAGCTTTGGCTTGTCCATTTGCCTGTTCCTTTTTGACCCGCCGTATCCAGGATGACGTCAACCATCGGCTTGCCGGTTTCTTCGTCATATTTGGAGAAAATGTCCGCCGTAATCTCGATCAGATAGCTGTCAAGTTCGCCTTGGTTCCACTCCGTGAAGATTCCGTGCAGATCCTTCGCGTCAAGGCCGAGTACGTCCTTCAGCAACTGGTAAGCTTCGCAAATAAGCTGCATATCGCCATATTCGATACCGTTGTGAACCATTTTTACATAATGGCCGGCACCGTCTGGTCCGATATATGTACAGCAAGGCTCTTCGTTAACTTTAGCGGAAATGGCTGTCAAAATAGGCTCAACCAGCTTGTAGGCACTTTCTTGTCCGCCAGGCATGATCGATGGACCTTTCAACGCGCCCTCTTCGCCGCCGGAAACCCCAGCACCGATAAAGTTAAAGCCTTTTTCAGCCAGTTCTTTGCTGCGGCGCTGTGTGTCAGGGAAATAAGCGTTACCGCCGTCGATGATGATATCGCCTTTGTCCAAATGTGGAATCAGCTGTTCAATCGTAGCATCCGTAGCTTGTCCCGCCTGTACCATGATCAGGATTTTACGAGGAGTTTCAAGGGAATCCACGAATTCTTCGATCGAGAACGTCCCCTTCACTTGCTTGCCTTCGGTTTCCTTCAGCATATCTTCCGTTTTTTGCGGAGAGCGGTTATATACGGAAACGGTGAAGCCTTTGCTTTCGATGTTCAGGGCCAGGTTTTTTCCCATTACAGCAAGGCCAATCACACCGATTTGTTGTTTTGACATCTGGTTCTCCATCCTTTGCTCCAATATATTTTTAAACAACCCATCCCTATCCGAGATGATTTGCAATAATCTTATATTAACGTTTTTCATTTGACAAGTGAACCCCTGTCACAAAATCAGAACACGCGCGAAAACACCCCTTCTGTTTCGGAGTGTTGTTCGTGCTTTAAACTTGTATCCGGGTTGAAGTCATCACCACTCCAGTCTCATCAGCTCCAAGGAAAGCTCACGGAGTCTTTGCTTGCAAGCCGAAATTTTGTCTTCGTCCCCCTCTTGCAGAGCCGCATGGAGCTTCTCAAGCTCATCATCGGTTTCCAGTCTGGACAGCAGTAATCGCTGTTCCCCTACATCCGATTCAAACAACCGCAGCATTTCCTGCTCCGTCATCGGCGTCCCCTTCTGAAACAGCACCCGCTGCCGGTAACCGGATATTTCCACGAGTCTTATGACCTCACCGAACAAAATATTCTCGATCAATATTTGCCGATCCTTGAAACGTTTCACGACAGCATGGCCACGGGTATTCTCGATCAATTTCTCCATCCATTCCGCGAGTTTGGGATCACGGATCATATAATCGCCTACCAGTTTAAAACCGCTTCCTGTTCGTTGAAACCGCAGCTTTACCAGCTTGCGACCTGTTCGGATTGAAATGACAAACTGCGTATCATTCTCGCTCCAATAAAGCGAATATCCTTCCTGGATCAATTCCTTGATTAGGTCCTGGATATGCCGGCGATCAAACCGGAGCTCCAGGTTGCAATACTCCACTTCCTCGCTCTTATTCACGGCACTCCCTCCTCCGGTTTACTACCGATCATTAAACGGCGGTGAAGATTTCCCCCATGGCTGGTTTTGATGTTGTCTTATCTATATCTTATACTCCATCTTATGTAACGGTAACTTGGTTTATTGACTATTTTTAACCCACATGAACATACGGTGAAGCTTTTCTGGGCAATGCGTGATGTCCGTTCGCCTTATGGTATAATAAGTTATCCAAAAACCGAGTTTAGTAACGATATCATCAACAACAGGGAGGCCATCACATACATGACGGTTACCGGATTTAAAGATCAAGATTTCGACGTATTCTCCGTTCCCGGGCTTGAAGCCCGTATGGAGGTTCTCATTGAACGGGTAAGACCCAAGCTGGAAGTGCTAGGGGCTGAGCTCGCCCCCTATGTATCCGCATTGGCTGGGGAAGAGATGTTTGTGCATGTGGCCAAGCATGCTAGACGCACTGTCAATCCTCCCATTGACACCTGGGTCGCTTGGGCTGCGAGCAAACGCGGCTATAAAGCACTGCCTCATTTTGAGGTAGGCATGTTCGGAACCCATCTGTTTGTCATCTTCGCGATTATTTACGAAAGCCCCAACAAAACCGTGTTTGCCAGCAACCTGGAAGCCAAGCTGAAGAAAACAGCGAAGGCGCTGCCTAAACATTTCTACTGGTCCATGGATCACATGAACCCGGCCGGCACCCCTCATCAGGATATGAGCGAGGAGGATTTCACGCGTCTGATTGAGAAGCTGAAGCAGGTGAAAAAGGCTGAAGTCATGTGCGGACTGCGCATCCCGCGCGAGGAAGCCGTCAAGCTTGAAGGGGACGAGCTGGTGCAAAAAGTGCAGGAGACGTTTGAGACGCTGCTGCCGCTTTATAAAATGGCGTTTTAATGAGCATGATATGTGGATGAAAAGGGCTGCTGATGCAGCTCTTTTTTTAAGATTACAGAATTTATAAATTTTCAGCGAAGCTGAACAATTCTATAATCGCAAGAAAAACTTCCTTTAAGCGCGGTCTGTCTTCTGAGAAAGTACGTCGATAGACGTTTTTCTTATGGATGATATTTTAATGAAGGAACGATGAAGATCTTGTTGCTCCTCCGTAATATGTCTAAAGTTTGAAGCGTTGCCGGACAAAGCAAAAAAAGCCGTTCATTCTCCTTGCATTCCCCCCCTATTTTGCTATACTCAATTTTGTTTATATAAAAACAGAAATCTACAAATCATAAGAAAATAAACATAAGGAAAGGTTGTGACAACGTCCATGGACCACAGTCGTACACCGCTCTTCACCGCACTTAAAGAACATGCGGCCAAAAACCCCGTGCAATTTCACATTCCGGGACATAAGAAGGGCCTCGGCACCGATGCCGAATTTCGGGAATTTATAGGGGATAATGCCTTTTCTATAGATTTGATCAATATTGCGCCGCTGGATGATTTGCATCAGCCTACGGGCGTCATCGAGGAAGCCCAAAAGCTGGCCGCCGACGCATTCGGTGCCGATCACACCTACTTCAGTGTCCAAGGAACAAGCGGAGCGATCATGACCATGATCATGTCGGTATGTTCGCCCGGCGATAAAATCATCGTACCGCGCAATGTCCATAAATCCGTGCTTTCCGCCATCATTTTTACCGGGGCCAAGCCTGTATTCGTATCGCCTGCCCAGGATTCCAATGTGGGTATCGATCACGGAATCACCATCAGCTCGGTCCGAAAAGCATTAAAACGTCACCCTGACGCCAAAGCCGTTTTGGTCATTAACCCAACTTACTTCGGGGTTAGCGCGAATCTGAAGGAAATCGTGGATTTGGCTCACAGCTACAATGTGCCCGTTCTCGTGGATGAGGCGCACGGAGTATTGATCCACTTCCATGAAGACCTTCCGATGTCGGCAATGGAAGCCGGGGCCGATATGGCTGCGACCAGCGTTCACAAACTCGGCGGCTCGATGACGCAGAGCTCCGTATTGAACGTGAATACCAAGAACGGATACATCAATCCTTACCGCGTACAAACAATCATCAGCATGCTGACCACAACCTCAACCTCCTATATCCTGCTGGCATCGCTTGATACTTCACGCCGCAGTTTGGCGCTGCATGGACGCGAAATGGCTGCAAGGACGATTGAGTTGGCGCAATATGCACGTCATGAAGTTAATAAAATCGAAGGTTTGTACAGCTTCGGTGAAGAAATATTAGGCGGAGAAGCAACGTACTCCTATGATCCGACCAAATTGACGATCCATGTACGTCATCTTGGTATTACAGGATATGAAACCGAGAACTGGCTGCGGGATCACTACAATATTGAGGTGGAGCTCAGTGATATGTACAATATTCTGTGCCTCATTACACCGGGGGACAATCGGGAGACCATCGATATTTTGCTGACAGCGCTCCGCGAGCTTTCGGATCAGTACATGCATGTGAATGAGATTAACGAGCTGGTTGTGAAGACACCAGAAATTCCGCAGTTATCGCTTATCCCTCGCGATGCGTTTTACGGAGATACGGAAGTTGTGCCTTTCAAGGAATCGGCAGGACGCATTATTGCCGAATTTATCTATGTCTACCCGCCAGGGATTCCAATTCTGCTTCCGGGCGAAGTGATTTCCCAGGAAAACATCGATTACATTATCGATCATGTCGAGGTAGGCCTTCCGGTTAAAGGTCCTGAAGACCGCAGCATCCAAAATGTGAAAGTCATCGTGGAAACAGACCCTATATTCTAAAATGGCAGCTGTAAATACAATAAACCCGGTGCGAGAGGTTCGCACCGGGTTTATTGTTTGGGAGTCTTATTCCTGGTTTGCAGCAGCGACCAGTTCGTTGTAAACCGCCTCTACTTCATTCCATTCTTCTTCGTCCTCAATATTGTAAAGAACCATTTCCTCGTTCTCTTCTTCCATACGTAGAATGACGCCGTCCGCTTCCGGATTTTCGCGTTCAAGCAAAAGCGCGTAAAGTTTCTCGCCGACATCAAATGTCTCCACAAGAACCATCTCTACTTCTTTTCCTTCTTCATCCGTCAATGTCAGCACAAACTCTTCATGTTCGTGATCGTGGTCATGGTCGTGACCGCAACCGCAAGCATCTCCGTGTTCATGTTTGTGTTCACTCATTGAAAAAACCTCACTTCGGTTAAATTATCATACTTTCGTATCGTATCACGGATAGCTTCTTCAGGTCAATTTCTGCCAATGGTTTTATCCCCATCAGTTGAGCGTTGTAATGACTTTTTCAGCAATTTTCACAAAATCCGAATCCGCTTTTACTTTTACATAAAAACCAACCGAATACTTACCTGTTGTTTTAAAATCGTACGTGAAGTCATAGGTTCGGAACCAAAAGTTATCCTTGCGGTCCTTCACAACCTCGGATTGAATATCCTTGATATTGCCCGAAGGATCCTCAATCGCTACTTTCACGGAATGAATATCGTTGTTTAAGCTGTCTACCTGGCTAAAAACATTGAATTTCAGCTTCCCCTTGTTCACGTTGCCGAATACAGTATCTCCTTTAAACAGGAAAATATGCACGTTCGGCTTGATGACTTGAACTTGTCCATTCGCGGGATTCCAATCTACAGCCCCGTCAAATTCCCGAACCGGCACATAGGTTTTGCCGTCAATTAAATATCCGCCATCCTTCAATTCATGACCGTTCAGCCAGACACGGACACGCTCATTGACGGAATCTGCAAACAAAAGGGTGCTGCCACCCATTAAAGAGAGCACTAGCATACATGCCATCACTTTTTTCCACTTCATAATAATCATTTCCCTCCATTGGCTCATCTTGTTGTTATATGTGTATACTACATGTCAAAAAACAAGTTGCGGACAATTTTGCACTTTGTGGTAAAATTTTTTCCTCATGCTTTAAGGTTTGTTCCTCTCACGAATTATCCTGCATTTCAGCCCCGATTCGATCATATAATCCGTGTAAATCCACGTGGAATTCGTTAAAATATACATTAGCATACTGGACTGCACATCAAATCATCAGGAGGTTTCATCCATTGATACTGAAATTGCAAATGCTTGGCACCGGCAGTGCGTTTGCCAAGAACTACTATAACAATAACGCACTGATCCATGACGGAAATTTCACACTGCTCATCGACTGCGGCATTACCGCTCCCATGGCACTTCATCAGCTAAATAAAACATTTAACGATATGGATGCCGTGCTTATCACTCACATTCATGCTGACCATGTAGGCGGACTTGAGGAGCTGGCTTTTATTATGAAAATGAAATACAACCGCAAGCTCCCGCTCTACATTGCTGAATCGCTGGTGGAACCGATATGGGAACATTCACTCAAAGGCGGCTTATATCAACAGGGACATATCTCCTCCCTGGATGATGTATTTGACGTACACCCTTTGAAACCGGGAGTAAAGGCCAATATTTCATCAGGGATCTCGGTAGAGTTGATTCATACGCAGCATATTCCCGGCAAGGACAGCTATTCGCTTTATCTGAATGACCGGATTTTTTACAGTGCTGACATGGTATTCGATCCTATACTGCTCAACCAATTGGTGAATGAGCGGGATTGTGAAGTGATTCTGCACGAATGTCAGCTGCAGGGCCCGGGCGAGGTTCATACGACACTGGATGAACTGCTGAGCCTCCCTGAAGAAATTCAGGAACGCACCTATCTCATGCATTACAGCGATGAGGTCGAAGCTTTCATTGGCAAGACCGGCATCATGGAATTTGTGGAGCAGCAGCGGGTGTACGAATTGTAGAACAATATAGAGGAATAGTTTATGAGGTTTCCCGGGAACACTAATGCCGGGAGGCGATTCATATGGATAATGCACAACAAGAAGTCGTAGGCGTCCGTAAAAATGGCGATGGCGACATCATCGAACTTAAACTGGATAACGGTAGTGTCGTTGACTACAAGACAGCTCAACAGATGGCCAAGAATAAAGAAATTAAAAACCTGAACGTATTCCGTGGACGTGACGGAGACGAACATCTTCGTTCCAATGCGGATGGCGATCCTAGCAACAACCTGGATAATTTGCCAAACTTTTAATTCATGCCTAAAAAGACCTCGAGTCGATACTCGAGGTCTTTTCTTTTTAGAACGATGGGATCATTAGCACCTTATAGTTAAGAAGCCTACAGTTCCTTTTTCATACGAACGTGGGGAATGCCAGCATCATCAAACGGCTCGTCCGAAATCGTTTCATACCCCAGCTTGCGATAAAATGCCTCCGCTTGCACCTGCGCATCCAGCACGGAATACTGCAGTTTCAATTCACGCGCCTGCGCTTCCAATGCCATCATGAGCACACGCCCTATCCCTTTGGAACGGAATGGCTTACGTACTGCGATTCGCTGCATTTTGGCGGAATCCTTATTGTAATAGGTGATGCGTCCGGTTGCCGCGTACTGTCCCTCTGATTTGATCAAGATATGATGCGCATCGGATTCGAGGCGATCGTAATCATCAATCTCCAGGTCAATCGGAACCTTCTGTTCAAGCACGAAGACATCCTTCCGGATATCCAGCGCCTGCTGCAACTGCTCTTCTGTTGATACATTTATGATTTCTGCTGCCATTTCAACACCTCTTTATGTAGAATCACTTCCTTGTGATAACGCAGATCGAGATATTATACAAAATAATCATTTTCCTGTATAGTATAAGCTAACGTTTTCTTGAAAGGAGCATGGCCTTATGGGCATGGGAACCACGATATTTTGGGCTGTTATCATCTCAGCCATCATCATCTACCCTATTTTTTGGGCGATCAAAAAAGGTTATTCCCGTAAATGGGATGAGGAATAGCATCGGCCGTTTTACAGCAAACCGTCAGCTTGCGAGCCGACGGTTTGCTCTGCTCATTGTTGAGCAAAAGATAAAGACATTGATAGGATCAATCTGTTACAAAACGTTACTGACCCCTTTATGGTTGGAGGTCGCGTAATGTATCTACCGAATCCATCGGCGGCACCGGCTCCAGTGCCCCGCTTCCCTGGTTAGAATAAACGTCCTGATCTACAGAACGGCCGTAAACATCGAGCAATACAGGCGCTGCAGGCCCATGCAGCGGCTCCAGCTGCACCGACGTTCTCTCCGGGATACTGCAACCGCTCCCCAGTACAGATACCCCCAGCAACGAGAGCACCAGTCCGGCTCGTTTGAAATAATGGGATTTCCCACCTGCCATGCCATTCACGCTCCTCCATTGGCAAAATCATGCTGTATTTAGTCTGAACCGGAATGTGATTTTTTATAACGAGAAAACCATTGACAGCCACATAGTCTGCTGGTAATATATGAATTACCTTTTTAAATATTTCATGATCTGTTAGCTCAGCTGGGAGAGCACTATCTTGACAGGGTAGGGGTCAGTGGTTCGAGCCCACTACAGATCATAGCTGAAAACCCTTGTGGCACTAAGCCGCAGGGGTTTTTCATTTTCCGGTATCACACATCACAACTGTCTCTTGGGGTCCCAATGGGGTCCACCTTCTTCGTGTTAAATCTTTAGTCATCCTAATAAAAAACAGCCCCGTAGTTAAATCTCAGGGCTGTAATTCTTATCTTAAGCATTTGCCAATCCGGATTCCGTTCTGAATAGCTGCTGGGAATACAAAGTTTACATCACGTCGAGTTTTTAAAATAAACAGATTTTCTATCCTATCTGTTACGTTCGTTAATTCAGGATACTCTCTTTTAATCTCATTGAGATACTCAACTAATTCGGTATAAATATCCTCTGTATGGGATTCACATAAATCCACTGTTTCTTCTAGTTTAGTTTCTTCTGCTATCGACAGCCATTCTTTTAACATTCGATTGACAACCCCCTCAACTGTTTATCTGGTTTGCACCTGATCTCTGTCGTGTTATAATTTTCTTTGAATCACCGTCCTTTGAAAGGGGAATTTTTGTTGGCAATATCCCGTGGGGATTGCCGACTACGGATCTTACTCAGTAAAGCAGGTATGACACAAGCTGATCTATCGCGAAAAACTGGATATTCTCCTCAACAGATTTCGAATTGGGTAAATGATCGCGAGAAGATGTCCTTTGAAGCTGCTGCTACAGTTGCTTATGTATTAGAGTGTCATATGGAGGAGCTTTACAAGCTTGTCTGGACTTGATCCGGTCGGCTCTCCTCGGTGAGATTCTATAGCTATAACTATACATTCTATTTCCTGATTCATCCATTGGTAAAATATTGCTAGGATATTTTTCCTATCACTTCATATTTCTCCACCACGATCCACCCAGCACCCTCTATACTCAAATTACTCTTTTCGGTGTAATATAATTTCACTCCATTGTCTGTAATGAGGTTGATATAGCATGGTGACTTGATTTCCCTCTCATATTTAGCAACGATCTCTTTGACTTGTCTATTATTTGTAACCGCTTCACAATTAAATGAGTAAGTTTCCATCCTGTGTCACCTCTGTTGTAGTATTGGCATTATATTACTACGAACATAAGTTCTTATCAAGGCTTGTTTTCACTTTCGCGAAAAGCTATCATGGAATATATGTTCGCATTTCAGAGGACAGGTGAGTGTAAAATGAGAATATCAGAGGCCATTACTAGCGAGGATCGCCACTATGTCAAACGTTATATGATCATATCTCTCGTCATTGCAGCATTCGACCGAGATAGTCGTTTCATCCAGCAGCAGTTGAAGACGCCGGGGCCTTATGTGGACATCATCAAGCTGGCGACGGAGAATGCATGGGCGGATTTACGAGATGTCAAAAAACACTTTTGGTTAAAAGGCATGAAGGTATACGAGGAAAAACGAACACCGCTTGGTATTATGGCGAAGTTTAAATGCAGAGGCTACGTGTCTTCATTGGAGCTTCGCTGGGAGTACATCTCAGCTGAAGCATCTGTCTTAATGCGCAAATACTTAGGGCTTGATGTAAGCCAATACGTCAATAAGTCTGTGTCCGAGGAGATCCAGGATAAATACTGATAAAATAAAAAAATGAACCCCACCAGCCTAAGCCAGTGGGGTCTTTGCTCTTATATCCAACGTGACATATTAGAGGGAGTTAATGTATGTTTGAGAATACATCACTCATTATGAGTATAGCCGCTCAACGATGATTTATACCTTCATGTCGAGCGTGGCGGTCTTGGTCTTATTATCGAATCCTATTGTTGCTCCCAGCGCATCACCCACAGCCCGCAGAGGAACATAAGTTACTCCGTTCTCCAGCTTGCCATCCTTAATCTTCTTTCCGTTTACGATAACATTCACCTTTTCGCTATCTAGTTTCACGTTATCAGCTCCCTTCAACTCCGCATTGACCCTGTTCTTAAAATCGATCCAGCCCGTCCATTTGCCATCATCATACATCAAACGTGGACAAATCTTCTTGCTCCAATCCCAATGACGTCTAAGTCGATCCACGCCCCAACCACGGTCCTTCAACATTCCAGCGACCAGCTTGACTGCATTGTCTAAGGTCTTAGCATAATTTCCACTTTCACAGATTTCGACCCCGATACTTGTTCGGTTACCACTTTTTGAGCCACTACCGTCACCTGCATGCCAAGCATTCTCGCTTAAGGGAATGCATTCAATTGCTTCACGCTCGTCCACCACAATATGAAATGAAGCTTGCCGCGGATTGGCTGGATTCGTCAACCAGCCACGCTCATTAGCTGCCGGTGACAAGGGATTTCCAGTATTATGAAGGGTTATCGTTGTCGGTACCATTCCATACCCAGGACGACGATTGCACGCCGTCCCCTTGGGTATATGATCTCTACGATAAATCACTTTGATCAGCTCCCTTTTTGCCTTGCTTGATTAGCTGATTGCCATAGACGGCAAAGGCACCGCACAGGATTCCTTGAATTACCGCCTGGACAGTGAAGCCTTGAATCAAGCAGGCAAACACTATAGCAACCACACCGACTAAATAAACAATGGACCAATTAGGGATAAGCGGTGTCTGCTTCAGCACATATCCGATAACCCAGCACGCGGCCACTACGACAAGCAGCCGTGGATCTATCAATTCGAAAATCATGTTCCACTCCATATAGATTTATCCTCCTATTAATTAATTGCAGCCAACTTAATACCAGCCCATACCGCGGTGCCGATCGCTACAGCGATACCGGATATGATCGCCCCGTAAAATGTACGCTTGAACCATTTCTGATCTTCCTTTTGGGTGTTTTGTTCAGCAATTGCTGCTTGTGCTGTTCTTAAGGCTTCATCCGCAATTTCCTTTGCCGCTTGTAGCAAATCAAGTCGATGATGTGCCGATTTAGCGGATTGATCAGCATTACGGGCTATCTCCCTCAAAGTCTCGACTGCTGCAGCCAAAGTCGGCACGACTTCAAGCGTCTTCTCGATCCTCGCGAGCTGGATCTGAATATCGACGAGCAACTTCGAATTATCATCTGACATGTCGCCCACTCCTTGTATAGTAGTCATTTCCTCGTCCCCCTATCTGTCTAAATATTAAAGAGCCCCTGGGTGGCCCAGGGGCAAAATAAAAACGCCTTACGGCGTGGATCAATGCAAGATGTTAGATCATACGACAACACCTCCTCGCAGATTAATAAGGAACCTTCCCACGAGCAAACTCATTCCCTCTCTCGGCCAGGCTATTGATGCGCTCTTGAAGCTCTCGCAGCTTATCGCGTTTCGCTTTGTTGCCCAAGTTCTTATCCTCCTGAACAGCTCGGATCTCTTTGCGAACTTCTGACATACTCTTACTGATTCTACCCATCTCTTTCCGGAGCGGGTCACTGTACCATTCTGGCACTTCGCGCAGATCCCGATCAGTGTAAGCCTGGTCCAGTTTCTCCTTATAGCGATAAAATTCAGTGGAGATGTCATTGCTGTATACGGGATCTGCTGTTACCTGTTGGGTTAATGTGCTTCCAATATCCCCGCCTGGTGATAACAACGGCTGCCCAAGTTGCCCCAACACCCCGGTATACTGCTTCACGAGGTAATCCAACTTTTTAGGACTTTGCTCAAATGGCGTCCCGTAAGTTTTATCCCCAATCCATCGGGCAATATCGGTGGTTTTTGTATCCGCCTGTAAGCCTGGAGATAGCCTTTCAAGATACCCCGGAACAATCGGAGCACCTGAGAATGTTTGATTGGCTGCTAGATCTGCAATCGGTCCGAGGATGGTGTCACCCATTGCTCCAAGCATCCGGTCAGTGAATCCCCCTTCTTTAAGAGCCCCTGAGATTCCAGGCGGAACGAAGTTTGTTCGAAGTTGGTCGGCAAAGTCGCGGAATGCCGCAGGATCCTCTTCGGCAAACTTGCGCATCAGGCGTTCTGGTAGATCCATGAACAGCGTGCCGAGTTCCTTTGGCTTGGCAATTCGAATGAACGTTCCGTCACCTCTCGGAATCAAAAGAAAATTATCTTTCACACGGTTGCTCATCTTCTGGTAATTTGGATCATCGTGGTTCACAGCATACATCACCGCTCCCGGAATGGTTAGAGCTAGGAAAGCTTTTGTTATCGCCTTCCTAGGATTGTTCTTGTACAACCGGACTATCTGATCAATCCCCTGTATGGCAGCGTTCATATAAGGGAATATCTTATCGAGCTCCGTGATCATTTTCCCTCGCCGCTTAAAATTGACGGTAAGGTCCTGTGCTTCAAATAAGGCGCTTCTCAGATCGTCAGATAACCCACTTTTGGATGCACGTTTAAACTCAGCCAAGCGAGGAGCGGATTCCACCGCATTCATGGCATTCTCTAGGCCATAAAACAATCTGGGGCCTAAATCCTGGAGTAAGCTTTTTGGCAGGACCGATCGCTTACTTTGTGCCAGCAGATTCCGATTTGCCGCGATCGAAGAGGAATGCCCGCCGCCAATCCGTTTATATTGTTTGTACAACTCTCCGTCTTTCATAATCTGAAACGCCGCGTCCGCCATATCAGCAACAAACCGCACAGGGTTATTGGTTGTTTTAGAAGCAATGTAGGCGTGGGGAATATCCCGGAAAAGGTTTCGCGTCAAACTAAACACGGGGTTTGCTCCGGTCGTCAACGTCTTCATCTTGTTTGTCACCCAGCCGATGGCATCCATCACAAGATTGCCTGCTTTAGGGCCAAGGGCAGTAATGGCATCCAGCAGCTGTGGATCATTTACCTTCAAGTGTGTCTGCTCACCATCAATCAATACTCGTACGATATTGTCCTTGTCCAGTGTGGTTTTACGCATAGCCTTATCAAAATCATCCGAGAACCGGGCTAGCACCTCATCCAACCCATCGCCATCCATAGACAGCTTAGTTAGATCATCCAGCCGTTCAGGTTGTTTGACGATCTCCAGAAAATCAGCGAATGCTTCAGGATCTTTCTCAATATGCTTGACCGCCTGCTGCATCACCTGATTACGCTTAGCCGTCTTCACAAAGGCATCCACATTCTCAATAATCGCTTCAATCGGTGAAATGATCTTCCGCTGGGACCCCGTCTTCTCATACTTCTTGACCGGTACCGATTGATTGCCGAATCCTTTTTTTGCTCGACTTGTTCCTCCACTTCGCTTTTCCAAAGGAGAGAAGTAACGCTTATTGGGAACATAATACGGATTCGCATCGAACCAAGCTTTGGCTTGCTCAGGTGATATAATCCCCGTATCAACGAGCCAGCTGTTCACCATTTGCTTGTTAAAGGCATATAACTTCTCTGCAGTCTCCTTAAACTCTGGAAATAGCTTCTCGTATTCCTCAACCTTTTGGGTACCGTATTCAGGAGTCCAGTTTAGTTTTTTGTCAAAAACCACTTCGCCCCGATCATCACGGGTAATAGCATGCTTATTAATCAGATAATCTTCGAAGTCCACATAGATCGACTTGCTTACTTTCCGAATCTGAGATTTTGTGGTGCTGCTCACACCCCCACGGACCGTCTTCGGTAAACCTGAAAGAATCTCTTTCAATGACTCACCAACAACCTTACCTTCACTGTCCACCAAGGCGTCCGTTACAATTTGACGAGCAGTCATATCTGCCCCACGGGTAGCCAGTGCCCGTTTATGAGTGCTCTCGGCAGCAGTCAACGGTTTATCCAAAACAACCTCCACCATCTTATCGAACTGATTCAAAGGGTGGAGATCGTCCACCAGATTCGTATATAGCCGGTCAGCTGCTCCTGCAAAGCTGACCGGTTCACGTTCCAGACGAGTAACCAGCTGGGACCGAGTATCATTACTGAGGGAATCATAAGGATTTGTTTTTCCAAAGGCAGATATCCCAAGACCATTATTTTCTTCGAACTGGCCAGGACGTAGAATCGGATCCGCGTTTGGATCAGACGTAACCGGCAAGGGATCTACAGGCGTGCTAGATCGTTTCGCCGCAGGTCTTCGCAGTAAGAATTCCGGGATGTCCAAAGAATCGGCAGAGCCTGTATCCGCCATAGCTGCTGTTTTCTGTGCAGTTTTTCTCGGTATAGGCGAGCTACCTTCCCGACGTAAATCCTTTAAGCGCTGGGTCACGATTGGCTCATCGGTTACATTCAGTGCAGGATCCATCTCCCTGATACTCCCCTGAAGATTATCCCTAACACCCTGATACGCTTGTAATTGATCATCGTATCCGACCTCTTGTCTCCAGGATGGGACAAAACCACTTTCATCCTGAAAGCCGTTATCTACGCGATCTCTGGCCAGTTGATATAAATCCTTATTGCTCGGTGCCCGGCCATTCACTTTATAAAACTCCTGATACCAAAGGGGATTATTAGATATTCGACCTGATCTCCCGACCACATCGCCTGCGGCATCTCTCTGCAAGTTGCCCTGCTCTACACCTTTTCGCGAGTCTCGGGATTCCTTGAGAAATTTATACTCCTCAATAACACGCTGCTCATACTGACTCTCCAGCTCATTAAGGGTTTGGTTAATCTGCCTTACTTCAGCTCTTCCAGCTTTGGCGTTAGCTGCTTGGGCTCTTAGACCAGGAGACGCCTCTGGCAATTCGAATGAATACGGATTTACGATCGGATCCGCCCCATAAGTATTCTGTGCCCGCGCTGCCGCTTCCCTCATTCGTGTTTGCGATCTAGGCTCCGGAAGTGCAAGAATCTCGGCAACTTCCTTCTCTGGAATACCGTTCTTCTTGAATAGCTTTGATAGGGAGCCCAATGCCATATCCCCTGCCGCACCAAGCCCAACGCCAAGCAGGGCATTTCGTGCAATCTCCTGATTACTGTCCTGACCTTGTACCAGACCAGCAGCCACGCCACCAAGCCCTCCAGTCATTGCCCCTTCAAGTCCGGTTCTTGCCAACCGGTCTGCTGTAGGCACGGACATGCGCGGAGCTACGGAGTTAATCCCACCCGACAAGGCCCGCTGTGCCTTTTGGCCAACATTCGTATTCAGGGCTTTACGCGCAACTTCAAGCGGTCCGGTTACTAGACCCTGCCCTTTTACGCCGGCAGCCGCTGGGTTAAAAGCAAGACCAGCAAAGCCGCCGATCGTGCCGGCAATATCAGCGATCTTATCAGCCGTCTTATTGCCGGTTGTTCCTGGTCTCGCAGATGGGGATCCGAGAACCGTTTCTGCTCCCGTACCAACAGCGCGAGTAACAAAGTTACCTGCATCATTTCCGTACCATAACCAGTTGTTAGCCTTGGCAAAAGGTTTAACAGAAATGTCGTATAGGTTCCCAAGGAACCCATCAGGGCGTTTAGCCTGAATCTCCTGGAGCCCCTTCTCATACTCCGACAAAGGAGCGGGAGCCGGCGGCCCCTGCACAGGCTTAAACTTGATACCGCTGTTCTGCTCCCAGGTCTTTTGTGCCGCCTTGTCTCCCGATACCCCCTTCATTAGGGAAGAGTTTAAAGGGTTAAAATCGGACGGTTTGAAGTCAGGTGTGGGCATCGTGATTTCAGGTTCCAGGGATCGATTGCGAATAGCATCGAATACGGAAGTCGAAGATTCCTGGGCCTCTGGCCTTGGAGAATACACACGATCCAATACACGCTGCTTAGCCTCCTCGCCTTGCTTCCTGCGGTTACGTATCATATCGAATTGACTTGCCATCATCCCACCGCCTTAATACCATTTCTTTTTATCCCAATGCTCAAGAGCTTTTACCGGATTACCGTATCTATCTTTAATGTATTGCAGGCCTTTAAGCGATTGCTGATATGGATCCTCCCAGTTCACGCTGCTGCCTCCATAGTTTTTCCGGGTCGAGTTAAGGAATTGAAATAACCCAGCTGCAGAAGACTTTGAATTCTTCGCTGCTGGGTTAAAGCTGGACTCTCTGGCCACGAGCTCAAGTGTGGGCTGCAGCCAGCTGCTAGGCAGGCCAAGGTCTTGAATCGCTCTACTGATTGAAGTACTGGCCGTGTTGTAGTTTTTCGGGTTGGCTTTGGCATCTCGTTCGGCTTTAAAGTAATTCTTGTAGGCCCCAACACCATTTGATGCGGTGGTGGGGCTACTCAGTTTCCCGACGAAGCCCCATACTTTTTCATAAATTTGTCGATCTCAGACTTGGTCATGCCGAGCGAATTCAAGATTTGATTAGTCTCTGCATCACTCAGTCCTGAGTCAACGACATTCAGGAACATCTGCTCACGTTTTGTCTGGTCCTTCGTGATCTGTGAACCTGATTTCGTTTGATTGCCAAACTCATCCGTAGTATAAACCGGATCTGTATACAGACTCTTCATGCTTTGCAACACCTGGTTAGCGGACAATCCACCAGAAGCAGTCTCACCAGATGGGTTAGACATTTCATAATCGAGCTGAGCCCAAGCCCGTGAGCTATCATCTTGGCTCAGGCCAATTTGTGCTTCGCGGTAGGCCTGTTGGTTCTGCTCCTGCAGCTCGGCCATCGCGTAGTTCAAGCCGAACTGACGAACATCCTCATCAAACTTCGCCCGCCATTGCTGATCGCTGATCGAATCCCTTGCCTTCTGGTAAGCGAATTCCTCTATCGTCAAATTATTGTTGAATGCCTGTTGCTGGGCCGCCATAGTCAATGGGGTGTTGCCATTCTGAGCCTGTCGGATGAGTCCTGACCAGTCGGACTGCGGACTGACCAGTCGCCCTGTTGCGTCCCATACGCCTCGAGCTGCGTCCCAATTTGCGGATTGACGTTGCATATCCATCTGTTGCCCTTGTAGAGTCCGCAATGCCGGATTATTCTGGCTAGCCTGTTTAGAGTTCACATCAGCCCCGTAGAAGCTAGGGTCTATACCAAGTGCCTGAAGCTGTGATCGGATCCCGTCAGCTTGTTGACTGAGCGCTGCTCGATCTTCACGCGATATCCCTTTGGTTTCCGCTTGGCGTTTCAGGTCCAGAAGATTACTGATCGCCTGCTTCGCTTCATTCGGAAGGTAGTTGCCAGTCAGCTGAGCTTCCTCAATCGGGTTCTGGAAGTACTCCTGATGCTGCAAGCCGTACAAGTTTCCAAGGTTAGCTAGTGTATCCTGCTGGGTGCCGTAATTCATTTGCTGGACCTGTAGCGACCGGTTAGCATCATCGTTATAACGCTGATATGCCTGGTTCATAAGCTGCGGGACAAGTGTATCCGCTAAGCTGGCCAGTGTCTTATCACCGATCTGCTGCTGGACTAACTCACTATAAGAAGATTTCCCTTGCCCCTGTGCCCGGAGTACAGCGTTTGTGTCCACTTGTTGATCCGCTATATTTCTCTTGGCTTCCGCGAGCTGAGAGAGGTACGCCGGATCCGATTGCGGATTATATTCAAAGGGGTCCGGTGCTTTAAACTGAAAGCCGCTGTTGTTATTGATGAAATCATTCATTCGGTTCAGAGTGCTTTCTGTCGGGCTGGTGTATGGCTTAGGCGTATTGGTGGGCTGCGGGTTGCTCTTAACGTTACTAGCTGCCTGAACAAACGGACTAGTTGTCTTTTGCATATTCATGTTTCCTGCTGGGCTGAAGCTGTTCCAGGCGTTTTTGAAGTTCTGCTGATTCGTTAAAGCCGTACCCTTGTTGTTGTAATCAGCTTGCATGAAGTTTTTGCCGTCTACCGTAACGTATCCATTGGAGTAGCCGATCCTGCCATTATCCACGCCTTTGCTGTTCAGCCCTTGCCTGATGCCATAATCATAGGTTGCCATAACACACCTCCATTTCTTCACATAAGAAAAGGACCCTCGATTGAGAGCCCATAAATAGAAAGAGAGTCCAAAGGGACTCCCGTTTTTAACTAGATAATTTTTGGGTAATACTATCCAGGTTCTGTTTAGCGTTATTAACTTTACCCGGGGTCATCTCAGTGCAATTATAACGAGCCTCTAAGCTCTCGTTATAAAGTGCCTGATACTCGATAAAAATAGTTCTTAGATGTTGGCGAATATTTCTAAATCGAATTGAATGCGTTTCAGAGTGAATCGCTTTGTCCGCCAACTTCTTCTCGACCAAGTGAAGCGCTGTGTAAAAGTAAAGAGTTACGATCCAATCATTCGGTACTTTATCTAGAGTGATTAAGGCCGTTGCTACCTCAAGATTGGATGTAGATTTATCCTGATGCTGCTTACAATCCGGCATGGAACTTACGCCCTTTCTAAAATTTGCTTTGCATTTTTAGGGAGCGAGTCCACTGAAAAGCGGTTTAAGATTGAATAACGGATCTCAAAGTACTCATCAGGATATGCATCAAGCAAATCCAGTTGCACCTCTGCAATTAAATTGCTCAAGTCATCTCTATCTTCCTCGAAGACAACCAAAAAGACATGATCATTACCAGCAGGATAACAATAGACTTCTTTAGCATTTGGAAGATTACAGAGTTTTTCCCCAATCAGATCCATCATTTCAACCTCACCACCCACATTATCATTATGCGAGTCAGTATTGGTTAATTCCATAAGATCTAAACTCATCAGATCCTTCTCGTCGTTCTTTATGATGAAATTGCCATGGTTGCTGATAGATGAGATCTCGGTGTGCAAAGTTACTCTGGCTCTAGCTCCTATAACCTCCCACTCCTCAACTGATGGACCATTATGAGCAGCGTAGTCTTTTACTGCGTTATCGCTTGTCATTTATCTGTCACCGTCCTCCCGACAGTTCTCAAATATCCATTTAGCGAGCTTTAGTGCTTGGCTTTGATTCATAGTTACTGAGAATTTCTTTTCCCGTTCAACCAATATTTCATGTTCCCCATGGCTGAATACGACATTAAGATCGTTTCTTGAGTCAAGATATCTCTCTTTTAATGTGTAGGGCATCAAAGTCTCTTCACAAAAATCGATAACTACCTCATTATAAGGACTCACAGTTGTCAGGGTTGTATTGGCATAAGCACGAACATAGTCCTTACTTTCAGTGTCAATGTATTTGAGAATTCTCTTCTCTTGCATATATTTACCACCTATCAAAGGTTTTGAATTATACTATACCATTATTTAGGGGCTATTGAAAGACTTCTTATTCGGCTTCTTCTAGTAGTCTTTCCAGATCAGCAAGCTTTTGTACTTGCTTCTCTAGTTCCTTACTCATCAAATTCAACTCAATTTTTTGGGTTGAAGGCTCAATCCCTTGAGCGATTAAATTATCGACTTTTATCTGCAACGATTCGACCATATTGGACACACGGTCCACAACTGCCTTCTGATCCGCTATTTTTACATTAATCTCAGCAGTACTACTGGTACTAAGTTTATCAGATGCCGTATCTTCATTTGCGCCCAATGAAATAACACCTCCGGTTGTTGATACGACTTTTCCTCCGAGTCCTTCGGTTATTTCTCTTACAGGGGCAAAACTCTTCCCTTGAATGATAACCGCTTGACCTATAACTGCACCGTCCACTTTAACATTCATTTGGCCATCTACTTTTTTACCTTGGTAGTTGATGCTAGCACCAAACGCTTGTGCAGAGACCATGATTGCTGCCCCGACTATTAAACCAGCCACGAATTTTTTCATTGCTATCGACCCTTTCATGCTTTTGCAGTCATTATAGCAGGAATAATCAGGAAGACGCTATAAATTCAAATCTTCGGCTAAGGATCTTCCAGTTGTATTGTTAATCAATGAGCTCCAATCTATCACTCTAACTTGAGGCGCATATAGCTCAATCGTCCCGTTGGTTGATACATTTATGTCTGCATAATTACTCGTAAATGAAAATCTATTGTCTGAAGGATCGTAGAAGATATAAGAGTCTACTCCATTTGTACTAAACCTTACAACGGGCGAAAGTCTCTCAACAGGACTGTACACCTGAATGAAACTATCTCTGCTCTTATACGCCCCTATCATATTTTCCGTATTGCTCATTTCCACAAAAGGAAAGGAACCATAACTGGTGGCAATATATGAGCCGAATATTTCTACGGACTCGATAAGACCAGCCACGATATGGCCAAGATTCGCGGAGATCGCTGACAGCTCATTCACTGTAATCTTATCCGCCGTAACTGCGCCAACTTGAATCTTTTCTGCCGTAATTGAATTAGCTTTTAGATTCTTTGTCTCTATGCTGTTAGCCCGGATGTTGTTGGCGTCCAGATTGCCGTTCACAAGGAACTCCAAATCCTTCGCCATCTTAGCAACAGTGTTGGCCAAGTCTTTGACATACCCGAGTATCACACCAATGTCTTGGGTATCTGGTGGTCCACTGATCCGAGGAGTATCGCTCCAAATTGACACGCTATCAACCTCCTAGTATAACGGCAGCTGCCGCGTTTGTCTTGTAAACTCATGTATCCTAGCCCAGCCGGTACCGGAGAATCTTACGCGGATCCAATTTTCACGTGCGAATTTGGATACCGGTATGATTACTCTTCGTACTTGTGGCGAACTGTTGCCGGAAATCGACTGAACCAGCGTCCAATCCTCTCCGCTAATTGAAGGAGAGAGATGGATATCCATGCTCCCGGTCAACTCTACGACCATCCAAAGTTTATACCAGCGCATCTTCTGAGCGATGGACCCGCCGTTGAAGGGCTTCGTTGTAGCCGACCATCGAATAGCGCTCCCTACATCTGTTGAGCCCTCTAAAAGTAGAATGCGTCCGTAAGCATCTCCAATGTATAGTTTGTTCTGCATGGACGTAAACTGCATCGCATGAATGCCCCTCCAGATACTCCACGCTTGTACGCCAGGCCTCGGATCGTAGACCAACATTCTATCTGGTGAGAGGTTGAAATATAACTTCGTACCATCCGAACCTGCGACACTCATATCCGTGACCCCTGTCACGAATTTCCCAATGATATCCGAAAAGGATTTATTCGGCAGTACGCCGCCACCATATTCGAATATCCCGACCTTGTGCATGAAGCGCATAAACCCTTCTTGGGTAATGGCGCTCTTATGGTTGGATACCCCCATATCTTCGGTAATCAACTTGGTTGTGAAGTCTTCAGGAAGCGCCCCGTATAATTCATGAAGACTGTTCGGCATGCCGATCGTCAGTTTGGTCAAGCTCCCTGTCAGCATATTGATTTGCTCGCCGCGGGTGGACTCCATTTGTCGCCGGTAGCTATCATCCTTATTCCCAGTGAACTTATCCCATCTATCCGGTTGGTCCAATGCACAGGCCCAAAGCTCATTATCCACAGCGCACCAAAGCCGGTTCTGGTAGGTAGTCATGTACTTACCGTTGGAAGGAGCTCCGCTCAAATTTGACACAGTACTGCCGTCATACTTCTTCACCGGATCCACGCCATTGCAGCCGATTAAGTTCACATCCGAAAGGTTGTTCCCTTGGAAGTTAGTAAAAGACCAATCGGCCCATGTATTTAGACCACTTGCCAGTGTCGCCCAGGATGACCCGTTCCAGCGTCTCCAGGTCCCATCGTTGAATACTGCATGCAGCTCTCGATCTTTCCATACCCCCATACCGAGAACCATTGATCCGAATCCTCCGAGAATAGAATAACCCGGTCTCGTCGAAACAGCCGGGTAATCATCACTTGTCATATTCTCCATATCGGTGAAAAAGTTATCCGGGATAGATAACGCATCAAACGAATTCAAGCCCTTAAAATCTCGAATAGTGATTGGTTGCGACAATCCCGGTAGAGCTTGATAGTTCGGTTGATTATATTGAACTGGTTTCATTCCGAATCACCCGCTTGATAATTCTGCGCTGCCACATTCCACGCAGCCTTATACTGACTTTCATAATTGGCTGCCTTCACGCTATCATCTTGTGTGTGCGCCAGATAGGCAGCCAAAGCCGGTATATAAGTCCAATGGTATTCTTCAGGGGCGTCTGGAACGGCGTCCAAATTACTCGCGATAAAAACCGTGGTTCCGATACGGCGATATCGCAAAAATCCCTGCAGATCCGTGTAGGGTGCAGGGAACAAAGAAAGCGTATGAGATTGGTCATCGAAGGTATATGCGTTTTGAGTTGGTGTGACATCTTCTCGATCGAGACTTTGATATTGGTACAACCCAGTCAGGACCTTGTCGATATTCTTTTGCCTCACATCGGTAGGAAGAACATACTCATTCTGTGCAGCGACACAGTCGAATCGGGCTATCTTGGGGACCTTGACGACATTAAAGAAATCCTGATTTATCGCATTGAGATGAAGAACTTTATCCGAAATAGCTACTTCGTTAGGGACAAGTAAGTCTGCTTGGGCAACGATTTCACCGATGTTCATGGCAGATCTCCTTTCACACCAAATTACACATCCGTTACAAGTTTACTTAATGTACAGTTCCGTCCAACTGTGACTAGATATTGTGCATTTAACCTTTTCTCACTACTCCGGTCCCGGCACATTTCTCACAGTCATGAAAAATATCTTCATGCCCGGTTCCCGCACAATTCTCACATATTTTTTCGTCTTCTTTCAAGGAATAATTTTCAGTTCCATATAAATATTTGTAAAAATTCTTTAATCTCATAACAATACCCAAGACATTCACCTCAAAAAATTATTACCGTTATTATACCCTGATTATTTCCAAGATTAAAGAGATGTAATATTTATGTCTTAAAAACAAACGCTGAAACAAAGTTATTATAAGTCCCTCCTGCCCCGGGTGTGGTTGAATCTGTACGAAGAAGTTCTAGAACGTATAACCCGAATCCAAGGCTATCCGATATAAGTGTCTCAACATCATATACAAATGTCGCATTGTAAGAGTCCAGGGTCGCGACGACCGCACCGTTTAATCGAACACTTATTACAGTGCCGCTCGAAGATTTCGGATGTAGAATGTACAATTTCAATCCCTTTTTCGAACAGAAGAAAGGAAAACGTATATAAGACCCATCAGCAACCCCACCGGTGCCGCGCAATATTATATTCCGACCGTAAAATTGTCCAGCATCAGTATAAATAACGGTCGTATCAGTGACTACAAATGGGGATGAGACAGCAGGTATAGTAACTCCAGATGAAGCGTCAGGGAAAATCCAAAACTTTTTCAATATAATGTGTGACAAGTACGCGTAATACCCATCTCCAAAATGTACCCCATCCGGTAATAGGTTTATGTCTGAAACAAATCTTTCTTGATATACAGTGGCGACTTCCTTTTCCAAGTCTACGAATTCCAGGTTAAACTCTAATGCGATAGCTTTTAATGCCTGGTTGTATGGCTTAATCTTTTTGCTTTCAGTTGCACTAGTAAGGTATGGAGTCGTCGAACAAAGAACAACACAAATACCGGCTTCTTTTAACGCTGTAATCACGCTTTTCATATTTTCTTTGAAAGTATAGACAGGAACAACCGTTCCGAGACTGCTACCTTTGCAATCGTTAATACCAAACATTACAACCGCAACGTGTGGGGATTCAGCAAGAACCTCCTGAACATTTGCTATTGCCTCGGGCGATCTCCATCCCGTATGCCCTTTATTAACGACGTTAATATTGTTATTCCCGTATATAAGTCTTAACTTGGACTGTAGTTCTGCCGGATACGGATTCGCGACTTGTACTCCTGTACCGACCTTATATCCAAATGTAATGCTGTCTCCATAACAAACAATCTTAGTTGGCTGCCCCTTTGTCATGAGATCCATTACTGCCGATAAGCTCTTCGCAGCTATGATCAAATTAGTTTCGTCTAAGCTTGTTTGGTTCGCTTTTTCCGCCAACTGTGCAGTAATATCTGCGATGGCCTGTTTGTCAGCAGGGCTCATCAGACCACTTACGGTCTCTGTTGCCACGGGAATCGGATCGCTTCCGTTTCCTGTGTGTTCAGTTCCGTGCAATCCAGGCGTAGCCGTTCCGGTAGCTGTAACCCTTACTTTTTTACTCACTGGATCCGGAGTGATCGTGATCCCGACTCCACCTTCGATATCAACGGCATCTTCCTTAGTAGACGCCCCTATGCCGTTGATCATCGAGAAAGCATTCTGATTCACTTCTGCACCGGACTCGATTCCATTTATCTTTGCCTGGTCAGTCCCAGAAATAAATCCAGCAGGACCGTTGGGTGTCGCCAAGGCATGTGCAGACCCTCCCGTACCAACATGTGCTGATAACTTAGCATCGGAATACTCCTTCGCATTCTGTTCAGCCTTGTCTGCTTTTTGCTGTGCACCTCCAGGCGTTTCCCATTGGGGATGAGCCTGATCCGCTATATCTTCACTTGTGTCACGCCAAGGGAATCTACTTCTCATGGTCTCACCATCTTTCATTTATCGAATAACGCTCCCAGCCTGAATTAGCTGATTGGTAGTCACTCAGGAGCTGCTGATACTTAGCGTCATACTCCTGCGCATCTCTACCACTGGTGATCTCTCGCAAGACACCATACACCAGAACCATATCGTAATCCGGATCGAATCCAGTAGGCTCGTGCATATCCGTTAATCTCAGTTCAGGAAGTACTGGAATATGGAATATTTTTAACCCCATCACGTAATCCTCTTCTGGAGTCGGGACCAGTCCCAACACCCCTGCCTGGAAATAGTAATAAGGCTTTATTGACCGCTGATGAAATTGCCGAAGGGGGATCCTGCGCCACTCTCCGTCCCACATGATGTCTACATCCACAACATTACCCATAGGGCACGGTAGAACGTATTGTGCTTGACCTGCCTTGATATCAATGCCGGTGCACACCGTATCAGATTGCTGCTGTGCACCGCCTGGCTGCCGGATTAATCGATCCCTGACCTGAGTTACCTTCCGGACAATGGCGGCGGGAGAGAGGAAATTAGGAGCCTTTTCGGCAATCTCCTCTACCACATCTTTTAGCAGCATACCTCACCACTCCTCATATAGATTGTGGCCACTACGTTGTAATTACACCTGCAGTGCGCAGCTTGGCCAGCAGAGCATTGAAATCTGCTACAAGTCCGGCCACATCCGTTGCAGTGCTGTTCGCTTGCGCTGGAGCTTTTGAACCTGTCAATTTGGCATCCAGTGCCGTTTGCAGCCCGGTGATATTGGCCACCGCATGGGTATGGTTTCCGGCAGCTGCTGTGCTGGCCGTCGTACCGATCGTTGGCGGGAAGGTAGAAGGCTTTCCAGACACATCTGCCCAGGCTACCGTCACAGGTCCTCCGCCGCCTCCGATGTCGATCGGATCCCCATCGGCGTCCAGGAACACGATATAACTTGGGTACCTTCCGTGAGGCAGATTCGGCGCATCTACAGCAGGGATGACTTGATAGAAATCAGGCATTCTCGTGTTTGGTATCGGCATGATTATCACCTCGGTTATTAGATTCCTGCTTGTTCAGCTGGTTAAGCAGTTGCTCCAGTAAATCATTCGTTCTATTCTGATTAAATTCCGGCTCGTTCAGCCGTTCGAGTAATTGCTCCAATATTTCATTGGTTCGCTTCTGTTCGGAATAGATGCCATTCAACGCATCCAGTTCATCCCTGTACACAAGCATCACCACTTGTAAGTTCCGGATAATCGATATACTTCACCTGGATCCACGGGATGAAGGTCTGCTTCCCCCGGTAATTGGATATCACCACACCGAACTCATCAACTGTATGCAGTGTACGATTCTCTGCAGCATTACCGTCTTTCGTCCAGACAGTTACCTTACTACCGATATGATCAACAATGTTGGGATTCATGGTTCATCACCTTTCACTTGTTTTTATCTATTGGTAAAAATAAAGGCGGGAGCTCCTATGCCCCCGCCGTCGGATTATTGTACTTCGTGACCGTAAATGAAGGAGTAGTTGATAAAACCATACCCCCATCTGCCGATTGCTTTATGCTTGGACACCTCAGTATCAAAGTCGGTCATTGTGCCGTTATCAACCTTACGACGCCATTGCCAGATATTGAACTCCTTCAATCTTGCGGAATCTGCAGCGAACCAGTTTTTACGCTTCGAAGGATTGATGAACGGATTAACGATAACTTTGATATGACCTTGATACATATTCGCGTCAAAGTGATTGCTACCAGGCTCATACGATGGCAATTCTTTGTCTGGAAGGCCAGCAATCTTGAAAGCGGCACGCGCATTGTACGGAGCAACAATCAAGGTATCAGGAATAACAGCCATCGGGTTCCCTTTGTCGTCTACCCATTCCTGCATAGCCACAGCCGTTTCATCCCAGGAGTCAATCGTAAGAGGTTGGTCTCCTTTATTGGATTGCACGTCCTTACTATTTTTCGGGCTGTATGGATGCGCATCGGACACCAGTGGTTTACCGTCCGGACCAATATATGAGTCCGTCCGCCCGCGCCAGTTTGGACCTTTAGCAACAAAGGCGTTGTTAAGGAACTCGACCGCTTGGAGCTGCTGTGTCTTATATACGGCATCGGCAAGGGATGTGATCCGGCGCTTAATTTCGGTTAGCTTCAGATCATCGATAAAGTCTCGTTCGATAATACGACCATCAGAGAACTTACGGTTCTTGACAACCTTCTCCCACAACTCATCGATGTCTTCATAAAATACCTGGTTGTTCGAATGGCCCCATTCTTCCATCAAGCCCTCGCCGCCAGCGCCAGCATAGGACTCTCTATCCTTGGTCGAGTTGGTTACGTTATACATCAAGGGAATGTAGTCCTTCTTATCCTTCATGGCCAGGGAGTACAATTCCTTATAGATCGGTTCAAGGACTTTCGGGTCCCATCTGAGTTTCGTTTGCATAGAGTAATCCTCCTAATCTCTTATGATAGTATCGCTTAAGAAAACTGGCGGTTCTTAACCTTAACCCGCGCAGTTCCCTTATTCGAATTAATAGATAGTACCGAAACAGCCCCACCGGTTACCGTGGCTGCATTGATAGACAAGCCGTCGGCAGCCAATACGACACCAGCGACACCAGGAACAAAACCAGCTGCAGGCGTACCGGAATAAGCAGCCTCGTACCAGTCGCCCTCACGTGCCAGGATGATCTCTGTTTCTTTGTCGGTACCGGCTTCAACATTTGAGGTCAGGAAACCGGCAATCGGATCCGTAGGTGCAGCTTTCGTGACTCTACCGGAAACGATCTTGACTGCTTCACCTGCATAACCTGCCTCGTTATCGGTCATCAGGAATTCCGTGATTCTCGTCGGATCCTTACCGTAATCGTTGTATACATAGCTGAATCCTTGCGGCATTGTGTACCGCCTCCTTATCGTTTAAAGTTTTTGGAATACTTCTTTGCCCTTGAAGGATCAAGGTCAAACATACTGAACGCATCGGCCAATTCTTGCGGCACCTCCGGCTCCAAATCCGCCGGCGTTTTCGTCTCCACCCTGGCCCGTTTATTCAGGCGTTGGTTACGAAGCACAGATTGTTCTGTGCGCTTGCGCTCCTCGGCAACCAAGCTATCCCGGTGCACCAATTCATACGCATCGATCGGATCGTATCCACGCTCAAGCCTTGAATGCATTTCTGGTGTTAACCACGGCGCTGTTCCCCCGTCCGGATTGACTTGATCGGCCAGCTGCGGATATTTACGGAAGAGGTTTTCCCAGCCTTGCAGGAGCTGCTGCTGAGTTTGTTCCTGCTGCCGAAGCTGCTGTTCTTGCTCGCTGCGCTGGATAACATCTTTGGCCTGTCTGATCAGCGGATGATTGTCCAGGTATTTCTCCATGGAATCTGGATCAATTCCAGCATCCTCCGCCTCTTGGCGAAGATGGGCTTTGAGCTGATCGAATTGATGTTGCTGTTGCTGGACTGCTTCCTGTTCGATCTTGTCCAGGTTAGCAATCAGATCGGCGTGATCCTTATACCCTTGATGACGGGCTAGTCGATCCAGTGCCGTTTCATACTGCTTCGCCCGACCCTCGATCTTGTCGTAATTCAGACCCTTCCGAGCACGAGACTCAAGCTCTTCCTCGGGGATCAGAACATCCTGGCCGTTATACTTCACGATGAGGCCCTTTGGCTCTTTGGGTTGACCGTTTTCGCCGTCTATGGGGGGATCAGCTTCCTCGTCGTCCAATTCATCCTGGGGATCCTCGTCGTCGCCTTCTTCCGATTCGGCCTCCGGATACTGAAGATCGAACGCTTCGTAAATACTTCTCATTTCCTGTTCTTGCTCGTCAGCCTGTGGGTGGGCGGACTCGACTTGCTCACCTGGGTTGGTGGATGGGTCATTTACATCAAACATGGGTTATCCTCCTATTCCGCTATGGGTGGCGGCAGAAATTAATAGGCCAGAGGATTCTCACCGCTGGCCCGAACGCATAAGGTCATTGGCGACCTTTGCGGCTTCAAGATTCATTTTTTGTTGCTGAATGGTTTGGTCGAAAGCTTGCTTCTGATGATCTCCTTCTTGGATCGCACCCTGCAACTCGGCAACCTGCTGTTGAAGTCCTTGGTTCTCTTGCATTGCTTGTTGGGCCTGCTGCATTTGTTGTTGCATCTGTTGTTCACGTTGCGCTGCTTCTTCAATTCGGGCTCGAATGACATCCATCGGCTCCATACGCCCGGTTTGAATGACATAGGCAACAGCCTCCGCGTCAGCCATCGGAAGCTTGGTTATCGGATCCACCATATTAATGAGATTGAATACAAGCTGGAGCCAATACTCGCGGTCCTGCGGCTTATCGACTCCGATATGAACGGTTATATCAAACTCAGGCAGATATTCCTCTTTGACTGGCAGCACCGTCTCGCCTGTATCAAACTCAGAAGCGGCTTGGGACATGATCGCATCCCGGCTCATAGCCACGGCACGGCCTGTCACACGGGCAATACGCTCATCCGTATAAAACTGAGCGATCAATTCAATGTACTGTGCAAAGACTTCCTCCAGCGCTTCCTGGATCATGTCCGACACTGTATTAAGCCTGGTTCCTGCGGCAGCCATGAGCGCTTTAGCCTGCTCACCTGATTTGACGTTCGGGTTAGCCGCTCCATTCGCGCTATCGAACTGACCTGGGATCTTCTGCAGCATGTCGTCGTAATACTGGAGTAAATTAAATAAGCTGCCTGGGACATTAATCCCTTGCAGCTCTTTGACATCATTTAATCTTCCCTGCGCAACAGGTAGCATGGCTCCTGGCTGGCTACGGCGCTCCTGCCATGTTTGTGGTTTCGTGATTGCCCCGTCTTCATACATCACGCCGCCGTTCCCTTGTCTGGCCATCGTCTCGACTGCGATCTCCGCATATTTGTTCTTCATGATCTGCGGCTTGATCATGTCACGCATGAAACCTTTGCCCCACGCGCTGCTCTCATCGGGATACAGCGTGCGTGCCACGAATGGATATTTACCATGGTCGTATACATAGGCTTTGTGCTCCAGGAACACACCTGACGTACTAACGTAGATGCAATGCACGCCGTCCATGCGCCCCTCAGCCTTGGCAATGTATTCTGCTGGATCAATCCCTTCTGCCAACTTCTCTGCAGCCATCTCCGTGAACAGATCGTTATCTTCCTGGCTCACCGTTTTGGGAAGACCCCGGTACCAGTATTCAATAAGACCTGCGGTCTGGCGTTGATCGGAAGTCCGCTTGTAATCCCCCTCGCCATAATCATTGGCGAATACATCGTCATCCGGATTGTTGTCCGGCTCAACCTTGGCCCCTTGCTCTGGCCAGCGCTCATTGAAATACTCCATGGTGCAGGTTGTCTTGACGATGATAGCCCCCATATCCTGCAGATAGATGAAATCCCGAATACGCGGATCTGGGAAGAAGCTGCCGAGGTCCACTGGCAGGATATCGTTACGGCCTTTGTAGCGGTTCATGCCTCTGCCGCCCTCGACCGTCGGATCAAATACCGTCTTATAGATCAGTGGGCCATGGATGACCATACGCCGGATCGCCCGGACATGTTTGGATTTAAACTTGATGGCTCGTAACTCATTCGGCATATAGTCGTTTAAGTCACGGGCCTTTTCTTTGTCCGACTCTTCAACAGGAGCAAAGTCAGGATAAGGCATCCAACCCGTAAGCTTTCCGACAATCGCCTCGATCTGCGAGAAGGTGATATTCTCAACCGCATTGGGCCGTAGCCGGCTGGCTGCTTCGCTTCGAAGCCCGTACCAATGATCTCCCATGTAAAACCGCTGCTCTTCTTGCCAGTACTTCTCGATAGGCTGCCGGGCTGCCTTATAAACGTTGTAATCCTCCATGACCGTGTCGTACATATGCTGCTGCTCGGGTGTGTTGGGGGCGACCGTTTCCGTCTTGGCCGTTGACTCCGTAAACACGCCCCTGAATTTCTCAAGAAGGGAACTCATCAGGCCTCATCCTCCAAATCCGGAACATCATACCAGCTCTTCAGCTTACGTCCTTCTTGCAGTACTGGTTCTGGAGGCCGTTCGATGCGTTCTCGGTGAGCCAGGTAGGTTTCGTTATCCCTGAACATCAGCCGATCCGTCAGCTCTTTTATCCTGTCATTCTTGTATTGAAGCTCCTTGAAGAGCAAAATAACCGGCGGAGCAAAGGCAATTAATGCTATAACCAGGACGGCCCAGGTCTCCATAAAGCTCACTTCCTCTCATGTATAAATGCTGTATATCGTAAGGAATACGAATAAACTGAAATCCCTCAACCATGCGGCTTTTCGGCTTTCTGCATACAATATGCATAAACACTTTTCAGTACAAAACAAATAAACCCTTATGTATCAAGGGTTTGCGGTAACAGACTATTTCACAAAACCTTGTGTTTTGTACACATGTCTTGCATAAACATTGAATAATCGACCTTACCAGAATCCTTCAACTTCTGACATATCGTCGTCATCGTCATCAAAGTCCTGCCGGCGATCTTTCAGTTCATCCGGATTAGCTGACCAGGCTCCGGTCGCTTTGCTTGGAGTGTGCCTGCTCATGCACCAATAACGCAATGCATCAGGTATGTGATCCAATGGGTGCGCGGCAACGTCTTCTACATGACGATCGTCATGAACCATGGCGGGGATCGCCTCGATCGCCTTAATACAAGTACTGAAAATCTTGAGTTTGGTATCTTTGTATCGGTTGCCCGTGACATGATCGATAGCATCATAGACGTGCAGCCATTCCCTCATGCGTTTCCAGCCGTTTACGCGTTCCTTCTTAGCCTGGATCAAAGGTACATTCTTCTGTGCGAATATCTCTGCTGGCGTGATGCGCTCCGTTTTGGATTTATTCCAGAAGCTCGTATCCGCCACATTATATTCGTACTCTTCTGTGACCGGGCTATTTAACCGGACAAGCTCCACCTGCTCAGATGTAAGCAGCTTCGTTTTAGCCAACTCCCGATAAAGGTACGCTGTCCCGTCTGGAGCCAAGGCGATCCATAAACATACAAAGGGATCCGTATAGCCTTCGTCCAATGCTCGGAACTTCTCCCATTCCTGGGGAATGTCGAAAGGCTCCACAACATGGATAGGCCGGCTAAACTCACCGAAGTACTGACCTGCAAACGTGTCCCAATCCCCGTCGAGGAGTTGCTTTCGTTCCTGTTCAGGCAGCTGCATGAGTCGCACGATATAGTTTGGATCAGCTTCCAGCAGCGCCGGGTTATCTTGTACCTTGGCCGGAATGAAAATACGTCGAGAGATAACCGGCTCCCCGGTATCCGGGTGAACCAGCGGATCTCCTTGATCATCTGTTTCCTGAACCTCATGTACCTTTTCCCATTCACCGATATCGATGAATCGCTTCTTCACCCACGCATGTCCTATGCTCCCGGGGTTGGTCGTTGACTTAACATACCTCGGGTACGGCGTGGATCCACGAAGCCGGGATAGCATGAAGGTGTACCAGCCTTCTTCAAAGTGCGTCAGCTCTTCCCAGCGAATGACGTCATACTCAGCACCAGCATAATTGGCTTTATGCATATCGGAATCAAAATAGGCCAGTTCGATAACTGACCCATTGGTGAATAGCCATTCATGTTTTGATTGGTTGTACTTCCCGAGCTCCTTGGGGTAGACCACAATCGTCCTAGCGATAATGGAACGCTGGAGATCAGGAAATGTCCGCCGAAAGATAATCTGACGGCTGCCTGGATACTGCAGGGCATATTTCAAGGCGTCCCATATCGTGGCTTCTGACTTGCCGCCGCCGGCAGCTCCGCCATAAAGCAGCTCATCGATATCGTTTGTCTGGTGATAGACCTGCTGTCTGGGCTGTGGCTTGTAGGGGATTACGATACGGTTACTCATCGTTCGTCATCCCCTTATCGAATATCACCTGCAGGGCTCCGCCATCTTTACCTGTAAGCTCCATCTTGTCGTTAAACATACCAAGGTGCCGCGCCACATTCTCCAAGGCCTTATCCTGATCCCTCATCTTGATTTCAAAACCTGACTGCGTCTGCTTAACGCCAGCGTACAGCATACGGGCCTGAGGGCTTAGATCCCGAGTATCCGTGGCGTGGATCTCTCCAAAGCCTTCACCATGGCAGCGAGGGCATTTAGGGTGCGGACGTAATGTTGAATCAAAACCATAGCCTCCATCATCCGAGGGAATTGGCTTCTCCATCGCCTGGGCGATCTGTACAGCGTTTAGATACTCATCCTCATCGACCCACTGATACGCATGGTCACGGCCAAAACAATATCGGCAGCAAACCCGGCGATGATAGATAAGATCATTCGGATCCGCGTTGGCAATCGTCCACCATCGTTCCAGGACCATATCAGCCGTAATCTTCGTTCGATCAGACCGTTTATCCATGGCTTCTTTAACCGCAGCGGCAATCTTAGGGTTCCTTAGTAACCGATGTCCCTCCACGCCTGCGGCATTATCGCTCTTCACGCTATAGCCTGCTGACTTATATGCACGAGTGGCATTGAGGTCAATCAGGTATTCCTGGACAAAACGCTCTTGCTTGGCCGTCAATGCCATCTCTATCAGCTCCTTTTACAGAATATAAAAAAAAGCACTCTTAATGGGCGCTCTCTTATCTCCATCCCCATAATCCACTCGCCATATAAATCGATATTGCGAATACTAATACAATGATAAACGGGGAACTTTTCCTTATCCCTTCAGATACAGCATATGTAGGGACTGCTTTGACAGCAATAAAACAAATCCCACCGGCCAAAATCGTGCATATTGCGGCTATTATAAATGGCCCTATTGTATCCCATAGCTGTGATTGGCTAATAAAGCTTAATGATTCCATGGTTCACCTCCTATGTTTACGAATTTCGACACTTAGGAAGGATTTCCTTCTTTCAGTGTCGAAAGAACTAGGATAAAAGGAGGTGTTTAATATGTCAACAACAGGTGAAAAGCCAGGAAAAGGGACCTATACCTGCACGAAGTGCAGCACTCGCGTAACACTTGATGACCACACAGACACGTTGCCACCATGTCCAAAGTGTCACAACACTGATTTCAGACCGTAAACCAAAGCAGCCACAAGGCTGCTTTTTAATTTCTAGCAACAGCCGCATTCGCCCAGAATACCGACTGTTCCAGATTCGTCATAGCAAGCGACTTCTCACGGCTGCCAGGAGCCAATTCATCGATCAGATAGGCAAGCTCTTTGGCCTTCTCTCGGATCGCCTGATAGATCTCCGGTTGTCCTGGCGTCGGGGCGTGATAACTGAAATTGTTCTCAATTTGTTCGTTCATGTCACTCATTCCTCTCTTTGAAATAAAAAGGGTCGCTGATATCTCAGCGACCTATAAAACACTATGATCCCCATTCCAGCAACTTACTAGCTAAAACTATTACAAGAAATAAAATCAGTGGGTAAACTGCAATGACAATATTTATAAGCAACTGCGTTTTATTATACCTCTTGATTTCAATATTAAAGGTTTTTGGGTCGCTCATCATGTAGTCGATGTCTAAGTGATTTTCTTTTTCTATCAGCAGCTTCTCGTAATCCCTATGCAACCCTTTTATAATTTCAGCATTTAAGTTTTCTTGATGAGCCTCTAATCGTTCTATCTTATTTAGAAGTATGTCCAAACTTTGATAGTTAGCTTCAAAATTACTTGCTCGTTCCTTATAATTTCTGATGTTTATATACATAGTGAAAAACGTTAAGGAGAGTGACAATATCAACAATGCCTTAGTGGCTACCAAAGCGCCAGGACCATCCTCAGTAATAAACCATATAGACAGTATTAATACAATTAGTGAATACACATGAGTAATTTTCTCATAGAGCTCATATTTTTTTCTTAACCTTCTTGATGCCATAATACGTGCCTTTCTTGTAATCTTCACTCTTCTTTTTAGATCCAGAAACACCGTTGTATCTGAAGCTGTGCCAACGTCTTTTGTTAATTCACTCATTGAGATCTATACCCCCAGGTTATATATCTTGTACATCTTTACTTTACGACAAGAATCGGGGAAATCCTCTCTCTTAGTAAAAACAAAATACCGCCTCGTTCCGAGACGGCAAAAAAGGGGAGAAGATAAAGATTTGAAAAATCCGAACGGCAGGATTTGAACCCACACTACTTACTCCCAAGGCAAGCGTGCTACCCAGCTACACTACATCCGGAAATTGGCACCAACCCCAGGATTTGAACCTGGATCCTCTGCTCTCTGTTTTGACAGGGGCCCCGCAGCGCTCTTACCGTCGAGCTATGTCGGTGAAATTTAAAAAGAGACGGCCGCCTAACGGCTCGTTTGGTCCATTGCCGACCGCCTCCTTACATGTAGGGCACAATATCATATTAACACGGTATATTTGGCCCTGTGGTTAACTTGATATATATGATTTGTCGCTCTTTTGTAACTTGTTTGTCTTCTTGCCCTATGATGCTAATCTGCAGAACTCCTCTATGGCTTTCTGCTGCCATTTGTAGAACGTTTGTCGAACGATATTAAACTCTCTTGCGGCTTCGCCCGGATCAACTCCATCCACGAATCTCATTCGAAGCAGTTTCGCATAATCTGGCTTATATTGTTCAAGGGCATCCAGCACTGTGTCAATCCGGTTCACTTCGGCCTGTAAATCTTGGAGCTCCGTCAGGCGCTCCATGATCTCCTCGATCCCATTCCGGATATCGTATCCTCTCGCCTCGATCACCTTTTGAATCTTCCGCCGCAGATCCTGCAGGAGCTCGGTGTCTTCTGGATCCAGCACTTGCACTGGCACGGCTTGCTTCTGTGCCTTGACGCCGGCAGGATATCGGGTCATATAAGCATGCGCTACATTCTCTAATTTCTGCTCGTATCCGGACAGATACATGTATGACGGCAGCCCTCTCAATTTGCGGTGAAGCTCCTGCAGCTGATCATCTTCATTCAGTCGGGATACGGTGATTCCAGCACCAACGCTATACGTCGATAGTGCCTGTATGCGGGCTTTCTTTTGACGGTATTGGGAAAGCTGCTCTATCACCTGTTGTTCTATTGTCATGATGCCTTCATCCTTTCTATTCTGGCTTTAACGGCTTCCATCAAGGCATCTTGCCCGGCAGCCTTACGTTCAAGCGCTGCCACGGCGTCCTCATCCATTGTCCCCTCGGCTACCAAGCGGATAACTACGATGTTGTGCCGCACACCTTGACGGTGAACCCTTGCAGTAGCCTGCTGGTCTTCTTCCAGGCTCCATATCTGATCAAACCAGACAACCGTCCGGCAGCTTGACTCTTGGAGATTCAGACCGTGACCGGCTGACTTCGGATGCAGAAGCAACAACGGGATCTCGTCATTATTCCAAGCCCGAATATCCTCATTCCCGTCTTTACCTTTCCGAAGGATTCTCGCTTGCGGGAATCGCTCTTGGATCCGCGACAGGCTATGCTTGAAATTGTAAAACACCATAACCGGCTTGCCGTTGGCTGCCTCGATCACGTCCTCCAGGGCGTCCAGCTTGGCTTCATGAATTAACTTAACGCCTCTTTCCTCGTCGTACACCGCGCCGCTAGCCATCTGCAGCAGCTTATTCGACAAAACGGCCGCGGTGTTCGCCACGACATCAGCATCTAAAAACGGAAGCAGCAGCTCCTTCTCCAGTTTCTTGTACATCTCCTGCGCTTTCGGACTTAACGAGATCTGGATCGTCCGATCAATCCGTTCAGGAAGCTCCAGCCAATCTTCGGCTTTCATGCTGACGGCAATATCAGAAATGGCCTCATATACCCGTTCCTCTGCTTCCTGCTTGGCCTTCCATTCGTAGACCACATGGCCGTTGCGGCTGCCGGGTGTAAAGTAACGATCACGATAACCTGTTATCGTCTTACCTAGTCGTTCCCCTTGATCGATCAGGTACATCGGCGCCCAAAGATCCATAAGGCTGTTCGGTGCCGGCGTACCTGTCAGGCCGATCACACGCTTCATCATTGGCCGGACCCGACGAAGGGCCTTGAACCGTTTGGCCTGTGGGTTTTTGAAGCTGGACAGTTCATCGATCACCACAGTATCAAACGGCCACTGACTGCCGTACTCGCTGACAAGCCACTCTACATTCTCCCGGTTGATCACGTAGATGTCCGCCTCTGCCTTCAAGGCTTTGCGCCGAACCGCGGCGCTCCCTAAAACCTTACTGATCCGGAGATGTCTCAGATGGTCCCACTTCTCAATCTCTCGGGCCCAAGTGTCATCTGCTACCCGCAAGGGTGCAATAACCAAGACACGACCAGCTTCGAAATAATCATTCAGCAATAAATCCATAGCGGTCAGGGTGCTAACGGTTTTGCTAACCCAAGCCCATCTCCAGCAGTAGAGCTATAAACGGCGTGTCCAGGATCCGCTGGGTTGCGTACTCCTGATATTGGTGTGGGATGAACTTCATTTGGCATCACCTCTCTTCTTTGCATGCCATGCTGCATGCTCACTTTGTGATGAAAATACTCTTAGATTATCCGGGCTTGGATTACGCCTGTTTTCATTTTCATGGTGAACTACCTCGCCCTGCTTCAACTTGCGGCCAATTTTCAATTCCGCTACTATCCTGTGAAGATGCCTGCCAAATAGTTTCGGATATGTTTTACCTTCGCCTTTTCCCAGATGCGCCTTTCGTATCTTCAACCTTGTCTCATAGGTCATTCGGGTAGGGTTTAATTCCTCATTCATCATTTTCAGATTACAGCTACGGTTGCAAAAATGACGCTTAGCTTCAAGGGTTCGGGCGTACGCTGGTCTCTCTAACTCAGTTCCACAATACGCACATTCGGTTATTAAGATAGTTCGCCGTCCTCTTTTCTCAATTTTCAAAACCCTCTCACCTCGTCTATAAACCGGTCAATGTCCTCGTTCGAATCAATTTTATAATGTCTGTGGCCCAGGCTAAGTAGCTTTTTCTTCCAACGCTCCTGTAAGGGCTCCAGTTGCTTGCCCGGCGCTTTCATCTCGACGTATATCGTTTGACCATTGGGTAGCAGTACCAATCGATCCGGTACTCCTCGGTTTCCTGGGCTTACCCACTTTGGCGCTTCCCCGCCGATCCGTTTGACTTCTCGGACCAGTCGGCGTTCCAGTGCAGATTCTCTCATATTTGCTCCTTTCGTCAGGTTGCCAAATTGCCCCCTACACGCACGTACTGCGTTTTTACGCGTTTAAGTTATATTTCCGTATCCCCTATATGGGTTAATTAATATTATTATTAAAATAGTAGAATTTACGGCAACCATGGCAACGATAGCCCTTCAACCCTTGGTACGATTGGGGTTTCCGTGGTTGCTGTAAAATTCACTTTTCGGCAAATCTTCGGCAACCTCGGAAACGGGTCACGGCAACTCGGCAACCCTCTCGGAAACCATTTAAGGCAACCGTTCAAATACCCTTTGAACACCATAACCACGAAGTTTTGCTTTACCCTTTCGTTCAACCCAACCCGGAATATTTCGCATGATATCCATTATTTCTTTTGCCTCCCAGGTACGGAGATCACCGCGCTTTTTACCAAGGCATTCCGTCCAGATCTGGGCTGCACAGACTCGATCCCGAAGGTCCTCGGTAGGCCGTCCCATTTCATCCTCTAATGGTGTATCAAGCCATTCCTGGATAAGTCCTTCCCGCGGATCCGTCTCCATATGCGAAGCTTGTTGGCGCTCCGCCTCCATGCGGGCCTCGTGATCAAGCTCCAAGGTTTCCCCCGCCTTAAACCAGCTCAAAACCTCCGCCCAGATTTGGCTTACCTCATCTTCGGTCAATTCGTCCCAATGGCTTTTAATCGCTCGATCCGGAAACACCTCTACGGGCCAAAAGCGCCGGTTCCCGGTTGCATCCCGGAGAAAATCACGGGTATTCGTTGTTCCAAAAAATACGCACTTCCGTGGGAACTCTGACACCTGCCGGTCATACGCCACCCGGTAACGGTCTTCGGTCTTGGACAAAAACGCCTTGACCTCTTCGACCTCGGTCTTCTTCATGGCAGACAGCTCGCCGATCTCGAAGATCCATCCGCTCTGCAGGTGCTCGCCGGCTTCCTTGTTTTCAAATGTCCGTAAGCTGTCGCTAAACCATTCCCGGCCCAGCTTTGCCAGCAGCGAGCTCTTACCTGCCCCCTGCGGCCCTACCAGAACTAGCATCTGGTCAAACTTGCACCCAGGGCGATAGAGTCGTGCAACGGCCGCAAGCAGCATCTTCCGCGTAGCCTGCCGGGTGTAATGCGTATCAGCTGCACCCAGGTAGTCGATGAATAGCCTCTCAGCACGCGGCACGCCGTCCCAAGTTGCACTCTCCAGGTACGCCTTGATCGGATGAAACGTATTCCGATGCACAACCTCGGTAAATGCATTCTGAATGGTCTTGGCCGAGTTGATCCCGTAAACCTTCGCAAACCAGTGCTGAAGCCGTTTGTCGTCAGCTCCTAGCCAAGGCTCATAGGATCGGCCCGGGCGTTCAGGATCCCGCCATGGCAGCGGGCGCCGGATTACCTCGGAATTGCCAAAAGCATCGTAAGCCAGGACGTTCTTCCACGGCCCATGCGTCAACATGATCTCAATATTTCCCGCCGTCGGCAGCGGCTGCCCCGTCTTGTGATGGAGCTCAAGCTTCGTCTCCCATTCTTCCTCGTCAGGATCCTCTTCGTCATCGGGGAAGTCATCCGCCATTTCGGCGAAATCGGCCTGGCGCTCAGCAAGGGCCAGCTTCTTGACCTCCGGCCGTTGCGCCGCCCACTGCTCCATGGCCAGGTGACTCGGCTTCTTCGCATCTGGCGTATGGTCCTTGACATGCTCATCCAGATGACCGAATTTGTGCACCCGGACGAGATCAAACAGGTTATAGGTCCGACCATCTGCCACGGGGTCGCTATCCTGGTGCGAGAAGGCGAGATCCTGATCTGGATAAATCTCCAAACCGTTACCGCTCGAGCCCCGGGTATAAGTGTATCGGTTCGGCATCGAGCCCTTGACGTACACATCCGAGAGGAATGTGTCAATCCCCTCCTCGATCGTGAACGCCCGGCAGAACAGGCCGATGGTGCCAAATTTCTCCCGCGGATCCTGTGCTCTCTTGGCGGCCAGCTGAGCCGGTGCCTTATCCTCTGGATGCCGCGGCCAAGCCATAACGTCTCGCCAATCCTCATATTCGTTCAGCAGCCGGTCTACGATGAGCGGATCCCCTTCATACACCTCGAGTACTGGATCCGCGTCCTTGCTGCAGCTGGGAAGGTACATGAGCCGGTGCACATCAAAGGTGGTCTTGTCGAAGTAGCTCATGCCGATCTGCTCGGCTAGCTTTCGGCTGACGGCTGCATATTCGTCCGGGCTCATGTTGCGATCAGCCGGAACAATAAGGCGGTATTTCGGCTTCTCCGGCCTGTGGCTATGCGTAGAGTAGACGGCATAGGCAGTTCCGCCCAGCACGAGCTCCGTGCAGAAGAGGAAGTCGTCGTCTCCCCGATCGACGTCCAAGGTAATCATGCTGCGGCTATCCACGTTCTCTTTCTTTCGCCGCCCCGTCCGGACGAGCCCGCCGACAAAAGCCGGCCCGTCCTTGACCTTGCCGCGGGTGTTGTTGTTCATCTTGTCGTATTGGGCCATCGTCTCTGCTGTCCGCCGGACCTTCCGCAGCCGGTCCACGAACTCTTCCCAGGTCAAATATTCAGTTTTCCAGTTCGTATCGGCCCGGTGCTTGCCGAAGCTAATGTCCAGTTCCTGCATGCTGCCACCTCAATTACGTTTCTATTTCGATAACCGGTAAATCCGTTAGCAATTCCTTTTGATAAGGCGGTAACTCGTAGAGCTCGATAAAGCCCCGGTCTTTGCTCCTTGAATTGACATAATGAAGAATAATGAGAACGGGCTGGGGGCCCGACCAGGTATCCATACTAATGTTCCAGCGCCTGTTCTTCAGCGAGTGAATGAACCGGCGAAGCATTTCATAGTTAAGCGTGATTGAGCTGCCATTGATCTCCAGAATAACCGGATCGCCCTTCACGTCTCGGATCCGCACGCCGACTTTACGACGCTGAGCCTGCAGCTGTTTATTAGCCCTTTGCTTGGCTGCTTTGCTCAGTGATTTCTCTTCAGCTGTAAGAGGTCTCATTCTGGCACCTCCTTCAGCAAAGGCCGCATACTCTCGTTAATCCTAAAGAGTCTTTTATGGCAGCTATCACAGTACGCATATTTACCGCTTTTGTGCTGTAGAGAGTCGTACATTTCGCTATTCTCGCCTTCTGATCCATCAAAATTAATTCGGTAATGAATGTTTCCACTTACTTGCTGCTTAACATAGTACGATTCATCGTTACCGCAATGAGGGCATTGCTTGTCTTTGTTATTCATGGGATACATCATCCTTTACAAATCGTCTCGCAAACTGTAACTGCTGTTCGATATATGAGTCCGTTGACTTTCCGCCCATGGCCAACCAATCACCTATTCGCTGGTTAATGTCCTGAAGCACTACCATAGGTAACTGATTCGATATCTTTAAAATCTCGTCCAATGGATTCTCCATAGCGGCTTATCCTCTTTTCTCCCAGATCTCCACTTCTACCGGCCCGCAATAAAAGCCACCACAGCCCGGGCACAAAGGTTCTTCGATCTCATCATCCTTCTTCTGTTCAAGCGCAAATCGCTGTTTGCAATCGTCGCACTCAAAAGCTTCCCATTTCATGGCGCTTCACTCCTCAAAACGTTTGTGCTTTCGCTTTCTTGGTGGTGGCTCCGGCAAGGTCAGATAGACCTCGCCGATCAGCTCACCGTTCTCGTCGTAAATGAACTCCCACGGGATACCTTCAGAATAAGGATCAAACATAGTCACTCACCAATTAGCCGGTTAACATACCATGCCGCCTTCTGCAGGTCCTCCCGGCCGTTCTTGTATTTCCAGCGCCAAAGGTACTTAATAGCAGCTCCAGTGCTGTATGCTTCCGGACCGGATAACCCGGCCGTCGCCGCCTCGATCGCATCGATGCACTCAATATCACCGCGAGTGTAATGGAGAGGATGGTTCACCGGATCAGATGGCTCCAGCAGAACTGCAGGTAATTTCTTAAACTCCTCCAAGTTACGTTTGTATTCTTCGCGTTCTTGCAGCAACAGGTCATATTTGTCTTTGAGATTGCAGTTTGCCTCCCGGGACAGTGACAGCTGCCGCTTGAGATCGTAAATTTTGCTCACTGCTTGTTCCAGCTCCGAACGAACCTTGGTCAAATCCTCTTCAAGAGCGCTTTTCTCTTTCTTGAGCATTTCCGTGGTTTGTTGGTAGACTTCCGGCTTAACGGCATCGTTTTGCTGCATATCCTTCTCTTTCATGACAGGCTCCTTCGATTCCGACAACATATCCTGGGCCTTTGCCTGAGTGATCCCCTTAAGGTCCCACTTTTTCACCCAATAATGGATGCTGTTATATTTGAGGCCCCAGGCCTTTTCGATACTTGACAGTGTTTCACCCTTTGCGACTTCCTCGATCAGAATTTCCTTCGTGAGCCCACTTCCCGGGCCGTCCTTTACTGCAGGCATAGCAATCGTCTCCTTTGAATATCGCATTTTAGCCCGGCGTCGCTGTTCCGAATCCGTTTTAGAAATCATGACACCGACTGGTAATTTTCCCTTTTTATCAGGTACAGGCAATGCTCGATACTTTGCTAATTCCTCTTCTGATAGTTGGTACCGGATAACCTCACCGTGTCCCAAGGACTTAAGTTCGTTTTCTCGCTTTGGTATTGATGTGTTATATTTCTCGCCTACTCTTGGCGCCACTTGATCACCCCATCAATCCTTTTTATAAAAATCCGCCTCGAACGCTTCGGCTCGGAGCGGAAGCCCCGGCGCCCAATCAATCGGCTGTCCCATAATCTGCGTAATCTCCTGCAGGGAATCAAATTCTTTCGACTCATCCACGATTACCTCATCGTGGACGTGCATCCGGATCCGGAACCCGGCAGCATCCAAACGGAGCATGCTGACTGCCAAGCAATCCCGGCTGATCGCCTGGACGATGTTCTCCACAAGTTTCGGGCCGTAGGTATCGATTCTCCCCCAGGTCTTCTTTGTTTGGTCCACGCCGTCATACACTAGAGCCGGCTTATCGAATTTCCCGTCAACGATCCGCGGATTTACGTAGGATAGCCGGCGTCCGGACGGCAGCCGTATGAAAAGATATCCTGGCTCATAGTAGAACGTAAGGCCATACTGCAGCTTTACCGCTCGACGTTCCTCGACTGCCGTCATGGCTGCCCGGTCTACATCCCACCACAGCTTCGTGATTTTCGGATTCGCGGCGCGCCAGGTCTTAACAAGAGGCGGGAGCTCATCTTCCGTCAGCCCCATTTTGAGTGCGCCCATCGATTCCAATGCGCCCACACCGCCGCCGTAACCAAGGGCGAGCTCCGCGATCTTCCCTTTTTGCCGCAACTCCTTCGTGATCTCCTCGAGAGAAAGGTTAAACATCTGCGCCGCAGAAGCCTCGTAGATCTTGCCGTGAGTCTTGAATACCTCAAGCCGCCAGTGCTCGCCGGCAAGCCAGGCTATTACCCGGGCTTCGATCGCTGAGAAGTCCGATATAATGAATCTGGATCCGGGCGAAGGAATGAAGGCCGTTCGGATCAGCTGAGACAAAACGAACGGCGGTGCCCCAAACAGCATTTCCAGCAGCCCATAATCCCCGGACAGCAGAAGGTCCCTTGCAAGCTCCAAATCGGGGATCTTGTTCTGCGGAAGGTTCTGCACCTGCACCAGTCGGCCCGCCCAGCGCCCCGTCCGGTTTGCTCCGTAGAATTGAAGCAGTCCCCTAACGCGGCCGTCCTGGCATCGTGCGCGCTCCATGGCTTCGTACTTCTTGACCGAGGTCTTGGCCAGCTGCTGCCGCAGCTTGAGCATGTCACGGGCTCGGTCGCTCTTAACTTCCTTTATCAAAGTCGGAATCGTGTCTTTGGTCAGGCCATCGATCTGGATCCCTTCCTCTTCCTCCAGCCAGGCTTTCAGCTGCGCCGGACTATTCGGATTATCCAGACCCGTGAGCTCCTTGGCCTCCTCGATCGTCCTCTCCTTAAAGGCGTTATCGCATTCAATAGCCCGTGCCGGCAAATCCGGATGAAGATAAATCCCGTTATCATTGATTCTCTGGTCCAAAGCCCAAAGCTGATGTTCAAAGTCCGAAATCTCGTATTTTTCGATTGCTTTGCGAACAGCTCGCTCGGCCTCTACGTCTTGGCGGTTATAATCCTTGTACTGCTGCCACTTCTCGGGAGCATGATACGGAAGGTTACGCGTCCTCCCACCGTTCGCCTTCGTAGGCTTACACGGCGTTGAGAAGTACTTGATCAAAGCTTTCCCAGCACTGTCCTTCTGCTGGTCAACCTTCAAGACCTTGGCCACGCCGTCCAGATCCCCAGGAAGCCCCATGGTCAGGGCGTGAACGCTTGAGCATCGCCATTGTTCCGGCGGCATCGGCACACCTAGATGCTTAGCCAAAGCTGTCCGTTCGAAGTTGGCATTAAAGGCCGTCTTGATAATCCCTGGATCGGTGAGGGCTTTCAGCACATCGCCAGGCAGTTCTTCGAAATCCGTAAAGTCGATTACCGTTACTGGATCGTCGTCCCAAGCGTAAGCAAATAAGAGAATTTCAAAGTCAGGAGCCTCAACGTAGGGATAGACGCCTGATTTTTTAATGTCTACGCTGCTGTATGTTTCAAGGTCAATCTGCAGTAGTTTCATATCACTTTCCCACCATCGAGAGTATTTGCGGTTATAAAAAGGGGCCTGTTATCCAAGCCCCTCCCAAAGAAGTAAAATGATTAGTTCAAGAAATCGTCATCGTCGCTAATATCAACAATGTCGTCAAAATCCTCATTCGCGAAGTCATCATTCACACTGCTACGACCGCCAAGGAAGTCACCGTCCTGCACCTTCACGATGTTGTTAAGCCCTGCAGCGACGCCACGGTTTCCTTTCGCGTCAAACGGGTAGAAGTTGAGGCTGACCTTTGCGTAGCAGCCGGAATACACTTCAGTGCTGTCCGTGATCTCCTGGAACTTGGTTTTGCCGTTTCCATCCTTACCGATCGGCTTAGCGATCCCCGGTTTGTTTTTGCTCGAGGCGTTCAAGAAGTAATGGCCTGCATACGCTTCATCATCTGGCCGTTCCTCGTCACCGTCACGCAGCGGCGTCTTGCAGTTTGCTGGGATCTTGCCACCCCATTTACTCTTTCCGAGCTCCTTAGCAGCGTCAACTGCAGCCTTGATCTTGCGAAGCGTCTCCTTATCGGACTTCGGGATCAAGATCGCCGTACTGTACTTCATATCCCCACTATCGTTCTCTTGCGGTTCAAAAACGTGAGTGTAAGAGAGACGTACCTTACCAGTAATTACTTTGGTTGATTGATTATCGATTGCCATATTTGTTTGAGCTCCTTTATTGGTTTTATTTTTGAGCGGGCAACTTGGATGGGGTTTTTCCTTCCAGGGATGCACCCCGATTTGTCCCTTTCCAAGCCCGCAGTAGTAAACAGATGAAATATATCCAACACTCTTCGACCGTAAATGCTTGCAACTTTTACACAGCATCTGAAAAATCTTCGCTAGCGAAATCATTTTCAACGCTGTTCAGCTCGGGCCGCTTGTCGGTTTCCGGAACAAGAACCGGTTTGCCTGGCGGCTTTACGATCAGGCCGTCCAATATTTCTGCCAGCTCCTTCTTACCGATCTTCTTCTCCAGATCGCCGATACCAAATAACTCTTGGGGTTTGAGGTACTTATCAGGATCGATCTCAGCGGCCTCCAACGCAGCCTTCGCGGCGTCCTTATCTGTGATCGACCGGTTACTACGACCCTCCACGAGCTTCCAGGATGGAATCTTTACGCCGGTTTTAGCCTGCTCGAAAGCGTAATCCTCAACATCCTTCGCCCAGGCCTTCAGCTGCTCAGCCACCACCAGAACCGAACCGATCTCATCCAAGGAAAGAAGCGCCGGATCCTGGAATTCATACGCTAAGGCTTTCATGTTCTCCTCGGCCCGAGCACGACAGTTCCCCTTCACTTTGCACCAGCGGCAATGGCCGCCTGCCTTGTATTCACCTTCGCCAGCATCAGCCAGGGCGGCCGCAGGCTTGACGACTGTCTCAGCCCAATCCAGGAGCTCACCAAGCGGCAGCGTATCGGTGCTGACGCTATCCAGGCGCGGCTGAACGATCGTAATGCTGACCTCATGGATCGAATAAAGATAATTCCAATTCGACCAGGCACCTAGACCGTACAACCGGAGCTGAGGGTTACCGATCGCACTGACCGGTACGCCCTTTCCGTATTTGAGATCTATGACCTCCAGGACGCCGTCCGAAATGAGCACAACGTCACCGGTACCGTATCCATCAGGCACCCACTCCGTAAAGTCCAGGCGCTCCTCCAGCAGAATAACCGCATCAGATGAACGGGCCTTGGCTGCCATGAAATGCTCCTCTACGACCTCCACATAGGCAGCCACAGCGTCCTCCATTTCCGGTCCGTAATAGGAGTTGTTCTTCTTAAAATCTTCCACGGCCTTATCAAGTCGTTTTCGCTCAGCCGCATTACAAGGTGTTAGCCTCCGGCGTAGGATCAACTCGGACAGCTCATGGGCCGCGGTCCCTTCATCGGCAAACTCGCTACGCTTGTCTGGGATGCTCTCCTGCAGCCGGGCGCTGGGCGGACAGTTTATCCACTGATCCGCCTTAGATGCACCCAATAAGGCGTGAGCGCGTTCAGCATGTGCTGGCTGGGTCATAGCGCCTCCAGCTCAGCCATGAAGGCGATCCGTTTCTCTTCTGGGACATCCGATATCGACGCGCTTTCAAACTTGCCCAGCAGTTCTTTGATGGCCGGCTTCTTCTTAGCATCTTTGCCGACTTCCTGCGCTTTGGCCCGGAGCTCAACTACAGTTGGAATATCCACTTCCTCGGTGTCGCCGTCCGTCTCTACTTCGTCTTTGGGGGCTGTCTTAACCGGCTCTTCCTTCGGCTGTTCTTTCTTCACCTCGTTGGTTTTACGAGGTCGCTGTCTAGGCTCTTCCGAAACGGTAGCAGACGGAGCAGCTGCCCCGCCGAATGCAGCGGACAATGTAGCAAATTCCTCTATTGCTTGTGCGGCGTTATCGCCGTTAATCGTAATTTGAACGGGCATGTATAAGTCCTCCTGATAATTGAATTAGTTGTTCTTGCTTAACGCTCAAAGTGTTCAACAACCGACTTGATACAGTCTGTGCAGACCAACTTGGATTGGAAAGGCTTTAATTTTTCGGGTTCTGTCTCCCCACAGATGAAGCAGCCCGGAGCATATTTCTTGAGGATGATCTTGTCACCCTCGCTATAGATCTCCATAGGGCTCCCATCGGCGATGTCCAGCACCCGACGCAGCTCCTTTGAAACAACGACGCGGCCGAGAGAATCAAGATAACGAACAATTCCAGTAGCTTTCATATTGCTTCTCCTTCCAGCCAGTGATAAACTGGCTTTAATATGCTGATTGTTTGTTTTGCAGTTTGACGGGTCCTAAGCCGTTCAAGCTGCATTTTTCTTTTTAAGCCTTGAAGCTAGGTTAATGTATTGCCGACGGTACACTTCCCGAAGCAGCGTAGACTTGGTTGTCTCGATCAGCTCCATCAGGTTCTTACAGCTGCGGATCCGTAACCTCTTGTTCACTCTCCTGTTTCACCTCCCTTCCTGCGATAATGGTTACGGCGCCGATCTTCTCGACCAGACATTTCCCCGAACAAACCAGTCCATGGCCGATCTTTGTCACCGGCTGTCCGAAGAAGATCTCCTTGCCGCATATCTCATTAGCGCAATAATCAATGACTTCATCTTCCACTGCTAGGTCCAAAACCTTACTCATATTGGCTCTCCTTTCTGTAATGCATCTTTTCTTGTTCTTTCTTCCAATGATCTATCGAGGCTGAGCTAAACAGTAGTTTCGGTCTACCCCTACCAGTAGAGCTGAGCGGTATGTGTGGTATAAGCTTATTAGCGCAAAGTTTATAAAGCATCTCAGGAGAAATCCCGATATAAGGAGCCGCTTCGTTCACGTCCATAGTTACATCTGGTCTGCCAATTGACTCAGTTTTCAGTTGTTCAATAATAGTAGGGAGAAGCTTCTCCGCTACTCTTTCAGCAATGGCTTCCAAGAAATCTGTAGCAGCTTTCTCACCGATCATTTCGCTCACCTACTTTTGATAAATAAATTATCATTCATGTTAAAAAAATATTTCCAGAATAATCCTATCGCTAGTTGACGATAATATTATTATCAATTATAATACAAAACAGATAATAAAATTATCGCTTTGGGCACACTTAAACAAGACTAAGATTATCAAAGAAATCTGGGAATAATTCTTCAACTGGTTCACCGAAGTAATTTGAGAACTTGAACATCAAATCCCTGCCAGGAGTATAGGTTCCATTCTCGATCATACGAACGTAAACCGTTGAAATTCCAAGTTCAGAAGCAACTAAAGACTGAGAGCCTTTAGACTTACGACATTTTTTTAAAAGTTCTCTTTTTGCTCTCTTCACATGCACACCTCCTTTGTGTACTTCTGATTATATTTGATAATTTAATTATCGTCAACCCGTTTTGATAATTTTTTTATCATTAATTTTTCAGGAGGCTAAACCATGAAAATCGGAGACAGATTAACACAACTAAGAAATAAGAAAGGTCTAACCCAAGATCAATTAGCGGAAGCTCTAGGCGTGAAAAGAGCCAGATACAATTCATGGGAAAACAATATCGCTAAACCAGATATTGAAATGATCGCTAAGCTTGCTGCGTTACACAAAGTATCATCGGACTACATTATAGGCGTTGACACCCCCGCCCCTGAGTGGGCGACTTACAAAGATAAACGCGACTTTAAAAATATGCTGGAAGATAATGCTGAGGTGATGTTTGACGGTGTGCCAATTTCTGATGATGACAAGGAAAAAATAAAGAGAGTTATGGAGGCCATGTTTTGGGACGCTAAAAAGAAAAATAAAAGGAAGCCGACTGAGTAAAGCCTCTGGAGGTTATCAGCTATGAAAGATATTACAACTAAACTAGTAAAAAGGCATAAAACAAACTGCCCATTTGCCATAGCACGTGAATTAAATATATCCATTTCCTTTGAAGATTTAGGCGATGACACCAGAGGTTTTTACTACAGAGTACTTAGGCGCCGCTACATTTGTATACATAAAGATTTATCAGATGAATGGAAAAGGTTCGTGTGTGCGCATGAATTAGGTCACGATAGACTCCACAAAGGTGTAAGTCAATTTTTTGTGGACGAACATTCATTTTTCCTACCAGGAAAACTAGAACGACAGGCCAACCAATTCGCAGTAAATCTTCTACTTCATGGAGTCACTTTTGATGAGAACGACACTGTCGCATCATTACTCGCCAGAACTGGCATACCTTACGAGATGAAAGATTATATAGGGGGACGCTGATAAAATGGCAGACTATGAACCTAGAGGGGAAAACTCGTGGCGGCTTACTATAAGCCTTGGCAAAGGGCCGAACGGAAAAAAAATAAGAAAAAGAAAAACAGTGACCGTTGAGGATCCTGCTATTTTAAAATCGAAAAAAAAGCTTGATCAATACCTTAATGAAGAGTGGTTAAAATTCAAAATTGAAGTTGAAGCCGGGGCATATATTGACGCAAGCAAAATGAAATTTTCTGATTTTGTAAACGAATGGAGAGAGAAGTACGCTTCTAATCCTAAAAATCTTTCCCCGACAACATTAGAAATTTACGAAGTACACATTAAGTCAAGAATCATTCCGGCATTCGGGCATATGCGTATTGATCAAATCAATGCAATGAAAATCGTGACTTTCCTCAATAATTTAGAAAAACCCGGATCTCGCTTAGATGGACGTGAGGATCCTCTCGACGCCAGCACTATAGGTTATATTTATAGAGTTCTTAAAAACATCTTTGCACGGGCGGATGAGTGGAACGTAATAAAAGAAAATCCTATGAACGGACTATCTAAACCAAAAGAAAAAGATGCTAAAACAAAAATGTTAGAACAGCGTAAAAATCCTCAATTCTATGATGAAAAAGAAGCACAGTTAGTTGTTGATGCGTTATATAAAGAAAGCAGAAAATGGAGGTTGCTGATTCTCGGATCAATGATTGGCGGATGCCGGCGCGGAGAACTGATAGCTCTTGAATGGCAGTTTGTTAATTTTGAAGATGGATACATTGAAATCGATAACAATATCCCGTTAACCAAAGATGGGAAAGCTGTTGAGAAGGCACCAAAGTCAACGGCATCATATAGGACTATTGATATGCCAGATTGGTATATAGACGAATTGAAAACATACTATCGGGAGTGGCTCTTAGAGAAAAAACATCTGGGCACAAAATGGTTAGGAGAAGATCGCCAGTTTGTTTTCCACAATGGAAAGGGGCAGCCCTATTACTATAAACATCCATCTCGTTGGTGGGAACGATTTTGTAAACGCCATGATATACGATATATTAAATTCCATGGTTTAAGACATAGCATGGGGACATTGTTATTAGAAGATGAAGATGAAAGTAACTTCGACTCAATATTAATCGCCATACAAAGACGAATTGGGCATGCACGTCTTTCCACCACATCAGATATTTACGTACATGTAACGAAAAAAGTAAAACAAAGAACTGCCGGTAAATTCGATAAATTTTCACGGAAGACAGAATCTAATCTGGGGTCCGTTGGGGTCCCTTTGGGGTCCAACATGAGACAATAGGACATAAATCGAGACTATTAAAAACAAAATAAGATTTGTAAAAACCCTTGTGTGACAGGCTTTCCCGGTCTTTAAGCGATTCAAAACAAACAAGCAAGCTTCCTTGACAGGGTAGGGGTCAGTGGTTCGAGCCCACTACAGATCATAGCCTAGAGCCCTTGCGTAGCAAGGGCTCTTTTCTTTTTCATTCGCAACTATTAGCTCTAAAAATTAAGTGAGGGTAGGTAAAATGAGTTTTTTAGAAGCTATATCGGCTGAAGATTGTATGTATGTCGAACGATATATTATTGCAGTTGGTTATAGCTGCATATGAACGCGATTGTTGTTATATAGAAGCGAATCTGAAAACACCTGAACATATGTCGATACAATAAAATTAGCTGTAGACCGAGCATTGTACGCCAGACCATTTTTACCATCCTCAATTTTGTTCAATCTATGGTGAGCTGACCTAGCAGAGGCCAGTGCTTCTGCTGATGTTTCGTTAGCATTAATCGCTCTGCCTAATTTTCCATCCATGTTGTCCACCTTCGTTTCTACTCTGGTGATTTTTTAGCATTTCGGACTGTACACCGTCCATACCCTTTCCCCCATTCTCTCTAAATAGAACAAATTATTACGCATATAAAAAAAGCAGGCCACATATGACCTGCTTACGTTTAGGTTAATCTCACTGTAAAGTTTTTGCTTTTGAAACAACTACAGAACCCTCTTTTGTTACCTTGCTTTTAAAACTCCAATTCTTTAACTTCATCGCTGGCTTTTCAATAAAATGCCACGACAAGAATGCAAGCCCGAGGACAACAGGGATACTAATTAATATGTTTGCAATCACTGGTATCCCAGCACCCCAAAGATAAGTTACTGTTTGTTGTACAGGAAATGCGTAAATGTATATACCATAAGATAAATCACCGCGCTTCCCAAAATTATGGAATCTAATTTTATTATGGTATGAAAGATAAAATATCAGATATCCACCACAAACAGTAAACACATCGATCAAACCACCAAACTTAATGCTAGTGATAATTAACACCAACGATATGAGTGCATACCATTTATTTAATGGTATCTTATCCCTATATGAATATACCAACATACCGCTTGCAAAAAAGGGAAACAAGTCAATGAGTGATGGGAGATAAACCCAACTTATGTTTTCTGGGACATACGATCTAAAAAAAAGTCTACCGTAAATTGAAAAGACAAATAAAAACAGAAGAATTTCTTTTCTTTTTAAGGCGCCAAATATTCCGATTACTGCGACAATTGCATAACACAAAATTTCGTAAGGGATTGTCCATAACGACCCATTAATAGAGTTATTAAATGAGAATGTATCTTCAAAAACACCTGGCAATGTCCAATGCATCGGAAACATGAAAACCACTTTTAAGTATTCATATGTTCTTTCGTCGCCTAAATAATCTTTCATAGACAGAGTAGTTACTATGGGACCAACAACAAAAACACAAAAAAACGTAGCTGCAATTAACCCAGGGTAAATACGCAATACTCTAGATTTAGTAAAGGTCCAAAAGTTATTTGACTTGTCGAAGCTTTGAGTTACTAGAAAGCCGCTGATAGTAAAAAATATGGCTACAGCCATTGATCCTAAATCCCACTGTCCATTCGATAATTTTGAAAACAACTCGCCGTTATGAGCAGTCAGAGGATAAGCATGAGAAAAAATCACTAAGACAGCTGCCAAAAACCGCATGATGTTGTAGTTATTGCTTTTATGCGATAACTGTATCTGACTTCCTACCGTTTGTTCTTTACTGATAGTAATTGCCCCCTAGCTGATGTTTGTTCACAATCATAATTATCAGCTAAGGAGGCTAAAAATACCATATATTTTTTTATGTTTCTGGTTTCTATTTTCCACCTATCTCTTCTACTCCTGGGTTTGTTTATCAGCACGAACAAACTTCTATTTTCCTCGATTTTCCATCCTGAATAATCTCTAACAATTTCACCTCCTGACCAGGGTAAAAAATTCCAACCGCCGTGATAACCTAATTGGAAACACTGTGCTCAGTATCACAACGATAATCGGTTTGAAATACAAGTATAAAAATTCTTTATTTTGGATCAACAAAAATGGCACCCTGCCAGCATTATGCTGGTAGGGTTTTGCTTGTTCTATATTATAAAGATCAAATCTCGATTGATCTTACAAAATCTAACACACTTCGACATATAGATCTGTAGATCAACAAATCGAAACATCCATTATTGTTCATAATATCCCAATGTAATCCAAAATCACTATATACTCGGTGTTAGGTGTATGTTACGGTTAGATCAAGGTTGGCCAACTGATAACTGATATTCTTTTACATCTTGATATTTCACACACGCTAACATACACTGTTATGGTAACGCCACCTGCCAATTTCGATATAGTGCGTGGAGTTATTAAGATGAAAGCAGACGGTGAAGGGACCCATATAGATATGCTCAATGGCAACGGAAGAGGATATCCTGAATCTATTAGTTGGAACGCCAAACCTGGGGAGAAAATTTATTTTAGAGTACTTGATAACGGCTTTAATAATTTCAATGAACCTTATACAATCCAGTTTACAAAAACATAGAAAAGCCTCTGCTGGCGTTTTGCTGACAGGGTTCCTCTACTTCTGCTTCTTTATATCATTACTGAATTGTCGAATACTGACACACAATTTAAAATAGCTATCGGTGAGTAAATTTAATATGTTATCATTCTTAAAAACAATATCTTGCATCAGTAATTCTAAAATCATCAACAGTAGATACTATCCCACGACATCACAATGCTTGTAGATATAAAAAACGTGTTAAATAATGCCCCTTTTGTTTGTTTTCATAAGTGACGTACGCATCGAAAGATCAAACGACACCAAACTTCCACTTATCCATATAAAAAAACGGTACCTAGAAAGGTACCGGAAACCATAACCGACTTATTCATACATCGTTTATCTATATCATAACTAAAACGTACCTCAGTCCCCTTACGGATAGGATCATGGCTTATTTCAAAAGTTCTTCCGGTGTCTCTCCGCTGTACACAAATACGGGACTTGCTGTATTCACTACGAATACGGCTACCATCGTCAGAGCAGATGCGATAAAAGAAAACAACCGATGTCTAATCCTGTGGATCCATAACATGAGCTTGTCCTCCTTTCCAGCGTAATAAACTAATAGCCTGGACCAAATATATGACAGCCAATGTTGGGGACTGAAGTCCAAAATTAAACATAACAATGAGACTGCTAATCATGCGGAGTTTTGCGTAATGCTTCTTCGGTATTCGGGACTGCCTCTCGATTCGGCTGGGAGCGAACACCATCACCAGCAACAGACTGAGAGCATTAAGGATGAGCACACCTTCGGTATCAAAATCTACAAAAGATACCAGGGTGAATAATGCTGTCGTGAATGCAATGCAGCCGGCCCCCGTCTTAAGGTGATACCCTCCTGAAAATTGCCTTAATATCGCGAAACCCATCAAGGCTAAAACAGCCTGCTTCACGTTACCCGTTAATATAGAGATAACTAGCGTGAAGACCACAATAAACAATACGTTTAAAATGATGGCGATGGCATGGCTTAAAACAGGAACAGAGGACTTATGGTCGGGTACCTGGCGTTTGATCCCCTCCGCTATCCGCTTTGATATTCCTTCTATGATCATAAGAATCTCGCTCCTCTGTATTGATGGCATAATACAAGAAGATTCCAAATGTTATTCCAAAGAAGAGAAGATGCAGCCATAAACGGTTGAGGTAAAATAGAATCGCAATTAATATCAGCACCACGATAATCAAAGCGATCAGTAGAACATGTTCAAATTTAATGCGCAGCTTTTCCAGATCATACTTAAACCCAATACCAAATCTGTACATAATCCAGGATATCAAAAGTCCTGTCGCTCCTGACAGGATTTGAAGAATATAACCATTGGCATGATCGGTCTGAATGGAGTCAATCGATCCGAATATCGTTGTCAAATAGGCCGTCTGTACCAACGCATAAAGCATGTATCCAATAATGGTACATATCGCCGACCAGATAACTGGAATCTTAATAATGGCAGAAAATAAGAAAACGAAGATCAGCACGGTAATGAGAGGGGCGAGAAAATCCAATTGCAGCTCGTTGCGCATAATGAAGCTTTGTAAGTTGGCAAGTATCATGACAATCAACGCCTGCCATATGTATTCTGTTGTCTTAAATCTAAGCAATGACATGATTAGTGAATAAATCGCCAGTGTTTCAAATGTTGAAAACACCATAAACCAAATAACTTCCATTCAAAGCTTTCCTCCCTACACCCTAAGAAATGGTTAAATGTGTACTACGCCACTTCCCGATTTATCCTGATTACACTGGTGTGTATATCGTCCATAAAGAAACGGTATACCGACAGACCCTCAGTTTTCTATCGAGTCGTTCTAAATGATGCATATTCTTGAGGTCAATTCCGATGGCGCCTGCCACTTCTTATATGTCTGGAAACTGTGATGGAAAATGCCAAACTTTAAACGTCGTTTATAGCTCCGGCTTGGCTCAAAAATTCTAAAACAGAACAGCTTAGAACTTATACACCAACCACTTGCAACGTTCCATATACCAAACGAAAACCAAGCTTTAGTTATCAAGAATCCACGACCTTGTGAATATGACTAAGCCAGAATAAACTCAGTTTCTACCATTTAACATCCTGACATCATCTAATTCGATTATATAAGGCCTGGAAGGCATAACAACAGGTAATAAAATACATAAGTGGGGGAATCCATCATGGATCTATGAGGTGAAGAGTGAAATAGGAAGTTAATTTGCTATAATTCCATTATATACGAACATACATTCTTATTCAACTGCTATAACATGCAAAAATACAATTATCTAAAAAAATCAAAGAAGAGGCATCGCCATCAACTGCCCCTTCCCTTCTCCATCCACGACCATCTAAAGAGGTTGGTGCCCCTTCTTGTTAGCACCCCCTCATCTTCCCTCTGCTCTTCCTGCCATTCCCCAACTTACCTATACAGCTTGGTCCATGCCAAGCCATTGGCAACGAGCAGCAGTAGGATATATGCCAACATACCATAGGGAAACGTGCTGCTTACATAATGCAAACCGCATAATCCACCCACTACAATCATGAATAGCAGCACCCACCAGCCGTCTTTCTGCTGAGCCATATGAAACGCTTGAGAGAACGGCGGATTGCGCAGAACTGCCTTGGCTGTTAGAGGAATCAACACCAAGCCGGTAAGGAATATGATGAGAACATCCGGGAAAATCCGGATACCGAACAGGATCAGGAATAGAATCGCATTCACAGCGAACAACGGTAGGAACATTTTTATAGCAAAAGCCTTTAAAGCACCTTGGTATAAGGGACTCATGTTTGACATCGGGGCTGCCCCAAACAACCAGAAAGCCTTGGGCTTCCCTGAGAATTTCAGCATCATCACGACCGTTACAATCATGATGAGCATGACCTGCAGCACATAGTACGACGATCCCCTGCCGATTTCCGTCAGAGAGGAGTTGCGGATCGTGGAGAAAAAGAACAAATAGGGCAGCAGTACGGACAATCCGAGTGTAGGATACACCTTCAGCTTGAATTCTCTCTCGTTCTTCAACATGCTGGCAGATAACCGAAAACATGCCTGCTCTGTACGCGAACGGCTTACGATTTTGGCCAATAACCTGTCAAACCGTCCGCGCTCTCGCCCTTTTCCCGCTTCGCTGTGAGCCAGCTTTTCCAGATACTGCTCGAAGGATGGAATATAACGGAGGTACACCATCATGAGCAGAATCGGAACGAACATGGCCAGTAAGGAGAGAACCATCAGCCACCCGCTCCCCTCGCCGAACATCCATTCAAATGGAGCCGCAAACCAGACGGGCGGAAGCAGAACCTGCCACCAGGCCGGCGTAAATACCAAATTGAAATCGATCAGATCAAACGAACGGATCACGAACTGATAGCCGATGGCAAGCATGGCCGAAAGTCCAATCTGTACATAATTAATCAGATCCTTCAGCTTCTCTCCATCCCAATACTTGAGCAGCAACAGATAAACCAAGGAGGTGCTCACCAGAATGAGCATATTCATCAAAATTAACTCCAGAATATATATCAGTAAAAACAGCACGCCATGCTTGATCAATCCAACGACCAGCGAACCTGCTAATAGCGCCCCGGTCAGCAGCAGCAAATAAATGCCGGCATGAATCGATCTAGCCAATCCGACCGTGCGGCCGTCGACCGGTTTCGTCATCAAAATGCTGCGATCGCGCACATCCAGCAGCACGGATGAGAAATCCGAAATCATGGAGGTCATGATCAGGAACATGAGGATGGCGGACAGGATGCTCATCGGCATCAGATATTCCGGATCGCTCCAGAACACAAACGGAGTCAGGACAAGCCCGATTAAGCCATACAACCAGAGGGAGCTGACAAACAGATTCTTGTCCTGTTCTTCCGCCTTCCGGCTGTTTGAAGATAATATGACGGGTGCCCGCCTCGAGTCCATGAGCAGCTTGACATGCAGGATCCGACGCAGCGTTTCATAGTCAACGCCCATTCTCGAGATTACCCCTTGAAATCGATCCAACAGCTTCAGCATTCGAAATGATGATTCCGATCCGGCCATGTCAACTTCCCTCCCGAACGATCGATACGAACCGTTCAGCGATGCTGGCATGGTCATTGAAGCCCGTCAGCTGATTGAACACCTCTTCCAGCGACCCCTCATGGGAATGCTGCTGCAGTTCTTTGAATGTTCCGTCCGCCACCACCCGGCTGTCAGCGAGCAGGATGATCCGGCTGCTGATTTTCTCAACAACGTCCATGATATGTGAGGAATAAAAAATCGTCTTTCCCTGGGCCGAGAGCTGGGCCAATACTTCCTTGACCACCATCACGCTGTTCGCATCCAGCCCGCTTAAGGGCTCATCCAAAAACAATAGATCAGGGTCATGCAGCAGGCTCGAGATCAGGAGCACCTTTTGCCGCATTCCTTTTGAAAAGGTAGCGATCCGTGAGTGATAGGCCTTTTCCATGTCAAAACAGTCCATCAATTGCTTCGCCTTATAATCCGCTGCATCATATGTAAGTCCGTACAACTCGCCTATAAAAGTCAAATACTCGGCAGCGGTTAACTGATCGTACAATTCCGCCACCTCGGGGACATATCCGATTCTCCGTTTATAATCGATATTCCCGTCGGAAATATCCTGACCGAATATGCGGACGGTCCCCGTGTACCCCTCAACCAGCCCGAGCATAATTTTTACCGTCGTGCTCTTCCCCGCCCCGTTCGGACCGATATATCCTATCATCTCACCGCGGTTGACCTTCAGATCAATCCCGTTCAATACATATCGGTTATCATATTTCATGCGCAGGTCTTGAATCAATAACACTTCATTTTCGGACATGATATTATTCTCCCATTCTCCCATTCTCTCATTGTCTTCACATACCTACCTTATTATGGAAGTGAAGGAAAATCAACCTTTTGACGCATACTCGCTCTGCAGTATCCCCATATGCACGATGTCATGCCAGACGCCATTCCGATACAAACTTTGTCTGGAGCTGCCTTCGTGGACAAATCCGATTTTTTCATACAGCTTAATTGCTTTATGGTTGAAGGAAAATACCCGTAAGTTCACCCTGTGCAGATTCAGCTCCAAAAAAGCATAATCGAGCAAAAGCGTCATCGCTTCAAAACCATACCCTTTGCCCCAATAGGTCTTTTCGCCAATGTCGATGATACACTCCGCATTCCGGTTCTTGGTATCGATATGAATCAATGACATAATGCCGATCGGTCTGCCCGTTTCCTTCAACAGGATCAGATAGCTCTTCGAGGAGGAAGAGCCCAGGATCACATGCTGAACGAAGTCCTTTGTTTCCTCCAGTTGATAAGCATCCAGGCAGGGACTGGTGGATTGCATCACTTCGAGATCATTCCGCCAAGTATGATACAGCTCCGCGTCATTCAACGTCATTTTTCGACAAGTCAATCTAGCAGAATCAAATAGCATTCAAAAAGCACCCTTTCTATAATCATAATTCTATTGTTATAGGATTTAACATTGCGCAGAGAGATTGAATAAACGTTTCCAGCTGCTCCGGCACGCAAGTCACCGTCGGTCCGAGCTGGAAGGTATCCAGCATGAGCCCGTTCAGAAACGAGATCATATACCGCGCTATGGCTTCCGGTTCCAATCGGGGCCGAAACTCCCCTTGCTCCCGCCCCTTCCGAATGACCCGGCCCATGGCCTCAACGGTCAGCTGATAACGTTCGGTTAAATAGGGATAATCCTTCTTGGCATGAACATAAGAGGAAGACAGGAAAAATTCAGCCCTGGCCAATACAAGCGAATGCTGGATTAGCGAAATATCACCCTGCTGTTTCCGAACCCAGTCCATCAACTGATTCCATATCGGATACTGCGGATCCGGTTCAAAAAAACGGAGCGTCTCTTGGTCATCAAAACGCAGGACCTCTATAAAAACATGCTCCACATTATCAAAATACGCATAAACGGCCCCCCGGGACATACCCGCTTCATCCATAATGTCCTGCATCACCGTGCGGGTATAGCCCTTTCTGATAAAGACCCGTCTGGCTGCCGTCAATATTTCAAGTTTCTTCTCCCGTTTGTATTCCTCACTAACCCGTGGACACATAAGTCATTCCTCCCCCGACCTTTATCATGAATATCGATTCCACGAACTTCACCTCATCATAAACGACATCAGTGTCGTTTTTTTAACTCATTTCATCATAAACGACATTAATGTCGTTTTCAAGAGACATCCGTAGTAAACACGAAAAGCCTCTTGAAGAAATCCCTTCAGGAGGTATTTGTGTACAGCCAAGCCACGATCCATGTTAGATAGAATGTTCCTTCCCCCTCCTTATATTTCTCTTTGAAAACAACTTGTTCTATTTTTCGGCTTATGCACATTTCCGTCAACATTCGCGAATAGCTGCATATATATGGGGGAGAACGAAAAGAGGTGATCGGACATCATTAAGGGCATTAGCCGCATACTGATCTTCACCTTACTGCTGGTTTTCTTTTTCCCCGCCGTATCCCAAGGCGCTACCGGACAGAAGCTGGACAGTAAGTACACCAAGTACGCACAGTTTATCGTCATTGATAAATCCACCAACAAACTGACGTATTACGAAAAAGGCAAGGTCATAAAAACGTTTCCCGTCGCCACAGGCAAAAAGCCCTCCTATACGCCGGAAGGCCTGTTCAAAATCCACGAAAAAGTGAAGAACAGACCTTACTACAAGGAAGGCATCAAGGGAGGAGACCCGCGTAATCCGCTTGGGGACCGCTGGCTCGGCATTAATGTGAAAGTGAACGGCAGAGTTAGCTACGCGTACGCCATTCATGGAAACAACAACGCGAATTCGATCGGCAAGTACGTGTCGGCAGGTTGTATACGGATGCATAATAAAGACGTTCGCTGGCTCTACGACAAGGTGAAAATGAACACCCCCGTCCTCATCCAAAAATAAGAGCAAAAAGCCAAACACGTTTATGTGTCTGGCTTTTTTAAAATTTGACGTTTACGATCCATACTCCGCTCCGAATTCAATAATATTGCGGTCTGGATCCAGCACGAAAATTTGCGCAAAGCCAGCAACGCTGTCGGGATTAGCTACATACTCAACGTCCATTCGGTCCAGCCATTCCTTCGTTTCGCGGTAACTTTTCACCCAGATCGAGAAATGCCCGTCCGTCGTATCGATCCCACGCTCCCGCAGCGTATCACTGATCGGATGCTCCAGCAGATGGAGCTGCTGGTCTCCGACAGCGTACCAGACACCCTTGGAGGCAAACGGTGGGCGCGGCAGCTCCTGAAACTTCAGCACCTCCGAATAAAACACCTTTGCTTTCTTCAGATCGCGAACCGCCAAGCTAACATGGTGCAGCCCTTCAAATTGAATCATGAATCACACCCCCAGGTATGTAACTTTATTCTAAAGGATACCTTATACATTATATAACATGAATTAACCATCTAAGGGGGGAGTTTACCATGGACATCCATTCGGAGGAATATAAAATCGCCTCACTCAATGGGAATGAAGGTACCTTGAAGGCGATTGAAGACGCTGAGACCAAGATTGCCGAGCTTACAGGCAAAGACATCACCCTGATTGCTTACGAGAAAGACCAGATCCAAGAGAAGAATCAATAATTAAGCCGAGTAAAATAAAGAGCTGCCCTCCAACCGTCCGCTAAAGACCTAGGAAGAGCAGCTTCTTCATTATAGAAAACAGGATGCGGTCACGGCAGCTTGATAGGTCACGTTAACCTCCAGCGGCTTGTCGGTAAGACCATTCTGATCGAACAGCAGCCGGTCCACCTCAAGCTCCTCAATCTCTTCGATACGTCCCTCCACATAATCCGCAAGCCGGTCCCTCGTGGAGGAGATTCGTGCTAACAGTCCTCCGTAGCGGAGATCCAGCACTTCCCAGCCAAATGGCTTGTACGTGTCCATCCAAAGCGCCCGGTGCGAAATGCGCAATGTCTCGATGCGCTGCTTTAATGCGGACAACGGGGAAGCTGCGGCGTTAGCAAGTTCGGCCAGCAACTCCTTTTCTCCTGACTGGTACAGCCTTCTGAGTGTAACGCCCAACGTGCTTTTGATAATGAGTGCCGACGCCAATTTTTCATAAAAATCATACAAGCGGCTAAACGGTGCCGGAAACTGCTCCTTACAGTGCCTCCATTGCTTCTCCAGCTCGGCATAATGTCCAGGCAGCACAGATTCCGCTTCACCTTCAACATGCTTGTCCAGCAGTCCCAGCAAAGGATCCTGCCACAGCAAATACTTCGAGGGATTGGCCATCCATTGGTTTCCCTCCGATACGCCGGGAACCTCATCCATATATTTCAGCGTGTTCAGCGATCCGAACAGATCGATGCCCGTGCAAGCCGCAAGCCGTCTTCCCAGAAGCTCGTCACTGATATCGTCTCCGTACCCATGCTCGGCAAACAGCTGCAGGCCCGCAAGAACGACCAGGTGGTTGGTTTCGTTGCCGTTATCCCCCCAGGCGGTGGCGATGACTTCGCGGATTCCTTTCGTTTTGGCGGCGCGCAGGGCAGGATGGCTGGTCATCCACGTCTTGCCGTTGTTCGGACTGATGCTGTTCCACATATGAATGCCGCCTGCAAAAATCGGCTTGGAGCCCAGCTTCATATGCTTCTCATACAGCCGCTCATAACCCTGTTCATCCCTACGTCCGTAATCCCAGTACACGAATTGAACGCCTTTGGGAATGCGGCTCATGTTATCGTCCGAGAAATCCGCGTCCACGTTGTACAGCGCCCCCTGATAATCGTTGGCCAGCAAATTAAAGTACATGTCGCTCCAGATCATCGGCTGGAGTCCGAGACGCTCGGTGATGGCCAGCACTCGACTGACATGATCATTCATGATCTGAAACCGGTCCTGATTTCCATTCAGCTTTAAATACTTCCCAAGGCCGACCTGAAACGCCTCGTCCATTCCGATATGAATTCGTTTGGAACGGAACATGCCGGATGCAGCGGTGATCATCTGCTCGATAAAAGCATACGTCTTCGGCTCGCCTGCAAGCAAAATATCGGGATGATCCTTGATATCCGCGGCATACCCCCATTTCAGCGCTTGCTGCAAATGCCCCAGTGTCTGAATGCACGGAATCATCTCGATGCCGAACAGCTCTGCGTAATCGTCACATTCCTTCATTTCCGAAGCCGTGTACCGGCCGCGCATGTATCCAAAGTAGGGCTGCTCTTCCACCTCATAGGTATCCTCCGTATACATCATCAGCCCGTTCAGCCCCATCAGGGCCATGTAACGGATAAACTGCTTGATCACCGGGACCTTGAGAACGCCATTGCGCGAAACGTCGAGCATCGTGCCGTTAAAGTCGAACTTCGGTTCCTCCGTTAGTTCGAATTGCGCTCGCTCCCTGGCCTGCTCCAGAAACACACCCATGGCACGGAAAAAGTGTATGGTTTCTTGGTAACGGATCGTCCCCTGCCCATCCTTCAATGACACCTGAATCGGTCCTTTCGCTTGAATGGCCCGAATTTGTAAGCCCTCTCCCTCTGTGATTCGGATGTCCAATATTTCCGAGAGTTCGCTGATCCCTTCAAGCAATTTCCCCGGCAGGTTATCAAAATGAATCTTCATGTCATTCCTCCATTATCCACTATCCCATTTTTGAGATGCTGCCTATCATTATGCAAGACAGCAAAGCCCGATCCCTGTAATCTCGGAATCGGGCTTTACTGGGCTGGGACGTTCATCATTCCCAGTGCTAGATAATAAATGCTTACTTGACCGAAACTTTAACGCCCAGTGTCACGATTTCGTGAGGCTTAACCGCCAGCGTGAAGCTTTCTTGATCATCAAAGCTTTGAACCGCTCCCTCTACTTCCAGAATAGAGCTCTTATAAACGCCCTGGGAAGGTAGAGAAGATTTCAGCTTCAGCTCTGTATCCGTGCCTGCCATATTGAACCAGCGCAGCATCAGATCACCGGTCTTCGGATTCACCTTCAGGGAAGAGAACGCAAGTTCTTCATGGCTCCATTCAAGCGGTGCAGATGTCGATGCGACAGCCCCGGCATGGACTCCGGTCTGTGCAACCGTCCATGGGATCTGGAACTGGTAAGCCTCCGCGTATGCGCCTGACTTCATGCCGTCGCCTTGATGCGGAATGACCTCCATACGTACCGTATGAACGCCGATGCACTGAGCTTCAGGCGTAGGGAAGTACCCCCAATCCCCGAGCTCGCCTACGGAACGAAGCAATGTAACAGCGATGGTATTCCGGCCGTCACGCAGGACTTCATATTCATTCAAGCCCTGGTTAGCCACCGTCAATCCTGCAGTAGCTGTCGTAACGTCAACGAAAGCCTGTTGGTGAGCCGTATAGCTCGGGTTCTCCCATTCGGCAGCAGGTTCGTTATCCCGTGTCGCCACTTCAAACATGGAATCCACGTTATGGGACGATGCCTGCAGATCCGTTGGGAACAATGCGCGCACCCGATGATCCTTCGCCTGATTATCCATCGTGGCTTCGATCTCCACTCCTTTGCCGCTGCGGTTCAGACTGACCACGGTACGAATGCGCATTGGCACCATCTCGCTCGATCTTTGCGCTTTGCGGTTCGGATAATATACGAGCTCATGCTGCTCTTCATCCAGCTTGCTGTCCGCCATAGCCGGAATGGACCAGTTATGAACGATTTCAATGGACGCGCGGTAAGGCGTATCTTCCAGAACCGAAATTTGGGCGGTTTGGCCTTTCGTAGTCAATGCAGCTTCGCCATCCGGCTGTTTGTACATATATTCGTTACCGATATCTCCGGTATTTTCATAGACGCCCAGATCGCGGTATACTTGTCCGTTCTTTTTATCCGTCAAGGAGAAGGAGCCGTCTCCTTGGATCTCGACCTTGATCAGCTCATTCTCCATCACATTGGCCTTGCTGATTAAGGATTCTACCTCGGCAGGCTTCACATCGCTCTTCACCCAAGCATACGTGGTCAAGCCCATTGCAGGAATCGCGCTTGCCTCGAAGGTAAGTCTCACACGGCGGCACATATACGGCTGGCGGAAACGGTCGTCCGGCAGATCGTACCCGAACTGAAGACCCAGATCCTCAACGGTGCAAGGTACAGCTTGACCTTGAGCGTTAACCAGCACACGGCCGGACAAATCGATTTCCTTCATTCGGCGGCTGGTTTCCTCCAAAGAGTAACCTTCCCGGAAATAAAGCCGTTTCGCGTCCAGCTCGATGCTGACCGTACCGCTGCGGCTCCATCCTGTCGTATTGAATACAACAAGCGGCAGCGGATCGGATCCCCACTGATCGAAGGCGGTCGTGTCAACTGCATCTGCAATGACGCGAACGCTGTCGTCCACGATATTTTCGGCCACGTGTGCGCTTTTCTCAAAGCGGGTAACCATCTCGCGGTGAACTTCGTCCACGCTGCAGCCGCAAATGCTGTCATGCGGATGATTCTGCATCAGCGTCTTCCACGCATAGGTGAACAGATGATGCGGATACTCTTTGCCCAGCAGACTGGCGTAGGATGCAAGCGGCTCGGCCACTTTTTCCAGTATGGTCTGACCGCGCTGGTTCATCTGCTTCAGGTATACGCGTGCCGAAGCGGTATTCACGAGCGTTCCCCATCCATCGGTACGCTGGCTGCGCAGCTCTCCTTTTACGGAGGAAAGATCCTGCGGCAGCTTCTCGCGAACGGCTTTCAGGTAATCGTCAAAATTGGAATGAATAAACTCCGTATCCGGATACAGCTTCTTCGCTGTACGGATGCCTTCCGGAAGATCGGTCTGTATCGGCTGATGGTCACACCCGTTCATATAGAGCAGCTCAGGCGTGGAAGCATACTTCTCGGCATCCGCCAGCTTGCGGTCCCAGAATGCCTTCGCTTCCGCTTCATCAACGGGAACCTCGTTACCGTTACTGTACCAGTTGGCAAACAGGATGCCCAGCACCTTGGAGCCGTCCGGACCTTCCCACATCAGCTCTGAGAATGAGGACTCATAGCCGCTGTCGGAGACGGTATTGTTAAAGCCCGTTGGCTTCACGCCCCGGCCAAAGAAGGCATTATCAATGCCGGACTGCAGCATCAACTGCGGAATTTGGCCCGTAAGTCCAAATGTGTCCGGGAAATAACCGATTTTGGCAACCGTGCCATAACGCTCGGCATCCTGGTGCCCGATCTGCATATTTCTCACGTTGGCTTCACTGCTTGTCAGATAGGCATCCTGCAGAATGTACCACGGACCGATAATGATGCGTCCATCCGAGATCAGCTTCTCAAGCTGCTCTTTCTTCTCCGGTCTCACCTGCAAGTAATCTTCGATAATAATCGTCTGGCCATCAAGGAAAAAGCTGCGGTATTCCGAGTCCTTCTCCATCGTCTCAAGCAAGCTGTCCATGAGCTCGATCAGCCGCACATGGTGCTTTTCATACGGTAAATACCACTCGCGGTCCCAGTGAGTATGCGAAATAATATGTGCTTTTCTGGATTGATCCATCTCTGCTAAGTCCCCCTTATGTTAGCCCTTCGATACCGTGATTTCGACCTCATCCGGACGGTACACCGATAACAGGTCACCGCTCGCATCTACTGCGAACAAGACTGAACGATCCGCTTCCAGAACGAATGAATAGATGAGGCCTGTTGAAGGATCCTTCACCTCAACGTTCGTATCCCATGATTGCTCCGAGCCGAATACGAAGAGAGCTCCTTCTTCAAACGTTACCTTGCGTCCATAAACGCCGGAATGTTCTCCGCCTTGATTCCAGATCAGCCCTGTATCGGCAGCAGATAGCTCCAAAGCATACCGATATAAAGCCGCGATGGTGTCGATTCGATCATTTAATTCTACAGGAAGCGGGCTCCAGAGAAGACGTCCTGCCCCAAGCTTCACGTCCACGATGGAGTCGCCGGCTGCATCGGCCGGTTTCGCCCCGCTGCCTGCCGGAATTTCTTTGCTCAGCTCGGCAATCTTCCGATGACCATACGATGCAGACCAAGCGCGTTCCCCAATGCGCAAGCTTTCTTCCCGGCGCACATTCGCCAGCTTCCGCTCGCCCAGTTCCTCCGTCATTCGATCGACCGGATGCCAATATGCATCCAGACCAATAGGACCTGTCAGGAGGAGCGTAGCTCCCGTTTCCTTCACGATATCCATCAGCTCAGCAAAAGCCTGGTCATCTACATTGTGCGCGCTCGGCAAAATAATGAACTTCACCGGTTGGTTACGCAGCGAGCTTAAATCATACTCTCCGACAGCACGGAATGGCACGTTCAGCTCGTAAGCAAGCGCCCGCGTCGCCTTCGTCGTTGCTTCAAAAGCAAGCTTCCGGTTAGAGAAATCGTTGGAATAAGGGAAAATGACCGCGGTCTCTTCCAGCTTCCGGCCTTTAAACATGTCCCGGATGCCTTCCATGAAGGCGCCGAAATCATACGACACATCCGCTTCCGGCTTCTCCGTGCCGTCAGCGCGGACGGCTCCGATATGCGATTCATTGGCATTATCCATGTAGAAATTCGTGTTCCAGATCCAATGAATGGCTCCTGCGCCCCCTGTGGAGAAAGCGTAAGCATACTTGCGCTCCAGCAGGTTCCGAAGCTCGGCTTCGCTCCGCTTCGCCCGGCCGTCCGGCGTTTCCACGTACATGATGCCCGTTTCCTGAATCAGGTTCGGTTTATCCGGCGTTTTGGCAAAGATGCCGTCCCAGATCAAATAGTCGTTGAACCACCAGGAATGGACCGTCGTATAATCTACGGCTTCGGCATAGAAGAACGGAGATGGACGCTGTGCGCCAAGCGCCTCGTCCTGTCCGACTGTAACCATATGATCCGGGCATACCTCTTTGATATCATCATATAATTCCTTGGCCCAACGGTTATGCATGTCCATGGAGAACAGGACATAATCGAGCCATTGCGCGCCTTTTTTCCCTTGATGCATGTCTTGAACGTCAAAATTAATGACTTGAGGCTCCGGAGGAACCACGGAGTCAAAACCCGGCAGCTGATCCGCTGTCATATTCCAGCGTTCCTGCAAACGTTCAATCGAACCATGACGCTTTTTCAGCCAGTCGATATAAGCTTGTCTCTCAAATGGATCCTTCGCGGAGCGCGGACCGTCCGAGAAAATCTGCGGCGGATCGAACATGGATGGTTCGTTAATCAGATCCCAGTCCACATTCTTCGTATCTTTATGTCTAGTAATGATGGAACGTATGAAACGCTTCTGCGCTTCCACGCTTCGAGGGTCGAGGTAAGGATTTTGGCCTTCCCAAGTCTCCGGCGTGAAGGAGAAGAAGGTGAATGTTACCTGCAAATCATGCTTTTTCGCGGTTAACAGGAAGGCGTCGATCGAACGCAAAACCTCTTCGGATGCATGCCCGTCCACCTGCATGATATTGCGGTATGCGGTCCAGATACCGGTACGGATCCAGTTGATGCCGGCATTACGCATTTGCGCCATATCGCGATCCCATACATCCGTATTCGGAAGGAACAGGAACTTACGCGCGACATCCGACGTCATGTAAGTCATCCCGACAACAGGCAGCGGGCGACCGTCCTTGATGAAGTAATCCCGATTGCAGGTTACGGGCGTACCCGCCTGCAAAAGCTCGGGATCTGCTCCCCAGAACCCTTGTCTCAGTCTGCGGATTTCCCCATCCGGTCCTTCGGCCTCGCACACCACGCGATAGGATCCCGGCTTGATATCCAGCATAACCGGAATACGCTCTACATGAAATTGTCCGGTCACATCGACCGTCACGGAATGATGCCATGATAAGGAGTCATCTTGGTCGTGCTTGACGGAGATGCGGAACGTCCAGCTCTGCGGCTCTTGTACGGGCAGATTCCGGCCAAGCCGTTGTGCCTGCAGGGTCAGGATCGCACGCTCACCGGACTCGTAGGCCGCATAATTCGGCTTGATCCACAGCTCGGTAATCCCCTTCGCGCAGAATGCCGCCCAGCTGCGGACCTCTTCTCCGCCACCCTGTTCCCAGAAAGAGGTCGAGAGAGGCTGATTCACAAACAGCCAGCGTCCGCCCAAGAAAGGTCCGCCGACGTTTTCCCATAGAACAACCGGAGCGGCGACTTCTCTCCCCTTCGCCGTGCTCCCCTTAAGAAGCGGATAAATCCGGGTATCCATCGGTCCTGCCGATCCCATCTGATGCGGCAGGTCACTGCTTTTGGTAACATGCGGAACCAGGTTCCACGTATCGCTGATGGATAATCGCTCCCGGCTGCTCTCCATCAGCGGTATCACGTCGCTTGCTATCAAATGGTCGACGCGCCCGCTGTCCACGGGCAGCACCTCATGAATATGAAGCTGCTGGTGGTACGCCGTCTGTTCGTGCTCCACCACCCAAGCGCCGTCCTCCTTACGGACAGGACGCTTGAAGGGTGCGCCGCCAACGCTGACCAAGCCGCCGCCGTTTCTCAGAAAGTCCAGAATCGCTCTCCAGGCGGATTTCGGAAAATAAGGCGCGTGCAAATTGACAAAGGTTGCACCTTGTCCGCCTGACGATGCCAGCGCTTCAGCGAGGTCCTCGGCGCCGTACACCGCATCGAATGCATTCAGAGCCGCGACGCTAGCCGGCAAACCGGCAGCTTCTGCTGCCGGAAAGGACGGATCATAGAATACAATCAGGCGCCCGCTCATAGAATCCCTGCTTTCATCGCCTGGTACACCAATTGCGAGAAGAGGCTGTTGGACCAGGCAAACCAAGATCTGGTGAAGACTTTCGGATCGTCGGCATGGAAACCTTCATGCATAAATCCGGTATCCGCATCGGTCGCTTCCAGCAATGCAATCATCTCCAGCTTCTCTTCTGCCGTCTGTGCCGTAATTCCCTGCATGGACAAGGCCATATGCCAAATATAATCCGGCGGCGTATGCGGACTGCCGATGCCTTTGGCAACAGCGCCCTCGTAATAGAAAGGATTTTCTTTACTGAGTGCAAACCGTCTGGTGTTTTGGTAGATCGGATCATCGGCAGAGCAGTACCCCAGATAAGGAATGGACATCAAACCAGGTGTTCCCGCATCATCCATCAAACAGTAATTTCCGTATCCGTCCGTTTCATAGGCGTAGATCGGTCCAAACTCCGGATGGCGGTAAATGCCGTACAACTGAATCCCATGATCCACGTCGGCTTCGAGACGCTTCAGTTCATCCAGCAGCTTCATATCCCGGAATACCCATTCCGCGAATTCCTGCATTTGACGAAGAGCGACAACGGCAAACATGTTGCCTGGAATATTGTAGTGGAAATCGCAAGCGTCATCGCTTGAACGGAAGCCGGACCAAATCATGCCCGTATAATTCACCGGCATGCCGAGCCCGTTATTGCGCAAGGAATCCGTTGGAATTCCGTTATCCCGCGTGAAACGGTAAGGCGATTTCTCGAGATGGTGCTGCTCGGTTTTAAACAGCTCGATGATCTTGATCATAGCCGACTTGAAGTTGGCGTCAAACACATCCGTCAGGCCGGTTTCCTTCCAGTACAGGTAAGCCAGGCGAACGGAGAAGCATAGCGAATCAATCTCAAACTTGCGCTCCCATACCCATGGGGACATTTCGGTTTCGTCGGTTGTGTTCCAATGCCAGTCATTCGCCGATTCATTAAAGGCATTGGCATAAGGATCGATATGAATATATTGAAAATGGCGTTTGATCAATCCGCTTAAAATCCGCTGCAGCTGCGGATCATTTTTTGCAAACGGAATGTAATGGATCACCTGTTCTACCGAATCGCGCAGCCACATGGCCGGAATATCACCGGTAATCACAAATGTCGTGCCATCCTCCATCAGTTTGGTTGTTGTCTCCAGCGTGTTCGGGAAACAGTTCTTGAACAGCTGAAGCAGCTTCGGACGGTGCGCAAGCTTTTCTTCAGCCTCTTGCAGAACCGCCTGAATCGATTGCGGCAGCTCAAGCTCCGGCATTGGTATTTTGGGGAGTCTGAATTGTTCCATGGTTGTTCTGGCTCCTTTGATTAAGTATGATGTGTAGTCAATTTGATGGTTTTGATCTCATACGGCAAGAATGGAAGGGTTAACCTTCCTTCCGCGATATCCAGTTGTTCGAGTTCTTCTTCCAAGGCGTTGGATAAATGGATGCTCTCATAAGGATAAGGCCAGCTCAGTGCAGCTTCGCCTCTGCCCCCGGCGGATTCATACATCCGAAGGATATACCCTGAACCGTCTTCTGCCGGTTTAACCGTATCCAGAATGACATGGTGGCTCTCGAACGGAATAAACGATTGAACAGCAGGCCGAGAACCTTTATTCGAGCTTGTTCTTACGCATGGAAGCTCATGATTAAGCTCGGCTGCTTTACGGACGATTCCGGCGCTTCTCCAGTCTCCGTTATGCGGATACAGGGAATACGTGAACTCATGCTCTCCCAAATCCGCCGTGACATCCGGCCATTTCGGCGCGCGCAGCAGCGACAACCGGATGGTGCTATCCTGAATGTCATACCCGTACTTGCAGTCGTTGATAAGGCTGACGCCGTATCCATGCTCCGACACATCCGCGAAACGGTGGCCGCAGACTTCATATTGCGCCTGCTCCCAGCTTGTATTGCGATGGGTCGGTCTCTCGATGGTTCCGAACGGAATCTCATAAGTAGCCTTATCGGCAACGACCCCGATCGGGAAGCCGACTTTCAGCAGTTTATGTGATTCATTCCAACTGACAAACGTCTTGAAGTCGATCCGCCGGTCATGATGATAAAAAATCATGTCCTGCATGATCTCCGAGTTATGGATGCGCCATCGGAAACGCAGCACATCCTGTACCTCACCCGCATGCACCAGCTTCTTCTCGATCAGCTCCGCCTCTCCGGCCAATTGCTCCTCGTAACGGGTATCGATATCCCATGCGTCCCACAGCGTCGGACGGTCATGGAAGAAGTGGAAGCGGTTCGCGGCTTCGCCCGGCTTGACCACTTCCCGATGAGCCTCTTTATCCCACAGGCTCGTGATTTCGCCGCGCTCATTGAAGCTGACCTTATAAAAATCCGTTTCCCAGGAATCTGCGAATACTGTAGTAGAATTCTCCGCCACCGCTTTGTTTCCTGCCGGCTGCTTTAACCAAATGGTCTTGTATCCCAAAGCCGAGATGCCTTGAACATGAACATTCAAGCGGTGAGAGACTTTACCGTTCTCTTCGGTTTGGGCATCGTACTGCAGCAGCGCTCCATCTGAATCATACGGGGCGAGTCCCTGCTCTCCTTCAATCGAAATGACGGCATCTCTGCTCCATCCAAGTCCGTTGAAGATGACATACGGAATGCCTTCCCCTTCTGTATCGACCTGATCCGCCAATACCTGAAGCCCAACATGGAGGCTGTGGTTTCCTTTTTGGAACACCTCTGCGTATTCCTTCTCAGAGGTGACGTAAGACTCCGTAATGGCAGAGCCCGGAATAATATCATGAAATTGATTCAGCAAAATCAACTTCCAGCCGTCATGCAGCTCGCTCATAATTGCCTGCCGCTTCTCATTGTCCATCGACGGAAATGCCACCGAATTCCATAGCTCCGCCTCGCGGTACAGGATTTCTGCTTTCCGGTTATGACGCTTGTTCCGCGCATGCGTTGTATAGGTACCGCGATGAAGCTCAAGGTATAAGTCCCCGCGCCATTTCGGCAGCTTCGGCTGTGTTTCCTCGATCCCGCCGAAAAACTCGGCAGCCGTGCTGTACTTGCTGGCCGGTTGACCCACCATAAGCTCGGCACGGTCGATATATTCCAACATTTCGCGGGTTACGCCGCCTCCGCCGTCACCATGTCCATAAAGCAGCATCTGCTCCGGATGAACGGCTCTTTGGCGGTAGGACTGCCAATGCTCGTGAACATCTTTTGGCAGCGTGTTTTCGTTCACGCCGTGATTGAGATAGGATAACATCGGTGTTCCATCGATCCCAACCCAATGGAACAGGTCGTAAGGAAACACATTCGTATCGTTCCAGCCAAGCTTGGTTGTCATGAAATAACGAATGCCGCCATGCTTCAAGATCTGAGGCAGGGATGCACAGTATCCGAACGTATCCGGCAGCCATTCAATATGAGATGTCAAGCCAAACTCTTCTTGATAGAAGCGTTGCCCATACAGCATTTGACGCATGAGGGACTCCCCGCTCGGAATGTTCAGGTCCGGTTCGACCCACATCCCGCCGACAAGCTCCCAGCGTCCCTCCTTGATTCTGGCCTTCACTCTCTCGTACAGCTCGGGATCGTGATCCTTCAGGAATTGGTACAGCAAAGGCTGGCTCTGCGCGTACTTAAATTCGGGATACTCATTCATCAGCGCATCCATGCTGGAGAAGGTCCGGCTGGTTTTCCGCACGGTTTCCCGGACGGGCCACAGCCAGGCGATGTCGATATGCGACTGACCCACCATATGCTCGGTGCCTTCGGCATGGCCGCCAATGGCAGTAACCGCCTGTTTCAGATCTTGCTCAATCCCGGTTACCTGAGCGCCATCCCGGATGGCGGCGTCATCCAGGCTGACAAAGCGGTCCATCGCCTGATACAGCGCCTCCAATAAACGGATGCGCCGCATATCGCTATCCGGCAGCAGGATAAGCGAATCCCGAATCACGGTTGCGGTGTACATCAGGCTCTGAACCGGAACATTTACGTTGACGAGCATGCTTTGCACCCTAGTAATCGGAGGCTGTATGACAGCCTGCTGATTCAGCGGGTCCACCGGCTCCGGAATCGGATCGTACAACTCGATCTCAAGCTCCATATTCATGCCGGTGCGTTTCGGATCGAGCTTGACGAAAGTATGATTCCGGTCTAATCCCTGATAAGATGCGCCATTAATGCGCAGTAAGCCCTCGCCCCCGGAGTGGAACACAAGTCCGATCGCACCGTCCACCCAGTGCGTGGGCAATTCAAGGTTTCTCCGAAAAAAGTAGGTTGTCCCTTGCGTACTCGGGAACCTGTTGAAAACTTGTCCTTCAGCATAAGGGGCCGTATCTTCGTACACGCCCGGAACCATGTAAGTGGTCCGGGTAATGTTCCAATCTCGAAGCTCCGTCGACTCGAGCCACTGCCGCTCCGACAGTTCGCGTATAAAGCGTCGAATCCGTTCCATTCATTTAACCCTCCTGTACGGTCAGATCTGCACTCAGCGTATCGTTCACGTGTCTGCCTATCATCATACGGAACAGCCCAGGCTCAACCACCTGCTGGTAATCTTGACCGATATATTGAAGCTGTTCCGGACCGACGGTAAATTCCACTTTGCAGCGCTCTCCAGGCTGCAGGAAAATTTTCTGGAAGCCCTTCAGCTCACGCGCCGGTCTCGTATATTTGCTGGCAGCATCGCTTACGTATAATTGTACAACTTCGGAGCCTTCGCGGTCACCGCTATTTGTAACGTTCACAGAAACAACGGCCGTACCGTCTGTTCCGATCACTTCAGGAGTAATCTGAATATCCGAATAACTGAATTCGGTATAGCTAAGCCCGTATCCGAACGGATAACGCGGCTGAGAATCCTCTTCGAGGTAACGCTTACCGCGCGACCGCTTGCCGTTATAGTAAACCGGCAGCTGTCCGACATGCTTCGGTATCGACATCGTCAGTTTGCCGGACGGATTCACATCGCCGAACAAAATGTCCGCTACCGCATGGCCGCCCTCCTGACCCGGATACCACGCTTCAAGGATGGCATCGGCATGCTCGTCGATCCACGGCTCCGCAATTGGCCGGCCGTTGATATACACAACGATCATCCGCTTTCCAAGCTTATGAATCTCTTGGGCCAATTCCAATTGAACGCCAGATAACTGGAGCGTCATCCGGTCGATGCCTTCGCCGCAATCCATGTCACTTAAAGCGTCATCCGTAACCTTTGATGCCCCTGTGCGCAAATCGATCGTGCCTTCGCCAAAGTCGCGTGCGCTGGAACCGCCCAGTACCATGACCACGGTATCGGCCTGATCCGCACAAGCTAATGCCAATTCAAAGCCCTCCCTGGAATCGTCCTTAATGCGGCAGCCCGGAGCATATAATACACGCTTCGCTTCATCCCCCAGTTTCGCACGAATTCCGTCCAGTACGGTGGTCACGCTTGCCGGCGGCTGAGGAGAAGTATAGTCCCCAAGCTGATTGTATCCTTGATCGGCATTAGGTCCAATGACGGCAATCACGCCGCCTTCCTTGGATAACGGCAGGGCCTTTGCTTCGTTCTTAAGGAGAACGATGCCTTCCGCCGCAAGCTGCCTGGCAAGTCCGACATGCTGCTCGCTGCCGATCACTTCCTCGGCTACCTGCGGATCCACATAAGGATTCTCGAACAATCCAAGTTTGAATTTTAACGTCAATACACGGCGTACAGCCTCGTCCAATACGGAGACTTCCAGCTTATTTGACTCGACTGCCTTCAGAAGGTGCTTGCCAAACATCTCGCCCGACATCTCCATATCGATGCCGGCACGAATGGCCTGAACGGCGGCATCCATTCCGTCTTCAGCGGTATCATGGCCGCTCGCCAGCATATCGATGGCACCGCAGTCGGTGATTACCATGCCGTCAAAGCCCCACTCCTTGCGGAGAATGCCGTCAAGGAGCTCGGTATTGACGGTGCACGGCACGCCGTCAATCTCGTTATAGGCCGGCATAATGGATGCAGCTCCCGCTTCCACGGCTTTCTTGAACGGCAGCATGTCCACTTCCATCAGCTCGCGCGTGCCCATATGCACGGGTCCGGCATTTCTTCCGCCTTCGGAGCTGCCATAGCCCACAAAATGCTTCAACGTCGCCGCAACGCTGCTCGGGCTGTCCAGGGACTCGCCTTGAAGGCCTTCGACCGATGCGACCGCATATTCGCTGATCAGGTATGGATCTTCACCGAAACACTCCTCGGTACGTCCCCATCTTGGATCGCGCACGACGTCGAGCACCGGCGAATAGGTGACCGCTCCGCCCTGGCTGCGTGTTTCCAGCGCGACGGCACGGCACATATCGCGGTATAAATCCACGTTCCATGTGCTCCCGATAGACAGCGGCACCGGGAAGACCGTGCCGCCGATGGCCATATGCCCATGCGAGCATTCCTCCCCGATCAGGATCGGAATACCCAGACGCGATTGCTCAATAGCGTAGCGCTGGATGTGATTGACGGCTTCCGCTCCTTCACGCGGAGAAAGACCGGTCTCAAGTGTTACACCGGTCCATGGATCGGCGCGTAGGGTCCCGTAAAGGGATCCGACGCCGCCATTTTTCACTTGCTCTTTAAATGAATCCGTTAAGGTAATCCGGCCTTCATTCACTTCATAGGTCTTCCAGCCGAACGGCTGGATCAGCTGCCCAACCTTTTCCTCCAGGTTCATCAGGCCAAGAAGATGTTCCACTCTTTCCGTAATGGTTTTACTGGAATCTTTATATGTCATCTCATACCCTCCGGTACATGAAGAATTTATTCTTTAACCGCGCCGATGGTCAGACCTTGAATGAAATAGCGCTGGAAGAACGGATAGGCCAGAATAATCGGTCCGGTTGCCAGAACGACCATCGCCATCCGCGAAGTATCCTGCGGCATGCTCTGCAAAGCGGCCATGCTAAGTGATGAATTCTGAGAGTTCTGCAGGATGAACTGCATGCTGGTCTCAATCCGCATGAGCATGGATTGCAGCGGAACCAGGTTCGGATCATCAATGTAGAGCAATGCGTTGAACCAGTCGTTCCAATACCCCAAGGTGCTGAACAACCCGATGGTTGCCAGACCCGGCAGGGATAGCGGCAATACCAGCTTGTAGAAAATTTTAAACTCGCTCGCACCGTCGATTTTACCGGATTCAATGATGGCATCCGGAACGCTGGTGCTGTAGAAGGTTCGAAGAATCATAATATAGAAAGCATTGACCGCCAATGGCAGGATCAAAGCCCAGATCGAATCTTTTAGGCCGAGCAATTGCGTTGCAACGATATAAGTCGGTACCAGACCCCCGTTAAACAGCATCGTGAAAAATGCAAAGAACGAGAAGAAGTTCCGGTATCTGAACCCTTTACGGGAGACAGCATAGGCATACAGCGAAATAATAAACAAACTGATCAGCGTACCCACTACCGTGACAAAAATCGTAACGCCGTAGGAACGAAGAAGCGTATCGCCTGTCTGGAATACATATTTGTAAGCCTCAAGACTCCATTTCTCCGGCCAGATTTGGTATCCGTTACGGGCCAGTGAGCCTTCATCTGTAAATGAAATGATCATAACGAATAGGAACGGAAATACACACAGGAACGCGAAAATACCGGCAATCAGGTTGAATACGACATTCCACCCGGATGAAAGCTGATGGAAATCCTTCATCTTGCTTTTAGATTTGAACACATCACATACCCCCTTCTTGGTAGATTGATCGATTAGAACAATGCGTTATCCTTGTCATATTTACGAACGACATAGTTCGATACCATAACCAGAATAAATCCGACTACCGACTGGTACAGACCCGCAGCAGTACTCATTCCGATCTCGCCTGTTGTTTTCAGACCACGATATACATAGGTATCAATGACGTTCGTTACGGAATACAAGGTTCCCGAATCCCTTGGCACTTGATAGAAGAGACCAAAGTCTGCGTAGAAGATTTTACCGATCGCAAGAAGAGTCAAAATGGTCATCAGCGGTTTCAGCATCGGAAGCGTGATGGCTTTAATCTGCTGCCATTTGTTCGCTCCGTCAATCATGGCCGCTTCGTACAGGGATTTGTCGATCCCCATAATCGCCGCCAGATAAACGACACTGTTATAACCAACGGATTTCCACAAACTGATTAACGTCAGGAATATCGGCCAATACTTGGCTTCGGAATACCACTGAACCGGCTCCATGCCAAACCAGCCCAAAATCTGATTGAGCATCCCTTTATCCATGCTCAGGAAACTGAATGCAAAATAACCTACGATAACCCAAGACAAGAAATACGGCAGAAACATACCGGTTTGATAGACTTTCGCCAATTTCTTATTCACGATTTCAGACAATACGATAGCCAGCGCTACGGATAGAATGAGACCCAAAATGATGAACACGAAATTATAAAGAACGGTGTTGCGCGTAATGATGTAAGCATCGTTGGTACTGAACAGGAATTTAAAGTTTTGGAACCCTACCCATTCACTATTAACGATACTTGCCCAGAACCCGTCACGGCTAAAGCGGTATTCCTTAAATGCAATAATAGTCCCGAACATAGGCAAATATGAGAATAAGAGAAACCACAGGGTCCCCGGCAAAACCATGAACAGCATGGCCTTATTCGTCATAATATTTTTGAAAAACTGTCCGATCGCTCTCACGCTTACCCCTCCTCGTGATGTGCATGAAATGAACAAAAGAAGGGCGGTGAACATCCGCCGCCCCGTCCTTGTTCATGCTGCAGCGGTATCTGCTGTCCTTGGGACTAGAGAACCGCTTCATGCATTGTTATTACTTGCTTGCTTTCCAAGCATCAATTTGGCTTTGTGCTTCAGCGATGATCTTATCCAGACCAGCAGCTTTCAGCTTTTCATTCGCTTTTGGCAGGAACTCTTCAGGATTCACGGTACCTGTCATCAGCGGCGCCCAGAACTCTTCTTTTACGTTGTTGACAGCTGCGAGCTCTGTGGATACTTTGGTTGGATCGAAGTTGAAACCGAGAAGCGGAGCAGCCTGACCGGACTCGTTAAACTTCTTGAACTCTTCCCATTTGTTCTCAGGATCCTCAGGATTCAAGTAAGTCAGCATGACATTACCAAGCGCGAAGGTAGGCATGTCGTAGTTTTTCGATTCTGGCAAGTTTTCCATTACGTTCTCGCTAAGCTTTTTGTAGTGCACGCCTTCGATACCGGAATCAACCAGGTTGCGAAGATATACGTCTGTGTTCAGCAGGTTCAGGAACTCCATGGCTTTCTCAGGGTATTTCGAGTTAGCGGAAATCGCTTGCATCGAACCCATTACCGACCAGTTAAAGATTGTTGCGTCGCCAGCCGGAGTGGATACGACCGGATAGCCGTAGCTTTGGCTCCACAGATTGTCTGCGAACGGCTGCGTTGCCGCACGATCCGTGAACCAGTTTCCGGAAGTCATCAGATCTTGCGTCGAAGTTGTTGTAGCTGCTTCTGGGGAAATGTATCCCGCTTTGTAGTACTTGTTCATCAATTTCAGCATGTCCATCGTTTCCGGCATTTCGAGGAAGTTCACGACTTTCAGCTCTTCCTTGTCATCCAGGTATACGGCCATTGGCATTTTTTCGATGATGTAGTCAAACGGAAGCAATGGACCGAAGTCTTTGCTGATCGCCAAAGGAACAACGTTTGGTTCTTTTTCCTTGATCGTTTTCAGCAGTGGCTCCAAGCTTTCCATCGATTTCACGTTCGAAATATCGAGGTTGTATTTATCAAGCAATGTTTTATTAAAGCGCCATGCTTCTTGAGCAGGAAGCTCTTTGTTTGCCGGAATCGCATAATTGTGACCGTCAACCTTGGAACCTTCCAGGAACGCAGGGTCAATCGCGTCTTTAATGCCTTGTCCATGGCTTTCGATCAGCCCGTCCAATTCCATGAATGCGCCTTTACGTGCATTTTGCACATAGTCAAACGCCCATGAGCTTGTGAACAGGATATCCATCGGTTCGCCGGAAGCTGCCATGACTTGCATCTTCTGGTTGTAATCACCGAAGTCGATCATTTTCATGTCAACGGTTACACCAATCTTCTCAGCCGTGTATTTATTGATTTCTTCTTCAACCTTGTCGACATCCTTTTGAGGTGTTCCGATGGTGTACCAGATCAGCTCAACCGGTTTCTCGGCAGTTCCCCCGCCATCTCCTGCACTCTCTTTATTACCCCCACATGCCGACAACAGCATGGATGCGGACAATAGAAGCGTTAGCGGCAGGAGCCATTTCTTTTTCGATTTACTCATGTTTATCCTCCCTTTTGAATCCTTGTGTCTCTACACTTCTAAGGTTATCCCATGAAAGCAGTTTCACATAGGCGAAAAATTAAAGGTATTATGGTGAAAATAAAGAAAAAAAACTCTGATTAAATCAATCAGAGCATTCCTCGAAAATCCCTCGGCGATACGCCGACAAATTTTTTGAACTGTTTATAGAAATAACCAGTTTCCCAATAACCTACCTTTTTTGCGATATCTTGTACTTTCGTTGAAGAGTTTCGGAGCAGCTCCTTGGCTCTTTCAATCCGGTACCGGTTAATATACTCCGTAAAGTTCTCTCCGGTCTCTTTATGGAACAGATGCCCCAGATAGACGGGATGAATATGATATTGGGCGCCTAACACCTTCAGCGACAAATCCTCGTTATAATGGTGCTGGATATGATGCAGAATCTGCTGGATGACAGGGCTCTTCACGTCATTGTTGAGCGAATCGACCAGCCCGCCGACCCCGTCCTTCACGGCCGTAATCAGATCGTCGATCGATACGGAATCCATAATATCGGTAATCGTATTTTTCACAAAATCAGGGGCTGCAGTATATTGAATATCGTTCAGCTCCAGTTTCAGGCGAATGACCATCTCGACCGCAATGCTCTTGAGTGTTGTCGGTATCATCCCCTGCGTATGGCGAAGCCGGTCAAAATCACTGTCGATCAAATCAAACAGCACCTGCTTGTCCCTTCCGGCGATGCCTTTGGCATATTCGGGCCACTGTACGGAATAGGATTCCGCCGCTTCTCCCTTCTTGGCTTGAACATCAACATAATCCACGTAGGAAGGCTGCTCCAGAACGAGATAGTATTCCTGTGCCTCCTTGGCGTGAAGATAACTGTCCTTATAATTACCGCCGAGGCTTTCCACGCTGCCAAGCGAGATGGACAGCTCCTCTTCATAGCAGTACTCGCGCACCTGCTGTAGGAGCCGGATGGCTCTCGCTTTTTCCGTGTCCGGATCTTTCATCATAAAAATCACCACGTGATCGCCGTCGTTGTCCCGGAAATACAGGACGCCCGGCTCCTGGTCCATTAATTGATACAGACAGCTCTCCAGCGGCGTGAAATCCGCTCTCAGAATAGACGCCATGACGTAAGGCAAATTCAGACTCAGCCCCAGAAGGGTCGCCCGCTCCTCCAGCTCCTCCGGCTCAATCCGGTCCGTGATCCAGCGATATAGGATATTGCTTCGCAATATGTTAATGTCGTACTCGTCCAGTCTCATTTCTCTTCTGGATTTGTTCATTTTATCCGTTGTGCTGGCAATCGTTTCTTCCAATTCCTTCAGATTGATCGGCTTGAGCAAATAATTCTCGATCCCAAGACGCATGCCTTCCTTCAAATAGGCAAAGTCGTCGAATCCGCTCAGGATAATCACCTTCAGATTACGGTTTAATTTTCGTGCGCCTTCGATCAATTCAAGTCCCGTCATCACAGGCATCGATATATCCGTTATGAGAATGTCAACCGGAATGACCGCCATCTTCTCAAGTGCCTGACGACCATTCTCCGCATGACCGACCACCTCAATGCCATATTTCGACCAATCCACGACATCAACCAATCCCTCGATAATGAACGGCTCATCGTCCACGATAAATACCTTATACATCGTTATTCAGCTTCCCTTCTGCCACCGGAAATTTCACTGTCACCGTCGTTCCGTTACCCGGCTCACTCTGGATGTCCATTCCGTACGAACTTCCAAACGTCAGCTTTAATCGCTCATTCACACTCCGCAGACCAAACGATTCTTCACTTGATTCGGCCATGTCCAGCCGCGATTTGATCTCTTCCAGCTGCTCCGGCTCGATCCCTTTCCCGTTATCCTTAATCTCGATCACGACATCATCATCCTGCTGGATCGCGTTAATCGTCAGCCAATTGTCATCCTGATCGCTGCGCAGGCCGTGAACGATATAATTCTCAATCAGCGGCTGCAGCGACATTTTGATCATCGGCACATGTTTGATTTGATCGTCGCAATGCATTTTGTATATATACTTGTCCTTATAGCGAATGCGAAACAGCTCCAGATAGAGCCTGCACGCCTCCAGCTCATCCTTCAGCGTATAATGGGACTTATGCTGTACGATATTCTTGAACAGCATCGACAAGCTGTAGATCATATCGCCGACATCCTGCGCCCCCTGCGAGAGTGCTCTCATTCGAATCACTTCGAGCGTGTTGTATAGAAAATGGGGGTTAATTCTTGCCTGCAGTGCGGACAGCTCCGCATTCTTCTGGTTAATCTCTGCTTTATACACCTTGTCGATATAACGGGTAAGCTCATCCAGCATTTCATTAAAGCTGCCTGCGATTTGCCCTAGCTGATCCTCCTTGGTATCCTGCATCCGGGCAACGAATTCCCCCTTCTCTACCTTGCGCATAAAGCGGATAATGTTATCGGTACGCTTGGAGTAATTGACGATCGTCAGCGAAGGAATGGATACCGCAATCACGATGCACAGCAGGGCAACAATGATGATGGTGTTTTGCAGGCCATGGAAGGACTCAGCAATCTCACGCTTAGGTGTGATTCCAACCACCGTATAACCTGCCTGATTGTGAGCTGCCGTTGTAATATACGATTCTTCATCGAGGGTCACGGTTTCTTTGGAATTCAGCAGCCGGTCAGCATAAGGATACTTCTCGCCGTAATATTTACCGGAGGAGTCAAACATCACGCGGCCGTCACCCGACAAGACCAGTACGGATCCCTTCAAGGGATCGTCCCCGCTGTTCAGGACGGCATCCAGTGCTTCCGTTCGATATAAAATAACCAGCTGCCCCAGATTCTTGTATGTGGTCATATCATTAATCGGGCTCCGGATCGAGAATAACGGCAAATTCACTTCTCCGGCCAGCTTGCGAATCCAGAGATTCGGCAATGTGACGCTCTGGCTTTCGAGCGCCATCACGTCGGGGATGTATGAATGTGTGGCATTCGCCTGATAGAGCCTTGTCATGCTGCCCTGCTTGTATACATACACATACTGTTTCTCCGCGCTGTACAGCATGATATTCTCAATATCCGGGTCATCGTCCAGCCTCTGCTTGAAATAAGCGACCACGCTGTCCGAATTGGACTGCCCGCCGCCCGCGATCCGATCCATTCGCTTGGCCATGTACTCATTAAACGAGTTCATGAGGAAATAGGAAGTGTCAAGGCCTAGAGAACTGTTGCGGTACAAGTCATTTACATAGGACTGCGCATTCTCATATTTTTGATTCAATTGCCGCTCCACCCGCTCTACCGCTCTTCGCTGAATGTCCAGTTCGCTGCGAACGGCCGATTGAAACAAGAAGTAATACATGATGTACGACAAGGAGACAATGGTAACCACCGCAATCAAAGAGATTAACAGCAGCATTTTGGTAAACATATTATTTTTAATATATTTTTGATAAAACCTAGCAGGAGACATTGGTTTCCCCTTCCTGATGTAAACATTGTTAATGCTTATCCTAAATATAACATCGGTTGGCCGTCATCAATGGGTGAAATTTCTACCAAGTCATGAAGGTGTAATTTGCCTATTTTAGGTCAATTTAGGGGCCGGTCTTCGCCCTGATTCATAGCATGAATCATGAAGGAGATGGATTAAGATGCCCCAATACCGCATTATTGTCGATTTATCCGATTTTCAGCTGCATCTGCTGGATGGCGACATCGTGGTACGTACGTTCCCGGTCGCCATTGGAAAAATGGCTACACAGACGCCGCCAGGCAGTTACACCATCGTCAACAAGCAGCCGAATCCCGGAGGACCTTTCGGAGCCTACTGGTTAGGGTTGTCCAAACCCCATTACGGCATCCATGGCACAAACGACCCTTCATCCATCGGCCGCTCCGTTTCCCATGGCTGCATTCGGATGTACAACGAGGATGTGATGGAGCTGGCCTCCCTCGTGCCCATCCATACCCGGGTCACCATACGAAACTGATAACATAATCTGGTGATTTCAAATCCCCCCAAATTGGTTAAATACAAATGTTACATGGTATCTATGTATTTTACCTATTCGTTGTTATGGAGGGATTTGCCCATGATGCAGAGCAAATATTTCAGGACATGCTTTGGCATAATCGCACTGCTCTTGATCATTTATCTAGGATCCGAAATCAGCTTTTTGTTCCGGCCAATCGTCTCCATGTTCAATATGCTGATCGTTCCCGTCGCGATGGCCGGCTTCTTTTATTATCTGCTCAGGCCGATCGTCGACTACCTGGAGCGGCGGAAAATCAAACGATCCATTGGCGTCCTGATGCTGTATTTCGTATTTGCCGGTCTCTGCGCCATCTTCGGTATCGTGGTGTGGCCGACACTCCGCGAACAGATCGAAAATTTTATCAGCAATACCCCCTTTCTGGTAGAGGGTGTACAGGAACAGATCGACCAGCTGCAGCAGAATCGATTCTGGTCACGCTATATACCAACGGAATCCGAGCTGTCTACCTCACTGACGGAGTACATGAATCGGATTATTACCTGGATCAGCAACTCCATCAATAACCTGATCACCGTTGTATCCAGCGTTGTCGTTATTATTGCTACGATTCCGATCATTCTGTACTACATGCTGAAGGAAGGCAGCAAGCTTCCGCCCAGGCTGCTCAGTGTCCTGCCAAGACGATACCGCCGTGACGGCAGCGAAGTGCTGGGTGAGATCGATACGGCACTCAGCAATTTTATTATCGGCAAAGTGATCCTGAATCTTATACTTAGCATCATGATCTATATCGGATTTCTGATCATCGGGCTGCCCTATTCGCTGCTCTTAACGGTGATCTCCTTCTTCTTGAATTTCATTCCGTATATCGGTGCGCTGCTGGCGACCATTCCTGCCGTCATTATCGGATTTATCGAATCTCCTTCCATCGCGATATGGTCCGTTGTTGTTATTGTCATCGCGCAGCAGATCCAAGATAACATTCTGACACCGGTTATCTACGGGAAACAGCTTGATATTCACCCGTTGACCACGATTGTCCTCATACTTGTAGGCGGCGATTTCTTCGGGCTGCTTGGCATCCTGCTCGCCATTCCAGCCTACATGATCGTCAAAATTATCGTGGTACGGATTTACGAACTGTTCCTTGCCGAAAAAGTAGAGGACGCATAATAAACTCGAGTTACTGGAGACAAACAAATTCCATTTGCAAAAAAAAGGATGTCCCCGCCAACTTCACGATGGCTGCTGGGGACATCCTTTATGTAAAAGAATCACGCATTGCCGCGCAGGGATCGAACCACAAAATCATGCTCGTCCTTGCGCAAAATCATCCCGTTTGACAGGGTAACGGTATCCTCGTCGTGAGAAGTCAGGATGGCCTGTGATGACACCAGTCGATTGTCCCTCCATATCATCACAGAAGATCCAAAATAGACGGCATTATCGAATTGAATGGTATGATTCACGACATAACCGATGGAGTTCAAGGCCGGGTATGCGTTTCTCGGCATAATTCTATGAATAGCTCGAAACGGTATTACAAGCTCACCCGGGCCTAGAATCACTTTTTCCTGAACGGGATCCCACCCTTTCAACACACCTTCAACCGTGCTTTTCGCCCCGTCTAAACGCTGAATGACTACATGACGACCAATCCAATGCTTCATGAAGGTCACCTCTCGCGGATTATTCATCTCCATCGCCCGGTGCGCTCGGGATGTCCCAATTCACCGGATCCATACCCTTTTGCATTAAAAAAGCATTCGATGCTGAAAATGGACGACTACCGAAGAATCCTTTATGTGCTGCAAACGGACTCGGATGACTGGACTCAAGCACCTTGTGCCGGCTTCGGTCTATGAAGGAACCTTTCTTCTGTGCGTAACTTCCCCATAATATAAAAACCATTGGCTGATCACGTTCATTCAGTTTCGTAATGACCGTGTCGGTGAATTTCTCCCACCCGATCCCTTTATGTGAGTTCGGCTCGCCTTCGCGAACCGTAAGCACTGCATTGAGAAGCAGTACTCCTTGATCCGCCCACGATTGTAAGGAGCCGTGATTGGGAATCGAGATTCCCAGATCCGAAGCAAGCTCCTTATGTATATTTCGTAAAGATGGAGGAATCGCAACCCCGGGCGAGACGGAAAAGCTCAGTCCCTGTGCCTGCCTACGACCGTGATACGGGTCTTGTCCCAAAATAACGACTTTGGTTGATTGGTACGATGTTTGCTGAAGAGCCCGAAATATATCTTCCTTGGGGGGATACACCGTGCTTCGCCGGTATTCCTCGTCCACCCGTTCCATCAAATCTTGAAAATAAGGCCTATCCATTTCTCCCTGCAGAATAAGGTCCCAATCATTGTTAAACATCCGCATGTCTCCTCTCTCCTCCTCACACAGGCCAGCATGGAATCATAAAAGAATGCGATTTCTATAATCGGAACACCATTACAACTTCCGTTCATTTTGAATCCAATAACAACACTCATCATGAATTGACCTTGTGTCGATTTAAAAAATAAGCCGGCACCCATACAGGGGCCGACTTATTTTGCATCTTACCAGACGCTGTTATAATGCCGAGGACGGGGGTCGAACCCGTACGGTAGTCACCTACCGCAGGATTTTAAGTCCTGTGCGTCTGCCAATTCCGCCACCCCGGCATATTTATCCGCGCATGTTCCTAGCGTCGTTCACGTTCACTTCCATAGCCTAAGGTACGCGTTGAATTCGCAATAGGTTGCGATCTCATTCCGATATCTAGGTGTGCACATTTCGTCTTAGCGACAAAATTGATAATACCATGTCCAACCATATGATGTCAATATATGAAACTCATAATTTTTCGCATCACCCCCATCTAGGCCTCATTCTCGATTGCTTCGAGCCGCCGCTCTAATTCATCGATTCAAATGCTTCAGTTTGTCATAAAGAATAATTTTACCGTTATCACCAAATGATAAATAGGCTTGCATTGTTATATGCGAAGACTAGAACAGCAGAGAAAAGGATACCGCCCACCATGAAAAAACTCTCAACCATCATATTGTTCGCTATCTCCGCCTCCATTTGCTACCCGAATGTTGTCAACGCCGAGCGTGCGCCATCCACTTCCAAAGGCAGGGGTTATTATGAAGAACGCGGCGAGATTGTATGGGAAGTCCCCACACACAACAAGGTAATTGCCCTTACCTTTGACGATGGCCCGGACGAGCAGAATACCGTTCAAATTCTGGATCTGTTACAGCAATATAACGCCAAGGCCACCTTCTTCGTTGTTGGCAGCCGGGTGGAGAAACACCCTGAGATCGTAGCGCGAGAGCTGCATGAAGGACATGAGATCGGCAATCACTCTTACTCCCATCCTCCCTTTCACAATATTAACGTCAGCAAGTTAACGAGCGAACTGAACCGGACGCAGGATGCAATCTTTCATGCAACCGGCATTCGAACCGCTCTCTTTCGTCCACCCGGAGGCAGCTATAATGAAGCGATTGTTCGAACGAGCAAGGATTTCGGTATGCTGACCGTATTATGGTCATGGCACCAGGACACGCTGGACTGGCGAAAGCCCGGCGTTAACCGGATTGTCAAAAAAGTGCTGGATAATGCTCACAATGGAGACATCGTACTGATGCACGACTTTGTGCCAAGCAGTACACAGACGGTAGAGGCTCTCAAAGTGATTTTACCGGAGCTGCAAAAGAGAGGCTACGAGTTTGTGACCGTTTCGGAGCTGCTCTCCTATCACGAGAAAACGCGTAAGTTCATTGAAGTTAACCATTAATGAAACAGATGCCACGTTCTGCAATAACCGCTGCCTCCTAATGGTAACGGTTATTTTTGAAGCTGCTGGATTCGAAACACACAGTCCAATTTTCTCTTGAACTTATCAATTTCATCTGATAAGATACAGAACGAACGTTCAGTATATAAATTTTGAATATGGCCGAGGGTTATGAGGGGGTGCATGCGTGAACAAAAAACAACAACAAACCGAAGATACCAAGCGACGCATAGCCGAAGCCGCCAAGGCGCTTTTTATGCAGAAGGGTTACAAATCAACGTCTATAGAGGAGATCGTTGAAGCCACCGGAAGCAGCAAAGGGAATATCTATTATCATTTTAAGAGCAAGGAAGGGCTGTTTCTGTATCTGATCGAGGAATGGGACCTCGAGTGGGAACAGAAATGGAACAGTAAAGAGCAGCATTACATCACCACCGTCGACAAGCTGTACGGAATAGCCGAACAATTGGTGTTTGATGATCTGAACCACCCCTTCTCCAAGGCACTTGATGAATTTATGAACAGCAATGGAGCTGTTACCGAGGAAGTAGAGCAACGAATCGTCCAGATTATCCGGAGCCATTTGGAATTCAATCAGAAATTGCTGCAGCAAGGGATGGATCGCGGGGAGTTTGAGAATCATAATGTGGAGCAGCTGTCCGTCATCTTTGAGAGCCTCATTGTTGGCTTAAGCCAGATGTCCCGTATAACTAAGGTGGAAAATGCCCTTTCCCTTTATCATGCCGCCATCAAAGTATTTCTGCATGGCATTGAAAAGAAATCATGAAAAACAGGCCCCTTTTTTCATGCTCTATTATAAACCGAACGTTCAGTATATAATCAATCGAATGACGATCATTTTCATCATGGCCTTATTAAATCGTCTTTTATTTTTGGAGGAATCATCATGTCATTACTGATGCGAAACAATGGAGCCATTCTGCTCCTCATGTTCAATATATTTCTAGTCTTCACCGGGATCGGGCTCGTCATACCTATTATGCCAACCTATATGACGGAACTGCATATTAGCGGAAGCACGGTAGGTATGCTCGTTGCCGCTTTTTCATTAACACAGCTGTTATTCTCGCCACTTGCGGGAAGATTGTCCGACACCATCGGACGTAAAAAAATCATCATCTCCGGCATGATTGTGTTCGCCGTATCGGAATGGTTGTTCGGAGCTGCCAGCACACCGCCGCTCTTGTTCGCCTCGAGAATGCTGGGCGGAATCGGCGCTGCACTGATTATGCCCGCTGTCATGGCCTACACGGCTGATGTGACTTCGAATGAGGAACGCGCCAGGGGTATGGGGTTCATTAATGCTGCGATTACGACAGGCTTCATCATCGGACCGGGCATCGGTGGATTTATCGCCGAGTTTGGCATTCGCGTTCCTTTCTACGCCGCGGCCGTTGCGGGAGGAATTGCTGCGCTGGTCACGCTGCTGCTGCTTCCGGAATCATCCGCCAAGCAGGAAGCACCTACCGTACTGGGACGGAAGAAGGAGAGCCTGGCTGTCCAGTTGGTGCGTTCTTTCAGGGAACCTTATTTCCTGAGTTTGATTATTGTATTTGTGCTCTCGTTCGGTCTTGCCAATTACGAAACGGTGTTCGGCCTGTTTGTGGATCATAAATTCGGGTTCACCCCTAAAGATATTGCCATGATCATCACGTTCGGATCGATTGCGGGTGCCGTCGTGCAAGCGACGATATTCGGTTGGATCCTGAACCGGTTCGGTGAGAAAAGAGTCATTACACTCAGTTTGCTTACCGCGGGGATCTGTATCCTGTTAACCCTGTTTGTGCATAAATACTGGCTGATATTCCTCGTTACCTTCCTGGTCTTCCTGTCGATCGACATCCTGCGTCCCGCCATCGGTACGCAAATGTCCAAACTGGCGAAGGATCAGCAGGGCTACGTGGCCGGCTTGAACTCGGCCTACACCAGTCTGGGGAATATTGCCGGACCGCTGGTGGCAGGGTACCTGTTTGATGTGGACATCAACTTTCCCTACATTTCCGCGTCCATCGTCCTCATCCTCTGCTTCTTCCTGGCCATGCGCGCCGGCAGAGCCTGGGCGGCTACGGAAGCCGTCATGAATGAGCGTTGACGAAGGGTAACTGCCTTCCTCAACGTTTACAGCCAATCATTGAGCAAGACCCCGCCGTAAGCTTCTGGCGGGGTCTTGCTTTTTTTATTTTCCTTCAGGCTATCCACTTATTTGTCAGTAATAATACAAATGGCGACTAATAAAACTACTAAACCATATACTCTATTTAACTATTTTTAGTAGAAACCCAAGCCAGCTTACGATATTTGAATATGTTGAATTATCTAGCAACGGGAGGTGATTTCTATGTCTTGTCGTAAACAAAAGAAAGTAGTCATCATCATCGTTGTAAAGTAAATAAAGGCGTTGTAGGATCGCTTCAGAAGAATCACAATATTATCATTCTTGCTAAAGAGGGCCATTCGCTGGCCCTCTTTAGTCGCTGCTTTGTTCTAACCATTTTCCATTTTGGGCAAATTAAACACAAACACGTACTAATCATCTATATCTTTGATAGATAGACCATTCCAAAGAGCTCTATAAAACGATGGCCTTCATCTTTAGAAACAAACCCAGTGCCACGGTGCTGGGTCTTATTTATACTGTATTTTCGATTCCTTTGGCTGTTTCTTACGACTTGATGTTAACAGTTAACATTGTATGTATAGGGCTTGTTACAGAATTACATTCAGTAAGCCACCAGGACGATCATCGCCAATAAAGCCACAAGCGCAAACAATAGAGACCATCCCAATTCAAAACGTCTTTTTTCTTTATATGCCTTGAAGGCTTTCCTGGACTCAAATACAAATACGATCACCAAGAAGGCGAGTAAGACCGGCAATCCCCAAGACTGATTCAATACCCATTCTGACACCTTGATCCCCCATCCTAGATACTAATATGAGCTGCATCCAACCAGCAGCAGCCGTATAAATAGCGTGTCCCCAACGACTCCATTAAAATGTACCGTAAGTCGCCCCCGATTACAAATCTAGCTTGTAGGAATCCTCGATCTCCGGGAGAAGCTAAACCGAGAAGAACCTGTACTGAAGTAATTGCATTGTGGAGATACCTCGATCATTGAACAAGATAGCCCCTCAGGTTAATCAAGCAGTTAAAAAAACAGTTTGTTCTGCTGTTTCGAGTATAATTGTTTTAAATAAGGAGTGAGCTAATGAAAAAAACAATACTTCGGTGGGTTATTGTTCTATTAGCATTATACATCATTGGGCATATACTATTTGATTTTGGCGAAACGCGGTTGATGAGGATCATTACTGGTTCGATTGGCCCTGCATTTTTTGTATGCATACTCATTTACATAAATTCGAGAAGCAAGGACGAAAAATAGTCGCTTCTCAAAATGCAAAAAAGGACCCTACTTCTTCACCATAGTTTTTTCCGCTCAACTAAACAGCCCTTTAAACAGCAAAAAACCCTTGCATTCGCAAGGGTGTTCGATAAAGTAGGCCCTCAGGAATTCGCCCCCCCGACCAGTCGGTTATGAGCCGACGGCCATCCAATCTGGTCGTATATTATTGGCTTTTAGATTATCTTCTAAGAGCCGACCGTCCATGATAAGTTCAATCGGGAGTTTCAAATTGGGCATGATAGTTATGGACGTGTGGAACGCCACTTGGAGCTGGTTTAGTTATACCTCCCTTATATCAATGCATGATTTCTTTCTTGTTTACCTTCATGCCAGACAATGAACGATCGAACATGTCAAGAATAAATAAGAAACGTTCAGCTTCACGAAAAACGTGATCTGCTAATAAAGGGTGAATGATACTTTTGATTCGACACTCCTCAATTAAGTCACGTGCAGTCTTCTTAAAATCTCGCAATGATTTGACTGAAACACGGTTTTCATCCACAAATTGACTTAGTAATGGATGGGTTTGCGATTGTGGACGCATGGAACTTAAGTCAATGGCTTGAAACATCAGCGTATCAAAGTCTTGGCTAAACTCCCTAGCTTGCTCCACTAATTTTCGCTCGGATGGATCAAGTAGATGACCTATAAATTTTGCATGGTCAGCCATGATTTTTAGGAAAAAGACATTTTCATCGATAATCGCATCTGGTAATGGTTCAAGTCTCCCGTTATTCAGTTCCTCTAGCCGATTTTTAAAATAATTTGCTTCTCGGCTAACATGATCTACAAGCAGAGGAAAATTTGTACCCCCGGGAAGTTGGCACCGTAATATAAGCCCAAGTACCTTTCTCTTAAATGCCCAAATGTGTGCAGCCGCATTGTGAACTTCTGAATTAAACTGTCTAATGATTTGGGGATCAGTATCTGCTTGAAATGAATGTGATCTTCTTTCAATATCCTCAAAGATTTTATGAAATTGATTTGCCTCATTAATTAACTGCGTGTCCTCGCACCTAAATCCTAGTCGAAGAAAAAAGGAATGTTCTTTCATTATGCGTGACCAAAAACGTATCTCATCTAATGATCTGATTACAAAAGGATCCGACAACCCATATCCCACCTTTCGGGCCACTTAATAAGACAACCATTGATATTTGCTTGATAGCAGAGTATATGGGGATGACATGTTTCAATATGCTATCGGACAATAAAAATCAAGATCAATTAGGGTAAAAAAATTAAAAAGCCTCTCCGGCTTATTTGCCATCTGAGGCAGGAAAATTAACAAGCGAAATCATTATTGTTCTACAATTAAGTTTCGATTTACAGCCTTTGCCGGGTCGCCTTCACCGCCAGTTCTTTTATGCATACCCTGTTATGTATCTTAAAATTGAGGAGGATGTGCAATGAGCGGAGTTGGAGGGGCTTATGGTGGAGGCTCAGTCGGTACAGTGTTGGTCCTATTTATTTTGCTGGTTATTATCGCTGGAGCGTTTTTCGTTTAATTAAGTTGCACGTTCTTAGAAAAAGCTATTTCTACCTAACGGGAAACGTTAGTTCAAAAAAGAAAACGGCAAACTATGACTTAATTCCACTTCTTAGTTTGCCGTTTTTTTGTGTGAGTTCATAGAACAAGCCTTTTTCAATTATTTATATCCCTAATTGGGATTTGCCCATAAATATGATACTAGGCAAGTGTCGTGAGCAGTTCAGGTTATAGTCCATAGACTGATGTTGTATTACATTTACCTAAGGAGGTTAACTATGGAAACTGATTATAAACAATTATGTTGGAGATTGATGAATCAATATGTTGGAATTAATACAACAGATGGTCACTCTTATGATGGATTTATTACTCATGTCGATAATGAGTATGTCACTCTTGCTGTTCCAACGGATGAAATGATTGAGGAGATGCGAGGGATGCCTGCACAGGAATCAACCTACAGACAATTCGGTTTCCATCCAGGCTTCTTCCCTCGTCGTCGTTTCTTGCAGCGCCGTATTCCTTTTCCCATTAGTGCTATATTCTTGCTTCCATTCTTCATATGATCCAATGGCTGAGAGGGATATGGAGAAAACATATCCCTTTCTCTCTCTATTGAGGCTTTATATGTACCCTATTATTGTTCTCCGCATAACAGCCCTATAAACAGCAAAAAACCCTTGCATCGCAAGGGTCTTCGATAAAGTGGGCCCTGAGGGACTCGAACCCCCGACCAGTCGGTTATGAGCCGACCGCTCTAACCAACTGAGCTAAGGGCCCTGAACATACATGTACACATAAACATAAGGACGTCATACATACATCGTTTAAAAATTGGTTGCGGGGGCAGGATTTGAACCTGCGGCCTTCGGGTTATGAGCCCGACGAGCTACCGAACTGCTCCACCCCGCGTCAATGCTGTATCAAACAGCGACAAGAATAAATATACACCATTACCCTGCATCAAGTCAAGTGCTGTTTTAATGGAATTTCCTCAAGGCATAAACCGCACGCCATAGCGGCCCTTTTTGGAACGGTAAACCTCCACCATCCGCGGGTCATGGTATCCGAACAGCCAGCCATCCTGCTCCAAACGTTTAGCAAAGCACCCTGCCTGAAATTTGCTTGTATACAGCTTTCCGTAATATACCCAGTTCATCCTATGCGACTCCTTGCCCGAATGATAATGTGGTGCTGTCATATTATGTCCAAACTTCCACAAAAAAACCGCAGCCTAACAAACTTCTCCATGATTTTCCGATAAAAAAACAATCAGCCATACCTCGTACCACATCGGGATACGAATACGATTGATTGTCACCTTAAGTAAACCGTGCCTATTGGCCGTCAGCCTCCGCAAACCGGGCAGCAATGCTCATAAGCTCCTGCTCCATCGAATTCATCATCTGGATAAAATTCATCAGCTGCGCTTTCGTCTCCTCGGCCTCCGTACGAAACCGCTGCTGGGAAACGCCTTCCCATTCGGCATTCAACGTTTCAATGACCTGGGACAATCGGGCGACCAATTCCCCGCCGTAGTCACTCCCGCTTCGAATGTCTGCCGCAGCCCGACGCAGCTCCTCGGGGGATACCTCTATACGTCCTGACATGGATCTACCTCACGCTCCTCCCTTTATGGATATACTCTCGTTTGTTATGTAGCCTTCGTCTCAGCCAGTACGGCCTGAAACTGTTCTTCCTCTTCATCCTGGTAACCGGTAAATATAATCTCCTGGATATCCTCATGATTAAAAACGTAGGCAAACTCCGGGCTCACATACCCTTCCGGATACGGGCAAGCCAGATAGTCGAACAATTGCGGCTCCTCTAGCGCCAGAATTTGCTTGCGCCCATAGATCACCAGCTTTTTCTCGCCTTCCTTCAAAATGACAATCGATCCGTTCGGCAGCAGCTGCTGCGTCATAATTACCCTCTCCTTTTCTTGCTCTTCCGGTGCGGTGCCGCCGTCGTGCGGCCCTGATTCATTTTGTTCAGAAACGCGGCGTTCCGCTGCTCCTTCGGCAATCCCAGAACAGGATAATGAGCTTTTAGCTTATCCATATTATTTTGGATGAACCTATACCGATGAATGAACACAACCGCCATGTACAGACCGAGAATCAACAGAACGGAAAAGGCCGCCATGCCCATCACAAATCCGCCAAGATCGCCGGTTACCGCCACCACGACGTAATACCCTGTGTAACCGATGGCCGCTAACAGCAAGGCGGCTTTGCCCGCTTTTCCGACGCCGCCTTTGCGCTCCATGGACTGGTACGTCCCTTGCTGCAGCGCTCTGAAATGCAAAACATAAAACACAACGAGCAGCAGCAGCATCACCGCGATCGAGCTAAGCCCATACCCGATGGAATCAACTCTGGCCATGTCATACATCATTTTCAGTATAGCAAGCTGGCAAGTGACCGCCAGCGCCAATCCGTATATCCCCAAGTACAGCACAAAACCGACCTCAGACCGGTACGGATTTACACTCAGACCAATCCCCCACAGCAGCATAACCGCCCATACCGCCGCCGCCGCATAAAAATAAACCGACATCATCGGCGCTGCCAGCGTGACTAGTGCGGGGATGAGCATTATAAATAAAAAACATACGATACCGCCCCGAATTTGCTCGGCGGGGATTAACCGGAAATGAAACTGTTCTTCCTCTGAAATCTTCGTGCTCATCTTTGACACTCCCCTTATTTGAACCATCCGGCTATCGTAGAACCTAGCTTCTCTGCCCCCATTTTCAATCCTTCGGTGACAGTATCCTTTTTCCCGTCCCCGTCAAAATCCGTGAACTTGATGCCGTCCATGACATAGGAAGCGCCCACCGACACGCCGAAGCCGATAGCCGCACCCGCAAGAGTGCCGATGGGACCGCCTACCGCTGTTCCAATGAGGGCTCCTGCCTTGGCGCCAGCCGCTGCGGAAGCCACGACGGTTCCCACGCCGACACCCACGTCCACAACGGCGTCTCCGGCTATTTTTGCCCCGCTCTTATTGTCGTTGATATTCGTGACCAGATTCCCCACCGTTTGCATGGCGATGCCTGCATAACCAAGCTTGCCCCCCTTCCAGCTGAGCGAGTCTTTAACGGCTGCGCCGGGAAGGACGTATTTTGGAATTCGGGGGTGATTCCGCCAATTGTACTCGGCATAGGATTTTTTGCGGATATTGGCCAGCATGCCGTTCGTCACATTGGCTCGCATATTGCCGCGCTTGTCTTTCTCAAGCCACACGCCAAAGCCGTTCCGGTACATATCCCAGTATTTGTACATCGTCCCGGACGCGGTTACCGTACCGAACAGTACGCCGGCGGACGCGAGCGGGTTACCGGTCCATTGATCCGCCGTTCCGCCGAAAGGCGCAAGCGCATTGAATTCAACGCCCGCTGCCGTCACGGGTGGATCCGTTTTCTTATTCCCGTTCTGTGCCAGACTCGCCTGAAGCAGCAGATGCGGACTAACCTGGGCAATCGATTGTTTGCCGAAGGTAAGATTGTTCCCGAGCGATTGATCGGTCTGCGAAAAATCCCCCGCCTTTTTCACCAGCTGCCCTCGATTCTGCTCCAGACGGCCTACCACCGATTGGCAGGCAGCCCTGCATTGGGCCAGGCGCTGTTCGACCTGGGCACGATGACGCGACTCCCAGGACATGCTCTGGATACGCTGCTGCATGCGTTCCTGGAGCTGCTGGACTTCCCGTGCAATATCAGATACCGCTGCTCCTTGCTGGTTCAGCATTTCGGGTACCACACGTATTTTGGTCATATCTAACAATCCTCCATGTCATTGATCGAGAAGGCAAAAATTACAGTATGCGGGATCAGGATGCTACGTTTCTCACTTAATACGCTCGATGACTGCGCCGAGTTCCCGGATGATCTCAGTTACCGTCGCGCCCCAAATTTGATCCTGTTCGCCTTCATTGCGAATCAGCCAATTGGAATGCTTTCCTCTCAACAGTTCGATTCCCTCTATTCTGCAGTTCAGATCCGGACAATAGTACGCCGTGAAGGCAGCATATCTCTCCGGATCGGTGACGCAATCGGCCAAGGCGGAAACGACGGATTCCGGGCAGCCTTGTGCAAGCAAGTACTTCCGAGGCTCCTGCTCCCCTTGCTCGGCACTCATCCATTGCTGGAACCAGCCTTTAGGCATAGCCAATGGAGCTGTATCACGGTTCTTCCTATCCTCCAGCTGCAGGTGACGGATGATTTTAAGCCAAGCTTCCGAAGGGGTTCCCAGCGCTTCCAGCACATAGGCTCTCGCACCGTCAGGCCCGCTTTCAATATCGGCCTTTACCACCAGGCTTGAACTGTAATAAATGAAACACTCCTTCTGCCCTTCGTCGGAACCGGACACCCTCATATGTATCGTTAGCAGGGTCCGGCTGCATACTTCTATGTATTCCAGCAGTTCCTGCACAAGAACCGGCTCGTTATCAGCCGTATCAATCAAGCCTTTCTCCTGCAGCTCCTGCTCAATCTTAGCCACTTCTACAGGCATCTCCTCGGCCAGCGTTCCGCGAAAAGGGTCCTCTAACCCAATGACAGCCCGCGCACCGACAATGCCGGTTAGTACAAAGAATTGTTTGCCGGTCAGTTGGATCCTGGACGGAATTTCCAAAGATCTCTCCTCCTTACGGTCAGCCCCGCCTATTTTGTCATTAATCTTGAGGTTATCATTACTATTATAGGTGAGACATCTCCTTCCCCTCTACCAAGTCGTGGCCCTAAATTTATAGGAACATATACCCAAATCAGCCGGTTTTCAAACCGTTCAGCCATAAAATTTCATAAAAAAACATTCCCGGGTCGAGATCACCTCTGGAATGTTTTTGTTCTCATGTTAGATTAGACGGATCTTCCTGCTGGATAATACCGTGATAAAGAATCGTCATCAGCTGTTCACTGACCGCGTTCAGGCTTCCCAGACCATGGTACCATTCATTCCGTGCCGTAAATTCCTTGATAAAAGTAAGGAACGCGACCAATACCTGGGGAGAGATATCTTTCCGTATCTGTCCAAGCTGCTGACCTTTAAAGATCAGCATTTCAAATTCCGGAACAACGAATTTCTGGTTGAATTGAAGCAGCTTGTCCATCTGCTCCGGGAATTTGGCCAGATCCGCCACAAATTTCTGCGATACAAACGCCGAAAATTTGTGCTGATCCTTGTAGAAGACGGTTAACGCCTCAAGCGGATCATTTGCCTGATCCATGATATCGCGGTAAATCGCCATGAGCTCCTCGACCATCCGGTCCACGACATGATCCAGTAAGCCCTCTTTGCTCTGATAGTAGTTATAAATCGTCATCTTGGAAACCGGGACAGCTTCGGCAATCTGCTCCATGCTCGTATGCAAAATCCCCTGCTCCATGAACAGCCGCTTCCCGGCTTCAAGCACCGCTTCTTTCTTTGCATTCATCTGTTAGACTATATCCCTTCTATATCAGCATAAGGACATCATGGCTGGCTACAGCCGCTTACAGTCCTAATGTAACGATCCGGCCTACCGCTGTCAACCCGGCGCCCATCAAGGATATCTTCGGCCTCGGTATAAAAAAAGCTGTCGCTCTGCGATAACTCACAAAGACGACAGCCTGATTCCTAGCTGGTTTAAGTTGTTTACATGCCAAAGGACGCAGGATTCGATCTCCAGGATTGAAGAAGCTCCACATCCTGTTCCTGAATCCGATTCTCGGATAGCGCTACATCAATCAGCGCACCGTAGTTGGACAAGCTCTGCAGCGGAATCCCGGCTTCGGCGAAGGCTTGTACCGCTTTATCCAGCTGATAGCTGAATATAGCCAGTACCGCCAGCGGCTCGGCCCCTGCATCCTTAACCGCTTGTGCCGCTTTAAGCGAGCTGCCGCCCGTGGAGATCAGATCCTCGATCACAACCACCTTCTGTCCCGGCTTGATCAAGCCTTCAATCAGGTTTTCCTTGCCATGACCCTTTGCTTTGTCCCGAATATAGGACATCGGCAGGTTCATTTTCTGGGATACAAAGGCCGCATGCGGAATCCCGGCTGTGGCCGTTCCGGCAATGGCCTCGGCTTCCGGATATTGCTCCCGGATGACGGCTGCGAACGATTCAGCAATGTAGTCGCGAATCTCGGGATAAGACATCGTCAAGCGATTGTCACAGTAGATCGGGGATTTTATTCCCGACGTCCATGTAAACGGCTGATGAGGTCTAAGGGAAACGGCCTCAATCTTCAGCAAATAAGATGCGATCTGATGTGGAATATTCGCGAGTGTACTCATGCTTGAATCATCTCCTCAATAATCTGTTCTGCAGCTTGTCTCGGGCTCGGGGATTCCGTAATTGGGCGGCCGACAACCAAATAATGACTGCCCTTGCGAATGGCTTCCCCTGGTGTAAGAACCCGAGCCTGGTCTCCGATATCCGCACCAGCCGGACGGATACCCGGTATAACGGTCTTAAACGCTTGGCCGCATGCGGATCGAATGGCCTCCACTTCAAGCGATGAAGCGACGACGCCATGCAGCCCCGCTTGCTGAGCAAGCTTCGCATATCGTACGACCGCATCCGCTACCAAACCCGGAATGCCGATTTCGTTATTCATGACATCCTGACTCGTACTAGTCAACTGGGTTACAGCTATGATGGTAGGCATGGCAAGACCCGGGGTGTCCGCCACTGCGGCCTCCGCCCCGGCTTTTGCCGCCTGCATCATAAGAGCGCCGCCGCTGGCATGGACGTTAAACATGTCCACACCCAGCCGCGTTACGCTGTCCGACCCGCCTTTTACCGTGTTCGGAATATCATGCATCTTCACGTCCAGAAACACGGAATAGCCTTTGGCTTTCAATTCTTTGACAAAATCAGGACCGGCAGCGTAGAACAGCTGCATGCCGACCTTCATATAACACGGGATACCTTCCAGCTGACGTACCAATGCTTTCGCACGTTCGGCATCCGGGTAATCCAGGGCCACCATCAGGCGGCCCGCCATTTCGTTGTAGCTGGTGTTCATCTATATCCCTCCTTCTCGATTAAACCGGCATCGCTTCAGAAGAGAAGTTGATGGTCTCCAGCATCGTGAGAAGCTCACGAACCGTATCGAGCGAGGTCATACATACCACACCGTTTTCTACCGCTTCACGGCGGATTCGGAATCCGTCACGCTGCGGCGTTTTCCCTTTGGTCAATGTGTTGAAGACGAAATTCGCTTCACCTGTGCGGATCATATCCAGAATGTTCGGCGTTCCCTCGGACAGCTTATGGATGGTGGTCACATCAAGCCCCGCTTCTTTCAATGCTGCTGCCGTGCCGCCTGTGGCGATGATTTTATAACCAAGCTTATGGAAGCCTTTCAGCAGTGCCGCAGCTTCGGCTTTATCTTTATCTGCGATGGTAGCGATAATGGCACCCGTTGAAGGAATTTTCATGCCTGCACCGATCAGACCTTTGTACAGCGCTTTGGCATACTTCACGTCGCGGCCCATAACCTCACCGGTGGATTTCATTTCCGGTCCAAGGGTAGGCTCAACGCGGCGAAGTTTAGCAAAGGAGAACACCGGCACTTTAACCGATACATGTTCGCTTTCCGGCCACATGCCTTCCTCGTATCCAAGATCCTTCAGCTTGCTGCCCATGATCGCCTGTGTTGCCAGGTTGGCCATCGGGATGCCTGTAACCTTGCTCAGGAACGGAACCGTCCGGGAAGAACGCGGATTCACTTCGATCACGTACACTTCGTTTTTATAGATAACGAACTGGATGTTAACAAGTCCGCGTGTATTCAGCTCTTTGGCAATCTTGATCGTAATTTCGGTAATCTTGTCTTTCAGGTCCTGGGACAAGTACTGAGGAGGATATACCGCAATCGAGTCACCGGAGTGAACGCCTGCGCGCTCTACATGTTCCATGATGCCTGGAATCAGCACCGTATCGCCATCGCAGATCGCGTCGACTTCCACTTCTTTACCCATCATGTAACGGTCGATCAGAACTGGATGGTCCGGGTTGATCTTAACCGCCTCTTTCATGTAGCTCAGCAGCTCGCTGTCAGAGTATACAATCTCCATGGCGCGTCCACCGAGTACATAAGATGGTCTTACCAGAACAGGGTAACCCAGCGATTGCGCGGTTTCTACAGCATCATCAACCGAAGTCACGGTTTTTCCTTTCGGCTGGGCAATCTCCAGTCTGGACAGGAGCGCTTCGAATTTTTTACGATCCTCGGCTTCGTCAATGCTTTCCAGGCTGGTACCCAGAATTTTCACGCCCGCTTTGCTGAGCGGCTCAGCGAGGTTAATTGCTGTCTGCCCGCCAAACTGTACGATGACACCGATCGGTTTCTCCTGCTCGATGACATTCATGACATCTTCAAGGAAGAGCGGTTCGAAGTAGAGACGGTCCGACGTATTAAAGTCAGTGGAGACGGTCTCCGGGTTGTTGTTAATGATAACCGCTTCGTATCCAGCCTTCTGGATTGCCCATACGGCGTGCACCGTGGAGTAGTCGAACTCGATCCCTTGACCGATCCGGATCGGTCCGGAGCCCAGCACGATGACCTTCTCCTTGGCGGATTCGATGACTTCATTCTCCGTTTCGTACGTCGAGTAGTAATACGGCGTCGTTGCTTCAAACTCCGCGGCGCAAGTATCCACCATTTTGTAAACCGGGCGCAATCCATGCTCGCGGCGCAGGAATCCGATCGACTCCTCGGTTGTGTGCGTGCTGGCTTTACCTTCCGTGCGCAGCTCAGCGATGGCGCGATCCGTAAAGCCGAGTCGCTTCGCTTCGTACAGCGTTTCGTAAGTCAGTGACGCTTCGCTGCGAATGTGATCTTCGTATTGGATCAGGCGTTCGATTTTGTCCAGGAACCACCAGTCGATCTTCGTCAGGTCTTGGATCTGCTGAAGTCCATACCCCCGGCGGAACGCTTCCGCGATCAGGAACATCCGCTCATCGTCGGCTTTGATCAGACGCTGCTGGAGCACTTCATCGCTCAGCTCGTCAGCACCTTTTAAGTAAAGGCGGTGCACGCCGATCTCCAGAGAACGAACCGCTTTATGGATCGACTCTTCGAAGGTGCGGCCAATCGCCATCACTTCGCCGGTTGCCTTCATCTGAGTTCCCAGCTTCCGGTTGGCGTGAATAAACTTGTCGAATGGCCAGCGCGGAATTTTGCTGACGATATAATCCAGCGTAGGCTCAAAGCAAGCATAAGTCTGTCCCGTTACCGGGTTGACGATCTCGTCCAGGGTGTAACCCATCGCGATTTTTGCTGCCATCTTCGCGATCGGGTAGCCCGTTGCCTTGGAAGCAAGGGCGGAAGAGCGGCTGACCCGAGGGTTTACCTCGATGACATAATATTGATAGCTGTTTGGATCCAGCGCGAATTGCACGTTGCATCCGCCCTCGATATTCAGGGCGCGGATGATTTTCAGCGATGCGGATCTGAGCATTTGATACTCGCGATCGGATAGGGTCTGGCTTGGCGCCACGACGATGCTGTCGCCGGTATGAACGCCGACCGGATCAAAGTTCTCCATGTTACATACCACGATGCAGTTATCATTCGCATCGCGCATAACCTCATACTCAACTTCTTTCATTCCCGCGATGCTCTTCTCGACCAAACATTGCGTGATCGGGCTGTAGCGAAGTCCGGAGCTGACGGTTTCACGCAGTTCCTCTTCGGTTGCGCAGATACCGCCGCCGGTGCCGCCCAAAGTGTAGGCCGGGCGCACGATCAGCGGATAACCAATCTCATTTGCGAAGTCAAGCGCCTCTTCCAGGGTCGTTACAATCGTGCTTTCCGGTACGGGCTGATCGAGTTCGCGCATCAGATCACGGAACAGGTCGCGGTCTTCCGCTTTCTCGATGGACTCCAGCTGCGTTCCGAGCAGCTTCACATTCTCCTGCTCCAGAATACCGGCGCGTGCAAGCTCAACCGCCATATTCAGGCCCGTTTGTCCTCCAAGCGTCGGGAGCAATCCGTCCGGACGCTCTTGACGGATGATCTGTGTAACAAAGTCGAGGGTGATCGGCTCGATATATACTTTATCCGCCATGTTCGTGTCGGTCATGATGGTTGCCGGGTTGCTGTTAATCAACACAACCTCGATACCTTCTTCTTTCAATGCTTGGCAAGCCTGTGTTCCAGCGTAGTCAAATTCCGCTGCTTGCCCGATGACGATCGGACCGGAGCCGATGACGAGAATTTTTTTCAATGTATCATTTTTAGGCATATTAATGAGCTCCTTTCACGGCTGCGGCCAGAACCGCTTGGCGCGGTTTCCGGATTTCATTCTGTTTATGGTCTCTTATCATCTCAAGGAATTGATCGAACAGATAGCTGCTGTCTTGCGGACCAGGTGCAGCTTCAGGGTGATATTGCACGGAGAAGGCAGGGAATTTCGAGTGCTTCAAGCCTTCGATCGTTTTATCGTTATTGTTGATATGCGTGACTTCCAGATCCGTCCCTGTGATGGATTCTTCGTTGACGGTATATCCGTGGTTTTGGGAAGTGATGTAGCAGCGTCCGCTGGCAAGCTCTTTTACCGGATGATTCCCGCCACGGTGTCCGAATTTCAGCTTCTCGGTGTCCGCGCCCGCAGCCAGTGCAAACAATTGGTGCCCCAGGCAGATGCCGAAGATCGGATATTCGCCAAGCAGTTCTTTGACCATGTCCACCGCGTAAGGAACATCCTTCGGGTCCCCAGGGCCGTTGGACAACTGAATGCCGTCCGGGTGAAGTCTGCGGATTTCATCAGCCGTCGTGTCATGCGGAACGACCATCACATCACAACCGCGGGAAGTCAGTTCGCGCAGAATTCCGCTCTTTGCACCGAAGTCAACCAAAACGATCCGCTCCTTGGAGCCCGGGCTTGTAAACATTTGCGGTGTAGAGGTTTTTGCCACCTGGTTGCGGAGTTCGGCGATCGTCGTATCGCCGAGCATTTCCTTAAGTTCTTCCACCGGCTTGTTGGAAGTTGTCAGAATGCCCTTCATCGTACCGTAGTGACGGATGATCCGGGTCAACATCCGTGTATCAATCTCGCTGATTCCTGGAATGCCATATTCCTTCAATAAGCTGTCAACGCTATATTCTGCACGCCAGTTGCTAGGAACAGGCTCATGACGACGAACAACGAATCCGTGGACGAACGGCCGGATGGATTCAAAGTCATCCCGCGTGATGCCGTAGTTTCCGATCAAAGGGTACGTCATGGTCACGATCTGTCCACAGTAAGACGGGTCGCTCAGCACCTCTTGATATCCTGTAATTCCTGTATTGAAAACAACCTCTCCGGTCATTTCAGCATCCGCGCCGAAGGATTTTCCGCTGAACAGCGTTCCGTCCTCCAGTAACAATCTTGCCTGCATCCCGATCACTCCTGTCATCTATGTGTAATTTATTTTATAAGTCTTTTGCCTACGTGTTACTCAAAATCCGTTTTGCTCTGACCATTTCACTTCGCCGTCCACCCAAGTCATCACGGGCCAGCCTTTCAGCTTCCAGCCCGTAAATGGCGTGTTGCGGCCTTTCGTTGCGAACTCTTCCGGATTCACTTCTTTCTCTGCATCGAGATCAATCATGGTCAGATCCGCTGCTTTACCGGCCTCCAGCACGCCCGTTGCAAGACCGAATACTCTTGCCGGATCGCTGGTCATCCGCTTCACGAGCAAGGCGAGATCCCATTTGCCTGTTGCGACGAATTTGGTATAGAGCAGCGGGAAGGCTGTTTCGAATCCCACGATACCGAATGGTGCAAGCTCCATGCCTTTCGCCTTCTCTTCCGCGCTGTGCGGTGCATGATCCGTTACGATCATATCGAGCGTTCCATCCAGCAGACCTTCTATACAAGCCTCCACATCACGCGGGGTGCGCAGCGGCGGGTTCATCTTCCAGTTGGCATCCAGGCCGGGAATATCTTCGTCAGAGAGAACCAGATGGTGCGGGCATACCTCGGCCGTTACCGAGATGCCAATCGCTTTTGCCTGGCGGATCAAGCGTACGGACTGCTCTGTGCTCACATGGCATACGTGGTAATGTACGCCGGTGGCTTCGGTCAGCAGAATGTCCCGTCCAACATGGATCGCTTCCGACTCGTTTGGTATTCCTTTCAGGCCGTGCTGCTGAGCGAATTTGCCTTCGGTCACGCAAGCTCCTTTTACCAGCGAGTCATCCTCGCAGTGCGCAATGACCGGCATGCCCAGCGCTTTCGCTTTGTTCATGGCATCTTTCATCATCTGTGCGTTCTGCACACCAACGCCGTCGTCCGTAAACCCGATTGCACCCGCGGCCTTCAAGGCCTCAAAGTCCGTCAGTTCGCGGCCCAGCTCGTTCTTCGTAATGGCTGCATAGGGCAGCACCTTCGCAAGACCAGCCTCGCTAGCCTTATCCAGCACAAGCTTCACCGTTTCCGGCGTATCGGTCACCGGTCTTGTGTTCGGCATGCAGGCAATGGTTGTAAAGCCGCCTTTGACTGCCGAGCGGCTGCCGCTCTCGATCGTTTCCTTGTGCTCATATCCCGGCTCTCTCAAGTGCACATGCATATCGATGAATCCCGGTGTGACCAGTTTCCCCTCGGCATCGATTATCTGAACGTTATCGCCCGGTTCCGGCAAGGCTGCGATATCACTCGCAACCGAATGAATCAATCCGTCTGCAATGACGATATGTTTATCTTCGAGCTGTCCTTGTTCATTGATCACTTTGGCATTCTTTATCACTTGCATTTGCATCTTGGTTCCCCTCCGCAGCAGAAGCACCGCTCGCTTCTTAGTATATTGTATAATAAAAATTCATATTTGTGTATAAATATTAATATTTATTCATTCTGTAAACCGTATTCCGCGTTTTCAATCAGACCATCGCCCGTTCCATGACTGCCATGCGAATCGGCACTCCGTTCGCCATCTGCTTGAATATCATCGATCTTGCGCTTTCCACGACCGCGTCGTCGATTTCTACGTTCCGGTTCACCGGTGCCGGATGCATAATGATCGTGTGCCCCGACAGCTTGGCCGCCCGCTCTTCCGTCAAACCGTACTGTTCCCGGTATTCCGCGCTGGATTTGAATACTCCTTCATTATGCCGTTCCAGTTGAACTCTCAGCATCATCACTACATCCGCCTTGAGTGCCGTTTCCATCGATACGTAAGGTGCATACCGGGCCAGCTCCGGAGCCTGCATCGTTTCCGGTGCGCAGAACTGTACATGGGCACCGAATTTCTGCAGGGCCCACAGGTCCGAACGAGCAACCCGGCTGTGCTTGATGTCTCCGATGATGGATACCGTTAATCCCTTAAGCTCGCCGAAGCTTTTCTTCATCGTATAAAGATCAAGCAGCGCCTGCGTGGGGTGCTCATTGTTGCCGTCGCCCGCATTGACCAGCGGAATCGAGATCCGCTCCGCTAGCTCCTGCAGTACTCCGGCTGGCTTCAGCCGGATGACGCCCGCGTCGATTCCCATGGATTCCAGCGTTCTAACCGTATCGTAGATCGACTCGCCTTTCTCGACGCTGGATGCTGCCGCCGCAAAGTTCATGACCTCAGCACCGAGTCTTTTCTCAGCCATTTCAAACGAAAATCTCGTTCTGGTGCTGTTCTCGAAGAACATATTAACCGCAAATTTCGATTGAAGTACCGGCACCACTTTCTCGGACTGCGCTTCCCAATATGCCGCCCGATTCAGGATCGATCCGATTTCGTCTCTGCTAATATCCTTCAAACCTAAGAGGCTGCGTTCTTTCAATGAAATGGCTGTTGTCATGATTATCGTTCCTCTCTTTGGCTAATGGTCACTTCGTCCTTGCCGTCGATTTCGGTTAATGCCACCGTAATTTCCTCGTGTTTGGAGGTAGGAACGTTCTTTCCGATATAATCCGGCCGGATCGGCAGTTCGCGATGTCCCCGGTCTGCCAAAACCGCAAGCTGTATCATTCTTGGCCGTCCGCAGTCCATCAGGGCGTCCATTGCAGCACGGATCGTCCGTCCGGTGTACAGCACGTCATCAAACAAAATGACCTTCTTGTCATGAATGTTCAGATGTGCAAGGCTGAGCTTCGCTCCTTCTCCCCGTTCAGCAGCGGCTCCCTTGCTGTCCCGGTCATCGCGGTAGGAAGTCACGTCGATCTCTCCCCATGGAATCGGCGTACCTTCAATCTCATTCATTCGCTCAGCGATCCGCTGGGCAAGGAACACGCCGCGTGTGCGGATGCCGACCAGGACGCAGTCCTCAATCCCTTTATTCTTTTCCAATATTTCATGGGCAATTCTCGTTAGGGCGCGGCGGATGGCCGTCTCGTCCATAATCACATGCTGTTCGTTGCTCATCCTTAAGTCCTCCTTCTAAACGTTTGATTAGCCCTTTTTAGTTCAGACGATCCGTGAGTTCATTACACACAAAAAAACTCCTTGCCCGGCTGGACAAGGAGTTGATCTCATAGAGATAGTGTGGAAAGCGCAGCATCTATCCGCAGACAGAACTATGCCTCCTGTTAATGAACCTCGGTTCACGTTACCTTGCCAGCCTCACGGGACTGATTTAAAGGTGCTATTCGATTGATTTCATTATGACAGACCCTACAGGAGCTGTCAACAGCAATCATGTCGAATGATGTCACGTACTACGCGGAGTTTATAACATGTCATTAAAATTCAAATTCAACATCGCTAAGTCTTCTGCGAATTTCGGAAATGACGCGTTTCTCTTCTTCCTCACCGTCAGCAATGAAGGTAACGGAGAAGCGTACGAAATGTCCCGCATCATCCCAAGGCACGGTGGAGATCAATTTCTCGCGAATCAGATACTGGGAGAAATCTTCGCCGGATTCAAAGCGGCGCCCGCCTTTAACGCCTTTTGGAGCTTCAACGTAGAGGAAGAAGGAGCCCTTCGGCTTCTCGGCCTTAAAACCAAGCCCGTTCAACACGTCTACCAGCATGTTGTGGCGGCGGGAATACTTCTCAGCGATCTTCTCCGTAATTTGCGGATTGTCCAGACCGTATGCGGCAGCCTTTTGAATGGCTATAAATTGTCCTGAATCGTTGTTGTCCTTCACATCGCCAAACGCTTTAACCACAAGCGGATTACCGGCGATGAAGCCAATGCGCCATCCCGTCATATTGTAAGATTTGGACAGGGAGTGAAGCTCCACGCCAACATCCTTCGCACCGGGGACGGAGAGAAAGCTGAGCGGCTTCAAGCCATCGTAAGTCAGCGCTGCATAAGGAGCGTCATGGACAACAACAACACCATACTTGCGGGCCCACTCGACAACCTCGGTGAAAAACTCGACCGTTGCGCTGGCACCCGTCGGGTTGTTCGGATAGTTCAGGTAGAGCAGTTTGGCACGGTGGGCAATGTCCTCAGGGATCGAGCTGAGATCCGGAAGGAATCCGTTCTCTTTTTTCAGCTCCACATTGTAAACCTCACCGCCCAAGTACTTGGTATGCGTACCGAGTACAGGATATCCAGGAACCGTCATGATGGTGATGTCCCCAGGGTTAATGAAGCAGGACGGCAGCATGGCCAGTGCCGGCTTGGAACCGATGGAATGCAGAACTTCTGTAGCGGCATCAATGCCTTCAACCCCAAATACATTCTTCAAGTAGCGAACAACTGCTTCCTTGAACTCCGGAATTCCGTTATCCGCATAGCCCCGGTTTTCCCGCTTCGCTGCTTCTTCTGCCAGCTTCGCCACGATGCCTGCATCGGCCATCTCATCCGGCTCGCCAACCCCCATATCGATCAGCTCCGTCCCAGGATGTTCCTGCTTCGCAGCTGCCTTCGCTCTTTTGATTTTCTCGAATTTATAAATGGCTGTATCTTTGCCATAATTAGCGCCGCCGATCCGGTTGGCAAAGCTCTGTTGAATGTACGTTTCCTGATACTTATCCATACTCATGATTTGTATTCATCTCCTACTCTAGCTTTCATACTCATCCTAAATATGCAGGAAAATCACAACGGGAGCCATGCATTATATATCAAATGATTTGTACTTTTTCGGCTGGGTGGAGCTGGTAGATCCTATGGTGTTCCTATTTGAAAACACACTTAAGTTAGCTCCAGCCATTCCGCGAGAAGCTCGTCACGACTCGCGGATAGCGACTCCCGCTCGTTCCACCGCTGCTCGAGCAGTGACAGATCCGTATCCTCGTGTAAATCGTCGCCTTCCATCTCAAGCCAGCCGTCAAGCTGCCGGATACGGGTTTCTAGACGAGCAATCTCCTCCTCCAACCATTTGGACCTTTCGGCGGAAGAGCGATCCGGGTTTACGCGTTTGGAAAGCTGAGCAGAGCTATCCTTCGCTTGGGCCTGCTGGATCACCTTCTGTTTGGGAATAACATCAAATCCCGCTGATAGCTCCCTTGCCTGCAATTCCGCGTCAAGCCGGTCTTTCTTATCCCGGAAATCATCATAATTTCCATGATAGACAGTCAGCTTCCCTTGATTCAAATCCCATACTTTACGAGACACTTGATTCACGAAATAACGGTCATGGGAAATGGCAAGAACGGTCCCCGCATACCCCTGCAGCGCATCCTCCAACGCTTCGCGGGAGGCAATATCCAGATGGTTCGTGGGTTCATCCAGAAGCAGCAGGTTCGGCTTCTGATGGATGAGCAGCGCGAGCCTCAATCGTGTCCATTCCCCGCCGGACAGCTGCCCCACCGATCTGAACACGGCCGCACCATAGAACAGATACCTTGCCAATATCCCTCGAGCTTCCCCCTCTTCAACTCCGGCCTTCTCCCGGAAATATTGAAGCACCGTTTCCTTCGGATTGTCCGGTTCCTCCTGCTGAGCCAAATAACCCACATCGACACGCGAACCCCATTCAAGCGAACCGGAATCGGGCGTCAGCTCACCCAACAGCACTTTGAACAGCGTTGTTTTCCCGCTGCCGTTCGAGCCCATCAGTGCAATTTTTTCGCCGAATTCGATTAGACCGGATGCGCCTCTCAGCACCGCCTGATTCCCATAGGAAACCTTAACTTGATCAAAGTATGCCACGCGGCGACCGGAACGATCTTGAGGATTCAGTTCAAAATCAGCCTGTCTGCGTTCCAGTACGGGCCTCTTGACCCGCTCCATTCGCTCCAGTGCTCGCCTCATGGAAGCCGCGCGCTTGAAAAACTTCTCATTGCCGCCAATCCGGCCGAACTCTTCAAGCTGCTTGATGGATTCCTTCATCTTCTTGATTACTTTCTGCTGTTCTTGGTAGTCGGCGAACTGCTGCAGCAAACGCTCTTCCTTATCGTTCATGAACGTGGTGTAGCCACCTTGCGCAGTGAAAGCTTCGCCATCTTCAAGCTCAATCGTTTTGGACACGACCCGATCCAGAAAATATCGGTCGTGAGAGATCATGACGCAGGTTCCCGGATATTCGCGCAAGAATTCCTCCAGCCATTCCGTGCGTGCCAAATCCAGATGGTTGGTCGGTTCATCGAGCAGGAGCAAATCCGGCTGTACGATCAGCTGCGATGCCAGCACGACTCGAGTCTGTTCTCCACCGGACAACGAGCCAAAGGCCAGTCCGTATTCGCTCTTGGGTATTTGCAGCCCGGTAGCGATTTTGTCGATGCTTGCTTCCAGCTCATAGCCGCCCTCTGTTTCAAAGCGTTCCTGAAGGGCTGAGTATTTCCGCAGCACTCGATCGAGCTGCCCAGCATTTCCGGCAATGTCCGGGTCACTCATTTTTCTCTCAAGCTCCGTCATTTCCGCTCGGTAATCCTTTAAGTGACTCAACCCCTGTTCAAGTACATCCAGCACCGTCCAGGAATCCATATGGCTCGGAATCTGCTCCAAATATCCGATTTTTGCCCCCTTCTTTATGGCCAGCTGCCCTTCGTTTGGCTGATCGAGACCCGCAAGCAGGCGCATCAGCGTCGACTTTCCGCTGCCGTTCCTTCCGATAAGCGCGACCTTCTCGCCTTCCTGTATTTCAAACGATATCTGGTCCAGTACCAGATGAGCACCGTGATATTGCGTCAGTTTCTGTACATTGATCATATTCATTCTAGGTTTCCTCCTGTATGCTGCGAACAGTCAACCTGTTCGCTAAAGCGTATAGATTAGGGAGAAGACCCGGACTGCAAACGCAAAAAGGGCCCACAGAGCAAGCTCCGCGGACCCTTAAGAATGGTAAGCCTAAATAGGCTTAATCCGTGCAGGCAGGCAGGTGACTTCTCGCGATGGTACAAACCGTATCATTAAAATTGGACAGACCTCTCCCGTTGTAGAGAAATGCATGAACAATGCCAGCCATAGCTATAGGCAGCTGGCTAATACGGTTGTTAACCATCTCGATATTCATCCTGCTCACCTCCTTCATCAAAGTTATCGTCACTATAACATTCCTTGGATAAAATGGCAAGGAAAATAGCCCCACAAAGTAGAGCCAATACTTCGATGCTTTCTCCAAATACTTTGCGGGGACCCAAAACATCTAAATGCAAAAAGGAACCGCTAGCGGCCCCTTAGAATCGTCAGCAGTTCTTCCATATCATTCGGCATCGGTGCCGAAAACTCCATATACTCCCCGGTCGAAGGATGGACAAAGCCCAAAATGGCGGCATGAAGCGCCTGACCGTTTAATTTAATCCCCTTGCTCTTGCCGTATACAGGATCACCTACGAGAGGATGGCCGATATACTTCATATGCACGCGGATTTGATGCGTACGTCCCGTCTCCAGCTTCAGCTCGAGAAGACTGTAATCCCCGAACCGTTCCACAACGGTAAAATGAGTAACCGCATGTTTGCTGTTCCGGTCCGTGACGGTATACAGTTTACGATCCTGCGCGTCACGGCCGATAGGGGCATCAATGGTGCCTTGATCATGACTGATGTTGCCGTGCACCAAGGCCAAGTAACGGCGGTTCACGCTGTGATCCTTCAGTTGGCCGGCAAGAGAAGCATGAGCTTTATCATTCTTCGCTGCCATGATTAGACCGGTTGTATCTTTGTCAATCCGATGGACGATGCCAGGACGAAGCTCCCCATTAATTCCCGACAAGTCTTTGCAGTGAAACATCAACGCATTCACAAGTGTACCCGACGAATGTCCCGGAGCCGGATGGACAACCATCCCTCGAGGTTTGTTTACAACAATCACATCCACGTCTTCAAACGCGATCTCAAGCGGGATGTCCTCCGGAATAATCTCTACTGCCGATGGCTCAGGAACTTTCAGCAGGATGCGGTCACCCTGACTCACTTTGTAATTGGACTTAACCGGACCTTCATTAACGATGACATGTCCATCCGTAATCCATAACTGCACCTGGGAGCGTGAAACATCCTCACCAAGGTTCTCCGTTATGTATTTATCTATGCGGGTTTTGGCAGATTCGGCATCCACCGTCCACTCACAGGTTTCCGATTCGTGCCCCGTTTCGCCTGTCCATTCCGTATCAGTATCCATACCGTCTTGCAACATTATTCATTCCCTTCTGTGCCAGAAACTTCACTTGTTGTCTGTATCTTCTCGCGTCTTCCTTCCAGAAGCGTGTCCAATATGATCAATCCCACACCGATGACGATACAAGAATCGGCGATATTAAAAATCGGGAAGGTGTAGCTGCCAAAATTAAATTGCAGGAAATCGACAACCTCTCCCATCAACAAGCGATCGATGAAGTTTCCAAGTGCCCCGCCCAGTACAAGCGCAAGAGCCGTAGGCAGCAGCTTACGTCCTTCTTTCGATACCTTCCGGAGGTACCAGACTATCCCGCCCACAACGATTAGCGTCACAACAATGAAGAACCATAATTGATCCTGCAGTATGCCAAACGCGGCACCCCGGTTTCGGCTGGACGTAATCAGGAAGAAGTCTCCGATCACAGGAATCTGTTCATAAAGCTCAAGCCTCGAGGCAATCAAGTACTTGGTTCCCTGATCAATAAGAAATAAAACAAATGCAATCAAATAATACACCACTTGTTTATGTCACTCCGTTCTTGTCTTCTCCAATCAGGCGATCACCTTCGCTGATCGGTCAGTAACTCGTCTTATTGTAGCACAGCGGCTCAGAAACCGTCCATTCCTGTCCAATGGCGAGAACATTTTCCGTCAGTAAAACCATCTCAATGGGTGCACTCTATACATATGAACCAGAAGGTCAACTTCGGACCATGAAAGGAGCCTGACATGTCGCATCTAACTCAGGAGCAACTCAATAATTTGCAACAAAAGCTGATGGATCGAAAGGTTGAGCTTGAACGGCGCATGGTATATAACGACCAACATGGGCTGGGGGAATCAGAGAGAGATATGACTGGCGAGCTGTCCCATATTGATAACCATCCTGGCGATTTGGCAAGCGAGATGTATGAAAGAGAAAAAGACCTTGCACTCCAGGACAGGGTGGATCAGGAACTGCAGCGGGTTATTTTTTCGCTTGAAGCGATTCATCACGGCCGTTACGGCGTGTGCCTTACCTGCGGCCAGCCCATTCCGTACGAGCGGTTGGAGGTTCTTCCGGATACGCAATATTGTGTAAAAGATACGCCTCGTGAACGAGTTTCCCGCGATCGTCCGGTTGAAGAGGAAGTCCTTGCTCCCGCTTTTGGAAAATCCAGTATGGACGAGCATGAATATGCTGCGTTTGACGGCGAAGACGCGTGGCAGATCGTTGAAAGCTGGGGGAATTCCAATTCCCCTGCTCTGGCCGAAGGCAACGAAATTGACAGCTATAACGAGATGGATATCGAGAATGGCGATGATCAAGGTGGATTCGTTGAAGTGTATGAAAATTTCGTTGCAACCAATATCGATGGCTCCGAAGTGTTTATCGTACGAAGTCCGCAATATGTCGATTACCTAAACCGGGGCGAAGGAAGCTACCTGTTAGATCCCCATGGCGACCCTGATGATGAATCATTCAGCTAAATAAGTTTTTACGACCGGCAGCATAACAAATTGGATGCAGCGCTGCCGGGCATTACATATTCATATAGGACAAACTCACGTTAGTTCAAGCTGACGCTGAACAATCCGCACAATATCCGCAATGTAGTCGCCGATAATAGGCAAGTTCAACGCGCCAAGCGCCTGTAGGACGTATATAATGGTCGCCGCAAAAAAGGTAAAACCAATCGCGATTCCCACACCTCGGGCTGACCCCGCCAGCAAATTGGTCCATATCAATTTCCATGGCCGATTTAGCAGCTGGGTGTATTCTGCGATTCGGGCCTTCTCCAGCTGCTGTGCAATGTCCGTAGTCATACGGTGTATGGCGCTCAATTGGTCCCGCTCTTTCTCCATTGACTTTTTTTGATCAGCTGACACCCCAGCATCCGGCTTCTCCGCCATGTCTACCGCCCCTTTGCCTATACAAATCGACATCAGATAAATTAGATCCAGAGCAGCTCCACTATCATGTGTGCTCGTTGCCTGCTTATCATTAAATTTGAATTCGCTGATTATTATGCATCTATTGGAAGCATCTCATTCGTTCGTAAGAACGCCCTTGAAGATATTCGTTCCCTCATTTGAACAAGAAAAAACCACTGCCCCTGTTGATAATGGCAGTGGTTACTAACCAATTTAATACTTAGGCGATGTGGATGCCGATGGTTTTGCCGCCAAGCTCAACCCGCTCCATGCCTTCGCTTTGTCCGAATTGCAAATCGTTTACAAGGACATTCTCGCGCAGTACATCTTCAAATGCGGTGATCGCAGCTTTAAGCTCATCATCTGTATCCAGAGTCAAATTAACCCGCTTTTCGATCGGCAGATCCAGTTTCTTACGCGTATCCTGTACGGCACGCACCACTTCGCGAACCCAGCCTTCTTGCTCCAGCTCTGGCGTGATATCCGTATTGAGTGCCACGGTTAAACCATAACCTGAAGCCGATGCGAAACCTTCCTTCGCCTTTTTCTCCACCAGCAGCTCTTCGGACGTGATCTGTAATTCTTCACCCTCCGGCGATGTAACGTTCACGCCGCCCGTTTGAACCACCTTGCGGGTCTCGTCACTGCTCATGCCTTTCAGGAACCCTTGCAGGAACCCGATATTTTTACCGTATTTCTTGCCTGCGACTTTCAGGTTCATTTTCAGTGTGAAATCGACGAAGCCACTATCGCTGGTCTCCACCTCAATCACTTTGACATTGATCTCATCCTTGATGATATCTTCATAACCGGAGAGATCAAACTCGCGATCCATGGACACAATCAGCTCAGACAGCGGCTGACGCGTTTTGATCCCTGTCTCGTTGCGGACGTTACGCGCAAGCTCCACGATCTGTCTTGCCGTCTCCATGTCCTGCTCGAGCGCCTTGTCGATCAACGCTTCGTCGGCTTGCGGAAAGTCGGCCAGATGTACGCTTTCTCCTCCGCCCATATTCACAAAAATATCTTCAGACAGCATCGGCGTGAATGGAGCCATCAGCTTGGAGAGGGTCAACAGCACATGTGTAAGCGTTCCGTAAGCCGCCAGCTTATCTTCTCCGAGTCCGCTGCCCCAGAAACGGTCACGCGAACGGCGGATGTACCAGTTGCTCAGCTCATCCACATAAGCTTCGATTGCTTTTGCCGCATTCAGGAAGTCATTCACGGCCAGTCCTTTATCAACCACCTGAATCAAGCTGTTCAGACGGGACAGAATCCAGCGGTCCAGCTTATGGTCCGATCCCTTGAACTCATGCTCCTTCGGATCATAGCCGTCAATACCGGCATACAGGGTCAGGAATGCATGAGTATTGACCAGCGTATCCACAACCTTGGATTTAGCTTCGCCTACAATTCCCTTCGAGAATCGTTTACTGTTCCATGGCGCACTGTCAGCCAGCAGAGCCCATCGGAACGCATCCGTGCCGTATTCCTCGATGATTTCCCAAGGATCGATAACGTTGCCTTTGGATTTGGACATCTTCTGTCCATTCTCATCAAGGATATGACCTGTGGCCATAACCGCTTTATAAGGCGCTTTACCCGTGAAGAGAGTCGATACGGCGAGCAAGCTGTAGAACCATCCGCGCGTCTGATCGATCCCTTCGCAGATCATATCGGCAGGATACTGCTGTTCGAATTTCTCCTTGTCCTCGAATGGATAATGGTATTGTGCATACGGCATCGATCCGCTGTCAAACCATACGTCAATGACTTCCGAGGTCCGTTCCATCACGCCGCCTTCACAGTGGGGGCATTTCACTTTCACTTCATCCACATAAGGCTTATGCAGCTCCAGATCCTCCGCTACCTCACCTACCGCGTTGGCGCGAAGCTCCGCAATGCTGTGCGGCGAGAATTGCCCTTCACAAGAATCGCAGACCCATACATTGAGCGGCGTTCCCCAATAACGGTTCCGGCTGATATTCCAATCCACCAGATCTTCAAGGAACTTGCCGAAGCGGCCTTCACGCACATGGCCCGGATACCAGGTTACCTCATTGTTGTTCGCGATAAGTTGATCCTTAACGGCTGTCGTTTCGATAAACCAGCTCTCCATCGCATAATAGAGCAGCGGGGATTTACAGCGCCAGCAGAACGGATAGCTGTGCTCGTACTTCTCTTTGCTGTACAGAAGTCCTTTTTCAGACAATGCCTTCACAATGTCCAGATCGCAATCTTTGACAAAGCGTCCGGCAAAATCCGTCACTTCATCGGTATAACGACCTTGGCCGTTCACGACACTCACGAAACTGATGCCATTCTCGCGGCATACGCGATAATCGTCTTCACCATGCGCAGGAGCCATGTGCACAATCCCCGTACCGCTTGCATCGGTAACAAAGGATGCGCCGACGATGAGATTCGCTTTCTCGGCTTTTATATACGGGAACGGAGGATCGTAAGTTTTGCCGACGAGTTCGGAACCTTTCAGCGTCGATAGAACGGTAAAGTCGCCTTTCATAACATCCTCTACCAGATTCTTAGCCACGATATAGATGCCGTCCTCCTGCTCAACGCGGGCGTAATCCATATCCGGATTAACGGCCAGCGCCACGTGGGATGGAAGCGTCCAAGGCGTAGTCGTCCATGCCAATACATACTCTTCATTGTCATGCAGCTTAAACTTCGCCGTTGCGCTGAGGTCTTTAACATCCTCATAACCCTGAGCCACTTCGTGGGAACTGAGCGTGGTCTGACAGCAAGGGCAGTATGGGCTTACGCGATGACCGCGGTACAGAAGCCCTTTATCATGAATCGTCGCCAAAATGTTCCATACACTCTCGATATAGTTGTTCTCGAGCGTGATGTACGGATGATCCAGATCGGTCCAATAAGCAATCGCTTCAGTCAGCTCGCGCCACTTATGCTCATATTCAAATACGCTGGCTTTGCACTTTTTGATAAAGGCTTCAACGCCATAATTCTCGATCTCCTGCTTGCCGGAGATGCCCAGCTGCTTCTCTACGCCAAGCTCTACCGGAAGTCCGTGCGTATCCCAGCCCGCTTTCCGAACGACATGGAAGCCCTTCATCGTCTGATAACGGCCCACAAAATCCTTGATGACCCGGCCAAGCACGTGACCGATATGAGGCGCGCCGTTTGCAGTTGGCGGACCTTCGTAGAATACATAGTTCGGCTTACCGGCCCGCAGCTCGATTGATTTCTTGAACGTGTTCTCCTCGTTCCATTTGTTCAAGATGCGCAGCTCTCTTGCCCGCGCCTTCTCCTTGACGTCTACTCTGTTCATGCAGATCTTCCTTTCACTCTTTTCGTAAATGTTCTGTGAAAATAAAAAAAGGCCTCATCCCCCAAGGGACGAGAACCTGTTCTCGCGTTACCACCCTAATTTCGCTTAACCGACTTTTTGCTAAAAAGCCTGTACAAGCGACACCTCAATGTCCATGCCTTTGTTGTAATAGGCAAGGTCCGATGTAACGTTCGGCTGACGGTTCAGCTTACGCACGCGGTTAAACGCTTCAGCTTCACTTCTCCGGGATGATCTTCTGCTTGGTCTGAACGCCGGGCTTTCAGCAACTGCCGGCTCTCTGAGGGACAGATCCTTCGCGTACTATTCCCATCAACGAATTCTTGTATGAATCAACAATATGTTATTAGTTATAGACTCTTTCGCGGAAAAAGTCAACCGGATATCCGTCTAGTATACCTCTTTTGGTTCAAGACTCGGTTCCCGGTTCTCGAGCGTCTCCCAGCCTTCTTGTTTCAACAGCTCCAGCTGCGCCTCAACCAAGGAACGGAAGCGGGTGCGGTAGATGGAAGCCTGCTTCTTCAGCTCTTCCACCTCAAGCGCGATTTTGCGGGATTTACTGAGCGCATCGTTAATGATCCGGTCTGCATTCTTCTCGGATTCCTTAATGATCAGCTGAGCTTCCTTCTTCGCGTTGTTCTTCAACTCATCCGCCGCCTCCTGGGCGACAATGATGGTCTTAGACAAGGTTTCCTCAATATTCGAAAAATGATCCAGTCTTTCTTGCATCGCAATAAGCTGGTTGCCCAACTCTTTGTTCTCCCGGATCACACTTTCATAATCCTTAATAATCTGATCCAAAAACTCGTTGACCTCGTCCTCATCATAACCCCGAATTCGACGGGCAAATTCCTTGTTATGTATATCAAGCGGCGTCAATGGCATGGTGTGCACCTCCTAAATATATGGGCCTTACAGGACGGTTCATCCGCTGTGTTAGCCAAACCACCAGTCCTTGAAGACAATAGCGGTCATTTACGATTTATCGGTAAATCTATTGTTATTTTGAATAACTCTTTGTACTCATTCGACAAAAAAACGGCAATTCCTTCAAAGGTCAGGCATATTTCCCAACCTTGATACGGTACCGCCCTTTTTTCGTCAGGCTTCCTGTCTCCAAAACTTTAAACCGTCCAAATCCTTGGATGGAAACGACATCGCCTTCTTTTAAATTCGTTGAGGGATCCTCTTCCACTTTCCAGTTCACGCGGCATCGGCCCGCCTTGATCGGCACCACGATTTTCGTACGGCTGATTCGGTAGGCATCACTGGCGATCCCGTCGAGTCTCATGGAAGATACCGTAATATCCATCGTTTCGAAATTCGTGCGGGCAACCTGAAGCTTGTCCAGCGGCAGCAATTCCGTCATCACGTGCACCCGGTGGACCTGGCTGAGATTCAGATGCAGGAACGCGCTGATATCGTCGGCAACGACCGCATGACAGCCGTCCGCGAGCACATGGATGTCTCCGATCTTCGATCTCTTAATGCCAAGACCCAAAATCGAACCCATGTAGTCGCCATGCTCCAGCTCCAGAAACTTCTGGTCTCCGGAAGAGATGCTGAGCACCTTCATCTTTAAATCCTCGCCTTCAAGCTCTCGGTAATCCGGAGCAATCAGCGCCCGGACGCGTTCTGAATCAGCATGTCCGCCATCAAACATGGCATGCACGTCCGGATGACGATTCACGAGCGATTCCAGAATGAATCGCTGGCGAGGATCCAGAAAATCCGTCAGCTTCGCTTCATGGTATTGTCCGGCATTGACAACCCATTCCCAAGCCCGGTCCACAAACTCCCGTTCATCCTTGTGAAAATGATCGTAGATGTCTAGTTTCATCGCTCATTCACCTGCTTACAGGAGATATCCGAGAATAGCGTATACGCCTCGCTCCGCTAACTGGAGCACAAACAATGCAATAATGGGCGAAATGTCAATCATCCCCATGATCGGGGGAATAAACCGGCGAAATGGTGCTAAATACGGTTCCACCAACTTGCCCAGCAATTCTCCGACAAAGCTTTCTCTCACATTCGGAAGCCAAGACATCAAAACATAAACCAAAATCATGTAGAAGTAAATACGGAATAGCGTGCTAACAACGCTAATAATTTCGTAGGTCAAAGCCTAAATCACCTCATTCTGTTATATTCATGCTCATCTGCTAGAATCTCCGAGATCGAACCCTGGATCTCCACGGTATCCGGCGTGCATAGGAAGATGTTACCGCCCACCTTCGAGATTCCGCCGCTAAGCGCATAAACGGTTCCGCTAAGAAAATCGATAATGCGCAACGCCTGATCATTCCTCACACGCTGCAGGTTGACTACAACGGTTCGGAAGGACCGCAGATGATCTGCAATCTCCTGTGCTTCATCATATGAACGAGGCTCCACTAATACCACCTTAACGTTCTTCTGTGAATGAATGCTAACGATATTACCGCTCTTTTGGTTCTTCCGATGATCAAACGGCGTTGCCTCCACCGGCTCTTCCTGCGAGGCCAGAACCTCGCGTTCCACAACTTCTTCTTCCTCTTGCAGTCCCAAGAAATTCATAAACCGGTTCATCACGCCCATCGTCAATCCTCCTCTTTCCCTACTAAAATCGAGCCGAGACGCACCCAGGTCGCCCCTTCCTCTATGGCTACTTCAAAGTCATTGGACATGCCCATGGACAATTCGGTCAATGGCTCCGCCGTAAGCGCCTGCTCGTTCAGCTCATCTCTTAGTTGTCTTAAACCACGAAATACAGGACGCGTCTGCTCCGCCGATGATTCGTATGGAGCCATGGTCATGAGTCCGGTCACCTTTACGTGTGAAAGACTGTTGATTTCCTTCAAAAACTCGGCTGCTTTCTCAGGAGGCAAGCCATACTTGGATTCCTCACCCGAAATATTGACCTGCATAAAGGCGGATACCTGCAAATTGAGCGCAGCAGCTCTCTTCTCCAGCTCATGGGCTAAGGATAAGCGGTCGAGCGAATGAATATATTGAAATTTATCAATGACATCCCGAACCTTATTGGTCTGAAGATGGCCGATGAAATGCCACGTGCCGCGGTTTCCAAGAGCGTTCCACTTCGCTTGGGCATCCTGCCAGCGATTCTCGCCGATATGCTGCAGTCCCTGATCCAGTACCGAAGCTGTCATATCCAAGGAGACATATTTCGTGACCGCAATTATATTTACATCACTCCGGTCCCTGCCGCTTCTTGCGCAAGCCTCCGTTATTCGCTGTTCTACTTGATCGATACGTTCCTTCAAACTCAAGGGACGACTCACCTCTTTCTCATCCCGATCCAACTTGCCATACGACCCGTAGTCCCTCCATCTTTACGATAAGAGAAGAACAGATCATGATTGCAGCTTGTACACCATGATGTACATTCGATATGTTCCGCCAATATTCCTGCTTTAATCATAATGTGTCTGTTTATTTCTTTCAAGTTCAGCATGTATTTCCCTTGTCCCTTGTCGATATAAACAGCTGAATTTGTAACTTCCTCGGATATAAACTCCATTATCCCCATATCGCGGACACGATCCATTACCCGATCATCCACCTCGTAGCAGCACTCGCCTATGGATGGACCAATCGCTGCGTGGATGTGCTGAGGCAGACTTCCGTATTCCACAGCCATCCTGTCCACCATTTTCTTGGCGATGCTTCCCACGGTCCCCTTCCAGCCAGCGTGAGCCAAACCAACAGCACCCGTAACCGGATCCCAAAAATAAAGCGGCACGCAGTCGGCATAGAAAGACGTCAATAAAACGCCGGGAACATTAGTTACAAGTCCATCCGTATCTTGGAAAGCCGAGGCTCGGTCCAAGCTCCCTCTGCCCCTGTCCTTATCCTGAACCACGCCAATCTGAACATCATGGACCTGTTCACCGCAAGTCCAGTCTTCCAGAGAAAAGCCAAGCGCGGCAGCGGTCCTTTTCCGGTTCTCTACAATGTCACCCGGCTCGTCGCCGACATGAAAAGCTAAATTCAAACTGTCATAGGGGGCACGGCTAACGCCGCCATGCCGGCCTGTAAAACCGGCCGTGAGTGCGGCGCTTCCCGATCCCCCACTCCATTTTTCGAGCACAAACAGACTCGGTGTCTGCTGATCTTGCCTAACAAACGGTTCCATGAGCATCCCACCTCTATGACCAGTGTAACAGAAAACCTGCGCCGGAGACACATTAACCGATCTGTCTGTTTAGAAGGATCGCCGGTCCGGCCGTTCAAGGTATTCCACCGATTCCGGATCATCGGGCGTTCTTCGCAATTCCTCCATTTTGACAAGGACGACATCCGAGCCAATCTTGACGATATTCCGCCACGGAATGATCAGGTCACTCCCTCCGCCGAACAGCCCCATAAATTTACCGTAGCTTGGCACCACAATCGCTTCAATCCGGCCCTGCCTCAAGTCCAGCTCCAGATCGCTGATCTGTCCGAGCCGCTTGCCATCAATGATATTAATAACATCCTTCGTTTGAAAATCGGAAATTTTCATCTTTTTCCCCACCATTTGATTATCAGGTATCATGCGCATCACACCTTAGATGTATTTGAAGGTTAGCCGTCCATCCATTTTCGTTCATCCATATCCCTCTGTTCAATATATGAGCCGCTTGGGTAAAATAGCTTATTTAAAATTAAAAAAACGATCCCATAAACGGGATCGTTATCTGTTCGATTGATTGCTGGTCTTCTTAAGTTTTGACGTGCTTCTGCATCTGCTTGATCGCTGACTTCTCCAGGCGGGACACTTGAGCTTGGGAGATGCCGATTTCATCCGCAACTTCCATCTGGGTCTTGCCTTCATAAAACCGCATGGATAAAATCATTTTCTCGCGTTGTCCGAGCTTGTGCATCGCTTCCCGGAGAGCAATTTCCTCAATCCAGGACACATCCTTGTTCTTATCATCACTGATTTGATCCATCACATAAATCGGATCGCCACCGTCATGATAAATCGGCTCAAACAGCGAAACGGGATCTTGAATAGCATCAAGTGCAAAAACAACGTCTTCCTTGGGCACGTTCAGCGCTTCGGAAATTTCAAAAATCGTCGGTTCACGCGAGTTCGCATTTGTCAGCTGATCCCTGACCTGAAGTGCCTTGTAAGCAATATCACGCAGTGACCGGGAGACGCGAATCGGGTTATTGTCCCTTAAGTATCGACGTATTTCTCCGATAATCATCGGTACGGCATAAGTGGAAAATTTAACATTTTGCGATAAATCAAAATTGTCGATGGCTTTCATCAATCCGATGCAGCCTACCTGAAACAGATCATCAACAAACTCTCCCCGATTGTTAAACCTTTGGATGACGCTGAGCACCAGTCTCAGGTTGCCATTCACCAGTTTTTCTCGAGCCGATCGTTCATTATTCTGCTGCAGATTATGAAACAGTTCCCTCATTTCCACATTCGTCAGAACAGGCAGTTTTGACGTATCCACACCACAAATTTCAACTTTGTTTCGCGTCATGATGACTAACCTCCCAAGGAGAAACATTACTGTACATTATCTCCGAGGGGGGCTATTTTATTCCTTACGATTTCCAGTTACACCATCTTGTTGAATTCTTTGCGGAGCCGTTTAATAATTCTCTTCTCCAATCGGGAAATGTAGGATTGTGAGATTCCAAGCAGGTCTGCCACGTCTTTTTGCGTCTTTTCCTCGCCGTCCTGAAGACCAAAACGAAGCTCCATAATCATGCGTTCCCGGTCGCTTAATTTATCAAGTGCTTTTTGCAGCAGCTTCCGGTCGACCTGCTCCTCGATGTTACGGTAGATGGTATCATTTTCAGTGCCCAATACATCGGACAAGAGCAATTCATTGCCGTCCCAATCGATATTCAGCGGTTCGTCAAAAGAAACCTCGCTGCGGGTTTTGTTATTCCGGCGCAAATACATCAAAATTTCGTTTTCAATACAGCGCGAGGCATATGTAGCCAGCTTGATTTTTTTCTCCGGATCAAAGGTATTCACCGCCTTAATCAAACCGATGGCACCAATCGATACCAAATCCTCGATGTTAATGCCGGTGTTCTCGAATTTGCGGGCAATGTAAACAACCAGACGCAGGTTACGTTCGATAAGCATGGCACGGGTGGCCGCATCGCCGGTAGGCAGCTTCTTGAGCAAGAACTCCTCTTCCTCTTTCGTAAGCGGCGGCGGGAGTGCCTCGCTTCCTCCGATATAGTAGATTTCCTGACTCTTTAGGCCTAGCAAAAAAAGTACGCGATAATACTGCAGCTGCAATGCTAATCTCCATTTAACGGGCATCTCTTATCCTCCTAAACGTTTTCCCGTAGGGATAACTGACTTCGTAAGCGTAATTTTAATTCTTCTAGTCCGGCATGTTCCGGAAATGACATAAAGGTTTTCAAAGACTTATCCTTAACGTTCGGCCGTAAGGATGGCAACACGCGAACACTATGAAAATGGCTTCATCGTATCATCCTGCATTCTTGGCTTCACCTGGTTCCGAACCGATTCCCCCATTGTGCGACGGTGCGTCCATATCGGCGGAATGTGCATTTATCTTCGGCGTACCTTCTCCTTCCGTCAACGCTGGATGGATGATGGCCCTGTATGCCCTGTCACCCGAGAGCGTCCCGCCATCAAGACCAATCAACACCTTGGATGCCGAATATTCAAATCCTCCCAGTTCGATCCGTACCCTGTCGGGCTTCAACGCAAGCATGAAAGCAGCCCCCCGGTTGACACCGCGGTACGGAACAAGCCGCAGACGGTCCTGCCATTCAAATTCCTCTGCCGCCAGCCCCATAATTAATTTGTCCGGTTCCCCCTCCATCAACTGTTTGCTCCATCCCTGGGGCAGGTGGGCTTCCCACAGTGCTGCTTCCATCACCATAACCGGCGTGCGCGTTAAGGGATCACTCAATTGGTTACCAGTATCGAGCAGCCCCACACAGGATATTTTGGCGCTGCCGATCCATACGGACACCTCTCCCAATAAGGCCTCCCGGTTCTCGGTTTTGCGTTTCGTGGTCTGAACGGCTTTAAACGCGAATACAACTACAAAAAAGGTAATGCACGCAAACCAGAATCCCACCTTCAATTCAAACGATAGCCCTCCCGATGTCGTATACCATATCCCGCTGAACAATTCTCCCGAATTTTGGAGCAAGTAATGAACACCGATAATGCCTCCGGCCGCGGCAAAATTCACCATATAAAATGCTCCCAAATTCCGCAGATAACTCTGTAAGCTTGCAAAGCCGAAAGCGATCCACAACATGATCAACGAAAGTCCAAATTTGATGAGAAAGGTAAACAAAAATGAGAGTTGCGGGACAAACATCATGACGACATACAACGCGCCTACCACAGAGGATAATACAAGTCTCCACCACCTTGGCTTGACCCTGCGCATCCAGGCGGTCAAAGCCAGCAAAATGCCGTCAATGACGAGGTTTGCCAAAAATATGAGATCAATATAAACAACCAGGTTATTCACCTGCCTAGTCGAAGAATCACTTCGGTTATCCTTCTGTTGTTTTCTGGGCAATGGGAGATGTTACTAGTATAAGAAGAATAGAATTCAAAGTCTGTCTAAACCTGTGGGCGGATTACAGACTTTTTTTGTCGATGAAGGGCAGTTTTTAGAGCCGAGAACCAAGAGCAGACCTCTTGGCGTTATCAGCGATCTCTTTTCTAGGAAGGAATGCTTGGGGAAAATCTTTAAAGTCCACTGTAATTTCGCATGGGGCTCTTATTCGTGAAAGTGTGACAGCATCAGCCGTATGGTCCTGACAATGAAGTGAAAGGAAGATGGCGAGGTTGGGTTACAAAAATAAGCCTGTCTTCATCATGATGACGAAGCACAGGCTTACTGATTTTAATCATTATTGCGGGAACGATTGCGAAGGAAAGTAGGAATATCAAGCTGATCATTGCTGTTCTGATTGCCAAATGGCTTCAGATTCACATTACTCTTGTCCGTTGCCGGCTGCTGTTGCTGCTGCTGTTCCCCTTGAGGCACAGGACGACGTCCAGGAGGGATTGGAGAAGGCTTGCCTTCAAAGCCGGTAGCGATCACCGTTACCTTGATTTCATCCTTCATGTTTTCCTCAATAATCGCACCGAAGATCATGTTCACTTCCGGATCGGAAGCTGAAGTTACGATCTCGGCCGCTTCATTCACTTCATACAAGGAGAGATTGGTTCCTCCCGTAATATTCATGATCACACCGCGCGCACCTTCGATAGAGGTTTCAAGGAGCGGGCTCATGATCGCCTTGCGGGCAGCCTCGGAGGCACGGTTCTCACCAGTAGCCAATCCGATACCCATCAGGGCCGAGCCGCGTTCTGTCATGATCGTTTTCACGTCGGCAAAGTCAAGGTTGATCAGACCCGGTACAGCAATTAGATCAGAGATGCCTTGGACTGCCTGGCGAAGAACATTATCCGCTTCACGGAAGGCTTCCAGCATGGGTGTTTTCTTGTCGACAATTTCGAGAAGTCGATCATTCGGGATGACAATCAGCGTGTCGACCTTCTCTTTCAGAGCTTCAATGCCAAGCTCAGCCTGAGAAGAGCGCTTGCGTCCTTCAAACGTAAACGGTCGAGTCACCACGCCTACGGTCAGTGCGCCGCATTCCTTGGCGATTTCAGCAATGACAGGAGCAGCACCCGTTCCGGTTCCGCCGCCCATACCGGCCGTAACGAATACCATATCGGCACCCTTCAGGGTGTTCATGATCAAATCGCGGGATTCTTCCGCCGCCTTCTTGCCTACGTCAGGATTGGCGCCGGCACCAAGACCGCGAGTCAGCTTGTCCCCGATTTGCAGTTTATGTTCGGATTTAGCAAGGTGGAGTGCCTGAGCATCCGTATTGACCGTAATAAATTCAACACCTTGCACACCATTTTCAATCATTCGGTTAACCGCGTTGCTTCCGCCGCCACCTACTCCGATTACTTTTATTTGAGCTAAGCTCTCCATTTCAAAATCAAATTCCAACATCTAATCCATCTCCCCCTCAATGTGCGTGGATGGCACGTCCACAGTCGAATGAATCCGCTATATAAACTCGCTGAACATCTTTTTCAGGCGTTCAATAAATCCCGGCTTCTGGCTGGTCTCCTGAGTTGCTGCGACAGGATTTTGCTGCTTAGCACGGTTCACCGGTTTCTTGCTATTTCCGCTGTTGTTGTTGCTTCCTCCTGTATTGCGTACACGTACGTTCCGGATTGCATTATGGAGGATGCCGACTCCGCTGCAGTATCCCGGATCACGAACACCGATGAAATCGGGAACCGCAATCCGTACGGAAGTCGCCAGCTCATTTTGTGCCACCTGCAGCACACCAGGCATGGACATAGTGCCCCCAGTAAGTATATAACCACCAGGAAGCTCACTGTAACCCAAGCGCTTGATTTCTTGGCGCACCAATTGGAAAATTTCCTGAACGCGAGGTTCTATGATAGCTGCCAAATCTTCTTGCGTGAACTCCTTGTCCACATTGCTTCCAATTCTAGTTACCTTAAACGTTACTTCTTGTGCGGCACTCTCGATCAGTGCGCATCCGTACTTCAGTTTAACCTTCTCTGCTTGATCCGTCAGCGTTCGCAGGCCATATGCAATATCATTCGTGACGAAATCTCCACCAACCGGCAGCGTCGAAGTTGCGGCAATACTGCCTCCCTCGAACACGGCCAAGGTGGTTGAGCCCGCCCCGACGTCAACCAGCACCGAACCCATCGTTTTCTCATCCTTGGACAAGGCTAGCTGCCCGGCTCCAAGCGGAATCAGCACCAGATCCTTCACTTTTAGACCTGATTTCTCCACACAACGTAACAGGTTATGTATTGCCGTTTTGGCGCCAGTAATAATCGTCGCTTCAACTTCTAGCCTTACGCCGATCATTCCTCGCGGATCAGAGATTCCTTCCAAACCGTCAACTACAAACTGTTTAGCAACCACATCGATAATTTCACGATCCGGAGGAAGCGCCACGACTTCCGCTGCTTTCAGCACGCGGTCGATGTCCTCTTCACCAATTTCGCGATCCTCGTTCGATACTGCCACAACTCCATGGCTGGATTGAAGTCCGATATGATTTCCAGAAATGCCGACATATACTTCGGATATTTGAATACCGACCATACGCTCCGCATGATCAACAGCGCTGCGAATGGATTGTACGGTCTGGTCGATATCTACAATTGCACCTTTGCGAATTCCCTCCGAGTCGGCAGATCCAACTCCAATAATATTAAAGGTTCCATTATTAACTTCCCCAATAATAGCACGAACTTTGGATGTACCGATGTCCAAACTAACAATGATGTCATTGTTGCTCAAGCCCTGGCACCTCCTGTTTTTAGCAAATTAATTTTGATAATAAAGAATACATTTCTACTTATTCAACACTCGTAGGTCTTTCCCTCTTTTTTCAACATTTTTTTTACTGCCAACATTTGCTATAACAGGCCGTAAAAGTCATTCAAAAAAGAAGTGCCGAAACAAGTTGTCAATACTTTCAATTGTACCATTTATTCCAACCCCTGAGTAGGGGGTTATTGCCCTTCTTCCGTGCCTTCTTCAACTTCTTCTACAAACGGCACGTAAGAGTCCGCTTCCAGCATCGTAATGACACCCGGCCGCTCCATTTCGGTAACCTGATTCAGGTACTCTACTTTGTCACGGAGCAAGGCAACCGAAGTAATGACTTCGAACTTGGAACGTGTATACATCTTGATCCGATCCGGAAAAGATAACGTCGGCGACGGCATGATTTCCGAGATATCGGAGGTCAGGCTGCCCGAAATCTCGGCAAGCACTTCGCTAAGCTCGGCCTTGTTCGGATCGTCCGGGTCCCAATTGGTCAAAATCGGCTTCTCAACGGCGATGCCGCTCGCTGTAACGGGAACCGAGGTGCCGCTGGCCAGTATGGCTTGAAGTTCCCCGCTTTCGGACAACTCGTAGGCCACCGTAGGATGCTCCGTCACTACGATGCTGACTTCGCCCGGAAAGCTCTTGACCACTTCAGCCGACTTAATCGTTCCCAGCTTCATCAGGCGTTCCTGCACATCTTTCGGTTCAACGCCAAAGTACTGGTCTCCGATATGGAGTCCGCTTTGCTTGATAAGCTGCTCATTTGTATTAAACGTATTGCCTGTAAAATGAATCTCGGTAACTTGGCTGACAGACGACCGGAAAAACAGAATCGTCAGCAGGGCTACGAACAGCAGCAAAAGTATCCATATGATTTTTTTGGCTGTTTTCGGTTTGGGCTTGTCCTGCTTAAGGACAGGCATATGTGTCTTGGACATATCCACTCTCTCCATAAAGACCTGTGATCCCCTCCTTTTTCGGAGGGGAAGCCCAGGACCTCAATTGGCTAAATCAAGCGGTTTTGGCACCGGGGATTGACGATAGATCCGTGCGCCTAAACCTTGGAACATGTTTTCAATACGATCATAACCGCGATCAATATGGTGAACTTGCTCCACCACGGTCGTTCCCTGCGCGGCCAAACCGGCAATGACGAGCGCCGCTCCAGCCCGAAGATCGGTTGCCTCCACAGTAGCTCCATAAATTCTCTGAACGCCGCGTATGAACGCATAGTTCAGATCCGTGGAAATGTCCGCTCCCATACGGGAGAGCTCCTCCACATGCTTGAACCGTCCTTCGAATACCGTCTCTTTCATCACGCTAAATCCGTCCGCCAAGGACAGCAGGACCATGACCTGGGATTGCAAATCCGTCGGGAACGAAGGATACGGTGAAGTCACAATACGTTCTACCGCTTTAGGACGGCTCATACAGCTTATGTTTATTATATCATTGCATATACTGGTTTGAACACCGGCGCGCTTTAGCACATGTATAAGGGAAGTTAAATGAGATGGATTGGTCTTCGTAAGCGTTACACTACCGCGGGTAACTGCCGCTGCTATCATGACGGTGCCAGCTACGATCCGGTCCGGTATGATCTCGTACTCGCAAGGCTCCAGACGCTCCACCCCATGGATCGTGATGGTATCCGTTCCTGCGCCGATAATGTTCGCTCCCATCTTGTTCAGGAAATGCTGAAGGTCCTGAATTTCAGGCTCTCTGGCGGCATTGGTGAGCACCGTTGTGCCAAGCGCCGTTGCTGCTGCCATCATGATGTTCTCCGTTGCCCCTACGCTGGCAAAATCCAGATGAATATCAGTCCCGACCAGCCGGCTTGCCCTGCAATGGATCTTATCGTTACTCTCCTCGATTTCCGCACCAAGCGCCTGCAGCCCCTGAAGATGGAGGTCGATCTTGCGTTCTCCGATCGCGCAGCCTCCAGGCTGATAGATCGTCACTTCACCAAAACGGGCCAGCAGAGGTCCCATCAAAAAGATGGAGGATCGCATCTGCTTCATTAAATCTTCCGGGACATGAAACGAATTGGCAGACGAGGTATCCACGGTAACCGTCTCCAGCTCATGCTTGCATTTGGAGCCAAGACGGCTGAGAATGCTGAGCATCACTTCAATATCCAGCAGGTGCGGGACATTGCTTAACCTTACAGTCCCTTCTGCCAGAAGACTTGCTGCTAGAATAGGTAAAGCTGCATTTTTTGCGCCATGGATACGAATGGTTCCTGATAGGGGCCTTCCACCCTCAATCACCAATTTGTCCAATGTATCACCTCCGAGTTTACCGCTCGCCCAGAACGTACACCTCAGGCACCATATGAATTCCGTTCTTTTCCGAGATGGTTTCCTTGATGCGTTCCATCAAAGCGAGCACGTCCTCTGCTGTCGCTTGACCGGTGTTCTCAATGAAATTGGCATGCTGTAAAGAAACTTCTGCGCCCCCGATCCGTAGGCCCTTAAGACCGGCAGCCTCGATCAACCTCGCGGCATGATCGCCGGGCGGGTTGCGAAACACACTGCCTGCCGTTGCGGATTGGAGCGGCTGTGTACGCCGGCGACGGTCCTTGTAGGAGGCCATAACAGCTGAAATTTCTTTGCGGTCTCCTTGACGGAGCCCAAATACCGCTTCAGTCACAATCCCTTTTCGTTCATGCAGAATGGAGTGTCGGTAATCAAACGCCATATCTTTCGCAGCATACGTAACCAATTCCCCTGTTTCCAGTACAATGTCAGCGGACTTGAATATGCGTGACACATCAGACCCATGGGCACCTGCATTCATGTAGACGGCCCCTCCGACCGATCCAGGAATGCCTCCGGCAAATTCAAGACCGGATAATCCTTCTTTTCCGGCCAGAACACTGAGCTTGACAAAAGACAGACTGCCGCCTGCAGTAACCGTCTCTCCGTCAAAATGAAGCTCTTCAAATCCCTGGCCCAGCTTGATGACCGCTCCCCGAATGCCTTTATCGGCAACCAACATGTTAGAACCGCGGCCCAATTGTGTCCAAGGTATGTGATGGGCATGGAGAAGAGTGACCAGTTCCCTGAGCTGTTCCTTGTTCTCAGGAATAATTAGGCAATCGGCTGGTCCGCCTATTTTCCACGTCGTGTATTTTGCCAGCGGTTCATTCCATAACACTGTTCCGATATTGGCCTCTGATAGTAGCGATTTCCACTGCTGCATTTTAAATAAACCTCCCCTTGACTTTCAAAACCAAAAGGCCATTCCTTCAACTTGATGAAGAGATGGCCGCTGTCAGTAATGCCGGCCTCATGGGTGTGTCACGATTATAGAGTATCTTATGTCAGGCTCCATAGGTGTGTGACAATCGCCCAGCCGTTTTAGCGTTTGCCGGTTAACCGGCGGATTTCTTGAACAATGACGGTAGCCGAATCCGGTTTGCCGAGCTTTTTCGAAGCCGCGGACATCGCCTCTCTTGTAGAGCGACTGGTCATGATCTCCTCAAGCTTTCCGAACAGCGATTCAGCCGTCAAATCCTTTTCAAGAATCATGCTGGATGCGCCCGCTTCCTCCAATTGCCTCGCATTCGCCTCCTGATGGTTATTGGTGACGTTAGGTGAAGGTATAAGTACGGATGGAATGCCAAGCGATGTAATCTCCGCCAGGAATGAAGCTCCTGCACGGTTTACAATCAGCGAAGTAGCCGCAAGCACTTCCGGCATATTATGAACGTATGGCACGATATGAAGTTGATTCGGCATGGTACCGAGCTGCGACAGGATAGATTCCCGCGTGTTCTCAAAATAAGTATCGCCTGTAACAAACACAAAATGTACGCCCGGCAGCTTCTGTATGAACGGCGCCATCCCGATCATCGCGTTATTGATCGCCTTGGCCCCCCGGCTTCCGCCGACGATCAGTACGACCTGGCTGTCCATCGGAATGCCGAGCGTAGCAAATCCACGTTCACGATTGGCGGATAATACCGTTGTCGCACGTGGATTTCCTGTATATACCGTTCTTTTGGCTTTAGGAAAAGAAGACTCTGATCCCTCAAAGCTGACGGCAACCGTATCCGCATATCGACTGAGGAACTGGTTGGTGAGGCCCGGGATCGCATTCTGCTCATGAATCATGGTCGGTATTCCGAGCTTGGCCGCTGCATAAACCACCGGACCGCACACATAACCTCCGGTACCGATCACAACATCGGGTTTAAACTCCTTCAGGAGGGCCTTCGATCGCTTCACGCCTTTGAAAAAACGCATAATGGTCTTCACGTTATCCAGCGACAGCTTGCGCCGGAACCCCGTGATATCGATGCTCTCAAACGGCAGCTTCTCTTGGGGTACCAGCTTGCTTTCGAGACCCCGCTGGCCTCCGATATATAAAAACTCCGTTTTCGGATCTTCCTTTTCACATTGTCTTGCAATGGCAACGGCGGGGTAAATATGCCCCCCCGTTCCGCCGCCGGTCAATACGACACGCATACCCTTCACCTCGCATAACGGGAAATATTTAATAGAATGCCCAGCGCCGTCAGCATCAGCGTCAGTGAGCTGCCTCCGTAACTGATGAGCGGCAGCGTAATCCCTGTCACCGGCATTAAACCGATAACGACACCGATATTGATAACGACCTGGATGGCGACCATGCCTACGATACCAACAGCCAGCAAACTTCCAAAACCATCGGATACGGTCATGGCCACCCTCATGCCCCGCCACACCAAGGCAGCGAACAAGAGCAGGACAATCAAACCGCCAATGAACCCAAGCTCTTCGGCCAAGATCGAAAAAATAAAATCAGTCTGCGGTTCAGGTACATAAGCGTACTTCTGACGGCTCATGCCAAGTCCGAGTCCGCCAAGTCCGCCCGGCCCTATGGCATAGAGGGATTGGATGATCTGATAGCCTGCGCCAAGCGGATCGGACCATGGATCGAGAAATCCGGTTATCCGCTTCAGCCGGTAAGGGGCTGCCAGAATCAAGCCAATGAAACCGGCTACCCCGCCTAATGCGAGAAAGCCCAGATGCTTCATCTGTGCCCCTGCGGTAAATACGATCATCATCGCAGCTCCGAGCATAACGGCACCCGTACCCAAATCAGGCTGCAGCATAATCAATCCGAAGGCCAGTCCGATTAAACCAAGCGGCGGCAAAAGCCCCCTGGTAAAAGACGTAATATCATAATCTTGCTTACTAAGCCAGCGCGATAGAAACAGAATCATGCCCAGCTTCATAAACTCGGAGGGCTGAATGCCGAACGAGCTGATGCCGAGCCAGCTTCTGGCTCCGCCGCGAACAACGCCGACCCCTGGAATAAGTACGATAATCAGCATAAAAAAGCAGACCAGCAGTACAATCTTGCTGTATTTCTTCCAAACCCGATAGTCGATCCTCGATGTGAAATACATGGCAGCAAGCCCCAGACAGGCAAAAAACAGCTGACGCTTCACAAAATAAAACTTATCGCCGTAGTCATGAAAAGCGAGGACGGATCCTGCACTGTATACCATGACGATTCCGATGGCCAGCAGGGCCAAAATACAGATAAGCAGCCACAGATCGGGCGCCTGGCGGTTCTTGTTCATGGAAAGGCCACCTCGTACATCCTTAGTAGGGGCTTATCCACCCCCCTACTTAAAGGTTATGCACCGCCTCTTTAAAAATGCGTCCTCGTACCTCATAGGAAGGAAACATGTCCCAGCTCGCACATGCGGGTGATAGTAGAACAATATCCCCGCTCTCTGCCAGCCCGGCAGCCTTCTGGACAGCCGAGGTCAAAGTCGCGGCGGCGTCCTCTCCATTATCGACGAGGATGATGTCCTTTAATCCGGCTTTGGCAGCAGCATTCGCGATTTTCTCCTTCGTTTCGCCAAGAAGCACAATGGCTTTCACCCTTCCTTGCAAGGAAGGAATCAATTCCTCGTAATCCGACCCACGATCAAGCCCACCTGCGATTAATACGATAGGCTCCTTGAACGAAGTCAATGCCATGTGCGTCGCCTTGGAGTTCGTTGCCTTCGAGTTGTTGTAATAGGATACGCCCTGAAGTTCGGCAACGTATTCCAAGCGGTGTTCAACGCCGCGGAAGCTGGACAAAGCATCTTCCAGCTTATCGGGAGCAACGCCGGCCGCTATCGCAATCGCACAGGCCGCCAATGCATTCCCTACATTAAATCTTCCGGGCAGTCCGATGTTCTCCACACGGATGATCTCATGCGTAAACCCTTCGCCATCTGTATAAATCAGGGTACGTCCCTGATCGTCTTCAATCGAGTCCTGAGCACCGGCAACATATGGCGGCATTACGTGAACCCCTTCACGAAGGCTCTCACTCATCGAAAAAGGCACGATGCGCGCCTTGATATACGGAACAAGGTTTCTGCACACGGGATCATCCCAATTGAGCACAGCGGTATCATCCGCAGTCTGGTTAGCGAACAGCTTGGCTTTGGATGCAACATAATCATCCATACCGCCATGGTAATCAAGATGCGTTTCCGCAATGTTGAGAAGGCAGGCAATGCGCGGCCTGAACTTCTCTGTTCCTTTTAACTGAAAGCTGCTCAGCTCAACAACCATCCAGTTGTTTTCCGTTGCTTCTGCTGCAGCCTCGGATAGAGGCGTGCCGATATTACCGGCTACAATCGGGGAAAGACCTGCGCTTTCCAGCATTTTGCCTACCCAGGTTGTCGTCGTTGTTTTGCCATTCGAGCCCGTAATGCCGATCATCGGAGCTTCACACAGGTGATAGGCGATTTCAACTTCGGTCACGACAGGAATCTTAAGCTCAAGCGCCTTTTGGACAGGCGGGACGGAATACGGAATCCCGGGATTTTTGACAAGAAGCGTCACACCGGGATGAATAAGATCATCGGGATGTCCACCGCAAATAACAGAAATACCCAAAGCCTCGAGCTCCGAAGCTTCAGGACACTGTTCTCTTTCCTTTCTATCGTTCACAATGACGGAGGCACCGGCTTGATGCAGCACTTTAGCTACCTGTACTCCGCTTTTGGCCAGTCCCAGTACGACGATATTCTTATCCCGATAATCATCTAGCTGCTTCATATGTTACAACCCCTTGTTGATATAAAGTCCGAGTCCCGCAAGTATCAGTCCCACGGCCCAAAATGTAAAGACGACGCGCCACTCCGACCACCCGGATAGTTCATAATGGTGATGGATCGGGCTCATTTTGAATATTCGTTTGCCTCTGGTTTTGAAGGAGACCACCTGAAGCACAACGGATAACATCTCAATGACGAATACCCCGCCAATAATGAGGAACAGCAGCTCACTCTTGGTAACGATCGCAATGGCGCCAATAGCACCCCCGATTCCTAAAGACCCCGTGTCTCCCATGAACACCTTGGCAGGGTGAGCGTTAAATACCAGGAAACCGAGAACCGCACCGATCATCGCCGCTGCACAAAATGCCGCCGCGAACGAAGTAGACTGAATGGCCACAATGGCATAAGCGCCGAAGGCAATCGCGCTGACACCGGACAGAAGACCATCCACTCCATCGGTAAAATTGACCGCGTTGCTGATCGCCAGCATCATGACCACGATAAACGGATAGTAGAACCAAGGCCCCCAATCAAAGGACCAATCCATCCCTGGAACGCTTATCGCCGTGCTATGCCCGTTGGAGATCAACAGCCAGCACATAATACCGGAAAACAGAAGCTGTCCAAACAGCTTCTGCCTGGCCGTGAGTCCTAATGATCTGCGAAATACGATCTTAATATAGTCGTCAAGAAAGCCGATCAAACCGAAACCGAGCGTCGCTACGATCATCACATAGAAATCAGTATCGACAGGAGAAAACTTAATATAAGTCAGTGTAAAAGCAAGCAAAATCACAACGCCGCCCATCGTTGGCGTTCCGGCTTTTTTCAAGTGGCTCTGCGGACCGTCACTCCTGACCTGCTGGCCGAACTTCATCCGCCGCAGCAGCGGAATGAGCAGCGGAGCCGATATCACCGCAAGCACAAACGCTACACCGATTGTCAATAACAGCAATTGAAAGTCCATCTGCTCACCCCCTCACTCCGTTGTTGCCGCCAGGCAGGGCCTTCAAGGCGTCAACCACATGTTCCAGCCTCATGCCGCGCGAGGCTTTCACCAATACGATATCCTTCTCCGTTACCCGCTCCAGCAAGGCTTCGATCAGTCTCTCTTTATCCGTAAACGGAAGCACAGCCCCTTCAGGGAAGCGATCTTTCGCTTTCCTCGCCGTGTGAAGCGACAATGGGCCGTAGGTGAACACAAAATCCGCATTGTCCGGAGATAAGTAATCTCCAATCTCGGCATGGAATTCCTCTTCCCGCTGACCAAGTTCCAGCATGTCCCCGAGAACGGCAATTCGTCGGTGGTAGCCTTTCATATCCCCAAGCACGTCCAATGCCGCCTTAACCGCGGTAGGACTGGAATTGTAAGCATCGTTCAGCACGGTGACCCCGAACGCAGTCTCCACGGCTTCGATCCGCATGCTCGACAGCTTCAGATTGGCAAACCCGCTGCGAATCGCTTCATCGCCGATTCCCATATGGGCCGCTACAGCCATCGCCGCCAGCGCGTTGACTACATTATGACGGCCGAGAAGCGGCAGGCTGAAGCCTTCGCCCGCATGCCGGTTCGAAGTGAATATGATTCCTTTTGCATGGAACATGAGTCCCGTCGGATAATCATCATTGGTTTCTTGATTGCCAAACGTAAACGTTCGCAGTCCTTCTGGCTTCACCGTCGTTTCTTCAGCAAGCACCTGACGGATCAACGGTTCGTCCCCGTGATAGATCAGCAAGCCGCCCGGCTTCATGCCGCTGATGATTTCAAGCTTGGCGCGGGCGATTTCCTCACGCGAGCCGAGCTGAAGCATATGCGCTTCCCCTACGTTGGTAATCACCGTCATATCCGGACGCGCAATGGTCGAAAGCAGTTCTATCTCGTGACGTCCGCTCATGCCCATCTCAAGCACGATCATATCGGTATCTTCCTTCATCGCGAGTACGGTTAACGGAAGACCGATATGATTGTTGTAATTGCCTTGCGTCTTGTGAACGTTAAACGTGGTTTCAAGCAGTGCGGAGACCATGTCCTTCACTGTGGTTTTCCCGTTACTGCCGGTAATGCCGATCACCTTTGCGCTGCTTTCGGACAAATAAGCCGCCGCAAGCGACTGGAGCGCCGTTAATGTATCCTCAACGAGAATGAGCGGGAGGTCGGGAATCGGTTGATGATCTCTCTGCCAGAGCACTGCGCCAGCTCCGCTGGCGAGCACGCTCTCCGCGAACTCGTGCCCATCAAATTTCTCGCCCACAATCGGAACAAACAGATTTCCCGGCTGTATGGTTCGGGAGTCGGTACCGACCCCTTGAATGATAATGTTGTCATCTTGGTTACGTGAGAGCGTCCCGCCGCACATGTCGGCGATGCTCTTTAATGATTTATGGATCACTATTGTCTGCCCCTTATCGCGTCTTTGGCTACGATGCGGTCGTCAAAATCTAGCACTTCGCCCGCAATCAGCTGGTAGGTCTCATGACCTTTCCCCGCAATCAATACTACATCGCCCGGGCTTGCCATTTCAATAGCCTTTTCGATCGCTTTCCGGCGATCAACGATGAGCTTGTAGCTTTCTGTTGACACTCCGTCTTCAATCAAGCCGGCTTCGATATCCTTCAGGATCAAATCCGGGTCTTCCGTACGGGGATTATCGGAAGTCACGAATACAACATCGCTATATTTCGCAGCAATTTTACCCATGATCGGCCGTTTGGTCCGATCCCGGTCACCGCCGCAGCCGAATACCGTAAGCACCCGGCCTTCAGCAAATTCATTAACGGTTCGCAGTACATTTTCGAGCCCGTCCGGCGTATGCGCATAATCCACGATCACGGCGTACGGCTGACCTTCATCCACGACCTCAACGCGGCCGTCAACTCCGGGTACGGACTCCAGGCTGTTCTTAATATCCTCGAGCGGGATTCCCTCAAGAAGCGCGGCAGCAATCGCCGCCATCGCGTTATACACGTTGAATTTCCCTACCATTCGAATCGAAATATCCGCACTGCCGCGGAATGTATTCACATGGAACGAGGTGCCTTGAGCGGTGATCGAGATGTTGCTTGCCCGTATATCCGCATCGTCTCCCAAACCATAGGTAATCACTTCCGCCGCGGTCTGCTTGGCAAAATAAGCTGAAGCCTCATCATCCGCATTCAGGACGGCATATTTGCGCGACGATTCATCCTTGGCAAAAGCGTTGCCCAGCCGGGAGAAAAATAACCCTTTGGCCCCGCGGTATTCTTCCATCGTATGATGATAGTCCAGATGATCCTGCGTCAGGTTAGTGAATATAGCTGTCCGGAAATCCGTTCCCTTCACCCGCCCCTGTTCGAGCGCGTGCGAGGATACCTCCATTACGCAGCACTCGGTGCCTGCGTTCGCCATATCGTTCAAATAACGCTGGAGTTCCAGCGCCTCAGGCGTCGTTCTCGGCATCGGGAACGAACGGCCGTCGTATCTCATCTGAATGGTGCCGATCAACCCGGTCTTCAAACCGTAATCGTTCATGATCGACTCAATCAAATACGTTGTTGTGGTCTTGCCGTTCGTTCCGGTCACGCCGATCATCTTCATGCGGGAGCTTGGCTGATTAAAAAAGGCATTCGCCAAACCCGCCATCGCAAAGCGGCTGTCCTTCACAATGACTTGCGGAAGGTCTATCTCAAGCTTCCGCTCAACGACCAAGGCCGCAGCGCCTTGGTCTGCAGCCTGGGCTGCAAACTGGTGTCCATCTACCGTATGGCCCGGCAGACAAATGAACAAATCCCCCGCCTTCACTTGTCTCGAGTCTGTCTCAATCCCTGTTATTTCAACATCTCCGGACCCCTCGATAACAGCAGCAGCCAATACGGATGATAATTGCTTCAATTTCATTTGTTATCCCTCTCTCTATATATCTGCACCATCCGTCCTCACTCGTGAATCGGATGATGCCTTAATGTTCGTGCTTGGATTCCTCCGGATCTTCACCCATATAAATCCGAATGGTGGATCCTCGCTCCACCCGGCTTCCCGGCTTCGGTGCCTGGGAAATGACCGTGTTGCCGGTTCCGGACTTGGCCAGCATGAAATTCATATTCAGGTCCTCATACAGATCCTGAACGGTCGCTCCGACCAGGTTCGGCACAGTCACGGTTGGCGTCTCGCCATATTTGTATTCACGGGCAAGCTGGTCTTTGCGCGGCGGAACATTCATGTAATGCAGCGCATCCTCCAGGATGTTCTGGACGATGGGAGCAGCCACGACTCCACCGAACTGAATGCCCTTCGGGTTATCTACCGCTGTGTACACCACAATCTCAGGATCATCGGCAGGTGCGAATCCGATAAAAGATACGATATGCTCGGTTGAGGAGTATCTGCCGTTAATAACCTTCTGGGCGGTACCCGTCTTCCCTCCGACACGATAACCGTCGATGAAGGCCGGGCGTCCGGTCCCTTTTGCAACGACGCTTTCGAGTGCCTCGCGCACTTGCTTGGACGTTTCTTCCGAAATGACTTGTCTGACGAGCTCCGGCTTGATTTCCTCGACTGTCTCGCCCGTCTCCGGATTGACCCACGCCTTGGCCACATGCGGCTTAAATAATTTGCCGCCGTTAATGGCGGCGGACACTGCAGCAACCTGCTGGATCGGCGTAACCGATACCCCTTGCCCAAATGCCGTTGTTGCCAGCTCAACAGGACCGACCTTATCAAGCTTGAACAGGATGCCATTCTCTTCACCGTTCAAATCGATGCCCGTCTTCGCCCCAAAACCAAAATCGCGGATATACTGGAACAGGCTTTCCTTGCCCAGCTTCTGACCTAACGCCACAAAGCCCGGGTTGCAGGAGTTCTGGACAACCTCCATGAAGGACTGGCTGCCATGGCCGCCTTTTTTCCAGCAGCGCAGTCTCGCTCCACCGACTTCTACCGCTCCACTGTCAAAGAAGTGGTCGTTCTTCAGATCGACCTTGTCCTCTTCAAGGGCAGCGGCAAGCGTAATAATCTTGAACGTCGAGCCCGGCTCATAGGTCATCCAGATCGGCAGGTTGCGATTGTACGTCTCGGCTGAAAACTCCTGGTAATTGGCTGGAGAATAACCCGGCCTGCTGGCCATCGCCAAAATCTCGCCTGTCTTGGGATTCATGGCAATCGACCATGCCCCATTCGCCTGATACTTCACCATGGCCTGGTCAAGCTCCCGCTCCATAATGGACTGTATGGATTTATCGATCGTTAGCTCCAGGTTCAGACCATCACGAGGCTCGACATACTTTTCCGAGGAGCCCGGCATGATTCTTCCGCCTGCATCGGACAGATAGGATATTCCGCCTTCGAAGCCTTTCAGCTTATCGTCATGCATGGCTTCCAAGCCGGTAAGTCCCTGGCTGTAGGCCCCCGTGAACCCCAAAATATGGGCTGCGAGATCGCCATAGGGATAATACCGTTTGTTATCCTCAGCAACAACGATACCCGGCAGCTTCAAATCACGAATTTCCTGAGCCAGCTCCATCGTAATTTTTCGTCCACCGGGATTTATCCGTTCCAACCTCGAACGTTTCGTAATGATTTTCTTGATATCGGCTTTGTCCATGCTGATAAGCCCAGCCAAGGTTTCGGCCGTATGGTCCGGATCTTTGATTTGTACGGGAATCGCCCAAATGGTCGGTGTCGTTATATTCGTAACCAATGCGGTTCCGTTACGATCCAAAATCTCACCACGCTGTGCCGCAAACGGAATGTCGCGGCGCCAAAGATCCTCCGCCTTCGCCGACAGCTCCGCGCCTTTCCCAATCTGCACATAAGCCAGTCTGATGATCAGTGCAGAGAACAGCAGGAGCAGCAGCAGCAGGCTCCAGAGCAGTCTTCTCCGCTGCGATACCTTGGATACTTTCACCTAAGCTTCCCTCCCTGTTTGAACCCGAAAGCTCATGATATGCGTTCTTCACATGAGTATTCGGGACAAACCCGGGTTAGAACAAGCTATTCCCCTTCTGTATTGCCTTGCCCTTGGTCGGTTGCCTCGGCATCGTTATCGGCAGTTCCTTCCGACTCTTTTCCACCGGTTTCTTCCCCGTTCGCATTTTCGGTGCCAACGGAGGAAGTTTCATCGGAACTGCTCTTTCCCGTTATCAACTCTTGAGCCGATTTGAGGGTCAAATGTACGGTTCGCTGACCATTCTCGGTCGTTTCCAATTGTTCAGCAACGTAGCCTTCACCTTGTACACTTACCTTCACCTTCATCAAGGTGAGTACTTCCATGGCATCCCGGAGGGATTCCCCCTGTAAGTGCGGGATTTCCATGGATGCATTGTCCTCGGTGATTAGATAGATATTCTGTCCGCTGCTCAAAGGCACACCAGCAGGCGGATACTGTTGCTTAACCGTGCTGCCGCTCCCCAGCGTTTCGAAAGTCATGCCCTCGTCAAGCAGCTTGGTCTTCACTTCGCTGACTTTCATGCCCTTCAAGTTAGGAGATATGCGAGCATTATCCGGAATCGTCGCTATTTTGGACTTGTCTGATTGCTGGGTCGTATTCGATTTAGGGACACCCCAGTATGTTAGTGTCTTTGATACAATCTCTTTAAATATCGGAGCAGCCAATGCACCGCCACCTTGTTCATCATTCGCTTCGTCAATAATGACCAGTACGGCTATCTTCGGATTTTCCACAGGTGCATAGCCGATGAATGAAACAATTTGTTTGGAACGATCTGCGTATCCGCCATTGGATTTAATCGCGGTTCCTGTTTTCCCTGCTACACGGTAACCATCGATATACGCTTTTCTACCCGTACCAATTGATTGGTCCGCAACAACCTGTTCCAGATACTTACCTGTCTCTTTGGCTGCTTCTGGAGAAATAACTTGCCGAATCATTTCCGGCTCAATCTTCTCAATCTTGCCCGTATTCGGATCCTCGATTTCCTTCACCATGTGCGGTTTCATCAATTTACCGCCATTCGCTACGGCCGAGATCGCAGCGATTTGCTGAATGGGCGTTACCGAAACGGCATAACCGTAGGTCATGGTTGAAATATCGGAATCATAAGTCATATTAAGACTACCCAGAATCTCACCCGGAAGATCGATGTCGGTCTTCTCCGTAAACCCAAACTCCTTGATGTAATTGGTGAAACGCTCCTTGCCCAGCATTTCGAATCCAAGCTTAACAAAGGCCACGTTACTGGACCTCTTAACACCTTCCAGATAAGAGATCGGCCCCCACCCTACGCTATTAATGTCTCGGTGGGTTCTTCCCCCTACCCGAATGGAACCGGATTGGTAGGCAGCATTCGGATTAAACAGCTTTTCCTGCACGGCGCTTGCCAGGGTTACGATTTTAAAGGTGGAGCCAGGTTCATATCTTGAACTTACGGCATGATTGATAAAACTCTTTTGATTCCATTCCGAATATGTATTGGGATCAAAAGTCGGCATGTTGGCCATCCCCAGTATTTCCATCGTGTTCGGATCCGCTGCGATTACCGTCATACTGATTGGTTTATATTGGTTATACGTGTCGCGCATCGCTTCCTCGATATAATACTGGATTGTATCGTCGGTCGTCAGCACTAAATTTTTCCCATTTATTGCAGGCTGGTATAAATCGTCTTCACTCGGCAGCTTGACCCCCTTCTTGTCACTCTTGTAAGAAGCGAATCCGTCGGTTCCCTTCAGGAACTCATCATAACGTTGCTCAATGCCTCCGATTCCCTTACCCTGACGATCGGTATAACCCAAAATATGTGCAGCCAATGTCTCTTTGGGATAAAATCGTTTGGACTCTCGCTGAAAGCCTATGCCCGAATCGGGAACTTTACCGGCAGCCTTTAATTTTTGATTCAAGCTTTCACTAAACGCTTTAACCTCTTCCATCTTCTCCTGGTCAATCTTCCATCCTTCGCTGCGGACTTCGCGGCCCTTGAGGTATTCCCCCTTATCGTCTTTAGCCTTAACCAGTTCACGGAGTTCGTCCTCATCCTTGCTAAGAATCTCATGCAGCCCTTTAACTACCTCATTCTCCAAGCCGTTAGCCTGAATGACCGCAGGGTTCACAATGACCGTAAAGGCAGGCGCGTCCATAGCAAGAATATCGCCGTCCCGGTCCGTAATCGTTCCTCGCGTGGCCGGAAGATCCTGTTTTCGCGACCATTTCGATAAAGCTTGTTCCTTCCAGAAGTCGTTATCGATCACCTGCAGCCAAAACACCCGACCAATCAATAAAGCAAAAAAGAGGGTTATACATCCCCCTATTAGCACGGTACGCAGTTTGATTTTTTTTATCATCGGTCAAAACCTCACACTTCAATCATTTTGTCCCGAGTCCGAATTCTGTGTCTCGGATGACCCCGAGACGGGTGATAGCTGGATCGTATGGTTGTCCTCAATAGGGACATACCCCAACTCTTTCGCCTTGTCCAATATTTGCGTCTCCAGTGTTTGCTTTTCCACCTGAAGCTGATCAATATCTCGTTTCGCCTTGACTATTTTATTGTCGGTATCATGGATCTGCCGGTTCAAATCATAGGAATGAACATGACTCATGCCAATGACGCCCATGATGGCTACCACAAACACCACGGACAACAAATACAACAGCTTTTCTTTTTGCGGAAGCTGGGAACGACGCTTGACGACTTTTGTCTTCTCAAGATAAGCGGACTGCTGCGTTTCCTTCTGTCTCTCCTGTACGGCTAAATTGCCGCGCGTGTAAGCCATAGCTGATTCTCCTTCTTTCAGGGATTTTATGTTTCTACAGTTTCTCCGCAATCCGCAGTTTTGCCGAACGCGCCCTTGGATTACTCTCAATCTCTTCCGCCGATGGGATCAGCGGTTTGCGGTTAACCAGCTTCAGATCACCTTGGCCGCCTCCGCATACACACATCGGAAAATCCGGGGGGCACGTACACTTGGGAATATAGCTGTTAAAAATCTGTTTGCATATTCGGTCTTCGAGCGAGTGAAATGTGATAACCGAGACTCTTCCTCCTGGTGCAAGACATCTCACAGCTTGGTGAAGCGCGTCTTTGAATGCGCCAAGCTCATCATTTACTGCAATGCGAAACGCTTGAAAGCTTCGTTTAGCTGGGTGGCCGCCCGTTCTCCGAGCTGCGGCCGGAATCCCTTCCTTAATCATTTCGACAAGCTCGCCGGTTGTCTGAATAGGACTCTGTGCCCTTCTTTCAACAATGACCTTGGCAATTCGCCTTGAAAATTTCTCTTCGCCGTATTCATACAATATTCGTGCGATTTCCTGTTCCGGCCATTCGTTTACAATTTTGGCTGCGGTAAGCTCAGCGGACTGATCCATCCGCATATCCAGCGGGGCATCGTGATTGTAACTAAACCCTCTCTCCCCTTCATCGAACTGCGGTGAGGATACGCCCAAATCGAACAGTATACCGTCAACTTGCGGCTGCCCGTTCTCGTCAACCTCCACTTCGTTTCGGAGCACCTCCTCCAAATCACGAAAATTGGTTTTGACGAGAGTAATCCGGTCCACATAAGGCTTCATGGCTTCCCGGGCGTTATTCAATGCCCAATCGTCCTGATCCAATGCGATTAACCGGCCTTTTGAACTTAGTTGGGAAGCAATAAGCGAGCTGTGCCCCGCTCCCCCGAGCGTACAGTCAACATATATACCGTCTGGTTTGATGCGCAGCCCTTCTGTCGCTTCTTGCTTAAGCACTGTGATGTGATGGAACAAAGCTGCAGCCCTCCATTGTGTCTCATTCATGATTTTAAGTGTAACTTGTCCATTTCAATACGATGTTCCTACGCTTGTCATAAATCAAAATCAAAGTCTACCAGCTTCTCAGCAATGTCGTTGAATGCTTCCTCCGACTGCTGATAGTAATTCTGCCACTGCTCCTTGCTCCAGATCTCCACTCGGCTCGATACGCCGATGACGACGCATTCCTTCTCGAGCTTGGCGAACTCGCGCAAATTGCCCGGCAAATTTACCCTTCCCTGTTTATCCCATTCACATTCCGTCGCCCCGGAGAAAAAAAACCGTGTAAATGCGCGTGCATCCGACTTCATGAGTGGGAGGGATTTGAGCTTCTGTTCCATGATGGCCCATTCATCTTTGGGGTATACAAAGAGGCAATTGTCCAATCCGCGGGTTACGATAAACGAGGTGCCCAGGAGGTCACGAAACTTAGCAGGGATAATGATTCTCCCCTTATCGTCGATGCTATGTTGAAACTCCCCCATGAACATCAGGCACTCCACCCCTTAACCCCGATTCCCCACTTTGCACCACTTTCCACCACTTTAGGATAATAGATTCGGCGTCAAGAATCAAATACCTTCTAACGACTAGTTGTTTTTTTGGAACTTTCTCTCAGAACAATCGCATAAAAAACCTCCTTTCATCCCGCTCGGGGATGGAAAGGAGGTTTGGAAATGATCTAAAGCTGCTGCTGTTTAGTGCTGAGCCCAGCTGTCCAAGTACGACTTCTGTTCAGCGCTCAGGCTGTCGATGGCAATACCTAGACTTTCCAGTTTGTATAAGGCAACCTGTTCATCCAATTCGTAAGGAACATTAACTACGCGGTTACCGATGCTCTTGTACTGATCATTCACGTGTTTGAGCGACAAGGCCTGAAGCGCAAACGTCATATCCATAATTTCTGCCGGATGTCCGTCACCTGCCGCCAGATTTACCAAACGGCCTTCGGCAAGCAAATAAATCTTACGGCCATCTTTCAGATGATATTCTTCGATATTGCGCCGAACCGTCCGAACCGATTGAGAACGTTCTGATAAATCCGGTTTATTGACTTCCACGTCGAAGTGACCGGCATTGGATAAAATGGCACCGTCCTTCATGACATCAAAGTCTTCCCCACTGATGACATCGCGGTTACCCGTGACGGTCACAAAGAAGTCTCCCAATTTGGCTGCTTCGCGCATTGGCATAACGCGGAAGCCGTCCATATAAGCCTCAACGGCCTTAATCGCATCAATCTCGGTCACAATGACGTTGGCTCCAAGGCCTTTGGCACGCATGGCCACGCCCTTGCCGCACCAGCCATACCCTACGACAACGACCGTCTTGCCTGCAACCACCAGGTTGGTCGTCCGGTTAATTCCATCCCAGACTGATTGTCCGGTACCGTAACGGTTATCAAACAAGTATTTGCAATATGCATCATTCACGGCAACCATCGGAAATTTCAGAGAGCCTTCTTTCTCCAAAGATTTCAGGCGCAGGATGCCTGTCGTTGTCTCTTCCGCTCCGCCTCGAATTCCTTCAAGCAGATCCGTACGCTCGGAGTGCAGGATCGTTACGAGATCCCCGCCATCGTCGATGATCAGATCCGGTCTGGTTTCCAGTGTTGAAATGAGGTGCTGCTTGTATTCCTCAGGATCCGGGTTATATTTGGCAAACACCGTGATCCCGTCTTCTACCAAAGCGGCACATACATCATCTTGAGTGGACAACGGATTACTGCCCGTAATCGTCACTTCGGCTCCGCCAGCCTGAATGACTTTCGCCAGATATGCGGTCTTGGCTTCCAGATGCAAGGAGATGGCGACTTTCAATCCTTTGAATGGCTGTTCTTTCTCGAATTGTTCACGCACCCGGTTCAGTACCGGCATATGTGCCTGGACCCAATCAATTTTCAGATGACCTTCCGGTGCCAGTTTCAAGTCGGTAATATTGCTGGTTTGTATTGATGATGAGCTCATTTAACAGCCTCCTATGATCTGATGATTGAATTCCTGATCGTTATACGTAAATGACCCTGTGAATGCCCGAAGCTTCGTAAGGGATTTCCATCAGGCGATCCACCAGATTCAATCCATAACGATTCATGTATTCCAGGATGTTGTACACCCTCTCCTGAGGTTTCCCTTCCGGCAGCAGTGTCTGTTCAATGCGCTTCCACTGTGCCAGTGCGGCCTCATGCTGCTGTTCCAAGGCATTCCGGGATTTACTTAACAGGTAATCCATCTGCTCCAATATTTTATCTTTATTGGTTAGACCTAATTTTAACAGTCCACTTTGCATTTTGCCAAGATCTTCTATTAAAGGCTGATACAATGCTTCAAATTGTTCCCGGGTTTGACTGAATCGTTCTTCCAGATTCAACTCATCCTTGCTGGCAAGCCAAGCCTCACGCTTTTCAGACAAGCGAAGCTGAACATCCTCGAAGGACAATCCGTATTTCTCCATAAGCTTATGGACGGTTCCATCTACGATGGAGAATGACATTCTCGGGATGATCAACGGCATCTGCAAACCCAAGTCGGTAAATGCATAGCGTGTAATCGCCCAATAGGAAATCTCGCCTGGACCGAGTATCGTCCCGAGAACGGGCAGCAGCGAATCCTGCATGATCGGACGGGTCAGCACATTGTTGCTGAAGCGTTCAGGATGCTGATGCAAATCCTGAAGCAGTTCTTCTTCCGTCAGCTTAACGATGCCTTTCCGGTCTGAGAATACATGTCCTTCTCGGTAAAGCAGCAAGCGTCTGCCTTCATGCAAGTAGAACAAGTTGGCCCCATTCTCGGATACATCAGCCTGGACTTCGTAACCCCGTCCCGCGATATCCCTTGCCGCCTGCTGGTACGAAAGTCCCAGGGTTTCGTTGCGGGTAATCAGCGATTCGAATATGGGCACTTCCAACGCCCGAAGTCCCGGGTCGGCGGAATCCAGGAGTATTAGCCCATATTTGCCGAACATACAGCTGATTAGTTTAGCGAATGCCTCGCTGAGCCCAGCCGAACCGTGAAGCGATTCCTTCGCCATTTTCAGCAGATCGGCCTTATATTCGCTGTCTGCCAACTGGGTCTGGAGTGCTGCCAGCATCGCATTCCAATCTTCCGCAGCAACGTCGGTATAACTAACCGACGTCCTGAGTCCGTCCTTGGCATCAAGCTTGATCTTGGACAGCTGCTGATCCTGACTCAGAAAGTACGTATGGTTGACTTCATCCCAATCATGGTCCTCCCCGGCGATCCAAAATACAGGCACGACAGGACGATTCAAGCGCTCTTCCGCTTCGCGGGCCGCTTGAATGACGGTAATTGCTTTATATATGACAAGCAGTGGTCCGGTGAACAAACCGCTTTGTTGTCCACCAACCATGGTAACCGTTCCTGGCTGCTCCAGAAGTTGAAGGGATTTATGTACAGCGGGATGATCATTGTGTTTCTGATTGTACGTCCGAAGACAATCCGCCAGCGCTTTACGCTGAATTCGTTTGTCTTCCGAAAGATCCAGCCATTGTACCCGTTCTGCATAGCTGTGCTCGCCGCGGTAATCTTCACCGTAGAACCCGCTTACCCGGTCGAAATGATGAATATAATCCTGAGCGAGACGCGAAGCGAGGGATAATGGTTCCGGAACGATATTCATGAGGTATGCCTCCTATTCTACGTCGCAACCAAATCTAGATTGTGCATGGAATTTAATTTCTTCTATATCATTTTGCCTTTCTTGATTGTACCGAATGTTGGCATTCTGCGTCAAAGGAAAAGAATAGCCGCCGGCACGATGCCAGCGGCTATTCTTGAAGCAGCTTCCTCATATTGAGGTTCGTTTACTCAAGCGTAGGCTTTTGCAACCCAGTGTCCTTTGGACACTTCAACCAATTCCGAATCCTTCACGTCCAGTTGAACCGTTCCGTCTTCGCCTTTGGCGGCCGAGATCGGACCCTGCGTATCGTCTTCCAGCTTGAGACGCTTTTTGTTAGCCTCAATTTCCGGATCCGGAATCGGAATCGCGGACAGCAAGGTTTTAGTGTAAGGATGGATCGGATTCGCATACAGCTCTTCACTGTCTGCCAGTTCCACCATTTTGCCCAAGTACATAACCGCTACCCGGTCACTGATATGCTTGACCATGGACAGGTCATGCGCAATGAAGAGATAGGTCAGGCCAAGACGATCCTGCAAATCCTTGAGCAGGTTGACCACCTGCGCCTGAATCGAAACGTCAAGCGCCGAGATCGGCTCGTCACATATGATAAATTTAGGGTTTACCGCAAGAGCACGTGCAATCCCGATCCGTTGACGCTGACCGCCCGAGAATTCATGCGGGTAACGTGTGGAGTGGTCACTATTCAAGCCGACCATATCCAGCAGTTCCTCAATCCGCTTCTTGCGTTCAGCCCGGCTGCCGGCCATTCCGTGAATATCCAAAGCTTCTCCGATAATATCCGACACCGTAAATCTTGGATTCAGCGAGGCATACGGATCCTGGAAGATCATCTGCATATCGCGGCGCATCGCCTTCATCTTGCCCGGAGACAGCTTGTAAATATCCGTTCCGTTAAAATTAACGCTTCCAGCCGTGGGTTCATAGAGACGGAGAATCGTCCGTCCTGCTGTTGATTTACCACAACCCGACTCACCCACCATGCCAAGCGTTTCGCCTTCACGAATATAGAAGTTCAGATCGTCAACCGCTTTAAGAACCTGGCCTTTGCCTACGTTGAAATACTTCTTCAGGCCCTTTACCTCAATCAAGTGGTTATCCTTCATGAACCTTGCGCCTCCTTCGCCATCGGATGCAGATTCCAGCAGCGCGCCATGTGCGTGTCGCTGAATTCTGTTGCGCCCGGATCCACTCGTTCACAAATTCGCATAGCTTCATCACAGCGGGCGGCGAACGGACAGCCTACAGGCGGTTTAATAAGGTCCGGAGGTGTTCCGATAATCGGAATCAGCGGTTCGTCTTTCTTCTGATCCAGACGCGGCATGGAACGAAGCAATCCTTTGGTGTAAGGATGCTGCGGATTTTTGAAAATCTCCCATTTCGTTCCCGTTTCCACCACTTCACCTGCATACATCACGATGACACGGTCACACATGCCGGCCACAACGCCGAGATCATGCGTGATCAGAATGATCGAGGTGCCCAAGCGTTCCTGCATTTCCTTCATAACATCCATAATCTGTGCCTGAATGGTCACGTCGAGTGCTGTCGTCGGTTCGTCCGCAATCAGCAGGGTCGGCTTACATGCAAGCGCAATGGCAATCATCGCACGCTGCCGCATACCGCCGGAGAATTCATGCGGATACTGATTGAAGCGCTCCTCCGCATTTTTGATACCTACCAGCTTCAGCATTTCAATGGCGTGCTTTTTGGCTTCGGAGAAAGACATCCCCTGGTGCTTAATCAGCACCTCCGTGATTTGTTTACCTATTCTAATGGTCGGATTCAGCGACGTCATCGGATCCTGAAAAATCATCCCAATATCCTTACCGCGAATCGCTTCCATCTGTTTATTCGTTTTTTTGAGAAGGTCTTGTCCTTGGAAAATGACCTCACCCTTTTTTATTTCTGAGGGCGGGGACGGAATCAATCGCATAATGGTCTGGGCGGTAACACTTTTACCGCTTCCGGACTCACCGACGATGGCAACCGTCTCCCCCTTGCCGACTTCAAAATTCATGCCGCGGACTGCCTTTACTTCACCGCCGCGAACACGAAACGATACGTTGAGGTCCTTCACCTGCAAGATCGGTTCCATACCTTCCCACCTCCTATTTTTTCAATTTCGGATCAAGGGCATCACGCAATCCATCACCGAAAATGTTAAATGCTAACATCGTCAAGCTGATAAATAGAGCAGGGAATAACATCCGCCATGGATAGTACATCCATCCGGACAGGGCATCATTAATCATGGAGCCCCATGAAGCAACCGGTGCCTGAACTCCAAGACCAAGGAAGCTCAGGAAAGCCTCGGCAAAGATCGCACTTGGAACCGACAGGGTCAATGTAACGATAATCGGCCCCATTGCATTCGGAATCAAATGCCGGAACAATAGACGCGCAGTGCCCGCACCCATCGAACGTGAAGCGAGGACATATTCTCTGCTCTTAAGCTGCATAATCTCGCCCCGCACAATCCAGGACATGTTAATCCACCCGGTGATGGTTAAGGCGAGTATGATCGTTCCTAAACTTGGTTCAAATACAACCAGAAGCAAAATCGTAACGAGCAGATAAGGAATGGAATACAAAATTTCTGCAAACTTATTCATGAACTCATCGACACGGCCACCGAAATAACCCATGATGCCGCCATATATTACACCAATCATCAAGTCAATCGCAGCTGCTGCAAGACCAACGGTCAAGGAAATCCGAGCTCCCATCCAGGTACGTACAAAAACGTCGCGGCCCAGATCGTCGGTTCCAAACCAATGTTCTGATGAAGGCGGCATATTCGTATTCATCAAATCATTCGTTTCATAATCATAGTTAGAGATCATCGGGCCGATAATGGCCATGATGACAATCAGAATCATAATAACCAAGCCCGCCATAGCAAGCTTGTTCTTGCGCAATCTTTCCCAGGAATCTCTCCAGGAGGACAAACTTTCACGCTGTATTACCTCGGATTGTTTCTCATCAGGACCAATCTTCTGAAAATCTTCAGGCTTCAAGTTGAGTGCCGCAGGATGAGGCATACGTTGTTCTTTCTCCATGTCTACCTCTCCTTTCCGCCGGTCAATTTAATGCGTGGATCCACAAATACATACACGATATCTGTAACGAAACGCGCCAGCATCAGCAAGATGCCGTAGAATATGGTAATCCCCATAATGACTGTATAATCGCGGTTTGTGATACTTTCAACGAACTGCTTGCCTATGCCGCCAATACCGAAGATCTGTTCAATAACGACCGAACCGGTAATGATGTTCGCTGTCATTGGGCCGACATACGTTACGACCGGCAAGATGCCGTTACGGATAACGTGACGGAACATAATGGCGAACCAGTTAAGACCCTTGGCCTTCGCCGTCTTGATATAATCCGAATGCAGTACTTCCAGCATGCTGGATCGCGTTAATCGCGCGATAAATGCAATCGGTTGAGCAGATAGGGCCATTACAGGAAGCACATAGTCTAGCGGTCCTTCAAAACCCATGACATTGAAAATGCCCGCTTTCTCTGCGAGAACGAATTGCAACAATGACGCGAGTACAAAACTCGGTACTGCGATGCCGAGAACCGAGATAATCATGGCGATGTTGTCAATCAGCTTGCGGTGATACAGAGCTGCAAGCATCCCCAGCAGGACACCCACGATAACGGATACTACGATCGCGATAAGACCCAATCGGAGTGAAGGGCCAAATGTATCAACAATAATATCAGTGACGGATTGCCCCTGTTTCTTCATAGACAAACCAAAGTCACCCTGAACGATATTGCCCAAGTATTTCGTATATTGCTGAAATACCGGTTTATCTAAATCATACTGCTCCATCAGCCTCGCCAAAATTTCAGGCGATGGCTTTTTCTCTCCCATAAACGGATCGCCCGGTATGGCTTTCATAAGAAAAAAAGTGGCTGAGATCAGTATGAACAACGATACAAGCATATAAAAAAACTTACTCGCCACATACCTCAGCATTTCGCTAGCCTCCTGATCAGTTGTTCTAAACCAAGCCGTCTATATAATTGTATTATTCTAGAACGGAACTGGCATCCCTTAACTTTCACCAACGGACACAAGATTTGGAAACCTTGTGCTCATACAAAAAAATCGGGATATATATGAGGTTTAAATGCCCCACATATATATCCCGAACCGTAACCTTTTATAAATGGCTTACAAAAGACTACTCGATATATGCACGTGTGAAATCGATATCACCCTTATAATCCAGATGAAGGTTCTTCACCCATGGTTTAACCAGGGACACGCTAGAGTAATAGTAGATCGGCATTACAACTTGGTTGTCTTCAACGAGAATTTTCTCAGCTTTGGACATCAGCTCCATGCGTTTAGCGTTATCGCTAGTTGCATAAGCATCCTTCACAAGTTTGTCATATTCTTCGTTCTTGAAGCCAGTATCGTTGTTACCACCGTTGGATGTCCACATATCGATATAAGTCATCGGGTCGTTATAATCTGCTCCCCAACCGGAACGGGCAATTTGATAGTTCAAATCCGTACGGTTCTTCAGGAATACGCCCCACTCTTGGTTTTGTACCTTCACAGTAACACCGAGGTTATTCTTCCACATATCAGCAATAGCAAGCGCAATTTTCTTGTGGTTGTCATCGGAGTTATGGATCAGAGTAACTTCCGGTAATGTGGTATAGCCTTTTTCCTTCATACCTTGCTCGAGCAGTTTCTTAGCTTCTTCAAGATTTTCATCGAAGTAAGAATCCGCTACCTCTTTACGGTACTCGTCGGACTCACCCTTGATGCCAGGAGGAACAAATCCAAAGGCAGGAAGCTGTCCACCTTGCGTGATTTTCTCTACGATCGCCTTACGATCAATCGCCATGGCAAATGCTTTACGGATGTTCACATTGTCAAATGGTTCTTCTGTTGTGTTAAAGATATAGAAATACGTCGATGAAATCCCTTTGATCATCAGTTCATCGCCCAATTCCTTCTTGATCGCATTCAGCTGATCCGTCGGAATATTTCCTGTTGGATGTCCTGCATAATCCAATTCATCGTTACGGTAGCTTGAAAGTTCCGTTGCAGAGCTGTTCACGATACTCATTTGAACTTTTTCAAGTTTGATTGAATCCTTATCCCAATATTGGTCGTTCTTCACAAGCTCGATCTTTTGACCTTTGGTCATTTGTGAAACTTTGAACGGACCATTGCCGATCAACGTTTCCGGTTTGGTTGCCCAAGAAGCATTACCTTCAACGGAGCTGTGAATCGGGAAATAAGTTTGGAATGACATCAAGCTGAGGAAGTATGGCGTTGGGTTTGCCAGCGTAACTTCGAGCGTATAATCATCGGTTGCTTTTACGCCGACTTCATTGGCGTCTTTGATCTCTCCAAGATTGTAAGCTTCAGCGTTTTTGATGTAATAGAGCTGATACGCATATGGTGATGCAGGAGTAAAGTTCGGATCAAGTACGCGTTTCCATGCATACTCAAAATCTTTTGCCGTTACTGCATCGCCGTTACTCCATTTGGCATCTTTGCGAAGGGTGAAGACATATTTCAATCCATCTTCAGAAATATCCCATTTTTCGGCTACGCCGGCCTCTTCAGAACCATCTGCACCCTTGCGAACCAAACCTTCAAACACAGCACTGATTACCGTGTTCGACGTGTTATCCTGAGCCAAGCCCGGATCCAATGTAGGAGGGTCGGAAGCAAGGTTCATCCGGAAGACTTGCTCTTTAGGCTTGTCCGCCGTTCCGCCGTTATTGGCGCCTTCGTTCTTGTCAGCTCCACACGCGGCCAAAACTGAGCTGAAAGCAAGAATTAGCGTCATGAGAAGCAGTAATTTCTTTTGTTTCTTCATCTTGCGGTATCCCCCTCATAGATTTTAGGTATATGCTTATCGATTATACAACCAGTGGTCAAAAAAATCCAGAAATCAATAAATTGAAAAATCTGCCTGACCCAATGATCAAACAGATTTATCATATAATTCTAGTTATTAGATTGTTCTTACATCATCTTAATTATGTAGGAGAGGATGCCAAAAAATGTGAATACTATGTACCCGAAGCTCATGCTGACAAACCCGAGACGCCACACGGCGCGCAGCAGTCTTTTACCGTTAACCTTGCCTTTCCAGCGGTTCTGCGCACTGCCGATCAGCCCCGCTGCAATGAGCAGCATGAGGAGAATGAGATAGAAACCGAATTTGGACTGGAATGTATTATTAAACAAGGCGGAGACCGAAAACAGCATAAAAAATGTGGTGACATCCATGGCCAGCTCCAGCGCTTGCTTTCGATTTTTATTTCGTTGCAAGACAATGAAATAAACCAGTAAAAACGGAATGAACGGAAAAAGACTTAATGTGTGAAACAGCCCCTGCAAGAAACCCATGCTAAGACCCCCTATGTATTCATCCCCTCGATGAGCTGCGTTATCAGCTCGTGTGTTGGCACTGAAACGCCATATTTTTGACCCAAACGGACAATACTGCCGTTAATCCAGGCAACTTCCGTCGTTCTGCCGTCCATTACATCCTTAAGCATGGAAGACGTGTTACCTGAAGTCGATTGGCAGACAGATACAATCCATTCCCACAGCCCGCTTCCATAAGGAATTCCACCCGCGTCATATACGGCGATCCCTTCATTATATAACTGCCTCATAAGCCTGACTCGTTCAGGGGAAGATAACAGCTCTCCGTTAGGAATCCGCCACAATGCAGTCAAAGGATTAATGACTGCGTTCATCAGCAGTTTGCGATAAATCATCTCCTCCATTTCATTCGACAAAAAAGCTTCAAATCCTGCTCTATTCAGCTGTTTAACAAGCTCAATTTCATGATCTTCTTGAGAGAAAGCATCGAATGGGCTCCCGGCAGGTTTCATTTTGCCGATTGTCGTCGTTCCCTGACCGGCGTGCAAAACAGAGACGCTGCTTGTACGCTTGGCCCCTTCCGTAGTAATGGCTGCGTAGATCGTCCACATCGGCAGCAGGCCTTGAAGCCGCTCCAAATGGCCTGTACCGTTCTGAAAACATAGGAGTCTGCGGTGATCTTGCCCAAATAGAGCCAGCATCTCCGTTGCCATCTCTTCGATCCCTTGCTGCTTCATCATGAGGAAAAGATAATCCGCATCCGCCGCGCCACCCGACTCGGAAAAGGATGACCATGAGCAGATCGAGAAAGTATGGGCGTCAACGACCTGGTGTTGACCCATGTCCTCGATGGTTATGCCGGAAGCCCGAAGCTTGTCCGCCTGCTCCTCGCTGCGGCACCATAACGTGACACGGCAGCCTGACGCCGCAAGTTTGCCCGCATATAATAGCCCCAATGAGCCAGCTCCGATAATATGGATATTCATGATAATCCCCCATTATTGTAATCGAACACGAAGTACTAGTCCTAGTATATATCAGAACAATCTCCTATACGCACAAATAACCCGCCAAAGCGCATGAAATGCACTAATGCGGGTTACGGCTAGAGCAAGATAACCTTTACCTATTCAATTCGTTCCAGATTACCGTTTGCGTCCATTTTGAAGCGCGTCTTCAGTTCCTCGTCTTCTTCATTTAAGAAAGCAAGCCTGCGTGCCCGATCCATAATCTGAATCAGTGCCTTATAATCGTCATTGACCACATGATAGTCCGTTTTCACTTCGCTGACTTCCTTCAATAACCGTTGATTCTCACTGCGGAGCCTTGAAAGCTCCTCCTCTTTTTCACGCAAATTCTTCTCGAGCAATTTATACTGACGTGAACTTTCCTGAAGCCCGCCCTTCCACTGCCGAAGGAAACGGATAACGGCATCGATGGACAGTGTCTCTTCACTTGCACCATCATTCTTATAGACATCGTGCTCCAGTTCCTGAGCAGCCAAGCCGGCAACCTGCGGTCCGCTTACCGAAGGCTGTTTTTTATAATAACTTCTCTTTTGACGCTGAGATTTCGCCAAGCTGATAGCATCCTCATATTTCTTGCGAACGCAGCTATTCCAACGAAACCCACAAGCTGCCGATGTCCGGCCGATTCTTTCTCCCACTTCCTCAAAGGCAGCCAATTGGGTGCTGCCCTCACGAATATGACGAAGGGTCACCTCCGCCAATATCAGGTCGTCCTCTGCACTCCATGCATCCTGTCTCACTGCTGACATACCATAAAACCCTCCTAACGACATCCTAAAATAACCGTCTTCAATACCGTAAATCGGCTGCTGAATAGGGTATAAAAACTGCTTAATTCATTTCTATGCCTCTCATAGAGTTCATAGAATCTATTTGATACTAAAATGTATTTCCATTTTGATTACAGATCATACTCTTACGAAGGGAAAAGGGAAGATTCGTCCAAATTTATTCGCGAATTCAATGTCATGTTTCTGGTTAATAATAAAAAATAAAGGGTTTTCTCGAGTTAGGCGTTTACACGTTTTTCCCATAACGCTATAATGTTCATAGCAGCATTATGTGCGTACATACGAGAGGAGGATATAATCGTGGCACGGATGTTTCGAGTCCTTGGCTTTTTTACCCTGACCATCGGGTTGATGGCCTTTGCCGGAGATCATATTGAAATGGCACTGCTTTTCTTCCTGCAGACTGCATTTTTCGTGATCCTGGGATATTTGAAATTCACGGAGAGAACCTATATTCTTCTCTTCTGGGCTTATATGATCGTGACCTTCACAGGCTTTAGCTATTGGACGGTCTTCATTATGGGCAAACCACTCTAATAGGTAAACCATGCAAGCGATGCTTGAAATCCGCCGGCTCAACTTGGACAAACTGAGGAACGCTGGTGGTTTTTCCTTGCAATTAGAGAACGAGAGTACTTAAAAGAGCGATCAGGTGCTTTAGCTGCCGGATCGCTTTTTTAATGCCTAAAGGTTGATAATTGAGTCGTATACGTCATATATTGGTTAAAATGAAGGGACAAACAGCGGTTGGATTCCTTTCGACTAACAACCATTCAAGGAGGACTCCCGTTTGAATGTACGAGTAAAAAAACCTCTCCTCCCGGTCATGCTGTGTATAACCCTGTTGTTCTGCTTCATAGGGACGCCCGCTTCCGTATATTCCGAGCAGGAACTAAGCCCGGTTATGCCTGATTCGGAAGAGGCCCGCAAACTTCTGGAGGACAGCCTCTCCATCGTCGAGATTGATCATGAAATCGAACGGATAACCAAACGCATCGCCGAATTGCAGCTTCTCCAGAGCGAACTGCAAATCAAAATTCAGGATATGGGCTTGCGTATCGAAGACCGCCGCGATCGGGCGGGAGCTGTTCTTCGGTCTTATTACATGGGTGAACGGGATCATTTATTCTTCATGCTGTTGTCTGCAAAAGACGTAGCCGGTTTTTTCCGGGTCATGGACTTTTACGATATGATCATTCAAAACGACCGGGATACCCTTGCGGTATATAACAATCAGTACCGCTCACTTGCCTCCGCTCAGGCTGAAGCGGAACGCAATACAGCTCAGCTCGCCGAAGTGAAAGACAGCCTTGTCAAGCAGCGTGAACGGGTGCTGGCGCTTGAACAGCAGGTTAACGGAGCACTGACAGCCAGCGGCAACCCGGATGCTATGAAGAAGTTGATTGAGGAATTCACCCTCTACTGGGAGAACGTGGGGCTGTACGAAGTAAAGCGTCACTTCCAGGCTCTGGCTAGCGCCATGGAAAATCTGCCGCAATTCGTCCAAGGAAGCAAGAATATGTTGAAAACAAACGGCAAGGAGTACACCATCGATATCCATGAGGATGATCTCAACGCATTTTTAAGATCTGAAGATGAAATCTTTAACAGCTTTGCTTTCCATTTTGACAATGGAAAAGTAATAGCTTCAGGTGAGAGCGGAAATCTGTCGCTGCTGATTGAAGGAAAATACACCGTGATTAACGAACCGGAGAATGCCATCATGTTTCAAGTCGACAAACTTGTGTTCAATCGGCTGGAATTGCCTGACACCACACGCAAGGCGCTGCAGGAAGAATTCGACATGAACTTTTATCCTAAGCAGTTGGTGTCTTTCTTAAAAGCAACGCAGGTCTCCAGCCAAGAACAACGATTAGTGGTCAAAATGGAGCTGGATTTATAGAAAAAAGGCTGCCCCTCGCTGGGCAGCTTTTTCTTTCATGGTTGAGCAGACTTGTACAATTCTCTATATTCTTCTATCGTGATTTCGCCATGCAGCAATCGATTCGCTGCTTCGCTGTACGTTTGAAAGCCTTCCGAATCGCCGAAATCCAATGCTGCCGGCTCGTTTCGAGAGAGCAGCACTTGGGCTGGAACGGCTGCTTTTTGCCAAATGCCCCGCTCACTTAGGTTGGTACCCGTGACATACAACTCAGAAATAACGGGAAGCGTTCCTGCCGCTCTGCTCCATTCGCGCTGCATTTCTTTGCCAGTCATATACGTAATCCATTTCATGGCAAGCGACGATGATTCCGTGTGTGCGGCTACCGCAAAACTTCGGGTTCGGACAACGGGCGTATCCAGTTGCGCCTTCCCCATCGCCAATGCAAGCGACACTCCATCGGTGTCTTGATCTGAAAAGCTCGAATACGGCTCAATCACCACGGCTGCTTCCGCCTTACCGGAGGTGGTCGACGCTTGGCCGTTATCCTCTGCATCCGTCGCGTCTTGCACGGATTCTGCCCGTGTTCCGTGATTACGAATCAGCATATCAAGCACCTCATGATCCGGCTTGGAGGGATCACCTTCGAGCAAATGAACCGCCGCACCGAACGCGTAAGGATCATTCCAATCAAATGAGAGGGCAGGGCTTACCTTATTCAGCTTCAAATACTCCTGCCATGCCTGACGGCTCTCCGGCACTTTAAATGGTTCGCCGTCCTTCCCCTTGGTCTTCCAGGTCATAATATAGGGGTCTATATCAAACGGCATTCCCCATTGATATCCGTTCCACTGCAGCGGTGGCAGAAGGCCATTTAAGATGTCTTCACCCGGCATCGTGCCCTGGGAAGAATCAACGGGCAGTAAGCATCCATTCATTGCAAGCGCTTTAATAAAGTGTGAATCCGTTAATACAATATCAGGACCTTCACCAAGAGACATCTCGAGCAGAAACGACTCTTTGTGTGTTTCACTGATCTCCAGAGGCGTAATTTCAATCTCAGCACCGGTCTCTTCCATATAACGCTCATTAAGAGCTTTTAGTTGTCTCAGTTCATCCGGGTTTAACTGAACACCGACCTTGATCGGACCCAGATCGGTCTCCGGTACCTCCGGCCTTTGCAACGGAGGACTAGGTTCATCCCCCGGGGGCTCTCGTCTAGTATGGTGAGTGAAGTCAAAGCTGGGAGATAAACTGGATAAAGACAACAGTAAAATGGCAAATAAGAACCAATACTTCTTCCGCTTCATATCCCATCTTCACTCCTTCAAATAGTCGCATGTCCTTATTTTACCAAACTTCTAGTGCTCTTGTCCTATCTTTTTTGTTAATAATCTAGTCCAGATTTTACTAATAACGCTAGGAAGGAAAAAAGACTGTCCTATGAATCTTGAACAGTCTTTATCCTGCAAGTTATTTTGCCGTAATCATTTCTCGGGAAATATATGATTATAACAAGTCTGCAGCCAGCTGAGCCAGCTTGGATCGTTCCCCTTTTGTCAGCGTAATATGCCCGCTCAGATTTTCCTGCTTGAAGCGTTCAACCACATAGGTCAACCCATTGCTCACAGCATCCAGGTAGGGATGGTCAATCTGCTCCGGGTCTCCCATCAGGATCACCTTACTCCCTTCTCCCGCCCGGGATACAATCGTCTTAACCTCATGACGGGATAAGTTTTGCGCCTCATCCACAATGATGAACTGACCTGGTATCGAGCGGCCCCGGATATAAGTCAGTGCTTCCACCTGGATGCTGCCGAGTCCCATCAATATTTTATCAATATCACCCGATTTTTTGGTGTCGAACAAATACTCCAGATTGTCATATATCGGCTGCATCCATGGTCTTAATTTCTCTTCCTTTTCGCCAGGCAAATAACCGATATCCTTCCCCATCGGAACAACCGGACGGGCAATCAGCAGTTTTTTGTATTTATGCTCATCCTCCACCTTGGAGAGGCCTGCTGCCAACGCCAACAAGGTTTTTCCCGTTCCGGCTTTCCCGGTAATGGTGACAAGCGGAATATCGTCATTCAGAAGAAGTTCAATCGCCATGCGCTGTTGGGCGTTACGGGCGCTGATGCCCCATACAGGTTCATTGCTTAAATGGAGGGGCTCCAATCTAGTTGCATCCTCATTCACATGAAGGAGAGCTGACTTTCCTGTCCCCATCTCATCCTTCAGAATAACAAATTCATGCGGATAAAGCGGATAAGGCAATTGAAGAGGTTTAATCGGCAAGTAACGATAGCTGTAAAATTCATCGATCACCGAAGGATGTACCTTTACTGTAGAGAATCCAGGATACAATTCACTTGGATCGGCTGTACGGTCCGATAAATAATCCTGTGTTGTGAGTCCGAGCACATCCGCTTTAATTCGAACAAGCACATCCTTGCTGACCAGAACGACGCGGCTTCCGTCCTCCTTCGGCTCCTCCTCCAATTTATAATTTAACGCGACAGCCAAAATTCGGTTGTCGTTGGATGCTTCGCTAAATAACTCCTGTACCTTGACGAAGCTGCGATGATTAAGCTCTACCTTCAATGTCCCGCCATTCTCCAGAAGAACCCCGTCATGAAGATGACCATGTTCTCTTAGCCCATCGAGCAATCGGGAGACCGTTCGGGCGTTGCGGCCGATTTCATCAGCATTTCGCTTCTTTGAGTCAATCTCTTCAAGAACCACCGCAGGAATGATGACTTCATGCTCCTCGAATGCATAGATCGACTGAGGATCATGCAGCAATACGTTCGTATCCAGCACAAATATTTTTTTCATCTTATCCCTCCACTGCTTCTTCATCAGGTACACACATAAACCTTTCCGTCCCGGACATAATAAGCGTAGCGACTGGAGTAATTTAGTGAACTCTACTACGAAAGGACAGATCAATCCATGAGAGCTGCTCTATCCATAATACTAGCGGTGTTGTTGCTCGCAGGCTGCGGGACCGCCAATCAGAATGCATCACCCTCTCCTCGTAATCAAACCAATGGAACTACTGCTAACAATGTTCCCAACATGAATGGGAACAGAGGTTATACCACTAACAATGTAGACGGTTGGGCTCCGGATAATGCGAATACGGGACGAGTCGGCAACGCAAATGATAACAACGGACAAGTTGACGCTACAACCGCAAATCACCTAAAATCACTAGCCGAGAGTGTGCCCGGCGTAAAAAACGCCAACTGTGTTGTCATGGGAAATACGGCTGTTGTTGGACTTAATGTAGATGGAAATTTAGATCGGGCAGAAGTCGGAACCATTAAATACACAGTCGCTGAAGCCCTTCAATCCGATCCGGCAGGTGCCAATGCACTTGTTACGGCTGATTTAGACGTTACAAACCGGATTGCCGATCTTGGCCGGCATATTCAGGAAGGAAACCCCATTTCAGGACTTGCCAGTGAACTCGCTGACATCGTGGGCCGCATCATTCCTCAGCTGCCTAAAGATGTAACACCTCGAGATCGTAATGCACAAGATAACGGTGCACAAACAGTAAAGCCGAATAACCGAAGCAACGCACCAGCCAATCCACACCATAATAAATAGACCCATGTTGAGCGTAAACCCGCCTATAAGCGGAAGACAAATCCGGTCATAACCCGAGTTTGTCCGTCACCCATCTCCAAATTTCATACAAAAAAAGCCCAGTGAAGCACACTGGGCTTTTTTTAAGGTCATAACAACGCCACTAGCGAGCATTTCTGCTTCGTCAGAGACATGACCCCTATCATATTCAGAGTTTTGTTGTCTGTTTGGTGTGAAATGGACACCCATGTCGAATGAACACGCCTGAGAAGACATGGAATCAGAAGGATGACATCTGAAAGGCTCCCATCCCCAAATGGAATCTGCTCGCACAAATGCATGGGCAAGGTAATCCGTCTGCCGATTACAGATCAATGGGTGTGTCGTATGCATCATAAGGTAGGACATGCCTTCGGCCTCCTGTACAATGATCTCCATCTGATACATTGTATTATAGCATACAATAAAACTTGCCTTCAATTGTCACGGAGTTGTTGCAGATTCCGCTTCTGTCCCCTGCCCGCCAGCGTTATGCTTGCCGGCAAGCTCGTCTTGCAGCGCTTGTTTGGCCGCGTCCAGCTCGCTGCTGCTTATATACACATAAGGACTCTTCCAATTGCCTGTGACCGGCATGAATTTGACGTCATCTTTTCCAATATCATAATAAGTCGCAAGCAAATTTCGGATCTGCTCCTGCTCGAAATCGGTGGTCATGTTATCGCTGACCGCATCCAGAGCATTGCCTACCTTCGCAACGCCCCCGAGCGATTTCATCTTATCGAGGAGGGAATGCAATACTTCGCTTTGGCGGGCATTACGCTCAAAATCGCTTGATTCCTTCGTTCTCGGCGAACAGCTGTCACTGGATTTACGGTAACGAACATAATCCAGCGCCTTCTTGCCATCCAGCTTCTGAGGACCCACAGTGAGGTTAATGTCGGTCTTGTCCGCAGTATCGCGGTAACACATATTGTATTGAACGTTAACATCCACTCCCCCGAAGGTGTCCACAACGTCACGGAATCCCTGGAAATCGATTACCGTTACATAGTCGATATTAACGCCAAGGTACTTGCTCATCATGACTTTCATTTCTTCTTCAGCCGGAATGCCGCTGCCCGGTTCCTTTTTCTCGGCAGCATTGTAGGCCGCTTTAAACCTTGGGTAATAAGCGTTCAGCTTCGTCGCTTTATATCCATCGAGTTCAATGAGCGTATCCCGCGGCAGAGAAACCAGCGTCGACGTATTGGTTTCCGGATGCATGGTGGCGACCATGACCACATCCGTCAAGTAAGTCCCCGTTTCCGGGCGATGATCCGTTCCCAAGAGAAGCACCGTAATCGGTTTTTCCTTAGCGGATTGCCCTGGAGCTACAGGTTTGTCGATCCCGCTTTTTTCAATGATCTCATTGCCCTTGATGTACAAGTATCCGGCATAACCTGCTGCAGCCAGAACTGCGATTAACAAGACGATCAGAATGAATTTAAAAAATGATTTCCATGCGCTTTTTTTCTTTTTTGGAACTGGCTGTTTCTTGCCCTTCCCCCCACTTTTGGCTCTCGGAGGGAGATTGGTATGAGTAGGATTCATATCATAACACCTGATTTCATTCAAATTAGATGAATGTCCGATAAACGCTTCAAATTTCGAAGCATTTACCGGACCATGGTTGACTTCTCTCTCTTATAAACGATGGGGACTGACAAAAAGTTGCCGTATTGTTGTTACCTGAGCTGCTAAAATTCTACAAAGCTTATGACTTCGGCTCGGCTTGAGCCTTCTTCTTCTGACGATCTTCAACAAAATATCGAATACGCACCATCAGCATCAATGCCACAGCTACTAACAAGCACTGGATAATCGGCAGCTTATCAATCTGAAACACAAGCAGTATCGCCGAACCCAAGGCCATCAAGATATACAGGAGAATCTCCTTCAACAGAGGAAGCTTCTGCTTCACCCGGAATACCTTGTTGTAAACGTAGGTGATCAGCACAAAAATCACGATATAAGAGATGAGTGGGTGCGCGGCAAACCATTCTTGCATGATAGGTTCACTCCTTTTGGACAAGTAGATCTCTATCTATTATAGATTTGCTTGCGCCATTTTACGATGTTTTTCTGCACGTTCGCGCTCACTCTTGTTCAAAATCTTCTTGCGGAGACGAACGGACTTCGGCGTAATCTCACAATACTCGTCATCGTTCAAGTATTCAAGTGCTTGCTCCAGTGAGAAAATAACCGGTGTTTTCAATTTAACCGTGTCGTCCTTCGTTGCCGAACGAACGTTGGTCAATTGCTTCTCTTTACAAATATTAACGACGATATCGTTATCGCGGGTATGCTCCCCGACGATCATGCCTTCATAAATCTCAGTCCCCGGTTCCAGGAACAGGGTTCCGCGGTCTTCCACCGACATCATGCCATAGAACGTTGAAGATCCGTTCTCCGTGGAAACCAGCACGCCTTGGTGACGTCCACCCACTTGACCGCCGATAAGCGGACCGTAGCTGTCGAATGCGTGGTTCATAATGCCATAACCGCGTGTCAGAGTCAGGAAATGGGTACGGTAACCGATAAGTCCACGAGCAGGAATCAGGAATTCCAAACGCACTTGTCCATTTCCGTTATTCACCATGTTCACCATTTCAGCCTTGCGTGTTCCGAGGCTTTCCATAACCGAACCCATGCTTTCTTCTGGTACATCGATCATAAGACGTTCGATCGGCTCCATTTTGACGCCATCAATTTCTCTAACGATAACTTCCGGCTTGGATACTTGAAGCTCATAGCCTTCACGACGCATATTCTCAATCAAAATACTGAGGTGAAGCTCACCGCGTCCCGATACGATATAAGCATCAGGGCTGTCCGTCTCATCCACTCTCAAACTTACGTCCGTTTCCAGTTCTTTGAAGAGACGGTCACGCAGCTTACGGGATGTTACCCATTTGCCTTCGCGTCCGGCAAAAGGACTGTTGTTAACAAGGAACGTCATTTGCAGGGTTGGTTCGTCAATTTTAAGGACAGGGAGTGCCTCCGGATGCTGTGGATCCGCAATGGTCTCTCCAATGTTGATATCTTTGATCCCTGCGATAGCCACGATGTCGCCGGCGCCTGCTTCGGCAACCTCGATCCGCTTCAGTCCCTGGAAGCCGAACAGCTTCTCGATACGGGCATTCTTGGTGGAGCCGTCACGAAGCATAACGGTTACCGGTTGGCCTTGCTTAATTACACCGCGGTTCACGCGGCCGACGGCGATACGGCCCAGATATTCATTGTAATCCATCAAGGTAACGAGGAACTGGAGAGGCTCGTCCACTTTCTCAGTAGGGGAAGGGATATGGTCAATAATGGTTTCATAAAGAGCAAGCATGTTATCATCTTGCTTCTCTGGATCCATACTTGAAGTACCGTTTAAGGCTGATGCATATACAACGGGGAAGTCCAATTGGTCGTCATTCGCTCCAAGTTCAATGAACAGATCAAGCACTTCATCGATCACTTCTGCTGGGCGGGCGGCCGGACGGTCAATCTTGTTCACAACGACGATTGGAGTCAAGTTATGTGCAAGTGCTTTACCAAGCACAAACTTGGTCTGAGGCATACATCCTTCATAAGCGTCAACAACGAGCAGAACGCCGTCGACCATTTTCATAATACGCTCAACTTCACCACCGAAATCGGCGTGTCCAGGCGTATCTACAATGTTAATCAAGAAATCTTTATACGTAATAGCCGTATTCTTGGCTAGGATGGTAATTCCGCGTTCGCGCTCCAAATCATTGGAGTCCATCGCGCGTTCCTGCAGTGTCTCATGCTCCCGGAAAATACCGGACTGCTGCAGCAGTTGGTCTACAAGTGTTGTTTTGCCATGGTCAACGTGAGCAATAATGGCAATGTTGCGAATCTGATCTCTTGATTGCATAAATATATCTCAAATCCCTTCTGTTCGAATGAGCCACAAAGAAAGCGCCGGACGACATGCCGACGCTTCAACATACATCCTATAATATAGGTAAACGAGCGGGAAAATCAAGTCTTTTCAGAAAACTTCCAGCAACTTTTACCTCTTACCAATTACCAACCTCTGCTCCATTTATTATTGCGCCCGGAACGATTGCGGCCGAAGATCATCCAAATGCCCGCTGCGATCAAGATCAGGGCAATAATGTAGAACGCCCCAGTCTCCAGCCAGGTAAAGATGAAAATCAAAACGGAAAGCACCGTCAGTCCAAGCGCAACCGGCAGAACTGCGCCAGGTCGCGGGCTCTCGTACAGATAATATTCATACAAGCCGACAGCCACGCCAAGAATCAAGACAGGCCATAAAGAAGCCATCAGCCCCCATCCCCCAATATTACATATGAAGAACAGAAGGCCATATACCGTCAGAATTCCGCCTGGAATGAGAATTGCGGCAGAGGCACGGCGACCAAAAAACATGATATGCAAAAAAATACCCGGCAGCAGCAGGACGAGCGGCCATAACGTTCTTCCCAGAAATCCAAACACACCAAGCTTACCGAGCAAAATAACAACTCCAGCAGCAACGATGAAAATACCCAGCGCCAAATCTTTTCTGGAGGACATTTGATCACCCTCTCTCTTCAATATATGTATCACCAAAAATAGCGGTTTCTAAAAGAAGCAGTTACGTTAATTTTAGCCCAAACCGACAAAAAAAACCATATCCCGAGCTTGTTCCACTTGAAATAACCTTGGCCCGTCCCATATACCTGCCTGAACCCAACAAAAAATGGACAACTGCACGAAACAGTCATCCATCTTTCCACGCACTCCCTTACGCCAATGGGTTGTTTAAATAAAACCCCGTTACGTGCTAGGCCGTCTTACCGTCTGTAATCCGCCAATGAGAACGACAGCTCCTGCAATGACAATCGGCAGCAGACTGTGGGCATAAGGCATCCAGTAAGCCAGAAGCAGCCCTACGCGGGAATCCTGTATGAGCATTTCGCCTGCTGTAAAAGCTAGAATACCGGCACCTATGTAAAGCAGCACCGGAAACTTGCGAAGCAGGCTGGAGATCATTCCGCTTCCCCATACAACGATGGGAATGCTTAATAATATTCCGATGACAATTAAGGCGAGATCGCCTTTTGCCAGCCCCGCAATGGCCAAGACATTATCCAGGCTCATCACGAAATCGGCAATCAATATCGTATTGACTGCGGCCCATATCGTTGAAGCTTTGGCCAAGTTTGCATGGTCATGTTCCTTTTGCATCATGAGTTTGACTGCGATCCAGATCAACAGTAAGGCGCCGCCAGCCTGTAAGAAAGGGATTTTTAGCAGCAAAACCGCCAAAAAAGTCAGAATACACCGTAAGAGAACAGCCCCTGCAGTCCCGATCCAGACCGCCCGTCTGCGGTGTATTTCCGGAAGGTCTTTGCTGGCCATCGCGATGACCAAGGCATTGTCGCCACTGAGCACAAGATTGATCATCAAGATCTGTCCCAACAAAAAAATCGTCTCCACCAGAACAACACCCCCACTCTACACATATGTGGTAATTGTCCAGGCTATGCTTGCACATCGGGAAAAATAGGCCTATAATAAATCCACTTTGTTTAAGTGGTGGAACCGTATTCTAAGAGGAGTGACATTCATGGAAACCACAACCGCTGAATTTTTTCTTGCATTAATCAACATTGTATTCTTGGATCTGATCCTGGCCGGGGACAACGCCATTGTAATCGGTCTTGCAGCACGCAATCTTCCGAAGGAAACCCAGAAAAAAGCAATTATCTACGGCACTGCCGGAGCTGTTATTCTTCGTATCATTGCCACCATCCTCGTTGTCTGGCTGCTTAACATCCCTTGGCTGCTGCTTGTGGGAGGCGTACTCCTGATCGGCATTGCCTACAAGCTGATGACCGACGACAATGAAGATCACGGCAATATAAAGGCCGGCAAAAGCCTCGGTGCTGCCATTCGTACCATCATTGTAGCGGATGCCGCTATGGGCCTGGACAATGTCATTGCCGTCGCCGGCGCAGCCAAACACAATATGATCCTTGTAACGCTGGGCCTGCTCATCAGCGTACCTATCGTGGTATGGGGCAGCACGCTGTTTATCAAACTGATCAACCGTTTCCCATGGATTATCTATGTAGGTTCTGCGGTACTTGCGTACACGGCGTCCTCCATGATTACCGAGGAAAAGCACTTTCTGGGATATTTCGAAGCGCACCAGATCATTAAATATCTCTTCATTGCTGCCATCATTATCGGTGTTCTGACTGCAGGACATCTGAAAAAAAGATCCGCTGGGCGCCGTCAGTCATCCAGCCAGTCATAACCAAAATCTATGAGTAGAACAAAACACCCCAAGGCTTCTGAGAAGCCTTGGGGTGTTTTAAGTTAGCAGATCATCGAACGGTGCACACTCGTTCGCTTCGCCGCAACATCATGTTGACCTTCGTTCGATACTCGATTAAAACCAGTCTTCGTTTACCACGGGCTCCGCATGCTTCTCGCCAAGCTCACCGATTGTACTATCCGGGGTTATGATCACGGTCTCCGTACCTTCAATCGCTGCCTGGATCCGTGCAGGAAGCTCCGTAATGGAAGCCTCCACCTTCTCGATGATCTTCAAATTCGGATTCGTGGTGGGCGATTTAGGCACAAACAACGTACAGCAATCCTCATACGGCAAAATCGATGTCTCGAATGTGCCGATGTCCATCGCGATATTGATGATGTCGTTCTTATCCATCATGACGAGCGGCCGCAGCAGCGGCAGCTCGGTAGCTCTGCCGATCACATTCATGCTCGGCAGCGTCTGACTGGCGACTTGTCCGAGACTGTCCCCCGTCACGATCGCCAATGCCCCTTCCCGCTCAGCAAGCGAGGAAGCAATCCGTAACATCGCTCTGCGCATAAACGTAATGATCAGATTATCCTGGCCGATGCCGACAAATGAAGTCTGTACATCGGTAAACGGAACGAGGTGCAGCTTGATTTTGCCCGTGTAGCCCGATAACAGCCTTGTTAACTCCATTACCTTTTCCTTCGCTAGTTGGCTGGTGTAAGGGAAGCTGTAGAAGTGAACACACTCAATTTCAAGCCCTCTGCGCATAGCCGACCAGCCCGCTACAGGACTGTCAATCCCGCCCGAGAGGAGCAGCATTGCCTTCCCATTCGTACCAATCGGGTACCCGCCGGCGCCGGGAATCACTTCATAATACAGATAAGTCTCGTTCTCCCGAATTTCCACACGAAGCTCCATATCGGGCTGCTTTACCTTTACTTTAAGCTGGGGATAGGTTCGCAGCAATGGCGATCCGACTAAATGGTTCATCTCCTGCGAGGAGTGAGGGAATTGTTTCCACACCCTTCTCGCGTTGACTTTGAAGGTCGACGGGTCTGCTAGTTCCTTCTGCCCCATAAAATCAACCGCTGTTTCGATAATGCGGTCAAGCTCGGAAGGACATACGCGTACCGGACTGATGGACACAAGGCCAAATACTTTTTTAAGGACATGGATCAGAGCCTCGGGAGACTCCCCGTTAAGCTCGACGTACAAGCGGCCGTACTCCTTAACGATTTTCGCTCCCGGAAACGGTTTTAGCACGCTTCGAATATGATTCAATACCGATCTCTCGAATCGGTTGCGGTTTTTGCCTTTTAGGGTAAATTCGCCAAAGCGAAGCAGCAGTTTATCGTAAGTCATCATCTTCGGTTACCCTCTCTTTCTATAATGGGACGCAGGTTCCCGCAAACTTTAGCCAAGACTTCGACGAGTCGCGCTGCATCGCCCAGCTGATGCTCTTTGCCAAGACTGATGCGGATTCCGGAGGAAGCAACGTTCATGTCCTTCCCCATCGCTAACAGGACCCGGCTCGGTTCGCTTAATTTAGAGGAGCAAGCGGATTTGGTCGATACGAGCATCCCCATCTCTTCCAGAGCATGGACCATCACCTCGGGTTTTAATCCCGGATACGAAAAATGGATGATATGAGGTGCATTCTGCTCGCTGCTGTTTAAGACCAATCCCGGAATTTTTTCGATGCCCTGAAGCAAAAGCTCCCTTAATTCCGTCATCCTTGCATAATGCTCGGGCTGACGTTCTCTGGATAATCGCATGGCCTTCGACATCGCTACTGCTCCGGCAACATTCTCCGTTCCTGCCCGGTGCCCATTCTCCTGCGATCCGCCCGATACCAACGGGAACAACTGCACGCCTTGCTTGACGTACAGCACGCCCATTCCTCTCGGACCGTTGAATTTATGTGCAGACAGGCTGTATAAGTCGGCCTGCCACTGGGAAAGTGTCACCGGCAGCTTTCCAAATCCCTGTACGCCATCGATATGGAGCAGCGTTCTTGAATTCCGCTCCTTGACGATACGCCCCACTTCAGTCAGCGGCTGAACGGCCCCTGTCTCATTATTGACATGCATGATGCTGACAAGCACGGTATCTTTGCGCACAGCATCCGCCAGGGCAGCCAGATCCACCACGCCGGCGTGATCAACCGGCAGATAGGTCACTTCCCATCCGAGTGTTTCCAGCTGCTTGCAGCATTCATATACGGAAGGATGCTCTGTCCCCGTTGTGATGATATGCCGGCCCCGGCTGCTATACTGCATCGCAGCCCCTTTTATCGCCATGTTATTGCCTTCGGTTGCCCCGGATGTGAATACGATCTCCGTCGGCTGAACGTCCAGCGCGGCTGCACTCACCTCTCTTGCTTTTTTCAGCAGTTTAGCGGCAGCCTCGCCTGAACGATGAAGTGCTGACGGATTCGCATAATGCATCTTCATCACTTCCGCCATCGTGTCCACTACTTCATCATAGGGAGGGGTCGTTGCAGCGTGGTCCCAATATATCAAGGTAATTTCCCCTTTCCATCATACGCATCGCACGTTTTAAAACTTAGTCCAGACCTTTATATTTACACAAAAAGACCAAACGGTAAAGCCGCACTCCATCTTTAGATCGGACAAAGTGGCGTTTATCGTTTGATCCTCTATCAGGTTACTATTTATCCCCTTGCGGGTTTATAAAGTGTATTTGGATCGTGCATTCATGACTTTACCAATGTATGCCTGGGTTTCCTCGGGTAATTCATGAGCAAGAGACATCAGCTCTTCATCACTGGATACACCCATATTCGCGATACGGGTTGGACCTGCATTATACGCTGCAAGTACCATAGCCATTTCTCCGCCAAACCGTTGAATCAGATTGGACAGATATTTAGTACCGCCTTCGATGTTCTGAGCCGGATCAAAAGGGTTGCTTACCCCAAGTCCCCTTGCTGTTCCGTCCATCAGCTGCATCAGCCCCTTGGCTCCCGCGGAGGACACGGCATTCGGATTAAAGGAAGATTCCGCATCAATGACCGCTTTGATCAGCGATACCGGCACTCCATATCGTTCCCCGGCCGCCGTAATTAAATCCTCAAAGGTCGTTGGCTTTGTTGCCCCCGTGTCATGCACGGCCCCCTCGATTGGTAAAGACGAAGCGGACTCATCCACAGCACCCAGCTGCTGCCATAACAGTCCATCCTTAAAGGTTACGCCAGGCGCAAGCTGGGTAATCGAACGTTCAACCGGCTTGGAGGCGGAATCTTCGGTAAGCAGGCTGCTTAGCACATTGACAAATCCGGTTGCCGACTCGGTGGAATTCGTATTCATCTGTGGTATATCCGTCATTTGCTTCCATGATATCGGATCTATTTGCATCGTTTAACTCACTTTCTGCAGCAAAATTTCAAACTTGTCCTTTATTTTATCATGGAACTGGAACAATCTGCTATACCTATTTGGCAAAAAAATAAGGCGAATCAACCGTTCTCACTAGTTGACCCGCCCATATTTTCATCATTACAAAATGAATTATCTACTGAAAGGAATCAAGATAAAATAACTGAGCGTTGCCAATATGCCGAGTCCGATCGACCACGCGCCTGTCGTTCTGCTGCCTTTGCTGTAAGCGTAATATCCAACAACGGCTGCGATTGGCCCCAGAATTACCGACCACATGAACAACGAGGCAATGCCTAATACCAAGCCCACATATCCGACGGTGCGACCCGTAGACACGTCTGCCTTATCCTCGTCTACTCTTCGTGCCGAGGCATCCATAGGGGGAGCAACCTCGGCTGCATATTCTTCACGGTGATCTTTGCGCGGGAAGTCTACCCTGTTTCGCTTGCCTTCAACAACCTTCATTTTATGCTTGCGATGTTTTTTATCCATAAACTAGCTTCCTCCATTTCCATCATCCTAAAGTGCCCAGCACCCGGACTTTATCCGGCTTATTTCCCGTCAGCCCTTCGGCTTGAAGGTCAAACAGCAGGTCTCGGAAGACTTGTCAGCAACATCCTGATGGTCGTCTACATAAGGCTCTGCTCCATACTCTTCATTGAGTTTCACATTCGCATGACGGTCAATTTCAATCATGATCATCTCGGCATGACATAAGTTCTGTTCTCCCCAGTAATGGCAATTGCTGACACTGCACTTCACTAATGGTTTGGCTTCGTTGGCCATTTTAGCATCACCTCGTCAACATTTTTTCCTTAGTTTACTGCCGGTATGCACAAGAACGATTGTCAGTTGGTGCCTAAGGAGCGAAACGCAAAAAGAGATGCCAATGGTTGGCATCTCTTACGTATTCCTTTATATGCTAGGCGTGGCTTTTCTCTGATTGCATCCGACGTTCCGTTAAATAATCGCTTTCGTAGTAAGCAAGATCATCACGGAGCTCTTCATAAATCTTGGTAATGTTCATAATGACATCACGGGCAGGACGAACCGGCTTCTTCCGGAAACGAATCGCATCCTGTCCAGTATAGGCGTAACGACCATCTTCGGAATAACTTTCATTTTTGGGATAGAAGAAACTGTTAACACAGCGGTGATACAAATTATACAAAGCCTTCTCGGCAAAATCGATATCAAAATTAGGGCGACGCTGTACAACACCTAGCTTCTCATAGGAAACTTCAGAAAATACAAGCAAATGGCGAACATCCGACAGAAATCCTTTGTAAAAATGAACGGTTTCATCGTCCTGTTCCGTTACCAATTGGGATAAAGCATGTTCATTCAAAAACGTTTCCATAATCGAAATAGCAGATTTCAACTTTTCTCTGGACTCTGAGCATAATTTCTGAAGATTGTCTGCTGGCATTACGATAGATCCCCCTTAAATGGTCGTGACCCTACAGGTTATACAGCCTGATGGTCGTTATAATATGTACTATCCTAACACAAATTTTGGGATAACGAAATCCCTATCATGAATACACTTACAAGGTTATTTTTAGCACATTTCATTTTGCCCATGAACATCCGTTTTCCTCACGAATTAAACGCATAAAAAGGATTCACTCTTCCCACGCTAAGACTACTTAAATCATGAAATGCGGCGAGGAGGAAAATTTGTGAAATCTCGTACTCTGTGGAGCATCCTAGGTGCCGCGTCAGTTCTTGGCGCGCTTCTGATCTTACTGTTCATCCCCGGCTCGAAACAGCCGGCTCCAACGGCTGAACCAACACAGCCTTTAAGGCCCCAGCAGGAGAACAAGGCCAAGCACTTTACCATGTTAAGCGATATCCATGCAACGGATCAACTCAACCGTCTTGATGCAAAAGGTCACCTGCGGAAGATGCTGAACAATAACGCTTTGCGCAGCCCGGGTCAAATAAAAGCCTATACGCAAAAAGAACAAAAGCTGCACAAGCATTTTCAGCAAGTACGGTGGTATAACCTTAAACAAAACAAAATGACGGATATCCAGGGTCTGCTTCCCAAAATGAACAAAAAAGATAAAAATCTGATTACGCATCATTTTCAAATGGCGCAGCAGAAGCTGAAACGGGGAGAAACTTATGATTCACCCAAGTTCAATGTCGCGGGGCAGCCTTATTTTGTTGTTGCCGAGCCGTCAAAGGATGGTAAATATGGCGCGGCCGCATTGGTTAATCAAGGCGTACTGCATGAAGTAAGCAATCACCAGAAGCGGAATCTTCGCTTGATTCCGTACCCGAAGGAAGGAAAATTCCAGGTCGAATCCATTCATGCGGATACCCTCTCCGACATCACCGTCAAAACCGGACATGATAATGAAAAAGCCAGTCACTTTTACGAAAATGAAATTGTGGTGTCCTTTCAAAATGAGCCGTCAAAGCAGCAGCTCCTCGATATCTCTAAGGAAATATCGTGTGAAACTCCAAGGAAACTTGGCTATGCCTATGTTTTTCGTTCCAAGGATATGGATTACCTTAAACTCCGCTCCTATTTCCAGCAGAAGTGGAAAACCAAATATACCGAGCCTCACTATATCTATTTAACCAATGACCGCCCTCCTCAATCCAGGGTAAACTCGGATTCCTTACCGGATGGAGCCAACGCGCAGGTCAATATCCCGAATGATTTGCTGTTTTCCCAATATCAATGGAATTTGCCCGTCATTGAGACGAACCGGGGCTGGGATCTGTCCAAGGGCAGTGAAGATGTGATCATTGCCGTCGTGGATACGGGAGTGGATCTTCAGCATTCCGATTTGGATGGGCAGTTGGTGGAAGGGTACAACATCGTAGAGAAAGACAAGCAGCCGCTGGATGATGTGGGCCACGGGACGCATGTAGCCGGGATCATCGGTGCCCTTGTTAACAACGGTGAAGGCGTTGCGGGAGTTAGCTGGTACAACAAAATCATGCCGGTCAAGGCGCTTGACGGATCCGGATCCGGAACAACCTATGCCGTCGCGGAAGGCATTATTTGGGCCACGGATCACGGAGCCAAGGTGATCAATATGAGTCTCGGCAACTATGCGGACTCCCAGTTCCTGCATGATGCCGTGAAATATGCCTATGATCGCGATGTAGTCCTTGTTGCCGCCTCAGGTAATGACAACACGGAGCGCCCCGGTTATCCTGCCGCCTATCCGGAGGTGCTGGCCGTCGCCGCAACGGACTCCAATCAGAAGCGGGCAGAATATTCCAATTACGGCGACTACATCGATGTGGCTGCACCAGGGACCAATATCGCGAGCACCTTTCCAGGCAATCAATATGCGGCTCTATCCGGAACCTCCATGGCCAGCCCCCACGCAGCCGCCATGGCGGGTCTCATTCGTTCCCTTAACCCTGACCTGACCAATCAGGAAGTCATGGACGTCATGATAAACCAAGCAGTCGATCTTGGGGATAAAGGAAAAGATAAATATTACGGTCATGGTCAGATTGATATTTTCCAAGCCTTGAAAGCTGTTGGATCCCCCGACGTCCCTCTCCAGATGTGGCCAGGTCAAACGCTGCAGAATCTGGAGAAGGAGCTTCGCAAGTTAAACGGCTCAGGATCAAACGAATAAAATTCACGAAATAAAGCAGCTTTCGCCTCCAGCGTTAGCTGCTTTATTCATAATCGGAGGCAAAGAGCCCGTTACATTTATTTCTTCCGGCGGGAACGGCTAGTACGTACTGCAGCTTTCTTCGAACGCTTGCCGGATACCGTAACTCCGCCATAGCCTCCAGGGCCCTCTACAACTTCTTCTTCGCTGTAAGTGTACAGATGTTTTTCTACCGGTACGCAGTGAATCTTATCGACCACTTTTATCGGATGAATAACAGGCACGATTTGCGGTACATAATGGTCTCTAACAACAACGATCGGTTCGCATACAATCGGTGACACAGGAGGACATGGGTTTTCGTTATGACAAGACATGTTTTTTGCATCTCCTTTCCCTTGATGATTACAGCTTATTATCCCGGGGGCTATTTGGTATGGACGATTATCCTTAAAGGGCAGATGAACTCCCAATATTTTCACAAAACCATAAGAAAAACGTCTATCGACGTACATTCTCAGAAGACAGACCGCGGTTAGAGGAAGTTTTTCTTGCGATATCAGGAAGACCCAAGCTTCGAAGTTTATACTTTCTGATATCTTGAAAAAACGCGCATTCCCTTTACACACCTGACGAGGAATGTAAAGAAAATGCGCGTTTGTACCATTACGGTATCCGTAAAGCAATATGTTGTTCAGTTGGGAAAGCTTTCCGTAAGCCGGGTTCTGTGCTCTTCGTGGTCATAGCGGGAACTACCCTGCCACCATGAGCGACAATCATCTATCTAGGCCGATCATTACTAATCGACTCAAGCGACCAACCCGGACGCGCCTCGGGCTAAGGCTGTCTCCTCGAAGGAGACTGCGTCCCATTAGGTCTTGCTCCAGGTGGGGTTTACCAGGAACGAAGTCACCAGCGTTCCTCGGGGTCTCTTACACCTCGGTTCCATCCTTGCCTGTGCCGCCCTTAGGCGGCCATCGGCGGTCCATTTCTGTGGCACTATCCTTCAACTCGCGCTGACTGGACGTTATCCAGCACCCTGCCCTATGGAGCCCGGACTTTCCTCTCGCGGCTTTGACGCCGCCAGCGATTGTCTGTCAAACTTTCCGGACAACATTATATATTATACAGTGATTTGAAGCGGTACACAACCCATTAAACATTAACAATAGCTGATTAATTTCCCAGCATGGATGAGGTACTCTTCCTGGCCAACGGTGTCAAAAAGAGACTCTTTTCCTTGCCTCACGATTCTGTTCTTCAAACGAACTGGAACGGCTCTGTATTGATACGAGAAGCCACCACCCGGGTTTCGTACTTATGTTCCTGCAGCTTCTGCTCCATCCACTCGGCAACTTTGACCTTCATGATCTTCTCGGCATTATGACCCGGATCAATGATCGTAAGTCCCGCTGCGAGCGCATCCTGTGCCGTATGATAATCCACATCTCCCGTTACCAGCACATCGGCTCCACGGAACAGTGCTTTCATCATGTAGCGTCCTCCGGAACCCCCTATGACGGCCGCCTTGCGGATCGTGCGGTCGAGTTCTCCCACGACCCGAACATGAGGGACCTCCAGCTTCTCTTTTACCACGTCTACCAGCTCAGCCAACGTCTTAGGCTCTTTTAGCTTTCCAACCCGGCCAAGACCAAGGGATCTCCCCTTTAGGTCCATGGCATACAGATCATAAGCAACCTCTTCATAAGGATGTGCCTTTAGCATCGCCTGGATCACTTTATTTCGGATGGCATGAGGAACAATCGTCTCGATTCGAACCTCATTTGCACGTTCCATCTTGCCTTCCTGACCTTGAAAAGGGTTGCTGCCTTCTCGCGGGACAAAGGTGCCAAAGCCCTCGATGTTGAAGCTGCAGTGGCTGTAATTTCCGATCCAGCCTGCACCGGCGCCGAGCACGGCATCCAGCACCTCTTGATGATGGCTCTTCGGGACAAATACTACCAGCTTGGACAACTGTTCATTATGCATGTCATGAATAGGCGACGTATTCTCGATTCCCAAGGCCTCCGCCATCCAATCGTTCATCCCGCCTTCGGTTACGTCCAGATTGGTATGACTTATATATACTGCAATGTCGTGTTTGATCAGCTTTTCGTATACCTTGCCCATCGGCGTATCCGTCTGCAGTTGTTTCAGCGGACGGTATATAATCGCATGATGCGCGATAATCAGGTCAGCCCCAAGCTCAATGGCTTCATCCACCACTTCATCATTAACATCCAATGCAATCAGCACCGTGCGAATGTCCTTTTGCAATGTTCCAAGCTGGAGTCCGATCCGGTCATCGGGTTCGGCCACGTGCTTCGGGGCCAATTGCTCCATATATTGAATTACGGTTTGTCCTTTGGCAAGCATGCCAGCACCTCCTGAATAAACTCGATATCCGATCGAATCTCACTCGCCTTATCGGCGGCCGTGGTGAGATCTGAACGCGAAAGCGATTGAAGAATATACCCCATCTTCTCCATCTCCGACTTCCATTTCTCACTGAAAACCGGATTCGGGGACTGTGTCAGCCAAGGTCCCATACGGAAAAGCCAGTCCGTAGATAACCGGACACCGTCTCCAATCGCCCTTTCCGTGTAAACCTGCTCATTCGTCAGGTCTGTTAAATGCAAAGGCTCGGCGACCAGCACTTCGTAAATTTTGCCGTCTTCCTCCAGGATCATTTCCTCGATCAGCACCCAGCCATGGGAATATAGCCATCTACGCAAGATATCTTCTCCCACATTCGGCTGCAGGACCAGCCTGCGGACGCCTGCCAGCTTATCGATGCCGCGGTCCAAAATCGCTGCAATCAAGCTGCCGCCCATACCGGCAATCGTAATGACGTCGGCCTCACCGGCTGAGAGTACGTTCAAACCGTCTCCTCTTCGCACGCTGATGACATTCGTCATCCCTGATTCGATGACCTGCTTGACGGCAGCATCATAAGGGCCGGGATTGACTTCACCGGCGATCGCTTGAATGGCCGCTCCGCTCTCTACGGCAGCCACAGGCAGCAGGGCATGGTCGGAACCGATATCTGCAAGTCGGCTGCCGCGCGGAATCTTCTCCAGTATTTGTGTTAATCTTCTTGATAATTTCACGGTCGACACACCTTACCATTCCATATTTTCGTCCAAATCACGACCTATTCCTTACCCTAACAGAGACGATACCAAACTGCAAACCGGCAAATCCGGTGAACATAAGTTGTGCCTCGTCATTTGCAATGGGTCCGAAAAAGAGCTAAAATAAAGACCAATAAAACAAATGCAGGAAGAAATTCCATAACCAAGAAACTTATACATGCCATGCATGAATTCGAAAAAAAGGACCTGCTGCGATTACTGCAGAAGGTCCGTGGATTAAGCTATTCGAGGAAATCCTTTAACCGCTTGCTGCGGCTCGGGTGACGAAGCTTACGGAGCGCTTTCGCTTCAATCTGTCGAATCCGTTCGCGTGTAACACCGAACACTTTGCCGACCTCTTCCAGTGTTCTCGTGCGGCCATCATCGAGTCCGAAACGAAGACGTAGTACGTTCTCCTCGCGCTCTGTCAGCGTATCCAGCACATCTTCGAGCTGTTCCTTCAGAAGCTCGTAAGCAGCCGCATCGGCAGGAGCGAGTGCTTCCTGATCCTCGATGAAATCTCCGAGATGGGAATCATCTTCCTCACCGATCGGCGTTTCCAGCGAAACCGGCTCCTGAGCAATCTTCATAATCTCCCGGACTTTCTCAACACTGAGTTCCATCTCGGCAGCAATTTCCTCCGGCGAAGGCTCACGTCCGAGCTCCTGGAGAAGCTGTCTGGATACACGAATCAGTTTGTTGATGGTCTCCACCATATGCACAGGAATTCGGATGGTACGGGCCTGGTCAGCAATAGCGCGCGTGATTGCTTGGCGAATCCACCATGTCGCATACGTACTGAATTTGAAACCCTTTTTGTAATCGAACTTCTCTACGGCTTTGATCAAACCCATGTTGCCCTCCTGAATCAAATCCAGGAACAGCATTCCTCGTCCGACATAACGCTTCGCGATACTTACAACGAGACGCAGGTTGGCTTCGGCCAGACGGCGCTTGGCTTCCTCATCCCCCTGTTCAATCCGGTTGGCAAGTTCAATCTCATCATCCGCTGACAACAGCGGAACCCGGCCAATTTCCTTCAGATACATCCGTACCGGGTCGTTAATCTTGATCCCAGGAGGCAGTGAAAGATCGTCGTCAAACCCAAAATCCTCATTATCATGGGATTCGGAATCTCCCGATTGCCGGTGAGTACCCTCTTCGTCATTCTCATTTACCACATCGATACCCAGGTCGGCCAGCTGCTCGTAGAACTCTTCCATCTGCTCCGTGTCCTGATCAAATGGCGATAATTTCTCCATAATGTCTTTATAGCTTAATACGGATCTCTTTTTACCCTGTTCAATCAACTGATCCTTGACTTGATCCAGCGTAAATTCCGTTTCTAGTTCAGTATGCTGATCATTCGCCATCATTCGACTCCCTCCTCCCTAGAAACAGCAATGTGCGGGGCTTCATTGTCTTTCTAGGGCGATAATCTCACTTGCAATTTGCGCGGCTCGCAAAAAATCACCTGAGCGCTCCGCTTTTATCATTTCTTCTTTTTTCTGGTCGATCTCTCTCTGCTGCGGAAATTTCAGCACCTCACGTATGCAATCATCGAGCACTTGAACATTCCACTCGGCTGGTGCTTCCATCATCATGATCGAGCTGACCGTCATTTCCAAACGATCGTCGTGGAGCGATGACATGAAACGGCTGATATCCGGAGATTTACCCTGTGCGTAAAAAGCATATAGATAAGCAGCAATTGCCGCATGATCTTCAATATTAAACGCTTCTCCCAGGCGATCGCCTACGTATCGCGCGGCCTCCGCATCCTGCAGCATCAGCGACAGCAGCCGCCGCTCTGCGGCATGGTAAGCAGGCAGAAGTACCGGGGCGGGCTGGCGCCCTTTTTTATGCCTACCATTATTCCACCTTTTTTCCTTATTATCCCCATCACCCATCTTTTTTTGCATCGATTGCCGAAGCAGATTGCAATCCTGCTTAAGACTTTCATAGGAAAGATGGAGCTCGGAGGACAATTCCCTCAAGTAAACTTCTCGTTCAGTCGAGGAATTCAGTACGGCGATAATGGGCAATGCCTCTTTGGCGTACGCAATCTTACCATCTTCTTCTAGCAGTATATGGTTTTTCTTCAGATATATAAGTTTAAATTTTGTTGTTGAAACAGCTGTCTCTACGACATGCCTGAAACGCTCGGCACCGAATTTACGGATGTAATCATCCGGATCCATTCCTTCGTTCACCAAAGCGATTCGTACTCTGAGACCAACGCCTTCGAGCATTGGAATGACTTTTAACGCAGCAGCCATACCGGCTTTATCACCGTCATAGACAACAACAACTTCTTCAGCCACCGATTTCATGATTGCCACTTGGTTTTCCGTTAGAGAGGTCCCCATGGTTGCCACACCGTTGTGAAGTCCTGCTTCCCATGACGAAATTACATCGCCGTAACCTTCGAATAACAGAATTTGACGCAATTTGCGTATGGATGTCTTCGCCTGGTGCAGGTTGTACAATGTGCGGCTCTTATTAAATAGAAGTGTCTCCGGGGAATTCAGGTACTTCGGTTGACCGTCCCCCAGTATTCTGCCAGCAAACGCGATGACCTTGCCGCTGCGGTCATGTATCGGAAACATGATTCGTCCGCGGAAACGGTCGAGATAGCCTTCTTGTTCATGTCTTGCGGATAATAAACCGCCCTTTTCCATCTCTTTCAAGTCAAAGGATCGCTTCGTCAGGAACTGAACGAGCGTGTCCCAACGATCTGGCGCATAACCGATTTGGAACTGGTCAATCATTTTGTCGCTCATTCCGCGGGATCGTAAATACTTCATGGCTTCCGTACCATGCTCCGTATTCTTCAACAGAAAATGGTACAGCTTGGCGCTAAGCTCATAGGCTTCAATCAAACGTTCTTTTTCCGGATTACGAGGAATTACGGGAACTCCTTGACCTTCCGGCAACGAGATATCATTCTCTTCTGCCATTGTCTTGACGGCTTCGGGAAAAGAAAATCCTTCGATTTCCATTCTAAATTTAATGGCGTTTCCGCCCTTACCGCAGCCATAGCAGTAAAAGATTTGGCGTTCCGGTGTAACCGTAAAGGAAGGAGTTTTCTCTGAGTGAAACGGGCACAAGCCCTTCAGGTATTTCCCCTGTTTGGTAAGATGCACGTATTTGCTGACCGTGTCCACAATATCGCTTTTGGCCAGTACTTCCTCAATGACATCATCCGGAATATTACCTTGTCCGGTACTCATCCAAACCACCTTCATCTCTTTTGGCACGTAAATAGTATTCGCTACGGGTGGACATTCTCCTGCAATTCATGCAAAAGTTTTGTCAGTTTATGTTGAAAAAAACTCCGGTCCTCGTCAAGCAGCTTTTTGGGCCCTTTGCCATACTTTCCCTGCTTCCTCGCCTTCGCCTGATGGTGACGGGAATCCAGCATGAAATCGATATCCGTATTATGAAAAATACGACCGCGAAAGGAGATCACATGGCATGATTTGGCAAGCGCAAGTGCAGCCAGTCCATAATCCTGCGTCACCACGATATCCCCCCTGGATATGTGGTTAGCGATGTATAGGTCCGCACTTTGATCACTCCGATCCACCTGGACCGTCGTAACCCCATCTTCTGCCTGCTGCAGATGATCATAGGAAGAAACAAGCAGTACCGGCACACGAAATGTACGAGCAGTCTCTGCGATTTCCTTCTTGACTGGACATGCATCACCGTCAACCACGATCGAAATGGAGTTGCTTTCGTTCATTCGCATCACCGGCTCTTATCGTTAGTCTTGGATTCATCTTTATGCTGTATATTATTATATACGTCTTTGGCAGATTAAAATCCTTCTTCTAAGAAAAACGTCTGTCGACGTACTTTCACAGAAGACAGACCGCGTATAGCGGAAGTTATTCTTGCGAGATAAGGATGGTAAGCCTCTGAAGCTTATACTTTCTTATCTCATCAAATAAACAATGACCCTGCCCTTGCTTGATTCAGGCCGTTCATAGCGAAAGCGCCATCCCGTGCATAACCGCGGGCTGTCGCTTTCACTGAACAATGCATTATAACATTTGTAAAATCATGCTGTCACTACTACCACACCAATTTTGTGAAATCGGCGTAACGCTTCAAATCTCCATCGATACCGGAGAGCAGTGCGAGACGATTGGCCCGAACCGCTTCGTCCTCTGCCATGACCATAACGGAGTCGAAGAACCCGGTAATCGGTTCTTTGAGTCCACCCAGCAAGGACAAAGAGCGTTCGCCGTCAGCAGCTTCCAGCGCAGCATGGTAATCTTCGCGAATCGCGTTCCAAGCTTCATAAAGCTTGCCTTCTTCCGTTTCCGTGAACAGTTCAGGATTGACAGCAGCCTTGCCGGCCTTGGCTGCCAAATTGCTGACCCGGTTGAAGGATTCTACCGTTGTTTTGAAATCCTGGACATGATCCACAGCATTCATCAGCGCATGACCGCGGGACACAACCGACACCACATGATCAAATCCAGCGGTAATGACGGCATCCACCACATCATAGCGCTGATCTTCGGACAGGAGCTTCTTCACGCGAAGTCCGAAGAATTCTTTAAGGTCCTTGCGGATTTCGTCCGTCGAGCGCTTCAAAACGCGAATGTTCTCGTGAACCTCCAGGGCCACACCGAAGACATCCGATAGCGTCACCGGGAGTTTGTGCTCCAAGATGATCTGAACGATGCCCGCAGCCTGACGGCGCAGTGCATAAGGATCCTGGGAGCCTGTCGGAATGATGCCGATGGAGAAGCATCCCACGATCGTGTCGATTTTATCCGCGATGCTTACGATGGATCCCACCGAGGTGGAAGGCACCGCGTCACCGGCGAAGCGAGGCTGGTAATGCTCAAACACCGCTTTGGCCACCTGCTCCTTCTCACCGGCTTTTCTTGCATAATCCTCTCCCATAACACCCTGCAATTCAGGGAATTCATAAACCATCTGGGTCACCAGATCGAATTTGCAAATATCGGCTGCACGGCTTACAGAATCTGCTTCGTCAGCCGAAATGCTAAGCTTCGCGGACAACTGATCGGAAATCCGGCGGATTCTGCGGACTTTATCGCCGATGGTCCCCAGCTCCTCATGGAAAACGATGCTCTCCAGCTTCGATAAAGCGTCTTTAATCTGAAGCTTCTGATCCTCCTCATAGAAGAATTTCGCGTCCGACAAACGAGCCCGCAGCACCTTTTCATTCCCTCTTGCGATAACGTCCAGGGAACGGCTGTCCCCGCTGCGCACGGTTACGAAGAACGGAAGCAATTGTCCCTGCTTATCCAGCACAGGGAAATACCGCTGATGCTCTCGCATTGAAGTAATCAATACTTCCTGCGGAATATGAAGGAATGAGGAGTCGAATGCTCCGTACAGCACGGTTGGGGTCTCAACCAGGAACAATACCTCTTCGAGCAAATCATCCTTGATGGCGATATTCCAATCTTTCTCTTGGGCCAATGCCTGGATCTGCGATACAATCATCTCTTGGCGTTCATTCACATCCACGATGACATGCTGTTCACGCAATACGTCGCGGTATGCCGATGCCTCTGGAATAACGGCTTCTCCGCCAAGGAAACGGTGTCCACGGGTCACGTTACCGGCCTTCACGCCCGTAATTTCCAGATCAATCGTCTCACTGCCGAGCAAAGCGACCATCCACTTAATCGGACGGACGAATTTAAATTCGTGCGCCCCCCAGCGCATATTTTTCGGGAAGGTCATCGAAGTCAAAATGCCAAGGAGTCCTTCGGACAGGATCGACTTCGTATCCACGCCGACGCTGTTCTTCGTCACATAGATATACTCTACTCCGCCGAGCTCCTTGAACGTAAAACTCTCGGGATCCACGCCCTGGCTTTTTGCAAAACCAAGCGCAGCCTTGCTCCACTGTCCGCTATCATCCAACGCGATCTTGCGGGAAGGCCCTTTCACTTCCTCGCTGACATCCTCTTGTTTATCCGCAACGTTCTGTACCCATACCGCCAAGCGGCGCGGCGTAGCATATGCCGTCACTTCTCCATGTCCGATTCTGGAAGTTTCCAGCCATTTGACTAATTTGTCCTGAAGCTGTTCCATCGCGGCGCGCAGAAATCTCGCCGGGACCTCTTCCAGACCGATTTCAAACAATAAATCCTTAGACATGGTCTGCGCCCCCTTTCTTAATCAGCGGGAAGCCCAGCTTCTCGCGCTCCTCCAAATACGTAGCTGCAACCTGACGAGCCAGGTTTCGCACGCGCATAATGTACCCCGTTCTCTCCGTTACACTGATCGCCCCTCTGGCATCCAGCAGGTTAAACGTGTGGGAGCATTTTAAAACATAGTCGTATGCCGGGAATACCAAACTTTGGCTCATTGCTTTGTTCGCTTCTTCTTCATACATGTTAAACAGCGTAAACAGCATCTTAACGTCGGACACCTCAAAGGTGTACTTCGAATGCTCGAATTCCGGCTGATGGAATACATCTCCGTAGGTGATGCCGTCTACCCACTCCAGATCGAACACATTCTCTTTATCCTGGATATAGGATGCAAGACGCTCCATGCCATAGGTAATCTCTACAGCGACTGGGCTTGCGTCGATGCCGCCAACCTGCTGGAAGTACGTAAACTGCGTAATTTCCATACCATCCAGCCATACTTCCCAGCCTAGGCCCCATGCACCAAGCGTCGGCGCTTCCCAATTGTCCTCAACAAAACGGATGTCATGATCGAGCGGATTAATGCCAAGACGCTTCAAGCTCTCCAAATACAGCTCTTGAATATTGTCCGGCGAAGGTTTCAAAATAACCTGAAATTGGTGATGCTGATAGAGACGGTTCGGGTTCTCTCCATAGCGGCCGTCAGCAGGCCGACGGGAAGGCTCTACATACGCTACGTTCCAAGGCTCGGGTCCGATCGAACGCAAATACGTCATCGGGTTCATCGTACCGGCACCTTTTTCCGTGTCGTACGGCTGCACGATGATGCAATTCTGTTCTGCCCAAAATTGCTGCAGCGTCAAAATCATCTGCTGGAAGTTCATGATTTTAGCTCCTTTACATTCTTTTTCAAATTCATTCCACCATACTTTTCCATTCTCTGTACAACAAAAAGCTCTCGCCCTACGCCTGTTGTACAGACATAGGGACGAGAGCTGTAGCTTCCCGCGGTTCCACCCTACTTGGTCCTGCTGATTCGCCGACACAATTCAGTCTTCAGCGATAAGCAAAACCCACTTTATCGTTTCACCATGCTCCCGGGTGCCCTGTTCATGAATATCTCCCACCAGGCTTCCACCGCCCCCGGCTCGCTATTTCGCGGATGATCATTCACTACTTTCCCGTTCAATGCATGTCAGTATTCAAAAAACTAATAAACTGATAAATATAATACCTCATTCTATATCTTACGTCAAATATTGTACTTGTCCATTTGGTCCAAAAAGTTTTGCGATTTCAGACGCAGCCCAAGCTGCATATCCATTAAGGCCCGCATGACTTTTTTGAGCTCGGCCTTGGTTTCGTCCTTTACATCCACATTGCCCAGCCGTCTTAAATCCAGCCGTCCAAACAGGCGCAGCAGCTTCAGTGTTCTGGGTGAGATCGCCATCGCCGGCGGATCCAAATGTTTGCAATAACGGCACAGTACCCCTCCAAGCCGGGGGCTCACCAACATATCCTCGTCTTTTCTGGGCTGATTGCACGATATGCACACATCCAGCTCCGGCCCGTACCCTGCAGTCTGCAGAATTTTCATCTCGTACAGATTGATGATAATTTGAGGATCCTTATCCTCCTGAAGCGCCTCCAGACAGGCTTTGAGCTGATGAAACCAAAAAGCGCCCGTCTCCTCATCCTGCAGCACCCGATCCAAGAGCTCGCAGGCATAAGAAGCATAGGCCGCTTTCACAAGATCCTCCCTGAGCCCGTGGTGAGACTCCATGATCTCACCGGCATTCAAGTTGCCGAGCCCCGTACCATTTCGGAAGAAAACATACTCTCCATAGGTAAATAGCTGTGTCAGAGCAGCATGTCGGCTTTTCACCTTCTTTGCTCCTCTGACCAGCACGCCTACCTTGCCCGATTCTTTGGTGCAAAGTGTAATGATTTTGTTCCCTTCACCGTAGTCCATGCTGCGGATGACAATCCCTTCCGCCCGATATAGCATGCGCTTTCCCCCAACCATTCCTGGAACAACCAATAATTACTCGTCTTCTTCATGCGGGGCCGCCTCATCTTCAACGGATGCAGCTGTAAGAACCGACTCACCCTCGGTTTCCTTATACAGCAAATACGCATCGACATCTCCAGTCATCGCAAAATACTTCCACGAAAAATCTCGCATTCGTATTCATCCTCTCTTCGGAAATGACGTTTCGCATCTACGAAAATTAGGATGTGCGCCTAGAGCAGATTTATGAAATGCAATTGTTGGCAGGCGGCACCGTGTATGATTTGCCTCCGATTTGCACTGCGGCTTTATTACTCCCCGCGGTGAAATCCGAGATCGCGAAGAACGCGTTCTTGATTGCGCCAATCTTTTTTAACTTTAACCCAGAGCTCCAAGAAAATCTTGGATCCGAGCAGCCTTTGAATATCCTGACGGGCTTGTCTGCCAACTTCTTTTAGCAGAGCACCCTGCTTGCCGATAATGATACCCTTCTGGGAGTCGCGTTCAACAAAAATAACGGCTGAAATATATACAGTTCCGTTCTCCTCCACCCGCATATCCTCAATGGTAACCGCTATGGAATGAGGAATTTCCTCTCTTGTCATGTGCAAAATTTTCTCGCGAATCAGCTCTGCGCACACGAACTGCTCCGGATGATCCGTCACCTGATCTTCAGGATAATACTGTGGGCCAGGAGGCAAATACTTCTGTATCTGTTCTAGCAGCGTGTCAACATTGCTGCCGAGCTTCGCGGAAATCGGGACGATCTCTGCAAAATCATGCAGCTTCCGATACTGCTCAATCAGAGGCAGCAGTGCGGGCGGCTCAATCTTGTCGATTTTATTCATCACCAGGATGATCGGAGTCTTGATCTTTTGCAGCTGCTCGGCGATGTAACGGTCTCCCCCGCCGATGCCCTCCGAAGCGTCTACCAGAAATAAGGCGGCTTCCACTTCACCTAGCGTGCTCAAAGCAGTCTGATTCATGTAATCCCCAAGCTTGGATTGACGCTTATGAATCCCCGGCGTATCCAGAAAAACCACTTGGGAATCGTTGGTCGTATATACGCCATGAATTTTATTTCTTGTTGTTTGCGGTTTGTCCGACATGATGGCAATCTTCTGACCGATCACCTGATTCATCAGCGTTGATTTTCCTACGTTCGGTCTCCCGATAATAGCCACAAACCCGGACTTAAATTGTTTTTTTTGCATACCATTCCTCCGCTACTGTTCCTGTATCTACGTGTTGTGTAAACCTTGATTTGATCCTATTCATTTGCAGACTTACTTGTTTAAATCCCATGGACCGAACGCTCCCGGCAGCAGTTCGCTGACGGTCGTCTCCTTGATATCACCCTTCATATTGCCCATGATCACCTTCATATCCGGCTTGCACAGCTCCACCAGCACTTGCCGGCATACCCCGCATGGCGTGCACGGGCCGTCCGTATCGGCAACAATGGCAATGGCTTGGAAGCTCCCTGCTTCATGACCGTCGGCAATCGCACGGAACAATGCGGTGCGCTCAGCACAATTGGTAGGACCGTATGCGGCATTCTCTACATTACAGCCAAGATGTACCTCTCCGCGCGAATCGAGCAGGGCTGCTCCCACACCAAATGTTGAATAGGGTATGTAAGCCCGCGTACGTGCTTTAATCGCTTCCTGCATTAACAATCCTGCTTCCATGTCTAGTTCCTCCTATTTATTCAACTTGTCATTGATTGCATCCATTCCCATACCGGTTCATAGAAGACCAGAATGCCGATCACGACGGCAAACACCGCTGCAACTAACGCTGCACCGGCTGCTGTATCCTTAGCCACCCGAGCTAATACATGTTCTTCTGGCGAGATCAGATCGATAACGGCCTCTACCGCAGTATTTACCAGCTCCGCGATAAATACGAGGGCAATCGCCAATACCAAAAACAACCAACTCACTCGGTCCAATTGCAGCAAAGCTGCTGCGATGAATACAATCAAGGCAGCAGCAATGTGGATTTTCATATTGCGTTCCGTTTGTACAGCCGTCAAGATGCCTCGCATCGCGCACCCAAATGCCCTGTATAACGATTGTCTGTGCGGCTTCACTATCTTGTCAATCCTACTTCTGCAAGTACAGCCTCCTGTTTGCCCATCATTTCCGCTTCGCTCGCCTCATCTTGATGATCATATCCGAGCAAATGTAGAAATCCGTGAACAAACAGAAAACCGAGTTCCCGTTCCAACGAATGGCCGTATTCTTCGCTTTGCAGCTTGGCCCGAGGAACCGAGATAATGATATCTCCCAGAACATCCGGAACGCTCTCCAGTTCTTCTCCCTCTTCCAGCTCATAAATGATCTCGAGCTCATCGTTCGTAATTTCATTCATCGCAAAGGAGAGGACGTCGGTCGGACGATCGATTCCCCGGTACTCCCGGTTCAATTCATGGATCTGTTCATCATCGACAAAGGTCAGATCCACCTCTCCATCGGTTACTCCTTCAGCCTCTCCGGCCTTCTGAAGAATCACTTCAAGCAGGGCGATCAATTCCTCGCTAATCTGAAAATCCTCTTGTTCATTATTCCATGCCAGCTGCAGGCTCATTCTTATACGCTCCTTCTCTGTTCCTCACTCGTTGCGGATGTCTCGGAAGCAGTCGATATATCGCCATTTGGGGCGGACGGCTTGGGACGCTTCACATCTTCCGGGTATTCGATCCGGGAATGGAAAATCCCCATCACCGTCTCCTTTAACGTCTTGGCGATAATATCCAATTCCTTCATCGTTAAATCGCAATCATTAAACTGATGGTCATCCAGGCGGCCTTTGATAATCTTCTCGATCATCGATTCAACCTGTTCCACCGTCGGTTTACGCAATGAACGGACAGCCGCTTCCACGCTGTCGGCAATGCCGACAATTGCAGACTCCTTGGATTGAGCCTTCGGCCCTGGATAACGGAAATCATCTTCAGTGAAATCCGGTTCGATGCCCTGCTCCTCAGCCTGGCGAACCGCTTTATGATAAAAATAGTGTAAAAACGTTGTACCATGATGCTGCTCTGCGATATCCCGTATCGGTTTAGGGAGCTTGTACTCCTTGAGCATTTCCACGCCATCCCTTGCGTGAGCAACGATAATGGATTTGCTCAGCTTCGGTTCAATGGAATCATGCGGGTTCTCCATATTGTTCTGGTTCTCGATAAAATAGATCGGCCGCTTGGTTTTTCCGATATCATGATAGTAGGAACCGACGCGGCACAGCAGTCCGTTGGCGCCTATCGCTTCCGCCGCAGCTTCGGACAAGTTTCCGACCATGACACTGTGATGATAAGTTCCTGGCGTCTCCGTCAGCAGTTTACGAAGCAGCGGATGGTTCGGGTTCGATAATTCCACCAGCTTCAGTGCCGACAGAATACCGAAGGTGACTTCGAAGAACGGCATTAACCCGATAACCAGGATGGCCGTTAACAATCCGCCCGCGATGGCAAAACCGATCGAATACAGCGTTTCGCTCGTAGTCCATGTATCGTTATTGAGCAGCAGCATAATGAACACGATCAAGGCGCCGAAGAGAGACGCCATAATGCCGCCCTTCAACATCGTCGACCGCTGGCTTGCGCGGTGAATCGAGAAGATCGCCACGCAGGAAGTCACGGCTGCGAATAACCCGAATTTGAAGTCAAACAATTCGCCTTGGACGTTCAATATGACACTTGCCATGATGCTGAAAATGATGACGCTGAAATAGGCCAACGAGGTTTCCAGCAGCAGGGTAACCAGAATCGCGCCAATCGCGACCGGCGCAAGATATCCCACATACATCTGGGAATCGCTTTGCAGAAATGCGGTCAAATGCATGGTGATCAGCGTGATCACATACACCAAGACCAGCATCAGCAGCTGCGAGTTGTTATATTTGAATTTGCCGGGTTCCGACTGCCGGATGAAAGTCAGTATGCCAAGAGACAGCAAGACGGACAGTAGCAGCACGCCCAGCTCCGGCCAGTAATTAATATCGTCCTTCAGCAGGCCGTTTTTACCAAGCAGCTCATACAGCTCCGGTGTGATAAGCTGGCCTTTCGCCACGAGGATGTCCCCTTGTTTGATAAATACGGGCGGGGTATTCTCCCGGGCCTCAACCTTCGCATTCTTCGTGGCAACCTCATCGTAGAACTTATTGGCCGTAATCGTTAAACTCGCCAATTCCTGAACGACTTCCCTGGCGGTCCGATCATTCAACGAACTTGTGTTCACTCTCTCAGCCACGCGGGTACGGGCCGTATCGGCATCGACGATCTCGTTTAGCATCAGCCTGGATACGATCTCGCGAGCTACAGGCTTCATCTGAATAATATCTTCGGAATTCAACCTCGGCATCTTAATGAATGTTTCCTCTGGAATCCGATAGGTTTGTTCTTCGATGACCCGCTGCATTTCCTGAAGCAGCTCTTTGGAATAGGCTTCGTTCGTGCTGTTGGCCGACACGAAATTTTGCACGAATTCTCTAGCCATTCTCGGAATTTCATTTCGATAAATTTCAACTTTTTCGGCGGAGCTGATATCCACGTCCTGGTTCAAACGTTCAATCCGGTCAAGGATTTGCGTGACCAGAACGTCGTTTCGCAGAGGAACGAGAGGGTAAATCGGCTGGACGTTCTCCGCAGCCGCCTCCTGTGCCTTCAGCGTTGCCTTGCTATCCTCAATTTGTACTGGTGCTACGATATTTTTTTCGCTTTTCGTATTGACCTGTATGTCATACCGCTCCGGCAAAAGCTTGGATGCTAGACTGATATAAAAGAGTAAAGCAAGCAGCAAAAACAGAATATAGCGTGTTGCCACGCTATATTTCCATCCGCTGTTTTTACCCCATATGGACTTGTCCGTCGATGGTTCTTTGGAGGCCATTGCGACAATCCCCTTTAATCTTGGTTTTCTGCTGCTTTATCATAAGCGACGATGATTTTTTGTACTAAAGAGTGACGTACAACATCCTGTTCGGCAAAATAGACGAAGCCGACTTCCTCAATTCCGCTTAATATCGTTTTAGCTTCGATAAGTCCTGATTTTTTGCCCCGCGGCAGGTCAATCTGGGTCACGTCCCCTGTAATGACCATCTTCGAGCCGAATCCAAGCCGTGTCAAAAACATCTTCATCTGTTCCGGCGTGGTGTTCTGTGCTTCATCCAAAATAATAAATGAATCATCCAGCGTCCGCCCGCGCATGTAAGCAAGCGGCGCGATTTCAATCAAGCCACGCTCTAGCGCCTTGGCCGTTTGATCCGGGCCCATCACATCGTATAAGGCATCGTACAATGGTCTGAGATAAGGATCGACCTTCTCCTGCAGGTCTCCGGGCAGGAAGCCCAGGCTCTCTCCAGCCTCTACAGCCGGCCTTGTCAAAATGATCCTTTTGACGGATCCTTCCTTTAGTGCGGCAACAGCCAAAACGACGGCCAGGTAAGTTTTCCCTGTACCTGCAGGACCGATACCGAATACAATATCCCGCTTCTTGATGGTGGTCACATAGTGCTTCTGACCGATGGTTTTTACACGAATAGGCTTACCCTTGAAGGTTGTCGTAATCTCGCCCTTGTACAGATCCAGCAGCTGATCGGCCCTCAGATCCTTGGCGAGTTCCACAGCATAAAGAATATCACGCTCGGTCAAAATGTAGCCGTTGCGCACAAGCTGGAGCAGCACTTCAAACAGCTGCTGAAGACTCTCCACATTTCGATGTTGTCCCCGAATCGTGATGACCGCTTCCCGTGAATCAATCGTCGCAGGAATTTCTTTTTCGATTAATTTAAGAAATGTATCTTGTGGTCCGAATAAGGACAGACCCTCTGACGCGCTTTGAAGTAAAATTTGAATGCTGGTCGTTTGCTGTGACAAATAGCCTCATTCTCCTTGATCGTATACTATGGGAAGTTCTTTTGCGATGGTCTCTTCCACCTCAAAAAGCACTTTCATATAAACTTTACCATTCTCTTTCTTATCATGCAAAATTTTTTGGCTTACGAATTTTGAATCTGTTCCATATTTCGCCAAAATATCCCGGCGTGCCCCCTCGATTCCCTCTTTTTTCGCTTCTTCCTCGCTTATGGTCCGCTGGACCTCGGTAACCTCCATAATCTTTTCGGTCATCCAGCCCAGCGGAAGCACGCGCGTCCTCCACGTAAGCGGATCATAGAAGGTCAAGGTCTCCTGCTGGGAGAACGGAATATCCCCGTAGCCCCACAACTGAACGGCCCGATCGCCAAAAACGATATAGGAGCGCTTCTTCCCTTCCCCCGTATACACCTTATGGGTCTTTACCAATGGGATTTCGATATCGTATTCATGCCATACAAGGCCTTTCACTTCCCCTTTGGCTACAATTTGTTCCGAATTTTCCTCATCCCCAAGGACACCGGAGATCAGAATATCGCCCTTCTTCACCCGGCTGTTGATCCCTACTTTGGGAACCCCCTTCTCAGCGTATATATAGGTGATGACAGCGTCCTGCGTACTGATCAGATGCCTCGGACTCTGGAGCGGCGGTTTCTCCGGTACGGCCGCCTCCACAATCTGTATGCGTATGCGTGTCCCATTGCGTTCCACCCCTACCCATGAAGTTCCCGGAAGGCGGGCGGTCATATTCCCGGACAGCTTGTCCATCGATTGCAACTTGAATATCCATTGAAACGGGTAGATGCCTTCCTGCTTCGCCGCATCAAGCACATCTTCCGAAGCGATCGTTTCATTCCCCTCGACTTCTACGTTCCACACCATCGAGGAAAGCGTCAACAGAATCATAAAAAACGCAACAACGCCAATAACAAACGCTTTGCGTTTCAACAGGCGGCGGGCTTTGAAGGGGTATCCGTAGCGCCCCTTGATACGCGTACGGCAGCCTGTCCGTTTTAACAGCGGACGGAGCCCTCTGAAATCCTTCAGCAGCAGCTTAAGCTCTGCTGAGTGGGCTCCTGTCGGTGTTACATCCCAAACCGGAATCCCCGCCTCCGCCAATGAATTAATGAATGCTTCCACATGCTCACCGCGAACAGCGAGCTTCAAATATCCTCGAAGATGGATCATCGTCGGAATCTTCACGGTTTCTCCCCCGTTCCTATGTATTGAATATGATGAATGGTGCCAATGATGGTCACTTCATGACTTTGAATAGCCTGAATCGCAAGTCCGGTCCCCGAAATCTCCAAAGAACCCTGCGTTAAAGACAACACAAGTCGTTCCTCGGAAAAATGCCGGACTCCGCGATGATTTTCGATATGCAGCTCTTTATTGCCAATCAGGGTCAACCGCGGCAAATCAAATAACAGGTCCTGTGGCAAATCAAGCATTTCTTGGGTCCATTTCTGCAGCTTGCGGCTGATGCGGGACATATGGAGACTTTCCCCCTTCCTGTACTGTACACCTTATGCCCCAAGAAGCTGTTTTATGAGATCAAAAGTAAAAAGACCGCCCCGTCAAAAAAATCTGACGAGGCGGTCTCCCGCTTCTATAAATCTATGAATTGAGTCTAATTTACGTTGATCTTGTACAAGAAATTTGGCTCGAAGAGCTCGAAAGAATCCGCTAATTTAACGGCGAGGATTCATGGGGCGCTTGGCACGCGGAGTTCCCAGAATTTCGGCCCAAACAATGCCGTTTCGAGCTTGTTCTGCAAGAAACGATCCACTGCCCCTAGACTGTTCACGATCTTCATCTCGGCTTTCGACAACCGTTTCAGGTAATGCGATAGTCATCTGGTTCAAATTCGAGTGAATCCGGTTCAAATCCCTCTCCATCATCTCGATTCTATGATCTATGCTATCGGGGTGAGATCTCATCTCTTCCTCACGTCTCGCTCGATCAATCTCTTGATGTTCCAGAGAGTATCCGTTCCCGGTATCCATTTCTTCTTCATCCATCCGCTCGATCCGGGTGCTTTCCTGAACAGGTGCCGGACGGGAGACTTGCGGAGTCGTCTGCACCCGTCTAACTTCAGGCCGCTGAGGCCGCTGCTGCCCCGGTCTTGCAGGACGGTCCCCTTCGCCGCCGAAGGACGGCATACGGGGATTTTTCCCCTCCTCAGGGTTCTTGCCGCGTCTTCCGAGGGCGGAGATGATGAAGAAGCCTATAACAGCTACAATGTAAAAATTTTCGATTAACCAGCTCACTATAGGCTCACCTCATCGTTACTTGTTTTTGTTGTCTCCGGGATTGTCATTATTTTCACCCATCTTACCGAAGGAACCCCTCATTTGCGTGTCGGCTTCGATATTCTTCAGGTTCATATAATCCATCACGCCCAGTTGACCGCTGCGAAGGGCTTCAGCCATAGCCAATGGAACTTGGGATTCCGATTCCACAACGCGCGCTCTCATCTCTACGACGCGAGCTTTCATCTCTTGCTCTTGGGCTACCGCCATCGCGCGGCGTTCTTCGGCCTTCGCCTGGGCAATGCGCTTGTCGGCTTCCGCCTGTTCTGTTTGCAGGTATGCACCAATATTCTTACCTACATCCACGTCCGCGATATCGATGGACAGAATTTCAAATGCTGTTCCCGCGTCGAGTCCCTTGGACAGGACCGTTCTGGAGATCAGGTCCGGGTTCTCAAGGACATCTTTATGCGAATTACTGGAACCTACCGTCGTTACGATACCTTCACCGACACGAGCAATAATCGTCTCTTCGCCAGCACCCCCGACCAAACGGTCAATGTTGGCACGTACGGTTACACGGGCTTTAACTTTGACTTCAATACCGTCTTTGGCTACGGCTGCTACAACCGGCGTTTCGATAACACGAGGGTTAACGCTCATTTGCACCGCCTGCAGAACATCACGTCCGGCAAGGTCAATCGCCGCAGCTCTTTCAAACTCGAGCGGAATATTGGCGCGTTGGGCTGCAATCAAGGCGTTGACCACCCGGTCTACGTTACCGCCTGCGAGATAGTGACTCTCCAGCTGGTTGATGTTAAGGCCAAGTCCTGCCTTGGTTGCCTTGATGAGCGGATTCACAATCCGGCTTGGGGTTACGCGCCGCAGGCGCATGGCCACCAATGTAATAATCCCGATGCGCACGCCGGAAGCGAGCGCCGAAATCCAGAGCATTAACGGGAAGAAACTGAAAAACACGCTAAGCACGATAATCGCGACAACACCGATTAGAAGAATCGGTACCAATGAACCATCCAATTCCATATTCGTTTACCCTCCATTATTAAATATTTGCCTTCATCACTTGGATCGTTTAAACACTAGCCCTTTTAATACTACACAATTCCGTGACGAGGTTCACCCTTTTTCTTCCTCTACCACAATTCTGGTGCCGTCCGTTTTGATGACGCGGACCGGTCGACCGGAATCGATGAATCCTCCGAGGGTAACCACATCAAGCCGCCGTCCCTCAAGCTCCATCGTTCCAGCCGGTCGAAGCGGCGTAATCGAAGTTCCGACCAGACCGATCAGTACATCCCGGTCTTCATTCGGAATATACCCCTGCTCTTTGGATAAGCTGTCACTGAGAATAAACTTCCGCCATATTCCCCGTTCCTTAAATACGAGAGCGACCACGATGATAGCCACCAGAGCACAAGCCGCCCCAATACCTAGGGATAGAGCCACATGAGACGTGCTGTAGGCCGCCATAACAACGCCGGCAATCAAGCTGGCTGATCCAATGATGCCCAGTATCCCGAAGCTTGGCACAAACAGCTCCATCGCCAGCATCACGATACCGATCACAAACAGCAGCCAATTCTCCCAACCGGCAAATCCGGCGACCTGGTTACCGAAGAAATACAGTACGAATGCAACCACACCAAGAATTCCCGGCACACCAAAGCCCGGAACGATCACTTCGATAATGACACCTGCAATACCGATGAAGAGCAGGAGCGCCATGACACCGGGATGCGTGAGGAAGGTAGCCAGCTTCTCTGAGAAGGTCTGCTCCATCCGAAATACGTCCTGCGTGGAGTAGTCCATCCACGTGATGACTTCTTCCGTGCTGTTCGCAATCGTATCCGCATAACCCGTCTTCAGCGCTTCATCATGCGTCAAGGATATGATATCGCCTGGCTGCTTTGTCAAACCGATTTCAGGCACTTCAACCTTTAAATTGAGGTCAGCCATTCCTTTGGCGATCTCCGGATTTCGGCCTGAAGCTTCAGCAGCACTAGCCATGCTGGTTTTCCACCAGGAAACCATCTTGGCATCCTCGATCGGATTCCCCCTGGCATCCACCATATAAGCCGCGCCAATCATACTGCCCGGCGACATGGCAATCTTGTCTGCGTTCAGCGCAATGTAACTCCCGGCCGATGCGGCATTACCCGTGATGTAAGCCACAACCGGAATATCGCTGCCCTTCATCAAGGCTGCAATTTTACCCGCTTGGTCAACCAGACCTCCCGGCGTATCAATTTCCAGGACGATCAGTCCTGCCGCCATCTCCTCGGCTTCCTTAAATCCACGCTCCATAAAGCTGGTTAAGCCGCGCTCGATCTGCTGCTTGACCGGAATGACATACACCGACCCGATGTTCGCAGCCACCGCGGATTTCACCGGACCTACATACATTCCGATCGATATCAGCATCATAATGGCTGCTGCCGTGAATGTCAGCAATTTGCGGATCCAAAACGGTCTGCTCATCTGTTCCCCTCCTTTTCGACGTATTAAGCCATCTGTACCCTAACTTCGACAAAAAGGGTTCAGCGACCTGCCTTTTGCATAAGCATATGTATCTACTTGCCCTCATATGGTAGTTATTACGAATCAGAAACGATTTCGTTTCAAAAAGTATGCCCATCCTTAAAAAAAACCATCGCGAAAAGGCGATTCTCGAAAACATCCCTCGGATAAAAAGAAAAAACACCCCTTGAGAAAACAAGGGGTGTTTCACTTATGTTGTTACAGAAATTGTTGAACAACTTGATTGACAAGCTTTCCATCTGCACGCCCTTTAACTTTCGGCATGAGAGCGCTCATTACTTTACCCATCTCGGCTTTTGAAGAAGCACCGGTTTCCTGGATGGTCTGCTGTACAATGACTTTAATTTCTTCTTCAGTAAGCTGTTCCGGGAGGTAGGCGCTAAGGAGCTCAATTTCTGCTTTTGCATCGGCGGCAAGATCGTCGCGTCCCGCTTTTTCAAATTCTTGGAGGGCATCTTTGCGCTGTTTGATTTCACGACTAAAAATATCAAGCACTTCGTTGTCATCCAAACTTCGTTTCAAATCTATTTCAAGATTTTTTATCGTCGAACGAACCATTCGAATCGTTGAGAGTTTGAACTTGTCCTTACTCTTCATCGCTTGCTTCATATCTTCGTTCAATCGTTCGCTAAGATTCATGCTAGTTCAGATCCTCCTAAAACTTTCTCTTACGAGCAGCCTCGGACTTTTTCTTGCGCTTTACGCTTGGCTTTTCATAATGCTTGCGTTTCTTCACTTCAGCCAATACGCCATCTTTAGCAATGGAACGCTTGAAGCGACGAAGTGCAGCATCAATTGTCTCGTTTTTGCGAACTTTAGTTTCAGACACCAGTTTTCCCTCCCTCCGACCAGACCGTCCAAGAGCATTAACACGGTTCATCAAACTTCATTATAGGGCAAACGGAAATAAGGTGTCAACCTTAGGCGTCTATTTTACGATAGTCGAAAGAATTGGAACAACCCCGCTGCGACATTGGACAGCGAGGCTGATCTATTTCTTCATTGGCCCGATGTTATGTATGAGCGGGCGAAATGCCTGTTAAAGCGCCTAAACGGCGACCGCCCATCAGGTGATAGTGCACATGAAACACGGATTGTTCCCCATCGGGTCCGCAGTTGTTAATTAATCGGTAACCGCTCTCCGCAATGCCCAGCTTCGCAGCGGCTTCTTTAGCCGCTTTGTGCATCTCGCCAATCAGCAGCAAATCTTCATCCTGAATATCGTTCATGGATGCGATATGCTTCTTGGGAATAATCAGGACATGAACCGGCGCCTCCGGATTAATGTTTTGAAATACAAGCACCTTATCATTTTCGAGTACCTTCGTGGAAGGAAGCTCACCCTCTACGATTTTGCAAAAAAGACAATCCATCACGGTTACCCCTTTCATACGTTTACATGCTTTTATCATATAAGAAATTAGGCAATGCGTCCAATAGATGACAATTAGGGACGACACAAAAAAAAGAGAAGCACCCCTGGAACGCAGCTGTCCAGTAAGGAGGCGCTTCATCACGAGAGCAAGGGAAAAGATAGGAATCTCTCATGATCAAGCGCCTGCCCGGTGCTTCTTATATATGTCGGCTTATCTGTACTATAACAGGGCCATGTTGCTGTTTCCGTGATTTAGATCACATCATCCATGGTTCGCTGCTACATCGATTCGATTGCAAGCTTCGAGCCCGCACCCGCTTGCTCTGCCGGCCGTACGACCAGCTTGCGCGGCAGACGTGCCCGAAGCTCGGGCACATGACTGATGATGCCGACGGTCAGCTTATCCGTATGGAGGCGCTCAAGCGCGGTAATAACCGTCTCCAGCAGCTCCGGATCCAGCGTACCGAAGCCTTCGTCGAGGAAAAAGAACTGCAGCGGATATTGCCCGCGCAGCTGAATCTGTGCCGAGAGTGCCAAAGCCAAGGCTAATGAGGTCAGGAATGTCTCGCCGCCGGATAGTGTGGATACCGGTCGCCGGACGCCGCCGTTGGCATCGTCCCGAATGACGAATCCTCCACCGGAATCCACCTCAAGCGAGTAGCGCTGCTTGGTCAAGTAGCGAAGACGCTGGGAAGCCGACTGACTTACCTGCATCAGCTGTTCCTCCGCAATGTATTCAACAAACGCGTTTCCGCGCAAGCAGGACTGCAGTTTGGACAAGCGCTCGCTCTCCCGTTGAAGGCTAAGACGCTGCTCTTCCAATTCCATAAACCGGATGTGACGTTTATTCAGGTCTTCCAAGTCCCGCTCGGCTCGGGCCCTCGCCTGAAGAGCCTCCTCATCGGCTGTACGGGCCGCCTGAAGCTCGGCTGAGCACCGTTCCCACTCCTCTTCATGAAAAGGGCTGGCGCCAAGCTTCTGTTCGACGTCGCGAAGTCTCAGCGTCCATTCCCGCTGTCCTTCCCGGTGTGCTTTCACTAACTGGACACAACGTTCAATTTCTTCCGCGGTTAAACAGGCTTCCATGACGGCACGCTCCGTAGCGAACGGTGAGGCTGCCAGTTGGTTCTCCCAAGCAAGCTTGGCGGCTTGATGCTGCTCCTGCGCAGCTCTCTCAGCCTGTTCTGCAAGAGCCGCTTCCTTGGCTGCATGCTGAGCCTTCTCTTCCGCCTTCCTGCACTCGCTTCTGGCTTGTTCAGCGGATTCCTTCAGCATCGACATCCTGGTCCGGCATTCGCTCAGCAATTCCTCAGCCGACCGGTCACCAATCCATGCCTGAAGCCGCTCTTCTTTATCCTTCAGCCCCTCCGTCTTTCCTTCACGCTGCGCGTCCCATTGAATCAGCTGCTTCTCCAGCTCACGAAGCTGCTGCTCCAAGCGAAGGACGGCCTGCTTCTTCTCCTCAATAAATGGTACGCTGCGCTCAAGCCCTTCCTTAATCGACTCGGATTCCGCATCCTTCTCCTGCATGAGCTGAAAACGGCCGACTGCCTCCTCCAGAGAGAAATCCGGCTTGCCTTCCTGCCAGGAATTCAGAATGCCCTCAGCTTCTGCTTCCAATCCTGCAAGCTGATCGCGCAGCTGGTTCCATATCATTTGACCATTCTCAAGCGCAGCGTTCTGTTTCATTAGCTCCTGCTGGCATGTAAAGAGGCTCTGCTGTACCTTGGACGCTTCCGTACGGCATTGCCCGATGGCAGCAGCCTGAGTTTCGGCTGCTTTCATGAGCCGGGCCGTATCGGAGGCAAGCCTTTCGACATCGTACGCTTTATCATCGGCAGGTATAGCTGACACTGCCGCTTCCATCCATCCGCGTTCCTGTTCCTGCCCGTCGGGTTTGACGGCAAGCAGGTCGTCATCTGCGTACGGCTCAATTTGCGAACGCGCTTGGCTTGCCAGCGCTTCCGCTTCGTTAAGCTGCCCCCGCAGGGTTAATCTGACCTCCTGGATCTGATGAGTGATCTGCGTCAGCCGATCCATGCTCTCATCAAGATCATCTTCAGGCTGCCCTGATGAGGCGGCAGGGAGAGGATGATGTTCACTTCCGCAAACCGGACAAGGCGCTCCTTCCTGAAGCTCGGCGGCCAGTGAAAGGGACAGCGCACGAAGCTGTTTGTCGCGAAGCGATTGGCTCATCGCCTGTTTTACATGAGCTGCCGCGGCTGCCATCCGATCGGCAAACGACGAGGCTTCGGCTGCATCACGCTGCAAGCTGTCAGCTTGCACGGAGAGCTGTATGTAGTGCCGTTGCAATTCTTGCTCCTGCTTCTGCAGGGCAACACGTCTAGCCTCTTGCTCCTTCAGCCTGCTCTCCTGCGACTTTAACTCGAGCTCAGCCTTTTGCTTCTGTCTGCCGGCTGACTCAAGCGCTTGAACCTTCTGCATCGCCATATGAAGCACCTGGCGATCACCAGAGCTAGTCTCAAGCCCTTTCAGCTTGTCCTGCAGCTCCTCCTGCCGCTTTCGCCCTCGTTCGAGCAGCTCCTGCTCCTTCTGCAGTTGGGCAGTTACCCCATCAAGCTCTTTACGGGCATTCACTCGCTGTGCGTCGAGTCTAATCAGTTCGTCCCGTAATCCATCACGTTCCCGCTGCAATAAAACAGCTTGCTCCAGCTGCTGCTCCCGAAGCACCAGCTTCGGCTCCTCGGCCCGAAGGGCTGCCTGGGCTGCTTCATCCGCCTTTACAGCCTGCTCCGCCGCCTGCTGAGCGGATGCAGCTTGTGCGGTGAGTCCTTCGGCAATCTGCCGCCGATGATCCCAGGCCTTGCCGGATTCGCGCCATGCTTCAAGCGCAGGGAGAACAGCGGCTGCCGCCCCTGTCAGCTCAAGCCGTCGTTCCAGCTCCTTCATCTCTTCCTCATGAAGGGCGAGTTCATCCAGCTTCCCCTGCAGCCGCCGTTTTTCCATATCCAGCTCACGGATTTTCCCCATAGCTTCATGGGCTTCCATGGCGGCCCGGAGAAGATTCCGGGATGACGCCGCGTGATTCTTGGCATCTTCCAGCACCATAGTGGCTTCCGCCAAAGCTTCTTTCCCTGCACTGCCCAACCCCTGCTGTTCAGCTTCGACGGATTTCAGCGAACCCTCTGTATCCTTAACACGCCGGCTGAGCTTGATTGCGAGCTGGTCTCCGTACCGTTCCAAATGAAACAGCCGCTGAAGCATCTGCCGACGCTCACTCCCCTTCAGAGAGAGGAATTCGGCGAACTTTCCTTGAGGAAGGACAACCGCGCGGGTAAAATCATCCATTTTCAGTCCGATTTTCTCTTCTACGCAGCGGGTGACCTCGGCCAGTTTATCCGCCATCACTTGATCCCCATCGGGAGTAACGTGGATAAAACGGCTTATTGTATTGCTTATAGAGAGCTCGTTGACCCGTTTGAATCGGCGCTCTACCCGGTATCGCTCCAGCCCGGCAGCGGAAGACAACTCAAACGTAAAGGAAACGGACAAACTGTCCTCTGAATGGTTCATGATGCCCTGGGTTCCGTTAACCGCACGCTCCACCTTTCCGTACATGGCTAAGGTAATAGCATCCAGCAGCGTGGATTTCCCGCTTCCCGTCGGTCCGAAAATACCGAAGAGTCCGGTTTCGCACAACGTCTCAAAATCAATCTCCTGCGTATCTCGGTAACTCTGCAGTCCGGATAACTTCAACAAGATTGGTTTCATCTACGACTTCACCTCCATCCCGTCAGACTCCTCTTCCTCTACAAGCTCCAGAAACAAATCGACCAGATGATCCTCGGGCTCCGCCCCGCCGGTTTGCCGCTGGTAGAACTTTCGGAACAGATCCGGCAGCGGCAGTCGGGAGCGCTCGCTCTCCAGCTCCAGCGCCTCCATCTCCGGGTATACCGGACGGATGTGAACAATGCCGTCCCTGCTCTTTCGGAGTCGCTGAATGTCGGCAAGCCCCATGGCATCCGTTAGGGATACCTCCAGATCTATGAAGGCTTCGGGATCACGCCCCTCATCAAGCCAACGATACACTTCTTCCAAGCCGCCCTTGGCCTTCCAGCGAACAAGCGGGCGGCCGCTGCTAAGAAACAGCTCCTCGATCACGGGGGCTCCTCCTGGCGATACGTCAACCAGAGTCACCGATTTGGCCTGTCCCGCTTCCGAGAAGCTGTAGGCGAGAGGTGAACCGCTGTAACGGATCATTCCCTCTCCTTTTACTGCCTGAGAACGATGCAGGTGACCAAGCGCCGTATAGGATGCGCCTACAGAGAGTGCCAACGGATCAACCGTGTACGCTCCACCCACCTGAATCGGTCGCTCGGAATCGCTCTCGACGCCGCCAAGCACATAGATATGGCTCATGGCCAGATTGACCGTCTGCGGAGAAAAATCCCTTGCCATCATCCTCATCAGTTTTCCGACTCTCTCGCTATAGGCACGCCGGAGCTGATCCTCGTCTCCATCGATCGAAAGCAGCTCGTTGAGCCTGGCCTCCGAAGGATAAGGGAGTGCTGCAATCTTGGCCGTTTCTCCGGTACGTGCCGCTGAAACAGTGATTGCATCGGCAACAGGGGTACCAATCAGGGTTATGCCCCTGGTTGCAACAAGCGGCGTGACCGATGCAACCCGTTCCGGCTGATCATGGTTGCCCGCAATGACCACCATAGGGCGCCCCCCCTCCGTAAGTCTGGCGGCCGCATCGTAGAACAACTGCTCTGCAGCCGCAGGCGGATTGACGGAATCATAAACGTCCCCCGCCATGAGGATCAGATCCGCCTGCTCTTCATCTGCCAGCTTAACCAGCTCATCCAAAAAGCGCTCCTGCTCTGCAAGCCTGCTCCGGCCTTCGAGTGTGCGCCCCAGATGCCAGTCTCCGGTATGCAATATACGCATCGCTATTCTCCTCTCCCGCTTCAAACTTCCCAATCAAACCAATAGAAATGACTATAATTGAACGGCATGTCCCCCATCAAAAAAGTACAGCCATTTTTCATGCACGGGCTCGTCTAAAATATCCTCCAAGGCCTTCGCATATAGATCCAGCTGAAAACGATACTGCTCTGCCAAGGCCGAAACGCCGCCGCGATGCTCCAGGACCCGGTCCGTTTTATAATCCAGCAGCACAAGTCTACCACCCTGCCTGAACAGGCAGTCCACAACCCCTTGGATCAGCACGGTTTCGTCCTGAAGGAGCTGCACATCCGGTGCTGCTTCGGCCGCTTGGTCCGAGATTTGGTCCATGAAAGCGAGCCCTTGGTATGCTTCAGCTGCTGGGAGTGCATATGAAAACGGCATCTCGCGCCAGACATCCTCTGCCGTCAGCAACTGCTTCCCTACCTCGCAAGCGAACAGGCCGCTGATCTCCGTGGCTTCCACCGCGGCTGCCTGCTCACCGGTTAAGATTTCTTTTTCCACAAGGTAGCGGATCGTGTCTTCAATCTCCGGCGTCGGTTCCGCGGCTCCCTCCAATCGTTCAAGAGGCACATGCTGCATGATCGTATGATACACGGTTCCCCGTTCCGAGGGTGTCAGCTTTGTTGACTCCATAAATTTCGGCCGCCGCAAGCTTAGTGTGAAGGATGAGCCTGCCCCGATATTTTCCTTGCTCTGGCGTTTTACGGCCTGCTCCTCCAGCAGATCCAGGGAGGGGCTGTCCTGCAAGGCAAGCAGCTTCTTCATCTCCGTTACGGACGTTTTGGCGGATATTTGGCTGACCTTTTCATAACGATATTTCCAAGACAAGCGCTCATAGATGCTTGAACGTTGACCATCTGTGCTTTTATCTTCCTCTTCGGCTATAGCAGCCACGGGAACAACCGGCTCGAGCTTGCGCAGGGCATTCAGCTTATTCAACCGATCATCGCTATCCGCCTGCACGTCATCCTCAATGCCGGTCATGCCCTGCGCCAAGGATTCCGGTGTCTCAATCGAAATTATCCATTGCGATCGATCTTCCCTCAACACGCGTGAGCTCGTCTCTCCGGGTAATCCCGCCTTTTCGCGGAGCACACCTGCGGATGGATGGCGTATCACGGCCGGGCCGATCCAATCCAAGTAACTCCGGCCACGGGCAAGGACGTAATCCGGCAGAAGAAGCTCCGGGTTAAAATCGGCTTGTGCCCACGCAGCCGCCTTCTTCGGCAAATCCTTCACCGTGCCGACCAGGATCATTTTCTCTTTGGGCCGCGTAAGGGCAACATAGAGGACGCGCATCTCCTCAGCCAACAGCTCCAGCTGCGACCTGCGCCGGATCGCCAGATTCGGCAGCGTCGGGTAGCTGACGCGCATGCCTTCATCCACAAACTTCGGTCCAAAGCCAAGCTCCTTATGCATCAGGAATGGGGAGTTCAAATCCTGCTGGTTGAAATTTTTGGACAATCCCGCTACAAAAACAACCGGGAATTCCAGCCCCTTGCTCTTGTGAATGGTCATCAGGCGCACTGCGTTGCCCTGACTTTCCGTACCGCCGGCCGTGCCGAGATCCCCGCCTCGCTCCCGGAGCCGGGAGATAAAGGTCAGGAATCGGAAGAGACCTCTGGAGGCGGTATCCTGTTCATACTGCACAGCCCGGTCATACAAGGCGGTCAGATTACCCTGACGCTGCTTGCCGCCGGGCAGACCGCCAACCCAATCCAAATAACCGGTTTCGCTGTAAATTCGCCAGATCAGATCGCTCAAACTTCCTTGGCGCGCTTCCTGCCGCCAGCGCTGAAGCTGATCCATAAACAATCCAAGTTTTGAGCCCAGCTCCGGAGATATTTCGATATTCTGACTTTCCGCTAATAACGGAGCATCCGAAAGAAGGCTGCCTGCCACGAGCTCATGACCTGCTGCTGCTTCGGCCAAGCCTTCCAGTTCTACGCCCGGTGTCCATTTGCCATCCACGAAGCCCGCAGAGCGTGCAGAATCCATGACCGGCGGGGCGACACTTAACGCGACTGCTGCCTTAAGCGCATCGTAGTAAGTCCCTTTGGCACACAGACGCACCTGCGCCATCTCTTCTTCGGATAATCCAAGTATGGGCGAACGCAATACGGAAGCCAGGGGAATATCCTGGCGGGGATTATCAATCACCTGCAGCAGCGATAAAATGATCTCCACTTCCGTCGCCTGAAAGTATCCCTTGTTCTGCTCGCCGAACGCCGGAATGCCTTCCTGCCGCAGCTCCTCCATAATTAACGGTGCCCATACCATGGCTGAGCGCAGCAAAATGACCATGTCTCCATATCCCGCGGGCCGCATCGATTTGAGTCCCTTATCGTACACCATAAGCGGCTTCCCGCTTTCGCCTGTCATCTCACGGATTCTACGGGCAATGGCGCGTGCCTCCAGCTGGGCGGTTTCCATTTCAAGCGCCTCAACCTCAAGCTGAACCCCATCGTCTTCGGAAACCGATTCTTCGGGCTGCGCCTCCGTCCCTTTTCCAAGACGGTCGATGAGGAGTAATTCAGGGGTGTAAGGGTTCGTGCCACCCTGAACCTCCTGCTCCGGAAAGGAAGCGCCGCATACAAGCTCTGCCCGTTCGTCATAGGCAATCTCGGCTACGGATTCATTCATGATCTGCCGGAACAGCAAATTGACGGCATCCACTACTTCCATTCGGCTGCGGAAATTACGGGCCAGATCAATCCGGATACCGGCTTGGGCAGTGCTTGCGTCAGAAGAAAACGTCTTATATTTATCGAGAAACAATCCCGGCTCCGCCAAGCGGAACCGATAAATACTCTGCTTCACGTCTCCGACCATAAACCGGTTGCCCGGCATTTCCCGGGAGATCAATCGTACGATGTCTTCCTGTACGCTGTTCGTATCCTGATATTCGTCCAACAGCACTTCATCAAACTGCTCGCGGTATTCCATGGCCGCATCGGAAGGCATCATACGGCCCGGCACGGAATCGGGGTGGCGAAGAATATGGAGGCAATAATGCTCAAGGTCATTAAAGTCGACCATACCTTTGGCCGCCTTGGCTTCCCGATATCGCTCGCCAAAAGCGATAACCGTCTCGGCCAGCTCCATCATCAGCGGCGCTGCCGTGTGAAGTTCCTGCAAAAATTCCGATGCCGGACGGCCAAATAATGCACTTTTCAGCTCGTTGACGATTTTCTTCACGTTGTCGCGCAGTTCCTTAACCTGTTCCTGAAGCTCCGGCAGCACCTCATCCTTCCGAACGGATTTGAGCTTGCCAAAAGACGCCTCGCGGAAAATGCCGTACAACGATTCCCACGGCGAAATATCGATGGCCTCAAGCAGGGAGGCGACCAGCCGTAAGTCGTCATCCAGATTATCCACATACGGCGCAGGCCCTCCCGGCTGCATGGCGATCGCCCTGGCTTGCTGCAGCAAGCCGGCTGCTCCATTCAAGGCCAACCGAGCATCGGCCAAAATGCTTTGAACCCATGGCGTTTGTCCGAGAGCCTCCGTACCTTGTACCTGGAAGCCGGCAGCCGTTTCCCTAAGCCAGTGTGCCGGCCACGAATGGCTGCGGGAGAAATCGTAGAGGCGCTGCACAAGACGGTACAGCGCGTCATCCGTTCGCTCGCCGCTGAACCAGTCCGCCAATCGTACAAAATGACTCTCCGGATCACCTTCGGCCTCGCCGTATTTCTCTTCGAACAGTTCCTCCAGCATATCCTGCCGCATTAAATCCGCCTCATGTTCATTCAGAATGCGGAATCCCGGATCCAGCGGTATTAACTGATAATATCGACGAATGACTTCCATGCAAAAGGAGTGCAGCGTCGTAATGGACGCCCTGCCAAGCAAAGCGAGCTGACGCCGGATATGCTCATTGTCCGGATCCCGGTCCAGCTCACGGTCCAGCGCTTCTCTTATCCGCCCCCGCATTTCGGCAGCAGCGGCCTTGGTAAACGTAGCCACAAGAAGCCGGTCTACGCTGAACCCTGCGGAATCGTCGAGGATTTTGCGAATGATCCGTTCAACCAGCACGGCGGTCTTCCCTGAACCTGCTGCAGCTGCAACCAGCATGTCATCGCCCGACATTGCGATGGCTTTCCACTGGTCGTCACTCCACATGCTGCCCTCGGGTTTTGCTATCATCTCTCTCACCGGCCATCTCCTCCCTTCGGATGCCCGAGCAGATCCCAAACCTGATCTTTACCCGGTTTACCCAGCAGCTGATACTCGCTGCCCTCAATCGCGTCGTCGAACTGGCATACCGGCCGGAAGGAACAGTACGTGCAGGCCGTCTCCTGCTGAATCCGGTATGGCACAATCGCGACATCGCCCCCCGTAATTCGGGAGCCGATATTCAGCATGTTCTCTCGCACGGCGGATAACAAGGTCTCCCACTGGTCAGGCGTTGCAACGGCTGCGCTGCTGTAGAAGCTGCCGTCCGTTTTGACGGCGACAGGCAGAATGGCCGAGTGCCCTTTTTCAAGGAACGAATCCATAAGGGAAACCGCTTCGCGGTCTGCCAGCAGCAAGCCCTTCATTTTGTAACGTTTGAGGAGCTCCTCTGCCGCCTGCTCCGGCGTCATGCCGTTTGCCGATTGCAAGACCGGATCATGAACATGGAAATACAATGTTCCCGCAGGCAACGCCTGTTCGCCGAGCCAGTCCTCGGCAAACGTCAGCAGCACGTCCAAATAGGTCAGCATCTGCAAGGATAAGCCGTAATAGACCTCATGCAGCCGCAAATCCTTCTGGCTCGATTTATAATCAATGACGCGCAGCATGATCCCATGCTCTCCGCGTGCCATGTCGACGCGGTCAATACGCCCGACAATCTCCATCTTGACCCCGTTCGGCAATTCAAACGTCAGCGGCGGCAGCGGCTTTCCGGGACCGAAATCAAGCTCGAGGCCGATCGGCTCGAATTTGCCGCGCCTTGCTTGTTCACCCAAAATCACGGACGCTCTGCCCACGATATTTTTCAGCTTGCGCGAAATATATCCATATCGCTTGGAGCTAAGCAGGATTTCACCCTGCAGCATCGGAGCAAGCCGATCGACCGTTGCTTCCGCCTCGCGCAGGCATTCCTCCGCGGTCAAGTCTCCCCAGCTTCGATGCTGCGATTGAAACTTCACGGCCATGCTGCTTAAGGCCGCATGAAATAGCTGCCCGATGTCAGGAGCCTGAAGACGGTACAGCTGCCGTTCTTTCAGCTTCAACCCATGGGAGGCAAAATGGGAAAACGGGCACGCAACAAAGCGCTCCATCCGGGATACGCTTGTCCGCAGCTTCGTTCCGTACAACTGCCTGCTGGTTTCCTGCTTAAGCGGCCGGGCTTCATTCCGGTAGGACAAGGATGAGAGCATCGAAGAAAGACGCGGTCTTACATCCGGCTGCTCCGCATACCAATTGTACACATGCCACCAAATGTCCGGGATCTCCTCTCCATTCCTCCAGTCGCGAAGCCGACCCGTTAAATAAGCAAGCGTCTTGTCCGGACGGGCCGCGTAATGCTCCTGCTCGCTGGCCGATTGCCCGGCATGCGGTCTTGGAAACAATGGCACCTCTTCCATCTGAAACATCAGCTTCAAATGGCGGATGACCTCGGATGGCAATAGCGTCTTGCCTTCATCGTCCGCCGCAGGATAACTGACCCATAGCTGCTTACTGGCCGAAGTCAGAGCATTATAGATCAGGAAACGTTCATCCAGCAGTCTTCGGGATATGCTTGGAGCAAGCTCCAAACCGCGGTCTTCGAGCTGAACACGCTCCGGTTCTGTCAGGATACCATCGTCCTGAAACTGGGCTGGGAGAACACCGTCGTTAATGCCGAGCAGAAAAGCATATTTCACGCCGCCCGTCCGTGTCCGGTCCATGCTGCCGATCAGCACTTGATCCAGAGACGGAGGCACCAGAGCCATTTTCATTTCCGTAAGTCCCGTACCCAGCACGCCCGTGAACAATTCGGTGCTTAACTTCTCCGCACCCATCATCTCCACAATCTGGTCGAGCAGGTCAAGCACAGCCCCCCATACCTGGCGGTGCTCCCTGGCTTCCTCAGGACGCCCGGCATCCAGAGCTGCCCGGCTTAACAGCTCCAGCTTTTCAGGAACAGCGGTTTCCTCCAGAAGCCGATAAACTGCGGTGCTCTGATCCATTGCACTTGCAGCCTTTTTCATCCGTTTCTCAAACGCATGCAGCGGCTCCGTAATCACCTTTCTGGCATACTCAATCACCTGCATGCCATCGGGATTTCGCGCCTCGCTCTCCCCGTCTTCTAATGAGAGGCTTGGAATTCCCTTCCACGGACGGCCATCCGTCCAGCGCGTGCCCTGGATTCCGGAAGCCAGCACATGGTTCTCCAGACGGTCCATGTCCTCACGGGTAAGCGAACCGTCCAGCGGCAGCAGCAGATCTGTCTTCACGCAGCGGAATACATCCTCATAACGCCAGCGACGTCCGATGATATCGAGCGCAGAGCGAATAAATTCGACCAGCGGATGATGCAGTTCGCTTCGCTTCTGATCCAGGAAATAAGGAACGCCGTGTTCCCTGAACAAAGGACCTATCAGATGTTCATATTCCCCCATATTCCGGACAAACACGGCCATTTCCCGGTATCTTGCTCCTTCTTCCCGGGCGAGACGCACCATTTCACGTAAAGCCCCTTCAATTTCAGCCCGTCGGTGACTGGCAGCATGAAGAAGAAGACCTGCGCTTCTACCGTCCGGATTGCTCTCTGTAACTCCGTCCCGGGCAGCTTCAGTCCAACGTTTCTTCCGATCATAACCGCGTTCGAGGTGGGCAAGCAGAGGGGATTCTTGAAACCGTGGAAGAACATCGGGCTGCAGGATACGATGCGCCGTATCCACCCCGATCTCATCGGCAATGCCTTTAAGCTTTATGTACGTCACCGCGGTAGGATGAAAGAGATCCAGCTCATGCGGAGCATTCCCGTTCGTATAAGGCTTGTCCAGTGTCAACGCGATCGTTACGCGGTTGGCATGGGTCATAATCTCCTGGAGCACCCGGTACTCCTGTGGCGTAAAGCCGTGGAAACCATCAATCCAAATGTCCGCGCGCTTGATATAGTCGGATTGGGTCACTCCCTCTGCCAAAGAGGCCAGCGTATCTTCCTCATCCATGTAAAACCGTGAAATCTCAAGCTCAAAATCGCGAAAGACTGTTACAATGTCCTCCAGCTTGCGCCGAAGCATCGGTGAATTCCCGGAACCTGACACCATCTGTTCCAGCTGCTCCTCCACGCAGGAAGCGTCAATGCAATAGCGCTTCATTTCCGTATACAGCTCGCTCAGCTTGCCGACAAAACCATGCTGCTCCCCCGAAGCCCCGAACAATTGGAGCTCTTCTTTGCGCCTCCGCAAAATTTTATACAGCAGCATGCGCTTGCCTTCTTCGCTGATCGCCACTTTCGCGGCCCCGCCGGTTTCCTGCATGACACGGTAAGCCAGTCGACGGAAACTTAGCACTTGCGCGCGCATCATCCCGTGAATGCCTCCTGCATTAACGAGTGCATGCTCCGCTTCATAAGACCCTTGCTCGGGAACGATCAGTATCATTGGATTCCCCTTGGGATCTTGCTCCAATCGCTCGATCATCTCTTGGCGGATCGACGTGCTTTTGCCGCTGCCCGACCTGCCGATAACAAATTGAATGCTCATGCTTTGCCCCCTTTACATCGTCTTTCGAAAGGGACTCCTTCACCTTCAAAACCAGCTGCGTGCCCGGTGAAATCATGCCCTTGAATCTATTGGTCAAATCTATCAAAATTCATGTGAAATCCACGTCTTGGTTCGTTCTCTATCAAAAAAGATGCTGATTACTAGTATAGCATAAGTAACGTTTAATGGAACATACGTTTGGATTTCATTCCCATTCCAAAATATTGCGGGCAACCAAAAAAGGACCCCGCCATCGTGGTTCACCCACCATGGCAAGACCCTTCGCATTAACCGCGTAGCTGCGGCAATTTAAAGCTTTGATTTGCTGCGCACTTCGAACACGGCAAATTTCAAATAATGGCCCTCGTCGACCCCAAGAATTTGCGGATGATCCTTGCCAGCCGCACGCCATTCCACAAGTCTTAAAATTTTGCCGGCATCTTTCGCCGCATCCTGAATCGTCTCCAGAAACAAATCCGGCCGCATATGGTACGAGCAGCTTGCAGTAACCAAATAACCGCCCTCATTCACCAGTTTCATGCCATGAAGGTTGATATCCTTGTACCCGCGGCAAGCCCCTTTGACGGCAGACCTGGTCTTGGCAAACGCCGGCGGGTCCAGAATGACCACGTCCCAAGAACGTCCACCTCCCGCGGTCAGCGGTTTGGAGGTATCCACTTTCTGGTCCCCTTGCGCACGTTGTTCGCGTTCTTCCAAGCCTTTTACCTGGTTGCGCAAATATTGGAAGGCGTCGTCCACTACAAACTCCACGCGATCCTGGAATCCGTTCAATTCCACATTCTCTTTGGCGCTTTCAATGGCATGCTCCGATATGTCAAGACAGGTTACTTTCTTGGCCCCATAAAGGCATCCATGCAGCGTAAAACTGCCCGTATGCGAAAAGCATTCCAGCACCGTGGCTCCGTCCCAATAGGGAAAAGTGACTTCTTTTCCGCTTTTGTTCACCGGTAAGGTCTTCATCTCACCGTCCCGTTCCACAGTCTGGAGCGTGATCCCGCTGCGGCTTCCCCAACCATTCATTAACGGCTTAATGGATGCCCGATTCTCCCGCTGATCAAAGAAATAGCCCGTCTTCTGCCCTTCCTCGATATCCACCTTGATCTTCAAGCCGTTCTCCGTCACCGTTACGTGGCGCGGACACTCCCCGTAGAGAATGCCTGTGCGCTGCTCCAGCCCTTCCAGTTCCCGGATGGATACATCGCTCCGTTCATAGATTCCTTTCGGCTGGACCACCTCGACAAGCGCGTTCACGATGTCCTCGCGGCAGCGATCCATGCCCAGCGTCAGCAGCTGCAAGACCAGTACATCATCAAAACGGTCCACAATCAGCCCCGGCAGAAAATCCGCCTCGCCATATACCAGCCGGTAGGCGTTCTCATCTCCGATAAACCGTTCCCGGTGTTTCAGGCATTCCTGGAACCTGGCGATAAAAAAAGCCTTGTCCATCGTCTCAACCGGCTCATACGAAACGGTGCGTACGGTGATTTGAGATTGCGGGTTGTAATAACCGGAGGCGAGAAAACGGCCCTGATGGTTTAACACCGATACGATATCACCTGGCTTGGGTTCACCCTCGACAGAGGCAATCTCGCTTTTATAAACCCAGGGATGCCCCTGCTCCAGTCTCTTTTTTCGACTGCGCTCCAAAATTACCGATGGCACTGTATTTCACTCCTTAAGTTAGCCCCTGGCCATTTCAATAGGCATGCATGTCCGCCAAGGGTCATATACGTAATTAAGAAAAAAGTCTATCGACAGACTTTCACAGTAGCGGTTGCTTCATATCCAATCCACCACTTTATTTCACAAAAAGGAGAACATCATGCTATCCTCACTCTGGTTTCCCATCTGTTATGGTCTTGTCCTGTTCCTGTTCGGCATGAAGGTCATGGAGGTTGCCCTCCAACGCTGGGCCGGTCCGCTGTTGCATAAGTGGCTCCATAAAGCGACATCCACGCCCCTTAAAGGCATGATCGCCAGCACAGCGGTCACGGCCCTGCTGCAGAGCAGTACCGCCGTTACCGTGCTGGCTATAGGTTTCGCCAATGCCGGATTGTTAAGCCTCGCCGGTACGCTGGGCGTTATCCTCGGCACCAACATTGGGACAACGGTAACCACCGAACTCATCAGCCTGCAGATCGGACAAGCCGCCATGCCCCTGCTTGTCCTCTCGCTGATGTTATGGGTCGGGGCCGTCCTCGTCAGCGAGCGCGTGCCTCTGAGCTACGATAAGTTAAAAAACAATTTGATCCGCAGCCAGTTTTTATGCCTTGCTGTCGCCGGATTCTCGCTGGTGCTGCTTGCTATACAATTCATGCAATCCATCGGCCCGACCCTTCAAAGCCTCGGTTTGTTCCAGTGGTTCCTGGACCACGCTTCGCGGAGCGTCCTCTGGGGCATTGCAGCCGGAACGATATTGACTGCTCTGATGCACAGCAGCGCCGCTGTCATCGCAATGGCTATGGGACTTGCAGCCAGCGGTGCGCTGCCTCCGGAGATCGGCGTTGCCATCGTTCTGGGTTCCAATGTCGGCACCTGTGCAACAGCACTTATAGCAGCGATTGGCAGTACCCGAGCAGGACGATTCGTGGCCTGGTCCCATATGGGGCTGAATATCGGCGGAGTCCTGCTCTTTACTCCGTTCATAGCGGGTTTAACCACCGTATCCGGATGGTTAGCGGCGGATCCGGCCGGACAAATCGCCCATGCGCAAACCCTGTTCAATGTCGTATGCTCGCTCATCGCCCTTCCACTATGCTATCTGCCCTTCTGGAACAAGCGGGCAAAGATCTAAAATTATTTCATATCTTCATCCGCAGGAATGCTTACTTCAAGCAGCGTTAACGCTTTACGCAGGATGATATCATTGTTGTTGTATCCGTTGCTGCGCTGCTTCCTCCAAGCGGCCAGAGGCTCAAACCAGTCCACCCCGTTGATTTCCTCGATTTGGGGCTTCAGGTCACCTTTTTCTGCCTTAACCAGATAGTAGTGAACCTCCTTGTCTACCTGGCCGAATTCGGGATGATGGTATTTATATGCAATAATGTCCACTGGAGAGGTGATGGATCCGACTATACCTGTCTCCTCGCAAATTTCTCGAAGTGCTGTCTGCTCGACGGTTTCACCGGCTTCCATCTTGCCCTTGGGAAGCGAGGTTTTTCCATAACGGTCCAAAATAAGCTGGATCTGAAGCGCCCCTTCATGATGACGGTATACCACGCCGCCTGCGGAAATCTGTGTATATGCCATGTCCTATTCCTCCTTCATGTACAACAAGGATTCCACTTCCGGTAGCCAGGAAATGAAATCCTTGTCTGGTATGGCCGCTATGGGAATTACTGAGCAGCTGCCTTTAGTCCATGATCCATGACGCTTAGGAGTTCGCCCTCGCATTCATTTACACCGGCTTTGGTTACTTTTACACGGCACAGTTTGCCTTCGAGATCAGACGATCCGTTGAATACAAGCTGCAGATAATTATCGCTGTAACCCTGCATCTTTCCGCCCTGAGGGGCACCCTTGTACTCACGTTCCGGTATCACTTCCAGAATCTGACCCACAAAACGTTCAGCATAAGCAAGCTGCAGCTGCTCCGACAAGTCAATCAGATCATGGACGCGTGCATTCTTCACTTCCTCGTCCACCTGATCCTCCATCCGTGCTGCCGGCGTACCGGTACGCTTCGAATACGGGAATACATGCATTTCGGAGAACTGAATCGCCTTCATCAGGTCATAGCCGTTACGGAACATTTCATCGGTTTCGCCAGGGAAGCCAACGATAACGTCCGTCGTAATGCCCACATCGGGCATCGCTTGACGAATCAAGCCCATCTTGTTATAGAACTCTTCGGTTGTATATTTACGGCGCATCCGTTTCAATACCGTATCATCCCCCGCTTGCAGCGGAATATGAAGGTGGCGGCACATTTTACTGGAGCGGTTCAGCACATCCAGCATCTTCTCATCGATCTGGCTTGCTTCAATGGAGCTGATGCGGATTCGTTCCAAACCGTCTACCCGGTCAAGATCCCACAACAAATCGGACAATCTGTAATCTTCAAGATCATCTCCGTATCCGCCTGTGTGGATTCCGGTCAGCACGATTTCCTTATAACCCGCTCCAACCAGCTGATGCGCCTGAGTGATGATGCTCTTCGGATCACGGCTGCGTGACAAACCGCGGGACCAAGGGATAATGCAGAACGTACAGAAGTTGTTGCAGCCGTCCTGGATTTTTAGAAATGCACGAGTGCGTTCAGCAAAATCCGGAACGTCCATTTCTTCAAATACCCGGGTCTTCATAATGTTGCGAACAGCATTAATCGGCTGGCGCGTCTTTTCAATATCATGGATGAAATCCATGATCTTATCGCGATCCTGGTTCCCGATGACAAGATCCACGCCCGGTATGTCCAGAATTTCTGCAGGCGAGGTTTGAGCGTAACAGCCCGTTACGGCCACGATGGCCTCGGGATTGCGGCGAACCGCGCGTCTGATCATCTGACGGCTCTTCTTGTCCCCTGTATTGGTAACGTGGCAGGTGTTAATCAAATAAACATCTGCGGTTTGTTCGAAGTCCACCTGGTCGTAGCCTTCATTTTTGAAGTATTGCCAGATGGCCTCGGTATCGTAAAAATTGACTTTGCAACCCAACGTATAAAACGCTACGGATGGCATGTTCAAACGCCCCCCATTTCTCCAGATTCGTATAGTGCGCAGGCAAGCGCCGTCATGCCGGCAGTCTCGCAGCGAAGGATCCGCCTTCCAAGTCCAACGGATACGGCTCCTGCATCTTCGGCCGCTCGGCATTCCTCTTCCGTAAAGCCGCCCTCGGGTCCAACGACCAGCAGCAAGCTGGCCTTCTCGGCCGACTCCGGCAGCGCCTGCTCTACAAAAGGCTTCAGCACGTCCCTCAGCTGGGAGCCATGCTCTTTTTCATAACAAAAATATACGGCATCATAGCCGGCAAATGCTGCAAGCAGATTTTTCCACGACAGAGGCTGTTCAACAGACGGTATCCGGTTACGATGCGCCTGTTCAGCCGCCTCCTTCGCAATTTTCCGCCAGCGCTCCAGCCGCTTCCCTTCCTTCTTGGCATCGTACTGAACAATCGTTCTGTCCGATAGGAAGGGCACAAAGGACACCGCTCCAATCTCGGTGCACTTTTGGATGACGGTCTCCATCTTGTCGCCTTTCGGCAAGCTCTGAGCGATGCTAACTTGCAGACGCGGTTCCTGCGTCATCTCCATGGGTTCAATTACAACGGCAGTGACACTGGCCGCTTCGATGCCTTCAATCTCCACCATGGCTTCGCGGGATACCCCATCGCTTACAATCAATTTATCACCAAGCCTGCCTCGCATGACCTTGGTAATATGACGGGCGTCATCGCCCGTAATCTCAACACGGTCTCCCTCGAATTGTGCGGGAGTCACAAAATATCGCTGCATCTTTATCCTCACCTAACTCCAAAATCGCCAAACCCCATCATACAACTTTTCGGGCAAACTGACCAGAGAAAATCCGCACCTCTTACCCCCCGAACATCTTAATGAACAGATTCAAAAAGTCGATGGATAATGCATGCGCCGCATCATATAATGGCTTAATCGTATATCTCTGAAAGGTTGGCAGCAATATGATCAATAGGAATATAAGTATCGACCACTGCTCGAACTTCTGAATCCTCGCGCTTACGCGCGGAGGAAGCACATTCTCAAGAATCCGGTAGCCGTCAAGCGGTGGCAACGGAATAAGATTAAAGAGGCACAGAAAGAAATTGAGCAGTATAAAGGTATTGAAAAACAAATGGATCGCTTGATCTGTTTTGGTAACGCCGATCGGCTCGATCACACCGAACTGATAGAGGCCCGCATAGATCAGCGTTCCAAGTATACCTAACATGAGATTGCTCAGCGGGCCAACCGCCGCCACAATGATGCTCATACGGCGCGGGTTGCTGAAATTCTCACGATTGATCGGAACCGGCCGTGCCCAACCGAAACCTGCTATCAGCAAGAGAATAATCCCCAGAAAATCAAAGTGCACCGCCGGATTCAGCGTGACCCTGCCCAGCAGCTTAGCCGTTGGGTCTCCAAATTTATTCGCAAAATAGGCATGCGAGAACTCATGCACAGTAAAGGCAATAATTAAAGCAATCAGATAAAAAGGAAGTTGTTCCAGCGGATAAAATAACAGTTGATCCAAAAAATCCATAATCAGTTTTTCCTCGCTACGAACGCAACCCAATCATCCTCGCGGCAGATGTCGGCAATTTCGAAACCGGAGGCAATCAGCGCCTTCTCTACAATCTCTTCTTTGTTCTTGTAAATGCCCGAGGCAATATACGCGCCTCCCGGTTGAAGAGCCCGGTATACATCGTCTACAAACAACAGGATGACCTCAGCCAAAATGTTAGCTACTACAACTTGTACCGGCAGCGTCACGCCCAGATCCGATTGATTGGACGAATGGGTGAGTACCGATAGCAGATCACTTTCCTTCACCGTAATCCGATCTTCCAAGCCGTTAAGACGGGTGTTCTCCATTGCGCTGGATACGGCAACCGGGTCCAGATCGAGCGCCAGTATCCGTGAAGCTCCCAGATGCGCTGCGCCGATGGAGAGAATACCTGAGCCTGTCCCTACATCGATGACTTCCTCTCCGCCCTTGATCACCATCTCCAGTGTGCGCAGGCATAACGAAGTTGTCGGATGCGTTCCTGTGCCGAATGCCATACCCGGGTCCAGCTCAATGATCGATTCTTGATCGGATTCCGGCGTGTACTCTTCCCAAGTCGGCTTGATCGTTAACCGCTCGGACACGCGGATCGGCTTGAAATACTGCTTCCAGGCCGTTGCCCATTCATTCTCATCGACCGTCTTCATCTCATACTTGACTTCACCTGTATCAATCCCGAATTCCTTCAGTTCATTCACGCGCGGGGCAATCTCATCACGGATCGCTTCCAGGGTAACCGTCTCATCAAAGTAGCCTTTAATAACGGCTTGCCCTTCAGGAATATCGTTAAACGGAACGATCTCATCAAACCACTGTCCAAGGGATGTGTCCCGCTTCTTGTTCGTCGTACCGGATTCTTCGATCGAAACGCCGCCGGCTCCCGCCTCATGCAGGAAATTCGTAATCATCTCCACGGCTTCCTCCGTGGTATGTATCGTTAATTCATGCCATAACATGTGCTACTGTTCCTCCTCATTCATACATAAGTATTATTGTACTATATTGAGGACCCCGGATACAAAGTTTGTACTAAAATACCATGATGACTTTTCTCGCAAGTCGTTCGAATAAGAAAAACGCTATCGACGTACAATCTCAGAAGACAGACCGCATACGGCGGAAGATTTTCTTGCGAACGAACGATGGTAAGCCACCGATGTTTATACTTTCTTATCTCTTCAAAAAAAGCCCTGCTTACCACCTCTGTAACAAGTAGGTAAGAGGGCTCTTCATAAGCTATAACCATAACGATTAATCTACATTTTTACTGGTTTCATCGAGAATTTTCTTCAATTGGCGTTCATCCGCCGCCTCGCTTCTGCGCAGCGCTTCCACATCATCGTGGTCGGCTGCCATTGCCGAAAATTCAACATCCTCCGCCTTGGCGGATTGCAGCGCAATCATCTTCTCGGTTTTGCTCGAGATCTTCCCTTTTTTTACGCGTCTCATCATGGGTGTTATTCTCCTTTCCGATATAAACACTCAGAGTTTGTGCCTGTAACCTCAAATCATGCCGCCGGATTCTTCGATTAACCGCATGGCTTGCGGGAAGACACCTTCGTCCAGTACAACCGTCAGCAAAATATCCCGGCCTTCGGTTCCGTCCTCCCCGGCGCGGCTCATCCCGCTGGCGGACGGGTCCGCCGCCCCGAGAATACCGGCCCCCGGGCCCGAAATATCCGCATTTAAGGTCAGTGTTGTTAAGCTTGCAATGTTGCCTGTCAACGGATTCATCGGATTGTTGAGCTCCCCGCCGGGATCGGCGCTAAACCGGTCGATGGACATATCCGCAACGCGCAGCGACTGTAATTTACGGGCTGCATGCTGGGCTTCTTCCGGACTTTTGAAATATGCCAAAATATTTTTCTCTGCCATTTCATATCACCTGCATTTCCTATTCAAGATTGCATCTTCCTAGATGGAACTTCCCTAGGTTGCTTCATCGTCAAGGGTTTTATTCTTGAGGAATCGGGCTGTTTAAGCTGACAGAACACCTAAAGGCACCCTTCCGTTCCCAGAAACAAAAAAACAGCAGGCCCAAGGTTGATTACCTTAAGCCTGCTGCTGTTCTTTAAGCTATGAGGGGGGTTAACCCCATAAGTTTGTATTAGTCACCGCGGAAAGCTTTTTTTACACGGTCAAAGAAAGACTGTTCCTGCTCATGGGTCTGTTCGCCATCAAGGGAAGCAAACTGACGAAGCAGCTCTTTCTGTTCATCACTCAGCTTGCTTGGCGTAACGACCACAACCTTGACGTGCTGGTCACCCTGTCCCATGCCGCGAAGCCGAGGCACCCCTTTGCCTTTCAGGCGGAAGAAGGTTCCCGTCTGCGTACCGGCCGGGATCTTCAGCTTCACTCTCTCCGTCAGCGTCGGGATCTCAATCTCGTCGCCAAGCGCAGCCTGAGCAAAGGTAAGCGGCACTTCGCAATAAATATCGTCCCCTTCGCGTTCGAAGAAGTCATGCGGCTTCACGCGGATGACGATATACAAGTCACCGGCCGGGCCGCCGCGGAAACCGCCTTCGCCTTCACCTGTCATGCGAAGTTGAGCTCCGTCGTCCACGCCGGCAGGCACGCGAACATGAATCTTGCGCTGCTTCTTCACTTTGCCATTACCGTTACAAGTCGAGCAGCGGTCTTTGATGATTTTCCCAGTTCCGTTACAGTTCGAGCAAGCACGGCGGTTTACCATGCGTCCAAACGGCGTATTTTGCACGACTTCTTGCTGCCCGCTGCCGTTACACACTGAACATGTATGCGGCTGCGTGCCCGGCTTCGCACCGGAGCCGTGACATGTATCGCATGTCTCCGTTCTCGGAATGGTAATATCCGTTTCCTTACCGAATACCGCTTCCTTAAATTCAACCGTCATCGTATATTGCAGATCGTTCCCCCGCTGAGGCGCATTCGGATCACGGCGTCCATTGCCGCCAAAGAACATATCGAATATATCTCCAAAACCGCCGAAATCACCGGAGAAACCGCCTCCGCCCATGCCTTGGTTCGGATCGATATGACCATACTGGTCATATTGCGCACGCTTCTGACCATCGCTCAATACGTCGTAAGCCTCTTTCACTTCCTTGAATTTGGCTTCCGCGTCAGCGGCTTTGTTCACGTCCGGATGATACTGGCGAGCCATTTTGCGGTACGCCTTCTTGATCTCATCGTCCGATGCATCCTTGCCGACACCGAGCACCTCATAATAATCACGCTTATCAGCCACGGTTTCACCCCAATCTCTTTATTACTCTTTTACATAAGGAAAGCCAAAGTGCGAAGATGCGCAGCTTTGACCTTCCCATACAATCTATTCAGATTAACCTTTGTTTTTATCTTCGTCAACAACCTCGTAATCTGCATCTACGACATTGTCTTTATTAGCAGCACCTGAGTCGGCGCCTTCAGCACCCTGCTGCTCTTGTGCTGCTTGCTCATACAGCTTCACGGACAGCTGCTGTACGATTTGAGTCAGCTCCTCTACCGAAGCGTTAATCTCTTCGAGGTTATCGGATTCAAGGGCCTTCTTCACTTTGTCTTTCGCTTCGTTCGCTTTTTCCACTTCGGAAGCGTCGACTTTGTCGCCCAGATCCTTGAGTGTTTTTTCGGTCGTGTATACGAGTTGGTCCGCATTGTTGCGAGCTTCTACCAGCTCTTTGCGTTTACGGTCTTCTTCGGCATGAAGCTCGGCGTCCTTCATCATTTGTTCAACTTCAGCATCGCTCAAGCCGCTGGAGGACGTGATCGTGATCTTCTGGCTCTTGCCTGTACCTTTATCCGTCGCCGAAACGTTTACGATCCCGTTCGCATCGATATCGAAGGTAACTTCGATTTGCGGCACGCCGCGTGGTGCTGGAGGAATGTCTCCAAGCATGAAGCGTCCCAGCGTTTTGTTGCCGGCAGCCATTTCGCGCTCACCTTGCAGCACGTGAATTTCAACGCTCGGCTGGTTATCGGCATACGTGGAGAATACTTGGGATTTGCTTGTCGGAATCGTGGTGTTGCGGTCGATCATTTTGGTGAATACGCCGCCTGCTGTCTCGATACCGAGGGACAACGGAGTTACGTCGAGCAATACGACGTCTTTAACGTCACCTGTCAATACGCCGGCTTGAACAGCTGCTCCAAGAGCAACCACTTCGTCAGGGTTGACGCCTTTGTGAGGCTCTTTGCCTGTCAATTTCTTAATCGCTTCCTGTACGGCAGGAATACGAGTGGAACCGCCGACAAGGACGATTTTATGAATATCGTTAGCTGTCAAACCTGCATCGCTAAGCGCTTGACGAGTCGGGCCAAGCGTACGCTCTACAAGGGAAGCAGACAATTCTTCGAATTTAGCACGAGTCAGGTTGATCTCAAGATGCTGAGGCACGCCGTCAGCAACCGTGATGAACGGCAGCGAAATCGTAGTTGTCAGTACGCCGGACAATTCCTTTTTCGCTTTTTCCGCAGCGTCTTTCAGACGTTGAACGGCTGCCTTGTCTTTGCTGAGATCGATGCCTTGCTCTTTCTTGAATTCGGCTACCAGGTAGTCAATGATCACTTGGTCAAAGTCGTCGCCGCCAAGCTGGTTGTCCCCGCTGGTTGCTTTTACTTCGAAGAAGCCATCGCCCAATTCCAGAATGGAAACGTCGAATGTACCGCCGCCAAGGTCATATACCAGGATGGTTTGGTCTTCGGATTTCTCCATGCCGTAAGCCAATGCAGCAGCAGTTGGCTCGTTGACGATACGGAGAACCTCAAGACCTGCGATTTTACCGGCATCCTTGGTCGCTTGACGCTGGCTGTCATTAAAGTATGCAGGAACCGTAATAACCGCCTGGGTTACAGGTTGGCCCAGGTAAGCTTCCGCATCGGATTTCAGCTTCTGCAGAATGATGGCAGAGATTTCTTGCGGCGTGTAGTCTTTGCCGTCGATCGTTTCTTTGTGATTTGTACCCATATGACGCTTAATGGAGATAATGGTGCGATCCGGGTTGGTGATCGCTTGACGCTTCGCTGTATCCCCAACGATACGCTCGCCGTCTTTCTTAAATCCGACAACGGATGGAGTCGTACGAGCACCCTCCGGATTCGGAATAACTACTGCTTCCCCACCCTCCATTACGGCTACGCAGGAGTTGGTTGTTCCTAAGTCGATACCAATAACTTTGCTCATGTAAAATTTTCCTCCTTATTCATTCACGCGAATCCTCGCATGATCTTCATCAATTTTTATATGATAAACGACTATCGAAAGTCGCTTACATGCTCACTTTAACCATCGCAGGTCTTAATACTTTATCTTTTAGCATATACCCCTTCTGCACTTCCTCAACCACGATGCCTTCCTCGTATTCATCGCTTTCCACCTGCATGATCGCTTGGTGATACTCCGGATTGAATGGCTCGCCTACGCTCTTCATTGCCGTCAAGCCTTCGGTAGCGAGGACCGATTCCAACTGGCGGAAGATCATGCTGACTCCCTTGGAGAAGGATTCAAACTCCGGATTCTCCTCGGATGCCTGAAGGGCACGCTCAAAGTTGTCGATGACAGGCAGAAGCTCCGTAATCAGTTTGGAGGAAGCATATTTGCCCAGATCTTCTTTCTCCTTCTGGGTGCGACGACGGAAGTTATCGAAATCCGCTTGTACTCGCAGGGTACGCTGCTGGTGCTCCAGCACCTCGGCCTGAAGCTTCTCAAGCTCGGCTGATCCGGCTTCATCAGCCGACTCGGTTACAGGAATCTCCTGTTCGGGATTTACGGCTTCCTCCGCAGACCTGCTCTCACCCGAGTTTGGCGTGTTTTCGAAAGTTTCTTCCATCGTTTCTTCTGTAACTGTATCTTGAACGGCATCCTTATGCTCATTATTCAAGACGCCTTCACCTCCTTCATATTATAAAACAGACTGTCTGTGATTCATTTTATCCTTTAAGCGTTATTCGCCTATTTCTTTCATCTTGATCACGTGGTGAATCCGCAGCACGGCTGCGGCAACTTCGCCGGCTGCCCGCAGGCCGTGAAGTTTGACCGGAGCCGGATCCAGCACGCCCAGCTCCTCATAATCCACAACCCGGCCGCTGTCGCAATCAATGCCCATGCAATCCGAGTCTGCACGGATTTGCGCTGCTCGAACTTCTTCCATCTTCTCGAGCGGATTGTAACCGGCATTGAGAAGTATCTGCGACATCGGCTTGCGCAGCGCCGCCGAAACGGCTTCCATGCCGAAGGCTTCCATGCCTTTCTGAGCCTCCCGGATTCGTTCCAACTCGTAGGACACCGCGAGTTCGCTTGTCCCGCCACCCGGAAGGACACCGCCGGAAACGGCAGCCTGCAGTGCCGAGGCCGCATCTCCCGCAATTCGGGCCGCCTCGCCTACTACTTCCGAAGTGCTTGCCCCAACAATGACCGTCACGATACGGTCCCGGTCTTGGCTACCGCTGGCCAGCCTGATTTTCTCGATGCCTTCATCATAAGCGACACGCGGGGTATCACCCAGAAGGGCCGCAAGCTCCTTCGAGTCTTTATGTAACGCCTTACGGCGTACGGGAGTAGATCCCGTCATATCGCTTACCCGGCGAAGATCCGCACGTGACACGCGCGGCACCACCATTATGCCGTGATCCAGGCAAAACTGCTCCGCATCCGGATGGATGCCTTTTTCAAGCAGGATGAGTTTTACGGACAGCTCGGACAATCTCTCTAAATCGGAAGCGAACACTTTTCGGAGGTCCATATACTGCGCAAATCCGGCTTCGGTTGTGAGCGCCTCATCATCAATCTCATCCGGCTCAAGAGAATCATACAGCACCAACACTTTTGCATCGTCATAAGACTTGGACTCGCGGGCGAAGATCGGCCGCTGCCGGAGCAGTACCCCCTCGAACACTTCATTCTCGGCATTCTCCAGGGCAATTATACTGTCTGCAAGCGAGTAGGATGGGTCCTGAAGACGGGTGATTCCGGCTTTCCGCGCGGCTTGCATAATCAGCTCCACGATGTCCTTCCGTTCCCGCCCCGCAACGTACACCGTCCGTTCCAGAAGCGGATCATCCAATCCGTCAATCTGCCGAACCCGTTTGGTTAAGAGCTGCATCGACTTCTCAATTCCCTGACGCAGTCCTTCCACCACCTTGGAAGCAGGCACCCCGCGGGTTATGCGGGAGACTCCTTCCTGCACAAGTGCGCCTGCAAGCACGGTAGCGGTTGTGGTTCCGTCGCCGATTTTCTCCTGCTGCGCTCGTGCCACCTGAATGAGAAGGCGCGCTGCCGGGTGGGTGACATCCATTTTATCCAGAATCGTCACCCCATCATTGGTAATGACCACTTCGCCGCGGGGACCCACCAGCATCACGTCGAGCCCCTTGGGACCAAGCGTGCCTTCTACAGCGGACGTGACGGCCCGGACGGCATTACTGTTGTTCAATAGCGTAGAATAACGTTCATCTCCGTCCACTTGGCTATGTTGTCCTTGGCTCATCTGTCTCACTCCTTTATTTGTACCAGTGTGACAGCAGCTTCGTCAGGTCATGGGATAACACATTCAAGATGCCGATCACCCGTGCATATTCCATTCTTGTAGGACCGAGAATGCCAATCGAACCTAGCGCTTTTCCGTCGATCGAATAAGTCGCAGTGATCAAACTGCAATTGGAAATCGCTTCATGCGTATTCTCCGTACCGATCTTCACCTGGACACCATGCTCACCGGGAGCAGGGGCCATGAGCTTCATCAGCGCGGGTGTCTGCTCCAGAAGCTCGAAAATTTCCCTTACCTTATCAACATCCTTGAACTCCGGCTGATTCAGCATGTGGGTCGTGCCGCTGAGATATACGCCGCGATGGTCTGGTTCATTGTTGAGGGCGATATCCAGCATACTCATGAGATCTTCATAATGTGAAATATGCCGCTGCATTTCCTCACCAATCTCCGTATACAAACGGGTCTTGAGTTTATATAGAGGCACATTGACCAGCTTCTTGTTCAGAAGATTTACCACTTGCTCCAGATCCGAAACGGATACACCCTGCGGAATCGAAACAATCTTGTTCTCGACTTGCCCTGTGCTGGTTACGATGATGGCTACCGCTTGATCCTCATGAAGAGGAAGAAGCTGGAAGTGACGCAAAGACGTATGAAAAACTTCCGGTCCCAGCAGGATGGAAGTGTAATTAGTCATCTGAGACAGAATGCCGGCTGTATGCTGTATCATCTGCTCCATCACGTTCAGCTTTTCTGCAAAAAAGGATTTCATCATATGCAGTTCCGCAGGGTTCAAGGAAAACGACGACGTGAGATGATCAACATAATAACGATATCCTTTATGTGACGGAATTCGTCCAGCTGATGTATGAGGCTGCTCCAGAAAGCCGAGTTCCTCCAGATCAGCCATCTCGTTACGAATGGTTGCCGGACTGTATCCGACATCCCCGCGTTTGGAAATGCTTCTTGAACCAACCGGTTCGGCAGAACGGATATAGTCATCCACAATGGCATTCAAAATCATGCGTTGACGATCTGTTAACATGTCGCTCCCCTCCTTGCTGACTGCTTATTTTCACTTTCGTTAGCACTCATCGCCATCGAGTGCTAACCGATATAACAAAAATACCAAACCGACCTGAGGATTGTCAAGTCAGTTCAGTACTTTAAGAACAGCTATTTCGTCACATGCATGCTGCTTCTTGCAGTGAATGCAGTCGGTCCATACTTTCTCCGGAAAAATCTCCTTCTCCACGACGGCAAAGCCGTTTTTGATGAAAAAGGATACCTCATACGTCAAGGCCATCACTTTCGGAAGCTCACGACGTTTCGCTTCTTCCAGAAGGGAGTCCACCAGCATGGAGCCGATTCCTTGCCCTTTATATCCATCAGAGATACCGAGTGAACGAATCTCCACCAGATCATTTCCCAGCTGACACAACGAACCGCAGCCGATCACGTTCCCTTCGGATTCGGCTACAACGAATTCCCCGATTTGTTTCTCCAGCACTTTTTTGGACCGGGGCAGCATAATCCCCTTTTCCGCATAACCCTGAATCATCTGATACAGCGGCTCGACATCCTCTAACTTCGCCTTTCTGCATACCGCCGACATGGTGTCAGTCTCCCCTTTACACGCTCCGTCATGTTATGAATAAATATACAACAGAGCGCATATAAGTTCAATAGATTAATTTGCTGACAAGCTGCCTATAAATTCGGCGAACACATCGTTGCCGAACAAAATGCCTTTACTGCTCAGTTTATATCCGTCATCAGTGGAGTCGAGAAGTCCCGCACCTACCATTTTATTCAGCGGGCCGGCGAATACTTCTTCCATGGAAGTCCCGAATTGCTGCCGGAATCGGCTGCGCGAGACGCCATCCAGCACTCGGAGCCCGACCATGAGGAAATCCTCCATCGCTTCTTCCCTTGATACCTCAAAGCTCTCCAATCGCGGAAGTCCTTGATTCGCTGCTTCATTATATGGGTTGACGCCTTTAATGTTCACATGGCGCTGACGACCGACGTATCCGTGCGCTCCCGCGCCCAAGCCATAATAATCCTCGTTGCGCCAGTACGTCATATTATGCCGGCTCTCAAAGCCGGGTTTGGCAAAATTACTGATCTCATACTGTTTATATCCGGCAGCCTTCATCCGCTCCATTAATAGAAGATACATATTCAGCTCGTCCTCCTCATCCGGAAGCGGCAGCTGGTTTCGCTGGTACATCGTATGGAACAGCGTATTTTCTTCAACCTTCAAGCTGTAGATTGAATAATGCGGGAGTCCAAGCTCTAGCGCCTTATCCACGCTTTCCGCAAGCATGTCCAGCGTTTGGTTCGGGAGCCCGAACATCAAATCGATGGACATGTTATCAAAGCCTGCCGTTCTCGCGTTCTCGAGACTTCGATACACATCATCCGTATCGTGAATCCGGCCGATGCCGGTCAGCAAGCTGTTCTGGAAGGCCTGCACCCCGAAGCTGATCCGGTTCACGCCGCCTTCGCGCATGACGGACAGTTTCTCCAAATCCGTGGTGCCGGGATTCGCTTCCATCGAAAATTCAATACGATCGGACCATTCCGGAAAATGGCGCTTCACGCTCTGCAGGAAGTATTCCATTTCATTTGGCTTCAGCACCGTAGGGGTCCCGCCGCCTACAAAAATGCTTTTGATTCGTCCCGGCGGGTTGGCCTGAACGGTCAGCTCCATCTCCTTATCCAGCGCCCGCAGATAATCCATCACCGGCTGATCCTTCAATACATAGGAATTGAAGTCGCAGTAAAAACATTTATTGGTACAAAACGGAATGTGAATGTACACCGCTTCCGTCCGTTGATCGTTTGCCGTCATTCTTTTCTTGCCCCCTCATGTACACCTCTAGCATGACTTACTTTAAGTGCGAGTTCAAAAAGTCAGGTTTTCAGCACCGAGAAGGTTGGATGAAGCTAGGGACTGAGGAGCGGAGCGTAGGCAAAACCTACGTGAGCACCGGAAGGCCCGGCTGAATTCAATATTCGATGTCGATTTAGCTTCATGTGCTGCTTCGTGATCAAAAGATGACTTTTTGAACAACCTCTTTAAGTAACTTCTCAGAAGTTCCTTCTCTACTATAACGCGATGCCTCTTGGAATGAAAGAAAGGAAAGCCGAGAATCGGCTTTCCCCATCATTTACTTCATCAGACTATATCCGTAGGACCAGCCCAGCCCGTTACCTCGAAGGCCTGCCATTCCTAGGCAAAATTACTTGTCGTCGATTTTCAGTACCGCCATGAAGGCTTCCTGCGGCACTTCCACGCTGCCGACTTGCTTCATCCGCTTCTTACCTTCCTTCTGCTTCTCAAGGAGTTTCCGTTTACGGGAGATGTCACCGCCGTAACATTTGGCAAGAACGTTTTTGCGCATCGCTTTAACCGTTTCACGGGCCACAACCTTGGTACCGACAGAAGCTTGAATCGGCACCTCGAACATTTGACGAGGAATCAGCTCGCGCAGCTTCTCGCAAATCGCCCGGCCGCGGTGGTATGCACGGTCCTTATGCACAATAAAGGACAAGGCATCCACTTGCTCGGCATTGAGCAAAATATCCATTTTGACCAGGTTGGATCGACGGTACCCGGACAGCTCGTAGTCAAACGAAGCATATCCTTTGGTGCTCGACTTCAACTGGTCGAAGAAATCATACACGATTTCCGACAACGGAATTTCATAGGTAATGGTAACGCGCGTTGTGTCCAGGTATTCCATATTTACGAATTCGCCGCGTTTATTTTGGCAGAGTTCCATGATCGCTCCGACGTAATCGTTCGGAACGATAATGCCTGCTTTAACATAAGGCTCTTCGACATAATCGACCTTGCCGACCTCAGGATAATGGGACGGGTTATCGATCTGGATCTGCTCCCCGTTCGTCAGCGTAATGCGGTAAATCACGCTCGGCGCCGTTGTAATCAGCGGTATATTAAACTCGCGTTCAATCCGCTCCTGAATGACATCCATGTGCAGCAGGCCCAAGAATCCGCAACGGAAACCGAATCCGAGCGCGCTGGATGTCTCCGGCTCGAAGCTTAGCGATGCATCATTAAGCTGCAGCTTCTCGAGCGCCTCGCGCAGATCATTGTAGTCTGACGTTTCGATTGGATACAGACCGCAGAATACCATCGGGTTGATTTTGCGGTAACCCGGGAGCGGCTGGGCCGTCGGACGCTTGGCATCCGTTACCGTATCGCCGACCTGCGTATCGCCAACGCTCTTGATGCCAGCCACGATGAAACCGACATCTCCGACGTTAAGCTCGTCCACGATGGACATGCGCGGCTTAAACGCCCCCACCTCAATGACCTCGAAGGTTTTGCCGGTGGCCATCATCTTGATCTTGGAGCCGGCTTTAATACTTCCGTCAATAACGCGCACATATACGATGACACCTTTATAAGGATCATAATGGGAGTCGAAAATCAGCGCTTTCAACGGTTCTTCCGAATCGCCTGTTGGCGCAGGCACTTTCTGAACCACCTGCTCCAGAATTTCCTTGATTCCGATACCCGCCTTGGCAGAAGCTAACACCGCATCGCTGGCATCCAGTCCGATGACATCCTCAACTTCCTGCTTCACCCGCTCGGGATCGGCGCTTGGCAGGTCAATTTTGTTAATGACGGGCAGAATTTCAAGATTGTTATCCAGTGCCAAATATACGTTGGCCAATGTCTGCGCTTCAATTCCCTGTGCAGCATCCACTACGAGCAGCGCGCCTTCACAAGCGGCCAGGCTTCGGGATACCTCATACGTAAAGTCGACGTGCCCTGGAGTATCAATCAGGTTCAATATATACTCCTCGCCGTCATCGGATTTGTAATTCAGGCGAACGGCCTGCAATTTGATGGTAATCCCGCGCTCTCTCTCCAGATCCATCTGATCCAGTACTTGCTCTTGCATTTCACGCGAAGTTAATGCCCCCGTAAATTCCAAGATACGGTCAGCAAGCGTCGATTTCCCATGGTCTATATGTGCAATGATACAGAAATTACGAATTTTTTGTTGTCTAACTTGTACGTCTGTCATGCCTAACCCCCAACAACCACCAGATGTTTGAATCAACTTATTATACCAGTTGAGGGGATGCACAGCAATGCTGAGAATAAAGGTGAATTTATTCCGTGATCGATCCGAACATCGACACGACCCAGCGTATGCTTTTGTCAGACAGCTGCTGGAGCAGTCCTGCCGTCTTGTCGGCAAGCACATCGGCAGGCGGCTGCGAGCGTTCGGGAAGCAGGATGTCGCTAGGCATAGGCTCATATTCTGGCAGTGTCTTACGAGCGTCTTGTTCTAGAACAGCGGACTCTGATGCGGGAGGGTTCTTGCGTGTCCCTCCCCATCCATTCCCTTGGGCAGCCCCGCCTTGCGGATTCAGAATATGGTCTTGCTGCACAGTTTGCACGGCTCCGGTACCGTCTCCCGGTACTGGTGCCTTTGCCCCGCCAAGCTGCATGCCGACCAATATGCCGATGCCTGTCCATATGATAAGAGCCACCAACCGTTTTCCCATTCTTGACATCACTGAGTCCCTCCCCGATTTACCCGTTCACGCTTGCTCCGCAGTTGCCGCCGGGCTGTTAACCTGCTTTGGCTGCTTGATCCTCCGTACCTTTTTTGCTTCCGCCCTTGGGTGCCGCCGAAACGGACTGCTTCTTCGTTTGATCATCTTCTTTTTTCACACTGGCTTTTTCCGCCTCTTGTTCCTGCCAGTACACATCTGCAATGATGTCCGCCAACGCTTCAGCCGTCCGCTGCAATTCTTCCTTCGTATTATCGATGCCGCCGATTTCAATCAGGATGCTGTTCGGTGACAGGGATTGATTATATTCCCCGTTCCCTTGATCCGCCGATTTGCCCCACACGCCCCGGGATACCCCGGGATAGGACTGTTCCAGCTTGGCATTGATTTTGCTTGCAAACGCCTCGTTCTGTCTCCAGTTCTCGTTCGCATGTCCGATGATGAAGTAAACCTTGGCGTAGTTAACGCCGTTGACGGTTGCCGTCGTTTTTTTATAGCGCTGCGAATCCCGATGAATATCTATCAGGTATTGAATGCCGTCGTTCTGGGACATGGCCTCCATGACCATCTGGCGCGAGTATTTATAAGAAAAGTTGTAATTGTACCCTTCGATGGTAGATTGGTAGTCGCTTTTATCATGCAGGGTGCCAATTCCGTTGGCTTCAAGTCTTTTACTCAGAAAGCTTCCTACCAGCATGACGTTTTTACTCGGGGATACAGCCCCCGGATTGTCAGATGGATGCGAGAGCAGCGGGTTATATGCTTCCTGTGGGTGAGAATGATAGATGAGAACGGCTTTCTTTCCATTCGTGGACTTTCCGTCCTTAGATGTGTTTCCAGGCTCATTCTTACTGCCCGGCTCGTCCTCCGTGCCCTGATCCGGGGCATCCTCGCCATTGCCTTCATTGCCGATATCTCCCCGACCGCCTTGCGGCGGCTCTTCCCCGGCATCGGCAGGATCGCCTTCCGCCTGCCCCTCCGCTGGATCCGGCCGGTAATCCGCCGGTGCCTCCCCATCCTCGTTACCGGAGCCGTGAGACAGCTGTACCGGTTGGTTTGCCTTCATGCCTGGCAGTTCTCCCGCAAGAAGGCTTTTCGGGTCCCTGGGGTTCACGCTCGTAAGCAGTTCAAAGACGAAGGTCGACATTTTCTCGCCGGAGAAGCTTGAGGTTTCTTTGGAAGCCGTCATATGCGGCATCTCCATGCCGATCATATCGATGAAAAAATGGCTGGATAACGAAGCCGCCAACCCTTTCATTGACGATACGGGCGAGGAATTCATCCGCTGTTCCGCCATCCCTCCGAGCCCTAGCAAAATAAAAAATATAAGAGAGCCTAGCATCAATATAACGAGCGTTCGACCCATGCTCAGACCTTCCATAACCTTTCGTTTCAGTCTGGCAATATTCCAGATGCGAAACTTGCGATTGTTCATAACGATGTCCTCCTCGGTTCGCCGGGAGCTATAACGGCCATCATTCCGCCGTTCCCGCGACTTTCGTAATCTCTTATATTTCAAATCTATGAACCGGGGAGAATCGATAGAACTAGATCCATGAAAAATATAAAAGCTCCGATAGATTCGGAGCTTTTATACCGGGTTAGTGCGTGTACGCGCCTACATTCCCTGGATCCACAGCCTCATGCAGCGCTGCGTTCAGGCCGGTTGCCACGATATTGGCGATGTCCTCTATAAATTCGTCAATCTCCTTGGGCGTTACGATAAGGTCATGGCCCAGCGGCTCCAGAACTTCCTTCACCAGCGCCAGGCGGTCACCTTCAGGTATATCATGGAGCATGCCCATAATTTTGCCCGTCTCCGGCGCGCCTTCGCCAAAATGGGATTTCATGAGCTCAATCGCGTTATTAACGATGGTGGAAGCATAGCAGACGGTCGGAACTCCGATCGCAATGCAGGGGACCCCGAGAATCTCCTGCGTTAATCCCTTGCGCTTATTGCCGACGCCAGAGCCGGGGTGGATTCCGATATCCGCAATCTGGATGGTCGTATTCACCCGCTCCAGCGAACGCGAAGCTAGAGCGTCAATGGCGATGATCAGCTCAGGACGGATTTGTTCCACAATGCCTTGAACCGTTTCGCTTGATTCAATCCCTGTCAGACCGAGCACGCCTGGCGCTACGGCACTGACCTGACGATAGCCTGGCGCCACGCGATCCGGCATCAACTCGAAATACTGACGGGTGACCATCACGTTCTCCACCACAAGCGGTCCCAGGGAATCCGGCGTCACGTTCCAGTTGCCGAGCCCGACAATGAGCACGCTTGCCTTGGGTCCGATCCCGATCCGGGACATGAATGCCTCAAACTCACGGGCGAAGACAACAGACACTTGATCCTGAAGCCCCGTATCACCCTTGCGAAGATCGGGCACCTCCAACGTGACATAATGGCCCTTTACTCTTCCGATTTGCTTAGAGGCTGCATCGTTCTCCACGTCCAGCCTTGTAATCTTGATTCCGTCCTCCTGCACCACGTCCTCCATCACACCAGGAATGGGCGCACTGCCTTTGCCTCCCGCCAGTTCTCTTGATTCCACCGCCAGGTCCGTTCGGACCGAATATTTTTGCAGATCCAGATCCATATAAATTCACACTCCTCCTCATATTGCTAGTAGTGTGCGAGAGTAGGGGAGAGATTATGCAGAAGTCCGAATGAGTATTGCTTTTTGTCCACCCCCATGCTAAAATATTTTAAGTTGTGAATCATTTCGCTCTATTGAAATGCCTTACAGGAGGTGAATGTAATGCCAAACATCAAATCCGCGATTAAACGTGTAAAGACAAGTGACAAACGCCACGCGCTTAACATTTCTCAAAAATCCGCGCTTCGCACAGCTGTTAAAACTGCTGACGTAGCGTTGAACGGTACAGAAATCGAAGCTGCTAAAGTTGCTTTCCAAGCTGCTTCCAAGAAGCTTGATAAAGCCGTTACGAAGGGCCTGATCCATAAGAACGCAGCTGCCCGCAAGAAGTCCCGTCTGGCGAAAAGACTGAACGCTCTTACGTCCCAGGCGTAAGTAACGTTTGTTGAATACGACATGGAAAAAGCCCTGAACAGTTCACGCTGCTCAGGGCTTTTTGTGGTATGTTGATCGACGTACTCTTCTCGGTAGACAACCGCGTATAGCGGATTTTTCTCTTGCGAGATCAAGTTGGTAAGCCTCTGAAGTACATACTTTTCTGATCTCTCGAGAAAAAGAGCGTACGACTGCTCCCGCGGCCATACGCTCTTAACTTGTTGCGGATATGTTATGTTAAGCCCCAAGCCGCAGCAGAAACAATTCAATCCCCAGCACCTTATCCACGGCCCCCGTCTTCATCTGGTAATCCAGATTCGCCAGGTGGTTCAGTATACCTTCAAGGCGTGCCGTCTCAAACTTGCGGGCTTGCTCGCCCGCAATCTTCACCGCATAGGGATGCAATCCGATCTGGGAAGCAATTTGCTGCTGCGAGTAGCTCTGGGTAGATAGAGTCTTCACCTGCAGAATAATCCGAAACTGTCTGGTAATCAGCGCCGCAATCTTGATCGGCTCCTCGCGCTGCTTCAGCAGCTCGTAATAGATGCCGAGCGCCTTGTCCAATCGGAGATTCGCAATATCCTCTACTAGCGCAAACACATTCTGTTCCGTGCTTCGCGCCACCAGCATATCCACGGTTGCGACATCAATCGCTCCGCCAGCACCGGCATATAAACACAGCTTTTCGATCTCGCCTGACAAGGCCTGAAGACTGGTTCCCGCATTTCGCACGATCGCCTCTGCCGCACCTTCCCGCAGCGTGCAGTCACTTTTCTTCACCTGCTTGTCCACCCAACGAATCAAATCCTCTCCGCCCAAAGGCATAAAGGACAAAGCAACCCCCGATTTCTTGACTGCCTTGACTACCTTTTTGCGTTCATCCAGCTTTTCTTGTCCAACCATAAAGACAATCACGCTATAATCAGCAGGATTGGTCAAATAATCCAGCAAAGCCTCTGGACGATGATCCACTTTCCCGTTATCTTTTGCTGCGGTAAAAAATGCCGTATCCCTCACCATGATCAATTTTTTCTGAACCATAAAAGGAACCGTCTCCGCTTCTTCAATAACCGTTTGAATCGGAACTTCCCCTAAATCCATATGAACAAGGGCAAAATCACGGTCTTCTTTCGGGATCAGCTGGGCTTCCAGAAATTCGGCGAATTCCTTCATTTGAAATTTCTCGCTGCCATACAACAAATAGACGGCAGACACATCTCCCTGCTTAACCGCCTTGGCCGCCGCTTTGGCATCCATCGGCGTCCCCCCTTTCTACTCTGTACACTATACCAAAAAAGAGTGCCTGAATGCGATAGACGACAAGCATAAAAATGACATCGCCCATACGAAAACAAAGAGACCTCGGCTTTTGGCAGCGGCAAGGTCCCTTCGTCCCAACACATCTATATAAACGCCGGCAAGTATGCTCTAGAAACACCTCGCCGCCGGTCATACGACGGTAGTTGGTATCATGCTCTCTCTAATATATAGTGTATTCATATCTCCCGGCATTGGTGCACCGATTGTATATATCTCTGAACATTTCTATGGTTTAGGCTGCTTCTGCCCCGTAGACGCCGGTGGCTGAGACTTCTCAACGGAATAGACGGATTCAACCAATTCGTTATGGGTCTGCACCTTGTACTTAAACGTTAAGCCGTCCTCCGACCATTGACCGGATACCCAGCTTCCGCCGAGTGGAATCGTCTCAACCGTTTCAACCGCCTCTGGCGAAGTTTGGCTTCCCGATGGCAGACGATAGATAATCAGATGATCGGCTTCAAGCGAAGCTCGGTAGAGACCGTCCGGGGACGACCACTGTTCCGGTACCATCGCCAGTCCTTGGTACGATCCGGTTGACCTGTCGGATGATTCCGTGCTTCCCGTGCCTGCATCGCCGGAAGGATCGCTAATTGGAGGCACCATCTCTGACGAGGTATCTGCCGATTCCGTAGGCGAAGTCTGGGCATCCATGGTCTCAGAGCCCTGCTCCGGTTCACTGGCGGGAGGGTCAGACGAACTTGTGGTATTGTTTTTTGGTACCTCATTGTTGCTCGTTGCAGGTTGGTCTGACACTTGAGGTTCCCCATCATCTTTCTTTTGGACCGAAGTATCGGGTGCTGTGACATCTTTTTTGGTGCCGTTAGCCGCATCCGATGGCTCCTGTGTTGCCTTCGTATCATCCGGGGCAGTGTCGGAATTAGCTTCCGATGACGATTCCGATGGCGAACTCCGCAGACTTGCGGAAGAATCGTTTCCCTCATTCGATTCGCCACCCGTCTCCGTGCCGCCATCGGCAGCGAACGGCTGAGCCATTTCCTGACTCTGCATCGCAGACGAGTCTTCATTCGCCCCGGCGCTGGTCGTGCTTGCCTCTTCGTATGGAATCTCCGCATCGGATAACATCTTTGGTTCATGATTAAAGATCGCTACGCCGAAAATAAGTACAGCCGCGGCGGCCCCGATAGCAGTTCTCCCGCCAATCGTGCTTAACCAGCTGCCCGCACGTCGCGGACGCCGCATTTCCGGCATCATTTCGGCTGGCTCCTGGCTTTTCACGACTGGAGGTTCAACAAGGTTCTGGCGATCACGGTCGATGGCATCCAGTCTAGGCATGATAGCGTCTACCAGACTGACAGGCGGGGTTACGGCCGGAAGATCCTCAAGCTCTCTGTTCAATGATTTCAATATATTAAAGGTCTCCGCACACATGGGGCACACGGCAATATGCTGGTACATTTGGGCCGTCTCCTCCGAAGTGAGATCCCGGTCCAAATACCGGTGCATACGTTCCACCACCTCTTGGCAATTCATCCTGATACACCACCTTTCTGATGCTCTTGGAGCATATTCTGCAGCTGCTGCCTGGCCCTGAACAAATAGGATTTCACCGTATTGAGCGGGAGGTTCAGACAATCAGCAATTTCGTTGTAGGATAGATCCTGCAAATACCTTAAGACAATGACCGTGCGATGATGATCCGGCAGTTGATTAATGGCTTCCTGAATATCCTGGGCCAAATATCCCGACATCACTTCCCGTTCTACATCGAGATTATCCCGAAACACCAGATCATGTTCATCGATGGAAACCGTCGGCTTGGTCCTGCGGAATTTATCAATGCATATGTTGGTGACAATCCGTTGGACCCAAGTTTTGAACTGAGCCTTCTCCTCGTAGGAGTTAATCTTCGTATATACACGTATAAGTGCTTCCTGGGCTGCATCCATGGCATCCTGTTCATTGTTTAAAATATAATAAGCAGTTCGGTAAACATGTTGCTCAATTTCTCGCAATAGGGTGATTAGAGCGTCGCGATCGCCCGATTGAGCGGCTCTTATGAGTCCCTGCTCCACCACAGTGGATCCCCCTCTCCCTGCATACATACAGACGGATAGAATAAAAAAAATGTTGCAGTATGTAACCTATTATTTTTTTAGAAACTTCATCTAACTATACCAAATATAAAGATGATAGTCACCGCTGCATTTTCCTATAAAAGATCATACTACGAATCGATGTCCCAAGGACAGCGGCTGCCTTTACGGAAGCTTCGTACGCGTCTCAATTTGCCCCTCCTTGATCCTCATCTGTATTTCACCTTGAAGGTTGGTCTGATAGATGAGCGTCGAGGAACGTTCCAACCGGCCTACCACATCCGGATGAGGGTGGCCGTACATATTGTTGACGCCAGCGGAAATAACCGATGCCTTCGGCTTCCATGCATTCAGCCATAGCGCGGATGTCGAGGTTTTGCTTCCGTGATGGGCAACCTTCATGACATCGATCCGGTCATCGGCAGCAGCACCCCGTGAAACTAAATCATCTTGTGGAGATCGTTCCTCCAGGTGCAGCAATATTTTATGTTCGGCGGCTTGGTCCGTGTCACCTGTAAATAAGAACCGACTGCCGTTCATCTGAAGGACAAATACTAGTGAAGCATGATTCTGCTCCTTAATCAACGGTAATGGTTTTATCGTTTCTCCACTTTCCGGGAAAACAGGTGCTAAAAATTGTATTTCCGTATGACTGTCAAGCTTCCATACTTCCCGATCAACTCCTGCTTCGTAAATGGGAATGCCCTGCTGAACGGCCGTTAACATCAGTTTTCTGAAGGTGGCGGATTCGGTCAAGGTCCCATTGAACACAACCGATTTTACGGGGATTTCCTGCAAAACCGCCTGCAGACCGCCTATATGATCCTGGTCTCCATGGGTCATGATGACAGCCTCAAGCTGGTGCACGCCCCGTTTTTTCAACAACGGAACCACCACCTTCGCTCCCACCTCGTATGGAGCCTTCCTTTCCTTCCAGGCATCCTTTTCCTTCCGAAAATTCACCGTTCCACCACCGTCAATGAGTACGTGCTTGCCTTCAGGTGTTGTTACCAATATCGCATCCCCTTGTCCCACATCCAGGAATTGCACGAGTCCCGCTCCGTGCATAGATGGAGATTGATAGCCGCCGTACAGCAGAAAAACCAAAGCTCCGGACAGCAGCACGATCGCAGTTCTCGCTGCGTAGCGTTCGATATAATCACTGGCGCGAAGAAACCCTCTCCATCGCAACGCACCGGCCCATTGATCCACAAGCGGAAACATGCCGGTTGCCCCAGACAAGCTTCTTTTATTATCCAAGGGTACGTGTCCTGCCAATGGAACGGTATCATCCGACCCGCTCCGCTCTTCTTGGCGACTTCCGGATCTCTTCTTCAGAATGGACAGCAATGAATACAGAACAACAAAATAACACAGAATCCAGGCTAACGACGGGGATGGCCACAATGTCATAAAAGCGGATGAACCATTCATCCATTCAACGATTCGGAACGTTATTTGGTTTAGCCATTCCACTACAGCCGCCAACCAGCTAGCTCCTCCCATCCATATCCACCCCATCAGCAAAGACACCATTCCTAACGGAAGAACCACAAGGCTAATAACCGGAACCAGGATCAAATTGGCAAAGACCGATATCAGCGACACTTGGTTGAAATAATAAATGGTAAGGGGAAAGGAGATCAACTGCGCTACAACCGTGATTCCGACGGTTCCCGCAAGCCAGCGGGGCAAGAATGTCAGCAGCGGCATCAGCTTCGGTACGAATATCATCAAGCCCGCAGTCACGATGAATGACAACTGAAAGCTGACGTTTACAAGAAAATACGGGTTCCACAGCAGCATAGCGAGCGCGGCAACACTAAGAATATGCAGTCCATCCTTCAAAAGTCGCCGCCGTGCGGCATACAAACCGATCATCCCCATGATGCCGGCACGGACGATAGAAGGACTCGCCCCGGTAAGCAGGACATATACGGGAATCAGCCACATGACCACAGTCAGCGAGGTCTCCCTCGTCATTCGAAGGGTTGTGCATACGAATAAGAGGCATCCCACAACCACAGCCACATGCATGCCCGATATCGCAAGAATATGAGTCAATCCCAAACGCGAGAACTCCATAAACGTATCGGGATCCAGATCATCCTGATTGCCAATGACAAGTCCCTTCATATAACCTGCATGGATTCCGTCGTACAATTGATCCAGCTTGCCCCCGAGCTTCTCGCGAACGGCATCAGTCCATCGTAGAATATGGCCTAATTTCCAGCTTTCAGGCGGGGTAACCTGCGCTTGTTCAGAGCCTTTCACTTTGATCATCCAATGAATGTTCTGGGTTCGCAAATATTGAAGATAATCAAATCCGTCAAAATTGCGGGCTTCTCCAGGTTTTTGCAACTCTCCCGTCAGCTCGATGCGGTCCCCGCGCTGCCAACGGTTAACGATCTCCAGCTCCTTTTTGTCCAGAAGTTTTACTTGAACCCTCACGATATCATCCGTCTTCAGCATGGAGCCGTTATCCGGATTCGCTTGCTTTTGCGACGCTGGAGGCTCGGCTAGCGTGAGAGCAGCTTGATGCAGTGAAACATTGAAATCCGCACGGTCACCATCCGCTTCTATAGGGGATGTGATTACACCGAACGCAGTAACAGGAACGGTATCCGTCGATGTCTCCCCGGAGAGGACCTGCTCGAAATCACTTACATTCACCGCGTCATGCCATTCCCAGTAAGTACCCGACACGCACAAGGAGAACAGCATGCAGAGTGAAAAAAGACGCCCCGCCCCCGCCCAATGACATACAGCAAGCAGTATGAGCATCAGCCCGGCAGCAATCAAGGCCAGCCTCCATCCATCGTACAGGCATGCGGCACCACTGCCGATTACCCAAAACACGGTAAACACAAGTAACGGCCTTCGCTTCATGATCTGAACAAATCCCTTCATCATTAAATGAAAAAGAACCTTTGCCTGCATATCGCAGTCAAAGGTCCTTCCTCTGTGATTTTCTATTCATTTTTTTCCATAACCTTATATTCATGAATCATTCCGCTACCGTCATCAAGGTTTCGCGCGGCGGCTCATACGCTTCAAGCTGCCGGAACAAAATCCCCTTCTGTTCCATCATGCGGGACACCTTGCCCGAATCCTTCGGATAAGGACGGTGGAACACAACCTCGACAATGCCGCTGTTGGCAAGCATATTCGCACAGGTCCAGCAGGGCTCATCCGTCACGTACACCGTACTGCCTTCCCTATCGATCCGGTCCGTGAATAGCAGCAGATTCTGCTCGGCATGAATAGTCCGGATGCAGCGCTGTTTCTTCACCATGCTCTCCTTACCGTCCTGTACAACCAATTCATAATCCTCAGCGATCATACAACCCGCTTCCGAGCAATCAGGCACTCCCATCGGCGCACCGTTATAAGCCGTTCCGAGCAGTTTCTTCCCCTGTACCAGCACCGCACCGACATGACGCCGCGGGCATTGAGAGCGGGTAGAAACCATAAAGGCAATATCCATGAAATAAGTATCCCAATCTTTACGTTGATCTGCACTCATCATCTGTCACCTGTTCCTTATCAATATCCCCTTTATTGTAGCACATAGCTAAAGTCCGACGTAAGGCTTCATCTTCTCCAGCATTTTGGGCCCGATGCCTTTTACGTTCATCAAGTCAGCCTGACTTCGAAATGGACCGAACTGATTCCGGTAATCGATAATGGCCTTGGCCTTCGCTTCGCCAATGCCAGGCAGCTCCATAAGCGCTGCAGCATCCGCCGTGTTGACATTAATCAACCCGGATGAATCCGGAGCTGCTGGTGGCTGTGCTGTACGGTTAACAGGGGCTTGTTGCTGTAACTGCTGACCGACATCTTCAGCCTGAGGCGGAACTGAAGACGAAGCAGATTGGGCAGAAATTGAAGAAGGAGCCGTATGATCTGCTATACTGCTCCCTCCCGCACCTTGGTCGTGGTTTGGCATGGGGTCCTTCACGTTACTTGCAGGTTCGATTTGCCCAGCCTGAGCGGTCTTTGCAGCATTCTTCGAATCTGTTCCGGCTTCAGCAGAGGCTTCAGCCTGTTCCACATTCTTATGCCGGGAATCAGCCCCGGACGTCTTCACACCCGCATTGTCTTCGATGGCAACCACCTGCTCCAACTGATCGTTTAGCGGCTGCCAGCCCTCGATCCCCCGATCCGTACCGCCGGCAAACAAGATAAACCCACAGCCGGCAATCGTCGCGGCTAGACTCCAACCTAAAGATATCCGTTTCATCTATGACCCCTCCTTAACATTAAAGTTCATCTGGTACAAACCCATGAATATTCTTCGGTTTCCCCACCGAAATCGCATGAAAAACCGTCATGAATCGGCATCTTCCCCGCATACATTAAACGTAAGGACGGTACATTTCTGCCGTAAAGCGCGAAAGGAGGGAACATACACATGAAGGTCGGTTTTATCGGTACGGGCAGCATGGGTAGTCTGTTGATCGATGCCTTCATTCAATCGGGCGCACTCCTGCCTGAGCAGATTCGGGTCAGCAACCGAAGCCCTGAAAAGCCGCTGCAGCTGGCAAAACGCCATCCCGGTCTGACGGTATGCAGCTGTAACACGGAGACGGCTTCTCAGAGCGACCTGCTATTCCTATGTATCAAGCCGCTCGAATTCAAATCGGTCATCAGCGAAATCAAAGACCGGCTTGAAGCCCGGCAAATCGCGATATCCATCACGAGTCCGGTCCAATTGATCCATCTGGAATCATCGCTGCCCTGCAAGGTGGCGAAAATCATACCGAGCATCACCAACTTAACTGGAGGCGGAGCATCGTTATGCATGTATGGTTCCCGAATAAAAGAAGAAGACAGGCAGCTTATAGAAAGCCTCCTGTCTTATATCAGCAGGCCGCTCGAGATACTGGAATCGCACACGCGAATCACTTCCGATTTCTCCAGCTGCGGGCCTGCTTTTTTAAGTTTATTCATGGAAAAATGGATTGACGCTGCCGTTGAAATGACCGGAATCGACCGCAGGACCCTGAATGCATTAGCCGGTGAAATGCTGCTTGGCACCGGCAAGCTGCTAACGGAGGAGGGCTTCTCCCCCGAACAGCTGCAAGAGCGGGTGGCGGTTCCCGGAGGCATCACGGCCCAGGCTTTGGCACTGCTGGATTCAAACCTGGACGGATTGTTCTACCAATTGATCAAAACCACACACGACAAGTATGAGGAGGATTTGGCCAAACTGGATGCTGCCTTCGGTTTTACGATTAACCGGCCACGATATTGACCAGTTTACCCGGTACGGCAATGACTTTGCGAATACTCTTTCCTTCCAGCGCCTGCTTGACATTTGGAAGGGAGAGGCTATGTTGTTGCATGGCTTCTTGGTCCATGTCTTTCGAGATTTTGGCACGTTCTACGATTTTGCCGTTAACTTGAACGACAATCTCAACTTCGGCCTCTACAGTCCAAGCCTCGTCGTACTCCGGCCATGGCACGTAGGTTACGCTCTCCGTGTAGCCTAAACGGCTCCACAGCTCTTCAGCCAGGTGAGGGGCCAGCGGGGAAAGCAGCTGAACAAAGTTCTCCATCGCTTTGCGCGGAAGCTCTTCCGTCTTGTATCCCTCGTTGATGAATACCATCAGCTGGCTGATCGCTGTGTTAAAGCGCATATGCTCAAAGTCTTCCGTTACTTTCTTAATCGTTTTGTGCAGCGTACGTTTGAATTCGTCCGTACCCTCGCCTTCCACGATTTTAGGGTTCAATTGACCGTCGTCCCCGATGAACAGGCGCCATACCCGGGAGAGGAAACGATGTGTTCCTTCAACGCCATTGGTGTTCCATGGTTTGGTCGCTTCCAGCGGCCCCATGAACATCTCGTACACGCGCAGCGTGTCGGCACCGTATTCGTTCACAATATCATCCGGATTGATGACATTGCCGCGGGACTTACTCATTTTCTCATTATTGTTGCCCAGGATCATACCCTGATTGACCAGCTTCTGGAAAGGCTCCTTCGTATCGACAACGCCCAGGTCATACAATACTTTGTGCCAGAAGCGCGCATACAGCAAATGAAGCACCGCATGCTCCACACCACCGATGTAGAGGTCAACCGGCAGCCATTCCTTCTGCTTCTCCTTAGAGCACAATTCATCATTATTACGGGGATCGATGTAACGCAGGTAGTACCAGCAGCTGCCGGCCCATTGCGGCATCGTATTGGTCTCGCGGCGGGCTTTCATGCCGGTTTCGGGATCTACCGTTTCCACCCACTCCGTAACGTTAGCCAGCGGCGATTCGCCGGTACCGGAAGGTTTAATCTGATCCACATCCGGCAGCAGTAATGGAAGCTGATCCTCAGGCACGGTCTTCATCGTTCCGTCTTCCAAATGCAGAATCGGAATCGGCTCACCCCAGTAGCGTTGACGGCTGAACAGCCAGTCGCGCAGACGGTAAGTTACCTTCTTTTTGCCCTTGCCCTCTTTTTCCAGCCATTCATTCATCGCCTGGATAGCCGCTTCATTGTCCAACCCGTTCAAGAAGCCGGAATTCACATGCGCGCCACTGCCGCTGTATGCTTCCTCCTCGACATTTCCACCCTGAACGACTTCAATAATCGGAAGACCGAATTGCTTCGCGAACTCCCAGTCGCGGCTGTCATGACCCGGAACCGCCATGATGGCCCCCGTTCCGTAGCCGGCAAGCACATAATCCGCGATCCAGATCGGCACCTTAGCGCCGTTTACCGGATTGATGGCGTATGCACCCGTAAATACACCGGTTTTATCCTTGGCCAAATCCGTCCGCTCCAAGTCGCTTTTACGGGCTGCTTGATCTTGATAAGCCTTGACGGCTTCACGCTGATCGGCTGGCGTAATTTTATCGACGAGGTCATGCTCCGGCGCCAGGACGCAGTAGGTTGCCCCGAACAGCGTATCCGGACGGGTTGTGAACACCTCCAGATGACCATCGTAACCTTCGATGTCAAAACAGACCTCAGCGCCTGTGGATTTGCCGATCCAGTTGCGCTGCATATCCTTCAGGCTTTCGCTCCAGTCCAGTTCATCCAGATCCTCAAGCAGACGATCCGCATATTCGGTAATACGCAGAATCCATTGGCGCATCGGTTTACGTACGACCGGATGGCCTCCGCGTTCGCTCTTGCCGTCGATGACCTCTTCGTTCGCAAGCACGGTACCGAGCGCTTCGCACCAGTTCACCGGCACTTCAGCCACATAGGCAAGACCGCGCTTATAGAGCTGGATAAAGATCCACTGGGTCCATTTATAATATTCCGGATCGGTTGTGCTGATCTCACGGTCCCAATCATACGAGAAGCCGAGAGATTTGATCTGGCGGCGGAACGTATCAATATTCTGCACGGTAAACTCGCGAGGATGTTTGCCTGTATCCATTGCATACTGCTCCGCTGGCAGACCGAAAGCATCCCATCCCATAGGATGAAGCACGTTGTATCCGCGCATCCGCTTGTAACGGGACACGATGTCAGTCGCTGTATACCCCTCCGGATGTCCTACATGCAAGCCTGCGCCTGATGGGTACGGAAACATATCCAGTGCGTAAAATTTCGGTTTGGATGATGAATCTTCCGTTTTAAAGGTTTTGTTCTCATCCCAGTATTGCTGCCATTTCGGTTCGATGGCCTGCGGCTGGTAGCCGTGGCCGGTTGGTTGATTGTCCGTCATACTTCATTGCTCCTCCTTCACAGTCGAGAGACAAGGCCTATGCCATTGCCCAAAAAACAAAAAAACCTCATCATCCATAGCGCTGATCGCTAGGGACGAGAGGTTTGATTCCCGTGGTACCACCCTAGTTAGCCAAAGGCATGCTTTGCCTTTCACTCCCTTTGCATCCTTATCGCGGATGAGACGACGGTGCTTCAGCGGCCGAATCTGCCGGAATACAGCCCTCCAGCGGCCGGGTTAACACCATTGCTCCGAGGCGAGTTCATCCCTATCGTCAACCGGTTTTCACCAGACACCGGCTCTCTGCATGATCGAAAGTGGAACGATTGATCCTCATCATCGCGTTCATATTACCGTTTTAATGTGGCTATTATACCCAAAAAGTCCGATCAAGTCAACGGAAGCTCTTCACCGTTTCTGCGATAATATTCCGGCGTCGTCCCGACCATGGCCTTGAACATCCGGCTGAAATGAGCCAAATGCTTGAAACCTGATGCCTGGCTGATTTCCGTGATGCTGAGATGCGGGTGGAGCCTGAGCAAAATTTTAGCTTGGTTAATCCGCCGGTGATACAAATATTTAAACACCGTCGTTCCGGTAACCTCCTTAAACAAGGAGGATAAATAGTGTTTCGTAATATGCATATCGCGGGCGATTCGCTCCAGCGTCAGATCATGCATGTAGTTTTCCTCGACAAACGATACGACATGCTGGACATGCCGCTCTTTCTCGGAGATGGAGTCCTGATCCTGCACAGCGTCCTGGCACCAGTCCGCGATGACGTACATCATCTCCTGAATACGCAAGGTCATCCGCTCCTGGCGAAAACCGGTCGTGGATGCCGAGAGACGATGTATATCGGCCAGCATCCCTTCGAATTCGTCACGGTTTGCCCCTGTCAGTGTCATGCGATGATTACGCAGCGTTTCGAAGGGGTCCAGCAATATCGATCTGGCCGTCTCCGAAAGCCCCTTGCAAATCCAGGCAGGATCGAAATGCAGAATGCTTCTGACGTATCTGGAATCAGGCTCTACATTCGGACAATGGAGCGTGAGCCCGTTCATCAGGAGCAGATCCCCCGGCTTCAGGGCAAAAATGGAATCACCGATCAAATAAGTGCAGCGTCCTTCGTGAAAGTAATAAATCTCATAAAAAGCATGCGAATGAAACTGCCCGCCCGACAACGGCCGTTCATTGTAATAGATCAGATCAAACGGCGCTTGCAGCTGCATGCGATCAAATCCCGGCATCATATGGGAAGATGAGGTCATCTAGAGAATCGCCCCTTTAGCGATTTTGGAGTTATATAACCCTCAACGTAACGGGGTTTTCTCTATTATATATGATTTTATGGAATGCGCACGGCTTCATTTTGGGCAATCACGCACAACTCTCCGGCTTTGAAGGCGTGCTCCTGGGACATGGCATGTTCCGTACGTTCCAGACAATCGAGGATAAGCTCTCCGAAGAATGGGTAGCCTACCTTGCCTCGAAGCTCCATATGAAACTCTCCCTCGCCATTAACCAGGTACAGATGATCGCCCTGCGGATTCCTTGCGATATCGATGTATTTGCGAAGCTCAATGTATCCTTCTGTGCCCAGAATAAAGGTTCTTCCGTCGCCCCAGGTGCCAAGGCCTCCAGGTGTCAGCCAGTCGACACGGAAATAATTCGTGGCCCCGTTGTCCCCCACTAGCGTTGCATCTCCGAAATCCTCCAGCTCCGGGTACTCCGGATTCGCATAATTGCCCACCTTGCTGCTGAGCACCTTGGCATCGCGGCAGCCCGCATAAAACAAAAACTGTTCAATCTGGTGGGAGCCGATATCACACAGAATGCCGCCGTACTGTTGATGACGGAAAAACCAGTCCGGACGGGAGGGCGCATTTAATCGGTGCGGTCCTGTTCCCATCACCTGCACCACTCGCCCGATTGCCCCGTCCTGGATCAGACTTCCTGCATGGACGGCACTCTCCACATGCAGCCGTTCACTGTAATAGACCATGTACTTCTTACCTGTCTCCTCGGCTTTCGCGCGAGCTGCGTTCACCTGCTCCAGCGTGGTGAAAGGCGTTTTATCCGTAAAATAATCCTTGCCATGCGACATGACCTTCAGGCCAAGCTCGCATCTTTCCGAAGGAATGGCGGCAGCCGCTACCAGATGAACCTCCGCATCCTGAAGCACTTGTGCCTCGGACGAAGCGACCGTTACACTCGGATAAGCCTTGCAAAAAGCCGCAACCTTCGCGGGGTCTGAGTCATACACCCACTTCAACGTCGCCCCGGCCTCGATTAATCCGTTACACATGCCGTATATATGGCCATGCTCCAGCGACATGGCGGCAAACATAAACTCTCCGGGCTTGCACACCGGCTGGGCTTTGCCCACCGGCGCATAGAGCATTCCATTACTGCGGTCCATACCACGCGCCCCCCGATTATAATTTAGTAGGATCCAAACGTTTTGCTCATATCCACCGCCCCGATCTCCTTGACCGTTTTCTGAGCGGAAGAATGTGTGATCCGTTCCTGCAGCATTTCGTAAAACAGGTCTTCGTTAAGAGGCAGATCAACCCAATTGTCGGTCCAGGTGGACAGATGCATGGCATTGGACAGCGTCAATCCATGGATTCCCTCTTCACCCGGGGCAATCAATGGCGTTCCATGCAAAATGGCATCCGCAAAGTTCTGGATAATGCCGCTATGATGCGGATTATCCCCCCAGATCGGGACCTCGCATTTCCAGCATTCCGGTTCGCCGAAGCCCCCGGTAAACTGCCGATTGAATTCCGGCTCAGGCACACGGAGGCGCCAGAAGGTAAGCTTGCCGTCCTCGATGACGATTTTTCCGCGGTCCCCCGTCACTTCATATCGGTTAGTGCCCGGCGCTTCACCCGTTGTCGTAATAAACACGGCCGTAGCACCATTCTCGTATTCCGCATAAGCCGTCACGTCATCTTCGACTTCGATGTTCCGGTACTTGCCGAAGGCGCAAAATGCACGAATTCTCTTTGGCATCATGCCGGTCGTCCACTGCCAGAGGTCCAGCTGATGCGGGGACTGGTTAATCAGCACCCCTCCGCCTTCACCAGCCCAGGTAGCTCGCCATCCGCCTGAATCATAATAGCTCTGGGACCGGTACCAATTCGTTATGATCCAGTTCATCCGCCGGATCTCCCCGAGTTCACCGTCTTCTATGAGCTCTTTCAGCTTCTTGTACAGCGGATTGCAGCGCTGGTTGTACATAATCGAGAATACTTTGCCGCTGGCTTCAGCCGTGCGGTTCATTTCCCGTACTTGCTTCGTGTAAACGCCTGCCGGTTTCTCGATCAGGACATGGAGTCCATGATTCAGGCACTCGATCGCCACTTGAGGATGGGCATAATGGGGCGTCGCAATAATGACTGCATCGATCTCCCCCGATGAGATCATAGCGCCCGTATCACTCCATATTTTCACGTCCGAAGGCAGCGTTTCCCTCGCTTCATCCTGTTTGGCAGGATTCAGATCGCATATCGCGCTAAGCCGCGCGCCCTTGATCCGCCCGGACGCTAGCGTTCTGGCATGCGAAAAACCCATCCCCAGTCCAATAACCCCTACTCTTACCTGATCCATATCTGTAGCCTCCTTCAAAAGTGACCTACGCGTTTTGTTTCTGCTCTGACCACAGCTTCATCTGCTCGGCAAAACGAAGAAGCATTTCCCTGGACTCAAACGTTCCGCTAAAATCTTCGATTCCGTAGTAACCTTCGTAACCAACCGATTGCAGATCCTGTATGACCTGCTTCCATGGCACGGCCCCCTGGTCAAGCGGAACCCATTCCCCGGACCACGCCGCAGAGGTACCATCCTCGGCAGGCATTTTGCGATAACCCCCGTTTTTTACATGGACATGAGCCAGGTAGGGACCAAGAAGCTCCAAGCCCATCCGGTAGTTCTCGTAACCCTCATGGACCATGTTGCCCGGATCATACAGCACGCCGATATGCTGCGGATTGAAGTGGGATACAAGCCTGTGCGTCAGTCCGGCGCTCGGGGTGATCGTAAGATGATGCGTTTCCACCACTCCCTTGACACCGTAAGCCGCAGCGAGATCCTGTACCTCATGCAGGTAACGGACCGCCTGGTCGTACAGCTCGTTGTAATTGCGCTTTCGGTCATATCCCGGAATACCCACGCGTATAAAGGAGGCTCCGATCAGCTTGGCCGCCTGCATGACCTTCTCCGTCCCTTCCACATCACCGCAGGTCAGATAAGGAACGACCGCCAGACTGCGCAGTCCATGCTTGTCGGCTGCTTGCTGAAACCTGAGCCAATCCTCCTGCGTGCCGTTCGGATCCATGGAGCAGCGGTTATGCCGCCAGAAGGAAGGCTTCTCCTCGGCAGCATCGGCAGGAATCTCTTTAAAGCGCCATTCGATCCCTTCAATACCGGCATCCGCCGCGGCTTTTGCCAACTCCTCAGGCTGTAAATCAGGGGTTGCGACTGTGAATACGGACAGTTTCATGACTCATTCATCCTCTCTTAACCTAATGAACTAGCTTATGCATCATTTGACCATCATTGAACTCAAATACTGACATTCAGAGCGTACCGGATGCATAGAATCATTCTTTTAGATAGCGCTCTCATTTCTGTTCATCTTATCTATCCCTCATCGTAGCACAGTCCTGGAAGCAAACCCATATCCCTTCCAATGAACCTTAACCACAGTCAAATAAAGCAGAAAAGAAATGTCTTTGAATATAATGAATCCCTACACAAAGAAAAGAAGCATTTTCTTTCGTCTGTACAGACAAAAGAAAATGCTTCTCGCAAAAAGGATATTCGTTTATTTGACGGCAACGTAGAACAGCCGGGATGCATCCTGGCCCGCTTCCAACCACTCAAAATCGGCATAACATTTCACATCCCGGAATCCGGCCTTAACCAGCTCGACCTTCATCCATTCCGGTTCATATCCCCGCTGCACATGCGTTTCCTCAAAGCGACGGTAGACCGTAGGATCTTGGTTATCCCGCGCAAAGATGGAGAGATGATGTTCAATCTCCATCCGGCGTTCATCCAGGTCGCATGTCCAAATGTAGGATACTTCCCGTTCATCCAGCACAAATGGCTGTTCTGCGTCGTATCGTAGGAGCGTGTTCGGGTGATGCACATCAAACAGGAACGTGCCGCCATCCTTGAGACCGTTGTAAGTCCTGGCAAAAGCGGAGCGTATGTCTTTTTCTTCCAGCAGGTAGTTCACACAATCACAAAATGAAATGACGGAATCCACCTGCTCGGGCAGCTCCCACGAACGCATGTCCTGTTGTACCCAGCGGACGCTGCCTTCCCGGAACAATCGATGCCCCTGGGGTGTACCCTCCAGCTTGCGTCTGGCAACCGAGAGCATATCTGCCGACAGATCTATTCCTGTTACCTCGAAACCGGAGTTTACAAGCGGAATGGTGATACTGCCCGTCCCGCATCCAAGCTCAACGACGCTTTTTGGCATTCCGTGCTTATCCCAGGCGGTTCTCGCAAAGCGAATCCAATCCGGGTACGGCATGTCTTCCATGAGTTGATCATATACGTAAGCAAACTTGCGGTAAGACAACATGATGACACCACTTTCCTTAGAAGCTTCCCCTACCTTGCCGGGTTATTCGTTTGAACCGGAGTTCTCCTCTTGATTGACCATGTACGTCCAGCTGTCCTTTTGCGTAACCAAACCGTCCTTCATCAGCTTGCCCAGCGCGCGTTTAAAGGCGGATTTGCTAATGCCGAACCGCTGCTTGATAATGTCGGGCGGCGTTTCATCCGAATACGGCATCGCATGGCCCGGACGCTCCTTCAGAAAAGCAAGCAGCCGGTCTGCATCATCCGTCCGGCCGATCTCTTTTTGCGGAACCATCGACAGGTTGACCCTGCCATCTTCCCGGATATGACTGACCCGGACCTTCACCTCTTCGCCAAGCCGCAGCATGCGCGTCCGTTCCGAGGAGTGGATCATGCCGATTGCGCCGAAACCGATCACACCGCCATCGATGATGACAAACGTCCCCATCTGGAGCGGTTTGTACACCAAGGCAGTGAACCATTGCCCTTTCCACGATTCAGGCGCATGGAACGCAAGCGGAGCAAGCTCTTGTTCTCCGGCGAGTTTGGCGCGAAGTCGTCCTTGCTTATCATGCTCCATGATGACAAACACATGATCTCCCACTTGCGGGTGAAGCTCCCGCATCTCCGGCAATTCCCGGATCGGAAGCAGAAGCTGCCTGCCAAGCCCCATCTCGAGGAAACAGCCAAGGCGCGGATGAACGTCCGCCACCTCAAGCTTAGCGGTTTCGCCCAGCGTAAGGTAAGGCTTCTTCATCGTTGCGGCCAGGCGGTCTTCCGTATCGAAGAATATAAAGACCTCTACCGTATCCCCAGGCTCAATTTTACCCGTGAGCTCCGAATAGTGAAGAAGCACATCCCGATCTCCGCCATCCAGAAAATAACCGTAAGGGGACACTTCTCTGGAAACGACGAGTTTCGTTAATGTGCCGGCAATCAGACTCATACGTTCTCCACCACTTTAGCATCCGACCACAGTCGCTCGATATTGTAATATTCGCGCTCATCGCGATGGAAGATATGAACGATCACGTCTCCGAGGTCCATCAGTACCCAGCGGGCTGCATCCATTCCCTCCAGTCCGCGCAGAGCTACTCCCGCATCATGAGCCTGTTTACGGATTTCGGTTGCAATTGCCTGCACCTGTGTATCCGAGTTACCGTGGCAAATGACAAAATAGTCGGCGATCAGGGAAATTCCTCTGAGATCCAGGACCACGATATCCATCGCTTTTTTATCTTCAGCAGCAGTTACTGCCACATTTAACAATTCATTCGGTTTCAACGTCATGAATTCGCCTCCAATTGCTTAATTAGATCGTTGCGGGCTTGTACCGTCAACGGAAAAATGATTTGTCTGCGCGAAAGCAGATGTCCGATCGTCGAATCAAAACCGGCTGCAAGCGCCTCTTCAAGGCTATGGTTGGCCAGTTCGCGAATATTATTCACGCCGGGGAAATCCCGTCCCGGTTCCATATAATCCGCAAGGCAGACCACTTTGTCAAGCAGCGTCATGCCTATGCGTCCTGACGTATGGTAACGGATGGAATCAAGCACCTCCGCATCCGTCACGCCATATTCGTGCTCCGCTACGAACGCACCGACCTCAGCATGCCAAAGCTGCTTATCGTAATGGAGCAGCTCTTCGGAGAGCGCGTGCTCCACCATCATTTGATGAAGCTTTTGCACGGGCCAGTATTTGGCCACATCATGCAGGATGGCGGCTAATTCCGCCTTAACCGGATCGGCCCCGAACCTCTTCGCAAGGATGACCGCGGTTTCCATTACGCCTTTGGTGTGCTCCCAGCGCTTTGCCGGCATCTGAGAGGATACCGCTTCAATGAGTTCTTCACGGCTGTACTCCATAAATACCGCTCCTAACAATATAATCGTATACACGGTCCGGCACCATATAACGGATGGACGAGCCTGACGCGGCTCTGCTCCGAATCAGGGTGGAGGATATTTCGATCAGCGGCATCTCCGCTGTCACTACCACCTTTTGCAGGAAATCAGGCAGATCCTCCACCGATAGTCTGGTTCCGGGACGGTTAAGCCCAATAAAAGTCAGCATTTCCGCCAGCTCCCCGATCCGGTTCCACTTGGGAAGATACGCTACCATATCCGCCCCGATAATGAACGAGAAATCATGCTCGGGATACGTGTCCCGCAGCTCTCTAACCGTGTCTACGGTATAGGATACGCCGCCGCGTTTCACTTCCCAATCCAATGTACGAAAAGATGGATGGTCGGCTACAGCCTCCGCGGTCATCTCCAGCCTCATCAGGCCGGTTACGCCGGCATCTTCCTTGTGCGGGGGAATATGGCTGGGCATAAACCATACCTCTTCCAGATCGTAAGCGTCCCGCGCGCACTCGGCTGCGAGCATATGCCCGATATGAATGGGATCAAAGGTTCCGCCCATTATCCCTACCTTCATCCGGGTTCACCTCCCCTAATAAGAGAGTTATTCTATATCCGCCAAGCTGGAGCGATCAGGGCTCCTTTACGGCAATTCGATGGTTTTGTGGTCTTTCGATTCCTTATAAAGCACGATCGTCTTGCCGATAACCTGAACCAGCTCCGCCCCGGCACCTTCAGCAAGCTCCTCGGCGATTTCGCGGGGATCTTCGAGACAGTTGTTAAGCACGGATACTTTCATGAGCTCCCGCTTCTCAATCGCCTCGGAAATGTGCCGGATCAGATGCTCATTGCTGCCTCCCTTGCCTACCTGGAACAGCGGATCCAGATGATGCGCAAGCGAACGTAAATGTCGTTTTTGCTTTCCTGTTAACATGCTTGGTCATTACTCCTTAAATATTCAATTATTAAAGCCTGCTGCTTGTCGAAAGCTATATTGTAGCTTTTGCATAAGCATTAATCAATAAACAAGATATTAAACCTCGGATTGGAAGCTGGTCAGAACCGCTTCCTTCATAGCCTGTACGGGCGCCGTCAGACCTGTCCAATACTCGAATGCATACGCCCCTTGGTTGATGAACATTCCGAGTCCGCCATGCACCGTGCATTGCCGAAGCGCGCTTTCCCGTAACAGCTCGGTCTTCAACGGATTATAGATCAGATCGCTGACAACGATCCCTTCCGGTATATATTCCGCTGGAACGGGAAGCTCGGAAACCCGGGGAAACATCCCCACCGAGGTGGTGTTGATCAAGACATCGGCATCCGACAATGCCTCTCTGGCATGATCCTCTCCGTATCCCCTCAAGTCGGCAAGCGCACTCCACTCCTCGGCCAATGCCAGCGCTTTGTCGGATGTCCGATTCACTATGGAAATCTTCTCGGGCTCTTCACCGGTAAGAGCATAGATGATCCCCCTGGCCGCTCCGCCGGCGCCGATGACGACGATGCGTTTTCCCTTAAGATCGGGGCAGGCTTCATCCTTTAATGAACGAACATAGCCGATGCCGTCCGTATTATAACCGGTCAATTTGCCATTGTCGTTGACGATGGTATTCACGGCACCGATGCGCCGCGCCCCTTCATCGACGACATCCAGATACTTCATAACCTCCACCTTGTGCGGGATCGTTACGTTCACTCCGCGGAATCCCAGCGCTTTAACAGCTTGGATGGCGTCACCAAGCCCCTCCGGACGTATATGAAGGGGTACATAGGCCCCTGACAAACCCAGGGCGGTAATGGCCGCATGATGCATAGCCGGTGATTTCGAGTGACCGATAGGGTCCCCCATTACGCCTAGGAGCAAATAATCACGCTCGATCATTGGATTCACTTTCATTTCTCCCTTATCTCTCCCATGATAAACCGGGCGGTGTACCAAAGCGATGTTAACACTTATATCAAGGATGGACGCGACAGAACTTTGATTCCTTTAGGTACATGAACCGCCACGAGCGCTCCTTGTTCACCATTGATCTTGATCCAGCCGAGCCCCGAGATAAACACGTCTTGGCGGGTCCCCTTAGGAATACGGATTTCATGTCTTGTCCACTCCGGCAGTTCTTCAATTCGTTGCTTGGTCGGCGGTGAGAGGAGCTCTCCGGCATGCTCGGCGAATAACGAATCCGCCCGTTCCAGCTTGGTCCGATGAATGCCTAATCTGCCGCTGATAAAGCAAGTAAAGGATTGGTGCTCTCCTTGCAGAAAATCAAAACGGCCGAAACCTCCGAAGAAGAGCGTCTGTCCTTCGTTCAACTGGTATACCATCGGCTTCAGCGGATGCTCCGGCATGACCGTCCCCAAATCCTCACGGCTCACAAGCTCGCTATAGCGCCATGGATACACGATGCCTGGCGTATCGATAATATACCGGCCGTCGTCCAGCGGAATATTGACCATGTCCAGCGTCGTTCCCGGATAACGGGAAACGGTCAGTTCCTGATCCAGATCGCTGTAGTCGCGGATCAGACGATTGATCAAGCTGGATTTACCCACATTCGTGGCGCCAACCACGTAGACGTCCCGGTCGCCTCGGTAATGCGCAACCGTCTCCAGCAGCCGCTCAAAGCCTTGATTCTTCTTCGCGCTGCAGAGCACGATGTCTTCGGTTCTCAGTCCATGCTCCTTGCACTGCTTCTGCACCCAATTGAGAACCTTGTTCCAATTGGTGACCTTCGGGAGAAGATCGGTCTTGTTAACGGCCAGAATCACCGGATTGTTGCCGACAAACCGCTGCAGTCCCGAAATAAGACTCCCTTCAAAATCGAAGAGGTCCACGATATGAATGACAAGCGCGTTCTTGCCGCCGATCTGTCCCAGCAGCCGTAAAAACTCATCCTGGTCTACGGCAACCGAGGACGCTTCATTATAATTCTTAATCCGGAAACAGCGCTGGCAAATAACCGGGTCGCGGTCCCAAGCCTTCTCCGGCAAATAGCCCGGCTTGTCCTGTGCTGCACTCTGTAGCTGTATGCCGCAACCGCTGCACTTCTTGATGTCTTCTCCGCCAGTAGGCAACGTCATGATTTCGGTTCCTCCTCCATCCATAATCCTTTTTTGCGCAAACGGGTCAATGCGATGCGCTCCACCCGGCGATTGACCAGGCGCGTAAACCACCCCTCATCGTTGATGGCGATGGGCATAACCAATACCGTATACAGACCCAGCCGATTTCCGCCATATACGTCGGTCAGCATCTGGTCGCCGACAACAACCGTTTTATCCGGCGTGAGCTCCATCATCTTCATCGCTTTGCGAAACGGGGTATTGCTTGGTTTACGGGCTTCATGCACATATTGGATATCCAGCGGCGTCGCAAATTTAGACACGCGTTCAAGCTGGTTATTCGAGACGATGATAAGCTGGAAACCGATCTCCTTCACCCTTTTGAACCAAACGACCAGTTCGGGCGTGGCTACCGGTGCCTTGGCCCCCACAAGGGTATTATCCAAATCGGTAATGATCCCCCGATACCCCTGCTCATATAATTCCTCTAGGTTAATATCAAAAACCGTATTGACACGGAGCTTTGGGATTAACATTTCAAACAAGTTCGTCACCTCAATTTCATACGAAAAACTATACCATATTCCGGTTCCTTAGTAAAAATAATCACGAGCCTTTTTCTTCCCTTTTACCGTATCGCTACCTTTACCTGCAAAAGACCACCCGGCGGCTGTTTGGAAGCGGACCGGGCGGTCTTGAAATGATCGGATATCAGAACGTATGCATACCGAGCTATCCTGATACACCCAACAACAACCACCATCACGCGGTCTGTCTTCTTGGATTAGGTTGATAGACGTTTCTCGGGTACGATGCGGACCTTCTTAATGAACTTTTTCAGCTTCTGAGCATCCTGTTGGACGGAGCGCCACTGCTCCTCCTTCACTTCAGCCGGGCTGTAACGAGCGGCTTCAAATTGCTGCAGCAGCGGTCTCAGCTCTGCTCCCAGCTCAGGGTGTGCACTTACCCAGCGGCTAACCGATTCACGGAGCGTTTCATGTTCCTGCCTCACCAAGCCTCTGCGCTGCACGGAACGAATCCATCGTTCGGTTTCGGCAATGACTTTATCCGCTGCCGTCAGCGGCTTGCCTGCCCGAATACGCGCCCCGGCAAAACGCAGGCTGATGCGCATTCTCCATACGATGTACAGAATCCACAATACGATAACAACCACCGCGGCCGTTACAACAACTTTAACCCAGCCGGGCTGCTGGTGATCAGAGGTTGCTGCTGGCGTAGTCTTGTCCTCTTCGTTCTCTTCTTCTTCAACTTCTTCCTCAATGACAGGCTCAGCGTCTGTGTCGGCCGTCAGAATCGGCATGCTGAAGCCCGGTGTCGCTTCAATCGGAACCCAGCCGTACTCGCCGAAGTATACTTCAACCCAGGAATGAGCGTCGGCATTCGTAACGGTATAGTTTCCGGGCTCAATCGAGGTTTGACCATCGGCCGGTACATACTCCGAAGCCGTCATTCTTCCCGGCGCGTAGCCTTTGACCCAGCGTGCAGGGATATCCAGCGACCGTGTCATCATCACCAGGGATGTCGAGAAATAATCGCAATACCCTTCCTGGATTTCAAACAGAAACGCATCCACAAAATCATCGCTCTGCTTACGCGAAAGATCGGGCGTGTTGGTATAGGTAAAGTTGCTCGATAAATATTGTTGCAAGAGCATGACCTTCTCATACGGCGTATTTCCGCCCGCGGTAATTTCTTCGGCGAGATCGGAAACGCGGTCAGGGAAGTTTCTCGGCATCTGGATATAAGCATCGTCAATTGAGCCGGAATATAGTTCATCATAAGTTCTGGTACTCAGCTCATCGATTGGAATCACCGGCACTTCGGACGTTAAAGTATAACTCTTCGGATAGTCCGCGTTACGAACGTCGTCCAGATGCATTTCCGCACCTTCCTGCAGCCAGCTGAGCCGATCCGGATCGATATCCTCATCCATACTTTCCAACTGACGAACGGTATAGGCACCGAACAATACCGGATACACCGTATCACTCAGCATCGTTACCGACTGCTCCAACGTTTTGGTAGGAACGGATGCGCTGGCTTCTCCCGGCAATTCCTCACCGATGCCCACGCCCGTGCCGGAACGCCGGCTGCTGGCTCCGTCCGCCCAACCCGTTCCCGAATATACGGCTCTGGTTTCCCCTCGCCAATAGCTGCGTTCATCCGAGGTAATCGACATCACCGGTGAATAGTCAAAATTAAAACCGCCGCCAAGGTCGTTGTCCTCACGTCCATATCCGGACATGCTTTCAGACGGTGAATCGATAAGGGTTCCGGTTCCGGTTGTACTGCCGCCGGATAACGGTACCCCGTTCCACTCTCTCCACGCCGTGTAAGGATCCGTTAACGTGGGCTTCACATGCGGCATGTTCACGCCGGCCACAATGATCAACGAGAAGATGACCAAAATGTTGGCGATAATCTTAAAGGGATACTTCGATAAATTGACCCATCCCTGCGGAAAGCGTCTGCGAAACCGGTTAAAATGGCTGGATACGAGCCAGCCCATCCCCGCTCCGACAACCCAAGCGATCTCATCCCACAGCACGATTTTCGTAAAGGAATCGAGCACGGCAAAACCGATGACGTTGATCCCGACTACAAAAAGCACGCGCCCCTTGGTTTTGGCCCACCGCGCAAGGAACAGAAAAGCGGCCCATGCGGCGATAGCAAACCACAAATAAGGAAAAAGATACATGATTTCCTCGGTCAAAGCCCCTTCAGCGCCAAAGGCAGGAACCGGATTACCGTAAGTTTTCAGCAAACTGTATACACAATACAGGATCAAAATAAACTGGATAAGCACCCGGTACCCTTGCTTGATCGGCAGCAGCGCTTCGGTAACCGCCGTAATGGTTAACGCTGCAATAACGATGGCTGTTGTTTCCGAGAGCCATATCGTCTCCGTAAAGGACACCCACTGCATCCCGATGATCCAGATCCATAGCATCGTTAGCGTACTAAAGAATGTCGTAGATAGTTTGTCCAGCCATAACTTCATCATGCACCACCTCCCAGCGCAGCCGGAAGCTCGTCAAGAGAAGCAACCGAATAGCTTGAAATCCCCCGGGATTGCAGAAGCGAAATGGATTCATCGCGTTTATTCGTTTCATTGGAATTGGTTACTTGCAAGAAGCAAGGGTTCATTCCCCTGGTCTCCACCCAGCGCATGATCTCCGAAGCGTCCTTGCCGCTCATCGGGCTGATCAGCAGAAACAGGGCCCCTTTTGGAAAATGGCGATAGGATTTCTCCAGGGAAGCAATCAATTTGGTTTTTCGGTCATAATCCACGTCAACCAAATGCTGAATCATGCGCATCCGCTCTCCGGCGTGATCGGCGGGAGCGAACATCTGAGCTTCGCGGGTAGCCGTGAACAGGCCTGTACCCGCATGCTCCTTGGCACCATATTCGATCAGCGACGCGGCTGCCGATACAGCCAACTCGAATTGCTGGGCATGATCATATCCGTCCGCGGTGCAGTCGAGCACGATCATCGTTCTGGGAAAGGATTCATGCTCAAATTCCTTCGACTTCCACGAGCCGGTCTTCGCCGTTGCATTCCAGTGAATCCGGGAGATCCGGTCGCCATATACATAATCGCGGACCCCGTTGATCTGCGTTGTTTCCCGTCTTGAAGCCGAAACTGTTGTATGCGTGCCGCCCAACCTGGAATTCCGTATATTTCGCTGCCATTTGGGAATATATATGGTTCTCGGCAGAACGCGGAAATCGGTCTGGACTTCAATGCGTCCCTTGTGCTCCATTAATCCGAATATATCCTCGCTAATGCATTCCGTCTTTGAAAAAGCATACCGCCCCCGTTCAAGCGGAGGGGTCTGAAATACAAGCTTGCCCACACCGCGGAGGTTCGGAATGACGCTATCTTCAAAAGACCAGGAGTCGCCGTTGTGCCTCTGCAATACTTCACGCACGATCATATAGGGCATCGGCAGCAATCCCGGAACATGGACCTCCAGCTTCACGCGGACTTGTTCACCCGCATGAAGAAGTTCTCCTCCGCGCTCCGATCCTCCCAGCACGCTTCGCTGGGCTTTTACGCGATTGACTCCGCCAAAGCCTGCACCGATCAAATAGATCGTCAGAAGGCTGACCATGGAGAAAAGCATGAGCGAGGTTTTGCCCCCCTGAAATAATACATACAAAAGACATAGGCACCATACCGCCAATACCGCTGCGAGTCTAGACGGCTGCATGCCATTCAAAAATAACGAAACCGCGCGGCGCATGCCTATCTCCCCATCTGAACAGGCACTTTGACCTGACGCAGTATAAACTCGAGCACCGATTCGGGACTCGCATTGTCGAGCCTGGCTTCCGGACGCAGCATGATCCGGTGCGAAAGCACGTATGGAGCCAGCGTCTTCACATCATCTGGCAGAACGTAATCCCTCTCTTGCAAGAAGGCATAGGCTTTAACGGCATTCATGAATGACAGCGTCGCCCGGGGACTTGCGCCCAGCATTACGGAAGGGTGCTCGCGGGTCGACCGGGTTATATTCAGCAAGTAATCGGCGACAGGGTCACCGATGAATACCTCGCGAATTTCACGTTGAATAGTCGAAATCTTATCCATATGGGTCACCGGCTGAAGTTTGTCTGCCAGTTGTCCGTCACGTGAACGGTACATCAGCTGCTTCTCCGTGACAGCATCAGGGTAACCCAGGCTCAGCTTCAGCATAAACCGGTCCAGCTGTGCTTCCGGGAGCATATAGGTGCCTTCAAAATCGATCGGGTTCTGGGTCGCGCACAGCATGAAGGGATGCGGGAGTTCGTGGGTAGCCCCGTCCACCGTTACACTGCGCTCCTCCATGACCTCAAGCAGGGCCGATTGCGTCTTGGTTGTCGCTCGATTGATTTCATCCGCCAGCAAAATGTTGGTCATGACCGGACCTGGACGGAAGTAAAACATTTCATCTCTCGGGTGGAATACCGAAACGCCCGTTATATCACTCGGGAGAATATCCGGGTTGCACTGAATCCGGCGGTAGTCTCCCTGCATGGATTTCGCTAATGCTTTGATCAATTGGGTCTTTCCTGTACCGGGCACATCCTCGATCAGTACATGTCCGCCAGCGAGCAGCGCCGTAAGGAGCAATTGGATCTCAAATTCTTTGCCTAGAAGGCACGACTCCAGATTGGTTCGCACCGAGGTAATGATTTTCATGGATTCTTGGCTTACGGGCATGTATGACTAACCTCCTGTAAGGGAATAAATACTTATTTTAGTACTATTGTACATGATCGAGGTCCCGGAGTACATTCGAAGAGATATTTTGCCTATTCAACTTTTTGTTGTTCCTCTCAACAGAAAAAGACCCCGGCATGAAGCCAGGGTCCTTTCCTTCTTGATGATTCAGTTTTATCCCTTCGGACGGACGAACAGCGCTGCCAGGAAAGAGAAAATGATGGCCGAGGATATCCCCGCACTGGTGACTTCGAATATCCCCGTCACGACCCCGATCCAGCCGTCCCTCCCCAGTTCCGTCAAGGCGCCATGCACAAGCGAATTACCAAAGCTGGTGATCGGGACGGAAGCTCCCGCTCCCGCGAATTTAACAAGCGGCTCATACAATCCGAACCCATCGGCGATGGCTCCGGCGACCACTAACGAACTCATCGTATGTGCCGGTGTCAGTTTAATAACGTCCATCATAATTTGCCCAATGACGCAAATCAGACCGCCAATAATAAACGCCCATAAAAACTGCATTGTGTTATCCTCCCATCTCTAAGGCTACGGCGTGAGCGATGCACGGAATGCTCTCACCCTGCTGGTAAGAAAGAGGCGACAGCAAGGCCCCGGTTGCAACGACCAGCACCTTTTTCAATTCGCCTTTACGCATCCGTTTCAAAATATGGCCATACGTGACAACGGCCGAACAGCCGCAGCCGCTGCCCCCTGCATTAACGTATTTCTGTGTTTCCAAGTCGTAGATCATTAAGCCGCAGTCGGCAAACACCGTACCGTCCATGATGACATCATTTTGTTTCAAGAGATCTTTGGCTATCGGAAGCCCAACGGAGGCCAGGTCACCGGTCACGATCAGATCATAATCCTTCGCTTGCCGGCCTGTGTCTTTAAAGTGCTTTGTTATCGTATCGGCTGCCGCCGGAGCCATTGCCGCCCCCATATTGAACGGATCCTTGATGCCCAGATCAACCACTTTGCCGATAGTGGCATACGTGACAGCAGGACCGTCTCCCTTGTCCGAAATGACCGAGCAGCCTGCTCCGGTAATCGTATATTGCGCATACGGCGGTTTCTGCGATCCGTACTCCGTCGGATAACGAAACTGCTTCTCGACCGTACAGTTGTGGCTTGCCGTGCCGGCCATGACATACTTGGCCCCTCCTGAATCCACGAGCATGGAGGCCACCGCGAGGCTCTCCATCGATGTAGAGCAAGCTCCGAATACGCCGATGTAAGGCACACCCAACTGTCTTGCGGCAAACGAGCTGCTGATGATCTGGTTCATCAAGTCCCCGCCCACAAAAAACTGCAGCTGGTCTTCCTTGATGCCCGCCTTTTCGACCGCCTTGCTTGAAGCATCCTCCAGCAGTTTTCGTTCCGCTTTTTCCCATGTTTTTTCGTTGATCTCAATATTGTCGTAGATGTAGTCGAAATCATCGGCGAGTGGCCCTTCGCCTTCCTCAGGTCCTACAATCGTCCCCGTGCCGATAATGACGGGTTTGTTCTCGAACTGCCAGGTTTGGCCGATCACCTTCATCTCTCGTTACCTCCCCTCGATGCCAAAAATAGCGTAAATGATACCGATGATAAACGCTGCGACAGTACCAAATACAATGACAGATCCCGCCAGCTTAAACATGCTGGCCCCGACCCCCAGTACCAAACCCTCCGCGCGGTGCTCAAGCGCTGCGGAGCACATGGAATTCGCGAACCCCGTAACCGGCACGGCGCTGCCTGCTCCCGCCCATTGCGCGATTTTGTCATACACGCCGAAGCTGGTCAGAATGACGGAGAGTATAATCAGCACGGCTACCGTCGGATTGCTCGCTTCGGTGGTGCTCATGTCGAATACGGACATAAAAAACCGCTGAATGCATTGGCCGATCAAACAGATGAGACCTCCCACCAAAAAAGCGCGCAGACAATTTTTAAGTACGGCGCGGGGAGGTTCATGCTTTTTGGCAATTGCCTGATATTCCGCCGAGCTCATTGTGGTGATATCAGACTTCGGCTTTTGGTTAGAGCCTGACATTTCAATACACCTCCGCTTTTATTTAAGTATGGAATCCTCTAAAAAGGCTAAAGAGCCGCTATGGATATCACTCGATATCATTATGCTTTGAATGAACTCCCTTTATGTTTGGAAAATCATCCTTCTCACGTGGTAATCACAGCTTGTCCTAACGCCAAGATTGCCCCACACGAAAAATCAGCCTCCAGGAGTATCCCTGAAAGCTGAAATAAGAGTCGCCTGTCATCATTGCTGGAGCCGGTCATTATATAAGAATGTATTTCAGCAAAATGACGAGGAGGATGAACAGAACCATAATGAGCAGAAGTTCTCTGACTTCGGCATGATAGACATTTACCTCAATCCCATGGTGCTTCATACTCTGCTCCTTCCCTCGGACAACCAAAATTCCACTTCGTTTCTACATCGTATTCCTTTCCCGGATGCAGGGTGCTTGTTCCAATTACTAATAAATGACGTGTCTTTAGCGGTACGGGTTTTGTAGACTTTTCAGATATATAGGGGCATACTAGAACAAGGAAAAACTCTTACATACCTTTTTTAAAGGAGCGATTTCGTAATGAATGAATCAACACTGGAATTATTTCGTACTTTGACGGAATTCCCGGCTGCACCAGGCTTTGAGAGGGAACTTCGTTCCTGGTTGAAGGATGCCCTCTCTCCATATACAGATGAGTTCGTGCAGGATCGGCTGGGCAGTCTGTTCGCCGTTCTTCGCGGTAACGATGAAGGTCCGAAAGTCATGGTGGCCGGTCACATGGATGAGGTCGGTTTCATGGTAACCGGCATAACCGAAGCGGGTATGGTCCGTTTCCAGCCGCTCGGCGGCTGGTGGAGTCAGGCCGTGCTTGCTCAGCGCCTGCAAATCATCACGGACAACGGCCCTGTTGTCGGAGTAGTCGGCTCCATTCCTACGCATCTGCTGGATGAAGCGCAGCGCAGCAAGCCGGTCGACATCAAAACCATGTATATCGATATCGGTGCCGACAACAAGGCGGAAGCGGAAGCGTTTGGCATTCGTCCCGGATTGCAAGTGGTTCCGATCTGTGAATTCACGCCGCTGGCCAATCCGAAAAAAATCATGGCCAAAGCGTGGGATAACCGCTATGGCGTTGGCCTGGCAATCGAGCTGGTCCAGGCGCTCCATGGCGAGAAGCTGCCTAACACCGTTTACGCCGGTGCAACCGTCCAAGAAGAGCTCGGACTGCGTGGAGCACGTACTTCAGCCAACCTGATTCAGCCGGATATTTTCTTCGGATTGGATGCCAGCGCGGCAAACGACATGATGGGGGACAAGAGCCAGTTCGGCCAATTGGGTCAAGGCGCACTGCTCCGCATCTTCGATCCGACAATGCTGACTCACCGCGGAATGGTCGAGTACGTTCAAGATACGGCGGAGACAAACAAAATCAAATACCAATACTTCGTCTCGCCGGGCGGCACAGACGCAGGCCAAGTGCATCTTAGCGGCATCGGCGTTCCGTCTACCATCATCGGCATTTGCTCCCGCTATATCCATACATCTTCGTCCATCATCCACACGGACGACTACGAAGCTGCTAAAGAACTTCTGATCAAGCTCGTGAAAGGTTTGGATCGCACGACACTCCAGACGATTCTCGACCGGGCATAATCTATAAGAAAAGGGTATCCTGCAGGTTTCAAAGAGACCTGCGGATACCCTTTTTCTTACTTCTTCCTTATGAAGATAACGTCTCTTTATGCCGTGCGAACCGAAAGGATAAAATCATCGTTAAATAGACAATAACAACCAGAGCTGTATTCAGCACAAATATCATGCGAAATCCTATAAGTCCCCCTGCCGACTGGCCCGGGAGCGCCAGCATGGCACCCCCCGCCGCCGTACCAAACATCATCCCCAGATTTCGTGACAGCGCCAAAATGCTGCTGATCAGGCCGAGGTCCGTTTTGGCTGTCCTGCCCATCACCAGCGAATTGTTCGGGGGCGTTATCATGCCCATGGAACCGCCGAGCAGGACGATAAGCAGAATCAGAAAGAAGATCGGATATGCCGGCGATACAAAACCGAGCACTAATAACGCTGCCGTCATGACCAGCAGGCCGGCAGACAATAACGGGAATGTCCCCAGCTTGTCCGACAGGCTCCCGCTCAGCGGCGAGAAAATAATCAGGGACAACGGATATCCCATCATGATCAGCCCTGCCGTGGCAGGTTCAACGCCCAGCTCGCTCAGCAAAAACACGGGCAGCACAAGCTGTGCGGAGAAGGCCGCCATATAGGTAATGATCGTAATGATGATTCCTACGCTAACGCCTGTATCCCGAAACAGATCCAGCTTCATAAACGGGAGTTTCCCCTTCCCTACTCGTTCCCACCGCGACGATAGACACCACCCGATGAATGCAGCAGCTCCCGCTCCAAACACGATGAACAGCACGGCAACCTGCCATGAACCCCATCCCCACTGAGCCCCCAAATTGACGGCCGTAACCAGTCCGGTTAAGGATGTTGCAAAAAAGGCAGCCCCCGGGACATCCAATCGGCTTACGCCTTTTTCCGGTTCGTCCTTCGGAATGAAGCGCCGGGCAAACAACCATGCAATCAAGGAAACAGCCGTCAGCAGCCAGAAATTGCTCCGCCACGAAAACCACTGAATCAATATCCCGCCAAGACTCGGTCCGACCATCGAGCCTGCGGCAACAAACGTGCTGATAAGCCCGAGCGCTTTGCCGCGCTGTTCCTTCGGAAACACGGAGATGATCAGCGCCATATTGGTGGCTTGATACATAGCCGCTCCTACGCCTTGTAGAATTCGGGAAGATACCAGTCCGTTTAATGAAGGAGACAAGGCGCAGCAGAGCGCACCTGCCATAAACACAAAATAGCCGATATTGTGGATTTTCCGCCTGCCCAGCATATCCCCGAGTTTTCCCATGACCGGAAGCAATATGGAGATAACAAGCAAATAGGCGGTGACGATCCACTGGGCCGTAGGGATGGTGGAATCAAACGTTCTGGCGATATCAACAAGCGCAATGTTGAACATGCCGGCCGACAGATTGGACAGAAAAGCCCCTAAACAAATGGTATATTGGACGATCATCCTTGATCTGTTATTCATGCAGGACTCACCAGCTTTATTCATTAATTTCTGTTCCGTTCATAGAAAAAGCTCCCGCATTCGAGAGCTTCCCTCTGTTAGAACCACGTTCTGACAAGCTAGCCGATGGCCGGCTGAGCCGTCGACATCGGCCGCAGCGGTTCCTCGGGCATTTGATCCATCCAAATATCGATAAGCTCCGCTACCTCACTAACTTTCCCGAAATAGCCTTCAATATTCTCAAGCGTCATTTCATGGGCCGTTGTCGAATACGATGCGCAAGCATCGGCTACAAGCACGATATGATAATCCAGCATAAACCCGTCCCGGGCCGTCGATTCCACACACACATTGGTGCTGACCCCCGTCATGATCAAGGTCTCGATCTTCAGCGTCTTCAATACCGAATCCAGCCTTGTATTCACAAAAGCGCTGTACCGGTGTTTATTGACAATAATATCGTCCTCCTCCGGCGATACCTCGTAAAATTCCGCTCCCCAGCTTCCCCTCCGGCATACGTTAGCCGAACGTCCCGAGGACCGGGTGGTCCATGCGTCGGAGTCCGTCGCTTTCTCGTGAAGCGTCTGAATGAAGATAACGGGGACGTTCAGCTCTCTGGCTGAATGCAGCAGCCTATGCAGCTGCGGCATCATCGCTGCCACCCCGCTAACATCGCATCCCGCTCGAGGCAGTGCCCCCTCGGGATGGCAATAATCATTTTGCACATCAACGACAATGACAGCCGCTTTACTCCCAAGCATCAGCTGATTTAAAGATTTCATCGTGACTCTCTCCCCTTCAGACCTGTATTGGTAAGAATGAACCCTGCCGCTTACTTGTTGGAATGGTTCACAAACTGCATATCCACCAGCGCATCATAGGTGTAATCCCCTTTAAAAATCCCGGTCTCGATCATGACATCCATATCATGCTTCAACGCCTCTTCCGAGATCATCCCGTCCAAGCTCCAGAGATTGTCTGCATAGGCCCGGTCCAGCGCAGCTTGGATGGCATCGTCAGACAACGTCGGGAATTCGGCTTTCAGGTTCTTCTTGGCCAGCTCTTTATCCGTCTGCACAACTTCCAGCGCTTCGATAATGGCATCGGTAAAGCTTTGCACGGCTTCCGGATCCTTCTCGATGGTAGACTTCTTCACGCTGAGCACCGAATACGAGAAATCTCCCAGATCATGAAACTTGTAAAACGGCTCTTCCCATACGTTCTTCGATATCCCGTCACTGATCTGCGGCTCGGCTCCGTTCGCTATGTCGGCTGCACCCTGCTGGACCATCGTCACCACCGTTGAGCCATCTGCCGGCTCCAGCAGCTGCACATCCTTTTCCGGATCGAGTCCAAGCTGAATCAAGAGATAGCGGGTCAGAAGGTTTGGCGTACCGCCGTGGCGACCGGCGTTAATCTTTTTCCCTTGCAAAAATGCCTTCAGGTCTTCGGGAGAATTGCTCGCAGGCGCGGTGCCTTTCTTGGCCATTAAATACACGTTCGCCCGATTGACAACATTCACGACCGAGATGATTGGATCGGAATTGTTGTTGTTAGCCAAGGCGTTGGACTCTGTCCCGCCGATAACACCCCAGGCATCTCCGCTGACCACGGCCGTTACGTGCGCCCCTCCGGCCGCTTGGATGACCTCGACGTTCAGCCCTCTTTTCTCAAAGAAACCTTCGCGCTGTGCGACGTACAGTGGCAGATAGCCCGTGGAATGAAGCGGCTCGGCGATCACGATTTTCTTCAGCTTCCCGTCACCCGAGGCGGACACGGTGCTGGCGTCGTTTTTTTCATTGCCGCAGGCGCCAAGCAGACCGGTGACCATGACCAGTGCAAACAACAGTGAACGTTTCCTCATTTTTTGGTTCATATGAATTCCCCTTTTAATAGAAATAATGAGTTCGATTATTGTGTCTATTGTTTGGTCAATCCCTTGGATAACCACTTCTCCATCACGACCACGCCCCAGTACATCACCATGGACAGCAGCGACAGGACAACGACGCCCACCCACACGAGATTGATATCGAGTATCGTCCCTGCATACATAATCATTCGGCCGACGCCCTGACTTGAAGCGATAAACTCGCCTACGATAGCACCTGCCAGCGCAAGGGCAATGTTAATCCGCAAACTGCTGATAATCCAGGGCATGGACCAGGGGACAACGACCTTGGCAAAGACCTGATGCCGCTTGGCGCCGAGGGAATACATCAGCTTCTCCATATCCGGATCCACGCTCTTCACACCGCTGTAAGCAGACAGCGCCGAAACGACAACCGTCATGGAGAACGCCAGCGCCACCTTGGAAAAGAACCCAATACCCAGCAGTATGACGAGTACAGGCGCCAAAGCGAGCTTGGGCATGGCATTCAAAATGATAAGATACGGCTCGCTGATCCCTGCATACGATCTTGACCACCAGAACGATAGCCCGAGCAGTGCACCGAGGAAGGTGCCGAACACAAATCCGAGTATGGTTGACCCTGAAGTGTACGTAATATCCCTTAACAACGTCCCCTCGGTCATTTGGGTCCAGGTTGTGCGAAGGATCGCGCTTGGGTTGCTCCAATAATAGGAGTCCAGCAGGCCGAGCCGGGTGAACACCTCCCATACCAGAAAAACAAGTACGGCCACAACGGCCCGCCCCCAGACGATCCGCCTGCTCCTCCGGCGCTCCATCGCCTCTTCATCCAAGATGTAGGGCACAACCTCCGGCCGTTTGGATGAACCCGTGGCAGGTTCCGCTGGTGTTACGGCATGTACGATAAAAGCCTCTTTGCGTGCAGTTTCCATCGGTTTCCCTCCTCATTCGTTCTTATTCCCTACGATATTAGTTCCTCATCATGTCCGGCTGACAACAAATCCATAAGATGATGCTTCAGCTCCATGAATGCCGGGGACGTCATGTCTTCGGTTTTGCGCGGACGCTCCATCGTTACGGTGATTTTGGACTTGATCCGTCCGGGTCTGGACGAGAACACGTAGATGTCATCCGACAGGTAAATCGCTTCGTCGATGTCATGGGTAACAAACAGCACCGTTTTCCCAAAATCCTCCCAGATCTGCAGCAGCCAGTTCTGCATGGTCAGCCTCGTTTGGGCATCCAGTGCGCCGAAGGGCTCGTCCAGCAAAATGATATCCCGGTCGTAGAGCAGCGTCCGCAGCAGCGCGGCGCGCTGTTTCATCCCTCCCGACAGCTCCTTCGGATAATGCTTGTCAAAGCCCTTTAGTCCATACTTTTCCATCAAGGGCAGCGCCCTCTCTACGGCTTCCTTATAAGGAACGCCTCGGACCTCCATGCCTAAAATGATGTTGTCGAGGATGGTGCGCCAAGGCAGAAGCATGTCCTTTTGCAGCATATAGCCCACGTAACCGGTGGTGCCCACGATATCTTTGCCGTCAGCCATCACCTTGCCCGTGGAGGGCGGCATCAAACCGGCGATAATGTTAAACAGGGTGGATTTGCCGCACCCGCTGGGGCCGATAATGCTGACAAAACGCCCCTCCTCAATCGCCAGACTCGTCTCCCGCATGGCCGCAATCTCTTCCCCATTTCTGCGGAACCATTTGCTGACGCCCGAAATTTCAATTTTGTGAGTCATGCCCCTTCCTCCTCTTTTTTGATTTCATGATTTTTCAGAAACATCAAACATGTATTTTCAAAAGCGGATGTAACAAAAAATCGCCAGTCCAGCCCCAAGCCGCACACATGTGTGTGCCTTGGTACCAAACTGACGATCGGCCCGCTCTCTACTCGAGGTTGTTCAAAAAGTCATCTTTTGATCACGTAGCACCTACGCTCCGCTCCTCAGTCCCTAGCTTCATCCAACTAAAGCGTTTTGAAAAAACGCACATCGGAAGCATAAGCTTCAGTGCTGAAAACCTGACTTTTTGAACCCGCACTACAAGAGTTCCGGCATGTCGTTCAGATATGCTTCTACATCCTTCTCCAAAAATACGATGGTACCGGAAAACTCGGTCTCTGCATCATAGTCTTTAAGAATGGAGATGATTTTAAATTGAAACTGCTGTTCCAAGGAGGTTCTAATCTCCTGCTTGAACACCTGAAATAAAAGGTGGTCCAACTGCCGGGTAGAGAGGGGGTAATTCTCATCCAGCAGTTTGAGGACGGGGACTCTACTATTCCTCGATACAATGATGATTTTGTTGCCAACGAAATCGACTTTTTGCTGCTTTACACCCACGTTAAATATTTTCTTATTTATCGCGTTGTAAACCCTCAAAAGATCCTGTTTGAGTTCGCCTGCTGTCATCATGGTTCAACATCCCTTTTGTGTAAATTAATATTACATTGACCGGGGTAGGTATAGGGTGTTTATCGAGTTTTTTCTGTCCTTGGGTATAATTATAGGCGATATCGGGCTGTTGTCAATACATAAACGTCAAAAAAGATAACAAAAACTTAATTAATGTCAATTTATATAACATTAAAATAACATCTTTTTGAGTGTGGTTCCGTTTACTTTACTTCTGCCCTCTTCCTAAATAAAGAGTAATCCTGATCGGGCGTCGGGCCCCGTGCTCACGTCCTAAATCTATCACCTTGTTCTATTCCCCGCTAAAAATCCGTTCCAGGAACAAGACGCCCTCCCGCTTCTGGTGCTCATTGACTTCATGGCCGGAGAACGGATAGTCTCTTATTTCTTTTGCCGATTTCATTCGATTGTAAGCTGCATATATGGTTTCAGGCATGCAGACCGTATCCTTCCATCCAACGGATACCATGACCGGCACCTGGATTCGCGGCGCCAGATTCAGCATGTCAAAGTACGATAGATGCTCCAGGATCTGATCCAATTGCTCCGGGTACCGCTTTATGTATTGGGCGATTTCGCTCAGCGAGCTGACCGAATGCAGAATCCCGTAATCCATTCTGCACATGTTGGGAATATCGGCCACAATGGCCGCGACCTTCGGATTCAGGGCCCCTGCCAGCAGAGACAGTCCGCCACCCTGACTGCCACCTACCACGGCAATTTTTTTCGGATCCACTCCGGGTTGCTGCGATGCCGCATCCACCGCTCTCACAGCATCCATAATGACTGCCATGTAATAGGAGCGACGAATATCTGTAATCCCCTGTGTCACCCAGCCTTTAACCACGCCGCTGTCCAATGGCAGCAGATTCCCGGTCTCCCCGCCCTGTCCCCTGACGTCAGCGGCAAATACCGTATAACCCAGCATCAGCCAGTGAGCATACCGTTCTGGAAATCCACGGTCTCCGGAATAACCCGGGAAGGTTACGATACACGGTCGGGGTTTTTCGTCCGAAGGTTGCATAGCTGGAGCGATATACCAAGCATGGATGGGCGTATCATCATAACCGTGATAAGTTACCTTGGATACCTTCATATGGGGATATGGCGTCGCTTCCGGCTGAATGGCCATGTGAAGCGGCTTGCCGCTATACGACTTCAACACTTCTTCCCAAAATCGATTCAATACCTCCACGTTGATCGTAGGTTCCGGATACAAGTTGCCAAGCTCTTTCTTACGCAGGTCAATGGTATTCATTCTGAGTTAAATCTCCTTTTCGCGAGTGAAGTGAAGGTTCTTGTAACATGGTTATTTCGGCAACACATCCGCAATCCCTTTCGAAACGGTAGGAATTCATGCCGGTTTATTACGTTTTCTCTCAAAATAACAAATTGATCGGGGCTCCAATCGTTATCTTTTCTAAAAAAATTAAAAAGCGATCATAGATTTATAGAGTTGAACATATCATAATAGAAACTATGAAAAACCAACGGGTTGATATAAACGATGCGCCCGCCAGAGCAATACGACATCTTATAGCGAATGGAGACGATGAATATGCTGCAAGGTTTAACAAGCGCAGGACTCGGAAAGCTTGAAAGCGATTTACAGTTTATCGAGCTCGCGGCCAAATATGAATTCCAATGCGTCGATATCGATGCCAAAGGTCTTGTAGACCGCCTAGGCACAGAAGCGGCGGCCGATATGCTGAAATCCCGCCAACTGGAAATCGGGGCGATCGGCCTTCCCGTGGAATGGAGAGGGTCGAACGAGCAGTTCCTAAGCGGACTTGAGAAACTGCCGGCAGCAGCGGCAGCGGCCAGGGCCCTTGGCTGCACTCGCTGCTGTACATACATTCTTCCTTCCACTGATGCACCCGCAGCTCATTTCATGGCTCTGGCCACCACAAGGCTGCGGGCTTGTGCCAGCATTTTGGGAGCATACGGAATTCGATTGGCCCTGGAGTTCGTAGGCCCGCATCATCTGCGCACCCAATGGAAGAACCCGTTCATCTGGACGGTACAAGAAACATTGGATTGGATCGATGCCATCGGGGAACCGAATGTCGGGCTGCTATATGATGCCTATCACTGGTACACCAATGAGATGACGGTTTCGGATATCCGGCAGCTGCGGGCTGAACAAATCGTTCATGTCCACATTAATGATGCGAAGAATATTCCCGTGGGGGATGTTCTCGATAATGATCGGGTTTATCCGGGTGAAGGCGTAATTGATCTGCCAGGGTTTCTTCAGGCACTGAACGATATCGGATATGCAGGCCCGGTTACACAAGAAATTCTGACGCCTTCCACACCAACGGGCACGCCGGAAGAACTCGTTGCCAAATCACGTCAAGCCTTCAACAACGTATTCGGGGCTGCAGGATTATAATTAGAGGTTCCATGCATGCTGAGAGCGGTTAACTGACTGGCAGATACTCAGGACAGGCAAACTCTCCATGTCACGCGGTGGGAGCCACGTCACATAACGGAATGATTCCACCTGTTGAGGGGAACACTGAAATGGTAGGTTAAGCACCTTTTCAGGAGGTCTCAGGAATGAACGGATTTAAGAAGGAAGAACGGGATAACTTTACGGATCTGTCTACCGTTGAGTCACAGCGAAACGATCTGGTGGCCGAGGAATTTCCCGAGGGACCTTACGGTTCCGATCTCCGCAGCGATTCCCTTGGAAAGAGCACCCCATGGCGCAAGGATCAGCGGCCTCCGAATCGGTTTGATTATGAGGATCGCAACCTGCACATGGGCATTGAACGAGAGTATCCTGGCGAAGACGAGAGCATTCAAGCAGACCCGGGACAAAAGAAACCCGAGTAGAGCCAACCTAAAAAACCAACCGTCGTTCTTTGGACAAGACGGTTGGTTTTTGTCGTAACCAGGCTTGTAACCTCCGCTTCGTAAGCATAATGGCCTATAAAAACACATAAAATGGCAAAAGAAAAACGCCGATCATCATACTTTCTCAAAAAGACAAACCGCATGTGGCGGATGTTTTTCTTGTGAGAACCTTCCATCGACTCGCGGTCCCACGAAGAGATACACCGTCGGCTGCGGTTAGAGAGAGGAAGGAGTGGAGGGAGGAGCACATGCCTATTAATAAGGAAAAGGATGAATTCGTGATTTATGTTGTTACGTTATCCAGCGTAAAGCGCTACATGTCCATTGAATTTATCGGGGGGTCTTGCGGTTATATTATCGCTCAAAAAGCGCTCCAATCCGATCTGCTCGGCATGATTGGCAGTATGATCGCTCCAATGGCGATTCGCCGCGTGCTGCAATGGCAACAGCGCAAATCCGAGCTTCAGGTGCGCTTTGGGCTGCATTCACTGACCAAGCCGAGCAAGCTGAGCCCTACATAATCATGCGGGCAGCAGCTCACAGGCTGCCCAGAACAATTATTTGAACCTGTATGGTAAAAGCCTCTTGCCAAGCATGCGGTTTGCGGCCCCGAGAAAACAAGCTAAAGCCACTTCCATCACAGGAAGTGGCTTTAGTAGCTCTATATCGACATTCCCGTCGGTCATCAGTGGTTAACACAGCTTGCTTCCTACCGCTTCTGCTTGTAAAACTCATGATACAGCTTCATCAGCGCCCGCTTCTCGATCCGCGATACATAGCTGCGCGAAATGCCGAGTTCCTTGGCAATCTCACGCTGCGTCCGTTCTTCTCCGCCAGCTTCCAGTCCGAAACGTCCAATAACGACTTCCTTCTCCCGGTCGTCCAATATATCGAGGTTCCGGTAGATTTTACTCTTCTCAATCTTCAACTGCACGGCATCCACGATATCATCCGCTTCGGTCCCGAGGATATCGATAAGTGTAATCTCATTCCCCTCTTTGTCCGTTCCAATCGGATCATGAAGAGATACGTCTTTTCGTGTCTTCTTCAAGGAACGAAGATGCATCAGTATCTCATTTTCTATACAACGGGCAGCAAATGTCGCCAGCTTCGTGCCTTTATTCGGCCTGAAGCTTTCAATCGCCTTGATGAGTCCTATCGTCCCGATGGAAATCAAGTCTTCTAAATCCTCGCCGGTGTTATCGAACTTTTTGACGATGTGCGCAACCAGCCGAAGATTATGCTCAATCAGTTTATTGCGCGATTGAGGATCGCCTTCGGCCATTCGCTGCAGATGTTTAGCTTCCTCTTCCTCGGTCAGAGGTTGGGGAAACGCGTTGTTTTTCACGTACGAAACGAGCAGGGTCAACTCTTTTATGAACAAAGCAATTGCGGTAAACAATCCAGGCACTTTAGGACACCTCCTGCGAAGTTACAATGCAACCGGCCCTTATCGCGCTCGGTCTCTCGGTCTTCTCATTGTATGTAGGCAACGGCCCAGAAGTGCCTGTACGCGGGAAAGTGATTCGTAAAAACGTTTAATCTCCCACATCTGTCCGACCATTCATAAAAGAAGGCCCGCAATTATACGCCAATTGTTTTTTTGGTTGATTCCTCAACCAAGCAACGAACTACCGCAACTAGTGATCATCCATTCAACACATACCAATATATCATGTTATGAAAATAAGCTACAACAACCGATGAATTGCATTTGCCGCACGGTACATTCCGAATCTAATACAAAACTTTTTGGCTCAAATCAATCATTCAAGTCCAGCATTTCTACCCTCATAACGAGGGAGGTTGACTTTTTGTAAATATAAGCGACGGACCCACAGATTGATCGATAAGACATTCATTACACTCACACAATATAACAGCCATAATTTTTCTTAATATAATATATTGACATTAAATTGGTATGTAATTATATTAAATGTAAGCGTTTTATATAATGACCTACAAAACGATCAACACCCTGAAGAATGGAAGGGAGAAGAGCTTACATGTACACGTTGGACTATTTTTCTGTACTGCATGATTTGAACCGCACGATAACCGAAGGCACCTCAGCTTACCCGAAGCTCGGACATATGTTCAGGAGCATGCTGGACAATACGCTGGGTTCGACCATTCAAAAACAGCCCGACGGTACCACCTTTGTCATTACCGGCGATATTCCGGCCATGTGGCTGAGGGATTCGGCTGCCCAAATCCGCCCCTTCCTCGTTCCCGCGGGCCAAGACGAGAAGCTGGCCGATTTGATCGAGGGGCTCGTACGCAGGCAAACAGCATTCATCCTGCTTGATCCATACGCCAATGCATTCAATGATTCGCCTTCCGGTCAAGGCCACCAGAACGACCGCACCGCCATGAATCCATGGCTATGGGAGCGCAAATATGAGATCGATTCGTTATGCTATCCCATCCAGCTTGCTTACCTGCTATGGAAAGAAACCGGCAGGACCTCGCATCTGGATCAAACGTTCCATTCAGCCGCTAGGGTCATTCTGGACATCTGGCGAACCGAGCAGCATCATGAATCGAAATCGCCGTATTACTTCGAACGCTTCGATTGTCCTCCAAGCGACACGCTGCCGCGCGGCGGAAAAGGGACGGAGGTGGCTTATACAGGAATGACCTGGTCCGGCTTCCGCCCGAGCGACGACGCCTGCGCCTACGGATACCACATTCCATCCAATATGTTCGCCGTCGTTGTGCTTGGATATCTGGCGGAGATTTCCCGCGATGTCCTGCGCGATCCCGAGTTGGAAGCGGAGGCGGAGAAACTTTCCGTAGAGATCCGTCATGGCATTGAGTCGTACGGCGTTCTCGAGCATCCCGAATATGGCAAAATTTATGCCTATGAAACGGACGGGATGGGAAGCCACCTGTTAATGGATGACGCCAACGTCCCCAGCCTTTTGTCCATTCCGTATTTGGGTTACACAAGCGCTGATGACCCGGTCTATCAAAATACCCGCAGGTTCGTGCTGAGCCACGCCAATCCGTATTATTATCAGGGCACTGCCGCTGCGGGCGTTGGAAGCCCCCATACGCCTGATCGTTATATCTGGCCGATTGCGCTGGCGATTCAAGGCTTGACGACTACCGATCGGGAAGAGAAATTTCGGCTGCTTCGGCTGATGGCGGATACCGATGCAGGCACCGGCATGATGCATGAAGGATTTCTGGTCGACGACCCTGCCCGTTATACCCGCCCATGGTTTTCCTGGGCTAACATGATGTTTTGCGAACTGATCATGGATTACTGCGGCATTCGAGTCAAAGCGATAGATATTGGAGGAGGTCATCGGGATCACCATGGGAACCAATAGGAAGCTTCGCGGCTGGGTCATCGGATATCTGTTCATTCTACCGTCCATTATCGGCTTCAGCGTTTTTGTCGCCTACCCCCTGTTGTCGTCCATGTATTACGCCTTGACAGAATGGAGCGGGTACGATTCCCCCCGTTTTGTCGGCTTTGAGAACTTTAGATACCTCTTCACCGAGGATCCGGCTTTTTGGCCTTCGATCCGGGCAACGTTTTACTTCGTGATCCTGAGTGTTCCTTTATCGCTGATCCTAGGTTTGTTATTGGCCATGATGCTGAACAAAAACTTGACCGGCATCAAATGGTTCCGCACGATCTTTTATCTTCCCGTTGTCGTTCCCTCCATCGCCACGCTCACGTTGTGGCAATTTATTTATGAGCCCCAATATGGTCTGGCGAATTCGCTGCTAAGAGAGTTCGGACTGCCGCCGGGCACTTGGTTGACCAGCGAAACGACAGCGCTTCCATCCATTGTTTTAATCGGTTTATGGCAGGTCGGATCCAGTGTCATCATTTTTCTGAGCGGTCTGCAGTCGGTTCCTCAGGAAATGTATGAAGCGGCAGAAGTCGACGGCGCCTCCAGGTGGCGGATGTCGTTAAACATTACGCTGCCCATGATCACCCCGATCCTGTTCCTGCAGCTTATACTCGGCATCATCGGGGCATTCCAGGCGTTCAACCAGGTTCAGGTGCTGACCGGAGGCGGCCCGAACTTTTCCACCTCCCTGCTGAATTACAAAATCTATACCGACGCCTTCAACGGAAGAATGTTTGGTTATGCCATTGCGGAGGTGTGGGTACTGTTTGTCATCATCATGATTTTTACCGTGATTTCTTATCGGTACTCCAACCGGTTCGTTTATTACGAAAGCGACAAATAAGGGGGTTAGAAGTGATGCAAGCGGAAGTACGGCCCGAACAACGAGGAAATTTGAATACAGCGGACATACGCGTAAAGCGAAGAGTACGGTTTAACTGGATAGACGCCATTCGTTTTATCTTATTGGCGATCGGCGCCATTGCGATGCTGTTCCCCCTCTTCTGGATGGTTACCATTGCGCTGAAGAGCAACAACGACGTGTTCAAAATTCCGCCCGAATGGTTTCCGCGGGAATTTCATTGGTCCAATTTTGTCACCGGAACAAAAGAAATCAACTTTTGGCAAACGTTTGGCAACTCCCTGTTTATCGCGATTACCTGCACAATCGGACAGATTATAAGCTCGGTGCTGGTGGGCTACGGGCTCGCACGGCTCAAGTTCCCGGGACGTAAGCTGTGGTTCTCGCTTTTTATAGGGAGCCTTATGCTTCCCGGATTTGTAGGCATGATCCCTATGTTTAACCTGTACACCAGCATTGGATGGTACGATTCCTGGCTGCCGATTATCGTTCCCGCCTTTTTTGGAAACGCCACGTTCTCGTTCCTGTTTGTCCAGTATATAAAAACAATCTCCGTTTCATTTGACGAGGCTGCCAAAATAGACGGAGCATCGGACCTTTATGTGCTGCTTAAGGTATTGGTGCCGATGTCCATGCCGGTCATCATGACCATGGTAATATTTGCGTTCCAAGGGGCATGGAATCAATATTTGGAACCTTTGCTCTATATTATCGATCCAAGCAAATGGACGTTGTCGCTGGCGATGGCTACCTATACGGGCACCTATGCGACAGCCTGGAATCTGTTCATGGCCGCGGATTTGATTTATATCCTGCCGATGCTGCTGCTCTTCTTCTTTGGCCAGAAGTTTTTTATGCAGGGGCTCGGCTCCATGAATTCCGCGGGTTTAAAGTAAAGCTTCCGACCATATGGGAGGTGATGCCGACCGGGATTGACTGAAGTAAAAAACAGGTGATGCTCAGTTCATTAAATTTACCATTGGGAGGTCTTTCAATGAGACAGGGTGCAAGAAAGTGGGCCAGTGGAATCATCGCTTTACTGTTATTTTCAAGTCTGCTGGCCGCTTGCGGCGGCAACAGCGGCGGAGGCTCCGGTTCGGCGAGTCCCGGGAACACACCATCCGGAGAAGATAACGCCGGGTCCAAGAAACCCGTCGAAGTCACGATGATTACTTGGGAGTCGGCGGCCATGAACGAAAAAATCATGGCATCCATGAAAAAATTCGAAGAGGATAACCCTGACATCAAAGTGAAGCTCATCCCTACTCCATTGGACAATTACGGTGTCAAGATTAACGGAATGATCACGGCGAAGAAAGCACCCGACATCTTCATGACCGGTAACGACATGCTGCTCGATAATGCCGGCAAAGGACTTCTCTATGACTGGACGGAGCTTGCAACACAGGACAAAGCGTTCATGGAGGGCTTCTACGAGGGCGTGGTAGACAGCTGGTACTATGAAGGCAAGTTGGTCGGATTGCCGGGCCTTTTGAACACATACGGCATTTTTTACAATAAAAAATCATTCCAGGATGCAGGTCTTCCGGAACCGAAGATTGGCTGGACCTACGATGAATTCTTCACGGCGATGGAGAAGCTTTCGAGCAATCAGGGCGGCGTGCAGCAATTTGGTTATTACGCCCCCCTTGACCCCTTCCATGTCTCTCTCTATTCGGTTTCCGCAGGCGGTGCTCCCTTCGCTGATGCCATCATCAATCCAACGAAGGTGGAAATCAGCGACCCGTTCAGGGAAGGCGTCGAAAAATATAAGGCTGCCATTGCAAATGGTTACATGAATCCTCCTACCTTTGATTTAACGAATGCCATGAGTTCGTTCAAACAAGGTAAAGTCCCGATGACCCTGCAAGGGCAATGGGTAGCCGACGATTTGATCCGTACGGCTCCGAAGGAATTGGAGTGGGGCTACGTGCCGATGCCGGTGGTTAACAGCCAGACCGAGATTTATGACGCCGTAGGCTGGTCCAGTCCGGCAACGCTCAAAAATCCGGAAGCGGTATGGAAAGTGCTCAAGTATCTGGATTCCAAAATGTACGAGGAAGTTCTCCCTTCAACCCCGGTGGCTCCCGCAGCCTATCAAGCTTCTTCCGCAGCTTATTACGAAGCGCTGAAAACGGCCGGACATCCTGAAGTGGGCGAAGGACTGGATCATATCCTGAAATCCCAGAATACGCAGCCGGTTCGTTTCCTGTCGACGTGGGCTGGCAAAGCGTACCCGTTCATTGAAGCATCATGGAAAAACATTCTGATGGGCAAAGCCCCGATCACCGAACTGGATGTGATGGCCGAAAAAATCAACAAAGTGATTACGACCGGCAAGTAGTAACCGGAACCGTTAAGCTCATGAAGCCGATCGTGAATGGAACGGATCGGCTTCGATTTGAAAATAGAGGAGGAACATTCATGTCACTAAGATCAGGTCAACTTTTCAGGTTTCTGGCGGTGCCTCTGGCTATCGCGCTCATGCTCGGTTCCATGCCGGGCATCGGAACGTCCAAAGCCTACGCCTATACCGCATCAGATGGGGATACAGCGATGAAAGCTTTTAACGATACATTTTGGGATCCGAACGCCAAGATGTTCTGGAAGGACTCGAAGCGCGAAAAGCATCAAGACTTCTGGGTGGAGGCTGAGCTGTGGGAATTGGTCATGGATGCGTATCAGCATACATCCGATCCTGCTTTGAAAGCCGAGCTTAAAACGCAAATCGACGATGTATATGACGGCACCGTCGCCAAGTACGGGCAAGATTGGACGAATAACCCGTTCAATGACGATATTATGTGGTGGGCGATGGGAAGCGCCAGAGCCTATCAAATCACCGGAAACCCAAGATATTTGGAAGCCGCGAGGGATCATTTCGATTTTGTGTACGATACGCAGTGGGATGAAGAGTTCGCAAACGGCGGCATTTGGTGGCTGAACAGCGACCATAATACCAAAAATGCGTGCATTAATTTCCCGGCGGCGCAAGCGGCGCTTTATCTTTACGATATTACGAAAGATGAGCATTATCTAAACGCGGCAACCAAAATATTCAGATGGGGCAAAACGATGCTTACGGACGGAAACGGAAAAGTGTTCGACCGCATCGAAATTGAACATGGCGCGGTTCCGGATGCCACTCACTACAACCAGGGTACATACATCGGGTCGGCCGTCGGATTGTATAAAGCGACCGGAAATGCCGTTTACCTCGATGACGCCGTCAAAGCCGCTAAATTCACCAAAAACCATCTGGTGGATTCAAACGGGGTGTTGAATTATGAAGGTCCCAACGGGGATCTGAAAGGCGGCAAAACGATCCTTATGCGCAATCTGGCCCATCTGCAAAAGACACTGGATGAAACCGGCCAGTACCCGGAATTCAGTGCTGAATTCGACGAATGGCTTGCATTCAATATCGAAATGGCCTGGAGTCACCGGAATTCGGATCATATCGTGGATGGAAACTGGGCGGGACAACTGCTGTCCGGAACCTATGAATCCTGGTCCTCGGCCGCAGCCGTTCAAGCTTTAAACGGTATCAAACCGATGGAAGCCGAGCTTCATTATGGCGTTAAAAACCCCTTCGATAAAATCGAAGCGGAACGCTACAATATCGGGTCCGGTTTCGTTCTGGAAGGCGCGTTCGAAGGTTCGCTGCAATTAGGCGGAATACAGCATGGCTCTTATGCCGCTTACAAAAATGTGGACTTCGGATCCGACGGTGCGATCGGGTTCATTGCCAGAGCGTCCAGCGGAACAGGCGGAGGTAACATTGAGATCCGGCTTGATTCCAAGGATGGCCCCAAAGTCGGGACCTTGAACGTAGAGGGAACGGGCGACTGGAATCAATATATCGATGCCGTCACCCTCCTTAAAGATGACCAGGGAGCGCCGAGCACGATAACCGGCGTCCATGATGTGTATCTTGTCTTCACCAAGACAAACGACGATTATTTATTCAATTTGAACTGGGTTAAATTCACAACGACGGACCCGACGGAAACCGACGCCTATGCCAAGCTTAAGGCCGGAAATTACGACAGTAGCGAAGGACTTAGTAAACATGCCGAGTTCGGATATTTGGACGCAATCCATCACAATGCCTATGCCTCTTATGAAGGAATTGATTTCGGATCTGGCGCGGCTGGCATCACGGTGCATGTGGCCAGCGGCAATCAAGGCGGCACGATCGAGGTTAAATTGGACAGTCTGGATGGACCTACCGCAGGGGTCATTCAAATTCCGGCGCTGGGAAGCTGGGATAACTGGGTCGATATCATGGCGAATATCGATGACACCTTAGCTGTAGGTGTTCACGACGTATACCTTGTTTTCAAGGGAGCGAACGGCAGTGACTACCCTCTCAATCTGGAGTGGTTCACCTTTACCACCATGAAAGGAAAAGCAAGGGATGCTTACGACAAGCTGGAAGCCGAAAACTATACAAACGGAGTAGGCTTCGGCAGAGAAACCGGCGGCGGGGAAACTTACCTGGCCGGGATGTTTGGACCGAATAACCCTTATGCTATGTACAATTACATCGATTTTGGCAGCGAAAGCCCTACCCAATTCCATGTCAATGCAGCCAGCGCCACGGCTGGCGGGACAATCGAGGTCAGACTGGACAGTCTGGGCGGTCCGGTCATTGCAACAGCCACCGTCTCAGGAACCGGGGGCTGGCAAAATTTCAAAGTTTCCTCGACGGATGTAACGACCCCTGTAACGGGAAAACACATTGTATTCCTGTCTTTTAAAGGCGGAGACTGGTTATATAACTTTGATAAATTCACTTTTGGCGATCCGGCCGTATTCACAGAGACTCCAACTCCTCCTATGCCTGAAGAGGACCATGTTGCTCCGGGCGAGGTAGAGAATGTTCAGGTGAAGCGCGGCGAGGGCAAGATGACGCTGTCTTGGGATGGTCCCTACGATATCGATGCTCAAAAAGTGCAAATTACGCTGCGGAGTAATGGACAGCAGGTCGGCGACGTCATTAAGGTAAATCGGGGAATTCAAACAGCGGTGATACAGGGAATCGAAGCGGGCAAGGACTATTCGCTCTTCATCCGGTCCATTGATCGGTCCGGGAATGTATCGCAGGGAGTCACCATCGAGGTTACCGATTCTCCTTCCTTCTCTTTGACTGTTAATGGCAAGAGCTTGGAAGATGGCGATTCTTTGGAGGATTACATGGCTCTCAGCTTCAAAATCATGGACACTTCTGCCATCCGATTAGCCGAAATAACCATCGGCGATAAAGTATATACGCTGGATCTATTGACCAAGGACGCTATCGACATCGATTTGGCCGGGAATTTGGGCGACATAACGGCAACGGTTACGACTGAAGACCGCTCCGGTAACAAAACTCAGAAGACATTCCAGTTCCGGGTCATGACCAGCGTGTTTTCCATGAAACAATTAATCGACCGATTCGCGGATTCTGGGGATGTAAGCGGAGCGCTCATTCCTCAGCTGACCAACGCTCTTAACCAGGTACAGCATCAACTGGATCTGGAAAGAGTGGATCATGCCGTCAAGCATATGCAGAATTTCACCAAGCACCTGAATAAGGAGGCGTTGGGACGCAACGTCAGCGATCAAGCCAAAACGGTATTGAATACCGATGCGAACTCCCTGCTCCAAGATTGGCAGGATGGCTTGGAGTAAACATCAAGCGCTATAGCGGCGACCATGCATAACGTATAAAAAAGGGACTCCTGATGTTCAGGAGTCCCTTTTTGTTCTATTTCAACTGTACCCATAGTCTCTTGCGGCCCATACGTGCGATGCCCTGTTACAATTAGTGTCTGATCAGAATCGGCTAGGGAAGAGTACCCTTCACAAATCCGGGCTGCTTAACCGTTCAAACAACCAGTCGTACGAATACCGGCCGCTAATTTCGTGCGCTCCGGAGAACAGATCGGTTCGAAGCCTCTCCTCAGCACCGTTGTGCCGATATATTTCCCTGAGCTCATGAGCTGCTGCTTCAAAGCCGGCAGCCGGAAATATCCGATCATGGGTTCCCGACTCCAGAAACAAGGGCCTAGGACAGATCAGTCCCAACCATTCCGGCAGCTCGGCATAGTTCAAGATGCCGGGGATGTAATTGCATACACAGTGCTGCATCGCCATAATGCTGTCCTTGAAAGTATTGGGATATCCCGCAAGCACGGCAGCCCGAATCCGTTCATCCAGCGCCGCGCTCAAAAACGAGATAAACCCGCCTCCCGAAAAGCCCATGATGCCGATTCTGTCAGCCTGAACCTCCGGGCGTTCGGCCACATACTCCAAGACCTTCAGCGTCTCGGTTACGCGGAGACCGGCGAGCGTCTTGCCATGCATCATCAGCTGGGTGGACAGCCGGTGGCAGGAATTCGGGGCATCCGGATTCCGTGCGAGATCCGCCGCAAGGCGCCGCTCACCGAAACCGACAACATCCGGAGCGATCACCACCAAGCCTCGTCTTACCAACTGGACAGCAAAATGCCGATGTATACCAGGTGTATCGGGATCGCTTGATCCGTCCTGCCTCAGCCCAACAATCTCCCTGCTTCCATAGCCATGACCATGAACGGCGACGGCTGCTGGCATCGGCTTCATCTGAATCCCTTCCGGAATTAATACATATGCCGCAAAGGACACGCCCGGTACGGCGGATAGCTCCACCCTCTCCCGAATATACCCGTCACATTGTACCTGTTCGAGCAGTACAGGCTTATGCCTTTCATTGGATTCGAATTCGCCGATCAATTGCCGAAGCGCCTGCTTTAAATGCCCTTTGCGCTCTTCGGGGCTCATGGAAACCTGCCTGTCTTTCATTCGTCCCATTGCCTCGTTATACATGGACTCCAGTAAAGCATCTGCGCGCCACATCACCGTACTCACCGCCTTCAATTTACTCATTGTTTTTAGACACTGCGTTTCCCTTGGATAACTTATTTCCCCTGTATGCCTGGGCATCAAGGCCCCATATTCACCAGGACGGCTTCGGGCCCGGTCGGTCTCCGGCTCCCCCCTTTGGGTTCCATGCTGACCACAATCCGCTTCGCTTTCTCCGCTCCGAAACCGTAATAATAGCTCTTCCCCTGCGGGCCCTGCACAAGCATAAAGCCCGCGCTCGACAGCCGATCCTCATCCTGAAGCCACACCTGATAGTCTTTCTCCTCCAAGGAATGCAGGCCGTTCACAACGATCAGCATTTCTCCCGAGCCACGTTTTAGCCACACCGAGCCGCTGCCGTAAAAAGGCTCAACCGGCTGTATGATATACCGCTCGGTATCCTCGCTTTGCATATCGGCAATCCGCTGACTCACCGTATGTTCGAAGGCCGCATGGGTCTGAGCGTCGTTTCCCTTCAAGGTGAATAAACCGGCTATCAACAGGATGAACAGTGCTCCGGATATCGCCTGCCATGCAACATGCTTCCTGATTCGGATTTTGCTTCGGAAGGACCGGATATAAGCCGCAAGCAGGAGCCTGCTGCGCAGTCGTTTGGGAGGCATGTGTCCCTCCGCGGCTTGATTCTTCATTGACTCCCGAATGGCCGTCCTCGTACCTGCAGGCTGAGTCGATCCGACAAGCGGTTCGCCATGAATATCACCGCTTCGAAACAGCTCCTGCTCGATGACATCGGATTCATGTGATGGCGTTGCGATACCTTCTGCTCCCATAAGGTCGGCCCATTCTGCCGCTGTCCCGGAACATGTCTTACATTCCTTAAGATGGTGCTCGACATTCATCCTCTCCGCGTACGGCAATCGCTTCATAACGTAATCAACAAGCTTCTCCTCGGGATATAACGGGCAGTCAAAGTTGTCTTGAGCGAAACGCTCATGGTCTTGCTTTGAATGTTTCATGCTGCGAGCTCCCCCCTTCCTTCCCGTTCATCGCATCCAGCCGCCGTCTAACATTGTGGATGCCGTACCGGATTAAGGATTTGACGGTTCCGACAGGCCGGTTTAACAATTCCGACATTTCCCGGTGGGAGCGCTGCTCGACGTAGCTTCCGTAAACCGCCATCCTCTGAAGGGGCGGAATGCCCTGGAGCGCCTCCTTTACCTGCTCCAGCTCCAACCGGCGCAAGGCGGCCAACTCTACCGATTCCTGCTCTTCGCTCCATGCCGTTTCCGGCAGCGCCTCTTCGATCCATTCGGCTGCAGCCGTGCGCTGCCGCTTGCGCATTCGATCCATCGCCCTGCACCGTGTTCTCACAGCCAGCCAAGCCTCGACGCTTCCGCGTGCAGGATCATACTGATCCGCCTTATGCAGCACTTCCATGAAGATATCCTGGCATAATTCCTCCGCCTCGGCCGGATCCTTGGTCATCTGCAAAGCCAGCCGGTAAACCAGGCGGGCATAGGCATCATAGAAACGCCTGAACGCTGCGGCCGAACCTTCTGCAATCTCCTCCAACCACATCGCAGAATGATCGTTCATCCCTGAACCCCCCTAACCTGTTCTCCTCTCAAAGAATCATGATGGCCTGCCTTTCGCACTGCCATTTTCGATTCAATATTTTAGCAAACGCTCCTTGTCTTTTGAATAAACCGGGACACTTTTCAGCTTCCTTTAATGAATTTTTTAGCTAATTTTAATCTTTCCGATAAATCCAAACCCGGTGCTTCTAACGTACTCATTATGAATTCATAAATTAGGAGGGGTAGTGTCATGAAATCGCTTAGAAAAAGAGCAAAGCAGCTGAACCTGCTGCTCTTGTTCATCCTGGGTACTTACTTGTTAAGTGGAGGAAATACCGCATTCGCGGCAGGGGAAATCACCTTGTACACACCTTACACCTCGATTTCCGTTCCGCCGGGGGAAGTCATCAATTATCCCCTTGAAGTCAAAAACAATACGAGCGGCGTCATTACGGTTCCGCTCCAAATCAACAGCCTGCCGAGCGGCTGGAGCACCAAGCTTAACGGCGGAGGCTGGCAGCTAAAGGAAGTGTCCGTGAAGCCGGGCGAATCGGAATCGGTGTCCTTGGAGGTTACCGTGCCGCTCAAAGTAGATAAAGGCTCCTACCGGTTTCAAGTGACGGCGGGATCCCTGGCCACTCTGCCATTAACCGTGGATATTACGGAAAAAGGAACCTATCAGACCGAGCTCACAACCGATCAAGCCAATCTGGAGGGGCATGCCGATTCCACGTTTACCTACACGGTGAATCTGCAAAACCGAACTGCCAATAAACAAAACTATGCTCTGCAGGCCGATGCCCAAGCGGGATGGGACGTTACATTCACCTCCGGCGGCAAGCAGGTATCCTCTGTCGAAATCGAAGCGGGTGCAAGTCAATCCATTACCGTCGATGTCAAACCGCCTGCCGAAGTGACGGAAGGCACCTTCTCCATTCCGATCCGCGCTTCCAATTCATCGACATCCTCCGAGCTTTCGCTGGAAGCTGTCATTACGGGATCTTATGGGCTGGAGCTGACAACACCAAGCGGTTTGCTCAGCACAAACGTAAATGCGGGCGGCAGCAAAACCATCGAGCTGCTGGTCAAGAATACGGGAACAGCGCCCCTCTCGGATATTAATCTTAGCTCCGATACGCCGGTGGACTGGGAGGTAAGCTTCAATCCGAAAACGATCGAAAATCTGCCCGCAGGCAAATCCACAACGGTAGAGGCCAAACTGACGTCAAGCGACAAAGCCATTGCGGGCGATTATGTTACCAGCCTGAAGGCCGCAGCGGCTGAAGCAAGCGCCGACGCCCAATTTCGCGTAGCCGTCAAAGGCTCCATGCTGTGGGGTTGGATCGGCGTGCTCGTCATTGTTGCAATTCTGGGAGGCATCTATGTTCTCATTCGTAAATACGGAAGGAGATAACCTTGATGGATACGGTCATTGACATTCACGAATTGACGAAGAGCTACAATGAAACGAAGGCGGTGGACCGTTTATCCCTCCAAATTAAACGCGGCGAGATCTTCGGTCTGCTCGGCCCGAACGGTGCGGGCAAATCCACCACGATCCTGATGCTGCTCGGACTCAGCGAGCCGGATTCAGGAACCATTAACGTGCTTGGCCTCAATCCGACCAGAGAACCGATCCCGGTCAAGCGGCGGGTCGGATATCTGCCCGATGACGTCGGCTTTTACGAGGACCGAACCGGGCTGGAAAATTTGATGCTTACGGCCCGGCTGAATCGAATCCCCGATTCCCAAGCGAGGAAAAGGGCGCTGGAGCTGTTGGAGCAAGTAGGGCTCACGCAGGCAGCCCACAAGAAGACGGGGGCCTATTCCCGCGGGATGCGACAGCGTCTCGGACTTGCGGACGTTTTGATGAAATCCCCGGAGGTTATCATTCTGGACGAACCGACCTTGGGCATCGATCCAACAGGAATGGAGGAGCTGCTGCGTTTGATACGGAAGCTAAGCCGTGAGCAAGGTCTTACCGTACTGCTGTCGTCCCACCAGCTGCACCAGGTTCAGCAGATTTGCGACCGCGTCGGTCTGTTCGTGCGGGGACGGCTGCTTGCCGAAGGGGATGTCGAGGGGCTGTCCCGGACCCTGTTCGCGGATGATCCGATTATGATCACCGTGGAGCTGGATGAGCTTCGACTCGAATTGCGGGATGAGATCAGCAACATCGAAGGAGTTCACCAGATCGAGGTTCCGTCTATCGAAAGCGATCCGGCTGAGCATGCGGACATACCGATCAGATCGGCTAAGGTTCTGATCCGGGCCGATAGGGATTGCAGCCCTGAGATTGCCCGCGCGGTCGTGAATGCAGGTGCCCAGCTGTTCTCGCTGAACCGCCAGCAGTATGGTTTGGACGAAATCTACCACCGTTATTTTGCAGGAGGTGATGAGCATGGCAGAGCGAAGAGTGCTGAGCGTACAGGATAAGCTGGCTGGCATTGGGCGCCGGCTTCAGTCCTTCTCCGAAAACATCAAAAAAATTGTTTCCAAGCGGACCAGCACCCCCGGCCAATCGGTGACAGTAGAATCTGCCAAATCGTCCACGCCTTCAGCTTTCGGCGTGCTGGTCCGTAAAGAGATCGCGGACCATATCCGGAGCTGGCGCTTCATTTTACTGCTAGGCATCATTGCCTTAACCTGCGTGGCTTCCCTATATACGGCTATGAACAGCATCCGGGAAGCCCTCGGGTCGGAGAACGGGGTCGATGATTTTGTCATCCTGAAGCTGTTCACCCTCTCGGATGGCACCCTCCCGACCTTCATCGGGTTTGTCGGTTTCTTAGGTCCATTGCTCGGAATCGGCATGGGCTTTGATGCCGTCAACAGTGAACGGAACAAAGGGACGCTCAGCCGCATCATGGCCCAGCCGATCCACCGCGACGACCTGCTCAATGCCAAATTCGCCGCTTCCCTGATCGTCATCAGCATCATGTTTATCACGCTCGGGCTGCTGACCATGGCGCTGGGCACCCTGATTATCGGCATACCGCCAACCTTTGAGGAAATTTTGAGAATCCTCAGCTTTCTGGTCGTGACCATTTTTTATGTTGGCTTCTGGCTGAATCTGTCCATTATGTTCTCCGTAAGATTCCGCCAGCCGGCGACATCCGCCCTGTCGAGCATTGCGGTCTGGCTGTTCTTCAGCTTCTTTTTTGATATGATCCTGCAATTGCTGGCACGAGGATTGGCTCCGGATTCTGCCTCGGCCACGGTCCATGATGTCATGAGCTATCAGAATCTGATGCTCTGGCTTGGCCGGCTGTCGCCGTATACCCTGTTCAATGAAGCGACGACCACCCTGTTGATGCCGTCCATCCGCAATCTCGGACCGCTCACGCAGGAGCAGGTGTACGGTGCCATCGCAAGTCCGCTGCCGTTTGGCCAAAGCCTGCTGCTCGTCTGGCCGCAAATTACCGGACTGACCGCAGCCACGTTGATCTGCTTCGCCATCTCTTACGTCCTGTTCCTCCGACAGGAGATTAGAGGCCGGTCCTGATCTTTAGGTTATACGAACAAGCTCATCTGAATGATTTTTCAGATGAGCTTGTTTTTTTCATGGGTTCAATTTAGCTGCATCCGTCTACCTTCCCTGAACGACCGCTTGCGACAGGAATCCGATCTTCTGCAGCCACCCCGCGCACAGGCCCGTCCATTGCGAAACACTGGCGTCTTCATCCGCAAGGCCAAGGCCATGCCGGCCTTCCGGGAAAACATGAAGCTCAAACGGAATGCGCTGCTGGCTTAGTGATCCGGCATACATCAGGCTGTTCTCGACCGGAACCGCGCCATCGTCCGCGGTATGCCACAGAAATGACGGAGGGGTGTCCGGTTTTACCGCAAGCTCGAGAGACAACGCATTTCTCAACTCTTCCGGCGGGTCCTCCCCCAACAAATTGGTCATGGAGCCCTCATGGTAATAATCCTTAAATGATATGACCGGGTAACAGAGAATGGAAGCGTTCGGGCGGGAGCTCTGCCGGTCCACAGCATCCACGGCCTCCGGATTTCCTTCATCGAAATGCGTGCTGGCGCTCGCCGCGAGATGTCCGCCGGCTGAGAATCCGAGGATTCCGATGCGGTCCGGATCGATGTTCCATTCCTTGGCGTTATGCCTTACAAGCCGGACTGCACGCTGTGCATCGCCCAGCGGATAGGGATGCCGATAAGGGGCAACACGGTAATGAACGACAAAGGCCGATAGACCAATCGAATTCAGCCACAAGGCAATCGGACCGCCCTCATGATCCGCGCGCCCCCCGTATCCGCCGCCCGGAAGCACAAGCACTGCCCCGTGAGGCGTTTCATTTTGCAATAGATAAGGTGTCATGTAGGGTGTGAATGTCTCTTCCACCGACTCATGTCCGGGAATATCCCGTTCCCAAAGCTTCATCATATCCATTCCTTTCTGTCTCTCATATCAAGTCGTTTATTTATTCATTCATTTCTTCATTTCCTTCAGCTTTAGCCACTCAGGAACCAAGCAAATCCAGTCTCAGCGGTGTAAACGCATCCAAAAGAGCAGAGGGTTCCAGTGCTTTTACCCCATGCTCCGCTCCGCCGGGAATGATGATCGTATCTCCCTGATGCACCAGGGTCGTCTCACCGTTGATATAAAATTCGATGGCGCCCTTCAGACAGTAACTCATCTGCTCATGGGGATGGCTGTGCAGTGCACCTTCCGCCCCTTCTTCAAAATGCACCTCCATCATCATCAGCCCGGTCCCGGGTTTAAACACCTTCCTTGTCACCCCGGGCTCCGCTTGTTCCCAAACTCCGATTTCCGCCATGATCCTCCTCCTCTGCTAATCAAACTCCGAATTTTCGCGTTTATCGGTTCATTAAATTAAAGACCCTTCATAACTTCTTCGCCGAAGAGTCTGCGTATTCCTATTATCCATGTCATAAAATTCAGAAAAGTCATCTCGACTGAGTGATAACATTTATTTAGAGGGTACTGACGCATACATGATCTACACGTATCTGCTATGTAGGGATGAGAACACAGAATCGGGAATATCCAGCTTTCGTTCCTGCATCCCCCCGAGTTCACGCAGCGAATAGCGGATAAGAATCGCCTGCGTTCCCGCATTCATGTCCCCTTCAACCTCACCTCTGCCCAGCGGAACCGCCTCCGGCATGTCAGGATAATACTCACCTTGCTTCACTTGGGCCACATTGGGTGCCGGCGGGGAATGATCGATCTCCCTGGAAAATCCCCCGTCCGCCCGCTTGAGCCGCGCCATATTCCATATGGTGATTTCCGCGATCTCCAGAACGTCCTCCTCCGGAATGCGCAGCTTCATCGATGTCAGGAGGCTGATCGGGTTCCGGATATAACACATATCAACCGCCTCCTCGTTCCGTAGGGCGTGGAGCAGGGATCGGTATATTTCCGCAGTCCGAGGCAGGGGTGCTTGAAATCGGTTATAGAACGTTAACAGCTTGAAGGTTCCCGATATTCGCACATAAAGGGTACCTTCGCCCCATAGCCCCGTCGCCGGATCTTGAATACTCGCAAAATACGACAGCGCCTCATGCAAAAACGGCTCCCTATCATCCTGCGGCATTTGGGATAAATAAGGGGCCGAGTTACACAGCCGGTCGCAGCCGCGCCAGCTGTTCGCAAGACTGATCGAACGCAGCCACTCCGCATAAGCCTCGGGAGAACGGCAGTATGCCGGAGCCATATTTCGATTGCCCGGCAGCGGATGCAAAGGGGCTGCACCCAACTTGCGAAGTGCTCCTACGCTGTAGCCAAGTGCACGTCCCACCATCACATCGTCTTTTCTCATCCTGGGATCGGCATCATAGAAATACCCCGTCGCAGGGTCTTGCTTAGACTGAAAAAAACGCACGATACCCGTCTTAATATCATCGGCCAGCCTTTGCTGAAGCCCGCAGCGCTCGATAATACCCAAAGCTTGCGCTGTCGATTCGATGTCCGGCGTGAACGTCCCGGAATCCCTGGAACTGCGGGCATAATAAAAACCGCCGGAAGCAGCGTCATATTGTCCCTCAAGCCATTCGAAGAATCCTTCGAACAGTCCGTCGCCACCCTCCAGAACGTCCTCTAATCGCTGTGTCATGCCCTATCCCTTCTTTCAGCTCTTTATGACGTTATATGAAAAATTCCGAAAAATTACCCTGCCTTTACCGATAGCATCCAGTCCGATGCGGAGGCTCTGAAACCCGCCAAACGTGTTGTGATGAAACCCTGAAACATCCACCACTTTGTCGTATCGGTGCCATTCGAACCCATCGAAGCTGTAAAAGAATGAAACGATATGCTTATCGTTTACCAATCGCAAAAATGCCCTGCGCTGATCGTTCGGCATCGTGCCATAGCCCTTGAATGACCGGAAATGCCGGACTCCGCGCTCGTTGACTCCCATACCAAGATATGCCGCATCGTTATAGTAGAGCAGCAGGCGGCCTTCTGCCGGGCCCTCCACGATCATCTCGACCTCTGCCGAATAACGTTCATGACCCGCCACATAAAGCAGTGGGGAAGCCTTTGCTTCCTCGGATGCTGCCTCGGCAACCAGTTCCTGATTCCCCGAACGGAACCGGGCGGAAGGCTCCACGCCTTCGCACTGCCAATGCAGACCCAGCTCAGGTCCGGCAAAGGTATCCCTGAATGAAACTCCTTGCTGCACAACATTGGTTTCTCCTTCGTAACGCTGCCGATCGTGCTGGTCAAGTCCCTCACGGCCTCCCGCAGCTCGAAACCATCCGTCAGAAGTCCATTCAATCGGTTCAAGCAAGGTCTGCCTGCCCAGCGAATGGAACCCGCCCGCATAAGCATGGTAGACCATCCACCACTGGCCGTCAGGGGTGTCGATTAACGAGGCGTGTCCTTTGGACCACCAGGGCTCATCCCTGGACTCCGTATGGATGATCGGGTTGTACGGAGAGTGCTCCCAGGGGCCCCATGGCGTTCTGGATCTTGATGACACGGCCATATGGCTTGTAGGCGGGCCGGCCGTCCCCCCGACGGCCACTGTCAGGTAGTAATATCCATCATGAACGGTAATCTTCGGCCCCTCCAGGCTGTAAGCCTCCACGACCCAATCGTCCGGATACCGCCAGCCGTTATACACATGTCTGACTTCGCCTGCGACCGCGAGTCCGTCCGCCGTAAGCTCTACAAAATCACCGCCCGACATATGCAAATAACGCTTTCCGTCCGGTCCTGCCGTATGCCCCGGATCGATTCCCTTGATCCCCAGATTGATCGGTTTGCTCCAAGGTCCCGCCGGACTGGACGCCGTTACGACCCAGTTCGTGCGCCCCGCCGGATAATAAATATAATACATGCCGTTATGCGCAACGAAGTCCGGTGCCCATACATCACCCTCGTAATGAGGCAGCGCAGCCCCAACTCGGCTCCAATTCAGCAGATCGCGCGAATGCCAAATGACGAGTCCGGGCGTCAGCTTGTAGGAGGAATGCGTCATGTAATAATCCTCGCCGACCCGGATGACCGACGGGTCGGCATAATTGCCGGCAATGATTGGCGCATACCGTTTCTTTTCCAACACCTTGCCTCACTCCTCTCTATCCTTTGATGGATCCCAGCAGCGCACCCTTCGCAAAATGCTTCTGCAGGAACGGATACACGCACAGAATCGGCAGCGTGGCAATGACGATAACTGCCATCTTCACCGTCTGCTCCGGCGGCCGGACGAATTCGTCCATGCCGGAGGTGTCCGCTGCCAAACCGCTGGCAAGGATGACGATCTGCCGCAGAATGACCTGCACGGGCCATTTGGCCGCATCATTCAGGTACAAAATCGCTGACATATACGTGTTCCAGTAGGTCACCGCATAAAAGAGCGATATGGTTGCAATGGCAGGCATCGACAGCGGAATCACGATTCGGAACAGGATGCCCCAATCGCCGGCCCCGTCGATCTTCGCGGATTCCTCCAGTCCCTCAGGCAGGTTCTGAAAGAAGTTTCGCATGATGATGAGATTGAAGGCATTGATCGCCGTCGGGACAATCAGCGCCGCATACGTATCGATCAGCCCCATCTCCTTCACCACGAGAAACGTAGGGATCATTCCGCCGCTGAACAGCATCGTGAACAATACCATGAACATGATGAAATTACGGCCATCCAGATCTCTGCGCGACAGTCCGTAAGCCATCAGGCAGGTTAGCAGCATGCTGAACAAGGTGCCCAGGAAGGTGACGCCCACGGAAACGCCAAGCGAGCGAAACACCGTATTGGTTGAAAATACATATTTGTAGGCATCAAGTGACCAAACGGTCGGAAACAGGACAAACTGCTTCTGCGCCAGCTCCGTCACGGTTGTGAAGGATCCCGCGATGACGTGCAGGAAAGGCAGGATGGTAACCAGGCCGATGATCAACAGCAGCGTATAGTTTACAATATCGAAGATTCGGCTCGATATCGTTTTATCTTGTACCATAGCGATCCACCTTTCTGTAGTTAATAGATGCCTTCTTCTCCGGCTTTTTTGGCCAGCCAATTGGCCAGCATCACCAGAATGAGACCGATCAGCGATTTAAAGAACCCGACCGCCGTACTGAAGCTGAACTGTCCTTGCTTAAGACCTGCGGTATAAACATACGTATCGAATATCTCCGCCACATCCCGGTTCATCGAGTTTAAGAGGAGATAGATATGTTCGAACCCAAGTTCCAGCACATCGCCGATTTTCAAAATCAACAAAACGACGATCACGCTTCGAATCGAAGGAAGCGTAATATGCCACATTTGCCGAAAGCGGCTGGCTCCATCAATCCGGGACGCTTCGTATAAACCGGGATCAATCGCCGCCATGGCGGCCAAATAGATGATCGTGCCCCAGCCTGCCTCCCGCCAGATGATCTGCATGACATACATCGGCCTGAACCATTCGCTGCTCATCAGGAAATTGATTTTTTCGAATCCGGCCATAACCAGCAATTCATTAATGATTCCGCGATCCATCGAGAGCATGACAAACGAAATGGATACGATAATGACCCAAGACATAAAGTGGGGAATGTACACCAGCGTCTGGATAAAACGTTTAAATACTTCGCGCCGGACCTCGTTGAGCATCAAGGCGAGGATAATCGGCACGGGAAAATAGAATGCCAGGTTCAAGAAAAACAGCAGCAGCGTGTTGCCCAAAATCGTGAAGAACATCGGCTCGGTAAACAGCCGCTCAAAATGCTTGAGCCCCACCCAGGGACTGCCCGTGACGCCAAGATAAGCCTGATAATCCTGGAAGGCTATAATCAATCCCGACATCGGGATGTATTTAAAGATCAGGAAGTATAAAAATCCCGGAAGTATCATGAGGTAGATCGCCCGGTTTTTTATTATTCTTCTCATTCGACCGGACTCCGGTATTTTGGGGGCGCTCTTGCTCATCCCGGTCTTCACTGCGGTTTCGCTCATGATCTCAGACTTCCTTTCTGTCCCGAAGCCTGCCGGAAACTGCAGCATCGCAGTCCCCGGCCATTCGGGATGCTGGCATGTTCGTTATTTGGATGATTCGTAGGATACGTTGAACTCATCGATGATTTGCTGACCGCCGCTCTTAAGCCAGTTATCCACGACCGCCTGGAATCCGGCCTCATCGATATCGCCAAGCATAAATCGATACGTGCCGTCTTTAATCATCTCCTGCAGTTGGACGCCCTTTTCGTTAAACGTCTTGGAATCCAGCGAAGCCGAAGGATCCTCAATGAGATAATCATTGTTTTCCGTGATCATTTCCTCGGATTTCGCTTTAACAGGGAGCAAGTGCTTCGGTTCATAAAAACCTTCAATCGTTAACGGCCCGCCGACCTGCATGGCTTGGTACGGCTTCACTTCACGATCGGTCAGCTTGACGTCCTCCGAAGGAACGACCTTGCCTTCCTCCAGCTTGTGGTGCTGTCCTTCCACGCCCCAATAAATCAGGTTGCCGAGCTCCGGGCTCATCAACTGATCCATGAAGGCAAGCACTCCTTTCAGCTCCTCCTCCGATTTGATGGCCGTTTTCGGAAAGAGAATCACCGAACCATAGCCGGGCACAGACCAGATCCCGAAGCCGTTCGGTCCTCCCTCGATTTTATTCTGAACATCAAGCTCCGCATCCGGATTCACTTCGACGACCTTGGGATGCAGGCTGGATACGTCCCCCATCGCTCCGATATAAACGCCCGACTTGCCGGTAATGAACAGATTTTGTTGGTCGGTTTTGCTGGTAACCGGGAAATCCTGATTGATCAGGCCTTCCTGGTGAAGCTTCTTGAAGAATTTCATCGTCTCCAGATATTCGGGAAACATAAATTCGGGAGCCAGCTTGCCGTCCTTCTCGCCCCAGTTATTCGGTGTGCCGAGCCACGAGCTAATCGTTTTGAACGCGCCATAGATCAGGTCATTCCGGTCCGTGAGCGGAATGGTGTCGTCTTTGCCATTGCCGTCAGGGTCCTTCTCCTTAAACTGCTTCAACATATTATAGAAATCGTCCACATTGGTCGGAGCGCTGAGCCCAAGCTTGTCGGCCCAATCCTTGCGGTAAATGATGCCCTGGCGCGACAAAGGCACTTCACGGTACAGCGCATAGATTTTGCCGTCCACCGCCGTGTTCTTTAACACCTCGGGTTTCAGCTTGCTGAGGTTCGGGTACTGATCCAGCAATGGCCCAATTTCCCAAAATTGCCCGTTGCGGATCGCATCACGCATATTCACAAGCGAGGCAGCATTCTTCAGGTACGTCACCTGCGGCAGCGTTCCGGTTGCAAAGGATGCATTCACCTTTTCATCATAAGTGCCGTCCGGCACCCACTGAATGTCAAGCTTGGTGCCTGTTTTCTCTTCCAGCAGCTTCTCAATCATGTCGGAGGGAACTTCAGGAGTATGGAGGTTGGCCATAATCGAGATGGTTACCGGATCGCTCGCTTTCTCGCCTTGCGCTGGACTGCCATTTGAGCTGCCGGTTGCTGCAGGAGCGGAGTTGCCGCCACAGCCCGCCAACACGGATAAAGCGGTTACAATTGCCAGGATGGTACTGGCTTTCTTCTTCTTCATCTTCTGACCTCCGTTTTTAAATTTGAATATGGACTGACAAGAAACAGCTTAGATGACGGAAGCCCGGTACGTATATAATCCTGAGATTGGATATGGGGAGTTCGGTCGCGTCCGGCATGGAATGCCGTGGAATCAAATCTAATGATTATGTTGTCAATGAGATTGATCATGCATGGCACAACAAAAAATACCGCTGGGGATATCCATCCCCTAGCGGTATTGCTCATGCAAATATGGTCCGGCCGTGCTTTGGTATGAAGTATTATATTCCTCGATAATTTGGCGGCCCCCCTCTTCCAGCCAACGGTCGGTCTCGGCCTCAAAGCCCTGCTCATCGATCATCCCGAGCATGAATTGATAGGTCGCATCCCGCATGCGTTCATTCAATCTGACGCCGATCTCGTTATACAGCGGAGATTCCAGCGGTGCGGTGGGATCATAGACGAGGAAGCTTTCGTTATCATAAATCAGCCGCTCGGCCTTATCCTTCACCTGATTCGTGTTAACCGGCTGCAGCATGCCCGGTATGGTGCTGAAGCCTCCGGCCATCAAAGCCTGGTAAGGCTTTACGTCCTTTTCCCTCAGCTCAAAAGCATCCACCGCCATCGCTTTGTTATCTTGAACGGTATAGTGAGTCCCTTCGATTCCCCAATACATCAGATTCGCAAGCTCGGGACGCATCAGCGCATCATAGAGGGAGAGCACACTCTTCAATTCCTCTTCCGTGGCAATGGCGGTCTTCGGAAACAAGATGACCGTTCCGTACCCCTGCGAAGCCCAAATCCTGTACCCATCGGGTCCGAGAATCCGGTTCTGAACATCCAGCACTGCCTTGGGATCATTCGCCAGCAGCCTTGACTCCAGGGACAGGACGTCCCCCATCGCGCCGATATAGACGCCGGCTTTTCCCGTTACGAACAGCTCCTGCTGGTCGGTTTTGCTGGTAATCGGGAAGTCTTCATTTATCAGTCCCTCGCTATGAAGCTTCTTGAAGAACTTCATCGTTTCCATATACTGTGGAAAGACGAACTCCGGCTGCAATGAATCGTTATACCATCCCCAATGGTTCGGTGTTCCATAATAGGAGCTGATCGTCTTGAAAGCCCCGTAGATCAAATCGTTGCGATCCGTCAAACCTATGGTGTCATCGATACCGTTGTTGTCAGGGTCCTCATATGTAAACCCTTTCAACATTTCATATAATTGATCAAGCGTTTCCGGTGCCGGCAGCCCCAGCCGATCTGACCAGTCCTTACGGTAAATGATGCCTGAACGGGCTAAGGCTCGCTCCTGATACAGGCTGTACAGTTTACCGTCTATAGCCGTATTCTTCAAAACCTCGGGCTTCAATCTCTGCAAATTCGGATAGTCCTTAAGATAAGGGCCGATTTCCCAGAATTGCCCGCTCCGAATCTCGTCCCTGAAATAGGACAAGGATGCGGCATTCTTAAGATACAGTGCTTGCGGCAAAGTCCCCGTTGCAAGCGAAGCAAACACCTTCTCATCATAACTCCCGTCGGGTACCCACTGAATGTTGAGCTGAACACCCGTTTTTTCCTCTATCCATTTCTCGATCCGATCGGAGGGAACCTCAGCGGTGTGCAGGTTGGCCATAATCGAAATGCTGGTTTTGCGATCAGAAGACGTACTTCCGCCATCCGCTCCCGATGATCGGGCCATGCTGATGCACGCAGCCGACACCATCAGGATAGCGAGCGTAAGAATGACATAGTTAGACAGACGGGTCATGAATCCGTTCTACCTCCGTTCCCCCATGTTTCTTGCGGTTCCTATGTGGTTGGGATGATTTTAACATATGTACATCTTTTTTCATGACAAGCCATGATGATCAAATACAGTGATTATTCTTTTTGAAATGATTATTGAATGTAACCCGGGTTGCCCATACAATGATTATACACTTTGTTAAACAGGAAGGTGTACCTATTGCATCCAAAAAGTAGCTTTTATTCTAAAATGGTCCTGTTCGGCTGTTTCATCAGCATCATTCCTCTTGTGGCCCTCGGCTTCTTCTCGTTCATGAAATCATCCACCTCCGTACAAAACCACGTAAACAGCAGCAATATCCAGATTATGAATCAAACAAACAGCAATCTCGAACAGGTGCTGCGGACCGTGGACTATACACTGAATTACGTCATTAATTCGAATATTCTGCAAAGCGCATTGTATCGGCCCCTGTCTTACTATGACTTCCAATTGTATAACAAACTGAGAGAAGAGATGAGTCTGCTGCAATCTCCCGAAACCAAGGTTACGGATGTCATCCTTGCGAATACAACAACCAACTGGCTGATCAATAACCGGGGCATGTACGAATTTAATGAATACGCTTCCAAGGATACGCTTCTGACACTCATGGAGCTTCAAGGGAACTCCAATTGGGTGATGCTTGAGACGGAATCCCTCGGATCCAGCGATACGCTCAGTTATGCCTGCCCCTACACGATTGCGCTTGTGAAGAAAATGCCGCTCTCCTCCTCCAGCGCCCGGGGTGTCGCACTCGCCACCATTCCCAGCTGCAGTCTCGCGGCTATGATGGATACCCCTTCCGAACCCCGGGAGGTGATGGTTCTGGACCACAATTACCGGATCGTCGTACATCCCGAGCAAGGAAAGCTTGGGCAATATCTGACCGATACCGGGTATGCAGAGGCAGAGCTGGACCATTTTGACAATAAATCGGGGCAGTTCGAGACGAAGATTGACAACAAGCCGGTGTCCGTTACGTACGTCCGGTCCGATTTTAACGGCTGGCTGTATGCCTCCTTTACCGAAATGTCCGCCATTACCAAGGAGTCCCGCTCCATCGGCTGGTTTACACTGTATATCTGCCTGCTGATGATCGGTTTCAGCATTCTGCTGGTATGGCTTGGAACGCGGAAGATGTACACGCCTATCCGGCACATTTTTGAAAATATCGTGGAGCGCCTGCCGGAAATTCAAGCGAATAAAAAGAGCGAGCTGCAAATCATCGATGAACATATCCGGGATATGTTCCATTCGAATACCAAGCTCCGCAGCGAGCTTCGGCAGACCAGCCAGCAGGTGCGCACCTTTTTCCTCCATAAACTGTTCCTGGGCAAGATCAGTCCGCCCGAAGTAATGGAACAGATCGAGCTGTTCGGCTTCAAGGAGCAAGTGTCCGCATGGGAACGGCTGGCGGTATTCACCCTCCAGATCGACATGCTGGACGAAACCCGCTATGAACGCAAGGATAGGGATCTGCTGCTCTTTGCCGTCAACAATATCATTGAGGAGATGATCCCCTCCTCCCATCGTCTCCCCTCCGTCATTATCGATCTCACACAGGTTACGCTCATCGGACGAGGCGGTATCACGCTGGAAGAATTCAATGACTATATCTATACGTTATCGGAGGAGATCCAGAAGACGACGCGCAGTTTTCTCGATCTGGAGGTCAGCATTGGCATCAGTTTGCCATACGAGAACCTATCCAAAACGTCACGCGCCTACCAAGAAGGGCTTGAAGCCCTTAAACACCGCATCAAGCTGGGTACCGGCGTCATCATCCCTTATTTCAGCCTGAACTCCGGCAAGCATACCCGGGTCTATTTCTACCCGATGCAGGTGGAGAACGAGCTGATTGATGCCATCAAGCTGGCTGATGAAGATCGGGCCGTAGAGCTTCTGAAGCAGTGGCTGCACGAAGTGTTTCGCAAGGATCGGACCCCGCATGATTATCAAATCTCACTCATCCGGCTGTTGAATGATCTGATGATCGTGATGCAGGAGAATGGCATCATGCTGGAGCAGCTCGACATCCGGGACAGCTCTCTCGTGGAGGAGCTTCTTCGACTCTACACCAATCCCGATATCGAAAGCTGGTTTAAATCCCGGATTATCCGGCCGATGGTGAGTGTATTCCGGGACCGCCAGGACTCTCAATACCAGAATCTCTCCGAGCAGATGATCGAGATCATCCGCAATGAGTTTGACCGCAATATTACGCTCGAGGAATGTGCTTCGCGCCTCCATTACAACAATTTTTATCTAAGCAGCGTGTTCAAGAAGGAAACCAATATGTCCTTCAGCGAATACCTGTCCCAATACCGCTTCAAAATGTCCAAAAAATGGCTTGTTGAAACCGATATGCCCATTAAGGATATTGCGGAGAAGCTGAGTTACAACAATTCGCAGAACTTTATCCGGTCCTTCCGTAAGCTGGAGGGGATGACACCCGGGCAATATCGCGGCAAATACAAAACCGGACAATAAACCTTGTAAAACGGCATCAGATTACCAAAAAAGGTCACCTGTTTCCCGTACTTTTCCTAAGGGTAAGCATCTACAATTAGAAATAGTCACTTGTTGTGCTGATCTTGTTGATCATTTATGAAACTATCCCAAAAGGAGAATCTGTCAATGATACGAGAAATGCAGGCCGATATCGTCATTCTCGGCGGCGGGACCGGAGGAACAGCCGCCGCACTTGCCGCCGCTAAATCAGGAAAGACGGTCATCATGACCGAAGAGACCACTTGGATCGGGGGACAGCTAACCAGCCAGGCGGTTCCGCCCGACGAGCATCCGTGGATTGAATCCTTTGGCTGCACGCGCAGCTACCGGCAGTTCCGCGAAGGTGTCCGCCAGTACTACCGCGATTTTTTCCCCATGACGCCCAAGGCCAGATCCAATGTTCAATTGAACCCCGGCAGCGGCATCGTCAGCCGGCTGTGCCATGAGCCGCGCACGGCTCTCGCCGTGCTGCATCAAATGCTGGCCCCGTACATTCATAGCGGACGGCTTACGATCCTGTATCAGTATGCGGCGGAGTCTGCCGACGTTTCAGGGGATCGCGTGAACAGCGTAACCGTTCGTCATCTTGAAACGCAGGATCAAATCGCGCTCCGCGCCCCGTTCTTCGTGGATGCCACCGAGCTCGGCGATTTGCTTCCGCTGGCGGGTATCGAGTATGTTACCGGCGCCGAGTCCAAGTCCCAGACAGGGGAGCCGCATGCCGTTGAAGGCGATCCGCTGCCGCAGGACATGCAGGGCTTCACGTATTGTTTTGCCGTGGATTATCTGGAGGGTGAGGACCACACCATCGAGAAGCCTGCCCTTTACGATTTTTGGCGGGAATATAAACCCGAATTCTGGCCGGATAAACTGTTAAGCCTGACCGCCGTCAAGCCGTCCACGAATGAGCCGATCGAGTATGAGATATTCCCGGGACATGGCAAGTTCCCGCTCTATCAATACAGGCAAATCCTGGATCCCAAGCATTTCGCCGAAGGTACGTTCGAAAGCTCGGTGTCTCTAGTGAACTGGCCGCAGAACGACTACTGGCTGGGCTCCATTATCGATGTTCCGAAGGAAGAGGCTGACCATCATATCTACCAAGCCAAGCAGCTTAGCTTGTCCCTGCTGTATTGGCTGCAGACCGAAGTGCCGCGACCGGATGGCGGGCAGGGTTACCCGGGGCTGCGCCTGCGTCCCGATGTGGTCGGAACGGAAGACGGCATGGCGATGTATCCTTATATCCGTGAGTCGAGAAGAATTCAGGCCGAGTTTACGGTGCTGGAACAGCATGTGGCAACCGAATCGCGGCCGGACGGAGCTTCGGAAACGTTCCCTGATTCCGTCGGCATCGGCTGTTACCGTATCGATCTGCATCCGAGCACGGGCGAGCGCCCTTACATTGATATCTCGTCCCTGCCGTTCCAAATCCCGCTGGGCAGCTTAATTCCGAAACGGATGAAGAATGTGCTGGCTGCCAGCAAAAACATCGGGGTCACCCACATTACGAACGGCTGCTACCGGCTGCATCCCGTAGAGTGGAACATCGGCGAGGCCGCAGGATACTGCGTCAGCTATTGCCTGGACCATGATATTCTGCCGACGGATGTGCGCAGCGATGAAGAAAGGCTGGCCAGCTTCCAGCAAAGGCTCGTTAGCGAAGGCATCGAGCTGGCATGGCCGGCACTGCGGCCTGTATGATCATCAGCTACAATAGAAATGCCAAAAAACCAGCTCATGGGCATCGTCCTCAGGCTGGTTTTTTCTAGTTCCGTTCATAACTCCTCAGCAGTTACGAAATGGACGTTCTTAGGGAAATGACGGCTAATGCCGCAGACCGACAGCTTGTAACCTTCTTCCACCGCATACTGTTTAAAATAGTAGGTCTCTCCGTCCTCCCCAACAATAGGATCCCACTCGCCTTCTTGCAGCGCCAAAGCAAAAGAATCCAAAGGCAAATGAAGGCCTTTGCCAACGGCCTTGATATAGCTTTCCTTTAACGTCCATAAATCAAAGAAGCGGGAAAGCCGGACGGAAGGATCACAGCTTAGCAGCGAGTTAAACTCGGTTTTATGGAAATAGCGTTTAGCGATATCCATATCGATGGCCTCTATTTTCTCCACATCAATCCCAACCGGCTCGTGGCTAACGGCGCACACGATCCAATGCCCGGAATGGGAGACGTTAAAATGCAGGTTGTCATGATCCTTTAAGAATGGCTTGCCATATGCGTTCCTTACGATTTCTATATTCTTCGGATCAAGACCCAGTTTATCCCGAAGGATTCGATAGACCATGGCATCACCAAGCACTGATCGTTGGTAATCACTCGCTCTTCTGAATTTGGACACATAGTCCTGTCGATCGGGCGATAACGTATGGAACAAGACACGGAACGTCTCATCGCGAATTTGGTCCGAATTCTGAATTGCATATACTTCAATATGGCTTGGTTGGTCAGCATGAAAAGTATCCATAACTCCGTCCTTTCACTAAAACTTAGTCCCCTGTTCACTTCGATATGCACATTCAATTCCCCTGCTTGCCTTAGGCTCCCTGCCGCCATTGCAAATATAAACGGACGAACGGATCGATGGATTGACAAGGGAAAGAATTCCCGAACATAATGGATGAATATCATACAGAGTGAAAGGTAGGTATTCGATTGGACACGCAATGGATTTTGGATCAAGCGGTCGACTTGTTTAAGGAGGAGCTCGGCGACAATCTGGTCGGCATTTACTTACATGGCTCGTTAGCTATGGGCTGCTTCAACCCGGACACAAGCGATATCGATCTGCTGCTCGTCGTAGCGGACAAGCTGACCCGGGATCATATGAGACGGCTGGCCAAGAAAATCATAGCGTTCCACGATGATATGCCCAATCAGCAGGGGTTGGAACTCAGCCTTGTCCTGGAGTCCAGTCTGCAGAGGCTCGTCTATCCGCCTCCATTCGAGTTCCACTATTCCGCCTTTCATCGGGAGAAGTACTTGGCCGATGACGATTACTTATGCGGCGGATCCCTAGACGCCGACCTCGCGGCCCATTACACCGTGATCTATCATCGAGGCATTACCCTGTACGGCAAACCGGTTCAAGAGGTCTTTACATCCGTTGACCGGGAGCATTACATACAAGCCATTCTCCATGACGTGGAGGGTGCGGTACAAGACATCACTGGCTCCCCTATGTACTACACGCTAAACCTGTGCCGGGTGCTGTACTATCTGAGGGAAGGCGTGGTGTCCTCCAAAAAAGAAGGAGGCGAATGGGGGCTTCGCGCACTTCCCTCACAGTATCACCCGATGATCGAGCATGCCCTGCATCAATATACCGGCGGAGCCGGGAAACCTGCGGAATCCGCACCGGATGGTCTCATCGCGTTTGCCGGCGATATGCTGGAGCGAATCCGGAAGGCTTTATGATTGACAAGGATGCTCACCATGACTTAAATCCAAAAGGTGCTTAATACAATCACCAACAGAATAAACAATACCAGAACAATGCCTACCGAAGTTCCGTATCCGCCGCCGTAGCAACATTTATCGTAGCTCATCGATATAAACCTCCTTGCGAAGTGGTATGGTACAGTTTATGTAAGCAGATGCCCTTAGACAGGGCATTTCGGCAATGATGATCAGAATGTGCATGAGTCCAAAAAAGGACGTGATTAAATTGAAGATTATACTCAAACTGTATTCGGAATATTTAATTATCCCGCGTCCTTTTCGATTATGGGTTCTGTGGGGTTGGATCATTTTATTTATAGCTGTTGGAATTAGATTTAGTTGGTTCTTCTAACTCACTTCTACTTGCTTACTGATACTGTTGATTGTTATGTACAACTCTCTGGTACATAACAAAGACCCGTTCGATAGGATCGAACGGGTCTTTAGCTTTAACGGTTAATGAATTCTGCCATCTGCAGCATTCGGGTTAATACGACTGCGCCTTCAGCCCGGGTAGAATGGGCTTCCGGTACGAACCGGTCAGAAGAACGTCCTTCCATCAACCCTGATTTGACGATGGCCGACACGGCCTCTTCGGACCAGGACGCAATGCGTTCGCGATCCTTAAATCCTTCCAATATGGAGTCCGAATCTCCTGTCTCCATATCCGTACCGGCAAGCTTCAGTGCACGGAGCAGCAGGACACTCATCTGCTCACGGGTAATCTCCTCGTTCGGACGGAACGTACCATTGCTGAAGCCTTCGATAACTCCATGCTCCACAGCCATAGCAACAGCGGCTGCATACCAATCGTTTGCCTCCACGTCCTGGAAGCCCGCTTCGGCTCCCTGATCCTTCAATCCGAGTGCACGGACGAGCATCGCCGTGAACTGGGCTCTCGTGATCGGCTCGTTCGGACCAAAACGCGTGACGCTCAGTCCTTCAATTAATTGTTTCGAGGCCAGCAGCGAAACGTCCTCGCGGGCCCAATGGCTGTTTAAATCCTCAAATGTCTTCTCTTGGGAAACAACGGAGTAAACGCCGCTTTCCCTCCACTTAAACTCCGCTTGGGATTTGCCGTTCGACGTGCGAATGAGCGCCGGTACGAAGACCAGCTTGCCGGATGCCGGATCCATCCGCAGCACCGTCGTTTGGGATGGACTGACGACACTGGACAGTCCCTTGGTAAACTTAGCATAAGGTCCCTTAAGCGCCGGCAACGCAGTTAACGTATCTCCCTGTTTCCAAGCCAAGTTTATGGAAAGTGATGCATCCAGTACGGAGGCTCCGGCCTCCAACGCTGCCTTCACACGTTCCTCTTCTTCATTCGAAGCTAAACCGATGCGAATTTGCAGACTTTCCGCCGTACCCCGCTGTTGCATAGCTTCCGTTAGCGACTGCAGCGGAATTTCCAATCGGCCTTGGGAGGATTCCAACACGATGGAGCCCCCCGGCAGGTCCTTCACAGCAGCGCTCAACCCCTGAACCGGCAAGTGAAGAACAACGGAATCCGAAGCGTCGGTCACCGAATACGTAAGCACGCGTGATGCCGCGGGCAGCTTGCTGAGCCGTTCCACGTCCCTGAGCATGCCTTTCTCACTCGCATCCGCTACGATGACCGTCCCGCCGCCCGGTGCTGTCTCTTTCTTGATGCTCAACCGCTCGGGCTCTGACGGTTTAGGAGGTGGTGTTGTCGATCCTCCACCGGGTGAACCGGATCCTCCGCCCGGAGTTCCCGGATCGGATCCGCCGTCTCCCGTAGTAGTCCGGATGACCTCGAACGTTTTGCTGTTCGTTTTGAATTCGTCAACGAACACGTCCACGGTAATCGAATTGACGCCCGTTTGCAGAGGCACATTAGCTGTAAATTCACCTTTCGCCGACAGGGTCGCATCGGCACCGTTCACCTTCACGGCCGCTTGGCCGGGTCCGAGAACTTCCACCAGCCCTTGCAGCGCAAGCTGGCTGTCGCGCGTCTCTTTGCCCTCGTCATCCATCAGCCCGCTTAATACGGCTGAGCGAACCTGATCCCCGGTATTGTAGGCATTGGCCACAAGCTGACGCAGCGTTCTCGTGCCTGACGGGTCCAGGGTGGAAATGACAAAGCCTCCCTGCGGAATAACGCTGTTATTCTCTTCCGGCGCTCCCCAGCTCCAATTGATCGCTTGGTTCCGGTTGACCACCCGGGTCACGTGGCCCGTGTTGTCAACCACCACTTCAACCCCAAAGCGATTCGTGCCCGTGGAGTATCCGAAGGCTTCCGTCATCACATTAACGTTGCCCTCAATCCGGTTGATATTATAGAAATTGCCTTCCAGGAACGAATCCGGACTTCCCGGCAAGCTCATGCCGAGCTGGTAATCCTTCACCCACTCCTTATCTTGGAGAGCAGCCGCCGCGATCGGCCAGTTGACCTGGGATGCGTCAAACAGCATCAATCCGTTCGTGGACTTCAGCCCCGCCTGGAACACTTCGCGCTGAACGGCCGGCGCCTGCACATTGTTCATGGCAATGCCTGCATACAGCGGAATTTCCCCGTTCGTTACGATATTGCCGAGCGTAATGTATTTTTGGATTTCCTGGCTTGTGGTTTGATAAGCCCCGATCATTAGGAAATCCAAATACTCGATATACCCGGTCTCATAATATTCCGGCGTATACACCGATTCGTCCGGCATGCCGAGCGCGGGATTGAACCGGAAGTTCTTGCTGCCCCAGTTCACGCCGTTCAAATAATACGTTTCATACCAGGATCCAACATAAGAGGATACCTCGATCTTTCTGCCTGTTGAAACTTCATAGGAATCCACCAGATCCTTCACTTCTCCGAAGAAGCTCTGAATCGTGCCCGAGCGGAATTCCCACCAGTCCTGAATCAGGTCGCCGTATACCCGAACATTGTTTTCATAATAGAAAATATCGTTTGGCCAATTGACCAGCTGCTTGCCCCTTGCCTGCAAAAACAGCTCGAACTTCACGCGGGTTTCGTCGCTGAAATCAGCCCCTTCGTTGTCATACCGGCTCCGGTCATGGACAACGCCGTCCACATCATAGTTCTTGATGATTTCCTCAAATGTTCTAAGCTGATAATTGCGAACCTCGTCATTGGACGGGTTGACGAAGGCTACCAAGCCCTGCTTTTTGCTTTCGCGCAGACGCTTGATCTCGCCATTGTTCTCCGCGAAATATACACGTTCCTCCCAATCAAGATGATCGTTCAGAACCGCATACTCGTTATGGGCGATCGATCCTTCGGCAAATACGTTGATCGCCGCGTGAATCTCTAATCCCAAGGCATGACCATGATCAATGAACTCCTGCAATAAGTCCAGATCCGGACTTGCGCCTGCTTTTTCGGGTGCCTTGATCTCGCTGACATAAGGTCTGCCCGTCAAATCGTTCTTCTTGTACGAGACATAACCTTCAACGCCCTTCACATCAAATGCGACCGAGGTAACACCCGTTTCCTTGGCTTTTTGCAAGAATGCTAAAACATCCTCGCTCGTTTTAAACTTTCTGGCATTGGAAGCCTGGTCTACCCAGAGGATGACTTCTTTTTCCGGGGAAAAATCAGGTCTTGCAAACACCGCAAGATGACGCACATCCTGCTCAATGTCATTTTTCAACACTTTGATTTCGATATAATTGGTGCCGCTTGTTAACGTGTAGTTATGGGTGAAGGTACCATCCGCTTCAAAAGGAACCTCGTTACCGTTCACTAGAAGTTTGATCGCGGTAATGGCGTCCATGTTGTCGATGCGCCCCGTGATAGCGGTACTGCCTTCCGTTACGGTGTACATCGTCTGGTTATCCAGCGTGAGTCTTGCAATGAGGCCATTGCCGCTCATGATGTCGCGTACCTGAACCACTTCCCCGTTCTTCCGCAGCTTGATCATGTCCCCGACCTTAAAATTCTCAGCCAAATAGCGCTTGATGTTATTACCTGCGTAGCTGTTATCCTGTGCCATCAGCACATAACCGCCTTCGGGGATTTCAAGTTCGGTTGGTCCGGTCCATACCGGCGGCTTGCCGTTGATCGAAGGATTGATCACCTGCAATACGCGGTTGTTGGCATCCACCTGCACGGCGACATTAGTCTGGGGAATCGTGATGGAGCTGCCATAATCCCTTGTAAACACCGCCACGATGTTAGGCACGCCTGTGACATCCTTGTCGACATAGTCCAGCTTCTTGCGCGGACCTTCGATGTCGATCGTAATATCCTTCGGCGCCGCTTCGACTTCAATATAATCCTGGTTCTCGATCGGTTCGTACACGATGTTCAGCGTTTGAACGGCCAATTCGCCGTCTCCCTTAAACAGCTTCACCTCAGCCGCGTTCGGGCCCGGCTCCAAATAAATATTCGTGCGAAACATGCCTTCCGCCGTAAGCGCAGTCTCATCGCCATTCACCGTTACGCTTAAATCCTGATCCGCGGCATAGTTCGCCACAAAACCTGCAATCTCAATGACCGGTATATCCACGGTCGTATCATTTTGCGTAATCAGATGCAGCTCGGGTGGCAGCGGATCCGGCCCCGGACCCGGCTGCTCCGGCAGGAAATCAGCCGCTGTCACTTCTTTGCCCGCCTGCATCAGCTTCACCGAATCTCCTGTTTTATTATGATTGAAGAGAGGTTTCTGAAAAGCAGATTGATCCCACGCATTGGTGCCACCAGCCACTACAACATAACCACCGGCCGGAATTGGAAGCAACGTTCCCGGATCCCAAGAAGTCGGAGGATCAGAGTCCGGTCCAACGATATCCAGTACTTTACCACCCGCATCCACGGAGACCGCGACATGAAGCGTAGGCACCCATACCTCATCGGTATATACGGAACCCGTAACCGTTGCGCCACTGGTATACAGCGCCAAATAGTCGTTATTCCCTTCCAACGTGTCGCCCGCCACGTTGATATCCGTGAACTCCAGACTCTCTCCGCCTTGGGAGATCAGGGTAACCGGTTCGGGACCCGCGTTTTGAACCGGGGAAATTTCGTTATCCGCGAACGCGGAGGAACCAACCGGAACGAGGAGGGAAACGATCAGCGACAGACTGAGAAACAGCGCGATCCGCCTGCGAAATAAACGATACATCAAGAAATACCACCCTTCTTTTATTCAGAATGAACGATCAAGTGAATATAGATTCAACAGTCACCCCCTTTACGAATTTTGAAAAAGCAGCTGCTTGCGCAGACTGCTTTTTCGTTTAGGTCATTTACTTCGTAGATTGAAACCATTCATTTGCTGCGGCTACCATATCGGCTCCACCTTCGGCTCTCCATTGAGCCAAGAATTGATCGTAAGCATCAATCGGTTTCGCTCCCGAGATGAATTGCAGCACATTGTCATCGAGCATGGTCGACAATTTCAGCTGGTTTTTGGATACGGCATCAATAGGCGGAGCTGTCGACATAGGATCTACAACCATAATTCCTTCGGCATTTTTCTGATACTCTTCGAAATGCGCCTGAAGAACAGGATCTTTACGTACACGTGCTTGCCAGTAGATCGGATACTTTTCTTCATCTACCCCGGTTAGGAAGTTGCTTGCATTATTCAGTTCATCGTTAAATATCGGCAGAATCGGATAGTATTTCTCATCCTTAACTTCATGGTGTACGCCTTCCTTACCAAGCGCTATGCCTTTAAATGTCTCAGGCTCCAACTTCGCATTGAGGAAATCCATGGCAGCTTCCTTGTTCTTCGAAGATTTCAGGATAGCCACATACCAAGTTGTATTCGTTTTAACTCCAATAGCAGCCTTACCATCTTTGCCCTTCAGGTAAGGGATAATGGATGTTTTTGCTTCCGGGAAATTTTTCGTCAGTGCCTCAATCGTTGTCCCAGCGCTCCACCAAGGCAGTTCATACATCGCAGCTTTACCACCCGAAAATTTTTCAATGGATTTCTGTGCGGTATTAATCGGAGTCTCGGTATCAAGCAATCCTTCTTTGTACAGTTTGTTCATAAAAGTAAGATATTCTTTCATTTCAGGCAGTTCAGCCCGATGCACCAATTTGCCATCGACTTCCTTCCAATCGGTGAAAACGCCAAATGTTGCGGCAATGTTGCCATAGATAGCTGGAGCCTTATTGCTCACTGTGAGTGGAATAACATTCTTCTTCTCTTTAATTGTTTTAAGCACATTGTAAAGCTCATCGGTGTTTGTAGGTGTAGCTAGGCCTAATTCATCCATCCAATCCTGTCTGACCACCAGTGCCTCGCCGATGCTTACGCCTGCCCCTGTCTCTGGGATACCAAAGATTTTCCCGTCGATCGTTGCACTGCCAAAGGACTCTTGTTTTATGGATTGTTTGATATAATTCCCATGAGCTTCAAGAAGCTCATCGATCGGCTCGAGCGCTCCCGCAGAGGCCAGATTGTAGAACTGGAGTGCATTCAATTTCACCAAATCATAGTTATCTTTGCTGGATACGAGCAGGTTCAGCTTCTCATCCGCGTTCTCGGCCGGCAGCAGTTCGTACTCCACATTGAATCCGGTTCTTTCCTGGATGTACTTAGCCACGTATTCGGTCTTCGGATCAAACAATCCATATTGCATGATCATGCGCAGACCCGGTTTCTCGGCCGTAGTCCCACCGTTCCCCTCGTCTTTTGGCGTGCTTGCCGGTGTATCCGTCGGCTGAGCGGCCGGCGTATCCGTCGTGCCGCCTCCCCCGCCGCCGCATCCGGACAGCGCCAGTGTGAATCCGAGAATCCCGGCCAGTACCGCGGATTTTTTAATCTTGATCATGGATAACCCTCCTTGTGATTGAGAAATTCAATGAATTCTGCCATCTGAGCAATACGAAGCGCATCACCACCTTTATAAAGTAAGGTCGGATGACCCTATCCTTTAACCGAACCTACCAGCACGCCTTTGACAAAATACTTTTGCAGGAATGGATACACCAGCAAAATCGGGATCGTTGCCAGCAGGATCGAGGAAGCTTGAATGGACTGCGGCGTTGCGTTGATCGCGGCGTCGACATTATCCTTCAGGAAGTCCCCGCTGGAAGAAACCAGCAGTTCCTTCAGGTACAGCTGCATCGGTTTGATTGCCGGATCGGTAATGTAGATCATCGCCGCAAAATAGTCATTCCAGAAAGCGACTGCAAAGAACAATCCAATCGTTGCCATGACGGGAAGCGAGAGCGGCACAATGACCGAGACCAGGATCCGGATATTCCCCGCGCCGTCCAGCTTGGCGGACTCCTCCAGCTCATCCGGAAGCCCCTCGAAATAGTTTTTAATGATGAGCATGTTGTACACGTTCACCATTGCCGGCAGGAATAACACCGGGAAGGAGTTCACCAGATTCAAATTCTGCATGAGCAGGTAAGTCGGAATCAGTCCGCCGCTAAAGAGCATCGTGAATACGAAAATCAACAGCAGCCCTTTTCGTCCCCGCAGCCGGTATTTGGACAACGGATAAGCCGTCAGCGTGGTCAGGAACAAACTGCAAGCTGTTCCGATGATCGTCAGAAAAATGGATACCTTGAGCGAATTCAAGAACATGGAATCCTGCAGCACATACTTGTACGTTTCGAATTGAACCCCGACCGGGAGCAGTCCAACCTGGCCCGATATGACGGCTCCCTCGCTGCTCAAGGATTTCGCGATCAGGTTCATGAAAGGAAGCAGGGTCGTTAAACCCATCAAGATGAAAAAAGCATAATTGAATACCGAGAAGCATTTTTCCGAAAACGATGTTTGGATGACACCTCGGGTGGTGTTTGTTCCTTCCAAAGCTTTTTTGTGATCCATTTGCGCCACCCTTTCTTTACCAGATTCCGCGCTGTAAGTATTTTCTGCTCATGGCATTGCCCATGATGACCAATGTGAAGGATATTACGGCTTCGAACAAACCAACCGCTGTCGAGAAGCTATAATCCTGGTTCCCGAGACCCTGCCGGTATACATAGGTTCCGATGACATCCGACACCTGGTACACGACCGGATTGTACATGACGAGAATCTGTTCCGTTCCCGCTTCCAGCACGTTTCCGAGACGCAGGATGAACATCAGGACAATAATCGGGGCGATCCCCGGGAGCGTAATGTGCCACAGCTGCTTCCATCGTCCGGCCCCGTCGATCTTCGCCGCTTCATACAGCATCGGGTCGATCATTGTAAACGCTGCCAAATATACGATCGTGCTCCAGCCCGTTTCCTTCCAGCCTGCCGAGGTGATCAGCACGCCTCGGAACACGCTGTTATCCAGGAAAAACGCAATCTGCTCCATGCCCAGGGATACCAAAACTTTATTGACGATTCCTCCGTTCGTTGAGAGGATATCGATAAACAATCCGCCAACAATTACCCAGGACAGGAAATGCGGCAAATAGATGACGGTTTGCACCGTGCGTTTAAATACCATATTCCTCAGCTCATTGAGCATCAGGGCGATAATGATGGGGAGCGGAAACAAGATCACGATTTTCAGGAAGCTGATGATGACCGTATTTTTGAATACCTGAGCAAAATCCGGTGACGTGAACAGCTTCTCGAAGTGCTTCCATCCCACCCACGGGCTGTCGGCAAATCCGGTGAAGATGTTGAAATCCTTAAATGCGATCGTAATGCCGTACATCGGCGTGTATTTGAACAGTAAAATGAACAAGATGCCCGGTACGAGCAGCAGATAAAGATCCCACTCTTTCCATATGTCCGACCCTAAGCGGCCCCAGTACCCTCGTTTTTTCTTCATCTCTCTATACGGTGCCGGCGATGGTTCTATCGTGGGTTTCATCGACTCGTCTCCCCCTTTCTATTGATTCAATCTCCTTGGTTACTACAAATTGTAATTCCCGGAGGAGGGACTGAGTAGGCGAGGATCATTACTATTTATGGTAATATGATGTTGTGTTGAGGCATGGACGTCAGTAAATGTGCCATGAGGTTGCGGCGGGTGTTTCATGCGATGTTAACTTGTGAGGATCGGCGAACCGTTGCCAACCGAAATTCATAACTGAAATTCAAACCCTTTGCTTTCAAAACTCCTAGGACCATTTGCACCTTTTGAACCCACATCGAAAAAGAGGATGGTTCAGCACTCCGCATGCGGATTGTTCTTCCGATCCCTGTTACCCCCGGATTTCTTCTGAATGGATAGATAAAGTGGAAATCCAGGGATGGCTTATGCTTCCGAAGCTAGCTTTCCAGAGGAAAGCTTTCAGGGGACCGCTGCCGCTTCTCCAGAACAATTCCGCCTGCTCCGTTGAAGCTTGCTCAAGAATGATGTTGGCATTCGAAGCACGGCGTTGCCCTGCTTCGTCGCCATAGCGAGGCCTCGTCTGCTCTGCACCGACCTTGGCCTCCGTACACCACCCCCAACCATACCGCGCGGGTGATTACTTCCGTCCTGCCGATGGTTTAGGCTGGGGGTAATAGCAAACGAGCCGTTCGGGATGGATGCCCCGAACGGCTCGTTTGGTTAGTTTATGTACTGCGCAGGCTCTGCCGCGCTGCGCTTCCCCTCTCCCCCCACCCAAAGGGGAGGAGGCTTTTGGGTGGTTTGGACCCTCACCGAACCAGCGGAGCGGGCGAATCGATTCCGGAAAAACGATAGTGGTCGCCTTTGGAGCCGAATTTCTCCCTCTGTAACATCCAATCCAGGAAATTCGGCGTCAACAACGATTGGAGGAACGATACGACCGCGCAGCGGACTTTCACATCTCTCCCTTCCCCAACCCAAGGGGGGAGGCTTTTTGGGTGGATTGAACCCACGCGGACCAGCGGAGCGGGCGAATCGATTCCGGAAAAACGATAGTGTTCGCCTTTGGAGCCGAATTTCTTCCTCTGTAACATCATTCCAGGAAATTCGGCGACAACAGCGATTGGAGGAACGATACGACCGCGCAGCGGGCTTTCAATCTCTCCCTTTCCCCAACCTCAAGGGGGAGGCTTTTGGGTGGATTGAACCCACGCGGACTAGCGGAGCGGGCGAATCGATTCCGGAAAAACGATAGTGGTCGCCTTTGGAGCCGAATTTCTTCCTCTGTCATCATCATTCTGGAAATTCGGCGACAACAGCGATTGGAGGAACGATACGACCGCGGAGCGGCTTTCAGGTGTGTAAAGCAGTGCCGTACAGCCTCTCCCGCATCCTCACCCCTTAAACTCCCCCGGACTCACACCCCAATACTTCCGAAACACCTTGGTGAAATAACTGACATCGCGGTACCCGACCAGCCGGGCGGCATCGTACACCTTGAGTCCCTCCTGCAGCAGCGACTTGGCGCGCTCCATTTTGCGTTCCAGCACATAGGTTGAGAAGACAACCCCCATTTCCTGCTTGAACAACCGGCTGAGGTAGGAAGAATTGACGTAGAGCCGGTCCGCCACCGTATGCAGCGTAATTTCCTGGTCCATCTCCTCCTCGAGCAGGTTCAGAATATCCTTCACCACCTGATTGCTCGTCGTTTTCCGCTGCTCGCTCATAAAGGAGACGATATGCTTCACCGTTCGTTCCAAGAGCGACCAGGTTTGCATTTTGGTGCTCAGCAGCCTGACGTTATGAAAATATTCGATATCCTCACCGACGACTCTTTTTACTGTCCAGCCCTGCTTCTGAATCATCCGGGTAAAGAAGCTGTTCATGTATAAAACCGCCTCATGAAATTCATCCGAGGATTCGGATCTGGAGAAGGCTTCTTCCCATAACCCCTTCAGCGCCTCTTGGGCTTTCGTTTCATCCGCCGTTTCCAGAGCAATCTCCAGCGTCTTCTCCAGATTCTGCTGCACGATCACGCCCTGGATATCCCGCCTCAGCTGTTCACGGTAAGGAATCGCAAGATCGTGTCCGTACACGACGCGGTCTTGAAGCGCCCGGCAGGCTTGCGCATACAGCAGGCTCATATCTTCAATCGCGCCGATCGAAGCACAGATGCCGGCACTTGCCGTTAACTTCAGCACTTCCTTCGTCTGGGAGAGCAGCTTGGATACATCCGCATTCAGTCGCAGCATGGCCTCCTTGGCTTCCTGGTTTTCCTCCACGATCAACACCATCAGCAGCATATTGCCTGAATCCGATGTGATCCAGCGGGAAGGATGGGACAATAGCTCCTTGGCCAGGCACTGCATCGTAAACTGCAGCAGCTCGACATCCCCCCGTTGAAACCGGGTCTCATGCTCCGGCAGCGGGTCCAGGTCCACCACGGCCACCGCAATGCGGTCGTCCTCCTTCAACGGAATATATAGTTCCTTGCTTTTGCTAAGAACGTCCTGTTTGGTATATTTGCCGCTCACCCACTGGATAAAAAAGAGATTTTGCAGGTGCGGAAGATTGTCCTTCCATTTCTGTTCCAACGCCGCCTTACGCTGCCACTGCTCCAAATCCTCCCGCAGCTGCTGCCTCGCTTCAAGCACCGCTTCGAGAATATCCTCCTCGCCGGCAGGCTTCAATAAATACTTGGACACCCCGTATTCCAGCGCCAGCTGCGCGAACTCGAAATTATCATGCCCGCTCAGGATGATCATTTTCGTCAATCGACTGATGTCCTGCCGGCTTCGCAGCTCGCCGAGGAGCGTCAGTCCATCCATTTCAGGCATCTGCACATCGATCAGCATAATATCCGGTTTCTTCCGGCTTACAAGCTCAAGGGCTTCGATGCCATTGGACGCCATACCGACCACTTCAATTCCATGCTTGTCCCAAGGGATATTGTAAGCCAGTGCATTACGCAGCCGGGGTTCGTCTTCTACAATCATGAGATTCATTTATGTCCTCCCCTTTTGAGCGATCTATATATGAATACCTACTTCAGGTTAACTTCCTTGCAGCGATCCAGCGGAATGGAAATCGTGACGGTTGTGCCTTCGCCTGAGACACTGTGAACCGTGAGTTGGGCTTCCCTGCCATAATACAGCTTCATTCGGCTCAGCACGTTCCGAAGGCCGAACAGATCCTTTACATGGTCCTCATCCTGAGAAGACGCCACACTGCGGGAACCCATCATCTCCAGCTCATGCTGGATATAACGCAGCCGTTCTTCCCCAATCCCCGGCCCGTTATCCTGTACGCTAATGACCACGGTCTGCCCCTTTTCGATCCGGCTGGATATGACCAGGCTCCCACCTGAGGATTTACCCTCCATGCCATGAATGATCGCATTCTCCACCAAAGGCTGGAGCAGGAGCTTGAGGAGCGGAACGTCCTTGCTCTCTTCCGATATGTGATAATCCACGGTGAAATTGTCCATGAAACGAAGCTGCTGAATTCGTAAATAGTAGTGCAGATGGGTGATGCTCTCCTCAATCGTGAACACCTGCCTGCCCTTGTTCAGGCTCAACCGGAAAAACTTCGACAGATTCATCACCATCTCGCTGATCTCATCCGCATCGTAGTTTTTGGCCGTCCAATAAATCGAATCAAGGGTGTTATACAGAAAATGCGGGTTGATCTGGGATTGCAGAAACTTTAGCTCCGTTGTCGTTAATCGCAGCTGCTGCTCATAATGATCCTCGATCAGATGCTTCTGTACGACGGCCATCTTGTTAAACGACTGAATGAGAAAGCCGAACTCGTCCTTCCGCTTGGTATCGACATGAATATTCAGCTCCCCGCTGCTGAGCCGCTTCATCCCGCGCGACAATTTCAACACAGGGGAGGCAATTCCGCTGTAAACCACCCATGAAATAATGATGGCCAGCAGGATGCTCAGCCCGATGATCGCAACCGTGAACAGGCGCAGCTGATCCGTCTCTTCGTACAGCTCGCTTTTCGGCTGCACCAGCGCGAGGCGCCATGCGGAGTAATCCGAGTCAATCGCTACGGTCATATCCTTGTGGGAAATGTTATCCTCGTATTTTCTGCCTGTCTCCACCACCACTTGTCCCTTTTCGTTCAACAGGGCGATACGACTGTTCTCGGAGGGAAGCAGCGTCTTGATGATATTTAACAGCTTGCTCTTGTTAAAAGACACCACCAGCAGATTCGACTGCCGCTCGCTGTTGTACAGATCCATGGCCCGGATTAAGGAGACGCTGTCCGTATTCGTCATCTGGCCAAAAGTGATGCCCTCCGCCACTGGGGATTCCGACATCACGTAGGAAATCCCCGTTCCGTTCCTCCGGGCAGCTTCAACAAGCCATTCCCGCTGCGTCTCACCCGTCAGCTCTTTGACGCCATAATGAGTAGAGATTAACCTGCTGGACGCCGGATGATACACCGAAATTTGGGATACAAACCGGTTCACCGAAACGGAATTCAATAACTGATCCAATATATCCGAGAAATCCACGATCGAATAAGGGGAGAAGTTGGTGCTGTTTTTGTTCAGCAGCTCATTCATTCCAGGGTCGCTTGCAATCAAGGTGGATATTTCCTCCACGTTTTGCAGAGCTAGATCAAAATGATTCATCGCTGACGAAAGCGCCATTTCCGTCCGCTCGACCGCCTGTTCATACAGAATATCCCGGGACCGTTCCACCGCAAACAGGCTGATGATGACCAGTGGCAGCAGGATCAGCAGAAAATAACCGGTCAAGCGGGTTTGAATATTTTGCGAAAACCGATCCCGGACCCAGCGAATCAACGCCATCATTCGAGTCCCCCCTCTTTTGGCGGCCGACATCATTGTTTGGAGTACCATTCATTCACTTCCTTCGTGATTTCATCTCCTCCTTCTTCCTTCCACCTCTTCACATAGTCATCGAAGGCATCCAGCGGTTCCAGCCCCATAATGATCTTCGTAAACACGTCCTCCAGATTTTTAAGCTTATTGCTGTACTTCGTCATGGCAGGTGTGGGAACTCCGTAGAATGCGTTAGGAACGATATGCTGATTAATCATTTGCAAGTTGTTGTATAGATTGAAATCGCCTAGGGAGTCAAGCCGCTCCTTAAACAGCAGTTGGTCCGGCACATCAACAAGCGACTGGTAAATGCCACGGTACAAATGCTTGTCGTGAAGCGCAAAATCCGTAACGATCGCCCCGTCCTCCCAACGCCAGATTTCGTTCTCGAAGCCGAGCTTCAGCGTCTTATAGTCGCTGGCGATAAAGTCCAGAAACTTAATCACTTCGGCTGCTTTCTCCGATTCAGCGGGAATGACATTGTAACCGCGGATAATATCCTTGCCTTCTACCCCTTTAAATCCGTCCGGTCCCGTGGGATACGGAAGCGGCATCCATACAGCCTCCGGGTCTTTGCTCATATTGGCCGCAATCGGCCCCCGCGTGTCGTACCATGCTGCGGAGAAGAGGCCCACCGTGCCATTTTCTATCTTCTCGAACAGATTATTTTGCAGGTTTAAAGGAAACTCCCGATCGAGCAGCTTCTCCTGATACAGCTTGGCAAAAAACGCGAGGGTTTCCTTCGTTTCAGGCAGAATGCTTCCGTTCACCAGCTGCCCGTCCCGTTCAAACCATGTATTCCGCTGCGTTCCGAAGGCGCCGAAGAACGGGGAAGACCTGCCTAATTTCGATGTCAGGGTAAGGCCGATCGTATCCTGCACGCCGTTGCCGTCCGGATCATCGAGCGTAAAGGCGCGGATGACTTCGTAATATTCGTCCAGTGTTTCGGGCGGCTCCAGGCCAAGCCGATCAAGCCAATCCTTTCGGACATACATCAGCTCTGCCCCAGTCACCTCATTCAAGCTCGGAACCGCGTAGATTTTACCGCCATATCGAACCCGATCCCAAACCTCCGGCGGAATCTTCTCCTTTAGATGGGGACCATACTTGTCGATTAACTCATCCAGCGGCATAAATGCCTTTTGCTTGACATAATTGTCGAACCAAACTGGTTCATACGTATGAAGCATATCCGGCAAGTTGCCCGAGGACATAATGACATCCAGCTTCTCGTTGTATACCTCAGGCGGCGGAAGATTAACTCCGATCTCAAGCCCCGTGCGCTCTTCAATGTAATTCAGATACGGATTGTCATTCTCGTCCATCCCGGCAGGGAACGTCATCCCGAGACTGGAAATGACGATGCTGATGGATGCGCTTTTCGGTTGATTCTCCAGCGGATGGTCATCCTTAGGGCCTGTACTGTTACACCCAGCAGCAAGGAGCAGCAGAAATACACAAACGGGAAGCAATAGAACGTTACCTTTAAGCAGCCTTGACACCTTTCGATTCCCATGTTGAAAAAACTCATCATTACAGGCCTTGTTCATCGGCATATGTCCTCACTCCCTCAGCTAGTAAGCTAATATTACTATATAACGATTTATGGCGAGTAAGATCACCTTTATAAATCATTCTGTAATGATTTGCGGCTTCCTTCACCCGGGACAAAAAGAAAAAGAGCCGCCCCCGGTCATTCCCAAACCAGGGGCGGCTCGATCTTTAGCAAAAACATTCATCCTAACATCAGGTCAATTAGAACAACGCTACTTCGGTTCCTCTTGGTCGCCGCCATCCTTCAGCAGCGGAACCTCTTTGCGCTCCTCTTCCGATTGCACTTGAATCACCTCGAACGTACGGCCACAGTGGGCACAGAACTTAGCGTTCATAGCGGAGCTGTTCCCACAGCCTCTGCATACCTTTTCATCCGTAAGATTGGCGATATGAAGCAGATTTTGTTCGATTTCAAAATTCAATTGATGAATCTTGGCCACGTAGCTCTGAATACTCTCCTGATCAGGCGGCCACTTCCCAGCTTCGGTTGAAGCAAATTCAACCTTGCCGATTTCCAGAAGCTGCTCATCGATGTCGCTTTTTTTACCGTTGTTTTGCAGCTTTAACCGATTGATCTCCACCAGTGTTTTGGCTTTGTTTCCGGCGTCGGACACACCTGCCTTAAATTTATCAAAAAAACTCAAGTATGCTCTCCCCTCTCTGTTCACCCGTTTGAAGGAGTATTTATTTTATTCCTATAAGGAGATTCTAAGAATTTTATCATGATCGGTATAGTTCACGCCAGCACCAAGGCCCCTTGCAAACACCTGAATCGGAACATAAGTCACGCCGTCGATCACTTTGGGAGCGACCGTAACGGTTTCCGACTTGCCGTTGTAATAGACGGTTTTGCTGCCCATCGTAAGTGTTATTTTATGATTGCCTCTTTGCACGCCAATGGTGGCAGCTTCGCGATTCCAGGTAACCTCGGCTCCCATTCCTTCAGCGATTTCCCGCAGCGGTACCAAATTGATGTTGTTATACACTAACGGCTCACTCTCAAACTTCACCACGCTGCCGTTAACGTAAACTTTAAGTCCGGACTTGGCATAGGCCGGAGCTGCCGGCTTCGGCACAGTGGATTTTGTTGTACTATTCTTCGATGATTTGGCCTTAGGCGTGGATGAAGATGACTTGCTGCCTGAAGAGCTTCCTCCGCCGTTATGATAATGGTACTCGCCATAGGACAGACCCCAGCGTTCACAATTGGTACGGCAGGTATGCCCTCCGTTGGCATCTGTTCTTCCCGGATGAGCCGAAACGACCGAGCCTGACACAAGTAATAAAGCGATGGTGCAGCACAGCATTTTTTTCTTCATATCTAACATTACCCCCTGGTATAATATTCCTCCACTACATTCTAGCATATTTCTTATATAGCAGATGGACATATAGGAGTTACCTAATATAGAAGGAAGACGGTTACCATGTTGATGATCGCTTGCCTTGTTTCATTTTCACCCCCCGCGTTTATTCGTTACATATAACGAAACCTTTTGTGCCAAAATATTGCCAGAAAGGAATGAGACCCTAATGAGCAAAAAGAAACCTGAATATGACGGACAGTTCCCCGGCGTAGACCCTATTCCCGAGCCCGACCGTCCGAATCAAGCCGCAACCGATAAACTCGACGATCTGGTCCTTGGCATTTTGGAAGATAAAGATGAATCGAAAGTTGATATCAATCCCGATACGGAAAATTACGATAAACTTCGCAAAAAGTAAGACAAGTCTCGCTTCAATATAATGTAAAAAATGAAATTGATCTGTAAAAGTGTTCAAAAATAATTTATCGTTCTCATTTTGAGAACGATTATTTTTATGTTATGATTAACATAGAAGCTTGGGACGAAGGGGGAGTAACCGTGAACCGTTTCTTAAAAACAGCAAGAATTCTTTGGATGCTGGTACTTGTTCTGGTTACGGCATTTGCCCTTTACATTCCCGTCCAGGAGTACTACAGCAGCGAAACCCATGATGAGCGGTATGTATACAAGCACGACCATCATCTGAAAGCGGCTGTTCTGAAACACTCTCAAATTCTCTCCAAACTTAAGGCAGCCGGCAATACCTTGCCGCTGTTCTTATTGATGTCGGCCGTTCTTATGCTGCAGGCTCCCAAAACACGTCTGCCGTATCGGCCGATCATTCCGCTTCGGCTCCGGCTTTTATTACTATTCCCCATTAAATACACATCGAAGTTCGTATAGTATCCTCCCCTTTTTCGCATTCAAACTGACTGCGGTTTCTTAAATTCGCCAATTTTTCATCTCTCATGCAACCCTACCCTCAACCTGTGATGATTGACGTATGCACATAGGTTTATTAAAAACGGTGCAATTTCATCCTGAATGGATTGTTTTATTTGGCTTCGTATATTTTTGATATCCGTGTGATCGGTCTGCAAAAAAAACTAAAAGTGTATTTTTAGGAGGATTTTAACCTATGCATGTTCGCGAAACAGATTTGCCCGGAATTGGTAAGAAGTTCGTCATCGATACCCGCGGTGGCGATAAACTGGTCATTATCATTCATGACGACGGCCGCCGTGAAATGTACCATTATGAACATGACGATCCGGACGAAAGCATCTCCATGATTTCCCTGGATGATGATGAGGCTCGCCAAATTGCTGCCATCGTTGGCGGTCTCACTTATAAACCTAAGGCGCTGGAAACCATCGACATGGCACTGGACGAATTGATTATCGAATGGTACCGCATCGAGCCCCACTATTACGGGGCAGGTAAATCGATTGGTGATTTGGGCGTACGCCAAGCCTCAGGCGCAACCATCATTGCGACAGTTGATAAAAACAGTAAACAAATCAATCCCGGACCTGACGTTATCATTACACCGGACTCGACACTCGTCGTTGTCGGTGAGCGTCAACAACAGCGGCTATTTAAACAAATCTTGATGAACGGACGTGGTTGATGAATGGATCATTTGGTTTTAGAAGTTGGACTGGCGATTGCTCTGATCGCCTTGGCGGGGTTGCTATCGGCTAAACTCCGGTTTTCCGTCGTCCCTTTCTATATTCTGATAGGGATGTCGGTAGGGCCTCATGCTTTTCATTTTGGATCATTCGATTTTCGTTTTATAGAAAGTGCTCCGTTCATCGACTTTATGGGTCGAATCGGCGTACTGTTCCTTCTGTTCTATCTTGGCCTCGAATTCTCGGTCGGCCGGTTAATCAAATCAGGGAAGTCCATCGTTGTTGGTGGCAGCATCTATATTGCCATTAACTTTACGCTTGGGCTGATGATCGGGATCTTTTCCGGATTCCCCGTGGCGGAAACACTCATTGTTGCGGGAATAACCACCATCTCCTCAAGCGCTATCGTAGCCAAGGTGCTGGTTGACCTGAAAAGAACGGCGAATCCCGAAACTGAAATGATTCTCGGTATTATCATGTTCGAGGATGTATTCCTGGCTGTATATATCTCTATTCTCTCCGGCCTCGTATTAAGCGGATCATCATCACTGGGCGGAGTACTGATATCTGCGGTGATCGCTCTCGGATTTATGCTGCTTGTCCTCATTATTGGCCGTAAAGCCGTACCGCTTCTGAATAAGGTATTAAATATACGGTCTAACGAATTGTTTGCCTTGGTTGTTTTTGGCGCGTTGTTCCTGCTCGCAGGATTCGCCGAAACGATTCATGTTGCCGAGGCCATCGGCGCTCTGCTCGTCGGGCTCGTCCTGGCTGAGACGGAGCATCGAGAACGCATTGAGCATTTGATTTTACCATTCCGTGATTTCTTTGGAGCCATATTCTTCTTTAGCTTCGGTTTAACGATTGTACCTTCCGAGCTTGGCGGAGCTGTGTGGTTATCGCTGATCGCCGTTGTCATCACGCTCCTTGGTAACTTTATTGCAGGTATGCTTGCAGGACGCAGTGCAGGATTGTCCTCCAAAGCATCCTCCAATATCGGTCTGACCATCGTATCCCGCGGGGAATTCTCCATTATTCTCGCTAATATGGGTAAAGCGGGCGGACTTGCAACCTTCATCCAGCCGTTTGCAGCCTTGTATGTGCTGATACTAGCTATACTCGGACCGCTGCTGACCAAGGAGTCCAAGCACGTCTATAACTTCTTAAACAAAATATTTAGATTTAAAGATCATAAGGAGAAGAAACCGGTTAAACCGAAGCTAAAGGATGAAAGTGCCAGCGGATAAAGGAGGGTACATTGCCTATGGTTCAAGCCCCGGTTCGGGTAACGAACGGTCCACAAGAGGCCGTAAGTAAGGCAAGTACACGAAGAAGGATGAGCATGGCTGCCATCGGAGGCCTGATCGCGGCGTTCGGTTTAGATTTATTTCTAGTTCCTAGCGGCATCATCGCGGGCGGCGTAACGGGAATCTCTGCGCTCGCTTCGCATCTGACGGGGCTTCATACGGGCATGTTTCTGTTTGCATTAAACCTGCCTCTGCTCCTGCTGGTCTACCGTAGGTCCAACCGGGAAAAAGCCGTCATTGCCACCGTCGGGCTGCTTACGTTTTCCATATGCTCGATCCTGTTCTTTCCGGTTCCCGCACTCATCGACAGCAACATCGGGAGTGCAGGCATCGGCGGCATTTTCCTTGGGCTGGGCATCGGTATCGGCCTTCGTTACGGCGTTGTCCTGGACACACTGCAAATGCCCAAGATTCCGCAGCAGCTATCGCATCTGCTAACCCGCCTAAAGCTGCCGTACATCCATGTCATGGTCAATTCATTCGTACTGACATTGGCAGGGCTGCTTCTCGGGTGGGAACGAGCGATGTACTCTGCGATCGCATGCCTGATGGCGCTGGAGACCGGACGTATTACGACTTCAAGCCTTCCGCTTAAACGAGAGGTCCGGATTCGCAGCGTAAGCACAGCGGAAATCAGGCAGAGCATGAAAACCATCATGGGGTATGAATCCCAAACTGCTAACGCTAAAGATGACTCTACGCATGACGGTGACACCATCGGTTCGACGCAGCTGGTTTATCGGGTTCACATTCTGGAGATGCCCAGGTTCAAATCCATCGTGAGAAACCTGGATCCGAATGCCGAGATTACCATCATTCAGAAGTAAGCTTCTCTTTCCATGTAAACAGGCCGGCTAAGGGTTCACCCTAGCCGGCCGGTTTTTTTAAGATATCAGAAAGTATAGACTCCGAAGCTTAGGCCTTCCTGATATCGCAAGAAAAACATCCCGTCTTCTGAGAAAGTACGTCGATAGACGTTTTTTTATGAAATCCCTGCTATTTACGAAACTGCTGGATCAGAAACAGAATCAACGAGCCCACCACGCTGATGACGAGGCAGGTTACGATCGGGAAATAAATTTTGACATGGGGTTTATCCACCACGATGTCGCCCGGCAGCCGGCCGACAAATCGTCCAATGACAGGCCAGAGCAGCCCAATCACGATCAGAGCGCCGCCAATCCATAATAGAGCCCGAGTTACAGGATGCACGATACGGTCACCTCATTCATCATATCAAACATGAAAACACGCAGGTTTTCTTTGTATCATAATGGATTTAAGGTGCCGCCTGCAAGGTCAGGCCCTTCCTATCGACCGAGCGGTCATCCTTTCACCGCCCCCGCTGTCATCCCGTCGATAAAATACTTCTGGAAGGCCATGAACAAAATAAAGATCGGAATGATCGAGAAGAAGGAGCCGACAATCAATAAATCATAGTTGTTCCCGTAAGGGGTCAAGAGCGTCTTTAATCCGATCGGAAGGGTATACTTGCTATCGTCGCTGAGCACCATGAACGGCCACAGAAAATTGTTCCAGCTGTTCATGCCGTTCAGGATCGCCATGGCAGCGAAGGATGGCTTCATCACAGGCAAGATCAGCCGCACATAAATTCCATATTCCGTCGCGCCGTCCACCCGCCCTGCCGCAATCATTTCTTTTGGAACCCCTCTTAAATACTGCCTGAAGAAAAAGATCGTAGCTGCGCTTGCGATTCCCGGCAGCACAATCGCCGAGTATGAATTCATAAGGCCAAGGTTGTACGTCAGGGAGTATAACGGAAGAAGAAGAATTTCAAAAGGAACCATCATAATCAGAAGCACGCAGATAAACAAGAAGTTCTTGCCGATGAAATCATAGGCTGCAAACCCATAGGCAACGGTTGCGCTGACCAGCAGGGTTAACGTAACCTGAACCACCGTGAGGAGCAAAGAGTTAAAAAACCACATAAAGTATGAATGATCGCCCGTAAACAGGTATGTGAAATTGTCCAGGCTCATCACCGTCAGGTCAAATTTCAAATTCAGCCCATACCGGATCAAATCCTCCCCGGGTTTAAAGGAAGCGATGGTGACGGCATAAAAAGGCACCAGGATCAGAAAGCAAAGTATGGAGAATAAAATGAAGAGGATGATTTTGATCAGCGTTTCTCTTCTCATTCTCAATCCTCCTTCTTGAACATGCCGGAGAGTGTCAGCTGTGTAAGATTAATGATCATGGTAATCGCCAGCAGCACGATCCCTACAGCGGCCGCATAACCCAGATTGTTCTTCTCAATGCCTTGACGGTACAAGTAACCGACAATGGTGAGGCCGATATTTTTCGGGGAGTTGTTGCCGTTCCAGAGCATCATGCTCTCAATAAACATGGCAAGCCCCGCATAAATGCTGATCGTTAACACGTAAATCGTGGTTGGCTTCAACAAAGGCATCGTGATTTTGGTGAATTTCTGAAAGGCCGAGGCCCCGTCGATGGATGCCGCTTCATAATATTCGCCCGGGATGTTTTTGAGCCCCGATAAAAAATAGAGCATATTGACTCCCGTCCACCGCCATGTGGCAAGAGCCACCAAAGCAATAAAACCGGTAACCTGTCCCTTCAGAAACTTCACTGGGTCGATCCCGAACCATCCTAGTAGACTGTTGATGAGTGAACCTTCCATCTCGCCGAACATCAGCCGAAATATGGTGCCTGCGACAACAACCGACGTCAGTGCCGGGAAGAAAAAGGACGATTTAAAAAACTCTCTTCCCCACATAAACTTATTGTTAATCAGGACCGCGAACAGCATCGGAAACGGAATCAGGATCAGGAGCGTCAGGATCATGTAAATCGCGCTGTTCGTGACCGCCTTCAGAAAGACGCCGTCCCCCATCAGCTTTCCGTAATTAGCTAAACCGATCCAATCCGCTTCCTGCCCCAGCTGCGTCTTCTGAAAGCTCATGCCAAACGAGCTGCCCAGCGGTAATACCCAGAATATAAGGAACACCAGAATAAACGGCAGAACAAACACGTAAGGAGCAACCTTTTGCGAGTACAGAAATTTTTTAATCATGATTCTACTCCTTTAATGAGAGCCGCTCATTAACGGTCCATGAGCAGCTCTTTGTTTTGGTACCCTATGAGCGAGTGTCATTTTAATTCCTGTTCGATTTGTTTCTGGGCATCGTTCAAAGCTTCGGTAATGTCCTTGCCATCCTCAAAAATCTCGTTGAAGGTCGTAGTGCACAGAACGTTGTTGATGGTAGGTGATGCGGAGGTCGATTTGATTAAGCGGATTTCATCCCGGATCTCATTCAAGACATCAAACGGGTTATTGACAAAATACTTGACGAACTGATTCTCGGCATTGTGCGTAACATCCTTCATATCCCAAACGTCCATATTGACCGGATCGAATCCAAGCGTGTTCCAGATCTCTTTATTGGCATCCAGGGACAGCTTGGCAAATGCCAGAAAGTCTTTCGCCAGCTGTACGTCTTTTGCGGTCTTGGTAACGACCGTGCCGGTGCCGCCGCCGCCAACCGATCTCGGCATTCCTTCTTCAATGACCGGAATCGGCGCAATGGCTATTTTCCCGGACAAGTCGGACATGTAGTTGGTGTATCTGGACATTTGCCACAGCGGCATGAAGGCCGTAGCGTAATTTCCTGCATTAAACTCTCCATAGGCTTCTTCGGTATCAGGCTGGCCGCCGGCAATGGTTGCTATGACATTGTTATCCTGCAAGTCCTTGAGCAGCGTCATGGCCTTCACCATCGCTTCCGAATTCACGATCGGATTGCCGGATTCATCCGTCAGATCCGCGCCTTGCTGCGCCAATAGCATGGAGGCTTGCCAGGCTGCGCTTGTATCGGCTGTTCCCATGTACTTGCCTGTTTTTTCATATACCTGGATACCGGCCTGCTTAAAGTCCTCCCAAGTCACGATATCCTGATAGTTAACGCCGGCCTCCTCCAAAATCTCGGTATTATAAAAGGCAACGGATGCACCCACATGGGTCGGGATGCCGTAATTCACATCTTCCTTGCTGTATAGGTCAATTCGGGATTTAACGATGGTGTCACGGAATGGATCAATGACGTCATTGAGCGGTTCCAGCTGCGGCGTGCCGGACAGGAAATCCGGAAATTTCCCAAGCTCGATATCCGCAATGTCGGGTGCCCCCGTCCCCGATTGAACCGCGATGGATAATTTGTTATGCATGTCGTCATACGGCATGACCGTCACATTCAGCTTAATCTGGCGTTCGGGATTCTCGGCATTCCACTTGCCCAGCATTTTCTCGAAATGCTGTCCATGCAGCTCGACAAACGTCCAATAAGACAGCTCCGTAGCGCTTTCCCCGGCCCCTCCATCCAGAACCGAGGTTTCACCGCCGGCATTGTTCGATTTACCGCACCCCCACAGAAACAACGTCATACATAACACCATGAATACAACCATCCATTTTTTCATCATCCTACTGGACCTCCCCTAATTTTCGTTCATACAAACCTACACTTCAAAAATCGGTACTTCTGCTATCCCTCCAGAAATAAAGCGCTTTCATATTAGGTGTAATTTGATATGAGTTTGGGAGATGGGGCAGTCCATGGTGAGGACTGCCCCCTGTTTTTCCTTAAGCTTTTTTCAAGCGAATAACGTTCCATGATGCCTTGGCCAGCCTTGCGGTAACCATACCGTTATCGAGTTTAGCCCCGCCCTGATGATGAGGTTTCACTCTCTCCTCGGATGCGGTATTCACCGCTTTCAGATCCTCGTGCTCCATCACGATATGCTCCAGCAGCCGGTAGCCTTCAAAGCTGCGCACATCGCATTCCAGCTCCAATGCTTCCTCCAGATGACGGTTCACGGCAAAAATCGTAATTTCTTCATCCTCTTCGTTATGAACGACCGCGCTGTCCAGATACGGAACATCGGTAAAATCCTTGGAATCATACTTCGGTGACTCGACAATCGGCAGCAGCGATACGCCACGGCCATATTTCGAAGCGTGAAGATACGGATAAAAGATGGTCTGCTTCCATGAACGACCGCCGTTCTCGGTCATAATCGGCGCAATGACGTTTACGAGCTGTGCCAGGCAAGCCATCTTCACCCGGTCTGCGTGGCGCAGGAAGGTAATCAGCATGCTGCCGACAAGAATCGCATCCTCGAAATTATACACATCCTCCAGCTGAGGCGGAGCGATGCTCCATGGATCAATCTGTCTGTCGGCGTCATTGGAATGATACCAGACATTCCACTCGTCGAAGCTGAGATACATTGTCTTTTTGCTGCGTTTCTTGGCCTTGATGTAATCACAAGTGGATTTGACCGTATGAATAAAGTGATCCATATCCAGAGAAAGGGCCAGATAGTTGGCGGTATCGTTATCACGGTTACCGTAATATTGATGCAGCGATATGTAATCAACCGCCTCGTACGTATGATCCAGCGTCACGGCTTCCCATTCAGGGAATGTCGGCATCCCCGTGCTCGAGCTTCCGCATGAAACCAGTTCGATGGTCGGGTCGACAAGCCGCATGGCTTTTGCCGTCTCCAGCGCAAGCCGGCCGTATTCAATCGAGGTCTTGTGTCCGATCTGCCAAGGTCCGTCCATCTCGTTGCCAAGGCACCAGGTCTTGATCTTGTGCGGTTGTTCATAGCCATGACTGCGCCTTAGATCGCTCCAGTATGTACCTCCGGGATGATTCGTGTATTCCAGCAGATTTCTGGCGGCGTCGATCCCACGAGTACCGAGGTTCACGGCCATCATAACGTCAGAGCCCACTTCCTTAGCCCAGGAAATAAACTCATTTGTGCCAACATCGTTCGGCTCCAGCGTCCTCCAGGCCAGTTCCAGCCGTTTCGGCCGTTCGGCTACAGGACCTACGCCATCTTCCCAGTTATAGCCTGATACAAAATTCCCGCCGGGATATCTTATAATCGGGACATCCAGTTCCTTGATCAATTCCTTCACGTCGTTACGAAAACCACCTGCATCCGCAGTTTCATGGCCGGGCTCGTAAATCCCGCCATATACAGCGCGGCCTAGATGTTCAATGAACGAGCCATAAATACGGTTATCAACTTGCGCGATCCGAAACGACTTATCCACGATCATTCGTGCTTTCAATTTCTCAGCTGCCAAGTCCTTCACCTTCCGTTGATATAATTATGAATCAATTCAAATAACATTGAATGAATTCGTTTTCAAATATAAAATATCATATGAAGCACACTCTGTAAATATACAAATATAAAATGATTTATATAAATTAGAAATGAATTGATTTTTCAACTGAAAAGGCACTTAATTCTGGTCTGAAAAACAATTTTCTTCTGTTTTCTGAGTTATTCCTTTCATAATAATTTCAAATAAAATGATTTTCAGTATTCAAATTCTTATTTTATCTGTGAATTTTTCGAAGAATTAGATGACATCTTTATTTAGCGCACAGATTGATTTATAATTATTTGAAATAAACCTCTTTACCTATACCATCGTTATATAAATCCTTTAATCGGAAGAAGGTTCGAGATAAGATGATCTACATTAAAGATTTAATGAGCGGGCTTGATATCTTTAAAGCGCTCAGCTCGGAAATTCGCATTCAAATTCTGGAGCTGCTGGCCAAGAATCAAAGTCTGAACCTCAACGACCTCGCCAACAGGCTGAACCTCAGCAATGGCGCTATCACTATGCATATCAAGAAACTGGAAGATAGCGGCCTGATCGAAATCAATACCACGGGCGGGAAGCATGGCATTCAGAAGATCTGCTACCTGAACAAAGATACCTTGATGGTTGATCTTCGCAGCAAGGATATTGATAACTTGTACGAGGTGGAAATTCAGGTTGGCCATTACAGCGATTACCAAGCGATCCCGACCTGCGGGCTTGCGACCAAGGACAGTATCATCGGAGATTTTGACGATCCGCGCTATTTCGCCGATCCGGAACGGATCAACTCGGAGATCATCTGGCTTACCGAAGGATTCCTGGAATACCGGATTCCGAATTATTTGAAGTCCAACCAATCGTTCCGCGAGATTCAATTCTCCTTAGAGCTTGGCTCTGAAGCGCCGGGACATTGCGACAATTACCCATCGGACATTTTCTTTTACGTAAACGGGATCGAGATTGGCAGCTGGACAAGTCCGGGGGATTTCGGGGACAAACGCGGTACCTTCAACCCCGAATGGTGGCCGCCCCACTTGAACCAATACGGCATGCTGAAGCTTATTCGAATTAATAAGGAAGGCAGCTTTATCGATGGATGCCGCATCTCGGATGTCGGTCTGGACCAGATTCAGCTTGATTACAAGAGCGAGCTCACCTTCAGGATCGCCGTTAACGAGCGATCTGTTAATAAACGGGGCTTAACCATTTACGGCAAACATTTCGGCAACTACAGCCAGGACCTGTTAGCTCGCGTGCTGTATGATGTGAAGGAAGGATAAGAGGAAATGTCTTGATATGGCGGGTATCGCTGGATTACAAGCCTCACGCCAACAAGAATCGATTTATTTTGATTCGTCTGTTTGAGTACTTTGAGACACACGGGACACATAGGAATTCAACAAAAAGGGGCTCTCCATGATCATTCGATCATAAAGAGTCCCTTTTGCTTGGATGCAACGATATTTCTTATTAAAAAAACAAAAATGACAATTCCACTGTTTTCTTGGACGATTTCAGTTTATGATGTATCCACTTCCATGCACCGTTCCGTCTTTTCTACCCAACATTACCCTCGTTCAGAGCCCTCAAGATGGTATGGCGATCGCGCAGCGTGTGCGCCTCCCGCAGGCTCTCCCGGAACAGCACGTCATCAATGCCAAGCTCCTGCAGGGTGGACGGACCTCCGGCTTGTCGCAGCAGCTCGGCAATCTTCTCCTTCGAAGGGACCTTGCGCAGCCATTCTCGAACCTGCTCTCTATATGTCTCCCAATGTATAGGCTCGGCATTAGGATACACTCCCTTATCAGCCGCATCGTGATAAAGACTCGATATTTCGCTGCAGGCTACCCCCACTTTGGCACCATGCAGCAGCGCCCGGTTGCCGCGGCGCAAGTACTCCATCTCCCAGTAATGCGACAGATGATGTTCCGCCCCGGAGGCAGGGTGGGACTGTCCGAACAGCAGCATCGCGATACCCGATTCGATCAAAGCCGTCATCAGAATGCGAATCCCTTCCTCCGTGCGCTGGCCGATCGCCTCTACATGCTCAATGCAAGCTTGGAGCGCCTTCTCCGTAATGGCCGCCACTTGATCATCATAAGGCTCGCCGGCCGTGGTCGAAGAGAATTTCCAATCCAGCAGGGAGGTATATTTGCCGAGCATATCGCCAAAGCCTGCCGCTACCAGCGGCTGCGGTGCCTTCACAAGAATGTCCGGATCCGCGAATATCGCGATCGGGGCCGTAGCCGCAAAGGTTTGCTTGACTCCCCGGACCACGATCGGCGCGCCCGCCGAAGTAAAGCCGTCGACCGAAGGTGCCGTAGGGACCGAGATGAACGGTTTGCCGCTCCGGTGACTCACAAAGCGGGTAATGTCATGAATGGTCCCGGAACCCACAGCGATTAAGCATCCTGTCCCTTCAGGCTCCACTTCGATAAACAGCTGCATCAATGAGCGTTCATCCGCCACAACATCGCCTTGCTCATCAGGCTGAATCAGGCACAGCTGGGGCTTCTGACCATCGGTTTCCAGGATCTCCACCAGCTTTTGACCCGCTGCTTCATACGTATTCGCATCCGCAACAACGATTGGTGAACCAAGGCCCTGCCGTTTAAGATACGGAGGCACGTCAAGCATAGCGCCAGGCTGAAGCACCATGGTTTCAAGTCCGCGGAACCCGGGCTGGACTACCCTTATCCGGCTCATTAAACCTTTTGCATCGTTCAAGTAATCCGTCATGCTGTTCCTCCCCTTCATCCCATCCTGCTGTGTTTATTCAAGCTTCTAGTGCCAGGGGCTATTCTGCCGTTTGTTTAATCCGCTTTAGCCGCTTCATCACGTCGTTTTCGCCCCGGCCAAAATAGTCATGCAGCTTGCTGTACTCCTGATACAGCTGCTCATATACTTCTACATGCTCCGGAATTGGCTTGAAGGTCTCTTCCTTCACCCGCGCCATCTTCTCGGCAGCATCGATAATCGAATCATACCCGCCTTGCGCCTGACCCGCTGCAACTGCGGCGAACATCGCGGCTCCAAGCGCCGGCGTCTGTTTGGAATCAGCCACCACAATTTCACGATTGGTAACATCCGCATAAATCTGCATCAAGAGACGGTTCTTCTGCGGTAGTCCGCCGCATGCATACAAGACATCCACAGCCACGCCGTTCTCGTGAAAGGCGTCCACGATTTTGCGCGTGCCGAATGCGGTCGCCTCAAGCAAGGTGCGGTAAATTTCCTGCGGCTTTGTCAACAGGGTCATCCCTAACATCAGCCCGGTCAGATCCGTATCCACCAACACGGAACGGTTGCCGTTCCACCAATCCAGCGCAAGCAGACCGGTTTGACCCGGCTTGTACGCAGCCGCTTCCCGCTCAAGCCATTGGTGTACCCCGATTCCTTCCTCGGACGCAGCTTCTTTTACATACGCGGGAAGCGCTTCCTCAACGTACCATTCAAAAATATCGCCTACTGCCGATTGCCCTGCTTCATAACCGTATAATCCGGGAATGATCCCGTCCTCGACGACACCGCACATCCCTTCAACCTGCTTCTCTTCCGTACCGAGCAGCATATGGCAGATCGATGTGCCCATCGCCATAACCAGCTTGCCCGGTGTGACGACACCAACCGCAGGCACCGCAGCATGAGCGTCAACGTTGCCGACGGCCACGGCAATCCCTGGCGTTAAGCCCATCATCTCCGCCATCTTTTCCGTCAGACCGCCTGCGCTGCTCCCGAGGGGACGGACCTCTCCGCGCAGCTTCGTATCGGCCAGATCCTCCAACCGGGGATCCAGCGCTTTAAAATATTCCCTGCTTGGATATCCGTCTTGTTTATGCCATATCGCCTTGTAACCAGCCGTACAGCTGTTACGGACAATCTGCCCGGTCATTTGGGAAATGACCCAATCGGTAGCTTCCAGGAACCTGTCCGCACGTTCATAGATCGCCGGTGCCTCGTCAAGAATCTGCCAGACCTTTGCGATCATCCATTCCGATGAAATCTTTCCGCCATAACGGGGCAAAAAGGCTTCTCCACGCTCGGCGGCAATCGCGTTGATCTTGTCTGCTTCCGGCTGGGCGGCATGATGCTTCCACAGCTTCACCCAGCTGTGCGGCTGGTCGGCCAGCTCCGGATGGAAGCAGAGCGGCTCCCCAAGCTCGTCAACGGGCAGCATGGTGCAGGCCGTAAAATCAATGCCGATGCCAATCACGTCCGCCGGGTCAATCCCGGATTGTTGGATGACAGCAGGTACAGATGCCTTCAGAACCTCCAGATAATCTCCCGGATGCTGAAGCGCCCAGTCGTGCTCCAGCTTCTTCCCGGTACCCGGCAAAAACTCATCGATGACATGATGCCGGTAAGGTGTAACATGATCCGCTACTTCCTGCCCGTCAGCCAGATTAACCAACACCGCACGCCCGGACTGTGTTCCGTAATCGACACCAATGGTGTATTTATTCCCCATCTCATTTCCTCCTACAGATGAAATCATGAATGATGAATACAAGTGTTACTTTTGACCGTAATAGGCATTAACGCCATGCTTCCGCAAAAAATGGCGATCCAGCAGCGTCTGATCCATCGGTTCGGTTTCCGGATTAATCTGCTGCATCCGGGCTGCAATCTTGGCGCACTCCTCCAACACGACCGCATTATGAACCGCGTTATGCGCATCCTTGCCCCACACGAACGGCGCATGCGAATGGACAAGCACCCCGGGCACCATGTTCGGATCCAGGTCAGCAAATCGCTCGACAATGACGTTGCCCGTCTCCAGCTCGTAGGCTCCCTCGATTTCATCGCGAGTCATGGGCCGCGTAACCGGAATCTCTCCGTAAAAATAATCGGCGTGCGTCGTTCCGTAGGCAGGAAGCGCACGTCCGGCTTGAGCCCAGCTCGTTCCCCATGGAGAGTGGGTATGCACAATCCCGCCGATCTCTTTAAAGTTCTGATACAGCACCAGATGAGTCGGAGTATCGGAGGAAGGTCGCAAATTCCCTTCAACGACATTTCCCTTCAAATCCAGCACGACCATGTCGTCCGCTTTTAAATCCTCGTAAGGCACGCCGCTTGGCTTAATGACAAACAGTCCCCGTTCACGGTCGATGCCGCTTACATTTCCCCATGTAAAGGTAACGAGTCCGTGCTTCGGAAGGTCCAGATTCGCCTCCAGCACCTGCTGCTTTAAATCCTCCAACATGAACAACCGCTCCTCTCTATATTTGAAAAATATAGTTGTACGTACAAGTTGGCAAGCAAGGGTCCGATATTTCGGACCTTCAGCTCCCTTATCCTCTACCGTTTCTTCACCGATTCTCTCTCCACCAGCTCCGGTTGAAACACCGTATCCTCTATAACGGTATGATGTTCAATCATGCTGATCAATTGTCTGGCTGCCATGATTCCCATCTCTGTCTTCGGGTGGGTCATCGTTGTCAGCTTCACACCTGAAGCAACGGCTAGCGTCGAATCATCAAAGCCGACCATGGACACATCCTGCGGAATTTGCAGCCCGCATTGCCCGGCAGCCTCCGCCAAAAACACAGCCAGCTCGTCGTTATAGCATACAACCCCCGTCGGTCGCTGCTCATCCGGCTGCTTCAGCAATTGGACGGCCTGATCATACGGAAAACTTCCCTTCTGTTCCGTGGTATACGTAACCACCCGCTCCGGCGAAACGGGAATTCCCGCCTCGCGATGCGCACGCAGGAAGCCTTTCAGCCGGTTCACGCCCTGAAGATCGTCCCGTTTGAAAAATCCGGCTATCGCCAGGTGCCCGTTCTCGATCAAATGACGTGTGGCCTTGTAGCCGCCAAGCTCATCGTCAAGCTTCAGACAAGGACATTCCAGCTCCCGATACTTCTCATTAATCATCAAAAACGGAATTCCCTTCTCCTGCAGGGACAGGAAATACGTCAGATTCGGGTTGCCCTCCGCACTCTTGGTCGGCTCGATAATCAGCCCGCTGAGCGGCTGGCTGGTCATGAGCTGAAGACTCTCCATCTCCTTTTCCTTGTTGTTGTCGGTACTGGAGAGCAGCAGGCGGTATCCCTTGCTGCGCAGCTCCGCCTCCGCTCCCCGAACGATATGCGGGAAGATATAATCCGAGATGTACGTAGTCATGATGCCGATCGTCTTAACCTGCTCGCTCTCCCGCCGCTCGGGATTTCTAGCGAACGTCCCTTTGCCCTGAATCCGTTCCAGCCAGCCTTCCTTCTCCAGCTCGCCGAAGGTTTGGCGGACCGTCTGGCGGCTTACGCCGAACTGGTCGGCGATTTCATGCTCCGAAGGAACCTGTTTGCCCGCTTGTAGCCGGCCGGATTCAAACCAGGAGAGCAGTTCGTTTTTTAATACAATATATTTGGGTATCCGTCTATTATTCATCATTCACCTCTAGCCTCACGCACTCATTATGTTAGGATCCCTTGCAATCCTAAGTTATCTCGCTATTGTAACACAGGCCAGGGGAATGCCGACAGAACCAGTTACCGCAGACGATACGCGGCTTCGCTCCAGCGGAGCTCGTTCTTGAAGCGCGGTATCGTTGTATCCTTATCGATAACGACCGCTTCAATGCCAACCATCTCCGCCCAATCGCTCAAATGCTCAGCCGTCATGGCATAAGAGAGAACGGTGTGGTGCGCTCCGCCGGCCAAAATCCACGCTTCCGCAGATTCGCGAAGCGATGGCTGCGGTTTCCACAGCACGCGGGCTACCGGCAGCTTCGGCATCGGCTGCTCGACCTTGACGCCATCCACCACATTCACCAGCAGTCTGAAGCGGTGGCCCAGATCAACCAGGGAAGCATTGACGGCCGGGCCGTCCTGGCCGTTAAACACGAGTCGTGCCGGATCTCCCTTGCCTCCAATGCCGAGCGGATGTACCTCCAGCGTCGGTTTATCCAGTGCGATGGTCGGACATACCTCCAGCATGTGCGATCCAAGAATCATATGATTCCCCGGCTCGAAATGGTAGGTGTAGTCCTCCATGAAAGAAGTACTTTTATTCCCCGCAAGCACCTTCAATACGCGTGTCAGGGCAGCGGTTTTCCAGTCCCCTTCCCCGCCGAAACCGTAGCCGGACTCCATCAGACGCTGTACGGCGAGTCCCGGAAGCTGCTTCATTCCATGCAGATCCTCGAACGTCGTCGTGAATGCGCCGAAGCCGCCTTCCTCCAGAAAACGACGCAGCGCAATCTCGATCCGGGCTTGATACGCAATCGAATCGCGCACAGGACCGTCGCTAAGCCCTTCCTTGGTTATCGAATATAACTCGGCATATTCGTTCAGGAGCGCTTTTACCTCCTCATCGCCGACTTCATTCATGGACTGCACAAGATCGCCAATGCCATAACCGTTGACGGACCAGCCAAGCTTGATTTGCGCCTCCACTTTATCCCCTTCGGTTACCGCCACCTGGCGCATATTATCACCGAAGCGAGCCACCTTCAGCCTGCGGCTTTCGGCATAGGCTGCGGCAGTCCGCATCCAGCCTGCTATGCTGTCGCGAACCTCCCCGTCTTCCCAATGGCCCACGACGACCTTGCGGGCAATACCGAGACGGGCGCCGATATGACCATACTCCCGGTCACCGTGCGCGGACTGGTTCAAATTCATAAAGTCCATATCAATCGTTTCCCAAGGGATATCCCGGTTGAATTGGGTATGGAAATGAAGAAGCGGCTTCTGCAATTGGGATAGGCCCGCGATCCACATTTTGGCTGGGGAGAAGGTGTGCATCCAGGTCATAATGCCTGCGCAGGACTCATCGTTGTTGGCCTCAAGAATCAGGTTGTATATTTCATCGGGTGTGGTTACGATTGGCTTGAACACAATGGGATACGAAAATACAGGATCTTTGTCAAACTCCGTTGCCACGATGCGGGAATGCTCAGCGACCTGCTCCAGCGTTTCGGGGCCATACAAGTGCTGGCTTCCGGTGACGAACCAAAAAGAATGCGGTTTCAAATTCATAATCATAACGCCTCCTGTATGAATGCTTGCTCACTAACTTGTACATACCTATATAATAAAACAAGCGATCTATAATTACATGTACGTACAAGTTGAATCACTCACATTCTAACCCCGCGCCTCCAAAATAGCAAGATCAAAATAAAAAAAAGAGCTGTCTCCGCAGGTGAAAAAACGAACCCATTCAGAGACAACCCTCTATCATCAGCGTTTCATATGTTGCTTCGTTCTCTAATACACGATATTTACCCGTATAAATAAACTTCATACCGTCAAATAATGCTCGAATTGCTCCATATCGATGGCATCTTGTACCCCTTCGGCGACAATTGTGCCTTTATCCATGACATAGATATAGTCGGCCACGCTCCGGACGAACTCGATGCTCTGCTCCACCAGAATGACCGACGTTTCCCCTTTGGCTTTGATGCCCCGGATGACGTCTTGAATTTCCTCTACGATGGAAGGCTGGATTCCTTCGGTCGGCTCATCGAGCAGCAGCACCTTGGGCCGGGAAGCAAGCGCCCTCGCGAAGGCGAGCTGCTGCTGCTGTCCGCCGCTTAAATCGCCGCCCTGACGGTGGTACATTTGCGGCAGTACTGGAAACAGGGCTAACACATCCTCCGGAAATGCCTTCCTCCTCGGCACGCATGGCTCAAGTCCGAGCAGCAGATTCTCCTTCACTGTAAGCTGAGGAAAAATCTCGCGCCCTTGCGGGACATACCCGATGCCGCCTCTCGCCCTTTTTACGGAATCCCAGCCGGTAACCTCCTGCTCGCCAAGAGTCATCCGCCCCTGCCGGATTTTCAGCTGCCCGGTTAAGGTCCGCATCAGTGTGGTTTTCCCGACGCCGTTGCGCCCTACCAGACACACGACCTTCGCCGGGTCGACAACCATGGATACGCCGCGCAGGACGGGACTCTCCCCGTAGCCCGATTCAATGCCCTGCAGCTTGAGCATTCGCCTCCCTCCTTCTTCCCAGATAAACCTCGGCTACCAGCGGATCGCGCTGAATCTCCTGCATGGAGCCTTCCTTCAGCAGCTTCCCTTCATGCATCACGGTAACCTTGGCGGCAAAAGAGCGCACAAACTCCATGTCGTGCTCAACCACAACGACGGAGCATTCCTTGGCGATACGCTGGAGGAGCTCACCGGTCTTCATCGTCTCCTCGTCCGTCATCCCGGCTACCGGCTCATCGAGAAGCAGAAGCCGCGGCTTCTGAAGAAGCAGCATGCCGATCTCCAGCCATTGCTTCTCCCCATGCGACAGAGAGCCTGCCCGAACGTGAAGCCGATCGGGCAGCCCGATCAACTCCAGAACCTTCTTCATCTCGAACGTGGTGCACCGATTTCTCCTGGCCTTCAGCGCCCGGAACACGCTTCGATCGGGATCGACCGTCAGCTCCAGGTTTTCTTTGACGCTCAGATTAGGAAATATCGATGGCGCTTGAAATTTTCGGCCCACGCCGAGACGAGCGATTTCATACTCCCGCTTTCTCGTGATCTCAAGGCCGTCTCCGAGCAGCACCCTTCCTGCAGCAGGCTTTGTCTTCCCGCAGATCACGTCCAGCATCGTGGTTTTTCCCGCGCCGTTCGGGCCGATCAGAAAATGCAGCTCATGCTGGCGCAGCGCCAGATTCATGCCGTTTACCGCCACAAACCCGCCAAACGTGACCGTCATGTTCTCCGCGGACAGCACGATAGGGGAAATACCGATGTCTCTGACTTCTCCATGGACGGCGAGCGGCATATCAGCTCTCTTTGCGTACGGCTGCATGGACAGTCCCTCCTCTTTTGGATAATGACGAAACCACCTTGCTCCACAATCCGATCAAGCCTTTCGGCATCAACACAACAACGATGACAAACAAAGCACCCAATACGAGCAGCCATCCTTCCGGATAAGCCTCGCTGATCCCGGTCTTGGCCGCGTTCAGCAGCACGGCGCCAATAATCGCGCCGATCAGCGTTCCCCTGCCGCCGAGAGCAACCCAGAGCACCATTTCAATGGACGGGACGATGCCCATCATCGACGGTGAAATAATGCCGACCTGAAGGACAAACAGCATGCCTGCAAGGCCGGCCAGACCGCCCGATACGGCAAAGGCAAAGGTCTTGTAACGGGAAGGGTCAAATCCCAGAAACCGCACCCGGTTCTCTCCATCTCTTGATGCTTCCAGCACCTGACCCACCCTGCTGTTCACAATTCTTCTGCACAGAATATAGGCTCCTGCCAGAGCGGCCAGTGTAACAAAATACAATCCGATTTTCGTTGACGGAGCATTCAGATTAAAACCCAATATGGAGTTGTATCCCGTAAGCCCGTTCGTGCCACCCGTCCACTCCTGCTTGCCTACAAACAGCGTAACCACGATCATGACCAGGGCCTGCGTCAGGATCGTAAAATACACGCCAACGATCCGATTGCGGAACGTAAAAAATCCGAGGATTAACGCGAGCAAGGCCGGAAGCAGCATTCCGAGTATCAAGGCCGCGGGGAACGATCGGAAAGGCTCCCAGAACCAAGGGAGAGACGTTACCCCACTCCATCCCATAAAATCAGGCAGAGACGAGCCGCTGGCGTCCAGCTTCAAATACATGGCCATGGCATAAGCGCCTAATCCAAAGAACACGCCGTGCCCCAGACTTAGAATGCCGCCATAGCCCCAGATCAGGTCCAGCCCGACCGCCAGGATCGCCAAAGCCAGAAATTTGGTCAGCAATCCGAGGCGAAAAGGGGTCGTGAACAAAGGCGCCATACACATCAGAAGCAGCACAACGCTCCACAAAATCCGTTTCGATCGGCTGCCGGGGGTTCCTGTCAACCATTTCAGCACCATATCATCCCCTCCTCTCTAATCCAGGCTGCGTGTTCGTAGCGCAACAAGCCCGCGTGGCTTCCACTGCAAGAAAGCCACGATGCAGGCGAATACCAGCACTTTGCCGATAGATGCCGAAGTGTAGGTCTCAAACAGCGTATTGAACACGCCGATGCCCAGCGCCCCGGCAACCGTGCCGATCAACTTTCCAACGCCGCCAAGCACCACCACCATGAAAGCATCGACGATATAGTAGGTGCCGATCGAAGGACCGATCGGGCCGAGCAGCGTCAACGCGCAGCCGGCAATACCGGCAATGCCCGAGCCGATCGCAAACGTGAGGCCGTCCACACGCCGGGTTGAAATGCCGAGACACCCGGCCATGCTGCGGTTCTGCATGACCGCCCGCATTCTTCGGCCTTGAACCGTTCTGTAAATATAGAAATACATGGCCGTCAGAACGGCGGCCACCAATAGGATAATGAACAGCCGCTTGTAAGGAAGGACGATGCTTGGGGTGATCGCAAGCCCGCCGTTCAGCCAAGAGGGACTGGTTACGGCCACGTTGGGTGCGCCGAAGATAAACCTTGCGATTTGCTGCAGCATCATCCCGACGCCCCATGTGGCGAGCAAACTGTCCAGTGGCCTGCCGTACAGATGGCGTATGAGAACCATTTCAAGCAGCCAGCCAACGGCGGCTGCAACCAAGAAAGATACAAGCAAAGCTGCAATGAAATAGGTGTCGAACCAGGATTTCGGCATATACGCAGTGAACAAGCCTTGGGTGACGTACGTGGAGTAAGCACCGATCATGATCAGCTCGCCATGGGCCATATTAATGACATTCATCAAGCCGAACGTCACCGCCAAGCCAAGAGCAATCAATAACAGGATCGAGCTGACGCTGAGTCCGTTAAACACTTGCAGGATCGTCATTTCCATCTGGGGTGAACCTCCTTTCACGAAAAAGCCCGAGGGCCATCTATGCATGAGATGAAGCTTTATTCTCCGCTTAATCCCTTCGCCCAATCATAGGTTTTCAGATAGGGATCCGGTTTAACGGGTTCTCCCGAATTCCAGAGCTCCTTAAATTGCCCGTCCGCCTGCATCTCGCCGATGCGCACCGTTTTATGAATGTGCTGATTCTCGCCATCAATGGTTACTTTTCCTTCCGGAGCGGCGAATTCAATGCCTTTTGCCGCTTCCTTCACCTTAGCCACCTCCGTTGTTCCTGCTTTCTCCACCGCAGCCTTCCATAAGTACACCGCGGTATATCCCGCTTCGATCGGGTCAGCCGTCACGCGGTCAGCGCCGTATTTTGCTTTGTATTTGTCAACAAATGCCTTGTTCTCCGGAGTGTCGGTAGACTGATAATAGTTCCAGGCTGCCAGATGACCCTCCAGTATATCGGCGCCGATGCCGCGGATTTCCTCCTCCGCAACGCTGACGGACAGCGTGGTCATATCTTTGGAAGTAATGCCCGCATCCTTCAGCTGCTTGAAGAAGGCAACATTGCTGTCGCCGTTCAGCGTGTTATAAACGATATCGGGCTTCGCCTCTTTGATCTTGGCTATAATCGTGCTGAAATCGGTATGGCCCAGCGGCGTGTATTCCTCGCCAGCCAGTTCGCCGCCCTCGGCCGTCAGCTGGGCCTTGATGATCTTGTTGGCCGTTCTCGGAAACACATAATCGGATCCGAGGAGGAATATTTTTTTGCCGCGGTTCTCCAGCAGCCAAGACACCGAAGGCACGATCTGCTGATTGGTTGTTGCGCCCGTATAGAAAATGTTGGGGGAGGATTCCAACCCCTCATATTGGACCGGATAAAATAAAAGGCCGTTATTCTGTTCGAAAACAGGGAGCATGGCTTTCCGGCTGGCGGAGGTCCACCCTCCGAATACGGCGGCAACCTTATCCTGCTGCAGCAGTTTGCCCGCCTTCTCCGCGAAAGTCGGCCAATCCGAGGCACCGTCCTCAATCACGGGTTCGATCTGCTTGCCGAGCACGCCGCCTGCCGCATTGATTTCTTCGATGGCAAGCATCTCCGCATCCTTAACCGATACCTCGCTGATGGCCATCGTTCCGCTGAGGGAGTGAAGAATACCGACCTTAATCGAATCGCCTGCGGTTTCTACCGGCGGGCTGCCGTTATCCGCTCCGGCGGTTGGGGCGGCTTCCTTTTCCGTCACGCAGCCTGACATCAAAATTGCACATAAAACAAATGAGGCCCATCCTTTAACGATCACGCTTTGTTTCTTCATTCGCTCCCAACTCCCTTTTTTCTGTTTCCGAACATTTCTTTTGCAACCTAACTTCTCTGTTCGTTATTCCACATTATAGTTGCCTTTTATTTCCTATGTCAATAATTATGACATTATTTTATTTATTATTTATAGAAATGTCGTGTCAACCCGTAGTTTGTGTAATGTTATATAACATAGTTATAAAATAATCCCCTCAACTTACTTTGAATCCGGACAATTTTGTTATTTTAACTAACATAAATAAGACAACCTTTTATCCTCAAAAGGTTGTCAACACCGCTGCGCAATTTATCTGATCATTTTCCTGTTCGAAATCGATATCGGCACCCGGTCCGGATAATCCGTAATAATCCCATCCACATTAATTTGAAGCACATACGGAATTTGCAGCATATCCCGGATGGTCCAGACCATCGTTTTCATCCCGGATTGATGTATCTTTTGAACCAGTCCTTTGGATACCAGCCTCATCGATACATTCACATACTCCGCATAGGCCTTCATATCTTCCAGCCGCTGCTTGGATAAGTCGCCCGCACTGGTGATGATAACGCCCAGCGGGATATCGGGCATCAGCTTGCGGAACCGAAGCAGCGAGTCCGTATCTGCTGACTGCACGATGATCAGGTCCTTATACCTCACGCCACCATCAGCGCCGATGTTGTACCTATTCAAATCGTCTGCGACCTTTTGCTCGATGCCCGGGTAAAGGGAGGGAGATTTCAATTCGATCAACAAACCGATTCGTCCTGCGAAATGCTCAAGCACCTCCGCTAATGCAGGAATGACTTCTCCTTTAAATGCCGAATCGTACCATGAACCTGCATCCAGCATACGCAGCTCCTCGAAGGTTAAATCTCCTACTTCTCCTTGCCCATCAGTGGTTCGCTCAACGGTGGAATCGTGAATCACAACGACCTGTCCATCCTTGCTCAATTGGACATCCAGTTCCAGCATATCCGCTCCCATATCAAATGCTTTACCAAAAGAAGCCATCGTATTTTCCGGGGCATACCCCGATGCCCCCCGGTGGGCAATATTGACCCAGGACTGATCGCGTTCATCCTCGGACCTCATCCAGACTTCCTGCTCCCTGGTTTGATGAAAAGGATAATGCGGAACGTCTGCCGTATTTTGAGAACCGGTCACTGCAAGCACAGCTGCTGCGATAATCAACATTCTTTTCATTAGGCTATCCATCTCCTAGTTGTACCTTGTTTACTTCATGGCTACCTCGCTGGGGGATCATTTCGGGACAGCCTGCCCCATTCCCATCTAATGCTAATTCTTCCCCTTCCGCTCCAAGTTCAGTCAGATATACATGAAGTCAGCACGATGTTCACCAGGTATAATTCTTGTTCATTTTTATTTTATCTCTTGTAATATGAACGTAAATGGAGTAATTTGTACTTATATGAACATTATAAATTCATTAAAAATAGAATTATGAGGAGATGAATGAAAATGGAAAGACGTTATGCCTCACACCCCAACGAAGTGAAACAATTTGACACAGAAAGACTCCGCAAGGAATTCCATATCCCTGTCCTGTTTACGCCTGACAAGCTGGAGCTTGTCCTGACGCATGAAGATCGTTTGATTATCGGTGGCGCAGCCCCCGTTCGAGAACAGGTTAAACTGGAAACGGACCTGAAAGAGCTGGGTGTTTCCTCTTTCCTGGAACGCCGTGAGCTTGGCATTATCAATATTGGCGGACACGGTACCGTACTCGTTGACGGTGCGGAGCATGAGCTGAACAACAAAGAATGCTTGTACGTTGGCATGGGCACCGAAGAGGTTATTTTTAAAAGCACGGATCCAACCCATCCGGCCAAATTCTATTTGAATTCTGCCCCGGCGCACCAATCTTTCCCGACAGCCAAAGCCACTTTGGAGGAAGCCGATTCCAGCGCATTGGGCGATATCAAAAATTCCAATGATCGCGTGATCTATCGTTTCATCCATCAAAAAGGCATTGAGAGCGCCCAGCTTGTCATGGGAATGACCCTGCTGAAAGAAGGAAACATGTGGAACACGATGCCTGCCCATACGCATCCAAGACGCATGGAAGCTTATCTCTATTTTGATTTACCGGAAGAAGCGGTTGTCATCCATCTGATGGGCGAGCCTAATGAAACGCGGCACATCGTCATGCGCAATGAACAAGCCGTGATTTCGCCAAGCTGGTCGATCCATAGCGGCGTAGGCACAAGCAACTATACCTTTATCTGGGGCATGGCCGGAGATAATAAACGTTATGATGATATGGACCCGGTGTCCATGAAAGATTTAAAATAGAGGGGATTATCCATTAACCCACGGAAGAGTTGAGATTCATATGAACCCGTTACGACGCTACGAAAAAATAATGGAGTACCTTCTAACCCATAAAGAAGTGACTGTCGCCGATCTAAGCCAGCAGCTTCAAGTGACCGGAAAAACCATTCGGGAGGATCTGACCAAGCTGGAGGAACAGGGTCTAATTGTTCGTGTGCATGGCGGAGCTGTGCTTGCGCACAGCGATCAATTCGGCATCCTGCCATCCAAAGAACCGCTTGCCAAGAACCCGAATGAAAAGACCGAAATCGCCCTGAAAGCGCTGAAGCATATCCATACCGACGACATCATTGCCTTAGACGGAGGCAGCACCACGCTGGAGATCGCCCGGAGGCTGGAGGACGTGCCCTTAACAGTCATTACGAACGATGTCTATATCATCAGCGAACTGGCGACCAAGAATCATATCCGTTTGGTCGTTCCGGGGGGCTACCGGGTCCGGAACATGCTCGCAGGCCCCGAAGGCGTATCGTATGTAACGCAGCTGAACATTCAAAAAGCATTCATATCCGCCACGGGTGTCCATCTTAATCATGGATTGTCCGTATATACCGGGGACCTGATCCCTTTCAAACGGGCATTAATCGAAACCTCGCTGGAGGTTTATGCCGTTGTCGACCATCATAAATTCGGGCAAACGGCATTAAGGACTTTTTCATCCCTGCAGGAGATCAGCGGCATCATTACCGATGCGGGACTGTCTCCCGAGACGGTCAAACAATATGATGGGGCCGGCGTTACCATGCTGTAAACGCACGACGCATGAAACTCAAAGACCGGCCTAGCTTCATACTTATTCTAATAGAGAGCAAATGAGAGGGGATTTACGGAGCATGAACAGGTTTGATTTATCAGGCAAAACGGCAATTGTCACCGGTTCCGCCAGAGGACTGGGGCAAGGCATCGCGATAGCTTTAGCCGAAGCCGGTGCGGATATCGTTGCCGTGTCCATGAATACAAGCGCCGAAACGATAAATGCCATCACTTCACTCGGTAGAAAAGCTTCCGAAATCCAGGTCGATCTAAGCGACCAGAGCAAGCTCCAGCCGACGTTTGACCAAGCGCTGGAGCTAACGGGGCACGTGGACATTCTCGTCAATAATGCCGGCATTATCCGGCGGACACCGGCCAAGGATCATGGCACGCAGGATTGGCTGGACGTGATTGACTTGAATCTGAACACCGTATTCTTACTGTCCCAATTGGCCGGAAGACATATGATTGAACGCGGCAGCGGCAAAATCATTAACATTTGCTCCATGCTGTCCTACCAAGGCGGAATCAACGTACCCGGATATACAGCAAGCAAGCATGGGGTTGCCGGTCTCACGAAAGCTTTGGCCAATGAATGGGCAGCCAGCGGCATCCAGGTGAACGGCATTGCTCCCGGTTATATCGAAACCGATAATACGGCAGCCATCCGTCAGGATGAGGAACGGCGCACTTCCATTACGGACCGTATCCCTGCCGGACGCTGGGGTAAACCCGAGGATATTGGCGGACCAGCCGTATTCCTCGCTTCCGCCGCTTCGGATTATATGAACGGACATGTACTTTGTGTTGATGGCGGATGGATGGCCCGTTAAGGATCATAAAGCGCTGGATCAAAACCATGTCAACCTAAGCTTCAACCCAATCTAACGAAAAGAGGCTGTGCATGTCCGCTGCTGCTGCAGGCAGAGGAAGCACAGTCTCTTTTCCGTCCATTTTCCTCTTAAATTGGATTATCGCCCCTAAGTTCTTGCCGGGTACCGACATTTCACGAATATACGAACCATCCTTTGGGACATCCTAACTTTACGAAATGGGCCTCGAAGGACCGTGAATAAAGAAAGGATGGTTTCTGGAGTCATGCGCGGAACAATATCGATACGTTGGATTAGTTTTGCCTGTTTACTCACACTGATCGGGTCAATTATACTTACCGGATGCACGCCTGACAGCAATGACCGGGTGCCAACCCCCAACATGGGCGTAAACCCTTACCGGGTGAACACCGGCTTCCTGCTTCGGAATGCTGTGGAACGCGGAACGCTGCGAATTGCAACGGAACGGGATTATCCCCCCTTCAGTTATCATGGAACGGGCGGAAGACTTACAGGTTTCGATGTGGAAATCGCTGAAGAGGTTGCCCGTCATATGGAGTTAAGAGCGGAATTCGTTGAAACCGAGTGGGAGAATCTGCTGTCAGGGCTGACGGAAGGCAAATACGACGCCGTATTCAACCAGATTGAAGACCGGCCGGACCGGCGGGCCCTCTATGATTTTTCCGTCGCTTATCTATCCTCTACCCCGGTTCTGCTTGTGCGTTCCTCAGGCGAAGATCAAATCCGTACCTTCTCGGATATCAAGGGCAAGCGTGTCGGCCTGAACCCGACCGGAATCTATAAGGATATGGCCAAGAAGCATGGAGCGGAAATCGTCCCGATCAAATATATATCAGACGCAGCCAACAAGCTCGCAAATGGAGACCTGGATGCTGTCATTTCGGACCAGTTATCCGTGACCAACCTGAAGCAGCAGTTCCCGGATCTTCCGGTCGCTGCCGCCGAATCCGCCGATCAGGTGTTCGAGATTTCCGCTGCCTTTGTCAAAGGGAATCCGGATCTCGTGGCCGCCGTTGACAATGCACTGGCTACCATGCAGCAGGACGGAACATATTTGACCATTTGGAACAAATACTTTGGAGACGCCCCAATGAGTTATAAAGGCATCCATGATCGAAAGGGTAAATAGAGTTATCAATATCCCTGACAAAAAGGCGCTTGCTCCGCTGGATACCAGCAAAAAGCAAGCGCCTTTTTAATGTGCATATTATGACTCTTCGGTTGTCTCTCCCGCATTCGCTTCCTCAGCGTCCGCTTCATCCTCTGTCTCTGCAGCCTCAACGGCACGAGGCACGATGACGGTTGCGAGAATCTCCTCATCCGAAGCGTGTAATGTAATACCTTCCGGTACTTTAATATCTGCAACCGTAAGCTTGTCGCCAATCTCCAGAGCGGATACATCCGCTTCGAGGGTAGAAGGCAGCTCGCCTGGCAATCCCTCTACTTCGATTTCGGTCACCTGGGTTTGCAGAATACCGCCAGATTTCGTTCCGGCAGCAGTGCCTTGATAATCCACCGGAATGCTGACACGAACCGGCTTATTCATGGAGATCCGCAGAAAGTCCACATGGGATACAGTGCCGCGTCTCTTTTGAATATCCTTAATCAAAACCGGAATTTTACCGGAGCCTGGAATATCAAGCTGGAACACCTCCGACCTTCCGGTGTGGAACAGCTTGGCCGTATCCTTGAAATTAACAGCAACGGGGATGCTTTCCTCGCCCGCACCGTATACTACGCCAGGGATTCCGCCATTTTCGCGAAGCACTCGGCGAGAAGCCCGGGTAAACTCATCACGAACATCTGCTTGGAGTTGAACTGTGTTTCCTTTTGACATGAGTGACATCCTCCTTTATCGAAAACAAAGTCTATCTCATTATTACCCTATTTACCTGCTAACTAATCATGAGTTTCAGATGTTTTAAATTTCAATCCAGTGGGTAATGAATGGTACCCCTTTTGAAATATAAATAATGGGAGCCCCCCTTTCAGTACAAAAGGAGGGCTCCTTATTTTTTTACAATACAATCCTCAACTCGCCATATCCCGCTGCTCTTGGCCCGCAGAGCCGTTTTCTTTGGAGCTTGGCAGCGAAATCCGTACCTCTGTTTCGTCTGGCGGAATATCGATAAACCAGTCTTTCTCGCCTTCCCGATCCTCCCAATCATTCAACCTGACGATACAGCCGACCCGCTTGGTTCCGGAAGCTGCATGGAAGACCGCTCGGGCTTTGCCGCTGTCCGCCTTAGTGAATGGCACGCTGCCATCCTGCACACCCGTTCCCCACACCCATACATTCCAGCCATCATATGCTTGATCACGTCTCTCGTAATCGATCTCAACGGTAATCAATCCCTGCTTCTTCTGGGTCTGATCCTCGTACAACACCATCAGCGACAGCCCTGGGACCGCGATAGCTCCCTGGTCCAACGTGTCGATCGTATCTGTACCTGCCTGGCAATCGTTCACTACGATGTTCCAGCGGTAAGGGGTAGGCGGTAGATCAACCGTCATTTCATGCTCATTCCCGTTCACGATCACTACAATTTGTCCCCAGCTATCTTGTGCGGCATGATGCGTTAACCGGTAAGCGATAATCCGATCGCTGCTGCGCAGCACTTCCATATGTTTCTCGATCTCTTCTCTTGCCGCCATGCGAAATGCCGGATGGGCTTTGCGCAGGGCAATAAGGCCTTTGTAATAATCAAACACAGGTTTGAATCGTTTCTTGTTCGACCAGCGGATGGCATTAACGGCATCCCCGCTGCGGTAGCTGTTATGATCGCCAAATTTCGTGCGAAGCAGCTCATCGCCGGCATGCAGCAGCGGAATCCCCTGAGAGAGCAGTACAATGCCGTTAGCCAGCAAGCTGCGGCGCACAGGCGCTGCCGACATCACAGCTTCATCAGGAATATCGATATAAGGCTTGGATGCAGCGGTTGCCTGCCATATATCGCCGCCGTTAACCAGCCTACCGTCCATTAGACGGAGCAGTCCTGCCTGTTCCTCCATCCCGTGTGCCACTAAAATTTTGTCCCACAGATTCAAATTATCATGCACGGTGACGTAATTGACCGTCTCTTCCGGATGAAGCGCAAAATCATGGATCGAGCCCATCATCCCTTCAACGATAGCACCCTCGCACCACGGTTCGCCCGTAGCAAACCCAGGGCCGCGCCCGTCATTGTCACCTTTGATGGCCTGCCGAAAATGATCATTAAATACAGCGAAGCCTTGACCCTTCTGGCTTCCTTTGACGGTCTGCTCCGTTAACGGGCTTAAGCCTCCCGTCCAGGGCTCACCATAAAACAGAAGAGAGTGATCCACTTCACGCCGCAGCTCGCTTACAATCTCTTTCATCGTTGTTGTATCGATCAGAGCCATCAGATCAAACCGAAATCCGTCGATATGATACTCCTCGGCCCAGTACCTTAGGGAATCCTTAATGTATTTGCGTACCATCGGCTTCTCCGTAGCGAGCTCGTTGCCTACGCCTGAACCGTTCGATAAATTTCCGTATCCATCCTTACGATAGAAATACCCAGGCGCCAATCGTTCAAACGGACCGTCATCCACCGTATACGTATGGTTGTAAACCACGTCCATGACGACACGGATTCCCCTTGCATGCAGAGCCAGAATCATCTCCTTCAGCTCCCGGATGCGCACCATCGGATCCATAGGGTCTGTCGCATACGAACCTTCAGGAACATTGTAGTTCTGCGGATCATAGCCCCAGTTATACTCGCGGCTCAAGCAGCCGGTTGCATAGCCATCCAGCTCATTGACCGTTCGAAAATCAAATACCGGCAGCAGATGCACATGGGTCACACCCAATTCTTGAAGATGATCCAGTCCAATGGTATTCCCTTCGGAATCCCGCAGGCCCCCCTCCGTGAATGCCTTGTATTTTCCTCTATATTTCATTCCCGAATCGGTATGAATCGAGAAATCGCGTACGTGAAGCTCATAGAGCACCGCATCCGTAGGTTTCAGCAGCGTGGGTCTAACATCCTGCTCCCACCCCGGCGGATTGCTCTTCGCCAGATCAACAACCGCGCCGCGGCATCCGTTGGCGGACACGGCCGTTGCATAGGGATCAACGGCATAACAAACGACGCCGTCCGCTGACTCGATTTGGTACATATAATAGGTTCCGTGAAGATCCCTGTTTATGACAGCCGACCATATGCCGTCGCTATTACATTCCATCGAATATAAAGTACCGCTCTCGTGATCCGTTACGAGACCCTGCTCGTTATACTCTCCCGGACCTTCATACAAAGCCAGTTTCACATGAACCGCATCCGGAGCCCACACCTGAAAAGCCGTTGCTTCTCTTTGGTAGGTAGCCCCCAGCTTAACACTTGTACAGCTCTTGATCATGTCCATAGTCATCATCACCGTCACTTATAAGTAGATTTACTTCCTAGTATGGGCGCCTGAATCATAAGACAGACCTCTAGCACATGAATGTAGAACGCTTTCATATATCATGATATGCCAAAAGCCCTGTTTTGGTTTGGGTTTGATGCCAAATAACTATATATTTAGGCTATTATACTAGCAAATATGCCGGGTGTCTTTCTTTAGACAAAAAAAACATCTGCCCAAATGGACAGATGTTGTCAATGTATGGCTATCGTGGAAAAAGATTGGTAGATTCCCAGAACAAACGAAGTGCTTCATTAATTTCTCACATCGCTCAAGGCGTCTTCCGTTTACTCGCCTGTTACCTCAATGGATTCCACCAGAGCCACTACTTCCTCTGCGGTACCCATTTCAAGCGCTTTGGCAGCAAGTGCCTGCATATCACTGCGGGACAGCTTCCCGATCTGGCTGCGCGCCGGAAGAATGGATGTAGCGCTCATGCTAAACTCATCCAGCCCGAGACCAAGGAGAATCGGAATCGCCGTGGCGTCACCTGCCATTTCACCGCACATACCAACCCAGCGGCCTTCGCGGTGAGCGGCATCGATGACCATTTTAACCAGTCGCAGGATCGCCGGATTATAGGGTTGATACAGATAAGCAACCCGTTCATTCATGCGGTCAGCCGCCATCGTATACTGGATAAGATCATTCGTTCCGATACTGAAGAAATCAACCTCTTTGGCAAACTGATCCGCGAGCACCGCAGTGGATGGAATCTCCACCATGATCCCGAGCTGGATCTCCTCAGATACCGGAATGCCTTCGCTTACCAGCTTGGATTTCTCTTCCTCCAGAAGCGCTTTGGCTTCGCGGAACTCACCGAGCGTCGCGATCATGGGAAACATGATTCGCAGATTGCCGTGGACGCTTGCGCGGAGCAGTGCCCGAAGCTGTGTTCTGAAAATATCCTGACGGTCCAGGCACAACCTAACGGCCCGGAATCCCAGGAACGGATTCATTTCCTTAGGAAGATCCAAATAAGGCAGCTCCTTGTCCCCGCCGATATCGAGCGTGCGGACAACAACCGGCTTGCCTTCCATTTTCTCCAGTACCGATTTATAGGCGACATACTGGATCTCTTCGGAAGGAAGTTTATCCCTGCCCATGTACAGGAATTCCGTACGATACAGCCCTACCGCTTCTCCGCCATTCTCCAACACGCCGGTTACATCGTTCGGCGTCCCGATATTGGCGGCCAGCTCCACATGGATCCCGTCCTTGGATACCGTCGGTTCGGAACGGAGTTTCTTCCATTCCTCGACCTGTTTGGCGTAGGCATCCTGCTTCGCACGGTACTGGGCCACGATGGCTTCCGTAGGATTAATGATGACGTCCCCTTCCAGTCCGTCAACGATGATCAAATCCCCGTTTTGGACCGAAGAGAGCACGTTTTTCGTTCCGACGACAGCCGGAATTTCAAGCGAACGGGCCATGATGGCAGAATGCGAGGTACGCCCGCCAATATTCGTCGTGAATCCTTTAACGTAGTTACGGTTCAACTGTGCGGTATCCGAAGGAGTCAGGTCCTCTGCAACCACGATGACTTCTTCGCTGATTTCTGAAGGACTGACATAATTCAGGCCGAGCAGATGCTTCAGAATACGTTTGGTTACGTCGCGCATATCCGCTGCCCGCTCCTGCAAGTAGGCACTCTTCATGTTCTCGAACATTTGAATGAATTGGGTTGCCGTTTCATTTAAGGCGTATTCCGCGTTAACCGACTCGGAAGCGATTTTCGCTTTAACTGGTTCAATCAATTCCGGATCATTCAGGATGAGAAGGTGAGATTCGAAAATCTCAGCCTTCTTCTCCCCGAGCTCCTGAAGCGTGCGGGCTTTGATCGCTTCAAGCTCAGTCTGGGACTGAGCCAGCGCCGCATCCAGCTTCGCAAGCTCAGCATCCGTGTCTGTCACTTGCTTTTCCGTAACCGAGTAATCAGGATGCTCCAGTGTAAATGCACGTGCAATCGCGATGCCAGCGGAAGCCGCGATTCCTTTCAGATTATTCATGAAGCTCGCCTAACCCTTCGTTCACCATCACTTCTTGCAGTGCTGTCAGCGCTTCGCTCTCATTGCCGCCTTCCGTGATCAGTGTCAATGTATCACCTTGCTCCAATCCGAGGGACAGAACGCCCAGGATCGATTTCAGCGTTACTTTTCTGCCGTTCGCTTCGGCAAATGAATTGGTGTCCTGGAATTTGTTAGCCGTATTTACCAATGCTGTTGCCGGACGTGCGTGAATTCCATCTTCGTCAATAATTCTGAATGTTTGTTGCATGTTCATCATCCTACTTTCGTATATTTTAATTTTTTAGAATCCTTGAGATAACCGTGAAGTTAAGGTTTCGATATCGTGATGATCCCTTTTTCACCGCTTTTTACTTCACCGGTCTTGTTCAGCTTCACGGAAGCTCCTTCCGGCAAATTCGAGAAAATCACAGGTGAAATAATCGATTTGGCATTCGCCTTCACATAATCCAGATCCACTTGCATGATCGGTTGTCCCGTGTATACCAGATCCCCCTCTTGTACAAGAACTTCAAATCCTTGCCCCTTCAGCTTAACGGTATTAACGCCGATATGGACAAGCACTTCCTTGCCGCCATCCGACATAATGCCGACCGCATGCTTGCTCGGGAATACGTTAAACACGGTTCCGTTAACAGGAGAAGCGATCGTTCCGTTATGAGGTAATACCGCAAATCCATCCCCCGTCATTCGTTCTGCAAACACAGGATCAGGCACATGGGAAATATCCATAAGCTCCCCATCGACTGGGGATACGATCTCCTCCATGACAAGCGTTTCTCCGTCCTGACCAGCCTGCTGCTCCTCTTTAGCAGTCGGCATCGTCTCCACATCCGCTGCTTTAGATGCGTTAGTCGGTGTTATACCCGACATAATGTCCTGGATTTGCGATTTAATCGTATCGGAACGGGTGCCGAATATCGCCTGGATATTATTCCCCACCTCCAGCACACCTGACGCACCCAGCTGTTTCAGCCTAGCCTTGTCGACATTGCCCTTGTCTTTCACCTCTACCCGTAGCCGGGTAATGCAGGCATCCAGATGCGCAATGTTAGGCTGGCCTCCAAGCGCAGTTAGAATGTTAAGCGGCAGATCATTTTTGGTGTCACCGCCTGCTCTCTGAGAGCCCGTTTCCGACTCAGGTGCGGAAGCGTCCTCCCGGCCCGGCGTCTTCAGATTGAATTTCCGAATGACAAACCGGAAACCGAAATAATAGATTACCGCCATGATAGCACCAACAATGAGTACATTCCACCATGGCGTCCGGTTCGGAATGACACCGAATATCATGTAGTCGATCAGACCGCCGGAGAAGGTCATGCCAATCTTGGTACCCAGAATATGCATGGTCATGAAGGATAGACCTGCGAACAGCGCATGCACGGCGAACAAGATCGGTGCAACGAACAGGAAGGAGAACTCAAGCGGTTCCGTGATCCCCGTCAAGAAGGAGGTCAGCGCAGCCGACCCCATAATACCGGCGACAAACTTTTTGTTCTCCGGTTTCGCTTCATGATAGATAGCAAGCGCAGCGGCAGGAAGACCAAACATCATAAACGGATACTTACCCGTCATGAAGGTGCCTGCCGTAAACTCGACGCCATCCCGAAGCTGAGCCATGAATATATTTTGATCACCGCGCACCATTTGACCTGCCTGATTCAAATACTCCCCGAACTCAAACCAGAATGGAGAATAGAAAATGTGGTGCAGACCGAACGGGATCAATCCGCGTTCCACAACGCCGAACACAAAAGCGGACAGCGTCAGGTTTTGTTCCAGCATGAAATGGGATGCAGTGTTAAGCGCAGACTGGATCGGAGGCCATATAAAGACCATTAACAGACCAAGCAAAACGGACGTTGCAGCCGTCATAATCGGAACAAACCGTTTTCCTGCAAAAAAGCCCAGATAAGACGGAAGCTCTATTTTGAAAAATCTCCGGTACATGCTTGCCGCTAATATACCTACAATAATCCCGCCGAATACCCCGGTGGCCAAGGTCGGAATGCCAAGCACGCTGGCATATTCGTAATTCGTGCCAATCATCGATGGCGTCACACCTATAACGCTGCCCATGGTAACGTTCATGACGAGGTAACCGATGATAGCAGCAAGCCCGGCCACACCTTCGCCTCCGGCCAAGCCGACGGCAACCCCCACTGCAAACAGCAAGGATAAATTCGTGAACACGATTTGTCCCGCATTCATCATGACCGTGGCAGCTGCTTGAACCCAAGCCGCATCAAGCCACGGTGCATATTGCAGGAAATCGGGGTTGACCAGCATATTTCCAAGGCCGAGCAATAGTCCGGCCGCCGGCAATATGGCCACGGGCAGCATCAGAGCTTTACCGACCCTTTGCAGTACACCAAAAAGCCGCTTAAACATGAAAATTCTCACCCTCTATCTCGTTGTGGTCACAAAGTTGAATGTAGAGCATCATAAAACAACCAAATCAAAAAAAAGGCATGAGTAACCACGGGAAAATGGATGGCTAATCTCATGGATTAGATTACCCAAAAATGGGTAATAACAACCAAATTCCTGTAATACTCATGCCTGATCGAATCAGTTACACGTTTGATTTGAAGTTTTATGCTTCTTAACTGTTCGTATTGTAACACCGTTCATTTTTCGTTGCAACCACATGGTGAGGGACTTAATAAAATCTTCACATTTGCTCGCCCTGCTCTTTACGCTGGACCAGCCGCTCCAGATGAATGGTCAAATAACCGGCCTCGGCGGGATATACGGGCTTCTTCAGCCGCTGCTCCATCATCTTCGTCAGTTTCCATGCCAAGGAATACGTCTCGGGATATTCACGCTTCAGCAGACCGTCCAATGAACTCGTCTCGTTCACCGCTTCTCCCCGCCGAATCCGCTCCAAGGCAAACCGGAGGTGAGTCAACAGGCGGGAATAGTCCAGCGTATCCCTCGGGATGACATAATCCAGCTGCTGTTCAACAGTGTGTACTAGATCGGCGATCAGCTCCGAATGTTTGCGGACCTCCGAAATGTGCTGGTTTGTAAGCGCACCGTGAAAATGAAGGGCAATGAATCCGATCTCCTCTTGGCCCAAGTCCACCCCAAGCTTCTCCCGGATGGTACGGACGGCATATTCCGCCATCTCGTACTCCTCAGGATACATCTCTTTGGTTTCGTATAAAAAGGGATTATGAATATAGAGACCTTGGGCATGGCGTTTAATGGCAAATGCGATATGATCAGTCAACGCAATGTGGATATGCTCATTCAGAGGAGCGTCGCTGGATTTGGCAGCATTCAGAATAATGTCATTCATCGCCTCAATCAGCTTCTCATCGATGTGAGGCACCAACTGCTTATACTGCTCCTGCTCCTCCGGTTTGGTCAAAATGAACATCTTCTCGGCAGCGGAGGCTAGAATACGGTCTTTATTCTTCCGGTTAAAGCCGATTCCCTTGCCTATAACAACAACCTCGCCATGTTGAGGATGCTTCGCTATGATTACATTATTGTTCAACACTTTAGCCACTTGTAAGCTGCTCACGTTTGCACCTCTTTTTGATTCATACGCGTATACTCGGATATCTTATCAGAAATATAAGAGCGCGGCAAAATCATATGTGGTTGCCAAAGGTCTCCAAAGCGCTGTACCGCTGCCTGTGACCACTATTCCAATCCTACTTGCCGTTCGTTCTATTCTTCCTTCGCAGCACTTGTCTCTACAGCTACAGGTACCGGGACAAGCTCCTGCTGGGCGGCTACCGGCTTTTGGACTGGAGCAGCTTTCTTCGTCGTCAGGCCCTTAATCAGTTCTTCCACATCAATCCCTGACACACTCTTCAGCATTTCAGGCGCCGTGGACATCAGCTCGGTCACATAATTGCTCACGCGAGCCGCTCCTTCGCCTTTGCCTGTATCAACAACCGTCAGCTTGTCGATGGATGAGATTGGCTGCGCAATCTTGCCGGCAAGCTCAGGCAGCATTTTTACGATGATGTCGAGCACCGCAGCTTCTCCGAACTTCTGGAATGCTTCGGCGAGTTTCTCCTTGGCATCGGCTTCGGCAAGACCGCGCAGGCGAATGACTTCGGCTTCGGCCGTACCTTTCGCACGCTCGGCATCCGCAACCGCCAGACCATCCAGGCGCTTCTGTTCGGCAGAAGCTTTAGCTTGAGTTTCGATGGAGTACTGCACCGCATCCGCTTCGCGCATCTTGCGGATCCTATCCGCTTCGGCCGCCTGCTCAACAGCATAGCGATCCGCTTCGGCTTTTTTCTTCACGTCTGCGTCGTACTGCTTCTCGCGAATCATGATTTCTTTTTCCTGCAGATCGATTTCGCGTTCTTTACGAACGAGCTCAACCTTCATCTGCTCCTCAACCGCCGTTTGTCTGGCACGGGCTTCCTGGATATGATAGGCTTGGTCCGCTTCGGCCTTGGCCGTATCCTGCTCCTTTTTAAAGGAAGCGACCTTCAGCTCCCGTTCCTTCTCGGCTTCCGCAATATTCGTATCGCGAATTACCTCGGCCTTCTGTCCTTCTTCTTCCGCGCGCGCTTTCTGAATCCGCGCGTCGCGCATCGCTTCCGCTTCGGCAATCTCGGCATCCCGCTTTACCGTAGCGATCCGCGGTTTACCCAGCGCTTCCAGATATCCATGCTTGTCGCGAACGTCCTTAATGGTAAAGGAAACGATCTGAAGTCCCATTTTCTTCAGGTCTCTTGCAGCCACACCCTGAACCTCCTGCGCGAACTTGTCGCGGTTACGGTATACTTCCTCTACCGTCATGGAGCCGAGAATGGCACGAAGATGGCCTTCCAGCACTTCCTGGGCTTCGCCCTTCAGCGCTTCAATCGGCTTGCCCATGAATTGCTCGGCTGCCGTTGCCACGTCTTCGATCGAGCTTCCCACTTTAATGATGGCTACCCCATCGGCCATAACCGGAACGCCTTGCTCCGTGTACACTTCAGGTGTCATGACATCCAGCTTATGAGATAAGAGCGATACAAATTCGGAGCGCTGAAATACGGGGAGTATAAAAGCGCCGCCGCCGCGCACGATTTTGATTTTGCGGCCGGATTCATCCTCCGACAAATTTTTGCTTCCCAAAAAAGAACCGGTTACGATCATCGCTTCATCCGGACTCACCGTTTTGTAACGAGCCCAGAACGCAAGTCCTAACACGACAATGACCCCTACAACAATCGACGGAATTACTAAGTACTCTGGCATTGAATCAATCCTCTCCTTTTCGTTCTTCCAGTTCGGACACTCTCAAGACACCCTCAACAACGTCGACTACCACCACACGGACACCTGCGGCAAGATTTTGACGATCAAAGCTAGACGCGATGTGCGTTGTGTTGCCTGCGCCAATCTTAACCATCACTTCACCGAATCCTTCTGCAGGAAGCGGTACGGTGACAATGCCGATCATGCCCGCCAGCTCCTTTATGGAGAAGCCCGTCGAGTTCTCGCTGTTCTCCATCGGTTTAACGTAGCCGAAGTAGACGAGAATCGAAATGACGATAGCCGCTAAGACAGACAGCGTTACATGGGCACCTGCCGCTAAGTCCGTGTATTTCGTCAGCATGATTCCGGTACCGCCAAATACGGTGATTCCCCCAGCGATTACAACCGGATTGAAAAAATCCACTGACAAAAAGTCCAACAATCCGTCAAGCGCCGAGCTAAGTATGTCGCCAAGCACCACGGTTACGATGGCAAATATCACGCCTCCGATTAGACAGCCCCAATATAACGCTTCCATGTTGATTGCCCCCTCTAGAATTCCTTACTGTGTATAACAAGTAATACGGCAAAATGTTTGCTAAAGTTTCAATTATTTCCCTCAAACGTATGAAAATCTCTTCATATCTATATTCCACGTCCCAATTAAAAGCCTGCACGGCATGAGCCGGCAGGCTTTGAAATGATTCTATTCCTTGTCATATAACGACAGGACAACCCTTATAGTGACATCCGATAAATCTCCACGACGTCTTCACGCTGCAGCTTGCGGAAGTTGCCAAAAGGACCAAACCGCATCGCCTTATCGGCCATAGCCTCGATCTGGCTGTCGTCAATATCGTACGCTCCCAGTGTGCTAGGCGCACCGATGGAAGTCCAGAAGCTGCGAAGCGCTTCAATTCCTTCCAATCCGATGGCTTCATCGCTTTTTCCTGCCGGGTCCACTTCGAATACGTTCACGGCAAGTGACTTGAAGCGCTGAGGATCCGCACTTTGATTATATTTCATCCAATTCGGGAACAGGATCGCCAGTCCGCCGCCATGCGGAATATCGTATACGGCAGATACCGCGTGCTCGATGTTATGGGTTCCCCAGTCACCGGCCATCCCCATATTGATCATGCCGTTGAGCGCCATCGTTCCGCAGTACATGATCGTCTCGCGGTGCTCATAGTTCTCCAGATCCTCAACCAGCTTCGGTGCCGTATCGATAACGGTACGAAGTATCGTTTCGCAGAATCCGTCCTGCACGGGCGTGTTGGTGTCTTGGTGGAAGTAGTGCTCCAGCACGTGAGACATGATATCTACGATACCGTACACCGTTTGATCCCGCGGAAGAGAGAACGTATGTACAGGGTCCAGAATCGAAAATGCGGGGTACGCATGAGGACTTCCCCAGCCCATCTTCTCTTGGGTTACTTCATTGGTGATAACGGAGCCTCCGTTCATCTCCGATCCCGTTGCAGCCATCGTAAGCACCGTTCCAAGCGGAAGACCCGCTTGCGGAGCGGCTTTGCGCTCTACGAAATCCCACATATCTCCGTCATATTTGGCGCCAACGGCAATGGCCTTGGAGCAGTCAAGGACGCTTCCGCCGCCAACGGCCAGAATGAGATCAATGTTATGCTCCCGGCACAATGCCACACCCTTATGAACCGTCGACAGGCGCGGGTTCGGTTCCACACCGGCAAGCTCCGTGACTACCGCATTTGCTTCCCGTAGTAACGCGATAACCTGGTCGTACAGCCCGCTGCGCTTAATGCTGCCGCCACCATATACAAGCAATACGTTCCGGCCGTATTTGGCCACTTCACTACTTAAAGCACTCAGCTTGTCCTTTCCAAAAATCAACTGAGTCGGATTATGAAAGACAAAAGGTCTCATGTACATTACCTCCATGGCATCTTGTTTGCATCTATATTCTATCGTGCATGCTTTTTCATTCTATACCATTCCCATTATGCAAAACAAACAGCCGTCCTTCTCCAGAAAGAGCGGCTGTTTGAATGATGATCCTAATTATCGTTAATCTCATATATCATCAATGAATGTCTATCTGCTGTCTGGAACGTATCCCATATGGCTCAGGAATCGTTGAAATGCCTGTTGCCCTTCTGACGTCTGTTTATATACCCCAGCATGCTCCAAAATGGTCGTGAATTTGCTGCCGACCTCACGGCGTATCAGTTCGGTGGCCCCGGCTTTATCGGATGCGTTCATCCCCCGTCCTCGCAGCTCCTCGATCCAGTCGCCGTGGACGGCGAGCGGATGGTCAGCGGCCTGGCTGTCCGCATACAGCGCCTCGTCCCCCGCCAGAATCTCGGCGATTTGGTCCAGCTCTTCCTTGAGTCTGCCCGGCAGGATCGCCAGTCCCATCACTTCGATCAAGCCGATGTTTTCTTTCTTGATGTGGAACATCTCCCGGTGAGGGTGGAAGATCCCTTCCGGATATTGCTCATTCGTCCGATTGTTCCGCAAAACCAGGTCCATCTCATAGATGCCCTCGTCATTTCGGCGGGCAATCGGAGTCACCGTATTATGGCGGACCCGCTCTCCGTCCACTTCGCTGTACGCTTCAATGTCTGCAGAAGGATCACTGTAGATTTTCCACCCCTCGTATATACTGTTCGCGCATTCAAGTAGGCATTCCCGGTCCTTAGAGGATAGCCGGATAACCGACATCGGCCACTTCACGATGGCCACGGATACGTCCGGGTAATCCCCATGCGCAAATCCGGCCACCTTCGGCGCTTTCTGAATCGGGAAGGTATGTCGTCCCCCTTGAAAATGATCGTGCGTGAGAATCGAGCCCCCGACAATCGGAAGATCCGCATTCGAGCCGAGAAAGTAGTGCGGGTAAGCATCGACGAAGCTCAAAAGGCGGGCAAGCGTCGCTTTGGTCAGCTTCATCGGTACATGGTCATGATGGAATACAATGCAGTGCTCGTTATAGTAAACATATGGAGAATATTGGAAGAACCATGGCTCACCGTTCAACTCCAGCGGAATAATGCGCAGGTTCTGCCGCGCCGGGTGATTGACCCTGCCTGCATAACCCACATTCTCCCGGCAGAGCTGGCACTTCGGATAGATCGGCGGAGGCAGCAGTTTGGCCATGGCGATTTCCTTCGGGCTCTTCTCCGGCTTGGATAGATTGATGGTAATCTCAATATCGCCGTACGCGCTGGCATGCCGCCAGTATTCGTTTTTGGCTACGCGATCCATCCGAATATAGTTGGAATCGATGCACAAATTGTAAAATTGTCGGGTAGCCTCGACGATCCCCTGCTCATGCTCAACCGTCCGGAACCGAGCGGTCACTTCCGAAGGTCTTGCCATGAGACGGCCCATGATTTTGGCGTCCAGCAAGTCCCGGTACGTATCTGTATTTTCCGGGATCATGCCATGCGCCGCACCGTAATCAATCAGGATATCGAGCATAGCCTGAGGCCCATCCGGTATTAGGTCGTTCACTTCGTCACCGTACGGTTCGCTGAATCCGAAATCCTCCAGCAGCAGATTGCGGCTGTAATCCGCATCCGCTGCCTGGATCAGGCCTTTATGAAGCGCAAATCGCACCAGCATTTCTATCGCATGAAGGACCTGCTTGGATTCGGGAGTACTTGATGTTGCAGCATTCATGTTCATCGTCCCCCTTGGATTAATTGTCACCGTAACCGTCCGGACGGCTGCTGTGCCACTTCCATGCGCTCTCGATAATCTCCTCAAGCGTCGTTCTGGATGGCGTCCATCCGAGAACCGTTCGCGCTTTATCCGATGACGCCACCAATACCGCAGGGTCACCTGCACGGCGAGCTTCCATGACAACCGGAATATCGGCACCCGTCACCTGCTTCGATGTCTCGATTACTTCCTTCACCGAGAACCCGAGCCCGTTCCCGAGATTAAACACATTGCTGGATTCCCCGCGGCGGAGGTAATCAACCGCGCGCAGATGCGCATTTGCCAGATCGCTGACATGAATGTAATCACGGACACACGTGCCGTCAGGCGTTGCGTAATCGTCGCCAAACACCGAGATGCTTGGGCGCTGCTTCAAAGCGGTTTGCAGAACAAGCGGGATCAGATGGCTCTCCGGCCGATGATCCTCGCCGATCTTTCCGCTGGCATGCGAGCCGGCTGCGTTAAAGTAACGAAGGGATACATACTTCACCCCAAGCACGGTATCGAACCAGGACATCATCCGTTCCATCATCAGCTTGGTTTCCCCGTACACGTTCGTCGGCTGGGTCCGGTCCGTTTCCTCGATCGGCACCTTCTCAGGCTCGCCGTAGGTTGCGGCCGTTGACGAGAAGACGATCTTACGCACGCCCGCTTCATTCATGGCTTCCAGCAGGCACAGCGTCCCGTATACGTTGTTATCGTAATATTTCACCGGATCTTTCATGCTCTCGCCAACCAGAGAATTCGCGGCAAAATGGATAACGGCATCAATCTCATTTTCCGAGAACAACTGCTTCAGCAGCGCCTTGTCGCGCAGATCGCCGACATACAGCTTTCCGCCCAGCAGCGCTTCGCGATGTCCCGTCTCCAGGCTGTCGATCACAACAACTTCTTCCCCTTGCTCCAAGAGCTCCGCTACGGTGTGAGAACCGATGTAACCCGCTCCGCCAGTCACTAAAATAGCCATATTATTCGCCCTCCTTCACTTCATGTACGCCTTGACCTACGCCGCATACGTAGAAGTCCGGCTTCAGTCCCGTTCTGGCTTCGTACTGCTGTCCCACTTCCGCGATGAAACGTTCCACCGCGTCCTCGTGTACGAGGGATACCGTGCAGCCGCCAAAGCCGGCTCCGGTCATTCTGGAACCGATCGTACCCGGAATCCGCTGAGCTTCTTCCACCAGCGCATCCAACTCGTCGCCCGTAACTTCGTACAGATAACGCAAAGAGTCATGGGACTGGTTCATGTATTGTCCGAATGCTTCCAGATCACCGTTCTTCAAGGCCTCCACGGAATCATGCACACGCTGGTTTTCCTCGACGACATGCTGGGCGCGTCTTCGGACCGTTTCATCGCGGATGCTGTCCTGCAAGGTTACGAATTGATCCGGATTCAGTTGAGCGAGATACGATAACGCCGGCAGCTCCTTCTGCAAAATTTCCAAAGCGCGGTCGCACTCGCTGCGGCGTTCATTGTATTTGGAATCGACGAGTCCGCGCCGTTTGTTGGTATTCGAAATCACGATTTTGTATGCTCCGGTCCGGAAAGGCACCAGCTCATACTCCAGCGTATCGCACATTAACAGAATGGCATGATCCTGCTTGCCGTTGGCTACGGCGAATTGATCCATAATGCCGGAGTTGACGCCGACGAACAAGTTCTCCACCCGCTGCGAAAGCTTCGCGATCTCCACCGTATCCGTCTCCTTGCCTTCCATTTTCAAGAAGGCGTAAGCCGTGACCACTTCGATGGACGCCGAGGACGAGAGGCCCGCGCCGTTCGGGATATCCCCATGGTAGAGCAGGTCGTAGCCGCTGCTAAGAGTGCAGCCGATTTTATTCAGCTCCGTTATGACGCCGACCGGGTAATCCGTCCATTGATCGCTTTTGTAGCCATAATCCTCACCCAGGCTGATTGTTAGTTCATAGGGGATATTGGTGGATGAAAAGCTCACCTTGTTATCGTCACGCGGTCTGATAATCAAGGTTGTGCCAAACTCCAAGGCTGCCGGAAGCACATAACCCCCGTTGTAATCCAAGTGTTCCCCGATCAGATTCACGCGTCCGGGTGCGTTAAATATGCGAACCTTATGCTGGCTCTCACCGTGCTTGTCCATAAATCTTTCCATAAGCTGTTGCGTCGTCACTGCCCATCACTCCATCCTGTACATATGGTAGTTTTACTGTCTTCAGTATAATGGAAATCTCGTTAACCGATAATGAAATCTTGTGCGTTACATATGGATTTATGTGACTTCTGGGGGTACAATGAATTTATAAAATCAACGATGTCCCCGCAGTTCCTCTTTTTCCCAAACTTATTGTAAAGGAAAATGAATGATGAAACCAACCTATTCTGTTGCTTCCAATCCTGCGCAGCAAGGCAGCGGTTCGCTCCACGTCCGATTCGCCGGCGAGAGCCAGACCCGGCCGGAACATGCATTGGGGCCGAAAATATACGATCATTACTTATTGCATATCATCGAGTCGGGACATGGCGTATTTCGAACCGAAACCGACAGGTATCAGCTCGGCCCCGGCGACTGCTTCCTGATCCATCCCGGCCAAATTGTCAGTTATGTATCCGATGCGAGCCATCCCTGGCGTTACCGGTGGGTCGCCTTTGATGGAGAACACGCCGGCGAAGGCGTATACCATTCGGGACTCACACAAGATAAGCCTGTTCTCCATCTCATGGAGAACAATCCGATTCCCGGCTATGTGTCTCTCATTCAAAGCCATTTTCAATCCAGGGAAGAAAGCTCCCATATCGCTGCCATCGGTTATCTGCATTTAATCTGGGCTGAGATCATGAATCGGAGTGATCGGCCGTCCCGTTTAACGCTGGCAGAACCGCAGGTTCAGCGTACGGTGAAGCAGATGATCAATTACATGGCTTCTCAATACGCTCATCCCGTCTCGATTGAACAAATGTGCGCAAGCCTGGGCTACAACCGCGCGTACCTGTCGCGCATCTTCAAGCAGGAAACGGGCATGACTCCGATTACGTATCTGCTTAAATTAAGAATCGACCAATCCAAGCGGCTGCTGCGCGAACGTCCCGACTTGTCCATCGAGCAGGTTTCCGCATCCGTCGGGCTCACCGATCCGCTCTATTTCTCGCGTCAGTTCAAGCGTCTCGTCGGCCGATCCCCGACGCGATACCGCAAGGATATCCTCTCATCATCCGCACATACTTAACGATATCGTCTGCCCGATAGATCTAAACGAAAAAGGAGCGCCTGTCAGGTCTGTAATCATCCTGAGGCGCTCCATTCATGTATGTTGGTATCTATGATGTTCTGTTCAGCATCCATTCATTAGTGGTACATGATCTACCCCTCTGCAGAAGAGGCGTTTTCCGTTTTCAGGATCGCTTCAATGCGATCCAGTTCTTCCTTCGAGAACTCCAGGTTGTTCAAGGCAGCCACATTGTCTTCGATCTGGCTCACCTTGCTTGCCCCGATCAAAGCAGATGTCACCCTGCCGCCACGGAGGACCCAGGCGAGGGCAAATTGGGCGAGACTCTGGTTCCGCGCTTGGGCGATTTGGTTCAAAGCTCTGATCTTGCGCAGCACCTCGGGCGTGATATTGCTTTCGTTCAAGAATACGGATGCGCTTGCGGCGCGTGAATCGCCAGGCACGCCGTTCAAATACTTGTTGGTGAGGAGTCCTTGAGCAAGCGGAGTGAATGCGATGCTTCCGACCCCGTTCTCTTCCAGACAATCCAGTAATCCGTTCTCCACCCAGCGATCCAGCATGGAATAGCTTGGTTGATGGATGAGCAGCGGAGTTCCCAGGCTTTTCAGAATCGATATCGCTTCCCGCGTCTTCTCCGGCGAATAATTGGATACTCCAACATAAAGCGCCTTGCCTGAACGAACAAGATGATCCAGGGCTGCCATGGTTTCCTCCAGCGGCGTTTCCGGATCCATCCGATGATGATAGAAAATATCGACGTAGTCCAGGCCCATTCGTTTCAAGCTCTGATCGAGACTTGCTACCAGATATTTGCGCGACCCGAAGTCACCGTAGGGTCCCGGCCACATATAATAGCCCGCTTTGGACGAAATGACGATTTCATCACGGTAAGCCTTAAGATCCCTTGAGAGAACTTTACCGAACGTCTCTTCGGCAGAGCCTGCAGGCGGTCCGTAATTGTTCGCCAGATCGAAGTGGGTAATGCCCAGATCGAAGGAGCGCGTAATCATATTACGCCCGTTTTCATACGAGTCGACACCACCGAAATTATGCCATAATCCAAGGGAGATCGCCGGAAGTTTCAATCCGGATCGCCCCACGCGGTTATACTTCATTCCTTCATAGCGGTCTTCACTAGCCACATAGGTCACTTGCAATCCCTGCCTCTCTAAGTGATAGGTCCATTGCTAAATTCCATCTTAACGTGTTTGAACGTCCTTTGACAAGAAAACGATTACAGACATAGATGCAGCAGCACGCCTCCGCTGTCGCCGTTACGTACGGATCAGCTTATCCACCTGCGTCATGACCTGACCGATCCGATCCGCAATCAAGAGGCCTGCCCGGTGATCGTAAGGGGTTGGATCTGCATTCAGCAAAGCTACCTTGCTTCCATGAAAATAGGATATCAAACTCGCAGCGGGGTGTACCGTCAGGGAAGTCCCGCCAATAATCAATAAATCCGCCGTCGATATTTCCTGAATCGAGCGCATGATGATGTTCTGGTCCAATTCCTCTTCATACAGTACAACATCCGGCCTCACCAGCCCTCCGCAATCCTTGCAGCGCGGGACGGTTTCCTTGATGTCCAGAATATCCTGCAGGCTGTAGTGCCTGGAGCAATCCATGCAATAATTGCGATGCACAGAGCCATGAAGCTCCAACACCTCGGAACATCCTGCGGTCTGATGCAAACCGTCGATATTTTGCGTAATCACCGCCTTCAGCTTACCGTCATGTTCCAGTCTCGACAATAGACGGTGACAGCCGTTCGGCTGTGCATGCGGGTGAAGCATCTTGCTTCGGTAAAAGTCGTAGAACACTTCCGGATGCTTCATGAAAAAAGTGTGGCTGAGCATGACCTCCGGCGGATACGGAGATTGGTGCTCGCTCTGGTATAGTCCGGCTGCCGAACGGAAGTCAGGAATCCCGCTCTCCGTGGAGGTACCGGCTCCCCCGAAAAAAACAATGTAGTCGCTCGCTTCGATCCATGTTGCCAACTGCTCGATTTTTTCCCTGTTCTCCACTCTTTTACACCTCCGTACAGCCCTTAAAATAACACGTCTACCTGTGCACGTCTAATTCATTATAATCGGATATGACGACATCGGCATCTGTCAGATGTACAGGTTCCCCTTCATCTGTCAATAAACCCACAGCCAGAGCGGCGCCTGCTTGCTTCGCCATTTGCATATCCGCGTTGCTGTCACCGATCACCACCGCTTCCTCGGGCATAATCCCAAGCAGTCGGCATGCAGTCTCCGTCATTTCCGGGTGCGGCTTGCCGTTTCGAACCTGATCTCTTCCCAAAATGGCCGTAAAGGAAGAGTGAAGCCCCATCCACTCCAACTGCTCCACGGCATTTGAAGTATCATCCGAAGTAACCACGGCCATCTTCACGGAAGCCAAGCTACACTTCTTCAGAAAATTCTCAAGCCCCGGCATCGGGAATGCCGGCTTCTGCTGACGAACTTCATACATGGCATTTTTCGTAATTTGATGGACCTGCATAATTGCCTCGTTCCAGGGCATTCCCGCAGCATACAGCTGCCAGGCTAGCAGCCCGTTTGTCTCCTCCACGGTGCCCATGGCGAGCGGACCCTGAACATCGTAACCCGACACCCGCCCGTTAGCATCATGATTTGTGCCCAGCACCTGCTCTTTCGGCAGCGTGAAGCCGGCTCCCATTAATTCCAGCCGTTCCTCCATGAATTTGAGCACATAATCGGCCCATCCTCCCCACAGCGCCATGAAATGGAGCAGCGTTCCGTCTTTATCAAACAAAATCCCTTTGCAGGGAACGGTTCGTCCCTTCACTTGAACAAACGGCAATGTAAAAAACCTCCCTATCCTATTCTTGATCATACTCTTATTAAACCATGAAATAAACTCTGATTTAAACGGAATTAACGCTGGGATTCAGAAATCGATCCGATATGGAAATTTACCAATCTTTAGTCGAATGTTTTGATTCATGACAAATAAGCCGTGGTAAGTAACATATACGCATAGCAAATACGACGGTAAAGGAGTGATTTGTGATGGCAAACAGCAGCAATCGAAAGATGACCCGCGAAGAAGCAGGACGTCTTGGCGGCGAAGCGACCGCGAAAAAGCATAGCCGAGAATTCTACCAGGAAATCGGCAAAAAAGGCGGCAAAGCGACGTCCAAGAACCATAGCCGCGAGTTTTACCAGGAGATCGGTCAAAAGGGCGGCGAAGCTACCTCGCGGAATCATAATCGTGAATTCTATCAGGAAATTGGCCGCAAAGGCGGCAAGAAATAGCATCATCACTCAAAAAGAAGCCTGTTCCCGCCCTAGGGGAGCAGGCTCTTTACATGCCATCGCGACAGGCTTCTTTCCATCGCTTCCTATTAATATCATGTAGAAAAACCTACCTTTTTGTGATAGACTCATTTAAAACCTATTCGCTGTTTACAGGTACCCGGCTGCTTTGCCGGAAGACCGCGCTAAAGCGTAACAATTTTATAATAGATCTGGGGGGAAATCGACATCATGACAACCAAAAAAATGCGTTCAGACATGATCAAAAAAGGCTTTGACCGCGCGCCGCACCGCAGCCTTCTGCGTGCAGCAGGCGTTAAGGAAGAGGATTTCGGCAAACCGTTTATCGCCGTATGTAACTCTTACATCGACATCGTTCCAGGTCATGTGCATCTACAGGAATTCGGTAAAATCGTGAAGGAAGCGATCCGTGAGGCCGGCGGCGTTCCGTTCGAATTCAACACCATCGGCGTGGATGACGGAATTGCCATGGGACATATCGGCATGCGCTACTCGCTGCCAAGCCGCGAGATCATAGCGGACTCCTTGGAAACCGTCGTATCCGCTCACTGGTTCGACGGTATGGTATGTATCCCGAACTGTGACAAAATTACGCCCGGCATGCTGATGGGTGCCCTGCGCGTTAATATTCCGACGGTGTTTGTCAGCGGCGGACCGATGAAAGCCGGCGTGGACAGCAAAGGCCGTAAATTGTCCCTGACCTCCGTATTTGAAGGCGTGGGCGCTCACCAGGTCGGCAAAATCAATGATGATGAGCTCCTGGAATTGGAACAATTCGGTTGTCCAACCTGCGGATCCTGCTCCGGCATGTTTACCGCCAACTCCATGAACTGTCTCGCCGAGGCGCTCGGTCTGGCTCTCCCAGGCAATGGTACCATTCTTGCCATCGCCGAAGAGCGCAAAGAATTCGTTAGACAATCCGCCAAACAATTGATGGAGCTCGTAAAAATGGACCTCAAGCCGCGTGATATCGTTACCGTTGAAGCGATCGACAACGCGTTTGCGCTGGATATGGCGATGGGCGGCTCCACCAACACGGTGCTTCATACGCTGGCTCTCGCTCAAGAAGCCGGTCTCGATTACCCGCTGGAGCGGATCAATGAAGTTGCTGACCGCGTTCCTCACATCTCCAAGCTGGCTCCAGCTTCGGATTACTTTATTGAAGACGTACACTTGGCGGGCGGTGTGAGCGCGGTTCTGCATGAGCTTCTCAAGAAGCCGGGCGCACTGCATGGGGATTGCATCACCGTAACAGGCAAGACGCTGGCCGAGAACGTAGCGGGCTGTGAAATCCAGGATCAGAACGTCATCCATCCGATCGATTCCCCGTATTCCGAGCGCGGTGGTCTCGCAGTACTGTATGGTAATCTGGCTCCAGAAGGCTCGATCATCAAAGTCGGTGCCGTTGATCCATCGGTTGGCGGATACCATAAAGGGCCTGCCATCTGCTTTAACTCGCAGGATGAAGCGCTTAGCGGTATAGCTAACGGGAAGGTCAAGGAAGGTCATGTGGTTGTCATTCGTTATGAAGGGCCGAAGGGCGGACCGGGCATGCCGGAAATGCTGGCGCCGACCTCCCAGATCGCAGGTATGGGGCTTGGAGCTAAAGTCGGTCTGATCACAGACGGACGCTTCTCCGGTGCTTCCCGTGGCATCAGCATCGGGCATATCTCGCCGGAAGCGGCAGAAGGCGGACCTATCGCTTTCGTTGAAGACGGAGATATCATTGAGCTTGACCTGAATAACCGGACCATACAATTGCTGGACGTTTCCGATGAGGAAATGGCTGTACGCCGCAGCAAATGGGTTGACTTCGAACCGAAGGTAAAGACCGGTTATCTCGCTCGCTACTCGAAGCTTGTGACGAACGCCAGCTCAGGCGGCGTATTGAAAATCTAACTCATACAAAGCAAAGGGGTTATCCCTCGCAGGCATTGGTAAGCCTGCGAGGATAACCCCTTTTTTATATCCAAATTACATCTTAGAGATAATCCATACATAATGACAGTAAACAAATCGGTTCGATGAACTACATGCCCTGCGATGCACTGGCAACCGCCAGGTCACCCACATGTTCCTGTTGTATTTCCTGCTGCTCCTCGGATGGAGGCTGAAGCTGACTCTTCTTCTCAGCATAACGCCCGATCAGAACATCCACCGGCATCATGAGCATCTTCGGCTCCATAATATGACTGCCCTCTTTAAGACGGGCCTGCCCTTTCGGGTGGATGACGCTAAGCAGCAGTTTCAGATAAAGTCTGGACGAGCTGGCAAACAGTCCCCGCGGTAAATCCATGACAAGGAATCCGAATTGCTCCGGTCCCCGTGAAATCATAGTTACAGCATACAATCCCTTGATATCCTTGTACTCGGGCCGTTCCAATACCATATTAGCCATAGAAGGCAGGTCTTTCTGCACGGCACGAATCATTTTGATGGCGAGCTGTACTTCCGAACGGGAGCGGCTGCCGATCTCGAACAATTTTTTGTTATCAAAATGGAGCTCCAGCACCTGGTCTCCCTTTTCAAGCCGGCTGCCATCTTCCATCACAACCGTTTTACCGGTAAAAGCACGCTTCCGGAAATGCAGCATCGGATCTGCCGGAGTAACCGTTTCGAGTGCAAATACCGCATGAAATCCTTTTTCCCACAAAAGCCACAACGAGACGATCATACGCTTGAGAGGAGACAGCTTCTTCGCTTTCGCTTTGCTTTCCTTCGCCATCATGTCGTCGATTCGGATGCTTCTCATTCCCTTCTGCTCTGCGACTTTGAGAACACGTTCCAACGCGATCAGCATTTGCTCTGGTGCATCGGGGTTCGCCCCCATCGTCGTGCCGCAGTCATGAAGGAGCATGACCTCGCCACCGCTAAGCTTGGCAAGCATTCGCTGCGTTAGCTTGTCGGCGCCAATCTTGCTCCGCCAATCATTAAACATCGACGACCATAGGATAATGCGGCAGCCGGTATTCTTGGCAAAATCGAATAAATTCACGATTCCCCATGGCGGTCTGTAATAACTCGAACGTTCACCGGTGATGGAGTAAATAATATCATCCGTGCGCTTGACTTGTTTACGGACGGTGACCGGCCGCATGAACCAATTGCTCTTGTGAACATAGTTGTGAATCCCGATCAGATGACCTTCACTATGAATGCGTTTTACAACCTCTGGATGTTTCTCGGCATGAGAACCCACCAGGAAAAACGTCGCCTTCATATTATACTGCTTCAAAAGATCCAGCAGTCTTGGTGTATAGAACGGATCAGGACCATCATCAAAGGTTAAGGCGAAGTCGTTCGAGCCTGTTCCCCTGCGAAATACTCGGAAACCAAATATCCGGGTCAAGATGCCGGGAATGAATGCATAAAAAGATGAAAGGTAAAACAACCATAGCAGTAATGTTTGCATGCTTACTCCCCGCTTTTTATTTCTTTTTCTAATGAACCCACTATTATTATTTTAGCATAGCACTTAAAGAAATAGGCTTTTTTTTCACAAATCGTGTACAATGATATCAATTAATAAAGTATAAAGGAGCCGATATCCCACTATGCTTCCCTTGTATAAAAAATATTGGAGAACCGCCTTCGATATAGGTTTAATCGTGCTTACGGTTTACCTGATCATGTTCATATTCAGCAAGCTGTACCAAATTGCGGCTCCGGTGTTTTTATCTTTCCTCGTTTTCCTGATTATCGAGCCTTTCTCCAAATTCTTGCACCGCAGGGGGTTGCCAAAACCGTTTGCCGCCGCGATATCCGTTCTGCTCTTCCTGCTCGTTATCCTGGGCATCCTGTTCGGAGCCGGGGCGCTCATCGTATCGCAGTTCATGAATCTGCAGGATAATTTGCCGGGTTATACCAAAACGATCCAGAAGCATTTCTCAGAGAGCCTGATGTTTCTCCAATCCAAGCTCGACGCGCTGCCACCGGATCTGACCGACCGTCTGAACGGTTATTTTCAGGACATTACCACTTTTGCCCAGGGTGCAGCCGAGTCGTTCTTCCATTATGTCGTTGGCTTTATGGGGTCGTTCTCCTCGTTCATCGCGAATTTCGGGGTTGCGATCATCCTTGCCTTCTTCCTGAGCATTGAGATCGGCAGCTGGCGGAGAATTGCCAAAGACAAGACGCCAAAGACCCTCAAGACGGCTTTTGTTTTCCTCAAGGAAAATGTATTCAAGGCGATTGGCTCGTATTTAAAAGCCCAGATGAAGCTGGTCAGCATTACCTTTGTCATTGTATACATAGGACTCTTAATATTAGGTACGGGAAATTCCTTGTCCGTTGCGCTCATCTGCGCTGTGTTCGATGTACTGCCGCTGCTGGGTGTTCCCGTTATTCTTATTCCGTGGATTACCTATTTGTTCATCGTCGGCAACACCGGGCTTGCCATTGGCTTGATCGTACTGCTTGCCGTAGTTGTGATTTCCAGACAGCTGCTTGAGCCAAAAATTACAGGAAACTCGATCGGCGTATCCTCTGCATTTCTGATGCTGTCCTTCATGATGATCTCGCTGTCCATTTTTGGAGTTGCCGGTTTGATCCTGGCTCCCATCCTGCTGATTCTCATCAAGGAATTGCTTACCCAAGGATATCTGAAGCAGTGGATCCGGCTGCCGAGCGAAGAATTCGATGTGTCCCCTTGGGACATGTCCCGCTCTTACGCAGAGCCGGAGGCCGATTCAACGGAAGCCAAGAAATCGGAAACCTGACCGAATACGTCGGTTGCCTGATTGCTGCTGTTCGGGCTCCGATTCTCAACCAATACAGCCACGGCATAACGTGGCTTTTCCACTGGGCCGTACCCGACAAACCACTGGTTGTTTCGGGGACGGCCTTTTACTGTTACCTGAGCCGTTCCGGATTTACCGGCAAGAGTCCATTTGCGATTTTTTAATGAGCTGCCAGTTCCCTCTTCGACAACATCCTTCATCCACTCGAGCAGGATGGAAGAGGTTTCACGGGAAATCCCCTTTCCTGATGTTTGCTCCTTTAGCGGATCCGTATCTTGAAGCAACTGGCCGTTAGCATACCGGATCTGCTGTAAAATACGGGGCTTGGTCTTCACCCCGCCATGAAGGAGCGTTACTATCGCATTAGCAGCTTGCAGCGGGGATACGGCAGCGTCTCTTTGGCCTATGCCTGTCTGAACCCTGACACCTGCATCAGAGGCGTCCACAGAACTGGAAAACACCGTGCCCTTCTCTTCATGATCCAATGGCGCGAAGGAACGGAGCCCCAGAAACTGCTGGGATTTCCAACCTACCGTTTGCCCGAAACCCAGCGCGGAGGCCGCCTCCGCCATTTGCTGAGCAGATAATCTCTCCGCAAGTACAGCAAATACGACGTTGCATGACTCCGCGAAGCCTTCACGAAGATCAATCGTTCCATGCCCTCCCTTTTTCCAGCAGGACATTCCGAACTTACCGTATTCGCCATCACAATGGAAGTGTTCACCTTCAGAGCTTAACCCATTGTCAAGTATGGCTGCAGCCGTGACTAACTTGAAGATGGACCCTGGCGTGGCTGCTTTCAACCCGCGGTTCTCCCACTGACCATCCTTCGGGTGAATCTGCTCCGGATCGTAGAAGGGTCTGGAAACCATGGCCACGATGTCCGCATTTCGGGCATCCAGTACAACAACCGCCCCTTCTTTCATGCCCGCTTTCTCCGTTATGGCCTCAATCCCTTGTTGAATATCGATATCAATCGTGGTGGTTACCCGTAACGGATAGTACCGATTGTCAGGCGCCTTCACCATCGGCTTGATATCCTGAATGACTTCATTGGTGCTGTTAACCGGAAAATAGACGATAGTCGGCCCTTGTCCCCGTATCAATGAATCCATCGTTTTCTCCAATCCACTGGTTCCGGTAACCTCCGGATCATCGTCAAAGAACAGGCTTTCCTTACGCTGACCGGACACAAAACCAAGCCACTGCATTCCCGATTGGCGATGGCCGTACCGCTGCTCATAAGGAAGAACCTTGAGTTTAGGTAGTTCAAGTTCTTGAATCTGCGTTATCTGATCTTTGGTTAAGGAACGAGGAATGAGGGAGTTGTCTCCATGCCACAATTCTGGCTCCTTTAACTTGCCCCAAGTCTGTATCAAATGATCCTTATTCGTTCCCAGTATACGGGCCAGCTTCACTAACTGTTTATGGGAATTCTTCAGTTCCTTCTCGCCAGCAGGAAACAACACGGCTGCCCAGATGAGTTTGCCCGTGAGCGGTTTTCCGTTCCGATCCGTAAAATGTCCGCGACCGGAATCCAGTACAATGCCCCGCTCCCTCTGTATCAGCGATGCCTCTACCATCGTATGCCGGCTGCCGGGAACCCGCTGATGCTTCATCACGAGTTGTACCCATCCAAGACGCAGCGTCAAAACGGCAATTAAAATCGTCAGTATCAGCCATCCGTATGTAATTCGCTTATTGCGGATAAGCCTCATGTCTTGCTCCTCCAATATGGTCTATGGTCTCATCATTATTTCCATATGGAACCTGACTCAATCACGTTCACTTCTCTACCAAAAATGAGCTCTCCAAAAAAAGACCACTCTTGATTAAAACATTGACTTTTAATCCGGTTTCTTTGGTTGCTTCCAGGGCGGGTCACCATATTTATGCAAATACTGATTTATTTTGAACAGGGTGAAAGGAACAATGATGAGCAGCAGCGAGCATATTATTACAAGCGGATTTAACAAAAGATCGTAGCGAAGGTCCATCATTTCCCCTCTTTTCTATTCGGTACCGGTAATGGTTCCAATGGTTCTGACTTTTGCGTCAACGTTCACATGAATCTTGCATTGCGAAAATATATTTCGACCACGGTCCCAGTCATTCTTATAACGCATCCATGTGCCATATTCACGCTCTTGGCATTTTTTCCAAAATCCCAGGAAGTCGGTTTTATAATCGTTCTGCGCCTTAAGAATAACGTCCATGGCAATTTGCTTGATCCGTTGCTCTGCCTTGCGTTTGATTTCTCCGTTTAATTCGCGTAGGTTTTCATTCTCATCCAGCTCTGATTCCCCAATATTGCCTCTGACCGAAATTTCAACATGAAACTCAGGAAGTCCCCGGTCATCCAGATGAACGCGAACGATCCGGTTGAATTCCCTGACCTCATAAACGAGCTGCTTGCCTTGAACAACAAGTTCCAATGATGCTGTTTTAACCGTTCCTTGCATCATATTGCGGCCCGTGGTTTCATCATTGTCCAGAAAGCCTTTGAACTCGTAGTTCTCACCGTTAAACACTGCGGCACCACTGGTGGATATTCTGTCATCTTCCGTGATGGAAACCTTGGGTAGTGCATAACTGGACTTGGATAACAGAAAATTATGCAGCTCCCCAATATTGGTAGGAGGCGTGATGGATTCACTCTTGTCTTTATTCTCTTGCGTTGAACGAATGTATTGCACGGGCAAGGTTTCAATTTTCGAATGGATCTCCAGTATCTTGCTTGCCTCTCCATGAGCAACCATAATATTGGAAGCTCTTCGGTTCTCCGGATCCCTGACGAATAAATCCAGTACATCACCTACGTGCTCCGTTCCAACCAGCCCCTCCGAGATGATGATTACTTGGTTATGGGCAAGATAAGGAGAGCGGCTGATCTCATTCGACATCTTCCGCGCCGCCTTGAATACGCTGTCCGCCGTTGCGGACAGATTGATAAAAGGGCTTCCTCCCTCATTCTTCTGGCCGCTGGACCCTTTCATCTGCGTAGGCACGACAATTTGAAATGTAAGCTTAATTTGTCCACCCTCTGCTGCATCAAGGGCAGTACCTACTACAAATCCACGCTCCTCAATTTCTATGCGGTCCCAGCAGCCTGCGATAGGCCACACCAGCATGAACACGATGAGGATCCGAAGCATGCTAGCCATCACCCTTCACCCCCCGAACCATGGCCACCAAAAGCAGCAGAGCCGGAAGCACCCAAGCGAATCCAATTCCCATATAACTGATCCATTCGGCAAATACATTGAGCTCTCGAAGTGTGCTTGGCAATAAACCGAGGATGAACAGGATCGGTGCTATAACAAGGATCATCGTAAATCTACGATATTTAGGGAACACGGATTCCAGTGCCAGTAAAGCTACATCAAACGCCATCGCATTCGTGCTGAATAACGTCATCAGCCAGATGACAAAAAAGAAAAATTCAAACCGTTCAAATATCCCTCCAGGGACCTCAACCTCTTTAGCCAATTCGGCTAACGGATACAGCGTATTGGAGACCACCATCGGTCCAAAAACGCCAATGACAAAAACGAAAATAATGAAGTAGATCAAGATGGGTATCAATACCCCCCGGAAGATGGAACCGAGAAGCTTGCTTTTCCTAACAACGTAAATGTTATAGAACAGCATGATCTCCAGCCCTAAATAGGAGAATACCGTATCCTTTGAAGTGATAACGATTTTTCTCCAATCGGTTTTAAACACAGGTAACAGATAATGCACGTTTAAACTTCCGAGATTCAAGAAAACGATGAGCAGCATGATCGATACAACGATGGGGAAAAAAATCAGATTCAAGCGCAGCAAAGCGATGCTTGGCCCCGCGACAGCGTAGATGAGCACTAGTAAGTAAACCAAACCGATGATTTCCTCTGGCGTGTTATCAAATAGATATAGTCTCGTGATTGTGGATACCCCGCGCACTTGATAACTGACAAACAACAAGAGGTAAAGACTGATCAGCAGCGTCACCACATGGGCTGCTTTTCGATTCATGATGATCGTTGCCATCGCATGATAATTTTTACCGGGAAACCTCGAAGCCAACGTCCCGATCGCCCATGCAAATCCAAGAGCGATCATGCCGCCGAGCATGATCGACATCCAGCCATCCGAGAAAAGGGTATTCCTTGCAATCGTATTAGGGAGCGTAAGGATCCCGAGCCCTATCAACATATTGCTAACTGAATATACTATCTCTTTACTGCCAATCGTTTGATTACTTAGTTGGTTATGGTTCATTTCGAATCACCGCTTTTTTGCCCGATGGATGTCTTGGGGCTTCATAAATAAAGGTCTGCGCGTAAGCCAAGTCACCGGCACGCGGATGAACATATCCTTCCAATCGTGCTGAACAGAGGGAGCAACGGGGCTCAGATATGGGATTCCAAAGCTATGCAGCCTCATCAAGTGGATACAGATCATGATAAAGGTCAGCACAATCCCATACAGTCCCAGAAAGCTTGCAGCAATCATGATCGCAAAGCGCAGCATTCGAAAAGATATGCCTGCGCTGTATGACGGAATGGCAAAAGACGATATCGCTGTCAGAGCCACAATGATAACCATAATCGGGCTCACGATCCCCGCCTGAACCGCAGCCTCGCCTATTACAAGTCCACCGACAATGCCAATCGTCTGACCTATCGGCTTGGGTAGGCGGATTCCCGCTTCACGCAGCAATTCCAGTGTAACCTCCATCAGTAAGGCTTCGATCACCGCAGGAAAGGGTACCCCTTCCCGAGAAGCAGCAATCGAGAATACGAGCTTAAATGGGATCATCCCAGGATGAAAAGACAGAATGGCAATATACAGCGCGGGTAGAAACAAGGTAATTCCGATAGCCGCAAGGCGCAGCAAACGTATTAGCGAGCCAATACTCCATCGTTCATAATAATCTTCGGGGGAATGTAACAGAGAAACGAAAGTAAAAGGAAGAAGAAGCGCAAAGGGGGTACCATCCAGCAAAATCGCAACTTTTCCCTGCAGCAATGCTGATGTCACTTTATCAGGTCGTTCGGTATTCAGAATCTGAGGAAACGGCGATAAAAAGCTGTCTTCAATCCATTGCTCAACCGTCCCCGATTCAGGGGCATAATCAAGATCCAGTGACTTCAGCCTGCGGTTAACTTCTTTGATCAGATCCGGATTCGTCAGCCCTTTCATATAGACGACCGCAAGTGACTGATTCGACCGCCTGCCGATGGTGTGGGGCTCGATCGTCAGATTAGGCTCACGAATATGTCTTCGCAGCAAGGAGATGTTGGTGTAGATACTCTCCGTGAATCCTACTCTCGGACCGCGAACCAGCGCTTCCGTTTGAGGCTCCTCAATACTGCGTGCCGGCCACTTCCGGCTCTTGATCAGTAAGACCTCATCCGTCCCCTCCAACATGAGAACCGTATCGCCCGACAGTATGACTGGAATGACTTCATCCCAGCGTCTCGTTCGGTTGGTGATCTGCGGAGATATCATCCGGTTCTCAATCTCATGGAGCATCATATGAGTATTCATCATGGATTCCTGGGAGAGTTCCTGATTATGCTGGATCGGCTGGATAATCTGCTCCTTAATCAACAATGGATCAGATAACCCCTCGAGGCTGACAATAGCAGAGGTATAAGTGCTCCCTCCAACCTGCAGCACTTTCGTGGTGAGGTCGCTAGGATCGTTGAGTAACAAGCTAAATGTTTTCAGGTTTTCCTTAAGATTCGTTGACAGGAATTCAGGTGTGTGACCAGGCTGCCTTGTATTCAAGTGACCTCGACTCCTTCAACCATATTCTTTGCTATCATTTCCTCTGAAAGTTATTTTTATCCGGTATCGAAATAGCCGCGCAAAGTGGAGCCAATGCTTCTTATGCTTATTCCAAATACTTTGCGAGGCCCCCAACCCATAAATGCGAATACAGAATGGCTTTGGCTTCGCTGAAAGCTTATACATTCTGTAATCTGAAAAAAAGGCTGCCCCATCAGCTTAAACTGATGGAACAGCCTTTGAATTATGCAATCAATCTTACAGTCTAAAACGAGACAAGGTCTCTTTCAGTTCATTCGATACATTCTCCAGCTGCGATGATAGATTAACCAGCTGACTGCTGACGCTTTGCTGCTCTGTGGAGAGAGAAGCCACCTCTTCCGAAGTTGCAGAGGATTCCTCGGCTACCGCGCTCACATTACTCATCGCTTCCGAAAGTACATTCTGAGATTCATTCAGTTCATCAATCGAATGCGTTACCGAATCCAAGGACTCGATAAAGTCGACCATCTGCTGCTGAACGGATACGAAGATATCGTTCGTTTCCTTAACAGCATTCATCTGTCCTTTGAAGAGTGGGTTCGCATCCAGCAACACCTGCACGGTCTCATTCATCTCGGTCATGATGCGATCGGTAATCTGGCTGACCATATCGATGGATTGTCTGGATTGGTCTGCCAACTGACGGATTTCATCGGCCACGACCATAAAGCCTCTGCCAGCCGCCCCTGCTCGGGCTGCTTCGATTGTTGCATTCAATGAGAGGATATTCGTTTGCTTCGTAATGTTCTGAAGTACGTCAAGCACTTTGACAACCGATGAAGTCGTCTCCTTCAAGCCATCGACCTTATGCATCATCGAGCGGGTCATATCCTCGGTCTGATGGGTCTTATCCAGCAAGTCACTCAAATGCTTCGTTCCAAGCTCACTCGCGCTTTCCACGTGACGGGCCGATTTGCCCATCTCTTCGTTGGCTGAAACGACCATTTGCATCTGCTTCGAGATGTTGTTGGTCAGATCGCTGCCGCGTTCGGCTTCTACCGCCAGACTGCTGGCACCGTTGGCAATTTCCTCGGTAGCTACGGCAATTTCTTTGGCGGAAATAGCCGTCTTCTTCGAGGCATCGCTTAACTCGGTTGCCGTTCTAAGCACTTCCTGAGCGGTATTGCTCGTTTGCTGCACGAGTCCGGTGATCTGCTCCATCATATCGTTAAAGCTTGCGGAGAGCTGACCGATTTCATCCTGACTCTTATGGTCTGTACGAACATTCAAGTTGCCTTTGGCGCCTTCCTTCATCAACAGGTTAAGCTTGCCTAACGGACGGGCAATCATTCTTACCATCCAAATCCCGATCAGAATGGCAAAGATAACGTCGATGGCAGCCACGATAAGCGTGATGACCAGTATGCTGGACGCATCCTTTGTGAGCTCGCTGGTTTGGACAGAACCTACGAGCTTCCAATCGTTGGTGTTCAGCGTATTATAAACCGCCAGCACATTTCTTCCTTGCTCATCCTTCGTTCTTACGTCATCCGTTTTGGTGTCGGCCGGAAACTCCTTCGCAAACGTCCAAGCAGTTTCCGAACCCACAATGGAGGACTCGCTGGAGGAAACAACGATGCCTTCCGGACTGATCAATTGCAGTTGGCCGTTCTCGCCCAGGTTGATTCCCTTCAGCTGCGTATCCAGCACCGAGGCGTTAAGTTCAAACATAACCACATACGTTGAAGTTAGATCATTCATAGACCCCAAAGAACGGGCAATCGTGAAATATGGAGCTCCGCTGTTCTGCATCGTTGGCAGCCACATAATCTTCTTGTCGCCTTCCTTCAGCTCGGTATACCAGCTTTGCTCAAGGACGGTTTTGGAGGATTCCGAGGCCTGACCTGCCGATATGATCTTCTCTCCCTTGGTAGGAATCAGATATATGGCTCTGATCGACGAATCCGATGTGATCTGATTGGATAGTTTATCCCGAATGCTGCGTTCCACCGTAAACGAATCGTAATCGCTTAATTTTTTATCCGTGTACTCCGACAATAACTTCTGCAATTCAATGTCATAGAAGATTTGTCTACCGGCATTCTCATACTTCTCCAGAATGATGTCGATTTTCTCAGAGGTTTGAATGATCGTCTGCTGATTGCCGTTCGCAGCATTCTTCTCAATCGTGCTCTTCGCCTTATCGTACGACAGATAACCCAAGACGATCACAAAAAATACAATCGCTGACAAAAAGATCAGGAACAACCGGATACCGACGGATTTCGCCGGGTTCATCGGCATCCGGCCTATAGCCGTTCCCACGTTTGAAAAAAACGACTTGGCAGTATGTATCCCTGTTGATGCCGAAGGTTTTTTCTTTTTCTCTTTGATTCCTCCGGGCTTCTTGTCCTTCTTCGGTTTCTTATCATGCTGCTCAACTTCTGACATTAGCTGTTCACCTACCACAATCATATTATTAATACGTCGGTCCAATCCCTTGAAACGTATTCGTTACTCTTTATTTCGACAATTGGAGGTGTTTTCCTTTGGCTTTTCGCAAAAAAATAATTCCTAATCCCTAATTTTTTTACAAACAAAAAGAATCCGAGGTCCATCCACAGACCCGGATTCTCAATTGTGTAGTTCTTAAGAACTGTATTTTTATTACCCTTTACGTTTTCTCATCATATCAAAGTGACGCACCGGCTGATCCACCTTCATGCGAATAAGCTGCAAAGGATGACGAGCTGCATCGAGTTCATTGCCATTCTCATCTCCGATAGGACCAACTGCCTGCTTAAAGAAGGTTCCTTCCGGTCCGAAAAACTCGATTTCATCCCCGGGCTTAAAGTGGTTCCGCTGCTGAATGACGGCCGTTCCCGATTTCTCATCATACTCCATCACCAATCCGGCGAAGTCATAAGGAACCGCCTTCTCTTCGGGTTCATAGATATGATCCTCATGGTCCGGTGTATCATAGAAAAATCCGGTATTCAGCGGTCGGTTGGCCGCTTTATTGATTTCCTCAATCCATTCCGGCTTCAATACATATTGATCAGGGTCAGCCATATAGGAATCAATGGCCTGTCGATATACATTGACCACAGTCGCTACGTAATGGATCGATTTCATCCGTCCTTCAATCTTGAAGCTGTCGATTCCCACCTCAATCAGATCCGGAATATGCTCGAGCATGCAGAGATCCTTCGACCCCATCGTAAACTGGTTGTCCTCCGGCTGGAACAGCGGGATTTGCGTAACGCCCGGTTGGAATGGGGAGGGTGCAGGGGCCGGCTGCTCCATCAACTGCTGCTCTTCCGATACCCACTGGCCTTGCTCTTCTCTTTCATCTACAAACAAATCGTATTTCCAACGGCAGGATTGGCAGCATCCGCCCCGGTTGGAATCACGATCCGTAAAATGATTGGACAACACGCAGCGACCGGAAAACGAAGAGCACATCGCGCCATGGATAAAGGCCTCGATCTCAATGTCGACATGCTCTTTAATCGCTGCGATCTCCTCCAGGCTCGCCTCGCGTCCCAGTACGACCCGCGGCAATCCTTCGTCCTTCCAGAACTTCACGGCCTGCCAATTAAGTGTGGATTGCTGTGTGCTCAGATGAACTTCGAGCTTGGGCGCAGCACGTTTAGCCACCTCAATAATAGCCGGATCTGCAGCGATGATTGCCGCAATGCCTGCTTCCTCCAAACTTCGCAGGTAGGATTCAATTCCCTCAATGTCCTCATTATGCGCATAGATGTTGGTGGCCACAAAAACTTTGGCGCCGTATTTCTTGGCGAACTCCACGCCTTCTTTCATTTCTTCAAAGCTGAAGTTGTCTGCATTTGAACGAAGGCCGTATTTCTGCCCCCCAATATAAACTGCATCGGCGCCATAATGCACCGCAAATTTCAATTTTTCCAAATTACCAGCCGGGGCGAGCAATTCCGGCTTGTCCAGGCGATAGCGTTTGCCCTTGTATTTTGGCTGTGCCATTGCTTCCATGCTGTCCACTCCTTAATAAACTTGTTCCTTATAGAAAAATCCAAACGACAATTCACGTTCCGGATCCTGAATCGCACGGATTCCGTCCATCCACTCTTCCTGGAATGCATAAGTGGAAGCATCTGCAGCATATAAATCAATCGCTTGACGATAGGTTCGAATCACCAGCTCATTGTAATGCCGCGGCTTCAGCAGCGTCTCCACCTTAAAGCTGTCCATGCCTGCTGCCATTAACAGATGCAAATCCTCCAGAATGCAAATATCCTCCGAACTCATAATATGGGTTCCGTTGATATCCTCATAGATCGGATACTTCTCTTCTTGACGCTCAGCTTCAATGAGAAACAAACCGCGCTCCTTGCCAAGGCTGCCTTCATTCACGGGTCTGCCCTGCTGCTGCATATAGCTGTTCACCAGGCGCCGCTTGGAATGATAGATGTTGGTCATGCCATGAACCTGAACCTGTGCTTCCAGCTGAAGCTGCGGCTTCATGTCCGTTACCTCGTCCATATTTAATTCACGCGCAAGAATAACCCGGGAGGCGCCTTTGCTTCCCCAATAATTGGCCGTTGAATAGTTGGTGGCGGTCATTTCTGCATTCCAATGAAGTTTTACCTGTGGAGCCAGCTCTTTTACGGTAGTGAGCACGGAGGGATCGTTAAATTCCACCGCATCAACGCCGATTTCTCCGAGCGCCTTAACATAGGCGGGGAGCTCGGGCAGCAAATCATTCGTCATCAAATTGTTCAAGCTTACGTATACTTTACTTCCTCGTTCGTGTGCAAGCTGTACAACTTGCGTTATTTCGTCCAATGTCAGACTGCCAGGCAATCTCATGCCGAATCGATCCTCGCCGACAAGCAGTGCATCGGCTCCCGCTTTCAGGTAAGCAGCAGCATCAGCCACGGACCCGGCTGCCGCTAATAATTCAGGTTTGATACTCATTTAAAAATTCCTCCCTAGTTAGAGGTTGTACAACAAGACTCTTCTGAGTACAGCTGGATCTGTTCCTTGTCACCAGCGTATCAGGGGACTTGCTCAACACGTGATATTATTGTTGTGCCATCTTCTTGCTGGTCTCGATATTCTTCAAATGCTCTTTATACGTTTTGGCAAACAGATGCTCTTGTGTACCGTCTTTCTTTGTCACATAGAACAAATAATCGGATTTCTCCGGATTCAGGGCAGCCTGAATGGATTCCAGGCTCGGGCTTGAGATGGGACCGGGCGGCAAACCCTTTTGACGATACGTGTTATATGGGCTCTCAACCTCCAGGTCAGCATAAAGCAATCGTTCCTTCGGTTTATCTAACAGATATTGAACCGTGGCATCGATTTCCAGCCTCATATCCTCTTCCAATCGATTATAAATAACGCCGGCCACCAGGGCGCGCTCCTGATCTGCAACCACTTCGCGCTCCACCAGTGAAGCGATGGTCATGAGTTCATGGAACGTTACGCCGCGAGCCTCCAATTGACTCTCCCAACCCGGAATATCGGCCAAACGTTTCTCCGTTTCTTTCAGCATCGTTTCGACAATGCCTTTTGCCGTGATATCCTTCTTCGGCAATTCATAGGTCGCAGGGAACAAGTATCCCTCGAGATGATGCCTGAGATGTGCTTCTTGGGGAATTTCTCCCGCAATCGGAACATCCCAGCCGGTAGGCTGATCCACAACCTTCAGAAATTCCTTCTCATCGATTCCGCTCTCTTTCGCGATGGTCTCTGCCATCTGAAGGATCGTATACCCCTCAGGGATCGTGAAACGAACCATCTCCTCGGGCTTCACTTCGCCTTTGTTCATCTTCGATAACAGTTCCTTGAACGGAGTGCCTGGGGTTGCCTCATAGGTCCCTGCCATCAGACGGCTTCCTTCCCCGCTAAGCTTTAAATAACCTTTAAGTATAAGGGCATTCTTGATCAGTCCCTTTTCCTCAAGCAGATTGGCGATAGAGGACGTGCTCATGCCGGACTCCACGGTGAATTCGACAGGAGTTTCCGAGCTTTGAACGGGCTGTAAACCATTCCATACGTAGAATACGGCCCCGCCCGCAACTAGGATCAGGACCAATACTGCTATTGCCAGTTTCTTCAATCTACTCATCCCTTCACACCAAAAGGGGCGGACAGCTCCGCCCCTTCCTGAACTTTCATTTGAAAATTAAGCATGTGCTCCTGCAGGAGAGAACTTAATCCTCGTCTCCTTCGGGAAACGTCAGCTCATCATAAAGCTCCGACACATTCTCCCATTCCTCGTCGTCATCAATGGTTGCCAGCTGCAATCCGCCGTCCTCGCCCTTGACGATACGGAGCACCTCGTACTCCTCATCGGTTCGATCCGGCTGAACCAGAATGGCATACCCTTGACCATCCACTTCAAATTCGGCGGCAATATCATAAACCTCGATATGGCCTTTATCGTCCTCAAGCTCTACACTCTCACCGAATGCTTCCTTAAGTACTTGGGTCCATACGATATTCTCAACCGAAAAATCAGACATCATTCGTCTCTCCCGTCCAGCTCTTCCACGAGCGTATTGAAGGTTTCTTCAACAATGGCCCATTCTTCATCGTCTTCAATCATAAACAATTTCAAGTCGTCTCCGTCTTCCTCATAACGGAAGGCGTAGACCTCGTCTGTCTCTTCGTCGGCAGACTCCCTTGGTACGACCATCATATATTTAGCATCCGAGCCATCCACTTCGAATTTCATGATGACTTCGAATTCTTCCTCGTTGCCTTCATCGTCGGGAATATAAATAATTTCCGGTTCTTCTTCCATACCAATATGCTCATTAGCCATTGTAATCACCCTCACCTTTACCTTTTAGAATCCAAGTAGTTTTGCAAAATCAAGCTTGCCGCCATTTTATCTACAACCTGTTTTCGCTTCTTTCGGCTGACATCGGCTTCAAGCAATGTCCTTTCAGCGGATACTGTTGATAGCCGTTCATCCCAAAGGTGAACGGGTAAGGATAGGGACTCTCGCAATGTACTTGCGAATTCCATGCAGATTTCGCCCCGCGGACCAATCGTGCCGTTCATATTTTTAGGCAAGCCGACCACAATTTCACCGACCTCGTTGTCTTTGACGAGGGTGGCAATTCTGTCCAGTTCGCCTTCATCACGGCGGCGCTCGATAACTTCAACCCCTTGGGCCGTCCATCCGAACGCGTCGCTTATGGCAACACCGATTCTGCGGTCCCCGTAATCTAATCCCATGATCTTCTTCATCCCTGTGTGCTCCTAACGGTGACTGGCTAAATAGAACCGGACCAGTTCTTCAATCAATTCATCTCGCTCTTTTTTCCGGATCAAACTTCTGGCATTATTGTGCCGAGGTATATAAGCGGGATCCCCGGACAAAAGATACCCTACGATTTGGTTAATCGGATTGTATTCCTTCTCTACCAGCGAATCGTATACCGAAAGTAGAATGTCCTGGGCGGAAGCCTCCTTTTCATCACCTTTTACATTGAACTTGACTGTCTTATCCATGGAGTCCATGTGTGACACACCTCGCTTCTTCAAAGAACATGTTTACCATGCTTCGTCGAATAAATATTTACCAGCTTGATCTAGTTATATCATAACATAATCCTAAGTCTCTACGGAAATCGAAAGCGAAATATTTAGAGAGTGTTCCAAAAAATTCAGGATTGTGTACAGCAAAATGTTGGATCCCGCTTACTATGGCTTGCTGTACACAATCTGGACAAATCTGTTACACGCCCTGGGCTATGAGATCCTCAGCATGCTGCAGCGCCTGGGCTAGTTTGGAAGCATCCTTACCTCCGGCTTGCGCCATATCCGGACGGCCTCCGCCGCCTCCGCCGCATATCGAAGCCACTTCTTTCACAAGCTTGCCGGCATGATAGCCCTGCTTCACCAGGTCCTGCGGAACGGCTACGACGAAATTCACCTTGTCGCCCGCTTTGGAGCCGAGCACCAGGATGGTCTCCGGCAGCTTGCCCTTCAATTCGTCAGCAATGCCGCGGAGTCCGTCCATGCTGCCAGCCTGTACTTCAGCTGCAAGCAGCGACGTGTTCCCGACCTGCTTCACTTTATCGGTCAACTGGCTAGCCTCAATCGCTCCCAGTTTGCCTTGCAGGGACTCGTTCTCCCGGGCAAGATCCTTCACCTGTTGGTTCAGGCCCTCGATCCGCTTCGGTACGTCTGCAAGATTGCTCTTCAACAAGCCGGCGGCTTGCTTGAGCAGGTCCATTTGCCCCTCCAGATGCTCATAAGCGTAGCGTCCCGTTACGGCTTCAATGCGGCGAACGCCGGAGCCGATGCCGCTCTCTCCAAGCAGCTTGAAGATTCCGATCTGGGAGGTATTGCCTACATGGCATCCGCCGCACAGCTCAATGCTGTAATCCCCGACCTGGACAACACGGACGATGTCCCCGTATTTCTCGCCGAACAATGCCATGGCACCCATCGCCTTCGCTTCGTCAATGGCCTTGCGCTCGATAACGACCGGAATGCTCTTCCATACCTGTTCATTCACGCGGCGCTCAATATCGGCGAGCTCCTCCTGCGTAATGCTGCCGAAGTGGGAGAAGTCGAAGCGCAGACGCTGTGGTTCAACAAGGGAACCTGCCTGATTGACATGATCGCCCAGCACTTCCTTCAAAGCTTTATGCAAAAGATGTGTGGCTGTATGGTTCTTGACAATATCATTGCGCATGGCGGAGTCCACCTGCGCCTTGACCGTATCGCCCACTTTAAGCTCGCCGAGCTCCACGGTTACGAAATGCACATGCTGTCCATGCGGAGCCTTGAAGAGACCTTCCACTCTGGCACGAACGGATCCGCCTTCCAAAATCCCCTGATCGCTGACCTGGCCGCCGCTTTCGGCATAGAACGGGGTCACGTCCAGAATGACCTGACAAGTCTCGCCTTCACTGACGCTGTCTGCGAAGCTGTCACCGGAAACAATGGCGAGCACTTTAGCCTCGCTGACGGTGTCATTATATCCAACAAATTCACTTTTAACCGTATAATCGGAAAGAACGCCGCCTTGGACCTTCATGCTTTCCGTTTCATGACGAGCCGCACGCGCACGGTCACGCTGTTCCTTCATCGCGGCATCAAAGCCTTCACGGTCCACGGTCAATCCGTGTTCGGACGCATAATCCTCCGTTAAATCAAACGGGAAGCCATACGTATCATACAATTTGAAGGCGTCGCTGCCGCTGATTACCGATTTGCCCTGCTTCTTCGCTTCTGCGCTGACGTCAGCCAAAATGTTCAAGCCGTCAGAGAGCGTTTTGTGGAACTGTTCTTCTTCCGTTGCAATGACCTTTTCGATAAAGGCGCGCTTCTCAACGACCTCTGGGTAGTATACGCCCATAATATCGCCTACGGTTCCGGTCAAAGTGTACATGAATGGTTTGTCCAGCCCGAGCACCTTTCCGTAACGAACCGCACGGCGGAGCAAACGACGGATGACATAGCCGCGTCCTTCGTTGGAAGGCAGCACGCCATCGCCAACTGCAAATGCAACCGTACGGATATGATCTGCAATGACTTTCAGCGCGATATCGTATTCCGTCTTCTCATTGTATTTAACGCCGGCAAGCTCTGCCGTCTTCTGGATGATCGGCTGGAACAGGTCGGTATCGAAGTTGGACGCCACGTTTTGCAGGATGGAAGCAAAGCGCTCGAGCCCCGCACCCGTATCTATGTTCTTGTTCGGAAGCGGTGTGTAGCTGCCGTCCTTGTTGTGGTTGAACTGGGAAAATACAAGGTTCCATACTTCGAGCCAGCGTTCATTCTCACCGCCAGGAAACATTTCGGATTCCGGAGCATCCGTGTCGTATCCTTCTCCACGATCATAGAAAATCTCGGTACAAGGTCCGCACGGTCCTTCGCCGATATCCCAGAAGTTATCCTGCAGCTTAATGATGCGTTCCTTCGGGAGACCGATTTTTTCGTTCCACAATTTGTAGGCTTCCTCGTCTTCCGGATACACAGTAACGGACAGCTTCTCCGGATCGAATCCGATCCATTTCTTGTCCGTCAGGAATTCCCAAGCCCAGGTGATAACCTCTTCCTTAAAGTAATCCCCGATGGAGAAGTTGCCTAACATTTCGAAAAATGTATGGTGACGACGGGTTTTGCCGACATTCTCAATATCATTGGTCCGAATGCATTTCTGCGAGTTCGCAATTCTCGGATTTTCCGGCTTCACACGCCCGTCAAAATAAGCTTTGAGCGGAGCCATGCCTGCATTAATCCAGAGCAGGGACGGGTCATTGTGCGGAACAAGCGATGCACTTGGCTCAATATTGTGGCCTTTCTCTGCAAAAAACTCTAGCCATTTGGAACGGATTTCACTAGCTTTCATCTCTACACTTCCTCCAGTCATAATATAGGGCCCGGATCACTTGGCTCCGAACACAAAAAACGCCCCTGAATTGAATTCAGGGACGATGTTCTCGCGGTACCACCCTGGTTATCGTCCATTCATCCTCCAGCAGGGTTCCCCTGGAAAAGCATATGTGACGATCGCCTCGTAACAGCTGGATAACGGGAGCCACCCGGTGAATTTGAATCACACTCAAAAATTAGCATTCGGCTAAGGTTCACTTCCAGGTTCTCGCAGCCAGCCGGAAATTCTCCGGGCAGGAACCTGTTCTCTGGGCAAGGTACGCAAAGCCTACTCGATTTTCTCATCGATTTCTACGGTTATAGGTTTATCATTTCAAGTATATATAGGGTGAAACTATCTGTCAATGCATGAACATTGCGACTACAGACTGGAGCCCTCAGCCGGATTTCCTTCTGACATAATAAGCGAAAAAATGCTGCAGCAGCACTTTGATGACGGCAAAGACGGGAACAGCCAAAATCAAGCCCACGGTTCCTGCGAGCTGACCGCCGACAAGGAGTGCAAAAATGATCAGGAGCGGATGCATATGCAGCTTTTTCCCCACCACTTGGGGTGAAATGATGTTGCTTTCCAGCGTCTGGCAGATCATATTAACCACCACCACCAGCAGCACCATCTTCCAGGAAATCGTGGATGCCATCACAATTGCTGGAGCCGCCCCGAGAAAGGGACCCAAATACGGAATGATGTTAAACACCGCCACGATGCTTGCCAGCAGCAGTGCGTACGGCATGCCCACGATCATATACCCCACATAAGCCAGTACGCCGATGATTAAGCATACCAGGAATTGTCCGCGGACATAATTTCCAAGGGCCATGTCAATCTCTTTAAGCAGCGTGACAATCGACTTCCGGCGGCTCCGCGGCAGATAGGATACGGCGGTCCGCTGGAACACCTCAAAATCTTTTAATATGTAGAAGATCAAGAAAGGAACAATTAACACGTTAAACAGAATATTAATCATGTTGCCGATATTGTCCATGAAATCCGAGATTCCCCCGGCCAACCTCGATTCCATCTGCAAGAACCAGCTGTTGACGCCTGTCCTTACTCCCGGAGGCAGGAGCCTGCTGTCCAGATTGGTCATCAGACTTTGGGCATTCATCGTTAATTCAGGCAGGTGCTCGTTGAGCTCCTCCAGTTGCCGGATCAGCATCGGAATCATGTTAATTAGAATGACGGCGAGCGACGTCAGAAAGACGGCATAGATGAGCAGCACCGCCATGCTCCGCGGAACTTTGCGGTCGGAGAGCATGCATACAACCGGATTCAACACATAAGATATGATCATGGCAACCAGAAATGGCGCCAGGACAGCCTTGAGAAATCGATAGACATCCAGAAACAGCGGACGCAGCAGCCAGACAAAGTAAAGAGAGATGAGTCCAAGCATTAACCATACCAACAATCGAAACCATTTGTTCTCGGTCAGCTGTTCCACACAGGCACCCTCCTTTTTCGAAAGCTACCCTGTAGTATATGTACAAGCTTCCAGAAATAAACTAACATTTCCGCCGGCCAAAATGAAAAAGACTCCTGCTGCTTCAGCCGTACAGGCCTTCAGCAAGGAGTCGTTATCTTACAATATGTACGCGTTCTTTAGGAAGACGCGTGCATAGGAGGGAAATCCGGCTGCATGTCATCACCGAAGAACAAATCATCCAGCGAGCTGAGTGTGCCGTCCTCTTCTACCTGGTATACGGACATTTTCTCCCCGTTGACTGTCAATTCGATAAAGCAACCCCAGCAATAAAACTGGTGGGAGCCGATTTTTCCGATATCTTTGGAACTACAGTTTGGACATTTCATCCTACCTCACCCTATCCGTTCACAGAATTAATGGCTTTTTCCAGACGCTGTTCGCTCATCGGAGGTACCATGACGGCACTTTCGCCGATAGCCATTTCCGCTGTGCAAGGCAGCCATTTGCGACCTTCGATCAAATCCGAGACAAATCCATCGGATATTTCCAACCCTAGTATTGTATTGCCCTGTTCCTGCTCAAAATAAACATCCGATATACGCCCGAGCAGGACACCATCCTCTGTCAAGACCTGCATCTCTTTCAGTTTGCGCTTGCCCAAAAGGTACGTAAGCGGTATATCATTGGCGCCCAGCTTGCGGACGGCCTCTTGGCTCCGGATCATGACGGCATCTTCCCCGTACGCTACGATATCTTCCCATGAGACGCTTTTCACATGCGAGGAAAACAAAGCCTTGCCTTCCAGCTCCAACCCGGTAATCAACCAGTTCTCATCTAGTATAAAATCGTGGATTTTGCCGATTTCCTTACCGTTCTCCACGTCGAATACAGCCAGTCCAATCATTTCTTGAAGTTTCATATACAGTGGACACCTCCTCATCCTTCATGGTTTGAAATCAGCCGCCGGTCAAAATTTCGTTAGCCTGACGGGCCATTTCCAAGGATGAAATGGACGAACGCATACCCCCTATTCCCTAGAAGGAGAAATCCCTTAACATCTATTTACGTAACCGATTAAGGATGGTTCCAATTTTTTGGGCAGTGTACTCCATTTCTTGAGTAGTATTACCCAAACCGAAACTAAAACGAATCGCGGAGCGCAAAACAGGATCAGAAAGTTTCATTGCTTGGAGTACATGGGATATTTCCAGAGATCCCGACGTACAAGCCGAGCCGCTTGCCGCCGCAATTCCTTCCATATCGAGGTTCATCAGCATCGTCTCCGTATTGGCACCGGGAAAGCTGATATTTAGGATGTGAGGTAGGTAATGTTCCGAATTTCCGTTGATCACAAAAGCATCCTCGCCAATCTCCTGACGAAGCCCTTCAAGCAGCGTCGATCTCAGCTCACGATAATGCTGGGTCCGCGCCTCCATATTCTTAACGGTCCATTCCACTGCTGCCGTAAAACCGGCGATTCCAGCCATATTCTCTGTTCCGGCACGACGTTTCTTCTCCTGGAGCCCTCCGAACAGACGTGGAGATACGCTGAGTCCTCTGCGGACAACCAAGGCACCGACGCCCTGGGGCCCGTTGATTTTGTGGGCGGAAAAACTCCACATATCCACCGGCAGCTCGCGGCAGTTGATCGGTTCCGATCCCAATGCCTGAACAGCATCGGTATGGAATACGATGTCCCGGCTGCGGCAGAGCTCGCCGATTTCGAAAATCGGCTGAACGGTGCCTACTTCATTGTTGCCATACATGATGGTGACCAGCACCGTGTTGTCCTGAATCGCGCCCGCAATGTCCTCCACAGAGACACGCCCAGTAGAGTCGACGGGGACATAGGTAACCTCGCAGCCCCGCCGTTCCAGCTCATGACATGTATGAAGCACCGCATGGTGTTCAACCGCCGACGTAATCACATGCTTGCCCTTCACGCCAAGCGATTCCAGCAATCCAAATATAGCCAGATTATCGCTCTCGGTTCCGCCTGCGGTGAACACCAGCTCGTCCGATTGGCATCCTAAAAGGGACGCAATTCGATCACGCGCCCCGTTAACGATCTTCTTCGCTTCCCGTCCAAAAGCGTGAACGCTTGAAGCATTGCCGTATTGGCTTGTCATCACATTCATCATCCGCTCGGCAACCTCCGGATGTACCGGGGTTGAGGCGGCGTGATCCAAATATACTGATCTCATATCCGTCGTCACCCTTAAATGTAGAACATATAGTTGTCTGCAGCAGACTGTTCCTGATAGTTGATCAGATAGTCCAGCGTCGTGGAATCCAGCACTTCAGCGATGCTGTCGCGGATACGAAGCCATAGATCCCGCTTCGCCGGATCATCCTCTTCCGTGAAATCCACAGGGGATATCGGTCCTTCCAGGACGCGGATGACATCTCCAGCCGTTATGGATGCCGGATCACGGGAAAGGATATATCCTCCGTATGCGCCGCGGATGCTTTTGACCAGACCCGCATTCCGCAGCGGTGCGATCAGCTGCTCAAGATAATGTTCCGACAGCTGGTTCTTCTCAGCAATGCTCTTCAGCGAAGTCGGCCCTTCCCCAAACCTGGCGGCCAGCTCCATCATAATCGTTAATCCGTATCTTCCTTTTGTTGATATCTTCAAAGGTGACACCTCTTTCGGCAATTTGTATATTATGTCCATCCTGTACATGAATTGTAGGTGGCGGGTGAGCGACAAATACGGCGTAATCCAGGCGTGAAGCAGCTTATCCTGTGTTTTTCTCCGTATTCCGATCATTACCCTCAGCTTATGGTAACATATCCTGAACCTCAATGGGTAATATTCCAATCGGAAACCTGAAAAATGTTCACCCTGAGTGGACAAAATGAAACGTGTGAACCTTGTTCCAATATGTTAAAATACCTCCATGGGCACAATTCAATATGAAAATGGTGATAACGATGTCAAAAGAAAAACATAACACTCGTATCGTTGTCGGCATGTCGGGAGGAGTCGACTCCTCCGTAACAGCGCTCCTGCTCAAACAGCAGGGCTATGAAGTGATCGGCATCTTTATGAAAAACTGGGATGATACCGATGAGCTTGGCTACTGCACAGCTGAAGCGGACGCTGAAGACGTGCGCCGCGTGTGCGAGCAGCTCGACATTCCCTACTATACCGTCAATTTCGAGAAGGAATACTTTGATAAAGTATTTTCCTATTTCCTCGATGAATATAAAGCCGGGAGAACGCCGAACCCCGATGTCATGTGCAACCGTGAAATCAAATTCGGCGAATTTCTGAACAAGGCTATGGATCTGGGAGCCGACTACGTGGCTACCGGCCATTACGCCCGCGTCATCGAGGAAGACGGACAGTACCGGTTGCTGCGCGGCGTCGACAGCAACAAGGATCAAACCTACTTCCTCAATGCGCTGAGCCAAGAGCAGCTCTCCAAGGCGATGTTCCCGATCGGGCATCTGCCGAAACCGGAGGTCCGCCGACTCGCCGAAGAAGCCGGACTGTATACCGCCAAGAAAAAAGACAGCACCGGCGTTTGCTTCATCGGCGAACGGAATTTTAAGGAATTTCTTGGACAATACCTCCCCGCCCAATCCGGCGATATGGTGGACATTGTCACCGGCGAAGTGAAGGGCCGTCATGATGGTTTGATGTACTACACGCTGGGACAACGCCAAGGTCTCGGAATCGGCGGATCAGGCTCCGGAGAGCCTTGGTTTGTTGCCGACAAACATTTAACTAACAATATTCTGTACGTTGTTCAAGGCGATCATCCGAGTTTGTATTCAACCGGACTCGTTGCCTCCGGAATCAACTGGATTGCAGGACAAGACGCTATGCCCAAAGACGCCTACACCTGCACCGCGAAATTCCGCTACCGTCAGCCGGATCAGGAAGTTACGATAACTCCGCGCGAAGACGGAACCGTTCATGTCGCTTTTGCGAAGCCGCAAAAAGCAATCACGCCGGGACAAGCCGTTGTCTTCTACCAAGGGGACGACTGCCTTGGCGGAGGAACGATCGAAACGGCGGATAAAGTTCCATATTAATCCGCTGGCCTGAACGAAAAGAGCACACACTTAACACGGAAGAATCCGTAAAGTGTGTGCTCTTTTTTTACCTGCTAGCGAAGAACATATTCTACCGTTTCTCCCCGTTCTAGGCTGACGGCTACGTCAATGAAACGCTGATTGGAGCTGCCTCGAAAGGGAAGCGAGACATCCCTTAACTCCAGCTGGAATTTGCCATCCACGATTACATCGCACTGCATCGCCAATTCGCGCAGCTTCGGCTGCCTCAGCAGCGCTTCAAAGGTGAAGCCCGTGTAGGCCCATACACTTTTCCCGGGACAGAGGGTCCTGAGCTTGCGTACAAATACCGTGCATTCCTCCGGCGAGAAGAACGGGTCTCCACCGCATAAGGTCACGCCATCCAGCAAGGGGTTGTCGATGATATCCTGCAGGATGGACGCGGACAACTCTTCTGTAAACGGCTCCCCCGCTTCAAAGTCCCAGGAATCTGTATTAAAACATCCGGCGCACGCATGACGGCAGCCGCTCACGAATAGAACTGCCCGAAGTCCCGGACCTTCATTGATGCTCTCGGGGATGTATCCGCACACATTCACAGATGCTTCACCCGATCCCTGACCTCAGCCTGCTTGGCCGAATTGAAGCGCTCGGTATAATTGCCCGTTAAGTATCCCGTCACTCTCCGCAGCCGCTGGAAGTTTCCATCCGCCTCCAAGGCGCCGCATCCAGGGCAAGCACTTCCGATAATCCCTTCGTAGTTGCATGCCGGACAACGGTCGACGGGATGGTTTACAGAGAAATATCCAATGTTCTGCTTCAGCGCAAACTTCACGATGTCCTGAAAAGCAGCCGTATTCTGCCTTGCGTTGCCGTCCAGCTCCACATACGAAATCGCTCCTGCATTACACAGCTCATGGAAAGGAGCTTCGGAACGGATTTTGCGGTACGCTGCCATCGGATAGTACACCGGAATATGAAACGAGTTCGTATAATATTCGCGGTCTGTCACACCCTCGATCACGCCGAAGGTTTGCCGGTCCAGCTTCGTGAATTTTCCGGACAACCCTTCTGCCGGCGTGGCAAACAACGTGATGTTCAGGTTATATCTTTCACTGGCTGCATCGCAAAACTGGCGCATATGCCGGATGATCTCAATTCCCAGAACGCGACTGTTCTCATCCTCTCCGTGATGCAGTCCGGTCAACGCCTTCAGGCATTCGGCCAGCCCGATAAATCCAAGCGCCAGGGTACCGTGCTTAATCAGTTCGCGTACCTTGTCCTCCGGGGCCAGGGTTTCGCCGCCTTCCCACACGCCTTCCCGCATCATAAAATCCGACGCTTTGGCCGGTTGGTCGGCCTGCAGCTCGTAACGGTGAATCAAACCCTCTACCGCAATGGTCATATACTGATCCAGCTGCTCATAGAAGAGATTCAGGTCAGGCATATCCCGTTTCCCTTCGATGATGCCATGCTCAATGCCGAGACGAACCAGATTGATCGTATTAAAGGATAAGTTGCCTTTGCCGCTCAGGCGGTTTCGCCCGAACCGGTCTGAAATTGTCCGTGTCCGGCAGCCCATGGTGGCAATAATCGTGTCTGGCTCGTCCGGGTTATAGTAGACCAGATTAAACGACGCATCCACATTGACAAAATTCGGGTAGAGCCTGCGGCTGGAGCACTCAACGGCTTTCAGGAACAGATCGTAATTGGGCTCCCCTTGCGCCTGGTTAACCCCTTGCTTGCACTGAAAAATATGCTGCGGAAATATCGGCGTCTCGCCGCCGCCGAGCCCTTTCATCGTGGCATCCAGCAAAGCGTGGGATACCAGCCTACCTTCGGTTGACGTGCACATGCCGTAGTTCAGCGATGTAAAGGGAATTTGCCCGCCGGCCCGGCTGCTCATCGTGTTTAAATTATGGATCAGGGATTCCGCAGCCTGCTTTACTTCATTTACCGTTTCGTTATATGCGTAGTGATATATTGTCGGGTACATGTCCTTCAGTAGCCCATTGTCTATGTATATTTCGTTATCCTGAAGAGCTCGTTCATATGACCAATCCTCTCCATGCTCCGCTTCCCCGAAGTAGGCAAGCCCTTTGCGGAAATGCCGACGAAACGATTTGCCGACATACGGCGCTAGATCCCAATCGATTTTATTTCCGGACACGCCGCCGAATTGACTGTTCTGCTGGGATTGAAAGATGATGGCCACCAGCGCCATCGCGGTCATGATGCTCTGCGGCGGCCTGACCGATCCGTTACCGGTATTGAAGCCCTTGGCCAATAGACGGTCAAATGGGATGAAAATGCAGTTCGTCGTTCCGAGTGCATACTGGTCCAGGTCGTGCACGTACACATAGCCATCCCTCACCGCTCTCATGAGTTCTCCAGGCAGGATGAATTTGCTTGCCATCCATTTGGCGTACTCGGAGCCGATCCGACTCATTTTTCCACTGAAGGATTCTCCGTTCAGATTTGCATTCTCCCGGAGCAGATCCAGATTCGTTACCCCAATCACATCCCTGCTGATCTTGTAGAGTTCTCCCCGCCGCATCCGCTCCAGATCACGGGTTTCCCTGTAATGTTGATAAGCTGACGCCACCTTTGCGTATCCTGTACTTTGCAAATGCTCGACAACGATATCCTGAATTTCCTCCACGCTCACCTGTTCCATACCCGCGGTGGCATGAGCAACCTCATCCCCAATCCGCAAGGAGGCTTCCTTGCGGGAAGCACCCTCAACCGCAATAAATGCTTTATCCACCGCCTCCACGATCCGGCTTATCTCAAAATTCACCAGGCATCCGTCTCTCTTCATAACTTTCATGAATATAATCAACTCCTCGTCTACATCTCATCAACATACTATATATAGTTTTATTTTATTAATTTACATCCATATATAGTTTAATGCTGTGAGATAGATCACGCTTATTAATCCGAGAAACGGATCAGGCGATTCCTGAAAACATCCAAGAAGGGCCTGATACCCAACAGCAAAAAGGCACTCGAGCGATCATATCGATCACATCGGGTGCCTCTTGGTTTAGCTGCAGTAGGATTAACTTTCGGCAGGCGGCATCGGGGTTGGTGTCGGCTTAGCATAACCTGTGCTGTATTTTTCGTCGATTGCGATCCGAATCTCCATCAGACTCTTGCCCTCGCTGCTCATTTTGGCAGATTCCACGGCAATGTCCAAGCAAACCCCGCAGCGGGTGCCATGATCGTCCCACACCACGCTGCCGTCCTCCTGAATCTCATCAATAAAACAGTTCAGGTTGCTCTCATGACCGGCACTGTCCCCGCAGCCGCAATAACAAGGAATATATTTCAGGACATCACTCACCTGGGCGGATAATGCATAGATCGTTTGGAGCTCGCTGGTCTGGCTCTTCAAAAAGGCAGGCAGCTCGTCTATCGAGGCCGTCGCCTCCTGGATATCCCCATTGGACAGCTGGGTCTGATGCCCATGCTCATGCACGGCCTCGGCCTGTCCATTGGAGACCTGTTCCGAAGCGCTTTTTCCCGAGCAGCCGCTCAGCACCATGCCGACGGACAGCAGCAGGATGGCAAACCGTTGTTTCCCTGTTTTCATCATTCATTTCCCCCATTTGCGCGGCCGTAGTTACCATTCATGTTAATACGACCCTATTCTTCGCGTCGTAATCGCTGATTATGTGCGATCTTGGCTTCGTTCCCCTGCTCCGTCGCCTGATAGAACACCCGGCGGGAGAGCTCCTTCGGCAAATATTCCTGCTTGACGTAATGGCCCGGATAATCGTGCGGATACTTATAGCCGACATGTCCCAGCTTCACCGCCCCCGAGTAATGCGCATCACGCAGATGAAGCGGAACCTCTGCCGATTTCACTTCATCCATGGCGGACATCGCCCGGGATATGGCTGACACAACGCCATCGGATTTCGGGCTCTCCACCGCAAACAGGATGGCCTGGGCAATGTTAAGCTTGGCTTCCGGCCACCCGTTGTTCCGGTAGGCATCAAGTGCACTCACCGCCTGCACCATCGCTTGCGGATTGGCAAGTCCGATATCCTCGCTGCTGGCAGCAATCAAACGGCGGATGAACACCATCGGGTCCATCCCCAGCTTTTCGACCGCATACAAGAACCAGAACAAGGCCGCATCGCTGGAACCTCGAATGCTCTTATGAAAGGCGGATAGCACGTCATACTGCGTGGACTCGTCCGCCTTGACGAGCGGCTTGCGGATCGATTCCTCGGCCACTTCGAGCGTAATATGAACCGTACCGCCTGCATCAGGCGGGGTCGTCATCGCCGCCAGCTCAAGCGCATTCAGTGCACGCCGGATATCCCCGTTCGCCATGGTTGCAATATGCTCCAATGCTTCCTCATCGGCCTGGAGATCCATGAAGCCAAGACCTTTATCTGGGTCGGATAGCGCGCGCAACATGGCGATCATGGAATGGTTCTTAGTCAGCGGCTCAAGCTGGAACAAGGTTGAACGGCTCATCAAGGCCCCATTTACGTAATGAAAGGGGTTCTCTGTCGTCGCGCCGATAAATATAATCGTCCCGTTCTCCACGGCAGGCAGCAGCGCGTCCTGTCTTGAGCTGTTAAAGCGGTGAACCTCATCCAGAAACAGGATCGTTTTGGTGCCGTACAGGCTGCGGTTGCTTTGGGCTTGCTCGATGACTTCCCTCACGTCCTTAACCGAGGCTTCCACCGCATTCAGCCGAACGAAGTACCCCTTCGTTTGCTGTGAGATAATATGGGCCAGCGTTGTTTTGCCGCATCCCGGCGGCCCGTACAATAAAATGGAAGAAACCTGGTCTGCCTCTATGGCCCGTCTAAGCAGCTTGCCCGGACCGATAATGTGTTCTTGTCCTATATATTCATCCAGCGACGAAGGGCGCATCCGATCGGCCAGCAGCCGGGAATCACGGTCCCCTTCACGCCCGATACTGAATAAATCCATTGCTACACTTCCTTGTCTGATATCAATGCAAAGATAGCCGGTTTCAATCAAATCCGTCAGCCTCTATCATACCATATTCGATTTCGTTATGCCTGTAGCTAGCCTATGAGATCCAATCTGGTGATTCGAATAATCCATCGATATTCGCTGCTCGTTTAACATGATAACCAACTTTTATCTTTCCAGAGCGTTCAATATTATAGGAGACTATAGAGAATCCTTATCCAAGGAGAGTGGCTATGACAACTCGCAAGAAGTCCAAACGTAATTTATCAAACGGGGCTATCAATATGGGGATCAGTTTACTTGGACTCTATACCCATGTTAACCATAACAATCTATTAAAAGAGATCTTTGGGCCCGAATACCTCGACGATGAGAGACTCGCGATTAACCTGCTGTATGCCATCCTCATCTTGCAGTTCCTGGTCGGCCTTTATGCCTTCACTCGTTCATCCATCATTCTCTATGAATATAAGCAGGGCATCCGAAATGAGGAAGAGGACGAGGTTTCATTATAAACGTATCACTCGAATACCACGCACGAAGGGAGGCTATTGAATTGAAACGAAAGCCTATGCGAAAAATGACACTCTTCATCATCCTGGCAACTGCAGGTTCCATCCTCGCTGTATGGACTTTGATCCGGTTTATCGAAAATCTGGGCTCTTCCTACCAAATGCTTGGTTAGGCACAAGCACAACAAAATGACCCGCAGAGACAAGCACATGCCGACATGTACCACCCCACGGGACATTTTCCGTTCTTTCCTCTTCACGCTTAACGTTACTTCGTTAGTAACACCATCTCACCTTACTCCGCAGGCCAGCCGCTGGCCGTAATTTCTGAGGTCTCCGTCATGATATACGAAGGCAGCGGCTCCCCATGCAGCAGCCACAGCTCATGCAGTGCCCGCGTACATCCCACATACATCAGCTTGGCATCCCAAGCTTTCTCCGCGTAATGCGCCTGATCTGCATCCGCCACCACAACCGCATCGAACTCAAGCCCCTTGGACAAATAAACAGGAAGCACGGAATAACCGCCCTGATACGTTCCTTTGCTGCCATCAATCAGGTTCAGCTCCGGCCATTTCGAACTTAACCCCTCATGCAGCTCTTGCGCTTCTCGCAAGGTCCGAGTGAGTATAGCGACCGTCCGATATTCCTTAGCGATGAGTGCCTCCATCGCCCGTTCCAAATCTCTCGTTCTGGATTTCGCCGAATCATAAGGAATCAAGCGAACGGCATCGCCGCTTCGGAATACGGGTACGGCGAGCAGATCACTGCTAACCCCCTTCTCCAAAATGCCGTTCGCAAATTCGATAATCTCCATCGTGGAGCGATAACTGCGTGTCAAGGCAAAATAGGCTGTCTCCTCTTCCTTGAACAGGGAGCTCATCTCTTCCCACGCATGAACGCCGCGATAGGCATGAATGCCCTGCGACAAATCACCTAATATAGTGAAGGAATGTCCTCTGACGAACAGGTCCAGCACAGCCACCTGGAATGGCGAGAAATCCTGAGCCTCATCAATAACGATATGGTCAAAACGCTGCTCTCCGGTAATATCATTCAATAAACAGTGGAAATACAGCAAGGCAGGCAAATCCTCTTCGCGGACCACGTTCTTCTTCAAATCTTTACGCGTTGCGGCGAGCACCTCGGGCGGAATCAGAGCGGATAGCTCTTCAAACCACGATCCGGTTGCCTTAACCGCCCCAAACAATTGTTTATATAGTGAGACCGGCTCAAATTTAGGCCATCGGTTTGCATAAGCCTTTTCTCGTTGAGCCGCTTTTTTCTTTCGTTCTTTCATCAAGACCGCTGATGGCGATTTCTTCAGTTCCATCTCGACCCAGCGGTGCAATCTGGCCAGCAGCCGTTCCTTCCGTTTTGCTAATGGGTATGGTTTATATTCCTGGTAGAACCATTCCGCGATCGTCTCCTGTTTCAGAACGGCCCCCTCCCATGGAGAGAAGTCCCCGTCCGGGAGAGCTTCGGATTCGATAGCCACCACGCAGCGCCGGATGATCTCCATCAGTCTCAATGAGCCTTTATAGCGCCCGCTGACATTATCGTCAATATCCGGTGTCCCCTGACCCGGCTCCGTCTCGAACCATTGATGAAGCGTGTGGGTATGATCGTCCGAAGCGAGCTGAATATCGAGCAGCTCCGCTGCCCAATCGCCAAAGGTCCGCTGCTGTATATCACCGACTCCGAGCTCCGGCAGCACGTCGGATATGTAATCCAGAAACATCAGGTTGGGCGCGAATATGATCATTTTCTCCGCGGTTACCTGCTCTTTGTACTGATAGAGCAAATAAGCCAGCCGATGCAGTGCCACCGTCGTTTTTCCGCTTCCCGCCACCCCTTGGATGATGAGGGCGGTGTTTTTGGCTGCCCGGATAATTTTGTCCTGCTCGGCCTGAATCGTGGACACGATGTCCCGCAGCCGGTTATCCTTGTTCTCCCCGAGACGGTAAACCAAGAACTCATCGGATACCGCAGGCCCGCCGCTTTCCCGATTGTACGTATCCGATACCCGTTCCAAAATTTGCTTTCGGATCACGACGTTGCGTTTTAAATACACTAGCCCCTCGATGATTCCTTCGGGTGCTTCGAACGAAGCCGGGTCGGTACCGCCGGTAAACGAATAAAAAAGACTCGCAACCGGAGCTCGCCAATCAATCACCATCGGGTGATCCCCGGCATCTTCCTTATCGAAGCCGATCTTCCCGATGTAGAGCGGTTTTTTCGCTCCCGTTCCGCTCTCCTGAAAATCCAGCCTCCCGAAGTAAGGCTCCGGCAAACTTTTGGCGAGGGCCTGCCGTTTCTCTTCACGCCCCGCTTCGAGCACCTGCTCCGTAAAATCATGGCCCGTGTATACCGGAATCCCGCGCAAACGTTCAAGCTGACGGTCAATTTCAACGATAACCTCGTTTAGCCTTGACTCTTCTTCTTGATAGGCACTTTGAAAAGATTCTGACACTTTCAGTTACCTCCTAAGAAACATATTTTTTTCGCATCGAAAGTCTGGCTTTAAGGGCCCTGACACAAAAAGGAGTTCCATTGTAGCACACCTGGCCCGGATATACTAGCAAAGCTCTGTCATCGGAATCCCATGGTGCCGGCTTGCCATCATAATCGTTTCGTTAATGACCATAAAAAAACGCAGCGTCCCTTGCTTGGGACACTGCGTTTTTTTAACCACGCTAACCTTTGCCGAAAGGCTGTTTCTCCCTGCCTTCCGTTTGTCTATCGTTTTCTCGATCCGAGCTTGAGTTTGTCTAGATGCCTGTTACAACGAGACGCCGCCTTTTTCGAGCAGTTCTTTCACCGTCACGCTGACCATAATAAGTCCGGCCACGGGCGGAACGAAGGCATTGCTTGCCGGCGGCTGCTTCGCCTTCCGGATTTCAGGGGCGTTCTCGGGTACGATCTTCTCCGTAACGTCCTGGCGGGGTTTCATCGGCTCCTCTAGAGAGAATACGACCTTGACCCCTTTCTTGATGCCATCTTTGCGCAGCTTGGTGCGTACAATACGGGCAATCGGGTCCATGGAGGTTTTGGAGATGTCGGCTACCTGGAACTTCGTGGGGTCCATTTTGTTGGCTGCCCCCATGCTGGAGATGATCGGAATACCGCGCCGCAGGCATTCCTTGATCAGGTGCACTTTATAAATAATCGTATCCGATGCATCAATCACATAATCCAGTTCGAATTTAAACAACTCTTCATACGTTTCTTCAGTGTAGAACATGTTCAGGGCAATCGCTTCACATTCCGGATTGATCAGTTTAACCCGATCCACCATCAGATCCGCTTTCTTCTGACCTACCGTGGTCGTTAACGCATGTATCTGCCGATTGATGTTGGTGATATCCACCACGTCTTTGTCGATCAGAATGATACGGCCGACCCCGGTACGGGCGAGGGCCTCCACCGCAATGGCGCCCACGCCGCCGATACCGAGCACCGCCACGGTGCTGTTCTTCATGACTTCAAGGCCTTCAGGCCCTATGGCTAATTCCGTACGGGAAAATTGGTGCAGCATAATTCAAGCAACCTCCTTTTTCAAGAACAACAGGCTTATTATTTCTCGTCGCCCGGCTTCTTGGCGAGTTTGATATGCAGCTGCTCCAGTTGTCCTCCGTCCACCTGGGAAGGAGCGTCCATCAACAGATCCGTTGCGCTTGCCGTTTTCGGGAACGCAATCGTTTCACGCAGGTTGGTGCGTCCGGCAAGCAGCATCACCAAACGGTCCAACCCGAAGGCGATTCCGCCGTGCGGAGGAGTGCCGTACTCAAATGCGTCCATAAGATAGCCGAATTTGTCGTGCGCCACTTCCGGCGACATACCAAGAGCCGCAAACATTTTCTCTTGGATCTCGCGTTTGTAAATCCGCATGGAACCGCCGCCTACTTCGTATCCATTCAGAACGATGTCATATGCTTCTGCGCGTACGGCAAGCGGATCCGTATCCATCAATTCCAGATCTTCGTCTTTTGGACGGGTGAACGGATGATGCTCGGCCACATAGCGTTTCGCTTCTTCATCATAACTGAACAGCGGGAAGTCCAGCACCCAAGCAAACTTGTATTCGTTGTCGTTGATCAGGCCAAGCTGACGTCCGATTTTCAAGCGGAGCGCGCCTAGGACATCGGCAACCACTTTTTTATTGTCTGCGGAGAACAACAGCAAGTCGCCGTCTTCGGCACCCGTACGTTCTCTTACCGCTTCAATTTCCTGTTCGCTGAAGAATTTCACGATAGGCCCCTTAAATTCGCCTTCTTTCACTTGAATCCAGGCAAGACCCTTCGCTCCGTAACGGGCTGCGTATGGCCCCAAATCGTCAATTTCCTTACGTGTCCAAGTCCCGCAGCCTTTAGCGTTCAAGCATTTCACTTCGCCGCCTTTTTCAATGACGGAAGAGAATACTTTAACGCCGCTGCTTGCAACGATATCGTTCATTTCGATCAATTCCAAACCGAAGCGAAGATCCGGCTTGTCGGAGCCGTATTTGCCCATCGCATCGGCATAACTGATACGCTGGAATGGCGTTGCAAGTTCAACGCCGATGGTTTCCTTGAACAACTTCACCATCAGCTGCTCCATCATGTTAAGGAGATCGTCGCGTTCCATGAAGGACGTCTCGATGTCGACCTGGGTAAACTCAGGCTGACGGTCAGCACGCAAGTCTTCATCACGGAAGCAGCGTGCGATTTGGTAGTAACGCTCAAGCCCGCTCACCATGAGGAGCTGCTTGTAAATTTGCGGAGATTGCGGAAGGGCAAAGAATTCACCTGCGTGTACGCGGCTCGGTACGAGATAGTCGCGTGCGCCTTCCGGCGAGCTCTTGGTCAGAATTGGCGTTTCCACATCCACAAAGCCTTCGTCATCGAGGAAGTCGCGGAATATTTTCGATGCTTTGGAGCGCAGCATCAGCGTTTTTTGCATCTCTGGACGGCGCAGGTCGAGATAGCGATATTTCAAGCGAAGCTGCTCATCCACCTCCACGCCGTCTTCGATAAAGAACGGAGGTGTTTTGGCTGCATTCAGCACTTCAATGCTTGTCACTTGGACTTCGATTTCGCCAGTCGGCAGGTTCGGGTTGAACGTTTCAGGATCACGTTTTACGACTTTACCGGATACGGCCACCACGAACTCGCTGCGGACCTTATCAGCGACGGCCAAAGCCTCGCCGGAGAAATCCGGGTTAAATACGATTTGCATGATGCCGCTGCGATCGCGAAGATCGATGAACAGCACGCCGCCCAAGTCGCGGCGGGTCTGTACCCAGCCGTTCAGTGTTACAGTTTCTCCAATGTTCGCGGTTGTCAGGTGACCGCAATGATGCGTCCTTTTCATCGTTTATCATTCCCCTTTAATATAATGAAGTCGCTTCATGCGACGATTAAACCAATTCTTGAACCAGACGATCCAATCTCACCGTACGCTGCTCGCCGGTCTCCATCGACTTGAGGGCAATTTCTCCTCGTGCCAGTTCGTCTTCACCCAAAATGGCGGTATAACGAGCTTGCAAACGGTCGGCGGATTTCATCTGGGCTTTCATTTTCCGGCCGAGGTAATCGCGTTCAGCAGCTACCCCTTTGCTCCGCAGTTCATAGATCAATTTTGCCACTTCCTGCTCGGCAGCTTCACCCAGCGCCACCAGATAGACATCCAGCGGTTTGGCGGCCGACAGATTGACCCCTTGATGCTCCAGAATCAATTGGATTCGCTCAAGACCAATCCCGAACCCGATGCCAGGCTGATCCGGTCCGCCAATCTGATCGACCAGTCCGTTGAACCGTCCGCCGCCGCCTACCGTATCAATCGCGCCGATGCCCTGGGCCTTGAATTCAAATGCGGTATGCGTATAATAGTCCAATCCCCGAACAAGTCTTGGATTGATCTCATACTCGATGCCCATAGCGTCCAAATACCCTTTCACTTTCTCAAAGTGCGTGCTGCATTCCTCGTCCAGGCTGTCCAGGATCGAAGGCGCATCACCGAACTTCCCTTGGTCCTTCTTGCAATCCAACACGCGCAGCGGGTTGCGTTCCATGCGCGACTGGCAATCCGAGCAGAGGTTCTCTTTCATCGGTTCCAGGAAAGCAAGCAGCGCACTGCGGTAAGCCGCCCGTACCTCAGGCGTCCCTACAGAGTTAATCTCTGCTTTTACCCCATTCAGCCCAAGCTCCTTGTAGAAGCTGTATCCCAGCGCAATCACCTCGGCATCGATAGCCGGATCTGCCGTCCCGAACACCTCGACGCCGAACTGATGGAACTGACGGTAACGTCCAGCCTGTGGACGCTCGTAGCGGAACATGGGACCCATGTAATACAGCTTCGTGACGTCAGGCTCCCCATACAGCTTGTTTTGCACGTAAGCCCGGACGACGCCTGCCGTTCCTTCTGGACGAAGGGTCATGCTGCGATCCCCTTTATCCTTGAACGTATACATTTCCTTCTCTACGATGTCGGTGGTTTCGCCCACCCCGCGTTCGAACAACTCGGTCTGTTCAAAGATCGGTGTGCGGATTTCGCGATAGTTGTATCTCCGGCACAAATCGCGTGCCTTCTCCTCGATAAACTGCCATTTCTCGACGGCACCTGGCAGGATGTCCTGCGTGCCTGTTGGTTTCTCGAATTTCTCGTTTGCCATCTTCATCCCTCCACGTCCTATGACATCTTCACCTTTTGAACATGTCCCTTACCTTGATCTGGTTCATCACTTAGAACTAACTATGGAAAAACTCCTAGGGAGTCATTTCGCAATACGTCGTGAAAACTAAAAAATCTCCCGCCCCGTTGTTCTAAGACAACAGGGACGAGAGATATCATATAATCACCCGTGGTACCACCCACATTCCGGCGTTGACACACCCTACAGTGCGTTCAACCATCCGCTTCATCCGTTTAACGCCCGGCCGCGCAGTTCGGCTACTGTCTATCCCACCGGGTAACCGGTGCTTGCTTCGCCGTCTGTTCTCGGGGAGGTCATTCGTCCACTCATCAAGCGAATCCTTACAGCCAAAGGGATTCTTCTCTGGTCTTGTGGGGATGGAGTACTTGTTCCCGTCATGAAATCTGTTATTCATAAATATAGTATACCCAAAACATTATATTTTTAGATTCTAATGAACTGCCACACTAAAGTCAAGAAACTTTGTTGAATTTCCCCGAAAAAAGAAAAAAACCTACAAACCACGTTGTAGGTCCAAAACATATATTATATAAAAAAGGGGGTCATGCTGTTATTATAAACAGGGAATATTAAAGGAACATTGAACAAACATTACAGTTATGTTACAAGCGAGAAAGCGCTTTTACTATTAAAACCATGAAAGGGCTGCTCCAGCAGCGGAACAGCCCTTTTTCGTTCCCAGGGATACGCGGCCCCACGAGAATGAATATCTTTTATCTTCAATAAGGGGATAACGCTGCCGGCTTCTTCGCTAATTAATCAAATCGCTCCACATAAGCGTTATTCGCCCGCAAATCATGCACGATCTGATCGTAATCCTCGTCCCTTACCTTAACGGACAGCGTATATCTCAGATCATCATAGTCCCGGTCGGTCACGTCCGCTTCGCGCCATGTGTCGCCCAGCGTGTCATCGCCGTGCGGCCGATCTTGCGCTATATCGCGGCTGGCATTGGCATCCCGGGAGCCCACGATAACCCCGGGAGCCCCGACGACTCCGCCGGGAGCTCCCATCGTTGTAGCCCCTGCGGTCGCTCCACCCGTGCCGGAATTACCCCATGGCACCAGCGGCACGAGGATATTCCCTCCACCTCGAACCGGATCCAGAAGCTGTCCCACCTCCAACTGCTCCGTGTTGTACGTTAACAGCTTTGTCCTTGCGCCTTCCGCGTCGTCTTCTGTTCTGAAATAAGCTTGAATTTGTCTAGACATGTCCATTCCTCCTTTTTTTCAACCCTCTTGTTTGAAAGACCGGTATAACATGGACAACCATTGCAGCTTGCAGCTGCTATCCACTTACAGTGCCTTTAACAGCTCGCGCACGAAGGCTGGCTCGTCTTTCGGCGTCCGGGAAGTAATGAAGTTGCGGTCCACGACGACTTCCTCATCCTTAAAGTTTGCGCCGGCATTTACCATGTCATCTTGAAGCGGAGGATAGGAAGTAATCGTGCGTCCCTTCAGCAGGTCGGCACTTGCCAGAATTTGCGGACCGTGGCATATCGAGGCAATCGGTTTGCCTGCCTTGTCCGCTGATGCAACAAACTGCAATATATGGGAATCCAGACGCAAATTTTCCGGAGAAGAGCCGCCTGGAATAACCACCGCATCATAATCGTTTATATTGACGTCGGCTATGGCTTTATCCGTTGTATACGATGCCTTGCCTTGTTTACCCTTTACCTCTTGTCCTTGTTTCAATCCAATAATATCAGCTTGATGCCCCGCTTCCTTCACGGCATCATAAGGAGTTTTCATCTCGGAATCTTCGAATTGGTCAGCTAGTAGAAATGCAACTTTACTCATCTGGCATGTCTCCTTTCATGATCGTCCTCGATTTGTTATTACCCTGGAATGTCCTTTTTATAACAGCGGAATGGACGGAAGTCCTACGATCTACACCGTTCAGGTACAGTACATGGGCATTACAAGGACTGTAAGAACTCCCGGTTTAGAGTGAAATAAAAAAAGGCCTGAAATGTTCTCAGGCTCTGCTACGTCGTCACCAGAAGTGACTCACTATCCTATTTAGCTCTACGATCTCGGCAGCTGCTTCCGCATATTTCCCTTTATGCTAATGAGTTGTACAGGATCTTCCGAAGCCGTAACCATGCGTTCTGTGCTCGCTGCTTCCCTAATGTCTCCGGAGACCATCGTAGGCAAACTGCTCCATATCGAAAATTTGGGAGGTTGACGCATAACGAACACGACTCCTTTTTAAGTGTGAATACCTAACAAGCGATTATCCACTCAGGATGCCCCAACTCTCCAATATGATGCATGCTGCCCGCCTATTTAACCGTTTATGATCTGCTGTCAATGATCAGGGTTACCGGTCCCCAATTGGTTAGCGACACGTCCATCATGGCTCCGAATATCCCGGTCTCAACCTGCAATCCCTTCGCTAAGAGCTCGCGGTTAAAGGATTCGTACAATGCATTCGCTTCATCCGGTTTGGCGGCGGCCATGAAGTTCGGACGTTTTCCCTTGCGGGTGTCGCCATAGAGCGTAAACTGGGATACCGACAGAATGGCTCCGCCCACGTCCTGGACGCTAAAATTCATTTTTCCATCCTCATCCTCAAAAATCCGCAGCCCTGCAACCTTCTCGGCAAGGTATTTGGCATCCTTCTCCTCATCCTCGTGCGTAACACCAACCAGCACCATCAATCCCGCTTCAATCTTGCCAACGATTTCATTGTCAACCGTGACTTGCGCATGCTTACATCTTTGAATAACCACTCTCATTGGTTTAGCTCCTTCATTTCCATAAGAAAAATGTCTATCAATGTACTCTCTAAGAAGACAGACCGCGTTTAGCGGTAGTTTTTCTTGCGATATCAGGCAGCAGAGCCTCCGAAGTCTATACTCTGATATCTTAAAATAAAACGGCCTGTCTCCCGCAGGATAACAGACCGCCCATTCGTTTAATATCCGAGACTATCCATGTCCATGAGCCCCGGTGTCCGTTAACCACGCAAGCGTGCCGTCATAGCCATTACTGCATGATTCGATGAACGGTATAAACATCCTTCACCCGCTTGATTCGTTCCACAACGGAATGGAGGTGATCCGTATTGCGGATCAAAATCGTCATGTGGATCATCGCCATTTTGTTCTTATCAGATCGGCCGGTCACAGCGGAAATATTCGTCTTGCTCTCTGACACCGCCTGAAGAACTTCATTTAACAGTCCGTTACGATCATGGCCCGTCACTTCGATATCGACGCTGTAATTAGCCTCAACGGCCGTTTCCCACTCCACTTCAATCACGCGCGCGGCATCTTCGCCTTCACCCATGGATGGCAGATTGGCACAATCCGAACGATGGACCGATACCCCGCGTCCGCGGGTAACGTAACCGACAATATCATCGCCGGGAACGGGATTGCAGCATCTCGCAAAACGCACAAGCAGATTATCAATCCCCTTAACGCGAACGCCGTTAGTCGGACGGCTTCGTTTCTCCGCCGGCTTGATTTCCTTCATCTCGGAGGTCAATTCAAGCTGATTCGCTTCCTCCTGCTCCTTACGGAGCTTCTCGGTCACTTTGGTGCAGATTTGAGCGGCCGTGATCCCGCCGAAGCCAACCGCGGATAACATATCCTCGATATCATTAAAGGCAAATTTCTTGGCCGCCTCCATTAATTTATCATCGGTCGTCCACTCGGACACATCAAGACCGAGGCGCTTGATCTCGCGCTCCAGCATCTCGCGCCCCTTCTCCACGTTCTCTTCCCGCTTCTCTTTCTTGAACCATTGCTTGATCTTACTGCGGGCATGCGAGGATTGGGCAATCTTCAACCAGTCCTGGCTAGGACCGTATGAATGTTTCGATGTTAAAATTTCCACAATGTCTCCGGTCTTGAGCTGATGATCCAGCGGAACAATTCTGCCGTTGACCTTCGCACCAATGGTGCGGTTTCCTACTTCAGTATGAATTCGGTAAGCAAAATCGAGAGGGACGGAGCCTGAGGGCAGCTCGATCACTTCGCCTTTTGGCGTAAACACAAAGACCAAATCAGAGAAAAAGTCCATCTTCAAAGATTCTACAAACTCCGAGGCATCCTTCGTCTCATGCTGCAGCTCCAATATTTCACGGAAGAACGTCATCTTATTATCGAAGCTGCCTCCGTTGCCTGCGGAACCTTCTTTATAGGACCAGTGTGCCGCAATACCGTACTCCGCCGTACGATGCATCTCCCAGGTCCGGATCTGAACCTCCGTCGGTTCCCCGTTCGGTCCAACCACCGTCGTGTGAAGGGATTGATACATATTCGTTTTTGGCATGGCGATATAATCTTTGAAACGGCCAGGCATCGGCTTCCACAGGGTGTGGATGATCCCCAGCGTAGCATAACAATCCTTAATATTGTCCACAATAATGCGGATCGCAAGGAGATCATAAATTTCGTTGAATTGTTTGTTCTTGACCGTCATTTTCTTAAACACGCTGTAGATATGCTTCGGTCTGCCGGATAAGTCGGCTTGTATGCCCATCTCGTCAAGCTTCTCACGGATACAGACTATGACATTGTCGATATACTGCTCTCGTTCAGCCCGCTTCTTGTGCATCAAATTCGCAATGCGGTAATACTGCTGCGGATTCAAGTAACGAAGCGCAATATCCTCCATCTCCCACTTGATCGCGGAAATACCTAGACGATGGGCGATCGGGCAGAAGATCTCTAGCGTTTCATATGAAATACGGCGCTGGCTTTCCTCGGACTGATACTTAAGAGTGCGCATATTATGAAGCCGGTCCGCCAGCTTAATCACGATCACCCGGATGTCCCGTGCCATCGCGATAAACATTTTACGATAATTTTCGTTCTGCTGCTCTTCTTTGGATCGGAATTGGATACGTTCGAGTTTCGTTAAACCATCCACCAGCAGTGCACAGGTATCCCCGAAGCGCTCACGGATCTGCTCGAGCGATACGGTTGTATCCTCAACGACATCATGAAGCAACGCAGCAATAATAGACAACGTGTCCATCTGCATATTCACCACGATGTCTGCAACCGCAAGCGGATGAAGAATATAAGGTTCTCCCGATTTCCGCACTTGTCCGTGGTGGGCTTGCTCCGCAAATTCATAAGCTTCCTGGATGCGGAGAAGATCGGGTTCTTTTGTATAGGCGCTGGCCTTTTCGAGTAATCGCTCTATGCCCATTTTGGAGTCCTTCTCTTCCCTTTCTATATAAAATGGAACCCGCCCTTGTCAAAACGTGCAGGTTCCCTCGTGATTGTTTTCCTATCATTATGACGCTTGTGACGTTATACGTCAACATGTCGAGCGTTCAGACACTTATAGTATGCCCGTTTCCATCGCGGAGACATCAAAACTTGGCATGAATTGAATATTTTGACGAACTGTAAAAATTATTGTTGAAAAAACGAACGATTGTATTTAATCTATTAAAGATCGTACGCGAACGGTCCTATATTTAAAGTCCTAAGAGGAGTGAAATGGTTTGCAACGTGAAATTCAAGTAGATGAGAAACTTCCGTTTGGCCCCGGGTTCCTTCTGAGCCTGCAGCATTTGTTCGCCATGTTCGGAAGTACGGTGCTTGTACCGAACCTTTTTGGTGTGGATCCCGGCATGATCCTGCTGATGAACGGTATTGGTACACTGCTCTACATTTTCTTATGTAAAGGAAAAATTCCGGCTTACTTGGGATCCAGCTTCGCCTTTATATCACCGGTTCTGATCGTACTGGCCAAAAATCCGGAAGCCAACTATGGCAAAGCTTTAGGAGCCTTTATCGTTACCGGTATCATCTTCTGTCTCGTAGCTCTCATCGTTAAATATGCAGGTACCAAATGGATCGACTTCGTATTCCCGCCTGCGGTCATGGGTGCCATTATTGCCATGATCGGGCTTGAGCTTGTTCCGGTTGCTGCTGGCATGGCAGGTTTTTTACCAGAAGAGGGGCAATCCATTGATCCAAAAATCATTACGATTTCACTCGTGACACTTGGTGTCACCGTACTCGGGTCCATCCTGTTCCGCGGTTTCGCCAAAATCATTCACATTCTGATCGGAATCGTTGTCGGTTATGCTCTCTCTTTTGCTCTTGGTGTCGTGGACACGGAGAAAATTGCGAACGCGAATTTCCTGTCGGCTCCGGAGCTGACAACCCCAGTATTTGATGTCGCAGCAATATTCACCATTATTCCGGTTGCTATCGTTGTTATCGTGGAGCACATTGGGCATTTGCTTGTAACCAGCAATATTGTAGGCAAAGACCTCTCCAAAGACCCTGGCCTGCATCGTTCCCTGCTCGGTAACGGTATATCCACCATTCTGTCCGGCTTCGTTGGCTCCACCCCTAATACCACCTATGGTGAAAATATCGGGGTCATGGCACTCACTAGGGTATACTCGGTATTCGTAATTGCCGGAGCAGCCATTATTGCGATTATACTCTCCTTCTCAGGAACGTTCTCCGCCGTTGTAGCGAACATTCCTACACCTGTAATGGGCGGCGTATCTCTGTTGTTGTTCGGGGTTATCGCGGCTTCCGGTCTTCGGATCTTTGTTGAGCAAAAGGTCGATTTCTCCAAAGCAAGCAACATGATCCTAGCTACGCTGGTACTGGTAACAGGGATTAGCGGTGTAACCTTGAAAATCGGTACCGTCGAGCTGAAGGGTATGGCCTTGGCAACCATCGTAGGTGTCCTCATGGCTCTCCTCTTCAAAGTCTTCGAAATTACCGGGCTCTCCAATGAAAAAAATGATGAGCCCCTCGTAGAAAAAACGCCGGATTGAAACTAACAACCTTATCACAAATTAAAAATCGCCCTGAGCTGGTTGCTCAGGGCGATTTTTATTTCCCGGGAAAATCGGGAAGCATTTTGTCGTTTACTCGTATTGCATCAATGTAAATACATCGATTCCATCCAGCTTCGAACGGCCATTGAGATCAGCCAGCTCGATCATGAATGCAGCTCCAACGACGTTTCCGCCCAATTGACGGATGAGGTTAACCGAAGTCGCAATCGTACCGCCTGTTGCAAGAAGATCATCCGCTATCAATACATTTTGCCCCTTCTCGATCGCATCGGTATGCATCGCCAAGCGATCTTTACCATATTCGAGGTCATATCCCACTTCGATCGTTTCGTAGGGAAGCTTTCCGCTTTTGCGAATGGGCGCGAATCCTACTCCAAGCGCATAAGCCAGCGGAGCACCCACGACAAATCCACGGGCTTCGGGACCAGCTATCACATCAATTTTGAGATCGGATACCAAGACCTTCAATTCTTCGATGGCTTTGCGATACACCTCACCATTCTTCAGCAGTGTAGTAATATCTTTGAAGCTGATCCCCGCCTGCGGAAAATCGGGAACGACACGAATATAATCTTTAAAATCCAAAATAATCTCCTCCTGTATAGTTGCGGTTAAGATACGCCTTTTGTGCGGGACATCATCCATTGGGTTAATTGTTCCGTACCAGCATGCAGCAGATGCTGCTCCATATCCGCCAAATCGCTTAGTTCACGGAAGTGACGGGAAGCGTCCAGCGGTTTTTTCTCCGGCTTCTGTATGAAGGTTATCTGTCCCTGGACGCGCTGGATGAACGCCAATTCCTCAAACACATCCAGTACTTTCAGCAGCATGCGTGTGGACAAGGACGTCTGCTTCTGCAGACGTGTTACAACCTCATTCTCCGACATGGGAGCGGACGTCATTCCGGCAAGTAAAACATACAGCTTTTTAAACTGTTCGCGGTCCGGAATTTGCAGCCGATCACGCTGGTTCCGGGTCGGATGCAGCATGAATATATTGGGAACGGAATGGAAGGCTGACATGAATGCATCCAGTTGTTCAGCCGTTTCCGGTACATCCAGTACAAACAAAACGGAAATATCTTCTTGACTGCTCTCAGCAATATCATTTTCCGGCATGATGCCAGCATTCCTATCATATACCCAAAGGCACATATCATACAATTGACTTTTTATTTCCGGATGTGAATCTTTTGCGTACACCACTGCCGAACGGATTGCCGGGCAACGCAGATGCGGCTCCAGCTCGGCTCTCCACCGCTGAATTTCCTGTAACGGTTCTTTGATCCCGCGGTAATCAAACACCTGTTGATAAGGTGCGCAGATATCCTGAATCATAAGCTGTACTTTACGGCTCCCGTTCCATTCATTCACGGAAAGCTCGCCAAGCACATCCACAACCGATCCCACCGGCAAAATATCGGCAAGATGTCCCCAGCCGAATGAGATTGCATCGATAACCTCCCGCTTCTGCTGCAAACGAAGCTTCAAATGTTTCCCCTCTTTGCCAATTTTGCGGACGTCCTTGATGACAACATCCCGAAAGACGATCTTCGGTACGGCATTGGCCATACCAAATGGACCTAACTGTTCGATCTGTTCAATAACGGGCACCGATACATCCGACAAGCTGGCCTCCAGGTCCGCTTCACAGGTTGCAATTAAATGTTCTTCTTCGAGTGCTTCTTCCGCATATCGATGAAGTCCCTGTTCAAATTCCTCCAAGCGATCCCGATGGAGGCTCATGCCCGCTGCAGATGGATGACCGCCAAAATGGTCCATGACGTCCTTGCAGGAGTGCAGAGCCGCATAAATATCGAATCCAGGAATCGATCGGGCGGAACCTTTACAGTTCCCCGTCTCGGGATCAATCCCGAGGATAACGACAGGCCTGTAGAATCGCTCCAGTATTTTGGAAGCCACGATGCCAACCACGCCAACGTTCCAGCCTTCACCCGCCAATACGATGACAGGAGGAACCTCCTGTCCTCTCCAACGGTTTTGAACCATGCCAAGCGCTTCCTGGACGATGTTTTCGACCACTTGCTGCCGATCCTTGTTCAGCCCATCCAATTCCCAGGCAAGCCGCTCCGCCTCTTCCCGGTGTTCTGTTGTAAGCAGCGTTACGGCACGTCCTGCATGATCCAGACGGCCACTGGCGTTAATCCGGGGTGCCATGGAGAATGCCACATTAACGGCTGTCACCTGCTCCACATGGATCCCTGACACCTCAAGCAGGCATCGAATGCCTTCATACCTCGTATTCCGCATCGATTCAATCCCATGCTTCACAAGCACCCGATTCTCCCCCGTGAGCGGCATCAAGTCAGCAATGGTCCCGATTGAAACAATCTGTAACCATTCCTCCGGCGGTTCTCCAACGAGAGCCTGTGCCAGCTTATAAGCCACGCCTACGCCTGCCAGCCCCTTAAAGGGATAAGGGCATGTAGGGATTTTCGGGTTGATCAGCGCGTAAGCTTCTGGCAGCACTTCAGGCGGCTCATGATGGTCCGTAACAATCACGTCGATGCCAAGGCTGTTCGCATACGCAATTTGCTCGACTGCGCTAATCCCGGTATCGACGGTAATGACCAGACTGACCCCTTGCTGATGGGCCCAATCCAGCGCGTGATTATGTAAGCCATAACCTTCATTGGATCGGTGAGGTATATAAATATCATAAGATGCGCCCAAGTGACGCATCAGATGAATCATCAATGACGTGCTGGAAACCCCGTCTGCATCATAATCGCCATAGATTAGAATATGCTCCCGATCCTCCAGCGCTTTACGAATACGCGGTACAGCCTCCTGCATCCCCTGCATAAGATAAGGGTCATGCGTCAGCTCAAACGTTCCATATAGAAATCTCCGTCCATCCTCGGCTGATTGTATCCCCCGTGACGCCATGAGGGAAGCCACCATGGGTGGCAGCGACAGATCCTGGGCCAGCCTATCGGTGATCGATGACTCTGCCGAGCGTATTCTCCATTCATATTTGGAATACAGCACAGGGACTCACCTTCCTTTTCCTGCCTTTTTCCTGCTGTCTTATACCTATTAGCTCCAGACGCTACTGCGGAAGTGTCGGCATATCGTTATCCATCAAGTCATAGTTCGATTTATATGGATAACCCGGTTCATAGGGTACAACGTGAACCTTGGCATCCGTAACCTGAATAAAACGATGAGTTAACAGCTTCCGGATTCGCTCGGCAATTTCTTGAGCCTCCAATACGGACGTCCGCGGATTCACGGTAACTTTCACTTCAATGTTCACATGACGGATCTGTCCGTATTCTTGTACCTTCAGTTCCTCGATCGTGATCACGCCATGCACTCGCTGAATCGTATCCATGAATTCGGCTTCGTGCTCATGCCGCTTCTCTTCCACGAGCGTTCCATAGACGGAATGAACGATTAGTATATACCCTTTGCGGACCACGAGACAAGCCACAATCAGAGCCGCAACCGAATCCATGTAGAGCAGGGGAGTCCATTCAAAGTAGGAGCCACCCATCGCTAGTGACACGCCGATCAATACCGTAAGCGAAGAGTACAGGGCAAATCGATGATCAGCGGACAGCAACTCGTACCGGGGGTCATTGTTCCTTTTTATCTGCCGGCATTGGTACTGAAACACCGCTTCATTCACCGCGAGTGAGATGAAGACCGCAAGCAGTGCCGATTTGGTTGGCGGCTCCAAGTCGCCTGATGCCATGGTCTGAATCGCGGATACCGCAATTTGAATACCGCCCATGATCAATAAAACGGCAAATAGAATCGAGATCACGGGCTCCGTCGTGTCCGAAACATTCCGTTTGTCCCGAATGGAGCTTTTACTTCCGAATATACCCAGGCTTGGCAAACGGTCCACCAATAAAGTTACGGCATTCGCCGCAGAATGTAGAGCATCTCCGATTAGAGCCTTGCTGCCGGATAAATAACCGACGATCCCTTTGCACAAGGCCAATGCAAAATCCGTTACAATGCCTGTCCAAAGGACAGTCTCCGTATGATTCAAACGTTCATTGCTCACTTGAGGCCCCCCTCAATGTCACTATCGATCCTGTGCTAATCGTACTGTTAACTTTAGAAAGCCGCGTCGCCTGCGACGCGGCTTTCCACTTGTATAGGATCCTCTGCTATCTAGACTGCTACGCCAACAGCGGCTGAATTAGATTTCAATCTTATCTTTGCTTGGCTTCGGTGAATTTGGTTTATTGCCGGCATTGCGCCCTTTAAGGATAAGCCACAACGGACTTGCGATAAAGATCGAAGAGTACGCGCCGAATGCCAACCCGATACAGATGGCCAGCGAGAACATCTGTATCGACTCGCCGCCAAGCAGGAGCATGAAGAAAGCAGCGATGAATACAGACAATGCCGTATAGATCGAACGTCCAATCGTCTGGGACAAACTTTTGTTAACCAGATCCTTAAGATCCGAGACTCTCTTAATCTTGGCAAATCTCAAGTTCTCTCTGATCCGGTCAAAGATAACGATCGTATCGTTTATTGAATAACCGATAATGGTCAGAACGGCGATAATGAATGTTAGATCCACCTCTAATCCAAGGATGGAGAAGATACTGATGACAACAAATGCATCATGCAGCAGCGCTACGATCGCTGCAATCGCAAATCGCCATTCAAAGCGGATGCTGACATAGATAATAATCCCGATACAGGAGAGCAGCACGGCATAAATGGCGTTCCGTCCAAGCTCATTGGCCATCTCGGGGTCAACCGTATTGATCTCGAAGGTTGCCTTATTATCCAGCTTCTCAATGCCGGAACGGAGCTTCAGATCCTGATCCTCGGTCAGCACCTCGCTGAATCGAATATTGACGCGGTCATTACCGGGAGTAACGCTCGCATCTTCACCAATTCCAGCCTCTTTTAATACGGTATTAATCTGCTCCGTAGTCAAGGGCTTGGAGAGTGAGATGTCTACGTTCGAGCCGGATTGGAAATCAACTCCGTAGTTAAGACCACGAGTCAAGAGGAATACCAAGCCCAGAATCGTAATTGCAATGGATAGGATATAGAAAAATCTGCTTTTGCCTACGAAATCAAAGTTCTTAAAGCTCACGAATGTCACGCTCCTTTACGCCATAATGGCTCGGTTTGCGGGCCCAACCAATATTCACAAGCAGATTGAGCAAGAAACGGGAGAAATAAACGTTCGTGGCAATACTCACGATGATCTCCAGAATCAATACAAGCGCAAAACCTTTAACCGCGCCGGTACCAAATCCGAACATAACAGCGGCAACGAGTATCGTTGTCAAGTTGGAGTCCATAATCGCTCGCAGGGATGACTTACCGCCTGCTTTCACAGCTGATGGAACACTCTTGCCCGTTCTGATCTCTTCCCGAATGCGCTCATAGGTGATGATATTAGCATCAACCGCCATACCAATACCTAATATAAATGCCGCAATACCTGGAAGCGTCAGCGTAAAGTCAGCCCATACGAAAATAAGAATGAGAAGCCATGTATGCAAAATAAGTGCAAAGCTTGCCAACAAACCCGGTACGCGATATCTAATAATCATGAACAGCAGAATCGCAACCGATGCGATAAGACCTGCTTGTACCGTTTTCGTAAGAGACTGCATACCGAGCGTAGCTCCTACGCTCTGAGAGTACTTCTCAACCAGTTTCAGCGGCAGAGCACCGAGATTAATCGTATCCCGGATCTGCTTCGCTTCATCCAGCGAATAATTCCCCGTAATTTGTGCGGTACCGTCGGTTAATACGGCCCGTACCGTCGGAGCTGACAGCAATTGGTCGTCCATGAAGATAGCCAGCTCTTGACCGAGAAGACGTTCTGTAATTTCAGCAAACTTCCCTTTGTCCTTCACTTTAATATCTATCATAGGCTGATTAAGCTGGTCATAGGCAACCGATGCGCCGTTCTCGACGAAATCGTCGCCGCGGAGCTCAATTTTACAGAACTCCTCGCCTTCTTTACAGCCGTCATTGCTTCGGAATGTGAGGTTCGCAGGTTCTTTCATTGTTTTTCGAACTTCCGCCTCATCCGTTACGCCTGCCACCTTTAAGCGAATTCGGTTCGTCCCTTCGGGCGTAACCTCAGGCTCTGATGTTCCCATTGCATCCGCACGCTTTTGCAAGCTCTTTGCGGTTTCCTGCAGTGCTTCTTTTGTGACTTGCTGCCCTTCCATCAAAGGCTCTGCTTCATAAAGGATTTCGAATCCACCCTTAAGATCCAAACCTAGACGGACGTCTTTCAGCAAGCCTGGAGTTGTAACGGCCATTAAAACAGTGATCACGAGTACGGTTCCGACGAAACTGATAATTCTCTTCATGCCGTCCTTTGTTCCCCCTTTTTACTCAATATTCCTATTATAGCGATGTCATAAAACCCAGTCAATTTATCATAATTTGTCGGGCTTATGAATGAACCCTTATATCCGCAAGGCAAAAGGGACCTCTTCGATTAATCGAAAGAAGATCCCTTATATGCTGATATTGTCATATAGTTCATTAACGCTGTCGCCTTCAAGGACAGAATGTCATTGACCAGTTTGTGGAGGGAGGGAACGCCTTCCTTTTCATATTTGCTGCTGACACAGTTCCAAATATCGTCGCTCGTCACATACTCGTACCCAATCAAATGCATTTCCTCAACCTTGCTCAAGCATACCATCTCAATGGTGCTCATCAATTCTTCCTCGCTCATTTGCTCGAGTTCCATGCATATGGCCTCCTCACTGACTCCCTGTTGTCCCTAAGTTACATTCGACATGATACATTGCTTTCCTTCTATTCCTACCATGTCCTGAAAAAAAAGTAAAGTCATCAGATGGGACAGGTAGGGCATATCCATAAGAATAGCCATGTCGTGTCACCGTATTCAGTCTTAACCAGGGAGTGGGATGGACAGTGAACAAGCAATCATTTATTAAAGGAACGCTGATTTTACTTGCAGCCGGCATATTAAACCGCCTACTCGGTTTTATCCCCCGGATCGCCCTCCCCCGGATCATTGGACCCGAGGGTGTCGGAATTTACCAACTGGGCTACCCCTTCTTTATCGTGCTCGTGACGATCATTACCGGAGGAATTCCGCTTGCCATCGCCAAAATGGTTGCCGAAGCAGAAGGTGCCGGGAAGAGGGATGCTTCCAAACAAATTCTGCATGTCAGCCTGATGCTGACGCTTACAGCAGGCACCCTCTTTATGGGACTCAGTCTGCTCCTTGCCCCTTGGGTAACCGGCGTGCTTTTGCCGGACGAGCGTGTATACCAAACCTTTATCAGCATGACACCCATGATGATTATCATTGCCGTTTCGTCGGTCTACCGCGGATATTTCCAAGGTAAACAGAACATGATTCCCTCCGCGAGCTCCTCCGTGATCGAGACGATTGTCCGAATTATTTGCATGCTGTGGTTTGCGCATCTCCTGATGCCCAAAGGCATCGCTTATGGGGCGGCGGGTGCCATGCTCGGAACAGCCGTAGGAGAACTGATTGGCATGATCGCGCTGCTGCTGCAATATTCCGGCGAGGGAAGACGAACGAACAAACTTTTACCCAAATCCCAAGAACCCATTTCTGAAAAAAAAACAAAAGAAGACTCTCCATCGAATCAAGGCATCCTGAAACGTTTACTCGGCATTGCATTGCCGGTAACGGGAGGCAAGATGGTAGGTTCCTTCTCCTACCTGCTGGAGACGATTCTGACCAATCGCAGTCTCGCCATGGCAGGTATAGCGACATCCGTAGCCACAGCCCAGTACGGTGCACTGCAAGGGATGATCATCCCCCTCCTGCTGCTGCCCGGTGCATTGACGGTTTCTTTGGCCATCTCTCTGGTACCTTCACTCTCGGAAGCAGCCGCCCGTAATGATCGGTCTACGATCCACAAACGTATGAATCAATCCCTTCGGTTAGCTCTGGTCTCCGGAGCTCCGTTTGCCATCATTATGTTTGTTCTGGCTGAGCCATTATGCCTGCTCCTGTACGACAACGCGGAGATTAGCGATATGCTCAAAATCATGGCGCCGTTTGCCTTGTTCCTGTATGTGCAGTCCCCGCTTCAAGCTGCTTTGCAAGCACTGGACCGTCCGGGCCGGGCACTGCTCAATACGTTATTCGGGGCGATCATCAAAATGAGCCTCATCGTGTATTTGGCATCCAATCCCGCCTTTGGCATAAAAGGGGCCGTCATTGCCATTATCGTAAACAGCATTGCAGTTACATTACTCCACGGTTTCAGTCTATCGAGACTGATCGGCTTTCGATTCCGTCTGCTGGATTATGTCAAAATCGGGGCCGTTATGATCATTATGGGTGCCTGCGTCCTCTATGGGTACAAACATCTTCCGTTTTCGACCGCGCCATGGCTGCAATTTTGGACCTCCATCGCCGTTGGTATTCTGATCTATTTCATCATGATTTTTATGACCAAGCTGGTCACGCCGCGGGATCTGGAGCGTGTGCCTGTCATCGGTCCCTGGTTCAATAAATTCAGCCGCCGTTAGATCCTGTCTTTACGATCAATGTAAATCCGGCCTTTATGGTCAATGGAGCATAGAAAAATATCTTTAAAATCCTTAGCACCGTAATTCTGTATCTCGTTCTTAAGCCAGAACCGCGTTTTTTGGATCAACTCAAGATTCTCGTCCTGCACCTTTCCATCCAATATAAGCGGAATGGGCAGGCCTTCATACGTAATTTTATCGTAAGGAATATCTACGACTGTAGGGTTATTTTCGGATTGGAATGAAGTGGATGAAGAATTGTTGGCAGTTGAGGTGTTGGAAGAACGTGAAGAGCTATTCGAACTGCTGTTGGAGCTGTTGCCCGTATCTTTTGGAATCACGGTGAGCTGACCAGATGTTTCAAGTATCGCAAATTCCACATCCGCCAGACTGTCAATATCTTTGCCCCTGAGCTGCTGCATCAGATCATCCAGATTATAGCGAAGCCTTGCCATCTCTTTGCGGTGCAGCCTGCCCCTGGACACCAATACACTTGGCTTTCCGTCGGCAAACAGCCGTATACTTCGATTTTTTAGTCCGATGTAAGCAAGACCTACCTGTATGGCAACCAAAACGGCGATAGGAGCGAGTCCCTCCCAAATCGGCTTATGGACATCTTCAAGAACAAAAACGGCGATTTCTGCAATCATAACGGATATGACCAAATCGAAGATGGACAGCTTTCCGATTTCCCGTTTACCCATGATTCTCATGGTAACAAAGATGACCACGTACATCAGAATGGTCCGCAGAATCAGAATAGTCATATGAGACATAAACAATCCCTCCTAGCTTGTCGAACATTCTCATGTACAGCTATTCTGACCTGCTATAGCTTTTCCCATTCGATTACAACGGATTAATTAATGGAAATCATGCAAAACCGGCAGCAAAATGTTCAGTTTGTACTATATGTACAGGCTTGGCCATACAATTTAATGATCAAGATTAGTTAAGGGGGATGATTCATGGAACCGATCCGGCGAGTATTCACTTTCAGGATCACCAATCCGATTCTTTCAGGATTATTGTATTCTTTTTTCTGGATGTTTCTTGGCGCGTTGGCGTTATCCCTGCTTCTATGGGGCAGCGGGCTGGCCGAAGATGATTTATCGTTCTACACATTTCTCGTACATGCTATCGCAGCCTTTATCGGTGGTTGTGTCAGCGGTAAGCGTGCAGGAAACAGAGGTTGGTATTACGGCTGCCTGACAGGGCTGATATACGGCATTACGCTGCTCGTCATTGGCTTTCTTGCCTTGGATAGTTCCTTATCTCTCGGAGATTTGACGTTGATTGCCACGGTTTTTGCTGGGGGCGCCATCGGGGGAATGTTCGGGGTCAACTTAAAAAAATAATTTTAGGCTCTAATGCTCATCAGAGCATCTCACATCATGTAAAAAAAACAAAGGCTGATTCCTAAAAGGAATCGGCCTTTGTTTTGACGATTACATTCCATATGTAGGTGAAACGTCATGATGCATCCGCATTCACACTATGGCTGATAGAGTTACGATCGAACGTCAACTTCGTTACATCGTTCACTTTCAAAACCACGATGTCGTCGGTAATCTCCACGATTGTGCCGTGAAGGCCTCCAATGGTTACCACTTTATCGCCCTTTGACAAGGCGCTAAGCATTGCGTTCCTGGTCTTCTGTTTCTTCTGCTGTGGACGAATAAGCAGAAAATAAAAGATGACAAACATCAGAACGAACGGCAAAATCAAACCTAAAATGCCGCCTCCGCCTTGACCTGCACCAGCTGCTAAATCAAATGAAGTTCCAAACATATCTTTCCCCCCTTTCACCAACTTATCATGATGGCCATGAACTTGCTTTAGAACCCTTTTTCATTATCATGAAGGCCGTACTTATCAAAAAACTCATCGCGGAAATCAAGCAGACGGTCTTCCATAATACTCTGACGCACGTTACGCATCAAATTGAGCAGGAAATGCAGGTTATGATACGTCGTCAATCTTAATCCAAACGTTTCATCACTTTTAATCAGATGACGCAGATAAGCACGCGAGTAGTTACGGCAAGTGTAGCAGTCACATTCCGGATCCAGCGGTCCGTAATCCCTGGCATATTGAGCATTTCGAACGACAAGACGGCCTTGACTTGTCATCGTTGTCCCGTTGCGAGCGATCCGCGTCGGAAGCACGCAATCGAACATATCCACACCACGAATCGAGCCCTCAATCAACGCATCAGGTGATCCGACTCCCATCAAATAGCGAGGTTTATTGTTCGGCAGCAGGGGCACCGTGTAATCCAGCACTTCGTACATAAGCTGCTTCGATTCTCCCACACTAAGTCCACCAATAGCATAACCCGGGAAATCCATGGAAGTCAAATCACGGGCGCTCTGACGGCGCAGATCCTCATGCATGCCTCCCTGAACGATGGCGAATAGCGCTTGGTCTTCCGGTCTGGCATGACTCTTCAGGCAGCGTTCAGCCCAGCGAGAGGTCCGCTCGGTGGATTGTTTGACGTATTCATACTCTGCAGGATAAGGCGGGCATTCATCAAAAGCCATCATAATATCAGATCCGAGCGCGTTCTGAATCTCCATCGCAACTTCCGGGGAAATAAACAGTTTATCTCCGTTCAAGTGGGAACGGAAATGTACGCCTTCTTCCGATATTTTTCTCATTTCTGCCAAGCTGAATACCTGGAAGCCGCCGCTATCGGTCAAAATCGGCCGGTCCCAGTTCATGAATTTGTGCAGTCCGCCTGCTTCCTTCACAATATCATGTCCCGGACGCAGGAACAGGTGATAGGTGTTGCTCAAAATAATATGGGCATCCATGGCTTTTAACTCTTCCGGGCTCATGGTTTTTACGGTTGCCAATGTTCCCACAGGCATGAATGTCGGCGTATCGATCACGCCATGCGGAGTGTGCACTCTGCCGAGCCTGGCGCCCGATTGTTTACACGTTTTAATATGTTCATAAGTAACAGCTGCTGCCATTGTGATAACCAACCTCCGAATTAATAGATAAACATCGCGTCGCCAAAGCTGAAGAATCGGTATTCCTTATCAACCGCTTCCTTGTACGCTTTCATAATGTGTTCGCGACCGGCCAGCGCACTGACCAGCATAACCAGCGTGGATTTCGGCAGATGGAAATTCGTAATCAGCGCATCCACGACGGTAAAAGCATATCCGGGATATATGAAAATGCTTGTCCAGCCGCTGCTCTCGCGCAGAGGCTCGCCGTTCAGCTCCGATCCAACCGTCTCCAGCGTTCTGCAAGAGGTAGTCCCTACAGCGATAACCCGGCCGCCGCGCCGCTTCGTTTCATTCAGCAGCTCAGCGGTTTCCTGGGAAAGGGAATAGTACTCTTCATGCATGACATGATCCTCAACCTGTTCCACGGACATCGGACGAAATGTCCCCAATCCCACGTGCAGGGTGATGAAGGCGATGTCCACTCCCTTGGCCCGGATCTGTTCTAGGAGAGCTTCCGTGAAGTGCAGGCCCGCCGTCGGGGCGGCTGCGGACCCTTCATGCTTCGCGTATACCGTCTGATAACGATCACGGTCATCCAACTTTTCCTTAATATATGGCGGGAGTGGCATTTGCCCCAGTTCATCCAGGATTTCTTGGAAAATCCCTTTATACGAGAAGGATAAGGTGCGAGCTCCCATCTCGCCTTCTTCCTCAATCACAGCTTTTAATTTCCCGTCACCGAAGGAAATTATGTTTCCTTTTTTCAGCTTCTTGCCGGGTTTTACAAGTGCTTCCCACCGGTCTTGTCCCCTATTTTTCAGCAGAAGGACCTCTGCTTTCGCACCGGTGTCTTCCTTTACACCAAACAATCGGGCCGGTATAACCTTCGTATCGTTTAATACGAGCGTATCTCCCGGATTCAGGCTGTCTATGATGTCCGCAAACGTCTGGTGGCTTATGTGTCCGCTCTCTTTGTTAAGCGTGAGAAGCCTGGAAGAACTTCGATCCAGCAGCGGTGTCTGCGCAATTAAATGTTCGGGTAATTCAAAATCATACAAATCCACATTCATATCGGTCAGTCCTTCGTAATAGTCGTGTTGCGGTAATAGTGTTGGAGTATCTGCTTATAATCATACCCTTCATCTGCCATTCCCTTGGCACCCCATTGGGACATGCCCAGTCCGTGACCAAAGCCTTTACCGGTAAATTTAAAGCCGGAAGAGCTCTCAATCACACGGGCTTTTCCCGTTCCATTCATCACAACGGTACCGGAACCTTTGACATTACCGTTACCGCTCCCTGAGATGACGGATACCGTTTGGCCGCTTGAAACCGTGGATACCGCACCATTCGCGCTCAATACAGTATAACTTCCGGTCGATTCAATATCAAACAATGTGCTTGGCAGACCGTTAAAAGCCGAGCGGAACATATCCGGATATTTTACGTCCAGCACTTGACCGTTGGCTTTCACCGTAAGGGCACGTCCAGACGGGCCTCGCTCCGTTACATCCAGCGAAGTAATGGAAGCAGGCAAACTGTTGGAGGTTTTCCCTTTTAGAGAGGCCAGCAGTTGATCCGAAGTATAGGGACCGCGAACCCAGTCATAGCTATTGGATTCCGCCACTTTCTCAAGGACGACGGCTGTTTCTCCCGGATTCATCTTGCCTACAGGCTCAACGTTGGATTGGATCAATGGCAGTGGACGTACGTTTGTATCCTTGGCGGTAACGGTCATATACAGGAGTCCTGCCGATGTTTTGCTGCCGGTTTCCTTCACATTGTCCTCACGTACATAACCTGTAATGCCACTCGGAAGAAGTACATGATACCAGGATTTAAGCGCTGCTTGAGATGAGGAATCTCCAGGGCTTTCCACCGCGGCAAACAGATCGTTACGGTTACCCCACACCTCGGTGGAGTCTGCCGTCATTCCTCCGCTATTGGAAGAAAACACGGTTTCCACGATTTTGCCGTCCTTCATGACCACTTCGCCGTCGGTTGCATCCACTGCCTGAATAATGCTCGGATACTCATAGGCTGTTCCGTAATAGGCCTGGCTTAGCGTTGTGTCCACGACATGAGCTACTTCGAACTTATTTCCTTGGAATAGCGCATAGCTGCGCGCTGCCACAGCCTGGGCTTTCAGAGCTTCAGCCCCCCAAGTAGACGGCACCTCGGCTCCAACGACGGAATACAGGTACTGCTGGAACGGCAGTTCATTGACAAGATACAATTGACCGTTCTTTTGTCCGATCTCCAAAGCGCCTCGATACGAACGATCCGATCGTTCCTTCACATTCGTCCCGGCTCCTGAACTCCCCTCCACCCGCAGAACGGACTGACCGCCCGACAACATATAATGCTGTGACTCTTGAGGAGTCGCCAGGTTCAGGCTTACATCTCGTCTCATAATCAGACCCGGGGTGGTGCCATTCTGTTCAACGAGGGAACCGGATATTGCAGCAGCTTCCAGTTTGATTGCAGTCAGATCGGCTGTGTTGGCAGCCTCGCCTACCCACACCTCATAAGCGGATGCACCTCCGTTCGGTACCACAACATTGAAAGCATCCATACCGGCATCTGCATACGTCTTACGCACAGACTCCGCCTCGGCCTCCGATCCGTATGATCCTGCAGACAGATGCAGTCCTCCTTTAACGGAAGGCTTTTGACCATTCAGATAAGCGGCCGCCGTTTTCGCAGTTCGCGCAGCCGCTTCCACGGCCGCTTTCTCTGTACCGTACATACCGGCATATAGTTTGTATACACTGCCGTCCGCAAACAGCATCGGTTTGTCATTCGTCGCCTGCAGTTTTTTCGCTGCTTCGGAAGCCGTTTTCCAATCCGCGGTCTCAAGCACCTTGACGCGGTATGTATCCACACTCATTCGGACCTGCTGGTTTGCAGGGATGTTCATCAAAGTCTGCTGAGCACCGGATGCAAGCAGCGATGCCGTCAGAGCCTCAGCGGATTTTAGCGTAACGGCATTGGTTGTCGATTTATACTGACTGCCCAAATCCAAAAACATCGCAACTCGAATCGTGTCTAATGAAGGAGCGGCCGCATGTACCGCAGGCGCGCTCCATAAGGTCCCGGCAACAGCCAGTGACAATAGTCCCTTGGTGGTCCAACCGAATAATGATTTCGTCCAGTTCCTATCCATTTACGTCTTTCCTCCTGTAGCTATTAGGATTGGGTATGAATGTAATGATTCTATAATCTAACGGCGATCCTCAGGGAAAGGAATACCTAAATGTTGATAAGCTGTAGGCGTCACAACCCGTCCCCGGGGTGTACGCTGCAAGAAACCGATCTGCAGGAGATACGGTTCATATACATCTTCAATGGTTTGACTTTCTTCTCCGATGGTTGCCGCGATGGTATCCAGGCCTACAGGTCCCCCGCGGAAGCTTTTGATCATGGCGTTCAACATTTTATGATCGATAAAGTCCAGGCCCATCGGATCGATCTGCAGCATCTTCAGCGCTTCCTGAGCGATGCTTGGCGTTATCATGCCATCTCCTCGAACCTGGGCATAATCACGCACCCGTTTCAAGAGGCGGTTGGCAATGCGGGGCGTCCCGCGCGATCTCAGGGCAATCTCTTCCGCTGCTTCTCCCAAGATCTCGATCCCCAAAAGATCGGCATTGCGTGACACGATGTAACTCAGCTCGTCGACCGTATAGAACTCCAGGCGGCTTACCACACCAAAACGATCCCTTAGCGGCGCAGAGAGCAATCCAGCCCGGGTAGTGGCGCCAATTAAGGTAAACGGCGGCAGATCCAGACGAACCGAACGTGCGCTTGGCCCTTTCCCGATCATAATATCCAGCGCAAAATCCTCCATCGCTGGATACATCACTTCCTCTACCGTCCGGTGCAGCCGATGGATCTCATCAATAAACAGGACATCTCCTTCCTGCAAATTGGTGAGAAGCGCAGCCAGATCCCCCGGACGCTCGATTGCCGGACCGGACGTCGTACGGAGATTAACGCCAAGCTCATTGGCGATAATATTCGCCAGCGTCGTTTTGCCAAGTCCCGGAGGACCGTACAACAACACGTGGTCAAGCGCTTCGTTTCGCATTTTTGCCGCTTCGATGTATACCTTGAGATTTTCCTTAACTTGATTCTGTCCTATATATTCAGCCAAATAGCGTGGACGCAGACTAAGCTCGACAGCCTGTTCGTCCATCATCAGATTGGCGGAAATAATTCGATCGTCCATCTAAATAAACTCCTCTCCTGCAGCGATCCTCTAACCGGCGTATAGCTGCTGCAGTGCCCGTTTCATCAGCACATCGACGGATTCACCGCTTGCGGCAGAATCCTTAATCTTGAGCCAAACCTTGTCCAGCTCGCTATCCGTATAACCAAGAGCCTTCAATCCCTCACGTGCCTCAGACCACGCCGAGCCATCTGCTTCCGGTTCAGGCTCCTGCATGGCAAAAAGACCGGTCATCATGCTTGCATTTCCGAATCCCTCAAGCTTGTCCTTAAGGTCCAGAATCATGCGCTGCGCCGTTTTCTTACCGATTCCGGGAAGTTTGATTAAGAAGGATACATTCTCCTGGTAGATCGCGGAAACTACATGATCCGGAGATCCGCCGCCCAATATGCCGAGCGCCACACGCGGACCGATTCCTGAGACTTCGATCAGTTTACGGAACAGCTTCTGTTCCTCCCGTGTCGGAAATCCAAACAACAGGATGGCATCCTCCCGAACATGATGATGGGTAAACACCGTGATGGTTCCTTCAGTTTTGGCAAAGGCATACGGATTCGGGCAGAACACCCGATATCCTACCCCTTGAACATCCAATACAATATATTCACTCTCTAAGTGGACAACCTGTCCCCGTAAAAAATCGATCATTTTCGCAATACCTCATTTAACTTGGAATTCAGTGTATAGGAATGAGCGTGACAAATCGCAACAGCCAATGCATCCGCCACATCGTCCGGTTTGGGAATGCTCTGCAGCTTCAGGAACATCCTGACCATCTCCTGTACCTGTTTCTTCTCGGCCTTGCCATAGCCGACAATCGCCTGCTTCACCTGCATCGGCGTATATTCTGCAATCGGGAGCCCGCGCTGGACCGCAGCCAGGATGAGAACCCCTCTGGCCTGGGATACGGACATCGCCGTGGTTACGTTGCGGTTAAAAAACAATTTCTCGAAAGCAACGGCCTCAGGCTCATATTTATCAATGAGCTGCAGCATGCCTTCGTACACGTGTTGCAGCCTCTCTTCATCCGGTGTATGGGCTTCCGTCTGGATGCAGCCATACTGTACAGGCGTGACTTTACTTCCAACCTTATCTACAAACCCGAAACCTACAATCGCGATCCCGGGGTCGATCCCTAAAATACGCAAACCAATCTCTCCTCTGATGAAGCGAACATATGTATCGTTCTCCCATTATAACAAAAGATCGACCTCTGTTGAGGAAAAACTTTGATCCTTTAAGCACCAGTTGCGTATCCTCTATATTGAGACCCCTGACATACCCGTAGAACGCAAAAAAACTGCCCGGACAATTTCCGGGCAGCAGCATCTTCGGTCACGAAGCGACAAGTATGGGACGATCTAAGGGGTCGGGCTCATGACATTCTCAGCCATATCCCGTGCATAGTCGCTAAAAGTTGACAGAACACTGTTATACTCTTCCATATCTTGAATGCGAATACCTTCTTCAAGCTGTTGAATCACATCTTTAGGCAAAGAGGACTCCATCGAACCGACATCCAGCTGAAAGAAGGTCCGCATCACTTTCTCTTCCTCCGGCGGGCCATCAAACAACGTTAAATTTCCGTTGGAATCGATGCTCATATAGGCTTGCCTCTTACAGGTCGGTGAAAGGTCGGATACGGCGTGCTCCAGCCAGACTTCGCCTTTGTTATCCAATCGTCCCTGCCATAAAGGATTTTTATTCATCAGTTCATAAATACCGTCCGCCGTAAGCTTTCCCATATCCTGCTCTTCGATGCCACATACATAAGTGATGCGAACATGAACATGCTTCTTTCCCTTCGAGGTATTCAGCTTCTGCATGAATTCCCTCTGATCCTGTCTGCGTTCTTCCTGCTTTTCATCCTCGATCTGCAAGTAATGCATCGTTTCTACGGCCAGCGGTGTTTCGTTGGATGCTGCAGTGAGCAGCCTTTTCATCTGATCCTTTATATTCTGGCCGGACCATATCATGATACCTGCGATCAAAATGATCGCACAGGACCAAATCGCGCGTCTCCAGCGTCTCCAGCGTTTTCTGAACAGCTTCTTAAAGAAATGAAAAACACTCAAGGTTATCCCCTTCTATTCAATGTTTTTCATATTGTGACCGGGAAGCTGCCAAATTATTCAGTTCCGCTTTTGCCATTAGCATCATTTTCAAACCATAACAAAGAAAGACCGCCTTCAGTTACACTGAAAGCAGTCTTTCGATTCGAATCGGGATGACACGATTTGAACATGCGACCCCCTGGTCCCAAACCAGGTGCTCTACCAAGCTGAGCTACATCCCGTTAATTAATGCCGGTGAAGGGACTCGAACCCCCACGGTTTCCCTCACGATTTTGAGTCGCGCGCGTCTGCCAATTCCGCCACACCGGCACAATGAAATTTCATAATGAGTAAGTAATTGATTGAAAAATGGCACGCCCTGAGAGATTCGAACTCCCGACCTTTTGATTCGTAGTCAAACGCTCTATCCAGCTGAGCTAAGGGCGCAAAATGGAGCGGACGACGGGAATCGAACCCGCGACCCTCGCCTTGGCAAGGCGATGCTCTACCGCTGAGCCACGTCCGCAATGAAATATGTATTCCGTCTCAAGTTCTCTTGGTAAAGATGGTGAGCCATGAAGGACTCGAACCTTCGACACCCTGATTAAAAGTCAGGTGCTCTACCAACTGAGCTAATGGCTCTTATTACTAAGAGTAAAGAATGGCGGAACTGACGGGATACTCTCTCTTCGGTCGAGACTGCGAAGTCTAGACTAACGAAGATGATGCTTCGACGAACCCGTAATGGATTCTCATCCCTGAAGCTTATAAGAATGGCGGAACTGACGGGATTCGAACCCGCGATCTCCTGCGTGACAGGCAGGCATGTTAGGCCTCTACACCACAGTTCCATGAGGCATTATCGCTACCGCGATATAAATTGGTTGCGGGGGCAGGATTTGAACCTACGACCTTCGGGTTATGAGCCCGACGAGCTACCGAACTGCTCCACCCCGCGTCATTATAAAAATTTCCTGTATGAGTTCCCCGAAAAGCAATCGGAATTACCTGCGAAGCATGAGCTTCACTTTTTGGGGATAATTATGGTGGAGGCTGAGGGGATCGAACCCCCGACCCTCTGCTTGTAAGGCAGATGCTCTCCCAGCTGAGCTAAGCCTCCGTCTGGAATAATGTTAGTGGTGACCCGTAGGGGATTCGAACCCCTGTTACCTCCGTGAAAGGGAGGTGTCTTAACCCCTTGACCAACGGGCCATATATGAAGTCCTTGCTGGCGGAGAGAGAGGGATTCGAACCCTCGAGACGCTTATGGCGCCTACACGATTTCCAATCGTGCTCCTTCGGCCAACTCGGACACCTCTCCATAAGTGGCTCCCCGAACAGGACTCGAACCTGTGACAACTCGATTAACAGTCGAGTGCTCTACCAACTGAGCTATCAGGGAATATGTATTCGCTTGGCGACGTCCTACTCTCCCGGGACCCTTCGGTCCAAGTACCATCGGCGCTGGAAGGCTTAACGGTCGTGTTCGGTATGGGTACGCGTGGAACCCTTCCGCTATCGCCACCAAACGTATATTCAGGATCCGGCATCGCCAAATGCCGTGATCATCCTCCTTGCAAGTATAGCTTGTACACTTACAAATCAGTTTTGATCACCTGAAAACTAGATACGAAACGAAATTTGCGTGTTTTAGAATCCGTAGCATTTCCCCAATGTATTATCGGGATCCCCGGAAAGTATTCCGCGTTGCTTCAAAGCTTCGCTTCACTTTTTGGGGTGTTTTGGATAAGCCCTCGACCGATTAGTATTGGTCAGCTCCATGCATTGCTGCACTTCCACCTCCAACCTATCTACCTCGTCGTCTTCAAGGGGTCTTACTAGTTGGGAAATCTCATCTTGAGGGGGGCT
>NZ_MKZM01000007.1:0-570 GCF_002803325.1 Paenibacillus sp. GM2FR | reverse complement strand
GAAGTCGGTGGGGTAACCCTTACGGGAGCCAGCCGCCGAAGGTGGGGTAGATGATTGGGGTGAAGTCGTAACAAGGTAGCCGTATCGGAAGGTGCGGCTGGATCACCTCCTTTCTATGGAGAATCGTCTTCTGCAACGAAGACATTCAAATATGACTTCATTGAAGTCACCCTTAAAATCAGGTTTCGGCCTGTTACTCACTCGTTGGTCAGTTTTGAGAGTTCAACTCTCATTTGATCCTTGAAAACTAGATAACGAAACGAATTTGCGCAATTAGAAATATCCTTTTAGCTGAACTTGTGTCAAAACAAGTTTTAATAAAAGTAGCAGCGAAGGTTTTGGGATCCTTGATCCACATAACCGAAGCGATTGGTTAAGCTACTAAGAGCACACGGAGGATGCCTAGGCGCTAGGAGCCGAAGAAGGACGTGGCGAACAACGATACTGCCTCGGGGAGCTGTAAGCAAGCTTCGATCCGGGGATGTCCGAATGGGGAAACCCAGCTAGTGTAATAGCTAGTTACCCGTATCTGAATACATAGGATGCGAGGAGGCATACCCAGGGAACTGA
>NZ_MKZM01000006.1:0-642 GCF_002803325.1 Paenibacillus sp. GM2FR | reverse complement strand
GAGCCAGCCGCCGAAGGTGGGGTAGATGATTGGGGTGAAGTCGTAACAAGGTAGCCGTATCGGAAGGTGCGGCTGGATCACCTCCTTTCTATGGAGAATCGTTTCCTGCAACGGAAACATTCAAATAACGATGACGCAAGTTATCGTACAGACTTCATTGAAGTCAACCACGACGTGTATTCATTTGTTCAGTTTTGATGGAATTTGAGGGGCTATAGCTCAGCTGGGAGAGCGCCTGCCTTGCACGCAGGAGGTCAGGGGTTCGATCCCCCTTGGCTCCACCAAATCAATTTCATCTATAAGATATACAATTGATCCTTGAAAACTAGATAACGAAACGAATTTGCGCAATTAGAAATATCCTTTTAGCTGAACTTGTGTCAAAACAAGTTTAATAAAACGGTAGCAGCGGAAGATTCGTGACAGTCGATTCTTTGGAAGTTTCGTTTCCACCTATTAACTCGTTTAGTAGATCAGGAAACAAACGGACAACAGAGCGAATGGCGCGAAACTGAAGCAATTGGTTAAGCTACTAAGAGCACACGGAGGATGCCTAGGCGCTAGGAGCCGAAGAAGGACGTGGCGAACAACGAAACTGCCTCGGGGAGCTGTAAGCAAGCTTCGATCCGGGGATGTCCGAAT
>NZ_MKZM01000005.1:0-680 GCF_002803325.1 Paenibacillus sp. GM2FR | reverse complement strand
ATCCGGTACGGGGACAGTGTCAGGCGGGCAGTTTGACTGGGGCGGTCGCCTCCTAAAGAGTAACGGAGGCGCCCCAAGGTTCCCTCAGAATGGTTGGAAATCATTCGAAGAGTGCAAAGGCATAAGGGAGCTTGACTGCGAGACCTACAAGTCGAGCAGGGACGAAAGTCGGGCTTAGTGATCCGGTGGTACCGCATGGAAGGGCCATCGCTCAACGGATAAAAGCTACCCTGGGGATAACAGGCTTATCTCCCCCAAGAGTCCACATCGACGGGGAGGTTTGGCACCTCGATGTCGGCTCATCGCATCCTGGGGCTGAAGTAGGTCCCAAGGGTTGGGCTGTTCGCCCATTAAAGCGGTACGCGAGCTGGGTTCAGAACGTCGTGAGACAGTTCGGTCCCTATCTGTCGTGGGCGTAGGAAATTTGAGAGGAGCTGTCCTTAGTACGAGAGGACCGGGATGGACGTACCGCTGGTGCACCAGTTGTTCCGCCAGGAGCATGGCTGGGTAGCTACGTACGGACGGGATAAGCGCTGAAAGCATCTAAGCGTGAAGCCCCCCTCAAGATGAGATTTCCCAACTAGTAAGACCCCTTGAAGACGACGAGGTAGATAGGTTGGAGGTGGAAGTGCAGCAATGCATGGAGCTGACCAATACTAATCGGTCGAGGGCTTATCCAA
>NZ_MKZM01000004.1:0-727 GCF_002803325.1 Paenibacillus sp. GM2FR | reverse complement strand
GAAGTCGGTGGGGTAACCCTTACGGGAGCCAGCCGCCGAAGGTGGGGTAGATGATTGGGGTGAAGTCGTAACAAGGTAGCCGTATCGGAAGGTGCGGCTGGATCACCTCCTTTCTATGGAGAATCGTCTTCTGCAACGAAGACATTCAAATATGACTTCATTGAAGTCACCTTTAAAATCAGGTTTCGGCCTGTTACTCACTCGTTGGTCAGTTTTGAGAGTTCAACTCTCAACTTGTTGATTCCAGATCTTTCTTGTAGACAAGATCGTCAGGAATTGATAAGATATTCTTCCGGCTGTTAAATAGCCGATTGAATTGATCCTTGAAAACTAGATAACGAAACGAATTTGCGCAATTAGAAATATCCTTTTAGCTGAACTTGTGTCAAAACAAGTTTAAATAAAACGGTAGCAGCGAAGGTTTTGGGATCATCGATCCTTTGGAAGTTAGTTTCCACCTATTGACTCGTTTAGTAGATCAGGAAACAAACGGACAACAGAGCGATGAGCACAATAACCGGAGCAATTGGTTAAGCTACTAAGAGCACACGGAGGATGCCTAGGCGCTAGGAGCCGAAGAAGGACGTGGCGAACAACGAAACTGCCTCGGGGAGCTGTAAGCAAGCTTCGATCCGGGGATGTCCGAATGGGGAAACCCAGCTAGTGTAATAGCTAGTTACCCGTATCTGAATACATAGGATGCGAGGAGGCATACCCAGGGAACTGA
>NZ_MKZM01000003.1:0-938 GCF_002803325.1 Paenibacillus sp. GM2FR | reverse complement strand
CCCACCTATCCTGTACAGATCGTACCCAAATCCAATATCAAGCTGCAGTAAAGCTCCATGGGGTCTTTCCGTCTTGTCGCGGGTAACCTGCATCTTCACAGGTATTAAAATTTCACCGGATCTCTCGTTGAGACAGCGCCCAAGTCGTTACGCCATTCGTGCGGGTCAGAATTTACCTGACAAGGAATTTCGCTACCTTAGGACCGTTATAGTTACGGCCGCCGTTTACTGGGGCTTCGGTTCACAGCTTCGGGATTACTCCCTAACCGCTCCCCTTAACCTTCCAGCACCGGGCAGGCGTCAGCCCGTATACTTCGCCTTACGGCTTCGCACAGACCTGTGTTTTTGCTAAACAGTCGCTTGGGCCTTTTCACTGCGGCCCCCTCGGGCTATTCACCCTACCGAGGCACCCCTTCTCCCGAAGTTACGGGGTCATTTTGCCGAGTTCCTTAACGAGAGTTCTTCCGCGCGCCTTAGAATTCTCTTCTCGCCTACCTGTGTCGGTTTGCGGTACGGGCACCTTCACCTGACTAGAGGCTTTTCTTGGCAGTGTGAGATCATGACCTTCGCTACTATAATTTTCACTCCCCATCACAGCCCAGCCTTATCGATGTGCGGATTTGCCTACACATCAGCCTCACTGCTTGGACGGACATCCATCAGTCCGCGTCACTACCCTCCTGCGTCACCCCATCGTTCATAACGGTTTACGGTGGTACAGGAATTTCAACCTGTTGTCCTTCGATTACGCCTTTCGGCCTCACCTTAGGTCCCGACTTACCCTGAGCGGACGAGCCTTCCTCAGGAAACCTTGGGCTTTCGGCGGATCAGATTCTCACTGATCTTTTCGTTACTCATACCGGCATTCTCACTTGTATGCTGTCCAGCGCTCCTTACGGTACACCTTCAACCTACATACAACGCTCCCCTACCCCTGA
>NZ_MKZM01000002.1:0-1114 GCF_002803325.1 Paenibacillus sp. GM2FR | reverse complement strand
GAAGTCGGTGGGGTAACCCTTACGGGAGCCAGCCGCCGAAGGTGGGGTAGATGATTGGGGTGAAGTCGTAACAAGGTAGCCGTATCGGAAGGTGCGGCTGGATCACCTCCTTTCTATGGAGAATCGTCTTCTGCAACGAAGACATTCAAATAACGATGACGCAAATCATCGTACAGACTTCATTGAAGTCAACCAACTCACTCGTTGGTCAGTTTTGAAAGATCAATTCTTTCACCATGAATACGTTTGGTGGCGATAGCGGAAGGGTTCCACGCGTACCCATACCGAACACGACCGTTAAGCCTTCCAGCGCCGATGGTACTTGGACCGAAGGGTCCCGGGAGAGTAGGACGTCGCCAAGCGTATTTTATATGGGCCCTTAGCTCAGCTGGTTAGAGCGCACCCCTGATAAGGGTGAGGTCGGTGGTTCGAGTCCACTAGGGCCCACCATATAAATACTAACTTCATAAGGTAAGTGGCGAGGCATCCGGTGAGTAATCGGAATAAACCTCGAAGCCATATTTCACTTTTGGGGTGAATTATGGGGCTATAGCTCAGCTGGGAGAGCGCCTGCCTTGCACGCAGGAGGTCAGGGGTTCGATCCCCCTTGGCTCCACCATAAACTTCATATCGCTTCCATAAATTGCAGGTTGAACTGCAAGATATCATGTGATATGATAATCTTCCGGTCGAAAGACTGGGATTGATCCTTGAAAACTAGATAACGAAACGAATTTGCGCAATTAGAAATATCCTTTTAGCTGAACTTGTGTCAAAACAAGTTTAATAAAACGGTAGCAGCGGAAGATTCGTGACAGTCGATCCTTTGGAAGTTTCGTTTCCACCTATTAACTCGTTTAGTAGATCAGGAAACAAACGGACAAACAGAGCGAATGGCGCGAAACTGAAGCAATTGGTTAAGCTACTAAGAGCACACGGAGGATGCCTAGGCGCTAGGAGCCGAAGAAGGACGTGGCGAACAACGATACTGCCTCGGGGAGCTGTAAGCAAGCTTCGATCCGGGGATGTCCGAATGGGGAAACCCAGCTAGTGTAATAGCTAGTTACCCGTATCTGAATACATAGGATGCGAGGAGGCATACCCAGGGAACTGA